>NZ_JABJQZ010000009.1 GCF_013155335.1 Nocardioides sp. zg-1230 | reverse complement strand
GGCTACGCAACCGCGGAATCGACACCCTGCCCAGCATCAGAACCCAAGACCCGGCAGACTAGACAACACGAACCGGTGGCCTCGTTTTCGAGCGTCGGATCGGCCTCATTTTCGAGCGTTGCCGACAGCCATGAGGCCGCCAGTCCGCACTGTTGCTGCAGTGACGACGGGTGCGGGTTGGCCGGTCTTGAGGATGGGGCGGACCCGTCGTTGCCATCGCAACTTAGGGCCTGGGTGGCCGCCGACAGTCCTCCGGTGATCCGAGGATTTCCTCGGCGTCGCCTCAATGCCTCCGCGAACGCTAGTGGTAAATCCGTAGGTTCATCGAGTCCATCCCCAAGCCAGCAGGAACGTGTCCCTTGAGGGCCGATTCAGGGTATGGGGTTTCGACCAGATCTTCCGCCAGACCTTCTTGGGAAACCGGGCAGGCGGGGATATCGGGCGCGAGCGGCGGCGAGGTGCCACCCTGCCGGTTCGTCCATCACGGGCCGTGAGCTTTAAGCCGTGGGTATGTCCGCAGGTTAGCCGTCGGCCTGCGCTCCCTGGAACCCGTACTCCGCACGCCGTACGACGACCTCGTCCGCAGTCATCAGGAACAACTCGCGCGGTAGCGCGGGGTCGACGGCCAGAGGGACGGCGACGATCCCTGGCACCACCTCTGCCCATCGGACCGACGACGTGTCGCTGGTCGCCAGCGGCGCAGACTCCGTAGCGGTGTAGCGGCCGCTCGGGTCGACCCGACCCGTCTCAAGGACCTCGATGCCGCTCAGCACCCGGTAGCCGTCGGGCTCGAGTTCTTCGTCGGTGGACACGCGGACGCCGGGCATCCCTTCCGTCCGAAACTGTGCTTCGGGGATGTACCGGAGGAAGATCGGGTGTGTCGCCACAGGGTCCTCATGGCCGGCGAACCAGGAAGGTGGCAGCAGCAGCCGAAGTGCAGTCCACTCGCGGAGCCGACCCAACAGTGCGCCTGCCGACTCGGACAGCTGGTCGCGTTCGACGAACGACTCAACCAACCTCATAACGTCGTCGTAGAGTTCGTAGTCGGATTCGGCGGCCAGCCACAGCTGCGAACCGACCTCCTCGGCGCTGTCGCGCTGGATCAATGCCTCGATCGCCTGGTTCGCGTCCGCCTGCCGGCCGTCGCGCAGCGCAGCCACCACGTCCGAGGCAAGCCGCTCGTCAGCATCCCGCTCGGGCGTTGCCTCCGTCTCGCCTGGCGGGCTGGCCAACGGCACTTCCGAGGCCGCGCCCTCCGGGGCGTCGCGCTTGGTGGCCTGTTGTTTCAGGGATTGAAACAGGGTGTCGCTCATCTCATCGAGGGGCTGGTCGGACAAACCAGCCGCGGCTGCCGCCGCATCCCCTCGGGCGAACCGCACCAGTGCGCCGCACATCTCGGTTGCTATCCGTGCGGTTTCATCTACCGGATCTGCCTGGAACCGGCCCACCCTGCCCCAGGGGCTTGGCGGCTCCGGCCATGCGTGGCCGGCCAGGAGGTCGTCAGCGAGCCGGTTCAGGTCCTGCAGGTCGACCAGGGGTACGCCGAAGTGCACGGCCAGGACCCGGATCTGGGGCGCCGTCAGCAGCTCCCATTCCGCCAGCGCACGCCGCGTGGCCGACGTCCTGAGCCAGCTCTCGAACAGGGCCACCGCCTCCTCGCGCCGGCCTTGAAGCAGCCGCGCGGTCGCCAGCACGGACCCTGCATCCTCGGCGCGGTTGTCGAGCCTCTCGCACAGGTCCGCTGCCGCGTCGAAGCGGCCCTGCCATAGGTGGACCGACGCCATCGACGACGCGGCCGACCGCTCGTCGAGCCGACCCGACCAATGACGTTCGAGCGACGCAACCTCCGACATGACCTCCGGCATCCGGCCGGTGAGGAGCAGCGCGGACACGAGTGACTCGGTGGCCCAGGCCCACTCGGGGTCCAACTCCGTGCGCCGCAGCAGGCTGGCGGCCTCGGCGGGGTCCCCGAGCCGGAGGATGCAGTAGGCCCGGACGGCGTCGACCCCCCTCCGTGCCTCCTCGTCATAGCCGTCCAGGGGCTCCAGCGCCCGGATCGCCTTGTCCGGATAGCCCGTGTTGGCATACTTCTCGGCCGCCATCCGGCGCATGCCGGCGTCGTCGCCGAACGTCCTCCTGACGTGGCGGGCGACGTCGAGGGCCAACTCGTGCGCCCTCATCGCGGACAGTGCGTCAGCGAGGGTCAACCATCGGGTCCAGTCCCCCAGGTCGGAGGCCAGGCCCCGGCACGCCGCGAGCAGGGCCGGCCACGTCTCACGATCGGCCCCAGGGTCTAGGTCGTCGAGCAAGGACTGCCGCGCATAGCTCTCCGTTGTGTAGCTCCAAGCCTGGTGCGGCTCGACCGCCCGTCGCGCCTGGGCGGAGGTGAGTAGGGAGAGCGCCCGCCGGAGTCGCGGCTTCGCGATCCGCAACGGAAGTGCCCCCGCACTGACGAGCAGCGAGTCCGCGAGCAGCAGCTGCGCGCCCGTGTGACCCGGCTCTAGGGTGAGGGCCTTCTCGAAGTGCAGGATTCCCAACTCCGGGGCACCGCTCCACAGTCGCTCCGAGCCGGCGTCGACCAGGGCCTGCGCCTGCTGCCCTTCCGCGCCCCGCTGCTCCGCCACCGCAGCCCTAAGTTCCGCAAGGCGCGCCCGCGACGGGTTGTCGGTCCATTCTGCCGTTTCGAAGCCCTGCTCCAGTGCCGTGTCGACGCCCTCGAGGTCGCGTTCGACGAGCGCACGCTCCGCCATCGCGATCCACAGCTCGACCGGCGGCGGATACAGGAGCGCCCGAAGGTGCATCTCAATGTGGGACACGATCGGCACGGTCGCAACGGCTGCCGCCGCGACCTCGGCCGCCAACGACGCCTTCCCTTGGCGCCGCGCCCGCTCGATAAGCTCCACGGCCACGTCGAGATCGGTGTGGTCCTCCACCTCGACCTGGTCCAGCCAGCGCTCGCTCTGCGCTAGGTCGCCCTGGAACCGGTGCCAGCGTGCCGCCAGCGCGACGGCGGTCGTCGACGACCCCTGGTTGAGGGCTCGCCGGAGAAGGTCTGCCGGATCGGTGCTGGGATCGTTCGCCAGCGACAGCCTCGCGAGCAACCCCGCCAAGCGCCCGCTCGTCTCCTCGTTGGGCACGTGACGGCCGCCGAGCTCGAACCCGTCCAGCCCGGCCTCGAGAACCGGCCTGGCGAGGACCCACCGTCCCGAGGCGATCGACTCTTGCGCGAGCCGCATCCGGTCGAGCAGAAGGTGCGCGGTGTCCGGCAAACGCACGTCTGTGACCAGCCGGTCGACAGCGTCCCACCGCTGCCGGCTCGCGGCGTCGTACCAGTCCGAGAGCCAGGTCGCGAGTCCCGTGGCCTGGTTCGCGGCCAGGTCGGCCTCGATGCGCTTGCGCCGGTCGTCCCAGCCCTCCGGCAGCAGATGCAGGAGGCCCGCCAACTGTTCGATCTGGTGGCTAAGCTGGGTCAGCTGGTCGGAGGCCGCATGGAGGGCCCGAATCCTGCGCCGCAACAACTTCTTGGTGATCGCGACGGTATCGGTCGGGTCGACCGCGGTGCCGATCGACTCGATCACCGCGTCCATCCCTGCGTCGACATCGTGCTCGCGGCGCAACCGGTCCTCGGTCGCCTTGATCAGTTCGACGAAGCCCGACATCTCAGTGCTCCCGCTCACTCGCCGACGTCGCGTCGCGGAACTTACCTGCCGATCCCGCCGCCGGGTCGACCAGCCGCAGCCCGGATCGCGGCCCGGTCAGCAGCGTGAACCAGCCGAAGCTGGCCGAATCGTTGAGGAAGCTGTCCTCCGCGACCCTCGCCCTCGCCGTCTGCACCGCCGCCTCGACCGTCGCGCCGTGGCCGAGCTCGTCGTAGAAGGTCTGATTGAACGACGACGCCTGCCGGGGATGGATCGGGACCGGGGTGAACACGACGGCGTTCACTTCACCTCGCAGCGCGGACACGAAGGCGCTTGCCGGGATCGGCACCGGATCGGTGCCCAGCATCGGCAGCAGGAACTGGACCACGAGCAACCGCGCTCCGCTCTGCGCGACCTTGCTGTACAGGTCCTCGAGGTCCCGCCACTCCTCCTCGCCCTCGTCATCGGCCAGGGCGATCTTCGGGCTGCCGTCCTGCATCTCCCCGAATCCGCAGTAGTGGACGACCTCCATGTCGGACAGTCCCTGCTTGGTCTCCTCCCAGTTCTGGATGGTGGTTCGGACCCTGAAGGGGCTGGGCGTGTCGAGGACGAGGGCGTCGAAGACTCCCGGGTTCTGGGTGATCGCCGCCTCGAGGCTACCGGCCAACGCGCCGTGCTTAGGCCACACGACGTCCTTGGACTTCTGAGTGAGGCGCTGCGTGAAGAAGGGCATCTTCGCCTGCCACTCCTCCAGCTGGATGGCTATGCCGAGCACGCCGGCCGGCGCTCGCCCGGGCTCCAGGTCGACCTCGTTGTCGTCGTGGCGAGACGCCACGCGCGCGAATCTCATCCCTGGGTGGGTGGCGACCTGTCGCGGCTCGTCCTCCACCCGGAACGAGACGAACTCCCACGGAACGTCGAAGAGCGGGCTCCCCTCTTCGGCGTCGCCCGGCTCCTCGAACAGCAGGCGCACCAGCAGCTCATCGCTCGCGGCCGCTCCCGTCAGCCGGGCGACCACGGGATCCGGGAGCAGGGCCGCGGCCAGCAGCCGACCGAGCAGCTCGACGTCTGCCGCGTCCCTCACGCGTCGTCGACGTGCCCAGTTGAACAGGGCCTCGGTGATCTCGTTGGTCAGGGCCGCGCCGCTGATCAGATACGGCTCCTCGTCGTCGGAATCGCGCGTGTCGGCGAGCTCGCGGGCAACGGCGGGGCGTCCCACGGCAAGCAGCGCCTGAACGCTCCACTCTCGGACCGTCCCCGCGATGCGGATCTCGACGCGAGACTGCCAGTCCCACTCGTTGCCCAGTTCTCGCCAGGCCTCCGGTCCTAGCGCGTCGCGCCACACCCGGGTTGCCAGCGGGGGGTTATCAAGGTGCTCCTTGACGGTCGCGAGGTGCTCGGAGGCCCGGACTATCGGGATGCCGCCGCCGCCGGAGTCTGTCCCGACCTCGGCGGTGTATTGGACCAGCCCGACGACAGCCCCGCTTTGTGGGTTTAAGATCCCCCCGCCACTCAGGCCGGGCTGGACCTTAGGTCCACCCGCGTGGATGTTGAGCACATGCGGGGTCACCCGATCGGCACCGTAGTGCGCGTTGATCTTGTAGGGGACCTCCTCGAGTCCCGTGGTCCGGTTCAGGTCCTCGCGCGGGAACCCGACGGCGAGGTACTCGATGTTGTCCACGAACGCGCGGTCCAGCGCGACGGCCGGCTGCGGCGGGTCGTCGCCGAGCCAGCTGACCTCCACCACGGCGAGGTCGACGTCGTCGCCGGGCAGGTACTCCTTGACGACACCGGTGCGCTCAGCCGGCCCGGCAATGTGGATTGTCACCTCGGAGCCCTCTGGTGCGGCGACGACGTGCGCGCAGGTCAGGACGAGGTGCTCGTCGATGAAGAACCCGCTGCCGTGCTCGCCGGCGGCGCCGGTGATGGCAACCGTGCACCTCTTCAGCAGCGTGCGTATTGCTCCAAGCGCGTCCTCCGGGATCGGCATGTCACTCGGTCTCGGCCCTCGACCACTCGAACGTCACCTTGATCGTGGCCTCGGCCTTGCCCTTGCCCAAGAGTGCGACGAGCTGTCCCTGTTCCAGAGCGAGGCCGAAGCCGAGCTCGACGGTCGCCTTCTCTGGAGCCGCCCTCTTGACGGCCTCGAGTGTCTCTCGGCCAACCACCTCGATCGATCTCGTGACGTTGGACAGTTTAGCGATGATGTCCTTGTCCGCCACGAGCTGCGGCCCAGCCTGCTCGGCCACGACGGCCATGGTGAGCCCGTCCTCCAGGTCCAAGGTAATGGTGCGTTCCGCCATTGGGATCCCTCCATCCATGCCCACCACGTGACCCGAGAAGGCCTGCAACTCAGCCCTCACGCAGAGATTCTGGGGTCGAGATGAGCCCGAATTGAATGCGCTTCTGCCTAGAGTGCGCCGGTACCTTTGATTTGGGCAATAGCTCGACTGGACCAGCAATGTCGCTGACACTCCTTCGGCGGCCAATGCGCAAAGGGACTTCGTCACGACGCTCGCGCTGCAGCGCACCGGAGGCTCGAGCCATCCGACTTAGACCTATGCCTCGACGTCCTGAGGCTCACCGATCCTCGTACCGTCGTAGTTGACCCGTTCAAAGACAAGGCTGGACCAGTCTGGCCTGAGGGCCTGGCACTTCTGAAAGCGCGCTTGGCCGCCAGAGGAACCCCGGCCGCACGTTCATGGATGCGTTCCGATTGGGTGCTCTACACCCGTGCCAGAGTGGGCGAACCGTCGCCTCCGAGGTAGCCCATTCTGGGCGCAGAGCAGCGCCTTCGCCGCCCGCCATAGCCGTTCGAACTCCGGCCCGTGACCAGACCCCATGAGAGAAGGTCGACGCCTCTCTCCACACCCCGTCCTAACAAGCCGGCCCCACTGTCGTACCCCTCTGGAAGAGTGCGTGCATGACAGCGATCGCACACTTCGATGACCACCAGGTGGTGGCGTTGGCGCGGTGGCTCGAGGCTGACCTCGCGGCGGCGATCGACCGGCCGATGTGGACGATGTCGACCAAGGACGCCGAGGAGGCGCTGCTGTCGCTGACCCGGGTGCGGGGCCAGCTCGACGCGCTCCTGATGCGGGTGCTGCGGCAGGCGGAGGCGGTGGGCGCGGGGATGGACACCGGCGCGACGTCGACGGCCAACTGGTGGTCACAGGCGACGCGCACCACCCGTGCTGAGGCGCACCGGCTGGCGCGGCTGGCGAAGACGCTGGAGGGCCACGACGAGGTGGCCCAGGGGTTGGCGTCCGGCGACTTGCGCACCGACCAGGCGCGCGTGATCGCCGACGCGGTGGACGACCTGCCCGAGGCGGTCGAGGACTGGGTTCCGGCTGCGGCGACGCGGTTCCTGCTCGACAAGGCAGGCGAGCACGACGCGAAGGACCTGCGCGTGCTGGGGCGTCGGGTGCTCGAGGCGGTCGACCCTGAAGCCGCGGACGCCGAGGAGGCGCGTCGTCTCGAGGCCGAGGAGGCCGATGCGCTCGCCGCAGCGTCGTTCTCCATGGTCGACGACGGGCACGGCACGTGCCACGGCCGCTTCACCATCCCGTCGCTCCACGGGGCGATGCTCCTCAAGGACCTCAAGGCCCGCGTCGCTCGAGACCTCAGGAAGGGAAGCGCGGGCGGCCACGGAGACGCGGAGCGCCCGCCGGCGCTGACCCGGCACCGGATGGGCCGGGCGTTCATGGACTACGTCGAGACCCGCCCCGCCGCGTCCACGCCGAAGGCAGGTGGGGTGGCGGCGACGGTCGTCGTGACGATGGACCTCGAGACCCTGCTCGGTGGCCTCAAGGCTGCGTCGCTCGACACCGGCGGCCGCATCAGCGCGGGCGAGGCGCGACGCCTGGCCTGCCAGGCGGGCATCATCCCCGCCGTGCTCGGCGGCCCGAGCATGCCGCTCGACGTCGGCCGCAAGCGCCGCTTCCACACCGAGGCCCAGCGGGTCGCGATGGGGATCCGCGACGGCGGCTGCACGGCCGCCGGCTGCGACGCGCCACCTGCCATGACCGAGGCCCACCACGACGAGGTGTCCTGGGGCGAGGGCGGCGGGACGAGTGTCGAGAAGGGTCGGCTGCTGTGCCCGCCCCACCACCGACGGATCCACGACCCGACGTTCCAGCATTCCCTCGACAAGCACGGCAAGGTCCGTTTCGCCAGGCGGACGTGAGGGATCTCGCGGCCTGCGTGACGACGTGCGTCCTGCGTTGAGGAGCACACCCGCCGCCGCGGCCGACCCCTCGCGGGGGGTGGTGACGACCGTCTCGCGCCGCCCGTAACCTCTCACGACCTCCTGCGTTGACCCCCCTGTAGCAGCCCGGACACGAGCCGGGCTCGACCAGGGAGCCAGACGGCAGGAGGGCGCACATGGGTGTCGAGATCCAGGTCAACGACCTCAGCAAGTCCTTCGGCAAGCAGCTCATCTGGGGCGACGTCACGCTCACCGTCCCGGCGGGCGAGATCTGCGTGATGCTGGGCCCGTCGGGCACCGGCAAGTCGGTGTTCCTCAAGACGCTCATCGGGCTGCTCAAGCCCGACAAGGGCTCGATCATCATCGAGGGCACCGACATCGCGAGCTGCTCCGAGCGAGACCTCTACGAGATCCGCAAGCTCTTCGGGGTGCTGTTCCAGGACGGCGCGATGTTCGGGTCGATGAACCTCTACGACAACGTCGCCTTCCCGCTGCGCGAGCACACGAGGAAGTCCGAGTCCGAGGTCCGCGACATCGTGATGGAGAAGATGGACCTCGTCGGGCTCCTCGGCGCCGAGGACAAGCTGCCCGGCGAGATCTCCGGCGGCATGCGCAAGCGCGCGGGCCTGGCCCGGGCGCTCGTCCTCGACCCCGAGATCGTGCTGTTCGACGAGCCCGACTCCGGTCTCGACCCGGTGCGCACAGCCTTCCTCAACCAGCTGATCGTCGACCTCAACGCGCAGATCGACGCCACCTTCCTGATCGTCACCCACGACATCAACACCGCGCGCACCGTGCCCGACAACATCGGGCTGCTCTACCACCGGCACCTCGCGATGTTCGGCCCGCGCGAGCAGCTGCTGAGCTCGGAGGAGCCGGTCGTACGCCAGTTCCTCAACGCGCAGCGGGTCGGACCGATCGGGATGTCGGAGGAGAAGGACGCCGACGAGCTCGCCGCCGAGGCGGGCCAGGAGCTGCCGCCGCTGCCCCCGATCCCGCTGCAGCTCGACCCGTCCAACGGCATCCCGCGTCGCAGCCAGCGTCCGGCAGGGGAGTGGTGCCGCGAGCACGGAGTGACGCCGCCGCCCGGTTCGTTCGAGTCCAGCAACGCCGGCCTGGCTCCGGGAGCCTGACGAGTCGATGTCCACCTCCATGTCCTCGCGCGCGCTCGCGCCCATCGGCGTCGCCGGCAACCTCTTCGCCTTCGCCCTCGACGTCGGGCGGGGGCTGTTCCGGCGACCCTTCCAGCTGCGCGAGTTCATCCAGCAGGCCTGGTTCATCGCGTCGGTCACCATCGTGCCGACCGCCCTGGTCGCGATCCCCTTCGGCGCCGTCATAGCGCTCCAGGTCGGCGGCCTGATCAAGCAGTTCGGCGCCCAGTCGTTCACCGGATCGGCGTCCGTCCTGGCGGTGGTCCAGCAGGCGGCCCCCATCGGAACCGCGCTGCTCATCGCGGGCGCCGGCGGCTCGGCGATCGCCGCCGACCTCGGTGCGCGCAAGATCCGCGAGGAGCTGGACGCGATGATGGTGCTCGGCATCGACCCGATCCAGCGCCTCGTCGTCCCGCGCGTGCTGGCCTGCATGCTCGTGGCGTTCTTCCTCAACGGCATGGTCAGCGTCGTCGGCGTCAGCGGCGGCTACGTCTTCAACGTGATCCTCCAGGACGGCACCCCCGGTGCCTACCTCGCCAGCTTCACCGCGCTCGCCCAGCTGCCCGACCTGTGGATCGGGCTCATCAAGGCGCTCGTCTTCGGCCTGATCGCCGCGATCGTCGCCTCCTACAAGGGCATGAACGCCAAGGGCGGGCCGAAAGGCGTCGGCGACGCCGTCAACGAGTCCGTGGTCATCACCTTCCTGCTTCTCTTCGTGGCCAACTTCGTCCTCAGCATGATCTACCTGCAGGTCGTGCCCCCGAAGGGCGGATGAGCGATGCCACTACGAGACGTGTACGCCAAGCCGCTCGCCTCCCTCGACGACCTGGGCGGCCAGCTGGCCTTCCACCTCGGGGTGCTCAAGGCCGTCCCCCGCTCGGTGACCCGCTACCCCCGGGAGATCATGCGGATCCTCGCCGAGGTCACCCTCGGCTCCGGAGCGCTCGCCGTCATCGGCGGCACGGTCGGCGTGATCATCGGCATGACCTTCTTCACCGGTGCCCAGGTCGGGCTGTCGGGCTACGCCGCGCTCAACCAGCTCGGCACCGCGGCCTTCTCGGGCTTCGTCTCCGCCTACTTCAACACCCGCGAGATCGCGCCCCTGGTCGCGGGCATCGCGCTAGCCGCCACGGTCGGCTGCGGCTTCACCGCGCAGCTGGGCGCCATGCGGATCTCGGAGGAGGTCGACGCCCTCGAGGTGATGGCCATCCCGTCGATGCCGTTCCTCGTCGCCACCCGGGTGGTGGGCGGCCTGATCGCGATCATCCCGCTGTACGTCGTCGGGCTGCTGTCGTCGTACTTCGCGAGCCGGCTCGTGGTGACGCAGATCTACGGCCAGTCTCCCGGCACCTACGACCACTACTTCAACGCGTTCCTGCCGCCGGGCGACGTGCTGTGGTCCTTCGGCAAGGTCCTGGTCTTCGCCGTGACCGTCATCCTCATCCACTGCTACCACGGCTACAACGCCTCCGGCGGGCCCGCGGGCGTGGGCGTCGCCGTCGGGCGTGCGGTCCGCACCAGCATCGTCGCCATCAACGTGCTCGACCTGCTCCTGTCGATGGCCATCTGGGGCGCGGCCACCACCGTGCGGCTGGCGGGGTGAGTCGGTGATGAGGACGAAGGCCCTGGGCGTGGTGTTCCTGGCGTTGATGCTCACGGCGGTGTGGGCGACGTACGGCGTGTTCACCCAGAAGTTCAGCGACTACGACGAGGTCACCGTCAAGGCCTCGCGGATCGGGCTCCAGCTGCCGCAGCGCGCCGACGTCAAGATCAAGGGCGTCATCGTGGGCGAGGTGCTCGACTACGAGCCGACCGCGGAGGGCGCCGACATCACGCTCGGCCTCTACCAGGACCGCACCACCGACGTCCCGCGCGACGTCACCGCCTCGATCCTGCCCAAGACGCTGTTCGGCGAGAAGTTCGTCTCTCTCGACGTCCCCGACGGCGGCTCGTCGGCACAGCCGATCGCCGACGGCGACGTCATCCAGCGCACGGACCTCTCCATCGAGGTCGAGCAGGTGCTCAGCGACCTCTACCCGCTCCTGCGCGCCGTGCAGCCCGCCGACCTCAACACCACCCTCAACGCCGTCGCCACCGCCCTCGAGGGCCGGGGCGAGCAGCTCGGCGAGACCCTGGAGACGCTCGACGCCTACCTGACCCGCTTCAACCCCGAGCTCCCGGCCCTCGTCGAGGACCTGCGCCTCACCGCGCGGGTCTCCGACACCTACGCCGACGTGCTGCCCGAGGTCGCCACCATCCTCCGCAACACCATCACCACCACCTCCACGCTCGAGGACCGCGAGGACAAGCTGCAGGCGCTGTTCAATGACGTGTCGAAGTTCGCGGCCGTCACGGAGCGCTTCACCCGCGCCAACGGGGACAACCTGGTGCGCCTCGCCGACCTCAGTGCGGCCCAGCTCGAGGTGTTCGCACGCTACGCGCCGGAGTACCCGTGCCTGCTGGGCGGCATCGTGGGCGCGGGCAAGCTGCAGGCTGAGGCCTTCCGCGGCTTCACCCTCCACATCGTGCTGGAGACGCTGCCCAACCAGCCGCGCGGCTACGGCCCCCAGGACGCCCCGGTGTACGGCGACAAGCGCGGGCCCCACTGCGGCCAGCTGCCCAGTCCCAGCTACAGCCAGGCCAACCCCGGCACCCAGCCCGACTTCGTCGACGGTGTCGACGAGCCCACCGGCAAGGGCACCAGCCGCGTCGCTCCGGGCTGGTCCGGGACGGCGGCCGGCTACGCGGGCGGCCGGGAGGAGTCCGCGCTTCTCAAGGCGCTGCTCGCCCCGGGGCTCGGCGTCAGCGGCGACGACGTACCCGACCTCGGCGTCCTCCTGGTCGGGCCGATGGCGCGTGGGGCGGAGGTGTCGCTGCGATGAGTCGCCTCCTGGACGCCAAGACGTCGGTCGACCTGGTCAAGCTGCTGGTCTTCGTCGTCGTCACCTCGCTCGCCACGACCGTGCTGGTCGTGACGATCGGCAACCTCGACTTCGGCTCGTCGCGCGAGTACCGCGCGGAGTTCACCGACGCCACCGGCGTGAACAAGGGCGACGACATCCGCGTGGCCGGTGTCCGCGTCGGGACGGTCAGCGAGGTGGAGATCGTCGACCGCACCCGGGCCCTGATCACCTTCTCGGTCGACCGCGACACCTCGGTCAACGGCGGCACCAACGCCGCGATCCGCTACCGCAACCTCGTCGGGCAGCGCTACATCTCGCTGACGCAGGAGGTGGGTGACACCCGGCGGCTGCCGGCAGGGTCCACCATCCCGGTGTCCCGCACCACGCCGGCGCTCGACCTCACCGTGCTGTTCAACGGCTTCAAGCCGCTCTTCGAGGCGCTCTCGCCCGACGACGTCAACCAGCTGTCGTACGAGCTCATCCAGGTGTTCCAGGGGGAGGGCGGGACGCTCGAGGGGCTGCTCGCGCACACCGCGTCGGTCACCTCGACGCTCGCCGACCGCGACGAGGTGATCGGCGACCTCATCGACAACCTGTCGGTGGTGCTCGACCACGTCGCCGACCGCGACAAGCAGCTCACCCGCCTCATCCAGTCGTTCCGCACGCTCGTCGGAGGCCTGAAGAAGGACCGCAACGCGATCCTCGGATCGCTGGAGGAGGTCTCCGCCCTGTCGGTCGAGACCGCCTCCCTGATCGACGGGATCCGCGAGCCCTTCGTGAAGGACATCAAGGAGCTGCGCGCGGTGGCGGGCAACATCGACAAGAACAAGGCCGAGCTCGACCGCGCCATCCAGGTGCTCCCGATCAAGCTCCGCAAGATCGGCCGCACCGCGATCTACGGCTCGTTCTTCAACTTCTACCTCTGCGAGTTCCAGGGGCGCGTGAACCTGCCCCGCGACGTCTCCATCCCGGTGAAGTACAACACCGGCTCCGACAGGTGTGATCTCGGATGAAGCCCTTCAGGGAGCGCAACCCCGTCGTCGTCGGGGCCATCAGCCTCGTCGTCCTCGCGGTGATGCTGGTCGCCGCGCTGCGGGCCGACGACCTGCCCATCATCGGCGGGGGCGACACCTACCACGCGATGTTCACCGAGGCCGGCGGGCTCAAGGTCAACGACGAGGTACGCATCGCCGGCGTGCGCGTCGGCAAGGTCGACGAGATCGAGCTCGCGGGTGACGAGGTGCGGGTCAGCTTCAAGGTCGACGAGGCCGCCGACTTCGGCGGTGACACCCGGGCCGCGATCAAGGTGAAGACGATCCTGGGCGCGATGTTCCTGGCCCTCGAGCCCGCCGGCAGTGGGCGGCTCGCCGAGGGGGCGACCATCCCCGCGGCGCGCACCTCGTCGCCGTTCGACGTGGTCGAGGCGTTCGAGGGCCTCGCGTCGACGTCGGAGCAGATCGACACCGACGAGCTCGCCGACTCGCTCACCACCCTCGCCGACCTCACCCGCAACACCCCCGAGGAGTTCCGGGGAGCGCTCGACGGCCTGAGCCGGCTCTCGACCAACATCGCGGCCAAGGACGAGGAGCTCAACACGCTCCTGGTCAACCTCGAGCGGGTCTCGACGGTCCTCGACGAGCGTGACCAGGACATCATCACGCTGATGGAGGACAGCGACGTGCTGTTCCGCGCCCTCGTCGCGCGCCGCGAGGCCGTGCACGACCTGCTGGTCTCCAGCACGACCCTCTCGAAGGAGCTCACCCTGCTCATCGAGCAGTCGCGCGCGGACCTCAAGCCCGCCCTCGCGCACCTCGAGAACGTCGTGGCGGTGCTCAACAAGAACGAGGACAACCTCGACAGCAGCCTGCGGCTGATGGCGCCCTTCTACCGCGTCTTCGCCAACACGCTCGGCACCGGTCCGTGGTTCGACACCTGGATCTCCAACTTCCCGCCCGTCCCGCAGGTGGGCTGAGCCATGGACCTCGTGAAGCGCCTCGTCGCCCCGCTCGTCGTGCTCGGCTTCGTCGTCGCGGCGGCCGTCACCGTCCTCGGCGGCGACACCACCAAGACGGTCGTCGCCCACTTCCCCCGCGCCATCTCCGTCTACGAGGGCAGCGACGTCCGTGTCCTCGGCGTGCCCGTCGGCACCGTGACGCGCGTCGAGCCCACCGGCACCGACGTGACCGTCACGATGACGTACGACGACGAGGTGAAGCTGCCGGCCGATGCCCGTGCGGTGATCATCGCGCCGTCGGTGGTGGGCGACCGCTACGTCCAGCTCACCCCCGCCTACCCCGGCACCGGGCAGGTCCTCACCGACGGCGCCGAGCTCTCCGTCGAGGAGACCGCGGAGCCGCTCGAGCTCGACGAGATCTACGACAGCCTCGACCGCCTCAACGTCGCCCTCGGCCCGAGGGGCGCCAACAAGTCCGGCGCCCTCTCCGACCTGCTGTCGGTGACGGCCGACAACTTCGGCGGCCAGGGCGCCACCTTCCGGCAGACGATCAAGGACTACTCCAAGCTCAGCGCCACGCTGGCCGGCAACTCCGACGAGCTCTTCGGCTCGGCCGAGGCGCTGGGGAGCTTCATGGAGACCCTCGCCGAGAACGACCAGACGGTGCGCCAGTTCAACCAGTCCCTCGCCGACGTCTCGACGATGCTCGAGGGCGAGCGGGAGGAGCTGGTCGCCGCGACGAAGAACCTGTCGGTGGCCCTCACCGCGGTCAAGGAGGTCGTGGAGGAGAACAAGGGCTCGCTGAGCCGCAACATCACCGGGGTCAACCGGGTCGCCAAGGTGCTGGTGCGCCAGCGTGCGGCGCTCGACGAGATCCTGCGCGTGGCTCCCGGGGCGCTCAACAACCTCGCCCTGACCTACAACCCGCAGGCCGGCACCCTCGACACGCGCGCCAACTTCGGCGAGTCGATCAACCAGCTCGAGATCGACCCGGCCGCGTTCCTGTGCGGCTTCGTCGGCCAGGTCGAACGCTCCGGACAGGTGTGCGACCGGATCACCGACCTGCTCGCCCGGCCCCGCGCGGGTGCGCTCGGGCGTACGCGGGCGCCGCTGCCCGCGCAGGACGTCTTCGACCCGACCCTCGGCGGGCTGGTCGCAGCAGACCCGGAGGTGCAGCGATGACGCGGCTCAAGGTGCTCGTGCTGGGCGTGCTCGCCGCCCTCTTTCTCTCCGCGTGCGACGCCAGCGTCTACTCGCTGCCGCTCCCGGGCGGTCCCGACGTGGGCGAGGACCCGATGACGGTGACGGTGGAGTTCGCCGACGTCCTCGACCTCGTGCCCCAGTCGACGGTCAAGGTCAACGACGTGAGCGTCGGCAAGGTGAGCGCCATCGACCTCGAGGGCTACCAGGCACGCGTGACGCTGGAGATCCGGCGCGACGTCGACCTGCCCGGCAACGCGGTGGCCGAGCTGCGCCAGACCAGCCTGCTCGGCGAGAAGTTCGTCGAGCTCAGCGCTCCCGACGAGGGGGCCATCGCGTCCCGCCTGCAGGACGGGGCCGTGATCCCGATCGAGCGGGCCGGGCGCAACCCGGAGGTCGAGGAGGTGCTGGGCGCCCTGAGCCTGCTGCTCAACGGCGGTGGTGTCGCCCAGCTCAAGACCATCACCCAGGAGCTCAACCTGGCCCTCGAGGGTCGTGAGGACTCTGCACGCTCCGTGCTCCGCAACCTGCGCACGTTCACCGGCCAGCTCGACGAGAACAAGGCCGACATCGTCGCCGCGATCGAGTCGCTCAACCGGCTCGCCCTCGCGGCGGAGAAGCAGCTGCCGACCATCGACCGCGCGCTCGAGGAGCTGCCCAGCGCGCTCGACTCGATCGACCGGCAGCGCGACGACCTCGTCGAGATGCTGGCCGCCCTCAACGAGCTGTCGTCGGTCGCCGTGGACGTCATCGCCCGCTCCAAGGACGCCACGATCACCTCGCTCGAGCGCCTCGACCCGGTGCTCACCCAGCTCGCGGCCTCCGGGGACGACTTCACCAACGCCTTCCACGTCTTCCTCACCTACCCGTTCGTCGACGAGGTCGTCGGCCGGGACCCCCAGGTGGCGCGGAACCTGCACATGGGCGACTACACCAACCTGTCGATCACCCTCGACGTCGACCTGACCGGGATCCCGACGACGATCCCGACCACGCTGCCGACCGAGGCATGCATCCCGCTGAGCGCCCTGCCGCAGGACGGGCCGCTCCCCGACACCAGCCGGCTGTGCCAGGACGCCCTCGACGCGATCAACGACTGCCTCGAGGGGCTGCGCCGCGGTGACGTGTCCGCGTGCGTCGGCCTGCCGGGCTCGGTCATCAGCGCGGTGTGCCAGCAGGCCCCCGTGCCGGGGCTCTGCGGCGGCTCGGGGACCCCGACCCTGCCGGTGCCGACGCCGACCGTGCCGACGGTGCCGGTCCCGAGCCTGCCGACGATCACCCTGCCCGGCCTGCCCCGCCCCGGTGCGTACCCCACCGGAGCACCACCCGACCGACGGCGTGGGCCGACGATGGGCGAGCTGGCCGAGCTCTACGACCCCGCGCTCGTGAGCCTCCTCGTCCCCGGGATGGTGACGCGATGATCACCCGTCGGACCAGGCTGCAGCTGCTCGTGTTCGCCATCATCACGCTCGTCGGCGTCAGCTTCGTGGGCGCCCGCTACGCCCGCCTCGACCGCCTCGTCCTCGACCAGAGCTACACGGTGGTGGCCCACTTCGCCGACTCCGGCGGTGCCTTCGCCGGGGCGGAGGTGTCCTACCGCGGGGTGCGCGTGGGCGAGGTCAGCGAGCTGGTCCTCACCGACGACGGCGTCGACCTCGTGCTCGACATCGACGAGGAGCACGACGACATCCCGGCCGACGCCCACGCGCTGGTCGGCAACCGGTCGGCCGTCGGCGAGCAGTACGTCGAGCTGCAGCCGCAGAGCAACGACGGCCCGTTCCTCGAGGACGGCTCGGAGATCGCCCGAGACCTGACCACCACGCCCATCGCGACCGACACCCTGCTCACCCACCTCGACGAGACCGTCCGCAGCGTCGACCAGGACGACCTGCGCACCGTGACCTCCGAGCTTGGCCTCGCGTTCCGGGGCGCTGGCGACGACCTGCAGACCATCCTCGACAGCAGCAGCGAGTTCATCACCGTGGCGGAGCAGAACTTCGACGTCACCGTCGACCTGATCCGCGACAGCAACACGGTGCTCAACGGGCAGATCGACTCCGAGCGCGCCTTCCGCCGCTTCGCCCGCGACCTCTCGACCTTCTCGACCACGGTGGCCGACCACGACCGCGACCTGCGCCGCCTCATCGAGGACGGTTCGCTCGGCGCCAACGAGCTGCGGGTCTTCCTCGAGGCCAACGAGGTCGAGCTCGGCGACCTGATCAACAACCTGGTCACCACCGGTGAGGTCGTGGTCAAGCACCTCGACGGCATCGAGCAGCTGCTGGTCCTCTACCCCTACGTCGTCGAGGGCGGCTACACGGTCGTGTCGAGGTCGCCGGGCACCGGGCTGTACGACGCCCACTTCGGCATGGTCCTGACCTCGGACCCGCACGTGTGCCTCGGCGGCTACGAGGGCACCGACCGGCGCTCGCCGCTCGACGGCAGCGACATGGCCATGAACGAGGGAGCCGGCTGCACCGAGCCTGCCTCGAAGTCCAACGCCCGCGGAGCGCAGAACATCCAGGCGCCGCGGGCCGCCACCGGGTGGGGGGCCGCGGACTTCGCGTACGACCCGGCCACGGGTGCCGTGACGTCCGACCCCGCCGAGATCCAGCGCCTCACCGGGTCGCGTGCCGCGGCACCGCGGACCCTCGGCGAGGACAGCTGGAAGTGGCTCTACCTCGAGCCACTGCTCGGCGAGGGCGTGACCCCGGGCGCCGGCGGTCGTTGACCCTTACGACCCCTTGGAGGAGGGGCGATGCGTTCCAGGGAGGGAACATGTCCGTGCTGTCCGAGCTCGCCCGACCGGGTGACTCCGTGGAGACCCCGTCCGACGAGACCGGGTCCGTCACCCGTGACCCCGCGCCGCCGCGCCGGCGGCTGCTCCTCGCCCTCGCGCTCACGCTCGTCGTCGTGGTCTCCGCCGCCCTGCTCGTCTGGCTCACAGCCGGAGGACGCGCGTCCGCCGGCGGTGGCCTCGACCACCCCGAGGAGCGCGAGCAGGTGATGAGCCTGAGCGACCAGTTCGTGAAGCGGCTCGGCACCTACAGCCCCGACCTGCTCGACGACTCCGGCCAGATGCCCGCCTACCGCGAGCAGGTCCGCGAGGTCATCACGCCCAAGTTCGCGGCCGACTTCGACAAGGAGGTCGCCACGGCCGAGCAGCTCGTCGCGCAGGGCGGCATCACCCGCACCGCCGACGTCTTCGCCACCGCTGTCTCCTCGGTCGACGACGACTCGGCGCGCGTGCTCGTGGCCGGGGCGTTCACCGACAGCTACCGCCAGGGCGAAGGGGCGAAGGCGCAGACCGTCGACCAGGAGCCGCTGCCGTTCCGCTTCACCGTCGACCTGGTGATGATCGAGGGGGAGTGGCTCGTCGACGACTTCACCCCCGTGAGCTCCCCCGAGGAGCCCGGCGCCGCCGACGGGAGCACCGAGGGGAGCGCATGGTGACCGACGCACCCACCTGGTACGACGTCCTCGACGTGCCTCGCGACGCCTCCGGCGAGGAGGTCCGCTCCGCCTGGAAGGACCGGATCGCCGACCTCGAGCCGGGCGACCGGCGCTTCGACATGCTCAACCGGGCGGCCAAGGTGCTGCTCGACCCGCTCGCCCGCGCGGCGTACGACGCCGGACTGAGCCCGGAGCCGCCGGTCGGGGACGACGCCCCGGCCGCGCCCCCGTCGGACGAGGACGCCGCTCCGGCGCCGGAGACGGACCCGCGAACCGCCGACCGACGACACCCCGGCGTGTCGTCCTGGCTGCTCGCCGGGCTGGGCGTGCTCGCGGCCGGCCTCGTCGTCGCGGCCACCTGGACGTGGACCCGGGCCGAGGCCGCAGGCGTCGACCCGGCGATCAGGGAGGCCCAGGTCGCGGCGGAACGCGCCGTCGTACCCGTGCTCTCCTACGACCACGAGACGCTCGAGGCCGACCAGCGGAAGGCCCAGGCGCTCATGACGGGCAGCTACCGCGAGGAGTACGACAAGCTCTTCACGGTGATCGAGGACAACGCCCCGCAGACACGGACGAAGGTCACCGCCTCGGTCGCCGCCTCGGGCATCGTGCGGGCGAGCGACGACCGCGTGCAGGTGCTGGTCTTCGTGGACCGGCCGACGACCAACAAGCTGAACGCCGAGCCGGTCGTCTACAAGGACCAGGTCACCGTCTCGATGCAGCGCGTGGACGGCGAGTGGCTGGTCGACGACCTCGTCACCTCTCCCGCCCAAGGGTAGGCAATCGGCGCGTCCTGCTTGACCGGTGACGCTTCGACGTTCATAGTCGTGGCCAACGCGTGGAGCGACCCTCTGGGAAAGACCCCGCGTTTGTGGCGTGTCCTGAGTTGCGCTATCGTGTCTCCTTGCGCCTGCCCTCAGATGCCCGACGCCTTCCGGACGGCCGTCGTGGTGGTCGGCTGGCGCCGATCACTTGCTCATTTGTGAGGACACCTCTTGGCCGCGCGCAGCTCCGCTGGTAACCACCGTCGCACCTCTTTCGCAAAGATCACCGAACCTCTCGAGGTTCCCCCCCTCATCTCGCTCCAGACGAGCAGCTTCGACTGGCTGGTCGGCGGCGAGCGCTGGGAGGCGGAGGTGGCCGCCCGCAGGGCTGCCGGTGAGGACGTCTCCGAGAAGACCGGTCTGCAGGAGATCTTCGAGGAGATCTCCCCGATCGAGGACTTCTCCGAGACGATGATGCTCTCCTTCGACAACCCCGTCTTCCTCGACGAGAAGTACACCGAGGAGGAGTGCAAGGAGAAGGACTTCACCTACTCCCGCCCGCTCTACGTCTCGGCCGAGTTCATGAACCACGAGACCGGTGAGATCAAGGGCCAGACGGTCTTCATGGGCGACTTCCCCATGATGACCCGCAAGGGCACCTTCATCATCAACGGCACCGAGCGCGTCGTCGTGTCGCAGCTCGTGCGCTCGCCCGGCGTCTACTTCGAGTCGAGCCCCGACAAGACGTCCGACAAGGACATCTTCACCGCCAAGCTCATCCCGAGCCGCGGCGCCTGGCTCGAGTTCGAGATCGACAAGCGGGACCTCGTCGGTGTGCGTCTCGACCGCAAGCGCAAGCAGAACGTCACCGTCCTGCTCAAGGCGCTCGGCTGGACGACCGACCAGATCCGCGAGGAGTTCGGTCAGTACGAGTCCATGATGCTGACCCTCGAGAAGGACAGCGTCCGCTACGAGGTCGTCTACGAGGAGCTGCAGAAGAAGGCGCGGGGCGAGGCCCCCACCGCCGAGCAGGTCAACGACGAGGTCACCCGCCTCGCGCTGCTCGACATCTACCGCAAGCTCCGCCCGGGCGAGCCGCCGACGGCCGAGGCCGCGCAGACGCTGCTCAACAACTACTACTTCAACCCCAAGCGCTACGACCTGGCGAAGGTCGGCCGCTACAAGATCAACAAGAAGCTCGGCCTCCACGAGGCCTTCGACCAGCAGACGCTGACCATCGACGACGTCGTGGCCGCCATCCGCTACGTCGTGCAGCTGCACGCCGCGGGTGTCCAGGCCGAGTCGCCCGACCTGGTCGACGCCGAGGGCAACGTCGTCGAGGGTCCTGACGGCGCCCCCGTCAAGGTCCAGGCCGACGACATCGACCACTTCGGCAACCGCCGCATGCGCACGGTCGGCGAGCTCATCCAGAACCAGCTCCGCACGGGCCTGGCCCGCATGGAGCGCGTGGTCCGCGAGCGGATGACGACCCAGGACGTCGAGGCGATCACGCCGCAGTCCCTGATCAACATCCGCCCCGTGGTCGCGGCGCTGAAGGAGTTCTTCGGCACCTCGCAGCTCTCGCAGTTCATGGACCAGACCAACCCGATCGCCGGCCTGACGCACAAGCGTCGCCTCTCGGCGCTCGGTCCCGGTGGTCTGTCCCGCGACCGCGCCGGCATGGAGGTCCGTGACGTCCACCCGTCGCACTACGGCCGCATGTGCCCCATCGAGACCCCTGAAGGCCCCAACATCGGCCTGATCGGCTCGCTGGCCTCCTACGGTCGGATCAACCCGTTCGGCTTCGTCGAGACCCCCTACCGCCGCGTGGTCAAGGGTGTCGTCACCGACGAGATCGACTACCTGACCGCTGATGACGAGGACCGCTACGTCATCGCGCAGGCCAACGCCCCGCTCGACGCGAAGATGAAGTTCGTCGAGGAGCGCGTGCTGGTCCGGCAGAAGAACGGTGAGGTCGACGCGATCCTCGCCGAAGAGGTCGACTACATGGACGTCTCGCCGCGCCAGATGGTGTCGGTCGCGACGGCCCTGATCCCGTTCCTCGAGCACGACGACGCCAACCGCGCGCTCATGGGCGCCAACATGCAGCGCCAGGCCGTGCCGCTGATCACCAGCGACAGCCCGCTGGTCGGCACCGGCATGGAGTACCGCGCCGCCGTCGACGCCGGTGACGTGGTCGTCGCCGACAACGCCGGTGTGGTCAAGGAGGTGTCCGCCGACGCCATCGAGACGATGAACGACGACGGCACCTACCAGACCTACAAGCTGGCCAAGTTCCGTCGCTCCAACCAGGGCACCTGCATCAACCAGCGTCCGCTGGTCAAGGCCGGCGACCGCCTCGAGGTCGGCACGCCGATCGCCGACGGTCCCTGCACCGACGACGCCGAGATGGCACTGGGCACCAACCTGCTCGTCGCCTTCATGCCCTGGCAGGGTCACAACTACGAGGACGCGATCATCCTCAGCCAGCGCCTGGTGCAGGAGGACGTCCTCACCTCGATCCACATCGAGGAGCACGAGGTCGACGCCCGCGACACCAAGCTCGGCCCCGAGGAGATCACGCGGGACATCCCGAACATCTCCGAGGAGGGCCTGGCCGACCTCGACGAGCGCGGCATCATCCGCATCGGCGCCGAGGTCACCACCGGTGACATCCTGGTCGGCAAGGTCACGCCCAAGGGCGAGACCGAGCTCACCCCCGAGGAGCGCCTGCTCCGCGCGATCTTCGGTGAGAAGGCGCGCGAGGTGCGCGACACCTCGATGAAGGTGCCCCACGGTGAGTCCGGCACGGTCATCGGCGTGCGCGTCTTCGACCGCGAGGACGGCGACGACCTGCCCCCGGGCGTCAACCAGCTGGTGCGCGTCTACGTCGCGCAGAAGCGCAAGATCTCGGTCGGCGACAAGCTCGCCGGACGCCACGGCAACAAGGGCGTCATCGCCAAGATCCTGCCGATCGAGGACATGCCGTTCATGGAGGACGGCACCCCGGTCGACGTCGTGCTCAACCCGCTGGGTGTGCCGCGTCGTATGAACATCGGCCAGATCCTCGAGCTGCACCTCGGCTGGCTCGCCAAGCAGGGTTGGGACCTCAACCTCTCGGGCGAGAAGGGCGAGTCGGACTGGAAGAAGCGCCTCATCGCGATCGGTGCCGACCAGGCCGACCCGAACACCAAGGTCGCCACCCCGGTGTTCGACGGTGCCCGCGAGGACGAGATCACCGGTCTGCTCGGCTCCACGTTGCCCAACCGCGACGGTGAGCGGATGGTCAAGGAGGACGGCAAGGCCAACCTCTTCGACGGTCGTTCGGGTGAGCCGTTCCCGGAGCCCGTGGCGGTCGGCTACATGTACATCCTCAAGCTGCACCACCTCGTCGATGACAAGATCCACGCTCGCTCGACCGGCCCCTACTCGATGATCACGCAGCAGCCGCTGGGCGGTAAGGCCCAGTTCGGTGGCCAGCGGTTCGGTGAGATGGAGGTCTGGGCGATGGAGGCCTACGGCGCCGCCTACGCCCTCCAGGAGCTGCTCACGATCAAGTCCGACGACGTGCCGGGCCGCGTGAAGGTCTACGAGGCCATCGTGAAGGGCGAGAACATCCCCGACTCCGGCATCCCCGAGTCGTTCAAGGTGCTCGTCAAGGAGATGCAGTCGCTCTGCCTCAACGTGGAGGTGCTGTCGCAGGACGGCTCCACCATCGAGATGAAGGACGCCGAGGAAGACGTCTTCCGGGCGGCCGAGGAGCTCGGCATCGACCTGTCCCGCCGCGAGCCCAGCTCCGTCGAAGAAGTCTGAGGTGATGCGGTACGCCGGCCCAGCCGGCGTACCGCCCTCAGTCCCCAGCTCCACTTTCCACGTACTAACGAAGGACTGCAGCCATCGTGCTCGACGTTAACTTCTTCGACCAGCTTCAGATCGGCCTGGCCACTGCGGACGACATCCGCACGTGGAGCCACGGTGAGGTCAAGAAGCCGGAGACCATCAACTACCGCACGCTCAAGCCCGAGCGTGACGGCCTCTTCTGCGAGAAGATCTTCGGTCCCACCCGGGACTGGGAGTGCTACTGCGGCAAGTACAAGCGCGTGCGCTTCAAGGGCATCATCTGCGAGCGCTGTGGCGTCGAGGTCACCCGCTCCAAGGTGCGTCGCGAGCGCATGGGCCACATCGAGCTCGCCGCGCCCGTCACCCACATCTGGTACTTCAAGGGCGTCCCGTCGCGCCTGGGGTACCTGCTCGACCTGGCGCCGAAGGACCTCGAGAAGGTCATCTACTTCGCCGCCTACATGATCACCTCGGTCGACGAGGACGCGCGTCACCGCGACATGGACTCCCTGGAGAACAAGGTCGGCCTGGAGCGCGAGCGCCTCGAGAAGCGTCGCGACACCTCCGTCGAGGACCGTGCCAAGAAGCTCGAGGAGGACCTCGCCACCCTCGAGGCCGAGGGTGCCAAGGCCGACGCCAAGCGCAAGGTGCGCGACGGTGCCGACCGCGAGATGAACCAGCTCCGCGACCGCGCCAACCGTGAGATCGCGCGTCTCGAGGAGGTCTGGGACACCTTCAAGAGCCTCAAGGTCCAGGATCTGCTCGGCGACGAGCTGCTCTACCGCGAGATGAAGACCTGGTTCGGCAAGTACTTCGAGGGCCACATGGGCGCCACGGCGATCCAGAAGCGCCTCCAGGACTTCGACATCGAGGCCGAGGTCGAGGCGCTGCGCGACACCATCGCCAACGGCAAGGGACAGCGCAAGGTCCGCGCCCTCAAGCGTCTCAAGGTCGTCGACGCGTTCCGCAAGACCGGCAACCAGCCCATCGGCATGGTGCTCGACGCCGTCCCGGTGATCCCGCCGGACCTGCGTCCGATGGTCCAGCTCGACGGTGGCCGCTTCGCCACCTCCGACCTGAACGACCTCTACCGCCGCGTCATCAACCGCAACAACCGCCTCAAGCGCCTGCTCGACCTCGGTGCTCCCGAGATCATCGTGAACAACGAGAAGCGGATGCTGCAGGAGGCCGTGGACAGCCTCTTCGACAACGGTCGTCGTGGTCGTCCGGTCACCGGCCCGGGCAACCGGCCGCTGAAGTCGCTCTCCGACATGCTCAAGGGCAAGCAGGGTCGCTTCCGTCAGAACCTGCTCGGCAAGCGCGTGGACTACTCGGGCCGTTCGGTCATCGTGTCGGGTCCGCAGCTCAAGCTGCACCAGTGCGGTCTGCCCAAGCAGATGGCGCTCGAGCTGTTCAAGCCGTTCGTGATGAAGCGCCTCGTCGACCTGTCGCACGCGCAGAACATCAAGTCCGCCAAGCGGATGGTCGAGCGTGCTCGTCCGGTCGTGTGGGACGTCCTCGAAGAGGTCATCACCGAGCACCCCGTGCTGCTCAACCGTGCGCCCACCCTGCACCGCCTCGGCATCCAGGCCTTCGAGCCGCAGCTGATCGAGGGCAAGGCCATCCAGATCCACCCGCTCGTCTGCGGCGCGTTCAACGCCGACTTCGACGGTGACCAGATGGCCGTGCACCTGCCGCTGTCCGCGGAGGCGCAGGCCGAGGCCCGCATCCTGATGCTCTCGACCAACAACATCCTCAAGCCGTCGGACGGCCGTCCGGTGACCATGCCGTCGCAGGACATGATCATCGGTCTGTTCTGGCTGACCTCCGACCGTGAGGGTGAGCCCGGCGAGGGTCGCGTGTTCTCCAGCCCGGCCGAGGCGATCATGGCCTTCGACCGTCGCGAGATCACGCTGCAGAGCCGGATCAGCATCCGCCTCACCGACGTGGTGCCGCCGCTCGACCTCGAGCTCGGCGCCGACTGGGAGGAGCGGACCGCCCTCCAGCTCGACACCACCCTCGGCCGTGTCCACTTCAACGACACGCTCCCGGCGGACTACCCGTTCGTCAACGAGGAGGTCGGCAAGAAGCGCCTCGGCGCGATCGTCAACGACCTCGCCGAGCGCTACACCAAGGTGCAGGTCGCGGCCTCGCTCGACGCCCTCAAGGACGCCGGCTTCCACTGGGCCACGCGCTCGGGTGTGACCGTCTCGATCGACGACGTCACCACGCCCGACAGCAAGGCCGAGATCCTGGGCCGCTACGAGGCGCAGGCCGAGAAGGTCCAGAAGAACTACGAGCGCGGTGTGATGACCGACGACGAGCGTCGTCAGGAGCTCATCGAGCTGTGGACCCAGGCTGCCGCCGAGGTCGGTCGTGCGATGGAGGCCAACTTCGACCGCAAGAACCCGATCTACATGATGGTCGACTCGGGTGCCTCCGGAAACATGAACCAGATCCGGCAGGTCGCGGCCATGCGTGGTCTGGTGGCCAACCCGAAGGGCGAGATCATCCCGCGCCCGATCAAGGCCAACTTCCGCGAGGGCCTGACGGTGCTCGAGTACTTCATCGCCACCCACGGTGCCCGCAAGGGTCTCGCCGACACCGCGCTGCGCACCGCTGACTCGGGCTACCTGACCCGTCGTCTGGTGGACGTGTCGCAGGACGTCATCATCCGTGAGGACGACTGCGGCACCGAGCGCGGCCTGCCCAAGCGGATCGACGACGAGCACGTGGAGACCGCGGCCTACGCGCGCTCCTCGGCCGTCGACATCCTGCACCCGGAGACGGGTGAGGTGCTCGCCACCGCCGGCGAGGACCTGGGTGACGTCAAGATCGGCGAGCTCGTGGCCGCTGGTGTCACCGAGGTCAAGGTCCGCTCGGTCCTGACCTGCGACGCCCGCACCGGCACCTGCGCCAAGTGCTACGGCCGCTCGCTGGCCACCGGCAAGCTGGTCGACATTGGTGAGGCGGTCGGCATCATCGCCGCCCAGTCCATCGGTGAGCCCGGCACGCAGCTGACCATGCGCACGTTCCACACCGGTGGTGTGGCCTCCGCGGACGACATCACGCAGGGTCTGCCCCGTGTGGTCGAGCTCTTCGAGGCCCGCTCGCCCAAGGGTCGTACGCCGATCTCGGAGTCCGCCGGTCGCGTGAAGATCGAGGAGACCGACAAGGCCCGCGTCGTCGTGGTCACCCCCGACGACGGCTCCGAGGTCCAGGAGATCCCGGTGTCGAAGCGTTCGCGCCTCAACGTCGAGGACGGCGACCACATCAACGTCGGTCACCACATCACGTCCGGTACGCCCGACCCGCAGGACGTGCTGCGCATCCTCGGTGTCCGCAAGGCCCAGGAGCACCTCGTGGACGAGGTCCAGGAGGTCTACCGCTCGCAGGGCGTGGCGATCCACGACAAGCACATCGAGATCATCGTGCGGCAGATGCTGCGTCGCGTGACGGTCATCGAGTCCGGTGACACCAACCTGCTCCCGTCCGACCTGGTCGACCGGGTGCGGTTCGAGGAGGAGAACCGGCGCGTGGTCTCCGAGGGCGGCAAGCCGGCCTCGGGTCGCCCGGTGCTCATGGGCATCACGAAGGCCTCGCTCGCGACCGAGTCGTGGCTCTCGGCGGCCTCCTTCCAGGAGACCACCCGGGTCCTCACCGACGCCGCGATCAACGGTCGCTCCGACAGCCTGCGTGGCCTGAAGGAGAACGTGATCATCGGAAAGCTCATCCCGGCCGGCACCGGCCTCGAGCGCTACCGCAACATCCGGGTGGAGCCCACCGAGGAGGCGCGCGCCGCGGCCTACTCGGTCACCGGCTACGACACCTACGACTACGACTTCGGTCCGTCGTCGCAGGCCGTCGCACTCGACGACTTCGACTTCGGCTCGTACCAGAACTGATCGTCGTCACCCGAGCCCCGGCCCCCGAGAGGGAGGCCGGGGCTCGGTGCATTTCGGCCGATGTCCACCGGCCTGAGAGAATCCCGACGTGACGCCACCCCCCACCTCGCGCCCCACCTCCGCCGACGTGCTCGTCGTCGGCGCGGGTCCGGCGGGCTCGGCCGCGGCCGCCTGGGCCGCCCGTGCCGGCCTCGACGTCGTGCTCGCCGACGCAGCCACGTTCCCGCGCGACAAGACGTGTGGTGACGGCCTGACCCCGCGCGCGATCGGGGAGATGCAGAAGCTCGGTCTCGAGGACTGGCTGCGCGCCCACACCGTCAACGAGGGGCTGCGCGCCCACGGCTTCGGCCAGACGCTCCTGCTGCCCTGGCCGGGCCCGCAGTCGTCTGGCTCGGCTCTGCCCGACTGGGGCTCGGCGGTGGCCCGCACCGAGCTGGACGACCACCTGCGCACGGTGGCCATCAAGAGCGGCGCCCGTGCCGTCGACGGCGCCCGCGCGGTCGGCGTACGACGTGACGGGGAGCGGGTGGCGGCGGTCGAGCTCCACGACGCCGAGGGCACCTACGAGGTCGCCTGCCGGTGGCTCGTCGTGGCCGACGGGGTCCGGTCGCCGCTGGGCAAGCTGCTGGGCCGCGAGTGGCACCGCGACACCGTCTACGCCGTCGCCGGTCGGTCCTACGTCGACTCGGAGATGAGCGACGACCCGTGGATCAGCTCGCACCTCGAGCTGCGCGACGAGCAGGGCGAGCTCGTCAGCGGCTACGGCTGGATCTTCCCGCTGGGCGACGGCACCGTGAACCTCGGCGCCGGCACCCTGGCGACCAGCAGTCGGCCCGCCGAGGTCGCCATCAAGCCGCTGATGCAGACCTACGCCGACACGATCGGCGCCGACTTCGGCCTCTCGGGCGAGCTGCGGATGCCGACCTCGGCCCTCCTGCCGATGGGTGGCGCGGTCAGCAACGTCGCCGGGCCCAACTGGGCGCTCATCGGCGACGCCGCCGCGTGCGTCAACCCGCTCAACGGCGAGGGCATCGACTACGGCCTGGAGACCGGCCGCCTGGTGGCCGAGCACATCGCAAGCGGCGCCGGCCTCGGGGAGGCCTGGCGCGCGACGCTGGTGGAGCACTACGGCGAGGCCTTCTCCATCGCCCGCCGACTCGCCGGGATCGCCACCCAGCCCCGGGTCGTCGCCGCCCTCGGCCCCGCGGGCATGCGCTCGGACTGGCTGATGACGCTGGCGCTGCGCTGGATGGGCAACCTCGTCGACGACGCCGACCGCGACCGCGCCGCCCGGGTGTGGCGCTGGGCGGGCCGCCGCTCGATGGCGCGCGACGCCCGACCGCCCTTCGCGTGAGCAGGGACCTCACCTACCGGGCCGCGGTCGCGCTCGGGAGGGCCGGCATGCGCGCCCTCGGGATGCGGGTGACCGGGCTGGGCGCCGAGCACGTGCCGACCGAGGGCCCGGTGCTGCTGGCGGCCACGCACGTGTCCTACCCCGACTTCGTCTTCGTCCAGGAGGCTGCCAGCTCGTCGGGACGTCACGTGCGGTTCATGACCCGCCACGACGTCTGGCACGTCCCCGGCGTGGCGCGCGCGATGACCGCGATGCGTCACGTCCCCGTCGACCGGGAGGCGCCGGCGGGGGCGTACGTCGTCGCCCGCGGGCTGCTGCGCTCCGGCGAGGCGGTCTGTGCGTTCCCCGAGGCGGGGATCAGCTACTCCTACACCGTGCGCTCGCTCATGCGCGGGGTGGCGAGCCTCGCGCGCGAGACCGGTGCCTCAGTGGTGCCGGTCGCCGTCTGGGGGCCGCAGCGCGTCTGGTCGGTCGGCATGCCCGACGCACGCGGCCGTGAGCCGCGCCCGGACCTCACCCGCGGACGCCGGATCGACGTGTCGTTCGGCCCGCCACTGAGCATCGCGCCGGGGGAGGACCTGGCCGACTGGACCCGACGCCTAGGGGAGGTGCTGACGGTCCAGCTCGAGGAGCTTCAGCGGCTCCCGCGCCACCGTCCCCGGCCGGGCGAGCACGCGCCCTGGTACCCCGCGCACCTGGGCGGTCACGCACCGACGCGCACCGAGGCCGCCCACCTCGACGTGGTGCCGCGTGCCGCGATCAGGCCGACGTGGGGGCCTTGCTAGCAGGCTTGCGACGCGCCTCCAGCCAGCCGAGGGGGTTGGTGAAGGGCTCGAGCACCCGGCGCACCGGCGGGCACGCGAGGAAGAAGGTGAGCCCGATCGCGCCCAGGACGGTGAGGACGAGGCCCGCCGTCGGGTAGGAGGCGGTGAACTCGGGCCAGCCGAGCGCCTTGAACGTCTTGATGACGAACCCGTGGAACAGGTAGACCACCATCGTGGCCGTGCCCATCGTGGTGAACCAGCCGAGGCTGCGCCGAGGTACCAGCGACATCGCCGCGAAGGCGCCGAGCAGGCCGACCATCATCACGGTCAGCCGGGTCTGGAAGACGAACTCGTTGTCGATCGGGATCTCGGAGTAGCCGGTGTCGTACCAGAGCAGCGCCGACTCCGCCCAGGTGTCGGTGTAGAGCGCCATGATCCCGATGCCGACCAGCATGGGCACCGCCGCCATCTTCACCCACACGTCGTCGAGGTGCGCGAGGTGGCGGGGCTTGAGGTGCAGGCCGAGCACGAAGAACGGCAGGAGGCCGAGGAAGCGGGGGATCATCAGGGCCTCGGTGTCCCAGATCCCGCCGACCAGGCTCACGATCACCGACAGCGGCAGGAAGAGCCAGTGCCGCTTGAGGATCGGGGTCACCAGGCGCCACATCAGCAGCACGATGAGGTACCACATGGTCCAGTGCGGCTCGAACCAGAGCGGGCCCGTCACCCCCTCGTCGACGACCTCGCGCCGGTAGTAGAACAGGGCCGGCTCGAAGAGCAGGTAGGGGACCAGGAGGGTGTAGACCAGGTTCTTCATCCGGCGGCGGTCCCACTCGAACGACTTCGAGAGGTAGCCGCTGACGAAGACGAAGGCCGGGATGTGCCACAGGTAGATGAAGTCGTAGACCCAGTGACTGCCTGCGGTGTCCTCGACGAGGCCGATCGCGTGGCCCACGACGACGAGCGTGACCAGCACCATCTTGACGTTGTCGAGCCACGGATCACGGGACGCGGGGGGCACGGCGCTCACCGTACTTCACCCGGTCCTTCACTAGGTTGGGGCGCATGGGTTCCCTGCCGAGGCGACAGCGGGTGGCGGCGTACGCCGTCATCCTCCGTGAGCGCGGCGGCGCGGTCGAGATCCTGCTGAGCCGCCTGGCGCCCCGGGTCTCCCGCTCCGAGCTGTGGACGCTGCCGGGTGGTGGCGTCGACCACGGGGAGGACCCGCGCGACGCCCTGATCCGCGAGGTGCAGGAGGAGACCGGGCTGGACGCGACCGTTGGTGACCGGGCGCGGGTCTACAGCGCCCACATGCCCCGCTCGCCGCGGGACGGGCAGCTCGTCGACGCCCACGCGATCCGCCTGGTCTACGAGGGCTGGGTGCCTCCGAGCTCGCCGGTGCCCCGGGTGGTCGAGGTCGACGGCTCCACGATCGAGGCGGCCTGGAAGACCCTCGACGAGGTCGCCTCGGGGGCCGTGCCCGTCTCCTCGGTGGTGACCGAGGCCCTCGTCGACCACCAGCCGTTCCGCCTGCAGCGCGTCGCGGCGTACGCCCTGATCACCCGTCACCTGGACGGCCAGGCGCAGGTGCTGCTGACCCGGCTCTCGGGGAGCGCTGCGCACCCCGGGAGGTGGACGCTGCCCGGCGGGGGCGTGGACCACGGCGAGCACCCGTCGGTCGCGCTGGCCCGAGAGGTCGAGGAGGAGTGCGGGCTGCCCTGCGAGGTCGGCGCCGTGCTCGGCGTGCACGACACCCACTTCGCCGGCACCGCGCCGTCCGGCCGGATCGAGGACTACCACGGCGTGCACCTCGTCTACCGCGCCAGCGTCGCCGACGGCGAGCCCCGGGTGGTGGAGCTCGACGGCACCACCGATGCCGTCGCGTGGGTGCCGACGGCCGACGTGGCGTCGGGCGAGGTCGACGTGCTCGACGTGGTCACCTACGCGCTGGGAGCAGATCGTGACTGAGACCGTCTTCACCTACGCCGCCCCCGGACTCAAGTTCGGACGCGGAGCCAGCAACGAGATCGGGTGGGACGTCGAGCAGCTGTGCCGCGACGTCCGCGGGGACGCGGCGCGGCGGGTCCTGCTCGTCACCGACCCGGGCGTCGCCGCCACCGGCCACCCCGACCGGATCGCCGACGGCATGCGGTCCCGTGGCCTGGAGGTGGTGGTCTACGCCGAGGCGCACGTCGAGCCGACCGACGCCTCTCTCGGCGCGGCCGTCACCACGGCCCGCGGGGCTGGACCCTTCGACGCCGTGGTCGCGGTCGGTGGCGGCTCCTCCATCGACACCGCCAAGGCGGTCGACCTGATGCTGACCAACCCCGGCGAGCTGATGGACTACGTCAACGCGCCGGTCGGCGGCGGCCGGGCGCCCGAGCACCCGCTCCTCCCGCTCGTTGCCGTCCCGACGACCACCGGCACGGGTGCGGAGTCGACCACCATCTGCGTCCTGGACGTCCTGGCGCTGGAGGTGAAGACCGGCATCTCCCACGCCCGGCTCCGGCCCACCCTCGCGGTCGTGGACCCCGACCTCACCATGACGCAGCCCGCGATGGTCACCGCCTCGGCGGGCATGGACATCCTCTGTCACGCGCTCGAGAGCTGGACGGCTCGGTGGTACGCCGACTTCGACGCCAAGCGTCCCGAGCAGCGGGTGCCCTACTGCGGGGCCAACCCGATCGCCGACATGTGGGCGGAGAAGTCGCTGTCCCTCCTCGCCGGCTCGTTCCGCCGCGCGGTCCGCGACGGGTCCGACGGCGAGGCCCGTGAGCAGATGGCCCTCGCAGCGACCTTCGCCGGCCTCGGCTTCGGCAACGCCGGCGTCCACGTGCCCCACGCCTGCGCCTACCCGATCGCCGGACGGGTCCGCGACTACCGTCCTCCGGGCTACCCGGCCGGCGAGCCGATCATCCCGCACGGGATGGCCGTGGTGATGACGGCGCCGGCCGCCTTCGCCTTCCTCCACGATGCCGCTCCCGAGCGGCACCGCCGGGCGGCCGAGCTGCTCGGCGGCTCGGGCGAGCCGCTGCCCGACGTGCTCCGGGGGCTGATGCGCGACGTCGGGCTGCCCAGCGGGCTCGCCGAGCTCGGCTACGGCGAGGGTGACGTCGACGCCCTGGTCGAGGGAGCGCTCCAGCAGCAGCGGCTGCTGGCCACCGCGCCCGTCGAGGTCACGGCCGAGGACCTGACCACCGTGTTCCGGGGTTCGCTCGAGCACTGGTGACCCGCCGCCCGCGGCTCGGCTCGACGAAGTAGGTGGCCGACCCGCCCCCGCCTAGGATGAGGGCATGAACCCCCGCCACCGCCGACTCGTGATCCCGGTGGCGTTGGGGGCACTCATCCTCATCGTCGTCATCGCAGCCGTCCTGTGAGCACGACTCCCGGGACCGAGCTCGCCACGATCCGGTCGGCGGTCCTCGACGCCGACCACCTCGTGCGCGCGCTGGCGAGCGGGCGTCGCAAGGGCCGGCCGGTGCCGGTCGTCGACGGACGCGAGGTGCGTCGCGTGGAGGTCCGGGTCGTCGACCTGAAGGCGGGGCGCCACCTGCAGGTGACGTCGTACGACGCCACCCAGGCGCACACCTCCAACCACCTCGTCGGCGAGGCGGCCCAGGCGGCGGTGGACGCGTTGCTCGCGGAGCCCTTCGCCAACTGGCACGTCGACACTGCCACCGAGACCCATCAGCTGCGGGTGACGAAGAAGGGCGTGCCGATGTTGCACACCTCGACCCGCGCCGCGGAGGTCGCGCCCTCGCGGGGACACGACCGGTCCAAGGACCGGCTGATCCCCGAGGACCACCCGGTGCTCAGGGCACTCGGGATCAGCGACGCCCAGGGGCGGGTGAAGCCGTCGAGGCAGGCGAAGTACCGCCAGGTGGAGGAGCTCGTCCGGCTGCTCGACGCCAGCATCAGCGACGCGATCGCGCAGGGCCGGCTGCGCACCCCGACGGCCGACGACCCGCTGCGCGTCGTCGACCTCGGCTGCGGCAACGCCTACCTCACCTTCGCGGCGCACGCCTTCCTGGCTGACCGGCTGCCGGTCCGCATGACCGGGGTCGACGTCAAGCAGCAGTCTGCCGACCACAACTCGCGCGTCGCCGCCGACCTGGGCATCGACGCGGACTTCGTGGTGGGCTCGATCGCCGACGCGCGGCTCGAGCAGGCGCCCGACGTGGTGCTCGCCCTGCACGCCTGCGACACCGCCACCGACGACGCCCTCGGTCGGGCGCTGGAGTGGGAGGCGCCGCTCGTCCTCGCCGCCCCGTGCTGCCACCACGACATCGCCGCCCAGCTGCGCACGGCGGCGGTGCCCGAGCCCTACGCGATGCTCACCCGCCACGGCATCCTGCGCGAGCGCTTCGCCGACACGCTCACCGACGCGCTGCGCGCCGCACTGCTGCGCCGCGAGGGCTACCGCGTCGACGTCGTCGAGTTCGTCGAGAGCGCCCACACGCCGCGCAACACGCTGCTGCGGGCGGTGCGCACCGGCGCCGACGGGTCCGACGCGGGCCAGGAGTACGACGACCTGCTCGCGGCCTGGGGCGTCCGGCCCCGGCTCGGTGAGCTGCTCGACCATGGCTGATCCCCGCCGGGTGGCCGCCGGCGCACTCGTGCTCGTGCCCTTCCTGCTGGGCGCCGCGGCCGGCGCGCCCAGCGCGGCGGAGCGTCCGGCGTTCCGCTTCGCCGACCCGGAGATCGTCGAGTCGAGCGGACTCGTCGTCCTGACCGGTCGCGGGCCCGAGAGCGGCCTGGTCGTGACCACCAACGACTCCGGCGACGCGGGTCGCGTCTTCACGGTCGACCCCGCCACCGGCGCGACCGTCGGCGTCACCTCCTGGCCGACGGACCCCGAGGACGTGGAGGCGCTCGCACCGGCCGGACCCGGTCACGTGTGGGTCGCCGACATCGGCGACAACCGGCACGTGCGCGACTCCGTCGACGTGCTGCGTGTCCCCGTCGGGCGTGGGGATCGTGCCGTCGAGCCCGAGGCCTACGAGCTCACCTACCCCGACGGCTCCCACGACGCCGAGGCGCTGGTCAGCCACCCGGTGACGGGACAGCTGTTCGTCATCACCAAGGGCGTCTTCGCCGGCACCGTGTACGCCGCCCCGCCCCGCCTGCGCGCCGACCGGCCCAACCTGCTCACCGAGGTCGGGGACGCGCCGGGCATCGTCACCGACGCCACGTTCCTGCCCGGCGGGGGAGGGGTGGTCATGCGCACCTACTCCGCCGCCCATCTGACGGCGTTCCCGTCGTGGCAGCCCGTCGAGTCGTGGCCCCTGCCCGACCAGGACCAGGGCGAGGGCATCGCCCTCGCCGGCAGCGACCTGCTCGTCAGCACCGAGGGAGCCCGGTCGGAGGTGCTCCGGGTCGGCCTGCCGGCCTCGGCGGGTGCGACCGACCTGCGCTCGCCGGCGTGGACGAGCCTGCGCTGGCTCGCGACGGCGTACGCCTCGCCCCTCTGACCCCTCGGGTCAGGCGAGGGCCGCGTCGAGCGCGGCCTGGACGTGCAGCGTGGTGCAGGGGAAGACCGGCAGCTCGACATCGGCCTGCTTGACCAGCAGCTCGAGCTCGGTGCACCCGAGCAGCACCCCACCAGCCCCGGCGTCCCACAGCTCCTCGATGATCGACACCACCCGGCTGCGGGTGCGGGGGAGCACGACGCCGTGCACGAGCTCCTCGTAGATCGCGTCGTTGAGGAAGTCGTGGTGCGAGGCGTCGGGCACCACCACGGAGAGGCCGTGCTCCTCGAGCCGGTCGACGAAGAACGACTCCGACATCGCGACCTTCGTGCCGATCAGCCCGACGGTCTCGACGCCAGCGGCCCGGACGGCCTCCGCCACCACGTCGCCGAGGTGGAGCAGCGGGATCCCCACCGCCTCCTCGACCTGGTCGGCGACCTTGTGGAACGTCGTGGTGCACAGCAGGAGGAAGTCGGCGCCCGCGCGCTCGACCCCACGCGCTGCGTCGGCGAGGAGCACCCCGACCTGGTCCCAGCGCTCGTCGTCCTCGAGGTGCGTGACCTCGGCGAAGTCGACGGTGGTGAGGGCGAGCTTCGGCGAGGACAACCCACCCAGCCGCTCCTGCATCCCGAGGTTGAGGTCGCGGTAGTAGACCGCGCTGCTCTCCCAGCTCATGCCGCCGACGAGTCCGATGGTCTTCACGCGCGGCAGTCTGCCACCTCTCAGGAGCGGTGCACCTTGTGTGCCGCAGCCTGGGCACGCGGCTTGATGACGAGCTCGTCGATGTCGACGTGGGAGGGCCGGGTGGCCACCCACGCGATGGCGTCGGCGACGTCCTCGGCGAGCAGCGGCTGGTCGACACCGGCGTACACCGCGTCGGCGCGCTCCTGGTCGCCACCGAAGCGCACGAGCGAGAACTCGTCGGTCCGCACCATGCCGGGGGCGACCTCGCTGATCCGCACCGGCTCGCCGTTGAGCTCGAGCCGCAGGGTCTCGGTCACCACCTTCACGCCGTGCTTGGCGGCGGTGTAGCCGGCCCCGCCCTCGTAGGCCCAGCGTCCGGCCGTCGACCCGACGTTGACGATGACCGCGTCGCCGCTGGCGCGGAGCGCGGGCAGCAGCGCCTTGGTCACCCGGACCAGTCCGAGCACGTTGACGTCGTACATCCAGCGCCAGGCGTCGACGTCGGCCCCGTCCACCCGGTCGACGCCCACGGCGCCGCCGGCGTTGTTCACCAGCACGTGGCACGTCGGCACGGCCGCGGCCAGTGCGTCGACCGACGCCTGGTCGGTGATGTCGCACGTGACGGCCTCGCCGCCGATCTCCTCCGCGAGGTCCTCGATGCGGTCGGTGCGGCGGGCCGCGCAGACCACGCGGAACCCCTCCGCAGCCAGGGCGCGGGCGGTCGCGGCGCCGATGCCGCTGGAGGCTCCCGTCACGACGGCGGTGCGGGGCTGCGGGGTGCTGTCAGGGCTCATGCCGCCCATCCTGCCAAGATCGCGTGCTGCCAAGATGTGCGGGTGATCATCGCGGCGGCTGACGGTTCGGCTCTCGGCAACCCCGGCCCGGCCGGCTGGGCGTGGTACGTCGACGACGACTGCTGGGCGTCCGGCGGCTGGCCGCGCGGCACCAACAACATGGGCGAGCTGATGGCCGTCCTCGACCTGCTGCAGCAGACCGCGCACGTCGACGACGAGCTGCACGTCTTCTGCGACAGCAAGTACGTCATCGACTCCGTCACCAAGTGGATGCCGGGCTGGAAGCGCAAGGGCTGGAAGAAGAGCGACGGCAAGCCCGTGCTCAACGTCGAGCTGATGAAGGCGCTCGACGCCGCCATGGAGGGCCGGCGCGACCGGGTCCGCTTCGAGTGGGTCAAGGGCCACGCCGGGCACGAGCTCAACGAGGCGGCCGACCGGCGCGCGAACGCCGCCGCGTCGGCGTACCAGCGCGGGGTCGAGCCCGACGCGGGTCCCGGCTTCGTGGGCAGCAGCGTCGCCCACCCCGCCGCCGAGGTCGGGCAGGTCGAGGAGGAGCCCGACCTGTTCAGCGACCTCGAGGGCGGGCCGACGCCGACCGACGAGGAGCACGTCGTCGCGATGGAGCGCGCACTGCTCACCGACGAGGTCCGCTCCGACCGGGCGGCCGTCGCCGCCCTGCTGCACCCCGCCTGGCAGGAGGTCGGGCGCTCGGGCCGGCTGTGGAGCCGCGACGACGTTCTCGCCGAGATCGGGCCGATCGAGGAGGTCAGCCTCGACGTCGTGTCGGTGGAGCGGGTCGACCGCGACACGATCCTGCTCCTGTGGCGGGCGCTCGGCGACGACCGGTCGACCCTGCGCAGCAGCCTGTGGGTGCGCGTGGGCGGACAGTGGCAGCAGCGCTTCCACCAGGGCACCGACGAGCCCTGAGTACCGCCCCGGGACCGCCCGGAGGGGTGAGGCGTGGCACACTCGTCCGATGCCTCCTGCGAAGCTCGCCGCGTCGCTCGCTGTCCTGGGCGGCGTGCTCTGGATCCTGCACGCACTGCTCGGTGGCGGTGACGGCCCGCTCCTCTCCACCCTCCACCTCCTCGGCCTCGCGTGCGTGCTCGCCGCGTCGGCCGCCTTCGGCACCACGCTCGTCAAGGGCGACGCCGTGGCCGTGCGCGCCGTCGTCGCCGTGGCGTCCGGCCTGCTGGCGCTGTCGGTGATCGAGGCGTTCCGGCCGGGTGGTGCCTCGTGGTACGACGGCTCCTGGGGCGTGGTGGCGGCCGTCCTCGGCGGTCTCGCGCTGGTGCGCGGCCGCAATCGGTCCGCCGGCAGCCGCTCCGCCGGCCGTCGCTCGACCGGCCGTCGCTCGACCGCTGGCGCCCACGCCCGCTGACCGACACCGCCCGGGAATCCCGGGCGGCCTCACGGGGTTGTGCCTGAGGTGCCCCGACCGGGGCGCGCAGTCGAGGTCTCGAGGAGGCAACGTGGGCGAGCGGGTCGCGATGATCAGCCTGCACACCTCACCGCTGGACCAGCCCGGGACGGGCGACGCCGGTGGGATGAACGTCTATGTGATCGAGCTCTCCCGGCGCCTGGCCGAGCAGGGCGTCGAGGTCGACGTGTTCACCCGGGCCACCTCCTCCGCGCTCCCGCAGGTCGTCGAGGCGGCGGAGGGCGTGCTGGTGCGCCACGTGGCGGCGGGGCCGTTCGAGGGACTCACGAAGACGGAGCTGCCCGGCCAGCTGTGCACGTTCGCCCGCGAGGTGCTCCGCACCGAGGCGATGCAGCCGCTGGGCCACTACGACGCCGTCCACTCCCACTACTGGCTCTCCGGTCAGGTCGGAGCCCTGGCGCGTGACCGCTGGAACGTCCCCCTCGTCCACTCGATGCACACGATGGCCAAGGTCAAGAACGAGGCCCTCGCCGAGGGCGACACCCCCGAGCCCCTCTCCCGCGTGATCGGCGAGGAGCAGGTGGTGGAGGCCGCCGACCTGCTCGTCGCCAACACCGACACCGAGGCCCGCCAGCTGATCGACCTCTACGACGCCCGTCCCGACGACGTCGAGGTGATCCACCCCGGCGTCGACCTCAACGTCTTCGCGCCGCGCGGGCGCGCGGCGGCCAGGCGCGAGCTCGGGCTGGCCGACGACGCGGCCGTGCTGCTCTTCGCCGGCCGCATCCAGCCGCTCAAGGCGCCTGATGTGCTGCTGCGGGCGGTCGGGGTGCTGCTCGAGCAGGACCCGTCGCTGCGGCACCGGCTCGTCGTACCCGTCGTGGGCGGGCCGTCGGGCTCCGGGCTCGAGCACCCCACCGCCCTGGCCGACCTCGCGGCCGACCTCGGCATCGGCGACGTCGTCCGGTTCGTCCCGCCGGTGAGCCAGGCCGAGCTCGCCGTGTGGACCTCCGCCGCCACCGCGGTCGCGGTCCCGTCCTACAACGAGTCGTTCGGGCTCGTCGCCGTCGAGGCGCAGGCCACCGGCACCCCGGTGGTCGCCGCCGCGGTCGGCGGCCTCACCACGGTGGTCCGGGACGGCGTGAGCGGCCTCCTCGTCGACACCCACGAGCCCCGCGACTGGGCCGCGAGCCTGCGCCGCCTGATCGACGACCCGGTGCTGGTGGCCCGGCTCGGTCGCGGCGCGGTCGCCCACGCGCAGGACTTCTCCTGGGAGCGCACCGCCGAGCGCACGCTCGCGGCCTACGAGCGCGCCGGCAGCCGCATGCATGCTGAGATGGCTTCATGACCTCATCTCCCGTCGACACGATCCGCGGCTACCTCGCCGACAACGAGATCGAGCACGAGGAGACCACCCGCGAGGGCGACGGCAGCACCAGCTTCTCCTTCTCGCTGCCGGGGGAGCGCAAGCTGCAGACGCCCGTGCGCCTCGACGTCGGGTCGCACGCGCTGGGCGTGCACGCCTTCGTGTGCCGCAACCCCGACGAGAACCACGCACGCGTGCACCGCTGGCTGCTGGAACGCAACCTCCGGATGTACGCCGTCTCGTTCGCCGTCGACCGCCACGGCGACATCTACCTCGAGGCGCGGCTCCCGCTGGCGTCGATCGACCCCGACGAGCTCGACCGCATCCTCGGCTCCGTGCTCGCCAATGCCGACGAGTCGTTCAACGCCATCCTCGAGCTCGGCTTCGCCTCCTCGATCCGCAAGGAGTGGGAGTGGCGGATCTCCCGCGGGGAGTCGACCCGCAACCTCGAGGCCTTCCGGGGCTGGCTGGAGGCCTGACGCCTCAACCCCTGCGCGGCGTACGGCGCGTCATCAGCACGCCGACGATGGCGAGCGCACCACCGACGAAGCTCAGGGTCGGCGGGACCTCGTCGATGGTCAGCCAGGCCACCAGCGTGGCGATCCCGGGCACGAGGAACGTCGTCAGCGACAGGGCACCGGCGTCGGTGTGGGTCAGCGCGTAGGCCCAGGTGGTGAAGGCGACTGCGGTGGGGAAGACGCCCAGGTAGACGATCCACCACAGCTCGGCGCCGCCGTCCGCCACGATGCCCGGCAGGTCGCCGGAGAACGGCAGGCAGATCAGCGCACCCATCAGGAACGACACGAACACGACCTGCACGGACGGCAAGCGGCGCAGCAGCACCTTCTGGGTCAGCACGCCGACGGCGTACATCACCGCGGCGACCAGCACGAGGCCCACGCCGAGGAGGCTGGCGTCCGCGTCGGTCGAGGTGCCGCGGGCGATGACCGCGACACCGGCGAACCCGACGACCATGCCGCCGACCAGCCAGGCGTGCAGCCGCTCCCCGAACAGCGGGATGGCGAGCAGGGCCACGATGACCGGGCCGATCTGGATGATCATCGCCGCGGTGCCGGCGTCGACGTGGCGCTCGCCGGCGTTGAGGGTCAGGTTGTAGACGCCGAACCAGCCGATGCCGCCGGCCGCCAGCAACGTCCACTCACGACGGGTGGGGCGCACCCAACCGCGCCGCAGCACCAGCGGCAGCACGACGAGGGCGGCGATCAGCAGGCGTCCGGAGCCGAGGGCGCCCGGGCTGACGTCGTGCGCCACGTGCCGGATGACCACGAACGCCGAGGCCCACATGACGAGCGTGACGGCACCCGCAGCGACCGGCAGCCAGGGCGCCGGGGCGGTGGTGGTCGGCTGGCTCCGGGTGGTCTCGGTGGTGGTCGTCACGGGTCAAGGCTAGGTACGGTCATGACCGACCGCCAGCGCATTTCGGACGCCGTACGCCGACATCCCGTCACGAGACCCAGGGTCAGAGGTCCAACTTGTAGCCGAGCCCGCGGACGGTGACGAGGTACTTCGGCTCGCCCGGGTCGGGCTCGAGCTTGGCGCGCAGCCGCTTGACGTGGACGTCGAGCGTCTTGGTGTCGCCGACGTAGTCCGAGCCCCAGACGCGGTCGATGAGCTGACCGCGGGTGAGCACGCGCCCGGGGTTGCGCAGGAACATCTCGAGCAGCTCGAACTCCTTGAGCGGCAGCCGCTGCTCGGTGCCGTCGACGGTGACGACGTGGCGCTCGACGTCCATCCGCACCGGACCGGCCTCCAGCGTGTCGGGCATGAGCTCGGGCTCGTGGCCACGACGCAGCACCGCGCGGATGCGGGCGACCAGCTCGCGCGGGGAGTAGGGCTTGGTGACGTAGTCGTCGGCGCCGAGCTCGAGCCCCACGACCTTGTCCACCTCGTCGTCCTTGGCGCTGACCATGATCACCGGGACCGACGACGTCTGGCGGATCTGGCGGCAGACCTCCGTGCCGGGGACGCCCGGGAGCATCAGGTCGAGCAGCACGATGTCGGGGCCGAAGCGGTCGAACTCGGTGAGGGCGGTGTTGCCGTCGGCGGCGATCGCCACCTCGTAGCCCTCCTTGCGGAGCATGTAGGCGAGGGCGTCGCTGTAGCTCTCTTCGTCCTCGACGACGAGTACGCGGGTCATGTCTTTGTCTCCTGCTGGGTCCTGCGCGAGGCGGGATCGGGGTCGGGGTCGGTGTGCGTCGGTGCGACGACCTCGACCGGGGTGGTGGTGCCCCCGGAGCCCTGGCCGGGCTCGGAGTGGTGGGGGAGGGTGAGCGTGAAGGTCGAGCCCTGGCCCTGCACCGACCACACGGCGATGTCGCCGCCGTGGGTGGCGGCGACGTGCTTGACGATCGAGAGGCCCAGCCCGGTGCCACCCGTCGAGCGGTGGCGCGCCGGGTCGACGCGGTAGAAGCGCTCGAAGATGCGGTCGATGTCCTCGGCCGGGATGCCGATGCCCTGGTCGACGACCGAGATCTGCACCTGTGCTCCCTCGGACCGTGTGGTGACGACCACGCGCGAGCCCGCGTTGGAGTAGGCGACGGCGTTGGCGACGAGGTTGCTGATCGCCGCGCCGATCTGCTCTTGCGACCCGAAGACCTCCAGGCCCGGCTCGCCGCGGGACTCCACGGTGATCTGCTTGGCGGCCGCCTCCATCGCGCTGGTGTCGACGGCGGTCGCGACCGCGGCGTCGATGTCTACCATGACGGGCGTCTCCAGCGGGTCGTGGCCCTGCAGGCGGGACAGCTCGATGATCTGCTGGACCAGCTTGGAGAGCCGGTCGCTCTCGGTGAGCATGCGTCCGGCGAAGCGCTGGACGGCCTCGGGGTCGTCGGCGGCGTCGGTGACGGCCTCGGCGAGCAGCCGGATCGCCCCGACGGGGGTCTTGAGCTCGTGGCTGACGTTGGCCACGAAGTCGCGTCGTACGGCCTCCACGCGGCGCTCGCGGGTGCGGTCCTCGACGAGCGCCAGCACCAGCCGGGCGCCGAGCGGGGCCACGCGGGCCGTCAGGGTGCGGGTGAACCCGCCGTCCGGCGCGGGCATGTCGAGGTCGCTCTCGCGGATCTGGCCGTCGCGGCGGACCTGCGCGATCAGGTCGAGCAGCTCGGGCACCAGGACGGTGTCCCCGCGCACCAGCCCGAAGGCGTACGCCGGTGCCGACGCCTTGAGGACGTGGTCGGACTCGTCCACCACGACGGCGCTGGATCGGAGGATGCTCAGGACGGCCGCGACACCGGCCTGCACGACGGGCTCCTCCGCCTCGGGGAGCATGTGGCGCTGCCGGTCGCTGATGTGCCACGCGAGCACGGCGCCGCCGGCGACGATGGCCCCGACCAGCGCGGCCAGCGCAGCCTGCGTCGTCGGATCCACGCTCACATCGTACGCATCGCGAGCGCGCGCCCTGCGCGGATGGACGCGGGGCACGGAGTGTTCACCCCTCGTTCATCGAGCACGCACATCTGTTCGCTTCGGCTGCCTACAGTGCCCGACATGCGTGAGGCTTTCCATGACCAGCTCGACGGCATCTTCGCCGACCTGTCCGACATCTGCGGGCAGGTCGAGGTCGCCGTACGCGAGGCCACCAAGGCGCTGATGACCGGCGACGTGCACACCGCCGACCAGGTGATCAGCAACGACAAGACGATCGACGCGGCCCGCGAACGGGTCGACGACACGTCGTTCGCTCTGCTGTCGCTGCAGCAGCCGGTGGCCGGTGACCTGCGGATGATCGTCTCGGCGCTGCGCATGGTCAGCGAGCTCGAGCGCATGGGTGACCTGTCGGTCCACGTCGCGAAGATCGCCCGCCTCCGCGTGCCGTCCGTCGCGGTGCCCGAGGAGCTGCGCCCCACCATGGAGCAGATGGCCCGCACGGCCGAGGACATGGTGCGCCGCGTGCGCGACATCATCGTCGACCGCGACGTCGAGGCGGCCATCGAGCTCGGCCGTGACGACGAGGTGATGGACCAGCTGCGGCGCCGCAGCTTCACCGAGCTGCTCTCCGCCGACTGGCCGCACGGCGTCGAGGCCGCGGTCGACATCGCCCTCCTCGGGCGCTACTACGAGCGCATCGCCGACCACGCCGTCTCGGTCGCCAACCGGGTGGTCTTCGTCGTCACCGGCGACCTGCCCCCGCGCGACTGACGTACGCGGGTCGCTCGCCGGGCGGTGGTGGAGCCACATTCGCGCGCCTGGGAATGTGGGTGGGTCACCGCTCACGGTCGTGTCGTACGACGGCGCGCGCCGGGCGGTGATGGAGCCACATTCGCGAGCGGCGAAATGTGGGTGGGCCACCGCTCGCGGTCGTGTCGTACGACGGCGCGCGCGCCGGGCGGTGGTGGAGCCACATTCGCGCGCCCCGGAATGTGGGTGGGCCTCCGCTCGGTACCCGCCGGTGAGCCAGGCAGGTTCTGCGCCTGGAGAAGGTGAATCACTCACCGCTCGAGCCCGCATTTCGACGCGACCGTCACGGCTTCGTGCCTCAGCCGTGGGGCTCGCTCAATCTCGCTGAGCCCACGCTCGGTCCGACTCCGTCGGACCGAGCTGCTTAGCGACCCTGGTTGGCGACCGCGGCAGCCGCGGCGGCGGCGGCCTCGGGGTCGAGGTACTCGCCACCGGCGACGGTGGGACGCATGTCCTCGTCGAGGCGGTAGACGAGCGGCATGCCGGTGGGGATGTTGAGGCCGGCGATGTCCTCGTCGCTGATGCCGTCAAGGTGCTTGACGAGCGCGCGGAGGCTGTTGCCGTGGGCGGCCACCAGCACGGTCTTCCCGGTCTGGAGGTCCGGCACGATCTCGGCCTCCCACCAGGGCAGGAAGCGGGCGATGACGTCCTTGAGGCACTCGGTGCGCGGCATCTCGTCACCGAGGTCTGCGTAGCGCGGGTCGCCCACCTGCGAGAACTCGTCGTCGTCCTCGATCGGCGGGGGAGGGGTGTCGAAGGATCGGCGCCAGAGCATGAACTGCTCCTCGCCGTACTGCTCGAGCGTCTGCTTCTTGTCCTTGCCCTGGAGCGCGCCGTAGTGGCGCTCGTTGAGGCGCCAGGAGCGCTTCACCGGGATCCAGTGGCGGTCGGCGGCGTCGAGCGACAGGTGGGCGGTCGTGATCGCGCGACGCTGCAGCGAGGTGTGCACGATGTCGGGCAGGAGCCCGGCCTCGACGAGGAGCTCGCCCCCGCGGACCGCCTCCGCGCGGCCCTTCTCGGTCAGGTCGACGTCGACCCAGCCGGTGAAGAGGTTCTTGGCGTTCCAGTCGCTCTCGCCGTGGCGGAGCAGGACGAGCGTGTGCGTCATGAGGCGTCCATGCCTTCCCAGTAGCCGGTGTCGTTGGCGACGACGGGGACGTTGAGCGAGATGCGCTCGCCGTTGCCGAAGTCGACGGTCAGCGGGACGAAGTCGCCCGCGGTGAACTCGCCGGTCAGGACGATGCCCGCGGGCGGGTCGGCCAGGTTGACCAGGCCGTCGGCCGGGACCGTGACGGGCTCGAACTCGGCGGCCTCGATGGTCGCGCCCTCACCGCCGGAGATCCCGGTGAGGCTCTGCTCCTCGGAGCCGTCGTTGTTGGCCAGCGAGGCCACGAACGTCCCGGAGCCCTCGGCGCCGGAGACCACCACCGCCGAGAGGAGGTCGACGACGCCCTCACGATTGTTCGAGCCGCCGGCGGGGGTGTAGTCGCGCTCGGTGGCGTAGTCGAACCCGCAGGAGGTCAGCGGTGCGGCAAGCGCGAGGGCCGCGGCGGCGGTCGCGAAGGATCGGAGTCGCATGGCGGACAGCCTAGCGTCGGCTCAGGTCAGCCCGACGCTGCGCCCGGCGATGAGGATCGCGGCGCTGACGAGCCCCGTCCAGACGCCCGCGAGCAGGAGGAGGCGCGGGGTGCCGGTTAGCAGCGCCACCAGCATCGGGAAGGACTTCTCGCCCTCCTCGTGGTCGTGGACGAGGCCCGGCAGCGCGAGCAGCACGTGGACGCCCAGCCCGAGCGCCGCTGCCAGGGCGACCATGACGGGCACGGGCGGTGTCGGAGAGCCGACCCCGCCCCAGCCGCCGTACGCCAGGAACGCGGGGTAGAGCGCGAAGCTCGCCATCCAGGGCGCGAAGGACAGCGCCCGGGCGTGGAGGAACCGGTCGCCGACCGCGGAGACGAGCAGGAGGGCGAGGTACGTCGCCCCGGCCCGGCGGCCGTTCGCCACCGCAAGGGGTACGACGAGCAGCACCGCGCAGGTGAGGGCGAACCACACCGTCCCCGGGTCGAGCCGCCCTCCGGCGAGCGGCTTGTCGGGGCGCCGACGGGTGTCGCGCTCGCGGTCGACGAGGTCGTCGGCCCAGCCCAGCAGCGACTGCCCCACGAGCACCGTGGCGGCGACCAGGCCGACCTCGCGCAGCGGGCGTCCGGCCACCGCGGCGGCGGCGCCCAGGGCGGCTGCGGTGACCAGGGCCTGGCGTGGGTGTGCTGCCCGGACGAGGAGCAGCGACGCAGTCGTCGCGAGGGCCCGAGGCATGGGGCGCAGTATGGACCAGCGGGGCTCCCGCGGTGGGCGAACGGCGGTCCGACGCAGGGCGCGCACCACAGCAACAGCCGATCTGTCAAGCCCGCATATGGCCTCTGACCTGCGCAAACGCGTCGGGAGGTGTCGTGAACCCGTGTTAGAATGTTCACCTAGGAAGGGGAACTGAACATATGACTTTCACCGTTGGCGAAACGGTCGTCTATCCCAATCACGGGGCCGCGGTCATCGAGGACATCGAGATGCGGACGATCAAGGGAGAGGACCGGCAGTACCTCGTCCTCAGGATCGTCGCACAGCAGGATCTGGTCGTGCGCGTCCCGGCCTGCAACCTCGATCTCGTCGGCGTCCGCGACGTCGTCGACAAGGAGGGCCTCGACCGCGTCTTCGACGTGCTGCGTGCGGCCCACGTCGAGGAGCCGACCAACTGGTCGCGCCGCTACAAGGCCAACCTGGAGAAGCTCCACTCCGGTGACGTGATGAAGGTGTCGGAGGTCGTGCGCGACCTGTGGCGCCGCGAGCGTGACCGCGGGCTCTCCGCCGGCGAGAAGCGGATGCTCGCCAAGGCCCGCCAGATCCTGGTCTCCGAGCTCGCGCTCGCCGAGAAGACCAACGAGGACAAGGCCGAGGCCATGCTCGACGAGGTGCTCGCCTCCTGAGCGTGGACGACGCTGGTCGAGGCCCCTGGGACGACGTTCCCAGGGGCCTCGGTCTCGTTCTGGACGAGGGCCGCGGAGCCCTGCCCTACGCGCTCATCCACGGCGAGTCGCTGGTGGCCTGCGCCGCCTGGGCACTCGGGGACTCCGGCGTCGACCTCGTCGACGCGACGATCTCCTGGGAGGGCCTCGTGGAGTCGGGGGAGGACCTGGTGCTCCACGACGCGCTCTGCCCGATGACCCCGCCCGCCTTCCTCGCCGCGTGCCTCATGCACGCGCGCGCGACGGGCCGCCCCGTGGTGGGCACCCGCCCGGTGACCGACACCGTGAAGGTGGTGACCGCCGGCGAGGCCGGTCAGGTCATCGGAGAGACGCTCGACCGCGACGCCCTCGTTGCCGTGGCCTCACCGCTCGTGCTCCCGGCCGCCGTCCTCGCCACGCTGCCGCAGCGGCCGTCGACCGACCTGGCCCGGGCCGTCGCCGACCTGGCTGCCGCGGGTCACGCCGTCGAGACGCTGGAGGCGCCCCCCGAGGGGCGACGGGTCTCCTCGCCCGACGACGTACGCCTCCTCGACGCGCTCACGACCCGGTCGGGCTGAGCTCCTCCGCGAGCGCGACGTCCTCGGGGAAGGTGACCTTGAGGTTGAGGGGGCTGCCGTCGACCGCCGCGACCTCGACGTCGCGGTAGGCGGACACGCACGCCGAGGTGTCGGTGCCCTCGAACCCGTCGGCCGAGGCGGCCCGGTAGGCCGCCAGCACGTCGGGGGCGCGGAAGGCCTGCGGCGTCTGCACCCCACCCACCCGCTCGGTGACGAGCCCGTGGTCCAGCCGCAGGAGGTGGGTCACCGGGACCACCGGGATGGCCCCGCCCACCTCGCGGGCGGTGGCGACCACCGTCTCCCACAGCGGACGACCGGCGAGCGGTCGGGCGCCGTCGTGCACGACCACCACGTCGACCTCGCCCGCCTCGATGTCGGGGGCGAGGACCCGGAGCGCGGCCCACTCCGAGGCGTGCCGGGTGGCACCGCCGTCGACCACCAGCACCTCGCGGTCGGCGAGGTGCAGAGCGACGGCGGCCTCGACAGCGGCCCGGTCCTCGGGGCGCACGACGAGCACGAGACGGCGTACGTCGGGCAGCGCGAGCGCGTCACGCACCGACCACACCAGAACCGGGACGCCGCGCAGCGGCAGGAGCACCTTGTTGACCGTGGCTCCGACCCGGCTGCCGGAGCCGGCGGCGAGGATGACGACAGCGGTGGGCACGCGCCCCTCCGTCAGCGGGTGAGGAGCGCGGTGGCGATCGCCGCCACGCCCTCGCCGCGGCCGGTGAGACCGAGGCCGTCGGTGGTGGTGGCGGACAGGCTGACCGAGGCCCCGAGCGCGGCCGACAGGGCGGCGACGGCCTCGTCGCGGCGCGGGCCCAGCCGGGGGACGTTGCCGATGACCTGCACGGCGACGTTGCCGATCTCCCAGCCCTCGGCGCGCACGCGGCGCGCCGTCTCGGCCAGGAGCGCGGCCCCGGACGCGCCGGCCCACTCGGGTGCCGACGTGCCGAAGTTGCTGCCCAGGTCGCCGAGGCCGGCGGCGGAGAAGAGCGCGTCGCACGCGGCATGGGCGGCGACGTCGGCGTCGGAGTGGCCCTCGAGCCCGGCCGGCTCGTCGGGCCACGCCAGGCCGGCGAGGTGCATGGGCACGCCGGCGACGAGGCGGTGCACGTCGGTGCCGATGCCGATCCGCGGGACGACGGTGGAGGAGGTCACGTCGGCATCATGCCGGACGCCCGTCACAATGGTGGGGTGACCGCTCGCCGTACTCCCTGGGTGCTCGCCGGAGTGCTGGCCGGTCTCGCCGGCCTGGCGACGAGCTATGCGACCGCGATGGTGCTCACCATCCGGGAGGCGCCGGTCGTGGCCGTGGCCGAGCTGGTCATCCGGCTCACGCCCGGACCGGTGGCCGAGCGCGCCATCGCCGTGCTCGGCCACTACGACAAGCCGTTCCTCGTCGGCGTCATCCTGCTCCTCCTGCTCGGCCTCTTCGCGCTCGCAGGCGTGCTGGCCCGGGGCGGGTGGTACCGGCCGCTGCTGGTCTGGTTCCCGCTCGCCGGAGTGGGCCTGGTCGCGGTCCTGAGCCAGCGGGGTGCGAGCGCTGTCGACGCGCTCCCGGTCGCCGTCGGCCTGCTCACCTGGGTGACGCTGCACTCCGCGCTCACCGATGCTCTCGACCGCGGCCGGCGCCGGCCGGACCTGGAGTCCCACGAGCGTCGGGTGTTCCTCATGGTCGCCGGAGCGGTCTCGCTGGCCGCCGTCGGCATCGCCGTCGCGGGACGCCTGGTCGGAGCGGGCCGCCGGCACGTCGAGACCAGCCGCCGGCTGCTCCGCATCCCCGGCGTCACCCGGCGCCAACCCCCGGCCGGCACGTCGGTCGGGCTCGCCGGGGTCGCGCAGTGGCAGACGCCGGCCGATGACTTCTACCTGATCGACACGACCATCGCGAAGCCCACCATCGAGCCGAAGGAGTGGTCGCTGCGCATCCACGGCATGGTCGACCGCGAGCTCACCCTCAGCTACTCCGACCTCGTCGCCCGCCAGATGACGGAGTCATGGATCACGCTCAGCTGCGTGAGCAACGAGGTCGGCGGCGGGCTCGTCGGCAACGCCCGCTGGAGCGGCATCCGCCTCGCCGACCTCCTCGCTGGTCTCGGCGTCGCCGACGACGCCGACTGCGTGCTCCAGACCTCCCACGACGGCTGGACCTGCGCGACCCCGCTCGAGGCGCTCACCGACGACCGCGACGCCATGCTCGCCGTCGCGATGAACGGCTACCCGCTGCCCATCGAGCACGGCTTCCCGGTGCGCACCATCGTGCCCGGCCTCTACGGGTACGTCTCGGCCACGAAGTGGGTCGTCGACCTCGAGGTCAGCACGTTCGCCCGCTCGACCGGCTACTGGACGACGCGGGGCTGGTCCGCCGAGGGGCCGGTCAAGATCGCCTCGCGCATCGACGTACCGCGTGGGGGTGCCGAGGTGAAGGCCGGAGAGGTGTCGTTCGGTGGCGTGGCGTGGCACCAGCACACCGGCATCGAGTCCGTCGAGGTGCAGGTCGACGGCGGCGCCTGGACCACCGCCGAGCTCGGTGGCGTCCCGTCGGTGGACACCTGGGTGCAGTGGGCGGTGACGGTCGACGTGGCCGAGGGCGACCATGAGGTCCGGGTCCGGGCGACCGGCAAGGACGGCGAGACCCAGACGAGCGTCGTACGCTCCCCGGACCCCGACGGCGCCACGGGCTGGCACACGGTGGAGTTCAGCGCCGTCTGAACCCGGGCGATCGGGGAACGCCGGCTGCCCAGGGCGAGCCGGGACTCCCCCTGTCAGCCGTTGCGGACGACGTACGCCGTCCCGCCGGAGGCGGCGATCCAGATCCGCTCGAACTGGGCGCGGTCGTAGACGCGGCGCACCTCGGCGTTGGTCGCCCCGGCGGGGTCGTTGACCACGACGTCCCCGTCGGCCTCGAAGCCGACGACGACGAGCAGGTGGCCGTTGCTGGCCGAGATGGGTGCGCCGGCGAGCTGGTTGCGGCCGAAGGCGATCGAGACGATCAGCGGCACCCCGGCCGCGATGAGGTCCTCGGCCTCGCGGAGGTCGTGCATCCGCGTCACGTAGGAGTCGCCGCCGACGAGGGTCGCGGCGTAGGCGGTGTTGAAGGCCCAGTTCCCGGTGCCGCGGTAGCCGTGGTCGTAGACCATCCGGGCGGTGTGGTCGACGACGGCGTCGGCGTGACCGGCCGTGATGCCCGCGGGTGTCGGCGAGATGCCGTGGTAGGCGAGCACCATCGCCAGCGCCGTGGGGGAGCACCACGCCTCGCCGCCACCGCCCCAGGCGGGGTAGTGGCCGCTGTGGACCATCTGGGAGTACGTCGGCACCGGCAGGACGGTGCCGGCCGCGGGCCCGGGCTGGGAGGTGGGCCGGGGCGCCGAGGCGTCGGCCGAGGCGACCGCGCCGACGCGCTCCAGGCTGACCGCCTTGCTCGAGCCCTTCGGTCGCATGAGCGTCACGCGGAGCTGGTACGCCGTCACGGCTGAGGCGGCGAACCAGGTGTCGGCGCTGACGCGGCCGAGGTCGTCGGCCTGGCCGGAGTAGGTGGTGCGCGGGACGGGGCGGTTGGTGCGCGCCCAGTCGGCGACGGTGTCCCAGGTGCCGGTGCGACCGCTGGCGTCCTGCGCCCGGATCTCGACGCGCACCAGGGTGCGGCCCGGGACGGTGGCCTCCCACGACGGGATGACCGAGGTCGCCGCGAAGCCAGGGGTGGCCCACGGAGAGGTCCAGGTGCCGGCCTCGTACGCCTTGCCGGCGACCGTGCGGGGCTTGGCGCGCAGCAGGGAGACCTGGCCGCGACCGAGCTTGAGGCCGCGACGCTGGCCGGCCTTGAGGTCGCGGTAGCTGCTCCACGACGTGAGGTCCACCTGCGGCGTCGCACGTTGCCGGGCCGACGGGTCCGAGGCGGCAGCACCCGTCGGCGGGGCGAACGAGGTCGCCAGCAGCAGGGGAAGGGCGAGGACCGCAACACGTCGGAGCACCGGTCGACGATAACCCGGAAAGTCCCACACGTCTCAGGAGTCACATCCTCCGCGGAGTCGGGCCGGCCGGCGAAGGCGGTGGATCGACGCTGGCGCCCTAGACTTGCCCGGTGACCCTGAGGCTGCACGACACCGCGACGCGCGAGACCCGCGACTTCGTCCCGCTCACCCCGGGCCGGGCCGGCATCTACGTGTGTGGGTTGACCGTGCAGTCGGAGCCGCACGTCGGGCACGTGCGGTCCGCGGTCAACTTCGACGTGCTGCGCCGCTGGCTCGCGGCCACCGGCCACGAGGTCGACTTCATCCGCAACGTCACCGACATCGACGACAAGATCCTCGCCAAGTCCGCCGAGCAGGGCGTCCACTGGTACGCCCTCGCCTCGGCGATGAAGCGCGAGCTCGACGCCGCCCTCGCCGCGATCAACGTGCTGCCACCGACGTACGAGCCGGGCGCGACCGGTCACGTCCCGGAGATCATCGAGCTGATCGAGCAGCTGATCGCCCGGGGCCACGCCTACGCCGCCGAGGACGGCAGCGGCGACGTCTACTTCGACGTGCGCAGCTGGTCGGCCTACGGCGAGCTGACCCGGCAGCACGTGGAGGACATGGAGCCCGCCGGCGACGCCGACCCGCGAGGCAAGCGCGATCCGCGTGACTTCGCACTGTGGAAGGGCTGGAAGAAGGAGTCCGAGCCGCAGACCGCGTCCTGGCCTTCACCATGGGGACCGGGCCGCCCGGGCTGGCACATCGAGTGCTCGGCGATGGCCGGCAAGTACCTCGGCCCCGCCTTCGACATCCACGGCGGCGGCGTGGACCTGCGCTTTCCCCACCACGAGAACGAGCAGGCCCAGTCGCGCGCGGCCGGGCGACCGTTCGCGTCGTACTGGCTGCACAACGCCTGGATCACCACTGCCGGCGAGAAGATGAGCAAGTCGCTGGGCAACTCGATGCTCATCCCGTCGGTGCTCGAGCGGGTGCGCGGCATCGAGCTGCGCTACTACATCGTCGCGGCCCACTACCGCTCGCACGTCGAGTTCAGCTTCGAGGCGCTCGAGGAGTCGGCGAAGGCGTTCCGGCGCGTCGAGGACTTCCTCGACCGCGCCGACCCGGTCGTCGGCACCTGGTTCGCCTCCGTGCCGGACGCCTTCCGCGAGGCGATGGACGACGACCTCGGCACTCCCGCCGCTGTCGCGGTCATACACGACTCGGTCCGCGAGGGGAACCGGCTGCTGGCCGACGGGTCGTCGGAGGAGCTCGGCCAGAAGTTCGGCGAGGTGATCGCGATGCTCGACGTCCTCGGGCTGAACCCGGCCGACACCGCCTGGGCGACCGGGCGGTCCGACGACCGGCTCACCGACGTCGTCGACGCGCTGGTGAAGGGGTTGATCGAGGAGAGGACGGCGGCGCGCGAGGCCAAGGACTGGGCCCGCGCCGACGCCATCCGCGATCGCATCAAGGCGGCGGGCATCGAGCTCGAGGACACCCCGACCGGACCGAAGTGGAGCGTGTGAAGCAGATGGCAGGGAACTCGCAGCGCAAGGGCGCCATCAAGAAGACCGGCAAGGGCAACCCCACTGCCGGCTCGGGCGGGCGCGTGCGCCGGGGGCTCGAGGGCAGGGGCCCCACGCCCAAGGCCAAGGACCGGCCCTACCACCAGGCGCACAAGGCGGCCAAGCGCGCCGAGCGGGACAAGACCACCCGTCCGAAGCGGCGGACCACCGCCGACGCCGAGTGGGCGGCAGGCCGCAACTCCGTCGTCGAGCTGCTGCAGGCCGGTGTCCCGGTCTCGGGGGTGTACGTCGCCGAGGGCGCCGAGCGCGACGGCCGGATGCGCGAGGCGTTCAAGCTGGCCGCCGAGCAGGGGCTGACCCTGCTCGAGGTGACGCGCAACGAGATGGACCGGATGACCGGCGGGGCAGTCCACCAGGGCCTCGCGGCACGGCTGCCGGCCTACGAGTACGCCCACGCCGACGACCTGCTCGAGCGGGCGGCCGAGGCGAAGGAGCCGGCGCTGGTCGTGGCCCTCGACTCGGTCACCGACCCGCGCAACCTCGGCGCGGTCGTCCGCTCCGCGGCGGGCTTCGGGGCCCACGGGGTGTTGATCCCCGAGCGCCGCGCCGCCGGCATGACCGCCTCGGCGTGGAAGACCAGCGCGGGCGCCGCAGCCCGGCTCCCGATCGCCCAGACGGTCAACCTGACCCGGCAGCTCAAGGCCTACCAGGAGGCGGGCTGCATGGTCGTGGGCCTCGCGGCCGATGGTGACATCTCGCTCCCCGAGCTCGTCGCGTCCGGGGGGCTGGCCGAGGGGCCGCTCGTTTTGGTCGTCGGCTCGGAGGGCAAGGGCCTGGGCCGGCTGGTGGCCGAGACGTGCGACCAGATCGTGTCGATCCCGATGGCCGGCCAGCTCGAGTCGCTCAACGCCGGCGTGGCCGCCTCGGTCGCCCTCTACGCCATCTCGCAGGCGCGCGCCTGACAATGAGCTCCACCCCGCGGCGGCTCCTCGTCGGCGCCGTGCTGCTCGCGGGCAGCGTGGCGCTCGGGCTGCTGGTCGCGGTGTCGCTGTTCCTCAACAGCAGCCGCACCGTCGTGCTCGTCGGCCACGACACCGAGGTGCGTCCGACGTTGTCCCAGGATGCCGTGGTCCGGACCGGGCCGGTGCTGCCCGACTTCCGGCTTCGCGACGTGGGACCCCTCGGCGTCAACCTCAGGCTCGGCAAGACGGAGGTGGGGTCGGTGGAGGAGCTGGTGGATCGCTACGCCCTCATCGCCGGCGACCCTGCGGCGCCCATCGCCAAGGTCGAGGACGTGGTGCTCGACATGGCGATCTCGGCCGCCCTCAGGGGGCTGGCGGTCGGGATGCTCCCCTTGGTCGTCTTCCTGCTGCTCGGTCGCCACCGGCGCGGCGAGCTGTTCCGGGGGCTCCGGACGAGGCAGGGCCTGCTCGCGCTCGTCCTGCTGCTTGCTCTCCCGCTGCTGGTGTGGCAACCGTGGGAGTCCGCGGAGGAGACCCAGGCCGACCAGGGCAAGTGGGAGACGCTGGCCGACTTCGTCGGACCGGAGGCCACGTTGCCCCCCGAGGTGCAGGACATCGAGATCCGCACCAACGCGGTCACCAACCAGAGCAGGCGTCTCGTGCTCAGCGCCCTCGGCACCTACAGCACGAGCAAGACGTTCTACTCCACCGCGGCCGAGGAGGCCGCCGGGCTCGACCTGCGCGAGCCCGAGGACGGTGAGACCGTGGCGCTGCTCGTCAGCGACCGTCACGACAACATCGGCATGGACCGCGTTGCCCGGGCGATCGGCGAGGCCGCCGGAGCGACCGTCGTGCTCGACGCCGGTGACGACACCTCGACCGGCCAGCCGTGGGAGGCCTTCAGCCTCGACTCCCTGCAGGCCGCCTTCGAGGACTGGGAGCGGATCGGTGTCGCCGGCAACCACGACCACGGGGACTTCGTCAGCACCTACCTCGCCGACCTCGGCTGGACCATGCTCGACGGCGAGGTGGTCGACGCGCCGTGGGGTGGCACCCTCCTCGGCGTTGACGACCCGCGCAGCAGTGGGCTGGGCAGCTGGCGCGACGAGACCGGCCTCAGCTTCGGTGAGGTCGAGACGAGGCTCGCCGACGTGGCGTGCGCGGCTGAGGAGGACGGCGAGCGGGTGAGCACCGTCCTCGTCCACGACGCCAACCTCGGCCGCGAGGCGCTCGCACGGGGCTGCGTGGACCTGGTGGTTGGCGGGCACACCCACGTCCAGAACGGACCCGATCCCGTGGTGGGCGACGACGGTGCCATCGGCTACCGATGGACCAACGGAACGACCGGCGGAGCGGCGTACGCCATCGCGCTGGGCAGCAAGCCGCGGCGCAACGCTGACGTCAGCCTGGTCACCTACGCCGACGGACGACCGGTCGGGCTGCAGTGGGTTCGGCTGCGCACCGACGGTTCGTGGCGGGTCGGCGAGTGGGAGCCGATCGAGCCGGGCTGAGGATCCCCACGAGCCTCAGCCCCGACCCGGCGGGTAGGGAGCGCCTCAGAAGGCGCAGAGCACCCGCGCGTCGCCGAAGACGATCTGCGGGGAGGACGTGACGTCTGCCGGCTGGACGTTGAGCCGGAGCGCCCCGGTGATGTCAATGGACACGGGGTAGCCGGTGCCCAGGACCAGGTTGGTGTTGGAGTACCGCTCGACCGTGTCTGCCAAGATCCGGACCGACGCGCGAGAGTCGGAGTCGCTCGTGTCGTCGAGCCCGACGACGGCCGCGAACCGGGTGCAGGCCCGCTGGAGGTCGACGCCGATGTACTCCGTGTCCTCCGCGACCGAGTACGCGTAGGTCACGCCGCTGATGCGATAGGCGCCGGTGCCATCCCACTCGCCCTCGACCGCGTAGCGGTCCTGGAGGTAGTACCAGCCGAACACCGTGATGCTCGCTGCCGTGCTCGTCGACGGCTTGAGACCCGTGCCGCCCGCGAAGGCCGCGCGGATCGGGACCGAACGACCAGCCGTGGTGACGACCACCGAGGTCGCCCAGCTGCCGTTCCGGACAGACGCCCGGCCGACGGCCCCCCACGTCGAGCTGGCGCCGTCGTACGCCTGCACCTCGACGGTGCGGCCCTCCAGGTTGGGGGAGGCGCTTCCTGCGACGTCGAACGACGCCCCCGCCTCGACGGCGCTGGTGCTCAGGCCACTGACGGCCACGGCCGTGTCGACGGCCGGAGGCCGCCCCATGCGCACGAGGACGCGGTCGCAGGCGCGTCGGACGCACGCCTTGTACGTACGGTCGCCCGACTTGACGTCCTCGCGGTGGGTGAAGCGTCCCTTGCGGTTGGTGCGCTTGACGACCTCGACGTTCCACGACGACTTGCCCTTGGTCTTCTGGAAGATCGTGACCTTGGTGCCACGGCTCGCGCCCTTCACCTGCCCCCTCAGGGTGACGAGCCCACCCTTCTTGACCCACTCGGGGGAGGCGGTCAGGGTGACGCGCGGTCGCTGCGAGCGCTCGGCTGCCTGATGTGTCCCACCTCCTGGGTCAGGAGGCAGGGCGGTCGCCGTCGCGGGAAGAGCGCCGGCGACGAGGAGACCGGCGAGCAGAGCAGTGACGATGCGCATGGTTCCCCCGATGACGTTGTGGTGGTCGCGATCCTGCATCGTCCGTCTACCCGGGCGCCACGGGATTCACGATCTTGCCAGGCTGAAACCCGCCCGGTGGTCCCGTGCCGCCACGTGGCCCTCACGTTCCCCGTAGATCCCCCTTACCTCGCGGAAAGGGTGAGGCGCTCGACGACCGGCCCGCACATACTCCGCCCGTGCGAGAGCGACCCCGGATGACTGTCGTCGACGACGCAACGTCGCTCAACGGCGGCGCCATCGACGTGCGCGCCCGCATCGCCTGGATCCTCCGCATGGCCCGGGTCACCGCGCACGTCGACGACAACCGGATGAGGACCGTCGCGGCGGCGATCGGCACCAGCCCGGCCCGGCTGTCCCGCGCGGAGACCGGACAGCTGCGCGACGGGTCCTTGGTGGACGGCTACGAGCGGGTGCTCGGGCTGGAGGAGGGTTCCCTACGCGCGCCGATCGACGTGCTGGCGCGGACCTTCCCGTGGGTGAGCCCGGGGGACGCCCGCCCGGGGCCACCGATCTCCACGGTCATCGAGCTCTCCGAGCTCACCGGACGCCTCGACAGCGTCGACGACGTGACGGGCGGCGAGTGGCTCCGGTGGGCGCGCGCGATCTCGGTTCGTGGGAACGTCGCCCTCCCGGAGGCGCTGGCCCAACGCACCATCGACCGGCTGGTGGACGAGTTGGCCCGATCGTGCGGGCACGGCTACCCGACGCGATACGAGGCGCTGGCCAAGGTGCGCTGCAGCGACTACGGATTCCTCGTCCTGCGAGCGGCGCGACGCGAGGTCGCCCGCCCCCATGCGCAGGGACTCGGTGACCTGCTCAGTGCGGTGGGGGAGGCTGTCACTCCCGACGCCGTCCAGTGGTGCCTCGAGCTGCTGCGTGCAGACCGGCCCTATGTTGCGACGTGCGGAGCGCTCGCGCTCGAGAACATGGCCGAGATCAGTCCCCGTGGTGCGTTCTGGCCGGACGTCGTGCCCCACCTCATCGAGGCGTACGACGCGTCGGAGCCAGGGTCGGCACAGGAGGAGTGGATCGCCCACCTCATCCGCCTTGCGCCCGCCGCGACCTGGACGGGGACTCATCACACGCCGGCGCGCCCCCTGCCGCCGGTGCCCGACGTCGAGGGTTTCGAGCGTCACCGGACCAACCGGCACTGGGCGCAGTGCGCCGCCATCGCTGACGACGTCACCCGCACGGTCGGCGTCGGCGAGCAGCCGATGCTGGCACGGCTGCTGTTCGACATCGGTTTCGGCCACTGGGAGAGCCGCGCGGTCACCGCCTACTTCCTCCTCGGGGCTGTGCCGGCACTGGCCCACCCGGTGTGGGACCGGCTCGGCGAGCTCGTCGAGGCCGAGCCGGACCAGCGACTGCGACACCGGATGGCGCGTCGCGTCCACGGAGCGCTGACGGGCAGGATCGTCGCCCCGGCCCTCGAATGGCTCGACTCGCCCGACCCCGTGCTGAGGGGGGCCGGCTTGCAGGTCGTGGGCTCCTCGGGCGGCCTGCTCCCCCTGGACGTCGTCCGACGGGCGCTGGCCGACCCGGACACGGCTCGGGCGGCGACGTACGCCATCGGCATGAGCGGCCACCCGGCGCTGCCGGACATCGCGGCGGACGAGGACCTCACCGAGAGCGTGCGCGGGTCGGCCAGGTGGTGGATCGAGCGCGGCCCACGCGTCGCGGTGTGAGAATCACTCCTGACCCGTGATCGCCTCGTCGGGCTTGGCAGTGAGGAAGCGGTCGATGTAGTCGCGAGCGGTCTCGTGGATGTTGACCTCGTGGCCGGCCTTCTCGGAGAGGTACCAGCGGTGCTCGAGGATCTCGTGGAAGATCTCGGCCGGCTCGAGCTTGCCGCTGGCGTCGGGCGGGATCATCGTCATGATGGGCTCGAAGATCTCGTGCATCCAGCGGCTGGCCACGACGTGGCGGTCCTCGCGCCCGAGGTCGAAGTGGGCGGTGAACGAGGCGATGTCGTTGAGGATCCGGCGGGCCTGGTTGTCCTCGACCGTCATGCCGGTGAGGTCGCGCAGCTCGCGGGTGTGGTGACCGAGGTCCACCACCTTGGGCTGGATGCGGATCGTGTCGCCGCCGAGGTCGGTGACGATGTCGAGCTCGTCGACGTCGAAGCCGAGATCGTTGAGCCGCTCGACACGACGCTCGATGCGCCACATCTCGTCGGCGCCGAACTCCTCGAGGTCGGTCAGCTCGCGCCACAGCGCCTCGTAGCGCGAGCGCAGGTGCTCGATGATCTCGAAGCCGTCGATGGGGCGCTGGACCGCGCCGCTCGCACTGAGGTCCATCAGCTCGGCGAAGATGTTCTCGCAGCCCACCGTGATGTCGTACTCCCGCAGCCGGTCGCCCACCGCCTCGTGCAGCTCGCCGGTCTCGGCGTCCACGAGGTAGGCCGCGAGCGCGCCGGCGTCGCGCCGGAAGAGCACGTTGGACAGTGACACGTCGCCCCAGTAGAAGCCGGCGAGGTGCAGGCGGACCAGCAGCACGACGATGGCGTCGATGAGCGTCGGCACGTGCTCGGCGTCCATGCCGCGGCTGAACAGGCTGCGGTAGGGCAGCGAGAACCTCAGGTGGTGGGTGATGAGGGCGGCCGGCAGGTCCTCGCCGTCGCGGTCCTCGCGCCCGGTGACGACGCCCTGCGGCACGACCGACGGCATCCCCATGCGCTGGAGGTCGCGCAGCATCCGGTACTCCCGGAAGGCGATGTCGTCGTTGGTCTCCTTGACGGCGTAGACGCTGCTGCCGAGCCGCACGATGCGCACGACGTGGCGCGAGAGTCCACGGGGCAGCGGGACGACGACGTCGTCCGGCCACTCCTCCAGCGGCAGGTGCCAGGGCAGGCGCAGGATGGCCGGGTCCGGCCGGCTGGCGACGATCCGCATGGCCATGCGATGACACTAGCCGTGCACGAGCACGAGTGGGCGGCTGCTACCCGGCGCCGATCTCCCAGATGTCGAGACGCGACCCGGGGGATGCCGGCACCTCGACACCGTCGGGGCCGGCGGCCAGGTCGGCACCGCCCGGTTCGGACGCGAAGAGGTGCCGGCCGGACGCCGCGGGGAGCGTGAAGGCATCGCCCACGGCGCGGCGCGCGACGACCAGCACGGTCTGGTCGGGGTGCTCACGCAGGTAGGCGATGGTGTCGGCGTCGACGTGCGCCCAACGGAGACCGCCCCGGCGCAGCGCCGGGTGCTCGCGCCGGAGCCGGGCCAGGTCGGCGTACGTCGCCAGCGTCTGCTCGTCCCACTCCTCCCGGCGGTGCCACGGCATCGGGCGGCGGGCGTCCTCGCCGTTGACGCCCTCGAGCCCGATCTCGTCGCCGGCGAAGACCATCGGCACGCCCGGCATCGTGAACTGCATGCCGGCAGCGACCCGGTGGACGGCGGCGTCGCCGCCGACGAGCGTGCGGATGCGGGCCGAGTCGTGCGACCCGAGGATGTTCCAGCTCGACGCGGTGGCCCGCCAGCCGAGGGCCCCCTGCCACGCCCGGAACGTCTCGACGACGGCCGGACCCCCGCGCCGGGGCACCGGGACGGGGCGGCCGAACGGGCGCGCGGGAGAGGCCGGGTCGCGCAGCCACGACCAGACCGGCCACGAGAAGCCGGAGTAGTTCATCGTGCCGTGCCAGCCGTCGCCGTCGACGTCACCGGTCGCGTCGTGGTTGTGCTCGCCGATGACCCACGGGTCCTCGTGCAGGGCCGCCGCGGTGGCGCGCACGGTGCGGGCGACCTCGTGGGCGACGTCGATGGCGCCGAGGCGGCCGGTCATGTTGGCGACGTCGATGCGCCAGCCGTCGACGGCATAGGGCTTCTGGAGCCAGCGACCGACGACGGAGTCGGGTCCGTCGACCATCGCATGGCGGACGTCGAGGTTGGCGTGGTTGATCTTCGGCAGCGTGCCGTGGCCCATCCAGTCGGCGTAGGTGCCGTCGTCCTCGAAGTAGTAGAAGGAGCGGTGCGGGTCGCGCGGGTCGTCGACCGCGGAGAGGAACCACTCGTGGGTGTCGCCCGTGTGGTTGGTGGTGAGGTCGCCCAGGATCCGCCAGCCCCGCTCGTGCACCGCCGCGCTCAGCCGGGCGTACGCCTCGCTGCCACCGAGCAGCGGGTCGACCTCGGTGAAGGTCGTCGCGTTGTAGCGGTGGTTGCTCTCGCCGGGGAAGACCGGCGTCGTGTAGACGATGTCGGCCCCGACCGCGGCGACGTGGTCGAGGTGCTCGGTGATGCCGTCGAGGTCGCCGCCGTAGAGCTGCATCGGGGTGCGCGGGTCGCTGCCCTCGAAGACCACCTCGTCGTCCCACTCGGCCGGGAGCGCCCAGTCGGGCAGCTCGCGGAGGTCGGCGGCCGCGGAGCGCGCGAACCGGTCGGGGAACACCTGGTACACGACGCCGTCACGCCCCCAGTCGGGCGCGGGCGCGTGGGCGGTGAGCCGGAAGTCGGCGGCGTCAGGCAGGTCGTGGCCCACCAGCCCGGCGCCGGTGAGCCACTCCTGCTCCTCGCCACCGCTTCGCACGATGAGGAAGCGGTAGTGCGTCACCGGGTTGTGCACCGGCAGCTCGCCCTCCCACCAGACGATGTCGCCGGTGGTCGTCGAGGTCATCGGGTGGTAGACCGGCTCGGCGTCGTACGTCGTGCGCAGCCAGACCGCGTCGATCGGGTCGTCGGCGCTGGTGCGGACCCGGACGGTGGCGCTGGTGCCGAGCTCAGGTGCCTCGTCGGAGACGTAGAGCGGGGACCCGTCGTGGTGGGGGTCGTGGAGGAGGCTCACGGGCGACATCCTCCCTCACCTAGGATGGCCGCCGCGCCCTCGGGCGCACGCCGCGTTAGCTCAGGGGTAGAGCACCAATCTTGTAAATTGGGTTGCGAGAGTTCGAATCTCTCACGCGGCTCCGGTGTCGGTGGGGACACCTGGCGTCGTCACATGAGCTGCCTCGGGTGCGGCGCGACCCTGACCAAGCGACACCAGAAGGTGTACTGCAGCAACAGGCGCCAGCGCGCGATGGAGCCCAGGAGCAAGATCGAGCGCTGGCTGTCCACGGGCGTGGCACAGACCGCCACGAACGTCGGGCACTACATCCGGACCTACCTGCTCGAAGCCCAGCAGCATGCCTGCGCGATCTGCGGTTGCTCCACGCGCTACGCCGAGGGGAAGTCGTACTAGCGGACCTGCTGCACCTCGAACTCGCAGGCGGGCGACGCGATCGCGTCCTGCGCGGCGATCAGGCGGAGCTCCCGCTCGCCGGAGTCGAGGGTCTTCTTCAGCACGGCGAAGACCGACGAGGCCGTCCGGGCGAGGGCCTCGGCGGGGGATCCGGTCGTGCGCAGGTGGGCGGTGAACAGGGCGGCGGTGATGTCGCCGGACCCGTTGGCCTTCATCGGCAGGCGCGGGGTCGTCACCAGCCAGGCGCCGTCGGCGGTGACGGCGAGCATCTCGATGACGCCGTCGTCGGCACCCTCACGGTCCACCGACGTGACCAGCACCGTCGACGGCCCGAGGGCGCGCACCTCGTCGACGGCGGCCAGGACGTCGTCGAGCGACGAGGGGCCGCTCAGGGAGTCGCGGTCGGTGATGAAGCCGAGCTCGAACTGGTTGGGCGTCAGCACGTCGGCGACCGGGATCACCGTCGAGCGGTACTTCGGCGGGATCGCCGGGTTGACGAAGCACCCCGAGGTCGCGTTGCCCATGACCGGGTCGCAGGTGTACGTCGCGTCGGGGTTGGCCGCCTTGACCTGCGCGACCGCGTCCACGATGACGTCGGCGATCTCCGGCGAGCCCTGGTAGCCCGACAGGACCGCGTCACACGTCTCGAAGGCGCCCCGCTCGCCGATGCCGGTGATCACCTCGGCGACGTCCTCGGCCGCGATCAGCGGCCCGCGCCAGGCGCCGTACCCGGTGTGGTTGGAGAAGTTCACCGTCAGCACCGGCCACACCTCGTGGCCGAGGCGCTGGAGGGGGAAGACGGCCGCGGAGTTGCCGACGTGGCCGTAGGCGACGTGGGACTGGATCGAGAGGACGCGCACGGAGCGAGACTAGTTCAGGTCCTCAGGCGACCTGCAGCGAGCGCTTCGAGAGACCCATCCAGTAGCCGTCGATGACCTGGATGCCCGGCTCGTCGGCGGTTGTCGCGGCGCCCAGCGTCACGAACAGCGGCGTGTAGTGCTCGACGGTCGGGTGGGCGTACGGCATGCCCGGCGCCTTCGACCGGTACGCCGACAGCGTGTCGACGTCGCCGCGGGTGAGGGCGTCGGCGGCCCAGAGGTCGAAGTCCACCGACCAGCCGGGGGCGGCGGCCTCGATGCGGAACTCCTTGAGGAACGGCAGGCCGTGGGTGAGGAAGCCGGAGCCGATGATGAGCACGCCCTCCTCGCGCAGGGGACGCAGCCGCTCGCCGAGCTTCATCAGCCGGTGCGGGTCGTCGGTCGGCAGGGACATCTGGAGCACCGGGATGTCGGCCTCCGGGTACATGATCTTCAGCGGCACCCAGGCGCCGTGGTCGAGCCCGCGTGAGGTGTGCTGGTGGACCGGCTCGCCGCTCGGCATCATCGCCGCGACGCGCTGGGCCAGCGCGGAGGCGTCCGGCGTCTCGTAGGTCATCCGGTAGTACTTCGGCGCGAACCCGCCGAAGTCGTAGACCAGCGGCGCGCCGCTCGCGGTGAGGCTCACCGGGGCCGACTCCCAGTGCGCCGACACGATGAGGATCGCCTTGGGGCGCGGCAGGTCCTTGGCCCAGGCCGCGAGCTGGCCGGACCAGATCGGGTCGTCGAGCAGCGGCGGGGCACCGTGGCCGATGTACAGGGCGGGCATGGGAGTGGTCATGACATCCTCAATAGTTGTTGGTTCAACTATATTCCCCAAGTGGTCCAGCGGCAAGCGGTCGAGCGGGGCGTTCCCACGCACTTCTCCCGGCGGACTACCGCGCCGGGACGTCGTCGTACGCTGGAAGGGTCCAGTCGACGGGCTCGGCTCCCTGCTCCTCCAGCAGCCGGTTGACCGTGCTGAAGGGCCTGGACCCGAAGAAGCCGCGTCGCGCGCTCAGCGGTGAGGGGTGCGCCGACTCCACGCACGGCACGTCGCCGAGGAGCGGTCTGAGCTTCTGCGCGTGCCGGCCCCACAGGACCGCCGCGCAGGGTCCACCGCGCTCGGCGAGCGCGGTGATCGCGCGCTCGGTGACCGCCTCCCAGCCCTTGCCCTGGTGGCTGTTGGAGTCGCCCGGGCGCACCGTGAGGGTGCGGTTGAGGAGCATCACGCCCTGGTCGGCCCACGCCGACAGGTCGCCGTGTCGCGGCGGGACGATGCCCAGGTCGTCGCGCAGCTCGACGTAGATGTTGACCAGGCTCGGCGGCAGGGGCCACGCGTGGCGCTCGACGGCGAAGCTCAGCCCGATCGGGTGCGCGGGGTTGGGGTAGGGGTCCTGCCCCACGACCAGGACGCGTACGTCGGCGAGCGGGCGCTGGAAGGCCCGCATCACCAGGTCGCCCGCCGGCTGGTAGCCGTGACCGGCGGCCACCTCCTCGCGCAGGAAGCGGCCCATCTCCGCGATCCGCTCGTCGACGGGGGCCAGGGCCTCGGCCCAGTCGGGGGCCACCAGCCCCTTGTCGACCAGCCCGGCGAGCGCGCTCATCGGGCGTCCTCGCGGACGGGCCGCTGGAGCCGGTCGAGGAAGGCGACCAGCAGCGCCTCGCGCATGCGGGGCGACGCGACGTCGAGCATCGCGTTGACCTCCGCCATCCGGCTCGGCAGCTCGAGCTCACCGTCGGCCGACGCACCGACGAGCCCCGACGCGGCGAGCAGGCCGTCGAAGTCGTCGTCGCCGAGCGCGGCCGGGTCGAGCGCCTCGATGAACGCCACCACCTCGGGGTCGACGGCCACCGGGCCGGCTGCCTGCGCCGCCGCGACCGAGTCGGAGAGCGCCGTGGCGAACTCGTCGACGTGGACGAGCGTGCCGGCGCTGACCGACAGGTGGATGCTCGGACCGTCGTCGCCGAAGGAGATCTGCGGCTGGACGTACCACCCACGCGCCACCAGCTCGTCGGTCAGCGTGAACGGGTCGCACGAGGCGTCGGTCGCCAGCGTCACGAGCGTGGAGTCCGGCGGCACGACCAGTCGCAGGGCCGGCTCGCGCCCGATGCTCGCCACGATCGCGTCGACCGCGGCGAGTGCGCGGTCGGCGAGGGCGAGGTAACCGTCGTCGCCGATGTGCTCGACGACGGCCCACGTCCCCGCGACCGGTCCGCCGGAGCGGGTCGACTGGGTCGTGGCGTTGAGCATCGTGTAGCCCGGCCACGCCGCGGAGGCGAAGAACTGCGGCTTGCGCAGCGCCGCGTCACGGTGCAGCAGCAGCGAGGTGCCTTTCGGTGCGTAGGCGTACTTGTGGGTGTCGACGGAGATCGAGGTGACGCCGTCGACGGCGAACGTCCACGGCGGCACCGCACGCCCCAGCCTGGCGGCGTACGGCAGCACCCATCCGCCGATGCACGCGTCGACGTGGCAACGCACCCCGCGCTCGGCGGCCGCCGCGGCGATCCCGGCCACCGGGTCCACCACCCCGTGGGCGTACGACGGCGCGCTGGCCACGACGAGCACGGTGTCGTCGTCGATCGCCGCGGTCATCGCGGCCACGTCGGCCCGGAAGTCCGGGCCCACCGGGACGAGGACCGCCTCGACCCCGAAGTAGTGCGCCGCCTTGTGGAAGGCGGCGTGCGCCGTGCTCGGCAGCACCATCCGGGGCCGTACGACGTCGGGCCGGCTGTCGCGCGCGCCCTGGACCGCCAGCAGGATCGACTCGGTGCCACCGGACGTGACCGTCCCGACCGCCGAGCCCGGTGCGTCGAGCAGGTCGCACGCGAAGCCGACCAGCTCGTTCTCCATCTCCAGCAGCGACGGGAACGCCGTCGGGTCGAGCGCGTTGGAGGCGGCGTAGGCGGCCACCGCCTCGCGGGCGACGCGATCGACCTCGGGGTCGCCGGAGTCGTAGACGTAGGCCAGGGTGCGGCCCCCGTGCACCGGGAGGTCCCGGGCCTGGAGAGCGGCGAGCCGCTGCATCGCGTCGGTCACTGGACAGCTCCTTGGGCAGCCGCCACTTCGGCGGGGTCGAGGGCGTACTGGCGCAGCCACCACAGGCTGGCCACGGTCAGGAGGGCCGGCACGATCGAGAACCCCAGGGCGATCGCCGTCAACGCCGAGTCGGGCTGGGTGATGTCGCGCCCCTCGCTCGACAGGTAGCCGCCCAGCGCGAGCACCAGGGCGAACACCGCCGGCCCCAGGGCCAGGCCGAGCGTCTCCCCGGCGGTCCAGACCCCGGTGTAGACCCCGGCCCGGTTCTCACCGGTCACGGCGGCGTCGACCGCGGCGACGTCGGGCAGCATCGCCATCGGGAAGACCTGGCACCCGGCGTAGCCGACCCCGACGAGGCCGGTCGCCACGAAGGTCCAGACGTCGTCGCCGCCGCGCGCCAGCACGGCGAGGGCGGCACCCGCCGCCAACAGCAGCGACGCGGCGACGTAGCCCTGCTTCTTGCCGACGCGCTCGCCCCAGCGCGCCCACAGCGGCGTCAGCACCAACGCCGGGCCGACGAAGCAGACGAACAGGATCGTGGCCGCAGCGGTGCGACCGAGGAGGTCCTCGGCGACGTAGGCGACGCCGGCCAGCATGCAGCCGGTCGCGAGGGCCTGCAGGACGAAGGTGGTCAGCAGCACCCGGAAGTCGCGGGCGTGCGAGACGACGCGCAGCTGGTCGCGCAACGACCCCGCGCCTGCACCCACCGCGCCGATCGGCGCGCGGCGGGTGCCCCACCACGCGCTCAGCACGCCGACCAGGATGACCGTCGCCATCACGACGCCCATCACGCGGTAGCCGTCGCGCCCGCCCACCACGTCGCGGATCAGCGGCGCGGTCGCCCCGGCCGCCATGATGGTGAGCGCGAGGATCGCCACGCGCCACGTCATCAACCGAGTCCGCTCGTCGTACGACGAGGTGATCTCGGCGGGCATCGCGACGTACGGCACCTGGAAGAACGCGTACGCCGATGCCGCGAGCACGAAGAAGACGAGCACCCACCCCGCCTCGAGCCAGCGACTGTCGAGGTCGGGCGCCGCGAAGATCAGCGCGAAGGCGCCGGCCAGCATCAGCCCCGCCCGCACCAGCCACGGGCGTCGCGGACCGGCCGGGTCGACGGTGCGGTCGCTCACCCGCCCGGCGACAGGGTTGAGCACGACGTCCCAGGCCTTCGGCAGGAAGACGATGACGCCCGCCCACAGTGCGGCGATGCCGAGCTCGTCGGTGAGGTAGGGCAGCAGCATCAGCCCCGGCACCGTGCCGAACGCACCGGTCGCGACCGACCCGCTGCCGTAGCCGATGCGTACGCCGAGCGGCAGCCGCGCAGCGTCGACCGCCGTCCTCACCGCCCACCCAGGGCGCGGGAGCTCGCCGACCCGTAGCGACGCGACGGGTTCGACCCGATCGACCCCCGCGAGGCCTTCGTGGCAGGTGTCTTCTTCCCCGGCAGCGGGCCCCGCGACCACTCGTCCACCCACTCGTCGATCGCGGTCCAGGTCGTCCCGCGGGCGGCCCGGCCGGTGAGCATCCCGAGGTGGCCACCGGGCACGACCTCGAAGCGGACCTGCGGGGAGCCGGTCAGCAGCGGCACCACGGCGCGTACGGCCGGGAGCGGCGCGATGCCGTCGGTGTTGCCCGCGAAGACCAGCGTGGGCACCGAGATCGCGGCGAGGTCGATGGTCCGGTCGCCGATCTCCATGCGGCCCGTCGCGAGGGCGTTGCCCTTGACGAAGCGGTGGTAGAGCTGGCCGAAGGTGCGGCCCGGGTAGGCCGTCATGTTGTTCATGAACCGCGTGACCGCCTCCATCTGGGCCAGGTAGTCGGTGTCGTCGAGGTGGGTCAGCACCGCGATCGGCTTGGTGAGGACCTTCTGCGCCGAGGCGGCCGTGAAGGCCCAGTTGACCAGCGGGGTCGGCACGCCGCCCAGCGCGCGGTAGGCGCGGGTGACGACGCCCTTGCCCTGCGTGAGGTTGAGCAGCGGCCGCACCGGCGCGACGAGCGGCACCTTCGTCACGTCGACCGGCGACCCGACCACCGTGATGGAGGCGATCGGCAGGTCCTGCCGGTCGGCGGCGACGAGGAGGGTGAAGATCCCGCCGAGGCTCCAACCCACGAGGTGCACGCCGCGACCCCCCGCGTGCTCGTGGACGGCACGGATGGCGTCGGGCAGCACGTCGTCGACCCAGTGCTCCATGCCCAGCGCGCGGTTCTTGAACGACACCTGGCCGTACTCCAGCAGGTAGGTCGGACGGCCCTGCGTGACCAGGTGCTCGACGAGGGAGCAGCCGCGGCGCAGGTCGTAGCAGAGCGCGGGCGCGGCGAGAGGCGTCACGAGCAGGACCGGGTCGCCCGTCTCGGCGACACCGGCGGCGGGGCGGTAGTGGTAGACCTCGCGCAGCTCGCCGTCGTCGATGAGCGTCCGGGGCATCGGCCGCAGGTCGGCCAGCCCGCCGTAGAGCAGCGTGTGCGCGACGTTGCCGGCCGCGGCGACCACCTGGTCGGGCTTGGGGATGAGGTCCATGGAGGAAATCTACGTGCAAGAAATTTCGGGGGAGGTGCATCCGGTGGTGGGGTCGGGCCGGAGAAGAGGGGGACGGGCGCCACAGGGCGCCCCTGACGGAAGGACTCCCTCATGAAGCGACGCGTTCCCGCCATCCTCGCCGCCTCCGCCCTCGCCCTGGGCGCGGTGCAGGCCACGGCCCCCGCTGCCAGCGCCAAGGCCGCCGGTGAGGACAGCCTCGCCGCCCTCCTCACCTCCGACGGCGACACGTTCGACAAGGACAAGAACGACTTCGACATCGTCACCGAGGCCGCGCTCGCCATCGTCGGTGCCAAGCCCGAGTCCCCGGTCGCCCTGCTGGCCGACGGCAGCAAGCGCCTCACGGTCTTCGCCCCCACCGACCAGGCGTTCCGCAAGCTCGCGCAGGACCTCACCGGCAAGAAGATCCGGAGCGAGGAGAAGATCTTCGAGGCACTCGTGGACCTCGCGGGTGTCGACACCATCGAGACGGTCCTGCTCTACCACGTCGTGCCGGGCAAGACGCTGACCAGCAACAAGGTCCTCAAGGCCAACGGCGCCAAGCTGACCACCGCCCAGGGCGGCAAGGTGAAGGTCAAGGTCAAGACGAAGCCCAGCGTGAGCATCACGCTCAAGGACCGCGACAAGAACGACGAGGACCCGAAGGTCATCCTCAAGGCCATCGACCTCAACAAGGGCAACAAGCAGGTCGCCCACGGCATCGACCGGGTGCTCCGCCCGATCGACCTCTGAGGAACGGCCTGACGGACGCCTGACGGGCGGGGAGCGACGATGACCATCATCCCGTTCCCCGCCCGCGGTACCCGCCGGTACGGTGGCCCGGTGGTCACCGAGGCGATGTCGTTCGAGGACGAGCAGGACGATGGCGTCCGTGCGCTCGCCGCGCGTCTCGTCGCCGGCGACGAGACCGCCCTCGAGGAGGTCTACGACCGCTGGTCCGCACTGGTGCACACCCACGCGCTGCGTGCCCTGCGCGACCCCCACGACGCCGAGGAGGTCACCCAGCAGGTGTTCGTCGCGGCGTGGCGCAGTCGTCACACGCTGACCCCGAGCCCCGCCGCACTGCCGGCCTGGCTCGTGGGGATCGCGCGGCACAAGATCGCCGACGTACGAGCAGCCCGGGCCCGCGACGCCGACAAGCTCGCAGCGGTGGTGTCCCTGCCCGGCGCGCGCGACGACACCCTCCAGGCGGCCGACGACGAGGTCGCCGAGCGCCTCGTGGTCCGCCAGGCCGTCGAGGAGCTGCCCGATCCCCGCCGCACGATCATGTTCCTCGCCTTCTGGGAGGAGCGCAGCCACGCCGAGATCGCCGACAAGGTCGGCCTGCCGCTCGGCACCGTGAAGAGCCACGTCCGTCGTGGCCTGATGAAGCTCCACCAACAGCTGGAGGGGGTGCGCCATGAGTCACGCTGATCCCGAGCAGCTCGCCGGGCTCGCCCTCGACCCCACGGACGGTCCCGCCGAGGTGCGCGAGCACGCCGAGACGTGCCCCGAGTGCGCCGGCCTGGTCGCCGCGTTCACCGGCGTACGCCGCCGCGCGGGCGCCGACGCCCTGGTCCCGCCTCCTGCCGGACTGCGTGCCCAGGTCCTGGCCGAGGTGCGCGCGGGTCAGGCAGACCCACGGACCGGGCCCGAGCCGGCCGAGCCGTCGCCCCGTCGGGGTGTCCCGCTCTGGCTCGCCGGGATCGCCGCGGCACTCGCCCTCCTGGCAGGCATCGGGCTCGGACGCATCGGGGCGGGCGACACCGAGGCCCCGGAGGCCGGCGCCCCGCCCGCCGACACCGGCACCGTCGTCGCCGCGACCGCCCTCACCGCCCTCGACAGCGACGCCGAGCGCGGAGAGGCCAGCGCCGTGCAGACCGACGACACCTTCACCATCCGGGTGAGTGCGAGCGACCTCGGCGACGAGCCGGGCGTGCACGAGGTGTGGCTGATCAACGTCGACGGCGAGCGCATGATCTCGATCGGCCTGCTCGCCTCGGGCGACGAGGGAGAGTTCGCGGTCCCCATGCGACTCATCGACCAGGGCTATCGCATCGTCGACATCTCGGTCGAGCCGGAGGACGGCGACCCCACCCACTCCGGGGTGAGCATCGCCCGCGGCCAGCTCGCCTGATCCCCTCCCTCGGGACGGGCCGTCCTCGACAACGCGTCGTGGGAGGGCTAGGAACAGGTCATGAAGTGGAGGTACGCCATCCTCGGCGGCACGGCCGCGGCAGCAGCCGCGACGACCGTGCACGACCTGGTCCAGACGAAGCACGCGATCGTCCGCAACTTCCCGATCATCGGGCACGCCCGCTTCTTTCTGGAGAGGTTCGGACCCGAGCTGCGGCAGTACATCGTCACCAGCAACGACGAGGAGCGGCCCTTCAGCCGTGACCAGCGGCGCTGGGTCTACGCGAGCTCGAAGATGGAGAACAACTACTTCGGCTTCGGCACCGACAACGACGTCGAGCGCGTCGAGGGCTACCCGATCATCAAGCACCGCACGTTCACCGGCCCCGGCGCCGCGACGATGCCCCACGCCCAGGAGGAGATCGCGCTCCCGTGCGCCAAGGTGATGGGTGCGGCACGCGGCCGACCGCACGCCTTCCGCCCGGGGTCGGTGGTCAACATCTCCGGGATGAGCTTCGGCTCGCTGTCGGGAAAGGCCATCGAGGCGCTCAACAAGGGCGCCGCCATGGCCGGCTGCCTGCAGAACACCGGCGAGGGCGCGCTGTCGCCGTACCACCGTCATGGCGGCGACGTCGTCTTCCAGATCGGTACGTCCTACTTCGGGTGCCGTGACGAGCACGGACGTTTCGACATGGCGAGGCTCGTCGACCTCGTGCAGTCGTCGCCGGTGCGCGCCATCGAGGTCAAGTTGAGCCAGGGCGCCAAGCCCGGACTCGGCGGGATGCTGCCGGGGGAGAAGGTCAGCCGCGAGATCGCCGAGATCCGCGGCATCCCCGAGGGCACGGACTGCGCGTCCCCCAGCCGCCACGACGTCTTCGGCGACGTCGACTCCATGCTCGACTTCGTCGAGTCGGTGGCACAGGCCACCGGCCTGCCGGTCGGCATCAAGTCCGCCGTCGGCAACCTCACGATGTGGGACGAGCTGACCGAGGCCATGGCGAGCGGTGGCCGGGGGGTCGACTTCGTCAACATCGACGGTGGCGAGGGCGGCACCGGCGCGGCTCCGATGATCTTCGCCGACTCGGTCGCCTACCCCTTCCGCATCGCCTTCTCCGAGGTCTACCGGCGCTTCGCCGAGGCCGGGCTGACCGACGACGTCGTCTTCATCGGCGCCGGCAAGCTCGGCATCCCGGAGAACGCGATCGTCGCCTTCGCCCTCGGCGCCGACATGGTCAACGTGGGTCGCGAGGCGATGATGGCGATCGGGTGCATCCAGGCCCAGAAGTGCCACACCGACCACTGCCCGGTCGGCATCGCCACCCAGAACCCTCGCTACACCCGCGGCCTCGACGTCGGGCTCAAGAGCGTCCGCGCAGCCAACTACATCCGTTCCCTGCGGCGCGACCTGCTGAAGGTGTCCGAGGCGATCGGTGTCGTGCACCCCGGCCTGATCGCCCCCGGCGACATCGACCTCCTCGACGGGACCCGTACGTCGGTCGGGCTCGGCGCGGTCTACGGCTACGACCCATCCTGGCAGCGGCTCGGCCCGCGGCTGGTCAAGGAGGTCGAGGAGATCATGGTGGCCCAGGACGCCACCCACGGCGCCGCCGAGGGGACGAGCCCCCGGGCCTGAGTCACCGCGAGCGCGACGGGCGCACGGCCTTGTCGTGCTGCTCGGGCAGCTCCTCGAGCTCGCGCAGGAAGTCGGCGGCCCACTTCGCCACGTCGTTCTGCACCACCGTCCTGCGCATCGCCCGCATGCGCCGCGACGTCTCCTTCTTGTCCGCGGCGAACGCGTCGAGCAGCGCGGCCTTCATGCCGTCGATGTCGTAGGGGTTGACCAGCCAGGCCTGGCGCAGCTCCTGGGCCGCGCCGGCGAACTCCGAGAGCACCAGCGCACCGTCGTCGTCGAAGCGGCAGGCGACGTACTCCTTGGCGACGAGGTTCATCCCGTCGCGGAACGGCGTCACCACCATGACGTCGGCGGCGCGGTAGAACGCGGCCATCTCCTCGCGGGGATAGGAGTTGTGGAGGTAGTGGATGGCGGGGTTGCCGATCTTGCCGTAGTCACCGTTGATCCGCCCGACCAGCATCTCGATGTCGTCGCGCAGGATGCGGTACTGCTCGACGCGCTCGCGCGAGGGCGTCGCGACCTGCACGAAGACGGCGTCCTCGACGTCGAGGTGCCCGTCGCGCACCAGCTCGCCGAAGGCCCGCAGCCGGGAGTAGATGCCCTTGGTGTAGTCGAGCCGGTCGACGCCCAGGAAGATCCGCCGCGGGTTGCCGAGCGCCTCGCGGATCTCCTTGGCCCGCTGCGCCACCTCCTCCGAGCGCGCGAGCTCCTCGAACCCGGCCGTGTCGATGGAGATGGGGAACGCGGTCGCCTTCACCGGCCGGCCGTCGGGCAGGTAGATCGTGTCGCGGTGGGTCTTGTGGCCCACGCGGCTGCGCACGAGGCGCACGAAGTTGGCGGCGGCGCCGGGCAGCTGGAAGCCGATCAGGTCGGCGCCGAGCAGACCCTCCAGGATCTGCCGCCGCCAGGGCAGCTGGGAGAACAGCTCGGCCGGCGGGAACGGGATGTGGAGGTAGAAGCCGATGCGCAGGTCCGGGCGCTGGGCACGCAGCATCTGCGGCACCAGCTGGAGCTGGTAGTCCTGGACCCACACGGTCGCGCCCTCGGCAGCCACCTCGGCGGCCCGGTCGGCGAAGCGCTGGTTGACCGCGACGTAGGAGTCCCACCACTCGCGGTGGAACACGGGCTTGGCGATCACGTCGTGGTAGAGGGGCCAGAGCGTGCCGTTGGAGAACCCCTCGTAGAACTCCTCGACCTCCTGGGCGCTCATCGCGACGGGGATGAGGGAGAGCCCGTTCTCGACGAACGGCTCGAGCTCGTCCCCGTCGGCCGCGCCCGGCCAGCCGATCCAGGCGCCGTCGTTGGCTCGGAGCACGGGCTCCAGGGCGGTGACGAGCCCGCCGGGCGACGGACGCCACGACACCGAGCCGTCTTCCTGGGGCACCCGGTCCACGGGCAGCCGGTTGGCCACGATCACGAGGTCTGCCTGCGGAGCTCCACTCACGTCAGCAACCCTAGCGACGACCGGTGAGCCGCAGACCACCCCGCGGTGCCCCGCTCATGCGAGCCCGCGGCCGGTTTTGTCCAGACGACTCGCCGGAGGCGAATGACATCGTTGTCGTTCGTCGCCTAGACTCGTGCTCGTCCACCCGGTCACGGGTGGACGTGGGGTCGAGGAGGAGATGTCCGATGGACGCAGCCGAGCACATCGCAGCCGGGCAGGAGACTGCCGCTGGACTGAGCCAGCGCGATCGCGACATCCTCGAGTTCGAGCGGCACTGGTGGAAGTACGCCGGCGCCAAGGAGCAGGCGGTCCGCGACAAGTTCGACATGTCCTCCACCCGCTACTACCAGGTCCTCAACGCGCTGATCGACCGTCCCGAGGCGCTCGAGGCCGACCCCCTGCTCGTACGCCGCCTCCGCCGGCTGCGCGCCTCCCGCCAGCGGCAGCGCTCGGCGCGCCGCCTCGGGTTCGAGATCTGACACCACCGCCGACACCCGACGTCACGGCCCGCCCACTCACGATTGGTCACCTTCCCCATGGCCTCCTTCCCCAGCTCCGGCCGCACCTCGCCCCGCCGTCGTCGTGACGAGCGCGGCGTCGCCTTCCCGTCCCCGCTCGTGATGTTGTCGGTCCTCGCCGTCGCGATGGCCTCGATCACCTTCGTCGCCACCCGCGACCAGGCGCCGACCGAGCGCCGCGTCGACACCGCGACCATCGCGAGCGCCGGCCAGACCCCCAGCCCCACCGCCGAGCCGGCCCCCACGCCGACGAAGACGCCCAAGCCCAAGCCGCAGCTCAAGCGGGGCGAGGTCTACGTCGAGGTCTACAACAACTCCGGCATCCGGGGGCTCGCCGCCGAGACCGCCGCGAAGGCCACCGGCGTGGGCTGGGCCGTGGTCGGCGAGGACAACTGGCAGGGCCTCATCCCCACCAGCACCGTCTACTTCCCGCCCCGGCTCAAGGCGGCCGGCAAGCAGCTCGCCCTCGACCTGGGCATCAAGCGAACGGCGCCCGCCGTCGGTGTGATGAAGCGCGACCGTCTGACGATCATCCTCACGGCCGACGCCCCGCGCTGACCCCGCACGTGGTTGGGTTGACCCCATGGAGTTCACCTCCGACCACGCGCGCGCCCACTACGACGCCGTACGCGACGTCCTCGACGGCGTCGTCGTGGGCCTCGACTTCGACGGCACGCTGTCACCGGTCGTCGACGATCCCGAGGCAGCCCGGCTCCACCCGGCCGCTCCGGGTGCCCTCCTCGAGCTCGCCGAGGTGGTGCGCGCGGTCGCGGTGATCACCGGCCGTCCGGCGCGTCAGGCCATCGCCATGGGCGACCTCGACGCCCTGGGCAACGCCATGCTCGACCGCGGCGCCGAGCTGTTCGTCTTCGGCCAGTACGGCAACGAGCGCTGGTCGGCCACCGAGCAGCGGATCCGCTCGCCGCGGCCCCCCGCCGGGCTCGCCAGCTTCGAGCGCGAGCTGCCCTCGGTGCTGCGTGGCGCGGGTGCCGCCGAGGCGTTCGTCGAGGAGAAGGGCCTGGCCGTCGCGGTGCACACCCGACGCATGGACGACCCGGCCGGTGCCTTCGAACGACTCGTGAAGCCCATCGCGGCCCTCGCCGAGCGTCACCACCTGACGATCGAGCCCGGTCGCAACGTGATCGAGGTCCGCTCGGGCGACATGCACAAGGGCCACTCGCTGCGGGCGTTCGTCGCCGAGCAGGAGGCCACCGGAGTCGTCTTCGGCGGCGACGACCTCGGCGACGTGGAGGCCTTCGAGGCGGTCCGGTCGTTGCGCGCCGACGGCCTGCCCGGCCTCGTCGTGTGCTCCGCCTCGACCGAGCAGCCCGACCTCGTCCGGCTCGCCGACGTCGTCGTCGACGGCCCCGCGGGTGTCGTAGAGCTCCTGTCCGGCCTCGCTGCGCGTCGCTGACCGCGCGTCGGACGCCCGGCCGACCACATCGTGGACTCGATGTGCACATCGTGAGACGCCCTGCCTAGGCTGAGCCTGCTCATCACGAGGGACTGAGGGAACGGCCCGACGAAGTCCCGGCAACCACCCGCGAGCCTCCTGTCCGCCTCACCGGCCGGCAGTCGCGGGAGCAGGTGCCAAATCCGACCCCAGCGAGAGTCGCGGGGACAGATGAGAAGGAGGACTTCATGAGCACCCTGCTGGACGACACCACCACCACGACGGCGACGAAGCAGCTGCGCGAGGGGGCCTTCGGCAACGCCCGCGCGCTGGCCTGTCGCGAGTGCGGCCACGAGGTCACCCTGGGGCCGTCGTACGCCTGTCCGGAGTGCTTCGGTCCCCTCGAGGTGGCCTACGACTTCCCGGCCGTGACCCGCGAGGAGATCGCCGCCGGCCCCCGCAACATCTGGCGGTACAAGGCGCTGCTGCCGGTGCCGACCGACATCGAGCAGAGCCCCAACACCGAGCCGGGTTTCACGCGGCTGCTGGAGGCGAAGAACCTCGCCCGCGAGCTCGGCCTCGACAAGCTGTGGGTCAAGGACGACTCCACCAACCCGACCAACTCCTTCAAGGACCGGGTGGTGGCGTGCGCGCTGAGCGCTGCCCGCGAGCTCGACGCCAAGGTCTTCGCGTGCCCCTCGACCGGCAACCTCGCCAACGCCGTCGCCGCGGCCGGTGCCCGGGCCGGGATCACGACGGTGGTCTTCATCCCGAGCAACCTCGAGAAGCCCAAGCAGGTCAACTCCGCCGTCTACACCGACCGCCTCGTCGCGGTCGACGGCAACTACGACGACGTCAACAAGCTCGCCTCCGAGATCGCCGGCGAGGAGGAGGGCTGGGCGTTCGTCAACGTCAACGTGCGCCCCTTCTACGCCGAGGGCTCCAAGACGCTGGGCTACGAGATCGCCGAGCAGCTCGGCTGGCGGCTCCCCGACCAGATCGTCATCCCGGTCGCGTCCGGCTCCCAGCTGACGAAGGTCGACAAGGCCTTCCAGGAGCTGATCACTCTCGGCCTCGTCGAGGACAAGCCCTACAAGATCTACGGCGCGCAGGCCACCGGCTGCTCGCCGGTGTCGGTGGCCTACAAGGCCGAGACCGACGCCATCCGGCCGGTCAAGCCCGACACCATCGCCAAGAGCCTGGCGATCGGCAACCCCGCCGACGGCATCTACGTGCTCGACATCTGCCGCCGCACCGGCGGTGCGGTCGAGGACATCTCCGACGACGAGGTCCGCGACGCGATCGTGCTCCTGGCCCGCACGGAGGGCATCTTCACCGAGACCGCCGGCGGCACCACGGTGGGTGTGCTCAAGAAGCTCGTCGAGACCGGCCAGCTCGACACCTCGCTCGAGACCGTCGTGATCAACACCGGCCACGGCCTCAAGACCCTCGACGCGGTCTCCGAGCGCGTCGCCCCGGCCGCCACCATCGCCCCCAGCTATGACGCCTTCGTGGCGTCCAACGTCCTCTGAGAGGAAGATCAGCACATGAGCGAGCGCAGCGAGCGAATCATCCAACACAGCGTGTCAGGTGCCTCATGCGCGCACGGAGCGAAGCGAGTACGCGCATGAGTGTCTCGGTCCGGATCCCGACCATCCTGCGCACCTACACCGGCGGTGAGTCCGAGGTGAGCGCCGAGGGCGACACCCTCTCGGCCGTCCTCGACGACCTCGACTCGAGCTACTCGGGCATCAAGGGCCGGATCCTCGACGAGGCGGGCCAGCTGCGCCGCTTCGTCAACGTCTACGTCGGCAACGACGACGTGCGGTTCCTCGACGACCTGCAGACCGCGACACCCGACGGCGTCCAGATCTCGGTGATCCCGGCGGTCGCCGGCGGCTGATCCCCTGCCGGCTCTTGCCGGCACGCCGTCACGGAGCTCGTACGTCGACCACGGCGGCGTTGCCGCGCCCGTCGACCCGCAGTTCGGCGACCGCTCCGTCGCCCAGCAGGTCCTCGGCCTCCTGCGCCTCGTCCTGCGGAAGGAACCAGCTCTCGATGCCGCACCGGATCTGCCACGACCGGTCGTCGCAGGCGAGGTAGGGGCCGTTGTCCGGGCGCGTGCGGGACCATGCGGCGGCCACCCAGACCCCGTTCTCCTCGACGAGGCTGACGTAGACGTCGCCGGACTCGCCGTCGTCCAGCGCGCCGAGGCCCGGCTCGACGGCCGACTGTGACCCGTCGTGACGGAGGTCGGGGTAGTCGAGGGCGACGTACGCGCCACGGAACGGGTCGATCGGGTCGACCGGCGCCACGCGCACGACGTACGCGTCACCCGCCACCCGGGCGGAGAGCTGCGGTGCGACGCCCACGCCGACCAGGGCCAGCTGGGTCACGGCGACGATGCCGGTGACGGCGACGCGGTTCATCGGGCTGCTCCTTCGGTTCCGGTGGATGAATCGGTGTCGAGGGCGTGTGCCAGTTGTCGCCGGGCCCGGTCGAAGAGGAAGCCGGTCGCCAGGAAGACGGTGCCGAGCACCACGAACAGCCACGCACCGGTGACGATCGGCGCGAAGACCGCAAAGCTCTGGAAGGTCGTGAAGACCACCAGCCCCACCATCGCCATCCAGGTCAGCGGCGGATGGTCACGGACCGTGCCGAGGGCGACCAGGCCGACGGCGAGGACGACGTAGGCGACGACCGAGACCGCTGCGTGGCCCCAGTCCGCGGCGTCCACCGACGACGTGTCGGTCCCGGTGGTCCAGAGCCCGATCAGGGCGGCCACGACGAGCACGACGATGGCACCGACGGGCTCCAGGACCCGCAGGCCGGGGCGGGTGAGCACGGCGGCCAGTGCGGCGACGCCGGCGAGTACCAGCGCCACCACGAGCCAGGTCGTCCACTCGACGCCGTCCGAGCCGATGTCGGGGATCGCGGCGACGAAGAGGGCCAGCAGGGCCATGCCACCGCCCACCGTGCGCCAGGCCCAGGCGTAGGAGTCGATCCACCCGTCGTGCAGCACCGCGAGGCTCGCGGCCAGTACGGAGCCGGCCCCGAGGAGGAGGACCACGGTGAGTCCGTTGGGTGCGTCCCACAGCGGCTGCCAGAACCACCACACCACGCCGGTCACCAGGCCGACGAAGAACGGCATGTGCGAGCGGGTCAGGTAGCCGTGGAGCAGGGCCCCGGCTGCCCAGAGGCCCACGAGGCGGGGCTCGTAGGCGGGGACCTGCAGCGACTGCGCCGCCTGGAAGAGGACGGCACCGGCGCCGAGGGCGGCGAGGAGTCGTACGGCGCCGACGACCGGCGGGGAGGCCCGTCGCGCGGCCAGCACCTCGCCCCCCACCAGGAAGGCGAGCCAGAGCGCGGCGACGGTGCCGAAGCGGGCCGTCGGGGAGAGCTCGTCGAGGTTGGCGGCGACGAGCCAGATGAGTCCGACACCGACGAATCCGGCGCCCAGGTAGAGGAGGACGCGGCCCACGCTGATGCGGGCGTGGTGCTCGGAGCGGTAGCGCGACGAGATGCGGGCCGCCTGCTCCTCGCTGATGATCCCCTCTGAGGTCCAGCCGGCGAGCTCGGTGCGCAGCCATGCGAGCTGGTGCGGCGCGACCGGGTGCGTGACGACAGCGGGTGACGATGACGAGGTGTCGGTCATACCCCCACCGTGTCGCGCCGCGGGTGGATTGTCCTGAGTACATCGACCCATCTGTGGGGTGCCGTTGGGTCATCCGATGCCCGCGGTTGCGCGGACGTTCAGGTGCGTCTGGTTCACAGGCGTCGTGGGGAGCAGACACCTGACCCGGGCCGGCGTGGCGCTGGCCGTCCTCGGCGGCGTCGCGGGAGGGACGGCGTACGGCGCCCGCGAGCTGCTGCACCGGCAGGCAGCGCAGGCCCGACGCGCGATCGGCAAGCCACTGGGCGAGCAGGCCCCGGACGCCGACCGGCACTACAAGCGGAAGTACGGCGAGCCGGTCGACCTGTTGGTGCTGGGCGACTCGATCGCGGCGGGCCTCGGCGCGGAGAAGGCGAAGCACACCCTGGGCGGCCGGCTGGCCCGCGGCATCGCCACCGACGCCGGACGATCGGTGCGGCTGCGGACTGCTGCCGTGGTCGGCTCGGAGAGCAGCATGCTCACCGCCCAGCTCGACTCACTGCCTCCGGGCTACCGCCCGGACGTGGCCGTCATCGTCGTCGGCGGCAACGACGTCACCCACCGGGTGCCGGTCGCCGAGTCCGTACGCCACCTGGCGGATGCGGTCGACGACCTGAGGGCCCGGGGGGCCGAGGTCGTCGTCGGCACGTGCCCGGACCTCGGCGCGCTGCGCCCGGTGCCGCAGCCCCTGCGGGCGCTCGGCTCGAGGGCCTCCCGGCAGCTCGCGGACGCCCAGCGGGCGGCCGCCCTCGACCGTGGCGCGCGGGTGGTGTCGCTGGCCCACGTGGTGGGCCCGTTCTTCATCACCAACCCTGAGGAGATGTTCAGCCTCGACCGCTTCCACCCGAGCGCGCACGGCTACAAGCGCACCGCGAAGGCGATGCTCCCGTCGGTGCTCGCGGCCCTCGGCGTCGTGGCGGACGTGCCGTTCGGGCACCACGCACCCGGGGTGGATGGGTCAGGCTAGGGTTCCCGGGTGCGCACCACTGCTCGACGAGCCGGCCAGGCCGTCAAGAAGGCTGCCAAGAAGGCCGGCAGGATGCAGGCATCGCCGGTGCCGGCCGAGCCCGAGCCGCTCGACCCGAAGGCGGAGCGCCGCCGCCGGCTCCTGGCCAGCAACCTGACCGAGCTGGCCATCGAGTTCCGCACCGACAAGTGGGGCGTCCACAAGTACACCCCCCACTACGAGCGCCACCTGCAGCACCTGCGCGGGGAGTCCTTCACGCTCCTCGAGCTCGGGATCGGCGGCTACAAGAAGCGCCGCAAGAGCGGGGCCTCGATGAAGATGTGGCGCTGGTTCTTCCCGAAGGCCCGCATCGTCGGCCTCGACATCGAGGACAAGACGTGGCTCACACGCGGCCACATCCACACCTACCTCGGCGACCAGACCGACCCCGAGGTCCTGCAGCGCATCATCGACGAGCAGGGCGCGCCGCTGGTGGTCATCGACGACGGCAGCCACATCCCGGCCCACGTGCGTGAGTCCTTCCGGATCCTGTTCCCGCTGCTGCCCGACGGCGCCATCTACTGCATCGAGGACACCCAGACCTCCTACTGGCCGGCCTGGGGCGGCCAGCTCGACCCGCGGGCGTCCGGCACGTCGATGGACCTCGTCAAGGACCTCGTCGACGGCCTCAACCACGAGGAGTTCCTCGTCGAGGGCTACGAGCCCACCTACACCGACCAGTGGGTCCGCGCCGTGCACTGCTACCACAACCTCGTGATCATCGAGAAGGGCGACAACCGGGAGGGCACCAACCGCGACGCCGTCGCGCACGAGCTCTACGGCGCCTCCGAGCTGCCGGACGACCCCGACGAGTCATGAAGGTCCTGCTCGCCACCAGCGGTGACCTGCCGCAGGGGGAGCCCGGCGCGGGTGCCCTCGACGCCGTCCTCCGCGACCGCGGGGTCGACTTCACCTGGGCGCGGTGGGACGACCCGTCGGTCGACTGGGCAGACGCCGATCTCGTCGCGGTCCGCTCGACGTGGGACTACGTCACCCGCCACGCCGAGTTCCTCGCGTGGACGGCGTCGCTCGACCAGGCGCGCCTGCTCAACGGCGCCGACGTCTTCGCCTGGAACCACGACAAGCGCTACCTGACCGAGCTCGGAGACCTGCCGGTCGTGCCGACGGTCCTCGCCGACGACCGCGACGACCTGGCCCGGGGCGTACGCCGCTTCGGCACGGCTGTGGTCAAGCCGCGCGTGGGCGCCGGGGGAGCGGGCCTCCTCGTCGTCACCGACCCCGAGGACCCCCGCCTGGGCCGCCCGGTCCGCAGCCACCCCGACTACCCCGAGGTCGACGGCCCCTGGGTCGTGCAGCCGCTCGTGGAGTCGATCCGCACCCACGGGGAGTCGTCCGTCTACGTCCTCGACGGGCGGCTCGGGCAGCGCTTCGACAAGCTGCCCGGCGAGGGCGACGTACGCGTCAACGAGGAGTTCGGCGGCCGGGTCCGCGCAGTCGCGACCGGCGACGTCGGCGACCTGGTGATGACGGCGTACGACGCGATGGCCGAGCGCTTCGGTCGGCCGATGGACTACCTGCGCGTCGACCTGCTGCGCTGGGACGGGGGCTGGGTCGTGAGCGAGCTCGAGCTGATCGAGCCGGGGCTCTACCTGGACGTGTCGCCGGCCAACGCGGAGCCGTTCGCCGACCTCCTCGCCGCGCGGGTCGACGCCGGTCGCTGACCGTCCCTGTCTAGACAGGACGGCAAAGAGATCCCGCTGCGGGGGGTGGACCGTCCCCCCTGCGCATTAGGTTGCCCTTGTTCTGCCTGCGCTGGGGGGTGCGGGCGGGACCGGTGATCCGTCATCCGTGCCGGATCACCGTCACAACCTTCGCGACGTCGGGAGCAGTCCTGCGCGTCGCATCTGCGGGAGGAAATAGTCATGCCCTTTTCACGCCCACGCGAGGATCGCGGTGCGGCGGCGGTGGAGTTCGCACTCGTGGTGCCTCTGCTGCTGGCGGTCGTGTTCTCGATCATCGAACTCGGCTTCGCGATCAACCGTTACACCGTGCTCAACAACGCCACCCGCGAAGGGGTGCGCGCCGCCAGCCTCAGTGCCAGCCAGAGCGAGGTCGACGACGTCGTCAACGACTCGTTGACCGACCTCGAGGGGCGGGTCACGGTCCAGGTGACCTGCGAGACGCCCCTCGGCGGGGCATGCGGGTCATGGGACGCCAACCACACCTCGGGCGGGGTTGCCGTCGTGACCGCGACCTACGAGCACGGGTGGCTCACCCCGATGGGGAAGGCACTGTCCTCGAGCCTCACGCTGTCCAAGACCAGCAAGATGAGGATCGAGTGAGGCGCGCCCTGGCGGCGCGCAGGGGTGAAGGATCGGACGAGTCGGGTGCGGTGGCCTTCCTGGTCGCCCTGCTCGCTCTGGTGATCTTCGCCTGCGCGGCCCTTGCCGTCGACATCTCCTCCCTCGCCATGGAGCGCCAGAGGCTCCACGACCACGTCGACTCCGCGGCGCACGCCGGGGCGTTCGAGCTGCCGGCGAGCGGCACCGACGCCCGGACGTGGGCGGTGACGATGGCCAAGTCCCAGGATCCCGCGATGACGCCGGACACCGAGCTCTTCTGCGTGGTCGCGTCGACCGGCGCCGGCAGGCAGGTGGCCTCGGACCAGATCCCGGCGACGTGCGACCCCGGGACGTACGACAGCTCTCACGTGCGCTGCAACACGCGGATCTGTTCTATCCCGTGCCCTGTCACGGCTCGCTGCAACACCATCCGGGTGACCGACTCCAAGGATGTGGACTTCGACTTCGCGCCGGTCATCGGGCACGACCGTGGCTCCACGGGTTCCGTGTCGTCGTCGGCCTGTCGAGGCTCGTGCGGGGAGACACTGCCGAACCCGATGGACATCGTCTTCATGGCGGATCGCACCACCAGCATGGCCGACGACGACCGGGAGGACATGCAGGCCGCCATCGTCGACAGCCTCGGCGTGATGGACCCGACGCTCCACTACGTCGCGTTCGGCGCGATGCACAAGAGCAAGGGCACCTCCTCGTGTGCGACCGCGGCCACCACGGCGGCGGACGGTGCCAAGGGTGGGAAGTGGATCGCCATCGACTTCACCAACGACTACAAGGCCACCCGCGACGCCGCCATCAGCTCGAGCAGCAAGCTCGTGAGGGGCGTCAGGTGCATGCCCAACGGCGCTGTCCCCGGTCTGTCGACGGGCAGCTACGGCACGCATCTCGCCTCGGCCTTCAAGGGGGCGTCGCGCTACCTGCTCGGCCTGGACCCGAACAACCTCGGTTCGCTGCCCAGGCGACCCGGCACGGCGAAGAAGGTGCTGGTCTTCGAGACGGACGGCCAGCCCGACGAGCTCCTGGAGGAGGGCAGCACGTCCCTCGCGAGCTCGGGCGACGTCGGGGCAGGTCGCAACTCCTACGGGAACGGAAAGGGCAAGAAGGGGTGCGACAACCTCGCCACGGTGGCCGAGCAGGCCAAGGCGCGCGGGGTCACTGTCCTGGTGATCGGCTTCGGAGACGCCCGGTCGGCGTCCTGCGAGAAGCCGGGAGGTCGTACGCCGCGCTCACCGTGGGTGCGCGACTACCTCGCCGCGGCGGCATCGCCGACCCCGTCCGGCACGCCGAGCAAGGCCGACAGCGACTGCTCGACCGCGGCCGAGAGGGTGGACGAGAACAAGGACGGCGACTACTTCTACTGTGCTGCCAGTGGCGCGGAGCTCGGCCCGATCTTCGCGACAGCGGTCAACGCCGTCACCGAGAGCATCAAGCTCATCCAGATGCCTTGATCGGCGGCTGACGCGACACCTGAGTCGTTTGCACTCTCGGGGTGCGAGTGCTAAACATGACGTTGGCACTCTCGCCATGAGAGTGACAACGACTCAGGTGACGCTGAGGTCCGCGGAAGCCGACGTGAATGGATCGTCGGTGGAGCGGATCGTCCGTCGCGGGCAGCCCTCCTGATGTCGACACACAGACTCACGTCGATAGGAATCGCACGCGATATGGCCAAGCTGATTGCTTTCAACGAGGAGGCCCGCCGCGGCCTCGAGCGGGGTATGAACACCCTCGCCGACGCGGTCAAGGTCACCCTGGGCCCCAAGGGCCGCAACGTCGTCCTGGAGAAGAAGTGGGGCGCCCCCACGATCACCAACGACGGTGTCTCGATCGCCAAGGAGATCGAGCTGGAGGACCCCTACGAGAAGATCGGCGCCGAGCTGGTCAAGGAGGTCGCCAAGAAGACCGACGACGTCGCCGGTGACGGCACCACCACCGCCACCGTCCTGGCCCAGGCCATGGTGCGCGAGGGCCTGCGCAACGTCGCGGCCGGTGCGAACCCGATGGGTCTCAAGCGCGGCATCGAGGCCGCCGTCGCCGCCGTGTCCGAGCAGCTGCTCAGCATGGCCAAGGACGTCGAGACCAAGGAGCAGATCGCCTCCACCGCGTCGATCTCCGCCGCTGACACCACCGTCGGCGAGATCATCGCCGAGGCGATGGACAAGGTCGGCAAGGAAGGCGTCATCACCGTCGAGGAGTCCAACACCTTCGGGCTGGACCTCGAGCTGACCGAGGGCATGCGGTTCGACAAGGGCTACATCTCGGCCTACTTCGCCACCGACCTCGAGCGCATGGAGGCCGTGCTGGAGGACCCCTACGTCCTCATCGTCAACTCCAAGGTGTCGACGGTGAAGGACCTGCTGCCGCTGCTGGAGAAGGTCATGCAGTCCGGCAAGCCGCTGCTGATCATCGCCGAGGACGTCGACGGCGAGGCGCTGTCGACCCTGGTCGTCAACAAGATCAAGGGCACCTTCCGCTCCGTGGCCGTCAAGGCCCCGGGCTTCGGTGACCGCCGCAAGGCCATGCTGCAGGACATCGCGATCCTCACCGGCGGCCAGGTCATCTCCGAGGAGGTCGGCCTCAAGCTCGAGTCCGCCGGCCTGGAGCTGCTCGGCCAGGCGCGCAAGGTCGTCATCACCAAGGACGAGACCACCATCGTCGAGGGCGCGGGCGACCAGGGCCAGATCGAGGGCCGGGTCAACCAGATCCGCGCCGAGATCGAGAAGTCGGACTCCGACTACGACCGCGAGAAGCTCCAGGAGCGCCTCGCCAAGCTGGCCGGCGGCGTGGCCGTCATCAAGGTCGGCGCGGCCACCGAGGTCGAGCTCAAGGAGCGCAAGCACCGCATCGAGGACGCCGTCCGCAACGCCAAGGCTGCGGTCGAGGAGGGCATCGTCGCCGGCGGTGGCGTGGCGCTCGTCCAGGCCGCCGTGGAGGCGTTCGCCAAGCTCGAGCTGACGGGTGACGAGGCCACGGGTGCCGAGATCGTCCGCAAGGCCACCGAGGCCCCGCTCAAGCAGATCGCCGTCAACGCCGGTCTCGAGGGTGGCGTCATCTCCGAGAAGGTGCGCAACCTCCCCGCGGGTCACGGCCTCAACGCCGCGACCGGTGACTACGTCGACATGATCGCCGAGGGCATCATCGACCCGGCCAAGGTCACCCGCTCGGCCCTGCAGAACGCCGCGTCGATTGCCGCGCTGTTCCTCACCACCGAGGCCGTCGTGGCCGACAAGCCCGAGAAGGCGCCGGCCATGCCCGGCGGCGACATGGGCGGCATGGGCGGCATGGACTTCTGATCCGTCCGCTCCACCAGCACCACAGCAGGGCCCCCACTCCGGCGGGGGCCCTGCTCCATTTCCGCGGCGGCCCGCGTGTCGTACGGCTCCCACCGCCGCACGTGCGGACGCCGGCGAGCAACGTAGGCAGTTCGCAGCGCCGGGCGGGAGGCCGAGCGTGCCGGACGAGGGCGGCGTACCGAGCTGCCTACGGTGGGCCCGTCGGTGCGTACGACGGCCACCTCCGCCGCACGTGCGGAGCCGTCCCCCGCGCGGCACCCGCTGGTAGGAATGGCGCATGCGCCTGCCCGTGCCCGGACCCCGTGACGTGATGTCGGCCCTCGAACGGGGGAGCGAGCAGGTCGAGGCGCTCCTCGGCGCCGTCCCGCGCATGTTGGCCCTGCTCGACCAGGCCGAGGCGCTGGTGGGCCGGGCCACCGTCATCGTCGACCGCGTCGAAGGAGTCGCCGACGCGGCGGCCACCGAGGTGGGGCGCGTGGGCACCGTTCTCGATGCAGCAACCACCCAGGTGACCCGCGTCGGCACGGTCCTGGACGCGGCCACCGCCGAGGTCGCCCGCGTCGGCACGGTCCTGGACGCCTCGACCGTCGAGGTCGCTCGCGTCGGGACGGTCGTGGACGCGGCGACCACCGAGGTCGCCCGGGTGGGCACGGTCGTGGAGGCGGCGACCGCAGAGGTGGCGAAGGTCGGCACCGTCGTAGGCGCTGCCGCGACCGAGATCGAGCGCGTGGAGACCGTGGTCGACGGCGCCTCCGTCCAGGCGGGCCGGGCGGCGGCCCTGCTCGACGTGCTCGAGCCCCCGCTCACGACGCTGCAGCCGACGCTGCAGACGCTGGCCGACACGACCCACCCCGAGGAGGTGGCCGCGCTGGTGACCCTCGTCGACCACCTGCCCGCGGTGACCGAGCAGTTCGAACGCGACATCGTGCCCGTCCTGGCCACCCTCGGGTCGGTGGCGCCCGACCTGCACGACCTGCTCGTCGTGTCTCGCGAGCTCAACGAGATCCTCGGCAAGATCCCCGGCCTCGGACGCATCAAGCGCCGGGTCGAGGAGGAGGACGAGGACGACGACCGGTGATGGGCGGGAACCCGATGGCCCCTCGCCCCGTCCCACCTCTACAGGAGCGAGGCTGCTCCTCACGCCTGACGAAGGGATGCCTGCCATGAGCCGACACGTCCACCGATCCAGCACCGCCCGCCTGCTCCCCGCACTCGCGGCGACCCTCGTCCTGGTCCTCTCCGGCTGCGGCTCGGAGGGCGACACCACGGCCACCGACGACACGAGCCCCGGCGAGGGCACGAGCGAGTCCATGTCGAACGAGCCCCTCGCCCTGACCGCCGACGCCTCGACGGCCGGCAAGTGCGCGATGCCGTCCGCGGAGGTGCTGTCCACGTTCGACACCGCCTTCGAGGGCACCGTCACCTCGGTCGAGGACGGGACCGCGACCCTCGAGGTGGACCAGTGGTACGCCGGCGGCGAGGCGTCGACGGTCACCGTCGAGGCCCCCGGCGGGAGCCTCGACGACCTGCTGATGGCCGTCGACTTCCAGGAGGGGCAGACCTACCTGGTCAGCGCCGACGGCGACCGGGTGACGCTGTGCGGCTTCACGGCCGAGACCAGCCCCGAGCTCGAGGCGATGTACGCCCAGGCGTTCCCGGGCTGACGGCCCGGAGGCCTCACCCGGGCTTCGGGGCGCCCTTCCGTGCGTAGCGGACCCAGGTGATGCCCACGCACATGACGGCCCACGCGATCCCGATGGCGTAGAACACCGTCGGTCCGAGCGTCGTGACACCGATCCCGAAGAAGAAGGGGCCGAAGGCGGCGATCGCCGCGGTCCAGCCGATGACGCCACCGGCCTGCCGCTTCTCGAAGATCATCGGCATCTGCTTGAACGTCGACGCGTTGCCGATGCCCGCGAAGAGGAAGATCGCCAGCATGCCCCACAGGAACTGGTCGAACCCGGCGTCGAGAGTCGCGGCCGACGTCGTGTCGGGAGTCAGGGCGGGCATCGTGAAGGCGATGGAGATGATCAGCCCGACGCCCGACACGAGGGTCCAGATCGCGCCACCGGTGCGGTCGGTGAGGGGTGCGAACAGGACGCGCGCTCCGGCCCCGACCAGCGGGCCGAGGAACACGAACTTCACCACGTCCGGGACCTCGTAGCCCTCGATGAGGACGGTCGCGGCCGCCCCGGTGCCCTGCACGATGTCGGGGTTGCTGATGCCGTAGAGGTCGGCCATGAGCAGGCCGAACTGGGCCGCCAGCCCCGAGAAGGTGCCGAAGGTCATGATGTAGAGCAGCGTCATCAACCAGGTGTCGACGTTGCCGAAGATGTCGAACTGCTGGCGGATGTTCGCCTTGATGGGCACGGACTTGAGCATCGTCCACGCGAGGACCGCGGCCAGCACCATGAGCGGGATCCAGACGAACGCGGCGTTCTGGTACCAGACGTCCTGCGGCGGCTTGCCGGGCATCGAGATCGTCTGCTTCGAGCCGAAGAACGCCAGCCACGAGAAGCCGATGAGGTAGGGGGTGAGCAGCTGGACCGCGGAGACGCCGAAGTTGCCGATGCCGGCCTGCAGGCCCAGCGCGGTCCCCTGCTTGCGCTTGGGGAAGAAGTAGGAGGTGCTCGGCATGAAGCCGGAGAACGCGCCTCCGCCGATGCCCGCCAGGAACGCGAGCACCATCAGCTCCCAGTAGGGCGCGGTCGGCTCCTGGACGCGCACGCCCCAGCCGAGGGTCGAGAAGACCAGGAGAAGGGAGGTCAGGGCGACCATCTTCCGCGTGCCCATGATCGGGGGCAGGACCATCCACAGGAGGCGGAACAGACCGGCCGAGAGGCCGGGCATCGCGGCCATCCAGTAGAGCTGGGTGGTCGTGAAGCTGTAGCCGAGCGGGTTGAGCTTGGGGATGAGCGCACTCGGCAGGAACCACGCCACGAAGGCGAGGAACAGGGCGAACGTGGTGAGCCAGAGCGTCTTCCACGCCAGGCGCTCGTCCCAGGTCTGCTCGTTCTCGGGATCCCACGACTCCAGCCACTCGCCCTTGCTACGGGTCGGTGCCTCTGGCTTCATGCTCGTGCCTCCTCAGGCAGTCGGTCGTGTTCCCCGCCGAACCCGGGTCGGCGGTCGTCGTCGGGGTTCTCGAGCCGGCCGGCCAGCTCGGGGGACTGGGTGTGCAGCATGTGGACCACGGTCCAGTGCATCCAGACCGCGCAGGTCAGGGTGAGCACGAACAGCACGAAGAAGGTGCTGGAGGGGAACCCGAACCAGGCCTTCGTGTAGGCGAACAGCGGCGGCAGGAAGAACCCACCGAGGCCGCCGAGCATCCCCACCAGTCCGCCGACGGCCCCCACGTTGTCGGGGAAGTACTCGGGGATGTGCTTGAAGACCGCGGCCTTGCCGACCCCCATGGCGCATCCGAGCGCGAACACGAGGAGGGCGAACGGCACGAGGCCGATGCTGTAGGCGAGGTGCTCGCTCTGCGACCCGTCCGGGTGCACGATCACGATGTGACCGTTGGGCATCATCAGGATTCCGGTCACCACGAGCATCGCGCCGAACGTCCAGTACATGACGCGGCGGGCACCGAAGCGGTCGGAGAGGTGTCCGCCGTAGGGCCGCAGGAGGCTGGCCGGGAAGATGTACGTCGCCGTCAGCAGGGCCGCCGTCTGGAGCGAGACGTCGAAGTTGTCCATGTAGTAGGTCGGCAGCCAGGCGGCGAGCGCGACGTAGGCGCCGAACACCGCGACGTAGTAGAGGCTGAAGCGCCACACCCGCATGCTCCCGAGCGGACGCACCTGCTCCCGCAGCGTCTGACCGGTGCCGGGTGCCCGGTCGTGGCTCGGGGTGCCGAACCACAACAGTGCCGCCATCACCACCAGCAGGACGGCGTACACGACCGGGACGAGGCGCCAGCCGCCCTCGATGAAGCCGAAGTAGGTGGCACCGGCGGTGCCCGCGATCAACGGTGGGCCGATGAACTTCGTGACCGAGGCGCCGACGTTGCCCGCCCCGAAGAGACCGAGCGCGAAGCCCTGGTGCTCGCGGGGTTGCCAGGCGGAGTTCCATGCGATGCCCGACGAGAAGGCGTTGCCGGCGAACCCGACCAGGAAGGCCAGCACGAGGAGCATGCCGTAGGACTCCACCCGCGAGACGAGGTACGCCGGGATGGCGGTCGCGAGCAGGAGGAAGGTCATGACCTTCCGGCCGCCGATGCGGTCGGTGACCATGCCGGCCGGAAGACGCCAGAGAGATCCGTTGAGCGCAGCCGCCGCCACGACCCAGGACAGCTGCACCTCGGTGAGGCCGAACTCCTCCTGGATGGGCTTGCCCAGGATGCCGAACATCAACCACACGGCGAACATCAGCGTGAACGCGATGGTGGACAGCCAGAGCACACGGTTGCGACCGGGCTGGGGCTCGCTCATCTCGACTCCTCCGCAGGACCGTCATGCGCAGTCCCGCCAGGACGACTGTGATGGATTTTCCGGCTTTGTACAGGTCCGCAGGACCAAGTCGGGACCAAAGTCCTTTCATTGGTGACGTTGTGCTTCTGGGTACGTCAGATGGTGGCGGTGGGACCTGTGTGATGTCTAGGGTCGACAGGGCCGGCCCCGCCTCGAACCTGCCCGGAGGACCTCCATGCCCCTCGAAAGCTCGCTGACGTCGGCACTGATCGGCAGCCGCCGGTTCTTCACCAAGGCGGAGGTGAGCGAGGACCAGCGGACCCTGCACAAGCGGGGTGGCCGCGAGGGCGACGTGTTCTACCGCGACCGCTGGAGCCACGACAAGGTGGTGCGCTCCACCCACGGCGTCAACTGCACCGGCTCGTGCTCCTGGAAGGTCTACGTCAAGGACGGGATCATCACCTGGGAGGCGCAGCAGACCGACTACCCGAGTGCCGGGCCGGACCGCCCGGAGTACGAGCCGCGCGGTTGCCCACGCGGTGCGGCGTTCAGCTGGTACACCTACAGCCCCACCCGGGTGCGGTACCCCTACGTGCGCGGCGTGCTGCTGGAGATGTTCCGCGCCGCCAAGCAGCAGCACGGTGATCCCGTGGTCGCCTGGGCCTCGATCGTGCAGGACGAGGAGAAGGCCCGGCTCTACAAGAAGGCGCGTGGCAAGGGCGGTCTGGTGCGGGCGTCGTGGGAGGAGGTCGTGGAGATCGTCGCCGCCGCGCACGTCTACACCGTCAAGCGGTGGGGGCCCGACCGGATCGCAGGCTTCTCGCCGATCCCGGCGATGTCGCCGGTGTCGTACGCCTCCGGCGCGCGCTTCCTGGAGCTGATCGGCGCACCGATGCTGTCGTTCTACGACTGGTACGCCGACCTGCCCAACGCGTCGCCGCAGATGTTCGGCGACCAGACCGACGTGCCCGAGTCGGGCGACTGGTGGGATGCCGGCTACCTGATGATGTGGGGCTCCAACGTCCCGATGACCCGCACTCCCGACGCGCACTGGATGACCGAGGCCCGCTACCGCGGGCAGAAGGTCGTGGCCGTCGCGCCCGACTACGCCGAGAGCGTGAAGTTCGCCGACGAGTGGGTCAGTCCCGCCCCGGGCACCGACGGCGCCCTCGCGATGGCCATGGGCCACGTCGTGCTCAAGGAGTTCTTCGCCGACGCCACGACGCCGTTCTTCGAGTCCTACAACAAGCAGTTCACCGACCTGCCGCACCTGGTCTGCCTCGAACCGACCGCGGACGGCAGCCACCGCCCCGGCAAGTTCCTCGTCGAGGGCGACCTCGGTGGGACGAGCGAGAACGCCATGTGGAAGCCGGCCGTGATCGACGCCGCCACGGGCGAGGTCCGCATCCCGCAGGGCTCGATCGGGGACCGGTTCGGCGAGGAGGGTGTGGGCCGCTGGAACCTCGAGCTCGGTGACATCGACCCGGCGCTCAGCATGTACCGCGACCACCAGGGCGGTACCCGCGAGGCCGTCGAGGTCGAGCTGCCGCGCTTCGACGCCGCCGACGGCAAGGTCGTCCACGAGCGTCGCGGCGTGCCGGTCGCGCGCGTCGGCGACCGCGTGGTCACCACGGTCCTCGACCTGCTGCTCGCCCAGTACGGCGTCGCCCGCGACGGGCTGCCCGGCACGTGGCCGCGCGCGAGCGAGTCCGACCCGCACGGCTACGACGACCCGGCCGTGCCGGCGACCCCGGCGTGGCAGGAGCAGCACACCGGCGTCCCTGCGGCCCAGGTCGTCAGGCTCGCCCGGGAGTGGGCGCACAACGCGATCGACACCGAGGGTCGCGGGATGATCCTGCTCGGAGCCGGCGTCAACCACTGGTTCCACTCCGACCAGATCTACCGCGCGATCCTGCTGCTCACGACGATCACGGGCACGCAGGGCCGCAACGGCGGTGGCTGGGCGCACTACGTCGGGCAGGAGAAGATCCGCCCGATCATGGGCTTCCAGCACATGGCCTTCGCCCTCGACTGGCACCGGCCGCCGCGCCACATGAACCAGACGGCCTACTGGTACGTGAACACCTCCCAGTACCGCTACGACGGCTTCAGCGCCGACGACCTCGACTCCGGCACGGGCGTCTTCGCCGGGAGGACGATGATGGACCTGCTGGCCCAGTCGGTCCGGCTCGGGTGGTCGCCGTCGTACCCCACGTTCGACCGCAGCAGCCTGCAGCTGGCCGACGACGCCGAGGCCGCCGGCATGGAGGCGCCGGCGTACGTCGCCCAGCAGCTCAAGGAGGGCAGCCTCCGGTTCGCGGTCGAGGACCCCGAGCACGAGGACAACCACCCGCGGGTCCTGTCACTGTGGCGCTCCAACCTGCTCGGCTCCTCGGCCAAGGGCAACGAGTACTTCCTGCGCCACCTGCTGGGCACCGACTCGGCCGCCACAGCGGTGGAGGCGCCTCCGGACCAGCGTCCGACGGACGTCGTGTGGGCGGAGAAGGCAGCCGAGGGCAGGCTCGACCTGCTGATGACGATCGACTTCCGGATGACGTCGTCGACGATCTTCAGCGACGTCGTGCTGCCGGCCGCGACGTGGTACGAGAAGCACGACCTCTCCACCACCGACATGCACCCCTTCGTCCACTCGTTCAACCCGGCGATCGCCCCGCCGTGGCAGACGAAGTCGGACTGGGACACGTGGAAGGTGATCGCGAAGAAGTTCTCCGAGCTCGCCGCCGACCACCTCGGCACCCGCAGGGACGTCATCGCCAAGCCGCTGTGGCACGACACCCCGGAGGCGATGGCCACCGAGCACGGCGTCGTGAAGGACTGGAAGACCGGTGAGGTCGAGCCGGTGCCGGGCAAGACGATGCCGGTGATCGCGGTCGCTGAGCGCGACTACGCCGCCGTGTACGAGAAGATGACGTCGATCGGCCCGCTGCTGGAGAAGGTCGGCATGCTCACCAAGGGCGTGGCCTACGACGTCAAGCGCGAGGTCGACATCCTGCGCACCCGCAACGGCGTGGTGCACGGGGGTGCCGGCGACGGCCAGCCCAAGGTCGAGACCGACGTCCAGATGGCCGACGCGATGCTCCACCTGGCCGGGGTCTCCAACGGCCACCTGGCCACCCAGGGCTTCAGGTTCCTCGAGAAGCGCACCGGCATGCAGCTGCACGACCTGGCCGCCGAGCACGAGGGCAAGCAGATCACCTTCGCCGACACCCAGGTCCAGCCGGTGCCGGTGATCACCTCGCCGGAGTGGTCGGGATCGGAGTCCGGAGGCCGGCGCTACAGCCCGTTCACCATCAACATCGAGCGCAAGAAGCCGTTCCACACCCTGACCGGTCGCCAACAGTTCTACGTCGACCACGACTGGTTCCTCGGCATGGGCGAGGCACTGCCGGTCTACCGGCCACCGCTCAACATGACCGAGCTCTTCGGGGAGGCGCCGATCGGCGAGCAGAACGAGCTCGGCGTCTCGGTCCGCTACCTCACGCCGCACAACAAGTGGTCGATCCACTCGGAGTACCAGGACAACCTCTTCATGCTCTCGTTGTCGCGCGGCGGCCAGTCGGTGTGGGTCTCCGACCGTGACGCCGCCAAGGTCGGCATCAAGGACAACGACTGGATCGAGATGGTCAACCGCAACGGCGTCGTCGCGGCCCGGGCCATCGTCAGTCACCGGATGCCGGAGGGCACCGTCTACATGCACCACGCCCAGGACCGGCTGATCGACGTGCCGCTGACCGAGCGCGACGGCAAACGGGGTGGCATCCACAACAGCCTCACCCGGGTGCTGCTCAAGCCCAACCACATCGTCGGCGGCTACGCCCAGCTGGCCTATTTCTTCAACTACATCGGCCCGATCGGCAACAACCGAGACGAAGTGACCATGATCCGCAAACGGACCGCGCCGGTCGAGTACTGAGCCGGAAGAGGAGACGACGACATGCGCGTGATGGCTCAGATGGCCATGGTGATGAACCTCGACAAGTGCATCGGGTGCCACACCTGCTCGGTGACCTGCAAGCAGGCCTGGACCAACCGGGCCGGCACGGAATACGTCTGGTTCAACAACGTCGAGACCCGGCCGGGCCTGGGCTACCCCCGGACCTACGAGGACCAGGACGAGTGGCAGGGCGGGTGGATCCGCAAGCCCAACGGGCGGTTGGCGCTCAAGGCCGGCGGGCGGGTGAAGAAGCTGCTCAGCATCTTCTCCAACCCCAAGCTGCCCTCGATCGACGACTACTACGAGCCGTGGACCTACGACTACGAGACGCTCACCAGCTCGCCGCAGACCGACACCTTCCCGGTCGCCCGGCCCAAGAGCCTGATCTCCGGCAAGGACATGAACGTCGAGTGGTCGGCCAACTGGGACGACGACCTCGGCGGCTCGCAGGAGCACGCGGCGCGTGACGTGATGCTCAAGGGCATCGAGGACAAGGTGAAGCTCGAGTTCGAGCAGACCTTCATGTTCTACCTGCCGCGCATCTGCGAGCACTGCCTCAACCCCTCGTGCGCGGCGTCTTGCCCCAGCGGCGCGATCTACAAGCGCGAGGAGGACGGCATCGTCCTCGTCGACCAGGACCGGTGTCGCGGCTGGCGGATGTGCGTCTCCGGCTGCCCCTACAAGAAGGTCTACTTCAACCACAAGACCGGCAAGGCCGAGAAGTGCACCTTCTGCTACCCCCGCGTCGAGGTCGGCATCCCGACCGTGTGCTCGGAGACGTGCGTGGGCCGGCTGCGCTACATCGGCCTCGTGCTCTACGACGCCGACAAGGTGCTGGAGGCGGCGAGCATCGAGGACGAGCACGCGCTGTACGACGCCCAGCGCGCCTGCTTCCTCGACCCGCACGACCCCGCCGTGCAGCGGGCGGCCGAGCAGGCCGGCATCCCGGGCGACTGGATCGAGGCGGCGAAGAAGTCGCCGGTGTGGGCGCTGATCAACACCTACGAGGTCGCGCTGCCGCTGCACCCGGAGTACCGCACGATGCCGATGGTCTGGTACATCCCGCCGCTCTCGCCGGTCGTCGACGTCGTACGCGACACGGGCGAGGACGCCGAGGACCGGGGCAACCTGTTCGCCGCCATCGACACCCTGCGCATCCCCGTGGAGTACCTCGCCAACCTCTTCACCGCCGGCGACACCGTCCCCGTCGACCGCGTGCTCAAGAAGCTCGCGGCGATGCGGTCCTACATGCGCGACATCAACCTCGGCCGCGACCCCGACGAGTCGATCCCGGCGGCGGTCGGCATGACCGGGGAGCAGATGTACGAGATGTTCCGCCTGCTCGCGATCGCGAAGTACGCCGAGCGCTACGTCATCCCCGCGGCGCACGCCGAGCAGGCCCACGCCCTCGAGGAGCTCGCCACGGAGTGCCCCGTCAGCGACTACGGCGGCGGGCAGCAGGACCTGTTCGGCGAGGGGTCGGGCTACCCCACCCCGGTCGCGGTCGAGAACTTCCGGATGCTGCAGGACCGCCAGACCGCCGACACGGTCGCCTCGCCCGACGACAAGGCGTCGCGGGTCAACCTCCTCAACTGGGACGGCAAGGGCACCCCGGACGGGTTGTTCCCGCCACGCAACGACGGGGGAGGCGCATGAGGCTCCGACGCCGGACGGCCCGACCCGACCAGGAGGCCGTACGCACCTGGGCCGTGTGCTCCGCGCTGCTCGACTACCCCACCGAGGAGCTGCTCGCCTCCCTCGACGACCTCGCCGCGCTGGTGCCCGGGCACCCGCACCTCACCCCGCTGCTCGACCACGTGCGGAGCACGCCGCTGGCACGGCTCCAGCAGGACTACGTCGCCACCTTCGACCACACCAGGAAGTGCGCGCTCTACCTGACCTACTTCGCCTTCGGCGACACCCGGCGGCGGGGAGCGGCGCTCGTGCAGTTCAAGGACGCCTACCGTCGCGGCGGGGTCGAGTGGGACGACGACCTCGGTGAGCTGCCCGACCACCTCTGCGCCGTGCTGCAGTTCGGCGCCACCGTGGACGCCGACATCGCCTGGTCGCTGCTCCTGGAGCACCGGGCCGGCGTGGAGATGCTCCGCCTGGCGCTCACGGGCTGGCGCAACGACGACGGCTCCACCGGGTCGCCATGGGCCCCGGCGCTGCTGGCCCTGTGCGGCACCCTCCCGGAGCTCGCCGGCGACGAGGCCGACGCCGTACGCCGCCTCGTCGAGCAGGGCCCGCCGGCCGAGGAGGTCGGGCTGTCCGGCTACGCCGCCGACCCGGCCCTGGCATCGGGGCTGGCGTCGGGTCCCGCCCTCATCTCGTCCGCCACCATCCCCGTAGGAGCCCCACGATGAACGTCTTCCTCTGGGTCATCGTCCCCTACCTGTGCCTGGCCGTGTTCGTCGTCGGCCACGTCTGGCGCTACCGCTACGACAAGTTCGGCTGGACGACGCGCTCCTCGCAGCTCTACGAGGACCGCCTGCTCCGGCTCGGCTCGCCGCTGTTCCACTTCGGCATGCTCGGCGTGGTCGGCGGGCACGTCATCGGGCTGCTCATCCCGCGGTCGTGGACCGAGGCGGTCGGGATCGACGACCACCTCTACCACTACGTCGCCGTCATCGGCGGCCTCGTCGCCGGGGTGGTGGCCCTGGTGGGGATGGCGATCCTCGTCTACCGCCGCCGCACGGTGGGCCCCGTCTTCTCCGCCACGACGCCGATGGACAAGGTCATGTACGCCTTCCTCGGCGCGGCCATCGTGCTGGGCATGTGGAACACCATCGCCGGCTCGATCTTCAGCTTGGGCGGGGAGTACAACTACCGCGAGGGCGTCTCGGTCTGGTACCGCTCGTTCCTGGCCTTCCAGCCCGACGCCGACCTGATGGCCGAGGCCCCGATCGGCTTCCAGCTGCACGCCCTCGTCGCGTTCGCGCTCTTCGCGCTCTGGCCGTTCACCCGGTTGGTGCACGTCTTCTCCGCGCCCGTCGGCTACCTGACCCGGCCCTACGTCGTCTACCGCTCCCGCGACGACCGGCCGCTGGGCAACGCGGCTCCGCGTCGCGGCTGGGACCGGGTGAGCTGACCGCCACGACAGATCACGGAGGATGACGATGGACACGACTTCACTGGCCGCGCTGGTGGACGAGCACCTGGCGCAGGCCCGCCGCAGCAGCGCCGGACGCAGTGCCCACACCCTCCACGGTGGGCAGGGCCGCGTGCTGCGCCAGACGCTCATCGCCCTCGCCGCGGACCGCCGGCTGGGCGAGCACGAGAGCCCCGGCGAGGCGACGCTGCAGGTGCTGCACGGCAGGGTCAGGCTGCACGCCGGCGAGGAGACCTGGGACGGCGCGGCCGGGGACCACGTCGAGATCCCGCCGACCCGGCACGACCTCGAGGCGCTCGAGGACGCAGCGGTGCTGCTGACCGTCGGCCTGCACGGGGTCCCGGGCGCCTGAGCGGTCTGCGTCCCGGAACCGCGGGTCAGGCGAACAGCGCGTCGCCGTAGCGCACCACCAGCAGCAGGAAGACCCCGCAGAGCCACACGGCGGCCGCCAGCAGGTCGAGCCGGTGCCGGACGACCTCCTCGAGGAACCGTCGCGGCGCCCGGGGCAGCGGCAGGTTCTTCTCGAGCACGTTGATGCGCGTCATCTCGACGAAGACGAACGTGGTCGCCACGGTCACCAGCAGGCACCACGGGCACACCGCTCCGATGTGGAAGACCGCCTGGTGGAGCAGCCAGTAGGCCAGGACGAGACCCAGCGTGTAACCCACCTGCGCGGTGAGCATCAGCCAGCGCGGGAACCGCACGCCCGCGAGCCCGGCGAGGGCCAGCGTGATCACGACGGGCTCGGTGACCAGCCCGAGGAACGCGTTGGGGAAGCCGAAGACCGATGCCTGCCACGAGCTGCCCACGGTGCCGCAGCTGACGACGGCGTTGACGTCGCAGGTGAAGACCGCGTCCTGGTCGCCGGCCAGGGTGACGGCCTCGACCGCGAGCACGAACGAGGCCGTGAGGCTGGCCACCGACCAGAACAGCATGGCCGCCCATGAGCCCCGGGCGGTCATGGAGCGGCCTGCTCGACCGCCTCGGCCAGCGAGCCCGGCCGGTAGGGGTCGCCCTCGAACAGCCTTCCGTCCACCACGATCGTCGGCGTCCCCTCGACGCCGTCGGCGAACGCCTGCTCCGTGCGCTGCGCCACCCACGCCTCGAAGCGACCCTCCGGGAGCTCGGCCGCGACCTCGTCCGGCACCCCGACGCTGCGCGCGAGGTCGGCGATCTCCTCGTCCGTCAGCCCGGGGCCGCCCTCCGGCGGCTGCTCGGCGTACAGCGCTCGGTGGAATGCCCACGCGCTGCCCGGATCGGCGTCCACCACCGTCGCCAGGGCGTTGGCCGTGCGGGTGGAGTACGCCGTTCCCGCCGAGAGGCGGTCGAGGAAGGCCATGGGTCGGAGCTCGACCGTGACGTCGCCGTCCTGGAGCATCCGGTCGAGAGCGTCGCCGTTCGCCTCCTCGAACGCGCCGCAGGCCGGGCACAGGTAGTCGAAGTAGACAGTGACGGTCACCGGTCCGTCGCCGATCGCGATCGACCCCTCAGGCGTCAGCCCGGCCGGGGCCGCCATGCCTTCGGTGGGCCTGGGCGCGGGGTCGGTCGAGGAGGTGTCGCGGGCGAGGAGCGCGACGATGACGACCACCAGGACGGCGAGGACGCCGACGCCCACCCAGCGCGCGACGCGGTAGCGGGTGGCAGCAGGCTGCGGAGCGCCGCGACCTCCGGGCCGGGCCGAGGGCGGTGGCTGCGTGCGTGTGCTCATGCGGTTCCTCGCAGGGGTGGGCGATGGTCTGCGTCCAGCCTCCGGGGGCGGGAGCTCGAGTGCCGCGGCCCAACGGCCCGACCTCGCGGGCCCAAGGTCCCGAGACCGGCAGGCGTTGGTCGGTTGAGAACCGCGGACGGCTCGGGGATGCTGCCCGGGTGACCGTCGGACTGCTGCTCGCCGCAGGGGAGGGAAGCCGCTTCGGCGGCCCCAAGGCGCTGGCCCGCGACGACGACGGGACCTCCTGGCTGCTGCGCGCGGTGCAGGCCCTGCGGCCGTGCGAGGAGATCGTGGTGGTGCTCGGGGCCGAGGCCCGCCGGGCGTCCGCGCTGCTGCCGATGTCGGTCTCCCGGATCCGCGCCGACGACTGGGCCGAGGGCATGGGTGCCTCGCTGCGCGCGGGCCTCGAGGCGCTCGCCCGCACCGACCACGACAGCGTGCTCGTGTCGCTCGTCGACCTCCCCGACGTCGACGCCGCCGTCGTGGACCGGGTGCTCGACGCCGCGCACGGACGAACGACCCTCGCCCGGGCGGCGTACGACGGAGTGCCGGGGCACCCGGTGCTGCTCGGTCGCGACCACTGGGCGGACGTCGTGGCGTCCGCGTCCGGTGACCGCGGGGCCCGTGACTACCTGGCCGCGCACGACGTCGACCTGGTCGAGTGCGGTGACCTGGCGACCGGCGCCGACGTGGACCACCGCTGACCCAACGTCCGGCCAACGTGTGGGTCGTAGCCTGAGTCGCATGGTGCACGGGATGGACTCCGCCGCCGACGTCGCGGCCCGGCTGGGCGCGACCGGCTACCTCTCCGACGACGAGCTGGCGACCGTCGTCTTCCTCGCCGCGCGGATGCAGCGCCCGCTGCTCCTCGAGGGCGAGCCCGGCACGGGCAAGACGGCGCTCGCCGAGGCGCTCGCGCAGAGCCTGGAGCTGCCGCTGGTGCGGCTGCAGTGCTACGAGGGCATCGACGCCAGCCAGGCCCTCTACGACTGGGACTTCCCGCGCCAGATCCTGCACCTGCGGGCGCTCGAGGCCGGTGGCGAGGTCGATCCCGACGAGGCCGAGAAGAGCCTGTACGACGAGCGCTTCCTGCTCGCGCGCCCGGTGCTGGCCGCCCTGCGGCAGGCGCCCGCGGTGCTGCTGGTCGACGAGGTCGACCGCGCCGACGACGAGTTCGAGGCGTTCCTGCTGGAGGTGCTGTCGACCTGGCAGGTGACGATCCCCGAGTTCGGCACGGTCACCGCACCCGAGCCGCCGCTGGTGGTGCTGACCTCCAACCGCACCCGCGAGCTGCACGACGCGCTCAAGCGCCGGTGCCTCTACCACTGGATCGACCACCCGGGGCTCGACCGCGAGGTGGAGATCGTCCGTTCCCGGGCGCCCGAGGTCAGCGAGGAGCTGGCCCGGCAGGTCGTCGGGGTCGTGCAGCAGCTGCGGCAGCGCGACGACCTGCTCAAGCCGCCCGGCGTCGCCGAGACGCTCGACTGGGCCCGTGCGCTGACCTACCTCGGCACCACCGACCTGGACCTGGCGTCGGCGGCCAGCACCCTCGGTGCGCTGCTGAAGTACCGCGAGGACGCCGACCGCGTGCGCGCCGCGCTCGACCGGATGCTCTCGCGATGAGTGCCCTGCTCCACGAGGCTGACGAGGTGCTCCTCGGCTTCACCCGCGCCCTCCGCGCCGCGGGCGTGGCGGTCACCCAGGACCGCGCTCACGGCTTCCTCGCGGCGGTCGCGGCCGTCGGCGCCGACGACCGGCAGGCCACCTACTGGGCCGGGCGGGCCACGCTCTGCGGCTCGCCTGACGACCTCGCCCGCTACGACCAGGTCTTCGCGGCGTGGTTCGACCCGCGCGACGGGTTGCCACGCGCCCAGCAACGCGAGGCCTCGCGTCCCTCGACCGCGCACCTGCTCCCCGAGGTCGAGGGGGCCGGGGGAGCGGGGGAGACCGAGGAGGAGGACGTGCTGCGCGCGATGGCGTCGGAGGCCGAGGTGCTCCAGCACCGCGACGTCGCCTCCCTCGATACCGCTGAGAGGCGGCGTCTCGCGGCGATGTTCGTCCGTCTCTCGCTGCACCCGCCGGTGCGTCGTACGGCCCGGCACCGGCGTTGGCACCGCGGCGAGCTCGACGCCCCGCGCACCCTGCGCAACTCGCTGCGCCACCTCGGCGAGCCCGGCGAGATCGCCTGGCGGCGGCGCGGCACCCGCCCGCGCCGGGTGGTGCTGCTCGTCGACGTGAGCGGGTCCATGACGTCGTACGCCGACGCGCTGCTGCGCCTGGCCCACCGGCTGACCCGCTCGGCGCGGGCGTCGGGAGGCACCGTCGAGACGTTCACGGTCGGCACGCGACTGACCCACGTCACCCGCGCCCTGCAGACCCCCGACGCCGACCGCGCCATCGTCGCGGCCGGCGACGTGGTGCCCGACTGGTCCGGCGGCACCCGGCTGGGCGAGACGCTGCGGTTCTTCCTCGACCGCTGGGGCCAGCGGGGGATGGCGCGCGGAGCCGTGGTCGTCGTCTTCAGCGACGGCTGGGAGCGCGGCGATGCCGGACTCCTGGGCGAGCAGATGGAGCGGCTGCAGCGGATCGCCCACCGGGTGGTGTGGGTCAACCCCCACCGCGGAAAGGCGGGCTACGAACCCCTGCAGGGCGGGGTCGTGGCGGCGCTGCCGCACTGCGACGACTTCCTCGCCGGGCACTCGCTCGCGACCTTCGCCGAGCTGACGGAGGTGATCGCCCGTGCGTGACGTGCTGCCCGAGCTCCTGCAGTGGTGGGAGGCCGGCGAGACCATCGGCGTCGGCACCGTCGTCGCGACCTTCCGCTCCGCCCCGCGTCCGGCGGGGGCGTCGATGCTGGTGGGCCCCGACGACACCGCCGTCGGCTCGGTGTCGGGCGGCTGCGTCGAGGGCGCGGTCTACGACCTCGCGCAGTCGGTGGTCGCGTCGGGCGAGCCGGTGCTGGAGCGCTACGGCGTCTCCGACGACGACGCCTTCGCTGTCGGGCTGACCTGCGGCGGCATCCTCGACGTCTTCGTCGAGCGGGTCTCGCGCGAGACCTTCCCGCAGCTCGGCGAGGTGGCGGCCGACATCGAGGCCGGGCGGCCGGTCGCGCTCGCCACCGTGATCGAGCACCCCGACGCCTCGTGGGTGGGCCGGCGCATGGTCGTACGCCCGCACGCACCCGCCGACGGCAGCCTCGGCTCGGAGCGCGCGGACGCGGCCGTCCACGACGACGCCCTCGGCCTGCTCGCGGCAGGCACCAACGCCACGCTGACCTACGGCCCGGACGGCGAGCGGCGCGGCGAGGGGATGCGGGTCTTCGTGTGGGGCTTCGCCCCCAAGCCGCGGATGCTGGTCTTCGGCGCCATCGACTTCGCCGCCGCCGTCGCCAAGGTCGGCTCCTTCCTCGGCTACCACGTGACGGTGTGCGACGCCCGACCCGTGTTCGCGACCACCTCACGCTTCCCCGGCGCCGACGAGGTGGTCGTCGACTGGCCCCACCGCTACCTCCAGGCGGAGCTGGACGCCGGGCGCATCGACCGTCGCACCGTCCTGGCCGTCCTCACCCACGACCCGAAGTTCGACGTGCCGCTGCTCGAGGTCGCGCTGCGCCTCGACGAGGACGTACGGCCCGGTTACATCGGCGCCATGGGCTCACGTCGTACCCACGACGAGCGGATGGCGCGGCTGGTGGAGGCGGGCCTGTCCGAGCAGGAGCTCGCGCTCCTGTCCTCCCCGATCGGCCTCGACCTCGGTGCCCGGACACCGGAGGAGACCGCCGTCTCGATCGCGGCCGAGATCGTCGCGCGCCAGTGGGGCGGATCGGGGGAGCGGCTGGCCGCCACCAGCGGGCGCATCCACCACGACGACTGAGACCGCGATGACGACACGACCGACCCTGTTCCTGACTGTCGGTCTGCCAGGAACCGGGAAGACGACAGAAGCACGACGCATCGAGGTCGAGCAACAGGCTCTCCGCCTGACGAAGGACGAGTGGGTGAAGGCCCTCTACGCCCACGCAAACCCGCCGTCGGCCTCGGGCGTGATCGAAGGACGGCTCATCGAGATCGGCCTGCGCGCACTCGAGCTCGGTATCAACGTCGTCATCGACTTCGGCCTGTGGGCTCGAGACGAGCGCTCCGCGCTACGCCAAGCTGCTGCCGACCTCGGCGCGGCGGTGGAGATGCGCTACTTCGAGCTGCCGCCGCCGGAGCAGCGGAGACGACTTGACCGGCGCCAGACCGACGAGCCGCACACGACGTGGCACATGTCCGACGAGGCGCTCGTCGAGTGGGCTGACGTCATCAGCGTCCCGACCCGAGGGGAGCTCGACGGCAGCGAACCTGTCGGTGCCCCGCCGGCAGGATTCGGGAGCTGGGAGGGGTGGCGCAGGCAGCGCTGGCCGCGCTCGGTCCCCTGAGCCCGAATACTCCGAGCCTGCAACCGAGCGGCTACTCCCTGTCACCCGTGGCAGGGAGACACCTATTCACGGCTCCGGACGTGCCAGCGGCCCCGCAACCAGTTGGGTGGCGGGGTGCGGGGCGGGGTCATCGTCGGCGGGGTCGCGGGATGCGTACGACGTCGGCTGGGTCGGGTGGCCCCGGTGGGCCTGGGTCGTCGATCGGGCTGGTGCCGGTGTGGTCGCGGCGGTAGCGGTGCCCGTGCGGGCTGGTCCACTCGAAGGTCCCGGGCGCGATCGTCTGGTAGCGCCAGGACGAGTGCGTCTTGAGGCGGTGGTGGAAGCGGCACAGGCAGGCGAGGTTGTCGCTCCGGGTCGGACCCGGCTGGAGCCGACCCTCGGCCTCGGCGTCATGGTCGTAGGGAATGACGTGGTCGACGTCGCACCGTCTTGCGGGTCGGGTGCACCACGGGAACACGCAGGTGCGGTCGCGGAGGACGACCTGTTCGCGGATCCGGTCCGGGATCGCGTAGGCGTCGGTGGCCAGCTGGGTGTTGAGGTCGATGACCGGCTTGATGGTGACCTTGGTCCGCGAGTCGGCGCACCAGGAGCGGACCTGCTCGAGCAGGACGAGTCGCTGGCCCTCCTCGAGACGGCCGATGGGCCCGAAGACGGTGGTGTCGCCGGAGAACCCGGCGTCGAAGTGGGCGTCGAAGTGGGCGTGGAGGACGACCTCACGTGCCACGGGCAGCCGCTGGGGGTCGGTTTCGGTTCCGGCGAGGTCGAGGGCGGTCTGGGTGCGGGCGAGGTCGCCGAGGGCCTTGGCTCGACGGACGTCGAGGGGCTCGGTCGACCCGAGCGCCTTCTGAGTCTCGGCGCCGTGCGCCACCGCACGGTCGAGGTCGAGGGCGTCAGCGATGTCGACGTCGGCCTCGATGCGCATGGTGCCGGCGAAGTGGACGTCCTGGGTGTCGATGGTGACGTGGCGCGGGTCGATGTGGAGGTAGCCGTCCTCCGGATCCGCAGCCGGATCGGCGGTGGCGAGGTCGTAGCGCTTGATCGCCTCCGCGACCAGCCGGTCCAGCTGCGCCGGCCCGACCCGACCGGCGACGGCAGCCACCTGCGCGTCCACAAAGCCCGCGGCCTGACTCGTCAACGGGGGCGAGGAGTGGATGGTGGCCTCGGCAACCGCCCGGGCCTGCCACGCCGGCACCCGGCCGGCGTGGACCTGCGCCCACAACCGGGGCAGGCGGTGACGCAGCTCCAACGCCTGACCGATCAGCTTCTTCGCCGCCGTGGACGACATCCCGAGCACGCCGCCGAGCTCGGCGACACAGAACTCCGCCACCAACGGTGCACCCTCACCCGCGATCGGCTCCTCGTGCTCACAACCCTGCGTTGTGAACGACGCAGCGTCGTGGATCGACTCCGGCGGGTGCAGGTCAGCCCACGCCGCGGCGAGGACGAGCTGGCGGGCGGCTTCGGCGTGCTCGACCTCGCGCGAGGAACGGATCGCACGCAGCAGGTCGGAGGCGGTGAGGTCCTCGACCCCACCTGCCACCCGCCCTGCCGACGCTTCGCTCATGTGTTCGAGTCTACGGATCACCACCGACAGCGGCGCCGGGGCGATCCACCGGTTGTGGACGGTTCCGGCCCGTCCTCTCCTTCGCCGAACTCACGACGGGGTCCACCTCTCTTTGACCCTCGAGGCGGGTCCCGTGACGGTCGCTGGGACGCTCCTCCGCGAGCGGCGTACCACAACCCCCGAGTTGGCCCGTCGGGCGCCCCTCACTTATGGTCCTTCGGATGTTTTCGCTCCCTGTGTCTCCCCGTGCCCTCGTCCGACCGACCGCCGCTCTCGTCGCGGCGGTCCTGCTGCTCACCGGCCTGACGCTCGGCAGTGCGCCGGCACAGGCGGGCGACAAGGAGCGCACGCAGGAGCGGAAGGCGTTCACCTCCGGCAAGAAGTTCGCAGTCGCGACGCTCAACCTCAAGAAGGGGATGCGGGTCGCGGGCATGCGCCACGACATCGGGCGGGTGCTGAGCAGTGACGCCTCGGTGATCGGGTTCCAGGAGCGCCTGTTCAGCCGCCCGGCGCTGCGCGCGTCCCTGCCGAAGTCGTGGACGCTGCTGATGCCGAAGGGCCCGACGGGCACGGACGACAACCCGATCGCCTTCGACAAGGACGTCTGGGAGCTCGAGAAGACCTGGTCCGCCCTCCTGACCGGGAAGACGTGGCGCAGGCAGACCGGTCAGATCGCCCACGACCAGTACGGCGTCGTGGCGGTGCTCCGGCACCGGAGGACCGGCCACACGATCCGCGCCGTGAGCTTCCACCTGCCCAACCACCTGCACAACCGCCGCACGGGCGGTCCCAACTACGGCAACCGCGGTGGGGTCCAGGCGATGTGGCGGATGGCCAGTCGGATCCGCTTCCTCAAGGAGGACGCCCCGGACGCGCACCAGTTCGTCGCGATGTGCGACTGCAACGTCACCGAGAACCGCGACACGGGCGACCACCTCGTGAAGGGACGCATCACCCGACCTCTCGGGCTCGAGACGAACTACAGCGGTCGCAAGGGTGGGTCGGGGATCGACTACGTCATGGGTGAGCGCGCATCCGCCTACCGCATCGACTCGTTCGAGTCGCACCGCAAGCTGGTCACCGACCACCCGGGCATCGTCGCCACCTTCGCGCGCACCCGCTGAGCCGTGCGGCGCCACGCCGCCGTGACCCGATCTCCGGCCGGCCTCCGGCCGACCTGCTGACGGTTTCCCTGTTGTGCCGGTCACACTCGGGCTAGGTTGGCCGCGACCGACCGGGAGCCGCCATGACCAGCGATGACCTGCACGCCCGACGCGTGGACGCCGTCCGCGCCTGGACGCGCTTCGTCGAGGCCGGCGACGCCGACGCGGTGCGGCCGGAGATCCTCCGCAGCTGGGAGCTGTCGGGCGTGGTGTCGCCCGGGGTGGCCCAGGCGCCGCTCGACGACGAGTCGGACACGGCCGACTTCTGGGCCGCCTCGCCCCTGCAGACCGCGGTGTCGCGGGTCCAGGACGAGCTGCGTCGTACCGCCGAGGACGGCGACCTGGTCGTCGCGGTGACCGACGACGAGACCCGCATCCTCTGGACCTACGGCGGGCGGGTGATGCGCCGCAAGGCCGAGAGCGTGAACTTCGTCCCCGGGGGTCGGTGGGACGAGCAGAGCGTCGGCACCAACGCCCTCGCCATCGCCGGCCGCACCGGCGCCCCGTCGATGGTGTTCAGCGCCGAGCACTACGCCGAGGTGGTGCACAACTGGGTGTGCTGGGCGGCCCCCGTGTTCGACCCGGTCACTGGCCGGTCGCTGGGCGTGATCGACCTGTCGACGACCTGGGACCGCACCCACCCCATCGGGCTCGCCACGGCGCGCGTGATGGCGCGACTCATCGAGAGCGCGCTCCCCGCCGACCGTCGTACGACGCTGGCGGGCGACGCCCCACCGACCGAGCCCGGCCTCACCCTCACCCTGCTCGGCACCGCCCAGGTGTGGCTCGACGGACAGCGGCTGCTCCTCAACCGGCGCCAGACCGAGATCCTCGCGCTCCTCGCCCTCCACCCCTCCGGCCTCTCGGTCGAGCACCTCCACGCGCTGCTCTACGGCGACGCGTCCGTGACCACGTCCACGCTGAAGGCCGAGGTCTCGCACCTGCGCGCCGCGTTGGCGGGGCAGCTCTCCTCGCGTCCCTACCGCCTCACCATGCCGGTGTCCACCGACGTCGAGGAGGTGCAGCGGCTGCTCCGGCGAGGCGACGTGCGCGCCGCCGTCCGCGCCTACGGCGGCGACCTGCTCCCCGGCACCGACTCGCCCGCCCTCGTGCAGATGGGCGACTACCTCGCGGTCAGCGTCCGCGAGGCCCTGCTGGCGCACCCGGACGCCGACGCCGTGCTGCGCTACAGCGAGCTCGCCCCCTACGACACCGCCGTGGTCGAGGCGTGCCTCGCAGCCCTGCCCGTGCACCACCCGGTCGCGCCCCTGCTGAAGGGGCGGCTCGCCAGCCTGCGCTGAGGCACCGACCAACCGGCTGCCAACCGCCCCGGCCTAGCGTCGGCGTCGAGTGACCCACCTCACACGCCCGGAGGCGCCGCATGACCAAGATCGAACTCACCGTCGACGGGGCCGCGGTCTCCGACGACGTCGAGCCCCGCATGCTGCTGGTGCAGTACCTGAGGGAGAAGCTCGGCAAGACCGGCACCGTGATCGGCTGCGACACCTCGAACTGCGGGGCGTGCACCGTCCACCTCGACGGCACGAGCGTGAAGTCGTGCAACGTGCTCGCGGTGCAGGCCAACGGCCGCACGGTGACCACCATCGAGGGTCTTGCCGACGCGGCCGAGGGCGAGCTGCACCCCGTCCAGGAGGCCTTCCGGGAGTGCCACGGCCTCCAGTGCGGCTTCTGCACCCCGGGCATGATCATGCAGGCGGTCGACCTGCTCGCGGAGAACCCGCACCCGAGCGAGGAGGAGGTGCGGCTCGGCATGGAGGGCAACCTCTGCCGCTGCACCGGCTACCACAACATCGTCAAGAGCGTCCTCCACGCCGCCGGCTCCACCGAGGGGGCGAAGGCATGACCGCCACCCAGGACCGTCCCGCCGACGAGAAGGAGATCGGCCGCGACCGGCGCCGCAAGGAGGACCAGCGGCTGATCACCGGCCGAACCCGGTGGACCGACAACATCACCCTCCCCGGGATGCTCCACCTCGCCATGGTGCGCAGCCCCTTCGCCCACGCCACGATCACCTCGATCGACGTCGCGGACGCCAAGGCCTCGCCCAACGTGGTCACCGTGCTGACCGGCAAGGACTTCGGCGAGGAGCTCGGCGTCAACATCAACGCCTGGCCGATCACGCCCGACCAGAAGGCGCCGGTGCACTCGCCGATGCCGGCCGACCGGGTCGCCTTCGCCGGCGAGGTCGTCGCGGTGGTGGTCGCGCGCAGCGCGGCCGAGGCGCGCGACGCGGCCGAGCTCGTCGACGTGGAGTACGACGAGCTGCCCGCCGTGCTGGGCATCAAGAACGCGCTCAAGGACGAGGTGCTCGCCCACCCCGACCTCGGCACCAACAAGTCGGCTCTGTGGGTCTTCGACTCCAACGACGCCGGCACCGGCAGTGACGCCGAGGCGGCCATCGAGGAGGCGCGCAGAAACGGCATCCTGATCGAGCGCGAGTACCGCCAGCAGCGGCTGATCCCCGCCTTCATGGAGCCGCGCAGCGTCGTGGTGGACCCGACCGGCGAGCAGATCACCATGTGGTCGGCGACCCAGATCCCACACATCCTGCGCTTCGCCCTGGCGGCCACCACCGGCGTGCCCGAGTCGAAGATCCGGGTCATCGCTCCCGACGTGGGCGGCGGCTTCGGCGGCAAGCTGCAGACGACGCCGGAGGAGTGGATCGCCTGGGCGGTTGCGCGGCGGCTGGCCAAGCCGGTGAAGTACACCGAGACCCGCAGCGAGAGCCTCGTGGCGGGCCACCACGGTCGCGACCAGGTGCAGACGCTGACCCTGGCCGCCGACAAGGACGGCAAGGTGACCGGCCTCAAGGTGCACCTCGACGCCGACATGGGCGCCTACATCTCCATCATCGGCGGCGGCGTGCCGGTGCTGGGCGCCTTCATGTTCAACGCCATCTACAAGTTCCCCGCCTACCGCTTCGAGTGCCAGACGGTGCTGACCAACAGCACCTGGACCGACGCCTACCGTGGTGCCGGGCGGCCGGAGGCGACGTACGCCATCGAGCGGCTGATGGACGAGCTCGCAGCCGAGGTCGGGGTCGACCCGTTGGAGATCCGTGAGCGCAACTGGATCACCCACGAGGAGTTCCCGTTCACCACGGTGGCGGGCCTGGAGTACGACACCGGCAACTACGAGGCGGCGACCGCCAAGGCCAAGGCGTCCTTCGGCTACGACGCGCTGCGCGCGGAGCAGCGGGAGCGGCGCGAGCGCGGCGACCGGGTGCAGCTCGGGATCGGGGTGTCGACCTTCACCGAGATGTGCGGCCTGGCACCCAGCCGGGTGCTCGGCAGCCTCGACTACGGCGCGGGTGGCTGGGAGCACGCGAGCGTGCGGATGCTGGCCACCGGCAAGGTCGAGATCGTCACCGGGGCCAGCGCCCACGGGCAGGGCCACGAGACGGCGTTCAGCCAGATCGTCGCCGACCGGCTCGGCGTCCCCTTCGAGGACGTCGAGGTGCTGCACGGCGACACGCAGATCTCCCACAAGGGCCTCGACACCTACGGCTCGCGGTCGCTCGTCGTGGGCGGGGAGGCCCTGGTCAAGGCGGTCGACAAGGTCGTCGAGAAGGCCAAGCACCTCGCGGCACACCTGCTCGAGGCCAGCGCCGACGATCTCGACTACTCCGGCGGACGGTTCACCGTCCGCGGCACCGACCAGGGCGTCGCGATCCAGGAGCTCGCGACGGCAGCCTTCGCGGCCCACAACTACCCCGAGGACATGGAGCCGAGCCTCGACGCCGAGGCGACCTACGACCCCGTCAACTTCAACTACCCCCACGGCACGCACCTGTGCGCCATGGAGGTGGACACCGAGACCGGTGCGGTGAAGATGCGGAAGTACACCTGCTGCGACGACATCGGCACGATCATCAACCCGCTCATCGTGGCCGGGCAGGTGCACGGCGGGTTGGTGCAGGGCATCGCGCAGGCCCTGTGGGAGGAGGCCGTCCACGACGAGTCCGGCACGCTGGTCAGCGGTTCGTTCGTCGACTACCTCCTGCCGACGGCCGCCGACACGATCTCCTTCGACGTCGTCCACGTGGACGATCCGAGCGTGTGCACCACCAACTCGCTGGGCACCAAGGGCGTCGGCGAGGCCGGCACCATCGCCTCCACGCCGGCGGTCGTCAACGCGGTCGTCGACGCCGTACGCCACCTCGGGGTCAACGACATCCAGATGCCGTGCACGCCCGAGCGCGTGTGGCGGGCGATCCATGCCAACGACGGCGACGCAGCGACCCCGCCGGACGCGATGCCGCACTTCCAGGAGGGCGCCCTCAACCAGGACAGCACGGACGGAGCAGGCCAGTGATCCCGGTGAAGTTCGACTACCTCGCCCCCACGTCGGTCGAGGAGGCGCTGGCCGCCCTCGGCGAGCACGGGGACGACGCGAAGATCCTCGCCGGAGGGCAGAGCCTGCTGCCGGTGCTGCGGATGCGGCTCAATGCTCCGGAGGTCGTCATCGACCTCGGCGGCATCTCGTCGCTGCGCGGCATCCGGGACGACGGGGACGCCCTCGTGATCGGCGCGATGACCACGCACCACGACGTGCGCGACGACAGCCTGGTCAAGGAGCACGCCCTGCTGCTGTCGAAGGCCGCCGCGGAGGTCGCGGACTCGCAGATCCGGCACCGGGGCACCTTCGGCGGCGCGCTCGCGCACGCCGACCCGGCCGGCGACCTCGGTGCCCCGGCGCTCGCACTCGGCGCGCAGTTCGTGATCGCCGGCCCGGGGGGCACCCGCACGGTCGAGGCCACGGACTTCTTCGTCGACCTCTTCGAGACCGCGATCGGTGACGACGAGATCCTCACCGAGGTGCGGATCCCCAAGCACACCGGTTGGGGTGCGCACTACGAGAAGTTCGTGCGCGTGGCCCACCAGTGGCCGATCGTCGCCGTCGCCGCGACGGTGAAGGGCTCGATCGACGAGGCCCGGGTCGGGCTGACCAACATGGGCTCCACCCCGCTCCGGGCGACTGCCACCGAGCAGGCGCTCGCGGGCGCGACGGCGACCGAGGGCGGCGTACGCGAGGCGGCGCAGCTGGCTGCCGACGGGACGAACCCGCCCTCGGACCTCAACGGCGCCGCCGACTACCGCCAGCACCTCGCCCGGGTGCTCACCGGGCGGGCGGTCCTCAAGGCGGCGGGCGCCTAGGCATGGAGCTCAACCACCGCTTCACCGTCCCGATCGGCGTCGAGGAGACCTGGGCCCACTTCAACGACATCGCCTCCGTCGCCGAGTGCTTCCCGGGCGCCCAGGTGACGGAGGCCGACGAGGAGTCCTTCACCGGGTCGGTGAAGGTCAAGCTCGGACCGATCGCGCTGCAGTACAACGGCAGCGGCACGTTCGTCGAGAAGGACGCCGAAGCCCACCGCTTCGTCGTGGACGCCAAGGGCAAGGACAAGCGCGGCAACGGCACAGCGGGGGCGAAGGTCACCGTCTCGATGGCCGAGGCCGGCGGCTCGACCGACGTCTCGGTGGAGACCGACCTCGCCATCACCGGCAAGCCCGCGCAGTTCGGGCGCGGGGTGATGCAGGACGTCTCCGACAAGCTGCTCGGACAGTTCGTCAGCTGCCTCGAGCAGCGGCTCGCGGCCCCGGAGGTCGCGGAGGTCCTGGAGGTCGCGGAGGCCCCAACGGCACCGGAGACGCCACCGGCCCCGCCCCCGACGGGAGCGGCTGCGGCGCCCCCAGCGGCACCGGCGCCGCGCGTGGCGCAGCCTCCACCGGGACCTGCCGCCGCACCACGGGAGCCCGAGGCGCTCGACCTCGGCAGCGCGGTGCTGCCGGTGCTGGCGCGGACCTACTGGCGACCGGCGCTCGCCGCGCTCGTCCTCGTGGTCCTGCTGTGGCGGCTGCTGAGGCGGCGGTGAGGCGGCTCAGAAGACGTTGAGCGGGCGGAACTGCACCGAGATCCGCGGTCCGGAGTGGGCGACCTTGGGCACGGCGTGCTCCCAGGTGCGCTGGCACGACCCGCCCATCACCACGAGGTCGCCGTGACCCATGGTCAGCGCGGTCGACGCACCTCCGCCGCGCGGGCGCAGCAGCAGCCGGCGGGGGTCGCCGACGCTCACGATCGCGACCATCGTGTCGGCCGTGCGACCCCGGCCGATCGTGTCGCCGTGCCACGCGACGGAGTCGCGCCCGTCGCGGTAGTAGCAGCAGCCGGCGGTCACGAACGGCTCGCCCAGCTCGGGGAGGTAGTGGCGGCTGAGCGCGTCCCTGGCCTCGGTCAGGGCGCGGTGGGGCAGCGGGTGGTCGGCGAGGTAGGTGTGCACGAGGCGGGGGACGTCGACCACGGCGTCGTACATCTCGCGTCGCTCGGCACGCCACGGGACACCGTCGACGAGCGCGGAGAAGACGGCGTCGGGATCGTGGAGCCAGTTGCGCTGGACGTCGACCCACGCTCCGTGCGACAGGTGGCGACGCTCCGGCGACAGCACCACGGAACCCGCGGTGTCGTCGGCGAACAGGGACGTCTGGAAGTCCACGGTGCCCATGGTAGCCGATGAGTCGAACACGCGTTCGAAGATCAAGAAATCGTCAAGGCTTCGCCACAGGCTTGGTCAATTTGCGGACCGCCGGTATAGCCCAGTCCTACCCTGAGGAGCATGGAACCGGTGGACCTCGTCGTCCCGCGCCAGCGGGCGCTGAAGCACGTGCAGGTGCGCGAGCACGTCCGGGGTCTGATCGAGTCCCAGCCGCCGGGCTCCGCCGCCCCTTCCGAGCGCGAGCTCGTGGCGCGTTTCGGCGTGGCACGGATGACCGTGCGCCAGGCCCTCGACGCGCTCGTCGCGGAGGGGCTGCTCGAGCGGATCCCCGGTCGCGGCACCTTCGTCGCGCAGCCGCCCAGGGCGGCCGGCCGGCTCACGTCGTTCACCGAGGAGATCCGCCGCCGCGGGATGCTGCCGGAGTCGCAGACGTTGCTCGCCCGCGTCGAGCAGGCCGGTCCCGGAGTCGCGAGGGCGCTCGACATCTCGCCCGGCGACCCCGTGCTCCACTGGCGCCGCCTGCGTCGGGCCGACCAGGCCATCGTGTGCGTCGAGGACGCCTACCTCAACGAGGTCCTGCTGCCGGGCTTCCTCCAGCACGGCACGCCCACCAGCCTCTACGAGGCGCTCGCCGCCCGCGGCCTGCGCCCCACCGAGGTCGAGGACTCCATCAGTGCCGACCGGGCGAGTGCCGACGAGGCAGCGGTCCTCGAGATCGAGGAGGGCGACCCGGTGCTGCGCCACGCCCGCCGCGCGGTCTCCGACGGCCGCATCGTCGAGGTCTCCCGCACCTGCTACCGCCACGACCGCTACACCGTCTACCTCCAGCTCAACGACCGCTGAGCCGCGTCAACCGGCGTCGAGCTCGTCCAGCTCGCGCCGCAGGTTGGCGCGTGCCGCGACCTCCCAGAGCCCGCGTGCCTGCGGGGTGCTGAAGAGGTGCGGACGGACGACGAGGTCGCGGAGCACCGCCGCGCGACCGGCTCGGAAGTCGTCGTCGCCGACGTGCGCGAAGTCCTCCCGCACCCCGCCGACGTAGGCGTCATAGCGCTCCCGGGGTGCGGCCAGCACGCCCAGGTCGGCGTCGCTGAGCGCCGCGCCGGCGATGTCGTCGTCGGCCGGACAGTGGTCGACGGTCAGCCGCACCAGCCGCGCCACCTCGTCGGCGTACGCCGCCGGGAGGGCACGTCGGGCCCACCGGGCCGACCGCTCCTCGTCGTCGTCGGCCCCGTCGTAGACGGCGTCGTGGAACCAGGCGGCGAGGCCGACCGAGGTCGCGTCGAACGCGACCCCCGCCGCTGCGAGCACGTCGAGGCGGTCGAGCACCTCCTCGAGGTGACGCAGGTCGTGGTAGCCCGGGCGGTCCCACGCGGCCAGGAGCGCGTCGCGGACCGCGTGGTGGTCGGGCAGCGGCCAGCGGTCGGCGAGGCTCACTGCTGGGTCGCCCGCTGCAGCTCGCGCGCCTCGGCGTGACCCGACGCCATCGCCCAACGGATCGTCCGGGTGGCCGCTGCGCCGAGCACCCGGTTGGTCACCGGCGGGACGGGCGGCAGCCGCAGCTCACGACGTGCGTCCGCGGGCAGCAGGCCGATGGCGGCCGAGGCCAGCGCGAGGTAGCCCGGGCGCGCGGCCAGGGGCAGGTCGGGGTGCAGCAGCAGGAAGCGGATGGCCTCCTGGGCGGCCGGCGTGCCGCGCAGCTCGGTGCCGTACGCCGCGAGAGTCGCGTGCAGGTCGTCCTCGGACCGCGGTGCGCCGATCACCCCGAGGTGCTCGGCGGCGACGGCGGTCTGGGCGACGTACTCGTCGCGCTCCGGTCCGAACAGCGGCCGATGGCCGAATCGGTCGTGCGCGACGAGGAAGCTGTGGATCTCCGCGGCGTGCACCCAGCCGAGCAGGTGCGGGTCGGAGGCGGCGTACGGCGTCCCGTCGGGCATCGTCCCGGTCACCGACTCGTGGGCGCGCTGCACGGCGCCGATGATCCGCAGGGCGTCCTGCTCGGCGCCGAAGGTCGTCATCGCGATGTAGGTGGAGACCTGGGCCAGCCGTCCCCACATGTCGCCGCGGTAGCCCGAGTGGTCGGCGACGCCCTGCATCGCGGCGGGGTGCAGGGACTGCAGCATGACCGCGCGGATGCCGCCGACGAACATCGAGGCGTCGCCGTGCACGCGGCCGATGGGGGAGTCGGGCTCGAACCACCGCGGCCCGGGGGTGCCGTGGACGCGCTGCCGGTTGCGGGGGCCGTCGGGGCCGGCCACCTTGCTGAACAGCTCGGCGCCGAGGCGGTCACGGAGGGTCACGCCGTCGAGGCTAGCCAAGGCCCCGAAGCCTTCCTGTTGCTCAATCGCACGAGGGCCCGACGCTCCGGACGGGAGGAATGCAGTGGCGTCCCGCGAACCGGTGACGCGATGCTGTCCGAATGCAGGAGGAGCGCAGGGACGCCGTGGCGTTCACCGTCGACGGGACGGGCGACGCGACGACCATCGACATCGCGGTCAACGGGCGCCCGCTTGCTGACCTCGCAGCGGAGGTCGAGCGCGCCTACGACCGGTCCCTCGCCGGCGCGTACGGCGGCCTGTCGCCGTACGTCGTCCGCAGCATCCACCACTACCTCGGGCGACCGCGCGCGACCTGGTTCGAGGACGGCGACACGGTCCTGCTCGGTTGCGACTGCGGGGAGTGGGGCTGCTGGCCGCTCACGGCGAAGGTCGTCGTCATGCACGACACCGTGCGGTGGTCGGGCTTCCGCACCGGCCACCGCGACTGGGACCTCGGCGACCTGGGCCCCTTCGAGTTCGCCCGGGACGACTACGAGCGGGCACTCTTCGCGCTCGGCCCGCACCTGACCGGGTGAGGGCTCGGCTCAGCTCGGCTCCGCGGACAGGTCGCCCGCGTCGACGATCCGGTAGGCGTAGCCCTGCTCGGCGAGGAACCGCTGCCGGTTCTGCGCGAAGTCGGCGTCCACGGTGTCGCGGGAGACGATCGTGTAGAAGTGCGCGCTGCGTCCCTCGGTCTTCGGCCGCAGCAGCCGCCCGAGCCGCTGGGCCTCCTCCTGGCGCGAGCCGAACGACCCGCTGACCTGGATGGCCACCTCGGCCGACGGCAGGTCGATGGAGAAGTTGGCGACCTTGCTGACCACCAGCAGGCCGATCTCCCCGGAGCGGAACGCGTTGAACAGCCGCTGCCGCTCCTTGACCGGGGTCTCGCCCTTGATGACCGGGGCATCGAGCATCTCGGCGATCTCGTCGAGCTGGTCGATGTACTGCCCGATCACCAGGGTCGGCTGGCCCGCGTGCTGCTGCACGAGGCGTCGTACGACGTCGATCTTGGCGTGGGTGCACGAGGCGAGGCGGTAGCGGGTGTCAGGGTCGCTGGTGGCGTAGGCGAGCCGCTCGCCGTCGGGCAGGCTGACCCGGACCTCGACGCAGTCGGCGGGCGCGATGTAGCCCTGGGCCTCGATGTCCTTCCACGGGGCGTCGTAGCGCTTGGGCCCGATGAGGGAGAAGACCTCGCCCTCGCGTCCGTCCTCGCGCACGAGCGTGGCGGTCAGGCCGAGGCGGCGACGCGCCTGCAGTTCGGCGGTCATCCGGAAGATCGGGGCCGGCAGCAGGTGCACCTCGTCGTAGACGATGAGGCCCCAGTCGCGGGCGTCGAGCAGCTCGAGGTGCGGGTAGACGCCCTTCCGCTTCGTCGTCAGCACCTGGTAGGTCGCGATGGTGACCGGGCGTACCTCCTTGACGGCACCGGAGTACTCCCCGATCTCGTCCTCGGTCAGCGACGTGCGCGCGACCAGCTCGTCCTTCCACTGCCGCGCGCTCACCGTGTTGGTGACGAGGATGAGCGTGGTCGCCCGGGCGTGGGCCATCGAGGCGGCGCCGACGATCGTCTTGCCCGCGCCGCACGGGAGGACGACGACGCCCGAGCCGCCGTCCCAGAAGGACTCGGCTGCCTCGCGCTGGTAGGGGCGCAGCGTCCAGCCGTCCTCGGCGAGGTCGATGTCGTGCGCCTCGCCGTCGACGTAGCCCGCGAAGTCCTCGGCCGGCCAGCCGAGCTTGAGCAGCGCCTGCTTGAGGTTGCCGCGCTCGCTGGGGTGGACCACGACCGAGTCGTCGTCGATCCGCGCACCGATCATCCCGGCCACCTTCTTGGCCCGGAGCACCTCCTCGAGCACCGGTCGGTCGGTCGAGGACAGCACCAGTCCGTGGACGGGATGCTTCTCCAGCCGCAGTCGGCCGTAGCGGCCCATCGTCTCGGCGACGTCGACGAGGAGGGCGTGCGGCACGGCGTAGCGCGACCAGGTCAGCAGCGCGTCGACGACCTGCTCGGCGTCGTGGCCCGCGGCCCGGGCGTTCCACAGCCCCAGCGGCGTGAGGCGGTAGGTGTGGATGTGCTCGGGGGAGCGCTCCAGCTCCGCGAACGGCGCGATCGCCTTGCGGGCCTCGACGGCCGAGGGGTGGTCGACCTCGAGCAGCAGGGTCTTGTCCGACTGGACGATGAGGGGGCCGTCGTTCACCACACGATTCTACGGACGGCACCCAGTCGCCTGTGCCACCATCGCGCAGACGACGAGGGGGGACTCGGTGGGCGACGAGCTGGAGTGGTACGCCGCGGTGGTCGCGGACATCAAGCGCTCGGCCGGTCTGCCCGACGACTGGGGCCACGCAGTCGGCCCGCTCAGCGCCGGGGAGGAGGTCGAGGACCGACCCGTCCCGCTGCTGAGGTCGGGCATGACGACCGCCGAGCTGCTGCCGTACGGCGGCACGGTGCGGACCCCGGGCGGTGCCGAGCTCGTGGTCGAGCGGCTCGTCTCCGCGCCCATCCGCACCCCGCACGGTGCGGTCGCTGCCCTCGACCCGATGTCGCTCGAGTGGCAGGGGATCGACGTGCGCGTGGAGCTGCGCGGCGAGGAGCAGCCGGTGGAGGCGGCGGTCCTGCGGCGTGAGACGCCCGCCGGCGAGCGCGTGACATGTGGCGCGGCGGTGGTCGGGCGTCTCGAGCGCGTCGCCGACTGGGTGACGATGCCCGGCGACCTCCGCCTGTCGATCGACAAGGGGTGCGCCGCCTTCGTCGCCGGCGACCGGGTCGACGACCTGGTCGAGCTGGCCGGCGAGCTGGCATGGCCCTACGTCCCCGACGGCCTGCGTCCGGTCGAGGTGGACGGGGACGTGATCGGCGCCTGGGTCGATCCCGGCGACGGGCCCTACGGCTACGAGGCAATGATCGGACGCAACCGCCACGGCATGCCCGTGGCCCTGCTCGTCGACTTCCACGTCCTCCCGCGCTGAGCGCGTCGGGTCAGCTCGCGGCTCCGGCCTTCTGTCGTGCCCGGAACGCCGCCACGTTGGCGCGCGAGGAGCAGCGGTCGGAGCAGTAGCGGCGCGACTGGTTGGGGGAGGTGTCGACGAAGACGTGGTCGCACCGGGGCTCCGAGCACGTGCCGAGCCGGGTGGCGCCGAGGTCGCAGACGAGGTTGGCCAGCCCCATCAGTGCCTCGCCGATCAGCAGCTCGGCGACCGACGCTGCCCGGTTGGCCACGTGCATGTGGAGGTTGTCGGGGTCGTGGTCGGAGATCATCGGCGTGACGGGGTGCTCGGCGAGCAGGTCGTTGATCGAGCTCACGACGAGCGCCACGTCGTCGGCGTCCGAGGCCTCGAACACGGGCCGTAGCGCTGCCTGGAACGTCTGCACGGACTCGACGTCACCCGCGACCACCGAGCGGTGCAGCCAGGAGCGGCCGGCGAGGTGCTCGCGCAGCGCCTCCTCGTCGTGCAGGTCGGCGTTGACGAGCGCGGCCGCGCGCTCGGCGTACCGGATGAAGTCCATCTTTCAAGTGTACGGAGGCGGCCACGCAGGCGGTCAGGCGTGTCGTACGCCCGTGATGCGGTGCACGGCGAACTCGCGGACGTCGTCGGCACGGTGGTCGTACGCCGACAGCCGACCGCCGTCGAGGCGGCGCGGGTCGACGACGCGCTCGCCGTTGGCGCCGTGGTTGTCGACGTAGCCGATGACCACGGTGCTGCCTGCCTCGATGGCCTCCCGCAGGGCGGCCAGCGCGCCGGAGGGGGTCGTGGTCGCCTCGGCGCTGGCCGGCCGGGACGACTCGGCCCGGTCGCCCACGCGGATGGCCGTCGCCACGGCCTGGACCTGCGCCGCCTGCCGCGCCGCCACCGCGCCGGCGGGCCGGCGGCCGCGACGGGTGCGGGCGCGCTGCAGGTCGGGGCGGCTCACCCGGACGGTGCCGTCGGCCGCCTCGACGACCGGGGCGGCACCCAGCTCGCGGAGCCGGGGCAGCAGGACGTCGAGTGGCGAGGTGGCGATGGCGACCGTCGGGGCGAGCAGGCGCAGCCCCAGGCTCCGCCCCCGTGGGTCGTGCACGAGGGCGGCCAGGGCGGCCTCGTCGTCGGCGCGCAGGAACGCCTCGGCGTGCCCGACCCGCACGGTGCCGAAGGTGCGGGCGACGTCGTCGACCAAGAACTCCAGCGGCTGGGGGACCGGCGTGTGCGACACCGTGCTGAGGAACTCGCGCACCTCACCGCTCGACAACCCCGCGTCGAAGCCGCGGCGCAGCGAGCCGGAGGTGAAGCGGTAGACCGTCGCGCCGCCGCGCGACTCCACGTCGGCGAGCAGGTGCAGGCGGCGGGCCACCTCGGTCTCGAGCGGACCCGGGGCGACGGCCGTGAGGTCGGCCTGGAGGAGGACGTGGTCGACCGGGCGGGGGAGGTGGGGAGCGATCGCCTCGGCGGCCGCCGGCAGGTCACCCGCCGCGACGTGCCGACCGCTGGACGGGAGACCTCCTGCGCCGGTGACCCCGAGCGCCGCCGCCTCCGACAGCGCAGCGGTGACCAGGTCGGCGAAGACCGTGGGGCGGCGCGGACGCAGCCAGGCGACGCGCTGCACGAGCGACGCGATGCCCGTGCCCACGGCGAGCACCTCGCCGTCGGGCACCTCGGCCAGCACCTGCAGCGCCAGCCGCCGGGCCTCCTCGGCGAGCCCGCTGGAGAGCTCGGGGGCGAGCGCGTTCCAGGACTTGCCGGCGGGGTCGCGCGACCCCACCAACGACGGCACCCGGCTGCTGGTCAGCCACCCGCCCACCAGGCGGGCCCACCGCTCCGCGAGCGGCAGGCCGGACCAGACGTCGAAGTCGTCGGTGGGCAACCAGGAGGGGGTGCCGTCGGTGTCGGCCGCCTCCGCGACGAGACCGGCGGTCAGCGCCACCTCCACGACCAGGGCCGCCCCCGGCTCGTCGACGTGCAGCTCGCGGGCCACCGCCTTGAGGTCGCGGACGGCGAGCCCGCCGCTGCGCAGGACGCTCGGCGGCTGCACGCCCCAGTGGTCGAGCAGCAGCTCCACGCGTCGTACGACGTCGAAGGCCGCACCCGCGGCCGTCCGGGCGACCAGCGAGGCGTCGCGCGACGCGGTGGCCAGCGGAGGCACCTCGTCGACCGGCTCCAGGGTGGTGCGACCGCCGCGGAGGGCGAGGCCCACCTCGCCCGGCAGCACGACGGCGTCACCCTCGCGGGGCACGAGCAGGCGCCTGCTGATCAGCTCCTCGGCCGGCGACCGGGCCTCCGTCGGCGACACGGTGCGTCGCGCCGAACCGGTCGTGCCCTCCCCGCCGTGGTCGTCGACGTGGCGCAGCAGGGCGGTCGCGGCCGGGGTGAGCTCGGCGATCCGCGCCGCCACCTCGTCGGGCGGCGCGGGCTCGGGACTGGAGGGTCGCAGGCCGCTGACCAGGCCCGGCATGCCCCGCATCGCGTCGGCCACACCGGTGAGCGCGCGCACGCCGCCGGGCGCCTCCCAGGCGAGGGCCAGGTCGAGCAGGCGCTGCAGGGCCGCAGCCGTGCGGGCCTCGTCGGCGTGCACGATCGAGATCAGGTCGGCGGAAGTGGTTTGACCTGCAACCAGAAGGGCATCAAGCACGGAAAGCTCGAGGCGGTCCAGGCCGTCGAGGGCGCGATGGATCGATGAGCGCGTGGCAGCCCGCGAGGCCAGCTGCGAGGAATCCTGAGGGGCGGGTGTGGCGAGATCCGGACGGGCCCTGAGCAGCGCCACGAGCCGCTCGTCCGGCCAGCTGCGCAGCTGGTCGGCGAGGGTGCGTGCGGGTGTCGTCCGCGCTGAACTGGACATCCCTCTTACGCTACTCGCCGGGCCGGCACCGCGGCCCCACATCTCGACACGGGGCGAAGAGGGCCGACATGCTGGACGTTGATCTGCATCACGGGGCGTCGACCGACGTCGGACTGGTGCGGAAGGTCAACGAGGACTCCTACCTCGTCGCCCCTCCCGTGTTCGTGGTCGCCGACGGCATGGGCGGCCACTCCGGCGGCGACGTCGCGAGCCAGATGGTCGTCGAGGAGTTCCAGCGCCTCGCCGAGTCCTACGACCCCCGGCGAGGTGCCGAGCTGGTCGCCGACGCCTTCGCCCGTGCGCAGGCGCGGATCGTCGACTACGGCGACGCCCACCGCGCGCTCCACCCCGGCTGGCACGCCGGCACCACCGCGGTCGTGGCGGTCCTCGTCGTCGACGACGGCACCACCAAGTGGCTCCTGGCCAACCTCGGCGACTCGCGCATCTACCGCATCGTCGAGAGTCGCCTCGAGCAGGTGAGCGTGGACCACTCGGTGGTCCAGGAGCTGATCGACTCGGGCCACATCACGGCCGAGGAGGCCTCGGTCCACCCCGAGCGGCACGTCATCACCCGGGCGCTCGGCAGCCCGGAGGGCATCCAGCCCGACTTCTTCCTCCTGCCCCTGGGGTCGGTCGAACGCCTCCTGCTCTGCAGCGACGGCGTGACCGGGATGATCGAGGACGAGGAGATCGAGGAGATCCTCGAGTCCGTCGCCGATCCGCGCGACGCGGCCGACGCGCTGGTGCGCGCGGCGGTGGCCGCCGGAGGTCGCGACAACGCCACGGCGGTCGTCATCGATGTGGTGGGATTGGTGAAGGACGCGACCTACGACTCCCGGCGCCAGCTCGAGAGTCTCGAATCCAAGCTGGGGGGACGACTGTGAGCACTGAGGCCAGGTTCGCGCCGGGGGACTGGTACGCCGTGGTCGGCGACCGGGTGACGGTCCTGCTGCCGGGCAGCCAGCGCGGCCGGGTGGCCACGTTGTGGGACCTCGCCGACTCCGGCGCCGGGGCCGAGGCCCTGCTCGACGCCCTCCTCGCGGGCGGCCTGTCCTCCCTCGACCACTTCGCCCTCGTCGCCCACGACGACGACTCGACCCGACTGATCGTGCGCGGTGCGCCGACGGCGACCGTCTCATCGACGGGTGGCGAGGAGATCCTCAGCGCCGCGCCCGGCACCACGTGGGCCGAGCAGGTCCTGGCCGGCGTCACCAGCGTCCGGGTGACGCTCAACGGTGAGGGATCCGCCGACCACCGCCTCACCCCCGGCCTGGCCCGGGTCTCGGCCGTCGAGTTCGGGACGCCGTCCGCACCCGTCTCCGTCGAGGAGCCCGCCGCAGGGGAGCCCGCCGTCGCTCCCGCCGCGGACGCCGAGCCGGAGCCCGAGCCGGGTCCGACCCCGGACGCCGAGCCGGAGCGCTCGTCCGTGACCGACCTCGAGGCCCCCGCCGCGCCGATGCAGTTCGGCTCGCCGGAGGACGACCCGACCCCGACGGGCGAGACCCCGGTCGTCGCGGACGACTGGTCCGACCGCGACGGCCAGACGCAGGTGGGCGCCCCGGTCGCCGACTTCGAGCGCCCACCCATCCCCGGCCAGGAGATCGCGCCCGACGTGGTCGCGCAGCCGGTCGCCTCGCTGGTCTTCTCCACCGGTGACGTGGTGGCCGTCGACCGCACCGTGCTCGTGGGGCGCGCCCCCGAGGCCCGTCGCTTCGCCTCCCATGACCAGCCGCACGTCGTCACGGTCCCCAGCCCGCACCAGGAGATCTCCTCCACCCACCTCGAGATCAGGCCGGGGGCCGGTGCCGACCACGGCTCCGCCATCGCCACCGACCTCGGCTCCACCAACGGCACCGTGCTGGCCCAGCCCGGTCTCGACCCCGAGGAGCTCAAGCCCGGCATCGCCGTCAGCCTGATCCCCGGCGCCGTCCTCGACCTCGGCGACGGTGTCACCATCCAGGTCACCAACCCCTGACCAGCACCCACCGAGACCAGCCGTGACCCAGCACCCCCAGGCCGTTCCGCAGGCCGCTCCCCAGGCCATGACCTACCCCGTCGCCGAGCTCGAACGGCGATTCGCGGCCTTCGCCGTCGACCGCCTCCTCGCGTGGAGCCTCATCGCCGCGGTCGGGGTCGCGACCGCCCTGTTCGTCTCCGACGACCTGTGGACCGTCGTCGGAGCCGTGGCCGGCACGACCGTGCTGGTCTGGCTCGTGCTCGCCGTCGTGCTGGGCGTCAGCGGCACGTCGCCCGGCAAGGCGGTCTCGGGACTGCGCGTGGTGCACCACGGCACGGGCACCCCGATCGGGGTCGGCCCGGCGCTGCTGCGCTCGCTCGTGCTCGGCGTGGCCGGGCTGCCCACCTTCGGCCTCGGCGTGGCCACCCTGGCGTGGACGGCCGTCGAGGACCGCGGCCGGCAGCGTCGCGGCTGGCACGACCACCTCGCCCACACCGTCGTCGTCGACGTACGTCCCGTGGTCGAGGTCGACGACACCGCTGCCGACGACGCCCCGCGCCACATCGTCAACCTCACCGCGATGCGGCTCGTGCCGGCCCCGCCGGTCGAGCAGGTCAGGACGCCCGAGCGCTCCGAGCACTCCATGCGTCGCCAGCCCCTCCCCGCCGACCTCGCGCGACCGGCACCGACCCCGACGCCCACGCCCGCTCCGGCCCCCGCTCCGACCCCGCCCCCGGCTCCCGCACCCGTGCAGCAACCCGCCCAGCCGCAGCCGCAGGCCCGACCCGCGCAGACGCCGCCGGTGCCGCCGCAGCAGTGGTCGCCGCCGCCCGCGCAGCCGGTGCGACAGGGCCCGCCGCCGGGGACGCCGATGGCCCCGCCGCGCTGGCGGGTGCACTTCGACAACGGCGAGAGCTTCGTGATCGCCGGTCTCGCACTGGTCGGGCGTCGTCCCGAGCCGCGCGCCGGGGAGCAGGTGGCCCACCTGATCCCGCTGGCCTCGGCCGACATGTCGGTCTCGAAGACGCACGCCCAGTTCGGCCCGGCCCCCGACGGGACGATCGTGGTCATGGACCGCGGCTCGACCAACGGCACGGTGCTGGTGCGCCAGGGCGTCTCGCGCCAGCTCGCCCCCGGCAAGCCGGCCTCGCTGGTCGACGGCGACAAGCTCGTCTACGGCGACCGCGAGATGGTCGTCTCCCGGGAGGGCTGAGCCAGGCAAGGCCGCGACGGGGCAGGATGGGCGACGTGTCGACCTTCCTGGACCTGCTCTACGACGAGGCGCCGCTGACCGCCTTCGACGAGCACCTCGCCCAGCGTGAGACGGGCGCGGACGAGGCGGAGGCGGCCCGGCTGCGCACGGAGTACGACGTCGCCCTCCGGCTGCGCGACCTGATGAGCCGCATGCGGTCGCGGGAGGCGGAGCTGTCCGCGCTCTACGAGACGGCGTCCGACCTGACCGCCATCCGCGACGTCGACACGATCCTCGCCGCGATCGTGCGCCGCGCGCGCCAGCTGCTGCACTGCGACATGACCTACCTCTCGCTCAACGACGAGGGCGACGGCGCGTCCTACATGAAGGTCACCGACGGGGCGCTGACCCGTGAGTTCCAGACCCTGCGGCTGCCGCTCGGCACCGGTCTGCTGGGTCTGGTCGCGCAGACGGGCGCGGCCTACTTCACCGAGGACTACGCCGCGGACGAGCGGTTCGTCCACCAGGGCTACATCGACGAGGCCGTGGCGGGCGAGCAGATCCGCGCCATCCTCGGGGTGCCGCTGGTGCTCGACGGCGTCGTGATCGGAGCCCTGCTCGCGGTGCACCGGTCCGTGCGCCGCTTCCCGCAGTCGGAGGTCAGCCTCCTCACGTCGTTCGCCGCGCACGCGGTGGTGGCCCTGGAGAACGCCCGCCTCTTCGCCGAGCTCGACGAGGCCAACCGCTCCCTGACCCGGCACACCGAGGCGGTCGACGCCGCGGCACTCGCCCACGACCGGCTCACCGACCTGCTCATCGGCGGCGGAGGGGTCGCCGAGGTGGCCGAGGTGCTCTCCGGCGTGCTGGGTGGCGCGGTGTCGGTCTGGGCGCCGACCGGGGAGCTGCTGGCGGGGGAGGACGCCGGACCGGACCGGCCGGACGCCTCCCCGGCGGTGGCCGGCGCGGTGGCCGACGCGGTGGCCTCGGGCCGGTCGGTGGCGACCGGGTCGGGACTGGTCGCGGCCGCCCTCGCCCGCACCGAGCACGTCGCCACCTGGTCCTGCGCCGCGACGAGCCGCTCGACCTCGCGGGTCGTCGTACGCTCGAGCGCGGGGCGCTGGTCACCGCACTGGTGCTGCTCTTCGCCCGCTCGGTCACCGACGCCGAGGAGCGCCTCGGTGGCCAGCTGCTCGCCGACCTGCTGGAGTCCGACCCCGCCTCGCGGGAGCGGCTGCGCGACCGCGTAAGCCGGCACAGTGCCAGCCTCGACGGCCCGGTCGTCGTGGCCGCTGCCACCGTCGACGGGGCCGACCGGCATCGCGCGAGCCGGGCCGCCGTGGCCCTGGCGCGACGCAGCTCCGGCCTCGCCGGCGAGCACCGCGGCGCCGTGGTCGTGGTGGTCCCGAGCGAGGACCCGCGCCAGGTCGGGGACGACCTACGGGCCGCGCTTGCCGAGCTGGGGGGAGTGGCGACCGTCGGGGTCGCCGGCACGAGCGACGCGCTCCACGGCGACCGACTGGTGACGGCTCACGACGAGGCGCGGCGCTGCCTCGACACGTTGGTGCGCCTCGGCCGCCGGGGCGCGGTGAGCGACCCCGCCGGCCTCGGGGTCGCGCGCCTGCTGCTCGGCGACAACGACCGCGAGCACGTCACCGCGTTCATCGAGGCGACGATCGGGCCGGTGCGTGCCTGGGACGAGCGTCGGAGGACCGGCCTGGTGGCCACCCTGGAGGAGTGGTTCGCCAGCGGCGGCCACCTCAAGGACACGGCGAGCGCCCTGCACGTCCACCCCAACACCGTGACGCAGCGGCTCGAGCGGGTCGGCGAGCTCCTCGGGGCCGGTTGGCGCGAGCCCGAGCGGTCCCTCGACCTCCAGCTCGCGCTCCGCCTCGCGCGCCTGCAGGACGGCTGACCGACGCCCGGGAGTGGGGCGCCGACACATGGTTAGCATCCAACTGTGGTGCCCCTGGCCATGTGCCGTGCGTCACTCCGCTCCCTACGGTGAGGCCCATGACCACCGCCACCCCCTCCGCGCCGCCCGCCCTCACCGGACGGCGGGCCCTGGTGACCGGTGCCGCCAGCGGCATCGGCGCGGCAGTCGCCGCCAGGCTCGCCGCGGCCGGCGCCGAGGTCCATCTGCTCGACCGCGACGACGAGGGTGTCGCCAAGGTCGCCGCGCAGGTGCACGGCACGCCCCACGTCGTCGACCTCACCGACGAGGCGGCGATCACCCACCTCGACCTCGACGTCGACATCCTCGTCAACAACGCCGGCATCCAGCACGTCGCCCCGGTCGAGGAGTTCGATCCCGAGCGGTTCCGCACCATCCACGCGCTGATGCTGCACGCGCCGTTCCTGCTCGCGCGCCGCGTCCTGCCGGGCATGTACGCCCGGGGCTGGGGCCGGCTGGTCCACGTCTCCAGCGTGCACGGCCACCGCGCGTCGGCCTACAAGTCGGCCTACGTCAGCGCCAAGCACGGGCTCGAGGGCCTCTCGAAGGTCATCGCGCTCGAGGCGGCCGACAAGGGCGTCACGAGCAACACCGTGTGCCCCGGCTACGTCCGCACACCGCTGGTCGAGGGGCAGCTCGCCGACCAGGCCCGCTCCCACGGCATCGCGGAGGACGAGGTCCTCGACACCGTCCTGCTCGCCCGCACCCCGCTCAAGCGGCTCGTCGAGCCCGAGGAGGTCGCCGACGCGGTGGCCTTCCTGTGCAGCCCGGCCGCGACCTCGATGACCGGGTCCTCGCTCTCCCTCGACGGCGGCTGGACCGCAGCCTGAGCTCCCGCCCGTCTCCGCATCCCTGAGTCCCCCATGAAAGGCACGTGATGAGCACCGAAACCACCAGCGCCGCCGGGCGCGGCGCGCCCGGCACCGAGCCGGAGCGCACCAGCATCGTGAAGGTCGTCTTCGCCTCGCTGATCGGGACCGCCGTCGAGTGGTACGACTTCTTCCTCTACGGCTCCGCCGCTGCCCTGGTCTTCGGCACCCTGTTCTTCCCCGAGAGCGAGCCGGCCACCGCGACGCTGCTCGCCTTCGGCACCTACGCCCTGGGCTTCGTCGCGCGGCCGCTCGGCGGCATCGTCTTCGGGCACTTCGGCGACAAGGTCGGCCGCAAGAAGATGCTGGTCGCCTCGCTCTTCCTGATGGGCATCGCGACCTTCGCCATCGGCCTGCTGCCGACGTACGCCTCCATCGGCGTCGCCGCGCCGCTGCTGCTCCTGACGTGCCGCCTGCTCCAGGGCTTCGCGGTCGGTGGCGAGTGGGGCGGGGCGGTCCTCATGGCCGCCGAGCACGGTGACGACTCCCAGCGCGGCTTCTGGTCCTCCTGGCCGCAGGCCGGCGTGGCGCTCGGCAACCTGTTCGCCACCGGCGTCCTGTGGGTGCTCGCGGCCGTGCAGTCCGACGCGGCCTTCGAGTCCTGGGGCTGGCGCGTGCCGTTCCTGCTGAGCGCCGTGCTGGTCGGCGTCGGTCTGTGGGTGCGCCTGTCGATCGAGGAGTCGCCGGTCTTCGCCGAGGCCAAGGCCGAGCTCGCGACCAAGGAGACCCCGCACCTGCCGCTGGTCGAGGTGTTCCGCAAGTACCCCAAGGAGGTCCTCGTCGCCATGGGCATGCGCATGGCCGAGAACATCTCCTACTACCTGTTCACGATCATCTCGATCTCGTTCCTCACCATCTACGCCGGCACCGCCGACGACAAGTCGCTCATCCTCAAGGCGCTGCTCATCGGCTCCGTGGTGCACTTCGTGACCATCCCGCTGGTCGGTGCGCTCAGCGACCGCGTCGGACGTCGCCCGCTCTACCTCGTCGGCGCCGTCGGTGTCGCTGCGTGGTCATGGGTCTTCTTCGACCTGATCGCGTCCCGGTCCGAGGGCAAGATCATCCTCGCGATCGTCGTCGGCCTGGTCCTGCACGCACTGATGTACGCGCCGCAGGCGGCGTTCTTCTCCGAGCTGTTCGGCACCTCGGTCCGCTACACCGGCGCCTCGGTCGGCTACCAGCTCGCCTCGATCTTCGCCGGCGCCCTCGCCCCGATCATCGCCATCGAGCTGCTCGGCGACGCCAGCGCCGGGGTCAGCAACGTCCCGAAGGTGGCCATCTACATGACCATCGCGTCGGCCATCACGATCATCGCCGTGCTGGTCGCGCAGGAGACCAAGGCCAGCTCGCTGCGCCACGACCGGGTACTGCAGGACTGAGCCCCGTCACGTCCGGCACGGGCCGTCGTCCCTCCGGGGGCGGCGGCCCGTCGTCATCAGCGGGTCAGCGCGACCGGCACGCGGGTGACGCCTCCGCGAGCGCCCAGCCACACGAGCATGCCGTCGTCGAGCCGGCCAGGAGCAGCGGGGCCGGACACCGTGACGGTGAAGTCGGCCGACTCGCCGGGCGCGAGGCGTACGGCCAGCGGCTGCACGCGCACGCGGTGGGAGGTGAAGCCGCGAGCGGTGACGGAGAAGTACTCGGGGCGGGTGCCGACGTTGGTCACCGTGCGCACCGCGCGGCGCTGCTGCGCCGGCATCAGGAGCGAGCTCGTGTTGAGGCGCGCGAGACGGTGGCGGCGTACGGCACGGCGCCACTGCTCGGGGGCCACGTCGAGGGCCAGGTGGGCGGTCGGGGCCTGGTTGGGGAGTGCGCCGGCCCCCTGCTCCAGGACCGACGAACCGACGACGGGTCGCGCCGACGTCACCAGGAGCGACCGGACCACCGAGGCCGACCACTCGGGGTGCTGGCCGAGGGTCAGCGCTGCCAGCCCGCTGGCATGGGCGGTGGCTGCCGAGCTGCCGCTGAAGACGCCCCACGAGCGGCCGGTGGAGTCCGGCAGGGCACCCAGCACGGCGTCCCCGTCGGCCACCGCGTCGGGCTTGACCGTGATCCCGCGCGGGTCGCCCGCGGCGCTCCACCGGGCCGTACGACGGGTGCCGGGGTCGCCGGCGACCCGCGACACCGTGACCCGGGTGTCGGGGTGACGCGACACCCAGCGGCTGAACGACCGCCCGGCGGACGCCGACAGGTGGACGGTGGGCACGGAGTGGAGGTCCGCGGTGACGGAGCCGGGACGACGGTTGACCAGGACCATGGCTCGACCGCCCGCCTGCGCGACGGCCTCGGACTTGTCGATGCGCCCGATCGCCCCGCGCTGGCAGACCACCACCCGGTCCGCGACCAGGCGCGAGTCGAGGGCCCCGAGCCGGCACTGCGCGGCGGCCCGCCGCGACGCACCCGGCGCCGCTGCGTCCTGCGCCAGCACGGTGCGGCCCCTCACCTCCGACGGGCGCCCGCCGCCGGCCCACGACCGGCCTCCGGGAAGGGTGAGGCGTGCTCGTGACATGCGGCCCACGGCAGCGCCGACGGTCGCGACCCACGGCCCGGCGTGGGCGGCGTAGGCCGACCTGCCTGCGTTGCCGGAGGCGCCGATGACGACCACGTCGGCCTCGGCCGCGCCGAGGAGCGCCATCTGGAGGGTGTCGATGCGCTCTCCACCCGAGAGCGCGAGGCTCAGGACGTCGACGCCGTCGGCGACCGCGGCGTCGACCGCCGAGACGACGTCAGCGGTCGAGCAGCCGTCGTCCGCGGGGTCGGGAGCCCCCCAGCAGGCCTTGTAGGCGGCGATCCGGGCCTGCGGGGCCACACCGCCGAAGAAGCCGGCGTCGCGGTCGTCGACCCGCACGCTGACCCCGGCGTTGCCGGCCGCGACCGAGGAGACCTGCGTGCCGTGGCCGAGGGCGTCGCGGGGCGACAACGACTCCGACGACCGCACCCGCTCGGCGCCGAAGCCGTCGACGTACCAGCGGGCGCCGACGATCTTGCGGGTGCAGTCGTCGGCGGTCCAGCCGTCGCCCTCCACGCACGCACCGGCGAAGGCCTCCGGATCGGCGCCGAGGCCGGGGACCTCGGCGAAGGCGGGCGACTCCGGCGCGATGCCCGAGTCGACGACGCCGACCACGACTCCGGCCCCGCCCCGCAGGCGGGGGCTGGCAGAGGCACCGCGGACGGCTGCGAGCGAGGTGCGACCGGCCAGCGGACGGATCGTGTCGGCCTCGACCGAGGCGACGTCGGCCTGGTCGTCGAGGGCGGTCAGCTGCTCCTCGGTCAGCCGGGTGGCGAAGCCGTTGAGCGCGGTGGTCCAGCGGTAGACGGGCTCGCCCGCACCGATGGCGGTCAGCACGGCGTCCTGCTCCGCCAGCAGCTCGGGCGCCTCGGCGCGCCCGGCGGACGTACCGGCGCCGGTGAGGGTCACGAGGACGAGCTCGCCCGGTGCAGGCGCAGGGACGTCGTCGGCGGTCGCGGTGCCGGGCGCCACGGCAGTCACGGACAGTCCCAGGGCGAGCGCGAGCGCGCAGTGGCCGAGGAACCGTCTCGTCCGTCGTGTGCGCACGCGTGTCTCCCGCCTCGTCGTCCGTGTCGCCCTCCGCCCCCGCGGTGGGACCCCCGAGCCTCCCATGGTCCCAGCAGGGGCGTCACCAAATCAAAGCCCCCCGGGTGACAACCCGTTGGTCCGTCCCTGCGGCGGCCCCCTATCCTGTGCCCGCCGCGTGGTTCCACGCGGCGCCGAGCGCAGAGCTGAGGGGTGGACCGTGCCGAGTGGCAAGGTGAAGTGGTACGACGCGGAGAAGGGTTTCGGCTTCCTGTCGCAGGAGGACGGTCCGGACGTCTACGTGCACGCCGACGCGCTGCCCGAGGGCACGACCACGCTCAAGGCCGGCACCAAGGTCGAGTTCGGCATCGCCCAGGGCCGCCGCGGCGACCAGGCGCTGCAGGTGCGCATCGTCGACGCTCCGGCCTCCGTCGCACGCAACCAGCGCAACGCCCAGCGCAAGCAGCCCGAGGCGATGGTGACGATCGTCGAGGACCTCATCAAGATGCTCGAGGGCGTCGAGGAGACCTACCGCCGGGGCCGGCACCCCGAGCGCGCGGCCGCGCGCGGCACGGCGAAGGTGCTCCGCGCCCTCGCCGACGAGCTCGACGCCTGAGGCGACACGTCGTACGTCGTCAGGTGCGGGCCGGTCGCGACACCCGGCCCGAGCGGCTGAGCAGCACGAAGGACGCCCACAGCCCCAGGACCCCGGCCGCGATCCCGAGGCCGAGCTGCGGCATCAGCGGCATCGCGATGCCCACGAAGCCGCCGATGACCCACGCCAGCTGCAGGGTCGTGTCGGAGCGGGCGAACGCGCTGGCCTGGATGCGGCTGGGGATGTCGCGCTGGATCGTCGAGTCGAGCGACAGCTTGGCGAGCGCCTGCGCGAGACCCGCCGTCAGGCCGAGCAGCACGAGCGTGACCAGCCCGTAGAACACCGCCGCCAGGGTCGCGACGACGACGTCGGCCAGCAGGGCGAGCACCACCGTCACGGCCGGGTTGAGGCGTCTCATCAGCGACCCGATGGTGATGCCGAGGGTGTTGCCGAGGCCGGCCGCGCCGATCACGAGCCCGAGCAGCACCTCGGGCCGCCATTCGCCGATCGGGTTGTCGCGCAGCAGGAACGCCATGAACATCGTCAGGAAGCCGGAGAACCACCGCGGTCCGCAGTTGGCGCGCAGCGCGAACGCCACGGCCGCGGGGATGCGGGTGCGCGGGCGACGACCGGTGCGCCCCGCCTCGGTCGGACCCGTCAGCACCAGCTCGCCCTCGCCCTGGCTGGCGTCGACCTTCTCCGGCAGCCGGATGGCCCAGATGGTGGCGAGCACGAAGACGAGGAAGCCGTAGCGCAGCGACCACTCCGGACCGAAGGTGGAGGCGAGGATCGCCAGCGGGGCGGACAGCCCGGCGCCCACGATGCCCGCGAGGGAGACGCGGGCGTTGGCCTTGACCAGCGTCAGGTCGGGCGGCAGCAGCCGCGGCACCGCGGCGGCGCGTGCGACGCCGTACGCCTTCGACGCGACGAGGCACCCGAGCGCGGCGGGGAACAGCCAGTCGGACTCGGTGACCACAGCCGTCGCCAGCACCCAGCAGAGGAAGCAGCGGATCGCCATCGTCGCGCCGACCGCCCACCGCCGGCCGTGGCTGAAGCGGTCGAGGAACGGCCCGATGAGCGGCGCCACGATCGCGAACGGCAGCATCGTCAGGCCCAGGAACAGGGCGACCTGGCCGCGTGCCTCGCCGGTCGGGACCTGGAAGAACAAGGTGCCGGCGAGCGAGATCGCGACCGCGGCGTCGCCGGCGGCGTTGAAGGCGTGCAGCTCGATCAGGCGGGAGAGCCCGGAGTCGCCTGCTCCCTCCGCGCGGGTGGCCCGCCGCGCCTGGGTGACCGCGAACTGCCCGGCGGTCCCTGCGCCACGACCGGCGGCCCGGGCTCCCCGCGCCGCCCCGGCGAGCGAGCGTCGTACGGCGCCCGAGGGAGGCGTGGGGGCACTCGCGCGGGGTGCGTCGGTGGCCGTCTCGGACCGCCCCGACTGCGGCCCCGCGGCGGGATCGGGACGGTCGGAGGTCACGGGACCATCTTGGCCTACCGCCCCGACGCCGGCGCCCGACACCCGCAGGTCGGGTCCGCCCGGGTCCCCCGACGGGACAGGACCACCGGCTGTTTGCCATGATGCGCTGGTGATCGCTCTCCCCACGCGTGCCGGCAAGCCCGACTCGGTCCTCGCCAAGGCCGTCGAGCTGGCGCGCAGCGTCGTCCTCGAGGTCGCGGAGCCGACCGACCTCGGCGACCACCTCGGCGCGCGTGCCGAGGGGGAGCGGGTCGTCACCCACCACTTCGCCTGCACCCGCCCGGGCTACCCCGGCTGGTACTGGTCGGTCACGATGACCCGCGCCAAGCGCGGCAAGGACCTCACCGTCAACGAGGTGGTCCTGCTGCCCGGCGACGAGGCGATCGTGGCCCCCGACTGGGTGCCCTACAAGGAGCGGCTCCAGCCCGGCGACCTCTCGCCCGGCGACCTGCTGCCCGTCGAGGACGAGGACGTGCGCCTGGTCCCGACCTACCTCGTCGGCGACGACCCGCTCGACACGCCCCTCGACGCCGACGCCCGTGCCCAGGTGCGCCGGGTCGCCGAGGACCTCGGCCTGGGCCGCGTCCGGACCCTGAGCCGCGAGGGCATCGACATGGCCGCGGAGCGCTGGTACGCCGGCCCCGGCGGACCCGACTCGCCCCTGGCCAAGAGCGCTCCTGACACCTGCTGGTCGTGCGGCTTCCTGGTGCGGCTCAACGGCTCGCTGTCCGAGCGCTTCGGTGTCTGCGCCAACGGCAACGCCAACGACGACGGCCGCGTCGTCACCTTCGACCACGGGTGCGGTGCGCACTCCGAGGTCAAGCTCGCGCGCAAGCAGCAGCCCCTCCCGCTCCCGGACCACGTGCACGACACCCTGGTCGAGGACGAGCTCGAGACCTTCTAGGTCCTCGCCAGCACCCACACGGCGTAGTCGTCGACCGGCTCGTGCAGCTCGTAGCTGCCGAACCGGTGGACCACCCGCAGCCCGGCCGACTCCACGTCGGCGACGAACTCGCCGGCGGGGTAGGTGCGGCTGCCGGCCTTGACCGCCTGCAGGTGGAAGCCGACCAGTGCGCGCCCGTTCGGAGCGAGCAGGTCGCGCACCCGCGCCAGCACCGACCGCTCGGTGCCCTCGGCGAGGAAGACCATCACGTTGCCGACGAGCACTGCGAGGTCGAACGTGCCGACCTCGGCGGGGTCGAGGGCCAGCGCGTCGTGGGGGAGGACCTCGAGGTCGACGTACGTCGCTCGCGACTGGGCCCGTAGCGCCGGGTCGGGCTCGGTGGCGACGACCTCGTGGCCCCGCTCCGCCAGCGCCGCAGCGATACGGCCCATCCCCGACCCGATGTCGACGACCCGGGCACCGCGGGGGACCAGGGCGTCGGCCAGCCGGGCCTCGCCGGCGACGTCCGCGCCCTGCTCGACGAGGTCCGCGAAGTGGAGGCCGTAGCCGCGGTTGTCCTCGCCGGCGAGCTCCCAGCGCGTCTTTGCGGTGGTCACTGGACGGCCTGCTGCGCGGCCCGCTCCTTGCGCCGGCGACGGCAGTACTCCAGGCCGCACAGGCCCAGGCCGAAGCCGGCGAGGCAGGTCCACAGCCACCACGTGCGGCCGCTGTCCTCGAGGGCGCCCCAGAACGGCAGCAGGCCCAGGAAGCCCAGGAGCCACAGCGCGGTGCCGACCTCGGTGGTGCGTACGCCGTCGACGTCGAGCGGCTCGACCTGCGCCACGATGTAGGTGCGGCGCCCGATCTCGTGCTTCGTCGGCTGCTCGTCACCCAGGTCCACGCGCTCACGCTACACGCGGGCGAACGCACGAAAGACGGGCGTGACGCAGTCGTGCCACACTGCGGTCCTGTGAGCGACCAGACGCAGACACAGCGACAGCGACCGCAGGGCTCCGGCCTCGACGGCTACTTCCGGATCAGCCAGCGCGGCTCGACCGTCGGCCGCGAGGTCCGCGGCGGCGTCGTCACCTTCTTGACGATGGCCTACATCATCGTGCTCAACCCGCTCATCCTCGGCTTCGTGCCCGACTCGACGGGCGCCTTCCTCGGGGGTGGCGCCGAGCCGGGCAGCGGCATCCCGGCCATCGCCGCAGGCACGGCGCTGGTCGCCGGCGTGCTGACGATCGCCATGGGCGGGTTCGCCAACTTCCCGCTCGCGCTGGCCACCGGCCTGGGGCTCAACGCGTTCGTCGCCAACACCATCGCCCGGCAGTCCACGTGGGGCGCGGCGATGGGACTCGTCGTCCTCGAGGGCATCGTCATCCTGGTGCTGGTGCTCACCGGCTTCCGCAAGGCTGTCTTCCACGCCGTGCCCCAGCAGCTGAAGGTCGCCATCTCGGTCGGCATCGGCCTGTTCATCGCCCTCATCGGCTTCGTCGACGCCCGCGTCGTGACCCGCATCCCGGACGCCTTCCAGACCACGGTGCCGGTCCAGCTCGGCGCGGACGGCCACCTCGGTGGGTGGCCGGTCCTGGTGTTCTGCCTCGGCCTGGCGCTCATGGTCGCGCTCTGGGTGCGCAAGGTGCGGGGCGCGATCCTCATCTCGATCCTCGTGACCACCGTGGTCGCCGTCGTGGTCGAGGCCGTCGGCAACCTCGGCGCGGCCTCGGCCGACAACCCCAAGGGCTGGTCGCTCAGCGTGCCGACCCTCAGCGGTGACGTCGTCGGCCTGCCGTCCTTCGACACGCTGGGCGAGGTCGACCTCTTCGGTGCCTTCGGCAGCGCCGGCACCGGTGTGCTGGCCGCGCTGCTCCTCGTCTTCTCCCTGCTGCTGGCCGACTTCTTCGACACGATGGGCACCATGACGGCCATCGGCGCCGAGGCCGGCCTCAACGACGAGGAGGGCACCCCGCCGGGTGCCCAGCGCATCCTGGTCGTCGACTCGGTCGCCGCGATCGCGGGCGGCGCCGCCGGCGTCTCGTCCAACACGTCGTACATCGAGAGCGCCTCGGGCGTCGGGGAGGGTGCCCGCACCGGCCTGGCCTCCGTCGTCACCGGCGCGCTGTTCCTGCTCGCCACCTTCTTCACGCCTCTCGTCGCGGCGATCCCCTCGGAGGCTGCCGTCCCGGCGCTGGTGCTCGTGGGCTTCCTGATGATGCAGCAGGTCACCGAGATCGACTGGCGCGACCTCGAGGTGGCCATCCCGGCCTTCCTCACCGTCGTCCTCATGCCGTTCACCTACTCGATCTCGGTCGGCATCGGCGCCGGCTTCGTGGCGTACGTCTTCATCAAGGTCGTCGTGGGCAAGACCCGCGAGGTCCACCCGCTCATGTGGGTCGTGGCCGCCCTGTTCGTCGTCTACTTCGCCTACACGCCCATCAGCGGCTGGCTCTCCTGACCGCCCCTTCAGATCAGGGAACACCTGACAAGTTCAGCGATCGCCCACCCAGTTCAGCGATCCCCGGCCAGCCGGCCGCTCCGTAACCTGTCGGCCCGTGCACGGCCTGACAAGTTCAGCGATCCCCGGCCAGCCGGGGATCGCTGAACGGCTGTGCACGGCGGAATAGTTAGCAGAAGTAATGAGTTACGCTAACGACATGCCGACCGCCGACCTCCGCACCGACGCCGGGCTCGCCTCCGAGCTCCGGGCCGGTGTCATGCGCCTGCGCCGCCGCCTCGTCTCCGAGCGCCACCCCGACAACGACCTGAGCATCCCGCAGATGGTGGTGCTGGGCCTGCTCGTGCGGATGGGCGACCAGACGGTCGGCGACCTGGCCCGCGCCGAGCGCGTCCAGCCGCCGTCGATGACCCGCACGGTCAACTGCCTCGAGTCCGACGGCTACGTCGAGCGGCGCCCCCACGAGACCGACGGGCGCCAGGTCGTCGTCTCGCTCACCGACGCCGGCCGCGCGGCCGTGCTGGCCGACCGCCAGCGCCGCGACGCCTGGCTCTCCAGGCGCCTCGCCGAGCTCACGCCGGCCGAGCGCGCCACCCTCCGCGACGCGGCCCCCATCCTGGCCCGGCTCGCCGTCGCCGACTGACCACCTGACCGATGACCGACTGAGGAGTCACCACGAGTCCCACGTTCCGCTCCCTCTCCAACCCGAACTACCGCCGCTACGCAGCCGGCGGCGTCGTGTCCAACACCGGCACCTGGATGCAGCGCGTCGCCCAGGACTGGCTGGTGCTCGAGCTCGCCGTCGGGTCCGGCGCCACCGCGCTCGGCATCACGACCGGGCTCCAGTTCCTGCCGTTCCTGCTGCTGACGCCGTTCGCCGGCCTGGTCGCCGACCGCGTGCCCAAGCAGCGCCTGCTGCAGCTCACCAACCTGGGCATGGCGCTGCCCGCCGCCGTCCTCGGCGTCCTCGCCGTCACCGGCGTCGCCGAGGTGTGGCACGTCTACGTCCTGGCCTTCCTCCTCGGTTCCGCCTCGGCGTTCGACGCACCCGCCCGCCAGTCCTTCGTCTCCGAGCTCGTCGAGCCCGGTGATCTCACCAACGCAGTCGGCCTCAACTCCGCCAGCTTCAATGCCGCCCGCCTCGTCGGCCCCGGCCTGGCCGGCGTCCTCATCGCCGCCTTCGGCGGGGGAGCGGTGGCGACTGGGTGGGTCATCCTCCTCAACGCGGTGTCGTACGCCGCCCCGATCTGGTCGCTGCGCCACCTCGACGCCAGCCGCATCGACGCAGCGGCGCCCGCCGACCGCGGACCCGGCGCGATCCGCGAGGGCGTGGCCTACGTGCGGGCGCGCCCCGACCTGCTGCTCGTCCTCGGCCTGGTGTTCTTCGCCGGCACCTTCGGCCTCAACTTCCAGATCACCTCGGCGCTCATGGCGACGGAGGTGTTCGGCAAGGGGCCCGAGGAGTTCGGCCTCCTCGGCACCTTCCTCGCCGTCGGGTCGCTGACGGGCGCGCTGCTCGCCGCCCGCCGCACCCAGGTGCGCCACCGCCTCGTGGTGGGGGCCGCCCTGGCCTTCGGCGCCTCGGTGATGCTGGCCGGGTTGATGCCCTCCTACCTGACCTTCGCGCTGCTCGCGCCGGTCACGGGCCTCACCGCGCTGACGTTCATCACCAGCGCCAACACCTACATGCAGCTCCACACCGACGCCGGCGTCCGCGGGCGGGTGATGGCCCTCTACCTGATGATCTTCATGGGCGGCACGCCCGTCGGTGCTCCCATCATCGGCTGGATCGGCCAGGAGTACGGCGCACGCTGGACGCTGCTGGGCGGTGGGCTGCTCACGATCGCCGGGGTGGTGCTCTCGGCGGCCCTCTACCTCCGGCTCGATCGCAGGCGGCGCGAGGGGCAGCGGCCGGTCGTAGAACCGGGCGTCCGGGCGGCGCCAGCGGCATTTTGACCCTGCCGTGGCGCCCGAGTAGCCTCAATCCTCGTGTCTGGCACGTCCAGACCCATGCCCATGCACGGAATTCGCGGCGTTCGAGGCCGCGCCCCGGCTGGCCACGGTATTCGCAACAGGCACATGCAACAACGCACGACACCCGAGTCCGGCACCGCGCCGGACCGTGATGAGCAGACAGAGAGAGGGAACCACCCGGTGCCCACCATCAACCAGCTGGTCCGCAAGGGCCGCCAGGACAAGGTGTCCAAGAACAAGACGCCTGCCCTGAAGGGATCCCCGCAGCGCCGAGGCGTCTGCACCCGCGTCTACACGACCACCCCGAAGAAGCCGAACTCCGCCCTCCGCAAGGTCGCCCGCGTGCGCCTGAGCAGCGGCGTCGAGGTCACCGCCTACATCCCGGGTGTCGGTCACAACCTGCAGGAGCACTCGATCGTGCTCGTCCGCGGCGGCCGTGTGAAGGACCTTCCCGGCGTCCGCTACAAGATCATCCGCGGCTCGCTCGACACCCAGGGTGTCAAGAACCGCAAGCAGGCCCGCAGCCGCTACGGCGCGAAGAAGGAGAAGTAATGCCTCGCAAGGGTCCCGCTCCCAAGCGCCCCCTCGTCGTCGACCCGGTCTACGGCTCCCAGCTGGTCACCCAGCTCGTGAGCAAGGTCCTGCAGGACGGCAAGAAGGCTGTGGCGCAGCGCATCGTCTACACCGCCCTCGAGGGCTGCCGCGAGAAGACCGGCACCGACCCGGTCGTCACGCTCAAGCGCGCGATGGACAACGTCAAGCCGGCCATCGAGGTCAAGTCCCGCCGCGTCGGCGGCGCGACCTACCAGGTCCCCGTCGAGGTCAAGGCCAACCGCTCCACCACGCTGGCCCTGCGCTGGCTCGTGGGCTACGCCGCCGACCGCCGCGAGAAGACCATGGCCGAGCGTCTGATGAACGAGATCCTCGACGCGAGCAACGGCCTCGGTGCCGCTGTGAAGAAGCGCGAGGACACCCACAAGATGGCCGAGTCCAACAAGGCCTTCGCCCACTACCGCTGGTGACGGCGAGGGGCCGTACGACCCGCACCGCGCGTCGTACGGCCCCTCACCCCACGAGCTCCCACCAACTTCCGAGGGACTGAGACACAACAGTGGCTGTCGACATCACCACCGACCTCAACAAGGTCCGCAACATCGGCATCATGGCGCACATCGACGCCGGCAAGACCACCACCACCGAGCGCATCCTCTTCTACACCGGCATCACCTACAAGATCGGTGAGGTCCACGAGGGTGGCGCCACGATGGACTGGATGGAGCAGGAGCAGGAGCGCGGCATCACCATCACGTCGGCCGCGACGACCTGCTGGTGGAAGAACCACCAGATCAACATCATCGACACCCCCGGCCACGTGGACTTCACCGCTGAGGTCGAGCGCTCGCTGCGCGTCCTCGACGGCGCCGTGGCGGTCTTCGACGGTGTTGCCGGTGTCGAGCCGCAGACCATGACGGTGTGGCGCCAGGCCAACAAGTACTCCGTCCCCCGCATGTGCTTCGTCAACAAGCTCGACCGCACCGGCGCGGACTTCTTCCGCTGCGTCGACATGATGGTCGAGCGCCTCAACTCCACCCCGCTCGTGCTCCAGCTGCCGATCGGCGCGGAGTCCGACTTCCTCGGTGTCGTCGACCTGGTCGGCATGCGTGCCCTCACCTGGCGCGGCGAGACCAAGATGGGTGAGGACTACGACGTCGAGGAGATCCCGGCCGACCTCGCCGAGCAGGCCGCGGAGTACCGCGAGAAGTTCATCGAGACGCTCGCCGAGGCCGACGACGAGATCATGGAGAAGTACCTCGAGGAGGGTGACGAGAACTTCACCGTCGAGGAGCTCGAGGCCGCGATCCGTCGCGCCACGCTGGCCGACAAGGTCAACCCGGTCCTCTGCGGCACCGCGTTCAAGAACAAGGGCGTCCAGCCCCTGCTCGACGCGGTCGTCAAGTACCTTCCCTCGCCGCTCGACATCGACGCCATCGTCGGTCACTCGCCGCGCGACGAGGAGGAGGCCATCTCCCGCAAGCCGTCCGACGACGAGCCGTTCTCCGGCCTCGCCTACAAGATCGCCTCCGACCCGCACCTCGGCAAGCTGATCTACGTCCGCGTCTACTCGGGCAAGCTCGAGGCGGGCTCGACCGTGGTCAACTCGGTCAACGGCCGCAAGGAGCGGATCGGCAAGGTCTACCAGATGCACGCCAACAAGCGTGAGGAGATCGCGTCGGTCGGCGCCGGCCAGATCGTGGCCGTGATGGGCCTCAAGGACACCAAGACCGGTCACACGCTGTGCGACCCCAACAACCAGGTCGTCCTCGAGTCGATGACGTTCCCGGCCCCGGTGATCGAGGTCGCGATCGAGCCCAAGACCAAGGGTGACCAGGAGAAGCTGGGCACCGCGATCCAGCGCCTCTCCGACGAGGACCCGACCTTCACGGTCAAGGCCGACGAGGAGACGGGCCAGACGATCATCGCCGGCATGGGCGAGCTCCACCTCGAGATCCTCGTCGACCGCATGAAGCGCGAGTTCCGCGTCGAGGCGACGGTCGGCAAGCCGCAGGTCGCCTACCGCGAGACCATCCGCAACACGGTCGAGAAGCACTCCTACACCCACAAGAAGCAGACGGGTGGCTCCGGCCAGTTCGCCAAGGTCGTCGTCAACCTCGGGCCCAACATCGACCCCGAGACCGGCGCCGGCGCGGGCTACGAGTTCGTCAACAACGTCACCGGTGGTCGCGTGCCGAAGGAGTACATCCCCTCGGTCGACCAGGGTGGCCAGGAGGCCATGGAGTTCGGCGTGCTCGCCGGCTACCCCATGGTCGACGTGAAGTTCTCGCTCGAGGACGGCGCCTACCACGACGTCGACTCGTCCGAGCTCGCGTTCAAGATCGCCGGCAACCAGGCCTTCAAGGAGGCCGCACGCAAGGCCAAGCCGGTGCTGCTCGAGCCGATGTTCGCCGTCGAGGTGACCACCCCCGAGAGCTTCCTCGGCACGGTCATCGGCGACATCAACTCGCGCCGCGGCCAGATCCAGGCGCAGGAGGAGCGTCATGGCGACATGGTCGTCAACGCCCTCGTGCCGCTGTCCGAGATGTTCGGGTACGTTGGCGACCTGAGGTCCAAGACCTCTGGTCAGGCGTCGTACTCGATGGAGTTCGACTCGTACGCCGAGGTTCCCACGAACATCGCCGACGAGATCATCAAGAAGGTCCGCGGCGAGTAATCGCGCCCCGGATCCTCGGCACCAGCACCACCCACACCCACGAGTCACCAACTCTCACACGCAGAGAACAACAATCAGGAGGAGCCCCAGTGGCTAAGGCGAAGTTCGAGCGGACCAAGCCGCACGTCAACATCGGCACCATCGGTCACATCGACCACGGCAAGACGACGCTGACCGCGGCGATCACCAAGGTGCTGCACGACAAGCACCCGGACCTCAACGAGGCTTCGGCGTTCGACCAGATCGACAAGGCTCCCGAGGAGCGCCAGCGCGGCATCACGATCTCGATCGCGCACGTCGAGTACCAGACCGAGACGCGCCACTACGCGCACGTCGACTGCCCCGGTCACGCTGACTACATCAAGAACATGATCACCGGCGCGGCGCAGATGGACGGCGCGATCCTCGTGGTCGCCGCCACCGACGGCCCGATGCCGCAGACCCGCGAGCACGTGCTGCTCGCGCGCCAGGTCGGCGTGCCCGCCCTGGTCGTGGCGCTCAACAAGTGCGACATGGTCGACGACGAGGAGCTCATCGAGCTCGTCGAGATGGAGGTGCGCGAGCTCCTCTCCGAGTACGAGTTCCCGGGCGACGACATCCCCGTCGTGCGCGTGGCGGCCTTCCCGGCCCTCAACGGTGACGCCAAGTGGGGCGACTCGATCGCCGAGCTCATGCAGGCCGTGGACGACTACATCCCGACCCCGGAGCGCGAGACCGACAAGCCCTTCCTCATGCCCGTCGAGGACGTCTTCACGATCACCGGTCGTGGCACCGTCATCACCGGTCGCATCGAGCGCGGCATCGTCAAGGTCAACGAGGAGGTCGAGATCATCGGCATCCGCGAGGGCTCGCAGAAGAGCACCGTCACCGGTGTCGAGATGTTCCGCAAGCTCCTCGACGAGGGCCAGGCGGGCGAGAACGTCGGTCTGCTCCTCCGTGGCACCAAGCGCGAGGACGTCGAGCGCGGCATGGTCGTGATCAAGCCGGGCACGACCACCCCGCACACCAACTTCGACGCCTCGGTCTACATCCTGTCGAAGGACGAGGGCGGCCGTCACACGCCGTTCTTCAACAACTACCGTCCGCAGTTCTACTTCCGGACCACGGACGTGACGGGCGTCGTGACGCTGCCCGAGGGCACCGAGATGGTCATGCCGGGTGACAACACCGAGATGTCGGTCGAGCTCATCCAGCCCATCGCGATGGACGAGGGCCTGCGCTTCGCCATCCGCGAGGGTGGCCGCACGGTCGGCGCCGGCCGCGTCGTCAAGATCACCAAGTGATCACCGCCGGTCACTGACCGGCACCTGCACCATCCGAGACCCCGTCTCCCGCGAGGGAGGCGGGGTCTCGTGCGTCGGTGGTGGGCCGCCCCGGCAGGATGGGGGCATGGGGTTCACCAGGGCGGAGCTGGAGTCGTTCCGTGACGTCGAGGTCCCGGACCTCCTGCCGTCCGTCGACCAGCCGCTGCGGCTCCTGTTCGTAGGGATCAACCCGGGCCTGTGGACCGCAGCCACCCAGAGCCACTTCGCCCGGCCGGGCAACCGTTTCTACCCCGCGCTGCTGCGCGCCGGGATCGTGCCGAGGCCGATCGACCCGTCGAGGGGCATGACCGACGAGGACCGCGAGGAGCTGCGCCGACGCGGGATCGGCATCACCAACGTGGTGCCGCGGGCGACGGCTCGGGCCGACGAGCTCACGACCGAGGAGCTGCGCGCGGGCGGCGAACGCCTCCGCTCGCTCGTGGCCGAGCGCAGCCCGTCCGTCGTGGCCGTCGCCGGTGTCACCGCCTACCGGACGGCGTTCGGCCAGCGCGGTGCGAAGGTCGGGGAGCAGCCAGGACGCTGGGGCAGCTCGCGCGTGTTCGTGGTGCCCAACCCCTCCGGCCTCAACGCGCACGACACGGTCGACACCCTTGCTGTGGCGTACGCCGAGGCGGCGCGGGCCGCCGGGGTGCTCGAGGCACCGTCCCGGCCCTGACCCGGTCCCGGGCCTGGCGCCCGTCAGGCGGCCCAGGGTGGCGGGAGCAGGCCGTGCTGGACGAGCAGCCACTCGACGCGTTCACGCTCGTGGTCGAGCTCCTCCCCGGGCGGCAGGACCGCCAGCAGGTGCGGACAGCCCGCCATCTCGGCGGCCTCGCCGAGCACCCGGTCGTAGGCCAGGCGGCAGCCCTCGTACTTCGCGAAGCGCATCCCGCCCGTGTGGAACCGGGCGTGGAGCCGTCGCAGGTCGGCGCCCACCTGCTCGACCGGGCGGCCGAGCGGGACCACGTCGGCCCCGTGGCTGCGACGCCGGGCGCGTCGGGCGAGCCGTGCGACGGCTCGGGCGCTGCGCCACTCGTGGAGGTCGCCGCGCAGGGCGGCGCAGGCCACCCGCATCACCGCGAGGGCCAGCAGCAGCAACCCGAGGGTCGCGAGACCGCTCCTCATGACTCCACGGTACGCCGGGTGCGCGCCGGGCGTCAGCCCATGTCGACGCCCTCGAAGTCCTCCGGGACGTAGTCGCGCTTCTCGACCAGGACCATCCAGTTGCCGGAGTTGTCCCGCATCAGGGCCTCGACGCCGTACGGCCGCTCCTCCGGCTCCTGGAGGAACTCCACGCCCTTGGCCTTCAGCTCCTCGTAGGTCGCTCGGCAGTCGTCGACGTTCATCCCGACGCCGGGCAGCCCGCCCTCGTCCTGGGCCCGTGCCATCGCCTCGATGAGGTAGTCGGGGAGGGGGCCGCTCGGGGTGGTCAGGTGGAGGTGGATCTCGGGCTGCTTCGGGTGGAAGACCGTGCACCAGCGGAAGTCGGGCCCGAGCTGCAGGTCATCGCCGACCTCGAAGCCGAGCACGTCGGTGTAGAAGGCGAGGGACTCGTCGATGTCCTTCACCCAGACGGACAGGAGGGAGATGTTGGTGATCATGCGACGAGCCTAGGAAGGACGGGCGCCGTCGTGCTTCTCCTGCGTTGCGGTCCTCCCGGCGTCCCGCCTCTCGACGAGCCCGGCCATGAAGACGTAGCACCCGGGGATGCGCGGGTTGCCCGCCGCTGCGTAGCGCCGCTGGAAGTCGCTCGGGCTCTCGCCGACGATCTCCCGGAACCGCGAGCTGAACGAGCCGAGGCTGCTGTAGCCGACCGCGTGGCACACCTCGGTCACGGTCAGGTTGGCCGCGCGCAGCAGGTCCTGGGCCCGCTCGACGCGTCGCTCGGCGAGGTACGCCGCCGGCGTCACGCCGTACGTCAGCGCGAACGACCGGATGAAGTGGTAGCGGCTCATTCCGGCGAGGTCCGCGAGGCGGTCGAGGTCGAAGGGCTCGGCGAAGTGCCGGTCGATGTGGTCGCGGGTGCGGCGCAGGTGCACCAGCACGTCGCCGGGGACGCGGCGCTGCCCGATCGGGCGGGCGGTCATCCGAGCAGCGCCTCCACGGCGCCCCGGAACGCCGAGGTGTGCGCATCGACGTCGGAGTCGGTGTGCGAGGGCGCGAAGAGCGACATGTTGTGGAAGGGCGCCAGCAGCACCCCGCGGTTGACGGTCCAGAGGTGGAAGAACGCGTCGAGCTCCTCGTCGACGGCCGCCGCGGCCTCCGCGCCGGTGCGTGGCGGTGGGCAGAACCAGTACTCCGCGCGGCAGCCGAGCCGCTGCACGTGCCACGGCAGGTCGTGCTCGGCGATGACGTCGCGGATGCCGTCGGTGAACTGCACCGCCAGGGGGATGGCGACGTCGAAGTCCTCCTGTCGCAGGGCCGTCGACAGCGTGGCCCGCACGGCTGCCATGGCGAGCGCCGAGCCCGACAGGGTGCCGCCGACCCCGGCGACGTCGATGTCGTGACCGAGCATCGGGCCCTCCAGCCGCGCGGCGACCTCGTCGGTCATGCCGTAGGCCGCGACGGGGATGCCGCCGCCGATCGGCTTGCCGATGACCACCAGGTCGGGCTCGAGGCCCCAGGCCGCGGTCGCCCCGCCCGGTCCGGCGCAGATCGTGTGCGTCTCGTCGTTGACGAGCAGCACCCCGTGGCGCCGGGTGACCTCGCGGACCGCCGCGAGGTAGCCGTCGTCGGGCAGCACGATCCCGATGTTGGTGAGGGCCGGCTCCATCAGCAGGCAGGCGACGTCGCCCTCGGCGAGCCGGGCGTCGAGCGCGTCGAGGTCGTTGAACGGGACGACGGCGGTCGTGGTGGCCACGTCGACCTGCGGGCCGAGCGCCCCCGGCCGCGGCACCACCCGGTCGCCGGCACGGCCGTGCTCGAGCACGCCCAGGGTCTCGTCGACCGTGCCGTGGTAGCACCAGTCGATCACCGCGATCCGGGGCCGCGCGGTGAGGTGGCGGGCGAAGCGGAGCACGAAGCGATTGGCGTCGGTGGCCGTCATCGCCATCTGCCAGCGGGGGACACCGAAGCGTCGGCTCAGCTCGCCGGCGACCCAGGCGGCGTCCGTCGAGGGGAGCATCGTGGTGATGCCCCGCTCGGTGCGCTCGCGCACCGCCTCGGCGACGGCCGGCAGGCAGTGACCTGTCATCGACCCGGTGTCGCCCAGGCACAGGTCGACGTAGTCGAGACCGTCGGCGTCGGTGAAGCGACCGCCCCCGGCCGACTCCACGAACAGCGGGAACGCGCCCGGCCAGCGCGTCATCCACGGCATCGGGACGCCGGCGAGGAGGTGCTCGCCGGCCTCGGCAGCGAGCCTCGCCGAGGTCGGGTGGAGGTCGACGAAGCGCTGCTCCTCCTCGGCGTGCAGGGCTGCCAACCGCCGGCGGTCGATGGTGGTCACGGTCGGGGCCTCACAACGCGCTGCCGACGTACTTCGTCTCGAGGTACTCCTCGATGCCCTCGAAGCCGCCCTCGCGGCCGAAGCCGGAGTGCTTCACCCCGCCGAACGGCGCGGCCGGGTTGGACACGATGCCGGTGTTGACGCCGACCATGCCGAACTCCAGCGCCTCGCTCACCCGCAGCACCCGGGCGTGGTCGCGGGTGAAGACGTAGGCGACCAGGCCGTACTCCGTGTCGTTGGCGCGCCGCAGCGCCTCGTCCTCGTCGGCGAAGGTCGAGACGGGGGCGACGGGTCCGAAGATCTCCTCGCGGAACACCCGCGCGTCGGCGGGTACGTCGACCAGCACGGTGGGCGGGTAGAAATGGCCCTCACCCTCGGGGACCTCGCCGCCGACCAGCGCGCGTGCTCCGGCGGAGACCGCCTCGTCGACCAGCTCGTGGACGCCTGCGCGCGCCTTGTCGGTGATCAGCGGACCGACGTCGACGCCGTCCCGGGTGCCGTCGCCGACCGTGAGCGCTCCCATCCGCTCGGCGAATCGGCGGGAGAACTCCTCGGCGACGGACTCGTGCACCAGGAACCGGTTGGCCGACGTGCAGGCCTCGCCGATGTTGCGCATCTTGGCCAGCATGGCGCCGTCGACTGCGGCGTCGAGGTCGGCGTCCTCGAAGACGATGAACGGGGCGTTGCCGCCGAGCTCCATCGACACCCGCAGCAGCTGGTCGGAGGCCTGGGCGACGAGCTTCCTGCCGACCGCCGTGGACCCGGTGAAGGTCAGCTTGCGCAGCCGCGGGTCCTTGATGATCGGCTCGCAGACGCCGCCGGAGTCGGTGGTGGTGACGACGTTGAGCACGCCGGCGGGCAGGCCGACCTCCTCGAGGAGGTCGGCCAGGGCCAGCATCGTCAGCGGCGTCTCGGCGGCGGGCTTGACCACCATGGTGCAGCCGGCGGCGATGGCCGGACCGATCTTGCGCGTCCCCATGGCGAGCGGGAAGTTCCAGGGGGTGATCATCAGCGTCGGGCCGACGGGAGCCTTCATGGTGATCAGCCGGGTGTTGCCGGCGGGCGCGGGGGAGTAACGACCGTGGATCCGGACGGCCTCCTCGGAGAACCACCGGAAGAACTCGGCGCCGTAGGTCACCTCGCCCCTCGCCTCGGTCAGCGTCTTGCCCATCTCGAGGGTCATCAGCCGGGCGAAGTCGTCCGCGCGCTCGGTGAGCAGCTCGAAGGCCTTGCGCAGGATCTCCCCTCGGGCGCGCGGCTCGGTGGTGCGCCACTCCCGCTGGGCGGCGGCAGCGGCGGCCAGGGCACGCTCGCCGTCGGCGGGCGTCGCGTCGGCCACCCGGGTCAGGACGCCGGCGTCGGCCGGGTTGTGCACCTCGAAGGTGCCGCCGCTGGTTGCGTCGACCCACTCGCCGCCGATGAGGAGCCGGGTGGGGACGGTCTCGATCACGGTGTTGTCAGCCATCACCCCACCTTGCCACTGGGGCCGTCGACCGCCTCGTCGAAGGCGGCCTCGAAGATGTCGAGCCCCTCGGCGAGGAGGTCGTCACCGATCGCGAGCGGGGGCAGGAACCGGAACACGTTGCCGAAGGTGCCGCAGGTCAGCGTGACCAGCCCGTTTGCGGAGCAGGCGCGGTGGACGGCGGCGGCGAGCGCCGGATCCGGCGTACGTCCGGGTCCGTCGCTGACCAGCTCGACCGCCAGCATGGCGCCACGACCGCGGATGTCGCCCACCCGGTCGGGGTGTCGCTCGGCGAGCGCGTGCAGCCGGGGCAGGAAGGCGGCCTCGACCTGACGCGCCCGGGCCGGCAGGTCCTCGGCCTCCATGGTCTCGATCGCAGCGAGCGCCGCCGCGCAGGCGACGGGGTTGCCGCCGTAGGTGCCCCCCAGCCCGCCGACGTGGACGGAGTCCATCACCTCGGCACGTCCCGTCACGGCTGCGAGCGGCAGGCCGCCGGCCATGCCCTTGGCGGTGGTGACCAGGTCGGGCACGACGCCCTCGTGGTCGCACGCGAACCAGTCGCCGGTCCGGGCGAAGCCGGTCTGGATCTCGTCGGCGATGAGCAGGATGCCCTGCTCGCGGCACCACTCGGCGACCCGCGGCAGCCAGCCGGGCGGCGGGACGATGAAGCCGCCCTCGCCCTGGATCGGCTCGATGAGCACGGCCGCGCAGTTGTCCTCGCCCACCTGGGTGTGCACGGTGGCGACGAAGGCGTCGAACGCCTCCTCGGCGCACTTCTCCGGACCCCCGGGCCAGCGGAAGGGGTAGGCCATCGGGGCGCGGTAGACCTCGCCGGCGAACGGCCCGAAGCGGTGCTTGTAGGGCATGTTCTTCGCGGTCAGCGCCATCGTCAGGTTGGTGCGACCGTGGTAGGCGTGGTCGAACACCACGATCGCGTCGCGTCCGGTGTGGTGGCGGGCGACCTTCACCGCGTTCTCGACGGCCTCGGCGCCGGAGTTGAAGAGCGCGGAGCGCTTCTCGTCCTTGCCCGGGGTGAGCTCCGCGAGCTTCTCGCAGACCGCGACGTACTCCTCGTAGGGCGTGACCATGAAGCAGGTGTGGGTGAAGTCGGCGACCTGGCGCTGGACCGCCTCGACCACTCGCGGTGCGGCGTTGCCGACCGTCGTGACGGCGATGCCCGAGCCGAAGTCGATGAGCTGGTTGCCGTCGACGTCGCGGAGGATGCCGCCGCCGGCCTGCTCGACGTACACCGGCAGCGTCGTGCCGACGCCGGCCGAGACGGCCGCGACCTTGCGGGCCTGGAGGGCCCGGGACCTCGGCCCCGGGATCTCGGTGGCCAGGATGCGTTCCTGGGAGAGTGTCATGTCAGTCCTTTCGGGGTCCCCGCGGCGTTGTTCGGAGGAGCGGAGCGGGGGAGAAGAACGTCGTGGGGTGTTCGGTCCTTGGTCCGGTCTTCGAGGCCCCACGGGGATCCGTACCCCTCGGGCTTCGGTGCGGCGAGCAGGTCGAGGAACGGCTTCGGCGGCAGTGCCTCCGGGCCGAGCACGCCGGTGCCCGACCAGGTGCCGTCGGCCAGCAGCTCCAGCGCGACCACGGGGTTGATCGCGGTCTGCCAGACCACGCACTGGGCGCCGTAGTCGCGCATCGAGTCGGCGTTGTCGACGACGTGGTAGAGGTACGTCGACCGCGGCGCACCGTCCTTGCCGGTGCCGGTGACGAAGAGACCGGCGCAGGTCTTGCCCTCCATGCGTGGCCCGATGGTTGCGGGGTCCGGCAGGCAGGCGGCCACCACGTCACGGGGCGAGACCTGCACCCCCTTGACCGACACGGGCTCGGTGGAGTCGAGGCCGAGCGTGTGGAGGGTGCGGAGGATGCCGATCATCTCCTCGCCCAGGCCGTACTTGAAGGTGACCCGGTCGGCGTCGACCCAGCGCGGCATCAGGAGCACCTCCTCGTGCTCGACGTGGACGCACTCGACCGGTCCGATCCCGTCGGGGAAGTCGAAGACCTCCGGCTCGGAGAAGGGCGGCAGCGTGAAGAACCCGGACTCCAGGTCGCCGCCGCTTCTCTCCCGCTCCCACACGACGGGCGGGTTGAGGCACTCCTCGATGATCGTCCACATCGAGAACCCCGGCGCGAAGACCTCGTTGCCGTCGTCGTCGCGGATGACCAGGTTGGCGCCGTCGCGAGTGCCGAGCTCGTCGATGTGGTCGAAGAGCTCGTCGGCGGCATAGCGTGCGAACACGTCGGACAGCCCCGGCTCGACACCGATGCCGAGCAGCGCGAGGCGTCCGGCCGCCTCCCACTCCGGGGCCCGCGCGAACTGCTCGTCCCCGAGCTTGACCCCGACCTTCTCGTAGGGGGCGTCCGGGTGGCGCACCGACAGGCTCATGGCCATGTCGAGGTAGTCGGCGTCGGCCGCCAGCGCGCCGGTGAAGATCGGCATCACGAAGCGCGGGTCGACGGCGTTGAAGACGTGGGTGGCGCGCACCTCCCGGGCGAGCGCGGTCACCGCCTGGGCGTCGGAGGCGTCGACCTGCGCGGCGGTGAAGCGTTCCTCGCCCGACGATCCCTGACTGTCTCGGCGTCCGCGCGCCGCGGCGACGGTCCGCTCGGCCCGCTCGAGGTCGTAGTCGGCGACCACCCAGGCCTCGAAGAAGTCGCGCTCCACCGCGATCCGGGCGGCGGCGTCACCGACCCCGCCGGCTCCGACCATCAGCACGCGCATCGGCTCAGGCACTCGTCGTCTCTCCTCGGTTGCAGGGTGGGGTCGGGTCACTTCTTGGGCGTCGAGGCACGCAGCGAGCTCACGACCTGGGCGCCCACGACGAGCAGCACGGCGATCACGAACATCGAGAAGCCGATGACGTTGGCCTCGGCCGGGATGCCGCGCCGGGAGGCGACGTAGACGAACTTGGGGAACGTCGCCTCGTTGCCGGAGACGAAGTTGGTGATGATGAAGTCGTCGAAGGACAGCGAGAACGCGAGCATCGCGGCACCCGCGATGCCGGGCAGGATCAGCGGGAAGGTGACCTTCCAGAAGGTCTGCATCGGGCTGGCGTAGAGGTCCTGCGCCGCCTCCTCGATCCGCGGGTCGAGGGACTGGATGCGGGCCCTGACGGTCACCACCACGAAGCTCAGGCAGAACATGATGTGGGAGAAGACGATCGTCGTGAAGCCGAGGTTGATGCCGATGTTCGCGAAGCCCTGCACGAAGATCGTCAGCAGTGCCGCGCCCATGACGATCTCGGGGGTGGCCATCGGCACGAAGATCAGCAGGTTGCTCGCGGCCTTGCCGCGAAAGCGGTAGCGGACCATGGCCAGCGCCATGAGCGTGCCGAGCACCGTGGCCACGATCGTGGAGATCACGCCGACCTGCAGCGAGGTCACCAGCGACTCGCAGACGCCGGGCACGCCGCAGGGGTCCTGCCAGTGCTCCCAGGTGAAGCCCTGCCACACGATGTTGGTCTTGCCATGGTCGTTGAAGGAGAAGGCGAAGGTGTAGGCGACGGGCAGGAAGAGGTAGAGGAGCACCAGGACGGCCGAGAGGATCGCGAAGTGGTTGGCGAGCCACAGCTGCGCCCGCTTGGCGGTCGAGGGGCGGTAGGCGGGCGAGTGCTCGGTCGTCGGGGACGGCGTCGTCGTCGGCGGGGTCATCGTGGCCACGTCACACCAGCTCCTCGGTGCCGAACCGGCGTACGTAGAGGAAGACCATCACCAAGATGGCGGCCATCAGGGTGAACGACAGCGCTGCCGCGACCGGGTAGCCGCCGGGAACGGCGAGGAACTGGTCGTTGATGACGTTGCCGACCATCTTCCCGCGCTGGGGGCCGAGCAGCTCCATGTTGACGAAGTCGCCGGCCGCCGGGATGAAGGTCAGCAGCGTGCCGGCCAGCACGCCGGGCATCGACATCGGCAGCGTGACGGTGCGGAAGGTGGTGAACCCGTTGGCGTACAGGTCGCCTCCCGCCTCGATCACCCGCGGGTCGGCCCGCTCGAGCGAGGCGTAGATCGGCAACACCATGAAGGGCAGGAAGTTGTAGGTGAGGCCCGCGACCACGGCCACCGGGGTGTTGATGATGCTGCCGCCCGGCAGGAGGTTGAGGAACTCCAGGGTGCCGACCACCCACGCCTCGTCGGCGAGGATCTGCGACCAGGCGAACGTGCGCAGGATGAAGGAGGTGAAGAACGGCGCGATGACGCAGATCAGCATCAGGTTGCGCCAGCGCCCGGCCTTGAACGCCATCGCGTAGGCCAGGGGGTAGGACACGACGAAGGCGAAGAACGTCGCCAGCCCGGCGTAGAGGAAGGACCGCGCGAAGTGCGGCGCGTAGTCGGTCAGCGCGCTGACGTAGTTCTCGAAGTTGAGGTCGCGGTAGTAGTAGCCCGGGAAGCCGGGGTAGCGGCTCTGCAGGCTCACCGAGGCCAGCTGCACCAGGGGGAGCAGGAAGAAGACGCCGAGCCACAGCACGCCCGGCAACAGCAGGAGGTACGCCGTCCAGCTGCGCTTCTTCGTCTCGGGCGCCGGGGGAGCCGGCGTCACCGCCGGGTCGCCGGCCACGTGGGCCAGGGCGCTCATGCGGGGCCCCCGCGGCGTTGTCCGGCGGCGGAGCGCAGCGGGGGAGTCGGGGAACGTCGTGGGGTGTTCATGCGGTGGCCTCCTCCACCGGGACCCCGAACGCGTGGCCGGGGTTCCAGGTCAGCCAGACCTCGTCGCCCGGGCGAAGGTCGAGCGGCTCGACGTCGAGGTTCTGCTCGTAGCAGCTCCACGTGGTGCCGCTGGGCATGTCGACGAGGTAGCTGGTCGCCACCCCCAGGAACGACACGTCGCGCACGACACCCTTGACGTCGTTGCCGACGCCTTCGGGCTGCTTGCGCGAGACCGTCACCTTCTCAGGGCGTACGCCGAACAGCATCTCGCCGTCGTGCACCTGCGAGCGTCCCTCGAGGACCTTCACCTTGGTGCCGAGGACGTCGGCCACGAGGTGGTTGCCGTCGCGGCCCTCGATCCGGCCGACCCCGGTGTTGGCCTGGCCCAGGAAGTTGGCCACGAACTGGGTGCGGGGGAGGTCGTAGAGCTCGGCGGGAGGGCCGAGCTGCTCGATCCTGCCCCTGTTCATCACCGCGACCGTGTCGGCCATGGTCATGGCCTCCTCCTGGTCGTGGGTGACGTGGATGAAGGTCAGGCCCACCTCGGTCTGGATGCGCTTGAGCTCGACCTGCATCTCGCGTCGGAGCTTGAGGTCGAGGGCGCCCAGCGGCTCGTCGAGCAACAGCACCTCCGGGTGGTTGACCAGCGCCCGGGCCAGCGCGACGCGCTGCTGCTGGCCGCCCGAGAGCTGGGCGGGCTTGCGGGCCGCGAAGGGGGTCATCTGCACCAGCTCGAGGGCGTCGTCCGCGTGCTGCGCCGCGTCCTTGACCTTGCGACGCTTCGGCCCGAAGGCGACGTTGTCGCGGATGGTCAGGTGGGGGAAGAGCGCGTAGGACTGGAAGACGGTGTTGACCGGTCGCTCGTAGGGCCGTGACCCGGTGAGGTCGGTGTCGCCGATCCGCACCCGCCCGGCGGTGGGCTGCTCGAGGCCGGCGACCATCCGCAGGGTGGTGGTCTTCCCGCAGCCCGAGGGCCCGAGCAGCGCGAAGAACGAGCCGCGCGGGACGGTCAGGTCGATGTCGTCGACGGCGGTGAAGTCGCCGAAGGTCTTGGTCACGCTCTCGAGCTGGAGGTCGCCTCGCGCCTCGCGGAATCCGGCCATGTCAGTTCCCCATCACCTTCGTGGACCACAGGTCGGCGTACAGGATGTCCTCGTCCGCGTCGAGCACCCGGAACTGCTGGACGTTGTTGTCGGCGATGAAGTCGGCGGTCGGGAAGATCCACGGGCTCTCGGCGAGCTCGGGGTCGATCTTCTCCATCTCGGCCTGGGCGCCCTCGACCGGGCACACGTAGTTGACCCAGGCGGCCACCTGGGCTGCGACGGCAGGGTCGTAGTAGTAGTCCATCAGTCGCTGGGCGTTCCGGCGGTGCGTCGAGGTGATGGGGACCATCAGGTTGTCCGACCACAGCGTGCCGCCCGACTCGGGCAGGGTGAAGGTCCAGTTGGGGTCCTCGGTGTCGTAGGCGAGGACGAAGATGTCACCGCTCCACGTGATGCCCGCCACCGCGTTGCCGCTGGTGAGGTCCTCCATGTAGGAGTTGCCCTTCACCTTGCGGATGTAGCCCTCGTCGATCTTCTGCTCGATGAAGTCGAGCGCCTTCTCGAACTCGGCCTGGCCCCAGTCGCTCTCGATGTCGACGCCCTGGGACTGCATGACCAGGCCGGCCGTGTCGCGGAACTCCGAGAGCACCACGATCCGGCCCTTGAGGTCGTCGGTCCACAGGTCGTCGAGCGACTTCAGCTCGCGACCGACCTTCTCCCTGTTGTAGCCGATGCCCGCGAAGCCGCTCTGCCACGTGATCGAGTTGAGGCGACCGGGGTCGAAGGAGGCGTCCTTGAGCGGCTGCAGGAGGTTGTTGACCACGTTGGGCATCTGGATGAGCTCCAGCGGCTGGACCACCTGGTCGCGGATGAGCCGGGCCGCCATCCAGTCGGTCAGGGTGATGATGTCGCGGTCGATGCTCTGGCCGGCACGCAGCTGGGGGCCGACCTTGGCGTAGTAGGAGTCGTTGTCGTCGATCTCCTCGAAGTAGCTGACGTCGATGCCGCTCTGCTCCCGGAACGCGTCGAGGGTCGGCGACGTCGTCTCCTTGCCGTTCATGTCGAGGTAGGCCGTCCAGTTGGCCCACTTGAGGGTCTTCTCGGTGTCGGAGACGTCGGTGGGGAGGTCGAGGGCAGCGATCCCGCCGGCCGCCGGCGGCTCGGGCGGGGCGCACCCGGTGAGCGCCAGACCGGCGCCGGCTGCGACGCCGGTGCCGAGCAGCGCCCGACGGCTCAACCCGCCTCCTGCTGCCGCCGTCAACGCAGCGGCCGGTGTGGACCGGGGGCGCCGTCGCCTCGGGATGGGTGTCATCAGTGGATCTCCTCCGCGTCGCTGCTCAGCTCTCGCCGTCTAGATTTCGATGTTCGCCATGACGTGCTTGATGCGCGTGTAGTCCTCGAAGCCGTACATCGAGAGGTCCTTGCCGTAGCCGGACTTCTTGTAGCCGCCGTGCGGCATCTCCGCGACGAGCGGGATGTGGGTGTTGATCCACACGCACCCGAAGTCCAGCGCCTTCGACATCCGCATCGCCCGGCCGAAGTCCTTGGTCCACACCGACGACGCGAGGCCGTAGTCGACGCCGTTGGCCCAGCGGACCGCCTCCTCCTCGTCGGTGAAGCGCTGCACCGTGATGACGGGGCCGAAGATCTCGTTCTGGATCGCCTCGTCGTCCTGCCGCAGCCCCGAGAGGACGGTCGGCTCGAGGAAGTAGCCCTCGCCCAGGTCCGTACGACGGTTGCCGCCGGCGGACACGGTGGCGTGGGCCGGCAGGTTCTCGATGAACCCGCTCACCCGGGCCAGCTGGGTCGCGTTGTTGACGGGGCCGAAGAGCGCGTCCTCGTCGTCAGGAAGGCCCACCGGGGCCGACCCCTTCGCGTAGTCGGCGAGCGCGGCCACGAAGTCGTCGTGGATGCCGGGGGCGACGAGGACGCGCGTGGCCGCGGTGCAGTCCTGACCGGCGTTGAAGTAGCCGGCGATCGCGATCCCCTCGACCGCGGCCTCGATGTCGGCGTCGTCGAAGACCACGACCGGAGCCTTGCCGCCCAGCTCGAGGTGCACCCGCTTGACCTGGTGGGCGGCGCTCGCCGCGACCTCGGCCCCGGCCCGGACGGACCCCGTGATCGCGACCAGCCCCGGCGTCGGGTGCTCGACGAGCAGGCGCCCGGTCTCGCGGTCGCCGGTCACCACGTTGAGCGTGCCGGCGGGCAGGTGCTCCGCGGCGAGCTCGGCCAGCCGCAGGGTGCTCTCCGGCGTGGTGTCGCTCGGCTTGAGGACGACGGTGTTGCCGGCCGCGAGGGCCGGGCCGATCTTCCACACGGCCATGAGGAGGGGGTAGTTCCACGGCGTGACCTGGCCGACGACGCCGATGGGCTCGCGCCGGATCCACGACGTGTGACCGGCCATGTACTCGCCGGCCGCCTTGCCCTCCAGCACCCGTGCCGCGCCGGCGAAGAAGCGCAGCTGGTCCACCATCGGGGGGATCTCCTCGCTCGCGGTGAGCGACTTGATCTTGCCGGTGTTGGCCGACTCGAGGGCGATCAGCTCCTCGGCGTGCGACTCGATGGCTTCGGCGATCCCCAGGAGGGCCTGCTGCCGCTCCGACGGCGTCGTACGCCCCCACTCCTCGAAAGCCCGGCCGGCCGCCTCGTAGGCCGCGTCGACCTCCTCCGCCCCGCTGACGGGCGCCTGGGCGACCACCTGGCCGGTCGTCGGGTCGACGACGTCGCTGGTAGCGCCGGCGCCGCCGTCGACGTACGTGCCACCGATGAAGTTGCGCAGCGTGCGTGGGCTGGTCACGGGGGTCCTCCCGGTCGGGTGCAGTGAGGGGAGAGTAGGACGGGTGGGGCGCCGATCGCCATACTTGTTGCCGAAGATTGTGCGGGAATCGCAGAATTAACAGCCGTGAAATGCGGATTCCACGCTAGATGACTTGCGAACCGTCGGTTCGGGCACCACCATGGGCGCCATGAGCAAGCGTTGCGGGGTGAGGACGTGACCGAGGGAGCCGTGCGGCTCGACGCGACCGCCAAGCGCATCATCGAGCTGCTCCAGGAGGATGGCCGGATCTCCTACGCCGCCATCGCGAAGGCGGTCGGCCTGTCCGAGGCCGCGGCTCGCGCGCGGGTCCAGAAGCTGCTCGACTCCGAGGTGATGCAGGTCGTGGCGGTCACCGACCCGACCCAGGTCGGGTTCACGCGCCAGGCCATGATCGGTGTCCGCACGGAGGGCGACCCGATGAAGGTGGGCGACCGCCTGGCGCAGCTGCGCGAGGTCGACTACGTGGTCACCACCGCCGGCAGCTTCGACCTCCTCGTCGAGGTGGTGTGCGAGGACGACCCGCACCTGCTCGACGTCATCCGTCAGGTCCGAGAGCTCGAGGGCGTCGTCTCCTCGGAGACCTTCGTCTACCTCAAGCTCAACAAGCAGCACTACAACTGGGGTACCCGATGAGCATCGACCAGTCGTTCGACTACCAGGCCGCCGGCCGCGACCACCTCTGGTTGCACTTCACCCGGCACTCGACCTACGAGAACGGCGGCGAGATGCCGCTGATCGTGCGGGGCGAGGGCCACAAGATCTGGGACAGCCACGGCCGCGAGTACATCGACGGCCTCGCCGGCCTCTTCGTCGTCCAGGTGGGCCACGGCCGCGAGGAGCTGGCCGAGGCCGCTGCGCGGCAGGCCAAGGAGCTGGCGTTCTTCCCGCTGTGGTCCTTCGCGCACCCGCGTGCCGTCGAGCTGGCCGACCGGGTCGCCGCGATGGCCCCCGGAGACCTCAACCGCGTCTTCTTCACCACCGGTGGCGGTGAGGCGGTCGAGTCGGCGTGGAAGCTCGCCAAGCAGTACTACAAGCTCACCGGCAGGCCCAACAAGCACAAGGTGATCTCCCGCGCGGTCGCCTACCACGGCACCCCGCAGGGCGCGCTGTCCATCACGGGCATCCCGCCGCTGAAGGAGATGTTCGAGCCGCTCGTCCCGGGTGCCCACAAGGTGCCCAACACCAACTTCTACCGGCGACCGGAGTACGTCGGCGACGACGAGAAGGCGTTCGGCCGCTGGGCCGCCGACCGGATCGCCGAGGCGATCGAGTTCGAGGGCCCGGACACCGTTGCCGCCGTGTTCCTCGAGCCGGTGCAGAACGCCGGCGGCTGCTTCCCGCCGCCGCCCGGCTACTTCGAGCGGGTCCGCGAGATCTGCGACGAGTACGACGTCCTGCTCGTCTCCGACGAGGTCATCTGCGCGTTCGGCCGGGTGGGGGAGATGTTCGGTGCGGCCGAGTTCGGCTACCAGCCCGACATCATCACCTGCGCCAAGGGCATGACCTCGGGCTACTCGCCGATCGGGGCGATGATCGCCAGCGACCGCCTGTTCGAGCCGTTCAAGAGCGGTACGACGGCCTACGCGCACGGCTACACCTTCGGCGGCCACCCCGTCTCGTCGGCGGTGGCGATGGCCAACCTCGACATCTTCGAGCGCGAGGGCCTCACCGACCACGTCCAGCAGAACGCCCCCGCGTTCCGGGCGACCCTGGAGAAGCTGCTCGACATCCCGATCGTCGGCGACGTGCGCGGGCACGGCTACTTCTACGGCATCGAGCTGGTCAAGGACCGCGAGACCAAGGAGACGTTCGACGACGCCGAGTCCGAGCGGCTGCTGCGCGGCTACCTCTCCGGCGCGCTGTGGGAGGCCGGCCTCTACTGCCGCGCCGACGACCGCGGCGACCCGGTCATCCAGCTCGCCCCGCCGCTCATCATCGGCCAGCCCGAGTTCGACGACATCGAGCAGCGGCTGCGCTCGGTGCTCACCGGAGCACTCGAGCACCTCTGACCCGTGGGTCCCAGGACCCCGCCCGCGCTGATGTGCGTCCGAGGCGGGGGAGCGGGGAGGATGGGCCCCGTGAACGACGTCGTACGCCCCGCCCGCCCGCACCACAAGCTGACCGCGGACGGGCGCCGCATGCGCGAGGTGCTCACCTACTCGCGTCGGGGCAGCCGGTTCACGCCGCGGCAGGCCGAGTCGTGGGCCGCCCACCACGCCGACTGGGTGATCCCCGAGGAGGCCGTCGACCGGCCCGGGTTCTCGCTCGCGGAGTGGTTCGGTCGCGAGGCGCCCCTCATCGTCGAGATCGGACCCGGCATCGGTGAGGCCACCTCGGTGCTCGCCGCCGCGCGTCCCGACCACAACGTGCTCGCCCTCGAGGTGTGGCTCCCCGGTATCGCCGACTCGCTTTGGCGTGTCGCGGAGGCCGGCGCCGACAACGTGCGCTTCTGCTCCGTCGACGCCGTCTGGACCCTCGAGAACCTCCTCGGTCCCGCCAGCCTCACCGAGCTGTGGACCTTCTTCCCCGACCCGTGGCGCAAGACCAAGCACCGCAAGCGCCGGCTGGTCAACCCGGCAAACGCCGCGCTCGCCTCGTCGCGACTGGTGCCCGGTGGTGCGTGGCGCCTGGCCACCGACTGGGCCGACTACGCCGACCAGATGCGCGAGGTCCTCGACGCGGAGCCGACCCTCGAGGGCGGCCGCGTCGAGCGGTGGGACGAGCGGCCGGTCACCCGCTTCGAGCGGAAGGGCCGTGACGTCGGCCGCGACATCGCCGACTTCTGCTACAGACGGTCCGACCGGGGCTGATCGAACACCAGCCCGGCTCCCCGCAGCAGGTGCTCGAGCCGCAGGCGCTCCGCGTCGCGGTCGGCGCCCTCGCGCATGCCGGTCAGCAGGTCGGGCACCCCGAGTGCTTGTGCCGCCAGCGCCAGCAGGTCGTCGTACGCCGCCACGGTGCCGCGCCGACGTGCCATCGGCGTGCCCGGTGCGGGGGCCAGCACCTCGCGACGCACCCGCCGGAGGGCGGCTGCGAGCTCCTCGATCGACGGGGTCGACGGTGCCGCCGGGGGAGGGGCGACGCGGGTGCGGACGCGCCGCACCAGCCTGCCGAGCTCTGCCTGGTAGAGGACGGTGCCGACCGCTGCACCCAGCATCAGGGTGCAGAGGATCAGCGCGACCGGGCCGGCCATCCGTCGACGGTAGGTCCGCCCCGGGGAGGGGACAAGAGGCCTTCGGCCCGGGCCGTCGACCGCCCCGTCGCGTGCGATTTGGCGTGGGGCTGCCGCGTCTGCCAAGATGTTCCGGTTGCTCCGGCGGGTCGCCGGGGTGCGGCACACACCTTGACTTCTGAATCGCGTCTCCTTGATCGAGCCAGTCGTCCTGCGTGCACCGCACCGGATCACCACGGTGATCGGAGACCCGACCAGATCCGCCGACCGGCGGGTGCCACCCAGAGAAACACCGACCCTCCCGGGGTCGTGTCACGAGGCCCAGCTTTTCAGTGGGGAGCGCGACACGCCCGACCGCGGGGGTCGGAGGGTGGAGGAGAGACAGGCGGCGCCAGCCCACCAGGGGCCGGGAGCCGAAACCAGACCAGGCGTACGAGATCGAAGAGGACACGGACCTATGGCGGGACAGAAGATCCGCATCAGGCTCAAGGCCTATGACCACGAGGTGATCGACACCTCGGCGCGGAAGATCGTGGACACCGTCACCCGTACGGGTGCGAAGGTCGCCGGCCCTGTGCCGCTGCCGACCGAGAAGAACGTGTACTGCGTCATCCGCTCGCCCCACAAGTACAAGGACTCCCGCGAGCACTTCGAGATGCGCACCCACAAGCGCCTGATCGACATCATCGACCCGACGCCGAAGACCGTCGACTCGCTGATGCGTCTCGACCTGCCTGCCGGTGTCGACATCGAGATCAAGCTCTGAGGCGACGACATGGCTAAGACTTTCGAACGCAACGTGAAGGGGCTGCTGGGCACCAAGCTCGGCATGACCCAGCTCTGGGACGAGAACAACAAGGTCGTCCCCGTCACCGTGATCGCGGCCGCGACCAACGTCGTGACCCAGGTCCGCCAGCCCGAGGTGGACGGCTACAACGCCATCCAGGTCGGTTTCGGCGAGATCGAGGCCCGCAAGGTCAACTCGCCCGAGGCCGGTCACTTCACCAAGGCCGGCGTCACGCCGCGTCGTCACGTCGCGGAGATCCGCACGGCCGACGCCGCGAGCTACACCGTGGGCCAGGAGCTGACCGTCGAGACCTTCGCCGCCGGCGAGGAGATCGACGTCACCGGCACCAGCAAGGGCAAGGGCTTCGCCGGCACGATGAAGCGTCACGGCTTCTCCGGCGTCTCCGCCTCGCACGGTGCGCACCGCAACCACCGCAAGCCGGGCTCCATCGGCGCCTGCGCCACCCCGGGCCGCGTGTTCAAGGGCACCCGCATGTCGGGCCGCATGGGCAACGACACGGTGACCACCCAGAACCTGACGGTGCACGCCGTCGACGCCGACAAGGGCCTGATCCTCGTCAAGGGTGCCGTTCCCGGCCCCAAGAACGGTCTAGTCGTCCTTCGCTCGGCCGCCAAGAACTCCGCCGCTACTGGCAAGGAGGCCTGAGCATGGCTGTCAAGACCGTCAAGGTCGACCTCCCCGCCGAGATCTTCGGTGTCGAGGTCAACATCCCCCTGATCCACCAGGTCGTCGTGGCCCAGCAGGCCGCTGCGCGTCAGGGCACGCACGCCACCAAGACCCGCGGCGAGGTCCGCGGCGGTGGCCGCAAGCCCTACAAGCAGAAGGGCACCGGCCGCGCCCGTCAGGGCTCGACCCGCGCTCCGCAGTTCGCCGGCGGTGGCACCGTCCACGGCCCGCAGCCGCGCAGCTACGACCAGCGCACCCCCAAGAAGATGAAGGCCGCCGCCCTGCGCGGTGCCCTCTCCGACCGGGCCCGCAACGACCGCGTCCACGTGGTCGACGGCCTGGTGTCGGGCGACAAGCCCTCCACCAAGGCCGCGCTCGCGGCGCTGACCTCGCTGACCGACCGCGTGGGCTACCTCGTGGTGCTCGAGCGCTCCGACGCCCTCACCTGGCTCTCGCTGCGCAACGCGCCCGAGGTCCACATCGTCGCCGTCGACCAGCTCAACACCTACGACGTGCTGGCCGCTGACGACGTGGTCTTCACCAAGGGTGCCTACGACGTCTTCGTCGGCGCCGCTGCTGCCCCGGCCGCCAAGGCCGAGACGGCCGAGAAGCCCGCCGCGACCGAGCAGGCCACCGACGAGCCGGTCCTCCCGGCCGGTGCGAAGGCCCCGCTCAAGAGTGGCAAGAACCCGAAGGGCTACGAGGTCCAGGGCCTCGAGTCCGGCACCTACCTCGTCGAGGGCGACGCCGCCTACGACGTCGCGGGTGGCGACTTCTGGTTCAAGTCCGCCGAGGACGCCGAGGCCGCCGGTCTGACCCGCGCCGACGAGAAGGAGAGCGACAAGTGAGCACCCTGCACAAGGACCACCGCGACGTCCTGATCGCCCCGGTCGTGTCGGAGAAGAGCTACGGCCTGCTCGACGCCAACAAGTACACCTTCATCGTCCACCCGGACGCCAACAAGACCGAGATCAAGATCGCGGTCGAGAAGGTCTTCGACGTCAAGGTCACCTCGGTCAACACGATCAACCGCCAGGGCAAGACGCGTCGCACCCGCTACGGCATGGGCAAGCGCCCCAACACCAAGCGCGCGATCGTCAGCCTCGCCGAGGGTCACCGCATCGACATCTTCGGAGGTCCGGTCTCCTGACCGGGCTCCTGACTAGGAACTGATATGGCTATCCGCAAGTACAAGCCGACCACCCCGGGCCGTCGTGGTTCGTCGGTGGCCGACTTCGTCGAGATCACCCGGTCCACGCCCGAGAAGTCGCTGACGCGCCCGCTGCCGAAGAACGGCGGCCGCAACAACCAGGGCCGCATCACCACCCGGCACAAGGGTGGCGGTCACAAGCGCGCCTACCGCATCATCGACTTCCGTCGCTACGACAAGGACGGCGTCCCGGCGAAGGTCGCTCACATCGAGTACGACCCCAACCGCACCGCGCGCATCGCGCTGCTGCACTACGCCGACGGCGAGAAGCGCTACATCGTCGCGCCCAAGGGTCTGACCCAGGGCACCGCGGTGGAGTCCGGCCCCAACGCCGACATCAAGCCCGGCAACAACCTGCCGCTGCGCAACATCCCGGTCGGCACGACCATCCACTGCGTGGAGCTGCGACCGGGCGGCGGCGCGAAGATCGCCCGCTCGGCCGGCAACTCCGCCCAGCTGGTCGCCCGCGAGGGAAGCCGCGCCACGCTGCGCATGCCCTCCGGCGAGATGCGCTTCGTCGACGTGCGCTGCCGCGCCACGATCGGCGAGGTCGGCAACGCCGAGCAGTCCAACATCAACTGGGGCAAGGCCGGCCGCATGCGGTGGAAGGGCGTCCGCCCGACCGTCCGCGGTGTCGTCATGAACCCGGTGGACCACCCGCACGGTGGTGGTGAGGGCAAGACGTCCGGTGGTCGCCACCCCGTCTCCCCCTGGGGCAAGCCCGAGGGCCGCACGCGCAAGCGCAAGGCCAGCGACTCCCAGATCATCCGTCGTCGCAAGTCCGGCAAGGGTAGGAAGTAACCGACATGCCTCGCAGCCTCAAGAAGGGCCCCTTCGTCGACGACCACCTTCAGAAGAAGGTGGACGCCGAGAACGAGAAGGGCAGCCACAACGTCATCAAGACCTGGTCGCGCCGGTCGATGATCGTGCCCGACATGATCGGTCACACCATCGCCGTGCACGACGGTCGCAAGCACGTCCCGGTCTTCGTGACCGACTCCATGGTCGGCCACAAGCTCGGGGAGTTCGCCCCCACCCGCACCTACCGCGGGCACGTCAAGGAAGACCGGAAGGGACGCCGTCGATGAGCACCACCGAGCGCAGCCGCACCAGTGCGCGCCGCAGCACGCTGCTCGGCGACCAGCCGGGCGCGTACGCCAGCGCACGCTACGTGCGGATCACCCCGATGAAGGCCCGCCGTGTCGTCGACATGGTCCGCGGCCTCCAGGTCGACGAGGCCCTGACCCTGCTGCAGTTCGCGCCGCAGGCCGCCTCCGAGACCGTCTACAAGGTGCTGGAGAGCGCGATCGCCAACGCTGAGACCACCGAGGGCCTCAACCGGGCCGACCTCGTGCTCTCCGTCGCCATGGTCGACGAGGGCCCGACGATGAAGCGATGGCGTCCGCGTGCCCAGGGCCGTGCGACGCGCATCAACAAGCGCACCAGCCACATCACCCTCGCGGTGCAGCCGGCCGACGTGCTGGCCACGAAGAACGGCCGCGCCAACAAGAACGGAAGGGGTGCCTGATGGGTCAGAAGATCAACCCGAACGGCTTCCGCCTGGGCATCTCCACCGACCACAAGAGCCGTTGGTACGCCGACAAGCTCTACAAGTCCTACGTCGGTGAGGACGTCGCCATCCGCAAGCTGCTCTCCAAGGGCATGGAGCGGGCGGGCATCTCCAAGGTCGAGATCGAGCGCACCCGTGACCGCGTGCGGGTGGACATCCACACCGCCCGCCCGGGCATCGTCATCGGTCGCCGCGGCGCCGAGGCTGACCGCATCCGCGGTGAGCTCGAGAAGCTCACCGGCAAGCAGGTGCAGCTCAACATCCTCGAGGTCAAGCAGCCCGAGATCGACGCGCAGCTGGTCGCCCAGGGAGTTGCCGAGCAGCTCGCCGGTCGCGTGCAGTTCCGCCGCGCGATGCGCAAGGCCATGCAGACCTCGATGCGCTCCGGTGCCAAGGGCATCCGGATCCAGTGCTCGGGTCGCCTCAACGGTGCCGAGATGTCGCGCACGGAGTTCTACCGCGAGGGCCGCGTGCCCCTGCACACGCTCCGCGCCGACATCGACTACGGCTTCTACGAGGCCAAGACCACCTTCGGTCGCATCGGCGTGAAGGTCTGGATCTACAAGGGCGAGGTCGCCGGCACCCGTGCCGAGCGCCAGGCCCAGCAGGCCGCGCGCGCCGGTGCCCCCGGTCGCGGCGGTCGTCCCAACACCCGTGGCGGCGAGCGCCCGAGCCGTGGCTCGCGCGGCGACCGCGCACCTCGCGCCGAGTCCAGCGAGGCTCCGGCCGAGGCTGCACCGAGCGCAGGAACGGAGGCCTGAGCCATGTTGATGCCCCGTCGTGTCAAGCACCGCAAGCAGCACCACCCCAAGCGTCGCGGCGCAGCCAAGGGCGGCACCACGCTCGCCTTCGGTGACTTCGGGATCCAGGCTGTCGAGGGTCACTACGTGACCAACCGACAGATCGAGTCGGCCCGTATCGCCATGACCCGTCACATCAAGCGTGGCGGAAAGGTCTGGATCAACATCTACCCGGACCGTCCCCTGACCAAGAAGCCGGCCGAGACCCGCATGGGTTCCGGCAAGGGCTCGCCCGAGTGGTGGGTGGCCAACGTCAAGCCCGGCCGCGTCATGTTCGAACTCTCCGGTGTCGACGAGGTGACTGCTCGTGAGGCCATGCGCCGCGCGATGCACAAGCTCCCGATGAAGTGCCGGTTCATCTCCCGTGAGGCCGGTGAATTCTGATGGCTACCAAGCTGAACGCCCACGAGCTCGACGAGCTCGACGCACCCGCTCTCGAGGCGAAGCTGCGCGAGGCCAAGGAGGAGCTGTTCAACCTCCGGTTCCAGGCCGCGACCGGCCAGCTGGAGAGCAACGGCCGCCTGCGCGTGGTCAAGAAGGACATCGCCCGCATCTACACCGTGGTCCGCGAGCGCGAGCTCGGCATCCGCACCACCCCGGGCACCAACGAAGAGGCGAAGGCATGAGCGAGAACACTGCGACCCAGTCCGCCGGCGAGCGCAACCAGCGCAAGGTCCGTGAGGGCCTCGTCGTGAGCGACAAGATGGACAAGACCATCGTCGTCGCCGTGGAGGACCGCGTGAAGCACGCCCTCTACGGCAAGGTCATGCGCAAGACGTCGCGGCTCAAGGCACACGACGAGACCAACCAGTGCGGCATCGGCGACCGGGTCCTCATCATGGAGACCCGTCCGCTGTCGGCCACCAAGCGCTGGCGCCTCGTCGAGGTGCTTGAGAAGGCCAAGTGACCTGGGGCCCTCGGGCCCCGAGCACAAGTTTCCACATATCAGTTCGGCCAGGCTCGCTCCCCGCTGAGAGGGCGAGAACCAGCTCGACAACCAGGAGAAATCAATGATCCAGCAGGAGTCGCGACTCAAGGTCGCCGACAACACCGGTGCGAAGGAGATCCTCTGCATCCGTGTTCTCGGTGGCTCTGGGCGTCGCTACGCCGGCATCGGTGACGTCATCGTCGCCACCGTCAAGGACGCGATCCCCGGTGGCAACGTCAAGAAGGGCGACGTCGTCAAGGCCGTGGTCGTGCGCACCGTCAAGGAGCGTCGCCGCGCCGACGGTTCCTACATCCGCTTCGACGAGAACGCCGCCGTCATCCTCAAGAACGACGGCGAGCCCCGTGGCACGCGCATCTTCGGCCCCGTCGGCCGCGAGCTGCGCGAGAAGCGCTTCATGAAGATCATCTCGCTCGCCCCGGAGGTGCTGTGAGAGATGGGTAAGAACATGAACATCAAGAAGGGCGACACCGTCAAGGTGATCGCTGGCAAGGACAAGGGTGCCCAGGGCAAGGTCATCTCGGTGCTCCGCGAGGAGGACCGAGTGATCGTCGAGGGCGTCAACCTCGTCAAGCGCCACACCAAGTCCGTGCAGCAGACCAACACCACCGGCGGCATCATCACCCGCGAGGCCCCCATCCACGTCTCCAACGTGATGCTGGTCGAGGGTGACGGCGTCACGCGCGTCGGCTTCCGCCGCGACGAGGTCACCAAGCGCCGTCCCGACGGCTCGACCTACGCCGCGACCCGGTCGGTCCGTGTGTCCCGCAAGTCCGGCAAGGAGATCTGAGATGGCCGAGACCCAGACCACTGAGATTCCCCGTCTCAAGGCGCGCTACCGCGAGGAGATCGTTCCCGCCCTGCGCTCCGAGTTCGACATCGCCAACATCATGCAGGTGCCCGGCCTGACCAAGATCGTGGTCAACATGGGCGTCGGCGAGGCTGCGCGTGACTCCAAGCTGATCGAGGGCGCGATCCGCGACCTCACCGCGATCACCGGCCAGAAGCCGGCCGTGACCAAGGCCCGCAAGTCGATCGCGCAGTTCAAACTGCGTGAGGGCATGCCGATCGGCGCACACGTCACGCTCCGCGGCGACCGCATGTGGGAGTTCCTCGACCGCCTGCTGTCCCTCGCGCTGCCCCGCATCCGCGACTTCCGCGGCCTCTCGCCCAAGCAGTTCGACGGTCGCGGCAACTACACCTTCGGTCTCACCGAGCAGGTCATGTTCCACGAGATCAACCAGGACAAGATCGACCGGTCGCGCGGCATGGACATCACCATCGTGACCACCGCCACCAACGACGACGAGGGCCGCGCGCTGCTCAAGCAGCTCGGCTTCCCGTTCAAGGAGAACTGACATGGCGAAGACTGCTCTCAAGGTCAAGGCCGCCCGCAAGCCGAAGTTCGCTGTCCGCGGCTACACCCGCTGCCAGCGTTGCGGTCGCCCGAAGGCCGTCTACCGCAAGTTCGGCCTGTGCCGGATCTGCCTGCGGGAGATGGCCCACCGCGGCGAGCTCCCCGGCGTCACCAAGTCTTCTTGGTAACCAACACCGTCTCCTGGTAACCACCGAAATACGTTGAAGGTCCCGCGGCCGCGAGCGGCGGGAAACCACGACGAGAAAGAACCACATCATGACGATGACTGACCCGATCGCAGACATGCTCACGCGTCTGCGCAACGCCAACCAGGCGTACCACGACGTGGTGTCGATGCCCTACAGCAAGATGAAGGCCGGCCTCGCGGAGATCCTCAAGCAGGAGGGTTACATCACCTCCTACGACGTCGCCGACAACGTCACCGCCGAGGGCGAGCCCTCGGTCGGCAAGACGCTGACCGTGACCCTCAAGTACGGCCGCAACCGGGAGCGCTCGATCGCCGGCGTGCGCCGTATCAGCAAGCCCGGCCTGCGTGTCTACGCCAAGAGCACCAACCTGCCCAAGGTCCTCGGTGGCCTCGGTGTCGCGATCATCTCGACGTCGCAGGGCCTGCTCACCGACCGCCAGGCGAACCAGAAGGGCGTGGGCGGCGAAGTCCTCGCCTACGTCTGGTGACCCGGACCATCTGAGACCAGGAAGAGAGAGAAGCATGTCGCGCATTGGCAAGCTCCCCATCGCGGTCCCGTCCGGTGTCGACGTCGCGATCGATGAGTCGCTGGTGACCGTCAAGGGCCCCAAGGGCACCCTGTCGCACACCATCGCCTCGCCGATCACGGTCGCCAAGGGCGAGGACGGCGTACTCGAGGTCACGCGCCCCGACGACGAGCGCAACAGCCGCTCGCTGCACGGCCTGACCCGCACGCTCATCAACAACATGGTGGTGGGCGTCACCGAGGGCTACGAGAAGAAGCTCGAGATCGTGGGCGTGGGCTACCGCGTCCTGCCCAAGGGTCCGACCCAGCTCGAGTTCCAGCTCGGCTACTCGCACCCGATCATCTTCGACGCCCCCGAGGGCATCACCTTCACCACCGAGGGCCCGACCAAGCTCGGCGTCGTCGGCATCGACAAGCAGCTCGTCGGCGAGGTCGCGGCCAAGATCCGCAAGCTCCGCAAGCCCGAGCCCTACAAGGGCAAGGGCGTGCGCTACGCCGGCGAGCACATCCGCCGCAAGGTCGGAAAGGCCGGTAAGTGACATGGCGATCTCGCTGAGCAACAACAAGCACACCGCCAACCGCGTCCGGGCGCGCCTGCGCCGCCAGGCGCGTGGTCGCAAGCGGATCAACGGCACCGCCGAGCGTCCGCGCCTGGTGGTCACCAAGTCGGCCAAGCACCTCTCGGTGCAGGTCGTTGACGACCTGCAGGGCGCCACCCTGGCCTACGCCTCCACCATGGAGGCCGACGTCCGTGGCACCGAGGGCGACAAGACCGCCAAGGCCAAGAAGGTCGGCGAGCTGGTGGCGTCGCGTGCCAAGGCCGCCGGTATCGAGGACGTCGTCTTCGACCGGGCCGGCAACAAGTACCACGGCCGCATCGCGGCCCTCGCCGATGCCGCCCGCGAGGGCGGATTGTCCTTCTGATCGCGTCACGCGACCAGAGAGAGAACTTAGATATGGAGCACATCTCATGAGCGGAGCCCAGCGCGGACAGCGCAGCGGTGGCTCGGGCGACCGTCGCGGACGCGACAACGGTCGTGGCCAGGCCGAGAAGTCTGTCTACATCGAGCGAGTCGTGGCGATCAACCGAGTCGCCAAGGTCGTGAAGGGTGGTCGTCGCTTCAGCTTCACCGCCCTCGTGATCGTCGGCGACGGTGAAGGCCTGGTCGGCGTCGGCTACGGCAAGGCGAAGGAAGTTCCCGCGGCGATCGCCAAGGGTGTCGAGGAGGCCAAGAAGCACTTCTTCAAGGTCCCCCGCATCCAGGGCACCATCCCGCACCCGGTGCAGGGTGAGAAGGCCGCGGGCGTCGTCCTGCTGCGTCCCGCCGCTCCCGGTACCGGCGTCATCGCCGGTGGCCCGGTGCGTGCGGTCCTCGAGTGCGCCGGCATCCACGACGTGCTGAGCAAGTCGCTCGGCTCGTCCAACCAGATCAACATCGTCCACGCGACCGTCGAGGCGCTGCGGATGCTCGAGGAGCCCGAGGCCGTGGCTGCTCGCCGTGGCATGCGCGTCGAGGACGTGACCCCCGCCGCGCTGCTCAAGGCGCGCGCCGAGGGCCAGGCCGAGACCGCGGGGGTGCAGTCCTGATGGCACAGCTCAAGGTCCAGCAGAAGCGCGGGCTGGTCGGCCTCAAGGCCAACCAGCGCGAGACGCTGCGTTCGCTCGGTCTCAAGCGGATCGGCGACGTCGTCGTGAAGGAAGACCGCCCGGAGATCCGGGGCATGATCAACACTGTCCGTCACCTGGTGACGTTCGAGGAGGTGGAGTGACATGACGCTCAAGCTGCACCACTTGCGTCCCGCTCCGGGCGCCAAGACCGCCAAGACCCGCGTGGGTCGCGGTGAGGGCTCCAAGGGCAAGACTGCCGGCCGCGGCACCAAGGGCACCAAGGCGCGCTACCAGGTGCCGGCTGCCTTCGAGGGTGGCCAGATGCCGATCCACATGCGTCTGCCCAAGCTGAAGGGCTTCAAGAACCCCTTCCGCGTGGAGTTCCAGGTCGTCAACCTCGACCGCCTCGGGGAGCTCTTCCCCGAGGGTGGCACCGTGACCGTCGACGACCTCGTCGCCAAGGGCGCGGTCCGCAAGAACCAGCCCGTCAAGGTCCTGGGCCAGGGCGACATCTCGGTCGCCGTCCAGGTCAGTGCCAACGCGTTCTCGAGCTCCGCCAAGGAGAAGATCGAGGCTGCAGGCGGCACCGCGACCGTGGCCTGAGGCCACGATCTCGCTCATCCGATGAAGGCCTGGCCGCACAGTGGGAACTGTCGGCCGGGCCTTCGTCGTTCTCCCCTTGATGCTTGGGGTGAAAGCGGGTCGTACCCCGACTGTTAGGCTCTCCCGGGCCCTCCGCCGTACGACGGCGAGGGTGTCTCGTCCGCCCGCCGATCCTGGCTGGGCACCCATACGAAAGAGGAACCAGTGCTAGGCGCGTTCGCCAACGCTTTCCGGACTCCGGACCTGCGGCGCAAGCTGCTCTTCGTCCTGCTGATCATCACGATCTTCCGGCTCGGCTCCCAGGTGCCCACCCCCGGTGTGCACGTCGCCAACGTCCAGGCGTGCATCGACCAGCTGGAAGAGGGCGGCCTCTACAGCCTGATCAACCTCTTCTCGGGTGGTGCGCTGCTCCAGCTCACCATCTTCGCGCTGGGGATCATGCCGTACATCACGGCCTCCATCATCCTGCAGCTGCTCGTCGTGGTGATCCCGCGGCTCGAAGCGCTGAAGAAGGAGGGGCAGGCCGGCCAGACGAAGATCACCCAGTACACGCGCTACCTCACGCTCGGCCTGGCCGTGCTGCAGGCGACCGGCATCGTGGCCCTCGCGCGCAACGGCGCCCTGCTGCAGGGCTGCACGCGCGACCTGCTGCACGACGACGGCACCGCAACCTTCCTCGTCATGGTCGTCACCATGACGGCGGGCACCGCCGTCATCATGTGGCTCGGCGAGCTCATCACCGACCGCGGCATCGGCAACGGCATGTCGATCCTCATCTTCACCCAGGTCGTCGCCACCTTCCCGGCGTCGCTGTGGAGCGTGCAGACCTCGCAGGGCTGGGTCACCTTCGCGATCGTGATGGTGATCGGCCTGATCCTCGTCGCGGGCGTCATCTTCATCGAGCAGGCCCAGCGCCGCATCCCGGTGCAGTACGCGCGCCGGATGGTCGGTCGCAAGATGTTCGGTGGCAACTCCACCTACATCCCGCTCAAGGTCAACCAGGCCGGCATCATCCCGGTCATCTTCGCCTCGTCGCTGCTCTACCTGCCGGCGATGGCGGTGCAGTTCAACCCCGAGAGCCAGAACCCCGTGCTCGACTTCATCGGGACCTACTTCGTCAACGGCGACCACCCGCTCTACATGGCGACGTACTTCCTGCTGATCATCTTCTTCACGTACTTCTACGTCTCGATCACCTTCAACCCTGTCGAGGTGGCGGACAACATGAAGAAGTACGGCGGCTTCATCCCCGGGATCCGGGCGGGCAAGCCGACCGAGGACTACCTGTCCTACGTCCTGTCCCGCATCACGTTCCCTGGAGCCCTCTACCTCGGCCTGATCTCGTTGGTCCCGCTCGTCGCCTTCGCGATGATCCAGGCCAACCAGAACTTCCCGTTCGGCGGCACGTCCATCCTCATCATGGTTGGCGTGGCCCTCGACACCGTGAAGCAGATCGAGAGCCAGCTCCAGCAGCGCAACTACGAAGGATTCCTGAAGTAGATGAGACTGATCCTCATGGGCCCGCCGGGTGCGGGCAAGGGCACCCAGGCCCGCTTCGTGGCCGACCACTTCGGCATCCCGGCGATCTCCACCGGTGACATCTTCCGCGCCAACGTCTCGCAGGGCACGCCGCTCGGTGTCGAGGCGAAGCGCTACATGGACTCCGGGGAGTACGTCCCGGACGAGGTCACCAACCTGATGGTGCGCAACCGCATCGACGAGGCCGACGCAGCGCCCGGCTTCCTGCTCGACGGCTACCCCCGCACCCTGGCCCAGGTCACCGAGCTCGACGGGATGATCGGGTTCACCGGCCACCGGCTCGACGCCGTTGTCGTGCTCACGGTCGACTCCGAGGAGCTCGTCCAGCGCCTGCTGCAGCGTGCGGTGACGGACGGTCGCGCCGACGACACCGAGGACGTCATCCGGCGCCGCCAGGAGATCTACCTCGAGCAGACCGAGCCGCTCATCGGGGTCTACCGCGAGCGCGGGATCCTCGTCGAGGTCGACGGGATGGGTGAGGTCGACGAAGTCACCAAGAGGATCTTCGACGCCCTCGACGTGATCCCCGAGAGCTGAGCCTCGTGGGCTTTCGCGACCGTGGGATCGAGATCAAGACCCCCGAGCAGATCGACCTGATGCGCGTCGCGGGGCGTCTCGTGGGGGAGACCCTCGAGCTGCTGCGCGCCGCCGTACGGCCAGGGGTGACCACCCAGGAGCTCGACACCCTGGCCGAGGCCCACATCCGCGACCACGGGGGCGTGCCGTCGTTCAAGGGCTACAGCCACCCGCCGTTCCCGGCGACGATCTGCGCCTCGGTCAACGACGAGGTGGTGCACGGCATCCCCGGGCAGCGCACCCTGGCAGAGGGTGACGTCATCTCCATCGACTGCGGCGCCATCGTCGAGGGCTGGCACGGCGACGCGGCGATCACCGTGCCTGTGGGTGAGGTGGCCGACGACGTCACCGAGCTGCTGCGGGTCACCGAGGAGTCGCTGTGGCGCGGCATGGCCGCCGCGCGGCTCGGCGGGAAGGTGGGCGACATCAGCCACGCCGTAGAGACCTACGTCCGCTCGCAGGGCCGCTACGGCATCCTCGAGGACTACACGGGCCACGGCATCGGCACGGAGATGCACATGCCGCCCAACGTGCCCAACGTCGGGCGGCGCGGCCGCGGCCCGTCGATCGTGGAGGGCCTCGCGCTCGCCGTGGAGCCGATGGTCACGCTGGGCGGCAAGCACACCGACCTGCTCGAGGACGAGTGGACCGTCGCGACCGTGGACGGGTCCTTCGCGGCACACTTCGAGCACACCTTCACCGTGACGCCAGAGGGCGCGTGGGTGCTCACCGCGGTCGACGGCGGGCGGTCCCGGCTGGCCGCGCTCGGCGTCCCATTCGGCGGACGCTGACGGCGATTTCACGCCCCCCTCGGACCGCGTGACACACTGACGCGGTTGGAGGGGAGTATTCCTCGGCAGTGGTGTCGTCAGTACGGCGTGCGCGCGAGCGGCGCCCGGTGCCACTGGTTCGTCGCCCCAGGTCCCCTGGGGCGTGCGAGCGGAAGAGACCTCTGGCGTCCGTGCGCTGCGCGGACACCGATCTCGCCTCATCCCTAGGAGCAACAGCGTGGACGTACCCACCTGGGTCTGGATCGCCACTGGCGTGGTGACCCTAGCGATCTTCACCTTCGACCTCGCCGTGGTCGGCCGCAGGCCGCACGAGCCGAGCATGAAGGAGTGCGCGACCTACCTCTCGATCTACGTCGGCCTGGCCATCCTCTTCGGCCTCGGCGTCTGGTACACCTCAGGCGGAACGCCCGCGCTGGAGTTCTACTCCGGCTGGCTCGTGGAGTACTCGCTCTCCATCGACAACCTGTTCATCTTCATCATCATCATGGCCAAGTTCGCCGTGCCGCGGGAACTGCAGCAGTACGCCCTGATGATCGGCATCGTGATGGCCCTCGTCATGCGTGCGATCTTCATCGCCGTGGGCGCCGCCGCGATCAGCAACTTCAGCTGGATCTTCTACATCTTCGGCCTGTTCCTGGTCTACACGGCGGTGAAGCTGGCCAAGGAGGGCGGCGAGGACGAGGACGACGAGTTCGAGGAGAACAAGCTCGTCGCGTTCGTCGAGCGTCGTTTCCCCGCCACCTCGGAGTGGCACGGCAAGAGCCTGGTCATCACCGGCGAGGGCGCGAAGAAGATGATCACGCCGATGTTCATCGTGATCCTCACCCTCGGCACGACCGACCTGCTGTTCGCGCTCGACTCGATCCCGGCGATCTTCGGCATCACCAAGGAGCCCTACCTGGTGCTGACCGCCAACATCTTCGCGCTGATGGGTCTGCGCCAGCTCTACTTCCTCATCGGCGGCCTGCTGCAGCGCCTGATCTACCTCTCCTACGGGCTCGCGTTCCTGCTGGCGTTCATCGGCGTCAAGCTCTTCTTCCACGCCCTGCACGAGAACGAGCTGCCGTTCATCAACGGTGGCGAGCACCTCGACTACGCGTGGCTGGAGATCCCGATCTGGCTCTCGCTCGTGGTCATCGTCGCCACGCTGGCGATCACCGCGGTGCTGTCGCTGTGGGCATCGAGCCGGATGTCGGCCGAGGAGCAGGACGCGGCGACCGGGCCGCGCCGCGACTGGGAGGACGACTGACCCCCTGACGTCGGGACCCGCGGGTCAGGACACGCACTGGCTCGCGCTGGGCGAGTTGTCCGACCCGCGGGTCATCCGCACGTCGAGGCACACCGGGTCGTCGGTGCGCACGAGCAGTCGCCTCCGCGACGTGCTGCCGTACTCGCCGGTGTCGTCGCGGTGCCAGCTGAACGAGTCGCCGTTCTCCACCGGCACGGGCGGGCGCCATTCGAACAGCACACCGCGCGGCGTACGGCTGCCGGTGAGCGCGACCGCCTCGGTGAGGACGTCGGGGACGACGTCGCCCGGTGTCTGCGACTCGGTCGGGACGACCACGCCGGGGTCCTCGTCGCGGTCGTTGCCACCGAGGACGAGGAAGCCCACCAGGAGCGCGAGGACCGCGACCCCGACGCCTGCCCAGACCAGGCCCGGTACGCCGGCACGCTCCTCCCCGCCGTCCGTGCCGGGCGGCGAGGGGTCCTGGGCTGCGATACGGCGCGGGCCGCTCGCCGAGATCACCGTGACCGGCTTCATCGCCGTGGCGTCCTCGGCCGGCTCCGACGAGCCGGAGGGACCGAACGAGCCGGAGGGGCCGTACGAGCCCGACGCCCCGGTCGCCTGGCCCACGCCGACGGACGCGTCGGGACGGTCGCCCTCCACGGCCACGGCCGTGCGCGCCCAGCCCGCCGCCGACTCGATGCGCTGGAGCGCGCGAGCGAGCTCGAGGGCGCTGGCCGGTCGGTGCTCGGGACGCTTGGCCAGGCACTGCTGCAGGAGCCGGTCGAGCGCCGGCGGGACGTCAGGACGCTGGGTGGCCGGGGGAGCGGCGTGCAGGATGCGTGCGCTCAGGGCGCGCGTCGAGTTGTCGCCCGAGGGGATCGAGAAGGGGGACCGGCCGACGAGCAGGTGCCAGATGGTCGCGCCGAGGGAGTAGACGTCGGAGGCCACCGACCCGTTGGACCGGCCGTCGAGCAGCTCGGGCGGCGACCACGGGTAGGAGATGCGGACGTCGTTGTCACCCTCGAGGTCGGCCATGTGCCCGGCGATGCCGAAGTCGGTCAGCGCAGGCTCGTGGTAGGTCGTGACGAGCACGTTGCTGGGCTTGATGTCGCGGTGCAGGATGCCGGAGCGGTGCGCGGTCTCGATCGCGCTCGCCAGCTTGATGCCGGTGGAGACAGCGTCGACCGGGGCCATCGGGTTGGCGCGCACCCGCACGCCGAGGTCGGGCGGTGGGCAGTAGCGCATCACGAGGAACGGCCGGCCGCCCTCGGCGGTGACCCCGGCCGTGATCACCGAGACGATGTAGGGGTGGTCGGCGAGGCGCGCCATCGCGTTGGCCTCGGCGGTGAACAGGTACTTCTCGCGGTCGGTCAGCGGGACGTCGGGGCGTACGACCTTGACGGCGACGCGCTGGCGCGGCCACTGCTGCTCGTAGAGGAACACGTCGGCGAAGCCGCCGCTGCCGAGGTGCTCGACGAACGCGAACCCCGGGATGACAGGTGCGCTCACCGGGCGACCGCCCCCGACTCGTAGCGGACGCTGTAGACCTGGGCCATGTCGAGCACCGTGCCGGGGTCGAGCACGTAGGCGTCGCCGGGCCTCATCCGCTCCGGGTCGCGACCCGGGGGAGCGATCGTGGTGCCTCCGCGGCTGTCGAGGTCACGGGCGATGACGTCCCAGCCGTCGAGCTCGATCTGGAGGTGCCGCCTCGACACGAAGGAGTGGTCGGACGGCAGGTGGACGAGGTGCGGCCAGTCGGTGCTGCCCTGCGCCGGCGCGGGCTTGCGGCCCAGGATCACGCCCCGGTCGAGGGGCACGACCTCGCCGGTGGGCAGGCGCAGGCCACCCAGCGGCGGCCGGTCCACCCGTCGTGGCTCCTGCGGGGCGACCCGCTGGTGGCACACCCGGCACTGCGGCGAGATCGGGGGAGTGAGGTGACCGAGCGGGCAGCTGACGGCGAGCACCGTGGGAGCCGTGCTGTGGGTGAGGTGGGCCGGTCGCAGCGACGTCGCGCCGTCGTGGTCGTCGGGCTCGGGCGGCGGGGCCGCGGGAGGCCGGATCGTGGTGTGGGCACCCTCCTCGATCCGCTGCATCATCAGCGGGTCGGGCTCGGAGGTGTCGACGAGGGAGCCGGTGTCCTCGACCGGACGGCGTACGCGGGTGCGCGGGGGAGGGCCGTCGGGACCCTTGGCTGCGAGGATGGCGTCCGGGATGCCGTCGATGAGGGCGGCTGCCACGGGCGGCGCGGTCTCCTGGGCGCGGTGCGCCGGGGCCGTGCGGGCCGAGACGGGCGTGAGCTCCACCCGGTCGGCGGCGACGACCCCGCCCACGAGGCGTCGGGCGCTGGTGAGGGTCTCAGGGTCTGCTCCCGCGTCGAGGCTGAGCACCCGGGCAGGCCCGGCGAGGCGCACGTGCCCGAGGCCGCGGGACAGCGTCGTCGAGGCGCCGGAGGTGAAGTCGACGAGGGCCAGTCCGGGCGGGTCGCCCTTGAACGCCTTCTCGGCGATCGCCAGCACCCGTTCGGCGACGCTCGCCCCGGACGGAGCCGTCAGGGCGAGGGCGTCCCAGATGTCCTGGACGACCCGCTCGTCGCCGGGGTCGGTCAGCAGCACCCAGTGCGCGCCACTGCCGACGAGCACGCCGTCCCCGCTGGCGTACCGCGCTTCCACGATCAACGTCGGCTCCCCTCGTACACGCCCACGGTTCCATCATCACCCATCACGCCTGTCCGGCGCACATGGTCGGGATTTGTCGGAAACTTGTCCGAACCTCCGCGACATACATACCCTCCTTCCTGGGTGAGTGCGGCGGGCGCACCTCGTCCGTGGGGCCAAGGGGGACTGGCGTGGCACGTCTGAGTGCGCTGCGTCGACACCGGGCAGGCATCGCCTCCGGCGTCGCGCTGGCGGTCGCATCGACCGCCGTCGTCGTCTACGCCGTGTCCGCAGAGGGCTACAAGAAGCACGAGGCCGAGCTCAACGACGGCGGCGTGTGGGTCGTCAACGGCAAGAAGGGCTGGTCCGGCCGTCTCAACAAGCCGATCAACCAGCTCGACGGCGTGGTGCCGGGCGACAACGGCAAGGCGCGCCTCGACATCGTCCAGGACGGCGCGGCCGTCGTGACCCTCGACGCCGGGACCAGCCGCGGGCAGGTCATCGAGACCAGCCGGCTCGAGGCCCAGGACGGCGGTTCCGCCGCGATCCCGGTCACCGGTGACGTCGCCATGGCCGGCGGCACCCTCGCCACCGCCGACGCCGAGACCGGCGAGGTCTGGGCGGTGCGCTACGACGACCAGCTCGGCAAGCCGGTGGTGAGCGCCGTCGACAGGCAGGCCGAGCCGCTCGCCGAGGCCGGCGAGGGGGCAGCCCTGACGGTCAGCCAGTCGGGCACCGTGGTGGTGACCTCCACCGAGGAGGGCACCGTCACGACGATGGCCCCCACCGACGCCGGGTTCCGCAAGCCCCGCACGCGCGACCTGTCCGGCGACGCCGGCCAGGTCTCCGACGTCACCACGGTCGGCGACCGCATCGTCACCCTCGACGCCGACGCCGGCGTGCTCAGCGTGGTCGACGGGACCACCGTGTCCGTCACGCCGGGCAGCAGGCTCCAGCAGCCGGGGCCCGCCCACGACGCCGTGCTGGTCGGGGCGCCCGACGGGCTCCTGAGCGTCGACCTCGAGTCCGGTGACGTCACCACCGTCTCCGACCGCTCCGGCACCTCTGCCGTCGAGCCCGTCCGTCTCGGCGCGTGCGTCTTCGGTGCCTGGTCCGGCGGGCTCGGTGCGTACGCCGTGCAGTGCGGGTCGCAGGACGTCGTCGAGAGGAACCTCACGGGCAACGCGACCAGCCTCGCGTTCCGGGTGAACCGCGGCGAGATCGTCCTCAACGACGCCAACAGCGGCGCCGTCTGGGACGTGCAGCAGGACAAGCCGATCCGGATCGACAACTGGGAAGCCTTCACGTCGAAGAAGAAGAACAAGGACGACGACGAGGAGAACGAGAACCAGAGCGACGCCGACCGCCGTCCGCCGCGCGCCAAGCCCGACTCGTACGGCGTCCGGGCCGGCCGCACCACGGTGCTCCACCCGCTGGACAACGACTCGGCCCCCGCCGGCCGGCTGCTCAGCATCGTCGACGTGGACCAGCCTTCCGGCGGGGCGCGCGTCGAGATCAGCCCCGACGGCCAGACGCTGGTCCTGCAGATGCCCGAGGACGCCCGGCCCGCACGCTTCGACTACTTCATCGACGACGGCCGCAACGGCCTCTCGGCGAACGCCTCCGTCGACGTCGAGGTGCGTGGCTCCGGGCAGAACGACCCGCCGACCACCCGCGAGGGGTGGAAGAAGCCGACCTACAAGGTGCCGCACGGCGGGGAGCTCGCCGTCCCGGTGCTGGGCGACTGGCGCGACGACCGCGACGGCGACACCCTGCTCCTGGACTCGGCGAAGGCCGTGGGGGGTGAGGAGACGGGTGCGGCCGCACGCACGACCGCCGACGGCCGGATCCGCTTCACCGCCCCGTCTGGCGCGGCTGACGGGCCCCAGCTGGTCCGCGTGGAGTTCGCCGTCACCGACGGTCGCTCCGACCCGATCACGAAGTCGATGAGCTTCCAGGTGCAGGCACCCAAGGACCAGAAGGCCTACGCCCCGCAAGCCGAGCCCGACGTCGTACGCGGCGAGGTCGGCAAGCCGATCAAGATCCGGCCGCTGCTCAACGACCTGCCCGGCTCGGACCCCAATGCCACGGACGCCGAGCTCTCGCTCGGTGGCAAGGTGCCGCAGCAGCCGAACGCCAAGGTGGTCACCGACCTCGACGCCGGCCAGCTCACCTTCACCGGCGAGCGCGCCGGGACCTACTTCCTGAGCTACGACGCGGGCTTCGGCAACGCGCCCCTGGACCAGGGGACGATCCGGGTCGACGTGAAGGCGCGTCCCAAGCGCTCGGCGGAGCCCATCGCCATGCCTGACACCCTCACCGTCTACGGACAGGCCCCGGGCATCGTCGACGTGCTGGCCAACGACCTCGACCCGGCCGGCGGGCTGCTGGTCGTGCAACGGGCCGTCAGTGACCGGGCCGGTCAGCTCGACGTGGCCATCGTCGACGGACGCTGGCTCCGCATCTCCGCGGCCAGTCCCGACATCGCGCCCGTGACGCAGACCGTCTCCTACACGATCAGCAACGGCACCAGCTCGGCAGTCCGGGGGGAGGTCGTGGTCACCCAGCGTCCGGCGCCCGCGGACAACACCCCCATCACGGTCTCTGACAAGGTCGTGGTGCGAGCCGGCGGTGCCGTCGCAGCGCCCGTGCTCGACAACGACGTGTCCCCGGCCGGCGACCGCCTGACGCTGCTCAACGACCTGACGAGCAGCGACACCCCGGGCCAGCTCGCCGTGGTCGCGCCCATAGACGTGACCGGCGACGTGGGCAAGGCCTTCGTGTCCGGGCGCGTGGTCCGCTACGTGGCGCCCGAGAAGGTCACCGAGCGCGACACCTACACGGTCACCTACGTCGCCCAGAACCTCGAGGGCAAGCGCGCCGACGGCACCCTCAAGGTGACCGTGGTGCCGGCGGACGACCCGAACGACGCGCCCGAGCCGCCGACCCTCGAGGGTCGGGTGGTCTCCGGCGACACCGTGAAGGTGCGCGTGCCGGGGGTCGGGGTGGACCGCAACGGTGACCCGGTCACGGTCACCGGCATCACCTCCGCCCCGCGGCTCGGTCGGATCGAGGCCGTCGGCGGCAACTTCATCGAGTACCAGGCCTATCCGCGCACCGTCGGCACCGACGAGTTCACCTACTCCGTCGTCGACTCCCAGGGCGCCTTCGCGACCGGCACGGTCCGGGTGGCCGTCGTCGTGCCGGGACAGCCCCAGCCGCCGCTGGCGGTCGAGGACCGGCTCACGGTCGAGCCCGGGCGCACGGCGACCTTCGACCCGCTGGCCAACGACTTCATCGCCGCCGGCGACTCGGTCGAGGTCGAGATCCTCGACGGCCCCGAAGGCGCGCGCCTCGATCCCGACACCAACCTGGTGACCGTGCAGGCCCCCGATTCCGCCGAGGCGCCGCCGACCGTCCTCGTCTACCGGGTCACCAACGGCATCGACGAGTCACGCGCGACCATGACGCTGACCACGGCGGCCGACTACGACAACCCCCCGATCGTCTACGACGCCTTCGGTCGTGCCGATGACAGCGGGAGCGTGGTCGTCGACGTCCTCGAGGGCGCCTACGACCCCGATGGTGCCGCCGAGGACCTCGAGGTGGTCGAGGTGTCGGGCGACCCGTCGGCCCGGGTCGTCGACGGCGTGCAGGTCCGGGCCGACCGGGGCGAGGCGCCGAAGGTGCTGCCCTTCCAGGTCCGCGACGCCGACGGCGCGACCGCCGCCGCCTCGGTCTACATCCCGCCGACGGGCGACGGCCTGCCCTACGTCCTGCCCGGGTCGCTGATCGAGCTCGACTCCGGCGACAGCACCACGGGCAAGGTGTCCGACTACATCGCCGCGCCCGACGGCGGCCGCGTGCGGTTGGCCTCGGGCCGACGCTCGTGGTCCGCCTCCCCGGCCCAGCTGACCGTCGGCCCCGACGGCGACAACGGGTTCACGCTCTCGGCGCCGGCGGGGTTCCGCGGGCCGGGCTCGGTGCTCGTCGAGGTGACGACCGCGACCGACGCCAGCGGCAACGAGGACGCCACGACCATCGACGACGGCGTGACCGCCGTCCTCTCGATCCCGGTCGTGGTGGGGGACGACACCCCGTCGCTCGAGTGCCCCTCGAGCGTCATCCCGATGTCTGCCGGCCAGCGCTACGACCTCGACATCGCGACCTACTGCAAGGTGTTCACCGTCGACCCGCGTGACGCTGTCGGCCTCGACTTCACCGCCGAGTGGAGCCAGACCGTCGACGGCGTCGAGGTCGGCGGTCCGGTCGGTTCCGTCGTCGCCGTCACGGCCGCGGACGACGCCACGGAGGGCGGCGAGGCCGTCCTGACGGTGCGCGCCGGCGACAGCAACCCGCAGGAGGTGCGCTTCCGGCTCGCCCAGGCACCGCCGCCGAGGCTGCTGCCGATCCGCGTCGAGACCATGGAGGCCGGGCAGACCCGCACCTACGACCTGCGCGCCTACCTCGTGGGCGGCGTGGCCGACCCCGATCCACGGGTCGTCGAGGTCCAGAACACCGGGACGCCCGGCGTGCGGGCGAGCGTCAGCGGCAGCCGGCTCACGCTGACCGCCGAGCGCGACACCCGCGGCGCGGAGGCGAGCTTCCGGCTCGTCGTCAGCGACGTCGCCGCCGACGACCCGCCGTCCTCACGCAGGGCGGAGGGGCGCATCCAGTTCAGGGTCATCGGCACACCGTCGCCGCCCGGCGAGCCGCGTCCCTACCCGCTGTCGGACGAGGTCGGCACGATCAAGATGGGGTGGGCGCCGCCCGACGACGACGGCGGGGCGCCCGTCACCCACTACGTGGTGCGCGAGGAGCGGTCGCGCACCACGCAGCGGTGCGACACCAACGAGTGCGTCTTCCGCAAGCTCAAGACAGGAGGCAACTACAGCTTCCGTGTGCAGGCGGTCAACCGCGTCGGCGCCAGCGACTGGAGCAACCTGTCCCGCTCGGCGCGGGCCGACACCCAGCCAGGTCGCGTGCAGGACATCCGCATGATCGGTCGCGACGACGGGCAGATCACCATCGCCTGGGACAAGCCGTCGACCAACACCTCGAGGATCCTCGACTACACGATCACGTGGCCAGGAGGGGGCCCGATCGTCGTCCCGGGCAGCTCGCTGTCGTACCCCATCACCGGGTTGGACAACAACCAGACCTACCCCTTCACCATCAAGGCCCAGAACAAGGTGGGCTACTCGCTCCCGCGCACCTCCTCGCCCATGCAGCCCCTCGGCACGCCGCCGGCGCCGGCGGCCCCTGCGGTGACAGATCTCGAGTCGGGCGCCAACCAGACCAGCATCCGCATCGCGTGGCAGGCCGTCCCGCCGGAGGGGCCCGGTCCCACGGTCTACACCGTCAGCTACTCCAACGGCGTGACCGCCGGCGTCGTGCCCGGCTGCCAGCGGCTGGCCTCGCTGACGTGCACCCACGCCGGCGTGCCCTACGACGGCCTCACCTACACCTACACCGTCGTCGCGGCCAACCAGCCTCCCGAGCAACCCGGCAAGCGCTCCCAGCCGAGCGCGGGCACCGTGATCGAGGCGGTCGGCCGCCCGGCGGCCTGGGGTGCGTTCGACGTCTACCCCACCGGCACCAGCCAGGAGGCCGAGGTCAGGTACACGGTGCCCGACTCCCGCGGCGACGTGAGCAAGGTCGACATCCTGGTGGCGGGGGGTGTCGTCCACTCCATCCCGCAGCAGACCGGAACCAACACCCAGCGGATCCCGACCCCCAGCAACGAGCAGCCCTACTCCGTCCAGCTCCGCGTGTGCAACGAGGACGCCCCGGCGGGCTGCACGCTGAGCGGGGTGCAGAACGTGCAGAGCTTCGGTCGCCTCGACGACGCGCTCGGGTCGATCCAGCCGATCGTCAACGGCAAGTCGATCCAGTGGGTGGTGTCGGGCACCAGCAACGGCGACCCCGCGGTCGTGGAGTACGAGATCCGCAACAAGGGCGGTGGCAGCACCGGCATCCAGCGGTTCCGGCCCACGGGAGTCGGGGCCTTCAGCTTCACCACCCCTGCGTTCAGCACCGAGAACTGGGCACAGGAGCAAGAGATCTTCGTGACCGTCAGCGACGACGCACCGGGCGGTCGCGGCCAGGACTCGGGGTCGAGCAGCGTCAACTCCGCGCCGCCGCCCCCGCCGACCATCGGCATCAGCCGGGGCGACCGCTGCCAGGACGGCTCCGCCGACCAACCGGCGTGCGCCGACGCTGTCGACGTCGCCGCCGGCAGGACCTGCACCGCCGACACCTGCGCCTACGCCGTCATCACCATCAGGTTCGCCGAGGGGACGGCGACCAACTGGAGCTGCGACTTCGACAAGTTCTGGCCCCGGCGCTCCAAGGGCGGCTCGGGCGACTTCTCCGGGCAGGTCGACGCCTACTACGCCTCGGGTGAGCAGGTCGTCGGCAACTGCAGCTTCGCCAACGGGCTCGGCAACGTCATCTTCAGGACACCGTTCCCGTAGCGCCGTCCCCGCCCGCCGCGCACCGATCCGCCCACACCACCAGGAGCACCTCTTGACGATCAGCCACGAACAGGCCGAGTGGTTCAAGTCGACCTTCGACCAGCTCACCGACAACATGGAGAAGGCCGTCCTCGGCAAGCGCCACGTGGTCCGGCTCGCGCTGACCTGCCTGCTCTCGGAGGGGCACGTCCTGCTCGAGGACTTCCCGGGCACCGGCAAGACGATGCTGGCCCGCGCGCTGGCCAACACGGTGCAGGGCAGCCACGCCCGCATCCAGTTCACGCCCGACCTGCTGCCCTCCGACGTCACCGGCGTCACGGTCTACGACCAGCACAAGGGCACGTTCGAGTTCCACCCCGGCCCGATCTTCCACACGATCGTGCTCGCCGACGAGATCAACCGGGCGTCGCCCAAGACGCAGTCGGCGCTCCTCGAGGTGATGGAGGAGGGTCGGGTCACCGTCGACGGCGTCGCCCACCCGGTCGGCAAGCCGTTCCTCGTCATCGCCACCCAGAACCCCATCGAGCAGGCCGGCACCTACCGGCTGCCCGAGGCGCAGCTCGACCGCTTCCTGATGAAGACCTCGGTCGGCTACCCCGACCGACAGGCGACCGTCGAGCTCCTCAACAACGCCGCCGTCCGTGACCGCGCTGCCCTGGTCACGCCCGTGATCACCGCCGCCACCATCGCGCAGATGAGCGGCCTGGCCGACGAGGTCTACGTCGACCCGGCCGTCATCGGCTACGTCGCCGAGCTGGCCGAGGAGTCGCGCCGGCAGCCGCACGTCAAGCTCGGGCTGTCCGCGCGCGGCTGCCTGGCGTTCGTCCGCGTCGCGAAGACGTGGGCTGCCGCCGACGGTCGCGACCACGTGGTGCCCGACGACATCAAGGACCTCGCCGAGCCGGTGCTCTCGCACCGCCTGCTGCTCGACGCCGAGGCGCAGTTCAGCGGTGTCGACGTCCAGACGGTCATCTCGCGCCTGCTCGACGCCGTCGCCCCGCCGACCGACCGCGTGGGGGCCTGACGCGTCGATGGGGTCCATGAGGCAGCGGTTGAACGACGCGCTCGAGGTCATCAAGCCGATCGGCTGGTTGGTCCTCGGTCTCGGCCTGGGTGCGCTCCTGGTCGCCGTCGTCGCGCAGTGGCGCGAGCTCGCGGTGCTGGGAACGGGGTGCCTGCTGCTGACGGTGCTCGCGCTGCCCTTCCTCCTCGGCCGGACGTCCGTGTCGGTCGACCTGCGTCTGCAGCCCGAGCGGGTGGCGGCGGGGGAGTCGGTCGCGGCCGGCGTCCAGGTCGTCAACCGTGCCTCCTCCCGCCTGGTCCCGACGACGCTCGAGGTCCCGGTCGGGTCGGCCGTCCACCGCTACGGCATCAGCTCGCTCGCGCCCGGGGCGGCCCACGAGGAGTCGTTCACCATCCGCACCGAGCGCCGGGGCGTCATCGCAGTCGGCCCGGCGATGACCCGCCGGGGTGACCCGGTCGGGATCTTCTCCCGCGACGTGGTCTGGACCCCGGTGCGCGAGGTGCTCGTGCGCCCGCACCTCGTCCCGATGGAGTCCCTGGGTGCCGGACTGCTGCGCGACCTCGAGGGCGTCTCCACCGACGCCGTCAGCCAGAGCGACCTCGCCTTCCACGCGCTGCGTGAGTACGTCCCGGGTGACGACCTGCGCCACATCCACTGGCGGTCGTCGGCGAAGGTGATGGCCTCGACCGGCGAGTCGGCCCTGCTCGTGCGCCAGTACCTCGACACCCGCCGCAGCCACGCCACGATCGTCGTCGACGACCGCCTCGACGCGTGGTCCGACCCGGAGGACTTCGAGACCGCGATGGCGGTCGCTGCGTCCATCGCCGTACGGGCGGTGCTCGACGAGTTCGACGTGTCCTTCGTGTGCGGCACGCACGCCTCCTCGGGCGCCGACGGCCACCTGGCCCTCGACGCCGTCTGCCGTGCCGACTTCGGCGACCGCGGTCTGGTCGAGTCCGGGCGTCAGGCCAGCATGCTGGCCCCCGACACCAGCCTCGCCTTCTTCATCGGGGGCAGCGAGTCGCCGTTCACCGACCTGCTGCGAGCGTCGGCGGCCTTCCCGCCTGAGGTGCGACGCCTCGGCATCGTGGTCGAGCCCCACGGCAACAGCCGCGTCACCGAGACGGGCGGCCTCCCCGTGCTCCACCTCGCCGCCAAGGAGGACCTCGGCGGTCTCCTGCGCTGGAGCGTCCGATGACGAACACCCCCGAAGCGCCCCGGAGGTCTTCTGAGACGGGCACCCGCACGCGCGTGCGCCGCAGCGCGCTGGTGCCCGACCGCCACTCGTGGGTCGACATGGGCTTCGCGCTCGCCCTGGCCGCGGTGGCGCTGTCGGCCTTCGGCTCCTCGTTCACCGGTTCGGCCCACCTCGTGGTCGGCCTGCTCGGCGCCGTGATCGCGGTCGTGGTCACCCACCTGACCCGCGCGGCCGGCTGGCCGGTCATCTCCGCGGTCGTGATCTGCCTCGTGCTGTTCTTCCTGCTCGGGGGACCGCTCTGCCTGCGCTCGCTGGGCGACACCTACACGCTCCCCGGCGGCTCGACCCTCGCCCGCGTCGCTGACCAGGCGATCTTCGGCTGGAAGGACCTGCTCACCACGCTGCCGCCCGTCGACGGCGACGGCCCGCTGCTGGTGCTGCCGTGGCTGTCGGGGATGGTGGCCGGACTGGTCGGCACGGCACTCGCCCACCAGTCGGTGCGCCGGGCCTGGCTCGCGGCGCTGCTGCCGGTGGCCGGCATGACGGTCGTGCTCTCCGGCGCGATCCTGCTCGGGGTGCGGCACCCCCAGTCCCTCGTCGTGCAGGGTGCGCTCTTCACCGCGCTGGCCCTCGCCTGGCTGGCGGTCCGGGCCCGCCGGGCGAGCGCCGCCGTGCACGGAGGCAGCACGTCGTACGTCCGCGGGGTCGGCGCCGTCGTGATGCTCGGCCTCGCTGCCCTGCTCGCGCACCCGGCCAGCGCGCTGTTCGTCGCCGACGACTCCCGGCGCGCGGTGGCCCGCACCTGGGTGGAGCCGCCCTTCGACATCGGTCGCTACCCCTCGCCGCTCGCCGGCTTCCGCAAGTACGTCGACCTCAAGGGCGAGCCCAACCCCGCCAACGTCTACGACAAGACGTTGCTCGACATCGAGGGCGTCCCGGCGGGGACTCGGGTGCGCTTCGCGGCGATGGATCGCTACGACGGGATGGTCTGGGGCGCCACCGACGACGCGCTGCCGGGCCCGGCCGACGACTCGTTCCAGCGTGTGTCGACCACGATCGACAACCCGGTCGAGGGCGAGGAGGTCGAGGCGAGCGTCACCCTGGGCGAGGGGTGGAGCGGCGTGTGGCTGCCCACCGTCGGCGCGCTGCGGTCGATGGACTTCCAGACCGGTGACGCACGCGCCAGGGCTGAGGTGTTCCGCTACAACCTCGCCACCTCGACCGCTGTCGTCCCGACCGGGATGCAGCGCGGCGACCGCTACTCCTTCACCTCCGTCCAGCCCGATGACGAGCTCACCGAGGAGACCGTAGGGTCCGCCGACCTGACGCCGCTCCCGGCGGGGGCGTCCTTCATCCAGGGCCCGACCGAGAAGTGGACCGAGGGGGCCGGCACCGACCCGATGGACCGCGTGCTGGCGGCCGCCGAGCACCTGCGCACCGAGGGCAAGTACTCCGACGGCATCGGTCGCACGGAGCGCATCTACGTCGCCGGCCACAGCGCCTGGCGGCTGTCCGACGAGTTCGTCAACGCGCCGCAGATCGTCGGCAACGACGAGCAGTACGCCGCCACGATGGCGCTGATCGCCAACGACATCGGCGTACCCGCCCGCGTGGTGCTCGGCGCCGTCGTGCCGGAGGGCGGTCGGGTCACCGGCAAGGACGTCGCGGCGTGGGTGGAGCTCAGGGCCGCCGACGGGTCGTGGAAGACCCTGCCGACCGAGGAGTTCATGTCGGACACGCCGCCGGCCGACCAGCAGCCCGAGACCAACACGCCGATGTCCGGGACGGTCATCCCGCCGCCCAACCCCATCCCGCCGCCGTCGGATGCGGGGGAGCAGAGCGACGCCGACCTCAAGGAGCGCAAGGCCACGCGCAAGAAGAAGGCCGAGGAGGACGAGGAGGGCCTGATCCCGGGCGTCCCCGCGTGGATCGGTGTCGTGATGACGTACGTCGGCCTGCCCCTGCTCGTGGTCGCGCTGCTGCTGGCCGCGGTGATCGGGCTCAAGGCGTGGCGACGGCACCGTCGCCGGAGCGCGGCGTCGCCGTCGGCGCGGTTCGTCGGCGCCTGGCGCGAGCTGGTCGACCACGCCCGCGACCTGGGACAGCCGGTGCCGCTGGGTCCGACGGTCACCCGGCGTGAGCAGTCGGCCGGCATCGTGTCCGGGCAGGCCGGCGCGCTGGCCCGCCGGGCCGACAGCTTCGTCTTCGGCCCGAGCGTGCCCGAGGTCGCGGCGGCGAGCACCTACTGGGAGTCGGTCGACGCCGAGCGCCGGGCGATGTCGCAGGACGTCGGCCGCTGGCAGCGGGTCCGGGCCGCCATCAGCCTCCGCTCCCTGCGTCGTACGACGTCCACGCCGGTGCGCGACGCCGAGCCGACGGCGGTCGAGGGCCCGGCCCCCGCGCCCGGGCGTGTCACGGCGGCCGCCCGGCGGGTGCGGGGCCTCGTTGATTGGCGTTCTCGACGCACGCCTGACTAAACTGGTGCGTCGGCCCAACGTGGGCTGTGTTTCGTGGCGCCTCGCGGCTGCCCGGAATCTCGTGCGATCGTCCCAGACGCTTGCGCGCGTGCCCGGGAAGAGGCTCCCCGGACCGCCTCACGAGGTCCACCGGCCACCCTCGCGGGTGCCGGGCGGTTCCCGGGTCACGGTAGACAACAAGACGACAGATTGTGGAGGACATGCCGAAGAAAGAAGGCGTGATCGAGATCGAGGGCACCGTCGTGGAGGCCCTTCCCAACGCCATGTTCCGTGTGGAGCTGGCCAACGGGCACAAGGTGCTCGCGCACATCAGCGGCAAGATGCGACAGCACTACATCCGGATCCTCCCCGAGGACCGGGTCGTGGTGGAGCTCTCGCCGTACGACCTCACGCGGGGTCGCATCGTCTACCGCTACAAGTGATCGAGCCTGCGAGATCACCGATCAGCGCAGGTCAGCCAGCCGAGAAGCAAGGAAGTTGTTGACATGAAGGTCAACCCCAGCGTCAAGCCCATCTGTGACAAGTGCAAGGTCATCCGCCGTCACGGCCGGGTCATGGTCATCTGCGAGAACCCGCGCCACAAGCAGCGGCAAGGCTGAGACCAGCAACACCGCACAACCACACAACGTGATCGCTAGGTCCGCCCAGACGGACTGAAGTCACCTCCGGAGCACCGGCCGGAGCCCACCCGAGGCGGGATGGGACGCGACACGAACCGAAACCGATGCGAGAACAGACAAGGAACCGCCACATGGCACGCCTCGTTGGTGTTGACCTCCCGCGCGACAAGCGCATCGAGGTTGCTCTCACCTACATCTACGGCATCGGCCGTACCCGCGCCCAGCAGCTGCTCGAGACCACCGGCGTCGACCCGAACGCTCGCGTTCACACGCTCGGTGACGAGGAGCTGGTCAAGCTTCGCGACGAGATCGAAGCCAACTTCAAGATCGAGGGTGACCTCCGCCGTGAGGTCCAGGCGGACATCCGCCGCAAGATCGAGATCGGCAGCTACCAGGGTCGCCGCCACCGCATGGGCCTCCCGGTCCGCGGTCAGCGCACCAAGACCAACGCGCGCACCCGCAAGGGCCCCAAGCGCACCGTCGCCGGCAAGAAGAAGGCGAAGTGATCGGCGCCCTGCGCTGATCCTCGTCGTCACCGAAGCTTCCAGACCAGACCTCATCAGGAGTTACTGAATGCCTCCCAAGAGCCGCGCGACCAAGGTGCGCCGCAAGGAGAAGAAGAACGTCGCCCAGGGCGAAGCCCACATCAAGAGCACGTTCAACAACACCATCGTCACGATCACCGACCCGACCGGTGCGGTGATCTCGTGGGCCTCTGCCGGCACCGTCGGCTTCAAGGGCTCGCGCAAGTCCACCCCCTTCGCCGCCCAGATGGCTGCCGAGGCCGCTGGCCGTCGCGCCATGGACCACGGCATGAAGAAGATCGACGTCTTCGTCAAGGGCCCGGGCTCGGGTCGTGAGACCGCCATCCGGTCGCTGGGTGCCATCGGCCTCGAGGTCGGCACCATCCAGGACGTCACGCCCACCCCGCACAACGGATGCCGGCCGCCCAAGCGCCGCCGCGTCTGACCCCGAGACTGAGAAAGAGAGACTGACACATGGCCCGCTACACCGGTCCCATGACCCGCAAGTCGCGCCGTCTCGGTGTCGACCTCGTCGGCGGCGACGCTGCCTTCGAGAAGCGTCCCTACGCCCCCGGCCAGCACGGCCGCGGTCGCATCAAGGAGTCCGAGTACCTGCTGCAGCTCCGTGAGAAGCAGAAGGCGCGCTTCACCTACGGCGTGATGGAGAAGCAGTTCGTCCGCTACTACAAGGAGGCCAGCCGGCGCCAGGGCAAGACCGGCGACAACCTCCTGCAGCTCCTCGAGTGCCGCCTCGACAACGTGGTCTACCGCGCCGGCTTCGCCCGTACGCGCCGCCAGGCCCGCCAGCTCGTCGTGCACGGCCACTTCCTGGTCAACGGCAAGAAGGTCGACATCCCGTCCTTCCAGGTCACCGACCACGACATCATCGACGTGCGCGAGAAGTCGCTCGAGCTGACCCCGCTCATCGTGGCCCGTGAGACCCACGGCGAGCGCGTCACCCCCGCGTGGATGGAGGTCATCCCGTCGCGGATGCGCGTCCTGATCCACCAGGTCCCGGTCCGGGCCCAGATCGACGTCCCGGTCCAGGAGCAGCTGATCGTGGAGTTCTACTCCAAGAAGTGATCCACCGCCGGTGGTCGCCCTCGGCGGGCGGCCACCGGCGCAGCTCGTCCCATTCCTTCTTCTCCGCCAACCTCATCAGGTTCGGATCCGTCAAATAGTGGGTGGATCCGGAAAGGAAAAACTCCGTGCTTATCGCTCAGCGCCCGACCCTCACGGAAGAGACCGTCGACGAGTTCCGTTCGCGGTTCGTCATCGAGCCCCTCGAGCCCGGCTTCGGCTACACGCTCGGCAACTCGCTGCGTCGTACGCTCCTCAGCTCGATCCCGGGTGCCTCGGTCACCAGCATCAAGGTCGACTCCGTCCTCCACGAGTTCTCGACGATCGAGGGCGTCACCGAGGACATGACCGAGATCATCCTCAACCTCAAGGGCATCGTGGTGTCCTCCGAGCACGACGAGCCGGTCGTGATGTACCTGCGCAAGTCCGGCGCCGGTGACGTCACCGCCGCCGACATCACCCCACCCGCCGGTGTCGAGGTGCACAACCCCGAGCTCAAGATCGCCACGCTGTCCGACAAGGGCAAGCTGGAGATGGAGCTCGTCGTCGAGCGCGGCCGCGGCTACGTCTCGTCGGTGCAGAACAAGGGCGCCGACAACGAGATCGGCCGCATGCCGGTCGACTCGATCTACAGCCCCGTGCTGAAGGTGACCTACAAGGTCGAGGCGACCCGAGTCGAGCAGCGCACCGACTTCGACAAGCTCGTCATCGACGTCGAGACCAAGCCGTCGATCCGTCCCCGCGACGCGATCGCCTCGGCCGGCAAGACGTTGGTGGAGCTCTTCGGGCTGGCCCGTGAGCTCAACGTCGAGGCCGAGGGCATCGACATCGGCCCGTCGCCGGTCGACGAGCAGCTCGCCGCCGACCTGGCCCTGCCGGTCGAGGACCTGCAGCTCACCGTCCGCAGCTACAACTGCCTCAAGCGTGAGGGCATCCACACCGTGGGCGAGCTCATCTCGCGCTCGGAGCAGGACCTGCTCGACATCCGCAACTTCGGCGCCAAGTCCATCGACGAGGTGAAGGCCAAGCTCGTCGAGATGGGCCTCTCGCTCAAGGACAGTGCGCCCGGCTTCGACCCGCACGCCGCCCTCGCCGCCTACGGCGACGACGACGACGATGCGTTCATCGAGGACGAGCAGCTCTGATCTCCCGGCCCTCGCCACGAGGGTCGTACCACCAAAACCGACCGGGCCCAGCGCATGGCTGGGCCGGTCGTCTACCCGGGTACCTGACACGGCCCGAGAGAAGGAAGGCACCACATGCCCAAGCCCAAGAAGGGCCCCCGCCTCGGCGGCAGCCCCGCCCACCAGCGCCTGATGCTCTCGAACCTGGCCACCGCCCTGTTCGAGCACGGCCGGATCACCACCACCGAGACCCGCGCGCGCCTGCTGCGCCCGGTCGCGGAGAAGCTGATCACCAAGGCCAAGCGCGGCGACCTGCACAACCGTCGTGAGGTCCTCAAGACCATCCGCGACAAGTCGGTCGTGCACACGCTGTTCACCGAGATCGCGCCGACCTTCGCCGAGCGTCCCGGTGGCTACACCCGCATCACCAAGATCGGCCCCCGCAAGGGCGACAACGCCCCCATGGCGGTCATCGAGCTGGTGACCGAGGCCTACAGCCCGAAGGCTCCCTCGGCCAAGAAGACCCAGGCTGCTGCCGCTCCGGCGCCCGCTGCTGCTTCCGCCGAGGAGACCGAGGTCGTCGAGACCGAGGACACCACCGCTGAGACCGCTGCTGCCGAGCACGAGGCCGCTGCCGCCGAGCACGAGGCCGCCGCTGCCGAGCACGAGGCCGCTGCCGCTGAGCACGAGGCCGCCGCCGAGGCTGCCGAGGAGTCGGACGAGTCCAAGGCCTGATCACCCAGGTCCTCGCGAGGCCCGTCACCCCGTTCGGGGTGGCGGGCCTTCGTGGGTCTCCGGGGGGTCAGAGGCGGGCGAGGACCTCGGCGGCGTCCAGGCTGCGGGCCGGGCCGCCGGTGGCCGTGAGGTGGCGGGTGGCGGCGACCACGGCCTCGTTGACGGGGGTGGGTACGCCGTGGAGGCGGCCCTGCAGCACGACTTCGCCGGCGAGGTAGTCGATCTCGGAGTCGCCGGTGGCCCGGGTGAGGCTCTGCCAGGTCGAGCCGCCCCGGCGAACGAGGTCGGGCCGGCGCCGGAGGATCGACCCGCGCCGCTCGCGGTCCTCCTCGGCGGAGACGACCGTGAGCCCGGCCGCGGCGAGCACCCGTTCGCCCTCTGCCTGCGCGAGCTCGGCGAGCCGGTCGGCCGCCTCGCCCTGCGCGTACGACGCGTCGACGCCGTTGCCGAGGTTCATCACGAGCTTGCGGCGCTTCATCGCCATGATGTCGGCGCGCTCCTCCGACTCGATGCCCGCGGCGCGGAGGTCGTCGGCAACGGCGGCAGTGAGGCCGTCGGTGCCGCCGGGGAAGCGGCCGATGTCGAGGATCGCGGGCGTGGGGTGGCAGGAGGCCACGACGACGCCCGGCTCGAGGTGGGTCGCGGGCAGCATGACGCAGACGGCGTACGTCCGCGCGAAGAGGCGCAGGGCGGCGGTCTCGGTCGCGATGCCGTTGGTGGCGCAGACCACGGGCACGTCGGCGGGAGCGTGGGCACGAAGGTCGGTCAGGGCGATCGCCGCCTGGTGGGACTTGACCGCCAGCACCACGACCGTGTCGTCGGTCCAGCCGACCTCCGCCGCCGTGTCGGTGCCCGGGGCGTCGATGCGGTGGCGGCCGTCGCCGGCGTCGAGGGTGAGTCCCCGATCGCGGATCGCGGCCAGGTGCGCCCCACGGGCGACGAGCGTGACGGGGCTGCCCGCGAGGTGGAGGTGGGCTCCGACGACCCCGCCGACGGCACCCGCGCCGTACACCACGTATCGCATGCGTCGACCCTACGAGGAGGGTCCGACCCGGTCGCGGTCGGTCAGCGGCGTACGCGGAACCGGAGGTGGAGCACGCGGTCGCCCTGGACGACGACGTGCGGGTCCTCGAGCAGGTGCTGGGTCTCGATCGATCCGAAATAGCGCTTGCCGCTGCCGAGCACCACCGGCGCGACGTCCATCGCCACCTCGTCGACGAGGCCGAGTGCGAGGGCCTGACCGCCCACGTCCCCCGCGGCCAGGGCGACGACCCGGTCCCCGGCCAGCTCGCGAGCGGTCTCGATCGCTGTGGCCACGTCGTCGACGAAGTGGTACGACGCCTCCGGGTGCCAACCGTCGGGCTTCGGTCGGTGCGACACCACGACGACGTGGTCGCCCGTCGGCGGACGTCCCTCCCACCCGTTGGTGATGTCGAAGAGGTGGCGGCCGATCACCATCGTGCCGATGGAGTCCCACACGGGCCGGACGTAGTCGTACGACGTCTGCGACACGCGCAGACCCCCGGGTGCGGGGTCGTCCATGTCCTGCGCGTCGAGGGGCCGGTCTCCGTTGAAGTACCAGTCGAACAGGGGGCCCGGGTCGTCGTGGAGGTCGGCGATGAACCCGTCCAGCGAGACCACGTTGTTCATGACCACGGTGCTCATGAGGCGCCACGGTCGACGGGCTGCCAGGCGGGGTCGCGGCCGATGAACCCCATGAGCCGGTCGACGACCGGTGCGTCGTCGGGGACCGGGACGGAGGGGCCGTACTGTCCCGAGTCGCGCAGCAGCTGTTCGATCGGGCGCATTCCTCCCAACAGCTGGGCGGCGAAGTCCTCGTCGAGCCCGGCGTCCCGGCCGCCGGCGCGGGCGAGGTCCCACGAGTGCATGAAGACGTCGGACGTGTAGAACCGGTCGACCGCGTCGGCCAGCCGGTGGCTGCCGGCGCGGGGGTGGGTGAAGGACTCGTCGCCGCGCTCCTCGAGCACCGACTGCACGGCGTCGGAGTGGTGCCGCCAGGCGGCTACCGGGTCGTCGGCCACCGAAGGGCCGGTGGGCAGGTCGACGCCGCCCCCCGCCAGGAAGCCAGGGAACCACGTGACGAGGTGCTCGACGACGTCACGGGCCGTCCATCCGTCGACCGGCGCGGGCGCGGACCAGTCGATGGTCTGCGTCACCAGCCGGCCGAAGCCCCCGGCGACCGCCGCGTGGCGGTCGGCCGGGTCGTCGGGCAGTGCCATCAGAGGGTGCCGTCGGCGAGGAGGCGGTCGATCGCGGCGTACCCGTCGTGCACGCCGACCTCCATGCCGCTGCTCAGCCAGCCGTCGCGCGCCTCGAAGGAGTCGCACAGGCTGAACGCGTGCAGCCGGGTGCGGCCGTCGCCGAGGTCCTCGAAGGTCATCGTCTCGAGGGCGACGTCGTCGGGCATGCCGTCCCACGTGAAGGTTTGGACGATCCGGTCCTCACGCACCGTGTGGAAGCACCCGTGGAACGACGTCTCGAACTCGTCGCGGCCGTCCATGCCGCGGGCGGTGTAGCGCCAGCTGCCGCCGTCGCGGGCGTCCCACTCGGTGATCTCGGCGCCGACGCTGCTCGGTCCGCTCCACTGCGCGAAGAGCTCGCGGTCGGTGTGCGCCCGGAACAGCTGCGCGGGGGTGGCGGCGAAGTCGCGCCAGATGTGGATGGCGGGCACTGTCGGATCGGGCTCGATCGCGGCCTCGGGGTAGCGGGTGGCGGCGTCGGGGGACTGCGTGGTGGTCATGATGCGGTTCCTTCCTGCGGTCGGGTGGGGCTCGGGTCGTCTGCGTCCTGCATCCGCGCGAGCACGGCGTCGAGGCGCGTGAAGCGCTCCTCGGCCTGCTGGCGGTAGCGCTCGATCCACTTCGTCATGAGGTCGAACACCTCGGCTTCCAGGTGGACCGGACGTCGCTGTGCCTCCCGTGTCCGCGTCACCAGGCCGGCGTCCTCGAGCACCTTGAGGTGCTTGGAGACGGCCTGGAGGCTCACGTCGTAGGGCGCGGCCAGGTCGTTGACCGTGTGGTCGCCCTCGGTGAGGCGGGCGACCATGTCCCGACGGGTCGGGTCGGCCAGGGCGGCGAAGACGCGGGAGAGCTGGTCGGTCACGGAGCACCTTCTTCAACTGATTGGTTGAATAGACGGTAGGCCCGCGCGGACGGGCTTGTCAACCATCTGGTTGAACAAAGTCGGGGTGCGGGTAGGTCGCGCGCGGTCGCCGCCTAGGATCGCTGTCGTGCGCCTGCGGATCGACTGTGCCTACGACGGCGCCGACTTCTCCGGCTGGGCCGCCCAGCCGGGACGTCGTACGGGCCAGGGCACGCTCGAGGCCGCGCTGGCCACCGCTCTGCGCGTGCCGGAGGTGCGGGTGACCGTGGCCGGTCGCACCGACGCCGGCGTGCACGCGCGCGGCCAGGTGGCCCACGCCGACGTCGACGCCGATGTGGTCGCCGCCTCCGCCGGCCGCTCGACCGACCCGCCGCTGCAGGCCCTGGCGCGGCGGGTGGACGGGATCCTGCCGCCTGACCTGCGCGTACGCCGGGTGGTGGAGGCTCCCGACGGGTTCGACGCCCGGTTCTCGGCGATCTGGCGGCGCTACGCCTACCGGATCGCCGACGCGCAGGAGCTCGCCGACCCGCTCGTGCGCGGCCACGTGCTCACCTGGGGACGGCGCCTCGACCTCGACGCGATGAACGAGGCGTCGACGCCCCTGGTCGGCCTCCGCGACTTCGCCTCCTTCTGCAAGCAGCGGGAGGGGGCCACCACCGTCCGCACCCTGCTCGACCTCGACTGGCGCCGCGATGACGCCGGCCTCGTCGTGGGCACGGTCCGTGCCGACGCCTTCTGCCACAACATGGTGCGCGCGCTGGTCGGCTGCCTCCTCGCGGTCGGGGAGGGGCGCCGGCCCGTCACCTGGCCGGCCGAGGTGATGGCCGGGCGGCGACGCGACCAGGGCGTGCGCGTGGTGCACGCCCACGGCCTCACGCTGGAGGAGGTCGGCTACCCCGACGACGACGAGCTGGCCGCCCAGGCCGAGCGCGCACGAGCCCGACGAGAGGCGATCGATGCCTGAGCACTACTTCTCCGCCGACCCCGGCGTCCCCTTCGAGCGGGAGAGCTTCACCGCCGAGCTGTGGGGCAGCACCTTCACGCTGGACACCGGGTCCGGGGTCTTCAGCCGCGGCCACCTCGACCACGCGACCGCCGTGCTGTTCAAGGAGCTCGAGCCGCCGGTGCAGGGCCAGTTCCTCGACCTCGGCTGTGGCTACGGCGTGATCGGCCTGGCGATCGCGAAGGCGGTGCGGCTGGCCAACGTGACCGGTGTCGACGTCAACGAGCGCGCGCTGCTCCTGGCGAACGACAATGCCCGCGCCGCAGGCCTCGACTCGCGCTTCGTCGCCTGCCTGCCCGAGCAGGTGCCGGGCAACCAGGTCTTCGACGAGATCTGGTCCAACCCGCCCATCCGCATCGGCAAGGAGGCGCTGCACGAGCTGCTGCTGACGTGGCTGCCGCGCCTGGCCCCGGGCGGGCGGATGGTCATGGTCGTCGGCAAGAACCTCGGTGCCGACTCGCTGCAGCGGTGGCTGACCGAGCAGGGCTGGCCGACCGAGCGCCTGGCGAGCAGCAAGGGCTTCCGGGTGCTGGAGACCAGGCGGGCCGAAGCGCCCTCCTAGGGCCTGCCGTCCAGGAACATCCGCAACCGGGTGTGCGTCTGGCCCGGGTCCTGCGGAAGAGCGCCGTTGATCGCGCGGCACACCCAGCCCAGGCGCATCGCGAGCTGCGCGGCCTCGCGGAGGTCGGCGCCGGTGAGCGGGTAGCGCTCGGCGTAGGGACGCAGGTACGACGCCAGGTAGGGCTCGAGGTCCTCCGACCCCTCCTCGTCGTCGACACCCCAGGCCACCACGCCCTCGAGCGTGACCGCGAGGGTGAAGAACGGGTGGGAGACGCAGGCGTCACCCCAGTCGAGCACCTGGTGCACGCCGTCGCCGAGGAAGACCTGCCCGTCGTGGAGGTCGTCGTGCTGGACGGTCTCGCGGATCCCGGAGGCGGCCAGCCGCTCGCACAGGTCGGCGATCGCGCCGGTGTCCGGGAGGCGAGGGTCGACGTCGTCGAGCTGCGCGAGGAGGGCGTCGTACGCCGCGGGCAGGGTGGGGAGCCTCCGGTCGGGCAGCCCAGCGGCGAGGAGCGCGTCGACCTCGTCCTCGCACGCGAGCTGGATCCGGGCGTAGGCCTCCAGCACGTCGTGCCACCGCCGCAGGCTGCGCTCCACGGGGACGACATCGCGCAGGCGGGGCCCGGCATCGGCCATCAGGAGCCAGCCGGCGTGCGGGTCGCCCGCCAGCGGCACCGGGACCCGTCCGGCGGAGCGCGGAGCGACCAGCGCGGTGACGGCCGCCTCGTGGCGCATGCTCTCGTCGTTGGCCTTGAACCAGACCGGCCCGTCCGCGGTCGGCACCCGCATGACGGTCGACCAGTCGGTGACGTGCGGCTGCTCGATCGTGCCGACGACGGCGCGGTCGTGCTCGGCGAGCCGGGCGGCGATCCACGCGTGTGCGGCGTCGAGGAAGGCGGAGTCACGCCACCTGGCGGTGAGCTCGGGCGTGTCGGGCATGGTCGGCATTCCACCGCGCCGCTCGCCCGGCGGGCAACCGGGTTTCGTCAGGCGGGGCGGGTCGCGACCAGGACGCCGATCTTGTCGATGCGGTGCTCGGGGTTGTCGAACTCGTCGGACCAGTAGTTGCCGTTGGCGTGGTCCTCGAGGGTGGCGCAGGTGGAGAGGGTGATCATCGACTGCGTGGCGCTCCGGCCGGGGCGGCCGGGGACCTCCGCGCGCTGGGCGCGGAGCGAGGCCGGCTGGCGGAACGACGTCCACCGGGTGCGGCGCACCTCGTAGACGTGGACGGTGTCGCCCGAGCGGACCAGGATCCGGTCGCCCTTCTCCAGTGACGGCGAGTAGCGCAGGGGAGCGGTGCCGGTCAGTCGGTGGCCGGTCACGATGAAGTTGCCGACCTCGCCGGGGCCGGCGCCGCCACGAGGCCCGCGCGGCGAGGCCATCTCGCCGGCGTTCTGCAGCGCCGTCCCGGGGGCGTCGTCGGGGCTGCCGCGGTAGCGGACGACGGGGAAGTCGCGCAGGCCGATCGCGGGGATGGTGACGAAGGAGCGGCGGGGCTCCCGCGCCGCCGCCGGCCCGGGCTCCGCGGTCGGCTCCTCGGTGGGGGTGGCGGACGACGTGGTGCTCGGGGTGGTGCTCGGGGTGGGGTTCGGCGGGCTGGTGGGCGTCGCGGCGGGCGTGCTCGTCGTACGTCGCTCGGCGGGCGCCTCCGTCGAGGCCGTCCCCGAGCGTCCGGCGCCCTCGCCCGAGCAGCCCGACACCACCGCGACGACGGCCGCGGCGAGGAGGGCGACGACGCTCCGGACCACCGTTCCACCGTACGCAGCGGGTGGTGGGCCTCACCCGAGACGGACCGGCAGCGCCTCCACGCCGTGGACGATGGCGAGCTCGGTGAACCTCAGGTCTGCCGGGTCGCAGGCGAGCGCCAGGTCGGGAAAGCGACGGGCCAGGGCGACGAGCGCGGTGCGCAGCTCCATCCGGGCCAGCTCCGCCCCGACGCACCGGTGCAGCCCGTGGCCGAAGGCGAGCGTGCCGGCGGAGGCAGTGGTGGGGTCGAAGCGGGACGCGTCGGTGTGGCGGGCCGGATCGCGTCCGGCGCCGGTCAGCGACACGACGACGACGTCTCCGGCGCGGACCCGCTGCTCACCCACCCGGACCTCGTGCCGCGCCACGCGTGGGAAGGCGACCTGCACGGGGCAGACGAACCGCAGCAGCTCCTCGACGACGCGGTCGACCTCCGCGGGCTCGCCGCGACGCAACGTCGCCCACGCCGCCGGGTGCTGGAGCAGCACCCAGGTGCCGAGCGAGAGCATGCTGGCACTGGTCTCGTAGCCGCCGAGGAACACCCCGTCGGCAAGCCCGCCGAGCTCGACGTCGTCGAGGTCCGCGCCGTGCTCGGCGACCATGCGGGCCAGCAGCCCCTCGGGCAGGTGGGGCGAGCGGCGCTCGGCGGACACCAGGTCGATGAGGAACTGCCGGGTGCCGGCCGCGGTGTCGAAAAGGCGTGCGCTCCCGGCCGTCAGGTCGAAACGGGCCGCCCCGCGCCGCCGGAACTCGTCACGGTCGACGGCCGGCATGCCGAGCAGGTCGCAGATGACGCCGAAGGGCACCGCGAAGCCGAAACGAGCCACCAGGTCGACCTCCGGTCCGTGCGCGGCCATGTCGTCGAGGGCCGCCGCGACGACGCGGTCGACGTCGTCCTGGAGCTCGGTCAGCCGGCGCCGCGTGAAGTACGGCGTCAGCACCCGTCGCAGGCGCTCGTGGTCGGGCGGGTCGGTCATGCCCAGCCCGCCGATCCGCTCGGCAGGCGCCCGGTCCTGACGACCGATGAGGCCACGCACGTCGTTGGCGAACGCGTCGTGGTCTGCGAGCACGGCTCGCGCGGCGTCGTACCCGGTGACGAGCCAGACTCGGGTGCCGAGCAGCCGGGCGAGGCGTACGACGTCGCCGCCCGCGCGGCTCGCCTCGAGCCGTGGCACGGGGTCGACGCCGTCGCGCTGGAGCGGGAACCGCACGCCGGCGGGGACCCGTCGCACGGACGAGACGGCGAGTCGCAGCGCGGTGCTGCGCACCCGCGAGCCCGGAGAAGCAGCCATGCGACCAGTACAGGCCGTGTGGGGCCGATCGGGCCATCGGGTATTGCCCCGGTCCAGCCCGGGGGCATCCCCGATGACCGACCGGGCAGGATGTGGCCCATGGCCTACGACGCAGCCCCCGACAGGTACGACGACGCGACCGGGATGCCCTACCGCAGGACCGGCCGCAGCGGCCTCCGGCTGCCGGCCCTGTCCCTCGGTCTGTGGCAGAACTTCGGCACCGACCGGCCCGAGGAGACGCAGCGCGCGATCCTGCGGCGCGCGTTCGACCGCGGGGTCACCCACTTCGACCTGGCCAACAACTACGGCCCGCCCTACGGCCGTGCGGAGGAGAACATCGGGCGCTACCTCGCCGACGACTTCGCGCCCTACCGCGACGAGCTGGTGATCTCCACCAAGGCGGGCTACGACATGTGGCCGGGGCCCTACGGGCAGGGCGGCGGCTCGCGGAAGTACGTCCTGGCCTCGCTCGACCAGTCGCTGGCGCGGATGGGGCTCGACTACGTCGACATCTTCTACAGCCACCGCTTCGATGCGGAGACCCCGGTCGAGGAGACGATGATGGCGCTGGACACCGCGGTGCGCTCCGGGCGGGCGCTCTACGCCGGCATCTCGTCCTACTCCCCGGAGCGGACGCGCGAGGCCGCGACCATCGCCCGCGAGCTCGGCACCCCGCTGCTGATCCACCAGCCGTCCTACTCGATGCTCAACCGCTGGATCGAGGGCGGGCTGCTCGACGAGCTCGAGGAGCAGGGCATGGGCTGCATCGTGTTCACCGCGCTCGCCCAGGGGCTGCTCACCGACCGCTACCTCGATGGCGTCCCGCAGGACTCCCGCGCGGCCCGCGACGACTCCACCCTCACCGGCCTCGACGACGAGACGCTCACGCGCGTGCGCTCGCTCAACGCGATCGCCGAGGGGCGCGGCCAGAAGCTGGCCCAGCTGGCGCTGCAGTGGGTGCTGCGCGACGACCGCGTGACGAGCGCGGTGATCGGGGCCTCCAGCGTCGAGCAGCTCGACACCAACCTCGACGCCCTCGCGGCGCCTCCGCTGACCCAGGCCGAGCTGGCCGAGATCGACCGCTTCGCCGTCGACTCGGGCGTCAACCTCTGGGCGAAGCAGACCGAGTCGTGACGGCCTCCCGCCGGGTCGTCGTGGTCGGCGCGGACGCCGCGGGCATGTCGGCGGCGCACCAGGCCCTGCGCACTGCGGCGAGGCGCGGCGAGACGCTGGCGATCACGGCCCTCGAGGCGGGGAGCCACACGTCCTACAGCGCCTGCGGGATCCCCTACTGGATGGCCGGCGACGTCGACAGCGGGGACGACCTCGTGGCCCGCACGCCCGAGCAGCACCGCGACGCCGGCATCGACCTGCGCCTCGGCACCGAGGTGGTCGCCGCGGACCTGGCGGCCCGCACGGTGACGACGGCCGCGGGGGAGGTGCTGGAGTACGACGACCTGGTCGTCGCCACCGGCGCCCCGGCCGTGGTGCCCGACTGGGCGCTGCGCCCCGACGGGACGTCGTACGACGGCGTGGGGGTGGTCAAGACCCTCGACGACGGCGCCGCCTGGGTGCGCAGCTTCACGCGCGTCGGCCCCGGCGCGCACGTGGTGGTCGTGGGCGCGGGCTACGTGGGCGTCGAGGTCGCGGAGGCCGCGCTCGAGCAGGGGTTCGGCGTCACCGTCCTGACCCGCACCCGCGGCATGGCGATGCTCGAGGACGAGATGTCCGACCTGGTCAACACCGGTCTCGTCGACGCCGGGGTGGAGCTGGTGCTCGGCGCCGAGGTCACCGGTCTCGAGCTGGACGGCGACCGGGTGACGGGGGTGCACTGGGACGGCGGGTCGCGGGAGGCCGACCTGGTGGTGGTGGCGGTCGGCGTGCGGCCGGCGACCACCTTCCTGGCGGGCAGCGGCCTGGAGATGACCGACGACGGGGCGCTGCGGCCCGACCCGCACGGCCGTGTGGCCGACCACGTGTGGGCGGCGGGGGACTGTTGCGAGGTGCGCCGTCGCATCGACGACCAGTGGGTGTTCCGGCCGCTGGGGACCCATGCTTCGAAGCACGGCCGGGCGCTCGGCGACAGCCTGGCGGGCGGCGACCTGTCCTTCGACGGCATGGTCGACACCTCGATCACCCGCTTCTCCGCGTGCGCGGTGCACCTGGAGATCGCCCGCACCGGGCTGTCGCGCGCGGACGCCGTGAGCGCCGGGTTCGACCCGGTGGCGCTGGTCACCGAGGGCACCACGGCGGCCGGCTACATGCCCGAGGCCGAGCCGATCGCGATCTGGGTGATGGCCGACCGCACGACCAGGCGGCTGCTCGGCGTGCAGGTCGTGGGCGGTCACGGCGCGGGCAAGCGCATCGACACCGCCGCAGCCGTGCTGTGGGCGGGCGGCTCCGTCGACGACCTCGCCTGGATGGACCTGTCCTACGCGCCGCCGTTCGCGACCACCTGGGAGGTCCTCCAGATCGCGGCCCGCCGCGTCGCCGAGCGCCTCTGAGGGTCTTCCGGGCCGGGGCGCCGTCGTCCTACGTTGGAGGGACCGTCCTCACCAGGACGGAGCAGCCCAGACACGTCCCACCCTAGGAGAACCTTGTGAGCAGACGTTTCCGTTGGTCCCTGGCGCTCGGCGCCGCGGTCCTCCCGCTCGGATTCCTCGCCCCGGCCGCCACCGCGACCGGAGCGCCCGCCCCGAGCGCAGCGCCGGCCCAGGCCCGGCACACCCTGGTCGAGGTCCCCGCCCAGGCCGCCCTGCAGGAGGCCGTCGCCCCCAGCGAGTGCAGCACGACGCTGCTGGACGGGTACATCGACGGCCTCTTCGCCGAGATGACCGACGAGCAGTTCGCCTTCCTCGTCGAGCACCAGGTCGTGCTGCTGTCCGTGCCGACCTACGACGCCCTCTTCTTCGGCACCGCCGGCGACCCCGCCTACGCCCTCGACTCCCACGCCCGGCAGCTGGAGAACACCTTCCGGGACCTGCAGCGGTTCTGGGACATCGAGTCCGACGACATCCAGCTGATGGCGATGCACAGCGACGTGCTGCTCGATGCCGCTCGCATCGCGCGGACCTTGGAGGCGATGGTCGACACCGGCGAGCTTGCCCCCATGACCGACGCCGAGATCGCGGAGGAGGCGGAGACCGTCGCCACGTACATGCAGGCCCAGGACGCGTCGTTCCAGGACAACCCGCTCTGGACGCTCAACGCCTACGCCTTCTCCGCGGAGGGCGAGACCGACCCGCTCATCGCCGCCCTGCCCGACAAGCTGGTCTTCGGTGACGGCATCCTCGCTGCGTACGACGCCATCGGGCTGGGGGACGTGGGGCCGCGCGTGATCATGGCGCACGAGTTCGCCCACCACGTCCAGTTCGAGCTCGGCACGTTCGACACCGGCCCGTCCGACCCGGCGGAGGCGACGCGCCGCACCGAGCTCATGGCCGACGCCATGGCGTCGTACTACGCCACCCACAAGAAGGGGCTCGCGCTGAACGCGAAGCGGGTCAGCGACGCCCTGCTGAGCTTCTACACCGTCGGCGACTGCTCCTTCGCCAGCCCAGGGCACCACGGGACGCCGCTGCAGCGTGAGCGCGCGGCCGACTGGGGTGCGGACCTGGCGGCCGCCGCACGACCCCGCAGCACCGTGCTCCCCGCGGCCACGGTCATCGAGATGTTCGACGCCGCCCTCCCGAACATCATCTCGGGCAGCTAGTCCGAGCCTTGACCACGAGGCACCGCCCCCGGCCCCATCCGGCCGGGGGCGGTGCTGCGTCGCCGCGGCGCCCGAAAACCCCGGGCGCCGGTGGTGCGGCTCGGACAGGATGGCGCCATGCACCTCGAGATCGTCACCCTCGCCGAGCGGCCCGACCTCATGGACACCTTCTGGGACATGGAGACGTCCTGGCCCGAGTTCATGAAGCACGACCCGATCGGCAACGGCTACTACGCCTCGCTGGAGCACTTCGCCGACTTCGTCCTGGTCTGCCTCGACGACACGGGGCGCCAGGTCGCCAAGGCGCACTCCGTGCCCTTCCGGCTCGACGACGAGGAGCTGCCCGAGGCCGGGTGGGACTTCGCGATCCGCAGCGGCCTGCTCGCCGCGCTGCGGGGGGAGGAGCCGAACGCCGTCTCCGCCGTCGAGATCGCCATCGAGCCCGGCCTGCAGGGCACCGGCCTGTCGGGGCGGATCGTCGGCGCGCTGCGCGACAACGCCGGCCGTCTCGGCTTCTCCGAGCTGCTCGCACCCGTGCGGCCCAACGGCAAGACCGACGTGCACGAGTCGATGAGGGCGTACGCCGCCCGCACCCGCGACGACGGGCTGCCCGTCGACCCGTGGCTGCGCGTGCACGTCCGGGCCGGGGGACGCCTCGACCGCGTCGCGCCGCGGTCGATGGTCATCCCCGGCACGGTCGAGGAGTGGCGCGAGTGGACCGGTCTGCCGTTCGACACGACCGGGCCCGTCGTCGTGCCCGGGGCGCTGGCGCCGGTGATGTGCGACGCCGAGCACGGCACCGCGACGTACGTCGAGCCCAACGTGTGGGTCCGGCACCCGACGGGGGCGTGAGGCTCAGGCCCCGCTGACGGCCTTGCGGACCTCGTTGACGCACAGTGCGACGAAGGCGAGCGCGATGATCACCATGAGCACGTTGGAGTGCAGCTTGTTGCGCCACTCGGCCGGTGTGCGGTCGGTGTTGAGCAGCCACAGCAGGGTGACGGCGAGGAACGGCATGAAGAACGCGCCGAGCACGCCGTAGGCGAGGATCAGCCAGACCGGCTTGCCGAGGAACATCATCACCATCGGCGGGAAGGTCAGCCACAGGATGTAGGCGCGGTACCACTTGCCGCCGGCGCGGGCGTCCTCGGCGGGGCCGTTCGTCACGTGGGTCATGAAGTCGGCGAACATCAGGCTGACGCCGTTCCAGACGCCGACCAGCGACGACATCGCGGCGGCCCAGAAGCCGACGAGGAAGAGCTTCCCGGCCCACTGGCCGTAGCGGTCCTGCAGCACGACGCCGAGGTCGAGGAGGCCCTGGTCGCCGCTCTCGATGGCGACGCTGGTGGAGTAGAGCAGCTCGGCACCGACGACCAGGGTCGCGAGGACGAAGATGCCGGTGACGACGTAGGCCACGGTGTTGTCGATGCGCATGACCCGCATGTAGCGCGGGGTGTTCCAGCCCTTCTCGCGCAGCCAGTAGCCGTAGGCGGCGAGGGTGATGGTGCCGCCGACGCCGCCGGCGAGCGCGAGGGTGTTGACCAGGCCGTCCTCGGGGATCCGGGGCGCCAGACCGGTAAGGAGCTCACCGAGGTTGGGCAGGGTCAGCAGCGCGGCGCCCACCATCGTGACGAACATGATCCCGACCAGTGCGGCGAGCACCTTCTCGAAGACGCTGTAGCGCCCGGTCCACACCAGCACCAGGCCCAGGACGCCGGACAGGATGCCCCACCAGGTCGTGGAGAGGGCGCCGGTGAGGCCGGAGAGCGCCAGGCCGGTGCCGGCCATCGCTGCGGCGCCGTAGACGAAGCCCCAGATGACGATGTACGGCGCGAAGTACCAGGTGGTCCAGGCGCCCAGCGAGCGCCAGCCCTCGAAGATCGTCCGCCCGGTCGACAGCGAGTAGCGCCCGGCACCCTCGACGAGCACGATCTTCATCAGGCAGCCCACGACCACGCACCACAGCAGCGTGTAGCCGAACTTCTGGCCCGCGATCAGCGTCGCCACCAGGTCGGCGGCGCCCACGCCGGTCGCCGCGACGACCAGCCCGGGCCCGATGATCCTCCAGCGGGGCGCAGTGGTCTGCTCGGTCGAGCTTGTCGAGGTCGCGTCAGCCATGGGCAGCACCCTAACGGTGGTCTGGACCAGTGGGCCTCGCGTCGGCCATGCTGCGAGGCATGGGACTGGTCAACGCGCTCCGGGGGACGGACCTCACTCCCGACGAGGAACAGGCGATCGCGTCGCTCGAGGGGACCCTTCCGGAGGGGTGGACCTTCAAGGAGCTCCGGAACCGGCTCGTCGGCAGGCGTCCGGTGAAGCACCGGACGTACGGCGCAGTGGTCGAAGGACCTGATCGCACCGTGGTCGCGATGGCCCTCGGGGGCGTCGAGGCCGTGCGGGCCATCGCCTCCGCCGTGCCCGGGCCAGCCGCAACGTCCCTGCAGTGGGCGCCGCCACCGATCGCACCGGCCAGTCGGGAGTTCCGCGAGCCGTGGGCGGCCCAGACGCGGTCGCCCGAGGAGGAGGCCGCACGTGCAGCGGCCATCGAGCTCCTCCCCGAGGGCGCGGTGCTGTCGCCGGCCGACGAGGAGCGTTTCGGTCCGCTCACGGTCGTGGGGGTGACCGTACACATGCCGGACCAGACCGGGATCGCGGCCTTCGGGCTCGATGCGGCCTCGGCATTCTCCGCGCTCGCCGCCCGCCTGGGGGGCGAGCTGCCGGTCACCGACGTGTGGTTCCCCGAGACCTGACGCTCTTCTCGCTCCGCGGTGCGTCTCAGGTCGACGCGGACGAGCCGTCCTCTGGTCCGTCCCAGTCGGTCAGTCGGGTCCACTGGTGCCCGTCCACGAATCCACGCTCGCCCCGGGACCACTGCGACAGGGCGTCGGCCACCTCGCCGATCCCCACGCCCTCCACCTGGAAGTGACGCCGGGGGGAGCCGTCGCGGTACTCGAGCAGCAGCGTCCCCTCGTTGTTGAACACCTGCGCGTACGAGTGGCGGCGACCGTCCTTCACCACCACGTACCGGTCCGGTTCGCGGAGCTCTCGCGCCACGAACGCCAGCCAGCTGTCGGGGACAGCCACCCGGCCGTCCAGCGTGTCGATCGTCAGCTCGGGCACGCCCGACATCATGCCAACTCGCGACGCCGAGTTGCGTACGTCGTGGGTGGCGGCAACGATCGCCCATGGACTTGTTCTGGCCTGCCGATGATGTGGCAGCAGTCGTGCGCGCGCGACTCGAGAAGACGAACCTGCCGGCGCGAGTGGACGTCTGTCGCCCCGTCGAGGTCACGTCGGACGGTCGCGACCTGAGGGTCGTCTTCCGCTACGGCAGGCATGCCGAGCTGTTCGCCGTCCGGTTCTCCCTCGTCCGGATGCCCGAGGGACCCCAGACCGGTGAGACGTGCCAGTCGCTGGAGGACTGGGCAGAAGAAGTCGCCTGGGTCCTCGACGAGGAGCTGAACACAGCCATGGCGGAGACCGCCGAGCGGACCGTGACGCAGGACGGACTGGTCCATCTTCGGTGGCGCAACTCGTCGGGTGTGCGCTGAGCGAGGTTGTCTGCGTGCACGTCGTCCGCACGTCGACGTCGGCGGACGCCGCAGCTGTGAGGCTGCGATCCGCGGTCCAGCACGTGCTTCGCACCCCTGGTAGGTCGGCCAGGGGTGTGGGGCGGGGTCATGGTCGTCGCGGTCGTGGGATGCCGGGCGGATCGCGGTCGGTGGTCGAGGAGGGCAGCGCGATGGCGCCCGTCGCGAGACCCGGGTCGTGCGGGGCCTCATCGATCGGGCTGGTGCCGGTGTGGTCGCGGCGGTAGCGGTGCCCGTGGGGACTGGTCCACTCGAACGCCCCGGGCGCGACCATCTCGTAGCGCCAGGGCGAGTGCGTCTTGAGCCGGTGGTGGAACCTGCACAGG
>NZ_JABJQZ010000008.1 GCF_013155335.1 Nocardioides sp. zg-1230 | reverse complement strand
CCTGTGCAGGTTCCACCACCGGCTCAAGACGCACTCGCCCTGGCGCTACGAGATGGTCGCGCCCGGGGCGTTCGAGTGGACCAGTCCCCACGGGCACCGCTACCGCCGCGACCACACCGGCACCAGCGCGATCGACCCACCAGATGACCCGCCCGGCATCCCGCGTCCACGCCGACGATGACCCCGCCCCGCACCCCGCCCCCACCAGGTGGCGGGGCCACACGCGCGTTCTGGCTGGGTGTGGCCGGCGACGACCCGAGGCTCGAGGGGAGCCGGGTACGGCGCGCACTCAGCGGATCGGTAACTCAGACCGCCCGCGAACGGGCAGCTGGCAAGACGCGGCCGCAGGAGGGGTAGTCGACGCACCCAGGCCCCCTGCCGTCGTCGCTGGCCGAAGGTCCTGCACGCAACGAGGGCCCCGACCGCTGCCGGTCGGGGCCCTTCATTGCGCGGATGGGGCTACGTCAGAGGCGACGCTCGCACCGCACACGGCGCTCGCCCTGGCAGGCGTCGCGCCCGGCGCGGCCGTCTGTGGCGTCGCGGCCACGGTTGCCCAGCAGGCGGTCGTTCCCCGGGGAGCCCTTGATCGTGTCGTGGCCCCGGCCGCCGTTCACGACCGCGCGGTACTTGCCACACTTCGGGGTGCCCAGCTCGTCGCCGTCGCCGTACTCGACGTTGGCAATGATGAGGTCCTTGCCGGGTCCGGCGTTCACCCACGCCTTGCACGTCACGACCGTGATCCGCTCGCCGCGGTTGGTCCCGCGGATCCTCGCCGTCTTGGCGGACACCACGTAGTCCTCGAAGTTGCGGATGCGGGTCGCGGCCCCGCTGTTCTTGTCATCCACCCGGCGGTCCAGGTCGGCCTTGAGCCGCAGGGTCGGAACGTCGAGCATCAGGCGGTCCTCGCCCTTGTTGCCCTTCACCATCGATGACCTCCCGCCGAGGCCGTTGGTCCGGTAGATGTCGTCCCCACTGCCGAGCTGCACGTTGCGGTTGAATGTCGCCGGGGCGTCGACCGTGAGGTGCTCGACTGCGTCGGTGCCGCGGAAGTCGAGGAGCCCGCGCTCGGTCTCTGTGGCGAACGAGAACTCGTCAAAGTGACCGGTCCACGTCAGCGACGTGTCGGCCCCGGTGACTGACCCGTTGGCCTCCACACGCATGTTGTAGGCGGACCGAAGGAACAGGCCACCGCCCTTCCCGACGGTGACCGCGCCCGGGGCGGTCTGGACGCCGTTCCAGTGGAGGTAGCCGGTCTCGACGAGGTCGATGGTGTCGGCGTTCGGCGTGCCTGCCATGCCGGAGGTGACGCGCCCAGATGTGGCGAGGCGGATGACGTCGGCCTCGGTGTCGGTGCCGTCGAGGGTGCCCGCGAGGACCTGGTGCGAGCCTCCGTTCTCGTCGGTGAACGTGTCGGCCCCTGCGCCGAGGATGGCGACGACGCCGCCCTCGCCCGTGGCGCACACGCGGTCATCGCCGCCGACCGCGTCGACTCTCGTGGCGCCGTTGGTGACGATGACGTCCGCGCCTTCCGTCCCGGCGATCTGGCCCCCCGGTGTGCCGACGATGGTCGCCGGTTGTCCCTGACACGTCTCGGCCGCTGCGGTTGCCGTGCCCATGGGCACGAGCAGGGCCGAGCCCAGGAGCGCGGCGGCGGTGAGTGAGAGTCGCATGATTCCCCCTGCGGTTGCGGATGATGCCGAATCTGTGTGACGAGGCCGCGACCCAGAATGTTGCGACCTGTCCGTGCGCCGCCCGCGCGGTGCTCAGATCCTCGAGTGCCGCGACGCCCGCGTGGATGTCGCGTGCCCAGCCGATCGACACGAGCACGCCGTCCGGCGCGCCGGGAGCGACGTCGTTCCGGTCGACGGCCCAGCACCTCTCAGCGCAGGCGCTTGACCGTGCCGACGAGTGCGCCGCGTGCGCGGGAGGCGACCGGGGGAAGGCGGAGCACGTCCCGCTCCACCGAGTCGACCGTGTCGCCGCTGCGGATGCTGTAGCGGGGCTGGAGCCAGCGGTCGGAGTGGGCCCAGCGGCGGTCGCTGGTCTGCACGGTGCGGTAGCCGAGGGGGCGCAGCTCGTGCAGGACGGCGCGGTCGTAGCGACCCAGCGGCAGGGCGGCGTCGTGCACGCGGCTGCCGGTGACGTCCTGCAGCACCGTGCGGGCGGTCACGAGCTCCTCGCGTCGGCGGGCCGGGTCGAGCCCCCGCCAGGGCCGGTGCGACATGCCGTGGTTGCCGATCGTCATGCCGGACGCGTGCAGCAGGCGTACGTCGTCGCGGCTGAGGCTGCCCGGTAGGTCCAGCCGCCCGGCCACGACGAAGAAGCTCGCACGCAGGCCGCGCTCGAGGAGTGCCGGGAGCGCGATCTCCACGTCCGAGGAGTTCCCGTCGTCGAAGCTCAGGCGCACGTCGTGCCGTCCGACCACCCGGTCCAGCACACCGAGGAAGACGTCCTTGCTGATCCAGTAGACGTCCTCGCCGGGCTCGAGTCGGCGCTGCGGCGCGCCGATGCCATGGAAGCAGACATTCACCACGCGCATGCGTCGAACCGTAGGGTCGCTTCCTGCCACGCCTCCGGGCGTCCGGCGGAGGCTCACAAAATATGGGTATGTGCCTCGGTGCCGCCCGCTCGGCGCCGACCCGTCTTCCTACGGTGGGGGCATGTCAGGGGAGTCCGTGGGGGTGGACCTGGCACCGATCACCGACGACGACATCGGTGCGGTCGCCGCGTTCCTGCACCAGCACCTCAACGCCAGGTTGAGTGCCGACGAGTGGGCGCGGTGTGCCGTGCCGCCGTGGAGCGTGGACGCCCCCAACCACGGCTTCCTGCTGCGCCAGGGCGACGAGGTGGTCGGGGCCTACCTCGCCTTCTACTCCGAGCGCGTGGTCGACGGCGAGCCCCGCCGGCGCTGCAACCTGGCCGCCTGGTGCGTGCTGGAGGAGCACCGCGCGCACGGCGTACGCCTGGCGCGGGCGATGCTGCGCCAGCGCGACTACGACTTCGTCGACCTCTCGCCCAGCGGCAACGTAGTTAGCCTCAACGAGCGCCTGGGGTTCACCAGCCTCGACACCGCCACCGCGCTGGTGCCGAACCTTCCGCTGCCGTCGCGCCGCGGCGTGCGGGTGCTCACCGCGCCACATGACATCGAGGCGGCGCTGACGGGGGACGACCTGCGCGTCTACCGCGACCACCGCGCGGCCGCGGCCGCGCTGCACTTCGTGGTGCGCGTCGGCCCGGACAGCTGCTACGTGATCGCCCGCCGCGACCGGCGCAAGGGCCTGCCGCTCTTCGCCTCGCTGGTCCACGTCTCGGACCCGGCGGTCCTGGCGCGGGCGGGGCACGCGCCCTACCGTCACCTGCTGCTGCGCCACCGCGCGCTCGTCACGCTCGCCGAGCGGCGCGTGGCGGGCCGACCGCCGCGGCTGTCCCGGATGCAGTCCTCGCCTCGCCCGCGGATGTTCCGCAGCACCGCGCTCGAGCCGCGCTCGGTCGACTACCTCTACAGCGAGCTGACGTGCGTGCCGTGGTGAGCGGCACGCCGACGACGAAGGGATCCCTCATGGCGGCGAACGGCGGAGTCGCAGGACGACTCCGGCACACCCTGGTCGACGCACCCGGGTCGGCGGGTGCGCGCATGCGGGCCCGCCGCTGGGAGCTCGTCGAGCAGGCCTTCCCGGACCTGGCGACGATGTCGGTCCTCGACCTCGGCGGCACCGTCGAGTGGTGGCGCCGGGCGCCCGTGCGACCCAAGGACGTGACGGTGCTCAACCTCTTCGAGCCCGGCGAGTCCGACGACGCGGCGATGCTCCCGGTCACGGGCGACGCGTGCCGGGCGCGTGAGGTGCTGGCTGCGGCCGGCGCGTCGACGTCGTACGACGTCGTGTTCAGCAACTCGCTGCTCGAGCACGTCGGCGGGCACGCCCAGCGGGCGGCGCTCGCGCGCGAGGTCCGCGCCCTCGCGCCGCGCCACTGGGTGCAGACGCCCTACCGCTACTTCCCGCTCGAGCCGCACTGGCTCTTCCCGGGACTGCAGTTCATGCCGATGGCCGCCCGCGCGCGGCTCGCCGCGGCCTGGCCCCTCGCGCACAGCAGCCCCGAGTCGACCGAGGAGGCCATGTCGGAGGTGCAGTGGACCGAGCTGGTCGGGGTCGCCGAGCTGCGCTCGTACTTCCCCGACTCGCACATCCACCACGAGCGCTTCGCCGGCCTGACGAAGTCGCTCGTGGCGATCGCGGGCGGCGCGAGCAGCTAGCCCAGCTCGGGGTTCACCGCCTCGCCGGAGTCCCACACGTTGCCGGTCCACACGTTGCCGGCCGCGTTGCGGTCGAACGAAGTCACCGGTCCGTAGACGCCACACTTGCGGTTGGCGCCGCGCTCGAAGACGTTGTTGGTGACCTTGACGTTCGTCGCCTGGTAGGGCTTGGAGCGCGATGCACCGCCGTAGAGGCAGTACGAGATCGAGGAGTTGTTGGCCCTCAGGTAGTTGTTGTCGATGGTGACGTTGTCGATCGGGTCGAAGTCCCCGAACAGCGACAGGTCGCCGCTGCAACCACCGTCGGTGCTGTTGAGGATCGCCGTGCAGTGCAGCGTGTTGTGGCGGATCACCATGTTGCTGCCGCCGTTCGAGATGAAGGCGTTGTTGTGGTAGCTCCCGCCGTCGGGGTTGTGCTGGTCGTGCAACCAGGAGTCGGTGACCTCGCAGTTGTTGTTGCACTGGAAGCTGTGCTGCCCGCCGGTGACGTCGACGCGCCGGGCGGTGATGTTGTAGCCCCAGAGCCCCGCGGTGGAGACGGAGCCGGCACGCACGTCGGAGTCGGTGATGGTCACCGAGCTGTCGCCGTCGCCGTAGATCGACCACACGCCCGGAACGAGGGACTTGTCGATGACGACACCGGTGGTCTGGATCACCAGCGCGTCGCTGCACTTGGAGAGGACGTCCGCGCCCGAGATGGTGCGCGCCGAGGTGATGGTGCACGGGCCGGTGTACGGCGTGAGCGCGGTGCCGGCCGGTACGCCGGTGTTGTCGGGGCCGGGCCAGCCGCCGGGAGGCGGCGTGGTGGGCGTCGGCGTCGGGGTCGGGGTCGGGGTCGGGGCGGTCTCGGAGCCTGACGGGACGAAGCGCACGTCGACCCAGTAGTTGGTGTTGCGCGGAGCCTCGTTGCGCGGGAACCGCGCCGTGCTGCCGGACCGCGTCATGCCGTTGCGGTCACCCGGGGCACGCAGGTGGGCGTTGCTCCTGGACTTGCTGAAGCCGCCCGGCGTGGCCGCGTGGATCCCCTTGGCGCCGGTGTGCACCGAGACGACGTAGGCCTTGCCGGCGGCGAGCGCCACGCCGGAGTCGAAGCCGACCTTCTTCCAGCCCTTGCCCTTGACCGGACGCAGCGTCGTCCGGGCCAGGACCTTTCCGCGCTTCGACCACAAGGTGGCGGACGCGGGGGTGGATCCCTTGGACTTGCGCGGCTTGTAGTAGCGCACGCCGACCGCCGTCCCGGCGACCTTGGCCTTGAAGCGCATGCCGACCTCGCGCTCGGGCCCGCGGCGCACGTCCGCGTCGGGGGCGCGGCGGGGGAGCAGACCGACCTCGGCGGCACGCGCCCGGTCCGCGGTGTTGCCGTGGGCTGACGGGGTGGGGCGCTCGACGAGGGCGAGGGCGGTGAGGACGACTGCGAGGACGAAGACGGGGACGAGGCGCCGACGGCCTCGGGACATGACGGGGCCGGACACAGGGGACGACATGGAGAAACCTCGATGACACGGGGGCAGGGGACACAGACCGCGCAGGTGGGGGGTGGGGGTGTGCGCGGTCCCCCGGCATCCTCCACACGCGCCCGCCGGTCGACAAGGCCACGGAGCAACATCCCCAAAATGTGCCGTAACACCTCAGCGCACGACGGTCGCCGACCACGCCTGCTCGATGAGCAGGCTCGGTGTCGCGTTCGCGGCGGTGTCGACCGCCCAGGTGTCGGTCACGCCGGGCTCGTCGGCACGCGGCATCCCGTAGATCACCGTGTCGTCGTCGAGCCACTCGACCTGGTCGTCGAGCCCGCGCGGGCCGGCCTCGAGCAGCGTGCGCTCGCCCGTCGCGAGGTCCTGGACGGCGACCTGCCACACGACGCGGCGCCCCGGGTCGACGTCGACCTTGAAGGCGACCCGGGTTCCGTCGGGCGACAGGGCGGGACACTCGGCGTCGGGGGACACCGAGGTGAGCGTGCGCTCGGCGAGGTCGCCCTCGACCAGCCACGTTCGGTCGCCGGTGGCGACCGTGGCGTAGAAGGTCCGGTCGTCCGCGAAGGTCACGCCCCAGACGTTGCGGTCGACCGGGTTGACCTCCTCGCCCTCGATCACCAGCTGGAAGTCCTCGAGGTTGCCCCACCGCTCACCGCCGCCGAACTCGTGGACCTCGGTCGCGGTCGAGAAGCCCGTGGTCATGTAGGAGTGGCCGGCCACGAAGACGGTCGTCGCCACGAGGGTCCCGTCCGGGCTCAGCCGCGTGCGGCTCGGGATCCCTGGCAGGTCGTTGCTCGCCACTTCCTGCCAGTCGGCGTCGAGCTCGAACCCCTCGAACGACGCCGCCACGCTGGTGTCGTTCAGCAGGCACGACGCACCCTCGGCCCGGGCCGCGACCCGGTCGCAGGTGACGCCGGTGAACGCGCGTGCTCCGCCCGGGTCGTCCAGGGGCACCACGGCCACCACGCCGTACTTGCTGTCGAGGCCGGTGTGCCGGAACACGATCCGCGGGCCGTCGGTCAGCTCGGCGATGGGCGTCTGCTCGGCCTCGGGCTCGGCCGCCCGCTCGGCGCGCACCTCGCGACGCTCGACGACGACGTAGGAGGTCGCCGCGACGGCGATCGCCACGACCACCGTGACGAAGGCCAGCACCCGGGCGCGGGTGCTCACGACGTGACCGCGGCGCCGTCGAGGCGCCCGATCCGGGTCGTGGCCGCGAGGACGGCGAGCACCAGGAGGGTGGCGACGGTCGCCATCGCCACCGTGGGGCCGAGCAGCAGCCACAGCACGCCGAACCCGGCCGAGGCGAGCATCCGCGCGAGCGCGACCACGGTCTGCGCGGCGGCGATGCCGCTGGACCGGGCCTGCACCGGCACGAGGCGGCCCGCGATGGCAGCGATCACGCCGTCGGTCGCGGCGTAGAAGGTGCCCAGCAGGAGCAGCGTCCCGACAGTGGCGGCGGCGGTCGAGGTGGGGAGCACGGCGCACAGGTAGGCACCGACGAGGGCGAGGTGGCCCACGACGAGCGTGCGAGCCCGCCCGACCCGGTCGGCGAGCCGACCGACCGGCACGGCCAGCACCAGGTAGGCCACGTTGGTCCCGACGTAGAAGAGGGGGAACCAGGCCACGTTGACGCCGCCGTGGTCGAGCAGGGCGAGGTAGATGAACCCGTCGCCGATGGTCAGCAGGCCGAGCACGCCGGCGACCACGAGGAGCGGCCGCAGCCGGGCGTCGGTCAGGTCACGCCAGCGGAACGGGGGCGGCGTGGGTCCGCTCCGGGCCGCCGCGTCGCGCCGGGTCCGCACGTCCGGTCCGAGCAGGCCGAGCAGGGCCACCCCGGCGATCGCGAAGGCGAGCGAGACCACGAGCACCACGGAGTAGCCGCCGGGCACGAGCCACAGCAGGCCGAAGGCGATCAGCGGGCCGACGGCGGCACCGATCGTGTCCAGCATCCGGTGCACGCCGAAGGCGCGGCCGAGGTGCTCGGTCGGCGTCGCGGTGCTGATCATCGCGTCGCGCGGTGCCGTCCGGATCCCCTTGCCGATGCGGTCCGCCGTGACCACGGCGGCGATCCCGGCGGCGCCCGAGGCGAACAGCAGGAAGACGCGTGCGACGGCGGAGAGCCCGTAGCCGAGGAACGCCACCCACTTGGGCCGGTCCGAGGCGTCCGCCAGCCACCCGCCGCCGAGGCGGACGAGGGCGCTGACCCCCTGGTAGAGGCCGTCGATCAGGCCGTACGCCACCGGCGTGAGGCCGACGACCGCGGTGAGGTAGAGCGGGAGGATCGCCGACACCGACTCCGACGAGACGTCGGTGAGCATCGACACGATGCCGAGCGTGATGACGACGCGGCCGACGGGCGGTCGGGTCGAGGCCGGGCCGCGCGGGGCGGTGCGGCCGGCGGGCCGGTCGCGGACGGAGATGTACATCCCGCTCACCCGCGCTCGGCGCGCAGCGAGGCGTGGACGGCGTACGTCGTCCCGGAGCCTCGCGGGGTGACCGTGACGGTCACGACGCTGTCACCTCGCCGGAAGGCGGCCGCGGTGGAGCCGGCGACGCTCGGCGGGGTCGCCGTCTCCGCCATGCCACGGCGGGCCAGGCGGGTCCGGTAGGCGAGCAGGACCTGCCCCGGCGAGAGGGACGACGTCGCCACCAGCCCGACCTGCAGCCGGTCACCCGAGGGCGACACGCTGCTGCTCTGCACCCGGGCGGCCCGGGTGGGGCGCAGCGCGTCGGGGAACCGGCGCAGGAGCCGACCCTGTGCAGTCGCGGCGCGGGGGAGGGGGGTCGTGACGAGCGGACCGGGGTCGGACGGCGGGAGGAGCTCGGAGAGGCTGTCGACCGTCGGCTCGGGCGCCTCCGGCATCTCCAGGGCCGGGGCCGAGCCGTCGGCAGTGCCCTCGGCATCCGCGTCGCTGCCCGGCGCGGTGCCCGGCGTCGTGCTCGGGCTGGTGCTCGGGCTGGGTGTGGTGTCCACGGTCCCGTCGGCCTGGTCGCCCGACTGCTCACCGGACCGGGCCCTGCGGTCCTCGCCCCCGTCCTTCGCGCGCTTCCCAGGGGACGGCGCGGTCGCAGCATCCGGGGAAGCAGTGCCCGGGGTAGCAGTGCCCGGGGAAGCAGTGCCCGGAGACGCAGCGCCGGGGGACGCGGCGTCCGGTGACGCCCCACCGGCGCCGCAGCCGCCGAGGAGAAGGCTGGCCACGACGCCGACCACGGCGACCGTCACAGGTCTGGTGTTCATCAGGTGCTCGACCCCCACGGTCGTCGACGAGACTTCTGCCCGCGCGCTCAGTATGCGCCGCGGTGCCCGAGCACGGCACGCACCGTGCGGACGAGGATCGAGAGGTCGAGGCGCAGCGACCAGTTCTCGACGTACTTGAGGTCCAGGCGTACCGACTCCGCCCAGGTGAGGTCGGAGCGGCCCGACACCTGCCACAGCCCGGTCACGCCCGGCTTGACCACGAGCCGCCGGCGCGGGTCGACGTCGTAGCGGGCGACCTCGCAGGGCAGGGCCGGCCGGGGTCCGACGAGGGACATGTCGCCCCGGACCACGTTCCACAGCTGCGGGAGCTCGTCGAGGGAGTAGCGGCGCAGCTTGCTTCCCAGCGGCGTGATGCGCGGGTCCTGAGCGATCTTGAACAGGACGCCGTCCTTCTCGTTCTCCTCGGCCAGCCCCAGCCGTGCCGTCTCGGCGTCGACCCCCATCGAGCGGAGCTTGAGCATCGTGAACGGCACGCCGTCACGACCGATGCGCTCCTGGCGGAAGAACGCGGGGCCGGGGGTCTCCATCCGGATGGCCACGGCGAGGGCGGCCAGCACGGGCAGGGCCATGACCAGCGCGGCGAGGGCGAGAGCGCGCTCGACGAGGTCCTTCAGCAGCCGCCGCGGCCCGCGGAGGGCGGGCTTGCCGACGTGCAGCACGCCGAGGCCGGCGGTCGACATCACCCGGGTGCGTTGGGGCTCCACGTCCAGCAGACCCGTGCCGAGGAACAGCTCGGTGCCCAGACCGGCCAGCGACCAGTGCAGCCGCCGCACCTCGACGGGCGAGAGCCTGGCACCCGGCAGCACGACGAGCGCGTCGGCGCCGTGGTCGTGCGCCGCGGTCGAGGACGCCTCCAGACCGACGTAGACCGGGACGTCGCCCTCGACCGGGGTCTTGGAGGCGCGCGTGAGGCAGGCGGCCACGACCTCGTGGGTGCCGCTGGCCCGCAGCTGTGCGACGGCCTCCCGGACGTCGCGCGGCCGGCCGGCGAGCACCACCCGCGGGAGCGGACGGCGTACGCCGGCGACGAACGGCACGGCGCTCGTGACGGTCAGGGCAGCCACGAACGCGGCGAGCGCCAGCGGGTCGGCGTGCCACAGCAGCGGTGAGACCGCCAGGGTGAGCACCGCCGTGCGGGCGCCCGCGGCGAGCACCACCGCGGCGCGGGCACCCCGGGACTGGCCGAGGGCCTGGCGCCGGTAGCGACCGGACACCGCGAGCAGGGACGGCCAGGCGAGGGCGGTCGCGAGGGCGGCGGGGAGCTCCAGCCAGCCCTGCGACACCGCACCGACGGCGAGCGCCAGCGCGAGGGCCAGGTCGAGGGCGGGCGCCGGCCACGTCGGGGCCGTGCGCCTGGCCGTCCGGGCCGGGAGCAGGTCGGCCGGGGCCGGTTCGAGGAGCGGCTCGGGGGCCGGCTCGAGGAGCGGCTTGGGCGAGAGGGCGCCGGGTGCGACGAGCGGCAGGGTGGTGACCCCCCGTGGACGGGGGACCTGCCTGTCGAGCAGGAGGCCGTCCGCGGTCACCACCTCGGCGACGACGTCGGGCACGAACCCGGACGCCACCTCGGAGACCACCTCGGCGACCCTGTCGCTGACCTGCGTCATCTCATCAACCCCCCTCCGGGACACCGCCCAAGGCACCCCGTTGCTGACCTTGCAGCGAGCCTAGGAACGCCCGTCGTGGCGGGCATGCCGCAAATGAGCGAAAGCCGTGCACGCCCGGGAGATACCCATTCGAAGGGATGGGCAGGTCACGCCGGGCGGACCTACTCTCGAAGAGGTGCACCAGCCACTGGTTCGCTCTTCTCGGGCCAGCCCCGCACTGGCCGCCTCCTGGTGGCCGCTGGCGTGACGCGGAACCCCACGCTTCGTCACCCGGAACCGATGTGAACCAGTGGGCGGCGGTCGAGGTCCCCCTCCTCGACCGCCGCGTTCCATGTGCACGCACCGACGGGAGCGCACGGCGGAGCCGCACGCGGGACATCGAGCCGATGGGCTCAGGCGCCCACCTTCCAGCCGACCTGGTTGGCCATGCCGACCGCGGCCAGCTGCGAGGAGACCTCGAGCTTGCCCAGGATCGACTTCACCTGCGTCCGGACCGTGGCCTCCGACACCACGCTGTCCTGCGCGATCGCCCGCACCGTGCGGCCCTCGATGAGCGCGCCGAGGACCTGGCGCTCGCGCGGGGTCAGCAGGTCCAGCCGGCGGCGTACGTCGTCGTGGGCCTGGCGGTCGCGCGCCCACGCCTCGAGCAACGACTCCAGCTCCTCGCGGGTGACCACCGGCAACCCCTGGTGCAGCCGCCGCACGGTGGCGAGCGCCTGCTGCAGGGCGCCGGTCTTGGACAGCACCTTGCGCGCCCCCAGCCGCATGCAGGCCCCCCATCGCCCGATGTCCTCTGACGCGGTCAGCACGACCACGTTGGCGTTGGCCCGGGCGAGCGGGGCGACGAGGTTCATCCCGTCGCCGAAGCGGCCGAGGTCGAGGTCGAGCAGCACCGTGCGGGGGTTGGCCCGCAGGGCCAGCGACCTCAGCGTGGCCATCGACCCGCCCTCGTCGGGCGGCTCCAGACGTCGTACGTCGTAGCCCTCCAGGGACAGGGCGAGCTCGAGCGACTCCGCGAACAGCACGTGGTCGTCGATGATCAGGACCCGGTGCTCACCCCGTGACGCGCCAGGCACGGCCGTCCTCCATCGTCAGGTCGGAGCCGGCCGGGCCGGGGGTGGCCACGCGGGGCGCGACCAGCCGGATCGGCTCGGGGCCGTTCTCCGGCGAGCGGCGGGCCGCGGGCAGGGAGATCACGAACGACGACCCGGCGCCGTCGCGGTCGGCGAGCCGCAGCGACCCACCGGCCTCGGTCACCAGGCGCCGGGCGACGTTGAGCCCGATGCCCTCGCCCCGGGACTCGGCGCCGCGCTTGCCCCAGTCGAAGATCTGCGGTCGCTGCTCGCGGGGGATGCCGCGGCCGAAGTCGGTGACCGTGATGTCGACGGTCTCCTCGTCGCGCCGGCTCACCTCCACCAGGCTCTCGTCAGTTCCGCCGTGCTTGGCGGCGTTGTCGACGAGGATGTTGAGCACCTCGGCCAGGGCGTCGAACGGAGCCCGGACGACGTCCCCGGTGGAGTGGAGCTCGACGTGACGGCCCTTGAGCCGCTGCAGGTCGAGGATCTGGCCCAGCGCGTCGTCGAGGCGCAGGTCGGCGACCTGCGGGCCGGTGCCGGCGAGCATCCGCTCCATCCGGTCGAGCTCGCGGCGCAACGAGGACCACAGCCGTTCGCGTGCCTCGCTCGAGAGGTCCTCGCGGTCGAGGAGCGCCGACCCGCTGACCAGACCGGCGATCGTGCTGCGCAGCTCGTGGAGCCGCTCGCGCTGCTCGCGGGTGGCGTCGACGAGCACGTGCTCGAAGGAGTCGATGCGCTGGCGCTCCTCCTCGAGGGTGCGGCGCAGTGCTGCCCAGGCGATGCCCAGCCACGCTGCTCCGACGGCCGTGCGGGCGAGCCACAGGCCGGCGTCGATGCTGCCGCCGGCGAGTCCGGTCGGCGGGACGAGCTGGCCCAGGACCACCACGCCCACCGTGGCGAGGAGCAGGGCGGTGATCGCTCGCGGTGCCGCGCGGTGCTGAAGCACGAGCACCGCGGACAGCAGGTGGGTCGCGAGGAGCACCCCGATGAGCAGCTGCATGGCCGGCGACGGCGGGTGCACCCGCGGGAACTGCAGCAGCAGGTGGCCTGCCGCCACGAGCCCGAGCCCGAGCCCGATCACGAACGTCTCGTCGACGACGCGCCGAACGCGCTCCGGTGCGAGCAGCGGGAGCATCACGCCGATCATCCCGAGCATCGCCACGGTGAGCAGGAGCACCTGGGTGAGCGCTCCCCGAGGCGGCTCGGTGTGCAGCGCGACGAGCGTGACCACGAGCGCCTGGGCGGCCACGAGCGCGCCCGTGGCGACCGTCCACCCCGCCACGGCGCCGGCGTGCTTGCGCCACATGACCAGCGCGGTGCACCCGGCGGCCGCGACGAAGACCCCGCTCACGAGGCCCTCCCCGAGCGTGGGGACCGTCGACGCCGTCGGTGGCGACCACCACGCCCCTGCCCCCGATCCGGTCCCCGAACCGACCCAGACCAGGACCAGGAACGAGGCGAGCCCCGTGACCCCCGTCCGGCACCTGTGGCGCAGATCCCCCCTGCAGAACCCCAGCATCGTTGCTACCCCCCTGCGGTACAGCCCTCGTGTTGTCGAGACGCCTCGGCTGCCTCCCAGAGCTGCCGAACCCGTCGTGCCGGTCGCGTGTGCCGTGACCTGCATGCCCGTCGTACGTGCCTGTGCTTCTGTGCCAGTGCGCCTCTCGGCTGAGACTGCAACTCGCGGTGCGGGGGGTCCACTGATTCTGTGGTCGTACCGCAAATAGGGCAAAGGCGGTCTGGTCCGCCGTTCGCAGGACTCTTGGAGGCTTCGTCAAGGAGTCCATCAGCGCGGTGGCAGCGGGCTGCGATTTCCCCTCAAGGGGGTAGTGGGAGCGTCCCCCGGGCGGTTCGGGGTAGGCGAGGTCCGGTCGCGTCCCCAATTAGGTGCACGTTCGCCAAAGGGTCGACGTGTGGAGGCGTGCGGCGGACAGGCTTGGTCACGCCAGCAGGCGGAGGGAGGGCTCATGAGCGTGGCAGGTCCGGTGTGGGTGCTGTCCCCGCACCTCTTGGTCGCGCAGGCCGTCACGGCCGCGCTGCGCTCGGTCGGGGTCCCGGCCGAGACCCGGAGGTGGGAGTCGGTGGTCGACGAGGACGTCTCGGGGGTGGCCGCGCCGATGCGACCTGCGGTGGTCGTCGCCATTGTGGACGGGGTTGACAACTCGACCGTCGTCGGTCATGTCGAGGCGCTCGCCCAGCCCGGCGACGTACGCGTCGTCGTGGTCAGCTCCGCCGACGCCTCCACCCGGTGGGGAGGGCTCCTGGCCAACGACGCCGTCGACGTCGTGACCGTGACCACGTCGGTCTCGCAGCTCGCCGACGTCGTGCAGCGCCTGACGTCCGGTGCCTCGTCGATGGATCCGGAGGAGAGACTGGCGTTGCGCGCCTCCTGGGCGCTGGACCGGGACCGCCGCCGTCACGTGCGCGAGCAGCTGGACTCCCTGTCCCCGCAGCAACGACGGGTGCTCGAGCTCCTGGCGTCCGGGCACCGGGTCGCGGAGGTCGGGGTCGAGATGGGGGTGGCGGAGGGCACGGTCCGCAGCCACGTCAAGGCGCTGCGCGCCAAGCTGGGTGCCTCGACGCAGCTCAAGGCCGTGGCGATGTTCCACCAGGCCTACGACGTGACGGGGGGCGCCGACCTGGTGCCGAGACCCCGGGGGGCGGGTGAGGACCCGGGCGACGACCCGGGTGACCCCCGCACGCGCGACCGGCGCGGCGACAAGGTGGGCGCCGGCCGTCGATAGGCTGCGCGCATGATGGATCCCACCACGCTCGACGACCACTCCTTCGCCGTCTGGGCGGCCGAACGTGCCGGTTCGGTGCTCCTCGACGTACGCGCCGGGGCGGAGGCCGACGGCCTGGAGGGGAAGGCGCTCAAGGACGCCGGCGACGCCGCCGCGCAGGCCGAGCTCGACAGGATCCTCACCCAGCACCGCCCGGACGACGCCGTGCTCTCCGAGGAGGCCGCCGACGACAAGTCGCGACTGACCGCCCGGCGGGTGTGGATCATCGACCCTCTCGACGGCACGCGCGAGTTCTCCGAGCCGCCCCGCGACGACTGGGCGGTGCACGTGGCGCTGTGGGAGGACGGTGACCTCGTCGCCGGCGCGGTGGCCCAGCCGGCCCTGGGGGAGACCTTCAGCACCGGCCGTCCCAGCGCGGTGCCGCCGCGGACCTCGCAGCGTCCCCGCATCGCGGTCTCGCGCAGCCGGCCGCCGGCCTTCGTCGAGGCGCTCGCCGCCGAGCTCGACGCCGAGCTCGTGCCGATGGGGAGCGCGGGCGTGAAGGTGATGAGCGTGGTGCGCGACCTCGCCGACGCCTACGTCCACGCCGGCGGGCAGTACCAGTGGGACAATGCCGCACCGGTGGCGGTCGCCCGCGCCGCCGGCCTGCACTGCAGCCGTGTCGACGGCTCGCCGCTCGTCTACAACGAGGACGACACCTCGCTGCCCGACCTGATCGTGTGCCGTCCCGAGCTCGCCGAGCAGATCGTCGACTTCGTCAGGCGCCACGGGACCGCGTGAGGCCCCGGCTCGTCAGTGGACGAGCTTGAGCCCGATGATGCAGCCGACGAGGCCGGTCAGCAGCAGGGCCTTGACGACGGAGAACGCCTCGGTGCCGGTCACCATCGCGACGACCACCGTCAGCACGGCGCCGATGCCGACCCACACGGCGTACGACGTGCCCACCGGCAGCGTGCGCATCGCGTAGCCGAGCCCGGCCATGCTGAGCACGAGCGCGACGACGAAGGTCGCGGTCGGCACCGGGCGGGTGAGGCCGTCGGAGCGGCCGAGGGCGGTGGCCCACACGGCCTCCAGCACTCCGGACAGGACGAGCACGAACCACGACATGGCCATCTCCTCGACGGCCGTCTTGTCGCGTCCCCGGGTACGGCTCCCTCGTCCGGTCGCCCACGGTTCGGGGCTCCGGCGAGCATATATCGGCTTGCGTCGCGGGGGCCCACCGCGCCAGCGTGGCCGTCATGACCTCCTTCGTCTCCCACACGACCGTGGACTGTCACGACGCCTACACGCTCTCGGAGTGGTGGAAGGCCATGCTCGGCTACGTCGACGTGGAGGGCGACCCCAACGAGCCGGGGCACGAGGAGTGCATGATCCTGGACCCGGAGACCGGTCACAGCATCCTGTTCATCGAGGTGCCCGACGCCGAGCTGCCCGCCAAGCGCATCCACTTCGACCTGCGCCCGCGTGAGGGCACCCGCGACGACGAGGTCGAGCGGGTCCGCGGCCTCGGCGCCACGGAGGTGGCCGACCAGCGCGGGCAGTACGGGCCCGGCACGGGGTGGGTCGTCTTCGCCGACCCGGAGGGCAACCAGTTCTGCATCCTGCGTTCGCAGGCGGAGGTGGACGCCGGTCCACCTCCGCCTGCGAGCTGACGCCGCGGTCAGTGCGCCAGGGCGTACGCCGCGCAGCCGATCATCTCCATGCTCACCGTCAGCCGGTCCATGCTGATGTTCTTCTCGATGGTGTCCTCGGGCGAGTGGTAGGGCGGCTCGAGCAGCGCGGGCGTCGCCTCGCCGCGCCACGAGAAGTTGGCCGACGCGATGCCGACCTCCTGGAAGGACTGGTGGTCGCTGGCCCCGCGCTGCGTCACGGGTGAGATCTGGGGGTCGTAGCCCAGTCGCTGCGCCGCAGCGGTGACCTGGTCGGTGGTCGCGTTGCCGGTGCCCGAGAAGGACAGGACCCAGTAGCGCGTCGCAGGGCTCCAGCTGGTGCCGACCATGTCGTTCTGGAAGACGCCGGCGATGCGGCCGCGCTCGGCCGACGAGAGCTGGGCGACGTGGTAGCGCGATCCGATCAGGCCCTGCTCCTCCGACCCCCACAGGGCGAGCCGGATCGTGGCCTCCGTCTTGGGGAGCTTGCGGAGGACCCGGGCGAGCTCGAGGGTCAGCACGGTGCCCGAGCCGTCGTCGTTGGCACCGGGGGCGCCGATGACCGAGTCGTAGTGCCCGGAGATGTAGACGACGGGGCCGGCGGCGCCCGCACGGCCGGGGATGTCGGCGAAGACGTTGTTGCTCGTGAGGCCGCGGTGCGAGGTGGTGGTGACGGAGAGGCGCAGCGGACGGACCGCGATCTCCTCGCGCAGCAGCCGCTTCTGCACCTGCGCGACGCCGAGCACCGGGATCGTCGCGACCGGCGTCCAGGGCGGCGCCGTCGTGCCGGTGGTGGGCACCAGGCGCAGGGATGCGGCCGACGCGCGGCGGGGGTACTCGAGGTCGGCCGGCAGCAGGATGACGGCCGCCGCCCCACGCCGCTGGGCCTCGAGCACGAAGGCCGCGCGCAGGTTCACCCGGGTGGCGGGGGTCGCGTCCTGGGCGTCGTCGGCCAGCACGATCGCGCCGGTGATCGCCGCAGCGTCGGCGGGCCAGGCGGGTGCGGTCGCCGCCTTCACGTCGACCACGTTGCCGGTGACGGTGGGGCCGTCGAGGCCCGCGTCGGGGGAGGCGCCCGCCTGCCAGCAGATGTCGTCGGGCAGCTGGCCGTCCGGGTCACCGATGTCGGCGAGGAACTTGTCCGCCACGGCGAAGGGTTCGAGACGGGGGTTGCTGCAGCCGGCGCTGCGCAGGGAGGTCAGCGCGAACTCGGCGGCCGCCTTCTCCGCGGCGGTGCCGCCGATGCGCGGGCCGATGCGCTCGGAGAGCACCTGCAGGTCGGCCAGGGCGCGCGAGGGACGGATGCCCTGCACGACCAGGCGGTCACGGACGGCGAGCGAGGGCCCCCGCACCGAGCCGGGGCGGGTGGCGTCGGCGGCCCAGGCGGGCTGGCCCGCCGCGACGACCGCGACACCACCGGCAGCGCCGGCGAGGAGAGTTCTGCGACTGAGGGTGGACTGGTCGGTTCCCGAGATGTCATTCATGACATGCGAACCTAGGTGTCCGGCAGTCGAACGGTAAAGGGTTCGAAAGTCGCACGTGTCGGTGCGTGTGGACCGTCGGGTCAGGAGACCCAGGTCTTCCACTGGAAGCTGGTGGGCAGGTAGCGCTCGTCGCCCTTGACCCGGAAGGACCAGAACCAGGTGCCCTTGCGGCGCGGCAGCGTGACGCTGTAGCGGCCTCGCCGATCCGTCCTGATGGCCTTGTACCTGACGTAGCCGGACTCCTGGGTCCGGGAGACCCGGATGACGATCTTCCTGTTGCCGTACCGCGGCTTGACCCGCCCCTCCACCTCGAAGCCGCCGCTGGGGTAGGTGATCGTGCGCCGGACCTGGACGGTGAACGGCTCGGACGAGCTGGTGTCGTAGCTGTCGTCCGCACCTGACGTGGCGGTGTGACCGTTGTAGACGACCTTGTACGACGTGGTCATCCACGGCCGTACCTCGAGGTAGTCGCTCGACGCGGAGTCCTGCGTGGTGACGGCCACCCAGGTCCTCGAGCCCGCCTCCATGGCGTAGAGCGTGGTGGTGCCGTCCGTGGGCGTGGAGCCGTCCTGGCTGTCCACGTCGACATCGATGTCGATCGTTTCCCGGAAGTCGACGACGGTGGCGTCGGGGAGCGCGACGGTCGTCGTCGTCACCGTGTCGGCGGCCGTGGTCGGCGACGCCACCAGGACGCTCGACGAGCCCGTGAGCGCACCAGCGACCAGGACCCGGACGGCGAAGCGGTGGGAGGGCACGTGTCTGGTCCTCGAGGGATGGGAAGAGCCGGTCAGAAAATGGCTGTGAGCCAGCGCCACCTTCTCACGGGTGGCGCTGGCTCACGAGGTGGAGCGTCAGATCAGGAGCGCTCGGCAGCGGTGCGCGCGAGCGGAGCCTTGTAGCTGGAGGTGTACCAGACCTCGCTGTAGGCGAGGAACTTCTCGTTGCCCGGGACGGTGATCTTGAAGTAGAGCTTGTTGCCGCGGCGCGGGGCGGGCAGGCGGACCTGGAACTTGCTCTTCTTGTTGGTCTTGACCGTCTTGAACTTCTTGTACTTCTTGCCCTTCTTGATCTGGACCTTGACCTTGCTCCGCTTGTAGTCGGGCTTGACCTTGCCCTTGATCGTGAGCCGGGCCTTGGCCCGGTCGATCGTCACGTCGCGGGCGACGCCGACGGTGAACGGGGCCGACTCGCTCGGCTGGTAGGTGTCCTCGTAGGCCGTGGTCGCGGTGTAGCCGCTGTAGACCACCTTGTAGGTGGTGTTCATGCTCGGCTCGACGGGGTAGAAGTCGGAGCCCGCGTACGTGCCGGTCGCGACCGGGACCCAGGCGGACGAGCCCGCCTCCATCGCGTAGAGCGTGGGCGTGCCGTCCGTGGCGCTGAGGCCGTCGGAGGCCTGGACGTCGACGCTGATGTAGACGGCGTCGCCGTAGGCGACCGCGGTCTGGTCGGCCGTCGCGGTGGTCACGGTGGTCAGGTTGTCGGCCGCCTGGCTGGGCGCGGCGATGGCGATCGGCGTCAGGCCGAGCAGTCCGGCACTGACGGTGCCCGCGATGAGTCGAGTGGTGCGCATGTCCCCGTTTGTTCCTCTCAGGTGAAGTTGTGCCTGCCCGGCGACGCCGGGCGTTGAGGTGGTTGCTACCCCTGAGGCGCACGGGACAAACCCCCTGTCCCCACGAACCCTGTCCGGGCAGCCCCCGTAGACTTTCACCCTCCCCCGCCCTCTCCTCATGCGGGGGCGCTTCCGCGTGCTCTCGAAGGGATCCCCGGTGCCGTCCACGCCCCTCGCCGCCGTCGCCCGGCGCGTCGTCGCCGCCCCCACCCTGGGCGGCGCGCTCGCCGACGCCGCGGTGCAGTCCTCGCTCGACCTGACCGGGCCCGGCGCGGTCCGCCCCTTCGTGGTCCACGGACTCGTCGAGCGCGGGCGCACGGTCCTCGCGGTCACCGCCACCTCCCGCGAGGCCGAGGACCTCGTCGAGGAGCTCGCCGACCTCGTCGACCCCGACGCCGTCGCCTACTACCCGAGCTGGGAGACGCTGCCCCACGAGCGCCTGAGCCCGCGCAGCGACACGGTCGGTCGCCGTCTCGCCGTGCTGCGGCGCCTGCGCCACCCCGGCACCGACGCCGCCAACGGCCCGCTGAAGGTGGTCGTCGCCCCGATCCGCAGCCTCCTGCAGCCCCAGGTCACGGGGCTCGCCGACATCGAGCCGGTGGAGCTCGCCCCGGGCGACACGAGGCCGCTCGACGAGGTCGTGCGCGGCCTGGCCGAGGCGGCGTACTCCCGCGTCGACATGGTCGAGCGCCGCGGCGAGTTCGCGGTGCGCGGCGGCATCGTCGACGTCTTCCCGCCCACCGAGGAGCACCCGCTGCGCGTGGAGTTCTGCGGCGACGACGTCGAGGAGATCCGCGCCTTCTCCGTCGCCGACCAGCGCACCCTCGAGACCGTGGAGCGGCTCTGGGCGCCCCCGTGCCGCGAGCTGCTGCTCACCGACGACGTACGACGTCGCGCCGCCGAGCTCGGCCAGGCGCACCCGCAGCTGCTCGAGCTCACCGACAAGATGGCCGCCGGCATCGCCGTGGAGGGCATGGAGTCGCTCGCGCCCGCGCTGGTCGACTCGATGGAGCTGCTCGTCGACCTGATGCCGGCCGACACCACCGTGCTGGTCCTCGACCCCGAGCGCGCCCGCACCCGCGCGCACGACCTGGTCGCGACGAGCGAGGAGTTCCTCGGCGCCTCGTGGGCCGCGGCGGCCGGGGGCGGCACGGCGCCGATCGACCTGGGCGCTGCGTCCTACCGTGAGATCGCCGACGTGCGGCTCCACGCGCTCGGCCTCGGGCACGCGTGGTGGACCGTCAGCCCCTTCGGCATCGACACCAGCGACGTGCCCGTCGACGCCCAGACGGCCGGGGTGCCGAGCCGCGCCCTGCCCACGCACCCCGCCGAGGCCTACCGCGGCGACCTCCAGCAGGCGGTGGACGACATCCGCGGCTGGGTCACCGACGGCGTCGACGTCGTGGTCGTGCACGCCGGACACGGACCGGCCCAGCGCTTCGTCGAGCTGCTCGGCGAGAACGACGTCGCCGCCCGCCTCGTCGAGGAGGGCGAGACCGCCGGGCCCAACGTGGTGACCGTGACGTGCGGCCACCTCGTGCACGGCATCGTCGACGACGAGGCGAGGGTCGCGGTCGTCACGGGCGACGACCTCTCGTCATCAGTTGGCTCGACCCGGGACTTGCGCAACCGCATGCCGGCGCGGCGCAAGAAGCAGATCGACCCGCTCGAGCTCAAGGCCGGCGACTACGTGGTGCACGAGCAGCACGGCGTCGGCCGCTTCGTGGAGATGAAGCAGCGTGAGATCGGTGGCGCGGTGCGGGAGTACCTCGTCCTGGAGTACGGCCCCAGCAAGCGCGGCGGACCCAACGACATGCTCTACGTCCCGGCCGACACCCTCGACCAGGTCACCCGCTACGTCGGCGGCGAGAACCCCAGCCTCGACCGCCTCGGCGGCGGCGACTGGACCAAGCGCAAGAACAAGGCCCGGCGCGCGGTCCGGGAGATCGCCGCCGAGCTGATCAAGCTCTACGCCGCCCGGCAGGCGACGAAGGGCCACGCCTACGGCCCCGACACCCCGTGGCAGCGCGAGCTCGAGGACGCGTTCCCGTTCACCGAGACCGTCGACCAGCTCACGACGGTCGACGAGGTCAAGGCCGACATGCGCCAGGTCGTGCCGATGGACCGGCTGGTGTGCGGCGACGTCGGCTACGGCAAGACCGAGATCGCGGTCCGCGCCGCGTTCAAGGCGGTGCAGGACGGCAAGCAGGTGGCGGTGCTGGTGCCGACCACCCTGCTCGTCACGCAGCACCTGTCGACGTTCTCGGAGCGGATGAGCGGCTTCCCCGTCGTCATCAAGGGCCTCTCACGCTTCCAGACCGACAAGGAGGCCAAGGAGGTCGTCGCCGGCCTCGCCGACGGGTCGATCGACATCGTCGTGGGCACCCACCGCCTGCTCAACCCCGACATCAAGGTCAAGGACCTCGGCCTGATCATCGTCGACGAGGAGCAGCGCTTCGGCGTCGAGCACAAGGAGCAGATGAAGCGGATGCGCACGTCGGTCGACGTGCTGTCCATGAGCGCGACGCCGATCCCGCGCACGCTGGAGATGGCGGTGACCGGCATCCGCGAGATGTCGACGATCACCACCCCGCCGGAGGAACGGCACCCGGTGCTGACCTACGTCGGCGCCTACGAGGACCGCCAGGTCGTCGCCGCCGTGCGTCGCGAGCTGCTGCGCGAGGGCCAGGTCTTCTACATCCACAACCGCGTGCAGTCGATCGAGAAGGCCGCGGCCCGGATCAGGGAGCTCGTGCCGGAGGCACGGGTGGCGACCGCGCACGGCCAGATGAACGAGCGCCAGCTCGAGCAGGTGATGCTCGACTTCTGGGAGAAGCGCTTCGACGTGCTCGTCTGCACGACGCTGGTCGAGTCGGGCCTCGACGTCTCCAACGCCAACACGATGATCATCGAGCGCTCCGACACCCTCGGCCTCTCCCAGCTGCACCAGCTGCGTGGCCGCGTCGGCCGCTCCCGCGAGCGGGCCTACGCCTACTTCCTCTACCCGGCGGAGAAGCCGCTGACCGAGACCGCCCACGAGCGGCTCGCGACGCTCGCCCAGCACTCCGACCTCGGCGGCGGCATGGCCATCGCGATGAAGGACCTCGAGATCCGCGGCGCGGGCAACCTGCTCGGCGGCGAGCAGTCCGGCCACATCGCCGACGTCGGCTTCGACCTCTACGTCCGGCTCGTCGGCGAGGCGGTCGCCGACTTCAAGGGTGGCGCCGAGGAGGAGCTCGCGGAGGTGCGCATCGAGCTGCCGGTCGACGCCCACCTGCCCCACGACTACATCCCCAGCGAGCGGCTGCGGCTCGAGATCTACAAGCGGCTGGCCGAGGTGCGCACCGACGCCGACGTCGACGAGGTCCGCGCCGAGCTGCTCGACCGCTACGGCAACCCGCCCGAGGTCGTGGAGTCGCTGCTCGTCGTCGCGCGCTTCCGCGCGCGGTGCCGCCAGGTCGGGGTCGGCGAGGTGACGGTGGCCGGCAAGTACGTCCGGTTCGCACCCGTCGACCTCCCCGAGTCGCGCGTCGTACGCCTCCAGCGGCTGCACCCCAAGAGCGTCGTCAAGGCTCCCACCAGCACGATCCTGGTGCCGCGCCCGCAGGGGAGCGGCTTCCCCGTGCGCCCGGTGGCGGGCGTGGCCCTGCTTGAATGGGCCCGCGGTGTGATCGACGACATCATCGCCGCCCCGGCGCCCGTCGCCGCCTCGACCGCATCGACCAAGGAGTGACCCCGTGAGCAAGACCCGCCGGATGTCGGCCGCGCCCACCTCGGTGATGGTGGCCCTCGCAGGACTGCTGCTGACCGGCTGCGGCAGCGCGAGCCCCGGTGTCGCGGTCAAGGTCGGCGACGAGGAGATCAGCACCCGCCACGTCGATGCGGTCACGACCAACTACTGCACCGCGGTGGGGGAGCTCGAGTCGGCGGTGCCGATGGGCTTCGTGCGCCAGTACGTCGTCCAGCTGCTGACGCTGCGCTCGCAGGCCTCGCAGATCGCCGACGACTACGGCGTGGAGCCGGGCTCGACCTACTACAACGACGTCGCGCAGCGCGAGACCGCGGCGGAGGCCCAGCCCGAGGAGGTCCGCGACGACTACGTCGAGCTCGCGTCCACCTCGGCCTACGCCCAGGACATCCTCGACCAGGTCGGTCGCATCGTCCTGGAGGAGCAGGGCGTCACCGACGCGACCGCCGAGCAGACCACCCAGGCCGGCATCGACGTGTTCAACCAGTGGCCCAACACCCACGACCTCGAGATCGACCCGCGCTTCGGCCTGCGCACCGTCGACGGGGTGCTGTCCCCGGTCGACACCTCCACCTCGGTGGCGGTCAGCGACACGGCGAAGTCGGGCTCGGCGACCGAGCCCGACCCCGCCTTCGCGGAGACGCTGCCGGTCAGCCACCGGTGCGGCTGAGCCCGTGAGCGCCACGACCGGCAGCTCGGCCCTCGAGGACTTCGCGGAGCAGATGCGGGTGCTGCAGCGCGAGTGCGCGTGGAAGCGCGAGCAGACCCACACCTCGCTGATCCCCTACGTGCGGGAGGAGGCTGAGGAGGTCGTCGAGGCGATCGAGTCGGGTGACCCGGCCGCGTTGTGCGACGAGCTGGGCGACCTGCTGCTGCAGGTGTTCATCCACGCGGTGATCGCCGAGGAGGCGGGCGAGTTCACCCTCGACGACGTCGCCCGCGGGGTGATCGCCAAGATGGAACGGCGCAACCCCCATGTCTTCGGCGACGCGGTCGCCGCCGACGTGGCCGAGGTGATGGAGCTGTGGAACGCCGCCAAGGCCGCCGAGAAGGCCGAGAAGGTGCGGAACACACAGCAACCGGACGTCGCCGGGCCGGCTCAGACCTGACTGGTGACGGCGTCGACTGGATGGGCGACCCGGGGTACGCCTCGACCATGATGTGGAGCTCGGACGGCACCGGATCGGGGCTGTCCGTGCGGCTCGCAGCCCCCCTCGCCGAGCGCATCGCCGAGGTGGCGGACCAGGTCCAGGAATGGGCTATCGAGGACCAGCTCTGGCGTCCTGCGCGCACCAACTGGCCGCGGTGCCCGGCCCATCCCGAGAACCACCCGCTACGCGCGAGCGTCGACGGCTCGCACGGGATGTGGGTGTGCCCCCTCGATTGGTCCGTGGTGACGCCGATCGGCGGACGCTAGGGCAGACGACGGTTCGTCGGCAGCCTGGCTCGTGGGCTCATGGCCCGGTGAGGGGGTGGGGAAAGGCGCGGCGTAGTCAACCCCCGACAACGTGCGCAACCTCGACAGCGCGACGGCCGGTCCCGGCATCAACGACAACGGCTCCGGCTCGGCCGCCCCGTCGCCCGATGGTCACCTTCTACGAGCGGCCTGGGCGCAGGTGTTGCGCGAGACGCGAGCGCTCGAGGCCATGGACTCCCTCTCGGCGCACATGGCTGCCGGAGTCAGTGTCCTGGCGAGGTCGGTCCTCACCCGCATCGCTTCGTCGACATGCCTGCGCACGCTCGCTCCGGTCCGCACCGGGACACCGAATGACCAGGCCGCCGTGCAGGCCGCGTGAGGAACGCGGAGACGCCGCTCGGATCGCACGAAAGGCCGCGTGGTGACATCGGTGCCGGCAACAGCAGTGCCGACGATCGGCGTTGCCTCCCGGACAGGCCGTTCGCCCCGTCACCGGGTGGGTGGCGGGGTGTGGGGCGGGGTCATGGTCGTCGGGGTCGGGGGATGTGTACGACGTCGACCGGATCGGGTGGGCCGGGTGGTTCTGGGTCGTCGATCGGGGTGGTGCCGGTGTGGTCGCGGCGGTAGCGGTGCCCGTGGGGACTGGTCCACTCGAACACTCCGGGCGCGACCATCTCGTAGCGCCAGGGCGAGTGCGTCTTCAACCGGTGGTGGAAGCGGCACAGGCAGGCGAGGTTGTCGCTCCGGGTGGGGCCGGGCTGGGGTCTGCCCTCAGCTGCGGCGTCGGGGTCGTAGGGGATGACGTGGTCGATGTCGCAGCGCCGGGCGGACCGGGTGCACCACGGGAACACGCACGTTCTGTCTCTGAGGATGACCTGCTCACGGATCCGGTCCGGCACGGCGTAGGCGTCGGTGGCCAGCTGGGTGTTGAGGTCGATGACCGGCTTGATCGTGACCTTGGTCCGGGAGTCGGCGCACCATGACTTCACCTGCTCGAGCAGGACCAGCCGCTGCCCTTCCTCGAGCCGTCCGGTGGGCCCGAAGACGGTGGTGTCGCCGTCGAAGTGGGCGTCGAAGTGGGCGTCGAAGTGGGCGTGGAGGACGACCTCCCGTGCTGCCGGCAGCTGCTGCGGGTCGGTGCCGGCTTCGGCGAGGTCGAGGGCGGTCTGGGTGCGGGCGAGGTCGCCGAGGGCCTTGGCCCGTCGAGCATCAAGGGGCAGTGCGGACCCGAGGGCCTTCTGCGTCTCGGCGCCGCGCGCCACCGCACGGTCGAGGTCGAGGGCGTCAGCGATGTCGACGTCGGCCTCGATGCGCATCGTGCCCGCGAAGTGCACGTCCTGGGTGTCGATCGTGACGTGACGCGGGTCGACGTAGAGGTAGCCGTCCTCCGGATCCTGGGTCGGATCAGCCTCGGCGAGGTCGTGACGCTTGATCGCCTCCGCGACCAACCGGTCCAGCTGCGCCGGACCCACCCGACCCGCGACCGCAGCGACCTGCGCATCCACAAAGCCCGCGGCCACACGCGTCAACGAGGGCGCCGAGTGGATCGTGGCCTCGGCCACCGCCCGGGCCTTCCACGCCGCAACCCGGCCGGCCTGGACCTGCGCCCACAGCCGGGGCAGTCGGTGACGCAGCTCCAACGCATGGCCGATGAGCCTCTTCGCGGCGGTCGACGACATCCCGAGCACCCCGCCGAGCTCGGCTACGCAGAACTCCGCCACCAACGGGGCCCCTTCACCGGCGATGGGCTCCTCGTGCTCCCACCCCGCCGCGCTGAACGACGCGGCGTCATGGATCGACTCCGGCGGATGCAAGTCCGCCCACGCCGCGGCGAGGACGAGCTGGCGGGCGGCTTCGGCGTGCTCGATCTCGCGCGAGGAGCGGATCGCGCGCAGCAGGTCGGTGGCGGTGAGGTCCTCGACCCCACCTGCCTTCACCTCTGTCAGCGCTTCGCTCATGTGTTCGATTCTAAGGAAGCCCACCGACAGTCGCCCAGTGTGATGTCTCAAGACATCGGTGACAGTTCTGTGTCAGGACACCGGTGACACAGCGAGCGTGTTTGGTGGTGACACTTCTGGCTGTCTCGGGCGGCGCCGGCCCCCACTGAGGCCGCAGATCCTCGGCACGCCCGCCGAGGGCCAGCTCGCGTGCTTCCTGGTCGCAGCCGCGCCTCGCGGCATCTGCGCGTGACGGTTCCTGACCCCATGGAGTCTGCCTACGGTGCGATGGCGCGCAGCGCCTCGGGCGTCATGGGTGTGGACGTCAGGCGCGTCGGCTCAGCGCCGCGCCACCAATCGACCCACCACGCCGACCGCGAAGACCGCGAGCCCCGCGAGCACGGAGCCGAGCGGCAGCGCGCAGGCCATCGCCAGGCACCCGACCAGGCCCAGCACCTGCAGCCCGCGCGGCCACCGGCGCTGCTCGGGTGGTTGGCGCAGGGCGGAGAGGTTGGCGACGGCGTAGTAGACGAGCACCCCGAACGACGAGAAGCCGATCGCACCGCGCAGGTCGGCGAGCAGCACCAGCGCCACCACGGCGACGCCGATGACGACCTGGGCGGTGTCGGGGACCCGGTGCCGCTCGTCGACGGAGGCGAGGGGGCCGGGCAGGTCACGCTCGCGCGCCATCGCGAGCGTCGTACGCCCGACCCCGGCCAGCAGGGCCAGCAGGGCACCGAGGGCGGCCGCGGCCGCGCCGATCCGGACGAGCGGGACCGCCCAGTCGGCGCCGAGCGCTGCCGTCGCGTCGGCGACCGGGACCGTGGAGGTGGGGAGGGCGTCGCCGAGGACCTGCACCAGGGCCAGCGCAACGAGCAGGTAGAGCACGACCGCGGTGCCGAGGGCGAGCAGGATCGCGCGACCGAGGACCTCCGGGCGCCGGACCTCCTCGGCGAGGGTGGCGATCCGGGCGTAGCCGGCGAAGGCGAAGAAGAGCAGGCCGGCCGCCTGCAGGACGCCCCACGCGCCGCCGGTCGCGGCGAGCCGGTCGACCGGCTCGCCGTCGCCCGTCGCGACGAGGGCCAGGAAGCCGGTGAGGACGACGAGGGTGGCGACCAGGAGGACCTTGGCGGCGGTCGCGGTGCGGGTGACGCCACGCAGGTTGAGGACGGTGAACGCCACGACCGCGAGCGCGGCAAGGGCGCGCTGCCACGCGCCCGCGCCGGGGGCGGCGTACGCGGCGAAGGTCATGGCCATGGCGGCGCACGAGGCGGTCTTGCCGACGACGAACCCCCACCCCCCCAGGAAGCCCCACCAGGGGCCGAGGACCTCACGACCGAAGAGGTAGGTGCCGCCCGACGCGGGGTAGGACGAGGCGAGCTGGGCCGACGCGACGGCGTTGCAGAAAGCGATGACGGCCGCGACCGCGAGCCCCACGAGGAGCCCGCGCCCGGCGGCCTCCGCGGCCGGGGCGAAGGCGACGAAGACGCCCGCCCCGAGCATCGCGCTCAGCCCGACGACGACCGCGTCCGTGGTGCCGAGCCGACGGGCGAGCTCCGGCTGGGCGCTCATGCCGGCACCGGCCAGTCGACGCCGCACGCGCGGAGCCGGGTGCGGGCCAGCAGGAGCGTGCCGTCGGCGTCGGTGAGCGTCCGGGTGACCCTCGTGCCGTACGACGTCGCGGTCGGGGCGGGTCGGAACGCGTCGACGAACGCCTCGTCGAAGCGCCCGGTCGCGCCCAGCAGGGCGACGGAGTCGACGAAGTCGGGGCCCACCCGGGCCAGCCGGTCGCTCAGCTCCGTGAGGGACTCGTCGTCGGCAGGCGCGTGGACCTCGGTCTCGCGGACCAGCGCGATCAGGGCTGCCAGCTCCCCGACCGCCGACGTGAGGGCGGAGCGCAGGGTGCCGTCCTCGGCCGGCCGGTCGAGTTCGGGGCGGGGCACCTGACGGGCGGCCTCGACGAGGCCCGCCACCACGCGCACGTGGCGCTGAGCCATCTCGACGACCAGGTCCACGGAGTCGATCCTCCACCGCGCGGGCAGCCGGACGCCGTCCGGTGGGTGAACGTGGGCGTCACCCGGTGCGTCGATGAGGTGCGACGTCGGGTCGGCGCGCCACTGCGACGGCAGGGCGCCGAGCTCGCGCCGGAAGGCGCGCGCGAAGACGTCGTAGCCGTCGAAGCCGGACTCGGTCGCGATGTCGCGGAGGGTGTGGTCGGTCGTCGCCACCTGGTGCGCCGCCCGCTCGAGCACGAGGCGGCCGGTGAACCGCGCCGGCGACTCGCCGGCCATCGCCCGGCGCAGCCGCTCGCCGGTCTCGTCGTCCTCCTCGGCCCGCACGGCGCGGTCGACGAGGGCGCGCAGGTGGTCGGCGGGGGTGGGCACGCGCCGCACGCTAGCGGTGCGGACGGACACCCCGGCGACGTCGGCGTACGACGTGGCTAGGCTGGCTGCCGACCCAGGACGTCCCCCATCAGGAGCTCTGCCATGTCGATCATCGCTGCAGTCGGTGCCCGCGAAATCCTCGATTCGCGCGGCAACCCCACCGTCGAGGTGGAGGTGTTGCTCGAGGACGGAGCGTTCGGTCGAGCGGCCGTGCCCAGCGGCGCCTCGACCGGTGCGTTCGAGGCGGTGGAGCTCCGCGACGGCGGCAAGCGCTACCTCGGCAAGGGCGTGCAGAAGGCCGTCGACGGCGTCATCGACTCGATCGCCGGCGCCGTCGTCGGGCTCGACGCGGACGACCAGCGCCTCATCGACCAGACGATGCTCGACCTCGACGGCACCGCCAACAAGGCCAAGCTCGGCGCCAACGCGATCCTCGGCGTCTCGCTGGCCACCGCCAAGGCCGCCGCGGAGTCGGCCGGCCTGCCGCTGTTCCGCTACGTCGGCGGGCCCAACGCCCACCTGCTGCCCGTGCCGATGATGAACATCCTCAACGGCGGCTCCCACGCCGACTCCAACGTCGACGTGCAGGAGTTCATGATCGCCCCGATCGGCGCGGCGACCTTCCGCGAGGCACTCCAGCAGGGCGCCGAGGTCTACCACGCCCTCAAGGCGGTGCTGAAGAAGAAGGGCCTGTCGACCGGGCTCGGCGACGAGGGCGGCTTCGCCCCGAACCTCGAGAGCAACCGCGCCGCGCTGGACCTGATCGCCGAGGCGGTCAAGTCCGCCGGCTTCGCCCTCGGCAAGGACATCGCGCTCGCGATGGACGTCGCCGCGAGCGAGTTCTTCGACAAGAAGTCCTACACCTTCGAGGGGAAGAAGCAGGGCAGCGACGAGATGGTCACCTACTACGCCGACCTCGTCGCCAGCTACCCGATCGTCTCTCTCGAGGACCCGCTCGACGAGGAGGACTGGGACGGCTGGAGGGCCATCACGGAGAACCTCGGTGGCATGACCCAGATCGTCGGCGACGACCTGTTCGTCACCAACGTCGAACGGCTGCAGCGCGGCATCGACGGCGGCCAGGCCAACGCGATGCTGGTCAAGGTCAACCAGATCGGGTCGCTCACCGAGACCCTCGACGCGGTCGAGCTGGCCCACCGCGCCGGCTTCCGCAACATGATGAGCCACCGCTCCGGCGAGACCGAGGACACCACGATCGCCGACCTGGCCGTTGCCACCAACTGCGGCCAGATCAAGACCGGTGCGCCGGCCCGTTCGGACCGCGTCGCGAAGTACAACCAGCTGCTCCGCATCGAGGACGAGCTGGGTGACGCGGCTCGCTACGCCGGGCGGGGTGCCTTCCCGCGATTCGGCGGCTGAAGCAGGCAGACTGGCCTGCATGCCTTCCCAGCGCCGTACGCCTCGGGGCGGGCCCGGTGGGTCGCGCGGTCCGAGGCAGGGCTCCAGCACGCACCCCGGCGCCCGCGGCTCACGACCGCGGGCGGCCGGGACGCGTACGACGTCCGCGCGCACCGTGGAGCCGGTCGCCGGGTCGGTGCGACCTGCCGCCCCGCGCGGCACCGCGCGTCGACCGCGGTTCACGGGGCGCGCCGCGGTGCTGGTGCTCGTGCTCGCGGTGCTGACCGTGTCCTACGCGTCGTCGCTGCGGGCCTACCTCCAGCAGCGCTCCCACATCGGTGACCTCAAGGCGCAGATCGCCGAGCGCGAGGCCAGCATCAACGACCTCGAGCGGGAGAAGGCTCGCTGGGACGACCCGGCCTACGTCAAGGCCCAGGCCCGCGCGCGGTTCGGCTACCTGATGCCGGGCGAGGCCGGGTTCGAGGTCATCGGGGCCGACGGCAAGCCCCTCGAGGCCCAGGCGTCGCTCAACGACCCGGACGACGTGATCAAGACGGTGCCCAAGGCCTGGTGGACGTCGGCCTGGGAGTCGATGGAGCTGGCCGGCAACCCACCCCCGCCCGACGAGGAACCTGCCGAGATGATCGACGGAACGCAGCAGTGAGCAACCGCAAGGACGATCACACCGGTGATCACACGATCGACCCGGTCGACGAGGCCGCCATCCACGCCCAGCTCGGGCGCCGGCCCCGCGGCATCGACTCCGTCGGGCACCGGTGCCCCTGCGGCAACCCCGACGTGGTGACGACCGAGCCGCGGCTGCCCAACGGCACGCCCTTCCCGACGACCTTCTACCTGACCTGCCCCCGCGCGGCCTCGCGCATCGGCACGCTCGAGGGCTCCGGGCTGATGAAGGAGATGCAGGACCGCCTCGGCACCGACGAGGAGCTCGCTGCTGCCTACCGCAGCGCGCACGAGCGCTACCTCGAGGTCCGCGCCGAGGTGGGGGACCGGGCCGGGCTCGACGTCCCCGAGATCGACGGCATCTCCGCCGGTGGGATGCCCGACCGGGTCAAGTGCCTCCACGTCCTCGCCGGGCAGTCCCTCGCGATGGGGCGCGGGGTCAACCCGCTCGGTGACGAGGTCCTCGACCTGCTGGGGGACTGGTGGGCGTCGGGTCCGTGCGTCGAGCGGCCCCTGCTCGACGACGGGGCTGCACAATGACCCGATGAGCACCCTCGGGACGACCGTCGCGGCCATCGACTGCGGGACCAACTCCATCAAGGTCCTCATCGGGACCGTGCGCGACGACGGCCGGCTCGACGTCGCGCTGCGCGACTCCCGCGTCGTACGCCTCGGCCAGGGCGTCGACCGCACGGGCGTGCTGGCCGACGAGGCCCTGGAGCGCACGTTCGCGGCGATCGACGAGTTCGCCGAGGTGCTGCGCGACCACGACGTCCCACCCGAGCGGCTGCGCTTCTGTGCCACGTCCGCCACCCGCGACGCGAGCAACGCTGCGGTCTTCGCCGAGGGCGTACGACGTCGCCTCGGCATCGAGCCGGAGGTGCTGTCGGGCGACGAGGAGGCGGCGCTGGTCTACGCCGGCGCCATCGCCGCGCAGGTCCCGATGCCGCCCGAGCCGGTGCTCGTCGTCGACATCGGCGGCGGGTCCACCGAGCTGGTGCTGGGCCACGGCGACGACCGGCAGGCGGTGTCGATGGACATCGGCTCCGTCCGGCTCCACGAGCGCCACCTGCACGGCGACCCGCCGGGCGCCGACGAGGTCGCGGCCTGCGTCGCCGACATCGACCGGCACCTCGACGAGTCCGGCATCCGGCTGGGGCAGGCCCGCACCGTCATCGGCACCTCGGGCACCATCAAGACCATCGCGTGCGGCGTCCTGGGGCTGGCCTCCTACGACCGCGAGGCCTTCGACCTGGCAGTCCTGCCCAACGCCGCCAGTGCCGCCTACGTCGCCGACCTGCTCGCCATGACGGTCGAGGAGCGACGGGCGCTGCCCTACATGCACCCCGGTCGCGCCGACGTCATCGGCGCGGGCGCCCTCATCTGGACCCGCATCCTCGACCGTGTGCCGGTCATGGAGCACGTCGTCTCCGAGGCCGACATCCTGCACGGCATGGCCGCGGCGATCGCACGATGACCGAGCCGGTCCTCCTCCCGCACCCGGTCGTCGGCGGGGCGTTCACCAGTCCGGTCGCTCCGGGTGCGGGGTGGCCCGACGACCCCGGCGCGCCCGACACGCCCGTCGCGCGCGACGCCGACGACGTACGACGTCTCGCCCACGGCGCCCCGCTGGCCGAGCTCGACGCTCGGGTGAGCGTGTGCTCGGCGTGCCCGCGGCTGGTCGCGTGGCGCGAGGGGGTCGCGGTCGAGAAGCGGGCGTCGTTCGCCGATCAGCCCTACTGGGGGCGGCCGATCCCGGGCTGGGGCGACCCCGAGCCGTCGCTGCTCGTCGTGGGACTGGCCCCGGCGGCCAACGGTGGCAACCGGACCGGCCGGATCTTCACCGGTGACCCGAGCGCCGACTGGCTGTTCGCGAGCCTGCACCGCACGGGCTGGGCCGCCCAGCCCACGAGCCACCACGCGGGCGACGGGCAGCGCCTCCTCGACGCGCGGATGATCGCCACCGTCCGCTGCGCGCCGCCCGAGAACAAGCCGACCGCGGTCGAGCGCGACACCTGCGCACCCTGGATCGCCGCCGAGCTCGCGCTGCTCCCCACGGTGCGCGCCGTCGTCGCGCTCGGTGCGTTCGGCTGGGAAGGGGCGGTGCGCTCGCTGGTCGCAGCCGGCGCACCCGCGCCGGAACGACGGCCGAAGTTCGCCCACGGGGCGGAGGTGGTGCTGGGCGACGTGACCCTGCTCGGCTGCTACCACCCCTCTCCCCACAACACCTACACCCGTCGGCTCACCCGCGAGATGACCGACGAGGTGTTCACACGGGCACGGGCGCTGGCGGGGGCGGGGCGCTGACACAATGGCGCGGTGACCCTCCACGCCATCACCGTCCTCGGCCACGACCGTCCCGGCATCATCGCCGAGACCACCGAGAAGCTGGCCGGGCTGGGTCTCAACCTCGAGGACTCGACGATGACGCTGCTGCGCGGCCACTTCGCCATGATGCTGGTGTGCGAGGGCTCGGTGGCCGACGCGGAGATCGAGCAGGCCCTCGCGCCCCTCACGGCTGACGGCAGCCTCACCGTGACCGTCCGGGAGGTGCCCGCCGAGCACGTGGAGGCCGGTGACGGGACGTCGTGGGTGCTGTCGGTCCACGGCGGTGACCGTCCCGGCATCGTGTCGGCCGTCGTCGCGGTCATCGCGGGTGTCGGCGGCAACATCACCGACCTCACCACCCGTCTCGCCGGCGACCTCTACCTCCTCGTCGCCGAGGTCGACCTGCCGGCGGGCGCCGACGTGGCCGCCGTCGAGGGCGAGCTGACACGCGTCGTCGCCGACCTCGGGGTGGGCGTCACGCTCCGCGCGGCCGACACCGACGAGCTCTGAGCGCCCCCGTCATGGCCGTCAACACCCGGGTCCTGGAGTGGACCGAGACCGACCTCGGCGTGGCCGGGGAACGGCGCGAGGTCGTCCGCGCACCCGCGACCGTGCTCTCCACCGTCGGCGAGACGGTCGACCCGACCTCGCCCGACGTCGTACGCCTTGCGGCCGACCTCGTGGCCACCATGCGAGTCTCGCCCGGCTGCGTGGGCCTGGCCGCGCCCCAGGTCGGCGTGGGCGCCAAGGTGTTCTGCGTCGACGTGTCCGAGCACCCCAAGACCCGCGAGCACCACGGCACCTTCGTGCTCTGCAACGCCGAGGTCGTCTCCGGCAGCCGCAACGAGAAGGCGCGCGAGGGGTGCATGTCGGTCCCCGACTTCACCGGCGACGTCAAGCGCCCCAGCCGCATCGTCGTACGCGGCCAGCTGCCCGGCTCCGGCGAGGAGGTCGAGCTCGAGGCGGAGGCGTTCGAGGCGCGGGCGCTGCAGCACGAGATCGACCACTGCGACGGGTTGCTCTTCCTCGACCGCGCGGCCGGGGCGCACGCCGTCTACGCTCGGAAGACCTACCTCTGAACCATCCCTGACCTGCCTGCAGGTCGCCGCCCCGGTATCCCAACCGGTAGAGGAAGCGGTCTTAAAAACCGCACAGTCTGGGTTCGAACCCCAGCCGGGGCACCCGACACGCTGCAACCTGAGAAGTTGCTGTGACGGGAACAGCGCGACGTCGGCCCACGTTTGAAGTGGTGTCACCCCGGCTAGAGTGAGGTGACACGACAGGCGTCGTCACCGCGACGGCGTCGACCCTCCGGAACCTCCGGGGGCGGCCTCCAAGGAGAGACCATGAGAAGCAACAACCCTGTCTTTGCCCGTTCCGAGGAGTTCAACCGAGCTTCCTCCAACGCCTACGGCAACCAGACCTACCCCGCCGGCGGCGCGTCCTACCCCGGTTACGGCGACGCCGGCACCGACCCCTCGCAGTGGGGCACCGGCACTCCGGGGCAGGTGGACCAGGGCCGGATGACGGTCGACTCGGTCGTCCAGAAGACCGCGATCGCCATTGCGGTCGTCTTCGCCACTGCCTTCGCCACCTGGTGGTGGATCGGCGACATCGTGGACGTCAACGGCGTCAGCCAGGAGGCCTACAGCCGGGCGCTGACGCTGGCGATGCTCGGCGCCGGTGCCGCCTTCCTGCTCTCGCTGGCCAACAGCTTCAAGCGCGTGATCAGCCCGGCGCTGGTGCTGGCCTTCGCCGCTGTCGAGGGCGTCGCCCTCGGTGCGATCAGCAAGGTGTTCGACGCCCAGTTCGGCGACGGCATCGTCACCCAGGCCGTCCTCGGCACGTTCGCCGCCTTCGTCGGCACGCTGGCCGCCTACAAGTTCTTCGACATCAAGGTCGGCGCCAAGTTCCGCACGTTCGTGATCGCGGGCATGTTCGGCATGGTGGGCCTCGGCCTGCTGTCGATCGTGCTCAGCTTCTTCGGCATCCAGACCGGCCTGTTCGGCTTCGGTGCCCTCGGCCTCGTCATGGCGATCGCCGGCCTCGTGCTCGGTGTCTTCATGCTGATCCTCGACTTCGACTTCGTGGAGAACGGCGTCGCCGCCGGCCTCCCCGAGCGCGAGTCGTGGCGCGCGGCCTTCGCGCTGACCGTGAGCCTGGTCTGGATCTACACCAACCTGCTCCGGATCCTCGCGATCATGCGTGGCGACTGATCCACCCGTTCCACCGTTCCACTCCGCCGGCCCGCTCGAGCTCAGCTCGGGCGGGCCGCCGGCATTTCGGGTGACGCCGACGCGAGCGGTGGTCCACCCACACTCGCCGCGAAGAGAATGTGGCTCCGCCACCGGCGCCGGCGTACGACACGTGTCTTGGCGGCCGAGCGGTGGTCCACCCACGTTCGTCGCGTCGAGAATGTGGCTCCGCCACCGCTCGGCCTGTACGAGCGGTGAGCCACGCAGGTTCCGCGGCCCGAGAAGCTGCCTCACTCACCGCCCACGGGTGCGGAGGTGGGGGTGGAGGTGGGGGTAGAGGCGGGGGCCGATGCGGAGGGGTCCTCCACCGCGTCCTCGTGCTCACCGGGCGACTCGGCGTCGGTGGAGGGACGGCGGCGGCGGTGGCGCAGCTCGACCCAGCGGCCACGGAGGCCGCGCTGGGTGCCGCCGACCTCGGTGCCGTCGACCTCGGTGCCGGCCGTACGAGCTGCGCGCACCGCGGCGGCCGCGACCGGGAGGATGCCCTCGCGGCGGCGCGGCTCGGGCATGGCCTCGTCCTCGGGGAGGAGGTCGAGCGCTGCCAGGCACGAGGGGATGAGCACCGACGCGAGCTGCTTGTAGCCGTCGGCCGAGGGGTGGAAGCGGTCGGGACCGAACAGCAGCGCGGGTGCTGCGTCGAACTCCGGGCCGAGGATGTCGCCGAGGGAGACCGACCGGCCACCGTTCTCCACGACGGTGATGGTCTGCGCGGCCGCGAGCCGGCGCGACCACTCGCGCGCCACCTGCTTGAGCGGCTGGGGGATGGGGCGGACGGTGCCGAGGTCGGGGCACGTCCCGACCACGACGGCGATGTCCTCCTCGCGCAGGCGTCGTACGCCCTCGGCGAGGTGGCGGACCGAGGCCGAAGGCAGCACGGTGTGGGTGACGTCGTTGGCGCCGATGATCACGACCGCGAGGTCGGGGTGCGTGGCCAGTGCCGCGTCGACCTGGTCGGCCAGCGCGCTGGACTGGGCGCCGACCTGGGCGAAGGATCGCAGGTGCACCCGGCGGTCGGCCTGGGCCGCGACGCCCGTGGCGAGGTGGGCTCCGGTGGTGTCCTCGACCCGGTGCACGCCGTAGCCGGCCGCCCCGGAGTCGCCGAGCAGGGCGATGCGGATCGCCGGGCCCGGCCGGCCGCGGCCGTACCAGCCCGTCGCCTGCGGGGGTACGTCGGTCGCGTTGCCGATCAGCCGCCTCGCGATCTTCGCCTCGGCGACCAGGACGCCGTAGAGCCCGGCTCCGAGCACGGAGAGCCCGCCGCCGCCCAGGGCCGCGGCCGATGCCAGCTTGCGTGCTGCTCCAGTTGCCCCCACGGCCCCGATGCTACGCAACCGGCAGTGACGGCTACGGACGAGTAGACAGCTAGATTGGCCGGGTGCAGTACGTGAACTCGCTCCTCGACCTGATCGGCAACACCCCGCTCGTCCGGCTCAGCCGGACCCTCGACCTCCCCGGAGGAGGTGCGGACGGCGGCGCCGACGGCCCGCTGGTCCTCGCGAAGGTGGAGTACCTCAACCCCGGCGGGTCGGTGAAGGACCGCATCGCGTCACGGATGATAGAGGCCGCCGAGGCCTCCGGTGAGCTGCAGCCCGGCGGCACGATCGTCGAGCCGACCTCCGGAAACACCGGCGTCGGCCTCGCGATGGTGGCCCAGCAGAAGGGCTACAAGTGCATCTTCGTGTGCCCCGACAAGGTCAGCGAGGACAAGCGCAACGTGCTCAAGGCGTACGGCGCCGAGGTCGTGGTCTGCCCGACCGCGGTCGCGCCGGAGCACCCCGACTCCTACTACAACGTCAGCGACCGGCTCGCCTCCCAGCCCGGCGCCTGGAAGCCCGACCAGTACTCCAACCCGCACAACCCGCGCTCCCACTACGAGACCACCGGTCCGGAGATCTGGGAGCAGACGGAGGGGAAGATCACCCACTTCGTCACGGGCATGGGCACCGGCGGCACGATCAGCGGCGTCGGGCGCTACCTCAAGGAGCAGAACCAGGACATCCAGGTCATCGGCGCCGACCCGGCCGGATCGGTCTACTCCGGCGGCACCGGCCGGCCCTACCTCGTCGAGGGCGTCGGTGAGGACTTCTGGCCCGAGACCTACGACCGCGGCGTGGCCGACCGCGTCATCGAGGTCTCCGACGCCGACTCCTTCGCCTTCACGCGTCGCCTCGCGCGCGAGGAGGCCATGCTGGTCGGCGGCTCCGCCGGAATGGCGGCCTTCGCCGCCCGTCAGGTCGCCCACGAGCTCGCCGTCGAGGGACGCACCGACGCCGTCATCGTCGTCCTGCTGCCCGACTCCGGTCGCGGCTACCTGACCAAGGTCTTCAACGACGACTGGCTCGCCCAGTACGGCTTCGCCACCGGCGCGCAGGCCGACCACCGCACCGTCGGTGAGGTGCTGCGCGGCAAGTCGGGCCAGCTCCCCGACCTGGTGCACACTCACCCGGGCGAGACGATCGCCGAGGCGGTCCACATCCTGCAGGAGTACGGCGTCAGCCAGATGCCCGTCGTCCGCGCCGAGCCGCCGATCGTGGCCGCCGAGGTGGCGGGGTCGGTGTCGGAGCGCACCCTGCTCGACGCCCTCTTCGGCGGCACGGCCAAGCTGACCGACCAGGTCGAGGACCACATGTCCGAGGCGCTGCCGACCATCGGCTCGACCGAGGCCGCGGCCGACGCCGTGAAGCTGCTCGAGCACGCCGACGCGGTGCTGGTCCACGAGGACGGCAAGCCCATCGGCGTGCTGACCCGGCAGGACCTGCTCACCTTCGTGGCCGCCTCGTGAGGCGCGGTACGACGCGGCTGGCGACCGCGCTGGTCGTCCTCGCGTGCCTCGGTGCGCTCGGCGCCTGCAGCGACGACGACGCCGCCAGCACGAGCACCGACCCGGTCGAGGTGGAGGTCGGCAAGGCCTTCACCTGGAACGGCTTCGCCGTCGAGGACGGCTGGGAGCTCAAGGCGATCGAGCGCTCGGTCAGCATGGAGGAGGTCGTCACCCCTGAGGTGACCGGCACCATCAAGAACACCTCCGACGAGGAGCGGGCGGCCCTGTTCGAGATGGTGTTCTCCGCCGACGGCTCCGAGGTCGCGACGGTCAACTGCTCGGCCCGCAAGATGCTTCCCGACCAGTCGCAGCAGCTGGTCTGCCCGGGCCTCAGCGCCACGATGCCCGAGGACTACGACGCGGTCGTGGTGCAGGAGTACGGCCGCGAGACGACCTCCGGCTGACGTGGCGGCCCGACATGGGTGACCTCTCCCTCGAGGTCGCCCTCTTCCTGGTCCTGGCCGCGCTGGCCGCGGGCTTCGTCGACGCGGTGGTCGGTGGAGGCGGCCTGATCCAGCTGCCCGCCCTGCTGCTCGGCCTGCCGGGCGCGTCCGTGGTGCAGATCGCGGCGACCAACAAGCTCTCGTCGTTCTGCGGCACCTCGATCAGCGCGGCGACGTACGTCCGGCGCATCCGCCCCGACCCCCGCACGTTCCTGCCGCTGATGGTCGCCGCCGGGCTCGGGTCGGCCGGCGGTGCCCTCGTCGCCTCGCTGCTGCCGCGCAGCGCCTTCGACCCGATCATCTTGGTCGTGCTGGTGGTCGTCGGCGCCTACGTGTGGTTCAAGCCCAGCGTCGGTGAGCTCACCAACCTGCGGTTCCAGGGCGGGCAGCACATCACCGCCGTCGTGCTCACCGGCCTCACGATCGGCTTCTACGACGGTGCGATCGGGCCCGGCACCGGTTCGTTCTTCGTCTTCGCCCTCGTGGGGCTGCTCGGCTACAACTTCCTCGAGGCCTCCGCCAAGGCCAAGCTCGCCAACTGGGCGACCAACCTGGCGGCGCTCGCCGTCTTCATCCCGCAGGGCGCGGTCATCTGGGACCTCGCCCTGGTGATGGCCGCGGCCAACGTGACGGGCGGCTACATCGGCGCCCGGCTCGCGATGGCGCGCGGTGCCCGCTTCGTGCGCGCCTTCTTCCTCGTCGTCGTCGCCGGGTTCGTCGTACGGCTCGGCGGCGGGCTCCTCGGCTGGTGGTGACGGTAGCCTCCACCTCGTGGGAGCGGTCTCGGCAGTCGACGGGTTCCAGCGGCGCCACCCGGCGCTCGGCTTCCCGATCGCCGTCGTCTACAAGTACTTCGACGACCAGGGTCCCTACCTCGCGGCCGCCCTGGCCTACTACGCGTTCATCGCCATCTTCCCGCTGATGCTCCTGGGCACCTCGATCCTGGGTCTGTTCCTGCGCGGGGAGCCCGAGTGGCAGGAGAGCATCCTCAACTCGGCGCTGTCGCAGTTCCCCATCATCGGTGACGAGCTCGGTCGCCCCCAGGGGCTCCAGGGCTCGGTCGGCGGTGTGGTCATCGGTGGACTGGCAGCCCTCTACGGAGCGATGGGGCTCGGCCAGGCGCTGCAGAACACCCAGCACGTGGCGTGGTCGGTGCCGCGCAACAGCCGCCCCAACCCGTTCTACGCGCGGGTCAAGACGCTGCTGCTGCTCCTCACCGCGGGCCTCTCGCTGCTCGGGGTGACGGTGGTCTCGACGATCGCGAGCACCACGGACGTCTTCACCGAGCAGATCGGTGACGGGCTCAAGGCGCTGCTGCCGGTCCTCACGGTCCTCGTGGTCGGCACCGGGCTGACCTACCTCTTCCGGTTCGCTGCCACCGGCCAGCACTCCTTCTGGCGGGCGGCGCCGGGGGGCTTCACGCTGGCCGTCCTGTGGCAGCTGCTGCAGATCGGCGGCGCGTGGTACGTCGACCGGGTGCTCGTCAACACCTCATCGATGACCAAGACCTTCGGGCTCGTCCTCGGCCTGATCGGCTTCCTGTGGATCGGCGCGGTCATGGCCGTGCTGGCCACCGAGGTCAACGTGGTGCTCGCCCGACGGCTGTGGCCCCGGGCGCTGCTCACGCCCTTCACCGACAACGTCCAGCTGACCGAGGCCGACCGTGAGGCCTATGCCCTCTACGCCCGGATGCAGCGGCACAAGGGCTTCGAGAAGGTGGTGGTCCGCTGGGACCCCGGCCCGGCGGAGCGCGCGGCCGAGCAGCCCCCCGAGCCGTCGGGCACCCCCGACGAGCCGTCGCAGCGACCGGCGTGACGTCCTACCTCACCGTTGCCCGCGACGCGACCGCCGAGGTCGAGGACCGCGGCTCCCGCTTCCTCTGCACGCTCCGTCGCGTCGAGACCGAGGACGACGCCCGCGCCCTCGTCGCCGCCCTGCGCCGGGAGCACTGGGACGCCCGGCACCACTGCTCGGCGTTCGTGCTGGGTCCCGACGGCGCGATCCAGCGCTCGTCCGACGACGGTGAACCCGCGGGAACCGCGGGAGCGCCGATGCTCGACGTCCTGCGCGGCGCCGGGCTGAGCGACGTCGCCGCCGTCGTCACCCGCTGGTTCGGCGGCACGCTGCTCGGCGCCGGTGGCCTCGTGCGCGCCTACGGCGACGCGGTGCGCGGGGCCGTGGCGGAGGCCGGGACGCTGCGCCGCAGGCTGTTCACCGAGCTGGTTCTCGAGCTCGACCACGCCGACGCGGGCCGGGTGGAGGGGGAGCTGCGCTCGCGTGGCGTCGTCGTGCTCGACGTGGCGTACGACGCGCGCGTCCGGCTGCTGCTCGCGGCCGCGCCCGACGAGGTGGCGCAGGTCGACAGCCTCGTCGCCGCGGCCACCGGCGGCGGCTCGCACGCGGTCCCGGTGGGGGAGCGCTGGGTCGACGTCAGCCGCTGACGTCCACCACCCCGTCGACGTAGCACCACCGGCCGGCGCGCCGTTCGAACGTGCTCACCTCGTGCAGCTCGCCGCCCTCCCCCTGGCTCCCCTCCCACTGGGCGATGAACTCGACGGTGTCGCCCTCCGCCGCCAGGACCCGGAGCCCGGTCCACCGGGTGGCGGGGTCCGGGCGTACGTCGTCGGGCCGGGTGCGCGGGTGCCAGGTGCGGAACAGGTGGTCGGCGTCCCCGGTGACGAAGGCGGTGTAGCGCGACCGCATCAGCTGCTCGGGCGTGGTCGCCTGCGCGACGTTGGCGAGCAGCGGTCCGCAGCAGGCGTCGTACGTCTCGCCGGCGCCGCAGGGGCACGGGGTGGTCAGCACGGACCGACGATAGCTGGCACCACTTGTGTTGCGGTGTAATCATGTAATGCATGAAGACAGATGAGAGCCGCCGCGGTCGCCGCGGCGGGTGGCAGGTCGCCGACCTGCCGGACGCCTCCGACGCGTCCGAGTGGTTCCACGGGCGCCTGCCCGAGGCATGGTTCAGCGCGGTCGACGTCACCGTCGACCGCGAGGAGATCCTGGTGGTGGGCACGCTCGCCGCCGACGACGTCAGCGGCGCCGAGGCTGAGGGCCGCATCGGCCGGTTCCGCTCCGAGAGCAGGGACACGCGCATCGAGATCGCGCTCGAGGCCCAGGCCCGCTACCGGCGCAAGGTGTCGTGGGGGGTGCGGCTCGGCGACACCGAGGCGCTGTTCACCCACGTCGCCGCCCCCGTCATGACCCGGCTGCGCCAGCCCGAGCGCCGGGTGCTCGACACCCTCGTCGACGCCGGCGTGGCCCGGTCGCGCTCGGACGCGCTGGCCTGGTCGGTGCGGCTGGTGGGCGAGCACGCCGACGAGTGGCTCGGCCAGCTGCGCGAGGCCATGGCGGAGGTCGACAAGCTCCGAGGTGAGGGCCCGACCCCCTGAGGCGAAATCGGATGGCCCGACCCTGCCTGCGCCGCTAGCGTCGCGCGACATGACGATCGACCGGCCACCGACGACCTACAGCAACGACGAGGTCGGGATGCTCCGCTCGTTCCTCGACCACTACCGGGCGACCATCCGGTTGCAGGCGAGCGGGCTGACGGACGCCCAGCTCGACCAGCCGCTGCCGCCGAGCGACCTCACCCTGGGCGGGATGCTCGCGCACCTCGCCTTCGTCGAGGACTACTGGTTCGCCTACCACCTCGCGGCCCGCGAGCCCGCTCCACCGTGGGACACCGCACCGTGGGCCGACGACCCCGACTGGGACTGGCACTGCGCCGTCGGCCGACCCCATGCCGAGCTCGACGCCCTGCTCGCCGCGGCGATCGAGCGCTCCGAGGCGTGCCTCGACGCAGCCCTGGCCCAGGGCCCGGACCCCGGCCGGCCCGTGGCGCGACCGCGACCACCCGAGAAGGGCGAGACCGCCACTGTGCGCTGGGTGCTGGTCCACATGGTCGAGGAGTACGCGCGCCACGCCGGCCACGCCGACCTGATCCGTCAGTCCATCGACGGCGCGACCGACGTCTAGCCCTCCGTCCAGCCCTCCCGCTAGCCCTCGTGGTGCAGGCAGAGCACGTTGCCGTCGGGGTCCTTGAACCACGCCGCCTGTTCTGCGCCCATGACGGCCACGTGGTCGACGGTCTTGAGGTCCGGCAGGTCGTAGTCCTCGAAGACGACGCCACGCTGCTCGAGGTCGTTGATCTCGGCAGCGAGGTCGTCGACCTCGAAGCTCATCGCGGTGCTCTCGGACGGTCGGCTGTCGGGGCGGGGGAGCAGGACGAGCGTGGAGCCGCCCTCCAGGGCGTAGATCGCGCTGCCCTCGTCGTCGGTTCCGGTGTAGTCGAGCCCGAGAGACTCGGAGTAGAAGGTGCGGGCGCGGTCGACGTCGGTGACCGGCATCATCATCGCGATCGTGCTGTGCGTGAGCGACATGGGGGTGCCTCCCTCTCGGCTGGTCACCCCCAGTGTGCGCCTGCCGGGACGGCGTCGGGAGACTGCTCCAGACCGGTCGGACGAAGGGAGAACCAGGTGGGCATCAGGGCAGCGACCGAGGCTGACTGGCCGGCCATCTGGCCCTTCTGGCGCGACATCGTCGAGGCGGGCGAGACCTACGCCTACCCGCTGGGCGCGACGTCGGAGCAGGCCCTCGGCTGGTGGTTCGACGGCAGCCGGGTGACCGTCCTCGAGGAGGACGGCCGGGTCCTCGGCTCCGCGAAGATGGGACCCAACCGACCGGGCCGTGGTGCCCACGTCGGCACCGCGTCGTTCATGGTCGACGCGGGTGCACGCGGTCGCGGCGTCGGCCGGAGGCTGGCCGAGGACATGGTCGCCTGGCACCGCGACCAGGGGTTCGCCGGCATCCAGTTCAACGCGGTCGTCGAGACCAACACCGCCGCGGTCCGGCTGTGGCAGGACCTCGGCTTCTCGATCGTCGGCACGGTGCCCGGCGCCTTCGAGAGCGCGCGGCACGGCCGGGTCGGCCTGCACGTGATGTACCTCGACCTGGGCTGATCGCTGCGGGTTGCGGCGCTGGGAGGCGCGCATCTGGTGGAATGTCCTCCATGGCCGACCCGATCCGCGTCTACCTCCTCGACGACCACGACGTCGTGCGCGAGGGCTTGAAGTTTCTCCTCGAGCAGCAGGAGGACATCGTCGTCGTGGGTCAGTCCGCGACGGCGACCGAGGCCACCGCCCGCATCCCCGCCCTGCGCCCCGACGTCGCCGTGCTCGACGCGCGGCTGCCGGACGGCTCGGGCATCGAGGTCTGCCGCGCCGTCCGGGCCGTCGACCCCACGATCAACGCCCTCATCCTGACGTCGTACGACGACGACGAGGCGCTGTTCGCCGCGATCATGGCCGGTGCGTCGGGCTACGTCCTCAAGGAGATCCGCAGCTCCGACCTGGTGACCGCGGTGCGCCACGTCGCGTCCGGCCGGTCCCTCATCGACCCCGCCATGACCGCGACCGTGCTCGAGCGGATCCGCAACGGCCCCGAGACGCCCGACGAGCTGGCCGCGCTCACCGACCAGGAGCGGATCCTGCTGGGTCACATCGCCGAGGGCCTGACCAACCGGCAGATCGCCGAGCAGATGTTCCTGGCCGAGAAGACGGTGAAGAACTACGTCTCGAGCATCCTCGCCAAGCTCGGCCTCGAGCGGCGGACGCAGGCGGCCGTGCTGGCCTCCAAGCTCCTCGGCCCGGCGCCTCGCTGAGGGGTCCCTCGGCGCTCGGGACCTTGGTCCCGCAGGGCCGGTGACCGGCGGCCCTGCTGCCGCGAGCGTGGTGGCGGGACTCTGGTGGTGACCCGGTAACCCCACCCACTCGAGGAGGAGATGACGATGAACGTCATCCACCGCCAGCACCACATCAGCACCGAGGGCGTCACCACCTCGGAGACCGAGGAAGTCCACAACGTCGGTCTCGCTCGCGCCCTCGCCACCCTGCGGATCGCCTTCGGATTCACCTTCCTGTGGGCTTTCCTCGACAAGACGTTCGCCCTGGGCTTCAGCACCGGCGCCCAGTTCGCCGAGGACGGCTCCCGCACGGGCGTCGACTTCATGGCCCAGGACGCCGCCTGGCTCAACGGAGGCAGCCCGACCGAAGGGTTCCTCACCTTCGGGGTCCCCGCCGACAACCCGTTCAAGGACATGTGGACCAACATGGCCGGGCAGGCATGGGCCGACTGGCTGTTCATGATCGGCCTGCTCGGGATCGGTGTGGCCCTCCTGCTCGGGGTCGGGATGCGGATCGGCACCGCGGCGGGCGCCCTGATGTACGCCTTCATGTACCTCGCAGTCCTCCCGCTGGAGAACAACCCGGTCGTCGATGACCACCTCATCGGCGTGATCGTGATGGTCGTCCTCGCCCTCGGCGCGGCCGGCACCACGTGGGGGCTGGGTCACTGGTGGAACCGCACCGGACTGGTCAAGAAGTACCCCGTCCTGCGATGACACCAGGCCCTCACCGGACCCGGCGCCTCCCCCGGCGCCGGGTCCTCTGACGTGCCGGGTCCTCTGACGTGCAGGGCTCAGGTCAGGGGGACCCGCCACACGAGCACGGTGCCGCGCTCGCCGACCCGGGAGACCTCGAGCGTCCCGCCGAGGTCGTCGGCGCGCCGGCGCGCGTTGCGCAGGCCGCTCTCCAGCACCTCTGCCGGCAGCCCGACGCCGTCGTCGGCCACCCGCAGCTCGAGGCGGTCACCGACCACACCGACGTCGACCTCGGCACCGTCGGCGAGGGCGTGGCGGGCGACGTTGGAGACCGCCTCCCGGAGCACGGCCAGCAGCTGGGCACCCAACGCGGGCGGGACGGCGGTGTCGACCGGCCCGGAGGTGCGCACGACCGGCGTGAAGCCCAGCACCGGGACGTACTCCTTGACGAGCTTGCGGATCGCCGCGCGCAGGGAGTCGCCGCGACGGTCCTGGAGCTCGAAGATCGTGCCGCGGATCGCCTTGATCGTGTCGTCGAGGTCGGCCACGGACCTGTCCAGCCGCTCCGCGACGGCGCTGCCCCCGGTCATCGCCGCGACGCCCTGCAGCTGCAGCCCCGTGGCGAAGAGCCGCTGGATGACGATGTCGTGCAGGTCGCGGGCGATCCGCTCGCGGTCCGAGATCAGCGCCAGCTCCTCACGGTCGGCCAGCGCCTGGGTGCGGTCGAGTGAGAGCGCCAGCTGGTCGGCGAAGCCGGCGAAGAGCTCGCGCTCCTCGACGTCGAGGAGGCCGGACCCCGGCTGGGCGACGGCGACCAGGGCCGTGACGGGCGCGAGGTGCGAGCGCAGCGGCACCACGACGAGGGGTACGCCGTCCGCGCCGGGCGCAGAGGTCGTCACCACGCCCGCGCCGCTGCCCGGCTCGAACCCGGCCCGCGCCTCGGCGAGCAGGGCGGCCACCCGGGCGTCGTCGGCGTCGAGGTCCGGCGCGACGCTGAGCGTGTCGTGGTCGGGACCGTGCGCGGACCACAGCGCCACCGCCCGTGCATGGGCGACCTGGCGCGCGGTGGAGACGATCTGGGGGAGCACGTCGTCGAGGTCGACCGGCGGTTGGAGCAGCTCGGCGAGCTCGGCCGACGCCTCGAGCCACTGCCGGCGCCGCTCGCTCAGCGCGAAGGAGCGCGCGTTGCTGATGACGTAGCCGGCGGTGCGGGCGAGCTCCTCGACGAGCTGCTCGTCGGCGTCGGTGAACGGGCCGCCGCCGGCCTTCTCGGTCAGGTAGAGGTTGCCGAAGACCGTGCCCCGGATCCGCACCGGCATGCCGAGGAACGACGTCATCGGCGGGTGGTTGGGCGGGAAACCCACCGACGCGGCGTGCGCGCTGAGGTCGGTGAGCCGCAGGCCCGACGGGTCCTCGATGATCACGCCGAGGATGCCGCGTCCGCGGGGCAGGTCGCCGATGAGGGCGCGGGTCCGCTCGTCGATGCCGGTCGTGACGAACTCCACCAGCTCGCCGTCGTTGCCCAGCACGCCCAGCGCGCCGTACCTCGCGCCGGTCAGCGCGGTCGCAGCCTCGACGATCCGCGTCAGCACGCTGGTGAGGTCGAGGTCGCTCGAGATCGCCGTGACGGCCTCGAGCAGGGAGCGCGCGTCGGCGCCGAGGTCGGAGGGAGAGGTGTGCGTCACGCGCACCAGTGTGCCGTCAGGCGAGCCGCTGCACAGGGAGGTGCTCCCACGGGTCCCAGCCGCCGCCGAGCTGGCGGCCGGTCAGCTCCGTCCACGGGATGCGGACGACGAGGTTGCGCTGCCCGGTCGCCCAGGGGCGCGGCTCCCAGTGCCGGGCGATCTCCTCGAGCTCGTCCTGGTTGTCGACGAAGGTTCCGCGGCCCCGGACCACGACGCTCCAGCCGCGCTTGAGCTCGTAGTCGAACTGGTCGACCTCGAAGCACAGCAGCGCGCCCCGCCCGTAGGTGCCGAGGAGGCTGTAGGCGGTGGTGCGGATGAGGATCGACTCCCCGTCGACGGCGTAGTTCACCGGGACGATGTGCGGCCCTGTCGGGGTCCCGACCGCGACCCGGCCCGCGACGCCGGCGTTGAGCAGGCGTGCGCAGTCCTCCCGGGAGAGGTCGTGGGTGGTGTGCATGGAGTCCTCCTTCAAGTCGATCTCCAGCCTCCCCCCGGCTCACTTCCCTCAGCAGGGCCGAAGGTCCCGCGCGGACAGGGTCGGGAGTCGGGCGGCCGGTGGAACCGGTGCAGCCGGACTTCGAGCGCACTCGACGTTGACGGGCCGGTCTAGCGTGGAAGGCGTGACGGACGTGGACCAGAAGCACCCAGCACCCAGCACCCTCGGCCAGCTCCGGGAGAGCGGCCACCAGCTCAAGCCCCTGCGCCAGGAGCTGCGCGACAACCTCCTCGCCCGGCTCCGCGACGGCGAGGACCCGTGGCCCGGGCTGCACGGCTTCGCCGACACGGTGATCCCGCAGGTGGAGCGCGCGCTGCTCGCCGGCCACGACATCGTGCTGCTGGGCGAGCGCGGTCAGGGCAAGACCCGCCTCCTGCGCTCCCTGGTCGCGCTGCTCGACGAGTGGACGCCCGTCATCTCCGGCTCCGAGCTCGGCGAGCACCCCTACGAGCCGGTCACGGTCACGTCCCAGCAGGCGGTGGCGACGTACGGCGACGACCTGCGCATCTCGTGGCGCCACCGCGACGAGCGCTATGCCGAGAAGCTGGCGACGCCGGACACCTCGGTCGCCGACCTCATCGGCGACGTCGACCCGATGAAGGTGGCCGAGGGGCGCCACCTCGGCGACCCGGAGACCATCCACTTCGGGCTGATCCCGCGCAGCCACCGCGGCATCGTCGCCATCAACGAGCTGCCCGACCTCGCCGAGCGCATCCAGGTGGCCATGCTCAACGTGATGGAGGAGCGCGACATCCAGATCCGCGGCTACGTGCTGCGGCTCCCGCTCGACGTCCTCGTCGTGGCCAGTGCCAACCCCGAGGACTACACCAACCGCGGCCGCATCATCACCCCGCTCAAGGACCGCTTCGGCGCCGAGATCCGCACGCACTACCCGCGCGAGGTCGAGGAGGAGATCGCCGTCATCGAGCAGGAGGCCGACCTCGTCGCCGAGGTGCCCGACTACCTCCTGGAGGTGCTGGCGCGCTTCACCCGCCACTTGCGTGACTCCCAGTCCGTCGACCAACGCTCGGGCGTCAGCGCCCGCTTCGCGATCGCCGGGGCCGAGACGATCGCCGCCGCTGCCCTGCACCGGGCCACCACCCAGGGCGAGGACGAGGCCGTGGCGCGCGTCGTCGACCTCGAGACCGCCGTCGACGTGCTCGGCGGCAAGATCGAGTTCGAGACCGGCGAGGAGGGCCGCGAGAGCGAGATCCTCACCCACCTGCTCCGCACCGCCGTCGCCGAGACCGTGCGCGCCCACCTCGCCGGCATCGACCTGCGCCTGCTGGTCGAGGCCATCGAGGAGGGCGCGATGGTCAGCACCGGCGCCCGCGTCGGGGCCCGCGACTTCCTGGCCGGACTGCCGGTGCTGGGGGAGTCCGACCTCTACGACGCCGTCTGCGACCGCCTCGGCGCCACCAACGACGGTGAGCGGGCGGCCGCGCTCGAGCTCGCGCTGGAGGGGCTCTACCTCGCCCGCCGGATCGGCAAGGACACCGACGCCGGGGAGACCGTCTATGGCTGAGCACTGCCGAGGACCGCTCCGATGAGCAGGTTCCGCAAGTACGACGGTGGCGACCCGCTCGCCCCGCCGGTCGACCTCGCCGAGGCGCTCGACGCCATCGGGCAGGACGTCATGGCCGGCTACTCGCCCGAGCGTGCGATGCGCGAGTTCCTCCGCCGCGGCGGCAGCGACCAGGCGGGGCTCGATGAACTGGCCCGCCGGGTCGCGGAGAAGCGTCGCGAGATCCTGCAGCGCAACGACCTCGACGGCACCATGCGCGAGGTCCGCGAGCTGCTCGACAAGGCCGTGCTCGCCGAGCGCGGCCAGCTGGCCCGGGACATCACGATGGACGACGGGGACCGCGCGTTCCGCGAGCTCATGCTTGACGACCTCCCCGCTTCCACGCCGGCGGCGGTGTCCGAGCTGTCGGCGTACGACTGGCAGTCCTCGGAGGCGCGCGAAGCCTTTGATGCGATCAAGGACCTGCTCGGCCGCGAGCTGCTCGACCAGCGCTTCGCCGGCATGAAGCAGGCCCTCGAGGGCGCGACCGACGAGGACCGGCAAGCCGTCCAGGAGATGCTGTCCGACCTCAACGACCTGCTGGAGAAGCACGCTGCCGGCGGTGTCACGGACGAGGAGTTCCGTGACTTCATGGACAAGCACGGCGACTTCTTCCCCGACGACCCGCAGGACATGGACGAGCTGCTCGACTCGCTCGCCCAGCGCGCGGCCGCCGCGCAGCGGATGCTCAACTCGATGACGCCCGAGCAGCGCCAGGAGCTGATGGAGCTCTCGCAGCAGGCCTTCGGGTCGCCGCAGCTGATGGAGCAGCTGGCCCGTATGGACGCCAACCTCCAGGCGTTGCGGCCGGGCGAGGACTGGTCGGGCTCCGAGAGCTTCGAGGGCGACCAGGGCATGGGTCTCGGCGACGGCACCGGCGCCCTGCAGGACCTCGCCCAGCTCGACGCGCTCGCCGACCAGCTCGCCCAGTCGCACCACGGTGCGCGGATGGACGACGTCGACCTCGATGCCCTGGCCAGGCAGCTCGGTTCCGAGGCGGCGGTGGCGGCGAAGACCCTGCAGGAGCTCGAGCGGGCGCTGCGCGACAGCGGCTACCTCAAGCGCGGCTCCGACGGCGAGCTGCGGCTCTCGCCCAAGGCGATGCGCCAGCTCGGCAAGGCGCTGCTTCGTGACGTGGCGGAGCGGATGAGCGGTCGCGCCGGCGCGCGGGAGACGCGTACGACCGGGCTCGCGGGCGAGCCGTCGGGCGCCAGCCGGCAGTGGGAGTTCGGCTCCACCGAGCCGTGGGACGTGCCCCGCACGATCACCAACGCCGTGCTCCGGGGAGGTGCGTCACCGGTGCGCATCCAGGTCGACGACATCGAGGTCGTCGAGACCGAGGCCCGCACCCAGGCAGCGGTCGCGCTGCTGGTCGACACGTCGTTCTCGATGGCGATGGACGGCCGGTGGGTGCCGATGAAGCGCACGGCGCTGGCGCTGCACCAGCTGGTGCGATCGCGCTTCCGCGGTGACGACATCCAGCTGATCGCCTTCGGCCGGCACGCGCAGGTGATGGAGATCGAGGAGCTGACCGCCCTCGATGCCCGGTGGGACAAGGGGACCAACCTCCACCACGGGCTGCTGCTGGCCAACCGGTTCTTCCGCAAGCACCCCAACGCCCAGCCCGTGCTCCTCGTCGTCACCGACGGTGAGCCGACGGCCCACCTCGAGCCCGACGGCGACGTCTGGTTCTCCTACCCGCCGCACCCGCTGACGATCGCCCACTCCGTCCGTGAGCTCGACGCCGCGGCGCGGCTGGGTGCGCAGACGACGTTCTTCCGGCTCGGCGAGGACCCCGGGCTGGCGCGCTTCATCGACTCGATGGCGCGCCGGGTCGACGGGCGGATGGTCAGCCCCGAGCTCGACGACCTCGGCGCCGCGGTGGTCGGGTCCTACCTCGGCTCGCGCGGTCCCGCGTCGTCCTACCGCGAGCACTTCGGCGACTGGTACGGCGGTGGCCGGGGGTTCTGGGTCTAGGAGCCCGCGGCCTCGAGCATCCGCAGGAGCTCGGCGCCCATGTGCTCGATGACGGCGTCGAGGGCCTTCTTCGGGCGAACCATCACGGTGAAGTCGACGATCTGGCCGCGCTCGTCCCAGGTGATCATGTCGACGCCGGACACGTCGAGACCGCCCACCTCGGTGCGGAACTGCAGGACCGCGGAGTCGTCACCGAGCCACTCGCGCTCGTAGGCCAGCGCGGGCCCGAGCACGGTGAACGCGGCGGTGAGGTAACCGACGACGGTGTCGCGCCCGACCTGCGGCGTGTGCACCGCCGGGCTCCGGAAGACGGCGTCCGCGGCGACGAGGGCGGGCAGCCCGGCCGGGTCGCGGCTCTCGACGACGGCGTGCCAGCGGGCGAGGGCGGCGGCTGCGTCCATGCACGCCATCGTGCCACTGTCGACGGTTCAGCGCCGCGCTCGCCGTCCGTCGGGGTAGTCCAGTGGGAACTGGTCGCGGCACGGCCTGAAAGGCAGCCGGATTGCACTGGACTACCGCCCGTCAGCCCTCGCCGTGGTCTCTCCCGGTGGACTATCGACCGTCAGTCCTCAGCGAAGCCCGGCAGTGACTCCTCGAGGATCTCCCGGAAGGGCACGCTGGCACCGAGCTGGCTGAGCAGGCCGACGGCCCCGAGCCAGGTGCGGTGGATCAGCAGGTACGACGACGGCAGGTTGAGCTTGGTGGCGAGGGTGAACGTCTCGGAGCGAGGGTCGTTGACCCGCTCGAACTGCTCGCGCATCCACTCGCGGGTGAAGGTGAAGCGCTCCTGGTCGGCGGGCTCGACGAAGGGGGCGAGGTAGGCGAGCAGCAGGGCCGGGTCGACCTCGATCCGGTCCTTGATGAACCCCTCCGCGCGGAGCCCGGCGACCAGCGACTCCTCGTCCGAGTCGAGCGCGATGCGGATGAGCCGGCCCATCGCCTCGGGGAGCTGCCCCTGCGGCAGCCGGGCGACGGCACCGAAGTCGAGGACGCCCAGCTGGCCGAGCCCCCCGTCGGGGCCGGGGATGACGCGGAAGTTGCCCGGGTGGGGGTCGGCGTGGAGCATGCCGGTGCGCCGCGGTCCCTCGAAGAGGAAGCGGACGAACAGCTCGCCGTAGTGGTCGCGCTCCTCCTGCGTGCCGTCGCGGATGACGTGAGCGAGGGAGTAGGCGGAGTCCATCCACTCGGTCACCAGCACCTCGGTGCCGACGGCGACCACGGCGGGCACCACGATGTCGGGGTGGTCGGCGAAGGCCTCGGCATAGGCGGCCTGCGCCTCCGCCTCGAGGTGGTAGTCGAGCTCGTCGGCCGCGCGGTCCTGCAGCTCGGCCACCAGCGGCTTGATGTCGATGCCGGGGAAGGCGGGCGCCACCCCGCGCGCGACGCGCGCGATCTGGCGCAGGTCGGACATCAGCGCCTCCCCGGCTCCGGGGTACTGCACCTTCACCGCGACGTCGCGATCCTCCTCGGAGTCGACCGCGAGGTCGCGCCAGCGCGCGCGGTGCACCTGGCCGATGGACGCAGCCGCGGTCGGAGCGCCGTCGAGCCAGACCAGCCGCTCGGACCAGTCGTCGCCGAGGTGCGTGGTCAGCTGCTCGCGCACCGTCGCGGTGGGCATCGGGGGAGCGGAGTCCTGCAGCGCCGTGAGGTGCTCCCGGTAGGGCGCGGTGACCTCCTCGGGAAGGGCGGACTCCAGCACGCTGAGTGCCTGGCCGAACTTCATCGCCCCGCCCTTGAGCTCGCCCAGGGTGCGGAACAGCTGTTCGGCGGTGCGCTGCTGCACCTCGGTGAGCACCGCGTCGGCGGGCTTGCCGCCGAGCCGCTTGCCCAGCCCGACCGCCTGTCGCCCGGCATACCCCAACGGGAGCGCGGCCAGGCGGGCCGTGCGAGCGGCGGCCTTGCGCGGGAGGTCGGTCATGCCTCCCATCATCACCGATGCCCGGTGACGAGGGCGTGACCTCCGGCGAGCCGGCTCGTTGCATGGGTGACGACCTCGACCCTCTCGGGAGGACATCCGTGCGATCCACAACCCTTCTCGCCTGTGTGAGCAGCGTGCTCGCCGCCGCCGCGACCTTCGGCGTCGCCACGAGCGCGCCGGCCGCGGGACAGGCGGCCGACCAGGCCACCGACCAGGCCAACGTCTCCGACTTCCTCGCCCAGCAGCTGCCCGGGCTCTCGGGGAGGACGACGGTGATGGTGCACGGCACCTCCATCAGCGCCGCCCGGCAGGCAGTCGAGGCCACCGGGATGCGCAAGACCGGTGAGTTCACCCGCATCGGGGTGGTCGTCGCCGACGCCTCCCGCAGCCAGGTCGAGGCGGTCCGAGCCCAGACGGGCGTGACGTACGTCGAGGGCGGGGAGCAGCCGATCGACTTCTTCCAGGAGACGTCCAACACCGCCACCCGTGGCGCCGAGGCAGCCGCCACCCTCACCGGCGCCGACGGCACGCCGCTGACGGGCCGTGGCGTGAGCGTCGCGGTCATCGACTCCGGCGTCGACCCGACCCACCCCTACTTCCGTGAGGCCGACGGCTCGAGCGCGGTCGTCGCCAACCTCAAGGCGGTCTGCGAGCCGCTGACCGAGACCTGCTCGGTGCAGCGCGTGCCGGCCTCCGTCGACACCGACACCCTCTCGGTCGGCGGCCACGGCACCCACGTCAGCGGCATCGTCGCGGGTCGCCCGACCACGCTGACCGACGGCGGCAAGCTCCAGGGCGCCGCCCCGGGCGCCAAGCTGGTGTCGATCTCCACCGGTGCGGGCATCGTGATCCTCGGCGCCGACTCCGCGCTCAACTGGGTGCTCGAGAACCACGAGGCGCCGTGCGGTGTCGGCGTACCCGCGTCGACGTGCCCGCCGATCAAGGTCACCAACAACTCCTACGGTCCCAGCGGCGGTGGCGAGTTCGACCCCGAGTCGGCCACGGTCAAGCTCCAGCGCGCGCTCGCGGCCGAGGGCGTCGTCACGGTGTGGGCGGCCGGCAACGACGGCGGCGACGGCTCGACCAGCCTGACCAACCCGCCCGGCCAGGACCCCACCGGCGGCATCCTCTCCGTCGCCTCCTACTACGACCAGGACACCGGCACCCGTGAGGGCGTCGTGTCGGACTACAGCTCGCGCGGTCTCGCCTCGGACGCCTCGACGTGGCCCGACATCTCGGCGCCGGGCGAGAACATCACGTCTTCGTGCCGCCTCTACCTGGCGATCTGCTCGACCGGCCTCGACTTCCGCAACGGTCCGGGCGCCCTCGACCTCGGCACCTTCAACACCATCAGTGGTACGTCGATGGCGGCGCCGCACGTCGCCGGCATCGTCGCCCAGCTGTTCCAGGCCGACCCGATGGCGACGCCGGCGGAGGTCGAGCGGGCGCTCAAGGTCTCGGCGCACAAGTTCACCGACGGCGCCGGCTACGAGCCCGGCGACCTCGGCACCACGTCGTACGACAAGGGCCACGGCCTCGTCGACGTCGTGGCGGCAGTCGCGGCCCTGGGGTGAGCTCCGGCTCGTCACAGGGCTGAACCAGACCCTCCGGAGGAGGGCCGTCGCGCGACAGGGGCGCGATGGTGCGGGGCGGGCGGAGGCCGTGGGGTCTTCCGCCCGCCCCGGTGTCTGTCCCGGAGCAACGGCCTGCTGGGAGGGTGGGGGGATGGAGATCGAGTTCGCCGGCGAGGTGGTCGAGTGGCGTGGCCCGGCGCCGTACGTCTTCGTCCCGCTCCCGCCGGACGCGGCTGACCTCGTCGACGAGGTGAAGGCGGACGTCGTCTACTGGGGCGTCGTGCCGGTCCGCGCGTGGATCGGTGGCACGGAGTTCACCACCGCGATGTTCCCCCGCGAGGACACCTGGTTCCTGCCGCTGAAGGTGGCCGTGCGTCGTGCCGAGGACGTCGACCTCGGCGAGGTCGTCGAGGTGCGGATGCACGTCGGGCGCGACTGAGCCCGGTCGGATGCAACCTCTCGGGGCCGCGTCGCGTCTCCCTGTACGTCCCCGTCCGGGGCCACGACACGAGAACGGACCAGCCCCATGCGTAGGACCCTCCTGAGCATCGCGACCATCGCGGTCGCCACCCTCGCCCTGACCCAGGCCCCGGCCGCGAACGCCGACAGCATCGGCGTCACCGACCCGAAGGACCTCGGCCACGGCGTCGACCTCCGGTCGGTGGAGGTCGAGCACAAGACGCGCAACGTCGTGGTGACCACCACCCACACCGACCTGCGGCCGTCGTACCGGACGGGCTCCTCGGGCTCGGTCTTCCTCGACACCGACCCCGCCGACCCGGGGCCGGAGTACGCCCTCTCGGGCGGGTACTTCCTCGGCACGGACTACGTGCTGGTCGAGGTCGACGGCTTCTCCCGCAAGGCGATGGGCGAGCCGGTGGAAGGGTCGTACCGGATGAGCGTCGACTACGACACCGAGCACGTCCGCATGCGGATCTCCCGCGAGGCGATCGGGTCGCCCGACGAGGTCCGTGTCGCCGTACGCGTCGCTGGTTCGCGCCCCGACGGCAGCAACACCCGCACGGACTGGCTCGGCGAGCCGCGCAGCTTCACCGACTGGGTCGCGCAGTGACGTGATCCAGACCGTGCCCGGCTACCTGACGACGCGGACCTCCTGCGGCCAGCCGCAGCCCTCGGCGACCTTCGCGGCCCACATCTTCGCGGTCTCCAGGTCGGGGACGTCGATGATCGTGATGCCGCCGAGGTACTCGGTGGTCTCGGTGTAGGGCCCGTCGGTGACGACCATCGTCCCGCTCGTGCCGTCGGCGCTGAACGCCTCGGTCATGTCCTCCTCGAGCCCGCCGGCGAAGACGAGCACTCCCGCCTCCTCCATCTCGCGGACCACGGCCGTGCTCGGCTCCACGCGGGTCTGGAACCACTCGGCCGGGTGGTCGCCGACCCACTGCTGGTGGAAGTAGATGGCGTACTGCGTCATGTCGCTCCTCCTCGCGGCCGCCCCGTGCGGCCCGTCACCACTCTGACGGACGAGCAGGCTCCGGATCGACAGGTCGGTCGAGCAAGGGGCACAGCTGGTGCGTGCCGAGTGCCCGCGCTGCCTGTCTCGCGCCCGCTGCCAGGGCCGTCTTCACCTCGGCGCCGTCGAGGTGGGCCGCGAGGTAGCCGGCCATGAACCCGTCGCCGGCGCCGTTCGTGTCGACGACGCTCTGCACCGGCTCGGCCGGGACGTGGTGCTCGTCGCCGCGGGCGTCGACGGCGAGGGCGCCGTCGGCGCCGAGGGTGCAGACGGCGAGCCCCGCTCCGCGCGCGATGCAGGCTCGCAGCAGCTCGCGGACCGACGACGTGCGGTCGCCGTTCATGAAGACGAAGCCCGCCGCGTCGGCGAAGGGCGCGTGGAACGCGCTCCGCCCGTCGTAGTCGTGGAGGTCGGTCCAGATCGGGACGCCGGTGGCCACGACGGCGTCGACCGCGGCGCGCGAGGTCTCGCTGAGATCGAGGACGAGGGCGCGGGCTCCACCGGCGGCTCGTCGAAGGGCCGACACCGCGGCGGCGACGTCGTCCGGGTCGACCTGCGGGACGTCGAGGTAGAGGGAGACGCGCCCGCCGTGCGGGTCCATCAGGTTGAGGTGGCGTTCGCTCGGGCCATCGACGTACGTCGCCGCGACGGGGACCGAGGCCCGTCGCAGCGTCTGCTCGATCTCCGCCGCCGCGGCGTCCGTCCCGAGCACCGTGTGCAGCTCGACATCGACGCCGAGCTCGCGCAGGTGCGCCGCCTTGCCCGCCGACGTACCGCCCAGCACGTGTCGGTGCCCTCGCGCGAACTGCATGTGCGGCACGGGCGCGGGCAGCTCGTCGAGGTCGACGACCTGGTTCCACGACGCCGGGCCGTGCACGACCACGTCGACCATGGCGAGGAGGCTAGCGTGCGGGTCAGGCCGGCACGGCCATTCCGAAGGGGGACGAGGGTCGATGTTCGAGCGCTTCCTGGGTGTCTTCGCATCGAGTGGCGGTGACGTCGCTGCACCGGCGCAGGCCACGGTCGATGCGTGCCTCGAGGCCGCTGGCGGCAGGAGCTTCGCGGATGGTCTCTACCGTGTCCACACCAGGACCTCGGCGAGCGCCTCGGACGCCCTGGTGGCGGACGCGTTCCCGGAGCTCGCCGGGCGGCTGGCCTGCTTCGGCTACGACTGGCTCGGACGTCAGTTCGCCACGGACGCAGCGCGCGGAGCGAGCGACGTGGCCTGCCGGAGGGCACGCCCATCACCCGTGTGGTGCCGCCAACCCCATAGGTCGAAGTCCGCTCGCGCATGGCACGAGTGAACTTCGATCGGGGAGCTCAGACCGGGTCAGGCCGTCTCGGGGAACTTCACCCCGGTGTTGGCGTGGCAGCGGTAGCCGAACGGGTTCTTGGCGAGGTACTGCTGGTGGGCGTCCTCGGCGTAGTAGTACGGCGTCTCGCCCGCGGGGCGGATCTCGGTGGTGATCTCGCCGAGGCCGCGGCGGGCGAGCTCCTCGCCGTAGACCTTGGTCAGCTCGCGGGCGACCTGCTCCTGCTCGGGTGTGGTCCAGTAGATCGCGGAGCGGTACTGGGTGCCGACGTCGTTGCCCTGGCGCATGCCCTGGGTCGGGTCGTGGATCTCGAAGAACTTCTTGAGCAGGTCGGCGTACGACACCTTCGCGGGGTCGAAGACGACCCGGACGGCCTCGGTGTGGCCGGTGTGACCGCTGCACACCTCGTCGTAGGTCGGGTTGGGCGTGCTTCCGCCGGCGTAGCCGACGGACGTCGACCAGACGCCGGGGACCTGCCAGTAGATCTCCTCGGCGCCCCAGAAGCAGCCGAGGCCGAGGATCGCGACCTCGTGGCCGTCGGGGACGTCGTCGCTGACGACGGGGGTGCGCAGGACCACGTGCTCGCCCAGGGTCCACATCTGCTGCTCGCGCCCCGGGAGCGCCTGGTCGGGGGTGGGCAGGGTGGTGGGCTTGCCGAATCCGAACATGCCTCCATTGTCGCGCGCGGGACAAGGCCCGCCTCCCCGTACGTTGAACTACGCGGTCTAGACGTCCGCGCTGTCACCGATGCGCGAACGTCGGGGCGGGAGGACGGTGAAGACATCAGCAGCACAATCGTCGAAAGGAAGCGTCATGTCTTCACGTCGAACGGTTCGGCAGCTCGTGGTTGCCGTCCTTGTCGGGATCCTGGTCGGGGGCGGCCTGATGGCCGTCACGCCGGCAGGAGCCGAGGTCAGCAGCGCGCTGGCCACCAACTGGAAGAAGATCTGGAAGAAGGAGATCAGGCCGCGCGCGGACAAGCGGTACTACACCAAGAAGCAGAGTGACGGGAAGTACCAGCCCAAGGGCTCCTACGAGACCGCCGGCTCGGGGTACACCAAGGCCGAGACCTACTCCAAGGCCGAGGCCGACTCGAAGTACCAGCCCAAGGGCAACTACGCGCTCGACGGGTCGTCGTACACCAAGGCGGAGATCGACGCCAAGCTCGCTCCGCTCGTCAACTCTGTCGCCGCGACCGCGGGCGGTGACCAGAGCCTGGACCTGACCCCGGCCGACCAAGTCGCTCGTTCAGTGAGCCTGATGCCCCCGGCCAACGGGTCCGTCATCGTCTCGTCGTCGGCCTACATCCTCGGCAGCGTGGCCGGTCACACCCGGTGCTCGATCACCACGGGCACGTCGCTGGACGGGGCTGCCCTTCAGATCGTCACTCCTGGCGCCTCCGCGTTCCAGTCAATCTCCGGCACCCGCGGATTCGCCGTCACCAAGGGCGCCCTGTTCACGGTCAACCTGGTCTGCGACGAGTCCACGGGCGAGGCCAGCCTCGGCGACAGCTCGTTGACCGCCATCTTCGCCCCTTCGTGACCTCGAGCCTCGACCACACGGTCTGACCCAGCGGTCCCACGCCTCCACCACGGCCGCCGCATCGGGGGTGCGGCGGCCGTTCCGCTGTTCAGCCGGGGGAGCGCGGGGTCTACCCTCGGCATGTGACCCAGGAACGCGCCAACAAGGCCGGGTTCGAGACGCGTGCGATCCACGCCGGCTACGAGCCCGACGCGATGACCGGGGCGGTCAACCCGCCCATCTACGCCAGCAGCACCTACAAGCAGGACGGTGTCGGCGGCCTGCGCGGCGGCTACGAGTACAGCCGCTCCGCCAACCCCACGCGTACGGCGCTCGAGGGCGCGCTCGCGGCGGTCGAGGACGGCGAGAAGGGCTTCGCCTTCGCCTCCGGCCTGGCCGCCGAGGACACCATCATCCGGGCGCTCACCCGCCCCGGCGACCACGTCGTCATCCCCGACGACGCCTACGGCGGCACGCACCGCCTCTTCGACAAGGTCGCCAAGGTCTGGGGCACCGACCACACCCCGGCGTCCGTCGCCGACACCGACGCGGTCGCCGCCGCCGTCGAGCCCGGCCGGACGAAGCTCGTGTGGGTCGAGACGCCCACCAACCCGATGCTCACCATCGGCGACATCGAGGCCCTGGCCACCGTCGCCCACGACGCCGGCGCGCTGCTCGTCGTCGACAACACCTTCGCCTCGCCCTACCTCCAGCAGCCGCTCACGCTCGGCGCCGACGTGGTGGTGCACTCGACGACGAAGTACGTCGGCGGGCACAGCGACGTCGTCGGGGGAGCGGTGGTCGTGCGCGACCTCGAGCTCGCCGAGAAGATCGGCTACCACCAGAACGCCATGGGCGCGGTGGCCGGGCCGTTCGACGCGTTCCTGACGCACCGCGGCCTCAAGACCCTCGGCGTACGCATGGACCGCCACTGCGACAACGCCGAGCGGATCGTGGCGTTCCTCGACGGCGACCCGCGGGTCGCCGAGGTCATCTACCCCGGCCTGGTCGCCCACCCCGGCCACGAGGTCGCCGCGCGCCAGATGAAGCGCTTCGGCGGCATGATCTCCTTCCGCGTCGCCGGGGGAGAGGAGCAGGCCCTCGCGGTGTGCGAGCGCGCCGAGGTGTTCACCCTCGGCGAGTCGCTCGGTGGCGTCGAGTCCCTCATCGAGCACCCCGGCCGGATGACCCACGCCAGCGTGGCCGGCACCGACCTCGAGGTCCCCGCCGACCTGGTCCGGCTCAGCGTCGGCATCGAGACCGCCGACGACCTCGTCGCCGACCTCGACCGGTCCCTGGGCTGACACGTGGACGAGGCACCCGACCCGCGCTACCTCCTGGCCAACGAGCGGACCCTCCTCGCCTATGAGCGCACCGCGATCGGCCTCGTCGTGGCGGCCGTCGGTGCCCTCAACCTGCTGGAGGGGACCTGGCCCAACGTCGCCCTCGGGATCGCCCTGCTCCTCGCGTCGGGGATGACCGCCGTCGTCGGCTGGCACCGCTACCGCCAGGCCGAGCGGGCGATCCGGACCGGGACCGACCTCACGGGCGGGATCGGCGTGCAGGCCGTCGTCCTCGGCGTCATCGCGATCATCGTGGTGGCCGCCCTGACGGTGCTGGTGTGAGCGCGGTCGTCTGCGTCGACTTCGGCTCCACCTGGACGAAGGCGGCGCTGGTCGAGCTCGGCAGCGGACAGCTCCTCGCCATCGCGAGCCACCCCACGACCCTCCCGGGCCCGGACGGCACCGGCGACGTCCTCGACGGGTACGACGCCTGCGTGGCCGCGCTCGCCGAGCAGGACCGGTGCGCCCTCGACGCCGACGTGCTCGCCTGCTCCAGCGCCGGCGGGGGCTTGCGGATCGCGGTCGTCGGCAACGAGGAGCTGGTGACGGCCGAGGCGGGCCGCCGGGTGGCGCTGTCCAGCGGCGGCAAGGTCGTGCTCGTGCTCCACGGCGGGCTCGACGACGCCAAGCACGACGAGCTCCGTGCTGCGGAGCCCGACGTGGTGCTCCTCGTTGGCGGGACCGACGGTGGCAACGCCGAGGTCCTGGAGGGCGACGCCCGCTTCCTGGCCGGCGTGCCGTGGCCGGGCCCCGTCGTCGTGGCCGGCAACATCGAGTCGCAGCCCCTGATCGCCGAGCTGCTCACCGGCTCCGGCACCCCCCACGTCCTCGCCGACAACGTCGTCCCCCGCATCGGCGTGCTCGTCCCCGACGGCGCGCGCCGCGCGATCCGCGAGATCTTCCTCAGCCACGTGATCGGCGGCAAGCACCTCAGCAGCCGCGCCGACGCGCGCGGTCGCACCTTCACCTCGATCGTGCGCGGCGCGACGCCCGACGTCGTGCTCACCGGCGTCGAGCTGCTCGCCCGCGGCCTCGACGACCAGCACCTCGGAGCCGGGGACGTCGTGGTCGTCGACGTCGGCGGCGCGACCACCGACGTGCACAGCGTCGTCGAGCTCGACCCCGAGGACAGCGGGCTCGCGCGTGAGGTCGTGGCCACCACGCCGGTGACCCGTACGGTCGAGGGCGACCTCGGCATGCGCTGGTCAGCGGTCACCACGGTCGAGGCCGCCGGGCGCGAAGACCTCGCCGACGCGGCGGCCGCCCGCCGGGCTGACACCGGCTGGGTGCCGGGCGACGCCGCCGAGCAGGACGTCGATCTCGACATCGCCGCCGCGGCCGTTCGCATCGCCCTCGAGCGCCACGCCGGGAGGAGCAAGGTGGTCGTGAGCCCCGAGGGGCGCGTCGTGGAGCGCAGCGGCAAGGACCTCCGCGAGGTCGACCTGCTGGTCGGCTCGGGCGGGGTGCTGCGCCACGGCGGCCCCGACGCCGTACGTCGTGTGCTGACGCCGGCGACCGGTGACGCCTTCGAGGGGGGCTGGCAGCTCCCGCGCGCTCCGCGGGTGGTCGTGGACCACGACTACGTGATCGCCGCCGCCGGCCTGCTGGCCCAGGACCACCCGGTCGCGGCACACCGTCTGCTGGGTGGTCTCAGGGCTGCGGGGGATCGGTAGCGTGACGGACGTGAGCGACCAGGGCAGGCCCTCACCCGACGAGCCCGGCGAGACCGAGGTGGAGTCGGGTCGACGACGCTTCTTCGCCGCCCTCGCCCGCGAGGAGGACGGTCTCACCGACCGCATCGTCGCGCAGTGGGCCCAGGGGCGAGCCGAGCGCCGCACCGAACCGGCGTTCACCACCGGGCCCTCCAACTTCAGCCGCGCGCAGGTGCCGTGGGGGCTCGACCTGGCTGCCGCCTGGTCGTGGCGCCTGATCGTCATCACCGTCGCCGCCCTCGGGTTCCTGTGGGCCATGCGGTTCTTCGCCGTCATCACCCTCCCGCTCGCGGTCTCGCTGCTGCTCGCCGCGCTCGCCACGCCGGTGGTCGTCTGGCTGCGCCGGGTCGGCCTGCCGCGTGGGCTCGCCACAGGCATCGTGATGATCCTGGGGCTGAGCACGGTCGGCCTGCTGCTCACCTTCGTCGGACAGCAGGTGGCCCAAGGTGCCAGTGACCTCGCCGATTCGGTGGTCACCGGCCTCGGGCAGGTCCGCGAGTGGCTGCGAACGGGGCCGTTCCACGTCTCCGACTCCCAGCTCGACGGCTACATCGAGCAGGTGCAGGCCGCCGTCTCCGACAGCACCGGCGCCGACGGCATGGTCACCCGGGTCACCGAGGTGGGCACCGCCGTGGGCCACATCGTGGCGGGCTTCTTCATCGTGCTGTTCTCCACCTACTTCTTCCTCGCCGACGGCGAGCGCATCTGGTCTTGGCTCGTACGCCTCGCGCCCCGGGCGGCGCGCGAGCGCGTCGACGCCTCCGGCCGCGTCGCCTGGGTGTCGCTGACCCAGTTCGTGCGGGCCACCGTCCTGGTGGCCCTCGCCGACGCGATCGGCATCATGCTCGTCGCCTGGTTCCTCGGCGTGCCGTTCGTGGTGGCCATCGGCGTGATCGTCTTCCTCGGCGCGTTCGTGCCGATGATCGGTGCCACGGTGGCGGGCCTGGTGGCGATCCTCGTCGCCCTGGTGGACCAGGGGCCGTGGACGGCGCTGCTGATGCTCGGCGGCGTGATCCTGGTCCAGCAGATCGAGGGCCACGTGCTGCAGCCGTTCCTGATGGGCCGCTTCGTGTCGCTGCACCCGCTCGGTGTCATCGTGGCGATCGGGTGTGGCGTCCTCGTGGCCGGCATCGCCGGGGCCCTGGTCGCCGTACCGCTCGCCGCGGCCGGCAACGCCGTCGCGCAGCACCTCGCCACCTACACCGAGGTCGGCGACGACGACCCCGACGGCGCCCTCGACGAGGACATCGCCCCACCTCCCAACGAGGGAGACGAGATCCACGACGACAGCCCGCTCGCGGCCCCGGCAGACCCGGACTACGCGGACAGCCACGACGACCACGAGAAGGACCCGTCATGACCGAGGAATGCTCCCTGGCCGACATCATCGCTGCGCGCGACATGCTGGAGGGCGTCACCGTCACCACGCCGATGGAGGAGTCGCGCTGGCTCTCGGCGCTGGTCGGCGGGCCGGTCTCGCTGAAGTGCGAGAACCTCCAGCGCACCGGCTCCTTCAAGTCCCGCGGCGCTTACGTCCGCATCGCGCGCCTCTCCGCCGAGGAGCGGGCCCGCGGGGTCGTCGCCGCCTCCGCCGGCAACCATGCGCAGGGCGTCGCGCTCGCGGCCTCCACCCTCGGCATCCACTCGACCGTGTTCATGCCCGAGGGGGCGCCGATCCCCAAGGAGAAGGCGACCCGCGGCTACGGCGCGGACGTCGTCTTCGAGGGCCGCTACCTCGAGGACTCGCTGGCCGCGGCGCGGCGGTTCGCCGAGGAGACCGGGGCGGTGCTGATCCATCCCTTCGACCACGTCGACATCGTCGCCGGTCAGGGCACACTGGGGCTCGAGGTCCTCGAGCAGGCGCCGGACGTTCGCACGGTGCTGGTGCCGACCGGCGGGGGCGGGCTGCTGGCCGGGGTGGCGATCGCGGTCAAGGCGCTGCGTCCGGACGTACGCGTGGTGGGCGTACAGGCCGAGGGCGCCGCCGCCTATCCCGGGTCGCTCGCGGCCGGCCACCCGGTGGCCCTGGAGTCGATGAGCACGATGGCCGACGGCATCGCGGTCGGCCGGCCCGGCGACATCACCTTCGCGGCGGTGCGCGACCATGTCGACGAGATCATCACGGTCTCCGAGGAGTCGCTCTCCCGGGCGCTGCTTGCCCTGATCGAGCGCGCCAAGCAGGTCGTCGAACCCGCCGGCGCGGCCGCCGTCGCGGCGATGCTCGACAACCCGACCGGATTCGAGACACCCGCCGTCGCGGTGCTCTCCGGCGGAAACATCGACCCGCTGCTGCTGAGCAAGGTCATCCGCCACGGCCTGGCCGCGGCCGGGCGCTACCTCTACCTCCGGGTGTGCATCCCCGATCTCCCCGGCGGCCTGGCTTCGCTCCTGGCCGAGGTCGGCGCCGAGGGCGCCAACGTGCTCGAGGTCGCGCACGAGCGGATCTCCCCGTCGCTCACCCTGAACGAGGTCGAGGTGCGCATCCAGCTCGAGACCCGCGGCGAGGCTCACGCCGAGCACCTGATGGAGCGCCTCCGCGAGCGCGGCTACCGCGTCAGCTGAGCGACGTACGCCGAAAACGCCGAGGAGCGGTGAGTGAGACACGTTCTACCGCAGAACATGTCTCACTCACCGCCCCGGCGGTGGTGAGGGTGAGGCTCAGACCTTGTAGGGCTCCGCGTCGACGACCGTCACCGACAGCTCCTTGCCGTTGGGCGCGGTGTAGGTGACCTTGTCGCCCTTGGACTTGCCGTTGATCGCGGCGCCCATCGCCGACTCGGGCGAGTAGACGTCGAGGGTGTCGCCGTCGCTGAGGTTCTCGCGGGCGCCGAGGAGGAACTTCTCGGTGTCGCCGTCGCCGAAGTCGACGGTGACGACCATGCCCGGCTCGACCACGCCGTCGTCGGGGGGCGTCTCGCCCACCTCGGCCTTGCGCAGCATGTCCTCGAGCTGGCGGATGCGGGCCTCCTGCTTGCCCTGCTCGTCCTTGGCGGCGTGGTAGCCGCCGTTCTCCTTGAGGTCGCCCTCGTCGCGGGCGGCCGAGATGCGCTCGATGATCTCCTGGCGCTTGGGCCCCTTGAGGTCGTCGAGCTCGGCCTTCAGCTTGTCGTAGGCCTCCTGGGTCAGCCAGATGGTGCCCTGGTCGGTCATGTCGGTGCTCCTGCTCACGTGGTACTGGATGCGGGTGTGCCTCAGCGCCCCCGCATCGGGTCGGTGGTGTCTTCCGTCCGATCGGAGTCGGCGCGGCGACGGACGTCGGCCAGCGCACCCGGACGGGCAGAACGTTCAGGTTAGCAAGCCTGCGGCAAAAGCGCAGGCCGACGGCTCAGCGTGGACGCGGCTGGCCGGGGGCAGTGCACCCGAGCTTCTCGACCGAGGTCGCCCGGCGCTCGGTGCGGATGACCACCTCGTTCACGCCGTCGACGGGGGTGAAGGCGAGCTCCCCGACCGCCGTCTTGTCCTCGGCCAGCGCTCGCACGCGGCAGCTGGCCTCGACGCCGTCGGCGAGGCGTACGTCGACGCGCGCCTCGACCTGGTGGTCACCGGTCACCTCGAAGGTGACGACCTCGGAGCGCACGTCGGGGCTGCCGTGGAACCATGCCGTCCAGCCCAGCCAGGTGAGCCCGACCACGGCGAGGACGACCGCCAGACCGACGGCTGCGGGACGCCGCCACCTCGCGGGTGCGCCGTAGCGGTCGGTGAGGTCGGTGGTCACGCACAGAAGCCTAAGCGGGGGCTCCTAGACTGCCGACCATGGCCCAGCCCCCCGCAGACCGGCCCGGAACCGACAAGCCTCGCGCCGGCCTCCGACTCATGCACGTCCACGCCCACCCCGACGACGAGTCGAGCAAGGGGGCCGCGTCGACGGCGAAGTACGTCGCCGAGGGCGTCGACGTCCACGTCGCCACCTGCACCGGTGGCGAGCGCGGCTCCGTGCTCAACGCCAAGATGGACCGCCCGGAGGTCTGGGAGAACATCACCGAGATCCGCCGTGAGGAGATGCACCGCGCGCGCGACATCCTGGGCATCCGTCAGGACTGGCTCGGCTTCGTCGACTCCGGCTGGCCCGAGGGTGACCCGCCGCCGCCGCTCCCGGAGGGGTGCTTCGCGCTCGTCCCGCTCGAGGAGGCGACCGAGCGCCTGGTGCGGTTGATCCGCTCGTTCCGCCCGCACGTGCTGACGACGTACGACGAGCGCGGCGGCTATCCACACCCGGACCACATCCGCTGCCACGAGGTCTCCGTTGCCGCCTATGCCGCGGCCGGCGACCCGGAGCGGTTCCCCGACGCCGGGGAGCCGTGGCAGCCGATGAAGCTCTACTACCACCACGGCTGGAGCTGGGCGAAGACCAACGCCCTCCACGAGGCGATGCTCGCCCACGACCTCGAGTCGCCCTACACCGAGCGCCTCGCCACGTGGGAGCGCGAGCCCGAGTGGGACGACCGGATCACCACGCGGGTGCCGTGCGGCGACTACTTCGGCGTCCGCGACCAGGCCCTGCTCGCGCACGCCACGCAGATCGACCCCGACGGCATGTGGTTCGCGATCCCGCGTGAGATCCAGCAGAAGACCTGGCCGACCGAGGACTACGAGCTGGTCGAGTCGACGGTCGCGAGCACGCTGCCCGAGGACGACCTGTTCGCGGGGATCCCGACGCCCGCTCCCTGACGGGCCCGACGCCTGCGCGTGGACAGGTCAGTGGGATGATGGAGCCATGCTCGACCTGCTGCTGATCGTCCTCGTCGAAGACCCGACCCCCGAGCCGACCGAGGTCAAGGCCGGGCCCCTGGGGTTCGCGGTCTGGATCTTCATGATCCTCGCGGTCGTGGTGATCGCGTTCAGCCTGGTCAAGCAGCTGCGCAAGGCCCAGGCGGCCAAGGACGCCGGCGTCTACGGCGACGAGCCGGTGCAGCGCACCGACGGGACCGACGAGACCGACGCGACGGGCTCCACGGGGTCCACCGGGTCTACCGGTTCCGCCGCCACCACCGACGAGCGCTGACCGCCCTCAGGGCCGCTCGTCAGCCCCGCTGCCCCGTCCGGGCAGCCACCAGTTCCACCCTCCGAGCAGCGTCATCGACGCCGGCAGGAGCAGCCCGCGCACGACGGTGACGTCGAGCAGCACGGCCACGGTCATGCCGACGCCGATCTCCTTGACCGCGACGAGCTCACCCAGCGCGAAGCCGAGGAAGACGATCCCGATCGCGACGGCGGCGAGGGTCACGACGGGTCCCGAGGCGGTGATGCCGGTGAGGACCGCCTCGTCGTTGAGCGCCCGCAGGTCGGCGGGGCCGTCGCGCCTGCGTCGGGGTCGTGCGACGGCCTCGTCCCACGCCTCTCGGATCCGCGCCACGAGGAAGACGTGGTAGTCCATCGACAACCCGAACGCGAACATGAACAGGAGCAGGGGAGTGGTGACGTCGAGGGCGCCCCACGAGTCGAACCCGAGCAGCGAGGATCCCCAGCCCCACTGGAAGACCGCCACGACCACACCGAGCGTCGCACCGAGGGAGAGCAGGTTGAGGGCGACGGCCTTGATCGGCACGACGACGGAGCGTGTCAGGCGGCCGAGCAGCAGGGCGGTGAGCACGGCGACGACCAGGATCGCCCAGGGGGCGCGGTCGGCGAGGGCGTCGCGGGTGTCGACCAGCTCGGCGGTGGGCCCGCCCACCAGCACGTCGACCCCGAGGTCGGCGGCACGCATCCGGCGTACGAGGTCCTGCACCTTCGGGCCGTCGTAGTCGCCCGCAGCGTCGGGCTCGGGCTCGACCAGCAGCTGGCTGACCTCGCCGGGCACGGGGTCGAAGAGCAGCACGTCGACGACGCCCGGGATGCCGGCGAGGCCGGCCATCGCGTCGGCGGTCTCCTGCGAGGTGAACCCCGCCTCGACCAGCACCGTGATCGGGGTCTCGTCCTGGTCGGGGAAGCCGCGCTCGATGGCCGCCTGCGTCAGCCGTGGCTCACTGTCCCGGGGCAGCGTGCGGGCGTCGGAGTTGCGCAGGTCGAGCGCCAGCAGCGGCGTGCTGAGGAGCAGCAGCAGGGCCGTGCACCCCAGCAGGACCGGCCACGGACGTCGCTGGGCGAACCGCGCCAGTCGCGGCAGTAGGGCGTGCGCGCTGGGAGTGCCGCCCAGCAGCCGTCGTGGCGCGGGGGCGGGGATCCGGGTGTGCGAGACCGCGACCAGCGCCGGGGCGAGGGTGAGGCCGGTCAGGGTCGCGCCCGCCACCGCGACGAGCCCGCCGACCGCCATGGGTGACAGCACCGGGTCGCGGAGCACAAGCAGTCCCGCCATCGCCGTCGCGACCGTGAGGCCCGAGACGAGGACCGTACGTCCGGACGTGGCCAGGGTGCGGCCCAGCACGTCGGCGACCTCGGTGCCGCGCGACGCCGCTGCCCGCTCCTCACGGAAGCGTCCGAGGACCAGCAGGGCGTAGTCGACGGCCAGGCCGAGGCCGAGGAGGGTGACGACGTTGACGGCGTACTCGCTCACCGGGGTCAGGCGGGCCATGCCCGCGAGGGCCAGCAGGGCCACGCTGACCGAGCCGAGCGCGGTGACGACGGGGAGCAGCCCGACGACGAGCCCGCCCAGGGCGAGCGCCAGGACGACGACCAGCACGAGGATCGCGACGCCCTCACCGCGGGCGGCGTCCTGCACCGCTTGCTCCCCGAACGCCTCCTCCGCGAGCAGCGGCCCGCCGACCAGCACCTCGGGCATGCCGACCAGCTGCAGCGTCTCCTCGATTTCCGCGGCCGCAGCGAGGGCGCGGTCGCGGTCGACGGTGTGGTCGATCTCGACGGTGACGATCGTGCCGGTGCGGTCGGGCTTGACGAGGTCCTGCGCGCCGGTGGTCCACGGGTCGCGCACCTCGACGACGTCGGGCAGGTCGCGCACGTCGTGCAGCACCCGGGTGGCCTGGTCGATCAGGTCGACGCCGTAGATGTCGGCCCCCGAGAGCACGGCGACCACCAGCTCGCCCTCGGGGTCGGTGTCCTCGAGGAGCCGGGCCACCTGGGCCGACTGGGCGTCGTCACGCAGCGGGTCGGGGGCCTCGGCGACGTCGAAGACCGAGCCACCGAGGACGGCGCCGAGGACGACGAGCGCCGCCCAGGCCACGAGGACCGGGCGTCGCCACCGGTGCAGCAGCCGTCCCAGGTCGTCGAGCACAGGCGTGACTGTAACGGGGGTCACCTCTTTTGCCGAACGGCAGGCAAAAGTTGTTCACAAACCAGCGGATGGGACCTAAGGTGAGCCAGGTCACATCACCCCCGACGCGCGTGCTGCCGTCCGGGTCACCAGGAGGTTCAGGTGTCGAAGTCCTCGTCCAACCCTCGACCGCGCACAGGCGACGCGCGGTCCCGTCGTCCGTCCCGCTGGGGCGCGGCGGGCCTGGCCACGGCCGTGGCGGCCAGCATCGTCGCGGCCGTGCCGAGCGCGTCGTCCGCGATCCCCGCAGGCGACGAGCCCGGCGTCACCATGCGCGCCTACCAGCTCGGTCAGGGCATCTCCGAGCTCTGCACGCTCAAGTCCGGTCAGACGCCCAACGTCGACCTGCTCAAGCAGACGATCGACTGGCGCTCGCCCGCCGACTTCGGCGGCCTCGAGAACGACTTCGTCGTCGAGGCGCTGGCCACCCTCAGCGTGGAGACCACCGGCACGTACGCGTTCCGCCTGACCAGCGACGACGGCTCGCGGCTGCAGATCGACGACCAGGTCGTGGTCGACCACGACGGCCTGCACGGCGACACCGCCATGGAGGGCAGCTTCACCCTGAACGCGGGCAGCGAGCACGACCTTCGCCTCGACTACTTCGAGGCCGGTGGCGGCGAGCGGCTCACGCTCGAGTGGATGCCTCCGGGCTCGAGCGCGTTCACGGTCGTGCCCAGCACCGCCCTCAGCACCGAGGCCGACGTCACGCGCGTGACCGCGCCGGGCTTCAAGCAGTGCGAGGGGCAGGACGACTCCGCCGGCGACGGCCTCCAGCTCGCCGGCGTCAACCCGGCGTACGACCTCGTCAACCTGCGCCCCGACGGCTTCGAGCCGCAGGTCACCGGCCTCGAGTGGGACGGCGAGGACCTCCTCGTCCTCACCTGGGGTGGCAACGGCAACGATCAGGGCAACGTCGAGCTCGGCGAGCTCCACCGCCTCAGCGGCGTCCAGGACGCGGCCTCGCCCGCCGACGTGACGCGCACCCGGATTGCCAGCGGTCTGAAGGAGCCGCAGGGCATCTCGGTGGTCGACGGCGAGATCTACATCTCCGAGAAGACCGGCCTGATCAAGCTGACCGAGGAGGACGCCCAGGGCGTCTTCCAGAGCCAGGAGCAGGTCGCGGAGTATCCCTTCGACGGCAACTTCCACGAGTTCGGCTTCGGCATGCTCTACGACGAGGCCACCGGCAAGTTCCACGTGAACCTGTCGGTCTCGATCAACCTCGGTGGGGCCACCACCGTGCCGCAGGGCTCCTACGACCGTGGCACCCACATCACCATCGACAAGGCGACCGGCGAGATCGACCACGTCGCCGGTGGCCTCCGCACCCCGCACGGCATGGGCTGGGGCGCCGACGGCGAGATCTTCGTGACCGACAACCAGGGCGGCTGGCTGCCCGCGTCCAAGCTCATCGAGATCAAGCCGGGTGAGTTCTACAACCACTTCACCACCGAGCCCGACGGCTCTCCTGGCCGCTTCGACGACCAGCCGGTGACCAAGCCCGTCCTGTGGATGCCGCAGAACGAGATCGCGAACTCCCCGAGCACCCCCGTCATCGTCGAGGAAGGCCCCTACGCGGGCCAGATGTTCATCGGCGACGTGACCTACGGCGGCCTGCAGCGCGCCGACCTCGAGAAGGTGGACGGCCGCTACCAAGGCGCCCTCTTCCGGATGACGCAGGGCCTCGAGGCCGGTGTCAGCCGCGTGCTCAAGGCGCCCAACGGCTCGCTGGTCGTCGGCGGCCTCGGCGCCGGCGGCAACTGGGGCCAGACCGGCAAGCTGCGTTACGGCCTGCAGAAGCTCGACCTCAGCGGTGACGTGCCCTTCGACATGGAGTCGATGGACGTCGTCGAGGGCGGCTTCGAGATCACCTACACCCAGCCGCTCTCCGCCGCGACGCTCGAGGGCCTCGCGTCGAAGTACCAGCTCGAGCAGTGGCGTTACCGCGCGACCGCGCAGTACGGCGGGCCGAAGCTCGATGAGGAGAGCCTCACCGTCACCAGTGCGACGGCCAGCGAGGACGGTCGTACGGTCACCCTCCAGGTCGCCGGCATGAAGCCCGACCGGGTCGTCCACCTGCGCTCGCCGCGCCCGTTCGCGTCCGCGTCGGACGAGACGCTGTGGAGCACCGAGGCCTGGTACACCCTCAACAGCTACCCCGGCTACGTCGCCGAGGAGCCGGAGCCCGCTCCGGACGGCATCTACGAGCTCGAGGACGGTGAGCTGTCCGGCAGCGCCGGCATCGACACCGAGCACGCCGGCTACACCGGGTCCGGCTTCGTCGACGGCATCCAGACCATCGGGTCCGGCAGTGCGGTCGAGGTCGTGGCGCCCGAGGCGGGCACCTACGACCTGCAAATCCGCTACGCCAACGGCCCGAACCCGAGCCCGAACCAGACCAAGAAGATGAGCCTCTACATCGGCGAGGAGCGTCAGCAGGTCGCGCTGCCGCCGTTCGCCGACTGGAAGACCTGGGGCACCTTCACCGTCAGTGTCGACCTGCCGGCCGGCGCCACCCGCGTCGAGATCGTCTACGAGCAGGGCGACGACGGACACGTCAACCTCGACCACGTGAAGCTCGTTGACCCGACCGCCGGTCGCGTCGAGGCCGAGGACGGCACCATCACCGGTGAGGGCAACCGCGTGCAGACCGAGCACGCTGGCTACAGCGGCACCGGCTACGTAGGTGGCTTCGAGAACGACGGCACCGCGGTGACCTTCGACGTGACGGCCACGATGGCCGGCTTCCACGCGATCGAGCTCGGTTACGCCAACGGCCCCAACCCACAGGCCGGCCAGACCAAGGACATGTCGCTCTACGTCAACGACACCTTCGTCAAGAAGCTGGCCCTGCCGCCGGCCGACTCGTGGAAGACCTGGCTGACGTTCCAGGACCAGGTCGAGCTCGAGGCGGGTGAGAACGTCATCAAGATCGCCCGCGACCCGGGCGACGACGGCAACGTCAACCTCGACTACCTCACGCTCGGTGAGCGCCTGGCCTGTGCGCCGGGTGAGGCGCCGGGTGCTGACGACGAGTTCGACGGCGACACCCTGGACACCTGCCGGTGGAGCACCATCCTCAACAAGACGTCGAACGGCGTCGCGGTGACCGATGGCCAGCTGCGCATCAACGCCCAGGCCGGTGACCTGTCTGGTGGCGCGGTCGACGCGAAGAACATGGTCCTCCAGGCCTCGCCCGCCGAGGGTCCCTGGGCTGCCACCACGCAGCTCACGATGACGGGCACCGACGACTACCTCCAGGGTGGTCTGGTCGCGTGGACCGACGCCAGCAACTACGCCAAGCTCGTGGCGATGCAGAGGCCCGAGGGCAACTGGGTGCTCGAGCTGGGTCGCCGGATCAACGGCGACATGGTCTACACCAACGCCGACCTGCCCGAGGGCGCCGCTCCCGACCAGCTGCAGCTGCAGCTGGTCTCGACCGGCACGTCGATCCAGGGCCGGTGGTCGACCGACCAGGGCGCGACGTGGCAGTCGATGGGCGCGGGCTACCCGTCCACGGGACTGGTCGCACCCAAGATCGGTGTCGCCGCCTACAACGGCACCGGCAGCCAGGTCGGCGTGTTCGACTGGTTCCGCGTCAGCGACGACCCGGTCATCGAGCCCGACACCTGCGAGGCAACCGCTGCCGACCCGGGCTACCGCATGCTGTTCGACGGCACCGCGGAGAGCCTCGAGGACTGGAACATGGCCGGTCCCGGCCTGTTCACCCGTGAGCCCGACTGCACGATCAAGGGCAACGGCGGCATGGGGCTGCTCTGGCACTCCGAGCCGCTCGAGGGTGACTACTCCTTGCAGCTGGACTGGAAGCTCATCAAGGACGACAACGGTGGTGTCTTCATCGGGTTCCCCGACCCGGGCGACGACCCGTGGGTCGCGGTGAACCAGGGCTACGAGATCCAGATCGACGCCACGGACGCCGACGACCGCACGACCGGTGCGATCTACACGTTCCAGGGCGCCGACGAGGAGGCCCGTGACGCCGCGCTCAACCCGGTCAACGAGTGGAACCACTACGAGATCCGGGTCGAGGGCAAGCGCATCCGCGTCTACCTCAACGACGTGCTGGTGAACGACTTCACCAGCACCGACGACAACCGGCTCAAGTGGCCGTCGTACCTCGGCCTCCAGAACCACGGTGGCGGCGAGACCGTCTTCTACCGCGACGTCCAGGTCAAGGAGCTCGCCGACCCGGAGAACCTGCCGTCCGAGGTGACCGTCTCCGCGCCGGAGGAGGTCGAGACCGGGAAGACGGCTGAGGTCGTGGTCGAGGTCGGCTCGGCCGCCGAGGCGTCGCCCACCGGTGAGGTGGTGTTGTCGGTCGACGGCACCGACCTGCCGGCGGTGGAGCTCGAGGACGGGAAGGCGACCTTCGAGGTCGGCCCGTTCGAGTCCGCGGGAACGGTCGAGCTCGTGGCGGCGTACGCCGGTGACCTGGCCACAGACGCGGGCACCGGGACGGCGCAGATGGAGGTCGTGGAGTCCGAGCCGGAGCCGGTTCCGTCCACCGTCGAGGTGGTTGCTCCGGAGGAGGTCGAGACCGGGAAGACGGCTGAGGTCGTGGTCGAGGTCAGCTCGGCCGCCGAGGCGTCGCCCACCGGTGAGGTGGTGCTGTCGGTCGACGGCACCGACCTGCCGGCGGTGGAGCTCGAGGACGGGAAGGCGACCTTCGAGGTCGGTCCGTTCGGGGCCCCGAAGACCGTCGAGCTGGTCGCGGACTACGCCGGCGACGCGGCAACCGACCCCGGCCAGGGGACGGCACAGATGAAGGTCGTGACGCCGGCACCCGTGCCGACGCCCGACCCGACCACGCCGCCGACCACGCCGCCCGGTCCGCCGCCCACCACGCCTCCCGGTCCGCCGCCCACCACGCCTCCCGTGCCGCCGGTGCCTCCGGTCGACACCCCCGTGGTGGACGTCCCGAGGGGTGGCAAGGTCGACGCGACGAAGAACCGTCGCAAGGCCAGGCTGGTGCTCCGGTGCGACTCGGTCGCGTGTGAGGGCAAGGTCGTGCTGAAGACGCGCGGCAAGGACGGCAAGCGCCTCGGAGCCGGCGCGTTCGACCTCGACGTCCGCGAGAAGGGCAAGGTCATCGTCGAGCTCAACAAGCGCGCGCGCGCCAAGCTGGGCAAGAAGGCGAACGTGAAGGCCGTCCTGGTCGTCCGCTTCGAGGACGGCAGCACCCAGCGGGTCAAGGTCCGCCTGAAGCGCTGACCCTCCGCTCGTCCCAGACGGCCCGCCCTCCTGCTGGAGGGCGGGCCGTCGTCATTCCCGCCCCGACCGGGATACCTGAGGACGCCTTGGTCGCGATGTAGTCCCAGATCCGATCACGACGTCCTCAGATACCGGAGTCTGCGAGCGTGACCAGGGGTGCGGGTCAGCGCCTGACCACCCGGACCAGGCAGTCCCAGGCCGTACGCCGCTCCTCGCCGCCGTGGGTGTTTCGATCTGCCGTCAGCCTCCCGCTTGCCAGGCGCGGTGAGTCACCGGATATCGGTGACTCCCGCGACAGCGTGGAACATCCGAGCCGCCAGGTGACCTGGATCCTCCACGATGTCGGCGGGCCGTCGTCGTACGTCAGCGCCTGACCACCCGGACCAGGCAGTCCCAGGCCGCACGCCGCTCCTCGCCGCCGTGGCCGTCGTCCGCGGTGACCTCGCGGGCGACGCGCTCGGCACGCAGCACCTCGACGTCGAGGTCGGCGAGGTCGCCGACGACGTCGTCGGCGGTCATCAGCACCGCCGGGTCCTGCGGTCCGCCGGTCCCCTCGGTGAGGTTGGTCGAGTCGTGGGCGACCAGCAGGAAGGTCCCGCCGGGGCGCAGCATCGCGACGGCGTTGCGCACGGCTCGCCGCCGGTCGGGGGCGGGCACCTGCAGGTAGGCGACGACCACCAGGTCCACCGGCTGCTCCGGCTGCCACGCGGTCGCGTCGGCGCGCACCCAGGTGACGTCGATGCCTCGGGGGTCGTCCGCGGCCAGGCGGGCCCCCTTGTCGAGGGCGACCTGCGAGAAGTCCACCGCGGTCGCCGACCAGCCGCGGGCGGCCAGCCAGATGGCGTTTCGGCCCTCGCCGGCGGCAAGGTCCACCGCGCTGCCCGGAGGCAGGTCGGCGAGCTCGGCGGCGACGAACTGGTTGGGCTCGCGCGACCAGACCAGGTCGCTGGCGGCGTAGCGATCGTCCCAGGCATGTGCGTCCATGCCCAGCAGGGTAGGCCCGGGGGGCTGCCTCAGCCCATGGCCACGAGGCGCAGCACCCGGGACTCCTCCGGGTGCATGACCGGGAGCGCGATACCCGACGTCGCCAGCACACGGCCGCTCAGCTCGGCGCCGTCGGCCGACCAGCCGCCCGTCATGTCGGCTCCGACGCCGCGAGGCATCTCCTCGGCCAGGCGGTAGTGCCGGTCCGGGTCGAGACCCGCGAGCCTGAGGGGAGCCGGGTGCTGGGTCGAGGTCGCCGCCACCGTCGCCACGACGTACCACGCCTCCGAGCGGTCCTCGCCCACGATGCCGGTGACCAGGACCGCGGGGTCGGGGTGGTCGGGGTGGACGAGGGTGCCGGAGCCGATGAGGGGCCGCACGCGCTTGTGCAGCTCGATCCACTCCCGCAGCTCGGTGCGGGTGGCCTCGTCGACGCGCGAGACGTCCCACTCGATGCCGAACCAGTGCAGCAGGGCGGTGGCGGCGCGGTAGCGAAGCGTGTGAGTCCGGCCCGTGGTGTGCGACGTCGCGCCGCCGACGTGGGACCCGATCAGCTCGGGCGGCACCAGCAGCGACGTCCACCGCTGGAGGTGCTGGCGCTCGAGGGCGTCGATGGTGTCGCTCGGCCAGATCCGGTCGGTGCGGGCCAGCACCTCGGCATCGACGCGCCCGCCGCCCGACGCGCACGACTCGATCTCGAGCCCGGGGTGCGCGTCGCGCAGCTCGTCGAGCAGCCGGTAGAACGCCCGCGTCTGCCCGTGCACGGCCGGCCGGGCGTCGTGGGTGGCGTCGGTGAGGTCGCGGTTGTGGTCCCACTTGAGGTAGGCGATGTCGAGCTCGTCGAGCAGCGCGAGGAGGGCGGCGCGCAGGTCGTCGTACGCGCCCCGGTCCTGCAGGTCGAGCACCTGCTGCTGGCGCCACTCCGGAGGCGCGGCGGCTCGGCCGCGCAGCACCCGCTCCGGGTGCCGCCGCGCGGTCTCGGAGTCGAGGTTGACCATCTCCGGCTCCACCCAGAGCCCGAACTCCATGCCGCGACCCTTGACGTGCTCGACCAGCGGGCCCAACCCGTGCGGCCAGACCTCGGGGTCCACCGTCCAGTCGCCCAGACCGGCGGTGTCGTCGCGGCGACCGAGGAACCAGCCGTCGTCGAGGACGAACCGCTCGACCCCGACGGCTGCCGCAGCGTCGGCGAGCTCGGCGACCCGTTCGAGGCGATGGTCGAAGTAGACCGCCTCCCACGAGTTGGCGATGACCGGCCGCTCGGTCCGGGCGCGCGGCGTGACCGAGCGGAGGTGGGCGTGGAACCGGTGGCTCATCGCGTCGAGGCCGTGTCCGGACCAGGAGCCGAGCACCCGCGGCGCGTCGTAGGACTCGCCCGGGGCCAGGACGACCTCGCCGGGGTCGAGGAGCTCGCCCCCGCCGATCAGGCACTCGCCCTCGGGCGTGCGCTCGGCGTAGTGGGTGTGGTTGCCGCTCCAGGCGGTGTGCAGGGCCCACACCTCGCCGGTGCCGAAGGTGAAGCCGGGCGTCCCGGCGACCATGACCAGCGTGGCGTCGTGACCGGTGCGGCCGTGGTGGGCGTCGCGCCGGTGGGTGCCCTGCACCCACGGGTGGCGCTGGGGGGTGCGCTCCTTGGTCCACCGGCCGGTCAGGTCCAGCAGCTCGGTCGCCTGGGCGCCGACGGGCAGCGCGGTCAGGACCGAGGCGAGGTGGAGGTCTCCGTCGGCGGTGTTGGTCACCGACGTACGTGCGTGCAGCAGCCCGCCGTCGTCCAGCGCCAGCTCGACGCGGACGGACCAGCCCGCCTCGTCGTCGGTCGACGTGCAGGTGACGCGTGCGTCGTCGACGGCCACCTCCCACTCGACCAGGCTCGGCGTTGCGGCGCGGGCGTTGCCGCCGACGCGGTGGCCGGACAGCGCCGGCGTGCCGGCGTAGCCGCGGGTGCGGTCGGGCACCAGGCCGGTCGTACGGGGCCCGTCGAACGCCGAGTGCGAGGCGCCGGGCCGCCGGGCGGCCGTCAGCCCGACCAGCTCGGCCGCGCCGAGGTCGCCGAGCGGTGCTCCCCAGTGCACGATGCGCGGGATGCCGCGGTCGTCGCGGGCCAGCACCAGGCTGACGCCGCCCCGAGTGAGGTGGACGGGATCGGTGCTCACGGGGGTGCTCATGCGTCGCCTGCCATCTCGAGGTCGTCGTCGCCGTCGACCGGGTCCACCACGACCAGCTCGCCGACGTGGTCGGCGAGGGCACCGCTCGCCTGGGCGGAGAGCCCCGAGTCGGTCACCAGCACCGCGGCCTCCGACAGCCCGGCCATGCTGCTGAGGCCCACCACGCCCCACTTGCTGGAGTCGGCGCACACGATGAGGCGGCGCGATCGCTCGATCATCGCGCGGTTGGTCTCCGACTCCAGCAGGTTGGGGGTGCTGAAGCCGGCCCTCACGTCCATGCCGTGGACGCCCATGAAGAAGGCGTCGACATGGAGGCTGCGCAGCGACGACACCGCGACCGGGCCCACCAGCGCGTCGGAGGGCGTACGGAGACCGCCGGTGAGGAGCACCGAGGTGGTGGCGTCGCCGGTGCGGTGCAGCACGTCGGCGACCCACACCGAGTTGGTGACGACGGTGAGGTTGGGGATCCGGGCGATGTGCTCGGTGAGGGCGTGGGTGGTGGTGCCGGCCGACACCGCGATGGCCATCCCGGTGTGCACGAGGTCGGCGGCGGCGGCGGCGATCGCCTCCTTCTCCCGCCGGCGCTGCACCGACTTGGCGGCGAAGCCGGGCTCGGACGCCGACGGCTCGGCCACCGCGAGCGCCCCGCCGTGGACCTTCTCGAGCAGGCCGTCGCGGTGCAGGGCCACGAGGTCGCGCCGAACGGTCATGTCGGAGACGCCGAGCAGCTCGACGAGGTCGGTCACGCGCACGGTCCCGTCGCGGCTCAGCTCGGCGAGGATGCGTCCCCGGCGCTGCGCGGCGAGCATCAGGCGCCCGCCGTCGCGGGTCGGTCGGACTCTCTCACCACCGCCACCCCGCCGGGTGGCACCTGCAGGTCCCCGGCGACGTCGCGACCGGTGACCAGCTCCACCCCGTGCACCGCGACCGGGGCGGGCACTTCCCCGTGGTTGATCACGAAGAGCCAGCTCGCGTCCTCGCCCACGCGCCGCGTGACCTCGACGAGGTCGGAGGCGCCGGGCAGCGTCTCGATGGCGGTCTCGGTGAGGATCCGCTCGACCAGCCCGTCGGTCCCTCCGGCGTCGAGGCGCGTCGCGACGTACCACGCCGTGCCTTCCCCGACCGACCGGCGCGTGACGGCGGGAAGTCCCGCTGCGGCCCCGTCGACGTACGTCGCCACTGCCTCGGCGCCGGCGAGCTCGAGGTCCTCGGCCCAGGTGTCGGCGGTGACCGGTCCGCTGCCGAGCCCGTCCACCCGCACCGACTCGCCGGTCAGCAGCGGGAGGAACTCGGTCGTACGGACGCCGAGCAGGTCGCGGAACGCCCCGGGGTAGCCGCCGAGACGGACGTGGTCGTTCTCGTCGACGATGCCGCTGAAGTAGGTGATCACCACCGTCGCCCCGCCCTCCGCGGCCGCGGTGAGGGCAGCGACGGTGGCGTCGTCGACGAGGTAGAGGGTGGGCACCACCACGAGCCGGTACGACGACAGGTCCGTGGACGGGTGGACCACGTCGACCCCCACGCCGCGGGCCGACAGCGCCCGGTGCAGGTCCTCGGCACGGTCGCGGTAGCGGACGTCGATGCTCGGGTGGGAGTCGAGCTCGCAGCCCCACCAGGCCTCGTAGTCGAAGAGGATGGCCGCGTCGTTGCGCGCGGTGCTGCCCGCGGCCTCCTCGGCGGCGTCGAGCACCCGCGACAGCTCGACCACCTCGCGCCACTGGCGGGTGTCGGTGCCGGCGTGGGGGAGGAGCCCGGAGTGGAACTTCTCCGCGCCCGCACGCGAGGCGCGCCACTGGAAGAACAGCACTGCGTCGGCGCCGTGGGCGACGTGCGACAGGCTGTTGCGGATCATCTCGCCGGGACGTTTCGCCCGGTTGCGCGGCTGCCAGTTGACCGCGCTCGTGGAGTGCTCCATCAGCAGCCACGGGCGACCGTCCGCCGTGCCACGGGTGAGGTCGGCGCTGAACGCGAGCTCGCGGTGCCCGCCGTCCTCCGCCCCGATCAGGTAGTGGTCGTTGGACACCACGTCGAGCTCACGGCCCCAGCGCAGGTAGTCCATCTCCGGTGTCTGGCGCATCACCATGAAGTTCGTCGTCACCGGCACGCCGGGCGACAGCCGGTGCAGGACGTCACGCTCGACCACGAAGTTGTCGAGCAGCTGGTCGGAGGAGAAGCGCGCGAAGTCGAGCTGCTGGGTGGGGTTGGCGTGGGTGGGCGCCACGCGCGGGGGCAGCACCTGCTCGAAGTCGTCGTAGCGCTGGGACCAGAACGCGGTGCCCCACGCGTCGTTGAGGCGGGCCACGTCGTCGTCGTACCGGCTGCGCAGCCAGGCGCGGAACGCCGCCGCACTGGTGTCGCAGTAGCAGCGGGCGTTGTGGCAGCCCAGCTCGTTGGACACGTGCCACAGGGCGAGCGCGGGGTGGTCGTGGTAGCGCTCGGCCATGCGGGTGCACAGCTCGAGGGCGTGCTCGCGGTAGACCGGCGAGCTGGGGCAGAACGACTGCCGCCCGCCGGGCCACAGCGTGCGCCCGTCCTGGGTCACCGGCAGCATCTCGGGGTGGCGGTGGGTCAGCCACGGCGGAGGGGACGCGGTCGCGGTGGCCAGGTCGACCTTGATGCCGGATTCATGGAGGTCATCCATCTGCTCGTCGAGCCACCCGAACTCCCACGCCCCGGGCCGCGGCTGCAGCCACGCCCAGGAGAAGACGGCGAGGGTGACGAGGTCGACCCCGGCCTCGTGCATCAGCTCGCGGTCCTCGCGGTGGGCCGCGGCCGGCCACTGCTCCGGGTTGTAGTCGCCGCCGAAGGCCAGCGCGGGCAGAGAGGTCGGCATGCGGCCCACTGTGTCCGCGCTCACAGGTGAAAGTCAACGCTTCAACGAGGATTTCAGTTCGGAAATGTTTGATCTGGTGTGAAATGACCGCCCCAAAGGGTTGACGAGGCTGTGGTGCCCGTCACATGCTGTGCATCCCTGTTCGGTTTGCCCCAGGCTCCCCAAGCCTTACCCAGGAGGCCGTCGTGTCACTGTCCCGTTCCAGCGCCATCCCCCGCTCGGCGCTCACCACCATGGCCGCCTCTCGCCGCACCGTCCTGCGCGGACTGGCGCTCAGCGGCCTCGCCGTCGGCGGGGCGAACCTGCTCGCCGCGTGTGGCGGTGACGACTCCGGCGGTCCGGCCTCCGGCGAGGGGGCGACCGTGAAGTTCGGCATCAACGAGGCGGAGGGGTCGGGGGCGGCGTACGACCGCCTCAAGGCGATCGCCGACGCCTACGCCGAGGAGAGCGGCACCGAGGTGTCGCTCAACGCGGTCGACCACAACACGTTCCAGGAGAGCATCAACACCTACCTCCAGGGCACGCCCGACGACGTGTTCACCTGGTTCGCGGGCTTCCGGATGGCGCAGTTCGCGGAGAACGGCCTGATCACCGACCTGAGCGACCAGTGGCCCATCGACGGCCTCGGCGACTCGTTCAAGGAGGCGGCGACCGCCCCCGACGGCAAGCAGTACTTCGTGCCGATCAGCTACTACCCGTGGGCGGTCTTCTACCGCAAGTCGGTCTTCGAGAAGAACGGCTGGGCGCCGCCGGAGACCAACGACGACTTCATGGCCCTCATGGACGACATGCAGGGCAAGGGCATCACGCCCTTCGCCTTCGGCGACAAGGACGGATGGCCCGCGATGGGCACCTTCGACATCCTCAACATGCGGCTCAACGGCTTCGACTTCCACATGAGCCTGATGGCCGGCGACGAGGCGTGGGACGGCGACGAGGTCAAGCTCGTCTTCGACACGTGGCGCCAGCTGCTGCCGTACCACCAGGCCGATCCGCTGGGCCGCACGTGGCAGGAGGCGGCAACTGCCATGAACAAGGGCGAGTGCGGCATGTACCTCCTCGGCACCTTCGTCGTGGACGCCCTCGGCGAGAGCGGCGAGGACCTCGACTTCTTCACCTTCCCGCAGCTCGATTCCTCCATCCCCGCCGACTCGCTGGACGCCCCCATCGACGGCTTCTGCGTCGCCGCCGCCGGTCAGAACCAGGACGCCGGCAAGGCGATGGCCAAGTGGCTCGGCAGCGCTGCCGCCGCCGACGCGGGCAACAACGCCGCTGAGGCGCCGTTCATCGCCGCCAACGAGGGCGCCAGCACGTCGACCTACAGCGACCTGCAGAAGAAGTCGGTCGAGGTGGTGAGTGCGGCAGCCAACATCGCCCAGTTCATGGACCGCGACACCAACGCCGACTTCGCCAACACGGTGATGATCCCGTCGATCCAGGAGTTCCTGAAGAACCCCGACGACATCGACGGGGTCACGGCCAGCATCCAGGAGCAGGCCGCCTCCATCTTCGGCTGAGCCATGGCACACATCGACGAGGCGCCGCGGCCCGCCGGGACGGCCGAGCGGGCCGTGGCACCTGCCCAGGGCCGGGAGAAGAAGCTGTCCGGGCGCGACCGGCTCGTGGTCATCACGATGGTCACGATCCCGCTGTTCCTCGTGGTCTGGCTGGTCTGGTTGCCGGCGCTGGGGTCGGTCGCGCTGTCCTTCGGCAAGTGGAACGGCTTCGGCGACCTCGACACCATCGAGTGGGTCGGCTTCCAGAACTACGAGGACATCGTCACGATCTACCCGCCGTTCTGGCCGGCGATCCAGCACAACCTGATCTGGCTGGGCTTCCTGTTCGTCTTCCCGACGGTCCTGGGCATCCTGCTCGCGGTCGTCCTCGACCGGGAGATGCGCGGCAGCCGCCTCTACCAGACCGCCTTCTACATGCCGGTGGTGCTGTCACTGGCGCTCATCGGCTTCATCTGGCAGCTCTTCTACTCCCGCGACCAGGGACTCATCAACGACGTCTTCGGCACGCAGGTCGACTGGTACGGCGACCCCGACATCAACCTCTGGGCCGTCCTGGTGGCCACCGCCTGGCGTCACACCGGTTACATCATGCTCATCTACCTGGCGGGCCTGAAGGGCGTCGACGCCAGCCTCCGCGAGGCGGCTGCGGTCGACGGCGCGGGCGAGGTGAAGACCTTCTTCCACATCATCTTCCCGGTGATGCGGCCGATCAACATGGTCGTGATCGTCATCGTGGTCATCGAGTCGCTGCGCGCCTTCGACCTCGTCTGGGTGATCAACAAGGGCCGCAACGGCCTGGAGGTCATCGGCGCCCTCGTGGCGCAGAACGTCATCGGAGAGGCGACGAGGTACGGCTTCGGATCCGCGCTCGCGGTCATCATGATGCTCATCTCGTCGGTCTTCATCACCATCTACCTGCGGATGGTCTTCCGTGAGGAGCGCAGAGGATGAGCACCCAGGCGCCGGCCGCGACCACGCCCGCGACGAAGGCGGTCCCCCCGCCCCGTGCCGAGGGAGGCGTGCTGAGCCGTCGTCGCGGGATCGTCGCGACGGTCATCATGGCCCTCCTCGCCCTCGCCTGGCTCTTCCCGCTGGTGTGGGCGCTGATCAACTCCTTCCGCGACTACGACTACACGCAGGCCAACGGCTACCTGTCCTTCGGCGGCTGGACCACGGCCAACTACGAGGAGGCCTGGACGCGCGGCAACTTCGGGCTGCACATGAGGAACTCGTTCCTCGTCACCGTCCCGGCCGTGGTGCTCACCCTCTGGCTGTCCTCGATGGTGGCGTTCGTCCTCGCCCGGTTCAGCTACCGCTTCAACCTCACCATGCTCGGCATCTTCCTCGCCGCCAACCTGCTGCCGCCGCAGGCCCTGCTGATCCCGGTGTTCCGCATGTTCCGGGAGATCCCGCTGCCGCTGTTCATGAGCGACTCCGGTTCGATGCTCAACAGCTTCTGGGCGCTCATCCTGGTCAACACGGCGTTCCAGATGGGCTTCTGCACCTTCGTGCTGAGCAACTACATGAAGACGTTGCCCTACGAGATCTACGAGTCGGCCGAGCTCGACGGTGCCAGCGTGTGGCGCCAGTACTGGCAGCTCACCATGCCGCTCGTGCGCCCCGCGCTGGCCGCCCTCGCGACGCTGCAGGTCACCTGGATCTACAACGAGTTCTTCTGGGCGACGGTGCTGATCCAGCAGGGCAACAAGCTGCCGGTGACCTCGGCGCTCAACAACCTGCGGGGTCAGTTCTTCACCGACACCAACCTCGTCGCGGCGGGTTCCATCATCGTGGCCCTGCCGGTGCTCGTGGTGTTCTTCGCGCTGCAGAAGCAGTTCGTCGCCGGTCTCACCCTGGGGTCGACGAAGGGCTGACCTGGTCGCCGACGGTGCGCGCGTGCGGGCGGCCGGGGTCTTCGTACGACGGCGCGACCTCGCCCGCCCGGAGCGCCTCGAGCTGGGCGCACACGGCCGTGCCGTAGAAGAAGGCGATCGACGACAGGAGCGCCCAGAGCAGCAGCGCGAAGATGCCGGCCAGGGGACCGTAGACGGTGCCGAACGACCCGCTGAGCGAGACGTACGCCGCCAACCCGGCCGTGGCCGTCGCGCTGAGGACCACGGCGATACCCGATCCGAGGGCGAGCCAGGACAGGGCGGGCTGCCGGCGCCGGGGTGCGTGGTCGAGCAGCACCGCGATCGCGAAGACCAGCAGCGCGATGCCGACCGGCCAGCGCAGGCCGTTCCACCAGTCGACCGCCGTGTCGGACCAGCCGTAGTTCTCCGCCATCGCGTCGCCGAGGGCGCCACCGCCGACGAGCATCACGAACCCGACGGCGACCGGGCCGGCGAGGACGATGGTGAGGACCGCCGCCCGGCCGTACTTGTGGAGTGCCTTGCGGTCGCGTCGGATGCCGTAGATGCGGTTGGCGCCGCGCTCGACCTGGGCCATCGCCGTGGTCATCGACAGGAGCGCGAAGCCGAGGCCCAGGACCAGCGCGATCTCGCCGGCGGCCTCGGAGGCGTCCGACTCGTCGACGGCCGAGCTGAGGGCGTCGCTGTCGCCGGAGCCGGGGGAGAGCGAGTCGACGACGTGGGCCACGACCGCGGCCGGTCGCTCCTGGTCGATGTCGGAGGCGAGTCCGGTCAGGGCGAGGAGGAAGGGGACGACGGCGAGGCACGCCTGCAGCGCGAGGGCGCGCGAGTTGGTGAACCCGTCGCCGTAGCGGAACCGCACGAACGACTCGACCACGATCTTGCGCAGGCCGTGCTCGCGCGCCAGGTGCCAGGCGTCGAGCGCGTCCAGCTCGTCACCGTCCATCTCGGTGGTGACGGGAACGGTCCGCGCGGTGGTCATGGCCGCACCCTAGGCGGGAGCCGGAAGCCTAGGCTGACGAGGTGCCCAACCGCCTCGCGAGTGCCACCTCGCCCTACCTGCTCCAGCACGCCGACAACCCCGTCGACTGGTGGGAGTGGGGGCCCGAGGCCTTCGAGGAGGCGCGCCGCCGCGGAGTGCCGGTCCTGCTCTCCGTGGGCTACGCCGCGTGCCACTGGTGCCACGTCATGGCGCACGAGTCCTTCGAGGACGAGACGACCGCCGCCTACCTCGACGACCACTTCGTCAGCATCAAGGTCGACCGCGAGGAGCGTCCGGACGTCGACGCGATCTACATGCAGGCGACGGTCGCCATGACGGGCCACGGCGGCTGGCCGATGACGGTCGTGCTCGACCACGACGCCAACCCGTGGTTCGCCGGGACCTACTTCCCCGACACCCCCCGCCACGGCCAGGCATCCTTCCGCCAGGTGCTCGAGGCGCTCACCCAGGCGTGGCGCGAGCGGCCCGACGGCGTACGACAGCAGGCGGCGCAGCTGCGCGAGCACCTGCAGGCGCCGGCGGTGCTGCCGTCGTCCCCGATCGGTCCGGACGACCTCGATGCCGCCGTCGCGACGCTCGGCGCCGAGTTCGACCCGGTGGCCGGCGGCTTCGGGGGCGCGCCCAAGTTCCCGCCCTCGATGGTGCTGGAGTTCCTGCTGCGCCACGGCAGCGAGGACGCGTTGCGGATGGTCGACCACACGCTCGACAACATGATCCGCGGCGGGATCCACGACCAGCTCGGCGGCGGGTTCGCGCGCTACAGCGTCGACGGCGGCTGGGTGGTGCCGCACTTCGAGAAGATGCTCTACGACAACGCGCTGCTCATGCGCGTGTGCGCCGACCGGCGGACGGCGCCGGCCATGTGGGCCGGCGAGCAGACAGCCGAGTTCCTGCTGCGGGAGCTGCGGACCGCCGAGGGTGGGTTCGCCTCGGCCCTCGATGCCGACTCGGAGGGCGAAGAGGGACGCTTCTACGCCTGGACCCCGGCGCAGCTCGTCGAGGCGCTGGGCGAGGTGGACGGGGTCTGGGCGGCCGAGCTCTTCTCGGTGACGCCCGAGGGGACCTTCGAGAACGGGGCCTCCGTGCTCCAGCTGCGCCGCGACGCCGACGACGAGGACCGCTGGCTCGACGTCCGGGCGCGGCTGATGGAGGCGAGGTCGGCCCGAGTGCGCCCGGGCCGCGACGACAAGGTGGTCGCTGCCTGGAACGGCCTCGCCATCAGCGGGCTGGTCCGCCTCGGGCTGTGGCTGGAGGAGCCGGCGTACGTCGACGCAGCCACTGCGGCAGCGGAGCTGCTCCTCGACGTGCACCTGGTGGACGGGCGGTTGCGACGTGTGTCCCGCGACGGAGCCGTCGGCGCCCCCGCCGGCGTCCTGGAGGACCACGGGTGTGTCGCGTCGGGCTGGCTCGACCTCTTCGAGGCCACCGGGGACGTGCGCTGGCTGCGCGCGGCCACCGACCTCGTCGACACGGCGCTGGAACGGTTCGCCGCCGGCGACGGCGGGTTCCACGACACCGCCGACGACGCCGAGGCGCTCGTGGCGCGGCCGCGCGACGCCTCCGACAACGCCTCACCCAGCGGCCTCTCCTCGCTGGTCCACGCGCTCGTCACCGCCGCCGCCATCACCGGTGAGCCTCGCTACCGTCAGACGGCCGACGACGCACTGGCGTCGGTGCACGACCTGGCGACCCGAGCCCCACGTTTCGCCGGGTGGTCGCTGGCCGCTGCGGTGGCGCTGCGCGACGGCCCGGCCGAGGTCGCGATCGTCGGTCCGCCCGGAGCCCGGCGCGAGTCCCTCGCCCACAAGGCCCGCCACCACCCGACGGCCGTCGTGGTGGTCTCCGACGCGGCGCGCGACGACGTGCCACTCCTGGTCGGCCGGCACCCGGTCGACGGGAAGCCAGCGGCGTACGTCTGCCACCACCACGTGTGCGCGGCGCCTGTCACCGAGCCGCACGACCTGGTCCTGCCGTAGTCCGCCCGCAACCGGCGCACCCGCGCTGCTTCTGGAGGCTGTCGGTCGGCCGCGCCAGACTGGGTGCATGCAGGCTCGGGAACGCGTGGGATCGATGGCCAAGCAGGTGTCGGTGGAGCCGCGCCGGTTCTACGACGGCGGCACCCTGCCGACCGACGCGGGCCCGGGCGACCCGCCCGACCCGGGCGCCGACCCCCGCATCGTGCTCGAGCGGCACGCCGAGGAGGGCGTGGAGACGTTCACGCTCGAACGACGGCTGGCCTACCGCGACCGCCACCTCGGCGAGCTGCTCGTCCCGTCGCGCGCCGACTTCCGCACCGACCTGACCTCGGTTCCGGCGCTCTTCACGTGGCTGGTGCCCAAGACCGGCGCACACCTCCCGGCCGCGCTCCTCCACGACGCGCTCGTGGCCGGTCCCGACAACGAGACGTCCTACGTCTCGACCGAGGGGCACGAGGTCGACCGGGTCGAGGCCGACCGGGTCTTCCGCGACGCGATGGCCGACACCGGCACGGGAGTCATCCGGCGGTGGATCGTCTGGTCGGCCGTGACGGTGGCGACGGTCTTCGTCGGCCGGTCCGTCCCGTGGTCGAGGGCGAAGCACTGGTCCTACCGGGTGGCGGCGGGCGTCACGATAGCCGCGATCGTCTACCTCGGCTGGAGCGCGACCAGCGACCTCTTCGACCGCTCGTGGGTCGGTGCCGTCGACGTGCCCTGGATGGGTGAGCGAGCGTGGTGGGCCGAGCTCGCGGGCGGGTTCGCGGGGGCGGTCGTGCTCCCGCTGGCACTCAGCCTGCTGTGGGGACGGCTGCGGATGGCCGGGGCGATCGCCGGGGTGATGCTGGCGGTGCTCCTGCACGTCACCGTCGGGCTGGCCGTCATCGCCGCGACCTACCTCGCGCTCGAGCGGCTGGCGCGTCGCGCGTCGCTGGCCGCGTGGGTGCTGGCGGTCGTCGTCGTGGTGGCGTCCCTGGTGGTGTTCGCGGTGCTCAGCCTCGGCTGACGCCGATCTCCGCGAGCCAGCGCGCGGCGAACGTGTCGCGCGGCAGGTCCTGGGTGACGAGCTCGAGGCCCGCCTGCGCGGCGAGGACCACCAGCCCGAGGGCGGCGGCGGTCACCACCATGCCGTGCACGTTGCGCGGGAACCTGCTGGGCACAGTCCGCACCCGCTGCCACCCGCCGACGAGGCCCGAGGTGACGATCGCAGACACGACGCTCGCGAAGGCTGCGCCCAGCACGGTGCCGAGCAGGTCGAGGCGACTGATGAGGATCGCCGACGTCGCCGCGGCGGTGGCGCCGGCGACGAGCTGGGGGAGGCTCAGGTCGAGGAAGGGCTGGCGGTCGGGCTTGTCGGTGGGGGAGTCAGTCATCTCTCGGCGGGGGTGGGGGACAGGGCTTCCCCTGTACGACGACCGGGCGCCGCCGATCGTTGCCCGACGTGAGCAGCCTCACCGCAGCGGGAGGGAGGCTCAGCGCAGGGAGTACGTCGCCAGCGAGACGCCGACGTAGTGGGCGGCGAAGGCCAGGATCGTGAACGAGTGGAACACCTCGTGGAACCCGAACCACCGGGGCGAGGGGTTGGGACGCTTGAGGCCGTAGACCACACCGCCGAGCGTGTAGAGCACACCTCCGACCGCCACGAGCACGAGCGTGGCGGCTGCGATGCCGCTGCTGAACCGGTCGGCGCCCTCCATGAACTGCGGGATGAAGAAGACCGCTGCCCAGCCGAGGGCGATGTACATCGGCGTGTAGAGCCAGCGCGGCGCGTCGGTCCAGAAGACGCGGAACACCACGCCGGCGATCGCCGCGCCCCACACGACGGCGAGCAACGTCGTACGGGCGGTGCCGTCGAGGAAGAGCAGCGCGTAGGGCGTGTAGGTGCCGGCGATCAGCACGAAGATGTTGGCGTGGTCGAAGCGCCGCAGGAACGCCCAGGTGCGCGGCGACCAGGTGCCGCGGTGGTAGATCGCCGAGACGGTGAAGACCAGCAACGCCGACAACGCGAAGGCGGCCGACCCGATGCGGGTGGACGCGGTCGGCGAGAGCGCCACCAGCACGATCCCGGCGGCGAGGGCGATGGGCGCGGTGGCCGCGTGCAGCCAGCCACGGAGGTGCGGCTTGATCTCGGCCATCTTGTCGGCCATCACCTCGCTCGCGCGCTCGACGGCGTGCTCGACTCGGTCGCGAGGGGTCATGCCTGGATCTCCATGCCAAAGAAAATACCCGGACAGGTGTGAAGTGCGCAGTCGACTGCACCGAGTGACCGGTCACACGGCGTTGCGGCGTTACGATCGGTGGGTGGTCAACGTGAAGGACGCCGTACGACGGGTGCTCTACCCGGCCTACGAGTCCCGGGTGGTGAAGTTCCTGCCCCACGACCAGATCCCGAAGCACGTGGGCGTGATGCTCGACGGCAACCGCCGCTGGGCCAAGGCGGTCGGGCTCAACACGGCCGAGGGCTACCAAGCCGGTGCCGACAACATCCGGCCGCTGCTGGGCTGGTGCGAGGAGGTCGGCGTCGAGGTGGTCACCCTGTGGCTGCTCTCCAGCGACAACCTCACCAACCGCCCGCCCGAGCAGCTCACCGGGCTGCTGAAGATCATCGAGGGCGCGGTCGAGTCCCTCGCCGAGGCCCGTCGCTGGCGGATCCACCCCGTCGGCGCGCTCGACCTGCTGCCGACCGAGACGGCGGAGCGGCTCAAGGCGGCGGAGGAGGCCACTCGCGACATCGACGGCCTGCTCGTCAACGTCGCCGTCGGCTACGGCGGTCGCCGCGAGATCGCCGACGCCGTACGCGCCCTGCTCGCCGACCACGCCACCAAGGGCACCTCCCTGGAGGAGCTCGCCGACATCATCGACGTCGAGCACATCGCCGAGCACCTCTACACCAAGGGCCAGCCCGACCCGGACCTGGTGATCCGCACGTCGGGCGAGCAGCGCCTCGGTGGCTTCCTGCTGTGGCAGTCGGCCAACTCGGAGTTCTACTTCTGCGAGGCCCTGTGGCCCGACTTCCGCCGCGTCGACTTCCTGCGCGCGATCCGGGCGTATGCCGAGCGCGAGCGCCGCTTCGGCGGCTGACCCGCCGTCCCCAGACGTCATCTTGCGGTCACCTCGCGTTCGGGCGTGTCGCCCCGGATCGGGGTGCCACCGGGCGTACTTTCGCCGGTATCGGCAGGTGGGGAAGCTTGCTGAACCGGGAGGAAACCTTGGGCACTCAGATGGGAGCTCTCCGGTCCGTTGAATGACATCGGGCCGGGCGAGGAGTGCGCGCGCCGACCCGCAGCAAGGGGTTAGTCGTGGCCAGCAGCAAGACCTCACCCAGCAGCACCCGTCGCACGTACGTCCTCGACACCAGCGTCCTCCTCGCCGACCCGGCCGCGATCAAGCGGTTCGCCGAGCACGAGGTCGTCCTGCCGGTGGTGGTGATCACCGAGCTCGAGGGCAAGCGCAACCACCCGGAGCTCGGCTTCTTCGCCCGCTCCGCCCTGCGAGCCCTCGACGAGCTGCGCATCGTCCACGGGCGTCTCGACCAGCCGGTGGGGGTCGGCGCGGAGGGTGGCACGCTCCGCGTCGAGCTCAACCACACCGACCCCGAGTCGCTGCCGTCGGGCTTCCGCCTCGGCGACAACGACACCCGCATCCTCGCCGTCGCGCGCAACCTCGCCAACGAGGGGCACCGCGTCACCCTGGTCAGCAAGGACCTGCCGCTGCGGATCAAGGCCTCGGCGGTCGGGCTGGACGCGGAGGAGTACCGCGCCGAGGCGATCAGCAGCTCCGACACCGGCTACACCGGCATGGCCGAGCTCGAGGTGGCCGCCAGCGACCTCGACGAGCTCTACGAGGACGGCGTGATCGACCTCGCCGAGGCTCGCGACCTGCCGTGCCACAACGGCCTCGTGATGCTGTCCGAGCGGGGCACGGCGCTGGGCCGCGTGGGCGCGGACAAGCGCGTGCACCTCGTGCGCGGCGACCGCGACGCCTTCGGCATCCACGGCCGCTCGGCCGAGCAGCGGGTGGCGCTCGAGATGCTGCTCGACCCCGAGGTCGGCATCGTGTCCCTCGGTGGCCGCGCCGGCACCGGCAAGTCGGCGATGGCCCTCTGCGCCGGCCTCGAGGCCGTCATGGAGCGTCGCCAGCACAAGAAGGTCGTGGTCTTCCGGCCGCTCTTCGCCGTCGGCGGCCAGGAGCTCGGCTACCTGCCCGGCTCGGAGAACGAGAAGATGTCGCCCTGGGCCCAGGCCGTCTTCGACACCCTCGGCGCCCTGGTCTCGCGCGACGTCGTCGACGAGGTCATGGACCGCGGGATGCTCGAGGTGCTGCCGCTGACCCACATCCGCGGCCGCTCCCTGCACGACGCGTTCGTCATCGTCGACGAGGCCCAGTCCCTCGAGCGCAACGTGCTGCTGACCGTCCTCTCGCGCATCGGCGCCAACTCCAAGGTCGTGCTCACCCACGACGTCGCCCAGCGCGACAACCTCCGTGTCGGGCGACACGACGGCATCGTCGCGGTGGTGGAGAAGCTCAAGGGCCACCCGCTCTTCGCCCACGTCACCCTCACCCGCTCGGAGCGCTCGCCCATCGCCGCGCTCGTGACCGAGATGCTGGAGGACGTCACCCTCTGACCCCTCGGCGCGTACGTCGAGGCAGCGCGACCTGACGCTGTAACGCCGGGTTAGTGCAACTACCCACCCAGATGCATCACGGGGGGTACAGCCATCAACCCGGCGTTACAGCGGTCACGTCGGCGCGACGGGTGGGAGTCGTGTGACCTCGTGTGACCGGAGTGACGCAAGAGGCATGGGCAATTGTGCGGTTCGGTTTGCACGTGGTTGAAGCCTCATGCAAGGTGGCTCGTGACCGTTTCGTGACCTCGGTCGTCGGCAGGACGCCGGGAGCCCCGCACCACCGCCCCGTCCCGCCGCACCGTGTCCTCGTGGTCGAACCGCGCCTGTCGTACATGGACCCGGCGTGACGCCCCCTGTCGTCAACCCCCGTGAGCCCCTGTGTCGAAGCAAGACAAGTACGCCCCCAAGCACCGCGCGCCCGGCAAGCACAAGGCCGTGCGCGCGCCACGTCGTGCCCTGCGCACCGGCGTCGCCCTGACCGGCCTGGCCGCCGCCGTCACCGGCGTGAGCGTCACCAGCGGCCTCGCCTCGGTCGACCCCGACGTGCTGTCCCCGGCCGCCGCGGACGTGGCGACCACGTCCGCGAGTGCGTCCGCGAGTGCGTCCCCGAGCACGTCCCCGAGCGCATCGCCCGAGGCCACCGCGGACGCGGCCGCCGACGAGCGACGCGACTCGCGCCAGGTCGCCTCGCGCTCGGCCCGACGGACCGACAAGGCGAAGGCCACCGCGCTCGAGATGGCCGGCGGCTCGGCCGTGACGCGGTCGGAGAAGCTCTCCGAGGGCGACCCGCGCGACATCGCCCGCGCGCTGCTGCCGGCGTACGGCTTCTCCTCCGACCAGTTCTCCTGCCTCGACTCGCTCTACGTCAGCGAGTCGGACTGGCGCGTCGACGCCGACAACCCGACGTCGTCGGCGTACGGCATCCCGCAGGCCCTGACGCAGCTGCACGAGCTGCCCGCCGACTACATGACCTCCGCCGAGTCGCAGATCCGCTGGGGACTGGAGTACATCCAGGACACCTACGGCACCCCGTGCAGCGCGTGGAGCTTCAAGCAGGGCAACGGCTGGTACTGAGTCCCTCTCGGGTCACCGAGTCGCGGCAGCGTGGCTGGTCTCGGGCGGTGCCTCGAGCTCGTCGGCGATCGAGACGACGAGGCCGCCGAGCATGAAGGCGACGATGGCCGCGACGAGGGTCGACGTGGCGAGGTCGGGGATGAAGCGCCGCGCGCCCTCGGGCTCGGCGCCGTGGAACTCGTGGGTCAGCGCGTGGCCCTTGCCGCGCGCGAGGAGGTAACGGTTGACGGGCCAGGCCGCGAAGAACGCCACCGTCAGCGCGAGCATCATCGAGAGCCAGAAGACCGGGTTGACCAGCCCCGCCTCCATGGCTCCGGGGATCGCTGCCATGACGAGGTTGTCGACCAGCTCCATGGTCGCGATCGACAGGGTGTCGGCCGCGAGGACGACGCTCAACGCAGCGCCGAGCCCGAGGCCGGCGCGCAGCAGCGGCAGCGTCGACAGGGCGTAGCCGAAGAGGAACGCCAAGCCGACGGCGATCGCGATCGTGGCGAGGTTTCCCAGGCCGAGGGCGGTGCCGATCATCAGGCCGAGGATCTCGCCGATGGCACAGCCGGTGAGACAGTGGAGGGTGGCGGAGATCGCCATCGCGTTGGTGCTGCCCATGTCGTGGTGCTCGCCGTGGGCCACCTGGTGCTCGGTGTGGTGCGTGGTCTGGTGTTCCATGTCTGGGAACATACCCCTGGGGGGTATGTAGGTCAATGGGCGTCGATGGTTTTCCGCATGACGCAGTTCTTCAGCCCCTTCGGCCGCACGTAGGTGAAGCCGAGGCGCTCGTAGAGGCGGCGCGTGCCGTTGTAGAGGAACGACGAGGACATCTTCTTCGTCTGGTGGGTCAGGTCGTGGGGGTAGCCCTCGACCACGCCGCCACCGGCCTCGGCGATGAGGTCGAGGGCACCGCGGATCGCGACCTCGACGAGGCCCTGCCGGCGGTGGCGGCGGTCGACGAAGACGCAGGTGATCCGGTAGTCGGGGTCGGCGTCCTTCTCGGCGTCGTACTGCTTGCGGTGGTGGATGCTCGGCAGCTCGGCCGGGGTCCCGTACTCCGCCCAGGCGATGGCCTCGTCGCCGTCCATCACCAGCGCCGCGTGGGCCAGGCCCTGCTCGACGAAGGACCGCTTCAGGGCGCGGTTGGCCTCCTTGCCCTGGCCGCGCTCGGGGCCGTCGGGGTGGAACGCGATGCAGTAGCAGCCGCCGAAGATCCCGTTGTGCCGGATGACGAGGTCGTCGAAGGCCGGCCAGGTCTCGGGCGTGAGGGGCTTGATCTCGTACGTCGCCTCGCTGTCGGTCGCGGTCATGCCCCGAGGCTAGGACGCACTTCGGACGATCGGCAGCCCCTGCTCGTCAGCGTGCCTCGAAGACCGTCACGTGGCCGGCGCAGGTTCGCGAGCCCTCGAAGACGGGCAGCACGAGCCCCTCGTCGGAGGAGTCGAGATAGGCCTGCGCCTCGGCGTGGTCGGCGAACACGGCGCGGGTCTCGAGGTCCTGGCGGCGTACGTCGCTGAAGCGCCGCCGCAGCGTGAACTCGCCGTTCTCGCTCGAGAAGCTCGTCACCATCGGGCGGCCGCCGGCCTCGCGACGCAGGTCCGCGAGGCTGTCGTCGCCGTTGGTGACCGCGACGAACGTGCCGCCCGGACGCAGCACGCGGCGGACCTCGGCGAGGGCCCGGTCGATGTCGCGCACGTGGTAGAGCATCCAGCCGGCGTAGACGACGTCGAAGCTGTCGTCCTCGAAGGGGAGGTAGCAGATGTCGGCCTGGCGGGCGTCGACGCCGCGGGCGGCCGTCAGCTCGACGAAGCGCTCGGAGAAGTCGACCGCGACCAGCGTGACGCCGGGCAGTGCGTTGATCCGTCCCGCCATGGCGCCGGTGCCGCAGCCCACCTCGAGGACCCGCGAGTCACCGGTCATGGCGCGGTCGATGGCCTTGAACGCCTCGTCAGCGGGGTCGCGGCCGTCGTCGGTCGGGTGCCACACCGAGCGACGGGTCTCGAGGCGGTCCTCGGTCTCGTACTGGGCGCGCACGTGCTCAGGGCTGGTGATGTCGCTCATGCCCGACCCGTCATCGAATCGACGTCGAGGGCCGCGTCGAGCTGCTCCTCGGTCAGGTCGCCGCGCTCGACGTAGCCCATCGCGATCACCGTCTCCCGGATCGTCGCGCCGTCGGCGAGCGCCTTCTTGGCGACCTTGGCCGCCTCCTCGTAGCCGATGTGGGCATTGAGAGGGGTGACCACCGACGGGGAGGACTCGGCGTAGTGGCGCATGCGGTCGGCGTCCGCGGTGATCCCGTCGACGCACCGCTCGGCGAGCAGCACCGACGAGGTGGAGAGGACGTGGATCGACTCGAGCAGCGCGTGCGCCATCACGGGCATCTGCACGTTGAGCTCGAAGCTGCCGGACGCGCCGGCCCACGCGATCGTGGCGTCGTTGCCGACGACACGGGCGCAGACCATCAGCGTCGCCTCGGGCAGCACCGGGTTGACCTTGCCCGGCATGATGCTCGACCCGGGCTGCAGGTCGGGGAGGTGGATCTCGGCGAGCCCGGTCGTGGGCCCGGACGACATCCAGCGCAGGTCGTTGCAGATCTTGGTCAGTCCCACCGCGATCGTGCGCAGCACGCCGGACAGCTCGACCAGCGAGTCGCGGGTGCCCTGGGCCTCGAAGTGGTCGCCCGCCTCGGTGAAGGGCTGTCCGGTCCGGTCGGCGAGCGCGGCGATCGCGCGCTCGGCGAAGGCGGCCGGGGTGTTGATGCCGGTACCGACGGCCGTGCCGCCGAGCGGCAGCTCGCGCACCCGCGGGAGCACCGCCTCGAGCCGCTCCGTGCCGAGCCGCAGCGTGGCGGCGTAGGCCCCCATCTCCTGCCCGAGCGTGACGGGCGTGGCGTCCATCAGGTGGGTGCGGCCGGACTTCACCGTGTCGGCGAACTCCTCGGCCTTGGCCTCGAACGACGAGGCGAGCCGGTCGAGCGCGGGCAGCAGGTCGTCGACGACCGCGAGGGTGGCGGCGACGTGGATGCTGGTGGGGAACGTGTCGTTGCTGCTCTGCGAGGCGTTGACGTGGTCGTTGGGATGGACCTCGACGTCGGCCCGGGCGGCCAGGGTCGCGATGACCTCGTTGGCGTTCATGTTGGAGCTCGTCCCCGACCCGGTCTGGAAGACGTCGATCGGGAACTCCCCGTCGTGCGTCCCCTCGGCGATGGCGTCGGCCGCGGCGACGATCGCCTGCGCCTGCTCGTGGCGTACGACGCCCAGCGCGGCGTTGGCGGTCGCGGCGGCCGCCTTGACGTGGGCCAGGGCCTGGACGTGCCGGGGCTGGAGGGTGAGCCCGCTGATCGGGAAGTTCTCGATCGCGCGCTGCGTCTGTGCCCGCCAGAGGGCGTCGCGAGGCACCTGGACCTCGCCCATGGAGTCGTGCTCGGTGCGTGTCTCGGTCACGGCTCGACCGTACCCACTCCGGGGGCGAGTACGCCTCGCGGGCGCCGCCGGTCGTGGCCGGGCACGGAAACGCCCCGCCGACACCGGGGATGGTCGGCGGGGCGCCTTCAGAGGAGGCCGTCGGGTCGGGCGTCGAGCATCAGCACCAGGGGTAGATGAACAGGCTGTCGTCGCCCGCCCGGTGGTCGGCCAGGACGACCGAGAGGGGGAGCGGGTCCGGGAGGGAGGCGACGTCGGTGCCGGCCCGGGGGGCCACGCCGACCGAGACGGCCGTGGCGATCGGGAGGCCGTCCTTGGCCACGGACGAGAGGAGCCCGGCCGACTTGAGCGTGCTGATGCCAGCGCGCATGCAGTCGGTGTCGGGCTTGGCCTGGGCCGCAGTGGGCGCGAGGACGACGGTCGCCACGCCGAGGGAGAGGGCGGCGAGGCCGGAGGCGGTGCGGGAGGTGCGCGTCATGTCGGTGCTCCTTGTGGGGGGATCAAGGTCGAGGCTCCACGGAATCACGGCGACGGGGCGGCTGTCGAGTGTTTGTCCACTGTTTGTCCGAGGTTTGTCCAGAGTCGCGCGGGATGGGCGTCTCGTTCGGCCACCCTTGACAATTGGTAACGAATGGGTTACCAATAGCCCGTGGATCCGTTTGCCGCCCTCGCTGACCCGGTGCGCCGCGACCTCGTCGTACGGCTGGCGCGGGGGGCGGCCCGCGTGGTCGACCTGACGGCCGACCACCCGATCAGCCGGCCGGCGATCAGCCGTCACCTGAAGGTGCTCGCCGAGGCGGGTCTCGTCGAGGCCGAGGACCGCGGGCGCGAGCGGCACTACCGGCTCCGGCGCGACGGGCTGGCCGTCCTCACCGATTGGCTGGCCGTGGTCGAGGGTGCGGGCGCGCCACGGCCGAGGTTCGCGGAGTCGGCCTTCGACGGTCTCGAGCTCGAGGTGCGCCGCACGGTGCGCGAGCGCCGGGCCGCCGCCGACCCCGTCGTCGGTGCCGCCGCGGACCACGTGGCGCACCACCCATCCCCACCGCAGGAGGACACCGCATGAGCACCACCTCGATGAACGGCCGGCGCGAGGAGCGCGACGGCAGCACCCTGCTCGTGATCGAGCGCGAGCTCCGGGCGCCGCTCGACGACGTCTGGGCGGCCTGCACCGACCCCTCGCGCATGGAGCGCTGGATCGGCACGTGGAGCGGCGACCCCGCGACCGGGTCGGTGACCTTCCGGATGACAGCGGAGGGTGACGACGCCCCCGCCGAGGAGATGGACGTGCTGGCGTGCGAGCCGCCGCGACGCTTCGTCGTCCGCGGTCGCGAGCCGCAGCCCTTCAGCGAGGACGGCTCGGGGGAGCAGGCGGTGTGGCACATGGAGCTCGAGCTCGAGGAGACTGATGGCGTCACGTCGCTGCGGTTCGTCCAGGTGCTCGCGCCGGGTGCCACGGGTGTCGAGATGGCTGCGAGCGTCGGCCCCGGCTGGGAGTACTACCTCGACCGCCTCGCTGCCGTGCTCGCGGGCGCGGACGTGGACGGCGTCGACTGGGAGGCCTACGCCGGCGGGTCCTCCCACTACCGCGAGCGGTTCGCCTGAGACCATCGGGGGCATGCGATCTCTCCGTCTCGGGGTCGCCGCTCTGCTCGTGGGGGTGAGCTCGGCCTGCTCCGTGCTCGGTGGTGACGACGCCGCCCCGCCGTCCGGAGTGGCCGACGACCTCGCCGCCGCCCTGTCGGAGCACTCGCTCGGCGACGTCCCGTTGACCGACGGGGCCGACCGTGCCGCGTTCGCCGACCTCGTGTCCCCGCTCGAGGACGTGCCGGTCGCCGTCGAGGTCGCCTCGGTCGACGAGGTCGAGGCCACCAGCGACGACCCCGGCTCGGCGACGGCGGTACTGGCCTGGCGGTGGGACCTGACCGACGCTCCGTGGGAGTACGACACCACGGTGGCCCTGGTGCCGACCGGCACCGGCTGGCGGGTCGACTGGGCGCCCGACGCGCTGGTCCCCGACCTCGCCGAGGGTGACTCCCTCGGCCTGCGCACGCTCGACCCGGTGCGCGGCGACATCACCGGGGCCGGGGGCGCGGTCCTCGTGACCGAGCGACCGGTGCTGCGCTACGGGCTGGACAAGACCAAGGTCGACGGCCCGCAGGTCACCCGCAGCGCCCGCCGGATCGCCCGGGTCCTCGACGTCGACGTGGCGTCGTACGTCGAGCGCGCGGAGGCGATGGGCGCAGAGGCCTTCGTCGAGGCCCTCGTCCTGCGCGAGGACGACGCCCTCGAGGTGCTGCCGGCCTTCGCGGAGGTCCGGGGTGCGCTCGCCGTGCGGGACACCCTGCCGCTCGCCCCGACGCGCGAGTTCGCCGCGGCCCTGCTCGGACGCGTCGGCCCGGCCACCGCCGAGGTCGTCGAGGCCTCGGAGGGCCGCATCGTCGCCGGTGACGAGGTCGGGCTGTCGGGCCTCCAGCAGCGCTACGACGAGCAGCTGCGGGGACAGCCCGGGACCGCCGTCGTCGCCCGGGGCGCCGACGACCAGCTGCGCACCCTCGCCCAGGTCCCCGCCACCGACGGTGCCGACCTCGCCACCACCCTCGATCCCGCGCTGCAGCAGAAGGCCGAGGACGTGCTCGCCGGCCTCGGCGACGGCGCCCCGGCGGCAGCGCTCGTGGCCATCCGTCCCTCCGACGGCGCGGTCCTGGCGAGCGCCAACGGCGCCGGCGCCGCGGGTGCGGACCTCGCGATGACCGGGCAGTACGCCCCCGGCTCGACCTTCAAGGTCGTCACGTCGCTCGCCCTGCTGCGCAGCGGGATGGGCGTCGACGACGTCGTGTCGTGCCCTGCCACCACGGTCGTGGACGGGCGGTCGTTCAAGAACTACGACGACTACCCGGCCTCCTCGCTCGGCGACGTCACCCTCACCCAGGCCATCGCCCAGTCGTGCAACACCGCCCTCATCGGCAACGCCGACCGCCTCGCGGAGGGCGAGCTCACCGCCGCCGCGCAGGCCCTCGGGCTCGGCACCGACCACGACCTCGGCTTCCCGGTCTACTTCGGGCAGGTGCCGCCGCCGGAGACCGAGACGGGCGCCGCCGCCGACATGATCGGCCAGGGCACCGTGCTGGCCAGCCCGTTCGCCATGGCCACGGTCGCCGCGTCCGTCCGGGCCGGTCGGGCCGTGCTGCCCGTGCTGCTCCCGGACCACCGGGTCGAGCAGGTGCCGCCGCAGGCGCCGCTGACCGGACCCGAGTCGGGCACGTTGCGCGGCCTGATGCGGGCCGTGGTGACCACGGGCTCGGGCCGTTTCCTCCAGGACGTCCCGGGCGAGGTCGGCGCCAAGACCGGCACCGCGGAGCACGGCCAGCCCGACGCGTCCGGGTCGCTCCCGACGCACGCGTGGATGATCGCGACCCGGGGCGACCTCGCGGTCGCCGTCTTCGTCGAGACCGGCGTCTCCGGGTCGCAGACCGCCGGCCCGGTGCTCGAGGCCTTCCTGCGTTGAGGTCCGGCGGGCCTCAGCGACGGGCCAGGTAGAGGTAGTACTGCTCCGGGCGGTCCTGCAGCAGCACGTCGTGGGCCTGCTCCTCCGCGGCACCGAACACCGCCTCGAGCGAGGCGAGCAGCTCCGGCGCGGCGCTGGCCGACCAGACCACCAGCACGCCCCCGGGGCCCAGCACGTCGCGGCAGCGCCGGAGGAACTCCTCGGCGTACACCGCCTCGTTGCGCTCGTGCACCAGGTAGCCCGGGCCGTTGTCCACGTCGAGGAGCACCAGGTCGTACGTCGACCGCGCCTCGGCGATCGCCATCGCGATGTCGGCGTTGACGAGGCTCGCGCGGGTGTCGGCGAGCACGCCGGGCCCGTGCGGCACCGTGCCGTCGCGCATCCACCGGATCAGCGCCTCCTCGATCTCCACCACGACCGCCCGCTCGACACGGGGGTCGGCCAGGACCCGCTGGAGCGTGAAGCCGAGCCCGAGCCCGCCGACGAGCACCGCTGACGGCTCCTCGACGAGGTCGAGCGCCTGCGCGGCGAGCTCGATCTCGCTCGTCGTCTCGAGGGTGTCCATCACGAACACCCCGTTGACGCGGAGCTCGAGCACGTCGGCGCCGTTCCCGGACGTACGCCGTCGCAGCACCACCTCGCCGCGGGGGCTCTCCGCGCGGGCGACCTCCACGCTGGTCCCGGCGTCGTACGGGGTCTCGGGGCTCACCATGGCGCCATCCTGCCAAGTCCCGCGCCGGCCCCGACGGCGGCCCGGGCACGGGAGGCCGGGGGGCGCTCGGCAGGGTTCGTCCAGGTCGCCGCGCAGCAGAACGTGTCCCGAAATGGCTGCCCAGACGCCTGTCGCCCGTCTACCGTGAAGGTGTGTACACAGTGAGCCGCACCGCCGAGCTCACCGGCGTGCCCTCGGGGACGCTCCGCAAGTGGGAGCAGCGCTACGGCGTGGTCGTGCCGCAGCGCTCGCCCGGCAACTACCGGCTCTACGACGACGAGGCGGTGCGCCGGCTCAGCGTGATGCGCAGCCTGGTCGAGGCCGGCTGGACGGCGCAGGAGGCGGCCCGCCACGTGACCGAGGACGTCGCGGCCGCGGAGGCCGAGGTCGAGCGACCCGAGGAGCCGGCCTACGAGGCTCGCTTCGAGACCCTCGTCTCGTGCGCGCAGGACTTCGACGTCCCCCAGCTCGAGCGGCTGCTCGCCGAGGGGTTCGCCGACATCGACGTCGTGTCGGTGGTCGACGACTGGCTGCTTCCATCGATGGTCCACCTCGGCAAGGCGTGGCAGCGCGGGCTCGTCTCGGTGGCCGGTGAGCACTTCGTGACCGGCGCCGTGCACCGCAGGCTCGCCCTCACCTTCCAGTCCCTGCCGCCCGCCCCGAGCGGGGGGCCGCGCGTCGTCGTCGGGCTCGCACGCGGCTCCCGCCACGAGATCGGCGTGCTGGCGTTCGCGCTGGTGCTGAGGTCGCGCGGTGTCGCGGTGACCTACCTCGGCGGAGACCTGCCGCTGGAGGCCTGGGTGGGCGCCGTCCGGCTCATCCAGCCGCAGGCGGTGGTGCTCGCCGCCCCGACGATCGAGGACCTCCCGGCGGTGCGAGAGGTGAGCAACGCGCTCCTGCCGATGACCGAGGTGCTGCTCGGCGGCGCCCACCAGGACCGCGTCGAGGGCCCGGTGCACCTCGGCCACCACGCGGGTGCGGCCGCGGCCGCCCTGGCCACCCGCCTCGGCGCCGTCAGCTGACCGCGCCAGAGCGGCTCAGCGGCGGCTCAGCGTCAGCGGTTCAGCGGGCGCTCGTCGCCGCCGGCTCGTCGGTGCAGCCACTGCTCGACCAGTAGCTGCCCACGAGATCCATCCGGCAGTGGCTGTCGGTCGAGGGAGCGTCGGACATCGCGGGTGACGCGCCGAGCACGGAGCCCACCGCCGCGGCGACGAGGGCCGCGATGCCCGCCGCGCGCAGCCGGCGGTTCGTACGCCCGTGGAGGTCGGTCGTCGGGTGTGCCGCCAGCGTCGTCATCGTCGTCATGGGTGGGTCTCCTGGGGAGTGCGCCTGCGGGTTGTCCACAGTTTGTCCACTGTTGGGGACAAGGGAACGGTAGATCGCTGTCCACACTTTGTCCAAAGTTCGCTACCCTTGGGGACGTGTACACCGTCGGACGCACCGCACAGCTGACCGGAGTGCCGCGCGAGACCCTGCGCAAGTGGGAGCAGAGGTATGGCGTGGTGTCACCGGCCCGCACCGAGGGCAACTACCGCCTCTACGACGACGAGGCGGTCCGCCGCCTGTCCGTGATGCGCGACCTCGTCGACTCGGGGTGGGCGCCGCGAGACGCTGCCAGGCGCGTGCTGGACGAGCCGGTCGGCTCCGTCGCCGCCGAGCCCAGGCCGGGATCGCCGCTGGCCCGGCTCGACGACCTGGCCTCGTGCGGCGAGGACTTCGACGTCGTACGACTGGAGAGCATGCTCGACAAGGCGTTCGCCGAGGGTGACCTGGCCGTCGCGGTCGACGAGTGGCTGATGCCGTCGCTCGTGCGGCTCGGTGAGGCCTGGCAGCAGGGCGCCGTCAGCGTCGCGGGGGAGCACTTCGTCAGCGCCGCCGTCCTGCGTCGGCTCGCGCAGGCCTTCCACCAGTTGCCGCACGCTGAGCCCGCGGCGCCGCACGTGATGGCCGGACTGGCCCGCGGCTCGCGCCACGAGCTGGGCGTGATGGCGTTCGCGATGGTGCTGCGCAGCCGCGGCGTCAACGTCACCTACCTCGGCGCCGACCTGCCGGTCGAGAGCTGGGTCGACACCGCCCGTGCGCTGATGCCCGACGCCGTGGTGCTGGCCGTCCCGACCGTCGAGGACCTCCCGGCGGTGCGCGAGGCCGTGCAGGCCATCGCGCCGATCGCCACCGTCTGGCTCGGTGGCGCCCACCAGGGGCGGGTCGAGGGAGCAGAGGTGCTGGGCCACCGGATCGGGGAGGCGGCGGCCGACCTCGCCGCCCGCATCAGCGCCACCTGAGCGCTACTGGGCCGAGCGAACCCGGATTCCAGAGATGGGCACGGTCACCGCGCCCGAGGGGTCGGTGAAGAAGTCGTTGCCCTTGTCGTCGACGACGATGAAGGCAGGGAAGTCCTCGACCTCGATCTTCCACACCGCCTCCATGCCGAGCTCCTCGTACTCGACCACCTCGACGGACCGGATGCAGTCCTGTGCGAGCCGGGCGGCCGGGCCGCCGATCGAGCCGAGGTAGAACCCGCCGTGGGCGTGGCACGCCTCGGTGACGGCCTTGGAGCGGTTGCCCTTGGCGAGCATGACCATCGACCCACCGGCGGCCTGGAACTGCTCGACGTACGAGTCCATCCGGCCGGCCGTGGTCGGCCCGAACGACCCGGACGGCATGCCGGCCGGGGTCTTGGCCGGACCGGCGTAGTAGACGGGGTGGTTGCGCAGGTAGTCGGGCATCTCCTCGCCGGCGTCGAGGCGCTCCTTGATCTTGGCGTGCGCGATGTCGCGCGCGACGACCAGCGGACCGGTGAGCGAGAGCCGCGTCTTGACCGGGTGCTTCGACAGCTCGGCGAGGATGTCGGCCATCGGCTGGTTGAGGTCGATCGGCACGACCGCGCCGCCCTCGATGTCGTGGGCCATGCCCGCGTCGGGCATGTAGTGCGCCGGGTCGGTCTCGAGCTGCTCGAGGAAGACGCCCTCGGGCGTGATCTTCCCGAGCGCCTGCCGGTCGGCCGAGCAGGAGACGGCGATCGCGACGGGGCACGACGCGCCGTGGCGGGGGAGGCGGACCACGCGGACGTCGTGGCAGAAGTACTTGCCGCCGAACTGCGCGCCGATGCCGAAGGACTGGGTGAGCTCGAAGACCTTCTCCTCCAGCTCGACGTCGCGGATGCCGTGGGCGCTCATCGAGCCCTCGGTCGGCAGGTCGTCGAGGTAGTGCGCGGAGGCGTACTTGGCGGTCTTGAGGGCGAACTCCGCGCTGGTGCCGCCGATGACGACCGCGAGGTGGTACGGCGGGCACGCAGCGGTGCCGAGCGAGCGGATCTTCTCGTCGAGGAACTCCATCAGCCGCGTCGGGTTGAGGACGGCCTTGGTCTCCTGGAAGAGGAACGACTTGTTGGCCGAGCCGCCGCCCTTGGCCATGAAGAGGAACTTGTACTCCGGCACGTCCTTGGCCGGCGTCGAGTAGAGCTCGATCTGCGCCGGCAGGTTGGTGCCGGTGTTCTTCTCCTCGAACGTCGTCAGCGGCGCGAGCTGGGAGTAGCGGAGGTTGAGCCGGGTGTAGGCGTCGTACACGCCGCGACTGATGGCCTCGCCGTCGTCGGCGCCGGTGAGGACGCCCTCGGACTTCTTGCCCATCACGATCGCGGTGCCGGTGTCCTGGCACATCGGCAGCACGCCGCCGGCGGAGATGTTGACGTTCTTGAGCAGGTCGAGCGCGACGAAGCGGTCGTTGCCGGACGCCTCGGGGTCGTCGATGATCTTGCGCAGCTGGGCGAGGTGGCCGGGTCGGAGGTAGTGGCTGATGTCGTGCATCGCCTCCTCGGTGAGCCGCCGGATCGCCTCGGGCTCGACGGTGAGGAACGTCCGCCCGCCGACCTCGGTCGTCGACACGCCTTCGGTCGTGAGCAGCCGGTAGGGAGTCTCCGGAGCGCCGTTGGAACCGGCGGTGGGGAGGAGGTCGGAGTAGTGGAACTCAGCAGCGCTCACGGCTGGTGATGCTACGCCGGGTCGGCGCCCGCCTGGACGTCACCTCCAGGGTGCGACCAGCGCGGCGAGGTCGGGGGCGAGCTCCTGCATCAGCTTGGGGCCGAAGGTCACCCGGTGCACGCCCATCACCTGCAGGTCCTCCAGCGACCCGGCGGCGCTTCCGGTGCGCGGGTTGGCGATGACGTTGACCGGCCCGGACAGTGCGTCGAGCAGGGCCTGCAGGGCGGTCGCGTCCGGTACGCCGACGGGGTAGACGCAGCGCGCGCCCGCCTCCTCGCAGGCCCGCAGGCGGGTGATCGCCTCGGCGACCGGGTCGTCGAAGAGGTCCTTCTTGAGGAAGACGTCGGTGCGTGCGTTGACGACGAGGTCGACGCCGGCCGCGTCGGCCGCCTGGCGCACCGCGCCGATGTAGTCGGCGTGCTCGGCCGCCGACCGCATCCGCCCACCCTCCGAGTGCACGGTGTCCTCGACGTTGAGGCCCACGGCACCGGCCTCGAGCAGCCGCTCGACCAGCTCGGCGGGCGCGGCGCCGTAGCCGGCCTCCATGTCGGCGGTCACCGGGACGTCGGGCACGGCCGAGCAGATCCGGCGTACGCCGTCGAGGGCGTCGTCGAGCGTCATGTCCTCGTTGTCGCCCTGGCCGCGGGAGTCGGCCAGCGGGTGGCTGCCGATGCTGAGCGCGCCGAAGCCGGCCTCGGCGACCACCTTCGCGGACCAGGCGTCCCAGACGTTGGGCAGGACCAGCGTGGTGCCGGTGTGGTGGAGCTCCAGGAGGCGGGTGGCGAGTGCAGCGACGGAAGTGGTCATGGGTCGAGGCTGCCACGCCGGACCGGGCGGGCATAGGTCTGGACGGGCGTGCGTTGACCCGGCATGGAGAACCCCGACCCGGTGCTGGACTCGGTCGTCATCGGCGCCGGTCAGGCCGGCCTCGCCGCGTCCTACTTCTTGCGCCAGCGCGGCATCGACCATGTCGTCCTCGACGCCAACCCGGGTCCGGGCGGGGCGTGGCAGCACCGCTGGTCGTCCCTGAGCATGGAGGACGTGCACGGGGTCGCCGACCTGCCCGCCTCGACCGCACCCGACGGCAGCCGGCGCGCCGCCAACCTCCTCGTGCCCGACTACTTCGACGGCTACGAGCGGTGGCACCACCTCCCCGTCGTGCGCCCGGTCCGGGTGGACCGCGTCGAGAGCGAGGGCGACCTGCTCGTCGTGCGCGCCGGTGACCGCGTCTGGCGCACCCGGACCCTGGTCAACGCCACCGGTACCTGGACCCGCCCGTTCGTGCCGCACTACCCGGGCATCGCGTCGTTCGCCGGCGAGCAGCTGCACACCGCCGGCTACCCGGGCGCCGACCACTTCCGCGGCAAGCGGGTGCTGGTGGTGGGCGGCGGCGCCTCCGCGGTCCAGCTCCTGGGCGAGCTCGCGCCCGTCACCGACACGCTGTGGGTGACCCGGCGTCCGCCGGTGTGGCGCGACGACGACTTCGACTCCGCAGCCGGCCTCGCCGCGGTCACCGCCGTCGAGGAGCGCGTACGACGCGGCCTGCCGCCGGCGAGCGTGGTCAGCGTGACCGGTCTGGCCCTGCGTCCCCAGGAGCAGGAGGCCGCCCGGCTCGGCGTCTACGAGCGGCGGCTCCCGATGTTCGAGCGGATCGAGCCCGACGGCGTGCGGTGGGAGGACGGGCGCTTCGAGCGGGTCGACGTGATCCTCTGGGCGACCGGCTTCCGGCCTGCCGTCGAGCACCTCGCGCCCCTCGGGCTGCGGTCGTCCGCGGGTGGCATCGCCCTCGTCCCCGTGCCCGGCAACGTGCAGGGCGCGACCACGTCGGTCGTCGACCCGCGCGTCCAGCTCGTCGGCTACGGCCCGTCGGCGAGCACCGTCGGCGCCTCGCGCGCCGGCCGCCAGGCCGCGCTCGCGGTGTCGCGGCACCTGGCCGCGGACGCGGCCTGAGTCACCCCCTGCGGCGTCCGGTGGCGGCCGTCTCGGCGATCGCGTGCGTGAGGGGGACGTGCTCTCGCGCATCGACGGCGGCCCTCTTCAACACACGCGCTGCGACCGTCCCTCGACCCTCGCGCAGCGCCGCTTCGGCTGCTCGCCACCGGCAGTACGCCGCGTCGTGCGGACGCTCGAGGTCGTGCCAGGTGGTGGCCGCTCCCAGCCACGCCTCGACGGTGTCCTGACCGAGCAGGCGCAGCCTCTCCGCGTCCCACTGGGGAAGGCATGCCCGGTCGGCCAGCACCGAGGTGCGCGAGAAGGGGTCGTGGTGCATGGCCGCCCGGAGCTCGTCGAGGCTGCGGGCGACGGTCCTCCGCTCCGAGACGGTGCCGGCGGTCGACGCGTCGACGGCGGTGCGGGCGGTCAGCACGAGGAGGTCACCCGCGGTTCCGGGCGCTACTTCGTCATGTCGCCCGAGGAGCACGGCCCGTGCCAGCGGGATGCCATCTGCGGGGTCTCCCATCCAGGCCGCGAAGTGCAGGCGCCCCGCGAGGAGCACCGTGTCGACGACCTCGTGATGACCGACGTCGAACACACCCAGCCGCCGTCGCGCCTCCTCCTCGTGGCCGAGGAGCACCTCCAGCATGGCACGCTCGAGGTGGAGGAAGGGCACGCCGTCCGGCACGTCGTTGCTGGTGTCGACCTGCAGGCGCTGCACCGCTTCGCGGAGGCGACCGGCGCGGCGCAGCGCCTGCGCCACGTTGCTCAGGAGCACGTTGGCTCGGCTCGTGGTGGCCTCCCACCGTGCTGCCTGCTGCAACGTCGGTTCCGCAGCTCGCAGCACCTCGTCCGCAGGACGCCCGGCCATGAGGAGGATGTCGGTGTGGCGGATGGCGACGTACAGGTTCCGCGGCAGGTCGCCGTCGGGACCGAAGTCGCGGACCACGCGCTCGATCTCGTCGAGGGCCCCGTCGTGACCCAGCGTGGCGAGCTGCCAGACCCACTGCGCCCGGACCGTTCGTTCGAGCTGGCGGTCCCCTGCTTCCGCAGCCACCTGGGCGGCCTCGGCCAGGGCGAGCGTCGCGTCGATGCGCCGACCGTGCCACTCGAGCTCGGTGCCTCGCCACGTCAGCGCCGCGGCGAGTCCCGGGGTCGGCGGCAGCGTCCGGTAGAGCTCGATCGACTGCGCCACGAGTCGTAGGCCCACGTCTCCCGTCACGAACTGCGAGGAGTTGAACCTGGCCAGCTGGTGGAGCAGGTCCGCGCGCTCGGCGACGTCGTACAGGTGTGGCGGGTCCGCCAGGGCCAGCTCGGACTCGAGGACGGGCACGGCGTCGCGCGGCCGACCGGCGAGGTCGAGCTGGGCCGCGAGGCCCGCCACGACCTCGTGACGGCGCACCGGTGGGTCGTCGACCTCGGCCGCACCGGGAGGCCACAGTGCCAGTGCGCGCAGCCAGTGGCCGGCCGCCTGCATCCCCGCGTAGCGTTCGGCCGCGGCGCGCGCGGCTCGCACCTGCCAGGCGCGCTCCTCGTCCGCGTCGTCGGCGGCCCGCCAGTGCAGTGCGACCTCGGCGGGTTCGGGGTCGCTGCCCGCGGCCAGGGTCGCGGCCACCGCGCGGTGCGCTGTGACGGCCTCACCGGGCAGCAGCCGACGCCGCACGGCCTCGGCGAGGAGCGGGTGGCGCAGCTGCACGCCGCCCGCATCGACGTCGACCAGTCGCTGCTCCCGCAGGTCTCGCACCACGTCGGCGAGCAACCCCTCCTCGACATCGGCGGCGCGCGCGACCTCTGGTGCGGTCATCCGTCGGTCCGCGACGCCCAGCACGGACGCGACGGCCCACCAGGCGCCGGCCAGGTGTCCGACGCGTCTGTCCAGGAGGTCGTCGAGGTAGGTGGGGTGTCCCGCGTCGGCCTGTGCGAGCTGCTCGGTGAAGAGCGGCTGGCCGCGACTGCGTACGTGGATCCGGGCCGCGTCCTCGGCCGTCGCGTCCGGGCGGAGGAGCCGCACCTGCTCCCACGTCTCCTCCGCGGTGAGCGGTTCCAACGGCACCGTGTCCGCGTCGCGAAGCATCCGGGCGAACCACTCCCGGTGCTGCTCGGTCACCTCCGGGTCGTCGGTGCGCCACGAGCCCAGCACCCGCACCTGCGAGTCCCGGACGAGGTGCTCGACGAGGTCGAGCGTCAGGCCGTCCGCCCAGTGCAGGTCCTCCAGCGCGAACGCGAAGGGCCGTGACCGGGCCACGGCGTGGCAGAGCTCGGCGACACCCAGGAACAGCCTCTGGCGCAGCCACCGGTCGTCCGCGTGCGGAACGGCCACGGTCTCCGTGGACCACTCGGGCAGCAGGACCGACACGGCGTCGCGTACGTGCGCGGGGCACGTGTGGAAGGCGTCGGCCGCGGCCCGCCCGTCGTCGGCACGCCCCAGCTGTCGGAGCGCGTCGGCGATCGGCAGCAGTGGCACCTCGCTCGAGAGAGGCAGGCACCGGCCGCAGGCGACCAGCACGGTGTCCTGCACCTGCGCCACGGCACTCGTCAGGACCGTGGTCTTGCCCATCCCGGCCTCACCGGTGACGAGGAGGAGGCCGGCGCCTTCCTCGAGATGACGGCGTACGGCCGCGAGCTCGCTCCGACGGCCGGCGATCCCCGGTGCCGGCGTGGGACCCACGTCCGACGGGTTGGTCGCCGCGAGCCACAGCCGGTGGAGCTCGCCGGTGTCACCGTCCATCGCCTCGACCAGCAGCTCGAGGGTGCCCCAGGTCGGGAGCGCCGGCGCGGAGAAGACCTTGGAGACGGTCGTGTGCGAGACGCCCGTCCTCGCAGCGAGGGTGCGCAGCGAGGGCCACCCCGCGCGGTGGTGGAGGCCGTGGAGCTCGACCACGAGGTCGCGGTGCGGTCCGGGTGGCAGGTCAGGGCGGGGGAGCGCGCTCACGAGACCTCCCTCCGCCCGGTCGTGATCCAAGGATCTGCCGGTCCGACAGTGGTGTCCATCCCCGGAGCGACCAGGCTCGACAAAGGTTCAACCACGCCCGGGGCACAATCGAGGGATGGACGTTCGGGCGCGTCACGTCGGGGGAGTCGTCGCCTGCGTGCTGGTGCTCTCCGGGTGCAGCTCGGCCCCCGCCGAGGAACCGCCACCGTCGCGTCCCGCCGCCGGAGAGACCTCGACGACCGAGCCGCTGCGGGAGGGTGAGGTGACCCTCGCGTTCGGTGGGGACGTGCACTTCGAGGGCGTGGCCGGGCAGCTGCTGGACCGCCCGCGCGGGCTGGGGAGCATCTCCCGGACGCTGCGGGACGCAGACGTGGCGATGGTCAACCTCGAGACACCGGTGACCCGGCGGGGACAGCGCGACCCCAAGGAGCTGGAGAACCCCGGCGACCGCTACTGGTTCCGCACGGGACCCCGCTCCGTCGACGTGCTGGCCGACGCCGGTGTCGACGTGGTGAGCGTGGCCAACAACCACGCCGGAGACTACGGCGCGACGGGCCTGCAGGACACGCTGGCCGCCGGCCGGGACCGCGGCGTGGCGATGGTCGGCGCTGGGCGGGGTGCAGCGGCGTACGCCCCGCACGTGGTCGAGGTCGGTGAGCTCGAGGTCGCCTTCCTCGCCGCGGACATGGTCCAGCGCGAGGGCGCGAGCGCCGTGTGGACCGCACGCCCCGGCAGCCTCGGTACGGCGTCGGCGCGAGGCAGCAACGCCGACGCGCTGGTCGCCGCGGTCGAGGCGGCCTCGGCGCAGGACCAGCTCGTCGTCGTCTACCTGCACTGGGGCAAGGAGTACCAGTCCTGCCCGACCCAGTCGCAGCGGCTGCTCGCCCGCGACCTCGCCGACGCCGGCGCGGACGTCGTCGTGGGCAGCCACTCCCACGTCCTCGGCGGCGCGGGGTGGGCGGGCGACGCGGTGGTGGGCTACGGCCTCGGCAACTTCGTCTGGTACCACGCCCGGCAGGCCGCCAGCGGCGTCCTGACCGTCACCCTCGACGGCGGGGGAGCCGTGCAGAAGTCGTGGACGCCGGCCCGCATCTCGCCGGTCGACGGCCGCCCGGTCCCGCTCGCCGGTCCCGACCGCACGCGAGCCGTCGCCGACTTCCGGTCCCGGCAGCGCTGCACCGGACTCGCGAACGACCGCGCGGAGGCGCAGGCCGACGACCCGGCGTACGAGTCCTCGATCAGTCGCGTCGACGCCGACCTGGCCGACCGGATGCGCCGCAGCCACCGCCCCGGGTGCCCCGTGCCGCTGCGCGACCTGCGCCACCTCCGGATGACCCACCGCGACTTCGACGGCGGCGCCCGCACCGGCGAGATGGTCGTCCACCGACGGTGGGCGCGACCCGTGACCGAGGTCTTCGGACGCCTGTACGACGCAGGGTTCCCGATCGCCCGGATGCGCCTCGTCGACGACTACCGCGCAGATGACGACCTCTCCATGGCGGCCAACAACACCTCCGGGTTCAACTGCCGCCGCGTCGCGGGACAGACGAGCTGGTCACAGCACGCCTACGGCGAGGCGATCGACATCAACCCGGTGCAGAACCCCTACGTCCGCCCGGGGCGCGTCGACCCCCCGGCCGGCCGGGCCTTCGCCGACGTCCGCCGCGACCGATCGGCACCGGCCCGCCTCGGCGTGATCCGGGCCGGCGACCTCCCGGTCACGGCGTTCTCCCGGATCGGCTGGGAGTGGGGCGGCTACTGGGTGTCGTCGAAGGACTACCAGCACGTCGCGGCGCCACGGGGGCGCTGACGGGGGCGCTGACGGGAGCGCTGACCGCGGCTCGGGTGCGGTCGATCACGCCGAGGAGCGGCACGTGCCCGCGCGCCTGCGCGTGGGCACGGCGCAGCAGGCGGCCGGCGAGCGTGCCGCGGCCCTCGAGCAGCGCGAGCTTGGCCGCCCGCCAGCGGCAGTACGCCGCCTCGTGGGGGCGACCGACGAGGTCCCACTGCTCGGCCGCCCCGGCCCAGTGCTGCAGCTGGGCGACACCGTGGAGCCGCGCCAGCTCGGCGCGCCACGTGCTCCGCGCGGCGGGGGCTGCGGCGTGTGGTGCGTCCGGCCCGAGCGGATCTGCGGACCACTGGTGCTGCCACTCCGCGAGCCGGGCCGCGAGGACGGGACGCCGGGTGGGGTCGGCCTCGGCGACGTCGGCTGCGGCCCGGGCGGCCAGGCACAGGAGGGTCCCGGTGTAGGGAGACCACGACGTGGCGGTCTCGCCGGCGATGCGGTCGCCGATGCGCTCGAGTGCCTGCACCGGCAGGCCCCGCCACAGGTCGCACAACGCCTGCACGCTCACCACCCCCTGCAGGTGGGCGCTGACGCCGAACTCCAGCCGGGTCAGGGTCTCGAGACGTCGGTCCGCGGCCTCCAGGTCGCCGCGCAGCACCTCGATCCACGCGCGGAGGAGGTGGAAGAAGCGGGTGCCCTGCTGCGGCACGTCCCGGGTGCGGGGCCGGACCAGACGTGAGGCGCTGCCGACGGCTCCCGCATGGATGCGGGCCTCGGCCACGTTGCACAGCAGGAGCGTGCTGAGCACCCAGGACTCGATCCCGGCCGCGCGCACCGCGGCCAGGCCGGGGTCGGCCGCGTCGGCGACGTCGTCTGCCGGCGCGCACAGCATCAGGAGCAGGTCGGTGTGGTAGGTGCCGAGCCAGACGTCGCTGAACGGGTCGTCCTCCACGAGCATGGTCCTCGCCTCCCGTGCCGCGCGCAGCCCCGCGAGCGTGTGTCCCGCGGCGACGTCGAGCCACGCCCGCTCGATCAGCGCGCCGCGGCGGAGAGCCAGGTCGTCGAGCTCGGCGCTGACCGCCAGTGCCTGGTCGACCACGGGGTAGGCGTCGTCGTACCTCCCGGCGCCGCGCAGCGCGCAGGACTTGTCGCCCAGGGCGCGCACCAGGGTGACGCGGTCGCCGAGCTCGGTCAGCACGGCGATCGCCTCGTCGGCGAGCCGCACGGCTGCCTCCGCGTCGACGTCGGCCATCACCTGGCTGGCGCGCCTCAGCGCCAGCGCGTGGTCGGCACGGGGCACGACCCCAGCCAGCGACAACGCCTCCGCCACCCGTGACCGCGCCTGCTCCGTTCGCCCGGACCCGATCATGGCGTGGACGAGCTCGAGGAGCAGCTCCGACCTCGTCGTCCCCGCTTCCGCGGGAGCCGGGCCGTCCTCGGGCCAGAGGTCCAGGGCGCGCTCCCAGTGGACCGCCTCCTCGTCGCGGGCCAGCCCGTCGCAGGCCGCTCGACCCGCGGCGACGCGCCAGCGCAGCTCCTCCCGGGGGTCGCCGGCGCCGCGCCAGTGCTCGGCGACCTCGGCCGGCGACGGGCGCGCTGTCGCGGCGAGGACGGAGGCCAGCCTGCGATGCACCGGGGCCGCCTCTCCCGGCACGAGCCGGGCCCGCACGGTGGCAGCGAGCAGCGGGTGCCGGACGGTGACGTCGGCCGTCGTGTACGGGTCGGCGAGCAGGTGGCAGGAGACCAGCTCTCGCAGGGCGTCGGTGAGCTCGGGCCGGTCCATCGACGTCGCGTCCGCGACCAGCCCCGCGGGCAGGGGGCGGTCGGCGAGCGCTGCGACGAGGAGCACCGCCCGCGCGCTCGGGCTCAGGTGGTCGACCTGTCGGGACAGCAGCTCGGCCACCGGCTCCGGCACGGCGTCGGCACTCGGCGAGCGCACCAGCTCCTCGGTGAACAACGGCACTCCCCGGCTGAGCCCGTGGACCCGCTCGACGTCGCCGCGCCGCAGTCGTGGCCCGATGAGGAGGCGCAGCTGATCGCGGGTCTCCTTGAGGGTCAGCGGGGCCAGGTTGAGGACCAGGGCCGCCTCACGACGCACGCGGACCAGCCACCCGTCGGCCTCTGCGGACTCGCCGGTGCGCATGCTGGCGACGATCGGGACGCCCCTGCCGCCGACGACGTGCCGTTCGACGAAGCCGCGCGAGCTGGGGTCGGACCAGTGCAGGTCCTCGAGGACCAGCGCCAGCGGGCGGAACGAGGCGAGCGCGGCGAGCGTGGACTCGATCGCCGCGAAGAGGCGAGCGGTCGCGAAGCGGTCGTCCACGTCGCGGCCCGGCGCCCCGACCTCCGGCAGGATCCTGGCCAGCGCCGCAGGCACGAAGGCGGGACACCGGCCCAGCGCCTCCCCGAACCACCGACCCTCGTCATCGAGCCAGACCTGTCGCAGCGCGTCGGCGACGAGCGCGAAGGGCGCGTCGGCGAGGATCGGCACCCCACCCGCTCGTGCCACGAAGGTCGAGACCTGCTGCGACGCCGCCGTCATGACGGTCGTCTTGCCGATGCCCGGCTCGCCGGTGACCACCAGCAGGCCACCACCGGCCTCGAGGTGACGGCGTACGACGAGCAGCTCGGCGCGGCGGCCCGCGATGGTCCGGGCGGGAGGGGGCAGGTGCCGGGCGCCGTCCGCGGTCGCGGCCAGCCAGAGGTCCCGGAAGTCGGCGGGGTCGCCGCCGAGTGCCGGCACCACCACCTCGACCAGCGACCACGCAGGTAGTCGCGGATGCGTGAACAGGTGGTAGACGGTGGTGTGCGAGCACCCCGCTCGGCGGCCGATGGCACGGACGCTGGGCCGTCCTGCCTCGTGGTGCAGGCGGTGCAGAGCGTCGACGAGCTCGCGGTGTGGTCCGGGCTCGAGCTCGGGCTGGTGCAGCAGGCCCATCGGCCCTCCCAGGGTCCCCCTCAGGATCGACCCGGGGGAGCGGGGTTGTCCAGATGCGTCCCGGGCAGCCGGTCCAGACCGGCGGCGGACGCGGTGTCAGCGTTCGTCAACCCGTGTCAACCGCACGCCCAGCGGTCCCACCGTGGAGGAACGACCCCGGTCCACCCAGGACCGGACCACGAAGGGACACACCATGAACGAGAACTCGCACGCCATCCGCCGCCGGCTCGCTGCCTGCGCCGTGGCAGCCGTCGTCCTGCCGGGCCTCGCGGCCTGCGGCGCCGACCTCGACCCGCCGGCGCAGGACATCAGCCGCGACAAGGTCGAGAAGAAGACGGACAAGGCCCCCGTGCCCGACCACACCTCGGGCAACCGCTACCAGTTCGACGACGAGTACGGCAAGCGTGCGGCGAAGAAGCACCAGGCCGACCCGCCCGAGGAACGGAACCTCGCCAGGTTGGACTTCGGGGACAACGGTCTGTGAGGCGGGAAGGGCCGGGTGCCGTCGGGGGGCGCCCGGCCTCGTCCCTTGGCCGAGTCCGCCCGATGGATCCCTGCCCTCCGGGGCAGGGATCCGTCCTCGTCCTCACGGGGACGTCTCGGCGATCACCCGGGACAGCGGGACGTGCTCGCGGGCATCGTTCGCAGCGCGCCGCAGCAACCGCGCGGCGACGACGCCCCGACCTTCGCGGAGCGCGACCTGGGCGGCACGCCAGCGGCAGTAGGCCGCCGCGTGTGGTCGACCGAGGTGGCCCCAGGCGGTCGCGGCGCGCGACCACTGGTCCACGGTGTCGGCGCCGCGGGCCCGCTGGAGCTCGACGTCCCAGGTCGCGCCGGCTGCGACCCCGGCTGACGACCGCTGCGGGTCCAGCGGGTCGAGACGGGCCCGCCGACGGAGGTCCTCGAGCACCTCGAGCACCTCGAGCGACTCGAGTGCCGGCGCGGGCGCCGCCGGCAGGCCCTCGGGCGTGCGCATGTCGGCCACGGCACGGGCGAGCACCAGGAAGGCGAGCCAGTAGTCGACGATCCCGGGAGAGTCGAGGAACGCCTCGAGCGGTTCGTGCAGGACCGCCCACGCCTGCTCGGGCTCCTCCTGCCACAGCAGGGCGGTCGCCTCCCACACGGCCCGGTTCAGCCGGTTGCGCGGGCTGCCGCCGACCTTGACCAGTCCGCGCATGGTCCGGATCGCGTCCTCGGTCCGCCCTTGGACGATGTCGAGTCGTGCCGAGACCCACTGCCCCGGCCAGTCGTCGTAGCTCTGCGACCGGGGCACGTCGACGAGGCGGGCAGCGGCGTCGCTCGCCCGGCCGGCGTCGAGGTACGCCTCCACGACGTTCGCCTTCACCAGCGTGAGCAGGTGGAAGTCGAGCTGCCACTCGCGCGCGAGGTCCAGCACCCGCCGGGCGGCCTCCTCGACCTCGTGGGGCGGGCGGTGGTGCTGCAGGAGCACGTCGGTCTGCATCATCGCGAGGTCTGCCTCGCGCCACGGCCCGGCCGTGCCGCGCACCCGGCTCCGCGCCCGGCGGAAGAGGTCGAGGGCCGCAGCGAGGTCGCCGAGGTGACCCACGTGCCAGCCCAGGGTGGCAGCGGTCTGGAAGTAGAGCGCGTCGTCGTCGAGCTCGGTGCTGACATCGAGCGCGCGCTGCAGGTCGCGTGTCGCCTCGTCGTAGCGGGCCAGGTCCATCAGGGCGTTGGCGCGCTGGTCGAGGACGTGGACCAGGCCGGCGCCGACGGGGTGCCCGGCCAGACGCGCGAGAGCGCGGTCGGTCAGCTCGAGGGAGGCCTCCGGGTCGTCCCCGACCAGCCAGGCAACGTGCGCCGCGCGGCGGATCACCTTGGCGGCCTGCTCGTCGGGGAGCGCGTCGACGTCCGGCTGCGCGTCGTCGACCAGCGCCGCGCAGGCCTCCAGGCGGCCCGAGAGCTGCAGCGCGTCGAAGGCGGACAACCAGGCGGTGACCAGGCCTTCGGGTGCCACGACGTGCTGGCGACCCAGGTCGAGGATGCGCAGCCAGTGGTCCGCCTCCGAACGCGGGTCGGTGCGGCGTCGCGCCTGACGGGCGGCGGCGGCTCGCCACCGGGCCTCCTCCGACGTCCCGCCCGAGAGCCGCCAGTGCTCGGCGACCACGGCCGGGTCCGCCCCGCCACCGCGCCCGAGAAGCTCCGCGAACGTGCGGTGCAGTCGCCGTACCTCGCCCGGGAGCAGTCGGCGACGAGCAGCCTCGGCGAGCAGGGGGTGCGCCAACCGGACCTTGTCGGTGGGACCCACGCTCACCAGGTGCCGCGCCGCCAGCTGCCGGAGCGCCACCAGGACGGCGTCCTCGTCGAGGTTGGTCGCGTCCGCCAGCAGCTCGACGTCGACCGGACCGTCGGCCACCCCGAGTGCGGTGGCGACCCGGTCCTGGTCCGGCGAGAGGTCGCCGAGGCGCCGGTCGAGGAGGTCGGCCAGGAGCGGCGGGAGGGTGGGGTCGTCGCCCTGGATGGCGAGGTGTGCGGTGAAGAGCGGATGTCCACGCGACCTGCGGTGGATCCGCTGGACCCGGTCCGGGGCGCCGCCGAGCCACCCGGCCAGGCGGAGCTGGTCCCGTGTCTCCTCCAGGGTCAGCGGGCCCAGGGGGACGGTCCGGGTCCCGGGGAGGGCCTGCATGCGGGCCAACCACTCGCCGCGCCACCGGGGGACCTTCGGGTCGTCCACGCGCCACGTCACCGCGACCGGCACGTGGGGGTCGCGCGAGAGGACGTACTCCAGGAGGTCGAGGGTCGTGGCGTCAGACACGTGCAGGTCCTCGACCACCAGCGCGAGGGGACGCAGCGCCGCCAGCCGGGCGAGCACCGCCGCGACGGCGGCGTACAGGTGCTGCTGGGCGAAGTCCAGGTCCTCGGTGGTGACTGCGTCGCCGCCGAGCTCCGGCAGCAGCCGCGCGAGTGCGTCGCGCGCGTAGCCGGGACAGCCGGACAGGGCCTCGTCGATCCACCGGCCGCCGTCCGAGTCGTGGATCGACCGCACCAGCTCCACGATCGGCATCAGCGGGACCTCGGTGGCGAACGGCAGGCAGCGCCCGACCGCCACGTGGCCGTCCGCGAGGGCAGCGGCTGCGTCCACGAGCGTGGACTTGCCGATGCCGGCCTCACCGGTCACCACCAGGAGGCCGCCGTCCCCGTCCAGGTGGTGGCGTACGACGGCGAGCTCGGCGCGCCGACCGGCGATCCCGGGAGGCGGGGGAGGAGGCGCTTCGTCGTCCGTCGACGACGCGGCGAGCCACAGGGCATGGAACCGCGACCGGTCGCCACCCATCGCCTCCACGAGGAGCTCCACCGTGCCCCACGGCGGCAGGACGCTGCTGGAGAGCACCTTGGAGACCGTGGTGTGGGAGACCCCGGTGCGGCGGGCCAGCGCCCGCAGGCTGGGCCAGCCGGCCCGGTGGTGCAGCTCGTGCAGGGCCCGGGCCAGGTCCTGGTGCGCGCCCGGCGGCAGGTCCGGGCTCGGTAGTGCGCCCATCTCACCTCCGGCAGCCGCTGGTGCAGGGCCCGAGACATCGTCCTCCAGCGTCCGACCGCCGGGTCGGCTTTGTCCATGCATTTCCCGCAACCGGGTGACGCCTCGCGTGGCGCGGTCCCTGACGCCCGTCACGGGTCGGGACCTCTGCTGCTCGCTAGGCTGGAGCCATGGGGGAGATCGAGAACCGCCCGCACGACCCGTCGCAGATGCGCATCTCCGACGCCGACCGCCAGCGCGTCGCCGACGTGCTGCGCGACGCCGCGGGGGAGGGCCGCATCGACCTCGACGAGCTCGAGGAGCGCCTCGAGCTGACGTGGCAGGCCAAGACCTACGGCGAGCTCGTGCCGATCACGCTCGACCTGCAGGCCGCCGGCCCGGTCGCGCCACCGGCCGCCTCGCCCGTGCGGCGTACGCCGTCGTCGGCACCGGCCGTCGGGCACAACTCGTCCGTCGCGATCATGAGCGAGTGCAAGCGCCAGGGAGTCTGGTCGGTGCCCGAGCACCACAGCGCGTTCGCGATGATGGGCTCGGTGCTGATCGACCTGCGCCAGGCACAGCTCTCGGCCCACGAGACGCTCGTCAACGCCAGCGCGATCATGGGTGAGGTCAAGGTGATCGTCCCGGCCGACATGCACGTCGTCATGGACGGCACCCCGATCATGGGCGAGTTCAACCAGGCCAAGGACAAGGTCCCCGCCGAGGTCGGCCCCGGCTCACCGGTCGTCCGGATCCGCGGCATGGCCCTCATGGGCTCGGTCACGGTGCAGCGACAACCCGCGCCGGGCACGCCGAAGAAGTACCTCGGCACGTACTGAGCGTCGCGACGCCACCGACGCCCGACGCCACCGTCGTCGCCCGGCGCGATGCCGGGCGACGACGGTGGCTGCTCAGCCCTTGACCGCGCCCGCAGTGAGGCCACGGACGAAGTAGCGCTGCATCATCAGGAAGACCGCGATCGGCAGGATCATCGAGAGGAAGCCGCCGGCCGTGACGAGGTTCTGACCCGCGCCCGCCTGGCCCATCAGGTTGTTGCGCAGGGCGACCGTGATCGGCGCGTTGTCGCCCGGGCCCACGAAGATGAGCGCCACCAGGAGGTCGTTCCACACCCAGAGGAACTGGAAGATGGCGAAGGCCGCGAGCGCCGGCACAGACATGGGGAGCACCAGGCGGAAGAACGTCTGGAAGTGGCTCGCCCCGTCGATCTTCGCCGACTCGATCAGGCTCCTGGGCAGGGTCGCCATGTAGTTGCGCAGGATGTAGATCGCCAGCGACATGCCGAAGCCGATGTGCGCCAGCCACACCGCGGGGAACGTTCCGGCGATCTCCAGGTCGCTGTAGATGCGCAGGATCGGCACGAACGCGATGTAGTTCGGCACGACCAGCAGGCTCACCACGGCCAGGAACAGGAAGTTGCGGCCCGGGAACTCCATGAAGGTGAACGCGTAGGCGGCGAACGCGGCGACGAGCACCGGGATGAAGGTGGCCGGCAGGGCGATCGCCAGGCTGTTGACGAACGCCTGGCCGAGCGAGGCGTCGTTCCAGGCGGTGACGTAGTTGTCGAGGCTGAGCCGGCTCCAGGCCGAAGGGGTCCAGAACATCGTCCACCAGCCCGTGGACTGGGCGTCGTCGCGCGGTCGGAAGGAGGTCAGGAAGAGCCCCACCACCGGCACGATCCACAGGAAGCACAGGATGAAGACGACGGTCCGGGCGAACCATCCGGCCTTCTGCGGCTGTCCCTCCCGGGAGGCTTTGCGGCGCGTCTTCTCGGTCGGCGTGGCCGCCGCCATCGTGGTCTGTGTCTGGGTCATGCCAACGACTCCTCACGACGGAAGTTGCGCACCTGGTAGATCATGATCGGGATCGTCGCCAGCATGAGCATCACGACGATCGCCGCGGCTGCTCCGTTGTTGAAGTTGCTGAAGAGCTGGTTGAAGAACTCGTTGCCGACGACGTTGGTGTTGAAGCCGCCATTGGTCATCACGTAGACGATGTCGAAGATCTTCATCACGCCGATGAGGGTCGTGACGTAGACGGTCAGCACCGTCCCCCAGATCTGCGGCACGACGACCCGGAAGAAGATGGCCCGCTCGTTGGCACCGTCGATCCGGGCCGCCTCGAGCGTGTCCTCCGGCACGCCCTTGACGGCGGCCGACAGCAGCACCATCGCGAAGCCGACCTGGGCCCACATCAGCATGATCATCAGGAAGAAGCTGTTGACGTGGAACTCGCTGACCTGCAGCCACGCCACCGGGTCGAACCCGAGCGCGGTGACGATGGCGTTCTGCAGGCCGATCTGCTCGCGCCCCTCCGGGCGGTAGTTGTAGACCAGGCCCCACACCACTCCGGCGCCGACGGCGCTGATCGCCATGGGCAGGAAGATGATGGTCTTGGACGTGCGCTCCCACCTCGGGTTGAGCCGGTCGGCGAGGACCGCCATCGCCAGGCCCAGCGCCACCACGACCACGGGGACGACGATCATCCAGAGCAGGGTGTTGAACAGCGTGTCCTGGAAGCTCTCGCTCTGCAGGAGACTGGTGTAGTTGTCCCAGCCGACCCACTCGGTGCTCTGGGCGTTCGCGAAGCTGAAGACGACCGTCTGGACGGCGGGGTAGACGAGGTAGAACACCAGGGCGGCGTAGGCGGGGAGGATGTAGAGGTAGGGCTTGATCCGGTCCTCCCACGGACCGGGCAGCAGCTCCGCGATCTTGTTGAGGAGCCAGTAGAGGACGACCGCGGCGGCGACGCCCACGCCGACGGTGATCAGGGTGTTGAGGATCTTCAGGACCATGTGTCTCGCTCCTGCGGGGGCACGTGACGTGGGGTGAAGGGCTGCGGGGACGGGGACGGCCGCGCGGTGCGGCAGCCGGCCCCGTCCCTGCGGGCGTCGCTCAGCTGGAGGGCCAGCTGTCGTCGATGTTGGTCAGCGTGGTGTCGAGGTCCTGCTGGTCGCTGATCCACGCCGTCATCTCCTTCCAGAAGCTGCCGGCACCGACCTCGCCGGGCATCTGGTCCGACCCGTCGAAGAGGAAGGGGTCGGCCTGGTAGGCCACGTCGGCGATCTGCCGGGTGAGGTCGCTCGGGTAGAGCGAGGTGTCGAACTCCGTGTGCGGCGAGATGAAGGAGCTGTCGGGTGCCGCCGTGGTGCCGAGGTCCACGTTGGCCAGGATCTCCATCATCGCGCGGGAGTCCTCGTTGTCCTCGAGCAGCGTGGCCAGGTCGCCGCCACCCATGACCGGGTTCTCGCCGCCCGCCTCGGCCGGCGGGAACCCGAAGACGCCGATCCGCTCGTCGACGTTGTCGACGACGTCCTGCGGCATGAAGTCGGCGGAGACGACGAAGTTGCCCTGCTTGAACATCCAGCAGCCCGGCTCGTCGTCCCACATGGTGTCCTCGGCGTCACCGAAGGCCACGCTGGCGATCGAGTCGCGTCCGCCCGGGACGCTGCCCTCGGCGAGCACGTTGGTCTCGAGGAAGTCGGCCGCCTGGCGCACCACGTCGGAGTCGAACTTGACCTCGTTCGCGATCCACTCGTTGTACACATCGGCGCCGCCGTAGCGCATGATCAGGTCCTCGAACCAGTCGGTCGCCGGCCAGCCGGTGGCGGTGCCGGACTCGATGCCGAAGCACCAGGGGGTGCCGCCGTCGCTCTTGATCTGCTCGGTGAGCGCGGCCAGGTCGTCGAGGGTCTCGGGAGCCTCGTAGCCCGCCTCCTCCCAGGCCTGCTTGTTGTAGAAGACCAGGCTCTTGACGTTCATGCTGATCATGAGGCCGTACTGCGTGCCGTCGATCTGGCCGGCCTCCAGCGTTCCGGGCGTCATGTCGGCGATCAGGTCGGAAGGGACGATGTCGTCGGTCAGCTCGACGCCCTCGCCGCGGTCGACGATCTGCTTGATCACGCCGGGCTGCGGGATGACCGCGATGTCCGGCGGGTCGCCGGCCTGGATGCGGGTGAGGATCAGCTGGTTGATGTTGTCGACGCGCTGCATGTTGACGTTGATGCCCGCGGCCTCGGCCTCCTCCTCGACCTTGGCCTTGAGCCCGTCGAAGACGAGCGGGTCGGTCGTGGCGAGGATCTCGACCTCGCCGTCGTCCCCGCCGCTCTCACCCCCGCCCCCTCCGTCGTCGCTGCTGCCGAGGCAGCCGGTCGTGGTCAGGGCCAGTGCCGCCGCCGTCGCGGCGAACGCAGCCCGGCGCCGTGTCGCAGTCAGTCGCATGAGGGTGCCTCCTCGGGTGGCGGGGTCTGTCCCGCTCAGCCTCTGTGTCGTAGTGTGACGTGTACCACTGCTGAATCGAATCAGCCGCATCATGTGCGCCCGACGGGACCGGTGTCAAGCAACGGTTTGGACACGTTCCCGCCACCGGCGCAGGGGTGCTGCGGCATGCTCTGGCGCGCGACCGGCCGGTCCGCGACGAGGCTGGTTCGACACGAGGAGTGGAGCGGTGAGGACACGACGGCGCGTGATGCTCGCGGACGTGGCTGCGGAGGCAGGCGTGTCGACCACCACCGCCTCCTACATCCTCAACGGTCGCGCCGACGAGATGCGGATCGCGCCGGCCACCGTGGCCAAGGTGCGGGCGGCCGTCGCCGAGCTGGGCTACCGGCCCAACCGCAGCGCCCGCAGCCTCCGCACCCGGCGCACGGCGACGATCGGGCTCGTGTCCGACCAGATCGCCGGCGAGCAGTACGGCAGCAGCATGCTGACCGGGGCGAGCCTGGCCGCGCGCGAGCTCGACCACCTCGTGGTGATGGGGGAGAGCGGGGGTGACCCCGAGCTGGAGCGGCTGCTGATCGAGGAGATGCTCGAGCGCGACGTGGACGGCGTGGTGTACGCCACCCGCACGGCCCGCACCGTCCACCTGCCCGAGGGACTTCGGGGCGTGCGGTCGGTCCTGCTCAACTGCGAGGACCCCCACGAGCAGCTCCCGTCGGTGGTGCCCGACGACGAGGGCGGGGGTCGTGCCGCCGTGGCCACGCTGCTGGCCGCCGGCGCCCGGGAGGTGTGGGTGGTGGGCGAGGACCCGGTGCCGGAGGCGACGGCCGGGCCGCGCCGGATGGCCGGGATCCGCGCCGAGCTGGCCACCCACGGGCTCGACGTGGCCGGCCTGGTGCGTTGCGACTGGTCGGTGACCGAGGGGTTCGAGGCGACCCGCCACTGGCTCGCCGCCGGCGGTCGCGCCGACGGGCTGGTCTGCATGAACGACCGCCTCGCGATGGGCGTCTACCAGGCGCTCGCGGAGTCCGGCCTGCGCGTGCCTGACGACGTCAGCGTGGTCTCCTTCGACGGATCGGCGCTGGCCGGCTGGCTGCGTCCCGTGCTGACGTCGGTCGAGCTGCCGTTCACCGAGCTCGGCGCGCTCGCCGTACGCCGGCTGCTCGACGCCGGCGACCACGGGGGCACCGATCCGGTGCCGATGCGCGTGAGGCCGGGTGGGTCGGTACGTCCGGTGTGAGTTCCCGCCGCTGTGAGTCGCCTGCCGTTGCTCCACCCCTCACGGGGCCCTACTGTGAGTCCGGACTGTGACGCCAGTCACGGCACTTCACTACGGATCGTCCGGCACGTACCTGCCGGTGAAGGAGCACAACATGGCATCAGTGACGTTCGAGAAGGCGCAGCGGTGGTATCCCGGCGCCGACGAGCCGGCCGTGCCCGGCATCGACCTGGAGATCAAGGACGGCGAGTTCATGGTGCTCGTCGGGCCCTCGGGCTGCGGCAAGTCCACCACCCTGCGGATGCTCGCCGGCCTGGAGGAGGTCAACGACGGGAAGATCTACATCGGTGACCGCGACGTCACCAACGTCCCGCCCAAGGACCGCGACATCGCGATGGTCTTCCAGAACTACGCGCTCTACCCACACATGTCCGTCGAGGAGAACATGGCGTTCTCGCTCAAGATGGCCAAGGTCCCCGCGGCCGAGCGCAAGGAGCGGGTGGCCAAGGCCGCCGAGATCCTCCAGCTGACCGAGTACCTCGAGCGCAAGCCGAAGGCGCTCTCCGGTGGTCAGCGCCAGCGCGTGGCCATGGGCCGCGCCATCGTCCGCGCACCGCAGGTCTTCTGCATGGACGAGCCGCTCTCCAACCTCGACGCGAAGATGCGCGTGGCGACCCGCACCGACATCGCGCGCCTGCAGCAGGACCTCGGCGTCACCACGGTCTACGTCACCCACGACCAGGTCGAGGCCATGACGATGGGCGACCGGGTCGCGGTGATGAAGCTCGGCGTGCTCCAGCAGGTCGACACCCCGCTCAAGCTCTACGACAAGCCCGCCAACCTGTTCGTCGCCGGCTTCATCGGCTCCCCGCAGATGAACCTCCTCGAAGGTGTCGCGGCCGAGGACGGCACGGTGAAGGTCGGCGGCTACAACGTGCCGGTCGACCCGACCGCGGAGAAGAAGATGTCCGGCAAGGTCACGGTCGGCGTCCGCCCGGAGAACTGGCGCCTCGTCACGGCCGAGGAGGGTGGCCTGCCCGTCAAGGTCACCGTCGTCGAGGAGCTCGGTGCCGACAGCTACGTCTACGGCACCTGCGACGTCGAGGGCGTGCCGTCCAACGTGATCGTCCGCATCTCCGGCCGCCACCACCCGCAGAAGGGTGAGACGCTCCACGTCACCACCGACCCCGAGCACGTGCACGTGTTCGACACCGAGTCGGGCGAGCGCCTCTCCGACTGACGGCAGCCTGACGCAATCGTGACAGCCTGAGCCCCCGGGAGCCCCTCGCTCCCGGGGGCTCAGCCGTCCACGACGAGGTGGCGGCGCAGGTCGCCGCACTTCGCCATACTGTGCGCGTGGACAACGACTTCGAGGAGCGGCTGGCCGCACTCGAGCCCGACCTCCTCGACACGGTGTCGCGGGTCTACGGCGCCGACGCCGCGCCCGAGGTGACCCGGTCCCTGGTCGAGGTCGCCAGGGCTGCTCACGCGGCCCGTCCCGCCGAGCTGCGGGCGCTCGACGAGCAGCGGCTGCGCGAGCCTGACTGGTTCCAGCGGTCGTCGATGATCGGCTACGCCGCCTACGCCGACCGGTTCGCCGGCACCCTGCAGGGGGTGGGCGAACGGGTCGCGCACCTGGGCGGGCTGGGAGTCGCCTACCTCCACCTGATGCCGCTCCTCACGCCGCGGCCGGCGCCCAACGACGGCGGCTACGCGGTCATGGACTACCGCTCCGTGCGCGCCGACCTCGGCACGCTCGACGACCTGCGCGACCTCGCGACCACGCTGCGCGGCGAGGGCATCAGCCTGTGCCTCGACCTCGTCCTCAACCACGTCGCGCGTGAGCACGAGTGGGCGGTCGCCGCGCGGGCGGGCGACCCGGACAAGCGGGCGTACTTCCACGTCCACCCGGACCGCGAGGTGCCGGACGCCTACGAGGCGATGCTGCCGGAGGTCTTCCCCGACTTCGCGCCCGGCAGCTTCACCTGGGACGACGAGCTGGCGGGCTGGGTCTGGACGACCTTCAACGACTACCAGTGGGACCTGGCCTGGTCCAACCCCGCCGTCCTGCGCGAGTTCGCCGACATCATCCTGTCGTTGGCCAACCTCGGCGTGGAGGTGTTCCGCCTCGACGCGATCGCCTTCATCTGGAAGCGGCTCGGTACCGACTGCCAGAACCAGCCAGAGGTGCACCACCTCACCCGCGCGCTGCGCACCGTGGCCCGCATCGCCGCGCCCGCCGTGCTCTTCAAGGCCGAGGCGATCGTCGGCCCCGCCGACCTGCCGGCCTACCTCGGCGTGGGGGAGCACGCCGGCAAGGTCAGCGACCTCGCCTACCACAACGGCCTCATGGTGCAGGTCTGGTCGATGCTCGCCTCGCGCGACGCGCGCCTGGCGACGTACGCCCTCCAGCAGCTGCCGCAGCCGCCGTCGACGACGGCCTGGATCACCTACGTGCGCTGCCACGACGACATCGGGTGGGCGATCTCCGACGAGGACGCCCGAGCGGTCGGCCTCGACCCCGTCGCCCACCGGCGCTTCCTGTCGGACTGGTACTCCGGGTCATTCCCCGGCTCGTGGGCGCGGGGGCTGGTCTTCCAGCACAACGAGCAGACCGGCGACCGCCGCATCTCCGGGTCGCTGGCCTCGCTCGCCGGTCTCGAGGCGGGCGACCCGCACGCCGCCGCGCGCATCCTGCTCGCGCACGCGATCATCCTGTCCTTCGGCGGGCTGCCGGTGATCTGGATGGGTGACGAGGTCGGGCTGCTCAACGACCGCGGGTGGGCCGACGACCCCGACCACGCCGCCGACAACCGGTGGGTGCACCGCCCGCGCATGCCATGGGCAGCCGTGGCGGCCGACCCCGATCCGCACGGCATCACCTCCGGCCTGCGGCACCTCGTCGACGTACGACGCTCGCTGCCGCACCTGCATGCGGCCTCGCCCACCGAGATCTGGGACCCCAGAGACCCGGGCGTGCTGCTGGTCGTCCGGCGGCACCCCGACGGCCCGTTGCTCGCCGCGGCCAACGTCACCGACCGGGAGGCCTGGGTGTCCGTTGACGTCCTGCACTGGCTCGGCCTGCACACCGACGACCTGGTGGACGCCCTGACCGGCGCCGGGCCGGAGCTCCACGACGGCGCGGTCCGGCTCGACCCTTACGCCTCGGCGTGGCTGCACGTGTCGCCTGCCGCTCCCGCCTGATTTTCGGTCCCTTCCCGACGCGGCGAGGCCCCGGGAGCACTGTTCCCGGGGCCTCGCTGGTCTCGGTCGACCTCAGGTGGTCGCCTGGTCGGCTCCCGGCTGGACGTCGTCCTGCTCGCGGCCCACCTCCTCGGCCTTCGCCATCGTGTTGCCGCCGGGGATGATGCCGGCGTTGTCGCTGTCGATGGTGAGGTTGTCGCCCGTGCTGGGGTCGAACAGGTGGATCTTGCGGGCGTCCACCCAGATCGTCGCCTCGTCACCCTCGCTGATGCGGCTCGCCCCGTCGAGCGACACCACGAGCTGCGTGCGCAGGGACTCGCCGTCGAGGTCCTTCTCGAGCTGGGCGAGCTGCTTGCGGACCTCGTCGGGTGCCTCGAACGGGATGTAGGCGTAGGCCTCGTTGCCGAGCCACTCCACCACGTCGACGGTGGCCTTGAAGGTCGCCTCGTCGGTGACCTTGTCGCTGTCGACGACCGAGGCGTCCTCGAAGTGGTCGGGCCGGATGCCGGCGATGAGCAGGTCCTTGCCCTGCGCCTTGGCCGCCCTGTCCTCCGGGATGGTCAACGTGCCGAACGGCAGCTCGACCTGGTTGCCGTTGACCTTGGCGGGGAGGAAGTTCATCGGCGGCGAGCCGATGAACCCGGCGACGAACAGGTTGGCGGGGTTCTCGTAGAGCTCGCGCGGCGTCGCGTGCTGCTGCAGTACGCCACGCTTGAGCACGGCGACCCGGTCACCCAGCGTCATCGCCTCGGTCTGGTCGTGCGTGACGTAGACCGTGGTGATCCCCAGCCGCTTCTGCAGCCGCGAGATCTCGGTGCGCATCTGCCCGCGGAGCTTGGCGTCGAGGTTGGACAGCGGCTCGTCGAACAGGAACGCCTCGGCGTCACGCACGATCGCCCGACCCATCGCCACGCGCTGGCGCTGGCCGCCCGACAGGTTGCCGGGCTTGCGCTCGAGGTGCTCGTCGAGCTCGAGCGTCTTCGACGCCTCGCGCACCTTCTCGTCCACCTCGGAGTCCGGCTTGCCCGCCAGGCGCAGCGGGAAGGCGATGTTCTCGTAGACGCTGAGGTGGGGGTAGAGCGCGTAGTTCTGGAAGACCATCGACAGGTTGCGCTCGCGCGGCGCGAGGTCGTTGACCTTCTTCCCGCCGATGACCATGTCGCCGTCGGTGATGTCCTCCAGTCCCACGATCATCCGCAGGAGCGTCGACTTCCCGCAGCCCGACGGGCCGACGAGGATCAGGAACTCGCCGTCCTCCACGTCGATGCTCACGTCGTTGACGGCGGGGAAGCCGTCGCCGTACTGCTTGACGATGTTCTTCATCTCGATGGCAGCCATGGCGGCTTCACCCCTTCACTGCGCCGGAGGTGAGGCCGGCGACGATCTTTCGCTGGAACAGCAGGACGATGATGATGATCGGGACCGTGACCACCACGGAGGCGGCGGCCAGTGTGCCGTACGGCGGGTTGAACGGGTCGGGACCGACGAAGAACGACAGCTGGGCCGGCACGGTTCGTGACGCGGTGGTCGACGTCAACGAGATCGCCAGGACGAACTCGTTCCAGGCGAAGAAGAACGTCAGGATGGCCGCTGTGAAGACGCCCGGCGCAGCGAGCGGCACGATGACCTTGCGGAAGGCCTGCCACGACGTCGCTCCGTCGACCTGGGCCGCCTGCTCCATCTCCCACGGGATCTCGCGGAAGAAGGCGGACAGGGTCCAGATCGCCAGCGGCAGAGTGAAGGTCATGTAGGGGATGATCAGGCCGGGCCAGGTGTTGAACAGCCCGACCGTGCGCCACATGTCGAACAGCGGGCCGACCAGGGACACCACCGGGAACATGGCGATGGCGAGGGCCATCGTCAGCACCAGCTTCTTGCCCTTGAACTCCAGGCGGGCGATGGCGTAGGCCGCCAGCGTGGCGAAGATGACCGCCAGCACCGTCGCGATCAACGAGATGAAGAAGCTGTTGCGCAGCGCGTCGATGAAGTCGCCCGCCGTGGCCTCCTGGCCCGGGGTGACCGACCCGATGCCGAGGATGTCGCGGTAGTTCTGCAAGGTCGGTTCGCTCGGCAGGAACTGGGGGCTCCCGGCGCCGGTCTCCCCGGGTCCCTTGAAGGACAGCGAGATGATCCAGGCCACGGGAAGGAGGCACCACAGGAGGATCAGCACGAACCCGATCCAGGTGCCGGCACTCGTCTTGTTGTTCATCAGCCCTCACCTCTCGCCTGGGCCAGGTCGACCCGAAACACCTTCACGATCCCGAACGCCAGCAGCAGGACGCTCAGGAACAGCAGCACGGACAGCGCCGAGCCGAGGCCGAGCTGCACCTGCTCGATGCTCTGGCGGTAGGTCAGGAACGACACGGACTCGGTGTCCTGCGCGCCCCGGGTCATCACGTAGATGTTGTCGAAGATGCGGTAGGCGTCGAGCGCCCGGAAGAGCACCGCGACCATGATCGCCGCCCGCATGTTGGGGAGGATCACCTTCCACAGCCGCTGCCACCACGTCGCTCCGTCGACCTTGGCCGCCTCGAGCATGTCCTCGGAGACCTGCGACAGACCCGCGAGGAGCAGGAGGGCCATGAACGGCGTCGTCTTCCAGATCTCCGAGACCATGATCGCGAACATCGCGGGCCAGTGGTCGCCGAACCAGTTGAAGTTGTCCTCGACGAACGGCACCCAGCTGTTCACGAAGCCGTTGTTGAGGCTGAAGGCGAACTGCCACGCGAAGGCGGAGACGACCGTGATGATGCCGTAGGGGATCAGGATCGAGGTTCGGATGGCTCCGCGCGCGAAGACGACCCGGTGCATCACCATCGCGAACGCGAATCCGATGACCAGCTCGACGGCTACCGTGACGACCATGATCAGGACCGTGTTCCAGGTGTCCTGCCAGAACAGGCTGTCGGTCAGCACGGTCGCGTAGTTGGAGAACCAGATGAACTCCCGGTCGTCCGGCGCGGTCAGGCGATAGCGGAACAGCGACAGGTAGAGCGCCTGCAGCATGGGGTAGGCGGTCACCAGCAGCATCAGGACGACGGCGGGGGCGACCAGCTTCTGGCCCAGCCGGTTCTCGGCCCTGGTCCGGTCGCTCTCGACCGCCGTCCCGCGGCGTTCGGTCCCCTCCTGCGGGGGTGCTTGGGTCGCGGTCACAGCAGTCTCCTTCCCTGGAGGACGTCCTCGATGAACTGCGTGGCTTCCTCCGGGGTCTGGTCATCGACGCCCGACGGCGGATGCCAGGTGCTCTGGATGCCGCCGGAGATGTCGCTCCAGTAGGGCGTCGGGGTGCGCGGGGCGGCGGACTCCAGGCTCTGCTGGAAGAGCTCGAGCAGGTCGCCGGGGAACAGCTCCTGCACGTTGGGCTGGTCGTAGCCGGCCGCGCTGGACGGCATGTTGCCGGTGAGCTCGGCGTTGAGCGCCTGGTTCTCGGGGCTGGTGAGGCACTCCAGTGCACCCACGGCGAGGTCCTTGTCCGCGGAGAACTCGCTCACGCCGATCCCGATCCCACCGTAGGGCGGCCGGGACTCCTCGCCCTCGACCGAGCGGGGATAGCGGGCCCAGCCGAGGTCGTCGACGACCTCGTCGGAGTAGCCGGCTCCGTTGAGGATGTAGGTCCAGTTGACCATGAACGCGCCGCGGTCGCCGCCGAAGGTCGCAGCCGCCTGTCCCTCCTGCGCGATCGAGAGGTCGGCGGGCGCGGCGTCGGAGGAGGCGAGATCGGCGATGACCTGGGCGGCCTGTCGACCCGCATCGGAGTCGATGTCGATCTGGGCGTCGGCGCCCTGTTCGGTCTGCGAGGCGATCTCGCCGCCCGCTCCGGAGATGAGGGCGTTGATCCAGACCGAGTAGCCCTCGTACTTGTTGGCCTGCACCGCGACGGTGCCGTCGTTCTGGCCGGCGGCCTGGATGATCTGATCCCAGGTGACCGGCTGCTCCATGTCGAGGTCGGTCTGCTCGACGAACGACTTGCGGTACCAGAGCACCTGCGTGTTGGACCAGAACGGTGCCACCACGAGCTGGTCCTCCCACGTGGCCGCCTCGGCGGCGCTCTCGAAGGCCTGCTCGCGGAAGGTGTCCTGCAGGTCCTGCGGGATCTCGGCGAGGTAGCCCGCCTCCGCGAACTCCGCCGTGAACGGCGGGTCGATGCTCATGATGTCGATCTCGGGGTCGCCGGCGGCGAGTCGGCGCGCGAGCTGGATGCGTTGCTGGTTGGCGTCCTGGGGGAGGACCTCGGTGGTGATCGTGTACTCGTCGGTGGAGCACTTCTCGGCGACGGCGTCCTGCCCGCCACTGTCGGGGTTGATGTACCAGGTGAGCTCGGGGGGGCCGCTGTCGCCTCCGCAGGCGGCGAGGAGGCCGCTCGCGAGAGCGAGCGCTGCCAGCGGAGCCACCTTCCGTCTTCCCCAGGGCCGGCCTCGTTGCCGGATCGACGGTGCTCGGGACATCCGCGCCCTCCTCGTGTCTAGTTGAGCCTCTGGTCTAGTGGTCCCCCGCACTGTTTGGCAACATGCATCCCATTCCAACGGGTATGCGGCCCGCGATGACATGAGTAGGGGTTCGATGACGGTCTGGCGTGCCCCGGGGCGGATCAACCTGGTCGGTGAGCACACCGACTACAACGACGGCTTCGTCCTCCCGTTCGCGCTCGAGGTGGGGTGCACGGCGTCGGTGTCGGACGTCTCGGCGGCGGGTGTGGAGGGCTCGGACGGCTGGACCGTGCGCTCGGCCCAGCAGCGCGAGCCGGTCGTCGTACGACGCTCGGGCCTGGCCGGTGCCGACCTCGAGGACGTCCCGGAGTGGTCGCGCTACGTGCTGGGTGCGCTGTGGCTGCTCACCGACCGTGGCGTCGACGTGCCCCCGCTCGGGATCCGGGTCGACTCCGACGTGCCGTCGGGGGCCGGGCTGTCGTCGTCGGCAGCGCTGGTGTGCTCGGTCGCGCGGGCGGTCGACGACCACCTCGGTCTCGGGCTCGACGACGACGCCCTCTTCGCGTTGACGCGCGACGTCGAGAACGACGCCGTGGGTGCGCCGACGGGCGGGATGGACCAGCTGGTCAGCCTGCGCGGCGAGGCGGGGCACGCGCTGTTCTGCGACATGCGCAGCCACGAGACCCGGTCGGTGCCGCTGGACCTCGACGGCGACGGCCTGACCGTGCTCGTCGCCGACACCCGCGCGCCCCACCGGCACTCCGACGGCGAGTACGGCGCCCGGCGCCGTGGGTGTGAGGAGGCCGCGCGCCAGCTGCGCGTCGCGGCGCTGCGCGACGTGACGGCCGACGATCTCGACGCCGCGCTGGGCCGGCTCGACGACGACGAGCTGCGCCGCTACGTCCGGCACGTGGTGACCGAGGACGACCGCGTGCTGTCCGTCGTGCGGCTGCTCGACGCGGGCCGCCTCGCCGACATCGGCCCGCTGCTCACCGCGTCGCACCGATCGATGCGCGACGACTTCCGGATCACCGTCCCCGAGGTGGACACGGCCGTCGACGCCCTGCTCGAGGCGGGCGCGCTCGGGGCACGGATGACCGGCGGCGGCTTCGGCGGCTGCGTGATCGGGCTGGTGCCCACGGGTTCGGTCGAGGCGGCGGGCGAGGCCGTACGCCGCGCCTTCGCCGACGGTGGCTTCGGCGAGCCCGACCTCTTCACGGCCGAGCCGTCACAGGGCGCGCACCGTCTCGGCTGACGCTGCTACGACGCCCGGTCGGCGGTGCGCCGGATGGCCTCGACGAAGGTGGCGAAGAGCTCGGGTGGCAGGTCGTGACCCATGCCGTCGATGGTCACCAGCTCGGCGCCGGGGATGGCGGCGGCGGTCGAGCGGCCGCCGCTGACGTGGACCATCTTGTCGGCCGTGCCGTGGATGACGAGCGCCGGGATGCGCAGGCTGCGCAACCGCGCGGTGCGGTCCTCCTGGGTCAGGATGGCCAGCATCTGGCGCACCGCCCCGCTGGCGCTCACGCCACGGTCGAAGGTCGCCTCCGCGCGGGTGCGCAGGGCGTCGGGGTCCGAGGGGTAGGCGGCCGAGCCGATCAGCGACCACATGGCGAGGCTGGTCTCGACGTAGGCGTCGCGCCCGGCCTTGCGTGGCGCGATGAGCCGCGGCAGGAGGGACGGGTGCTGCCAGCCGACCGTCCGCCGACCCGTGGTGGAGCTGATGCTCGTCAGCGACCGCGCGCGGCTCGGGTGCTCGACGGCGACGGTCTGCGCGATCATCCCGCCCATCGACACCCCCACCAGGTGTGCCGACGCCAGGCCGAGGTGGTCGAGCAGCGCGACGGCGTCACCGGCCAGGTCCGACATGGTGTAGGGCGCGTTGGCCCGGCTCGTCGCGAAGGCCTTGACCAGCTGGTCGGGGCGGGCCGGAGCAGCGATGCGCGACGACTTCCCGGTGTCGCGGTTGTCGTAGCGCACCACGTGGAAGCCGGCCGACGCGAGCTGCTCGCAGAACGCCTGGTCCCACCACGTCATCGGGCCGCTCAGGCCCATCACCAGGAGCAGCGGCTCCGCGTCGGGGTCGCCGAAGGTCTGGTAGCAGAGCTCCACCTCGTTGCCGACCGGCGCGCGCAGCTCGTCGGAGGCGGGAGGCGGCTGGGTGCTGTCCGGGCGCGATGCGGGCATGGAGCCAGTGAACACGACGCTCGTCCCCAATTAAACGCAAAGGGCCCCCACATCCCGCGTCCGGAGCGGGTTCTGGGCTAGGTTCGATGATTGTGACCCAGCGCACAGTGGCCGCATTCCTCACTCCGGAGGGCTTCTCGCAGCCGTCCGTGGTGGCCGTGCTGCGCGAGGGCTCGGTCATCACCGAGGCGGGTCGCTACGCGGTCTCGGCCCTGGGCTCGCGGGGCGCGCGTCGTCGTACGCCGCTGGGCTCGCGCCCGCCACGGATGGGCGAGCCGGTGCTGCTCGTGCCGGGCTTCCTCGCCGGCGACGCCTCCCTCGGGCCGATGAGCCGGACGTTGCGCCACGAGGGCTTCCGCACCTACCGGGCGGACATCCGCGCCAATGTGGGCTGCACGCTCTCGGCCGCCGCGCAGCTCGAGGAGCGGCTCGAGGAGATCGCGCAACGGCGTGGCTCACGCGTGCGGATCGTCGGCCACAGCCTCGGCGGCATGCTGGCCCGCGGCGTCGCGGCCAGGCGGCCCGACCTCGTCGCGGGCATCGTGACGATGGGGAGCCCGATGCTCGCACCGGGCGCGCACCACGTGTCGCTCGCGCGCAGTGTCGACCTGCTCGTGCGGCTCAACCGGGCCGGCATGCGCGGCCTGATGACGGAGGACTGCGTCGCCGGGACCTGCGCCCAGGAGAGCTTCGACCAGGCACGCGCTGCCCTGCCGGACGGCGTGGAGTTCACCGCGATCTTCTCCCGGCGCGACGGCATCGTCGACTGGCGGGCGTGCGTCGACCCGGCCGCGCTCGCGGTGGAGGTGCGCTCGTCCCACGTGGGCATGGCGTTCGACCCGGTCGTGATCACCGCGGTGTCGGCCGCGCTGCGGCCCGCGGCCGCGGCGTCAGTTGTCGAAGTCGATCGTGGAGAGATTGCGTAGCTTCGAGAGCTGGTGCTCGGCGGTGATCGAGCGGACCGTGCCGCTGCGCGAACGCATGACGAGCGAATCCGTGGTCACGCCGTTGCCGCGGTAGCGCACGCCACGCATCAGCTCGCCGTCGGTGATGCCGGTGGCCACGAAGAACGCGTCGTCACCGGTGACCAGGTCGTCCGTGCCGAGGACGAAGTCGCGGTCGAGGTTGTGGCCGGCGTCGAGGGCGCGCTGGCGCTCGTCGTCGTCCTGCGGCCAGAGCTGGCCCTGGATCTTGCCGCCGATGCACTTCATCGCGCACGCGGCGATGATGCCCTCGGGTGTGCCGCCGACGCCGAGCATCAGGTCGACGCCGGTGTCCGGGCGGGCGGCCATGATCGCGCCGGCGACGTCGCCGTCGGTGATGTACTTGATGCGCGCGCCCGTCTCCCGGATCTCCTCGACGAGCTTGGCGTGGCGCGGCCGGTCGAGCAGCACGACGGTGACGTCGTGGATGGAGATGCCCTTGGCCTTGGCGACGCGGGCGATGTTCTCCTTGACCGGCAGCCGGATGTCGACGACGTCGGCGGCCTCGGGACCGGTGGCGAGCTTGTCCATGTAGAACACCGCGCTCGGGTCGTACATCGAGCCGCGGGGCGAGACCGCCAGCACAGAGATCGCGTTGCTCATGCCCTTGGCGGTCAGCGTGGTGCCGTCGATCGGGTCGACGGCGACGTCGCACTCGGGGCCGGAGCCGTCGCCGACCTCCTCGCCGTTGAAGAGCATCGGGGCGTTGTCCTTCTCGCCCTCGCCGATCACCACGGTGCCGCGCATCTCGACGGTGGAGATCATGTAGCGCATCGCTTCGACCGCGACGCCGTCGGCGTCGTTCTTGTCGCCGCGACCCACCCACCGCCCGGCGGCCATGGCGGCCGCCTCGGTGACGCGGACCAGCTCGAGGGCGAGGTTGCGTTCGGGCTGCGGGGCGCGCTGGGAGGAGGTGGAGCTCATGTCGCGCATGTTATCGGCGCGCGGCGTAGCGGCTCACCGCGGTCGCCTTGGCCGACAGCCACACCTCACGCCCCGGTGCCAGCTCGAGCTCCGTCGCGGCGGTGGGGGTCAGGTCGGCGAGCAGGTCGGGGGAGGCGTGCACCAGCAGGCGTACGGCGTCGCCGTGCGGCGCGAGCGTCGCGATCGGACCGTGCCAGCGCAGCCGCGCCGACCCCTCGGGCTCCTGCAGGGAGACCACGACCGCGTCGGGGGTGAACGCCATCAGCTCGTCGCCGTCGGCCACGAGGTTGAGGCCAACGAGCCGCGCCACGTGGGAGGTGCGGGGCTCGGCGGCGACCTCGGCCGGTGGGCCGACCTGCACCACGCGGCCGGCGTCGAGCACGAGCACGCGGTCGGCCAGGGTCAGCGCGTCGATGGCGTCATGGGTCACGAGGAGCGCGATGCCCGGGAAGTCGCGCAGGTGGCGTCCGAGCTCGATGCGGAGCGCCATCTGGACCGACACGTCGAGCCCGGTGAAGGGCTCGTCGAGCAGCAGCACGTCGGGCTCGGTCGCCAGCGCGCGGGCGATGGCGACGCGCTGCGCCTGGCCGCCGGAGAGCTCGCGCGGCTTGCGGGCCGCCAGGTCCCCGATGCCGAAGCGCTCGAGCCAGTCCCGTGCCACCGACTCCGCCGTCGCACGCTTCTCGCCGCGCGCACGCAGGCCGAAGGCGACGTTGTCGAGGGCCGAGAGGTGGGGGAAGAGCAGCTGCCCCTGGAACACCAGGCCGACGCGCCGCTCGCGGACCGGCACCGTGAGGAGGTCGGTGTCGCCGAGGCGCGCACTGCCCTCGACGTCGACGAGCCCGGCCACCGCGTGGAGCAGGGAGCTCTTGCCGGCGCCGTTGGGGCCGATGACCGCGAGCACCTCGCCCGGCTCGGCGGTGAACGCGGCCTCGACCCGGTCGGCGACGCGGAGGTCTGCGACGAGCTGTCTGCCCGGCGTCGCGCTCACGGCGTACCCAGCCAGTGGTCGCGCAGCGCGACGAGGACGCCGACCGAGACCAGCAGCATCACCAGGCTGAGCGAGAGCGCGGCGTCCTGGTCGGACTGCCGGGTGACGTAGATCAGCGTCGGCATCGTCTGGGTGGTGCCGGGGTAGTTGCCGTTGAAGGTGATGGTCGCGCCGAACTCGCCGAGCGACCGCGCCCACCCGAGGACGGTGCCGGCGACCACGCCCGGCAGGGCGAGCGGCACGGTGACCCTGCGGAACGTCGTCCAGCGGGTCGCGCCGAGCGTCGCGGCAGCCTCGTCGTACCTCGGGTCCGCCGAGCGGAGCGCGCCCTCGATGGCGATCACGACGAAGGGCATCGACACGAAGACGTGCGCGAGCACGACGCCGTACGTCGTGTAGGGGAACGCGAAGCCGGTCAGCTCGAGCAGGGGCTCGCCGATGAGGCCCGTGCGCCCGAAGGCGCTGCGCAGGGCGATGCCGGCGACGACCGGCGGCAGCACGAGCGGCACCGTGACCAGGGCACGCAGGGCACCGCGACCGCGGAAGTCGACGCGCGCGAGCAGCCACGCGAGCGGCAGCCCGAGCAGCAGGCAGAAGGCGATGGCGACCGTCGAGGTGACCAGCGACAGCCGGAGGGCGTCGAGCGCGGCCGTCGAGGTGAGGTGGTCCGGTAGGGCGCGCCAGTTGGTGGCCGCGACCATCGCCACGAGCGGGACGAGCAGGAGGAGCGTGGCGAGGGCCGCCGGCACCATCAGGAGCGCCGGTGGTCGCCCGAGTCGGTCCCTCACGGGCTGCCCCAGCCTGCGTCCGCGAGGATTGCCCGGCCCTCCTCCGACGTCACCCACGTGACCCAGTCGGCGGCGAGGTCGGGGTCCTCGGACTGCTCGAGGGTGGCGGCGGAGTACGACGTCAGCGCGTCCTCGGCGCCCGGGATCTCGACAACCTCGACCTCGTCGCCCGCAGCTACCGCGTCGGTCGCGTAGACCAGGCCGGCGTCGGCCTCGCCCGAGACGACCTTGTCGAGGGTGGCACGGACGTCCTCCTCGAGGCTGACCGGCTCGGCGGTGACCCCGTTGGCGTCGAGCAGGGCAACGGCGACCTTGCCGCACGGCACCTCGTCGGCGCACCGCACCCACGTGGCGTCGGCGAGGTCGTCGAGCGACTCGATGCCGGCGGGGTTGCCGGCCGGCACGACGATCGTGAGCACGTTGGTCGCCAACGTCTCGACGTCACCCGTGACGCCGGCCTCCTCGGCGAGCGCCATCGACGCCTCGTCGGCGGTGGCCAGCACGTCGCCGGGGGCGCCGTCTACGACGGACTCGGCGAGGTCGGTGCTGGAGCCGAAGCTGAACGTCACGGCGACGTCGTGCTCCTCCTCGAACGGTGTCGCGAGCTCCTCGAAGACGTCGGTCAACGACGCGGCGGCGAGGACGGTGAGCTCGCCACCGTCGCCCGACTCCCCGGCGTCACCACCTCCGCAGGCGGCGACGGGGAGGACCAGGGCCAGGGCGGCGAGCCGCCTCATCTCGGGACCTCCACGACGACGTTGGTCGACTTCACGCTGGCGATGGCCCGCACGCCCGGCTCCAGTCCGAGCTCGTCGGCCGCGTCGGTGCTCATCAGGGACACCACCCGGTAGGGGCCGCAGATCATCTCGACCTGCGCCATCACCGGGTCGCGCTTGACCCGGGTGACGATGCCGCTCATCCGGTTGCGCGCGCTCACGGTGCCGGCGCGGGTGCGGTCGCGCTCGGCCAACTCGCCCGACTCGGCCAGGTGCTCGGCCAGCTCGGCGAGGTCGCGGCCCGCCACCGTCGTCCTGCCCCCGTCGCGGTGGGAGGGCAGGCGCCCGGCGTCCACCCAGCGGCGTACGGTGTCGTCGCTGACCGCGAGGATCTCGGCCGCCTCCGCGATTCGGTAGGTGATCACGCGAGAAGTATGCCGCACCTGCGGTGCCTCTGCTCTCAGATCCCCGCACGTGCGGACCGACCAGCCCCGGCCCTGCGTCGCTGTAACGCCGAGTTGCTGCAACTACCCACCCAGATGCATCAGGGTCGGTACTGCTCCTAACCCGGCGTTACAGCGCTTCGGGCGGGCTGGGAGGATGGTCGGCGTGAGTGGGACGGGACAGCCGAGCCGGTACACGCGCTCGTTCAGCGGGATGACCGGCGCCCTCATTGTCACCGTCGTCGCCGTGCTGGCGTTCGTCGCCTGGCGCGGGCTCTGGCGCACCGACGTCGACAACGAACCGGAGGCCGTCGACTGGCAGGCGCGCGTCGAGCTGGCGCAGGAGGCGGACCTCGCCGTCGTCCACCCCCGCGAGCTGCCGGCCGGCTGGACGGCGACCAGCACCGAGCTGGCCGCGGGCGACGACCCGCGCTGGAGCCTCGGCGTGCTGACCGACGAGGGCCGCTTCGTCGGTATCCGGCAGCAGGACACCTCGGTCGCCGACCTCGTCGAGCTCTACGTCGATGAGGAGGCGGAGGCCGGCCCCGACGCCACCGTGCCCTCCGACATCACCGACACCTGGCAGACCTGGTCCGACGAGGGCGGTGACGTTGGCTACTCCACCGAGCTCGGCGACGAGGCGCTCCTGGTCTACGGCTCGGCCCCGGCCGAGGACGTCGAGACCTACCTCGGGCTGCTCACCCGCTGAGCCGCCCAGCTCCCCTCCGGGCGGTGCGTGAGACACGTTCTCGGGCCGCGGAACCTGCGTCGCTCACGGCTCAGCGTGGGACCGAGCCAGTCAGTCGGAGTCCTCGGCGCCCATCGCGTCGTCGAGGCGCTTGCGGGCACCGTCGAGCCACTGCTGGCAGACCTTGGCGAGGGCCTCGCCGCGCTCCCAGAGCGCGAGGGACTCCTCGAGGGTCGTGCCGCCGGCCTCGAGGGTGCGGACGACCTCGATGAGCTCCTCGCGGGCCTCCTCGTAGCTGGGCTGCTGCTCGGGGGTGGCGTCAGTCATCGGGGTCCTCCTCGGCGGTGCCGGCGGTCAGGGTGGTGGCTGCTTCGATGCGGTCTGTCGTGGCGTGCACGCGTCCGTCGGCGACGCGCACGGAGATCGCGGCGCCGACGGCGGCCTGCGCCACCGACGTCAGGACGTGGCCGTCGGCGTCCTGGAGCACGGCGTAGCCACGCTGCAGGGTGGCGAGCGGCGAGAGCGCCTGCGCCCGGGCGCGCTGGTGGCCGATGTCGTCGGCGGCCCGGTCGAGACGGTGCGAGAGCGTACGACGGGCGCGCGCGAGCAGGTCGTCGAGCTCGTCGGAGCGGGCGGCGAGCAGGTTGCGGGGGTCGGCCATGGCCGGGCGGGAGCGCACCTGGTGCAGCCATTCCTGCTCGCGGGCGATGCGCTGGGTGATCACCTGGCGGAGCCGGTCGCGCGCCCACGTGACGCCCTGGACCTCCTCGGCCATGTCGGGCACGACCAGCTTGGCGGCGTCGGTGGGCGTGGAGGCCCGGACGTCGGCGACGAGGTCGAGCAGCGGCTGGTCGGGCTCGTGGCCGATCGCCGACACCACCGGCGTACGCATCCGGTGCACGGCCCGGATCAGCGCCTCGTCGGAGAACGGCAGCAGGTCCTCGATCGAGCCGCCGCCGCGGGCGACGACCACGACGTCGACCTCGGCGTGGCGCTCGAGCCGGTCGAGCGCCTCCATCACCTCGGCGGCGGAACGCGTGCCCTGCATGGCGGCGTAGGCGACCTCGAACTGGACGGCGGGCCAGCGGCGACGCGCGTTGTCGAGGACGTCGCGCTCGGCGGCGCTGTTGGGCGCGGTCACGAGGCCGACGCGGCCGGGGAGGAACGGCAGGTCGCGCTTGAGCTCGGGGGCGAACAGGCCCTCGGCCGCCAGGAGCTGCCGGCGGCGCTCGAGACGGGCCAGCAGCTCGCCGAGGCCGACCATCCGGATCTCACGCGCGGCCAGGGAGAACGACCCGCGGTTGGCGTAGAAGCTGGGCCGGGCGTGCACGACGACGCTGGCGCCCTCGACGAGGGGCGGGTTCATCGAGTCGACCAGCGACCGGGAGCAGGTGAGCGTGACGGAGATGTCGGCGACCGTGTCGCGCAGCGTCATGAAGACGGTCTGCATGCCCGGGCGTCGGTTGACCTGTGCGATCTGGCCCTCGACCCACACGCCGCCCAGTTTGTCGATCCACTGCGCGACGGCGTTGGCGACGGCCCGCACCGGGGCCGGCGACTCTGCCGTGGCGTCGCGGAGTGAGGGCACGCGGCGAGGATAGGGGAGGGCACGGACACGCCCGTAGGATGAGGCCCATGAGCACCGACCTCGGCCTTCCTCCCGTCCTCGACCCGGAGACCGCCAAGAACGTCCTGCTCGCGGCCCCCCGCGGCTACTGCGCCGGCGTGGACCGTGCCGTGATCACGGTCGAGAAGGCGCTCGACCTCTATGGAGCACCGGTCTACGTCCGCAAGCAGATCGTGCACAACAAGCACGTGGTGGCCAACCTCGAGTCGCGCGGCGCGATCTTCGTCGAGGAGCTCGACGAGGTCCCCGAGGGTCGGACCGTGGTGTTCTCCGCCCACGGTGTCTCGCCGGCGGTCCACGCCCAGGCGGCCGAGCGGGGACTGAAGACCATCGACGCCACCTGCCCGCTGGTGACGAAGGTCCACCACGAGGCCAAGCGGTTCGCCTCCGACGACTACGACATCCTGCTCATCGGCCACGCCGGGCACGAGGAGGTCGAGGGCACGGCGGGCGAGGCGCCCGACCACATCCAGCTCGTCGAGAGCCCCGCGGACGTCGCCCGCATCGAGGTCCGCGACCCCGCCAAGGTGGCCTGGCTCTCGCAGACGACGCTGAGTGTCGACGAGACGCTCGAGACGGTCGCGGCGATCCGCGAGAAGTTCCCGCTGCTGCTCGACCCGCCGAGCGACGACATCTGCTACGCCACCCAGAACCGCCAGCTGGCGATCAAGGAGATCTCCTCGGCCGCCGACCTGGTGATCGTGGTCGGCTCGCGCAACTCCTCCAACTCCGTGCGGCTGGTGGAGGTTGCCCTCGAGGCGGGCGCGAAGGCGTCCTACCTCGTCGACGACCACACCGAGATCGACGAGGCCTGGCTCGAGGGCGTCGAGACCGTCTCCGTCACCTCCGGCGCCTCGGTGCCCGAGGACCTCGTCGAGGGCGTGCTCTCGTTCCTCTCCGAGCGCGGCTACCCCGACGCGCGCGCGGTGCACTCGGCCGAGGAGTCACTGATCTTCGCGCTTCCCCCCGAGCTGCGCCGTGACCTGCGCGCGGCGCAGAAGGCCTGACGGGAGCGCGAGATGGCCCGCTACCTCGACATCCACCCCGACAACCCGCAGCCGCGGCTCGTCTCCCAGGTCGTCGAGGCCCTGCGCGACGACCAGCTCATCGCCTACCCGACCGACTCCGGCTACGCCCTCGGGGCCCGGCTCGGCAACCGCGAGGGCCGCGACCGGATCCTGAAGATCCGCGAGCTCGACGACCGCCACCACTTCACCTTGATGTGCAAGGACTTCTCCCAGCTCGGGCAGTTCGTCCACGTCGACAACAAGGCGTTCCGGGCGATCAAGGCCGCGACCCCGGGGCCCTACACGTTCATCCTCCCCGCGACCGGCGAGGTGCCCAAGCGGTTGATGCATCCCAAGAAGCGCACGGTCGGCGTCCGCATCCCCGACCACACCCTGGTCTGCGCGCTCCTCGAGGAGCTCGGCGAGCCCATCCTGACCAGCACCCTGATCCTGCCCGGCGAGACCGAGGCGCGGACGATGGGCTGGGAGATCAAGGAGGACCTCGACCACGTCGTCGACGTCGTGGTCGAGTCGGGCGAGGTCACCGCCGAGCCCACGACGGTGATCGACTGGTCCGACGCCGAGCCGGTCGTCGTACGTCGTGGGGCGGGCGACGTCTCGCGATTCGAGGCCTGACCAGTCCGGGTCAGTCGAGCCGGGCGACGTTCCACACGACGTCGTAGGCGTCCTGGCTGTCGGTCGGTCCGGGCGTGTTCCACAGGAGCAGGCCCGCCGCGAGCGCGACCTGGGGCTCGTGCGGCCCCCTGCCGATGCGCGTGATGGCGGGCCCGTCGAGATCGAGGAGGTAGGTCGAGGACTTCCCGGGGTGCTCGCCATCACCGTCGGTCGCGCTGGTGAGGACGACGCGCGAGTCGTCGGCGGCGACCGCGGAGGCGTCGGGCACCTCGAACGCCCGACCAGCCTCCGGGTCGTGGACCACCGTCGTCGCGCCGGCGATGTCCGACCCGCTGTCGCAGAAGTACGTCACGACCGGGTGGCTCCCGGCCCACAGCACGGTGGGCGCCCCGTCGGGGAACGAGCCGGGCTTCTCGCACCCGTCCGGCCGCCGGTCCGACAGCTCGGTCTCTCCCGCCGGGGTGGAGACGACAACGCGGCCGTCCGGGTCGGCGACGAGCCGGGCCGGGCCGGACCAGGCGACGCCGGCCCCTTCGAGCTCCGGCTCGGGGGTGACCGTGCCGCCTCCGGGGACCGGTGCGCTCCACCAGCGCATGGGTCCGGGGTCGTTCTCCAGCGTGTTGCCGACATGCAGCCGGTCGTCGGGGGAGAGGGCCATCCGGGGTGGTACGTGCACCTCGATGCCGTAGGGGATCCGCACGACGTCGCGCTGCCACGTCCGGGACACGCGGTCGAAGACCAGCACCGAGTGGCCGTTGCCCTGCCCGACGCCGAGCACCAGGCGGTCGACGTCGAGGGCCACCGGCTGCATGCCGTAGAGGTTGGCGGGCGGGTCGGGCAGCCAGTCCGTCGTCCCGGTGCGTGGGTCCAGCAAGCCCAGGAGGGAGCCGACGCTGGGGCCGGTCCGGCGGTTGCGCAGGACCAGCCCGTCCGCGGTCAGGCCCTCGAAGCGGTCGTGCCGGAAGAACTCGTCGCTGCCGTCGTCCTTCCACGCGGTGCGGGTGGAGGCGATGACGTCGAGCGGTGCCTCGGCCGCGCTGCCGAGGTCGAGACGGACGACCTCGGCGGGCGCGGGCGCGGGCTCCGGGTCAGTGGGGCGGGAGACCACGGCGACGGCCGCGAGCACCGCCGTCGTCGACAGCGCCGCCGCCGCGACCGTCAACCGGGTGCGCCGACGTGCCCGGCGACCGCCGGCGTGCGCGATCGCGGCCGCGTCGACGCCGAAGGTGGGCTCGTCCGCGACGGCGTCTCGCAGGGCAGTGCGCAGGTCGGCGCTCACGGCATGACCCCCTCGGCGTGGGTGCGGGCGCCCGGCTCGGGGTCGACCAGCTCGCCGCCGTGCCGGGCGTAGGCCACACGCAGGGCGCCGAGCCCTCGCGCGGTCTGGCTCTTCACCGTGCCGGTGCGGCAGCCGAGCACCTCGGCCACCGTCTCGACACTGAGGTCCTCGTAGTAGCGCAGCACCACGCAGGCCCGCTGACGCGGAGGCAGCTCGGCGAGCGCGGCCATCAGCAGCGCGCGGTCGGCCACCCGGTCGGTGGGGTCGGCGGCGGGGCGCTCGCCCAGCCGGGCGGTGGGAACCTCCTGGGAGGAGCGCCTGCGGCTCTGGTCGATGGCGACCCGCACCGCCGTACGGCGGGCATAGGCGCGGACGTCGCGGTCCGGGTCGAGCCGTGGCCACGCGAGGTAGACGCGGATGAGGGCCTCCTGGACGACGTCTGCGGCCCGGTCCCAGTCGCCGCACATGAGGTACGCCGTCCGGCGCAGGCCGGGGGCGCACGCAGCGGCGAACGCGGCGAACTCGGCGTCGTCCCGTCGTGCCATGCCACCTCCCGGCCTCCACTGTCAGTGTGGATACGTGCCAGGCCGGGGAACAGGTTGCAGCGAGGTGGACCGGACCGGGTCAGGGGGACGGCTGGCCGAGCTCGCGCTCGAGCTCGGAGGCGAGGTCGCCCCTGCGGTGCAGTCGCCAGCCGAGCCAGCCCAGGCACAGCGCGTAGCCGACGAACAGGGCGATGCCATGGGTGGCGACCCCCGAGACGACGGCCTGAAGGACGCTGTCGCGCGGATCGGCGACCGCGTCGCGCGCGACGAGGGCGACGAAGCCGAAGACCACCACCATCAGGACCGGCGGCAGCAGCGCGACCAGGTAGAAGTCCCGTCGTCGCACCAGCGCCGCCAGCCCCAGGCAGAGCGCCATGAAGCAGAGGTCGAAGAAGAGCGTGAGGCTGCCGACCAGCAGCACGTCGACGGCGACGGCCGTGAGGGTGAGGGCCACGCCGAGCACGACCACCTGCCGGCCCGGCTCCTGCCCGACCTGCCAGAACGTCCCGGCCTGCGTCACGAGGCTCAACCTAGGACCGAAGTCAGGCGCCCCGTGCGCGGCGCGCCGCGGGCGGCGCCGTGCCGGGAGGCTGGTCGAGCAGGTCGTCGAGCGTGGGGTCGCCCGTGGCTCCGGGGACGTCGTCGAGGACGCCCAGCTCGGGTGCGGCGGCGGAGCGGGGCACGGTCTCGACCTGCCGCGGACCCTCGAGCTGGTCGTTGGTGACGCCGAGGTCGGCGAACCGGCGTGCGGACACCAGCACGCGTCCTTCGAGCGACCCCATCGCCTGGTTGTAGGCGACGACGCTGGCGTTGAGGGAGCGGCCCACCTTGTCGAGGTGTCCGGCCATGGAGCCCAGCCGGGCGTGCAGCTCCTGCCCGAGCCGCTGGACCTCCTGCGCCTGGGCGTTGAGCACCTCGTGCTGCCAGCCCTGGGCGACCGTGCGGAGCAGCGCGATCAGCGTCGACGGGGTGGCAAGCACGACGTTGCGGGCGGCCGCCTGCTCGACGAGGTCGGGCACGGCCTGGAGCGCAGCCTGGAGGATCGCCTCGCCGGGGAGGAACAGCACGACGAACTCCGGCGTCCCGGCCAGCGCCTCCCAGTAGCGGCGCGACCCCAGGTCGGCGACGTGCTTGCGGACGTGCTCGCCGAGCCGGGCGAGCGCGCGCTCGTGCTCCGCAGGCTGGTCGGCCCCGGTGAGGTCGAGGAAGGCGGCGAGGGGAGCCTTCGCGTCGACCGCGATGGTGCGCCCGCCGGCGAGGGTGACGACGAGGTCGGGACGCAGCCGCCCGTCGTCGAGCCGCGTCTGCTCGGCGAAGTCGCAGTGGTCGACCAGGCCGGCCAGCTCGACGGTGCGGCGGAGGTGGAGCTCGCCCCACTGCCCGCGCACCTGCGGCTTGCGCAGGGCGGTCGCGAGCGTGTGGGTCTCGTGCCTCAGCACGTCGGTGGAGTGGCGTACGTCGGCCACCTGCTGGTGCAGCTGGGCCTGCCAGGCGGTGCGGTCGTGGGCCAGGTCGCTCAGCTGGTCCTGCAGCCGCTCGAGCCCGTCCTGGACGACGGCGTGGTCGGCGACGCGCTGCTGCAGCGCCGCGATCGCCGTGTCGTCGCCCGGACGGCTGCGCGCCCACAGCACGCCGATCACGGCACCGAGGGCCAGCCCGACGGCGAGGGCGGCCGCCAGGGTCAGCACGAGGGGGAAGGTGTCCATGGGCCCAGCATGGAGGCGACCACCGACACCACCGTGGAACCGGGCCTCAACCCGTGTCGGCGAGGACGGCGACGAGCTCGGGCAGCGAGGCGCGCAGGCGGAGCAGGCGGTCGAGGGCGAGGGTGGTCTCGGCGACGCCGAGCGGGGTGTCGACGCGTGTCGAGGCGTTGTGGACCAGCCAGCCCCCGGTCGCCGCCACCCAGCCGCCGAACACCCAGGCCTCGGCCGGCACCGAGCCGCCTGACGCGGCGTACGACGCCAGGACCCGGGCGAACCCCGCCGGGTCCGTGCTCCAGTCGAGACCGACGGCGACGGCCTCCCGGGCCACCGACCGCGGACCCGCGGCGTCCCAGTCGAGTGCGAGCAGGGTGTCGTCGACGACGAGGGTGTTCTTGGGGTCGAGGTCGCCGTGCGTTCCGGTCACGGCCACGTGCAGGCCGGGCGCTGCGGTGGCGGCCTCTAGCGCTGCGAGGTCCCCGGCGTGGCGGCGCAGGCGTGAGGCGAGGTCCGTCGGCAGGTCGGGGTGCTCGGCCAGACCTGCCCACCCGGCGGCGTCCCACGGCTCGTCGTCGAGTGGGGCCTCGACGTGGTCGGCCACGCCGTGGATCCGGGCGGCCAGGGCGCCGGCGTCCTCGAGCCGCTCGGCCGAGACCGCTGACCGCCCGTCGACCCAGCGGTGCACGCGCACCAGCTCACCGCCGACGTCGGCGAGACAGCGGTCGCCCACGGGCACGGGCTCCGGGCACGGCACACCGGCGTCGAACGCCGCGCGCTCCACGGCGTACGCCGCCTCGACGTTGGCCCTGAAGTCCGGAGCGTCGACGCTCGTGCGCATCACCTTGACGGCGTACGCACCGGTGTGGGTCTCCACCCGCCACAGGTCGTTGGAGAGACCGCCGGGCACCGGCGCGGCGGAGCGGACGGCTCCGAGCCCGAACGTCGCGGCGACCTCCTCGGCCGAGACCGTCACCGGGTCGCCGTCTCCGGAGGAGCACCCCGGAACGTCCGCCGGTAGGCCGAGGGCGAGACGCCGAGGGACGCGCGGAGGTGCTGGCGCAGCGAGGCGGCGGTGCCGATCCCGGCCCGGGTCGCCACGTCGTCGACGGTGAGGTCGGTCGCCTCGAGGAGGTGCTGCGCGTGCCGGACCCGCTGCTGGGTGACCCAGGCGCCGGGGGACTGGCCGGTCTCCTCGCGGAAGCGGCGGGTGAAGGTACGCACGCTCATCCGGGCCCGACCGGCGAGGGTCGCGACGTCGAGGGGCTGGTCGAGGTGCGCCTGCGCCCAGGCGCGTACGTCGCTGGTGGTCTCGTCGGCGCGGCCCGGGACGTGACGATCGATGAACTGCGCCTGCCCGCCGTCGCGCCACGGGGGGACCACCATGTGTCGGGCGACGGCGTTGGCGACCGCCGTGCCGTGGTCGCTGCGCACGAGGTGGAGGGAGAGGTCGATGCCGGCGCTCAGCCCCGCCGAGGTCAGGACGCGGCCGTCGTCGGTGAACAGTACGTCCTCGTCGACGGCGACCTCGGGGTAGAGGCGGCGGAAGTCGTCGGCGTACTTCCAGTGCGTCGTGGCGCGGTGCCCGTCGAGGATCCCGGCCGCGGCGAGCACGAACGCGCCGGTGCAGATCGAGACCCAGCGGGCGTCGGCGGGGACGGAGGCGAGCGCGGCACGGAGGTCGTCGGCGATCACGCCGTCGCGCCGCGGGCCGGCCACCTGGGTGCCCGGGACGATGACGGTCTGCGCCCGGGCCAGCGCCTCCGGACCGGCCGAGGGAGCGATGGCGTAGCCGCGGGTCGTCTGCACGGGCCGGCCGTCGACGGTCACCACCGCGACGTCGTACAGCGGGTGGCCGTCCGCGTCGACCGCCTCGCCCAGCACCTGGGGCGGGATCGTCAGGTCGTAGCCGATCACCGGGGCGATCGCGAGCACGACGACGCGATGGGGGGCGGGAACGACCATGGCCGAATTCTTGCACATGTTGGCATTCCGGCCACTCGTCGTTCGGCAGGGGTTGCCGCCAGACTGCTCCTCGTGACGATGACGACGCCCTCCGAGCCGATCCTCGGACGAGGACAGCGGCTGCACTGGGCGTGGGTGGTGGCTGCCGTCGCGTTCGTGACGCTCGTCGGCGCGGCCGCCTTCCGGTCCGTTCCGGGCGTGCTCATCGACCCGCTGCACGACGAGTTCGGCTGGTCGCACGGGCTGATCGGGTCGGCCGTCTCGCTCAACCTCATGCTCTTCGGCCTGATCTCGCCTTTCGCGGCGGCGCTGATGGACCGCTTCGGGGTCCGGCCGGTCGTCACTTTCGCACTGCTGATGGTCGCGGTCGGCAGCGGCCTCACCGTCTTCATGACGGAACCGTGGCAGCTGGTCCTGTGCTGGGGCCTGCTCGTCGGCATCGGCACCGGGTCGATGTCGATGGCCTTCGTTGCCACAATCACGACCCGCTGGTTCGTGGCCCGGCGCGGGCTGGTCAGCGGCATCCTCACCGCCGGCAACGCCACCGGCCAGCTCATCTTCCTGCCCGTGGTGGCCTGGCTCGCGACCCACCACGGGTGGCGTACGGCAGCGCTGCTGGCCGCCGCGGCAGCGCTGGCCGTCGTACCCCTGGTCCTGCTGCTCCTGCGCAACCACCCGGCCGACCTCGGGCTGCGGGCCTTCGGCGCCACCGAGGCCGACCCGGGCCCGCCGCCCCACCAGCACGTCGGCTCGAGCGCGGGCCGCGCCGTCGCCGTGCTGCGCGACGCCGCTCGCAGCCGCACGTTCTGGCTGCTCTCCGGTGGCTTCGCGATCTGCGGGATGACGACCAACGGCCTGATCGCCACCCACTTCGTCCCGGCGGCGCACGACCACGGCATGCCGGCCACGACCGCCGCCTCCCTGCTCGCGGTGGTCGGCATCTTCGACGTCGTCGGCACGATCGCCTCGGGCTGGCTCACCGACAAGGTCGACCCACGGTTGCTGCTGGTCGGCTACTACGCCCTGCGCGGGGTCGGGCTGATGGCGCTGCCGGCGCTGATGTCGCCCCACGTCGAGCCCAGCATGTGGGTCTTCATCATCGTGTACGGCCTCGACTGGGTGGCGACCGTGCCGCCGACGGTCGCGCTGTGCCGCGAGTGGTTCGGGGCGGCGGCCGGCCCGATCGTCTTCGGCTGGGTCTTCGCGAGCCACCAGGTGGGGGCGGCCGTCGCGGCGACCGGCGCCGGCGTGGTCCGCGACGTCACTGGCGGCTACGACCCCGCGTTCTACGCCGCGGCGGGGCTCTGCGCGATCGCCGCGCTGATGTCGTACGCCATCCGGCGCACGCCGCAGCCCGTCGTCAGCCAGCCGGCGGCCGGCGTGATGTGACGCCTCAGTCCAGGTCGACGATGACGGGTGCGTGGTCCGACGGCGAGCGAGTTTCGTGCATAGATTCCAACGGCAGTCGCCAGCTCGTGACGTACAGACCCCGAGGAAAGAAGTCCTGACTCTCACGCACAAGACCCCGGACGGCCAAGGTCCGGGGTCTTGCTGTGACGAAGATTCTCCGAAGGGTGTTGGGATTAGAAGGCGTCAGCGACTTTGATGGTCTTGTAGCCAGTCGGGAAGTCAGAGTCGAAAGAAACACAGTCCAGCTTCGAAGACTCGCCAGCCTGCAACTCATTCGACGAGCACTCGACCTCTGCAAGGTTCTCCGAGCCCTTGTAGAACGTGAAGGTAAGAAGCGCGGTGCGCCCCTCGTCAGCATCGTTGGTTACACGAGCGTTCTTGATGGTGACTCCACCGGTCGCATCCTTCGCAACGGTCCATCCGGCGTCGACCGCGTAGTCGTCGTGAGTGAACGCCTTGCCCTCAGCGACTTCCTTGGGCTTGTCGTTGGCCTCTTCGGCCTTGATGGCCTCGTCGGCTGCGTCGAGGCCCGCACCGAGGATGGCGAAACAGCCGCCAATAAGGAGGACGAACAGCAGAACCACCACAAGCAGCACATTGCGCACCGTGTGCTTCTTCTTGGGCGGTTCCTGCGGCGGGTAGTACCCCTGCTGGGGCGGAGGTGCTTGGCTACTCATTTGAATGACCCCCCTCGAAACGTGGCGTGTCGATCAGGCGCACCCTAACCCGGCCCCGACGCGCTGTTCTTTACTTTGCGACAAATCGTCAACGTCCCTGTGGGGAACCTGCCCAATCGCTACCGACGGCTGACCATGCCGGATGCGAACCACTGCACCAGCGGCACGGCAAGAGTGGCCGCAGCCTCTGCCTCGTCCTGCGTGACAGCTCCCGCTGATTCGTGACAGCTCCCGGTGATTCAGGCGAACCCCCGTGGTGGTCATGGCCCCTGACCAGCGCACGGACCATCCCGACCACAACGTCGGCGGTGCGGGCACGGTCGTCCTCGAGAGTGAAGGGGAGGGACCAGTCTCCGTCTCGCTCCATCTGGCCCACGACGTGACTTAGGGTCGGGTCCTTCTCTTTGAGACGACGAGCGGGATGACGGCGTGTCCGACCGCTCGGACTGCCAGTGCGTGGGCCCCGATGGGGTCAAGGTTATTGGCGCGCGGCGTCGGCCGGCTTACCGCGGGACAGAAGGAAGTCGGCTGCTCGAAGTTCGTGGCCGTCGCGCGTGAGGACTCCTCGCATTGTCCGGATGCCTTGATCCGGTGAAATCGAGAGTTCCCCGAAACGCAGCCGACAGGCGCGCTCCACGTCGCGGACAAGGGAGCCGCTGGCACGGTGGACCGCGTACTGCCCCGACGTCACGATCAACTGCTGGTGCATCCCATCCCCAGAACGGTTCGACCATCCATCCGGGCACTCCGTCATGCAGGGCGTCGTCGGTCTTCGTCGCCGTCGAAACCAAGCGGCCGCCACACCTCTTCACTCACGGCGCGATCCTTTCACCGGCAACCGACGCGCGGCAGGGCTCTTCCAAAGGGTTGGGGTGCTGGTCAGTCCGTCAGGTCGACGATGACGGGTGCGTGGTCCGACGGCGAGCCCGTGCCCTGGGCGGGATCGCGCTCGTCGCGGTCGACGAACGCGCCGCTGACCCGCGAGGCGAGCGCGGGGGAGGCGAGGACGAAGTCGATCTTCAGTCCGCGGTCGCGCTCGAAGCGCTGGCGGTAGTAGTCCCAGTAGGTGTAGCCGGGGTCGTGGGCGCGGGTCACCTCGGCGTAGCCGTCGTCCAGGAACCCCTGGAAGGCGGCCCGCTCGGGCGGCGTCACGTGGGTCGACTTCGCGAACTGCTTGACGTCGAAGACGTCGTCGTCGGTGGGGCAGATGTTCCAGTCGCCCACGAGCGCGGTCTCGCCGTCGAGCCAGCCGGCCGCGGTCGCGCGCAGGCGGGCCAGCCAGTCGAGCTTGTAGACGTAGTGCGGGTCGTCGGGCTTGCGGCCGTTGGGGACGTAGAGCGACCAGATGCGTACGCCGCCGCACGTGGCGCCGATCGCGCGCGACTCGGCGGCCACCGGGTCGCCCCATCCCGGCATGTCCGCGAAGCCCACCTCGACGTCCTCGAGGCCGACGCGCGAGAGCAGGGCGACGCCGTTCCACTGGTTGAGCCCGGCCACCGCGATGTCGTAGCCGAGCGCCTGCAGGCCCATCAGCGGCAGCTGGTCCTCGCGTGCCTTGGTCTCCTGCAGGGCGAGCACGTCGATGTCGTGGCGCTGCACGAATGCCTCGACGCGGTCGATGCGGGAGCGGAGGGAGTTGACGTTCCAGGTGGCGATGCGCACCCGTCCACCCTAAGGAAGGCAGTTCGCGCCGCACGCCGTGGGGCGAAGAAGTCTTTGCGCAGGAAACCCTTTACAGATCGGGCCGATGTGGGGGAGGTTCGTCGGCACGCACCTGTCTCGGGAACTAGTGCAAGCTCCTGCTCCACCCTGTCGGACGCTGACCTGCTCACTTCTGGGTCACGTCCGGCGCTGCTCAAGACCTCCGAGATGGCGTGTGCCCAATCCCCCATCACGAGAGAAGAACCAGCATGCAGCGCAGTCGACTCGGGGCGATCGCCCTCAGCTCCGCCGCACTCCTCGGCGCGGCCCTCGCCTCACCGGCGATGGCCATGACGGACTCGGAGATCCCGACGTTCCAGGAGTTCCAGTCGTCGTCCTACCGCGACGCCGACCAGCAGTACATCGTCAACGGTGACGAGCCCCTCGCCGACACCGGCGAGCTCAAGGAGTACTACGACCGGATGGTCCACGGCTCCGAGGAGGCCATGGAGGAAGGCCTCGTCGTCAACACCGTCGGAGGCGTCGACGACAGGTGGTCGACCTCGCAGGTCGGCAACCTGACCTACTGCGTGAGCACCAAGTTCGGCTCGCGCTACACCGACGTCGTCAACGCGATGGCCGCCGGCGCCCAGCTGTGGGAGGACGCCTCGTCGGCGATCGACTACGTCCACGTCCCGTCGCAGGACGCGAGCTGCACCACCCGCAACAGGAGCGTGCTCTTCTCCGTCGAGCCGGTGCAGACCACGCAGTACATCGCCCGTGCGTTCTTCCCGAGCACGCCCAAGCGCTCGCGCAACGTTCTCGTCGACGACTCGATCTGGACGTCCGGTTCGTGGACCCCGGCCAACATCATGGGCCACGAGCTCGGCCACACGCTGGGCTTCCGCCACGAGCACACGCGGCCCGAGGCCGGCACCTGCTTCGAGGACAACAACTGGCGCCCGCTGACGGCGTACGACTCGTCCTCGATCATGCACTACCCCCAGTGCAACGGCACCTCGAGCAACCTGAGCATGACGGCGACCGACCGCCAGGGCGCAGCCAACCTCTACGGCGCCTGATCGCCTAGGCTGGCCACAGCCCCGAGCGCCCCTTCCGTCCCGAGCGGAGGGGGCGTTCGGCCTGTCCGGACCCCTGCTCCGGACTGGCTACCTCCGGGTAACCTCGACGCGTGCCCCCCACCTCCCCGTCCTCGACGATCCTCTCCGCGCGCGACCTGGAGTTCATGCTCTTCGAGTGGCTCGACGTGGAGCAGCTGGCCGAGCGGCCGCGGTTCGCCGAGCACGATCGCGAGACGTACGACGCCCTCCTGGCGCTGTGCGAGGAGCTGGCGACCGAGCACTTCGCGCCGCACTACCGCCGCAGCGACACCGAGGAGCCCGTCTTCGAGGACGGGAAGGTGCGCCTCATCCCGGAGATCGCCACCGCGCTGGAGGCCTTCGCCAAGGCCGACCTGCTCACGCTGACCCTCGACGAGGAGGTCGGCGGGCAGCAGGTCCCGCACGTCGTGGCCTCCGCGTGCATGGCGTGGTTCACCGCGGCCAACATGGGCACCGCGGCGTACTCCTTCCTCACCATGGCCAACGCCGGGCTGCTCCTGGCCCACGGCACCCCAGAGCAGGTCGAGCGCTTCGCGACGCCGATGCTCGAGGGCCGCTTCTTCGGCACGATGACGTTGTCGGAGCCGCACGCCGGGTCGAGCCTTGGCGACGTGGTCACTCGCGCGGTCCCCGCCGACGACGGCACCTATCGGATCTTCGGCAACAAGATGTGGATCTCGGGCGGCGACCACGAGATGGGCGACAACATCGTCCACCTGGTGCTGGCCAAGCTGCCTGACGCGGCGCCCGGCACGCGCGGCATCTCGCTGTTCATCGTGCCCAAGCACCTCGTCGCCGAGGACGGCTCGATCGGGGAGCGCAACGACGTCGCGCTCGCCGGCATCAACCACAAGCTCGGCAGCCGCGGCACGGTCAACACCGCTCCGGTCTTCGGCGGCGGGGCGTTCACCCCCGGCGGCGCTCCCGGCGCGGTCGGCTACCTCGTCGGCGAGCCCGGCAAGGGCCTGTCCTACATGTTCCACATGATGAACGCCGCCCGGCTCGGCGTCGGGATGGGTGCGACGACCACGGCCTACACCGCCTACCTCAAGTCGCTGGAGTACGCCCGCTCCCGCCCGCAGGGCCGCCGGCTGACGGCAGCCGACCCGGGCGCCCCGCAGGTGCCGATCATCGAGCACGCCGACGTGCGCCGGATGCTGCTGGCGCAGAAGTCCTACGTCGAGGGGGCGCTGGCCCTGAACCTCTACTGCTCGCGCCTGCTCGACGTCCAGGCCACCGCACGCGACGAGGAGGAGCGCACCGAGGCGGGCCGCCTGCTCGACCTGTTGACGCCGATCGCGAAGTCCTGGCCCTCGCAGTGGGGCCAGGAGAGCAACAGCCTCGCCATCCAGGTGCTCGGCGGCTCGGGCTACACCCGCGACTACGACGTCGAGGCCCACTGGCGCGACCAGCGGCTCAACCCCATCCACGAGGGCACCCACGGCATCCAGGCGCTCGACCTCCTCGGCCGCAAGGTCCTCGGCGGCGGCGGGGCCTCGCTGATGGCCCTCGCCTCCCGCATCGTGGAGACCGTGGGCCGGGCGCGCGAGCTCGATGGCGAGCCCGCCGCCCACGCCGACGCACTGCAGGCGGCCGTCGACCGGCTCGGCGAGGTCACCATGACCCTCGCCGGCCTCGGGGACCCCGAGCGCACGATGGCCAACGCGACCGTCTACCTCGAGGCCGCCGGCCACGTGGTGGTCGCGTGGATGTGGCTCGAGCAGCTCGTCGCGGTGGGGGAGAAGGCCGGCGACTTCTACGACGGCAAGCGGGCAGCGGCGCGCTACTTCTTTCGCTGGGAGCTGCCCAAGGTCGGCCCGATGCTCGACCTGCTCGCCTCGGGCGACACCACGACGCTGGAGATGCGTGATGCCTGGTTCTAGGCCTGTTTGACGAAGTCGGTCAGCAACCCGGGCGTGGCCCGGTCGGCCAGCGCCACGGCCACGTCGAGACGTACGTCGCGCACCAGCACCCGCTCGGCGCCCGCGGCCGTCGTGGCCGTCAGGTCGGCGAGCCCGATGCGGCGCTGCCACCACGACTGCGAGACGACCCAGCCGATGATGCCCTCGGTCTCGAGCACCGTGCGGGTCCGGGCGAAGGTGCCACCGCCGGCGACGAGGTGGTCCGCGGCCAGGGCGTGCCCGAGGTGGCGGTACGACGCCTCGCCCGCCGCTGCCGCGAGGACGAGGAGGGCGCCGCCCACCATGGACAGCCACCACCAGGTGAGGCCGAACCACCACCAGCCGACGGCCAGCAGCACGATGACGTCCAGGGCGTTGCGGAGCTGGCGGAACCACGCGCGCCGGCGCGCCGTGGGCCCGTGCTCCACGAGCCGCTCGGTCAGCGGCCCGGGGCGGTCGAGCACCGCCTCGCCGACCGCGACGGCGACGCCGCGCGGGCACGGCGGCAGGACCTGGGTGACGCCGTCCTCCACGCCGGTGGCCAGCGTCGACAGCTCGGCCCCGCCGACCACCCGCATCAGCACCGGTTCGGTGATCTCGACGCCGCGGACCTTGGCCTCCTCGACCGTGATCGAGCGGGTGGTTACGAGGCCGGAGGTGAGGTGCAGTGAGCCGTGCTCGCGCACGAGGCGGAAGTCCCACCACTGCAGGACGTAGCCGGCGACCGACACGACCAGCCAGAGGGCGAGCGCGCCGACGGCGAGCACGAGGACGATGGCGACGACGGCGAACTGCGTCAGCCACGTCCAGGCCGAGGTGGCCGTCTCCTCGTTCCAGATCGGCAGCTCGTCGGCGACCTGCGACAGCAGGCCGAGGCCGCCGACCAGCAGAACCAGCCGGCCGAGGCTGAAGGGCGCGAAGCGCAGCCACGACCAGTCGATGCCCGCCAGGAGCACCGCGGGTGTGGCCGGCGGAGGGGGCGGGGCGACGGGTGCGAGGGGCTGCTCGGACCAGGGGGCGTCGGGCCGGTCGGTGGCCCGGCCGTCGTCGACCAGCGCGGTCGCGGCCTGCTCGGCGACCGCGCGGCGGGTCAGCAGCGTCGTACGCAGTGCCTGGGCGTCGGGTGCGGCGAGGGCGTCGAGGGTGATGCGGTCGTCGTCGACGCCCGTGCCGATCTGCACCTTCTGCAGGCCGAGGATGCGGTGCATCAGGGACGCCTCGAGGTCGACGCTGCGCACGCGCTCGAGCGGTGCGGTCGACGTGGTCTTGTTGAGGACGCCGCTGCGCACCTGGATCTGGGTGCCGGTGAGGCGGTAGTGGGTCGTCAGCCAGGGCAGCGCGCCGAGGACGAGCGGGCCGATGATGACGAGCGGCAGGACGATCGGCCAGAACTGCGTGTCGCTGCGGCTGATCCCGACCAGCGCGATGACCACTGGCACGACCATCTGCCCGACGGCCTTCACGGGGTCGAGCAGCAGCTTGCGCGGGCTGAGCCGGACGTAGCCCTCGCCGGGCTCGGGGATCACGTGGCGTCGTCCTCGGTGGCCGCGGTGATGGCGGTGAGTTGTCCGACCACCCGGCGGGCGGTGTCGGCGTCGAGGCAGTCGACGGTGATCGGTCCGGCCGCCGACGCGGTCGTGACGGTGATCGACGCCAGCCCGAACAGCCGCATGAGCGCCCCCTGCCGTGAGTCGACGGTCTGCACCCGGCTGATGGGGGCGATGCGCGTCTCCCGGCCGATCCAGCCCTCGCGGGTGTGGACGGCCGTGTCGGTGACCTCCCAGCGGTGCACCCGGTAGCGGATCCTGGGCATGAGCACGACGTGCGCCACCGCCACCACCGCGAGCAGGAGCACCAAGAGGCCGGCCCAGCCCGGGGTGCCCGGGACCAGCAGCCACACGAGCGCGGCGCCGATGACCAGCACGGCGTCGCCCAGCAGGGCCGACACGGTCCAGAACGGGATCGCCTGCGGCGAGACCCGGTTGGCCGGCGCCCGCAGCACCGCCCCCCGCGCGGTCAGGTCAGGCCCCACGTCAGTCATGTCCGGAAGTCTTGCAGGCTGCAGGTTCCTGCAGTGCACACACCTGACCCTGTCCGAACCTTCCCCGCCCGCACCGGGCCGGGGTTGGGTGGGGCCACGGGTCCTCCAGCGACCTGTCGAAGACCGGGGCGGATCGCGCGGGGGTGCGGTCGGTCCACGGCTCCTGACGGACGCCGCGGCGCGCAGGAGGGAGGGCCCGGCCGGACGGCCGGGCCCTCTGCCGTCGCCTCTTCTCCCGCCCGCCGGGAATCGCGGACGCACCGCGCGCAGCCGTAGACTCCCCGCCCGTGGCTCTCACCATCGGCATCGTCGGTCTCCCCAACGCGGGCAAGTCGACGCTCTTCAACGCACTGACCAAGAACGACGTCCTCGCGGCGAACTACCCGTTCGCCACCATCGAGCCCAACGTCGGCGTCGTGGGCGTTCCCGACGAGCGGCTGCCGCGGCTGGCCGAGGTGTTCGAGTCGGCCAAGCAGCTGCCGGCCACGGTGGAGTTCGTCGACATCGCCGGCATCGTTCGCGGTGCCTCGCAGGGCGAGGGCCTGGGCAACAAGTTCCTCGCCCACATCCGCGAGTCCGCCGCGATCTGCCAGGTCACCCGCGTCTTCCGCGACGAGGACGTCACCCACGTCGACGGTGAGGTCAACCCCGCCAACGACATCTCCACCATCCAGACCGAGCTGATCTTCGCCGACCTCGAGACCGTCGAGAAGGCCATCGCCCGGCTGGAGAAGGAGTCGCGCAAGGTCAAGGACCTCGTCGCGAACCTCGAGGCCGCCAAGGCAGCCAAGGAAGCGCTGGAGTCCGGCACCCCGATCATCGCCACCGACATCGACCGCTCCCTGCTGCGCGAGCTGTCGCTGCTCACGGCCAAGCCCTTCATCTACGTCTTCAACTGCGACGCCGACGAGCTCGCCGACGAGGCACTCAAGGACAGGATGCGCGAGATCATCGCGCCGGCCGAGGCGATCTTCCTCGACGCCAAGTTCGAGGCCGACCTCGCCGAGATGGACGACGACGAGATGGCGCACGAGATGCTCGCCGAGATGGGCATCACCGAGTCGGGCCTCGACCAGCTCGCCCGCGTCGGCTTCGACACCCTCGGCCTGCAGACCTACCTGACCGCAGGCCCCAAGGAGACCCGCGCCTGGACGATCCGGAAGGGCGCCACCGCCCCCGAGGCCGCCGGCGTCATCCACACCGACTTCCAGAAGGGCTTCATCAAGGCCGAGATCGTCTCCTTCGACGACCTCATGGACGCTGGCTCCATGCTCAAGGCCAAGGAGGCCGGCAAGGTGCGCATGGAGGGCAAGGACTACGTCATGGCCGACGGCGACGTGGTGGAGTTCCGCTTCAACGTCTGAATCGAGCGTTTGCGCAGGCCAGGGCGGGTGTGGTCGCTCACGGTCCGCACAGAGTCCGCAAGAAGGGTGGTACCCGCGAGCGCTGCCTCGATTCCCCCGCTGCGTATGACGGGGGCCCACGCCGTCACGTCTCGACCACCGCGGTGTCGCGTGCGTAGGGCTCTCGACATGAGGTTGGACGAATCGAGCGGTCGCACCCGGCGAGTGCTGCGTACTCCTCGCCCTGGTGGCTAGGACGTCGACCGTTCCTGGGCGCGCTGATGGGAAGTGCGTGCGAGTCGCCACATCCGGGCCACCACCGGCGCCAGGACGATCCCGCACACCGCTAACGGCCACAGGTGACCGGCTCCCAGGTCGTATGCGTCGAGAAGCGTCCGCCAGCTGTCACCATTGAGGTATCGGCCACCTACGAATTCGAACGCAACCGTGAGCGTTCCCCACAGAGCTCCGACCTTGAGCGCTTCTTCGTGTGACGTCAAGGGATGCCTCCGCTCCACCATGACTGCCCAGGGCATGACCACCGCGAGCAGCGTGGCGTTCGACAGCTGCTCTGCCGGCAGCACACCGAGGGCAGGCTCGTATGCTCGATGCAAGCCGCCGTTGACGAACGCCCACGCCAGGACTCCCAGCCAAGCGCGCGCCCACGGCCCCCAGACGGACGCGGTTACTACGTCGGTGTGTTCGGACACGCCGGAGGCCAGCGACTCAGCGCGTTCCTTGATGCCACGCAGCATCCGTCGCATCATCGCGAAGTCCCCCAGCTCCATCAGCAGCACGCCGAGAGCCGCGTCGAACGGGTGGTGCCAGTCGTAGCGAGCTCTCACCCGAGTCACCAAGCGCGTGCGACCGCCAGACAGCTCCGTCAGTCGCCACGACCACGTGCTGTCCGGTTTTGCCCAGAGCAGCGACTCGTGTTCGTCGAAGGATGCGACCTTGAAGGCCGTGCGGTCGCTCGGACCTCCGGGCGACATCGGCACCGACTGCCCGATCCGAAGATGCTGGAGCTCGGGGATGACGGACGTGGCGCTGGGGTGGGCGAGGTTGTCGAGGAGGTCGTCGCTGTAGAAGCCCGCTCGCAGGCATCCGACCTGGACCAGCCAGGGCCAGACCGCTTCAGGCGGCGCGTCGATGGTGATGGCCCTGGTCGTGCGGTACTGCGCCTCCGAGACCCATCCGTCGCCGGGCATCGCATCCGTCACCTCTGCGGGAGTGGCCCCCCACCGCAAGTGACGCGAGCGGAACAAGGGCGCACCGACGAATCGCGGCACGTCGGCCACGACAGCGCCCAGCTCGCGGCCCACCTGCCGCAGTGTCGGCCTCGGCGTCGACGCCGCATCGGTCTTCACGACAGCCCCTCTTCCTCGCCCTTCTCTGATCACCATCGGCCCGAGGACGCTTGGAACACAGAGGCGAAGGTCCTCCGGAGTGGATCACCCGCGAGCACGAGTCGCGTCGCAGCTCGGCCGCGTAGCCGGGGCTCAGCTCAGACCCGATGTCCACGCACGCCTTGGCCGACCGTGCCGGGGAGGCTTCGCTAACGGATCGCCTCGTACGTCCGCGACCACCAGTGTCGGCCGGGCTCATCGCACCGGCTCCAGCCGTCGTCGCGCAACGTGGCGTCGAGCTCCTCGAGGCGCTGGTGGGCGATGTCGGAGAAGGCGTTGGGCTGGCGCTCGTTGTCCAGGTCCTGCCATCGCATGAGGGGGAAGGTCGCTCCCTCTCGGACGTGGAGGTTGGGGGTGTCCGCGTAGCCGGCGAGACGAGCGACGAAGCGGTACTGGGCGCTGCCATTCGTGCCGGTCATCGTGTTGAGCAGCGCTTTCCAGCAGCTGTGCTGGCCGAGCTCCTCGAGGTGGACCTCGACCCGGCTCCGGTTGCCCACTGTCTCGTTCACGGTCGCTCCTCTCGAGGACTACGTGATGCGGCGACGGGCGCTCCGATGTCACCGTCGACGCTACGACCAGCTCGCGGGCGGCGGCAGAGGCGAAGGTCCGCCGGGCCACGGGCAGCGCCGGCCGAACGCCTCCCCTTGTCGGGGACCTTCCGCCCTGCCCATCGGGTGCGGACCGCGGTGGACTGGTCGTGAAGGTGATTCGAGATGACGCACCCGCCGACCACCAACCCCTCCGAGCGCGCCCGGACGGATGTCCCTGCCGCGCGCACCGGACGATGGCTTCGCGCCCATCCGGTGCTTGGCTACGTACTCCTCGCCTATGTGCTGTCGTGGCCGGCGTGGGTCCTGGCCTACGTGACGGGCTCGTTCGCGCTGGTCGTGCTCGGCGGGTTCGGTCCGGCCGGCGCCGCGGCTGTGATGCTTCGCCTCGCCGGGCAACCCCTGGGTCCGTGGCTGCGCGGGCTCCTGACGTGGCGGGTGCGACCGCGGTTCTACGCGTATGCACTCGCGCTGCCGGCCGCTGTGTACGGTCTGGTGAACCTCACCCTGCAGGTGCTCGGGACGGACGTGGACTGGTCACTCCTTCCGGGCCGCGTCCCCGGCTACCTGCTCACTCTGGTGCTCACGGCGACGCTGTTCGGCGGTCTGGAGGAGCCCGGGTGGCGCGGTTACGCGCTGCCTCGTCTGCAGGCACGGCACACGCCGTTGGCGGCGACGGCGCTCGTCGGTCTGGCCTGGGGCGTGTGGCACGTCCCCCTGTACGGACCGGCCGGGTTCGTGGTCCCGCTGGTGCTGGCGTTCTTCTACACCTGGTTGTTCAACCGCACGGGCAGCGTCCTGCTGTGCGTCCTGCTGCACGCCAGCTTCACCGCCGCGCAGGACCACTTGCTCTTCACCGCCGACTCGCTGACCGTCGATGCCGTCATCCTCGGCATCTATCTCGCATGCGCTGCCGCCGTGGTCGCGCTGACCAAGGCGCGCCTCGGCGCGCCGCCCGATCCCACTGGGGGGAGATGACCCGTCATGGGGGTTCGCACGGTCCACCGCGGTCCAGCGACCCGACCCCTCCTGGGCTTTCGGCGACGACCGGGCCGTCTGGCGCTCTTCGTCTTCCGACTGCCGCTGCCGCTGTACCGGACTGGAGGCGGGTGGCTCCTCGGTCACGTCTTCCTGGTTCTGACCCACGCGGGACGCAGGACCGGCCGACCGCACGACACCGCCGCGATGGTCCTCGCCGAGGACCGGACGACGGAGGAAGCCGTCATCTGCTCGGTGTGGGGGCCGCGCACCGACTGGGTGCGCAACCTGCGTGCCAACCCCCCGCTGCTGGTTCGCATCGGACGGCAGTCCTACGTGCCCCACCATCGTTTCCTCACCGACGAGGAGGCGTTCGCGGTGGGCGTGGCCTTCCGGCGCCGTCACCCGCTGCGAATGCGGATGGTCGAGCTGGCGTTCGGGGTGGATCTGCGGTCGGACGAGGCGCTGCGCGAGTTCGTCAGGACTCGCCCGTTCGTCGCCCTTCGACCACGCTTGACCGAGAGGAAGTGAGCGATCATGCGCGTCCTTCACAGGGACAGGCCGGCCGTCACCCACACGACCGCCACCATGACCGAGCCCCCGTGGGGGCCGTGGGTGTGGTTGGCCGCGGGTGCCGGGCTGTTCTTCGCGGTCCCGTTCGTCGGGACTGATCTGTTCGCGTTGCCGCGTGACCTGTACTACCTCGTCTACGTCGCGACAGTGGGGGCGTTCTTCGCCGCGTTCCTGATCAGATACCGGCACCGACTGGCTGGACTGTGGCAGCAGCACTGGCAGCGGAGCCTGCTCGTCGGTGCCCTTGCCGGGGCGGCGGTGGCCGGGATCGTGCTCTCAACGGCGGGCACCGACCACCCGGACGGTCTGCGGTGGTGGTTCGACATCGCGTGGCGCGGCGTGGTCTACGGCAGCGCCGACACAGTGCTGCTCTTCGTGTTCCCCGCTGCCGTCGCCTACCTCGTCATGCGCGGCGACCGCACCGGCACCCGGCGAAAGCTGGGCTACGCCGGCCTGACCCTGGCGCTGTCGCTGCTGGTGTCGACGAGCTACCACCTCGGCTACTCCGAGTACCGCGATGCCGACCTGCGCTCCCCGGTCATCGGCACCGCCCTCGGCAACTCAGCGGCAGTGTTCACCGGCAACCCGGTCGGGGCGTTCGTCACCCACACCGCGGCCCACGTCACGGCCGTCGTGCACCAGTACGAGGGCGGTCCCACTCACATGCTGCCGCCCACCGAGGACGACTGAGGGCGAGTGGTCCCTCTGGACGGAGGTTGTCATGGAGAAGATCATGTGGCTCGTGCTGGGCGGGGTCGCATTCGTCGCGGCCCTACGCGCCAGCCAGAGTGACAGGGCCCGGCGGGTCGGTCGCTGGGCCATCGGTGTGCTGTTCATCGTCTTCGGCGCTGCAGTGAACGCGATCTACTTGACGCTCGGCGACGACGCGTATGCCGACTTCGCCGAGCCGTCGCCGTTTGCGTTCGTGCGTGACACCTGGGCGTCACTCGTCGTGCCCCATCAAGGGTTCTTCATCACGCTGCTCATCATCGGGGAGGCGACGGCGGGCGCGCTCGTCCTGGTGGGCGGGCGGATGACCCAGGTCGGGCTGGTGTCCTTGATGGTGTTCCACGTCGGACAGCTGGCCTTCGGCGGGGTGCTGTGGGTCTGGGCGCCGCTGATGATCCTCACCCTCGGACTGCTCCTCCGCGCCGAACGCCGTGCCGCCCGTCGGCCTCAGCAACCGACGCAAGGGCGCGAAGTTGCGGCGTCTCGGACACCAGCGGACGTCGGCAGCGCACGGTGGTTGCAGCCGGGAGGGACCGGTCATGTCGATCGACACTCGTGACACGCGACCGCGCACCAGCCCGGGCCACGCTTCCCGACGGCCGACCTCGTTCACGCTGGTGTTGGTCTGGTTCCTGGTCGTCCTCGTGCTCGCTGCCTCCGCGGCCGGCCTGTTCGTCGACGGTGTCTACACCGGCCCCGGGTCCACCGCGGCGACCCTGCGCGCCTGGGACCTCGTGCACGTGGTGCTCGTCGTCCCGGCCCTCGTGCTCGTGACCGGTTCGGCGGGCCGGGGCTCGGTCCTCGGCCAGCTGTCGCTCGCCGGCCTGGGCGCCTACGTCGTCTACACCTACGCCTACTACCTGTTCGGCACCGGCTTCAACGACCTGTTCCTGTTCCACGTAGCGGTGTTCGGCACGGCGTTGTGGTTGCTCGTGCTCACCCTCGTGAGCCTCGACGCCGACGAGCTCGCGAACCGGTTCGGGATGAAGACGCCCGTCCGTGTCGTGGGCAGCATCCTCGCGCTGCTCGCGGTGTCCCTCGGCGGGCTGTGGGTCTACTGGGCGCTCGACAACGCCGTCACCGGTGACGTGCCGGCCGGGAGCCGGCTGGTCGAGACCGACCTCGTCGTGCACCTGGGCATGGCGCTGGACCTCGCGCTGCTGGTGCCGCTCTACGCCGCCGCCGCGGTCCTGTTGTGGCGACGGATGCCCTGGGGCTTCGTCCTCGCCGTCCTCGCCCTGTTGCCCGGCATCCTGCACCAGCTCACCTACCTGGTCGCCATGCCGTTCCAGGTCGCCGCCGACGTGCCCGGTGCGGTCGGCACCGACCCCGCCGAGCCGGTCATCGTGCTCCTCTACCTCGCCGCGGGCATCCTGCTGCTGCTCGGTCTGAGGCACGCGCCAACCGGGAGGGCCGATGACACCGCCCCGTGATGCCCAAGCCCGTACGACGCTGCTCGCACGCTGGTTGCGCCCCCAGGACTACTCCGCCGACACCCCCTACCGCGCACCCGCGCGGCTCTACGGCCGCCTCAGCCGGTGGACAGGGGTGCCGCTGACCAGCATGGGCCTCGCGCCCCGGCACGCGGTCACCTTGGAAGTGCGTGGGCGCCGCACCGGCCGAATGCGCCGCAACCCGGTCCTCCTCACGCCTTTCGACGGGGCGGAGCACCTCGTGGCCTTGGCCGGGGAGTCCGACTGGGTCCGCAACGTGCGCGCCGCTCACGGGCGCGCCGTCCTGCACCACCGTGGATCACGCCCCGTGCGGCTGGTCGAGCGCCCGCCCAGCTCACGCGCGCCCGTCCTGGCCGCCTATCAAGCAGCCGGGGCCGCTCGCAGCGGCGAGGCGGCGGCCCGGCTGCAGGCGCAGCTCAACTTCGGCCTGGGCCCGGAACCCACGCTCGCTGACTTCGAACGCATCGCCCACCGGTACCCGGTCTTCCAGGTCCACGACAGGTCGCGGGAGGACTGACGCGCCTGTCTGCTCGGCCTGTTCCTCGTCGCACACGGACTCGTCCATGTCGCGATCTGGCTCACGCCCGCCGACAGCGTCGCACCCGGTCGGGACCTTGGTCCCGCGACGACGGTGACCGGCGGCCCTGATCCCCTGAGCGGGGCAGCGGGACTCTGGTGGTGACCCAGCAAACCCACCACTCGAGGAGGAGATGACGATGAACGTCATCCACCGCCAGCACCACATCAGCACCGAGGGCGTCACCACCTCGGAGACCGAGGAAGTCCACAACGTCGGTCTCGCTCGCGCCCTCGCCACCCTGCGGATCGCCTTCGGATTCACCTTCCTGTGGGCTTTCCTCGACAAGACGTTCGCCCTGGGCTTCAGCACCGGTGCCCAGTTCGCCGAGGACGGTTCCCGGGCAGGGATCGACTTCATGGCCCAGGACGCCGCCTGGCTCAACGGAGGCAGCCCGACCGAGGGCTTCCTCACCTTCGGCGTCCCTCCGGACAACCCCTTCCATGGGTTCTTCACCTCCCTCGCCGGTCAGGCCTGGGTCGACTGGCTGTTCATGGCCGGCCTGCTCGGGATTGGCGTGACCCTCCTCCTGGGGGTCGGGATGCGGATCGGCACGGCGGCCGGCGCTCTCATGTACGCGTTCATGTACGCCGCGGTGCTGCCGCTGGAGAACAACCCGGTCGTCGATGACCACCTCATCGGCGTGATCGTGATGGTCGTCCTCGCCCTCGGCGCGGCCGGCACCACGTGGGGGCTGGGTCACTGGTGGAACCGCACCGGACTGGTACGGAAGTACCCCGTCCTGCGATGACACCAGTCCCTCACCGGACCCGGCGCCAGACACGGCGCCGGGTCCTCTGGCGTGCGGGCGGACCTCTGCCTGATGCGGCTGTTGGAGGCGGGACGTCAGTGCAGCCGGACGCGCGACACGAGCAGTTGCCTCCGACGCAACCAACCGGTGTGCGGCCCCACCGCAAGCTCCCAATGGCGCGCCGCGTTCACTTGAGCCCCGACAGCACGCTCGTCGTGGATGGTGATTCGTATCAGCTGTCCATCATGAACCGCGCACTGAAGCCGCTGCCGTCCCGTGAGGATCCCCACCGGCTCGCAAGGGCGTCGACCAGCTGGAGTCCGCGGCCGTCGACGCGGAGGGGGTTGCTGGCGTCGGGCGGCCTCAGGTCGGTTCCTGGACCGGCGTCGCGGACCTCGACGGTCACGGTTCCGGCGTCGTTCGTCACCTGCACCCGGCATCCTGAGGCGGCGTGCAGTACGGAGTTGGTGACGAGCTCCGACATGCACAGCGCGACGGTGTCGGCCGTGTCGCGGTCGATGCCCCAGCGGGCCACCGCGATCCCCGCCCGACGCACGCCAGGGAGCGCGGTGAGGGTGCCGAGCGCCCCTTCGGCCCACGCGGTCGTGGAACCCAGGACGGTCGCCCTCCCATCGCTTCCAGCCTCCACGACGTGAGCGTACGGCGACCACCGCGGCGGCGCCACGGCTCGACGCATCGACGGCGTGGGCCCGGACAGATCCGCCAATCGGGGTGGACTCCGCGCATACACTCCCCAACACGCTCGCGCGTTGCGATGATGGCCGCGTGCCCGGCCCTGCGCCCCTTTCCGACCGACTGACCCGTCTCGCGCGCGTGACCGGGGAGCTGGCGGACCTGCACACGGTTGAGGCGGTGTGCGAGACCGTTGTCACCCACGGTGCGGAGGCGGTCGGGGCGGCGGTCGCGTCCATGACGCTGCTGAGTGACGATCAACGCACGGTGCTGCTCATGGCGCTCAGCGGCGGTCGTGCGGGCGACAAGGAGGAGTGGAGCACCTTCCCCGTCACGGTGCGGACCCCGTCCGCGGAGGCCATCCGCACTGGATCGCAGCTGGTGGTCAGCGGGCCGGACGCGATCGGACGTCGCTTCTGCGACATGCCTGCGCGGAACGCGCACACGGTGGTCGCCCTGCCCCTCAGCACTGGTGCGGCGGTGATCGGTGCCATCAACCTCACGTTCACGGAGGCGCGCGACCTCGAGGACGCAGAGGTTGAGTTCCTCGGCATCCTCGCCGACACGTGCGCCCAGAGCGTCGCCCGCATCAAGGCCCAGAAGGAAGCTGCTCGGCAGCGAGCGAAGCTCGAGTTCCTCGCCGAGGCAGCCACCGAGCTGGCCAGCAGCCTCGACTACCAGGTGACGCTCGCCAACGTCGCCCGCTTGGCCGTGCCGACGTTCGCCGACTGGTGCGCGATCGACGTGGTCGACGACGGGCGACTGCGCCGTCTCGCCGTGGCCCACGTCGACCCGGCGAAGGTGCAGCTCGCACATGAGCTGGCCGAGCGTTACCCCGCCGACCCGGACGCGCCCCACGGAGCGTGGCACGTCATGCGTACCGGGCGCAGCGAGCTCATCGCCGAGATCACCGACGAGATGCTGACGGCCGGCGCGGTGGACGACGAGCACGCAGCCATCGCGCGGGCCCTCCACCTCCGAAGTGCCGTCACCGTTCCGCTTGTCGCGCGCGGTCGCGTCCTCGGAGTCATCACCTGGGTGGCGGCTGAGTCCGAACGCCACTTCACGTCCGAGGATCTTGCACTGGCCGAGGAGCTTGCCCAGCGGGCGGCGGTGTCGCTGGACAATTCGGAGCTCTACAGTCAGACGTTGGCTGCTGCAGTCCAGCTCCAGCGCGCCGTGCTGCCCCACGCGCTCGCCACCTCGTCACGATGGGAGGTCGAGCACTACTACAGCCCTGCCGGGCGCACCGAGGTCGGCGGTGACTTCTACGACGTCGTCGAGCTCGACGACGGGCGCCTGCTGATGTTCATCGGCGACGTCATGGGACGAGGTGTCTCGGCCGCCGCGGCGATGGCGCAGGTCCGGGCAGCCGTCCGCGCGTACGCCGCACTGGACCCCGACCCTCAGGTCGTCCTGGCGCGGCTCGACCGGATGTTCGACCACTACGCCTCCGAGCAGCTCGTCACCCTCCTCTACATGCTGGTCGACCCGAGCGCGGACACGTTGAGCTGGGCCAACGCGGGCCACCCCGCACCGCTCTTGTTGCGGCCCGACGGCGCAACCCAGCTCCCCGCGGCCGACGGCCCACCCCTGGGCGTGGGCACTCCGACTCGTTCCGCGGACACATTGCCCTTCGGTGCCGGTGACCTCGTCATCACATTCACCGATGGACTGATCGAGCGACGCGGTGAGGACATCACCGATGGCCAAGAGCGTGCAGCGCTGGCGGCGGAGTCCCTCGCCGCGCAGCCGCTCGACCAGCTCGTGCCGACCCTGGTCAGCAAGGTCGGCGACCCCCGGCGCGACGACGACGTCGCCGTGCTCGCAGCGCGGCGCCTCACCTAGATGGGATTCCCAGCCGGGCTGCCAACCCGGTGATGCGCGGCACCCTGCGCGATCGAACGTGAATAGGGCGGCGAGCTGCAGTGACCGCCGGGCCTCGGACGGGTGGGTCGGCGCGTGATCTTCGACCCAGATCGGCCGCGGTGGTGCCGCACGGGGTTACCGTGGGGTAACACTCCGTCACAGTGAGGATGCTGATGGTCACCCTGGCCCCGCAGACGGTCGTGCTCCACGGCCACGAGCTGTCGTACGTCGACAGCGGCTCCGGCCCGGCCGTGCTCTTCATCCACGGCATCCTCGGCTCGCAGCGCCAGTGGGCCCACCTCGTCGACGAGATCGACGACGACCACCGGGTGCTGGTGCCGGACCTCTTCGGGCACGGAGCCTCCGCCAAGCCGACGGGCGACTACTCGCTCGGCTCACATGCCGCGACGTTGCGCGACCTGCTCGACCACCTGGGCGTGGAACGGGTCACCCTCGTCGGGCACTCGCTGGGCGGGGGCATCGCGATGCAGTTCTACTATCTCTTCCCCGACCGGGTGGACCGCCTCGTGCTCGTCGCGAGCGGCGGCCTCGGGCGTGAGGTCAACCTCGTGCTCCGCTCGGCGACGCTTCCCGGCGCCGAGCAGGTGCTCGGGGTCGTCGCCTCCGCGCCAGTTCTCCAGCGGGTCGAGGCGCTCGGTCGCGGCGCGCAGCGGGTGGGCTGGAAGCCGGGGGCGGACATCGGGGCCATCTGGCGCGGGTTCACCTCGCTGGGTGACCGGGAGAGCCGTCGCGCGTTCCTCGCCACCACCCGCGCGGTGATCGACATCGGCGGCCAGAGCATCAGCGCCCACGACCACCTCGAAGCAGTGACGCCGCCGCCGACGCTGATCGTGTGGGGATCCCGGGACCGGATGATCCCGGCGTGGCACGCGCTCAACGCGCAGCGAGCCCTCCCCGACTGTCGCGTCGAGCTGTTCGAGGGTGCAGGCCACTTCCCGCACCTCGACGACCCCGATCGCTTCGCGCGCGTGCTGCGCGAGTTCATGTCCAGGGCCACGTGACGACCCTCGACGCCCGGCCGAGCCGTCCGGCGTCCGACCCGGCTCAGCCGACGATGACGGCGGCGACGGCGAAGTAGATCATCAGCGACAACAGGTCCTGGATGACCGTCGCGAGCGGTCCGCTGCCGAAGGCGGGGTCACGACCCATGCGCGCGACGAGCCAGGGCAGCGCCATGGCGATCACGGTTGCGACGGTGCACGCTGCGAGCAGTGCGAGGGCGACGGTCACGGCCAGCTCTGCGGAGCCGAGCACCCACCAGACGGCCGGCAGGGTGGCGCCGGCGAGGACCAGCCCCACGAGCAGGCCGGTCAGCGACTCCAGGCGGAAGACCCGCGCGATGGGAACACCCACCGACAGCCCGCGGATGACCAGCGCCTCGGTCTGCGTCCCCACCGCGTCGGCCATGTAGACGATGCCCGGGATGAAGAAGGCGAGCCGCACGTCGGCGGCCAGGCCCTCCTCGAACCCACGCACGAGCACGGCCGCGCCGGCAGAACCGAGGAGCCCGATGAGCAGCCACGGCAGCCGGTGCCACAGGCGCGCTGCGAGGGGCTCGTCCATCGCGTGGCGTGCCGAGGCCGAGGAGCTCATGAAGCCGCCCAGCCGGGCGAGGTCCTGGTCGTGCTCGGTGAGCAGCACGGTCAGCAGTCGCTGGGGCGTGACCAGTCCCCGGAAGCCGCCCTCGTCGTCCACGACGGCCAGGCTCGACTCTCCGTGGTGCGCGGCCTTCCACGCCGCGGCCTCCTGGTCGGTGCCCGGAGCCACGGCGGGTGGATCGGGGTCCATCAGGTCGGCGGCCCGTGCGGACGGATCGGCGCCGAGGACCGTCTCGACGCGGATCAGGCCCAGGAGGCGGTGCCGGGTGGAGCTCGGGTCCGCGTCCCCGCCGCCCTGCTCCACGACCGCCACGTCCGCCACCGAGTCGAAGCGGCCGCCCACGAGGATCCGGTGGAGCTCGGCCACCGTGGTCGAGGGGCTGCAGAGCGGCACGTCGGTGATCAGGTAGGTCTCGATGGAGCCCGGGAAGAGCGGCTCCGACGCTCCGGGCAGCGCGGTCGGCACGGTCATGGCCACATCGTGGCAGCCGCACGACCCGCGCGCTCGGGCTCGCGACCAGCGCCGTCGGACGGACCCAACGCCCGCCGGGGCGGTCGTCGAGCGCGTGACGGGCGGTCGGCTCCCCCCGTTCGGTCCGTACGACGGCGAGCAGGGCAGGGTCTGTCCACCCGCCATCGGGGTGTTGAGCAGCCCCACGGGGCTCGGGTAGACGTGGATCAGGCCGACAGGGGGAACGGTCGAGGCCCCGCTGGTCGTCGCAACCGATCGGTGGGGCCGCGGTGTGCGGATCTATCGATCCCCGGATCGCCACTCGTCCTCGAGCATCGCGAACACCAGCTGGGTGGCCCACGCGCCCTTGAAGTGCACGTTGTCGACCAGGCGGGCCTCCTGCCGCATGCCGAGCCGGGTCAGCAGCCGGGCGGACTGGGTGTTGCCCTCGATGCAGACGGCCGTGATGCGGTGGAAGCCGAGGTCGTCGAAGCCGAGGCGCAGCATCGCGGTGGCGGCCTCGGCGGCGTATCCCCGGCCGTGGTGCTCGCGGGCGAGCGCGAAGCCCACCTCGCCCTGGCGTTCCGAGGCCCACTTGAGCAGCACCTCGCCGATCACGGCGCCCGTCGACCGCAGCTCGACGGCCAGCACGAGCCACTGGCCGTGGGCGATGAGCTCGGTCTGGGTCAGCTTGACCTGCAGCGTCTCCGCGGTGGCCCTGCGGTCGCGGACCGGCCACGGCACGTAGCGCACCACCTCGGGGTCGGAGTGGAAGGCGAGGAGGTCGTCGAGGTCGGTCGCCCGATGCGCTCGCAGGACCAGCCGCTCGGTCTCGACCGGCAGGCGCACGTCGAGACCGGTCACAGCGTGAAGTGCCCCGGCGCGAGGCTCCGGAGCACGCAGAACTCGTTGCCCTCGGGGTCCGCCAGCACGGTCCACGACTCCTCGCCGGTCTGCCCGATGTCGGCCCGCGTCGCGCCCAGGGCGAGGATGCGCTCCACCTCCTCCTCGTGCGGTACGTCGACGGGGGAGACGTCGAAGTGCGAGCGGTTCTTCACCGTCTTGGGCTCGTCGACCTTCGCCAGGAAGATCGTCGGGCAGACCGGTCCGGAGCGCACGGCGTCCAGCAGCTGCTGGTCCTCGACCCGCTCCGGGCTGATCTCGACGAGGCCCGGCTCGCGGTGGACCACGACCCAGCCCAGCACGCCGCACCAGAAGTCGGCGAGGAGTTCGGGGTCGTGGCAGTCGAGGGAGATCTCGGTCAGTCGGGAAGCCATGCTGCGATCCAAGCAGCCATCCGGGCGTGGGCATACTGGTCGACGTGTTCAACCGGAAACCCGCATCGGTGTCCGCCGTCGAAGGTGCGCGCGCGGCGGACGACGGGCGGGTGGTCGTCTACTGGCGCAAGGGTTGCCCGTTCTGCAAACGCCTCGAGCTCGTGCTCGGCAAGCGGGCTGCTGACGTCGTGTGGGTCGACGTGTGGGCCGACCCCGCGGCGTCGGCGTACGTCAGGAGCGTCAACGGCGGCGACGAGGTCGTCCCGACGGTCGTCGTGGGTGGTGTGGCGCGCACCAACCCGCCGCCGCGCGAGGTCCTCGCCGCGCTCTGAGCGCGCCGCTCGCACCCGGTGGTCTGGTTGGATCGCCACGTGCGCCTGTTGCTGAACGTCATCTGGCTGGTCTTCGGCGGGATCTGGCTGTTCCTGGGCTACGTGCTCGCCGGGGTGCTGCTGTGCATCCCGATCATCACGATCCCGTGGGCCATCGCGTCCTTCCGCATCGCAACGTTCGCGCTGTGGCCGTTCGGTCGCACGATCGTCGCCAAGCCGTCCGCCGGGGTGGGGTCGTTCCTCGGCAACGTGATCTGGTTCCTGCTGGCAGGGTGGTGGCTCGTCATCGCCCACGTCGTGTCCGCGGTGGCGCTCGCCATCACGATCATCGGCATCCCGCTCGCCCTGGCCGACCTCAAGCTCATCCCGATCTCGCTGGCGCCGCTCGGCAAGGACATCGTGCCGACCGGGGACGGCGAGTTCGACCGCCGCCGCTAGCGCGAGGCGTGCTCGCGCGCGATCGCCGCGCCGAGCCGGGCGTTGTGCTCGACGAGCGCGATGTTCGCCGCGAGCGAGGCGCCGTCGCTGATCTCGACGATGCGGCCCAGCAGGTAGGGCGTGGCGTCCTTGCCGGTGATGCCGAGGGAGTCCATGTCGGCGAGGGCCTGCTCGATGATGCCGCCGATCTCCTCCGCGGGGATCTCCGACTCGGCCGGGATCGGGTTGGCGACGACGACGCCGCCAGTCAGCCCGAGGTCCCACTTGGCCTGCATCAGCGCGGCGACCTCGGCGGGGGAGTCGACCCGCATCGGCGCCCCGAAGCCCGACGAGCGCGAGAAGAACGACGGGAACTCGTCCGTGCGGTAGCCCAGGACGGGCACGCCGAGCGTCTCGAGCTTCTCCAGCGTCAGCCCGATGTCGAGGATGCTCTTCACGCCGGCGCAGACCACCGCGACCGACGTCGTCGACAGCTCGGTGAGGTCAGCCGACACGTCGTACGACGTCTCCGCCCCGCGGTGCACGCCGCCGAGACCGCCGGTCACGAAGACGCTGATGCCGGCGAGGGCCGCCAGCCGCATCGTCGACGCGACCGTCGTCGCCCCGTGCAGCCCGCGCGAGACGACGTAGGGCAGGTCGCGGATCGAGACCTTCATGACCGATGCGTCCGAGGCCAGCAGCTCGAGGTCGTCGGGGGAGAGGCCGATGGTCGGCCTGCCGTGGAGCACCGCGATCGTCGCCGGCACCGCGCCGCCGTCGCGGACGATGCCCTCGACGGTGCGAGCCATCTCCACGTTCTGCGGGTACGGCATGCCGTGGCTGATGATCGTGCTCTCCAGTGCGACGACGGGCCGCCCCGCCGCGAGCGCGTCGCGGACCTCGTCGGTGATCGTCAGCATCAGGGGCGCTCCTCGGGTCGGGCGAGCACGTCGGCCAGGTCGGGCCGGACGGTGTGGGGGCTCTCGACGGTGGCGGCTGCGGCGCGGTGACCGAGGCGCGCGGCCTCGACGGGGTCGGCCCCGCCGAGCCACGCCGCGACCCACGCGGCCAGCATCGCGTCGCCCGCGCCGGTCACGTCGACGACGGTGGCGGCTGTGGCGGGCAGGTGGGTCGGCTCCGCGCCCCGGCTGCACATCCAGGAGCCGTCCGCCCCCTGCCGCAGCCACACGTGCTCGACGCCCCGGTCGTGGAGGTCGGCGACCGAGGCGCGCCAGTCCGAGGCGGGCCGGCCGGTGAGGGCGGCGAGCTCGTCGGAGTTGGGCGTGACGAGTAAGAGGTCGTGCACCAGGTCCGCCAGCCGCCCGGCCTTCGCCACCGAGACCGGCTCGAACGCGAGCGGGACGCCCGCGGCCGCGGCCGCGGCGACGACCCGGGTCGCCTGGGCGTGGGCGAGGTTGCCGTCGAGCACGACCAGCGCGGCGTCGGTGAGGTGCACGGTCTCGAGCACGAGCCGGTCGACGATCGCCATGTCTGACACCGCGGCCACGAGCTCGCCGCGGTCGTCGAGCACGGCGGTGTAGGTGCCGGTGGCGCCGGGCGCGCGGCGTACGGCCGACACGTCCGCACCGCACGCGGCCGTCACGCGCAGCGCCTCGTCACCGAAGGCGTCGTCGCCGACGGCGGACACCAGCCGCACCGGCGCGCCGAGCAGTCCGAGGCAGGCGGCGATGTTGCGGCCCACGCCGCCGGGTGAGATCCGGGTGTGGCCCGGGTTGCTGGTCGCCGGGACGAGTGGCGCGGACGTACGGGCGACGACGTCCATGTTGGTGCCGCCGACGACCACCACCCACTGCCTCACGCCCAGATCCTGACAGAGCGACGAACGGCGCGCGTCAGATCTCGTCGTCGACGTACGTCGGTCGCGCCACGCGAACGCCCGCGAGGGTCAGCGGCACCGAGGTGAGGGCGAGCAGCACGAGGACGAGCGTCCAGCCGCCGGTGGCCTCGTGGACGAGGCCCACCAGGAACGGCCCGATCGCGGCGAGGGCGTAGCCGACGGGCTGAACGAAGCCGGAGAGCTGCGCGGTCACCGACGGGTGGCGGGTGCGGGCGGTGATGAGCGCGATCGCGGTCGGGAACGCCAGCCCGGAGTAGCCGAGCATGAGCGCCCACAGCCACGGGAGCGTGGCCGGGGCGAGGACGAGGCCGGTGTAGCCGAGCGCCATGAGCACGCCGAAGGACACGGCCATCGGCCGCAGCCCACGTCCGCGCGCGATGACCGTCGGCAGCACCAGGGCGCCGGCGATGCCGACGCTGGAGAGCAGGGCCTGGAGGGCCCCTGCGTGCGAGGCGGAGATGCCGGCGTCGCGGTAGACCTGCGGCAGCCAGCCGAACTGGACGTAGGCGTGCATCGACTGCACGCCGAAGAGGACGGTCAGTGCCACCGCGGTCGGGGAGTGGACGATGCGCCCGCTGGGGGCGGCGTCCCCGCTGACCTGGTGCTCGGCGGGGGAGCGGCGTTCGTGGACGCTGAGCCACACCCACAGGGGGAGGGCGAGCAGCGCGAGGAGTCCCCACATGCCGAGGCCGGCCCGCCACGACCCGGCCGCCTCGCTGACCGGCGCCGTCGCCACGGAGCTGAGGGTGGCGCCGACGACGAGCCCGGTGCCGTAGACGGTTGTCAGCGCGACCGTGTGGCCGTGGGCCTTGATCCAGGCGGGCACGAGGACGTTGCCGACGGCCATGCCGGCCAGTCCGACGACGGTGAGCAGGAGGAAGACCGGCACGTCGCTGGTCGTGACGCGCAGGAGCAGGCCGAGGGCGGCCGCCGCGAGCCCGATCGTGATCCCGGCGGTCATCCCGACCTTTCGCGCGAAGACCACCGAGACGGCTCCGACGACCCCGAAGACCAGCCCGGGCAGGCCGGTCAGGGCGCCGGCGACCGCGGCGCTCATGCCCAGCCCGGTGCGCAGCTCCTCGAGCACCGGCCCGAGCGACGACGCGCCGGGTCGCAGGTTGACCGAGACCAGGACCACGGCGGCGAGGAGGACGCCGAACGCGAGGCCGGTGGAGCGTACGGCGCCGCGCGGGCGGGCGTCGGCGTCAGTCACGAGCACCGGCCCGGGCGCCGACGCTGCTGAACCTCGCACCGAACCTCGGCAGCACCAGGAGCGCTCCCAGGACGAGGGTCGCCACCACGACGAACGCGGTCGCGGTGCCCTGCCCGCTCGCCTGCCGCAGCGCCATGCCCCCGACGAGCGCCCCCGCCCACACGACCAGGCCGGAGGTGACCGCGGCCGGGGGTCGCCGCAGGGCGGCCAGCGCCGTCCACGCGAGCAGCGTGCCCGCGAGGAACGGCCACGCGGTCGTCCACCAGCCGGCGGCGGTGAGCGAGTCGTGGTGGCTCAGCCGGCCGAGCACCGCGAAGACGGCGACGAGCAGGAGGTCGACCACGAGCCACATGCCGGCCAGCCTAGGCAGCACTACCCTCGGGTCATGGCGGCGCCCACCACTGAGCTGAGGTCGGCGGTCCACTGGGGCGTGGCCCACGGCATGCCGACGCTCTACCTGCGTCGCGCGGCTGCCCGGGGCGACCTCCAGGCCCGGCTCATCCGGCTCGGGGCGACGGGTTCGGACGAGGTCTTCGACCTCGTGGAGGAGATCCGGTCACGCGGCACCCTCTACCGCTCCGGCATCGGCCACGTCACCACGAGCCACGCCGCCGTGCGCCACGTGCTCACCAGCGACGACTTCCGCACGGGCCTGCCGACCGCGCAGGGGCCCCTCGGCCGGATCTCGCGCTGGGCCGCTCCCACCACGCTGCACCCCGTCGAGCCGCCGTCGCTGCTCGTGACCGAGCCGCCCGACCACACCCGCTACCGCAAGCTCGTCACCCGCGTCTTCACGATGCGGGCGGTCGAGCGGCTGCGCGAGCGGACCGAGGAGATCGCCGCCGACCTGCTCGACTCCCTGGAGCGACGGGCGTCGGGACCCGTCGACCTCGTCGAGGCCTACTGCTCGGTGCTGCCCGTCACCGTCATCGCGGAGATCCTCGGGGTGCCCGAGCGGGAGCGGGCCCAGGTGCTCGACTTCGGCTCTGCGGCCGCGCCCAGCCTCGACCTGGGGCTGGGCTTCCGTCGCTACCGGTCCGTCACGCGGGCGCTGGGGCAGTTCGACGCCTGGCTCGGCCGGCACCTGGAGACGCTGCGCCGCACCCCGGGCGACGACCTGCTCAGCCAGCTCGTCGCCGTCCGCGAGGAGGGCCGCGGTCTCGACGAGACGGAGCTGAAGTCCACCGCCGGGCTGGTCCTCGCCGCCGGCTTCGAGACGACCGTCAACCTGCTCGGCAACGGCATCGCGCTGCTGCACGACCACCCCGGGGAGCGGGCCCGGGTCACCGCCGACCCGTCGCTGTGGCCCAACGTCGTCGAGGAGGCGCTGCGTCTCGACCCGCCCGTGCTGCTCACCGGCCGCATGGCGGTCCGCGACACGGAAGTCGGTGGGCGGGAGGTGCGTGGCGGGTCGATGGTCACCGCGATCCTCGGTGGGGCCAACCGCGACCCCGACGTCTTCACCGACCCGCTGCGCTTCGACGTGGCTCGCGCCAACGCCCGTGACCACATCTCCTTCTCCGCCGGCCGGCACCACTGCCTCGGCGCCCAGCTCGCGCGGATGGAGGGTGAGGTCGGGCTGCGTGCGATCTGGGAACGCTTCCCCGGCCTCAGGCTCGAGCCGGGTGCCCGCCGCCGCGAGACGCGCATCCTGCGCGGCTTCGAGACGCTCCCGGCCACGCTGCGGCCCTGAGCGCGGACCCCGTCAGGGGGACCTGGCCCATCCCCAAATCGGGTCTTGCTGGTCCGGGGTGCCGGGAGCACACTCGAAGCGCGGGGGCGCTGCAGGGACGGTGCCATGGAGGACATGGAGGAAGCCCAGACGACGGGAACCGGCAGCGGTGCACACGTGCACCGCAGGCTCGTCGACGCCCAGGAGCAGGCGGCGGCGACGCGCGAGATCCTCGAGGCGCTGGGACGCGCGGGTGCCGATCCGGGCGAGGTCCTCGACACCATCATCGAGCGCGCCGCCCGGATGTGCCGGGCCGACGCCGCGCAGCTCTACCTCGGTGAGAACGGGACGTTCCGGCTGTCCCGGGTGGCCGGCAACGTGCCGGACGAGTTCCGTCGCCACCAGCAGGAGCACCCCATGGCCATGGGGCGCGACAGCCTGCTCGGTCGTGTGGCCCTCGACCGGACCACCCAGCAGATCGCCGACGTCCTGGCAGATCCGGACTACGGACGGCACGACCTGCAACACCTCGCCGGCTACCGGTCGCTGCTCTCGTCGCCCATGCTCCTCGACGGTGACGTGATCGGGATCCTGTCCGTGTGGCGCATCCGGGCCCGCCCGTTCGACGCCGGTGAGGTCGACCTGATCAGCACGTTCGCCACCCAGGCGGCGATCGTCCTGCGCCAGGTCGAGCTCGTCGCCGCGCTGGAGACCCGCAGCCAGGAGCTGGCCGCCAAGGTCGACCAGCTCGAGGTGCTCCGCGAGATCGGCGACGCCGTGAGCTCGAGCCTCGACCTCGAGGAGGTGCTCGGCGAGATCGTCAGCGGCGCCGTACGCCTCACCGGCGCGGACGGCGGGTCGATCATGGAGTACGACACCGCCGAGGACTGCTTCCTGGTGCGGGCCACCGCCGGCGGCACCGAGGGCCTGACCGCGCGCCTGCGTGAGCTGCGCATCGCGCGGTCCACGTCGCCGGTCGGACGGTCAGCGGCCGAGCGCTCGACGCTCGAGATCACGGACCTCGCGGCCGTGCCCCGCGACGAGCACCTCGACGTGCTCCACGCCGACGGCTGGCGCTCGCTGCTCGCCGTGCCCCTCGTCCGACGCGACCAGCTCGTCGGCGCCCTGGTGATCAGGCGGCGCTCGAGCGGCGGCTTCGCCACCGAGACGCCCGAGCTGCTGCAGACCTTCGCCAACCAGTCGGGGCTCGCCATCGTCAACGCGCGTCTCTACGGGGAGCTCGACACGAAGCGGGCCGAGCTGGAGGTCGCGAGCAGGCACAAGTCCGAGTTCCTCGCCAGCATGTCCCACGAGCTCCGGACGCCGCTCAACGCGGTCATCGGCTTCTCCGAGGTCCTCCTCGACCGGCTGTTCGGCGACCTCAACGAGCGCCAGGAGGAGTACCTGCGAGACATCTGGGCGTCGGGCAAGCACCTGCTCGAGCTGCTCAACGAGATCCTCGACCTCTCCAAGGTCGAGGCGGGACGCATGGTCCTCGAGCCGAGCCTGGTGTCGGTGCAGGCCTGCCTCGACTACGTGCTGTCGCTGGTCCGTGAGCGAGCCGCCTCCCACGGGATCGAGCTCGGCCTCGAGGTCGCGGACGACGTAGGGATCGTGTGGGGGGACGAGCTGCGGCTCAAGCAGGTGGTGCTCAACCTGGTGTCGAACGCGGTGAAGTTCACCCCGGACGGCGGGCGGGTCGACGTCCGGGCCGAGCGCGACGAGGGTGACGTGCTGGTCCGGGTGACCGACACCGGCGTCGGCGTGCCGGCCGAGGACCGCGAGCGCATCTTCGAGTCGTTCCAGCAGGGCCGTCGGAGCACGCCACAGGAGGAGGGCACCGGTCTCGGGCTCACCCTGTCCCGGCGCATCGTCGCCCTCTTCGGCGGGACCCTGTGGCTCGAGCCCCCGACGGACGCCGGCGGGAGCACCTTCGCCTTCCGGGTGCCGCTGCCGCGCGTCGAGGCGGCCGGCGGGAGCGGGACAGCCGGTGGGCGCGCCGTCCTCCTCGTCGACGACGACCGCGCCTCGCTCGACCTGATGACCGCCTACCTCTCGGCCACCCCCGTCCAGGCGCTGCGCGCGCGTGACGGGCTGGAGGCGCTGGCCCTCGCCCGTACGGCGAACCCGCTGGCGGTCGTGCTGGACATCCGGCTGCCCCGCATGGACGGCTGGGAGGTGCTCACCCGGCTCAAGGCGGACCCGGTCACCCGCTCCATCCCGGTCGTGGTGGTGTCGATCGTCGACGAGCGGCAGCGCGGCCTCCGGCTCGGGGCCGCGGCGTACCTGCTCAAGCCCGTGCGGCGCGAGGACCTCCTCGAGGCGCTCGACGTTCCCGGCCTCGGTGCGGGCCTCGACCCGGTGGGTGGTGGTGTGTCGTGAGTCCCAAGGTCCTGGTCGTCGAGGACAACGAGCTCAACCTCAAGCTGGTGCGCGCCGTCCTCGAGCACGCCGGCTACGACGTGGCCGCGGCGTCCACGGGCGAGCTGGGGCTGGCGTCCGCGGTGAGCGAGCCGCCCGACCTCGTGCTGTTGGACCTGCAGCTCCCGGGCATCGACGGCCACGAGACGCTGCGCCGGCTGCGCGACGGCGTCCTGGCAGACGGCGTACCCGTCGTCGCCGTGACCGCCCTGGCGATGGCCGAGGACCGCGACCGGGCGCGCAGCGCGGGGTTCGACGGCTACCTGGAGAAGCCGATCAGCCCGCGGTCGCTCCCCGAGCAGGTGGAGCGCTTCCTGAACGGAGGTGGGTCGTGACCGGGCAGACCGTCCTCGCGGTCGACGACCAGCCGGCGAACCTGCGCCTCCTCGACGCGGTGCTCGCGCCGCGGGGCTTCGAGGTCCTCGCGGCCTCGAGCGGGCAGGAGGCCCTCGACCTGCTCGGGTCGACCGACGTCGACGTCGTGCTGCTCGACGTGCAGATGCCCGGGATGGACGGCTGCGAGGTGTGCCGCCGGATCCGGCAGGACCCGCGCACCCAGTTCCTGCCGGTCGTGATGATCACCGCCGGCGGCGGCGCGCAGCGGCTCGAGGGGCTCGAGGCCGGCGCCGACGACTTCATCACCAAGCCCTTCGACCAGTCCGAGCTGCTGGCCCGGGTCCGCTCGCTCGCGCGGATCAAGGGCTACCACGACACCGTCCGCCGCCAGGCAGCCGAGATCGCCACCTGGAACCGCGAGCTCGAGGCCCGGGTGGCCGCACAGGTCGAGGAGATCGAGCGCATGGGACGGCTGCGCCGCTTCCTGTCGCCGCAGCTGGCCGACGTGGTCGTCAACGACGAGGGACTGCTGGCCAGCCACCGCCGCGAGATCGTCGTGGTCTTCTGCGACTTCCGTGGCTTCACCTCCTTCGCCGAGGCCTCGGAGCCCGAGGAGGTGATGCACGTGCTTGGCGAGTTCCACCTGGCCCTCGGGGCTCGGATCGAGGAGCACGGCGGCACGCTCGAACGGTTCACCGGCGACGGCGTGATGGTCTTCTTCAACGACCCCGTGCCCGTGCCCGAGCCGGCCGGCGCGGCGATCGCGATGTCGCTGGCGGTGCGCGAGGACGTACGACGTCTCGCGTCCGGCTGGGCGCGCCGGGGGCACGACCTGTCGCTGGGCGTCGGCGTGGCGCAGGGGTTCGCCACGCTGGGCCGGATCGGCTACCCCGGTCGCTCGGACTACGCGGCCATCGGCAGCGTCACCAACCTCGCGGCCCGGTTGTGCTCGGACGCCGGCCCGTGGCAGGTCCTGGTGACCGACCGCGTGCTGGCGCAGGTCGAGGAGAAGGTCGCGGCCGACGTGGTCGGCGACGTGCAGCCCAGGGGGTTCAGCCGGCCCGTGCGGGTCCACGACGTGCTGGAGACGACCGGGAGGTAGGCGGATGGACGTGCTGGCGGGCCTGGACGAGGAGCAGCGCTACGCCGTCTTCGACGACCTCCAGCAGCGGCTGCCGCAGGTGTGGGACGCCATGCGGCGCGACCTGCCCGGGGAGTCGGCGGTCGTCGTGCCGTCGATCAGCCTCGACAGCTCGACGGCGACGAACGGGACGTTGATGCAGGCGATGGAGGAGCGCGCGCTGTTCCAGCTGCTGCTCCTGAGGCAGCCGATGCTGACCCTCGTCTACGTCACCTCCTCGCCCATCGCCGACGAGATCGTCGACTACTACCTCGGCCTGCTGCCCGGGGTCATCCCGAGCAACGCGCGCCGCCGCCTGCGGCTGGTGTCGGTCGGTGACGCGTCGACGCGGCCGCTGAGCCAGAAGGTGCTCGACCGGCCGCGCGTGCTGCGCCGCATCGGCGAGCTGGTCCCCGACCGGTCGGTCAGCCACCTCATCCCCTACACGACGACCGAGCTCGAGCGCGACGTGGCGATCAGCCTCGGCATCCCGATGTATGGGTCCGACCCGCGACTCGCGTCGCTCGGCAGCAAGTCCGGGTGCCGTCGCCTCTTCGCCGACGTCGGCGTCCGTGCCCCGGTCGGGGCCGAGGACCTCCGGACGGTGGACGACCTCGCGACGGCGATGACGAGGATGCGGGCCGACCTCCCGTCGCTCGCGGAGGTCATCGTCAAGATCAACGAGGGCGTCTCCGGCTCGGGCAACGCGCTCGTCGACCTCGCGGGCCTGCCCGCCCCGGGAGGGCCGGGCGAGGAGGCCGCCGTGCGCGCCCGGATCAGTGAGCTGCGGCCGGAGGCGGCGGACGTCGGGGTGGAGGCGTTCCTCGCCGACTTCGAGCGCCTCGGCGGGGTGGTGGAGGAGCGGATCACCGGGACCGCGATCACCAGCCCGAGCGTGCAGATGCGGGTGCTGCCCGACCGGACCGTCGAGCTGCTGTCGACCCACGACCAGCTGCTCGGCGGAGCGAGCGGGCAGAAGTACCTCGGCTGCGTGTTCCCCGCAGATCCGGCGTACTCCCGCCTCATCGTCGAGCCGGCCGTGGCGGTCGGGCGCGACCTCGCCCAGCGCGGCGTGCTGGGGCGGTTCGCGGTCGACTTCGTCGTCGTCCGCGACCGTGCCGGCGACTGGACCGCCCACGCGATCGAGCTCAACCTCCGCAAGGGCGGCACCACGCACCCGTTCCTCACCCTGCAGTTCCTCGTCGGTGGGGAGTACGACGGCGACGCCGGGCTCTACCGCACGGCGTCCGGCGCCCCCAAGTTCCTCGTCGCGACCGACCACCTCGAGGACGACCGGCTCCGGGCGCTCACCCCGCGCGACGTCTTCGACGTCGTGGTGCGCAAGCGGCTGCACTTCGACCACTCCCACAAGACGGGCGTCGTGTTCCACATGCTCAGCTGCGTCACCGAGTGCGGCCGGCTCGGCATGACGGCGATCGGCGACAGCCCCGAGCAGGCCTGGCAGACCTACCAGGACGCCACCGAGGCCCTGCTGGAGGAGGCGACCGCGGCGCTCGCGCCGGGGACCTTGCCCAGGTGAGGGACCCTGTCCGTGTGAGCGACCCGGGGACCTGTGTCTGGTACGCCGCGTACGGGACGAACCTGTCGACCGAGCGGCTGGGCTGCTACGTCGCCGGTGGTCGTCCTCCGGGAGCCGCCCGCCACTACGACGGGTGCCGCGACCCGTCCCCGCCACGGGACCACCGGCCCGTCGAGCTGACCGGGCGCCTGGCCTTCGCCGGTGAGTCGGGGGTGTGGGGAGGCGGGATGGCCTTCTTCGTGCCCGATGGCGACGGCGTCGTCCACGCGCGTGCCTACCTGCTGCGCCTCGAGCAGCTCGGCGACCTCGTCGCGCAGGAGGCGCGACACCCGGTGGGGAGGGACCTCGTGCTCGCCGCCGACGGCGGTCCGACCCGCCACGGGTTCTCCCGCACCTACGACGTCCTGCTCGACCTGGGTGAGCTCGACGGGCGCCGCATGCTCACCCTCACCGGCACGCGCGTGCCGACGGCCGCCGCCCCGTCCGCGGCGTACGTCCGCACGATGCTCGAGGGGTTGGCGGACGGGTTCGGGCTCGACGCCGACGCCCGCGTCGGCTACGTGGCCGGCGCCGACGGGGTCGCGCCGCACTGGACCGTCGAGGCACTGCGCGAGTTGTTGCCCGCCTGAGCCGACGCCGGGGTAGGTTCCCCCGGTGCCGAACCGAGGAGCAGCACGCCTGCTCGTGCTGCTGCTCGCCGCGACCGTGCTGTCGGTGGCCCGTCCCGCGTCCGCCGAGGAGTGGGTGCCGCGCCCGGTGCTCAACCTCGACTTCCCCGACCCCGCGGTCGTCTCCTCGCCCGGCGGGCTCGTCGCCTACGCCACCGGCGACCTCGTGCCGCACGCCTGGTCGCGCCAGGCCGACGGCCCGTGGCGACGCGGCCCCGGCCTGCTGACGCACAAGCCGTCCTGGTCGCGCGAGGGCGGGGTGTGGGCGGTCGACGTGGCTCGGGTCCGCGGCCGCTGGCTCCTCTACTACGCCACCCCGGTGAAGGGGATGGGCGAGCACGGGCGCTGCATCGGCGTGGCCCGCTCGCGTGCCGCCCGCGGCCCGTTCCGACCCGTGGGGAGCGCCCCGCTCGTGTGCCCGTCCTACGCCGGCACGCCGACCGCGCAGGACCCGCTGCTGCCGCGCGACCCCACGCTGCCGCGCGCCGGGGTGATCGACCCGTCCTGGTTCCGCGACGCCGACGGGTCGTCGTACCTGCTCTACAAGACCGACCGGATCCCGTCCAGCGTGCGCCTCGTCGCCCTGACCCGCGACGGGCAGTCGGTGAAGCCGGGGGCGACGAGCATCGAGCTGCTGCGCTCCGAGGGCGTCCTGGAGAACCCGGTGCTCACCCTGCGGCCGGAGGGCTACGTGTTGCTGGCCTCGGAGGGCGACTGGACCCGATGCGGCTACTCGACCACCTGGCGGCGCTCGACCGCCTTGCTCGACTGGTCGGCGGCCGTGGCCGGGGTGTTCCTGGACACGACGACCACCGGCCTCTGCGGGCCGGGCGGAGCCGACCTCGTGGAGCGGCGCGACGGCGAGCTGACGGCGTTCCTGCACGGCTGGACCTGCCGCGGCACCGCGCTCCCGTGCGCTGGCACCGGGAAGTGGGACCACAAGCCGCGGCAGCGCGGCCGCCGCGCGTTGTACGCCGCCGAGCTGGGCTGGCTCGACGGTGTGCCGCAGGTCGCCAGGTGGCTCCGTGCGCGCTGACCCGACGGCTCAGTCGAACCAGCGGCGGTCCATTGACACGATCCAGCGCCGGCGTGGGTGCTCGGTGAGCGACCAGATCCGGTCGGTCGAGGGCCAGTAGCTCAGGTCCTCCGGCCCCATCGGCAGCGCCCAGCGGCGTTCGCGCATCGAGCCGGGCCGGCCGGCGAACACGCTGCCGGGCATCCACGGGCCGTGGGACACCGTGACGTGGTAGCGGCCCCCCGCCAGCACGGCGCCCTGCATCTGCCGGACCCCGCCCTCGTCGATCGCCAGGGGCCGGGAGAAGCCGTCGTCGCCCGTGGCGAGCTGCCATGTGGCCGGGTCGAGCTCGTAGCGCGCGAGCCGGGTCGTGGCGTCGGGGTCGAGCGCGTACTCGCCCGCCAGGAGTGCCGGCGGCTCGGAGCGGCGGTCGAGCGACATGAAGGAGTAGCGCAGCTTCTCGTGGCCCTCGTCGGCGAAGGCCTGGTAGGTGAACCGCACGGGCAGGACGTAGCGGTGGCCGTAGGAGTGGAGGGACGTGCCCTCGAGGCCGAAGCGGTCCGGGTGGTCGTCGTCGCCGGCCACCCGCATGATGTCGTCGACCCGGGCGGTGACGAAGCCGCGCCCGGTCGCCGCGATGTGGAGGTAGGGGCCGGCCCACACGATGCCGCCGGCGTGGATCTTCATCGGCCGCAGCACCAGCCGGCCGGCCTCGTCGAAGACGGGGGAGACGAGCAGGACGTGGCGGTACTTCCCGGAGTCGAGGTCGACGAAGGTCACCCGCGAGCCGCGCTTCACGCCGTCCCTGCCGGTGGAGTACCACGTCGTCACCACCACCCGGCGGCTGTCGCCGGCACGCGTCTGGAACGCCTCGGTGTCGGAGGCGTCGGCGCTGGTGGAGATCCCCTGGGGGTACCACTGCTCGTCGCGCTCGTCGTAGTCGTCCCAGCGGTACGCCTCGCGCACCGCCCGGCCGAGCAGCCGGGGCACGACCCGCGCCCGACGCACCTCGTACTTGAGGTCGCCCAGGAGCCCGTCGAGCCCCGTCGGCTCGCCCAGCACCGAGGCGAGGGCCGCGATCTCACGGACGTTCTCGTCGGTGCGGCGCAGGTGCACCCCCTGGACGTACGGCGACTCCGAGGCGGTGGTCATCCCCCGACACTAGCCAGCCGCGTCGGTGGACACCGGCCCGAGGGAGACCCGAGGGAGACCCGAGGGAGAATGGCCCCCGTGAGGGCGATCTTCTTCGACGAGGACGACGCGCAGGCGGTCGTGGCCCGGCTCCGGGCGGACGGCTTCGAGGCGCACGTCGAGCGCGAGCGGCTGGCAGGGGAGGACGACGACGAGGACCACCCGTGGGCGGTGCTGAGCGACGCCCCGGCGTTCATGCTCGAGGTCCTCGTCGACGCCCACGACGGCTGGCTCGACGAGGACGACGGCGCGGAGCAGGCCCGGGAACAGGGCGCCCCCTCGGCGCCGTTGCACCTGCCGACCGCGCCCAAGCGCATCAAGCGCCCAGACCTAGGCTGACATCCATGACGCACCGTCCCGACCGCCGCATGCTGCTCGTCCACGCCCACCCAGACGACGAGTGCATCAACAACGGCGCCACCATGGCGCGCTACGTCGACGACGGCGTCGGCGTCACCCTCGTCACCTGCACCGCCGGCGAGATGGGGGAGGTGCTCGTGCCCGAGCTCTCCTACCTCGCCCACGAGGAGAAGGGCGGGCTCGGCGAGCACCGTCGGGGCGAGCTCGACGAGGCGATGAGGGTCATCGGCGTCACCGACCACCGCTTCCTCGGCGGCTTCGGGCGCTTCCACGACTCCGGCATGGCCTGGCACGAGGAAGGCCACGCCGTGGCCGCCGAGGAGATCCCCGACAACGCCTTCTGGAACGCCGACCTCACCGAGGCCGCCGACGAGCTCGTGGAGGTGATCCGCGAGGTCCGCCCGCAGGTGCTCGTCACCTACGACCAGTTCGGCGGCTACGGTCACCCCGACCACATCCAGGCCCACCGGGTCGCGATGTACGCCGCCCAGCTCGCGGCCGTGCCGTCCTACCGGCTCGAGCTCGGCGAGCCGCACGACGTCGCCAAGATCTACTGGACCGCGATGAGCGAGTCGCGGATGCGGGAGAGCCTGCGCCAGCTCCGCGAGTCCGGCGACACCGAGACGTTCGCCGGGATGGAGCCCGACGGCAAGCTGCCGCCGTTCGTGACGCCCGACGAGCTCATCAGTGCCCGCGTCGACGGCTCCGCGACCGTCCAGCGCAAGATGGACGCCCTGGCCAAGCACGCCACCCAGGTCGAGCCCGACGGCCACTTCTTCTCCGGAGCGGAGAGCGGCCACTCCTACTGGGCCGACGAGTACTACCGCCTCGCCAAGGGCACCGCCGGCGCGACCGGCGCGGACGGGTTCGAGGAGGACCTGTTCGCGGGCCTGTGACGGTCGGCGCTGCGAGGGCGGCCCCATGAGAGCGGGGTTGGGGCTGGCGGCCCTCGTCGTGGGCCTGGTCTCCGGTGCCGCGGGCACGCTCGTCCACCAGCACTGGTGGGGCCTGCTCCTGGCCCTGGGCGCGGCACTCGTCACCCTCGCCTGGCTGCCGCCCGGCGGGCCTCGGACCGCGTTCGCGGCGGGCTGGTGCGTGCCCGTGCTGCGGGGCGCCCTCGAGCGTCCGGGAGGTGGCTTCCTCATCGGCGCCGACGAGGTCGGATGGTCCTTCCTGGCCGGCTCGGCGGTGCTCCTGGTGGCGGCCCTGGTGACCGCGGGAGCTGGGCGTCGTACGACCGGGGCGGACGGTCCGGGGCGCGCCGACGATCCGGGAGTTCGGGGTCTGCCCTCCTAGACTCGCCGCGTGCCGACGAACCAGACCAGTCGCGTGCCGACGAACCAGCCCAGTGACGCGCAGCCCCGTGAGAAGGCGGGCGCCAAGGTCGTGCTGTGGCTGCTGCTCGGGCTCGCGGTGCTGTTCGGCGGGCTCTACGTCGCCGCGCACTACGTCGCCGGCGACAAGGTCCCGCGCAACACGACCGTCTCCGGTGTCCGCATCGGCGGGCACCCCCAGGACGAGGCCGCCGAGCGGCTCCGCGCGGGGCTCGCCGACCGGGTCGCGCGCGACATCGCGACGACCGTCGAGGGCGCGCAGGTGGCCGTCGACCCCGCCCAGGCAGGCCTCTCGGTCGACTACGAGGCGTCCGTCGCCGAGGCCGGTGGCGAGGAGAGCTGGGACCCCGTCCGGCTCTGGAACTACTTCACCGGCGGCGAGGCCTCCGAGGCCGTGGTCGAGGTCGACGAGACCACCTACAACGCCTTCATCGCAGGCCTCGACGAGCAGCACGGCGCAACCGCCCGGGACGGGGCGATCTCCTTCGCGGGCGAGCGGATCGAGACCACCGACGCACGCGCCGGCCGGGCGCTCGACCCCAGCGACACCCTGACGGCCCTCGAGGGTGCGTTCCTCGAGGAGTCACCCGAGGCCGTCACCCTGGAGATGGTGGAGGTGCAGCCCGACATCGACGGCTCCGACGTGCAGGAGGCGCTCGACCAGTTCGCATCCCCGGCCGTCGCCGCCCCGGTGACGCTGACGTTCGAGGGGTCGGACGTCAAGGTGTTCCCGGCCGACTACACGGCCGCCCTGTCCCTCGTGCCGACCGAGGGCGAGCTGGTGCCGACGCTCGACCCCGCGAAGCTGTCGGAGGTGGTCGGCGCCAAGGTCACCCAGGGCGCACCCGTCGACGCCACCGTCGCGCTGGTCGGTGGCCGGCCCCAGGTCGTGCCGGCCAAGCCGGGCGTGACCTTCGACCCGGCCGAGCTCGAGGCCGGCTTCCTGACCGCCGTCGCCAAACCGCAGGGCGAGCGCAACCTGGCCCTCACCGCCAAGGTCGCCAAGCCCGAGTTCACCACCAAGGACGCCCGCGCCCTGCAGGTCCGCGAGCAGGTCTCGACCTTCACGACCTACTTCCCCTACGCCGAGTACCGCAACGTCAACATCGGACGCGCCGCCGAGATCGTCGACGGCACCCTGCTCAAGCCGGGGGAGACGTTCTCGCTCAACGACACCGTCGGTGAGCGCACCGAGGCCAACGGGTTCACCAAGGGCTACGTCATCAACGACGGGATCCTCGTGCAGGACCTCGGCGGCGGCGTCTCCCAGATGGCCACCACGCTGTTCAACGGGATGTTCTTCGCCGGGCTCGAGGACGTCGAGCACAAGCCGCACTCGTTCTACATCGACCGCTACCCCGTCGGCCGCGAGGCCACGGTCGCCTGGGGTGCGGTCGACCTGCGCTTCCGCAACGACACCCCTTACGGCGTGCTCATCGACACCTCGTTCACCGACTCGACCCCGTCGTCCTCGGGCGCGGTGACCGTGACGATGTACTCCACCAAGTGGTGGGACATCACCACGACCACCGGCGAGCGCCACAACCTCACCCAGCCCGAGACGCGGCGCATCGACTCCCTGACGTGCCACGCCAACGAGGGCTTCGGCGGCTTCGACATCGACGTGACGCGCTACTTCGAGCCGGTCGGCGAGAACACCGAGGACCGCGCGGACGAGGTCTTCAGCACGACCTACATCCCCAGCGACACGGTGATCTGCACCAACCCCGACGCCGTCGACGAGTAGCCCCCTACGGCGTGAGCCGGTTGAGGTCGCGGGGGTAGAGCGTCACCTCGCGGACGTTCGCGGCCTCGACGAGCCGGGCGACCCAGCGCTCCAGCCCGATCGCGAAGCCGCCGTGCGGTGGCATCCCGTGGCGGAACGCCTGCAGGTAGGAGTCGTACGCCGCAGGGTCCTCGCCGCGTGCCCGGATCGCGTGCTCGTAGTCCGAGGCGCGGTGCAGCCGCTGGCCACCGGTGACCAGCTCCAGGCCCCGGAAGAGCAGGTCGAAGCTGTTGGACCAGCGCTCGTCGCCGGGCCAGGGATGGGTGTAGAACGGCCGCTTCGCCATCGGGTAGCCCTCGACCGCCACGAAGTCGCTGCCGTGCTCGGCGAGCGCCCAGGCGCCGAGCGCGCGCTCGTGCTCCGGCGCGAGGTCGGGCTCGTCGGCGGACGCCCCGACGAGCGCCAGCGCGTCGGCGAAGTGGATCACCGGGATCTCCTCGGGCACGACCGGCAGCCGGGCACCGGTGCGCGCGACGGCGGCGCCCTCCGCCGACACGGCCGCGACCATCCCGGCAAGCACGGAGCGCAGCACGGCCAGGACGTCGCGATGGTCCTCGACGAAGCCGAGCTCGACGTCGAGGGAGCGGTACTCGGCCAGGTGGCGCACGGTGTCGTGCGGCTCGGCGCGGAAGACCGGGCCGACCTCGTAGACGCGCTCGAAGACCCCCACCAGCTGCTGCTTGTAGAACTGCGGGCTCTGGGCCAGGTACGCCGCTCGCCCGAACCAGTCGACCGGGAACACGTTCGCGCCCGACTCGGTCGCCGTACCCACGACCTTGGGCGTCGCCACCTCGGTGAAGCCCAGCCCGTCGAGGGTGGATCGGAAGCCGCGCAGCGACGCGGCCGCGAGCTCCCATCGCGCGCTCTGGGCGGGGTGGCGCCACATCACCGGGGCGTGGTCGAGCAGCGTGGGCAGCGCGACGTCGAGGCCTGGTCGCCACAGCTCGACCGGGGGCGTCGCCGCCTCCTCGGTCAGCGCCACGACGGTCGCGTCGGTGACCTCCATGCCGCCCGGCGCCTGCGCGTTGGCGGTCGCCGTGCCGGTGACCCGGACGGTGGTCTCCTCGGGCGGCACGGGCGTGCCTGCGGGCAGGACGACCTGGGCCAGCCCGCTGCGGTCGCGCACGACGAGGAAGGTGACGCGGGAGAGGGGTCGGCGCCGGTGCACCCAGCCCTCGAGGACGACCTCCTCGCCGGGCGTCGAGGCGGACAGGTCGTGGCAGAGCGTTCGCATGAGTTCCTCCAGGTGTGTGAGCCCTGGAGGTGTGGGCGGGGGCAAGGTCGCGGTGCCACCACACCTTCGCCGGCGGCCCCGGAGGGTGCCGGCCTCTCGTCGGTGACGCCGGACGCGCGGACGGCCGCTGCTCTGCCGGGTTGCAGGGGGTGTGTCAGGCCCCGCGGTCGTCGGCACCATGGTGGGTGAGGCCGAGGCCCGGCAGCAAGCCGATTTCCGGTGCGGGGCCCTGGGCAGACCGGCGTTGACCGTCGTCAGAGACGGGCGGATGCTGTCCACGGAGGCAGCGTCATGGTCGTGATGGTGGTGGGCGGCAACGGTCAGCTCGGGGCCGCCTGCTGCGCCGAGCTGCGGCACCGGCACGCGGACGTCCGGGCCTCGGTGCGAGACGCCCGCCGCGGCGCGACGCTCGCCGACGCGGGTGTCGACGTCGTGGAGCTCGACCTGACGTCCGGGTCCGATGCCCGTCGCCGGGCGCTCGAGGGCGCCGAGTGCGTGATCCTGTCGGCGAACGCGGTCGCTCCGCGTCAGGGTGATCGTCCTGCGCTCGTGGACCGGGCGAAGGTCGAGCTGGTCGACGACGCGGAGGCGGTCGGCGTACGCCGCGTCGTGCTCCCGTCGGTCCCCGTCACGGCCGCCGACGACGAAGTGCCCCTCGTGCGCGGCCGTCGCGAGCTGGAGCAGCGGATCCTCTCCTCGCCGATGGAGTCGTGGGTGCTGCGGCTCCCGCCGTTCATGGACGTCTGGCTGGCGCTGGTCGGCTCGTCGGTCCCGCTGCGGGGCGAGGAGCACGCGACGCTCGGGCGTCCGTCGCCGTTCCTGCGTCGGTTCCGCAGGGTGACGGGACGGCTGGTGGAGGACCGCGGTGTGATGCTCGTTCCAGGGCCGGCGACCCACCGGCACGCCTTCATCGCGGTGGCAGACGCGGCGCGCGCGTGCGTCGAGGCCGCGCTCCGTCCGGATGGGGCGTCCGGTCCGGTTGACGTCGCCGGGCCCGAGGTCCTGTCCTGGGACGACGTCGCCGCGGTGTACGCGGACGTTCTCGGTCGGCGGGTGCGAGTGCTGTCGGCTCCCGCAGCGGTCTTCGCGGTGGCCGCCCGCGTCCTCGCGCCGGTGGCGGACGTGCCTGCCCGCACGATGGCGCTCAACCGGTACCTCGCCGAGTCCGAGAGTCCGTGGACCGACGCGGGCGGTGGCCTGGTGGAGCCGCCGACGATGACGCGCGTGGAGCCGTTCCTGCGCGCCAAGGCGGCGCTCCCGGACAGACCTGCGGGCTAGCGGCTCGGCGGGTCAGTCCCGCGACGCCGCCCGGGCCGTGAGCCCGAGCACGGCGACGGCTGCGACTGCGGCGACGACGCCGACCAGGGTGGAGGCCGGCTCGTCGGTGAGCCGGCCGACGGCGATCCAGGCCAGGCCCCAGGCGGCAGCCGCGGCGACGGTCCAGCGCGGGCCGGTGCGTGCGACGACCACCGCTGCGACCGCGACGACCACGGCGATGACCAGTGCCGCGACGACCTCGCCCACGAGGGTGGAGGTCTCGACGCCGTCGGCGACCAGGGTGGCGGTGACGTTGGCGCAGGTGGCCACCGCGACCCAGCCCAGGTAGAGCCCGAACGTGCCGTCGACCACGACGCGCTGCACGAGCGAGGGTGCCGGTCCGAGGTCCGCCAGGCGCTGCACGAGCAGCCCCAGCACGACCACGAGTGCCAGGATCACCACGACGCTCGCCCACAGCCAGCCCTGCTGGGTGACCAGCAGCCAGCCCGCGTTGAGCACCATCGACGCCGCCGCGAGCCAGCCCGTACGGCGGGCGCGCGGGTCGGCGGTCGAGGCCGGCAGCCACTGCCACACGGTGTAGGCCGCGAGCCCGACGTAGATCACCGACCAGATCGAGAAGGCCGGGCCCAGCGGGGCGAGCAGGGTGGCGTCGGCGGCGAGCGCGCCGCCGGACGACTCCTCGACGCGGGTGCCGATGACCCCGACCCCGACGAGGGTGCCGATGACGCAGAAGACCTCGGCCAGGGTCACGACGACCTGGCGGCCGCGGTCGGCTCCGGTGGCGGCGGGTGCGGTGCGCTGCGCGGTGCTCACGTCGCCATCCAACAGGACGGCAGGTGAGCGCGGCGCGGGTGAGGACGCGCTACGTGGCGACGAGGTAGCGGTTGGTGTGGTGGGTGACGAAGCCGTGGCGCTCGTAGAGGGCGATCGCGCCGGCGTTGTCGGTCTCGACGTGCAGCAGAGCCGTGGTGGCTCCCAGCGAGGCGCCCCAGTCGAGGACCTCCGCCAGCACGGCGGTGGCCAGGCCGCGACGTCGGTGGTCCGGTTCGACCGCCAGTGACTCGACGAGGAGCCAGTCGCCCGACAGCACGCCGCGCCCGGTGGCCGCCCCGGAGCCGAGGGTGACCGTGATCGAGCCGGGGCCCTCGTCGAGGGTGGCCGGCACGTCCGGCGCGGCTGCTCGCACCGAGCGCAGCGCCCGCGCCACCGAGGCCAGCTGGGCGTGCGCGTCGCCGTCGCCCATCGGCACGAAGCCCAGCGGAGCCAGCGTCCGCTCCACCACCGAGTCGCGCTCGACCTGCACGGTCGGCGTCTGGTCGAGCGCCGCGTAGAAGCGTCGTACGCCGAACGCCGCGTCCGCCCAGCCGATCCCCGGCTCGTGCATCGCCAGCGCCGAGTTGCCCCGACGTCGCAGCCGGCCGCCGTGCGGGGGAGAGGCCCGCAGCAGCCACCGGCCCAGCGGCTCGGTCGTGACGGAGTCCCACAGCGCCGCGACGTGCTCCTCGACCTCCTGCGCCGCGACCCGCGCGCGCACCGATGCCCGGGGCGGGACGGGCTTGCCGGTCACGACGTCGGCGAGCGCGACGACGACCGGTCCGTGTCCCTCCCGGTCGATCGTCAGCGAGTCCGCGCCCCACGCCGTACACGTGCCAAGGACGTCGCTCGCACGGCCGTCGGGCAGCAGGTGGCGTACGACGACGCGCTGGCCGACGACGTGGGGACCGAGGCGGTGCCGGCCGGCTCGCGCCTCGTCCGTCTCGCCGGGGTGGGGTTCTGGCGTGTCGGGCACCCGCCGGATACTAGAGTGAGGGAACTGCAAGCCCCGCTCACATCCGCCTTCAGGAGGACCTGGTGACCTACGTCATCGCCCAGCCGTGCGTCGACCTCAAGGACCGCGCGTGCGTCGACGAGTGCCCTGTCGACTGCATCTACGAGGGCAAGCGGATGCTCTACATCCACCCTGACGAGTGCGTCGACTGCGGCGCCTGCGAGCCCGTCTGCCCGGTCGAGGCGATCTTCTACGAGGACGACACCCCGGAGGAGTGGAAGGGCTACTACGACGCCAACGTCCACTTCTTCGACGACCTCGGCTCGCCCGGCGGCGCCGCCAAGATGGGTGTCATCGACAAGGACCACGAGCTCGTCGCCGCGCTGCCCCCGCAGGAGCACGACGAGTGACCTCCGCGCCGGTCTCTGGCCGGCTCCCGGACTTCCCCTGGGACAAGCTCACGGCCTACGCCGCGACGGCGCGGGCGCACCCCGACGGGGTGTGCGACCTGTCCGTCGGCACGCCCGTCGACCCGACTCCCGCCGTCGTCCAGGACGCGTTGCGCGCTGCCGCCGACTCCCCGGGCTACCCGACCACCATCGGGCTGGAGGCCACGCGGCAGGCGGCGATCGACTGGCTGGCCCGGCGCCACGGCGTGACCGGGCTGGGGCTCGACGGCGTGCTGCCGGTGACCGGGTCCAAGGAGCTCATCGGCTCGATGGCGCTCCACCTCGGCATCGGCCCGGGTGACCTGATCGGCTATCCGGCCCTCGCCTACCCGACGTACGAGGTCGGCGCCGCCCTCGCCGGTGCCGACAGCCTGGCGACCGATTCGCTCACCGCCTTCGGGCCGCGCACCCCGCGCCTGCTGTGGCTCAACAGCCCGGCCAACCCGACCGGCCGCGTGCTGCCGCTGACCCACCTGCGCAAGGTCGTCGACTGGTGCCGCGAGCGCGGCACGATCCTCGTCTCCGACGAGTGCTACATCGAGTGCGCGTGGTCCGACGACCCCGACGAGCGGCCGCTGTCGATCCTCGACCCGCAGGTCAACGGGGGCTCCCTCGACGGCCTGCTCGCCGTGCACTCCCTGTCCAAGCGGTCCAACCTGGCCGGCTACCGCTGCGCCTTCCTGGCCGGCGACCCCGCCCTGGTCGGCGAGCTGCTCGCGGTGCGCAAGAACCTCGGCCTCCAGATGCCCGGCCCCCAGCAGCGCGCGATGATCGCCGCGCTCGACGACGACGCGCACGTGGACGAGCAGCATGCCCGCTACGCCGCGCGCCGGGCGCAGCTGAAGGACGCCCTCGAGGCCGCCGGCTTCCGCATCGACCACTCCGAGGCCTCGCTCTACCTCTGGGCGACCCGCCGTGAGGACTGTTGGACGACCGTCTCCTCGCTCGCCGAGCAGGGGATCCTCGTCGCGCCGGGTGAGTTCTACGGCCCCACCGGCCGCCAGCACGTCCGCGTCGCCTTCACCGCCACCGACGAGCGGGTGGCCGCCGCGGCCGAGCGCCTCGCCGGCTGACTCAGTCGAAGACGTCCACGTGGACGTGGTCGCGGTGCTCCAGGATCGCCCGGTCACCGCCGGAGGACGACGGGACGCGGTAGTCGCGCCAGCCGTCGCCTGCCCACGACCCGGCGCGCCAGATGCGGTCGTCGAAGATGACCGTCTTGATGTGCAACCGGTCGGCGTTGGCGACGAGGTAGTGCGCCATCGCCCAGCCGCGCTTCTTGTTCTCGTCGTTGATCGGCCGGAAGAACACGTCGATCGCCCGGCCCTCATAGTGGGCCGAGCCCTCCATGTGCCCGCTCGACACACCGCCGGGCTCGAAGCCGCCGAGGGACAGCGCGCCGAAGCGTTCCTCCAGGTCACGGCGTACGACGGCCGCGCGCGACACCAGGCCGGCCTCGTCGATCGCGTCGCTGACCTCGTCGGCGTCGCCCGGGACGTCGCACCACAGGGCGGCGCGGGAATTGCCGGTGAGCGCGGAGGCGAGGGCGCGGCCGTCCTTCTCGTGGTCGGCGTAGGCGTCGGGGAACCCCGAGCGCTGCACCTCCTGTGCGGCGACGGTGATCTCCATCGAGTCGTAGCCGTCGACCTTCTGGAGCGCGTCGTAGAAGGCGTTGGTGGCGTAGACCGGGTCGGTCAGCTGCGCGACGCTGCCCCAGCCCTGCGACGGCCGCTGCTGGAACAGCCCGACGGAGTCCCGGTCGCCGTAGTCGATGTTGTAGAGCTTGGACTCCTGATAGGCCGTGGCCAGCGCGATGCTCGCGGCACGTGCCGGCATGCCGCGCTCGACGGAGATCGCGGTGATGAGGGCGGCGTTCTCCGCCTGCTCGAGGTCGACGTCGACGGTGTGCCCGTCGACCTCGGCGGTGCACCCGCTCGTGTCGAGCAGGGGTGGCACCGCACCTCGGTCCACGAGCACCACGGCGGTCGCCACGGCGCCGAGCGCGACCACCGTGCCGACGGCGACCGTGCGGAGGGAGGGCACGAGGAGCCCTAGTTGGCGTGCAGTGCCGCGTTGAGGGCGATGCCCTCGCCCTTCCACGGCACGGCCTCGATGGCGCCGCTCACCGAGTTGCGGCGGAACAGGACGTTGTCGACGCCCGACAGGGTCGCGGCCTTGACGACGGCGGGTTTGCCGTCCATGTCCTTGACGGTGACCTTGGTGCCGGCCGTGACGTAGCAGCCGGCCTCCACGACGCAGTCGTCGCCGAGCGAGATGCCGATGCCGGCGTTGGCGCCGAGCAGGCAGCGCTCCCCGATGGAGATGACCTCCTTGCCGCCGCCCGACAGCGTGCCCATGATCGACGAGCCGCCGCCGACGTCGGAGCCGTCGCCGACGACCACGCCGCCGGAGATCCGGCCCTCGACCATCGAGGTGCCGAGCGTGCCGGCGTTGAAGTTCACGAAGCCCTCGTGCATCACCGTCGTCCCCTCGGCGAGGTGGGCGCCGAGCCGGACGCGGTCGGCGTCGCCGATGCGTACGCCGCTGGGCACGACGTAGTCGACCATGCGCGGGAACTTGTCGACGCCGAACACCGTGACGTGCTGGCCGCTCGCGCGCATCCGGGCGCGGGTCGTCTCGAAGCCCTCGACCGCGCATGGCCCGGCGGAGGTCCACACGACGTTGGTCAGCAGGCCGAAGACGCCGTCGAGGTTGAGCCCGTGCGGCTTGACGAGGCGGGTGGACAGCAGGTGCAGCCGCAGCCAGACGTCCTCGGTCGAGGCGGGTGCGTCGTCCAGGTCGGCGATCTCGACCAGGCGCACCTCACGTCGTACGCCGCGGACCTCGTCGTCGCCCTCCAGCGCCGTCAGCTCCGACGGGGCGTCACCCTCGCTCGCCGAGAGGACGGGAGAGGGGAACCAGGCGTCGAGCACGGTGTCGCCGTGCAGGGTCAGCAGGCCGTAGCCGGAAGCAGCAGTCACGCGCACAGCCTACGGAGGCTGCCCCACCCGCCCGGGCGGAGGCCTACTGGCCGGCGCGGCCGTCGATGCACTCCCGCACCAGGTCGGCGTGCCCGCAGTGACGGGCGTACTCCTCGATCATGTGCACCACGATGTCGCGCACCTCACTGGGCTCGCCGTGCACGTCCGCGACCGCGTCGAGGTCGGTGCGGTCGAGCACCTCGCGGGCGTACGCGATCTCCGACTGCCACAACGCGTGGCTGGCCCTCACCAGGTCGTCGTCGGCCTCCGGGAAGGTGAACCCCGCGTCCTCGGCCTCGTCCTGGAACAGCCGCGGGATGTCCATCCGCCCCTCTATCACCCGCCGGAACCAGCTCTGCTCGACCCGCGCCATGTGGCGCACCAGGCCGAGCAGCGAGATGTTGGACGGCGGCACCGCCCTCGTCGCCAGCTGCTCCGCCGTCAGGTCGTCGCACTTGAGCGCGAGCGTCTGGCGGTAGTGCTCCAGGTAGCCGACGAGGCACTCGCGCTCCCCGCGCGTGGGCCCCATCTGCATCCGGGGGTCCTGGTCGTGCGGGAGCCACATGCCGTCGTACCCGGGGTTCGCCATGGCAGCAGCCAACCGGCTGCCGGGGGGTGACGCAACGTCGGCAGATCCGTCCGACCGGTCAGGTGGACGGGATGAACTCGGCGTCAGGGAACGAGACGAAGGTTCCCTCCGGTGCACCTTCGAGGTCGATGTCGACGACGTGCCCTCCGCGCGGCACGGGAATGCGGACCACCGTGTCCCCGGGTCGGAGTGCCGACAGGCCCGCGACACCCCGCGCTCGCACGGCCTCCGGGGCCTGCGATCGGACGGTCAGCGCCAAGGTCCCCCCTGTCCGGGAGAAGGTGTTGATCCTGATGGAGGTGACGGGACCCTCCGACTCGTTGGTCCGGAAGGGTGTGACGACGTCGAGGTTCGTGCCCTCGACCACCAGGCCGAAGGAGCCGTCGGCGCCGGCGCCGAGGTTGTCGTAGTCGACGGGGTAGACGACCTCGGCGTCGAGCGGCGCCGTCGAGATGTCGCGCGCTGTGTCGCCGGGGCCTGCGAACAGGTCGTCCGTCGTGCGCCCGAGCACCCAGAGTGGGGAGTTGCGCAGGTAGTAGACCGACCACCAGAAGTCGGGAAGTGTGGTCTGGTCGGGGAATGCCGCGACAACCGGTCGCCCGGCCAACGCCTCGTAGGCGTCGAACGACGCGCGCTTCTCCGGGACGTCGACATAGCGCCAGATCCCGATCCGCGTGTTGGCTGTCTCCACCTCTGGGTGGCTCCCGGCGACGCTGTAGACCCGGACGACGGAACAGGCTGCGCCTGCGAACCCGGCGACCACCATGACCGCGACCGCGGCGAGCCCGATCAACCGACGCAGCTGGTGCTTGACGCGGTTGCCTGGCTGGGCGCCGCGCAAGGCCTGTCGCAAACGGCTGGCAGTGAGCCATGCCCCCACCCACACCAGCGGGACGGTCAAGGCGAACATCTTGTAGAAGCTGTACCGGAGGTCCTCCCCGGTCACGACGAAGGCCAGGGGCATCAAGGTGTACGCAGCCAGCACGATGCCCAAGGTGGACGGCGGGTCCATCGCGAGGCGCAGCAGCCCGTGGAGCCCCAGGATGTAGATCCCCACCGCCACCGCGGTGGCCGCCGCTGCCACGAGGTCAGTGCGGCCCTCCAGCGAGTTCGCCCAGAACGTCCAGGTCAGGACTCGGGGGGAGTAGGCGAAGGGGTAGGCCTCGTTGAGTCCGGTCCGCGTCATCGACTCGGTGCTCGACAGGATCTCGGAGAGCAGTCGGTTGCCCAGGGGCACGCTGAGCACCACCGCGGCGAGCCAGGCGCCGACTGCGTGGACGAGCCCGGAGACCCGCCCATCGAGCACCTGGCTGGTCACGAGCGCGACCAGCGTCAGCGGCGCCATGACGTAGAGGGCCTCCATCAGGGTGAATGCCGCACCGCTGATCAGGAACGCCAGTGCGAGAGCCCGCGCGGCGCTCGGCGCGCGGAGCGTGTCGTCCAGGACACGGATGAACGCAATGACGAGTCCCGTCACCATGGCCATCGGGATGAACCCCTGCACTTGGCCGACCACCACGGCGGGCAGGAGGGCGGCGCTCGCGCAGGCACCGATCCGCATCTTCGGGCCGACGGACCAGTCCTTGGTGAGCAGCAGGAAGGCCAGGAACACCCAGCCCACGGAGACGACCCCGATGAACCCGACGGTCGATCCGCCGTCAGTGCGCAGGACCGAGGCCAGGAAGCTCTGCATGAGCGCACGTGCAAGGCGCTCCGGACCGAAGTCGACAGCGGTGGCGGCCTCGGCGAACGGGTGGTTGCCGAACTCCGCGAAGACCTGGCCCGGCGCTGACACGCGAAGCGCCTCTGCCTGGCTCGCGTAGAAGTAGGTGTCCCAGTAGGCGTAGCCGCGGTAGAAGCGGGGCCCCACCAGGATGAACGAGAGCCCTGCGGTGACCGTGACGGCTGCAAATGCGACCCAGACGGGCGCTGTCGCACGCACCGCTTCGCGGAACGGTCCACCTCGCCGGCGACGGAGGTGCGGTACGAGCGCGAGCAGCCCCGCCACGAGTAGGGGCCAGGCGACGAGCTGGGTGGCGAGTCCGAGCGACGCCGTCACGCGCGTCAGGAAGGTGAGGACGCCGTAGCCGAGGAGCGGCGCCACGACGAGGGCTTCGGGCACTGCCGCGGCAGCCGCCCGGCCGGGGTACGCGCGCTGCGCGAGCGGGAGGCCGAAGACGAACAGGATGCTGATGCCCACGAGCAGCATGAGAAGGGCTGACACGAGTGGGAGACTCCTTGCCGGATGTGGCCGCGGGGGTGCGCGAGGTCAGCCAGCGGACGCGATGCCAGGACGGGACCGGCGCAGCGGGACACGTCGCCAGGGCGAGCCCGGCTTCGTCCATCCGGACCGGCGCGCTTACCTTAACGTCCATGAGCAGTGTGGTCGTCGTCATGCCCGCCTACAACGAGGCGTCCGGCATCGCAGCCTTCCTCAGCGAGCTGCAGCGACACCTGGGCCGGGACGCGGAGTTCGTCGTGGTCGACGACCGGTCGAACGACGGCACGGCCGAGGTGGTGCGGCAGTGTGCCGACGACGGTGTTCCGGTCCGGCTGGTCGGCAACCCGTCGAACCTCGGCCACGGTCCGAGCACCATGCGCGCCATGGCTGCGGGACTGGAGAATGGCAACGACATCGTCGTGACCATCGACGGCGACGGTCAGTTCGAGGGGAGCGACGTGGCTCGCCTCGTCTCACTCATGGTCGGCGACGACCGCGTCGAGGTGATCGAGGGGGTCCGGACCCAGCGGAGCGATCCGTACTTCCGCCGACTGACGTCGGCGATCACCCGTCTGCTGGTGTGGTCGCGGGCGCGACAGCTCCCGGCTGACGCCAACACCCCTCTGCGGATCTACCGGGCGGCCACGCTGCAGGACCTCCTCGAGCGCCTGCCCCGGGAGTCCATGACTCCGAACCTGGTGATGTCCGTGCTGGTTCGCACGCGAGGGCTGGCGCTCCGCGAGGAGCCGGTGCGCTCACGGGTGCGCCGCGGCGGTGATGCCCACGGGAGCACCTGGCAGGCGCGACACGCGCTCATCCCCAGCCGCAGGTTCCTCACGTTCTGCCTGCTCGCGACGAGGCAGTGGGTGCGGCTGCGGGGACGCGCGTGGTGACGTCGGCCTGGTCGCGGGTCGCTGGCCGCTCCCGGGGACAGTGGCTGGCGCTGGCGCGTCAGCTGGTCTCGTACGGGATCTTCGGCGGAGTCGGCGCGATGACGGATCTCGGCACCTATCTGGTGCTCGTGCACGGGATGGCGATGCCGCCCGTGGCGAGCAACATCGTGAGCGTATGTTGTGGGATAGCGGTCAGCTTCACCCTCAACTCGCGCTTCACCTTCAGTCGGCAGGACCGCCGGCACGTTCGTCTGGTGCGCTTCTTCGTCGTCGGACTGACCGGTCTGGCCATCTCGACCGCACTCCTCGCGGTCTTGGTGCACGCTGTCCACCTGGCTCCGTTCTGGGCCAAGCTGTTGACCGTGCCTCCCGTGGTCCTGGGGCAGTTCCTGACGAATCGGTCGTGGACCTTCGCCCACCTGCCCGGAGCCGAACGGCAGCCGCCGACGGCGACAGACCCTCACCGCGCGAGGTGAATTCGCGGACGGGTCGGGCTGCGCCGTACGATCGCAGCAGGCGCTTGAGCCGTCATCAGCGGCGAGCCTCGGGAAGAACGGGTACGGCGATCCGGCCGCGGCCCCACTAGAACCCGACGGGTACGGCCCGACACAGCCGAACGAAGCGGTCCGTCCAGCAAGGGCGGGCAAGCGAGGTGGTACCGCGGCAGGGATGTCGTCCTCGTGTCAACGAGACCGAGACGTACGACGCCACCGCGAGGAGCACCCAGAGATGACCTACCCCAAGGTCAGCCACACCGACGCCACGACCGTCGCGAGCAGCCCACGCTTCCCGGAGATCGAGGAGGCGGTGCTGGCCTACTGGGAGTCGGACGACACCTTCCGCGCGAGCGTCGAGCAGCGTGACGCCGGCCAGGACGGCGCCAACGAGTTCGTCTTCTACGACGGTCCGCCCTTCGCCAACGGCCTGCCGCACTACGGGCACCTGCTCACCGGCTACGTCAAGGACCTCATCCCGCGCTACCAGACGATGCGCGGCCGCAAGGTCGAGCGCCGCTTCGGCTGGGACACCCACGGCCTGCCCGCCGAGCTCGAGGCGATGCGCCTCAACGGCATCAAGACCACCGACGAGATCGTCGAGCTGGGCATCGAGAAGTTCAACGAGGCCTGCCGCCAGTCGGTCCTGAAGTACACCGGCGAGTGGCGTGACTACGTCACCCGCCAGGCGCGCTGGGTCGACTTCGACAACGACTACCGCACCATGAACCCGGAGTTCATGGAGTCGGTCATCTGGGCCTTCAAGCAGCTGCACGACAAGGGCCTGGTCTACGAGGGCTTCCGCGTGCTGCCCTACTGCTGGCAGGACGAGACGCCGCTGTCCAACCACGAGCTGCGCATGGACGACGACGTCTACCAGATGCGCCAGGACCCGGCCGTCACCGTCGGCTACGACGTGACGACCGAGGGCCCGTTCCAGGGCGTGAAGGTCCTCGTCTGGACGACGACCCCCTGGACCCTGCCGTCCAACCTCGCGGTGATGGTCGGCGAGGACATCGACTACGTCGTCGTGCAGTCCGACGGCCCCACCGGCACCGCCGAGCGCTACCTCATCGCCGAGGCCCGCCTGGCGTCGTACGCCCGCGAGCTGGGCGACGAGCCCACCGTCACCTGGCGCGGCACGGGCGCCGACCTCGTCGGCCTGGAGTACGCCCCGCCGTTCAGCTACTACGCCGGCCACGAGCGGGCCTTCCGCCTCGTGCCTGCCGAGTTCGTGACGACCACGGACGGCACCGGGCTGGTGCACACCGCCGGCGCCTTCGGTGAGGACGACAAGGTCGTCACCGACCGCGAGGGCATCGAGGCAGTCATGCCGGTCGGCAAGGACGGGCGCTTCACGTTCCCGGTCACCGACTACGAGGGCATGCAGGTCTTCGACGCCAACCTCCAGATCATCGACCACCTGAAGGCCGCAACGCGCGGTGAGGGGGAGCAGGGCAGCGTCACCTCCGGCACCGTCCTGGTGCGCCGCGAGACCTACGACCACTCCTACCCGCACTGCTGGCGCTGCCGGCAGCCGCTCATCTACAAGGGCGTCTCGTCGTGGTTCGTCGAGGTGACCAAGGTCAAGGAGCGTCTGATGGCGCTCAACCAGGACATCCGCTGGGTGCCCGAGCACATCAAGGACGGCCAGTTCGGCAAGTGGCTGGAGAACGCCCGCGACTGGTCGATCACCCGCAACCGCTTCTGGGGCTCCCCGGTGCCCGTGTGGAAGTCCGACGACGAGCACTACCCGCGCGTCGACGTCTACGGCTCGTTCGAGGAGATCGAGCGCGACTTCGGCACCCTGCCGCGCGACAAGAATGGCAACCCCGACCTCCACCGCCCGTACGTCGACGACCTGACGCGACCCAACCCCGACGACCCGACCGGGAAGTCGACGATGCGCCGCGTCACCGACGTCCTCGACGTGTGGTTCGACTCCGGATCGATGAGCTTCGCGCAGGTGCACTACCCGTTCGAGAACAAGGACTGGTTCGAGCACCACTTCCCCGGAGACTTCATCGTCGAGTACATCGGCCAGACCCGCGGCTGGTTCTACACGATGCACGTCCTGGCCGGCGCGATCTTCGACCGCCCGGCGTTCTCGACGTGCCTGAGCCACGGCATCGTGCTCGGCAACGACGGCCAGAAGATGTCGAAGAGCCTGCGCAACTACCCCGACGTCCGCGAGGTCTTCGACCGCGACGGCGCCGACGCGATGCGCTGGTTCCTCATGTCGAGCCCGATCCTGCGCGGCGGCAACCTCGTCGTGACCGAGCAGGGCATCCGCGACTCGGTGCGGCAGGTGCTGATCCCGCTGTGGAACAGCTGGTCGTTCCTCAGCCTCTACGCCAACGCGGCCAAGGGCGGCGAGGGCTACGACGCCACCTGGCGCACCGACAGCGCGCACCCGATGGACCGCTACATCCTGGCCAAGCTGCGCGACTACGTCGCCGCGATGACCGACCAGCTCGACAACTACGAGGTGGCCGCGGCGTGCGACTCGACGCGCGGCTTCCTCGACGTGCTGACCAACTGGTACATCCGGCGTTCGCGCGAGCGCTTCTGGGACGAGGACCCCGACGCCTTCGACACGCTCCACACGGTGCTCGAGGTCGTGTGCCGGGTCACCGCGCCGCTGATGCCGCTGACCACCGAGGAGGTCTGGCGCGGCCTGACCGGTGAGCGGTCGGTGCACCTGACCGACTGGCCGTCCGCCGACGACCTGCCGGCCGACGAGTCGCTCGTCGCCTCGATGGACACCGTCCGTGACGTCTGCTCGGCGGGCTCCGCCCTGCGCAAGGCCGCCAACCTCCGCAACCGGCTGCCGCTCTCGCAGCTGACGGTCGTCACCGACGCCGACCTGACCGGCTTCGAGTCGCTCGTCGCCGACGAGCTCAACCTCAAGGCCGTCCAGGTGCACGCGACCGACGCGCCCGAGGCGGCGTCGTACGGCGTCTCGCAGCGGCTCACGGTCAACGCCCGCGCCGCCGGGCCGCGCCTGGGCAAGGACGTCCAGCTCGCCATCAAGGGCTCGAAGTCCGGTGACTGGTCGGTCGCCGACGACGGCACCGTGACGGCCGGCGGACTGGCGCTCGTCGAGGGGGAGTACTCCCTCGAGACGGTCGCCGGGTCCTCCGACGACGCCACGGCGATCGGCATGCTGCCGCGCGGCGGCTTCGTGGTGCTCGACACCGCCGTGACGCCCGAGCTCGAGGCTGAGGGCACCGCCCGCGACCTCGTCCGCGCCGTCCAGCAGGCCCGCAAGGACGCCGGCCTGCAGGTCAGCGACCGGATCAGCCTGACCATCGCCGGCCCGGAGGCGACGCTCGCCGCGGCCCGGACCCACGAGGCGCTGATCGCCGACGAGACCCTGGCCACCTCGGTGTCGTACGACGACGCGGCGGAGGTGGACGTGCGGGTCGCCCGGGCCTGACCCGCACCGCCACCCCCGGCTGGTTGGATGGGAGCCATGGCCCACCTCGACCTGTCCGCCGACGTCGTCACCCTGACCCAGCAGCTCGTCGACGTCTTCTCCGTCAGCCACCAGGAGCAGGAGATCGCCGACGCGGTCGAGGAGGCGCTCGCGGCACTGCCGCACCTGACGGTGACCCGCCGCGGGCACACGGTCGTGGCGCGCACCGACCTCGGCCTGGGTGAGCGGGTGGTGATCGCCGGCCACATCGACACCGTGCCGCTCAACGACAACCTGCCCTCGCGGCTCGAGGACGGCGTCCTGCACGGCCTGGGCAGCTGCGACATGAAGGGCGGGGACGCGGTGATGCTCAAGCTCGCCGCCGACGTCACCTCACCCAACCGCGACCTCACCTTCATCTTCTACGAGGCCGAGGAGGTCGACTCGGTCCACAACGGCCTGCGCAAGCTGACCGAGAGCGACCCCGACCTCCTGCAGGCCGACTTCGCGATCCTCATGGAGCCGAGCAACGCCGCGATCGAGGCGGGCTGTCAGGGCACCATGCGCGTCGACGTCCGCACCACGGGCGAGCGCTCGCACAGCGCGCGCAGCTGGAAGGGCGTCAACGCCATCCACCTCGCCGGCCCCGTGCTCGCCCGGCTCAACGACTACGTCGCGCGGCAGCCCGAGATCGACGGCCTCACCTTCCACGAGGGCCTCAACGCCACCGGCATCCGCGGCGGCGTCGCCGGCAACGTGATCCCCGACGAGTGCGTCGTCGAGGTCAACTTCCGCTTCGCCCCCGACCGGAGCGAGGCCGACGCCGAGGCCTTCGTGCGCGACTTCTTCGAGGGCTACGACGTCACGGTCACCGACATGGCCGCCGGTGCCATGCCGGGCCTCGACCGCCCCGCGGCCAAGGCGTTCGTCGACTCGGTGGGCGGTGAGGCCGCGCCGAAGTTCGGCTGGACCGACGTCGCGCAGTTCACCCGGCTCGGCGTCCCGGCGGTCAACTTCGGCCCCGGCGACCCGATGTTCGCGCACAAGCAGGACGAGCACGTGCCCACCGAGCACATCGCGCGCTGCGAGCGCATCCTCAAGGAGTGGCTCTCATGAACGACCGAGCCCCCGACCGGCACGGCGACCGGGTGGCGGGTCCCGTCATCGAGCGCCGCGGCCAGGTCCACGAGGGCAGCACCACCGACCAGCGCCTGCTCGACTCCCGCGGCGCGACCGACTGGGTGCACACCGACCCGTGGCGCGTGCTGCGGATCCAGGCCGAGTTCGTCGAGGGCTTCGGCGCGCTCGCCGAGACCGGCCCTGCCATCGCCGTCTTCGGTTCGGCCCGCACGCCGGTCGACCACCCGTTCTACGCGATCGGCGAGGAGGTGGGCCGCAAGCTGGTGGAGGCCGGCTTCGCCGTCATCACCGGCGGCGGACCCGGCGCGATGGAGGCCGCCAACAAGGGTGCCTGCGAGGCCGGGGGAGCCAGCGTGGGGCTCGGGATCGAGCTGCCGTTCGAGTCCGGCCTCAACCAGTGGGTCGACAAGGGCATCAACTTCCGCTACTTCTTCGCCCGCAAGACGATGTTCGTCAAGTACTCCCAGGGCTTCGTCGTCCTGCCCGGCGGCCTCGGCACCCTCGACGAGCTCTTCGAGGCGCTCACCCTCGTGCAGACGCGCAAGGTGACGTCGTTCCCCATCGTGCTGATCGGCACGTCCTACTGGTCGGGCCTCGTCGGCTGGCTGCGCGAGACGGTGCTGGCCGAGGGGAAGATCAACCCCGGCGACCTCGACATGATGGTGCTCACCGACGACGTGGACGAGGCGGTGTCACTGATGGTGGCCGCCCGCGAGGACCGCTGGCCCACCCCCGAGCCGGAGCGGCCCGAATGATGACGTGGTTCTTCGCGGTCCTCGTCGTCCTGGCCATGGGCGGGGTGGCGGTGGTGGCCTCCGGCAAGGGCGGCTCCATGCCTCCCGCGTACGACGACCGCCCCGACCTCGCGCTGCCCGACGACCGACCGATCGGGGCCGAGGACCTGCGCCGGGTGCGGTTCCCGCTCGCGCTGCGCGGCTACCGGATGTCCGAGGTCGACGCCCTGCTCGCCCGGCTGGCGAGCGAGCTCGAGGACGAGCCGGGCCCCGGCCCGGACGGCTCCGCCTCGTCTGGCGAGCCGCCTCGCGTCTAGGGCAGACTGCCCGGTCATGTCGTTCCCGATCGTCGTCTGGATCCTCACGGCCCTGGCTGCCGTGGCGATCGTGCTGACCCGGTTGCGCCTCCGGGGGGAGGCAGCGGCGGGCCGCTTCTCCATCAGCAGTCGCGTGCCGCTCACGCACTTCGTGTCCGGCGTGGTCGCGCTCGTCCTGTGGCTGGGCGTGCTGGTCGCCCCGGAGGACTCCTTCATCGGGGGTCCCTTCGTCGGGATCCTCGCGATCGCGTTCTGGTGGGTGACCGCGATCTGCGGGCTGCTGATCCTCGCGCGGTGGCTCCCGTCCAGGGGTCGCCACGCGCCCGAGGCGGCCGGCGACTCGTGGAGCGACGGCCCGGGGCTGTCCCTGCTGGCCCACCTCGGCATGGTGGTCGGCGTCCTGGTCTTCACCTACGCCTACCTCTCGGCGGCCGTGTGATGGCGGTGCTGCGCACCCGGTCGGCGTACGCCGTCGCGCTGGTGGTGACCGTCGCCGGACTCGCCCTGCCGGCGCAGGCAGTGGCAGTCCAGGCCGGGGACGACGCCCGCCCGGCCGTCGTCGAGGTCCGCACGATCGGCCACTCGGTGAAGGGACGACCGATCCGGGCGTGGCGGCTCGGTGAGCCGGGCAAGCGGCGGATCGTGCTCGTCTCCACGATGCACGGCGACGAGCCGCACACCCGCCGCATCCTGGAGACGCTGCGTGACGGGCGACCGGTCCGGGGCGTCGACCTGTGGGTGGTGCCGACCTACAACCCCGACGGGCTGGCCCGCGGCACCCGGCGCAACGCCCGCGGGGTGGACCTCAATCGCAACTTCCCGCACCGCTGGAAGGACCTCGACGGCAGCTACGAGTCGGGCCCCCGCCCGGCGAGCGAGCCAGAGACGCGGGCCGTGATGACCTTCCTGGAGGAGGTCGACCCGCGCCGCGTGGTCAGCTTCCACCAGCCGCTGCACGGCGTCGACACCGACACCAAGGACCCCGGCTTCGCGCGACGACTGGCGCGGTCGCTGCGGCTGCCACGCACGACCCTCGACTGCGGCGGGCTCTGCCACGGCACCATGACGATGTGGTTCAACCACCGCTTCCGCGGGTCGGCGCTCACCGTCGAGTACGGCAGCCGCCCCTCACGCCACCGGATGGCCGTCCAGGCGCCGCGTCAGCTGCTCGGCGCGATCGGCGCCCACCGCACGCGCCGCGGCTGAGGGTCGACGGCCGAGGTTCAGCGGCCCCCGTTCAGCGTCCGTGGAAGGTCGGCTTCTCCTTGGCCATGAACGCGTCCACGGCCGCGAGGTGGTCCTCGGTGCCGCCGGTGAGCGCCATCTTGTCGGCCTCGAAGGCCAGCGACTCCTCGAGCGGGTGCGCAGCGGCGTACGCCACCGCCTGCCGGATGGAGCCGAAGGCCACGGTCGGTCCCGCCGCCAGCCGGGCGGCGAGCTCGCCCACGGCCGGTGCGAGCTCGTCGGCGGTGACGACCTGGTTGGCCAGGCCCAGCTCGAGGGCCTCCTGGGCGGTCACGGTGCGCGGGAAGTAGAGCAGCTCCATCGCTTTCGCGCGGCCGACGAGGCGGGGGAGCGTCCAGCTCGACCCGGTGTCGCACGACAGCGCGACGCCCGCGAAGGAGGTGTTGAAGCCGGCGGAGTCGACGACGATCCGGAAGTCGGCCGCGAAGGCGAGGCTCGCCCCCGCACCGGCCGCGACGCCGTTGACCGCCGCGACGACCGGCTTCGGCATGGTCGCGAGGGCCAGCACGATGGGGTTGTAGTGCTTCTCGACGGTCTCGGAGAGGGGCACGTCCGCCTCACCCTTGAGTCCCGCGAGGTGCTCCTTGAGGTCCTGGCCGACGCAGAAGGCCCGGCCGCTCCCGGTGAGCACCACGCACCGCACCTCTGCGTCGTCGGCGACCCGGTGGACGGTGTCGAGCAGGAGGTCCTTGGTGGCGACGTCGAGACCGTTCATGGCGTCGGGGCGGTTGAGCGTGATGGTCGCGATGCCGTCCTGGACGTGGAGCAGGACGGGGGCCTCGGAGGTCGTCATGGCGGCAGTCTGCCCGACGAACATCGGGTGTCGTTCGCCCTGTGGTGCCGATCACGCGGGTCATGGGGGATAATGGACGTCGTACGACGCCGATCGAGGTGGCCAGCACGACTCAGCCGCCTCGTTTCGCATGTGAAGAGCCACATCCAGTGATGGCTGAACAGGAAGAGGGTGCGCCGATGGCCGCCATGAAGCCCCGCACGGGCGACGGACCGCTCGAGGTCACCAAGGAAGGGCGCGGCATCGTCATGCGCGTCCCGCTCGAGGGCGGTGGACGGCTGGTGGTCGAGCTCAACGCCGACGAGGCCACGGCTCTCGGTGATGCCCTCAAGGGCGTCGTCGGCTGATCGTGCCCATCACCCCGCTGCCGCCCCAGGTCTCTCCGCCCGGGTTCGCCCTGAGCCCCGCGTTGCCGCACCAGATCGGCGGTGCGGAGGTCTGGGCGTTCCCGGTCCTCCCGGGTGAGGACGGACCGATCCTCGGACCAGGTGCCGACGAGGCCGGTGAGGCCCTCGGCGTCGACCTCCTCGCCGCGCTCGAGGCGTCGCGGGCGACCGGCCGCACGGGGGAGCTCACGACGGTCCCGGTGGCGGGTCGGACCACCTCCGGGACCAGCTCCGACGGCGCGGCCGACGGACCCGGCCTGGTGCTCCTGGTCGGCGTGGGTGAGGCGACCACCACCGACCTGCGCCGTGCCGGGGCCACCCTCGCCCGTGCGACCAAGGACCGCGCCAGCCTCGCCACGTCGCTGGCGGCGATCGCTCCCGTCGAGGGCCTCGGTGCCGTCGTCGTGGGGGCGATGCTGGGCTCCTTCGCCTTCCACTGGCGCTCCACCGGCCCGAAGGAGCGCCCGGTGGCCCGGATCGTGCTGGCCGGCGTCGACGACGACGGGGCCGACGACGAGCTCGCACGCGCGATCGCACTCGGCGGTGCCGGCTGGCGCTCGCGCACCCTGGCCACGGTCCCGGCCAACCTCAAGACGCCCGCGTGGCTGGCCCAGCAGGCCGTCGAGGTCGGCGAGGCCGCCGGTCTGGACGTGCAGGTCTGGGACGACGCCCGGCTGGAGGCCGAGGGCTTCGGCGGCATCCGCGCCGTCGGTGGCGGCTCGGTCAACGAGCCCCGCCTCATCCGCATGGACTACACCCCGCGCGGGGCCACCAAGCGCATGCCCACCGTGGTGCTCGTCGGCAAGGGCATCACCTTCGACACCGGTGGACTCGACATCAAGCCCAGCGAGGGCATGCTGACGATGAAGCGCGACATGAGCGGAGGCGGCGCCGTCATCGCGACGATGGCCGCGCTCCGCGACGTCGACTGCCCGGTCCGCGTGGTCGGCCTGGTGCCCGCCGCGGAGAACGCCGTCAGTGGCTCCGCGATGCGTCCCGGCGACGTCATCACGCACTTCGGGGGTCGCACCTCCGAGGTCAACAACACCGACGCCGAGGGCCGCCTCGTCCTGGCCGACGCGATGGCGTACGCCGTCAAGGAGCTCGCCCCCGCCGCGCTGGTCGACATAGCCACGCTGACCGGCGCGATGAAGGTGTCGCTCGGCCAGTGGACCGGCGGCTACTTCGCCAACCACGAGGGTCTCGCCGACCACGTCGGCGCCGCGGCGACCGCGTCGGGGGAGACCACCTGGCGGATGCCGCTGGTCGCCGACTACGAGGACAAGGTCGACTCCCGCATCGCCGACGGCGACAACGCCGCGGGCGGCGCCGGCGCGATCACGGCCGCGCTGTTCCTGCAGCACTTCGCGGGAGAGGTGCCGTGGGCCCACATCGACTTCGCCTCGGCCGCGGAGTCGCCCGCCGACCGCTACGAGTGGACGGCCGGGCCGAGCGGCTGGGGCCCGCGCCTGCTCCTGACCTGGCTGGGCTCGGACGACCCGCTGGCCGGGATCGCCTGATGCTCGGTCTCACCGTCCGCTGGTCGCTCGCCGACGCGCCCGCGGGTGTGGAGGAGCAGCTGGCGGCCTACGTCGCCGAGACCTCGCACGCCCGGTTCACCGGGATGGCCGGGCTGCGCTTCAAGACGTGGCGCCAGGTGCCGGGCGAGTGGTTCGAGGGCTGCTATGTCTTCGCGACCAGCGAGGCACGCGAGGAGTTCCAGCGCACCTTCACCGAGGGCGCCGCAGAGGCGCCCGGCTCCCGGATCATCGGCAGCGCGCCGGTGCTCATCGAGGCGTGCGACGTCGTCGCCGTCGCCGAGGGCTGGGACGGGTTCACGGCCGCCCCGCGCCTCTGAACCAGCCTCGGGGCCAGCCATGGTCCGCAGCGGTCAGGCCTCGGGGGCCCACTCCTTCTTCGCCGCCAGCAGGCCGTCGCCGACGGGCAGCAGCACGGGCACCAGCGCCTCGTGCTCGAGGATGGTCCGGCCGAGGTCGCGGATGGTGACGGTCTCCTCGTCGCGCTGCGCCGGGTCGGCGACCCGGTCGTGCCACAGCGCGTTGTCGAACGCCACGATCCCGCCCGGGCGCAGCAGGCGGAGCGCCTCCTTGAGGTACGCGGCGTACTCGCGCTTGTCGCCGTCGCAGAACACGAGGTCGTAGTGGCCGTCGGTGAGGCGGGGCAGCACGTCGAGACCGGCGCCGGCGATGGTGCGCGCCCGGTTGCCCGGGATCCCGGCCTCGGTGAAGGTCTCCTTGGCCAGGCGCTGGTGCTCGGCCTCGATGTCGACGGTCGTGAGCACGCCGTCGGCGCGCATGCCGCGCAGCAGCCACAGGCCGGAGACACCGGTGCCGGTGCCGACCTCGACGACCGCCCGGGCGTCGAGCACGGACGCGAGGAAGCGCAGGGCCGCGCCGACGCCGGGACCGACGGGGGCCACGCCCACCTCCTCGGCGCGGCTGCGGGCAGCGGCCAGGAGCTCGTCCTCGGCAACGAACGTCTCGGCGTAGGACCAGCTCGCGGGCTTGATCGGCGGGGTGTGGGTCGGCACGCGGCGACTCTATCGCGCAGCAGCCGTGCGACGTGGTCGGGAACACACGGGGTCTCTCGCTCGTTGGAGGCGGTGACCCGGTCAGGAGTTCTTGGCCGGACCGCATGGTGTTCACAGGGAACTCTCAGGCGGGGTGCCTACCGTCAGGAAGGACATCGAACCGTTGCAGCTGCGGTCGAGGAAGACGAGCCAGGGAGCGCCCGTGGGTGATCAGGTCGATGCCACGCCGGATGCCGTCGACGTGCCCACGTGGGACGAGGTCGTGGAGCAGCACTCCGACCGCGTGTTCCGGCTTGCCTACCGGTTGACGGGCAACCGTCCCGACGCCGAGGACCTCACCCAGGAGGTCTTCGTCCGGGTCTTCCGCTCGCTGGACGGCTACACCCCCGGCACCTTCGAGGGGTGGCTGCACCGCATCACCACCAACCTCTTCCTCGACGGGGCCCGCCGCAAGCAGCGGATCCGCTTCGACCAGCTGTCCGACGAGCGGGCCGCCCGGCTGACCAGCCCCGCCCCGGCACCCGAGCTCGCCGTGGCCGACCGGACCTTCGACGACGACATCGAGACCGCCCTCGCGACCCTCCCGCCGGACTTCCGTGCGGCGGTGGTGCTGTGCGACGTGGAGGGGCTCAGCTACGAGGAGATCGCCGAGATCATGGACGCCAAGCTCGGCACCGTGCGCTCGCGCATCCACCGGGGTCGCACGATGCTCCGCAAGGCCCTCGCCCACCGTGAGCCGGCCGCGGGACGCTCGCGCTACTCGGGCCCCCGCGCCCCCCGGACCCGTGGGCCGGTGTCGTGATGAGCCACCTCGGATCCCGGGTCAGCGCACTCCTCGACGGTCGCCTCGCGCCGGAGGAGGAGGAGCGCTGCTGGAACCACGTGCACTCCTGCCACTCCTGCCGTGACCTCGTCGAGCAGGAGGGGTGGGTCAAGACCCAGCTCGCCCAGCTGTCGTTCGGACCCGGCCAGCCCTCCCGCGACTTCAAGTCCGCGCTCGTCGGTCGGTGCTCGGCGATGCAGTCCGGCTCGGGCCACGGCCTGGTCGCGCCGCAGTTCCCGACGTCGCGCCACCGCCCCCGCCGCGGCCTCGTCGCCATCGGCGGCGGTGCGGCGAGCGCCTGCGTCGTGGGCGTGCTCGCCCTCGGCGTGGCGGGCACTCCTCGCGTCGAGCCGCGCCCACCGGTCACCGACCTGAGCCGGCCGACCGTCCCCGCGAGCCCGGCCGCCACCGACGACCGTGCCGCCCGCGGACCGGTCTCACCCTCCCGGACGCCCCTGGCCGAGCGCCTCGTGGCGATCCGGGAGAAGATTGCTCCGTGAGCGACGAGCACAGGCCCGACGAGCAGACCCCGGACGAGCAGGTCACCGACCAGCCCGAGCCCGGCGAGCCGCGCGACGAGCCCACCCAGCCGCTGGCCGGCTGGCGCCCGACCGGAGCCGACCCCACGTCGGAGGCCGCTCCGCGGGACCCCGTCGCCCAGCCCGAGGGTCGTCCCTACGGCGCTCCTGGCGAGGACCGGCCCGGCATGCTCGACGGCCCGCCGCCGCACCGCACGCCGTACGGCGAACCGCCGGCCCCGCAGCCGCAGGGCGGTGGGGGACGCGAGGCCGCGGCCCCGACCGTGCCCTACCCGACCCAGGGCCCGTACCCACAGCAGCCCGATCGGGCCTACTTCGGCCCGGGTCCCTACCCGCGCCCGCCGTACGCCGGTCCCACGGCCGTCGCCCGCCGGATCCCGCTGTGGATCTGGCCCGCCGTCGCGTGCCTCGCCCTGGTCGTCGGCATCCTCGGCGGGCTCGCCGGGGGCGCGATCCAGGACGAGCTATCCGCCCGTCCTGGCACCAACGACAACGGTCTGAACGGCGTGCGCACCCAGACCGCGGCGCCGCTGGAGGTCGACAACGGGTCGGTCGCCGCGGTGGCGCAGGCGCTGCTGCCCAGCACGGTCCAGATCGTGGCCGAGCTCGACGGACAGAACAACGGCGCCACCGGCTCCGGCTTCGTGCTCGACCGTGAGGGCCACGTCGTGACCAACGACCACGTGGTCGCGTCCGCGGCCGAGGACGACGGCCCGATCGTCGTCATCGACCACACCGGCGACCGACACGAGGCGACGGTGGTCGGCCGCAGTGCGGTCTACGACCTCGCCGTGCTGTCCGTCAAGGGCGCCGGCGACCTCGAGCCGGCCGCGCTCGGCGCCTCCCAGGTCCTGCGCGTCGGAGACCCCGTGATCGCGTTCGGCGCTCCGCTCGGGCTCAGCCAGACCGTGACCTCCGGCATCGTGAGTGCGCTCAACCGGCCGGTGACGACCGGGCAGTCCGAGGACGAATCGTCCTACATCAACGCCGTGCAGACCGACGCCGCGATCAACCCGGGCAACTCAGGCGGCCCGCTGGTGAACCTCGCCGGCGAGGTGGTCGGGGTGAACTCGGCCATCGCCACCAACGGCGGTGCGCCGGGCGAGGCGGGCAACATCGGGGTCGGCTTCGCGATCCCCATCGAGCAGGTGCGCACGACGGTCGACCAGATCCTGCGCACGGGGGAGGCGGAGTACCCCGTCATCGGTGCCCAGGTGCGCACGGGCGGCGAGACCGACGCCAACGGCGCCACCATCACCGAGGTCATGCCCGACACCCCCGCCGAGCGCGCCGGCCTCGAGAAGGACGACGTCATCACGGCGGTCGACGACCAGCCGGTCAGTGACGGCATCGCCCTCATCGTCGCCATCCGCACCCACCTGCCCGGCGAGACCGTCGAGATGTCGGTCGTCCGCGGCGGTGAGGAACGGGTCGTGCAGGTCGAGCTCGACGGCAAGGTCGGGTAGTCACCTCACCCCACGACCGCTCAGTCGGACGACTCGGCCTCGGCGTCCACGAACGGGTGCTGGTCGACGAACGTCCTCGTCTCGGCGTACATCCGCTGGATGAACTCCTCGAGCTGCACCCGCTCGACGCGCCACTGCCCGCGGCCGCCGATCTTGATCGCCGGCAGCTCGCCGCGGCGGACGAGCGCGTAGACCTGCGCGCCGGAGGTGTTGAGCACCTCTGCGACGTCGGCGAGCGTCAGGAAGCGGGGGTCGTCGGCCATGGGGCCATCGTGCCACCGCGCGCGTGGCTCCCGTCGCCGCCCGGCCGTCCTGTGGAGAGACAGGTGTGAAGTCCGGCTCGGGCGGCAATGATGTCGTCGTGCCTCGGACCACCTCTCGGACCTCGTCCCGTCACGCCCAGCCCGATGCCGCGTCGGCGCAGACCCGCTCCACCGATGTGCCGGCCGCGACGCGCGCCACGACCCCCGGGTGGCGCGACCCGCGGCTGTGGATCGGGGTGGTCCTGGTGACGGGGTCGGTCGTGGCAGGCGCTCGCATCCTCTCCGGCGCCGACGACCTGACCCCGGTCTGGGCCGCGTCGTCCGACCTCGTCGCGGGGCAGCCGATCACCGCCGCCGACCTCAAGCCCGCCCGCGTGCGCTTCGACGAGGCTGCCGACCACGACCGCTACCTCGGCGTCGACGACGAGCTGCCGGCGGCGCTCACCCTCACCCGGCCGCTGTCGGCGGGCGAGCTGGTGCCCGCCACGGCCCTCGGCGAGGAGTCGGCCGACGACACCGTGTCGCTGTCGATCGCCGTGGCTGCCGAGCACGTCCCGACCGACCTGGTCCGGGGATCGCGGGTGGACGTGTGGGTGGTGGCCGACCGCACCGCCGCCGAGCGCCGTGGACGTGCGGCGGCCGAGCTGGTCCTCGGTGACGTGGGGGTCCTCGACGCCCCCGTGGTGTCCGACGCCTTCGCGGCGGCGACGACCCGGCAGCTCGTCCTCGCCGTCTCCGAGACCGAAGAGGAGTCGCTGGGGGTGGTCCTGGCGGCCGTCGGCGACGACCGCGTCCGGGTCGTGGGCAGGGGCTGACGACCGTGATCTGCGTGCTGCTCCTCGCGGCGGGCGAGCCATGGGAGTCGCCGGCGATGGCCGACCTCGAGGCCCACCCCGGGGTGGTCGTGCTCAAGCGCTGCGTCGACGTCGACGACCTGCTCGCCGCCGTCACCAGCGGCCAGGCCGACGTGGCCGTGCTCTCCCTCGACGCCCCGGGCCTCGACCCCGCCAGCGTCTCCCACCTGCGTCGCCATGCTGTGCGGCCCGTCGCTGTGACCTCGGCCCTGCCGGAGGACCTCGATGCTCGCGAGCACGCCGCAAGCCTCGGCATCACCGCACTCGTCGGCACAGGACAGCTGGCCACGCTGCCCCGGGTGGTCACCACCGTCGAGGACGTCGCCGACACCCGCGAGCGCGGTGACGACCTGCCGGTCGTCGACCCGTTCGCCACCGACCGGGCGCCTGCGGCCGAGGCGGGTCGGCTCGCGGTCGTGTGGGGGCCGGCCGGCGCCCCGGGCCGTACGACGGTGGCGACCAACCTGGCCTGGGAGCTCGCCCGGCGCGAGGTGGCCGTCGTCCTCGCCGACCTCGACCCCTACGGAGGCGCGGTCGCGCAGCAGCTCGGCATCCTCGACGAGGTGTCCGGGCTGCTCTCGGCCTCGCGTCTCGCCTCCGCCGGCCAGCTGGACGACCGGTTCGCGTCGGTGTGCCGGGGCGTGGGGGACGGGCTGGCGGTCGTGACCGGGCTCCCGCGGGCCGACCGGTGGCGCGAGGTCCGGGCAGCGCAGGTCGACCAGTTGCTCGAGCGTGCCCGGGGCCACGGCCAGGTCGTCGTCGACACCGGCTTCAGCCTCGAGCACGACACCGCCTCCGACGTCGGCGGTCGTCCCGGGCGCAACGCGCTGACGCTGGCGGCGCTGGAGCAGGCCGACGAGGTGGTGGTCGTCGGGTCGGCCGACCCCGTGGGCCTCACCCGCCTGGCCCGCGGGCTGGTCGACCTGCGCGACCACGCCGCCGGCACGCCGGTGCGCGTCGTCGTCAACCGGATGCGGTCCTCGATCGGGTGGTCGGAGAAGGAGATCGCCGGCATGGTCGAGGGCTTCAGCCGGGTCGCCGGCCTGCACTTCCTGCCCGAGGACCGCTCCGGCCTCGACCAGGCGCTGGTGAGCGGTCGCCCCGTGGCCGACCTCGGCGACTCGTCCCTGGTGCGTGCCCTCGCCGCCCTGGCCGACGCCGTGTTCCCGGCCCACGCGGGCGGGAGGGCCGACCGCCCGGTCCCCCGAGCTCGCCGCCGACGGCGTACGAGAGGCGCCAAGTAGGGCAAATCAAGAGGGCAAAATTCTGAAAATCGTCAAGATTCAACGTAACTTGGGTGCTGATCTCGAGGAAGGCACCCCATGTCACGTCAATTTCGCATCGCCACCGTCGTCGGACTGGCCGTCGTCCTGTCCGCGTCCCCGGCGTCGGCCAAGCTCATGCAGGGCACGACGGGCGACGACACCATCAGGGGCAATAACCGCGCCGACAGGATCATGGCGATCGGTGGCCAGGACGAGGTGACGGCCCGCGACGGCAACGACAAGGTCTTCGCCGGCAACGGGCACGACACCGTCAGCGGCGACGACGGCGACGACTGGATCACCCTCCAGCCCGGCAACGACTGGGGCTCGGGCGGGCTCGGCGACGACTCGGTCGACGGCGGCCAGGGTGACGACGTGATGTACGGCGGCGAGGGCAACGACAAGCTCACTGCCGGCGCGGGCGACGACGTCGTGCACGGCGAGGGCGGCAACGACCTGGTGGGGGGCGGCGAGGGCGCCGACCAGCTCTTCGGCGGCGACGGGTCCGACAAGCACATCGGCAACAACGGCAACGACTGGATCGACGCCGGGCCGGGCGACGACGGCGCGATCCAGGGTGGACCGGGCAACGACGTGCTCATCGACGGTGACGGCAACGACGTCAAGATCAAGGGCGACGAGGGCGACGACACCGTCTTCCTCGGCCCCGGCGCCGACAAGGTGTTCACCGAGCAGGGCAACGACACGATCTACGTGCTCCCCGACGGGCAGCAGGACAAGATCCACTGCGACGACCCGACGCAGAGCGACAACGGCAACGCCGACCGCGTGGTGTTCGTCGGCTACCGCGACCCCGCCGACGTGATCGACTACCGCGGCTCGTGCGAGATCGTCGAGGTCACCGACGTCCTCCCCGCCGGCTGGCCCTACGGGCCGATCTGAGCCACCGCGAGCACCCGCGCGCTCAGGCGGCGAACAAGAGGTAGAGGCCGCCCACGGTGAACCCGACCATCGCCACCAGCAGCGGGAGCTGACCCGTGAGCTGGTGGCGGCGGGGCAGCAGCTTGACGGCACGGTCGTGCGCGGCCACCACACCCACCACGTGGCCGAGCGTGACCGCGGCGACCTTGGTGACGGCCAGGAACGTCGGGTGCATCGAGAGCCAGTAGTTGACCTGCAGGTCGGCCGTGCCGAGGAAGTCGTCGCCCCGGCTGAACGGGTCGCTCAGCTGGATGAGGGTCTGCTGGCCGTACTCGACGAAGTAGGTCAGGTAGTGGGCCACGATGTAGCCCACGATGATCGGGATCACCGAGTGCGCGAACAGGTTGGGCAGCGCCCGGCGCGGGGTGTCGCCGGTGACTCCGGTCGCCATGGTGGCCACCGTCAGCACGAGCGCGACGCCGGCCGAGAAGGCGATGAGCGCGAGGGTGTCGGGCCACACCCGCGAGGTCGACATCGACTGCACGAGCTGGAGCCAGGGCTCGGACTCCCGGAAGGAGTCGAAGGCGGTGCTGCCGAACAGGACGCCGACGACGGCCACCAGTCCCGGCCGCGGGACGACGGTGTCGAGGTTGGCGAGGGGGCTGCGCAGGACGAGCGCACCGTCGCGGCGACCCCAGACCGACAGCTTCGCGACCAGCGAGGAGTAGACCTCGAACGGGTCGGCGCGGGCGAGGAACGTCGTACCCCACAGCGCCGAGCCGATGAACATGATCCCGAGGTAGGCCGCGAACCACAGCCGCACTGGGCCGACGTCGGTGGAGTAGGGGTAGACCAGCTCGAGCCACACGAAGGCGAACAGCCCGGCCGCGGCCGGCCAGTAGCCGAGCCGCGCGGGGTAGGTGTAGAGGCCCTCGCCCTCGGGGACCCCCGAGACCTTCGCGAACAGCATGCTGATGGTGCGCGCCGGGCTGATGGCCCGGAAGACGGGACCCAGCAGCAGGGACGCGGGCACGAGGCCGACCCACAGCAGCACGTAGACGGTGCCGAGGAACGGGTTGATCAAGGTGTCCTCGCCGAACACGGCGGCTGCGGCGACGTAGAGGAAGAAGGCCATGCCGAACACGCGGGCCGCGACGCCCAGCGTGCGCGACGACACGAACCGGTCCAGCCACTCGGGCGCCGGGCGGCCGCTGGTGGCCGCGTCGTAACGGGGCTCGCGCCAGGCCACGGCCAGCACGGTGAAGGAGACCACCAGCGCGGCGACGGCACCGGCGATCGCCAGCTCGGAGGGGATCGGCAGGTCCTTGGCGCCGCCGAGGCCGTGGGCGGAGAGGGAACCGCCCACGGTTGCGGGACCGGGGCTCACCGGACTTCGAGCTGCAGCAGGATCACGTCGGGGTCGTGGCTCTCCACCTCGACCACGCCCGGCCGGTCGATGACGATCTCGTGCTCGGAGGTGCCTGCGTCGTAGGAGATGTCCTGCTCGGGCGTGCTGTGCACGTGGATCTCGCCGGCCTCGTCGGCCTCGATCGTCAGGACCAGGGCCTGGCCGATCCCCAGCTCCACCCGCTCGCCGTTGGGCGTGAAGGAGCCGCCCTCGCGGCTCACGGTGACGGCGACGGAGTCGTCCGCGCTGGTGGGCTCCGAGGCCGGGTCGGACGGTGTGTCGGAGGGGGAGTCGGAGGGAGAGGAGGTGGACGTCGGGTCGGTGGCCGGCGGGTCGGTGTCGCCGTCTCCGCCGCACGCGGTGAGCGAGGCGGCCAGGACGAGCACGACGGGGGCGAGGCGCGTGAGGACGCGACCGGACACGGAGGATCTCCTTCGACAGCTGCACGGACAGGCAGCGACCGCGGAACCGCGACGTCACTGCCTCTGCCAGAATCCCATGCGGGACAAGATCACCGACGAGAGGGGATCAGATGAGCGAGCGCAGCGAGCGAATCATGCGATACAGCGTGACTTGTGCCTCGTGCGCGCACGGAGCGAAGCGAGTACGTGCATGAGTATTCGGCTCCGGCCGCGGGACCTGGCCATCCTGGCCGCCGAGTCCCCCACGACGCCCATGCACAACGCCACGGTGGAGATCTTCGACCCGGGTGACTCCGGTTTCGACCACGACCGGCTCGTGCAGCTCATCGCCGACCGGATCGCCTTCGTGCCCCGCTACCGCCAGCGCCTGCAGCTGGTGCCCGGACGCCTCGCCAACCCGGCCTGGGTGGACGACGAGGGCTTCGACCTCGGCTACCACGTACGGCGCTCCGCGCTGCCGCGTCCGGGCTCGATCGACCAGCTCCGCGAGCTCGTGGCGCGCATCGCCTCCCGGCCGCTCGACCGCAGCCGCCCGCTCTGGGAGTGCTACTTCGTCGAGGGCCTCGAGGAGGGCCGGGTCGCGCTGCTCACCAAGAGCCACCAGATCCTCGTCGACGGACGCGAGACCGTCGACATCGGCCAGGTGCTGCTCGACACGTCCCCGGACCGGTCCACCCTCGGGCACGACGACGACTGGCGACCGGGTCGTCCGGCGGGCCCGGTGGGGGCCGCGCTCGCCGCGGTGACGGACAGCCTGGAGAGCCCTCGCACGCTCTGGATGACCACACGCGCCAACGCCGAGTCGCTCGGTCGCGCCGCCTCGGCCTCCGGGGCTCGCGTGGCCGAGGTGGCCAACGCCCTCGCCGGCCGCGGCCCGGTCCACTCCACGCCGGTGCACCGCAGGCTGTCGCAGCAGCGCCGGTTCGTGACCGTTCGCACCGACCTCGCCGACTACCGAGCCATCCGGGAGGTGCACGGCGGCACGGTCAACGACGTCGTCCTCGCCACCCTCGCCGGCGGCCTGCGCGGGTGGTTGATGGCCCGCGCGGAGTCGCTGGGCGGGCTGCGCACGATCAAGGCCATCGTGCCGATGTCGGTGATCGACGACGAGCTCGAGCCGACCTCGCTCGGCACCCAGATCACCGGCCACCTGGTGCACCTGCCGATCGGCGAGCCCAGCCCCGTCGTCCGCCTGCACCAGGTCAGCTACGACCTGCGGGCCCACCGCGACAACGGCCGCAACGTCTCGGCCCGCCGGCTCTCCGGGATGGCCGGCTTCGCCCCGACGACGTTCCACGCACTAGGGGCGCGCCTCGCCACGGCCGAGCTGCGGCGCGGGTTCCACGTGTCCATCACCAACGTGCCGGGCCCGCAGTTCCCGCTCTACGCCGACGGCGCCCGGATGCTCGAGTCCTACCCGGTGCACCCGTTGCTCCCCGACCACCCGCTGGCCATCGGCGTGACGTCCTACGACGGCAGGGTGTTCTACGGCATCACGACCGACCGCGACGCCGTACCCGACGCCGACGTCCTGGGGCAGTGCGTGCTGGAGGCGCTGGAGGAGCTGAAGGACTCGGCGTCCGACACCCGCCCGCGCGCCCCACGCGGGCGGAAGAAGGCTGCCGGGAAGGGGCAGAAGTGACGCGCCGCTACCTGCCGTCGTCGTTGCCGCGCCTTGCCGAGGACTGGGCGGCGGACGAGCCGCGCGTCCACGACCCGGTCGTCGCCGCCGACGACGGCGAGGAGAGCGAGTACGCCGCCCTGATGACCGCCGCGGACGCCTCCGCCGAGCTGCTGGCCGGACTCCCCGACGGCCAGCGGAGGCGGGTCGTCGTGATCGCCGAGACGGCCACCGAGGACGCCCCCGTCCGTTGGCGCGACGTCGTCGCGGTGCACGTCGACACCGAGGACGACGCGGACGCCGACGACGACCTCGCCTGGTGGGCCACCCAGGAGATCGGCGACCTCATCTCCCGCCTTTGAGGGCCGCGCTCCTCTCTGACACGATCAGCAGCATGGACGCGATCACCTTCCCGCCGGCACCGACCAACGAGCCGAACCTCACCTACGCCCCGGGTAGCCCGGAGCGCGAGGCGCTCATCACCGAGCTGGCCGTGCAGGAGAAGAAGCAGCACTCCTACAGGGCGGTGATCGGCGGCAAGCGGCGCAACGGTGGCGGCGCGGAGATCAAGGTCGTCCAGCCCCACGACCACGGTCACGTCCTGGGCACCTTGAAGAACGCGACGACCAAGGACGCCGAGGCCGCGATCAAGGCGGCCAACGCCGCGGCGCCCGACTGGCGCGCGATGCCCTTCGACGAGAAGTGCGCGATCATCCTGAAGGCCGCCGACCTGCTGGCCGGGCCCTGGCGCCAGCGCCTCAACGCCGCGACCATGCTCGGCCAGTCCAAGACGGCGTTCCAGGCCGAGATCGACGCCGCCTGCGAGCTGATCGACTTCTGGCGCTTCAACGTCCACTACGCCAAGCAGATCCTCACCGACCAGCCGATCGCCAACAGCCCCGGCATCTGGAACCGCACCGACCACCGCCCGCTCGAAGGCTTCGTCTACGCGATCACGCCGTTCAACTTCACCGCGATCGCCGGCAACCTGCCGACCGCTCCGGCGCTGATGGGCAACACGGTCGTGTGGAAGCCGTCGCCGACGCAGCAGCACGCCGCGTCGCTGACGATGGAGCTGCTCGAGGAGGCCGGCATGCCGCCCGGCGTCATCAACATGCTCCCCGGTGACGGTCTCGACGTCTCCAAGGTCGCGCTCGCGCACCGCGACCTCGCCGGCATTCACTTCACCGGCTCGACCCCGACCTTCCAGCACCTGTGGCGCACGGTCGGCGAGAACATCTCGGGCTACCGCTCCTACCCGCGCATCGTCGGCGAGACCGGCGGCAAGGACTTCATCGTCGCCCACCCGTCGGCCGACCCCGACGTGCTGCGGGTCGCGATGATCCGCGGTGCCTTCGAGTTCCAGGGTCAGAAGTGCTCGGCCGCCTCGCGGGCCTACGTCCCGCGCTCGGTGTGGGCGAAGATCAAGGACCAGCTGATCGCCGACACCGAGGCGCTGGCGATGGGTGACGTCACCGACTTCACCAACTTCATGGGCGCCGTCATCGACGACCGCGCGTTCGCCAAGCACAAGGCCGCGATCGCGCGCGCCAAGCGCCAGAAGCACCTGACGGTCCTCGCCGGCGGCCAGGTCGACGACTCCGTCGGCTACTTCGTCCGGCCGACCATCGTCGAGTCGACCGACCCGACCGACCAGATGTTCTCCGACGAGTACTTCGGCCCGATCCTCGCGGTCCACGTCTACGACGACGCCCGCTTCGAGCAGGTCGTCGCGCAGATGGAGTCGTTCGCGCCCTATGCCCTCACCGGCGCGATCATCGCGCAGGACCGCGCGGCGATCGCGTGGGCGCGCAAGACGCTGCGCTTCGCGGCCGGCAACTTCTACATCAACGACAAGCCCACTGGCGCCGTCGTCGGCCAGCAGCCCTTCGGCGGTGGGCGCGCGTCGGGCACCAACGACAAGGCGGGCGCCGCGGTCAACCTGCTGCGCTGGACCTCGCCCCGCTCGATCAAGGAGACCTTCGTGCCTCCGACGGACCACCGCTACCCCCACCAGGGCTGACCCGTCGACACCGTGATCCCCCTCCACATGGGCGCGCTGCACCCCTTCGAGCAGGCGCTGACGCTGCTGCTCGCCTTCGGCCCGTTCGTGGTGCTCGGCGTGGTGATCTGGCGTCGCCGGCGCGAGGAGGACGACTCGGCGGTGCCCGACGAGGACCACGTGTCCTCGGACGCCACCTCACCCGTCGTCGATCCGGAACGGCGCGAGCCGCTCAGCTGACGGCCAGCTGAAGACGCTCAGCTGAAGACAGGGATGGCCAGCCCCACGAGGTCGTCCAGACCCGAGGCCGTGGGCCCGACGCATCGATGCGGGCGACCAGGTCGGTGTGGTCGAGTGTCGCCTCCACCGCCAGCGTGCTGGCGAGGTCGGCCACGCGGCCGCTGCCCCAGGACCGCCAGTAGGCGATCTCGTTGCAGTCGGCCGCACGTCCCGCCGGGGTGGGGACGGCCACCAGTCCGCGCACCGCATCGGCGTGCAGGTGCCAAACGAGGTCTCGCACGGTCCAACCCACGCACCCGGTGGAGGCCCAGGCCTCGTCGTCGCGCAGCCGGGACACGACCGCGGCCAGCGCGTCGTACGACTCGGTGAGCAGGGAGGTCATCGAGAAGCGAGCCAGTCCACGCCGACGCGGTGCTCGACGTCGAGGGCGTGACCCATCAGCTCGACGATCATCGTCTCGACCTTGCCGCCGACCAGCGGGATCCGGACGCTCACCGCCAGGTCGACCGTCTGCGTCGTCAGACCTGCCGACTCGGTGAGGGCGATTGTCCCGGACGCCTCGGCGGGCTTGCCGGGGATCGCTATCGCGACGTCGGCCGTGGTCGCGGAGCTCCACGTCTCGATCTGGACGATCACGATCTCCTCGCCCACGAAGGAGCGCGCGAACGACGGGACGTCGCCGGCCGAGCGCACCTGCTCGATGCGCACCACCTCGCCGTCCACGTCCGCCGAGCCGCGTACGACGCGCTGCCGGCGCAGCACCTCCTCGCGGAACGCCGGGTCGTCGAGCATGGCCCCGACGGCGTCGGTGGAGGCGTCGTAGGTCAGCGTCTTCATGAGCTTCTTCATGGCGCTCATCATGGCCCAGAGGGAGCTCGCACCCCCGTGTTGTGGCCGTCACACTCGGGTTCTAGGGTCGGATCGTGGCGATGCCTGAGGAGACCAAGGACCAGCAGCTCGACGCGGCGACGGCGGCACGTCCGGAGTGGGGCGACCTGGTGCGCGACTACTACCGCCACGTCGCCCCCGACGAGGTGGCCGAGCGGTCGCCGGAGGACTTGCTGGGAGCGGTGGCCTCGCACCGCGAGCTCGCCTCCTCCCGCCCCCAGGGCACCGCCGCGGTGCGCGTGGTGACCCCCACGATCGCCGACGCCGGCTGGTCGGCGTCGGGCCGCTCGGTCGTCGAGGTGGTCACCGACGACATGCCGTTCCTCGTCGACTCGGTGACGATGGAGCTCAACCGCCTCGGGCACAACGTGCACGCGGTCTTCCACCCCCAGCTCACCGTCGAGCGCGACATCACCGGCGAGCTCCAGCACGTGAACGCCCACGAGGCCACGGGCGGTGGCCGGGCCGCCGTGCAGGCCGAGACCCGGCCCGCCACCCAGGAGGGCGCGGAGTCGTGGATGCACGTCGAGATCGACCGCACCGACGACGACGAGGCGGCCGAGATCACCGAGGGCCTCCAGCGGGTGCTGCGCGACGTACGCGAGTCGGTCGAGGACTGGGAGAAGATGCACGCCCAGGCACTCGCCGTGGTCGAGCAGCTCGATCAGGACCCGCCGCCCCTGTCGGCCGAGGAGCTGCGCCAGGGACGGGAGTTCCTCACCTGGCTGGCCGACGACCACTTCACGTTCCTCGGCTACCGGGAGTACCAGCTCGAGGCGGAGAAGGACGACCCCGACGAGTGCGGCCTGCGTGCGGTCCCCGGCTCGGGCCTCGGCATCCTGCGCCACGACCAGGACCTGTCAGCCTCCTTCGCCAAGCTGCCGCCGATCGCGAAGGCCAAGGCGCGGGAGAAGAAGCTGCTGGTGCTGGCCAAGGCCAACTCGCGCGCCACCGTGCACCGCCCGGCCTACCTCGACTACGTCGGCGTCAAGACGTTCGGCCCTGACGGGGAGGTCGTGGGGGAGCGTCGCTTCCTCGGCCTGTTCTCCAGCGCCGCCTACACCGAGTCGGTCACCCGCATCCCGGTGCTGCGCGAGAAGGTCACCGAGGTGATGCGTCACGCGGGCTTCGACCCGCGCAGCCACGCCGGCAAGGCGCTGATGGACACCCTGGAGAACTACCCGCGCGACGAGCTGTTCCACACGTCTCCCGACGAGCTGGCGCCCGTCGCGCAGGACGTGATGAGCGCCCGTGAGCGTCGCCAGCTGCGGGCCTTCGTGCGCCGCGACACCTATGGCCGCTACGTGTCGGTCCTCGTCTACCTCCCGCGTGACCGCTACAGCACTGCGGTGCGCGAGCGGTTCTCCGAGATCCTGCGCGACCAGCTCGGCGGCGAGCACGTCGAGTTCACGGCACGGGTCAACGAGTCGACCACGGCGCGGGTGCACTTCGTGGTCCACCCGCCGAAGGGCGGCCAGGTCCCCGAGATCGACGTCCCCGACCTCGAGCGCCGGCTGATGGAGGCGTCGCGGTCCTGGCGCGACGACTTCGTGTCGGCCGTCGTGTCCGAGTACGGCGTCGACGAGGGGTCGCGACTGGCGCGGGCCTGGGCGCACGCGTTCCCCGAGGCGTACAAGGAGGACTACCAGCCCCAGCGCGGGTCGGCCGACCTCGGTCGCATCGAGGCGATCCAGGGCGAGGAGGGCATCGACCTCGCCCTGTTCGACCAGGACGAGCAGCGCGGCACCTACCGCCGCGGCGAGTCGCGGCTCAAGGTGTTCCGCGTCGGCGAGCCGCTGTCGCTGAGCGCGATGCTGCCCATGCTGACGTCGATGGGCGTGGAGGTCGTCGACGAGCGCCCCTACGAGCTCAGCGGTCTCGCGCGTCCCTCCTACATCTACGAGTTCGGCCTGCGGCACGGGCGCACGCTCTCGCCCCAGGAGCGCACGCTGTTCGCCGAGGCGCTCCGCGCCGTCTGGGACGGCTTCAACGAGATCGACGGCTTCAACCAGCTCGTGCTCGCCGCCGGTCTGACCTGGCGGCAGGCGACGGTGCTGCGGGCGTACGCCAAGTACCTCAAGCAGGGCAACTCACCCTTCGCCCTCGACTACATCCAGGAGGCGTTGCGCAGCAACGTCGACATCACCCGGCTGCTCGTGGAGCTCTTCGAGTCGCGCTTCGACCCCGGACGTGACGACCGGTCGCTGGAGCACGACGCCGAGGCAAGGGTGGCCAAGGTGGAGGCGGTCGAGGAGCGGCTCGCCAAGGCCCTCGACGACGTGGTCAGCCTCGACCACGACCGCATCCTGCGCTCCTACCGCACGCTGGTCCGGGCGACCCTGCGCACCAACTTCTTCCAGCGCTCGACCGGCGGGGAGGTGCACCCCTACATCTCGTTCAAGCTCGAGCCGTCGGCCATCCCCGACCTGCCCGAGCCGCGGCCGCGCTTCGAGATCTTCGTCTACAGCCCGCGCGTCGAGGGCTCCCACCTGCGCTTCGGCGCCGTCGCGCGCGGCGGCCTGCGCTGGTCGGACCGACGCGACGACTTCCGCACCGAGGTGCTGGGCCTGGTGAAGGCGCAGATGGTCAAGAACACCGTGATCGTGCCGGTCGGCGCGAAGGGCGCGTTCTTCTGCAAGCAGCTCCCCGACTCCTCCGACCGCGACGCGTGGCTGGCCGAGGGCGTGGCCTGCTACAAGACCTTCATCTCCGGCCTCCTCGACATCACCGACAACCTCGTCGACGGCGTCACGGTGCCGGCGCGCGAGGTCGTCCGCCACGACGGCGACGACTCCTACCTCGTCGTGGCCGCCGACAAGGGAACCGCGACGTTCTCCGACATCGCCAACGGCGTGGCCAAGGACTACGGCTTCTGGCTCGGTGACGCGTTCGCCTCCGGTGGGTCGGTCGGCTACGACCACAAGGCGATGGGAATCACCGCCAAGGGTGCGTGGGTCTCGGTGCAGCGGCACTTCCGCGAGATGGGCGTCGACTGCCAGGCCGAGGACTTCACCGCGGTCGGCATCGGCGACATGTCCGGCGACGTCTTCGGCAACGGCCTGCTGTGCTCCGAGCACACCCGCCTGGTGGCGGCCTTCGACCACCGCGACATCTTCATCGACCCGGCGCCCGACGCCGCGTCGTCGTACGCCGAGCGGCTCAGGTTGTTCGAGCTGCCGCGCTCGAGCTGGAAGGACTACGACGCCTCCCTCATCTCCGAGGGCGGTGGCGTGTGGCCGCGCTCGGCCAAGTCCATCCCCATCTCGTCGCAGGCTCGCGAAGCCCTCGGCATCCCCGCCGGCACCACCGCGATGACCCCGGCGGAGCTGATGAAGGCGATCCTGCTCGCGCCGGTCGACCTGCTGTGGAACGGCGGCATCGGCACCTACGTGAAGTCGTCTGAGGAGACCGACGCTGACGCCGGCGACAAGGCCAACGACGCGATCCGCGTCAACGGCGAGGACCTGCGGGCCCGGTGCGTGGGCGAGGGCGGAAACCTCGGCTTCACCCAGCTCGGTCGCGTGGAGTACGCCCGGTTCGGTGCGAGCGGCGACGGGGGCCGGATCAACACCGACTTCATCGACAACTCCGCGGGCGTCGACACCTCCGACCACGAGGTCAACATCAAGATCCTCCTCGACCGCGTCGTCCGGTCCGGGGCGATGGACGAGGACGCCCGCAACGAGCTGCTGGCGGAGATGACCGAGGAGGTCGGCCAGCTCGTCCTGCACGACAACTACGAGCAGAACCTCGCCCTCGCCAACGCCCAGGCCCACGCCCCGTCGCTGCTGCACGTGCACGAGGACTGGATGCGCGCGCTGGAGAAGCGCGGCGTGCTCAACCGCGAGCTCGAGGGACTGCCCAGCACCCGCCAGGTCCGGCGACGCCTCGACCGCAAGCAGGCGCTGTCGGCCCCCGAGCTGTCGGTGCTGCTGGCGTGGACCAAGATCGTCCTGGCCGAGGAGCTCGTCGACTCCGACCTGCCCGACGACCCTTACCTCCGCGAGGACCTGCTCGCCTACTTCCCGAGCCGCATGAAGCCCGACCTCGAGGCGGCCATCGAGGACCACCCGCTGCGTCGCGAGATCATCGTGACGCAGGTGGTCAACGACCTCGTCAACGGCGCCGGCATGACGTTCTGGCCGCGCCTGCAGGGCGAGACCGGGGCCAGCGCCGCCGACCTGACCCGGGCCAACTTCGTCGCCCGCGAGATCTTCGGCTCGCTGCCGCTGCGCCAGGAGATCGCCGCCCTCGACAACCAGGTGCCGGCCGAGCGCCAGACCCGCATGCGGATCGAGATGCGCACGCTCGTCGAGCGTGCGTCGCGCTGGCTGGTCACCAACCGGAGGCCCCCGCTCGACTCGAGCGCCACGGTCACGTTCTTCCGCGGCCCGGTGCAGACCGTCATGGCCGAGCTGCCCCGCATCATGAGCGGCCGCGAGCTCGACGACTACCGCGCTCGGGAGAAGCGCCTCACCGACCAGGGCGTCCCCGACGACCTCGCCTCCCGCGTCGCGGTCCTGGCCTCCGCCTACGCCCTGCTGGGCATCGTGGAGACCGCCGACCGGCTGGGCCTCGACCCGGTCGAGGTGGCCCGTGTCCACTTCGCCCTCGGAGAGCGGCTGGGGCTGCCGGCGCTCGTGGAGCGGATCTTCGCCCTGCCCCGCGACGACCGCTGGCAGACGATGGCCCGGGCCGCGGTGCGCGACGACCTCTACGGCGTCCACCAGCAGCTGACCGCCCAGGTGCTCGAGTCGACCGACGCGACCGACTCCGCGCCGGCCCGCGTGGCGGAGTGGGAGGACTCCAACGAGGACCTCGTCGGCCGCGCGTCGGGGACGCTCGAGGAGATCTGCCGCGAGGAGACCGCCGAGCTGGCTCGTCTCTCCGTCGGGCTCCGGGTGGTGCGGAGCCTGCTGTCCTGACCGACGTACGCGCGGCTCAGAACAGCAGGAGCGCCGCCACCACGCCGGCCGCCACGACCGCCCAGCGGAAGACCGCGTCCGGGAGCTTGCGACCGATGCGGGCACCGACGTAGCCACCCACCAGCGACCCGGCCGCGAGCAGCACAACGACGTCCCAGCGCGGGTCGGCCACGACGATGAAGATCAGGCCGGCGACGACGTTGCCGACCATCAGCGACAGTGTCTTGAGGCCGTTGACGATGCGCAGCTCGAGGTCGGTGCCGATGCCGAGGACGGCCACCATCATCACGCCCGCGCCCGCCCCGAAGTAGCCGCCGTAGACGCCCGTGATCGTCGCGAAGACCGTCGTGGCGGGGGACATGCGCCGGCGCTCGGCGAGGGCGACGCCGTGCCGCGACTCGTGGCGCGCGCGCAGCCACGCCGCGATGCGGGGCTGCACGCCCACGAGCAGGCACGTGAAGAGGATCAGGTAGGGGACGATCGCCTCGAAGACGCCCGGCGGGAGACCGAGCAGGAGCGCTGCCCCGAGCATCGCGCCGAGGGCGCAGACGATGACGATCGTCCGGGCGATCGGGCCCGCCTGGCGGACCTCGCGACGGTAGCCCAGGACCCCGCCCAGGCCGCCGGGGATCAGGCCGAGGGTGTTGGACACGTTGGCCACGACCGGCGGCAGGCCGAGCGCGACGAGCACGGGGAAGCTCAGCAGCGAGGCGACGCCGACCGTGGAGGAGAGCACGCCGGCACCGAACCCGGTGGCGAGCACCAGGAGCGCCTCGGCTGCGGTCACTGCGCCTCGCGGATGAGGGCGACGTCGCTGACCATCGCGACGTGGGCGTGCATCGCCTCGGCCGCGGCCGCGGGGTCGCCGGCGCGGATCGCCTCGGCGATGGCGCGGTGCCCGGCCAGGGAGTCCTGCGGTCGGCCGGGCTGGCCGAGCGACTCCAGCCGGGTCTCCTTGATCAGGTCGCCGATCTCGTCCATCAGCCGGGCGAGCAGGAGGGAGTGCGACGCGGCGGTGACGGCACCGTGGAAGCGCTCGTCGCCCTCCACGCCGCGGCCCCCGGCCTCGATGTCGGCGGCCATGGAGGCGAGGGCGTCGTCGATGCGGGCGAGGTCGTCGTCGGTGCGGCGTGCGGCGGCGAGCGAGGCGATCTTCGTCTCCAGCGCGTCGCGGGTCTCGATGATCTCGGGCAGGCGGTCGGCGTGGCTGCGGATCGCCTCGACGATGCGGCTCGTCTTCTGGTGGCGGGCGGTGACGACGGTGCCGTCACCGTGGCGCACCTCGACCACCCCGACGACCTCGAGCGCGACCAGCGCCTGGCTGAGCGTGGCGCGGCTGACACCGAGGCGCTGTGCGAGCTCGCGCTCGGGCGGGAGCTTGTCGCCGGCCCGCAGGCCGTTGTCGTCGATCCACGTCGAGATCTGCCCGGCCACCTGCTCGTACAGACGAGTACGGAGCAGCCGCGGCGGGAAGGAGGACGACTCGGACATGGCACCACCCTATTGACGATCGGCTCATTGTCCTATTGGCTAGGCCACTGAGCCAGCACTGTGACGAGGACCACCCCCGCGACCTCGCCGTGCCGGCTCTCGACTCGGGAAAGGCAACCGACATGGGTCCGGAATGGATTGCGATCATCGCGCTCGTCGCGCTGTTCGTGATCGGCACCGTGCTGCCGATCAACATGGGAGCGCTGGCCTACGTGGCCGCGTGGTTCGTGGGAATGTACGCCCTCGACCTGGACGAGAAGGAGATCATCGCCGGCGTCAGCGGTGATCTGATCCTGACGCTGATCGGCGTCACGTACCTGTTCGCCATCGCCCGCAACAACGGCACGGTCGACCTGATCGTGCGCACCGCCGTGAAGGGAGTCGGCGGTCGCGTGGCGCTCATCCCGTGGGTGATGTTCGCCGTCACCGCCGTCCTGACGGGCATCGGCGCGGTCAGCCCTGCGGCCTGCGCGATCATCGGCCCCATCGCCCTCGGCTTCGCCGGCCGCTACGGCATCAGCCCGCTGATGATGGGCATGTTCGTGGTCCACGGCGCCCAGGCCGGCGGCTTCTCGCCGATCAGCATCTACGGCGTCATCACCAACACCGTGATGCGGGACGCAGGCCTGCCCTCCAGCGAGATCACCGTCTTCCTCGCCAGCCTGGTGGTCAACACCATCATGGCGGCGATCCTCTTCGTGGTCCTCGGAGGCCGCAAGCTGATGGCGATGCGGATCGACGCCGACGAGCCCGACACGCTCGACGAGGACCTGCACCGCGGCGGCGCCACGGTGCCCGCCCGGGGCTACGGCACGACGACACCGACCGGTACCCAGGCCCACGGCGTACGCCGCGACCAGGTGCTGACGCTCCTCGCCTTCGTCGGTGTGGCCCTCGTGGCCCTCGTCTTCGACAAGAACATCGGCTTCGTCGCGATCACCGCGGCCGTGCTGCTGGCGATGCTCAACGCCGACGAGCACAAGGACGCGATCAAGCAGATCGCCTGGCCCACGGTGCTCCTGGTCGCCGGTGTCAGCACCTACGCCACCATCCTCACGACCGCAGGCTCGCCGGAGTTCGTCGGGAACTGGGCCGCGGGCCTCGGTGCGGTGGCGCTGGGCGCGCTCGTCCTCTGCTACGTCGGCGGCGTGGTGTCGGCCTTCGCCTCCTCCACCGCGCTGCTCCCGGTCATCATCCCGATCGGCGTGCCGCTCATCGAGGACGGCGGCATCAACGCGGCGCTCTTCGTCGCCGCCCTCGCAGTGTCGTCGACCATCGTCGACGTCAGCCCCTTCTCCACCAACGGCGCGCTCATGCTCGCCAACAAGCCCGACTCCATCAGCGAGCCCGTCTACTACAAGCAGATCCTCAGCTACGGAGTCATCGTCACCCTGGTCGGGCCGCTGCTCGTCTGGGCCGCCCTCGTCCTCCCCGGATGGTGAACAGCACAATGACCGGACCGCTCTCCGACCTCCTCGTCGTCGACCTCACCCGCGCGCTCGCGGGCCCCCACGCCACGCAGATGCTGGGCGACCTCGGTGCCCGCGTCATCAAGGTGGAGGCGCCCGGCAGCGGCGACGACACCCGCGGCTGGGGACCGCCGTTCGTCGGCGAGCCCGACGCCCGCCAGTCGACGTACTTCCTGTGCACGAACCGCAACAAGGAGTCCATCGCCCTCGACCTGAAGAACGAGGCCGACAAGGACGTCCTGGTCGGCCTCGTCGAGCGCGCCGACGTGCTCGTCGAGAACTTCCGCACCGGAGTCCTCGAGCGCCTCGGCCTCGGCATCGAGGAGCTGATGCGGCGCAACCCCCGCCTCGTCGTGCTGTCCATCACCGGCTTCGGCCACGACGGGCCCGAGGGTGGCCGCGCCGGCTACGACCAGATCGCCCAGGGCGAGGCGGGTCTGATGTCGCTGACGGGCTCCGGACCCGACGACCCGCAGCGGGTCGGCGTACCCATCGCGGACCTGCTCTCGGGGATGTACGGCGCCTACGGCGTGCTCGCCGCGCTCCACGAGCGGGAGCGCACCGGCAAGGGCACGGTCGTGCGGACGTCGCTGCTGGCATCGGTCGTCGGCGTCCACGCGTTCCAGGGCACCCGGTGGACGGTGGCCGGCGAGGTCGGCCGCGCGCAGGGCAACCACCACCCCTCGATCGCGCCCTACGGGCTGTTCCACTGCCGCGACGGCGCCGTGCAGATCGCCCTGGGCAGCGAGGGCCTGTGGAAGAAGTTCTGCGCGGGCTTCGGTCTCGACCCCGACGCCGAGGGCCTGGCCACCAACGGCGAGCGCGTCGCCCGCCGCGAGGAGGTCATCGCGGTGGTCGAGCAGGCCTTCGCCGACTGGGACGCCGAGCCCCTGCTCGCACGCCTCGCCGAGATCGGGATCCCGGCCGGCAAGGTGCGCACCCTCGACGAGGTCTACGAGTGGGACCAGGTCGCCAGCCAGGGCCTGCTGGTCGACGTCGAGCACCCGACGCTGGGCGGGATCACCCTCCCCGGCCCGCCGCTGCGGTTCTTCGACGCCGAGGGCGCCGAGGTCACCCGCCGCGACCACGTCGCGCCGCCGCTGCTCGACCAGCACGCCGACGAGATCCGCGCCTGGGTCGGCGGAGGCGGGGCATGAATACACCCCACGACGTTCTTCTCCTCCGCTGCGCTCCCCCGAACAACGCCGCGGGGACCCCATGACGCAGAGCACGGCGAAGCGCTGGACGGCCCCCGAGCTGCTCGACCTCGTGCTCGACGAGGGCACCTTCACCTCGTGGGACGAGCCCATCGACCTGTCCTACGCCGACGCGGACTACCGCGCCGAGCTCGTGGCCGCCGCCGCCAAGGCCGGCACCGACGAGTCCGTGCTGACCGGCCGGGGCGAGGTCCGCGGTCGGCCGGTCGCGGTCGTGGTCAACGAGTTCCGCTTCCTCGCCGGCTCGATCGGCCGCGCCGCCGCGGACCGGATCACCGCCGCCGTACGCCGTGCCACCGAGGAGGGCCTGCCCCTGCTCGCCAGCACCGCGTCGGGCGGCACCCGGATGCAGGAGGGCACCCCCGCCTTCGTGCGGATGGTCGAGATCTCCCGAGCGCTGATGGACCACCGGGCCGCCGGGCTGCCCTACCTCGTCCACCTGCGCCACCCGACCACCGGCGGCGTGTACGCCTCGTGGGGCTCGCTCGGCCACGTGACGGTCGCCGAGCCCGGGGCGCTGGTGGGCTTCCTCGGCCCCAAGGTCTACGAGGGGCTCAACGGGCGGCCGTTCCGACCGGGCGTCCAGGTCGCGGAGAACCTGGCGGCCGCCGGCGTGATCGACGGTGTGGTCGCCGCCGAGGACCTCCCGGCGATGGTCGACAGCGCCCTCGCCGTCCTCGTCGACGGGCCCGGCCCCGGCCGCCTCCCGCTCCGGGTGGCGCGTCCGGTCGGCGACCACGCCGCGTGGGACAGCGTCGCGCGCACCCGTCGTACGGACCGGGTCGGCGTGCGCGACCTGCTCGCCCACGGCGCCGCCGGCACGCTGCAGCTGCGCGGCACCGACGAGGGCGAGCGCGACTCGACCGTCCTCGTCGCCCTGACCCGCCTCGACGACCAGCCGTGCGTCGTGATCGGCCAGGACCGCTCCCGCCAGGTGCCCGGCCACGCGATGGGACCCGGTGCCCTGCGCGAGGCCCGCCGCGGCATGCGGCTGGCCGAGGAGCTCGGACTGCCGCTCGTCAGCGTCATCGACACCCCGGGCGCCGAGCTGTCGCCCGAGGCCGAGGAGCGCGCCATCGCCGGAGAGATCGCCCGCTGCATCGCGACCCTCACCACGATGGGCGTGCCGACGGTCTCGGTGATCCTCGGGCAGGGCTGCGGGGGAGGGGCGCTGGCGTTCCTGCCCGCGCGCACGGTGATCGCCACCGAGCACGCCTGGCTCTCCCCACTCCCGCCGGAGGGCGCCAGCCTGATCGTGCACGGCGACACCGCCCACGCCGCCGAGATGGCCGCGCGCCAGCGGGTGCGGGCTGCCGACCTGCTCGCCGACGGCGTCGTCCACCACGTGGTGCCCGAGGTCGACGGGGAGTCGCCGCGCGACCTCGCGATCGCCGTCGCAGCCGAGGTCGGGGCGCGGTTGCGCGAGCTCAGCGGTCGTACGCCGGTGGCCCGGGCCTGCTGAGACCGCCCGGGCGGTGGCCAAGCCACATTTCGTACGCCGGGAACGTGGGTGGACCACCGCCCACCCGCGTGTCGTACGCCGCCGCGCCGGGCAGCGGTGGCCAGCCCACAGTCCGGCCGACGAGAACGTGGGTGCAGCACCGCTCGGGCGGACGGGACGCGAGCCGAGGCTCAGCTGGCCTTCTTGGCCTGCTTCTTCGCAGCCGTCTTCTTCGTGGTGGCCTTCTTGGCAGCAGACTTCTTCGCGGCCGTCTTCTTCGCCGGAGCCTTCTTGGCGGCCGACTTCTTGGCGGGCGTCTTCTTCGCCGGCTTCTCGTCCTCGGACGCGTCGTCGGACGAGTCGTCGGCCTCGCCCCGGGCGGTCTTGGCGGCCGCGACGGACTTCTGCAGCGCGGCGAGCAGGTCGACGACCTCGCCGGAGGTCTTGGTCGAGGTCTCGGTGCGCTTGATCTCGCCGCCCTCGATCTTGGACTTCACGAGCGCCTCGACGGCGCCGGCGTAGTCGTCCTCGAACTCGGTCGCGTCGAAGTCGCCGGCGAGGGTCTCGACGAGCATGTGCGCCATCTTGACCTCCTGCGGCTTGGCGTCGTCGACCTCGACCTTGAAGTCGGGCACGCGCACCTCGTCGGGCCACATCATCGTCTGCAGCACGATGACCTCGCCGGCCTCGGTCTCGCGCACCCGCAGCACGGCGATCGTGGTGCGCTGGCGCAGCGCGACGGTCACCACGGCCATCCGGTCGGCGTCCTTGAGCGCCTGGCGCAGCAGGGCGTAGGGCTTGGCGCCGGCACCCTCGGGCTCGAGGTAGTAGGACTTCTCGAAGAGCAGCGGGTCGATCTGCTCGCGGGGCACGAACTTCTCCACCGCGATCTCGCGCGACGACGTCGACGGCAGCTCGGCCATGTCGTCGTCGGTGAGGATGACCATCTCGCCGTCCTCGGTCTCGTAGCCCTTGGCGATGTCGGCGTAGGCCACTTCCTCGCCGTCGAGGGAGCAGACCCGCTGGTACTTGATGCGGCCGCCGTCCTTGGCGTGCACCTGCCGGAACGACACGTCGTGGCTCTCCGTCGCGGCATAGAGCTTGACCGGGACACTGACCAGGCCGAAGGAGACGGCACCCTTCCAGATCGCGCGCATGCGACGACGATAGCCGTCACTCCAGACACTCGTCTCCCTCCAGATGGGGGACGCGGGGATGCCAGACTGCAGGCGTGCGCCCCATGCTCGCCAGCAAGACCGACCGCGTGCCCACCGGCGCGCAGTGGTTGCACGAGGTCAAGTGGGACGGCGTGCGCGTGCTCGTCGACGTCCGCGACGGCGACGTACGCATGACCAGCCGCAACGACAACGACGTCACCGCGGCCTGGCCCGACGTCGCCGCTCCGCCGCTCGGCGACCGGGACCTCATGGTCGACGGCGAGGTGATCGCCCTCAACGAGCGCGGCGTCCCGGACTTCCGCGTGCTCCAGAACCGCATGCACGTGCGCAACGCCAGGGAGGTCGCGCGCCTGGTGAGGTCGGTGCCCGCCACGCTCATGGTGTTCGACCTGCTGCGGCTCGACGGCGAGGACCTGACCGCCCGCCCGCTCGAGGAGCGGCGCGCGCTCCTGGAGGGGCTCCCGCTCGCCGACTCGAAGTGGCAGGTCCCGGCGGCGTACGACGACGGCGCCATGCTGTTCGACGCCACCCTGCAGCAGGGGTTGGAGGGGGTGGTGAGCAAGCGTCGCGGCTCGCGCTACCGCTTCGACCAGCGCAGCGAGGACTGGCGCAAGCTCGCCCACCGCCACCGCGGGTCGTTCGTCGTCGGCGGCTGGCGCCCCCAGACGGGTACGGCGGACCGGCTGGCGTCGCTGCTCGTCGGCGAGCCGACCTCCGACGGCCTGCTCTACCGCGGGCGCGTGGGCAGCGGCATCACCGGCGCCACCAGCACCCGGCTCGCCGCGCTCCTGGCGCCGTTGGCGACGGGGGAGCCCCCGTTCGCCGACGAGGTGCCGCGCGTCGACGCCGCCGGCACGTTCTGGGTCGAGCCGCGGGTCGTGGTCGACGTCGACACCCACGGGCTGGGCTACGAGCGCCTGCGCCAGCCGTCGTTCCAGGGCGTCCGCGACGACCTGTCACCCGAGGACCTCGCATGAGGCGGTTGGTGGCAGTGCTGCTGGCCGTCGGGCTCCTCGCCCCGACGCGGGCCACAGCGGTGCCGGAGCAGGCCGACGTCGTGCGCCTCGACGGCGTACGGGTCGAGCTCCGCGCAGGCACCACGCAGGTCGTCACCGTCGCCCACACCCGCGGCGTACGTGCGCGCGTCTCGCTGTGGCGCCTGGCCGCCGACGGGTGGCGGCGGCAGCTGACCACCGCCGACGGCCGCACCGGAGCGGGCGGGCTCGTCGACGGGGATCGCCGGCGCCAGGGATCGGGCACGACCCCGCTGGGCACCTACGGACTGACCTCGACCTTCGGCACCCACGCCGCCGACCCGCGCGCGCGGCTGCCGCACCACCGGATCCGCAAGGGGGACCACTGGGTGCAGGACAACGCCTCCGACCACTACAACCGGTTGCGCAACCAGCGCGAAGGCGGCTTCCGCTGGTGGCTGCCGTCGTCGCACCCCGACTCCTCGGAGCGGCTGACCGACTACCCGCGGCAGTACGAGTGGTCGATCGTCACCGACTTCAACGTCGAGCAGGTGCGTCACCGCGGCTCCGGCATCTTCCTCCACGTCAACGGGCGCGGCGCGACCGCCGGCTGCGTGAGGGCGCCGCGGCGCTTCATCCGCTCGCTCGTGCGGCTGCTCGACCCGGCGCGCGTGCCGGTGATCGGCATCGGGCGATGAGCGAGGTGCAGGTCGACGTCGAGGGCCGCACCCTGACGATCAGCAACCTCGACAAGGTGCTCTACCCGCGCAGCGGCACGACCAAGGGCGAGGTCCTCAACTACTACGCGCAGGTCTCGCCGGTCCTGCTGCCGCACCTGAAGGACCGCGCCGTGACGCGGATCCGCTGGCCGCACGGCGTGGAGAAGGGCAGCTTCTTCGAGAAGAACGCACCGGCCGGCACGCCGTCGTGGGTGCGGACGCACGAGGTGTCGACCACCGGCTCGCGGTCGGGCAAGGGCGACGGGACGATCCGCTTCCCGATCTGCGACGACCTCGCGACCCTCACCTGGCTGGCCAACCTCGCCGCGCTCGAGCTGCACGTGCACCAGTGGACCGTCGACGCGAAGGGGCGCCCGCGCAACCCCGACCGCCTCGTCATCGACCTGGACCCGGGCGAGCCGGCCGGGCTCCACGAGTGCGCGCAGGTGGCGATGATGGTGCGCGACGCGCTGGCCGAGCGCGACCTGGGGTGCACCCCGGTCCTGAGCGGCAGCAAGGGCCTCCACCTCTACGCCCCCCTGCCCGACGGGCGCGGCAGCCTGGACAGCGACGGCACGACGGCGCTGGCGAAGGAGGTCGCCGAGGAGCTGATGAAGGAGCACCCCGACCTGGTGACGAGCGTGATGACCAAGGCCAAGCGGCCGGGCAAGGTGTTCCTCGACTGGTCGCAGAACTCCGGGTCCAAGACCACCATCTCGCCGTACTCGCTGCGCGGGCGCGAGCGACCGACCGTCGCCGCCCCGCTGACATGGGACGAGGTCGAGGAGGGCGCCGAGGACGACCTGGCGCTGGAGCAGCTGACGATGGACCAGGTGCTGGAGCGGGTGGCCCGTCTGGGTGACGTCTTCGAGGCCTGACACCCTCCGTGCGGGTGGGCCGCGCACATGTCGCCCGGATTCGACCCATGAGCGTCGGGACCTGCATCTATGCTCTCGCCATGGCTCACGACGTGCTGGTGGTTGAGGACGAGGAAGACATCGCCGTCCCCCTCATGCGCACGCTCGAGCGCGAAGGCTACGAGGTCAATCGGGTGTCCGAGGGCGCCGAGGCCGTGTCGTTCGCCGTCGGCGAGGGCCCGGCCGTGGTGATCCTCGACCTGGGCCTGCCCGACATGGACGGCATCGACGTGTGCCGCCAGATGCGCTCCGGGGGCTACCTCGGCGGCATCATCATGGTCACCGCCCGCGCCGGCGAGCTCGACCGCGTCGTCGGCCTCGACGTCGGCGCCGACGACTACCTCGCCAAGCCGTTCGGCCTCGCCGAGCTCCTCGCCCGCGTGCGCGCGCTCCTGCGCCGCAGCGGCAGCACCCCGGCCCAGGACGACTCGACCGTCACCACCTCGTCGGGCCTCCGGATCGATGCCGGCTCGCGCCGCGTCCACCTCGGCGACCGCGAGATCGCGCTGACCGCCAAGGAGTTCGACGTCCTGGCCGTCCTGGCCAACAACCACGACAAGGTCGTGCCGCGCGAGACCCTGATGAACGAGGTCTGGGACCAGAACTGGTACGGCTCCACCAAGACCCTCGACGTCACCATCGGCCGCCTCCGCAGCAAGCTCGAGGCCGCCGCGGCGGGCGAGAAGGTCGTCGCGATCCGGGGCGTCGGCTTCCGCCTCGAGACCGGCGTCTGAGCCCGCTCCACCCGGGCGCGGCTAGGTTGGGCGCGTGCCCGACACCGCGCAGCACCACGACGTCCTGATCGTCGGCGGCGGCAACGCCGGCACCTCCCTGGCCGCCCGGCTCCTGTGCGACGGCGCCCCCGACGTCGCGGTCATCGAGTCGCGGCAGGTTCACCGCTACCGCCCGCTGCTCAGCTACGTCGGTGGCGGCGAGGCCTCAATGTCGTCGCTGTCCCGCCCGGCCGACAGCGTCGTCCCCGACGGGTGCACGACGCTGCGCGACGAGGTCGTCTCCGTCGACCCGGCCAGCCGCTCGGTCCTCACGGGGTCCGGGCGCCGCTTCACTTGCACGACGCTGGTCGTGTGCCCCGGACTCGACGAGGACTGGGACGCCACCCCCGGCCTGGGGGAGGCGTACGACGCCGGCTGGGCCGGGTCGACCTTCGACGACGACACCGCCGCGCGGGTCTGGCCGGCGCTGCGCGGACTGCGGTCGGGGCGGGTGGTGTTCACGGTGCCGCCCGAGCCGGCGCCGTGCGGGGCGACGGCGCTCAAGCCGCTCTTCATGGCCTGCGACCACTGGCGCCGCGCCGAGGTGCTCGAGGACGTCGAGGTCCACCTGGTGCTCCCGGGCGCCGCGCCGCTCGGGCTCGACGGCCCGGACGCCCGCATCGAGGAGGCGCTGGCGTCGTACGACGTCCGCGTCCACCGCGGGGCGGCGGTCGCCCGGCTCGACGGCCGCAGCGTCACGCTGGCCACCCCGGCAGGGGAGGAGGTGGTCGAGGACGTCGCGTTCGCCCACGTCGTGCCGCACTACCGGGCGCCGCGGTGGGTGGTCGAGGCCGGGCTGGCGGGCGCGCACCCGGTCGGGCTGGTCGACGTCGATCCGCAGACGATGCGGCACCGCCGCTTCCCCGACGTCTGGTCGCTCGGCGACGTCGCCGACCTGCGCACCCGGCCGTCCGGCGGAGCCCTGCGCAAACAGGTCGCCGTGCTGGCGCCCAACATCCTGGCCGCGCGGCTCGACCGGCCGCTCGAGCACTACGACGGCTACACCGTCATGCCGATCACGACGGCCCGCCACCGGCTGATGCTGGTCGAGGTGGACCGTGACGGCCGGCCGCGGCCGACCGTGCCGTTCATCGACCTGTCGAGGCCACGGGCGGTGACGTGGTGGGTGGACCGCTACGCGTTGCCGCAGGTCTACTGGCGGCGGATCCTGCGCGGTCGGGTGTGACGAGCTGCCGCAGCGAGTCGAGCTCGGCCTCGACGAGCGCGACGAGCCGTTCGGGCTGGGCGACGGTGGCGGCGTCCACCTTGAAGCCGATGCGCACGGTGCCGGCGTAGCTGAAGATGCAGACCCCCAGCGTCTGGCCCCCGGACCCGGGCACCCACCCGAGGATGCCCGTGACCTCGACGCCGGCGAGGTAGCGGGGCTCGCGGGGGCCGGCCACGTTGGTGGTGACGCCCACGGCCTTGCCGGCGAAGAAGTCGACGAACGGCTTCTCGACGGCGTGCAGGTGGCCGATCCCCTCGGCCACGGCCGTCGTGATGAGCACCTCCGGGGAGTGCTTGATGCTCTCCATCCGCCGGTGCACCTCCTCCAGCCGTTGCAGCGGAGCCATCTCGCCGGTGGGCAGGTGCAGCATGACGAGGGCGAACTTGTTGCCGAGCTCGCGGGGGAGCGGCTGGTCGGGCGGGCGGATGTTGACCGGGACCATCGTGGTCAGCCGGTCGACCGACTCGTCGAAGGCGTGCAGGTAGCGGTTCAGGGCACCCGCCAGCGCGGCGATCAGCACGTCGTTGACCGTGCTGCCGGTTGCCCTCCCGATCGCCTTGACGTCGGCGACGGGCTGGGGACGGGTCCAGGTCAGCCGCTTGTCGACGCCGGGCTCGTGGCTGAACAGCGAATCGGGCAGCACGTCGAGCAGCAGCTTGCGGGTGACCCCGACCCCCTTGAGGGCCGTCACCGGGGCCGTCGGCAGGCTCGCGGTGGCGCGCAGCAGCGCGGTCCCCGACGAGACCACCGACCCGAGGCGGCCCGCACGGGAGGCGAGCACCGGCTCCGGGGGCGCGACCTGCTCGTCGGGGGAGGCGTCGGTGAGGGTCAGCATCACCTGCGCCAGCGCGATCCCGTCGGCCATGGCGTGGTGCAGCCGCGAGAACACGACCGAGCCCCCCTGGTAGCCGTCGACCAGCCACGTCTCCCACAGCGGGTGGCTGCGGTCGAGGGGCCGGCGGACCTTCTTCTCGAGGAACGCGCGGAGCTGGGCGTCGCCGCCCGGCTTGCGGAGCTTGGCATGGTGCAGGTGGTTCGACAGCGAGAAGTCGGGGTCGTCCTCCCAGCCCGGCAGCTCCCACAGGTGTGCCGGGGCGACGGGGCGCTGGTGAAAGACGGGGTAGACGTCGACCAACCGTTCCTGCACCGTGCGGCGGAGGCGGGCCCAGTCCAGGGGCTCGGCGGTCCACATGATGCCGTCGATGACCATGAGGTGGTTGGGCCGGTCGGCGTGCAGCCACATGGCGTCGGCGCCGCTCATGGTCCGCCGGCTGCCTTCTCGCGTGCCGTCGCTCATGACACCGCTCCCGCCAGGCCGCGGGTGGTCTTCCCGGCGCGGGCGGCGAGCGCGAGCCCGCGCACCCGGTCGAGGTCGTCGGCGGTGATCACGCCGTTCACCCCGGAGATGGTCGCCAGCCGCATGCCGTGCTTGAGGCCGAGCCGGTAGATCTCCTTGACCTTCTCCCACTCGATGTTGCGCCCGACCGTGAAGGTCTCGTAGCGCCCCTCGAGCGCGAGCACCACCGTCTCGGCCAGGCAGGCGTACACCACGCCGTCCGGCAGCCCGATGTCGCGCATCCGCACGTCACCGGGGAGCTCGATCTCCCCGGACTCGATCACCAGGACGTCGGGACGCTTCGCGACGTCCTCGGCCGAGAGGTCCAGCGGGCGGGCGACGTCGGTGATGACGCAGCCCGGCTTCACGGCCGTGATGTCGAGGACCCGCTTGCCGGCCCCCGAGGTGGCGGTGACGACCAGGTCCATGTCGGGGAGCGCCCCGTCGGGGGTGGTCGCGACGTGGACCTCCGCCCCGGGGTGCTCGCGCTCGATCAGCGCCTTGAGGGCCAGCAGCTTCGCCGACTCCGGGGACACCAGCCACAGCCGCGCCCCGGCGACGGCCAGCAGCCGGGCGCAGACCGAGCCGATCGCGCCGGTGGCGCCGACGACCATCGCGTTGCCGCCGAGCGTGCCCTCCTCGTCGACCTCTACCAGGCCGAGCCGGCGCAGCGCCTCGTGGGCCGCCCACAGGGCCGCGGAGGCGCTGTAGCTGTTGCCGGTGGTGACGGGCAGCGGGGCCTGGCGGGCCACGGTCACCCCGGCGTCGCCGACGACCTTGGTGAAGGCGCCCAACCCCATGATCTGGGCGCCGAGCTTGCGGGCCGTCTCGGCCGCCGCCAGCAGTCGGCGGTAGGTGAACTCCGGGTCGTGGGCCATCATCTCGCGCGGCGTGCCGCCCACGGTGATGAGCCAGCCCTCGGCCTCCGCGCCGGTCGGGGAGGTGATCCCGGTGACGTGGCTGTAGGTGAACGGCGGGCTGTAGGCCACCGCCTTCTCCACCAGGTCCATCACCGGCTGCGGCGCCGCCCGGGACACCGTCCGGAGGGGCTCGACGTTGCGGAAGTACTGCTGCGACAGCGGGTGGATCACGAAGGCGAACCTGCTCTTCCGGCGCGGCCCGTTGGGGTGGAGCAGGCGGGGCGCCAGGTCGGCGCCGACGATCATGTCCAGCAGGTCGTCGTCGGTGAGCGCGCTGCCGTCGACCGAGGCCAGCATCAGCGCCTGCAGCACGGCCGCCTCGACGACCACGTCGAACGGCTGCGGGGTGATGTCGACGACCAGGTCGACGCCCCGGTGGCGCAGGTCGGCGAGGCGGTCCTCGTCGATCGCGGAGGTGAGCAGCGTCTTGCCGGCCAGGTCCTCGAGCCCGAACCCGGCCAGCTCGTCGTACGTCGCCACCAGCACGTCGCAGTCGCGCGCAGCCCGGCGCGCCAGCGCGTGGGCGACCTGTCGGGCGGGCGAGACGAGACGGGCGCGCAGCGGGTGGGGCACCATCCGCGCCGGGAGGGCGCCGACCTCGCCGAGCACGTCGGCCGCGAGCCCGACGACCGGGTTGGCGTGGAGCCGGTGGGACAGGTCGAGGCGCAGCAGCGGGTCGGCGAACTCGATGTTGTCGGTGTGCTCGCGCAGGATGCGGGTGGTGCGCTCGTGGTTGCGTCCGCCCAGGACGACCGTCCGGGCGTTGGTGAGGTGGCCGCGCAGCTCGGTGTCGACGCGCCGCACGGCCCACTCCTGCAGGACCTCGAGGAGCTGGCGGCCCTCGGTGACCGGCAGGGACCCCGCCTGCCCGGCGATGCGCCTGCGAGCGTCCTCGGCCGACCCGGCGTACCGGCCCGTCGCCTGCGCCTCACGGATGCCGGTGACGGCGACGGCACGTGCCCTCGGTGCCCACTCGTGCACCAGCGTGCGGGCCGCTTCGACGTCTCCCGAGGTGCCGCGCCGGACGAGCCGGAAGCGCTGGCCGAGGAACGTGACGCGCGTGTCGTGGTCGCGCTCGGGGCCGCTCAGGCTGATGTCGAGGACCACGGGTGTCGTGGCGGTCATGTCGGTCCCTCCCAGGTCCGGTGGTCGGCCGGCGATGTCACACCATCGCCGCGGAGTCGTGCTCGGGGTGCTCGAGCATGAAGGCGAGCAAGGTGTCCGCGTAGTCGTCGAAGCGCGGGCAGCTGACGTCGGTCCCCGCGAGGTCGGCCGTGGTGCGGCTCGTGTCGTACGTAGTGGGCGAGGCGAAGTAGTCGAGCGCCTCGACCGGGAGCCCCATCAGCCGCTCGGCCAGGGGCAGCGACACCGCGGCCCGGACCAGCGGCAGCGGCAGCGGCACCCACACCACCCGCTTGCGCAGGCGGCGCGCGAAGGCATCGACGAGCTCGCGGGCGGTGGGCGGCGCGGGGTCGGTGAGGGCATACGTCCGGCCCTCCGACTGCTCCATGACGGAGAGCCGGTCCATCGCGTCGATGACGAAGTCGCGCGGCACCAGGCAGAAGCGGACCGCGTCGGGGTCGGCCACAGCAGGTACGACGGCGACGGGGAGCTGGCGGCGCAGGAACGTCGCCAGGAAGTAGGGGCCGTCGTACTTCTGCGTCTCGCCGGTGCGGGAGTCGCCGACGACGATGCCGGGCCGGTAGATCGTCGCCGGCAGCCCGTTGGCCATGGCCTTGCGGACCAGCACCTCCGCCTCGAACTTCGTCGACTCGTAGTGGTTGCGGAACTCCTGTCCGACGTCGAGGTCGTCCTCGCGGAACTCCCCGTAGTAGCGGCCGCTGACGTAGCAGGTGCTCACGTAGTGAAGGCGGCTGAGCCCGGGCAGGTTGCGGCACAGGTCGAGCACCCGGTCGGTGCCGTCGACGTTGACCCGGTGGGCCACCTCCTCGCCGACCGCCAGGTCGTAGACCGCGGCGAGGTGCCACACCTCGGTGACGTCCTCGAGCAGCGTCGCGTCGTCGGGTTCGAGGCCCAGGCCGGGAGCCGTGAGGTCCCCGACGACCAGCCGGATGCGGCCCTCGACGTGCGGTTCGTCGACCTCGATCTCGGCCAGCCGCTCCCGGGCGGCGACCAGGTGGCGCCGCTGCACCAGGCAGATCGCGGTGGTGCCCGGGCGCCGCGCCAGCAGCCGGCCGAGCAGGGCGGATCCCAGGAAGCCGGGGAACCCGGTCATCAGCAGTGCGGTCACGTGTGCCACCTCGAGTCGTCGTCTACCTCCACCCTTCTGCCCGACCGCCGGGGTCACCAGAGCCGAACGTCCCGTCGCCCGACGGACGTCCGGCGGGTGTCGCCTCAGCGGTGCCTCGCCGGCGCGGGCCGTCGTCCACAGGTCGGTCCAGACCACTGTTTGACGGCGTCAGGCGTGGGTAGCGTGACCATGCAGGACCTCTCGGGAAGCAGGGCAGCAATGGCCGTTGATCGCATCACGCGACCGCACGTCGACGACCTCGTCGAGCGTCTCGACCTGCAGGTACGCGAGCGGGTCCGGCGCGAGGGCGTCGACCCGCAGCGCGAGGCCGCGGTCGTGCGTCGCATCGCCGAGGACGTGGTGCGTGACCACGACGACCTGAGCCTCACCGGGGCGGTGGCACCGGTCGCCGACGACAGCGCCATGGTGGGCGAGCTGGTGGCCCGGGTGTCGGGCTTCGGCCCGCTGCAGCCCTTCCTCGACGACCCGGAGGTCGAGGAGATCTGGATCAACGACCCCAGCCGGGTCTTCATCGCCCGCCGCGGCCGCCACGAGCTGACCAACCTGCGCCTCGACGCCGCGCAGGTCAACGAGCTCGTCGAGCGGATGCTCAAGTCGAGCGGGCGCCGGCTCGACATCTCGACCCCCTTCGTCGACGCGATGCTTCCCGAGGGCCACCGCCTCCACGTCGTCCTCGAGGGGATCACCCGCGGCTTCACCGCGGTCAACATCCGCAAGTTCCTGCTGCGCGCCCACCGGCTCTCCGACCTCGTGTCCCTGGGCAGCCTGACGCCGCAGGCGGCCCGCTTCCTGGAGGCGTCGGTCCGGGCCGGACTCAACGTCCTCGTCGCGGGCGGCACTCAGGCCGGCAAGACCACCATGCTCAACTGCCTCGCCGCGGCGGTGCCAGGGGGTGAGCGGGTGGTGAGCGCCGAGGAGGTCTTCGAATTGCGCTTTTCCCACCCCGACTGGGTCGCGATGCAGACCCGGCAGGCCGGCCTCGAGCAGACCGGCGAGATCGTGCTGCGCGACCTGGTGAAGGAAGCGCTCCGCATGCGCCCGAGCCGCATCCTGGTCGGCGAGGTCCGGGCGGCCGAGTGCCTCGACCTGCTGCTCGCCCTTAACTCCGGCCTGCCGGGCATGTGCACCCTCCATGCCAACAGCGCACGCGAGGCGCTGGTCAAGATGTGCACCCTGCCGCTGCTCGCGGGCGACAACATCTCGGCCCGCTTCGTGGTGCCGACGGTGGCGACCAGCATCGACCTCGTCGTGCACCTGGTTCTCGGCGCCGACGGCGTGCGTCGTGTCAACGAGATCGTATCGGTGCCGGGGCGGGTGGAGGCCGACGTCATCGAGGTCGAGCCGATCTTCGTGCGGCAGCGCGGAGAGCTGCGGCGCACCGGGGGAGTGCCGGCGCGCGTCGAGCGCTACGAGCGGGTCGGCATCGACATCCACGAGGTGCTCGCGTCCGAGGAGGTCGGTCGCTGATGGGCGCGCTCGTCGGTCTCGGCGTGGGCGTCGGCCTGCTGCTGATCTGGTCCGCCTTCGCCCTGCCGCGACGCCCGAGGTCCACGCCCCCGAGCTCGACGGCGCTGGGGCGCCTCCTCGGCCGGGCCGGACTTGCCGACCTCACCCCGGCAAGCGTGCTGTCGCTGTGCGCCGTGCTCTTCGCCGTCGCCTTCGCGCTCGTCCAGGCCGTGTCGCGGACCGTCCCGGTGGCGTTCGTCTTCGCCGCCATGGCCGCCTACCTCCCGGTCGCCGTCCTCCGGCAACGAGCCGCCCGCCGGCTGCGCGACTTCGCCGAGGTGTGGCCCGAGGCGGTCGACAACCTCGCCAGCGCGGTTCGTGCGGGCCTCTCCCTGCCCGACGCCGTCGCCGCGCTCGGACACAACGGGCCGGAGGCGCTGCGCTCCGACTTCGCCCAGTTCGCGCTGGACTACCAGGTCACCGGCCGGTTCGGTGAGTGCCTGGACCGGCTCAAGGACCGGCTGGCCGACCCCGTCGGCGACCGGGTGATCGAGGGGCTCCGGCTCGCCCGCGAGGTCGGTGGCGGCGACCTGGGCCGCCTGCTGCGCAACCTCTCCGGCTTCCTGCGCGACGACGCGCGCACCCGGTCCGAGCTCGAGTCGCGCCAGGCCTGGACCGTCAACGGTGCCCGCCTGGCGGTCGCTGCGCCGTGGATCGTGCTGCTGCTGATGTCGTTCCAGACCACCGCGATCCGGCAGTACGCCTCGCCCGGCGGCGTCCTCGTGCTGGGCATCGGGTTCGGGGTCTGCGTGCTCGCCTACGTCTCGATGATGCGCATCGGCCGGCTGCCGACCGAGAAGCGGATCCTGTCGTGAGCACCGCGCTGTGGGGTGCCCTGCTGGGTGCCGTGGCCGGTGCCGGGCTGCTCCTCGTCGGGTCTCGGATCGCGGTGCTGCGCCGGCCGCAGCTGTCGGTCCGCGTCCTGCCCTACCTGCGCGACGTGCCCCGCGTGGACGAGACCTCTCCGCTGCGACCCGTCGCTGCCGCGCCGACGTCTGCGGCAGCGGGGATCTTCGGACCGCTGCTGCGCCAGGCTGCCGACCTGGTCGAGCGGGTGCTCGGCGGGAGCACGTCGGTGCGTCGCCGGCTCCAGCGCGCAGGTCTCGACCGCACCATCCAGGACTTCCGCATCGAGCAGGTCGTCTGGGGGCTGGTCGGCTTCGCGGCCGCAGCCGCCGTCGTCCTGCTGCGGGCGCTGGGCGGTGTCGGGAGCGTCGGCTCGGGCGTCGTGTTCTGCCTGCTGGGCTTCGTGTGCGGGGTCTTCCTCCGCGACAACCGGCTCAGCACGCAGGTGAAGGACCGCGAGCGCCAGGTCCTCGTCGAGTTCCCCACCGTCGCCGAGCTGCTGGCGCTGTCGGTCGCCGCAGGCGAGAGCCCGGTCTCGGCGCTCGACCGCGTCGTACGCCGCAGCAACGGCGCGCTGTCCGATGACCTCGCCCAGGTGCTCGCCCGGATCCGCACCGGCGAGCCGGTCGGGGCGGCGTTCGAGTCGCTCGCCCGCTCCACCGGCCTGCCGATCGTGGCCAGGTTCGCCACCGGCATCACGGTCGCCATGGAGCGCGGCACGCCGCTGGCCGACGTCCTGCACGCGCAGGCCGCCGACGTGCGCGAGGCCGGCCGGCGCCTGCTCATCGAGACCGCCGCCCGCAAGGAGATCGCGATGATGGCGCCCGTCGTGTTCTTCGTGCTGCCGGTGACCATCCTGTTCGCCTTCTATCCCGGGGTGCTGGGCCTGCGCCTCACCACCCCGTGACGCCTCCGAGCCTCCAACGAAAGGACACGCCATGCATCCGTCCATCTCGGGACTCCTCCTGCTGCTGACACGTCCGCGCGACGAGCGCGGCGACGTGCCCGGCTGGGTGATGGTCACGCTGATGACCGCCATCGTGGTCGCCGCGCTCACGCCGTTCGTCAGCGACGAGCTGCGGGCGCTGCTCTCGCGGGCCTTCGCGATGGTCGGCGGCTAGGCCGACATGCCTCGCCGCGCCCGCAGCAGCGAGCGCGGGGCAGCCGTCGTCGACTTCGTCCTCGTGCTGCTCGTCCTGCTCCCGCTGGTCATCGGCATCCTCCAGCTCGCGCTGGTCCTCCACGTGCGCAACACCCTCGCCTCAGCCGCAGCCGAGGGCGCACGTCATGCGGCGGTCGCCGGCTCGTCGGCGCCCGCCGGTCAGGCGAAGGTGCAGGAGCTGGTGAGCGGTGCGCTCTCGGCCGACTTCATCCGGTCGGTGAGCGTGCGCCCGGCCCTCGTCGGTGGGACGCCGGGCTACGAGGCAGTCGTCACCGCTGACGTGGGCCTGCTCGGGTTCGGCGGAGCGGGCGTGCCGGTCCGGGTGTCCGGCCATGCCGTCGCGGAGGTGGCGCCGCCGTGAGCGGACAGCCTCTGGTCCGACGACGCGACGAGCGCGGCTCGGCCCTCGTCGAGTTCAGCTGGCTCGCGATCATCCTGCTGGTCCCGCTCGTCTGGATCGTGATCTCGGTCTTCGAGGTGCAGCAGGGTGCGTTCGCGACGAGCGCTGCAGCCCGGGCGGCCGGGCGCGCCTACGCCCTCGCGCCCGACGACGCGACCGGCGCGGCGCGCGCCGAGGCCGTCGTACGCCAGGTCCTCGCCGACCAGGGCACGCCCGGGCAGCGGGCCAAGGTCACGGTCACGTGCGACGCCCCCGCCGGCAACTGCCACGTCGGCACCTCGGTCATCACCGTCCGTGTCGACTCCGGCGTGGACCTGCCGTTCGCCCCGGCCATCCTCGGCAGGGAGGCGGCGAGCTTCTCGCTCGACGCGACGCACACGGTGCCGATCGGTCAGTACGTCGAGAGCGGGGCCGACGGCGGGTCGGACGAGGACGGCGGGCGGTGAGGCGCCGCGACGACCAGGGCCAGGTCACGCTGCTGATCATCGGGTTCGCGAGCATCCTGCTCATGGCGATCGTCGTGGTCGTCGACGCGTCCGCGGCCTACCTCCAGCGGCAGGGCCTCGACAACCTCGCCGACGGCGCTGCCCTCTACGGCGCCGACCTCGGCTCGACCGGCATCTACGCGCAGGGCCTCGACGGCGAGCGTCTCACCCAGCAGGAGGGCGCGGTCGAGGCCGCGGTGCGCGACTACCTCGCCCGCGCCGACGCGGGGGCGACGTACCCCGGCATCGACGTCGGCGTACGTGTCGACCCGGTCGGCCGCTCCGTCACGGTCCGGCTGAGCGCCCCGCTCGACCTGCCCCTCACGATCCCGGGCTCGCCACGCAGCCCGACGGTCGCGGCCACCAGCACCGCAGCCGTGACGGTGGTGCCCGGCGACTGAGTGGGGAGTCCCGGCTCGCCCTGGGCGAGCCGGTGTTCACCGATGTCCGTCACGGGTCCCCAACGATCTGCGCGTCACCGTGGCCGTCATGCGCGGGAGCGATCTAGCATCCGAGCCATGACCACGGGGACCCGCACGACCAGCCATGACCGACCATCAAGCCGACGGGGCCGCCTGACGGCGCTCGTGGCGGGCGCCGCGCTCACGCTCGGCGTCGCCGCACCCGTCCCGACAGCCTCGGCGGCGGCGCCGGGCAGCATCGCCGGCACGGTGACCGACGACTCCGGGGCGCCGCTGGGCGGCATCACGGTCAGGGTCTACGACCTCGACCCCTTCGTCGGCGACGTGGTCGTGGCGGAGGGCGTGACGGACGCCGTGACCGGCGATTACCTGGTCGAGGGCATCGAGGCCGACCCCTACTACCGGGTCCAGTTCAGCGACCCCGACGGCGAGTGGGCGACGGAGTACTACGACGACTCGATCGCCGCCACGGTCGGCGCCGGACCGTTCGCGCAGTGGGTGCCCGTGGCCGACGGCGCCACCACGGAAGACATCGACGCCTCCCTCGAGGTCGGCGGCTCGATCTCCGGCCGGCTGACCAGGCCGAACGGGACTCCCGTCTCGTCCGGTGAGGTGTCGCTCTTCTGGCAGTACGCCGACCGTGCGTGGGCCCGCGCCGGCACGTTCTCCACCGACGCGGATGGTCGCTACTCGATCCCCGGCGTGCGGGCGGCGACGTACGGCATCCAGTTCCGCGACCTCGTGACGGGTGCGACCGAGGCGTGGAACGACCGACCCGACATCACCAGCTCCACCCCGCTCGTCGTCGCGAGCGGCAGCGACCTCACCGGCATCGACGCCGTGATGGGCGGCATCGTCACCAACGTCACGGCCCCCACGATCACCGGCACCGCCCAGGTCGGCCAGACGCTGACGGTGTCCTCCGGCTGGCAGCCGAGCGACACGACCGTGACCTACCGCTGGGTCGTCGGCGACGACACGTCCCCCGGCGACGACCCGCGCGGGACGACGTACGTCCCCACCGCGGCCGACGTCGGCAGGACGATCCGCGTGGAGGCCACCGGCACCCGCGGCGCGGGCTGGACCCCGGCGGCCGCCTGGTCGGCGCCGACCGGTCCGGTGGCTGCCGCACCGGTGCCGGCCGTCGTCAACGAGCGCCTGCCCCGCATCAAGGGCACGCTGCGCGTGGGCCGGATCGTGCGGGTGACGGTCGGTGAGTGGACGCCCTACCCCAAGCGGCTGAAGTTCCGTTGGTTCGCCGCCGGCAAGCCCGTCAAGGGAGCCACCCACCAGCGCCTCAAGCTCACGAGGAAGCAGGTCGGCAAGCGGCTGCGGGTCGTGGTGAAGGCGTCGGCGCCCGGCTACGAGCCGCTGACCGTCACGACCAAGCGGTCGCGCAGGGTCCGCCGCTGACCTCCGGCGGGGGAGGTGACCCGTCCGGTGACGGTCGTCACCACCCCCACCCCGCCGGATGGTCAGGAAGAACGACTACCCACCCCTCGCCGGTAGTTTCTTCGCATGACCGAGACCTGGCCCGGCACCGCCTACCCCCTGGGTGCCACCTTCGACGGCACCGGCACGAACTTCGCGCTCTTCAGCGAGGTCGCCGAGCGCGTCGAGCTGTGCCTGTTCGACCCCGACCCGGACAACCCCGGCTCGTTCACCGAGACCAAGGTCGAGGTCACCGAGGTCGACGCCTACGTCTGGCACTGCTACCTCCCGACCGTGCAGCCCGGCCAGCGCTACGGCTACCGCGTCCACGGCCCGTGGGACCCGACCCAGGGCCTGCGCTGCAACCCCAACAAGCTCCTGCTCGACCCCTACGCCAAGGCCACCGCGGGCGAGATCGACTGGGACCAGTCGCTCTTCTCCTACAACTTCGGCGACGAGGACTCCCGCAACGACGACGACTCCGCGGCGCACATGACGCACGGCGTCGTCATCAACCCGTTCTTCGACTGGGAGGGCGACCGCCGCCTCTCCATCCCCTACAACGAGTCCTTCATCTACGAGGCGCACGTCAAGGGCCTCACCCAGCTGCACCCCGACATCCCCGAGGAGCAGCGCGGGACGTACGCCGGCCTGGCGCACCCGTCCGTGACGGCGCACCTCAAGAAGCTCGGCGTCACCGCGATCGAGCTGATGCCGGTGCACCAGTTCGTGCAGGACTCCACCCTGCTCGACCAGGGCCTGCGCAACTACTGGGGCTACAACACCCTGGCCTTCCTCGCCCCTCACGCCGACTACGCGTCGAGCAACCAGGGCCAGCAGGTCCAGGAGTTCAAGGCGATGGTCAAGGCGATGCACGCCGCCGGCATCGAGGTCATCCTCGACGTCGTCTACAACCACACCGCCGAGGGCAACCACCTCGGCCCGACGCTGAGCTTCAAGGGCATCGACAACGCGGCCTACTACCGCCTCGTCGAGGACGACCAGCGCTACTACATGGACTACACCGGCACCGGCAACACCCTCAACGTGCGCCACCCGCACTCGGTGCAGCTCATCATGGACTCGCTGCGCTACTGGGTCACCGAGATGCACGTCGACGGCTTCCGCTTCGACCTCGCCGCCACCCTGGCCCGCGAGTTCTACGACGTCGACAAGCTGTCCACCTTCTTCGAGATGGTGCAGCAGGACCCGGTCGTCAGCCAGGTCAAGCTGATCGCCGAGCCGTGGGACATCGGTCCCGGCGGCTACCAGGTCGGCGGCTTCCCCCCGCAGTGGACCGAGTGGAACGGTGCCTACCGCGACACGGTGCGCGACTTCTGGCGTGGCGAGCCGTCCCTCGGCGAGTTCGCCTCGCGGCTGTCCGGCTCGTCGGACCTCTACGAGCACTCCGGTCGTCGCCCGTTCGCGAGCATCAACTTCGTGACCGCCCACGACGGCTTCACGCTGCGCGACCTCGTCTCCTACAACGAGAAGCACAACGAGGCCAACGGCGAGGACAACAACGACGGCGAGAGCCACAACCGCTCCTGGAACCACGGCGTCGAGGGCCCGACCGACGACCCCGAGATCCTCCAGGCGCGGGCCCGGGAGCAGCGCAACTTCATCGCCACCCTCCTGCTCAGCCAGGGCGTGCCGATGCTGCTCCACGGCGACGAGCTGAGCCGCACCCAGGACGGCAACAACAACACCTACGCCCAGGACAGCGAGATCAGCTGGGTGCACTGGGACGACGCCGACAAGCCGCTCATCGAGTTCACCGCGGCGGTGGCCAAGCTGCGCGCCGACCACCCGACGTTCCACCGCAAGCGGTTCTTCACCGGCAACACCGTGCGCACCGGCGACGGGGAGCGCCTCAACGACATCGTGTGGCTCGGCCTCGACGGCGAGCCGATGGAGGACGGCGACTGGGAGGGCGGCAAGGCCATCGGGATGTACCTCAACGGCCACGGCATCGCGGGCAAGGACGCCCGCGGCGCGACGATCACCGACGACCACTTCCTGCTCTACTTCAACGCCGACGGCCCGGCGACGGTGACGCTGCCGACGGAGGAGTACGCCGCCGCGTGGGACGTGGTGATCGACACCAGCGGCAATCCCGACGCCGACCCGACGCTCGAGGCCGGGGCGACGTTCGACCTCGACACGCACAGCCTCGTCGTGCTCCGGGAGCACTCCGAGCCCGAGGCCAGCCCCGACCACTCGGTCGCGGCATCACTGGCGGCCCGCTCGGGTACGGACGTCCCGTGACCGACGCACACCCAGCCGGCCGGCCCGGACGACGTACGCCGCGCAGCACCTATCGCCTGCAGGTCAGCCCCGACTTCACGCTCCACGACGCCGCGGGCGTGCTGCCCTACCTGCACGACCTCGGCGTGGACTGGGTCTACTTGTCGCCCCTGCTGGCCTCCGAGCCCGGCAGCATGCACGGCTACGACGTCGTCGCCTTCGACCACGTCGACCCCGAGCGGGGCGGCGAGGAGGGCCTGGCCGCCCTCTCGGCCGAGGCGCGGCGCCTCGGGATGGGCGTGCTGGTCGACATCGTCCCCAACCACGTCGGCGTCGCCACGCCGTCGGAGGACCCCTGGTGGTGGGACGTCCTCAAGCTGGGGCGCGAGTCGGAGCACGCGTCGGCCTTCGACGTCGACTGGGCGGCCGGCGACGGCCGCATCGTGATCCCGGTCATCGGTGACGACGACGAGGGCGCGATCCGCATCGTCCGGTCCACCAAGGGGGAGGGGGAGGTCCGCTACCACGACCAGCGCTTCCCGCTGGCCCCCGGCACGTCGACGCTGGAGGAGCAGCACTACGAGCTGGTGAACTGGCGCGCGGCCGACGAGGACCTCAACTACCGCCGCTTCTTCGCCGTCAACACCCTCGCCGCCGTGCGTGTCGAGGACCCGGAGGTCTTCGCGGAGACACACGTCGAGGTCAAGCGGTGGTTCGACGAGGGCCTCGTCGACGGCCTGCGGGTCGACCACCCCGACGGCCTGCGCGACCCGAAGCGCTACCTCGACGACCTTGCTGCCCTCACCGGCGGTGCCTACGTGCTCGTCGAGAAGATCCTCGAGCCCGGCGAGCACCTGCCCGCCGACTGGGCCACTGCCGGCACCACCGGCTACGACGCGCTCGCCCTCATCGACCGGCTGCTCACCGACCCGGCCGGCGAGGCGCCCCTGACCGCGTTGGAGGACCGGCTCCGCGGCACGACCGTGGACTGGGAGCGGATGGTCCAGGACAACAAGCGCGCCGTCGCCGACGGCATCCTGCACTCCGAGGTCCGGCGCATCACCCGCGAGGTCGAGCGCGTCCTGCACGCTGGCCAGGCCGAGGTGAACGAGAGCGCCGACGAGGACGCCGTCGCCGACGCGATCGGCGAGCTGCTCGCGTGCTTCCCGGTCTACCGCTCCTACCTGCCCGAGGGCCGCGACCACCTCGACCAGGCCTTCGCCAAGGCGCGGGAGGCACGCCCCGACCTCGCGGCGACGTACGACGTCCTCGAGCCGCTGCTGCACGACGAGTGGAGCCAGCCGGCCCGGCGCTTCCAGCAGACCTCGGGCATGGTGATGGCCAAGGGCGTCGAGGACTGCTCGTTCTACCGCTGGTCGCGCCTGACGTCGCTCAACGAGGTCGGCGGCGACCCGTCGATCTTCGCGATCGGCGTCGACGAGTGGCACGACGCGATGGCCGCGCGACAGCGCGACTGGCCCGACGCGATGGTCACCCTCTCCACCCACGACACCAAGCGCGGCGAGGACGTCCGCGCCCGCATCACGGTGCTGGCCGAGGAGCCCGGCCACTGGGAACGGGCGCTCGACGAGCTGCTCCGCCTTGCGCCGGTGCCCGACGAGGGCTTCGGCTCGCTGCTGTGGCAGGCCGTGCTCGGCGCCTGGACGCCCGACCACCTTCCCGACCTTCGCGACCGGCTCCACGGCTATGCCGAGAAGGCGATGCGCGAGGCCGGCGACCGCACGACGTGGACCGAGCCCGACGAGGCCTACGAGACGTCCGTGCACGCCGCGGTCGACGCGGTCTTCGACTCCCACGACGTCCGCTCGGTGTTGCTCGACCTTGCCACGCGCATCGACGCGCCCGCCCAGGCCAACTCGCTCGCGGCCAAGCTCCTCGCGATCACCATGCCGGGCGTGCCCGACGTCTACCAGGGCAGCGAGCTGTGGGAGACCTCCCTCGTCGACCCCGACAACCGCCGCCCGGTGGACTTCGACCACCGGGCCGCCGTCCTCGCCGGCACTGCCGATGACGACGCGGCGACCAAGCTGCACGTCACCTGCACCGCCCTGACCCTGCGCCGCGAGCGGCCGGAGCTGTTCACCGGTTACACCCCGGTCACCGCCACCGGGTCCGCCGCCGACCACGTGGTCGCCTTCGACCGCGGCGGCGCGATCACCGTCGCGACCCGGCTCCCGGTCGGTCTCGCGGCCGACGGCTGGGGCGACACCGCGCTCGACCTGCCCGAGGGCCGGTGGCACGACGTGCTCACCGGCCTCGACACCGACGGCCGCCTCGCCGAGCTGCTCGCCGTCCACCCCGTCGCCCTGCTGGTGCGGAAGGACTGACATGACCATCTCTCGGGGCTCTCATGGACCCTTTGACGTCTGGGCGCCGCGGCCGCAGCGCGTGCGGTTGCAGGTCGGCGCCGGGCGTGACGTCGTGGACATGACCGGCGACACCGACGGCTGGTGGACGCCCGCCGGACCGGTGCCGACGGGCGGTCCGGTGGACTACGGCTACCTCCTCGACGACGACCCCGAGCCGCGTCCCGACCCGCGCTCGCGGCGTCAGCCGGACGGCGTGCACGGGTTGTCGCGCCGCGACACGACGACGTACGAGTGGGGCGACGCGGCCTGGACCGGCCGACAGCTCGCGGGCTCGGTGATCTACGAGCTGCACGTCGGCACCTTCACGCCCACCGGCACGCTCGACTCCGCCATCGAGCGCCTCGACCACCTCGTCGACCTCGGCGTGGACCTCGTCGAGGTGATGCCGGTCAACGCCTTCAACGGCACCCACAACTGGGGCTACGACGGCGTCGCCTGGTTCGCGGTCCACGAGCAGTACGGCGGCCCCGACGCCTACAAGCGCTTCGTCGACGCCTGCCACGCCCGAGGCCTCGGAGTCGTGCAGGACGTCGTGCACAACCACCTCGGCCCGTCGGGCAACTACCTCCCGCTGTTCGGCCCCTACCTCAAGGCCGGCCGCAACACCTGGGGCGACCTGGTCAACCTCGATGGCGACGACTCTGCCGAGGTGCGCCGCTACATCCTCGACAACGTGCGCATGTGGTTCGAGGACTTCCACGTCGACGGGCTGCGCCTCGACGCCGTGCACGCCCTCAGCGACACCTCCGAGGTGCACCTGCTGGAGGAGATGGCGATCGAGACGGCCGCCTTGTCCGCGCACGTACGCCGCCCGCTGACGCTCATCGCCGAGTCCGACCTCAACGACACGCGTCTCGTCACCCCGCGGGAGGCCGGCGGCCACGGCCTCGACGCGCAGTGGAGCGACGACTTCCACCACGCCGTGCACGTCGCACTGAGCGGCGAGACCACCGGCTACTACGCCGACTTCGAGCCGCTCGAGGCGCTGGCCAAGGTGTGCGAGAGGGGCTTCTTCCACGACGGCACGTTCTCGTCGTTCCGCGAGCGCGACCACGGCGCACCCGTCGACACCGAGCACATGCCCACGTGGCGGCTCGTGGTCGCCAACCAGAACCACGACCAGGTCGGCAACCGCGCCCGCGGCGACCGGCTCGCCGAGCACCTCGACGACGACCAGCTGGCCTGCGCCGCCCTGCTGACGCTGGCCGGGCCGTTCACCCCGATGCTGTTCATGGGGGAGGAGTGGGCGGCGTCGACGCCGTTCGCGTTCTTCACCTCCCACCCCGAGCCCGAGCTCGGCAAGGCGACCGCCGACGGCCGGATCGACGAGTTCGAGAAGATGGGCTGGGACCCGGCCGAGGTCCTCGACCCGCAGGACCCCGAGACGTTCCGCCGCTCGAAGCTCGACTGGGCCGAGCTCGACAGGGGGCGCCACGCGGTGGTGCTCGACTGCTACCGGCGCCTCGGCCGGCTGCGCCGCGAGCTGCCGCAGCTCACCGACCCGGCCTTCGGCTCGGTCTCGTGCTCCGTGGAGGGCCGGCTGTTCACGATGCGCCGCGACGACCTCGTCGTCCTGGTCAACGCCGGCGTGACCGAGGTGTCGGTGCCGGTCGACGCGAGCGAGGTCCTCTTCGCGACGCCCGCGGGCGTCGACCTCGACGACGGCACGATCACCGTCCCGGCGCACGCCGGCGCGCTGCTGCGCTGAGTGCGCGCCGACGGCCGGTGACCACCGGCGAGGGTCCCGCGCTCTCGGGCCCTACGCCTCATGACGGACGACGGCGTCTGCACGAGGCTGGAGATGCCAACCCGCGCGCGTCGTGGACCCGCCATGACGCGCACCAGAAGGGAGCTCGTCATGAATCGCACCGCCCGCGTCGCTTGCGTCGCGGCTGCCGCCCTGGCGCTGGTGTCACCGACGCCGATCGCCTCGGCCACACCGGCTGCGGACCCGGGGGTCCGCTCGGCCGCCCAGACCTACAAGGTCATGGCCAGCATCAACAAGTCCGAGGTGGTCGCCGGCGAGGACACCGTCCGGATCACCGGCAAGGTGAAGCCCAGAACCGCAGGCCAGAAGGTCTTCCTCCAGCAGCGTCCCGAGGGGTCGAACCGCTGGCGCAAGTCCGGCACGGCGAAGATCAAGTCGTCCGGCAGGTTCGTGCTGGAGGACGAGCCCAGCCGGCCCGGTGTCCGGTTCTACCGCGTCCTCAAGCCCACCGCTGACGGCATCAAGGGCGGCACCAGCCGCGAGCTCCAGCTCGACGTGTGGGGATGGCAGCCCCTGAGCTGGCGCGCGTACGGTGCGAACTCCGGGGTCACAATCGGAACCGGCACCTACATCGGCGCCGAGTACTTCGGCAGCAATTTGGTGCTTCAGACGCCCGGCACACCCGGCTACGTGGAGTACACGCTCGGCCGGCAGTGCCGCCTCCTGCGCGCGACGTACGCGTTGACCGACAGCTCGGCCACTGGGGCGTCCGGCTTCGTCACGATCTCGGTGGACGGCGCCGCGAAGGTGACGCACGCACTGGCCACCGGCACGGTCATCCGCGACCACGAGGTCGACCTGACCGGTGCCTTCCGGATGCGCTTCGACCTGAGCGGATCGGCGACCCCGGCCGGCTCGTCCGCCGTCGCCGAGCCCGAGGTGCTCTGCCTGCCGTGAGGCGTCAGGGAGCACGTCGGCGGATCCTCGGGGATCCGCCGACAACTTTCTGCTGGGGGCTCGCGTCTCCCTCGTGAACGGCCCGCACCCGGGCCCACACGACGGGGACAGAACCATGAACCGCATCACCGCAATCGCCGCCACCGTGGCCCTCGCCGCCGGCTCGCTGGCACTCACCACCCCGACGCAGGCCGCGCCTGCCAAGGCCCGGACCTACAAGGTGTCCGCCAAGGCCAACATCGACGTCGCCGTCGCCAAGGAGGACACCGTCAAGGTCAAGGGGCGTGTCACGCCCAAGGCCGCCGGCGAGAAGGTCGTCCTGCAGCAGCGCGTGGGCAACAAGAAGACGTGGAAGTCCACGGACAACGCCAAGGTCAAGCGCAACGGCACCTACGTGCTCAAGGACAAGCCCACGACGCAGGGTCCGCGCGAGTACCGCGTCCTCAAGCCGGGCTCGCGGGGCATCAAGAAGGGCTACAGCAAGGCCCTCCCCGTCGAGGTCTACAAGTGGGAGAAGCTGGTCTTCCGGCCCAGCGGCCCCCGCGTGAACGTCGAGCCCGCGGGCGTCCTCATCGGCGCCGAGTACTACGGCCAGAGCCTCGCGACCACGACCGCCGGGACGCCGTCCTCGGTGGAGTACACCCTTGGCCGCGACAAGTGCACCGACCTGCGTGCGACATACGCGCTCACCGACAGCTCCGCAACCGGCTCGAGCGGCGCCGTGACGATCTCGTCCGGTGACAAGGTTCTGGCGACCCACTCGCTGGCCATCGGCACGGTCGTCGCCGACGAGGTCCTCGACGTCTCCGACGTCTTCCGCCTCAAGATCGACCTGTCCACCACCGCCACGCCCGCCGCCGTCGCCGCCGTCGCGACGCCGGAGGTGCTCTGCACGCGCTGACGCGCACCGATCCGCAGCGGCGGGCACGACCGGAATCACAGGCCGGGCGTGCTCGCCGCTGCCGTTGTACGCCTGCTGCTTTCGACACGTTTCCCGCGCGAGCCGTACTGTTGCTCCTTGTGGCAGGCATCGACTTCGACCAAGAGATCAAGCAGCTCCAGGCGACCATGAAGACCGTCGGCCAGGTGCTGAACCTGGAGCGGATGCGCGGCGAGATCGCCGACCTCGGCGAGCAGGTCGCCGCACCCGACCTCTGGGACGACGTCGAGAGCGCGACGCGCATCACCGGCCGGCTCTCGGCCCTGCAGGGCGAGATGGACCGCTTCACCGGCCTCGAGACCCGCATCGACGACCTCGCCCTCATGGTGGAGATGGCCCAGGAGGAGGGCGACGCCGACACGCTCGCCGACTCCGAGGCCGAGCTCGCCCGCATCAAGAAGTCGGTCGAGTCGCTCGAGATCCGCACCCTGCTGTCGGGTGAGTACGACGAGCGCGAGGCGATCGTGACGATCCGCTCCGGCGCCGGTGGCGTCGACGCCGCCGACTTCGCCGAGATGCTCATGCGGATGTACACCCGCTGGGCCGAGCAGCACAAGTACGGCGTCGAGGTCTACGACGTGTCCTACGCCGAGGAGGCGGGCATCAAGTCCGCCGAGTTCGCCATCCACGCGCCCTACGCCTACGGCACGCTGTCGGTCGAGGCCGGCACCCACCGCCTCGTGCGGATCAGCCCCTTCGACAACCAGGGCCGCCGCCAGACCTCCTTCGCCGCCGTCGAGGTCGTGCCCGTCCTCGAGCAGACCGACGAGATCGAGGTCGACGAGAACGACATCCGCACCGACGTCTTCCGCTCCGGCGGCCCCGGCGGCCAGTCGGTCAACACCACCGACTCCGCGGTCCGCCTGACCCACATCCCCACCGGGATCGTCGTGTCGTGCCAGAACGAGAAGTCGCAGCTGCAGAACAAGGCGTCCGCGATGGTGGTCCTCAAGGCCAAGCTGCTGGCCAAGAAGAAGGAGGAGGAAGCCGCGCTCAAGAAGGACCTCAAGGGCGACGTCGCCGCCAGCTGGGGCGACCAGATGCGCAACTACGTGCTCAACCCGTACCAGATCGTGAAGGACCTGCGGACCGGCCACGAGTCCGGCAACCCCAGCGCGGTCTTCGACGGCGACCTCGACGACTTCATGGAGGCCGGCATCCGCTGGCGCCGGGGAGCGGAGAAGGTCGACGCCTGACATCGCGGTGGTTTCCGCGTAGCCCGACCCGGGTAGACGGTGGTCAGGACCACCGACGAGACGGGGGACGGGGATGTCTCAGCTGCAGGTGCAGCACGCCGCGATGGAGGAGGCGGCCAACGCCGCGCAGACCGCCGCAGCCGATGCCAGGGGGCACGGGTCCGCGGAAGCGCTCGCCTGGGCCGCCGGGGGCATCCCGGGGGCCGCGTCCCTCGACCACCTCCGCGAGCTCGGCAGCAGCTGGGACGACGAGGTCGCCGCGTGGGTGTCGGCGACCCGCGACTTCGGCACCGACCTCGCCGCGGCCGGTGAGGACTACCGCGCCGTCGACGAGGCGGCCGGTGGTCTCTTCGGGGGCCTGCTGGGCGGTGGGGGATGACCGTCACCTACGGCGACGCGAAGCGCTGGGAGTCCGAGCCGCTCGGCACCGCCGGCGACAGCCTCAAGAAGGACCTCGACGCGCTGGAGGGTGCCCGCGACCTCCTCGAGACGCAGGGCGTGCCCGAGTCGTGGACCGGGCTGGCCGTGACCTTCGCGGTCGCCCGTCGCACCCTGCTCGTCAAGCAGCTCGGGCGGCACATCGACGGCAAGCGCCAGATGCAGCGCGCCCTCTACGACGCCGAGACGATCGTCGCCGAGGTCGAGCGCCTCGTCACCGAGGTCGAGGGCGAGGCCCGCGCCAAGGACTTCTCGATCAGCTCCGACGGCACGGTGAGCGACGTCAGCGATCCACCCACCTTCGAGAACCGCTACGAGGCCGACGAGTGGTCCCGCATCCGCCAGCAGACCGCCCAGGCGCTCGCGGACGACGTGTCCACCATCCTCGGCCGGGCGGCCGCCGCCGACGCGACGATCGCGGGCGGCGTACCACCCGGACACGTGGACTCCGTCGACGACTACGGCGTCGCCAGCCCCGAGGTCGCAGAGGAGTGGGCCACGATGACCGACGCCGAGCGTCGCGCGGTGATCGAGGAGATGATCGAGGAGCAGGCCGCCGAGGCGGGCATCCCCACCCCGACCATCACGTGGGAGCCCGAGACGTGGGACCTGTGGGGCCAGGCCCGCGGCGGTGGGTCGGAGATCGCCCTCAACGAGGGCATCCTCGACGACCCGTTCATCCTCAACACCGTCGCCCACGAGATGCGCCACGCCCGCCAGTTCGAGGCCATCGACGACCAGGACGCGTGGCACTGGCCCTGGCAGGACGACCCGTTCGACATGCACGAGGAGGACGGGATCACCGAGGAGCAGGCCGAGGAGTGGGACGAGAACTTCGACGACTACAAGTCGACGGGCGACGGTGACACCTATGAGGAGTACTTCGAGCAACCGGTCGAGGTCGACGCACGTCGGATCGGCAAGGAGGAGCTCGAGGCCATGACCGAGGAAGAGCTCGAGCGGCTCCTCGAGGAGGGACAGCGATGACACCCACGACGACCTACGCCGACCTGCTCGGCGCCCACCTGGCCGACCCGACCCCCGAGACGCTCGAGCCGCTGCGCGACGCCGTACGCGCCGCGCCCGGCTTCGACCCCGACCTGCGGGTGCGCGAGCGGGCAGGCGCCCTGCTCCGCGAGGGACGCTTCGACGACGCCGTGGCCGCCCTGGAGGCGACCATGCCCGGGTCGCTGCTCAGCCCGGCCGCCCACGCGATGCTCGCCACCGCGCTGAGACGCCTCGGCCGCGCCGAGGCCGCCGCTCGGCACGCCCGCCTGTCTCGCGCCGCGCTCGACGGCATCCTCGCCACCGGCGACGGCACGGCCGAACGCCCGTGGTCGGTGCTGCGCATCAGCGACGAGTACGACCTCGTGGACAGCCTCGGCACGCGACCGGTGTCCCAGGGCCTGCTGGCCGACGCGACGCGGTGGATCGACCGCATCGAGTGCGAGGACGGTCGCACGCTCCACTTCGACGCCACCCGGGTCCCCGGTGCCGCGGTCCGTGCCTGACCGGCGCGTCGTCGCCGCGGCAGCGACGGCGCTCGCGCTCGCGGTCGCGGGCTGCTCGGACGACGGGTCGGACGCACCCGCCACCGGTGGCAGCGCCGGGACCGGCTCGGAGAGCGCGGGTGGGAGCACGGGCGGGAACGCACCCTTCGAGCTCGTCGCGACCGACGACCTGTCGGTGAGCCCCGACGGGGCCGAGGTGCTCGCCGACTGCTGGAACGGCATCTGCCGCTGGGACGCCGCGAGCGGGTCGCTCGAGCTCGTGCCCGACCGGGGCTCGGTCGCGGTCGCACCGGACTGGTCGACCGTGGCCACCGTCGACGACGCCGACGTCGTGCTCGAGGACCTCGCGTCGGGCGACACGGTCACCGAGCTCGCGGGTCTCGCGGACGACGACGTGACCGACGGGTCGCCCGTGACGGCGGTGGCCTACAGCCCCGACGGCGAGCTCGTCGCCGCGGCCGGGCTCGACGACGACGGCTCGGGTCGGCTGGTCGTGTGGTCGGTCGACGGTGCGGAGGAGGCGTCGTACGACACCCTCGGGGAGGTCCACCGGATCTCCTTCTCTCCCGAGGGCGACCGGATCGCCACGGCGGGCAACGGCCCGGTGGAGGTCCACGACCTCGCGACGGGCGAGTCGCAGGAGCTCCCGTCCGGTGACGGCGGCACCGTGGCCTGGAGCGCCGACGGCGCCCTGCTCCTCGGACCGGGGGCCGATGGACAGCCGTCGGTGTGGGACGCCGAGACCTGGCAGCTCGTGGCCGAGCTCCGGGGCACCCGCCTCCACGAGGCGGCGTACGCCCCCACGGGGACGACGCTCGCCCTCACCTCGCTCGACGAGACCACCGTGACGGTGTGGGACCCGGACGCCCGCCGCCCGATGCGGCTCGAGGGCCACACCGACGACCCCGGCGCGGTCGCCTGGTCGCCCGACGGCTCGGTCCTCTACTCGGTGTCCGCCGACGACGGCGTGCTGGCGTGGGACCCCGCCACCGGCGATGCCGCCGCCACCGACTTCGAGGTGCCGGCCGGCCGGTGAGCCGCGGCAGCGCAGGTTCGGCGTCGCGTCCACCCCTCACGTAGCCTCGACGCCGTGATTCGCTTCGAGAAGGTCACCAAGACCTATCCCGGCCACCCCCACCCCGCCCTCGACAACGTGTCCGTCGACGTCGAGAAGGGGGAGTTCGTGTTCCTCGTGGGCTCCTCGGGCTCGGGCAAGTCGACCTTCCTGCGCCTGGTGCTCCGGGAGTACCGCCCGACCACCGGTCGCGTCTACGTCGCCGGCAAGGAGATCAACCGGCTCGCCGGCTGGAAGGTGCCCCGGCTGCGTCGCGACATCGGCACCGTCTTCCAGGACTTCCGCCTGCTGCCCAACAAGACGGTCACCGAGAACGTCGCCTTCGCGCTCCAGGTGATCGGCAAGTCCCGCAAGGAGATCAAGGACGTCGTCCCCGAGACGCTCGAGCTGGTCGGCCTGAGCGGCAAGGGCGACCGGATGCCCGACGAGCTCTCCGGTGGCGAGCAGCAGCGCGTCGCCGTGGCCCGCGCGTTCGTCAACCGCCCGATGATCCTCATCGCCGACGAGCCCACCGGAAACCTCGACCCCACGACCTCGGTGGGCATCATGAAGCTCCTCGACCGGATCAACCGCACCGGCACGACGGTCGTGATGGCCACCCACGACGCCGGGATCGTCGACCAGATGCGCAAGCGCGTCATCGAGCTCGAGAACGGGCACGTCGTGCGTGACCAGGCGCAGGGCGTCTACGGCCACCAGAACTGACACGGGCCCCCGCCCCGACCCGATCCGCAACCCCGAACGAATCGAGATCCCGACTCCATGCAGCTTCGCTACGTCTACTCCGAGCTCGGCCAGGGCCTGCGACGCAACCTGACGATGCACCTGGCGGTGATCCTCACCCTGGTCGTGTCGCTGACGCTGGTCGGCATCGGCCTGCTCTTCCAGCAGCAGGCGACGCGTGCCGCCGACCACTTCGGCAACCAGCTCCAGATCACGGTCTACCTGTGCCGGCTCAACGACTCCAACCCGGTCTGCCCCAACCCGGTGACCGAGGCGCAGAAGACGGAGATCGAGGCCGTGGTGGACGCCAACCCGGAGGTCGCGAGCTACCGCTTCGAGTCCGGCGAGGTCGCCCTGGAGAAGGCCAAGGAGCTCTACGGCGAGGAGCTGTTCTCCGGCGACAACCCCGCGCTGACCGCCGAGGACATGCCGCAGACGATCTGGATCACGCTCGAGGACCCCGAGCAGTACGAAGGCATCAGCAGCGCGGTGCAGGGCCTCGACGGGGTCTCCCGGGTGCGCGACCTGCGTGAGCAGGTCGGCCCGATCCTCACCACGATCACCAAGATGCGCACGTACGCCCTCGGCACCGCCGCCGTGCTGGTGCTGGCCGCGTTGCTGCTGGTCGCCAACACGATCCGGCTCGCCGCCTTCGCGCGCCGCAAGGAGATCGGGATCATGCGGCTCGTGGGTGCCTCCACGCTCTACATCGCGCTGCCGTTCCTCCTCGAGGCGCTGGTCACCGCGCTCATCAGCGTCGGCCTCGCCGTCGGGGGGCTGGCGGCGTTCCTGCGCTTCGCGATCGGTGACCTCTCGGACAACCTGAGGTTCGTCCCGTGGATCGCCTGGGACGAGTTCTGGCTCGCTGCCGGAGCGGTCGCGATCCTCGGTCCGGTGCTGACCGTGCTCCCGACACTCGTGTTGACGCGCAAATACCTCAAAGTCTGAGCAGCGGGGGTTAGCGTCTAGGCGTCTCGCCCGGCATCGCGTCGGGAGGGGCACCCTTCCCCGCTTCCCCGACGCAAAGGCTTCCCCCGGTGCGTACCTTCCCCCGTGCCGCTCATCGCCGCATGGCCGCAGCACTCGTGGCCGTCATGGCGCTGGGCGTGTCCGCCGCTCATGCCGACGACCTCAAGGACAAGAAGAACAAGGTCGAGCGCGAGCTCAAGGGCGCGCACCAGGACCTCGACGAGTCCAGCGCCCAGCTGCGCAAGGCCGCGGCGCGCCTCGACGCCGCGCAGCAGCAGCTCGGCGTCGCGAAGACCCGCCTCGCCACGGCTCGCGGCAAGGTGGAGGTCGCCCGCGAGCGCGATGCCCAGATGCAGGCCGAGCTGGTGGCCGCCGAGGCCGAGCTCGCCGCCGCCGAGGCCGCCCTCGCGCAGGGCCAGGTCGACCGTGACGCCCAGCGCGCGAAGGTCGCCCGCACCGTCACCGACATGTACGCCGAGGGCGACCCCGAGCTGATCGCCTTCTCGTCCCTCCTCGACGCCGAATCCACCGAGGAGCTCACCCGCCGCGACGGCGTACGTGACGTCGTCATCGGCCAGGAGGCACGCGAGTACGACGAGCTGAAGGCCGCCGAGGTGCTCCTCGAGGTGCGCCAGGACCAGGTCACCGAGGCGCGCGACGCCGTCGCCACCAAGCGGCAGGCCGCTGCCGAGCACCTCGAGCTGATGCAGGCCCTCGAGTCCGAGGAGCAGGCGGCCAAGGACTCCGTGGTCTCCCTGGTGATCGAGCGTCGTGACGCCCGGGCGGGGGCGAGCGCGGCCCGCGCCAAGGACCTCGCGAAGCTCCGCAAGCTCGAGAAGGAGCAGCAGCAGATCGAGGAGATGCTGCGCAAGCGCGCCCTCGCCGCCCTCCGCCGCCAGCGCGCCGCCCAGGCCGCCGCGAACGCGCGGTCGCAGGCGTCCACCCCGAGCCCGGGCGCGCTCGCCTACCCGGTCGAGGGCTACGTCACCTCGCCGTTCGGCTTCCGGAGCCACCCGATCTACCACTACTGGGGCCTGCACGACGGCGTCGACTTCGGCGGCGGGTGCGGCACCCCGCTGCGTGCCGCGGCGCCCGGCAAGGTCGTGTCGTCCTACTACAGCGGCGTCTACGGCAACCGGCTGGTGATCGACCACGGCGTCCTCGGCGGCAAGGGGGTCGCCACGATCTACAACCACGCCAGCGGCTACAACGTGGGCGTCGGCGCCCAGGTCGAGACGGGGCAGGTCATCGGCTTCGAGGGCAGCACCGGGTGGTCCACCGGGTGCCACCTGCACTTCACGGTGATGGCCAACGGCCAGGCCGTCGACCCGATGAACTGGCTCTGACCCGGCTCGACCGGCCACAACCGGTTGGACACGCTCTGGGAGAATGGACCCATGGCGAAGGAGCAGGGCCAGAAGATGGTCGCGCAGAACAAGAAGGCGCGCCACGACTACCACATCGAGGACACCTGGGAGGCCGGGCTCGTCCTCATGGGGACCGAGGTGAAGTCGCTGCGCCAAGGACGTGCGTCGCTGGTCGACGGCTTCGCCGAGATCGACAACGGCGAGGCGTGGCTGCTCGGGGTCCACATCCCGGAGTACAGCCAGGGCACCTGGACCAACCACTCGGCCCGCCGGCGGCGCAAGCTCCTGCTCAACCGCTCCGAGATCGACAAGATCGAGCGCAAGATCACCGACAAGGGCTACACGCTCGTGCCGCTGTCGCTCTACTTCAAGGACGGCCGCGCCAAGGTCGAGATCGCCCTCGCCAAGGGCAAGAAGTCCTACGACAAGCGCCACACGCTCGCCGAGCGCACGGCCAACCGCGAGAAGGTCGAGGCCGTCCAGCGACGGCTCAAGGGCCACCGCGATTGAGGCCGGGACTGAGGAGCGGTTGACCCCCGTCGAGTTCGCCCGGGCCCTCGGCCTGCCCGGCCTCGTCGACCTGCACACCCACTTCCTGCCGCCGCGGGTGATGGCCAAGGTGCGGGCGCAGTTCGACGCCGCCGGCCCCCTCATCGGGCGGCCGTGGCCGCTGCACTACCGCGACTCCGACGACGCGCTCGTCGACGTCCTGCGCTCCTTCGGCGTACGTCGCTTCACCGCGCTTCCCTACGCGCACCGGCCCGACATGGCCGAGTTCCTCAACGACTGGGCGGCCGGTTTCGCGGAGCGCGTGCCCGAGGCTGCGGTGTGCGGCACGTTCTTCCCCGAGCCCGGCGTGGCGGCGTACGTCGCCTCCCGCACGGCCGCGTCCCACCCGGTCGAGGTCTGGAAGGTGCACGTGCAGGTCGGCGCCTTCGACGTCACCGACCCGCTCCTCGACGAAGCGTGGGGGACCGTCGCGGCCGCCGGGACGCCCGTGGTGCTCCACGCCGGCAGCGGCCCCGTCGCCACCGAGCACACCGGCCCCGGGCCGGTCGCCGACCTGCTGGCCCGGCACCCGCGGCTGCGGCTGGTGATCGCACACGCCGGCGCCCCGGAGTACGCCGAGTTCCTCACGCTCGCCGAGTCGTACGACCGGGTCGGGCTCGACACCACGATGGCCTTCACCCCGTTCTTCGAGCAGATGGGCGGCGCCTACCCTGCCGGGCTGCTGCTCCGCCTCCGCGACCTCGGGCTGGCCGGGAAGGTCCACCTCGGCAGCGACTTCCCCAACATCCCCTACCCCTACGTCGTCCAGCTCGAGGCGCTCGAGCGGCTGGGCCTGGGGGAGGACTGGCTGCGCGCCGTGTGCTGGGACAACCCCTCCGCCCTCCTCGGCTGAGCCCGCTCCGCCGCCGCCCGAGCGGTGAGTGAGACACGTTCCGAGGCCTTGGCGTCAAGTGGTCGTTGCAACGTTGGTCATGCTGCTTGTTGTTGGAGTAGCTGGTTGAGCGCGTGTGCTGGGGTGAGCGGTGGTCCACCCACATTCGGGGCCGGCGGAATGTCGCTCGACCACCGCCGCAGGGCGTGTCGTACGACGCCGCGCCCGCGGGCGGTGGTCCACCTACGTTCTGCGCCGGAGGAATGTGGCTGGATCACCGCTCGGTGGACTGGACCGGGCGCCGGCGAATCAGAGTGACCTCTTGACGGGGGATATGTAAGTGCGCTGAACTAACTAATGTGACACCGCACACACCAGTGGGTCGGCCACTCCGTCCCCGGGGCAAGCTCCTCCAGGAGGACGCCCGCCGCCACCACCGTTCGCTGCTGCTGCAACAGCTCTTCCGCGAGGGTCCCGCGAGCCGGGCGGACCTGGCCCGGTCGAGCGGCCTGACCCGGGTCACTGTGTCGGACCTGGTGGGGGAGATGCTCGCCGAGGGGTTCCTGGCCGAGCTGGGCGCGCCCGCCGAGACCCGGGTCGGCAAGCCGCCGACGCTCGTCGGGCTGGCCCCCGACTCGCACCACATCATCGGCCTCGACCTGTCGGAGACCGACCGCATGTCCGGTGCGGTGGTCAACCTCGCCGGCACCGTCCAGGCACGGCACGAGGTGCACGTCGACGGCGCGGAGGGTGAGCAGGCGGTCGAGCTCGTGCTGGGCCTCGCCGCACAGCTCATGACGATGACCGACCGGCCGGTCCTCGGCGTCGGGGTCGGCAGCCCGGGCGTCGTCGACGCCGCCGGCACGGTCGTCGATGCGCCCAACCTGGCCTGGACCGACACCCCCCTCGCCGCCCGGCTGGCGGAGGCACTGCACGTGCCGGTCTTCGTCGCCAACGACGCCAACACCGCCGTCCTGGGCGAGCACACCTTCGGCGAGTCCGGCGACGGCGGCCTGATGGTGCTGCGGGTCGGCACCGGTGTGGGTGCCGGGCTCGTCCTCGGCGGCTCGCTGCTCCACGGCCACCTCGGGGCCGCGGGCGAGATCGGCCACGTCGTGGTCGACCCCGCCGGCGAGCGCTGTGCGTGCTCGCGCACCGGCTGCCTCGAGACCCTGCTGGCCGCGCCCCGCCTGAGACGCCGCGTGGCGGAGCCCGGGGCCGACGGCCCGGCCGTGCTCGCCGAGGTCGGGACCCGGCTCGGCGAGGTGCTGGCGCCGGTCGTCGCCGCCCTCAACCTCCACGAGATCGTGCTGAGCGGCCCTGCGGAGCTGCTCGACGGGCCGCTGCTCGACGCGGCGGACCGGACCATCCGCGAGCGGACGATGCCGATCAGCTCGACAGGGCTGGCCGTCCGCACCTCCAAGCTCGGCGAGGACGTCGTGGTCGTGGGAGCGGCCGTGCTCGTGCTCGCCGGGGAGCTGGGCGTCTCGTGAGCGCCTCCAACCCACCTGAAGAGATCGACGGAAGGACAACTGTGGTGCGCATCAAGAAGTCATGGACCGGGGTGGCGGTCGCCGCGCTCGCGCTGACGACGCTCGCCGCGTGCGGCAGCGACGACGACGGCTCGTCGACCGACGACGGTGGCGCCGAGTCGGCTGACATCCGCGTCTGGCTCAACGGCACGGACACTCCGCAGGAGGCCCGCGACTGGTTGAAGACGACCTTCGAGGAGGACAACCCGGGGTCCACGCTGACCATCGAGCAGCAGGAGTGGGACGGCCTCGTCGAGAAGCTCACCACCGCGCTCTCCAGTGAGTCCGAGACCCCCGACGTGGTCGAGATCGGCAACACGCAGGCGCCGACCTTCACGTCCGCGGGCGCCTTCGCGCCGCTCACCGACGAGCTCGACGACCTCGGCGGCGACGACCTGCTGCCCGGCTTCGTCGAGGGCGCCACGGTCGACGGGGAGACGTACGCCGTCCCCTACTACGCCGGCTCGAAGTACATCTTCTACCGCAAGGACCTCTTCGAGAAGGCCGGCCTCGAGGTGCCCACGACGCTCGACGAGTTCGTCGACGCGGCGATCGCCTTGAAGAAGGACAACCCCAAGCCGGCGAACTTCTCCGGCTTCTGGTTCCCGGGCCAGGACTGGCGCAACGGCGCGGCCTTCATCTGGTCCGCCGGCGGCGACCTCGCCGTCGAGGACGGCGGCGAGTGGGCCGGCTCGCTGTCCTCGCCCGAGTCCGTGGCCGGCCTGGAGATGGCCCAGCAGCTCTTCACCGAGGCGTCCGGTGCACCCAAGGACGGCAACGAGGCCGACCCGTGGACCCCGTTCTGCGCGGGCGAGGTCGGCATGATGTCGACGCCCGGCTGGGTGAAGGGGCTGCTCGAGGACCCCGAGACCGGCTGCCCCGACGGCCACGCCAAGCAGGTGGGCGTCTTCGCGCTGCCCGGACCGGACGGTGACCCCGCGCCCGTGCTGCTGGGCGGCTCCGACATTGCGATCGCGGCCAAGTCGGCCCACCAGGACCTCGCCCAGGAGGCGGTCGAGCTCATGCTGAGCGAGGACTACCAGACGCTCATGGCCGAGGCCGGCCTCACGCCCGCCCTCACCTCGCTCGCCCCGCTGCTCGGCGACGACGAGTACGCCGAGGCGACCGTGGCGGCCGCGTCCAACGCCAAGCTCACGCCGGCCGCGCCCGGCTGGGCCACGGTCGAGGGCTCGCGCGCCCTCGAGGACCTCTTCAGCGCCATCGCCCAGGGCGGCGACGTCGAGGAGCTGGCCGCGAAGACCGACGAGCAGATGGACAGCCAGCTCAACGGCTGAGACGTCCGGACCACCGGTGGGGGCGGCGCCAGCCGCTGCCCTCACCGCTGCACGCCCGCGCCACCCATCACACCTGGCACACCCGGCACCGGAGAGGAGGGACGATGAGCGACACCATGGACCGGACCGTCACCGACACCGCGAGCGACGTCGGCACCCGCGTCGCCCGGCGCAGACGCACCAGCCCGTTGCCGTACGCCCTGCTCGTCCCCGCGGTGCTCGCCCTCGCGCTGGCACTGGGCTACCCGCTGGTGCGCCAGGTGGTCCTGTCGTTCCAGGACTTCGGCCTCGCCCAGCAGTTCGGCCGGCCGCCGGAGTGGATCGGCCTCGACAACTACCGCCGGCTCGTCACCGACGGCTACCTGTGGCAGGTCACCGCACGCTCCATCGCCTTCTGTCTCGTCAATGCGGCGCTGACGATGGCCATCGGCGTGGGCCTCGCGCTGCTGATGCGGCACATGTCGCGCGGCGTACGCCTGCTCGTGCAGACCGGGCTGCTGCTCGCCTGGGCCATGCCCGTCGTCGCCTCCCTCACCGTGTGGCAGTGGCTCTTCGACACCCAGTACGGCGTCGTGAACCACGTCCTCACCGGTCTCGGGCTCGACTACGAGGGGCACGGGTGGCTGCTGCGGCCGCTGTCGTTCTTCTTCGTCGCCACCGTGGTCGTGGTGTGGATGAGCGTCCCGTTCGTCGCCTTCACCGTCTACGCCGCGCTCACCCAGCTGCCGGAAGAGCTCGTCGAGGCCGCCGAGATCGACGGCGCCGGCGCAGGGTCGCGCTTCCGCCACGTCGTGCTGCCCACCATCCGGCCCGTGCTGCTCGTCGTCGGCCTGCTGCAGGTCATCTGGGACCTGCGCGTGTTCACGCAGATCTACATCCTCCAGGAGGCCGGTGGCAGCGCCCGCGACACCAACCTCCTCGGTACCTACATCTACCGGCTCGGCATCGGTGGCGGCGAGTTCGGCATGTCTGCAGCGGTGGCGATCTTCATGCTCGCCCTCACCGTCGTGCTGACCGCGCCCTACGTCCGCGCCATGCTCCGGCAGGAGGGGGACCCCGCATGAGCCGACCGACCAGACCCGCGCTGCGCGCCACGGCCAACAGCGTCGGCGTCCTCGCCTTCCTCCTCGCGGCGTTCCCCGTCTACTGGATGGTCAACAGCTCGTTCCTCGCCCGCAACGAGATCCGCAGCCCCACGCCCACATGGGTTCCGTTCGGCGGCGACCTCGACAACTACCGCACCGTCTTCGCCACCGACCAGTTCCTCGACGCCCTCCGGGTCAGCCTCACGGTCACCGGCCTGACGATCACCGTGGCGCTGCTCTTCGCCTTCGTCGCCGCGGTCGCGGTCAGCCGGTTCCGCTTCCGCGGCCGGCTGTCCTTCATCGTCACGCTGCTGATGATCCAGATGATCCCGGTGGAGGGGCTGTTCATCAGCCAGTACAAGATGCTCGAGACGATGGAGCTGCTCAACACCGTCGTCGGGCTCACGCTGGTCTACGTCGCCAGCGTGCTGCCCTTCACGATCTGGACCCTGCGCGGCTTCGTCGCCGGCGTGCCCTACGAGCTCGAGGAGGCCGCGATGATGGACGGGTGCTCGCGTCCCCAGGCGTTCTTCCGCGTCACGCTCCCGCTGCTCGCCCCCGGCCTCGTCGCCACCGGCGTCTTCGGCTTCATCCAGGCGTGGAACGAGTTCACCCTCGCGCTCGTGGTGATGACGCGTGAGGACCAGCGCACGCTGCCGCTGTGGCTCTCGACGTTCACCGACGTCAACCGCGGCACCGACTGGGGCGGCATCATGGCCGGCTCCACCCTCATCGCCGTGCCCGTCATCGTCTTCTTCCTCATCGTCCAGGGCCGGATGGTCAGCGGACTCACCTCCGGAGCAGTGAAAGGGTGAGACACGACGACGTGAGCGCGCTGGCCCTGCGCGTGCTGCTGCCCGGCTTCACGGGTACGACGCTGCCCGACGCGTACCGGGCGCTGCTCGAGGACGGTCTCGGCGGCGTCTGCTACTTCGGCTCCAACACCGCGGCCGGGCCCGCCGCCCTCGCCGCGCTGAGCGCCGAGATCCGCGGCGCCAACCCCGGCGCGGTGATCGCGGTGGACGAGGAGGGCGGCGACGTCAGCCGGCTCCACACCCGCGAGCCGAGCCCGGTGCTCGGTGCCGCGGCCCTCGGCGCGGTGGGCGACCTCGAGCTCACCGAGGCGGTCGGTCGCTGGGTCGGCCACGAGCTGGCCGCGGTGGGCGTGACCCTCGACCTCGCGCCGGACGCCGACGTCAACAGCGACCCCGACAACCCCGTCATCGGCACCCGGAGCTTCGGCGTCGACGCCGACCAGGTCGGCGCCCACGTGGCCGCGTGGACGCGCGGGCTCCAGTCGACGGGTGTCGCGGCGTGCGCCAAGCACTTCCCCGGCCACGGCGACACCGCCACCGACAGCCACCTCGACCTGCCCCGCATCGACGTCGACCCCGACACCCTCGCCGCCCGCGAGCTCGTGCCGTTCGACGCCGCCGTCGAGGCGGGGACCGCGGCGGTGATGACGTCGCACATCGTCGTACCGGCCCTCGACCCGGACCGGCCGGCGACGCTGAGCCCGCTCGTCCTGGGGATGCTGCGCGAGGTGCTCGGGTTCGAGGGCGTCATCGTCAGCGACGCCCTCGACATGGCCGGGGCGTCCGCCGCGCGGGGCGTCCCGGAGGCGGCGGTCCAGGCCCTCGCCGCCGGGTGCGACCTGCTCTGCCTCGGCCCTGACAAGCCGGCCTCGCTGGTGCTCGAGGTCCGTGACGCGATCGTCGCTGCCGTCGGCGACGGGCGCCTGACCCGGGAGCGGCTCGCGGAGGCAGCCGGTCGCGTCGCGGTGATGCACGCATCGGTGGCGGCCACCGCGGCCACCCCCGCGGCCACCCCCACATCCGAGGCCCCCGACGCGACACGACAGGCGGGTGCCGCCGCGTCCGCGCTCATCCTCGACGGCGACCTGCCCGACCTCGCCGACGCGGTCGTGGTCAGCGTCGAGACCGCGGCCAACATCGCGGTCGGCGACGTGGCGTGGGGCCTGGTCCCGGACCACCGCCTCTACCCGCGGTCGCTGGCTGCCGGGCTGCCGCGTGACGTGCCCGACGACGTACCGGTGGTCGTGCAGGTGCGCGACGCGGGTCGGCGTCCCGACGTGCTGGCCTTCCTGCGCGCGATCGCCGACAGCGGTCGCCCGGCCGTCGTCGTCGAGTGGGGTTGGCCTTCAGTAGACGACACCGCTCTGCCCACCATCGGCACGCGCGGCTCGTCGGCCCCCGGCGTCGCCGCCGTCACCGAGGTGCTGCGACAGGCAGGGTGGTCGCGGTGAACGCCGCCATGGCGGGCACGCGGGCCGTCGGCCTCGACATCGGCGGCACCAAGACGCACGGCGTCGTCCTCGGGGAGGACGGCTCGATCGTGGCCCAGGTCAGGGAGGTCACGCGACCCGGCGCCGACGGCGTGGTCGCGACCGCCGAGCGGGTCTTCGACGCCCTCGTGAGCAGGAGCGGCGGGAGCGGGAACGGCCTGGCGTGCCGCGTCGGCGTCGGCGTCCCCGGCCTGGTCGACGGCGAGCGCGGGATGCTGCGGCACGCCGTCAACCTCGGCGTCAACGGCGACGACCTGCCCCTGCGCGACCTGCTCGCCGCGCGGCTCGGGCACGACGTGGTCGTCGAGAACGACGTCAACGCCGCCGCCCTCGCCGCACGGGCGCTCGTCGGCGCGGACGACGTGGTCTACCTCAGCGTCGGCACCGGGCTGGCCGCCGGGCTCGTCGTGGACGGGCGGCTGCGCCGCGGCGAGCACGGAGCGGCCGGCGAGATCGGCCACCTCCCGGTGGACCCGGCCGGCGCCGCGTGCGGCTGCGGTCAGACCGGCTGCCTCGAGACCATCGCGTCCGGCCGGGCCCTCGCCCGGGCCTGGCCCACGACGGACGGTCCGCCGGCTGCCGCGCTCTTCGCCGCCGCCGCCGCGGGCGACCCCGAGGCCGTCGCGGTGCGCGACCGCTTCTGCTGGGGCGTGGCGAGCGCGATCCGGGCGCTCGGCCTGACGATCGACCCCGAGCGCATCGTCCTGGGCGGCGGGGTCGCCGAGGTGGGGGAGCCGCTGCGCGAGCAGGTGGTCCGGCAGCTGCGCTCGCTGGGGGAGGGCTCGCCCTTCCTCGCCTCGCTCGGCCTCGCCGACCGGCTCAGCATGGTCCCCCTCCACTACCCGGTCGCCGCCGTCGGCGCCGCGATCCTGGGCAGGTGAGCGATGGCCGACCTGCTGGTGAGGGGCGGCTCGCGGGACGTGACGATCGCGGGCGGGGTCGTCGCGGGGGCCGCGCCCGAGGGCGCACCCGTGCTCGACGCGGCCGGCCTCAGGGTGCTCCCCGGTGTCATCGATCTCCAGGTCAACGGCGTCGCCGGCATCGACCTGACTGCCGAGCCGACCCGGCTGTGGGAGGCCGGTGCAGCGCTGGCGTCGTACGGCGTCACGGCGTGGCTGCCCACCGTCATCACCTCCGACCCGGAGGCGCGTGACATGGCGCTCGGGACGTACGCCGACGGTCCCCCCGAGGGCTGGCAGGGCGCGGTGCCGCTGGGGCTGCACTTCGAGGGACCGTTCATCGCGCCATCCCGGAAGGGCGCGCACCCCGAGCGCTGGCTGCGGCTGCCCTCGTCCGACCTCGCGGCGCGCTGGTCACGGGAGGCCGGCGTGCTGATGGTGACCGTCGCACCCGAGCTGCCGGGCGCCCTCGACCTGGTCCGCGAGCTCGCGGGGCGCGGAGTGGGCGTGGCCATCGGGCACACCGATGCCGACGCGGCCACCGTCCACGCCGCGATCGACGCCGGCGCGACGAGCCTGACCCACCTCGGCAACGCGATGCCCCCGATGCTGGCGCGCGACCCCGGTCCCGTCGGCGTCGCCCTCGGCGCTCGAGCGGACGCCACCCGGCTCGTCGCGGGCGTGATCGTGGACGGCCACCACCTGCACCCCGACGTGGTGGTCGCGATGTGGCGGGCCCTGGGCCCCTCGCGGTTCCTCACCGTCTCCGACACGACCGCCGGCCTCGGGCTGCCCGAGGGGCGGGCGCGCCTCGGAGACCACGAGGTGGTGGTCTCCGCCGGCACGGTCCGTCTGGTCGACGGCACGCTCGCCGGGTCGGCGGCCGGCCTCCTGGACTGCCTGCGCCTGCTGCACGCCACGACCGGCTGCTCCCTCGAGGACGCCGTCGCCACCGTGACCACCACGCCGGCCGGCCTCGTCGGCGACCCCACCCGCGGCCGACTCGAGCCCGGCCGGCGTGGTGACCTGACCCTGGTCGACGAAGGCCTGCAGCCCGTCGCGACGGTCGTCGGCGGTCGCGTCGTCCACGACGCCCGGGAGTCCTGATGGAGGTCGTGCCGCTCGACAGCGTGGAGGCCGTGGCCGCGCTGGCCGCCGACACGATCGAGGCACTGGTCCGGCGCGCTCCCGACGCCGTCCTCGGCCTGGCGACCGGGTCGAGCCCGCTGCCGACCTACCGCGAGCTGGTCCGGCGGCACCGCGACGGCGCCGGGCCGTCGTACGACCGGGTGCGCTGCTTCACCCTGGACGAGTACGTCGGTCTACCGGCGGGACACCCCCAGACCTACCGCGAGACGATCCTCGCGCAGGTGACCGACGACCTCGGGATCGCCCGTGAGCACGTGACGAGCCCCGACCCCGCCCCGGAGGGGCTGCCCGAGGCGGGCGCCCGCTACGAGGCGGCGCTGGTCGCGGCGGGTGGCGTCGACCTGCAGGTGCTCGGGATCGGCAGCGACGGCCACCTCGCGTTCAACGAGCCGGGCTCGTCGCTGGCCTCGCTGACCCGGCTCAAGACGCTGACCGAGCGCACCCGGTCCGACAACGCCCGCTTCTTCGGCTCGGTCGGCGACGTGCCCCGGCACGTGCTGACCCAGGGCCTGGCCACGATCGGTCGCGCGCGGCACCTGTTGCTGGTGGGGACCGGCGAGAGCAAGGCGCAGGCGGTGGCCGACGCCGTGGAGGGGTCGGTGTCGGCGTCCTGCCCGGCGTCGACGCTCCAGCTGCACCCCCACGCGACCGTCCTGCTGGACCCGGCCGCCGCATCGCGGCTCGACCGTGTCGAGCACTACCGCGAGGTCTGGGCGGGCAAGCCGGAGTGGCAGGGTCTCTGACGGTTCCCGGCCACTCCGTGCACAGCCGGTCGCTACGTTGATGCCGTGGAAGCCGGTACCTGGATCGACGTCCTGCTCGTCCTCGCGTTCATCCTGGTGGGCGGTGTGTTCGCCGCGACCGAGATCGCACTGGTGTCGCTGCGCTCCGGCCAGGTGGAGCGTCTCGACACCCAAGGAGGGCGCGGGCACGCGGTCGCCTCCCTCGCCCGGGACCCCAATCGCTTCCTGTCCGCGGTGCAGATCGGCGTCACGGTGGCGGGCTTCTTCTCCGCCGCCTTCGGCGCCTCGACGCTGGCACCCTCCTTCGCACCCGCCTTCGAGGACCTCGGCGTCCCGGCGCCCGACACGGTGTCCCTGGTGGTCACCACGCTGGTCGTGTCCTACCTGTCGCTGGTCCTCGGCGAGCTCGTGCCCAAGCGGCTCGCCCTGCAGCGGTCGGTCGGGGTGGCCAAGCTCTTCGCGCCGCCGCTCGGCAAGTTCGCCACCGTGATGACGCCGGTGATCTGGCTGCTGTCGCTCTCGACCAACCTGCTCGTCCGCCTGCTGGGCGGCAACCCCGACGCCGCCGGCGACGAGGTCGACGAGGAGGAGCTGCGGATGATGATCTCCGGCCACGAGGACATCCCGGAGGGCGAGCGACGCCTCGTCGACGACGTCTTCGAGGCCGGTGACCGCTCGCTGAGCGAGGTCATGAAGCCGCGCGGCGACGTGGTCTTCCTGGCGGGTGACCTCACCCTCGCCGACGCGGTGGCCGTCATCGTCGACCAGCCCTACACCCGCTACCCGGTGACCGGTACGTCGTTCGACGAGGTGCTCGGCTACCTCCACCTGCGCGACGTGCTCGGGCGCGCGGACGACCGCTCGACCACGGTCGCCGACATCGCCCGGGAGCTGCCGGTGCTGCCCCGCACCAACCGCGTCCTGCCCTCCATCGACCAGCTGCGCAGCCTCGGCGCGCACATCGCGCTGGTGGTCGACGAGTACGGCGGCACCGACGGGATCGTCACCCTCGAGGACCTCATGGAGGAGCTCGTCGGTGAGATCCACGACGAGTACGACACCGACGCCGAGATCGCCGCGTCCGCCGACCCGACGACCGTCGACGCCGGCCTGACGATCGAGGAGTTCGCGGAGCGGACCGGGGTGGAGCTGGACGACGGGCCCTACGAGACCGTCGCCGGCTACGTCCTGCACCGGCTGGCGCGGATGGCCGAGCTCGGCGACTCGGTGGTGGTCGAGGGCCGCAGGCTCGAGGTCGTCGAGCTCGACGGCCACCGCATCACGCGCGTCCGCCTGCAGGCGGCTCCAGAGGTGCCCGGGGAGGACGGCGAGGGCAACGAGGCCGGTGGAGCGGGGGAGCGACCGGGCGGTCCGACGCCCCAGCAGCAGGCGTTCGCCGACCACTTCGCGGCCTGGGGCCTCTTCCTGCCCGACGATGCCGTCGCCGCGCACCGCGACGGGCACCTCAAGGGCCAGGGATGGTCCGTCCGGTTCCGCTGGCGCGACGACGGCACGCTCGTGGTGCGCGCCGACCACCGGATGACCGACGAGCGGCTCTACGCGATCGCTCCCGACGGCAGCGACGTACCGGCCGGCATCGAGGCACCGCACGGCGCCGTGGTCACGCCGCCGGGTGCCACCGACGCCGAGCAGGCTGACGCGCGGGCGAGGAACGCGGCCTCCTGGTCGGAGCACCATCAGGCCGTCCTCGAGGCCGGGCTCGACTTCGACCACGACGTGCCCGCCGACCTCGTGGACAGCACCGACCGCCAGCTGTGGCGTCTCGACGACGACGTCTGGCACTCCGAGCCGCTGCGCCCCCACACCCCGACGGAATAGCGTTGGCCGGTTGTCGGTTGGGACCAGTAGGCTGGAGCCGTGGGCTCGGGCCTGCTTGACAACACAAGAGGGGCTGATCGGTTTCGACTTGGGACGTTAGTTCCAGGGGAAGCGGGTCGAGAAGCCAGCGTCATCTCGTAAACGACCGCTGGAAATCCATAGTTGCCAACACCAATCGCAACGACTTCGCTCTCGCTGCCTGAGCAGTGATCGAAGGGTCTGACCGGGCACCCGTCTCCGTCCCGGACCCAGGCCTCATCTAGGAGACTTGCTGGTCACTCTCTGTCAGGAGGGGTGACCGGGACTTGATCCTGACTGGGCCTGTCGGCGACCTGTCTGTGGGAGCGCCGAGGCCGAGAAAAGCGACATCACTGACTGCACCCGGAGAAGACCTGGATCGACGCTCGAGGACCGGGGTTCGATTCCCCGCAGCTCCACTGCGCACAGCCCTCTTGACGACAGCCGTCCCGACACCCGTCGGGGCGGCTGTCGTGTCGTGGCGGCCTGCGTCGTTCCGCGGTGAGCGCGCGTCGTCCTCGATAGCGTCTTACTGTCATGGACACGGGGACGGACGGGCAGCGCGTGCGCCGCCTCCTGACGCTGGCCGTCGGGTACGGCGTCCTGACGACGACCCTGGCGGGGTGTCGGGCGGCGCCCCAGGGCCCGCCGGCGCCCGCCCTCGAGATGTCGTGCGACAACCCTGTGGCCACCAGCCTGGGCGCCCCTACGGCACGACGACCTGCCCGATTCGCCACGTCGGGCGGGCGGTTGCGCTTCGTCGTACGCGACCTGCCTCCCGGCTCGATCTTCGGGGAGGTCGAGGACACCGAGGTGCAGCTCGGCGACCCCGCCTCACCGACCGAGGCCCTCTTCCGCGTCACGGCTTCGCCCCAGCAGCCCGGGGTCGTCGATGTCGATGCCGGCACCTACAGCGTGCTCAACACCCACAACGGCGGCATCGAGGTGGAGGTCTGCCCCGACGTGACGCTCTTCGACGTCGAGCCGGCGATCCCGGACCCGTTTGAGCCGGCCACCCCCTCTGGGTAGCGTCATGGAGCGGCGCTGCTCGGCGCCGCCACCCCCGCCTCCGAGGAGTCCCCCGTGCCGAAGATCTTGTTCGTCCTGACCGGTTCCGATCACTGGACCCTGAACGACGGGACCAAGCACCCGACCGGCTTCTGGGCCGAGGAGGTGCTGTCCCCGCTGCAGGTGTTCTCCGACGCCGGGATGGACGTCGACCTCGCCAGCCCTGACGGCACGACACCCGTCGTGGACGAGGGCAGCCTGGACCCGGACACCATCGGCGAGGAGGAGTCGGCGAAGCAGCGCAAGGCGCTCGACGACCTCGCGCCCCGGCTCGAGTCGACGCTGGTCCTCGCCGACGTGGACCTCGATTCCTACGACGCCGTCTTCGTGCCCGGCGGCCACGGCCCGATGGAGGACCTCGCCGTCAGCGACGACCTCGGCCGCATCCTCGTGACCATGCTCGACGGCGGCAAGGTGGTCTCCTCGGTCTGCCACGGCCCGGCCGGCCTCCTTCCCGCCACGCGCGCCGACGGCTCCTGGCTCTTCGCCGGGCGCAACCTGACCGCCTTCACCGACGCGGAGGAGCAGCAGGCAGGGCTCGCCGACAAGGCGCCCTGGCTGCTGGAGTCCCGTCTGCGCGAGGCCGGAGCCACCTTCTCCTCGGGGGAGCCGTGGGCGCCCTTCGTGGTCGTCGACGACAAGCTGGTCACCGGCCAGAACCCGGCGTCCAGCACCGAGGCCGCGCAGAAGGTCGTCGGACTGCTGACGTCCTGACGAAGAGCCGACCGGCTCGCGGGAAGGGGCCGGTCCCGCGAGGCCGGGGTCAGCCCGTGGTGGTGCTGCAGCTCCAGCGCGCCTCGAGGTGGTTCCACCAGCAGCGGCGCCCGTGCACGTGGAGGGGGGCGACGGCGATCGGTGTGGTCGTCCTCATCGGATGATCTCCTGCTCGGCCCGGGGCCAGCGCGTGCTCGGGCGCCCCGCCCTCCCACGCCGGTACGACGCGGCGGGCACGGGCGACGTCGAGGAACGCGTCACGCAGGTCCTGGGGGAGCGAGCCGTAGGGCGAGTCCTGCGACGCGTGCTCGGCCATCGCCCGCGCGAGCCGGTCGCGGTGACCGCGAACGTCGAGGAGCGTGGTGATCTCGGCGTCGGGGGTCCCGAGCACGGGGACGTCGTCGCCGGTGACGTGCTGCCGCTGGGGCTGGCTCTCGAGCGTCCACGCCACCCACCGCTGCATGAGGCTGGCGGGCAGGCAGGACAGGTAGACGGTCGGGACTCCTTCCGCGGCAGCTGCCACGAGGGTGGCCTCGCGCACCCGCACGTGGTCGCGGTGGCCGTCGCTGGCGTCGAGGGTGACCACGATGTCGGGTCGGACCCGTCGCACGGCCGTGGTGAGCGCCGCGACGATGGCGTCGAGACGCGTTGAGGCGAGGGATCCCGCGGGCGCCGGCCCGGTCATCCCCGAGTCGGCGAAGTCGAGCAGCTCGACCTCGGTCACGGCGAGGACGTCAGCGGCCCGGCGCAGCTCGTCCGCACGGACCGCGCCGAGCGCCTCGCCGCGGCGGCCGTGCGCGTCCTCGCCCGCCTCGCCCCGCGTCGCGCAGGTGACGAAGGTGTCGAACCCCGCCGCTGCGGCGTGCAGCAGCAGGCCGCCGCAGCCGAAGGTCTCGTCGTCCGGATGTGCGACGACGACCTGCAACCGGGGCGCAGGGTCCGTGCCGACCATCGGTCCTCCTCGAAGATGCTGTCATGTGCAGTATCCGAGACGCAGTAGATACTGCACGTTGCACTATGTCAACATTCAGCATGGCCCCCGCTAGACCACGACCGACGACGGCGTACGCGATCCTCGGCCTGCTCGCCCTCCAGCCGTGGTCGACGTACGAGCTCGCCCAGCAGGTGCAACGCAGCCTGACCTGGTTCTGGCCCCGCGCCGAGCGTCGTCTCTACGACGAGCCGAAGCGCCTGGTCGCCGACGGCCTGGCGACCGCGACGCCGGGGTACACCGGGCAGCGACGACGCACGGTCTACGAGATCACCGAGAAGGGCCGCGACGAGCTCGCGGCCTGGCTGGGGCGTCCGCCGGAGCCTCGCGCCGCTGACTTCGAGGCGATGCTCAAGGTGTTCTTCGCCGACGCCGGATCGAAGGAGGCGTTGCTGATGACCCTCGCCGAGATGGCGGACGACGCCCGGGAGCGTCTCGGCCGACTCGACGCGATGATCGAGCAGACGCTGACGGACGGTGCTCGGTTCCCCGAACGCGTGCACCTGCAAGCACTCACCCTGCGCGAGCACGTCGACGCCGAGACGGCGGTGCTCGACTGGGTGGCATGGGCCGTCGCGCAGGTGACCGGCTGGCCGAGCGCTGCGGACCCGGGGACCTGGAGCCCTGAGGACGAGCTCGCCGACCTGCACCAGCGGATCCGCCGCGCGGTGGCGACGCCGGACTGAGCCGTGGGGGACGGCGAGGACTGCCGCGGTGCCGCACGGCGCGCGGGCCTTGTGGCCGGATGCACAGGGCGACCACCGATGCCCCTCATCCCCATCGGGTGAGGCGGCCCGGTCGGCGCAGCAGGAGGCTGGGTGGATGACACGCCTGGCGGAAGCGCCGCGAGTGCCGGTCGAGGGCGCTGTCCTCCAGGAGCCGCAGCAGGTCCTCGACGTCGCCCTGGGGGTGGCGGGCGCGGTCGTCGGCACCGGGGTGGCGCTGGGGCGTGCCGTCGTGGACCTGCCCCTCCTGCACCGGAGGATGATCTGGCGCCCTCGGTTCGTCCCCGAGCGCTGGCAGCCCGCGACACTGGTCGACGGTGCGGCCCGACACGGCGCCGCCCGCCGCGCCGAGGTGGTGCGCGCGGCGCAGGCGCTCCTCGACCACTGGGCGCCCGTCATGGTGGAGCGGGTGGTCTCCCGCCTGGACCTGACCGGGCTGGTCGTCCGCCACGTCGACCTCGACGACGTCGTACGCGCGGTCGACATCGACGCGGTCGTCGATCGCCTCGACCTGGACGCGATCGTGAAGCGGGTCGACCTGGACGCGGCGGTGGCAGGCGTGGACCTCGACGTGGTCGTGGCGGGCGTTGACCTCGACGCAGCGGTGGCGGGCGTCGACATCGACGCGATCGCCGCCCGGCTCGACCTCGATGCGGTGATCGCCCGGATCGACCTCGTCGCGATGGTCGAGGAGGTGATCGACGCCATCGACCTGCCCGCCATCATCCGCGACTCCAGCGGGTCCATGGCGTCGGAGACCATCCGTGGCGCGCGGATGACGGGGATCTCGGCTGACGAGGCCATCAGCAGGGGCATGGAGAACCACCTGTTCCGGCGCCGCCGCAAGCGCGCCGACCCGACGGACCCGACGACGCCGCCGTGAACGACTCGGAGATGGTGAGCGTCCCCCGCGAGGCGCGTTCCTACCAGGGGGCCAGCGCCGGCGTCGTCACGCGTGTGGCAGCGAGCGTCGTCGACGCCCTCGTGGTCGCGCTCGCGCTGGCCGGCTCGTACGCCGCGTGGGTCGCCCTCCTGTTCGTGCTCGACCCGCGCCGCTTCCGCATGCCCGACCCCTCCCTCCTGTGGTCGGTGGCGCTCTTCCTCGTCTACCTCGTGCTGTACCTGACCGTCTCCTGGTGGATGGCCGGGCGCACCATCGGCGACCACGTCTGGGGGGTCCGGGTGACGAGCAGGAACGGCGCCCTGCTGGGGATCGTCCGAGCATTCGTGAGGGCGGTGACGTGCGCGTTGTTCCCGGTGGGCCTGCTGTGGTGCGCGGTCGATCGCGACCGCCGCTCCCTCCACGACCTGGTCCTGCGCACGTCGGTGGTCTACGACTGGCTGCCCCACCCCTCCTCCCGGTGGGGGACACGGTCGGGCTGACGGGCAGGTGTCAGCGGACGAAGGGCACGAGCGCCTCGATCGAGTCCGTCGGCGTCTTCAGCGCGATGCCGGTCCCGATCGTGCGGAGCGTCCAGACCTCTCCGTCGCGGAAGAGCTTGGCCATGACGAGCCCCGTCTCGCGGACCCCGAGCGTCAGGGTGTAGCGGGCGAGCTCGGTGCCGTCGTGGTCGACGAGACGGCAGTAGGCGTTGCGGACGAACTCCAGCGAGTGGCCCTGGTAGCTGCTGACCATGAACAGGATCGAGTCGACCCGCGGGTAGACCCGGCCGAGGTCCACGGTGATCACCTCGTCGTCGCCCGCGCCCTTGCCGGTGGTGTTGTCGCCCAGGTGCACCACGGAGCCGTCCCGGGTGGCGAGGTGGTTGAAGAACGCCAGGTCGAAGAACTGCTCGCCGGCGAACTGCACGGCCGAGGCGTCGAGGTCGATCGGCGGTGCTCCGCTGCCCAGGAACCCGGCCGTGGGGGAGTGGTCCCAGCCGACCGCCATCTGCACGGTGGTCAGGCTCGACCCGTCGTCGGCGGTGAGCGCGAGCTCCTGTCCCTGCGTCAGCTCGATCACGGGTCGCTCCTCCGGTGGATGACGTTTCGAATGTAGCGGTGGGTGCACACTGCGCGCATGCGCCCTGATCTCGTCGACCCCGCCATGATCCGCATCGCGCCGCTGACGAGGGAGCACGCGGAGGACCTGGCCACGTGGCGCTACGACGCGCCGTACGACGTCTACGACCTCGCCGGTGCCGACCCCGCCGAGCTGCTCGACCCCGCCCTCGGGTTCCACGCGGTGCTCGCGGGGGAGCGGCTGATCGGCTTCCGTTCCTTCGGGCCGGACGGGCAGGTGCCGGGCTGGGAGTACGACGACTCGGCGCTCGACACCGGTGGCGGGCTCCGACCCTCGCTCACGGGGCAGGGACTCGGGCGCGCGGTCATCAGGGCAGGGCTCGACTTCGGCCGGACCACCTTCGCGCCGGCGGCGTTCCGGGTGACGGTGGCGTCGTTCAACGCCCGCGCGCGGCGCGCCGTGGAGTCCCTGGGCTTCGAGAGGGTCGGCTCGTTCGCGGCGCTGCGGGACGGCCGGGAGTTCGAGGTCCTGGTGCGCGCTGAGCGTCCTCAGACCTGACGGCAGTGGTCCGACGGCGTCACCGCGTCCGGGTGCAGGATCCCCGCCAGCACCTCGACGCCGTCGACGAGCCGCGGGCCGGGGCGGGCGAAGTGACCGTCGGCGTCGACGGCCCACACCGGCACGCCCGGGAACCGGTCGCGCACGGCCTCGGCCAACGTCGTACTGCCCTCGAGGTCGAAGCCGCACGGCGCGCACACCACGACGTCGGGCCGTGAGGCCACCGCCTCCTCCCACGTGATGCGGCCCGAGCGGGTGCCGGCGACGCCGAGGGCCGGTTCGCCCCCGGCGCGGGTGACCATCTCGGGGATCCAGTGCCCGGGCGCGAAGGGCGGGTCCGTCCACTCCAGCACGAGCACGCGGGGCCGCTGGAGCCCGGCGACCCGGTCGGCGACCGTCGCCAGCCGCTCCTCGAGGCCCGCCACCACCGCGGCCGCCTGCTCGTCCTTGCCGGTGAGGCGCCCGACCTCGGTGATCGATGCCAGCACGTCGTCGAGGGAGTGCGGGTCGAGGGTCGCCACCTCGGCGCGACACCCCAGGTGGCCGAGCGCCTCGTCGACGGTGTCGACGTCGACCGCACAGACGGCGCACAGGTCCTGGGTGACCACGAGGTCGGCGTCGAGCGCGGAAAGGGCGCCGGCATCGAGCCGGTAGAGGTCCTCACCCGCCGTCATCGCGGCGGCCACGAAGTCGTCGATCTCCTGGGGTGCGAGGCCCTCCGGCATCGCCGAGGTCGACACCACGCGCCGCCCGCGGGCGGCCGGCGGGTGGTCGCACTCGAAGGTCACCCCGACGACGTCGTCACCCGCCCCCACGGCGAACAGGATCTCCGTGGCGGAGGGGATCAGCGAGACGATGCGCATCCGGCGAGCCTAGACGTCGAACACGTTCCAGCAGATCGTGTTGCGTCGGCCCTGGTCCTCCAGCACCAGGTCGCGCACCTCGACCGGCAGGCGGTCGCGCTGCCACCGGCACTCGGCACGTCGTACGCCGTCCGCCTGCTCGGCAGGGGCGGCGGCGACGGCTGCCTTGATGGCGTACGCCGCCGCGCCCAGGTCGTGCTCGGAGGCCTCGAAGAGGGGCAGCACGTGCTCCGCGCACGCGGCCGCCCACAGCGCGAGCCGGTGGTGGTCCTCGTCGGTCAGCGTGCCGCCGCGCCTGACGGTGACCAGGCGCGGGTCACGGACGGCGGGCAGGATCATGCACCAGGCTTACCAGCAGCGCTTCCACGCACCGCGCACGTGGTTGCGGGCGTGGCCGATGGCGCGGACGTACTCGCGGTGCCGTGCGACGGGCGTGCCGCCGAAGACGTAGGGCCGGGTGTAGCCGTCCCAGGCCTGCCGGAAGGACAGGTCGCCGTAGCCGCCCTGGCGTGCGACGTAGCGCAGCAACCGGCCGTAGCGATCCTTCGCGGCCTGGGTCCGGTCGGACACGAGGTGCACGGTCGACCCGACCGGCGCGAGGCGACGGAGGTTCGCAGTCGCGTCGTCGGCGCCGCAGCGGCCCCGCTCCGGCGTGTCGATGCCGAGCATGCGGACCGAGACGTGTGCCCCGCCACGCAGGCGGACGCGGAGGGTGTCGCCGTCGGTGACGCGGACGACGTTGCCCGTCTCGCGGTAGGTCACCGAGCCCTGCTGGTTCTGGGTGGTGCCGGTGTTGGCGAACTGCTGCGGCGAGGTGTTGCCGCGACCGATGCACGGGCACGGGTTGGACTCGCACGCGACGCCGTCCCCGTCGTCGTCGAGCCGGTGCGGGTCGCCCGCTCCGGCCTGCAGGTAGAAGTTCTGGGCCGCGGCCTGGCTGGCGAAGTCGCCGCAGTCGCGGTCGACGACGGCGGACGCCGGCGCCTGGACCGAGACGCCGAGGCCGAGGGCGACGATGGCGAGCGCGACCGCACGGACGAGCTGGTGGTGCATGTGTTCCCCCACGGAATCAGATGTGCTGACACTGAAGCCTCACACCGACGGGGCTCGGGCGTGGGTGGAACAGGCCAAGTCCCACGTGCGGGCTACGTCTCCCGTCGCGTCTGCCACCCCTTCCGCGCGGCGCGGCTGCGGCGGCGGCGGGCCCGCTCGGCCTCCTCGAGGAGGCGTTCGGCGGCGCGCTGCTCTCGCCGTACGGCGTTCTCCGCGCGACGACGTTCGGCCTCGACGACGGCGGGCGAGCGGACCGGCCACACGTAGGGCAGGTCGTCGGGCACCTCGGGGAACTGCGGGCGGTAGAACTCGGGATCCTTGCGGACCAGAGCGGACTGGTGGCTGCGGTGCAGGTCGGCGTCGCCGAACCACGGCGGCAGCGCGCCGGCTTCCGCGAGGTCGGCCTGCGTGCGGACCGTCGTGACACCCGCCGCGGCGAGGTCGGCCGCGATCGTGGCGGCGCAGGTGTCGCCGAATCCCGACTCGACCCAGACCTCGCAGCACACGAAGCCGTAGCGCCCGAGCGCCTCCTCGTAGCCCTTCCACATCAGGGCTGCCGGGTGGTTGGCCCAGCCGTAGTCGGCGACGGTGAGGGCGCGCACCACCTGGATCGTCTCGACACGCTGCTTCCCGAGCCGTTTCTGGTCGAGTGCGCGCGCCGACGCCTCGAAGTCCGGGTGGGGGAGGAACGTCTGCACGCCGTCGAGGCTAGGCACGCGGCCGGTGCTCACGCCCCACCCCGACGGTCGGTGCCCCACCCGACGGCGTGGCACCATCCGTGACGTGGACGGATGCGTGTTCTGCCAGATCATCGCCGGCGACCTGCCCGGTCACCTCGTGCTGGAGACCGACGACCTGGTGGCGTTCCTCGACACCCGGCCGCTCTTCAAGGGGCACGTGCTGCTCGTGCCGCGCACGCACCTGGAGACCCTGCCGGACCTCCCCGCCGGGCAGCGCGACGGGTTCCTCGCCGCCGCCCAGCTCCTGGCGACCGCGGTCAAGGACGCGCTCGGCGCCCAGGGGTCCTTCCTGGCGGTCAACAACACGGTCAGCCAGTCCGTCCCGCACCTTCACCTCCACGTGGTGCCGCGCACGAAGGGCGACGGACTCCGCGGGTTCTTCTGGCCGCGCACGAAGTACGCCGACGGCGAGGCGGCGGCGTACGCCGAGAAGCTGCGGGACGCGCTCGCGTCCCAGCTGTGATGGCTAGCCTGCCACCTGCTCGTCCTCGCGCGCCCGGGCCTCGCGCAGCGACCAGGTGCGGTCCCGCCGCCGGAGCGGGTGGCCGGTGGTCCAGGCCGCGAGGACGAGGGCCAGCGTGCCGACGACCACCCCGCCGAGCACGTCGACGAAGAAGTGCCACCCCAGGTAGACCGTGGACAGGCAGGTCAGCCCGGCGAAGACCCATCCGGACAGGCGCACCCACCGGGGCAGCCGCAGCAGCTCGGCGACCAGGCAGGTGGTGATCGTGATGGCCACGTGCAGCGACGCGAAGGCCGCGACCGTCTGCACCGCTCGCGTGTCCCAGGCGTCGGCGAGCACCGCGATGCGGTCGCGCAGCAGCAGCTCCTGCACCGAGGTGTTGAAGGTGCGCGGCAGCCCGGCGAACTCCTCGGGGCGCGAGTAGACCGGCCCGAGGGACGGCACCAGGTAGTAGACCGCGACGCCGAGCAGCCAGTTGTAGGTCACCGCCGTGACGTAGAGGGCGCCCGTGATCGAGCGCCGGGTCCACACCAGGGCGATCGCGAGGGCCGCCGGGACCAGCCCGATCCACAGCACGTAGACCCCGGACAGCAGCCAGGCGGCCCACCCCGTGCCGAGCACCTCGTGGAGGACGCCGGCCGGGTCGTGGCCCAGCCACAGCAGCCGGTCGAGCCGCGCCAGCTCGGTGTCCCAGAGGCGGTCGTTGACGAACGGCAGGTAGCCCTTCAGGTTGCGGAACGCGACGTAGGAGACGTACCAGGCCACGAGCCCGCTGGCGGTGAACCACACCTGCTCCCGGGTCCACCGCTCGCGCAGCACGGTGCGAAACGCCTGCCAGGCACCGGAGCCTGGCGTCGCGCGGACGTACGCCGTCCAGCGTGCGACCAGGTCGAGGAGCACCGCGGCCAGGACGATGAGCGGCAACCGCACCCAGGTCGGGACGGAGACCCCGTCGGGGTCGCGCACCGGCAGGTGGTGGGCAGCAGCGACCACCCACGTCACCACCGCCATCGCGACGGCGACGCCCATGGCGCCACGGAAATGCCCCCGTCCCATGCTGGAACGCTAGGCCACCCGGGGCGTCCGCGCGAGCGCACTGCACGGGATCTCCACAAGTCGGGTGATTCCCCTCCGGCCCCACGCACTACCCTCACCGGGCAAGACGTCACCGAGCCTGAGGAGTCATCGCAATGGGTCGATTCGACCGCCGCGTCGCCGTCATCACCGGAGCAGCGCGAGGCATCGGCTTCGGCATCGCGCAGCGCCTCGCGAGCGAGGGTGCCTCGATCGCGATCCTCGACCTCGACGAGGCCGCCGCCCAGGAGGCGGCCGGCCGGCTCGAGCTGGCCGAGGGCGCCCGCGCCGTCGGGATCGGCTGCGACGTCGTCGACGCGGCCGCCGCCGAGGCCGCCCTGCAGCGGGTGGTCGACGAGCTCGGCGGCATCCACGTGCTCGTCAACAACGCCGGCATCACCCGCGACAACCTGCTCTTCAAGATGACCGAGGAGGACTGGGACCTGGTGATGAACGTCCACCTCAAGGGCGTCTTCAACATGACCAAGGCGGCGCAGTCGCGCTTCGTGGAGCAGAAGTACGGCAAGATCCTCAACCTCTCCAGCGTGTCAGCGCTGGGCAACCGTGGCCAGGCCAACTACTCCGCGGCCAAGATGGGCATCCAGGGCCTCACCCGCACGCTCGGCATCGAGCTCGGCCCCTTCGGCATCACCGCCAACGCGATCGCGCCCGGCTTCATCGTCACGGAGATGACCGACGCCACCGCGCGCCGCCTCAAGCTCGAGCCCGAGGAGCTGCAGCGGCTCAACGCCGAGGCGACGCCCGTGCGGCGCGTCGGCCAGCCCGAGGACATCGCCGCGGCCGCGGCGTTCCTGTGCAGCGACGAGGCGTCGTTCATCACCGGTCAGACGCTGTACGTCGACGGCGGGCGCAAGCTCGGCTGAGCCCGCCCCGGGCGTGATCCCGGCCACGGTCCCACGCTCGGGACCGTGGCCGGTTTTGCGTGTCCGCCGGGTCGTCTGTCACCTTGGATGGCGGTCGAGAGACCCAACCGTCCCGGACTACGCCGAGTCCTGCCCGGCCGGGACGACCCCCGAGACACACCGGGGCAGGAGTGGGGGACCCACAGGTTCCACCGCCGGTCGACGACCGGCTCGGGGCGAAGCCGCCCAGCTCTCAGAAGCATCACGGGAGCACGGTGGCAGGGCACTTTCCAGCCCTAGCCCGACAGCTCACCTCACAGGCGTGGGAAAGGAACAACCATGCCTGCGACCCTTCGCATCGTGCGAGCCGCCGCGCTCGCCTTCGCCGGGCTCGGCCTCACCGCAACGACGATGAGCGCCCTGCCTGCCGACGCCGCCCCCAGCGGCAGCACGTCCGACACCACCTCCGCCACGACCACCACGCAGAAGAAGGCGCCGGTCAGCGCCAAGCGCCGGGTGGCCAATCGCGTGCTCACCGCACGCAACATCGCCATGGCCCAGCGCGGCGACGCCTACGCGTACGGCGCCGCCGGCCCGGCGAGCTTCGACTGCTCCGGCCTGATCCGCTACGCCTACAGTCGAGCGGGCATCGCCGTGCCGCGCACCTCGAGCGCCCAGGCTGGCGCGGCCCGTCGCATCGCGAAGAAGGACCTGCGTCCCGGCGACCTGATGTTCTTCAGCAGCGGCAGCGGGGTCTACCACGCCGCGATCTTCCTGCGCTGGTCGAACGGGCACGCGCTGATGGTGCACTCGCCGCGGCCCGGCTCGCGCGTGCACGTCGCCGCCCCGTGGACCTCCGCGTGGTTCGCCGGGACCCTCCGCCGCGCCTGAGTCTGATCTACCCTGTGGCGCGCCTTCCCCGATCGGGGGAGGCGCGCCTCCAGACTTTTCCTTGGCTCGACACCCCCGCTCGATCGGAGTTCCCCCGTGCGTCACCGTCGTCACCCCTCGTCCCGCGCGATCGCCACCTTGGCGGCGGCCACGCTGCTCCTCGCCGGTTGCAGCGGCGGCGACGACGACCCGGCCCCGAGCGCTTCTGCCTCCTCCGAGCCGACCGCGTCCGAGACGACCGAGGAGCCGCCGGAGCCGACGTACTGGCCCCTGACCGGGCTCGAGCGCAAGGGTGACGCCCCGAAGCACCCGGTCGTCGTCACCAAGGTGGACAACACCTCGTCCAGCGCCCCTCAGGTGGGTCTGGGCTCGGCGGACCTCGTCGTGGAGGAGCTCGTCGAGGGCGGCTACACGCGTCTCGCGGCGTTCTACTACTCCAAGGTGCCCGCCAGCATCGGCCCCGTCCGCTCGATGCGCGCCAGCGACATCGGGATCGTGCCCGAGGGCGCGACCGTCGTGACCAGCGGCGCGGCACCCGTCACGATCCAGCGCGTCAACGGCGCGGGCATCCCCTGGATCACCGAGGGCGACGCCGGTGTCTACCGCGAGACCTCGCGCTCGGCCCCGTACAACCTCTTCGCCCGGCTCGGTGACATCGCCAAGGGCCTCGAGGCCGAGGAGGAGCCGCCGGCCTACCTGCCGTGGGGCGACGCCGCCGACCTGCCCAAGGGCGCCAAGGCCAGCACGCTCACCGCGGACTTCGGTGCGCACTCGACGAGCTGGCAGTTCCAGAAGGGCGGCTACGTCAACACCGACTCCTACGCCGCCCAGGGTGACCAGTTCCCCGCCGACTCCGTGCTCGTGCTGCGCGTCAGGGTCGGCGACGCCGGCTACCGCGACCCGGCGGGCTACCCCGTCCCGGAGACCAAGTTCGAGGGGAAGGGCGCGGCGCTGCTCTTCCACGGCGGTCGCGTCGTGAAGGGCACGTGGAGCAAGGACGGTCTCAAGGGCGACATCGAGCTCTCGACCAAGGGCGGCGACCTCACCGTGCCCGCCGGGCGTGTGTGGGTCGAGCTCGTCCCGGCCGTCAACGGCAACGTCACCTTCGCGAAGTAGTCCCCACGTCGAGCGCCGCGGCGCCCTCCCCGAGCAGGCCCCTGAGGCCGGCCAGGATGACGCCGATGGCCACGTCGACCCGCGCGGCGGCCGCGGCCGGGTCGTCGCTGACCGCGACCGAGCCGCCCGCGGCCGACGTCGCACCGAAGAAGATGCGGGTGAAGGTGTCGAGCATCGCGTCGTCGAGCCCGGTGCCGTCGCGGAGGGGTTCCTCCGCCGTCAGCACCGAGCGCACGATCTCGTCGACGATGGCGTACGTCGAACGCTCCTCCTGCTCGCGGTAGCGCTCGTGGCCGAGCACCGACGGTCCGTCGGAGACCACGACCTGGCGGTAGCCCGGCTCCTGGACCGCGGCGAGGAAGGCCCGCAACCCGGCCTGCGCCTTGTCCCACGGGTCCTGGTGTCCCTCGATCGCCTGTGCGATGCCCGACGTGGCCCGCGACTGCACGCGCTCGAAGGCGGCCTCGAAGATCGCCCGCTTGCCGCTGAAGTGGTGGTAGAGCGCGCCCTTGGTGACGTCGGCCCCAGCGACGATCGCGTCGAGCGACGTGGCGGCGTAGCCGTGCTGCGTGAACAGCTGTTCCGCCACGTCGACGAGTCCCCGCCGGGTCGCGTCGGGCCAGCGCTGCCGGCGGCGGTTCTCCATGGCTCGCAGCCTAGGTGACCCCGGGGCTCCCGCGGGGTCGTCGCGAGGGTGGTGTGCCGCGACCCGAGGTCGGCCATAGTGGGTGCATGCAGCTCGCATCGGGGATGTTGCTGGTGGCGACGCCGGCACTGCAGGACCCCAACTTCGCCGACACGGTCGTGCTGCTGCTCGACGTCACGGAGGAGGGCGCGCTGGGCGTCATCCTCAACCGCCCCTCGCAGATCATGGTCGCCGACGTCCTCGAACCGTGGCGCGACGTGGTCGCCGAGCCCGAGGTGCTGTTCCGCGGCGGGCCGGTGGGCACCGACGGTGCCCTCGCCGTCGGTGCGCTGCGTGACCCGCAGGACCCACCCGTGGGCTGGCGCCCGGTCGCCGGCCTGCTGGGCATGGTCGACCTCGACACCCCGACCGAGCTCGTCGACGGCACGCTCAGCGCCATGCGGGTGTTCGCGGGCTACGCCGGCTGGGGTGCGGGTCAGCTCGACGGCGAGGTCGAGGAGGGCAGCTGGTACGTCGTCACCAGCGAGGCCGCCGACGCCTTCCGTGACGACCCGAGCGAGCTGTGGCGTGACGTGATGCGGCGCCAGCCCGGCATGCTCGCCTGGCACGTGAATCGCCCCTTCGACCCCGACCTCAACTGACATCCGCGTTGACAGGCAGCGCCCTCATCGCTCGCCCTGCTCGCGACGGCCGATCGTTGAGGCCGATGCCTTAGGCTTGCCCATCATGAGCACCATCGGATTCTCCCCGGGCACCCAGACGATCGAAGAGCGTCAGACCGTCCCGACGGACGAGGGTGACCACGAGCGGTTCTCGCACTACGTGCCCAAGGACAAGCTCACCGAGGCGATGGTCATGGGCACTCCTGTGATCGCGCTGTGCGGCAAGGTGTGGGTGCCCTCGCGCGCTCCGGAGAAGTACCCGGTCTGCCCGGAGTGCAAGGAGATCTGGGACTCGATGAAGTCGGGCGACAAGCCCGGTGGCGGGTCCGGTTCGGACGGCTCGGGTTCCGAGGCGTGACGGGGCGGCCTGACGCGCCGCTGCCCCCCGCGTGGCCCGACCGGGCCGCTTGGGGCACTGCGCCCTCGCTCCGCGCCTGGCAGCAGGCGGCGATGGACACCTACCAGTCCCGCCAGCCGCGCGACTTCCTCGCGGTGGCGACGCCCGGCGCCGGGAAGACGACGTTCGCGCTGACCGTGGCGGCCGACCTGCTGAGCCGCCGGGTCGTCGACCGGATCACCGTCGTCGCGCCCACCGAGCACCTCAAGACCCAGTGGGCGGAGGCGGCCGCGCGCGCCGGCATCCCGATCGACCCGACCTACTCGGCCGGCAAGGGGCGCACCTCCGACGACTACGTCGGCATCGCCGTCACCTACGCCGGCGTCGCGGTCAACCCGCTGGCGATGCGGATCCGCACCGAGCGCTTCAAGACGCTGGTCATCCTCGACGAGATCCACCACGCCGGCGACGCGCTGTCGTGGGGAGAGGGTGTGCGCGAGTCGTTCGACCCGGCCACCCGCCGGCTCGCGCTGACCGGCACGCCGTTCCGCTCCGACATCAACCCCATCCCGTTCGTGAGCTATGCGCCCGGCGACGACGGCATCCCGACGTCGGCGGCCGACTACACCTACGGCTACGCCCACGCGCTCGCCGACCACGTCGTGCGACCGGTCCTCTTCATGGCCTACTCCGGCGAGATGCAGTGGCGCACGCGCGCCGGCGACGAGGTCGTCGCCCGGCTGGGGGAGCCGCTCACCAAGGACATGCACGCCCAGGCGCTGCGTACGGCCCTCGACCCCCGCGGGTCGTGGATCCCGGCGGTGCTGCAGGCGGCGGACAGGCGTCTGTCGGAGGTACGCCGTCACGTGCCCGACGCCGGCGGTCTGGTGATCGCCGGTGACCAGGAGACCGCGCGGGCCTACGCCGCCCTGCTGAAGAAGATCAGCGGCGAGTCACCCACGGTGGTGCTCTCGGACGAGAAGGGCTCCTCGAAGAAGATCGAGAAGTTCACCCACTCCGAGGACCGCTGGATGGTCGCGGTCCGGATGGTGTCCGAGGGCGTCGACGTGCCGCGCCTCGCGGTCGGCGTGTGGGCGACCACCGTGTCGACCCCGCTCTTCTTCGCCCAGGCCGTCGGCCGCTTCGTGCGTGCTCGGTCGCGCGGCGAGACCGCGTCGGTGTTCCTGCCGTCGGTCCCGCACCTGCTGGAGTTCGCCTCCGACATGGAGGCCCAGCGCGACCACGTGCTCGGGCGCCGCGTGCAGGACGAGGACGACATCTTCGCCGCCGAGGAGGGGCTCCTCGCCGCGGCCAACGCCGAGGACGGCGCCTCCGAGGACCTCGAGATGTCGTGGGAGGCGCTGGGGTCCACCGCCTCCTTCGACCACGTGCTCTACGAGGGCGCCCAGTTCGGCCACTCCGGTGAGGTGGTCTCCGGCTCCGAGGAGGAGATGGACTTCCTCGGCATCCCCGGTCTCCTCGAGCCCGACCAGGTGCGCGAGCTCCTGCACTCGCGACAGAGCGAGCGCGCCCGCAAGCAGAAGGCGGAGGGCGTGGGCGACCGGGTCGTGGACTCGGTGCAGGAGCTCAGCACGCACCAGCAGCTCGGGGTGCTCCGGCGCGAGCTCAACGGCCTCGTCGCCGCCTGGCACCACCGCACCGGGCAGGCGCACGGCATCACCCACAACGCGCTCCGCAAGGAGTGCGGCGGCCCGCCGGCCGCAGTGGCGAACGCCGAGCAGCTGCACGAGCGGATCAACCGGATCCGCGAGTGGGCCGTGCGCAAGACCTCCTGAGCGCTCGACTGCCCTCGTCCGGCTGGCACCGCTCGGCTGTCATAGTGGCCCTGTGCCCGCCGAGACCTCGCAGACGCTCGACCGCGGCCTCCGGGCGCTCCGCGTGCTGGCGGAGAGCCCGGAGGGGCTGACGGTCACCGAGCTGTCGCACCGGCTCGAGGTCAACCGCACGGTCGTCTACCGGCTGATCAGCACCCTCGAGCAGCACGGGCTGGTGCGGCGCGACGCGCGGTCCCGGCTCTTTGTGGGCCTCGGCGTGCTCCACCTGGCCAGCGGGGTGCAGCCGCTGCTGCGCGACCTCGCCCTGCCGGTGCTGCGGCGCCTCGCGGAGTCGCTCGGGTCGACCGCCCACCTCACGGTGGCCGACGGCGAGGAGGCGCTCGCGCTGGCGGTCGTCGAGCCGTCGTGGACCGACTTCCACGTGTCCTACCGGGTCGGTGCCCGGCACCCGCTGACGCAGGGCGCGGCGGGCAAGGCCATCGGGCTGGTCGACGTGGACGAGGCGGCGTACGCCGTCACGAGCGGCGAGCTCCAGACCGGCGCCCGCGGTCTCGCCGCGCCCGTGCGGGGCGTGGACGGGCTGCGCGCCAGCGTGGGCATCGTGACGCTCGACGGAGCGATCGACGAGGACGTCGTCGCGCCGCAGGTCATCGCTGCCGCGGCCGAGGTCGCCGCGCGGCTGCGCTGAGGGTTCAGGCGAACGGCTTGATCCCCGGGCCGGGTCGGGTGGCTACGTCGCGGCGCCCGGTCACCTCGTGGCCCTCCGCGCAGCGCAGGACCAGACCGACCTCGGCCCCGCACCCCACGTGCTCGAACTCGACGGGCGAGCCCTCGGGGTCGGCGAGGTAGCGATCGCCCCACGCCCGCACGGCGACGAGCACGGGGTAGAGGTCGAAGCCCTTGTCGGTCGGGCGGTACTCGTGGCGCTCGCGCTGGCCCGGCTCCCGGTAGGGCTCGCGCCGCAGGATCCCCGCCTCGACGAGCAACGCCAGCCGGTCGGTGAGCACCTGGCGCGGGATGCCCGAGTGGCGGCGCATGTCGTCGAAGCGGCGCACGCCGTTGAAGACCTCGCGCAGCACGACCATGGTCCACCGCTCACCGAGGACCTCCATCGTCCGGCCGACCGTGCAGTTGTCGGTCGACCACTGCAGGGCGACGGGGGAGGTGCTCATGCCCGCAGCCTAGGTCTCGTTGACAGACTCAGCAACCGGGTGCGAGGCTGGGTCCATGACGCAGACCCAGTTCACGACCGAGAGCCGGACCTTCACCTGGGCCTCGCCCGGCCAGGCCGACCTGGCGCGCCCCCTGGAGCTCGACGGCCTCCAGCAGCTCGAGGCGATGCGCGACGGCGAGCTGCCGCACCCGCCGATCATGGACACGCTCGGCTTCACCGACCTGCGTCCCGAACCGGGCCGCGTGGTCGTCGAGATGCCGGCCGCGTCCTTCCACTACAACCCGCTGGGCAGCGTCCACGGCGGCGTGATCTCGACGCTGCTCGACACCGCCGCCGCGTGCGCGGTGCACACGACGCTCGCGGTCGGTGAGCTCTACACCTCGGTCGACCTGACGGTGAAGTTCCTGCGGCCGGTCACGGTGGACTCCGGGCTGCTCACCTGCGAGGGCACCGTCATCCAGCGGGGACGACGTACGGCGCTGGCACAGGCGCAGCTGAGCGACGAGTCCGGCCGGCTCGTGGCCCACGCGACCTCCACCTGCCTGATCATGCGGGCGGGGGACTGAGCCCCCGCCCACACGGATCAGCGTTCGCCGCTCAGCGGCAGGTGACCTCCACCCGGTAGGTGATGTCGGCGCCGGCCCGCCAGACGGCGACATCCACCTCGACGCGGTAGAGGCCGTCCTTGCCGGCTCGGACGTTCTCGCCCCGGGCCCCGCGCACCTTGCTGATGCGGCACCCGTCCTGGTCCCCGACGGTCACGATGTGCGTGCCGGGCTCGACCGCCTCGATGTGGGCCTCGCGGAAGGCCAGCAGCTCGGGCGCGTACTCCGAGTACTTCACGTTGGACGCGCCGTTGGTGTCGGTCCAGTAGGCCGCCATGCCCAGCATGGCCACACCGTTCTTCCAGAAGCGGGCGTCGATCTCGACGGTCGCGTCCTCGAGGACCTTGAAGTTGTCGGTCTTGCTCTGGGACGGCACGAAGCAGTGCTTGTTGCCGGACCCCGTGCAGTCGTAGGACCCGACGGGGGTGACCCAGACCTTGTAGACGCCACCCGGGTTGGGGGTGGTGTCGTAGGGGAACAGCTGCACAGTCGCGCCGTCGTCCTCCCCGTCTATGCCGGTGTCGTGCTCGCAGCCGCCGCTCGGGACGACGTCCTGGATGACGCCTCCCAGCACGGTGAACTGGCGGCACTCGATCTCGTCCGAGGACAGGAGCGTCTTCCCGCTCGGGTCCGTGACCTGGAAGTAGTAGGTGCCGTCGGGCAGCCCGGCTGCGTCGTCGGGCGCGTTCGTGCCCGGACCGCCGTTGAGGTAGACCGCCTCCTTGCTCGGGTAGTGGTTGAGGTTGACCGGCTCGCCGCTGGAGTCGGACGTGAAGATCGCGCCGCTCACGGGAGCGGGGTCGGGGACGGCCGAGGACGGCTGGCCGGCCACGACGACGGCGGCCAGCGTCACGAGTGCGGCCGCGAGACGAGATGATCGGAACATGACACTCCTCAAGGGGGGATGAGTGTGACCGAGATGTCGCACGAGCTTTCGACGCTAGGTCGGCCGGTCCCCGGAGGCATCGCCACAATCAGTCAAACCTGGTCGAGTCCGCCGGTCGCCGCGCGTGCCAGCGGCACGACCCGGTAGGGGATCTGGGTCGCGAGGGCGATCACGGTGGTCGAGCGGTCGATCCCCGGCTCGGTGAGGACGAGGTCGATGACGCGCTGCAGGTCGGCGTTGGACCGCGCGACGACGCGGGCCCACATGTCGCCGGCGCCGGTGATCGTGTAGGCCTCGAGCACCTCGGGGATGCCAGCGAGGTGGGCGGCGACCGCGTCGTGGCCGCCGCGGTCGGCCGAGCCCTGGCGGATCTCGAGGGTGAGGAAGGCGGTCACGGGGTAGCCGATCGCCTCGGGGGAGAGGTCCGGGCCCCACCCGGTGATGACCCCGGCCGCGGCCAGCTTGTCGAGCCGTGCCTGCACCGTGCCCCGCGCGATGCCGAGCCGTCGGCTGGCCTCCAGTACGCCCAGGCGCGGCTCGCTGGCGAACAGGTCGATCATCTTGCCGTCGATCTCGTCCACGGGCGCTCCTCGACTGGACACATTGCGCAACGTTTCGGCGTACTGTTGCACATTGTGCCGCGACTCGGCAGGGTTCGCCCCATGACGACTGACATCGCCTCGACCGGTGGCGCCCTGACCGTGGACGAGATGAAGGCCGACCTCTCCCTCGAGCAGCTGCGGCAGCTCGTCGGCCTCGTGGAGTACGACGCCGACGCCGACCCGTTCCCGGTGACCGGGTGGGACGCGATCTGCTTCGTGGTGGGCAACGCCACGCAGGCCGCCCACTACTACGCCTCGGCGTGGGGGATGGACCTCATCGCCTACTCGGGACCCGAGAACGGCAACCGCGACCACAAGTCGTACGTCCTCAAGTCCGGCTCCATCAAGTTCGTGCTCAGCGGTGCCGTCGCGCCCGACAGCGACCTGATCGCCCACCACGCCAAGCACGGCGACGGGGTCGTCGACATCGCCCTCGAGGTGCCCGACGTCGACCAGTGCATCGCGCAGGCCCGCAAGGCCGGCGCCACGGTCCTCGTGGAGCCGGACACCGTGGAGGACGAGCACGGCAAGGTCCGCGTCGCAGCCATCGCGACCTACGGCGAGACCCGCCACACGCTGGTGCAGCGCACCGTCGACGGCGAGGCCTACGCCGGCCCCTACCTTCCCGGCTACCAGGCCGTCGAGCCGCGCTGGGAGAAGAAGGCCGACCAGCCCAAGAGGCTGTTCCAGGCCCTCGACCACATCGTCGGCAACGTCGAGCTCGGCCGGATGGACGAGTGGGTCACCTTCTACAACAAGGTGATGGGCTTCGTGAACATGGCCGAGTTCATCGGTGACGACATCGCCACCGACTACTCCGCGCTCATGTCGAAGGTCGTCGCCAACGGCAACCACCGCGTGAAGTTCCCGCTCAACGAGCCGGCGATCGCGAAGAAGAAGTCGCAGATCGACGAGTACCTCGAGTTCTACAACGGCCCCGGCGCGCAGCACCTCGCCCTGGCGACCGGCGACATCCTCGCCACCGTCGACGCCCTGCGGTCCAACGGCGTGGAGTTCCTCAACACCCCGGACTCCTACTACGAGGACCCCGAGCTGCGGGCGCGCATCGGCGAGGTGCGCGTGCCGATCGAGGAGCTGCAGAAGCGCGGCATCCTCGTCGACCGCGACGAGGACGGCTACCTGCTGCAGATCTTCACCAAGCCGCTCGGCGACCGGCCCACGGTGTTCTTCGAGCTGATCGAGCGCCACGGCTCGCTCGGCTTCGGCAAGGGCAACTTCAAGGCGCTCTTCGAGGCCATCGAGCGCGAGCAGGACGCCCGCGGCAACCTCTGACGCACCCAGCCCACCCGCCGAGCGGTGGGTGAGGCATGTCTTCGAGCCCGGAAACGTGTCCTGCTCACCGCTCGGTGCATGTCCGGACGTGTCGCGGTGAGTGAGGCAGGTCTGCGGCCCCGGAACCTGTCTCACTCACCGCTCGGGGGTCGCCGACGCCCGAACGTTGACGTATCGAAAAGCGATGCCCTATCGTTTCTCGACACCATCGTCTTTCGATATGTCAGGGGGACCGTCATGGACGGCAAGCGCGGCAACGACCCGCTCAGGGTGCTCGAGGTGCTCGTCGGTCTGGTGGTGACGGTCATGGCGGTCCTCGCCGTCGCGACGCTCGCCGGTACGGCGTGGGGGAGCGGCGCGGTTCCGGGGCTGGACGCCGAGGTCTGCGCGAGCGGCTCGGGCGACGCGCCGGCCTTCCGGAAGGGCGACGGCGACACCGCCGGCCCGGTCGGGCTCGGCGAGGGCATCACCTGGCGGGTGGAGGAGGTGCAGATCTGCGACCCGGAGCCGGACGGCGCCACCCGCGCGCTCGGCGGTGCCGGACTGGTCGTGTGGGTCGGGGGGCCGATGGTCTTCTTCGTGATGCTGTGGCGCTTCCTGCGCCGGGCCCGGCGCGACGGGGTCTTCGCGGACCGGGTGCCCGGCGAGCTGCGGACCCTCGGACGCATCCTGATCGCCTGGGCGGCGCTCGACTTCGTGGCCTCGGGCTGGATCAACGCGGGCCTGCTCAACCGGATGACCGACAGCACGCTCATCCTCACCGCCACGGTCCCGTGGCTGCCGGTGCTCCTCGGCATCGCCCTGCTGGCACTCGCCAGGGTGATGGGGCAGGCGGTGGGGATGCGCCGCGACGTGGAGGCCACCATCTGATGGCCCGCCGCAGGCCGGGCGAGCAGGTGCCGGAGGCCGACGAAGCGCACGGTGTCACGGTCCACCTCGACGAGGTGCTCGCCGAGCGAGGGATGACGCTGACCGAGCTCGCCGACCACGTCGGTGTCACCGTGGTCAACCTCAGCGTCCTGAAGAACGGTCGAGCGAAGGCGGTGCGGTTCAGCACCCTGACCGGGATCTGCCGGGCGCTCGACTGCCAGCCGGGAGACATCCTGCGGGTGGACTGAGAGGCTGGGGCCATGATGATCCGACCGGCCGAGCTGGCCGCGATCAGGGCCGGCACCATCGACCTCGCCTTCCGCCGTTGGGCGAAGCCACGCGTCGTCGTCGGCACCCGGATGCGCACCGGAGTCGGGGTGATCGAGGTGACGAGCCTCGAGCAGGTGAGCGTGTCGAGCCTGCGCGCCGAGGACGCGCGCCGGGCCGGGGCCCCGTCCCTGGCGGCGCTCAAGGAGGCGCTGGCGGCGCGCTCGGACGACCCCGCCTGGCGGATCGGGCTGGCGTACGCAGGTCCCGACCCGCGCGAGGCACTGCGTGCGGCCGTGCCCGACCCCGAGGAGATCGCGACGATCAACGCCCGGCTCGACCGCCTCGACGCGGCCTCGTCGTACGGCGCCTGGACGCGCGAGACGCTCGACCTGATCGACCGGAACCCGACGGTGCGTGCTCCCGACCTCGCCGCCCGGGTGGGACGCGAGACCGCGGACTTCAAGACGGACGTGCGCAAGCTCAAGGAGCTCGGCCTCACCGAGTCCCTCGCGATCGGCTACCTGCTCTCGCCGCGTGGCGAGGCGGTCGTCGATGCCGCCCTCCCGTCGCCGCGCGAGCGGGCGCCCCGGGAGTCCGGCACGCCGCTGCCGAGGAACATCGGCGCGCCGGCGACGCGGGCCCTGCGGGCGGTCGGGGTCACGACGCTCGAGCAGGTCGCGACCCGCTCGAGCGCAGAGCTCGCGGCGATGCACGGCGTCGGGCCGATGGCGATCACCCGCCTGCGCGAGTCGCTGGCCGAGCAGGGGCTGGCCCTGGCCGGGGAGTGACCGCGCGGGCTCAGTGGACGAGCAGCCCCACGCCGAGGGTGCCCATCACGACGGCGATCGCGGAGTCGAGCACGCGCCAGGCCCGGGGGCGGGCGAACAGGCCGCGCAGCAGCCGCGCGCCGTAGCCCAGCCCGAAGAACCACAGCAGGCTGGCGACGAGGGTGCCGCCCAGGAACCACCAGCGGTCGGTCCCGAAGCTGTTGGCGACGGTGCCCAGCATCAGCACCGCGTCGAGGTAGAAATGCGGGTTGAGCCAGGTCAGGGCCAGCGTCAGCAGCACCGCGCGGCCGGGCGTCAGGGCCGCCGTCGCCTCGCCCGCCTCCAGGGCCGCCGGGCGCCACGCGCGCATCGCAGCGTGGACGCCGAAGGCGATGAGGTAGAGGCCGCCGAGCACCTGGGCCACCGGCAGGACCGCCGGCCACCGCTCCAGCACGACCCCCAGGCCGGCCACCCCGGCGGTGATCGCGACGACGTCCGAGACCAGGCACGTCAGCACGATCGGCAGGACGTGCTGGCCGCGGATCCCCTGTCGGAGGAGGAAGGCGTTCTGCGCGCCGATGGCGACGATGAGGGCGAGTCCGGTGAGCAGACCGGTGAGAGCAACCTGGAACATGAGGACAACGCTAGGTCGCGTGTGGGATTCAATCCAGCGAACTATTCTGACGAATCATTAGGATGTCTAAGTATGAAAGACATCACCCAGCTCGACCCTGTGGCCCTGCGCACACTGGCGGTCGCGGTGCGGCTCGGCACCTTCGAGGCGGCCGCCCGCGAGCTGCACGTCACCCCGTCCGCGGTGAGCCAGCGCATCAAGGCGCTCGAGACCCGGATCGGCCGCGTCCTGCTGCACCGGGTCAAGCCGTTGGAGCCCACCGAGGCCGGTCTGGTGCTGGTGCGGCTGGCCACCCAGACCGAGCTGCTGGAGCGAGAGGCCGTCGCCGAGCTCGTCGAGGAGGCCGACGCCGGCGGGACGTCGTACGCCTCGCTGCCGATCGCGGTCAACGCCGACGCGCTCTACGGCTGGTTCGTCGACGCGCTCGCCGAGGTGCAGTCGCGGCACCGCGTGGTCTTCGAGGTCGTGCGCGAGGACCACACGCGCACCGCGGAGCGGCTGCGTCGCGGGGAGGTCGTGGCGGCGATCACCGGTGAGCCCACGCCCGTGCCGGGATGTCGCGTCGTGCGCCTGGGCCGGCTCCGGTACGCCGCCGTCGCCACGCGTGACTTCCACGCGGCCCACTTCGCCGACGGTGTCGGGTCCGCCACGCTGGGGGAGGCGCCCATCGTGGCCTTCGACCGCAGCGACTCGCTCCAGCACGACTTCATCCGGCGGGTGACCCGCCGCCACCTCGCGCCCCCGGTGACCTACGTGCCGTCGGTGCGCGAGTTCGACCGGGCGATCCGGGTGGGCATGGGGTGGGGCCTGCTGCCCGAGTCCGACGTCGTCGACGAGCTCGACCGGGGCGAGCTGGTCGAGCTCGTCGAGGGCCGCCGGCCCGAGGTGCCGCTGTTCTGGCAGCACTGGCGGCTCGGGTCGGCACTGGTCGACGACGTCACCGAAGCGGTCGTGGGCGCGGCCCGCGGCTGGATGTCCGGCTGAGCGGGTCCCCCGCGGCCACGGACAAGATGTCGTGATTTGCCTGACAGCCCCGGGAGCCGGACCTAGGCTCCCGAGCGAGATCGAGCACGGAGCTCGTCACGACCTGATCGGGGAACCCCCAGTGGCACGTCGTCGAAGCGCATCGTGGGCCGCAGCGCTCAGTGCCGGTCTGGCGCTGACCCTCAGCGCGTGCGGAGGATCCGGTGAGGCCGCAGCGACCAAGGGCGACGACTTCCTCCTGGAGGGCGAGCAGCTCGAGGCGATCGACAGCCAGGTCGCCAAGATGGGCATCGTGGAGTGGCACGGCCAGCTGCTCACCAAGAACCCGGACAACGGCGGCAAGCGCATCTTCGACCTCGACGGCCGCTACAGCCCGTCCACGGGCTACAGCGAGCTGTCGATGGACTCCGCGATCGACGGCAACGTGCAGCAGGTCGACTACCTCGTCGTCGCCGGACGCACCTACTTCAACAGCGATGTGTGGGGCCCCAACGCCGCCAACTGCTGGGCCGACATCACCGAGGACGAGTCGCGCAGCTGGGCGCTGCCGACCGACCTCGACCCGACCTGGCCCGTCGCCGCGGCACGCGCGGTCCGGCTGGCAGGCGACGGCGTCGCCGTCGGCGTGCCGGCCAAGGCCGTGCTCACCGGGATGCCGCGAGGACTCTTCCCGACCGTTCCCGCAGCGCTCGACGGCGTCGAGGCCCGGGCGGTCGTCACCCCGCACGGGCACCTGGTCGAGGTCGGCGTCGACGTCCTCAACATGTGGAACGCCCTCCCCGAGGAGGAGCTCGCCGCCATCGAGACCCGCAAGGCGGGCTGGTGGGCGATGACCATGAAGGAGTCGCAGGACGGCTCGAGCATCACCCCGCCCCAGCACGTCTTCGACCCCGCCGTGACCCCGCCCAGCCAGTGCAAGCGGGGCTGAGCCGCCACACGCAGGGCCAGCCCTAGAGCACCTTGGAGAGGAACGACTGCGTGCGCTCGTGACGCGGGTCGGCGAGCACCTCGCGCGGGTCGCCCTCCTCCATGATGACGCCGTCGTCCATGAAGACGAGCTTGTCGCCGACCTCGCGTGCGAACCCCATCTCGTGGGTGACGACCATCATCGTCATGCCCTCGGAGGCCAGGTCCTTCATGACCGCCAGCACGTCCCCGACCAGCTCGGGGTCGAGCGCCGACGTCGGCTCGTCGAAGAGCATCATGTCGGGACTCATCGACAGCGCGCGCGCGATCGCGACGCGCTGCGACTGCCCTCCGGAGAGGTGCGCGGGGTAGGCCGACTCCTTCTCGGCCAGTCCGACCTTCGCCAGGGTGGCGCGGGCCACCTCGACGGCTTCGTCCTTCTTGCGGCCCTTCACCTTCTCCTGCGCGATGGTGAGGTTGCGCAGCACCGTCATGTGCGGGAAGAGGTTGAACTGCTGGAAGACCATCCCGATCCGCGCGCGGAGCTTGTCGACGTCGGCGTCGGGGTCGGTGATCTCGGCACCCTCGACGAAGATCTTGCCGCTCGTCGGCGTCTCGAGGAGGTTGACGCAGCGCAGCAACGTCGACTTGCCCGAGCCGGACGGTCCGATGACGCAGACCACCTGGCCGTGCCCGACGTGGAAGTCGATGCCCTTGAGGACCTCGTTGTCGCCGAAGCTCTTGTGGAGGTCCTGGACGTCGATCGCCGCGGTCGTGCGGTCGTGCTCGTGGGTCGGGGTGGTCATCAGCGGGCCCTCTCCGCTCGGCTCTCCATGCGGCGCACGACGATCGACAGCGGCACCGTGATCAGCAGGTAGCACAACCCGATCACGATGATCGGGGTCAGGTTGGCGGCCGTGTTCATGCCCTCACGGCCGAACTTGGTGAGCTCGTAGTCCTCGAGCGCGAGGCCGAGGATGTAGACGAGCGAGGAGTCCTTGGTGAGCAGGATCAGCTCGTTGGTCAGCGGCGGCAGGATGATCCGGAACGCCTGCGGGACGACCACGCTGATCATCGCCCGGCTGTGCGACATGCCCAGCGACCTGGCGGCCTCCATCTGCCCCTTCGGCACCGCCTGGATGCCGGCACGGATCGTCTCGGCCATGTAGGCGCCACCGACGAGACCCAGCGCCAGGGTGACGATGCCGAGGTTCCCGAAGGGGATCTGGCGGTCGGGGAACGCCAGGCTGAAGCCGACGCTGAGCGCGATGAAGACCACCAGGGCGGGCAGGCCGCGGAAGAGCTCGATGATCCCGGTGGCGATCCACCGGTACGGGCCCACGCTGGACAGGCGCATCAGGGCCAGGACGAGCCCCAGCACGAGGCCGAACGTGAACCCGCACGCGGTGTAGATGAGCGTGTTCTTCAGCGCGATCGTGATGACGTCGGGGAACTGCGCCTTCACGACCTCCCAGTCCCAGAACGCCCGCTGGAGCTGGTCCCAGTCGGCGAGCAGGGCGATCGCCACCAGGACGAGCACGAGGACGGCGTACTGGACGTAGCGCAGCCGCGCGGCACGCTGGCGGGGACTCGCCATGGATCACTCCTGTCAGGGCACGGACGGTGAGCCGGGGCACTCCGGGGAGGTCACTCCGGAGCGGTGCCGAACCACTTCTCGTAGGCGGCGTCGTACTCGTCGCTGGCGATGGCGTCGTTGACGATGCCGAGCAGCTCGTCGTTGCCGTCCTTCTTCACCGAGAAGCCGTACACGTCGCCGGTCTCGAACTCCGCGCCGACCTCCACGTCGGGGTTCTGGCTGGCGAAGTAGTTGAGCAGGCCGTTGTCGTTGACGCCGGCGTCGGCCTTGCCGGTCTTGACGGCCTGCTGCATGAGGGCGGAGTCCTCGAAGGAGACGATCTTGGCGTCCTCCGGGGCGTTCTCGCGGGTGTAGTCGGCACCGGTGGTGGCGTCCTGCACGGCGATGGTCTTGCCGGCCAGGTCGTCGAGCGTCGTGTAGCCGGCGCCGGCCTTCATCAGCAGCGCCTGCTTGGCCTCGAAGTACTGGTCGGAGAAGTCCATGACGGCCTCGCGCTCGGGCGTGATCGACATGGCCCCCGCGGCGACGTCGCACTGGCCGGTGTTGAGCGCCTCGCCGGAGACGATCGTCTCCCAGCCGATGTCGACGACCTTGGTGTCCCAGCCCTCGGCGTCGGCGGCGATCTTGAGCACGTCGACGTCGAAGCCGACGACCTCGCCGCCCTCGGTGAACTCGAAGGGCTCGTAGGGCAGGTGGGTGCAGATGGTCAGCGTGCCGCCCTCGACGAGGCTGACCCCTGACTCGGTGGTGGTCGAGGTGTCGTCCTTCGCGCACCCTGCGACGAGCAGGGTGAGAGCGGCGAGGCTGGTCCCGATGGCACGTGCACGAGTGTTCATGACGACAACCCTAGACCCGCCGCGCCCCGACCACGTCGCCCGTCCCGGAGGGCATGATCGGTCCGTGCCCACCTACGTCGCCTTCCTGCGAGCCATCAACCTCGGCGCCACGCGCAAGTTCCCCAAGGACGCCATCAAGGCGGCCACCGAGGCCGCGGGCGGGACCGACGTCGAGACCTACATCAACACCGGCAACGTGCGCCTGACCCACCCCGCCCGGTCGGTCGCGAAGGTGCAGCAGGCGCTGGAGGAGGCCTACGCCTCCGCGGCGGGCTTCGAGGTGCCGACGATCGTCTTCACGACCGGTGACCTGGCTGCGCTGACGGCGCGCGCCGAGGAGCTGCACGCCGAGCACGACCCCGCCGGCCAGCACTACGTGACGCTGTACGCCGCCGCGCCGCCCGCCGCGGCCGTCGAGGCGGCGCACGCCCTCGAGCACGACGGCGAGGTGGTCGTCGTCGACGGCCGGGCGGCCTACGTGCTGCTCGAGGGCAACATCCACACCTCGAGGCTCCTGGCCTCGAAGGAGCTGGCGGCCCTGGGCCAGGGCACGGCACGCACGGTCAAGGTGCTGCGCACCGTCACCGAGAAGTGGTGCTGAGGCCCGGCAGGCCTCAGGCGATCTCGACGCCGGCGCCCGCCAGCTCGGTGATCGCGGCGGCGGTCGACTCCTCCGCGACCCCGGCGCACAACGCCGTCAGGACCCTGGTCGTGAAGCCCGCGCCCGCGCCGTCCAGGGCGGTCGCGCGCACGCAGTGGTCGGTGGCGATGCCGCACACGTCGACCTCCTCGACCTTCCGGGCACGCAGCCAGTCGGCCAGCGCCTCGCCCGACGTCGTACGACCCTCGAAGCCGCTGTAGGCCGCCTCGTGCTCGCCCTTGCAGAACACCTCGTCGAAGGGCTGCGGGTCGAGGTTGGGGTGGAACGCCGCCCCCTCGGTGCCGACCTTGCAGTGCACCGGCCACGACTCGACGAAGTCGGGTTTCACCGACCAGTGCGACCCCGGGTCGACGTGGTGGTCCTTCGTGGCAACGACGACGTCGTACGACGGTGCGTCCTCGCCGCGCGCGTGCCAGCGGTGCAGCAGCTCGTTGATGTCGGCCGCCACCCGGGCGCCACCGGGGACGGGCAGCGACCCGCCCTCGCAGAAGTCGTTCTGGACGTCGACGACGATCAGGGCTCGGGCCATCCCCCGAGGCTAGCGGGCGCGCACGCGGGAGCAGCCCTCCCACCGCCCGCAAGAAGGGGTGGCGGGAGGGCGCCGGGGACCCCTGCCCCGGGCGTCAGCGGCGAGTCGCCGTGACGATGCGGTACTCCCACTCGCAGACCAGGCCGTCGCCCTCACCGCGGTCGTGCGACTCAGCGAGGGCGACCAGGTCGGCCCGGAGCGCGGCGCGCCCCTCCTCGTCGAGCCGGCCCGCCGCCGCGAAGGTCGGTCCGTAGTAGGTGAGGAACAGGTCGGCGAAGCCGGCACCGTCGGTGAAGCGCTGCGTCACCGTGGCCGTCACCGACCGGACCTCGTGGACGCCGTCGCCGAGCAGGTCGGCGACGACCTCCTCGGTGCCCCACCGGGTGGCCGGCTGGGCGCCCGGCGGGGGCGACACGTGGGCGCCCACCGTGCGGAGGATGCCACCCACGAAGCCCTCGGGTGTCCAGCTCGCCAGGCCGATGCGCCCGCCGGGGCGCGTCACCCGCACCAGCTCGCGCGCAGCCGTGTCGTGGTCGGCGGCGAACATGACGCCGATGGCCGACATGACGACGTCGAACGAGGCGTCGTCGTAGGGGAGGCGTTCGGCATCGGCCTCGGCCAGCTCGACGACGAGGTCCTCGGCCTCCGCCCGGCGGCGGGCGATGTCGAGGAGCCCGGGCACGTAGTCGATGCCGACGGACTCCGCCGACCTCCGCGCCGCGGCCAGGGCCACGTGACCCGTGCCGGTCGCGACGTCGAGGACCCGGTCGGTCGGACTGACCCCCACGTGGTCGACGAGGTGCTCGGACACCGGGACCGTGAGGGCGGCGATCTTGTTGTAGTCGCCGCTGCTCCACACCTTCTGCTGCTTGTCGCGCAGCTCGGTGAGGTCCGGGCGGGTGGTGGTGGTGCTGGTCATGCTGGTTCCTTTCGTGGTGCCGTCCGGCGTCTCCTGTGCGCCGGCGACGGACGTGGTGGCCGCCGAGACGTGCTCGAGCCGGAGTCCGGCCCGCCCCACCGCCTCGGTGACCAGGTCGACCGAGTCGGCCTCGTAGAGCAGGAAGCACGTCTCGTCCTCGGGGACGAAGAACGACTGCAGGTAGCGCACCGCCCGGCCCTCGCGGGTCAGGTCGGCGCCGGCCTGCTCGGCCACCGCGACGTGGTGCTGCGCGGCGGCGTGGTCGCCCTGTGCGACGTAGAGCTCGACGAGGTACTCGGCCATGACTCCACGGTGCGTGCCCGGGCCGGGGTGCCGAAACTGCGGATGACCCGAGGAAATGACCCCGGGAACAACCCCAGTTGACAGGTGCCAGGGGCCTCAGGGCACCGCTGCGTCGAGCTCCTCGAGGCGTGCCGCCAGCTCCATCCGGGACCGGATGCCGAGCTTGGTGTAGGCGTTGCGCAGGTGGAACTCGACCGTGCTGACGGTGACCACCAGCGTCCGGGCGATCTCCTTGTTGGCCAGCCCCTGCGCCGCGAGGTCGGCCACCCGGCGCTCGGTGGTCGTGAGCCGACCGGGCGAGCTCGGCCGGCGGGCACCCACCCGTTCGAGGTCGGCGCGGGCAGCGGCCGCCCACCCGGGGGCGCCCTGCTGCTCGAACAGCCGGACCGCCTGCTCGAGAGAGTCGCGCGCCGCTCCCCACTTGCGGGAGCGGCGCTGCGCGCGCCCCAGCGCGAGCCAGGTGCGGGCCGCGTCGGCGACCAGCCCCAGGTCGTCGTACGCCGTCGCGTGGCCGGCCAGCGCCTCGGCGTCGTCGTCGGACCAGCCCGCGGCGAGCGAGACGGTCGCGGCGCCGCGGCCGGCGGCCAACCGGCACCACGTGTGGTCCTGGTGGTCGGCGGCCTCGCGCAGCACGTCGACCACCGCGGACGCGCCGTCCAGGTCGCCGAGGTCGACGAACGCCTCGACGAGGTCCGGGGCGACGGGGAACGCACCCGGGTCGAGCACTCCCTCGTCACGGGTGTGCGTCCACACCGCCTGCAGGTGCTCGACCGCCTCCTCCGGGCGGTGGTCGAGCAGGGCCGCCACGCCCAGCGCCCTGGTCGCCTCCAGCCAGTCCCACCGCACGCCGGTCTCCTCGGCCTGCGCCACGGCGCGCTCGGCCCACTCACGGGCGCCGGCCGCGTCGCCCCGCCCGGCGGCGAGCAGGCTGCGGCACCGCTCGTACATCGGCCAGTGGAGCAGGCTGCTGTCGAGCGAGGCGGCCCACTCGTCGAGGAGCTCCTCGGCGTCGTCCCACCGCCCCGTCCGCAGCTCGAGCTCGCACAGGTGCAGGCGGGCCAGCGCGTACGGACTCGGCTCGCCGCGGTCGGCGGCCAGCGACCGGAACGCCTCGAACCGCTCCCGGGCGGGGCCGGGCTCGCCGCGCCACACGTGCTGCTGCCCGACCACCCGACCCGGGGTCCGGGCGAGGTACGTCGACCCGCAGGCGAGGGCCGCGTAGCGCTCGACGAGGTCGTCGAGCGGGCGCCCGCGCAGTGCCGAGGTCCACACGCGGGTGTAGAGCGCGAGCCGCTGGTCACCAGCCGACCCGGACGCCGACGCCTCGACGGCCTCGCCCGCCCGACCGTCGGCGACCGCGACGTTGCGCACCTCGATGACGGCCTCGTTCTCCGCCAGGTGGCACAGCACGCGCAGACGCAGGGCGTGGTCGTCGCCGGCCTCGTCGAGGGCGCGCTGCAGGAGCGCGAGGATGTCGTCGTTCCCGTGGACGACGCCGCCCGTCAGCAGCACGTGCGCCCGGACCCGGTCGGCTCGGTCGGGCAGGGTCGCCGCCCGCGGCGCGAGCAGGTCGGTCAGGCGCTGCTTCTCGCCGGCCATCTGCAGCAGCTTGGCCAGCAGCATCACCCGCCCGGCGTCGTCCTCGCCGGGCGGTGTGAGGCGCAGCGCGTGACCAGCGAGGTCGGCGGCCAGCCGGATGGCGCCCCGGGCGGTGGCGCGCGCGACGGCGCCGTCCAGACGGGTCGCGAGCGCCCGGTCGGGCTCCGTCGCCGCCAGGGCCAGGTGCAGCACCCGGCGCTGGTCGTCGGTGACGACCGCGGCCAGGTCGGTGTGCAGGTGCCGTACGTCGTCGGTCGACGCGGCTCGTCGGGCGGCCTCGGCCAGCAGCGGGTGAGCCGGCCGGACCCGGTCCCCGTCGACCGTCAGCACGCCGGTGGCCGAGGCGTGCTCGAGCGCATCGGGCCCGGCCAGGTCGCGCACCTGCGGGGCGCGGAGGTCGGCGTCGAGGGCCAGCGCGAGCAGCAACCTGCGCGCCGTCGGGTCGAGGTCGGCCACCCGCAGGCCCAGGAGGTCCTCGACCGCGTCGGGGACGGGCAGCTCCTCGCCGATCGTCGACGGGTCGCGCCGTGCGAGCAGGCGCCCGACCTCGAGGGCGAAGAGCGGGTTGCCGAGGGTGGTGTCGTAGACACGGCGGAGGACGTGGTGGGGGAGCCGCAGTCCGAGGCGGCTGGCCAGGATCTGCCGCGTGCCGCCGAGCGTGGTCGTCCGCACCTCGAGCCGGTCGACCCGCTCGGCTGCGAGCGCCCGCTCCACCGCGCCCGGGGGGCCGGGGCGCCGGGCGAGGAGGATGGTCACCCCGTCCTGGAGCCGACGGGCGGCGTAGGAGAGTGCCGCCTGGGACGACCGGTCGAGCCACTGCACGTCGTCGACGGCCACGAGGAGGTGCTGGCCGCGGGCCAGGACGCGCAGCGCCGACAGGAGCGCCAGCGAGACCACCTGCTCGGTGGGCGCCTGGTCGCCGGGCTCGGCGCGGTAGAGCGCGACCTCCAGCGCGCGCAGCTGCGGTGCGGGGACCTCTGCCAGCTCGTCGACCCCGACCTCGTCGAGCAGGTCGATCAGGCCCGCGAAGGGGAGCCCGGTCTCCGACGCACTGGCCCGGGCGAGCAGGACCCTCATCCCGCGGTCGCGCGCCCCGGCGACGCCGTGCTCCCACAGGCTGGTCTTGCCCACGCCCGGGGCGCCCTCGAGCACCAGCGCCCGCGCCGAGGTCGGCTCGCGGTCGAGCACCTCGGCGATCATCACGAGCTCGGCGTCGCGCGCGACGAGACCCATCCCGGCATCATGACAGCCGGTGGGCCCGCCGGGCACCGGAAAAGAGGGGGCTCAGGTCACGGGCCGAGATGCACCGTCGGGATCACTGGCTCGCCGGCCGACATCATCGTGACCGAGCGGGGCAGCTCGGCGACCGAGGCGCGGTGGCGGGCCCGGGCCTCGTCGAGCGTCGCACGGCCGACGACCTCTCCGTCGCGGACGAGGGGGACGAGGAGGGGACGGTCGTCTCCGTCGTCCTCGGGCGCGGCGCCGATCCCGACGACCTCGGCCTCCGCCACCCCGTTCGGGCCACGCCGGCGCAGGGCGTACTTCCGACCGCCGATGGACTGCTTGTCCGTCGACTTCTTCGCCACCGACACCAGCTCGCCGGTCGCGTCCTCGCGGGCCACGAGCTTGTAGACGAAGCCGCACGTCGGGTGGCCCGAGCCCGTGACCAGCTGGGTCCCGACGCCGTACGCGTCGACGGGCGCGACGGCGAGGGCGGCGATGGCGTGCTCGTCGAGGTCGCTCGTCACCACGATCCGGGTCGCGCTCGCGCCGAGCTCGTCGAGCTGGGCGCGCACGTCACGGGCGACCTCGCCGAGGTCCCCGGAGTCGAGGCGGACCGCGCCCAGCCCTGTGCCGGCCACCTCGACCGCGAGGCGTACGGCCTCGGTGACGTCGTAGGTGTCGACGAGCAACGTCGTGCCGACCCCGAGCGTCTGCACCTGGGCGCGGAAGGCGTCGGCCTCGGCGTCGTGGAGCAGGGTGAAGGAGTGGGCCGCGGTGCCGGTGGACGGCACGCCGTAGCGGGCGCGCGCAGCCAGGTTGCTGGTGGCGTCGAACCCGGCGACGTACGCCGCCCGCGCGGCAGCCACCGCCGCCTGTTCGTGGGTCCGCCGCGACCCCATCTCGATGCACGGCCGGTCACCTGCCGCCAGCGTCATCCGCGACGCCGCCGACGCGATCGCGGAGTCGTGGTTGTAGATCGACAGCAGGACGGTCTCGAGCAGGACGGCCTCGGCGAAGGTCCCCTCGACCACGAGCAGCGGCGAGTAGGGGAAGTAGGCCTCGCCCTCGGCGTAGCCCCACACGTCGCCGGAGAAGCGGTAGGAGCCGAGCCAGTCGAGCATGTCGGGGTCGACGACGCCCTCGAGCGCGGTCAGCGTCGCCGCGTCGAAGCGGAAGTCCTCGAGGGCGTCCAGGGCCCGGCCGACCCCGGCCACCACCCCGTAGCGGCGACCCGCGGGGAGCCGCCGCGGGAAGAGCTCGAACACCGCCCTCCGGTCGGCCGTGCCGGACTGGCGCGCCGCCTGGACCATGGTCAGCTCGTAGTGGTCGGTCAGGAGCGCCGCTGAGGCTGTCACGACCCACACTGTGCCACGATGGACCATGTGTCAGCCGCCAGTCCCGTAGAGGTCGAGCCGACCCTGACCCCCGACGAGATCACCTTCCTGGCCAAGCCGTGGGTGACGCTCGTGTGGGACGACCCGGTCAACCTGATGTCCTACGTCTCCTACGTCTTCCAGAAGTACTTCGGCTACGACAAGGCGAAGGCCGAGAAGCTGATGCTCGAGGTGCACACCGAGGGCAAGTCGGTCGTCTCGACGGGCACGCGCGAGGAGATGGAGCGCGACGTGCAGGCGATGCACGAGTACGGGCTCTGGGCGACGATGGAGAAGGCATCCTGAGGTGAGCGGCTTCGAACGACACCGCAGGTCCGGCCACGTCATCGCCACCTTCACCGGCTTCGAGGCCGACCTGCTGCGCTCGCTCGCCTCGCAGATGGTCGAGCTGCTGCGCAACGAGCGGGCCGAGCCTGCCGCGCCGACCGCCGACGCCTTCGAGGCGATGATGGCGGAGTTCTCGGGCGCCACGACGATCCCCGACGACCCGGTGCTGGCGCGCCTGTTCCCCACGGCGTACCCCGACGACGAGGAGTCCGCGGCCGACTTCCGACGGTTCACCGAGGGCGGGCTGCGCGACGGCAAGGCCGCTGCGGCCGGGGCGATCATCGACACGCTGGAGGAGGCCGGCCTTCCGCCCGAGCTGACCGAGGACGGCCTCGTCATCGACGTCGAGCTCACCCACGCCGAGGCCGAGACCTGGATGCGGGCCTTCACCGACATCCGCCTCGCCCTCGCCACCCGACTCGGCGTCGAGGCCGGCGACGAGCACTACTGGCACTCGCTGCCCGACGACGACCCGCGCGCGCAGGCGCACGACATCTACGAGTGGGTCGGCTACCTCCAGGAGACGGTGGTCGAGGCGCTGACGGCCGGATGACGCCCGTCCCCGACTTCGTCGTCGCCATCCGGGACAAGATCGGCAGCGACCACCCGCTGTGGCTGCCGGCCGTCACCGCGGTCGTACGTCGCGGCGACCAGGTCCTGCTGGTGCGCCGCTCCGACAACGGCCAGTGGTCCCCGGTCACCGGCATCGTCGACCCCGGCGAGGAGCCCGCGGTGGCCGCGGCCCGCGAGGTGACGGAGGAGACCGGCGTACGCGTCCGGGTCGACCGGCTCGCCTCCACCGGCGTCCACCCCGAGATCGTGCACGCCAACGGCGACCGGGCCGCCTACCTCGACCTGACCTTCGCCTGCACGTGGGTCGCCGGCGAGGCGCACGTCGCCGACGACGAGTCCAGCGACGTCCGCTGGTGGCCGCTCGCCTCGCTCCCGCCCATGAGCGACCTCCTGCTCGCCCGCATCGAGGCCGCGCTCGGCGACGATCGTGAGGCCCGCTTCGTGGCGCCGGCCGGCCAGGGCGAGGCCGAGCCCCCGCCCGTCCTCAGGCCCCCGGCCCCCGTCCTCGGCGTGGACGCCTGCCCGGCCGGCTGGGTCGGCGTCGTCCTGGACCCCACCCTGCGGGCGTCCGTCTTCGTCGCCGCGGACATCGCGGGCCTGGTCGAGCTCGTGCGCGAGCAGCACGACGTGCCCGTGGTCGCCGTCGACATCCCGATCGGCCTGCCCGACAGCGGCGGCCGGCTCGCGGACGCCGAGGCCCGCCGGGCGCTGACCGGCAAGGCGTCCTCGGTGTTCTCCACGCCCGTACGCTCCGCGGTCGAGGCCGCGACCTACGCCGAGGCACGCGAGGCCAACCTCGCGGCGACCGGCGGGCGCACCAGCGTCAGCGCCCAGGCGTACGCCCTGCGCGACAAGGTGCTGCAGGTCGACGCGTGGGTGCGCGGACGGCCCGGCACGAGGGTGATCGAGGTGCACCCGGAGGTGAGCTTCGCCCGGATGGCAGGGGCGCCCGTGCAGGCGCGCAAGAAGGACGCGGACGGTGCCCGCGCCCGCCGCGAGGCGCTGGCCGCCCATGGGATCGTCGCCCCGGCGTTCTTCCGCGGTGCCGGTTTCGGCGAGGACGACCTGCTCGACGCCTGCGCCGCCGGCTGGACGGCGGTCCGACACGCGCTCGGGGTCTCGGAGTCGTTCCCCGAGGTGCCGGAGGTCTTCTCCGACCAGATCCCGGCCGCGATCTGGGTGTAGCCCGGCCCGATCAGCCCGAGTGGGTCAGTACGCCGTAGCGCTCGCGGGAGGCGAGCGCCCACCGGGATACCGGCACCGAGGCGAGGGCGACCGCGAGCATGAGCGCGGCGAGCACCAGCCAGCCGGTCTCGCCCATCTCCACGCACAGCAGCGTCACGATCGGTGGCCCGACGACGGCGATGACGCTGAAGCCGAGCCCGGCGAAGCCCTGGTACTGGCCCTGCCGCTCATGGGGGGCGAGGCCCATCTGCAGGCCCCACTGGCCGCCGGAGCCGATCATCTCGCCCACGACGTGCACGAGGGACCCGACGACGAGCACCACGACGGCGAAAGTCGCGTCGCCCCGGTCGGCCAGCGCCACGATCGCGAAGCCGGCCGCGATCCACACGGCGCCGCGGACCAGGGCCCGGGCACCGGCCTCCACGGAGTCGGCGCGACGCGAGAGCCTGACCTGGAAGAGCGCGACGCAGGCGGTGTTGATGATCAGCAGCACGGCGACCATGACGGGCGGGGCGGCGGTGCGCTCGGAGATGTAGAGCGCCAGGCCCAGCTCCATCACGAAGAAGTGGAGCGAGAACAGCCCGGTCAGCGCGACGACGGCGACGTAGGGCCAGTCGCGCAGCACGGCGAGCCGCGGCTCGCCCTCGAGCCGGACGTAGGCGGGGAGCTCCGGGAGCCGGGTGGTGTTCCACGCGGCGAAGCCGGTGAAGACGGCGTTGAGGACGAACACCGAGATGTAGGCCCAGGCCTCGTCGACCACGAGGGCGGCGCCGCCGAAGACCGAGCCGAGCCCGATCGCGGTGTTGGTCACCGCCCGCAGGTAGGCCTTGAACTGCACGCCGCGCCCGCCTGTGGCGAGCTGCGCGATGACGCCCTGCTGCACGGAGCCGGCCGACCGTTCGAAGAGCGTCAGCGCGGCCAGCAGCAGCGCGAGCTGCCACGGCGTACGGGCCAGGACGGGCAGCGCGCTCGCGAGGGCGGCACCCACCATGAAGACGGTCAGGACGCGGCGCGGGCCGTGGCTGTCGCCGAGCTGGCCGGCCGGCACCTGGACGAGGATCCCGACCACGGCCGCCACCGCCATCGCGAGGGCCACCTCGGCGGCGGTGAAACCCACCTGCCGGGTGAAGTAGAGCGCGCTGGTCGTCATCACAGCGCCGGCGCCGAAGCGGTTGGCGAACGAGCCGAGCGCCAGGACGCGCAGGTCCCGCTCGAGCGGGATGCCGTGGCGGGTCAGCGGCGCCTGCGCCTGCGACAACGACATGGACTTCCCCCGGATCTCTCGACGTCAAGACACTCTGTCGTCAGGTTACGACGTGAGACGCGCACGAACCGCATCGGGCGCCTGCCTACCCTTGACAGCGTGCTGACCATCGCCCAGGAGATCCGCGACGCCATCGTGGCGCACGCCAAGCGCGACCACCCTGACGAGGCGTGCGGCGTCGTCGCGGGGCCCGAGGGCTCCGACCGCGCCGAGCGCTTCGTGCCGATGGTCAACGCCGCGGGCAGCCCGACGTTCTACGAGTTCGACTCCACCGAACTGTTGGCGCTCTACAAGGACATGGACGCCCGCGACGAGGAACCGGTGGTCATCTACCACTCCCACACCGCCACCGAGGCCTACCCGAGCCGCACCGACATCGGCCTGGCCAGCGAGCCCAACGCCCACTACGTGCTCGTCAGCACACGGGAGCACGGGAATAGTGACGGCCCCGTGGAGTTCAGGTCATACAGAATCATCGACGGCGTCGTGACCGAGGAAGAGGTCACGATCCCAGCTACGGAAGAGAGCACCCCCTGATGGCCATCGACGTCCGGATCCCCACCATCCTGCGCACCTACACCGACGGCGCGAAGGCCGTCGAGGGCTCGGGTGGCACGCTGTCCGCGCTGATCGACGACCTGGACGGCAACCACCCCGGCATCAAGGACCGCCTCGTCGAGGACAAGTCCGGCTCGATCGACCTGCGCCGCTTCGTCAACGTCTACATCAACGACGAGGACGTCCGCTTCATGGGCGGCCTCGACGCCGAGCTCTCCGACGGCGACCAGGTCGTCGTCCTCCCCGCCGTCGCCGGTGGGGCCCGCTGACCGGATGGCCCGCTTCGACAACCTGCTCGACTCGGTCGGCAACACCCCCCTCGTGGGGCTGCCGCGGCTCTCGCCCAGCCCGGACGTACGTCTCTGGGCCAAGCTCGAGGACCGCAACCCGACCGGCTCCATCAAGGACCGGCCGGCCCTGAAGATGATCGAGCAGGCCGAGAAGGACGGCGTCCTGCGTCCCGGCTGCACGATCCTCGAGCCGACGAGCGGCAACACCGGCATCTCGCTCGCCATGGCGGCCAAGCTCAAGGGCTACCGCATCGTCTGCGTGATGCCGGAGAACACGTCCGAGGAGCGGCGCCAGCTGCTGCGCATGTGGGGCGCCGAGATCGTCTCCTCCCCGGCCGCCGGCGGGTCCAACGAGGCCGTCCGGGTCGCCAAGCAGGTCGCGGGGGAGCACCCCGACTGGGTGATGCTCTACCAGTACGGCAACGAGGCCAACGCCCTCGCGCACGAGGAGGGCACCGGACCCGAGCTCCTCGCCGACCTCCCCGGCATCACCCACTTCGTCGCCGGGCTCGGCACCACCGGCACGCTCATGGGCGTCTCGCGCTACTTCCGCAGCGCCAAGCCCGACGTACGCATCGTGGCCGCCGAGCCGCGCTACGGCGAGCTCGTCTACGGCCTGCGCAACCTCGACGAGGGGTTCGTGCCCGAGCTCTACGACGCCTCGCTGATCGACTCGCGCTTCAGCGTCGGCCCGCGCGACGCCGTACGCCGGGTGCGCGAGCTGCTCGAGCTCGAGGGCATCTTCGCCGGCATCTCCACCGGCGCGATCCTCCACGCCGCCCTCGGCCAGGCGGCGAAGGCCGTCAAGGCCGGCGAGCGCGCCGACATCGCCTTCGTGGTGTGCGACGGCGGCTGGAAGTACCTCTCCACCGGCGCCTACGAGGGCACCATCGACGAGGCCGAGGACCGGCTCGACGGGCAGCTCTGGGCCTGAGCCCGACAACCAGGACGCCCTCCGCCCCTACCGGAGGCTCGGGTTCGAGCCCGTCGAGGGGCCGCACGTCGCTCAACCTGCACCTCGCTCGGCCCGCGACCGAGACATGAGCTCGTCGACGGGGGAGGCGGCTGACCAGCTCGTGCTCGCCGCTCAGTGGGCGGACCTGCACCCGCCGGAGTCGACCACGATGCCGCGTCGTTCACGGTTCCGGGGTGCGAGCACGAGGAGCCCATCGCCGGCGACGGATGCCCGCCGGTCGCGGAGTTCTGCATCGCCGAGCTCGGCGGCGTGCTCGGGGTGTCGACGACGGCGGCGAAGAAGCTCATCGGCCAGTCGTTGGAGCTGCGCCACCGCCTCCCGCGGTTGTGGGCACAGGTCCAAGCAGGGCGGGTGCCGGCGTGGGAGGCCCGCGCGGTCGCCGAGACCACCATCCACTCCTCCCCGTCGTTGACCAAGGAGGCCGCCGCGTTCGTGGACGCGCAGGTCGCCGCCGTCGCCGGGAAGGTCGGCTCCGCGCAGCTGGACCGGCTGGTGGCGGAGGCGATCAAGAGGTTCGACCTCGCCGCACCCGACCCGGCCGCTGATCCCGAGGACGGCTACCTCCACGTGGACCCGCGTCACGTCACGATCGACTCCCAGGACGTCCACTTCGCGGGGACGATGCGGATGGAGGGCGAGCTCGACATCGCCGACGCGCTCGATCTCGACCGCGCGCTCGCGCAAGGTGCTGCCACCCAGGCCGCACTCGGATCGACCGAGTCGCTGAACGCCCGGCGGGCGAAGGCGCTCGGCGACCTCGCCCGCACCCAGACCGCGCTCGACCTCCACACCACGGGCATGGGCACTCCCGCGAAGGTCGAGGCCGGGGACGGCGACGGGCTCCCCGTCGCACGCGAGGTCGTCCTGCACGCCCACTTAAACGCCCACTTCGACGAGGGCTCCGACGAGCAGACCGTGTTCGGGCCCACCGGACGCCTCGAGGAAGGCCAGCGGCTCGTGCTGCTCGACCAGGTCCGCTCCTGGTGCTCCGACTCCCGCACGAAGGTCACCATCAAGCCCGTCATCGACCTCAACACCCAGCTGGCCACCGACACCTACGCGATCCCCGACCGGATCCGCGAGCAGGTGGTTCTCCGCGATCGAACTTGCGGCTTCCCCTGGTGCACCCGCCCCGCCCGACGCTGCGACATCGACCACATCGTCCCCCACGACCCCGACGCCGCATCCGAAGGACTTGAGCAGCCCGGGCCGACACGGACAGACAACCTCGCCGCCCTGTGCCGGTTTCACCACCGGCTCAAGACGCACTCGGCCTGGCACTACGAGATGGTCACGCCCGGGGTCAATGAGTGGACCAGCCCTCACGGGCACCGCTACCGCCGTGACCGCACCGGCACCAGCCCGATCGACCCGGACGATCCACTGGGTCCACCCGGCATTCCGCGACCACGCCGACCATGACCCCGCCCCACACCCCGCAGACCTGAGGTCAGCGGGGGTGTCGGCGCGTCCCGACCAGGTGCATCGAGCGTCGCCAGCGCCACCGAGCCGACCTCGACCCCCTCGACCCCCTCGACCTGCGGTCGCGCCCGCGATGATCGCGCGCTACTCGCCTTGGGCCCAAGCAGAGACCGGCAAGAAGAGGTACACCCCGAGGGCCGTCGTCCCGGCGGCCTCGGCCAGCTCGGCGCACAACCGGTCGCACCGTTCCTGACGTGTCGCGGCACGGCTGGCGAACCACTTCGACCGGACTTCCACCACGATGTCCAGCCCACCGAGGTCGTAGGGGCCGCGTGGACGGAATCGGACCTCCGCGTCACCCGGGGGCATGCCGTGACGCTACGCCGCACGACGTCGGTACGTCCCGCGCGTAGGCTCGTGACATGCCCCGGGCCGCCCGCGTCGCCGTGCTCGCCCCCGTGCTGACCGCGCTCCTGCTGTCGGTCATGGGTGCCCCGACCCACGCCACCGTCGAGGACGCGCGCGAGCACCGGCGGGCCGAGCACGGGCGCGCGACCCCGACGCCGACGCAGCCGACCATGGAGGCGTACGCCGTCCCGGTGAGCCGCCGCGTCACCTACTCCGTCCGCACACGAGGCAGGGTGACCGCGTCGATGAAGGTCTTCCGCCGGCAGGCGCAGGAGACCTTCGACCACCCGCGCGGCTGGCGTGCCGCCGGCGTGCAGTTCCGCCGGGTGCGCCGGGGCGGTGACTTCACGCTCGTGCTCGCCGCGGCCGGCACCCTTCCGTCGTTCTCGTCCGGGTGCTCGGTGCGGTGGTCGTGCCGGGTCGGTCGGCACGTGGTGATCAACCAGCTGCGCTGGAGGCGGGCCTCGCCGGCCTGGAACGCCGCCGGCCGGTCGCTGCGCGACTACCGGCACCTGGTCGTCAACCACGAGACCGGCCACTGGCTGGGCCGCGGCCACACCACGTGCCACGGCCGCGGCCGCGCGCCGGTGATGATGCAGCAGTCCAAGGGCACCGGCGGGTGCCGCTTCAACCCGTGGCCGCTCCCCTGGGAGGCCGCGGCGGTCAGACGGCGCTGACCGCCACGGGGTGGGTCGGCAGACTCAGCGCTTGTTGGCGTCGATGGCCACGACGGTCGTCGTCGGCGAGCCGACCACGACGTCGCCCGACGCAGCGGTGATGGTCACCCGGATGCTCTCGCGACCCTCCGTCACCGTGTCGTCGAGGACCTTCACAGGGATGACGCGCTCGGTCTGGCCGGCGGGGAAGGTGACCGAGCCCTGCTCGGCGACGAAGTCCTCACCGGGCGTGGCCGACCCGGCCTGGACGACGTAGGCGACGTCGACCGCGGTGCTCGGGGCGGACTGGAGCTGCACCGGGACCCAGACCGTCCGTTCGCGCTCCGGGGTGCGCTGCCGGATCCCAGCGAGCCGAGCCTCGTTGTTGCTCAGCCACTGGATCCGCTTCGTGAGCCAGTCGCCGAGGAAGTCGACCTCCGCCTGCCGGGTGCTGCCGTGGTGGGTCCAGTCGAGGTCGCCGGCCGCGTGCCACTGGGTCCAGTCGGACTCGGCGGCAGGAGCCAGGGTGGCCGAGGCGGCGGGGATCTGGGAGACGACCTGGCGCGCGATCGGCTTGAGGCGGGCCCAGCGGCTCTTGACCCGGGCGGAGAAGGCGGGGTCCTGCAACATCCGGGCGATCCAGTGGCGCCCGAGCCGGGTGCGCCAGGCGTCCGGCTCCGTGGAGCCGAGCCAACGGGTCCCCGCGCTGAGGTCGAAGTCCCACACGGGGCCGAAGACGAAGCGCTTGCCCGGCACCCAGCTGAAGTTCACGCTCGACTGGAAGTTGGAGTCCTGGTTGGCGAACAGCTCCTCGACGAGGTACCAGTCGATGAGCTTGCGGACGTTGACGTACGCCGCGTAGCCGGTCTCGGGGTCCGCGAAGTCGGGGCCGTAGAGCACCTTCTCGAAGCGTGACACCGCGCGCCGCACCTGGCGACGCTGCTGCTTGGTCACCTCGTCGGGGTCCTTGAACGCGATGGCGGACCCCCTCCGGGTGCGGAAGCCGGGCTCGCCGTCGCGCAGGTAGCGCTGGTTGAACTCGAGCAGGTAGCCGTCGTCGGGCAGGTTGACGCGTCCCTTGCCCTCCTCGACCTGCTCGGTGAGCATGTAGAGGCCCTGCGGCTGGCCGTTGAGCACCACCTCGACGAAGCGGTAGCGCGGGGTCCACGACAGTCGGGTCTGCCCGGCGACGGCGAACGCCGCTGCCGTGCGCAGCGAGCTGCGGTCGGCGTAGCCGGCGAGGAGCACCCACTCGTCGTAGTCGCGCGACCCGACCAGGGCGGCGTCCTCCTCCAGCTTGAGCTTGTACGGCTTCTTGTCCCAGCCCCACGTCGAGTTGCCGCGTCCGCGCACCTCGGTGACCCGGGTGACGCCGTCGAGGGTGACCGTGCCCGGCACGTAGTCCTCGCGCCCGACGGCTGCGCCCCCGGTGTCGATGACCAGCTGGGCAGGCGGGGCCGGCGGCCAGCCGATCACCGCGGCGGCGCGATCGCCGCCCGGGGTGGGGGTGGGCTCGCGGCCCGAGGCCGGCGTGAGCACCACGGTCGACGCGGCGACGGCGAGCGCAGTCGCGGCGCTGAGTCGTCGCAGCTGGAGCATCTTCAACACGGACACGGGTCCTCCTCAGCCCGGCGTCCGGGCGGATGGGTCAGGCAGGTGGGGGTGAGACGTCGAGATCGAGGCTGGAGTTGTGCTCGCTTCCCGGGACAGCGGGGAGGTCCAGCAGGTCGAGCGTCAGGTTGGCCAGGTCGCCGTTGCGCACCGGCGGAGGCGTCCGGCGGTAGGTCGTGCGCCGCTTGCCCGGGTCGCCGTAGTCGTCGGCGTTGAGCTCGTAGAGGTCCGCGCCGGCGGGCACGCCCGGACCGGCCACCATGAACGCGACGCGGTAGTTGGCCAGCTTGCGGGCGTCCGAGTGGCTGTCGCCGAGCCCGCCGTGGTCGCTGGTGAGGATGATCGCGGTGCGGCCGACGAGCTCGTTGTCGGAGCGCACGGCGTCGACGATCACCCCGACGAGGCGGTCGACCTGCTCGACCGCGCGCAGGTAGCGCGGTGACATGAAGCCGTGGTCGTGGCCGACGGCGTCGGGCAGGGAGAGGTGCACGAAGCGGAAGGCGCGCTCGTGGTCGCGCAGGTCGCGCCGCACCGAGCGGGCCAGGAGCGAGTTGTCGAGCTGGATGCGGGTGGTGTCGATGGCGAGGGGCCAGCTGCGCTTCCAGAGCGAGAACTTCGTCTTGCTCGCGAAGAGCGCGGTCGAGCCGCCCGCCGCGGCGACCTGCGTGAAGACCGACTCGACCCGCTGGCCGGCAGCTGCCTGGACGGTCGCGGGTCGGCGCCGGTCGTCGTTCCATGTCACGCCGTGGCCGCCCGTGGTCGCCTCGACGCGGCGCCCGGTCACCATCCCGGTGTGGTTGGGGAGGGTGATGGTGAGCTCGTGCTCGGTGCGGGCGTTGAGCGTCGACGCGCCGGAGTCCATGAGGTCGTGCAGGTGCGGCGTGCGCGCGCGGCCGAGCTTGTCGAGGGCGTCGGTGTTGAGCCCGTCGACGGAGATCGCCACGACGGAGTCGACGGCGTTGTCCGCGGAGACGCGCGGGGTGGGCAGCGTGGGGTCGCCGGACGGCACCTGGGCCGGGGCCGACGTCGGCACGAGGCCTACGGCGGTGCAGGCGAGCAGGGAGGCGATCGCGGTGCGCAGGGTCACGCGGCGACCCTAACCCGGCGAGGGCCGTGTGACGGGACCGACGCACGCGACCGCGTGACCCGCGACGGCCCGACCGCCTAGCCTTCCTCCTGTGCCGACGTCCACGCCGCGAGAGACCGCCGACGCCCCGATCGGCATCTTCGACTCCGGCTTCGGCGGGTTGACCGTGGCGCGCTCGGTGATCGACCAGCTCCCGCACGAGTCGGTCGTCTACCTCGGCGACACCGCCCGCCAGCCTTACGGCCAGAAGCCCATCGGCGAGGTCCGCGAGTACGCCCTCGAGTGCCTCGACCACCTCTACGAGCAGGGCGTCAAGGCGCTCGTGATCGCCTGCAACTCCGCGAGCGCCGCCATGCTGCGCGACGCCCGCGAGCGCTACGACGTACCCGTGGTCGAGGTGATCCTGCCCGCCGCGCGGCGGGCGGCCGCCGCCACGCGCAACCAGCGGGTCGGTGTGATCTGCACCCGCGCCACCGCCAGCTCGATGGCGTACGACGACGCGTTCGCCGCGGCGCCCCACCTCGACCTGCACATCCGGGCCTGCCCGCGTTTCGTCGACTTCGTCGAGCAGGGCGTCACCGGGGGCGACGAGCTGCTCGCCGCCGCCCACGACTACCTCGACCCGCTGGCCGAGGCGGGTGTCGACACGCTGATCCTCGGCTGCACCCACTACCCGCTGCTCACCGGCGTGATCTCCTACGTGATGGGCGATCAGGTCACCCTGGTCAGCTCGGCGGAGGAGTGCGCCAAGGACGTCTACAAGATGCTGGCCCGCACCGGCCTCATGCGCCCCGACGGCGAGGCGCGCTACACCTTCTCCACCACCGGCAGTCCCGACGACTTCGCCACGACCGGCCGCCGCTTCCTCGGCTCGGAGCTGCTCGGCGCGACGCAGTTCGCCGGAGGCCGCAGATGAGGCTCACCGTCGTCGGGTGCTCGGGGTCCTACCCCGGCCCCGAGTCCGCGGCGAGCTGCTACCTGCTGGAGGAGGAGCACGACGGCCGCACGTGGCGGATCCTGCTCGACCTCGGCAACGGGGCCCTCGGCCAGCTGCACCGCTACGCCGACCCTCTCGACGTCGACGCGGTGCTCCTCAGCCACCTCCACGCCGACCACTGCCTCGACCTCTGCGGCTACTACGTGATGCGCAAGTACCACCCCACCGGTCCGCAGCCGCAGATCCCCGTGTGGGGGCCGGCCGGGACGGCCGAACGGATGGCGCGGGCCTACGACCTGCCGCTCGACCCGGGCATGACGCAGGAGTTCGCCTTCCTGGAGTACGGCAGTCGCGACCACGCCGAGGGCGGGGTGCTGGAGCTCGGCCCGTTTCGCGTCGAGGTCCGGCAGGTGGTCCACCCGGTCGCTGCCTACGCCCTGAAGGTGACGGCCGGCGGTCGCACGCTCGTCTACTCCGGTGACACCGGGCCGTGCCCGCAGCTCGACGAGGTGGCCACGGGTGCGCACCTGCTGCTGGCCGAGGCCTCCTTCCGCAGCGGCGACGACAACCCGCCCGACCTCCACATGACCGGCACCGACTGCGGACGTACGGCGTCCCGCGCCGGGGTCGAGCGTCTGGTGCTGACCCACGTCCCGCCGTGGCACGACCCGGCCGACGCCGAGGCCGAGGCGCGCGCCGAGTGGTCGGGCCCGGTCGACCTGGCCCGGGCCGGGGCGACGTACGACGTCTGAGCCCGGGCGGGCTCGAGCAGGAGCCCTCAGACCAGGCCGGCGTCGTGCACGACCATCGCCACCTGCACACGGTTGGTGGCGTCGAGCTTGGTCAGCAGGCGCGACACGTGCGACTTCACGGTCGGGATCGACAGGTAGAGCTCCGAGGCGATCTCGGAGTTGCTGAGCCCGCGCCCCACGCACACGGCGACCTCGAGCTCGCGCTCGGTCAACACCGTCAGCCGGTCGGCGGCCGTGGAGGACCGGTCGTTCGTCGAGGTGCTGCGCAGCCGGGACACCAGGCTGCGCGTCGCCGACGGTGACAGCATTGCGTCGCCGGCCGCCACCGTGCGGATCGCGCCGACGATGTCACCGGGCGGGGTGTCCTTGAGCAGGAACCCGTCGGCGCCCGCCGCGACGGCCCGCAGCACATGGTCGTCGGCGTCGAACGTGGTGAGCACGACCACGGCCGGCGGGGACGGCCTCGAGTGCAGGATGCGCGTGGCCTCCAGGCCGTCCATCACGGGCATCCGGATGTCCATCAGCACGACGTCGGGCCGGTGCTCGGCGACCTGCGCCAGGCCGGCCTCGCCGTCGGGGGCCTCGCCGACGACCTCGATGTCGGCCTGCCCGCCGAGCATCAGGGTCAGCGCCGAACGGACCAGCGGGTCGTCGTCGACGAGCAGCACACGGATCACGCGGTCCACGGTAGCCACGCCTCCAGCACGAACCGCGACCCCACCGTGCGCTGGTGCAGCCGCCCGCCCCGCAGCTCGGTGCGCTCGCGCAGCCCGACGAGTCCCAGACCCGCGCCGGGTGCGCCGCTGGGCCGGTCGCCGGGCCGGTCGCGCAGCGGGTTGCTGATCACGACCGTGATGCCGCCCCGCGCGCCACCGGAGGAGCGGATCGCCACCTCGGCGCCGGGGGCGTGCTTGCGGACGTTGGTGATGCCCTCCTGCACGATCCGGTAGACCGTGCGGCCCGTCGCCGGGGGCACCGGCACGTCGCGGTCGACGTGGTCGGCCCAGTCGACGTCGAGGCCGAGGGACCTCGCCTCGTCCACCAACGCGTCGATGTCGTCGTACGTCGGCTGCGGGCGCGCGGTGGGTGGGCTCGCGTCGTCCTCGCGCAGCACGCCCAGCACGTCGCGCAGCTCGTGGAGCGCGTCGTTGGCCTGGCGCTGGATCTGCCCGAGTCCCTCGCGGAGGCGGTCGCCGTCGAGGTCGTCGCGGAAGGCGAGCGCGCCGGCCTGCATGGAGACCTGGGTGATGCGGTGCGCGACCACGTCGTGCATCTCGCCGGCGATGCGTGCGCGCTCGGTCGAGCGGGCCTGGGTGAGCCGCAGCTCCTGCTCGAGCTCGGCCCGCTCGGCACGGTTGCGGAGGTTCCAGAGCAGCTCACGCCGCGAGCCGATGTAGAGACCCCAGCCCATCATCCCGGTGTTGACGGCCAGGTTGACGAGCGTGGTGACGAGGAAGTCGTTGTCCTCGATCGGCGCGATCGTGGTCCATGTCTGGGCTGCGGCGAAGTTCGCGCTGCCGACCAGCACGACCTCGCGCCAGCGACGCCGGGTCGCGACGGAGACCGCCGCGAGGGTGGCCGGGCCGGCCGCTATCCCGGAGAGGGCGCTCATCGCCGCGATCAGCATGGCCACGCGCACGGGCGCCCGACGGCGGAAGTACACCAGCACGAAGGCGGCGAGGCCCAGCACCACCTCGGCCATGAAGAGCAGGCGGTGGTCCTGCCACTCCGCCCTTGCGACGGTCTGCCAGATCGCAGCCGAGAACACGAGGCAGACGGCGTAGCGCCAGGCGTGCGACACCCACGTCAGCTCGGGCTGGGTGTCGGGTCGAGGCTCCACGGCGCTCAGGGTAACGAGCACATTTCCTACTTTGGTCGCATCGACATGGTCTCTGGGCCGATGCGCCCGGCCTGCGCGGGGCGTCAAGGTGGTCGTACCAACCGCGTGGAGGGAGCTGCGCGGCGTGGGGCCGCGCACATGTGGACGGTCCCACTGGGGACGGGGCTTCGAGCCGGGTCCGGTGACACACGGGGGTGACCGGACCCGGCTCTGCCACGTCTAGGGTCGTGCCCATGACTTCTGGTCCGACTTCCGCCGCCCGCGCCGACGGCCGCGCCGACGACGAGCTCCGCCCGATCACGATCACGCGCCACTGGCTCGACCACGCGGCGGGGTCCGTGCTGGTGGAGTTCGGCGGCACCAAGGTGCTGTGCGCCGCCTCCGCCTCCGAGGGCGTGCCCCGCTGGCGCAAGGGCTCGGGACTCGGGTGGGTCACCGCCGAGTACGCCATGCTCCCCGCGGCCACCAACACGCGCTCCGACCGCGAGTCGGTCAAGGGCCGCATCGGCGGCCGCACGCACGAGATCTCCCGGCTGATCGGCCGCTCGCTGCGGGCCGTCATCGACTACCAGGCCCTCGGCGAGAACACCATCGTCCTCGACTGCGACGTCCTCCAGGCCGACGGCGGGACGCGCACCGCCGCGATCACCGGGGCGTACGTCGCCCTGGCGGACGCGGTCGCGCACCTGCGGGCCAACGGCGCTCTCGCCGGTGAGCCGCTGACCGGCTCGGTCGCCGCGGTCAGCGTCGGCATCATCGACGGAGTGCCGCGCCTGGACCTGCCCTACGTCGAGGACGTCCGCGCCGAGACCGACATGAACGTCGTGATGACCGGCGAGGGCAAGTTCGTCGAGGTGCAGGGCACGGCCGAGGGCGTCGCCTTCGACCGCGCCGAGCTCGACGCCCTGCTCGCCCTGGCCGAGAAGGGATGCGCCGACCTGACGCGCCTGCAGCAGGAGGCGCTGGCCCGGTGAAGATCTTCCTCGCCTCCGCCAACGCCAAGAAGATCCTCGAGATGCAGCGCATCCTCGCCGAGCACGTGCCCGGCATCGAGGTGCTCGGCATCGGCGACGTGGACGGCTACGTCGAGCCGGTCGAGGACCAGCCGACCTTCGAGGGCAACGCTCTGCTCAAGGCGCGCGCCGGTGTGGCGGCCACCGGGCTCCCCGCGGTCGCCGACGACAGCGGCCTGTGCGTCGACGCCCTCAACGGGATGCCGGGCGTGCTGTCCGCCCGGTGGTCGGGCAGCTCCAAGGCGGTCGAGGGCGGACGGGACGCCCGCAACAACGAGCTGCTGCTCGACCAGCTCCACGACGTACCCGACGAGCGTCGCGGTGCGCACTTCACGTGCGCCGTGGCGTGGGTGATGCCCGACGGACGGGAGCGCGTCGTCGAGGGCCGGATGGACGGCCGCATCATCCGCGAGGTGCGGGGGAGCGGTGGCTTCGGCTACGACGTGGTCTTCGTGGCGGTCGAGCACGACGCCGAGGACCTCACCTCGGCCGAGCTCGGCCCGGGGGAGAAGGACCTCATCTCGCACCGCGGCCGGGCGCTGCGCGAGCTCGCGCCGTACGTCGCCGCGGACCTCTTCGGCACGGAGCCGAGTGCGGGGTCAGGCGACTGACGTCTCCTCGCGCGCGCCGACCTGCCTGCTGACCCACATGCCCCACAGGGCGGCGAAGACGAACATGATCAACGAGTAGACGGCCGCCGGCACCGAGATCTCGACCTCGTCGAGCACCTCGACCGCGACGAAGATCGCGAGCGTCGCGTTGTGCACCCCGACCTCCATCGAGGACGCGATGGCCTGCGGGCCGGTGACCCCCGCCGCCCTGGGCACGTAGTAGCCGACGACCAGGCTGACCGCGCAGAACAGGGCGGCGATCAGGCCGACGTCGGCGAGGTAGTCGCCGACGTTCTCGCGCTGGTCGAGCAGGATGCCGAGCACCAGGATCGCCAGGATCACCGCCGACCCGATCCGCACCGGCTTGTCCATCCGCCGCGCGAAGCCGGGCGCCCGGGCGTTGACGACCATCCCGATGCCGACCGGCAGCAGGATCAGCGCGAACACCTTGACGATCTCGACCAGCGGCATCGAGACGTCGTCCTGCCGGTCGTACCAGGCGATGGCGAGCCCGGTGATGAGCGGCAGCGTGACGACCGCGATGACGGTGTTGATCGCCGTCAGCGTGATGTTGAGGGCGACGTCGCCTCGGAACAGGTGGCTGAAGAGGTTGGCCGTCGTGCCGCCCGGTGAGGCCGCGAGCAGCAGCATGCCGATGCCGAGCAGCGCCGGGAGGTCGAAGAGCACCACCAGCCCGAAGCAGATCGCCGGCAGCAGCACGATCTGGCAGGCGAGCGCGACGGCGACGGCCTTCGGCGCCCGGCCGACCCGCTTGAAGTCGCCGACCGTCAGGTCCAGGCCCAGCCCGAACATGATGATCGCCAGCGCGAGCGGCAGTCCGACGGTGGTCAGCGCGGAGTCCATGCGCGGACCCTAGTGGTGACGCGGGTCACATGTGCGGGACTCGCGAGGAACTGCTGCCTTCGGTGGGGGTGCGCCCGGTGAGAGTCGAACTCACACTGTCACGGACCTAAACCGTGGGCCTCTGCCTGTTGGGCTACGGGCGCTGCGGTCACATCTTCACACGTGTCCGGGGCGCGGCGTAGGTCAGGCGAGGCCGAGGTCCTTGCGCAGCTTGGCGACGTGCCCGGTGGCCTTGACGTTGTACTGGGCGAGCTCGACGGCGCCGTCCTCGTCGATGACGAAGGTCGACCGGATCACGCCCTCGACCTCCTTGCCGTAGAGCTTCTTCGTGCCGAAGGCGCCGTAGGCCCGGTGGACGGCCAGGTCCTCGTCGGAGAGCAGGGTGACGGTGAGGGCGTCACGCTCGCGGAACTTCGCGAGCTTGGCCGGCTTGTCCTTCGAGACGCCGAGCACCTCGTAGCCCGCGCCGCGCAACGAGTCGAGGGACTCGGAGAAGTCGCAGGCCTGCTTGGTGCAACCCGGGGTCATCGCCGCCGGGTAGAAGTAGAGGATCACCTTCTTGCCGCGAAGGTCAGACAGCGAGACTTGCTCCTCGGTGTCGCTGGCCAGGGTGAAGTCGGGGGCGGTGTCGCCGGTGGCGAGGCGTTGGGACATGACGGCTCCTTGGTTGTTGCAAGACACTTGCAATAAGATGGAGGGGTGCCGGCCCGGCATCGGGGGATCCGCGGCCGGCCACCAGACATCCAAGCAGCCCCACCCACGACAGATCCACGAGCAGGAGCACCCACGTGCACGTCCCCGACGGCTTCCTCGACGCCCCCACCTCGGTGGCCACCGGCGCGGTGGCCGCGGTCGCGGTCGCGGTCTCGCTGCGCGGCGCGCGCCGCGAGCTGGACGACCGTACGGCGCCCAGGGCCGGGCTGGTCGCGACCTTCGTGTTCGCCGCCCAGATGATCAACTTCCCGGTGGGCGCGGGCACCAGCGGTCACCTGATGGGCGGGGCACTGGCCGCCGTCCTGGTGGGGCCGTGGACGGCCGTGCTGTGCCTGTCGGTGGTCCTCGTGGTGCAGGCCCTGCTGATGGCCGACGGCGGCATCACCGCGCTCGGCACCAACATCACCCTGATCGGCATCGTGACCGTCGCGGTCGGCTGGGCCGTCTTCGTCCTCCTGCGCCGGGTGCTGCCCAAGCGGATCTCCATGGTGGCCCCGGCCGCCGCGATCGGCGCCCTGGTCAGCGTCCCGGTGGCGGCGCTGGTCTTCACCGCACTCTTCGCCGTCGGCGGCAACGTCTCGGTCGACCTCGGCGCCGTCCTGACCGCGATGCTCGGCTGGCACACGGTGATCGGCATCGGCGAGGCGCTCATCACCGGCCTGGTGGTCGCGAGCGTCGTGGCGACCCGTCCCGACCTCGTCCACGGCGCCGGCCCTCTCCTCGAGGAGCGCGAGCTCGAGCTCCGGACGGGGCTGGCCCGATGAGCACACCCGTGATGAGCACCCGTCGCTTCTTCGCCGTGGCCCTGGTCGTCTGCCTGCTCGTCGCCGGCGTCGCGAGCTACTACGCCAGCTCGCACCCCGACGGCCTCGAGCACGTCGCCGAGCAGACCGGCTTCATCGACGCCGCCGAGGACTCGGCGACCGCCGACAGCCCGCTCGCCGACTACCAGACCTCCGGTGTCGACGACCCACGCATCAGCGGCGGCCTCGCCGGCGTCATCGGCGTCGTGGTGATGCTGGTGCTGAGCACCGGCCTGTTCTGGCTCGTACGCCGACGCGAGCCGCGCGACGACCACCACATCGACGACCACGACGTGCTCCACGATTCGGAGGCCTGATGGGAGCCGGGCACGGGCACCGGTTGCACTTCCACGGCCACAGCCCGGTGCACCGCGCCCCCGCGCACCTCAAGGTGCTGGCACTGCTGGGGTTCATGCTGGTCGTCGTCGCCACGCCGCGCCAGGCCTACGCCGTGTTCGCCGTCGAGGCCGCCGTCCTGCTCGTCGTCGTGGCGCTCTCGCGCGTGCCGCTGCGCTACCTGCTGCCGCGGATGGTCGTCGAGGTGCCGTTCGTCGTCTTCGCGGCGCTGATGCCCTTCATCGCCCACGGGCCGCGCACCGAGGTGCTGGGCGTGAGCGTCTCCGAGCCCGGCCTGGTCGCGGGCGTCGCGCTGCTCGTCAAGGGCACCATCGGTGTCCTCGCCTCGCTCACCCTGGCCGCGACGACCGAACCCCAGGACCTCCTGCGCGGGCTGCAGCGGCTGCGGGCGCCCGACCTGGTCGTGCAGATCATGGGCTTCATGATCCGCTACCTCGACGTGGTCACCGCAGAGCTCGGACGGATGATGACGGCCCTGCGCTCGCGCGGCTGCGACCCGCGCTCCCCGCGGCACTGGCCGGTGCTGGCCCGCTCGCTCGGCGCCCTGTTCATCCGCTCCTACGAGCGCGGTGAGCGCGTGCACCTCGCGATGCTGTCGCGCGGGTACGACGGCAGGCTGCCGCAGACGGACAAGCCATGACGACGCCTGTCCTCGACGTCCAGGGGCTCGCGTTCGCCTACCCCGACGGCCACCAGGCGCTCTTCGGGGTCGACCTCCACGTCCACCGCGGGGAGCGGGTGGCGCTGCTGGGCCCCAACGGCGCCGGCAAGACCACGCTCGTCCTGCACCTCAACGGCATCCTCGCCGCCGGCAGGGGCTCGGTCGAGGTCAGCGGACTCCCGGTCACGAAAGAGCACCTCCAGGAGATCCGGCGCCGCGTCGGGATCGTCTTCCAGGACCCCGACGACCAGCTCTTCCTCGGCACCGTCCGCCAGGACGTCGCGTTCGGCCCGGCCAACCTCGGCCTGAAGGGCGCAGCGCTCGACCGGCGCGTGATGGACGCGCTCGACCGGGTCGGGATGGCCGACTTCGTCGACCGTCCGCCGCACCACCTCTCCTACGGCCAGCGGCGCCGGGTGGCGGTCGCCACCGTGCTGGCGATGGAGCCGGAGATCCTGGTGCTCGACGAGCCGTCGTCCAACCTCGACCCCGCCTCGCGCCGTGAGCTCGCCGACATCCTGCGCAGCCTCGACGTGACCGTGCTGATGGTCACCCACGACCTGCCCTACGCGCTGGAGCTGTGCCCGCGCAGCGTCGTGCTGAGCGAGGGGGTGGTGGTCGCCGACCGGTCGACGTTCGACGTCCTCACCGACGACGACCTGATGGCCGCCCACCGGCTCGAGCTGCCCTGGGGTTTCGACCCGCGGCGCATTGATAGCCTGCCCCGGTGACCCAGGACATGAGCGCGCTCGAGCGCGAGATCGAGGAGACGCGCCAGCGGCTCGCCTCGACGATCGACCAGCTCGCCTACCGCGCCCACCCCAAGACGATCGTCGGTCGGCAGGTGACGACCGTGAGGTCCCACTTCGTCGAGCTCGACACGGGCGCCCCGCGCACCGACAACATCCTCAAGGCGGCCGGTGCCGTCGTCGGCGTCGTCGTGCTGTTCGCCCTCGTCCGCAAGGTAGCCCGCTGAACGTCCCGATCAAGATGCTGCACGACCGCGTGCTGGTCGAGGTCGACCAGGAGGCCGGCGAACGGCGTTCGACCGGCGGCATCGTCATCCCCGCCACCGCGGCCATGGGCGCACGTCGCCTGGCCTGGTCGCGCGTGATCGCGGTCGGTCCGCACGCACGTGCGGTCGAGGTCGGCGACCGGGTGCTTTTCGACCCCGAGGACAAGGCCGAGGTCGAGGTCCACGGCGAGGTCTACGTCGTCATGCGCGAACGTGACGTGCACGCCGTCGCCGCCGAGCGGCTCGAGGGCGGCTCCACCGGGCTCTACCTCTGATGGCCTACCTCGTCAAGCAGTCCCACCGCGCCCCTGCGGTCACCTCTCCGGTGCCCGTCGACGAATCGCTGCCCCGTGCCTGCGTGATCGGCGCCGGCTCCTCCGGCATCGCGGCGGCCAAGCAGCTCCACCTCGCCGGCATCGGGTTCGACTGCTTCGAAAAGGGCAGCGACATCGGCGGGACGTGGGTCCTCGACAACTCCAACGGCCAGTCCGCCTGCTACGACACGCTCGAGATCAACACCTCGTGCCCCCGCATGGCGTTCTCCGACTTCCCGATGCCCGCGGACTACCCGCCCTACGCGCGGCACGACCAGGTGCACGCCTACTTCGAGCAGTACGTCGACCACTTCGGCTTCCGCGACACGATCACCTTCGACACCACGGTGGAGCAGGTCACCCGGTCCTCCGACGGCCGGTGGGACGTGCGGTTCACCGGGCCGAGCGGCACCGAGACCCGCACGTACGACGCCGTCGTGGTCGCCAACGGCCACCACTGGGACCCGCGCTGGCCCGAGCCCGCCTACCCCGGCACCTTCGACGGCGAGCAGATCCACTCCCACGACTACCGCTCCGCCGACCAGCTCGCCGGGCGTGACGTCGTGGTCGTCGGTGCCGGCAACTCCGCGATGGACATCGCGGTCGAGTCGTCCCGCGTGGCACGTTCGACGACGTGGTCGGTGCGCCGCGCGGAGTGGGTGCTGCGCAAGTTCCTCCTGGGCAAGCCGAGCGACCAGGTCGCCCTGCCCGGCTGGCTGCCGTGGTGGGTGACGGCCGCCAGGCTGCGGATCGGGGCGACCTACGCCGGCAGCATGACGAAGTACGGCCTCCCCGCGCCGACCCACCGGCCCGGGCAGTCGCACCCCGTGCAGTCCGACCAGATCCGCGCGCGGCTCGCCGCGGGCGCGGTGACGGCGCGGCCCGGCATCGAGCGCCTCGACGGTGACCGGGTGGTCTTCGTCGACGGCACCACGGCACCGGCCGACCTGATCGTGTGGGCCACGGGCTACCAGGTCACGTTCCCGTTCCTGGCGCCCGAGCTGGTCTCGGCCCAGGACAACGAGCTGCCCCTGTGGAAGCGCACCGTCCACCCCGACCTCCCCGGCCTCTACTTCATCGGCCTCGTGCAGGCGATCGGCGCTGTGATGCCGATCGCCGAGGCGCAGTCGGCATGGATCGCCGAGACCCTCGCCGGGCGCTACGTGCCGCCCGCGGACGACGTCGTACGACGCCAGATGACCGCCGAGCACCGACGTGACAAGAAGCAGTTCTACGCCTCGCCGCGCCACACGATGGAGGTCGACTTCGACCACTACCTGTGGGACCTCGCGCGCGAGCTCAGGAGAGGACGTGCCCGTGCTGCGTCGTAGGGTCGCAGGCCTCGTCCTGCGTGCCGTCAGGTGGCGGACCGTCGGCGACGTGCCGCAGCGCGGCGTTCTGGTCGGTGCCCCGCACACCTCCAACTGGGACTGGGTGCTGACCATGCTCCTGGCGTGGAGGTACGGCATCACGATCCGGCTGCTGGTCAAGAAGGAGCTCTTCGTCGGACCGCTCGGCTGGCTCCTGCGCCTTACGGGTGCCGTGGAGCTCGACCGCACGAACCCTGCGGCGACGATCAAGGAGCTGCTCGCCGAGGCCGACAGTGGCGACCCCTGGCTGATCGGCATCGCGGCCGAGGGCACCCGCTCGCGCGGTGACTACTGGAAGTCGGGCTTCTACCGGATCGCCCGCCAGACCGGGCTGCCGATCACCCTGGCGTTCCTCGACGTGCCCTCCCGTACCGTCGGCTGGGGGCCCACCTTCCACCCCACCGGCGACGTCGGCGCCGACATGGACGTGCTGCGTGACTTCTACGCCGACAAGACCGGCTTCAACCCCGAGGGCTTCACGCCGCCGCGGCTGCGCGAGGAGGGCCCGGCCTGAGGTCGGACGACACGCCCATCCGGGTGTGGCTCGGTACCGCTCGACAACCGTGAAGGCTAGGTTGAGGGTCTCAACCGAAGGGAGCATGACATGGCACTTCTGCTGTGGATCCTCGCCGTCATCCTCGTGGTGTCCGGCATCGTCTCGTTGATCAGGGGTCAGATGCTCTGGGGCATCGTGCTCATCATCGTCGGGCTGCTCGTCGGCCCCGGTGGAGTCAGCCTGTTCACGTAGCAGCACCCTGCGGGAGGGAAGAACGAACGAAGGGCCGGTCCGAGTGGACCGGCCCTTCGCTTCTGTGCAGAACCTCAGTCGGTCGGAGGAGGCGGGGGCGTCGGCGCCCCGCGCGGCGGCGCGATCCGCGCCGCCATCGCCGGCTCGGGGACCACATCCCGGCCGGCCCCGTCAGCGGCGCCCGCGCGCTCGCGGCGCGGAGCCGGGTCCCAGCCGGCGTCGACCACCCGCTTCTGCCACACGATGGCCGCGCCGAGGATGCCGGCCCCGACGAGGGCGATGAGCGCGATGCCGGGGGCGTCGAGCATCGCCGGGTACCCGGTCGCGATGCCGACCCACCCGAAGTCGGTGTCCCCGAAGGTGGTGTTCGCGTCACCGAAGTCACCCAGCACCTGCAGGAGCAGGGCCGGCAGGAAGGTGATGAGCAGACCGTTGATGAAGCCGCCCGTCACGGCGCCGACCCGTCCGCCCGTGGCGTTGCCGTAGACACCGGCAGCGCCGCCGGTGAAGAAGTGCGGCACCAGGCCGGGCAGGATGAGGGCCAGGCCGAGCCACGGGTTGAGCCACAGCGAGAGCACGGCCAGCCCGACGAGGCCCCCGGTGAAGCTGGAGAGGAAGCCCAGCAGCACCGCGTTCTGGGCGTACGGGAACACGATCGGCGCGTCGAGGGCCGGGATGGCACCCGGGACGGCCTTGGCCGCGATGCCCTGGAAGGCCGGCACGAGCTCGGCCAGGATGGTCCGCACGCCGAACAGGATGACCGCGACCGCGACACCGAACTGGAGGCCCTGGGTGACCGCCTGCATGAGGTAGTCGCCCACCCCCGTGGCCCCGCCGTCGAACGCCTGGAACGCGGTCTCGCTGCCGCGACGGGCCAGGAACACCACCGCCAGCACGACGTACATGACCACCATCGACAGGGCCGTCGCGACCATGGAGTCACGCAGGAACCGCAGCGACTCGGGCAGGCGGAGGTCCTCCGTGGAGCGGCTCTTGCGACCGACCCGGCTGCCCACCGCGCCGGCGGCGACGTACGCCGCGGTGCCGAAGTGCCCGATGGCGATGCTGTCGTCACCGGTGATCCGGCGGGTCCACGGGTGGGCGAACGCGGGCAGCGAGACCATCAGGACACCGAGCACCAGCCCGCCGAGCCCGACCACGACGACCGGTGCGTAGTCGGCGGAGGCGAGCACGATCGTGAGCAGGGTCGCCATGAACAGCATGTGGTGACCGGTGAGGAACACGTAGCGCAGCGGCGTGAACCGCGCGAGCACCAGGCTCACCGCGAAGCCGAGGATCATCAGCCACGAGACCTGCGCCCCGTACTCCGCCTGGGCGATGCCCGCGATCGCCTCGTTGGTCGGCACGACGCCCTGGGCCCCGGTCGCGCCCTGGATCATCACCCCGAGCGGGGCGAGCGAGGCCACGACCAGGGTGGCCCCGGCCCCGATCAGCAGGAAGCCCAGGGTGGCCTTGAGGGCACTCCCGACGACCTGCCCGACGGGACGGCGCAGCGCGACCAGACCGACGGCCGTGATGATGCCGATGAGGAAGGCCGGGACGCTCAGGATCTCGTTGACGACGAATTGCGCCACGGTCAGAAGCCAGTCCATGTCAGATCTCTCCTTGGTGCCCGGGGCGGGCGCTCCTAGATGTCGTACGACGCGCGGAGGGCGGCGTCGATCTCGCGCTGGCTGGTGAAGTTCTCGATCACGACCAGGGGGACGCCGACGTCGCCGAGCGCGCGGGCGATCTCGCCCGAGGTGAGGATCAGGTCGGCGTCCTTGGCCTTGCCGCGCGCCGAGACCGTGTCGGTGGCCTCGACGGTGATCAGACCGCCCCAGCCCCACCGGTCGAGGACCTGCTCGAGGGTGTTCTTCAGGAACAGGCTCGTGCCGAGGCCGTTGCCGCACACGGTCAGGATGTGGTCGCGCGTGCGGCCGCCGCCCTGGGGTCGGCTCCGTTCGGTCCCGGGCGGCGAAGCGCTGTCGGTGGCGTCGTCACCGCGGAGGATGGCGTGCACCTCCGCCGCCGAGGCGGCCTCGTCGAGCGAGGCGCGGAGCTCGGTGTCGGTCAGGACCGTGGCGAGCGAGGCCATCGCCTGCTGGTGGGTCGAGGTGTCGGTCGCCGCCAGTGCCACCACGAGGTTGACGGGGTCGTTGGCACGACTCCCGAACTCGACGGGGGACGCCAGTCGCACCCACGACATGCCGGTCCGGTGGACGGCCTCGGACGGACGCGCGTGCGGGAACGCGAAGCCCGGCGCGAGCACGATGTACGGGCCGTTCTCGTGCACGCTGTCGACCATCGCCTGGGTGTACGCCGGAGCGGAGACGCCGGCCGACTCGAGGAGGCCGCCCGCCAGGCGGATGGCGTCCTGCCAGTCCTCGGCCTCCTGGTCGAGGGCGATCGTCTCCTGGGTGAGGAGGTCGCTGAGCGCTGTCACAGGTGTCCTTCCGTCGCGAACGCCGCGAGCACGTACTCCTCGGCGGCCTGGTTCCAGATGTGGTCCTGCTCGGCGCAGATCTCCGCGAGCCGGGCGAAGCGTGGGTCCTGCCGCCCGTGCGCCTCGAAGTCGGAGATGGCCGTCAGGTCCATGTCGACGTGCGGGTAGATCAGGATCTTCCCGCCGGTGAAGGACGGCAGGTCGGACAGGGCGTCGGGCACGGCGTCCAGCCCGCCGACGTGCGTCACCATGCGCGAGGGGTTGATCGCGCCCGAGGCGGACAGCTCCAGGCTCTCCTCCATGTCGCTGCGCGAACCGCCGGAGGTACCCACGAGGTGGGTGCTCTCGTAGTGGATGTTGTAGAGGTTCAGCGAGGCTGAGAACGTCTTGTCGGTGGGGCCGGCGAAGAAGTTGAGGCAGCCGTCGTGGGCGAGCACGGCGTCGCCGGCCTCGACGAGCTCCTTGATCGCGGCGAACACCACCACGTCGTCGAAACCGTCCGGGGAGATCGCGCGCAGCGCCTCCACGGGGTCCTTGTCGCTCGCGTCGACGATCTCGAGACGACAGCCGCGCCGGGCGGCCTCCTCCGCGGGGAAGAGGGTCCGCAGGCGCTCGAGCCGCTCCGCGTCGACGTCGACCGCCACCACGAGGCTCGGGGTGAACGGCCCGTGGAGCGCGTAGTCGAGGGCCCCGATGCCCATGGCGCCGCCGCTGCCGAGGAGGGCGAGCCGCCCGCCCGGCTTGAGCCCCATGTGGTGCTCCCACACCAGGGGCTCGGTGTGGTAGTTGGACCTGAAGGCCCCGATGATGCACGACATCGGCTCGGCCAGTGACCCGTTGGCGTAGTAGCCGTCGTCGTACGGCAGCACGCAGCCCTTCTCCACGGCGACGGCCGGGACGATGCAGTAGGTCGCGTCGCCGCCGAAGTACGGGTAGCTGTAGCCGGGGGAGTACCCGCTGGGCAGTCCCATGGTGGGCAGGATCGCCACGCTCTGGCCGACCGCGAACCTGCCGGCGAGCTCGTCCCCGACCTCCTCGAGGACGCCGGCGAACTCGTGGCCGGTGATGACGGGGTCGGAGGAGATCGTGTCGGGGACGCGCTTGTGCTCGCTGCCGAGGGACATGGCCTTGTAGGTCGAGAGGCACATGCTGCTGCTCACGACCCGGAGGAGGAGCTCGTCCGGCCCGATCTCGGGGAGCTCGAACTCGCTCACCCCCACCTTGTGGGTCCCGTGGATGCGTGCCGCGCGGGTGAGGCGCCCCGGCGTCGGACGGCTGTGGTCACTGCTCGGCATCGGTGGTGGTCCTCTCGGTCAGGCGCTGGTCGAGGGTGTCGAGGGCTGGGTCGCCCAGGTAGCTCTGGATGGTCACGATCTCCACGTCGGGTCGCGCCGCCCGGGCCCGGTGGGCGAGGTCCTGGTGCACGACGACCAGGTCGGCGTCGACCGGGACCGACTCGATCGCCGCATGGGTGACGCGGACGTCGTCGCGACCGGCGTCGCGCAACCGCTTGCCGAAGGCGCTCGCGCCCATGGCGCTGCTGCCCATGCCGGCGTCGCAGGCGAACACGATCCGGCGTACGTCCTCCGTGGTGCCACCGGCGCTGCCCGCGCCGTTCATGACCGAGGTCAGCACCGCGCTGCCCTCGGCCTTCATGGCGCGCGAGCGCTCGGTCTGCTCCGCCAGGTCCTCCTCGTCGCCGGCGTTGCGGCCGAGCTTGAGGATCGCGGCGGTGATCACGAAGCTCACCGCGGCTGCGACGAGGACGCCTGCGATGACGCCGACGTGGTCGCCGGGCGGGGTGAGTGCCAGGTAGGCGAAGATGGAGCCGGGGCTCGGTCCCGCGGTGAGGCCCACGCCGAACAGCATGAACGTCGCGATGCCGGAGGCGCCGCCGGCGATCATGGCGAGGATGGTCACCGGCTTCATCAGCACGTAGGGGAAGTAGATCTCGTGGATGCCGCCGAGGAAGTGGATGATGATGGCTCCCGGTGCGCTGTCGCGGATCACCCGGTTGTGGCCGAACAGCCAGAAGGCCAGCAGCAGGCCCAGGCCCGGGCCGGGGTTGGACGCCACCATGAAGAAGATCGACTTGCCCTCCTCGGCGGCGACCTGCAGGCCCAACGGGTAGTAGATGCCCTGGTCGATGACGTTGTTGAGGAAGAGCACCTTGGCCGGCTCGTTGAGGATCGAGAGCAGGGGCAGGGCGCCCGTCTCCACGAGCGCGTTGATCGCGCGGAGGAGCTGGTCGTTGAGCGCGCTGATGACCGGGCCGATGACCCGGTAGGAGGCGATGATCAGCCCCAGGCCCAGGAAGCCGAGCGTGAAGTTGTTGACGACCATCTCGAAGCCCGAGCGGATCCGGTGCTCCAGGACCCGGTCGACCTGCTTGATGAGCCAGGCGCTGAGCGGACCCATGATCATGGCGCCCAGGAACATGGGGATGTCGGCGCCGACGATCAGCCCGATCGTTCCCACCGCGCCGGCCACGCCGCCGCGGTGCCCGTGCACCAGCCGGCCGCCCGTGAACGCGAGGAGCAGCGGCAGCACGTAGGTGATCATCGGGCCCACGGGAGCGGCCAGGTCCTCGTTGGGCAGCCAGCCCGTCGGGATGAACAGGGCGGTGAGCAGGCCCCATGCGATGAACGCACCCACGTTGGGGATCACCATCGCGGTCAGGAACCCGCCGAACGCCTGGATGCGTGCGCGCACGCTGGTCCCGGTCTCGACAGGTAGGGCACCTTCGATCGGTTGACTCATCACAACTCTCCTTGCTGGATGGTTCCGTCGGCCTGGACCACCAGCGTCAGGTCGACCTTGCTGAAGTCGGAGGAAGCCATGACCCGCTCGACGTTGAGCCGGTCGCTGCGCTCGTAGAAGGCCTCGGCCTCGACCGGGGTCAGTCCGCCGCGGACCTTCCGCTCGACCAGTCGTCCACGCAGCAGCTGCGGGTCGGCCGTCAGCAGCACGACGTACTGGGCGTGCGCCGCGAGGTCGCGCCAGCCGGGCTCGTCGAGCAGCAGCCAGTTGCCCTCGACGATCACCAGGTCGGCGCTGAGCGGGGTCGTGCCCGGCACGACGTCGTGCACCCGGCGGTCGTACGTCGGCCAGGCCACGTCGTCGTTCGCCGACGCCTCGAGATGGCGGGCGAGCCCGTCGACGTCGAAGGTCTCGGGGGCACCCTTGATCGCGCTGAGCGGGACCGTCCCCTGCGGGGTGGTCACGTGGTGGGACACGAGGTGGTGGTGCGGCAGGTGGAATCCGTCGATCCCGACGACGTCGACCGCCAGCGGCTCGGGGAGCTGACGACCGGCGTCGGCGAGCAGGGCGGCCAGGGTCGACTTGCCTGCGCCGGGGGGGCCGACGAGGAAGACGAAGGCCCGCCGCTGGACCCGCGGTCGCGCCGCGGCCTCGGTCAGTGCCGGGACCAGCGTCGATCCGACGAGGTGGCGGTCGGCCTCCACCTCGACCTCGAACCCGTTGACCAGCAACCGAGTGGCACTCGACACGTTCCGCACCTCCATGTGCTCAGATGAGCGAGATTGCACGTTTGAGTGACATGGATTACAGCACCGGGTGGAAAGGTTCGTCAAGGGTCATCGCGGGTCGACGACGACCTGGGCGCGCGTCGAGCACCCGCGCCGGGACGCGGGTGTGGGGGCGGGACGGCAGCCGCCGACGGCTCCGTCAGCGCTCGACCGGTCCGGTCAGGTGCGTGCCGGAAGACGGAGCAGCGCCATGGCCGCGCGGTCGTCGGTGACCAGGCAGCTGAGGATCCCCGAACGGCTGACCGCCGCGATGGCGTCCGCCTTCTCCGCCGAGCCGGCGACGGCCATGACGCGGGGCGTGCGCCTCAGGTCGTCGACGGTGACCGAGATGCGACGACGGTTCACGGAGGTGTCGATGACCGACCCGTCCGCACGGAAGAAGATCCCCGCGATCTCAGCGACGACGCCCTCGCGCTCGAGCTCGGCGCGCTCCTCGTCCCTCAGCAGTGGCCCGAGCTGCGTGATCGGCGGGTCCCAGGACCCCACGGCCACCACGGCGAGGGCGAGCTGCCCATAGCGGCTCAGGGCCGCCTCGATCGACGGGTCGCTGCGGAACGTGTCGGCAGCGCTCTCGGACACGGCGAAGAGCGGGGCGAAGACGGCCACCGCCTCGACGCTCGAGCGACCGCTGATGCGGCGGGTGACCTCCACCGGGGACTGGCGCAGGTCGTTGCCCACGGTGCCGGTGAGCTGGATGACGGTGCACGGCGGCAGGGGTGGGAGCTCCTCACCGATCGCGACCAGCGTCCGGCCCCAGGTGAGGCCGAGCACGTCGCCGTCGCGGATGGTCCTGGCGATCCTCGGCGCCGCGGCCCTGGCCAGCCGGCGCCGGTTGTCGTCGCCGGTGTCACCCGCCTTGACCACCACGCACTCGTCCAGGCCGAGGTGCTGGGCGAGCTCGACCGACAGGTCGTCGCGAGGCTCGTCGCGGTCGTGGATCTCGATCGACACGACACCCTGCTCGCGTGCCTGCTGGAGGAGCCGCGCCACGCGGAAGCGGCTGATCGAGAACTCGTCGGCGAGCTCGGTCTTGGAGGCGTCCTCGAGGTAGAAGCGACGCGCGATCGACGACAGCAAACGCCACTGCGCCTCGTCCATCCCGCCCCCGCTCGGTCGGCTCACACGTCGTCTCGACGAGGAAGGCCAGGTCCCCGGTGGGGCCTGGCCTTCTCGAGTGGTACGCCATCAGGGACTCGAACCCCGAACCCGCTGATTAAGAGTCAGCTGCTCTGCCAATTGAGCTAATGGCGCGTGCGGTGAAGCGAGTAGAACTCTACCGCCTCGTGATCGGCAGGCGAAATCGAGGTGTCGCCTCAGAGCTCGGCGAGCACGGCCTGCGCCGCGTTGTGGCCGCCGAGCCCGGAGACCGCCCCGCCGCGACGCGCGCCGGAGCCGCAGAGCAGCACCGAGTCATGTCCGGTCTGGACGCCCCACTGCTGGGCCGGGGTCTCGAGACGCGAGCGGTTGGGCGCCCACGGCCAGTCGAGGTCGCCGTGGAAGATGTGCCCACCCGGCATGGCGAGGTCCCTCTCGACGTCCTGCGGGATCTTCGCCTCGAGGCACGGGCGGCCGTCGGCGTCGGTGGCGAGGCAGTCGGCGAGCGGCTCGGCCAGGACCGCGTCGATCGAGGCGAGCGCGCGCTGCACGGCGAGGTCCTTGGCGCCGGGGTCGGCGTCGAAGAGCCCGGCCGGCGTGTGCAGGCCGAAGTAGGTCAAGGTGTGCGCCGAGCCGGCGCGGTCGCCGAGGATCGAGGGGTCGGTCAGGCTGTGGCAGTAGACCTCACCGGGCATCGGGTCGGGCACCGCACCGCCGGCCGCGGCGGCGTACGCCCGCTCGATGGTCGAGTAGTCCTCGGCGAGGTGCAGGGTGCCGGCGAACGCCACGGCGGGGTCGGCTCCCGAGCGCAGCGCCGGCAGCCGGTCGAGGAGGAAGTTGATCTTGAGCTGCGAGCCGGCCGGCTTGGTCTCGGCGTCCTCGCCCTCGCCGAGCAGGATCCGCAGCACCCAGGGGGCCACGCCGGACAGCACGCGCCGCCCGGTCGCCGAGTGCTGTTGTCCGCCGTCGTGCCAGACGACCTCGGCACCGTCCGGGCCGGGCGTGATCGCACTGACCCCCGCACCCGTGACGACATCCGCGCCGGCGTCGACGGCCGCCCTGGCCAAGGCGTCGGTGACCGCGCCCATGCCGCCGATCGGCACGCGCCACTCGCCGGTGCCGTTGCCGATGAGGTGGTAGAGGAAGCAGCGGTTCTGCACGAGCGAGGGGTCGTCCATCGAGGCGAACGTGCCGATGAGCGCGTCGGTGGCGACCACGCCGCGCACGGTGTCGTCGGCGAAGCGCCGGGTGATCGCCCGGCCGAGGGGCTCCTCGACGACGTCGGTCCAGATGCGCTCGTCGACCAGGCCGCGGACGTCCTTCTCGAGGGGGAGCGGCCGCATCAGTGTCGGCGCGACGGCCTCCGCGAGCCGGCCGACCTCGCCGTAGAACGCCTCCCAGGCGGCGTACTCCTCGTCGCCGCCGGTGAGGTCGCGGAACGACGCGCGCGTCGCCTCGCCCTCGGGCCGCTCGACCAGCAGGCCGCCGGAGCGCTCGCCGCGCGTCCACGGGGTGTACGACGCCGTGGTGCGCGAGGCGAGGCGGACGTCGAGGTCCAGGTCTGCCATCAGCTGCTCGGGCATCAGGCTGACGAGGTAGGAGTAGCGGGACAGCCGGGCCGGCTGCCCGGCGAAGGGCTCGACCGACACCGCCGCACCGCCGGTGTGGCCCAGGCGCTCGAGCACGAGCACCGAGAGCCCGGCGCGGGCGAGGTAGGCGGCGCTGACGAGGGCGTTGTGCCCTCCGCCGACCACGACGACGTCATAGCTGCTGTTGCCGGAAGTCACCGGGCCAACGTAGACCCTGACGACGACGGGGCCCGGTCACGGCTCGGACGTCAGCGCGTGAACGTGTCGTTGGGCACGATGACGGCCCGCCCGGTGACCTCGCCGTGGGCCAGGTCCTGGTAGGCGGAGACGGCGTCCTCGAGCGGGTAGATCGTCGTCGTGGCGTGGAGGAGGCCGCGGCTCGCGAGGTCGAGCACCTCCACCAGCTCGCGACGGTTGCCCCAGTAGGTCGTCTGGACGCTGGCCTCGTAGGGCAGTCCGAAGAAGGAGACGGGCAGCGTGCCGCCGGCGATGCCGACGATCGTGACGTCGCCCAGCTGGCGTACGCACGCGGCGGACGTCGCCAGGGTCTCGTCGGAGCCCACGAAGTCGATCACCACGTCGGCCCCGCGGCCTCCGGTGGCTTCCCGGATGCGCTCGACGGTGTCGGGTCCGGGGTCGAGGACGAGGTCGGCACCGAGCTCGGCGGCCTGGTCGCGGGCGCTCTCGCGTCCGTCGACCGCGATGACCCGCGCCGCGCTGACCGCCTTGACGACCTGGAGCCCGAGGTGGCCGAGGCCGCCGACGCCGATCACCACGGCGGTGGTCCCGGGGCCGAGCTTGCCCAGGGAGCGGCGTACGGCGTGGTACGGCGTGAGCGCGGCGTCGGTCAGCGGGGCTGCGTCGACGACCCCCAGTCCGTCGGGGATCGGCACGAGGTGCCGCGCGGCCGGCACCAGCATGTAGTCGGCCATGCCTCCGTCGAGACCCAACCCGCCTCCGCCGCCGGCCACCGGGGCGAGGTCGGGGCGCTCGCAGTAGGTCTCCAAGCCGTCGAGGCAGTGGTCGCACGTCCCGCAGCCCCACGCGCCCACGACGGCCACGGCCTGGCCGATCTCCAGACCGGTGACGCCCTCACCGAGGGTGTGCACCCAGCCGGCGTTCTCGTGACCGAGGGTGAAGGGCGGGTTCCACGGCAGGGTGCCCGGCTCGAACTCGTGCATCAGGTGCAGGTCGGAGTGGCAGGCCCCGGCGGCGCCCACCTGCACCAGCACCTCACCGGGGCCCGGCTCGGGCACCGGGACCTCCTCGAGCACGGGCTCGCTCTTCCACTCGTTCAGGCGCAACGCACGCGTGTCGACCTCCTCAGGTTCGCGCCCATCCTCGTGCCGGAGACGCCCCGGCGCGAGGGCCCTTTGCCGAGGGGCGCCGGGACGAAGGACCCTTCGTACGACGCCGCGGCAGGCGAAGAGTGGAGGCAGAGGACCAGTCGAGGAGGACGTCATGACCGAGCAGCGCACCACTGCACGCGGGCCCCGCATCGTGGTCGGGGTCGGGCCGGAGGAGTTCGGGTCCGCGCTCGCGTTCGCTGCCGCCGAGGCCCTGCGGGCCGGGTGCGGGCTGCACCTGGTGCACTCCGTCGACCTGACCCCGATCCCGGCAGACCACGTGCTGATCCCCGCGGCCGACGTCGAGGCGTGGGGCGCCGAGCGCCTCGCAGAAGCGGTCAAGATGGCCGACGACGTTGTCGGCGACGCCGTGCCCGTCACCCACGAGCTCGTCCGGGGCACGCCGGTGGGTGCCCTGGTCGAGCTCGGCCGCACGGCCCGGATGGTCGTGGTGGAGCACCGGCACCTGTCGCGGCTGTCCCGCATCGTGAACCGCACCGTCGCCGGTGGCGTCGCCGCGCACCTGCGGGTGCCCGTGGTGGCTGTGCCGAGCGGCTGGCGTCCCGAGGGGAAGCAGCGGGTGGTGGTCGCCGGCGTCGACGTGGCCGACCGCTCCGACGAGGTGCTGCGCGCGGCGCTGGCCGAGGCCCACGCCCGTGGTGCGCAGCTGCGACTCGTCCACTCGTGGTCGTTGCCGCGGCCCTACGAGGGCGCGCTGACCCCCGAGGACGTCCAGCGCTGGTCCGACAGCGCCCGGGCCGAGGTCTGTGCCGCGCTCGACCGCGTCGGCGACCTCACCGCCGCGACAGACGCCGACGTGCGGGTCGAGCAGGGCCGCGCCGCCGAGAGCCTCGTGCAGGGCTCCGCCGACGCCGAGCTGCTCGTGATCGGACGCCACGACCCGCTCGTGCCGATCGGCTCGCACATCGGCCCGGTCGCCCGCGCCGTGCTCAGGGAGGCGCGGTGCCCCGTGCTGCTCGCGAGCCCGCGGCCGCACCGGGCGGTCTACCACCCGTAGCGGTCACGACGTCTCGCCCCTCCTTCGGGATGCTTGCGCCGCCCGCCGACGTCCGTAGTGTCGATCGGTGAGGGAGAGGAGCACCATGAGGGAGAACGTGAGGGAGAGCGCGGGGGAGAAACCAGGGGAGAGGTTCGGAGAGTGGTGGAGGCAGCGCGTCGACGACCGGCTCGGTGACCCGATCTGGTGGAACGACGTCCTGCAGCTGGCCAAGACGGTGCTGGCGGCCGTCGCCGCGTGGGTCATCGCGGCGAGCGTGCTGGACCTGCCCCAGCCGTTCCTGGCGCCGTGGGCGGCGCTGCTGGTGGTGCACGCCACCGTCTACCGCACCTTCTCCAAGGGAATGCAGCAGGTCGCCGCGACCGTGGTCGCCGTGGTGCTGGCCACCCTGGTGGGGGAGGCCCTCGGGCTGAGCACCGGGGCCATCACGCTGCTGCTGGTCGTCGCGCTCGTGCTGGGGTCCGTGCCGTGGCTGGGGGCTGAGGCGACGACCATCGCGACGACCGGCCTCGTCGTCCTCACCACCGGCTTCGAGGACGACGTCATGCTCGTCTCCCGCCTGCTCGACACAGCGATCGGCGTCGCCGTCGGACTGCTCGTCAACGTCGTGGTGTGGCCGCCCCTACGTCGCCACACGGCTGCCAAGTCGCTCGACCGCGTGGACGACGCCATCGGCGAGCTGCTCGCCGACATGGCCGGTGGGCTCGGTGACGGGTGCCAGGACGAGGACGTCACTGGCTGGATCGAGCGCACCCGGGACATCGACAAGGACCTCGACCACGCGTGGGCGCTCGTGCGGCAGGCCGAGGAGAGCGCCCGGATGAACCCCCGACGCTCCGCGCGGTCGATGAAGAACCCCCGCGAGTGGCACGAGCTGCTGCGGCGGATGGAGCAGGCCGTCGCCGAGACCCGCAGCCTGGCCCGGACCCTCGGCGGGCAGCAGGCGCACCGTGAGACCTGGGGGGAGGCCTTCGCGGACCCCTGGATCTCGATGCTCGGCGACGCCGGCCGGGCGACCAGCGACGCCGACCCCGCCGCGCTGCTCGACGTACGCCGCCGGCTGGAGGCGTTCACCGAGGAGCTCCGGGCCACCGAGCGCTCCCCCGAGTGGCCCGTCTACGGCGCGCTGATCATCAACCTCCGCAACATCATCGACGCCATGGATCGCGTCGCCGAGGCCAACCCCATCGGCTCGGCGCGGGTGCCGATCCGGGTGCCCGCGCGCCGCCCGGCGGGGCCGGGTGGCGCCTGAGGACGACTCGAGCCCCCGACCTGGGAAGGTCGGGGGCTCGATCTGTCTGGGGTGAGTAACGGGACTTGAACCCGCGACATCCGCCACCACAAGGCGGCGCTCTACCAGCTGAGCTATACCCACCATGTCCCGCAGCGCGGACGCTGCGGACGACGAGAAGTGTAGGGCACTCAGTCCGCGGAGCCGGAATCGGCGTCCGTGTCCGGCCCGAGGCCCGTCAGCTGCCCACCGTGGCGCGCTGCGATCTCCTTGGCCCTGGTGCTGTCGGGACCGGGCTGGGGCACGAAGACGGCCTCGCGGTAGTAGCGCAGCTCCTCGATGCTCTCCTGGATGTCGGCGAGGGCGCGGTGGTTGCCCCGCTTGGTGGGCGCGGCGAAGTAGGCCCGCGGGTACCACCGGCGGGAGAGCTCCTTGATCGAGGAGACGTCGACGATCCGGTAGTGCAGGAACGACTCGAGATCCGCCATGTCGCGTGCGAGGAACGCGCGGTCGGTGGCCACGGTGTTGCCGGCCAGCGGCGGGCGGGTCCCGTCGGGACAGTGCTCCTTGATGTAGTCGAGCACCTGCTGCTCGGCCTCGGCGAGCGTCGTACCGCTGTCGAGGGCGTCGAGTAGGCCCGACTTCTCGTGCATCGACCGCACGAACTCGACCATCTGGTCGAGGGCCTCCTGCGAGGGCTTGATGATGACGTCGACGCCCTCCCCGAGGACGTTGAGCTCGAAGTCCGTCACGAGTGCCGCGACCTCGATGAGCGCGTCGGCCCCGAGGTCGAGTCCGGTCATCTCGCAGTCGATCCACACCAGTCTGTCGTTCACGACGGGCCACCCTACTTGGACGCTCTCAGCGTCGACTCAGCCTCGCCTCATAGGGTCAGGGGTGCACCACCTGCAGATGAGCACACCGATCACGAAGGAAGCCTCGATGGCGCAGAAGAAGAGCTCGCACAGGACCGCTGAGGAGAAGGCGGCGACCGCGGCCAAGCGGGAGGCCCGCCGGGCGCGGACCGAGCGCGCCCGGGCCGAGGCCGAAGAGCGCCGCAAGAAGGCCAAGCGCAAGGAACAGCTCACCCGCTTCGGCCTGATCGGTGCCGTGCTGGTCCTCATGGTCGGCGGCTACTTCCTGGTCACCAACCTCGGCTCCGACAAGCCCGACACCGCGCCGGCCGGCGCGAGCGGCGACTACGGCCTGGTCGTCGGCGACGCGGACGCGCCGAAGTCGATCGTGATCTACGAGGACTTCCTCTGCCCCTTCTGCGGGCAGCTCGAGCAGACCGTCGGCGACCAGCTCGACGAGGCCGTCGAGGCGGGCGACGTCAAGGTGGAATACCGCCCGATCGCGTTCCTCGAGCGGATCAGTGACTACTCGCCGGAGGCCGCCAACGCGTTCGCCGTGGTCCTCGACGAGTCCGGTCCCGAGGTCGCGAAGGAGTTCCACGACCTGCTCTTCGACAACCAGCCGGCGGAGTCGGGTCCCTTCCCCGACAGCGACCAGCTCGTCGAGTGGGCCGTCGAGGCCGGTGCCGATGAGGACGCCGTACGCCCCGGCATCGAGGACATGGCCTTCGAGGGCTGGGTCGAGGCGGCGGGCGACGCGGCGGGCGACGCCGACGTCAACTCCACGCCGACCGTGCTCGTCGACGGCGAGGTCGTCGAGGGCGAGACGCTGCAGGACATCGCCGCCCAGATGGTCGGCTGAGGTCTCTGCGACACTGCGGGGCGTGAGCCTCCAGTCCTTCATCGCCGGCCTGCCCAAGGCCGAGCTGCACGTCCACCACGTCGGGTCGGCGTCGCCGCGGATCGTCTCCGAGCTCGCGGCGCGCCACCCGGCGGCGGGCGTGCCGTCCGACCTCGAGGAGCTGCGGGAGTTCTTCACCTTCCGCGACTTCGCCCACTTCATCGAGGTCTACCTCGCCGTCGTCGACCTGGTCCGCACGCCGGAGGACGTCCGGCTGCTGACCTACGAGGTCGCGCGCGAGATGGCCGAGGGCCAGAACCTGCGCTACGCCGAGCTCACCTGCACGCCGTACACCTCCGTGGTCCGCGGCATCCCGATCGAGGCCTACACCGACGCCCTCGAGGACGCGCGCCTCGCCGCGGAGCGTGACTTCGGGCTCGTGCTGCGCTGGATCTACGACATCCCCGGCGAGTCCGGGCTGCCTGCCGCCGACGCGACGCTCGAGTACGCCCTCGAGCACCGCACCGACGCCCTCGTGGGCTTCGGCCTGGGCGGGCCCGAGATCGGGGTCCCGCGGGCGCAGTTCAGCGGCCACTTCGACGCCGCCCGCGCCGCCGGTCTGCGGTCGGTGCCGCACGCCGGGGAGACCACGGGGCCGGAGACCGTGTGGGAATCGTTGCGCCTGCTCGGTGCCGAGCGCATCGGCCACGGCGTCTCGGCCGCACAGGACGCCGAGCTGCTCGCGCACCTGGCCGACACCGGGGTGGTGCTGGAGGTCTGCCCGACCTCCAACATCGCGACCCGGGCCGTCGACCGGATCGAGGACCACCCGCTGCGGACGTTCGTCGACGCCGGGGTGACGGTGACCATCAACTCCGACGACCCGCCGATGTTTGCCACGTCGCTCAACCGCGACTACGAGGTGGCGGCCGGCCTGCTCGACCTCGACGAGCGGGGAGTGGCGGACCTGGCGCGTGCGGCCGTCGACGCGTCGTTCGCGCCGGCGGACGTCAAGGCGCGCATCAGCGCCGAGATCGAGGCGTACGCCGCGGGCTGAACCCGGGCCCGACGGCGGTGGGGTCAGGTGTCCGCGCGGCCACCGGGCCCGCGGTGCGACGGCAGCTGCTTGGCCGTGCGGACGCTGGTCGGGTCGAGCACCGCGAGGACGTACAGCAGCACGCCGATGCCTGTGAGCACGCCGAGCACGGTCAGGAGGCTCAGGCCCAGGTCCTGGTACATCGGGACTCCGATCTGGTGGGGGGATGCGACAACGGCCCCGTACCCGCGCTGTGCAGGCGCATGAGCGCAGGCCCACCCGCAGGGCGGTGACCGCCGGGGTAAACGTGAGTTCGACCGGGTGTCCTACCCGTTGGGGTATGACCGTGACGAGCACCCGTGCCTAGCGTCGAGCGGAGGGAGCGGCACATGCCGCTTCGCGGGAGGCAACACAATCGGAGGGGAACATGAACCAGTTCACGAACGTAGCCCGGCGGCTCGCCGCAGGAGCGGTGGTCGCCCTGGCCATGACCGTCGGCCTCACCACGCTCACCGTCGCCTCGTCGTCGGCGGCGCCGACGTCGAGCAAGTCGGTGGTCGGCAAGTCCGATGCCGGCAAGATCACGAGCAAGGTCGTCGGCAAGACGTCGACCGGTGACAAGGTCGGCGGTTCGTTCACCCCGATCAAGGTCATCGAGCGTGACGGCGTGATGTACATGAAGGGCTTCATGAACGGCGTCATCAAGGACGCCGGACCCAACACGAGGTTCTCCGGGATCCAGACCATCCCGATCAAGAAGATCAACGGCAGCCCGCTCGTCGACGGTCGCGTCGCCGCCAACGCGGCCGCGTGCGACATCCTCAACCTGGTGCTCGGTCCGCTGGACCTCAACATCCTGGGGCTGCAGATCGACCTGCAGCGCGTCGTGCTCGACATCACCGCGGTCCCTGGTGCCGGCAACCTGCTCGGCAACCTGCTCTGCGCGGTCGCCGGGCTGCTCGACGGCGGTCCGCTCGCCGGGCTCCTGGGTCAGCTGCAGACCCTGCTGAACCAGATCCTGGCCGCGCTCAACCTGGGCGTCTGACGGTCCTGCCCGACGACTGACGCACGCTGACGGCCCGGAGCCCGGAGGTCAACGACCTCCGCTCCGGGTCGTCGTACGTCTGGCGCACCCGTCCCCGGGCAAGCATTCGGCCCCGCTACCTCATACGTGGCGGGGCCTGACCACATCCTGCTGGCGCGGCGCGCTGTCCGCGGGGAGGTCGCCGGGCGTGTCGCTCGCCCGTCGCCGAACGTAGGCAGTCCGCCCAGCCACTCAGGCTGCCCACGCTCGGGCGGACCCTCGGCCGACGCCAACTGCCTACGTTGGTCAGAACAGCACCATGCAGGCAGTTCGCGATGCTCGCCGCCGATGTCGCGCTGATGGAGCCCGCGCGAGCGGCGAACTGCCTGCATGGTGCTCCGGGTCGTGCGACATCACATTGGCGCCCCCGGCAGGACTCGAACCTGCAACCCACGGATTAGAAGGCCGTTGCGCTATCCATTGCGCCACGGGGGCCTGCGGGGAGCAGTATCCCAGCCGCCCCGCCGCACGTGACACACGGCAGGGCCCGGACCCACGGAAGTGGGCCCGGGCCTGCAGTCATCTCTTGGTCGGTGGTGTCGTCACCTCACGGGTCGACCACGATCGTGCACACGAGCGTGGTGTCGGGGTACGTCGGCAGCAGGTCGGGGATGGGGAGCGAGCCGTCACCGTTGGTGCCGGTGGCGATGTCGTCCACAGCGTTGCCGTCGCCGTCGACGCAGCTGATGGTCGACGCGGTGCCACCGTCGACCTGGGAGTCGACCGAGACCGTGACGTCGGTCAGCGGCGTGTTGTGGAAGCTGACGTCTGCTTCGTTGTCAGCACCACCACACGCGTCCTCAGTCGTCACCTCGACCGTCTTCTGGTCATCGTCGCTGACGTAGCCAGGGGGCACGGTCTCGGTGACCGTGTAGGCGCCGACGAACGAGCTCAGCAGCAGGTTGTCGACGCAAGCCACGCCCTGGGCGTTGGTGACCGCGGTGAGGCCTGCGGCCGGCAGTCCTCCGCCGGTGACGGTGAAGGTCACGCCGGCGTGCGGGTGGTCGCCCGATCCGTCGGCGGCGTGCTTCCGCGTCTTGGTGATCTCGATCGCGCCCCTCTCACGGGCGTCGTGGAAGGTGCAGGTGACAGTCTCCCCGCCGCTCAGTCCGATGGATGCCGGGTCGGACCCGTCGTCACACGTGGCCGAGACCAGGTTCCAGCCGGCCGGCACCGTCTCGGCGACGTCGTACGTGCCCGGGCTGAGGTCAGCGAACGTGCGGGCGTCCTTGCCGGCCGCACCTGCCGCTGTCGTGGTGAGGGTGAACGGCGAGGGCGAGAGCGTGCCGCTGGTGAACGCGAACGCGCCCTGGCCGTCGTCGGTGATCTTCTCGACGATGATCGTGCCCCGCGCCCGGTTGGTGTAGGTGCAGTCGAGGACGTCGCTGTCGCTGTTGATGTCGAAGGTCACCGTCGCACCGACGATCGTCGGTGTGACGCCGCTGCTGGCGCCGCAGTTCACATCGACGAAGTCCCACCCGTCCGGGATGACGTCCTCCGTCACGGTGTAGCCCGTGCCGAACAGGACCGTGTCGTTGTAGTTCTTCACCCCGTCGTCGGCCAGCTGGAACGTGTTCGGCGACAAGGGGGAGGTCTCGAAGGACTTGGTGTAGCCGAACAACGTGGTGTTGGGGTCCTCGTCCGGGTCGGTCTGCTTGCGGATGATGACGTTGCCGCAGTTCTGGAGGTCGATGGGGACCGGCGACACGAAGTCCTTCAGCTGGGAGTTGAACGCGTCGGACGACCGGCTCTTCAGCATCGCGCTGCCGAAGGACGAGCACTCGTCCGGCTTGAAGAGCAACCGCAGGTCGATCTGCGCCTCGCCAAAGGTCCTTGCCTGCTTCTCGCCGGTGGTGATCAGCCCGTCGGAGTCCGCAGCCGGGATGGTCGAAGAGTTGATGGTGCCGGCAGCGCAAGGACCGCCGCCACACGCCGTCGACTGGTCGAGGTCCGTGGTCGGTCCCCACGCCGTGCCGGTCCAGGCCCGGGCGGTGATGTCCGCGCGCGAGCCGCCCTGGTCGATGGCGTACTCGATGAGCAGGTCGCCGACGGTGCGGACGACGTTCGGTCCCGACGAGCAGGGGGTCGACGACTGGTTGAACTCGAAGTCCATCAGCGTGGTCCCGCTCGGGTCCGAGACCCGGCTCCACGCCAGGTTGAGGAATCCGGGGTGTGTGCCGGTTCCTGCCTCCTCGTAGACGTGGAAGCTGAGCAGGTCGCTCTTGTTGGGCGGGATCGAGTCGGTCGTCTCGCCGGGACACGCCGTGTCCTCCTTGACGCCACCGGCATAGGAGTTGTCGCCGGTGCCGTTGACCTTGTCGGTCGCCCGGATCTCGGAGACGTTCGCCCAGTCGAGCGAGGGCGGCGCCGCATCGTCGACCTTGAGGTTGGCGTCGACGTCGATCTCGAAGTTGCTGCCCGCCAGCGACGCTTCGGGATGGCTGGCGAAGGCGCCGGTGCTCGCCATGGTGAGCACCAGGATGACAGGAGCCGCTATGGCCGCCGCCTTCCGGATCCTGCTCTTGCGTATGCGTGAGTGCATGCCGAAATCTCCTCTGTGAGAAGGCGTTCGGTCGCTGTCGACGTGGAGGTCGGGGCCTGACACCCGGAGGGAGCGGGTCTCGGCGCGCGCGCGGCGGCCGTAGGGGGATAGACGATCTGATCGTGTCGCCTCACCCGAAGGGGTGCATTGTGTCAACCGTCCCCGTTCGGTCCCGATTCGCCGCAAGTTCGGCGACTTCGGTCAAGGAGCGTCGGAGGGTCGGTATGGGTCCAGACCAGTCCAGACCGATTCTGAGGCCGCAATGGGGACCGCGAACACGCAGACGCCGGCCCCGGTCGCGTGGACCGGGCCCGGCGTCGTTCGAGACGGGCGCCGTCAGGCCGCGGTGGTCGCCGGCTCCCGGACGTCGTCCTCGCGCCAGGCGTCGCGCCCGCGCGGGGCGTCGTACGCCGCCTGGTCGAGGATGCCCTCGCGCTTGGCGACGATCGTCGGGACGAGCGCCTGGCCGGTGACGTTGACCGCGGTGCGGCCCATGTCGAGGATCGGGTCGATCGCGAGCAGCAGGCCGACGCCCTCGAGGGGCAGCCCCAACGTGGACAGCGTCAGCGTGAGCATCACCGTCGCGCCGGTGACGCCGGCCGTGGCGGCAGAGCCGATCACCGAGACGAACGCGATGAGCAGGTAGTCGGTGACCGACAGGTCGAGGCCGAAGAACTGCGCGACGAAGATGGCCGAGATCGCGGGGTAGATCGAGGCGCAGCCGTCCATCTTGGTGGTGGCGCCCAGCGGGACCGCGAACGAGGCGTAGGACCGCGGCACGCCGAGGTTGCGCTCCGTCACCGACTCGGTGACCGGCATGGTCCCGATCGACGAGCGCGACACGAAGGCCAGCGAGATCGCCGGCCACGCACCGGAGAAGAACTGGCGCACCGACAGGCCGTGGAGGCGGAGCAGAGTCGGGTAGACGCCGGCGACCACCAGGGCGAGGCCGGCGTAGACCGCGACGGTGAACATGCCGAGCGAGCCGAGGGCGTCCCAGCCGTAGCTGGCGACGGCGTTGCCGAGCAGGCCGACGGTCGCGATCGGGGCCAGCAGGATGATCCACCAGAGGACCTTCTGCACCACGGCCAGCGCGGAGCGGACGAACGCGAGGAACGGCTCGGCCGCCTCGCCGACCTTGAGGGTGGCGATGCCGACCGCGATGGACACGACGAGGATCTGGAGCACGTTGAAGGACAGCCCGACGGAGCCGTCGTCGGAGGCGGAGCCCTCGAGCCCGAGCACGTTGGCGGGGACCAGGCCGGTCAGGAAGTCGAGCCACGACCCGGTGGTCGACGGCGCCGACGCGGCGTCGGAGGTGACGCTCGTGTGGTCGCCGGGCTGCAGCACCAGGCCCAGCACGATGCCGATGACGACCGCGATCAGCGCGGTGATGGCGAACCACGCCAGCGTCCGCCACGCGAGCCGGGCGGCTCCGGTGACGTCGCGGAGGTTGGCGATCGACGCGACGATCGCGAGGAAGACGAGCGGTGGCACGACGGCGCGCAGCAGCGTGACGAAGGTGCCGCCGATCGTGCTGAGCGTCTCGGTGAGCCAGTTGGGGTCGACCTCGCCGGTGGTGGCGTCCACGCCGTCCGCACCCATGCTGCGGGCGACGAGACCGAGGACGACGCCGAGGACCAGGCCGATCAGGACCTGCACGCCGAACGAGGGGAGCCGGAAGCGGTTCTGCTTCTTCTCCGCCGTAACAGAAGTATTCATAGTGAAAAAGTAACCTTTTCGAGAGGCGACCCGCCAGGGGTACGCCGGGACCGGAGGTGCGGGGACGGTCGGGAGGCGCGGTCAGCGACAGAGGGCGCTCTGGGTGCGCGCGAGGTCCACGGCGCGACGCTGCGTCAGCAGGTCGCCGACGGTCGCGGGGACGGGGGAGGAGGGGCGCACGACTGGTGCAACGGCAGGTCCGCGCCGCCGATTCCGTGGTTCGCCTCACACTGGACGGGGTTCACCCCTAGGTTTCGCCGGGTGACCCGACTCGCCACCTGCCTTCTCGCCGTCATGCTGCCGACCGCCCTCCTCCTCCCGGCTGCCGCCCACGCCGAGGAGGTCGTGACCGCGGACCCGGCCGCCGACGTGCTGGCCCTCGGCCCGACGGAGCAGGGCGGTGGCGATCTGGACAACCTCCTGCCCGCGCCCGAGAACCTCACCGCTGACGTCGTACGCACGACCGTCGACCACCGCGCGTCGCGCCTCCGGGTGCGCCTCGACCTGCGCGACCTCGGTCGTTCGCGGACCTACTTCGCGGTGCTGGAGGTGCGCACTCCTGACGGCAGCTTCGAGGTGGAGACCGAGAACCTCGGTCGGCGGGCTGAGGTCGACATGACGCGCCGGAGCCGCGCAATCGAGTGCCGGCGGCTGCACGCCGCCGGGAACCAGGCATCGTCACGAGTCACCGTCACGATCCCGACGGCGTGCCTCGGCGACCCGCGGTGGGTGCAGGTCGGGGCGGGCGTCGCCTCGGTCGAGACCGTGACGTCGGCCGACGGCGCTGAGGAGATGGTCGTGCTCGCCGACGACGCCCACCGCGCCGGGGAGGTCCGCGAGAGGATCGCCCTCGGTCCGAAGGTCCGCCGGGGCTGAAGACGCCGGCGACCACCCGGCCCTACGCTCCGTCACATGTCGCCACGTCTCGGTCCGCGCCTGGTCCCACTGCTCGTCCCCGCCGTCCTCCTCGCGCCGGCCCCGGCCCACGCGGAGAGGGTCGCGACGCACGACCCCGTGGGCGACGCCGGTGTCCTCGGCTGGGTCGCGGACGAGGACGCGGAGCTCCCGCCGACTCCTGACCCGTCTCCGGCGGACATCGTGCGTACCGTCGCCGCGCACGGGGACAGGCGTCTGGGCATCACGGTCCACTTCACCGAGCTCGCCGGCGTGCGGGAGCACTCGATGCAGGTGCTCGTGCGGACCCCGGCGGGTGCCTACCGCGTCGAGGTCGACAAGAAGGAGGGGCGGCGGGTGCGGACGACGATCACCCGCAGGTGGGAACAGGTCGACTGCCGCGCGCTCCGCGCCCGGTACGACACCGGTGCCGACGCGGTCGCGGTGTCCGTGCCCACCGCGTGCCTCGCGTCGCCCGACTGGGTCCGGTTGGGGATCAAGGCTTTCGCCCCGCTCCCCATGACCGACCCTGCCGTGATGGCGTCCACCGTCGACGACGGGCACACCGACACCTATCAGGTGACCAGGGTGAGCACCGGCCCCAGGATCCGCCGCGGCTGACGGTTCACCGCGCCCGGTCACACCCGTCCCGCAGGAGAACACCCAATCCGGGGAATGGTCGTCGTCGGCACTCAGGAGTTCACTGGAGATGCCATATCCACTCGAGGCCGTCCGGAGTGTTGGCCCCCCGCGTCCTCGCAAGCCGAGGAGGGGCGATGAGAACCAAGGGCATCCTGTCTGTCGTGTCTGCCATGGCAGCCGTGCTCGCGCTCGGGAGCGTGTCGGGGCCGGCCAGTGGCGAGGCGCGTGAGCGAGCGGCGGCCGCGCGATCCGGCGGTTGGGCGGCCACCTCGGGCGACGCCGTCCGTGCGTGGAACACCATCGCCGTCAACACGCTGGTCGCCCTGCCGGGGAACGCCGGAGGGGCGCCACCTGCCGCGCAGGTGCACGTCGGCATGGTCCAGGGGGCCGTGTACGACGCGGTGAACGCCACCGAGCCCAAGCACTACCGTCCGTACCTGCTGGATCGTCGCTTCTCGGCCCGCGCCTCCAAGGACGCGGCGGTGGCTGCGGCGGCGTACGGCGTGCTGCGCCACCTCGTCTCGACGGTGCCCAACGTCGCCGACGCCAACCGCGCGACGCTGCTCGCGACGCTCGCCACGCAGTACCAGGCCGCGCTCCAGCCGATCGCGGACGGACCGTCCAAGACCAAGGGAGTCGACGCCGGTGAGGCCGCCGCGGCGGCCATGATCGCCGCCCGCACCGACGACGGCCGCTTCGGCCCGTCACAGTGGGTGCCGAACACCGCTCCGGGCCACTGGTGGCCGTCGCTGAACGCGGCCGGCGCGCAGATCCTCGACCCGACGCCGTGGGTCGGCACGGTCGACCCGTTCCTCATGACGTCGTCCTCGCAGTTCCGGACGGCGGGGCCGGTCTCGCTCACCAGCGACACGTGGACGCGCGAGTTCAACGAGGTCAAGTCGCTCGGCGCGGCGAACAGCACGGCGCGGAGCCCCCACCAGACCTACGTCGCCAGGTGGTGGCAGAGCACGCCCGTGCTCAGCTGGAACGAGGTCGCCCGCAACCTCGCTGACCGCGACGACCTCGACGCCGTCGACACCGCGCGTCTCCTCGCGATGACGAACCTGAGCGGAGCCGATGCGGCGATCAACTGCTGGAACGACAAGTACCACTGGGACTTCTGGCGGCCCTGGAACGCGATCGTGCGGGCGGAGGAGGACGGCAACCCGGCCACGGCCCCGCAGGCGGACTGGACGCCCCTGATCTCCGCGCCCTACCCCGATCACCCGTCCGGCCACCTGTGCCTGGACGGTGCGCATGCCGGAATCCTTGCGAAGTTCTTCGGCGACACCGTCCCGGGTGGTTTCCAGATGACCAGCATCTCCACGCTGCTGGCTCCGGCGCCCGCCGATCCCCGGGTGCGCACGTTCGGCTCGTTCTCGCAGGTTCTCGACGAGCTCGTCGAGGCCCGTATCTGGGCAGGTCTGCACTTCCGGACCGCTGACGTGCAGGCGAGGCTGCTGGGGTCGAACGTCGCCGACCACGCCGCGGAGAACTACTTCCAGCCGGTCGGGCGAGGGAGGGAGGCGCGTCGTCGGCACTAGCGGGACAGCAGCACCATCACCTCGTAGTGGGTGGTGTGCGGGAACATGTCGAGCACCCGCGCCTCGACGGGACGCAGCGACGGCATGAGCGCGAGGTCGCGCGCCAGCGACTCGGCGTTGCACGAGGAGTAGACGACGTGGCCGACGCCTGAGTCCTCGAGCCAGCCGGCGAGCTCGGGGCCGGTGCCGCGTCGGGGTGGGTTGACCACGACGAGGTCGGGCACGTCAGGAGAGGCCAGCGCGTACGCCGTCGCGTCCGCGGCGACGAACCGCGCGTCGGCGCCCAGCTCGGTCGCCGTCGCCGTCGCGGCGGCGGTCGCATCGACCGAGACCTCGACCCCGAGCACCTCGCGCCCCTCCCCGGCCAGGTGGAGCGCGAACCCGCCCACGCCGCAGTAGAGGTCCCAGATGGTCCGCACGTCGGGCAGGGCGCCCACCCAGGAGCGAGCCTGGTCGTAGAGGGCCTCGGCGATTGCGGTGTTGGTCTGGAAGAACGACCGCGGACCCAGCCGCAGGGCCACCCCCGTCGTGAGCCGCATCGGCAGTGTAGAGGCCTCTGTGAGCACGATCTCGCGCTCGCCCTCGAGCACCGCCTTGTGCTCGTGCTGCACGTTGATCGTCACCACCCGCAGCGCCGGCACCGCCTCGAGGAGCACCGGCAGGCGGGACCGGACGCGCGCCTCCAGCGCCGTCGAGCGCATCACCAGCCGCAGCATCAGCTCGGCGTCGCGCGACTCGGTGAGCAGCACGTGCTTGAGCTCGCCGGCTCGAGTCGCGACGTCGTACGGCGTCAGGCCGGCGTCACTCGCCCACGAGGCGATGCGGTCGAGGGCTGCCCGCAGACCTTCGGAGTGCAGGCCGCAGTCGCGCAGGTCGATCCCGGCGAGGTCGCGATCGAGGATGCCCAGCGTGGGTGCGTCGACGGTGCCACCGACGGCCATCTTGGCCTTGTTGCGGAAGCCCGCGTCGGCGCCGGCGACGGGCGGCAGCCACACCGGGGAGTCGACGAGCGCGCGTGCGTGAGCCTCCTTGTCGGCCAGCTGCTGAGCACGCGGGGTGCCGAGCAGCGTGCACGACCGGCACCGGAACGCGTCGAAGTGGTGGCAGCGCGGCAGCCCGTCGACGACCGTGAGGCTGGGTGCCGGCGTGGCGTCAGCCACCGATGCGGGAGCCCATCCACTCCTCGACGTCGGCGGACGTGCGGGGGAGCGAGGCCGAGAGGTTCCGGTTGCCGTCGGCGGTGACGAGGATGTCGTCCTCGATGCGGATGCCGATGCCGCGCAGCTCCTCGGGGACGAGGAGGTCGTCCTCCTGGAAGTACAGACCCGGCTCGACGGTGAGCACCATGCCCTCGGCGAGGTCGCCCTTGGGGTAGATGTCGACCGACGAGCGACCGCAGTCGTGGACGTCCATGCCGAGCATGTGCGACGTGCCGTGGAGGGTCCAGCGGGCGTAGACCTTGGACTCCGGGTCGAGGGCCTCCTCGGCCGACACCGGCAGCAGCTGCATGTCCTCGAGGCCGTGGGCGAGGACCTTCATCGCGGCGTTGTGGGCGGCGAGGAACGGCACGCCGGGACGTACGGCGTCGATGCCGGCCTGCTGCGCCTGCTGCACGAGGTCGTAGAGCTCGCGCTGCAGGGGCGTGAACCGGCCGTCGACGGGGAGGGTGCGGGTGACGTCGGCGGTGTAGAGGTTGTGGCCCTCGACACCCATGTCGAGCAGCACGAGCTTGCCCGGCTCGATGGCGCCGGTGTTGTCGATCCAGTGCAGCGTCGTGGCGTGCGAGCCGCCCGCGCAGATGGAGTCGTAGCCGATGTCGTTGCCCATCGCGCGGGCGCGGCGGAAGAAGGTGCCCTCGATCCAGCGCTCGCCGAACTCGCGCACCCGGTCCCACTCGCGCACGGAGTCCTCGAAGCCGAGGGTGGTGATGTCGCAGGCTTCCTGCAGCTCGCCGATCTCCCACTCGTCCTTGACCAGCCGCAGCTCGTCGGCGACGCGGGCGAGGTCCTCGTCCGTGGTGATGTCGCGGGTCTTGCGGCCCATCGATGACTCTGAGTCGAACGAGGGCAGGTCCTTGACGTGGCGCACCTCGATGCCGAGCGAGTCGGAGATCTCCTGCGCCGAGGGGCGGCGTCCGGCCCACAGCTCGCCGTACTGGCGGTCGCGGAAGAACTCGTCGGTGTCGCGCTCCGAGCGCGGGCGCGCGTAGAGCACGGACTCGCCGTCCTCGACGACCAGCACGGCGTCGGAGGTCTGGTTGCCGGAGAAGTAGGTGTGGGCCGTGTCGGGCCGGAATCGGTAGTCGGTGTCGTTGGCGCGCACCTTGTAGGTTCCCGCGGGCAGCACGAGACGGTCGTCGGGGAACGCGGCGGCGAGCTTGGCGCGGCGCTCGGCGGCCCGGTCGGCGACGGGGTGTCGCGGCATGTCGAGCGCGCGGTCGCCCCAGCCCTCGCGCATGAAGGCGGCGTAGGCGGCCGGCACGGCGGGGTCGTGCGACTCAGCCCCCGGGTGGTGGAGGGGTTCGGTGCTCTCAGGGGTCGTCTGCTCGCTCACGCGGTCACTGTACGACGCCGAGCGCTGCCGGAGAGACGCGATCGGGTGGCCCCCCGGAGGGGTGCGGCGAGGCGGGCCCGCCGCGCGTGCTCCGTTAGGGTCGGACCCATGCAACGAGGCCGCCGCGACAGTGTCGCGTTCACCATCGTGGTGGCCGCACTGGTGCTCCTCGGCGGGGTCGTGATGGCGGTGGTCGTCGCGTTGTCCGGTGCTCCCGGATCCCTCGCGCTGGCCGCCCTCCTGGCCGCGGTCCCGGTGGGGCCGCTGGTCGGCTGCTTCATGTGGCTCGACCGCTACGAGCCCGAGCCGCGCAACCTCCTCGTCGCCGGGCTGCTCTGGGGCGCGTTCGCCGCCACGGGAGCGGCCCTCGTCTTCCAGGGCCTCGGCCTCGCCGGCGGTGCGACCGAGCGCGACGTGCTGAACGTCGTCGCGCCCGTCACCGAGGAGGTGACCAAGGGCGCCTTCCTGTTCCTGCTCCTGTGGTGGCGTCGGCACGAGCTCGACAGCGTGCTCGACGGCATCGTCTACGCCGGCATGGTGGGCATCGGGTTCGCCTACACCGAGAACATCCTCTACCTCGCGGCCGCCTACGACGGCACCGACGGGCTCGGCCCCGGCGGCACCAGTGCGCTGACGGCCACCTTCGTGGTCCGCTGCCTCATCAGTCCGTTCGCCCACCCCTTCTTCACCGCGTTCATCGGCATCGGCGTGGGCCTGGCGATCACCTCGCGGCGGGTGTGGGTGCGCCTGCTCGCGCCCGTCGCGGGCCTCGCGTTGGCCGCGCTCCTCCACGGCGTGTGGAACTCCTCCACCGTGTCGGGCACCGGCGACTTCTTCGTCGTCTACGGCACGCTGATGTTCCCCGCCTTCCTCGGCGTCGTCGCGTTCGCGGTCTACCGCCGCCGATCCGAGCGACCTCTGCTCGCCGAGGCCCTGCAGGACGCCGCAGACCGGGGCCTGCTGCCCGCCACCGACATCCCGTGGCTCGTCGACCTGCGCGCCCGCCGGCACGCCCGCAGGTGGGCCCACCACCAGGGTGGGCCGCTGGCCGAGCGCGGCATGCGGGACTACCAGGCGGCTGCCATCGAGCTCGGCTACCTCCACCACCGCTACCTGCGCGGCACGGCGCCGACCGACTTCTCCGTGCGTGGCCAGGAGCACGTCGAGGAGCTGCGCCGGATCCGCCCCTACATCTCCTTCCCCGGACAGGTGGTTCCCACGCGATGACAGGCCCCGACAGCACGACCGCCATGGTGACCGCCCTGGTGCGGCTGCGCGGCGCCCTCCAGGAGGCGCGGCTGCCCCTCGAGCTCCCCGGCGCCGAGGAGCAGCGCGCCGCGCGTGCCGAGATGGTCGACCAGCTTGAGGACTACGTGATCCCGCGCCTGATGACCCTCGACGCACCGCTGCTCGCCGTCGTCGGCGGCTCCACCGGCGCCGGCAAGTCGACGCTGGTCAACTCCCTCGTCGGCACCCGCGTCACGGCTCCCGGCGTCCTGCGTCCCACGACGCGCTCGCCCGTGCTCGTGCACCACCCGGACGACGCCCGCTGGTTCGGCCAGGACCGCCTGCTGCCCGAGCTCGAGCGGGTCGAGCGCCAGACCAACGACCCCGCCGCGCTGCAGCTCGTCCCGTCACCGGTCATGGCACCCGGCCTCGCCGTCCTCGACGCCCCCGACATCGACTCGGTCGAGGAGCAGAACCGCGTGCTGGCGGCCCAGCTGCTCGCCGCCGCCGACCTGTGGCTCTTCGTCACCTCGGCGGCCCGCTACGCCGACCAGGTGCCGTGGGACTTCCTGCGCAAGGCAGCGGACCGCTCGGCCGCGGTGGCGATCGTCCTCGACCGCACCCCGCCCGAGGCGGTCGACACCATCACCACCCACCTCGCTCGGATGCTGGCCAGCCGCGGGCTGAAGGACTCCCCGCTGTTCGTCGTCGAGGAGGGCGAGGTCTCCGACATGGGGCTGCTGCCCTCGTCGTCGGTCATGGAGATCCGGCAGTGGCTGCGCGCCCTGGCCGAGGACCAGGAGGCGCGCCAGTCGGTGGTGCAGCAGACACTGGACGGCGCGATCCGCACGCTGGCTCGTCGTACGCACTCGGTGGCGGACGCCGCCACCGAGCAGGTCGATGCCGTACGCCGCCTGCGCGAGGACGCCAACGAGGCCTACGACCGGGCCGTGACCGCGGTCGGTGAGGCGTCTGCCGACGGCACCCTGCTCCGCGGCGAGGTGCTGGCCCGCTGGCAGGAGTTCGTCGGCACCGGCGAGCTGCTGCGCTCGCTGGAGACCCGGGTCGGCTGGATCAGGGACCGGGTCGTCAACGCCGTCAAGGGCAAGCCGCAGCAGGCCGAGCGGGTCACCGTGGCCGTCGAGTCGGGCCTCGAGACGCTCATCCTCGAGCACGCCGAGGCCGCGGCCGAGCGCGCGGAGGCCTCCTGGCGCAGCACGGCCGCCGGGCAGATCCTGCTCCGCGACGCCGGCGAGGACCTCGGCCGCGCGTCCCGCGACTTCCGCCGGCGTGCCGAGCGGGCGGTGCGCGACTGGCAGTCCGACGTGCTCGACATGGTCCGCACCGAGGGTGCCGAGAAGCGCTCGACGGCGCGCTTCCTTGCCTTCGGCGTGAACGGGCTGTCCGTGGCGCTCATGGTCGTCGTCTTCGCCCACACCGCGGGGGTCACCGGAGCCGAGGCCGGCATCGCCGGCGGCTCCGCGATCCTCGGCCAGAAGCTGCTCGAGGCGGTCTTCGGTGACCAGGCCGTGCGCTCGCTGGCCGAGCGCGCCCGGCAGCGGCTCGAGGCTTCCATGCGCGACCTCCTCGACGCGGAGCGGCGTCGCTACACCGACCTGCTCGACACCATGGAGGTCGTGCCCGAGACCCCCGAGCGGATGCGCGCCGCGGCACGCAAGGTCGACGACCTGCGCTTCGCCGCGACGCGCCGCGCCCCCGAGGTGGCGGCCGACCCGGGCAGCGCGGATGACGCCCCCTAGGGTTGGGGTGCACAGCACCACTCGGACGGTGAGGAAGTCATGACGTCGTTGCTCGAAGGGGCCAAGAAGCTGGTCACCAGGAGCTCTGACATCGGCGCGCGCGTCGACGGACTCGAGCGCGCCGCCGAGGCGGCGCGCGGTCGGGTCGACGACGCGGTCGTCGACGACGCCAGCGCGGTGGCCGCCCGCGCCGCGAGCCGGCTCAAGCTGTCCGCGGAGCACACGGTGGTCGCACTCGGCGGCGCCACCGGCTCCGGCAAGTCCTCCACCTTCAACGCGCTGAGCGGCCTCGAGCTCGCCGCGGTCGGCGTACGCCGTCCCACGACGTCGTGGGCCACCGCGGTCGTGTGGGGCAAGCAGGGCGCCGAGGAGCTGCTGGAGTGGCTCGGCATCCCCGCCCGCCACCAGGTCACCCGCGACTCCATGCTGTCCAAGGCCGACGAGGACGTCGAGATGCGCGGCGTCGTGCTCCTCGACCTTCCCGACCACGACTCCACGGAGGTGTCCCACCACCTCGAGGTCGAGCGGCTCGTCCAGCTCGCCGACATGATGGTGTGGGTCCTCGACCCGCAGAAGTACGCCGACGCCGCGATCCACGACCGCTTCCTCAAGCCCCTCGCGGGCCACCAGGACGTGATGCTGGTCGTGCTCAACCACATCGACACCGTCCCGGAGGACCGCCGCGCGGGCATGGTCGACGACGTACGCCGCCTCCTCGAGGCCGACGGCCTCGCCGGGGTCCCGGTGCTGCCGGTCAGCGCTCGCCACGGCTGGGGCATCGAGGAGCTGCGCGGCATGATCGCCAAGCGCGTCGCGGAGAAGAAGGTCACGCGCTCGCGCCTCGAGGCCGACGTGCGCTCCGCGGCCCAGCGCCTGGAGACGGCGACCGGCGCCGGCAAGGTGCCGACCCTGTCGAAGGAGCGCGTCGCCGCGCTCAACGACGCGTTCGCCGACGCGGCCGGGGTGCCCACCGTGGTGAAGGCGGTGGCCGACTCGACCCGGATGCGTGCCAACCGCGCGACCGGCTGGCCCGTCACCGCGTGGTTCTCGCGCCTCAAGCCCGACCCGCTCAAGCGCCTCCACCTCGACCTCGGCTCGGCGGGCAAGGAGCTCACCGGCGCCGCGCGCACCTCCGTGCCGCAGGCGACCGGTGTGCAGCGTGCGCGCGTCGATACCGAGGTGCGCGCGCTCGCCGACCAGGTGGGGGAGGGCATGGCGCCGTCCTGGGCCAGCGCGGTGCGCGCTGCGTCGGTGTCGCGTCTGCCCGACCTCGGTGACCGCCTCGACCGCGCTGTCGCCGCGACCGACCTCGGCGCGACGAAGATCCCGTGGTGGGCCGGCGTCGTGCGCGTCCTGCAGTACGTCCTGATCCTCGCCGCGATCGTCGGCGCCGGCTGGCTCGCGCTGCTCACCCTGGGGTCCTACGCCCGGCTGCCCGAGCCGCCCACCCCGGAGGTGGGCGCCTTCCCGCTGCCGACCCTCCTGCTGCTCGGCGGGATCGGCCTCGGCCTGCTCCTCGCCCTCGTCTGCCGCTGGCTCGTCGCGCTCACCGCGCGCTCGCGCGCCCGGGCTGCCGACAAGCGGCTGCGCGACGGGATCTCCGAGGTCTCGGCGGAGCTGGTCGTGGCCCCGATCGAGGCCGAGCTCGCCTCCTACGCCGCCGTCCGCGACGGGCTGTCGGCCGCCCTGCGCTGAGCTGTCGCCACTCGGCCGCGCTGGGCCACGAATCGTCCACAGCCCGGGCCGATCTCCCGTCGTCCACAGGATCGACGCGACCGCAAGCTCCGGCGTCGGTCGTCGGCCGGAGCCTTGGGGCAGGTGCGGCGGACCAGCTGCCGCGGACGACCAGGAGGCACACACATGAACGACACGCGGATCACGCTGACCGGATGGATCGGCGGCGACGTCACCTTGCGAGAGCTCACCGACGGGCGGGCCGTCGCCAGCTTCCGGATGGCGTGCACCCCGACGCGCTACCGCGACGGCGAGTGGGTCAAGGGCACCCCCACCTGGCACACCGTCAAGGCATGGAACCGCTTGGGCCGCCACGTCGCCAGCTCGCTCGCGAGCAGCGACCCCGTGGTCGTGCACGGTCGGCTGGTTGCCGACGTGTGGGAGCGAGACGGAAAGCCGCAGACGTCCTTCGAGGTCGTCGCCTCCGCGGTGGGCCACGACCTCTCGTTCGGCACCACGGTCCTCACGCGCCCGGTCCCGGCGAGCGAGCCCGCGCCCGAGGTGGAGCAGCCGGCCCGGGCGGCCTGACGCCGGGCGCCTGACGGGTCGTGGGCCGACGGGTGCGATTGTCGGGGCGGGGTCGCTTCCCCGTAGGCTCGCCCGCATGGCTGAGTACGTCTTCACACTGCGCAACGTGCGCAAGGCCCACGGTGACAAGGTCGTCCTCGACAACGTCACCCTCTCGTTCCTCCACGGCGCCAAGATCGGCGTCGTCGGACCCAACGGCACGGGCAAGTCCTCGTTGCTCAAGATCATGGCGCAGCTCGACCACGCCAACAACGGCGACGCGATCCTCGACCCCGAGGCGACCGTCGGCATGCTCCAGCAGGAGCCGCCGCTCAGCGAGGGCAAGACCGTGCTGGAGAACGTCGAGGAGGCCGTCGGCGAGCTCAAGGCCAAGATGAAGCGCCTCGAGGACGCCTACATGGAGATGGGCGACCCCGACGCCGACCAGGACGCTCTCATGCAGGAGACGGGCGACCTCCAGACCGAGCTCGACAACGCCAGCGCGTGGGACCTCGACAGCCGTCTCGACCAGGCCATGGACGCCCTGCGCTGCCCGCCGCCGGACGTGCTCGTCGACAACCTCTCCGGTGGTGAGCGCCGCCGCGTCGCGCTGTGCAAGCTGCTCCTCCAACAGCCCGACCTCCTGCTCCTCGACGAGCCCACCAACCACCTCGACGCCGAGTCCGTCCAGTGGCTCGAGGGCCACCTGGCGTCCTACCCCGGTGCCGTCCTCGCCGTCACCCACGACCGGTACTTCCTCGACAACGTCGCGCAGTGGATCCTCGAGCTCGACCGCGGCAAGGCGCACCCCTACGAGGGCAACTACTCGACGTACCTCGAGACCAAGAAGGACCGTCTCAAGGTCGAGGGGCAGAAGGACGCCAAGCGCGCCAAGATGCTCGAGAAGGAGCTGGAGTGGGTCCGCTCCAACCCCAAGGCCCGCCAGGCCAAGAGCAAGTCGCGTCTGGCGCGCTACGAGGAGATGGCGGCCGAGGCCGACCGGATGCGCAAGATCGACACCTCCGAGATCAACATCCCAGCGGGTCCGCGCCTAGGTGACGTCGTGCTCGAGGCCGAGAAGCTCGGCAAGGGCTTCGAGGGCCGCACGCTCATGCACGACGTCTCGTTCAAGCTGCCCCGCGCCGGCATCGTCGGCGTCATCGGCCCCAACGGCGTCGGCAAGACCACGCTCTTCCGGATGATCACCGGCCAGGAGCAGCCCGACGAGGGAGACCTCACCGTCGGTCAGACCGTGAAGATCTCCTACGTCGACCAGAGCCGTGGCGGCATCGACCCCAACAAGAACGTCTGGGAGGTCGTCTCCGACGGCCTCGACTTCATCAAGGTCGCCAACTTCGAGATGAACTCGCGCGCGTACGTCGCGTCGTTCGGCTTCAAGGGTCCCGACCAGCAGAAGAAGGCCGGCGTGCTCTCCGGTGGTGAGCGCAACCGCCTCAACCTGGCGCTGACGCTCAAGATGGGCGGCAACATGCTGCTGCTCGACGAGCCCACCAACGACCTCGACGTGGAGACCCTGTCCTCGCTCGAGGACGCGCTCCTCGACTTCCCGGGCTGTGCCGTGGTCACCTCGCACGACCGGTGGTTCCTCGACCGCGTCGCCACCCACATCCTGGCGTGGGAGGGCGACGAGGAGGACCCGGCCAAGTGGTTCTGGTTCGAGGGCAACTTCGCCGCCTACGAGGAGAACAAGATCGAGCGGCTCGGCATCGAGGCCGCCCGCCCGCACCGGGTCACCCACCGGCGCCTCACCCGAGACTGAGTGCTACTGGCGGATCTCCGACTCCGGGTGCCGGTTGACGAGGTGGTCGGACACCCGGTCGAAGACCCGTCCCACCGCCGCGAAGTCCTCCGCGGGCACGAGGTCCACGATGTTGCGTCGCACGCTCTCGACGTGGCACGGGGCCGCCCGCACGAGCAGGTCGTAACCCGTGTCGGTCATGGTCGCCACGACGCCGCGCCCGTCCTCGGGCGTCGTGCCGCGGGTGACGTAGCCGACCGCCTCCATCCGGGCGACCGTGTGCGTCACCCGGCTGCGCGAGTGGGCCATCGCGTCGGCGAGCTGGGCCATCCGCATCGCCCGCCCAGGTCGCTCGGACAGCCGGACGAGCACCTCGTACTCGGTCAGCGACATGCTGAACTCGCGCCGGAGGTCGTCGTCGAGACGCTCCAGCAGCAGGGTGATCCCCATCATCAGGGCGCGCCAGGAGTGCTGCTCGTCATCACCGAGCCAGCGCGGCTCCCCCGTCGTGGTCATGGGGCAAGCCTAGTGCGCGAACGCCCCGGAACGGCTCAGGAGAGCCGTTCGAGGATCATCGCCATGCCCTGGCCGCCGCCCACGCACATGGTGATCAGGCCGGTCGTCTTGTCGTGCCAGTCCAGGCTGTTGAGCATCGTGTTCTGGAGCCGGGCGCCGGTCATGCCGAAGGGGTGGCCGACGGCGATCGCGCCGCCGTTGACGTTGAGCCGGTCGAGGTCGATGCCGAGGTCCTGGTAGGACGGCACGACCTGTGCGGCGAAGGCCTCGTTGATCTCGACGAGGTCGATGTCGCCGATGCTCATGCCGGCGTACTTCAGCGCGTTCTTCGTCGCCTCGACCGGGCCGAGGCCCATGATCTCGGGGGAGAGGCCGGACACGCCGGTGGAGACGATGCGGGCGAGCGGGGTGAGACCGAGCTCGGCGGCCTTGGTGTCGCTCATGACGACCACCGCGGCCGCGCCGTCGTTGAGCGCGCAGCAGTTGCCGGCGGTCACGACGCCGTCGGGGCGGAACACCGGGTCGAGGCCGGCGATGGCGTCGTACGTCACTCCGGCGCGGGGGCCGTCGTCCTTGGTCACGATCGTGCCCTCGGGCGTCGTGACCGGGGTGATCTCGCGTTCCCAGAAGCCGTCGGAGATGGCCTTCTCGGCGAGGTTCTGCGAGCGGACCGCGAACTCGTCGAGCTCCTTGCGGTCCAGTCCGCGCAGCCGGGCGACGTTCTCGGCGGTCTGGCCCATGGCGATGTAGATGTCGGGCAGCTGGCCGTCCTCGCGCGGGTCGTGCCAGTCCTGGCCGCCCTTGGCCATCTCGTCGGTGCGCCTGCCGGCGTCGGCGAAGAGCGGGTTGCGAGTGTCGGGGAGGTGGTCGGAGGTGCCCTTGGCGAACCGGGAGACCGTCTCGACGCCGGCCGAGACGAAGATGTCGCCCTCGCCGGCCTTGATGGCGTGGAAGGCCATCCGGGTGGTCTGCACCGACGAGGAGCAGTAGCGCGTGACCGTCGCGCCGGGGACCTCGAGGCCGAGGAGGGTGGTGACGACGCGGGCCATGTTGTTGCCCGACTCCCCGCCGGGCAGGCCGCAGCCGAGGAGGAGGTCCTCGATCGCGGTCGGGTCGAGTCCGGGGATCTTGTCCAGCGCGGCCCGGACGGCCAGGACGGTCAGGTCGTCGGGGCGGAAGTCCTTCAGCGAACCCTTGTTCGCGCGTCCGATGGGGGTGCGCGCTGCGGAAACGATCACTGCCTCGGGCATGGAGAACTCCGGTTCACTGGCGGTTGCACGGTCTCTGCGCACCCTAGTGCGGTGTGGGGGATCAGGTCTGCGCAGGGTTGGGTCCGAGCCCCGACAGGAGCTGCTCGACGCTGTCGCTGACGAACGTACGACGTCGTCGCCGGGGGAGGAGGAGCGACGCGAGCAGCACGCCGTCCAGCGCCGCGACGAGGGTCTCGGCCGATGCGCCGCCGTCCTCGTCCGCTGCCTCCATCACCCCGCGCACCATGCCCACGAGGTCGTCGCGCCACTGCGTGAAGCGCTCGGCGAGGGCCGGGTCGCGGGTCGCGGCGACGGTCAGCTCGAGCCGGGCGGCCAGCAGGTCGGGCTCGCCGAGCCACCGCGAGAACAGCCGGGACACCTCCGTGACCGCGCGCTCGTGGTCGCCGGGGCACGAGGCGAGCCTCGCACCCAGGGCGGCCACGTCGGCGGCCAGCCGGTCCGCGACGACGTCACCCAGGGCTCGGAGCAGTGCGTCGCGGGTGCGGAAGTAGGCCGACGAGCTCCCCTCGGGCAGCCCCGCCTCGCGGTCGACGGCACGGTGGGTGAGCCCGCGGTTGCCCTGCTGCGCCAGCACGGTCGTCGCCGCCGCCAGGATCTGCCGGCGACGCGGTGACAGCTCCTCGCGCGCGTGGCTCACGCTCTCCTCCTCGTACGCCGCCCGGGACGGGGCGCGCGGTGACGCAGGACACTACCGGCCCGACTTGCGATCGGGCGACGTCGGCGTACGCTTCTACATACGTAGAAGTTCTACACCTGTAGAAAGGAACCGACATGCAGCTCCTCGACCCCGTTGCCGCCATCGCCCTCCTGGTCCTCGTCGGCGTCGCCGCCCTCGCCGCCCTCGTCCTGGCCCTGGTCGCCGTTCCGCCCGCGCTCCGCGAGACCCGCAGCGACCGCATCGGTCGCCGGGAGTCCATCCCGACCTACTACGGCCGCCTGCACTTCGCCCACTGAGCCTCGACCGGCTGGCGGCCGATCATCTGCGACGATCGGGGCGTGCGCCATCTCTACCGCTGCCCCCTGAGGTGGGCCGACCTCGACCTGCTCGGCCACGTCAACAACGTCACCTACGTCGACTACCTCCAGGAGGCGCGGGTGGACATGTTCCGCACCCACGCCCCGGACAGCCGTGCGGAGGACCTGGCCGAGGGCGTCGTGGTGGTCCGGCACGAGGTCACCTACGTCGCCTCGCTGACGTTCGGCTTCGAGCCGGTCTCGATCGAGTGCTGGGTCACCGAGATCCGCGCCGCGAGCTTCACGATGGCCTACGAGGTCTTCGAGGAGGACGAGTCGGGCGAGCGCACCGTCTTCCTCCGCGCGCGCACCGTGCTCACCCCCTACGTCTTCGCCACCGAGCGACCGCGGCGGCTCCACCCCGAGGAGCGCGAGTCGCTCGGCCGGTTGCTCGAGCCGGACGAGCCGGTGCGGCCCCCGGCCCCGTCGGAGGTCGTCGAGGTGCCGGGCGGGCGCTACCCGGTGCACGTGCGATTCAGTGACGTCGACGTCTACGGCCACGTCAACAACGTGAAGTACTTCGAGTACTTCCAGGAGGCGCGCATCCAGCTCATGGTGGCCAGCGGCCGCGAGCTGGGCCAGGGCTTCCACCTCGTCGTCGCCCAGACCGACGTCGACTACCGACGCCCGATCCTGTTCCGTGCCGAGCCCTACGACTGCTCCACCTGGGTCTCGCACGTCGGCAGCACGTCGGTCGTCTTCGAGTCGGTCGTCCGGGACGGTGACGAGGTGCTGGCCCGGGCGAAGGTGGTCGGCGTGTGCATCGACAGCGCGACCGGGCGACCCGCGCCGGTGCCCGAGGAGCTCCGCGGGATGGTCGCCGCGGTCACTCCATCGAGTTGACCATGAACTGGGCCGCGTGCGTCACGTAGTCCCAGAACCTGGCGTCCTGCTCCTCGGTGAGGCCGGCCTCGTCGAGCCCGGCCCGGAAGTGCACGAGCCACCGCTGCGCCGCGTCGGGCGTCACGCGGAACGGGGCGTGGCGCATCCGCAGCCGCGGGTGCCCCCGCGTGTCGCCGTACGTCGTCGGGCCGCCCCAGTACTGCATGAGGAACAGCGTGAACCGCTCCTCCGCGGGACCGAGGTCGGCCTCGGGGTACATCGGCCGCAACACCTCGTCCTGCGCCACGCCGGCGTAGAAGCGGTGCACGATCGTGCGGATCGTCTCCTCGCCGCCGATCTCGTCGTAGAACGTGGTCGTCACGCCACCATCCTCCCGGCTCGCCCCAGCGCGACGCGCACCGGGGCTACGCCTCCTCCGCCGGCTCGGCGTTCGCGGCCGACGGCGCACTCTCCTGCCACTGCACGCGCTGGGCCACCGCGAGGTTGATGCCCTCGTGCTCGAAGCGCGCCTTCACCCGCTCGCGCATCGCCCGGGCGATGCCCCACTGCTCCATCGGCGCGGTCTTCAACGTCACCCGGACCACGACGCCGTCGACCCCCATCGACTCCACGCCCCAGACCTCCGGCTCCTCGATGACCAGGCCCTTGAAGTCCTCGTCCTCCCACAGGTCGTGGGCGACCTCCTCCAGCACGCTGCGGACCTTGACCAGGTCCTCGGTGTAGCCGACCGTGACGTCGATCACGGTGCGCGCCCAGTTCTGGCTCATGTTGCCGACGCGGAGGATCTCGCCGTTGCGGACGTACCAGACCGTGCCGTTGACGTCGCGCAGCCGCGTCACGCGCAGGCTCACGGCCTCGACGGTGCCGGAGGCCTCGCCGAGGTCGACGACGTCGCCGACGCCGTACTGGTCCTCGAAGATCATGAAGATGCCGGACAGGAAGTCCTTGACCAAGGCCTGCGAGCCGAAGCCGATCGCCACGCCGATGATGCCGGCGCTCGCGATGAGGGGGCCGATGTCGTAGCCGAGCTCGGCGATGAACATCAACGTGACGACGGTCAGGACGACGCCGGTGACGATGCTCTTGAGCAGGGAGCCCATCGTGGCCGCGCGCTGGACACGTCGGGTGTAGCCCGGGTCCTCACGCAGGTTGAGGGCAGCCCCCATGCGGCCGCCCGAGACGGCACGGCTGAGGCGGTCGGGCAGCACCCCGTGCTCGGCCTTGCGGACGACGCGGTCGATCAGGCGGTGGAGCACCCACCGGACGAGGAGCCCGATGAGGATCAGTCCCAGCAGCGCCGACGGCTTGCCGACGACCCAGTCCACGGCCGTCGACAGCGTGGCGTCGCCGGTCTGGTCGTACGTCAGGTTGCACAGGCTCGCGTCGTCTTCACAGGGATTGGTCTCGCTCCCGGAGACCTCGGTCATGTTCATGATCGGGGTGGTGAGGGGGTGAGGCATGCCGGCCAGTATGGGCGATACCCTGTTGCCCGTGACCACGCACGTCAGTCCCGCCCGCTCGTCCCGCAGCCCGCGTGCCCGCCGGACGGGCCGTGCCGCGGCCCTCGCCGCCGGCGCCGTCCTCGCCCTGCTCGCGGCGCCGGCCCACGCCGACGTCCCCGAGGGCTGGGGCGGCCAGACCGAGCACTCCAGCCTCGACGTGCTCGGCGCCCTGGGCCTGTTCGTCGGCGCCCCGCTGCTGCTCTTCGCGCTCATCGCGGTCGCCGTCTACCTGCCGGCCATGGTCCGCGGCGAGAAGCTCCTGCCCGACCACTCGGCGGGCGAGGTCCAGTGGATCGGCGGACCCCGCCAGGGCGTCGCCGAGCTCCCCGCCCCCGATGGCGACGACTCCCGAGCAGGTGGCGCAAGTGGCCGCTGGTGAGGTGCTGAGCGAGACCGACCGGCTCGCCCTCGACAAGACGATCCGTCTGGCCGAGCAGACCTGCCGGTTCGAGTTCTCGGTCTACGTCGGCCCGGTGGAGGGCGAGGACACCCGCGCCTGGGCGACCCGGCTCCACAACCGGCTCGTGGTGCCGGCCCGCAGCGTGCTGGTGCTCGTCGACCCGCGCCGCCGCGTCATCGAGGTCGTCACCGGCGGTGAAGTACGCCGACACCTCAGCGACGCCGAGGTCGAGCTCGCCGTCCTGGCCATGTCGTCGGAGTTCGCCGCCGGCAACCTGCTGGTCGGTCTCCAGCGCGGCATCGCCATGCTCGCCGAGCACGCCCGGCCGCAGAAGACCCTCCACGCCTGAGGGCTGGTCACCCCCCGGCGCGACGCTCGAGCCCGAGCGTGGCGATGAGATCTTCGTGCAGCTGCATCCACACGACGTGGCACGAGTCGATGCCGACACCGTCGACCCACCGGTGCTGCCCACCCACCGACCGCGCCAGCGCGGCGTCGTACCGCGACACGTAGCCCGCGAACCTCGGCAGCGCGCCGACGAGCTCGGCCTCGAGGTGGCCGAGCCGGCGACCGATCGCCGCCAGTGAGGCCAGGACACGGTCGTCCCAACGGAAGTCGCTGTGGTCGTTGGCCGCGAACGCGTTCGCGCCGACCGGACGCAGCTGCCACCGCGTCACCGCGTCGAGGAGCCGGCCGTTGAGCGGGAGGAAGAGCGTGTGGGCCTCCGCCACGGCGTCACGAGCGCCGGTGGCGTCCAGCTCGGTGGCGAGCAGTCGCTCGTCCTCGCATCGGCCGCGGTCGGTGAGGGACCAGCCGCTGGTCCCGGCGAACTCGCTCCTGGTCACCCAGCCGCGGGCCCGGAGGTCCTCGAGGTGCGACCCGACGCCGTCGCGATCGAGCCGGTAGCGCGCGGCCACTCGCGCCGTGTCCGCGAAGCCCAGCAGCCGTACGGCGTGCAGCGCCAGCAGGGCGGGGTCGGTCACCGCCAGCTCCTCTCGACGTGAGGACGGCGGAGCCCTGAGGTCATCGGGTGACTTCAGGGCTCCGCCGTGTGCTCTGGAACCGGTCAGCGGGCGTCGTAGCGCTGCGCCGCCAGCGCGCGGGCGATCTCCGCGCGCGCCTCGCCGACGTAGCGCTGCGCCTGCTTGGGCGCCGAGCTGTCCGCGAGCCACTCGTCGAGCCGGGTAAGCGTGGCCTCCGAGCCGAGCGGCCGGGGGAAGCCGTACTCGAGGATCGTCGAGGCCTTGTGGAAGCCCAGCACGTCGACGAGCGTCTCCGACGCGGTGAGGAACTTCTCCAGGTACGGCTCGAGCACGTCCTCCTGGCCGAAGCGGAAGATCGAGAACGCGATCTCGCGCGACGTCTCGTTGGGCGTCGTGGGGTCGAGGAGCGCGTCCCACGCGGCCGCCTTGGCCTCCGCGGTCGGCTGGGCGGCGCGGGCCGCGGCTGCCTGCTCCTTGCCCGAGATGGTCCTGTCGACCTCGAGCTCGGCGTCGATCTCGGCGTCGCCGAAGCGACCCTGCTTCGCAAGGGCCGTGATGAGCGCCCAGCGCATGTCCTGGTCGACGGCGAGGCCCTCGACCTCGAACGACCCGTCGAGGAGGCCGATGAGGTCGTCGAGCGCGGCGTCGCTGTGGGCGGCGCCGGCGTAGGACCGGGCGAAGGTGAGCTGGTGGTCGCTGCCGGGCTCCGCGGCGAGCAGCAGCTCGCGCAGGCCCTTCTCCCAGGCTGCCTTCAGCTCACCGCGGTGCGCGGGGTCGGAGTAGAAGCTGATCGCGAGCGCGGTGGACGCCGGGATCCGGGTCACCGCCCATGCGTCGCTCTCCTGGCCGATGTTGGCCAGGACCAGGTCGGCCCAGTCGCGGGTGCGCATCTCGCCGTCGCGGGTCATGTCCCACGCGGCGCCCCAGACGAGCGCCCGCGGCAGCGAGTCCTCGAAGGTGGACAGCGACCCGATCGCGGTGGCCAGCGACCGCTCGTCGAGGCGGATCTTGGCGTAGGCGTGGTCCTCGTCGTTGAGCAGCAGCAGCGCCGGCTGCTTCACGCCGATGAGCTCGGGCACCTCGGTGCTGGCGCCCTCGACGTCGATCTCGAGGTAGTCGCGCCGGACGAGCCGGCCACCTACCTCGTCGTACAGGCCGATGCCGAGGCGGTGGCGGCGCAGCGTCGGCCAGTCCTCGTGGGCCGTCTGGCTGACCGCGAAGGACGAGTAGGCGCCGGCGCCGTCGAGCTCGAACGACGGGGCGAGGGTGTTGACGCCGGCCGTCTGGAGCCATTCCTGCGCCCAGCCCTGCAGCTCACGGCCCGAGGACTTCTCCAAGGTGGTGAGCAGGTCCTTGAACTCGGGGTTCCCGTACTCCCACTCCTTGAAGTAGGCGCGCAGGCCCTCGAGGAAGGGCTCGATGCCGACCCACGCCACGAGCTGCTTGAGCACCGAGGCGCCCTTGGCGTAGGTGATCATGTCGAAGTTGACCTCGACCGCGTGCAGGTCGACGTTGTCGGCCGCGATCGGGTGGGTCGAGGGCAGCTGGTCGGCGCGGTAGCCGGTCTGCTTGCGGGCGTTGGCGAACCCGGTCCAGGCGTCGGTGAACTCGGTGGCGTTGGCCTCGCACCAGTAGCAGGCCCACTCGGCGAACGACTCGTTGAGCCAGAGGTCGTCCCACCACTTCATGGTGACGAGGTCGCCGAACCACATGTGGGCCATCTCGTGGGTGATGACGGAGGCGCGGAACTCGAAGAACGAGCGCGGCTGGCGGCTGCGGGGGAGGTACTCGTCGCGCAACGTCACGCAGCCGGCGTTCTCCATCGCCCCGGCGTTGTACTCGGGGACGTAGAGCTGGTCGTACTTCCCGAACGGGTAGGGGTAGTCGAACTGCTCCTCGAACCACTCGAAGCTCTGCTTGGTGAGCTTGACCAGCTCGGCCGTGTCCATGTGCTCCTTGAGCGACTGGCGGCAGTAGTGGCCGAGCGGGATCGTGCCGAACTTGCCCTCGTAGGTGTCGAACTCGCCGTGGTACTCACCGGCGACGATCGCGGTGATGTAGGTCGACATCCGCTTGGTGGTGGGAAAGCGCCACACCGACGCGCCGTTCCCAGCCTCGACCGGCTCGGGAGTGGCGGCGTTGGAGACGACCACCCAGTGCGACGGCGCGGTGACGTTGAAGGTGAAGACGGCCTTCAGGTCGGGCTGCTCGAAGGTGGTGAACACGCGGCGGGCGTCGGGCACCTCGAACTGGCTGTAGAGGTAGACCTTGTCGTCGGCCGGGTCGACGAAGCGGTGCAGGCCCTCGCCGGTGTTGGAGTAGGCGCAGTCGGCGGTCACGACGAGCGTGTTGGTCGCCTCGAGGCCGTCGAGCGCGATGCGGTTGTCGGCGTACGCCGTGGTGGGGTCGAGGCTGCGTCCGTTGAGCGTGATCTCGCGGACGTGGGGGGCGACGAGGTCGGCGAACGTGTCGGTGCCGGGCTGCCGGCAGGTGAACTCCAGCGTGGTGGTGGAGACGAAGGTGGTCTCGTCCGGCTGGGTGGCTGACGTCAGGTCCAGGTCGACGGTGTACGCCGTGACGTCCAGGAGGGCGGCGCGGGTGGCGGCCTCGTCCCGGGTGAGGTTGGTTCCAGGCATGCGGGCATCCTGCCACCGGGCTCGAGGAATACCAGCGTCGGAGGGGCACTTGTGCCTGGCATGGCTACCGCTGATCTCTGGTTCGACCCGCTCTGCCCGTTCGCCTGGATCACCTCGCGCTGGATTCGCGAGGTCGAGCAGGTCCGCGACATCGACGTGCAGTGGCACGTGATGTCGCTGGCCTACCTCAACAAGGACAAGGACATCCCCGCCGACTACCGCGAGATGCTCCAGGGCACCGAGAAGCCGGTGCGCGTCGCGATCAAGATCGCCGAGCTCCACGACAACGCGACCCTGGGTGAGTGGTACACCGCCATCGGCACGCGGCGGCACAACAACGGCGAGGAGCTGTCGCGGGACACCGTCGCCGCCTCGCTGGCCGACGTGGGCCTGCCCGCCGACCTGATCGACGCGTGGGACGACGCGTCCCTCGACGACGCGGTGGCGAAGAGCCACCACGAGGGCATGGACGCCGTCGGCGACGACGTCGGCACGCCGACCATCCACATCAACGGCTCGGCGTTCTTCGGTCCGGTGCTCTCCAAGATCCCGCGCGGCGAGGAGGCCGGCGAGCTCTGGGACGGCGCCGTCGCCGTCGCGAAGTTCCCCTACTTCTACGAGCTCAAGCGCTCCCGCACGGGCGACCTCGACTTCAGCTGATGCCGGGGTCCGGGCCGGCGGCGCGCACGGCCTGGTCCGCCAGCTCGGCGCCCGCTGCGTCGTAGAGACCGACGACAGCGGCGCGCTCTGCGAGGTGGGCGACCTCCTCGTCGTAACGAGTCACCGCCGTCACCGCTCCACCGAACCCGCTGCGACGGAGCTGGTCGAGGGCCGCGACGTTGCTGCCGTGGAACGGCATTGCCAGGACGACGAGGCGTACGGTGCCCTCGTCGCTGACGCGTGCCCAGAAGAGCGGGTCGGTGGCGTCCCCCTCGACGACGTGGAGACCCTCGGCGCGCAGGTCGTCCACCCGCGTGGCGTCGGAGTCGACACCGGTGGCGCGCAGGCCGTACGTGTCGACGAGCCGCCCGCTCGCTGCTCGGCCGAGGCGCCCCATGCCCAGCACCAACGCATCGGCGCGTCCCAGGTCGATGGGTCGTTCCTCCGGATGGAGCCGCGCGGGGTCTGCCACCCGGCGCGACGCAGAGGACGACAGGAGGTCCACCGCGGCGCTCGTGACTGATGCGACGACGAAGCTCATGGCGACGGCCGTCGAGATCGTGGCGAGCCACTCGCGATCGACGGCGTCGGCAGCGGTCGCCGCGACGACGACGATGAGCGCGAACTCCGAGAAGCTCCCGAGGGAGGCGGCCGCCCGGGTCGCCGTGCGGACCCGGAAGCCGGAGGCCCGCAGGAGCAGCGCGAACAGGACGGCCTTGAGTGGCACCAGCGCGACGAGAGCCAACGCAAGGGCGATGCCTGACGGGTCGGGTGCTCCATGCAGGCCGACGGACAGGAAGAAGGCGACTTGGAGCAGTTCCTTGACCGAGAAGATGGACTTGGCCAGCTCCTCCGCCCTCGACGAGGGTGCCAGCAGGACGCCGACTGCGAGGGCCCCGAGGTCTCCCTTGAGCCCGGCGGCGTCGAACAGGGCGTAGCCGGGGACGAGCGCGAGGGTGATTCCGACGAGCGTGAGGAGCTCGCCGTGGTCGAGCCCGTCGAGCATGCGGCGGACCAGCCAGGAGGCGGGCACCAGGAGCAGGAGCAGCGGCGCCCACCAGCTGGGGGCCTCGCCCTCGACGACGGCGAGTGCGGCCACGGCGACCAGGTCCTGGACGACCAGGATGCCGATGGTCGTGCGCCCGTGGAGCGAACGTGTCGCGTTCTGCTCCTCGAGGACCTTGACCGCGACCACCGTGCTGGAGAACGACAGGGCGAGGGCGACCAGCAGCAGGTCGGTGACCTCGACTCCCGCGAGCAGGCGGAGCCCGAGGGCGCCAGCTGTCGCGAGCACGGTCAGCACCAACCCGATGCTCAGGAGGGCGTGCACGGCACCCACCCCCAGCACTTCGCGGCGTACGAGCACGCGCACGTCGAACTTGAGCCCGATCGCGAAGAGCAGCAGCACCACTCCGAGCTCCGCCAGCGCGTCCAGCGCAGACGTCCCGGTCACACCCGCCCCGGCCATGGCGAAGCCGGCGACCAGGAAGCCGACCATCGGCGGCAGGCGCAGGGCATGTGCCAGCAGGCCACCGGCCGCGGCCGCCGACAGCATGAGCACCAGGTCGACCGACATCCCACCTCCCACGGACCGTCGGCGCCACCCTAGGTGCTGGGCGATCCCCGCGTGCCGCACTCAGGACCGGCTCGGGACCGGTCGGTGTGCCTCACTAGGCTTGCGCCCATGACTCGTGTCCTGTCCGCCGTCGCCTGGCCGTACACCAACGGCCCGCGCCACATCGGCCACGTCGCCGGTTTCGGCGTGCCCTCCGACGTCTTCAGCCGGTTCATGCGGATGGCGGGACACGACGTCCTGATGGTCAGCGGCACCGACGAGCACGGCACGCCGATCCTGGTGCTGGCCGACAACGAGGGGCTGCCCGCCCGCGAGCTGGTCGACAAGTACAACCAGGTGATCGTCGACGACCTCTGCGGCCTCGGCCTGTCGTACGACCTCTTCACCCGCACCACCACCGGCAACCACTACGCGGTGGTGCAGGAGATGTTCGAGACGTGCCGCCGCAACGGCTACATGGTCGAGGAGACCACCAAGACGGCGATCAGCCCCTCCACGGGTCGCACCCTGCCCGACCGCTACATCGAGGGCACCTGCCCCATCTGCAAGTACACCGCGGCGCGCGGCGACCAGTGCGACAACTGCGGCAACCAGCTCGACCCGACCGACCTGATCGACCCGCGCTCGAAGATCAACGGGGAGACCCCGGAGTTCAAGGACACGCAGCACTGGTTCCTCGACCTGCCGGCGCTCGCCGGGGCGCTGGGGGAGTGGCTCGACCAGCGTGAGGCGACCGGCCTGTGGCGCCCCAACGTCATCAAGTTCAGCCAGAACATCCTCAAGGAGATCCGGCCGCGCGCGATGACCCGCGACATCGACTGGGGCATCCCGGTCCCGGGCTGGGAGGACCAGCCGACCAAGCGCCTCTACGTCTGGTTCGACGCCGTCATCGGCTACCTGTCCGCCTCCATCGAGTGGGCCCGCCGCTTCGGTGAGCCAGACAAGTGGCGCGAGTGGTGGAACGACGCCGACGCCGAGTCGTACTACTTCATGGGCAAGGACAACATCGTCTTCCACTCCCAGATCTGGCCGGCCGAGCTGCTGGCCTACAACGGGAAGGGCGACAAGGGTGGCGAGCCGGGGACGTACGGCACGCTCAACCTGCCCACCGAGGTGGTCTCGAGCGAGTTCCTCACCTTCGGCGACTCCCAGTTCTCCACCAGCCGCGGCAACGTCATCTACGTCGGCGACTTCCTCGCCCGCTACGGCCCGGACGCGCTGCGCTACTACATCTGCGCCGCGGGACCCGAGACCTCCGACGCCGCGTTCACCTGGTCCGACTTCGTCACCCGCAACAACTCCGAGCTCGTCGCGGGCTGGGGCAACCTGGTCAATCGCACCGCCACGATGATCGCCAAGAACTTCGGCGAGATCCCCGCAGCCGGCCCGCTGGAGGAGGTCGACGAGCAGGTGCTCGCGACCGTGCGCGAGGGCTTCGCGACCGTCGGCGGCCTGGTGGAGAAGCACCGTCTGCGCGCGGCCATCGCCGAGGCGATGCGGGTCGTCGGCGAGGTCAACAAGTACCTCACCGTCACCGAGCCCTACAAGATGAAGGACGACGCCCAGCGCGAGCGGCTCGGCACCGTGCTGCACGTCGCGGCGCAGTGCGTGAGCGACTGCAACACGCTGCTCTCCCCGTTCCTCCCGCACGCGGCCAACAAGGTGCACGCGGTGCTCGGCGGCGAGGGCGACTTCATGCCGATGCCGCGCATCGAGCAGGTGGAGGAGCTCGAGACCGACAACGGCGCCGGCCACATGTCGTACTCGGTCATCACCGGTGAGTACACCTCGACGCCGGCGTGGGAGTCACGCCCGGTCGTGGTCGGGGCGAAGGTCGACAAGCCCACGCCGGTCTTCACCAAGCTCGACCCGTCGGTCGTCGAGGAGGAGCTCTCCCGATGACGTCCGGGACGCCCGCCGAGATGTACCTGCCCCACTTCGTGGTGAAGCAGAAGCTCACGATGATGGTCAACCGCTACGAGGTGTCGGAGTCGGACGAGTCAGGCAACCCGACGCGGCTGATGGCGCTCGCCGAGCAGAAGCGGATGGCCTTCAAGGAGCAGGTCACCTTCTTCTCCGACGCGAGCAAGTCGCGCGCGGTGTTCGGCTTCAAGGCGCGCAGGAAGCTCGACCTCAACGCCGGCTACGACATCACCGACGAGTCGGGCGCCCAGATCGGCTTCTTCCGGAAGGACTTCGGCGCCTCGCTGCTGCGCTCGACCTTCCACATCGAGGGCCCCGGCTACGCGGGCACCGGCCAGGAGCGCAACCAGGTCGCCGGCCTGCTGCGCCGCTTCACCGAGCTCGACTTCATCCCCATCCACTTCGACTTCGTCGACGCGGGTGGTGCGCCGCTCTTCTCGGTCGAGCGCAAGATGTCGATCGGTGACCGCTACCGCGTGACCGTGCCGGACCAGCGGGTCGACTTCCGCGTCGCCGCTGCTGTCGCGGTCGCCCTCGACGCGCTGATGGCGCGCTGATCCCGTGATGTACCCCGAGGTCCGCGCGGCCGTCGAGGCCGACGCCGGTCCCGACCTCAGCGCGCCCGGCTTCGACCTCGCCGCCCACCGCGAGGACGTACGTCGCTTCAACCTCCGCCAGCCGCGGGAGGACGTCGCCCGCGTGGAGGACGTCGACGCCGACGGTGTCCGCTGCCGGCTCTACGTCCCGGCCGACGCGGTGCCGGGGCTCGTCGTCCACGCCCACGGCGGTGGGTTCGTGCTCAACGACGTCGACGTCCACGACGGCATCTGCCGGCGCATGGCCAACCGCGGCCGCCGGGCGGTGCTGAGCGTCGACTACCGCCAGCCGCCGGAGCACCCGTTCCCCGCCGCCCCCGACGACCTCGACACGGTCGTCGGCTGGCTCCGCCGGGAAGGTGCCGGGTCGGGCCTGACCGGGCCGTACGCCGCCCACGGCGACTCGGCCGGCGCCAACCTCGCCGTCGTGGCTGCCCTGCGCAACCCGGGCTTCTTCGCCGCGGTCGCACTCATCTACCCCTTCCTCGACCCGCGCAACGCCTTTCCGTCGTGGGAGCTGGGGGCCGCGTCGGGCTTCGACCCCGCTGAAGCGACCTGGTATTGGGAGCAGTACGCCCGCACCGAGGCCGACTACGACGACCCCGACCTCGCACCGCTGCTCTCGGAGCGCCTGCACACCCTGCCGCCCACCTTCGTCGCCACGGCGGAGGCGGACCCGCTCCGTGACGAGGGGGAGGAGCTCGCCCGGCGCATCGCGGAGGCCGGGGTCGAGGTCGTCGGCATCCGCTGCCTGGGCCAGACACACGGCTTCTGGCGGCACGCGACCTTCACGGCCTCCGAGCCCCTCGTGCGCCAGGTCGCCGGCTGGCTCGACCAGCACCTCACAGCTGGCTGAGCGGCGGCGCCGGCGATCATCGTCCGGCTGGTCTCACGGGGTGCCCGCCGGCGCTCGACTGCGCGAGCGAGCATCTTCGGGCACCTCGTGAGCATCACTAGGTCTACTCCGAGGGTCGGGGTCTGCACAACCATGGTTGAACTGTCGACCTCTTCAACCTGTTCCGACGCCTAGCCCCAGGCTCACCCTCAGTCGCTGCTCACGCGTCCGATGACGTCGTCCACGGTTTCCCGGCGCGGATGGTCGTCTCGTCGAGGCCGTCGACATACGCCGCTCCGTGTCGCCGTAGCGGTCGGGATGCAGGATGCCCTCGACGGTCGGCGGAGAAGCACTGGTCCAGCGCGTAGCGGGCCATCACGTCGATCATGCCGATGGCCGGGTTGCCCGCTCGATCGTTCGCCCACAGCACCTCTCGACGGACCACGTCCTGCGAGATCACGGCGAGCTGGTTCCTGCCTCGCCGGCGTTGCCACGGTGGTCTTGCCCGTGAGGCCTGGGACTACGAGGCCAGGGTGTAGTTGCTGGCGAGCCGGAGCTCGACTGGGGAGTAGCCGACGGTGCCTGCTGGTCCGCCCGGTAGTGGTGGTGAGGTGGAGCGGGTGATGCGGAGGTGTTCGGTGACGCTGTGGACCTCGTGGAGGTGCTTGTGGCCGGGGTCGGCGACCCAGGAGGTCCAGCCGGGTGATTCCTTGACGTAGTTGCAGCGCTCGCACAGGCCTTGGCCGTTGGCGGCTTCGGTGGGCCCGCCATCGGCGGCGGGGGTGATGTGGTCGTGGTGCCGGATGGCGGCGTTGCAGCCCGGGGTGCGGCAGGTGCCGGCGTCGCGGAGGTCGAGGAGCTCGGCGAGCTGGCCGTCGAAGCGGCGGCTGGTGGACTCCATCGCCACGAGCACCCGGTCCTCGGGGCTGGCGAAGAGTCGCCGGAGGGTGGCCTTCGCGGCGTCGCTGGCGCGGCGTACCCACTCCGTGCAGAGTGCTGCGGGCAGGAACCCCTCACCGGGGACGAGGCCGGGCTCGGTGCCGGTGTCGAGGAGGGACTCGACCCCGATGACGAGGTTGACGCGCACCGGGACCGGGTCGGTGACGGTCTCGGCGCCGGTGATCCGGGCGGCGAGGGTGTCGGCGCGGACCTGCCCGGCGGTGCGCACGTCACCGTCGGTGCGGGCGGTCGCGGCCGCAGCGTCGAGGGCCGTGCGGACCGCGGCGAGGACCTCGAGGGGCAGGGTGGCGGTGAGCTGTCCGGTGCCGTCGTCGAGGGCACGGCTGGTAACCCGCCGGTCGGCGCGAGCTCGTCGGCAACGCCGGGTCTCGGACTCGGCGGCGTGGGTGAGGCACGAGCGGCGCACCGCCTGGCGCAGGCGGACGTCGCCGAGGCCGGCCAGTCGTGGGACGAGGTCGGCGTCGACCATGCTGCGCTGCTCGGGCGTGAGGTGGGCCACCTCGCGCGCGATGGCGAAGGCTCGCTCCTCGGTGAGCTCGCCGCGGGCGAGGGCGCTCAGGGTGAGGGGGAGGTGGTCGCGCAGCCGCCGCGACAGCAGCACCCGCTGCTCACCTGCGTGGGGGCTCGCCATCGTGGCGAGCGCTACCTCGGCGCCGATCGACATCGCCCGCGGCGGCGTACGCCGACCGCTCACAGGCACGTCCACGTCGACCTCGGTGTCGGCAGCGTCTGCGAACGTGGCCGTGACGACCACCTTCGCCGCCGCGGCGGCTGACGTGATCCGCTCGAGGGCCTCGAGCTGGTCGAGGTGGTCGACCGGCGTGGCACCGGGTGTCAGGTCGGCGAGCAGATCGGCGAGGGCGTGCAGGTCGGCGGCCTGCCACACCTGACCGTCTGCTTGAGCCGCCGTCATCTCATCTCCCCGAGCCGTCGTCGAACGTGTGTTCGATTGTCCCACGACTCGTGTCCCACCGTCAACGCCGGCCAGTCCCCGATGTGGATGATTCGACGCCGGGACGGGGAGGCCGGGGCATCGGTCCCGACAGCCGTGCCGCTGCCCTCCCTCATGTCGAGCGGGCGCGAGGAGCGCTGCGAGTCCGCAGCCACACTCAGCCGCTTCGGTGCCGGCGGTCCGGCTCTGCCAAACTCCTCCCATGCGTGTTCACCTGGGCTCCGACCATGCCGGCCTCGAGCTGAAGGACCACCTGATGACCTGGCTGGTGGACCACGGCTACGAGGCCGTCGACCACGGTCCGTTCGTCTACGACGCCCTCGACGACTACCCGTGCTTCTGCCTCCGGGCGGCCGAGGGGGTCGCGGCCGACCGCGCCGAGGGGCTCGACAGCCTGGGCGTCGTGATCGGCGGCTCCGGCAACGGCGAGCAGATCGCGGCCAACAAGGTCGAGGGCATCCGATGTGCCCTGGCCTGGTCGGAGGAGACGGCGGTGCTGGCCCGCGAGCACAACGACGCCAACGTCGTCTCGGTCGGCGGCCGGATGCACCCGGTGGACGACATGACCCGGTTCGTCGAGGTCTTCCTGACCACGCCCTTCTCCGGCGACGAGCGACACGTGCGTCGCATCGGCCAGCTCTCGACCTACGACGAGTCGGGCGAGCTGCCCCCGCTGCCGGAGTCGGCCCTGCGTGGTCCCGACCCGGAGACGTCCTCCGACGACGCGGATGCCTGAGGGGCACACCCTTCGCAAGCTGGCCGACGACCTGACCGCCGCCTTCGCTGGGCGGAGGGTCCGGGTGTCGTCACCGCAGGGCCGCTTCGCCGCCGACGCGGAGCAGCTCGACGGCTCGCGCGTGGTCGGTGCCGACTCCGCCGGCAAGCACCTGTTCCTCGAGCTCGAGGGTGAGCGCGTCGTGCACGTCCACCTCGGCCTGATCGGCCAGCTCGACGTGCGTACGACGCCCGCGGGCGGCGTGGTGCCCGACCCGGTCGGCGCCGTACGACTGCGTCTGGTCACGGTGGGCGACCCCGTCGACCCCCGCCCGGCGGCGTACGCCGACCTGCGTGGCGCCATCATCTGCGACCTGGTGGGTGCCGCGCGGCGCGCCGAGATCCTGGGGCGCCTCGGTCCCGACCCGCTGCGACCCGACGCCGACCCCGACCTCGCCTGGCGCCGCATCTCGGCGAGCCCTCGGGCGATCGGCGACCTGCTGATGGACCAGAAGGTGCTGGCGGGCGTCGGCAACGTCTACCGCGCCGAGGTGCTCTTCCGGCACCGCATCCACCCGCTGCGCCCGGGCAACACCCTGCGCAGCGGCCAGTGGCGGGCGATGTGGGCCGACCTCGTCGAGCTCATGGCAGAGGGCGTGCGCACCGGCAGGATCGACACGGTGCGACCCGAGCACACCCCCGAGGCGATGGGGCGCCCACCCCGCAAGGACGACCACGGGGGCGAGGTCTACGTCTACCGCCGCACCTCGCAGCCCTGCCTGGTCTGCGGGGCGACGGTGCGTACCGGTGAGCTGGTCGGACGCAACACGTTCTGGTGCCCCAAATGCCAGCCGAAGTTCCGCTCCCGGGCCGTACGATCTGCCACCAAGGGGACCGGGAGAGCAGGAGGGGCTCGGGGATGAGTTCTCCATCGCTCAACACCGCCGCGAACCGGCTCGTTCCGCGGGGGTCGCGCACCCTGGTCGCGCTCGTCGTCGCGACGGTTCTCATCGGCCTGGCCATCTGGCGCTTCGACGAGAGCCTCCCGCTGGTCAGCCTGCTCGTCCCGTTGGTGCTCTCCAGCCTGGTGCTGGGGCCGCGGCAGCTGCCGTGGTTCGTGGTCTTCGTGCTCCTGGTCCTGGCCCTGGTGGTGCCGACCCAGGAGAAGATCGACCTTCGTATCGCGCTGACCGTGGCCATCATCTTCGGCCTCGGGTTCGTAGTGCTGCTGTCGTCGTTCCGTCGCACGCGCCTCGGCGTGGCGGGCATCCAGGGCGAGATGATGTTCGTCGACCTGCGCGACCGCATCCTTCGACAGGGCGGCATCCCCGACCTGCCCGCGGAGTGGTACGCCGCCAGCGAGCTCCGGTCGGCCGGGGGCACCCCGTTCGCCGGTGACTTCGTCGTCGCCTCGCGCGTCGAGGGCCGCCTCGAGGTGGCCGTCGTCGACGTCTCCGGCAAGGGCCAGGGCGCCGGCACCCGCGCCCTGCTGCTGTGCGGCGCACTCGGCGGGCTGCTGAGCGCCCTGCCGCCCAGTGAGTTCCTCGACGGCGCCAACCGGTTCCTGCTCCAGCAGGACTGGGACGAGGGGTTCGCCACCGCGATCCACCTCTCGCTCGACCTCGCGACAGGCCACTACGACATCCGCAGCGCCGGTCATCCCCCGGCCGCCCTGCGCCACGCCGGTTCCGGTCGCTGGGAGGTGCTGGAGTCGGAGGGGCCGATCCTGGGCCTCATCGACGGGGCGAGCTTCCCCGCGGTCTCGGGGGAGATGCGCCGCGGCGATGCGCTGCTGCTCTACACCGACGGCATGGTCGAGACCCGCAACCGCGACATCGCGCTCGGCATCGACCGGATGCTCGGCCAGGCCGAGCGGCTGCTGCGCGGCGAGTTCGAGGGCGGGGCCACCCGCCTCGTCGAGGCGCTAGGGTCGCGCAACGACGACCGCGCCCTGCTGCTGGTGCACCGGCGCTGAGCCGGTTGGGGCGCACGCTCACGCGTGTGGCACCATGACACCCGCACCGGCGAGAACCACGTCGTCGGGACGCGCGCGGATGTAGCTCAATGGTAGAGCCCCAGTCTTCCAAACTGGCTACGCGGGTTCGATTCCCGTCATCCGCTCCAAGCAGGCCGCGGCGTCTCCTCCCGGAGCGCGTCGGGGCCCGTTTGGCGGGGCGTAGCGTAGTGGCTAGCGCGCCTGCTTTGGGAGCAGGAGATCGCAGGTTCGAGTCCTGTCGCCCCGACCCACCAGCCGACTCCAGCCCCACCCGTCACGCCGGCGAGGGCCACGCTTCGCGTGATTCGGCCTGTGCGCGCGCCGTCGATAGACTGGCGAGGTTTGCGGTCGCCGGGCTCCGTGCCGTGGCGATGCCGCACCTTTCCCCGTGTGGTCCACCCACAGACCTTCAGCATCAGGAGACATTTGTGAAGAGCGCCGTCGAGACCTTGAGCCCCACCCGGGCCAAGCTGACCGTCGAGGTGCCCTTCGAGGAGCTCAAGCCGAGCCTCGACGCGGCGTACCAGAAGATCGCGAAGCAGATCAACGTCCCGGGCTTCCGCCGGGGCAAGGTCCCGCCGGCGGTCATCGACCGCCAGGTCGGCCGCGGCCCGGTCCTCGACGAGGCGATCAACGCCGTCGTCCCGCAGCAGTACATGGCTGCCCTGCAGGAGCACGACCTCGAGCCGCTGGCCCAGCCGGAGATCGAGGTGACGAAGTTCGAGGACAACGAGTCCTTGGAGTTCACCGCCGAGGTCGACGTCAAGCCCGACTTCGAGCTGCCGGCCTACGACGGCCTCGAGGCCAGCGTCGAGGACGTCGAGATCAGCGACGCCGACGTCGACGAGCAGGTCGAGGCGCTGCGTGAGCGCTTCGGCACCCTCGTCCCCGTCGAGCGCGCGGCTGCCGACGGCGACTTCGTCACCATCGACCTGGTCGCGGCCAAGGACGGCGAGACCGTCGAGGGCGGCGAGGTCACCGGCATGTCCTACAAGGTCGGCCGCGGCGGCATGATCGACGGCCTCGACGAGGCCCTCGTCGGCCTCTCCGCCGGCGACGACGCGACCTTCGACTCCGAGCTCGCCGGTGGTGACCTGGTCGGCGAGCCCGTCCAGGTGACGGTCAAGGTCACGGCCGTGCAGGAGCAGCAGCTCCCCGAGTACGACGACGAGTTCGCCCAGCTCGCCTCCGAGTTCGACACGGCCGAGGAGCTCACCGCCGACGTGCGCGAGCGCCTCGGGCGCGGCAAGCGCCTCGAGCAGGCCGCCGCCGCCCGCGACGCGGTCCTCGAGGCCCTGCTGGAGAAGGTCTCCATCCCGCTGCCCGAGGTGATGGTCACCGACGAGCTCAACGCCCGTCGTCAGAACGTCGAGCAGCAGCTCGGCTTCGCCGGCATCACCATGGAGAAGTACCTCGAGGACGAGGGCCAGACCCAGGAGGAGTTCGAGGCCGACCTCGAGCGCCGGGTCCGCGACGCCGTCGCCGCCCAGTTCATCCTCGACAAGATCGCGAAGAAGGAGGAGTTCGGCATCGACCAGGCCGAGCTCTCCGAGCACCTCGTGCGGCGCGCCCAGCAGTCCGGCCAGGACCCGCAGGAGTTCGCCAACCACATGTTCGAGCACAACCACATCCCCGAGCTCGTGCAGGAGATCCTGCGCGGCAAGGCGCTGGCCACGATCGTCGAGGCGGCGACCGTGAAGGACGCCTCGGGCAACGTGGTCGAGCTCAAGAACCTGCGCCCCGACGGCACGATCGGCGCGGAGCCGGTCGAGACGAGCACCGACGAGGCTGCCGCTCCCGAGAAGGCGGAGTCCGACGAGGCCTGAGCCTCCCGCACCACGAGCACCACGACCGGCGTCCACCCTCGGGTGGGCGCCGGTCGTGTCGTTCGGGGGTCAGCTGATCGAGCCGCCGGAGGAGACGATCGTCAGGTCGTTGATCAACCACTCGTCGTCACGCTGCTCGAGCGTCGCGGTGCCGTCCCAGTGGCCCTCCGCAGCCAGTGGGTCGTCGCGCTGCACCTCGTCGCCGATCATCGGATAGCTCAGGCCGGTGCTGCGGAACTCGAAGTCGACGAGGATCTCGTCCCCGACCCACCGCATGTCGGACAGCTCGACGCTCACCTCGTCGTCGGTGATGAGCGACGGGCGGTCGCTCGTGCTGGACTCGTACGCTGCGGCCGGGTTGACGTCAGGGGACGTGAGGTAGGCCGCCTGCTTGTCGAGCCGGACGCTGAACGGGTCCTCGGCTCGCCCCTTCACCGCGAAGAAGGCCCGCACCGTCGCTTCCGCTTCGCGCATCGCTGCCGCGTCAGCGGTCCCGGACGAGACGGACGGGCTCGGTGCGGGCTCGTCCGAGGAGGACTGCGTGCCGCACGCGGTCATGCAGAGCGCCAGTGTCGCCCCGGCACAGCGTGCCGCCCGGCTGAGCCGGTGTCCCCCGTCCACCGTCCCACCCTAGGGAGGAGGACGCCGCGCGTCAGCGAAACCGCGCGTCAGCGAAACTCAGCGGTCGGTCAGCTCGAGCACGTCGAGGGCGTAGCGGGCGATCGCGGCACGCTGGCGCGACCAGTGGTCCAGCGCGGCCTCGTCGGGGTCGTCGAGCCTCTCGAGCGGCAGGCTGGGCAGGCCGTTGAACAGCATCAGGCTCACGGCGTGGGCGCGGCGGACCTCCTGCAGCGAGACGTCGAGGCCCTCGTCGGCGAGCCCGGCGGCGTACGACGCCACGCACGCGGCCGCTCGCTCGGGCAGGTCGTCGGCGTCCTGCTGCCCGATCTGGATGTCTCCCACCAGCAGCTGGGCCAGGTCGAAGCCCACCGGTTGGGGCCGCCAGAAGCCGAAGTCGATCAGCGTGAAGCCCGGGTCGCCCGCGCGGCGCAGCAGGTTGTTGGGGCAGGCGTCGCCGTGGGAGGCCAGGTGGCGGGAGGAGGCGAACTCCTGCGCCAGCACGTCGAGGTGGCGTGCTGCTGCCAGGAGGCCGTCGCGCAGGTCGCCGAAGTGCTCGGCGACGACGGGGTGGCGCCACGTGGCGTCGTCGTGCAGGCCGGGGAGCACGGTGTGGGCCAGTCGGCCGGCGACGAAGCTGTCGACGTGCCACGGCTGCGGGTCGATGCCGGCCAGCCCCGCGACCTCGGGACTGGCGGAGAGCCGGCCGAGCAGGCGCGCGGCACGGACGCTGTCGTCGGCGTCCCACGCCACGGGGTCGGCCGCGACGGCCTCCATCCAGACCACGGCGGTCTCGTCGGGACGCTCCTCGACGCGCAGCCCGCGCGGCATCGTCAGTCCCTCGGGGAGCCGTTCGCGCAGGTCGGAGGCGTAGACGAGTGGTTCAGCACGCCACGGGAGCGAGGCGGCCGCCCACTCGCCGATCTCAGGAGGTACGCCGGCGAAGGCGGGGGAGTGCCGCCAGTTGTGCACTCGCTTCACGAAGAGGGTGAACGGCGCCGGACCGTTCCCCGCGTCGGCGTGCCCGTGGACCCACGTGCGCGCGCCGGTGAGGATCGACGGGACGTCGTAGGCGACGGGCTCGGCCGTGGAGTCGAGCAGCCGTACCGACGGCAGGTCCCACAGTTCGGCGACCATCGCCTCGAGCTCGGCGCCGGTGACGTCGTCGGCCCCGAGCACCTCACGCCGGTCGACCCCGGGCAACGGCGTGAAAGTTGCTTTCATGGACAAGGAATGTAAGTTGCTTTCATGACTGGCGTCAAGAGGCTTCCGGCGGCCCGACCGCACCTGCCGATGCTGATGGGGATGGTCTTCGGACGGCTGCGCGAGCGGCTGGCCGCGGACGCGCCCGACCTGCGGCCCTCCCAGCTGCGCGTGCTGGAGTGGCTGCCGCAGGAGGGGCTGACGATCAGCGAGCTGGCCGAGTGCGCCGAGATGACCACCCAGGGGTGCGGCCAGTTCGTCCGCCAGCTCGAGGCGCTCGGCATGGTGACCGTGACCGTGGCCGACCACGACGCCCGGGCCCGCGTCGTACGCATCACCGACGCCGGCCGTGACGCCCTCGCCCGTGCCGCGGCGGTGCTGGCAGCCTGCGACGAGGCGTGGGCAGCGCAGGTGGGCCCGGAGCGGTGGCGGGTCTTCCGGGAGGTGCTGGAGGAGGTCGCCCTCGACTGAGGGTGCGGCCCTGAATCCGCTGTGGGCGAACAGGGTGGGTCAGCGCGTGGAAGTGTCCGTCCTTCCGGCTAGTGTCGCCAGCGTGAACCAGAACTCCAGCCCAGCCCTCTCGCCCGAGATGAACGGCGCCGGTGGGATGTATGGCCTCGACGACCACATCTACCAGCGCCTCCTCCGTGAGCGCATCGTCTTCCTCGGCTCGGAGGTGCGCGACCAGAACGCCAACGCGATCTGCGCGCAGCTCCTCCTGCTCTCCGCGGAGGACCCGGAGGCCGACATCTTCCTCCACATCAACAGCCCCGGCGGCTCGGTCGACGCCGGCATGGCGATCTACGACACGATGAACTACATCCCCAACGACGTGGCGACCGTGGGCATGGGCCTGGCGGCCTCGATGGGCCAGTTCCTGCTCTGCGCCGGCACCAAGGGCAAGCGCTACGCCCTGCCCCACGCGCGCATCATGATGCACCAGCCCTCCTCGGGCATGGGCGGCTCGGCGTCCGACATCAAGATCCAGGCCCAGCAGTCGTTGCACATCAAGAAGGTGCTGCTCGACCTCATCGCCGAGCACACCGGCCAGAGCGTCGAGCAGGTCGTGGCCGACGCCGACCGTGACCGGTGGTTCACCGCCGACCAGGCCGTCGACTACGGCCTCGTCGACCAGGTCATCACCAGCGCCCGCGAAGCCGCCGACGAGGGCCGCCCGGCCCGGACCAAGGACTGAATCCCATGAACTACTACATCCCGCAGTGGGAAGAGCGCACCTCCTACGGTTTCCGCCGCATCGACCCCTACGCCAAGCTGTTCGAGGAGCGCATCATCTACCTCGGCACGCCGATCAGCGACGACGTGGCCAACGCGGTCATCGCCCAGCTGATGTGCCTGGAGACGATGAACCCCGACACCGACATCAGCATCTACATCAACAGCCCCGGTGGCTCGTTCACGGCGCTGACGGCGATCTACGACACGATGAAGTTCATCAAGCCCGACGTGCAGACCGTGTGCCTGGGCCAGGCGGCCTCGGCGGCCGCGATCCTGCTCGGCGCCGGCGCCAAGGGCAAGCGGATGGCGCTGCCCAACAGCCGCATCCTGATCCACCAGCCCTACACCGAGGGCACGTTCGGCCAGACCTCCGACATCGAGATCCAGGCCAACGAGATCCTGCGCATGCGCGAGCTGCTCGAGAAGATGATCTCCGAGTCCAGCGGCAAGGACATCGAGCAGGTCAGCCGCGACATCGAGCGCGACAAGATCCTGACCGCCGAGCAGGCCGTGGAGTATGGCCTGATCGACGCGGTCATCGAGTCCCGCAAGGGCGCCCCGGCCCTCGCCTGAGGGCGTGCCGAGGCTGAGCCGAGGCTCGAAATGATGGTCGACGACATCTCGTGTCCGGCCCCCGTCCGGGGCCGGCACGGGGTACCGTCGTACGGCCCTTGGTCAAGCACGACTGTGCAAGGTGTGGAGTGCCGGAGCCCCCATCCGGCGAGACTGGAGGACACGACTCGTGGCACGTATCGGTGACGGTGGCGACCTGCTCAAGTGCAACTTCTGCGGAAAGAGCCAGAAGCAGGTCAAGAAGCTCATCGCGGGCCCCAACGTGTACATCTGCGATGAGTGCATCGAGCTGTGCAACGAGATCATCGAGGAGGAGCTCGCCGAGGGCGCCGAGGTCAGCCTCGAGGAGCTGCCCAAGCCCCGGGAGATCTTCGAGTTCCTCAACTCCTACGTGATCGGCCAGGAGCACGCGAAGAAGTCCCTCGCTGTCGCGGTCTACAACCACTACAAGCGCGTCCAGGCCGGGCTGCAGCCCGTCAGCGGCAAGGCCAAGGACGACGTCGTCGAGGTCGCCAAGTCCAACATCCTGGTCATCGGCCCCACCGGCTGCGGCAAGACCTACCTGGCGCAGACGCTCGCCCGGATGCTCAACGTCCCCTTCGCGATCGCAGACGCGACCGCGCTCACCGAGGCCGGCTACGTCGGCGAGGACGTGGAGAACATCCTCCTCAAGCTCATCCAAGCCGCCGACTACGACGTCAAGAAGGCCGAGACGGGCATCATCTACATCGACGAGATCGACAAGGTGGCCCGCAAGGCGGAGAACCCCTCGATCACACGCGACGTCTCCGGTGAGGGCGTGCAGCAGGCACTGCTCAAGATGCTTGAGGGCACGACCGCCTCGGTCCCGCCGCAGGGTGGTCGCAAGCACCCGCACCAGGAGTTCATCCAGATCGACACCACCAACATCCTCTTCATCGTGGGTGGTGCGTTCGCGGGCCTCGAGCAGATCATCGAGCAGCGCGTGGGCAAGAAGTCGCTGGGCTTCACCGCGGAGGTGCGCGGCGCGGCCGAGCGCGAGGCCGACGACCTGCTGGTCCAGGTCCGTCCCGAGGACCTCACCAAGTTCGGCCTGATCCCCGAGTTCATCGGTCGCCTGCCGCTGATCGCCAGCGTGAGCAAGCTCGACCGCGAGGCGCTCGTCCAGATCCTCACCGAGCCGCGCAACGCGCTCGTCAAGCAGTACCAGAAGCTCTTCGACCTCGACGGCGTCGAGCTCGAGTTCACCGACGACGCGATCGACTCGATCGCCGAGGCGGCCCTCGAGCGCGGCACCGGTGCCCGCGGCCTGCGGGCGATCATCGAGGAGGTCCTCCTCTACGTGATGTACGACGTCCCCTCGCGAGGCGACGTCGCGAAGGTGATCGTCACCCGCGAGGTCGTCGAGGACGACGTCGCCCCGACCCTCATCCCGCGCGAGGCCGAGGGCCGGAAGAAGAAGTCCGCCTGACCCCTGGCCCGACATGACCATGGCGATCTAGTCATTTCGGGCTATTCCGGGCCATCGACGCGGGACATGCGTCATGGCCCGGAGAGACTGGCGTCTCGTCAGCATGTGGGAAGGGGACCCCGTGGGGGTTGACCAGAAGCGGCCGCTCGTCGGCTTCGCGCTCGTCGCCGTGCTCTGCGCCGTCCTGATGTCGGTGTCGGTCAGTCGCGGATTCGGCCTCAGCGACATCGTCCGGCCCGGAAAGCCCATCGCCGCGCCGGTCGAGCGCGCCCCGCTCGAGCCGCCGGTGGCGCCCGCTGCGCCCGAGGCGCCGGCCGCCATCCCGGCCGAGCTGAGCGCCCAGCCGCTGGAGGCAGTGGTCGCCGCCGCAGCCGAGCAGGCGTCCCGCGACACGGCGTCGGAGGACACCGACGCGGCGGGCACGTCCGGTGGCTCTTCGAACGACTCCGGCACTGCTGCCGCGCAGTCCTCCGACCCCGCGTCCTCGGACGACGACGGCTCGTCGTCGGCGGACCGCGACGCCGCGAGGGAGGCCGAGAAGGCCGAGCGGGCCGCGCAGCGGGAGGCCGAGAAGGCCCAGCGTGCCGCGGAGCGGGAGGCCGCCAAGGCCCAGCGTGCCGCGCAGCGGGAGGCCGAGAAGGCCCAGCGTGCCGCGCAGCGGGAGGCCGAGAAGGCTCAGCGTGCCGCGCAGCGGGAGGCCGAGAAGGCTCAGCGTGCCGCGCAGCGGGAGGCCGAGAAGGCTCAGCGTGCCGCGCAGCGGGAGGCCGAGAAGGCTCAGCGTGCCGCGCAGCGGGAGGCCGCGAAGGCTCAGCGTGAGGCCGCCAAGGAGCAGCGGGCTGCCGAGCGGGAGGCCGCCAAGGCCCAGCGCGAGGCCGAGCGGGCAGCAGCCCAGGCCGCGCAGCAGGCGGCGCAGAACCCCGGCAACGGCAACGGCAATGGCAACGGCCCCGGCTCGAACAACGGCCACGGGAACGGCAAGGGCTGACGCCCCACCACCGCTCGGCGGTGCGGAGGAGCTCCCGGACGCACGGATCCCCCTCCCGCACCGTCCAGCAGGTGCGGGAGGGGGATCGGTCGTGCTCAGTCCTCGGTGGGCGCCAGGTCGGCGGCGGTGACCCGCAGCTCGGTGGCCGACTCGTCGGTGACGAAGTCCAGGTCACCGACGATGGTGCCGACGGCCCGTAGGTCGTCCTGCGCCTGCTGGGCGGCTTCCACCAGGGATGCCGGGCCGGTGATCTCGACGCGGGAGAGCGGGGCGCGCATCTTGGCCTTGGCCTGCGACTTGGCGCCGCGGATGCCGGTCAGCGCAGCCGCCACCGCGTCGAGGACCAGCGGCTGAGAGGCAGCAGCCGAGCCGAGGTCGGCGGCGGTGGGCCACGAGGCGTGGTGGATGGAGCCGTCCTGCCACCACGACCAGACCTCCTCGGTGGCGTAGGGCAGGAACGGCGCGAGCAGCCGGAGCTGGACGTGCAGCGCGATGGCCAGGGTGGCGCGCGCGGAGTCGGTGCCAACGCCGCCCTCGGCGTCGTACGCGCGCTCCTTGACCAGCTCGAGGTAGTCGTCGCAGAACTCCCAGAAGAACTTCTCGGTGACCTCGAGCGCGGTCGTGTAGTCGTAGGCGTCGAAGGCCTCCGTCGCCCGTCGGACCACGATCTCGAGACTGCCGAGCAGCGCGCAGTCGACCGGGTTGATGACGACGGCCGGGCTGAGCTCGGTGGCGCCGACGTTGCCGAGGACGAACTTCGAGGCGTTGAGCACCTTCATCGCCAGGCGGCGCCCGACCTTCATCTGCGACTCGTCGAAGGGGGAGTCCATGCCGGGACGGCCGATGGCGGCGCGCCAGCGGACGGCGTCGGCGCCGTACTTGTCGAGGATGTCGGTCGGGACGACGACGTTGCCCTTGGACTTCGACATCTTCTTGCGGTCGGGGTCGACGATGAAGCCGGAGATCATCGCGTGCGACCACGGCACGACCTGCTGCTCGAAGTCCGCGCGGACGACGCGGGAGAACAGCCAGGTGCGGATGATGTCGTGCGCCTGGGTGGCCAGGTCGTAGGGGAAGACGCGCGAGAACAGGTCGTCGTCGACGCCCCACTGACCCGCGATCTGCGGGGTGAGGGAGGACGTCGCCCAGGTGTCCATCACGTCGGGGTCGCCGACGAAGCCGCCGGGCTTGCCGCGCTGGTCCTCGGTGTAGCCCTCCGGCGCCTGCGTCGACGGGTCGACCGGCAGCTGCGCCTCGGTCGGCATCAGCGGGTGGTCGTGGTCGGGCTCGCCGTCGGCGTCGAGCGGGTACCAGACCGGGAACGGGATGCCGAAGAACCGCTGGCGTGAGATCAGCCAGTCGCCGTTGAGGCCGCCGACCCAGTTGTCGTAGCGGTGCTTCATGTGGGTGGGGATCCAGGTGATCTCCTCACCCCGGACCAGCATCTCCTTGCGGAGGGCCGCGTCCCTGCCGCCGTTCTTGATGTACCACTGGCGCGTGGCGATGATCTCGAGCGGCTTGTCGCCCTTCTCGTAGAAGTTCGCCATGCGCTGGGTGGCCCTGGGCTCGCCGTCGAGGTCGCCCGACTCGCGCAGCAGCGCGACGATCGCCTCGCGGGCGCTGAAGGTGGTCTTGCCGGCCATCTCGGCGTACGCCGTCGCGGCGCCCTCGGCCCCACCCGAACCAGCACTGAGCCACTCGGGCGTCTCGCGGGTGAGGCGCCCGTCGCGGCCGACGACCGTGCGGACGGGGAGGCTGAGCTCGCGCCACCACATCACGTCGGTGAGGTCGCCGAACGTGCAGCACATCGCGATGCCGGCGCCCTTGTCGGGCTCGGCCGCGTGGTGGGCGAGGACCGGGATCTCGACGCCGAAGACCGGCGAGGTGACCGTGGTCCCGAAGAGGTCCTGGTAGCGCTCGTCGTCGGGGTGGGCGATCAGCGCGACGACGCTCGGGATGAGCTCGGGACGCGTGGTCTCGATGTGGACCGGAGTGCCGTCCGGGCGGTGGAACGCGACGCGGTGGTAGGCGCCCGGGTAGTCGCGTGCCTCGAGCTCGGCCTGCGCGACGGCGGTCTGGAAGGTGACGTCCCACAGCGTCGGCGCCTCGGAGAGGTACGCCTCGCCGCGGGCGTAGTTGCGCAGGAACGCGCGCTGGCTGACGGTGCGCGAGTGGTCGCCGATGGTCGTGTAGGTCGGGTTCCACTGGACCGAGAGCCCGAGCTGGCGCCACAGCGCCTCGAACGCCTTCTCGTCCTCGACGACGAGCTGCTCGCACAGCTCGATGAAGTTGGGCCGGCTGATCGGGACCTGCTTCTTGGCGTCGGGCTTCTCCGGCGGCGTGAAGTCGGGGTCGTAGGGCAGCGTCGGGTCGCAGCGGACGCCGAAGTAGTTCTGCACGCGCCGCTCGGTCGGCAGGCCGTTGTCGTCCCAGCCGATCGGGTAGAACACGGCCTTGCCCTGCATCCGCTGGTAGCGCGCGATCAGGTCGGGGTGGCTGTAGGAGTAGACGTGGCCGACGTGCAGCGAACCGCTCACCGTGGGCGGCGGGGTGTCGATCGAGTAGACGTTCTCCCGCGGCTGCGTGCGGTCGAAGGCGTAGGTGTCCTCGTCGGCCCACCGCTGCGACCACTTGTCCTCCAGCCCCTCGAGCGCCGGACGCTCCGGTACGACGACGGCACGCTGGTCGGTGCTCGCTGTCGTCGGACCAGTGTCCGGGGCCTGGGTGCTGGGGTTCTCAGTCATGCGCCGAGTCTATTGACGGGCCTCCGGCCTGCGAAAACGAGTATCGACGCACGTGCACCGACCCCTAGCGTGACGACATGGCTCTCCCGACTGACGGCGCCTTCGCGCTCGAGTTCTTCGACGCTCCGCAGCCCTTCCTCGACGCGGCCAGTGACGTGCTCGCCGCCGACCCGGTGATGGGGAGCGTCATCGCCAGCGTCACGGAGCGGACGGCGCGCGAGCTCGCGGCCGGGCGTGGCTCCTGGGCGGAGGTCGACGCGCCGTTCGAGCGCTGGTGGGTGGTCGTGCGCGACGCCCCGGGCAGGGTCGTGAGCGCCACCATGCGGACCGCCCCCTTCCCGCCCCACCCGTCCTTCTCGATGCCCATGCCGGACGCGGCCGCCCGCCTGCTCGCCGCGGCACTCCACGAGCGCGGCGAGCTGCTCGGCGGCGCCAACGGTGCCCTCCCCGGGGCCGAGGTGCTGGCCCGCGCCACGGCCGAGCTGGCCGGGGGAGTGGTGGTCGCCGACAAGGCGACCCGCCTGTGGGAGGCCACCTCGGTCACCGTGCCGCCTGCGCCCGAGGGACGCCTGCGGCTCGCGACCGAGGACGACGCCGCCCTGGTGCTGTCCTGGTTCACCGCCTTCCACGTCGAGGCCGACGAGCAGGCCGGACGTGAGCCCGACCCCGCCTCGGGTGAGCACAACACGCTCGACAGCGTGCTGGTCCGCATCCGGGAGGGTGTCGAGTGGCTGTGGGAGCTGCCCGACGGCACGATCGCCCACCTGACGGGCGCGGGCCTGCCGTCGTACGGCGTCTCCCGCATCGGTCCGGTCTTCACGCCCCGAGAGTTCCGCGGGCGCGGGATCGCGTCGTACGTCGTCGGCGAGCTGACGCGGCGCGGCCTGGCTGCGGGCCACCGGATGTGCCTGTTCACCGACCGGGCCAACCCCACCTCCAACAAGATCTACGCGGCGCTGGGCTACGAGCCGACGGTGGACATGGCCGAGCACGTCGTCCGGGTGCCCGGCGACGAGTCGTCGCAGGGTGCAGCGGGTCAATAGACTCGGAGGGCGATGACTGACGCCCACGACACTGCCCCCGACGCCCCCCGCCTCGCCGAGACCTTCGCCGAGGTCGAGGACGCGCTGCTGTCGCGCTGGCCGGAGACCAGGCTGGAGCCCAGCCTCGACCGGATCGAGGCCTTCACCGAGCTGCTCGGTGAGCCGCAGCACTCCTTCCCCTCGATCCACCTGACCGGCACCAACGGCAAGACCAGCACCAGCCGGATGATCGAGACCCTGCTGCGCGCCCTCGACCTCCGCACCGGCCGCTTCACCTCCCCGCACCTCGAGCGGATGAGCGAGCGGATCAGCATCGACGGCGAGCCGCTGGACGACGAGGCGTTCGTGCGCGCCTTCAACGACGTCGCCCCATACACCCATCTCGTCGACGCCGAGCAGGACCACCCCCTCAGCTTCTTCGAGACGATCGTCGCCATGGCCTTCGCCGCCTTCGCCGATGCGCCCGTCGACGTGGCCGTGGTCGAGGTCGGCATGGGCGGCAGCTGGGACGCCACCAACGTCATCGACGCCGACGTCGCCGTGGTGCTGCCCGTCGCCGTCGACCACGCCAAGTACCTCGGCGAGGACGCGGTGACCATCGCGGCCGAGAAGGCCGGGATCATCAAGGCCGGCTCCGTCGCCGTGCTGGCCGAGCAGACGCCCGAGGTCGCCGCCGTGCTCCTCGAGCGCGCGGCCGAGGTCGGCGCGACGATCGCGCGCGAGGGCATCGAGTTCGGTGTCGCCTCGCGCACCCCCGCAGTCGGCGGACAGGTCGTCTCCCTGCAGGGCCTGCGCGCCCGGTACGACGACGTGTTCCTGCCGCTCTACGGAGCCCACCAGGCCCAGAACGCCGCCGTGGCGCTCGCCGCTGTCGAGGCGTTCGCCGGGACCGGCGTCCTCGACGACGAGGTGGTGCGCGCTGCGTTCGCCGAGGTCACCTCGCCCGGCCGGCTCGAGATCATCCGGCGCAGCCCGACCGTGCTGCTCGACGCCGCGCACAACCCGCACGGCGCGGAGGCCGTCGCGGCCGCGCTCGAGGACTCCTTCTCGTTCAGCCCGCTGGTCGGGGTCCTGGGCGTGATGGAGGACAAGGACCACGAAGGCCTGCTGGCGGCGTTCGAGCCCCACCTCGCGCACGTGGTGTGCACCCAGAACTCCACCCCGCGCTCGATGTCCGCCGCGGCCATCGGGCGAGCCGCTGCCGAGATCTTCGGCGAGGACCGCGTCAGCGTCGTCCCCGACCTCGCCGACGCGATCGACCGGGCCGCGACCCTGGCCGAGGCAGGGGAGGCGATCGATGTCTCGATCGGCGCCGGCGCGGTGCTCGTCACCGGGTCGGTCGTCACCGTGGGCGAGGCCCGCTCCCTGCTGAAGGGACGCCGATGAGCGAGGAGACCCCCGACCCGGTGCCGACCAACACCGAGCGCTCGCCGCGGCGCGGGATGGCCGCCGCCGTCCTGAGCCTCGAGGCGATCACCCTCGGCCTGACCACGCCCGTGATGATCACCATCGCCGACGTCCCGGCCGGCACGGCCGTGACCGTCGGTCTCGGCCTCGCGGTCGTGTGCCTCCTGCTGGCCGGGATGCTGCGGGCCGAGTGGGCCTACCTCGCCGGCTACGTCGTGCAGGTCGCGGCCATCGCCCTGGGCTTCGTCGTCCCCGTCATGTTCGGCCTCGGAGCCGTCTTCGCCGCGCTCTGGACGGCCGCGGACCTCCTCGGCCGGAAGATCGAGCGCGAGCGCGCCGCCGCGTGGGCGGCGTACCGCGCGGAACAGGGCTGAGCCTCCTCGCTAGGCTGCCCCGCATGACCGACGTCCAGCGTTCCCTCGTCCTCGTCAAGCCCGACGGCGTGCGCCGCGGCCTCTCGGGCGAGGTCCTGCGCCGGATCGAGGCCAAGGGCTACACGCTCGCGGCCGTCGAGCTGCGCACCGCGACCCCGGAGATCCTCGCCGCGCACTACGCCGAGCACGAGGGCAAGCCGTTCTACGGCCCGCTCGTGGAGTTCATGCTGTCGGGCCCCGTGCTCGCGGTGGTGATCGAGGGCGAGCGCTGCATCGAGGGCTTCCGCTCGCTCGCCGGCGCCACCGACCCGACCGTGGCCGCCCCCGGCACCATCCGCGGTGACCTCGGCCGCGACTGGGGCGTGGCCGTCCAGCAGAACCTCGTGCACGGCTCGGACTCCGAGGCCTCCGCCGCCCGCGAGATCGGGATCTGGTTCAGCGACCTGGCCTGACGCCAGCCGCGTGTCCTCCCGGGAAGACCCGCTCCCGCTCCTTAACCTGAGCGTGGGTCGGCAGCCTCGCCGTCCCCTCTTCCCGAGTACGACCCGACCTGCAAGGGCAGCAGCGGCAATGGCACTGAATGGCACAACAGGGGGCTTCATCGGCCGCGACATGGCCGTCGACCTCGGCACCGCCAACACGCTCGTCTACGTCCGCGGCCGGGGCGTCGTGCTCGACGAGCCGTCCGTCGTGGCGATGAACACCACCACCGGCGAGGTGCTGGCGGTGGGCCACGAGGCCAAGCGGATGATCGGTCGCACACCCGACACCATCGCTGCCATCCGCCCGCTCAAGGACGGCGTGATCGCCGACTTCGAGGCGACCGAGCAGATGCTGCGCTACTTCATCCACCAGGTGCACCGCCGCCGCTACTTCGCCAAGCCGCGCATGGTGATCTGCGTGCCGAGCGGCATCACGGCCGTCGAGCAGCGCGCGGTCAAGGAGGCCGGCTACCAGGCCGGCGCCCGCAAGGTCTACATCGTCGAGGAGCCGATGGCGGCCGCGATCGGCGCCGGGCTGCCCGTCCACGAGGCCACCGGCAACATGGTCGTCGACGTGGGCGGCGGCACCACCGAGGTCGCGGTCATCAGCCTGGGCGGCATCGTCACGAGCCTGTCGGTGCGCACCGCCGGCGACGACCTCGACCAGGCGATCATCGCGTGGATGAAGAAGGAGTACTCCCTCATGCTGGGGGAGCGCACCGCCGAGGAGATGAAGATGACCCTCGGCTCCGCCTTCCCGCTGCCCAGCGAGCCCGACGCCGAGATCCGCGGGCGCGACATGGTCTCCGGCCTGCCGCGCACCGTGGTCGTCTCCAGCTCCGAGCTGCGCCAGGCGCTCGAGGAGCCGCTGCACAGCATCATCGACGCCGTCCGCACCACCCTCGACCAGACGCCGCCCGAGCTCGCCGGCGACATCATGGATCGCGGCATCGTCCTCACCGGTGGCGGCGCGATGCTGCGCGGCCTCGACGAGCGGCTGCGCCACGAGACCGGCATGCCCGTCCACGTCGCGGAGGACCCGCTGTCCTCGGTGGCCTACGGCGCCGGTAAGTGCGTGGAGGAGTTCGAGGCGCTCCAGCAGGTCCTGGTCTCCGACCCGAGGCGCTTCTGATGGGGGCCTTCGGGGGGCACGAGGGTCGCGAGCGGCGCTGGACCGGCCTCGACCGGCTCGAGTCGCGCAACCGCCCGCCGCGCTCGCTGCTGGTGGCGCTCGTCCTGGCCAGCGTCACGCTCATCACCCTCGACGTGTCCGGCGGGGCCAGCTCGCCGATCGAGCCGGCGCGACGCGTGGTGGGGGAGGCCTTCGGTCCCGCCGAGACCGGCGTCGCCGCAGCCGTGCGCCCCTTCACCGCCGTGCCCGCGTGGTTCCGCAGCAAGGGCGACCTCGCCGACCAGGTGCGGGACCTCGAGGCCAGCAACGCCGAGCTCAAGGGCCAGGTCGAGCTGGCCGGCTTCGACCGCAACCGCCTCGAGCAGTACGACGGACTCACCACGGCCGCGGAGGACCTGGGGTCGGCCCTCGTCCCGGCCCGCGTGGTCGCGCTGGGCTCGCGCCAGTCGCAGAGCTTCACGGTCACCATCGACGCCGGCTCGGAGGCCGGCGTCGGTCCCGACATGACGGTCGTCAACAACGACGGCCTCGTCGGCCGGGTGCTGCGGGTCACCCGCACCACCGCCACCGTGCTGCTCGTCATCGACCCCGACTCGACCGTCGGCGGTCGCGTCGGGTCGAGCATGGAGATCGGGTTCGTCACCGGCAGCGGGTCGCTCGACCAGGAGTCGGGCCTCGACCTGCGCCTCGTCGACGACGCGTCGGTGCCCGCTCGCGACGACACCGTCGTGACGTGGGGCAGCACGACCGGCCCCTACGCCCCGGGCGTGCCCATCGGCACCATCACCGAGGTCTACAGCTCGCTGCGCGAGGCCTCCCAGCGCGCGGTGGTGAAGCCCTTCGTGGACTTCTCCGCCCTCGACGTCGTCGGCGTGATGGTCCCGAGCGGCGTTCGGAGCGACCGCGCCCTGGTCGAGGCCGACGGGAGCCTGCGATGAGCTACCTCCGCTGGCTGGCCGCCCTCGCCGCGGTCGTCGTGGCGCTCGTCGTGCAGGTCACCCTCTTCCCGCACGTCGCGTGGCACGGCATCGTCCCCAACCTCTGCCTGCTGGTCGTGGTCGCGGCGGCACTGACCGTCGAGGCGCCGTTCGCCCTGGTCCTGGGCTTCGCGGCCGGGCTCACCCTCGACCTCGCGCCACCGGCCGACCACGTGGCCGGTCGCTGGGCGCTCGCACTGACGGTGGTGGCGTTCCTCGCCGCCCGGGTGCGCCAGGACCAGAAGCCGACCGCGCTCGCCGTGGTCGGCACCGTCGCCGCGGCGTCGTTCGTGGCGACGTCGTTGTTCGCGCTCTCGGGCGTGCTGCTCCAGGACCCCGCCATGTCGGTCGCCGGGCTGCTCGAGGTGGTCCTGGTCGCTGTCGCGTGGGACGTGCTGCTCACCCCGTTCGTGCTCCCGCCGCTGATGAAGCTCTTCACGCGCCTCAGCCCGCAGTGGGCCGCCTCGTGAGGCCTGCCACCCGGGGCAGGGGCGACCGGAGCCGCCTGCGGCTGGTGGTGGTGCAGGCCCTCGTCTTCTCGCTCTTCGCGACCCTGTTCGTCCGGCTCTACTACCTCCAGGTCATCGGCGGCGAGTCCTACCAGGCGCAGGCCGCCGACCAGTCCGTGCGCGACATCGTCGTCCAGCCCCAGCGCGGGCTGATCGTCGACAACCAGGGCCGACCGCTCGTGGCCAACCGCACCTCGTGGGTCATCTCGATGGATCGCACGCTCCTCGGCAAGCTGGAGGAGCGCCAGCGCACCGAGCTGGTCCGGCGCGTCTCCGTGGTCGTCGACGCCCAGCCGGCCGACGTCGAGGCCCGCCTCGTGACGTGCGGCGACCCCGGAAGCGTGCGCGACGTGTGCTGGAACGGCTCGCCCTACCAGCCGGTGCCGGTGGCCACCGACGTACCGAAGAGCGTCGCCCTGCAGGTGCTCGAGCAGCCGGAGGACTACCCCGGCGTGCTGGCCGAGCAGCAGAACGTCCGCTCCTACCCGCGACCCTTCGGCATCAACCTCGCCCACGTGCTGGGCTACCTCAGCCCGGTCACCGAGGAGGAGTACGACCTCGCGGCGGAGCGCGACGACCGCTCCCTCAACGGCGCGTCCGTCGTCGGCCGTGCCGGGGTGGAGAAGCAGTACGACGAGTGGCTGCGCGGCCTGCCCGGATACCGCCGCGTCGCGGTGGACTCCATGGGCCGCGTCCTTGGCGACGACTCGCTCGTCGACAGCACGCCCGGCGACACGCTCGTCACCTCGATCGACGCCAAGGTGCAGTCGGTCGTCGAGCGCCAGCTGGCCGAGCGGATCGCCTTCCAGCGCACGCAGCTCGACACGGTGACCGGCCGCAAGTACGTCGCCGACTCCGGCGCCGCCGTCGTCCTCGACGCCAAGACCGGACGGGTGGTCGCGATGGCCAGCCAGCCGACGTACGACCCCGACGTGTGGACCGGTGGCATCAGCCAGGAGCAGCTCAAGAGGCTCTACTCCGAGAAGGCCGGCACGCCGCTGCTCTCGCGCGCGACCCAGGGCCAGTTCGCCCCCGGGTCGACGTGGAAGCCGTTCATGACGGCCGGCGCGCTGACCAACGGCTACTCGATGGACACTGCGCTGCCGTGCTCCTCGGGCTTCCAGGTCGGCAACCGGGTGTTCAAGAACTACGAGTCCGGCGCCTACGGCAGCATCGGCTTCGCCAAGGCGCTCGAGGTCTCCTGCAACACCTTCTTCTACCGCATCGGCTACGACTTCTGGCAGCGCTTCGGAAGCGACCCGGCCGACATCGACGCCAAGGACCCGCTGGTCGAGGAGGCCAAGGACTTCGGCTTCGGCTCCCGCACCGGCATCGACCTGCCCGGTGAGGCGCCCGGCCGGATCGCCGACCGCCATTGGAAGCAGGCCTACTACGAGTCACAGAAGGACTACTACTGCGAGCTCAGCGCCAAGCCGCAGACCGACGACACGAGCGACTTCGTCTACAAGTTCGCCCGCGAGTTCTGCCTCGAGGGCAACCTCTACCGCGCCGGCGACGCCGTGAACTTCTCCATCGGCCAGGGCGACACGATCGTCACGCCGCTCCAGCTCGCCCGCGGCTACGCCGCGCTGAGCAACGGCGGCACCCTCTGGGCGCCGACCGTCGCCAAGGCGATCGTCAGCCCCGAGGGCAAGGTGCTGCGCCGCATCGCCCCACGCAAGGTCGGCGAGGTCGACGTCCCGAAGAAGTACCTCGACTACATCGACGGCGCCCTGGAGAACGTCTCCCGGGTGGGCACGATGGCCTGGAAGCTCGTCGGCTTCCCCATCGACGACGTCACCATCCGCGCCAAGACCGGCTCCGCGGAGGTCTACGGCAAGCAGTCGACCGGCTGGGTCGCGTCCTACTCGAAGGACTACGTCGTGGTCATGATGATCAGCCAGGGCGGCACCGGGTCGGGCTCCACCGGCGAGGGCATCCGCGCGATCTGGGAGGCGCTCTACGGCGTCGAGGGCGAGACCGTGCGTCCGGCACGCGCCGCCATCCCGGGCACCGTGCCGCCGGCCAGGCTGCCGCAGTTCCTCGAGGACGGGTCGATCATGCCGCCCGTCCCCGGCACGGCAGCAGACAAGGGAGGGGAGTGAGCCGATGACCGTCCTGTCCACCCGGCCCACCGGTCGTCCTGCCCGGCCCCTGCGCGCGGCGACGAGCCTGCGCGCCCCAGGACTCGACTGGCTGCTGATGCTGGCCGCGCTGGCGCTCGTCACCCTCGGCACCCTGCTGGTCTGGTCGGCCACCTCGACCCGCGCCGACCTGACCGGCGGCGACCCCAACGCCTACCTGCGCAAGCAGCTGGTCAATGTCGCAATCGGTTTGGTGCTGATGGTCGCCGTCCTCGCCACCGACCACCGGTGGGTGCGCATCCTCGCGCCGCTGGCCTACCTCGCCAGCGTCGGCGGCCTGGTCATGGTGCTCGTGGCCGGCAGCACGATCAACGGGTCCCGGTCGTGGATCCAGCTCGGCGGCATGTCGATCCAGCCCGCGGAGTTCGCCAAGCTCGCCGTGGTGATCGGCATGGCGCTCGTCGTGGCCGAGCGCACCGAACGACGGTGGGGCCGGCGCGTGGGCAGCCTCGAGGTCGTCGTCATGCTCGCGATCGCCGGGGTGCCCGCGGCGCTGATCCTGCTCCAGCCGGACCTCGGCACCATGCTCGTGCTGTCGGCGACGGTCTTCGGCGTGCTCGCGGTGGCCGGCGCCGGCCGGCTGTGGCTCGCGGGCCTGACGCTCGGCGCGGTCGGCGGCGCCGTCGTGGCGGTGTCCATGGGCGTGCTCAAGCCCTACCAGGTCGACCGTTTCCTCGCCTTCACCAACCCCGGGCTCGACCCGCGCGGCGCGGGGTACAACGTCGAGCAGGCGCGCATCGCCGTCGGCAACGGCGGCCTCCTCGGCCAGGGCCTGTTCGACGGGTCCCAGACGCGTTCGGGGTTCGTGCCCGAGCAGCACACCGACTTCATCTTCACCGTCGCCGGCGAGGAGCTCGGCCTGGTGGGCGCGGGCGTCCTGATCCTGCTCGTCGCGGTCGTGATCTGGCGCGCACTGACGATCTCCGCCCAGGCCCCCGACCTCTTCGGCCGCGTCGCCGCTGCCGGTATCGCCTGCTGGTGGGGGTTCCAGGCCTTCCAGAACATCGGCATGTGCCTCGGCATCATGCCCGTCACGGGCGTGCCGCTGCCGTTCGTGTCCTACGGCGGCAGCTCGCTGTTCGCAGGCATGCTGGCACTCGGCCTGCTGCAGAACATCCACCTGAGGTCGGCGGGCCCGCTGCGTCGATGAGCGGGGGCCGCTGAGCCTCGCTGAGCCCCGCTGAGTAGGCCGCACCACCCGCGTCGACGTAACCTTGAGGGTCGACGCGGCCGCCGTGCCCGTCCTTCCCTGGTCCCGAACCGTGTCCCCAGCCATGTCGAGGTGTTGCTGTCATGTCCGTCGCGTCGGTCTTCCCGCGCCTGGAGGCGAGGCTTCCGTCGGTGCAGAAGCCCATCCAGTACGTCGGTGGCGAGCTCAACTCGGTCGTCAAGGACTGGGACTGCGCGGAGGCGTCGGAGACCGGCGGCCCGACGGTCCGCTGGGCGCTGATGTACCCCGACGCCTACGAGGTGGGCCTGCCCAACCAGGGCGTGCAGATCCTCTACGAGGTGCTCAACGAGCGCGACTGGATCCTCGCGGAGCGCACCTACTCGGTGTGGCCCGACATGGAGCAGGTGATGCGCGAGGGTGACGCGCAGGGACCGATCCCGCAGTTCACCGTCGACAGCCACCGCCCGGTCGGCGCCTTCGACCTCTTCGGCCTGAGCTTCTCGACCGAGCTCGGCTACACCAACATGCTCAACGCCCTCGACCTGGCCGGGATCCCGCTCCACGCGGTCGACCGCGGTGAGGACGACCCGGTCGTGATCGCCGGCGGGCACGCCGCGTTCAACCCCGAGCCCATCGCCGACTTCGTCGACGCGGCCGTGCTCGGCGACGGCGAGGAGGTCGTGCTCGCCATCTCCGAGGTCGTGCGCGAGTGGAAGGCCGAGGACCGTCCGGGCGGTCGCGAGGAGCTGCTGCGCCGGCTCGCGGTCACCGGCAACATCTACGTCCCGCGGTTCTACGACGTGGCCTACGCCGCCGATGGCTCGATCGAGGCCGTCGTGCCCAACCGCCCGGGCATCCCGTTCCGGGTCCGCAAGCACACGCTGATGGACCTCGACCAGTGGCCCTACCCGGCCAACCCGCTCGTGCCGCTGGCCGAGACCGTGCACGAGCGCTTCTCCGTCGAGATCTTCCGCGGCTGCACCCGCGGCTGCCGCTTCTGCCAGGCCGGGATGATCACCCGCCCGGTGCGCGAGCGGTCCATCGAGACCATCGGCGACATGGTCGAGAACGGCATCCGCAAGTCGGGCTTCGAGGAGGTCGGCCTGCTGTCGTTGTCCAGCGCCGACCACACCGAGATCGGTGATGTCGCCAAGGGGCTGGCCGACCGCTACGAAGGCTCCAACGTCTCCCTGTCGCTGCCCAGCACGCGCGTCGACGCCTTCAACATCACCCTGGCCAACGAGTTCTCCCGCAACGGGCGCCGCTCGGGCCTGACCTTCGCTCCCGAGGGTGGCTCGGAGCGGATGCGCAAGGTGATCAACAAGATGGTGAGCGAGGACGACCTCATCCGCACCGTCGCAGCGGCGTACTCCCACGGCTGGCGCCAGGTGAAGCTCTACTTCATGTGCGGCCTCCCCGAGGAGACCGACGAGGACGTGCTCGCCATCGCCGACCTCGCCAAGCGCGTGATCAAGACCGGCCGCGAGGTCTCGGGCCGCAACGACATCCGCTGCACCGTGTCGATCGGCGGGTTCGTGCCCAAGCCGCACACGCCGTTCCAGTGGGCCCCGCAGCTCGACCACGAGGCCACCGACGAGCGGCTGCGGCTCCTGCGCGAGGTGGTCCGCGAGGACAAGAAGTACGCGCGTGCGATCGGCTTCCGCTACCACGACGGCAAGCCCGGGATCGTCGAGGGCCTGCTCTCGCGGGGTGACCGCCGTGTCGGCCGGGTCATCGAGGAGGTCTGGCGCGACGGCGGCCGCTTCGACGGCTGGAGCGAGCACTTCTCCTACGACCGCTGGATGACCTCGGCGGAGAAGGCGCTGGCGGGCACCGGCGTCGACGTCGACTGGTACACCACCCGCCCGCGTGACTACGACGAGGTGCTGCCGTGGGAGCACCTCGACTCCGGCCTCGACAAGGACTGGCTGTGGGGCGACTGGGAGGACGCCCTCGCGACCGCAGACGGCGCCGACATCGAGATCGAGGACTGCCGCTGGACGCCCTGCTACGACTGCGGCGTCTGCCCGGAGATGGGCACGGAGATCCAGGTCGGCCCGACGGGCCAGAAGCTGCTCCCGCTCTCCGTCGTGTGAGGGTGGTCTGACCTCGGGCCTGCCCGGCGGCGGTCCCGGCTTGGGATAGCCTGACGCGCGCACGGAGCAGGTCCGGCGCGCACCGCGCGCGGCAGCAAGGCAGGCAGCAGGCGGAGGAGACAGGGTGACCCAGGACGCGACGACGGCGACGGGCGAGTCGGAGGTCGAGCGGCTCCGCCGCGAGATCGCCGAGGTCCGCCACGAGCTGCTGCTGAGCCGCGACCAGGTCATCGGCAGCGACGCCGAGGTCGGTCGGGTCAACCGCGACCTGACCCGGCTCACCCAGGAGCTGCGCTCGACCACCCGCAAGCTGCGCCGCACGACCGCCCGCCGCGACGAGCTCCAGCAGCGCCTCGACCGCTCCCGCAAGCGCCAGGAGGAGCAGGTGCAGCGCCTGCGCAACCGGGTGGCCCAGCTCGAGGGCGAGCTGTCGGCAGCACGCACGTCGTTCCCGCGACGCGTCGCGCGCGCCGTGCGCCGGCGGCTGCGGTGAGCCCGGCACGGGCGGGCAGCCGCGGGGAGGCCCCGCTCTTCTCCATCGTCACACCTGTCTTCGACCCGCCGATCGAGGTGCTCGAGGAGACGATCGCCTCGGTGCTCGCCCAGGAGCACCGCGACTGGGAGTGGATCTTCGTCGACGACGCCTCGACCGACCCGCGCGTGGTGGGCACCATCACCCGCCACATGCTCGCCGACGAGCGGATCCGGCTGCTCGAGCGCGACGTCAACGGACACATCGTGGCGGCGTCCAACGACGGCATCGAGGCCGCGCGTGGCGAGTTCATCGTGCTGCTCGACCACGACGACCTGCTGACCGCCGACGCGCTCGCGGTCAACGCGCGCTGGATCGCCGAGCACGACGACGTCGACTACCTCTACTCCGACGAGGACAAGGTCGACGACCGCGGCCGCACCTACGGCCGTTTCGCCAAGCCCGACTGGTCCCCGGAGCGGCTGCGCGGCCAGATGTACACCTCGCACCTGTCGGTGATCCGTACATCGGTGGTGCGCGAGGTCGGCGGCTTCCGCGAGGGCTACGACGGGTCACAGGACCACGACCTGGCGCTGCGCGTGGGTGAGGTCGCCCGCCGCGTGGTGCACATCCCTGAGGTGCTCTACCACTGGCGTGCCGTCGCCGGGTCCGCGTCCGCCGCGATCGATGCCAAGCCGTATGCCACCGTCGCGGGTCAGCGCGCGGTGCAGGACCACCTCGACCGCACCGGGGTGCCCGCCCGGGTCGAGCAGGGCGCCGAGCCCGGCCGCTACGTCATCCACCGCGACCTCGACCCGGGCATCCGCGTGTCGGTCGTCATCCCGACACTCGGCCAGAGCGACCTCGTCTTCGGGCGGCGGCGGGTGATGGTCGTGGAGGCCGTGCGCTCGCTCCTGGCCCGCACCGAGCACCGCGACGTCGAGGTGGTCGTCGTCCACGACGCCCCGACCCCGCCCGAGGTGCTCGAGCAGCTGCGCGAGGTGGCCGGGGACCGGCTGGTGCTGGTGCCCTACGCCAAGCCGTTCAACTACAGCGAGAAGATGAACCTCGGCGCCGTCGCCGCCACCGGCGAGCGGCTGGTGCTGCTCAACGACGACGTCGAGGTGATCTCCGATCGCTGGTTGGAGAACCTCGTCGCGCCCCTCGACGACCCCCGGGTCGGGATGACCGGCGCCAAGCTCTACTTCGCCGACAGCACCGTCCAGCACGCCTGCCACGCCTACTGGGGCACCCACTACCGGCACCCGTTCCGGTTCTGGACACGGGACGAGGCCGGTCCGTTCGGCGAGCTCGTGGTCAACCGTGAGGTCAGCGGCGTCACCGCGGCCTGCGCGGCGATGAGGCGCGAGACCTACTTCGAGGTCGGCGGCTTCACCGAGACGCTGCCGGCCAACTTCAACGACGTCGACCTCTGCTACAAGGTCCGCCACGTCGGCCGCTCGATCGTGTGGGTCGCCAACTGCGAGCTCTTCCACTTCGAGTCGCGCACCCGCGAGGGGAAGGCCGAGGCGTGGGAGCGCTACGCCGTCGTACGCCGCTGGGGGATCCCCGAGGAGGACCCGTTCACACCGAGTGCGGTTGCCTCTCCGATGATCGATCCGCACCGGATCCTGCGGGAGCGGATCCGTGAGGCCGATCCCGGCCTTCGAGCCCCTGCCGCAGTGCCGCCGCCACCACCCAGGTGAAGCCGAGGGACGCCGCCAGCCAGACCAGCGTGGCGTCCGGCGCGGAGCTCCACCACCACTCGAGGTCGTCGCCGAAGATGATCTTCGAGACGTCCAGACCCGTGACGTAGCGCCGGATCTGGATGTGGAGCGAGACGGCGTGGGTGAGACCGAGCGCCGCGACGATCGCCCAGTAGGCGACGGGCGTCAGGCGCAGCGTGGTGTCCCGGGTGCCGAGCAGGCTGAGCCCGGTGAAGATGAGCAGGATCGGCAGCACGTAGCGGGGCTGGACGCCCTCCCCGACGAGCACGTGCGACTGCATCAGCAGGTACATCGGATGCACGAAGAGGGCAGCGCCGATCAGTGCGAGCCCGACGAGCTTGGCCGGGAACATCCGGCGCCAGCCCTGGAGGAGCACGCCGAACCACACCGCGATGCCGAGCATCGGGACCATCGGCGGGAAGGGGGTGTCGAACCAGCCGATGTTGCCGAGCGGCCCCGAGCCGAACATGCCCAGCCACAGGGTGGGCAGCGAGGAGAGGTTGATGAGGAAGAGCTGCGTCGTGGTGAGCTCGATCCGTGTGTAGCCGAAGCCGTCGGTGAGCGCCGAGGCGTGCCCCGACGACAGGAAGATCGCGGCCGCCAGGGCGAACGAGATCGCGGCGGCTGCCGTCACCACGGGAGCGCGACGCAGGTGGCGCACGCGGAGGATGACGACGAGGGCGACGCTCATCAGCACGAACAGGCACCCGTCGGCACGGGAGCCCGAGCCGATGAAGGCGGCGAGGACGGCGAAGGCGGCCAGCGCGTTGCGGCGCCAGCCCTCCTCCTCGTACGCCACGTAGAGCGCCGGCCAGAGGGTCGCGGCCCCCAGGATCGCCCAGCTGCTGGGGTTGGTGGAGGCGAGCACGGCCACCAGCAGAGGCACGGACATGAGCACGAGCGGCACGGCCGCGAGAGGGCGCCGTCGACGGGGCAGCAGCGCAGCGAGGCCCGCCACGAGCGCGACGGCGATCAGTGAGTTGACCATCCGCATCACGGCGACGGCCGGCCCGACGTCGGGGCCGACGAACAGCGACATGGTGGCGTAGAAGTACGGCGGGTAGGCGCCACCCCAGTTCCCGTGGTCGATCCCGGTCTGGGGGCCCTTGAGGGTGAACTGCTCCTGGCACGCTGCGCTCGCCGCGAAGTCGCCGCCGTAGCAGATCCCGGCACCGGAGGCGAGGTACGGGAGCAGCCGGTGGTCGGGCATCCCCTCCATCTCTCCGCAGCGGTCAGGGTCGATGCCCTGGGCGCACCAGATCGAGGCCAGGTGGTAGTCGTCGTCGGGGGACGAGCCGGCCGGGGAGGCGATCGACCAGCCGGCGAGTGCCGCGAACGCGGCGAGGCAGGTGGCGACCCACGCGGCAACGGTCCTCGCGGTGGGGCGGGAAGTCGTGCTTGCGGCTGCGGGCGCGGCCCCGTGATTGCCCCTCGACATGAGGGCAGAGCCTAGCTTCCGCCGGGCTGTGAACCCCGAACCGGGTCACCGGGACCGGGCTCCGACGAGGACGGGTGGTCGCCCGCCGGCGGTGCCGTCGGACGAGGCTTGTGACGCAGCGCCGGTCGCTCGATGAGCCGCCACGACGCGATCGCCAGCAGCCACACCACCGGAGTCGCGAGGGCCATCATCACCCAGGGGTCGTCCACGCCCCACTGCACCAGAGCCTGCTGCACCGGGAACGCCCAGATGTAGACGCCGTAGGACGCGTCACCCCATCGGACGAGCACCTGCCCCACGGGGCGGACGGCGTAGGCGAACCAGTAGGACAGGTAGACCGCCGCCGGCGTCCACACCAGCACCCGGACGGCGTCGGGGCCGAGTCCCGACGCGACGCAGAGCGGCACCAGGGCCAGGGCGACGGGCCACGCGAGCACGATCCGGTCGCGCCACGTGTAGGCGGCGGCACCGAGCGCGAAGGCCGACAAGACGTAGGTCGCGCCGACGGCCTCCGACGTCACGGTCACCCACCAGGCCGCCCACACCAGGCTGAGCCCGGCGAACGTCGTGACCAGCCACCGGCGGCCCAGCAGGCCCGCCAGCCCCAGCAGGAAGAGGCAGAAGTAGGCGAAGACCTCGACCGGGAGGCTCCACAGCGGCCCGTTGACCCCGGGGTAGAGGTTGCCCTCGAAGACGCCCGGGAGCGGCGCCCCGAACGTGTAGAGCAGGGTGACCCGCACCGGGTAGATCCACGTCTCCCACGACGAGTAGTACGACGACAACGACCGGCTCGTCACGAGCGGCCCCAGCACGAAGGCGGTCACGAGCGCGACCGTCGCCAGGGCGGGGAGCAGGCGCAGGGCGCGCTTGACCCAGAAGTCGCGCGGCGACGGGTCGTGCTCCCAGCTGCGGCGGATCAGCAGGCCGCTGACGGCGAAGAAGACCAGGACGCCGACGTTGCCCAGCGTCGTGCCGAACTGGTGCAGCGGCTCCTCGCGCCCGACGAGGGCGAAGGAGTGTGACACCAGGACCGACCACGCCGCCATCAGCCGGAGCACGTCGAAGTTGTTCTCCCTGCTGCCGAGCCGGTCCGCGAGGCGTACGCCGCGCAGCTGGGGGACGGTCATCCGACCGCGTCGCGCAGCGGGCGCTGCGAGCCGGTGGTGAGGTCCTGCACCACCAGGTGGGCGATCTCGTCGAGGCGCGCGCTGCCGGAGAGGTGGGTGAGGTTGCCCGAGGCGTCGCGCGACTCGCGGAAACGGGACTCGACGTAGCCCTCGGCCGCCGACAGCGCCCGGAGGTCGCCGAGCTGGTCGAGCCGGACGAAGTAGGCGTTGTTGCCGTTGCTGTTGCTGCCGACGAAGGCGTAGCCCTTGCGCTCGGCGAGGTCGCACAGGGCACCGAGCGAGGCGCCGAAGAAGAGGTGGGAGTGGTGCGCCGCGCGCCGCGTGAAGTCGGCCGCGTAGGGGACGGTCACCTTGGCCTCCGGGCCGAAGACGCTGTTGTACTCCGCGACGACGACGACGGGGGAGACGACCTCGATCGCCTCCCAGACCCAGTAGTCGTTGCCGTCGATGTCGATGCTCAGCAGGCCCACCTCGCCGGTGAAGCCGGCCGAGGTGAACAGGTCGTTGATGTTCTCGCGCGTGATGAAGCTGGCGACGGCGGTGAGGTCGTGGCGCCAGTGCTCCGCCATCGTCGTGATGCTCGCGACGTTGGCCTCGCTGCCGTCGATGACGAGGCCCCGCCAGTTGTCCTTGACCAGCAGGAAGCGGGTGTTGGACTCGCGGTAGGTCTCCACGCCGAACTCGATGAAGCTCTCGGGAGCGTCCACGTGCTGGAGCAGGTACTGGATGATGCCGTCGTCGCCGAACTGGGAGAACACGCGGAACTCCACCTCGCGCAGCGACGACACGCTCGCCGGCAGCTGGCGCGCCAGCATCGTGCCCGTCAGCACCCGGTTGAGCTCGATCTCCCGGGTGAGCTGACCCGGCGTCTGCGCGCGCACCTGCTGGAGCACCTGGGCCACCCGCGGTGAGCCCGCCACCAGTCGCTCTCGCAGCATGTCGTCCCCTGTGTGTCGGCGTCTCGGACGGCTCGGACGATACAGGTCCACCGCGCCGTCACCGCGGAGCGGTCGCGCCGGTGCCTCGACGGCGGGTGCCCACGCCTACGATGGCTGATCGTGTCGAGACGATCGCAGCTGGTGGGCTCGCCGACCGCCCTCGTCCTCGGTGCGTCCCTGGTCAGCGGCGTCTCGGGCTACCTCGCGCTCATCCTCGCCGCCCGGACGCTCAGCCCGGCCGACAACGCCGAGTTCCTCGTCTTCTGGGGCACGGTCTTCGCGCTCTACGGCGTCCTCATCGGCGTCACCACCGAGACCACGCGCGCCGTGACCACTGCCCGCGACGACCGGCCCGCGACCACGCCGCTGATGCCGGTGGTCGTGGGCTTCGGGCTCACGCTCGTGGCCGTCGTCGCCCTGAGCGGGCTGGTCTGGGCGCCTGCTGTGCTCGGCGCCGACTGGCTGGCCCTGCTCGGCGCCACCGCGCTCGGCAGCGCTCTGTTCGCCGTCCACGTCGCCGTGTCCGGCGTCGCGTCGGGTCGGGGGGCCTGGTCGGGCTACAGCCTGCTGGTCGCCGGCGAGACGGCCTCACGCCTGCTCCTCTTCGTCGTCGTGGCGCTCACCGCCGCCAGCGTCACCGGCTTCGCGGTGGCCAGCGCGGTCGCGTCTGGCTTCTGGCTCCTGGCGACGCTGTTCTCGCGCCGCTACCGCGACCTCTGGAACCAGCGCGTGGAGGCCGACGTACGCGGACTGCTCCGGCGGCTCGTCGCCTCCTGCTCGGCCACCGGCGTCTCGGCGCTGCTGCTCGTCGGCTACCCGGTGCTGCTGCGGGTGACCACACCCGACGACGTCTTCGCGGGGGCGGCGCCCCTCGTGCTGGCCGTCTCGCTGTGCCGCGCCCCGCTGCTCGTTCCGCTCGGCGCCTACCAGAACGTCGTCGTGTCGAAGGTGGCCGCGCACGGCGTGCGCGCGCTGGTGCCGGTGCTGGTCGGGCTCGGCGCCGTCACCGCGGTCGGCGCGCTGGCGGCGTGGCCCGTCGGGCCCTGGGCGCTCCGGCTGGTCAACCCCGACTACCACGTCGACGGGCCCGTCTTCGCGGGCCTCGTCCTCGGTGCGGGGCTGGTCGCGGTGCTCACGGTGACCGGAGCGGCGGCCGTGGCACTGGACCACCACACGGTCCACCTCGCGGGCTGGATCGCCGCCACCGTGACGACCCTCGGGGTGCTGCTCGTGCCGGGGATGCTCGAGGCCCGCGTCGTGACGTCGCTGCTGGTCGGCCCGGCGGTCGGGGTGCTCGTGCACCTCGTCTGGGGGCGGCGGCGCATCCGTTAGGGTCTGGGCCGTGCCAGAGCGTCCCCTCGTCCTCGTCGACATGCTGTCCTACACCGGCACGAAGGGCGGGATGGAGACCTACACGCGTGAGCTCTACCGCGCGCTCGGCCAGCTCGACACCGGCCTCGACTTCGTGGCGTTCGCCAGCAAGGAGGGGGCCCGCCTCGACCTGTCCTGGTTCCCCGGCGAGGTGGTCGCCTCGCGCATCAGCGGCGAGAACCGCTTCGTGTGGGCCTTCGGAGAGCTGGTCGCGTCGAGCTGGGTCGCCCGGCGCCGCCGCGCGGACCTCGTGCACTCACCGGCCACGCTCGGCCCGATGTGGACCTCGATGCCGACCGTCATCACCATCCACGACATGCTCTACTGGAGCCACCCGGAGCTGATGACGACCCCGCTCTACACGCGCCCGGTCATGTGGATGGAGAAGCGGGGAGCCGCCAACGCCTCCCACGTCATCACCGACAGCCAGGTCTCGGCCGACGAGATAGTGAAGTACCTCGGCTTCCCGCGAGAGCGCCTGCACGTCACCCTCCTCGCGGCCGAGCACCCCGACACCCCGCCGTCGCTCGACCGCGCCACCGACAACCTGCTCCTGGCGAGCGGCCAGCGACGCCCCCACAAGAACTGGGACCGGCTGATCCGCGCCCTCGCGCTGGTCGAGGAGGAGGCTCGTCCGCGGCTGGTGATCACGGGCGGCCGCGGCGAGGACCCGCTGGCGCCGGTGGTCGCGGAGACCGGAATGGGCAACTGGGTCGAGCTCCGCGGCTGGGTGGACGACGACGAGCTCGCCGACCTGCGCTCCCGCGCCCGGGCAATGGCCTTCCCGACCCTGGCCGAGGGCTTCGGCCTGCCGATCCTCGAGGCGATGGTGCTGGGCCTGCCCGTCATCGCCTCCGACCTCCCGGTCCTGCGCGAGGTCGGGGGAGACGCCGCCCTGTGGTTCGACCCCTACGACCTCGACTCCATCGCCGACGCGATCCGCACGGTCGCGACGAAGCCCGAGGTGCTGCCCGTCATGGCCGCCGCGGGCCTCGAGCAGGCCGCCCAGTTCAGCTGGGAGCGGGTCGCTCGCGAGACGCTCGACGTCTTCCGGACCGCGCTGGGCGGTCGCCGCTGACCCCTCGTCGCCGGGGGGTGGCCCGGGCTCAGCGCTCGGTCGCGTGCGCGAGCAGGGACCGTACGGCGCTGCGCTCGCGCTGGCGCAGCGCGGTGGGCAGCAACGTCACCGCGTGCAGCCGCGAGGTCCAGCGCAAACGCGCCGTGCGGGCGGCACGGCTCCACCCGCGATCGCCCATCTGCGCGGCGGCGGAGGCGTAGTAGCGACGCTCGTCGGCGAAGCGGGTGCCGTGCAGCAGGCTGCTCGCGGAGGCGCTCTGCGTGTGGCGACGGTAGGAGAAGCAGACGGTCGGGTCGAGCACAAGGGACTCGCCGGCGGCCGTCATGTCGATCAGCAGGGCGAGGTCCTGGATGATCGGCAGGCCGTCGCGGAAGGCGTAGCGCTGCAGCGCCTCGGTGCGGAAGACCAGGGCGGGCCAGTAGTGCCAGGCGCCCCGCAGCAGGCTGGTGGCCAGCCGCTCGCCCGAGAGCTCCGTGCGCCGCTCGACCGACGGCCGGATCGCGCGCTTGACCCGGTCGGTCAGCGGGTCGATCGGAGCACCGTTCTCGTCGATGACCTGGACGCCGACCTGGATCGTGGCCGCCGTCGGGAACTCGCGGTGGGCGGCCTTCACGGTCTCGACGAACGTCGGGTGCATGAGGTCGTCGCAGCCCATGAACATCATCAGCTCACCCGAGGCCAGCTCGCGGCAGCGCTGGTAGTTGTCGGTGATGCCCAGGTTGGTCTCGTTGCGGACGTAGGTGATCCGCGGGTCGTCCTCCGCGGCGAAGTGCTCGGCGACCCCCGGGTCGGGGTAGCAGTCGTCGACGACGGTGATCGTCCAGCCGGGGTCGGTCTGGGCCTTGACGCTCGCGACGGTGGCGTAGAGCAGCGCGGGGTCACCCCAGAAGGGGATGAAGACCTCCAGCGGGCTCGGGGTCGCGGCGCTCACTCGCGCGGCTCGTCGCTGGGCTCGCCGGTGCGGAGCGCACCGCCGGCGTGGCGGTGCTGGTCGATCTCGAGGCGGAGCAGGGCGATCTCCTCGGCGAGGGTGCGGGTGCGCTCCTCGAGACGCCCGAGCTCGGAGCTGTGCTGCAGCGTGAGCACCATGATGACCATCGAGGCGCCGAAGAACAGCAGGTTGGCGGGCACCTCGAGGCCGATGGCCTGCGAGGTGCGGATGAGGATCGCCGGGAAGGCCGCGACCGTGATGATCGACAGTGCGACCAGTGCCCAGATGAGGGCGTACTTCTCGCGCAGCCGGTGGCGGCGCATCATCTCGAACAGCGCGAGCAGGATGATGACCGAGCCGACCAGCCCGAGGATCGTGACGCCGCTCACGGGTGGGCCTCCTCGTGGGGATTGGCGGGCAGGGCCCCGGCCGCGACCGGCTCGGCCTCGAGGTCGTCGGCCGTCGCCCCCTCCTCGAGCTGGGCGGGCCAGTCGCGCACCAGCGCCAGCACGAGCGCCACCATCGCGCGGCAGAGGTAGACGGCCGCCTTCACCGGGGAGTGCGACGCGCGTCCCGCGACGCGGGCCCGCATCGTGACGGGCACCTGGGTGATCGTGCAGCCGGCGCGGGCCGCGATCACCAGCGACTCCACGGTGTCGCCGAGGTACTCGGCCGGGTAGTGGGTGGCGAAGACCGAGATGGCGCGGCGGTTGGACACCCGGAACCCGGAGGTCACGTCGGTGAGCCGCGTGTGCGCCAGTCGCGAGAGCACGCGTGCGAGCAGGACCATGGCCCAACGCCGCGGTCCCCGCACCTTGTAGGGGTCGTCGGGGGTGGCGAAGCGGGCACCGATCACGACGTCGGCGGTGCCGAGCTGGTCGAGCAGGCGCGCGAGGTAGCGCGGGTCGTGCTGGCCGTCGGCGTCGATCTGCACGGCGGCGTCGTAGCCGTGACGCAGGGCGTAGCGGTAGCCGGTGCGCATGGCGCCACCCACGCCGAGGTTGAAGGGCAACGGGCACACGGTCGCCCCGGCCGCCTGGGCCCGCTGCGCGGTCAGGTCGTGGGACCCGTCGTCGATGACGAGCAGGTCGGCGTGGGGGACGCACTGACGGATCTCGGCGATGGTCCCGCCGATGGCGTCCTGCTCGTTCCACGCGGGCACGATGATCAGCACGCGCTCGCCAGACATGGCCGCGATACTATCGCGGCCGCTCGTCCGTCCAACTCCTCAGGAGGCCTCGTCCCGGTGGGCCACGCAACTGTTGGCGCACCGCGTCGGACCCGGCTCGCCTCCCTCCCGTGGCACGTCGTCGCGCCGGTCGTCCTCTACCTCCTCGTCTCACTGGCGGGGGTGTCCCAGTCCTCGATCGGGGCACCGGAGCTCCGGGTCGACCCGGCCGACCCCACCGGCGTGATGCTCGGGGAGGCACGGGCCACGCGCTCGGACGAGTTCCTGACCGCGACCCCGCTCGTGCTGGGCGTGCAGGCGACCGGCCGGACCGAGGACCACAACCCGCTCACGGCGCAGCAGGCCGTCCTGAACGTGCTGCCGTCGGGTCCGGTGACGTCGGTGCTCTTCCTCGACGGCACGGTCCAGCGTGCGGGGCCCTGGCTGCCCGACAGCGTGCTGTTCGCCGCGCGGCACTGGCTGGGCGTCCTGCTCCTGCTGCTGGCGGCGCCCGCGTTCTTCCGCACCCTCACCGGAAGCCGCTGGATCGGCTGGTTCGCCGCGGCGCTGATCCTCTTCTCGCCGGCCAACGCGTGGTGGTCCGGCACCCACGCCAACCTCCTCGGGTTCGCCTTCGCCGGCGCGGTCGCGCTCGAACGGGCCGTCCGCGGGGTCGACGACCGACGTTGGGCGGCGGCCGGCGCCTGGTCGCTGCTCGCCGCGGCCCTCCTGGTCCGTACGCCGCTGCTCTACCCGCCGTGGGCGGTGGTGCTGGTGCCCGTCGTGGTCCTGGCGATGGTCGCCGGGCTGCTGGCACCGCGGCCCGGACGGGGCCGCCGCCTCGCGGTAGTGGCCGGCGTGGGCGTGCTGACCCTGCTGCTCCTGGCGGCCGTCTACTGGGAGAGCCGCGCCGCGATCGCCGCCTCGGCGGACACCGTCTACCCCGGCACCCGGGTGCTGACCGGGACGGCCGCCGCCGTGCAGTCGCTGTTCGGGGCGACCCACCTCGGGGTCCTCGCCGACGGCGTGACCGTGGTCGGGTCCAACGCGTCGGAGATCTCCTCGGCCTTCCTCGTCGCGCTCGTGCCCGCGCTCCTGCTGCTGGTGCGCGGCGTGCAGTGGCGGGTGCCCGGCCACCGCTGGGCCGTGGTCGCGGTCGCCGCCTCGACCGGGTGGTGGGCGCTCTGGACGATGCTCGACTTCGGGACCGTGGGCTCACGCCTCCCGCTCGTCAACATGGTCCCGCCGGCACGGGACGCGCAGGTGCTCGGTCACCTCGCCGTCATCCTCCTGTGCCTCGTCCTGCCGGGCGCGGCGGAGCGCGGCACCCGCACGCTCGCGGTGGTCGCGGCCGGGGCCGCCGCGCTCGTGTCCGGCTACGCCGGGTCCGTCCTGCGGGTGCAGAACCTCCCGGACATGTCGCTGGCCACCGTCTGGGTGGCTGCCGGGGGAGTGGGAGTGGTCGTCTTCCTGCTGACCCGGTGGCCCCGCCACGCGGCTGGTTACGTCCTCGGCGGAGCACTCGCGTTCTCCCTGGTGTGGGACGTCAACCCGGTGCTCGTCGGGCTCGGCGACCTGCGCGGCACCGAGGTCGCCCAGCAGATGGAGCAGGACGGGGACGCCGCCCGTGCGGACGGGGGCGTCTGGGCCTCGGACCACTACTCGGTCGACGCGCTGATGATGGCCACCGGCGTCCCGGCGTTCTCCGGGCGCCAGATGTCCGGGCCCGACCCGGAGGTCTGGGGCCGCCTCGACCCGGGCCGGGAGCACGAGGAGGTGTGGAACCGTGGCGGGGCCTACATCTGGTTCTCGTGGTCGGGCCGTGACGAGCTCGAGTGGACCAACCCGACGCCCGACGTGATCCACGTCGCCGGCTCGCCCTGCGTCGTCGCGGAGCGGCTGCCCCGGCTGACGACCGTCGTGGCCAAGCGCGAGCTCGACCTCGACTGCCTGCGTCCCGAGCGCACCTTCGACTGGGGCGGGGAGCCGCGCTGGGTCTACTCGGTCGAGGAGCGGGCCGGGCGATAGCCTGACCCCGCCATGCCCCGACAGGATCCTCCCCAGCAGCCACCCCCGGTCCAGCGCCTCCGCGTCCGCTACGCCAAGCGCGGCCGGCTGCGGTTCACCAGCCACCGCGACTTCTCCCGCGCGTTCGAGCGCGCCGTCTTCCGCGCGCGCATCCCGATGGCCTACTCGTCCGGCTTCAACCCGCACCCGCGCATCTCCTACGCCGGCGCCTCACCCACGGGGGCTGCGAGCGAGGCCGAGTACCTCGAGCTGGCCCTCGCGGAGGTGCTGGTCCCGGCCGAGGTGCACGAGCTGCTCGACGCCTCGCTCCCGCCCGGGCTCGATGTGCTGGCCGTGGTGGAGTCGCCGGGCGGCTCGCTCTCCGACCGGCTCCAGGCCAGTCGCTGGCGGATCGAGGTCGACGTACCCCGTCCCGACGCCCAGCGCGCGGTGGAGGCGTTCCTCGCCGCTCCGGAGGTCACGGTCGAGCGGATGACCAAGCGCGGTCTGCGCAGCTTCGACGCCCGCGGGGCCGTGTCGTCGCTCGCGGTCGTCGACGCGGCCGAGGGGGCACAGACGACCGTCGAGCTGGTCCTGCGGCACGGGGAGCCGGCCGTGCGGGCCGACGACATCCTCTCGGGGATGACGCGGCTCGGCGGGCTGGACCCGGCCGGTCCGGCGCTGCTGACCCGGCTCGACCAGGGTCCCTACGACGAGGCGACGGGCGAGGTGGGCGACCCCTTCGCCAGCTGAGCCTCCAGCGCCCGACGCACGGACGCCGCGACCGAGTCCCACGCCCAGGTGCTGTGGGCCTGCTCGGCGGTGGCCGACATCGTCGCGGCGTAGCGCTCGGTGTCGCGGGCGAGGTCGACCGCCTCGGCGAGGGCGCCGTCCCACTCGTGATCGCGGGCCAGCCGCCCGGTCACCCCGTCGGTGATGGCGGCGTCGAGCGACGGCGTGTGCGACGCGACCGTCCACGTGCCGACCACGGCGGCCTCGAAGAACTTCAGGTCCGACTTGCAGACGTTGAAGGCGTTGTGCTGGAGGGGCGCGACGTTGACCTCCACCTCCGCGATCGAGTGCTGCAGCTCCACGTAGTGCATGAACGGCACGAACTCGATGCGGTCGCGGAACTCCTCCAGCGGTCCGACGTCGTCGAGGAACCCGGCGATCCGGACGTCCACGTCGGGGTCGCGGGCGAGCAGGCGGGCCAGCGCGGGCGCGGCGACGGTGAAGTCGCGCACGTGCGAGGGGGTGCCGCTGAAGTAGCCGATGGTCACCGGGCCCGTGCGCCGGTAGCCGGACGACTGCTTGGCCTCGAGGAGGGTGCGGCTGTACTCCTGCTGCACGCGGTTGAGCACGTTGGGCACCACGTGGACGTGCTCGAGGGGCAGGTGGCGGGCGAGCTCGGCGCGGAGCGTCTGGTTGGTCGTGAACGCGCCCTCGCACAACCCGAGCGTGGCGTTGAGCCGCCCCATGTAGGAGAACCAGACGTCCCAGTCCAGGCTCACCGTGGCGTCGCGCCCCAGCGAGTCCATGACGAGGCCGGCGTAGGAGGTGTCGAACACGAGGTCGTCGGTGTCGAACAGGAGGGGTAGGCCGGCGCGCGCGGCCGTCGCGGCGAGGCGTCGCACGTTGCCGCCGTAGCGGTGGCGGGCGAGCACGATCGCGTCGAGCTGCGGCACGACCGGGAGCACGGACGGGATGTCGTCGTCGCTGAACCAGCCGGCGCCGACCACGCCGTCGGGGTCGCTGTTGACGGCCTCGACCACGTTGGCCACGCGGTAGCGGAAGGTGCTGGTGTCGGGCTGGCCGTAGAACCAGGCCACCTTCACGTCGCCGTCGAGCATCCGTCCCACGCGCTGCGTGACCGTGCTGTCCCACAGCACCGGCAGCGGTCCGGTGGGACGGGGGAGGTCAGCGAACATCGCCGGACCGCATCACGGCGGCGAAGCGCTCGACGAGGGCGTCGACGGTGGGGGCGAGGCTCGTCGTCCAGTCGCGTTCGATGGAGTCGGCCCGCAGGTTGGCCGCCCGCTGCTCCCGGTCGTCGGACAGCGCGAGCAGCCGCTGCATGCCCTCGAGCAGCCCGTCGACCGTGGCCGGGGCGGTGAGGATGTTGGCCGAGTAGTCGCTCAGGTCCTGCTTGCTGCCGTGGGTGTTGGTCAGCACGGGGACGCCCGCGGCGGCGAGGTCGAGCGGCGGGTAGGACGGGTGGGGCGTGTCCATCAGCACCAGCGCGGCGTCGATCGTGTGCACGAGCGCCTGGTAGTCGAGCCAGTTGAGGCCCTCGACGACGAGGGGCCTGGTGTCGCGCGGGAAGGTCAGGTCGGGCGTGCGGCGTCCGACGAGGTACAGCTCCCACTCGTCGGGGTCGAGGACGCCCTGCTCGACGGCGCGGGAGAGGACGGTGCCGCCGCGCCAGAAGAGGTTGCGGGCGTTCTCCGGGCGCGAGTAGAAGAAGAGCCGCCGCTTGCCCTCGGGCCGCGGGGCCAGGCCGGCGCCGTCGCGCGGCAGCCCGCCGGGGAAGGCCGGGGTGAGCGCGATGGCCTCCTCGGCCAGGTGCGGGTAGTTGTCGGGTGACCCGAGGTGGTCGAGCAGCCGCTGGGTGTTGACGACCACGGTGAAGCCGCGCTCGCCGAGGGTCTCGCTGCACATCAGTCGCTCGTCGCCGAAGGCGTAGAACATCCGCTCGTCCTCCTGCAGGAGGTAGAGCACCTGCTCGCGGGGGACCGTGCTGCCGAGCGTGGCGCGGGTCGTCCACCACGAGGTGGTCATGACGATCTCGTCGTCGGCGACCGCCAGCTCGGCGTCGCCCGACACCGGGACGTACGCCGTCTCCAGCGCGCCCTCGAGCCGGACGCCGGACGCCTGCTCGAGGGTGGCGACGACGCTCGGGTCCGGGGCCTCGGTACGGGTGGCGATGCGGAGGGTGGCGCCGAAGCGGTTGGCCAGCAGGATCGCGAGGATCACCGAGGTGCCGACGCCGCCGAACAGGCTGGACGGCCCCACGCTGTCGGTCAGCACGGTCACCCGCGGCGTCACCGACGTGAGGTGGGCGACCGGCAGCGGCGCGAGCTGCGCCCACTGCTGGGCGAACAGGCTGTCGAAGTAGGGCTCGCGCAGCCGGCCGCGGGGCGCGATCCGTCCCTCGTGCCGTCCGAAGCGCAGGTAGTGCAGCAGCGGGTTGGCGCCGCTCTTGGCGACGTCGACGTTCTGGCGCTGGTAGCCGGTGGTGGAGAACAGCTCGCTGGGGTCGTCGCCACGACGGGCGCCGAAGCGGAGGTAGTGGCGGACGAGGTCGGCGTCCTCGGGCAGGTCGGGGTGGAAGTGCCGGTAGTAGTCGGGGTCGAACAGGCCCGACTCGACGATCAGTGCGATGTCGTCGGCCAGGGGGTTCATGCTCCTGCCCTCCGCCCGGCCGATGCGCAGGTAGTGCACCAGCGGGTTGATCTTCGCCGCCGCCACCTCCGGGTTGCGCTGGAGGTAGGAGCGCGACGAGAAGGCCGCCGACGGATCCTTGCCGTTGAAGCCGCCGCGGGTGAGGTAGTGCTGGACCGGGTCCTTGCCCTGCTCGCGGAGCTTGGGGAGCTGCTGGAGGTAGAACTCCTCGTCGAACAGCTCGGACTCGCGCAGCAGGTCGGCGTCGCTGACCTCGCGTCGGTGGATCTTGCGCTCTGTCGTGGCCAACTCGGGCGTCCCCCTGCTGAGGATGTGGTGCGGACGTGGTGAGGATCGGACGGTGCATCCGGATGCCCGGGGAGCATATCGGCGGACCCCGGCACGCCCGGCCGCCGCGCGCCTTGGGGTCGGAGGCGGGCGGTGTGCGATACTCGCCACGTTCGACGCCCTGACCACCGTCGGGATCCGTCGAGCCGACGACGTTCTCGCCGGCCGCACCAGCGGTCGGCACCCCGGGTGGGTGGACGTCACCGGACCGCGACGCGGCCACAGGAGTCGGTGACAGCGACTCGCGTGGCCCGGCGACCGCGGCGGGTGGCGCACCGGCCGGCCGGAGACGCACCCGCGGAGGGGGTCGCCGCCACAGAAGCTTTGCGTCCCACTGATCGCCATGCGAGAGGGGCGGACGCCGTACCGGCACCGTCACGGTGCCCGAGGAGCACCACATGCTCAGTGATGACCAGCCCGACCAGCCCGAGCGCACCGAGTCCGGGTCCGCCACTCCAGAGGCGGGGAACGAGCCGACCGCGGACACCTCGCCCGCCGCGCCCGTCGTGACACGTCGTACGCGCAAGGCACCCGCCAAGAAGGCGGCTGCCGCACCGGCCGCCGCCGCCCCCGATCCTGCTCCCGCGGCCGGCGACGCCGACGAACCCGTCGTCCGCAAGACCGCCTCCCGCCGGGCGCCTGCCAAGAAGGCGCCGGCGCGCAAGAGCGCCGCGAAGAAGGCCGCCGCGACGCCTGAGCCCGACGCCGTTGAGCCCCCCGCCGTTGAGCCCCAGGCTGCCGACGTGACCGAGGACGCCCCGGCACCCGCGAAGAAGGCGACGGCGCGCAAGTCCGCCGCGAAGTCCGCCGCGAAGGCGCCTGCCAAGAAGGCGGCCGCCAAGCGGACCAGCGCCAAGAAGGCCGCCGCAGCACCCCAGCCGGAGGTCGCGGAGACCGCTCCGGCCCCCGAGTCCGACGCCGGTCACGCGGTGCTGTTCCAGGCCCCGGTCGTCACCACGACCACTCGCCGCACGCGCAAGAAGCCCGCGGCCGCCCCGGTCGAGGCCCCGGTCGAGGCCCCGGTCGAGGCCGACGAGGCCGACGAGGCCGACGAGGCGGCCTCGGAGACTCCGGCACCCGCCAAGAAGGCCGCGGCGAAGAAGTCGGCGGCGAAGAAGTCCGCCGCCGAGAAGCCTGCCAAGAAGTCCGGCCGGAAGGCCGCCCAGACGTCCGTCGCCGAGACGACCGACGCGACGGACTCCGAGGAGGACGAGGACGGCACCGCTCTCGTCGCCGACACCTCCGAGGCCCCGGACGCCGACGCCCCCGACACCTCGGAGTCGGAGGACTCCGACGGCGAGGGGGAGGGCGGCTCCGGTCGCCGTCGTCGCCGCCGCGGCGGTCGTCGTCGCCGCAAGTCCGGTGAGGGCGGCGAGGGGGAGGGCGACTCCGACACCGGGTCCGCCGACACCTCCGACGACACCGCGGAGGCCTCGACCTCCGGCCCGACGGACGGCGACTCCCAGGCGTCCGACGGCAACGGCGAGGGTTCCTCGCGCCGTCGCCGCCGTCGTCGCCGCGCCGGCGAGGAGGGCTCGTCCGACGACGGCGACCCCAACACCGTCACGCGGGTGCGCAAGACGCGCTCCGCCGAGGACCAGATCACCTCGGTCCAGGGCTCCACCCGCCTCGAGGCCAAGAAGCAGCGCCGCCGCGAGGGCCGCGAGGCCGGCCGTCGCCGGGCGCCGATCGTCAGCGAGGCCGAGTTCCTCGCCCGCCGCGAGGCGGTCGAGCGGGTGATGGTCATCCGCCAGCGCAAGGACCTCACGCAGATCGGCGTGCTCGAGGACAAGGTCCTCGTGGAGCACTACGTCGCACGCAAGTCCCAGACCTCCCTCATCGGAAACGTCTACCTCGGCCGCGTGCAGAACGTGCTCCCCTCGATGGAGGCCGCCTTCATCGACATCGGCAAGGGCCGCAACGCGGTCCTCTACGCCGGTGAGGTCAACTGGCAGTCGCTCGGCCACAAGGAGGGGCAACCGCGCAAGATCGAGTCGGTGCTCTCCAGCGGTCAGATGGTCCTCGTGCAGGTCACCAAGGACCCGGTCGGCCACAAGGGCGCCCGCCTGACCAGCCAGGTCAGCCTCGCCGGACGCTTCCTCGTCTACGTCCCGGACGGCACCACGTCCGGGATCTCCCGCAAGCTGCCCGACACCGAGCGCAGTCGCCTCAAGACGCTCCTCAAGCAGATCGTCCCCGACACCGCAGGCGTCATCGTGCGCACCGCGGCGGAGGGTGCCAGCGAGGAGGAGCTGACGCGCGATGTCGAGCGCCTCAAGGCTCGCTGGGAGGACATCGAGAAGAAGGCGACCCACAAGGGCTCCGGCCCGCAGCTGCTCTACGGCGAGCCCGACCTGACCCTGAAGGTCGTGCGCGACCTGTTCACCGAGGACTTCGCCAAGCTCGTCATCGAGGGTGACGACGCCTGGGAGACCGTCCGCGGGTACGTCGACTCGGTCGCTCCCGACCTCGGCGAGCGCCTCGAGAAGTTCGAGCGCGGCGCGACCGGCGGCGACGTCTTCGCGACCTACCGCATCGAGGAGCAGATCCAGAAGGGGCTGGACCGCAAGGTCTGGCTGCCCTCGGGAGGCTCGCTCATCATCGACCGCACCGAGGCGATGACCGTCGTCGACGTCAACACCGGCAAGTTCACCGGGTCCGGGGGCAACCTCGAGGAGACGGTCACGAAGAACAACCTCGAGGCGGCCGAGGAGATCGTGCGTCAGCTCCGGCTGCGCGACATCGGCGGCATCATCGTCGTCGACTTCATCGACATGGTGCTCGAGTCGAACCGCGACCTCGTGGTCCGCCGCCTCGTCGAGTGCCTCGGTCGCGATCGCACCCGGCACCAGGTCGCCGAGGTGACCTCGCTCGGCCTCGTCCAGATGACTCGCAAGCGCATCGGCACCGGGCTCGTGGAGGCGTTCAGCGAGAACTGCGAGCACTGCCACGGCCGCGGCGTGGTCATCAAGGACCAGCCGGTCGACCCCGACGCACGACCCGACGACGGCGAGGGCCGTCGGGGGAGCCGCAGGCGCGGTCGCCGCGGTGCGGGCAACGAGGAGCCCGGCACCGGCAACGAGGGCGGCAACGCCAAGGTTGCCGAGCCGCACCACGCCCCGTCGCACGCCCCGTCGCCCAAGGACGTCGCCGCGATGGCACGGGCCGACCGGGCGGCCGAGGAGGCGTCGAGCGAGGCTCCCGCCGAGGCGACGCCTGAGGCTCCGGCCGCGACGACCTCTGAGGCGCAGGTCGAGGCTCCGGCTGAGGCGGCGCCCGAGGCTCCGGTCGAGGCGGCGCCCGAGGCTCCGGTCGAGGCGGCGCCCGAAGCTCCGGCCGAGACGACGCCCGAGGCTCCCTCGATCGAGCCCGAGAAGCCGAAGGTGGTCACGCGCACGCGTCGCCGCTCGGCCAGCCGTCCCGCCGGCCCGCCGTCGGGCGTGGGCACCGTGCCGGCCACGGGCGTGGTCGAGCCCGGGACCGCGGGCCTCGAGGCCGGGGCCGGCACGCCGGCGGTCGACGGAGCTGCTCCGGACGACACGTCGTCCGGCGGTCCGGGCGAGGCCCCGGTCGTCGAGCACGTCCCGATCAAGAAGAAGGGCTCACGCAAGCGCTGAGCCCGCGGGAGAGGGTGGCCGACCTCGTTTTGCCCGGTCGGCACCCGATCCCGTAGTCTTGACCCTCGGTGTTCGACGCACCGATTCTGCGCGCCCGCCACGCGGCGTACTCGCCCGACCAGGCGGTGTCGTGCGCAGTCCCGAATGTTTTCTTACCTGTAGTTCGTATCGAGGAGAGTGACTCGCCGTGTACGCAGTCGTGCGCAGTGGCAGCAAGCAGCAGAAGGTTGCCGTTGGCGACGTCATCGAGATCGACGCGATGGCCGCCGCGGGCGACACCCTCACCCTTCCCGTGGTGATGGTGGTCGACGGCGACAAGGTGACCGCGACCGGCCTGGACAAGGCGAGCGTGACCGTCGAGGTGACCGGCCGCACCAAGGGCCCGAAGATCATCATCCAGAAGTACAAGAACAAGACCGGCTACAAGAAGCGCCAGGGTCACCGCCAGAAGTACACCCAGGTCAAGGTCACCGACATCTCCCTCTGAGCACTCGCTCGAGGTCGACTCTTCATTCCCAAAGGACTGGACAATGGCTCACAAGAAGGGTGCTGCGAGCACCAAGAACGGTCGTGACTCCAACGCGCAGCGCCTCGGCGTGAAGCGCTTCGGCGGCCAGGTCGTCGGCGCCGGCGAGATCATCGTCCGCCAGCGCGGCACGCACTTCCACCCGGGCACCGGCGTGGGTCGCGGCGGCGACGACACCCTCTTCGCCCTGCAGGCCGGCGCCGTCGAGTTCGGCACCCGCCGCGGTCGCAAGGTCGTCAACATCACGCCCGTCGACTGAGCTCGCGAAGTCGACACACGGGCGGGAGATTGAGGAGAGCTCGGCTCAGGTCCGAGCTTGCGAGGAGCTGAGCGACTCGTCTCGAGATCCGCCTCATCACCACTGGGCGTCCCTTCTGGGGCGCCTTTTGTGGTTTCAGCACCACCAACAGCAAGGAATCCCATGGCCATCCCCACGTTCGTCGACCAGGCCACGCTGCACCTCGCGGCGGGCCGCGGCGGCAACGGCGTCGCCTCGGTCAAGAGGGAGAAGTTCAAGCCCCTCGGCGGCCCCGACGGCGGCAACGGCGGCCAGGGCGGGTCGATCATCCTGCAGGTGGACACCAGCGTCACCACCCTCGTCGACTACCACCACAGCCCCAAGCGCCGTGCGGAGAACGGCGGTCAGGGCGCCGGTGACCACAAGAACGGCGGCAACGGCAAGGACCTGGTCCTGACCGTCCCCGACGGCACCCTGGTCAAGGACGCCGACGGCCACGTGCTCGCCGACCTCGTCGGGCACGGGACGACCCTCGTCGTCGCCCAGGGCGGCCGCGGTGGTCTCGGCAACGCCGCCCTCGCCTCCTCCAAGCGCAAGGCGCCCGGCTTCGCCCTCCTGGGTGAGCCCGGGGACGAGCTCGTCGTACGCCTCGAGCTGAAGGTCGTCGCCGACATCGGCCTCGTCGGCTTCCCGAGCGCGGGCAAGTCGTCGCTGATCGCCGCGATCTCGCGGGCCCGGCCCAAGATCGCCGACTACCCCTTCACCACCCTCATCCCCAACCTCGGCGTCGTCACCGCGGGCGAGACCACCTTCGTGGTCGCCGACGTGCCCGGCCTGATCGAGGGTGCGGCCGAGGGCCGCGGTCTCGGCCACGACTTCCTGCGCCACATCGAGCGCTGCTCCGCGCTGGTGCACGTCATCGACACCGCCTCCATCGAGCCCGGGCGCAACCCGCTCGACGACCTCGACGTGATCGAGGGCGAGCTCGCCCGCTACGGCGGCCTCGAGGACCGGCCCCGGCTGGTGGCCCTCAACAAGGTCGACGTCCCCGACGGCCAGGACATCGCGGACATGGTGGTCGAGGAGCTGCGCGGTCGCGGCCTGCGGGTCTTCGAGGTCAGCGCCGCCTCCGGAGCCGGGCTGCGCGAGCTCACCTTCGCGATGGCCGAGATCGTCGAGGCATCGCGGGAGGCCGCGCCGGCGGCCGAGGCGGAGCGCATCGTGCTGCGGCCCCGGCCCGTCGACGGCGGCGACGACTTCACGGTCGTCGCGACCGACGAGGGGTGGCGGGTGCGCGGCACCAAGCCCGAGCGCTGGGTGCGCCAGACCGACTTCAGCAACGAGGAGGCCGTGGGCTTCCTGGCCGACCGCCTCAACCGCCTGGGCGTCGAGCTCAAGCTCGCGAAGATGGGCGCCCAGGAGGGCGACGCGGTCCTGATCGGCCCCGACGACAACTCGGTGGTCTTCGACTTCAAGCCCAGCATCGAGGCCGGTGCCGAGATGCTCGGCCGACGCGGTGAGGACGAGCGGTTCCGCGAGGACCGGCCGGCCCGCGACCGGCGTCGCGACATCGCCGAGGCGATGGAGACCAAGTCGGAGGAGGAGGCCCGCGCCGACGTGGCCCGCCGTCTCGACGAGGAGCGCCGGACGAAGGGCCCCAACCGCAGCTCCGGCAGCTCCGGCGTCGGTCCGATGGCCTACGAGATCGGCAGCAAGGACGACCCCGACTGGGACGGCAGTGACGACTGACCGCTCGGCCACGCGAGGGAGCCTGGTCGACGGTGCCCGTCGCATCGTCGTCAAGGTCGGCTCGTCGTCGTTGACCACCGCCGCCGGGGGGATCGACCCGGCACGCGTACGGCAGCTGGTGGAGGTGCTCGCCGCCGCCCGCGGAGGCGGAGCCGAGGTGGTGCTCGTGTCGTCGGGGGCCATCGCTGCGGGACTCGCCCCCCTCGGGCTGAAGCGTCGCCCCCGTGGTCTCGCCGCCCAGCAGGCCGCCGCGTCGGTGGGACAGGGGCTGCTCGCGCACCGCTACCAGGAGGAGTTCGCCCGGCACGGCATCGTCACGGGCCAGGTGCTGCTCACCGTCGACGACGTCACCCGGCGCGCGCACTACCGCAACGCCCACCAGACCTTCGCCAAGCTGCTCGAGCTCGGTGTCGTGCCGATCGTCAACGAGAACGACACGGTCGCGACGTCGGAGATCCGCTTCGGTGACAACGACCGGCTGGCGGCGCTCGTCGCCCACCTCGTGCACGCCGACCTGCTGGTGCTGCTCTCCGACGTCGACGGCCTCTACGACGGCCCGCCGTCGCGCCCCGGCGCACAGCTGGTCCCGGTGGTGAGCTCCGAGGACGACCTCGAGGCGGTGACCGTGGGGTCGGCCGGTGCCGCCGGTGTCGGTACCGGCGGGATGACCACCAAGGTCGACGCGGCCCGGATCGCGACCGGTGCCGGCATCGACGTCGTGCTGACCTCCGCCGACCAGGCCGCGGCCGCGCTGTCCGGCGCGGACGTCGGCACCCACTTCGAGGCGACCGGCAAGCGCCGCCCCACCCGGCTGCTGTGGCTGGCGCACGCCACGTCGGGTCAGGGCACGCTGTCGCTCGACGAGGGGGCTGTCCGCGCGATCGTCGAGCGCCGCGCCTCGCTGCTCCCGGCCGGCATCACCGCCGTGGGCGGGGCGTTCGTCGCCGGTGACGCGGTCGACCTGGTCGACCCCGACGGCACGGTGGTGGGCCGCGGACTCGTGAACTTCGACGCCGACGAGCTGCCTGCCCTCCTCGGCCGCTCGACCCGGGAGCTGAAGCACGCGCTGGGGACGGCGTACGAGCGCGAGGTCATCCATCGCGACGACCTCGTCGTGCTCTAGGGCGGCGGGCGCTCAGCCGAAGACGCGGGGCAGTTCGAGCACGGCGGCGAGGCGCTCGGCGTACGGCGTGCGCTGGGCGGGCGTGACCCATCGCGCATCGCGACGGCCACCTGCTGCGTGAGGTCCCACACGGCGTGACCGGCCTCGGTGGGGATGCCGTAGAGGTTCTCGTGGTGCGCGCGCGGGATCACCAGCACGGCGCCGTCGTTGGCCGGCCACCACTTCGGGGAGATCCGGGCGTAGGCGTGCTCCGTCACGGCCACCACGTCGGCGGGCCGGTTGCGCTCGTCGTGCACGCCACGCTGGATGAGGCAGAAGGGACAGTCGTAGCCGGCGCGCTCGTGGGTGCGCACGGCCGACACCCTCCCACGGGTAGCGTCGGCGCATGGCCGACCAGCGCGAGCCCCTTCACCGGACTCCCGAGGAGGTGGCCGAGGACGAGCACTTCTACCGCTGGTACGGGGCGTGGGCACCGCTGGACCCGGACGGCCTGATCCGCTTCATGGCGGGCTTCGACCGGCCGTGGTGGATCGTCGGCGGCTGGTCCGTGGAGGCGTTCACCGGCCACGCCCGCGAGCACGAGGACGTGGACCTCTCGATCCTCGCCTGCGACCTCACCGCCTTCCGCGAGCACGTCGGGGACGACTGGAACCTGTGGAGCAACCACGGCGGCACACTTCGGCCCTTCAACGACCGCCACCGCGAGGTGCTCGACGTCCGGAGCCAGGTCTGGGTCCGGCGCAGTGCCGCTGACCCGTGGATCATCGACCTCGTCATCACGCCCGACCAGGACGGTCTCTGGACGAGCAAGCGCGATCCCGACCACGTGGCCCCGGTCGACGACGTGACCTGGGTGGCCGGCGACGGCGTGCGCTACCTGCGTCCCGAGGTCACCCTGCTCTACAAGGCCGCGCTGCACCGGCCCAAGGACGACCGGGACCTCGAGGTGACGTGGCCGCTCCTGGACCCGGCGCCGCGCGAGTGGCTGCGCGCGTCCGTGGGCCGGCTCTACCCCGGGCACCCCTGGCTGTCGCGGATGGCCTGAGGCCTCAGGCGGCCCTCGCCCAGGCGAGCGCCTGCGCGCTGAGCTCCGTGGTCGAGAGCCCGAGCTCGCGGCGCACGACGCCCTCGGTCTGGGACCAGGAGAAGATGCGGGCCGTGCGGAAGGTGCGGACGAGGTCCCACAGCGCGGCCTCGCCCCTCGTAGTGGCGACGTAGTCGCACACGACCGCCGCCAGGTTGTAGCTGAGGGTGGGGTCGTCCCGGTAGAAGCTCCTGGTCGGCTCGAGCGTGCGTGCGGACGCGGTGCCGAGCTGGTGGGCGGCGATCCGGCGACGCTCGTCGACGGGCACGGTCGAGCGGGCGACGTACTCCGCGACGCCCTCCATCAACCAGACCGGGGAGCGGTCGTCGGTGGGTCCCAGCGCGACGTGCGCCAGCTCGTGGCGGAACACGAGGCCGCGCGCGAGGACGTCACCGACGACGGTCGGGTTGACGGCGAACCGGTAGGCGGCGACCGGGCCGTCGGGGCGCGCCAGCACCGGGAACGCCACGCCGGCGGTCTGGTCGACGGACATGCCGCTCATCTCGGCGATGGCGGTGGTGTCGGAGGTGCCGTACGCGACGTAGCGCCCCGGCCAGTCCGGGAAGTGACGCCTGACGACCGCCGTCGCGTTGGCGAGGTCGGACATGACATAGCTGGCGTGCTCGCTGGTGTCCTCGTCGAAGACCGCGAGGATTCCTCCGGAGCGGCGCACCTCGATGTGGGCGAGGTCCCACGGAGCCGGGATCCACCCGTTCACCAGGTCGACCTGCTCGTCGCGGTCGCCGGCGAGGAGCACGTGGTCGTCGCTGTGCACGAACGTCCACACCATCTTGTCGGTGACGGGGCGGCTGTCGAAGCCGCGCAGCCGCATCGTGAAGTCGACGGGGAGCCGCAGCTCGCCGTCGTCGAAGTCGTCGGCCAGGGCGTCCTCGTCGCCGAGCTCGAAGGACACGTCCCCCACGGGGAGTCGGGCGAGGTTGTCGAACCATCGCGCCTGGGTCGCGGAGAAGGTGAGCTCGTCAGGGTCGACGGTGGCGAGGAACGCCTCCCGGTCGCCTTCCGCCAGCGCCCGCTCGCGCTCGTCCACGAGTGCGAGGGCCTCCGCGCGGAGCGTCTCGTCCGTCGCGGCCGGTGCCGCGGACCGCGCAGGGCCGCCATCTGCGGGGGAGTCGGCAGCCGGTTGGCCGCCCGCCTCGCACGCGAGGGTGGGCACCAGCAGGAGGCAGGCGAGCCAGGCCCGGGGAGCGCGCACGGGGCGAGCCTAGGTGTGAACGTGGCCACGCGGGGCGGGTTGGCGCAGCCCGGCCCCGTAGGCTTGGCAGGTCATGACCCGTCCGCTCGTCTACCTCGATCACGCCGCGACCACGCCGATGCTGCCGGTCGCGATCGAGGCGATGACGCGCCAGCTCACTGGCGTCGGCAACGCCAGCTCGCTGCACGCGTCGGGCCGCGGCGCCCGGCGGGTGGTCGAGGAGTCCCGCGAGACCATCGCTGGCGTGATCGGCGCCCGGCCGGGCGACGTCGTCTTCACCTCCGGAGGCACGGAGTCCGACAACCTCGCGCTGAAGGGGATCTTCTGGGCCCGGCGCGCCGAGGACCCCCGTCGTACGCGCATCCTCTCCACCGCCGTCGAGCACCACGCGGTGCTCGACCCGCTCCACTGGCTGGCCGAGTACGACCACGCCGAGGTGGAGCTGCTGCCCGTGTCGTCCGAGGGCGTCCTCGACGTCGGCGCCCTCCGGGAGTCCGTCGCCCGCGACCCCGGATCCGTCGCGCTGGTGTCGGTGATGTGGGCCAACAACGAGGTCGGCTCGCTGCAGCCGATCGACGAGGTGGTCGCGATCGCCGCCGAGCACGGGATCCCCGTCCACACCGACGCCGTGCAGGCGCTCGGGCAGGTGCCCGTCGACTTCGCCGCCTCGGGCGTCGACGCGCTGACCTTCACCGGCCACAAGGTCGGCGGCCCCTACGGTGTGGGGGCGCTCGTCGTACGACGCGACCTGCCCGTCAGCGCACTCGTGCACGGCGGTGGCCAGGAGCGCGACATCCGCAGTGGCACGCTCGACGTGCCCGCGATCGCCAGCCTCGCCGCGGCCGTCGAGGAGTCGGTGAAGCACCAGCACGAGCACGCGGTGCGGGTCGCCGCGCTGCGCGACGACCTGGTGCGCCGCGTCATCGAGGCCGTGCCGGACGCCCACCTGCACGGCGCGCCGGCGGGACCTCGGCGGCTCCCCGGCAACGCCCACATCGGGTTCCCCGGCTGCGAGGGCGACTCCCTGCTGATGCTGCTCGACGCCCGCGGCATCGAGTGCTCCACCGGCTCGGCCTGCTCCGCCGGCGTCCCGCAGCCGTCCCACGTGCTGCTCGCGATGGGCTGCGACCCTGACCAGGCGAGGCACTCGCTCCGCTTCTCGCTCGGCCACACCACGACCCCGGCCGACGTCGATGCCGTCGTCGAGGCCATCGGTCCGGTCGTGGAGCGTGCCCGGGCCGCCCGGGCGCGCTGAGGGGTTGGGTCGGGGATGAAGGTCGTCGCCGCCATGTCGGGCGGGGTGGACTCCGCCGTCGCCGCCGCGCGCGCCGTCGAGGCCGGGCACGACGTGACCGGCGTGCACCTTGCGCTGAGCCGCAACCCGGCGTCGTACCGCTCCGGGGCGCGGGGGTGCTGCACGATCGAGGACAGCAACGACGCGCGCCGCGCGGCCGACGTCATCGGCATCCCGTTCTACGTCTGGGACCTCTCCGACCGCTTCCACGAGGACGTCGTGGAGGACTTCATGGACGAGTACGCCGCCGGGCGCACGCCCAACCCGTGCCTGCGGTGCAACGAGAAGATCAAGTTCGCCGCCGTTCTCGACCGGGCCCTCGCGCTCGGCTTCGACGCGGTCGCGACCGGGCACTACGCGCAGCTGCGCACCGGGGCCGACGGCCTCATCGAGATGCACCGCGCCACCGACCACGCCAAGGACCAGTCCTACGTCCTCGGCGTCCTCGACCAGGAGCAGCTGCGACACTCGCTCTTCCCTCTCGGTGACACCGACAAGCCGACCGTGCGCCGCGAGGCCGAGGCACGCGGCCTGCTGGTGGCCGACAAGCCCGACTCGCACGACATCTGCTTCGTCGCCGACGGCGACAACGCCGGCTGGCTGCGCGAGAAGCTCGGCGACCGCGCTCCCAACCACGGCGGGGACATCGTCGACGCGACGACGGGGGAGACGGTCGGCAGCCACACCGGCACCTACGGCTTCACCATCGGTCAGCGCCGCGGCCTCCGGCTCGGCGTGCCCGCGGCCGACGGCAAGCCGCGGTTCGTGCTCGACATCGAGCCGGTCAGCGGCACCGTCACCGTCGGTCCGCGCGAGCGCCTGGCAGTGGACCACGTGGCCGGGGTGCGCCCGCGCTGGTGCGGCACGGTCCCGGAGCGGGTCGAGGGCACCGTGCAGCTGCGTGCTCACGGCGCCGAGCACCGGGCGGTCGTCGTCGTCTCCGGCGACCGCGTGGAGATCGACCTCCTCGACCCGGCCGAGGGCATCGCGCCCGGTCAGGCCGCGGTGATCTACGACGGCACCCGCGTCGTCGGCTCAGCCACCATCGCCTCCACGCGTGCGGTCGGGGCCCCCGCATGACGCGTGCCACCGGCGTCGGCTCGATGCCCGGAGACTCCGACCGCGCCCACGCAGAGGCGACCCGCCTCGTCCTGGGCGAGCTGCCCGACCTGCCGCACGTGCCGGAGGTGCCGGGCCGCGGTGTCACGGCCGCGATGACCGGGCGCGGTCTTGCGGTCGTCGAGGGCCTCGGTGCCGACCTGCAGCCCGCCGGGTGGCGGCTCACCGACGCCAGTGGGATCGACCACCGTCGTGCGCGCTCGCTGCTCGCGCAGGACCTCGACACGGTCGAGGAGCTGGCCCAGGACTACGAGGGGGCGTTCAAGACCCAGGTCATCGGACCGTGGACGCTGGCGGCGACGGTCGAGAAGCCGCGAGGTGACAAGGTGCTCGCCGACCACGGCGCGCGCCGGGAGCTCGCCCAGGCCCTCGCCGAGGGCGTGCGCACCCACCTCGCCGACCTGCGTCGGCGGATCCGCGGTGCCGACCGCTGGATCGTGCAGCTCGACGAGCCGGCGCTGGCCGCGGTCGTGGCCGGGCAGGTGCCGACCGCCAGCGGCTACGGCCGGCACCGCAGCGTCGACCTCCCCGAGGCCGCGGCGCACCTGGAGTGGGTGGTCTCCGCCATCGCTGACGGCGGCGGCGAGGCGTGGGTGCACTCGTGCGCCCCGCAGACGCCGTGGTCGCTCGTCGCGGGGACCGGGGTGCACGGGCTCTCCGCCGACCTCGACATGCTCGGCCCGGCCGACCTCGACACCTTTGCGGAGGCGCTGGAGTCGGGCCGCACCGCCGCGCTCGGCGTCGTACCGTCCACCGCGCCGGCCGGCGACGCCTCCGACGTGCGCACCACGGAGCGGGTGCAGCGCTGGCTCGACATGCTCGGCCTGGATCCCGACGGCGTCGGTGACCAGCTGGTCATCACGCCGACCTGCGGCCTCGCCGGGGCGACGGCGGACTGGGCGGGTCGGGCCGTACGCCTCTCGGCGAGCGTGGCGCGCAACCTCTGACCGGCCAGCGGCCGGTTAGAGGCCGGTCAGCGCTCGGCGCGCGGGACCCGGGCGGCGAGCACCTCGAGTACGGAGGTCAGCGCGACGTCGTGCCAGCGCCGGGACCCGGCCAGCATGTAGTGGCCGAGGCCGCCCATGTCGTGGAGCTCGACGCTGTCGGCGACGCTGCGCGCACGGTCGACGTAGCGGGTGGTCTCGCGGAACGACGTGATGCGGTCGCGGCGCCCGTGGGCGGCCCGGAGCGCGCGACCCGCCAGGGTGGCGACGGGGTCGTCGGCCGACCACCACGGGGCCAGACCGACCACCCCTACGACCGACGGGTCGTCGGCCGCGTGCACCGCCACCCGGGCACCCATCGAGTGTCCCAGGAGCACGACGGGCACGTCGCCGTGCGCGGACCGAAGCTCCTCGAGCGCCCACCGGGCGTCGGCCACCGGGCCGGCGCCGCCGTTCCACCCGCGCACCCGGTAGCGCGCCAGCCACACGCCGACGCCCGCCTCGTGCGCCTGGGGCGTGATCGCACGCTGCAGCCACGCGGCCCGGCGCCACGACGCGCTGGTCGTGCCGATGACCCGGTCCGACCGGGGCTTGCCCCCGTGGAGGACCAGGACCATCGCACGCGGCTCGCCCGGGACGTCGGCCGTCGTCAGGAGGGGATCGCTCACAACCCTCCTTCGAGGCGGCGGCGACGTCGGATGGGCGATCGGGCCGGACGCCCGATCAGTGGACCCCGACCCCTTCCGGCGCGGACTCCGACGCCAGCTCCTCGTGCTTGACGTCGAGGAACAGCCAGACGAGCACCGAGGCGGCGATCATCATCAGCGAGCCGACGAAGAAGGCCATCGTGGCGCCCTCGGTGAACGAGCCGAGCGAGGCCAGCTGGCCGACAGCCGCCTGGTCGAGCTGCGGTGCGGCTGCCGCGATCGAGGGCGCGATCTCGTCGGCCCGTGTCTGTGCGAAGTGCAGCGACACCGTGCTGAGCGTCGCAAGCCCCAGCGCGCCGCCCACCTGCTGCATCGTGTTGAGCACGCCCGAGCCGATGCCGGTGTCCTGCGCACGCAAGTGGTGCACGGCGACGAGGGTGAGGGGGACGAAGTTGAGCCCCATGCCGAAGGCCATCAGCACGACGAACGGCAGGATCTGGGTCCAGTAGCTGACGCCGTCACCGAGGGCGACGCCCTGCCCGCCCAGGGCGGTCGGCATCGAGGCGAGGATGGATGCCGGGTCCTCCGGGACGGTGATCCGGCTGAAGCCGTAGAGCGCGACCGCCGAGAGCAGCGTGCCGACCCCGGACAGGAAGCGCGGGTCGACGTGGCTGATCAACCGGGAGGCGGCGGTGGCCGAGATGATCATCGCGATCGAGAACGGCAGGAACGCCACGCCGGTGGTGAGCGGGGAGTAGCCCACGACGAGCTGGATGAAGAGCGAGAGGAAGAAGAACATCGCGAACATCGCCGCCGGCACGATCATCATCACGGCGAAGGCGGTCGCACGGTTCTTGCTGCGGAAGATGCGGAAGGGCATCAGCGGGTGCTCGGCACGGGACTCCACGAGCAGGAAGATGCCGAGGAGCGCCACGCCGATGACGAGGCTGGCGACCGTGGTGGTGTCGCCCCAGCCATAGCGCTCGTCGCCCGCGCGGGACAGGCCGTAGACGATCGCGAGGAGGGCACCGGTGCCGGTGATCGCGCCCGGGATGTCGAGCCACCCGGTGTGGCGCTCGGACTCGTCGAAGAAGCGCGGGGCGAAGAAGGCCGCGGCCAGCCCGATGGGGACGACGATGAGGAACGTGTAGCGCCAGCCCTCGAGGCCGAGGATCGGGTCGAGCCCGGTCAGCCAGCCGCCGAGGATCAGCCCCACGGCCGCACCGACGCCCGCCATGGCGGCGTACACCGCGAAGGCGCGGTTGCGCTCGCGCCCGGCCGGGAACGTGGTGGTGATGAGGGCGAGCGCGGCCGGCGAGGCCAGGGCGGCGCCGAGGCCCTGGAGGCCGCGGGCGCCGAGCAGCATGACCTCGTTCTGGGCGAAGCCGCCGACGAGCGAGGCGAAGGCGAACAGCAGCACGCCGACCATGAAGATGCGACGGCGGCCGTAGAGGTCGGCGAGGCGGCCCCCGAGCAGCAGGAAGCCGCCGAAGGTCAGGGCGTAGCCCGTGACGATCCACTGCAGGTTGGCCTGGTCGATGTCGAGGTCCGTGCCGATGTAGGGAAGGGCGATGTTGGCGATGGTGCTGTCGAGCACCACCATCAGCTGCGCGAGCGAGATGAGCACGAGCGCCCAGCGCAAGCGCTTGTGCTGCTCGGGGGTCACCTCGTCGGCAACCAGCGTGCTGTCGGTCATGGAGCGTCCTTCGTGGATGGTGGTGCAGGTCGAGTGGAGCAGAGGGGTCCGACAGCGGTCGCCGGACGTGGTGGGTCAGCCGGTGGGGGAGGCGGGTCCGTGGAGCGCCGCCGGGAGGATGACCTCGTCGAGCACCCGTCCGACGAGCTCGGGGGTGACGGGGTCGCCGAGCAGGAAGGCCCGGTGCAGCACGATGCCGGCGAGCGAGGGGCCGAGGATCGTGAGGTCCGCGTCGGGGTGGACCTCGCCCCGCTCGCGGGCCCGCTCGTAGATGCCCCGGGAGGCCGCGATCTTGGGCGCGATGAAATCGCGGCGGTAGATCTCGGCGAACTCCGGGTCGCGGCCCATCGCGGTGACGACCGCGGCGAGCACCGCCTGGGCCCGCGGGTCGCTGATGCCTCCGCTGCCGCAGTAGGCCGCGAGCAGGTCGCCGCGGAGGGTGCCGGTGTCGGGGGCGGTCGCGGTGGTGGTGTGGTGCTGGGTGACCGCGGCGACGACGAGCTCGGGCTTGCCCCGCCAGCGTCGGTACAGGGTGGCCTTGGACGCCTTCGCCCTGGCGGCGACGGCATCCATGGTGAGCAGGTCGTAGCCGACGTCGGCGAGCACCTCGAGGGTCGCGTCGAGGATCTCCAGCTCGCGCTCGCCCGCCACGCGGGGTCGGGTGCCGGTCTCGGTCGGGGTCACGCCTGCTCCTCGGTCCTGCGGTCATGATGAAACGGAACGGTTTCGTTCCACAACGTCAGGGTAGGCAGATGCATTCCGATGGAACAAATGTGTTTCATCCGGTCCAGACCGGAGCGTGGGGCGCGGTGTCGCACGAGACCGGCAGACTGTGCCCATGAGCACGAGCGAGCAGCCCGACCTCGAGGCCACCGCCGCGACGGTGGCCTCCGCCCCGCCCGAGGCGCGCGAGCGCCACCAGGAGCTCAGCGAGCAGGTCGACGACGCCCGCTGGCGCTACTACGTCCTCGACGACCCCACGCTGTCCGACGCCGAGTTCGACGTGCGGCTGCGCGAGCTCGAGTCGCTGGAGGAGCAGTTCCCCGAGCTGCGTACGCCCGACTCGCCCACCCAGAAGGTCGGTGGAGCGGTGTCCACCGAGTTCACCGCGGTCGACCACCTCCAGCGGATGGAGAGCCTCGACAACGCCTTCACCTTCGAGGAGCTCGGCGCCTGGCACGCACGCATCCTGCGCGAGGGCATCGAGTCGCCGGCGCTGCTGTGCGAGCTCAAGGTCGACGGCCTCGCGATCAACCTGCTCTACGAGGACGGTCGCCTCGTGCGCGCGCTGACCCGCGGCGACGGGCGCACCGGTGAGGACGTGACGCCCAACGTACGCACCATCGCGTCGGTGCCGCACCGGCTGGTCGCGAACGACGACCACCCGGTCCCGGCGCTGCTGGAGGTCCGGGGCGAGGTGTTCCTCCCGACGCAGGGCTTCGAGCGGCTCAACGCCTCCATGGCCGACGCCGGCAAGCCCATGTTCGCCAACCCGCGCAACGCCGCGGCCGGCTCGCTGCGGCAGAAGGACCCGCGGGTCACCGCCACCCGCGACCTGGGCATGGTGTGCCACGGCATCGGGGCGCGCGACGGCTTCGAGCCGACCTCGCAGAGCACGGCGTACGACGCGCTGCGGGCATGGGGCCTGCCGACCTCCGACCAGGTGAAGGTGGTCCCGACGCTGGCGGAGGTCGAGGCGTGGATCGAGCACGTGGGCGAGCACCGGCACACCATCGTCGAGCACGAGATCGACGGGCTCGTCGTCAAGGTCGACGACGTCGCGCTGCAGCGACGGCTCGGCTCGACGAGCCGTGCGCCGCGGTGGGCGATCGCCTACAAGTACCCGCCCGAGGAGGTCAACACGCTGCTGCTGTCGATCGAGGTCAACACCGGACGCACCGGCCGGGTGACCCCCTTCGGCGTCATGGAGCCCACCAAGGTGGCCGGCTCCACGGTGGAGCGGGCCACCCTCCACAACGCCCACGAGGTCCGTCGCAAGGACGTGCGCCCCGGCGACACCGTCATCCTGCGCAAGGCCGGGGACGTCATCCCCGAGATCCTGGGCCCCGTGCTGGCGCTGCGTCCCGACGACCTCCCGGAGTGGGTGATGCCCACCCACTGCCCGTCCTGCGGCACCGAGCTGGTGCAGCAGAAGGAGGGCGACAAGGACCTCCGCTGCCCCAACCACCGCAAGTGCCCGGCCCAGCTGCTCGACCGCGTCTTCCACGTCGCCGGCCGCGGTGCCTTCGACATCGAGGGACTCGGCTCGGAGGCCGCCCACGCGCTGCTCGACGCGGGCGTGATGGAGGACGAGGGCGACATCTTCGACCTCACTGCCGACAAGCTGGTCCGCACCCAGCTGTTCACCCGGGCCCCGAAGAAGGGTGAGGAGGGGCCGCAGCTCTCGGCCAACGGCCAGCGACTGCTCGACAACCTCGCCACCCGCCTCGACGTCCCGCTGTGGCGGGTCGTGGTCGCCCTGTCGATCCGCCACGTCGGTCCGACCGCCGCCCGGGCCCTGGCCACCGAGCTCGGGTCCATGGCAGCGATCCGTGACGCCTCGGAGGAGGAGCTGGCCGGCACGGAGGGTGTCGGGCCCACCATCGCCGCGTCGGTGCGCGAGTGGTTCGACGGCCCGGACGCCGACTGGCACAACGAGATCGTGCGCAAGTGGCAGGCCGCCGGGGTCCGGATGGCCGACGAGCGGGACGCGTCGGTGCCGCGCACGCTCGAGGGCCTCACGATCGTGGCCACCGGCTCGTTGCAGCACTACACCCGCGACTCGGTGAAGGAGGCGATCATCAGCCGCGGCGGCAAGGCGTCGGGGTCGGTGTCGAAGAAGACCGACTACGTCGTGGTCGGCGACAACGCCGGGTCCAAGGCCGACAAGGCCGAGCAGCTCGGCGTGCCGGTGCTCGACGAGGACCAGTTCACGGTGCTGCTGGAGAAGGGGCCCGACGCGCTGGCGTGAGGTGACAACTTTCGACCGGACCGCGGTGTCCCACCCAACGAGGTGCCGTCTCGGGCGCCCACAGCGAAAGGTCGTCACCATGTCACGCAGGGCTCGCCGGCTGGTCCCCACGCTCGCACTGGTCGCGCTCGTGACCACGCCGCTCGTCGTCCTCGGGGGCCCCGCCGGGGCCACGCCACCGAGCTGTGCCGGCCTCAAGGCCACGATCGTCGGCAACGCCCGGGCGAACTCGATCACCGGCACGCCCCAGCGCGACGTGGTCCTCGCCCGGGGCGGCAACGACACCATCCGCGGCCTCGGCGGCAACGACGTGATCTGCGGCGGTGACGGCGCCGACACGATCCTCGGCGGCGAGGGCAACGACCGCCTCTACGGCGAGACCGACCTCGTGCGGCTCGACCAGTTCGGCCGGGTCGTGAAGAAGGGCGACACCCTCTCCGGCGGCACCGGCGACGACACGATCGACCTCGGCTACGACCCGCGCCCGGCCAGCGAGGGCACCGCCGTGCGTCTCGACGGCGTCACCTACGTCAACGCCGTGGCCCCGGTGGTGGTGGACTTCCGCGCCGCAGCGACCGTCCCGATCGCCGCCGACGGCAGCGACACCGTCACCGGGTTCAACGGCGGCATCCGCCTCGTCGGCTCGCCCTTCGGCGACACCGTCAAGGGCACCAACTCCGCCGACGTCATCGCTGCGCGCGGTGGCGACGACACGATCTTCGGCCGGGGCGGCGACGACACGATCGTCGCGGACACCTCTGGCGCTCTCGGCAACGACCGGCTCTACGGCGACGCGGGCGACGACACCCTGACCGGCAGCCTCGGCTCCGACATCTTCGTCGGCGGGAGCGGCGCCGACACGTTGGGCTCGACCTCGGAGCTCCACCAGGAGTTCCGCGGCGGCAGCGGCGTCGACACCGTCACCTTCCCGATCCCCGCCGAGTCCGGCTTCTCCGCCCGGGGTCACGGCGGCCAGGACAAGCTCCGCCTGCTTCCCAACTCCAACCCGGCGATCAAGCCCACCCTGCGCCTCGACCAGACGAGGAGGACGACGGTCCGCGACCTCCCCTTCACCATCGAGGGGAAGATCAACGGCTTCAGCGACATCGTGCTCCCGGCCCGGACGCTGTCGATCTTCAAGGGCAGCAACGACTCCGAGGTCATCACCGCCCACCCCGACTACCGCGCGATGATCTACGGCCGCGGCGGGGCCGACGTGATGACCGGCTCGAGCCAGCCCGACCGGCTCGACGGTGGTCTCGGCTTCGACATCGCCCGCGGTCGTGGCGGCAACGACACCTGCAAGGCGGCCGAGAAGCGATCCAGCTGCTGAGCTCCCCACCCAGCGCGTCTGCTTCCCCCGTGACCGCGGACGGGGGCACCATGCCTCCATGGCGCGCACCAGCAGGCTGCTCGTGCTCGCAGTGGCCTGGGCGGTGCCGGTCTGCTGGACCGTCCTCGCGCTGCTGGCCGGCCCGTCCGACGGCACCAGCCTCTCCTCGAGGCTCGTGCCGTCGGCGGACTCCGGCTGGGGTGACACCGTGCGGGTCGCGACCACCTACGGGGAGACCCCGCTCCGGCCGGGCGACGAGGTGCAGGCCGTCGACGGGCGCTCCCCGGCACAGTGGGTCGCCGACGCGGACGGCGTACGGCGGCAAGTGGGCGACATCGTGCGCTACGAGGTACGCCGCACCGGTGCCGGCCTCGACCTGATCCAGCAGGTCGACGTCACGCTGCACCGCTACCCGTTCGCCGCGGCCGCGCGGAGCGCCCCGCACGTGGTCCTCCTGCCGGTCCTGCTGCTCGCGGTGGGGTCACTGGTCTTCTGGACCAGGCCGTCAGCCGCTGCCGCCCGGGCGTTCCTGGTGGCGACCGCGCTGCTGCCGGCCGCGACCACGTCCACCCCGCTCGGACTCGGGGTCATCGACCTCGCCGGCGCCCGCGGCGCCTGGCCCCAGCTCGTGGGCGAGGCGGTGGCCGCCGTCGGGTTGGTGGCCCTCCTGCTCTCGGTCGCGCTCCTGACCCGAGCGGCCGCCCGCGACCGGTGGGTGACCATCGCGCTCCTGGCCGTGCCTGTGCTGGCGTACGCCGTCTGGCTGGGCGTGCGCCTCGGGAGTGCGGGCTCGGCCCTGGAGCGGCTGTCGCTGTGGGCGACCGTCTTCGCGCCCGTCCTGTGGGCCGCCGTCCCGGTCCTGCTCGTGGTCGCCACCCTCGCGTACCTGAGGGCTCGGGACCGGACCGACGTGCTCGCCACCCGGCTCGCGCTCCTCGGTGTCGGTGCCGGCGTCGCTGCCTGGCTCGTCCTCGGCCCGGCACCTGCCCTGCTCACCGGTGCGCCGCTCCTGCGCCAGGACCTGCTCGTCCTGCTCGGAGGAGCGCTCGCCCTGGCCGGCATCGCGGCCGCCGCCGGCCACTACCACCTCGCCGAGATCGAGCCGCGGGTCCGCCGCGGGCTCGTGCAGGCCCTCGTGTTGGTGGTCGTCGCAGCCGCCTTCGTCGGCATGGTGCGGGCGGTGGACGCCGCGGCGGACATCTCCGTCGGCTCGATGCTGGCCGGCGGCCTGCTGGCGCTGCTGCTGCTGCCGGCTGCCGTCGCGGTGCAGCGGACGGTGCGACGGGTGGTCTACGGCGACCGCGAGTTCCCGCACCGGGTCGTCTCGGACCTGCGCCGGCTCGACGCGCTGACCGCACCGGAGGACGCGCTGCGGGAGGCCCTCGAGCTGCTCGCGCGCCGCCTCCACCTCTCGTTCGCGGCCGTCGACGTGCTGGCCACGCCCACCTCCGGTCCGGTCGCGGCGTCCATCGGCGCTCCCCTCGGCACGCCCGCCACTGTCGACCTGTCCGTCGGGGGCACGACCGTGGGCCGCCTCCGGCTCGAGGTGGACGCAGGCCACGACCCCTTCGGGCCCGGCGACCGGCGGTTGCTGGAGGACGTGGGCACCCAGGTGGGCGCGCTGGTCCAGGCGGTCACGGCCAACCGTGAGCTCCAGGTGTCCCGGCAGCGGCTGGTCGCCGCCCGGGAGGAGGAGCGACGCAGGCTCAGGCGCGACCTGCACGACGGCCTCGGGCCGTCGCTCGCCTCGCTCGCGATGCGCCTCGAGGCCGCCACGGACCTCATCGAGGACGACCCCGAGCAGGCGGCCGACCTCGTCGGGCGGCTCTCCGACCAGGCCCGCGAGGGCATCGGCGAGGTGCGGCGGCTGGTGGAGGGCCTTCGTCCGCCTGCGCTGGACCAGCTCGGCCTGGTCTCGGCACTGCGGCACCGGGCGGCCGAGCACGGCGCCGGGGTGGGCACGGTGCCGTGGACGGTCGAGGCCGCCGACGACATCGAGCCGCTCCCGGCGGCGGTGGAGGTCGCGGCCTACCGCATCGTCGTCGAGGCCGTCACCAACGCGCAGCGCCACAGCGGCGCCGACCGGTGCGTCGTACGCCTGTCCCGCGACGCCGGCGACCTGCGCATCGAGGTTTCCGACACGGGGTCGGGACTGGCAGCAGACCGCCGTCCGGGTGTAGGCCTGTCCTCGATGCGGGAGCGGGCCGAGGAGCTCGGAGGCACGTTCGAGGCCGGCGACCGCCCCGGTGGCGGCACGGTGGTCCGGGTGCGGCTGCCGCTGCAGCAGGGTTGACTCCGGCAGGGTCGAGGAGTCCGAGGACAGTCAGGAGGAGCCGATGGACGGCTACCGGGTGTTGATCGCCGACGACCACGACGAGTTCCGGCGTGGGCTGGAGGCCCTGCTCGCCGCGACGCCCGACGTGGAGGTGGTGGGCACGGCCTCGGACGGCGCGATGGCGATCGCGCTGGCGCTCGACCTCCAGCCGGACGTGGTGCTCATGGACCTGCACATGCCGCGGGTCAACGGCATCGACGCCACCGCGCAGATCGTCGGCTCGTCCCCCCACATCGGCGTGCTCGTGCTGACGATGATGGAGGACGAGGAGTCGGTGTTCGCCGCCGTGCGCGCAGGCGCCCGCGGCTACCTCCTCAAGGGCGCGCGGCGCGGTGAGATCACCCGGGCGGTGCAGGCCGTCGGCGCGGGCGAGGTGATCTTCGGGCCCGGCATCGCCGACCGGGTGATGGCGTACTTCGCCGGCGCCCGCAGCCGGCCGGTCGCCGACGCCTTCCCCGACCTCACCGAGCGTGAGCGGGTCGTGCTCGGACTCATCGCCGAGGGCAAGGAGAACGGCGAGATCGCCCGGCAGCTGGGCCTGTCGATCAAGACCGTGCGCAACCACGCGAGCAACATCTTCACCAAGCTGCAGGTGGCCCACCGGGCGCAGGCGATCGTCAAGGCCCGGGAGGCGGGGCTGGGCTGAGGCGGGGCTGAGTGGCGGATCAGCCCTCGTCGCGGCAGCCGCCCTGCAGCCGCGCGTCGCCCCTGGCGTCGTCGCCGACGGCCCGCGCCTGGGCCAGGTCGGGGAGGACGACGTCGGCGCCGCCCACCACGGCGAACGTGCCCGTGATGATGCAGCCCTCCGTGCGACCCGGTTCGACGGTGGTGAGCGCCTGGACCAGCCGGTAGACCTCCGACGGTGACATGTCGGTCTGGAGGCCGCCGATCGCGGAGAGGGCGACCCCCTCCATGAAGCCTGGTTCGTCCTCGACGCTCCGGAGCCGCTCCAGTGTCCCGAGGAGCAGCCGCTGGTGGTTGGCCACGCGCTCGAAGTCGCTTCCGTCGGGGAGCGTGTCGCGGGTGCGGGCGTAGGAGAGGGACTGGTCGGCGTCGAAGGTGTTGCGACCGCGCTGCACCCGGACGTCGCCGTCCTCGGAGGTGAACGCCGTCGGGGAGTCCACCTGCACGTCGCCGACGGCGCCCATCATCGAGAGGAACCCCTCGAACCCGGTCACCAGGACCACGTCGGCCTCGATGCCGAGCAGCTCGTCCACCTCGCGGGCCACCCCCTCGGGCCCCTCGTCGCGCAGGGCGGTGTTGAGGCGGGCGCTGCCGTTGCTCATCTCGACGTAGAGGTCGCGGGGCAGGCCGATGGCGAGGGCCCGACCGGTGTCGAGGTTCACCCCGACCAGCTGGATCGCGTCGGTGAGGCCGGCCATCACGTCGTCGCCGGCGGCGGCCTCGGAGCCGAGGGCGAGGACCCAGACGACCCCGTCACCCGCGTCGACCGCCTTGGCGGTGCCGATGGTCGTCAGGTTGATGGTCGTCGGGTGGACGGAGCCGGACGGCACGACGAGCGCTATGCCGGCGAGGAGCGCCAGCCGTGCGGCAGTGCGCCGGAGCCACCTCATGAGCCGCCCCCCTCCGCCTCGGCGGACGACTCGTCGCCGTTGTCGAACCTGACGTCGTAGCCGAAGACCGACCAGGTGCCTTCGTCGGCGTCGAGCAGGAAGCGTCCGTCGAGCGTCAGCGGTCGCGTCGAGCCGTCCTCCATGGTGGCCTCGAAGGCGAAGTGCACGGTGGCGGTCGCGCCGTGGACCTCGCCGGCCTGGTCGAGGAACGACAGCCGGGCGTCGAGCTCGGTGGCGCGCATGTCGGTCGCGTCTCGCGCGGTCGCTGCGGTGAGGTAGTCGATGTGCCGGGTCGCCTTGCGTGCGGCCACGCTGGTGAAGTCCTCGAAGGCCCGGACGAAGTCCTGCCGGGGGAACTCACCGAGGAAACCCTCGAGGACGTAGTCGGACAGCACCTCGCCGACGGCCCCCTCGATCTCGGTCCGCGTCGTCTCGTCGAGGCGCTCGCCCCCGGTGACGGTCTGCACGCGCAGCGCGGCGGACTCAGGGGTCGGCGTCTCCTCGTCGTCGGGCGGGCCGCCGTCGGAGCAGCCGGCGGCGAGCACCGCGACCGCCGCCGCGACGCCGAGGCGTGCGGTCCGCCCGACGCGGTGGCGAGTGTGGCCCATGGCGATCATCATGGCCGACGCAGCCTGCGCTGTCTCAGCTCGCCGGGACCGTGTTGACGGGGGAGAGGTCGAACTGCGCGACGTTGTCGCGGGCCGGGTGCCGCGCCCCGACCGGGCCCCGGGCGAACTCGGTGACCAGCGTGCCGGTCACCGTCCGGGTGAACTCCCGCGTGGCGGCACCGAGCGGCCGCTCGCACCGGTCGACCATCGCGCAGCCCCAGCGCAGCGTGCCCGCGGCGAAGACCCCGGCCCCCGAGCCGGCCGTGTAGTAGACCGACTGCGTCGTGGTGGTGACGCCCCGGCACGAGTACGGCGAGTGGCTGAGCACCTGCAGCGGCCGCGGCAGCCGCTCGTCCGGGTAGACCCGGTCGGCCTCCGGTCCGACGAGGCCGTGGACGTGGGTGCCGCGACGTACGCCGGTCCCGCGGAAGCCCCACCAGCCCGGGGAGGCGATGACGTAGTCGGTGTCCACCGGGTAGCACTCGTACTGCATGCCCAGCAGGTCGTGCTCGGGACGGGGCACGGGCGGCTCGCGGAACAGCGCGGTGGCGTCGACCGAGCCCTGCGCGTACAGCGGGTCGAGGTGGGCGGAGTGGCGGTAGCCGACGACGACGCGGGCAGGACCCTCGGCGCTCGGCTCCAGTCGGATCCGCCAGTACATCGTGTTCGCGCCGAGGAAGGCCAGGTTGACCCCGGCGTCGCGGGCGCTGAGGACGACCTCGCGCATGGTGTTGGTCCAGTACTCGTCGTGGCCCATCGAGACGTAGCCGCGTGCGCCGGCCAGGGCTCCCGGCGAGGTGTGGAGGTCGACGTTGGTGAAGTACGACAGCGGGACGCCGGACTGCTCGGCGCGGAGGACGATCGGGATCGCAGCGGTGCGGTAGTCGTTGGCCCCGGTCGCCCCGTTGTAGGGCCGGTCGAAGCTCACCGCGTGGCTCGGGGCGTCGCCGTTGGCGCCGGCGTACAGGCTGTAGCCGCCCCACTCGTTGTAGGCCTGCCACGTCGTGACGGGTGCGACGAGCGCGACGGTGCCCTCCGCGGACTCCGAGGTGACGACGTAGGGCACCTGGGTCTCCCAGCCGGTGTCGGTGCGCAGCCGGAAGACGTAGAAGCCGGGCGTCCACGTGGAGGTGTCGACGGTGAGGTCACGCGTCCACGGCGCGACCACGGTGCGTCGCTCGTACGACGACCAGCGGGGGGCCGGCTGCTGACGGCCGCGGCGGAAGCCTGACTCCCACACGAAGGCGCCGGTGCCGCCCTGGTAGGACCCGATCCGGAACGCTGCCGCCTCCCAGCCGCCCTCGGTCGTGGAGACCTTCAGCCCCACCCGCGTGCCCGGCACCCCGCTCGCGTGCGTGGTGTAGGCCGCGACCTCGCCCCGGAACGACGTCTTGCTCACCCGCCAGTCCTCCGTGCCGGGGGGCTCGGGCGCGGGCTCCGGCTCCGGCGCCTCCGTGGCCTCCTCGTCCAGGCCGGCGTCCGCCTGGGCCCGCGGCAGGCCGATCGCGGCCCCGCTGTCAGCGCCCGCGTCCCGTCCGTCCCGTGCTCCGTTCCGCGCTCCGGTCCCCCCGCCGGGCGCGCACCCCGTGGCCAGCACCGTGAGCACCACCAGGGCCACCGTCATCTGTCGCGTCAGCTTCGCCATGGTGACGACGCTCGTGGGGAGGCACTTCCCGGCACATGGGGCGCCGATCCCGGGCGGTCGGGACGTTGCGGACCACGGTCCCGACCGGGGGCGGGCGCGGCCGGGGCGGGGACCTAGGATCAACCCCATGCCCGAGATCTCCAGGGACGAGGTGGCCCACCTGGCCATGCTCGCCCGCATCGACCTCTCCGACGCCGAGCTCGACCACCTGGCGCCCCAGCTGAGCGTCATCCTGGAGTCGGTGGCCTCCATCAACGGGGTCGCAGGCGACGACGTGCCGCCGACCTCCCACGCCCTGCCGTTGACCAACGTCTTCCGCGAGGACGTCGTCGTGCCGGGCCTGACGGCCGAGGAGGCGCTGGCCGGCGCCCCCGCCGTCGAGGACCAGCGCTTCTCCGTCCCGCGGATCCTGGGCGAGGAGGCCTGATGAGCGACGTCACCCGCAGCACCGCTGCCGCGCTCGCCGAGGGCCTCGCCGAGGGCGATCTCACCTCCGTCGCGCTCACCGAGGCACACCTCGACCGCATCGACGCCGTCGACGGGGCGGTCCACGCCTTCCTGCACGTCGACCGTGACGGCGCCCTCGCCGAGGCCGCCGAGTCCGACGCCCGCCGGGCCCGCGGCGAGGCACGCGGCCCGCTCGACGGCGTACCGGTCGCGGTCAAGGACGTGCTCGCCACCCGTGGCCTGCCGACCACCTGCGGCTCGAAGATCCTCGAGGGGTGGGTCCCGCCCTACGACGCGACCGTCGTGTCGCGGCTGCGCGAGGCCGGCCTGCCGATCCTCGGCAAGACCAACATGGACGAGTTCGCGATGGGCTCCTCCACCGAGCACTCCGCCTACGGCCCCACCCGCAACCCGTGGGACCTCGACCGGATCCCCGGGGGGTCCGGAGGTGGCTCGGCCGCCGCCGTCGCGGCCTTCGAGGCGCCCCTCGCCATCGGCACCGACACCGGCGGCTCGATCCGCCAGCCCGGCGCCGTGACCGGCACCGTCGGTGTGAAGCCGACCTACGGCGGCGTCTCGCGCTACGGCCTGGTGGCGCTCGCCAACAGTCTCGACCAGGCGGGTCCGGTCACCCGGACGGTGCTCGACGCGGCGATGCTGCACGACGTGATCGGCGGGCACGACCCGCGCGACTCCACGTCCATCCAGCAGGACTGGCCGTCCTTCACCGAGGCGGCGCGCGCCGGCTCGGCCGGCGACATGACCGGCGTCAAGGTGGGCGTCATCACCGAGCTCGCCGGCGAGGGATGGCAGCCCGGCGTCATGACGCGCTTCCAGGAGTCTGTCGACCTGCTGGTCAAGGCAGGCGCCGAGGTCGTCGAGGTGTCGTGCCCGTCCTTCGTGCACGCCCTCGCCACCTACTACCTCATCCTCCCGGCCGAGGCGTCGAGCAACCTCGCGAAGTTCGACGCGATGCGCTACGGCCTCCGGGTGACCCCCGAGGGCGACCCGAGCGCCGAGGAGGTGATGCGGGCCACCCGCGACGCCGGCTTCGGCGACGAGGTCAAGCGCCGCATCATCCTCGGCACCTACGCCCTGTCCAGCGGCTACTACGACGCCTACTACGGCCAGGCCCAGAAGATCCGCACGCTCATCAGCCGCGACTTCGACGCCGCCTTCGCCGACGTCGACGTGCTGGTCTCGCCGACCGCCCCCACCACGGCCTTCAAGCTGGGGGAGAAGCTCGACGACCCGATGGCGATGTACCTCAACGACCTCGCCACCATCCCTGCCAACCTCGCCGGCGTGCCCGGGATCTCGGTCCCCAACGGCCTCGCCGACGAGGACGGCCTCCCCAGCGGCTTCCAGGTGCTGGCCCCCGCCCTGGCCGACGACCGCGTCTACCGCGTGGGTGCCGCCCTCGAGGCCCTGTACGCCGACCAGTGGGGCGGCCCGCTGCTCGACAAGGCACCCGAACTGGAGACCGAGCGATGACCGCCCAGACGAACGACACAGCCCTGATGCCCTTCGACGACGTCCTCGCGGCCTACGACCCGGCCCTCGGGCTCGAGGTCCACGTCGAGCTCAACACCGCCTCGAAGATGTTCTGCGGCTGCCCGGCCGTGTTCGGCGGCGAGCCCAACGCGGGCGTGTGCCCGACCTGCCTCGGCCTGCCCGGCGCGATGCCGGTGGTCAACGGCAAGGCCGTCGAGTCGGCCATCCGCATCGGCCTCGCGCTCAACTGCGAGATCGCCGAGTGGTGCCGGTTCGCCCGGAAGAACTACTTCTACCCGGACATGCCGAAGAACTTCCAGACGTCGCAGTACGACGAGCCGATCTGCTTCGACGGATACATGGACGTCGACGTTGATGGTGAGATCTACCGGGTCGAGATCGAGCGCGCCCACATGGAGGAGGACACCGGCAAGTCGCTGCACGTCGGCGGCTCCACCGGCCGCATCCACGGCGCCGACCACTCGCTGGTCGACTACAACCGGGCCGGCATCCCGCTCATCGAGATCGTCACCCGACCCATCCTCGGCGCCGGCGAGAAGGCGCCCGAGGTCGCGAAGGCCTACGTCGCGCAGCTGCGCGAGCTGATCGTCGCCCTCGGCGTCTCCGAGGCCCGGATGGACCAGGGCAACCTGCGTGCCGACGTCAACCTGTCGCTCTCGCCCAAGGGCAGCGGCACCCTCGGCACCCGCACCGAGACCAAGAACGTCAACTCGTTCCGCTCCGTCGAGCGGGCCGTGCGCTTCGAGATGCAGCGCCATGCCGCGATCCTGAGTGGGGGTGGCTCGATCCTGCAGGAGACGCGCCACTGGCACGAGGACACCGGGATCACCACGAGCGGCCGCGTGAAGTCCGACGCGGAGGACTACCGCTACTTCCCCGAGCCGGACCTGGTGCCGGTCGCGCCGAGCCGCGAGTGGGTCGAGGAGCTGCGCGGCACGCTGCCGGAGAACCCGACCGTACGTCGTGCGCGGCTGCAGGCAGAGTGGGGCTTCAGCGACCTCGAGATGCGCGACACCATCGGCGCGGGAGCCCTCGGCCTGGTGGTGGAGACGATCGCCGCGGGCGCCGCCCCGCAGGCCGCCCGGAAGTGGTGGCTCGGCGAGCTCGCCCGGCGCAGCAACGAGGACGGCGTGGACCTCGTCGACCTGCCGATCACGCCGGCCGACGTCGCCCGCGTCCAGGCGCTGGTCGACGAGAAGGTCGTCAACGACAAGCTGGCCCGTCAGGTCCTCGAGGGCGTCCTCGCCGGTGAGGGCACGCCCGACGAGGTCGTGGAGAAGCGCGGCCTCGCGGTCGTCTCCGACGACGGTGCGCTGGGTGCGGCCGTCGACAACGCCATCGCCGCGAACCCCGACGTGGCCGACAAGATCCGCGACGGCAAGGTCGCCGCTGCGGGAGCCCTCATCGGCGCCGTGATGAAGGAGATGCGCGGCCAGGCCGACGCCGGCAGGGTCCGGGAGCTGATCCTCGAAAAACTCGCGGTCTAGACAACTTGTTAGTGTGCTGGCGAGTCCCACTGGTCACATCGCCAACCAAGACGCTCGCAGCATCGGGGGACGTGGTCGGCCGCATCATGCGGTCCGGACGGCCTCGGCGAGTGGAAAGGAAGTCATGCACCATCGCATTCGACCCATCCGATCAGCAGCGGTCGTCCTGTCGACCGTCGCCCTGGGCGCCGGAGTGCTCGCCGCTCCGCCGGCCACGGCGGACGTCTCGTCCGCCCTCCGGGCTGCCAAGGCAGGCGTGAAGACCGACAGCACGCCATCCAACGTCGCGGCCGACTGGATCACCGACGAGCTTGCCAACGGGCTGATGGTCGGCTCGAACGGACCCGACTACGGGCTGACTCTCGACACCGGCCTCGCGCTGCACAGCGTCCCGGGTCACGAGGCCGGCGTCGCGGCGATCAACGCCGCGTTCAAGCCGCGCGTCGACGAGTACGTCGGCGACGGCACCAAGGAGTCGTACGCCGGGGCGCTCGGCAAGGCCGCCGCGTTCATCCGCGCCGCGGGCGAGAACCCGATCGACTACGGCGGCAAGAACCTGCTGGCGCGCCTCGAGCAGCGCACGGCCGACGTGCCGGCGGACCCGGCCGCCGAGCCGCAGGCCGCGGCCATCGCCGGCCGGATCTTCGACAAGTCGGAGTTCGGCAACTACGCCAACGTCGTGGGGCAGTCCTACGCCGTGCGTGAGCTGTCACTCGCCCGGTCGACCGAGGCGGGCGCGGCACGCGACTTCCTGCTGAAGCAGCAGTGCGCGTCGGGCTACTTCCGACTCAACTTCGAGAAGGCCAACGTCCCCAACCAGTCGTGCACCGAGGGCGCGCCCGGCAGCGAGCTCGACCCGGACGCCACCGCGCTCGCGATGATCAACCTGATCGAGTCGCACGACAACTCTCCGGCGGTCAAGGCCGCCCTCGACAAGGCCAGCGCCTGGCTGGTCGACCGGCAGCGCAACAGCGGTGCCATCCGCAGCTCTGGCGCCGACGCGCAGATCAACACCAACACCACCGCCCTCGGTGGCTACGCCCTCGGCCTGATGCGCCAGTCCGACGCAGCGCAGAAGGCGGCGCTCTGGGTCCGCAAGAACCAGCCCGTCGACAAGTACAAGTGCCGTACGGCGCTGACCAAGGACACCGGTGCCGTCGCCTTCCGCAAGGACCGGTCCAAGGCAAGCAAGGCCACCGGCATCCCTGCCGAGGGTCGCGACGAGTGGCGCCGTGCCACCGCCCAGGCGATCCTCGGCCTGCAGTTCGCCCCGGCGAGCAAGGACAGGTTCCGCATCGAGTCCGTGCGCAAGCAGGCCCGTGCCGGCGAGCGCGTCCAGTTCCGCGTCTACGGGCTGGCGCCCGGCGAGAGCGCCTGCATGCAGGTCAAGGGTGACTTCCTTCGCGTCAAGGGCAAGACGAAGGGCACCAAGATCGTGCGCAAGCTCCGCCTGCCGACCGGCAACCAGCGTCGTGTGGGTCTCGTGAAGACCTCGGACGACGAGGCGCGTACGTGGATCCGGGTCCGCAACTGATCCACCAGCTCCACCCGTCACACCACGGTCGGCCCGGCGTCTCGCGACGCCGGGCCGACGTGCGTTCGGACTCCGGACGGGGTTAGGCTGCGCACGCCGCACCCGACCGGGTCGGCACCACACACGCCCGAGCTGGGGAAAGCCGGTCCGAAACCGGCGCTGACCCGCAACCGTGGGCACGGGAGCGATCCCGTGCGAGCCGGAACACCTGCCTCGACGCGTCTTGATCACCATCGCTGTCGAGGAATGCAGCGGGGGCGGACCGGTGCATGCCGCTTCCCTCGTTGTTGCAGCGAGGGAAGGAACCATGAAGCTCTCCGCGTCGAGGACCGCCCTGTCGGGCCTCGCTCTCACCGTCGCCGCCACCGCGCTCGGCCAGCCCCTGCTCGCCCCCGCGGCAAGCGCTGCCACGGACGCGCCGGCCACGAGCGCCGCGCGCGCTGGCACCGGGTGGCTCGCCACCCAGCTCACCAACGGCGTCATCCACAACGACACCTACGACTTCGACGACCTCGGCATGACGATGGACATCGGCCTGAGCATGGACGAGGTCGGCGGCGACCAGGCCATGGTCCGCCAGATCCGCTCGTCGCTCTCGAGCCGCGTCGAGGAGTACGTCACCGGTGGTCAGTACGGCGACCCGAGCTTCCGCCTCGCGGGCGAGCTCGCCAAGTCGCTCGTCTTCGCGCAGGTCTCCGGCGCCGATCCGCGGACCTACGGCGGGTACGACCTCGTCGCCGAGGTGGAGAAGACCGTGACGGCCTCGGGCCCCAGCGCCGGACGCGTCGTCAACTACTCGCCTGCCCCCGGGTGGGACGACTACGCCAACACCTTCAGCCAGGCGCTCGCCGTGCGCGGGCTGTCGGTGGCCGGGTCCGACAAGGCCGCCGCGGCGACCGGCTTCCTGCTCGAGCAGCAGTGCTCCTCCGGATACTTCCGCACCTTCTTCACCGCCGACGCGTCCGCGGCGGGCCAGTCGTGCGTCGAGGGGACCGACCCGACCGACACCGACACGACGGCGTACGTCGTCAACCAGCTCGCTGCGACCACGCCGCGCTCCGCTGCCGTGGACGCCGCGCTCGCCCGGGCGGTCGCCTGGCTCGGCGCGACCCAGAAGGCCGACGGCTCCTTCGTCGGCAGCCCCTTCACCCCGGACCCCAACACCAACAGCACCGGGCTCGCGGCCAGCGCGCTCGCCGCCGCCGGGACCTGCGAGCAGGCCGGCCGCGCCGCCGAGTGGGTCTCCTCCCTCCAGGTCGGGCCCCAGCCCTCGACCTCGCCGCTCGCCGGCGAGGAGGGCGCCCTCGCCTACGACCGGGGGGCGATGGACAGTGCCTCCGCCAACGGCATCGGCGCGGCCCGCGACCAGTGGTGGCGCGCGACCGTGCAGGCGGTCGCCGGCCTCACCCACGCCCGCGGCTCGGCGACGGCGCTCGCGGTGACCTCCACCGGCAGCGAGCCCGGAAGCACCGCGACCCTGTCCGCGACCGGCGGCACCGTGGGCGACCGCTTCTGCCTCACCGGTCCCGGCATCGACGGCAGCCGCACGGTCGTCGTCGGCGCCGACCGCGTCCTCGAGGCCCCGGTCACGCTTCCCGCTGCAGCCGGGCCCGCGACGTACACCCTGACCGGCCACGACGGCGCGACCACCCACACCGTCGCCGTCCGCTCCGCGGCCCAGCCCGCACAGCCCGCACAGCCCGCACAGGCTGCCCAGCCCGACGCCGCGCGCGGCTCGGTCGTGGGCGTGCGCCTCGTCGGCCCGGCCGGCTTCCGCAAGGCCGGTAGCAAGGTCGCCCTCGAGGTCATCGGCGCTGCCCCCGGTGCACGGTTCGTGCTGCGCGGCCCCGGCCTCGCCGACACCACGATCGTGGCGGGTTCCGACGGTGCGCTGACCCGCACGGTCACCCTGCCGAAGGCGACGACGACCGCGGCCTACGTGCTGCTTGGCTCTGACGGCCAGGTCGCCGACGGCACCCGGGTGCTGGGCAAGCGCAGGCTGAAGGTCTCCGCGCTCGCCAGCGACGGTCCCCGCACGCGTGTGCTGGTCCGGCGTCTCGTCGCGGGCGAGAAGGTGCGACTCGTCGTCGCCGGCCGCGTGCTCGCCAAGGGCCGCGCGAACAGCAAGGGCCGCTTCCTCACGCGCGTCGCGCTGCCGGACGGCCGGGCGAAGGTGCGGGTGCGCGCCGTCGGCCAGTTCCCGGACCTGCGCTCCGGCTCGACGCGGGTGACCCTGCGATGACGGCCTACGCCGCGCGCCGTGTGCTCGTCGCGCTGCTGCTGGTGGCCGCCCCGGGGTTCGTCCTCGGGTCGGCCCCGGCGGCCGGCGCCGCCACGTGTGCGTCCTCGGGCGGCGTCAGCGTCGTCGTCGACTACCGCGAGCTCGGCGGCAGCATGGTCACGGCCTGCGCCGCCGACGGAGGTGGCCAGAGCGCCGCGGCGATCTTCGCCTCGGTCGGCGTCGACATCACCTACGCGACCCGGCAGGCCGGGTTCGTGTGCCGCGTCAACGGCGTCCCGACCAGCGACCCGTGCGTCAACACCTCGCCCGCGAACGCCTACTGGGGGCTGTGGTGGGCCGACGGGTCGAAGGCGTCGTGGACCTACGCGTCCTACGGCGTCGGCTCGCTCACCGTGCCGGCGGGCGGTTCGGTCGGGTGGTCGTGGCAGCAGGACCGCACGACCTCGACGAGCGTCCCGCCCAGCGTCGCCCCGCCGGTGACGAAGACGACGGCCACGCCGACGCCGACGCCCACCCCGACGGCGACCTCATCCCCGTCGCAGACCACCTCGCCGACCGCCTCGCCCAGCTCGGGCGGCACCGGGTCCGGCGGGTCGGGCAGCGGGTCCGGCGGGTCGGGCAGCGGGTCGGGCAGCGGCTCCGAGCCCAGCAGCCCGTCGTCCCCCTCCGGCGGGAGCGGCTCGGGTGGCTCAGGGTCCAGCCAGACCTCCAGCCCATCGTCCAGCCCGTCGACTCCCTCGTCCTCGTCGTCCCCGTCGGCATCCGCCTCCACCTCGGCGTCCGCCGAGCCGTCAAAATCGCCAGTGGGCGGTGAGTCTCCTGGAGACTCACGGCGCGCAGCCGCCGCGGGCGGGGCCGACGGCGACCGGGAGAGCAGCGCCGGAAAGGGCTCCAAGAAGGGCTCGGACGACGATGGGTCTCCCAGCGACTCACCGTCCAGTGCCGGGGGCGACCCCTCCGGTTCGACCTCTGAGTCTCCTGCGGACTCAGCGTCGAGCGCGTCCTCCGAGGCGGTCGACCCGCAGGCGGACAGCCCCGCCCGGGTGCCGGCCGCCCTCACCTGGGGCGTGCTCGGGCTGCTCGTGGTCGCGATCGCGGTCAGCGCGGTCGTCGCGCGTCGTAGACGGGGGGTCTGACGCGTCGTGACCGGACCGGCGGCCCTGCCGCGTGACCTGCACCCGATCGCCTGGTGGTCCTGGGCGATCGGGCTGGCCACCGCGGCGTCGTTCACCACCAACCCGCTGTTGCTGCTCCTCATCATGGGGTCGGCGACGGTGGTGGTGATGGCACGTCGGTCCGGTCACCCCTTCGGCCGGTCGTTCCGGCTCTACGCCATGCTGGCCGCGTTCACGGTGGTCATCCGCGTGGTCTTCCGCATCATCTTCGGCGGCCAGGAGGTCGGCCACGTGCTGCTCGACCTGCCCGAGATCCCGCTGCCCGACTGGGCGGCCGGCATCCGGCTGCTCGGGCCGGTGACCAGCGAGGCCCTGCTGGCCGGGTTGTACGACGGCCTGCGGCTCGCCGCGGTCATCCTGTGCGTGGGGGCCGCGAACTCCCTCGCCAACCCCAAGCGCCTGCTCGCCTCGGTGCCGCCGGCGCTCTACGAGATCGGGACCGCCCTCGTCGTCGCGGTGACGATCTTCCCGCAGCTCGCCGACAGCGCCCGCCGGGTCCGTGCCGCCCAGGCACTGCGCGGCGGCGCCACCTCGGGCGTCGGGCGCCTGCGCCGCTTCCTCGTGCCCGTCCTCGAGGACGCGCTCGAGCGGTCGCTGTCGCTCGCCGCCGGGATGGACACCCGCGGCTACGGCCGGTCCGGCGGCGCGACCGTCCGGGAGCGGTGGGTGACCGGCTCGCTGCTGCTCCTGGCCCTGACCGGCATCTGCGTCGGGACCTACGCCTGGCTCGACCCGACCGCCCCGCAGGTGCTGGCGCTCCCCATGCTCGGCGTCGGCGTCTCGGTGGCCGTCGTCGGGCTCGTCAGCGCCGGCCGCCGGGTGCAGCGCACCCGCTACCGCCCTGATGCGTGGCGCGGTGCGGAGCTCTTCACCGTCGGCGTCGGCGTCGCGGTCGCCGTGCTCGGCTGGTACGTCGGCCGCACCCAGGCGATCGTCGCCTACCCGGGTGTCGACGTCATGCCCTACCTCTCGCCCCTCGCCCTCGCGCTCGGCGTGCTCGGCGCACTGCCTGCCGTCGCGACGCCGGTGCCCGCCAGCGCACCGGTCCGCCAGGAGGTGGCCGCATGAGCGGGCACGGCGTGATCGCGCTGCGCGACATCGGCTTCCGCTACGACGAGCACCAGGTGCTCGCCGGGGTCGACCTCTCCCTCGACGAGGGGGAGCTCGTGCTCGTCTCCGGTCGCACGGGTGTCGGCAAGTCCACGCTCCTCGGCATCGTCACCGGGCTGGTGCCGCGCTTCACCGGCGGAGTGCTCACCGGCGACGTGCTGCTCGACGGGCGGAGCATCGTGGACCAGCCGCCGCGCGAGCGCGCCCACCTCGTCGGCTACGTCGGACAGGACCCGCTGGCCGGGTTCGTCGCCGACACGGTCGAGGAGGAGCTCGCCTACGGCATGGAGCAGCTCGGGACCGCCCCGGAGACGATGCGGCGCCGGGTCGAGGAGACCCTCGACCTGCTCGGCATCGCCGACCTGCGGGCGCGCGACCTACGCACCCTCTCCGGCGGGCAGCAGCAGCGGGTCGCGATCGGGGCGGTGCTGACCGCCCACCCCCGCGTGCTGGTGCTCGACGAGCCCACCTCGGCACTGGACCCGACTGCAGCCGAGGACGTGCTCGCCACGATCACCCGACTGGTCCACGACCTCGGACTGACGGTGCTCCTCGCCGAGCACCGGCTCGAGCGGGTGGTCCCGTTCGCGGACCGCATCTGCCTCGTCACCGGTGACGGCGGCATCCGGGTGGACGACCCGCACACGGTCCTCGTCGACTCGCCCGTCGCTCCGCCGCTCGTCGAGCTGGGCCGTCTCGCCGGCTGGGAGCCGCTGCCCCTCACCGTGCGCGACGCGCGCCGCCGGGCCCGTTCGTTGCCCGAGATCGCCCCGCCCGAGCCGACGCCCGACCTCGCGGCCGAACCGCTGCTCGCCGCGCGTGGGGTGACGGTGGTGCACGGCTCGCACGTCGCCGTCCGTCAGGTCGACCTCACCCTGTCCTCGGGCCGGGTCACCGTGCTCATGGGCCGCAACGGCTCGGGCAAGTCCAGCCTGATCTGGGCGCTGCAGGGCTCCGGCAAGCGGCGCTCCGGGACGGTGAACGTCGCGGGCGACGACCCGGCCGACCTCGCGCCCGCCCAGCGGCGTACGCACGTGGGCCTCGTGCCGCAGACCGCCGCCGACCTGCTCTACCTCGAGACCGTCGCGGAGGAGTGCGCCGCCGCCGACGCCGGCGCCGAGATCGAGCCCGGGACCTGCCGCGGCCTCCTCGACCGGCTCGCCCCGGGCATCGACGAGACCATCCACCCGCGCGACCTGTCCGAGGGGCAGCGACTCGCCCTGGCGCTCTCGATCGTGCTCACCGCCCGACCGCCGGTGGTGCTCCTCGACGAGCCGACCCGCGGCCTCGACTACGCCGGCAAGGCCGAGCTGGCGCGCATCGTCGCCGACCTCGCCGCCGACGACCACGCCGTCCTCCTGGCCACGCACGACGTCGAGTTCGCCGCCCACGTGGCCGACGAGGTGGTCGTGATGGCCGAGGGCGAGGTCGTGTCCAGCGGCACGCCGCGCCGGGTGCTGGCCGAGTCGCCGTCCTTCGCCCCGCAGGTCACCAAGGTCCTCGGACCGCCGTGGCTGGTCGTCGAGGAGGTCGCCGCGGCGATGGGCGCCCGCGCGGGAGGCGGGCGCCCATGAGCATCCTCGAACGCACCCGCTCGAGCGCCCGGCCCGGCGCGCAGCTGCCGGTCGCCCTGCCGATCGGCCCGCGCACGGCGGCCGTGCTGGTCCTCGCGTCCCTCGCCGGCCTGATGATGCTGTGCTGGCCGCTGCTGCTCGAGGCACGGCCCGGCGACAGGGTCGAGCCCCCGTTCCTCTTCCTCGCGCTGCTGCCGCTGGTCATGGTGGTCGTGCTGGCCGAGATGGGCGAGGGCGGCATGGACTCGCGCGTGCTGGCCGTGCTCGGCGTCCTGTCCGCCATCAACGCGGTGATGCGCGGGCTCGGTGCCGGGACGGCCGGCATCGAGATGGTGTTCTTCCTCCTCGTGCTCGGTGGCCGCGTCTTCGGCGCCGGGTTCGGCTTCGCCCTCGGCTGCACGTCACTGTTCGCCTCGGCCTTGCTCACCGCGGGTGTCGGACCATGGCTGCCGTTCCAGATGGTCTGCGCGGCCTGGGTCGGTATGGGGGCGGGCCTGCTGCCCCGTCGCATCACCGGCCGCGCCGAGATCACCATGCTTGTCGTCTACGCGGTGGTTGCGTCCTACCTCTACGGCCTGCTGATGAACCTGAGCTTCTGGCCCTTCGCGCTCGGCATCGCGGTGCCGGGGCACGAGGGCTCACTGGCCTACGTCGCCGGGGCGCCGGTGCTGGAGAACGCGCACCGCTTCCTCGTCTACACGCTCCTCACCTCGACCGGCGGCTGGGACACCGGGCGCGCGATCACCACCGGGATCGCGATCGTGGTGCTCGGCCCGGCGATCCTCACCACGCTGCGCCGGGCGGCCCGCCGCGCCGTCGTACATCCCGCCTGACCGGTCGCGCCCGGGGCGTCAGGGGCGGACGCGGAGGATGCGGTCGTCGGCCGGAGCCGGCTCGCCGCGCCCGTCGCGGTTGGACGTCGTCAGCCAGAGCAGTCCGTCCGGCGCGGCGGCGACGGTGCGCAGCCGCCCGTAGTCCTCGGTGAAGAACGCCCGCGGTTTCGACGCCTGACCCTTCCCGGAGACGGTGATGCGCCACAGTCGCTGCCCGCGCAGGCCCGCCATCCACAGGTGGCCGTCGGCGAACGCCAGCCCGCTCGGCGACGCCTGGTCGACCGGCCAGACCAGCTGCGGATCGACGTACGACGCGTCCCCGCCGGCGCCCTCGACGCGGGGCCAGCCGTAGTTGCCGCCCTTCTCGACCAGGTTCAGCTCGTCCCACTCCGAGTCGCCGAACTCCGAGGCCCACAGGCGCCCCTCGTCGTCCCACGCCAGGCCTTGCACGTTGCGGTGGCCGAGCGACCAGACCGGGGACCCGGGGTCGGGGTTGCCGGGCGCGGGCCGGCCGTCGGTCGTGATCCGGAGGATCTTCCCGGCCAGGCTCTGCGGGTCCTGGGCCAGCTCGGGGTCGCCGGTCTCGCCGGTCGTCACGTAGAGGTGGCCGTCGGGGCCGAAGGCGATCCGGCCTCCGTCGTGGATGAAACCTGCCGGGATCCCGTCGAGGACGACCGTCGTCCGGCCGAGGCGGCTGCCGTCGAGCTCGGCCCGGACCACCCGGTTGTCGGTGCCGGTGGTCAGGTAGAGGTAGAGGGTCCGGTCGGTGTCGAAGTCGGGGGAGACGGCGACGCCGAGGAGTCCGGCCTCGCCTTGAGGGACGGAGCCCGGGACCGTTCCCAGCGGCGTCACCGCACCGTCCCTGCCGACGCGGAGGACCCGTCCGGAGATGCGCTCGGTCACGACCGCCCGGCCGTCGGGGAGGAAGTCCACGCCCCACGGCACCTCGAGACCCTCGACGAGGGTGTCGGCCACCTGGGGCGGGCCGCCACGGTCGGGGGAGGCGGATGGCGACTCCGCGTCGGTCTCGGGGCTGTCGCTGGGCGTCGGCTGGCTCGGCAGGTCGGTGGGTTGCGTGACCCGCGGGATCGGTTCCTCGTCGGGGCTCGAGCAGCCCGAGGCGCCGAGGAGGAGGGCGAGCGAGAGGAGGGGCGGACCGAGGACCAGTCGAGGTCTCACGCGGCCCGCTGTCATGTCGCCAGTGTGCCGTGCGCCGCCGAATGGTCGTCGTCGTGGTGCCCGGGCGGCTCGCTCGGGTTCGCACCCGAGCGGGTCGCGCCGATGGACGCGACGACGACGCAGGCGATGGCGAGCCACTGCAGCGGCGACAGGTGCTCCTGGAGGACGACGATCGCGGCGAGCGCGGCGGCGGCCGGCTCGAGGCTCATCAGGATGCCGAAGACCGCGGGCCGCAGGCTGCGCAGCGCAACGAGCTCGCAGCTGTAGGGGATGACGGAGCTGAGCAGTCCCACGAGCGCACCGATCAGCAGCACGCGGCCGTCCCACAGCGACGTACCCGCCGTGAGCAGCGCCGGCAGCGTCATCGCGATCGCCGCCACGATGCTCGCCACCGCGAGCCCGTCGAACCCGGACCACCGCCGGCCGGTGCTGGCGCTGAGCAGGATGTACGCCGCCCAGGCCGCGCCCGCGAGGAGGGCGTACGCGACACCGGCCGGGTCCAGCCCCGTGCGCTGGAAGCCGAGGAAGGCGACCCCGACGCCTGCCAGCAGCACCCACACGAGGTCGCGGGCGCGCCGGGAACCGAGGACGGCGAGGGTCAACGGACCGATGAACTCGATCGTCACCGCGATGCCGAGCGGGATCCGGGAGAAGGACTGGTAGATCGCCCAGTTCATCGTGGCGAGGCTGGCGCCGAAGGCGAGCACCACCAGCCAGTCGCGCCGGGTCCGGCCGCTGAGCCGTGGCCGCGCGACGGCCGCGAGCACGAGCGCACTGGTCGCCAGCCGCAGCCACACCATGGCGGTGGGGGAGATCTCGCCGAACAGCCCCTTCGCGATCGCGGCGCCGAGCTGGACCGACAGGATGCCAACGAGGACCAGCCCGACGGGGCCGAGCAGGGTCTGGCTCGGTCGCTGGATCACCGGGCCAGCCTATTCAGCCCGCTGTGCCCTTCTCGAAGCTGCCCTCCTCGAGGCTGTCCAGTGCACGGCGGGCGTGGCGTCCCTCGGCGGCGAAGTAGTCGAGGCCCCAGTCGGCGACCAGGGACGGGAACCGGAAGGGTTCCCCCGGTCGGTCCGCGCCGCGGAGGGCCTCGCGGACCTGGCCGAGGTCGGCGATGGCGCTGTCGAGCTCGTCGAGGTAGTCGAGCAGCATCCGCCGGGTCTGCTCGGGCTCGCTGGCGTGACCGATGAGCAGCCGGAGCAGCACGGTGTGCTTGAGGACGGGGAAGCCGGCCGGCGTCTGGTCCATCCACTCCCGCAGCGCCTGCTTCCCGGCGTCGGTGATGGCGTACGTCGTCACCTCGCGGCCGCCGTCCGCGCGGGCGTCGGCCCGCACCAGTCCGAGCCCGGTGAGCCGCCGCAGCTCGGTGTAGATCTGGCTCATCGCGGGGGAGACCCAGTAGAAGCGCAGCGTCACATCGGCGCGCTGCTTGACCTCGTACCCCGTCAGCTCGTCGCCGAACGTGAGGAGGCCGAGGATCGCATAACCCGTCACCGGGACGTCTTGACTCATCGTTCTCCGAGAGTAGTGTTCCTAATCGGAATAGTCATGCTCCCTCGACGTCCAGGAGGCCCCGATGTCGCGCACGCTGCTCATGGTCGGCACCCGCAAGGGCATGTGGCTCGGGACGTCCGACGAGGACCGGACCTCGTGGGACTGGACGGGGCCCCACTTCCCGATGGAGGAGGTGTACTCCGTCATGGTCGATACTCGTGGCAGCGCGCCCCGGTTGCTCGCCGGCGCCTCGTCGAGCTGGCTCGGGCCACAGGTCTGGCGCTCCGATGACCTCGGTGCCACGTGGGACGAGACGCCCAACGGAGCCGCCCGCTTCCCCGAGGACACCGGCGCCACGCTGGCCCGGGTGTGGCAGCTGCAGCCGGGCCCGTCGGCCGACGGGGGTGACGGCGTGGTCTGGGCCGGGACCGAGCCCGGCGCGGTCTTCCGCTCCGAGGACCGGGGCGAGACCTTCTCGCTCGTCCGGGGCTTGTGGGACCACCCCCACCGCCCGGAGTGGAACGAGGGCTTCGGCGGTCAGGCCTTCCACACGATCCTGCCCCACCCCTCCGACCCCTCACGCGTGCTTGCTGCGCTGTCCACGGGTGGCGTCTACGTCACCGAGGACGGCGGGTCCTCGTGGCGGGCGTCGAACACCGGGGTGAAGGCGGAGTTCTTCCCCGGTGAGCGCAACTACCCCGAGTTCGGCCAGTGCGTGCACAAGGTGGCGCGGGACGCAGTGGACCCCGATCGGCTCTACCTCCAGAACCATGGCGGCGTCTACCGCTCCGACGACGGGGGCGCCTCCTGGCAGGACATCGCCCCGGGCCTGCCGACCGAGTTCGGCTTCGCGATGGTGGCCCACCCCCGCCGTGCGGACACGGCGTACAACTTCCCCATCACGGGGGCCGAGGCCCGCTGGCCCGTCGACGGCAAGGCACGGGTCTACCGCACCACCGACGCCGGGTCGTCCTGGGAGCCGCTGGGCGAGGGGATCCTGCCCGACGGCTACTACACGGCCGTCATGCGCGACGCGCTGTGTGCCGACGACCACGACCGACCGGGGCTCTACTTCGGCGGCCGCAACGGCGGGGTCTGGGCCTCGCCCGACGAGGGCGCGTCGTGGCAGGAGATCCACAAGGACCTCCCGGACGTGCTCGTGGTCCGCGCCGCGAAGCTCTCGTGAACCGGATCGGCTGAGGACCAGACTCCCGTCATGGCCGACTTCTCGCTCTCGCGGAGCACCACCATCCAGGCGCCGCCGGACCGCATCCACGCGCTGGTCGACGACTTCCGGGAGTGGCAGAAGTGGTCGCCCTGGGAGGGGGTGGACCCCGACCTCGACCGCGAGTACTCGGGCCCGGATCACGGCGTCGGATCGACCTACCACTGGTCCGGCAACAAGAAAGCCGGCGAGGGCGAGATGCGGATCACCGGGTCGACGCCGACCTCGCTCGTCGCGGACCTCGAGTTCCTCAAGCCGTTCAAGGCGTCCAACGTCATGAGCTTCGCGCTGGCGCCGGACGGCGACGCCACCGACGTCACGTGGACGATCACCGGTCGTCGCAACGCGATGATGTCCCTGATGGGAAAGCTGTTCTTCGACAAGTCGATCGGCAAGGACTTCGAGCGCGGCCTTGCCGCCCTCAAGCGCGAGTCCGAGCACACCGCCTGACCGGGCCGGACTCTTGCCCGTGAGTCTCTGAGGGACTCACGTCCTCGACCCGTCCTGCGCCCCCGCCAGCGGAGACTCTTGCCGGTGAGTCTGTGAGCGACTCGCCGGCAAGGGCGCGGCTCCGGAGCCGGCGTGCGTGCCCCCGGCGAAACGGGGCGACCGTCGGGGCCCCTAAGTGTCCACAGGCGGCCGAATCCAAGGTCACCAGAGGCGTCTGTGGATGACGGCTGCCTCGATGTCGGCGTCCGGGTCTGTGCTGGAGGTACGAGGTGCCCGACAGCGGGTGCCGGGGCAGCAGAAGACGGGTGGACCCGATGGAAGACGTGAATGGGGCGGGCGAAGGTGGCGAGCAGCTCGCGGCCGAGGAGATCGATCGCGCGTCCTGGGACTCGATGGCGAACTGGACGCAGGCCGAGCGGGACTACTGGTTCATGGGACCGTTCGACGGCGGGATGCCCGGCATGATCCGCCGGATCAGGAGGATCCTGGACGTCTCGCAGCGGGGTCTTGCGGCGCTCCTGAAGGTGTCCCAGTCGGTGGTGGCGCGTTGGGAGACCGGGCGCACGAGCCCGCGATCGTGCGTGGTGGAGCAGCTGCTGCGGATGGCCCGGCTGCGGGCGACCGTCCGCGACGAGCAGGGCGAGGAGGTGGGCCCGATGCGTGCCGACGGGGCCAGGACCCACGCCGGCAGCCGGTATCCCGCTCACGTCGACCTGCGGGCGACGGGGTGGTGGGTGCCGCGCCGGTTGCGGTCGATGACCTCGGTCGAGGCGTTCGCCTGGCGTGACCGGTCGAGGAGGGTCGGCGACCCGGCCATCCGCTACCAGGCCTCGCCCTTCTGGAAGGCGGTTGAGCGGGAGCTGTACGGCATCCCGGACGACCATCCTGCGGTGCACCAGCTCGTCGCCGAGGTGCGGTACCTCGACGAGCGTCGGGTGGAGCGCTGCCGCCCGCGCGCCGCGTGAGACCGCCGCGTGAGACCGCCGCCGGATCGACATGAGACACGACGCGGCGACACCAGGCGTGCCCACTAACCTGCAGGCATGACCCACGCAGCCGACGGACCCGACATCAAGCCTCGCAGCCGCGACGTCACCGACGGGCTCGAGAAGGCTGCGGCCCGGGGCATGCTCCGGGCGGTCGGCATGGGCGACGACGACTGGGAGAAGCCCCAGATCGGCGTCGCGTCGAGCTGGAACGAGATCACCCCCTGCAACCTCTCGCTCGACCGGCTCGCCAAGGCCGTGAAGAACGGCGTGCACGCCGCAGGAGGGTTCCCGCTCGAGTTCGGCACCATCTCGGTCTCCGACGGCATCTCGATGGGCCACGAGGGCATGCACTTCTCGCTCGTCAGCCGTGAGGTCATCGCCGACTCGGTCGAGACCGTGATGATGGCCGAGCGTCTCGACGGATCGGTCCTGTTGGCCGGGTGCGACAAGTCGCTCCCCGGGATGCTGATGGCCGCCGCGCGGCTCGACCTGGCCAGCGTCTTCCTCTACGCCGGGACGATCATGCCGGGCCAGGTCGACGGCAAGGACGTCACCATCATCGACGCCTTCGAGGCCGTGGGCGCCTGCCTGGCCGGCAAGATCAGCCGCGAGAAGGTCGACGAGATCGAGCGCGCGATCTGTCCCGGCGAGGGCGCCTGCGGTGGGGCGTACACCGCCAACACGATGGCCAGCGTCGCCGAGGCGCTGGGCATGTCCCTGCCGGGCAGCTCGAGCCCGCCGGCGGTCGACCGTCGCCGCGACGGCTTCGCGCACAAGTCCGGGGAAGCCGTGGTCAACATGCTGCGACAGGGGATCACCGCCCGCCAGATCATGACGCGGCCGGCCTTCGAGAACGCGATCGCGATGGCGATGGCGCTCGGCGGCTCGACCAACGCCGTCCTCCACCTGCTGGCCATCGCGCGCGAGGCCGAGGTCGACCTGACCCTGGACGACTTCACCCGCATCGGCCGCACGGTCCCGCACCTGGCCGACATGAAGCCGTTCGGCCGCTTCGTGTGGACCGACTTCGACCGCGTCGGCGGGATCCCGGTGCTGCTGCGGGCCCTGCTCGACGCCGGCCACCTCCACGGTGACGTCCTCACCTGCACCGGAAAGACGATGGCGGAGAACCTCGCCGGCCTCGACCCCAAGCCGCTCGACGGCGAGATCCTGCGCCAGCTCGACCGGCCGATCCACGCCACCGGCGGGCTGACCATCCTCAAGGGCACGCTGGCGCCCGAGGGCGCGGTGGTCAAGAGCGCTGGCTTCGACGACTCCACCTTCACCGGCACCGCCCGGGTCTTCGACGGCGAGCGCAAGGCGCTCGACGCCCTGGCCGAGGGTGCCATCGCCGCCGGCGACGTCGTCGTCATCCGCTACGAGGGCCCGAAGGGCGGTCCGGGGATGCGCGAGATGCTCGCCATCACCGGGGCCATCAAGGGCGCCGGCCTCGGCAAGGACGTCCTGCTGATCACCGACGGCCGGTTCTCGGGCGGCACGACCGGTTTGTGCGTCGGCCACATCGCCCCCGAGGCCAGCGACGGCGGTCCCATCGCGTTCCTCCGCGACGGCGACCAGATCACCCTCGACGTGGCCAACATGACCCTCGACGTGCACGTCGACGAGGCCGAGCTCGCCGCGCGCGCCGAGGGCTGGGAGCCCCTGCCGCCGAAGTACACCCGCGGCGTGCTGGGGAAGTACCGCAAGGTCGTCCAGAGCGCCGCCCACGGGGCGGTCTGCTACTGACCGACGGCCGGGCCCACCGCGCGGACCGGTCGGGGATAGGTTGCCGTGGTGACCTCCTCCATCCAGCAGGGCGCGGCAGAGCTCGACGCAGCCGACCCGCTCGCCCGGTTCCGCGACCGCTTCGTCGGGGCGGCCAGCGACCTCGTCTACTTCGACGGCAACTCCCTCGGCCGCCCCGTCGCCGCGACGGCGGACCGGCTGACCGAGTTCGTCGAGAAGGAGTGGGGCGGACGGCTGATCCGCGGCTGGGACGAGCAGTGGATGGACCTGCCGACGACCCTCGGCGACGACCTGGCGCGCGTGTGCCTCGGTGCGGCCGCCGGCCAGACCGCGATCGGCGACTCCACCACGGTGTGGCTCTACAAGCTGATGCGCGCGGCGGTCGACCACGCCGTGCGGACCGACCCGGACCGCACCGAGCTCGTCATCGACACCGACAACTTCCCCACCGACCGCTACGTCGCAGAGGGCATCGCCGCCGAGCGCGGACTGACCCTGCGCTGGATCGAGGTCGACACGTCCGAGGGCGTCACCGCCGACCAGCTCCGCGAGGCCGTCGGCGAGCGCACCGCGCTCGTCGTGCTCAACCACGTCGCCTACCGCTCCGCCTGGCTGGCCGACGCGCCCGAGCTCACCCGGATCTGCCACGACGCGGGCGCGCTGGTCCTCTGGGACCTGTGCCACTCCGCCGGTGCGGTCCCGGTCGCCCTGGACGAGTGGGACGCCGACCTGGCCGTCGGCTGCACCTACAAGTACCTCAACGGCGGCCCCGGGTCGCCGGCCTTCGGCTACGTCAACGCCCGCCTCCAGGACCGGCTGACCCAGCCGATCCAGGGGTGGATGGGCCACGCCGACCCGTTCCTGATGGGGCCGGGCTACACGCCCGCGCCGGGCATGCGCCGGTTCATCTCGGGCACCCCGCCGATCCTCGGCATGGTCGCCATGCAGGACATGCTGGCGCTGGTCGAGGAGGCCGGAATCGAGGCGATCCGGGCCAAGTCCGTCGCCCTGACGTCGTACGCCGTCGAGCTCGCCGACGCGACGCTGCCCGAGGTCACGCTCGCCTCCCCGCGCGACCCCGAGCGGCGTGGCGGTCACGTGACGCTCCACCACGACCGGATGCGTGAGGTCACCGCGCTGCTGTGGGAGCGCGACGTGATCCCGGACTACCGCGACCCGGGCGGCCTGCGGCTGGGGCTCTCGCCGTTGTCGACGTCGTTCGACGAGGTCGAGCGCGGCATGGCGGCCGTCGCGGAGGCGCTGCGATGACCGGGCCGGTGGGGGTGCGGCTCTCGGCGACCCGGACCCGGACGACCAACGAGCACGGCCAGCCCCTGGGCCGTCCGGTCGAGTGGGCGGGTGCGACGGCACCGACGAAGGACAGGGTCCTCGAGGGCAGAGGCGTCCGGCTCGAGCCGATCGGTCCGCAGCACGTCGACGACCTGTTCCGCGCGCTGTGCCGCCAGGACGACGACCCGGTCTGGACCTACCTGTCCTGGGACCGTCCGCGCGACCGCGACCAGCTGGCGACGATCGTCGAGCAGGCGGCCGCCGACCCCGGCCGGGTGACCTACGCGGTCGTCCCCGTCGAGACGGACCGGGCGGCCGGGTTCTGCTCGCTCATGCGCATCGACGAGGAGATGGGCTCGATCGAGGTGGGCGCGATCGCCTACGGCCGCCAGCTCCAGCGCAGCCGCGCCGCGACCGAGGCGATGGCGCTGCTCATGCGGCACGCGTTCGACGACCTCGGCTTCCGCCGCTACGAGTGGAAGTGCGACAGCCTCAACGGCGCCTCGCGGCGCGCCGCGCTCCGGCTCGGCTTCGTCTGGGAGGGCCGGTTCCGCAACGCGCTCGTCTACAAGGGCCGCAACCGCGACACCGACTGGTTCTCGATCACCGACCGCGAGTGGCCGCGGGTGCGGCAGGCCCTCGACGACTGGCTCGACGACGGCAACTTCGACGACACGGGTCGTCAGCGCGCCCGTCTGGCCGCTCGCCCGCCGCAGGCCGCAGCACCGGACAAGGAGCAGTGACATGGACCAGCGCGTCAGCTTCATCACCCTCGTCGTGACCGACCTCGACGTGACCCGACGCTTCTACGTCGACGGGCTCGGCTGGGAGCCGGCGATCGACGTGCCGGGGGAGGTGCTGATGTTCGAGGTCGCCGACAAGGTCGTGCTGAGCCTGTGGACCGAGAGCGGCTTCGTCGCCGAGGTCGGGCAGGCGCCGGCACGCGGCGGCGTACCGCCGGTCACGCTGTCGCACAACCTCGCCACCACCCAGGGCGTCGACACGGTCCTCGAGCAGGCCCGCGCCGCCGGGGCCTCGCAGGTCGGGGAGGCGAGCGAGCGCGACTGGGGCGGCTACTCCGGCTACTTCGCGGACCCCGACGGCTTCCGGTGGGAAGTGGCCTACAACCCGGGCGAGATCGGGCAGTCTGTGCTTCCGTGAGCGCACCGAGCAGCGAGAGCACCGGAGAGAGTCCCGGCCACGTCGTCCCCGGCTGGGACGACTACTTCCTCGGCATCGCCGACGCCGTCGCCGCGCGCGCCAAGTGCACGCGTCGACGGGTGGGGGCGGTCCTCACGATCGACCACCGGATCATCGCCACCGGCTACAACGGCGCCGCGCCCGGGGAGGACGACTGCCTGGGCGGGGCGTGCCCACGCGGCCAGCTCGGGTACGACGACGTGCCGGGGCTCGGCGACTACGACCGGCCCGGCACTCCCGGGTTCTGCATCGCCATCCACGCCGAGGTCAACGCCCTGCTGTTCGCGACGCGCGACACCAAGGGCGCTACGGCGTACATCACCGACCCGCCCTGCCCCGGCTGCCGCAAGGCGCTCGCCGCGGCCGGCGTCGTGCGTGCCGTCTGGCCCGACGGGGAGCACGACCGCGTCGGGCTCACCGCCTGGGGCTGACCCAGACCAGCTCGCCCGACTCCCACATCGCCAGGGCCACCGGCACCAGGCTCGACATCGCCTCGGACTGGCTCAGCCCGGCGAGGTCCTCGGCGTGCTCGGCCCCATAGGCCTGCCCAGCGGCGTTGTTGCTCTCGTCCACGCTCGAGTCGCGGCGGTTGGGGGTGCCCGCCTCCTGCGCGGCCGCGAGAGCGCGGGCGGGCTCCAGCCCGAACCGTGCGGTCAGCGTCGCCTGCCACATGAAGTGCCGCATCGCGTTGGTGCGTCCCGGGACGCCGCGGCCGTGGGTCGCGGCTGCCCGTAGGGCGGCCTGCGAGATGCGCAGCACCTCGAAGGCCTCCGACGGCTCCAGGCCGGCCCTGGTCGCGCCGGCGTAGAGCCGCGGCACCCCGGTGCCCGCATGGATGGCCTGCTGCACGACGTCGCCGAAACCCATGGACACAGACTGTCAGAATCAAGTCATGGCTCCGCCGATCCGCTTCCCCCGCCCCCTCCGACCGGGTGACCGCGTCGCGGTGACCGCGCCGTCCGCCGGTGTCGTGGGTCCCTCGGCGGCTCGCATCGAGTTCTGCCTGGACTGGCTGCGCGGTCGGGGGTACGACGTCGTGGAGGGGGAGTGCCTCCACGGCGGCGGCCTCACCTCGGCCCCGGCCGAGCAGCGGGCTGCCGAGCTGACCCGCATGCTCGCCGACCCCGACATCCACTGCGTCGTCCCGCCCTGGGGCGGCGAGACCGCCATCGACATGGTCGACCTGCTCGACTGGGACGCGCTCGCCGACGCCGAGCCGACGTGGCTCGTGGGCTACTCCGACCTCTCGACCCTGCTCGTGCCGATCACCACCCGCCTCGGCTGGGCCACCCTCCACGGGGACAACCTCGCGGACACGCCGTACGCCGTCCCCGACGGGCTGCTGCACTGGCTCGACCTGGCCGGCGGTCCCGGGCCCTTCATGCAGCGCGACTCCGGCCTGGTCGCCACCTGGGTGCGCTTCGAGGAGGACCCCCAGGCCACCGCGTGGAAGCACGTCGGCGAGGGGGGCTGGGAGGTCCAGGGCGGCGGCGCGCTCGACGTCACCGGCCGCCTCATCGGTGGCTGCACCGAGACGGTCGCCAACCTCGCCGGCACGCCGTACGGCGACGTCCGGGCGTGGGCCGAGGCGCTGGACGGGCCGACGATCGTCTACGTCGAGGCCTGCGAGGAGCACGCCGTCAACACCTGCCGCTACCTGCACTCCCTCCGGCTGGCCGGGTGGTTCGACCGGGCGGCCGCCGTGCTGGTCGGCCGTACCAACGCCCCCGACCACCCGGAGATGACGCAGCGCGAGGCGGTGCTCGACGCCCTCGGCCGGCTCGACCTGCCGATCGTGTGGGACCTCGAGATCGGCCACGTGCCGCCGCACCTGCCGCTGGTCAACGGGGCGCTCGCCCGGGTCGTCGTCGACGGGGACACCCGGGAGATCACCCAGACGCTGGCCTGAGGGGGTGGCCCGCTGTCGGTGGACGGTGGCAGGGTCGTGGCATGAGCGATGCGACGACCGACCCGAAGGCGCGACTCAGCCACGACCAGATCCTCGAGGCCGGTCTCGACGACTGGCGCAAGGTCCTCGACCGCCTCAAGGCACGCTTCCGCACCGGCGACTTCGCGACCGGTGTCACGCTGGTCGACCGGATCGGCGCGGCCGCCGACGAGGCGAACCACCACCCCGACGTCCAGCTGACCTATCCCGAGGTCATCGTCACCCTGAGCAGCCACGACGTCGGCGGCATCACCAGCCGCGACATCGAGCTGGCCCGCCGGATCAGCGGCTTCGCGGCCGACCTGGGCGCCGAGGCCGACACCTCCGGGCTGACCGAGCTGGAGCCCGGTCTCGACACCTCCGCCGGCGACCGGCTCGGCGCGTTCTACGCAGCGCTCCTCGGCGGCGAGGCCGGACCGGGCGGGCTCCGGGACCCGAGCGGGCAGGTGCCCGGCGTGTGGTTCCAGGAGCCCAGCAACGAGGGCTCGGAGCTGCCTCCCCAGGAGCCCGAGCAGCGCTGGCACTTCGACGTCTGGGTGCCCCACGACGAGGGCCAGCGGCGCCTCGAGGCCGTCCTCGCGGCCGGTGGCCGGCTGGTCAGCGACGCCGAGGCGCCGTCGTACTGGGTCATCGAAGACCCCGACGGCAACCGCTCCTGCATCTGCACGCCGCTCGACCGCGGCTGACGAGGCGCGCCCAAGAGGCCACATCGCGAGACTCCTGTTCCAGATACTGGGACGCCTGTCACACTTGCTTGACGCCGGACCACCCCGGCGACGACGGTTGTCACATGCGCACCGAGATTCTTGTACGCACGCGACGCGTGAGCTGAGGCCGACCGGCCAACGCACGCGCGTCACCCCTCGTCGCCCACCGGGCCGAGGGGTTTTTTCATGGGCTCACCGCTGGACCGCAGACGCAGGAGAGAGAAGGACATGACGGAGCAGGGCGCACAGGGAAGCGGGTCGGTCACGGGCGCACAGAGCCTGGTGACGTCCCTCGAGGCGGCCGGTGTCACCGACATCTTCGGCATCCCCGGCGGCGCGATCCTCCCGGCCTACGACCCGCTGATGGACTCGACGCGCATCCGCCACATCCTGGTGCGCCACGAGCAGGGCGCCGGCCACGCCGCCCAGGGGTACGCCGCCGCCACCGGCCGGGTGGGCGTCTGCATGGCGACCTCCGGTCCCGGCGCGACCAACCTGGTCACGCCGCTCGCCGACGCCCACATGGACTCGGTGCCGATGGTGGCCGTGACCGGGCAGGTCGGGGCCTCGATGATCGGCACCGACGCCTTCCAGGAGGCCGACATCCGCGGCATCACGATGCCGATCACCAAGCACAACTTCCTGGTCACCGACCCCGCCGACATCCCGCACACGATCGCCGAGGCCTTCCACATCGCCTCCACCGGTCGCCCGGGCCCGGTGCTCGTCGACGTGGCCAAGTCGGCCCTGCAGGCGCAGACCACCTTCGCCTGGCCCGACGAGCTGCACCTCCCCGGCTACCGACCGGTGACGACGCCGCACGCCAAGCAGATCAAGGAGGCCGTGCGCCTGATCCGCGAGGCCCGGCGCCCCGTCCTCTACGTCGGCGGCGGCGTCATCCGCGCCCGGGCGCACCGCGAGCTCGCCCAGCTGGCGGCGCTGACCGGCATCCCGGTCGTCACCACGCTCATGGCGCGCGGCGCGTTCCCCGACAGCAACCCCCAGCACCTCGGGATGCCCGGCATGCACGGCACGGTCGCCGCGGTCGCCGGCCTGCAGAAGAGCGACCTGATCATCAGCCTCGGTGCGCGCTTCGACGACCGGGTGACCGGCAACCTCGACTCCTTCGCCCCCGGCGCGCTGGTGATCCACGCCGACATCGACCCGGCCGAGATCGGCAAGAACCGCCACGCCGACGTGCCGATCGTCGGTGACTGCAAGGAGGTCATCGCCCAGCTCGTCGCGCTGCTGCAGGCCGAGGGCGCCGACGGCGACTACGAGGCGTGGATCTCGTTCCTCGCCGGGGTCAAGAAGCGCTACGCGCTCGGCTACGACGCGCCGACCGACGGCTCGCTCGCCCCCCAGTACGTCCTCGAGCGGCTCAGCCACATCGCCGGCTCCGACTCGATCTACGTCGCGGGCGTCGGCCAGCACCAGATGTGGGCGGCCCAGTTCGTGGGCTACGAGAAGCCCAACACCTGGATCAACTCCGGCGGCCTCGGCACGATGGGCTTCTCCGTCCCGGCCGCCATGGGCGCCAAGGTCGGGATGCCCGACACCACGGTGTGGGCCATCGACGGCGACGGCTGCTTCCAGATGACCAACCAGGAGCTCGCCACCTGCGCGATCAACGACATCCCGATCAAGGTCGCGATCATCAACAACGAGTCGCTCGGCATGGTGCGGCAGTGGCAGACGCTCTTCTACAACGAGCGCTACTCCAACACCGACCTGCACTCCAAGCGCATCCCCGACTTCGTCAAGCTCGCCGACGCCTACGGCTGCGTGGGCCTGGCCTGCGAGTCGCCGGACGACGTGGACGCCACGATCGACAAGGCGATGGCGATCGACGACCAGCCGGTCGTGGTCGACTTCCGCGTCCACCGCGACGCGATGGTGTGGCCGATGGTCGCCGCCGGCACCAGCAACGACGAGATCAAGTACGCCCGCGACCTCGCGCCGCAGTACGACGACGTCCAGGACGACTGGGAGGTCCGGGCATGACCAACAAGCACACGCTGAGCGTGCTGGTGGAGAACAAGCCGGGCGTGCTCGCCCGCATCGCCAGCCTGTTCTCCCGCCGCGGCTTCAACATCGACAGCCTCGCGGTGGGCCCGACCGAGCACTCCGAGGTGTCGCGGATGACCATCGTGGTCAACGTCGACGAGTCGCCGCTCGAGCAGGTCACCAAGCAGCTCAACAAGCTGGTCGAGGTGATCAAGATCGTCGAGCTCGACGGCCCCGGGTCGGTCAACCGCGAGCTCCTGCTGGTCAAGGTCCGCGCGGACGCCACCACCCGCGGCGCCGTGCTCGACGCCGTCCAGCTCTTCCGGGCCAAGGTCGTCGACGTGGCCCCCGACGCGGTCACCGTGCAGGCCGTCGGCAACGCCGACAAGCTCGCCGACCTGCTGCGCGTGCTCGAGCCCTTCGGCATCCGCGAGCTCGTGCAGTCCGGCATGGTGGCGATCGGGCGCGGCTCGCGCTCGATCAGCGAGCGCACGCACCGCCCCGTCGCCGTACCCGCCCCTGTTTCTGCCATCGCCAACTGACCCCAGAGAAACCACCCATGAAGGAGAGCCCCCAGTGGCTGAGATGTTCTACGACGACGACGCCGACCTGAGCCTGATCCAGGGCAAGAACGTCGCGGTGATCGGCTACGGCAGCCAGGGCCACGCCCACGCGCTGTCCCTGCGCGACTCCGGCGTCGACGTCCGGATCGGGCTGCAGCCCGGCTCGAAGAGCCGCGACAAGGCCGAGGCCGAGGGCCTGCGGGTGCTCACCCCGCGCGAGGCGGCTGAGGAGTCCGACCTGATCGTGATCCTCGCCCCCGACCAGCACCAGCGAAAGCTCTACGCCGAGGAGATCGAGCCGGCCCTCACGCCGGGCGACACCCTCGTCTTCGGCCACGGCTTCAACATCCGCTTCGGCTACATCACCCCGCCCGAGGGCGTCGACGTGTTCATGGTCGCCCCCAAGGGCCCCGGCCACCTGGTGCGCCGTGAGTACGTCGACGGGCGCGGCGTGCCCGTCCTCGTCGCGGTGGAGAAGGACGAGTCCGGCAAGGCCTGGGACCTCGCGCTGTCCTACGCCAAGGCCATCGGCGGCCTGCGCGCCGGCGGCATCAGGACGACCTTCACCGAGGAGACCGAGACCGACCTGTTCGGCGAGCAGGCCGTGCTGTGCGGCGGTGCGTCGCAGCTGGTGATGTACGGCTTCGAGGTGCTCACCGAGGCCGGTTACCAGCCCGAGGTGGCCTACTTCGAGTGCCTCCACGAGCTCAAGCTGATCGTCGACCTGATGTACGAGGGCGGCATCGCCAAGCAGCGCTGGTCGGTCTCCGACACCGCGGAGTTCGGCGACTACGTCTCCGGCCCCCGCGTCATCACCCCCGAGGTGAAGAAGAACATGGAGGCCGTGCTCGCCGACATCAAGAACGGCGCCTTCGCCGAGCGCTTCATCACCGACATGGACAACGGCTCGCCCGAGTTCACCGAGTTCCGCAAGAAGGCCGAGAGCCACCCGATCGAGCAGACCGGGCGTGAGCTCCGCAAGCTGATGGCCTGGGTGAAGTCGCACGACTCCGACTACGTCGAGGGCAGCTCCGCTCGCTGACGCACGACCCGCATCAACCGCCGTACGGCGCGTCGGACAGGACGAAATTCCTGCCCGGCGCGCCGTTTCGCGCGTACGAGTCTCCGTGTCCGCGAATTCGTCCTGTCCGACACGCCGTCCACGCCCCTCGGGACCCTCCGCCGCTAGCGTCGAAGCACCACGACGAGAGGCGAGCAGATGATCCTGCGCAGATGGCGGGGCGCGGTCCGGGCCGCGGACGCGGAGGCGTACCTGCGTCACCAGGACGGGACCGGGGTGCGCGACTACCGGTCGACCGAGGGCAACCTGGGGGCGCTGGTCCTCAGCCGCGATCGCGGCGACGGCCTGGTGGAGGTGGAGACCGTCTCGCTCTGGCGGTCCATGGACGACGTACGACGCTTCGCAGGCGACGAGCCGGACCGTGCGGTGTTCTACCCGGGGGACGACGACCTGCTCGCGGAGAAGGACCTGCACGTCGACCACTTCGACGTGGTGGGTGCGGACCTCGACCCCCGGCTGGTCGCACCGCCCGAGTAGGCGGGTGGTGCTGGCTCCCGGGACCTGGGTGCGCGACGATGCGGGCATGAGCAACACGACCGCACCCGCGTCGGGGCTGGAGCAGACCCGCCGTCTCGGCGTCGAGACGACCGGCATCGAGATCATCGAGGAGTCCCAGCGGACGGCGCGTCCGCGCGACCTGTTCTGGCCGTGGTTCGCGGCCAACGTCTCGGTCTTCGGCATCAGCTACGGCTCGTTCGTGCTGGGCTTCGGCATCTCGTTCGTCCAGGCCCTGGTCGTCACGGTCGTCGGCATCGTCGTGTCGTTCGCGCTGTGCGGGATCATCGCGATCGCGGGCAAGCGCGGCTCGGCGCCCACGATGGTGCTGAGCCGGGCGGCGTTCGGTGTCAACGGGCAGAAGGTGCCCGGGGTCGTCTCGTGGCTGGTCTCCATCGGCTGGGAGACATTCCTCGCGATCCTCGCCGTGCTCGCGACCGCGACGATCTTCGCCCAGCTCGGCTGGTCGGGCGGCACCACGACGCAGGTGGTGGCCACCATCGTCGTCGCGCTGCTCATCGTCTCGGCGAGCGTGGCCGGCTACCACGTCATCATGCGCATGCAGTCGGTCCTGACCTGGATCACCGGCATCGCCACCATCGTCTACGTGGCCCTCACCCTCGACGAGATCGACTGGTCGGCGGTCAGCGCCATCCCGGACGGCAGCGCCCAGCAGATGGTCGGCGCCCTCGTCATGGTGATGACCGGCTTCGGCCTGGGCTGGATCAACATCGCCGCCGACTGGTCGCGCTACCAGCACCGCGACGCCCCGGGCGCCGCCATCGTCGGCTGGAACACCTTCGGCGGAGCGATCGCGCCCGTGCTGCTGGTGATCTTCGGGCTGCTGCTCGCGGGCTCGTCGGACACCCTGTCCGCGGACATCGCCGCCGACCCGATCGGCACGCTCGGCACGCTGCTGCCGACGTGGTTCCTGGTGCCGTTCCTGATCGCCGCCATCCTCGCGCTCGTCAGCGGCGCCGTGCTCGGCATCTACTCCTCGGGCCTGACCCTGCTGTCGCTGGGCGTGCGCATCCCGCGACCGGCCGCGGCGTTCGTCGACGGCCTCATCCTCACCCTCGGCACGATCTGGGTGGTCTTCTTCGCGGAGGACTTCCTGGGCCCGTTCCAGAGCTTCCTCATCACCCTCGGCGTCCCGCTCGCCGCGTGGGCGGGGATCATGATCGCCGACATCGCGCTGCGCAAGCGCGACTACGACGAGGCCGCCCTGTTCGACCCTGCCGGGCGCTACGGGTCGTTCGACTGGACGTCGATCGGCACCATGGTGGGCGCGTCGGTCCTCGGCTGGGGCCTGGTGGTCAACAACTTCGCCGCCGATGCGGCCTGGAACAACTGGCAGGGCTTCCTTCTCGAGCCGCTGGGCCTCGGCACCTACGTCGACGACCCGGCCGGCCCCTACTGGGAGGGCAACTGGCCCTACGCCAACCTCGGCGTGCTGCTGGCCCTGGTCCTGGGCTTTGGCGTGACCTACGTCGCCCGCCGCGCCAAGGTGCGCCGCCAGGAGTCCTGAGCCGCGACACGCCCGGGACTGGCCGTTGAGTCTCCTGGAGACTCACTGCCCAGTCCGCTCGGGAACACGCAGGTCACACGGCGTGTTGGGCTCGGCGTGAAGATCGAGATCTGGTCCGACGTCGTCTGCCCGTGGTGCTACATCGGCAAGCGTCGCATCGAGAACGCCCTGGCCGACTTCGAGCACGCCGACGAGGTGGAGGTGCACTGGCGCTCCTACCAGCTCGACCCGGGCGCGCCGACCGAGCCGACGGAGAGCACGACGACGATGCTGGCTCGGAAGTACGGCCAGTCGCCGGACGGCGCCCAGCAGATGCAGGACCGGGTCGAGGCGGTCGCGGCCGAGGAGGGCCTGGTCTACCGGCTCTCGCAGACGCTGCACCTCAACACGGTGGACGCCCACCGCCTCATCCACCTCGCCCACCAGCAGGGTGGCAACGAGCTCCAGGGCCGCGTGAAGGAGGCCCTGCTCGCGGCCTACTTCACCGAGGCCCGCAACGTCGCCGACCACGACGTGCTGCGCGACGTCGCTCGGGCGGCCGGTCTCGACGCGGCACGCGTCGAGGAGGTCCTCGGCTCCCGCGAGTTCGAGGACGACGTGCACGCCGACGTCGCGCAGGCCCAGGCCTACGGCGCCAACGGGGTGCCGTTCTTCGTGGTCGACCAGAAGTACGGCGTCTCCGGCGCGCAGCCGACCGAGGTCTTCACACAGGTGCTCGAGCGCGCGTGGTCGGAGTCGCACCCCGCGATCGAGGTGCTCGCCACGGGCAGCGCGACCGGGCAGGAGTGCGGCCTGGACGGCTGCGCCATCTGAGACCTACTGCGACTTGACTCCCTGAGCGGCCTTCTCGGCCGTCGTCTCGATGCGGGTCGCGCGGGTCTCCGGGCGCTTGGCCAGCACGATCCAGGTCAGGATCATCTTCTGCGCGGACGCCGACCACGACTCCCAGTGCTCGCGTGACCCCGGATGGCGGTCGAAGGCGGCGGCCAGGTCGTCGGGGACGACGCGGTCCTCGACCTGGTCCATCAGGGTCCACATGCCCGTCTCCTTGGCACTCGCGATCGCGGCTGCGCCGGCGGGCTCCATCAGGCCGGCCGCCTCGAGCCGGGCGACGCGCCCCTTGTTGATGCGGGTCCACATGCTGCCCCTGCGGCGCGGGGCGAACCACTGCATCGACCGTTGCTCGTCCACCGGCCTGGCGGTCGAGTCGACCCATCCGTAGCGCAGCGCCTCGAGGACGGCCTCCTCGTAGGAGAACGGCCGATCGGTGGCTTTGCGCGGACTGACCAGCCACACCCCCTGCGGCTGATCGTGGTGCTCACGCAGCCAGGCGCTCCACTCCTCGACCGTGCCCGGCTCGAGCCGCTCCGCGTCGTCCATCACGCCCATGGAGCGATCGTAGGAGTGCCCTCCGACACTCGGCCCGTGCCCGGGGCCCCGCGCGACACCTGGAGAGTGGGACAGGTTCGTGGGCCGGCCGACTCGCGAGTAGGGTGGGCCGGGCACAGCGTCGTGCAGTCCCGGACACACCCTTGATTCTCCGCGAGGACCCCGCTGTGAACGCACCTGCACCCTCCACGCCAGCCCGCCCGGTCGTGCTCATCGCCGAGGAGCTGAGCCCCGCCACGATCGAGGCGCTCGGCCCGGACTTCGAGATCCGCAGCTGCAACGGCGCTGACCGCGCCGAGCTCATCCCGGCGATCGCCGACGTCGACGCCATTCTGGTGCGCTCCGCGACCAAGGTCGACGCCGAGGCCCTCGACGCGGCCCAGCGCCTCAAGGTCGTCGCCCGCGCGGGGGTCGGCCTCGACAACGTCGACGTGAGGGCCGCCACCCAGGCCGGCGTCATGGTGGTCAACGCGCCGACGTCCAACATCGTCAGTGCCGCCGAGCTTGCCGTCGCGCTGATGCTCGCGGCGGCCCGCCACATCAGCCCGGCGCACGCTGCGCTGCGCGGTGGCGAGTGGAAGCGGTCGAAGTACACCGGCATCGAGCTCTACGAGAAGACCGTCGGCATCGTCGGCCTCGGCCGCATCGGCGTCCTCGTCGCCCAGCGACTCAGCGCCTTCGGCATGAAGGTCATCGCCTACGACCCCTACGTGCAGGCCGGCCGCGCCGCCCAGATGGGCGTACGCCTCGTCGACCTCGACACCCTCCTGGCGGACTCCGACTTCATGAGCGTCCACCTGCCCAAGACGCCCGAGACGGTCGGCCTGATCGGCGCCGACCAGCTCGCCCGGGCCAAGCGCAGCCTGGTCCTCGTCAACGCCGCCCGCGGTGGGATCGTCGACGAGGCCGCGCTGTTCGACGCCCTCAAGACCGGGCAGATCGCCGCGGCCGGGCTCGACGTCTTCGCCAGCGAGCCCTGCACCGACAGCCCCCTGTTCGAGCTCGAGAACGTCGTCGCCACGCCCCACCTCGGCGCCTCCACCGACGAGGCCCAGGAGAAGGCCGGCGTGGCCGTCGCCCGGTCGGTCCGGCTCGCGCTGAGCGGCGAGCTGGTGCCCGACGCCGTCAACGTGCAGGGCGGGGTCATCGCCGAGGACGTGCGTCCCGGTATCCCGCTCACCGAGAAGCTGGGTCGCGTCTTCACCGCCCTGGCCGGCGAGGTCGCCCAGCAGCTCGACGTGGAGGTCCGCGGCGAGATCACCGAGTACGACGTCAAGGTGCTCGAGCTGGCCGCGCTCAAGGGAGTCTTCGCCGACATCGTGGAGGAGCAGGTCTCCTACGTGAACGCCCCGCTCCTCGCCGCCGAGCGCGGCACGGAGGTGCGCCTGGTGACCGAGGCCGAGAGCCCCGACCACCGCAACCTCATCACCCTCCGCGGGACGCTCGCCGACGGCACCCAGGTGTCGGTGAGCGGCACGCTCGTGGGGATCGCGCAGAAGGAGCGGCTGGTCGAGGTCAACGGGTTCGACGTCGACATCGAGCCGACCGACCACCTCGCGTTCTTCACCTACGTCGACCGGCCCGGGATGGTCGGCACGGTCGGCGGGATCCTCGGCGACGCGCAGGTCAACATCGCCGGCATGCAGGTCTCGCGCCAGGGCAAGGGCGGCGAGGCGCTCGTCGCGCTCAGCGTCGACTCGGCCATCCCGGCCGAGACGCTGAACGAGATCGAGGCCGCCATCGACGCGGTCTCGGTGCGCGCGGCCGACCTGGTCTGAGGCGACCTACGCGACCATCACCCGGCCGGCGGCGCGACGCGCTGCCGGCCGGGCTGCGTCGGTGGACACGTGCTCCCACGCGGCGGCGAGACGTCGTACGGCCTCGGTGAGGTCGTCGGGGGAGGCGGTCCAGGGGATCCGGACGAAGCGGTCGAGACCGCCCTCGACCGCGAACACGGGCCCGGGCGCGACGACCACGCCGCGGCGCTCCGCCTCGACCGTCGTCGCGGTGCCGAGCGCCTCGGGCAGCTCGCACCACAGGGCGAGCCCGCCGTCGGGCACGCGGAAGCGCCAGGACGGCAGGTGCTCGCGGACGCCCGCGACGAGGGCGTCCCGGCCCGCGAGCAGGCGCTCGCGGTGCACCGGCAGCACCTCGTCGGCGCGGTCGAGCAGGTCGGCGAGCACGAGCTGCTCGAAGACCGGCGCGCCCAGGTCGAGGCCGATGCGCGCCTGCAGCAGGCGGTCCATGTCGGCGAGCGGCGCCCGCACCCAGCCCAGGCGCAGCCCGCCCCAGAACGACTTGCTCGCGCTGCCGATCGTGATCGCGTCGGGGGCGTACGCCGCCAGCGGCCGCGGCATGTCGTCGGCCAGCCCCGGCCGCAGGGCGAGCGCCTGGTGGGCCTCGTCGGCGACGACGGTGGTGCGCGTGCGGGCGAGGGTCCGGGCGAGCTCCTCGCGCTGGGCGTCGCTCATGAGCTGCCCGGTCGGGTTCTGGAAGTCGGGGATCAGGTAGGCCAGCCGGGGCGAGGTCTGGCGGAGCGTGGCCGCCAGCGCGTCGAGGTCCCAGCCGTCGGGGTCGACCGTGGCCGCGACCAGGCGTGCACCTGCGTGGCGCACCGCCTGCGTGGCGTTGGGGTAGGTGGGCGACTCGACGACGACCCGCTCGCCCGGGGCGGTGAAGGCCTGCGCCACGACGGACGCGGCGGCCAGCGCGCCGGCGGTGACCATCACCTGCTCGGGCACGGTCGGCACCCCGCGGGCCTCGTAGGCGGCCGCGATCCGCGCCTGGAGCGCGGGCACCCCGAGCGGGAAGTAGCCCGGACCGCTGAGGTAGGCCGGCAGCTGCTCGGTGGCGCGCTGGTAGGCCTCGACGAGGCCGGGCGGGGCGGAGTGAGCCGCGCAGTTGAGGTCGATGACGTCCTCGCCCCCGGTGCCCGGCATCAGCGACCGGTCGTGCGCGCGGCGCTGCCCACCCGGCACGGTCGTGAACGTGCCGGAGCCTCGCCGCGCCTCGGCGTACCCGGACTCCCGCAGCACCTCGTAGGCCCGCGTGACGGTGGTGCGCGAGACGTCGAGGGCGGCTGTGAGGTCGCGCTCGCTCGGCAGCCGCACGTCGATGCCGATCCGACCATCGCCGATGAGGACGCGCAGGCTCTCGGCGAGTCCGAGGTAGGCGGGGGAGCGCGGGAACTCACCGACGAGGGTGGCTACGCGCTGGGACGTCACGACCCGGCTCATGCAGGCCACTGTTCCATGATTGGCTATTTCGGACAAGGCCAATCGCGGGCATGATGGTGCCATGACCAGCACGACCCCCACCGGAGCCACCACCGCGACCACCCTGGGAACCGCTCCCCGCGGCGTCCTCGTCGACCTCGGTCCCGTCGCCCAGCTGCGCGCCGGACATCTTCTCCGGCGCCTGCCGCAGCTCTATGTCGGACTCGTCCTGTACGGCGTCTCGCTGGCGATGATGGTGCGCGGCGCGCTCGGCCTGGCGCCGTGGGACGTCCTGCACTCCGGCTTCGTCCGCCACGTCCCGATGACCCTGGGCCAGGCGGTCGTGCTCTTCAGCTTCGTGGTGCTCGTCCTCTGGATCCCGCTGCGTGAGATGCCGGGGCTCGGCACGATCAGCAACGCGGTGGTCGTGGGCCTCTCCGCCGACGCGACCCTGGCCGTCCTCGACCGCCCGGACGCGATCGCCGGCCGGCTCGGCCTGATGGTGGGCGGCGTCGTGCTGTGCGGACTGGCGAGCGCGCTCTACATCGGCGCTCAGCTCGGCCGCGGTCCGCGCGACGGCCTGATGACCGGGCTCGCGCGACGCACCGGCCTGTCGTTGCGGCTCGTGCGCACCGGTCTCGAGGTCGCCGTCGTGGTCATCGGCCTCCTGCTCGGTGGCGTCCTCGGTGTGGGCACGGTGGTCTACGCCCTGGCGATCGGTCCGCTCACCCAGCTGATGCTGCCGTGGTTCACCGTGGACCTGATGGCGCCTCGCGAGGGCTGACCCCCACCACCCGGGCCTCACCCTCGCGTCGCGGGTCAGCGACCGCGTCGAGCGATCCGTCGGAGCGGGTGAGCGCGGCACCGACGCCGCCGAAGTACATGGACAGCGCGTCCTCCATGCGCACCACCTCGTCGGGCAGCCCGGCCCGGTGGACGTGCACCCGGGGATGGGCCACGGCGGCGTGGAGGTCGAGCCCGCCGTTGACGAAGCCGGCCAGCGCACACACGACCGCAGTCGTGATGCGGTCGGCACCGGGCGACCCGATCGCCAGCGTCGACCCGTCGTCGTGGCGCCCGACGACGGGCGCCATGTTGGACAGCAGGCGCTCACCCGGGGCGACCTGCCGGTCGGGCGGGTTGAGCTCCTGCTCGCCGAGACAGTTGTTGAGCCAGATCCCGGTGCCGGCCGCGATCATGCCGGCGCCGTAGCCCGATGACACTGTCAGCGAGCACGCCGAGCCGTCGGCGTCGGTGACCGACACGTGGGCCGTCGAGCCCGACTCGAGCACCGCCCGGTGGTCGGCGTCGACCCGGTCGAGCCAGGCGCGCGACGCGTCGGCGAGGTCGGCGGCGACCTCCAGCACCTCGCGACGGTGTCCCAGGACGGCCCGCTGCACCCGGACGAGGTGCGCGACGTCGTCCGCGTCCCAGCCGGCCCTCGGCCGGTCCTCCATCAGTCGCAGCATGGCCGCGAGGACCACCCCACCGACCGACGGCGGCGTCGTGGTCGCGAGGCTCCAGCCGTGGACGCGGGCCGTCAGCGGCTCGCGGACCACGGGCGCGTACGCCGCCAGGTCGACGCGTCCGAGCAGGCCGCCGCGCTCGCCGACGTCCGCCGCGATCGCGTCGGCGAGGTCGCCGTCGTGGAGCGCGCGAGGGCCGACGGCCGCGACGTGCTCCAGCGTCGTCGCGAGGTCGGCGACGACGACGCGGTCCTCGGTCAGCCGACCCGCGTCGTCGTGCAGGGCTGCGTGGCTGGCGGGGTCCCACCCGAAGATCGACTCGTGGACGTGGCGCAGGTAGTAGCGCGACGCCGAGCCCAGGGTGAAGCCACCGCGGGCGACGTCGATCGCCGGCGCCACGAGCTCGGCCCACGGCAGGTGCCCGTCGCGGGCGTGCGCCTCGCCGAAGGCGGCGAGGGAGCCGTGCGTGGCGACCGAGCCGGCGCCGATCGTGATCTCCACCCCGCCGCCGTACTCCGTCGAGACGTCCCACGTGCGGGGCGGGGGAGCGTCGACGCGGCGGCCGATGCCGGGCCGGTCCATCCAGCCGTCGACGGCGTACGCCGCTCGGGCGGACGGTTGCACCGTGACGAACCCGCCCGAGCTCAGCGAGACGAGCCCGACCTCGGTGACCATCGCGACCAGGGCGGCCGCGATGGCGGCGTCGACGGCGGAGCCGCCCGCGCGGGCGACCTGCTCAGCGGCGTCCGCGGCCTCCGGGCTGGGCGCCGCGACGGCGAGCCGTCCCACGTCCCGGCGCCCGCCTGCTCAGCGCCGGGTGGCGATGACGGCGGACGCGTCGGCGGCCACCATCACCTCGACCGCGGTGAAGCGCTCGTCGGTGAGCCACTGCTCGCGGAGGGTGTCGACGCGGCCGTAGGTGATCGGGGGCCAGGACTCGCAGGGCGCGAAGTCGTCGAGCACCACGATGCCGCCGGGCTCGACGAGGTCGATGACGGCGTCGACGCCCACCTCGGACGGCGTGCCCGAGTCGAGGAACAACAGGGAGAAGGGGCCGTGCTCGCGCAGCACGCTCCAGTCGGCGGCGAGCACCTCGACCTTGGCGTCGTCGTCGAAGATCTTGGACGCCGCGCCGGCCAGCGACTCGTCGAGCTCGGCGGTCAGGATGCGCGCCCCGTTGCGTACGCCGCTGCGCAGCCACGCGGTTCCGACACCGCAGCCGGTGCCGAACTCGGCCATCGTGCCGCCCCGTGTCGCGGCGAGTGTCGCGAGCAGGCGACCGGTCTCGTTGCGGCAGAACGCGACGTAGCCGGCCTGGCGGCACACGTCGAAGGCGCGCTGGACGATGTCGGGGAGATCCGGGGGAGCAGACATGAGGCCGCCGAGTCTGTCACTCCTCGCCCGCGATCCCAGTCGATGGCCGCCCATCTCACGATCTGACACGTTTACAGAAACCCCGTGCGGCGGCGCGTCCGTCAGTCGTACAGTCGTCCCATCATGCGGAGCGTCTTCGTACTTATCGATCGCCGCGGCGAGGCCTGAGAGAGAGGCCACCTCGTCGCGGTGTTCGGCGTTGACGAGGTTCCGCCGCCCGGCCTTTCGCCCCTCCGCTGAGCGCCTGCTCAGCCGAGCTCGAAGCCACCGCCTTCGCGGCGGGTCCCTCGCAGTCCTGCGCGACCCGCACGCTCGTCGGCCGGCAGCCGGGCCCGGGCGATCCCCGACGTCCTGCTTCCCTCCCCGCCGCGGTGTCGGCGGCTTCGGGCTCACCCACCACCAGCCACACACAGGAGTGAGACCCATGTACGCGATGTATCCCGACACCTGGGGCCCCGCGGCCCACGACCCCGAGAACCCGCGCAGCGCCGAGAACACCGCGGTCGCCGTCCAGACCGCGCTTGACCTGCGAGACGGCGGCGGCCAGCGCCCCGACGACAACTAACGTTCGCCGCATGCCTGACACCGCGCAGACAGCAGCAGCCCGCGACACCGGGAGCCCGACCCTCGCCGTCATCCCCGGCGACGGCATCGGCCCCGAGGTGACCGCCGAGGCCCTCAAGGTCCTCGAGGTCGCCTCGCCGGTGAAGTTCGAGTCGACGCGCTACGACCTCGGCGCCGAGCGCTACCTCGCGACCGGCGAGGTGCTGCCCGACTCGGTGCTCGCGGAGATCCGCGGGCACGACGCGATCCTGCTCGGTGCCGTCGGCGGCAAGCCCAACGACCCGAACCTGCCCCCCGGCATCCTCGAGCGCGGCCTGCTCCTCAAGCTGCGCTTCGAGCTCGACCACTACGTCAACCTCCGCCCGTCGCGGCTCTTCCCGGGCTCGGTCTCACCCCTGGCCGACCACGTGCTCGACAAGGGTGACATCGACTTCGTCGTGGTGCGCGAGGGCACCGAGGGCCCCTACACCGGCAACGGCGGCGTGCTGCGCGGCGGCACCCCCGCCGAGGTCGCGACCGAGGTCTCGCTCAACACGGCGTACGGCGTCGAGCGCGTGGTCCGCGACGCTTTCGCCCGCGCGCAGAAGCGCCCGCGCAAGAAGCTGACGCTGGTCCACAAGACCAACGTCCTCGTCAACGCCGGCTCCCTGTGGTGGCGACTCTTCGAGCAGGTCGGCGCCGAGCACCCCGACGTCACGACCGACTACATCCACATCGACGCGGCCATGATCTTCATGGCCACCGACCCCGCCCGCTTCGACGTGATCGTCACCGACAACCTCTTCGGCGACATCGTCACCGACCTCGCCGCCGCCATCACCGGCGGCATCGGGCTGGCCGCCTCCGGCAACGTCAACCCCGACCGGACGGCCCCGTCGATGTTCGAGCCCGTCCACGGTTCCGCCCCCGACATCGCCGGACAGCAGAAGGCCGACCCGACCGCCGCGATCCTCTCCGGCGCGCTCCTGCTCGACCACCTCGGCCACGCCGAGGCGGCGGCCGCGATCGAGGCGGCCGTGCTGGCCGACCTCTCCGAGCGCGACCCCGGCACGAGCCGTCGTACGAGCGAGGTCGGGGACGCCATCGCCGCCCGCCTCTGAGAGCCCGCCGACGGGTTCTGGAATAGGTTGACCCCATGCAGATCAGCACCACCGCCAACCCCGCCCCCGTCGACGACGCCCGGCTCGCAGAGATCCTCGCGAACCCCGGGTTCGGCCAGCACTTCACCGACCACATGCTCACGGTCGAGTGGACGCCCGCGGACGGGTGGCACGCCGCGCGCATCGAGCCCTACGGCCCGCTGACGCTCGACCCGGCGACGGCGGTGCTGCACTACGCGCAGGAGACCTTCGAGGGGATGAAGGCCTACCGGCACGAGGACGGGTCGATCTGGACCTTCCGTCCCGAGCAGAACGCCGCGCGGATGGTGCGCTCCTCGCAGCGGCTCGCGTTCCCCGAGCTGCCGGTCGACGACTTCGTCGCCTGCGTCGACGCGCTCGTCGAGGCCGACCAGCGGTGGGTCCCCGACAACGCCGCGGGCGGGGGAGAGGGCGAGAAGGCGCTCTACCTGCGGCCCTTCATGTTCGCCTCCGAGGTCTTCCTCGGCGTGCGCCCCGCGCAGCACGTGACCTTCATGGTGATCGCGTCACCGGCAGGCGCCTACTTCAAGGGCGGCATCAAGCCCGTCAACCTGTGGCTGTCGGAGACGTTCACCCGCGCCGGTCGCGGTGGCATGGGCGCCGCGAAGACCGGCGGCAACTACGCCGCGTCGCTCGCCGCCCAGCGCGAGGCCATCGAGAAGGGCTGCGACCAGGTCGTGTTCCTCGACGACCAGGAGTTCCGCTACATCGAGGAGCTCGGCGGGATGAACCTCTTCTTCGTCCACCGCGACGGCAGCATCGTCACCCCCGAGACCGGGACCATCCTCGAGGGCATCACCCGGGCCTCGATCATCGAGCTGGCCGGCAAGCTCGGCCACGCGGTGGAGGAGCGGAAGTTCTCCATCGACGAGTGGCGCGACGGCGTCGCGTCGGGCGAGATCACCGAGGTGTTCGCGTGCGGCACCGCCGCGGTCGTCACCCCCGTCGGCGAGCTGCGCTCGCCCCAGGGTGTCACCCCGGCGCCCGCCAGCACCGAGCTGACCATGCGGATCCGCGAGGCGCTCGTCGGGATGCAGTTCGGGCGCGCGGAGGACACCTTCGGCTGGATGCACCGCGTGGTGTGAGCGACGACCAGTCGTCCTGCACGGGGTCCGCGGCCTTCGAGGCGCAGAGCTCGCGCTCGCTGCGCGACTTCATCCGGACCGAGTCCGGCTCCGCCGGCATGCTGGTGGTCGCCGCGCTCGTCGCCCTGGTGTGGGCGAACTCGCCGTGGTCGCAGTCCTACGTCGACCTCTGGCACACCGAGGTGTCCCTCAGGTTCGGTGACGGCGGCCTGTCGATGGACCTGCACCACTGGATCAACGACGGCCTCATGGTCGTGTTCTTCTTCGTCATCGGCCTCGAGGTCCGCAAGGAGTTCGCCATCGGCGAGCTCGTCGACCGCAGCCGGGTCGTGGTGCCGCTCGTCGCGGGCGTGATGGGCATGGTCGTGCCGGCCGCCCTCTTCCTGGCGCTCAACCCGTCCGGCGAGGCCGCCGCCGGCTGGGGTGCTGTCATCGGGACCGACACCGCCTTCCTGCTCGGCGTGATGGCGCTGGTGGGTCCTGCGGTGTCGACCCAGCTGCGGATCTTCCTGCTGACGCTCACCGTCATCGACGACATCGTGGCCGTCAGCGTCATCGGTGTCGTCTACTCCGACGACCTGTCCCTCGGCGCCCTGGCCGTCGCCGCGGCCTGCCTGCTCGTGCTGGTCGGGCTCGACCGCGCGGGGGTGTGGCAGGCGGCGCCCTACGTGCTGGGCGTGCTGGTGATGTGGTTCGCCACGCTGGAGTCCGGTGTGCACGCCTCGATCGCCGGCATGCTCAGCGGGCTGCTGGTCCCGGCGCTCGACCCGCGCCGCTCCGACGTGGAGGACGCCGCTCGCAGCTTCCGCGCGTTCCGGCAGTCGCCGATGCCCGGGGTACAGCGGGCCGCACGCCGGTCACTGACCCGCGCGATCTCGGTCAACGAACGCCTGCAGGAGGCGTTGCACACCCCCACCAGCCACGTCGTCGTACCCGTCTTCGCGCTCGCCAACGCCGGGGTGGACCTGCGCGACGGCGTCCTCGGCGACGCCCTCGGTTCGCGGCTGATGTGGGGCATCGTGCTCGGGCTCGTCGTCGGCAAGGCGCTGGGCATCTTCGCCGGCGCCTGGGCGAGCGTGCGCCTGGGCTGGGGCCGGCTGCCGCAGGGAGTCGGGCTGGGCCACACGCTGGCCGGTGGCGCGCTCTCCGGCATCGGCTTCACCGTGTCGCTCCTCATCATCAGCCTGGCGTTCGAGTCGTCCCGGCTCCAGGACCAGGCCCGCGTCGGAGTCCTGCTCGCCGCGGCCCTCGCGAGCCTGGCCGGCTGGCTGGCCTTCCGCTTCGCCGCCCGCTTCCTCGGCCAGCGCGACGCCGCCTTGCCGACCCACCTCAGCCGGCCGGTCGACCCGGCGCGCGACCACGTCGCGGGTCCGGTCGACGCCCCGCTGACCCTCGTGGAGTACCTCGACTTCGAGTGCCCGTTCTGCGCCCGGGTCAGCGGTGTCGGCAAGGAGCTCCGCGCGCACTTCGGCGACCGGCTGCGCTACGTCACCCGGCACCTGCCGCTGCCGGTGCACCCGCACGCCGAGCTGGCGGCGCTGGGCGCCGAGGCGGCGGCACGCCAGGGCCGCTACTGGGACATGCACGACGTGCTCTTCGCCCACCAGGACGAGCTCGAGCTGGAGGACCTCGCCGGCTACGCCGCCGAGCTCGACCTCGACGTGGAGCAGTTCCTCCGCGACCTCGACGACGACGACCTCGCCCGGCACGTCGCCCAGGACGTCGCCTCGGCGGAGGAGAGCGGCGTACGCGGCACCCCGACCTTCTTCGTCGGCGACACCCGCCACGTCGGTCCCCACGACGCCCGCACCCTGATCGCCGCGCTGGAGGCGTCGGCGGTGTCTCGGCCGATCGGCTGACCCGCGCCGGCCCGCGGGCCGATGCGTCGTACGTCCGGCGAAGCGAGGCTCGTCGGCATGACGACGACCGCCGCAACCCGCCCTGCCAGTGCCACGCGGTCCCGCCGCGACTGGTGGATCCCGGCCAGCCTGCTGGCGCTCGCCGTGGTGCCGTCCCTGGGAGGCGTCTTCCGCCTGGTCGACCTGTCGGGTGGCCGCACGGCCGAGAACGCACGCTTCTTCGACCTGCCCGCACCGATCCTCGTCCACATCTTCGGAGCCACGGCGTACCTGCTCCTCGGTGCGCTCCAGCTCTGGCCGTCCTTCCGGCGCAGGCGTCCGGGCTGGCACCGCTGGACCGGACGGGTGCTGGTGCCGGCAGGTGTTGCGGGTGGGCTGAGCGGGATGTGGATGGCGGCCTTCTCCGACCTTACGACCCACGACAACACCACCCTGATGTGGCTGCGCCTGCTCTTCGGGGCCGTCATGGTCGCCGGGCTGGTGCTCGGCCTGCTCGCGATCCGCCGCCGCGACGTCCGTACGCACCAGCGGTGGATGGCGCGGGCGTACGCCGTCGCGCAGGGCGCCGGTACCCAAGCGCTGTTCCTCGGCCCGTACGTCGCGCTCGTCGGGCAGCCCTCGGGCCACCCGAAGGCCGTCGTGATGGGTCTGGCGTGGGTGCTCAACCTGGCCGTCGCGGAGTGGTTGGTGCGGCGGTCGCAGACGCGTCAGTCGAGCCGTCGGGCCTGGTAGGCCCACAGCGCGAGCTCGACCCGGTTGCGCACGCCGAGCTTGGCCATCAGCGCACCGATGTGGGTCTTGACGGTGCTGAGGGAGATGTAGAGCTCGGCGGCGACCTCGTGGTTGGTCAGGCCGCGCGCGACGGCGACCAGCACCTGCTCCTCGCGCTCCGTCAGGGGCGTGGCGGGCTGCGGGGGAGTGTCGCGGCCCGCGAAGGTCCGGAGCAGGCGGGTGGTCACGGTGGGGGCGATCAGGGAGCCGCCGTCCGCCGCGGCGCGCACCGCATGGGTGAGCAGCTGCGGCCCGCAGTCCTTGAGCAGGAAGCCCCGCGCGCCGGCGAGGAGCGCGCCGTAGACGTAGTCGTCGAGGTCGAAGGTCGTCACCACGACCACCGCCATCGGGTCGGCGACGTCCGGGCCGGCGAGCGCGCGGGTCGCCTCGATGCCGTTGAGCCGGGGCATGCGGATGTCGAGCAGGCACACGTCGGGACGCAGCGCCCGCGCCTGCTCGACGGCGTCGTGGCCGTCGACGGCCGTGGCGACGACCTCGATGCCGTCCTGGGCGTCGAGGATCATCGCCAGCCCGGTGCGCACGATCTCCTGGTCGTCGGCCACCAGCACGCGCAGCGTCATCGGCCCTCCTCCAGCGGGAGGCGCGCGGTCACGCGCCAGCCGGCCGCCGGTGCCAGCGGCCCGGCCTCGAGACGGCCGCCGAGCAGGGCTGCCCGCTCGGTCATGCCGGCGATGCCGAAGCCGTCACCGCTGCCCGCCGACCCCCGTCCGTCGTCGGTCACGGCCAGCGTGACGCAGTCCCGCTCCCGGGTGACCCGCACCTCGACCAGTGTGGTGTCCCGGGCGTGCCTGCGCGCGTTGGCGACAGCCTCCTGCGCGATGCGCTGGAGGGCGGCCGCGACCGTCGGGGTCAGGTCGTCGAGGTGGACGTCGACGTCAACCGTGACCACCGGCCCGGGCCCGTCGCTCGCCAGGCCGAGGAGGTCGTCCAACGGTTGCACCGGTGGCTCGTCGTCGGTGCGGAGCATCCGCAGCACCTTCCGCGTCTCGGCCAGCGTGCGCGTCGCCTCCTCGTCGATGCGACGCAGGGCGTCGGTGGCCGCGTCTGGCTCACGGTCGGCGACCGCGAGTCCCGCCTGCGCGCTGATCGCGATCGCCGTGAGGTGGTGGGCCACGGTGTCGTGCAGGTCGCGGGCCAGGCGCTCCCGCTCCTGCTGCCGTACGTCGTCGAGCTGGCGCGTGCGCAACATCGCCCGTGCGCGGACGGCGGCGCCCAGCGCGACGGCGGCCACGACGACCGCGGTGCCGCCGATGCGGTCGGCGGTCGAGACGTCCTGCGACGCCAGCGAGGTGCTCGCCACGACGAAGAAGAGGGTGAGGCCCTCAGCGGCGCCGGCGCCCGACGCCCACCGGGTGAGGCTGTAGGGGATGAGGAGTCCCACGACGGCGGTGTTGAGGTCGCCGGGCGCCGGCCCCGCCGTGGTCGACGTGACCACAAGCAGTGCCATCACCACCGCCGCGAAGACCGACACCGTCAACAGCGGCATGGTCCGGCGCACCAGCAGCGTGGGCAGCCACGCCAGGAAGCCGGCGAGCGACAGCCAGCGGTACGGCAGGTCCGTGCGCAGCACCGCGACTTCCACCACGGCCAGGGCGGCCACCACTGCCACGAAGGCATAGTCGAGACCTCCGGGCGGGCGGGCGTCCGGCGCAGCGGGCAACCGCCACACGGACAGGACCATTGACCGGACGCGGGTGAGCACGCCAGCACGGTAGTGCCCGGCGGGGGTACGCCGGATCGGCCGGATGGCCGAGTGCGTCACGCGCGCGGCGGGCGACCGGTCCCTCCAGTCAGTCAGCTTCTTCAGGAAGTCCTGCGCCGCCTCTTCGGACACCGGTGATGGCGGCAACTGGTGCAACCATTCCCTCAACCGGCCGCCGTTCGAGGAAGTGAACACGGCCTACGTGGTGTTCGTCCGGCACCCCGTGCCCCGCTGGCCGGGCTCCGACTTCAGCACAGTGCGGTCCAATGCCTGTGCGCGGGCTCGGACCCGTGCTGCTGCACGGGTCATGTCGACAACCGGGGTGGCCGTCACTTCGGTGCGGACTTCGAGTCGAGCACGACGACCCCGCCATTGCGGGTGACGACGACGTGGTCAAGGTCGGAGAGTTGCAGGCTGATGCTGTCCATCCATCCTGTTGTCCCTCCCAAGCGCGGAGGAACATCGCGGCGAGGCCAGTCTGGAACAGGCCGATGAGGTACCACCCGTATCTACCTGCGAACGCGCGCGAAGACGACATGCGACGGTGCACTGGCCTGAGTGCCGGCGGGTTGGACCAGGACATGCCTCTCGCCCCCTGCGTGGTGCTCCTCAGGGGGTTCGGGGCGGGGTCATGGTCGACGGGGTCGGGGAATGCCGGGCGGAGCATCCGGGGGGTCGAGTGCGGTGGTGCCGGTGTTGTCGCGTCGGTAGCGGTACGCGTGCGGGCTGGTCCACTCGAACACCCCGGGTGCGACCATCGCGTAGCGCCAGGCCGAGTGGGTCTTGAGCCGGTGGTGGCCGCGGCAAAGGGCGGCGAGGTTGTCGGTCTGCGTGGGGCCGGGCTGGGGCCTGCATTCTGCTTCGGCGCCGGGGTCATGGGGGATGACGTGGTCGACGTCTGCTCGCCGGGCGGGGCGGGTGCAGTGCGGGAACACGCACGTGCGGTCGCGAAGGACGACCTGTTCGCGGATCCGGTCCGGGACCTGGTAGGCGTCGGTGTGGAGCGCGGTGTTGAGGTCGATGACGGGCTTGATGGTGACCTTGGTGCGCGTGTCGGCGCACCACGACTTCACCTGCTCGAGCAGCAGCAGCCGTTGGCCCTTCTCCAGGCGTCCGGTGGGACCGAACACGGTGGTGTCGCCGGAGAAGCCGGCGTCGAAGTGGGCGTGGAGCACAACCTCCCGCGCGGCCGGCAACCGCTGAGGGTCAGCGCCGACTCCTGCAAGATCGAGTGCGGTCTGGGTGCGGGCGAGGTCGCCGAGGGCCTGCGATCGGCGCACGTCCAACGTGTCGGTGGACCCCAACGCCTTCCGCTGCGCCGCGCCCTGCGTGAGCGCGCGGTCGAGGTCGAGGGCGTCGGCGATGCCGAGCTCGGCCTCCACCCGCATGGTGCCGGCGTAGTGCACGTCCCGGGTGTCGACGGTGACGTGGCGCGGGTCGACGTAGAGGTAGCCGTCCTCGGGATCGGCGGTCCGGTCAGCCTCAGCGAGGTCGCAGAGTCTGATGGCTTCGGCGACGAGCCGGTCGAGCTGGGCGGGACCGACCCGGCCGGCGACGGCGGCGACTTGCGCGTCGACGAACCCGGCCGCCTCCTTCGTGAGCGCGGGGCTGGAGTGGATGGTGGTCTCGGCGACCGCTCGGGCCTTCCACGCCGGCACCCGACCGGCGTGGACCTGGGCCCACAGCCGCGGCAGCCGGTGGCGCAGCTCGAGGGCGTGGCCGATGAGCTTCTTCGCCGCGACCGTCGAGACACCGAGGACGCCGCCGAGCTCGGCCACGCAGAACTCCGCCACTAGCGGGCATCCCTCGCCCGCGATGGGCTCCTCGTGCTCCCACCCCGCCGCCGGCACGGAGAAGGAGGCGGCGTGGTGGATCGACTCCGGCGGGTGCAGGTCCGCCCACCGGGCCGCCACCTCGAGAAGGTCGGCGGCGGCGCGCTCCTCGGCCGCCTTCCGGTCCCGCGCGAGCGCCAGCAGGCCGGAGGCGGTGAGGTCGTCCACCTCACCTGTCACCCGGACTGCCAGCGCTTCGCTCATGTGTTCGATTATATCGGTCACTGTTGACACTCGGCCATGACTGTGGACGGTTGCTGGCCACTCTCCTCGGCGAGTTCGGGGACCCCATCAAGGTTGAGACGTTGAGGGCCCGGGTGGCCTCCCTTCCGCCCCGCGCCGGCTCACGACCGCCGGGACGCACACGTGATGCACGTGCGCGCCGCCGGCAGCGCTTCGAGGCGAGCCTCCCCGATCGCGGACCCGCAGGCCTCGCAGGCGCCGTAGGTGCCGGCATCGACCCGGGCGAGGGCGGCGTCGAGCTCGGCGAGGTGGTGGCGCACCTGGCGCACGAGCGCGCCGATCTGTGACCTCTCGAAGGCGATCGTCGCGCCCTCGGGGTCGTGCTCGTCGTCGGCGTTGGTGTCGAGGGACGCCGCCACGATGGACTCGTGGTCGCCCGTCAGGCTCGCCAGGCGCTCGAGCGTCTGCTCGCGCTCGTGCTGCAGCCGCTGTCGTACGTCGTCCACCACCCCATGGTCGCCCAGAGGTCCGACGACGCCCCGCCGGGCGTGCCGGGATCGGGGTGCACCGGGCCTCCCGCCGTATCCTCGTGCCGTGACGACGTCCCCGAAGGCGCCGCCGCCCGGGCTGACCGTCGGCGGCTACGCGCTGCGTGCCCGCCTCGGCGAGGGCGGCATGGGCGTGGTGCACCTCGGGCAGCGGCCCGGGGAGCGTCCGGTGGCGATCAAGGTCCTGCGCCCTCACGTCGTCGGCGACGACGAGGCACGGCGCCGGCTGGCGCGCGAGGTGAGCTCGCTGAGCCGCATCCGCAGCCGTCGCATCGCCGAGATCGTCGACGCCGACCCGTTCGGCGAGATCCCCTTCGTCGCGACGCGCTACGTGCCCGGCCTCTCCCTCCACGACCACGTGCAGGAGGAGGGGCCGCTCGGGGGCGCCGATCTGCTGTGGTTCGCCGACTGCCTCGCCGAGGCGCTCGAGGCGGTCCACTCCGTCGGCGTCCTGCACCGCGACGTGAAGCCGTCCAACGTGATCATGGAGGGCCGCACGCCCATCCTCATCGACTTCGGCCTCGCCCGCGTCGCCGAGGACTCCCGCATCACGATGAACGGCTGGCTCCTCGGCACGCCCGGCTACCTCGCCCCCGAGATCCTCTACGGCGACGACGCCACCGCCGCCTCCGACGTGCACGCCTGGGCCGCCACGGTGGCGTACGCCGGCACCGGCCGCGCCCCGTTCGGCCGCGGGCCGTCCGTGGCCGTCATGGACCGCGTCCGCCGCGGCGAGCACGACCTCGCCGGCCTCGACCCCGACGTGCGCGAGCTCGTCGAGGAGGCACTCGCACCGAAGCCCGCGGACCGGCCCTCGCTCGAGGAGGTGCGCGACTGGCTCGAGGACCTCGGGTCGCCCGAGCACGAGGAGCGTGACGACCGCACGGCCGCACCCGTCACGCTGCCTTACGTCGCCGGCGTACGACAGGACCTCGAGGCCCCCACCCGCGTCGGCAGTGCCGCTGCGCTCGCGCAGCCGGTCGCTCCGCCCACCGCACCGTCGTACGCACGGCCCGAGGCCGAACCGGTGCACTGGTCCCACGACTGGGACCAGACACACCACGACGACCACGACGACCACGACGACACCGTCGGGTGGGGTGACGCCGGGACGCTCCCGCACCGGCAGACCCGCGTGCTCCCGGACGGATCGGTCGAGGCCGTCACCGACTACGGCCCCCACGTCCGACCACACGTCCCCGCCGGCCAGCGGCTGCGCCGCACGCTCACTCTCCTCGCCGCGGGCGGCGTCGTCGCCGGCGCGATCACCGTGGCCCCCTACGTCGCGCTCGCCGTCCTCCTGGTCCTCGTGTGGCTGCTGCGCAGCGGCTCGATGGCCGCGGCGTCCGCGGGCAGCCGCCGCGACCGTCGCGGTGCGAGGTGGTACGACGGCCTCCAGGTGCTGCTGGCCGCGCCGTGGCACGCGGTGGCCGGCCTCTCCGGCACCCTCGTGCTCTTCCTGTGGAGCGCCGGCATCGCCTGTGCGGTCGCGCTCCTCTGCTTCGCCGCGTCGCTGTCCCTGACGACCTCGCTCGCCGCGATCGGCGCGATGTTCGCGCTGTCGACCTGGTGGGGGCCGGGGTCCGAGCGGCTGCGCTCGCCGGTGCACCGCGTCGTCGACCCGCTCGCACGTCGCGGCGTTCCGTGGCTGATCGTCACGCTCCTGGTCGCCGCCGCCGCGTCCGGGCTGGGCGCCGCGGCGTCGGCACAGGGCACCAGCTGGACGCCGTACGACGCCGCACCCTTCTCCGACGTGAGCCTCCCCGGCTGGTTGTGACGGACCTCCCCGTTCAGGCGGGCCGGTCCGGGGTACCTAGCCTCCTCATGCACCTGACAGCAGGAGGACCGATGAGCGGCGACACGACCGACAACGAGAGCTACCACGGCTACAGCGTCGACGACGAGGACCAGCCCCAGGGCGAGGGCGACAGCCTCGTCGACGACCGGGGCCTGGCCGAGCCGCTCGACGAGGGCTACTCGCCGCCGGAGAAGTGGTCCGCGGCGCAGGGCTACGGCAACACCCCGCTCGAGGAGAGCCAGGGCGAGTCGCTCGACCAGCGCGTCGAGCAGGAGGTCCCCGAGCCCGACCCGTACGTCGTCGCCGACGCTGAGGCGGCCAGGGGCGACCTCGCCGCGCTGGTGGCCGAGGACTCGAGCGAGGGCGAGGCCGTGCAGGCCGACCTCGACGCCGCCGAGGTCGACGGCGACCGCGCGGGTCGTCTGGTGGCCGAGGACGAGGGGGTCCGCACCGACGCCGAGAAGGACCTCGTCGCCACCGACGTCGGCATCGACGGGGCCGCGGCCGGTGCCGAGGAAGCCGCGGTGCACGTCGTCGAGGACCCCGAGGTGGGTGACCCCGGGCTGCTCGACGCGGAGGTCGTCGACGAGGAGCCCGACGGGCGCGTCCAGGGCTGATCGAGCGGCCCGGCCCGGCCGCGTGACCGCGCCGGGCCGGGGTCCACCCGAAGGTGGGTCTTCCCCGACCGCCCGCGCGGGCTCTACGGTCCCCTCAACCGACTCACGTGAGGGGATCCCCCATATGCACCTCGTCAGCACCCTTGCCGTACGACGCCTCGGCGTCGCGGTCACCGCACTCGCCCTCGGGATGGGCATGTCCACGCCGTCGTTCGCCGCGCCGGCCAAGGAGAAGTCCACCGACTGCATCGACTACGGCGAGGTCGCCGAAGCGCCGGAGGGCACCATCCCCCGCGACGACCTGCACCTCGTCCACAAGGACCCGCTCGCCAAGGCGATGAAGGCGCGCACGACCTCGCGCACCTCCGCCAGGGGCAAGCCGGGCGCCGCGGTGGCGGCCGCCGCGTTCGAGCCCGTCACCGTCCCGGTGCGTTTCCACGTCATCGCCAAGGACCGCGGCCAGGAGGGCGGCGACCTGTCCGACGCCCGCATCGCCGAGCAGATCCGGGTGCTCAACGAGGCCTACGCACCGCACGGCTTCGCCTTCGAGCTCGAGGAGGTCACCCGCACCTACGAGCCGCAGTGGTTCAACCTGATCTACCCCAATGGTGCCGAGCCGCGCTTCCGCGGCAGCTCCAAGGAGATCGCGATGAAGAAGGCGCTCTACGGCGACAGCACCTCGGAGACGCTCAACATCTACTCCGCCTCGCTCGGCCAGTCGCTGCTCGGCTGGGCGACGTTCCCGTCCGACTTCGACGCCGAGGCCACCGGCGGCAACCCGATGCCGCGGTACCGCGACGGCGTGGTCATCGACTACCGCAGCCTGCCGACCGTGCCCAACGACACCGGCGACACCAGCGTGTACTCGGTCTACGGCGAGGGCGACACCGCGACGCACGAGGTCGGCCACTGGCTGGAGCTCTACCACACGTTCCAGGGCGGGTGCTCCGAGCCGGGTGACTACGTCGCCGACACCGCGCCGGAGGCCTCGCCGGCCTTCCAGTGCCCGGTCGGCCGCGACACCTGCGCCGGCGGTGGGCTCGACCCGATCACCAACTTCATGGACTACACCTACGACTCCTGCATGACCCAGTTCACCGCGGGCCAGGCCACCCGCATGCAGACGGCCTGGACGGAGTACCGCGCCATCGGCTGACCCGAGCCGACGTCCCCCGCGGGGCACCGCCCCGCGGGGGACGCCCGGCCACCCGCGCAACTGTGCGAGAACTGTGCGGGTCGCTGTTCGTGGCCGCTGCCGGCCAGAGACGGTGGACTGCTCCTGCCGCGGCCCACAGGGGGTCACGGGGGAAGGGAACACCACCATGGGCATCACCACCGTCCGACGGCTCGGCGTCGTCACCGCCGGCGCCGCAGCCGCCATCGCCGTCACCGCGGCGAGCGCCAGCGCTCACCACTGCTTCATCCCGATGAACACCCTCGACGGGCCGACCTCGTCGAACTGGTTCGTCATCTCCGCCGAGATGGGCGCCGAGTTCGAGGGGTACACCGCCGACTGCGACGGGGCCCGCGACGCCGGCTACGCCGCGCTCCGCGAGGCCGGGCTGCCGGTCGCCCTCAAGGTCTTCGAGAAGATGACCATCGGCGACCCCAAGCACACCGGTCGCACCAACCCCAACGGCGCCGACGGCAAGGGCCTGGAGTACTTCGCCGAGGGCTCGCCGCTGCCGATGCAGATGGTGGAGACGTACGTCGCCGGGGCGGACGCCTACAGCTGCTGACCGGCTCAGGGTTCGGGGGGACGTCACGTGCCCCGGGTGCCGCTCGTGGGGGGTGGCACCCGGGGCACGCGCGTGCCTGCCGACCGGATGCCGAGACGCAGGTCTCAGCCACGTGACATCGGTGGCACCATGAACAGGTGACCAGCAGCACGATCATCATTGCCTAGCGCGTCGGGACTCCCCGCCGCGCCGACCTCCTGCACCCCAGGAGGTTTTTTCATGTCAGCACCGACCGAGAGACCGCTCCGATGGACCTGCACGGCTCGTTCCACGTCTACGACACCACCCTGCGCGACGGCGCCCAGCAGGAGGGGCTCAACCTCTCGGTCGCTGACAAGCTGAGCATCGCCAAGCAGCTCGACGGGCTCGGGGTGGGCTACATCGAGGGCGGCTGGCCGGGCGCCAACCCCAAGGACACCGAGTTCTTCCGCCGTGCCCGTGAGGAGCTCGACCTGCGCCACGCGCGACTGGCGGCGTTCGGCGCGACCCGGCGGGCCGGCGTACGCGCCGCGGACGACCCGCTCGTGGCAGCGCTGCGTGACTCCGGGGCAGGCGTGGTCACCCTCGTGGCGAAGTCGCACGACCGCCACGTCGAGCTCGCCCTGCGCACCACGCTGGAGGAGAACCTCGCGATGGTGCGCGACACCGTCAGCCACCTGCGCGAGGAGGGCCAGACGGTCTTCCTCGACGCGGAGCACTTCTTCGACGGCTACCGCGCCAACCGGGCGTACGCGCTCGAGGTCCTCCGCACCGCTGCCGAGGCGGGCGCCGAGGTGGTCGCACTGTGCGACACCAACGGCGGCATGCTGCCCGACTGGGTCTCCGACGTCGTGCTCGACGTCGTCGAGACGACCGGCGCCCGGGTCGGCATCCACGCCCACAACGACAGCGGTTGCGCCGTGGCCAACTCGCTGGCCGCCGTCGCCGCCGGCGCGACCCACGTGCAGGGCTGCATCAACGGCTACGGCGAGCGCACCGGCAACGCCGACCTGGTCACCGTGGTGGCCAACCTCGAGCTCAAGCTGGACCGGTCGGTCCTGCCGCAGGGCCTGCTCCGCGAGGCCACCCGCATCGCGCACGCGGTCGCCGAGGTCACCAACGTGCCGCCGGCCTCGCGCCAGCCGTACGTCGGCACGTCGGCGTTCGCGCACAAGGCCGGCCTGCACGCCAGCGCGATCAAGGTCGACCCGGACCTCTACCAGCACCTCGACCCGCTCGTCGTCGGCAACGACATGCGCCTGCTCGTCTCCGACATGGCCGGCCGCGCCTCGATCGAGCTGAAGGGCCGCGAGCTCGGCTACGACCTGTCGCAGGACCGCGACGTCGTCACGCGTGTCACCGAGCGCGTCAAGGAGCTCGAGCAGCGCGGCTACACCTTCGAGGCCGCGGACGCCTCCTTCGAGCTGCTGCTCGCCGAGGAGGTGGAGGGCACGCGCCCGTCCTACTTCGACGTCGAGTCGTGGCGCGTCATCACCGAGACCCGTGTGCAGGGCGAGGCCGTCTCCGAGGCGACCGTGAAGCTACGGGCGGAGGGTGTGCGCTACGTCGTCACCGGCGAGGGCAACGGGCCGGTGAACGCCCTCGACGCGGCCCTGCGGGAGGCGATCGGGCAGGCCTTCCCCGAGGTGGCGAAGTTCGAGCTGATCGACTACAAGGTGCGCATCCTCGACCAGGGGCACGGCACCGACGCGATCACGCGCGTGCTCATCGAGACCACCGATGGCGAGTCGTCCTGGGTCACCGTCGGTGTGGGCGCCAACGTGATCGAGGCGTCGTGGGGCGCACTCGTCGACGGGCTCACCTTCGGCCTGCGACGCCACCACCGCTGAGGGGTGGCGCCACCACCGCGGCCGAGGCCGGGGTGGTGGCGCCGTACCTGCTCAGAGGGCGCCGCGCAGGTCCTTCAGCGCCTGCTTGAGCTCTCCCTGGTCGCCGGAGTCGTCGAGGACCCGGATGGCGTTGCTCAGCTGGGCCTTCGCCGCGGCGCCCCGGCCCTCGAGCTTCTCGGCCTTGGCGAGGTGCTTCTCGACGGTGTCGAGCGTCGCGCCGGACAGCTCGCCCGAGCGGACCGCCTGGTCGAAGTAGGCCCCGGCGACGTTGAAGCTCGGCTCCCAGACGATCTTCTCCTGGTGCTGCGCGTTGAACTCATCGAGCACGACCTCGCGCGCCGCGTCGAGCTCGTTCTCACTCAGCATGTCGCTCGTCTCCAGCCCGAAGGTGTCGAAGCCACGCGCGATCTCGGTGCCGTAGACCTGGCCGTTGTACCAGTAGGTCGACCAGAGACCGCCCAGGTTGAGCCCGTTCGGGTTAGCCGGGGTGCTGATCGGGCCGCGGTCGAAGTAGGCGATCTCGACCGGGTTGGCGGTGTCGCTGAAGTCGATCACCGACAGGCCGCCCTGGTACCAGGCCTGGACGAGGATGTCGCGACCGGGGACCGGGACCAGCGAGGAGTTGTGGGCGACGCAGTTCTCCGCGGTGGTCTGCGCGGCCGGCATCTTGTAGTAGCTCGCGAACTCCATCTGGTCACCGTCGAGGTCGAACAGCGCGTCGGCGCCCCACTCGGGCTTGTCGGTCGCGCGGCACCGGGCGCTCGTGCCGCCGCCCCACTCGTCGGTGAAGATCACCTTGGTGCCGTCGTTGTTGAAGCTCGCGGAGTGCCAGTAGGAGAAGTTGGGGTCGGCGACCGCGTCCAGGCGAACCGGGTTCACCGGGTCCTCGGTGTCGAGCAGGATGCCGTTGCCCTGGCAGGCGCCGGCGACCAGCTCCTTGGCGGGGAAGGCCGTCACGTCGTGGCAGGTGTTCGTGTTGGGCAGCGGGGAGTACGCCGTCCCGGACGGGTGCAGCGTGCCGGGCACCGTGTTCTGCAGGCCGTTGAAGGCGCCGGTCGCCGGGTCGGTGAAGATCCGCGGCTGGCTGACGATGGCGGCCGTCTCGGGTGCCGCGAGGGGGACCTTGATGACGTCGATGCGCCACTGGGTCGGGTTGCCTGACGTGACCGGCGCGGGGTTGTTGGGGTTGGCGTTCTCGCAGCCCGCCAGCTCCGCGGCCGGGCGGACCCCGGACGTGCCGGAGTTGTAGATGTAGATGTTGGCCGGGTCGTCGGGGTCGCTGACGATCGTGTGCGTGTGGGACCCGCGGCAGGTCTGCACCCCCGGCAGCTGCACCGGGTTGTCGATGTCGGAGATGTCGAAGATCCGCACGCCGCGGAAGCGCTCGGGGTTGACCGCGCCGGGCGCACCCTGGGTGCCGCAGTCGATGCGGCCCCGACCCTCCTCCACGGAGATGAAGAGCAGGTCGCCGTAGACCGACGGGTCGCCCTGACCACCCGGGCACACGAACGACGTGCGCAGCGTCGGGTTGGTCGGGTCGGAGAGGTCGTAGACCTGGAAGCCGTTGAAGCTGCCGACGATCGCGTTGTCACCACTGAACGCCAGGTCCGAGTTGGCGAACCCGATGCCGTTGAAGCCGGTGACGTCCGAGTCGAAGGCCCCGGCGCGCGGATCGTTGTCGAGCAGCTCGATGTTGCTGCTGGCCTCTGACCACGGGATGTAGCCCGGCGCGAGGTCCTCGCGCGGGTCGTCCGCTGCGTACGCCGCTGCGGGCACGAGCGCCGCGGCCAGGACCATCACCCCCGCGGCGCGCATCGTGGTCCGGCTCCGACGGGGTAGACGAGACATCGCGGTGACCCTCCCAGCTCAGGTCGGCACGTGATGATCGGTCCGGGAGGTCCGCGGCGTGGTCGACCTACTATGACGTTGACTTGTCAACGTAGCGATGACACGCCGCGTCCGCCAGACCCAGAATGTGGGTACACCGCCGTGAATGGAGAGCCCATGCCGCTGACCCGTGACCGCCGTCCGGGCCGCACCACCGCCGCGCTCGCCGTACTGGCCGTGGCGCTCGGGCTGACGGGATGCACCGCCGAGGCCGAGCCCGAGGACGACGCCGCCCCGGTGGTGCAGCTGGGGGCGCCGGGGGAGTCCAACACCACGCTGTCACCGGAAGAGGCGGAGTCCATCGACGATCCGGCGTACACCGCCGCCGACGTCGCCTTCGTGCAGGGGATGATCCCGCACCACCAGCAGGCACTGAAGATGACGGCTTTGGTCGGGGACCGCGCCGACGACCCCGACCTGAGGACGATCGCGGAGCGCATCGAGGTGTCCCAGGTCGCCGAGATCGAGCAGCTCGAGGGATGGCTGACCGCCCGCGGCGAGAGCGTCTCCGGCATGCATGCCGGTCACGGTGACGGTGAGCACGGGATGCCGGGGATGCTCACCCCGCAGGAGATGACCCGGCTCGAGCGCGCCTCCGGCCGGCGCTTCGACCAGCTGTTCCTGCTGGGCATGATCCGCCACCACGAGGGCGCGGTGCTCATGGTGGAGTCGCTGCTGACCGAGGGCGAGGGCGGGCAGGAGTCCGAGGTGTTCCAGCTCGCCGGCCACATCGGCTCCGACCAGCAGGTCGAGATCGCGGCCATGAAGCGCAAGCTCGCCGAGCTGGCCCGCTGAGGGGTCGCGCTCAGGCGCCGACCACCCGGCGCACGAGGTCGTCCCACCCGGCCTCGACCCGGTCGACCGCGATGTGCTCGGTGTTGACCTGCTGGTCGAGCACGACCATCTCCAGCGGCGCGAGGAGCGCGGTGGCGAGCATCAGCAGGTCCCCGGTGACCCCGAGCTCGCCCAGGAGGTAGCGGACGTGCATGTTGGCGAACGAGACGGCTGCCGCCGAGCGGGCGCCGGGGCGGCCCGCGGCCGCGATGAGCTCGCCGTGGGTCAGGTTGGTCCGCAACCGGGAGTGCCCGAAGGCGAGCAGCCGGTCCAGCGGAGGAGCGCCCGGCCCCAGGGGCGGCGGACCCGAGATGACGCTGGCCTGCCACGCGGTCTCCGACTCGTTGAGGACCGCGGCCATCAGCCCCTCGCGGCTCTCGAAACGTCGGAAGAGGGTTCCCTTCCCGACGCCGGCCTCGGCGGCGACCGTGTCCATCGTCACGCAGCCGACCCCCCGGGTCCGCACGAGGCGCAGCGCCGTTGCGAGGATCGCCTCCCGGTTGCGCGCCGCGTCGGCCCGCTCCGGCGCGGGCTCGTCGGCAAGCGGCAGGAGGTGGATCACCGCGCCAGCCTAGGTCGCAGGAAGTTCGACGGCAGCGGAATATAAGCGGACTACGGTCCGTTTAGCGGTGCATGACCACTCAGAAGCAGACCCGTGTCGCCGTCCTCCTCGGCTCCTACCGCGCCGGTTCGCTCAACCGTCGCATCGCCGAGCACCTCCGCGACCACGCCCCCGCGGGCGTCACCGTCGACGTCGTCGAGGGCCTCGACGCCGTCCCGTTCTACAACGAGGAGCTCGACGGGGACGCTGCGCCGGTCGCCGCCACCGCCCTCCGCGAATCCGTCGCCGGTGCCGACCGCGTGCTGGCCGTGACGCCGGAGTACAACGGCACCATGCCCGCCGTCCTCAACAACGCCATCGACTGGCTCTCGCGGCCCTACGGCCAGGGCGCCATCGTCGGCAAGCCCTTCGCGGCCATCGGCGCCACTCCCACGCCGTACGGCGGCAAGTGGTCGCACGAGCACGCGCGCCACTCGGCCACCATCGCCGGCGCCGTCGTGGTGGAGGGCATCGTCGTCGACGAGCCCGCCCTCGAGGGCGACCCGCTGGAGAACGAGGAGGCCGTGCAGCGCTTCCTCGGTGCGCTCGACGCCCTCGTCGCGCACGAGGTCGAGGCCGCCGCCTGAGCCTGGCCACCGATCTCGCTACGGTCGAGGTGTGCCACTCCACGACCTGACCGCGCTCGAGCAGGGTGACGCCGTACGCCGTGGGGAGGTGTCGCCGCTCGAGCTGGTCGAGCACTATGCCGGCCGTGCCGGCTCGATCGAGGTGGGTGCCTTCATCACGCCGACGCACGAGCTGGCGCGTGACCATGCGCGCCGCCTGACCGAGCAGTTGGCCGGGGAGCGACGCCCCGCGGACGCCGGTCCGCTCTGGGGGGTCCCGACGGGCATCAAGGACCTCCATCCCACGGCCGGGGTCCGCACCACCTTCGGGTCCGCGGCGTACGACGACTTCGTCCCCGAGGAGTCCGACGGCCTCGTCCTCACCGTCGAGGCGGCCGGCATGCCCAGCCTCGGCAAGACCAGCACGCCGGAGTTCGGGTCGCCCTGCTACACCGAGCCCGACGTCGCCCCGCCGGCCGTGACGCCGTGGGACACCTCCCGCACCGCGGGTGGGTCGTCCGGCGGCGCCGCAGCTGCGGTCGCCGCCGGGCTCCTGCCGGTCGCACCCGGGTCGGACGGCGGCGGCTCGATCCGGATCCCGGCGTCGTGCTGCGGGCTGGTCGGGCTGAAGCCGACGCGCGGACGGATCAGCGGCGCCCCGCGCTACGGCGACCCGGTCGGCCTCGCCACGGCCGGCACCCTCGCGCGCACGGTCCGCGACGCCGCCGCGCTGCTCGACGTGCTGGCGGGCCGCCGGGTCGGCGACCCGTTCTGGGCCCCCGAGCCGTCGGGCACCTTCCTCGACGCCTGCGACCGCGAGCCGGGGCGGCTCCGCGTCGCCCGCTTCGTGACTCCGGTCATCGTCGACGTCGAGGTCCACCCGTCCTCGGTCACCGCCTGGGACGCCGCCTCCCGCCTGCTCGAGTCCCTCGGCCACGACGTGGAGGACGTGCCCGTGCCGATCCCGCGCGAGGCCGTCGCCGACTTCGAGACCTGCTGGGCGGTGCTGACCGCCCTCTCGACCGCGCCGCCGGGCCGCGAGGACCTGCTCCGCCCGCTGACCCGCTGGCTGGGCGGTCTCGGCCACGCCGTCAGCGGCCCCGACTTCGGGCTCGCCATCGGCCGCCTGCGGCAGCACGCCGCGGCGGCGCTCGCCGCGCTGGCGTCGTACGACATCGTCCTCACGCCCACCCTCGCGAGCCCGCCGGTCGAGGTCGGGGCGCTGCGCGACGACACCGACCCGGCCCGCGACTTCGCGCTCCAGAAGGAGTTCACGCCGTGGACCAGCGCCTGGAACGTGACCGGCATGCCGGCCGTGTCGTTGCCGCTCCACTGGACCGACGACGGGCTGCCGGTCGGCGTGATGCTCGCCGCGCGACCGGCGGAGGAGGAGCTGCTGCTGTCCGTCTCGGCGCAGGTCGAGACCGCGGCCCCGTGGACCGCCAGGCGGCCGCCCGGTTGGTGACTCAGTCGTCCCCGATGCCGCGCGCGTGGAGCGCGTCGCCGGACTCGTGGGCCCGGGCGACGAGCCGGATCACGAAGGGGGAGAGGTACGCCCGCGGGTTGCGGTCGAGACCGCGCGCGCGGGCCGCGTCGCGGGTCTCGCGCGCGATGGCGATGGTGCCCGGCAGCGCCCCGATCGTCAGCGCGACCGTGAGGGCCACCCGGTCGGGGTCGACGCCGACGAACCGCAGCGGCCGCGCCCACCGGGCGAGGGCGTCGACCATCTCGTCGACCGACGTCGTCGCGGTCAGGGACAGGGCGGCCAGGCCCAGGCTGAGCAGGTCGAGGAAGGTCTCCACGGCCTTCGCCCCGCCGTACCACCACCACTGGAACGCGCTCGCCACGACGGCGATGAGCAGCACGCCGCGGGCCGCCCGCCAGACCGAGCGCAGCGGCACCCGGGCCAGCGCCGCGAGCAGCAGCGTCACCGCGAGGAACACGAAGGCGGCGCGCGCGTCGCGGACGACGACGATTGCCAGGCTGAGCGCGGCCAGGCCGAGCACCTTGGCACCCACCGGCAGCCGGTGGAGGAACGTGTCGCCGGGCTGGTGCAGCCCCGCCATCAGGTCGCTCATGCCGTGCTCATGCGGGGGTGTCCACGAGCTGCGTGTAGTAGGCGATCGACGCCTCCGGCGGCCCGTCGGCGACGACCCGCGCCGCGTCGACGACCACCACCCGGTCGCACCGGGCGGCCAGGTCGAGGTCGTGGGTCACGAGCACGAGCTGCTGGGTGAGCCCGAGCAGGGCCTCGGCGACGCGCAGGGTGTTGGCGCGGTCGAGCAGCGTGGTCGGTTCGTCCGCGACCACGACAGACGGCTCGAGGGCCAGCACGCCTGCGAGCGCGAGGAGCTGGCGCTGGCCCCCGGAGAGCGAGTGGACCGAGTCGTGGGCGTGGTCCTCCAGCCCGTTCGCCGCGAGCACGGCCAGGGCCCGCCGGCGACGTTCGTCGCGGTCCTTGACCGTGCGCCGCAGCGACAGCTCGATGTCCTCGACACAGGTCGGCATCACCAGCTGGGCGGCCGGGTCGGTGAAGCAGAACCCGACCATGCGGCGTACGGCGGCGCCTTCGCGCGCCACGTCGCGCCCGTCGACCGTCACGCGTCCGGCCGAGGCGCGGACGAGGCCGTTGACCAGCCGCGCCAGGGTCGACTTGCCGGACCCGTTGGCGCCGATGACGGCGACCCGGCGCTCCGTGAGGGTGAGCGTGGTGGGGGCGAGGATCTCGCGCTCGCCGCCACCGGGGAGGGGGACCCGGACGGCGGCCTCCGCGAGCTGGATCGACGTCAAGTCAGCTGCGTCGGTCGCGGTGCAGCAGCTGCGGGAAGGCGCGGTGCACCTCGGCAGCGATCATCGCCACCAGCGAGGTCTTCACCAGGTCGCCGAGCCAGAACGGCACGTCGTAGGTGGCGGCCTCGAGGAACGAGATGTCGAAGAAGCGCATCATGCCGAGGATGCCGAGCGGGTGGATGACCAGCACGCTGGCGGTGAGCGAGCAGAAGAAGACCACGATGGCCCGCGTGCGGCGCTCGCGGGCGACGTACGCGACCAGGAAGCCGCCGAGGGCCGCAGCGAACGGGAACGACAGCAGGTAGCCGCCGCTCGGGCCGGTGAAGACGCCGATGCCCGAGGAGTGCTCGGCGAAGACCGGCAGCCCGACCGCGCCCAGGGCGAGGTAGAGCGTCACGGCCGAGAAGCCACGGAGCGGGCCGAGGACGCAGCCGGCCAGCATCACGGTCAGGGTCTGGAGCGTGATCGGTACGCCGGCGCTGCCGACCGGGATGGCGCCGATGTAGGCGCTGGCGCTGATGAGGGCAGCGAAGGCGGCGACGAGCGCGAGGTCCCGGGTCGGTGACGAGGAGCCGGGGGAGTCGTGGCGGCCGGTCCCGGGGGTCGTGTCGGGCTGGGCGGTGGCGGTCATGGGTCGTTCCTCGCGGGTCGCACGGACGGGACCTGAACACTGTTCAGGGTGAACGGCGTTCAGGTTAGGCTGGGGACGAAGTCGTCGTCAACGTCGTCCGAGGACCGGGAGGGTGCGTGGCCCACAGGCGCAGTGACGTGCTCTCTCACGCCGTCGACCTGCTCGACACCCACGGGCTGGCCGCCCTCACCATGCGTCGCCTCGGGGCCGAGCTCGACGTCCAGCCGAGCGCGATCTACCACCACTTCCCGAGCAAGCAGGCACTCCTCGCGGCCGTGGCCGACGAGATCCTGGCGCGCGGTGCACGACCGCGTACGGCGACGGAGTGGTCCGACCGGTTGCGCGAGGCCTGCTCCGAGCTGCGGCACGCGATGCTCGCCTGCACCGATGGTGCCGACGTCGTCGCGACCGTGTGGGCCTTCGGCCTCGGTGCCGACGCGCCGGTGGCGGAGATGGAGAAGGTCCTCACCGAGGCCGACGTGCCCCCCGAGCTGGTCCCCGTCGCGTCGCGCACCCTCGTCCACTACGTCTTCGGCCACGCCTTCGAGGAGCAGACCGCCCGTCAGGCCGTGGGTCTCGGCGCCGTCGAGCGCTCGCTCGACTCGCTGCCCGACTTCGACCTCGGGCTCGACCTCGTCATCGACGGGCTGCGAGCCCGGCTGGACCCCGATATCTGAGGACGTGGTGGTCGGACCTCGGCCCCGAATCCGTTCACCACGTCCTCAGATATCCGGTCAAGGAGGGACTCCCCAGGGGTCAGGCCGAGGTGTCGACGTCCGCGCCCTGCAGCTCGGCGAGGAGCACGGCGCCGGCCAGGTCGAGCCGCGTCCGCCTGAGCTCTGCCGCCGCCAGGTCGACGCCGTCGAGGCTCGCACCGCGGAGGTCGGTGCGGTCGAGCTTGACCTGCCGCAGTACGGCCCGGTCCAGCCGGGCCCGGGCCAGCGAGGTCAGGGTGAGGTCCGACATCGACAGGTCGGCCTCGCGCAGGTCGACGCCGGTGAGGTCGAGGCGGGAGAGGTTGGCGCCGCGGATCGTCACCCCGAGCCACGACCCGCCGACGACGGTCAGCGGACGCAGGGTGCAGTCGGCGAAGGTCGAGCCGACCAGCTTGCAGCCGTCGAGCGTCGCGTCGAAGAACGACGTACGCCGGAAGTCGCAGCCCACGAAGGCGGTGGCGGTGTGGACCGAGGCGTTGAACCGGCCGCCGTGGAACGTGCACCGCTCGAAGGTGGCTCCGGACGACGTGGACTCGGAGAGGTCGACGTCGGTGAAGGTGCACTCGACGAAGCGCGCGGCACCGAGGTCGTCGCCGTACCAGTCCTCGCCGCGAAAGTGCTGGTCGCGGTGGGGCTGGGCGGTCGTCGTCCGGGGCTCGCTCACGGCGTTCACCGTAGCCATGGGTCGGGGAGGGCGGGACGGATAGGGTCGTCCCCGTGATCGCGTCCCACCAGCACCGCTTCATCTTCCTCAAGACCCGCAAGACGGCGGGCACGAGCGTGGAGATCGCGTTGTCCAAGGTGTGCGGGCCCGACGACATCATCACCGAGATCAGCCCCGAGGACGAGGAGCTCCGGCAGGCCGCCGGCGGGCGTCCGCCGCAGAACTTCCAGTCCCCGCCGCTCCCGCGCAAGGCCTACAACCACATGGGTGCCAAGGCCACCCGGGACCTCGTCGGCGCCGACGTCTTCGCCGACTACTTCACCTTCGCGATCGAGCGCAACCCGTGGGACGCGGTCGTCTCCCTCTACTTCTGGAAGTACAAGGACCGTCCCGAGCTGCCGGACTTCGAGGCCTACGTCCAGGAGATCTGGATCGAGCAGCTCGCCAACAACCGCCGCCTCTACCGCATCCGCGGCAAGATGGCGCTCGACCGGATGCTGCGCTACGAGAACCTCGACGCCGAGCTGCGCGAGGTCTGGCAGCACCTGGGTCTGCCCGGCGAGCCCGACCTGCCGCGCGCCAAGGGCAACGCCCGCCCCGCGGGCCACTACCGCGAGCTCTACACGCCCGCCTCGAAGCAGCGCGTCGCGACGGTGTTCGCCGACACCATCGATGCGTTCGGCTACGAGTTCTGAGCCCCGGCATGTCGACGACGTCGCCCCAGCCGCGATGGGCCACCAGGACCAACGCGGTCTTCGCCGGTCTCGCGGCCCTCTTCGTCGCTGCGTTCCCCGTCGCGCTCGAGATCGACGACCGGGTCGATCGCACCCGGCCGATGTTCGACGACCGGGCCCGGATGGAGTGGCTGCAGTACCAGAGCGTGCTGTCCACCGGTCAGGGTCGGGCCCTCGAGCTGGCTCCCGGCCAGTCGACCGAGGTGGCCGGCGAGCTCTTCGCCCCGTCATCCGGGGTCAGCGTCGTGGTCCGCGTCGAGGAACCGGACCGTCCCTGCGTCCGAGCGAGCAACGAGCACGGCGACGTCACGGAGTGGGCATGCGTCGACCCGGAGGACCCACCGGTGGACCCTGACCCCGAGGACGTCGACCTCGCCGTCGCCCAGGGCTCCTGACCCGCCCGGTCAGGCCGGCGCGACCGCCAGCAGCCGCTCGCACTCGGCGACGAGCCGCGCGCGCAGGGGAGCGCCCCGCTCGGCGAAACCCCGCTGCGCCTCGACGTACGCCGCCTTGCCCTCTGTCGTCTCGATCCGGACCGGGTCGAAGCCGAGGTCGGCGAGGTCGTACGGCGCCGCCCGCATGTCGAGCACCCGGATGTCGCGGGCCAGCTCGAAGCAGTCGGCGACCAGGTCGCTGGCGACCATCGGCGTGAGCCGGAAGGCGTGCTTGTAGAGGTCCATCCCGGCGTGCAGGCAGCCGGGCTGCTCGAAGGCGGGCCGGTCGTCACGCGCCGGCTGCAGCGTGTTGAGCGGACGGGCGGTGGGGGTGAAGAAGCGGAACGCGTCGAAGTGCGAGCAGGCGATCCGGTGCGACTCCACGACCGCGTCGGTGCCCTCGGGGCCGAGACGCAGCGGCCAGTCATGCCGGGTCCCGTGCTCCACCGACCGATGCACCATCGCCCACTCGTGCAGGCCGAAGCAGCCGAGCTGCGGCGCGCGTGCGGCCGTCGCGCTCAACAGCGTGTGCAGCTGGGTGAGCAGCGGGCGCTGCGAGACGACGTACGACGCCGCGACGGCGACCGGCTCGCCTCCGTACCCCTTCAGCCCGACATGCTCCTCGGCGCCCTCGAGCGCGATTCCGAAGCCGGGGTGCCAGCGGCCCAGCTGGGCGGGTCGCTGGGAGTAGTAGGTGAAGAGGAAGTCGTGGACCGGGTGCTTCACCTGGTCGGCGCGACGCGCGAGGTGCGGCTGGACGAAGTCGTCGATGCGGGCGGCGTGCGCCTCGGCGAGGGGACGCCACTCGGAGGTCGACAGCACGCGCACTGCGCCAAGGCTAGTGCGGGGGAGCGGTCCGGACCGCTTCCACGCGGCCCGACGGCACTCGACGCGCGGACGATGCCGGGTGGACACTGCCGAGATGGACCGCACCGCCGGCCTCGAGAGGGCGTACGCGCACGCGCTCGGGTGGCTCGACTCCCTCGCCGCCCGGCCGGTCCCGCCGGCCATGACCGTCGAGCAGGTGCGCGCCCGCCTCGACCGGCGCCTCCAGGACGGGCCGACCGACCCCGCCGCGGTCGTCGACGAGCTGGCCGAGGCGTGCGAGCCGGGACTGACGGCGATGCCGGGGGGACGGTTCTTCGGCTTCGTCATCGGCGGCACCCACCCGGCGGCCCTGGCGGTGGACTGGCTGGTCAGCGCGTGGGACCAGAACTCCGGCCTGCGGGTGCTGACGCCGGCGCACTCCGCGGTCGAGGACGTGGCGGAGGAGTGGGTGGTCGACCTGCTCGGCCTCCCGGCCGGCAGCGCCGTCGGCTTCGTCACCGGCGGCACCATGGCCAACTTCACCTGCCTCGCCGCCGGGCGCGACGAGGTGCTGCGACGGGCGGGCTGGGACGTCGCCGAGCGTGGCCTGGTGGGCTCGCCCGGAGTACGCGTCCTCGTCGGGGCCGAGCGCCACGACACCATCGACCTCAGCCTCCGCTACCTCGGGCTCGGGGCGCCCGAGCCCGTGGCGGTCGACGACCAGGGGCGCATCGAGGCCGCTGCGCTCGCGGCCGCCCTCGACGCCGGCGACGGACGTCCCACGATGGTCTGCCTGCAGGCCGGCAACGTGCACTCCGGCGCGTTCGACCCCTTCGACGCGGCGATCGCGGCCGCCCACGACGCGGGCGCGTGGGTGCACGTCGACGGAGCGTTCGGCCTGTTCGCGGGAGCGTCGCCGCGGCGCCGCCACCTCCTCGCGGGGGCCGACCGCGCCGACTCCTGGGCGACCGACGCCCACAAGACCCTCAACGTGCCCTACGACTGCGGGCTCGCGATCGTCCGCGACCGCGCGGCGCTGCGTGCCGCCATGGGCATGCACGGCGACTACCTCATCCACGACGCGGCCGGAGAGCCGTTCGACAAGGTGCCCGAGATCAGCCGACGCGGTCGCGCGTTCCCGGTCTGGGCGGTCCTGCGGTCGCTGGGCCGGGACGGTGTCGCCGAGCTCGTCGACGGCTTCTGCGACCACGCGGCCGCCTTCGCCGAGGGGATCGCGGCCATCGAGGGCGCGCAGGTGCTCAACGACGTGGAGTTCACCCAGGTGTGCGCCTCCTTCGGCGACGACGACCGCACCCGGGCCGTGGTCGACGCGATGCTCGCCGAGGGGACGGCCTGGACCACCGGCTCCCGGTGGCACGGACAGGCGGTGCTCCGGGTGAGCGTGAGCAACTGGTCCACGACCTTCGACGACGTGGCCGCCAGCCTGGCCGCACTGCACCGGGCGGCCGGCCACTAGCCGCTCCCGGCGTGTTCCCGGCTCCTGCCGGTTGGATAGCCTCGGCGCATGCGCATCTGTCGGTTCAGCACGGGCGAGGAGCCCCGCTTCGGCGTCGTCACCGGTGAGGTGGACGAGTTCGGCCAGCCCGCCGACGACTCGGTCGTCGTGGCCCTCGCCGGCGACCCGCTCTACGTCGGGATCAAGCTGCTCGAGGAGCAGCACCGGCTCAGCGACGTACGCCTCCTCGCGCCGATCATCCCGCGCAGCAAGGTGGTCGGCATCGGTCGCAACTACGCCGCGCACGCCGCCGAGATGGGCAGCGACCTGCCGTCGGAGCCGCTGATGTTCCTCAAGCCCAACACGGCCGTCGTCGGCCCGGGCGACCCGATCTTCTACCCGCCGCAGACCAGCAACCTCCACTACGAGGGCGAGCTGGCGGTGGTCATCGGGCGCATCTGCCGCGACGTACCGGCCGAGCAGGTGACCGACGTGATCTTCGGCTACACCATCGCCAACGACGTCACCGCGCGCGACCTGCAGCGCTCCGACGTGCAGTTCACCCGCGCGAAGGGGTTCGACTCGTTCTGCCCGATCGGGCCCTGGATCGAGACCGACCTCGACCCGCAGGCCTTCATCGACGGCCGCGAGGTGCAGACCTTCCTCAACGGCGACGTCGTGCAGGACGGCTCGACCGCCGACATGATCTTCGACGTGCCGACCCTCGTCGCCCACGTCTCGTCCGTGATGACGCTCCTGCCCGGCGACGTCATCCTGACCGGCACCCCCGAGGGTGTCGGGCCGATGGAGGTCGGCGACGAGGTCGAGATCTCGATCGCCGGCATCGGCGCCCTGACCAACCCCGTCGCCCAGAGGAATTGAGCACCCGATGACCACCCCCGACAGCCGGCCCGTCCGCGTCCGCATGGCCCCGTCCCCGACGGGCTCGCCGCACGTCGGCCTCGCCCGCACCGCCCTCTACAACTGGGCGTTCGCGCGCCACCACGGCGGCACATTCGTCTTCCGCATCGAGGACACCGACAAGGCGCGCAACACCGAGGAGTCCTACGACTCGCTCATCGACCTCATGCAGTGGCTCGGCCTCAGCTGGGACGAGGGCGTCGTGGTCGGCGGACCCTACGGCCCCTATCGGCAGTCCGAGCGCTCCGGCATCTACGCCGACGTGCTGGCCCGCCTGCGCGAGTCGTCGTACACCTATGACTGCTTCTGCACGAACGACGAGGTGGAGGCGCGCCGCAAGGCCAGCGGCTCGAAGGTGATGGGCTACGACGGCTTCTGCCGCGAGCTGTCCGAGGAGCAGCGGGCCGCCTTCGAGGCCGAGGGCCGCACCTCGGTCGTCCGGTTCCGGATGCCCGACGGCTCGATCACGTGGGACGACCTGGTCCGCGGCGACATCACCTTCGAGACCGAGCACGTCCCCGACTTCGCGCTGTGCCGCGCCAACGGCGACCCGCTCTACACGCTGACCGCGCCCGTCGACGACGCCACGATGGAGATCACCCACGTGCTGCGCGGTGAGGACCTGCTCTCCAGCACGCCGCGACAGGTCGCGCTGTTCGACGCCCTCAAGGAGCTCGGCGTCGCCCAGGAGACCCCCCGGTTCGGCCACCTGCCCTACGTCATGGGGGAGGGCAACAAGAAGCTCTCCAAGCGCGACCCGCAGGCCCACATGGCGCTCTACCGCGAGCAGGGCTTCCTGCCGGAGGGGCTGCTCAACTACCTCGCGCTCCTCGGCTGGTCGATCGCCGCCGACCGCGACGTGTTCAGCCTGGCCGAGATGGTCGAGGCGTTCGACATCAAGGACGTCAACCCCAACCCGGCGCGGTTCGACCTCAAGAAGGCCGAGGCGATCAACACCGCGCAGATGCGGTTGCTCACGATCGACGAGATCACCCACCGCGTGCTGCCCTTCCTCAAGGAGGCGGGCGTCGTCGGCGACCCCGTCCACGACGCCGACGCGCAGCTGCTCGAGCTGGCCATGCCGCTGGTCGCGGAGCGGATCAACAAGCTCACCGAGGCCGCACCGATGCTCGGCTTCCTGTTCGTCGACGAGGAGCACTTTGAGCGCGATCCCGACGACGTCGCCAAGGTGCTCGACGAGACCGGCCGCGGCGTCGTGCAGGCGTCGTACGACGCACTCGCGGGCCTGCACGAGTGGTCGACCGCCGCCATCGAGGAGGCGCTCCGCGTGGCGCTCATCGAGGGCATGGGGCTCAAGCCCCGGGTGGCCTTCGGTCCCGTCCGCGTCGCCGTGACCGGCCGGCGGGTCAGCCCGCCGCTGTTCGAGTCGATGGAGCTGCTCGGCCGCGAGCGGAGCCTCGCGCGGCTGCAGTCGGCCCTGGGCTGACGCCGTGCCCGCACCGCTGGCGCCCGACTTCCGGCCCCGCTACCACCAGCTCCACCGGGTCGGCCGTCCCGGCGTGTGGCGCTCGGTGGTGGGCGCCGTGCTGCTCATCGTCCTGGTGTTCGGCGTGGTGCCCCTGGTCGCCGGCGGCATCGCCTTCGTCACGCTGCTGGCCACGGGCAGCACCTCGCGGGAGGCGTCTGCAGTCCTCGATGTGACGGAGGAGGCGACACCGGCGGGGCTGGCCCTGCTCAACGTCATCATCGCCGCGGCCATCCCGCTGACGTTCCTGGTGACGTGGTGGCTGCACCGGCTCAAGCCGCGCTGGGTCTCCTCGGTGGCGCCCCGGTTGCGCTGGGGCTACCTCCTGGTGTGCCTCGGCCTCTCGGTGGTGGCGCTCGTCGCGTCGCTCGGTGTGGCCCTGCTGCTGCCCGTGCAGGCCGGTGACATGCCGGAGGGCACGGTCAATGACTTCACCACCCAGACGCGCGACTTCCTGCTGGTCATCCTGCTGCTGACACCGCTCCAGGCCGCCGGCGAGGAGTACCTGTTCCGCGGCTACCTGACGCAGGCGTTCGGCTCGCTGGTGTGGGCGCGCCGGGCCTCCGAGACGCTCGCGGTGCTGGGGCCGGCGCTGATCTTCGCTCTCTTCCACGGGCTGTCGCAGGACTGGCCGGTCTTCTTCGACCGCTTCGCCTTCGGCGTCGTCGCCGGCATCCTCGTCATCCGCACCGGAGGGCTCGAGGCGCCGATCGCGATGCACGTCCTCAACAACTTCCTGGCCTTCGGCCTCGCCCTCGCCTTCGGCGACCTGACCACCGCGCTCAACGCCGAGGGCGGCAGCAGCTGGTGGACGATCCTGTCCACGCTGACGCAGTCGCTGGTCTACCTCGGGCTGGCGACCTGGGTGGCGCGGGCGATGGGCCTGGTCGACGCCGGACCGCCGGTCGGAGGTGCGCCGCTGCCGCCCGCAGGCGGCGACCCCGAATTGGTCGGCCCGCCACCCCGCGTGTAACGTTCGGGGTCGGTTCGGCAGAGCTACACGGCCGGACCGCGTGGGTGGTCGGAGACGATCCGATACCCCCATGGGGTATGGTGTAATTGGCAACACGGCTGATTCTGGTTCAGTTGTTCTAGGTTCGAGTCCTAGTACCCCAGCAAGGTCTTCGCCCCCGGGCGAGGATTTGGAGTGACACTCCGGCCCCGGCTAGAGTTCAGCTCCGTTGCTCCTCGGAGCAGCACCTGCAAGCCCCCGTTGTGTAGCGGCCTAGCACGTCGCCCTCTCAAGGCGGTAGCGCCGGTTCGAATCCGGTCGGGGGTACAGCACAGAATTGCGGCCCTGACCAGCGGAAACGCTGGGAGGGGCCGCTTCTGCATTTGCCTCACATTCGGCCTCGGGCAACGCTGGGGCAACACGGGGCAACAGATCCCGACGGTGCCGCGCCGTCTCCCGGGCGCGATCCGTCGCTCGCCGACCTCGTTGAGCCGGTCCTCGAAGAGGTGGCCGTAGGTGTCGAGCGTCATCGTCGCGGAGCTGTGTCCGAGCATCTGCTGGACGACCTTGACGTCAGCGCCGCTCGCGATGGCCAGGCTGGCTGCGGTGTGCCGCAGCAGGTGGGGATACAGGTCGGGGACCCCGATCGAGCGGGCTGCCGCGCCGAACGAAGTCCGGAACGTGCTGACCCGCAGCGGCTGGCCGTTGCGGATGCCGGCGAACACCAGGTCGTCGGGCGCCTTGCCGGCGACGTGGACGGCCAGCTCGGTCGTGAGGAAGCGCGGGATGGGCACCTCGCGACGTTGGTGGGTCTTCGGCGTGCCCCACACGAGTCCCTGGCCCTGGACGGGGGTCACGGACTCGGCGATGACGGCACGGTTGCGGCGCAGGTCCAGCCGGGCGACGCGCAGCGTGGCCATCTCCCCGAAGCGGACCCCTGTGTAGGCCAGGAAGAGGACGACCAGGCGATAGGTCTCGTTGGCGCGGGTGTCGAGACTGCTGAACTTGCTCACGTCGCTCGGGTAGCCGGCTGCCGTGGCGAGGTCGTCGACCTGGTCGTGGGTGAGGTAGGGGTGCTCGTGCTTGGCAGTGCGGGGCAGGTTGACGCCCACGGCCACGTTGCGGGCCAGGCGGCCGTCCTTGACCGCGAGGTCGAGGACCAGGCTGAGCACGCGGTGGATCTTGTGGACGGTGGCGGGGGAGTGGGCCCTCGTCAGCTCGGTGACCCACGCCTGGACGTCGCCGTGCGACACGTTGGCGAGCTTCACCCGGTCCCACCTCGGCCCCACGTGCCGGCTCAGGATCCCGGCGTAGCGAGACCGCATGGTCGGCTTCAGGTGTGTCTGACCGTCCAGCCACCGCTGGGCCCAATGACCGACCGTGCCCTGCGCGAGTGCCGGGTCGACGTAGGTGCCGACGACCTTGGCGTTCTCCACCCCGGCCAGGAACCTCTGGGCGTCGACCTTGCGGGCGAACGTCTTGTTGCGCTGGGCGCCCGCCGGCGTGCGATAGTGCGCCCGCCATGATGTCTGGCCGTCACGGACCCGCTTCTCGATGCTGGCCATGGCTCATCGTGCCCACGTGGGCGGGCGACTGTCGACGCTCATCGCCCGTCCTGTGGACGGTTGGTCTGTTCGGTGAGCCAGAGGGTCAGGTCGGTGCGCCAGTAGCGGACGTGGCGGCCGACCTTGAAGCTCTTGGGTCCGCAGCCGAGGTGGCGCCAGTAGCGCATGGTTCCTTCGGGGACGCGCAGGAGGCTGCAGGCTTCCTGCAGGGTCAGCATCTCGTCACCGGGGTCACGGCGCGGTCTGGCGGTCTGGGTGGGCGGCTGGGGTTGGGCGGTCATGTGGTCCTCCTCGGTGATGGCGTTCGGCGTCCGGGAAAGGCGACGGGCGTTGGCGTCCCTCGGACATCTGCAGCCGCGCCGCGTCGCGTGTGAAACATGTCGACCAGCGTGGACGCCGAGGTTTACCGGATTCCGGTGCCACGGAGGGGAAGGCTGAGGGGGAAACCTGGAAACGCGCAGGTCAGCAGGTTTCCCCAACTTGTTTTGGGTGGCACTTGTCAGAGCCCGGTTCAAAGCCCGATTCCGGAGGGTCGGAAGGCTGGTCGGAGGTGGGTGTCGAGGGGGGAACGCTGGCGCGGTGGTCGCGGAGCGGTGGGTCCGTAGCGGTCGACGGCCTCGAGGGCTAGCCGTTGGAGGTGGGCGGGGCCGAGGCCTGCGCGGTCGCGGCTGAAGACCTGGCTCCACTGCTGTCGGGCTTCGTCGAGGCTCGCTGCCACGAGGTGTGCGACGTTGGAGTCCCGGCCCCGGGTCATGGCGACGTAGGCGGATGCGGCGCCGGTGGTCTCGCCGATGGCGACGTGGGCGTATTCGACGGTCTCACCCTGCGCGCCGTGGATGGTCGTGGCGTGCGCCAGCTCCACGTGCTCGTGCACGTACGCCGCCGGCAACCGGTGGTCGCGGCGGCGTTCGGGTGAGTGCACGATGAGGTCGCCGGCGGAGCTGATCGCGGTGACGGTCCAGGTCTGGCGGTTGGTGACCCCGAGGGCGGGATCGTTGCGGCGCGTGGCGACGCGGGCCCCGACTCCGATCTGCTCACCCCGGTGCGTCACCACGTGCGTGACCGCCCCAGTTGACCCGTGAACGGACTGGCGAGTCCGCTGGTTGCTGATGGCCGCGTTCAGCGTGGCGACCTGTTCGCGGGTGTCCGCGACCACGAGAGCGCCGGTGGCGCCGATGTCGGCGAGCGCGGCGGTGCGCTCGGCTTCGGAGGGGTGGATGATGATCTGGCCGCGTGCAAGAAGGTGGTTGAAGACGTCGTCGGGGGCGCGGCCGTCGCGCATGCGGAGGCTGAGGTGGGCGTAGTCGGGGTCGGTGAAGCGGTGGACGTGCTCCATGGTGAGCACGGCGCTGGGGTGGGCCCACGCGAGGGCGTGGTCGAGGACGCCGCCGCGGCCGACGGCGGGGAGCTGGTGCCGATCGCCGAGGAACGCGATCCGGGCGCCGGTTTCGTCGGCGAGGGTCAGCAGGGCCAGTGCGTCGTCCTGGGTGACCATGCCGGCCTCGTCGACCAGCAGCAGGTCTCCACGTCGCAGGCGCGCCTGCGGGCACGGCTCGCTGCGCTGCTGGCTGGGTTGCCGGGTTCGGTGGCCGTCGTCATCCCAGCGCCAGCCGTGCTGGTGGATCAGCCATGAGGCCGACTGCCCGGAGGCGCCCGTTTCGCGGGCGGCGACGTCGGCAGCCTTGCGGGTCGGGGTCACGACCTCCAGTCGGTGCCCACGCCGCGTCAGATGTGTTCGGACCGCGGCGAGGGTGGTGGTCTTCCCGGCACCTGCTGCGCCCTCGACGACGACCAGCGGACCCTCACAGGTCAGCGCAGCGACCACCCGGACCTGCTCCGGCGCCAGCCGCCCCAACCGCGCGAGCCGCGCCAACGTTGCGTGGCGAAACCGGGCGTCCTCGGCGGGCTCGGCAGGATGGGAGCGCCGCAGCAGCCGCTCGAGGATCTCGGTCTCAACGGCGAGCACCCGTGGTGAGGTCAACGCGCGCACGTGTTCTGGGACGTCAGGTCGCAGCAGCAAGGGCGTGCACCGTGCCGCCGCGCGGGCGGTGAGGTCCTCGGCCAGCTCACCACGAACGCCGGCTGCGGCGACCAGGCCTGCCTGCGCGATCAGCGTCTCGACCTGACCCCGGATGTCGGCGGTGTTCCACGCGGACCGCTTGGCGCCCAGACGCGAGAGCACGAGCTCGACTGCCCGGTTACGATCGAGGTCCGCGATCGACACCGTCCTGGACGACACAGCCGCCGGCGGGTCCATGTAGCCGAGGGCGCGCAGCTCTTCCTTCCACCGCTCGGTCACCTGGACGCCGTCGGTCGGGACGACCTTGTCGGGACGGGCCTCGGCCCACGCCCGCCGATCCCAGATCTCCCGCAGCGGCGCCGCCGGCTCCTCGCCAGGGTGCGCCGACCGCCAGTCGGCCTCGTACCGGTCGGTGTTCGCGCGGATCTGCGCGGTGCGGGCGCTGAACGCACCAGCGAACGGCCTCAGCTCGTCGATCTCCCCGGACGCGGGATCGAGAGTGAACCCGGCATCGGCGAGCGCGGCGCGGAACCCGGGATCGGTGGCAACGGCAGCGTGGCCGATCCCGTTGATCGCCTCGATCATGTCCCGGACCCCGACCGAGTGCAGCCCTCGCCACCTGCCGGCCGCGAAGACGCGGGCGTTGACCTGGAGGTGCAAATGCCGGTGCGGGTCGCCGGCCCGGGACGTGTAGTGCCTAATCACGGCTGCCTCGAGCCGCTCGACGGGCACCTGCACCTGCCGGCCCCGGGGCCCGACCCGGGTGGTGGCGTGATCGGCAAGGTAGGTGATGATCTGTTCGGCGGCACGCTCCTGCGCGGCATCGAGCGCAGCGGACACCTCCGCGTCAAGTGCGGCGGCGAGCGACCAGGTCTTGGGGCCGTTGACCGTGACCTCGACGAACCGCAGCCCGTTCGCGTCCTTACGAAGCCGGCCCTTCGGCTGACCGGACTCGACATCCAACCCCGCCACCCACGCCTCGTAGGCCACGCCGTCCAGATCCGGCCTTCTCGCGATAGTGGCCAAGCCGCCGGGCGGTCGGGTGGCGGCGAACCGCCTCGCGATGCCGTCGCCTTCGGCGAGGTAGTAGTCGTCGTAGCGGGCACAGTCCTGCTCGACGTACGCGCGCGCGGCCTTCGGCGCACCTCGATAGAACTTCACACCACCGTGCACGCCAACCACCTGCCTCAACGACGTCCGTCGACAACAAACGAAGCCCTCGAAATGCCGCGTGGGCCGCCCGACCACGGGCGACCCATCTACGAACCCTCGTAGCATGTGTGCCGCTTGATTGGTAAGGGGTGGAGAGCCGACGTTGGGCGGACGGATCGAGAAGACTCCGCGAGCCGACGATGTTCACTCATGATCAATCGTCTGGGACTGTGGGAGTGCTCCGGCGCTGGTCGAGGGAACTGTCGAGCACGCGCACACCCGTTGCCCTGACTTCCATCGAGTCATCGTGTCCGGCGCCCGTCGTGAGCCCGGGCTTTTCGGCTGAGGTCACAGAATCGCAATCCCCTGATCCGTCACTGGTCATCTGCGCGTGTCAGGGTCGAGGACGTGAGCTGTCGATCGCCTGCGAGGAGGGCTACGATGACCATGACCCGTGAGCTTGTACCTCTCAGCACGACTGAGCTGACCCTTGCCGAGGAGCAGGACGACGTCCGCGGCATGTCCGTAGTCGACGTGCGTGATCACCGGGTCGGTGAGGTCGAGGAGATCCTGGTGGATCCCGAGGAGAGGCGTGCGCGCCTCCTGGTGATTGCGTCGAGCAGCATCGTCGGTCCGAAGGAACACCACCGTCTGGTCCCGGTCGATGCGGTGTGCCGCGTGCGAGACGACGTTTGTCTCGAGCGCAGCGACCTGCATGTCGATTCCGGCTTCGACTACGACGCCTCCCCTCGCGGACCTGTCGACTACCGACCGGTCTACAGCTACTTCGGCTACGCCCCGTTCTGGGAGGACGGCTACCGGGCGCCGTACTTCCTCGCCCGCCGACCATGACGTGCTCGCCGCGCGTCGCGCGCGTCGAGCCGACAGGGGGATGAGGCGGCCCTCTGGGGCAGGGGCCCGGAGGGCCGCTGCCCTGGCGCGAGCCAGGGCCCGGATCGGTAGCGTGGCGGTCGTGCGGTCAGGTGTCTGGCGCGTGGTGCGGGTGTCGGCGGCGTTCGTCGTCTACGGAGCGCTGGCGGCGGCGGTCCTGGGGGCTCCGGTGGCGGCGGAGCGAGCGGTGGAGGCGGTCCGCATCGAGGACCGACTGGGGACGGTGCCGGTCGAGCTCTCGCTCACCCACCACGGTCGCTCGGTGCTCGACACCGGAGTGCTGGGCAGTCTCTACTGGGACCAGACCGGAGCGCTGGGATTCGGTGCCCGGGTGAGGGTGACGGACACGCCGCAGGCGGACGGAACGCTGGCGTCGTACGCCAGTCCCCGCTTCGTGCGTGCCAACGCCGTGTTCGTCAGCGCGCCAGAGCAGGTCGCGGGCGCGTACGGCGATGCGTTGCGCTCGCAGCTGCTCGGTCACCTGATGTGGCGCGAGCTCGCCGCCTTCATGGTGGGAGGACTCGTCATGACCGCCGTCTTCCGGGCGCGGTCGCCGATACCGGCCGCCTGGTCCCGCCGCCGATCGATCATTTCCGGCGCCGTGGCGCTTGTGACGCTCGGAGCGGTCTCATGGGGGACCGCGGCATGGTTGTTCGCGAGGTGGGAGGGCAACGCCGAGGTCCCCGACGCGTACGCGATGCCCGGAATCTCCGAGCTGTCCTTCAGCAGCCCGCAGTCGCTGGAGATCGCCCGGCAGGTCCGGCCCTTCCTCGAGAAGAACAACGAACGGATCCAGGAGCGCACGCGCACCTACCTCGACGAGGCCGAGGAGTCGTTGGCCGGCGAACTCACCGTCCGGGCCGGCGACCTCGCGCCGCGTGACGGTGAGTTGGTCGTGCTCGCCGAGGCCGATCCGCAGGGCAGTCACGTCGGCACCCGGGTGCGCACGCTCGTGTACGCGGCGCTGGTCGAGGCGATCGGGGTCGACGCCTTTGCCGTGCGGACGATCTCCGGGGGCATCACTTCCAACGGCACGATTGCCGAGGCCGGGTTCGTCGAGGTCGAGGTGGCTGCCAGCGGCGAGATCCCCACCGTGGTCGTGAAGGGCGACCACGACACCGGGACGACCCTCGAGCAGCTCTCCGCGACCAGTGCTACGAATCCGCATTTCGACCCCACCGAGGTGTCAGGCCTTCGCATCGTCGCCGGGAACGACCCCGCCTTCAAGACGCTCTTCGGCGGCACGGTCGTCAACGAGACCGGGGTATCGGAGACCGAGCTCGGCGAGCAGCTGCGCACGTACGTCGACGACGAGGATCCAGACGCAGTCGTCGTGCTCCTCCACCAGCCACGCTCGGCCGCCGGCTACCTCGGCCTTGGCTCTCTCGACGACCTCCCCAACGAGACCGACGACAGGCCCCTCGACCTCACCACGCCGGTCGACGACGGAATACCGGACGTGCCGCCCGGGATCGTCAACATCGGTCACTTGCACGACGCCGAGCTCCCACGGGTTGTCTGGAACACCGACGGCGACGAGACCACCTGGACCGTCGTCAACCAGCTCGGCACCTCCGGGGGAGTAGAGGAACGACCGACCTTCAACCGGTTCTCCACCCCCTATTCGGCACCGCTCAAGCGCGTGAGCATCCAGTTGCAGTACGTCGACCGCGAGACTGGCCTGCAGACCGGCTACGCCAGCATCGAGTTCGCCACTGACGGCGTCGCGACCGTCGCCGGCCGTACTGACCTCGGTCAGTCCGAGTAGCTCCGCAATCGTGCGCGCGGCCGGCGACGGCAGCAACGAAGATGGCGGCGGCCGCCTGCATCTGTCGTCACGTCTCCGACACTGCGACCGGGAACTCCTCGCCGGCTGCGGGCCGGCCAACGGGGAACACCGAGACCACGTGGGTTCCCACATCGCGCGGCATCGCGCGACCGTCGCCGAGCTCACCTGCTGGCGCATCTACCGCGAAGACCTGATTACCGGCAGGGTCGACCAGGCGCAGCTCATAGCCCTTGTCGCTCTCGTTCTCGAGCACCATCGCGACGACTTCTCCGGCTTCCGCCTCGAGGTCTGGTGAGGCGCCCACCTGTCCGTCGGTGGACACGTGGAACCGCAGTGTCGGAGCGTTCAGCGGGACATCGTTCTCCTCACGGTCGCTCATCGGCACCGCTTCGTTCCGGCCCTCCTGGCCGCAGGACGACAAGACCCCGGCCAGCACTACACACACCGCCATCATCACCACCGTGCGCGACGAACGTCGCGCTGCGGCTGCCTGGCCTCGTTCGGTGAACATCGTCATGGTTGATCTGACTCCTTCGATCGGCTTCCCCTTGGCCTAGGACTCCACCTTGCGAAATCTGGCGCGGAGAGACAACGGCGGTCACGCTGAGGCCGCGTCCGACCGTCACAGGGCCGTCACACGGCCGTCGCACGTCCCCTTCACCCCCGGCTCGCACCTCTCAGCCTCGACGGCAGGCCTGCGACACGGCGTGATCGTGACAGTCGTGTGACGACGCTCGACGAGGAGCATCACGTCCGTGACAGCGGGCACCGATGGTGCTCAGGGTGAAGTTCTCCCTCAAGGAAAGGAGTCGTCATGACGACACCGAACGAGAGGCCGGACCCCGTGACAACCGAACGGGCCCGCACCACACCGCCAACGCCGACGAGAATGGCGCCGACAAGCGCGGTGCCGACAGCGCTCGATCGACCGGCCGGACGCACGAGACACGTGCCGAGTACGTCCGTCGTCACGACGACCGGGACGTGATCGCGTCAAGGGACATGGTTCGCTGGGGACCGTTGTGGGCCGGCGTACTGGTTGTCCTTGCGACCTATCTCGTCGTGCAGCTCGCGGTGTTCGCGCTCAACCTGTATTCCGACGGTGGCGCGTGGTGGAGCTCCGTCTCCGCGTTGGTCGCGTTCTTCATCGGCGGGCTGGTCGTGGGTGCGACGGCGCTGTGGCACGGTGTAGGTCAGGGGGCTGTGAACGGCGCCGTGTTGTGGGCGTTCGCCACCGTCGGCCTGCTCCTGCTCGCGGTGCTCGGCGGCGGGACGCTCGCGGGTCCGGTCTCGACCGTGGCAGCCGACTTGGGTGCGATTCAGGACCTGAACCTGCAGAACCCGCCGACGGAGCAGGTGAACCAGGCGCTGCAGGGAGCTCGTGACGCCGCAGGCTGGGCCCTGCTCGGACTCGGGCTCGCCTTGGTTGCCGCTGTAGCCGGCGGCGTGGCGGGAGCGAGGATCTGGCCCCATCGCGACAGCGCCGGCACCGCCAGGCGGGAAGCGGCGCATGCCCTCACCCACTGAGTGGGGGCATCGGGGAGCCCGCAGCGCGCCAGCGGCAAGTGGGCTCCTCGTGCGTTTCTCGACGGGGGTGTGAGAATGGGTTGGTGTCACGTTCGGTGTTGTTCATCGAGGACGATCAGCGGATTCGACGTGCCGTGGCGATGGCACTCAGGGCCGACGGGTTCGACGTCGTGGAGGCCGACACCGGTGAGGACGGACTGTTCGCCCTGGCCGAACGCGAGGTCGGCGTCGTGCTTCTCGACCTGATGTTGCCTGATGTGGACGGTTTCGAGGTGTGCCGCCAGATCCGACGACGAAGCGATGTGCCGGTGATCATGGTGACGGCCAAGGCGGACAGCCATGACGTGGTCGCTGGCCTGGAAGCGGGCGCTGACGACTACGTCACTAAGCCCTTCGTGCCGAAGGAGTTGGCGGCGCGGATTCGTGCGCTGCTGCGACGCACGGCGACTTCCACGACTGCGCGCGCTCCGGTGATGGTCGGTGGTCTGGAGATCTCTCCGGAGCGGGGCGTGGCCATCCGGGAGGGTAAGGTGGTCAACTTGACGCGGACCGAGTTCGGTCTGTTGTGCGAGCTCGCTGTTGAGCCGGGCCGCGTGCACACGCGGGAAGAACTTCTTGAGCGGGTGTGGGGTTATGACTACTTCGGCGACGAGCGGCTCGTCGACGTCCACATCCGTCGGCTGCGGACGAAGATTGAACAGGATCCGGCCGTGCCCCAGGTCGTGACGACCGTGCGGGGCATCGGATATCGGCTGGCGGCCGATCCGGGCCCACCTGCTGGGGACTAGATGGCGGTGAACGCGTGGCGTTCGGCGTTCCGAGCCGGCCTTGCGCGACTGCAGGGGTGGCCTGGTGAGGCCGGGATACGCCTCCGCGCGACGTTGGCCTTCGGGCTCGTGGCTGGGGCCGTTGCGGTGCTGGGCGGGGTCGCCGTGTGGGCGAGCGTGGCGGGCTATCTCCTGAGTCAGCGCCACGAGGCAGCGACAGCGCAGGCCATGGCCAACGACGAGCAGGTGGCCCGAGGGCTGCAGTCATCTGGGCTGACCCCCCCACAGGCCCTCGCCCAGCTGCCGCACCAGCTCGCCTCGTCCTCGTTGCTGTACTACCAGGACGAGTGGTTCACCGATGACTTGACCGTCTCCCGCAGCACGATCCCCGCCGAACTGGCAGCGCTCGTCAGGGGAGGGCAACCCCACTCGCAGCGCGTCGCGGTCGGGGGAAGCCCGGCTCTGGTGGTGGGGCTACCGGTGGAGGGTGCCGGCGCGGCCTACTACGAGGTCTTCATGCTCACCGAGCTCGACGAGTCCCTCACGACACTGACACTGGTGCTGGTCGCCGGAGGTCTCCTGATCCCCGTCGCGACCATGACTCTGGGGTGGTGGGCCGTTCGACCGGCGCTGCGGCCCGTCGAACAGGTGGCCGGCGCGGTCGCTGCCGTGGCGAGCGGCGATCTCCGGGTCAGGATCGATCCGCGCGGGGATGCGTCCCTGCGTCTGATCGCCGAGTCGTTCAACTCCACTGTCGACGCCCTCGAGCGGCGCGTGAGGATGGACGCCAAGTTCGCCGCAGACGTGAGTCACGAGCTCCGGAGCCCCCTGACTACGATGGTCAACACGGTCCATCTGGTCGAGCGGTATCAGGACTCCATGGACTCCGACGGCCAAGAGGCGCTGGGGCTTCTCCGGGCGGAGGTCGACGGGTTCCAGCAGCTGGTCCAGGACCTGCTCGACATCTCGCGCTCGGACGCCGGAAGCGATCGGCTCGCCATGGTCGAGCTGCGACTCGCCGAGCTCGTCGAGCGTGCCCTCCCACCGGACCTGCTGTCGCGGGTGGAGGTGACGTCGGGCGGGGCGTCGGCGGTCGTGCGAGGCGACAAGCGGCGTCTGCGGCAGGCCCTGATGAACCTGGTCGCCAACGCCGAGCTCCACGGGGCAGGAGTGACGGCGGTGCGCGTCGATGCTACTGAGCAGCTGGCGTGCCTGACGGTGGAGGACGCCGGCCCGGGTCTGGACGTTGACGAGCTCGAGCGTATCTTCGACAGATTCTCCCGGGGCCGGGGTAGCGAGCGGGGCTCGACGACCGGTGCGGGCCTCGGGCTCGCCCTGGTGGCCCAGCACGTTCGGCTGATGGACGGCACCGTCAGCGCAGAGAACCGACCGACCGGTGGTGCCCGATTCGTCATCAGGCTGCCGCGATCCACGACGGAGGCGCCACCGTGCTGACCCAGCCCCGTACGCTGATGGCCGCCCTGGCGGCCGTGGTGCTCGCCGTGACCGGATGCGGGGTCCCGCTCCAGGACGACCCGGTCGCCCTTCAGGCGACCACCACACCCAGTCCGGTCAGTCCGAGCCCGGGCGGGAGCAGCGTCGTCCGGGTCTACCTGGTCAAGGACGCACGCCTCGTGGAAGAGGTGCGACGGGCCGACGACCCGTCGGAGCAATCGGCGTTGGACCTGCTGACGGACGGTCCCACCACTGCTGAGAAGGTGGTCGGGACGACGACTGCCCTGGCTCCGGGGGAGTACGCCGTCGAGGACTCCGGCCTCGCCACGGTCATCGACGTGCCGGTGCAGTTCACCCAGGTCGCGGGAGACCTGCAGCTCCTCGCTGCGGCCCAGCTGGTGTGGACGGTGACCGACCGACGACCCCGCTCCGCGGTGCAGGTCACCTTTCAAGGCGAGCCCATCGAGCTCCCGACGGACCAGGGCTTGACCAGCGACCTGGTGCGCCGCTCCGACTACCGGTCCGTAGCTCCGGAGGACGGTTAGGGCAACGCGGTTCTGCGAGACGCGCTTCGCCGCATCGCGGGCGGCTGGAACGTGGCTTGGGGCGGCATCTACCGTGGCCGATATGAGCACACGACGACTTCTCTACGTAGGCGCCGTCCTCTTCGTCGCGGCGGTCATCGGCCGGCTGGTCGCGGAGTCCTTCTAGTGCGCCAGACGAGATCCATGACGATTCCGTGAACGTTGGCCGAATCGGCGGCCGCTGACACATAGCGGTGGGCCGGAGCGGCAACCACGCGAGTATGACCGTTCCCCATCGCTCAACTCATTCCGCTTCTCGCCCTCTACGCGCTGTGGGTGGACCCTGGACTCGCGTTGTCGCGGGCCTGGCAGTCGGGCTCGCCTGTGCGACGTCCTGCGCCGAGCGACCGGTCGAGACCGAGGCCTCGATCGGTCAGGTCGAGCGCACGGAGTCGATGGACGCGCTCGGGATGGCACTGGTGACCAACGGCCAGGGTGCTGCCCGACTGGTGGGCACCTTGGTCAACCAAGCGGACGACCCGGACCGCCTGATCGGGGTTGACGTCGAGCCGACCGTCGGGTCCTTCGACGTCGTGATCGCGGACGGGCCGATCGTCCTTCCCCCAGAGGAGCCGGTCACCTTGGCCCGTGACGCGCAGATGACTGTGTTCACCGACCGGTTCGTGCCCGGTTTTCGCCCGGAGCTGCGGCTCGTCTTCCTGAATTCGGCGCCCATCGTCACCACCGTTCCGGTCGAGACGCAGACCGGCCCCTACGCGGAGGTGGAGGTGCTCCGAGCCCCGGACGGTGACATCTCGCCGGACTGACTGTCGTGATCGCTGGGCGAGAGTCAGGTTCGGAGGGAAGCTGAGACGGCACCCATCAGCGTCTTCGGTCGGAGCAGAGCCTGCGGCGGGTCGACCATGGACGTCACGCGAAGGAACGCCCGCCCGAGGGCCGGGTCGCTGGAGGCGCCGGCCTGGATCCGGGCGACGTACCGTCCGAGCAGGCCGGCCATCGCCGTCCGGCGTCCGCTGACCCCGGGGAAGGTGAGGTCGGCTCCTGATGACAAGGCCCACGCTGCGTTGACCACCTTCGCGACATCGCGTTGGAAGCGGTGCGGTCGCAGTGTTCCCTGGTCGAGGTGCCGCCCCAACGCTGCGGCTTCGAGGGCGGCGACGGTCATGCCCTGACCGTAGATCGGGTTCAGCGAGCACACGGCGTCTCCCAGCACCACGACTCCTTCTGGCATGGATGCGAGCTGGTCGTAGCGTGCTCGGACCGAGGTGGGATGCCTGTACGCCACGGGGTCGTCCAGAGGCTCCGCGTCGAGTATGGCCCGGTGTACGTCGGGAAGCGCAAGGTCTGCGGCGAACCGGATGAAATCCTCTGGGTCCGTGGGCGGGTGATTCCCCAGCACTCCCATCAGGGTCACCAGGCATTGGTCGCCTCCCAGCCGGGACAGGGCGCCACCTCGTGGCTGCTTGGGCGTGGGGCCCGAGAGGATGACCAGGTCGTTGTCGATCACGCCCGCTGGTAGCCGGTATCGGCGGCTGGCGTAGCCGACCCCGACGTGCAGCAGCTGGACGGTTGGCCGCTCGTGGCCAAAGGTCTCGAGCCAGACCGGCATTCGCGATCCCCGGCCGGTGGCGTCGACGACAAGGTCGGCAGCGTGGTCCCGACCCGCACCACCGTCCTGGCGGCCGACGACACGGACGCCGCGGACCCGACGGGCGCCTGCATCCGCGACCAGGCCGACCACGTCGTGAGCGCGCAGAAACCCGACATTCGCTAAGCCTTCGACCCTGCGACGAATGTCCTGCTCGAGTACCGGGCGGTCCGCACAGAGCATCGCCAGGCCGGAGTCTCCCTGCGCGAAGCGGTACCCTCCGAAGCTCAACCGGCTGTGCGCAAGCATGTCCCCGCACGGCACTCCGCTGGCGGTCAAATCGGACGCCAGACCGGGGAAGAGCGCTTCCAGCTGTTCGAGACCACGGGCGAGCAACCCGTGTAGGTGACGTGCCTGCGGCGTGCCACGACGTGGGTGATCGTCGTCGTCCTGGAGTCCATCGCGCTCGACGACGACGACCTCGTCGTATCGGTCGGACAGTACTCGTGCGGCGAGGAGTCCCGCGATGCTGCCACCGAGGACGATCGCACGGTCTCGAGTTGATGTCGTGGTCATGGCGTGCCTCCTCCTGGTGTCCTTTCCAGAAGGCTGCTCCTACGAGCATCTGGTCACCAGATCATTCGCTGCTCACCTCTGCTCACTTCTCACCTCTGAGCGCTCCGCGGTCGGTGTCGACCGATCCCAGCTCCGCGCTCCAGAGTCGCGACACCACCACGTCGATCCCGCGGCGCAGGTGACGGCGGTACGTGCTGAACGGCAGATCGAGAGCTGCTGCTGCTGCTGCCTCCTGGGTACGCGCGGACCGGACAAAGGTGCAGTCGAGCGCGCGGAAGAGCCTGTCTTCCCGCGGATCCGTGGCCAGCGATGCGACGGCCGCACGAAGGACCGAGGCGACGGCGTCGGCATCGGCGACCCGTGGGCCGGCGAGGAGCCGGGAACGCATCAGCGGGTTGCGGGCGAGCAGGTCTGGTCGGTGGAGGTCTCGCAGACCTTGGCGTACGGCGGCGTCGAAGTCGTCGTATGCGAGCACTAAGAGCTCGGACTGCGTGTCCACCGGAACGAGGAAGGCGTCGTCGGCCAGGGCGCGCTCGGTCCAGCGGCGGATCATCGCCTCGACCGGAGTCTGTCGGAAGTCGTGCCCGAAGAGTCCGAAGCGAACGCCATTGCAGTGGAAGTCGGCGCCGGTCGCGCGCCCCATGTCGGCCGCAGCGAAGAACTGGTCCCAGCGGTCGGGTTCGGACAATGTGACGAAGTCCCAGGCGAGGCCGGGGGTGGTCAGCTGCCGTTGCAGGGTCAGGATCGGTACGGCGTTGAGCGTGGGCGACGGGTCCTGGTAGGCCATTGCATCAACGATGAACCTGCACTGGGTCATCACCTCGCCCGGGCGGGGAGGTGCGGTGCGGTCGGCGTAGTTCCATGCCGCTGCCGCACCTGGGTCCCTTCGCCGGTCGGCCCCCGTCGCCGCTGTGAGATCGATGAGTGCGATGACGCCGCGCGCTCGGGAGTCATGGCCCCGGAGCACGTGGAACGCTTCGGGTTGTCGCTCCAGCCAGTGGCGCGCTGTTGCCGCCGATGTCTCACCTTCGGCCGAGCCAATCATGTCGATGATTGCTCGATGCTCCGTGGGTCGGGCGCCGTCGGGGTAGTGGTCGCCCAAGGAGGGCAGTGCGAGTGGTAGCAGGACGCTCCGCAGGTTGCGGAAGCAGAACTTCAGGTCCGCAATCGCTCGCTGCTGGGCCACGCCAGTGGTCGCGCGTATCTGGGACATGACCCAGGCTTGAACGTCCCGGAAGACTCTCCGGTAGCCTTCCGCGTCGCGCCAGCGCAGGTCCGCGTCGAGCAGGGCGCGGACAAGATCGTGCGGAACGAGTCCGTTGCCGCACCTGTCGATGACTGAGAGCTCACTGAGCCACGCGAAGACTTCGTGCGCAGCCGACGGGTCGGCCAGCACTTGGCGCAACAGTCCTTCGTCGGTCGAGCGGGCGATCGCCGTCACCTCGAGCCCGTGTCGGTGCGCGGACGTAGGAGCGTCGGCGACCACCCGGGCCAGTAGGGCGGGGACGACGTCGCCCGGTAGCTCCTCGAGGTCCAGGTCGGGTTCTCTCAGCAGTGCGTCAGTCAGGAGGGCAAGTGCAAGGGGGTGCCCGTAGGTGTGACGGAGCACCGTCGCGTGCCGGTTGGTGGGAACCTCGCGACGGCGCAGGTAGGCGCGTACGTCGTCTACCGCCAGGTTGCGCAGCGTGGTCACACGCAGCGCTTCGGACCAGACGGGGTCGGCGCGCCATTCGGCGCGGCACGGGTCGCGACTCGCCAACACGGTCACCGTCGAGCTGGGCAACCGACGCAGGAGAGAGTCACGGAACCATGCGTCCAACAGGCGTAGATGTTCGTAGCCGTCGACCAGCATCACTACTCGGGGGTGGCGGCGGGCATCGATCGGTTCGTCGTTCGAGTCAAGGCCCAGCTGCGCGCCCACGGCGTCGGCAACGGCAGCCGGGGTTGCTGGCAGCTCCCGACCGTCGATCTGCACCACCTCGCAACGGGCAGCGCGAGCCACCTCTGCATACGAGTCGAGCAACTCTGACTTACCGATGCCGCCGGGTCCGGAGATGTGGAGCACGTGGAAGAGGCCATCGGTGTCCTCCAGTGCGCTGAGGAAGAGCTCAAGCTCTGCTCGTCGCCCGACTAAGTAGCGACGGTGTCGCTTCTTGAGCACGTCGCCGATGCTGCCTCGTAGGGACTGGGACATGGACGCGTCGTTCGCAGATCGGTTCATGGCACCAGGACGTCGACGGTACGCACGTCCCGCAGGGGGGACTCCTGGCAACCGCCGATGGCGTAGAGGGCACCGTCCAGGGCGGCGAACCCGTGGCCGTGGCGCGAGAGCGGTGGATGGTTGGTCGGCGTCCACTCGCGGGTGCTCAGGTCGAAGGTGGCCGCGAAGTCGTGGAACGTCACCCACAGGCGTTCATCGAGCATGGCCGCTCCGCCTCGCGCCGTCGGCTCGGGCAGTGTCGGCCCATCGCTCCACGAGCCGGCCTCCGGGTCATAGAGCTGCACCAACCGCGACGGGGCGCCCCGCCACCAGCCGCCGAGGACGTAGAGGCCGGCGGTGGTGGAGACCGTGTCGTGGGAGCCGCGCGCGTGAGGCATCGGCGTACCCGGCGACCAGCTCATCGACGCGACGTCGAGGACGTCGACCGCCGGCACCGGTCCCTTCGCCGACCCACCGCCGATGACGTAGATGCGACCGTCGTGCAGGGTCACCGTGTGCGCGTAGCGCGCATGGGGGAGTCGGGGCAGTTCTTCCCACGTGCCCGTCGAGGTGTCGAGCACGGCGGCGAAGTCGGTTGGTCTGCTGGTTTCGTCGAGCCCGCCGACGACGAAGATCCTGTCGCCGATCGCCGCACCCTCGAACGAGGCGAGTCCCAGCGGCAGCTCGATGGAGGACGTGGTCCAGGTCCCGCTGTCCGGATCGAGCACCTCGATCGAGGTGAGGCGGTTGCCACGGTCTCCGGTCATGCCGCCCAGCACCCAAATCTCGTCACCCACGACCGCCGTGACGAAGTCGTCCCGGGGAGTCTGCAACCCATCGACCGGCTCCCACCCGGGCACGTGCTCGACCCAGGGGCGGACCGTCGGGGCGGTGGAGCGAGCACCGGACGTACAGCCGGTGAGCAGCGACAGCCCGACCAGCACTGCGAGGCAGGTCGCTAGTGCAGGGCGGCGCGCGGCCGTCTTCGCTCCCCGCCAACAGCCCGTCACGGCGTGGATGTCTCCTCGCCGTGCTCGGCGACGTTCGCACCCTCGTCGCGCCGGTCGTCGTCGCCTGAGGCGTGGATGACGTCGCGTTCGACGGCGAAGTGGCAGGCGGAGGGGTGCGCCGAGCCGTCTCGCGCAACCAGGAGTGGAACTTCTGTGGCGCACACATCCTCCGCCTTCCAGCACCGGGTCCGGAATCGGCAGCCGGAAGGCGGGTCAACCGGGCTGGGCACGTCGCCCTCGAGCACGATGTGGTCCCGGTGTCCGCGGAGCCGCGGGTCCGGGACCGACACCGCCGACAGCAACGCCTGGGTGTACGGGTGCGTCGGATGCTCGTAGATCTCGTCCTCGGTGCCGTACTCGACCCCCTTACCCAGGTACATGACCAGGACGCGGTCAGAGATGTGCCGTACGACGGACAGATCGTGCGCAATGAAGACGTAGGCCAGTCCGAACTCGTTCTGAAGCTGCTCGAACAGGTTGATGACCTGGGCCTGGACCGACACGTCGAGCGCCGAGACGGGCTCGTCGCAGACGATGATCTCCGGCTTCAGGGCCAGAGCGCGGGCGATGCCGATGCGCTGACGTTGCCCCCCCGAGAACTGGTGGGGATAGCGGTTGGCATGGCTCGGATCAAGGCCGACCACGTCGAGCAGCTCCTGGATGGTCCTACGACGATCTCGATTGCCCAATGCGTCGGGGTGGACGTCGTAGGGCTCTCCGACGATGTCCCCGACGGTCATCCTGGGGTCCAGGGACGAGTACGGGTCCTGCAGGACGATTTGGATGTTGCGCCTCATCGCGCGCAGCTCACGGCCCTTGAGCGTCGAGACTTCACGTCCCTTCAGCTTGATGGAACCCGACGTAGGACGTTCCAGCCCCATCAGCAGCCTCCCCAGGGTCGACTTGCCACAGCCCGACTCGCCCACGACGCCGAGCGTCTCACCTCGGCGAAGTTTCAACGACACGCCGTCGACCGCCTGCACCTGGCCGACCGTGCGCTGGAAGACGATTCCCTGCTTCACGGGGAAGTGCTTCTTCACCTCCGTGACCTCGAGGAGGAGATCGCTGTCCTCGTGTGCGGCGGTGGCTTCGTGCGAGCTCGTGCTTGTCTCGGCGCTCACGAGTCGAGCACCTCCTCCCAGTAGTGACAGGCGCTGGTGCGTCCGGCGGGAAGGTCGTAGAGCGGGGGTTCGTCATCGGTGCAACGCTGTCTCGCGAAGGCGCAGCGCGGGTGGAACGAGCATCCCGAGGGTCGAGCGATCAGGGACGGTGGTAGCCCCTCGATCACGGTCAGGTCCTGGCCCTTCTGGTCGACGCGGGGGATGGACTCCAACAGGGCCTTCGTGTAGGGGTGGGCCGGGCGTTCGTAGATCTCGTAGACGCTCGCCTGCTCGACCGCGCCACCGGCGTACATCACGCAGATCTTGTCCGCTACATCGGCGACCACGCCCATGTCGTGCGTGATCAGAATTAGTCCGAGATCGCGTTCGCGCTGCAGGTCGGCCAGCAGGTCCATCACTTGGGCCTGGACGGTCACGTCCAGGGCCGTGGTCGGCTCGTCGGCGATGATGACGTCCGGCTCCAGGGCGAGCGCCATCGCGATCATGACGCGCTGTCTCATGCCTCCGGAGAACTGGTGGGGATAGTCGTTGACCCGAGATCTCGCCGCCGGGATTCCGACCATGTCGAGCAGCTCGACGGCGCGTTCCCTTGCCTGCCCCCGTGAGGCGCCCGAGTGCTTGCGAGCGGGCTCGCCGAGCTGCCATCCGACGGTGAAGACCGGGTTGAGCGCGGACAGTGCGTCCTGGAAGATCATCGCGATGCGGTTGGCCCGGATAGGTCGCCGGGTTTTCTCGTCCAGTGACAAGAGATCGACCCCGCGATAGCGGATCTCGCCGCCGGCGATCTTCGCGGGAGGGCTCTCGAGGATTCCCATCACGGCCTGGGCGGTCACCGACTTCCCGCAGCCCGACTCGCCGAGAATTCCCAGCGTCTCGCCCGCCTCCAGGGAGAAGCTGACCCCGTTGACGGCGTGCGCGACCCCGTCGCGGGTGTGGAACTCGACATGCAGGTTCTTCACCTCGAGGAGAGGGGCGCCGTCATCGAACCCCAGGGAGTCGAGAGGCGACTGTTCTGCCTGGTGATCGCTGCTGCTCAGGATGTCCGTCATCAGGTCGGCCCTTTCATCGGTTTCGGGGGTCGAGCGCATCGCGGAGCACGTCGCCGAGCAGGATGAACGCCAGCACGGTGATGACGATGAACGCGCAGGGGTAGACGAGCAGGTGCCAAAAGCCGGCCAGGGCCAGCGTCTGGCCGTCGGCCACGAGCAGTCCCCAGGACGCGGTCGGACGTTGGTACCCAACACCCAGGAACGTCAGGGTCGCCTCGGCGCTGATGTAGGTGCCGAGCGCGATCGTCGCCAGCACGATCACGGGGGCGATGCTGTTCGCGATGACGTGCTTGCGGATGATGAACAGGTCGCTGGCTCCGAGGGCCCGGGCCGCGTCGATGAAATCCTTCTGCTTGGTGGCGAGGACGCTGCCCCGCATCACCCGGGTGAGGGACGTCCAACCGAACACCACGAAGACCAGCGTCAGGGTCCAGACGTTCCGCTCAGGGAAGAGCGCCAGGAACACGAGGGCGCCCAGGATGAAGGGCAGCCCGAAGAAGATGTCGGTGACCCGGCTGATGACGCTGTCGGTCTTGCCGCCGAAGTAGCCCGCCGCGGTGCCGAGCAGCACGCCGAGCACCGTGGTGCCGAGGGTCACCAGGATCGCCAGGATCACGGACTTGCCGGTGCCCCAGACGAGGGAGGCCCACATGTCGCAGCCGGCCCTGGTGTAGCCGAAGGGGCGGTCCCACGTCGGTTTGCCGCGGGCGTCGGTCAGGTCGCAGGCGCCGCGGGCGTTCGGCGACTCCGACGCCCAGAGCTGGGGGAAGAAGGCCATGCTGAGGATGACCAGCACGAGCACCAGCGACACCCAGAACATCGGCTTGTGGACCAGCTCGTAGCGCACGTCGCCCCACAGCGAGCGGTTGGCGCCGTGCTGGTTCCCACCAACGGTTCCGGCGCTCTGTCCGGCCGTCTCACTCATAGCGGATCCTGGGGTCGAGAGCGGCGTACAGGATGTCCACGAGCAGGTTCGAGATCAGGAACACGACCGTCAGGATGGTGACCACACCGATGATCACCGGCGCGTCGTTGGCCTGGATGGCGAGGAACACCAGTTGACCAACGCCAGGGATGTTGAAGATCCCCTCGGTGACAAGTGAGCCGCCGAGGAGGAACCCGATGTCGATGCCGATGTAGGTGATGACTGGGATCAGCGAGTTGCGCAGCGTGTGGATGCCGACGGTGCGCTTGGTCGTGAGTCCTTTCGCGCGGGCAGTGCGGACGAAGTCGGACCGCAGGTTCTCGATCAGGCTGGTGCGGGTGAGGCGGGCGATCGCCGCCAGCGAGAACGCACCGAGGACGATGCCGGGCAGCACGAGACTCAGCCAGGGGTAGTCGGGGTCGTACCCGACGTTGAGCATCTGCCCCAGCCAGTCGGGGGCCCAGTTGCTGTTGCGGAGCGGCAGCCCGACCTTTAAGCCTACGAACAGCAGGGTCAGCGACCCGAGGACGAAAACAGGGAAGGCGATCAGGAGCACCGTGGTGAAGCGCACGAGGTTGTCGATGAACTTGTCCTTGCGGAGACCGGCGAGGACTCCCGCGGTGATCCCGACGATGATCTCGAACAGCAGCGCGATGATGGTCAGCCTGGCTGTGACCGGAAACCTCTCGAGGAACATCTCGGCGACGGAGCGGCCGCGGAAGTTCACGCCGAAGTCCCCGGTTGCGTACTGCCCGAGCCGGTCCACGAACAGCCCGACGCACGGGTTGCCGGTCTGGTCCAAGCAGGAGTCGTCGAGGTTGTACCTGGCCTGGAGCTCCTCGATGACGGCCTGGGGCGGGGCGTTGGGGCCGAAGAGGGCACGGACCGGGTCCCCGACGATCTGGATGGTCAGCGTGCTGAGCACGTGGAGCAGGAAGAGGGTGCCGAGGATGACCGGGATGAACTGGATCAGGCGTCGGATGACGTAGCGGCCCATAGCAATCCTTCGTCCTGCTGCTGGTCCTGAGAGGGGATCGGGCACTGGCTGTGCCCGATCCCCTCCTTGGGAAGTGGTGTGAACGTTCAGCGGTTGCTTAGCGCGGCGTCACTGCTCGACCGTGATTTCTCCGAAGGCGATCTCGCCCTCGCCCACGTCGAAGCGGACATCACCGACCTGGTCGGAGTGCGCGATCGCGGTGCCGCCGCTCCACATCGGGATGATCGGCATGTCCTCGAGTGCGATGTCGCCGGCCTGCTGGTAGAGGTCGATAGCCTCGCCCAGCGAGTCCGCGGCATCGCCCTGGGTGACCAGCTCGTCCAGCTCGGGGTTGCTGTAGCCCGTGTAGTTCGAGTCACCGTCGGTGCCCACGATCGGCCGGATGTAGTTCTCCGGCGACGGGTAGTCCAGCGACCAGCCGAGTCGGAACGGACCCTCGAAGTCCCCGCTGTCGAGGAGCTCCAGGTACTGGGCCCACTCGGTGGAGTTCAGCTCGTAGTCGAAGCCGAGCGTCTCCTGCACCTGCCTGGCTGCGGCCTCGACCCACGCGTCGTGTCCCGCGTCGGCGTTGAAGTAGTACTGCAACGTCATGCCCTCGGGGTCCACACCGGACTCCTCCAGGAGGTCCTTCGCGCGCTCCGGGTCGTGCTCGCAGTACTCGCAGGCGTCGTCACGCGAGCCGGGAATCGGCGGCGTCACAATGTCGGTGGACGGGTACGCCAATCCGTTGAGCACCTGCTCGACGATCAGCTCCCGGTCGATCGCCAGCGAGATCGCCTGCCGCAGCTGCTTGTTGCCATAGGGCTCCTGGCCGATGGGGAAGCCCAGGTACGTGAGCGACGCAGTCGGCTCCTCGATGATCGCGTCACCGAGGGTGCCCTTCGCCTCCAAGTAGACCTCTGGGGCCAGGCTGAGGACGTCGAGGCCGCCGTTCTGGAAGTCACGGTAGGCCGCGACCGGCGTCGTGAACATCTTGAACTCGACGCTGTCGGCCATCGCGGGCTGCTCACCCTCGTAGTCCGCCCACTTCTCGACGGTGATCTGCTGGTCGTGCTGCCACGGCTGGTTCATCTGGTAGGGACCGGTGCCGATCGGCTGCTCGTTGCAGGCGTCGATGTCGTCGAAGCACGCCTGGGCGATCGGCGCGAAGGCGGGTGCATAGCTCAGCATCTGACCGAACTGCGAGAACGGGCTCTTCAGCGTCACCTCGAGCGTCTGCGCGTCCACGACCTCGATCCCCGACGCCTCCGGCCCCTCACCCGCACCCTCGATGCGGGACATGAAGCCAGCGGTGGACTGGGCGTTGTCGGGGTCCTGTGAGTAGTTCCAAGCTCGGGCAAACGACGTGGCGTCGACCGGCTCGCCGTTGTGGAAGCTGCGGTCCTCCTTGAGCGTGATGGTCCAGACGGTCTGGTCGTCGTTGGCGCTGATGTCTTCGGCCAGCCCGTCATAGACCAGCTCCCCGGATTCGAAGTCCGTGGAGACCAACGGGTCGTTGATGAGGTCGAGTACCGCGCTGCACTCGGACTCGTAGCAGTTGGAGGCGGGAGCGAGGAAGGTGGGTTCGGTGAGCTCCGCCGAGTAGGTGCCGCCTGCCTCGCCGGTCGGGCCGTCCGCCGGAGAGCCGGGGTCGTTGTCGTCCGATTCGTCTCCGCTGCCACAGGCGGCGAGACCGAGGACGAGTGCTGTGCACGCGGCTGTCGCGCGCCATGACCGTGTCACTCGCATGGGAACTCCTAAGCAATGTCGAGGATGCTCGTCCTCGCCATCGTTGGCAGCGGCGGAGCGCGGGGACAACGGGCCGACGCGGAACTTCACATGACCGCAATGAGCGCGCCGTGAGCTTTGCGGATCGGATGACGATTTCGCACCCTGCCCGGCCGCTGGCGAGGCGACCCGCGGGCCTCCTCGAGCTGGTAACCGCATTCGTCGTGTCGCTGTGTCTCGGACCTACTAACGCGGATGTGACGGCGGTGGGAGGCTGCCGAGCATTTGACCTACGCGACCCGGGTACGCCGCGTCGGTCCGCTGCGGCGTCGGGCCGGAGCACCCGTCGTGCTGGACGAGAGAAGGTGCCGCCGCGATTGAAGCGGCTCCGAGGTGGTCGGAGAAGGTGACTTACTTTGCCACGTGCTCGGCCACCGGAGGGGCGCAGACGGCACCCGCCGCCACCGTGCTCGGCGCGAAGGTGCGACCACTGTGCCGACGTGTGCCATCCGGCGGGTCACAGCTCGAGCGTAGGTCGGGCCTGCTCAGCGCAGGCCAGTGTCGGTCGGTGCCGGGCCGCCGCGTGCACCAGCGCCGGGTACACGGGCCGGGAACGAGGCACGTCGTGAGTCGACCGCTGCCCGGTGCGCCGGTGCCGCTCCGCGAAGTCCGCGATCTGGCCCGCCAAGGCCATGGGTGAAGGCTACGCACGTCGGCGGATACGGCCTGGAGGCGTTCGGGCACATCGTGGTGCTCGAAGGCGAATCGACGTGCGTGTGCGACTCACTCATGGCGTGCGACGTCAGCCTCCGGATCAGTTCCCGGGGTGGCGCCATCGATCAGGGCCGAGACAGAAGCTTCGGTCGACATCGTCGTCCGGCGCGCTCCGAGGATTTGGGTTGGGACGAGGTCCGAGACACCCTCGAGGGGATGGCACTCGAGACGAACACTTCGCGCCCACAACACAGAGCAACCCCCATGTCTGCACGCCGCGTGCTCGTCGGCGCCCTCGCTCTGCTGATGCCCGCGTCCCTGCTCCTCATCAGTGAGACCGGATCGGCAGCAGGTCCAGCGACAACTTCCCCCGCGTCGTCTTCTCTGCGTGAAGCCACGCGCTCGCGCGCGAGCCTGCAGGTCATGCCGCAGATCGTTCAGCACGGCCGGCGTACGGCGAGCCCTGACGCTGCCCGGGTGGCTATCACCGCCACGATCAAGCCGCGCCGTGCCCGACGCCCGGTCCAACTCCAGGTCAAGACCGGCTCGAGGTGGAAGAACGTCGGGCGAGCCCGGACCGACGGTCGCGGCCGCGCGGAGTTCTCCGCGCGTGCCATGCGTCGCGGGAAGGCGATCACCTATCGGGTGAGATCCGGCAGCTACAAGGGTCATCGTCGCGTCGTGAGCCGGCCGAGGAGCACCAATCGCTGGCAGACGCCGCTCTTCACCGAGACGTTCTCCGGCCGCTCGCTCGCTCCCCAGTGGAGCCACCGCGGACAGTCCTACGAGAAGGAGAGCCTGCGCAGGTGCTCCAAGGGCAGCCCGAAGGCGGTCAAGGTCTCCGGCGGCAAGGTCCGCTTGAGCGTCATCGAGGACAGGAGCCGTCCGGGCAAGTGCAAGGCGATCAAGCGGGGCAAGGTCTCAGGTCGCTACGCCTACCGCCTCAACGGTCACATCTCGACGCAGAACCGGGTGTCGTTCAAGTACGGCTTCGCGGCCGCCCGCGTGAAGATGCACAAGCGCCGCGGTCAGCACAGCAGCTTCTGGCTCCAGCCGCAGACCTCCCGCGCGGGCACGCCGCGCACCGCAGGCGCCGAGATCGACGTCATCGAGTACTTCGGTGACAAGCACCCGCGAGGTGGCCTGACGAGCTTCATCCACTGGAAGAAGAACAACGAGCTCATCAAGACCGGTTCGTGGATCAAGCAGCCGAGGAGCTTCCTCAAGAACAAGCGTGACGGGTGGTCGAGGAACTATCACGTGTTCTCGGTCGAGTGGACGCCGAGGATGTACATCTTCCGTATCGATGGTCGGGAGACCTGGCGCACCCGCAAGGGCGTGTCCGGCCAACCCCAGTACCCCATCCTGAGCCTGCTCGCCTCGGACTACGAGCTGTCGCACATGAAGGACAAGCAGCTGCCGCAGCACATGAAGGTTGATTGGTTGCGGATCTGGCAGGCCTGAGGGGCAGCCATGGTGCCCTGATGGGCAACATGTAGCTCGACCCCGCGCACTCCAGAACGCAGAATCTGTGTTCCGCAGGACAGAGCCGTCGACCATTCCAGCCGGACAGATCGCGGATATTTGGCAGGCGATCGACGAGTTCGTCCCGCGGACGCGGCTATGAGCTAGGTGGGATTGACACCGAAGCGTGCAGCAGGCCCCGCTGCGCTACGTGGCGGGTTACGCCGCCGCCTGCTGGTCAATAGTCGACGCATCGGTCGCAACGGCCCCAGCGCATCCCTGGGCTGGGTCCGGTCGACTCATTGGGGACATGTCGCAACATTCTGGGCCGCGGTCGAGTCACACGGGTTTGGCATCATCCGCAACCGCAAGGGGAATCATGCGACTCACACTCACCGCCGCCGCGCTCATGGGCGTGGCCCTGCTCGTGCCAATGGGCACGGCCAGCGCAACGGCCGAGACGTGTCAGGGACAGCCGGCGACCATCGTCGGGACGCCTGGGGGCCAGGTCACCGGCACCGAGGGCGCGGACGTCATCGTCACGAACGGCGCGACGCGGGTCGACGCGCTCGGCGGCGATGACCGTGTGTGCGCCACGGGCGGGGGCGGCGTCGTCGTCGCCGTCCTTGGGGCGGGGGCCGACATGTTCACTGACGAGAACGGCGGATCGCATCAGGTCGTCGCCGGGACGTTGGACGGCACCGACATCGAGGCCGACGTCATTGGCCTGAGCAAGTTCGGCCGGGTCACGTCCGGCATGGCAGGCCAGCCGAACGCCGACATCATCGACCTCGCCCTCACCGGCTACGTCCACTGGAACGGCGTCCAGACCGCCCCGGGTGGGGTCACCGTGGGCAAGGGCGGCGGCCTGTTCCTTCGGTCCGCCTACAACATGCGTGTGGAGGCCAGCGGGTCCGTCACCGGGGCCGACACCTCGCTGACGTGGACCGGTCACTTCGACGAGTTCTCGTTCGCCACCGAGGCCGCGCGCGGGCTCCTCGAGTTCCGCGGCACCGACGCGGTTGAGCACCTCACGGTCGACGCCCCGGCGACGTTCAACCGCAACGTGCAGCTCGGCGGAGGGAACGACATCTACCGGACCAACGGCCTCGGCGCGAGGTTCTCGATGGTGAAGGGCAACAAGGGCGAGGACCGCCTGATGCTCGACGTTCCGACCCTGCGGCTCAAGGCTGACCTGGACCGCCGGGTGGATGACAAGAACAGCGGGGCCGCGACCCGCATCCGCAATTTCGAGGACTACGTGGTGTCCGCCAAGACGGCGAGGATCCGCGGGACCAACCGCGGCGAGCGGATCACGGTCGTGACGTGCAAGGCGTGGGTGAACGCTGGACCCGGCAAGGACCTCGTCATCGCTAACGTCGAGTATGGCGACGGCGACGAGTTGGGCACCCCGGAGTGCGGGAAGTACCGCGCGGTCGTGAACGGCGGCCGGGGCCACGACACGATCAAGGGCAGCCCTGGGAATGACCGTCTGCTTGGCAACCGTGGCCGCGACGCCACCGACGGCCGTGCCGGGCGCGACACCTGCGTCGCCGAGCGCCGCGTGCGGTGCGAGCGCCGCCTCTGAGCTAGCCCATCGACGCCAGGGAGGCCCCCGACCGGCAGCGGTCGGGGCCCTCGCAGCGTCCCCAGCCTGACTAGGAGTTACGGAGGAACAGTTTGGAGCACCGGTCCCGACCTTCTGCCAGCGACTACGAATCGGGCCTGATCGCGGCGACTACACGTACTGCAACCGCGTCCTGCCCAGCAGCATGCTCCTGGGCGGTCTGAGCTGTCGATCTCCTGAGTGCGCTAGTTTTCTCGGCTCCCCGAAGACTCAGGCGGCCGCCGGCGTCGCGCGCTTGCTCGAGGCCCCGGATCTCACCGGTGCTCGCGGACGCCGCGCGCGTGAGCTTGAGCGGAGCGTCGACCACTGCCGGTGACCCCAACACCCGGGGGCTGTAGGCGGAGGACTTCCAGGCAGCCTTGATGGCTGACCTCGTGCATGGGGTGAAGTCCGAAGCCAAGTGACGTCGGTGAACGGACGCTGATCGGCATGTTCGGATGTTCGAACTGCGCCGGCAGGCGGCGAAGCGACGCTTGTTCGGAGCAAGTTTGCGACGGTGGGCGCCGCACTCTGGTCATCGTGAATCTGCAAGATCGCGGCGGGGTACAGGTCGGGCACAATGCCAGCGTGACGCCCACGCCCCGAGGGGCCCATCCGGAGTTGCGAGTCCAACTCGCCGCTGACACTTCCAGCGTCCCCGGAGCACGCAGGTTCGTCATCGACGGGCTGCTGCAGTGGGGCCGCGAACATCTCGTTGACGACGCCGCCCTGTGCGTCACCGAGATGGCGGCGAACTCCGCCCTGCACAGCGGCAGCTCTTACCTGCATGTCCGGCTGCGTGACCTCGAGCCATCCGTGCGGGTCAGTGTCGAGGACGCCGGCGGGGTGGTACCGCTCGCGGCGGTGGCCCCGCCTCCCGTCGCGAGCCAGGGCACCACCGGGCGCGGACTGGTGATCGTGTCGGTGCTGGCGGAGTCCTGGGGGATCGAGGAGCGCGGCGATGGGCGACGCGTGTGGGCCGACCTTGCCGGTGACGGCGTCGAGCACGACGTACGGCCGCCGGTGGTGGAGTACGGCGACCGGTCGGCACCGGAGCAGGTCGTCCTGCCCGCCGATTGGGCGAGGGTGCGGCTACTTCGGTGTCCGGTGCAGCTCGGGCTCCAGATCGACCAGCGTCTCGACGACCTGGTGCGAGAGCTCCAGCTCATCGACCCCGAGGAGAGTCCGACTCCGCCGCGGGAGCTGGGCCAGCTAATCGAGCGACTGGTGACCCGCCCTGCTTTTGCGCGCCACTTGGGTCGTCGTACCGCCTTGGACGCCGCCGCGGCGGGGCTGGAGTACGTCGACATCAAGATGACCCTTCCCCGTGAGATGGCAGCAACCCTCCGCGAGCTGCTGGCCGCCGACAACCTGGCCGATGAGATCAGCGAGACCCACCAGCTGCTGACCCTGCGGTCAACCCCGGAGATGGTGTCGCTGCGCACCTGGTTCACTCAGTCCATCGTCGACCAGGCGGAGGAAGATGCCGATCCCGTGCCGTACGACGAGTGGCTGCACGAGCGAGGCTGATGGCACGCCGCCATCGGTTACACCCCACTAACTCGGGCTTCTCCCGAAGGACCGACATCGGAGACCCCGTAGGTGTAGGAAGTCGGCGGTGAGGGCCGGAGGGACCAGCACGGAAACCACAGACGGAACGTCCGGCTTGTCGCGACCGTAGGACACTGCCGCTGTAGCGTCGGATTGACGCAAGCGCGCTGAACTCTGCGATGACTCTGCGATGTCACTCCGCCGAACGGGCGCTGGGCACTCGGTCGTTGTGCGTCGCTTCTCCACGTCCTTCCAAGGGGGCGTGCTCAGGCAAGCTGCCAGAAATCATCGACCAAGCCGAGTCGCTGGAGGATCGCCTCGTTCTCCTCCTTGGCGTGGGGATGCCACTGCGGGGACAGCCGGTCGCCCCACCAGGCGTGGGCCAAGGCGCTGAGCACCGTGACTGGGATAGTGGTGCCTGCCGGGCGACCGTCGAGCCATCGGCGGACGTGCTCTCCCGACCGGAAGAGATTCATGGTGCTTCAAGTGAAGACGATGTCGTCCCACCACTGTCGGGCAGGGACGTAGCAATGGAAGACCAGCGACGACTTCTGGGGCTGTTGGTCGATGACGTCCACCGTCAGCGGTTCGCGGCAGTCCGGACACGACGTCTCGATCCGTCCGTCGCTGTGCAGTGCCGCGCACACACCGAACGCATCCCACGCGCAGTTGGCGTACCACCACCGGTGGCCAGCACGGACGCGGTACGGAGTCGGCACAGCGGAGAAGGGATTCGCCATCAGGATCTCGGAGCCCTCACTGTTCAGGACGAGGGCGTGCGCGTCGTGGAGCCTCGTCCATGCCTGACGGACCTCGCGCGCGGGGGCACCCATGGTCGCGGCCACGTCGTCCGCGGACGGCGCGTGACCGCGCTCGGCGAAGAGCCGGTAGGTCTCGTTGCGGACGCCGATGTCCTCCGGGGTCATGCCGATCAGTATGGCTACGTGGACGGTGCTCACGCACCAGCTGAGCGACGCCTGAACGCGGCGGTTGGACGCACTCGTCGCGGTGGATACGACGTGTTCACGTCGATCTCGTAGAGGCAGGCCGGTGAGAGGGCCGATCCGCCAGGCACGGAAGGTCGACGGGTGCACGACATCGACCTCTCGCCCCGGAGGGGGTGCATGCTCCACTGTGTCCTAGCCACAATGACGCCATGCCTGACGCCGCGATCGAGTGTGGTGATGCGAAAGTGGCGAGGCTGCTTGCTTTCGTCGCTGCCCGCGTCGAGGAAGATCGGTTGGGCGCCCACATGACAGCTCCGGTCGACGAGGCAGCACTCGAGAGGTGCGACATCGTGCAGCAGGTCCTTCTCGACATGGCTCGCGACACGTGCAGCCCGATCGAGCCCTGCCCGCTCCCGCAGCGGTGCCTTCGCGCGCTGGACGAGTACGCGTTTATGCACAAGACACACCGGCACTTCGACCCAGAGTGGATGGCATGGCGTCTTCTGCCGTAGTTCAGCAGATCCGTCGGCTCCTCAGGACGGAGCGCTAATCGCGGCGCAAGGCAGCGGGTCCCCACCTAGGATCGACGTCGAGACCGCCCGTGGCGTGCGCTCCTCGAGCGCCCCTCCCGCCCAGTACAGAGTCGGGTCGTCGCGCCTCGCGCTACGTGCCCCGAGGACAGTTCCGATGCGTTCGCGGGCAACGCTGGGGCAACACGAGCATCAGAAACAGCCCGAATCAGCCAACGTCAGCCGATCGTTCAATGTGCCTCTGACCTGCGGTTCCGTCGATTTCCAAGGTTGCCCGCCGACCACTCGATCCCTCTCTCAAGGCGGTAGCGCCGGTTCGAATCCGGTCGGGGGTGCAGCACCCGAAGGGCCCGGTCAGCAGACCGGGCCCTTCGTCGCCGGTGGGCTAGCATCCGCGCCCATGACTGACGGACCCCGGCTGGTCGCCGGCATCGACTCCTCCACCCAGTCCTGCAAGGTCGTCGTCCGCGACGCCGCCACGGGCGTGCTCGTGCGGCAGGGGAGGGCCGCTCACCCGGACGGCACCGAGGTCCACCCCGACCACTGGTGGGAGGCCCTGCAGGCGGCAGTCGCCGAGGCTGGGGGACTGGCCGACGTGGCCGCTGTCAGCGTCGGCGGCCAGCAGCACGGGATGGTCTGCCTCGACGAGGACGGTGCTGTCGTACGCCCCGCGCTGCTGTGGAACGACACCCGTTCGGCCGGTGCCGCGCGCGACCTCGTCGACGAGCTGGGCGGCCCGGAGGAGGGCGGTCGCGCCTGGGCCGAGGCGGTCGGCGTCGTCCCGGTCGCGTCGTTCACCGTGACCAAGCTGCGCTGGCTCGCCGAGCACGAGCCGGAGCACGCCCGTCGTACGGCCGCGGTGTGCCTGCCGCACGACTGGCTCACCTGGAAGCTGTCCGGGAGCACCGACCTGGCCGACCTCACGACCGACCGGAGCGACGCGAGCGGCACGGGCTACTGGTCGGCCGCGACCGGGGACTACCGCACCGACCTCCTCGAGCGCGCGTTCGGCTCCGTGCCCCACCTGCCGCGCGTGGTCGCACCCGGCGCGGTCGCCGGCACCGCGGGCGGGGCGGTCCTCGGCGCCGGTGCCGGCGACAACGCCGCCGCCGCGCTGGGCCTGGGCGCGGGGGAGGGCGACGTCGTCGTCTCGATCGGCACCTCCGGGGTCGTCACCGCCGTCACGAGCACCCCGGCCGTCGACCCCACCGGCTCGGTGGCGGGCTTCGCCGACGCCACCGGTCTCTACCTCCCGCTGGTCGCCACCCTCAACGGCGCGCGGGTGCTCGACGCTGCCGCCCGCCTCCTCGACGTCGACCACGACACCCTCTCGCGCCTCGCGCTCGAGGCGCCCTCGGGTGCCGGCGGCCTGGTGCTGGTGCCCTACCTCGAGGGCGAGCGCACCCCCAACCTGCCGGACGCGACGGGGTCGCTGCACGGGCTCACCCTGGCGACGGCCACCCGGCCGGCACTCGCCCGGGCGAGCGTCGAGGGCCTGGTGTGCAGCCTCGCCGACGGCCTCGACGCGGTGGTGTCGACCGGGGTCACGCCGACCCGCGTCCTGCTCGTCGGCGGGGCCGCCGCGTCGGAGGCCGTGCGCACGGTGGCAGCCGAGGTGCTCGGGGTCCCCGTGGACGTCCCGCCGCCGGGGGAGTACGTCGCCGACGGCGCCGCGCGTCAGGCGGCGTGGGCCGTGTCGGGGGCGGAAGCACCGCCGGAGTGGGTGCGCGAGGGGACCCGGCGCTACGCCGCCGACCCCGTGCCGGCCGTCCGCGCCAGGTACGCCGAGGGCCGCTCACGACACCTGGACCGGACCACCTGACATTTCTGCGTCCCGGTCCTTGACGTGATGCCTGTCACCGACTTAGTTTGGCGGTCCGTCAAACTAACTGGTGACCGAGGTCACACGCAGGATCGAGGACGCAGATGTCGCAGGTGCGGGACGGCTGGTCGACGACCAGCACCGGCGGTGCCGACCAGGGCACCGTCCGTCGCGCGAACCTGTCGCTGGTCCTCCGCAGCCTCCGCGAGGGCGGACCCCGTTCCCGGGCCCGGCTCGCCGCCGACCTCGGCCTCAACAAGGCGACCGTCTCCAGCCTCGTCACCGAGCTGCGCGAGCGCGGCCTGGTCCGCGAGGGCAGCGCCGAGCGCGGCGCCGTCGGGCGCCCCGGCACGACGGTGGAGATCGACGGCGCCGGCGCCTACGGCCTGGGTGCGGAGATCAACGTCCACCACGTCTCGACCCGCGCGGTCGACCTTGCCGGCACCGTCGTCAGCGAGCGGCGTACGTCGGTGGACACCCGCGGCCTCGAGCCCGACGAGGTGGTCGACCGGCTGGTCGAGCTGCTGCACGGCACCCTCGCCGACCTGGCCGCCCTCGACGCGGCGCCGGTGGCCGCGGTCGTCGGGGTCGCCGGACTCGTCGACCGCGACCGGGGCCACGTGTCCGTCGCCGCCAACCTCGGGTGGCAGGGGGTCGGCCTGGCCGGGCTGCTGCGCGCCAGGCTCGGCGACCCCGACTACCTGCTCGAGGTGGACAACGAGGCCAACCTGGCCGCCGTCGCCGAGGCCACCCCCGGCGACCCCGAGCGCCGCGACATCCTCGTCATCCACGGCGAGGTCGGCATCGGCGGCGGCATCGTCGCCGACGGCCGGCCGTTCTCCGGGCGCCGCGGCTACGCCGGCGAGTTCGGCCACATGGTCGTCGACCGCGACGGCAGCGTGTGCGGGTGCGGGCGCACCGGGTGCTGGGAGACGGTCATCGGCCTCAGCCACCTCATCGACCTCGCCGCTGCCTCCGACGACGACCTGCTGCGCTCGCCCACCCTCGACCTCGAGGGCAAGGTCGAGGAGATCAGCCGCCGCGCTGCCGCCGGCGACGAGCGCACGCTCGCCGCGCTCGGCGAGGTCGGCCGCTGGGTCGGCATCGGCGCCGCCGTCCTCACCAACGTGCTCAACCCCGGCATGATCGTGCTGTCGGGCTACCTCGGCGAGATCGGCGAGTGGATCCGTGACGTGGTCGAGGCCGAGCTCGCCTCCGGTGTCCTGGCCCCCGACGCGGGTGGCACGCGCATCGCGCTCTCGACCCTCGGCTTCTCGGCAGCGGTGCACGGCGCCGCCGCCGTCGCCATCGACCACGTCTACGACGACCCGACCCTCGTGCCGCGGGTGGTCCCCACCCTGGAGGTGATGTGATGAACGACGCCCCGCTGCTCACGATGCGCGGCATCGTCAAGCGGTTCCCCGGCGTGCTCGCGCTCGGAGGAGTCGAGCTCGAGGTGCGCGCGGGGGAGGTGCACTGCCTGCTGGGCCAGAACGGCGCCGGCAAGTCGACGCTGATCAAGGTCCTCTCCGCGAGCTACCAGCCCGACGAGGGCGAGATCCTCTGGGAGGGCGAGCCGGTCACGCTGTCGACGCCCCAGGCCTCGATGGCCCTCGGGATCTCTACCATCTACCAGGAGCTCGACCTCGTCCCCGACCTCAGCGTCGCCGAGAACATCTTCCTCGGCCACGAGCTGAGCACCGCCGGCTTCAGCCAGCGCGCGGAGACGATCCGTCGTACGCGCGACCTGCTGGCCCGGCTGGGTCACTCCGAGATCTCGCCCACGCGCTCCGTCGGCCGGCTCTCGCCCGCCGCACAGCAGATCGTCAGCATGGCGCGCGCCCTGTCCCAGGACACTCGGCTGCTCATCCTCGACGAGCCGTCCGCGGTGCTCGACCAGGGAGAGGTCGACAACCTCTTCCGCGTCATCCGCGACCTCACGGCCGAGGGCGTCGCCGTCGTCTACATCTCCCACCGGCTGGAGGAGATCCGCCAGATCGGCGACCGCATCACGGTCCTCAAGGACGGCAGCACGGTCGCCACCGGCCTCGCCGTCGACCAGACGCCCACCAGCGAGCTGATCAAGCTGATGACCGGGCGCTCGATCGAGTACGTCTTCCCGCCCCGTGGCGACGCACCGCCGCCGACCGGTGACCCGATCCTCGAGGTGATCGGCCTCGACCTGCCGGGCGTCTTCTCCGGAGTCGACCTGAGCGTGCGGGCGGGGGAGATCGTCGGTCTCGCCGGCCTCGTCGGCGCGGGACGCTCGGAGATCCTCGAGACCCTCTACGGCGCGCGCCGCCCGTCCGCGGGCACCGTGCGCGTCGCCGGTCGCGAGCTGCGGCGCGGCTCCGTGCCCGCGGCGGTCAAGGCCGGCGTCGGTCTCGCCCCGGAGGAGCGCAAGAGCCAGGGGCTCCTGCTCGACCAGGCGATCTTCGCCAACATCACCGTGTCCACGCTGGGACGCTTCAGCCGGTTCGGGCTGCTCGACAGCCGCGCCGAGCGCAAGCGCTCCACCGAGGTCGCGGAGTCCCTCGACGTCCGCCCGGCAGGGGTCGATCGCCTCGTGCGCCTCCTGTCGGGCGGCAACCAGCAGAAGGTCGTCCTGGCCCGGTGGCTGCTCCGCGAGTGCCGTGTGCTGCTCCTGGACGAGCCGACCCGAGGGGTCGATGTCGGCGCGCGCGCCGAGATCTACGCCCTCGTGCGCTCGCTGGCCGACTCCGGCGTCGCCGTCGTGGTCGTGTCGAGCGAGGTGGAGGAGGTGCTCGGGCTCGCGGACCGGGTCCTCGTGGTCCGTGAGGGCCGTGTCGTGCACGAAGGTCCCGCGGGCGAGATCGACGAGTCCCGCGTCCTGGACCTGGTCATGGAAGGAAAGGTCGCATGAGCGAGCAGAGCACGAGTCGGGACACGGGCGCGGTGGAGAACACCGTCCCAGCCTCCACGGAGTCGGTCAGGGTGGAGCGCGCCGCCGCGGAGTCGGGAGGTAACGGCGGAGGCGGCCTGATGAGCGGCCCGTTCGGCCGCAACCTCGGCCTCGTCGTGGCGCTCCTGCTGATCTGCGCGGCGGGCATCATCACCGCAGGCGACCGGTTCGCCAGCATCGACAACACCCTCACGATCCTGCGCTTCGCCTCGACCATCGGCGTGGTCAGCATCGGGATGACCTTCGTCATCACCGGCGGCGGCATCGACCTGTCGGTCGGCGCGATCCTGGCGCTCTGCTCGGTCTGGGCGACGACGTTCGCCACCCAGACGATGGCGGAGGACACGCACTGGATCATCATGGTGTTCGCCGCCCTGGCCGTCGGCTCCGCCTGCGGCCTCGTCAACGGACTCGTGATCGCGTACGGCAAGGTGGTGCCGTTCATCACGACACTGGCGATGCTCGCCGCCGCGCGCGGTCTCGCCGAGATCATCTCCGAGCGTCGTACGCAGATCGTGACCGTCGACGGCTTCAAGGAGTTCTTCTCCGCCGACGTGCTCGGCGTGCCGTTCCTGGTGATCATCTTCGCGATCGTCGCGGTGGCCGGCTGGGTCCTGTTCAACCGTACGACGTTCGGCCGGCGCACCCTCGCCGTCGGCGGCAATCCCGAGGCCGCGCGACTCGCGGGCATCAACGTCAACCGGCACACCGTGATGCTCTACGTGCTCGTCGGCTTCTGCTGCGGGCTCGCGGCGCTGATGCTGGTCAGCCGCACCACGACCGGCAGCTCGACCCACGGCACGCTCCTCGAGCTCGACGTCATCGCGGCCGTCGTCATCGGCGGCACCCTGCTCACCGGCGGGCGCGGCACGATCGTCGGCACCGTCCTGGGCGTGCTCATCTTCGCCACCCTCGGCAACGTGTTCACCCTCAACAACCAGGACACCTCGACCCAGGCGGTCGCCAAGGGCCTGATCATCGTCGTCGCCGTCCTGCTCCAGCAGCGCCTGGCGCGCAACGCGACGTCCACCTAGCCGCAGCACCCCGCACTCGGAACCACCGCACCACCACGCCGGCACGTCTCGGAGCGCCGGCCGCAGCACCGCACCCATCGAGAACACACACAAGGAGCACGACCCATGCGACTGCGCACTCCCTTCCGACGGCACCAGAGCCGCCGCTACTCCGGCCTCGTGGTCGGCGCGGTCGCCGTCCTGTCCCTCGCCGCGTGCACCGGCAGCGCCCAGGACGCTGCCGAGGACGACGACAGCGGCGACTCCGCACCGGCCGCCGCCGCCGGCAGCAACGACGAGGAGGGCGACCAGGTCACGATCGGCTTCTCGGCGCCCGCCGCGGACCACGGCTGGATGGCCGCCATCACCAACAACGTCCGCGACCTCGCGGAGCAGTACCCCGACGTCGACCTCCAGATCGCGGAGGGCACCAACGACGTCAACCTCCAGATCAGCCAGGTCGAGACCTTCATCAACGACGGCGTCGACGCCATCGTCCTGCTGCCCTTCGACGGTGCCGCGATGACGCCGGTGGCGCTCAAGGCGATGGAGGCCGGCATCCCGGTCATCAACGTCGACCGCGAGTTCGACGACCCCAACGCGGCCCGCGTCACGGTGCTCGGCGACAACTACGGCATGGGCGTCTCGGCCGGCCAGTACGTCTGCGAGCAGGCCGGTGACAACAAGGACGCGATCGTCGCCGAGATCGCCGGCATCGACTCGCTGCCGCTCACCCAGGACCGCAGCCAGGGCTTCGAGGACGCGCTGTCCGAGTGCGGCCTCGACGTCGACGCCCGCCAGGCCGCCGAGTTCACCGTCGAGAGCGGCGAGGAGGTCGCGGCGAACCTGCTCCAGGCCGAGCCGAAGATCGACTTCCTCTGGAACCACGACGACGACCAGGGCGTCGGCGTGCTCGCGGCCATCGAGAACGCCGGCCGCGACGAGTTCACGATGATCGGCGGCGCCGGCTCGGCCAACGCCATGCGCGCGATCCAGGAGGACAGCGGTGTCCTCAAGGCCACCGTCATCTACCCGTCGACCCAGGGCGCGGACGGCGTCAAGCTCGCCCGCCTGCTGGTCCAGGACAAGGCGATGAGCGACCTCGTCGAGGTCGAGGTGCCCCGCACGGTGCAGCTCTTCGCCCCGGTCGTCACCTCGGACAACGTCGACCAGTACATCGACACGGCCTTCGAGTCCTGAGGCGTCCCGCGGCGGCTCCCTCGTCGGGAGCCGCCGCGGCACCCCGCACCACCCCGTTGCACCCGCACCACCACTGCTGAACACCGTCACGCCCCGGGCGCGCCACCGCGCGGCACCCGGGCCGTACGAGCCGCGCCCCGACACCCACCAGCTCGCACACGAGGAGGTCCGATGACCACCACTCCCGACACCCACGCCAGCACGCGCGACCTGTCGGTCGGCATGGTGGGCTACGCCTTCATGGGCGCAGCGCACTCGCACGCCTGGCGCACCGCCCCGCGGTTCTTCGACCTCCCGCTCCGTCCGCGCATGAGGGCCGTCGCCGGGCGCGACCCGGAGGGCGTCCGTGCCGCCGCCGAGCGCCTCGGGTGGGAGTCCACCGAGACTTCCTGGCAGGCCCTCGTCGAGCGCGACGACATCGACCTCGTCGACGTCTGCACCCCCGGCCACACCCACGCCGAGATCGTCATCGCCGCCCTCGAGGCCGGCAAGCACGTCCTGTGCGAGAAGCCGCTGGCCAACAGCGTCGAGGAGGCCGAGGCGATGACCCGCGCCGCCGAGGCGGCCGCCGCGTCCGGCGTCCGGGCGATGGTCGGCTTCACCTACCGCCGGGTGCCCGCGATCGCCCTGGCGCGCCAGCTCGTCGCCGAGGGCCGCCTCGGCACGCTGCACCACGTGCGCGCCCAGTACCTCCAGGACTGGATCGTCGACCCGCAGGCACCCCTCTCGTGGCGCCTGGAGAAGGACAAGGCCGGCTCGGGCTCCCTCGGCGACATCGGCGCCCACATCATCGACATCACGCAGTTCATCACCGGCGACACCATCAGCCGGGTCACCGGCCGCCTGCACACCTTCGTCGACGAGCGGCCGCTGCCCAGCGAGCACTCGGGCCTGTCCGGCACGGCCGGCACCGGCACCGGGAAGGTGACCGTCGACGACGCCGCCACCTTCCTGGCCGACTTCCGCGGGGGTGCGATGGGCGTCTTCGAGGCGACCCGCTTCGCGTCGGGCCGCAAGAATGCGATCCGCATCGAGGTCAACGGCTCGCAGGGCAGCATCGCCTTCGACTTCGAGGACATGAACGTCCTCCACTTCTTCGACGGCACCGAGGACGCCCGCACCGCGGGCTTCCGCCGCATCCTCGTCACCGAGCCGCAGCACCCCTACGTCGGCGCGTGGTGGCCGCCGGGCCACGTCATCGGCTACGAGCACGGCTTCATCCACCAGGCGGTCGACCTGGTCCGCGACATCGCGGCCGGCGACGCCCCTTCCCCATCCTTTGCCGACGGACTCCAGGTGCAGCGCGTCCTGGCCGCGGTCGAGACCAGCTCTGACAACGATTCGTGGCAGGAGATCCCCGCATGACCGACTACACCCCGACCCCCGACGACAAGTTCTCGTTCGGCCTCTGGACGGTGGGCTGGCAGGGCACCGACGTGTTCGGACCCGCCTCCCGCGCGCTGCTCGACCCCGTCGAGGCCACCTACAAGCTCGCCGAGCTCGGCGCGGCGGCCGTCACCTTCCACGACGACGACCTCGTCCCCGACGACGACAAGCGCGACGCCGTGCTCGAGCAGTTCGAGAAGGCGCTGGCCGACACCGGGCTCGCCGTCGAGATGGTGACCACCAACCTGTTCGGCCACCCGGTCTTCAAGGAGGGCGCCCTCACCGCCAACAACCGCGAGGTGCGGCGCTACGCGCTCACCAAGGCGCTGCGCAACATCGACCTCGCGGCATCGCTGGGTGCGAAGACGTTCGTCCTGTGGGGCGGCCGCGAGGGCGCCGAGCACGGCGCCGCGAAGGACGTCCAGGCCGCCCTCGACCGCTACAGCGAGTCGCTCAACCTGCTCTGCGCCTACGTCAAGGAGCAGGGCTACGACATGCGGTTCGCCCTCGAGCCCAAGCCCAACGAGCCGCGCGGCGACATCCTGCTGCCGACCATCGGCCACGCCCTCGCGCTCATCGCCGAGCTCGACGACCCCGACATGGTCGGCCTCAACCCCGAGGTGGGCCACGAGGAGATGGCAGGGCTCAACTTCGCCCACGGCATCAGCCAGGCGCTGTGGCACGACAAGCTCTTCCACGTCGACCTCAACGGCCAGCACGGCCCCCGCTTCGACCAGGACCTGCGCTTCGGCGCGGGCAACGTGCGCGGCGCCTTCTGGACCGTCGACGCCCTGCTCGGCGCCGGGACCGGCAAGGCCTACGACGGCTACGTGCACTTCGACTTCAAGCCCCCCCGCGCCGAGGCCGAGGACGGTGTCTGGGAGTCGGCTCGCGGCTGCATGCGCAACTACCTGATCCTGCGCGACAAGGTCCGCGCCTTCCGCGCCGACCCCGACGTGGTCGCGGCCCTCGCCGCCGCCGAGGTCGACACGCTGCGCACCCCGACCCTCGCCGAGGGTGAGTCGCTCGCCGACCTCCGCGCGGCGTCGTACGACGTCGAGGGGCTCGGCGCACGCAGCGTCGGCCTGGAGGCGCTCGACCAGCTCGCCATGGAGCACCTGCTGGGAGTCCGCTGACACGACACCTGGCCCGGCGGGCGCCGAACCCGCCGGGCCCACCCGATCCACCCGCACGACAGCACGACAGCACGACAGCACGACCGCATGACAAGGGCCGAACGCCCGGGGACCCGCCCCGGAACCGATGGAGCGCACATCCGTCACCACAGAAGGGATCGTGATGAACAGACTCATCACGCGACTGCAGAGGCGCTCCCGCGTCGCAGTCGGCTCCAGCATGGCCCTGCTCGTCTCGCTGCCGCTGGGCGCGGGCGTCGGGCTGGCCTCCTCGGCCTCCGCGGCACCGAGCACCGAGCGTGCCGCCGCCACCGCGCCTGACGACCGGGCCACGGCCTCCGACAGGACCGAGAAGAAGCAGAAGAAGACCGAGACCGAGAGCGTCCTGGGCGACGCGGTCCCGTGGACCGCCGATCCGGCCGCCTCCGCGGCGGCGGCAGCAGAGGAGTCGTTCGACGCACTCCTCTTCTCCAAGACCGCGGCGTTCCGCCACTCGAACATCGACGAGGCCACGACTGCCATCCAGGCCCTCGCGGCGGACAACAACTTCACGGTGACCGCGACGGAGGACAGCACCGCGTTCACCGACGCCAACCTCGAGCAGTACGAGGTCGTCATCTTCCTCTCGACGACCGGTGACGTGCTGAACGACGCCCAGCAGGGTGCCTTCGAGCGCTACATCCAGGCAGGCGGCGGCTACGCGGGCATCCACGCCGCCTCCGACACCGAGTACAGCTGGCCGTGGTACGGCGAGCTGGTCGGCTCCTACTTCAACAACCACCCGCCGGGCACCCCGACCGCGACCGTCAAGGTCGAGGACCACGCGCACCCCTCCACCGCCGGCATCGAGCCGCTGTGGGAGCGCACCGACGAGTGGTACAACTTCCGCACCAACCCCCGCGGCAAGGTGCACGTGCTCGCCTCGCTCGACGAGTCGACGTACACCCCGGGCAGCGGGGCGATGGGCAACGAGCACCCGATCGCGTGGTGCCAGGACTACGACGGCGGCCGCAGCTGGTACACCGGCATGGGGCACACCGAGGCCTCGTTCGTCGAGCCGACGTTCCTCCAGCACGTCCTCGGAGGCATCCAGACCGCGGCCGGCGTGGTCGACTCCGACTGCACTGCCACCCTCGAGCCCAGCTTCGAGAAGGTCGCGCTCGACGAGAACACCTCCAACCCGATGGAGCTCGCCATCGCCGACGACGGTCGCGTGTTCTACGTCGACCGCAACGGTGACGTGCGCATCATCCTGACCAACGGCAACGTGGTGACCGCGGGCAGCATCCCGGTCTACACCGGCCAGGAGTTCGGCATGCTCGGGATCGCGCTCGACCCCGACTTCGCCACCAACAACTGGGTCTACCTCCACTACTCGCCGGCGGGCTCGACGGCCATCGACCGCATCTCCCGCTACACGATGGACGGGAACACGCTCCAGCTCGGCACCGCCACGACGATCCTCGACGTCCCGACGCAGCGCGACCAGTGCTGCCACGCGGGCGGCGCTATGGAGTTCGACAACGACGGCAACCTCTACCTCGCCACCGGTGACAACACCAACCCGTTCGACTCGAGCGGCTACACGCCGATCGACGAGCGACCCGGCCGCAGCGCGTGGGACGCCCAGCGCACCTCGGCGAACTCCAACTCGCTGATGGGCAAGGTGCTGCGCATCAAGCCCCTGGCGGCCGGCGGCTACAGCATCCCGGAGGGCAACCTCTTCGACGAGGCCGACGACACCGATGACAAGACCCGTCCCGAGATCTATGCGATGGGCTTCCGCAACCCGTTCCGCATCGGCCTCGACGAGCAGCACAACAACCTGCTCGTGGCTGACTACGGCCCGGACGCCGGCTCCGTCAGCGCCACACGTGGGCCCAACGGCCGCGTCGAGTGGAACATCCTCGACGAGCCCGGCAACTACGGCTGGCCCTATTGCGTGGGTGACAACACCCCCTACAACGACTACAACTTCGCCAGCAGCACGGCCGGTGCGGCCTTCGACTGCGCCAACCCGGTGAACGACTCGCCCAACAACACGGGCCTGACCGACCTGCCGCCGGCTAAGGCAGCGGTCATGTGGCAGAGCAACAACGCCTCGATCACCGGCACCCCGGAGATCGGGGCCAGTGGCGCACCGATGACGTCGGGCACCTACTCCTACGACCCCGACCTCGCCTCCGACCGCAAGTGGCCCGCCTACTTCGACAGCAAGGCGATCTGGGCCGACTGGAACAACAACCGGTTGTTCAGCGTGCAGCTCAACGAGGCCGGCACCGACTACACCGACCTCAACCGCTTCCTGCCCAACCTGCCCATGCGACGACCCCACGCCCTCCAGTTCGGGCCGGACGGTGCGCTCTACATGATCGAGTGGGGCAGCGGCTTCAACGGCAACAACACCGACTCGGGCATCTACCGGATCGACTACGTCGAGGGCAACCGCGCGCCGGTGGCCAGGGCGACGGCCGACAAGACGTCGGGTCCGGCGCCGCTGACCGTCCAGTTCGACGGCAGCGCCTCCTTCGACGCCGACACCGGCGACGCCACGGGCCTGACCTACGCCTGGGACTTCGACGGCGACGGCACCACCGATGCCACGACCCCGACCGGCAGCTTCACCTACACCGACCCGGGTGACTACACCGCACGGCTCACCGTGACCGACGAGGGCGGCCGGACCGGCACGACCAACATCGACATCACGTCGGGCAACACCGCGCCGACCGTCGAGCTGGTCCTGCCCCCGGACGGCGGCTTCTTCGAGTTCGGTGACTACCTCGCGTACGAGGTCGAGGTGAGCGACCCCGAGGACGGCACGATCGACTGCGACCGCGTCGTCGTCCAGCCCGGGCTCGGCCACGACCAGCACTCGCACGACTACGAGCAGTACCGGGGCTGCAGCGGCGTCCTCGCGCTGCCCGGCGACACCGGCCACGTGGGCGCCAACATATTCGGCACCATCAAGGCCACCTACACCGACAGCGGCTCCGGCGAGGCCGGGGAGCTGACGAGCGTGGACGGCATCGTCCTGCACACCAAGAAGAAGGAGGCCGAGTACTTCGACGAGACCGGTCGCACCGGGTCCAACACCTCGGGCACCCCGGGCGTCACGACCCAGACGACCACCGACACCGACGGCGGCCAGAACGTCAACGGCGTCGAGACCGGCGACTGGTTCGGCTGGGACGTGATGAACCTGACCGGCATCACCGGCGTCACGATGCGCGCGGCCTCCACCACGGCGGGTGCGGCGTTCGAGGTCCGGCAGGGATCGCCCACCGGCCCCGCTATCGCCACGATCGCCGTGCCCAGCACGGGCGGCGCCCAGACCTACCAGGACGTGACCGCCGCGTTCACCGGCGCGTCCACCGACAGCGAGCCCCTCTACGTGGTCGCGACCACCGGAGGCGCCAACGTCAACTGGCTGCGGTTCAACGGCCGGGGCGTGACCGACAACCAGCCCCCGGCCGTCTCGATCGAGGCCAGCTCGACCAACGGTGAGGCACCTCTCCCGGTGGACTTCACGAGCACGGTCGAGGACGCGGACGGTGACACCCCTGTCACCTACGCGTGGAAGTTCGGCGACGGCGCCAGCTCCACCGACGCCGACCCGAGCCACACCTACGCCACGCCGGGCACGTACGTCGTCGAGCTGGTGGTGACCGACTCGCGCGGGGCGAAGACCACCCGCACGCTGGAGGTCAGGGTCAGGGCGGCGCAGGACATCTGCTTCAGCGGTCGTTCCGACGACTTCGTGGGAGATGCCCTCGACACCGAGCGCTGGAACCGCAGCGTGCGCGTCGACCAGTCGCTCACGGTGGCGGACGGGTCGCTCAACATCCCGCTCACCAACGCCGACATCTACCAGGGCACGAACACGGCGCCCAACATCGTCCTGCAGGACCTGCCCGCCGGGCGGTTCGAGGTCACGACGAAGCTCACGCTGCCCGCCGTGCGCGGCTACCAGCAGGGTGGACTGATCGTCTACGGCGACGACAACAACTACCTCAAGCTCGTCTACTCCGGTCGCTCCACGGCCGCGGCGGGCAGCAAGGCAGCCAACGTCATCCAGTTCGCCAAGGAGGTCAACGGCACGGCGTCGGAGTCGAACTCCACCGCCCTCGGCGCGACCTTCCCCGACACCGTGTGGCTGCGGATGACGAGCACCGACGGCAACGTCGTCACTCCGACCTACAGCACCGACGGAGCCACTTGGCTCCCGATCACGACGTCGAACGGCACGGCCGCCCCGCGCGACCTGACCGGCATCACCGCACCGAAGGTCGGCCTGCTCGCCCTGGGCAGCACGGCTGCAGGAGCGGCTGACAACATCACCGCCGAGTTCGACTACTTCACGATCACCCCGGACGACACCGCTGTCGAGTGCAGCCCGCCGTGCGTCGTCGAGGAGTTCAACGGCCAGTCCCTGGCGTCCCCGCCGTGGACGGTCGTGCGACCGAGCGGGAACCTCACGGTCTCCGGCGGTTCGCTGAAGATCCCGATGGAGGCGACCGACCTCTACCAGACGACGAACACCGCCCGCGACCTGGTCCTCCGGGACCTGCCCGAGGGTCCGTTCGTCGCCACCACCAAGGTCACCGCACCGATCAACAGGTCCTACCAGTCGGCAGGCCTGCTGATCTATGGCGACGACGACAACTACCTCAAGCACGTCTTCCAGGGACGCAGCACCGATCCCAACGCCGCGTCCAACATCATCCAGACGGCGCGGGAGACCGCCGGCAGTGCGGTCGAGACCAACACCCCGGGCCTCGGGGCCGAGTTCCCGACCACCGTGTGGCTGCGACTGACCAGCGAGGACGGCGACGAGGTCCTCGGCAGCTACAGCACCGACGGCGTGAGCTGGACCGACATGTCCGGTGGCTACAGCATCGCCGACATCGCCGAGCCGAGGATCGGCCTCCTCTCCGCCGCCAACCAGACGGCCGGAGCAGGGATCACGCCGAGCTTCGACTTCTTCACCCTCGGTGAGGACGAGACCTGCGAGCCGGGCGGGGAGGAGCCGGGCGACACCACCGACCCGGAGGTCAGCGCCGCCGTCACGGGGGAGACGACCAAGACGGTCACCATCACCGCCACCGACGACTCGGGTGCGGCGACCATCGAGTACCAGATCGGCGACGCCACGACGTGGACGACCTACACCACGCCGTTGACGTTCGACGAGCCCGGCACCTACGTCGTGCGCTACCGCGCCACCGACGCAGCGGGCAACAGGGCGACCGGACAGGTCGAGGTCGTGGTGCCGGAGGTGCAGCCTGAGGACACCACAGCACCGACGACAGAGCTGGTCATCGCCGACGCGGGTGAGACCGGCTGGTACACCTCGCGCCCGTCATTCACACTGACGGCCACCGACGAAGCGGGCGGGTCGGGCGTCGCCTCGATCGAGTACCGCATCGACGGTGGGGACTGGGAGGAGTACGACATCGCCGTCCCGGTGCCCGGCGAGGGTGAGGTCGTGGTCGAGTACCGCTCGACCGACGAGGCGGGCAACGTCTCGGAGGTAGGTTCGGAGACGCTCAAGGTCGACACCGCGCCTCCGGTCGTCACCACGGCCGAGACCGGCAGCACCACCAGGACGGTCACCCTGACCGCGACCGACGCCACCTCGGGTGTGGCGCGGATCGAGTACCAGATCGGCGACGCCACCACGTGGAGCACGTACGACGCTCCTCTGGCGTTCGACGAGCCGGGGACCTATCCGGTGCGCTACCGCGCGACCGACAACGCGGGCAACACCGAGGGCGGACAGCTCGAGGTCGTCGTCAGCGAGGCGGGCGGGCCGGTCGAGCCGGCGAAGCCGTCGGTCACGATGACCACGGCGCCCGTCGCGGCCAACGGTCGCGCGAACTGGTTCACGGCGCCCGTCACGGTCGCCCTTGCGGGTGCCGGCGGCGAGGGCCGGATCTCGATGGAGTACCGCATCGACAACGGCCCGTGGACGGCGTACACCACGCCCTTCACGGTCAGCGCCGACGGCGTCACCCGGGTCCAGGCCCGGGCGACCGACGCTGCTGGGACCACCTCGGCGGTGGAGACGATCACCATCAAGATGGACGCCACGGCGCCCACGGTGACCGTCTCGGGCATCGCCGACGGGGCCAAGCTGGACGTCGCAGCGGCGCGCACGGCTCGGGTCGGCGTCACCGACGCCACGTCGGGCGCCGCCGAGCAGGTGGTCCGGCTCGACGGCACGGTGGTGAGGGCGCCGGTGCGCCTCGACGCGATGTCGCTGGCACCAGGTCGGCACACGCTCGAGGTCACCGTCCTCGACGAGGCGGGCAACCAGGCGTCGCAGACGGTCACCTTCCGGGTGGTCGTGTCCTCCGGCAAGGTCAGGAAGCTCGTCAACCGCCTCGACGACCAGGGCCTGGTCAGCCCGAAGGTGGCCAAGCAGCTCAAGAAGCAGCTCCAGGCCGCCAAGCGGGCCGACCGTCGAAAGGACGCGGGAGCGGCCATCCGGTCGCTCAAGCGGTTCGAGCGGCTCGCCTCCCGAGTGAAGGACAAGGAGGTGAGGCTCGCACTCAAGCGCCTGTCGCGCACGCTGAAGTCGCAGCTGTAGGCGCCGGTGGCGAGCACGAGACGTCCGTAGCCGGGCGGCTCGGCCACCACGTCACCCTCGGGTGAGGTGAACCGGCGCGTACGCAGGATCGGCCCTGCGTGCGAGCCGGAGGCCGGGCCCCCGGTTGGGCGGGGGGTGGCGCCGTGAGGCGTCGCCCCCGAGCGGCCGGTGCCGGGACACGGCGCTCCGTCCCGGCACCGGTCCGCACCGGACGGCCGGCACCACGACCAGACAGCACCACCGCAGCACCACCAGCACCACCAGCCGAACGCACCACCACCACACCTGAGGAGCACACATGCCACGCCCCGTCACCCTGTTCACCGGCCAGTGGGCCGACCTGCCGTTCGAGGAGATGTGCAAGCTCGCCTCCGGCTGGGGCTACGACGGCCTCGAGCTCGCCTGCTGGGGCGACCACTTCGACCCGTGGGCAGCGGTCGAGGACGAGTCCTACGTCCCGGCCAAGCTGGAGATGCTCAAGAAGTACGACCTGCAGGTCTTCGCGATCAGCAACCACCTCAAGGGCCAGGCGGTCTGCGACGACCCGATCGACGCCCGCCACCGCGACATCCTCCCCGACCGCATCTGGGGCGACGGCGACGCCGAGGGCGTGCGCCAGCGCGCCGCGGAGGAGATGAAGATGACCGCGCGCGCCGCGCGCAAGCTCGGGGTCGACGTCGTCGTCGGCTTCACCGGGTCCTCGATCTGGAAGTACGTCGCGATGTTCCCGCCGGCGTCCCAGGCCCTCGTCGACGCCGGCTACCAGGACTTCGCCGACCGCTGGAACCCGATCCTCGACGTCTTCGACAGCGAGGGCGTCCGCTTCGCCCACGAGGTGCACCCCTCCGAGATCGCCTACGACTACTGGACCACCGTGGCCGCGCTCGACGCGATCGACCACCGCGAGGCGTTCGGCCTCAACTGGGACCCCTCGCACTTCGTCTGGCAGGACCTCGACCCGGTCGGGTTCCTCTGGGACTTCAAGGACCGGATCTACCACGTCGACTGCAAGGACGCGAAGAAGCAGGTCGGCAACGGCCGCAACGGACGCATGGGTTCGCACCTGGCCTGGGCCGACCCGCGCCGCGGGTGGGACTTCGTCTCCACTGGCCACGGTGACGTGCCCTGGGAGGCGTCGTTCCGGATGCTCAACACGATCGGCTACGACGGCCCGATCTCCGTGGAGTGGGAGGACGCCGGCATGGACCGCCTCGTCGGCGCGCCCGAGGCGCTGGAGTTCGTGCGCCGACTGGCCTTCGACGCCCCGACGGCCGCGTTCGACGCCGCCTTCTCGACCTCGTCCTGACGGGCCCCAGATGTCCATCGACCCCGTGCACCACCCGTCCGACCAGGACGACACGAACCCCGCCCACGTGGTGACGGCCAGGACAGGCGTGTGGTTCGTGGGTGCGCGGGGCTCGGTGGCCACCACAGCGGTGGTCGGTGCGTACGCCGTGGCGCATGGCCTCGCACCGACCACCGCTCTCGTGACCGAGCTGCCGGAGCTGCGGCCCGAGGGCCTGCCGCCCCTGTCGGGACTGGTCTTCGGCGGCCACGACGTCAGCTCACGCTCGCTCGCCAAGCGGACGGAGGAGCTCGCGGCGGGTGGTGTCGTGCCGCCGTCGGTCGTGGACGCGGCCCGCGCCCACCTCGAGACCGTCGACGCCGAGGTACGCCCCGGTCATGCGGCCGGGTCGGCCTCTGCAGCTGACGCGGTGGAACGCCTCGCCGCCGACATCACCGACTTCCGCGACCGGCACCGCCTCGAGCGCGTGGTCGTCGTCGACGTCGCCAGCACGCAACCGCCGGTCCCCGACCCCGACGCGATGACGGTCGTCGACGACGCGCTGCCGGTCGGCGCGGTCTACGCGCTGGCGGCCTTCCGCGCGGGCGCGCCCTTCGTGTCCTTCACCCCGAGCCCGTGCCTGCGGCTCCCGGTCGTGGTCGAGGCAGCAGCGCGCAGCGGCCTGCCGTGGGCCGGGTGCGACGGGAAGACGGGGGAGACCCTGCTCAAGTCGGCACTCGCGCCCCTGTTCGTCATGCGCGCCCTCGAGCTGCGGTCGTGGACGTCGGTCAACCTCCTCGGCGGCGGTGACGGTGCGACCCTGGCCGATCCCGAGGCCGCCCGGAGCAAGACGGTCGCCAAGCGCAGCGGCCTCGATGCCATCGTCGGCCGCGCTGTCCCAGGGCCGATGCACATCGACCAGGTCGAGGACCTGGGGGAGTGGAAGACGGCCTGGGACCACGTGCGGTTCGACGGGTTCCTCGGCACGCGCATGACGCTCCAGCTCACCTGGGAGGGCTGCGACTCCGCCCTCGCCGCGCCGCTCGTCCTCGACCTCGCGCGCCTGGTGTCCGCCGCCCACGCAACCGGCAGGACGGGCCCCCTCACCGAGCTGGCCTTCTTCTTCAAGGACCCCGTCGGGGCCACCGAGCACCGACTCGCCCAGCAGTGGGACGACCTCGTCGCCTGGCGCCAGGGGCTCGGAGCATGAATTCCGCGGCGCCGCGTCGCGGGCTCGTCACCGTCGTCCTATCGGGCCTCGCGGCCCTCCTCCTGTGGGTGCCACCGCCCGCCTCCGCCCACGAGGAGCTCGTGTCCTCCGACCCCCTCGGCGTCGGGCGTGCTCGAGGCGCTGCCGTCGCGCGCGATCCTCACCTTCTCCGGGGCGGTCGCCGAGGTCCACGAGGTGACCGTGACCGGTCCCGACGGCAGCGTCGCCAACGGCGCGGCCACCGCCTTCGGCGCCGAGGTCCGCCAGAACCTGTGGGCCGGCCCCGACGGCGCCTACACCCTGACCTACGACGTCCTGTCCGCCGACGGCCACGAGATCGCCGGTGAGATCCGCTTCGAGGTGGACGATGGCCTGCCCGCCGAGGTGCGGGCGGCGGGGTCCTCGGCGTCCACTGCGTCCGAGGACGACTCCGACGGGACGCTGCGCGGGGTCGTCGTCCCGGCAGCGGTGGTCCTGCTGTCCGGCGCCTGCGCGCTGGTCATCCGGCAGCGGCGCCGCACGGCGAGGGAACCGGCCTGATCCTCCGGCACGGCCGGGCGCTCGCCAGGGTTACCCGCCGCCGCTCGGGCACCAGCGCGAGCATGCACGGCGTGAGGTCGTGCCCCGTCCAGGTGCGTGGTGGTCCGGTCGGGGGGTGCGGCGTGGCCCGTTCGGGCCAGGAGATCCCTAGTCATCTGCGCACCTGTGCGCATAGGTTGAGCGCCGCGGGCGACACCCGAGTGCCCGTCGACACGAATTGAGCGACAAAGGAGTCCTCTATGGTCAGCAAGCGTTCTGGACGATCTCTGGGCGTTGCAGCAGCCGGTCTGATGGTTGCCACTGCAGGTGCGGCGGTGCCGCTGACGGCCTCGTCCTCGGCCGCGGCACCTGCCGAGAAGGCGTGCGACAGCCGCAACAACAACACGTACTCCAAGCTCCTCGAGTGCGTCTCTGCCGACGGGGTCACCAAGCACCTCGAGGCCTTCCAGGCCATCGCGGACGCCAACGGCGGCACCCGCGCTACCGACACGCCCGGCTACCAGGCCAGCGTCGACTACGTCGTCGGGGTGCTCGAGAAGTCGGGGTGGACGGCAGACGTCGTGCCGTTCACCTACAACGCGACGGACACAGTGCTCCAGCAGCTCACCCCGACGCAGGCCGCGCACCCCCACGCCGGCGCGACCGGCACGGGCGAGGGCGACGTGACGGCTGCGGTGGTGCCGGTCGACATCGTCCTGACCGGTACCCGTGCCAACACCAGCGGTTGCGAGGCCGCGGACTTCGCCGGTTTCCCGGTCGGATCCATCGCACTGGTGCAGCGCGGCACCTGCCCGTTCGCGGCCAAGGCGATCAACGCCGAGCAGGCTGGCGCGTCCGGGGTCATCATCTTCAACCAGGGCGACGCGTCCGCCGGAGACCGTTTCGGCGTCATCAGTCCGACCCTGTCCCCGACTCCCGAGAACCCGACCGTCGTCGACATCCCCGTGGTCGGCACGAGCTTCGCCGCCGGCGAGTCCCTGGCCCAGACGGGCTCGACGGCGCGCGTCGCCGTCACCTTCCGCGAGGTCACCGACTACAACGTGATCGGCGAGCTGAAGGGCGAGGTCGAGGACAACGTCGTCATGGCCGGCGCCCACCTCGACTCGGTGCCGGCAGGCCCCGGCATCAACGACAACGGCAGCGGCTCGGCCGGGCTGCTCGACGTGGTCGAGGCCATGGGCAGCTCCAAGCCCCAGAACACCGTGCGCTTCGCCTGGTGGGGTGCGGAGGAGATCGGCCTGCTCGGGTCCAGTGCCTGGGTCGCGCAGCGCACCCAGGAGGAGAAGGACGAGATCGCGCTCTACCTCAACTTCGACATGATCGGCTCGCCGAACTACTACTTCGGCATCTACGACGCCGACGAGTCGAGCTTCGTGGCGCCGGTGCCGGTGCCGGAGGGGTCGGAGCACATCGAGGAGACCCTGGAGTCGTTCTACACCGTGCGCAGCGAGCCGTACGACGACTCGGCGTTCAGCGGCCGTAGCGACTACCAGGCCTTCATCAACAACGGCATCCCGTCCGGTGGCCTCTTCACGGGCGCGGAGGTCGTCAAGACCCCGGAGCAGCAGGCGATCTGGGGTGGTGTCGCCGGTGAGTCGTTCGACCAGTGCTACCACCAGGCCTGCGACACGATCGACAACGTCAACCAGAAGGCGCTCGACATCAACTCCGACGCGGTCGCGTTCGCCGTGCTCACCTACGCCTACTCGACCGAAGGCGTCAACGGGGTCGAGGGCCGCAACGTGCCCGGCAGGTTCACCATCCCGGCTCCCGCCGGGCCGGAGCACACCTTCGCCGGACCTCTCGGCGGCGACGACGGGCACGACCACGACCACGAGGCCGTGGCCAGCTGAACCGAGCTGAACCCGGCTGAACCCGGCTGGGGTCCAGCAGCATCGTGCGGCCGGGATGGGCGACCAACACGTCGCCCGTCCCGGCCGCACTAGTGTCGTCAGCCGGCCGGCTTCACCGCCAGCACGGCGCAGTCCGCGCCGAGCAGGATCCGCTGGGCGACGCTGCCCATCAGCAGCTTGCCCACCGGCGAGCGGCGGCGCAGGCCGATCACGACCAGGTCGGCGGAGACGTCCTCGGCCACCGCCAGGACCTGGTCCCCGACGTCGGCGCCCATCGAGCGTCGTACGTCGACCTCGACACCCGCCGCGCCCAGCTCGGCCGTCAGCGCGGCGAGCTGGTCCTCGTCGGCGTAGCGCTCGTCGACCAGCGCGTCACCGCGCGTGGCGTTGACGACCACGATGCGTCCGTCGCGCAGCCGCGCCTCCTCCACACCGCGGTGCAATGCGGTCTCACCGAACTCGTCGGGGGTCCAGCCCACCACGATCGTCACTGCTGCCTGCTGGCTCATCGCACCTGCTCCTTGTCCACGGACTCGTCGGTCGGGGTGTCGAGCTCCTCGGCCACGGCGGCCGGGGTGGGGCGGATCCGGCGGACCGCCAGGGGAGCGATCACCGCGATCGCGACCACCACGTAGATCACCACGGCGAGGGGCTCGCTCCAGAGCCCGGCGACGTCGCCTCCCGAGATCGCCATCGCCTCGCGGAGCCGGAACTCCATCAGCGGCCCGAGGATGACGCCCAGGATCAGCGGCAGCACCGGGAGACCGAAGCGGCGCATCGCCAGGCCGAGCAGGCCGAGCAGCACCAGCAGGAACAAGTCGAAGGCCTGCAGGTTGGCGGCATACGCCCCGAGCGCGGCGAAGAACAGGATGCCGGCGTAGAGCTGAGGCCGGGGGATCCGCAGCAGCTTGGCCCACACGGGGGCCAGCGGGAGGTTGAGCACCAGGAGCAGCGCATTGCCGATCAGCAGGCTGGCCAGCAGCGCCCACACCAGCTCGGGCTGGTCGGTCATCAGGCCCGGGCCGGGCTCGATGCCGTATCCCTGGAGCGCCGCGAGCATGACCGCGGAGGTCGCCGTGACCGGGAGGCCGAGCGCCAGGAGCGGGACGAACGTGCCGGCGGCCGAGGCGTTGTTGGCGGCCTCGGGCCCGGCGACGCCCTCGATGGCGCCCTTGCCGAACTCGTCGACGCCCTTGCGCTTCGCGATCCGCTTCTCGGTCAGGTAGGACAGGAAGGTGGGGATCTCCGCGCCGCCCGCGGGCAGCGCACCGAACGGGAAGCCGTACGCCGTCCCGCGCAGCCACGGGCCCCACGAGCGCCGCAGGTCGTCGCGGCCCATCCACGGACGGCCGACCGGGATCACGTGCAGGGGGCTGCGACGGAGGTGGGCGGCCACCCACAGCGCCTCGCCGAGGGCGAAGATGCCGACCGCCACCACGACCACGTCGATCCGGTCCGCCAGCAGCGGCTGGTCGAAGCTGAGCCGGGGTTGGCCGGTGTTGAGGTCGAGCCCGACGAGGCCGATGGTCAGGCCGAGGAACAGGGCGATGAAGCCGCGCAGCGGCGACCCGCCGAGCACGCTGGTCACCATGATCATCGCGAGGACCATGAGGGCGAAGTAGGACGGGGCGCCGATCTCGACTGCCACCGAGGCCAGCGCGGGGGCGAAGAAGACGACCAGCAGGGTGCCGATGGTGCCGGCGATGAAGGAGCCGATCGCGGCGGTGGCCAGCGCCTGCGCCGCCCGTCCGGCCCGTGCCATCAGGTTGCCCTCGAGCGCCGTCATCACCGAGGCTGACTCGCCCGGGGTGTTGAGCAGGATCGACGTCGTCGAGCCGCCGTACATGCCGCCGTAGTAGATGCCGGCGAACATGATGAAGGCGCCGATCGGGTCGAGGCCGTAGGTCACCGGCAGCAGCAGGGCCACGGCCATGGCCGGCCCGATGCCGGGCAGGACGCCGACGAAGGTGCCCAGGAGCACGCCGATGCAGGCGAAGAGCAGGTTCTGCGGGGTCAGGACGGAGCCGAAGCCGTCCATGAGCAGGGAGAGGTTCTCCATCAGAGCACCCCGTCCAGGATCCCGGCCGGCAGGATGACGCCGAGCCCCTCGTGGAAGGCGTACCAGCTGCTCACCGACAGCACGAGGCCGACGATGACGTCGCGGACCAGGGTGCGGCTGCCGAGCGACCAGGCCGAGCCGACGAAGAGGATCGCGCCGCTGATGGCCCAGCCCAGGAACGAGATCGTCAGGACCGTGAACATCAGGACGCCGACCAGCTTGCCGACGGTGACCCAGTCGGCCGGCTGGTGCAGGTCGATGTCCTCGCCGCCCTCGGCCTCCGGGACGTCGCCGCGCAGGGTGGCGAGCACCAGCAGGACGCCGAGCAGGACCGTCACGGCTCCGATGACGTAGGGGAAGACGCGCGGCCCGACCGGGTCGCCGAAGCCGATGCGCAACGTGGTGGCGTCGTAGACGGTGTAGGCGCCGACGACGACGAGCGCGGCCGCGAGGCCGAGCTGCGCCAGGTCGCGCCGGGGTTCCGCCGTGGTGGCGGGTGAGCCCGGGGTGCCCGGGTGGGTGTCGAGTGGTGTGCTCACAGCAGCTCCAGCTCCTCGAGGGTGGTGGCGACGCGCTCGTCCTGTTCCTTCAGGAACTGGGTGAAGTCGTCGCCGGTCTTGAACTCGTCGATCCAGCCGTTGTCCTCGAGGGCCTGCTGCCACTCGGGGGTCTCGTGCATCTCCTCGAGCATCCCGATGAGCTCGTCGCGACGCTCCTCGCTGATGCCGGGGGGCGCCCAGACACCGCGCCAGTTGGTGAAGACCAGGTCGATGCCGGCCTCGGTGAGGGTGGGGGCGTCGCTGATGCCCTCACCTTCGAGCCGCTCCTCGCCCGACACGGCCAGGAGCCGCAGCTCGCCGGAGGACAGCTGGCCCTCGAACTCGCCGACGCCGGAGAAGCCGACGTCGATCTTCTTGCCGAGCAGCGCGCTCGTCAGCGGGCCGCCGCCGTCGTACGGCACGTAGCGCACGTCGCGGGCGTCGATGTCGACCGCGCTCGCGAGCTGCATCGGGAACAGGTGGTCCGGCCCGCCGGGGGACGACCCTCCACCGACGACGATCGAAGCGGGGTCGTCCTGCCACGCCTGCACGAGGTCGTCGATCGTCTCGTACGGCGAGTCGGCGGGGACGAGCACGCCCTCCTGGTCCTCGATCAGCTGGGCGAGCGGCGTCGCGTCGTCCATCGAGTACGGCGCACCGAACGAGTAGAGCGACCCCACCACGCCGAGCCCGGCGGTCATCAGGGTGCGCTCGTCGCCCTCGGCGTTCATCAGCCGTGTCATGGCGACCGACCCGCCGGCGCCGATCACGTTGGTGACCTCGAAGGAACCGCCGGTGATGTCGCCGTTCTCCATGACCGCGACCGCGGCACGGCCGGTCTGGTCGTAGCCACCGCCGGGGCTGTTGGGGATCAGCATCGTCAGGTCGCGGCTCTGGTCGCCGCGCGTCACGCCGCAGCCCGTCGCCAGGAGCAGCGCGCTGGCGAGCGCGGCCACCGTGGCGACCGCCTGCCTCGTCCTTCGGCGCATCATGTGCTCTCCGATCTCTCGTGTGTCTCGTCCGGGTCGTCCTCGCCGGACCGCCCACGACGATGGTGGAGACTGCGTGTGGTGCTCGTCACGCTTGGGTAAGCAATGGAGGTTGTGGAACTTGTGGTCACGCTCGCGCTGGTGGCCGGCGACCCTCGCCGGTCAGTTCCTGGTGCTGCAGCTCACGGTGCTGCTCGTCGTGGTCGCCGTTGCGAGCGTGGTGTCGGTGCAGCAGAGCGACGCCGACTTCCGCGACACGCGTGGTGCAGGGCTCCGCGCGGACGCGGAGACCCTGGCCAACACGAAGATCGTGCGCTTCTCGTTCCGCACCGACGCGGTCGAGGCCAACCGCTCCGCCCTGACCCCGCTGACCCAGCGGTTCCAGGCCAGCGGTGTCTACCTCACCGACCCCGACGGGGTCGTTCTGGTCAGCAGTGACTTCGACGGCCGCGACCGCCGCATCGACCTGTCCGGGAGCACGGTGCAGCAGCTGCGCCCGTGGACCGGCGACGTCGACGACTTCGGGACTCCGTCGATCGCCGCGCAGGTGCCGATCATCAACCGGAAGCTCGAGCTGGTGGGCATCGCGATGGTGGCCGAGGAGTACCCCACGTGGGTCGAGCGGGCGCGGAGCGTGCTGCCCGACCTGCTGACGTTCGCAGGCCTCGGGCTGGCCCTGGGGGTGGCCGGGTCGTTCCTGCTGTCGCGGCTCATCCGGCGTCGTACGCGCGGCCTGGAGCCGTCCGCCATCGCGGCGCTGGCCGACCAGCGCGAGGCGCTCCTGCACTCGATCCGCGAAGGGGTCGTCGCGGTCGCGGACGACGGCACCGTGACGGTGCTGAGCGACAGCGCGCGCGAGCTCATCGGCCTCGAGGGCGAGGTGGAGGGACGCCGCGTCGACGACCTCGACCTCGAACCCGCCGTGCGCGACCTGCTCGCCGACGACGCCGAGATCCGGGACCACGTCGTCGTCCTGGGGGAGCGGGTCCTCGTCGTCAACCGCAACCCCGTGGTCGAGGCAGGCCGCCGGGTCGCGTCGGTGACCACGCTGCGCGACCGCACCGAGCTGCTCGCCCTGCAGAGCGAGCTCAGCGCGCGCGAGTCGATCACCAACACCCTGCGCGCCCAGACCCACGAGTTCCACAACCAGCTGCACACGATCTCCGGGCTCGTTCAGCTGGGGGAGTACGACGAGGTGTCGCGGCTCGTCGGCACCCTGAGCCGGCGCCGCCGCGACATCTCCGACGCCGTCACGGCCCACGTCGACGACCCCGCCGTGGCTGCCCTGCTCATCGCCAAGACCAGCCTCGCCGCCGAGCGCGGCGTCGACCTGGTCATGGCCGTCGACAGCGACCTGCCCCGCCTCGACCCGGAGGCGTCCACGGACGTCGGCACGGTGCTGGGCAACCTCGTCGACAACGCCGTGGACGCCTCCGTGTCGGTCGGCGGCACGAGCGTCGAGGTCGACCTGCGCCTCGACGGTGACGTCGTACGCCTCGCCGTCTCCGACACCGGGCCCGGCGTGCGGCCCGAGATGGTCGGGGAGATCTTCCGGCGGGGCTGGAGCACCAAGGCCGCGACCGCCGAGGGCCGGGGTGTCGGGCTGGCGCTGGTGCAGGTGGTCTGCGAACGTCGGGGCGGCGCCGTCACCGTCCACCCCGGCCGGGACGGCTCGGGCGCGGTGTTCGAGGCACAGCTGCCGGGCGTCGGAGTGGGGGTGGAGGCATGACCGGACCGGGTGGCGCACTGGGCGTGCTCGTCGTCGACGACGACTTCATGGTCGCGCGCATCCACACGCAGTTCGTGGAGCGGACCGAGGGGTTCGAGGTGGTCGGAGTCGCGAGCAGCGGCCAGGCCGCTCTCGACGACACCGCCCGCCTGCGACCCGACCTGCTGCTGCTCGACGTCCACCTGCCCGACATGACCGGCATCGACGTGCTACGCCGGCTGCGGGCCGCGGGCGACGACGTGGGGGTGCTGATGGTCACCGCGGCACGCGAGGCCGACACCGTCCGGGCCGCCGCGGCCGGGGGTGCGGTGCACTACCTCGTCAAGCCGTTCGACTACGAGGACCTGCAGGTGCGCCTCGAGTCCTTCCGCGCGGCCCAGCTGGCCCTCTCCGGCTCGGGCGCGCCCGGACAGGACGACATCGACGCTGTCTTCGGGGCGGCCGGTGCGGCTCCTGCGCCGGCGGTGAGCCTGCCCAAGGGACTCAGCCCGGAGACCGCCGACCTCGTGCAGTCTGCGCTGCGCGAGGCGGGTGAGCTGTCCGCCGCCGAGTGCGCCGACGTCGTCGGCATCTCGCGCGTCTCCGCGCGCCGCTACCTCGAGCACTTCGTCGCCCGCGGTGCCGTCGTCGTACGCCTGCAGTACGGCGGGGCGGGGCGCCCTGAGCGCCGCTACCGACCGACCGGCTAGCACCTCGCACCGGGTCGACGGCAGTGTCCGATTTCCGCTGGTGCGAGGTCGCGTGGGGTGACAGGCTCGACGCATGACACCGACCGGGCACCTCGACACCGAGGCCTGCTACCGCGCCGTCCGCAGCCGGGACCGGCGCTTCGACGGGGTCTTCTACACCGCGGTCCGCACGACCGGGATCTACTGCCGGCCCTCGTGCCCGGCGCGGACGCCGGCGGCCGGCAACGTGACGTTCCACCCGACGGCGGCGAGCGCGCACGCGGCGGGCTACCGCGCCTGCAAGCGCTGCCTGCCCGACGCGACGCCCGGCAGCCCGGAGTGGGACGTCGCCGCCGACGTCGCGGGGCGGGCGATGCGGTTGATCGCCGACGGTCTCGTCGACCGCGAGGGCGTCGACGGGCTGGCCCGCCGGGTCGGCTACACCCCGCGCCACCTGGGCCGGCTGCTGACCCAGGAGCTGGGCGCCGGTCCGCTGGCGCTGGCCCGGGCCCGGCGCGCGCAGAGCGCGCGGGTGCTCATCGAGACCACCGACCTGCCGCTGACCGACGTCGCGTTCGCGGCCGGCTTCGCCAGCGTGCGGCAGTTCAACGAGACCCTGCGCGAGATCTACGCGTCGTCACCCTCCGAGCTGCGCGGTCGTCGCAACGGCTCCCACCGCGCCGGCGCCATCACGATGCGGCTCCCCGTCCGCACCCCGTTCGCCGGCCGGCGGATGCTCGACTTCCTCGCCTACCACCTCGTGCCGGGTGTGGAGGTCGCCGGACCCGGCTGGTACGCCCGCACGCTCGACCTGCCCCACGGCAGCGGGACCGTCCGTCTCGAGCTGGTCGACCTGCCCGACACGTCAGGGGCCGCCGGCGGCGGGACCGGCTTCGTCACGGCCGAGTTCCGGCTGGCAGACCTGCGCGACACCGCGGCCGCGAGCGAGCGCGTACGACGCCTGCTCGACGCCGACTGCGACCCGCGCGCCGTGGACGACCACCTCGGTGGCGACCCGGTCCTGGGCCACCTCGTGCGCGCCACGCCCGGTCTCCGGGTGCCCGGGCAGGTCGACGGCGACGAGACGGCGATCCGCACGGTCATCGGCCAGCAGGTCAGCGTCACCGGGGCGCGCACGGTCGCCGGCCGGCTCGTGGCCGCCCACGGGCGGACCGTCGAGTCGGACGTGCCGGGGCTGACGCACCTCTTCCCCGACGCCGCCTCGCTCGCGGCCGCAGACCCCGCCACCCTGCCCATGCCGCGCGCGCGGGGACGGGCGCTCGTCGGGCTGGCCGCGGCGCTCACCGACGGAAAGGTGCTGCTCGACCGCGGCCCCGACCGCGACGGCGTACGACGCGCGCTGCTCGAGCTGCCCGGCATCGGCCCGTGGACGGCCGACTACGTGGCCATGCGGGCGCTCGGGCACCCGGACGTCTTCCTGCCCACCGACCTCGCCGTGCGCCGGCTGCTCGCTGGCCTTGCGACGTCGGGTGGCGGCGACCCGGATCCCGAGCGCTGGAGGCCGTGGCGGTCCTACGCGCTGATGCACCTGTGGAACACCCTGATGCCCGACACACCTGCGCCGCCCCGCGCTGACGAGGAGAACTGACATGTGGACCGTGATGCCCTCACCGGTCGGCGACCTGCGCATCGTGGAGCGCGACGGCTCGATCGTGGCGATCGAGTTCTCGCCCTTCCGGCAGCCGGCAGACGGGCGCCCGCTCGGCGACCGGTCGGACGACCACCCGGTGCTCGCCGAGGCCGTGCGGCAGCTGACGGCGTACTTCGAGGGCGACCTGACCGTCTTCGACCTGCCGCTGGCGCCCGTCGGCACCGACTTCCAGCGTCGGGTGTGGACCCAGCTGGAGCTGATCGGCTACGGCGACACCGCGTCCTACGGCCAGATCGCCGGCCGGTTGGGCATGACCAACGCCGCCTCCCGCGCGGTCGGCCTCGCCAACGGGCGCAACCCGATCCCCATCGTGGTGCCGTGCCACCGGGTCATCGGCGCCAACGGCACGCTGACCGGCTACGCCGGCGGGCTCGAGCGCAAGCAGCAGCTGCTCGAGCTGGAGCAGGACGCCCTTTTCTGATCGCCTCCTGGGTCGGTCAGGCAGACCAGCGCGGGTCGCGGCCCGAGCGGGCGAGCACCTGCTCGAACGCCGACGCGCCAGGACCGGCGTCCACCGCCGGGCCGAAGAGGCCGGGCGTGCCGCCCTCGTCGAACCCGCCCACGAACGCCATGCACGCCTCGGCCGTCGCGTCGTCGCAGTCGTAGTCCTGACCAGTGGCGCGGGCGAGGTCCCAGCCGTGGAGGACGATCTCGTCGAGAGCCACCAGACCGGCCACCTGCCCGGGCAGGTCGACCCCGCCGGCACGCGTCATGCCCTCCCAGGCCTCGGGGTCGCGCCAGGCCGCGGCCAGCGCCGGCACCCGCTCGGCCAGTGCTTCCCGCCACCCGGGCTCGACGTCCGGCCAGCCGTCGGCGTCCGGACTGGTGTCGGTGAGGGGACCGAGGTCCTTGTCCGCCGCGGCGCGGAACGCGAGCGTCAGCCCGGCGAGGTGCTGGACGAGCTGCCCGACGGTGCGCCCCTCGCACGGGGTGGGCGCGTCGAGCTGGTCGTCGGTGACGTTGGCGGCGACGGCGACGAGCCGCTCGCCGGCGGGTCCGAGGTCCACGAGGTCTGCCATGCGCCCACCCTGCCCCAGGTCACCGACACCGGGAAGGGCCACCGCGCGCCCTGGCCCTCAGGTCGCTGAGGGTGGCGGCGTACGACAGCGAATGGGCGCTGTCGGATGTCGCGCGCCGCCACCGTGGGGCTCGGCCCGGTGGGGAGTGGCGGCAGATCGCAGAAGATCGGGGCGCGGGTGTGCGATGTGCCGCCACCCTCGATGAGACGGCGGGCGAGCGGTGGCCGCGGACCTACTCCGACGCGGCGCGGCGCAGCGACTCGGACAGCCGGTCGGCGGCGGCGAGGACGGCGGGCGCGTGCATCCGGCCGGGCTGGCGCGAGAGCCGTTCGAGCGGACCGGAGACCGACACCGCGGCGATGACCTTTCCGCCGGGGGAGCGGACGGGGGCCGAGACCGAGGCCACGCCCTGCTCGCGCTCGCCGACCGACTGCGACCAGCCGCGGCGGCGGATGCCGGACAGGGCGGTGGCGGAGAAGGCGGCGTTCTGCAGACCCCGGTGCATCCGCTCGGGGTCCTCCCAGGCGAGGAGGATCTGGGCTGCGGAGCCGGCGTTCATGGTGAGCTGGGAGCCGACGGGGATGGTGTCGCGCAGGCCGGACGGGCGCTCGGCCGCCGCGACGCACACGCGGTGCTCGCCCTGGCGGCGCCAGAGCTGGGCGGACTCGCCGGTGATGTCGCGCAGCCTGGCCAGCACCGGTCCGGCCGCGGCGAGCAGGCGGTCCTCACCGGCGGCGGCGGACAGCTCGCCCAGGCGCGGGCCGAGCACGAAGCGCCCCTGCATGTCGCGAGCCACGAGACGGTGGTGCTCGAGGGCGACAGCGAGGCGGTGGGCCGTCGGTCGGGCCAGTCCGGTACCGGCCACGAGGCCGGCCAGGGTGGCCGGTCCGGCCTCCAGCGCTGCGAGCACGAGCGCGGCCTTGTCGAGTACGCCGACGCCAGATCCGTTGTCCATATGCCGATATTCTCATCTCAGAGAGTGGGATGCAAGATGTACCGTCGTCCTGTCGCACGAGGCAAAGGCTAAGGAGTTTGTGTCATGGGCAAGACCCTGTCCGAGAAGGTCTGGGACGAGCATGTCGTCCGGAGCGCCCCGGGGGAGCCCGACCTCCTCTTCATCGACCTCCACCTCCTCCACGAGGTGACCTCGCCGCAGGCCTTCGACGGCCTTCGCCTGGCGAACCGCACCGTGCGGCGTCCCGACCTCACCCTGGCGACGGAGGACCACAACGTCCCCACCCTCGACTGGGACAAGCCGATCGCCGACCCGGTGAGCCGCACCCAGGTGGAGACGCTGCGCAAGAACGCCGCCGACTTCGGTGTCCGCCTGCACCCGCTCGGCGACGTCGAGCAGGGCATCGTCCACGTCGTCGGCCCGCAGCTCGGTCTCACCCAGCCCGGCATGACGATCGTGTGCGGCGACTCGCACACCTCCACGCACGGCGCGTTCGGCGCGATCGCGTTCGGCATCGGCACCTCCGAGGTCGAGCACGTGCTGGCGACGCAGACCCTGACCCAGGCCAAGCCGAAGACGATGGCCGTCACCGTCAACGGCAGCCTGCCCGAGGGCGTCACCGCCAAGGACCTCGTCCTCACGCTGATCACGCACACCGGCACGGGCGGCGGCCAGGGCTACATCGTCGAGTACCGCGGCCAGGCCATCGAGGAGCTCTCGATGGAGGGCCGCATGACGGTGTGCAACATGTCGATCGAGTGGGGCGCCAAGGCCGGACTGATCGCCCCGGACCAGACGACCTTCGACTACATCGAGGGCAAGCCGGAGGCACCGAAGGGAGCCGACTGGGACGCCGCGGTCGCCCACTGGAAGACCCTGCGCACCGACGACGACGCCGTGTTCGACAAGGAGATCGAGCTCGACGCGTCCACGATGACGCCGTTCGTCACGTGGGGCACCAACCCCGGACAGGGCGCGCCCCTGGGCGCGAACGTCCCGAGCCCCGACGACTTCGACGAGCCCAACGACAAGGTCGCGACCGAGAAGGCCCTGCAGTACATGGGTCTCGAGGCCGGCACCCCGCTGCGCGACGTCAAGGTCGACACCGTGTTCGTCGGCTCCTGCACCAACGGCCGCATCGAGGACCTGCGCCTCGCGGCCTCCGTCCTCGAGGGCCGCACCGTCGCCCCGGACACCCGTCTGCTCGTGGTGCCGGGCTCGGTGCGCGTACGTCTCCAGGCCGAGGCCGAGGGCCTCGACAAGGTCTTCCTCGCCGCAGGCGCCGAGTGGCGCGGCGCCGGCTGCTCGATGTGCCTGGGCATGAACCCCGACCAGCTCGCACCGGGTGAGCGCAGCGCCTCGACGTCCAACCGCAACTTCGAGGGACGACAGGGCAAGGGCGGTCGTACGCACCTCGTGTCCGTCCCGGTCGCCGCCGCCACCGCCGTGCGCGGCACCCTCTCCTCGCCCGCCGACCTCACGCCGATCGGAGCCTGACCATGGACAAGTTCACCACCCACACCGGCGTCGGCGTCCCGCTGAAGCGCAGCAACGTCGACACCGACCAGATCATCCCGGCGGTCTACCTCAAGCGCGTGACCCGCACCGGCTTCGAGGACGGCCTGTTCGCCGCATGGCGCAACGATCCCGGCTTCGTGCTCAACGACCCGACGTACGCCGCCGGGTCGGTGCTGGTCGCCGGCCCGGACTTCGGCACCGGCAGCTCGCGCGAGCACGCCGTGTGGGCCCTGCAGAACTACGGCTTCAAGGTCGTCATCTCATCGCGCTTCGCCGACATCTTCCGCGGCAACTCCGGCAAGGCCGGGCTCCTGGCGGCGCAGGTCGACGAGAAGGTCGTGCAGCGCCTGTGGGACTGGCTCGAGGACAACCCGGGTGGCGAGATCACCGTCGACCTGGAGAGCCGCACCGTCCGCGCTGGTGCGGGCGATGACGCCGTCGAGGACTCCTTCGACATCGACGACTACACCCGGTGGCGCCTCCTGGAGGGGCTCGACGACATCGGCATCACGCTCTCGCACGACGACGCGATCACCGCCTTCGAGGCGGGACGACCGGGCTGGAAGCCCGTCACTGCGTGAAAAACCCCTACAAACAGGGGCTTTGGTGATTGTTCTCACCCTTCCATGTGCCTAGCGTGCCTTGCAGAGGGTCGAGCACGAGCTCGGCGTCCGAGGTTCATTGGGAAGGGAAGCTAGTGAACAAGTCAGAGCTCATCGACGCGCTCGCCGCGCGTTACGAGGGGAACCGCAAGCAGGCGGCCCATGCACTGGAGTCCGTGCTCGACACCATCACCCGCGAGGTCGCGAAGGGTGAGAAGGTCGCCATCACGGGCTTCGGCTCGTTCGAGAAGGCAGTCCGCAACGCACGCTGGGTCCGCAACCCGCAGACCGGCGAGCGGATGAAGTCGAAAAAGAAGGCCGTGCCGAAGTTCTCCGCCGGCAAGGAGCTCAAGGACGTCATCTCGGGTGCGAAGAAGCTGCCGAAGCTGACCGCGGCGACGATGCCCAAGCCACCCGGCGTGCGGGCCGCGGCCGCGGCCGTGACGGGAGCAGCCGCCAAGAAGTCCACGCCGGCGAAGTCGACGGCCACCAAGTCGACCGCTGCCAAGAAGTCCTCGACCGCGAAGTCCGCCCCGGCCAAGACCACGGCGGCCAAGAAGTCGACGGCGAAGAAGGCCAGCACCTCGACGGCGAGCAAGACCGCCGCCAAGAAGGCCCCGGCGAAGAAGTCGGCGACCAAGTCGACCGCTGCCAAGTCGACTGCCAGCAAGAGCTCCGCCAGCAAGAGCACGGCCAAGAAGGCCCCGGCGAAGAAGGCCCCGGCCAAGAAGAGCACGGCCAAGAAGACGACGGCGAAGAAGTCCTGACGCCGCGCCGTCGCTGACGTCCTGGCTGCGGTCCTGCCGCAGCCGCGTGACACGGGCGGGTCACCCCGAGTGGGTGGCCCGCCTTTCGCTTGCCCGGGTCGTGTGCGGACCGACGCCGGCGAGCAGAGCAGCCCCGAGGTCGTCCGGGTCGTCGACATCCGTGCGGACGCTCGTCGCCGTGGTGCCCACCTCGACGGCCCCGGCGGCCTCGTGCCGAGCCGCGGACGCCAGGCCGAACGACGGGTAGAACGCGTCGGCAGCGGCGGCGTACAACGTGGTGCCCCGTCCGGTGTGGTCGCGCACGAAGGCGACCCGGCCGGCCGCAACCTGCTCGTGCACCTCCCCGAGCACACCGGCGAGCTCGACGGGCCGCAGCCCCGGAAGGTCGGCGCACAGCGCCACGGGCACCGCGCCCGGCCAACGCCGCGCGACCTCGGCGGCGGCCTGCACGAGCGTCGCGTTCAGGTCGTCACTGACGCCGTCCGGGATCACCTCACAGCCGAGTGTGCGCACGGACGCGGCGAGCCCGTGGTCGTCGGTGACGACGAGGACGGCGTCGACGCCCGGCGTCGCGGCGGCGGCATGGACGGTGTCGAGCGCGAAGGCCTCGGCGAGCTCGCGCCGGTGATCGGCGGGGAGCCCCAGCCGGGACTTCCCGTAGGTGGGCGGCTTGACGGGTACGACGACCACGCAGCGCGCGGGTCGGGCATCGGCGGACATCGCGACGATTCTCCCACCCAGGGCCAGCGTGCCGGTGGCGTCCCCGCACCCTGCTGACCGAGTAGCCTGCTCGCGACGCAGACAGCGTCCGGGCCGGGCCCGCGAGACAGCACGAGGGAGGGGATGGCGTTGCGCGTCAGGAAGCTGGAGCAGAAGCGCGGCTGGGCGATGACCGTCGCCGCGACGATCCTCAAGCCGACGCTGCTCAGTGCCACCTCCCGCACCTGGATCGACGGGGAGAAGATCCCCGCCACGGGTGGCTGCATCGTGGTCATCAACCACATCTCCCACGTCGACCCGTTGCTCTCGGCGCACTTCGTCTACGACCACGGCCGGCTGCCGCGCTACCTGGCCAAGTCCGGGCTGTTCAGCAACAAGTACCTCGGCGGGTTCCTGACCGCCGCCGGCCAGATCCCGGTGGAGCGGTTGAGCCGCAACGCGATCGGCGCGTACGACGCCGCGGTCAAGGCGATCGGCGACGGCGAGTGCCTCATCGTCTACCCCGAGGGCACGCTGACCCGTGATCCCGGCCTCTGGCCGATGAAGGGCAAGACCGGCGCCGCCCGCATCGCCCTCGCCACCGGCTGCCCGGTCATCCCGGTGGGTCAGTGGGGCGCGCACGAGGTGCTCCCGCCCTACACGAAGAGGCCGCACCTGGTGCCGCGCAAGAACATCGTGATGAAGGCGGGTGACCCGGTGCCGCTCGACGACCTCCTCGCCCTTCCGTCGTCGACGGAGCGGACGGCGCGGGCCACCGATCGCATCATGGACGCGATCACCGCGATCGTCGCCGACATCCGCCAGGAGACACCGCCCGCCGAGCGCTACGACCCGCGCCGCAGCGGCGTACGCGAGATCGGCAACCCGCACCCCACCGCCCACCACGGGGCCCACCGGACGAAGAGGAAGCGCACCCGATGACGAAGATCGCAGTGTTCAGCGCAGGTTCGTGGGGCACCGCGTTCTCGCTGGTCCTCGCCGACGCCGGCAACGACGTGTCCCTGTGGGCCCGCCGCGGGGAGGTCGTGGAGGCGATCAACGAGCGCCGCGAGAACACCGACTACCTGCCGGGCATCGAGCTCCCGTCGTCGATCTCCGCGTCCACCGATCCCGAGGAGGTCGCCGCCGACGCGGACGTCGTGGTGCTCACGGTGCCGTCGCAGAGCCTGCGCGAGAACCTCACCGCCTGGGCGCCGATCCTCCCCGAGAAGGCCACGCTCGTCTCGCTCATGAAGGGCGTCGAGCTCGGCTCGCTGATGCGGATGAGCGAGGTGATCCAGGAGGTCACCGATGCCTCGGCCGACCGCATCGCCGTCGTCAGCGGACCCAACCTGGCGCGCGAGATCGCCCGCCGAGAGCCGGCCGCGTCGGTCGTCGCCTGCGTCGATGAGGAGCGGGCCAAGCACATCCAGGCCATCACGCACGGACCGTCCTGGCGGCCCTACACGTCGGTCGACGTGCTCGGCTGCGAGATCGGTGGCGCCTACAAGAACGTCGTGGGTCTCGCCGTCGGCATGGCGGTGGGGCTGGGCTTCGGCGACAACACCACCGCCTCCGTCATCACGCGCGGCCTCGCCGAGACCGCCCGCCTGGCCACCGCGCAGGGCGCCAACCCGTTGACCCTCATGGGCCTCGCCGGTCTCGGCGACCTGGTCGCGACGTGCTCGTCGCCGCTCTCGCGCAACCGCACCTTCGGCGAGCGCCTGGGTCAGGGCATGACGACCGAGGAGATCTACGCCTCGACCCGTCAGGTGGCCGAGGGCGCCAAGTCCTGCAAGTCGCTGCTCGAGCTGGCCCGCCGCACCGGCGTCGACGCCCCGATCGCCGAGGCCGTCGACGCCGTTGTCGACGGCAAGATGACCGCGCACGACATGATGAACTCCTTCATCGCCCGCGACACCAAGCCCGAGCTGCACTGATGAGACGCCCAGCTCCGACCGAGGAACGAGGTCGGGGCGTGGGGCGGCCAGATCGAGCAAGCGACGCGACTGAGGAACGAGGTCGGGGCGTGGGGCGGCCAGATCGAGCAAGCGACGCGACTGAGGAACGAAGTCGCACGAGCGCGTCGAAATCCGACGGCCCCTCGCGCAACGTCATGGGCTCCAGCGGACGCCCCGGGGCGCGTGCGGCCGTCGCATGGTCGGCGAGCTGGAGCCGCCCAACGTAGGCAGTTCGCATCACTGATCCGCCTCGTCACGCTCGAACGCCGAGGCTGCGGCCGCGAACTGCCTACGTTGCGCGCGACGCGCCCGGCGGCCGGGGCCAGCGGAGACGATCAGCCGACACACCCGTCGAGCGCGGTGCGCAGGTCGTCCCAGAGGTCCTCGACGTCCTCGATGCCGACGGAGAGCCGGACGAGGCCGTCGGGGATGGTGGCGGCCTCGGCCTTCCAGCGACGACGACGCTCGAGGCTCGACTCGACGCCGCCGAGCGAGGTGGCGTGGATCCACAGCCGCGTCTTGCGGCTGAGCAGGTCGGCGGCCATCTCGCCCTGCGCGAGGACGATGCTGACGATCGCGCCGAACCCCGGGTAGCGCACCTCCGACAGCGCGGGGTGCTCGCCGAGTCGGCGTACGAGCTCCTGGGCGTTGGCCTGCGCGCGCTCGACCCGCAGGTGCAGGGTGCGCAGCCCGCGCAGCGTCAGCCAGGCCTCGAACGGTCCGGGGATCGCCCCGACGAGGTCGCGACGCCCCTTGAGCACGGCCCAGAGCTCGTCGTCGCGGGTGATGATCGCGCCCATCTGCACGTCGGAGTGGCCGGCGAGGTACTTGGTCGCGGAGTGCACGACGAGGTCGACGTCGTCCTCCAGCGGCCGCTGGAGCAGGGGCGTGGCGAAGGTGTTGTCGACGACGACGTAGGCGCCCGCCTCGTGCGCGGCCTTGGTGATGGTGGGGATGTCGGCGACCTCGAGGGCCGGGTTGGTCGGCGACTCCAGCCACACGAGCGCGGCGCCGTCGCAGGCCGCGACGACCGCGTCGGTGTCGGTGATGTCGACCATCTCGGCAGTCAGCCGACCGCGCGACTCGAGGTCGGCGAGCTGCATGATCGTGCCGGTGTAGCCGTGCCGGGGCACGACGACCTTGCCCTCCGTGCCCACCAGGTCGAGCACGGTCGCGACCGCGGCCAACCCCGAGGCGAAGGTCAGGCAGCGACCGCCCTCGAGCGCGCCGAGCGCGTCCTCCAGCGCCGTCCAGGTCGGGTTGCCGTAGCGGCCGTACTCCACCTCGCCGCCGGCGACGTAGGTCGCCGCCATCGTGATCGGGGTGTTGAGCGGGGCATCGGGGACCCTGTCGGGCCGACCGGCCGTGACGGCGATCGTGCCGGGCCTGAGCGGTGAGTCTGGAGCCATGCGCGCCAGCGTAGGTGGATAGGGTCGAGGCGATGAACCACACCTCCCCTGACAAGACCGTCGACCCCACCAGCCGCAAGCCGCGCGTCGCCGTCGTCTTCGGCGGTCGCTCCTCCGAGCACGGCATCTCGTGCGTGACCGCGGGCAGCGTGCTGGCCGCGATCGACCGGGAGGCGTACGACGTCGTGCCGGTCGGGATCGCCCCCGACGGGCGGTGGGTGCTCGAGAGCGACGAGCCCACCCGCCTCGCGATCCGCGGCAACGACCTGCCTCAGGTCGACGCCGGCCGGTCACCGGTGGCGCTGATGGGCGCCGCCACCGGCACTGACCTCGTCGTGGCAGAACCGGCCAGCGTCCCCTCCGTGATCGGCGAAATCGACGTGGTCTTCCCGCTGCTCCACGGCCCGTGGGGCGAGGACGGCACCCTGCAGGGGATGCTCGAGATGGCCGGCGTGCGCTACGTCGGCTCCGGGGTGCTCGCCTCCGCGATCGGCATGGACAAGGCCTACATGAAGGTCGTCCTGCAGGCCGCCGGGCTCCCCGTCACCCCCGGCATCGTCGTCACCCGCACGGAGCACGAGCAGGACGCGGTCGGCGTACGCGCCCGGGTCGAGGAGCTCGGCTTCCCGTCCTTCGCCAAGCCCGCCCGCGCCGGGTCGAGCATGGGCATCAGCAAGGTCCACGACGCCTCGGAGATCGACGAGGCGCTCGAGGAGGCGTTCCGCCACGACCCCAAGGTGCTCGTCGAGCAGTCGATGGAGGGCGGGCGCGAGGTCGAGTGCGGCGTGCTCGGCACGCTCGAGGGTCCGCCGGAGACCTCGCGGCCCGGCGAGGTGCGCACCGGCGGCGACCACGAGTTCTACGACTTCGAGGCCAAGTACCTCGCCGACCAGCACACCGAGATCGACATCCCCGCCGACCTGCCCGCCGAGACCGAGCAGCAGCTGCGGGCGATGGCCGTGCGTGCCTTCGAGGCGCTGTCGTGCGAGGGCCTCGCGCGCGTCGACTTCTTCGTGATGCCCGACGGCTCGCTGGTCATCAACGAGCTCAACACGATGCCGGGCTTCACCCCGACCTCCATGTACCCGCAGATGTGGGCCGCCGCCGGCATGTCGTACCCCGACCTCGTCGACCGGCTCGTCCAGCTCGCGCTGCGTCGCGACACCGGCCTGCGCTGAGGCTCGTCAGCGTCAGAGGCAGGAGAGCCCCTTGCCGAGGTGCTCCTCGAGCGCGGGCGCGAGCTCGGCCAGCGCCCGGTCGATGCCCTCGGTGCGGTAGTCCGCCGGCACCGAGACCTCGACATAGGGCCTCAGGCTCAGGGCGATCGGGGTGGCGTCCACCGACAGGTCGGAGAGCTGGTCGTCGGGGACGTACCACCCGACGCCGTCGATGACGTTGCACTCGGCGGTCGGCTCGTAGTCGTCGGGCTCGGGGACCCCGCAGGTGAGGACGTACGCCGGATCGCCCCAGGCTGCCCCCAGCGCGTCGGCCGGTTCGACCTCGCGCCGCTCCTGGCCGGCGAGCGTGTCGGGGAGGTCGGCGACCAGGGACTCGCACGCGGCCAGGTCGGAGCCGGAGAGGTCGCCGGAGTCGATGGTCGGGGTGCTGCTGCACCCCGCCAGGGCGAGCGCCGCGAGGGCGGCCCCGGACGCGACGACGCCCCGGCCCGAGGACGGACCGAGGCGTCGACGCAGGTGCACGTGGGCCGGACGGCTCAGATGTGGACGACCGGGCAGGTGAGCGTGCGGGTGATGCCGTCGAGGTTCTGCACCTTGGAGACGACGAGCTTGCCCAGCTCGTCGACGTTCTTGGCCTCGGCACGGACGATCACGTCGTAGGGACCGGTGACGTCCTCGGCGAGCGTGACGCCGTTGACCTGGGCGATGGCCTTGGCCACCTCGGCGGCCTTGCCGACGTCGGTCTGGATCAGGATGTAGGCCTGGACGACCATCGTGGACTCCTCGGTCTCTTCAGCGGGTGTGACCGGGCCAACCTACCGCGCCGCGCGCCGGCCCCGACAGGGGATGGGTGACAGTGGTCACGGCCCTCGTCTGGTGGGATGGGTCCATGGCACTGGCAGCGGACGCAACCCTCGGCGAGGCAGGCGAGTTCGGCCTGATCTCCGAGCTCGTGGAGATCTTCGAGGGGGACGAGCACGTGCTCGTCGGGCCAGGGGACGACGCCGCCGTGCTGCGCATCAAGCACGGCCACGTCGTGGTCTCCACCGACCTGATGGTCGAGGGCCGGCACTTCCGCCGCGACTGGGCCGGCGCCGACGACGTCGGCCACCGGGCGGCGGCGCAGAACCTCTCCGACGTCAACGCCATGGGCGGCACCGCGCGACACCTCACGATCGGCCTCGCCGCTCCCGCCGACCTCCCGGTCGCCTGGGCACTGGACTTCGCCCGCGGCTTCGCCGAGGAGTGCGCGAGCGTCGGCGCCACCGTCGTCGGCGGCGACGTCACCCGCGCTGACCAGGTGATGATCGCCGTCACCGTGCTCGGCCAGTGCACCCAGGCGCCCGTCCTGCGCTCCGGCGCCCAGCCGGGCGACGTGCTCGCGCTCACGGGCCGCCAGGGGTGGGCCGCAGGCGGCCTCGCGGTCCTCGGCCGCGGCTTCCGCTCCCCGCGGGTGCTCGTCGAGGCCTACCGCCGACCGGAGCCGCCGTACGGCGCGGGCAAGGTGGCGGCCGAGGCGGGTGCGACGGCCCTGATCGACATCTCCGACGGCCTCCTCGCCGAGGCCGGCCACCTCGCGGAGGCCAGCGGCGTCGCCATCGACGTACGCGCCGGCGCCTTCGAGATCCCCGAGCCGCTCCAGGCGGTCGGCGCGGCGCTCGGCGCCGACCCGCTCCAGTTCATCCTCGGCGGCGGTGACGACCACTCGCTGCTGGCGACCTTCCCCGACGCGGCCTCCGTCCCGGCCGGCTGGCAGGTCGTCGGCGAGGTGACCGAGGGCGAGGGCGTCACCGTCGACGGTGCGCCCTACGACGGCTCGACCGGCTGGACCCACTTCTGACGCCGGGCGGCGACGAGTTCCGGGAGGCGCAGCGGCGGGCAGCTCATCGACCTGGCGGGGGAGTCCGACACCTCGGGGGGTGCACAACCCCCTCGAAGTGACGGACTCCCTGCATGAGCGGGGAGTCCCCGAAGGGGCGGGCCCCGGAAAAGATCTCGGAAGCACGACGAAGCCCCCGCCGCATCAGCGACGGGGGCTTCGGCGAAGAAGACGTCAGGTCAGCGCGAGACCTTGCCGGCCTTGAGGCAGCCGGTGCAGACGTTGAGGCGCTTGGGCGTGCCGTTCACGGTCGCCCGGACGCGCTGGATGTTGGGGTTGAAACGACGCTTGGTGATCTTGCGCGACCAGGGACGGTTGTTTCCGAAGCCCGGCTTCTTGGCGCAGATGTCGCAGACGGCAGCCACCGTGCACTCCGATCCGTTCGAGGTTGATGTCTTGGAGGCCCGCACCACCAGAAGCGGCAGCAGGCAACCGCGCAAGAGTAGCCGAGGACTGGCGGCGAGATGAAATCGCAGGGGCCGTGGGTGCCGGGCACTACCCTGTGGCGCGCACCACATCGTACGACGAGGCAGCCGCACCACCACATCCAGCAGACACCGGGAGCAGACCGACGCGATGGAGCACGTCACCCACGGCATCACGCTGGACGGCGTCGCGCGGTTCGTCGAGATCGCGACCGACGCCCTGTCCTCGGCCCGCGAGGAGATCGACGCGCTCAACGTCTACCCGGTGCCCGACGGTGACACCGGCACCAACATGTTCCTCACGGTCTCGGCCGCCCGCGACGCGCTGCGCGAGGCCCGGGGGAGCGACCCGGACCTCTCCCTCGGTGACGGCATGGCGGTGCTCGCCCGCGCCGCGCTCATGGGCGCCCGCGGCAACTCCGGTGTGATCCTCAGTCAGATGCTGCGTGCCTACGTGCACCACCTCGCGGGCGCGGCGATCGCCGACAAGCCGGCCGAGACGATCGCCGCGGCGATGGCCGAGGCCACCGAGGCCAGCTACGCCGCCGTGGGCGCGCCGGTCGAGGGCACGATGCTGACCGTGTCGCGCGCCGCCTCCGACGCCGCGCTCGAGGCGGCCGGCCGGGGAGCGCGCACGCGTGACGTCTTCACCGCCGCGGCAGCCGCCGCCCGCGACGCCCTCGCCCGCACCCCCGAGCAGCTCGACGTGCTGGCCCACGCCGGGGTCGTCGACGCGGGCGGTCGGGGGCTGTGCGTCGTCCTCGACGCCGTGGAGACCACCGCGACCGGGCGGCGGCCCACGCCGTGGTCGGCGCCGATCGGCACCCACCACATCCCGGTGGCGACCGCCCTCGCCGGCGACGACCTCACCGAGGACGGCCCGGGCTACGAGGTGATGTACCTCCTCGACGCGGACGACCAGCACGTCGCCGAGCTGCGCGCCACCCTCGCCGGGCTCGGCGACAGCCTCGTCGTGGTCGGTGGCGACGGCCTGTGGAACGTCCACGTGCACGTCGACGACGTCGGTGCCGCCATCGAGGCGGGGATCGGTGCCGGGCGCCCGCACCGCATCCGCGTCACCCACTTCGCCGACCAGGTCGCCGCCGGGCGGCAGCGGGTCTCGACCCGCACCGGGCGCCAGGTCGTGGCGGTCGCCGCGGGCCCTGGACTGACCGCGCTGTTCGAGTCGGCGGGCGCGGTCGTGGTCAGCGGAGGGCCGGGGCGGCGCCCCTCCACCGGCCAGCTCCTCGAGGCCATCGAGTCGTGCGGCGCCGCCGAGATCGTGCTGCTGCCCAACGACGGCGACACCGTGCGAGCCGCCGAGATCGCGGCCCGCACGGCCGAGGCGGAGCACGACGTCGTGGTCGAGGTCATCCCGACCCAGGCTCAGGTGCAGGGACTGGCCGCCATCTCGGTGCACGAACCCGGCCGCACCTTCGACGCCGACGTCCGGGAGATGACGGCGACGGCCCGCCACGTCCGCCACGGCGCGGTCACCGTCGCCGCCCGCCGGGCGATCACGATGGCCGGCCCGTGCGAGCCGGGCGACGCGCTCGGCGTGATCGCCGGCGACTTCGCGGTCGTGGGCACCGACCTCGAGACGGTGGCCGACGAGGTGCTCGAGCGGCTGCTCGCGGGCGGCGGCGAGCTGGTCACGATCGTCTCCGGCGAGGGCGGGGTCGAGCTCGCCGACCGGGTCGCGGCGCGGGTGGAGCAGCGGCACCCGACCGTCGACGTCGCGGTCCACGACGGCGGCCAGCCGCGCTACCCGCTGCTCGTCAGCGTCGAGTGACGGGCAGGATCACCGCATGGTCGCGATCACCCCGGACAGCCCGATCGGCGCGGTGTTCGGCAACAGCCACAAGAAGCGCAAGCTGGCCGAGGAGGGCCTCGGGCTCGAGACGGTCGGCGACCTGCTGCGCCACTTCCCGCGCCGCTACGTCGCCGCCACCGAGCTGTCGGAGGTCGCCACACCGGTCGTGGGTGAGCAGCTGACGATCGTCGGCGAGGTCCGGTCCTGCGAGAGCGCGTCCTTCTTCAGCGGCAACCGCCGCCAGTTCCGTACGACGGTGCGCCTGCGCACGGACGGTCCCGACTTCTCCGTCACGCTGTTCAGCCCCTACGCCAACCAGGCCGACCGCCACGAGGCGCAGTTCCGCCCCGGCAGCCGGGCGATCTTCACCGGCAAGGCGAAGCAGTTCCGCGGCAGCTGGCAGCTCGAGCAGCCCCACGGCTTCACCCTCGACGGCGACGAGGCGGTCTCGCTGAGCAAGCTCCTCCCGATCTACCCCCTCACCGCCAAGCTCTACTCGTGGGACCTGCAGAAGGTCGTCACAGCCGCGCTCGACCTCGTCACCGGGGTTCCCGACCTGCTCACCCCCGAGCTGCGTGAGCGGTTCGGGGTCCTCGACGTGATGCAGGCGCTGCGCTGGATCCACGCCCCTGACGACTGGAAGCAGGTCGGCGCCGCCCAGAAGCGGTTCCGCTTCGAGGAGGCGCTCGTGCTCCAGCTCGTCCTCGCCCGGCGCCGGGCGGCCCACCGCGCCCAGGGCGCGCAGGCCCGCGCCCGCCGTGACGACGGGCTGCTGGACGCCTTCGACGCGCGGTTGCCGTTCGAGCTCACCGGTGGCCAGCGCGAGATCGGCGACCTGGTCGCCGAGGAGCTGGGCCGCGACCACCCGATGAACCGGCTCCTGCAGGGCGAGGTCGGGTCGGGCAAGACGCTGGTCGCGCTCCGCGCGATGCTGCAGGTGGTCGATGCCGGGGGGCAGGCCGCGCTCCTCGCCCCCACCGAGGTGCTCGCCCAGCAGCACCACCGGTCGATCTCCGCGATGCTCGGCGACCTCGCGCAGGGAGGCATGCTCGGCGGTGACGCCGACGCCACCCAGGTCGTGCTGCTCACCGGGTCGATGGGCAAGGCGGCCCGGCAGGAGGCGATGCTGCGCATCGTCACCGGCGAGGCCGGCATCGTGATCGGCACCCACGCCCTCCTCGAGGACAGGGTGGAGTTCGCCGACCTCGGCCTGGTCGTCGTCGACGAGCAGCACCGCTTCGGCGTCGAGCAGCGTGCGGCGCTCACCGACAAGGCCGGCACGCCGCCCCACGTGCTCGTCATGACGGCCACCCCGATCCCGCGCACGGTCGCGATGACCGTCTTCGGCGACCTCGAGACGTCCGTCCTCGCGGAGCTCCCGGCCGGCCGCGCGCCGATCCAGACCAACGTCGTGCCCCTCGCCGACCAGCCCTCGTGGATCGACCGGGTCTGGCAGCGGGTGCGCGAGGAGGTCGAGCGCGGGCACCAGACCTACGTCGTGTGCCCCCGCATCTCCGGCGACGCCGGCGAGGAGGGCGAGACCGACCAGCTCGACTTCGACGAGGACGGCGCCGACATCACGCCCCGACGCCCGCTCGCCGCGGTCGAGGACGTCCACGCCGAGCTCGCGTCGGGCCCGCTGGCCGGGCTCCGCACGGCTGTCCTGCACGGACGCATGACGCCCGACGACAAGGACCGCACGATGCGGGCCTTCGCGGCCGGCGACATCGACGTGCTGGTCTCCACCACGGTCATCGAGGTCGGGGTCGACGTCCACAACGCCACGGCGATGGTGCTCCTCGACGCCGACCGGTTCGGTGTCTCGCAGCTGCACCAGCTGCGCGGTCGCGTCGGCCGGGGCGGCCTGCCCGGGCTGTGCCTGCTGGTCTCCCACGCCGAACTCGGCACTCCCGCCCGCGACCGCCTCGACGCCGTCGCGTCGACCACCGACGGCTTCGAGCTGAGCCGCGTCGACCTCGAGCAGCGTCGCGAGGGTGACGTGCTCGGCGCCCATCAGTCGGGGTTCAGGTCCGGCCTCGTCACACTTCGGGTATTGCGCGACGAGAAGACGATCGTCCGCGCCCGAAACGCCGCAGAGGCGCTACTCTCCGAGGATCCTGCGCTCGCAGGGGCGCCCGACCTGGCCGACGCCGTCGCCGAGGTGGAGCGTTCAGCGGCGTCGGCCTACCTGGACAAGGGCTGAGACGAGTGCTGGGACAAGAGCTGGACGGAGAAGGGCACAGCACGGGGACATGACTCGGATCATCGGGGGATCGGCGGGGGGCCGGCGGCTGGAGACGCCGCGCGGACAGACGACCCGTCCCACGAGCGACCGTGTGCGCGAGGCGCTCTTCTCAGCCATCGAGTCGCGCACCGGCTCGCTCGACGGGCTGCGCTTCCTCGACCTCTACGCCGGATCGGGCGCGGTCGGCCTCGAGGCGTGGTCGCGCGGTGCGGGGGTGGTGACGATGGTCGAGCACGACCGGCGCACGGCCGCGCTCATCACCCGCAACGCAGCCACCCTCGGCTTCTCCAAGGCCCGGGTGGTGGCGGCCTCGGTGGCCACGTTCCTGTCCTCGCCGCCCGCCGCGCCCTACGACATCGTCTTCTCCGACCCGCCCTACCCGATGTCCGACGCGGACGTCGACGCCGACCTGGTCGCGCTGGTCGCCCACGGCTGGCTCGTCCCCGGCGCGCTCGTCGTGGTCGAGCGAGCGGCGAAGCGCACCATCCTCACCTGGCCGCCCGGCACCGTGGAGGAGCGCACGAAGCGCTACGGCGAGACCGCGCTTTGGTACGGTCACGCCACCCCGGCCCCCTGATCCCGAGACGGGACCAGAGCCTCCACTCAATGGAAGGACGCCCGTGCGTCGCGCTGTCTGCCCCGGGTCCTTCGACCCGGTGACCAACGGCCACCTCGACATCGTCACCCGAGCCGCGTCGCTCTTCGACGAGGTGGTCGTCGCCGTCGGCGTCAACATGAGCAAGAACAGGCTGTTCACCCCCGACGAGCGCATCGCGATGCTGCGCGAGACCACCGCGGGGATCGCCAACGTGCGGGTCGCCGGGTTCGACGGCCTCATCGTCGACTTCTGCCGCGAGCTCGAGGCGGTGGCGATCGTGAAGGGCCTCCGTGGGGCGGGTGACTACGAGTACGAGCTGCCGATGGCGCAGATGAACGCCCACCTCACCGCGGTCGAGACCGTCTTCCTCCCCGGCGCGGTCGGCAACGCGTTCGTCTCCTCCAGCCTGATCAGGGAGGTCGCCGCGCTCGGCGGCGACGTACGCGGCCTGGTCCCCGAGCCGGTCCGCGAGCAGCTCGTGGCACGGCTGGCCGAGCGCACGTCGTGACACCCTGGGGGAGACCCCACCCGCCACTCGTTTTGCCCCGTCGGTGGGGCGGCGGATACGATTCCGAGGTTGTGTTGGTGTCCAGATGTGGGAGCTCGACGTGAACAGCCTGGACCCGAGGGCGCCGCTCGTGCTCGATACTCGCGAGCTCGGCCGCCGCCCGGGGTCCCAGCGTGAGCTCGAGCTCTCCGTTCCGGCGCCAGCACGACTTGGCATCGAAGTCCTCGCTGTCCCCGAAGGATCGCCGGTCGAGCTCGACCTGCGGCTGGAGGCGGTCATGGAGGGCGTGCTGCTCACGGGCACGGCCACGGCCGCGCTCGAGGGGGAGTGCGTACGGTGCCTGGAACCGATCGAGGACGAGGTCCACGTGACGCTCCAGGAGCTCTACGTCTACCCCGACCAGCACGACAGGGCCACGGAGAACGACGACCGTGACCTCGACGACGAGACCAGCCAGCTCGAGGACGACCTGCTCGACCTCGAGCCCCTGCTGCGGGACGCGGTGGTGCTCGCACTACCGTTCCAGCCGCTGTGCATGGACGATTGCCCGGGATTGTGCACCGAGTGCGGTGCGCGACTCGCGGACGACCCGGACCACGCGCACGACGCGCCGATCGACCCGCGCTGGGCGGGGCTCCAGCAGATCCAGCAGGACACCCGAGACTGACTCCACCGGAAATCCCCGGCGGAGAAGCAAGCAAGCCACACGTAACCAGGAGACACACCATGGCTGTTCCGAAGCGGAAGATGTCGCGCAGCAACACGCGCCACCGCCGTTCGCAGTGGAAGGCCGTCGCGCCGACCCTCGTGACGTGCGCCAACCCCGCCTGCGGCTCCAAGCACCTCCCGCACCGTGCGTGCGGCCAGTGCGGCCAGTACGGCGCCAAGGCCGACCGTCGCCAGGTCCTCTGACCACCGACGAGCTCCGCGCAGCGCTCGGTGATCCGGTCCTGGATCCCGAGCTGCTGCAGCGTGCCCTGACCCACCGCTCGTTCGCCTACGAGAACGGGCAGATCCCGACCAACGAGCGCCTGGAGTTCCTCGGGGACTCCGTGCTCGGGGTCGTGGTCACCGAGACGCTCTACCGCGCGCACCCCGACTTCAGCGAGGGCCGGCTGGCCAAGCTGCGGGCCGCGGTCGTCAACGCGCGAGCGCTGGCCGACGTCGCCCGGCAGATCGGTCTCGGCCAGCACATCAAGCTGGGTCGCGGCGAGGAGACCACCGGCGGTCGCGACAAGGCCTCGATCCTGTCCGACACCGTCGAGGCGGTCATCGGCGCGATCCACCTGAGCGGCGGCATCGACGAGGCCGCCAAGGTCGTCCACCTGCTCTTCGACCCGGTGATGGAGGCCGCGGCGTCGATGGGTGCCGGCCTCGACTGGAAGACCTCCCTCCAGGAGCTCTCCGCCGACCTCGGGCTCGGCGTGCCGGAGTACCTCATCGAGGACGACGGCCCCGACCACATGAAGACCTTCGTCGCGCGCGTGCGCGTCGGCGAGCAGGTCCTCGGCAACGGCACCGGCCGCTCCAAGAAGGAGGCCGAGCAGGGCGCCGCCGAGACCGCCTACCGCGAGATCAAGGCTGCCGCCCACGTCGACGGCCGGCCTGCACCGGAGACCGCACCGGTCGTCACCGCCTCCGACGCCTGAGCCGTGCCCGAGCTCCCCGAGGTCGAGGTCGTCCGCGCCGGCCTCGAGCGCCACGTCGTCGGCGCCACCATCGAGGCCGTCGAGGTGCTCCATGCCCGGCCCGTCCGCCGCGACCACCGCGGGTCGACCGGCTTCGTCGCAGCCCTCGACGGGCAGCGCGTCGAGGCGGTCCGCCGCCGCGGCAAGTACTTCTGGCTGGCGTTCGCCAACGGCGATGCACTGCTGGGCCACCTCGGGATGAGCGGGCAGATGCTCCTCCACGAGCCCGGTGCGCCCGACGAGCGCCACCTGCGGGTCCGGTTCGGCCTGCGCACCGCCGAGGGACGTCCCCTCGAGATGCGCTTCGTCGACCAGCGCATGTTCGGCGGCCTCGTCGTCTCGGCGGGGGGCGCGGACCTGCCGACGGAGATCGTGCACATCGCGCGGGACCCGATCGACCCGGCGTTCGACGACGACGAGTTCGTGCGCCGCGCGCGACGACGTACGTCCGCCGTCAAGCGGCTCCTGCTCGACCAAGGCCTCGTCTCCGGGGTCGGCAACATCTACGCGGACGAGGCGTTGTGGCGCGCGCGCCTGCACGGTGAGCGACCGGGCGACCGGCTCACCGGACCCGTGCTGCGCGAGCTGCTCGGCCACGTCCGCGACGTGATGGGGGAGGCCCTCGCCCAGGGCGGCACGTCGTTCGACGCCCTCTACGTCAACGTCAACGGCGAGTCCGGCTACTTCGACCGGTCGCTCGACGCCTACGGCCAGGAGGGGGAGCCGTGCCGGCGCTGCGGCACACCGATCCGCCGGGTGGCGTTCATGAACCGGTCGTCGTTCTTCTGCCCGCGCTGCCAGCGGCCGCCGCGGGCCCGGCCGGTGCGCCGAGCGGATTGACCCCGGCCCGCCGCAGTGGGACTCTGGTAGACGGCCGGATCGTCGGTCGCCCCGTCCCCTCGAAAGGCTCCCCATGGCCAAGGCGCTGTTGGGTCATGTGAACAGCGACGTACGGACCACGTCCGTCCTCGCCGTCGAGAACAGCCGGCTCCGCCGACGCGTCGACGACCTGGAGGCGCTCGTGCTGCGCCTGCAGGCCGAGAACGACCGGCTCGCGACCGCCGCGCGTGAGGCGGAGCTGCTGGTCGAGGACCTCCAACCCGCCTGACCTGCCCCGCCTGACCCGCACCCGGATGTCGCGGTGCGGCGAGACGGCCGCGCACGTAGGCTCACGTGCTTGTGAGCCGCCTCGTCGAGACCGTCTTCCCCCACCGGCTCGGCACCGGGTTCCGATGGCTCGTCGGGTCGTCATGGGTGACCAACCTCGGCGACGGCGTGCTCATCGCGGCGGGTCCGCTGCTCGTCGCCTCCCAGACCCGCGACCCGCTGCTGGTCGCGGCGGCCATGATCGCGCTGCAGGTGCCGTGGCTGCTGATCGGACTGGTCGCCGGGGCGCTCGCCGACCGGCTGGACCGGCGCCTGGTGATCATGACCGCCAACGCGGTGCGCGGGCTCGTGCTGGCCGGGCTGTGCGTCGTCATCGCCACCGGTCAGGTCAACATCGCGCTGGTCATCGCGGCGATGCTCGCGCTCGGCACCGCCGAGACCTTTGTCGACGCCACCGCGGGCACGCTCACGCCGATGCTGGTCGAGAAGCGCGACCTCGGCATCGCCAACTCGCGGCTCATGGCGGGCATGATCACCGGCAACCAGCTCGTCGGACCGGCGGTCGGCGCCCTGCTCTTCTCGGTCGGCATGGTGTGGCCGTTCGTCCTCACCGTCGTCTGCATCGCAGCAGGGGTGGTGCTCGTGTCCCGGATCGGTACGCCGCCGGGCGCCGTGCGCGGCGACGTCGACACCCACGTCCGGCAGGACATCGTCGACGGGCTGCGCTGGCTGATGGGCAACCCGCCCGTGCGCACGCTGGCCGTGATCATCGTGGTCTTCAACGTCACCTGGGCGGCTCCCTGGTCGGTGCTCGTCCTGTGGGCCCTCGAGCGCGTCGGGATCGAGGAGGCCGGGTTCGGCCTGCTCACCACGGCGGCCGCGCTCGGCGGCCTGCTCGGGACGTTCTCCTACGGCCGCCTCGAGCGGCTCGTGCCCCTGGCCACGCTGATGCGCGCGGTGCTGCTGGCCGAGGTGCTGTTCCACCTCGCCATGGCGCTCACGACCTCGCCGTGGGCGGCGTACCCCCTGATGTTCTGCTTCGGCGCGTACGCCTTCGTGTGGGGCACGCTGTCGCAGGCGGTGCGCCAGCGCGCCGTGCCCAGCGAGCTCCAGGGGCGCGTCGGCTCGGTCTACATGGTCTGCGTGATGGGCGGCATGCTCCTGGGTGGGCTGCTCGGGGGCCTCATCGCCCGGGAGTGGGGGCTGACCGCGCCGTGGTGGTTCGCCTTCGTGGGCTCGGGCATCACGCTCGCGCTGGTGTGGCGCTCGCTCGCGCAGATCGCCCACGCCGACGAGGCCGCGACCGCCGCGGCCTGACCCGAGGTCAGGGGCGGCGCAGGCGCCGCTCGAGCCGAGCGAGCGGCCCGGTCCGGTCGGCGGGCGCGGCCTGTGCTGCCTGCACCGCGCGGTCGCGCTGGCGTCGCGCGCGGTCGCGTGCGGCCCGCACCCGGGCGAGCCGCTCGCGCGTCTCCGCCAGCCGCCGCTCCACGTCGGCCAGCTGGTGCGCGGGCACCACGTCGTCCTCGCTCGCGACCGGTGCCTCGTCGGGCAGCTCGGCGCGCACCCCGGCGAGCGCTGCCCGTGCCTCCTCGGCGGCCACCGCCGGCTCGCGCCTGCGGTCGAGACGTCGCAGGGTGGCGTAGAACTCCTGCTCGCCCACCCGCGTGGCGGTGAGCCGCTCGACGGCGAAGTCCACCTGGCCGAGGGCGAGCAGGTCGTCCATCAGGTCGGCGAAGCCTCGCGGCGTCAGCGGCCAGACGTGGCAGTCGACGTACTCACCGGCCTGCTGCCGGGCGAGGTGGCGGCGGACGTCGTCGATCGGGTGCAGGCCCTGCGTCGGGGGCGGCACGCCGGCCCACGCCTGCTCGGCCGGGTGGTCGACGGCCCGCATGAAGTGGTCGAGCACCGCGCGCACCGACGGTGTGCGGTCGCCGTCGAGGTGGGCCTGGACCACCTGGCCGACGGTCGTGGGGGCGCGGTGCACGTCGAAGCAGTAGCGGCGGTCCGGGATCGCCAGGAGCAGCGCGCCGTCCCAGGTCAGCACCTGCGCGACGTCGCGCAGCCAGCCGAGCATGTCGGGCACGTGCTCGATGACGTGGCTGGCCACGACGTGCTGGAAGGGCGCGTCCTCGGCGACCGCCTCCGCGAGCGTGGACACGGTGCCGTCGGGCCGGGTGAGCCAGAAGTGCTGCTCGGGGATCGCGTCGGGGTCGACGGCCGGGTTGCCGTCGTAGTGGGCGACCAGGCCCGCCCGGTCGACGACGTCGACGTAGCGCACGTCGGCGACGTCCGGGCTGACGACCGGGTTGGCCAGCGGGCCGATCTCCAGGCACCGTCCCTGCCCGAGGTCGGCGTCGCCCACGATCCGGGCGCGGCGTGCGGCTCTCATGCCTGCCGACCCTAGGTCGTCGGGGTCCCGGTCCCCGCACGGCGTGCCACGATGGGCGCGTGGATGCCCTCGCCGAGCTCGTGGAGTCCCTGCCGGAAGGTGTCGTGGCGACCGACCCGGCCACCGTCGACACCTACCGCCACGACTGGTCGCGCGACACCGGTGCCGGCACCCCGGTCGCGGTCGTGCGCGCCGAGGACGCCGTCCAGGTGCAGGTCGCGGTGCGGTGGGCGGCCGCGCACGGCGTGCCGGTCGTGCCGCGCGGTGCCGGGTCGGGCCTGTCGGGAGGTGCCAGCGCCGTCGACGGCGGCATCGTGCTCAGCCTCGAGCGGATGCGGGCGATCGAGATCGACACCGACTGCCAGGTCGCCCTCGTCGAGCCGGGTGCCTTCAACGCCGAGGTGAAGGCCGCTTCGCGTGAGCACGGCCTCTGGTACCCGCCTGACCCGTCGTCGTACGAGATCTGCTCGATCGGCGGCAACGTCGCCACCAACGCCGGTGGCCTGTGCTGCGTGAAGTACGGCGTCACCACCGACTACGTCCTCGGCCTCGACGTGGTCCTCGCAGACGGCACGCTCATCACCCTCGGCGGCAAGCGGATCAAGGACGTCGCCGGTCTCTCGCTGCTCAAGCTCTTCGTGGGGTCGGAGGGCACGCTCGGCATCGTCACACGGGCGATCCTTCGCCTGGTCCCACTGCCCCTCCCGCCCGCGACGCTCGTGGCGTCGTTCGCCTCGGTGGTGGCTGCGGCCGAGGCCGTCGTCGCCGTACGCCGTACGCTGCGGCCCTCGATGATGGAGCTGATGGACCGGGCCACGATCAACGCCGTCGAGGACTTCTCACCGCGTGGTCTCGACCGGACGGCGGGGGCACTGCTGGTCGTGCAGTCCGACGCCCCGGGCGATGCCCGCGTCGCCGAGATCGCGGCCGTGGAGGCGGCCTGCGTCGCGGCCGGGGCGACCGAGGTCGTCCTCACCGACGACCCGGCCGAGGGCGAGATGTTCGTCGAGGCCCGGCGCATGGCGTTCCCGGCGGTCGAGGCCCGCGGCAGCCTGCTGCTCGAGGACGTCGGGGCGGCGGTGCCGCTGCTCCCGGACCTGCTGGCCGCGGTGACCGAGATCGCCGCGCGGCACGACGTCGAGATCCCGACCGTCGCCCACGCCGGCGACGGCAACACCCACCCGATCATCGTCTACGACGCCGCCGACGCGGACTCCGAGCGCCGGGCGCGCGCTGCCTTCGAGGACATCCTCCAGGCCGCCATCCGCCTCGGCGGCACCATCACCGGGGAGCACGGCGTGGGTCGCACCAAGAAGTCGGCGCTGCCCGACCAGCTCGGAGAGGACGTGATGGCGCTGTCGAGACGGATCAAGGACGCACTCGACCCGGCCGGCATCCTCAACCCCGGGGCCGTCCTGTGAAGCCCATCGGCTGCCGGGGTGGGTCTACGGTCGGCTTCATGATCCGCGAGCGCCACCTCTTCGGTCCGGGCCCCTCCAACCCCTACCCGGAGGCCACCCGTGCCCTGGCCGAGCCGCTGCTCGGGCACCTCGACCCGGAGTTCCTCCGGATCATGGACGAGACCTGCGACATGCTCCGCACGGTCTGGGGCACCGACAACGCGCGCACGCTGCCGCTCAGTGCCACGGGCTCGGCAGGCATGGAGGCGGCGTTCGTCAACACCGTCCACCCCGGCGACGTCGTCGTGGTCGCGGTCAACGGACTCTTCGGCCAGCGGATGACCGACGTCGCCGCCCGCTGCGGCGCCGAGGTCGTCGCGGTCGAGCACGACTGGGGCCAGCCGGTCGATGTCGACCGCGTCCTGTCCGCGCACCCGTCGCCCGCCATCATCGCTGCCGTCCACGCCGAGACGTCGACCGGCGTCCGCTCCGACATCGCCGCGCTCGGAGCCGGCAAGGGCGACGCCCTGCTCCTCACCGACGCGGTCACCTCGATCGGCGGCATCGAGCTGCGCGCCGACGACTGGGGTGTCGACATCGGCTACGCCGGCACGCAGAAGTGCCTGGGCGTCGCGCCCGGCCTGGCGCCGTTCACCATCAACGACCGTGCCTTCGAGCGCCGCGTCGAGAAGCCGCGCTCGTGGTACCTCGACCTCGGCATGCTCGGCGGCTACGTCGGCGAGGCGGGCGTCAAGGGCGGGCAGCGCACCTACCACCACACCGCGCCCACCGCGATGGTCGCCAGCCTCCACGGCGGCCTGACCCGGATCCTCGACGAGGGCCTCGACGCCGTGTGGGCGCGCCACCAGGAGGCGGGCGACACGCTGCAGGCGGGCCTGCAGGAGATGGGCCTCGAGCTCTTCGCCGCCGAGGGGAGCCGTCTGCCGGAGCTCACCACGGTCCGGGTGCCCGACGGCGTGGACTCCGCCGGCGTGCGCAAGGAGCTGCTCGAGCGCCACGGCATCGAGATCGGCGCAGGCGCGGGGGAGCACGCCACCAGCGTGTGGCGCATCGGCCTCATGGGCCGCAACGCCCGCCCCGACGCCGTGCTCCTCGTGCTGGCGGCGCTGGAGGACGTCCTCGACCGTGCCTGACCTGTCGTTGCGTCCGATGATGCAGGAGGAGTACGACGCCTGGCGCGCCCAGTCGGTGCGGGACTACGCCGCGGACATCGCGAAGTCGCGCGACCTCGACCTCGAGGCCGCCATGGCGCAGTCGGCGGGGGAGTTCGCCCAGCTGCTCCCCGACGGCCTCGCGAGCACGGACATGCACCTGTGGACCGCGGTGGTGGACGACCAGGCTGTCGGCATGGGGTGGATCGAGCTGCGGCAGCGTGCCTCGGGTGTCTCGGCCTGGATCTACGACATCAGCCTCGACGCCGACCACCGCGGACGCGGCCTGGGCCGCGAGCTGCTCGACGCCCTGCACGCCGCCGCCCGCGACCTCGGCGCCACGTCGATGGCGCTCAACGTGTTCGGCGACAACACCGCCGCGATCCGGCTCTACGAGGCGTCCGGCTACGCGGTCACGGCCCAGCAGATGAGGCGCGAGCTCTGAGCCCGGTCAGCGCACGCGGTCGACCGCGAGCCGGCCCAGGGCGAGCACACCGCGCTGCGGGGGACGTACGTCGGTGAAGCTCACGTCGAGCACCGACACGGTGCGGCCGGTGCGCACCACCAGCACGCGGCGCCAGTCGACCGCGCCCCGCGAGAACCAGCCGATCAGCATCCCGGCGGACTCGTCGCCGACGACCGGCGGGAACCACGCCCGGTTCTTCAGGAGCACGTCGCCGCCCTCGCCGTCGTCGGTGTCCACGTCACCCACGCACCGCTTGCTGAAGTCGCGGTAGCGCTTCACGAGGTCGCGGGCCTGACGCACGGAGTCGAAGCGGACGAGGTTCTGGTCGATCAGCGACACCGACCGGCGCCTGCTCGTGACCGACAGACCACCCTGGATCCGGCTGCTGCCGCGCACCGCGACACCCTGGTCGTCACAGCCGCGCGGGGCGAAGACGGGCGAGCGGTGGACGCCGCGCGACGGGTTGCGCACGTCGGGGTAGACGACGACGTAGTCCTCGAGCGTCAGCAGCTGCTGGCGCGTCAGCGGCTCGGGCGGTGCCGGCGCGGCGACGACCGGGGAGGGCGCGAGCAGCACGGCGAGGACGGCCAGGACGATCAGCGGGCTCCGCATCGCCCCAGCATGGCGTGGTGCCACGCCGCGTGCAACGGCCTCCGGCAGCGACCGGTGTCGTAGGGTGAGCCGCGCTGAGCTTCCCCAGTTGTCAGTGGCCGTCTCTCGACCGGTGAGGAGCCCGCGTTGTACCTGAAGAGCCTGACCCTCAAGGGGTTCAAGTCCTTCGCGTCCTCGACGACGATGCAGCTCGAGCCGGGCATCACCTGCATCGTCGGCCCCAACGGGTCGGGCAAGTCCAACGTGGTCGACGCGCTGGCCTGGGTCATGGGCGAGCAGGGCGCCAAGAGCCTGCGCGGCGGCAAGATGGAGGACGTCATCTTCGCCGGCACGTCCGGCCGTCCGCCGCTGGGGCGCGCCGAGGTGCAGCTGACCATCGACAACTCCGACGGTGCGCTGCCGATCGACTACGCCGAGGTCACCATCAGCCGCACGATGTTCCGCAACGGCGGCTCGGAGTACGCCATCAACGGACAGGGCTGCCGGCTGCTCGACGTGCAGGAGCTGCTCAGCGACTCCGGCATCGGCCGTGAGATGCACGTGATCGTCGGCCAGGGCCAGCTCGACTCGATCCTGCACGCCACCCCGGAGGACCGCCGCGGCTTCATCGAGGAGGCCGCCGGCGTCCTCAAGCACCGCAAGCGCAAGGAGAAGGCGCTCCGCAAGCTCGACGCGACCGACGGCAACCTCACCCGCCTCGCCGACCTGCTGTCGGAGATCCGTCGGCAGCTCAAGCCGCTGGGGCGCCAGGCCGAGGTCGCCCGCCAGGCGCAGACCGTGCAGGCCGACGTGCGCGACGCCCGCGCCCGCCTGCTCGCCGACGACCTGGTCACGGCGCGCACGGCGCTCGAGTCCGAGCTCGCCGACGAGTCGGTGCTTCTCGAGCGTCGCGAGGAGGTGGAGGCCGCGATCACCGCCGGCCGCGAGCAGGAGGCCCGCCTCGAGGCGGCCCTGCGCGACGACCTGCCCCGACTGGCCGCGGCGCAGGAGACCTGGTTCGCCCTGTCCGGCCTGAAGGAGCGGTTGCGCGGCACCGCCTCGCTGGCCGACGAGCGCATCCGCAACGCGGCAGGGGCAGCCGAGGGCGACACCGTCGACTCCGGCCGCGACCCCGACGACCTGGAGGCGCAGGCCGAGCGGGTGCGCCGCCAGGAGGCCGAGATCGCCGAGCAGGTCGAGCAGCAGCGCGCGTCCCTCGACGCCGCCGTGGTCGCCAAGCGCGCGGCCGAGGAGGCCGCGGCCGAGGAGGACAAGCGCGTCGCCGGTCTGCAGCGCGCTGCCGCCGACCGGCGCGAGGGGCTCGCCCGGCTCACCGGGCAGGTCAACGCGCTCACGTCCCGCTCGGAGGCGGCCGACGCCGAGATCCAGCGGCTCACCGACGCCCGTGAGGACGCCGTCACGCGCGCCGATCGGGCGCAGCGCGACTTCACCGCGCTCGAGACCCGGGTCGCGGGCCTCGACGCCGGCGAGGAGGGCCTCGACTCCGAGCACGAGGACGCGGTGGCCGCGCTCGACGAGATCGAGGAGCAGCTCGCCAAGGCGCGCGAGGACGCCCAGCAGGCCGAGCGCGAGCGCGCTGGCCTCGTCGCCCGTCGCGACGCGCTGGAGATCGGGCTCAACCGCAAGGACGGCGCCGGGGCCCTTCTCGCCGCGACCGACGAGGTCGGTGGCCTGCTGGGCTCGGTGGCAGCGCTCCTCGACGTCGACCACGGCTACGAGACGGCCGTCGCCGCCGCCCTCGGCGCCGCCGCCGACGCGGTGGTCGTCTCCGACGCAGGCGCGGCCGTCGAGGCGATCGCCCACCTCAAGCACGACGACCTCGGACGCGCCGGGATGCTGCTGGGCGGCGCGCCGGCCGCCGACCGCGACTGGCCCACCCTCCCCGACGGTGCGACGTACGCCGTCGACGTCGTGTCGGCGCCCGACGACGTACGCCCCGCGCTGGCGCGGCTGCTGCACCAGGTCGCCGTCGTCGACGACCTCCCCACCGCCCGGGGCCTCGTCTCCCAGCTCCCCGACGTCGTCGCCGTGACCCGCGAGGGCGACCTGCTCGGCGCCCACTTCGCCGCCGGCGGCTCGACCAGCCAGCCGAGCCTGATCGAGATCCAGGCGGCCGTCGACGAGGCCGGCGAGAAGCTCGCCGAGGCCACCGCCTCAGCCGAGCGCCTCGGCTTCGAGATCTCCCGCCTCGAGGCCGCCCGCCACGACGCCCTCAAGCGCGTCGACGTCGCCCTGGCCAAGCTGCACGAGTCCGACGCCACCCTCGCCGCGGTGGCCGAGGAGCTCGGGCAGTACGGCTCGCAGGCCCGCGCCGCCAAGGGCGAGGCCGAGCGGCTCGAGCGCGCCATCGCCACCGCGCAGGAGGCCCGCGAGGCCGCCCTCGCCGGTCTCGTCGACCTCGAGGCGCGCCTCGCCGCCGCCCAGGACGTCACCGACGAGGAGCCCGACACCGCCGAGCGCGAGCGGCTCGCCGCGGCGGCCCGCGACGCCCGGCAGGCCGAGATGGACGCCCGCCTCGCACTGCGCACCGCGGAGGAGCGGGCCCGCGCGCTGCACGGCCGGGCCGACTCCCTCCTGCGTGCCGCGCAGGCCGAGCGCGAGTCGCGCGCCCGCGCCGCCGAGCGCCGCGAGCGGCTGATCCGCGAGGGTCGGGCGGCAGAGGCCGTGTCGTCCGCCGTCCGCGTCGTCCTCCACCAGCTCGAGCGCTCGGTCATGCTGGCAGCCGACGAGCGCGCCGCGGTGGAGGAGTCCCGGCAGGGGAGCGAGCAGGAGCTCATGGCCGTGCGCACCCGGCTGCGCGACCTCGGTCGCGAGCACGACGAGCTCGTCAGCTCGGTGCACCGCGACGAGATGGCCCGCACCCAGCAGAAGATGCGCATCGAGCAGCTGGAGGAACGCGCGCTGGAGGAGCTCGGGCTCGATCCCGACGGCCTGGTCTCCGATTACGGCCCGACCACGCCGATCCCGTTCACCGGCGAGGTGCCCGAGGGGGAGGAGCCGCCGGAGCCCACCGCCTTCGTGCGCGAGGAGCAGGTCAAGCGACTGCGGTCCGCCGAGCGCGCCCTGTCGATGCTCGGCCGGGTCAACCCGCTCGCGCTGGAGGAGTTCTCGGCGATGGAGGAGCGGCACAAGTTCCTCACCGAGCAGCTCGAGGACCTCAAGCGAACCCGCAAGGACCTCCTCGACATCGTCCGCGAGGTCGACACCCGCGTGGAGCAGGTCTTCACCGAGGCCTACGCCGACGTGGAGAAGGCCTTCGACCAGACCTTCGCCCGCCTCTTCCCCGGGGGCGAGGGCCGGCTGGTCCTCACCGACCCCGGCGACATGCTCACCACCGGCGTCGAGGTCGAGGCCCGGCCGCCGGGCAAGAAGGTCAAGCGGCTCTCGCTGCTGTCCGGTGGCGAGCGGTCGCTCGTCGCGGTCGCGTTCCTGGTGGCGCTCTTCAAGGCCCGGCCGTCGCCGTTCTACATCCTCGACGAGGTCGAGGCGGCGCTCGACGACACCAACCTCGGCCGCCTGCTCCAGATCTACGAGGAGCTGCGCGAGAACTCCCAGCTGCTCGTCATCACCCACCAGAAGCGCACCATGGAGGTCGGCGACGCGCTCTACGGCGTCACGATGCGCGGTGACGGGGTGTCCGCCGTCATCAGCCAGCGCCTCCGTGATGCGGAGTCGGCGTAGTGGCACAGGACGTACCCACCCGGGCCGACTACGTCGCCTGGCGCACCGCCACCACGCGCTGGCGCGACGACGACGCCTACGGCCACCTCAACAACGCCACCTACTACGAGCTGTTCGACACCGCCGTCAACGCCTACCTCTACGAGGCGACCGGGGTCGACGTGCGCGCGCTGCCGCAGATCGGTGTGGTCGCCGAGACCGGGTGCCGCTACTACCGCGAGATCGGCTTCCCCGACCCGATCGAGATGGGGCTCGTCGTCGACAAGGTGGGGACGAGCTCGATCGTCTACCGGATCGGGCTGTTCCAGGGCCCGTCCGACGAGGCGGCCGCAGAGGGACGCTTCGTCCACGTGTACGTCGACAACTCCCGCGGCGCGGGCGAGCGGCCGGTGACCCCGATGCCCGACGTCGTGCGCGCGGCCGTCGTACCCCTTCTCCGCCCCGAGGGGTGAGCGTCCTCACCCCGACGCGCCGGTGACAGGCGCCGATGCACGAGGGTCACGCGTCGTGTGCCACCGTGGAGGAGACCCGCCCGGCCCACCTCGGAGGAACCCCGTGCTCGCGATCGTCCTGATGATGTCCCTCGGCGTGCTCGTCGCCGCCGCCGTGGCTGTCTACGTCGCCTACCCGCACCGTGGCGAGGAGATGCCGGTCGCGCCGCAGCTCGGCGACGCCATGCGCAAGGGCGTCGACGCCCTCCCGACCCTCGAGGACTCCGAGTCCCGCGTCTGACCCCGGCAGGCCGGTGACCACCGGCGTGGCGCCTCGCGGCGGCCGGCTCGCGGACTAGCGTGCGAGAGGTGACCGGCTCCCGCCAGGACGTCCCCAAGGGCTACTGCGCAGCCTGCGGGGCGATGGTCTCCCGCGGCTTCCGACCGGGACCCGACGGCCGTCCTGACGCGAAGTGCCCCCGGTGCGGGAGCCTGGAACGGCACCGCTTCCTCTCGCTCCTGCTCGGCGTCCTGTCGCCGGAGCTGCGCGACCTCGACACGGTGGTCGAGATCGCACCCTCGCGGCAGTCGAAGGTGCTGCTCCACCGCCTCGAGGCCCGTCGCCGGGTGAGCCTGGACGCCGGGTACGACGCACGCGACGTCGACGCGCTCGCCAGCCTCACCCACCTCCCGCTCCGCGACGGCTCGGTCGACCTGCTGGTCTGCTACCACGTGCTCGAGCACGTCCCGGACGACTGCGCGGCGATGCGGGAGATCGCGCGGGTGCTCAGTCCGCGCGGGATCGCGCTGCTCGAGGTGCCCATCAAGATGGGTGTCGCGACCGACGAGGACCCCTCCGCGACGCCTGAGGAGCGCGTCCGGCGCTTCGGCCAGCACGACCACGTGCGGTGGTACGGCGACGACTTCGACTCCCGCCTCGCGGACGCGGGCCTGGCGTCAGTGCGGGTCACGCCGCCAGCGCTGGTGGGGGAGTCGGCCGTGCGGTGGTTCCGGCTGATGCCCCACGAGGTCGTGTGGGTCGTGCACCCGGGAGCGGGGACGGCGTCCCCGATGCTGGCCGGCGGCGCCGGGTCCGGGCTGACCGCCGCCTTCGACGCGGTGCTCGCCGACCTCGCGAGGGCGCAGGGCCGCCTCGCGCGCGAGCGCGAGCGGGCCGACCGCCTCGTCGCCCAGCGGGACGAGCTGCGGGCTCGGCTGGCGGCCGAGGACACCCGTCGCGAGGCCGGGGTGCTCACCCGCCTCCGGCGCGCCGTGCCCCTCTGATTGGATTGGCCCCATGGGTGACTGGCTCTATCTGATCATCGCCATCGCGGTCGTCGGCGTGCTCACGCTCGCCGGGCTGCTGACGTCCGGACGCCGGCGCAAGGAGGTGCAGCCGCCCAGCGGTCGCACCGACGTCATCGCGCCGCCCCCGACCGAGACCGACGTCGCGACCGGGGCGCCGCCCGAGCCGGCGGTCGACACCGCCGAGCCCGTCGTCGAGGCCCCGGCCGCACCGACCCTCGAGAAGCCGGAGAGCACGGCATCGCGGCTCGTCCGCCTGCGGCAGCGGCTCTCGCGCTCGCAGGGCGGTCTCGGCAAGGGGCTGCTTGCGCTCCTCAGCCGCGAGCGCCTCGACGAGGACACGTGGGAGGCGATCGAGGACACGCTGCTCACCGCCGACGTCGGCGTCGCGCCCACCCAGGCCCTCGTGGAGCGGCTCCGCACCCGCCTGCGGGTCGAGGGAGGCACCGCACCCGACGCACGCGAGGTCCTGCGCGAGGAGCTCATCGAGCTCGTCGGCACCGACCTCGACCGCCGCGTCCAGGTGACCGGCACCGACGGCAAGCCGGGCGTGGTGCTCGTCGTCGGCGTGAACGGCGCCGGCAAGACCACCACCGTCGGCAAGATCGCCCGGATCCTGGTGGCCGAGGACCTCTCGGTCACCCTCGGCGCCGCCGACACGTTCCGCGCCGCGGCCGTCGACCAGCTCGCCACCTGGGGCGAGCGCGTGGGCGTCGAGGTCGTGCGCGGCCCCGAGGGCGGCGACCCCGCCAGCGTCGCGTTCGAGGCGGTCAAGCACGGCGTCGACAACGGCGTCGACACGGTGCTCGTCGACACCGCCGGCCGCCTGCAGAACAAGGCCGGCCTGATGGACGAGCTCGGCAAGATCAAGCGCGTCATCGAGAAGCAGGCCGACGTCACCGAGGTGCTGCTCGTGCTCGACGCGACCACCGGCCAGAACGGCCTCATCCAGGCGCGCGTCTTCAGCGAGATCGTCGACGTGACCGGCATCGTCCTCACCAAGCTCGACGGGTCCGCCAAGGGCGGCATCGTGGTGCAGGTGCAGCGCGAGCTCGGCGTACCGGTCAAGCTCGTCGGCCTCGGCGAGGGCCCCGACGACATGGCGCCGTTCGACGCGGCCGCGTTCGTCGACGCACTGCTGGGCTGAGCTTGTCAGGCCGTGCACGGGCCGACATCTTCAGGAATCCCCGGCTGCCCGGGGATCGCTGAACATGTCAGGCCGTGCACGGGCCGACAACTTCAGGACCAGTCGACCCGACGGGCCTGGTACGCCGTCAGCGGCGGGCGAGCAGCGCGCGCACGGCGTCGTCGATCAGGGTCTCGGCACGCTTGTCGAAGCTGTGCTCGGCGATGATCCGGGTCGCGATCTCGCGCCGGGCGGCGTTGTCGGGGAAGGCGTCGTAGGGCGGCTCCACGAGGCGCGCGAGCTCGTGCTCGTTGTCGAAGGGCAGCACCAGGCCGGAGAAGATCTCCTCGAGGCCGTCGATGCGGTCGCTGAGGATCCGGGCCCCGCAGGCAGCCGCGTCGAAGAGGCGGTTGGAGGCGAAGCTGTCGCGCCGCATGTCGAGGTGGTGGTCGTTGAGCACGATGCCGGCCGAGGCGTAGAGCGCGCCGACCTCACGGTTGTCGACGCCCCCAGAGGCGATCTGGTCGCGCTCGACGAAGTCGGTCCAGTCGTTGCCGTGCAGGGTGAGGTCGGCGCCGATCGCCAGGGCGCTGCGCACGGCGTAGCGGTAGATGCCGCGTGAGTTGCCCACGAAGAGCAGCGCCGGGCCGGTGTCGGGCTCGGCCCGCTCCGGGTGGAACCAGCGGGTGTCGGTGCACTGCAGCAGCGACGTGACGGGCGTGCCCCACTCACGGCTCACGCGCGCCGACCAGCTCGTGCTGGCGGCGTAGACGAGGTCGAAGCCGGCCACCTCGTCGGGCGTGATCATGTCGGGGTGGCTGATGATCCACTCCACGTTGAGCAGCCCCGGCCGGGGCATGACGCGGTCCAGGCCGCGGAGCACCAGCAGGACGTCGTCGTGGTCGCGCGAGTCGCGCTGCCGCGCGTCGCGACGGTCGATGGCCACGTGCTGACCGCGTCGCTCGAGGGCGTCGGCCAGGGAGCGCGCGAAGTAGGTGTCGCCCCACCGGTCGCCGCGCTGGGCGGCGGGTGCGGCGATGTCGACGGCCCACCGCAGGCGCGGGGGCGACTCGCGGATGCCCTCGACGGCGCGGAGGACGAGCTCGGGGACGAGGACAGACGGCGCGGCGCGGTCGTCGGGGTCGGCTGCGACCCGGCGGCTGCGTTCGTCGGTCACCTCGAGGCCAGCCGTGCGCAGCTGGTCGTGCGAGCGGTCGGTCGGGGGCGGCGGCCCGGCGAGGACGGTGGGGCGCAACGACGACATCGCACCGATGAGCCGCTCGGGCTCGGCGTAGGGGGTGCGCGAGGTGATCACCGCGTCCGGCACCAGGACCGTCCCGCCGACTCCGGCCCGCTGTGCCCGCAGGCCGAGGTCGGTCTCGCCGAGGACGGAGTGGTAGCGCGCGTCCAGCCCGCGGAGCGCGACCGCCGCCTCGGTGCGCAGGGCCACCACCGCGGCGGCCGGCGCGGCGACGTCGCAGGTGCCGATCCGGAGGGCGTCGCTGGTGGGCAGGCCGGCGAGGAACAGCTCGGGGTGGGGGTTGTCGGAGGTGAACCGAGCGCCGGCGCTGAGCACGACGCCGTCGAGGTCGACGACCAAGGGCTGCACGAGGCCGACCCCGGGCTCGCGCAGCGCAGCGGCGAGCCGCTCGGCGATCGGTTGGCGCGGTGGCATCGCCTCGGGCCGCACCAGTACCACGGTGCTGCCGGTCGCCTGCGCGACACCGACGTTGGTGGCGACGGACATGGACACCGGGGCGGGGACCGAGACGAAGCGGGCGCCGGGGATGACCGCGGCGATCGACGCGGCCAGGACGTGGTGCGCGCGACGCATCCGGACCCCGACGAGCACCAGCTCAGACCCCTCGCGCGGCACCGAGCCGAGCCACTCCACGGTGCGCCGCGGCTCCGGCCCCAGCGGCATGACGTGGCTGACGAGCGACTCGTCCGTCTCGCGGGTCGCCGCGGCGTCCCAGTCGACGAGCTGGCGCTCGAGGACGACGGAGTCCCAGTCGTCGCCGAAGCCGGGCTGCGGGGTCTCCGGGCGCCGGAGGACGGGTACGTCGACCGCGAGCGGCTCGTGGTCGCGGGTGAGCCGCAGCACGAGGTCGCGCTCCACCGCCCCGTCGAGGCCCTCGTCGAAACCGCCGACGTCCTTGACCGCGTCGCGCCGCAGCAGCGCGGTGGCGAGGTCGACCGGGCGTCCGCCCAGGAGCTCGTGCCGCGACCGGGCGACCGCCCCTGCACCGGCGACCACTGCCGCCGCCCCGCTCTGGTGGGCGTGCGCCAGCAGGTCGCCGAGCATGTCGGGGAGCCACTCCCGTCCGAGCGGCAGGAAGGCGACGTGCTCGGCGGTGCCGTGCTCGAGGGCCACGTTGAGGGCCCGGGCCGCCCCGCAGCGCGACTCGCGCACGACGGTGATGCGGTCGTCGAAGGCCGCGACTCCCTGGAGCACGGCTGCGGTGTCGTCGGCCGACCCGCGGTCCACGGCCACGAGGTGCCAGTCGGTGAAGGTCTGGGCCTGCAGCGAGGCCACCGTCTGGTGGACGAGCGGGCCGGCGTCCTGCGCGGCCATCACGACGGTCACCGCGGGCGAGGTGCCCAGAGCGGTGGGGAGCGCGGGGGTGGGCCCGACGAGCTGCGGACGCTCCCTCACGACCTCCTCGCGCCACTGGGTCGCGGCCTCGATGGCGGCCGCACGGTAGGTGGCCCAGGAGACCTTGCGGGGCAGGATGCGGGTGGGCAGCGGCGTACCGGGGCCGGAGGCGGACAGCCAGTAGGACAGCGCGCCGTAGGGATGGTGCCGGGCCTCGGGGTAGGCCGCGAAGACGATCCGCGGGTCGACCAGCGGGTGGGGCGCGATGCGGTTGCGGCGACGGCGCTCGGCGACGTACCAGAGAACGGGGTGCTGGCCGGCTCGCTGCCACGAGCGGCGGCGCCCGATCCACTGGGCCTCGAAGAGCGGGTGGGGCGAGACGTCGCCTGCCTCGACGACGGCGCGGGCCGCCTCGAGGGGCGAGCCGAAGGTGGTGCCGAGCTGGGCGGCGACGTAGTCGACGTCGACGAGCCCGGAGGCGACCATCACCTCGGCGGCGTCGTCGAGCCGCACCTGGCTCGGGCGGCGACGCTCACCGCGCATCGGAGTACCTCACCCTCGGGAAGAGGGGCTCGAGGGCCAGCGGAGTAGGTAGGAGCCGTTCGGTGTCGCGCAGCGGGTAGTACTGCGCGGTCTCCTCGAGGAACTCACGCACGCCCTCGAAGCGCTGGGGATACCGGCGCTCGCACAGCTCGAGCAGGCGCTTGGCGTCGAGGTTGTAGGGGTCGTAGCGCAGGGTGTCGATCTTGACGTAGGGGAGCCGGGCGTCGTCGAGCACCCGGTCGGCCAGGCTGCGCGCCGGGTTCCACGGCTCGTTGGCCCGCTCGCGCCACTCGCGGACCTCGGCGCGGGTGCGCGGGAAGTGGGAGCGGTGGGCGGCCCACCAGCGCATCCGCTCGCGGGCGATGCGACGGTCCTCGGGGGTCTCGACGAAGTAGGTGTCGGAGACGAAGCCCGCCTCGTAGAGCCGGCGGGACATGCCGACCTCGTAGCGCCGGATCACCTGGCGGCGCTTGGAGATCGGCTCCATCTCCTCCCAGAAGGTCGTGAACGCTCGCGAGCCGACCACCCACGGCCGGAAGGCGATGAAGAAGGACTGGATGTGCGGCGCGACGCGCTCGGCCCCCGTCAGGCCCCAGAAGTCGCAGGGCCGGGTGGCCATCTCGGTGAAGACGGGCTCGTAGGAGTCGAGGGCGAAGACGTAGGTGTCGTTGCACACCACCACCTCGTCGTACGCCGTCAGGTCGCCGGCGGCGTCGAGGCCGACCTTGTAGCTGAAGAAGTCGTAGCCGTAGTTGGCCCGCTCCACCAGGACCGCCCGCTCGGCCAGCCAGGCGCGCGCGGAGTCCTGCAGGCTGGCCGTCGTGCACACCAGCAGCGTGTCGACCGACGCGGCCAGTGCCTCCACCTGACCACGCACGTGGGGCCGAAGCTCCCCGGCGACGTCGTAGTGCGCCATCACGGCCAGTCTGGACACGGCCGAACACTAACAAGGCGGCCTCCGGGGCCGATCCGTTCACACACCCGTAACACGACGACCCATTCCGTTGCGTGCATGCAACATCCGTCGCAGCCCGGTGAAACCTCGCCCGCACAGGCTGCGGGTCATCACGTGGGCACCGGCATGACAGCGGCGTCATCGCCCGGTGACCACCCCCGTTTCGCTCGTGCTCGAAATCCCTGGAGGTCCTGTGGACGGCTATTACGCCTTCATGCTGGTGGCGACTGCCTTCGTCCTGATGATGACGGTGCCCGCGCTGGCCCTGTTCTACGGCGGCATGTCGCGGTCGAAGTCCGTGCTCAACATGATGATGATGTCCTACGTGGCGGCTGCCATCGTCGGCATCCTCTACGTCGCCGTCGGCTGGTCGATGGGGTTCGGCGGCGACGGCACCTTCTTCGCGAACCCCTTCGAGCTCCTCTGGCTCGACGGCGTCACCACCGACACCTACATCGGCGTCATGTTCCAGATGACCTTCGCGATCATCACCGCCGCGCTGATCAGCGGCGCCGTCGCCGACCGGCTGAAGTTCTCCGCCTGGGTGGTCTTCGTCCCGCTGTGGTCGCTGATCGTCTACTTCCCGATGGCGCACATGGTCTTCAGCTGCACCGAGGACTCGCTCATCTGCGGTCGCATCGGTGCCCAGGACTACGCCGGTGGCACGGCGGTCCACATCAACGCCGGTGTCGCGGCCCTCGTGCTGGTCCTCCTGCTCGGCAAGCGGATCGGCTGGCCGCGTGAGCAGATGCGCCCGCACAACCTGACCCTCACGATGCTCGGCGCCGGCCTGCTCTGGATGGGTTGGTACGGCTTCAACGTCGGCTCCATCGTCTTCGCCGGCGAGGAGGGCGAGGCGTTCACCGAGCGCTTCATGTCCGAGACCGGCCGCACCTTCGCCAACACCACGCTGGCCACCATGGCGGCCATCATCGGCTGGCTCCTGGTCGAGCGCCTGATCCACAAGAAGGCCACCTCCCTCGGTGCCGCGTCGGGCATCGTCGCCGGCCTGGTCGCGATCACCCCGGCCGCCGGTGCGGTGAACCTCTCCGGCGCGGTGGCGATCGGCCTCGTCGCCGGTGGTGTCTGCGCCTGGGCCGTGGGCCTGAAGTACAAGCTCGGGTACGACGACTCGCTCGACGTGGTCGGCGTGCACCTGGTCGGCGGCGTCGTCGGCACCGTCCTGATCGGTGTGTTCTCCACGGCCGACGGCGCTGGCGGGGTCGACGGGCTCCTCTACGGCGGAGGGTTCGGCTCGCTGGGCGACCAGACCCTCGGTGTCGTGGTGGCCGTCATCTACTCCGGCGTCCTGACCACTGTCATCGCCCTGGGGATCAAGTACACGATGGGCCTGCGCCTCGACGAGGAGGACGAGGTCAACGGCATCGACCTCGTCGCCCACGGCGAGTCGGCGTACGACCTGCACAGCGGCACCAGCGGCGGCGGCAGCAGCGTGCTCGCTGCCTCGACCGCCCCCGCCACCACGACCAGCAAGACGGAAGGAGCCAGCGCATGAAGCTCGTGACCGCGGTGATCAAGCCGCACAAGTGGGAGGACGTCCGCGAGGCGCTCGAGACCTTCGGGGTGGCCGGCATGACGGTCTCCGAGGTCAGCGGCTACGGCCGCCAGAAGGGCCACACCGAGGTCTACCGCGGGGCGGAGTACGACATCGCCCTCGTGCCCAAGATCCGCATCGAGATCGTCGTCGACGACGCCGACGCCGACGACATCGTCGGGATCGTCGTCAAGACCGCGCAGACCGGCCGGATCGGCGACGGCAAGGTCTGGGTCAGCCCGGTCGAGACCGTCGTCCGCGTCCGCACCGGCGAGCAGGACGCGTCGGCACTCTGATGGGCGGGCGTCTCGGGGACCACGCATGAGCACCCCACGTCGTTCCTCTCCTCCGCTTCGCTCCTCCGAGCAACGACGCAGGGACCCCGCATGACCGCAGCAGATCGACACACCAGGGCCACCTCGGCCGACGAGCTCTGCCGGGAGGCGTACGCCGCCTCCGGCGGGCCCGTCACCGGGGTGGCCCTGGTCGCCGTCGGGGGCTACGGTCGGGGCGAGCTCGCCCCGCACTCCGACCTCGACGTCGTCCTCGTCCACGAGGACGGACTGGACCTGGGTGGGCTGGGCGCCACCCTGTGGTACCCGCTGTGGGACTCCGGTCGACGCCTCGACCACTCGGTCCGCTCGATGACCGAGGTGCTCGAGGCGGCGGCCGACCTGCGGGTCGCGCTGGGTCTGCTCGACGCCCGCCACCTCGCCGGCGACCCGGGGCTCAGCCTCCGGCTGCGTACGACGATGCTCGCCGACTGGCGCCGGCAGGCCCGCACCCGACTGCCGGAGCTGAAGGCGATGACCCTCAAGCGCCACGACGTCACCGGGGAGCTCGGGCACGCCTCGGTGCCCGACGTCAAGGAAGCCGAGGGAGGCCTGCGCGACGCCGGCGTGCTGAAGGCGATCGAGGCCAGCTGGCTCGTCGACGCCTCCACCCCGGCGCTCGAGGCGGCGCGGCAGATGCTCCTCGACGTCCGCGACGAGGTGCAGGACCTCGCCGGACGGCCCGCCGACCGCATCGCCCCCGAGATGTGGGGACCGCTGGCAGACCGCCTGGGGCTCGCCGACGCCGAGGCGGCCCAGCGCCACGTCCGCTCGCTCGGGCGGCGCATCGGACACCTGTCCCGCCTGGCGTGGCGGCGCACGGACGCCGTGATGGCCCGACCGACGGGCGAACGCGACCGCCGGACGCCCGCGCTGGAGCGGATCGCTCCCGGCATCGCCCTCTCCCGCGGTGAGGTGGTCCTCGACGCCGGCACCCGGCCCGGCGACGACCCCACCCTGCTGCTCCGCGCCGCGGCGGAGGCCGCGAGCCGCGACGCCGTGCTCGCCCCGACCACCGCCGCCCGCCTCGTGCGCGAAGGTGCTCCGCTGCCCGTGCCGTGGCCGGCGCCCGCCCGTGACGCGCTGGTCCGGCTGCTCGCCAGCGGACCGGGGCTGCTGCCCGTCTGGGAGACCCTCGACGAGGTCGAGGGCATCGAGACGTTCCTGCCCGAGTGGGAGCAGATCCGGCTGCTGCCGCACGCCTCGGCGATCCACCGCTTCACCGTCGACCGGCACGTGGTAGAGACGTGCGCGGAGGCCGGCGCGCTGATCCGCACCGTCCGCCGACCCGACCTGCTCCTGGTCGCGGCGCTGCTGCACGACATCGGTAAGGGCTCGCTCCAGGACCACTCGGTGGCCGGCGAGCCGCTGGCCCGCAAGGTCGTGGCGCGGATGGGCTTCACCGACCTCGACGCCGAGGTGGTCGCCTCCCTCGTGCGGTGGCACCTGCTCCTCGCGGACCTCGCGACCACCCGCGACCCCGACGACCCGGCCACCACGGCCGAGCTGCTCACCCACGTCCCCGACGCGGCCAGCCTCGAGCTCCTGCGCGCCCTCACCGAGGCCGACGCCCGGGCCGCCTCGCCCGCGGCGTGGACGACCTGGCGGGCGACCCTGGTCGACCGGCTCGTCTCCCGGGCCGGTCATGCCCTCGGCGCCGAGATGACCCACGTCGCCCCGGCCGGGTCGCTGACGATCCCCGACGCCGTACGACGTGACCCCGCCGCCGTCTCGGTCACCATCACCCCGCACGAGGTGGGCGCGACCGTCACCGTGGTCGCGGCCGACCGCGTCGGCCTGCTCGCCGACGTCGCCGGCGGCCTGGCGGCGCTGCGGGTGCCGGTGCACGCCGCCCGGGCCTGGGCGCAGGTCGACGCCGACGGCGAGTGGGGCGTCAGCGCGTGGGAGGTGCCCGACGCCTACCTCGACGCCACCGTCGTCCGCGAGCGCATCCGCCGCGTCGTCGAGGGCACCCAGCGCCTCCCCGAGCTGCCCGCGCGACCGGACGGCGAGCTGCCGCCCATCGTGGAGGTCCGCCCGGACGCCTCACGCGCCTCGCTGGTGCTCGAGATCCGCACCTCCGACCGCCCCGGCGTGGTCCACCGCGTGCTCACCACCCTCGCCGGGCTCGGGCTGACCGTGGCCTCGGCCCACGTCTCCACCCTCGGGCCGCAGGCGGTGGACGTGTTCTACGTGCAGGAGGTCGGGGGAGTGCGCCCGACGGAGGAGCGTGCCGCGGCCGCCGCCCACGCCGTACGCACGGCACTCGGGGGCTGAGCCGGGCAGCCGGGCTCGGTGGCCGAGCGGACGGCTGGGCTCGTCGGCTGAGCCCGGACGGGGTGCGGCCGTTAGTCTTGGTCGTCGTAGCAGACTCTGATCCGCCCTGATCCACCACCGATGCGAGGGACAGACCCACACCGTGTTCGCCACACTCTCCGACCGCCTTGCCGACACCTTCAAGAACCTCCGCGGCAAGGGCCGGCTCTCCGAGGCCGACATCGACGCCACTGCGCGCGAGATCCGCATCGCGCTGCTCGAGGCCGACGTCGCGCTGCCGGTGGTGAAGGAGTTCGTCGGTGCGGTGAAGGAGCGGGCCCGCTCGGAGGAGGTCAGCGGGGCCCTCAACCCGGCGCAGCAGATCATCAAGATCGTCCACGAGGAGCTCGTGACGATCCTCGGCGGCGAGACCCGCCGCCTGCGCTACGCGAAGAGCGGACCGACTGTCATCATGCTCGCTGGCCTCCAGGGTGCCGGCAAGACGACGCTCGCGGCCAAGCTCGCGCTGTGGCTCAAGGACCAGGACAAGACGCCGATGCTCGTCGCGGCCGACCTCCAGCGCCCCAACGCCGTCCAGCAGCTGCAGGTCAACGGCGAGCGGGTCGGCGTCCCCGTCTTCGCCCCCGAGCCCGGCAACGCCCAGGGAGTCGAGCACGGCGGGGACCCGGTCGACGTGGCGCGCAGGTCGATCGAAGAGGCGAAGCGCAAGCTCCACGACGTCGTCATCATCGACACCGCCGGTCGCCTCGGCGTCGACGCCGAGCTGATGAAGCAGGCGGCCGACATCCGCGACGCCGTCCAGCCCGACGAGGTGCTCTTCGTCGTCGACGCGATGATCGGCCAGGACGCGGTCACCACCGCGCAGGCGTTCCTCGACGGCGTCGGCTACGACGGTGTGGTGCTCACCAAGCTCGACGGTGACGCCCGCGGTGGTGCCGCGCTGTCGATCCGCTCGATCACCGGCAAGCCGGTCATGTTCGCCTCCAGCGGCGAGAAGATGACCGACTTCGACCTCTTCCACCCCGACCGGATGGCCTCGCGCATCCTCGACATGGGCGACATGCTCACCCTGATCGAGCAGGCGGAGAAGGCCTTCGACTCCGAGCAGTCGCTGAAGGCCGCAGAGAAGCTCGCCACCAAGGGCGGCTTCACGCTGGAGGACTTCCTCCAGCAGATGATGCAGATCCGCAAGCTCGGCTCGATGACCAAGATCATGGGGATGCTGCCCGGCATGGGGCAGTTCCGCGACCAGCTCGAGAACTTCGACGAGCGCGAGATCGACCGCATCCAGGCCATCATCCAGTCGATGACGCCGGCCGAGCGCGACAACCCGAAGATCATCGACGGCTCGCGCCGTGCCCGCATCGCCGCCGGCTCCGGACGTCAGGTCTCCGACGTCAACCAGCTCGTCGACCGCTTCTTCGAGGCGCGCAAGATGATGGAGCAGATGGCCCGTGGCGGCGGTGTGCCCGGGATGCCCGGGATGCCCGGCATGCCGGGGCTCGGCGGCGGCAAGCGGGCCGGCGCCCGCCAGGCCGCGCAGGGCGGCAAGGGCAAGAAGGGCAAGAAGCGCGTCTCGGGCAACCCCGCCAAGGCCGCGCAGCAGAAGGAGCAGCAGAAGGCCGCGTCGGCGGAGAAGTCCGCGAACCCCTTCGGCAACCCCGACGGTGCCGAGGTCGACTACGAGAAGGCCGCCGAGCAGCTCAACCTGCCCAAGGACTTCTCCCAGTTCCTCAAGTGACTTCGACCCTGGTTGTCGACGGCGCCAACGTCGTCGGCTCGGTGCCCGACGGCTGGTGGAAGGACCGCGCGGGTGCGGCGCGGCGGCTGCACGAGCGGCTCCTGGTCGCCGACACGTCGTACGACGAGATCGTGCTGGTGCTGGAGGGGAAGGCCAAGAGCGGCGTCCGGGCCGGCCGGGACGCCCACGTCCGCACCGTGCACGCGGCCCGCGACGGGGATGCCGAGATCCGGGAGCAGGCGCGTCGCGCGGGCGAGGCGGGTGGCCAGGTGGTCGTGGTGACCGCGGACCGGGCGCTCGCGGCCAACGTCGCACCGGCCCAGGTGCTCAGCCCGTCCTGGCTGCTCGACCGGCTCTGACCCCGCTGCTCAGTGGGCTCCGCGCCCGCCGCCGCGGGTGAGTCCGACCCCGCGGACGACGGGCAGGGACGTCGACGTCGCGGACAGGTGCACGGCGTACTGCACGTAGCGACCCTCGAGCCCGACGTCGACCCCGGGCCGCACCAGCCGCCAGTCCGACCACGTGCCGTCCGGGTCCGGGCGGTCGCCGGTCCGGATCCGCACCAGGATCCGGGCACCCGCCGGCTCGGCGGAGTCGAGGGCCAGCCGCGTCCAGGTCGCCTTGCGCCCGGAGTCGACGACCCGCGACGTGTAGGTGCCCGATCCCCGCCCGCTGAGGGTGAGGGAGCCCAGCCCCCGGTCGTCGAGCCGCATCCGGTCGTCGGTCCTGCCGGTGCGGAAGTCCTCCGCCGTGAACATCGCCAGGCCGGGCGCGAGCGACCGGAACCGCGTCGTCCGGGCGCGTGCGGCGTTGCCGGCGCCGTCGCGCGACCCGACCCGCACCGTGTGGGCGCGGCGCGGTGCGAGGTCCGTCACCACCACGACGTGGCGGCGCGTCAGCCGGTCGTCGAGCCCGATGCCGCGCGCGGTGCGGCCCGCCTGGCGGTAGGTCACGCGCGAGGTCGAGGGCTCGTCCGTGCGCCAGGTGATGCGGGCCGTGCCGTCGGTCATCGGCCGTACGCGGACGTCGCTGATCCGGGGGGCACGGAGGTCCGCGCCGGGCGTCGTGAAGGTCGCGGGTGCCGCGCCGCTCGCCGGCCACCGGACGACGTCGCCGTCGGTCCCGCGCGACTGCACCACGTAGTGGTACCGCGTCGCGGGGGCGAGCCCGTCGAGCTCGGCGAGGTGCTCGGTGGTGCTCCCGTTCACGACCACCGCCTCGTCCAGGTCCGTGGGGGAGGTGCCGAGCCGCACCACCGTCGTCCCCGGGTCGGTCGTGGTCCACGTGAGCGAGGTCGTGCCCGTGTCGTCCGTCGTGGCCCTCGTGGCGGTGACCAGGTTGGTGCCGCCCGCCGGGGTGTACGTCGCCTGGTGGGCACCGCCGACGGCGGGGAACACGGCGTACTGCTGGCCCTTGACCGTCATCGTGGTGAACGGCACCGCCGTGCCACTGCGGGTGACGGCGCTGAGGGTGGCGCCCCCCGGACCCGTGGTGGGCAGCATGGCCGTGAGGCCGGTCGCGCCGACGCCGACGCCGATCGTGAACGAGAGCGTGCCTCCGCTCCACGACAACCCGGAGAAGGACGAGGCGTTGCGGCCGTCGGTCCACGTCAGCAGCTGGCGGGCGGCGATCACCGGCACGTTGCGTGCCTGCGCCGACGCCAGCACCTGGGTGTCCTCGAACGTCGAGGCCGCGTCGGTGTGGAGGTTGGCGGTGAACGCGCCGTAGTAGCCCTGGCTGCCGAGCGCGCGGTCGAGCAGGGTGTTCGGGGTGAACGGGTAGCTCTGCCCGGACTCGTCGGTCATGTTCGTGTTGGCCTGGAAGACGTCGATCATCGATCCGTCGGTGTCGGTGAACCGCATCGGCATGCCGGAGCCGTTCATGAAGCCGGGCCGGTCGGCGATCCACGAGCCGGGGTAGTAGTAGTAGTTGGTGTCGAGGCGGATCCCGGAGGCGAGCTCGGCCTTCGGCTGGGACACCCAGTCGCTCCACACGATGCAGTGGAAGCGGCTGGTCGTCGGCGAGGGCAGGGAGGTGTACTTCGCGCGCCACGTCCCGAGCTGGCTGGTGTAGGTGTCCTCCAGGCCCTGGTACGACGTGAAGTTGGTGCAGTTGTTCTGCGGGTGCAGCCCGACCTCGAAGCCCTGCGTCTGGAAGCCGGCCGCCTGCGCGTTCGTCATCGGGGTGCTGGGGTAGATGTACGACGAGAAGCGTGGGCACTCCCACCGCGCCACGGAGCAGCCCGACGGGCTCGCGGCGGCGTAGGTGCTGAACCGACCGGGCGTGCCGCCGCTGCCGTGGTCGTCCCCGGTGGCGACGACCACCGCCTTGTGGGTGCCGGGGAAGTACCAGAACCGGGGCACGGGCAACCGGTCGCGGGCCGTGACGGTCACGAGGTTGGCCAGCAGCCGCTGCTGCTCGTCGGCCTGGGGGATGTGCGCCTTGGCCAGGTCGACCCAGTCGGTGGCGCCGCTGCCGCCGAAGAAGAGGTCGTTCGACCGGTTCGGCGTGGCGCCGTCGCGGTTCTGCCCGGCCCAAGCGAGGTTGCCCTGGCGCGTGGCGATCACCGAGCGAGCGAGGTCGAACGCGAAGGTGGCGACCTGGCCACCATTGCTGCCGACGCTGCGCAACGTCACGGCCGGCAGCCCGGTGCTGGTCGTGGCGTTGGAGTACAGCGTCGCCACGGCGGTGGCGCCGTTGAGGGAGTAGCGGTCGGCGGACCCGTGGAACTGCATGGTCTCGGTGGTGATGCCCGCGCCGGGCTCGGTGGCGGCGTTGACGGCGAGGTAGCCGTCACCGACGGTGCCTGTCTGCGCCGTGATCCCGGCAAGGGCGTGCAGGCGGGTGTCCGGTCGCAGCGCGACGAGGTTGCCCCCGGCGTTCACCCAGCTGGTCAGGGCCGTCACCTGGGCGTCGGTGATCGCGACGTCTCCCAGGACGACGACGGCGTACGGCGCCAGCGCGGCGGCGTCGAGGGCGTTGACCCGGAGGTTGGCGAACTCGTTGAGCCCCTCGGCCCGCAGGATCTCGGTGAGGTACGCCGAGGACGGGTTGCCGTTGCTGGTCACCACGGCGATCGGCCCGCCGGGGCCGTCCGCGATCCCGGGCGGGGGCTCGCCGGCGGTCTGGAAGGACCACGACACCGGTGCCATGGTGTTGCCCGAGGTGTCGCGGGCGCCGCTCACCTCCACGGTGTAGGAGGACGTGTAGGTCAGGTCGGCGGCAGGCGTCAGCGTCATGGTCGAGGTGCCCACGTCGTACGCCGTCGTGGCCGGGACGGTCTGGCCGCCGGAGGTCCGGAGCGCCATCGAGACGCTGGAGCCGGTGACGAGCTCGTTGAAGGTCACGCTGGGCCGGACCCCCACCGGCACGCCGGTCGCGTCTGCGGCGGGGACCCGGGACGACACGGTCGGCGGGGTCGTGTCGTTGGACTGCTCGGAGAACACGACGTCCACCCAGTAGTTCTCGCTGTTGTAGGTCAGGTTCGGGAACGTGCTGGGAGCGCCGGTGTAGCGGTAGAGGCCGTTGCCGCCGTCGGTGCCGTTCTGCAGGGCGGTCAGCGGCCCCCGGGTGGTGGCGGCGTTGGCGAAGTAGCCGCCGTTCACGACGTAGCGGCTGGGCGTGAAGTACGAGGCCACGTAGGTCGTGCCGGCACTGACCGGGATGGGTGCGGCGAAGGTCGCCTGCTGCCAGCCGCTGGCCGACTCGTTCGTGAAGGTCACCTGGCCCAGCCGGGTGCCGGTGGCGGTCCACAGGGAGCCGACGTGCGTACCGGTGCTCTGGCTGGGCTTGTAGTAGCGGATGCCGGTGACGAAGCCGGCCGTGCTCGTCCGGAACCGCACGCCGAGCTCCACCGAGCTGGTGTCGGGGTCGGTGCCCGCGGGGGCCGCGGTCGCGGGCCAGATCGTGCAGGGGCAGCCCGACGTCGTCGCCGCGGTGGTGAAGGACCAGGACACGCCGTCCATCTGGTTGCCGGCCGCGTCGCGTGCCCCGCTGACGGTGGCCGTGTAGGTGGCGCTGGTGCCGAGGGTCGCCGTCGGGTCGAACGTCACGGTTCGGCTCGCCGCGTCGTACGTGGTGGAGCCGGCGACGAGGGTGCCACCGGGGCCCCGCAGCTCGACGACCGGGGTGGCGGCCTGGACCGCCTCGCTGAACGTCGCCGTCACGTTGGTCGCTGTCGCCACACCGGTCGCCCCGGTCGCTGGCGTCCGGGCGGTGACGGTCGGCTTGGTGGTGTCCACGGCCTCGGTGGTGAACGTCCAGGAGACCGGGTCCACCTGGTTCCCGGCGGCGTCGCGCGCGCCGCTGACCGTTGCGGTGTAGGTCGTGCTCGCGGTGAGCGCGGCGGTCGGGTCGAGTCGCGACGTGCGCGTCGCCGCGTCGTACGACGTCGTGCCGGCGACGAGCGAGCCACCCGGGCCGCGGAGCTCGAGCGCCACCGACCCTGCCTGCACCGGCTCGCTGAACGTCGCGGTGACGTCGCTGCCCACGGGGACGCCGGCGGCCCCGGCGTCGGGGCTGCGGCCCGTCACGGTCGGCTTCGTCGTGTCGGGGCCGTCCTCGAAGACGACGTCGACCCAGTAGTTCTCGCTGTTGTAGCTCAGGTCGGGGAAGGCGCCGGCCGTGGCGGTGTAGCGGTAGACGCCGTTCCCGCCGTCGGTGCCGTTCTGCAGTGCCGTGAGGGGGCCTCGGGTCGTCGGGCCGCCGGCGAAGTAGGCGCCGCTGACGGCGTACCGGCTCGGTGTGAAGTACGACGCCACGTAGGTCGTGCCGGCGGTGACCGGGATCGGGTCGGCGAAGGTGGCTTGCTGCCACCCGCTCGCGGACTCGTTGGTGAAGGTCACCTGCCCGAGCCGGGTCCCGGTGCGGGTCCACAGCGAGCCCACGTGGGTGCCGCTGGTCTGGGTTGGCTTCCAGTAGCGGATGCCGGTGACGAACCCGTCGGTGCCGGCGCGGAACTTCACGCCGAGCTCCACGGAGCTGGTGTCGGGGTCGGTGCCTGCCGGCGTCGCGGTCGACGGCCAGATCGTGCACGGGCACCCGGACGTGGCGGCGGTGGTGGTGAAGGACCACGACACCGGGTCCATCTGGTTGCCCGAGGTGTCCCGGGCGCCGCTGAGGTTGACGGTGTAGGTCGTGCTGGCCGCGAGGTTGGCGTTCGGGTCCAGGGCGGCCGTGCGGCTGGCGTCGTCGTACGCCGTGGTGGCAGGCACCAAGGTGTTGCCGGGCCCGCGCAGCTCGAGCGCGATCGTCGATTGCTGCACGGCCTCGCTGAACGTCGCGGTCGGCGAGACCCCCAGCGCCACCCCGGTCGCACCGACGGCGGGGGTGCGTGCGGTGATCGTGGGGCTCGTCGTGTCCGGGGTGTCGGTCGTGAAGGACCACGTCACGGGGTCCATCTGGTTGCCGGCCGGGTCGCGAGCACCGCTGACCGCTGCCGTGTAGGTCGTGGTGGCCGCCAGGGCCGCCTGCGGGTCGAGGGTGGCGGTGCGGGTCGCGGCGTCGTACGACAGCGTGGCCGGCACGACGGCGCCCCCGGGTGCGCGGAGCTCGAACGCGACCGTGGACTGCTGCACCGGCTCGGAGAAGGTCGCGGTGACGTCGGTGCCGAGCGGGACGGCCGTCGCCCCCGGCGCCGGGGTGCGGCCGTTGAGGCCCGGCTTGGCCGTGTCGTTGGCCTCGGTGAAGACGACGTCGACCCAGTAGTTCTCGCTGTTGTAGGTCAGGTTGGGGAACACGCCGGCCGTCGCGGTGTAGCGGTAGACGCCGTTCCCGCCGTCGGTGCCGTTCTGCAGCGCGGTGAGGGGGCCGCGTGTCGTGGGACCGTTCGCGAAGTAGCCGCCGCTCACGGCGTAGCGGCTCGGGGTGAAGTAGGAGGCGACGTACGTCGTCCCGGCCGTCACGGGGACAGGCGTGGCGAACATTGCCTGCTGCCAGCCGCTGGCGGTCTCGTTGGTGAAGGTGACCTGGCCCAGACGGGTGCCGGTGCTGCTCCACAGGGAACCCACGTGGGTGCCGGTGCTCTGGGTCGGCTTGTAGTAGCGGATGCCGGTGACGAGGCCGTCGGTCGAGGCCCGGAACCGGACCCCGAGCTCCACGGAGCTGGTGTCGGGGTCCGTGCCGGCCGGCGTGGCGGTGGCCGGCCAGATCGTGCACGGGCACGCGGCTGGCGGCGAGCCCACGGTGACGCTCGCGGTCGATGCCGTGCCGAGGTTCGCGCTGTCGTCGACGGCACGCGCGCGCAGGGTGAGGCTGCCCGTGGCGGACGGGGTGAACGTGTAGGTCCACGAGGCACGCCCGGTCGCCCGTCGCCACGTGGCCCCGTTGTCGGTCGACACCTCGACGCCGCCGACCCGGCCGCCACCGGTGTCCGTGGCCGTGCCGCTGATGGTGACGGGTGAACCCACGGGGAGCGTCGCGCCCGCCGCCGGGGACGTGATGGCCGTCGTCGGCGCCGTCGTGTCAGTCGATGCCGTGGCGGGGGTGAGGCCGGCGGTCAGCGTGTCCGGCTGGACCCCCATGTCGGCGAGGAGGTTGACCGTGGCCTGCTGGGCGGCCGTGTCGGGAGGGGCGGAGCCGCGGTCGTGGTTGCCGTCGAGCGCCCACGCCCACTGGATCGTGCCCGCGCTGAAGACCAGGGCGCCGCTGGCGGCCCGGTAGGTCGTCATCGCATGGGTGGCCTGCCCCTGGGCGTAGCTGTTTCCCTGGTCCTGGAGCCGTTGGCCGCTGTCGGTCGTCTGGGACACGCGGAACAGGCCCGCCGGTCGGGAGTCGTTGTCGGGGTCCTCGTCCCACTCGTAGCCGATGACGTTGCTGCCGATCGTCGTCGTCGCGTTGTTGCCCAGGCTCGCCACGCGGGTGTTGCGCCAGAACCGCATCTGGCCGTCCGCCTGGCCGACCACCATGTCCACGGCACAGCAGTTGATCGCGAACCACGTCCCGGTGAGCCCGTTCTCGGGGCGGCCCCCGTCCGCGGGCGGGCTGAAGCGCGGGTCGCGCCAGGTCCCGGTCCAGGTGTTGGCGAGCGGGTCGATCTTCGCGTTGGCGTGGGTCTCCTTGTAGGACACGAGGGTGCGGTGCGGGGTCCCGGAGCCGTCGATGCTGTTCTCCCAGCGGGTCTTCCAGAAGACCTCGTTGCCCGAGAAGAAGGCCAGGTGGACGCCCGCGTCGCGGGCCGCCTCGACGTTCGCCCGCTGGGTGCCGGACCAGTACTCGTCGTGCCCGACGCTCAGGAACGCCTCGTGCTCGAGGAGCTCGGCGCCGCGGCGGTCGGTGTCCACGCCAGAGCTGTAGCTGACGTCGTACCCGTTGGCCTCCAGGAAGCGCACCATCGGGTACTCGGCGTTGAAGACCCAGTCCTCGGGCGCGTTGGCGCGGGTCGTGAACGGGCGGTTGTAGCTGACCTTGTACGCGCGTCCCGCGGGGGCACCGGTGTAGAGGCTGTTGCCGCCGTAGGTGTTGTAGGCGTGCCACGTGGTGTCGGAGGTCTGGAAGAGCAGGTCCGAGCCGCCGTCGTCGTCGCGCACCACGAAGAAGACGTGGCTGGAGCCGGCAGTGCCGTCGGTGCGCACCAGCTTGGCGAAGTAGATCCCCGACACGGCGGTCGCCGGCACGGCCCAGGACGCGTTCTGGGTCCAGTTGCCGCAGTCGACGAGGCCGGTCGTGGAGTTGGTGAGGCAGTTGGGCTGGTTGTTCAGCACCGTGGGGGTGACGGTTGCGACCCGACGCGCCCCGGCACCGGCGTAGTAGCCCATCCGGTAGATGTCGAGCCGGTACGACGAGGCGCTGGTGTCGACCTTGAACCCGACCGTCTGACCCTGGTCGACGCTCATGTCGGTCGCGAAGCCCTGGATCGAGGACGAGCCGGCCCCGGTGATGCCCCATTCGCTCTCGGGACTGCCCGGGAGGGTGTTCTCGCAGGCCACCGGGTTGGTCACGGGCGGGTCGCAGGGCGCGGCGGCTGCGGGCGTGGCCGCAGTGACGATGCTGAGGGTCGTGGCCGCCAGCAACAGCGTGAGCAGCACGGCAAGGCGTCGAGGCACGGGCACGGCAACGCTCCTTCTCCCGGCCCACGGACCCCTCGCGCCCCGCGCGTCGACCGCCGCGGACACCGTGTCCTCCATCCTGAGTCGGCGTCGCGCCGACGTCATGCCCAGAACTGGGCATCGGGGGCGCGGCGGCCGTACCCGGCTGGCGATAGCGTGCCCGGCATGCCCCTCGAGCCAGCCCAGCGCTACCGCGGACCGGTCCTGCCCGACGGCGAGCCGCGTGACCTCTACGTCGTCGACGGCCGCGTCACCTACGAGCCCCAGGCGGGGGCCGACACCGTCGCAGAGGGCTGGATCGTCCCCGGCCTGGTGGACGCGCACTGCCACCTCGGGCTCGACGACTTCGGCGCCACCGACGACGCGGCCACCGAGCAGCAGGCCATCGCCGACCGCGACGGCGGGGCCCTGCTCATCCGCGACGCCGGCTCGGCGGCCGACACCCGCTGGATCCACGACCGCGACGACCTGCCCCGCCTGATCCGGTGCGGTCGGCACATCGCCGCCACGAAGCGCTACATCCGCGGCTACGCCCACGAGGTGGAGCCGGCCGACCTGGCGTCGTACGCCGCGCAGGAGGCCCGCAGCGGCGACGGGTGGATCAAGCTCGTCGGCGACTGGATCTCTCGGGACGAGGGCGACCTCGCACCGTCCTTCCCGGCGCAGGCGTTCGCCGACGCGATCTCAGCGGCCCACGCCGAGGGCGCCAAGGTGACGGCGCACTGCTTCGGCCACGGGGTGCTGCCCGGGCTCATCGAGGCGGGCATCGACTGCATCGAGCACGGCACCGGCCTGACCGAGGACCTCATCGACGCGATGGTCCAGCACGGCACCCGCCTGGTGCCGACCGTCATGCAGCTCGACAAGTTCCCCGAGCACGCTGCCGCGGGGCAGGAGAAGTTCCCGGCCTACGCCGAGACGATGAACGACCTCTACTCCCGCATGCCTGCCACGATCATGGCGGCCTACGAGGCGGGCGTGCCGATCTACGCCGGCTCCGACGGCGGCGGCATCAGCCGCCACGGCAACATCGCCGGCGAGATCGAGGCGCTCGTGCGGATCGGGATGCCGGCGCACGACGCCCTCGGCGCGGCCAGCTGGCGGGCCCGGGAGTGGCTGGGGGTGGACGGTCTCGTCGAGGGCGCGTCCGCCGACTTCGTCGTCTACGACCGCGACCCGCGCGCCGACCTGTCCGTGCTGCGTACGCCGACGCGGGTCGTGCTGCGCGGCCAGTCAGTCCTGGGCTGAGTGCTGGGCTGAGTGGGGGCTCAGTGGTGGGCTGAGCCCATCGACGACGAGGGGCGGTCACCCGGCCGGGTGACCGCCCCTCGTGCGGACGCGATGTGCGATCAGGCGGTGGTGTCCGCCTCGGTCTCGCCCTCGAGCTCGGCCTGGGCAGCCTTGACGTGGTCGCGCACGTCGCGGATGTCGGCCTTGGTGCTGGTGGCGGTGATCTCCAGCGCGGCGGCCTCGGCGGCCGCCAGGTGGCTGACGGCCTCCGGGTCGGTCGCTGCGGCCTCCTCGAGGCCCTCGACCTTCTTCACGATGTTGACAACGATCCGGAAGTTCTCGACGCGGAACGAGCGCAGCTCCTTGCGGACGGCCCGGGTGTCGACGGTGCTGTCGGCCGCCTCGACGGCGGCCTTCAGGTCGGTCAGGGCGGTCCGAGCGTCGGTCACGTTGGCCACGACCTCGGCCTCGGTGTCGTCGGCCAGGGCCTCGACGGCGTTGCTGGTCGACAGCCGGGCGAGGCGCTTGTCCTTGCCCGCGATGTCCTTGAGCAGCTGCTTGGTCTGCGCCTTGACCGTCTTCGCCGGCTTGGTCGGCTTGTCCGGCGCTGCCACGGCAGTGGCGGACAGCGCGGACGGCGCGACGAGCGCAGCGGTGGCGAGGGCGGTGGCGGTGATGCGCCGGGTGGTGTTCATTGAGAGTGCTCCTGTGAATTGGGGGGATGGAGTACTGACGGCGACCCACCTTGCAGTAAGTCGGTGGTCCAGACAATTCGAGGAACGGGCATGTCGTGTAGTCACTTCGGGCCATGTCCCCTCGGACGACCTGCTGTGTCGAAACCGATTTGAGCGGCGATGCCCCGGCGGGATGGGATAGGCCCGTGAGCACACTCGTCGACCTCTTCCCGCCGCTGGGCCTGCACGTGCAGGCCGGCCCCCTCGAGCTGCGGGGACTCTCCGACGAGCTCATCCTCGAGCTGTGCGACCTCGCGGAGCGGGGCATCCACCCTCCCGACGAGATGCCGTTCTACTTCCCGTGGACCGCGGCCCCGCCCGGCGAGCTCGCCCGCAACACCGCGGCGTACCACTGGGGCAAGCGCTCCACCTTCTCGCCCGAGGAGTTCTGCCTCGACCTCGCCGTGCTCCTCGACGGTCGGGTCATCGGCGCCCAGGGGGTCGCATCCAGGCACTTCCCGGTGACCAGGACGGGGGAGACCGGGTCGTGGCTCGGGCGCGAGTTCCAGGGGCGCGGGCTCGGCACGGCCATGCGCCGGGCGATGTGCGAGCTGCTCTTCGACCACCTCGGCTTCGAGGAGATCACCTCGGCGGCCTTCCTCGACAACCCCGCGTCGCTCGGCGTCTCCCGCAAGGTCGGCTACCGACCCACCACGGTGAGCCGGATCAAGCGGCGCGAGGGCGAGCTCGCGCTCAACCAGGGCCTCGTCCTCACCCCCGAGGACCTCGTCAGGGGCGCCGAGCCCATCCGCGTCACCGGGGCCGAGGCCGTGCGCGCCTTCATCGGTCTGGACGCCGCCTGAGCCCCGCGAGAAGATGAGCGGGACGGGTCAACCGTCGAGCTGCCGCGCGGCTGTTCCCTGTCATGGAGGCATGGCATGCGAGCCGCTGAGCAGCAGGAGTACGACTGGTACTTCCGGGCCTGCTTCGCGCCGGTGTCCAGGACGGTCTACCTGATCGTCCGCGACCGGGGTCGCGCCGAGGACATCACCCAGGAGGCGCTCTACCGCCTGCTGCGGCACTGGCGCACCGTCTCGGCGTACGAGCGCCCGGAGGCGTGGGTGAGGAGGGTCGCGATCCGGATCGCGGTCCGCGAGGTGCAGCGCGCCGCGGCCCGTCCGGAGAAGGAGCGGCTCGCCCAGCCGGCGTCGTACGACGAGACCCCGGACCCCGACGTGGCCAGGGCCGTGGCCGAGCTCGCGCCCATGCAGCGGGCAGCCGTCGTCCTCTACTACTGGGAGGACCGGTCCGTGCACGAGATCGCCGAGCTCCTCTGCGTCTCGGACTCCACTGTCAAGCAGCACCTCTACCGGGCGAGGCACCGGCTCGCGACCGTGCTCGGCGAGGAGGAGGTCGACGATGTCCGTCGATGACCGCCTGCGCCGGGGTCTCGAGACCAACGCGATGTCGTTCCGACCCGAAGGAGAGGCGCGCCTCGTTCGCGTCCACCGGCGCAACCGTCGTCACACCGTGCTCACCGGAGCATCGGCGGTGGTCCTGCTGCTGGGCAGCGGCGCGACGCTCGGGTGGGTGCTGGGCGGCGATGGGGTGGCCGGGGGGCGAGGTGCGGACCCGGTCGACGCACGCACTGCCACGGTCGCGTCCCCGTCTCACCCGGTGATCCCTCCCTCGAACTGGCGCAGGGTGATCACCCGTGAGGAGCTGGTCGCAGCCGGGGCCGACGGTGCCTTCCTGCGCGAACACCTGGGGTCCGCCGACCGACTGCCCGTCCTTCTGTCCTTGTCGCGTGACGTCTTCAGCCAGAGCGGTCGCTACGCCGACGGCTGGAGCGGAGGCGATGCCGGACGCGTGTCCTACGACGACGAGGGTCGGCTCGTGCTCACCAGCAGCAGCAGCGGCTGTCCCGGCTGCGTGCTGGCGCTCGACTGGCGCCTCGAACCGGGGGAGCTGCACCTCGGCGACGCCACCGGCATGCTCGATCCCATCGACCGGGTCGTGTACGTCGGTACCTGGCAGTCCGCGGACGATTGAGGTCAACCCCGGACCTTGCCGGTGGCTGTAAGAGGGCATCACCTACTCACGGAGGGACCCCGCCATGACGTCTCGCTCGTTCAGGACGCGAGCAGCTGTCCTCGTGCTCCTGCTCACCGCCACCGCGTTGCCGGCCTCGGTCGCGCAGGCCGACCCACCTGAGGAGGTCGACCAGTCCTTGCTGGTGCCGACCACCCTCGACTCGTCCTTCGCGCCGTTCACGTGCCGCGTGCGCCGGACCGGGCCTGTCTGCACCGGCGAGCGACACCTCGACACGGGGTGGCAGCCGGTCGACTTCCCGTGCCACACCCAGCTGCACAACCGGTTCGTCTCGTACCGTCACCAGACGCGCTACTACGACCACGACTACCTCAACTACGACCGCCACTTCCGCAGTCGCGACATCGACTACTTCAGCGCCACGCCCGGCGGTCCGACGACGGCGACGATCATCACCAATGTCCGCTTCGACGAGCCGTTCGGCGTCCGGGGCGACGATTCGACCGTCACGATCATCACCACCGGCACCATCTGGGACATCCGCCCCGCGGATGGCCCGTCGCTGGTGCGCGTGGTCGGGACCGTCGTCGAACCTCCGGGGGAGGTCGGCACCTTCAGCGGCCACGTCACGCGGGAGGGCGTCACGACCCACCACGAGGAGACGCCGCTGGACGAGGTGATGCCGGAGACGTACTTCTTCGAGACCGTCTGTCGAGCTGCCACGGGCGGGTGAGGCGACCCGATTGGTGGGTGGGTCGTACCTCTGGCAGAATCTTCCCTCGTGTCCTGCGCGCCCGGACCCTCTCATCCGAGCGACGCAGAGCCCTTCGAAGGACCAGCACCGGTGACCCCACCTGGGAACGGTCCCTCACCCACGACAATTCCTGAGGAGACACCACAAACGTGGCCGTCAAGATTCGTTTGAAGCGCCTGGGCAAGATCCGGGTGCCGCAGTACCGCATCGTCGTCGTCGACTCGCGCAAGAAGCGCGACGGTCGGGTGCTCGAGGAGATCGGCAAGTACCACCCCAAGGAGGAGCCCTCCCTCATCGAGGTGACCTCCGACCGCGCCCAGTACTGGCTCGGCGTGGGTGCGCAGCCCTCCGAGGCCGTCGAGGCGATCCTCAAGGTCACCGGTGACTGGCAGACGTTCAAGGGCCTGCCGGGCACCGAGGGCACCCTCAAGGTCAAGGAGCCCAAGCGCTCCAAGCTCGACATCTTCAACGAGGCCCTCAAGGAGGTGTCCGCCGAGTCGAAGGGCTCCGCGACCACCTCGAAGAAGAAGGCCGACAAGAAGGCCGACGAGCCCGCCGCTGCCGAGGCTCCGGCCGAGGTTCCCGCGTCGGAGACGCCCGAGGGCGCCGCTGACGCCGCGGAGGCTACCGAGACCGTGACGGCCGAGGACGCCGGCAAGAGCGAGGCGTGAGCGACGTGCTGGCCGAGGCTCTCGAGCACCTGGTGCGGGGCATCGTCGACCACCCCGACGACGTCACGGTCCGCGACAAGCAGCTGCGTCGAGGCTCGATCCTCGAGGTCCGGGTGCACCCCGACGACCTCGGCAAGGTGATCGGCCGCAACGGCCGCACCGCGACCGCCTTCCGCACCGTCGTCTCGGCCCTCGCCGGCCGCGGCGGCGCGCGGGTGGACTTCGTGGACACCGACCGCCGGCGGTAGCGCTAGGCACCTGCCGGTGTCCGCGAAGCATCCGACGTAGCGTGGACACCGACCGCAGGCGCTGACCACAGCATCATCAGGCGGGCGTCACCCCTATCCGGGGTGGCGCCCGTCGTGCATGTCCGGCCCTGAGTCGCTGGGAGACTCACCGCCGAGTCCCTCTACGCTTGCCCGGTGAGCGAGGACATCGAGGTCGTGGTCGGCCGCATCGGCAAGCCCCACGGCATCCGCGGCGAGGTCACCCTCGACGTACGCACCGACGAGCCCGAGCGGCGCTTCGCCCCTGGTACGACGCTGCGCGCCGAGGCACCCGCGGGGGCCGACCGGCGTCCGTCGAGCCTCACCGTCGCGCGCGCCCGGTGGCACCAGAGCACGCTCTTGGTGACCTTCGAGGAGCTGGCCGACCGCAACGCCGCGGAAGCCGCGCGCGGCACCGTCCTGTACGCCACCATCGGCCTGGACGAGACCCCTGACGACCCCGAGGAGTTCTACGACCACCAGCTCGTCGGGCTCGACGTCGTCGACGTCGACGGCACGCCGCTGGGCACCGTGACGGCGCTGGTCCACGGTTCGGCGCAGGACCTGCTGACCGTCCGCACGGCCGACGGCCGTGACGCGCTCGTGCCGTTCGTGACCGCGCTCGTGCCCGAGGTCGACCTCGAGGCCGGTCGGGTCGTGGTGGCCGACCGGCCGGGCCTGGTCTCGCCCTTCCCCGACGACGCGGCGGACGAGGCCGGGTCGTGAGGATCGACGTCGTCACCATCTTCCCCGACTACCTCGCCCCGCTGCAGCTGAGCCTGCCGGGCAAGGCGCGCGACAAGGGGTTGCTCGACATCGAGGTGCACGACCTGCGGCAGTGGACGAGCGACCGCCACCGCACCGTCGACGACACGCCCTACGGCGGCGGCGCCGGCATGGTCATGAAGCCCGAGCCGTGGGGACAGGCCCTCGACGCCGTGGCGCAGGGAGCGACCATCGTCTTCACCACTCCGAGCGGTGAGCCCTTCACGCAGGCGCTGGCCCACGAGCTGAGCGGCGTCGACCACCTCGTCTTCGCCTGCGGGCGCTACGAGGGCATCGACCAGCGGGTCATCGAGCACGCCGCCACGATCGGCACGGTGCGGGAGGTCTCGCTCGGCGACTACGTCCTCAACGGCGGCGAGGTCGCGGCGCTCGCCATCACCGAGGCGGTCGTGCGGCTGCTGCCGGGCTTCATGGGCAACGCCGAGTCCCTGGTCGAGGAGTCGCACGCCGACGGCCTGCTGGAGTACCCCGTCTACACCAAGCCGGCCTCCTGGAACGGGCGCGACGTCCCCGACGTGCTGCTGTCCGGCGATCACGCGCGGATCGCCGCCTGGCGCCGCGAGCAGGCCGAGCGTCGCACGGCCGAGCGCCGTCCCGACCTGCTGCCGGCGACCGGACTCGTGGCTGCCCTCGACGACCTCGACGTGCGCCCGGCCGTCCCTGCCGACGCGGGCGAGCTCTACACGCTGCAGCGCGCCTGCTGGCTGCAGGAGCTCGAGGCCAACCCGGGCGTGGAGATCCCGGCGCTGCGCGAGTCGCTGGACGACGTACGCCGCGGGCTGGGGGAGTGGACCGTCATGGTCGCTCGCGAGCCGAGCTCGGGACGCCTCGTCGGAGCCGTCCGGGGTCGCGTCGACTCGCACGGCGAGTGGGACATCGGCCGGGTCATGGTCGCCCCCGACCTGCAGGGACGGGGTCTGGGACGCGCGCTGCTCGAGCTCGTCGAGGCACTCGCCCCGGCCGGCGTGACGACGTACGTCCTCTTCACGGGGGCGGGCTCGACCGACAACCTGCGCATGTACAAGAAGGCGGGGTTCCGCCTGCGCGCCGACCGGAAGGCCCCGCCGGGTGCCGTCGTGCTCACCAAGGATGTCCGGAAGCGGATTTCACGCTGACCGCTGGGCTCTGGCAGACTTCACCCTTGGTCCGCTCGAGGCCAGGGTCGCCCGGATGCATCAGTCGATGCACCGCGCCGGGGTCCCGCCGTACCGCACCTGCCACAGGGGGCGCGCCGGCCGGTCGCACCGAGCACCAGCCAAGTCCATCACCACCACGAACCGCGGCTGACCTGTGGCACTCGCGAGGAGCAACGTCATGACCAACGTCATCGCCGACCTCGGCACCGCCATCAAGCGTGACGACGTCCCGGACTTCCGCGCCGGCGACACCGTCAAGGTCCACGTCAAGGTCATCGAGGGCAGCCGCTCGCGTGTCCAGGTCTTCCAGGGCGTCGTGATCCGCGTGCACGGCTCGGGCATCGGCCGCACCTTCACCGTCCGCAAGGTCTCCTTCGGCGTCGGCGTCGAGCGCACCTTCCCGGTCAACTCCCCGATCTTCGAGAAGATCGAGGTCGTGACCCGCGGCGACGTGCGCCGCGCCAAGCTCTACTACCTGCGCAACCTGCGCGGCAAGGCTGCGAAGATCAAGGAGCGCCGCGAGGCGTGATCCGTCGCACCGCGCCGCGAGGCGTCGGTTCGACCAGGGACTCGTTAGTCTCTGCGAGTGACTTCCGATGGCCGCGGTTCCTCGTCCCTCTCAGCGGGCGAGGAACCGCGGTCGTCGCGTGTGAAGGAGCAGTCTGAGGATGGCGCGATGAGTGGTCGCACCCAGCGGGTGTCGGAGCAGAAGGCCGGTCGCGGCAAGCGCAAGCAGCTGCCGCTGTGGCAGGAGACGATCCTGCTGCTCGGCGTCGCGCTGGTGCTCGCGATCGTCATCAAGACCTTCTTCGTCCAGGCCTTCTACATCCCGTCGGAGTCGATGGAGCCGGGCCTCATCCTCAACGACCGGATCCTGATCCAGAAGGTCTCCTACTGGGGCGACGGCGAGCCCGAGCGCGGCGACGTCGTGGTCTTCAAGGACCCGGGCGGCTGGCTGCCGCCGGTCGACTCGGCCGGCCCCACCAACCCGGTCGCCAAGGTGATGGCCAAGGTCGGGCTCTACCCGACCGGTGGGCACCTCGTGAAGCGCGTCGTCGGCGTCGCCGGCGACACCATCGAGTGCTGCGACGACCAGGGGCGCCTCATCGTCAACGGGCAGCCGCTCGACGAGTCCGACTACGTCAAGCGTGGTGGCGCGAGCTGCAACGGGCCGATGCCGACCAACGGTGCGTGCGACGAGAAGTGGACCGTGGGCCCCATCCCCGACGGACACATCTTCGTCATGGGTGACAACCGCTCCCGCTCCGCCGACAGCTCGCAGAAGATGTGCCAGTCCGACGAGACAGAGTGCGTCCCGGGGGACGAGTTCGTCCCCGTCGACCTGGTCGTCGGCAAGGTCTTCGTGCTGCTGTGGCCCGCTGACCGCTTCCGCTGGAACTCCCGTCCGACCACGTTCGAGGACGTGCCGGACCCGACCCCGTGACGCTCTCGCCACAGCTGCCGCCCGAGCCGCTGCCGGGCGGGATGACCGTACGCCGCGACGCCGGGATCTACGGCTACGAGCGTGCGCTGCGCCGGGCCGGGCTGGACCCGATCGCGGGCGTCGACGAGGCGGGGCGGGGTGCGTGCGCCGGGCCGCTCGTCGCCGGCGCCGTCATCCTCCCGCCGGGCAAGGCGGGCATCGTGCCGGGGCTGGCCGACAGCAAGCTCCTCACCGAGGCCGCACGCGAGCGCGTCTACGCCCAGGTGGTCCGCCGGGCGCTGGCGTGGTCGGTCGTGGTGATCGACAACGAGGAGTGCGACCGGCTCGGCATGCACGTCGCCAACGTCGAGGCGCTGCGTCGCGCGGTGGCCCGCCTCGGAACGCGGCCGTCGTACGTCCTCACCGACGGGTTCCCCGTCGACGGCCTCGGCGTCCCGGGCCTGGCGGTCTGGAAGGGCGACCGCGTCGCGGCCTGCATCGCAGCAGCCTCGGTCGTCGCGAAGGTGACGCGCGACCGGCTGATGGTCGGCCTGCACGACGAGTGGCCCGACTACGACTTCCGCACCCACAAGGGCTACATCACCGCCGACCACGAGGCAGCGCTCGCCCGGCTCGGCCCGTGCCCGGCCCACCGGATGCGGTTCGTCAACGTGCGGCGTGCGGCGGGTCTGGAGCCGGTCGGCGAGGACCAGGTGGCTAGTGTCGGCCTCGAGCCGGGCAGCACGACCGAGGAGGACCGATGAGCGCCGAGGATCTCGAGAAGTACGAGACCGAGATGGAGCTCACCCTCTATCGCGAGTACCGCGACGTCGTGGGCATCTTCAAGTACGTCGTGGAGACCGACCGTCGCTTCTACCTGTGCAACCAGGTCGACGTGAAGGCCCGTTCGGAGAGCGGCGACGTCTTCTTCGAGGTCTCGATGACCGACGCCTGGGTCTGGGACATGTACCGCCCGGCCCGCTTCGCGAAGAACGTGAAGGTGCTGACGTTCAAGGACGTCAACGTCGAGGAGCTCGCGCCGCAGGACATCGACCCGCCCAAGGACTGACCGGCGCCCGGTCGCTCTGGCGGTGTTGCCGCAGATCTGGCCACCGATCGTCCACAGCCCCGCCGATCCGGGCGTCCTCCACAGGTGCGGCGCGGTCCCCGCCAGCTCCGTCGGTGCCGCGCGGTGTGCTGGTGCCTTCCCGCACCTGTCCACGGAAGGCGCCCACCATGGCCCGACGAGCTGCCGCTTCCCCGTTCGCCCCCGACCCCGCAGCCGAGCACCGTCGCCGGCTGGGGGAGCGCGGCGAGTCGATCGCGGCCCGCCACCTCTGCCGGCTCGGGCTGGTCCTGCTCGACCGCAACTGGCGTTGCGACGCCGGTGAGATCGACCTGGTGCTGCGTGACGGCAACACCCTCGTGATCTGCGAGGTGAAGACCCGCACGTCGACCGACTTCGGTGATCCGCTCGAGGCGGTCGACCGGCGCAAGGCCGACCGGCTGCGGCGCCTCGGGGCGCGCTGGCTGCTCGTGCACGACTGCCATCCCGACGACATCCGCATCGACCTGGTGGGCGTCCTGGCGCCGCGCGGCCGACCGGTCGAGGTCGAGCACGTCGAGGGGGTCGGCTGATGGCCTTCGCGACCGCTCGCTCGCTGGCGCTCAAGGGAGCTGACGGCCACGTCATCGACGTCCAGGTCGACGTCTCCCCGGGCCTGGTCAACACCACGATCGTCGGCCGGGTGGACAAGACCTTGTCCGAGGCCCGCGACCGGGTGCGGATGGCGATCAACAACGACTGCGGACGCTGGCCGGCGACCAAGCGGGTCACGATCCTGCTGGCGCCCGCCGACCTCCCCAAGAGCGGCACACACTACGACCTCGCGATCGCGATGGCGGTCATGGCCGCCGACAAGAAGCACGAGGACCTGACGCCCGACCTGCTCGAAGGCTGGGCGTTCATCGGAGAGCTGTCCGTCGCCGGTGCCCTGCGCCCGGTGCCAGGGGTCCTGCCCATGGTGATTGCCGCAGCCGCCCACGGCATCACCCGCGTCTTCGTCCCCGAGCCGCAGGCCGGTGAAGCCGGGCTCGTGCCGGGGATGACGGTGTTCGGCGTCCGGTCGCTGGCGCAGGTGTCCGCGGTGCTCCGCGGGACGGAGGTGCCCGAGGCCGACCCCGTCGTGGGGCCGTCGTCCAGCCCCCTGGCGACGTGGCGCGGCGAGGACCGCCTGACCGACCTCGACCTCCGTGACCTCGACGGGCTCGAGGACGTCCGCTACGCCGTCGAGGTCGCCGCGGCGGGCGGTCATCCCACGATGCTGATCGGCCCCCGCGGCACCGGGAAGACGTCGATCGCCGAGCGCATCCCCACGATCCTGCCCGACCTGACGACCGAGCAGGCCCTGGAGGTGACGGCGCTCCACTCGGTCGCCGGCGTCCTTCCGGAGGGGACCGGTCTCGTGCGCCGTCCGCCGTGGTTCGCCCCGCACCACTCGGCCACTGCCGCGAGCGTCCTGGGAGGCGGCACCGGCCGGGTGCGGCCGGGGCAGGTCAGCCTCGCGCACCACGGCGTGCTCTTCCTCGACGAGTTCCCGCACTTCCGTGCCGATGTCGTCGAGGCCATGCGGCAGCCGCTCGAGTCCGGGGAGGTGACCATCGCCCGCGGCGAGGAGTCGGCCACCTATCCGGCCCGCTCGCTGGTGGTGCTCGCGGCCAACCCGTGTCCGTGCGGCAACTTCCACGGACTCTCCGGCGGCAGCTGCGAGTGCAGCGACGTGCAGCGTTCCCACTACCGTCGCAAGCTCACGGGTCCGATCCTCGACCGGGTCGACATCTGGATGGAGGTGCGCCCCCAGGGCAGGCGGACGGGGTCGTCGTTCCGCCCGGAGCCGGAGTCGTCCGCCGACGTGCGGGCGCGGGTCGTCGAGGCCAGGGCGCGCCAGTCGCGCCGCTACCGCGACTGCTCCTGGCTCCTCAATGCGTCCTGTCCGGGCCCGGTCCTGGTCGAGCGGTGGCCCCTGGAGCCCGCGGGCCAGCGAGTCGTCGACAAGGAGCTGGCCGACGGCAGGCTGACCCGACGTGGGTTGACCCGCGTGCAGCGCCTGGCGTGGACGGTGGCTGACTGTGCGGGGGTGGCGAGGCCGGGCGAGCGCGAGGCCGAGATCGCCCTGGCGCTGCGGTCCGACGACTCCGCCCGCTCGCTGCCGGCGAGCGTCGTCCGGGTGGCGTCGTGAGTGCCGCACACCTGCGGTCCGTGCCGCCCGTCGCGGAGCCGATGAGCCGGACGCGCGACGCCGAGCGCCTCGCGCGGGTGACCCTGAGCTGCGCCGTGGAGCCCGGTGACGGCACGACGTCGTCGCTCGTGCGCCAGATGGGCGCGGAGCGCGCACTCGAGAAGGCGCGGTCAGCGGGTGAGGGCGAGCCCGGGGAGATGCTGGCGCTGCGGCTGGCCGAGGTCGACGCGGTCCGGCAGCTCGACCAGGCCGAGCGGTGCGGCATCCGCTTCCTCGTCCCGGGTGACGCCGAGTGGCCCGTCGGCCTCGACCAGCTCGACGACGCCATCACCACGGACGGGTTCGGCGGCACGCCTCCGGGCCTGTGGGTGAAGGGTCCGATGCCGCTCACCGAGCTCGCCACCTCGGTCGCCGTGGTCGGCTCGCGGGCCGCCTCGGTCTACGGCGTGGAGATGACCCGCTCGGTCTGCGCGCACCTCGCGCTCTCGGGGGTGCCGGTCGTCTCCGGTGGGGCGCTCGGCATCGACTTCGAGGCGCACGACGCCACGCTGTCCGCCGACGGTGTCACGGCCGCTGTCCTGGCCTGCGGTGCGGACCGGGTCTATCCCGCCCACAACCGGCTCCTGCTCCAACACCTCGCCGCCGAGTTCGCCGTCGTGTCCGAGCAACCACCCGGCTCGGCGCCCACGCGGCCGCGGTTCCTGGCCCGCAACCGGCTGATCGCCGCCATGACCACCGGCACGGTGGTGGTCGAGGCGGCCCTTCGGAGCGGCGCCCTCAACACGGCCGGGTGGGCCGAGAGCCTGAACCGCCACGTGATGTGCGTGCCGGGTCCGGTCACCAGCTACACCTCCCGGGGCGTCAACAACTTCCTCCGCGAGGGCCGCGGCACCGTCGTGACCCACGGCGCAGAGGTGCTCGAGCTGGTCGGCGCGGCGGGGGAGCACCTGGTCGAGCCACCGCGGGGCGAGGATCGACCGCGCGACGACCTCACTCCGACCGAACGGACCGTCGTGGAGTGGGTGCCGGTCAGCGAGCCGGCGAGGGTGGACTCGATCTCCCGCCTCTGCGGGCTCCCGCTCCGCACCACCGAAGGCGCGCTGCGTCGACTGAGGTCCAAGCGGTTCGTCCAGCTCACCGATGAGGGATGGCGGCTCGCGCCTGACGTGTGAGCACCCTCGGCGCGCCTAGGCTGCGAGGGTGAGCGAGCCGGCCGTGCCCGACCAGGGCGAAGGGAAGGACCTTCCCGAGTCCTTCATCCGCCTCCTCGGCGACTACGAGCGCCACCTCGTCTCGGAGCGCGACCTCGCCCCGCACACGGTGCGCGCCTACCTCGGCGACATCGCCGGGCTGCTCGACCACTGCCAGCGGCTCGGGGTCACGGACGTGGCCGACCTCGACCTGCGCACGCTCCGCAGCTGGTTGGCGCGGCTGCAGACGACCGGTCGCAGCCGTACGACGATCGCGAGGCGGGCCACCGCCGCGCGGGTGTTCACCGCGTGGCTGCACCGGACCGGCCGGTTGCCGAACGACCCCGGGGCCGCGCTGGGCTCGCCCAAGAAGCACAAGACCCTCCCGCCGGTGCTGCGTGCCGACGAGGCCGAGGCGCTGATCCGGTCGGCCGCAGACCTCGCCGACGACGGCACCCCGGTCGGTGTGCGCGACGTCGCGATGCTCGAGCTGCTCTATGCCACGGGAATCCGGGTCGGTGAGCTCGTCGGCCTCGACATCGACGACGTGGACGACGAGCGCCGGGTCGTGCGCGTGTTCGGCAAGGGCCGCAAGGAACGCTCGGTGCCCTACGGCACCCCGGCCGGTCGGGCGGTCGACCGCTGGCTGACGGCCGGCCGGCCGCGCCTGCGGGTCGAGGGCTCAGGCCCGGCCCTGTTCCTGGGGGTGCGGGGGCGGCGCATCGACCAGCGTGCGGTCCGCCACCTCGTGCACCGCCGCATCGCCGACGTACCCGGGGCTCCCGACATCGGACCGCACGGTCTGCGCCACACGGCCGCCACCCACCTGCTCGAGGGCGGCGCCGACCTCCGCTCCGTGCAGGAGCTCCTCGGCCACGCCTCGCTCGCGACCACCCAGCTCTACACCCACGTCACGACCGACCGGCTGCGCCGGGCCTACCAGCAGGCCCACCCCCGCGCCTAGCCGGATCCCTCCGGCGGGCCGGGAGCGTCATACGGATCCGCACCCATGCGTGCTGACGGGTATGACGTCGGCCGGCGGGCGCTGGGCAGCAGCGTGTCAGGGGACGCTTGCCAGCCGCTCAGGCGATCCAGTCGACCGGGCGTCGCCAGCGTGCGAGGGGTGGGCTCCACGGAATCCGTGCGGTGACGGGGTCGTCGCGCCACAGCGGGAGGAGCCGCACCGGACCTCCGCCGACGAGGGTGAGCGGGTCGAGATAGGTCCGGTCGTCGCCGTCGCCCTCCACGAGTCCCCAGTGCAGGCAGGCGGCGGGGAAGCAGTGGCTGTCGGTGACCACCAGGCGGCCGAGCACGTCGCCGGCCGCCACCGCCTGGCCGCGCTCGACCGACGCCACGACCGGCTCGTACGTCGTACGACGACCGCCGTGCAGCACGGTGACGACGGGCTTGCCGCCGATGGAGCCGGCGAAGCCGACCGTCCCGGCCAGCGCGGCGTGCACCGACTGGCCGGGGGATCCGGCCAGGTCGACGCCGCGGTGTCCGGCGGCGTACGGCGTGGGCGGCGGCTCGAAGTGGCGTACGACGTCGGGGCGGGGGTCGAGCGGCCACACCCCGGTGGGCTGCTCGTCCGGACGCGCGTGGGCAGGCCCGGCGACACCGAGCGCCAGCAGGAGCAGGACGGTTCCGAGGACGGCTCGCATCCGGCGATCCTCACCCGAGGCGGGGCGTCGGACGAGCCGCAGCGACGATGGCTGTGGACAACGACCTCCACGCCCCGCCTGTGGACGTCCGAGGGCCCCGGATCAACGCTCGGATCCACGCTCGGCCCACGCTCAGCGCAGCGGCCGGCAGTGATTCGCCTAGCAGGGAACCTCTGGCCTACGATGTGCGGAGCAGTCCATCCGGACTGACTTCGCACGCTCGCCGACCGTGCCCGGGATGCTCCTCGATCCCGGACCACCCGCGGGCGTCGGTCCTCAGTTCCTGCCAGCCCCACCGGCGGGATCGGACCGGCGTGCGAGCGTCAGGGCTCCCGGCACCCGCCGGGCGCAGCAACTGAAAACAACAGGAGCCACGCTCCCGGCCCGACCTGCCGAAGGCCGGGCACATCGGTGAGCGTCCTCCGCGAAAACAGGAGAACCCATGGCAGTCGTCACCATGCGCCAGCTGCTCGAGAGCGGCGTCCACTTCGGTCACCAGACCCGTCGTTGGAACCCCAAGATGAAGCGCTTCATCATGACCGAGCGCAACGGCATCTACATCATCGACCTGCAGCAGTCGCTGGCCTACATCGACCGCTCGTACGCCTTCGTCAAGGAGACCGTCGCCAAGGGCGGCGTCATCATGTTCGTCGGCACGAAGAAGCAGGCCCAGGAGGCCATCGCCGAGCAGGCGACGCGCGTCGGGATGCCCTATGTCAACCAGCGCTGGCTGGGCGGCATGCTCACCAACTTCCAGACCGTGCACCAGCGGATCAACCGCCTCAAGGAGCTCGACGAGATCGACTTCGACGACGTCGCGGGCTCCAACCGCACGAAGAAGGAGCTCCTCCAGATGCGCCGCGAGCGCACCAAGCTGGACAAGACGCTCGGCGGCATCCGTGACATGACCAAGGTCCCCTCCGCGGTGTGGATCGTCGACACCAACAAGGAGCACCTGGCCGTCGAGGAGGCCCGCAAGCTGCGGATCCCGATCATCGGCATCCTCGACTCCAACTGCGACCCCGACCTGGTCGACTTCCCGATCCCGGGCAACGACGACGCCATCCGCGCGGTCGGCCTGCTGACCCGCGTGGTCGCCGACGCCGTCGCCGAGGGCCTCATCGCCCGCTCCGGCGCCAAGGCCGGCGACGCCGACGAGACCGTCGGTGCCGAGGAGCCCCTCGCCGAGTGGGAGCGCGAGCTCCTGGCCGGTGACGCCGAGAAGGCGGCCGCGACCGCCACCGGTGACGCCGCCGCCGAGACCCCGGCCTCCGAGGCCACCGGCGCCGCTGCCGAGGCCCCGCAGGCCGAGGCGGCTGCCGACGCCGCGACCGAGGCCCCGGCCGAGGCTGCCGCCGAGGCGCCCGCGGAGACCGACGCTCCCGCCGCCGAGGCGCCCGTCGAGACCGACGCTGCCGCCACCGAGGCGCCCACCGAGGCCGAGGCCGACAAGAAGGACTGATCCGGTCACGCCGGCCGCGGGCTCACGTCCGCGGCCGGCGCCCGCGTCGTCCCACCCACCGCAGGGCCGCCCCCGAGTGGCCCGCGAAACCCCTGGATCGAAGGAAGAAGGACCATGGCCAACTTCACCGCTGCCGACGTCAAGAAGCTCCGCGAGCTGACCCAGGCCGGGATGATGGACTGCAAGAAGGCGCTGACCGAGGCGGACGGCGACTTCGACAAGGCCGTCGAGCTGCTCCGCGTCAAGGGTGCCGCCAAGGCTGCCGCCCGCGGCGCCGAGCGCGAGACCGCTGCAGGCCTCGTCGCCACCTCCGGCAACGCGCTGGTCGAGCTCAAGAGCGAGACCGACTTCGTGGCCAAGAACGAGGAGTTCATCGCCAAGGCGCAGCAGATCGCCGACGTCGCGGACTCCGTCAAGGCCGCCGACACCGAGGCCCTCAAGGCCGCCGAGCTGGACGGCAAGACCGTCGGTGAGGTCGTCGAGGACCTGGCCATCACCATCGGCGAGAAGATCGAGCTGGGCGACGTCGCCTACTTCGAGGGCAACACCGTCACCTACATGCACAAGCGTGCCGCTGACCTCCCGCCCGCCGTCGGCGTGCTCGTGGAGTTCGAGGGTGACGAGACCGCCGCCCGCGCCGCCGCGATGCAGATCGCCGCGATGAAGGCCCAGTACCTCACCCGCGACGAGGTCCCCGCCGACGTCGTCGAGTCCGAGCGCTCCATCGCCGAGCAGAAGACCCGCGAGGAGGGCAAGCCGGAGCAGGCGATCGCCAAGATCGTCGAGGGCCGCCTCGGTGGCTTCTTCAAGGAGATCGTCCTGCTCGAGCAGGAGTCGGTCACCGAGTCCAAGAAGTCGGTCAAGGCCGTCCTGGACGAGGCCGGCACCACCGTGAAGCGGTTCGCCCGCTTCGAGGTCGGCGTCTGAGCCAGCTCCACCTGATCACCGACGAGGGGTCGTACGCCACCGGCGTACGGCCCCTCGTCGCGTGCGGGGGCGCGGGGCCTCAGCCCTCCTCGCCGCGGGCCACCCGGTGCCAGTACGCCGCGATCTCGCTGCCCTCGCGCACCACGGCCTCCGGTGCCTGCGGGGCGGGCCAGAGCTGCAGCAGGTAGCGGTCGGGCGCCTGCTCGCCCTCGTCGGGGGTGTCGACCCGGTTGCCCTCGTCCATCGCCGCCGCGCAGTAGCGGGCGCGGTGGCAGCCGGCCTGCGGCACGGTCGCTCCGTAGCCGCCCTCGAAGGTCTCGAGCGCGAGCGTGGTGCCGCGCAGCTCGACCGACACCTCGACCGCGTCGGTCCACTCCTCGTCGAGCGGAGGCTCCTCCTCGTCCCAGGAGATCGTCAGCGGTACGTCGCCGGTGTGCACGCCGGTGACGAGCGAGAGCTGGTGCGGGATGCGGGCACCGGCGAGCCCGCACACCTGGCCCATGACCGGGCCGACCGGGTCGCCGTCGAACCCGCCCGTCGCACTCGGGGGGAACTCGTCGTCGTCGACGAGGGAGAAGACGTGGATGAACCCGTAGTGGACGTCCACCAGCTCGTCGAAGATGATCACGCGGCCCACCCTAGGGACTGGCGGGTTCGTCGGGCCCCCTCCGTTCCGGTAGGTTTCGGATGACCCACCCAGGCGCGCGAAGGGAACCACGTGGCGTACAACCGAGTCCTGCTCAAGCTCTCCGGCGAGGTGTTCGGTGGAGGCGAGGTGGGGTTGGACCTCGACGTCATCAACGCCCTCGCCGGCGAGGTGGCCGAGGTCGCCAAGTCCGGCGTCCAGATCGCGATCGTCGTGGGCGGTGGCAACTTCTTCCGCGGCGCCGAGCTCCAGCAGCGCGGCATGGAGCGCGCCCGTGCCGACTACATGGGCATGCTCGGCACGGTGATGAACTGCCTCGCCCTCCAGGACCTCATCGAGAAGCACGGCGTCGAGACGCGCGTGCAGACCGCCATCACGATGGGCCAGGTCGCCGAGCCCTACATCCCGCGCCGCGCGATCCGGCACATGGAGAAGGGCCGCGTCGTGATCTTCGGCGCCGGTGCCGGCATGCCGTTCTTCTCCACCGACACCGTGGCCGCCCAGCGTGCACTGGAGACGCGGTGCGAGGTGATCCTGATGGGCAAGCAGGGTGTCGACGGCGTCTACGACTCCGACCCCAAGACCAACCCGGACGCGGTGAAGTTCGACCGGCTCAGCTACGACGAGTACCTCGCGCGCGACCTCAAGGTCGCCGACGCCACCGGCATCGCCATGGCCCGCGACAACAAGATGGACATCGTCTTCTTCAACCTCTCCACGCCGGGCACGATCGGGCGCGCGGTGCGGGGTGAGAAGATTGGCACGCTGGTGAGCAGCACGGCCTGACCGGGCCGTCCCACCCTGCCTGCGCCACCAGCACCACGACGTACGAGGAGAGAGAGCAACCGTGATCAACGACGTCATGAACGATGCCGACGCCAAGATGGGCAAGTCGGTCGAGGCGACGCGCGAGGAGTTCGCCGCCATCCGGGCCGGCCGCGCCAACCCGGCGATGTTCGCCAAGATCACGGCCGACTACTACGGCACCCAGACCCCGCTGCAGCAGCTCGCGAGCTTCACCTCGCAGGACGCCCGCACCATCCTCATCCAGCCCTTCGACATCGGCGCGATGGGCAACATCGAGCGTGCCATCCGCGACTCCGACCTCGGGGTCAACCCGGCCAACGACGGCAAGGTGCTGCGCTGCGTCTTCCCCGAGCTGACCGAGGAGCGCCGCAAGGAGTACATCAAGCTCGCCAAGGCGAAGGCCGAGGACGGGCGGGTGTCGGTCCGCAACGTGCGTCGCACCGCCAAGCAGGGTCTCGAGAAGCTCGAGAAGGACGGCGAGGTCGGCAAGGACGACGTCACCGGTGCGGAGAAGCGCCTCGACGCCCTCACCAAGACCCACACGGACAAGATCGACGAGTTGCTCAAGCACAAGGAAGCCGAGCTGCTCGAGGTCTGAGCCACCCCGTCGATGACCACACCTGACCCACCGGCGGCGCCGGCTCCGCAACCGAAGGCGCCCAAGGACCACGGTCGCGCCGGTCGCGACCTGCGTGCTGCCGTGATCTCGGCGGTCGTCCTCGTCGCGGCGATCCTGGTGTCGCTGCTGTTCTGGAAGCCCGCCTTCATGGGCATCGTGGCGATCGCGGTCGTGATCGCCGTCTGGGAGCTGCACCGGGGCCTGTCGGCCAAGGGCGTCGACATCCCCGAGCAGCCCCTGATGCTCGGTGGCGTGGTGATGGTCGTCGTGGCCTACGTCTGGGGGGCGCCGGCTCTGGTCACCGCGACCGCCGTCACCGCGCTCGTCATCATGCTGTGGCTGCTGCGGCGCGGCGTCGACGGCTACGTCAAGAACGCCACCGCGTCGGTCTTCACCCTCGTCTACGTGCCGTTCCTGGCCTCCTTCGTTGCGCTGCTGCTCGGCGAGGGCGGCACCGCCCCCGCGTTCGGGCTGGACGTCGACGACCCCGGTGTGCGGGGCGTGATCACCTTCATCGCCATCACCGTCGCCTCCGACACCGGCGGCTACGTCGCCGGCGTCCTGTTCGGCAAGCACCCGATGGCCCGGGTCATCTCGCCCAAGAAGTCGTGGGAGGGCTTCGCCGGCTCCATGGTCGCCACCATCGCGGTCGGCGTCTGGCTGGTGTCCTCGTTCCTCGGTGGCGACTGGTGGGTCGGCGTCCTCCTCGGAGTGATCGCCGCGGTCATGGCGACCCTCGGAGACCTCTGCGAGTCGGTGATGAAGCGTGACCTCGGGATCAAGGACATGAGCCAGGTCATCCCCGGTCACGGCGGGCTGATGGACCGGCTCGACTCGCTGCTGGCCACCGTCGCCCCGATCTGGCTGGTCCTCTACTACCTCGTCTTCTGATGCGCCTGCTCGTCACCGGTGGTCGTACCGGTTACCTGGGGCGCCACGTCGTCGCGGCCGCGGACGGACACGACGTCGTCGCGGTCGCCTCGGCGGACTGCGACGTCCGCGACCCTGCTGCCGTGGACGTGCTCCTGGAGACCTGCCGGCCCGACGCCGTGATCCACACGGCCTACGTCCAGTTCGACTGGGCCGTCACCGCCACGGGGGCGGCGCACGTGGCGCTGGCCGCGGCGGCGTACGACGCGCGGCTGGTGCTGGTGTCGAGCGACGTCGTCTTCTCCGGCGACGACGTCCACTACGACGAGACGGCCCACCCTGATCCGATCACCGCCTACGGAGCGGCGAAGGCGGCAGCCGAGACGACCGCGCTGGCCGCCTGCGAGGACGTCGTGGTGGCACGCACCTCCCTGATCCTGGGGGACGGCGCGTCACAGCACGAACGGCTCGTCCATGCTCTCGCAGGCGGAGCGGAGGGTGCGCTGTTCGACGACGAGGGGCGGTGCCCGGTGCACGTCGGCGACCTCGCTGCTGCCCTCGTCGAGCTCGCAGTCGGCGACTACCGGGGCGTGATGCACGTCGCGGGTGCGGAGGCGATGAGCCGGCTGGAGCTGGGTCGCCTCATCGCGCGGCGCGACGGGCTGGACCCCGACGTGTTGCGGGGAACGAGCCGCGCGGGGCTCCCCGGCCCCGTCGACGTACGCCTCGACTCCCGCCTGGCCTCGACCGTCCTCACGACGCGCCTGCGTGGGGCGCGCGAGTTCCTGGCGTCATGACCCTGTACCTGGTCCGGCACGGCCGTCCCGCGATGGTCCCGGGCGTGCCAGCAGCCGAGTGGGAGCTCGACCCGGCGACGTACGACGACGTGTGGGCGCTGCGCTCCTCGGGTCGGCTGCCTCGGCGAGCGGCGTGGTTCTGCTCCGCCGAGCCGAAGGCGATGCAGACCGCCCAGCTCCTGACCGACGCCGAGGTCGGGGTGCTGCCCGACCTCGGCGAGCACGTGCGGTCGGGGGAGTGGATCGACGACTTCGCCGGCACCGTCCGACGCGCCTTCGCGCGCCCGGGCGAGCCGGCGGCCGACGGGTGGGAGCCGCTCGATGCCTGTCGTGCACGCGTCGTCCCCGCCGTACGCCGGGTCCTGGAGGTGCACGGCGGCGAGGACGTGGTGCTCGTGGGACACGGCACGGCGTGGACGCTCGTCGTCGCGGACCTCACCGGCGAGCCCCCGGACCTGGAGCGCTGGAGTGCGCTCGCGATGCCCGACCTGATGACGGTGGAGACCTGACGGTCCCTCCCAGCCGGTGGACGTGTCACCGCGAGCCCCGCGCAGCAGGGGAGATGCGAGCGCCTAGGCTGGTGGCGTGGAGACCGAACAGGCGCAGGAGCACGAGGTGTCGCAGGACCGGCACTTCGAGTGGTGGCACCACAGCCACCCCACGTTCGCGGGCATCACCGGCTTCTTCGCCGGGATGCTCTTCGTCACTGCCCTGCCGGGCGCCTTCGCGGGGGTGCTGCGGCTGCTGTTCAGCCACGAGACCGCCGAGCGGCTGTTCCCGTTCGTGCTCCTCGCGCTGGCCCTGCCGATCGCGATGCTCGTGATGCGCAAGACCCGGCGCTTCGCCCAGTTCATGTTCGTGGGCATGATCGTCACCGCCCTCGTCGTCGGTGGTGTCGCCTCCCTCGTGCTCTACTTCATGGTCGACGCCTGAGGCGTGACCCGCTGAATGGCCCCCACGCCCGGGGGATGGGAGGATCGGGGGCGATGACCGAGCCGATCAAGACCCTTCCCCTCGTCATGGACGAGCCGCGCGGGCGCAAGAAGCCGCCGCCGCACCTCGCCGACCTCGACGAGGCCGGCCGCAAGGCGCGCCTGGAGGAGATGGGCCTGCCCGGGTTCCGGGCCAAGCAGCTGTCGAACCACTACTTCGCCCGCCTCGTCGACGACCCGGCCGAGATGACCGACCTGCCCGCCGGGCAGCGTGACGACCTCGTCGGCGCCCTGCTGCCCGACCTCATGACGCCGCTGCGCATCATGGAGGCCGACCGGGGCACCACGCGCAAGACCCTGTGGAAGCTCTTCGACGGCGCGCTGGTCGAGTCGGTGCTCATGCGCTACCCCGACCGCGCCACCATCTGCGTCTCCAGCCAGGCGGGCTGCGGCATGGCATGCCCGTTCTGCGCGACGGGGATGGGCGGCCTGCAGCGCAACATGTCGACCGCCGAGATCGTCGAGCAGGTCGTCGCAGGTGCCCGGTCGCTCGCCCGCGGCGAGGTGCCCGGCGGGCCGGGCCGCGTGTCCAACGTCGTGTTCATGGGCATGGGTGAGCCGTTGGCCAACTACAAGGCCGTCATCGGGGCCGTACGCCGCCTCACCGACCCGTCCCCGGCCGGGCTCGGGATGAGCGCCCGCGGCGTCACCGTCTCCACCGTCGGGCTCGTCCCGCGCATCAACCAGCTCGCCGACGAGGGCATCCCGGTCACGCTCGCCCTCAGCCTCCACGCGCCCGACGACGAGCTCCGCAACGAGCTGGTCCCCATCAACACCCGCTTCTCGGTCGCTGAGACCGTCGAGGCGGCCTGGAACTACGCAGCGAAGACCAAGCGCCGCGTCTCCATCGAGTACGCCATGATGCGCGGCATCAACGACCAGGCCCACCGGGCCGACCTGCTCGGCGACGTGCTCAACTCCTACGGCGACTGGGGGTGGGTGCACGTCAACCTCATCCCGCTCAACCCCATCGAGGGCTCGAAGTGGACGGCGTCCGACCCGGCCGACGAGCGCGAGTTCGTCCGCCGGCTCGAGGCCAAGGGCATCCCCACCACGGTCCGCGACACCCGCGGCCGCGAGATCGACGGCGCCTGCGGCCAGCTCGCCGCCAAGGAGTAGCGCCAGCGGGCTGGACCGCGCACCGCAGCGTCGGGGACCGTTCACGTGTCGTCTGCTCGGACAGGACGTGGCGTTGCGGCGCGCTTCCTAGCGTCCGTGGCATGGACCTGCTCGAGAGGCGGCGTCACAGCCGCACCGTCCCGGCCACCGTCGTCCCCCTCGCGCCCGACCTGCCGACGCCGTCGCGAGGCGACCGGCTCCGCGTGCTGGTGGTGACCGAGTCCTTCCTGCCCCAGGTCAACGGCGTCACCAACTCCGTGCGCCGCGTGCTGGAGCACCTGGCGGCCGAGGGTCACGTGGCCGAGCTGGTCGCGCCCACCGGCCCGGCGACGTACGCCGGCTTCCCGGTCACCCTCGCCCGTGGCGCGAGCCTGCCGTTCTACGCCGACTTCCGCATCGGGCTCGAGACGCGGCGCCGGCTGCGCGCAGCGATGGAGCGCTTCCGTCCCGACGTCGTGCACATCGCCTCACCGGCGACCCTCGGCTACCAGGCGGCGAGGGCGGCCCGCTCGCTCGGCATCCCCACCGTCGCGATCTACCAGACCGACCTGGTCGGGTTCGCGGACCGGTACGCCGTCCCCGGCGGCGCCCGCGCGATGGAGGCGCTGACCCGGCAGATCCACCTCGGCGTCGACCGCACCCTCGCCCCGTCGACGGCCAGCATCGAGCAGCTCGCCCGGCTCGGCGTGGACGCCGTCTCCCGCTGGCCGCGCGGGGTCGACCAGGTGCTCTTCGAGCCGGCGAAGCGCGACGAGTCGCTGCACGCCGAGCTGGCCCCGCACGGCGAGGCGCTCGTGGGGTACGTCGGCCGCCTCGCGCCGGAGAAGGAGCTCGAGCTCCTCGCCCACGTCGACCGCCTCCCGGGCGTGCGCCTCGTGCTGGTCGGCGGCGGGCCGGACGAGGCCCGCCTGCGGAGGCTGCTGCCCGGTGCCGCGTTCCTCGGTGTCCTGCACGACGACGAGCTCGCCCGGGCCTACGCCACCCTCGACGTCTTCGTCCACACGGGACGCCACGAGACCTACTGCCAGTCCGCCCAGGAGGCCCTGGCCAGCGGCGTGCCGGTGGTCGCGCCCCGCTCGGGCGGTCCGATCGACGTGGTGGCCGACACCGTCGCCGGCCATCTCTACGAGCCGGGTGACGCGGACGAGCTGGTGGCCCACGTAGAGCGGCTCGTGAACCAGCCCGTGCTCCGGCGCCGGATGGCGCTGGCCGCCCGGCAGAGCGTGCAGGGAAGGACCTGGCAGGCGGTCAACGACCTGCTGGTGAGCCACTACCGCGACGTCAGCGCGCCGCCCGCGAGTCGCCGTCGCGCCGGCTGACCGTCTCCCGCACCACCTCCACGGCCTCCTCGACCGTGTCGACGAGGTGGACGAAGGGCTCCATCACCCGACCGGCGGCCAGCGCCTGGAGCAGCGGCCAGACAGGCAGCTCCTCGGTCCAGTAGCGGCGGCCGAGGAGCACCATCGGCGCCACGGCGGTCCGACCGGCGTAGTAGTTCTCGCAGGCGTCCTGGAAGATCTCCTGCACGGTGCCACCGGCGCCCGGCAGGAAGACGATCCCCGCGGTGCACACCTCGAGCAGCAGCGCCTCGCGCGGTGCGTTGGCGAAGAACTTCGCGATCGACGTGGCGAAGACGTTGGGCGGCTCGTGGCCGTAGTGCCACGTCGGGATGCCGAGCGACTCCCGGCCGCCGGCGGTGTCGCGCACGACGTCGAGGGCGACACCTGCCCAGGCGCCCACGTCGGGCTGGAACGACGGGACCGCGACGAGACGGGCCAACGCGTCGTCGAGGCCGTCGGGCACGAACGCCCCGAGGTTGGCCGCCTCCATCGCGCCGGGCCCTCCGCCGGTGGCCACGGTCAGGTGGTCGCCGAGCGCGTGGCCGAGACGGGCGGCGGCGGCGTACGCCGTGCTGCCGCGCTCCAGGGCGTGCCCGCCCATGACCCCGACGACCTCGCGGTCGGCCACCCACGTCGCCAGGGCTGCGTCGACGTGGTGGTCGTGCAGCGCCATCGCGAGCGTGTCCTCCGGGCTCGTGCCGTGCCGCGACCAGGCGTAGGTGCGCGCGTCGAGGGTGTCGTCGTAGCGGGGCGCGTCGTAGAGGTCGCCGGGGGAGTAGAGGGACGCCCGGTAGGTGTCGACCGGGATGCCCGGGATGTCGTGCAGCACGATCGCGCCCGCACGGCGTACGTCGTCGTCGTCGCCGTCCGCGAACTCACAGCCGAGGAACAGGGCCTGGCCGAGCGACCGCTCGAGCAGGGCCGGGCCGCGGCCGGTGAGGTCCAGGCCGACCACCCGCCAGCCGGCGAGCGACTGCGCTCCGGCAGCGAGCCTCCGGTCGAGGTCGGCCAGGGTCGTGACGTCGACGACGCGTCCGTGGGAGTACTTCACGGGCCAAACCTAGGGTGCTCGCCCTCGAGTCTCCTGCCGACTCGAGGGCGAGCGGCGCCCCGGGTTCCGGGTCAGAAGGCGTGCGCCATCAGCTCGCCGAAAAGCTCCTGCTCGTCGACCGCCAGCCCGCGCGAGCGGAACCAGGCGCACATGTTGGCGCAGTCGCGCAGCAGGAAGTCCATGCCGCGCGGGTTGCCGACGAGGTCGACCATCTGCGGGAGGTCGATGATCACCAGCCGGTCTCCCGCAGCCAGGGTGTTGTAGGGCGAGAGGTCGCCGTGCACCAGCCCGGCCTGCACGAGGGTGGTCAGCGCGTCGCGCAGCTGCTCGTAGAAGCCCTCCACGACCGAGGGCTCCGGACGCACCTGGGCGACGCGCGGGGCGGTCTCGGTGTCGCCGTCGACGGTCACCGTGATCCACTCCATAAGGATCTCGGTCTCGTCGATCTGGACCGGGTAGGGGACGGGCAGCCCGAGCTCCCAGCAGCGGCGCAGCGCGTTCCACTCCGAGACGGCCCACTCGCCGGCCGCGACCTGCTTGCCCCACGTCGACTTGCGCTTGAGCGCGCGGTTGTCGCGCGATCGCTTCATCGACCGACCCTCGGTGTAGGAGGCGGCGCGGTGGAAGGTGCGGTGGTCGGTGTCGCGGTAGCGCTTGGCGGCCATCACGACGGCGGTCTCCGGGCGGTGCGGGTCCTCCCGCTCGAGCAGGAAGACGTCGGCCTCCTTGCCGGTCTTGAGGACGCCGAGCTCGGTGTCGATGGCGCCGCTGGAGGTCACGACCCAGTCGGGGCGTGGCTCGGGGCCCTTCATCAGGGCCTCGAGGTCCTCCCAGCGGGACCAGCGCTGACCCGCGCCGAGCTCGTCGGCGTAGGTGTCGTAGGTGAAGACGAACGACTCGTCGATGCCCTCGAGGGGCGAACGGTCGTCAGGCCGGAGGAAGTCCTCCGGGAAGGATGGATCGGTGTAGAGGTGCGACAACGTGGGTGCTCCGTGGGTGAGAGAGGTGGTCGGCGGGCAGGCCGAGGACAGTCGTGGACATGTCACGGCTCCTCTCGTCTCGGGGCACCGGCGTGGGCACGCGGTGGGCGCGCACGATCGGCGACGCCGGCCACATCGTCGCTGATCCCGGCTCGGCAGCGCAACGCGATTAACCGCGCTAGGTTCGGACGGTGACCACGCGCCCGACGCACCGAACCGTCCGCCCCGCCCTGTCCGCCGCCCTCGCCACGGTGCTGGCCGCTGGGTTGGGCGTCGGGGTCGGCAGCACGACGACGGCGCACGCCGCTGCCGCGCCCGTCGACGGGGCGTCCGGCATCGGCGACCCCTACTGGCCGCTCGACGGCAACGGCGGCATCGACGTGACGTCGTACGAGATCCGCAACCGCTACGCGTTCGCCAGCAAGGGTCTCTCGGGACGCACCCGGGTCGAGCTGACGGCGACCAGCGACCTCCGCAGCTTCTCCCTCGACTTCCTGCTCGACGTGTCGAAGGTGACCGTCGACGGCGCGCCCGCCCAGTTCACCAAGACCGACGGGGACCACGAGCTCCGGATCACCCCCGCGGGGCCCCTCGCCGCCGGCACCGACCACGCGGTCGTGGTGACCTACGACGACTACCCGGCCGACCACTCCTACGCAGGGGAGTTCAACTGGCTGGCCAACCGGCGCGAGGTCATCACGATGAACGAGCCGCACATGGCGCCGTGGTGGTTCCCTGCCAACGACCACCCGCTCGACAAGGCGAAGGTGGACGTCCGCATCAGGGTGCCCAACGGTCGCGAGGTGATCTCCAACGGCGAGCTCAAGGGCCGCCGGGTCGGCAAGCGCTCGACGCAGTGGCACTGGCGGGCCGACGAGCCGATGGTGCCCTACCTCGCGTTCTTCGCTGCCGGGGACTTCGCCATCGACAAGGGCAGGCACCGCGGGCTGCCGTGGCTCGTCGCGGTGTCCGAGCGCCTGGGCGAGCGCGACCAGGCGGCCAGCATGCGGCTGATGCGGAAGACCCCCAAGGTCGTCGCCGGGCTGGAGAAGGACCTCGGTGACTACCCGTTCTCGGTCGTCGGCGGCATCACCACCGGCCTGAACCCCGGGTTCGCGCTGGAGAACCAGACCCGGCCCACCTACCCCGCGGTCGGCGCGAGCGCGACCAGCCTCGTGGTCCACGAGCTGGCCCACCAGTGGTTCGGTGACGACATCGCCGTCGAGCGGTGGTCCGACATCTGGCTCAACGAGGGCTTCGCCACCTTCATGGAGTGGCGCTGGACCGAGACGCACGGTGGTCGCTCCGCCGCGGCGATCCTGCGCAGCTACTACGACAACGTCGCCGCGACCTCCGACTTCTGGCAGGTGGTCGTGGGCGACCCCGGCGCGGACAAGGTGTTCGACGCCGCGGTCTACGGCCGCGGTGCCATGACGCTGCAGGCGCTGCGCAACCGGGTGGGTGACCGGGTGTTCTGGCAGGTCGTGCGCACCTGGCTCCGCGAGCAGCGCGGCGGCAACGGCTCCACCGCCGAGTTCGAGGAGCTGGCCGCCCGGGTGAGCGGTCAGGACCTGGGCGCCTTCTTCGACGCGTGGCTCCGCGCGCCCGCCAAGCCCGCGGCCACCGCCGCCAACGGGCTGGGCTGACGATGACGAGCGGGACGACGGGCGTGACCTGGTTCCGAGCGCCCAGCGACGACCACCCCGGCACCCTCAACGCCTGCTACAACGCCCTCGACATCCACGTCGTCCGCGGCCGCGCCGACGACGTCGCGGCGGACCTCGACGGCTCGGGGCGCACCTTTGCCTGGCTGCTCACCGAGGTCGCCGCGTGTGCCGGCGTGCTGCGCGCGTTCGGTGTCGAGGTCGGTGACCAGGTCGCGCTGGGGTCCGTGCCCCAGGGGGCCGGCGTCGTCGCCGTGCTGGCGGCCGCGCGTGTCGGCGCCCTGGTGCAGTACGACGACTCGGCCGGCGCGACCGGGAAGGTGGTCGTCCGCGGTGGCTCGGACGGTGTGGCGTTCGCGGTCGACGGAGAGGACCTCCCGTGGGACGTCGCGATGCGCGCCGGCCGCACCGACCCGGCCGGCTGCGCCGACGTACCCGGTGACGCGGTGCTGTCGCGGCACGGTCCGGACACGCTCACGGTCCTGGCCGCCCTCGGCGCGTCCGACGACCACGACCTGCCGGTGCCGGATGGCGCGACGCTCGTCGAGGTCGGTGGGTTGCGGTTCTGGTCGTTCGACGCGCCGCAGGCCGGCTGAGTCAGCGCCGCTTGCGCAGCCACTTCGCCAGGTCGTCGTACTCCCCGGACGCGTTGGCGTAGAGCGCGACGTTGCGCGCGGTCTCGACCCAGGGGCCGATCGACGGGCGGATCTCCGACAGCGCCCGGTCGAAGTCGGCCATCTGGATCATCCGGACCGTGCCGGAGCCGACCGACTCCATCAGGGCGTTCTCGGACGCCGACTCGCACAGGTGGGCGAGGTCGGCGCCGCTGAAGCCCTCGGTGGCCTTGGCGAGCCGCCGGGTGTCGATGCGCTCGACGGGCCGGTCGCGCAGGTGCGTGCGCAGGATCGCCTCCCGCGCCTCGCGGTCGGGCGGCAGCACCAGCAGCGTCCGGTCGAGCCGGCCCGGGCGGCGCAGCGCGGCGTCGACGTCCCACGGGTGGTTGGTCGCCGCGAGCACGAACACGCCCTCGTTGTCCGACCCGACGCCGTCGAGCTCGGTGAGCAGCTGGTTGACCGTCGTCCGCGCGCCGGAGCTGCGGTTGAGCGACCGCTTGCCGCCGATGGCGTCGAGCTCGTCGAGGAAGAGCACGCACGGCGCGGAGGTGCGGGCCACCTCGAACAGCTCCTTGACGTTGCGCTCGCTCTGCCCGATGTACATGTCGAGCACGTCCGCCAGCGACACGTGCAGGAACGACGCGCCCAGCTCGCCCGCAATCGCCTTGGCGAGGAACGTCTTGCCGCACCCGGGCGGCCCGTAGAGCAGCAGCCCGCCGCGCAGCGACTTGCCGTAGAGCGCGCGCAGCTCGGGGTTGCGCAGCGGGGCGAGGAAGCTGGCCTCGAGGCGCTTCTTGACCTCCGTCAAGCCGCCCACATCCGCCAGCCGCACCCCCGCCGCCTCGACGTCGTACGCCGCCGGGCCGGAGTCCTCGGTCGAGCCGTCGACGAACATCGGACCCACCGGCTCGCCGAGGTCGGACTCCGCGGCGTGCCAGTCGAAGGTCGACGGCTCTGCCGGGGAAGCCTCGTCCGAGGGTGTCGCAGGAGCTTCAGCCGGGGCGGCGCCCATCGCCCGCGCCATCAGCTCGCGCGCCTGGGTCGACGTCGGGTCCTTGGCGAGCGCGGTCGCGACGTGCTCGACCGCCTCGGCGCCCCGGTCGGCGTCGACGAGCAGCCCGGCCAGGTGCAGCCGCAGCGGCAGGTCGTCGGGGGCGGCGCGCACGGCGGCGGCCAGGCTGTCGATCAGGCGCTCGTCCACGAGCCCCACCCTAGGAGAGGCGTCAGCGGCCGCGCACGAGGTTGACGAGCGCCAGGACCACCCAGCCGACGACGCAGATGATGCCGACCGTGCGGAGGACCGCTGCCAGGACGAGGCCCGCGCCCGCGGCGACGGCGTACGGGGCGACGGACATGACCAGCACGGCGACCGAGAGCAGACCCAGCAGGGCGAGGAGGTACTTGCCCTGCCACTTCACGCGCCCGAACAGCCCGCGCCCCCAGCGTCCGACACCGCGCGGCAGGTCGCGCACCACGCGGCGCACCAAGACCGCCACCCCGCCGACGTACGCCGCTCCGACCAACAGGCGCGACCACCACGGGGCCTCGGTCACGAGCAGGACGCCGAGCACGACGACCGCGGCGAACAGCGACCACATCACCCGCCGGCCGAGGAGCAGGAGCACCGTGTCGAGGTTGTCGCGGACCTGCCGCTGCTGGGGGTCGCTGCTGACGGCACCGCGCAGCAGCCCGGCCGCCCGGCCGAGGCGACCGCGGTCCATCTCCGAGGCGGCGAGGTTGTTCTGCGCGAGCGTGTGCTGGGGGTCGAGCCCCAGCGCGTTGCGGAACGCCCCCTGGGCGCCCTCGTGATTGCCCAGCGCGTCGAGGCAGAGGCCGACGAGGTTGTGGGCGTCGGGGCTGTGCGGGGCCGCCTCCACCGCGCGCAGCGCCGCGTCGTAGGCGTCACGGACCCGCGGCCGGCGCAGGCTCAGCAGAGCGCGGGCGTGCTGGTAGTGCGAGGTGAAGTCGTGCGGCGCCAGCCTCAGCCCGGACTCCGCGGCCGTGACGGCGCCCGGACCGTCCTTGCGGTCGCACAGCACGTCGACGAGCACGTGGTGGGCGCCGGCGTGCTCCGGGTCGAGCGCAAGCGCGCTGCGGACGGCCTGCTCCGCCTCCGCGTGCCGGTCCTGGCGGTTGAGCGCCCGGGCCAGCCCCAGCAGGGCGCGGCCCGACCCGGGGTCGGCGGTCAGCACCTCGCGGAAGCGCTGCTCGGCCTCGGCGTCGCGGCGCAGGTCGAGCAGCTGCTCGGCATGGGCCAGCGCCCGCCAGTCCGCCCCGTCCCCGTCCACGGGCCCCATCCTGACAAACTGCTGGGGTGACTGCGCGCGACATCGTGATCCTCGGCTCGACCGGGTCCATCGGCACCCAGGCCCTCGACCTCGTGCGGGCCCACCCCGACCGCTTCCGCGTCGTCGGGCTGACCGCCGGCGGGTCGAACCGTGAGCTGTTCGAGGCCCAGGTCGCCGAGTTCGCGCCGACGTACTCCGGGCTGGGGGAGGAGGCCTCCACCGAGGCCGCCGGCCGGGCGTGCGACGTCGTGCTCAACGGGATCACCGGTGCCGTCGGGCTCCGGCCCACCCTCGCGGCGCTCGACGCCGGCACCACGCTGGCTCTCGCCAACAAGGAGTCGCTCATCATCGGCGGACCGCTGGTGAAGGAGCGCGCCCGACCCGGGCAGATCGTGCCGGTGGACTCCGAGCACAGCGCCATCGCCCAGAGCCTGCGCGCGGGCTCCGCCGAGGAGGTACGACGCCTCGTCCTCACCGCGTCCGGCGGGCCGTTCCGCGGGCGCACCGCCGCCGAGCTCGCCGACGTCACGCCCGAGCAGGCCCTCGCCCACCCCAACTTCGCGATGGGCCGGGTCATCACGACCAACTCGGCGACGCTCGTCAACAAGGGGCTCGAGGTCATCGAGGCCCATCTGCTCTTCGACATCCCCTTCGACCGCATCGACGTCGTCGTCCACCCGCAGCAGCTGATCCACTCGATGGTGGAGTTCGTCGACGGTGCCGTGGTGGCCCAGCTCGGGCTGCCCACCATGCTGGTGCCGATCGCGCTGGGGATGGGCTGGCCCGACCGGGTCCCCGACGCCGAGACGCCGATCGACTGGACGAAGGCCGCCGACTGGCGCTTCGAGCCCCTCGACGACGTGGTCTTCCCCGCCGTCACCCTCGCCCGCACGGCGGGGGAGCGCGGCGGCACGGCGCCCGCGGTCTACAACGCCGCCAACGAGGTCGCCGTCGACGCCTTCCACGAGGGCCGGCTGCGATTCCCCGACATCGTTTCCGCGGTGGCACACGTCCTTGACCGTCACGACGTACCATCGAAGGAGCACCTCACCGTCGACGACGTCCTCGCCGCGGACGCCTGGGCGCGAGCCGAGGCCGCCGCCCTCATCCGACGCCGCACCTGACGCCCTCACCCCAGAAGGACCCCCACGCACATGTCCGCCCTGCTCTACACCCTGGGTGTCGTCGCCTTCGTCGTCGCGATCCTCGTCTCGATCGGGCTGCACGAGTTCGGGCACCTGGTGCCGGCCAAGAAGTTCGGCTGCAAGGTGCCGCAGTGGTTCATCGGCTTCGGCCCCACCGTGTGGAGCAAGCAGATCGGCGACACCGAGTACGGCGTGAAGGCGATCCCGCTCGGCGGCTACGTCAAGATCGTCGGGATGCTGCCTCCGGGCGCGGAGGACCTCGTCGAGGAGACGACGTACGACGAGGACGGCGAGGCGGTGCACAAGGTGCGCCGCTCCAACACGGGCATGTTCACCCAGCTGATCTCCGACGCCCGCGCCGCCGAGTGGGAGTACGTCAAGCAGCACGACACCGACCGGCTCTTCTACCGCCTCGCGTGGTGGAAGAAGGTGATCGTGATGGCGGGCGGGCCGATGGTCAACATCGCCATCGCCTTCGGGCTCTTCACGCTGCTCTTCGCCACCTACGGCAACCCGCGCGACGAGGTCGTCGAGCCGGTCGTGGCCGCCGTGCCCGAGTGCGTGGTCCCGGTGGAGGACCAGGGCCGGGCCTGCACCGCCGACGACCCGCCCACGCCCGCCAAGGAGGCGGGGATCCGCCCCGGCGACGAGATCCTCAGCTTCAACGGCACGCCCTTCCGTGACTGGGACAGCTTCCAGTCGCAGATCCGCGCCAACGCCGACGGCGACGCCGTCATCGAGGTCAGGCGCGGCGACGAGCAGCTGACGCTGACCACCAACACGACCGTCACGCTGCGCCAGACGTCGATCGAGGACCGCACGCTCACCGAGGTCGGCTTCCTCGGCGTGCAGCCCGAGACCCACCTCGAGACCGGCGGCGTGCTCTACACCACGCAACAGATGGGGACGATGACCGTCGAGACGGTCAAGGCGCTCGGCCAGCTGCCCGTCAAGGTCTACGAGGTCGGCCGCGCCATCGTCGGGCTGCAGGAGCGCGACCCCGAGAGCCCCGTGTCCATCGTTGGTGGCGGACGCTTCGCCGGCGAGGCGGCGTCGGCCGAGTCCTTCCCGGTCATCGACAAGATCGTCACGCTGCTGTTCCTCATCGCGAGCTTCAACTTCTTCATCGGCATGTTCAACTTCGTGCCGCTGCTGCCGCTCGACGGCGGCCACATCGCGGGCGCCCTCTACGAGGGCCTCAAGCGCGGCCTCGCCCGGCTCCTCGGGCGTCCCGACCCCGGGCACGTCGACGTCGCCAAGCTGCTCCCGGTGGCGTACGTCGTCGGGCTTGCGATGCTGGTGATGGGCGTGGTGCTCATCGTCGCCGACATCGTCGTACCCCTGCGCCTGAGCTGACCCGACCAGCCCGCGGCTGTGCGGGTGGTCCACACCACTGGGCGATCGCCGGACACGGGCTGCCCGCTGTGGAATCGTGCGACGGGTGCCGCTGCCCGGGCGTGCGCGGGAGGCGTGCCCGAGCAGCGGCGTCCTGCTGCCCGGCCCGTACGATGGCGCCATGACTTCCGTCGGCCTGGGCATGCCTGCCCTCCCGCCCCCCGTCCTGGCTCCCCGCCGCAAGACCCGCCAGATCAAGGTGGGGTCCGTGGGTGTCGGCAGCGACTCGCCGATCTCGGTCCAGTCGATGACCACCACGCTGACCTCCGACGTGAACTCGACCCTCCAGCAGATCGCCGAGCTCACCGCCACGGGGTGCGACATCGTGCGCGTGGCGTGCCCCAGCCAGGACGACGCCGACGCGCTGCCGGAGATCGCGCAGCACTCGCAGATCCCCGTGATCGCCGACATCCACTTCCAGCCGAAGTACGTCTTCGCCGCCATCGACGCCGGCTGCGCGGCCGTCCGGGTCAACCCCGGCAACATCCGCAAGTTCGACGACCAGGTGAAGGAGATCGCCCGGGCCGCCAAGGACCGCGGCACCTCGATCCGGATCGGCGTGAACGCCGGCTCGCTCGACAAGCGCATCCTCGACAAGTACGGCAAGGCCACGCCCGAGGCGCTCGTCGAGTCCGCGGTGTGGGAGGCCAGCCTCTTCGAGGAGCACGACTTCCACGACTTCAAGATCTCGGTCAAGCACAACGACCCCGTCGTGATGGTGCGGGCCTACGAGCTGCTCGCCGAGGCCGGTGACTGGCCGCTGCACCTCGGCGTGACCGAGGCCGGCCCGGCCTTCCAGGGCACCATCAAGTCCGCCGTCGCCTTCGGCCACCTGCTCAGCCAGGGCATCGGCGACACCATCCGCGTCTCGCTCTCCGCGCCCCCGGTCGAGGAGGTCAAGGTCGGCCTCCAGATCCTGGAGTCACTCAACCTCAAGCCGCGCCGGCTCGAGATCGTCTCCTGCCCGTCCTGCGGTCGTGCCCAGGTCGACGTCTACAAGCTCGCCGAGGAGGTCACCGCCGGCCTCGACGGCCTCGAGGTGCCGCTGCGCGTGGCCGTGATGGGCTGTGTCGTCAACGGGCCGGGCGAGGCGCGCGAGGCCGACCTCGGCGTCGCCTCCGGCAACGGCAAGGGCCAGATCTTCGTCAAGGGCGAGGTCATCAAGACCGTCCCCGAGTCGCAGATCGTGGAGACCCTCATCGAGGAGGCCATGCGCATCGCCGAGGGGATGGAGCCGGTTGACGGCGCTGAGGCGACCGTCAGCGTCTCCTGACAGCCCCACCGGGTGGGACCGCTGGTCCCGCGCCCTTGCGCACCCCTAGGCTCACGAAGGTGCTGAGGACCCGCGAGCAGGTGCGCGTGCTGGGCCCGGAAGACCGGGACGCGTTCATCGCGCTCGCGGAGCAGGACCCGGTCGTCAACGTCTTCGCCGACTACCGCGCGCGCCTCACCAACCTCGACGAGCGGTGGCTCGGGGGACAGGTGTGGGGGCGCTTCGAGGGCGACCGGCTCGTCGCGGGGTGCCACCTGGGGGCCAACCTGGTCCCGGTGCAGTGCACTCCCGACGACGTGGGCGCGTTCGCCGACGTGGCGCTGCGCCGTCGCAACACGGTCGGCACCATCGTGGGCCCCGCCGACGTGGTGGCCGCGCTCTGGGAGATGATCGAGCCGCGCTGGGCCCGACCCCGCGAGTTCCGCCCCGACCAGCCGCACCTGGAGATGAGGCGGGTCCCGACGATCGCCGCGGACCCCCGCGTCCGGGTCACCACGCCTCGTGACCTCGACGTGCTCTACCCCGCGTGCGTGGCGATGTACACCGAGGAGGTCGGTGTCTCGCCCGAGAACGACGCCGGTGGGGGAGACCTCTACCGCGCGCGGATCCAGCAGCTCATCGGTCGCGGCTGGTCGATGGCGAGCTTCGACGACCAGGGGGTGGTCTTCAAGGCCGAGGTCGCCTGCGTCACGCCGTACGCCGCCCAGGTGCAGGGCGTGTGGGTCCGCTCCGACCGCAGGGGCGAGGGTCTCTCCACCAGCGGCATGGCGGCGGTGGTCTCGCACGTCATCTCCACCGGCCTGGCCCCGGTCGTCTCGCTCTACGTGAACGAGTGGAACACCCCCGCGCGGGCGGCGTACGCACGGGTCGGTTTCGAGCAGACCGCGACCTTCGCGACGCTGATGTTCTAGGCCGCACGACGGCGGTGAAAAACATTTGTCCGTCGTGTATCACACAGGGGTGTACGCGCACCTGAGCTGACATGGGGACAATGGTCACCATGTCAGAGGACCGAAGGACTGAGGGGCAGTCCGAGCAGTCACCGTGGGACATGGCCAGTGGGGCGTTCATCGCCTGGCGTTCGGGGGACGCCAAGGCGATGGACGAGCTGGTTGCCACGATGACGCCGATCCTGTGGCACGTGGTGCGGGCCTACGGGCACGACCGCCAGAGCGCCGAGGACGTGATCCAGGCGACCTGGCTCGGTTTCGTACGCCTCCACCGGACCATCGAGGACCCACAGGCGGTCGCGTCCTGGCTGATCACCTCAGCCAGGCGCGGCGCCGCCGCACATGCCCGGGCCGCGCGACGTGCGACCCCGGTGCAGGACGAGACGCTGCACGCCGCCCTCCCTGACGCGGAGTCGGCCGAGGCGCTCGCCGTGCTCGACGACGAGGCGTCACGGCTGTGGGGAGCCGTGGCCTCCGTCGACGAGCGCTGCCGCAAGCTGCTGAGAGTCGTGGCCTTCATGGATCGCCCCGACTACCAGTCGATCAGCCGGGACCTCGACATGCCGGTCGGGAGCATCGGCCCCACAAGGGCCCGGTGCCTGGCGAAGGTCCGGACCGCCCTGATGAAAGGAGGCGAGCGATGACTGATGGGGACGCCGCTCTCCTCGGAGACCTACGTGACATGTGGATGACCTACGACCCGCCGCCGCCCGGCCTCGTCGCGACGATGATCGCCGCCGTCGCTGCCGCCGACCTCGACGCGGAGTGGGAGATGCTCACCCTGGTCCGCGACTCGCGTGACGAGCCCGCCGCCCAGGTGAGGGGGCTCGCCACGTCGCGGATCCTCTACTTCACCGCCGCCGAGGGCTGGTCGCTCGACGCCGAGCTCGACGAGGGGCAGGTGCGCGGACAGCTGCTCGACTTCGACGGTGACATGGGGGCCGTCGAGGTCGTGGTGGAGACCACAGACGGGCAGAGCTGGGCCACCGGCCTCGACGAGGTGGGGTTCTTCGTCCTCACCGCCGAGCCGACCGGGTCGGTCCGCTTCACGGTGCGTGACGGCGACCGGTCGGCGACCAGCCGCTGGATCGAGCTCTGAACCAGTTCTCCGGAGCCACCCCTCACACGTAGGGGCGGCGCAGCTCCTTGACCGGCCCGATGGTCGGGTCGGAGTCGCGGACAGCGCGCTTCAGCACCGCCGTGCGGGCGTCCGCGGCGCTCACGCCGTGCTCGCTGATCTCGCGGGCGATCAGGCCGGCCACGAGCGGGGCCGCGAACGACGTCCCGCTCCACCGCGCCATCCCGGTGCCGAAGACCCGGACGTCGCCCTTGTTCGGGGTCTCGTGGCACGTGAAGGTCCCGTCGGGGAACGCGTTGACGTGGTTGCGGCCGACGACGTAGACGTCGGCCGACACGCCGAAGTTCGAGAAGGACGAGACCCGCTCGTCGCGGTCGAGCGACCCGACGCCGACGCACCAGTCGAAGGCGGCCGGCCAGAAGGGGGCGGCCCACGAGTCGTTGCCCGCCGCGGCCACCATGACGCAGTCGCTGCCCTTGAGGAGGTCCCTGTAGAACGCAGCGAACGCCTTGGAGGGGCGGTCGCGCCACGTGCGGCACCCGGCCGACAGGTTGATGACCTGCGGGTCGTGGGTCATCGCCTCCTCGAGCTGGAGCAGCATCTCCGACTCCAGGATGCCGCCGCCGCCGACGCCGTCGACCGCGAAGCCCTCGACGAAGATCCGGGTGCGCGGGGCGGCGCAGCGCACGACACCGGCGATGAAGGTGCCGTGGCCGGCGTAGGGCCGCAGGTGGGCGCCGTTGTTCTCGTCGTCCCCGTCGACCCCCTTCAGCCACGGCGTGCGGGGATCGGTGGCTGCGGGCGGGTGCCATCCGGTGTCCACGACGACGACGCTGACCTCGTCGCCCTTCTCCTGCGGCTCGATCGGTGGCCACGGATCGGTGAGGCCGGTCTCCTCGGGCTCGACGGCCGGGCACGCCGCCCCGCCACCTCCGCCCGGGGAGACGTGCACCCAGTGGTCAGGGGACGCGGCTCCGTCGGGCAGCCCAGCCTCCTCCAGCAGGTCGAGCACCTCCGGCACCGTCTCGCCCCCCTGACGCGTCGGCAGGACGTAGCGCACGAGGGCTCCGTCGAGCAGGCGGACGTCGTCGCGCCGCGGCGGCTCGGACAGGACGCCCTTGTCGAGGCGTGCCACCGCCTCCTCGAACACGTCGACGTCCTCGGCGTCCACCAGCAGGTGGTCGGGGTGGAAGAGGAACGTGAAGTCCGCCGGAGCCTCGGTGTCCCAGTGGACCTGTCCCTCGTTGGCCCTGCGGAGGTGCCGCAGCTGGTCGGTGGTGCGTCGTCGTCGGTCGTCGCCGATCTTCCAGTCGCTCATGCACCGACGCTAGCGGCGTGCGCGTCTCGGGCCGAGAGGTTTCGGAGAGTTTTCGACGTCGATCCGCGAGGATGGATGGGTGGATCGGGACGAGGCGGAGGAGCTGCTCCGCAACCTCTTCTCCGATCCGCAGTCGGCGCGCCGGATGGCGCAGGAGCTCCTCGTGCACGACCCTGACCCGGCGCTCGCCTCCATCGGGCACCAGGTCGTGGGCATCGTGCTGCGCGAGGTCGGCGACATCGACGGCGCGCTGGGCGAGCTGCGCGCGGCCCGGCGGCTGGCCCGGCACTCCGGCGACCCCGACCGCGCCGCCGAGGTCATGGCGACGCTGGGCACCACCTTGTGCGTGGTCGGTCGCATGCGCGACGGCCTGCGATACCTGGACGAGGCGTCGACCATGCTCGACGGCGTACCGCTCGCGCGGGTGCTCCACCGGCGGGCCTACGTCCTCGGCCACCTGCTCGCCCGGTTCGAGGAGAGTGCCGCAGACCTGAGGAGGGCCCGCGAGCTGTTCGCCGGATCCGGCGACCAGGTGTGGGAGGCGCGCGTGCTCAACCTCCAGGCCCTGGTCGAGGTCAAGCTCGGTGACGTCGGGTCCGCGGCGGACGGGTTCGCTCGCTTCGGCGAGATCTCCGCCTCCCTCGGCGACATGTACGGCGTGGCCGTCGCCGAGCACAACACCGGCTGGCTGGCCTTCGTGCGCGGCGACCTGCCGCGCGCGCTCCAGCAGTACGCCGCAGCGGCCGCGCTCTTCGACTCCCTCGGCGTGACGAGCGTCGACCTCGTCCTCGACCAGGTGGCTGCCTATCTGGCCGGCGGGCTCGCCCAGGACGCCCGCGCCGTCGTCGAGTCCGCCCTTGCCGCCCGGCCTCTCCAGCCGCGCGAGGAGGCGGACCTGCTCGTGGCGGTTGCGGGCGCGGCCCTCGCTGCCGGCGACCTGGACCGCGCCGCGGCGGCCGCCGACCAGGGTTCGTCGCTCCTGCGCGCACAGTCGCGGCACGTCCACCGGATGGATGCCGACCTCCTCTCGATCACCGCGCGTGACCGGGCCGGCGGCCGTGGCAGGCCCTTGCTCACCCGGGTGCAGCGCGTCGTCGACGGCATGCGCGAGGCCAGGGCGCCCCAGCTGCCGCATGCTCTCCTCGTCGGGGCAGGTCTAGCGAGCCGTGTCCGGTCCGAGCGCGCCGCGACGCTCGCGTCGGACTGGCTGGCCGAGGCTGCGTCCTACCGTCGTGCCACCACGGGTTCCGAGCGGGCCCTCGGCTGGTTGGCGCAGGCGCGGGCGCGCGACCTGGCCGGCGACCGGGGCGGTGTGCTGCGTGCGTGCGAGCTCGGCCTGCGCGCGCTGGACGAGCAGCAGGCGACGCTGGGCAGCCAGGAGCTGCGGGCCGGGTCCGCCGGTCACGGTGCTGCCCTGGCGGAGCTCGGCACGCGGACCGCGATGGCCGGCAGAGACGCTCGACAGCTGCTGCGATGGTCCGAGCGGTGGCGGGCCACGGCCCTCTCGACGCCCCTCCGGAGCGCTCGCCCCGACGAGGCGATCGCGGCCGACCTGGCTGCCCTCCGGGCCCAACGCCAACGCCTCGACCAGGCCCGCTCTGAAGGAGCGCCAGCCGATGCGCTCGAGGCGCGCGCGACGCGGCTCGAGCAGCAGGTCCGCCGGCGGCTCCTGCAGCAGCGGGGGTCGGGAGAGGCGGCGGCGGCCCTCGACGTGGGCGCGCTCCTCGACGCGCTCGCCGAGGACGACACCGTGCTCGTCGAGCTGACCGAGCTCGACGGCGTGCTGCACGCGATCGTGGCCGGCCGCGGGCGTGTACGTCGTCGGGTGGTCGGCGATGCCGCGGCAGCCGCCGCCGCCGTGGACTTCGCGCTGTTCACCCTCCGCCAGGCCGCGCGCGGAAGACGGGCGCAGCTGGACGTCGCCGGATCGCGGCTCGAGCGAGCCCTGCTGGGGAGTGCGCTCGCCGGGGTGAAGGGCGGGCACGTCGTCATCTGTGCCCCGGCTGCGTTGCAGAGCGTCCCATGGGGGTTGCTCCCGTCGCTGGCGCACCGACCGGTGACCAGCACGCCGTCGGCGCGGCTGTGGCTGCGGGCACGGGACTCCAGACCGGTCGACGACCGGCGGGTGATGCTCGTCGGCCCGGGTCTCGGGAGCGGCGGCGCCGAGGTCCCGGCCGTGGCGGCCGACGACCCGCATGCCCAGGTGCTCGACGGCGGGGAGGCGACGGTCGCGGCCGCTCTTGCCGCGCTGGACGGGGCCGCGCTCGCGCACGTGGCCGCGCACGGTCACTTCCGTGAGGACAGCCCGCTGTTCTCCTCGCTCACCATGGCCGACGGCCCCCTGCTCGTGCACGACCTCCAGGGCCTCGAGCGACCGCCGCACCGGGTCGTGCTGTCGGCCTGCGAGTCGGGCGTCATGCAGCCGGTCGGCGACCAGGAGCTTCTCGGCCTGGCGGCCGCGCTGTTGTCCATGGGAACCGCCGGCGTCGTCTCGAGCCTCGCCGAGGTCGACGATGCCGCCACCGTCGAGGTGATGGTCGCGCTCCACGCCCGGCTGCGCCAGGGCGGCGGGCTCGGCGACGCGATGCTCGCCGCCCGCGAGGCGGCGGCCGGCGATCCCGTGCTCGCCGCTACCGCCGCGTCGTTCACCGTCCTGGGGACCTGAGGGTCACGCGCCGCGCCCGCCGATGGTGGCGGCACATCGCACGCGGAGGGCCGCTGGACGTGCGATCTGCCGCCACCATCGGGTTCGTGCGAGCAGAGGTGGCGGCACATCGCGGGCGGAGCGCCGTCGTACCTGCAACCTGCCGCCACCCCGGGAGAGGCCGCCGCCCACGGTGGCGGCGTACGACATCAGTTTCGCGCGCCCGGATGTCGTACGTCGCCAGGATCAGGGCGTGCGGACCTTCACCGGGTCCGTCGCGTTCTCGCAGGCGCCGAGCGTGCAGCGCACGGTCGCGGACTTCCGCTTCCCGTTCACGTCGAGGAGCACGGTGCCCGGCGACTCCCACCCCCAGCTGCCGAACCAGTTGGTGGTGTACGTCGCCAGCCGGGTGCCGTCGACCTCGCGCAGGTGGATCTCGCCGGGGCCGAGGCCGTCGGTCAGGATGTGGAAGGTGAGGATCTCCGTGCCGTCGGGGGAGATGGCGGCGACCCTGTCCCGGCACGACCTCCAGACGGTCACCTTGGGACGGCTCAGTCGCGCGAGTCGCATGCATCCACCGAGGTAGGGGTCCTTGGTGTAGGTGACGAGCAGGTCGTGCTCGATGCTCGCGGTGCCGGTGATCTTCCGCGTGAGGGGGCGGCGCACCTCGTCGCGCGCGTAGTTCCACCAGAAGGTCCGCGTGGCGGTGCGAACCAGCACCTTCGCGCCGTCGGCCGCAACCACCTCGGGCCAGTGGCGGAACGCCCGCGACCCGGCCACCGCGCCGGTGATCGGTGACCACACCGTGACGGCGGCGCGTGACCTGCCGGTGTCGGGGACACCGAGCAGGGCGCTGCCGTCCTCGCTCACCTGCACGATGGCCGGGTCGATGTCGCGCAGGACGGTGCGGACGGTGCCGTCCGGCGTGAGGTGGACGACCCGACCTCCGCGCTGCTCGCCGACGCGGTTGGTGCGGTGGGTGCCCACCATCCAGCCGCCGTGCGACCGGCCGATGATCCGGGCCTCGGTACCGGGCAGCTCGATGCGCTGCGCGCCGTCGACGAACACGCCGCCCTCGACGTGCGGGATCGCGATGTCCGCGCCACGCGTCAGCTGCTGCGGCTGGAGCTCGACGGTGGGTGCGGCGGCCTGGGCGGGCACGGTGAGCGCGGCTGCTGCGGAGAAGACGGTGAGGAGCGTGAGGGCGAGCGAGCGACGCATGATGGTCCCCCCTGTGAAGTGCTGTCGTCGAGGAGACGTCGCGGGCCCGCCACAGGTTGCCTGAGACTCTGGACGAATCTGGTTCGCGACGCCTGCGACCCCACCCCTATCGTTGCGCCCATGACCGGCCGCATCCTCCGCATGTCGACCCTGTTCGTGCGCACCCTGCGCGACGACCCCAACGACGCCGAGGTGCCGAGCCACAGGCTGCTCGTCCGCGCCGGCTACATCCGCCGCGCCGCACCCGGCATCTACACGTGGCTCCCGCTCGGCCTCCGGGTGCTGCGCAAGATCGAGGACATCATCCGCCAGGAGATGGACGACATGGGCGCCCAGGAGCTGTCGTTCCCGGCGCTGCTCCCCAAGGAGCCCTACGAGTCGACCGGCCGTTGGGCCGACTACGGCCCCAACATCTTCCGGCTGCAGGACCGCAAGGGCGGTGACTACCTCCTCGGCCCCACCCACGAGGAGATGTTCACCCTCGTCGTGAAGGACCTCTACTCGTCCTACAAGGACCTGCCGCTCTCGATCTACCAGATCCAGACCAAGTACCGCGACGAGGCGCGGCCCCGCGCCGGCCTGCTGCGCGGGCGTGAGTTCGTGATGAAGGACTCCTACTCCTTCGACGTCGACGACGCCGGGCTGGAGGTGTCCTACCAGAAGCACCGCGACGCCTACATCCGCATCTTCGACCGGCTCGGCTTCGAGTACGTCATCGTCAAGGCGACGTCGGGCGCCATGGGCGGCTCGGCGAGCGAGGAGTTCCTCGCCAAGGCCGAGGTCGGCGAGGACACTTACGTGCGCTGCACGCACTGCGACTACGCCGCCAACGTCGAGGCCGTCACCGTGCCCGCCCCGCCCGCGGTGCCGTACGACGACGCTCCCGCCGCGCACGCCGAGGACACCCCCGACACCCCGACGATCGACACCCTGGTCGACCACCTCAACGCGGCCTACCCGCGCGACGACCGTCCGTGGGCCGCCGGCGACACCCTCAAGAACGTGATGGTCGTGCTCAAGCACCCCGACGGCACCCGCGAGCCCCTCGCGATCGGCGTGCCCGGCGACCGCGACGTCGACCAGAAGCGTCTCGAGGGCCAGCTCGAGCCCATCGAGGTCGAGGCCATGGACGAGGCCGAGTTCGCGAAGCACCCGGCACTGGTCAAGGGCTACATCGGTCCCGAGGTCCTCGGTGAGGAGTCGAAATCCGGCATCCGGTTCCTCGTCGACCCGCGCGTCGTCGAGGGCACCCGCTGGGTCACCGGTGCCAACGTGCCGGGCTCCCACGTGCTCGACCTCGTCGTCGGACGCGACTTCACGCCCGACGGCACCATCGAGGCCGCCGACGTGCGCGACGGCGATTCCTGCCCCAACTGCAGCGAGGGCACCCTGGAGTCCGCCCGCGGTGTCGAGATGGGCCACATCTTCCAGCTCGGCCGCAAGTACGCCGACGCGCTGGGGCTCAAGGTGCTCGACGAGAACGGCAAGCTCGTCACCGTCACGATGGGCTCCTACGGCATCGGCCCCTCGCGGGCCGTGGCCGCGATCGCCGAGGGCACGCTCGACGACATCGGCCTGTGCTGGCCGCGCAACGTCGCCCCCGCCGACGTACACATCGTTGCCGCGGGCAAGGACGAGGCGGTCTTCTCCGCAGCCGAGGTGCTCGCCCAGGACCTCAAGGCCGCCGGCGTCGAGGTGCTCCTCGACGACCGCACCGGCAAGGTCAGCCCGGGCGTGAAGTTCAAGGACGCGGAGCTGATCGGGGTGCCCACGATCGTCACCGTCGGCCGCGGCCTGGCCGACGGCAACGTCGAGGTCCGCGACCGCCGCACGGGTGAGCGCGAGGACGTCGCCGTCGGCTCCGCGGTTGCCCGGATCACCGAGATCGTCCGGTCGTGATCGAGGCAGTCATCTTCGACTGGGGCGGCACGCTGACCCGGTGGCACGACGTGGACTTCCACGCCGAGTCCCTGGCGCTCGCGGAGGCCGTCCGTCGTACGCCCTCGCCCGACGACGACCACCACGCCCACGCCGAGCGCCTGCACCGCGCGGGCGACGTCGTGTGGGGGCGCAGCCGCGACCACCAGCAGAGCGCCACCATCGCCGACCTCTTCGCCGAGGCGGGGCTCGACCACGACCCCGACCTGCTGAGCGCGTACTACGAGTTCTGGGAGCCGCACACGCTGACCGATCCGGAGGTGAGGCCGATGTGGGAGGAGCTGCGCGCGTCGGGGATCAAGGTCGGCGTGCTGTCCAACACCGTGTGGCCGCGTGAGTGGCACGTGGGCTTCTTCGAGCGCGACGGGGTGTACGACCTCGTCGACGGGGACGTCTACACCAGCGAGGTCCCGTGGACGAAGCCGTCCCCGCTCGCCTTCGGCGCCGCGATGGAGGCCGTCGGGGTGAGCGACCCGGCCGCCTGCGTCTACGTGGGGGACCGGCTGTACGACGACGTCTGGGGCGCCCACAACGCCGGGCTGCGGGCGATCCACGTCCCGCACAGCACGATCCCGGTCAACCAGGTCGGGCACACCGAGGGCGAGCCGGACGCGACGGTCACTTCGCTGAGTGAGATCCCCGCCGTCGTACGGCGTCTCGACGCCACCTGACGGGCCGGTCGGAGGGGTCCTGAGCGTGGGACTTCTGCAACTTCGTGCGTTGCAGGAACATGCAAGCGGATCCTGCTTTCGGATCTGCCGGATCGAATGCATGATTGTGCATGTCGCTCCACCACCCCCACAGGTTGGGCGACACAGGGTGATGCTGACCAACCCCACGGAGCGGTCCGCGTCCTCGGCCTTTGGGAGAGATCTCGGGACTTTCCCAAGGGTTGAGGCCGCGGGCCGCTCTTCCTGTGTCCGGGCCTTTGTCCTCGCAGCGTGCGTCAGGGACCGTCGAGCTCGGGCGCGCCCGGCCACGTCTCGGCCGTCCCCCCCAGCTGGAGCTGCCACATGGCCGACCACGTCGCCTCGGTGAGCGCCCACTCGCGCACCGAGCCGCTCGACCGGGCGACGAGCGCGAGGAGCACCTCCACGCTCCCGGCCTCGATGTCTGCCGCCGCTCGCTCGATCTGCGCGGGGCGGAGCAGTGGGCCGTCGAGGTCGTAGACCACCTCGGCGGCGACCGGGTCACCGCCGGCGTCGCGCACCATGAGCCGGAGCTGGTCGCGGCGGGCCCGGTGGCGGCGGTAGCCGGCCGTCAGGGTCTCGAGGAGCGCCGGCGAGGTCGCCTGTGACGTCCGTGCGCCGAGCACGCCGTAGGTGTAGAGCGCGGCGTGCTCGTCGGCCAGCGTCTCCTGGAGGGCGTCGAGGACGGTCACGTGACCTCCCCGGCGGCGGAGACGCCGGGCGGAGCGGCGAGCACCGCCCCGTGCTGGGCGGTGGAGGCGGCGATGCTGGCCAGCACCCGGGCGAGGTCGCCGCTGGCCGCGCCGACGCAGCCGCGGCGCACCTCGCGCAGCAGGCGCTGCTCCGAGCGACGTACGACGGTCAGCGCGCGGGCCCGGTCGCCCGCGATCGTGGGCGGCGCCGGGGCGGGGACGTCGGTGTCGGCGACCGCGCCGGCGAGCACCTCGAGGTGGGCGGCGTGCGACGTCGCGACCGGCTCGAGGACCGGCGTCAGCCCGGGAACCGCCAGCGTCGCCGCCTCCACCACCGACCGGGCCCGGACCAGCTCCGCGACGACCGCGGCCACGAGCTCGGAGTCCTCCGGCGGGGGCGGCGTCGGGTCCGCGGAACCGTCGTCGCGAGCCGGCGGGTCGATGTCGCAGGCGGCCGCCGCGAGCGGGGCGAGCAGCGCCGCGCCCACCGTCGTACGACGGGTCAGCGGGCGTCCGGGCACCCCCGAACCCTATCCGCCCCGCGAGCCGGTCCGGACCGGCCACGGGTGTTTGTCGCGGCCCACCCGAAGGCGGCTATCGTGGTCCTCGGACAACTACACAAGGAGGTCGCAACCCGATGAGCACCCCCCACCAGGACGCCACCCGGGACCGCATCGAGGCGGAGCTGGTCGACCCCTTGCGAGCGATGGCGCTCGACGTCGAGGCCGTCGAGGTGACGCCCGCCGGCAAGCGCCGGGTGCTGCGCGTCGCGGTCGACAAGGACGGCGGCGTCACCCTCGACGACGTCGCCGACGCGACGCGCGAGGTGTCGCGCGTGCTCGACGAGTCCGACGTCATGGGCGAGATGCCCTACACGCTCGAGGTCACCTCGCGCGGCGTCGACCGGCCCCTCACCCTGCCGCGCCACTGGCGCCGCAACGCTGACCGCCTCGTCAAGGTCACGCTCACCGACGGGTCGAGCCTCACCGGCCGGATCCTGTCCTCCACCGAGGAGTCGGTGACCCTGGACGTCTCCGGCAAGCAGCGCGAGGTCGCCTACGCCGACGTGGCCAAGGCGCTCGTGCAGATCGAGTTCAACCGCAAGACCGACAAGGCCGGGACGACCGGCGAGAAGGACGACTGATGGACATCGACCTGAGCATCCTGCGCATGCTGGAGCGGGAGAAGGAGATCTCCTTCGAGGTGCTGGCCGAGGCCATCGAGCAGGCCCTGCTCACCGCCTACCAGCGCGCGACCGAGTCCTCGCGCCCCGCGCGGGTCGAGCTGGACCGCAAGACCGGCCACGTCACCGTCTGGGCACGCGAGCTCGACGAGGACGGCACGGCCGGCCCGGAGTACGACGACACCCCCCAGGGGTTCGGCCGGATCGCGGCGACGACCGCCAAGCAGGTCATGCTGCAGCGGCTGCGCGACGCCGAGGACGAGAAGACGTTCGGTGAGTTCTCCGGCAAGGAGGGCGACATCATCTCGGGCACGATCCAGCAGGGCCGCAACCCCGACGACGTCATGGTCGACCTGGGCAAGCTCGAGGCCATCCTGCCGATCAGCGAGCGGGTGCCGGGGGAGAAGTACGTCCACGGCGAGCGCATCAAGTGCCTCGTGACGTCGGTCCGCAAGGGCATGCGCGGTCCCCAGGTCACCCTGTCCCGGTCCCACCCGACGCTGGTCAAGAAGCTCTTCGCGCTCGAGGTGCCCGAGATCGCCGACGGCACCGTCGAGGTCGCCGCCATCGCCCGCGAGGCCGGTCACCGCACCAAGATCGCGGTGCACTCGACCGTCCCCGGCGTCAACGCCAAGGGCGCGTGCATCGGTCCGATGGGCCAGCGGGTGCGCAACGTGATGAGCGAGCTGCACGGCGAGAAGATCGACATCGTCGACTGGGCCGAGGACCCGGCCGAGCTCGTGGCCCACGCCCTCTCCCCGGCCCGGGTCACGGCAGTCGAGATCGTCGACCTGGCCGCCCGCTCGTGCCGCGTCGTCGTGCCCGACTTCCAGCTCTCGCTCGCGATCGGCAAGGAGGGGCAGAACGCCCGCCTCGCCGCTCGCCTCACCGGCTGGCGCATCGACATCCGCTCCGATGAAGCTCCCGCCCCCGGCGCGGGCTGAGGCGAAGCGCCCAGTTCGTAAACCACTGGCCGCACCGGCTAGAGTGGAGGTCAGTGGCCACCACGTCTGACAACCCTGCGCCCGGACCCGTCCGGACCTGTGTGGGTTGCCGGACGAAGGCCGCTGCGAGCGAGTTGCTGCGTGTGGTCGCAGGCTCGGACGCCGAGGGCAGACCCGCCCTGGTGCCCGATCCGGACCGCCGGGCACCCGGCCGCGGGGCGCACGTCCACCCCACGCCCGAGTGTTGGCAGCTCGCGGTGCGACGCCGAGCGTTTCCCCGAGCACTCCGCTCGGGGGTCTCGCTCGCCGGCGCGCCGGTGGAGGACTACCTCGCCTCGCTGCACCACTTTTCCGATCCACAGCACGACCGACCAGAAACTGGAGCACGCAGCTCATGAGCACTCGATGAGTAACTCGTAATGAGTGTGCACACCCACTAGCTGTTCCGTTTCCCCTCCTTCTGGGGTCACGGACCAGAAGGAGTAGTAACCAACCGTGGCAAAGACCCGAGTCCACGAACTCGCCAAGGAGTTCGGAGTCGAGAGCAAGTTCGTTCTCGAGAAGCTCAAGGAGATGGGGGAGTTCGTCAAGTCGGCATCGTCGACTGTCGAGCCGCCCGTCGAGATGCGCTTCAAGAAGCAGTACGGCGACGAGCTGAAGGCCGCAGCGGCCTCGGCGCCCGCCGAGACCGCTGCGCCGGCCGAGAAGTCGGCCGCCAAGAAGGCCGCGCCCAAGCCCGGCCCCAAGCCCGCACCGGCACCCGCCGCCACCGAGGCCCCTGAGGCCCCGGCCGAGGCACCCGCCGTCGAGGCCCCGGCTGAGGCGCCCGTCGCCGAGACCGCGGCTCCGGCTGCCGAGCCGGCAGCGCCCGCCGCCAAGCCCGGCCCGAAGCCCGGCCCGAAGGCACCTGCCGCCGAGCCCAAGGCCCCGCCGGCCGAGCCCGAGGCGCCTGCTGCCCCGGCCGCGAAGGCCCCGAGCCCGGCACCTCGCCCCGTCGGTCGCCCCGGCGCACCGCGTCCGGGCAACAACCCGTTCGCCCCCAGCCAGGGCATGGGGCAGCGCCCCGCCCCGCGCACCTCGAGCGGCGACGACAACCGCCCGCCGCGTCCGCCGGCCGGCGGCGAGGGACGTCCCGGCATGCCGCGTCCCAACCCGGCGATGATGCCCAAGTCCCCGGCCGCCTTCGGCAACGGTCCGGGCGCGCGTCCGGCCCGTGGTGGCCCCGGTGGCGGTCCCGGCCGTCCGGGTGCCCCCGGTCGCGGCGGTGCCCCGGGTCGTCCCGGTGCCGGTGCCCCCGGTGGCGCTCCCGGTCGTCCCGGCGGCTTCGGCCCGTCCGGTGGCGGTCGTCCCGGTGGCGGTCGTCCCGGCCAGCGCGGCCAGACCCAGGGTGCGTTCGGTCGCCCCGGTGGTCCGTCGCGCCGCGGTCGCAAGTCGAAGCGGGCACGTCGTCAGGAGTTCGAGGCGATGGACGCCCCGACCCTGGGTGGCGTGCGCGTCCGCAAGGGCAACGGAGAGACGGTCCGGCTGCCTCGTGGTGCGTCGCTGACCGACTTCGCCGAGAAGATCAACGTCGACGCGGCCGCCCTGGTCCAGATGCTGTTCTCGCTCGGCGAGATGGTCACCTCGACCCAGTCGGTCGGTGACGAGACGTTCGAGCTGCTCGCCGAGGAGCTCAACTACGTCGTCCAGATCGTCTCCCCGGAGGACGAGGACCGCGAGCTGCTCGAGACGTTCGACCTCGAGTTCGGTGCCGACGAGGGCGACGAGGCCGACCTGGTCGTCCGTCCGCCGGTCGTCACGGTCATGGGTCACGTCGACCACGGAAAGACCAAGCTCCTCGACGCGCTGCGTGACGCCAACGTGGTCGACAAGGAGGCCGGTGGCATCACCCAGCACATCGGTGCCTACCAGGTCCACACCGAGGTCGAGGGCGAGGACCGTCGCATCACCCTGATCGACACCCCCGGTCACGAGGCGTTCACCGCCATGCGTGCCCGTGGTGCCCAGGCCACCGACATCGCGATCCTCGTGGTCGCGGCCGACGACGGCGTGATGCCGCAGACGGTCGAGGCGCTCAACCACGCGAAGGCCGCCGAGGTCCCGATCGTGGTCGCGGTCAACAAGATCGACAAGCCCGAGGCCGACTCCACCAAGGTCCGCGGCCAGCTCACCGAGTACGGCCTGATCCCCGAGGAGTACGGCGGCGACGCGATGTTCGTCGACGTCTCGGCCAAGGCCGGGCTCAACCTCGACAAGCTGCTCGAGGCCGTCGTCCTCACCGCCGACGCCTCGCTCGACCTGCGGGCCAACCCCGACCAGGACGCCCAGGGCCTCGTGGTCGAGGCGCACCTCGACCGCGGTCGCGGTCCGGTCGCCACGGTCCTGGTCCAGCGCGGAACCCTGCGCGTGGGCGACTCGATCGTCGCCGGTCCGGCCCACGGCCGCGTCCGCGCGATGCTCGACGAGCACGGCAACGAGATCACCGAGGCCGACCCGTCGCGTCCGGCGATGGTGCTGGGTCTCTCGGCGGTGCCGGGTGCGGGCCAGAACTTCATCGTGGTCGAGGACGACCGCATGGCCCGCCAGATCGCCGAGAAGCGCGAGGCACGTGAGCGGGCGGCCATGCAGGCCAAGCGTCGCGTGCGCCGCAGCCTCGAGGACTTCATGGCCTCCATGGAGAAGGGGGAGAGCCAGGAGCTCAACCTCATCCTCAAGGGCGACGTGTCCGGTTCGGTCGAGGCGCTCGAGGACGCGCTGTCGCAGATCGACGTGGGCGAGGAGGTCTCGCTCCGCGTGATCGACCGCGGCGTCGGTGCGATCACCGAGACCAACGTCGACCTCGCCGCCGCCTCCGACGCCATCATCATCGGCTTCAACGTCCGCCCGCAGGGCAAGGCGAGCCAGATGGCCGACAAGGAGGGTGTCGAGATCCGCTACTACTCGGTCATCTACCAGGCGATCGAGGAGATCGAGGCGGCCCTCAAGGGCATGCTCAAGCCCATCTACGAGGAGTCGACCCTCGGCCAGGCGGAGATCCGCGAGATCTTCCGCTCGTCCAAGGCCGGCAACATCGCGGGCTGCATGGTCACCTCCGGCCTCATCCGCCGCAACGCCAAGGTGCGGGTCCTGCGCGACGGAGCGGTGGTGGCCGACAACCTCGACCTCGCCTCGCTGCGCCGCGAGAAGGACGACGCGTCCGAGGTCCGCGAGGGCTTCGAGTGCGGTCTGGTGCTCCGCAACTTCCAGGACATCAAGATCGGCGATGTCGTGGAGGCCTTCGAGATGCGCGAGATCCCGCGCAGCTGATCACCGAGCGGGCACTTGCTCGCGCTGGACAGAGCCGACCGGGCGG
>NZ_JABJQZ010000007.1 GCF_013155335.1 Nocardioides sp. zg-1230 | reverse complement strand
TACTAATAGGCCGAGGGCTTGTCCCAACCACGTACAAAACCACACACACCACCAGAACCACCGTGTGCACCGTACGTGACACCACGCGCACCCAACGAACACACACAGCTCACCACTGAGCCTGTTCGCGTCCACTACGCAGTTCCCAACCAACAAACCCACGAGGGCGAGTTTGTGTTGAAAGAGTTACGGCGGCCATAGCGAAACGGGAAACACCCGGTCCCATACCGAACCCGGAAGTTAAGCCTTTCAGCGCCGATGGTACTGCAACCGAGAGGTTGTGGGAGAGTAGGACGCCGCCGGACAAACATTGTGGAAGTGGGGTCACCTTCGGGTGGCCCCACTTCTGCATTTCCGGGCATGCATCTCTGCACGGCGTGGTGATCGATCTTGGCCACGCATCGTCCACAGGTGCCTGGAATGGACAGTCGTCCACAGTTCTACGGCACCAGCGCTCGAGTTGTCCGACCGTTCGGTCACAGTCGTCGCAGGAGGTGCACTGTGACCACAACGGACACGACGACACAGACGAAGAGACGACCTGCGGCGGGCACGCCCAGGACCCGTGCGAAGCCGCCCGCAGTCGACGCCAACGGACCCTCCCGGTCTGGACCACCCGTCGAGGACGGCGACCCGGGGGTGAACGACGTCCGGCTCCTCGGACGGGTGACGAGCGTGCCGGTCGTCGTCGACCTGCCGAGCGGCGACGCCCTGGTGAGCTTCCGCGTGTCCGTCCCTCGCAGCCCCGGCGCGGCGAGGCCGGGCAGCGCCACAGCAGGCCAGCGGATCGACTCGATCCCCTGCTCAGCGTGGAGTGCGGCCCTGCGCCGCCGGATCGCCGGCTGGCGCCCGGGCGACATGGTGGAGGTGTCCGGCGCCGTGTGCTGCCGCTTCTACCAGGCAGGGGGTGCGACGCGCTCGCGGGTCGAGGTGGTCGTGTCGTCGGCGAAGATCATCCGGCGCTCACGCGTCGCATGATCACGCCGAGACTGGGCTTCGGCTGGAACGACGTGGCCTTCTCCGGCAGGAGCCCGCCCGACTCGACCAGGGCTCGCACCTGTTCGAAGTCGGGACTGGGCAGGAGCACAGCAGGCGCAGCGGACGACGTCGCGGCAAGCGCCTGCTCCACCGTGTGGTGGTGCTCGAGGCGTCGTGGCGGCTCCGGCAGCCGGGGGAGCACGTGGTCGTGGAGCCACGACACGGCCGCCTCGCGATCGAGCCGGTCGGGTGCGACGGCGCACCAGGTGTTGCCATCCGTCAGCACCAGGTGGGTGCTGTCGAGGGCTCCGAGTGCGTGGCGGCGTGGCTGGGCGGTGACCTCGGCTCCTGCGGCCCGGGCGGCCTCGACGAGAAAGTCGAGGCGTACGTCGGGCAGGGTCCGGTGGATGGCTCCGAGGAAGAGGGGAGTGTCGGCCTGGTCGACCAGCATCGCGAGACCCGCATCCCACGCGGTGCCCGGGTGCTCCTCCTGCAGCCGTAGGTAGGCGGCGTACCGGTGGTGTCCATCAGCGAGGAGGCAGCGGCTCGTCGCCACGAGCTCACCGATCCGGGCCACTGTCTGCGCATCCCTCACGGCCCAGAGCCGCTGCCGCTGACCGGTGCGGTCGAGGTAGCGCCAGTCGGGGTCGGCGCCGGCGACCTGGTCGACGAGGTCGCGGAGCTCCTGCCGGGCGTGGTGGACGAGCAGGATGGGCGCCGGGTTGAGGTCCATCTGCAGCATGCGCTCGGCCAGCTCCCCGGCCTGCTCGGGGTGGATCGCCTCGTGCGGCCACACGGCGCGGTCGGCCAACGTGTCGGCGCGCTCGGACATCCGCAGGGCTCCGACGATCCCACGGACGGTGAGGCCGCCCGAGGTGTACTCGTGGAGGTAGAGGGCGGGGGCGGTGTCGGCGTGCGCGTCACCGCGGTCGATCCACTGCATCAGACGTGCCGCCACGTCGCGGTAGGGTCGCGCCAGTGCTCGCGCGGAGGCGGGGTCGCCCACGCGTGTCGGGGACAGCATGACCGCCCGGAACGGGAGCAGCTCGAGGGGTTTCGCCACGTACGGAGGCACGACGGTGGCGGAGTCCATCGGAGCATCGTAGGGGGACGCTCGTCACAATCCGGAAAGGGGTGGACCATGCTGCAGGAGTCCACGACTCCCCTCGTGGAGGCCCACGACCTGGTCATGTTCGACCTCGACGGCGTGGTCTACGTCGGGGGCGAGGCCATCGACGGCGTTGCCGCGGCGATCGACCGGGTGCGAGGGTCCGGACGCCACGTCGCATTCGTGACCAACAATGCCTCACGCACCCCCGACCAGGTGGCGGCCAAGCTCACCAAGGTCGGCGTCAACGCAGAGCCGGGAGACGTGGTCACGTCGGCCCAGGCGGCGGCACGTCTGCTGGTCGAGGAGCACGGTGAGGGCGCTCGGGTGCTGCTCCTCGGGGGAGAAGGGCTGAGGGTTGCGCTGCTGGAGGCCGGCCTCGAGCCCGTCGAGGACCCCGACGGTGCGGTGGCCGTGGCGAGCGGCTACGGGCCGGACGTGCGCTGGCGGGACATCATGCGTGCCGCGACGCTCGTGCGCGACGGGCTGCCCTACGTGGCGAGCAACGCAGACCTGACGATCCCGACGCCCTACGGGCTCGCACCGGGGCACGGTGTGCTCGTGCGCACGATCACCGGTTTCGCCGGTGTCGACGCCGTCGTCGCGGGCAAGCCGGAGCGGCCGCTCATGGAGGAGACCGTCCTGCGGGTGGGTGGCGACCGCCCGCTGATGGTCGGCGACCGCCTCGACACCGACATCGAGGGCGCGCACGCGATCGATGCGCCGTCGCTGCTGGTGCTCACCGGGGTGACCTGGCTGGAGGAGCTCGCCGCGGCGCCGCCTGCGCTGCGGCCGACGTACGTCTCCCCGACCGTGGCCGGGCTGTTCGAGCCGCACCAGGTGCCCGACGTCACCGGTGGTGCCGTCGAGCTGGGCGGCTGGAGGGCGACCGTCGACGACGGGCGACTGGCCGTGGACGGGGCGGGCAGTGACGGTGACTGGTGGCGCGTCGCGGTGACGGCGTGCTGGGTCCACCTCGACGGCGCGAAGAGCCCAGCCGACGTCTCCGACACGAAGCCGCCTGGACCGGTCCGACAGCTCGACGCCGAGTAGGGTCTCGGCCATGAGTGAGCTGCCCGACCACGAGCCGACCGGCGTCGAGGCGGTCGACCGCGTGCTGGCCGAGGTGACGGCCCTGGCCGAGGCTCCGGTGGCCGAGCACGTCGCGGTCTTCGAGCGCGCCCACGAACAGCTGCGGAGAGCCCTCGACGCACGGCCCGACGCGTCCGGCGACCCCCGGGCCGACTGACCGATCGTGCCCCCCAGACGTCTGCGACTGGACCAGGAGCTCGTGCGCCGCGGCCTGGCCCGTTCGCGCGAGCACGCCAGCGAGCTGGTGGCCGCCGGCCGGGTGACGGTCTCGGGCGCGCCCGCCACCAAACCGGCGACGGGTGTGACCACCGACGTGGCGATCGTGGTCAAGGACGACCCCACCTCCGTGGACTACGTCTCCCGCGGCGGGCACAAGCTGGCCGGGGCCCTGGCGGCGTTCGCCGACCACGGTGTGAGTGTCGAGGGGAAGCGGTGCCTCGACGCAGGCGCGTCCACGGGCGGTTTCACCGACGTCCTGCTGCGGGCCGGGGCGCGGGAGGTGGTGGCCGTGGACGTCGGCTACGGCCAGCTGGCGTGGTCGCTGCAGAGCGACGAGCGGGTGCAGGTGCACGACCGCACCAACATCCGCGAGCTGACCCTCGACGTGATCGGTGAGCCGGTCGACCTCGTCGTGGGCGATCTCTCCTTCATCTCCCTGGCCCTCGTGCTCGACCCGCTCCTGTCGGTGACGCGGGACGACGGTGAGCTCGCGCTGATGGTGAAGCCGCAGTTCGAGGTCGGCAAGGAGCGCGTCGGCAAGGGCGGCGTCGTACGCGAGCTCGCGCTGCGGGCCGAGGCGGTCACCACCATCGCCGACCTCGCCGCCGAGCGCGGCTGGGGCGCCGTGGCCGTCACCGTGAGCCCCCTTCCCGGACCGTCCGGCAACGTCGAGTTCTTCCTCCTGCTGCGCCGCGGCCCGGCCTCGATCGGGGCGGACGAGATCCGCGCCGAGGTCGAGCGCGCCGGGGCGATGGGGGTGGCGGGTGAGAGGGTGGACCCGTGAGCACCCCCAGCCCCCAGCGCCGCGTCCTGGTGCTCGCCCACACCGGCCGGGCCGAGGTGCGAGAGGTGGCCCGGGCCTGCGTCCAGAGCCTCACCGCCCACGGCATCGCCGTACGCCTCCTCGCCGACGAGGCGGCCGACCTGGGTCTGGAGGACATCGACGGGCTGGTCGAGACCACGCACCCCGATGACATGCCCGGCGAGGGCTGCGAGCTGGTGCTGGTCATCGGCGGTGACGGATCGATCCTCCGCGCGGCGGAGCTGACCCACGCGACGAGCACGCCGCTGCTCGGCGTCAACCTCGGCCACGTCGGGTTCCTCGCGGAGGCCGAGCAGGAGGACGTCGAGTCCACCATCGCAGCCATCGTCGGTCGCGACTACACCGCGGAGGACCGCCTCACGCTGGACGTGTGCGTGCTCGTGGGCAAGGAGGTGCGGTTCTCGACCTTCGCCCTCAACGAGGCGAGCGTGGAGAAGGCGGCGCGCGAGCGCATGCTCGAGGTCGTCGTCGAGGTCGATGGCCGCCCCCTGTCGCGCTGGGGCTGCGACGGCGTCGTGTGCGCCACCCCGACGGGGTCGACCGCCTACAACTTCAGCGCCGGCGGACCAGTGGTGTGGCCCGAGGTCGAGGCCCTGCTCATGGTCCCGCTGAGCGCGCACGCGCTGTTCGCCCGCCCGATGGTGGTCGCGCCGACCTCGGTGCTCGCCGTCGAGGTGCTCTCCAACACCGAGGGGTCCGGCGTGCTGTGGTGCGACGGCCGGCGCACCGTGGACCTGCCACCGGGCGCCCGCATCGAGGTGCGCCGCGGCGCCCGACCGGTGCGGCTGGTCCGGCTGCACCACGCGCCGTTCACCGACCGGTTGGTCGCGAAGTTCGACCTGCCCGTCGAGGGATGGCGCGGCGCCGCCGAGCGCCGACGCCGGGACAACGGGGACACGGATGCTTGAGGAGCTCCGCATCAGCCAGCTCGGCGTCATCGAGTCCTCCACGCTGGAGCTCGGGCCGGGCCTGACCGTCATCACCGGTGAGACGGGCGCAGGCAAGACCATGGTCGTCACCGCCCTCGGGCTGCTCCTCGGGGGGCGCGCCGACTCAGGCGCGGTGCGCTCGGGGGCCAAGCAGGCCCGCGTCGAGGGCGTCGTCACCGCCCGGGACCTCGACGGGTTCCGGGGGGCCGTCGAGGACGCCGGCGGCGAGGTCGAGGACGACCAGGTCGTGCTCGCCCGCAACGTCGCGGCCCAGGGGCGCTCTCGCGCGTGGGTCGGCGGTGCGTCGGTGCCGGTGACCACGCTGGCCGAGGTGGCCGAGCCCCTCGTGGCCGTGCACGGCCAGTCCGACCAGCACCGTCTGCTCCGCTCGGGCGCGCAGCGTGCGGCGCTCGACCGGTTCGGTGGCGAGCCGCTGGCTGCGGCCGCGACGTCGTACGCCGAGCTGTGGGCCGAGCTGGTCGTCACGGAGCGGACGCTGGCCGAGGTCGTCGGCTCCGCCCGGGAGCGTGCCCGCGAGGCCGACCAGCTGAGGTTCGGCCTCGGCGAGGTCGAGACGGTTGACCCGCAGCCCGGGGAGGACGCGGAGCTCGCAGCCGAGGAGACCCGGCTCGGGTTCGCCGACACGCTGCGCACCGCGGCCGAGACGGCCCGGGAAGCGCTGTCCAGCGAGGAGGGCGCGCCCGACGCCCTCGGCACCACGGTGACGGCCCGGCAGGCCCTCGAGGGCGTGCGCGAGCACGACCCCGCCGCGGGCGAGCTGGCCGATCGGCTCGCCGAGCTCGGCCACCTGCTGGTGGACGTCGCCGGCGATGTCGCGTCCTACGCCGCCTCCCTCGACACCGACCCCGCGCGACTGGCCGCCGTGTCGGAGCGCCGGGCCGCGCTGACGGCGCTGACGCGGAAGTACGGCGAGACGATCGACGAGGTGCTCGCGTGGGCCGAGGACGGCGCGAAGCGGCTGCTCGACCTCGAGGACACCGACGGCCAGATCGCCGAGCTGGAGGCACGCCGCGACCGCATCCGGAGCGAGCTCGGCGGGCTCGCCGGCAGCCTCAGCGCCCAGCGGCAGCAGGCGGCGCACCGGCTCGGCGTCGCGGTCAGCGACGAGCTCACGTCGCTGGCGATGCCGCACGCCACCGTCACCATCACGGTGAGCCAGCAGGACACCCCGACACCCGAGACGCCCGCCGGGCCCCAGCTGCTCGTGGACGGCCGCTGGGTGCGCGCCGGGTCCCACGGCATCGACGACGTGGAGTTCCTGCTCGCTGCCAACACCGGCGCCGAGGCCCGCCCCCTGCACAAGGGCGCGTCGGGCGGCGAGCTGTCCCGCGTCATGCTGGCCCTCGAGGTGTCCCTGGCCGAGACCGGGTCCGTCCCGACGTTCGTCTTCGACGAGGTCGACGCCGGCGTCGGCGGCAAGGCCGCGATCGAGGTGGGCCGACGGCTGGCCGCCCTCGCCCGCTCCTCGCAGGTCCTGGTCGTGACCCACCTGCCGCAGGTGGCGGCGTACGCCGACCGGCACGTGGTTGTGCACAAGTCCAGCGACGGCACGGTCACGACCTCGGGGCTCGTCTCGCTCACCGACGACGACCGCGAGCGCGAGCTGTCCCGCATGCTCGCCGGCGTCGAGGACTCCGACAGCGCGCGGGCCCACGCACGCGAGCTGCTCGACGCCGCCGCGCCCGAGCGGGCGTGCCTCCCCGAGAGGCCCACCCGCGGCTGACACCATGGCGCGGTCATGAAGTTCGCAGTCCGCTCCCGCCAAGCCCCCGCCCTCCCCGGTGTGCACGGTCCCGCTCGCGTGCACCGCCGTACGGCCAGCGTCCTCGGCCGCCTGCACGCAGGCGACGTCGCCGTCCTCGACCACCTCGACATGGACCGGGCCACGGCCCAGGCGCTCGTCGACGCCGGCGTGGTCGCTGTCGTCAACGCCAGCCCGATGATCTCGGGCCGCTACCCCAACCTCGGGCCCGACCTGCTCGTCGACGCCGGCCTCGCGGTGGTGGACAGCGTCGGCCCGGAGGTCTTCGACCGGGTCCGCGACGGCGTCGCGGTGCGGGTCGACGGGGGAGCGGTGCACGTGAGCGACGAGCAGGTCGCCGAGGGTCGAGAACTCACCCCCGACCTCGTCGCCTCGGAGATGGACCGGGCCCGCTCGGGCCTCTCGGCCCAGCTCGAGAGCTTCACCCACAACAGCACCGAGTTCCTGCGCCGTGAGCAGGACCTGCTGCTGCACGGCCACGGCGTGCCGCGCACCGCGACCGAGATGGCCGGGCGCCCGGTCGTGGTGGCCGTGCGCTCCCACGGCTGGGAGCAGGAGCTGCGCGGCATCAAGCCCTTCGTCCGGGAGCAGCGACCGGTCCTCGTCGGCGTCGACCGCGGCGCCGATGCCCTGGTCAGCGCCGGCCACCGGCCTGACGTCGTCGTGGTCACCGGCGGCTCCGACGACCTGCCCACGGCCGCGGTCCTGCGGCGCGCCCGCGACGTCGTCGTCCTCGTCGAGCGAGGCGCGTCCCGCAGCGCCACCGAGCCCTTCGAGCGGCTCGGCATCCGGCCGCTGCGCTTCGAGACCACCGCCACGACCGAGGACGCCGCACTGCTGCTCGCCTCTGCCCATGAAGCGTCACTCATCGTCGGCGTCGGCATGCACGCCACGCTCGACGAGTTCCTGGACCGGCGCCGCAGCGGCCTGGCCAGCACGTTCCTGACCCGCCTCAAGCTCGGCCCCGACCTCGTGGACGCGGCAGCGCTGCCGCGGCTCTACGACGGCGCTGTCCGGCCGCGCCACCTCGCGGGCGCCCTCGCCGCCGGGGTGCTCGCGCTCGCCGCCGCCGTGAGCGTCACCCCGGTCGGACAGCAGTGGGTCGACGAGCTGTCCGCGGGCGTCACCAGCCCCACGTCCGACCTGATCGACAACGTCCGAGGAATCCTCCCGTGATCACCCTGCGCCACCACCTGCTCACCATCGTCGCCGTCTTCCTCGCGCTCGCCGCCGGGATCGTCCTCGGCGGCGGTCCGCTCTCCGACGTCGCACCGACCGTCGCGACGTCCGCCGCCGAGGACCAGGAGGCCGAGCCGGTGGAGGACGGCGCGCAGGCCGACTACACCGAGAGCTTCGTCTCCGCCCTGGGTCCTGCGACGGTCGGTGGCCGGCTGGCCGAACGGTCGGTCGCGCTGGTGACCGTGCCGGGTGCCGACGAGCAGGTGGTCGCGGCGCTCACCGACCAGGTGTCGGCCGCCGGCGGCACGGTCAGTGCCCGCTACGACCTGTCCGAGGACGTGGTCGACCCGAGCCAGAAGTCGCTGGTCGACACGCTGGGCAGCCAGCTGCTGACCCAGCAGGCCGAGGGCGACGTCGCTGCCGACGCGTCGACGTACGACCGCATCGGCCAGCTGCTCGGCATCGCCGTGGCCACCAAGGAGGCCGAGGGGCTCGACGTCAACGGCAAGGCGCGCGCCATCGTCGACGCCGTCAGTGGAGCGGGGCTGATGGCCGAGCCGGGGGAGGTGTCCCAGCGGTCGCCGCTGGTGCTGGTCGTCCTCGGGACCGACGCCGCGGACGAGGGCTCCGACGCGATCCTCGCCGGGCTCGCCCGCGGGCTGGCCGCCCAGGCGGTCGGCGTGGTCGTGGCAGGCGCCACGGCCGACGGCGGCGAGGGCCAGCTGGGCAGGTTGCGGGCCGACCCGGCCTCGGCCGGCGTGGCGACCCTCGACGGCGTGGACACGGCTGCCGGTCGCGTCGCGACGATCCTCACGCTCCAGCGCTCGTTGACCACTCCGGGCGGAGCGTTCGGTGCGTCGGGTGCCGACGGACCCGTCCCCCTCGGGTAGGATCGAAGCCCGTGAAGAGCCGCACGCCGACCAAGCACGTATTCGTGACCGGAGGCGTCGCCTCCTCCCTCGGCAAGGGGCTCACCGCCTCCAGCCTGGGCATGCTGCTGAAGGCGCGCGGACTGCGCGTCACGATGCAGAAGCTGGATCCCTACCTCAACGTGGATCCCGGCACGATGAACCCGTTCCAGCACGGCGAGGTCTTCGTGACCAACGACGGCGCGGAGACCGACCTCGACATCGGCCACTACGAGCGGTTCCTCGACACCGACCTCAACCAGATCGCCAACGTGACGACCGGTCAGGTCTACTCCACCGTCATCGCCAAGGAGCGCCGCGGCGACTACCTCGGTGACACCGTGCAGGTCATCCCGCACATCACGAACGAGATCAAGGACCGCATCCTCGCGATGGGCGGACCCGACATCGACGTGGTCATCACCGAGGTCGGCGGGACCGTCGGCGACATCGAGTCGCTGCCGTTCCTCGAGGCCGCTCGCCAGACGCGCCACGAGATCGGGCGCGACAACTGCTTCTTCATCCACGTCTCGCTGGTGCCCTACATCGGCCCGTCGGGCGAGCTGAAGACCAAGCCCACGCAGCACTCGGTCGCGGCGCTGCGCTCGATCGGCATCCAGCCCGACGCCATCGTGTGCCGGGCCGACCGCGAGCTCCCTGACGGCATCAAGCGCAAGATCGCCCTGATGTGCGACGTCGACGACGAGGCCGTCGTCACGGCCGCGGACGCCCCCTCGATCTACGACATCCCGAAGGTGCTGCACCGCGAGGGCCTCGACGCCTACGTCGTACGCCGACTCGACCTGCCGTTCCGCGACGTCGACTGGACCGACTGGGACGACCTGCTGCGCCGGGTGCACCACCCGTCGGAGGAGGTCACGATCGCGCTGGTCGGCAAGTACATCGACCTGCCCGACGCCTACCTCTCGGTCAGCGAGGCGCTGCGCGCCGGTGGCTTCGCGCACGACGCCAAGGTCATCATCCGCTGGGTCGCCTCCGACGACTGCCAGACCGAGGCGGGTGCGGCCAAGCACCTCTCCGACGTCGACGCGGTGCTGGTGCCCGGCGGCTTCGGCGTGCGGGGCATCGAGGGCAAGCTCGGCGCCCTGCACTACACCCGCACGCACGGAATCCCGACGCTCGGGCTGTGCCTGGGCCTGCAGTGCATGGTGATCGAGTACGCCCGCAACGTGGCGGGCCTGACCAAGGCGGGGTCGACCGAGTTCGACCCCGACACCGTCGAGCCGGTCATCGCCACGATCGAGGAGCAGAAGAAGTACGTCGAGGGCGCCGGCGACCTCGGTGGCACCATGCGGCTCGGCCTGCAGAAGGCCGACCTCCTCGAGGGCAGCGTGGTGCGGGCGACGTACGGTGCCGGCACCGTGGAGGAGCGCCACCGCCACCGCTACGAGTTCAACGACGCCTACCGCGAGACGCTCGCCCAGGCAGGCCTCGTCTTCTCCGGCACCAACCCCGAGCTCGGGCTGGTCGAGTTCGTCGAGCTCCCGGTCGACGTCCACCCCTACTACGTCGCCACCCAGGCACACCCCGAGCTGCGCTCGCGGCCCACGCGCCCCCACCCGCTGTTCGCCGGGCTCGTGGGTGCGGCCATCGAGCGCCAGCGCTCCGAGCGCTTCCCCCTCGACGAGTCGGGGCTCCGCCGCAAGGACGAGGTCACCGAGGCCTGACGCCTCAGAGGCGGCGGGCCGCCAGGATCCGGCCGAGGACGAACGAGTTCGACCGGAGCTGGTTGCGCGCGTAGGCCATCAGGCTGGTGTCCTCGGCGGCTGCTTCGGCGGCGGCGAGGAACTCCTCGTCGCCGGCCCCGAGGGGATACATCGCGCGGATGGTGAGCCCCTGGTTGAGCAGGCCGCCCTTCAGCGTGTGCAGCTCCTCGAGGTAGCGGTGCGCGAAGGGCGCGAGCAGCTCGGCCTGGCCGGGGCGCCAGAACGTCGAGCCCAGCACGAGGGTCTCACGGCTGGCGGGGACGGCGTAGTCGACGAAGAACGCGCGCCAGACCTCCTCCTTGGCCTCGACGTCGGGTCGGGCGGCGAGCACCGCGAGCCGGCGCATGCCGGCGTCCGGGTCGGGGTCGGACTCGAGCAGGCGGCGTACGGCGTCCTCGTCGTAGTCGCCGAGCTCGGCGCGCCGCACGGCCATCCGCCAGGCGAGGTCGAGGTCGGTGGCCTGGGCGGCAGCCCGCTGCAGGACCGTCCAGTGCTCGTCGGTGGACGCGGAGGCGGCGAGGGTGCGCAGCGCCGCCTGTCGGGCGTCCGGGACGTCGACGAGCCCGAGCACCGCGTCGGCGAGGGCGGCCAGCAGGGCTGGGGACTCGTTCGCCGGTGCCCACCGGTCGGCCACCGAGAGCGCCTGGCTGAGGAGGGGCTCGATCAGCGCCGGGCTGGTCTCCGACGCCAGCGCCCGGGTGAGGGCGGCTGCGACGTCGCGGGGCGCGACGTCGCCGAGCAGCAGCAGCTGGCCCGCGGTCGCGGCGACCATTGCCCGGTCCAGCGGGTCGTCGAGCTGGTGGACGCGCTCGAGCATGAGGCGCAGCGAGTCGGGGTCGGGCTTCACGGCGGCGAACGTGTAGTCGCCGGCGTTGACGAGGCGGAGGTCGCCGTCGGGGAGGTCGACGGGTGTGCGGGCGCCGGTGACCTCGTACGACGACCGGCCCGCCGCGACGAGCGTGTCGCCCGAGGCGTCGAAGACGGCGACGTCGAGCCGGTGCGGGCGGGGCTCCTGGCCGTCGGTCGTCTCCACGACCAGCTCGCCGTCGACGAGCGAGATGACGTCGGTGCCGGCCTCGTCGAGCCACGCCTTGGTCCAGGCCGACAGGTCACGGCCCGAGGCGCGCGAGTAGCAGTCCATCAGGTCGTCGAGCCGGGTGTTGGAGAAGGCGTAGCGGCTGAAGTAGTCGCGGAGGCCCTCGACGAACGCGTCCTCGCCGATGTAGGCCACGAGCTGGTGCAGGACGCTCTGGCCCTTGACGTAGGTGATGGCGTCGAAGTTGGACATTGCGGACGAGACGTCGGGCACGTCACTGCGGATGGGGTGGCGCGCGGGGCTCATGTCCATCTCGTAGGCGGTGCGCTTGAAGGCGGCGAGGAAGGTGGCCCACTGGTCGGTGAACTCGGTCGCGGCGGCCATGCCCCAGTTGGCGGCCCACGACGCGAAGGCCTCGTTGAGCCACAGGTCGTCCCACCACTGCATCGTCACGAGGTCGCCGAACCACATGTGCGCCATCTCGTGGAAGATGAACTCGGCCCGGACAGCGCGCTGCGCGTGAGTCGGGGGAGTGCGGAAGAGCTGGCCGTCGCCGTAGGTGACGCATCCCCAGTTCTCCATCGCGCCGCCGAGGTTGGGCACGAACACCTGGTCGTAGCGCGCCTGCGGGAACGGGTAGCCGAACCGCTCGCCGAAGAACGCGAGGCCCTGGCGCGTGAGGGTGACCATCTCCTCGAGGTCGCGCTCCAGGATCGGCACGAGTGACTGGCGGCAGTAGAACCCGAGGTCGTGCCCGTCGTGCTGCTGGCGCACCTCGTGGAACGGACCGGCGTTGACCACGACGACGTACGTCGACAGGCGGGGCGTGTCGGGGAAGGTCCACACACGGGCGTCGTCGGCCAGGTCGGGGTCGGCGTCCTCGATGGACTCGGGCGCCCCGTTGGAGGTGACCAGCCACGAGGAGGGGGCGGTCACCACGAAGCGGTGGGGGGCCTTGAGGTCGGGCTGGTCGAAGCACGCCCACACCCGGCGGGCCTCGTCGGGCTCGAGGCTGGTCCAGACGTAGACGAGCTTGTCGGTCGGGTCGACCGTGCGGAGGATGCCCTCGCCCGTGGCCGTGTTGGTGGTGCGCGCCTCGACGACGAGGACGTTGTCGGCGTCGAGCGCGGGGAGCGGGAGCCGTCCGTCGGCTGCGGCGGACACGTCGACGTCGGCGCCGTTCAGCGTCGCCCGGGTGACATCCATCGCGACGTCGACGAAGGTGGTCGCGCCGGGCTCGGAGCAGGTGAACGTCACGGTGCTGGTCGAGCGCCACTCCTCGCCCTCGAGCAGGCCGGTCATGTCCACGTCGATGTCGTAGCGCTGGACCTCGATCAGGTCCGACCGGGTCTTCGCTTCGTGCGTGGTGAGGGTCGACAACGTCATGGGGGCGAACCTAACCCACCGTCGGCGATCCCCGCCGGTCGTTGGGCTAGCGTCGGGGCATGACCGACGTGAGCGGGTCCGAGGGACAGCACGAGCTCGCCGACCGGCCGATGGCATGGCCCGTGGTCTCGAGCAAGGACCTGCACCGCGACGACTGGGTGGTGGCGCTCCGTGAGGACCGGATCACCCGTCCCGGGCACCCCGAGGAGTTCAGCCGGCTCAGCCTGGAGCACCCGGGGGCCGTGGTCGTCCTGGCCGTGGACGACGACGAGCGGGTGATGTGCCTGCGCCAGTACCGGCACACGAGCGGACACGAGTTCGTCGAGCTGCCCGCCGGTCTGCGCGACGCGGGGGACGAGCCCGCGGTGGAGACTGCCAGGCGCGAGCTCCGCGAGGAGGTCGAGCTCGACGCCGCCGACTGGCGGTTGCTGCTGAGCACCTACTCGAGCGCCGGGATCACCGACGAGGTGCACGAGATCTTCCTGGCCCGCGGCCTGACCCATGCCCCGCGTGGGGACTTCGAGATGGAGCACGAGGAGGCCGAGATGGAGCGCTTCTGGGTGCCCATGGCCGACCTGCTCGACGCCGTCCTGGAGGGGCGGGTGCGGCAGGGTCCGCTGGTGCAGGCGGTGCTGGCGTACGACGTGCTGAAGCACCGGGGCACCCTGGACGCCCCGTAGGGGCTCTCGGGAGTAGTCTCGCCCTCGCTGTGAGGCGGGCCACACCGTGGTGGTCCCCGGGACACCTGAGGAGCAAGGCATGAAGGTCGGCGTACCCAAGGAAGTCAAGAACCGCGAGTACCGCGTGGCCCTGACCCCCATCGGCGTGCACGAGCTCGTCCAGCACGGCCACGAGGTCGTCGTGCAGAAGACCGCCGGTGAGGGCTCGCTCATCCCCGACGAGGAGTACGTCGCCGCGGGCGCCACGATGCTCGACACGGCCGACGACGTGTGGGGCGAGGCCGAGATGGTCCTCAAGGTCAAGGAGCCGGTCGCCGAGGAGTACGCCCGCATGCGGGAGGGCCAGACCCTCTTCACCTACCTGCACCTCGCGGCCGACAAGCCGCTGACCGAGGAGCTGATGCAGCGCAAGGTCACCGGCATCGCCTACGAGACGGTCCAGCTGCCCTCGGGCGGGCTGCCGCTGCTCTACCCGATGTCGGAGGTCGCCGGCTGCCTGGCCCCGCAGGTCGGTGCCCACGCTCTTCTCAAGGCCAACGGCGGCCGCGGCGTCCTCATGGGCGGCGTCGGCGGTGTGGCCAACGCCAAGGTCGTCATCATCGGCGCCGGCGTCTCGGGCCAGAACGCCGCCAACATCGCGCTCGGCATGGGCGCCGACGTGACGCTGCTCGACACCGACCTCGACAAGCTGCGGATGTCGTTCTGGCGTTACAACAACCGCGTGCACGGCCTGGCGTCCTCCAAGCTCGCCATCGAGCAGCAGGTGATGGAGGCCGACATGGTGATCGGCGCCGTCCTGATCCCCGGCGCCGCGGCTCCCAAGCTGGTGAGCAACGAGCTGGTCTCGCGGATGAAGCCGGGCTCGGTGCTCGTCGACATCGCGATCGACCAGGGCGGCTGCTTCGAGGACTCCCACGCCACGACGCACGACGACCCGACGTACCCGGTGCACGATTCGGTCTTCTACTGCGTGGCGAACATGCCCGGCGCGGTGCCCAACACCTCGACGTACGCCCTCACCAACGCGACGCTGCCCTACGCCGTGGCGCTCGCCGACAAGGGCTGGCAGCAGGCGCTGCGTGACGACCGGAGCCTCGCCCTCGGTCTCAACACGCACGCGGGACAGCTGACCAACGCGCCGGTCGGCGAGGCCGTCGGCATCGAGTCGGTGGACCTCGATACCGTCCTCGGGTGAGCTCCGGGGCGAGGGTGGACCGCGCGGTCCGCACCTATCTCGACCACCTGGCGGTCGAGCGCGGACTGGCGGTCAACACGCTCAGCTCCTACCGGCGTGACCTCGCGCGCTACGACGAGTTCCTGAGCAGTCAGGGCATCGACGACCTGGACGCGGTCACCGAGGCGACGGTGGCCGCGTTCCTGGTCAGCCTGCGCGAGGGCAGCGAGGCCCACCCGCCGCTGAGCGCGACCTCGGCCGCGCGGACCGTGGTCGCGGTGCGCGGCTTCCACAAGTTCGCGGTCGCCGACGGGCTGGCCGTGGCGGACCCGGCTGCCGCCGTCAAGCCGCCGACCCCGGCCAAGCGGCTGCCGAAGGCGCTGCCGCTCTCCGACGTGGAAGCGATCCTCGACGCAGCGGGCGCCCCCGACACCGTCCTCGCCCTGCGCGACCGGGCGCTGCTCGAGCTGCTCTACGGCACGGGTGCCCGGATCTCCGAGGCCGTCGGTCTCGACATCGACGACCTCGACCAGGTCGACGGCACCGTGCTGCTGCGCGGCAAGGGTGGCAAGGAGCGCCTGGTGCCGGTCGGCGGCTACGCCCGCGACGCCGTGGCGGCCTACCTCACCCGCGCGCGGCCCGAGCTGGTCGGTGCCGGGAAGGGCGGCCCGGCGATGTTCCTCAACTCGCGCGGCGGCCGGCTGTCGCGGCAGAGCGCGTGGGCGGTGCTGGTCAAGGCGGCCGACCGGGCCGGCGTCACGGCGTCGGTGTCGCCGCACACGCTGCGGCACTCGTTCGCCACCCACCTGCTGGACGGCGGCGCCGACGTGCGCGTCGTCCAGGAGCTGCTGGGCCACGCGTCGGTCACCACCACGCAGGTCTACACCCTCGTCACCGTCGACAACCTGCGCGAGGTCTTCGCCACGGCGCACCCGCGGGCCCGGGAGTAGCCGTGCTGCGGCTGCTCGACGAGGTCTCGTGGGACCACGCCCCGCTGCCCGGCGCGCGGGTGGCTGCGCTGCTCGCCGTGCTCGCCGAGCAGACCGCGGGAGCCACGGACGGCCGCCTCGTGCGGGAGATCTGGCCCGACGCCGAACCCGTGCATCCCGCCAAGGCGCTCCAGGTCCTGGTGTCGCGCACCCGTTCGGCCACCACGCCGAGCGCGATCGAGCGGGTCGAGGGTGGCTACCGGCTCGGTCTGGCCGACGAGGACGTCGACGCGCGGCTGCAGCTGGCCCACCTCGCCGCCGCCCGTGCGGCTCTGGCGTCCGGTGACGCGGCCGAGGCGTTGCGGCTGGCGTCTGCGACAGCGGCCGTCGACGTCGGCGTCGCCGACTCCGGACCGCTGGCCGACCTGCGGACGGCGGCCGCGCGACGACGTACGACGGCACGCGAGGTCGCCGCGCTGGCGGCTGTCCGGCTCGGCCGGCACACCGAGGCGCTCGAAGACCTGGCGGCCGCCCACGAGCGGCGGCCCGACGACGGTGAGGTCCTGCTCGCGTTGCTGCGTGCCGAGGCGGCGACCGCCGGACCGGCCACGGCGCTGGCGCGCTACGAGCACTACCGGGCGGACCTTGCTGAACGACTCGGTGTGGACCCGGAGCCTGCTCTCCAGCGGCTGCACGCCGAGCTGCTGTCGGCCGACGACCCGGTGCGCACCGGCGTGAGGTGGGACGCGGCCGGGCTCCTGGGCCGCGACCGGGACCTCGACCAGCTGCGCTCGGCCCTCGCGTCGTCCCGGTTGGTGACCGTGCTCGGGCCCGGCGGCATCGGCAAGACCAGCATCGCCCATGTGCTGGCGCGCGAATCGGTGCTGCCGCACGTGCACGTGGTCGAGCTCGTCGGCGTGGGTGCGGGTGACGACGTCGTCGTCGCCGTGGGTGCGGCCCTCGGGATCCGCGGCTCCGTGACCACGAGACTGGCGCTCACACCGGCCCAGCAGGCCGACGTGCGCAGCCGGCTGGCACAGGAGCTCGACGCCGGACCGACGCTCCTGGTGCTCGACAACTGCGAGCACGTCCTCGAGCCCGTGGCGGCGCTGGTCGCGTTCCTGCTCGCGACCACCCGCGACCTCCAGGTGCTGACGACGAGCCGCGCGCCGCTGCGGCTGGCGGCGGAGCGCGTGGTCCCGCTCACCCAGCTCTCACCGGCCGATGCGGCCGCGTTGTTCGTGCAGCGAGCCTCTGCCACGCGGCCCGACGCCGTGCTCGAGCCCGCTGCGCTCCGCGACGTGGTCGACCGGCTCGACGGTCTGCCGCTCGCCGTCGAGCTGGCTGCTGCTCGCGTGCGCACGATGACGCTCGCCGAGGTGGCCACCGCGCTCGACGACCGGTTCGCCGCCCTCCGCAGCCGCGACCGCACCAGGCCCGACCGCCACCGGACGCTCGAGGCGGTGATCGCGTGGTCGTGGGACCTGCTGACCAGTGACGAGCAGCGCGCACTGGCGTGGCTCTCGGTGTTCCAGGACGGGTTCGAGAGGGCGACCGCGCTGGCGGTGCTGGGACGCGACGGGCCCGACCTCGTCGACGCCCTTGTCGAGCAGTCGCTGCTGGTCGTCACCGAGGACGAGGGCACTGCGCGCTTCCGGGCGCTCGAGACGATCCGTGAGTACGCCGCCGCGCAACTGGTCCGCAGCGGCGAGGAGGTCGCCGCCGCCGAGGCACAGCGCAGATGGGCCCGAGACCTTGCCGAGCGCTGCCAGGACCTCGTCGTCAGCGACGACCAGGTCGCGCTCGTGGACGTGCTCGTGCGTGACCAGAACAACCTCACCGACGTGCTCCGGCACGCCCTCTCCAGCGGTGACCGCGAGATGGTGGCCCGGCTCGTGGCGCTCCTCGGCAGCCTCTGGACCGTGACCGGCGACCAGCCCCGGGTGTTCGCGGTCTGCGACGCAGCGTCGGAGCTGCTGTCCGGTTGGGAGGTCCCGCCGGACCTGTGGTCGCACGCCCACGAGGCCGCCGGTGTGCTGATGGTGCACCTCAGCTGGATGCCGGGCGCGGACCTCGGCGGCCTCCGCGAGCTGCTCCTGCAGGGGGAGCGGCCGACGGGCCCGTGGGGGCTGATCGGCCACACGGTCCACATCGCCGGCGGACCCGTTGCGGAACGTCTCGCCGAGGTCGCCGCGCAGCAGTCGGTGCCGGGGATGGCGGGCGCCCTGCTGCTGTGGGCAGCGATCGTGGCGGAGAACGACGGCGACGTCGCCGCTGCGAGAGCGTACGCCGAGGCAGCCCTGGACGGTCCGCTCCCGCCCTACCTCCATGCCTCGCTCCACGCCGAGCTCAGCCAGCTGGCGATGGTCATCGGGGACCACCACCGGGCAGCGCGTCACGCGGGAGTCGCGTGGCCGCTGCTGGAACGCATCCACTCGACGACCGACGCCTACAGCCTCCAGGTCGCGACCGCCATCGCGCCGTTGCTGGACGGCGACGTGGACCAGGCGGAGGCTCTCCTCGCACGGTTCGGTCCGCCCGACGGCGAGACCGCCCAGGTCGGCGCTCGGCTGACGTGGCAGACCGCCCAGGCCGAGCTCGCCCTCGCGCGGGGTGACCACGCCGGGGCCATCCGTCGCTACGACGAGATCGTCGACCTGGTCACCGACGGCGACACGATGGGCGGAGGGCCGGCCGGCTCGCCGTGGGTGGCGCTGGCGGCGTCGGCGGCCCTGGTCAGCCGGGTCCGCTACGGCACCAGGTCGCCGGACGCCCGTGCCGACGAGCTCCGCGACCTCGTCGCCGGACCCGCCGGACGGACGCCCGAGGGCACGCTGTGGTTCACCGACCTGCCACTGAACGGGGTGCTGCTGGTGGCGCTGGCCGGCTGGATGCTCAGGTTCGGGCCCCCGGAGCAGCACGTGGACGGCGTGCACCTCCTGGCCGTCGCGCACCGCTGGGCCTACAACCGCAGCATGCCGGTGATGGCCTGGGAGCCCATGGCGGCCCTCGCCGACGCGGTCGAGCCCGGCCGCCTCGGCCCGCTCGTCGAGGGGCTGGCCGAGCGGCCGGGCCCGGAGCTGCTGCCGGGTGCGGCCGCGACGGTGGACCGCCTGCGGCGCGCCTGGCGCGTCACATCCGCCGGTTGAACGCCCGCACCGAGAGCGGGGCGAAGACGGCGATGACGACGCCGCACCCGAGAAGCGCCCAGCCGACGTCGGCCGTGACGGCCCCGTCGTTGGCGAGGTCGCGGATCGCGGTGATCACCAGCGAGACAGGGTTGACCTCGGCGAACGCCCGCAAGCCGTCGGGCATCGTCTCGGTCGGGACGAAGGCGTTGGACAGGAAGGTCAGGGGGAACATCACCAGCAGGGAGATGCCCTGGACGGCCTGCGCGTTGCGGCCGACGATCCCGAACAGCGTGAAGATCCACGCCAGGGACCACCCGGCCAGCATGGCCAGGACGACGGCCCCGGCCACGCCGAGGACCCCGCCGCCGGGCCGGTAGCCGATCGCGATGCCGACTGCGAAGGTGAGCACGGACGCGATGAAGTAACGCAGCAGGTCGGCCACCATCGGTCCGGCCAGGGGGGCGATGCGCGAGATCGGCAGCACCTTGAAACGGTCGAACACGCCGGTGTCCATGTCGGTGCGGAGCTGGACGCCGGTGGCGACGCACGCCGTCAGCACGGTCTGGCCGATGAGCCCGGGGATGATCCAGGGCAGGTAGCTCTCCACGTCTCCCGAGATGGCCCCGCCGAAGATGTAGGCGAACATCCCGGTGAAGACCAGCGGCTGGATGGTGACGTCGAACATCACCTCCATGCTGCGGCGCATCTTCATCGTCGCCCGCCATGCCAGGGTGAGCGTCTGGCTGAGGGTGTCGGTCAGGCCGACGCGGCCGGTGCCGACATCGGCGGGGTCGGTGACGGTCATGGCGCTCATCGGGCGTCCTCCATCTGCAGGTCGTCGACGCCGGCCGGCGCGGTGGCGTCGTCGGTGTCGTGGGTGTCGTGGCCGGTCAGGGCGAGGAAGACCTCGTCGAGCGACGGCTTCTGCACGGTCACCGACTCGATCGCGACACTGCGGTCCCGCAGGGCGACCAGGACGTCGACGGCCTGGTCGGTGCGAGCCAGCGGCACGTTGACGCGCCGCGCCTCGGGGGTCAGGACGGCGTCCTCACCGACCAGTCGCCGAGCCTCGCCCGCCACGAGCGTCAGGTCACCGGGATCTGCCAGCTGCAGCTGCAGCGTGGACTGGCCGACCGACGACTTGAGCTCGTCCGCGGTGCCCTCGGCGACCTTGCGGCCGCGGTCGATGACGGCGATGCGGTCGGCGAGCTGGTCGGCCTCGTCGAGGTACTGCGTGGTGAGCAGGACCGTGCACCCGGTGCGGACGAGGTCACGGATGGTGTCCCACATCTGGCCGCGGGTGCGGGGGTCGAGCCCGGTGGTCGGCTCGTCGAGGAAGATCAGCGGCGGCCGGGTCAGCAGGCTGGCGGCGAGGTCGAGACGACGACGCATGCCGCCCGAGAAGGCGGAGATGGGCTTCCTCGCCGCCTCGGTGAGGTCGAACTGCTCGAGCAGCTCGGCGCCCCGGGTGCGGGCCTCGGTGCGGCCAAGGCCCTGCAGGCGCGCGAAGAGCCAGAGGTTCTCCGACGCCGTGAGGTTCTCGTCGACCGAGGCGTACTGCCCGGTGACGCCCAGGAGCCGGCGTACGGCATGCGGCTCGGTGCGGACGTCGCGCCCGAAGAGCTCGGCCTCGCCCTCGTCGATGTGGAGCAGGGTCGCGAGCATGCGCAGCATCGTCGTCTTGCCCGCACCGTTGGGCCCGAGGACGCCGAACACCTCACCACGGTGGACCTCGAGGTCGATCCCGTCGACGGCACGCTGGTCACCGAACCGCTTGACGAGCCCGGAGGCCCGGACGGCGAGCTGTGGATGTGTGGTCATGGGAGGAACGCTCCCCGACCCCGGTTTCAGCGTGGTTGCACGGCGGCTGCCGCGCTGAAACCCGCGGATGGTTGGATCGACGCATGCCGGATCCAGTGCGCCTCGACACGCGGGTCCCGACGGGTGCGGACCCGGACGCGGTCTACGACGCCTTCACCGGCTGGGTGGGCGACCAGGGTCTCGACCTCTACCCGCACCAGGACGAGGCCGTCATCGAGCTGCTCGGCGGCAACCACGTGATCCTGGCGACCCCGACTGGCTCGGGGAAGTCGATGGTCGCGATCGGCGCCCACGTCGCTGCCCTCGCCCGCGACGAGGTCAGCTTCTACACCGCACCGATCAAGGCGCTCGTCAGCGAGAAGTTCTTCGCGCTCATCGAGGTCTTCGGCGCCGACAACGTCGGGATGCTGACCGGTGACGCCGCAGTCAACCCGGACGCCCCGATCATCTGCTGCACGGCCGAGGTGCTGGCCAACATCGCGCTGCGCGAGGGTCGCTCGGCCGACGTGGGCCTCGTCGTGATGGACGAGTTCCACTTCTACTCCGAGCACGACCGCGGGTGGGCCTGGCAGGTGCCGCTGCTCGAGCTGGTCGACGCCCAGTTCCTCCTGATGTCGGCGACGCTGGGCGACGTCTCCTTCTTCGTGGAGGACCTGAAGCGGCGCACCGGCCGCGACACCGCCGTCGTCGCTGACGCGGAGCGTCCGGTGCCGCTGAGCTTCCGGTGGTCCATGGAGCCGCTCGACGAGACGCTCGAGGAGCTGGTCACCACTGGGCAGGACCCGGTGTACGTCGTCCACTTCACGCAGGCCGCAGCCGTCGAGCACGCCACCAACCTGCTGCGGCGCCCGCCGGGCAAGGTCGACAAGGAGGCGATCGCCGAGCGGATCGGCGCGTTCCGCTTCGGCGCAGGCTTCGGCAAGACGCTGTCGCGCCTCGTGCGCAACGGCATCGGCGTCCACCACGCCGGCATGCTGCCGAAGTACCGCCGGCTCGTGGAGACGCTCGCCCAGGCCGGGTTGCTGCGCGTCATCTGCGGCACCGACACCCTGGGCGTCGGGATCAACGTGCCGATCCGGACCGTGCTGTTCACCGGGCTGGCCAAGTTCGACGGCAGCCGGCAGCGGGTGCTCCGGACCCGGGAGTTCCAGCAGATCGCCGGCCGGGCCGGCCGGGCGGGCTACGACACCGCCGGCTACGTCGTCGTACAGGCTCCCGAGCACGTCATCGAGAACGAGCAGGCCAAGGCGAAGGCCGCCGCGCGGGTCGCGGCGGGGAAGAAGAAGTCGAAGGCGCAGCTCAAGAAGGCCCCCGAGGGCACGGTCGTGTGGACCGAGCAGACCTTCGACAAGCTGGTGGCCGGCGTGCCGGAGCGGCTGACGAGCCGGATGAAGGTCGACAACTCCATGATCATCAACGTCCTGACGCGCGAGGAGGATGCCTTCGCGGTCATGCGGCGCCTGCTCACCGACAATCACGAGGAGCGACGCGGCCAGCTGCGCCTGTCCCGTCGCGCCCTGCGCCTGGGGCGCTCGCTGGTGCGCACCGGCATCGTCACCCGCCTCGAGGAGCCGGACGAGCACGGGCGCAGGTTCGTGCTGACCGTCGACCTCCCCGACGACTTCGCCCTCAACCAGCCGCTCGCCCACTTCGCGCTCGCCGCCTTCGACGTGCTCGACCCGGAGTCGGAGACCTACGGCCTCGACGTGGTCTCCGTGGTCGAGGCGGTCCTCGAGGCGCCCCGGCAGGTCCTGATGGCGCAGCAGCACGCCGCGCGCGGCGTGGCCATCGGGGAGATGAAGGCCGACGGCATCGAGTACGACGAGCGGATGGCGCTGCTCGAGGAGATCACCTGGCCGCAGCCGCTGCACGAGCTCCTCGAGGCCCTCTACGAGACCTACCGGCAGACGCACCCCTGGCTCCCCGACGACGCGCTCGGCCCCAAGTCGGTGGTGCGGGAGATGTGGGAGCAGGGGATGGGGTTCACCGACTTCGTCAGCCGCTACCAGCTCGCCCGGTCCGAGGGGCTGGTGCTGCGCTACCTCACCGACGCCTACCGCACGCTGCGCCAGACGGTGCCCGAGTCGCACCGCGCCCCCGAGGTCGAGGACGTCATCGAGTGGCTGGGGGAGACCGTGCGCCAGACCGACTCCTCGCTGCTCGACGAGTGGGAGGCGCTGTCGGACCCTGACCACGCGTCGTCGGCCGTCGCGCACCACGAACCGCCGCCACCGCCGCGTCCGCTCTCGAAGCAGGAGCGCCCCTTCCGGGTGATGCTGCGCAACGCGATGTGGGCGCGCGTCGACGCGGTCTCGCGCGACGACCTGGACGGGCTGGTCCGGCTCGAGCGGGCCGCCGCCGACCGGACCGACCCGCCCCGGCAGGTCGTCGTCGGGCGGTCGGTGTGGGACGCGGCGCTCGAGGACTACTACGCCGAGCACGACCGGGTGCTGACCCACGGCGACGCCCGCGGTCCCGAGCTGCTCGTCGTGGGGGAGGAGCGCACCGGGGAGCCGGTCGGTGCCGAGGAGGGCACCACGGCCCGCCTGCGCGACGTACGCCAGACCATCCACGACCCCGAGGACCACCACGACTGGGTCATCGAGGCGGTGGTGGACTGCGACGCCACGGACTCCGCCGGTGAGCTGGTCCTGGCGACGGTCGCGATGCGGCGGCTCTAGGGCGGGCAGACCCCCGGACGGCGGGGGGCAGGGGGCGCGTAGAGTCCCGCGCGGTGCGCAGCCGGACCGATCCGGAGAATTGGGCCGGGAACTGTCGACGTGTCGACAAAGTTCGTAGCGTCCGGCGTGGTCGAATCGAGGTCCAGGCCGATGCACGACGCATGCACACACGAGGAGCAGACATGAGCGGATTCCCCGGTCACGACACGGGCAGCAGTGCCCCGCAGATGCCGCCCCTCGTGCGACCGCCGCACCCGCAGCAGACCCCCCAGCCCGGCCCGACCCCGCGAGACGAGCAGACCGTGACCCAGCCGATCCCCTTCGAGCGCCCGATCGAGACGCGTGCCACGACGACCCTGGAGGAGGAGCAGCCCCTCGGCCCGACCGGACGCCCGATGCCGGTGTTCCCCGACCCGGCTCCTCTGACCTCGCACGGTGGCGCGCGTGTCATCTCGATGTGCAACCAGAAGGGCGGGGTCGGCAAGACCACCACCACGATCAACCTCGGTGCCTCGCTGGCCGAGTTCGGCCGCAAGGTGCTGCTGGTCGACTTCGACCCGCAGGGCTCGCTTTCGGTGGGCCTCGGGCTCAACCCGCACGAGATGGACCTGACCATCTACAACCTGCTGATGGACCGCGAGACCACCCTCGACGAGGTCGTGGTCCCCTCCGGCATCGAGGGCATGGACCTCCTGCCCTCCAACATCGACCTCTCCGCCGCCGAGGTCCAGCTGGTCCACGAGGTGGCGCGCGAGCAGACGCTCCAGCGCGTGCTCGCCCCGGCCCTCGAGCACTACGACATCATCCTCATCGACTGCCAGCCGTCGCTCGGCCTGCTGACCGTCAACGCGCTGACCGCCTCCGACGGCGTCATCGTGCCGCTGGAGTGCGAGTACTTCGCGCTGCGCGGCGTGGCGCTGCTCAAGACGACGATCGACAAGGTGCGCGAGCGGCTCAACCCCAAGCTTGAGATCGACGGCGTCCTGGGCACCATGTTCGACGGTCGCACGCTGCACAGCCGCGAGGTCATGGAGCGGCTGGTCTCCGCATGGGGCGACAAGGTCTTCCACACCGTCATCCGCCGCACCGTGAAGTTCTCCGACGCCACCGTCGCCGGCGAGCCCATCACGTCCTACGCCTCGTCCTCGACCGGCGCCGACGCCTACCGCCAGCTCGCCAAGGAGGTGGTGACCCGGTGGCCCGCCGAGTGAGCATGCCGGCGGCGGACGACCTGTTCCGGCCGACCTCCGACGCCGCCCCCGAGCCCGCTCCCGAGCAGCGCCCGCGCCGTGTGCGAGCCGTGGCCGACACCAACCCCGATCCTGGCGAGCCCGCGGGCCCGCGCAAGCCGAGTGGCCGGGTGCGGCACGACGAGAAGATGACGGTGTACGTCACCTCCGACGAGCTGCTCGACATCGAGCACGCCCGCCTCACGCTGCGTCGCGAGCACGGGCTCGCCGTCGACCGCGGCCGCCTGGTCCGGGAGGCGCTGGCGCTCGTGCTCGCCGACCTCGAGGCCCAGGGCGCCGACAGCGCGCTGGTGCAGCGGCTGCTCGACGAGTGAGCACCGGCCGCCCCGCCGCCCCGGACCCCTCGTCCGGCGGCACGCTCGAGCCGGGCAGCGAGGTCCCGGCGTTCGCCGTACGCCTGGACAACTTCGAGGGGCCCTTCGACCTGCTGCTCGGGCTCATCGCCAAGCACAAGCTCGACATCACCGAGGTCGCGCTGTCCCAGGTCACCGACGAGTTCATCGCCCACGTGAAGAACCTGGGTGACGCCTGGGACCTCGAGCAGACCACCTCGTTCCTGCTGGTGGCCGCGACGCTGCTCGACCTCAAGGCGGCCCGCCTGCTTCCGCAGGGCGACGTGGAGGACGAGGAGGACCTCGCCCTGCTCGAGGCACGCGACCTGCTCTTCGCCCGGCTCATGCAGTACCGCGCGTTCAAGCAGGTGGCCTCGGTGCTGGAGGAACGACTGTCCTCGGAGTCGCGCCGGCACCCGCGCGCGGTGGGCCTCGAGGAGCGCTTCGCGACGCTGCTGCCCGACGTGCTGATCGGCATCGGGCTCGACGAGTTCGCCCGCCTCGCCGCGCGGGCGATGGAGCCCAAGCCGGTCCTCGAGGTGTCGCTGCAGCACATCCACGCCGCCAAGGTGAGCGTGCGCGAGCAGGCCCAGCTCGTCGTCGACCGGCTGCGGCGCAGCGGCACGATGACCTTCCGGGCGTTGTGCGGCGACTCGCCCGACCGGCTGACCACGGTCGCCCGCTTCCTGTCCCTTCTCGAGCTGTTCCGCGAGGGTGCGGTGTCCTTCGACCAGGTGACACCACTGGGCGAGCTGACCGTGCGTTGGACCGGTGCGGAGGACGGCGAGGTGGACATCCACGACGAGTTCGACGGAGCCCCGCCGGGCGACGATGATGATGAGGCGGCCATGCCGTCGCCGGCAGACGAGCGCGAGGAGGACCAGTGAGCGAGCACCCCGACAGCACCCTGGACGTGGCGGTTGCCGAGCTGCGCCCGGCGCTCGAGGCGATCCTGATGGTCTCCGACGAGCCGCTGGCCACCGTGCGCCTGGCCTCGGTCGTGGGTCACCCCGTCGAGGAGGTCGAGGCCGCGCTCGAGGGGCTGGCAGCCGAGTACGCCGAGCAGGGCCGCGGCTTCGACCTGCGGTCGGTCGCCGGAGGCTGGCGCTTCTACTCGCGCCCGGAGCTCGCCGGGGTCGTCGAGTCGTTCGTGCTCGAGGGGCAGCAGGCCCGGCTCACGCAGGCCGCGCTGGAGACCCTGTCGGTGGTCGCCTACAAGCAGCCGGTCTCGCGCGCCCGGGTGTCGGCGATCCGCGGGGTCAACGTCGACGGCGTGATGCGCACCCTCCTGACCCGCGGGCTGGTCGAGGAGGCCGGCCAGGACGAGCAGAGCGGCGCCAACCTCTACCGCACGACGTCCTACTTCCTCGAGCGCATCGGCATCACCTCGCTCGAGGAGCTGCCCGAGCTCGCGCCCTACCTGCCCGACATGGACGACCTCGAGGACGAGCTGGCCAGCGTGGCCGGCCTGGACGCCACTGTCGAGCCCGCCGAGCCCGCGCCCGAACCCACTGGCGAGCCCGCCCCCGAACCCACCCCCACCGCCCCGCCCGCGCCGGTGCGCCACCCGTCGCCGCACTCCGGCGACGGCACCGAGCCCGACGGCGGGACCGAGATCGCATGAACACCCCGAGGACGTGATGAAGCCGCACGACGCCCCCGACAACGACCAGCCCGCCTCCCAGCGCCCGGCCACCGACGAGGACGGCTTGATCCGGCTGCAGAAGCTGCTCGCCCAGTCCGGTGTCGCCAGCCGCCGCAAGTGCGAGGAGCTGATGCTCGACGGGCTCGTCGAGGTCGATGGGGAGGTCGTGACCAGGCTCGGCACCAAGGTCGACCCCCGCACGGCGGTCATCCGCGTCGAGGGCAAGCGACTGCCGCCGATCAGCGACAAGGTCTACCTCGTCCTCAACAAGCCCCGCGGGGTCGTCTCGACGATGTCGGACCCCGAGGGCCGGCGCACCCTCGGCGACCTCGTCGCCGACCGGCCCGAGCGGCTCTTCCACGTCGGCCGGCTCGACACCGACACCGAGGGCCTGATCATCCTCACCAACGACGGCGACTTCGCCCAGCACCTCGCCCACCCCTCGCACGAGGTGGACAAGACCTACGTCGCCGAGGTGGAGGGGGAGGTGCACGTGCGCACGGTCCGCGAGCTGCTCGCCGGCGTCACCCTCGACGACGGCCCGGTCGCGGTCACCAAGGCCCGCGTGGTCGGCGGCGACCCACGACGCGAGGGCAGCAACCGCTCGATCGTCGAGCTCACCATCCACGAGGGTCGCAACCGCATCGTGCGGCGCCTGCTCGCGCACGTCGGGCACCCCGTGACCCGGCTGACCCGCACGCAGATCGGTCCCGTCACCCTGTCCAGGCTGCGGTCGGGGGAGATGCGCGAGCTGACCGTGGCCGAGCTCGGTGAGCTGATGGACAGCGCGCAGCTCTGAGTCCCGACGCGGCTAGGCTCGTGCCGTGGCAGTGAGAGCAGTGCGTGGGGCGACCCAGCTCGAGGAGGACACCCGCGAGCACATGCTGGACCGGGTGGCGGAGCTCGTGACCGACGTGATGGAAGCCAACGACCTCGCGGTCGACGACTTCATCTCGATCATCTTCACCGCGACCAGCGACCTCACCAGCGAGTTCCCGGCCTACGCCGCCCGCCAGCTCGGCTTCTCCGACGTCCCGCTGGTCTGCGCGCGCGAGCTCGAGATCGAGGGCTCGATGCCGCGGGTGGTCCGGCTGATGGCGCACGTCGAGACCGACCTGCCGCGGGCGGAGATCACCCACGCCTACCTCCACGGGGCGGCCAACCTGCGCCGCGACCTGGCGCGCACCACCAGCCATGACTGACCCCCGGTCCGAGGTGGCCCTGCCGGCCCTCACCGGGCCGGTGGAGGTCGTCGGGGCCGGGCTGATCGGCACGTCGATCGCCCTGGTCTGCACCCGCCTCGGCATCGACGTCGTCCTGCGCGACACCTCCGAGGAGAACGTCCGCACCGCACACGGCCTCGGCGCCGGACGCGCTGCGCGGCCCGGCGACCGGCCGCAGCTGGTCGTCGTGGCGGTGCCGCCCGCCGCGGTCGGCGACGCGATCGTGGACGCCCTCGCCCGCACCGCGGCCGTGGTCACCGACGTCGGCAGCGTGAAGGCCGCCCCGCTCGAGGAGGTGGCGGCCCGCGTCGACGCCGACGACCTAGCCCGCTACGTCGGCTCGCACCCGATGGCCGGCAGCGAGCGCTCGGGCCCACTCGCCGCCAGCGCCGCGCTCTTCGACGGAAGGCCCTGGGCCGTCACGCCGCACCCGCATGCACGCCCCGACGCCGTACGGCTCGTGGAGGCCCTCGTGCTCGAGTGCGGCGCCGCCCCGATCGTCATGGATCCGACCGAGCACGACCAGGCGGTCGCCCGCATCTCCCACCTGCCCCACCTCGCGGCCGTGCTTGTCGCCGGGCGCCTCGCCACCGCCCCCGCCGAGCACCTCGCGCTGTCGGGCCAGGGCGTCCGCGACGTGACGCGGGTCGCGGCCAGCGACCCCGAGCTCTGGCAGCAGATCCTCGAGGCCAACTCCGAGGCGGTGCTCGACCTGCTGGCCGAGGTCCGCGCCGACCTCGACGCCCTGATGACCGCGGTCGCGTCCGACGCCGGTTCCGACCTCGTCGAGATCCTGACCCGCGGCAACGCGGGGACGGCGGCGATCCCGGGCAAGCACGGCGGCCCCGCGCGTCCCACGCGCTCGGTCTTCGTCGCGGTACCCGACCACCCGGGCGAGCTGGCTCGCCTCTTCGGCGACGCGGGGGAGATCGGCGTCAACATCGAGGACGTCCACATCGATCACGACCCGGGACGCCCGGTGGGCCTCACCGAGCTGGTCGTCGAGCGGGGCAGCGCCGAGCGCCTGCTCGCGGCTCTCGAATCCCGCGGGTGGACGACCCACCGGTAACCTTCTCGCCCGTGAGCACCGCCGCCAGCACCTCCCGGACCGGGTCCCTCGTCATCGCCGTCGACGGCACGTCCGGCTCGGGCAAGTCGAGCACCTCGCGCGGCGTGGCCGAGCGGCTGGGCCTGCGCTACCTCGACACCGGCGCGATGTTCCGGGCGATGACGTGGTGGCTGCTCCGCGAGGGCATCGACGTACGAGACGAGGCAGCGGTCGCCGCCGCAGCCGGACGGCCCACGATCGAGTCCGGCACCGACCCGCTGGCGCCGACCATCGTGGTCGACGGCACCGACGTCTCGGTGGCGATCCGCAGCGACGAGGTCAACGCCGCCGTCAGCCCGGTCAGTGCCGTGCCGGAGGTGCGGGGGCGCCTGCTCGACCTGCAGCGGGAGGCCATCGGCGAGGGCGGCATCGTCGTGGAGGGCCGCGACATCGGGTCCGTCGTGTGGCCGCAGGCCGAGGTCAAGGTCTACCTCAGCGCCGACCCCGACGCCCGCGCGCAGCGTCGTACGGCCGAGCAGGGCGGTACCGACGTGGCCAGCACCCAGCAGTCCCTCCTCGAGCGCGACCGCATCGACTCCGGGCGGGCCACCGCCCCCCTGACCATGGCCGAGGGCGCCGTCCACGTCGACAGCACGCACCTCACCCTCGCCGAGGTCATCGACCGGATCGTCGCGCTGGCCACCGGGGCCGAGCGAGCGTGACCCGGGCGGACCTTCCCGCCAGCGCCGACGAGCACCCCGCCACCCGGCTGCTGCACCTGCTGCGCCCGCCTGCGGCGCGGCTGGTGCGGACCCGCTGGCCGGTGGTGGTGCACCACGCCGACCGCGTGCCGGCGTCGGGCGGCGTCATCCTCGCGAGCAACCACATCGGCATCATCGACGGCCCGCTGCTCGCGGTGTTCTCGCCCCGCCCGGTGCACGCGCTGACCAAGCAGGAGATGTTCTCGGGACGGCTCGGACGCTTCCTGCGTGCCTCGGGGCAGATCCCCCTCGACCGCTTCCACGCCGACCCGGGCGCGATCCGGTCGTGCCTGCGGGTCGTCCGGGACGGGGGAGTGGCCGGGATCTTCCCCGAGGGCACCCGCGGCTCCGGCGAGCTGCACCGCTTCCACCACGGCGCCGCCTACCTCGCGCTCGTCACGGGCGCGCCGGTCGTCCCCGTCACGATGCTCGGCACCCGCCCGACCGGGGGCGGCGCCAACACGCTGCCCGGTCGCGGGGACCCCGTCGACATCGTCTTCGGGACGCCGTGGCGGACGACACAGCAGGCATGGCCCCGCACCCGGGAACACGTGGCCGCCACGTCGGTGTTGCTCCGGGGGCACCTGCTGTCCGAGCTGGCCACCGCGCTCGCCGACACGCGCCGATCCTTGCCCGGGCCGCTTCCTGCGGGACAATCCGAGGACGACCCCGACACCGGGCTCGTCGAGCCATCCAGAGAGCTGTGATCACCCATGACTGACTACGACGCCGACCTCGCGTCCGCGTCCACCGACGAGCCGACCGGGCCCACCCCGGTCCTGGCGGTCGTGGGCCGACCCAACGTGGGCAAGTCCACCCTCGTCAACCGGATCATCGGCCGCCGCGAGGCCGTCGTGGAGGACCGCCCGGGCGTGACCCGCGACCGGGTCTCCTACGACGCCAACTGGGCCGGCCGCGCGTTCACCGTCGTCGACACCGGCGGCTGGGACCCCGACGCCCGTGGGCTCGCCGAGCGCATCGCCGGGCAGGCCGAGGTGGCGGTCTCGCTGGCCGACGCGGTGTTGTTCGTCGTCGACGCGACCGTCGGGATCACCGACGCGGACGAGGCCGTCGTCCGCATCCTGCGGAAGTCGGGCAAGCCGGTCGTGCTCGCCGCCAACAAGGTCGACGACCAGCGCACCGAGGCCGAGGCCTACGGCCTGTGGAACCTCGGGCTGGGCGAGCCCTTCGCCGTCTCGGCGCTCCACGGTCGCGGGTCCGGCGAGATGCTCGACGCGATCCTCGCGGCGCTCCCCGAGACCCCGGACGAGTCCTTCGACGAGGTCGGCGGCCCGCGGCGCATCGCCATCGTCGGCAAGCCCAACGTCGGCAAGTCCTCGCTGCTCAACATGCTGGCCAAGGAGGACCGGGTCGTCGTCGACAACGCCGCCGGCACCACGGTCGACCCGGTCGACGAGCTGATCCAGCTCGGTGACCGCACCTGGCGCTTCATCGACACCGCCGGCATCCGCAAGCGCGTCAACCAGGCCTCCGGCCACGAGTACTACGCCTCGCTGCGCACCACCACCGCGATCGACCGGGCCGAGGTGGCGGTCCTGGTGCTCGACGCCAGCGAGACCGTCTCCGAGCAGGACATGCGGATCATCCAGACGATCCGCGACGCCGGCCGGGCCATGGTCATCGCCTTCAACAAGTGGGACCTCGTCGACGAGGAGCGCCGCTACTACCTCGAGCGCGAGATCGAGCGTGACCTCGTCCAGCTCAAGTGGGCGCCGCGGATCAACTTCACCGCCCGCACCGGCTGGCACGTCGACCGCCTCGTCCCGGCGATCGACAAGGCGCTCGAGGGCTGGGAGACCCGCATCGGCACGGGCGCGCTCAACACGTTCCTGGGCCGTCTCGTCGCCGAGCACCCGCACCCCGTCCGCAGCGGCAAGCAACCGAAGATCCTCTTCGCCACGCAGCCGTCCGTGGCCCCGCCGACGTTCGTGCTCTTCACCAGCGGCAAGCTCGACGCCGCCTACGAGCGTTTCGTCGAGCGGCGACTGCGCGAGGAGTTCGGCTTCGTCGGCACGCCGATCATCATCCAGCAGAAGCCGCGCGAGAAGCGCAAGCGCTGACCCCACGTGGGTCGGCAGCGCTCAGGGCTCGAGGCCCTGGCTCCGCAGCCACTCCATCGGATCCACCGGGCTGCCGGCTGCCGGACGCACCTCGAGGTGGAGGTGCGGCCCGGTGGAGTTGCCCGTCGAGCCGACGCTGCCGATGACGTCCGCGATGCCGACCTCCTGACCGGCGACCACGGTCGCGTCGGTCTGGTGGCAGTACCAGACCTCCGTGCCGTCGGGGAGCGTGAGGATCGTGCGCAGGCCGTAGGGACCGGCGTACGCCACCTCGGTGACGACCCCGTCGGCGACCGCGACCAGCGGCTCCCCGGCGTACGCGCCGAAGTCCTGCCCCCCGTGCTCGGCCTCCCACAGGGGACCGGTCAGCCCGAACCCGGCGGAGAGGTCGTACGACGACAGCGGCAGGACGGCGCGCACCGCGTCCGGGTCGCCGTCGTAGCCGTAGCGCGCGAGCACTGCGCGGTAGCCGATCAGAGCGCGGTCGCGGGCGTCGGCCTGACGGTTGAGCACCGCGAGGGTCTGCTGCCGCTCGGCGAGCTGCTCGGCCAGCGCCATCGCCTCGGCGACAGCCTCGGCCGTGCGAGCCTCCTCACGTACGACGGTCTCCGGCGCCGCGTGCGCGGGCGCGACGAGGACCAGGCCGACGGCCGCCGCGGTCGCGGCGAGCAGCAGACCGGCGCGCTGCAGTACTGGCATCTGGAACCCCCCACGGGTCGACGGTCCATGGTCGGACGACCGCCGTCGTCGCTCACGGGGTTTCGCGACAAATGGCCCACTCGGACTACTGCCGGGGGCCAGTGGCGGGTCGATTCCGTGACCGCGGAGGGGCTGCGGTAGTGTTCCCCTCGCTCCGCAGGCCTCGCGCCGGGGGCACTCGGGCTGTGGCGCAGCTTGGTAGCGCACTTGACTGGGGGTCAAGGGGTCGCAGGTTCAAATCCTGTCAGCCCGACCATGTGATGTCTCAGGACATCGTGGACACCCGGACCTACGGGAACGTAGGTTCGGGTGTTCTTCATTTGGGGGTTCGTGGCTGGTAGTCCTTGCTCGGGTCGAGGGTGAGCTCGCGGAGCAGCTCTCCTGTGATTGCGTTGACGACGCGTACGTGAAGGTCGTGGACGAGCAGGATGACGTGGGTTCGGGCGTGGGTTCGGCCGACGCCGATGTGGCGTAGGTGGCCGGCGACGCGCAGGGTGACGCTGCTGGACTTGTCGATGCGTTCGTGTCGGACCCGGTCGTGTGTCTCGGGGTCGCGCGATGGACCGGGCACGGTCTTGGGCATGGTGTCGTAGACCGCTGCCGGTGTGGCTCGGTGCGGCAGCGAGCGGTGAGGCCGGTGGTGGTTGTACTCGGTGCGGAACCGGTCGAGCTGGGCCTGCAGCTGCTCGATGGTGGCGGTCTGGGCGGGCTGGGTCCGGAGCCAGTTCTTCATCGTCTGCTGGAAGCGTTCGACCTTGCCGCAGGTGCTGGGGTGGTTGGGCCGGGAGTTCTTCTGCACCACGTGCCACTCGCGGAGCTGGTGCTCGTAGCCGTTTCGGCCGCCTCGGTGTCCGATGCCGGCCAGGCGGACGGTGCAGACCATGCCGTTGTCGGTGAGGGCGAACTCTCACCGGACACGGCCACGATGCTGGGCAAGCAGCTGCCCAAGGTCGAGCAGATGCTCCGCGACGCACACGACGACCTGCTCGCGTTCACCGGGTTCCCGGTGGCGCACTGGAAGAAGATCTGGTCGACCAACCCGCTCGAGCGGCTCAACAAGGAAGTGAAACGCCGCACCGACGTCGTCGGGGTCTTCCCCAACCCCGCCGCCCTGCTCCGCCTGGCAGGCGCGGTCCTCGTCGAGGCCCACGACGAGTGTCAGGTCACCGCCGAACGCCGCTACCTCTCCGAGCACTCCATGGCCCAGTTGGCCAAGAAGACCAACCACGAGAACGAGGAGGTGGCCAAGCCCGAACTCATGACGGCATGATCAGAACCACTCACCCGCACGGTGTCGAGAACTCCACCACTCAGCGGGACGTCACCGGGGGCCCGGCCGCGTGCGGGAAGGCTCGCCCCACGGCTGGCCACCACTGTGGTGGCCGACCCAGGTGCCTTGTGGCTGTGTCACATTGGGCGGGATGCATTACGGACGTCGGCTCACCGGAGACCTTCGTCAGGATCGTGGTTTGCCCAGACTCTGTTCCAGGTGATCAAACGCGGATACGCAGTCTTCAAACCGCGCCGGCAGCGCTGAGCGTGAGCTTGGCATGCGCGCCGCCGGCAGCGGTGCCGCCTGCGGTCAGTTCGTGTCCCTAAGCGAAGGCGTCGCGTTCTGAGACCCGCGTCGGTGCTGTGATGCACGGCGCGTGAGCGCATCTCCGGGTTTGGCGTGAGGGTTAGCCGGACGTCAGAAGGGGGTGCGCGCCCGAGGGAGGGTCCGGAGGACTGTCTGGCCGCAGCCTTCGACGAGGGCCTGGAGCTCGGGATCGGGTGAGATGCCCAGCTCTCGCCTCACCAGGTCTGAGTAGTCACGGTAGATCCGCCGTGCCTCACAGAGGTTGCCCTCGGCCAGATGGGCCTCCACCAGTACCCGCAGGGCGCTCTCCCGCAGGGGATCGATTCGGACACCCTCGAGAGCAACCTCAATGGCCTGGGCGAACAGGCGCGACTTGGCCAGGGTGCGGCTCAGGCTCTCCAGCGCGTGGAGCAGGCGCTGGCGCAACCGCTCCCGCTCGTAGATCACCCAGTCGTCGTACCAACCTGGCAGCAGGTCCACCGCGTCCAGGCTGCAACGAGGCATGCGGAGGTCTGCGCCTACTGCCGTCTCCTCGATGATGCGACCGGCCCACCGGTCGAGGTCGCGGACATCGAACCGGGCTTGAGGATCAAGCCACAGGGCGTACTTGTCGGCGCGTACGACGCTGATGCCGGCACCCTTCATCCGCCAGAGCGCGGACCGGAGGTTGCCGGCGGCTCGCTCATCGTCACCGTTAGGCCACAGGGTGCCGGCCGCCTGACGACGGTCGACGCGCCCTCGGCGCAGCGCGATGAACACCAGCAGTCGCTTGCTGCCCTCCGGGACTGAGATCGGACGGTTCCCGTCCACCACGTACGGGCCGCCGAAAAGTCGCAGCTCCTGGCTCGGGGCCGCATCAGCGGCCCTCAGGGTCGGGGGTGCGGCGAGCAACGCGAGGTCCTCACCCGGTGAACCCGTCATAGTCGCCTCCCCGATCCCACGACGATAGCGACAGTAGTCGCGCTGCGTCACGACTCTGTCACCGCGCGCGGCGGGGCCTTCGGGACCCCGATCAGCCGGATGAGTCGTTGAGGAAGCGCGCGACGATGCGCAGCACCTCGTTCACGTCGCTGGAGCGCAGGTTTCGCTGGGCGGTGACCTGCAGGATGTCGAGGCTCACCGTCACCGAGTAGACGCGCGCGTGGTCGATCGGCTCGGAGCGCACCACCAGCACGCCAGTCGGTCGCAGGCGGCCTACGGACCGCACGGTTCCCAAGGGCTCTTCGCTCATTGCTGCCCCTTGGCAGCGCCCGGCTTCTTGGCAGCGGGTTTTGCAGAGCGGGTCCGCGCACTCGCCCGGGTCGACGGGGCAGAAGCCTCCTCGGCCGCTGACGGTTTCTCGGAAGAGTCCTCCTGTGGGGACTCGTGCTCGGGACACTCGAGGCGCTCGGTGCGGGTGAAGAGGACCCACGTGGTCGTGGCGCGGTCCCCTTCCGACGGCACGTGCACGTCGATGGCCTGGGTCTCGCCGGTCGTGGTGCCCGGAGAGGCGAGGGTGGTTCGGTCGCGGTGCTGGGCGTCCTCGAAGAGGCGCCCTACGTCGCCCAGCGAGCAGCGGCAGACTCGCCGGACCAGACCAGGGCTGGCCAGGTAGGTCTCCACCGCGTCCCGGACCGTCTCGAGGCCGTCCGAGGAGCACGGCAGGAACCCGGCCGGCGGGATCTCGATGAGGGTTCCTCCGGGTGGGCCGACGGAGCCCTTGGCCCGGCGCGCGCCGCCGGGGGAGAGGCGGGCGATCGAGGAGCGGCTCAGCATCTCCTCCAGCCACGTGGTCTGCTGGGACAGCGCCTCCAGATCTGCCTGCTCGGGTCTCCCCTGGAATGCCGCGGCCAGACGGCGACTCGCCTGCGCCTGCTCCTTCAGCGTGCTGCGCACCTTCGCGGTGTCCGGGGCCGTGCCGCTGCTCGTGGCCTCGTCCGCGACCTGGGCCTGGAACTGCAGCACCTGCGCGAGGAAGACGTCCCAGGGCCGCATCCGCAGTCGGCCCTCCCAGTAGCGGCGCGGTGGTGCGGCTCCGCGGTCGCGGCGCACCATCCAGGTGTCGAGCTCCCACGCCCCGTCGCCCCGGGGCGGGAGCAGCACGGCCAGGGGCAGCGAGTCCCGGACGGGTGGCGGCGCCATCGGCCGCCACGCGAGGGGGAGCTCGGTGTCGTACCCGCGTGGCAGACGACCGAGCGCGTCGTCCTCCTCCTCGAACAGGTATGACGCCAGCCAGGAGCGGCGCCGGTCCGTGTGCGACGCGAGCTCGGTGACCCGGTCCACCTTGGTCACCAGCACCGAGGGTCCTTCCAGCAGGCGCGCGCTGCGCACGGCGCCGTTGTCGCCGCAGCCCGAGTCGCAGAGCAGACCCTGGACGGCCTCCTCGCCCTCCTGCCAGGTGTCCCATCCGAGGCGAACCTCGTAGTAGATGCCCGCGGCAGCCGTCAGCTCGTCGATCTCCAGCTGGAGGAGGTCGTTGCTGCGCAGCGGTCTGCCGTCGTCCATCACCGCCAGCCCGGGGGAGACGTTGACCTTGCCCTGGGACAACGACACCTCGAAGCCCCACACGATGCCCGGGCCGCCGGCGCTCGCCACCGCCGCCGCGACCGAGTACGCGTACTCCTGCATCAGGTTGAGGTGCTCGGACCGCAGGAAGAGGCCGTCGAAGGCCGCCAACCGCTCGAAGGCTCCGGGTGGGGGCCGGGTGGCGGACCGGTCCTCCGAGGTGGACTGGGTGGTCATGTCGACTTCTCCTGACTGCTGTCGAGGTGCGGGAAGTAGCTGGTGAGCACCGCGTCGTGCCCCTCGTCGGCACCGCCGGGCGCACCTCCGAGGAGACCGGCGAACGGCGCCCGCGGGCTCGCCCCGTAGAGGGGCGTGGTGCCGGTGCCGCGGACCACGACCCGCACCAGCCCGTACGACGGCGGGCCGTCCAAGCGCACCCGCACCCGCTTCCCGCGCTTGGTCAGGCGGATCCTGCGGCACTCCTCGCGGGCCCAGCCGTGGCCGTGGGCGGAAAGAGAGCTGACCTCCACCGCGTGCTCCTGCGAGCCGGCTGCTGCTCGTGCGGTGAGCCGGAAGCTGAAGCCTTTCAGGTCCTCGTCCCATTTCAGGCGGCCCTGGAGCCGGGGTCCCTCGACCTCGGTGCCCGGCTGGTCCTCGGTCGACCCCGAGGCGCCTGCGCACAGCAGGTCCTGGAGGGTGGTGGTGGGCAGGAGAGCACGTCGGGCGCAGGGATCGATGGGTTCGCAGAGAGTGACGCACCCGTCGGCCTCCACGTCGAGGCAGAGGCGGGCCAGGACGACGGGAGCCGCCGCCGGCGGCACGGAGAAGAGGCCGGGGTGAGGAGTGCCCTCCTGCCGGGGCGGCACCACCTCGGTCACGTCGAGGGCGGCCAGGCAGCGCAGCTCCTCCAGCAGCACGAGCCGACGCCGCTTCGGCGGCGCCCCGCGCACCCTGCGGAGCGCCTCGACCACCCGCTCGTCGCTGGTGTGCTTCCCATCGGTGTCGAGACCGAGCAGCGCACGCACCCGCGGGTAGGGCTCCCACTGCGCCGGGGCCTCCTCGACGATCCGTAGGCGCGCTGTCTCGACGACCCGGGACGCCTCGTTGTGCTTCCTCGTCGTGTCGCACGGGTCGGCCAGGGCAGGCACCAGCCGGTCCAGGCACCAGTCCGCCTCGAGCACCACGTGGACGCAGACGTGGCGCGTCCCCGACTTGCACGTGCTGGTCGAGCCGGAGTCGGTGGTCGTGTCTGGGTGCATCTCGAGCCACGCCTTGGCCCAGGCCTGGAGGGTGAGGCACTCCTGGTGCTCGAGCCGCAGCTCCCGACCCCATCCGTCGACGGCCAGTCCCTGCCCCACCTCGAGCAGCGTGGCGTCGTCGCTGAGGGTCACCGGCAGCCCCCAGACCACTCCCGAACCGTGCAGCCAGCCCTGGTGCAGGCGCATCTTCGCGCGCGGGTTGCCGAGCATGACGTGGAAGTCCTCCGTGCCCAGCAGCATCCCCGGCGCCACGCGCAGGGACTGGAACGGCCACAGCGGGAGCTCGACGTCCTCGCGATCGTCCCGGGCGAGGCTGCCGTGGGGTTGCTGGCTGCTCATGACGACTCCTTGGACGTGGCGGCGAGGGTGCGGATGGCGCGCTCGTCGGGTGTGTCGAGACGGCCGGCTGACCGTCGGGAACTGGTCGGTTCGGCCGGCATGGTGCGGCTGTCCTTGGCGTACTCGCGTCGCAGGGCCGCCAGCAGCTGCTCCTGGGTCACGGGCTCGCCGGAGGAGGCCGCGAGGTAGGCCGCCCCGAGGGCGGCGTTGCGGATCCATCCGCCGGGCACCGCGTGGCGACGGGCCAGCGTGGCCAGGTCGACGTCGGTGCCGCGCACCGGCTCAGGCACGTGCATCGCCCACATCACCTCGCGCGCCTCGGCGTCGGGCAGGTCGAACTCGATGACGTAGTCCATGCGGCGTGTGAAGGCCGGGTCGATGTTGTGCCGCAGGTTGGTGGCCAGCACCGCCAGGCCCTGGAAGCGGTCCAGCCGCTGGAGCAGGTAGGCGGTCTCCAAGTTGGCGTACCGGTCGTGGGCGTCGCTGACCTTCGTGCGGCTGCCGAACAGGGCGTCCGCCTCGTCCATGAAGAGCACCGCCTGGGTGCGCTCGGCGACGTCGAAGACCGCCCCCAGGTTCTTCTCGGTCTCACCGATCCACTTCGAGACCACGTTGGCCACGTCGACGGTGAGCAGGTCGGTGCCCACCCGGCTGGCCACCACCTCGGCCGCCAGGGTCTTGCCGGTGCCGGGCGGTCCGCAGAAGAGCAGGCGCACGCCGCGATCTGCCCGGGCGGCCTGGCCGAGGCCCCATGTCTCCAGGACCAGTGACTGCAGCTCCAGCCGGGCGACGGCCTCGCGCAGGCACGACTTGTCGTCGCGGGGCAGCACGAGCCGGCTCCACCCGACGTCGGGGGTGCTCAGTCGGGAGCCCGGCGGCAGGGCAGCGCTGGCCCGGCCGCGGATGGACTCGGTCACCATCGCGCCGACCGAGCGCGTGGGGTCGGGTCGCGAGCGGCGGGACAGGTCAGCGGCCAGCTGGGCTGTCAGGGCCGGGTCGAGGGAGTGCCGCGCGGCCAGCTCGGCGGCCGCAGCCGGTTCGTCGGGCAGGGCCGCCTCCCACGCCAGGCGCTGGTCCGCCGGAGGGACGTCGCTCACGCGCAGCGCGACCACCGGGTCGGGACCGCTGAGGGAGACCGAGCCGGTCCGGGCCGCCACCATCAGCGGCCCGGTCACCAGCGAGGAGTCGAGCTGCCGGGCCGGGCCGCCGTCGGCCACCGAGGAGAAGGCGACCAGCAGCGGGAGCTCCGCGCGCGCGATCGCCAGCACCGACAGCGCTGCGAGACCGCGGGGATCGTCAGGTACGCCGCGCCGCGCCAGCAGCGTGGTCCCCACCCCGGTGGCCAGCGCCGCGCAGCGGCCGAGTGCGACGGTCTCGTCTTCGGCCAGCACCAGCACCAGGGTGCGGCCGGGCTCTTCCAGAGCCCGCACCGCATCAGCGACCTGGGGCGTGGCGAGCCAGCTCTCGAGCCCAGGCACTAGCCCGTCGGTCGCGACCTCGTCGCCTCGTCCATCCCGGGGGTAGGAGCGCAGGGCGCCCCACAGCCCCTCGGTGAGCACGAGCGAGCGTTCCGTGAACGGGACCGCGCCGGTGACCTCCAGCGCCGACCCGCGCACTGCCGCACCTCCGTGCAGAACGGCGAGCAGCCGGGACGGGTCCTCGGGTTGGAGCAGCCGGAGCGCGAGGCCGACGGTCGGCCGGCCCTCGTTCGCCGGGTGCAGCTCGCGCAGGGCACCGGCGAACCCGTCGCTCTCCTCCGGCATGCCGGCGAGCACGACCAGGGCGACCTCCTCCGGTTCCAGCCCGAGTCGGAAGCGCAGCCGGTCGAGCGGGGTGTCCGGACCGCGGCCGAGGTCGACCCCGGGATGGGTCGTCGCCCAGGCCCGCAGCCACGCCTCCCAGCCAGGTTGCTCGTCACCGGCGGCGTGCAGGTGGTCGGCCAGCCTGACGGCGAGCCGGTGGAGGACGACGTCGAGCTCACTCATAGTGGAACCTCACGACCGTCCCGAGCCAGGGCACGAAACCGGGGTCGAGGTCGAGTCCGGCGGCGCGGATGGCGGGTTCGACGCCTGACAGCGGCAGGACCACCGTGATCCACCCGGGCTCGGCGTCGATCTGCCCGGGCCGCGTGACCAGCCACCCCAGGACCGCGGCCGCGCCGGCCAGGGGCCCGGCCACGTCGGGGTCGAACGAGCAGAGCCGGGCCACCGTGACCCGGCGCCACCTGGCGGCGAGCACGGCCAGTCGGCGTCGCTCGGCGGCGGTGGCAGGGGCGGCGTCGAGCAGGGCCCCGGTCCGGTCGGTGGCCAGGCCCGCCAGTGCGAGGACCGCCGGGTCGTCGGGGCGGGCTGCGGTGAGCAGCAGCGCCGCCTGCCACACCGCCCACCGCACGCCCCGGTCCGCCAGCCCGGGGTCGTCGAGGACCCGATCAGGGAGGCCGGCTGCGGTCGCGGTCGCGAGCAGGTGGAGCAGTCCGGCCAACTGGGACGAGATGCCCGCGGCGGCGGTGTCAGCGACCTCCTCGACCACGGGGACGTCCTCACCCTGCGACTGCTCGCGGATCCCGTCCTCCTCCACGGCAACGGCCAGGCGCGGGTCCGCACGCCCGGCCTCGCGCACCGGCGCCTGCGTTCCGCCGTACGGCGAATCCGGATCGAGCGGGGACGACTCAGCGGTGCTCTCGCGCGGTGCCGCACCAGGCAGGCCGTGCGCCGCCTGACGAGCGGCGGTCTCCTCTCGCGCCGAGGGCACGTCGCGCAGCGCCGCCGCCCTGGCGAGACGGGCCTCGGTCAGCCGCTCCAGCAGCACGGAGGCGACACCTCCCACAGTCCTGCTCAGCCTCGACGTCGTGAGCCACGCAGGTTCGACCTCTGCCACCACCAGCCACGCCCAGGCCTGCGCTGTCGCGGCGCTCGGGCGCAGCCGCGAGCCGAGCAGCAGCCGTCCCAGCGTCGCGGAGGTGACCATGGCCTCGACGGTGTGGTCGGGCTCAGCGGGCTCCTCGCCGTACCCGGACGGTGGCGGTTCGAGCACCGCTGCCTCCGCTCCGGCCGCGACGGCCACCGCCTGCCAGCCCGCCTCGCCCAGCGCCCGGTCCAGCGCGGCCACCGAGCACACCTCTGCCGCTCGCACCATCGCAGCGACCGCCACGTGAGGACGGCCCACCAGCGCGGCCACCACCCGCTCCGCCGGCGGCAGGGCACGAGTCGTCGCGTCGTCCATGCCGCAGCGGGCCCACACCCAGTCGGCCGACGGGTCCGTGGAGACGGCCGCGACGAGGTAGGCCGCGACGAGCTCGACGTCGTTGCCGAAGTGCACACACGAGCGATCCGTGGCCACCGAGCGGGCGAGCGCCTCCACGATCGCCCGGGACCAGTCGGCGGCGAGCGGGGGCAGGGCCGCGACGTCACGGCACCGCAGCGCCAGCTCCAGGCGCGGGATGAACCAGTGACCGGGAGGCAGGGTGGCCTCGGCGAGTGCGCGGGGCAGGTGCACCTCGACCAGCTCCGCCGTGGTGTCGTCCAGCCACCTGCGAGCAGGGGGCGTGGGCTCGACGCCCGCCAGGGTCGCGGACAGCTCGTCGACGAACAGGTCGTGGGTGGTCATCCGACCCGCACCCTTCCGGAGACGGCGTCGCCGACGTGTGCGGTGAGGTCCGGGACGCCGACGACGCCACCTGCCCCGAGCAGCACCTGGCCCAAGATCTGGGGCGAGCCTCCGGAGCTGTTCCCGACGAGCGACGTCAGGTCCACCCGCATCCGTCCGATCCGCATCCCGTCCCCGACCTCGCAGATCTCGGCCCGGGTGTGGGCCGGCTTGTGCGTCTCGACCACGGAGGCGACGACACGGCGCTGCTCCTCGTCCAGGGGGACGGGCACGATGACGGTAAAACGGTGGGCGACGTCGGTGTCCGAGGCGGTGATCACCTCATCGGCCGCCGGCAGCGGTCCGCCGACCACGAACGAGCCGAGGGGCCCGACCGCGGCACCCGCCTCGGCGACGAACGGCGGAGCGGGTCCCGTCGCGGCCGGGCCGAGCGTGGTGCCGCCCAGCCCGCGCAGCTGCCAGTTCTCGATGACGGCGACGCGGCGGCCCAGGTAGAGGGCCAGCAGCCGCTCCAGCGCGGCCCGGGTGCCGCGCAAGCGGTAGAGGTCGTAGGCCTCGGACACGAGGTCGCGGCGCGCGGGGAGGGGCCACCGCTGGTCCAGGACGAGCCCCAGCAACCCGGCGAGCCAGTCGAGAGTCTCGGGCGAGGTGGTCTGCGGGTCGAGCAGCGAGGCGCGCTCGGCCGCGCGGTCGCCGAGGTCGCGCATCATCCCCTCGGCGGGTGCGAGGAAGCGTTGCAGGAAGGAGGCGCTCGCCTCGGTGCGGGTCCAGGCGAGCGGGAGCTGCCGGTCGAGCCGGTGCCCGGTGCGCTCGACCCTGATCTCACGCACCTTGGGCGACGTGCGCGAGGTGCCCTGCAGGTCGACGACCAGCCAGAGGTACCGGCCGGGGGGCGCGTCGACGACGGTCTCGAAGGTGTCGAAGCCGTCTGCGTCGTCGTTCTGCTCCCAGGGACGCTCGGGTCCCGTCGTACGCCGGTGCAGGGGATGCTGCACCGGCCGGGCCAGTCGTGCCACGTGCTCGGCGGAGGGGAGCGGCGGCGTCAGCTCGGGGGACGGGACGTCTCCTGCGTCGTGGGCCGGGGCCCTTGCCGGCATCGGCCCGACGACCTCGTCGTCGTCGGAGGTGAGGGCCGCGACCCGGACCGACGTGCCGACAGGTACGCACGCGTCGAGGAAGACCCGACCCCACCGGCCGCCGTAGGTCCCCGAGTCGAGTCGGTAGGTCAGCAGCCGGCCCTGGCTGTGGTAGCTGGCCGCGCTGCCGGGCGAGCCGGCCACGCCCCAACCGCCGGTGTGGACGAGCTCGCCCGCGGGGTCGGTCGCGAGGGCGGCGCCGTCGTAGTCGCGGGAGTCCAAGGGCTCCAGCTGGTCCCACTGGCCGGCGCGGTCGGCGAAGACCCGGAAGGGCATGCCCGGAGCCCGGGCCACGACCAGCCGGCCGCGCCCGTCGAGCGCCAGGTCGGTGGCCCCGGGCACCACCAGAGCACGGAGCCCGTGGAGGTCGCAGACCACTGCCCGGGTCGTGCCCGGCTCCCGCCACAGCACCAGGACCCCGGCGGCGGGGTGGACGACCAGCCGGGAGGGCCGCAGGCCCGCCTCGTCGCGCGGCGGTCGGGGTGCGGGGCAGGGGAGGGGGCCGCAGCGACCGCGCACCCCGACCAGTCCGGGCGGACCGTCGAGGAGGGCGAGCACGCCGTACCCGTCGGCGGCCACGTCGACCGGGCGGCCGCCCCCGGAGGCCATGGGCACGGCTCGGATCAGGCGCATCGCCCCCAGGTCGACCACGAGCACCCTGGAGCGGCCCGTCTCGGCGACGTAGAGCCGTTGGGCCTCGTCGACCGCGAGGCCGCAGGGGTGCGCGAGGGCGCCCGCCGCCGGCGGGGGAGCCGGTTGCGCGGAGCCGTACGGGAGCACCACGACCCGTCCGTCGTCCGGGTCGCTGCGGTAGGCCCGTCCCCACCGGTCGACGGCGAGACCGCCGAGCGGCGCGGTGCTCGGGACCGGGTCAGGGACCTGGTCCGACTCGGACCAGGCGAGCTCGACGCCTCGGCCTCCGTCGACCAGGCCGGTGCCGTCGTGGTGGCAGCGGCGCCACTGGTCGGGCTCGGAGAGCCGGCAGAAGGGGGACGTCGTGCTCATTGGCACACCTCCGGCGGCAGGGGTACGACAACTGGGTCGGTCTCGGGGTCGGGCGGCGGGACGTAGCCGACGCCGATGGGCAGCGGGGTCCCGGAGACCGCGGTGATCACGGCCAGCTCCGGCACCTCCCAGTCCCGCAGCCTCACGGTCGCCTCCCCGAGCCAGGAGTCGTCCTCGAGCTGGCGAGCCAGGAGGAGCTCGCCGTCGAGGGAGTCGACGCCCTCGACCTGCACGGCGACGGCCTCGAGTTCCGCGCGCCGCACCGGACGGCCCAGGGGCCAGCCGGACCCGCCGGGCCCGTACGGCGGAACCGGCGCCAGGTACTGCCGCAGCAGCAGCTCGACCCATCGTCGTACCGCGTCGATCTGGTAGCCGTCCTTGACCCGCACGCCGACCGAGACGGCGATCTTGCGGTAGGTCGGCGGGATGACGTAGAGCTCGGCGGTGACGAGCCGTCGCGGGTCGAGGTGGGCAGCGACCCTGCGCAGCAGCGTGTTGTCGGGAAGCGGCGCGGCGGGGTCGCGCAGGTCCTCCTCGGGGAAGATCACCACGCTCAGGACCCCGGCGCGCCGCACGTCCGGGGTGTCGGGGTGGAACAGGCTCAGCGTCTCCGCGCGACGCACGCCGCTGACCTCGAGGGCCAGGGCGGTGAAGTCCTCGGCAGCCACCGCCCGGTCGCGGCGGTGCACGTAGGCGGGTACCTCGGCAAGCGCCGCGGAGAGCGGTGCGGGATCGCGTCCGCCCCGGGCTGCCAGCACGTTCCGGACCTCGACCGATGCCACCCCGCTGAGCCGCGCGATCGCCCCGGCCGGGACGTTGCCAGCCGCGCCGCCACCGTGCCGGTAGCGCACCACGCGCACCCGCTGGCCCAGCTGCGGCACCCGGCTCCGGGTGCCGAAGGTGACCTGGCCGCTCTGGGTGTCGAGGCTGTAGTGGGCGTCCTCCTGCCGGCTCATCGCCAGCGACTCGACCTCGGACCAGCGGGTCCACCCGCCGTCCTCCTCCACGTCGAGCTCGATCGTCCCGGCGAGCACCGGGTGCTTGGTGAGGGTGAAGAGCTGTCCGGGTTCGCCGGTGCCGATGCCGAGGAGCTCTGCCCCGGCCGTGGACGCCTGCTCGACCTCGACGGCGTTGAGTCCGACCCAGCGCACGGTGTGGATCGCGTCGTTCTCGCCGCGCGGCCGCACGACCCGCAGCCACGCCACCACACCGGCCGCCTGCTCGGGGTCCAGCGGCGGCGGCGAGTGGTAGTCGCCCACCGAGACCGCGCCGCGCTCGTGCACCGGGAACTGCTGGGGGAGGTCGAGTGCGACGACGCCGGTGGTGGTCATGCCACGGGTGGTGTCGCGGACCAGGGAGAGCGGGAGGAGCCGCGGCCCCGGCCCCGGCTCCGGCCCGGCCCACAGCTCCCAGCGGGTCTCGGGCGGGTCGGGGGTGAGCGTGTCGGCCAGCCAGCGGCGGCCCGGTCCGGCGGCCTCCGAGTCCAGGTCGAACCCGTCGGGCTGCTGCTCGTCGAAGACCACCCCCAGGAAGAGCAGCCGCCCTGCCGGGCGCGCAGCGACGTCGGGGCGCTCGGAGACGAGCGCAATCCACAGCGACTGGTCGAGGGTCTCGCTGACGTCGAGGGCAGGCGCGGTGCCGGCGGGGTCCTCCGGCACGCGCTGGGTCCGGTAGAAGTCCTCGCGGTCGGTGGCGGGGTCCACGACGGGACGTCCCAGCGACTGCCGCACCCGCGCCGCAGCGTCCTGGCGCCGGCGCCGCTCGCGAGGGCCGACCTCGTCGTCTCCGGCGGAGACCTTGCCGACGGCGACTGCTGACAGCGGCCAGGCAACCGTCTCGTCCAACGTCTCGAACGCCACTGCTCCGGCCAGCGCTTGCGTGCCCTTGGGCACGGGCACGCCCTCGGGGCGCTCGGTGGTGAGGGCGAGCAGGGCGCGAGCGACCTGGGGTGGGCGCGGTCTCGCGCCCAGCAGGTTGAGGAAGGCGACCTTGGTGCTGTCGGGAATCTGGTTGAAGCGGAAGAGCATCGACTCGCCGAGTGAGGCGAAGAGCTCGATCAGCGCGATGCCCGGGTCGCTCTCGTTGTGGTTGGTCCACTCGGGCGTGTACGCCGGGATGCGGCGTACCAGCTCCTCGCGCAGCTGCTCGTAGGTGCGGTCGTCCAGGACGGGTCCGGTGATGGGCATCGCGGTCCGCTCGCTACTCGAGGTAGAAGGGGTAGACGAGGTTGTCGGCCCGCAGGTCCGAGACCCGGACGTAGGAGATCCCGATCCAGACCATCGTCGGCCGGGCGCCCGGGGTCACCGACACCTCGACGAGGCGGATCCTCGGCTCCCAGGTCGACAGCGCCGCCTCCACGTCCTGCTGGATAGCGGCTCTCGTCGACACCGTGTTGGGCGCCATCAGGTAGCGGCGCAGACCGCACCCGAAGCCGGGCAGCATGATCCGCTCACCCGGCTCGGTCTCGAGGATCGTCTCGATGGACTGACGCACCAGCTCCATGCCGTCAACCCACGCGATCCGGCCGTCCTGCGGCAGGAGCGGCATCCGCAGACCGGTGCCGAGCCACTGGTCCGCCGGCGAGCCGGGAGCGCTCGTGGCTAAGTCGTTCCTGGCCATGGCGTCGATGCTCCGCCCCGACCGTCACCCATGCGTATCAGTTCGTTGCGCGCACGAGATCACGGATTCTCGGTGATCTCCTCCGGACGGGGCAGCCCGACCCAGGTGCCAAAGGCGCCGCTCTCGGTGGCGGGCGGTTCCACCGGCTTGTAGGAGACGTCGATGCCCTTGGGAAACCTGGTGATGTCGAAGTTCTTGTTGCGGGCACGTAGCGCGTTCACCTGATCTGGCTTGTCGCCTGCCTGGTGGTAGTGGACGCGGACGTCGATCGTGTAGCGGTAACCCTTGGGCGCCTGCCGCTTCAGAACCTTCTCGTACATGTGGTGCAGCTCCTGGTTCACCGGCTTCGGCACCATGGCGAGGTTCCACCGTTCGCCGGGTCCGTCGAGCCAGCCGTCGAGGAGGTGCGCCCGGTCCCAACGCGGGGGAGCGAGGATGTCGTAGCCGTCCGGCTCTTGCTCGGGTTTCAGGTACGCCTTGCTCACCCCCACCTCGCCGGCCACGTGCTCGCCTCGCTTGCCCGCCTCGGGGGTCGTCAGGAGACGCTTGCGCGGACCCGTCGCCATGGGTCCCGCCAGGTCGAAGGTCGGGTTCTTCCCGGAGCTGTCGAGGGCGTGCCAGTGGACCTTCGTCTTGCCCACCTGGAAGACCAGCCGGTACTCCGACGACCGCCCGGCGAAGGTCACCGGCGCCGCCTCGATCTTGACTAGGGTCCCGCGCTGTCCCGCGAACGCACCCTCCTTCATCGTGATGTCGGTGTTTGGGGTGTACTTGGAGAGCTCCGGCGGGATGGGCTTGGCTCCAGCGCCCCCGGGAACTTCCTTGGCCTTGGGCAGCTTGATGTCGGGAGGTGGGGGGTTGATCCTCGGCGAGACGACCCAGTGGTCGCCTTCCGCCTTGGCTGGAGGGACGGTGAATCCGAGCGCCCGGATCTTCGCCAGGGTCTCGTTGATCTGGGCCTCGTCCTCGGGGTGGCTCTTTTCCTTCTCGACGATCTTCGAGAGGCCCGCCATGGCCTTCTTGACCTTGGCATCGTTCTCCTGCGTGGGGACCAGACCCGCCTCGGCGTCGGTCTTGCCACTGGGCCCGTTGGCCTTGGGCGGAGCGCCCTTCGCCGGAGCTTTGGCTCCGGAGACCTGCGGCGGGGCACCGGGTGCGCCGGTCGCGAGCTGCTTGCCCGGGGCGGCAGGTGCTGAGGAGGAAGGCGCGGCGGCCGCGGGGGCCGGCGGTTCCTTCCAACCGCCCTTCTTCTGCTGGTCCGCGGACTTCTTCGGCGGCACGTGGTCATCGACGAGATCGGTCATGAAGCGGGAGGCGTTGAAGTCGACCGGACCGAACGCGATCTCGGGGGTCTTGCCCGAGCCCAGGACGTGCTCGACGTCGGCTCCGATGCCGAACTCGCCCGGCAGCGGGTACTCCAGCTGTCCGAGCGGCCAGGTCCAGCGCTTGTCGGGAGCCGGCGACCACCAGGGGCTGTCCAGGTCGACGAAGAAGTCGCCGCCCAGTTGTAGGAACGGCTGGGCCGCCAGGTCCAGGTGGCCGCCGATGTAGAACTCGCCCTTCTTGCCGGCCGCAGGGTCGGCGACCTCGCGATAGCCGATCCGCGGCTTGGCATCGACGTACCCCCGGATGCCGGCGAGGGCGCTGAGGGCGACGCCGATCTTGAGGTCGTGGTCGGCGACCTCGATCCCGGCACCCCCCTCGGCCGTCACCCGGATCCCCGCGAACGCCGAGATGTTGAGGGTGGCGGTGAGACCGAAGCTCTGCAGCACGGCGGGGTCTGTGGAGTAGGTGCCGGTCATCTCCAAGTCGGTCAGGGTCGCGGGCCCGAGCTTGGCCAGCGCCTCGATGCCGATGTTGGCGAAGACGAAGATGTTGCCGATCACCGGGACCCCGTAGCCGGCCCGCACCTCGATCTTGGGCAGGGGGTACTTGTAGTCCCGCTGCTCGAAGAGCGGCTTGGTCATCTTCGGGGTGATCTTGCCGACGATGGTGACGTGGCCGGCGGCGTCGACCACGACCACCGCCTCGCCGCTGAGCCACTCGGCCAGGTGCACGTTGACCGAGCCCCAGCCGACCAGCACGCGGGGCCCCGGTTTGGCCGTCACCGCCGCGCCGGGCGGCTCGGCCCCCGCCGCCGGGGACGGTGCGGCGGGCGAGGGGGGAGCCGCGCCCTCGTGCGGGATCGCCCCCTCGGCAGCCGGTGCTGCGGTCTTCACCTCGGCGGGCGTGTGCGCGGCGGTGAGCGCCTTCGCGTTCTCCTTGTCCGTGGCCGCCAGGGTCACGCTGCCCTCGAACTTGTCGTTCGCGTACTTGACCGTCCCGACGACGTCCACGACGCCGTGCGCGTAGGAGGCCTTCACCTGCCCGGTGAAGCCCTTGAGCGTTAGGTCGACGTCGACCTCGCCCGACAGCGAGCCGTCCGCTTTGCGCTCGATCGGCACCGTCACGGTGGCCAGCCCCGGGACCTTGCCGGTCGCCGTGGCCTTGAACGTGACGACCTCGTTGGCCATCGTGAAGGTGCCGGTGCCGCTGAGGAACCGGCTGACCTCGAACGACAGACCGTCGACCTCGAGGACCAGGGTTGTGTCCTTCAGCTCGTTGGTGAGCCTGGGCAGGGAGAGCTTGTCCAGCCCGGCCCAGCCGAGGAGGTCCGCGTGCTTGCGGAGCTCGCCCGCCAGCCCGGAGCCCTTGCTCACCAGCTTGGTGCCGGTGCGGACCGAGGCGTAGCCCTGCACGCCGTCCGGCTCGACGTCGACAGCGAGCACCGGCTCGATGCCGGCAGTCCTGAGCGGGTCGAAGAGCGGGAGCAGGAGGGGGATGCCCTGGGTCCTGGTCGTGCGCAAGCCCTTCGACCCGGCCTTCATCGTGACAGTGCCGGCCGCCACGTTCCCGACCCGGACCCGCACCGGCGCACCGGGGCCGCCCTTCCCCTTGACGTAGTCGACCACCTCGGCGGGCGCCTCCAGGGGAGCGCCACCGACCAGCGACACCTCGTGGTCCGGCGCCCCGGGCGGCAGGGGCGTCGAGGCCGCGGAGACGACGCGGGCGGAGGCCGCGGCCAGCGGACCAGGCGTCGGCGGTGCGACGGCCGGAGGTGCACTGGCCGGCGTCACGGGCTTGCCGGCGGGGGAACGGTGAGCCGGCTTGGCTTGAGGGGGAGCCGCCACTGTCACGTTGGCCCCCCGGCTGGCGGGTTGAGCGGGCAGAGCGGGTCGGGCACCGGCTCCTCGGGCTCGGGTGGAGGCGGTGGGTCGTCCGGTGGGGCGAGCCCCTCGGCGAGGTCGTCCAGGGCAGCCGCGGGAAAACCGGACGCGGCCGTCTTCAACCTGGCGCCCGTGCCGCGCCCGCCGACCACTTCGTCGAGCGCCGCGTCCTGGGCAGCACCCATGGAGCCGGGGGTGCCGCCCGACTTGAAGTGGTTGCGCAACACCTCCACCGCGTCCGCGGCGGGTGGGAGGCAGAACTTGAGGAGCAGCATCCACCAGAGCTGGAAGAGGAACATGACCACGGGCAGGAAGAGGCTGAAGAGGAACATCGCCACGATCGTGAACAGCTCCACGGCGTAGGTGCAGGTCTGTGCGACGGTGCCGCCCGGAGGGAGCCCCGGGCTTCCCGGTGACCCGTTGTCCGGGTCGAAGGAGAGCTGGGAGCCCGGCGGCGTGGTGATCGCGACGCCGCCGGCGGCCGGTTGTCCGGCGCGAGCCGCGACTGCCCGCAGGTCTGGCATCGTGATCGAGACCGTCCGGTTCTTGGTGCCCTCGGGGTCGAAGAAGCTGGCCAGCCGGTACGGCCGGGTCGGTTCGCTCCAGTACCCCTCCGGCGGGCAGTCCTCGCGCCCGGGACCGGGCGGCCTCGTGGCGAGGCATCGGATCTCGTAGGTCTGCCGGTCGTCGTACCTCGGGCCGAGCTCGTGCGAAGGAAGGGGGAGCGCCGGGTCAAAGGCCGTCTCCCGGTCCGCCGAGGCCGTCGGTACCAGCCCGAACCACAGCGACCGGGTCGACGCTCTGTCGCAGTCCGCCGCGTCGGGCGGTATCCGCCACATCGGCAGCAGGTTCTCGGTGAGCCGCTTCTCCAGGAGCAGCGCGTGCTCCCCGTCGGGATCGGCGCCCGCGGTGGGGAGCGGCCGACCGTTCGGGTCGACGTCGACCCACCCCTGTCCGCCTCCGCACTGGTCCGTCATCCACCCTTGCGCGCCCGTCACGGTGACGGGTGAGGCCGCCGTGGCGGACACCTTGCCCAGCAGCACGTCGCGCGCCATCTTGCGTACGTCGTGCTCGTTCAGGTCGGTCGACAGCACCTGGCGGCGTACTGCGAGGGCGAGCGAGAAGGTGTCGTCGGGGCGGGGACGGGGGAGCCCGTCGTGGTCGCAGAAGACCTCGACGACGACCGCGTAGAAGCGGTCGTGGTTGGGCTGGAAGAGCTTGCGCATGCCCATCCGGGCGAAGGAGTGGGTGGCGAAGCGGAGCCGGCCGGTGCTCCCCTTCTGCTGCGTCTCGGATCGCGGCATCGGGACCGACCACTCGTCCTCGGCGGTGAACCTCAGCGAGTTCCGCGGGTCGGCCATGATCCGCTGCACGAGCTCGGGGGAGTCGTACTTCTGGATGCTCGGCTGCAGGGCAGGCGGGTCGTAGACGTCGAAACGGTCGAACCGCTTGGCCGGGTCGACCGGTCGCTCGCCGACGTACCAGGGCGCGCGCAGGGCCAGGGGGTGCTGCCCCGCCCGCAATCGCGGGCCAGGTCGCTGGGTGGTCACCGTGGTCACGAGGTCACCAGACGTTTCCCGCGCCAGGGCTGTAGGCGGGGGAGGTGACCATCTGCTCGGCGATCAGCATCGAGCACTTGACCAGACCGCTGAACGTCGAGACCGCGGCGTCCACCTGCACCATCGGCGAGGTCACCTGGACTGTGGCGTTGGCGGTGACCTGCACATCCGTGGCGGTCAGCTTCACCGTGCACCCGCCCGAGTGCTTGACGGTGACCTCCTGCGTGGCGTCGTCGAGGGTGATCTCGTGCCCCGAGGCCATGGTGATCCTGACCTTGGCCGAACCCGCGGAGTCGTCGAACTCGAGCTTGCTGTCGGCACGCGAGCGCAGCAGCCGGATGTTGTTGGCCCGCTCGGGGTCGCGGGGCAGGCGCTCCTTGCCGTTCCAGGTGGAGCCGAGGACGTAGGGACGGCGCAGGTTGCCGGCCTCGAACGCGACGACCACCTGGCTGCCCACCTCCGGGAGGATCAGCAGCCCCTGTTCGTCGTCGGCGTACGGCGTGCAGAGCGTCGCCCATGCCCGGACGTCGGCGCCGTCGTCGCCCAGCCAGGGGAAGGAGACCCCCACCCGGCCGAGCGAGTCCGGGTCGACGAGGTCGCTGACCAGCGCCGGGTAGACGCCGTGGTAGCCCGGGGCGCCGCCGTCGACGGGTTGCGGCAGCACGTCAGCTCACCTCGTTGAGGGTTGCGCGCTGTGCCGTGAACTCGGTGCGGAGCCCGGTCCTGAGGTCGAACCGGTGACGGATCGAGGTGACGTAGTAGCCCTCGCCCTCGAACGGCTCTCCCACCAGGCGAAGGGTCAGCCGGGAGCCCACGACCAGGTCCGGGGTGCCGTTGGTGACCCCTGAGACGGTGACGAAGGCGCGGCCGCGACGCAGCATCTCCGCCCGTGCCCAGGCCTGCGCCTCCTCCGAGCTGAGCGGGACCTCGCGGACCCGCACCGAGGCCGAGGCACCGAGGGCGCGGGTGACCAGGCTCGCGCCGGAGCGTCCGCCACTGGTCTCGGCCTCGACCACGTCGCTACCCGCCCGTTCGGTGACGGCGGCCCGTTGGCCGGCGTCGTACCCGCTGACCACGACCTCGCCGCGCTGCGCGGACAGGTCCGCGGCGAGCCGAGCGCTCAGCAGCTGGGCGCCGACGGTGAGGGCCACCTCGGTCGCGCTGCGGGTGTCCCGGCTGCGGAAGTGCAGCGTCGAGCCGGTGCACCAGAGCTCGGCCTGGAGGAGCCGGGCGCGCTCGCGCAGGAACGCCAGGTCGCTCTGGTTCAGCTGCTGGACCACGTCGTAGCGCGGTCCGTCGGCCTGGACGTCCGCGTCCAGTCCGTGCTCGCCGGCGATGCTGGAGGCCAGCTCGGCGTCGGTGACGCGGGTCCACGATCGCAGCCGCCGGGTCATCCGCAGCCGCATGAGTGCATCCTCGGCGAGCACCACCGCCCGCTGCGGCTCACCGTCGGAGATGACCAGCTCCAGCGCCGAGACCGTGCCGTCGAAGGCGAAGCGCTGCCCGCTGTCGGGCCCGATGGCGACCTTCAAGGACCGGCCGAAGTCGACGGTGGAGCCGTCCAGGTGGCGCAGGGGCCCGGGTGGGCCGTCGTCGCCGGCGCCGACCGCCAGGAACTCGGCCTCGAGCGTGCGGAGCCCGCCGAGTCCCTCCGAGATCTCCAGCCGCAGGCAGTCCCGACCGAGGGTGCGGGTGAGCTGGCCGTCGACGGTGAAGACCGGCGCCTGGACCTGGACCGAGGCCTCAGTCATCGAAGCCCTCCGAAGCCACCCGGCCGGCCAGCCAGGCCTCGCGGCGGATCCGGGCCGCCGCCGCCTCCACGACCGCCGCGGGCTCGTGCTTGTCCGAGGCCACCGGCGGCGCGGGCGACCCGCTGATCTCCGTGTGCACCTCGTGCACGTACACCGGTGTCACCGTGCCGCACCTCCTGGCCTCGACCGGATTGTCGGCGACCCACCGTCACGACGTCGTTGCTCGCGCGTCGCCGGGTCGCAGCCGTACGACGGCTGGCGCTCCCAGGGGGCGGCACCTGCATCCGCGGCGTCGGCACTCGCAGGACGCGCCTGCCCCTGCAGGGGGACCCCACGCCCGTAGGTGAGCGCCCGGGGATCCACCGGCCCGTCGTCGGCGGCGCGGCGGCCTGCCGCCGGGGGAACCGTGAACGAGCTGGTGCTGCGCAGCACGGCGGAGCCCACGGTGGCCCGGTCGACGATCCGCTCCGCGGCTGCGAGCCCCCCGGCCGCCGAGAGCGCGAAGCCGTCCCCGCCCCCGTCGGACCCCGGTCGCGTGGTGGTGCCCGTCTGGGGTGCGGGCACGCCCAGGGCAGCGGCCAGGGACGCCGGCGTGGCGATGGTCGCGTCCGCGGCGAACTGGCCGGACCCGGCACCGACCGCGCCCCGGAGACCGGCGGTGATCTCGGAGCCCAGGGTCACCGCGACGCCGGCGGCCAGGTCGAGCGGGTCGTCGAGGCCCGACATGGCGGCCCGCCAGCCGGATGGGTCCTGGCCGAGCCGGGACAGCAGCTGCTGGACGTTCTCGCCCTCGTGCGCGGAGACGACGTGCGTGGGGTCGCGGGTGCCGCTCTGGCCCGGTGCCGCCCCCGTCGGACCCCCCGGCTGGGTGGCCGCCCGCTGGTCACGGGCCCCGTTGCCGGTCTCCATCTTCTCGAACGAGAAGTCCTGCTCGGCGATGCTGAGGCTGACCTTCGCGTGCAGCGCGGTCCCGTCGGGTGCGAACAGGTCCAGGTCCTCGGTGACCTGCTCGACGATGCCGTTGAAGATCAGCCGGCCCCAGGTGAACCGCACCGCTGGCGGCGCCTCCGCAGGCTTCTTCTTGGAGGGCTCGACGTACTGGCGCACCAGAGCCGTCCACTCGCGTACGTCGACGTGCTCGCCGTCCGAGCCCTGCTCGCTGGTGTCGAACTCGAGGTCGAAGGCGAGCGTGGCCCCCTCCTGGGACGGGCTCTGCGCCTTCTGGGTGCCGGTGGTGACGCCGCCGCGGTCGACGTTGTTGCGGCGGGTGATCTTGAGGGTGCTCGGGTTGAGCTGCACCGAGATGGCGTCGCCCTCGGCCTCGACCGTCGCGGGAGCGTCCTTCTGCCCCTGCTTCACCCGGGTCAGGCGTTGCAGGGTGGCCCGCACCAGCTCGGCGGTCACGGCGACGGCTCCAGGAGGAGGCCCTCGTGGGCGATGTGCAGCTCCTCGACGGCCACCGCGCCGGTGACGGCGTGCAACGACGGCCCCACCACCTTCAACGGCAGGCCGCGGACGAAGGTCCACCGGGCCACGACACGTCCGAACGTCGGGTCGAGCACCTCGATGCGCCCGTCGTACCGCGGCACCGGCACCTGGCCCGACAGCATCGCCGACATCCACGACCACAGGCCGACGTCCGCCGGTCCGGCGGCGGTGGCCACCACCATGCCCCGCGTGAGCACGATCGGGCTGTGCTTGACCCGGCCCAGGCGGCGCACGGTTGTGTCGTTGGCACCGCCCTCGAGGACGTCGTGGAGGTCGGCGTCGAGCACCAGGCCGCCGCACTCCTGGAAGCCACCGTCACCGAGGCGGTCGCCGCCTCCCTGTGAGGAGGCGCCGCCGACGGGAGCGGTCGCGGCCGCACCCGTCCTCGAGCCACCCGAGACGGGCGCCGGCGGCGCCGTGCTGCCGCCTCCGCTCGCGCCGAGCTGGGGTGGAGGCGCCAGCGTGCGCCCGGGCAGGCTCCGGGTCAGGTGCACCTGAAACCGGAAGGCCTGCACGAGCTCTGTCACCTGGACGCTCATGGCTCACCCCTCGACCCCGAGCGAGCCGCTGGCGTCGCGCACCAGCCGCACCACGAGGAACTCCAGCGGGTACGACGGTGCGACGCCGACCTCGGCGACGAGCCGGCCCTGCTCCTGGGACCAGGCCGGGTTGACCGTGTCGTCGCAGCGCACGAAGAACGACTCCTGCTCCGTGGCGCCGGCGAAGGCTCCCCCGCGGTGGAGGTCGCGCAGGAGCTGGGTGATCGACCAGGTGAGCTCGCGACGCAGCGCTGCGGTGCTCGGCTCGAACGCCAGGCGTTGGCCGTGCCGTGCGAGGCTCTGCCGCAGCATCGTCATCAGGCGGCGCACGCTCAGCTGGCTGAGGCTGCGGTCCCTCGACAGGGTGCGCGCGGTGCTCAGGCGGAAGCCGTCCCGCTCGGCGCGGAACACGTTGACGTCGAGCTCGTGGAGCCGTGCGTGCTCCTGGTCGGTGACCGGCCTGGTCGCCCGTACGGCGTCGACCGCGACCTCGTTGGCAGGACCCCAGGGGATGCCGAGTCGGCGTTCCCGGGCGGCGATGATCCCGGCGGCCACCGCCGAGGGAGCCAGCGGACGCAAGGTGCCGTCCTCGGGCACCGAGGCCAGCCACGGGTGGTAGGCGGCGGCGTGGCTGCTGTCGATGGAGGCACGCCACCGCGCGACGTCGCGCTCGGTCAGACCGTCCGGCACGTCGAGCAGGGCGACGAACCTCTGCTGCCGCTCGGCCAGGACCACGACCCTGCGCTGGCGGTCCAGGGCCTCGGCGAGGCTGCTCGCGCCCCCGGCCAGCCTCACTACCCGGGGAGGCTGCTGGGTGAACGGCAGGGTCACCTCGGGCGGACGGCAGGGGGCGAACTCGGGGTAGAGCGGCCTGTGGGGTCGGTCGGTCACCCCGGGGACGAGCACCACGTCCCACAGCAGGTCGGGGACGCACAGCAACCCCACCTCGGGCTCCACGGAGATCCGCTCCACGCCGTGCAGGTCCAGCCCGTCGTCGAGGGGGTCCACCCCTCCGACCGGGAGGAGCTCGGCGGGTTCGTCATCCAGGAAGCTGCCCCTGGCCACACCGTCCCAGCGGTCACGTCCCGCAGCCACCAGCTCGGACGTCGCGGAGGAGAGCCGTGGCTCGGGCGGCCGGACGCGCTCGGGCCAGGGGCCGGCTGGTCGGACCAGCCGGGACTGCGACGGGTCGGCGAGGATCGTGGCGGCGTGTCGCGGATGGGCGGGGGCCAGGCCCAGGTCTGCGAACCGTTCGTGACGACGCAGCTCGTCGGAACGGTCGGTGACGTCGACGGTGGCGGTGACGACGTCGACGACGACCGTCGTCGGCCAGTCGCGGCCCTCGGCGGGCTCGGGTCCCGCGCCTGTGGGACGGTCCAGCACGAGCACCGGGTCGCGCCGCCCGGGTCCCAGGTCCCTGGTGCCCAGCTCCTCCGCCCAGCGGTAGACCGGCGTACGTCCCCCGTCCAGCCAGAGTCGGAGCAGCGAGCCGGGCGGGATCCGGGCACCGGGCGGGAGCCGCACCAGGCGTCCGCCGACCTCGGTCCGCGTCGACTGCGAGACCACGAACTCCCAGGTGATCACCAGCGAGTCGCCCCAGCTGCCCTCGTCGGCCGCCGCGAAGGCCAGCTCGGTGGTCCCGAGGACGAGGCGGTGCCGGGCACGACCGAGGGGGTCCTGGTGCGAGCCTCGCGGCAACGGCGAGACCCGCAGGACCAGGGCTCGCACCCCGCCCTGGGCGAAGAAGGCGTGCACGGCGTCGCCGAGCCCGCCGGGTCCGGCGGTACCGCCGAAGATCCACTGGTAGTCGGACCAGGAGGTGACCGGGACGGGCACGTCCACGGGTCCGCGCGGGGCGACGCCCACGAACCCGGCGACGTCCAGGCGGACGGTGGCCGGCGTGGACTGGTCGACCGGGGGAGCGAAGTAGACCCCCGGCGACCCGACCTCCACCCCCAGCACGCTCACGGTGACAGGAAGTCGATGCGCTGGGCGACCAGCACCAGCTCCTCCATGGCCACCTCGCCGCCGCCCTTGGCGGCCAGGGTCGGACCCGTCCACTTCTTGGGCTGCGCGAAACGGAGGACCCACTGGCAGGCAGGGGCACGGGCCTCGTCGAGCAGCGTGACCGTCACCGTCCGGGGCTCGTAGGCGCCCTCGCGGGTCGACTTGATCCACTCGAAGAGCCGCAGGTCGCCGATGATGCCGCGCTTGAGCGTGACGTCGTTGGTGGTGTGGGTGTTGGCGATCTTCCGGACGTGGCTCTCCTTGTCGTTGCCGTTGCGGTACTCGGAGAACTTCACCTCCACGGCGGCGCCGGAGAAGTCCGAGAACCCGCCGGCGATCTGGTCCTCCCCGCCGGCGTCGCCCAGCTTCACCATGAAGTTGAACGCGCCGTACGGGTTGTCTCGCAGTGCCATCTGGAACCTCCTGGTCTCGGTGGGTCGCCGGCCGCTGTCCGGCCGCGGTCCCTCAGCTGCGTCGTGAGTCGGCCGTCCACTGGCCGATGCGGAAGATCACGAACTCGGCCGGGTAGGTCGGCGCGACGCCGATCAGGCAGATCATCCGGCCGTTGTCGAGGTCGTTCTGGGTCATGGTCGTCCGGTCGCACCGGACGAAGAAGGCCTCCTCGGGGCGGGTCCCCATCAGGGCCCCGGTCTGCCAGACCGAGATGAGGAAGTCCTCGATCGACTGACGGACGGAACCCCAGAGCCGCTCGTTGTTGGGCTCGAACACCGCCCATTGGGTGGCCTTGTCGATGGAGTGCTCGAGGTAGATGAAGAGCCGCCTCACGTTGACGTACTTCCACTCCGGGTCCGAGGAGATCGTGCGTGCGCCCCAGACCCGGTTGGCCCGTCCCTCGAAGAACCGCAGGGCGTTGATCCCCTCGGGGTTGAGCACCGACTGCCGGTCGTAGGTGACGTTGGTGACGAACTGCGTGATGCCTCGGACCACCTCGTTGGCCGGTGCCTTGTGGACGCCCCGCTCGATGTCGGACCGCGCGTAGATCCCGGCGACGGCACCCGACGGGGGTACGTCGAGCAGCTGGGCCGGCAGCTCCGGGTCGAAGGACTGGGTGGGGTCGACGATCCGGAGCCACGGGTAGTAGAGCGCGCCGTACTTGCTGTCGAACCGGGACCGGAAGGCGCGAACCTCCGAGATCGAGCTGTCCTGCGGCGGGTCGATGATGGCGATGCGGTAGCGGTCCTGCTCACAGTGGCCCAGGAGTGCGTCGACCGCGGTGATCGCGTTGTCCAGGTCGTCGAAGTTCGTGGTGTCGGGCATTGCCACAATGGCGATGTCGTCGATCTCGCCGAGGGCATTGAGACCGGTGGCGGGATCCAGGGTGTCGGTCCCGGCCTTCTCGCCCTCGAGCGCTGCGGGCGACATCGCCCCGCCCTCGCTCCCGCCGACCAGGTAGGCCCCGTCGGGACCCGCGGCGAGCAGGGCGGTGAGCATCTGGATCGGGGTGGGCTCGGGCGCCGGGGGCTGCCCGACCGCCGGCGTGGGGAGGGTGAGCCAGACCAGGCAGGCGTCGTCGGCCGGGTCGACGTCCTGGAGGACCTCGCGGATGTAGCGCCGATGCTCGCTGCCGAGCTCCAGGCCGTTGTACACGTCGACCCGGTCACCGAGGCGGACTTCCACGTCGAGGGTGATGTGGAAGGCGGCCTGGCCAGCGGCGGGCGCGACGAAGCCGCCGCTGCCGTCGTCGTAGCCCAGTGCGCCGTCCTGGAGCTTGACGATCCGCAGCGCGGTCGGCGCCTGCTCGTCCGGGATCGACGGCGCTCTGCCCTGGGCGTCGAGTGCCGCCGTCTCGACAGCCGCGCCCGGCAGGACGGTGCGCAGCGAGGTGCCGACCTGGACGTTCTTGCTGCGCCGGAACCTGACCGCCACTCGCACGCGGGCACCGGCCGTGCCGGGCCAGCGCGCGCACCACTGCAGCCGGGGTGGGTTCGCGCCGGCGGGGATGTCGAGCCGGGCCAGGTCCCCGTCCGGTCCCGCACCCGCCCCGTCCGCCGTCGGGACGAACACCCGCTGGACGTAGAGGCGCCGTCCGCCGTTGGCGAAGAACGACCTGGCAGCCAGCGCCAGCCGGCACGGGGCGAAGTCGATGGTGAGGCCGCCGAAGAACCGCTCGTACTCCGTCGGACTGGTGACCAGCACGGGCCCGGTCGCCATCGCGACGTTGTTGGCGGGATGGGCCACGGGGCCGTACTCGGTCGCACCGGCCATCCCGGCCGTGCTCGTCGGGACTCCCTCGATCGAGCGGGACCGGAAGCTGGTCTCCTCGACATAGACGCCGGGAGTCAGGTACTCGGGCATGGCGGCCTCCTGGGCTGGTTAGGGCGTGAAGCTGATGTCGGGGAGCCGAACTGCTCGCCCGGGGGTGAGCGACGCTGCCAGGTCGACGGCGGCTGTGACGAAGCCGTTGGGGACCGCGACGCCGATCGTGGCGTCGTCCTCGAAGGACCCGGCCGGGACCTGCTGCCTGGGCAGCACCTCGACCGGCAGGTCGGCCAGCGGGTCGGCGGCGAGGTCGCGGGCGGTGACCGCGGGGGTGCCGGCGGGTAGCGGTCCCGGTCGGTGGACGCGTACGGCCACCTGTACGTCGGCGGTCGGCATGCCCGGTCCGAGCTGGTCGAGCACCACGAGCACCTCCCCGTGCGCGTCGCCGTGGCCCCATCCGAGGCGCTGGCCGGCACCGTCGAAGACCTCGGCGCGGGCCCAACGGACGGGGATGCCCCCGCGGACCACGCGCAGCCGGACAGCGGTGCCGCCGCCGGCTACGGCGTAGGCGGGGCCGGGCAGGAGCCAGGGCCGGATGCTGCGGCTCGCCGCCGGGACGGCCGGACCGGGCAGGACGGGGTCCTCGGGTGCCCGCACCTGAGGGAGCGGCCAGACCGGGACGCGGCACCGTCGAGGTATCCAGCGACCTGCCGGATCCACGATGCGGACGGTGAGGACGGGCTGGGCGCCCGGTGGACTCCCGTCAGGCGGCACCCGGGGGACCGTCGCGTCGTGCAGCACGACGTACGCGCCGGCCGCCGGGCGCACCCGGATCGTCGGCCTCTCGGGGTCGGGTCGTCCCCGGCTGCTGCGACGTCGGGCATGCTCCATGGACCTCGCGGTCTCGCGCCCCACCAGGACCCCGGGCGGGACCTCGTGACGGGTGACGGCGTCCAGGGGCACGACGGCCAGCGCGAGACGGTGGGCGACCGCCGTCCGGCCGAGGGTGCCGAGGTCGGTGCTCATGGCAGGACGCCGTCCGACTCGACGGCGTTGGCCACGGTGGTGACCCGCTCGGCCAACGGGCTGTGAGGTGCGTCGATGACGATCACGCGGGCCAGGTAGGACAGGCACAGGCGGTAGTCGGTGGTGAGCGCCTGGAACGCCTCGCTCATCGAGTCGAGCGCCAGGTCGTCCGGGACGAGCTGCACCAGGTCACCGGGGTTCCAGTCGCCGGTGGGGTCGAGGCGGGGTCCGGTCAGGATGCTGTTGGCCTCGAGCAGGCGAGCGGTGAGTCCGAGCCATTCCAGCTCGTTCTCCACAATGCGATCCCAGGCGGCGAGCATGAGGTGCATGCGCAGGGGGATCCGCGGGATGCCGTCGCCCGCTCCCACGGCAGACCATCCCGGCCGCGTCTCGCGGTCGACGCTGATGCGGTAGCAGTAGACGGACACCGCCGGATAGCGGATGACCGCGGTGGGACTGCTGTTGACCTCGTCGAAGTCGGCCGTGCCGGCCAGCACGGCGGTGGGTCGCCTCGCCGGTCCGGGCAGCTCGGTCAGGTAGCCGGCGTTCAGGACGTGCACCACGCTGCGCCCCACCGCCGCCAGCGCCTGATAACCCGCCATGCGGGCATCGTGCAGGCGCTCCGTCACCCTCGCGTCGCGGCCGGGGTGGTCGGTTCGCGACGCCCTCGTGACACCTGCCGCGCAGGATCGGTGCGCGCAGGGTGGGCGGACGTCCACGGGAGAAGAGGATGAGCATGGACACGAGCACGGGAACCCAGACGCAGGACCCGACCGATTCCAGCGCGTGCGACGGCTGCGACATCGTCGGGGTCGCCTGCGCCACGGAGCGGTACAAGAAGCAGGCGGAGGTCGCAGAGGAGTCCGCACAGGCACTCGAGGGCTTCCAGGAGAAGTACGACCTGGCGCGGGCGGCGTACTCGAAGGCCAGGGCTGACGCCGAGGCCGACGTCGCGTGGTCGAAGAAGACCCTCTACGGCAAGGACTCCGGCGGCAAGACGTCGATCAAGGAGCGCCTCAAGTGCCTCCTCGACGACGACCAGCGCAAGTGCCTCAAGGAGTCGCTCCGGACCGTCACCGCGGCCATCACGGAGTGCTCGGGCGCCTCCACGACCGGGTGCTGCGTGGGCGACTGCGATTACCCGCACGAGCCGAGCGAGGACGAGACGGTGAGCAGTCTCGCGGGACTGATCGCGAAGTACCGGGCCGCGGCAACGTGGAACCAGGCGTGCTTCGGCTCGCTGATCGACCTCGCCACCGAGATCCCCCAACAGACCTCCGAGATCCGCGCCGCGGTGGCAAAGCTCGACGAGGAGTCCAAGTCGGCGAGCAAGGAGAACGTCGTCGCGCTCTACGCCACCTACCTCGTCCTCAAGCACCGGCTGGCCGGTGGCGGGCTGTTCGGCGGCTTCGCGCACGTGAACGCCTACATGGACTGCCTGTGCAAGGCCCTCCAGTGCAGCTACGCCGCGTGGCAGGCCGTCATCGAGCTCGAAGGCCGGCGGGCCCTGCTGGAGTGCCAGGACAAGGCCGCGCGGGACGAGTGCGACCGGAAGAAGAGGGAGATCCTTGAGGACCTGCTCGGCGAGTACGAGAAGTGCAAGCCCGCAGCTGTCGCCAGCAGTGACCACGATGAGGACTGCGGGTGCGGTCAGCACAGCCACACGCAGCAGCCGGCCTCGGCCTTGTGAGAAAGCGACGCGGTCAGTTCTTCGAGTCGGTCGACGGCGCGACTGGAGCGTGGCCAGGCTCTGTGCCCCGGGGGGGCCAGCGACGCGACGTGCACCGCTGGGGCGGTGAGGGAGCACACGCCGTACCCGAGGGACCTGACCGATGAGCAGTGGGACCTGCCCAGCGCCGAGCCTCGTGGGTGCACCGAGGACAGTACCTAGGAGTCAGAGCCCCGACGGTTGCGTCGCTAGGAACCGACGGCATCGCTCGCGTCGCGTTCAAGAGCCTCGACGTCTGCCTCGAGCTGCTTCTTCTGGGACCACGGTTCCACCCCGGCTGCGGAGGATGCCTCATCCACGACGGGTGACCTCTGACCCGCGCCGGTTGCCTAGCGTGGCGACATGATCAAGCTGCTCAGTGGGATGCCGCCAGGGGTTCTGGGGCTCGAGGCCGTCGATGACGTCGACGAGGACGACTACCGCGACGTGGTCGTGCCGGCGATCGATGCAGCCATCGCCGAGCACGGGAAGGTGCGCCTCGTCTACGTGCTCGGCCCGGAGTTCGACGAGTACGAGAAGGAAGCAGCCTGGGAGGACCTCAAGCTCGGTGTCCGTCACCCGGCGTCGTTCGAGCGGATCGCCATCGTGACTGACGCGCGCTGGGCAGGGCCGACGATCAGGATCTTCAGCGTGCTCTGGCCGGGACAGGCGCGCACGTTCCCACTCGCCGACCTCGAGTCCGCGAAGCGATGGGCGGCCGAGCCGGTCGGCTGAGCCACCCCCTGTCCATACCTGCTGGTCTTCTCGACGGAGCGGGCGTACCGTCGAACGTACCGAGGGCTTGTCGTGCACCGTCACAGATTCGATGCCGTTCCCGTCTAGTACGAGTGGGCGGACTTGGGTTCCGCTCCGGAGCTGGGACCTCATGTCGACCACCGAACTTCTCCGTGTCTCCTGCGACACCTCCGACGGCGCGTGGCGGATCCGGCTGGTCGGTGAGGCGGACTTCTCGGTCCTCGACGACCTGATCGGCGCACTGCAGGGCGTCACCGTACGACCGGGGCAGGAGGCGCGCCTCGACGTCGGAAGGCTGCAGTTCGTCGATCTCGCGTGCATGCGGTCACTCGTCGACTTCGCCCAGCGCGCCGAGCGTCTCGGTGCGCGGGTGCACGTGGAGCAGCCGAACGCGACGTTCACGCGCCTGCGCGGGATGCTCGCGTCCGATGCCCCTGCACGCGTGTGACAACGGGTGACGCCCTGCGCCTGACGCCCGCGGCGTGCGTCCTACGGTGGCGCGTGTCCGTCGACGGAGAACGACGCCCACACCTGCTTGGAGGCGTCCCGGGAGGCGTCCACTCCCCAGTCGAGGCTCGTCCTGGCGACGATGTCCAGCCCGCGACCCGAGTATCCCGTGGGCCCCGTTGCCCGCCGGACCGGGGTGCGGGGGGAGTGGTCGCCCACCGTCAGCACGACGAGGTCCTCGGTGCGTTCGAGGGTCACGGTGAACCGTGTGCGCGCGTGGAGGATGGCGTTGGTGGCCAGCTCGCTCGTCACCAGGCGCACCGGGTCCACCAGGTGCGCCAGCTCGTCGTGCACGAGCTGGTCCACGACGAAGGAGCGGGCGAGGGAGGCGCTGACCGGGTCCGCGTCGAAGCTGGCTCGACGAGTCCAGTCCGGCGCACGGCGTGACATCCTGCACCCCCCACCCTTCCAAGCGAGTCGCGAAGCGGGCCGGGCGACACCTTTCGGTTCACGACGATACGCCGGGTGTCAGGGCAGCAACAGGAGCTCGCGGTCTGGACAGCGTGGCCTTCCCCGAGCGTGCGGCGTAGCGTCGATGACTGCGGACGACCTGACCCGGGGGACGTGATCGGGGCGACGGGGAACTGCCCGCGGGGCCCATCCAGCCAGCCTCGCGGGCAGCCCGTGACGTCAGAGCCTGAACGCGCGCGCCTGGGTCGCCAGCGCCCAGATGATGAAGACGTCCAGGGCGATGATGGCGAGGGACCAGAACGGGTAGTAGGGGATGAACGCGAAGTTCACCAGTGCACTCACGGAGGCCAGCACGATGCCGACCACCCGCGCCCACGTCTGGCCGGAGAGCAGGCCGTAGCCGGCGAAGACCACGATCACCCCGAGCAGCAGGTGGATCCATCCCCACGCGGTGACGTCGAACTCGAGGACGTAGTTGGGGGTGACGGTGTAGAACTCGTTCTCGAAGATGGCCGCCAGGCCGGCGATGGCCTGGAAGCCGCCCCCGACGAACATCATGACGGCGGCGAACAGGATCAGTCCCTGGGCCCAGGCGCCGGGCTCCTCGGGGGGTGCGGTCTGGCGGCGCGACCCGGTCGACTCGGTCATGGCTCTTCCCTCCGTGTGTGGTGCGAGCAAGCTCTCCACAGCAACGTAGGACGCCCGATGCGGTCGCCCTTCATCCGCTCGGGGTGAGATCCGGGTCGCTCAGGAGCCGCCGAACGTCTCGAGGAGGACGGCGCGCTCGGCGTCGGTGAGGTTGGTGGTGATCAGCTTCTTGTCCGTCCCGCGCATGCGTTCGCCCAACCGGTCGAGATTGCCTGCCTCGGTCACCACGAACAGCGCCGACGTCCCCTCGACGACCTCGGTGCGGATCCGGGCGAGGTCGTCCTTGGTGATGCCCGCGCCCTCCGTGGACTTGGCGATGGCGCCGATCGCCAGGCCCACAACGCCGCCGACGACGGGCACCGCGAAGAGCGCGCCCCCGAGGATGCCCCAGAGCGCACCCCACGCTGCCCCGTGCTTGGCGTCGTCGTGCGAGTGACGGGTCTCCGGCTTGTCGGCGCCGGCGGGCCAGGTCATCACGGCGTGGTCGATCACCGTGACCAGGCCGTCGGCCTCGGCGTTCTGGAGCAACGTGGCTGCGTGCTGGGCGCCGTCGGGGTCCTCGAACTTCCAGACCGTGAAGGTTGTCATCGCTCACTCCTCGTAGTGCGTGGCGGGTCGGTCCACCCGTGCGGGCTCCGCGACCCGACCCTGCACGGTCGCACGAAGCGGCTTCCGGGGAATCACCCGCAGCGGATGAGCGCGCGTCACCCCGTGCTCCCACGAGGTGGGACTGGGGTCCCGGCCCCGTCCGGGACCTGTCGGGACGGCGTGAGCCTGCCCGGCCGCGCACAGCGGGCCGTCGGGACTGCCTTCCCCGCTCAGGCGCAGACATCCTGACGTGCTCGAGATCCCCGCCCCGTGCCCGGGGAACAGCGCCGGCGCGAGCGTCGACCCAGAGGCGGGAATCCTCCCGCCGGACGGGATCGGGTGGTCGAGATGCGAACCTCTCTTCTGGTGGGAACGGCGGCGCTGGGCGTGGTCGCGGCCGTCGCGGCGCCGGTGGTCACTGCTGCGGCCGGCGGCGGGGTGCAGGAGTCGTCGTACGTCGTGGCCGCGGGCGCTCGCCTGTCAGCGGCCGCACAGGTCGCCGAGGCACCGGCTGCCGACGTCGTGTTCAACGACCCGACGGGCGACGAGGCCGCGCAGGACCGGATCGCCGACCACGTCCGACGGGCGATCGACGCGACGCCGGACCACGGCACGATCCGCTTGGCGGCGTACAGCTTCGACCGGCCCGACATCGCCGAGGCGCTCGAGCGGGCGTGCACCCGGCGGCAGGTAACGGTGCAGGTCGTGCTGAACGACAACTTCGTCTCCGCGCCCGTGCGCCGCCTGCGGCGCCTCATCGGTCCGGACGAAGCCTCGAGCAGCGGCGCCTGCCACGCCCGCGGCGAGTCGCGGGGGGCCATCACGGAGCCCAGCTTCGTCACGGTCTGCCACGCCAGCTGCCGGCTCGGCGACCGCGGCAACCAGCACATGAAGGTCTACCTGTTCTCCGGGGGCGCCGACGCCGCGACCGTCGTCATGCTGGGCTCCGCCAACCTCACCGACTACGCCGCGGGCGTGCACTGGAACGACCTGGTCACCCTCACCGGCAGCCAGCAGCTGTACGACGACTACAGCCGGGTCTTCGCGGAGCTCGCGGCCGACCGTCTGGTCACGGAGCCGGCACTGGACGTGGTCCACGGCGACGTGTCCACGAGCGTCCCGTCCGGCCCGCCGGGCACGGCCGACGACGACTCCGTCGCGCAGCGGCTGTCCAAGGTCGAGTGCCACGCGCTGCCCGGCAGCGGGGTCACCGGTCGGTCCGTGGTCCGGATCAGCATGTACGGCTGGCGCGGCGCGCGCGGCGCCGACCTGGCCCGGCGGGTCGCCGGGCTGCACCGCCAGGGGTGTCACGTCCAGGCGCTGGTGAGCGCCGCCGGTCCGGAGGTCGTCGAGATCCTGGTCGCCGCGGGCGTCCGGGTGAGGAGCGCGTCGCTCGACGTCGACGGCGACGTCGCGACAGGCTTCGAGGACTCGGGCTGGGAGCACTTCGTGCACGAGAAGTGGATGTCGGTCGACGGGACCTGGGACGGTGCGGCCACCCGGGCGGTGTGGACCGGCTCGGAGAACTGGTCGGATGTCTCGCTCCTCAACGACGAGCTGGTGGTGATGATCCCGCGCGACCGGGTCCACGACGCGTACGTCGAACACTTCGACGAGGTCTGGGGTGACCACTCGAAGGCGGTCGCACCGCCGACCGTCCCGATGTGAGCCTCGTCTCTGCACCGAGACCCCCGGTCCCGACAACTTTGTCGGGTCGGGGATCGTCACCCTCCGTACGGGACCGGACCCTGCGGAGTGCGTGGGTCCGGTCGACATGCCCCTTCTGACGCCCGGGTGCAACGGGTCGAGGAACGGGGCTCGATCGTGACGACGCCACCGACGGTGGCGGTCGGGAAGGCGAGTTCGTGCCGAGGTTGTTCACCCTGCTCACCCTGTGCCTGGTCCTGGGCACCCCGCTGGCCGCGGTCCCCGCCGCGGCGGGCCCGCCAGGAGGCGCGTCGACCGCGGCCCAGCCGGGCCTGCCGTCCGCGAAGGTCACCGCCGCCGATCGCACGCGGTGGAAGGCCCCGCAGGGTCCGTTCTTCAACGACCCGCGTCGCAAGAAGGGCTGGTTCCGCATCGAGCGGAAGGTGATCGACACCATCAAGCACACGCCGAAGGGCTCGACGATCCGGATCGCCGTCTACTCCTTCGACCGGATGCCGGTCGCGAATGCGCTCATCGCTGCGCACCGACGTGGCGTCCAGGTGCAGATGATCCTCAACGACCACCAGTACACCAAGGCGATGCGGGCGGTCCGCAGGGAGATCGGGGCCAAGCGCTACCGCTCGAGCTTCATCACCCGGTGCACGGCCGGGTGCCGGAGCAAGCAGAACCAGTACAACAACATGCACACGAAGTTCTACTCGTTCTCACGGGCCGGCCGGTCGAAGGACGTGCTGGCCGTGGGGTCGGCCAACCTGATGCTCAACGCCGACAAGCACCAGTGGAACGACCTCTACTTCACCTCCGGCGACCACGAGCTGTTCCGCCAGTTCGTCCGGCTGTTCAACGACATGCGCAAGGACCACTCCACCCGCCAGCCGCCGCAGTTCTTCTGCGGCACGCCGGCCAACGGCGTCGCGTGCGACGACTCGGTCGACAAGCACACCGTGTGGGCCTGGCCCAAGCCGTCGGGGCCGAAGAACGACCTGGTGCTCGACCTGCTCGGCAAGGTCCAGTGCCTGACCGCCGACGGCGCCGGTGGGCAGAAGCGGAGCAGGATCGCGGTGTCGATGCACACCATGCGAGGCAGGCGCGGCGACTACCTCGCTTCGGCGATCCGCCAGAAGTGGATCGAGGGGTGCAAGGTGCGCGTGATGTACGGCCTGATCGGCTACCACACCAAGCGTGTCGTCGGTGCTCCGACCGCCCGCGGGCGCATCCCGCTGCGTTCGACCGGACTCGACTTCAACCCGAACGACGACTACGACCTCAACAAGGACGGCAAGGACGACCTGATCCTCAGTGTCTACAGCCACCAGAAGTACGTCGCGATCCAGGGCACCTACAACGGCATCCCCGACACGCACATGACCGTGACGGGCTCGGCGAACTGGGCGAGCCTGAGCCCCGGCAACGACGAGCTCTGGATGACGATCCGTGGCAAGAAGCTGACCCGGAAGTACGTCAAGAACTTCAACTACCAGTGGCGGAACAAGCGCAACTCGCGCAACGCCTACACCACGACCTACGTGAACTTCCGCGTCAAGCGGACGGTCGTCGACGAGGGCGGCACGCCTCGCACGGTCTGGCGCACCGTCCGGCGTCCGGTCACGACGATCGAGCGCGACCCCTACCGCAAGGGTCCCCACTGGGAGTCCGACTGAGGACCCGACCGGCGGTCCGGACCGGCTCGGAGAATTTTCGGGCAGACCCGTAACACGTGGGGCCGGGCCGGCGCTGAGCAAGTAGGCGGCCGCGTTCCGCCGGGTCCAACACTGCTCACCCGTGCCTCGACCTCCCGCCGTGGCACGGATCCCCCCAGAGACAGTGGGACGACCCGAACAACCGCGCAGGACAGCGGCGTGGCCCTCCGGGGCCGCGCCGCTGCTGTGTGTCCGCTGGTGTGTGTCAGGTCAGCGGATCGCCAGCGTGGCCGCGGCCACGGTGAGCGTGGCGCACACAGCGCCCCACCCGGCGAGCCGGAGCAGGGGGACCCGCAGGCCGGCGGAGCGGCACCGCTGGAGCCAGAGCAGCGTGGCGAGCGAGGCCCAGGGGGTGACCAGGGCGCCGGCGTTGACGCCGACCAGCGTGGCGACGAGTCGACGTACGTCGTCGGCGGCTGCGGGCTCGACGAGCAGGTACGCCGGGAGGTTGTTGACGAGGTTCGCCACGACCGCGGAGGCGGCGGAGAGGTGGAGCAGGTCGAGGGGCCGGGTCCCGGTGCCGACCGCGGGCGCCAGCCAGTCGAGGAGCCCCTCACCCTGGGCGAGGCGCAGCAGCCCGGCCACGAGCACGAAGCCGCCCGCCATCAGCCAGGGCGGCCGGACCTCGCGCAGGAGCCCCGGAGCCCGCCACAGCAGCGCTGCGAGCAGGACGACTGCCGAGCCGAGCGCCACCACGGCGGGTTCGACACCGACGGCGAACAGCGGTCCGATCACGACGCACACGACGGAGGCGATGACGAGCAGCACGCGGTCGTGCGGATCGGCCGGGGGCTCGACGGCGTACGTCCCGCGCAGCGCTCGCCGCTGCAGCACGGCGATCAGGACCAGGGTCACCACGACGGCGGTCACCGCCGGCGCGGCCGCCGTACGCACGTAGTCGCCGTGGTCGGCCCCGAGGTCCTCGAAGCGGTGCACCGCGAGCAGGTTGGTCAGGTTGGACACGGGGAGCAGCAGCGAGCCGGTGTTGGCGATCCAGAGGGTGGTGAGCGCGAAGGGGAGCGGCGCCACCCCCGTCTGCCGGGCGATCGCGAGGCCGACGGGCGTCAGGAGCACGGCGGTGGTGTCGAGGCTCAGCACGACGGTGCAGACGACCGCCAGCGTGGCGAAGGTCAGCCACAGCAGCACGACCCGATGCCGGGCGCGGTGCGCGAGGGCGTGCGCGGCCACGTCGAAGACGCCGGCCAGCTGGGCGACCTCCGCGGTCACCGTGATCGCGAGGAGGAAGACCGCGACCGGCAGCACCTGCGCCAGGACGGGCACCAGGTCGGGGTGCAGCAGTGGGTGCAGGGCCTCGGTCACGTCGTCACGAGGACGGGCCGCGGGCCGCACCCGCTGCCGCACCCGCTGCCGCACCCGCTGCCGTGCCCGTCACCGGCTCGGGGACGGGACCGAACTGCTGGTTGCAGGTCCACCCCGCGCAGTCGACGAGCTCGTCGCGGCGCATCTCGAGCGCGGACCGCACGCCCGCGTAGGCCGGGTCGTCGACGAGGTTCACCATCTCGTAGGGGTCGAGGAGCCGGTCGTAGAGGAACGTGTCGACGCCGTCGGTGCCGTAGAGGTAGCGCTCGGTGCGTACCCCGCGGTGGGACCAGCCGTCGCCCAGCGTGCGGCCGGTCTGGACCAGCGTCGTGTCGCGGAACGGCTGGGACTCGCCGCGCAGGGTCGGCGCCAGGGAGGTGCCGTCGACCTGCCACTGCGGGGTGACCCCGGTCAGGGCGGCGAACGTGACGGGCAGGTCGACCAGGGTCGCGGGCAGCTGCGACGTGGCGCCCGGCACCACGCCGGGGCCTCGCACGAGCAACGGGACCTGCAGGGCCTCGTCGGTCAGCACGTCCTTGCCGACGAAGCGGTGCTCGCCCAGGGAGTAGCCGTTGTCGGAGGTGAAGACGATGTAGGTGTCGTCGAGGACGCCCTCGTCGTCCAGCGTCTCGACCAGGGACCCGACGGCGCGGTCCACGGACTGCAGCGACTGCAGACGCGCCGTGTTCTCCGCGGTCACCGCGTCGCGGGACACGGGGGCGCCACGTCGCAGGTAGACCGGCTGGTCGGACACGTCCTCCTCGTTGAAGGACGGGTCGTCGAAGGCGGAAGGGCGCTCGTCCAGGAACAGGGTCTCGTCCTGGGGCTCTGCGGGTGGGAGGCTGCGCCCGCCCTCCGGGCTGATCCGGTAGTGGGGGGCGAGGTGCCACGAGTAGACGACGAAGGGATCGCCGCTGCGGGCGAAGTCGCGCACGGCTGCGTTGGTGTGGTCCTCGATCACGGTGGTGACGTAGCTGTCGGTGTAGCGGCGGGGGTCGCCGTCGCCGGTCATCGAGAAGTCGACGTAGTCGTAGACCCCCCGGGTCAGCGCGTCCCACCGCGACCACCCGGCCGGCCGCACGTCGCCGGGGTGGTAGCCGTTGAGGAACTTGCCGGCGAACGCCGTGCGGTAGCCGCTGTTGCGGAACCAGACGCTCGCCTCCTGCGCCGGGTCGAGCGCCGCGAAGCCACCGTGCGCGCCGCGGTTGTGCTGGACGCCGTTGTTCTGGGCGTACTGGCCGGTGGCGAGCTGGGCACGGGCCGGGCAGCAGAGGGGGTGCGGCGAGATGGCGTCGGTGAACTCCATGCCCTCGTCGGCCAGGAGGCGCCGGGTGATCGGCATGTGGTCGAGGTCGTCGTCGCGCATGTCGTCGGTGAGGACGAACACCAGGTTGGGACGCGTCGCCTGGTCGATCCCGGAGCCGGGGGACTGGGTTCCCTGCACCATCCGCACCGCGCCCGTGCCGCTCGCGCCACCTGTGTCGCTGGTCGCGGTGACCGTGGCCAGGGTGGCGACGAGGACGACCAGGAGGGCAGCCGTGATCGACTGTGCCCACGCTCGCATGCTGCCCCTCGCCGAGACCCTGAGGGTCCTTCTCGTCCGCCCGTGTGTCGGCGCAACAGTAGGGCTCCGGGACCCGCCTCCCCAAGGCGACACGACGAGTGGGGAGACAATGGGCCCGACCGTTACGCTGTGGTCTCGCCCGGGCCCGCCATGACGACCCGAGGCGCTACGCGACCGACGAGACGAAGGAACCCGCAGCAGCCGCCATGGACGAGAGTCAAAGTCCCCGCACGACCGCACTGATCACCGGGTGCGCGTCGTGACCCCCCTCCTGCTCCTGCTCGTCTCGTTGGCCCTCGTGGCCGCCTGCGGCCTCTTCGTGGCTGCGGAGTTCTCCTTCGTCACCGTCGACCGGCCCAGCGTCGAGCGCGCCGCGGCCGCGGGCGACGAGGGCGCGCGAGGTGTCCAACTGGCTCTCCGCTCGCTGTCGACGCAGCTGTCCGGCGCCCAGGTCGGCATCACCGTGACCAACCTAGCCATCGGCTTCCTCGCCGAGCCGGCCATCTCCGACCTCATCGACGGCCCGCTGGCGTCCGCGGGCGTGCCCGAGGGCGTCGTGACCCCGCTGTCGCTCGCGCTCGGCCTCGCCATCGGCACGGTCGTCACGATGATCTTCGGGGAGATGGTGCCCAAGAACATCGCCATCGCCCGCCCGCTCGAGACCGCCCGCAACACCCAAGGGTTCATGCGCGGATTCACCGCCCTCTCCCGCGGCCCCATCCGGGCCCTCAACGGGTCGGCCAACGCGATCGTGCGCCGCCTCGGCATCGAACCGCAGGAGGAGCTCCGCTCGGCCCGCAGCGCCCAGGAGCTCTCCTCGCTCGTCCAGCGGTCCGCCGACCAGGGCACGCTCGACGCCGACACGGCCGAGCTGGTCGAGCGCTCGGTCGAGTTCGGCACCCGCACCGCGGGCGAGATCATGACCCCCCGCGTGCGGACCACGACCGTCGAGGACGGCGACCGCGTCTCCGCGGTGATCGAGCTGGCCCGCCAGACCGGACACTCCCGCTTCCCGGTCCTCGACGCCGAGGACACCGTCGTCGGCACCGTGCACGTCAAGCACGCGGTCGCCGTGCCCGTGCACGAGCGCGCGACGACCCGCATCAAGCGCGTCATGGTCCGCCCCGTCGTCGTACCCGACAGCCTGCGGCTCGACCCGCTGCTGGCCCTGCTGCGCCAGGACGGCTTCCAGATGGCCGTCGTGCTCGACGAGTACGGCGGCCACGCGGGCATCGTCACGCTCGAGGACGTCGTCGAGGAGATCGTCGGCGACATCTCCGACGAGCACGACCGGCTCGGCGCGCGGATCCGCCAGCGCCGCGACGGCAGCTGGACGCTCTCGGGGCTCCTGCGACCCGACGAGGTCGAGGACGCCACCGACATCGAGCTGCCCGACCACGAGGACTACGACACCGTGGCCGGCCTCGTCATGCGCGAGCTCGGCAAGATCCCGGAGCCCGGTGACCGCGTCGAGCTCCCGGTCCCCGACCGCAGCGACCCCAACGAGGTGCGCGAGCGCCTCGTGACCCTGACCGTGCAGCGGATGGACGGCCTGCGGATCGACCGGCTCGACCTGGTGCTGGTGGGGGAGGGCGAGTCGTGAACAGCGATCTCTTCGGGGTGGGCCTCGCCGTCGTGCTGCTCGCCTTCAACGCCTTCTTCGTCGGTGCGGAGTTCGCCCTGCTCGCCGCGCGCCGCAGCCAGATCGAGCCGCGGGCCCAGGAGGGCTCGCGAGCCGCTCGCACCACGCTGCGCGCGATGGAGAACGTCTCGCTCGTCATGGCGGGGGCGCAGCTCGGCATCACGGTCTGCTCGCTCGGGCTGGGTGCCATCGGCGAGCCCGCCGTCGCCCACCTGCTCGAACCGGTCTTCCACGCCGCCCGACTGCCCGACGACCTGCTCCACCCGGTGTCCTTCGTGGTCGCGATGTCGATCGTGGTCTACCTGCACGTCGTCCTGGGCGAGATGGTGCCCAAGAACATCGCGCTCGCCGGTGCCGACCGCGCCGCCCTGGTCCTCAGCCCGCCCATGATGGCGATCGTCACCGTGCTGCGCCCGGTCATCGCCGGCATGAACATGGCTGCCAACGGCGTGCTGCGGCTGCTGCGCATCGAGCCCAAGGACGAGGTCCACTCCAGCTTCACCCGCGAGGAGGTCGCCGCGCTCGTCGAGGAGTCGCGGGGCGAGGGACTCATCGAGGCCGACGAGTACGACCGGCTCGCCGGCGCCCTCGGCTTCACCGAGAAGTCCGTCGCGGCCATCGTGATGGCGCCCGACTCCCTGGCCACCGTGGCGCCCGGCTCGACCGTGGCCGACGTCGAGGCGGTGTGCGCGGCCACCGGCTTCAGCCGGTTCCCGGTCGCCGGGGACGACGGCACGCTGCTCGGCTACCTCCACATCAAGGACGCCCTGGAGTCCGAGGACGACAGGCGCTCGCGTGTCATCGAGGACAAGTGGATCCGCCCCTTCGCCTCCGTCCACCCCGACGACCTGCTCCACGACGCCCTCGAGAGCCTCCAGATCAAGGGCGCCCACATGGCGCGGGTCGTGGAGCGGGACGGGAGCGTCATCGGGCTGGTCACGCTCGAGGACGTGCTCGAGGAGCTCGTCGGTGAGATCCGCGACGCCGCGCACCACGACGTGTCCGGCGCCGAGGCTCACTGAGCGTGGATAGGGTCTGAGGCGTGTCCGAGGGAGCCTCTCGCATCTGGACCGTGCCCAACATCATCAGTGTGGTGCGGCTTGCCGGCGTGCCCTTGTTCCTGTGGCTGGTGCTCGGGCCCGAGGCGGACGCGATCGCCCTCGTGGTGCTGATGGTCGCCGGGTTCACCGACTTCCTCGACGGATGGCTCGCGCGACGGCTCGACCAGTACTCCACGCTGGGCGAGATCCTCGACCCGGTGGCCGACCGGCTCTACATCCTGGCCGTCGTGGTCGGGCTCTTCCTGCGCGACATCATCCCGTGGTGGGTCGCCATCGCACTCCCGCTGCGCGACCTCTTCCTCTGGGGCCTCGTCCCGATCCTCCGCACCCGCGGCTACTCGGCCCTGCCGGTGCACTTCCTCGGCAAGGCGGCCACGTTCAACCTGCTCTACGCCTTCCCGTTGCTGCTCCTGGGCGAGGGTGAGGGCATCGTCGCGACGCTCGCCCGCAACTTCGGGTGGGCCTTCGCATGGTGGGGGATCGGCCTCTACTGGTGGGCCGGGGTGCTCTACGCCTGGCAGGTGCGCACCCTGCTGCGCGAGACACCACGCCGTACGACGCCGGCGACCGACCATGGCTGACCCGCTGCCCGAGCACGTCACGACCCCGCTGCTGACCCTCATCACCGCGCGGTCCATGGACGAGGACTACGCCCACGTGGCTCAGAAGCGGGCCGCTGCGGGCGACGTACGTCCGCAGGTGGCGCGGCCGCACTGGTCCAGCCTCGTCGCCGTGGCCGCGCTCGGCGTCATGGCCGCCGTCGTCGCCGTGCAGACCGACCGTGAGGCCCCGGCCAACGAGCTGAGCCGGGCCGCGCTGGTCGAGCAGATCGAGAGTCGCAGCGACGAGGTCCGCGCGCTCCAGGGAGACGTCGCGGAGCTCAACCGGTCCAACGCCGCGCTCGCGAGCAGCAGCACGAGGAACCAGGGAAAGCTCGACGACATGGAGGCGCGGCAGAGGCGCGCCGAGCTCGTCACCGGCTTCTCCGTCGCACACGGCCCAGGGGTCCAGATCACCGTGGACAACAGCGCCGACGGCGAGGTGGACGGCGAGGTCCTCGACGAGGACCTCGCCACCCTGGTCGACGGCCTGTTCGCCGCCGGTGCCGAAGCCGTGGCGGTCAACGACCAGCGGATCAACGCGCTGGGCGGCATCCGAAACACCAACCGCGCGATCCACGTCAACGGCCGCCCGGTCAACGCCCCCTACGAGGTCTCGGCGATCGGTGACCCCCGCACGCTGCAGGCCCGGCTCGTCGAGACCTCCCAGGGGCAGCAGTGGTTCGCCCGGGTCAACCGCTACGAGTTTGTCTACGACGCCCAGAATGTCGACGACATCCGCTTGCCGGCTGCGCCCGAACGCGTCCTCCGTGATGTGATCGAGCTCGACGCCGACCCCAACAGCGGGCCTGAGCGAGAAGGGAGCTCGCCGTGATCGCCGCCCTCGGCCTGCTCCTGGGCATCATCGCCGGGCTGGTCTTCGCCCCCGACGTGCCGCTCAGCCTGCAGAACTACCTGCCGATCGCCGTCGTGGCCGCCCTGGACGCGGTGTTCGGCGCGCTGCGCGCCTACCTCGACGGCATCTTCGACGACAAGGTCTTCGTCGTCTCCTTCGTCAGCAACGTCGTGGTGGCGGCGGCGATCGTCTACCTCGGCGACCAGCTCGGTGTCGGCTCGCAGCTCAGCACCGGCGTCATCGTCGTGCTCGGCATCCGCATCTTCTCCAACGTCGCAGCCATCCGCAGGCACGTGTTCCATGCCTGAGCACCGCACCGAACCCGAGCCCGAACCCGGCCGTGAACGCCTGCGCAGCGCCGTGGTGCGGCCCTCGCGGCGCCAGGTGGTGGTGGCGGCCCTCCTGGCAGTCCTCGGCTTCGCCTTCGTCGTCCAGGTGCGCGACACCGCGGCCAACGACACCTACGCGGGTCTCCGCGAGAGCGAGCTGGTCGAGGTGCTCGACGGACTCACCGGCACCGCGGAGCGCGCTCGCCGCGAGGTCGACCGGCTCGAGGCGCGACGCGACGAGCTAGCCGACGAGAACCAGGCGCGGTTCGCGGCCCTCGACGAGGCCGAGCAGCGCGTCCGCACCCTGAACATCATCGCGGGCCTGGTCCCCGTCACCGGGCCGGGACTGCGGATGACCATCAACGAGTCGTCGAGCCGCGTCAACGTCGGGTCACTGCTCGACACGGTGCAGGAGCTGCGCACGGCAGGCGCCGAGTCGATGGAGCTCAACGACTCGATCAGGCTCGGTGCGGACAGCTCGTTCGACAACGCCGTGGGCGGCATCGAGGTCGACGGCCAGCTCCTCGAGCCGCCCTACGTCCTCGAGGTGATCGGCGACCCGCACGTGCTCCGCACGGCCCTGGAGTTCTCCACCGGCCCCATCGAGACGCTGGAGACCTACGACGGCGCCACGGTGGAGGTGGAGGAGCTCGAGGCCGTCCAGATCGAGAGCGTCCGCGAGCCCACCCGACCTGAGCATGCGGAGTTCGGGACCGGCCAGTAGCCTGCCGCACACCCCCGCAGCCACCCACCACCCACTGCACCTAGGAGTCCCCGTGTATCCGGAGAACCTCAAGTACACCAGCGAGCACGAGTGGGTCCGCACCCCCGGGGACACCGAGGGATCGGTCCGCGTCGGAATCACCGACTTCGCCCAGGACGCCCTTGGCGACATCGTGTACGTCTCCCTTCCGCAGGTGGGTGACCAGGTGACGGCGGGGGACACCTGCGGTGAGCTCGAGTCGACCAAGTCGGTCAGCGACATCTACGCCCCGGTGACGGGGGAGGTGGTGGCCACCAACGCCGCACTCGACTCCACCCCCGAGCTGGTCAACAGCGACCCCTACGAGGCGGGCTGGCTGTTCGAGGTCGGTGTCGCCGACAGCTCCCAGGTCGACGGCCTGATGGACGCCGCCGCCTACCAGGCCGGGCTGGACGGCTGACCCGCATCCCCTGTCCCACCACCTGCCCACCCGTGTTCCCCGACCGCCCGCCGTCGCCATCGGCGGGCTGGTAGGTTCGGGGAAACCGTCAACCTCAACCCTCGGCTGAGGGTTGGGCGTCGATCCGTCGAGGAGTCTCCCAAATGCCGTTCTGCACCGCCTGTGGCAAGCAGAACCCCGACGATGCCCGCTTCTGTGCCCAGTGCGGCACCAAGCTGCTCGCTGGGGAGGACACGGGCGCGAGCCCGGTCGAGTCCACTGCGACGATCACCTTCGGGGTCCCCGACCAGCGGGAGTCCTCCGACCGTCAGCTGAGCGCCGTCGACGCGGCTGCCGTCGACGCCCTTCCCGAGGGTCACGCGCTCCTGGTCGTCCAGCGAGGCCCGAGCGCCGGCAGCAGGTTCCTCCTCGACGTCGACGTCGTCGGCGCCGGCCGCCACCCCGACAGCGAGATCTTCCTCGACGACGTGACCGTCTCCCGCCGCCACGCGGAGTTCCGGCGGTCGGGCTCCGGTTACAGCGTCAGCGACGTCGGCAGCCTCAACGGCACCTACGTCAACCGTGACCGGATCGACTCCGTCGAGCTCAACGACGGCGACGAGGTCCAGATCGGCAAGTACCGCCTGGTGTTCTTCTCCTCCCACCCGGTCAGCTGATCCGTGAGTGCCTCGACGGCCTCGGGTGCGAGTCGCGGCGCCCGCTACAACATCGGGCAGGTGCTCGACCAGCTGCGGGCCGACTTCCCCGGGGTGACCATCCCCAAGATCCGCTTCCTCGAGGACCAGGGCCTCGTCAAGCCCGAGCGGACGGCTGCCGGCTACCGAAAGTTCTCCGCCGAGGACGTGTCGCGGCTGCGCTACATCCTGACGATGCAGCGCGACCACTACCTCCCGCTCAAGGTGATCGGCGACCACCTCGACGCCATCGACCGCGGGCTCGAGCCGCCGGCTATCGAGTCGGTCGTGCCGACCGTGCCGAAGGTCGCGCTGAGCGCGGACGGGCTGCCGAGCCCCGAGTCGTTCCGGCGCAGCAGCGACCTGCGCCTGTCGCGCCGCGAGCTGCTCAAGGTGGCCGAGATCTCCGAGGACCTGCTCACCGAGCTCGAGCAGTACGGACTCGTCAGCGCGCGCAGCGGCACCGGTCACTTCGACAGCGACGCGCTCGTCGTCGCGCAGACCGCGCGCGAGCTCGCCGACTTCGGTTTCGAGCCGCGCCACCTCCGCGCCTTCAAGACGGCCGCCGACCGCGAGGTCGGACTGGTGCAGCAGGTGGTCGCCCCGCTCGCCCGAGGTCGTGACGCTGCGGCGCGGGGGAGGGCGGAGGACGCCACGTCCGAGATCGCGGCGCTGTCCGTGCGCCTGCACGCCACCTTGGTGAAGGTCGGTCTCGACCGCGGCTGAACCGGCTCCCCACCGGCGCGATCGCGTCAGGGGACCTGAGTAGTGTGGACGCATGCGCGAAATGGACGTCGTGGGTGTCCGCGTCGAGATGCCCTCCAACCAGCCGATCGTGCTGCTGCGCGAGGCCACGGGTGAGCGCTACCTCCCGATCTGGATCGGCGCGGTCGAGGCGACGGCCATCGCCTTCGCCCAGCAGGGCGTCACCCCTCCGCGGCCCCTGACGCACGACCTGATGCGCGACGTGCTCGAGGCCACCGGGCAGCACCTCGACGAGGTGCGGATCGTCGACATGAAGGACGGGGTGTTCTTCGCCCAGCTCGTCTTCCACGGCGGCGCGGAGGTCGGCGCCCGCCCCTCCGACTCGATCGCGCTCGCCCTGCGCACCGGCACGCGCATCGTCTGCGCCGAGGCCGTCCTGGACGAGGCCGGGCTGGCGGTGCCTGCCGAGCAGGAGGACGAGGTCGAGCGGTTCCGCGAGTTCCTCGACCACGTGTCACCCGACGACTTCGAGGCGCACTGACCCGCCTCATAACCCTGACCCTCATGTTGACGTTGAGGGTTGCGACACGCCGCTCCATGGATGGACAACCCGCCGGATCGGGCCTACTTTGAACTGTCTCTGTTGTAACTCCACCGTTGTGGTTGTCGGTTCCTCCGGCGCCGGGCGGGCCCTTCCCCCAGGAGTTACCGCTCAGCGGAGGAACTGACCTGGAGGGTCACTGTGGCTAGCAACGAGAACGAGAACGGCGCTGACGCCGCCGGCATGAAGGCTGCGGCCGAGGCCGCCGACCTCGCCGAGGAGCAGGGCCTGCTCTTCGACGACGACGTCTCGCCCCTCCCGAGCGACGCCGGCTACCGCGGCCCGACGGCGTGCAACGCCGCCGGCATCACCTACCGCCAGCTCGACTACTGGGCCCGCACCGGGCTCGTCGAGCCCAGCGTGCGCGGTGCCGCCGGCTCCGGCTCGCAGCGGCTGTACTCCTTCCGCGACATCCTGATCCTCAAGGTCGTCAAGCGTCTCCTCGACGCCGGCATCTCGCTCCAGCAGATCCGCACCGCCACCGCCCACCTCCGTGAGCGCGGCACCGACGACCTGACCCGCGTGACGCTGATGAGCGACGGCGCCTCGGTCTACGAGTGCACCAGCAACGACGAGGTCATCGACCTCCTCCAGGGCGGCCAGGGCGTCTTCGGCATAGCGATCGGCGGTGTCTGGCGCGAGATCGAGGGCACCCTCGCTGAGCTGCCCTCCGAGCGCACCGCGGAGCAGGCGGCGCCGTCGCCCGACGACGAGCTCGCTGCCCGCCGCGCAGCGCGGCAGACCGGCTGACCGCACCGCCGCCTCCCCACACGACCCTCCGACGAGGCCGCCCGGACACCGGGCGGCCTCGGCCATTTCCGGGCGGTCCCGCTAGACTCGACGACGCCGACATCCCATGCGGGAGAGTCGCGGCGCACGGTCCCCGGACCGGACGTCGTGCGCCGAAGGGGCAATTCCTCCTACATCCCCCCGTACTGAAGAACATTCAAGGGGCGGGGTCGCTCCGCTGGAACGTCGTCTGCAGGGCACTAGGCGGCCTTCCGCTCGTCCGCATGTGCCGCCATCGGGCGCTGACCACCTCCGATCGTCACGGAGCAGTCGCACGAGGCACACTTAATTTGGTCGCTGTCGCCCCAGGACTTTCACCAACCGGACCTCTTCAGCCGCGTGCTCGGCGATTACCCCCATAGGCGGGCAGGAAAGCGAGCGGGCGGGGCGGAGATTCCTGGGCATGGGGCTAACGCAGCTGCTCCGCGGAGAGTTGAGGCTCGCCGTCGCGGCAGGCTGAGGACGTAGCAGCGCCCCGAGTGGATTGGATTCTCACTCGGGGCGCTGCTCAGAATGCTCAACGACCCCTGGCTGGAATGGGCTACGTGCGGACCGTCACCTTGGTGGCGACCTTGCCGTTGCGGAGCACCTTGACCTTGTGCGCGCCGCTGCCCTTGGCAAAGGTGATCGTCTTGATCCGCTTGGTGTCGGGCTTCTGAGTGAACGAACTGACCTTGTCATCCTTGATGATGGTCCACTTGAGCTTGTTGCGAATCTGCGCGCCGGCCGGGATCGGCTTCGCCTTGAAGGTGAACTTGACCCCGCGAGTGACCATCTTCTTGCTGACCGAGCCCTTGACGTCCGCGTAGACGACCGGGGCAGGGACCGGGGCCGGGGGCGGCGGGGGAGTGGTCGGCGCGGGCGGCGGGGGCGGCGCCGGGGCGACGTACGGGCTGACCGTGAACGTGGCCGGCGTGAGCGCCTGCTCGACGACGGTGGAGCTGCCGTTGTTCACGGTGTGCAGCGTGCCGGTGATTGTGTAGGTGCCGGGACCGTCCAGGGACGAGCAGATGAACGCGCTCTCCTCGAAGTAGGAGGCGCCCCAGTCGTCCCAGTAGACCTCCGAGACCCAGCTGTCCACCCAGCCGTTGGGGCCGTTGACCTCGACGGACACGAACCAGCCGTCCGTCTCGTAGCCGATGTTGACGTCGAGGCGGTGCGGGTGATCGAAGCAGCCACCCGTGGCCGGCAGCGTCACGTTGCCGACCGTGAAGTAGCCGGTGCCGTAACGAGCGTTGGTCACCTTGGCGTCGGCGTTGACGCCAGCGCGCTCCTGGCGCTCCGGCGTGGCATCTGCTGCCTGGGCAGCGGTGGCCGGCGCCAGCGCCAGCGTGATGGCCAGCGCGAGCCAGCCGATGATTCTCTTCATGAGGTCTTCCTTATCGTGTGATAGCGCGCGCGAAGAGACCCGAGAACGAGCCCCCGTTACGCATGCGGTGATGCGCAGGGACCCAGTCTTCATACGGGGCCGGGGATTGTCGCGACTTTCGACGAATCTCCGTGAAAAGTGAGCACTGTAGTGGCGAGCAAGCAAGTCACATCGGCTCCTACGGTGTCTGCCGCGTCGCGAAGCACCTTGAGCACTCGGTCGTCTCTGTCGACGCTATGCTGAAGCGCAGTGCGCGGCGCGGTCTTGGGGAGACGCTCACTTCGGCGCGCGCTTTGACGAACGTGCTGAGCAGGTTGAGGTTGATGCGATGTCCGGGATCATCCTCCGCGAGCCAGCCTCATCCCCCTCGACAACGACCAGCCAGTCCTGCGCCTGCACTTCCGGGAGTGACAGGCCAGCGTCGAGAGCGGCGCACTCGGCCTTGAAGATCGCGAGAGCGACCGCAATGCGCACGCCCTGAGCGTGAGTGAGTTCGTGGGGTGCAACGACCCACGGCTGTTTGGGCATGGCAGAACCCCCCTTCAGGGTTGGTCGTGGACGGTGCAAGAAGCCGTCGCGCTGACCTCAAGCGACCCAGTGCGTTTCGCGACGATGTGGCAGTTGAGCTGGAAGGCTCAACAGCCCGACGATCAGTAGGCAACTGCCCACCCCACCCGCCCGTTCCGGCTGATGACGGGACACCTGGGACGAGGTGATTGAATCGGGCTGTAGTAACGATCGCCCCAGCTCGCCTGGTGCGGGCCCAGAACCCTGAAATGTTCAGTAGGGGGATTGTCCCCGGAACCTCTCAGGCACCCGGACCGCATGGGTTGGCACTCTGGAGGTCACCGGGCTGACAGAGGGGGAGGTCAGCGACGCGACCTCAGGGAGCCCCTCGTGCCCGACACCACCCCGACCGCCGCCGGACCCACCGACTCGCTCGGCGAGTTCGTCGCCCGGCACCTCGGCCCGGACGACGCAGCCGTCGCCCACATGCTCGAGGCGATCGGTCACGAGTCGCTCGAGTCGCTCATGGCGGCGGCCGTGCCGGGTGGCATCCGCTCGGCCTCTGCGCTCGACCTTCCCGACCCGCTCGACGAGGAGGCGACGGCGCGCGCGCTGCGCACCCTGGCCTCGCAGAACCGTCCGGCGGAGGCGATGATCGGCCTGGGCTACCACGCCACGATCACGCCCCCGGTGATCCGGCGCAACGTGCTCGAGGACCCCTCCTGGTACACCGCCTACACGCCCTACCAGCCGGAGATCTCCCAGGGTCGCCTCGAGGCGCTGCTCAACTTCCAGACGGTCGTGGCCGACCTGACCGGCCTCCCCACCGCCAACGCCTCGCTCCTCGACGAGGGCACCGCCGCCGCGGAGGCGATGACGCTCGTACGCCGCGCGAAGCGCAACGCGACCGGACCGTTCGTCGTCGACGCGGACGCGTTGCCCCAGACGATCGACGTGGTCCGCACCCGGGCCGAGGGGATGGGCATCGAGGTCGTGGTGGCGGACCTGGGCGACGGACTGCCCGACGGCGACCTGTGCGGCGTGCTGGTCCAGTACCCCGGCGCGTCCGGTGCGGTCCGCGACCCCCGGCCGGTCATCGACGCCGTACACGAGCGTGGCGGCCTGGCGGTCGTGGCGGCCGACATCCTGGCGCTCGCACTGCTCGAGGCCCCCGGCACCCTCGGCGCCGACGTCGTGGTCGGCTCCTCGCAGCGCTTCGGCGTACCCCTCTTCTACGGCGGCCCGCACGCCGGCTTCATGTCGGTGTCGGCCGGTCTCGAACGACACCTGCCGGGCCGCCTCGTGGGGGTGTCGGTCGACGCAGAAGGTCGTCCGGCCTACCGCCTGGCACTCCAGACGCGCGAGCAGCACATCCGCCGCGACAAGGCGACGTCCAACATCTGCACCGCGCAGGTGCTGCTCGCCGTGGTGGCCTCGATGTACGCCGTCTACCACGGCCCCGAGGGCCTGCGCCGGATCGCGCAACGCACCCACGACCACGCCAGCCGCATCGCCGACGCACTGCGCGCCGGGGGAGCGGAGGTCGTCAACGACACGTGGTTCGACACGCTGACCGTGGCCGTGCCCGGACGCGCCGGCGAGGTCGTGGCGGCCGCCCGCCAGGTCGGGCTGCACCTGCGCCTCGTCGACGCCGACCACGTCGGCCTGTCGACGTCCGAGCGCACCAGCCCGTCGACGGTCGCGGCCGTGCTGCGCGCGTTCGGCGTCGCGCCCGGAGGCGACAGCGCCGACTCGGGCCTGCCCGAGGAGCTCCGCCGCACCACCGACTACCTCACCCACGAGGTCTTCAACTCCCACCACAGCGAGACGCAGATGCTCCGCTACCTGCACCGGCTGTCCTCGCGCGACTACGCCCTCGACCGCGGCATGATCCCGCTCGGATCCTGCACGATGAAGCTCAACGCGACCACCGAGATGGAGCCGATCAGCCTGCCCGGCTTCGCCGACCTGCACCCCTTCGCGCCCGCTGCGGACGCCACCGGCTACCGCGAGCTCGTCGACGACGTCGAGCGGTGGCTGGCCGAGGTCACCGGCTACGACAAGGTCTCGGTGCAGCCCAACGCCGGCTCGCAGGGCGAGCTCGCCGGTCTGCTGGCCATCCGCGGCTTCCACCTCGCCAACGGCGACGTCGAGCGCAACGTGTGCCTGATCCCGTCCTCGGCGCACGGCACCAATGCCGCGTCCGCGGTCATGGCCGGGATGAAGGTCGTCGTCGTGGCGGCAGCCGAGGACGGTTCGGTCGACCTCGACGACCTCCGCGCCAAGTGCGACCAGCACGCCGACACGCTCGCCGCGATCATGGTGACCTACCCGTCCACGCACGGGGCCTACGAGGACACCATTACCGACCTGTGCAAGATCGTCCACGACCACGGCGGGCAGGTCTACGTCGACGGGGCCAACCTGAACGCGCTCCTCGGCTGGGCCCGCCCCGGCGAGTTCGGCGGCGACGTCTCCCACCTCAACCTCCACAAGACGTTCTGCATCCCGCACGGCGGCGGCGGCCCCGGCGTCGGCCCGGTGGCGGTGCGCGCCCACCTGGCGCCGTACCTGCCCTCCCACGACTGGCACCCGGAGGCCGAGAAGCGGCAGGGCATCGGCGCCATCAGCGCCGCGCCCTACGGCTCGGCCGGCATCCTGCCGATCACGTGGGCCTACATCCGGATGATGGGCGCGCAGGGCCTGACCCGTGCGACCGCCGTCGCCGTGCTGTCGGCCAACTACATCGCCACCCGCCTCGAGGACCACTTCCCGGTGCTCTACCGCGGCCACGGCGACCTCGTCGCCCACGAGTGCATCCTCGACCTGCGAGGCATCACCAAGGCCAGCGGCGTGAGCGTGGACGACGTGGCCAAGCGGCTCGTCGACCACGGCTTCCACGCGCCGACCATGTCGTTCCCGGTGGCGGGGACGCTGATGGTGGAGCCCACCGAGTCCGAGGACCTCGCCGAGATCGACCGGTTCTGCGACGCGATGATCGCCATCCGCCGCGAGATCGCCCGCGTCGAGGCGGGGGAGTGGAGCCCCGAGGACTCGCCGCTGCGCCACGCTCCGCACACGGCTCGCGCGCTCGTCGGCGAGTGGGACCGCCCCTACTCCCGCGAGGTCGGCGTGTTCCCGGGCGGGATCGACCCCGACAAGTACTGGCCGCCCGTGGCCCGCATCGACCAGGCCTACGGCGACCGCAACCTCGTCTGCGCGTGCCCGCCGCCGGAGGCGTTCGCCGACTGATGAGCCAGCGCCAACGCCTGCTCGACGTCGCGCAGGCCGAGGGCCGGCTGACGTCGGTGGTCGGCGCCGTCCTCGACCGCTACGGCGCGGTGTGGGTGGGCGGCGCCGGGCAGGCGCCCGGGCTGGACGGCCAGTACCGGGTCGGCTCGATCACCAAGACGATGACGGCCGTCCTGGTCGTGCAGGCCCGCGACGAGGGGCTGCTCGACCTCGACGACCCGCTCGCCGCCCACCTGGGCGACGTGGGCTACGGCGAGGTGACGGTCCGCGAGGCGCTCGCGCACGCGTCCGGGATGCAGAGCGAGCCCCGCGGGCCGTGGTGGGAGCGCACTCGGGGCGGGGACTTCGCCGCCCTCGCCGCGGCCAACGACGGCAGTGGTCGCGTGGCGCCTCCCGGCGCCTGGTTCCACTACTCCAACCTCGGCTACGGCCTGCTCGGGGAGGTCGTGGCGCGGCGCTTCGGCGCGCCGTGGCGGGCCCTCGTCGCCGAGCGTCTGCTCCAGCCGCTCGGCATGCGGGCGACGTCGTACCTGCCGCGCCCGGGTGCCCAGCCGGGCTGGAGCGTGGACCACTTCACGGGGGTCCGCGTGCACGAGCCGCTCACCGACACGGGGGCGATGGCCCCGGCCGGCCAGCTGTGGTCCACCCTTGCCGACCTCGTGACGTGGGGCCAGGTGCTCGGCGGCGCCCGCCCCGACGTGGTCCGGTCGTCGTCGCTGGAGGAGATGCAGCGACCCGTCACCCCCGACTACGGGCTCGGGCTGATGCTGGGCGTCCATCCGGGCGGCCGGCTGGTCGGCCACAACGGCTCCATGCCCGGCTTCCTGGCGGCGCTGCACGTCGACCCCGACAGCGGCATCGGTGCCGTCGTGCTCGCCAACGCGACCACCGGAATCGACCCGCGCGAGCTCGCCGTCTCGCTCATCGAGGGCGACCCCGACGCCGACGACGCCCGCCCGGCACCGTGGCGCCCCACGGTCGTCGTCCCGCCCGAGGCCGCGGGCGTGCCGGGACTGTGGTTCTGGGGCAACACCGCCTACGACGTCCGCTGGCACAACGACGGGCTGGAGCTGCGCGCCATGGCCCGGGGCAACGTGGTGACCGACCGCTTCGAGCCGGTCCATGGCACGCTGGTCGGCGTCTCGGGCTACCACCGCGGCGAGCGGCTCGACGTCGTACGCCGTCCCGACGGGTCGGTCCACCACCTCGAGTGTGCGACGTTCGTCTACACCCGCACGCCCTACGACCCCGAGGTCGACGTGCCGGGCGGGCACCCGCGCTGAGCCGGGCGCGTCAGACGCCCTGCGACACGCTCGACATGTTGAAGTCGGGGATCCGCAGCGCCGGGGTGGCGGTGCGGGAGAAGTAGTCGTCGCCCCACTCGCGGCTGAAGCTCGGCACCGTCGCGGTGGCGGCGCTGAAGCGGTTGAGCAGGTCGATGGGACTCTCGTTCCAGCGGAAGTTGTTGGCGGCGCCGACGATCTCGCCGTCCTCCACGACGTAGACACCGTCGCGGGTCAGGCCGGTGAGGAGCATCGTCTGCGGGTCGACCTCGCGGATGTACCACAGGCAGGTCAGCAGCAGTCCGCTCTGCGTCCCGGCGACCATGTCCTCGATCGTCCCGGCGCCGCCGCCGACCTCGAGGACGAGGTTGTCGATCATCGGGGTGACCGGCTGGCCGGTCATGCCGGCCGAGTGGCGGGTCTGGAGCAGCCCGGTCAGCAGGCCGTCACGGATCCAGTCGGTGCGCTCCAGCGCGAGCCCGTTGTCGAAGACCGAGTCGGTGTTGTCGGACGCGCCGGCGATGACGAACGGCGCGCATTCCAGCCCCGGCTGTGCCGGGTCGGAGAACAGGCTGACGCCCGGAGCCGCGACCTTGTCACCGATCCGGGTGCCCCCGCCGCGGCGGCTGTAGACCGACTCGCCCTCGTGGGCCACGCGCGCGCCGGCACCCCAGTAGGCGTCGATCATGAGGTCGGCGACCGACGAAGGCGGCAGGATCGTGTCGTAGCGCCCGGCCGGGAGGTCGATGCGTCGCTCGGCCCAGGCGAGGCGCTGGGCGACCGTGGCGGCCATCGCCGCGGCGTCGACGTCGCGGAAGTCACGGGTCGCGCCCCCGGTCCACGCGCTGCGGGTGAGCGAGGTGTCCTTGCCGGTGCACGCGTAGTGGCCGGTCGGCTGCACGTGCCGCAGCCGGAGGCCGCGGCTCGACCCCAGGTAGGTGGTGGCGACGTCGTGGTTGACGAAGCCGTAGAGCAACCGGTCCTCGGCGGTGGCCTGGGCGAACGCCTCGCCGAGTGCGGGCGCGAAGGCGTCGTACACCCCGATGTCGGTCGTCTCGGCCTCGGTGTCCCAGTCGGGCGAGGTGGCGTCTGCGACGAGCTCGGCTGCGTCCTCGGCGGGGGAGCCCGCTCGTGCGGCGGCGTCAGCGGCGTCGACGAGCGCAGTGACCTGCTCCGGCGTCGAGGCGCTGCCGGAGACCGATCCCGTCGCCACGCCGCCCTGGACCGCGGCGAAGCTCACCACGGTCACCGACACCTCGGTCATCACGCCGTTGGTGGTCAGGGTGTTGTTGGCCCAGCGCAGGTTGGCACTGGTGATGTCGCGGACGATCGCGATGCAGTCGTCGGCCGTCGAGGTCGCGAGTGCGTGCTCGACCAGCTGCTGCGGGGTGTACCGGGTGGAGGTCATCAGTGGCCTGCCTCGTCGATGGTGTTGAGGATGTTGACGCCGCGGAAGAGCGCGGTCGGGCACCCGTGGCTGACCGCGGCCACCTGCCCGGGCTGGGCCTTGCCGCAGTTGAACGCCCCGCCGAGGACCCACGTGTCCGGGCCGCCGACGGCCTCCATGGAGCCCCAGAAGTCGGTCGTGGTGGCCTGGTAGGCCACATCGCGCAGCATCCCGTCCAGCCGACCGTCGGTGATCTTGTAGAACCGCTGGCCGGTGAACTGGAAGTTGAAGCGCTGCATGTCGATCGACCACGACTTGTCGCCCACGACGTAGATGCCGCGCTCGACGCGCGAGACGAGGTCGTCGGTGCTGAGTTCGTCGGTGCCGGGCATCAGCGACACGTTGGCCATCCGCTGGATCGGGACGTGGCCGGGGGAGTCGGCGTACGCGCAGCCGTTGGAGCGGCCTGCGTTGAGCTCGGGCTTGAGGTGGCCCATCGAGCGGTCGAGCTGGTAGCCCACGAGCACGCCGTCGCGGACGATGTCCCACTCCTGGGTCTCCACGCCCTCGTCGTCGTAGCCGACGGTGGCGAGGCCGTGCTCCTGCGTGCGGTCACCGCGCACGTTCATCACCGGCGAGCCGTACTGCAGAGTGCCGAGCTTGTCGTAGGTGGCGAACGACGTCCCGGCGTAGTTGGCCTCGTAGCCCAGCGCGCGGTCGAGCTCGGTGGCGTGGCCGATGGACTCGTGGATGGTCAACCACAGGTTGGAGGGGTGCACGACGAGGTCGTAGGTCCCGGCCTCCACGGTGGGCGCCCTGAGCTTCTCGGCGAGCAGCTCGGGGACCTCGGCGAGCTCGGCGTCCCAGTCCCAGTGCGCCCCGGTGAGGTACTCCCACCCGCGCCCGACCGGCGGCGCGATGGAGGCCATCGAGTCGAAGATGCCGGTCTGCTCGTCCTCGCCCGTGGCCTCGAAGCCCGGCTGCAGCCGCACCCGCTGCTGCGTGGTCCGGGTGCCGGAGAGGTCGGCGTAGTACTTGTTCTCCTGCACCTGCTGCAGGAAGGCCGTGGCGTGGGCGACGGCAGCACCCGTGCGCAGCCGCTCGGTCCAGTCGACGAGGAGGGCCGCCTTCTCGGGCGTGGGTACGTCGAGCGGGTTGATGTCGTAGCCCGACACCCAGGTGACGTCGTCGTGCACCGGCTCGGGCGCGAGCTCGACCGGGGTCGTCGTCATCGCGGCTGCCACCGTGGCGACCGCCACGGCCGTCTCGGCGACGCGGCGGGCCTCGTCGTCGGTCAGGACGACACCGGATGCGAAGCCCCAGGCGCCGCCGTGCACGACCCGGACGGCGAAGCCGAGGTCCTCGGCGTCGCTCGCGGTCTGCAGGACGCCGTCGCGGGCACCGAGGTACTGGTAGCGGTTGCGCTCGAAGCGGAAGTCCGCGTGGCTCGCACCGAGCTCCTGGGCCCGGGCGAGGGCCACCTCGCCGAGCCGGCGGTGCGGCAGGTCGCTGAAGGTCGGGTCGAGCCCGGGCGCACTCATGGGGACGAACCTAGCCGAGCCGCGCGCCCGCCATCGGCAGCGACTCCGGCGCCGCGCGGCTACGCGAGGGAGAGCGAGGTGCGGCTGCCGGTGCGACCGCGGTGGACCCGGAGCTGCGTCGGGATCCGGGTCTGGAGCTCCGGTACGTGGCTCACGACACCCACCACCCGGCCGCCGTCGCGCAGGGTGTCGAGGGTGTCCATCACGTCCTCGAGGGTCTCGGCGTCGAGCGAGCCGAAGCCCTCGTCGACGAACAGGGTGTCGAGGTCGGCGCCACCGGCCTCCTGGGTGATGACGTCGGCGAGCCCGAGCGCCAGCGCGAGCGAGACCACGAAGGTCTCGCCGCCCGAGAGGGTCGCGGGGTCGCGGCTGTCGCCGGTCCAGTCGTCGCGGACGAGCAGGCTGAGGCCGCCGCGCGTCTCCCCGGCACCGCGCTGGCCGGTGTGGACGAGGGAGTAGCGCCGGTCGCTCATCGTGGAGAGGCGCAGGTTGGCGGCCTCGACGACCTGCCCGAGGCGGTGGGCCAGGACATAGGCGGACAGGCGCATCTGGTGGCGGTTGTCGGGGTGCTTGCCCTCGACCAGGGCCGCGAGGTCGGCGACCAGGTCGAGGTCGGAGCGAACCGGATCCCACGCGGCGAGCGCGGTGCGGACCTCGCCCGAGAGACCCCTCAGGCGGTGCAGGCGCTCACGCAGGACCAGGTCACGGTGGCGCGCAGTCGCCGCTGCCTCCCTAGCGCGGCCGTGGGCCTCGGCGAGCTGCTCGAGGTCGGGCGCCGCTGCCCCGGCGGCACGGACGAGGTCGTCGTCGGCGAGCAGCTCCCCGGTGCGGGCGAGCTCGCGCTCGTGCTGCTCGATCGTCGCAAGGAGTGAGTCGAGGTCGACCTCGGAGAGCCAGGCGGCCGCGGCCTCGGCGGCGAAGCCGAACCCTGCCTCCGCCGCCGCGCGGTCGGCGGCCTCCTCGGTGCTCGTCGACGCGGCGCGCGCTCGTCTGAGGTCTGCGGTGGTGTCGATGCAGCGCCGGGAGAGGGTCGCGACCTGCTGGTGGTGTGCCGTCAGGGCGTCGAGGTCGGCGTCGTCGGGCAGGACGGCGCGGACCTGCTCGTGCAGCGCGTCGAGGCGCGCGTCGAGAACGGCGGTGTCGGTGTCGAGCTGGGAGGCGGACGAGGTGAGCGCCTCGCGTCGACGGGCGAGGTCGTCGCGCTCGAGGAGCAACGTGTCGTGCTGGGCGACCAGGGCCGTGAGGCCCTCCACGGCGGCTCGCGCGCCCTCGACGCGGGCTCGTAGGTCGGCCTCCGCGGTGACGAGTCGGTCGATCGTGTCGCCGGCCTCGGCCCGAGCGGTGGCGAGCCGGGTCTCGAGCCCGCGCACCTGCTGGGCGTGGGCCTCCACGACGACCTCGAGGTCGTCCACCTCCCGACGGGCGTCGCGCTCGGCTGCCTCGTCGGGGGCACCGGACGCAGGTGCGGCGGGGGAGGGGTGGTCGGCCGAGCCGCACACGGGACAGCACCCACCCACGGCGAGCTTGCGCGCGATCTCGGCGGCCATGCCGTCGAGCCGCTGCTCGCGGATCTCGACGAGAGCCTCGCGGGCGAGCAGCCGCGTCTGCGTCGCCGCACCCAGGTCGCGCTGGGCCGCCGCCAGCTCGGTCGCCAGCTCCTCGGCGGAGCGTGCGGCCCGCACCCGTGACCGGAGGACCTCCAGCTCGCGGTCGAGGGTCGCGACCTCGGCGGCCGACCCGTGGGCGGCCGCGAGGCGGGGCTCGAGGTCGGCGAGGGCCAGCGGCACCTGCTCCTCCCGGTCTGCCAGCCGGTCGAGCTCGACCGCGATCCCGCGACGGCTGGCTGTGGTCTCGTGGAGCCGGGACTCCAGCTCGGCGACCTGGCGCCGGAGCGGGCGCACGCGCGCGAGGTCGTCGAGGACGCGGGTGGCCGCACGGTGGTGGTCGACCGCGGCGTCGTCGGTCGTCGGCGCACCCAGCAGCGCGCCCAGCTCGGTGACCGCGACCCGCAGACGCTGCTCGATCCCGTCGGCCTCGGTGCGCGAGGCGACCGCGAGGTCGTGGAGCGAGCGGGCTGCGGCGGCACGCTGCGCCCGGTCGACGCGGCGGACACGAGCGGCGTGCTCCGGCGCGTCGGCCTCCAGCGCCGCGCGGTCGCGAAGGGCCGCGGCGTGGGTGGTCTGCCGTGCCGCGAGCTCGACGGCCGCGGCCTCGGCGGCCGCAGCAGCGGCCTCGGCCGCCGCAGCCGCCGCCGTGAGTGCCGCCTGCTCGACCGATGCCGACGCGGCCGCCTCGCCCAGCCCGGTGACCCAGTCGTCGAGCCCGGCGGGGTGGGACTGCCAGTCGTCGGGCGCCCGGTCGTCGCCGACCTCGCTCACGCGGCTGACCAGGTCGGCGACCGTGCTGCGGTGGGTCTCGGAGTCGCGTCGCAGCGCGACCCGTCGGTCGCGCAACCAGCGCTCCGTGCGGTCGAAGCGACCGGTCTGGAAGACCTGCTGGAGCAGCGCGTGCCGCTCCTCGGACCGCGCGCGGAGGAAGGCCTGGAAGCGGCCCTGGGGGAGCATGGCGACCTGGCAGAACTGCGGCAGCGTCATGCCGACCAGCCGGGTGACGAGGTGGCCCGTCTCGTCGAGGCGGGTGCTGAGGGGGTGCCAGAGGTGCTGGCCGTCGTCGGCCGGGCGGCGCTCGGAGATGACGACGCGTGCCTGCTCGGTGGTGGTGCCGGTGCCGCGCTTCTTGGGTCGGGTCCACGCGGGGGAGCGGTCGATGCGGACCCGCCTCCCGGACAGGGTCGCCTCGAGCACGACCCGGGGAGCGACGTCGTCGGCGGCGTGGTCGGAGCGCAGCCGCTTGGCGGCCGCGCGGTCGCCGGGGACGTCGCCGTAGAGCGCGAAGCAGACGGCATCGAGGATGCTGGACTTGCCGGCTCCCGTCGGACCGCTGAGCAGGAAGAGCCCGGCGTCGGACAGCGCGTCGAAGTCGATCGAGACGGGGTCGGCGAACGGACCGAAGCCGACGACGCTGAGGTGATGCAGCCTCACGTGGCACCGCCCGCCGCGCTGACGGGGGCGCCGACGACCACGTCCTGGTCTGGGTCGTGGCAGCAGGCGTCGATCGCCTCGCGGAGCAGGTCGGACTCCTGAGGCGTGGCCTGGGAGCCCCGGACGTGGCGCACGAAGTCGGTCGCGATCGCGTGGTCGCTGGTGCCGGGGGCGGGCCGCGGCGGCGTCCGGACGTCGGGAGTGGGTGCGGGGAACTGCAGGACGAGCGCGTGCGGGAAGCGGCGTCGCAGCAGCTCCATCGCGCGGAGCGGGCGCCGCTCGTCGGTGAGGGTGGCCTGCACCCAGTCGCCCTCGTGGGCGGCGAGCGCGCGGTCTCCGAGCAGCTGCTCCAGCGTGCCGGACAGCCGGGCCAGCCGGCGCGGCACCGGGGCGTCGATCCAGGTCGCGGACGCGAACCCCGCGCCGTCGAGGTCCACGAGCCACGACCCCTTGACCTGGTCGGCCTCCGAGAACGAGTAGGCCAGCGGGGAGCCGGAGTAGCGCAGGTGCTCGTCGAGGACGTGCGGGCCGTGGAGGTGGCCGAGCGCGGTGTAGTCGACGCCGTCGAACACGCTGGTCGCGACCCGGGAGACGCCGCCCACGCTGATGTCGCGCTCGGACTCGGACGGCGTCGCGCCCGCGACGAAGGCGTGCGCGAGGACCACGCTGCGGGTCGTCGTGGGACGGGCGGCGAGGTCGGCCCGCACGCGCGTCATGGCCTCCGCCAGCGCGGCCTCGTGGCTGCGTCGCGCCAGGCCCCAGGGCTCGAGCAGCGCCGACGGGTCGAGGAAGGGGATGGCGTGGATCGCGACGTCGCCGTGCCGGTCCGCGAGCACGACGGGGGTGCCGACGGAGGACGCGTCGGTCCGGACGAAGACGCCGGCGGCGTCCATCAGGCGCGAGCCGAAGCCGAGGCGGCGGGCGCTGTCGTGGTTGCCGCTGCTGACCACCACGCGTGCGCGGGAGGCGGCCAGTCGGGCAAAGGTCTCGTCGGCGAGGGCGACCGCGTCGACGTGGGGCAGGGCGCGGTCGTAGACGTCGCCCGAGACCACGACGACGTCGACCTCCTCGGCGGCGACGACCTCGAGGAGGTGGTCGACGAACGCACCCTGGTGGCCCAGGAGGTCTTCTCGGTGGAAGGACCGCCCCAGGTGCCAGTCGGAGGTGTGGAGGATGCGCACGGGGACGACGTTAGATCGCGGCACCGACAGGGCCGCTCCACCACGCCGTCCGCCGCCGAACCAGGGCGCCGAGTCATGGACGACGGGTCAAGGACGACGGGTCAGTAGCGCACGGTGCGCCCCGCAGACGTGAAGCCCCACAGGTCGATGTCCGCCTCGGCGGCCAGCCGGGCGGCCAGGCTCGTCGGCGCACCGACCGCCACGATCGAGCCGATGCCGACGGCCGCGGCCTTCTGGACGAGCTCGAAGCCGACGCGCCCGCTGAGCACGAGGCACGCGGCGGCGACCGGTCCGCCGGCGAGCACCCTGGCGCCCACCACCTTGTCGACGGCGTTGTGCCGGCCGACGTCCTCGCGGACCACCGTCAGCGTCCCGTCCGCGTCGGCCAGCCCGGCGGCGTGCACCCCCCCGGTGCGCTCGAACAGCGTCTGGCGCTCGCGCAGCGCCTGCGGCAGGCGTCGTACGACGGACGCCTCGGGACGCGGACCCGACCACGGACGCGACGTCCGGGTGGCCAGCGCCTCGACCACGCTGTCCTTGCCGCAGACCCCGCAGGCCGACGACCCCGCCGATGCGGCCTCGTGCCGGTGGGGGAGCACGGTGGCGCCGGTGACGGTGACGGTGACGACGTTGAACTCCTCCTCGGGCGCGAGGTCCAGGTCGGTGCAGTAGGCGACCTGGGCGATCGCACCGGGGGCGGCCAGTCCCTCATTCACCAGCCAGCCGGCGGCGAGCTCGAAGTCGTGCCCGGGGGTCCGCATCGTCACCCAGGCCCGCTGCGGTCCGTACGACCCCGAGCGCACCCGGATCTCGAGCGGTTCCTCGGTGATGAGCCGGTCCTCGCGCCGCACCTCCTGCCCGTCGCCGTGCTCCACCACGCGCGTGCGGACCGAGGGGCCGGGGCGTCGCGCTCGGTCGGTCGTCACCCCTCGACACTAGCCGGGGACCGGGGCCGGCCGGTGGCCGAGATCACCCCTTCGAAGATGCCGGACCGGATGCTACTGATCCGTAGGATGTAAGAGCCGCAACGGAGCGGCTAGTTCTTACACCAGTTTGCTCACCACGGGAGGGCCGGATGCCCTCGGAAGGACAGATCTCCATGAACCCGCAGCTGCACCTGGCTCTCAGCCTCGTCGACACCCGAGCGCACTCCGCCGAGGACCGCGCGCTCCTGCGCAACGTGGAGATCGCCCGCCGTGAGGAGCGCCGCGCCCGGCGCGCCGCGCGTCGTACCACTCGCTGACCCCCCTCAGCAGGACGCTTCGCGGAGACCCCACCGTCGGGGACCGAGCACCCTGTCGGAGCCTGCGCTCTGGCAGGGTGCTCGTCATGACGGACGACATGCTGCGCAGCGTCGAGCTCACCCGCATCGGGCCGGCCCGGTTCAAGGCGACCAACGCCCGGGGTGGTGAGACCTTCTTCGGGACCGGGGGAGAGGACCCCGACTTCACCCCCGTCGAGCTGCTGCTGGCTGCGATCGCCGGGTGCAGCGCGCTCGACGTCGAGGCCATCACCCACAAGCGCGCGTCGAGCACGACCTTCGACGTCCACGCGGAGGGGCACAAGGTGCGCGACGCCGACGGCAACCACCTCACCGGGATCCGGCTGTCCTTTGACGTCGACTTCCCCGAGGGTCCCGAGGGTGACGCCGCCCGCGACCGCGTGCAGGCGGCCATCGAGATGTCGCGCGATCGGCTGTGCACGGTCTCGCGGACCGTGCAGCTCGGCGCCGGAATCGACTACGAGACGGTCAGCCGGTGACCCGGGTGCACGGCATCAGGATGAGGGTGCGCGGCTCGGGGACCTCGGGCTCGTCGAGGTAGCTCTCCCAGGGCGCGTCGGTGGCGACGTAGCCGTGCTCCTCCAGCCACGTGGACGCCTCGCCCCACGCCTCGCCGAGGGTGTCGTACGGTCCCGTGGGCACCAGGCGCGCCGCCCGGCACGCCGGGAGGTTGGACGGCTCGACCTCGCGGTCGGCGACGAGTGGTGCGTCGACCGGGAACCCGGCCTCGAGCTCCCAGCCCGACTCGTCCATCGTGCGATAGCGGGCGAACGGGGGCCCGGCGAGGCGGCGACCCTGGTCGGCGGCCGCACGGGCGACCGCCTCGAACGTGCGACCGAGGACGTCGGAGATGCTCTCCGGCGACGCCCGCCCCCTGACGACGGCGGTCGGCTGCTCGCTCAGGTCCACCACGGTGATCTCGTGCTCCATGGCACCGACCCTGCCGCGACCCCGCTCACGGAGGGGAGGGCCCAAGGTCCCGTCGACGGGGGATGGCCACCCGGGACTCCAGCCGAGCGGAGCGGTCAGCCGACCGGACCGGTCAGCCGACCGTGACGCTCTCGATGGTGACGTCCTTGTTCGGCGCGCCGCCACCAGCCGGGTGGGCGTTGTCGTTGCCCTCGGCCGCGATCGCGTCGATGGTCTCCAGGCCGGTCTCGTCGATGGTGCCGAAGACGGTGTAGTTGGGCGCGAACTGCGAGTCGCGGAAGACCAGGAAGAACTGTGAGCCGTTGGTGTCGGGGCCGGCGTTGGCCATCGCCAGGGTGCCGGCCGGGTAGGTCTCGTCGCCGCTCAGCTCGTCGGCGAACGAGTAGCCGGCGCCGCCGGACCCGGTGCCGGTCGGGTCGCCGCACTGCAGGATGCCGAATCCCTCCTGGTCGCCGATGCGCGGGCACGGGGTGTCGTCGTAGAAGCCCTGCTCGGCCAGCGAGACGAAGGAGTTCACCGTGCACGGCGCGGTGGCCGCGTCGAGGCTGAGTCCGATGTCGCCGAAGTTGGTGGTGATCGTCGCGGGCACGGTGCCCTCCGACGGGGCCTCGGCCTCCGGGGCCTCCACCTCGCGCGCCGGCTCCTGGCCGTCCTCGGGGTACTCGCACGTGGTCGTCTCGCCCGAGGCCCCCGATGACTGCGAGGACTCCGACGTCTCCGACGTGGGGTCCGTCGCGGTGTCCGTCCCGTCGGCCTCGTTGCCGCAGGCGGAGAGGGCGAGCACGGACAGGCAGGCGGCCACGGCGGCCAGTCGCTTCAGCATGCCGGTGATGGTAGCCAGCGGCCCGTCACATCTCCTCGTGGGCGTCGGGGTCGCCGCCGAAGAGCCGCCCGTCGGGCTCGGCGAGCCCGGAGACGGCAGCGACCTCGGCGTCGCTGAGCTCGAAGCCGAAGACGTCGAGGTTCTGGGCCTGACGGGCGGGGTCGGCCGACTTGGGGATCGGGAGCGAGCCGAGCTGCACGTGCCAGCGGAGGATGACCTGGCCCGGGGAGACGCCGTGCGCCTCGGCGGCGGCCCGGACGGCGTCCTCCTCCAGAGGGGCGCGCCGCTTACCCATCGGGCTCCACGCCTCGGTGCGGATGCCGAGGCGATCGTGGACCTCGCGCATGTGCTCCTGCGGGAAGCGCGGGTGCAGCTCGACCTGGTTGACCGCCGGCGTCACGCCCGTGTCGTCGATGATGCGCTCGAGGTGCTCCTCGGTGAAGTTGGAGACGCCGATGGAGCGCACCAGCCCGTCCTGCTGCAGCTGCACCAGTGCCCGCCACGCCTCGACGTACTTCCCCTGGCTCGGGTTGGGCCAGTGGATCAGGTGGAGGTCGGTGCGCTCGAGCCCCAGGCGGTCCAGCGACTCGCGCACGGACCGGATCGCGTCGTCGTACGCGTGGTGGCGGCCGGGGATCTTGCTGGCCACCACCAGCTCGTCGCGGGGGACACCGGAGCGGCGGATGGCCTCGCCGACCTCCACCTCGTTCTCGTAGTTCACCGCGGTGTCGACCAGCCGGTAGCCGGCCTCTATGGCGGTGCGGATCGCCTCCGTGCCGTCGTCGCCCTTGAGGGGGTAGGTGCCGAAGCCGATGGCGGGGATGGTCGTGCCGTCGTTGAGCTCGTACGTCGGGATGTGGGCCATGTCCTCACGGTAGGCGCTCCCGGGTGACCGACTCCGGCAACCTTTTGTCGGCGGGCCGCATCACACTCGTTGCACGGGCCCGATACGGGCCACGACACCGATCACGGAGGACTCCTTGACACGCACCTCACGCCTCAGCTCCGCACTCGTCCCGGTCCTCGCCCTCGTAGCACCGCTCGGCATCGCCGCCGGAGCGGGTACGCCGGCCGCTGCCGCCGCCACCTGCGACGGCAAGGTGCCGACGATCGTCGCCGTCGCCGGCGTCGCCACCACCGGCACCGCCGGTGACGACGTGATCCTCGGGACGGACGCCGGTGACGTCATCGACGGGGGAGCGGGCAACGACACGATCTGCGGCCTCGACGGCCGCGACACGCTCGTCGGCGGCCCCGGCGACGACCGGCTCCTCGGCGGCCTCGACGGGGAGTACTTCCCGGAGGACTCCTACCAGGGCGACCTCCTCGTCCCCGGGCCCGGGGACGACTTCGTCGACCTCGGCGACGACCCGCAGTCCGAGGACGGGTCGTGGGACGGGCCGGGCGAGTACGACCGGGTGTCCTACCGCGACGCCGCCGGTCCGGTCTCGGTGGACCTCTCCACCGGCCGGGCGACCGGGGAGGGCACCGACACGATCGTGGTGCCGCGGTGGTCCGGGGGCGTGATCGGCTCCGCCTTCGACGACGTGCTCGTCGGGTCGGACGTGCGCGACACCATCCAGGGCGGCGGCGGTGACGACACCATCGTCGGCCGCGGCGGCGAGGACGTGCTGGAGCCCGACCGGGTCGGCCCGCAGACGATGCAGGTCTACGACCGGAGCGTCGCGCCCGGAGACGACGTCGTGCGTGCCGGTGGCGACGACGACTACGTCCTGTCGGTCCTGGGCCGCGACCGGGTCTTCGGCGACCGTGGCAAGGACGCGCTTTTCGGAACGGGGCGGGGCAGCAGCCTGGGCGGCGGCCGGGGACGGGACTACGTCGAGGCCGGGATCGGTGTCAGTGCCCACGGCGGTGCTGCCGGTGACGAGATCGACGCCCAGATCGGGCGGCGCAAGGGGCACGAGGTCGACGGCGGTCCCGGACGCGACGTGGTCCGGCTGACGGCACGCAAGGCGGAGTTCGACCCCGGCACCCGATGGGTCGTCGACGTGCCCCGCGGCAAGATCACCGCCGACGGCCGCAAGCGGCTCGCCTACGAGCGCGCGGAGGGCCTGTCGTTCTCCGGGCCGCGCGGTCGTCTGACCTACCGCGGCGGCGCCGGACGCGACGGGCTGTCGGCGAACGGCTCGATGCGGATCACGGCGTTCGGTCGCGGCGGACGCGACGAGCTGGTGGGTGGCCGGAAGGCGGACCTCCTCGACGGTGGTCCCGGCCGCGACGCGCTCGTGGGGGGCGCGGGCCGCGACCGGTGCGTCGACGGGGAGCAGCTGCGCCAGTGCGAGGTGCGCCGCTGACGCCCGGGGTTGCGTCAGCCGGCCTCACGGGGCGCCGCGGGGCTCCTCGTGGGCAGGTCCGTCGCTGAGCTCGTCGACGACGAGCAGGTCGCGACGGACCTGCCCCGCACGGAACGAGGCACGGCCCACCATGTGGCTCGACACCACGCTCGTGGCCATCTGCAGCAGCACGATGAGGACGAGCACCCCGACGACGCCCGGCTCGCGCAGGCGGAGGGCGACGCCGGTCATCACCAGCACCGTGCCGAGGACCTGGGGCTTGGTGGCCGCGTGCATGCGGCTCAGCAGGTCGGGCATGCGGACGACGCCGATGGCGGCGACGAGGGCGAGCAGCGCGCCGAGGAGGATGCACACGGCAGCGGCGAGGTCGGCCACGACGGTCCAGCTCATCGCAGACCACCGGTGCCCGGGTCGTCGCGGTCCCCGGCCTCGAGGTCGTCGCTCCGGCTGGTGTAGCGGGCGACGCTGACCGCGCCGACCATGCCGCAGCCGGCCAGCACGACGAGCATCGGCAGCGCGTAGGTCACGCCGGAGTGGGCGACGTGGAGGCCCGTCGCGCAGACGGTGACCGCGACCAGGACGTCGAGCGCGACGCTCCGGTCGAGGATGGTCGGGCCGACGGTGAGGCGTACGAGGAGGAGGGCGGCGGCGGCCGTGAGCATCGCGGCGCCGAGCACGAGCACGACGGTCATCGGGCCTCCGGGGCGGTGGGTCGCGGCGGCAGCGCCCGCAGCAGGCGCTGCTCGAGGGCCAGAGCGGTGCGGCGGAACTCTTCGGCGGCCGCGGCGTCCGGCACGTCGAGGACGTGGAGGTAGAGGGTGTGGGTGGACCGGCGGGCCTCGACGACGACCGACCCGGGGATCAGCGACAGCATGGAGGCCACGAGGGTCATCAGGAAGTCGGACGTCGTCTCGAGGTCGACCGCGACCACCGCGTTGCGCACGGGTCGGCGCCGCAGCACCACGCCGGCCACCTGGACGCTGGCGCGCACGACGTCGAGGTGGAAGCGCGCGACGACGCCCAGGAGTGGCAGCACGCGCACCGAGGACCCGAGGTCGATCGGTGGGAGCGGGAAGGTCAGGCAGACCAGCACGGCCACCAGCACGCCGCCGACGAGGAGCATCGGCGTCACGTCGCCCCAGAGCGCCAGCCAGACCACGAGCAGCCACGCCACCGCGAGCGGCTGGACGGCCCGGTGCCGGGCGGGACGCGTGGACCCGTCGCGACGGGTGCGCATGACCGGGCTCACGGGTGCTCCTCGGTCAGGACGGAGGAGAGGTAGGGGGTGCGCTCGTGCAGGTCGTCGGCCGCGCGGTCGCCCAAGGCGTAGAGCGGCCCGGCGACGACCGTCAGGAGCACGCTGGCCGTGACCAGCCCGGCGGCCGGGAGCAGCATGCCGAGGGGGGCGTGACGGTTGTCGTCGCCTGCCTCGATCAGGGTGTGGAAGTCACGCTCGGGCTCGTTGTCGTCGCCGAGCCGGCGGGCCTCCTCGATGTCGCTGCGCGACACGGTGCCGGCTGCGGTGTGGACGTGCCCGCGGTGGACGCGTACGGCGCCGGTGTCGTGCCCGGGGACCGGCTCCGCGGAGCTGGTGCCGATCGCCTCGAGCGCCTCGTGGGCCTCCAGCGGCGTGCGCCAGAAGACGACGGCCCACGTCTTCGCGACGGCGTACAGCGTCAGCAGGCTGGTCGCCGCGCCGGCGACGACCAGGGTCCAGGCGAGCGGGCTGCCGTCGAGCTGTGCGGCCTGGAACAGGCCGACCTTGCCGATGAAGCCGGAGAACGGGGGGATCCCGGCGAGGTTCATCGCCGGCACGAAGAACAGCACGGCCAGCAGCGGGGCGATCCGCGCCAGCCCGCCGATGCGCATCAGCGCGGTGCTCCCGGCGCGTCGCTCCACGAGGCCCAGGACGAGGAAGAGCGCGGTCTGGATGGTGATGTGGTGCACGACGTAGAAGGTCGTGCCCGCGGTTCCCGTGCGGCTGTCGAGCGCGATGCCGAGGATCAGGTAGCCGATGTGGCTGACGAGCGTGAAGGACAGCATGCGCTTGATGTCGGACTGGGCGATCGCGCCGAGGATGCCGATGATCATCGTCAGCAGCGCCGCCCACAGCAGCAGGTCGGTGAGCGGGCTGTCGGGGAACAGCAGGGTCTGCACCCGCAGGATGGCGTAGACGCCGACCTTGGTGAGCAGGCCGGCGAAGACCGCCGTCACCGGCGCGGGCGCGGTGGGATAGCTGTCCGGCAGCCACAGCGACAGCGGGAAGACGGCCGCCTTGATGGCGAACGTCGTCAGCAGGAGGAGCTGGATCATCAGCGACACGTGGTCGGGCAGGTCGGCGAGCCGTTGGGCCAGGTGGGCGAGGGTGAGCGTGCCGGTGGCGGCGTAGGTCACCGCCAGGCTGATGAGGAAGAGGGTCGAGGACAGCAGGTTGACCAGCACGTAGATGGTGCCGGCGCGGACCCGGGCAGCCGTCCCGCCGAGGGTGAGCAGGACGTAGCTGGCGAACAGCAGCATCTCGAAGCTGACGAAGAGGTTGAACAGGTCGCCGGCGAGGAACGCGTTGGCGACGCCGGCCACGAGCACGAGGAAGGTCGGGTGGTAGACCGAGATCGGTGCGCCCTCCTCGTCCTCGGTCATGCCCTGTCCGACGGAGTAGGCGAGCACCGCGAGCGTGACGACCGCGCTGACCAGCAACATGAGGGCCGCGAGCCGGTCGGCCACCAGGACGATGCCGAGCGTCTCGGGCCAGGCGCCGATCCAGACGGTCTGCGGGCCGTGGCGGTCGGCCTGGACCAGCAGCACCGCGGCCACGACGACGACCGAGCCGAGGACGGTCAGGCTGAGCCAGCGCTGGATCCGCGGGTGGTGCAGCAACGCCAGCGACGCGCCGGCGCCGAGGATCGGCAGCAGCACCGGCAGGGGGACCAGGGCGTTCACGTCGACCTCGCCTCCCTCTCGGCCGTCTCGGCGGCGTCGGCGACCAGCGGGTCGTCGTCCGGTCCCTGACCGGGGTCGCCGCTCGAGTCGTCACCGGGGTAGTCGGAGGTCGTCGCGGAGTAGGCCTCCGACGTCACGTCGCGGAGCGCCAGCCGGCGGACGATGTCGTCCTCGATGTCGTCCTGCACGTCGTCGTGGCCGTTGAGCTGCCAGCTGCGGTAGGCCATGGCCAGCACGAACGCCGTGGTGGCGAGGGTGATGACGATGGCGGTCAGCACCATCGCCTGGGGGAGCGGGTCGGTGAGGCCGGTGGTGTCGCCGCCCTTGGACACGATCGGGGCGCGCCCGGCGGGCCCGCCGGCGACCATGAAGGAGAGGCTGACGCCGTTGCCGATCATGACGATGCCGACCAGCACGCGCGACAGGCTGCGCTCGAGCACGAGGTAGACACCGCAGCCGAGCAGCGACGCGGCGACGAGGACGAGGGTCAGGTTGACGGTCATGCGGCCTCCGCCTCGGTCCGGGCCTCGCGCCGGGAGCGCTGGATGTCGCGGTCGATGTGGGAGCCGAGGGCGCGCAGCAGGTCGAGCACCAGCCCGACGACGACGAGGTAGACACCGACGTCGAAGAGGACGGACGAGACCAGGTGCAGGTCGCCGAGCAGTGGCAGGTGCAGGTCGACGACCGCCGACTGCAGGACCACGCCTCCGAAGGCCATCGGCAGGAGGGCGGCCAGTGCCGCCACGGCCAGTCCGGCCCCGATGAGGCGACCGGCGTCGACGGGTGCGGCCTCGTCGAGCTCGTAGCGGCCGCCGGCGAGGTAGCGCACGACGAGGGCGAGCCCGGTGGTCATGCCAGCGGCGAACCCGCCGCCGGGCTCGTTGTGACCGACCAGCAGCAGGTAGATCGAGATGACGACCAGTGTGTGGAAGAGCAGGCGGACGATCACCTCGAAGACGATCGAGCGCTTGTCGGGCGGCAGTGTGCGCGATCCGGGCAGCCAGGCCCGGCGCCCGGGACCGGTGGCGACCTTCTCCACGCCTGCGGGGTAGGGGATGTCGTGCACGCGGCGGATGTCGGCGCCGCGCGCGTTGACGTAGACCAGGCTGGCCACGCCGGTGGCCGCGGCCACGAGCACCGCGAGCTCGCCGAGGGTGTCCCAGGCGCGCGTGTCGACGAGGACGACGTTGACGATGTTGCCGCCCCCACCGAACTCCAGCGCCTGCTCGGGCAGCGACAGCGAGACGGGGTCGGCGGTGCGCGCAGCGCCCGCCACGAGCAGGAAGCCGGCGGTCACGACCGCCACGGCGACGCCGAGCGCGATCCGCAGGTAGCGCTGGCGGCTCAGCGGGCGGTCGGTGAAGTACTCCGGGAGCCGCCGCAGCGCGAGGACGAACACCACCACGGTCAGCGTCTCGACCAGTGCCTGGGTCAGCGCGAGATCAGGGGCGCCCTGCAGGACGAACAGGAAGGCCGTGCCGTAGCCGGTGACGCCGACGAGCAGGACGGCCCGGATGCGGCGACGTGACCGCGCGGTCAGCACGGCCGCCGCGACGACGACGAGGCCGACGACGGCCTGCGCGGGGCTGTCCCAGGCCGTCACCCGTACGTCGTCGAGGTTGCCGACCAGGGTGGATCCCGGCAGCAGGACGAGGACGACCAGGATGATGGCGAGGTACGCCGCCGCCGATCCGCGCTGCACGACACCGGTCACCTCCACGGCCGTGCGGTCGAGCCGGCGCATGCCGCCGCGGTAGGCCCGCTCCAGGCTCCAGTCGTGGGCCAGGGCGGCCTGCGCCCGGGCGACGGGCTCGCGAGCGACGAAGAGCGCTGCACCTGCGGTCAGGGTGACGAGCGTGAGGACGAGGGGGAGTCCCACGCCGTGCCAGAGCGTGAGCTCGGGGTCGTGGGCGCCGGGCGGGAACGCCTCCGCCTGCGGGACCAGCAGGGACGTGAGGGGACCGCCGAGCAGGCCGAGCACCAGCGACAGAGCGGCCAGGGTGACCGGCGCGACGACGAAGGCGGGCGAAGGGGAGTGGACCGCCACGGGGGCGTCGACCTCCCGGGTGCCGAAGGCGCCCCAGATGAAGCGAGCGGAGTAGGCGGCGGTCAGGACCGAGCCGACGACCACACCGGCGAGCAGCAGCCACCCGGTCGTCGTACCGATCCCGGTGCCGTCACCCTCGCGGGCGACGTCGACGAGCGCGACGAGCACGCTCTCCTTGGCGACGTAGCCGAGCAGCGGGGGGAGTCCCGCCATCGACGCAGCGGCGAGCGTCGCGGTCACGGCGAGGACGGGCAGCCTGCGGGCCAGGCCGCTCAGCTCGCGCAGGTCCCGGGTGCCGGTGCTGTGGTCGATGATCCCGACGACCAGGAAGAGCGTCGCCTTGAACAGCGCGTGGGCGACGAGGAGGGCGAGGCCGGCGAGCATCGCGCTCCGGGTGCCGGTGCCGAGGACCAGCACGAGGAAGCCGAGCTGGCTGACCGTGCCGTAGGCCAGCAGCAGCTTGAGGTCGTGCTGGCGGAGCGCGCGTACGCCGCCGAGGACCATCGTCGTGAGGCCGAGCACCAGCACCACCGTGCGCCACCCGGCCACGCCGGCGAACGCCGGGGCGAGGAGCGCGACGAGGTAGACGCCCGCCTTCACCATCGACGCCGCGTGGAGGTAGGCGCTGACGGGGGTCGGGGCGGCCATGGCCGACGGCAGCCAGAAGTGGAAGGGGAGCAGGGCCGACTTGCTGACGGCCCCCACGAGCAGCAGGTGGACACCGACCGTCACGGCGGTCCCACCGGGCGGGTCGGCCAGGATCTCGGTGATCCGGAACGTCCCGGCCGCGTGGCCGACGACGATCGCGCCGACGAGCAGGACGAGGCCGCCGAACGTCGTCACGACCAGCGCCTGGATGGCGGCACGTCGGCTCGCCCGCCGCTCGGAGTCGTGGCCGATCAGCAGGAAGGAGAAGACCGTCGTCAGCTCCCAGAAGACGTAGAGCAGCAGCAGGTCGTCGGCCAGGACCAGGCCGAGCATCGAGGCGATGAAAGCGACCAGGACGCCGGCGAAGCGGGGCACGCCCGGCTCGTCGTCTCCGAAGTACCACGCGCAGTAGGCCAGCACGAGCGCGCCGATGCCGAGCACGATGAGCGCCATCACCCACTGGAGCGTGCCCATGGCGAGCGCGAGGTCCATGCCGATGCTGCCGACCCACGGGTGGACTTCGACGAGCGTCTGGCCGTCGCGCACGACAGCACCTCGGGCGGCGATCCACACGGTTCCGGCCAGCGGCAGCAGCGCGATGCCCAGGAACGCTCGTCTGCCGGCACGCAGGAGCAACCACGGGGACATCACTGCCGCCGCGAACAGCGCGGCGATCAGCATCAGCACAGGCGGTGGTCCTCGTCGTGGGTGGCAGTGCTGCAAAACCTACAGGCGTCGTTCGCGCGATCCCGCCGCTCGAAGGCCCTCAGGGGAAAGATGGGGGACGGACCCCATCTCGGGGGATCACATCCGTGTAACCCCCCGATCTACACTATCTGACATAATGTCAGTTATCGGCGATAAGCCGACGCTCCCGTTCCGGGGCCCGCTCAACCGTGCTTCCCGTGGGCGGGCCTTCACGTCGCGGGCTGTCACCATCACGACGCGGTGCGCGTCAGGCGAACTTGCCGTACTTCTTGTGCATGGCCTGCTTGGAGACGCCGAGCATCGTGCCGATCTCCGCCCACGAGAAGCCGTGGATGCGCGCGCGTCGTACGGCGACGGCCTCGGCTGCGGCGAGCTCCTGCTTGGCGCCCGCGATGCGCATGAGCTCCTCGAGCGGGTCGGGCTCCCCCGGGTCGGTGTCCACGCTGGTCCTCATGCGTCAACTGTCGTTGACACAACGCCCACTGTCAACTTTCATTGACGCCCGGTTGTTCCTTGGTCAGGTGCAGGAGCCACTGCGTGCCGCCGGTGTGGATGAGCGCGAACCGTCGGGAGCCGGCGCGACCGTGCAGCGTGAACACCAGCCGCCGGTCGTCGCGCGAGTGCTCCTCCCACGTGCCGGTGTCGGCGACCGACTTGTGCTCGTCCTCGAAGTCGACGTGGTCGAGGTCGTGGTCGTCCACGGCGATCGCCAGCCGGTCGTGGCGGCCGTCGTCCGGCAGCCCCTTCGGGACCGCCCAGCTGCGCAGGACGCCGTCCTCCTCGAGCCGCAGGTCGAAGTGAGGGCTCGGGCGGCGGTGGTCGTGCAGGACGAACCTCGGCGCGCTCACCCGAGGCGTCGGAGCTGGTAGGTCCCGACCGTGGAGGCCACGACCTCCCCGGCCGCGTCGGTGAGCGTCGCCTCGAGCACGAACTCCCCCTTGCCGGTAGCCAGGGCGTCGGCCCGCACCCGCGCCACCTCGTCGTCGGACAGCGACGCCGTGGCTCGTACGACGCCCAGCGCGGGCCGCCGGAACCGGATCGTCGACTCCTTGACGAGCGGCACGCAGCCGGCGAGCTCGCCGCCGTCGTCGAGGTCGAAGGTGGCCAGGCTGAGCAGGCCGCCGAGCATCTCGGCCACGCTGAACAGCGAGCCGGCGTAGGTGACACCGAAGTGGTTGACGTTGGGCTCGGGCGGCAGCTCGGCCGCTGCGAAGCCGGGTCGGAGATCGACGACGCGGATCCCCATGGCCTCCAGGATCGGGACCGATCCGACGGCCTGCACTGCCTCCACTCTCAACGTATAGGCCATCCGGGGGCTTGCCGCAAGGCCCCGTGCAGCCCTCACACTGCACGGCGTGACGCCGCAGGACACCCTTCCGTTCGCTCTCCCCGACGCCCTCGCCGCCAAGGCCGACCCGCTCCTGATCGAGCGCGACCGTGAGCACTTCACCCGCATCGCGAACGGTCTGGCGCGCGCGGTGTCGGATCTCGAGGAGCGCCTGGCCGAGACCAGGAGGACTGCGGTCCGCCACGGCACGGCGGCCCTCGAGCGCGACCAGGAGGTGCACCGGCTGACCTCCCGGTTGCGGGCGCTGCGGCGCTACGACCTCGACCTCTGCCTCGGGCGCATCGTCCACGCCGACCACGACGCAGACAACGAGGGCGAGGACGCCGGCACGACGTACGTCGGCCGCTTCGGCCTGGCCGACCCGGACGGTCGCCGTCTGCTGGTCGACTGGCGCTCCCCTGCCGCCGAGCCGTTCTTCGCCGCCACCCACGCGCACCCGCTGGGCCTGGTCAGCCGGCGGCGCTACCGCTGGGTGGCGGGGAGGATCGTCGACTACTGGGACGAGGCGTTCACCGAGGAGGGACTCACCCACACGGCCGCCCTCGACGACCAGTCCGCCTTCATCGCCACCCTCGGCGGGAGCCGTACGCCCCGGATGCGCGACGTGCTCGGCACCATCCAGGCAGACCAGGACGCGATCGTCCGGGCCGGGTCTCGAGGCGCGCTCGTGGTCGACGGTGGCCCCGGCACCGGCAAGACCGTCGTCGCGCTGCACCGCACCGCCTACCTGCTCTACGCCGATCCGAGGCTGGGGCACCGGCGCGGCGGGGTGTTGTTCGTCGGACCGCACGAGCCCTACCTCGCCTACGTCGGCGACGTGCTGCCGAGCCTCGGCGAGGAGGGCGTGCAGACGTGCACCGTCCGAGACCTCGTGCCCGAGGTGGCGCTGGGACCGGAGGCCGACGACCAGGTGGCCGCGCTCAAGTCGGACCTGCGGATGGTCGCGGCCGTCGAGCCGGCCGTCGCTCTCTACGAGGAGCCGCCCACCGAGTCCTACCTCGTCGAGACCGCGTGGGGCGACGTGCGGATCACGCCGGCGGAGTGGGCGGAGGCGTTCGGCTCCCCCGACCCCGGAACGCCGCACAACCTCGCCCGCGACGACGTGTGGGGCGAGGTCCTCACCATCCTCGTCGACAACGCCGCGGACGTGGTCGATGACCTCTCCCCCGACGAGCTCCGGCGCGTGCTCGACCGGCACGCCGGGCTGCGCGACACCTTCGACCGCGCCTGGCCGCTGATCGAGCACACCGACCTCGTCGGCGACCTCTGGACGGTCCCGGCCTACCTCCGCCACTGCGCCCCCTGGCTCGAGCCCGACGAGGTGCGGGCGCTGCGCCGCGAGGACGCCGAGGCGTGGACGTACGCCGACCTGCCGTTGCTCGACGCGGCTCGGCTGCGGCTCGGCGACCCCGAGGCCTCGCGGCGCAGGCGTCGTACGCAGGCCGCCGAGGCCCGCGAGCGCGCCCGGGTGGGCGAGGTCATCGACGACCTGCGCACCACAGCGCGGGAGACGGACGCCGACGCGCTCGGCGACGGCCTGGTCTCGATGCTCGTCCACGACGACCTGCAGACCGCGCTGGTCGACGACGCTGCACTCCCCACGTCGGACGTCGACCTGTTGGCCGGGCCGTTCGCGCACGTCGTCGTCGACGAGGCGCAGGAGCTCAGCGACGCCGAGTGGGCGATGCTGCTGCGGCGCTGTCCCTCGCGCAGCCTTACCGTCGTCGGTGACCGGGCGCAGGCGCGTCACGGCTTCGCGGAGTCGTGGACCGAGCGGCTGGCGCGCGTCGGTCTCGCGGACGTCACGGTCGCGCCCCTGACGGTGAACTACCGCACCCCGGCCGAGGTGATGGCCGAGGCCGAGCCCGTGATCCGCGCGGCTCTGCCGGAGGCCAACGTGCCCACGTCGGTCCGCGAGAGCGGCATCCCGGTGCTGCACGCCCCGGTCGCCGAGCGCGACACCATCATCGGGGCGTGGCTGGCCGAGCACGCCGAGGGCACGGCAGTCGTGGTGGGCGACCCGACGTACGCCGACACGGCGCGCGTCCGCTCGCTGTCCCCCGAGCTGGTCAAGGGCCTCGAGTTCGACCTGGTGGTGCTCGTCGACCCCGAGCGCTTCGGTGACGGGATCGCCGGAGCGGTGGACCGCTACGTCGCGATGACGCGGGCCACCCAGCGGCTGGTCGTGCTCACGAGCGGGTGAGCGCGGTGCGAATCGCGGTGATGTCGGCGGTGCCGACGCGGCAGCAGCCGCCGACGAGTCGGGCGCCCGCGTCCACCCAGGCCGCGACGTCGGCCGGGTCGAACGCCGAGCGTCCCTCCCACGCCCGCGTCACGGCGTTCCAGCCCTGACCCGAGTTGGGGTAGACCACGGCGGGGCCGTGCGCCCCGGCGACGGGCACGGCGGTGCCGGCATCGGCGGGCGACGTGCAGTTGACGCCGACGGCGATGACCTCGGCGACGTCGGCGGCCATCGCGAACGCCTCCCCGATCGGCTCGCCGGCGCGGGTGAGCCCGTCGGCCGTCGACAGCGACAGCCACGCGGGCACGCCGCTGCCGTCGAGCTCGGCGAGCACGGCCTCCACCTCGGCCAGGCACGGGATGGTCTCGACCGCCAGGACGTCGGCGTGTTCACCGACGGTCGAGGCGAGGACGTCGAGCCGCGGTCGGTGGAAGGCTCGCAGACCGGCCACGTCGAGGTCGTAGTCGCCGCGGTACTCCGAGCCGTCGGCCAGCACGGCGCCGTACGGTCCGACCGAGGCGGCCACCCAGCCGTCGGGGGCCACGTCGTCGCGCGCGGCCGCGGCCAGCTCGACGCTCCGGCGGAGCAGGCGCTCGACCTCGTCGCGGTCGGCTCCCTCGGCTCCGAAGCCCTCGAAGGACACCTGGTAGGACGCCGTCGTCGCGACCTCCGCGCCCGCGACGAAGAACTCGCGGTGGGCCCGCTCGATCGCAGCCGGGTCGTCGCGCAGCAGGCGGGCGGACCAGAGGTCGCTCGACAGGTCGTGGCCGTGCTCCTCGAGCAGCGTGGCCAGGCCGCCGTCGAGGACGACGGGGCGATCGGCGATGGTCGTTCGCAGGTCGCGTGCAGTCATGGCCCCATGCTCGCAGGTGCGGTCCCGCCCGTCGGGGCGACGCCGGGGTTGGCCGGGTCGGCAACGATCGGGGCGTGCCAGAGGGACACACCATCCACCGCCTCGCGCGCCGCCATGCGCGGCTGCTGGTCGGGCAGCACGTGTCCGCCGACAGCCCCCAGGGCCGCTTCGAGGACGGCGCCCGGCTCCTCGACGGCCGCCTGCTCGCCGCCACCGACGCGTGGGGCAAGCACCTGTTCCACCGCTACGGCGACCTGTGGCTGCACGTGCACCTCGGCCTCTACGGCAAGTTCCGCGACGGCACCCTCCCGGCGCCGGCGGCGCGTGGTGCCCTGCGGCTCCGGCTCGTCGGGGGCGGTCACTGGCTGGAGCTGCGCGGTCCGACTGCGTGCGAGGTGCTCACCGACACCGAGCGCAGGACGGTGCTCGCCCGGCTCGGCCCCGACCCGCTGCGGAGGGGGCCCGACGTCCAGGCTTTCGTGGACCGCGTGCTGCGCAGCCGGGCCCCGATCGCCACCCTGCTCATGGACCAGTCGGTCGTGGCCGGTGTCGGCAACGTCTACCGCGCCGAGGTGCTGTTCCGGCAGCGGCTCGACCCGTTGCGTCCGGGCCGGCTCCACGACGCGGCGGTGCTGCACGCCCTGTGGGACGACCTCGTGGTGCTGCTGCGCGCTGGTGTCCGTGCCGGTCGGATCGTCACAACCTTGCCGGAGGACCGGGAGCGCCCGGCCGGCCGCCCGCGCCGGGTCGACGCCCACTACGTCTACGGGCGCGCCGGCCTGCCGTGTCGGATCTGTGGGACCCCGGTCCAGGACACCCAGGTCGCTGCGCGGCGCCTCTTCTGGTGCCCGGTGTGCCAGGCCTGACCTCAGGTCAGGAGCGCCAGTACGGCTGCCGGGTCCTCGACGTGCGCGTTGTGGCCCAGCCCGGGCAGCGTGACCGCGTCGCCCGCCAGCTCGGCGAGCTGCTCGTGGCCGACCATCGGGTCGTGCTCGCCGCGTGCGAGCACCACGGGGCACCCGGCGGCCGCGAGGAGCCCCGCAATGTCGGGCACGCCGACGCCGAACGTGCGCGGGTCCTGTGCGAGTCGCCAGCCACTCCCCTCCCCCATCGCCGCGCGGTCGACGACGGCACCCTCGACCATCGGGTCGTCGGGAGCCACGAGCCCGGCCAGCCCGGAGACCCGGAGGAAGCGCTCGACCGCCTCCGCCCGGGTGTCGTACGTCGCCGCCGGCCGCTGCGCCATCGCCAGCGCGCGGGCTGCGTCCTCCGGCGGCCAGGCGACCTTGATCCCGAGCCCGACCACGCGTGAGACCCGCTCGGGAGCCAGCACCGCGAGCTCGAGTGCCACCACGCCGCCCATCGAGTGCCCGACGACGGGCACGGGGCTGTCGAAGGCCTCCAGCAGCGGCAGCACCGCCTGGGCATGGCCGGTGAAGGTGTACGACGACGCCCAGGCCGCTGCGCCGTGGCCGGGCAGGTCGAGTGCGGTCGCCGGTGTGATCGCCTCGACGCCGCGCCAGACCCCGCCCGTGGCGCCGAGCCCGTGGAGGAGCAGCATCAGGCGCCGACGTACGCCGCGAGGTGCTTGCCGGTCAGGGTCGGCTCCTTCGCCGCCACCATCTCGGCCGGCGGACCCTCGAAGACGACGGTGCCGCCGTCGTGGCCGGCACCGGGACCGAGGTCGATGATCCAGTCGGCGTGCGCCATCACGGCCTGGTGGTGCTCGATCACGATGACCGACTTGCCCGCGTCGACGAGGCGGTCGAGCAGGCCGAGCAGGTTCGCCACGTCGGCGAGGTGCAGGCCCGTCGTGGGCTCGTCGAGGATGTAGACGTCGCCCTTGTCCCCCATCTGCGTCGCGAGCTTGAGGCGCTGCCGCTCGCCCCCGGACAGCGTGGTCAGCGGCTGGCCCAGCGACAGGTAGCCCAGGCCCACGTCGACGAGCCGCTCGAGGATCTTCACCGCCGCCGGGATCCTCGCCTCGCCGTCGCTGAAGAGGGCCAGGGCGTCGACGACCGACATCTCGTGCACCTCGGCGATGTCCTTGCCGCCGAGGGTGTGCTCGAGCACCTCGGCCTTGAAGCGGCGGCCCTCGCACTCCTCGCACGGCGACTCCACCGTCGCCATCGGACCGAGCTCGGTGAAGATCACGCCGGCACCGTTGCAGGTCGGGCACGCGCCCTCGGAGTTCGAGCTGAAGAGCGCGGGCTTGACGCCGTTGGCCTTGGCGAACGCCTTGCGGATCGGCTCGAGGAGCCCGGTGTACGTCGCCGGGTTGCTGCGCCGGGACCCCTTGATCGCGCCCTGGTCGATCACGACGACCTCGTCGCGCCCGGCCAGCGAGCCGTGGATCAGCGAGCTCTTGCCCGAGCCGGCCACGCCGGTGACCACGGTGAGGAGCCCCAGCGGCACGTCGACGTCGACGTCGCGCAGGTTGTGGGTCGAGGCACCGCGCACCTCCATCGCTCCGGTCGCCTCACGCACCGTCTCCTTGAGGGTCGCCCGGTCGTCGAGGTGCCTGCCGGTGATCGTGTCGCTCCTGCGCAGGCCGTCGACGTCGCCCTCGAAGCAGATGGTGCCGCCCGCGGCACCGGCGGCCGGGCCGAGGTCGACCACGTGGTCGGCGATCTGGATGGTCTCCGGCTTGTGCTCGACCACGAGCACGGTGTTGCCCTTGTCCCGCAGCTGCCGGAGGAGGTGGTTCATCCGCTCGATGTCGTGCGGGTGCAGCCCGATCGTGGGCTCGTCGAAGACGTAGGTCACGTCGGTGAGCGACGAGCCGAGGTGGCGGATCATCTTGGTGCGCTGGGCCTCGCCGCCCGACAGCGTGCCGGCCGGCCGGTCGAGCGAGAGGTAGCCCAGACCGATCTCGCTGAACGAGTCGAGCAGGTGCTGCAGGCCCTTCAGCAGCGGCGCCACCGACGGCTCGTCGAGGTCGCGCACCCAGTCGGCGAGGTCGCTGATCTGCATCTCGCACAGGTCGGCGATCGACTTGTCGTTGATCGTCGACTTCCTGGCCTCGGGAGTCAGCCGGGTGCCGTCGCAGTCGGGGCAGGTCTGGAAGGTGACGGCCCGCTCGACGAAGCGCCGGATGTGCGGCTGCATCGCCTCCGGGTCCTTGGACAGCATGGACTTCTGGATCTGCGGGATGATGCCGTTGAAGGTCAGGTTGACGCCCTCGACCTTGATCTTGGTCGGCTCGGCCCACAGCATCGTCTCGAGCTGCTTCTTGGTGAACGACCTGATCGGCTTGTCCATCGGCAGTCCCATGCCCTCGAACAGCCGGCCGTACCACCCGTCCATCGAGTAGCCGGGCACGGTCAGGGCGCCCTCGGAGAGCGACTTGTCCTCGTCGTAGAGCGCCGTGCGGTCGATGTCGTTGACCTTGCCCATGCCCTCGCAGCGCGGGCACATCCCGCCGAGGTAGACCTCCTGCTTGGCGATCCGGCGCTCGGTGCGCCCGCCCTTCTCGGTGGTCATCATGCCGCTGGCCTTGCGGGTCGGGACGTTGAAGGAGTACGCCGTGGGCGGGCCGACGTACGGGTCACCGAGACGGCTGAAGAGGATCCGCAGCATCGCGTTGGCGTCGGTGGCGGTGCCGACCGTGGAGCGCGGGTTGGCGCCCATGCGTTCCTGGTCGACGATGATCGCGGTCGTGAGGCCCTCGAGGTGGTCGACGTCGGGGCGGGCCAGGGTGGGCATGAAGCCCTGCACGAAGGCGCTGTAGGTCTCGTTGATCATCCGCTGCGACTCGGCCGCGATGGTCGCGAAGACGAGCGAGCTCTTGCCGGAGCCGGACACCCCCGTGAAGACCGTCAGGCGGCGCTTGGGCAGCTCGACGCTGACGTTCTTGAGGTTGTTCTCCCGCGCTCCCTCGACGCGGATCAGGGCGTGGTCGTCGGCCGGGTGTGTGGTCGTCATGGCGTGTGTCTCCCCTGTGATCTGGCCTCCCGTGGCGGGAGCAATCCTGCCAGTACGACGCCTTGCGCGCCGCTGCTGTGACCGGCCCCGCCCCTCGGGTGGGGTGCAAGGTTTGTCCACCGTGTCAGGGTCGAGGCATGAGGACCCACGACGACCGGACCGCGCCCGTTGCCGAGATCATGGAGGAGACCGACATCGCCGTGCTGACCTACGTGTCGCTCGACGGCCGGCTGGTCTCCACGCCCATGGGCACCCAGGACTTCGAGGACCCGGGCACCACCTGGTTCCTCACCGAGCGCAGCAGCGACAAGGTGCGTGCGATCGAGGCCGACCCGCGGGTCAACGTGTCCTACTCCAGCAAGGCCGGTTGGGTCTCGCTGACCGGCACCGCCCACGTCAGCGACGACCGGGCCAAGCTCCGCGAGCTGTGGGACGCCTCCGCCGGCGCCTTCATGTCCGGTGGTCCCGACGACCCCGACAACGTGCTGCTGCGCATCGACGGCGACACGGCGGAGTACTGGGAGTCCCCCGGCAAGGTCGCGATCGCCGTCCAGATGGCCAAGGGCCTGCTGAGCGACGACAAGCCCGACCTGGGCGACAACGACACCGTCCCGCTCTGATCGGGGCTCCTCGTGCTGGTCGACGCCCACGGTCCCGCCACCGCCGACGAGGCGTGGCGGTGCTTCACCACGCCCGCGACCTGGTCGTCGTGGGCACCCCTCATCCGCGACGTCGAGGCCTCCGACGACGTCCTGGCCGTCGGCACGACCGGACGGGTCCACGGCCCTGCCGGGGTCGCCGTCGACTTCGAGGTCACCCGGGTCGACCCCGCGCTGCGGTCGTGGACCTGGCGCGCAGGCCGGGGTCCGGCGGCGGTGTCGATGGACCACCACGTCCTGCCCGCGCCGGGCGGTGGCAGCCGCGCCCTGGTCCGGGTGCCTGCTCCGGCCGCCGCCGTGCTGCAGCCCTATCGCGTCCCGGCGGGCATGGCGCTGCGGGGTCTCGTGCGTGAGCCCGGCGGAGAGGGCGCTCCGGTCGCGGTGGAGACGTTCGACTTCGCCTTCGCCCCGAACTACCTCGCCCCGGCGCGGGCGTTCGGCATCACTCCCGCGACGACCACGGCGGAGGTGGGGCCGGACTGGTTGTTCGTGCGCTACGGGCCGTGGCGCCTGGCCACGCCGCGCGCCAACATCTCCTCCGTCGAGCTCACGGGCGGCTTCGCGTGGCACCGGACCGCCGGTCCGCCGCACCTGTCGCTGACCGACCGGGGCGTCTCGTTCACGACCAACGGAGACCGCGCGCTATGCCTGACCTTCCACGAGCCTGTCCCGGCGATCGACCCCACCGGCACCATCACCCATCCCGGCGCCACGCTCGCCGTCGCCGACCCGCGACGGTTCGCTGACGCGCTCGGGTTCTCCCTCGACGACTAGGCTCGCGGAGCATGGACATGCTGCGGAGCGAGCAGATCGCCGAGGCCGACCTGACCGAGTGGCGAAAGCTGGCGCAGGGGTTGCACGCGCGCTACCTGACCGACGGCTTCAGCGCCGGCGCGCGGTTCGCCACCGCGGTGGGTGACGCAGGCGACGCGATCGGCCACCACCCGCGCGTGGTGATCGGCGCGTGCCACGTGGACCTCGAGCTGGTCACCGCCGAAGCGATCTACCGCGAGGACGACGGCACCGAGCACGTCGTCGAGTGGGTCACCCAGCAGGACGTCGACCTCGCGCGCCGCATCACCGAGGTCGCGGCCGACCTCGGCCTCACCGCCGACCCGGCCGCGGTCAGCGAGATCGAGCTCGGCCTCGACACCGCAGCCCCGGGCGCCGTCGCCCCCGTGTGGGCGGCCCTCCTGACGGGCGACGCCGAGTCGCAGGGCCGCGGGTCACCCGGCGACGAGGTCCGCGACGCCACGGTCCGCGTCCCCAACCTCTGGTTCGATGACTCAAGCGACCCCGGCGACCCGACATCCTCGCGCCAGCGCTTCCACGTCGAGGTCTACGTGGCGCCGGAGGTCGCCGGGCAGCGGATCGCGGCAGCCGTGGCCGCGGGCGGGACCGTCGTGGACGACAGCAACGCACCCGGGCTGACCGTGGTCGCCGACCAGGACGGCAACCGCGGCGTCGTCTGCGCCGACACCTCCGCCGTCAACACGGCCTGACTCCCGGCGCGACTCAGCGACGACTGTGCGGTGGCTGTGGTCCACCCGGTGGACCACAGCCCCCGCCCCGGCGTCCGTCGCGCCAGCGAGGGCCCCGGCGGGCGATCA
>NZ_JABJQZ010000006.1 GCF_013155335.1 Nocardioides sp. zg-1230 | reverse complement strand
CCCACCCCGCGCCGCGGGGGGGGGGGGGGGGGCCCCCCAGATGCACCCCCCCCACCGCACTGTCGTCAGTCGCGACTGCGAGTGCAACGGCGGTCGATCAGCCGCGGACCTTCTTCGTCCGGCGCGTCTTCACGGTGAGGTCGGCGAGCTGCGGTGCGGAGGCGACCACCCGGACGGAGATCCGCGTGCCGCGGAGCTTCTTGGTCACCGTGAGGCGGTTCTTCGTGGCGCCCTTGATGCGCTTGCCGTTGGCGAGCCACTGGATCTTCCGGGAGACCTTGGTCGGGTTCCAGGTGCCCCGGGTCACCCGGAGGACCTGGGCGACGCGGGCGAGGCCCCTGATCCGAGGCCGCTTGACCATGACCACCTTCGCGGTCGTCGTGGTGGGCGCGGTCGTCGCGACCGGGGTCGGCACCGCCTGCTGCGTGGGTGCGGCCGTCGCGCTCGGCGTCGGCTCGACCGTGGGCGTCACGGTGGGCTCCGGGGTGGGCTCCGGGGTGGGCTCGGGGCTCGGCTCCGGGCTCGGCTCCGGCAGCGGCGTCGCGAGCTGGACGTTGAGGCCGGTGCTCGACCCGGCGTTCTGGACGGTCAGGACGTCGGCGTCGACGAGGGTGGACTTGTCGTTCCAGTACTCCGTGACCCCGGTGGCGGGGTCATGGAAGCCGAGCTTGTACGTGCCACCGGGCAGGAGCCCGAGGTCGTAGTGACCGCCCGCGACGGTCAGGAGGGTGGTGAACGGGACCCAGGCGCCGCTCTGCTCGACGTACGCCGTGACCTCCGCGCCCTCGATACCGTCGCCCGTGCTGCCGGTGACCACACCGGTCAGCTGAGCCGCGCCGCCCAGGACGACCTCCGCCATGTCGAACTTCCCGCTGTCCAGCGCGACGACCTCGGCGTCGGCGGGCACGAAGGCGTTGTTGTAGTACTCGGTGGCGTAACGGCCGGCCGGGTCGTCGAAGCGCACCCGGTAGTTGCCGTCAGGGAGCTTGCCGACGTTGTAGCTGCCGTCCACTCCGGTCGTGGCGCTGTCGATCGCGACCCACTGGGTGGTGCCTTCGACAGCCCTCTCGGCCAGTGCAGTGACGTTGATCCCGGAGAGCCCGCCGCCCCCTGCTGCGGTGACGACGCCGTGGATCCTGATCGGCGGTCCGGCCTCGGCCGGTCCCGCGAGCACGCTGGTGGACGTGACTCCGAGGGTCACGGCGAGCAGGGTCCCCACGACCCGCTTGTTGCCTGTGCGCATGTTGATGCCCCTTGTGCTGGTGGGCATCGCCCCTCGATGCCCTGCATGCGCAACGTAGGTCTGTCAAATCGGCGCCTACCCCACTTTGGGTACGTCGTTGCTCCTCCGTGGCCGGACGGTGGTCGACCAGAGGAGCAACCGGCGGGGTCCCGTTGCTCCCGGGAAGGCGTTGTTACCGGCGTCGAGCGGTCGGTGGCACGCGCGCCCGGTCAGGGACGCGCGACCTCGAGGCCCAGCCACTCCCCCAGTGCGTCGAGCTCGGCGTGCACCCGTCGGCGGCGAGCAGCGGACCAGTCGCCGTCCTCGTGCACGGCGTCGACGATCAGCACGCCCGCCTCGCGGTCGGCCGTCGCGTCGACCTTCCCGACCAGCTCGTCGCCGTCGAGCACCGGCATCGCCCAGTAGCCCCACTGCCGCTTCGCCGCGGGCTTGTACATCTCGAGCTGGTAGTCGAAGGCGAACAGGTCCTCCATCCGCTTGCGGTCGAACACGAGCCGGTCCAGCGGGGACAGGATGGCGGCGCGGCCCTCGAAGTCGTCGAGGTCCTGCAGCCGGTCTGGGTCCATCCGCCACGTCCCGCGTACGCCGTCGACGCGGGCGGCCACACCGGTGCCGCGGACGTCGTACCGCTCGTCCCAGGCCTCGAGCGCCCGCGGGCGGGCGATGCCGAGCGCCCGCAGCCGCCGCGCGGCGAGGGCGTGGTGGGCCTCCTCGGCGGGCACCGCGGGGTCGCCGGGGTGGACGCGCTCGGCGAGGTCCCACCGACGCTCGCGGCCCTCGCGCGAGGCGACCGCGACCTCGCCGCGCGCCTCCAGGCACTCGAGCAGCTTCATCACGTTCTTGTCGTTGGTCCACCCCGTCGATCGCCACGGCACCTCGCAGGTGTCCGGCAGGTCACGGGCCGCAGTCGGCCCCTCCGCCCGCAGCAGCGCGAGGATGTCGCGGCGACAGCCGTCGTTGGCGGCCACCCAGTCGGCGAGGTCCTCCTGCCACTCCTTCAGCGGCGGCTCACCGGGCCACGCGTCCATGTCGGCCCGGTGCAGCGCGACGTCCTCGCTCGGCAGCAACATGGCCCGCAGCTCGACGAGAGCGCCGTCGCCCACGAGCTCCTCGAGGTCCTCGGGCTCGTAGGTGCCCCCGAGGCGGCTCCACAGGGCGAGGTCGGCGTGCTGGGCCACGACCCGGGTGAGGTCGACCTGGAGGAAGCCGAGGTGCCGCACCACGTCCAGCGCGTCGGTGGGTCGCGGCGCGGCGAGCAGCTGGGCGCGTACGGCGATGCGGCGCGCCTGCCGCGCCGACAGGTCGAGGCTCGCGGCGGCTGCCATGCCGCGATCCTAGGACCGCGGAACGGTGTGTCGGGGCCACACCGGCATGGCCCGAACGGGTCATTCCTGCCCCAGATCGGTCATTCCCCGGCGGTTCGCGCACGAGCGGCGCCATCCGGTGCGACCGTGGACGGCATGTGGGACACCGTCGAGACCAGCTCGGTCCACCTCTCTCACGACCTGCCGTGCAGCGAGTGCGGCCACGGTCGTCACACCTACCTGCCGTGCTCCGACACGTGCAGCTGCACCCACGGGCGCGACCGCGTGCTCAGCAACGCCTGAGAGCTCGCCGTCAGCGCTCGCGGACCGAGTCGTCCTGCACCCGCCGCGTGACCCTGCGGCGCACCTTGGACACGAAGCGCTCGCGCGGGGGCGGGTTGCCGTCCACGTCGAGTGCGTAGGACTCCACCTTCGCCAGCTTCGGCCGGTCGTGGTCGTCGACCACCTCGCCGGTGACCCACCACATGCGCAGGCTCGGTCCGGCCAGCTGGAGGAAGGCGAGGTTGTTGTCGAACCACGGCCCTTCGGCGTAGGTCCACGTGAGCGGCGCATCGGGCACCCGCGCCGACTTCGACGCCAGACGGCCCATCGGGCCGGCGACGCCGTAGGAGAGCACGGCCGTCGCGAAGCGCATGTTGCGCGAGAGCGGGTTGCGCATCGGTGAGCAGACGGCCTGCAGGATCGTCGAGCGCAGCGCCGGACGGCCGTGGGGCGGGTGTGCCTCGCTCACGTAGCTGTGGTGCACGTCGCCGGAGAGGAACGTGACGGTCGACGGCGCTCGGCCCCGCTCCCCCGCAGCAACCTCCATCACCTGACGCGCGACCTCCTGGAAGCTGTTCTGGAACGCGCCCCAGTGCTCGAGATCCACCAGCTGGCGGAGCTTCTCCCCCATCCGGCCACCGCGCTCGCCCCACGCCCCCTGCGCCAGCGCCTCGCTGAACGCCTCGAGGTGGTGGAGCCCGCGGGCGAGCAGGAACGGCAGGGACGTGCCGACCAGCAGGTGGTCGACGTCGCCGCGCAGCTGCTCGTCGAGCCAGGCCGCCTCGTCGTCGTCGAGCATCGCCCGGTCGTCCGGGTCGAGCTTGCGGGCCGCGCGCGAGTCGACCACCACCAGGCGGGCCTGCGTGTCGAAGTCGCGGGTGTAGCTCCAGCGGTAGGTCTGCGGCTGCTGGTCGACCCGGGCTGCGAACTCGTCGAGGAACGGACCGAGGTCCTGCTCGGCATCGCCGCGGTGCGCCCGCACCGTCGCGTACACCTCGTCCTTCTCACGCTCGGCGGGCGACATGTTGCCCAGGTGCTGGTAGACCCAGTAGGACGCCAGGCCGGCGACGATGCGTCCGTGCCACCACGAGGTGGCCTCCATCTCGCGACGCCAGTCCATCGAGGTGTTCCAGTCGTCGCGGATGTCGTGGTCGTCGAAGATCATCGCGCTCGGCACGGTCGAGAGCAGCCACCGGTTCGCGGGATCGGACCACGCGAGCTTGTAGAGGTGCGCGTACTCCTCGTAGTCCCGGAGCTCGGTCCACGGCGGCTGGTCGATGTCGCGGCGCGACTCGATGAACTCGCGCATCGCGTCGGTGGTCTCGTCGGCGTAGACCTGGTCGCCCAGGAAGAGCATCAGGTCGGGAAGCCGGTCCGGGTCGAGGTCGGCGTCGTCGGGGTCGGCGGGCTCGACCTGCCCGGCGACCCGCAGTGCCCACGCGCGGAGGGCGTCGACGCCGTGGATCCTGTTGCCCTTCTCGTCGTGGGAGACCGACGTACGGCACGAGCCGAACGCCAGGTGCAGCGGGCGACCCGCCTCGAGGGTGGCGATGACAGGGTCGGGGAACGGCGATCCTGCCGGCGGCCACACCCGGTCGCCGTCGATCGCGACGGTGTAGGGCTCGGTGGTGCCGGGATCGAGCCCGTCGAGCTCGACGAGGGCGTAGTGGTGGTCGTGGACCACGAACGTCGACGCGCTCGCGCTCGCGTCCCCTCGGGTGACCGTGACGCGACAGGGAGCGTCCGTCTCGACCCAGACGGCCGCCGAGGTCTCGTCGACGTAGCGGAGCAGCGGACCGAGCAGCAGCTTGTCCTCGGGCGACGTGTCCTCGGTCGACGTCATGGGCGGAGGAGCACCTTGATGGCGCGACGCTCGTCCATGGCCCGGTAGCCCTCGGGCGACTCGGCCATCGGCAGCGTCAGGTCGAAGACCTTCCCCGGGTCGATCGCACCCGAGAGCACCCGGTCGAGCAGGTCGGGCAGGTAGCGCCGCACCGGGGCCATGCCACCGGCGAGGCCGACGTTCTTCTGGAACATCCGGCGCACCGGCAGCTCGACGCCGTGCGGCACGCCCACGAAGCCGACGGTCGAGCCCGGGCGTGCGACCGTGAATGCCGTCTTCATCGCGCCGTCCGTGCCGACGCACTCGAGGACGGCGTCGGCGCCGATCCCGTCGGTGAGGTCAGCGATGCGCGCCTCGCCCTCCTTGCCCCGCTCGGCGACGACGTCGGTCGCGCCGAAGGCCCGGGCGATCTCCTGGCGGGGCTCGTGACGCGACATGGCGATGACGCGCTCGGCGCCCATCTCGGACGCGGCCAGCACGCCGCTGAGGCCGACGGCACCGTCGCCGACGACCACGACGGTGTGCCCGGGCCGGACGCCCGCCGCGACCGCCGCGTGCCAGCCGGTGGCCATCACGTCGGTGAGCGCGAGCAGCGACGGGATCAGTCCCTCGTCGGGCATCCCGTCGGTCGCGACGAGGCTGCCGTCGGCCTGCGTGACCCGGGCGTACTCCCCCTGCCCGCTCTGGGTGATGCCGAGGTTGACGCACGCCGACTGCATGCCGGCGCGGCAGTGGGCGCACGTGTTGTCGCAGTGGCAGAACGGCACGATGACGAAGTCGCCGACCTTGGTGGTGGAGACCTCCGAGCCGACCTCCTCCACGACGCCGACGCACTCGTGGCCGATGGTCGAGCCGGCGTCGACGTCGTTCTCCCCGCGGTAGGGCCAGAGGTCCGAGCCGCAGATGCAGCCGGCGACCACCTTCACGATCGCGTCGGTGGGCAGCTCGATCCGCGGGTCGGGCACGTTCTCGAAGCGGATGTCACCGGGCGCATGGATGGTCGTGGCACGCATGGGGCGATCCTGCCACGCACCTACGCAGCCGATGTCGGGACGACTCGGGAGCGTCGATCTGGCGCTATCTCATATCTGAGATACCGTACTCGGCATGGCTGACTACAAGGGTCGCATCGGCAACCTCATCCGCGACGCCCGCAAGCACCGCGGGCTCACCCAGCACCAGCTGGCCGAGCTGCTCGGCACGAGCCAGAGCGCCATCAACCGCATCGAGAAGGGCCACCAGAACCTCTCCCTCGAGATGCTCGCCCGCATCGGCGCAGCTCTCGACTCCGAGATCGTCGCCCTGGGTGCCGGCCCCACGCACCTGCGCGTCGACGGTCCCACCACGCTGTCCGGCTCGATCGACGTCAAGACCTCGAAGAACGCCGGAGTCGCGCTGCTGTGCGCCTCGCTGCTCAACAAGGGGCGTACGACGCTGCGCAAGGTCGCGCGCATCGAGGAGGTCAACCGCCTGCTCGAGGTGCTCAACTCCCTCGGCGTGGCCACCCGCTGGGTCGGCGACGACAACGACCTGGAGATCATCCCGCCCGCCGACCTCAACCTCGCCGCGATCGACGAGGCGGCAGCGCGGCGTACGCGCTCGGTGATCATGTTCCTCGGCCCCCTGCTGCACCGCTACGACGAGTTCGACCTCCCCTACGCCGGTGGCTGCAACCTCGGTGAGCGCACGGTCGAGCCGCACATGTCGGCGCTGCGTCCCTTTGGCCTCGAGGTGAAGGCGAGCGAGGGCAGCTACCACGCCAGCGTCAACCGCACCATCGAGCCCTCCCGGCCGATCGTGCTCACCGAGCGCGGCGACACGGTCACCGAGAACGCCCTGATGGCCGCGGCGCTGCACCCGGGCACCACCGTGATCCGCAACGCCTCGTCCAACTACATGGTCCAGGACCTGTGCTTCTACCTCCGGCGCCTCGGCGTGGAGGTCGAGGGCATCGGCACCACCACGCTCAAGGTGACGGGCCGGTCGTCGATCAACGTCGACGTCGACTACGCCCCCGCCGAGGACCCGATCGAGGCGATGTCGCTGCTGGCGGCCGCCATCGTCACCAAGTCGTCCATCACCATCCGCCGCGTGCCGATCGAGTTCCTCGAGATCGAGCTCGCCACGCTGGAGGAGATGGGCTTCCGCTACGACCGCTCCCCCGAGTACGCCGCCCTCAACGGCGAGACCCGGCTGGTCGACATCACCACGCACCCGTCCGAGCTGCGGGCGCCGCTGGACAAGATCCACCCGATGCCGTTCCCCGGCCTCAACATCGACAACCTGCCGTTCTTCGCCGTCATCGCGGCCGTCGCCGAGGGGCAGACGCTGCTCCACGACTGGGTCTACGAGAACCGGGCGATCTACCTCACCGAGCTCAACAAGCTCGGCGCCCAGGTCAAGCTGCTCGACCCGCACCGCGTGCTGATCGAGGGTCCGACGCACTTCTCCGGCGCGGAGATCGTCTGCCCGCCGGCGCTGCGCCCCGCCGTCGTGCTGCTGATCGCGATGCTCGCCTCGAAGGGCCGCAGCGTGCTGCGCTCGACGTACGTCATCCACCGCGGTTACGAGGACCTCGCCGAGCGGCTCAACGAGCTCGGCGCCAACATCGAGACCTTCCGCGACATCTAGCCCTTGTCGGCGAGGGGCGCTCAGCCGAAGAGGGTCTCCACCCACGCGCGCGACACCTTGCCGACGGAGGGCGGCGCGGTCATGTCGGCGGTGATCCGCGGCAGGGGCGCGGTGTGCTGGCCGGCGTTGCGGTGCCAGTCGTTCTCGGCCTCGACCAGCATGCCCAGGTCAGCGCGCGCGAGGAACACCCCGTGCCCCTCGGGGCACGAGCTCACCGTCGCCTCGCCGTGGGTCCGTTGATCCATCTCCACACCGCAACGGGGACACGTCATGCTCTCCATCCCCCGACGGTACCGCCGACGTCCATACTTCTGCCGTGAAGACACCCCATCGGTCCGTACCGGCCTACCTCGACGGCGGGCGGCCCCTCGCCTTCGCCCACCGCGGCGGTGCGTACCACCCCGACATCGAGGGGCTCGAGAACACCCTTGCGGCGTTCACCCACGCCGTCGAGCTCGGCTACACGTACCTCGAGACCGACGTCCACGTCACCAGCGACGGCGTGCTGCTGGCCTTCCACGACACCGTCCTCGACCGGGTGACCGACCGGACCGGCAGCATCGCCGAGTCGACGTACGCCGAGGTGCAGGAGGCCCTGATCGGCGGGCGCGAGCGGGTGCCGACCCTCGCCGACCTCTTCGACTCCTTCCCGCAGGCACGGTTCAACATCGACCTCAAGTCCGAGGGCGCGGTCGAGGCGCTCGCCCGCTTCATCGAGGAGCGCGCGGCGTGGGACCGGGTGCTGGTCGGCTCGTTCTCCGGGCGCCGGATGAACGCGTTCCGCCGGCGTACGCAGGGCCGCGTGGCCACCTCGGCCCACCCGCTGGAGGTGCTGGCGTACCGCGTGGTCGGCAGCTCCCGGCTCGCCCGGTGGCTCACCCGCGGGCGGCCGGTGGCGCTGCAGGTGCCTCATCGACGGGGCCGCGTCCTCGTGGTCTCGCGCGGGCTCGTACGACGGGCCCAGGCGGCCGGCGTCCAGGTGCACGTCTGGACGATCGACGACCCAATTGAGATGAACGCCCTCCTCGACCGTGGTGTCGACGGCATCATGACCGATCGCACGGACATACTCAGGGACGTGCTCCGCGCCCGCGGACAGTGGAACGGCCCCGTGGAGGATGAGGGATGACCGAGGTGGGTGGCATCGCCAACCTGACACCATTGGCGCAGGCCAAGGAGCAGCGGGCCTGGTACTTCTACGACTGGGCCAACAGTGCGTTCGCCACGACGGTGTCCGGCGTCCTGTTCGGCCCCTACCTCATCGCCATCGCCGAGGAGGCCGCGGTCGACGACCGGGTCTCCGTCCTCGGCCTGTCGATCGCCCCGGGGGCCCTGCCGGCCTACGTCATCACGTTCTCGACGCTGATCTCCGCGCTGGTGCTACCGCTCCTCGGTGCCGTCGCGGACCGCACGGCGCGCAAGAAGGACCTCCTGGCCGGCTTCGCCTGGACCGGCGCGTTCTTCGCGTCCCTGCTCTTCTTCATGACCGGCGACAACTGGCAGCTCGGCGCGGTGACGTTCATCCTCGCCAACCTCTGCTTCGCCGCGTCGGCGGTGGTCAACGACTCGATCCTGCCGATCATCTCGTCGGAGACCGACCGCGACCGCGTGTCCTCGCGAGGCTGGGCCTACGGCTACGCCGGCGGTGGACTGCTGCTGGCCCTCAACTTCGTGCTGGTGAGCTTCCACGACACCTTCGGCCTCACCGAGGGCATGGCGGTGCGGATCTCTCTGCTGTCCGCCGCCGTGTGGTGGGCCGCCTTCACGTTCATCCCCTTCCGTGGGCTGAAGAACCACCCGCCGGCCGACGTCGAGCAGGTCGAGGGCGGGGTGCTCCAGCGCAGCTTCGGGCAGCTGTGGATCACGCTCAAGGAGCTGCGCAACTACCCTGTGGCGCTGACCTTCCTCCTCGCCTACCTCTTCTTCAACGACGGCATCCAGACCGTCATCAGCCAGGCGTCGGTGTACGGCGTCGAGGAGCTCGGCTTCCCGCAGGGCACCATGCTGGGGGTCTACCTCCTGGTCCAGTTCGTGGCGGTCGGCGGGGCGCTGCTCTTCGGCCGCATCGCGGCGCGGCGCGGGGCGAAGAACACGATCCTCGGGGGTCTGGTGATCTGGATGGGCATCGTCACCGCGGGCCTGGTCATCCCCGAGAAGTCGCTGGTCCCCCTGCTGGTGCTCGGCGTCGCCATCGGCCTGGTGCTGGGCGGCACGCAAGCCCTGGCGCGGTCCTACTTCTCGCTGCTGATCCCGCGCGGCAAGGAGGCTGAGTTCTTCAGCTTCTACCACGCCATGGAGCGCGGGACCTCGTGGTTCGGCACGCTCGTCTTCGGCCTCGTCTACACCTTCACCGACTCCTACCGGCCGGCCATCTTCGCGCTCATCATCTTCTTCGTCGTCGGCGGGCTGCTCCTGTGGCGCGTGGACACCGAGCGGGGCATCCGCGACGCCGGCAACGACGTACCTGCCGTGATCTGAGCGCTTCTGGCCCCGGGGTGCGGACGTCGGGCGGGACGGTCCACAACGGGGTCCACCCCTGAGGGTGAAGTTCGTCGCGCCTGAGCGTGGCCGTCGACACGTGGAATCCGCGGAATTGTGCCGTGCCCGCTACCGTTGAAGATCGTAGAAGTTCCGGTGCAGTCGGGCCGCGCCGTCACGAGCGGCGTCACGAACCACGATCTGGCTCGTTGCACTGGAGAACCCGAACACAACACAACGGGTGTCAGCAACCCAATGGAGGTGGGCACGGTGGCGGAGCGCACATTACGTGGCGCACGGCTCGGCGGCCAGAGTTTCGAGGATGAGCGCGGCATCGAGTTCGCAGCTCGCCAGCAGGTCGGTTACCGGTGCAAGCAGGGGCATGACTTCGAGGTGACGATGTCGGTCGAGGCCGACATCCCAGCGGTCTGGGAGTGCCCGCGCTGCGGCGCCGAGGCGCTGAGCACCTCCGGCATCCTTCCCGAGGAGAAGGTCGAGAAGCCGGCTCGCACGCACTGGGACATGCTCCTGGAGCGTCGCTCGGAGAAGGAGCTCGAGGACATCCTCAAGGAGCGGCTCGAGCTGCTGCGCGGCGGCGAGATCGGCCCCGCGCACCTGCACCGCGCCAACAAGAAGAAGCGCGTCAGCTGACTGGCTGACCACCCCGGTCGAGCCGGTCGAGGCTCACTCGACGACATCGCCCCGGACCACCGGGCCCCCGGGCCCCGGTCCGGGGCGTTCGTCGTCTCCGGGGGTGGAGGGCGAACCGAAACCCGGGCCGAACCCCGTACCGAATCCGGGGCCGAATCCGGGGCCCCCGCCGAAGGTCGGGGCGACCACGAGCCGGCGCTCGACCACCGTGGTCAACAGCCGCCGTGCGACCGGGCGGGTGAAGGGCAGGATCAGCAGGATCCCCGCGATGTCGAGGACGAAGCCGGGGCTCAGCATCAGGGTGCCGCCGATGAGGATCAGGGCACCGTCGGCGATCTCCCGGGCCGGCATGCGCCCCTGCTGCAGTGCCGTGCGCAGGGCTGACCAGGCCCGGCCGCCCTCGCGCTTGATGAGCCACGCGCCGAGCAGGCTGTCGAGCACGAGCAGCAGGATCGTCCACCACGGCCCCACGAGCTGGCCGACCTGGAGGATGGCCCAGATCTCGACGAGCGGCACCACGACGAACGCGGCGGCGAGGGCGGGACGCACCCACCGGCGTCGCCGGCGCGGTCCTGCAGGCGGGGTCGGCGTCGTCATGCCCGGCTCCTGCTCCTGCCCCTGCTCCTGTGGAGCTGCTCCCGTCGCTCGGAGAGCCCCCAGCGGGTGATCTTCCGCAGTGACTCGCTCGCGACCTGGCCGCTCATCTTGGAGTCACCGCGCTCGCGCTCGATGAACTCGATCGGGACCTCCGTCAGCCGGAGCCCGCGGCTGACGGTGCGGTAGGCGAGGTCGGTCTGGAACACGTATCCAGTAGACCTCACCGAGCCAAGGTCGATGGCCTCGAGCGTCGTACGTCGGAACAGGCGGTAGCCGGCGGTGGCGTCCTTGACCCGGATGCCGAGCAGCAGGCGGACGTAGAGGTTGCCGCCGCGCGAGAGCAGGAGCCGCTGGAGGGGCCAGTTGACGACCGACCCGCCCGGGACGTAGCGCGAGCCGATGACGAGGTCGGCCGTGTGCAGCGCGTCGAGGAGACGATGGAGCTGCTCGGGCTGGTGCGAGCCGTCGGCGTCCATCTCGCCGATCACGTCGTAGCCTGCACGGAGCGCGACGTCGAAGCCGTGGAGGTAGGCGGCGCCCAGCCCCGCCTTCTCGGTGCGGTGCACGACGCTGACGGCCGGGTCGGCGGCGGCCAGCTTGTCGGCGATGTCGCCGGTGCCGTCGGGGCTGTTGTCGTCGACGACCAGCACGTCGACGCCGGGTTGGGCCTCGCGCAGCCGCCCGACGATCCACTCGAGGTTGTCCGCCTCGTCGTAGGTCGGGATGACCATGACGCACCTGCCGAGTCCGTCGACACTCACGCGGGCGTACCTCGCTCCAGGGGTCTCGGTCGCTCCACGGCCTGCCCGGGCCCGGAGCGCTGATGGCCGTCGCGGTCGCGCTGCCGGCGACGACGATAGGTGATGAGCACGACCGCCGTGTGCACGACGAGGAAGATCAGCGCGAGTCGTCCGGGCCAGACGCCGAGGCGTACGGCCAGGGTCTGGGTGGTGCTGAGCCCGACCGCCTCCACGAGCACCTCCTGCCCGCGCGCCGGGACCGACGCGACCACCGTGCCGTCGGGGCGTACGACGCCCGAGATGCCGTTGATGGCGGCCACCACGACCCACCGGCCGGTCTCCTGGGCCCGGAGCCGGCTGATCTCGAACTGCTGGGCGAGCTGTCCGGTGCGGCTGAACATCGCGTTGCTCGTCTGCACCGTGACCAGCTCCGCGCCGCGTGCCACCTGGCCGGCGATGCCCTCGTCGTAGGCCACGTCGAAGCAGATCGCGTCGGCCACGCGCAGGTCGCCGACCCGGATCGGCTCGAGGCTGGTGCCGCGGACCATGTCGCGTGGCACCTCGGTGAGCCTGCCGTAGGTCGACGGCATCCAGCTGCTGCCGCGGAACGGGATGTACTCGCCGTAGGGCACCGGGTGCCGCTTCGTGTAGCGGTCTCCGCTGCCGAGACCCGGCTGGTAGACGATCCCCTGGTTGAGGACCTGGGCGTCGTCGAGCGGGTTGCTGTTGGTGCCGCCGACCAGGATCGGTACGCCGATCGCGTCGGAGGCCGCGACGATGCCGGCGTTGATCTCCGTGTCGAGGAACGGGTCGACGGCCGTCGAGTTCTCCGGCCACACCACGAAGTCGGGCCGCGGCTGCTCCCCCGCGGCCACCGCCTCGGCGAGCTCCTCGGTCAGCCGCACGTGGTTGGCCGTCACCTCGCGGTGCACGGCCGGCACGTTGAGCCCGGTGCCGGGCACGTCCCCCTGCACCGCCGCGACGGTGGCGGTGCCGCTGCGCTCGAGCGGGAACGGCACCAGCGTCGGCGCCAGGGTGACGACCGCGAGCCCCGCCACCGCGGCGTACGTCGCACGTGACGGCGAGCGCAGCTCGACCAGCAGCCACGCGAGCGTCGTACCCGTGAGCGCCACGAGGAAGCTGACCCCGGTCATGCTGATCCACGGCACGGCGTCGGCCCAGGGCGTGTCGGCGGTCGCGAACACCAGTCGGCCGAACGGCATGCCGCTGAACGGGAAGCCGCTGCGCAACGTCTCGATCCCGACCCACCACAGCGCGGCGAGGACGGGCCACGCTCGCGAGCGCATGCTCCACGACAGCCCGATGCCGAGCGGGACGAAGAACGCCGCCTCCATCGCGCACATCGCGAGCCACGCGTCGGTGCCGACCGAGCGCATCCAGACCATCACGGTGAAGATGAAGGCCACTCCGAAGACGAGGCTCGGCAGCCACGCGCGTCGCGGCTCGAGGCCTCGCACGGAGAGCACCAGGGCCGCGATCGCGGGCGGCATCACCCAGGAGTGGCCGACCGGCTCGAAGGCGGCTGCCAGCACGAGCCCGCCGACGAGGGCGAGGAGGCAGCGCAGTGACACGCACAGACCGTAGCCGACCGCGCGGAACGTCGGATTGAGCGCCTGCAGCGGTGCGGGAGGAACCGGGGGGCTTCGGACCAACGCGCACCCGTCTGGCTGACGAGCACGCGAAGTTGTCTACGGCCCCGGGGTCCCTCCCGCATCCAGCCCCCGCGGGGCACCCGCGACCGGTCGACGGGCGGTGGGCACCGCTGGCCTTGCGTGCCCCACGCTCGTCTCCGCTCTGTCGAAGGCGCCACCCGCGAGCTGCACAGGCGGACCCGGGAACCCTCCCTCCCCGCGGGACCGGTGTCAACACGTCCCTGACCTGCGACGACGCGCGTTGTCGCAGGTCAACGCCACGGCCCCCGGAGGAAAGTCTTCCGACAAATCTCGGGGCCGTCGGCGTGTCGATGCATGACACGCCGAGGTCGGGGGTATCAGTCGCGCGAGGCGGGGGGTACGACGACCGTTCCCGTGGCGGTGGTGGCCACGATGGGTGGCTCCAGGACCTCGGCGCGGCCGGGTGCGTCGTCGGTCGGCGCGCCCCGCCCGACGACGTTCACGGCGAAGTCCATCACCCGGCTGCGGGTGCCCTCCTTCACCAGCGTCGCGGTGATCTCGAGGAGGTCGCCCGCGCGGACGGGGGCACGGAACTGCACGTCGGAGTAGGACGCGAAGAGTCCCTCGTCGCCGTCGAGCACGATGCACATCTCGGTGGCGACGTCGCCGAACAGGCCGAGGCTGTAGGCCCCGTCGACGAGGTTGCCGGCGTAGTGGGCATGGGAGTAGGGGACGTAGCGACGGTGGGTCACCACCGTGCCGGTGCGGTCGCTCATGAGGCCTTCTCCTGGGTGAGCCGGTGGACGATGAACGAGGCGACCTCGCCCGGCGTCGTACCCCTGCTGAAGACGCGGTCGACGCCGAGCTCGTCGGCCATCGTCTCGTCGAAGCGCGGACCGCCGACGACCAGGAGCGGGCGCCGGGCGGCCGGGTAGGCCTCGCGGAAGGCGGCCGACATCTCGCGCGTGTTGAGCAGGTGGGCGTCGCGCTGGGTGACGACCTGCGAGACGAGCACGGCGTCGGCCTTCTCCTCCCGTGCCGCTTCGACGAGCTGCGGGACCGAGACCTGCGCGCCGAGGTTGACCACCTTGAGCTCGCGGTAGTACTCCAGGCCCTTCTCCCCCGCGAACCCCTTGATGTTGAGGATCGCGTCGATGCCGACGGTATGGGCGTCGGTGCCGATGCAGCCGCCCACGACCACCAGGCGCCGGCGCAACGACCGCTTGATCGCCGCGTTGGCCTCCTTGGGCGTCAGCAGCGGGTAGTCGCGCTCGACGACCTCGACGGTGCTGGGGTCGACGAGGTGGTTGACGCGGCCGTAGACGACGAAGAACGTGAACCCCTCCCCCATCGGCTTGGCGTGGACGACGAGGGCCGGGTCCATGCCCATCTTGTTGGCGAGCTGGACGGCCGCGCCCTCGGCGACCTTCGAGTGCTCGATGGGGAGGGTGAAGGACAGCTGCACCATGCCGTCGCCGGTGGTGTCGCCGTACGGACGAATGAGACTCACTTGCCCTCCAGGATCTCGGTCGCCGGGTTGTAGTAGTCGCCGGCCTTGCGGGCGACGCCGTCGAGGCCCTTGCCCTTGTCGGCGGGGCGCTTCATCAGGCCGAAGGTGCCGTCGGCGATGGCGGAGAGCAGCGGCGGCTCGCCGGGCACGCTGCGGTCGGCCTTGATCTCCTCGAGCAGGTCGATCGCCTCGCCGAGCACCTCGCGGGCACGGCCGGCGATGAAGCCGTCGGGCGCGGGACGGAAGTCCTCGTGGAGCCTGCCGGCGGCGTTCATCACGTAGCGGACGTTCTGCAGGGCCAGGTCGCGGTCGGAGATCCACGGCGTCACGACGGCCTCGGTCATCATGCCGACCAGCAGGATGCCCTGGCCGGTGAGGGCGCCGACGAGGTTGAAGAAGCCGTCGAGGAGGTAGCCCTTGAAGATGTCGCCGGTCATGTGGCGCGTAGGCGGCATCCACTTCAGCGGTGCGTCGGGGAACAGCTCGCGCGCCAGCAGGGCGTGAGCCAGCTCGAGACGGAACGAGTCGGGCACCTCGGGGTCGATCTCGAAGGCGTGTCCCAGGCCGAGCTGCCAGTCCTCGAGCCCGGCCTCCTTGGCGAAGTACTCGTTGAGCAGCTGGCTCGTCGTGACCGTGTGGGCGGCCTCGATCGCGTCGGCGGTGGTGAGGTAGTTGTCCTCGCCGGTGTTGATGATGATCCCGGCGCGGGCGTGGACCTGGCGGCTGAAGCGCTGGTCGACGAAGGTGCGGATCGGGTTGATGTCGCGGAAGAGGATGCCGTACATCGAGTCGTTGAGCATCATGTCGAGCCGCTCGAGGCCGGCCAGCGCCGCGATCTCCGGCATGCAGAGGCCGGAGGCGTAGTTGGTGAGCCGGACGTAGCGGCCGAGCTCCTTCGACGTCTCGTCGAGCGCCGCGCGCATCAGGCGGAAGTTCTCCTGGGTGGCGTAGGTGCCGGCGAACCCCTCGCGCGTCGCGCCCTCGGGCACGAAGTCGAGCAGGGACTGACCCGTCGAGCGGATCACCGCGATGACGTCGGCGCCCTCGCGCGCGGCGGCCTGCGCCTGCGGGATGTCCTCGTGGATGTCGCCGGTGGCGACGATGAGGTAGATCCACGGCTTGCTCGGGGTGTCGCCGACCTTCGCGATCATCCGCTCGCGGGCGGTGCGCTGCCGGTCGATCTGCTTGATGCCCGCACCGACCGCCTTGCGGGCGGCAGCGCCGGCGCGCTTCGCGTCCCTGCCCTCGGGCACGCGGAAGGTGATCGAGCCGGCCGCTGCCTTCTGGGCCAGGGTGAGCAGGTCGTCGCCCTCGCCGCGGACCAGCGCGTCCCACACCGGCAGGCTCACGCCGTGCTCGAGCCCCACGTCGGCACGTACGACGTCGGCGAGCCGGTTGACCCACGGCGTGCCGTCGGGGTCGGCCCCGCCGAGGCCGGCGAGGCGCAGCGTGGCGCGCTCGACGCTCACGGTGGTGTGGCGCTGGGCGAGGTCGACGATCGGCTTGCCGACCTGCCGGGCGAGGGTGCGCGCCCGGCGTACGTCGGCGTGGTCGATGCCGAGCTGGCTGGCGGGCTTCCGGGCGGCCATCAGAGCCTCCGCTCGAAGAGGGCGCGGACGCCGGCGTCGCTGCGCAGCAGGTCCATGGCGTGGGCGGCGTGGCCCGGGACGTAGCCGTTGCCGACGAGCATCCGCACGTCGGCGGCCAGCCCCTCGGCCCCGAGAGCCGCGCCACTGAAGCTGGTGGCCATCGAGAAGAAGATGACGGTGCCGCCCTCGGCGGTGGCCAGGATCGCGCCGCCCTCGCAGCCGGGGACGTCGACGCAGACGACGGTCACGTCGGCCGGGCCGCCGGCCGCGGCGACCGCGTCGCGCAGGGCGATGGGGTCGCGGGCGTCGGCGATCGCGACCGCGTCGGCGAGGCCCGCGCCCGTGAGCAGGTCGTGCTCGTCCTGGTGGGGCACGACACCGATGGTGCGGGAGGCGCCCGCCCGGCGGGCCGCGGCCAGGCTGAGGGAGCCGGACTTCCCGGCGCCGCCGATCACCGCGACGGTCGGGGCGTGCCCGCGGGCGACGTACTCCTCCACGACGCGCGCGGTGAGCGCCGGGGCGCCGCAGACGTCCATCACGCTCAGCGAGAGCGCCGGGTCGAGGTCGTCGGGGATGACGGCGGCGATGGAGCGGCCGAAGAGGATCGCATAGCCGTCGCACGGCACCTGCTCGCTGCAGCCGTCCCAGCGGGCCAGGTCGTCCTCGATGACGAGCGGGGTCAGCGTGAGGCTGACCAGGGTCGCGACCCGGTCCCCCACCGCGAGGCCGAGGGGCGACTCGGGGCCGACCTCCTCGACGGTGCCGACGAGCATGCCGCCGGAACCGGTCACGGGGTTCTGCATCTTGCCCCGGGTGGCGACGATGTCGAGCACCTCTGCGCGGACGGCGTCGGGGTGCTGCTCGCCGTACTTCGTGTGCGCGCGCTCGAGCTGGCGGAACGACGCGGCGTCGAGGTTGAGCCGCTCGACGCGGATGCGGACCTCGTCGGGCCACAGCTCGGCACGGGTGTCGAGGCGCTGCGCGGCCTGGGGCAGGACCGCTCGCTCGTCGAGGACGCGGTGCAGGCCGGTCGGGTCACTGGTGCGGACGTCCGCCTGGATGTCCGAGGAGGTGTTCATGCAGGGCATCCTTCTAGGTTCAACGTCTAGAACCGGAAATCTTGCGGCGTGGCATTGGACTGGCCGCAGGTTCTCCACGTACTCTCCCAGATGTGTCGCCGCACACACAACCGGCGCGCCGCACTGCTGCTTGCAAGGAGACCCCATGAGCATCGAGACCGCCACCCACGACGGCTCCGCCATCGAGACCGGCCTCGCCGGCCAGCCCTACCCCTACCAGCGGGTCGAGCTCGTCGAGCCCGACTGGACCCGCTTCCCGGGCTGGGCGGCCGTCACCGCCGACGAGTGGGCCTCGGTCCAGTGGCAACGCGCCCACTGCATCAAGAACGTCAAGCAGCTGCGCGAGCTGATGGGCGACCTGCTCGACGAGCGCTTCTACGCCGACCTCGAGCGCGACCAGGCCGAGCGGGCCACGATGTCGATGCTCGTCCCGCCGCAGATGATGAACACCATGGTGCCGACGGTGACGCCCGCCGGCGCGGGTTCGCTCACCGAGGCGTTCTACGCCGACCCCGTGCGCCACTACATGATCCCGGTCTTCAGCGACCGCCGCACCGACTGGCCCTCCCACCCGCACGCCGCACGCGACTCGCTGCACGAGCACGACATGTGGGCCACCGAGGGCCTCACCCACCGCTACCCCACCAAGGTGCTCGCGGAGCTGCTGCCGACCTGCCCGCAGTACTGCGGCCACTGCACCCGCATGGACCTCGTCGGCAACTCGACGGTCGTCATCGACAAGCTCAAGTTCGCCGGCAAGCCCAACGACCGCCTCGGCGACATGCTCGACTACCTGCGTCGTACGCCGTCGGTGCGCGACGTGGTGGTCTCCGGCGGCGACGTCGCCAACATGCCGTGGCCCCGCCTGGAGGCCTTCCTCCTGTCGGTGCTCGAGGTCGAGAACATCCGCGACATCCGCCTCGCCACCAAGGCCCTGATCGGCCTGCCGCAGCACTGGCTGCAGCCCGACGTGGTCGAGGGCGTCTCCCGCGTCGCGGCGGTCGCCCGCTCGCGCGGCGTCTCGCTGGCGATGCACACCCACGCCAACCACGCGAACTCCGTGACGCCGATCGTGGCCGAGGCCTCGCGCGCGATGCTCGACGCCGGCCTGCGCGACGTACGCAACCAGGGGGTGCTGCTGAACGGCGTCAACGCCGACCCGCACGCCCTGCTCGACCTGTGCTTCCGCCTGCTCGACGGCGCGCAGATCATGCCCTACTACTTCTACATGTGCGACATGATCCCGTTCTCGGAGCACTGGCGGGTCTCGCTCGCCGACGCGCAGCGCCTCCAGCACCACATCATGGGCTACCTGCCGGGCTTTGCGACGCCGCGCATCGTGTGCGACGTGCCGTTCGTCGGCAAGCGCTGGGTGCACCAGAACGCCGACTACGACACCGAGCACGGCATCTCCTACTGGACGAAGAACTACCGCACGTCCATCGAGGCCGACGACGTCGAGGCCCTCTCCCGCTACTACGAGTACTACGACCCGATCCACACCCTCCCCGAGTCCGGCCAGGAGTGGTGGGAGCAGCACGGCCGCCTCGACGAGGCCTCCCTCAAGGCCGCCGAGATGGCCGAGGCCTCCCGCCGCACCGCCGCCCTCCAGGCGTACTGACCCGCCCGGCGGCCGTGCGGCCGCGGCTGGCGCAGTTCCCGCGGAAGAGCCGGACATGTTCAGGAATCCCCGGGCGGCCGGGGGTTCCTGAACATGTCGGCCCGTGCACGGCCTGACAAGTTCAGCAGCCGGCCGTGGCGGATCGCCGTACGTGGCCGGTAGAAGTCCACAGAGGGCCCCATGTGCGGGTTCTCCACACCTTGCCGTCGAGCGGGCGGCGCGCCGTGGGAGAGCTCCTGCAGGCTGGCGCGCCATGGAAGCCCGACTGCGCGCACTCGTCGAAGCCAATGGCGTGTTCACTCGCAAGGAGGCCGTCGCACTCGGCTATCACGATCACGCGATCGCGATGCTGGTGAAGGCGGGTGACTGGGTGCGCGTGCGCCGCGGGGCGTACGTGCTCGGGCCTGAGTGGGCCGCGATGAGCGAGAGCGAGCGGTACGCCGTTCTCTGCCGTGCCGCGCTGCGCCAAGCGCGCACCGACGTCGTCCTGAGCCACCTCAGCTCGGCCAACGAGTACGGGTGTCCGCTGTGGGAGTGCGATCTCAGCCGGGTGCACCTGACCCGGATCGACGAGCGGGCCGGGCGCGCAGAGTCGGGCATCGTGCAGCACCGCGGCGTCATCGCAGAGGGGGACGTGGTCGACGTAGACGGACTCCACCGGATGTCGGCGACCCGCACCGCTCTCGAGCTGACGACGATCCTCGACTTTGAGCACGCGCTCGTGGAGATCGACTTCCTCCTGCACAAGCGCCTCACCACGATCGAGGACCTGCACCAGCGCTACGCCGCCATGACCCGCTGGCCGCGCACGCTGGCCACCGACCTCGTCCTCCGCTTGGCAGACGGTCGGAGCGAGTCGGTCGGCGAGACTCGCGCACGGTTCCTCTGCTGGAGCCAGCACCTGCCGGCTCCGGTCCCCAACTTCCCCATCCGCAACGCGCTGGGCGTCGAGGTCGCCCGCGTGGACCTCGCGTGGCCCGAGCTGGGCGTCTTCCTCGAGTTCGACGGCAAGGTGAAGTACGAGAGCCGGCGCCGCGAGGGTGAGTCGCTCGTGGACTGCGTGCTCCGGGAGAAGCAGCGGGAGTCCCTGATCTGCGAGATCACCGGGTGGCGTTGCCTCCGCATCACCTGGGCCGACCTCTACCGGCCGGCAGAGGTCGCCGCACGAATCCGTGCGCTCTTCCCGACCGCCGCAGCGTGACGATCGCGCAGTCGGGGCTCGTTTGCGACGTCCTGCGGCCGCGGCGGCTGAACTTGTCGGCCCGTGCACGACCTGACATCTTCAGGAGGAGCCGGCTGGCCGGGGATCGCTGAAGTTGTCAGGCTCTTCTGCGCGCACGCCGCAGCAGTTCGCGGGTCAGTGGAGGCGGGCGCGGAGGGTGGGGGCGCCGTCGCCGGTGAGGTCGGCGGGGTCAAGGGGGCGGCCGTAGAGGAGGAGCAGGAGCGCCTCGGCGGACGCCCGCACCTCGGGGCCGTCTCCGTGGGTCCAGTCGGTGTCGGTCGCCACGAGGCGTACGCCGGCGACGCGGCGTCGCGCGCTCCCCCCGACGACGGAGTTCAACGGCCAGGGCGTGCCGAGGGTGAAGTCGGCCAGCGGGGCGAGCGCCTCGGCTGGCACCTGGCCGGGCAGCCCGAGGGGGCGGCGTACGTCGAGCCCGTGCACGACGGCGTCGGCGAGCGCGGCGACCGGCGGCATGCCGATCGGGGTCGCGCCGGACCGGGCGTTGTCGCGCAGCTGGGACAGGATGGCGTCGTGCCCACGGTCGGCCCAGGCGACGGCCGAGCGGGCGATCATCCGGTTCATCGAGAAGCCGTTGCGGGCCATCGCCAGGGCCCCGGCGCCCACACCCATCACCGGCGCCCAGGCGAGGTGCGCGGCGACGTCGACGACCCGCCACGCCGTGCACAGCGAGGGGGCCCACCACTGCTCGGGCTCGAGAGCCTTGAGCGTCTCGACGAACCCGTCGCGCTGCGCGCGGGTGAGCTCCGGCACGGTGGCGGTCCCCCTCATGCTGCTCGCCACCCCAGGGCGTCGATGAGGGTCCGCACGCGACCGGCGACGTCGGGGTCGGGCGTGGGCAACGCGAGCTCGTGGAAGACGAGTCCCGTCACGTAGTTCGCCATGATCCCGACGTCCCGTTCGGGGTGCTGGGAACCGGCACGGCGTACGAGGTCGAGCGCCCAGGTGTCGGCCTCGTCGGCACCGACCGCGTAGAACGGGCGCAGCGAGGGCGTGCGGGCTGCCTCGGCGTGGAGCATGTAGCGAGCGAGGGTGACCGCGCGGTCCTCGCCGAGGGCGCGGTCGGCGAAGGCTCCGAAGGCCGACGCGAGGCCCTCGGGTGACGCCTCGACCTCCGCGTGCGGGCCGGTGGCCATCTGCATCTCCCGCTCGATGCAACGCTGCGTGACTCCCTCGACCAGCGTCTGATCGGTCGGGAATAGCTCCGCCGTGGAGCCGATGGGGATCCCGGCCTGCGCGTCCACCGCGTCGTGGGTCAGGCCGCCGAGCCCTTGGTCGGCGACGACCTCGACAGCTGCGTCGAGCAACACGGTGCGGCGGTCTGCCATCCTGTGAAACTACATCTGTAGTTGAGCGGGGTCAACGGCGTTCCGCGCTGGTCCAGCCCAGGGTGTCGATCACGGAACGGACCCGGGCTGCCGCGTCCAGGTCGGCCGAGGGCAGCGCCAGCTCGTGGAGGAGGAGGCCGGTGACGTAGTTGGAGAGGACGCCGACGTCGCGGTGGGGGTATCGCGACCCGGCGTGGGTGACCAGGTCGAGGGTCCAGGTGTCGACCTGGCCGGCGCCTGGGGCGATGAGCTCCCTCAGGTCGGGGTTCTGGGCGGTCTCGACGAGGATCGCGTAGCGCGCGAGGGTGACCGTGCGGTCCGGGCCCAGTGCCCGGTCCACGAACCGGCCGAGCGCCGTGGCCACGCCGTCCGGCGTCGGGTCGACCTCGTCGCGCGGCCCGGTCACCATGGCCCGCTCACGGACGATGAACCGCTCGACGATGCCCAGCACGAGGGCCTCTCGGGTGCGGAAGAGGTTGGACGTCGACCCCGGCGGCAGGCCGGCCGCGGCGTCGACCGCGCGGTGCGTCAGCCCGCGCATCCCCTGCGACCCGACCAGCTCGAGGGCCGCATCGAGCAGCAGGGTGCGACGGTCGGCCATCCCGATCCCATCCGGGTCAGTCGACGGGGCGGTTCTCGAAGGGCGTCGACAGGACGATCGTGGTGCGTGTCGAGACGCTGGCCGCCCCGCGGATCCGGGCCAGGAGCTCCTCGAGCGCGAGCGGCGTCGCCACGCGGATCTTGAGGATGTAGGACTCCTCGCCGGCCACCGACCAGCACGACTCGATCTCCGTGATGCCCTTGAGCCGGTCGGGGTAGTCGTCGGGCTGCGAGGGGTCGATCGGCGTGATCGAGATGAACGCGGTGAGCGGCCGGCCCAGCCGGTCGTGGTCGACGGTCGCCCCGTAGCCCGTGATCAGGCCGCGCTGCTCGAGCCGCTTGACCCGCTGGTGCACCGCCGACGTCGACAGGTCCGTGGCCTTCCCGAGGTCGGTGAACGACATGCGCCCGTCAGCGGCCAGCAGCGCGAGGATCTGCCGGTCCTTGGACTCGACCTCGGAGGTGCTCACGCGCGACACCCTAGTGGGAGCCGGACAGTGCCTCCACCAGGCGCACGGCAGACGAGCCGAGGCCCCACCGCGCGTCGAGCTCGACGACGGCGTCGTGGTCGGCGGGGGTGCGCGGCCGGCTCAGGTCGTGACCGTCGAGGTCGAGGTCGCGGCGTACGGCGACCACGCGGGGCGCGACGGCCAGGTAGTCGGCGGCAGCCTTGATCTTGCCGCGGGGTCCGGGACCCATGTCGGAGTCGGGGTCGCCGGCAGCGGCGATGATCGCCTCGATCGTGCCGAACCGGTTGAGGAGAGTCGCGGCGGTCTTGTCGCCGACCCCGGCGACGCCCGGGAGCCCGTCGGAGGCGTCGCCACGCAGCGTGGCGAGGTCGGCGTACTGGTGGGCGTCGACGCCGTACTTGCCCCGCACCCAGGCGTTGTCGACGCGCTCGTGCTTGCTGACGCCGCGGGCGACGTAGAGCACGCGGACCTCGGCGTCGTCGTCGACGAGCTGGAACAGGTCGCGGTCACCGGTGACGATGTCGACCGGCATGCCGGCGCCGGTGGCGAGGGTGCCGATCACGTCGTCGGCCTCCATCTCGGCATGGCCCACGACGGGGATGCCGTAGGCCTCCAGCACCGACAGGATGATCGGCACCTGGGCCTCGAGCGGGTCCGGCACCTCCTCGACGTCGGGGCGGGGACCCGGGACCTCGCGCACGACCCGGTGCGCCTTGTAGGACGGGAGCAGGTCGACGCGCCACTGCGGTCGCCAGTCGTCGTCCCAGCAGCACGCCAGGTGTGTCGGGTCGTACTCCCCCACCAATCGGCTGATGAAGTCCATCAGCCCGCGCACGGCGTTGACGGGCGTGCCGTCGGGCGCCTGCACCGAGTCGGGCACACCGAAGAACGCCCGGAAGTAGAGCGAGGCGGTGTCGAGCAGCAGGAGACGGTCGCCGGGCACCATGTCGTGACCCTATCGTCGCCGGGACGACCACCTGTCACGGAGTCGCACAGCGGCGCTGTGTGCTCGCCCCACCTTCGAACCGCGGATCTCCTCGAGCTCGCCCTCGAGCGTGCGCACCCTCGCGCGCAGCGTGTGCACCCGGGTGCGGAGCGTGCGCACCCTCGTGCGCAGCCGGCGGACCTTGCGCCGGGCCTCCTGCAGCCGCTCGTCGGTGTCGGCGAGCGCCTGGACAGTCGCCTCCGACGTGGCACCCGTGTCGAGGCCCGGGTCCGACTGCACCGCGGGCTCCAGCTCGGGCCACGCCGATGCGCCGATCTCGACCTCGGGCTCGCTCGGCAGGCTTGTCACCCGGCCGCCCTTGACCGCCAGCAGGGTGACCCTGTCGTCGTGCATGCCTTCCCATCGAGGCTGGTGACATTCCCAGACGGAGGTGAATCCGCACTCGGAGAGGAAGTTGTACAGCGACGGGCGCGTGAGCCACAGGCTCAGTGGGTTGTCCAGCGACGCCCATCGGTTGGCGAGCTTGTCCTCGTCCTCGGCGTCCGCATCGTGCTCGACGTACGACGCGCCGGCATAGGTCTGCCCCTCGAAGACGTAGGTGCGCTCGTTCGCGAGGCCGACATGGGTGTCGACCACCGCGGCGCCGTCGCACACCTCGCCGACCGCCTGCAGGAAGGTGAAGACGTCCTCGTCGTCCAGGTGGTACAGGATGCCCAGGCAGAGCACGACGTCGAAGCCGCCGTAGGTCTCCCGGCTCAGGTTGCGCACATCGTCGTGGTGCAGCTCGAGGTTGGTCAGACCCAACGTCTGGGCCGCGAACCGCGCCTTGGCGACGTTGGACTCCCGCCCCTCGATGCCCACGACCCTGGCTCCGAGTCGCGCGAACTCCAGGGCGACCTGACCCTCGAGGCAGGCCAGGTCGAGGATCCGCAGGTCTGCCACCGGGCGTCCGGCGACGTCCGACACGAGCTGGACCAGCCGTCTGATCCGGGTGCGGTCGTTCGGGTCGGGCTCGTCGTCCCGGGTGCGTACACCGGGGACCAGCGAGTAGTTCGTCGTCCAGGGTCCGTGGTGCTGCGTGACGCGGTCGATGCCGGCAACGATCTCAGCGGCTGCCGGGGCCTCGCCGCGGGGCTGGGTCGGGGAGGTCACGGTCCAACCAGTACCAGAGCTGGGCAGCAGTGTCACCCAGGCGCTCCGGGGCCCTGAGCCTCACGCCAGCGGCGCCTACTCCGCCAGGACGCTGTAGGCGATCACGCCGCGCTTGAGCAACCGCGCGGTCGCGCGCGCGGTGTCGCGCAGCTCCCGCTCCCCCGCGGCGTCGGCGACCTGGCCGCACAGGTCGAGCAGCTGCTTCATCCAGCGCACGAAGTCGCCGGCCGACAGGCCGGTCACCATCAGCACGTCGTCGAGGTCGTCGCCCTCGGCCCAGCGCCACGCCGCCCAGGCGAAGCCGATGTCGGGCTCACGGAGGAAGTCGAGGCGGTGGTCGCGCTCGAGCGCATCGAGCTGGCCCCAGAGGCGGACGAGCTCGCCCAGCACGGGTCGCACCTGGCCGCCGGGCATCTTGGGTGAGGAGGAGTCATCGGCGCGCCGTGCCTCGAAGACGAGGGCGGACAGCACCGCCGCGAGCTCGGACGGGGCGAGACCGTCGAACAGGCCGGCCCGGATCGCCTCGGCTGCGACGAGGTCCATGTCGGTGTAGATCCGCCTCAGGTGCGAGCCCTTCTCGGTGACGGTGTCGCCCTCGAGGTAGCCGAGCGCGGTCAGGACGTCGCAGACGCGGTCGAAGGTGCGGGCGACGGTGTTGGTGCGGTTGTCCACCCGCCTCTTGAGGGTCTCGGTGTCGCGCTCGAGCTTGAAGTAGCGCTCGGCCCACCGGGCGTGGTCCTCGCGCTCGGGGCACTGGTGGCAGGGGTGGGCCTTCAGGTCGGCGCGCAGGCGGCCGATCTCGCGGTCCGTCGGGGTGTCGCTGAAGGAGTCGCGCTGCCTCGTACGCCGCTCGCCGGGGGCGTCGAGCCCGTGGGCCTTGGCGCGCAGGGCGGTCGCGAGGTCACGGCGCATGGCGGGGTTGCGACCGTTGAACGACTTGGGGATCCGCAGCCGGCCGATGGCCTCCACGGGGGTCGGGAAGTCCATCGGCGCCAGACGCCGCGCCTGCCGGTCGGCGGTGAGGACGTAGGGGCGCGGCTCGTCGCCGGAGTGGCCCGGGTCGATCACCACCGCAAGGCCGCTGAACTTGCCGGCCGGCACGTGGATCACGTCGCCCGGTCGCAGCTTGCCGAGCGAGCGCATCGCCTCCTCGCGCCGGTCCTGCCGACGCTCCCGCGCGGCCCCCTTCTCCAGGTCGGAGATCCTGCGCCGCAGGGCGGCGTACTCCATGAAGTCGCCGACGTGGCACGTCGCGGCCTCCCGGTAGCCCTCGAGCGCCTCCTCGGCCTTGTGCACCTGTCTGGCGAGCCCGACGACGGCCTTGTCGGCCTGGAACTGCGCGAAGGACTGCTCGAGCAGCTCGCGTGAGGTCGCGCGACCGAACTGGTGCACGAGGTTGACCGCCATGTTGTAGGACGGCCGGAACGACGATCGGAGCGGGTAGGTGCGCGTGGAGGCGAGGCCGGCGACCTCGCGCGGGTTCATGCCCGGCTGGTAGAGCACGACGCCGTGGCCCTCGATGTCGAGGCCGCGTCGCCCGGCACGCCCGGTGAGCTGGGTGTACTCCCCCGGCGTCAGGTCGGCGTGGGTCTCGCCGTTCCACTTGGACAGCTTCTCGATCACGACAGTGCGGGCGGGCATGTTGATGCCGAGCGCGAGGGTCTCGGTCGCGAAGACGACCTTGACCAGACCTTCCTGGAACAGCTCCTCGACCACCTGCTTGAAGGCCGGCAGCAACCCGGCGTGGTGCGCGGCGACGCCGCGGGTGAGGCCGTCGAGGAACTCGTGGTAGCCCAGGACGTGCAGGTCCTCCTCGGGCAGCGTGCGCGAGGCCTCCTCCACGCGGGCGAAGATCTCGTCGCGCTCGGCGGCGGTCGTGAGGCGGGTGTTGGCCTGGACGAGCTGGGTGACCGCGGCGTCGCAGCCGGCGCGGCTGAAGATGAACACGATGGCGGGCAGCAGGCCCTCGCGGTCGAGGCGCTCGACGACCTCGACGCGGCTGGGGATCCACACGCGGCGCCCGTTTCCGACGGCGCGGGGGTTCTTCGACGACCCGGGCTTGCCCTTGCGGGGCGAGCGACGGTCGCGCATCAGCCGTGAGCTGGCCCAGTCGTCGCGGGCGATGCGGGTCAGCTCGTCGTTGACCGGCGCGCCCTCCTTGACGAAGCCCGCGCTCGCGTCGACGTCGGAGGACGCGAAGAGGTCGAGCAGGCGGCGCCCCACCATGACGTGCTGGAACAGCGGGACGGGGCGCTTCTCCTCGAGGATCGTGGTGGTCTCGCCGCGGACGGTGGCCAGCCACTCACCGAACTCCTCGGCGTTGGAGACCGTCGCGGACAGGGACACGAGCGTCACCGACTCCGGCAGGTGGATGATGACCTCCTCCCACACCGCGCCACGCATCCGGTCGGCGAGGTAGTGGACCTCGTCCATGACCACGAAGCCGAGGCCGAGCAGCGTGCGCGACCCGGCGTAGAGCATGTTGCGCAGCACCTCGGTGGTCATCACGACCACGGGCGCCTCGCCGTTGACGACGTTGTCACCGGTCAGCAGGCCGACGTTGTCGGCGCCGTATCGCTTCACCAGGTCCGCGTACTTCTGGTTGGACAGCGCCTTGATCGGCGTGGTGTAGAACGCCTTGCGCCCGGTCTGCAGGGCGAGGTGGATGGCGAACTCGCCGACGACCGTCTTGCCGGACCCGGTCGGGGCCGCGACGAGGACACCGCGGCCGTCCTCGATCTCGCGGCACGCGCGCAGCTGGAAGTCGTCGAGCTCGAAGCCGTAGAGGCCCTCGAAGTCCTTGAGCATCGGGTAGGGCTTGTCGCGCTGGAAGGCTGCGTAGCGCTCGGCGGGCGTGGGCTGGTCGTCGGGCTCGCTCATGGGGTCCTCATGCAATCACGTCCAGGGCGCCGGGGACGCACTCCACCGTCAGGGGCAGCGGGCCGAAGCGCTCACCGTCGGCGTACGACACGATGCCGGGCGCCGCGATGGTCACGGTGCGGACCCGCCGGTGGACGTACTCGGCCACGCCGTCGATCCGGCCGGTGAACAGCCGCGGGTAGGAGCGGACCAGCTTGGGCTTGCTCATCCGGGTGATCACCACGACGTCGAGCAGGCCGTCGTCGAGGAGGGCGCCCTCGGTGATCCGCAGGCCGCCCCCGAACGACGGGCCGTTGCCCACGGCGACGAGCATCGCCTCGTGCTCCATCGTCTCGCCGTCGAGCTCGAGCACGTAGGGGATCGGACGGAAGGTGCGCAGCTCGGCGAGCGTCGCGAGGTTGTAGCGCATCTGCCCGCGGGGCCACGTCATCGCGTTCGCCCGTTCGTTGACGATCGCGTCGAAGCCTGCTGCGAGCACGGTCACGAACCACCGCTGGCCGCTGCGGGCCAGGTCGATGGTCCGCTGTCGCGAGGCGATGATCCGGTCGGCGGCCGCGACGGGGTCGGTGCGCGGGAGACCGAGGTAGCGGGCGACGTCGTTGCCCGTGCCGCTGGGGATGAGGCCGAGGGGCGTGCCGGTGCCGGCCACGGCCTGCACGCCGAGGTGGACCAGCCCGTCGCCGCCGCACACCACGAGAGCATCGACCCCGTCGGCGACGCACGCGCGGGCCAGGTCGGCGGCCTCGTCTGCGTCGCGGCCCTGCAGGTTGCGGACCACGAAGCCGCTCTCCCGGAGGCGTGCCAGGGCGGCGTCACGGTGCCGCGCACCGCGGCCGCGGCCCGACGTGGGATTGGTCAGCAGGGCGATCTCGCGCCCCCGCACGGGGCGGTCGGGCACAGCCGGGTCGTGCATGGCGCGACCCTATCCCCCGGCACCGACCGTCCGGCCCGACGCTCCGGGCGCCGGAGCACCTCGGCCGGACTGGGGTCAGCCGACGGGTCAGCCGAGCCGCAGCAGGGCGGCGTACCGCTCGGCGCGGGCGCCCACCGCACGGGCCAGCCGGCTGAGGGCCTCCAGGACCAGCTCGGGGCCGAACCGGGTCCCGGGGACGGCCAGCACCATCCGCGAGCCGTGCTCACCGATGACGACCTGCCCGTGGCGCCACGCCTGGTGCACCCGCAGTCGCGTCGCGTCGTCCACGACGGGTGCGGGATAGGCCTCGTCGACGGCGAGGAGGTCGCACACGATCTCGCCCGGATCGTCGGACACACCGGGCCCGGTCGGGTCGGCGCCGGTCGGGTCGGCGGTCAGCCGCCCCCGGACGAGGTGGCCGGTCTGCAGGCCGGCGTCGGCGCGCCAGACCACGTCGTCGGTGCCGAGCCACTCCGGCAGGTCGAACGGGTCGATGTCGGTGATGGTGCCCTGCATGGGTCCACCCTGTCAGAGCCCGCCCGCGGCCGGTTCAGATGGAGGACAGCTCGTCGGGCGAGAGCCCGGCGTTGGGGGCGCGACGGGCGCGACGCTTGTCGTTGAACCGCGCGATCGCCTCCGAGGCGAAGAACAGCAGCACCATCGGCACCGCCATCAGCGTCATGGTGAACGGGTCGGCCGACGGCGTCGCCACGGCCGCGAAGATGAACGTGCCGATGACGATCCAGGGCCGGTAGGCCTTGAGGGAGGACCCCTTGACCACCCCGGCGAAGTTGAGCAGCACCACGAAGACCGGGATGTTGAAGGCCAGCCCGAACACGAAGAGCGTGCGCGTGAAGAACTGGAGGTAGTCGTTGAAGTCGATGAGGTTGGTGACGCCGTCGGGGTTGAAGCCGATCAGCACCTCCAGTGCGATCGGCAGGGTGACGTAGCCCAGCACGATGCCGATGAGGAAGAGCGGACCGGCGACGGCCACGAAGACGCGGCTCATCTTGCGCTCCTGGGCGTAGAGCCCGGGCAGCACGAACGCCCAGATCTGGTACAGCCAGTAGGGAGCCGTCACCACTGCCGCGGCGAAGCCGCACAGCGTGAGCCACAGCAGCAGGCCGGCGCCGGCGCCGCTGGTCGTGGCGATCGACGTGCCCTCCGCCAGGGTCTCCTGCGCGTCCTGGTAGGGGCCGTAGACGGCGTCGTAGATCGAGTGCCGGAACACGATGGCCACCGCCAGGGCGGCGGAGAACACGAGCAGGCTGCGCAGCAGCCGCGCCCGGAACTCGCGGAAGTGGTCGGCGAGAGCCATCCGGCCGTCGGGGCCGACAGCGTCCTGCGGCGGCCCCTTGAACAGGCCGACGAGAGGGGCGATCCTCACGCTCTTCGGGACTCCGTCGATCAGGCGGTGGTGTCGTCGCGCCGCTCGCGCAGCACCTCGCCCGAGGTCTCGGTGCGCGTCTGGCGCTCGGCCTCGTTGCGGGCCTCGATCTCGCGCTGCGCCTCGATCGTCTCCGACTCGTCCTTCTCGTCGTCGCGGAGGCCCTTGGTCTCGGTCTTGAAGATGCGCAGTGCCTGGCCGGAGCTGCGGGCGAGGTCGGGCAGCTTGGCGGCACCGAACACGAGCACCACGATCGCCAGGATCACGAGCCACTCGAGGCCCTGCGGCATGCCGATCATCGGGATCATCTTGGTCACTCCGTCATTGGTGGTGGTGTTGTGGATCACGTTCAGGACGTCACTCGGAGTCTACGCCGTCCTCGTCGTAGAGCCGGAGCGCCGCCCGTGCAGCGGTCCGGAACGCCTCGGCGTACGCCGCCGGCGCGAGGAGCTCGGCGTGCGGGGCCAGGCGCAGCAGCAGGGACTTCACCCACTCCTCGCTGGCCACCTCGAGGTCGACGTCGATCGTGCCGTCGGGCCCCGGGCGCCGGTCGGTCACCGGGTAGTACTCGACGACCCAGCGCGCGGGCGGGGCCAGGCGCAAGGTGACCGTCGTGGTCTCTGCGTCGGTGAACCAGCCGCCGGTGAGGTCGCGGGCGCGCGCTCCGGGGTCGGCCACCGGGGTGTCGAGCTCGGTGGCGGCCACGATCCGGTCGACGCGGAAGGCGCGGTCGCCGCCGGCGGTGTGGCACCAGGCGTCGAGGTAGAGCAGGTCCTCGACCCGGGCGAGGCCACGAGGGTCGACGACCCGGCGCGACTCCCGGTCGCGCGAGGGCACGTGGTAGGTGATCTCGACCTGGTGGCCGCGGGCGAGGGCCGACTCCAGGACGGGGACGACGGCGCTGCTCTCGAGCGGGGTGGGGGTCACGTGGAGGCGGAGCAGTCCCTCACCGTCCTGGCCGGCGGCCTCCTCGAGCTTGGCCAGGGTCCGCTCGATGACCTCGCGGGCCTCGGCGGGCGCGGTGTCGACCATCGTCCGGAGCGCCACCACCAGCGAGGTGGCCTCGGCAGGCGAGAAGCGCACGGGGCGGGCGAGGTAGTCGGCGTTGTCGACCCGGATGATCCGGTCGCCCTCCAGCGCCTCGAGGTCGACCTCGATGAGGTCGCCGGGCAGCCCCGGCGACACACCGGTCATGAAGAGCAGGCGCAGGTCGCGCTCGATCTGGTCGGCGTCGGTGCCGAAGTGGGCGGCGGCGTCCTCGAGCCGAACCTCGCCGCGGGCCAGGAGGTAGGGCACGAGCGCGAGCAGGCGGGCGACCTGGTCGGGAGCGGTGTCACCGGTCTGCGTGGTCACGAGGCCTCACCGGCCCCGGCCACGGCGCGGAGCCGGGCGACGACGTCGTCGCGCAGCGACCGCGGCTCCTCCACGACCACGTCGGCGCCGTAGGTCAGCACCTCGTCGGACAGCTCCTGCACGGGGCCCTCGACGACCAGGGCGTCCCAGCCCGGACGGTCCTCGATGGGAGTCACCGACTCGGCGCGCCGTCGCAGGCCGACACCGGTGCCCTGCCGCACCCGGACCTGCGCCCGGACGGAGGGGTACGACGGCGAGAGCCGCCGGGCGGTCTCGCGCACGTCGGTGCCGGCGGGGACGTCGTACGCCCCGGACCTGCCGGTCGCGCGGACGGTGCCGACGATGCGCGAGAGCCGGAAGACGCGCTCGGCGCCGCGGTCGACGTCGAAGCCGACGACGTACCACCGTCCTGACGAGCGGGCGAGGCCCCACGGCTGGACCCGGCGGGTGGTGGGCTGCGCCTCGTCGGCGCGCTGGTAGGGGAAGCTGACCTGGCGTCGCTTGCCGATGGCGTCCCACAGGGGCTCGAACGCCGGCTCGTCGGCGCTGATGGCCGGTGCGACGACCTCGAGGCGCGACGGGTCGATCTCGACGCCCTGGCCCTTGAGCTTGGCGAGCGCGCGACCGGTGGCCTTGGCGAGCGTCGCGTGCTGCCAGACCTGGGCCGCGAGGCCGAGCACAGCCGCCTCGTCGGACTCGAAGCGGATCTCGGGGAGCGAGGTCTGCTCGGTCGGGATGCGGTAGCCGATCTCGTCGTCGAAGAACGCGTCGGCGCTGCCGACCTCGATGACGGCACCGATCTGTCGCAGCGCGTCCTTGTCACGCTCGAAGGCGCGCTCGAACGCCTCGTCACCGGCCGGCCCGCGGGCGTGCTCGGGGTAGCACGCCTCGCGGATCGCGTCCTTGCCGATGAAGCGCTTGGCGCCGAGCAGCAGGATGTGGAGGTTCATCAGCCGCTCCGCCCGTGGCTGCACCATGCCTGACCTCCCCCTCTCCCCTGGCTCGTGTCGTGCGCTGTCCGGACGGGTCAGGAAGCGCCGAGGATGTCGACGACGAAGAACAGCGTGTCGGTGCCCTTGATGCCGGCCTGCTCGTTGCCCTGCTCGCCGTAACCGTCGGCGGGCGGGATCTCCAGGATCACGCGCGAGCCCACGGTGCGACCCACGAGCCGCTCGTCCCAGCCCGGGATGACCTGGCCGACACCGATCGGGAACTCCGCCGGCTCCTTGCTGTAGGACTCGTCGAAGGGCTCCTCGGCGTTGTAGACCTGCCCGAGGTAGTCGACGGTGAGGGTCTGGCCGGACTCCACCTTGGCGCCGTCGCCCTTCACCAGCGTGGTGGCGATCAGCTTGCCGGTGGGCTTGTGGGCGGTGCTGAAGTCGAGGCCGGTGATGACGCCGTCCTCCTCGATCAGCTCCGGGGCCCAGCCAGCCGGCTTCTTCTCCTCGCCCTGGGGGCCGTCGAGCGGCGGCACCGGTGGCACCGTCTCGGAGCGACCGAGGATGTCGACGACTGCCAGCACGGCGTCGCGGTTGCCGATGCCGATGTCGGGACGGCCGCCCTCGCCGAAGGCGTCCTCGGCGCCGGCGAGCATCACGATGCGGTCACCGACCTGGTTGCCGATGACGGCCTCGCGCAGGAACGGCAGGACCTCGTCGTTCAGCTCGACCGACTGGGGCGCACCGCCCTTGGTCCAGGTGGTCTGCGCCTCCTCCTCGGTGAAGCCGTTTCCGATCCACCAGTGGGCCTCGACGGTGTCGCCGTCGGCGACCTCCTCGCCGTCGCCCTCGACCAGGACCTCCGTCTCCGCCTCGGAGCCGTCGAGGCGGCCGTCGAAGGTGACCTTCGGCTCCTTGCCCTGCTCGCCCTCGATGGTCACCGAGCTGAGGGGGGCGCCGCCCTCCTCGGCGTCGCTGGACCCGGAGCCGCAGGCGGCCAGTCCGAGCATGCTGAGGGAGAGGACACCGCTGAGGGCAGCGGAACGTACACGAGACACGGATTCACCTGTTCAATCGGTCGGCGTTGCCCGGACACCCTATCCAGCAGACCCCACGCGCCACGCCACGACACCGGCGCGTGCAGGTGCGCGCCGCTACGTGACGCGGTCACATGCCGTCGATGAGGCGCTGGACGCGCTCGTCGTAGGCCTTGAAGGGGTCCTTGCACAGCACCGTGCGCTGCGCCTGGTCGTTGAGCTTGAGGTGCACCCAGTCGACCGTGAAGTCGCGACGGCGCTCCTGCGCGCGGCGGATGAACTCGCCGCGCAGGCGTGCGCGGGTGTTCTGCGGCGGGACGCTCTTGGCCTCGAAGATCTTCAGGTCGCTGCTCACCCGGGCGACGGCACCGCGCTTCTCGAGCAGGTAGTACAGCCCGCGACCGCGGTGGATGTCGTGGTAGGCGAGGTCGAGCTGGGCGATGCGGGCATCGCCGAGGGACAGGCCGTGCTTGGCGCGGTAGCGCTCGATGAGCTTGAGCTTGATGACCCAGTCGATCTCGCGGTCCACCAGACCGAGGTCGTCGGACTCCACGGCCTTGAGTCCGCGCTCCCACAGGTCGAGCGCCCGCTCGATCGTCGGGGTGGAGATCTGCCGGCGGTCGACGAAGTCGCGGGCCTTGGCGAGGTACTCGGCCTGGATCTCCAACGCGCTCGCCTCGCGGCCGTTGGCCAGGCGCACCTTGCGCCGGCCGGTCGGGTCGTGGCTGATCTCCCGGATGGCGCGGATCGGGTTCTCCATCGTGAGGTCGCGCATCACGACGCCCTCCTCGATCATCCGGAGGACGAGGTCGCAGGACGCCACCTTGAGGAGCGTCGTGGTCTCGCTCATGTTGGAGTCGCCGACGATGACGTGCAGGCGGCGGAACCGCTCGGCGTCGGCGTGCGGCTCGTCGCGGGTGTTGATGATGGGCCGGCTGCGGGTGGTGGCGCTGCTGACGCCCTCCCAGATGTGCTCGGCACGCTGGCTCACGCTGTACGACGCCCCGCGCGGGGTCATCACGACCTTGCCCGCGCCGACGACGATCTGCCGCGTCACCAGGAACGGGATCAGGATGTCGGCGAGCCGGCTGAACTCGCCCGCCCGACCGACCAGGTAGTTCTCGTGGCAGCCGTAGGAGTTGCCGGCCGAGTCGGTGTTGTTCTTGAACAGGTAGATGTCGCCGGCGATGCCCTCCTCGTGCAGACGGGCCTCCGCGTCGAGGAGCAAGCCCTCGAGGATGCGCTCGCCCGCCTTGTCGTGCGTGACGAGGTCGACGATGTCGTCGCACTCCGGGGTGGCGTACTCCGGGTGGCTGCCGACGTCGAGGTAGAGCCGGGCGCCGTTGCGGAGGAAGACGTTGGACGAGCGTCCCCAGCTGACGACCTTGCGGAAGAGGTAGCGGGCGACCTCGTCCGGGCTCAGCCGGCGCTGCCCCTTGAACGTGCACGTGACGCCGTACTCGTTCTCGATGCCGAAGATGCGCCGGTCCATGACCACACCCTAGGACCGCGGACCACGCCTCGGGCGTCATCCGGCGGCGAAATGTGGCGCGCCACCCAGGTCCGGCTGGGGCGCGGGGTGGTGGACGCAGCGCTTGACGCCGCCGGCCCGCCCGGGTGAGCGTCCTCCCATGGGGCCCCGTCATCTCGTCGCGACCGTGCTGGTCGAGCCGCGGAGCGTGGCCGACCTCGAGCTGCGGGTGATGACCGACGACCTGTGGCTGTGGCCCGTGCGCTCGGCCCCCGTCGTCGTCGACGGGCCCCGGACGGAGTTCCAGCTCCGCCGGCGCCTGGTCGAGCAGCGGCAGGGAGCGTGGGACGACGCCGCCGACTGGACGCCCGCCTGGATCGGCTTCGGCGACGCCTGGCACGAGTTCGGCCCGGACGGCAACGTGCGTCCCTCCGGGCCCCTCCCCTGGGCCGCCCACCAACGCCTGTGGACCGCCCTGGACGAGTTCGGCCCGCTCGTGCGCTACCGCCGACGCCTGAGCGGCATCCCCACGGAGCCCACCGCGGAGTGGCCGGGGCTCAACCTGCGCTGACGCCGGGGCCGCTCAGAGCTCGCCGGGCTCCGTGGGCGGCGGAGGCGCACCGGGGGTCGGCGGCTGCGGCGCCGGGGGGCTCGGCTCGCCGGGAGCTGCCGGGTCGGTCGGCTCGGCAGGCGGGGCGACCGGTGGGGCGACCGGGGGTGAAACCGGCGGGGCCACCGGCGGCTCCGCCGTGACGGGGTCCTCGAGGGGCGGCGTGGCCCCGGAGACCTGGTCGGTGGGGTCGGCCGGGTCGTCCTGGCCGGAGTGTCGGGGCCCGGACCCGGCGAGGGCGTCCTCGGGCGCGGGGGTGTCGGCCTGCTCGTTGCTGCGGGCACCGAGGATCTCGGTGAGCCGGGCCTCCCGCAGCCGCACGAACTTGCGGGGCTGGCTGCGGGTGCGGTCGAGCGCGGCGACCTCGAGGTCGCCTGCCGGGATGACGCGGTCGTCGGTCTCGCTGTGGCCCAGCGCCGCGACCGCCACCCGCAGCGTCTCCTCGAGCGAGGCGCCGGCGACGTAGTGCTGGGCGAGGTGGCCCGCGACGACGTCGGCGGCGCCGCCCATCACGGCGTACCCGTGCTCGTCGGCCACCTGCCCGTCGTAGGTCAGCCGGTAGAGCTGGTCGGCCTCGGGCGTGTCGCCGACCTCGGCGACGAAGATCTCGACCTCGTAGGGCTTCTCGCCCCCGGAGGAGAAGATCGTGCCGAGCGTCTGGGCGTAGGCGTTGGCGAGCCCGCGGCCGGTCACGTCGCGTCGGTCGTAGGCGTAGCCGCGCATGTCGGCGAGGCGTACGCCGGCGATGCGGAGGTTCTCGAACTCGTTGTAGCGACCGACCGCCGCGAAGGCGATCCGGTCGTAGATCTCGCTGACCTTGTGCAACGCCTGGGACGGGTTCTCCGAGACGAACAGCACGCCGTCGGCGTACTGCACGGCGACGACCGAGCGACCGCGGGCGATGCCCTTGCGGGCGAAGTCGGCCCGGTCCTTCATCAGCTGCTCGGGCGAGACGTAGAACGGCATGGACATGTGTCTGGACTCCTACGTCAGGTGAGGGGTGCGACCGGGCCGTCGGGCCGCTGCATCCGGGCGGCGATCATGCGGTCGGCGATGGCGGACACCTCGTCGTCGGGCAGGCGGCGGCCGCCGTCGGGGGTGATCACGTGGACGACCGGGAAGATGCGCCGGGTGAGGTCGGGACCGCCGGTGGCGGAGTCGTCGTCGGCGGCGTCGTAGAGCGCCTGGACCACGGCCGTGACCGCTCCCTCGGTGTCGAGGTCGTCACGGTAGAGCTTCTTGAGCGACCCTCGGGCGAACAGCGAGCCCGAGCCCACGGAGTGGAAGGCCGTCTCCTCGTAGCGCCCGCCGGTCACGTCGTAGCTGAAGATGCGGCCCTGGCCGGCGGCGAGGTCGTAGCCGGCGAACAGCGGCACGACAGCGAGGCCCTGCATCGCCAGGCCGAGGTTGGCGCGGATGAGGGCGGCGAGGCGGTTGGCCTTGCCGTCCATCGAGAGCGTGGTGCCCTCGATCTTCTCGTAGTGCTCGAGCTCGGTCTGGAACAGCCGCACCATCTCGACGGCCAGGCCCGCCGTGCCGGCGATGCCGACCACGGAGAACTCGTCGGCCGGGAAGACCTTCTCGATGTCGCGCTGGGCGATGATGTTGCCCATCGTCGCGCGGCGGTCGCCGGCCATGACGACGCCACCCTCGAAGGTGGCCGCGACGATCGTGGTGCCGTGGGGCGCCAGGTCGCCGGCACTGCCGGTGGGCACGGCGCGCCGCGACGGGAGCAGGTCGGGCGCCTCGGCGCCCAGGAAGTCGGCGAAGCTCGACGTGCCCGGCGTCATGTACGACGTCGGCAGGCGGGAGTCGCTCATGCGGCTACTGCCCGCCCTTCTGGATGAACGACTTCACGAAGTCCTCGGCATTGGTCTCGAGGACCTCGTCGATCTCGTCGAGGATCGCGTCGACGTCCTCGTCGATCATCTCCTTGCGCTCGGCGACGTCGGTCTCCACGACCTCCTCGGTCGCCGTCTCCTCCTGCGAGGACTTGCGCGGCTGCTTCTGCTCCTGGGCCATGTCTCGACCCTATCCACTCCCACCGACGCCACAAGGACGTTCACCGTCGGCGGACGGGGCGAGTCGCGGCCGGCGGGGCAGCGTCAGCGGGTGATGGCCGCGACGAGCGCCTGGGCGGAGTCGCTGCGGTCGATCAGCTCGCCGACGTGGGCGCGGGTGCCGCGGAGCGGGTCGATGGTCGGCACCCGCTGGAGCGACTCGCGACCGGGGAGGTCGAAGATGACCGAGTCCCACGACGCGGCGGCCACCGAGTCGGCGTACTTGTCGAGGCACCGGCCACGGAAGTAGGCGCGGGTGTCCACCGGCGGGTCGTGCATGGCCGCCTCGATGGTGGCGTCGTCGAGCAGCCGCTCGATGCGCCCGGCCGCAGCGAGGCGGTGGTAGAGCCCCTTGTCGGGACGTACGTCGGCGTACTGCAGGTCGATGAGGTGCAGCTTTGCATCGTCCCAGTCGAGGTCGTCGCGGTCGCGGTACTGGGTGAGCAGCTTGAGCTTGGCGACCCAGTCGAGCTCGCCGGCGCACTCCATCGGGTCGCGCTCGAGGCGGGTCAGCACCGACTCCCAGCGGGCGAGGACGTCGACGGTCTGCTCGTCGGCGTCCGCGCCGTAGCGGTCCTCGACGTACTTGCGGGCCAGGTCGAGGTACTCCAGCTGCAGCTGGACCGCGGTGAGCCGCCGGCCGTCGCGCAGGGTGACGAGGTGCTGCAGTGTCGGGTCGTGCGAGACCTCGCGCAGCGCCCTGACGGCCCCCTCGACGCTCAGGTCGCGGTCGATGAAGCCGTCCTCGATCATCGCGAGCACCAGCGAGGTGGTGCCGGACTTGAGGTAGATGGAGACCTCGGCGAGGTTGGCGTCGCCGAGGATGACGTGGAGGCGCCGGTAGAGCGCCGGATCGGCGTGCGGCTCGTCGCGGGTGTTGATGATCGGCCGCTTGAGGGTCGTCTCGAGGCCGACCTCCACCTCGAAGTAGTCCGCGCGCTGGCTGACCTGGAAGCCGCGCTCCGGCGTGGTGTCGCGCCCGTCCTGGCCGATGCCCACGCGCCCCGCGCCGGTGACCACCTGACGGGACACGAAGAACGGGGTGAGGTGACGGACGATCTCGGCGAACGGCGTCGAGCGACGCATCAGGTAGTTCTCGTGGGCGCCGTAGGAGGCGCCCTTGTTGTCGGTGTTGTTCTTGTAGAGCAGGATCGGCGTGCTCCCCGGCACCTGCGCCGCCATGCGTGACGCGTCGAGCATCACCTGCTCGCCCGCCTTCTCCCAGCGCACCACGTCGAGCGGGGTCGTCACCTCGGGCGACGAGTACTCCGGGTGGGCGTGGTCGACGTAGAGCCGCGCGCCGTTGGTCAGGATGACGTTGGCGAGCCCGAGGTCCTCGTCGGTGAGCTGGCTCGGGTCGGCCACCTGGCGGGCCATGTCGAAGCCACGCGCGTCGCGCAGCGGCGACTCCTCCTCGAAGTCCCAGCGCGCCCGACGTGCCTTGACGGTGGAGCTGGCGTAGGCGTTGACGACCTGGGAGGAGGCGACCATCGGGTTGGCCGACGGCTGCCCCTGCACGGAGATGCCGTACTCGACCTCCGTGCCCATCACGCGTCGTACGCTCATGGCATGAGCCTACGGGTGTGGGACGAGCGCGCGCTGCCGCGCCTGACCGACCGGGCCCTCCGCGGCCACGACGTGGGCGAGCTGCGCCGGGCCACCTGCGCAGGGCTCACCGGCCGCGTGCTCGAGATCGGCTTCGGCAGCGGGCTCAACGTGCGCTGGTATCCCCCGGGCGTCTCGTCCGTTACCGCGATCGAGCCCTCCGACCTCGGCTGGGAGCTCTCTGCGAAGCGCCGCTCCCGCAGCGACGTACCCGTCCACCGTGCCGGGCTCGACGGCCAGCGGCTCGACCTGCCGGACGACTCGCACGACAGCGCGCTGGTGACGTTCAGCCTGTGCACGGTGCCCGACCCGCTGCTGGCCCTGAGGGAGGCGCGACGGGTGGTGCGTGCGGGCGGGCGGCTGCATGCCCTCGAGCACGGCGTCGCGCCCGAGGAGACCGTACGTCGCTGGCAGCGGCGCATCGAGCCTCCGTGGGGCGCGGTTGCCGGCGGATGTCACCTGACCCGCGACGTCCCCGCCCTGCTGGAGTCGGCGGGGTGGCACGTCGAGGACCGGGAGCAGGACTACCTGCCCGGACCGGCCCTGGTCCGACCGTGGACGTACGTCTACCGGCTGGTGGCTGACTGAACCACCCCCGGCGGCGAGTCGAGAGCCGGGGGCCTGGGGCGGTCAGCGCCCGCGGCGGAGGAACCCGGCGAGGAAGAGCACGATGACGACGATGACGACGATGATCAGAATGGTTCGCATCCGGCCAACCTAGTGCCAGCAGGTAATCGGGCAACTCCTCCGGAGGGGTGTCGCGGCGGGTCAGTCGCGTCGCGACTGCCAGGCGTGGGCGAAGTTGACGCTGACGATCGCTGCGAGCGCGACGAGCAGGGCCAGCAGCTCGCCGTTGAGTCCCAGCACGATGGTGATCGGGATGCAGGCAACGAGGGAGATGATGCCGAGCGCCAGCTGGCGTCCCCCGGCTCCCGCCACTGCCGCCGTACGACGCTGCTGCAGCTCGCTGCGTTCGGCCGCCCGTCGTTCGACGGCGCGCTCGATGCGCTCGGCGAAGCCGTCGACGAGCTCGGCGTCGTAGCGGGCGCCGAGCTCGCGGCGCGCGGCGAGGGCGGCCTCGATGTCGCCGTGGCCGAGGTCGTCCTCGCGACCCATCGCGCGCTCCGGACCCGTCACAGGTACTGGCCGGTGTTGGCGACCGTGTCGATCGACCGCCCCGGCTCGGTGCCCTGCTTGCCCGTGATGAGCGTGCGGATGAAGACGATGCGCTCGCCCTTCTTGCCCGAGATCCGCGCCCAGTCGTCGGGGTTGGTGGTGTTGGGCAGGTCCTCGTTCTCCTTGAACTCGTCCACGCAGGCCTGCAGCATGTGCTGGACCCGCAGGCCGCGCTGCGCCGGGTTGAGGTCGCTGTCGAGGAAGTCCTTGATCGCCATCTTCTTGGCTCGGTCGACGATGTTCTGGATCATCGCGCCGGAGTTGAAGTCCTTGAAGTAGAGGACCTCCTTGTCACCGTTGGCGTAGGTCACCTCGAGGAAGCGGTTCTCCTCCGACTCGGTGTACATGCGCTCCACGGTGGCGCGGATCATCGCGTTGACCGTCGCCGTGCGGTCCTGGCCGAACTCGGCGAGGTCCTCCGCGTGCAGCGGCAGCGTCGGGGTGAGGTACTTGGAGAAGATGTCGCGCGCCGACTCGGCGTCGGGGCGCTCGATCTTGATCTTCACGTCGAGGCGACCCGGACGCAGGATGGCGGGGTCGATCATGTCCTCGCGGTTGGAGGCGCCGATCACGAGGACGTTCTCCAGCGCCTCGACACCGTCGATCTCGCTGAGCAGCTGCGGCACGATCGTGTTCTCCACGTCGGAGGACACGCCCGAGCCGCGCGTGCGGAACAGGGAGTCCATCTCGTCGAAGAACACGATGACCGGGGTGCCGAGCGACGCCTTCTCGCGCGCCCGCTGGAAGACCAGGCGGATGTGGCGCTCGGTCTCGCCGACGTACTTGTTGAGCAGCTCGGGGCCCTTGATGTTGAGGAAGTAGGACTTCCCCGACGCGCCGGTGCGCTCGGCCACCTTCTTGGCCAGCGAGTTGGCCACGGCCTTGGCGATCAGCGTCTTGCCGCAGCCGGGCGGACCGTAGAGCAGCACGCCCTTGGGCGGCTTGAGCTCGTGGTCCTTGAAGAGCTCGGGGTGCAGGTAGGGCAGCTCGACGGCGTCGCGGATGGCGTCGATCTGGGTGGTGAGGCCGCCGATCTGCGTGTAGTCGATGTCGGGCACCTCCTCCAGGACGAGCTCCTCGACCTCGGACTTCGGCACGACCTCGTAGACGTATCCGGCGCGGGTGTCGAGCAGCAACGAGTCGCCGGCCCGGATGGTGACGTCCTCGGCGCACAGCGGCTCCGCGAGGCGTACGACGCGCTCCTCGTCGGCGTTGGCGATCACCAGCGCCCGCTCACCGTCGGCGAGGATCTCCTTGAGCATGACGACCTCGCCGACCTGCTCGAAGTCGAGGGCCGCGACCACGTTGAGCGCCTCGTTGAGCATGACCTCCTGCCCACGAACGAGGCCGTCGAGCTCCACGGCGGGGCTCACGCTGACGCGCAGCTTGCGACCGCCGGTGAAGACGTCGACGGAGTCGTCGTCGTTGCGCCCGAGGAAGGTGCCGAACCCCGCCGGCGGCTGCGCCAGGCGGTCGACCTCCTCCTTGAGCGTCGTGATCTGGTCACGGGCGTCGCGCAGCGTCTGGGCGAGCCGCTCGTTCTGGCTCGAGACGGCCGCGAGGGAGCGTTGCGCGTCGGCCAGGCGCGTCTCCAGCCCTCGTGACTGACCGGGCAGGTCCTCGAGACGGCGGCGCAGGTCGGTGACCTCGGCCTCCAGGTAGCGCACCTGAGTGGCAAGTTGCTCGCGTGACGGCTCAGACATCTCGCACCTCCTGCCACATGACACTACTCATGGATCCATGGGACGGAAGCGGATATCTCGCTGTGTTGGTCACCGTTTCGCAACTCTGGCGTCGGCGGGGTGCCAGGTGTCGCGTCAGCCGCCGTTGAGACGCCGGATGGCGTCCAGCTCCTCCGGCGTCATCCGCCCCGACGCCTCGAGCACCTGCTGCAGCACCGCCGACTTCCCGGCGAGGTAGGTGTCGATGTCCATGCCGGGGTCGGCCGCCAGCGCCCGCTTCACTGCGGCGTACGCCTCGCGCAGGTCGTCGCGCGAGCGCAGGACGTCCCGCACGGCGACGATGACGTCGACGTCGAGGACCGGCTTGGCCGCCAGCCCCAGCACCGACGTCGAGCCGACGTGCTCGACCCGGGCCGACGCCACGCCGGCGAGGGCGGTGCGCAGCACGGCCGCCAGCTCGTCGAACTGCTCCGCCCACCGCGGGGACCAGTCGACGACCTCAATGCTCACGCGTCGGTCTCTGCGGGCTCCAGCGGAGGTACGTCGGCGGGGCGGGGGCCGGTGTAGTCGGGGCCGTAGGCGCCGGGTGCGGGACGTCGGGTCTTGCGCGGCGGCTTCTCCCCCGGCGCCATCCGGCGGGCGGTGACGAGGAAGGCGGTGTGGCCGATCATCTTGTGGCCCGGGCGGACGGCGAGGCCCTCCACGTGCCAGTCGCGCACCAGCGACTCCCACGGCTGCGGCTCGGTGAAGCCGCCGTGCGCGCGCAGGGTCTCGACCACCCGAGACAGCTGGGTCGTCGTGGCCACGTAGGCGCAGACGATGCCACCGGGGACCAGGGCGTCGGCGACGGCGTCGACGCAGTTCCAGGGGTCGAGCATGTCGAGGATGACGCGGTCGACCTGGCTCCCGAGCCCGGGCAGCCCCTCCTTGAGGTCGCCGAGGCGCAGGTCCCAGGCGGGGTGCGTGCGGCCCTCGGGCGCGGCGAAGAACTGGTGCACGTTGCGGCGGGCGACCTCCGCGAACTCCTCGCGCAGCTCGAACGACGTGACGCGGCCCCAGGGGCCGACCGCGCGCAGCAGTGAGCAGGTCAGCGCTCCCGACCCGGCACCCGCCTCGACGACCCGAGCGCCGGGGTAGATGTCGGCCAGCGCCACGATCTGGGCGGCGTCCTTGGGGTAGACCACCGCGGCACCGCGGGGCATCGACACGACGAACTCGTTGAGGAGGGGCCGGAACACGAGGTACTGGCCGCCGGCCGAGGAGGTGACCGTGAACCCCTCGTCGCGGCCGATCATCTCGTCGTGGTCGAGGTGGCCCTTGTTGGAGAAGAACCGCTTGCCGGCGACCAGCTCGAAGTTGTGCTTGCGCCCCTTCTGGTCGGTCAGCCGCACCCACTCCCCCTCGCGCAGGGGGCCGCGGTGGACGCCGGACCAGGCCTCGGCGGGGACGTCGGCTCGGTCATCGGTGAGGGGCTCGGACATGCCGCGAACCCTAGTATTCCGAGCGGCGATTTCCCTCAGCGGCGAGCGTTGTCGCGGAAGGCCCGGTCGACGTCGGCAGTCGACAGGACGCCGTAGATCCGGCCGTCGGCCTCGACGAGGAGGTACTCCTCCGCGGGCCGGCGGCTGATGGCCAGGATCAGGTCCTCGCCCGCGACGGTGGCCGGGAGCGTCAGTCCCTCCTCCATCGTGCGGGCGACCGCGGAGGTGGGCACCCACGGGCGACGGTCGGCCGGCATGGCGGTGACGGCGGCCTCGCTGACGATGCCCACGGGGGTGCCGTCCGGGGTGACGGTGACGATGCTGCCGGCCTGCGCCTCCTGCGCGCGGCGTACGGCCTCGGCCAGCGGCAGGTCCTCGGGGACGGTGAGCGTACGGCGGGCGAGCGGGCGCGCGACCAGGGCGGGAAGCCGCTGCCGGAGCCTGGCGTGGGCCATCGCCGCCGTCGCTCCGGTCCAGAGGAACAGCCCCAGGATGAAGACGAGGACGAGGTCGAGGATCGTCGGCGGCTCACCGGTGACCCGCTCCTGCACCAACGGCCAGGCCAGCAGGGCCAGGGCGGTGATCCGGCCACCCCAGCCGGCGACGATGCTGCCGCGGTGCTGGTCGCCGGAGGCGCCCCACACGAGCGCCTTGAGCACGCGCCCACCGTCGAGAGGCAAGCCCGGGACGAGGTTGAGCACGCCGATGAGCAGGTTGGCGCCGGCCAGGAGGAGCATCGCTTCTTGGAGGAGACTGTCGGACATCAGATAGGCGACGACACCGGCCGCACCGCCGACGGCGATCGAGGTGAGCGGGCCCACCACGGCGATCCAGAACTCGTGCCGCGGCCGCTTGGACTGCCCGTCGACCTCCGTCATCCCGCCGAGGAAGTGCAGCGTGATCGAGTTGACGCCGTAGCCGAGCCGCTTGGCGACGACCGCGTGCGAGGCCTCGTGGAGCAGCACGGACAGGTAGAGCACGACCGCGAAGGCGAGGCCGGCGACGTACTTCCAGAACCCGAGTCCCGGTTGGGCCGCCTCGATGCGCGGCCCGAAGATCAGCGAGATCAGTGCGGCGACCACGAACCACGAGGTCGTGATGAGCACGTCGATCCCGACGATCGACCCGATCCGGATCGTGCCCGGGGCGCGCGGCGCGGACCGCCGCGGTCCGTCGGCGTGGGCTGGATCGTTCGGGTCGGCCACCTCCCAACCCTAGCCAAGGGCCCCGACGGCGAGGGCGTGGCCCGCAGCGCTGTCGTACGTCTCGCCTAGGGTGAGCCGCGCCATGACGATCCCCCTCCCCGAGCACGTTCCCGCAGCGACCGAGTCCCCGGCCGAGCGGGTCTCGACGCCGGTCGACGGCGTCGACGTGCTGGGGGCGATCTCCCCCAGCCGGGCCGGCGACTTCATGGCCTGCCCCCTGATGTACCGCTTCCGCACGATCGACCGCCTGCCCGAGCCTCCGTCGCCCGACGCCGTCCGCGGCACGGTGGTCCACAAGGTGCTCGAGGACCTCTTCGACGCCCCGGCCGCCGACCGCACACCCGAGCGCGCGCGCGACATGCTCGTGCCCGCCTGGGAGGGGCTGCTCGAGGCCGAGCCGGGGCTGGCCGAGATGTTCGGTGCCGAGGGGCCCGACCTCGCCGCCTGGCTCGCCTCCTGCCGCACCGTGCTCGACCGCTACTTCGACCTCGAGGACCCGCGCCGGCTCGAGCCCGCCGAGCGCGAGCTCTACGTCGAGGCGCTGCTCGACTCCAGGCTGCTGCTGCGCGGGTTCGTCGACCGGGTCGACGTCGCGCCCGACGGCCGGATCAGGGTGGTGGACTACAAGAGCGGCAGGTCCCCCACCGAGGGGTTCGAGGCCAAGGCGCTGTTCCAGATGAGGTTCTACGCGCTCGTCATCTGGCGCTTGCGCGGCGTCGTGCCGTCGGTCCTCCAGCTCATCTACCTCGGCAACGGCGAGATCCTCCGCTACGAGCCCGACGAGGACGACCTCCGCGCCACCGAGCGCAAGGTCGAGGCGGTGTGGCGGGCGATCCGCCTCGCCCAGGAGTCAGGCGACTGGCGCCCGAGCCCGTCACGCCTGTGTGACTGGTGCTCCTTCCACCAGTTCTGCCCGACCAAGGGCGGCACGATCCCGCCGCTGCCCGAGCCGGAGCCACCCGCTGCCGACGCCTCGGTGGACGAGTCCTCCGACTGACGGGAGCAGCGTCGCGACGACAGGGTCAGGGCTAGGCGTAGGCGTCCGGGGGCGGCCGGGGCACGGCGACCGGCCCGCCGAATCCCTCGGCGACCAGCGCGGGCTCGACCTCGTGCGGCTGGATCGCCCCGGCCGCGATCTCCTCGGCGAAGTGGCAGGCCACGCGGTGCTGCGCGGTCGCGCCGGGGACCTCCACGACCCGCAGCTCGGGTCGTTCGGTGTCGCACCGGGTCTCCTGACGCCATGGGCACCGCGTGTGGAATCGGCAGCCGCTGGGCGGGTTGGCGGGAGACGGCAGGTCACCGCTGAGCAGGATCTGCTCCCGTGAGTCCTCGACCTCTGGGTCGGGCACGGGCACGGCGGACATGAGCGCGCGTGAGTACGGGTGGAGCGGTACGTCGTAGAGCTCCGCCGCGCCGGACTCCTCCACCAGGCCACCGAGGTACATCACACCGATCCGGTCACTGATGTGGCGGACCACGGCGAGGTCGTGCGCGACGACGAGGTAGGTCAGGCCGAGCTTGTCCTGCAGGTCCTGCAGGAGGTTGATCACCTGCGCCTGGATGGAGACGTCGAGGGCGCTCACCGGCTCGTCCGCGACGATCAGGTCCGGGCGGACCGACAGGGCCCGGGCGATGCCGATGCGCTGTCGCTGGCCGCCGGAGAACTCGTGCGGGTACTTGCGCAGCCCGGCGACAGGCAGGCCGACGTCCGACATCAGCTCCCGCAAGCGCGCGTGCGTGGCGGCCTTGTCGGTGTCGAGGCCGTGTGCGCCCATGCCTTCGCGGAGGAGGGACTCCACGGTCTGGCGCGGGTCGAGGCTGGAGAGCGGGTCCTGGAACACCATCTGGAACCGCTTGCGCGCGCGCCGGAGCTCCTCGCCCCGCAGGGAGGCGATGTCGACCCCGTCGAAGACGACCGAGCCCGCGGTCGGCGGCTCGAGGTTGAGGATGGCCTTGCCGAGCGTGGACTTGCCGCACCCGGACTCCCCGACCAGTCCGTAGGTCTCGCCGCGCCGGATGCTCAGGTCGACGCCGTCGACGGCACGGACGTGGCCCACCGTGCGGTCGAACAGCAGCCCACTCTTGATCGGGAAGTGGACCTCGAGGCCGCGCACCTCGACGAGGACGTCGGAGGCTGAAGGCGCGCTCGCCGTCGTGGTGGACTCACTCATCGGGGTCCTCCCATCGGGTTGAAGCAACGGAACCCGACCACGTCGTCGCCGTCCCACTGTGGCGTCTCCCGGGTGCAGACGTCGACGCGGTTCGAGCACCGCGGGGCGAAGGCGCACGCCGAGTCCCAAGGCAGGTTGTCGGCAACTGACCCCGGCACCGGGTTGAGCTTCTCCCCGCGAGCTGCGTCGAGCCGCGGGATCGAGTGCAGCAGCCCGACGGTGTAGGGGTGGCGCGGGCGCTTGAACAGGCCGTGCCGGCCGCCGCGCTCGACGATCTTGCCGCCGTAGAGGACGTTGACCTCGTCGCACAGTCCCGCCACGACGCCGAGGTCGTGGGTGATCATCACCAGTGCGGTGCCGGTGTCGACGACCAGCTCCTTCAGCAGGGCGAGGATCTGCGCCTGGATCGTCACGTCGAGGGCCGTCGTGGGCTCGTCGGCGATCAACAGGCGTGGGTTGCAGGCCAGCGCCATGGCGATGAGGGCGCGTTGCCGCATGCCGCCGCTGAGCTGGTGGGGGTAGTTGGCCAAGCGCGCCGTCGGGTCGGGGATGCCGACGCGGTCGAGCAGCTCGGCGGCCTTCGGCGTCGCCTCCTTGCGGCTCATGCCCCGGTGTCGCTCCATGACCTCGGTGACCTGGCGACCGACCGTGACGACCGGGTTGAGCGACGACAGCGGGTCCTGGAAGATCATCGCGATGTCGGCGCCCCGGCGGTCGCGCATCTGCCCGGGCGACAGGGACAGCAGGTCCTCGCCGTCGAAGACGGCTTCGCCCTCCACGGTGTTGCCGCGTGAGGGCAGCAGCCCCATGATCGCCAGCGACGTGACGGACTTGCCGCAGCCTGACTCACCGACCAGGCCGACGGTCTGCCCGGGCCGCACGTCGAAGCTCACGCCGTCGACGGCGCGGAACGCCTTCTCGCCCTGTCGCTGGAAGGTGACACGCAGGTCACGGACGGACAGCAGAGGCTCCGTCGAGCCTGACGGGTGGCGGATCGCCTGGCGCTGCGTCATGTTCATCTCCTCGACTTCGGGTCGAGCGCTTCGCGGAGCGACTCGCCCATCAGCGTGAAACCCAGGGCGACCACGATGATGCACCCGGCCGGGTAGAACGCCAGGTGGGGAGCCTCGGAGATGTAGCGCTGTGCCAGGCCGAGCATCTGCCCCCACTCCGGTTGTCGCTGGTCGGGGTTGCCCAGACCCAGGAACGACAGCGCCGCCGCGTCGATGATGGCGATGGCCAGCGAGAGGGTTGCCTGGACGATGACGGGACCGAGCGCGTTGGGCAGCATGTGGCGGAACACGATCGCGCGCTGTTTCACGCCCAGCGAGCGTGCCGCGAGGACGTGGTCGCTCGTGCGCTGCGCCAGCAACGACCCGCGCAGCAGCCGGGCGAAGATCGGCACCTGGACCACCGCGATCGCGACGATCAGGGTCCACTGGCTGGGGCTGCGGGCGAGCGAGGCGATGGTGAAGGCCAGCAGCAGCGAGGGAAAGGACAGCATCACGTCGACGACGCGCATGACGAACGAGTCGACCCAGCCGCCGATCGCGCCGGCCAGGGTGCCGAGGACGAGGCCGCCGAGGAGGCCGAACAGCGTTGCGAAGACGCCCACGATCAACGTCTGCCGACTGCCGACGAGCAGCCGGGAGAACAGGTCGCGACCGCGGTCGTCGCCGCCGAGGAGGTGGCCGGGTTCGGGTCCTGGCACGGGGTTCGTCTGAGGACGCACCTTCGGCAGCAACGGCCGGTCGGTCGGGTCCCACGGCGCGATCCACGGAGCGATGATCGCCAGCACGACGAACGCGATGGTGATGGCGAGGCCGAGGAGGAACACCGGGTTGCGACGCAGGCGGTTCCACGCGCTGCGGATGAGCGACACCCCCGGTTGCTCGTCGGCGGTGCCGGCTGTTGCGAGTGCGTCGATGCGGTCGCGGCGGCGCTGGCCGTACGACGGTCGGCGAGGTGCCTCGTGGGTGTCCGGAGGGCTCGTCGAGGCGGACGTGGAGCCGGGCTTGTGGTCGCTCATGTCAGCTCACCTCGTCCGGATCCGCGGGTCGAGGACCGCGTAGGCGATGTCGACGAGCAGGTTCACCAGCACGTAGATGACGGCCGTGGCCAGGATGAGGACCTGCAACACGGCATAGTCCTTCTCCCGGAAGGACATTGCGAGTGCATCGCCGATCCCGCGGTAGGAGAACACGGTCTCGGTCAGGATCGCGCCCGCCAGGAGCCCGCCGACCTGGAGCCCGATGGTCGTGACCACGGGAAGCATCGCGTTGCGCAGCACGTGGCGGCCACGGATCACCTTGGCAGTGAGCCCCTTGGCCTCGGCGGTGCGGACGTAGTCCTCGTCGAGCACGTCGAGCACCGAGGCGCGGGTGATCCGGAAGATCACGGAGAAGGGAATCGTGGCCAGGGCGAGCGCCGGCAGGATGAGGTGCTTGAGCGCGTCCCACGAGGCGTCCCACTCGCGGGTGAGCAGCCCGTCGAGGACGAACATGCCCGTCACCCGGGTGGCGTCGAGTCCCGTGGTCTGGCGGCCCGACACCGGGAGGACCTGCCACTCGACGGCGAAGAAGTACTTGAGGAGGAACGCCGTGAAGAACACCGGCACCGCGACACCGATCAGGGAGAAGATCACCGCGCTCGTGTCGCTCAGGGAGCCGACCCGGCGCGCTGCGATGTAGCCCAGTGGGATGGCGAGCGTGATGGCGATGAAGAGCGCCAGCAGGGTCAGCTCGACGGTCGCCGGCAGCCTGGACCAGAAGACGACGAGCGCGTCCTCGCCGGGCAGCACCTTGGTGGAGGTGCCGAACTCGCCCTGCACGGCGCGCTCCATGAACTTCAGGTACTGCACCGGCAGCGGCTGGTCGAGCCCGAGGGCGGCCTCGAGCGCCAGCCGCCGCTCGGTGGTCTGCCGCTCTCCGAGGATCGCTGAGACCGGTCCCCCCGGGAGCGACCGCAGCCAGACGAAGAGGAGCATCGACAACACGAGGACGACGAAGACCATCTGGATCAGCCGTCGTAGGACAAAGCGAAGCATGGTTCTCCTCCCACGCCTGCACGATCCGGGGGCCGTCGGTCACGACGACCCCCGGACCTGACGCAGGTCGGTCAGTGACGAGTGGGAGTCACTCCCCTCCCACCGTGACCGTGTCGAACTCCTCGGCCGTCAGGGGGCTGGGGATCACGCCCTCGACGCCGGGGCCGACGACCAGGGCGGGCGGGGAGTGGCTGATCGGCAGGCCCGGGAGGTACTCCTCCATGATCTGGCGATTGATCTCCTCGAAGGCCGCACCCCGCTCGCCGTCGTCGACGATCGCGTCGGCCGCCTTGAGGTCGTCGGCCAGCTGCTTGCCCCACGGCATCGTGTCGGTGCCGAAGTCGTTGTCCTTCAGGTTGCCGAAGAACGTGCCGATGAAGTTGTAGGCGGAGTCGTAGTCGCCGGTCCAGCCCAGGATGTAGGCGTCGTACTTGCCGGGCTCACCGGAGACGTTGTCGAGGTAGCCACCGTTCCAGGAGGCCGTCACCACCTTCACGTTGATGCCCACAGCCTCGAGGTCGGTGCGCAGCGCCTCGTAGATCTTCTCCGGGTCCGGCATGTAGGGCCGGGTGACCTCGGTCGGATAGGCGAACTCGAGCGTCATCCCCTCGGCGCCGGCCTCGGCCAGCAGCCGCTTGGCCTCGTCGGGGTCGTAGGGGTAGGGCTCGAGGCTGGTGTTGTAGCCGCTGACTGTGTCAGGCATGAACTGGGTCGCGACGGCCGCTCCCTCGGGAAGCTGGCTCTGGACCAGCTGCTCACGGTTGAGGGCGTGGTAGATCGCCTGCCGGACCTTGAGGTCCTTGAGCTGCGGGTTGGCCTCGGGGTTGAGGCCGAGGTAGAGGATGTTGAACGGGTCGCGCACCTCGACGCTGTTGCCGTCCTCCTCGAGGCCGGCCCAGTCGACCGGGTTGGGCAGGTCGTACCCGTTGATGCTCCCGGCCTCGAGCTCCTGGCGCCGGGTGCTCTCGTCGGGGATCACACGGAACACGATCTCGCTGACCTTGGCCGCTTCACCCCAGTAGTCGTCGTTGCGCTCGAGGGTGATCTCACCGTTGGCCTCGTCGAACTCGCCGAAGGTGAACGGGCCCGTGCCGACGGGAGCGTCGGCGTACGCCGGGAAGCTGAAGCCCTCGCCCTCGGCAGCGATGCCGTTGGCGTCGCCCTCCTCGAGCGCCTTGGGTGACTGCATCGACAGCGACTCGAGGGTCAGCATGGTCGGGAACCCGGAGGTCGGGCCGCTGATGGTGATGACCGCCTCGAACTCCCCGGTCGCCTCGCAACCCTGGTAGAGGGCGTCCGCGGCGTTGTTCTTGTAGGCGCCCATGACGTAGCCCCAGTACTCACCGGCGACCTGGCCGGCCTCGTTCTGGTCGAACATCCGCTCGAAGTTGTAGCAGACGGCCTCGGCGTTGAACGGTTCACCGTCGTGGAAGGTCACGTCGTCACGCAGCGTGAAGGTCCACTCGGTGCCGTCCTCGTTGGGAGTCCACTCGGTGGCGAGCTCGGGGACGACCTCGGCGCTCCCGGGCTCGATGCCGAGGAGCCCCTCGAACATCTGACGGGTGATGCGGAACGTCTCACCGTCCGTGGCGTAGTAGGGATCGAACATCTCGGGGGCGCCGGCGGCGCCGAAGATGAACGTCCCGGCGTCCTCGCTGGCGCCGCCCTCACCACCGCCGTCGCGCTCGCTCTCGGCGCAGCTCGCGAGGGTGGCGGCCGCCAGGAGTGCGGTGGTCCATGTCGCCAAGGTGCGTTTCGGGGACATCAGGGGTCCTTCCGTCCGGTATCCGGTCAGGGTCGTCCCCAGCAGACTAGACCGGCGAATGTGAGCCAGGCCACACCGACACGGTCACGGTCCGGTCACGTGTGCGCAACCTCGACGCCTCGCGCGTGGCCGCTCACCAGGGACGCGAGCCCGGCGGTGTCGAGGCCGTCGAGCGTGCCGGTGAAGATGCGTCGCTCCCCCTCGAGGATCGGAACGTGGTTGGGCACGCACACGACGGTGCAGCCGGCAGCGACCGCCGACGTGGCGCCGGTGTTGGAGTCCTCGATCGCGAGGCAGTCGGCAGGATCCAGGCCCAGCTCGGCGGCCGCGGTGAGGTAGGGCTCGGGGTGCGGCTTGCCGAGCTCGACGCGGTCACCGGTCACGACGCTCGCGAACACCCCCTCGGGCAGCTGCGCCAGGATCGGGTCGACGAAGCGCTGCCACGACATGGTGACCAGCGCACAGGGGACGCCCCGTCCGTGCAGGTCGGTGAGCAGCTCGCGCGCGCCCGGGCGCCACGGCACCTCCACCTCGACCCGCGCCACGACCCCGTCGAGCAGCTCGTCGACGATCTGCTGGGGCGTGCGGTCGATGCCCATGTGGGCCCGGATGTAGTCGCCGGACTCGAGCAGCGCGTTGCCGACGAGGTTCAGCGCGTGCTCCTGGGACCAGGTGCCGCCGTACTTCTCCGCCATCGCGAACTCGGTCGCGATCCAGTAGGGCTCGGTGTCGACGAGCGTGCCGTCCATGTCCCACAGGACAGCGGCTGGCAGGGACGGCGGCACCGGAGAAGTCACCTGCCAGACCCTATCGAGGGGTGTCGGCGTCGGACGCATCCCCGACGTCCAGCAGGACGTCCCGCGGAGCCGGGACGCCGTCCGCGGAGCGGCACGACGACCTCCCCCGATATGTGGGAGGCAGCCGCCGGCCCTCGCGCCTAGCGTGCACGGCACCTGGACTCGCCGCTCGCGGTTCCCTGAGGTGGTTGGGCCGCCTCTGGGGCACGGTTGGTCCGGTCCCGTGCGAGGAGGAACCCGGTGCCGAGGATGATGATCCGTGTCGATGCCGAGCTGTCCCCGGACGCGCTCTCGGCGTTCCCGCACCTGGTCGCAGTGCCCCAGCGCCCGCAGACCGTGCTGTCGGGTGACGTGGCCGACCAGGAGGAGCTCCAGGGCGTGATCAGCCTCCTCGTCAGCCTCGGCGTCGAGGTGGTCGACGTGTTGACGGTGCCCGCGCCGACTGGGCTACCCTCGGGGTGATCTCACCCGAACGGGTGAGGTGCTTGGACACCTGCGGTCGCCCGCTTCGAGCGCTTGGGAGGGTGCGAGGGCGAGACGCGTGTCGTCCACGCACGCTGCGGCGGGAGGCGTGACCCCATGGGTGACCCGGCATCGACGGGGCGAGTGCGCCCCGCGGTTGGACTCGACGAGGCCGGCGTTCCCCGCCTGCCCCGGACCTACGTGCCCCGCAACGAGCTGTGGCGGCGCCTCGACGCCGCCGGCGACTCAGCGGTCGTCACGCTGGTCGCACCTGCCGGAGCAGGCAAGACCCTGGGCGTTGCGGGGTGGCTGCGCAACGCGCGGGCGCCTGCGTCGTCCGGTGACGTGGTGTGGCTCGACGCCGGTCGCGGCGTGGACCACACCGGCCTTGACGCCGCCCTCGGGGACCCGGACGGCGACCGCAGCGGCCCGCCGCGCCTGGTCGTCGTCGACGACGCCCATGCCCTCCCCGCCTCGGCCGTCCGGCTCCTCGACACCCGCCTCAACGACGCGCCGCGGTCCATGCGCGTCCTCCTGCTGTGTCGGTGGGACCTGCCGCTCAGCCGGCTCGCGGCCCAGCTGCTCGGCCACCTCACCGACCTGAGGGGCGACGTGCTCCGCCTCTCGTCCGCCGAGAGCTCACGACTGATCGAGCTCCACGTCGGGCCGGCGACGCCTGAGGTGGTGTCCGCGATCGCCACCCGCGCCGAGGGGTGGTGCGCCGTCGTGGTGCTGGCCTCGCGGCTGGTGGCGGCGTCCCCGGACCAGCGGGGCGCCGTCCGCCGCATGTCGCAGGGTGGTTGGACGGTCGCGGACCAGGTGGTCAACGAGGTCTTCGCCGCGCTCACGTCGCGGGAGCGACACCTCCTGCTCTGCACGGCGAGCGAGCGGGAGGTGTCCGCGGAGACCGCAGCCCACCTGACCCAGGACCGGGACGCCGGGGGCGTCCTCGCCGGTCTCGAGTCGACCGGGCTGCTCGTCACGCGGTCCGAACGCAGCCCTGTCGCCGCACGGCCCGGCATCGGCCCGCGATCCGCCGGTGGACCCCACTTCCGGATCCACCCGCTCCTCGCGGAGGTCGTGCGCCGTCGGATCAGCGCCGGTGGTGTCGATGTCGAGCGCGCGAGGTCCACGGTCCTGCGGGCCGTACGGCTCGACGCCAGCGCGGGGGCCGTCGACGACGCCTTCGGCCGATTGGTCGACCTCGGTCTCGCGGAAGCGGCGGCCGACCAGCTGGTCGACGAGGGCACCCGCATCCTGACCCGCGGTCGCAGCAGGGACGTGGTCGCGTTCTCCCACCGCTGGCCCGCTGTCGTCGACGCGCGCCCCGAGTCCTGGTTCGTCCTCGCCGTCGAGCGCTGGATCCACGGGGACATCACCTCGGCGATGCACTGGATCGACCGCTTGCTGGTCGCCAGGGCGGACGGGGCCGGTGCTACGCCCCGATGGACGACGCAGCTGCTCTGTGCGCGCCTCATGCGCGCGCGAGCCGGGTTCGAGCCCCTCGCCGCAGCGGCGGCGGAGGGCCAGCACCACGTGGAGTCCGGTGCGTTCTCCAGCACCCCCTCCGACCTGCAACCCCACATCCTGGCCGAGCTCGGCATCGCCCAGCTCGCGCTGGGGATGCCGGTCCCGGCCGAGGCCAACCTGCTGCGTGCGGCGCGACTCGGCGACGAGCTGGGCATGCCTGCGCACGCCGCGGGCGCCTACACCCACCTCGCCGGCCTCTACTACATGCGCGGACGTGAGCACGTCGCCCGCCGCCTCGCCGAGCGCAGCCTGCGCGCCATGGAGCACCTGGTGACCGTCTTCCCGGTGACCCGTCACCGGGCCGAGCTCTACGGCCGGCTGGCCGCGATGTCCACGGTGCCACCCGCCGCGGGAACGGAGGGTGCGCCCGAGGGCCTGACCGAGGGCCCCACCGATGTCCCGACCGGCGCGGTCCTGCACCCCGCCGACACGACGACGCGTTTCTGGCAGCAGGTCCACGACGCCCGCGTGCACCTGTCACGACGGTCCGTGGTCCGGGCCGAGCAGACCCTCCAGGCGATCATGGACGTCCCCGGCCTCCCGCACCACCTGCGCGCCACCGTGCTCATCGAACGAGCGTTCCTCGCCTTCCTGTCCGGCGACCGCACGACCCTCAGGGGCCTCGGCGACGAGCTGCACGACCACGGCTCGCCCGGCGAGGCGTTGCTGCTGCGGGGCGTGGAGGCCGACCTGGTCGGTGACCTGCGCGCTGCTGTCGAGCACTTCGCCGCGGCCGTGGAGCACCGGGTGCTCGACCAGCCGCCCTGCCGGGCATTGGCGCTCGTGTGTCGTGCTCAGCTCCTCCACGCCCTCGGTGACAGGGAGTCCGCCCGCGAGGTGGTGCTCGAGGCCGTCCGGGCGACGGAGAGCCGGGGCAACTACGTGCCCTTCCTCGGCTGGACCCGCCACGGCACGCCCGTCCACACGCTCCTGGGTGACCTGGAGGGCGCCGGACCCGCGGCGTGGCTGGGAGCCCTCCGTGACCTCACCGGGGCGCACTCCGACATCACGGCCGACCTCGCGCCCTCCACCGCGACCAGCCGGGAGCGCTCGTCGGAGGGCGACCCGCTCGTCACGGCGCACCTGAGCCCTCGCGAGCGCGACGTGCTGCGCGAGCTCGCGCGGGGTGCGACGTACGCAGACATCGCCGACGGCCTGTTCGTCTCCGAGAACACCGTCAAGACGCACGTGTCGAGCCTTTACAGCAAGCTCGGAGCCAGCCGGCGCAGCGAGGCCCTGTCCGTCGCGCGCCGGCTGCAGCTGCTCTGAGACAACCGTCCGCTCGGAGTCACTCCTCCTCGGCGAAGACCTCGCGGATCGCGTTCTCCTGCTCGGTGCTCAGGTTGGTGAAGATCAGCTCGGGCCGGTTCGCGGAGAACGCCTCCCGCACCTTGTCCATCACGGCGTCCGAGCTCAGCACGAACAACGCCGAGGTCCCGGGCGTGACCTCGTCCCGGACCCGGTTGATGAAGCCGTCGTCGATGCCGACGTCCCTCAGCGACCCGGCGAGGGCGCCCGACGCGGCGCCGATCGCGGCCCCGAGCAGCGGCACGAAGAAGATCAGTCCGAACAACATGCCCCAGAAGGCGCCCCCCAGGGCCCCGGCACCGGTCAGGTTGGCCAGCTGCCTGGTCTTGGGCTTCTTCTTCCCCTCGTCCCAGCGCACGGTGGCTGCGTCGTGGATGGTGATCAGGTGCTGCGAGGAGAGCTGTCGCAGGGTCTCCGTGGCGTCGTCGGCGCCCGAGGCGGTGTCGAACTTCCAGACCGTCAGCGTTCCCATGGATCGATCCCTTTCGTCGATGGCGTACGACGATGCTGCGCGTGCCGGGAGGGCACGGGCTCCCCCGATCCGGGTGAGTGACTCGCGGCTCGGCGCAGCAGGGTCGGCTCACCCGATTCAGGGGGTGCACCTCGGCGCCGACGGCGTCACGGTGGCCCGTGCGCGGTCGCACCGACCGGTGAGGGACGGAGGGCGCCGAGTGACCGACTTCCGGCCCGGGGGTCGCAGGATCCTGACGGTGGCGCTGTGCGTCGTCGTCGTCTGGCTGGCGGCACGCCTCGTGGGTGACATCGACTGGGGCGCGGTGCGCTCGGCGCTGGGCAGGCTGTCGTGGAGCGAGCTCGGGGTACTGGTCGGGCTGATGGTGGTGCGCAACACCCTCAACGCACTCCCCCTCGCCCTCTTCATCCCCGGGGTCGGGATGGTGAGGGCCCTCGTCAACGACCTCGCCGCCCACCTGCTCGCCGTCGTCGCCCCACCACCGGGCGACCTCGTGCTGCGGCTCAAGGTGTTCGCCTCGTGGGGCGTCCCGCACGCTGTCGCCCTCGCGGGCACGACGGCGAACATGGTCGCGTTCTACACGGTCCGCTTCGCCGTCCCGGTCGTGGGAGTGCTGCTCCTCGTGGTCACCCGCTGGGAGGCCGGTCCCCTCGGGCGCGTGCTGCTGAGCGGGCTGGTGGCCGCCACGATCCTGGCCCTCGCGCTGGCCGCCGTACGGCACGACACGACCGCTGCCCGGGTCGGGGAGGCTGCGGGCCGCGCCGTCTCGCGCGTCCGCAGGTCGACGAGACCCGAGGAGTGGAGCCGCCGGGCCGTCACCTTCCGCCACCACGTCGCAGCGGGCTTCCGGTCCCACCTCGCCGCGTCGTTGCTCGGCCTGATCGCGATGGTGCTGGTCGACGCCAGCATCGTCCTCCTCGCGCTGCGCTTCGTCGGTGTCGGGCCCGAGTCCGTGCCGGCCCTCGACGTCTACGTCACCTTCTGCCTGGTCTACCCCTTCACCCTGTTCCCGTTCATGGGCCTTGGGATCGTCGACGGGCTCCTGCTCGCGGAGCTCGTCGACCTCGGCGGGGAGGGCATCGAGGCCGCGGCCGTGGCCGGTCTCGTCGCGTGGCGCACCGTCACGCTCGGGGGTCCGATCGTGCTGGGCGGGTTCATGCTCCTCGCGTGGCGCGTCGGGCTGGTGCCGCCGAGACCGGAGCGGTCGCCGGTCGCGGACGGTCCCCACGACGAGACGTCACCGACATGAGCCACGAGCCGCGCCACGTCTCCACCGGGCTGCTGCCGGCCCGCGAGACGACCCAGGCCTGCCTCGACGAGGCGTACGAGCTCTTCCGGTCCGTCCCCGACGGCGCGGTCTCCACGGTCTATCCCGCGCTCGCCGCCGCCGAGCCGCAGCGCTTCGGTCTGGCCCTGGTCGCCGCGTCCGGTGCCGTTGCCGCCGCCGGGGACGCCCGGGTCCCCTTCTCGATCATGAGCGTCGCGAAGCCGTTCGTCTTCGCGCTGGCCTGTGAGCTCCACGGCGTCGAGCGCGTACGACGCCGCGTGGGCGTCAACGCCACGGGCATGCCGTTCAACTCCACGGTCCCGCTCGAGCGTGACCCGCACGGTCGGACCAACCCGATGGTGAACGCCGGAGCGATCGCGACCACCAGCCTCGTCACCGGCCGGGGGGTCGAGGAGCGGTGGGAGGTGCTGCGCAGCACGCTCTCCCGGTTCGCCGGGCGCCGGCTCGAGCTGGACGACGACATCCTCGGGTCCGCCCGCGCGACCAACCACCGCAACCGGGCCCTCGCCAACATGCTGGCCGCGGCCGGCGCCCTGGAGGGGCAGGCCATGGATGCCGTCGAGCTGTACACCCGGCAGAGCTGCCTGTCGGTGACGACCACCGACCTCGCCGTGATGGGAGCGACCCTCGCCGACGGCGGCACCAACCCCCTCACCGGCGGACGCGTCGTCCACCCCGAGACCGCCCACGCAACCCTGGCGGTGATGACGGTCGCCGGCATGTACGAGACGTCCGGCGACTGGCTCTTCGACGTCGGCATGCCCGGAAAGAGCGGCATCGGGGGCGGGCTCGTCACCGTGTCCCCCGGCAAGGGGGCACTCGCCACGTTCTCGCCCCTCCTCGACGAGGCCGGCAACAGCGTGCGGGGCCAGCTCGCCACCCGACACCTCGCCCGGCGGCTCGGCCTCGACATCCTCGCGTCCGAGGCGGCGCCACCGACACCCGCGGAGGGGGGCGATTCGCCCGTTTTGGGGGAGCCGTCGCCGTCGGGCACCTGAGCATCCTCGACGCACGCCCACAGCCCCGCCAGGAGGTCCACGGTGAGCACCCGAGCGACCCGCGACATCGATCCCGTCCCGTCGCTGCGCCGGCCTCCGGAGGTGGTGGTCAGCGACACGCTGCCCCCGGTCACGGAGGCGGCAGCGCTGGCGGTGCCGGTCACCGCCGGCGCGGCCCCGCCCAGCGACCTGCGCACGGACCAGCCCCAGCTGGCCGTGCTGGGCTTCACCGGCGCGCCGCACGAGGTGGTCGTGCTCCCGGACCCCGGAGGACGTGCGCTGGTGGCGCTGGGGGTCGGCGAGGCCTCCGCCGTGGATGCGCGACTGGTCCGCGACCTCGCGGCGACGTACGCCCGGGCGGTGCCGCTCCAGAAGACCCTCGCGGTGGAGCTGCCCGGCCCCGACCTCGCCCTGTCACCGGGTGACTTCGCCCAGGCCGTGGTGGAGGGCGTGCTCCTGGCCCGGTGGCGCTTCTTCCTCGGCCGCGGAGGCGACGAGCCGCAGCTCACCCGCCTGACCCTCGTGGTCCCGTCCGACGTCCTCGAGGAGGTGCGCGCCGGAGCGGCGCGGGGCCAGGTGACCGCCCGCGCGGCCGCGATCAGCCGTGACCTGTCGAACTGCCCGGCCGCGACGCTCTCGGCCGAGCGCATGGGCGAGGTCGCCACCGAGGTGGCTCCGCTCGCCGACCTCGAGGTCGAGCTGTTCGACCGCCAGCAGCTCGAGGACATGGGGTGCGGCGGCATCCTCGGCGTCAACCGGGGCAGCGTCGACGAGCCCCGGCTGATCAAGCTCTCCTACCGCCCCGACTCCCCCACCGGCCACCTCGGCCTGGTCGGCAAGGGGATCATGTACGACTCCGGCGGCATCAGCCTGAAGCCGAGCGACGAGTCGCACGCCCAGATGAAGAACGACATGACCGGCGCCGCCGCCATCCTCGGAGCGATGACGGCCCTGCGCGACCTCGGGTGCACCGCCGCTGTCACGGCCTACCTCTGCTGCACCGACAACATGCCGTCGGGCTCGGCGATGAAGCTCGGCGACGTGCTTCACTTGCGCAACGGCACGACGGTCGAGGTGCTCAACACCGACGCCGAGGGACGGCTGGTGATGGCCGACGGCCTGTGCCTGGCGGTGGAGGACGGTGTCGATGCGGTGGTGGACGTCGCCACCCTTACCGGTGCGTGCCTGCGCACCTTCGGCGTCGACATCGCCGGGGTCATGGGCAGCGACGCCGGGGTCGTCGACCAGGTGCGCCGAGCCGGGGAGGTCGCCGACGAACCGGTGTGGGAGCTCCCGCTGCATCGCAACTACCGCTCCCAGCTGGAGTCCCAGGTCGCCGACATGACCAACATGGGTGGTCCCAACGCCGGGTCGATCACGGCGGCGCTGTTCCTGGAGGAGTTCACCGACGGCATCCCGTGGGCACACGTGGACATCGCCAGCACGGCCCAGCAACCGACGGAGCGCACCTGGCGCAACAAGGGCGCGAGCGGCTTCGGAGCGAGGCTGCTTGTCGAGCTCGCGACGAGGTTCGAGACGCCGGGGTCGTCCCGGTGAGCACCGCGGCGGCCGAGGACAGGGGCACCGGCGGGTTCCTGGGCTGGATCGAACGCGTCGGCAACAAGGTCCCGCACCCCGCCATCATCTTCCTGGCGCTGATCGTCGGCGTCATCGTCCTCTCGGCCGTGCTCGCCTGGGTCGGGGTGAGCGTCACGACCGAGGTCGCCGAGGCGGAGGAGACAGGAGTCAGCCAGGAGTACGACGCCGGGGGCAGCTCGTACCCGTCGCTGGGCCACGAGCCGGAGGAGGCGATCCCCGACTACGAGGTCCGCACCGAGACCATCGAGGTCGAGAGCCTGCTCGACGGCGACGGCATCCGCTACATGTTCACCACGGCGGTGCAGAACTTCAACGACTTCGGCGTCGTCGCGGTCATCCTGGTCGCGATGATCGGTGTCGGTGTCGCCGAGGAGGCGGGCCTGATCGCGGCCCTCATCCGCAAGATGGTGCAGGTCGCCCCCGCCGGGGCCGTCACCTTCATCATCGTGCTGCTGGGCGGGATCTCCAGCGTCGCCTCGGACGCCGGTTACCTGGTGCTGATCCCCCTCGGGGCCGCCGCCTTCGCCAGCCTGGGGCGCAACCCGCTCGTCGGCATCGCGGCGGCGTACGCGGGTGTCAGCGCATCGTTCTTCGTCAACATCCTCATCACGCCGGCCGACGGCATCATCACCGAGGTCACCAACGAGATCATTGCCGGCGTCGCTCCCGACGCCGAGCCGCTCAACGTCACCAACAACTTCTACTTCGCCATCGTGTCGACACTGTTCACCGCGGCCGTGATGACGGTCCTCACCGAACGCTACGTCGAGCCGAGGGCGGGGGTCTGGGACCCGGCCGAGCGGCCGCCGGACGCGCCGGTCGACCACGTGCCGAGCGGTGACGAGCTGTCCCACGAGTCGCGCGGCCTGCGCCTCGCCGGCATCTACACGCTCGTCGCGGTCGCGCTCATCTCCGCGCTCACGTTCATCCCCGGCGCACCGCTGCGCAACCCCGAGACCGGCGAGATCTTCGGCAACTCCCCGTTCATGAGCAGCCTGCTGCTGATCATCTCGATGTTCTTCCTGGCAGCCGGTCTGGGCTACGGCCGGGGCTCGGGCAGCCTCACCGGCAGCACCAACGTGATCAACGCGATCGTGAAGACCTTCAACGGCCTGGGTGGACTCATCTTCCTGATGCTGCTGATCGCCCAGTTCATCGCGTTCTTCAACTACTCGAACATCTCCAACGTCGTGGCGACGCAGCTCGCCGACCTGCTGGGGAGTGCCGACATCGGTGCCCTGCCGCTGCTGATCGGCTTCATCCTGCTGGTCTTCGTCATCGACATCATCATGCCGGGGGTGATCCCCAAGTGGGCGATCATCGCGCCCATCTTCATCCCGTTGTTCTACAACCTCGGCATCGCGCCGCAGACGGTCCTCGCCGCCTACCGCGTCGGTGACGGGCCGGTCAACGTGATCACCCCGCTCATGGTCTACCTGCCCTTCATCATCCTGGTCTGCCAGCGCTACCGAGCGTCCGCGGGGATGGGCACCGTGATCTCGATGATGATCCCCTACACGGTCGTCGTGCTGGTCACCTGGACGCTGCTGTTCACCGGCTGGTACCTCCTCGAGATCCCCTGGGGTCCCGGCTCGCCGGTCCAGCTCGACTAGGCCCGCGGGTATGGCGCTGGACGATGCGACCACGGCGCTGGTCGTGCTGGGGCTCGTGGTCGCGCTGTTCGTGTGGAACCGCCTCCCGGTCGGCGTGGTCGCCATCCTGGCGGCGCTCACGCTGTGGGCCACCGGGCTGGTCACCACCGAGGAGGCGGTGGCCGGGTTCGGGGACCCCGTCGTCATCTTCATCGCCACCCTCTTCGTGGTGAGCGAGGCCATCGACTCGACGGGCGTCACGACGTGGGCCGGCCGGGTCCTGCTGGAGCGGGCCGGGACCGGGGCGACCCGGGTGCTCGTCGCGGTGTGCCTGCTGTCCGCGGTCCTGACGTCGCTCATCACGCTCAACGGGGCGGTCGCTGCGCTGCTGCCGCTCGTCGTGCTGGTCGGTCACCGCATCGGGCTGCCGCCGTCGCGGTTGCTGATGCCGGTGGCCTTCGCGGGCAGCGCCGGCGGGATGCTGCTGCTGATGAGCAGCCCGGTCAACGTCATCATCTCCGACGCGGCGAACGATGCCGGCGAGGGACCGTTCCCGTTCTTCTCGTTCGCGCTCGTCGGTGTGCCGCTGCTGGTCGGCACGGTCGCGCTGTGCGTGCTCCTCGGTGCCCGCCTGCTCCCCCAGCGCACCCCCGAGCACGCCCCGCCCGACCTCGGAGCCCTGGCCGAGACGCTCGAGGCCCAGTACCAGCTGACCGATGGCTTCTACCGCCTGCGGGTGCGTTCGCGCTCGGACCTGATCGGGCGCGGGCCGCCGCGCACGCTCGGCGGTGAGGACCGCGTCCGCGTCGTGGCTGCCGAGTCGCCCGAGGGCCAGGTCGTGGTCGGCGCGGTCGGGGACGACGACACCCTCGTGGTGACCGGGGAGCCGAACGACGTCACGCGGTTCGCACTGAACCACGGCCTGGCCGTCAGCATGGTCGGCCTCGGCGACGGTACCGGGTTGATGAACCGGGAAGCGGGCGCGGCTGAGGTGGTCGTCCCGCCTCGTTCGCGCCTGGTCGGGGAGCGGGTGCACCGCGGCATGAAGCGCGAGAACGCGCTCATCATCCTGGCCGTCCAGCGACTCGGCGCCGACCAGGGCGACGGGCCGATCGAGCTCGCGGAGGGTGACGCGATCCTGCTGCACGGCCGGTGGTCGGCCCTCGACAAGCTCAATCGCGACCGCGACGTCCTGCTGGTGGACTCCCCCGACCTCGTCCGCCGCCAGACCGTCGCGTGGGGACCGCGCGCCACGCTTGCCGTCCTGGTGCTGGCCGGCCTCGTCGTGATGCTCGGCACCGGCCGGGTGCCACCTGCCATCGCCGGCCTGGCCGCGGTGGTCGCCCTCGTCCTGCTGCGGGTGGTGTCGGTGGCACAGGCCTACCGGTCCGTCTCCTGGCAGACGGTCGTGCTGGTCGGCGCCCTCATCCCGCTCTCGACCGCGATCCGCACCAGCGGGGCGGCCGACCGCGTGGCGTCGTTCCTCATCGACGCAGTGGGGTCGGGGCGCCCGGTCGTCCTGCTGGCCGCGCTCTTCGTCCTCACCGCTGTCCTCGGCCAGGTGGTGAGCAACACCGCGACGGTCCTCGTCGTCGTACCGATCGTCCTGGCCGCGGCGGAGGCGACCGGCACCGCCGCGAAGCCGCTGCTGATGGCGGTGGCGATCGCCGGGTGCGCCGCGCTCCTCACCCCGATCTCGACGCCGGGGAACATGATGATCATGAGCCCGGGCGGCTACCGGTTCGGCGACTACTGGAGGCTCGGCCTGCCCGTCATGGTCTGGTGGTTCGTCGTCGCGCTGGTCGTGGTCCCGATCGTCTGGCCGCTCTGACCGGCAGCACGCCCGACCCTGGCCCGACCTTCACCCGAAACGCGTGAGGGCCGGCATCACCCGTCGGTGGTGAGGTTTGCCCCAGGCGCACGGGTCGGTGCGCTCCTGGGGCTGACGAGGAGGCCGACATGGGGACGCCGTCGAGCAGGCGCGGGCAGCTGCGCGGGACGCGTCCTCCCGTGCGGGCGGTCGTGACCCTCGTCGCCGTGGTGCTCCTGGCAGCGTGCGGCTCGGACGGGGACGGCGAGGCGGCAGGTGAGTCCGGTGGGTCCGGAGGTTCCGGACGCGAGCCCCTGCGCAGCGACATGGCACTGCTCGAGGCCGCCTCCTTCGTCTCCACGTCCGTCGAGGGACGCGACCTGCTCCCCGGCACCGAGGTCTGGTTGTCCTTCGACGAGGAGACCCTGGCCGTGTCGGGCGGGTGCAACACGTCCTTCGGCGCGTTCACCCTCGACGACGGGACCCTGGGCTGGGAGTCCGACCCTGCGTCCACCATGATCGCGTGCTCGGAGGAGGAGGCCGAGCAGGACGCGTGGGTCGCGGACCTGCTGACCACGGGGGTGGCGGTCACGACGGACGGCGCCGACCTGCACCTGGCGTCCGGGGACGTGAGCCTGGTGCTCGAGCGGGAGCCGCCGGTCGCGCTGGAGAGCTTGCTGGGACGCACGTGGTCGGTGGTCGGCACGCTGACGGACGGCACGACCTCGCGCCTGCCGTCACGCGTCCGTACGCCACGCCTGGTCGTGGGCGACGACGGGCTGGCCCGGCTCGACACGGGCTGCAACACCGGTCGCACCCGGGTGCAGGTCGACCGCGTCTCGGTCTCGTTCGCGCCGCCCACCGTCACCCGCGTGGGCTGCCGCGAACCCGACCGGACGATCGAGCGCATCGTCCTGTCGGTCGTCGACGGACGCTCGGACTACCTGACCTACAACGGCTGGGTGCTGCTGGTCGTCAAGGACGGCAACGGCCTGGTCTTCGAGGTGCGGTGAGCAGTGGTGAGTGAGGAAGAGCCCCGCTGGTCGCGCCTGCTCCGCCGTCCGAGCCTGCTGGGCGTGGTGCTGGCGACCTGGTTCGTCGCGCAGTCGATGGCGCCGTCCCTCCTCGTCCGGTCGTGGCTCTTCCAAGGCGTGCTGACCGGCATCTCGTTCGCGCTGGGCTACGGCGTCGGGCTCGGCCTCACCCGGCTCGCGACACGCCTGCGGGTGAGGTTCGTCTGGCCGTGGCGCCCGTTCACCCCTTCGGTGGACCGGCGGGTCCGCCTGGTGGTGCTCCTCCTCTGCTTCGCGTTCGCGACGTGGGCCGCGCTCGAGGCCGTCGACGCCCACCGGTGGACGTGGGAGCGGCTCGGCTACGCGCGGTCGTCGTACTGGATCGTCTTCGGCGGGTCGCTGCTCCTGGCGGCGGTCGTGGCCCTCGTGCTCTTCCTGCTGGCTCGCCTGCTGAAGATCGTCTGGCTGGCGACCACGCGGGTGGGGACGCGCATGCTGCCGGCCTGGATCGCCGGTGCGCTCGCGCTGGTCCTGGTCGGGTGGGTCGTGCTCGCCGCACTCAACACCTTCGTCCTCGAGCGCACGCTCGACGGGCTCAACGCCGGGTTCGCCCTCGGCGACCGTGACCTCGACGGTGCGCCCGCTCCCCCGACCTCGCAGGTGCGCTCGGGCGGCCCGGACTCCGTCGTGGTCTGGGAGGAGGCCGGCCGTGAGGGCCGTCGCTTCCTGACTCGCGGGCCGACCACGGAGGACCTCGAGGACCTCGCCCCCGGTCCGGTCGTCGAGCCCGTCCGGGTGTTCGTCGGACGCGCGTCCGCCGCCACCGTCGAGGAGCGGGTCGACCTCGCGATGAGCGAGATGGACCGCTTCGGCGGGTTCGACCGCAGTGCGCTGCTGGTGGTCATCCCGACAGGCACGGGCTGGATCAACGAACAGCTCGTGCAACCGCTGGAGTACTTCTACGACGGCGACATCGCCACCGTGACCGTGCAGTACTCCCACCTGCCCAGCCCGCTGGCGTTCATCTCGGAGTCGGCCGCTGCCGGGGACACGGCCGTGGCGCTCTTCGAGGCGGTCGAGGACCGCCTCGCGAGCGCGGGCGGCGAGCGCCCCGACCTCTACATCGCCGGGGAGAGCCTGGGCTCGTTCGGGGGATCGCAGGTCTTCGACTCGCTGGCCGACAGCCGCGAGCGCGTCGACGGCGCGGTGTGGGTCGGTCCGCCCGAGACGATGCGGCTGAGACGCGAGGCCGAGCGCGTACGAGCGCCGGGGTCGCCACAGGTGCGACCCGTGGTCGACGACGGGGGGACGTTCGTCTTCGCCAACCGCGTGGCGGACGTCGAGGGCACGACCCCCCACTCGGTGTTCCTGCAGCACGGCGACGACCCGATCGTGTGGTGGGACTGGGACACCCTCGCCGACGAGCCCGACTGGCTCGAGGAGCCGCTCGACGCGTCGGTCAACCCGGCCATCCGCTGGACACCGGTGACGACCTTCCTCCAGCTCGCCGTCGACATGGCCGTGAGCAACGACTTCGACGAGGACCACGGCCACAAGTACGGCACCCAGCCGCTGAGCGCCTGGTACGCCGTGGTCCGACCGCCCAGCTGGGACGCGGCACGGCTCGCAGAGCTGCGCGAGCGCCTGGCCGGCATCTCCCGGTGACCGACGCCCGTCCGGACGTCGAGCCATCTCCCCCGGTTCGGGGGAGGCCCGCGCGCCCGCCGGTCGGAAGAGTGCGCCGCGACGCGGACCAGGGTGGGCTGGCCAGTGACCCGGCCGGGTGGGAGGACGCATGGGCATCGTGATGGTGCTGCTGAGATGGGTGCTCCTCGCCGTGGCCGTGGTCCTGGCCGCCTGGGTCACGCCGGACGTCGACTTCGGCGGCGGCCCGCTCTCCGCGCTGGTGGTGGCCGCCCTGGTCGCCGCCGCCAACGTCGTGGCCCAGCTGCTGCTCCGCTGGCTACCGACCTCGGACAGCATGCTGGTCGTCGCGGCGACGACCCTGGTGGTCAACGGCTGCGCCGTCTGGCTCGCCTCGGCCTTCACCACGCGCCTGCAGATCGACAACATCATCGCCGCGATCACCTTCGCGCTCATGGTGACCGTGTTCTCGGTCGCCCTGACCTGGGTGGCCGAGCGCGTCGTCGCGCGCCTCACGCGGTCCGACGCCGAGGCCGGCTGAGCCAGCCCCGGACGGCCGGCTGGCCAACGCCCCTCCTGCACCGGTAGACAGAGGGCCACTCGCCCCTCGGGGACGTCGACTCTCGGGGAGCGCGCATGGTCGCCCTGCACACCACCATCGCGATCGTCCTGGTGATCGCGCTGATCATCAAGGGCCGCATCGACCCGGTGATCTCGCTGATCCTCGGATCCCTCTACCTCGGCCTTGCCGGGGGCGTCGGCTTCGCCGGGACCGTCGAGGCCATCACCACCGGCTTCGGCGGGATCATGGCGGAGGTCGGGCTGCTGATCGGCTTCGGGGTGCTGATCGGGTCGCTGCTGCACTCCACGGGCGCCTTCCGGCGCCTGGTGGCGCTCCTGGTGCAGCGGGTGGGCTCCGCGCGGCTGCCGTACGCCCTCACCTCGATGCTGGCCGTGGTGATGCCCTCGATCTACGTCGACGTGCAGGTCGTGCTCGCCGCACCGGTCGCCCGGTCCGCGTCGCCCTTCATCGGCAAGGTCGGCCTCCCCGTCCTCGCGTCTGCGCTGGGCTGCGGGATCTTCGCCGGCTACGTCTTCGTGATCCCCGGCCTCGCCGCGATCTCCATCGCCGGCCTGCTCGACGTCCGCCTCGGAGACTGGCTCGTGTACGGCGTCGTCATCGGCCTCGTGACCGCTCTCGTCTCCACGCTCCTGATGCGCCTGCTCTTCTCGGCCGGCGGCTTCTGGAACCCGGAGACCGACGAGGAGGTCGACGAAGCGATGGCCGAGCAGGAGGCCGCCGACCGCGCCTACCTCACGGGCGAGGCCGAGTCCTCCGAGGCGGCGCTGGCACGCAGCGAGTCGGAGGCGTCCGCGGCCAAGGAGCAGGAGGGCGTGCGCGAGCTCCCCCTCGTGACGCTGATGCTGCCCATCCTGGTGCCGCTCCTGCTGATCGCCTTCGGCGCGTTCGCCGAGCTCGGCGGCTGGTCCAACGCCTTCATCGCGTTCCTCGGCGACGCCAACATCGCGCTCTTCATCGGCCTGCTGGGTGCCTACGGCCTCTCGCGCGCCTCGTCCGGGCGCGACCACACCAACGAGGCAATGGAGGACGGCTTCCACACGACCGGCGAGATCCTCCTCATCACCGGCGTCGGCGGCTCGCTCGGCGCGGTCATCGAGGCGACCGGGCTCGACAGCGTGCTGGGCGACCTGTTCCAGGCCGACGCGGGCGCTCCCGTCGTGCTGAGCATCCTGCTGGCGTGGTTCATCGCGGCCGTCCTGCACCTCGCCATCGGCTCGGTGTCGGTGGCGGCGATCACCGCGGCCGGCATCATCGCCCCGATCCTCGACTCGCTGACCGTCTCCCCCATCGTGATCGGCCTGGCGATCGCCTCGGGTGCGATGTTCGCGCTCCAGGTGAACAGCAACTTCTTCTGGATGTTCAAGTCGCTGCTCGGCCTGTCGACCAAGGGCACGCTCAAGACGCTGACCCTGGTGACGTCGGTCGCCTCGGTGGTCTCGCTGCCGCTGGTGATGCTGGCGGCGGTCGTCCTCTGACCGTCCCGGACCGGGGTCAGCGTCCGGCGCCCGCTGCCGGGAACCGGATCACGAACGTCGTCGGCCTGCCCCGGACGTCGTCGGGCGGGAGGTAGTCGGCCTCACCGCCGTGGCCCCTGGCGATCTCACGCACGAGGTAGAGCCCCAGCCCGGTCCCGCTCGTGGCGCCGGCAGCCGCGAAGCGGTCGAACAGCCGCGGGACCAGCTCGTCGGGCACGCCCCCACCTGCGTCGGTGACGCGGAGCTCGACCTGCCCGTCACGCAGCCGCGCCCCCATGGTCAAGGGCGCGGTCCCGTGGCGCACGGCGTTGTCGAGCAGGTTGTCGAGCGCCTGGGCGAGGCGCACCTCGTCGGCGCGGACGACGGCGCCGTCGGGGACGTCGACCTCGACGGCGACGCCGGGGTCGGTGGCCGCGCGTCGCGCGGCAGCGCTCGCCACGAGCTCGGACAGCGAGACGGACTCCGGCCGGAACTCCATGACACCGCCCTGCAGCTGGGAGGCCGCAGTGAGGTCGGCCGCCAGCCGGCGGAGCCGGTCCGCGCTGCTGCGGATGCCCCGGAGGAGCCGGTCGCGCTCGGACGGGGACAGCTGCGCGTCCGACGCCTGGAGCGCGTGGGAGCTGCCGTCGATCACGGCTGTGGGGTTCCTGAGCTCGTGTGCCGTCACGGCCAGCAGGCGCGCCTGCTGGGCCATCGCCTCGAGGCGGTCCTCGGCGTTCTGGCGCTGCTCAGTCTGGTCACGGGTGATCTTGGCGAAGCCGATGTGCCGGCCCCGGTCGTCGTGGACGGGGCTGATGACCACGCTGGCCCAGAACCGGCTGCCGTCGCGACGCACGCGCCAGCCCTCCTCGGCGAACGACCCGTCACGCAGGGCGACCTCCAGGTTGCGCACGGGATGGCCGCTCCGCTGCTGCTCCTCGGGATAGAAGACCCGGAAGTCCTGCCCGATGATCTCGTCCGTCTCGTAGCCCTTGATCCGGCGCGCACCGGCGTTCCAGCTCATCACCGTCCCGTCGCGGTCGAGCATGAACACCGCGTACTCCTCGACCGCGGCGACGAGCAGCCGGAACTTCTCCTCGGTGCGGTGCAGCTCCGCCTCGGCCGCCCGCTGCCCGCTGATGTCCTGCACCTGGGCGAACACGTACAGCATCTGGCCGTTCGAGTCGCGGATCGGGACGAGGGTCACCAGCGCCGTACGGCCGTGGCGCGCGCCCGGCGGGCCCGGGACCGGGTGCTCGAAGGTGGCGACGTCCTCCTCGGAGGTCCGCAGCACCTCCACGTGGTGGTCCAGGACGTCACCGTGCCCGACGGTGAGGCGTCCGTAGTCGACCCCGACCAGGTCGCTGGGCTCGCACGACATGAGCGTGGCGAGGGCCGCGTTGGCCCGCACGATGGTGGCATGGACGGTCAGGGTTGCCATGCCGATCGCCGCGCGGTCGAAGATCGCGCGGAAGCCCTCCACGTGCTCGTCGAGGACGTCCTGCTCCAGCCGTGCCACGTCGACCGGGTCGACCGGGTCGACCGCGTCGTCCTCGTCGTCCTCGGGGGCCCCTCGGTCGGGGTCGGGTGCGGCAGGGTCGGCGGCGGCGAGCAGCGGGGCCCGGCGCAGGCTCTCGACGAGCCGGTCCGGGAGCTGCTCGAGGGGGATGGACTTCTCGATGAAGTCGGTCGCGCCCAGCTCGCGGGCCTCCTCGACCAGGTGCGCGCCACCGAAGCCGCTGAACATCACCACGGACGTCTCGGGCCGCACCGCGAGGATCGACGGCAGGGTCTCGAGGCCGTCCATGCGGGGCATCGAGACGTCGAGCAGCACCAGGGCCGGCTCGTGCTCGACGATGAGCCCGATGGCCTCCTCGCCGTCGGGGGCCTCACCCACCACGCGGAACAGCTTCGACGACTCAAGCCGCATGCGTACGACGGTGCGCACCTCGACCGAGTCGTCGACCAGCACCACCGAGACCTTGCCGTCCTCTACCACCTGGGCGTTCCTCCGTAGGGCCACTCGTCCACGCTCGGGCGACGTGCCGCGCATGGTGGATCGTCACCTGCCGTCGGTTCCCCGTGAGGCACCGCTCGATGCACGGGCGCGGCCACGGCGGCCGGTGGTCAGTCCTCCGGGTCGTAGCCGAGGTTGGGCGAGAGCCACCGCTCGGCCTCGGCCAGGGTCCAGCCCTTGCGCTCGGCGTAGTCGGCCACCTGGTCGCGGGCGAGACGGCCCACCACGAAGTACTGCGACTGCGGGTGGGAGTAGTAGAAGCCGCTGACCGACGCTCCCGGCCACATCGCCATCGACTCCGTGAGCTTGATGCCGGTGTGCTCCTCGACGTCGAGGAGCTCCCAGAGCGTCTGCTTCTCCGTGTGCTCGGGGCAGGCGGGGTAGCCGGGCGCCGGGCGGATCCCGGCGTACTGCTCCTTGATGAGCCCCACGTTGTCGAGGTGCTCGTCGGGTGCGTAGCCCCACAGCTCCTTGCGAACCCGCTCGTGCAGCCGCTCGGCGAACGCCTCCGCCAGGCGGTCGCCCAGCGACTCCAACAGGATGGCGTTGTAGTCGTCGAGCTCGGCACGGAACGCAGCGACCCGCTCGGAGAGCCCGTCACCGGCGGTGACCGCGAACGCACCGACGTGGTCGCGCAGGCCGGTGTCCTTCGGCGCGACGTAGTCGGCCAGCGACCGGTTGGGTACGCCGTCGCGGTGCTGGCCCTGCTGCCGCAGGTGGTGGAGCCTGGCGTGGACGGTGCTCCGGTCGCCGTCGAGGTAGAGCTCGACGGAGTCGCCGACCGAGTTGGCCGGGAAGAAGCCGACCACGCCGTGCGCGCGGATCCACTTCTCCTCGACGATCCGGTCGAGCATCTCCTGCGCGTCGTCGTAGAGCTTGCGGGCCGCGGGACCGGAGCCGGGGTTGTTGAGGATGTCGGGGAAGGCGCCCTTCATCTCCCACGCGTTGAAGAACGGCTGCCAGTCGATGTAGCGGCGCAGCGTGGAGAGGTCGTGGTCGCGCAGCACCCGGACGTGCTGGCTGGCCACCGTGCCGATCAGCGGCGAGACGTCATGGTCCTGCTGCAGCAGCAGGTGGGGCTTGGGCGGGTGGTAGTCCGACCAGTCCAGGGGGGTCGCGTTGGCCCGCGCCTGCTCGAGCGTCACCATCGGCCGGTCGTTCTTGGCCGAGTGGCGCGTGCGCAGGGACTCGAAGTCGGCCTGGACGTCACCCATGAGCTTGTCGCGGCCGGTGGGGCTGAGGAGCGCCGCGGCGGTCGGCACCGAGCGCGACGCGTCCTTGACCCACACCACCGGGCCGTCGTACTTCTGGTCGATCTTGACGGCGGTGTGGGCGCGGGAGGTGGTGGCGCCGCCGATGAGGAGCGGGATCTCGAGGCCGAGGCGCTGCATCTCGGAGGCGAAGTTGACCATCTCGTCGAGGGACGGCGTGATGAGCCCGGACAGGCCGATGATGTCGGCGTCGTGCTCCTCGGCCGCGTCGAGGATCTTCTGGGCGGGGACCATCACGCCGAGGTCGATGACCTCGTAGTTGTTGCACTGCAGGACGACCCCGACGATGTTCTTGCCGATGTCGTGGACGTCGCCCTTCACCGTCGCCATCACGATCGTGCCGTTGGTGTCCTTCTGCGCGGCCAGTGCCGGGTCCTTGACCTTCTCCTCCTCGATGAAGGGGATCAGGTAGGCCACGGCCTTCTTCATGACGCGCGCGCTCTTGACGACCTGCGGGAGGAACATCCTGCCCGCGCCGAACAGGTCGCCGACGACGTTCATCCCGTCCATCAACGGGCCCTCGATGACCTCGATGGGCCGGCCGCCGGCCGCGGCGATCTCGGCCCGCAGGGCCTCGGTGTCGTCCTCGACGTGGGCGTCGATGCCCTTCACGAGCGCGTGGGTGATCCGCTCGCGCAACGGAAGGGCGCGCCACTCGTCCTCGGTCACCTCGGCGTCGGCAGCGGCCACGTTGAAGCGCTCGGCGATCTCGAGCAGCCGCTCGGCGGCATCGGCACGACGGTTGAGGACGACGTCCTCGATGCGCTCACGCAGCTCGGCGTCCACCTCGTCGTAGACCACCAGGGCGCCGGCGTTGACGATGCCCATGTCGAGGCCCGCGCGGATCGCGTGGAAGAGGAAGACGGCGTGGATCGCCTCGCGGACCGGGTTGTTGCCCCGGAAGGAGAACGAGACGTTGGAGATGCCGCCGCTGACCTTGGCGCCGGGGAGGTTCTGCTTGATCCAGCGGGTCGCCTCGATGAAGTCCTCGCCGTAGGTGGCGTGCTCCTCGATGCCGGTCGCCACGGCGAAGACGTTGGGGTCGAAGATGATGTCCTCGGGCGGGAAGCCGACCTCGTCGACGAGGATGCGGTAGGCCCGCTCGCAGATGGCCTTGCGCCGCTCGAGGTTGTCGGCCTGGCCGTCCTCGTCGAAGGCCATCACCACGACGGCGGCGCCGTACTTGCGGCAGAGCCGGGCGTGCTGACGGAAGGCCTCCTCGCCCTCCTTCATCGAGATCGAGTTGACGATCGGCTTGCCCTGCACGCACTTGAGGCCGGCCTCGATGACCTCCCACTTGGACGAGTCGACCATCACCGGCACGCGGCTGATGTCGGGCTCGGCGGCGATCAGCTTGAGGAAGCGGTCCATGGCCGCGACCCCGTCGATCATGCCTTCGTCCATGTTGACGTCGATGACCTGGGCGCCGGACTCGACCTGCTGCGCGGCGACGCTCAGGGCCGTGTCGTAGTCGCCGTCCTTGATGAGCTTGCGGAAGCGCGCGGAGCCGGTGATGTTGGTGCGCTCGCCGACGTTGACGAACAGGCTGTCCTCGGTGATCGTCAGCGGCTCGAGCCCGGAGAGCCGCATGACCGGCACGTGGTCGACCGGCTCGCGCCGGCCCTTGCCGTCGACCGCGCTCGCGATGGCGGCGATGTGGTCGGGGGTCGTGCCGCAGCAGCCGCCGACGAGGTTGAGGAAGCCGGCGTCGGCGAACTCCGCGAGGACGGCGGCGGTCTGGTCGGGCGTCTCGTCGTACTCGCCGAACGCGTTGGGCAGCCCGGCGTTGGGGTAGACGCTGACGAAGGAGTCGGCCAGGCGCGACAGCTCGGCGACGTAGGGGCGCATGTCGCGCGCGCCGAGGGCACAGTTGAGGCCGACCGCCAGCGGGCGGGCGTGGCGTACGGAGTCCCAGAATGCCTCGGTGACCTGGCCCGAGAGCGTGCGGCCGGACGCGTCGGTGATGGTGCCGGAGATGACGACCGGCCAGCGCCGGCCCTGCTCCTCGAAGAGGGTCTCGACCGCGAAGATGGCGGCCTTGGCGTTGAGGGTGTCGAAGATCGTCTCGATCATCAGCAGGTCGGCCCCGCCGTCGACGAGGCCGCGTGCGGCGACGAGGTAGGCGTCGGCGAGCTGGTCGAACGTGACGTTGCGCGCACCGGGGTCGTTGACGTCGGGCGAGATGGAGGCCGTGCGGGTGGTCGGGCCGAGGGCGCCGGCGACCCAGCGGGGCCGGTCGGGCGTGGCCACCGCGTCGGCGGCCTCGCGGGCGAGCCGGGCCGACTCGAAGTTGAGCTCGTAGGCGAGCTCCTCGAGGCCGTAGTCGGACAGCGAGATCGCGTTGGCGTTGAACGTGTTGGTCTCGATGACGTCGGCGCCGGCGCGGAGGTACTCCTCGTGGATCGTCCGGATGATCTGCGGTTGCGTGATCGTCAGGAGGTCGTTGTTGCCGACCAGGTCGCTCGGGTGGTCGGCGAAGCGCTCGCCCCGGTAGCCCGCCTCGTCGGGACGGTCGCGCTGGATCGCCGTACCCATCGCGCCGTCCAGCACCATGATCCGCTCGCTGAGGATCGCCGTGAGGGCGGCGGTGGCGTCTGGTCGGTGCTGCGGCTCCACGGGTGGGTGGCTCCTCTCGGGTGGCGGTGAGGCCAGCCTAGGAACGTCGTCCGACACTCGGACCGGATTCCCACATGGTGGCACCCGGCGCGTCGGGCGGCGAAATCACGACGGCAGGCTGGGCGGGGCGCCCTAGGCTGGGCTGGTGATCGAGTTCGACGACGTGCAGGACCTGGTGTCCCCGGTGGTGATCGCGGCCTTCGAGGGCTGGAACGACGCTGCCGACGCTGCCTCCGGGCTGGTGGACCACCTCATCGAGCAGTGGAAGGCCGAGGTGATCGGTGCCATCGACCCGGAGGAGTTCTACGACTTCCAGGTCAACCGGCCGATCATCGGCACCGACCACAACGGCTACCGCCGGCTCACCTGGCCCACCACCCGCATCGCCGTCGCCCGACCGGCCGAGCTGGACCGCGACGTGATCCTGGTGCGCGGCATCGAGCCCAACATGAAGTGGCGCCAGTTCTGTGCCGAGCTCCTCGCCGCCTGCGACGACCTGGGTGCCGAGCTCGTCGTGACGATGGGCGCGCTGCTCGCCGACACGCCGCACACCCGTCCCATCCCGGTGACCGGCACGGCGAGCGAGCCCGAGCTCGTCGACCGGCTCGTGCTCGAGCAGTCCACCTACGAGGGCCCCACCGGCATCGTCGGCGTCTTCAACGACGCGTGCACCCAGCTCGACATCCCGGCTGTCTCCTACTGGGCCGCGGTCCCGCACTACGTCGCGCAGCCCCCGTGCCCCAAGGCCACTCTCGCCCTGCTCGGCCAGCTCGAGGAGCTTCTCCAGGTGCCCATGCCGATCGGCGAGCTCGCCGACGACGCCAAGGCCTGGGAGCGGGGCGTGGACGAGCTCGCCGCCGAGGACGAGGACGTCGCCGACTACGTCCGCGCGCTCGAGGAGACCCGCGACACCGCCGACCTCCCCGAGGCCTCCGGCGAGGCCATCGCGCGCGAGTTCGAGCGGTACCTCAAGCGTCGCGACACCGACTGAGCGCGCCCGGCCGACCTCCGAGCGGTGGTCCACCCACATTCCGGGCGCCGGGAGTGTGGCTCAGCCACCGCCCACGGGAGCGGCGTACGTCAGAGCGACAGGCCGAGGGCCGCGTCGAGGAGGCGGTGGACGGTCGCCGCGGCCTCGGGGTCGGACGTGTCGGCGAGGCCCGTCGTGCCGAGCGTCGCCTCCACCCACTCCTGGACGGCGGCGACGGCCGTCGGGGCGTCGAGGTCGTCGGCGAGGGCGGCCAGCACACGCTCGACGACGGGCCCGGACGGCGCGCCGGCACCCAGCGCGAGGGCGCGGCGCCAGGTGGCGAGGGTGTCCACGGCGTCCCAGAGCTGGTCGTCGGTCCACTCCCAGTCGCTGCGGTAGTGGTGGCGCAGCAGCACGAGGCGGATCGCCATCGGGTCGACCTCGCTCATCCGGAGCGCGGAGACGAAGACGAGGTTGCCCTTGGACTTCGACATCTTCTCGCCGTCGTAGGCGACCATCCCGGCGTGGGCGTAGGCCCGTGCGAACCGCTCCCCCGGGTGCGCGACCTGGGCGTGGCCGGCGGACATCTCGTGGTGCGGGAAGACGAGGTCGCTGCCGCCGCCCTGCACGTCGAAGGTGGCGCCGAGGTGGTCGAGCGCGATCGCCGAGCACTCGATGTGCCAGCCGGGTCGGCCGGGGCCCCAGGGGCTGTCCCACGCCGGCTCGCCCGGTCGCTCCGCACGCCACAGCAGGCAGTCGAGCGGGTCCTTCTTGCCTTCGCGGTCGGGGTCGCCGCCGCGCTCGGGGAAGATCGCGAGCATGGCGTCGCGGTCGAGCCCGGAGACGGAGCCGAAGGCGTCGTCGGCGGTGACGGAGAAGTAGAGGTCGTCCTCGACCCGGTAGACCGCGCCGACCTCCTCGAGGCGCTGGATCAGCTCGATGACCTGCGGGATCGACTCGACCGCGCCGGTGTAGTGCGCCGGCGGCAGGACCCGCAGCGCCTCCATGTCGTCGCGGAACAGCTGGGTCTCGCGCTCGGCGAGCTCGGCCCAGTCGACGTGGACCTTCGCGGCCCGCTCGAGCAGGGGGTCGTCGACGTCGGTGACGTTCTGGACGTAGGTCACCTCGTGCCCGGCGTTGCGCCAGGCGCGGTGGAGCAGGTCGAAGCCGACGTAGGTCGCGGCGTGCCCCATGTGGGTCGCGTCGTAGGGGGTGATGCCGCAGACGTACATCCGCGCCGGCCCCTCGGGCCGGGTCTCGACGAGGGCGCCGCTCGCGGTGTCGTGGACCCGCACGACGGGGCCCGCCACGGGCAGTGAGGGAACGTCGGGCGACGACCAGGCACGCATACGGCGCAGCCTATCGGCCGGTCGGGAAGGGCCCGCGAGGGAGATCGCCGATCAGAAGGGCGGCCAGGGGATGACCGGGTACGACGACGAGCGCGGGCCGGGGAACGTGCCCCGGGCCAGCAGCCGGGCGACCCGCCGCCTCGTGGTCTCGACCTCCTCGTCGGTGAGCAGGTCGCAGAGCGTCGTGCCCAGCGCGCCGTCGAGCGCGGAGACGAGCCGGCGCAGCCCCTCGACCTCCTCGGCGGTGATCGCGTCGCCCACGAAGCCCCACAGAACCGTGCGCAGCTTGTGCTCGACGTGGAAGGTCAGTCCGTGGTCGACGCCGTGCCGGTGGCCGTCGGGCATGGGAAGGACGTGGCCGCCCTTGCGGTCGGCGTTGTTGACCACGACGTCGAAGAGCGCCATCCGGCGCAGGGGCTCGCTGTCCTCGTGGACCAGGGACACCGGCTGGTCGTGGGCGTCGAGGCCGTCGAAGACGTGGCGGAAGCCCGGCGGGAGCTCGCCCTCGCCGACGATGTCGACGGGCGCCGCGTCCTCGACCTCGTCGCGCCAGAGCTGGACCATGCCCGGCCCGTGCGGTCCGTCACCGAGGACCGTCGGCGGCACGATGTCCCAGCCGAGCGCCTCGGAGACGGCGTACGACCCGACCTCGCGCGCGGCGAGCGTGCCGTGGGGGAAGTCCCACAGGGGGCGCTCCCCCGCGATCGGCTTGTAGACCACCCGCACGCCCCCGAGCTCGCCGACGAAGGTGGCGTTGGACGCCGGCAGCACGCGGCCGTGAAGCGTGAGCTCCCCCGTGGGGAAGCCATCGGGCAGGTCAGGGATCACGGCGCCGGAAGCCGTTGGCCCGCACGCACAGGTGTCCGTCGGGGTCGACCGGCTCGCCGCAGAACGGGCAGTCAGGACGCCCGGCACCGATCACCGACAGCGAGCGCTCCACGAACGAGCGGGCCGCGGCGGCCGTGATCCGGACGAGGAAGATCTCGTCGGGCTCAGGCTCGAGGAGGTCCTCGAGGTCCTCTTGGAGCTGCTCGGGCGAGACGACCGCAGCCTCGGTGAACGGGAAGACCTCGATGACCACCCGCTCGTCGGACCCGTCCCACGACAGGGTCATCGTGCCCGCGCGGAACTCCTCCTCGATGGGCTGCTCGAGGGGCTGGGTGTCGGTGAGGTCGCGCGGCGCGATCGCCGGGATCAGCACGTCACCGCCCGCGGCCCGCATGAGCTCGTCGAGGAGCTCGTCGACCCGCTCCGCGAGCGCCTGCACCTGCTGCTTCTCCAGCGAGACGCTCACCAGCCGCGCGCCCTCGCGCGCCTGCAGGAAGAACGTGCGCTGGCCGGGCTCGCCAACGGTGCCGGCGACGAAGCGCTCGGGCGGGTCGAAGCGGTGCACGACGGGCATGCCACTCACCCTAGGACCCCGCTGGCTGGGGTCCGGCTCCTCCACCCACCTCGGCGTCCGAGCGCCGGGTGCGTGAGGTGCGGCGGGGCTTCTTCGGCGGGGTCAGCCACGACAGGTCGCCGGCGTGCGTGTTGGTGCCGAGGACGAACGGTCGTGACTCCGTGTAGCGCACGACGGAGACCGATGCCGGGTCGACGTGGATGCGCTGGAACAGGTCCAGGTGGGTGCCGAGGGCGTCAGCGAGGATCGACTTGATGACGTCGCCGTGGCTGACCGCGACCCACACGGCGTCGTCGCCGTGCTCGGCCGCCACCCGTGCGTCGTGGCGTCGTACGGCGGCCACGGCGCGGTCCTGCATGGCGCGCATCGACTCACCCCCCGGGAAGGTCGCGGCCGACGGCTGGGCCTGGACGGTCCTCCAGAGCTTCTCCTTCGCGAGCTCCTTGAGGGGACGCCCCTGCCACTCGCCGTAGTCGCACTCCGACAGCTGCCGGTCGGTGCCGGCCCGGAGCGGCTCGCCCTGGCGGGTGGTGATCTCGCGACAGGTCTCCCGGCAGCGCTCGAGCGGACTGGTCACCGCCGCCGCAAGGCGTACGCCCGCCAGCCGCTCGCCGACCGCGACCGCCTGCTGCACGCCGGCGTCGTCGAGGTGGACCCCGGGCAGGCGCCCGGCGAGGACTCCGGTGGCGTTGGCCGACGAGCGGCCGTGTCGCACGAGGATCACGGTGGGCATTCTCCAGAGGTTAGTGGGGCTAGCCTCAGCCTGTGATCGTCGACAACGCGCTCTACCACCGGGGCCAGCGGGTCCCGCTGGGCGGCGACCCCGCCGACCAGAGCCTCGGGTCGGCGCGCGTGCCCTGCGACCCCGGCGACTTCCAGTGGATCGGCATCCACGACCCGAGCCCCGACGAGCTCGACCTGATCGCCCGCACCTTCGACCTGCACCCCCTGGCCGTCGAGGACGCCGGCGACTCCCACCAGCGCCCCAAGCTGGAGCGCTACGGCGACACGCTCTTCCTCGTGCTCAAGACGCTCTGGTACGTCGACGAGGAGGACGCGGTCGAGACCGGTGAGATCAACATGTTCGTCGGTCACGACTTCGTGGTGACCGTGCGGCACGGCCAGGGCATCGACCTGGGTGCCTCGCGGCGCGACCTCGAGCACCGGGCCAAGGTGCTCGAGCACGGCCCGATGGCCGTCCTCTACGCGATCTGCGACCGGGTGGTCGACGAGTACGAGAAGGTCGGCGAGGCCCTCGAGGAGGACGTCGACGAGGTGGAGGCGTCCGTCTTCTCCGAGGCCCGCACCAACGACTCGAACCGCATCTACGTCCTCAAGCGGGAGATCGCGGAGGTACGGCGCGCGGTGATGCCGCTGCGCGAGCCGATGCGGAAGTTCGCGATGGGCGTGGACGATCGCATCACTCCCGAGACCGCGACGTACTTCCGCGACGTGTCCGACCACCTCCACCGCGTCTCGGAGGTGGTCGACAACCTCGACGTGCTGCTGTCGACGGCCTTCGACGCCCACCTGGCGCGCATCTCGGTGCAGCAGAACGAGGACATGCGCAAGATCTCCGCCGGCGCGGCACTGATCGTCGTACCGACCCTCATCGCCGGCATCTACGGCATGAACTTCGACCACATGCCCGAGCTGCACTGGTCCTACGGCTACCCGTTCGCGCTGCTGCTCATGGTCGGGGTGTCGATCGGCCTGTTCACCTGGTTCAAGAAGTCCGGGTGGTTGTGAGCACCCCTGCCCGGACCTCCCCCAGCGCGTGGCGCGTGGTCTGGTGGTTCGGCTTCGTGAGCCTGGCCGCCGACATGGTCTACGAGGGTGCCCGCTCCGTCTACGGCCCGGTCCTCGCGGCGCTGGGCGCGTCCGCGGTGGTGGTCGGCATGGTGACCGGCGCCGGCGAGGCCGTTGCGCTGGTGCTGCGGCTGGCCTTCGGCCCGATCGCCGACCGCACCGGGCGCTACTGGTCGCTCACGATCCTGGGCTACGGCCTCACCGCGGTCTGCGTGCCCCTGCTCGCCCTCGCCCCCCGCCTCGGCGCCGCCGGCCTGGCCTTCGCCGCGACCATGATCCTGCTCGAGCGCCTCGGCAAGGCGATCCGGTCCCCGTCCAAGTCGGCCCTGCTCGCCCACGTCGCGTCCGCCGTGGGGCGCGGTCGCGGCTTCGGGGTGCACAAGGCGCTGGACCAGGTCGGTGCGTTCGCCGGACCGCTGGTGGTGGCCGGTGTCGTCGCCCTCGCGTCCCTCTGGTGGGGCCTGGCGGTGCTCGCCGTGCCGGGGGCGGTCGCCATGCTCCTGCTGCTGACGCTGCGCCGGCGCGTGCCCGACCCGAGCGTGTACGACGACTCGCCCCCGCCGGCGGCCGCCGAGCACCCGGCCCCCCGGCGCGGGTGGTGGGCCGAGGTCGTCGGAGCGGGGCTGCCGGGCGACTTCTTCCGCTACGCGGTCGCGGCCTCGCTGACGACGGGGGCGCTGGTGACCTTCGGGATCATCGGCTACCACCTCACGGTCGACGGCATCCTCCCCGTCGCCGCGGTCCCGGTCGTCTACGCGGCCGCGATGGGTGTGGAGGCGGTCGCGGCGCTCGTCGTCGGATCGGTCTTCGACCGCACCGGCCCGCAGGTGCTGCTCCTCGTCCCGGTCCTCGTGGCGCTCGTGCCCGCGCTCGCCCTCGGCTCGACCCTGGTCGCCGTCCTCGTCGGCGTCCTCGCCCAGGGCGTCCAGGACTCGACGGTCAAGGCGGTGGTGGCCGACCTCGTCGCCGCGCCGCGCCGGGCGACGGCGTACGGCGTCTTCGCGGGTGTCCAGGGACTCTTCGCGATCGTCGGCGGCGTCACCGCCGGCTGGCTCTACGACCGGTCGCTTCCCGCGCTGGTCGCTGTGGTGGCGCTCACGCAGCTCGTGGCGCTGGTGCTGCTGGCCGACACGTTCAGGCGGTCAGGACGCCTGCGCCGAGCAGGATGAGCACGCCCGTGCCGAGCAGGATGCGGTAGATGACGAACGGGGTGTAGGAGTTCGTGCTGACGTAGCGCAGCAACCACGCGATCGCGGCGTAGCCGACGACGAACGACACGACCGTGGCGACGATGGTGGGTCCCCAGCCGAAGTCGTTGTGGCCGTGCGGGATCTCCTTGAGCTCGAACAGGCCGGCGCCGACGACCGCGGGGATCGCGAGGAGGAACGCGAAGCGGGTCGCCGCCTCGCGCTCCAGGCCGAGGAACCGACCCATCGAGATGGTTGCGCCCGAGCGGGACACCCCGGGGATCAGCGCGAGCGCCTGCGCGCCGCCCATCAGCACAGCGTCCTTCATCGTGAGCTTGTTGAGCGCGCGGTCGGTGCGGCCCACCCGGTCGGCGATGCCGAGCACGACGCCCATCACGACCAGGGTGCAGCCGACGATCCACAGGTTGCGGAAGTCGCGCTCGATGACGTCCTTGAGCAGCACGCCGAGCACCACGATCGGCAACGAGCCGACGATGATGAACCAGCCCATGCGGGCGTCGAAGGTGCCGCGCAGCTCGGCCCGGAACAGCGAGCGCGTCCAGGCGCTGCCGATGCGCCAGATGTCCTTGCGGAAGTAGATGAGCACCGCGAGCTCGGTGCCGATCTGGATGACGGCCGTGAACGCGGCTCCCGGGTCCCCCCAGCCGAACAGCTCGGGGAAGATGCGCAGGTGGGCGCTGCTCGAGATCGGCAGGAACTCGGTCAGCCCCTGGATGACGCCGAGGACCACTGCCTTGAGGAGATCGATCACAGGGGGTGAGCCTACGGGCGCGTCCCGTGCCCTCCGCGCACCACCCGTGGCTACCCTCACCACCATGCAGCAGCGTTCCCTCGGCGCGACCGGTCTCAAGGTCTCCAGGCTCGGCCTCGGCACCATGACCTGGGGCCGCGACACCGACGAGCACGAGGCGCGCGACCAGCTGATCGCGTTCGCCGAGGCCGGGGGCACCCTGGTCGACACCGCCGCCGGCTACGGCGACGGTGCCAGCGAGGAGCTGATCGGGACGCTCATCGGCGACGTCGTCGCCCGGGACGAGGTCGTCCTCGCCACCAAGGCGGGCATCTCCCGTCGTACGGGCGAGCGCGTCACCGACACCTCCCGCGGGAGCCTCCTCACCACGCTCGACGCGTCGCTGGAGCGCCTCGGGGTGGACCACGTCGACCTGTGGCAGGTCCACGTCTGGACCGACGAGGCCCCGGTCGAGGAGACGCTCAGCGCCCTCGACCTCGCGGTCACCTCCGGCCGCGCCTCCTACGTCGGCATCTCCAACTACACCGGGTGGCAGACCGCGCAGGCCGCGACGTGGCAGCGGGCCGTGCCGGGCCGGGTGCCGCTGGCGTCGACCCAGGTGGAGTACTCGCTGCTCAACCGCCACGTCGAGCACGAGGTGCTCCCCGCCGCGCGGGCGCTCGGGCTGGGCGTCCTCCCCTGGTCGCCGCTGGGCAGGGGCGTGCTCACCGGCAAGTACCGCACCGGTACGCCGTCGGACTCGCGCGCCGCCACCGAGCACTTCGCCCGGTTCGTGGGCGCCTACCTCGACGAGCGCGGCCGCGGGATCGTGGAGGCGGTCGCCCGTGCCGCCGACGGGCTCGGGTGGACGCCCCTCGAGGTGTCGCTGGTCTGGGTGCGGGACCGGCCCGGGGTGACAGCCCCGATCGTCGGTGCCCGCACCGCCGCCCAGCTCAAGGGCGCCCTCGGCATCGAGGAGCTGACGCTGCCCCCGGAGATCATCGAGGCCCTCGACGACGTGTCGGCCGACTGAGCACCACCCCTCGAGAGACGGGAGAGAGACGATGACCAGGATCCAGCGCCGCCCACCGGGCCGCGGGGTGGAGTGGGAGTTCGAGACGCTCGTCCTCCCCAAGGACTTCTCCCGCAACGTCGTCACCCGCGTGCTCGTCGAGCGCGCCGAGCACGGTGGCTGGGAGCTCGACCGGCTCCGCATCGGCAACGACGGCAAGCGCCGCGTCGTCCTACGACGCAAGATCATCCGGCAGCGGCTCACCCTCTTCGCCGGCTGACCGTCCGGGCGTGTGGGGCGCGGACCCCATAGACATCGCGCGCGTGCCGTGGTCGACTCGGGAGGCGGGGCCACCCCGGTCCCGGTGAAGGGGGACGACGATGGCAACGCGAAGGCACAGGCCGGATCTCGGGATCGTGGAGCTGGCGGTCGACCCGGCCGACGTGGACCGGGAGACCTACCCCGTGCGGATCAGGCTGACCCGCCCGCTCACGGCGTACGAGGCCGACGGGCTGGAATCGGTGGAGCCCGGCCTCCGCAGCGAGGGTGACGCGATCGTGCTGCCGGCGGCCAGGCTGGACGACGTCGCACGCGACGTCGACACCTGGGCCGCGCGGCTCGAGCGCGTGCAGACGCGCGCCGACCAGCTCGAGGGCGAGACCCTCATGGCCGACCAGCGACGCTTCGACGACCACGCCCGGCACGCGCCACACCTGGAGAGCCAGCAGGTCAACAACCGCGGCCTGCACTGAGCTCGCGGTCGGCACGACCGGGAGGGCTACCAGCCCGACGAGCCCGGGACGCCCTTGAACGGGCCGGTCACCCGCGAGGTGATCCAGCCGCCGTAGAAGCTGCCCGGCTGCGGCTCGACGACCTCACCGTCCACCGTGCACCGGTCGACGCGGCCCGGGTAGAGCGCGACGTGGTCCACCAGCGCCTCGAAGCCCTTCGTCGGTGTCAGGTAGGACCAGGCGACCGCAGGCAGCACCGCATCCCCGACGACGAGGTCGTAGTAGGAGGCCTGGCCCTTCCACTCACACCACGACGTGCCCTGACCCGGCCTCAGCAGGCCGCCGGTGAAGTCGCCGACCGGGAGGTAGTACGTCGGCGGGTGGCTGGTCTCGAGCACCCGAAGGCTCGACATGGTGTCGGCAACGACGAGACCACCGTGCGTGACGACGACGTGCTCGGTGCTCTTCTCCACCCGGGGCGGACGGGGGTAGTCCCACACGGACTCGATCATGCCGCCAATCTACGGACCCGTTCCTACGGCTCGAGGTCCCGCGACGCGAGCCACGCGCGGCCGCGACGGTCCGACGCCTGCGCGAGCCACGCCTCTTCGACGATCTCGACGAGCTCGTCGCGCTGGATCTCACCCACCCGCGAGGCACGCAGCAGCACCGACGGGTGGCCGTCGAAGTGCGGGGTCGTGAAGAACGGGAGACCCTCGTCCTGGAGCAGCGCCTGCTTGTCCCCCTCGGACGCGACCCAGATGACGACGACGTCGTCGTAGCGCTCCCCCGTCTCGGGGTCGACCGCGTCAGGTCGCGGCGTACGGAAGAAGACGAACGACTTGCCGCCGACCTGGTAGACCGGGTTCCTGTCCGGACGCGCCACGCTCACGTGCGGCATCGCACGAGCCGTGGCGTGGATGTCGTCGACCGTCGCCGGACGGCTCACGTCGAGACGGCCTCCGCCGCCGTCCTCAGCTCGCGCACCATGGCGTCAGGGTCGTCGGCGGAGTAGACGGCCGAGCCGGCGACGAAGACGTCGGCGCCCGCCTCGGCGCACCGCTCGATGGTCTCGAGCGACACCCCACCGTCGACCTGGAGCCACGTCTCCACGCCGTGCTTGCGCATCAGCTCGCGCGCGGTGCGGATCTTGGGCAGGCACAGGTCGAGGAACTTCTGGCCGCCGAAGCCGGGCTCGACGGTCATGATGAGCACCATGTCGAGCTCCGGAAGCAGCGCCTCGTAGGGCTCGATCGGTGTGGCGGGCTTGAGCGCCATCGACGCGCGGGCGCCCTGGGCGCGGATCTCGCGGGCCAGCCGCACCGGCGCCTTGGCGGCCTCGGCGTGGAAGGTGACCGAGCCGCAGCCCGCCTCGGCGTAGGCCGGTGCCCAGCGGTCGGCGTCCTCGATCATCAGGTGCGCGTCGAGGGGCTGGGAGGCGTGCTTGCCCAGCGCCTCGATCACCGGCAGGCCGAGGGTGAGGTTGGGGACGAAGTGGTTGTCCATCACGTCCACGTGCACCCAGTCGGCGCTGGGGATGCGGGCCACCTCGTCGGCGAGGCGCGACAGGTCGGCGTTGAGGATGCTCGGCGTGATCTGGATGCCCACGGGGACGAGCCTAGTGACCCCGGGTGCCGTCGAGTCGCGCGGCTCGGCTGGAGGCCGGTACGACGACGTGGAGCGCGTTGCGGCCGACCTCGAACGTCGCGGTCGTGGTGGCCGCGATCTCGCCGTCGAGGTTGACCGGCAGCGGCTCGTCGGTGACCAGGCGCATGCGTCGGGTGGTGACGTGGTGCACCCGGTCGTGCTCGACGAGGTGGCCGGTCCGCAGCAGCCTGGCGACCGAGAGGTGGTCGCGGAGCCGCCCCTGCTCGACGGCGTACACGTCGAGGAGGTGGTCGTCGATCGACGCCTGCGGGGCGACGGTCAGGCCGCCCCCGTAGTGCCGGCCGTTGCCGACGGCGACCTGCATGAGGTCCGAGAGCTCCAGCGTGGTGCCGTCGTCGAGCTCGAGGCGGGCGGCGAACGGCCGGTGGGAGCGGTAGGCCGCAAGCGTCGCCGCCGGGTAGGCGAAGCGCCCGAGCCGCTGCTTCAGCGCCGGGGTCAGCCGCTGGGTGACCGCCACCGACAGGCCGACGGAGGCGACGTTGAGGTAGGCACGCCCGTCGACGCGACCGAGGTCCACGTCGACGACGTGGCCGTGGACGAGCGTGTCGACCGCGGCCGCGAGGTCGCCGGGGATCTCCAGGGTGCGGGCGAAGTCGTTGGCCGTGCCGAGCGGCAGCACGCCGAGGGCACCGGAGGTGTGGGCGACCATCGCCGCCGCGCACCCGATCGTCCCGTCGCCGCCGCCGACCACGAGGAGGTCCGGCTCGGACTCGACAGCGACTGCGAGCGCCTCCAGCAGCTCGAGACCGCCGTGCACCGGGTGCACCGTCACGTCGTCGGACACACCGCGCATCGCCGCCTCGACCAGCGGCAGTGCCCGTGCCCCCTGCCGGGCTGCGGTGTTGACGACGACCGCGACCCGGTCGGTGCGGGGCTGGGCCGAGCTGTGCTGGTGCATCCCTCGACGGTAGGTCGCGAGGGTGAGAGGACCATGAGGACGGCCTGTGTGCCGGCTGTGGGGCCTACGCCTCCTCAGGCTCCGGGGGCGCCTCGGCGCCCTCGGCCTCGTCGCGCACCGCCCACTCCAGGAGTGGGCCGATGTCGAAGGGGTGGTCGTCGATGTCGGCGTGCAGGTCGCCGATCTGCGCGAAGCGTTCGGGCATCGTGAAGATGGTGAAGTCGTCGGGCACGCAGTCGTCGACCTCGTCCCACCGGATCGGCGCCGACACCCGGGCCTCGGGGACGCCCCTGACGGAGTAGGCCGCCGCGATCGTGTGGTCGCGGGCGTTCTGGTTGTAGTCGACGAAGAGCTGCGTGGGGTCGCGGTCCTTGCGCCACCAGGCGGTGGTGACGTCTCCCCCGGCCCGCCGCTCGACCTCCCGCGCGAAGGCCAGCGCGCCGCGTCGTACGTCCTGGAAGCCGTGGTCGGGCGGGATCCGCACGTAGACGTGCATCCCGGACCCACCGCTGGTCTTGGGGAAGCCCACCGCACCCAGCTCGTCGAGCACCTCGTGGACGACGTGGGCCACCCGCTGCACCGTGGCCCAGTCGCACTCCGGCCCGGGGTCGAGGTCGATGCGCCACTCGTCGGGCTTCTCGGTGTCGGCGCGCCGGCTGTTCCACGGGTGGAACTCGACCGTCGACATCTGCACCGCCCAGATGACGCTGGCGAGCTCGGTCACGCACAGCTCGTCGGCCGTCCGCTTCCACCGGGGGAAGAACAGCTGGACGGTCTCGACCCACTCGGGCGCGCCCGCCGGCAGCCGCTTCTGGTGCACCTTCTCCCCGGCCAGGCCCTTGGGGAACCGATGCAGCATGCACGGGCGCTCGAACAGCGCGTTGACGATCCCGTCGCCCACGGCGAGGTAGTAGTGCACCAGGTCGAGCTTGGTGGCCCCGCTCGGGGCCGCATCGGTGGGCGGGAAGTACACCCGGTCGGGGTTGGTGACCTTGACGACGCGGTCGTCGACCTCGACCTCGGTGAACGGCGACGCCATGTCGAGGAGCCTAGCCGTGAGCGCCGACGCCAGAGGTTCTCAGGGCGCAGGAGCCTCGGACTCGCCCTGCTGGCCGCCGTCCTGCTGGCCGCCGTCCTGCTGGCCGCCGTCCTGCTGGCCGCCGTCCTGCTGGCCGCCGTCCTGTTGGCCGTCTGGCTGCTCAGACGGGGCCTGCTGCTCCGGCGGCTGCTCAACCGTCACCGTCACGGTGTCGGACCAGCCCTCGTCGGCGTACTGGCTCTGGGGACGGTGCCAGCGGAACTCGGTGGTCTCCGCGACGGGTACGACGACGCGCGCCACGCCGTCGCGACCGGCGAGGACGGCCTTGCCGACCGGGGCCCACTGGCCGCCGGGGGCCCGCGACTCCAGCACGAGCGGGTCGCCGGTCACCCGGCCGGAGCCGTCGGTGACCCGTCCGATCAGCTCGACCTCCTGCCCCGGGTCGGCCTGCTGCTTGGAGGCTGCGACGGTGGTCGTCAACGAGACACCCTCGAAGTCGAGGGTCGAGCCGGATGCGCGCACGGCGTCGAGGTTGAAGGCCTTGCCGTCACAGCCGAAGCCGGTGACCGCGAACCCCGCGCCGTCGCCGTGCGCTGCGGCGAACTGGGCGGGCGTGGCCGAGCCGACCCGGTCGACCGTGGCGCCGGAGGCGAGGTCGACCAGCGCCCAGTCGTAGGACAGCGCGGCGGAGGAGACCGTGGTCCAGGAGCCGGCCGGGACCGACACGGCCGCGCGACCGCGCCATGCGGTGCCCGCCGGGCTCTGCCGGGTGACGGCCATGACCCACGAGACGCCAGAGCTCCCACCGGTCGCCGCGACCGCGACCGAGGTGTCGAGGGCGGCGAGAGAGCCGAACGAGGCGTAGGGACCGGCCGCGCTGCCCGCGCCCGACGGGACGAGGCCGAGCGAGCGGCGCCCGAGCGGGGCGGCGTAGGGACCGAGGTTGATCCGGGACGCGGGAGCAGCGGCGGCCCCCAGCAGGTCTGCACACCCGACGTAGGTCAGGTAGACGTCGGGGTCACCCGTGGCAGGGCCCGACACGGTGCGCGTCCCACCCGCCGCATGCGCGGGAGCGGTGACCAGGGTCGTCCCCATGGTCATCGTCAAGGTGGTGGCGGCCACGGCCGTCATGATGTTGCGCACGTGCATGGATTCCTGCTCCCCGTGACACGGCACACCCCTCCGGTGTGCCGAGCTGACTCCATCATGGTGGTCAAAGCAAAGGATGTGAACCGTCCAGGCGTGGAAGTCACCCCAATTGGTGGCCAATCCACGGACAACCTTGGGCCGGGCTGTGGCCTCGGCCCGTCTGAGGCGACGGACTGTCCGAGGCGCCGGCTAGGTTGACGACATGCCGCTGCGGGGTCAGGACGTCGCTCGCCACCCCGTGCGCCGCGTCGAGGCGAGCGCCGGTCAGGCTCTCGCCGCCCACCGCTACCCCGCGTCCATCCCCGCCGTCGCCCAGGTGCTGCGCGACGGCCTCGACCTCGGCCCGGGTGTCACCTTCCTGGTCGGCGAGAACGGCTCCGGCAAGTCGACGCTGGTCGAGGCCGTCGCCATCGCGTTCGGCCTGTCGCCCGAGGGTGGCAGCACGCACAGCCGGCACTCCTCGCGGGCGACGGAGTCACCGCTCGGCGAGGCGCTCCAGCTGGTCAGGGGCCCCGGGGCGAGCAGGTGGGGCTTCTTCCTGCGCGCCGAGACGATGCACGGCTGGTACTCCTACATCGAGGACCATCCGAGGACGAGTGGTGACGACGACGTCGCCTTCCACGAGATGAGCCACGGCGAGTCGTTCCTCGCGGTGCTCGAGTCGCGGTTCACCGGGCAGGGCTTCTTCTGCCTCGACGAGCCGGAGGCGGCGCTGTCGTTCTCCTCCACGCTCGGGCTCGTTGCCGCGCTGCAGCGGGTGGTGGCCCGCAAGGGACAGGTGCTCTGCGCCACCCACTCCCCCGTGCTCGCCGCGATGCCCGGCGCCCGGATCCTCGAGGTCGGCCCGTGGGGGCTGCGCGAGTCCGCCTGGGAGGATCTCGAGGTCGTCGACCACTGGCGACGCTACCTCGCCGAGCCGTGGGCCTACCTCCGTCACCTGCAGGACGACTGACGCCCCAAGGTCCTCGTCTCGCCGTCAGCCGCGGCGGCGCAGCGTGGCGGCGAACATCGCGTCGGTGCCGTCACGGTGCGGCCACAGCTGGAAACGGTCGACCTCGTCGGTGTCGTCTCGGCGCTCCAGCACGGCGCGTACGACGTCGCTGGTCTCCACGACCACCGGCGAGCAGGTCGCGTAGACCACCACCCCACCCGGGCGGACCGACTCCAGCGCCGCGTCGAGCAGGACTTGTTGGATCGCGACCAGCTCCTCGACGTCCTGGGCCGTACGACGCCAGCGCGACTCCGGGCGACGCCGGAGGGCACCGAGCCCCGAGCACGGCGCGTCGACGAGCACGCGGTCGAAGGTGCCCGGGAGCCACGCCGGGCGTATCCCGTCACCGGCCAGCACGTGTGCGGCGCCGGCCGGAGCAGCACGCAGGGCCGAGGCGACGAGACCGGCGCGGTGGGGCTGGCGCTCGTTGGCGACGAGCACGGCTCCGCGCTGCGCGGCGAGGGAGGCCAGCAGGGCCGCCTTGCCCCCCGGTCCGGCGCACAGGTCGAGCCACCGCTCGTCCCGGCCGTCCACCGCGGCGTCGGCGAGCGCGAGGGCGACGAGCTGGGAGCCCTCGTCCTGGACGCCGGCTCGTCCCTCGGCGACCGCAGGCACGGCGGCCGGGTCGCCGCCAGCGAGCGTGACGGCGTACGGCGACCGGCCGGTGCGGGTGCCGCCCGCGGCCTCCAGCTCCTCGACGCTCGCCATGCCCGGACGGGCGACCAGGGTGACCCGCGGCGGGGCGTTGTCGGCCTCCAGCAGCGCGTCGAGCTCGTCGTCGGCCCCGAGCGAGGCGGTCAGCGCCTCACCCAGCGCGTCGACGACCCAGCGCGGGTGGGACCGGGCGACCGCGAGGTGGCCCCGAGGGTCGTCCTGCCGATCGGGGGTGACCTCGGCGACCCAGGCGTCGAGGTCGCGTCGGCTGACCTTGCGCAGCACAGCGTTCACGAGCCCGGCGGGCCCCTGGCCGACCGTCGCACGGACGAGGTCGACGCTGGTCGAGATCGCCGCGTGGTCGGGGACGCGCATGGAGAGCAGCTGGTGGGTGCCGAGCCGCAGGACGTCGCGCACCTCCGGCTGGAGCTTCGGCCTGGTCAGGCAGGCGTCGATGACGGCGTCGTACAACCCGTGCATCCGGATGGCCCCGGACGAGAGCTCGGTGGCGAGCGCAGCGTCACGGCCCTGGAGCCCGTGCTTGCGCAGCACCTGGGGCAGCACGAGGTTGGCGTAGGCGTCGTCGGTGCGCACGGCCGTCAGCACGTCGAGCGCCGCGCGCCGGGGTTTGTCGACGGGGCGGCGGCGCTCACCCACCGAGGTGCTCCTGCACGAGCTTCTTCGGCGCCCTGGCCGCCCATGCGTCGGTGATGATCTCCTCCAGCTCGTCGCGGCTGATCTCGCCGAGCCGCGACAGCTGCACCAGCACGGCGCTGTAGCCCTTGAAGTGGTCGATGGTGAAGAACGGCGTCGACCCGTCCTCGACCAGGGCGTGCTTCTCCACCTCGGTGGGCGTCGTGATCACCACCAGGTCGTCGTACATCTCCCCCGTCTCGGGGTCGACCGCGGTCTTGTGCGGCGCCCGGTAGAGGACGAAGCCCCTGCCCTTGTCGCCGCGGGGGACCTTCCACGTCGGCCGGTCGCCCCACGAGATGCCGAGCTCGGTCTCCGGCAGGCTGCCGCAGATCTCGTCGACGTCCTCGGGACGCGCCGGCGTGCTCACGACGGGGCGTCCTGCTCGCCGAGCCGGGTGCCCGACTCGAGGCGTACGCCGCGGGCCCAGTCGGCGGCGGCCATCTGCTTCTTGCCGAACGCCTTGACCTGGCCCAGCTCGACGGGCGACGTGGCGGTGCCGACGTGGACGGCGTTCTTGGTGACCTCCATGACGCCCGGCTCGAGGGGCTCCCGGTCGACGGGGCGCACCGGCCCGATCTTGATCCGCTCGCCCTCGAAGGTGCTCCAGGCGCCGGGGGCGGGGTCGCAGGCGCGCACCTGGCGGTCGATCGCGACGGCGGGGTGGGTCCAGTCGATGCGGGCGTCGTCGACGAGGATCTTCGGCGCGAACGAGACGCCGTCCTCGGGCTGCTCACGTGCCTCGAGCGTGCCGTCCTCGATCCCGTCGAGGGTCTGCACCAGCAGGCCGGCTCCCCCCTCGGCGAGGCGGGCGAGGAGGTCTCCGGCGGTGTCGGTGGGCCGGATCGTCTCGGTCATCACGCCGAAGACCGGTCCGGCGTCGAGCGCCTTGACGATGCGGAAGGTCGTCGCGCCGGTGACCTCGTCGCCGGCCCACAGCGAGTGCTGCACCGGCGCGGCGCCGCGCCACGACGGCAGCACCGAGAAGTGCAGGTTGATCCAGCCGTGCGGCACCAGGTCGAGCGCCGACTGCGGGAGCAGCGCACCGTAGGCCACCACGGGGCAGGCGTCGGGACGCAGCGCGGCGAGGGCAGCCTGGAAGTCCGGGTCGCGCGGGTGCTCCGGCTTCAGGACGGGTACGCCGAGCTCCTCCGCCCGCTGGGCGACCGGGCTGGCGACCAGCCGACGACCGCGACCGCTCGGGGCGTCGGGCCGGGTGACGACCCCGACCAGCTCGTGGCGGCTGGCGGCGATCGCGTCGAGGGCGGGCACGGCGACCTCTGGGGTGCCGGCGAACACGACGCGCATCAGCTCGTGGCCTTCATCGGGCGAACCCGTTCGTCGGGTGGGGGCTCAGCCGGACCGTCGGCCGCTCCAGGCCGAACCACTCGGACTGGCGGATCTCCCTCATCGCCGCCTTGCGGGCTGCGGTGTCGAGCCTGTCGATGAAGAGGATGCCGTCGAGGTGGTCGGTCTCGTGCTGCATGGCGCGGGCGAGGAGCTCGGAGGCCTCGATGCGTTGCGGCTCGCCGTACATGTCGAAGCCGGTCGCGACCACCGACAGCGCGCGGAGGCAGTCGTAGGTCAGCTCGGGCAGGGAGAGGCACCCCTCGGCGCCGTCCTGCGTCTCGTCGGAGAGCTCGAGGGACGGGTTGACCAGGTGGCCGACCTCGCCCTCCACGTTCCAGGTGAAGACCCGCAGGCCCACGCCGATCTGCGGCGCCGCGAGACCCGCCCCCGGGGCCGCGAGCATCGTGTCGGTCAGGTCGGTGACGAGCTGGCGGACCTCGCGGTCGAAGTCGTCCACCTCGATCGCGCGCTGGCGCAGCACGGGATCACCGAAGAGACGGATGGGCTGGACGGCCACGGAGCTCCTTCGCTCGTCGAGGTGGTGGGCGTGCTCGGGGTCGACCGGGCAGTGGCCAAGTCTAGGGAGCGGTCGTCATGACGTCATGGCCGGTGGTCCTCGGGGCGGCCGGGCGCCATGACGCACGACGCCCCCGCAGGCGACGGGCCGGCGGGCCGGGCTGTGGGCGGCCTCAGATGGTGAGCGGGTCGACCTGGATCCGGACGGGGTCGAGCTTGCGGGCCGAGCGGACCCGCTGGAGGTCACCGAGCGAGCGGGAGAGCGCCTCGCCGCTCGAGCGTGGCACGCGGAGCAGCACCCGGTGCTCGTCGTCGGCCGGGACGGGGCCGAGCACCTCGGCGCCGTCGGGCAGGTCGAGCAGGTGGAGGACGTCGTCGAGGGCGCCGAGGTCACCGGTGACCGTCGCGAGCCGGGCGGCCGGCGGCAGGTGGGCCTGGGACCGCTCGTGGACCTCCCGGCGAGCGAAGCCGGCGGGGTCCCAGCGGACCAGCGCCTGGAGCGCCGGGTGCGCCGGGTCGCCGACCGCCACGACGTGACCACCGGGACGAACCAGCACGGCCGCGTTGAACCACCGGCGCAGGGCCTCCTCGGCAGCCCGCAGGTCGGCACGCGCCAGGCTCAGCCAGGTGTCGAGGACGACGACGGCCGCGTAGCCCTCCTCGGCAACTGGCTCGGCCCCGACGGTGGCGACGACGAGGTCGGGTGACGCGCTGACCCGGTCGACCACGCGATCGCCGCTGGAGCTGCGCACCGTGGTGCCGGGGAACATCCGGCCCAGCTCCTCCGCGGTGCGGGCCTCCCCACGCACGGGAGCGCGCAGGCCGTGGCCGCCGCAGGTGGAGCAGGCCCACGCCGGCTCGACGTGCCCGCACCAGCGGCAGTGCGGCGGCACGGCCGGACCGTCGACGACCAGCGGACCGGTGCACACGACACACCGGGCGGGCGCGCGGCAGGTGTCGCACGCCAGGGAGGCGGCGTAGCCCGCGCGCGGGGTCTGCACGAGCACGGGACCGCCCGCGAGGCCGCGACGGATGGCGTCGTAGGCCGCGCGGGGGACGCGGGTGCCGACGGAGCGGTCCTCGGCCGGCACGACCTCGACCCGGGCCCGGCTCCGCAGCACCTGGCGGGGCACCGTCAGCTCGTGCGCCCAGCCGGAGGCGACCAGCTGCTCGGCCTCCGGGGTGCGGGCCACTCCGCCGAGCAGCGCCGCCGTGCCCTGCTGACCGGCCCGCAGGAGGAGCACCTCACGGGTGTGCGGGTAGGGCGCCCGCGGCTCGGCGTGCAGGTCGTCGCCGTCGTCCCAGATGACGACGAGCCCGAGGTCGTGCACGGGCGCGAAGGCGGCGGAGCGGGTGCCGACGACGATGCGTCGCGCGCCGCGGCAGACGGCCAGGAAGTCGCGGTAGCGAGCGGCCGGGCCGCCGTCGGCGGTCAGGCACACGTGGTGTCCCGGCAGCAGGTGTGCCAGGGCGGCGTCCACCCGGGCGACGTCGCGGCGGTCGGGGACGCAGACCAGCACGCCGCGCCCGGTGGCGTACGTCGTGGCCACCGCCTCGGCGACCATGGCGGGCCAGTCGTCACCGGGTGCGGCCGACCACACGGCTCGGGGCGCCTCCCCGGCGCCGAGGCGCCGGAGGAACGCGTCGGCGTGCTCGACCGCCGACCACGCCGTGGGCGCGTCGAGGTCCGGCGGGGCGGGTGCGGGAGGTGAGTCGACCTTCTCCGTGGCGGCGTGGCGGGGTGGGACGGCCAGGCGCAGCACGTCGGACCGGGCACCGGCGTAGCGTCGGGCGAGGACCTCGCTGAGCTCGACGATCTCGGGGGCGAGCACAGGCTCGGGACTCACCACCCGACGCAGCGGCTGCAGGGCGCCGGTGTGGTCGGTGGTGCTGGCGCGCTCGACGACGTAGCCGTCGACGTCCTGGCCGGCGAAGCGCACCTTCACCCGGGCACCCGGGACAGCGGACTGGGCCATCGCGGTGGGGACGGCGTAGTCGAACGGGCGGTCGAGGTGGGCGAGCGCGATGTCGACGAGCACCCGGGCGACGGGGTCGGTCTCGGCCGGCTGCCACGCCGCGGCCTTGCGGCGCCGGGTGGCAGCCGCCTTGGCCTTCGCGTCGTCGACGGCAGCACGAAGCCCCGGGAGCATGTCTGCTTCCGGGGCTTCGTGGGTGCTCATGCGGCCGATTGTGTCAGCGGGCGCCGACACCCCGACCTGGTGGGGAACTCCGACACCTGGTGGGGGTTGTGTGCCCCTCCAGGTGCGGACCCCCCGCTCGAGCGGGGAGTCCCCGAGGGGCGCCGGGCCTCAGATGCCGACGGCGGCCTTGAGCTTGTCGGCGCGGTCGGTGCTCTCCCAGGTGAACTCGGGGAGCTCGCGGCCGAAGTGGCCGTAGGCCGAGGTCTGGGCGTAGATCGGGCGGAGCAGGTCGAGGTCACGGATGATCGCGGCCGGGCGGAGGTCGAAGACCTCGAGGACGGCGTCCTGGATCTGCTCGTCCGTGACGACGCCGGTGCCGAAGGTCTCGATGAACACCCCCACGGGAGCGGCCTTGCCGATGGCGTAGGCGACCTGCGCCTCGCAGCGGGTGGCCAGACCGGCGGCCACGACGTTCTTGGCGACCCAGCGCATCGCGTAGGCGGCCGAGCGGTCCACCTTGGAGGGGTCCTTGCCGGAGAACGCGCCGCCGCCGTGGCGGGCCATGCCGCCGTAGGTGTCGACGATGATCTTGCGGCCGGTGAGGCCGGCGTCGCCCATCGGGCCACCGATGACGAAGGTGCCGGTGGGGTTGACCAGCATCCGGTAGCCCTCGGAGGGCAGGTCGAGCTCGGCGAGCACCACGTCGATGACGTGCTGCTTGATGTCGGCCTCGAGCTGGGCGTGCTCGACGTCGGGGTCGTGCTGGGTGGAGAGCACGACGGTGTCGATGCGCAGGGGGCGGTCGTTCTCGTCGTACTCGATGGTGACCTGGGTCTTGCCGTCGGGACGGAGGTAGCCGAGCGTGGCGTCCTTGCGGACCTCGGTCAGGCGCTGCGCGAGCCGCTGGGCGATGGTGATCGGGAGCGGCATCAGCTGCGGGGTGTCGTCGCAGGCGTAGCCGAACATCAGGCCCTGGTCGCCGGCGCCGCGCTTGTCGAGCTCGTCCTCGGACGAGCCCACGCGGGACTCGTGACCGGCGTCGACACCGGCGGCGATGTCGCTCGACTGGGCGCCGATCGCGACCTGCACGCCGCAGGTGTGGCCGTCGAAGCCCTTCTCGGAGGAGTCGTAGCCGATGTCGAGGATCGCCTTGCGGACGATGTCGGCCACCGGGGCGTAGGCACCCGTGCGCACCTCACCGGCGACGACGACGAGGCCGGTGGTCAGCAGCGTCTCGACGGCCACCCGCAGGTTGGCCTTGTCGGGGTCCTCGGCCATCAGGTGGTCGAGGACCGAGTCGCTGATGCGGTCGGCGATCTTGTCCGGGTGACCCTCGGTCACGGACTCGGAGGTAAAGAGGCGTCCAGCCACGTCGTCACTCGCTTCTTCTGTCGAACGGTTCGGTCAAAACGTACCTGCTGACCAGCATCCGGGACGTGTGTCTCACCCGGCGAATCGCCGGGCGACCTCGTCCCAGATGACGTGGGCGAGCGCGGTCTTGGACCCGCGCGGGACCTCCACGGCTGCCCCGTCGGCCGCCAGGACGACCGCCTCGTTGTCGGCACTGCCGAAGACCGCTCCCCCGCTGACGTCGTTGACGACGAGGAGATCGCAGCCCTTGCGGGCCAGCTTGGCCCGCCCGAGGTCGAGCACCGAGCCGGTGGCGTCACCGGTCTCGGCGGCGAAGCCCACGATGACGGCGTCCTCGCGGGTCCGGTCGTGGGAGATCTCGGCCAGGATGTCGGGGTTCTGCGTCAGCTCGATGGCCGGCGCGGACCCGTCGTCGGCCTTCTTGATCTTGGCCTGGCTCACCGCGGTGGGCCGGAAGTCGGCGGGGGCCGCGGCCATCACGACCGCGTCCGCCGTGGCGGTCGCGGTGACGACCGCCTCGCGCAGCTGCTCGGTCGTCTCGACGTGTACGACGCTCACGCCGGCCGGGTCGGGCAGGGTCACGTTGGCGCTCACGAGGGTGACGTGGGCTCCGCGCGAGGCTGCCGCCCGGGCGAGGGCGTAGCCCTGCAGGCCGGATGACCGGTTGCCGAGGAAGCGGACCGGGTCGAGGTACTCGCGGGTGCCGCCGGCGGAGACGACCACCTTGCGCCCGGCGAGGTCCTGGGTGGCGTCGGGTCCGCGGTCGAGGAGCCCGCGCACGAGCTCGTAGATCTCGGCCGGCTCGGGCAGCCGGCCCTTGCCGGTGTCGGCGCCGGTCAGGCGGCCGACGGCGGGCTCGATGACGAGCGCGCCGCGCGCGCGCAGGGTGGCGACGTTGGCCTGCGTGGCGCGGTGCTCCCACATCTCGGTGTGCATCGCCGGGGCGAACACCACCGGGCACCGTGCGGTGAGGAGCGTGTTGGTGAGCAGGTCGTCGGCCAGACCGTGGGCGGCCCGGGCGAGCAGGTCGGCTGTCGCCGGCGCGACCACGACCACGTCGGCCTGCTGGCCGATGTGGACGTGGGGCACGGCGTGGACGTCGGTCCACACGTCGGTGGCCACCGGCTTGCCCGACAGGGCGGACCACGTGGGGGCGCCGACGAACTGCAGCGCCGAGGCCGTGGGCACGACGGTGACGTCGTGCCCCGACTCGGTGAACCGGCGCAGCAGCTCGCAGGCCTTGTAGGCCGCGATGCCGCCGGTGACTCCCAGGACGACCCTGATGGTCATCGGGAGGCTCGCGTCACTCCGTGGCGTCGCCGGCAGCAGCCTCGGCGGCGGCGGCCTCGGCGGCGGGGTCGATGTCCTCGCAGGTCAGGAGGTCGTCGTTGATCTCGCGGAGCGCGATCGACAGCGGCTTCTCCTGGACGTGGGTGTCGACGAGCGGACCGACGTACTCCAGCAGGCCCTCGCCGAGCTGGGAGTAGTAGGCGTTGATCTGGCGGGCGCGCTGGGCGCTGTAGAGCACCAGCTTGTACTTGCTGTCGGTCTTGGTGAGCAGGTCGTCGATCGAGGGGTTGGTCACGCCCTCGGCGGCGATGGTGGGAGAAGCCACGGTGTGGGTGCCTCGCTAGTCAGATCTCGTCAGGGTGCGGATGGAGCAGGTCCAACCATCAAGGCTACCAACTCGTCGGCAGCGGCGTGAACTTCGTGGTTGACGATGGTGACGTCGAACTCGCTCTCGGCGGCCAGCTCGGCCCGGGCGGTCTCGAGGCGGCGCTCCCGCTCGGCCTCGGTCTCGGTGCCGCGCCCGACGAGACGTCGTACGAGCTCGTCCCACGACGGGGGCTTGAGGAAGACGAACAGGGCCTCGGGCATCGTCTCCCGCACCTGCCGGGCGCCCTGCAGGTCGATCTCGAGCATCGCCGGGTGGCCGGAGGCCAGGGCGAGGTCGACCGGACCGCGCGGGGTGCCGTAGCGGGCCGCCTTGTGGACCACGGCCCACTCGAGGAGGTCGCCCTTGTCGATCATGGCGTCGAACTCCTCGTCGGAGACGAACCAGTAGTGCACGCCGTTCTCCTCGCCGGGGCGGGGTGCGCGCGTCGTGGCGGACACGGAGATCCACACCTCGGGGTGCGTCTCGCGCACAGCGGCGGCCACCGTGCCCTTGCCCACGGCCGTGGGTCCGGCGAGGACGATCAGCCGGGAACGGGTGGGGGTGGAACCGGCAGGGGTGGTGCCGGTCGAGCCGGCGGCAGGCGTCTCAGCGGGATCGGTCACGAGGCGTCGGGGCCGAACTCACGCTCGAGCGCAGCGACCTGCTTGACGCCCAGGCCGCGCACGCGGCGGCTCTCGGCGATGCCGAGGCGCTCCATCGTCTGGCGCGCCCGCACGCGGCCGAGGCCGGGCACCGACTGGAGCAGCTCGACGACACGCATCTTGCCGATGACCTCGTTGGTCTGGCCCTCGCGGAGGACGTCGACGATCGAGCCGCCCGAGTTCTTGAGGCGGTTCTTCACCTCGGCCCGCTCGCGTCGGGAGGCCGCAGCCTTGTCGAGGGCTGCCTGGCGCTGCTCGGGCGTCAGAGGGGGCAAGGCCACGAAAGCGATCCTTCTGGGGTCGGACGTGCGGTCGGACGTGCGGTCAAGAGACGTCGGAGGAGGCTCCGGACGGTGCGGGTCAATCTAGTCACGTCGCGACGGGGCAGGCAATCGAGCCCGTGCGATTGCCCGGACGAGGTGACGTGGGCGACACCCCGGCCCGTCGCTCCCGCTTCACTACCTCGACAGCGGCGTCCCGCACACGTCGAGCGCGTGCTGCTCGACCTCGGTCATCGCCTCCACCGTGCGCTGCGCGCCGACCGCCCGGGCGGCCGCCTCGATCTCCTTGCGGGCCGCGGCGTCGAGCCCGGCGGGCGGCTCGTCGTGGGTGTACGTCGACGCATCGACGTCGTGCGCTTCGAGCACCTCCTCGAGCGTGCGCAACGGCTCCACGACCGCCGCCCAGTCGTCGGCGATGTCACGCGGGGCCACCTCGGCCAGCTCCTCGTAGTCGTCGAGGGCCTCGAAGACGGCTCCGGCGTCCTCGGACGCCGCGACCTCGCTGAGAGCGACCTGGTGCTCGTCGACCGCCTCGCAGTAGTCGGCCTGCGGGTCGCTCGAGCAGCCGGTCACCGCCAGGCAGGCCACGCAGACCAGCAGGAGCGCCGGAGCGAGGGGCTTCACGCCCCCAAGCCTCGCACGGCGTCGTTGCCCCGCAGGGCGGCGTCGCGCAGGGCGCCGATGCCGGGACCGGCACGCAGCACCTCGCGCGACGAGCTGGGGAGCGCCCACCGCGCGGCGGGCCCGAAGATGCGCGTCAGGTCGTCGACCGTGCCGCCCTGGGCACCGAAGCCGGGGACCAGCAGGGGGCCGTTGATGTCGAGGTCCTCGTCGGTCTCGCCGATCGTGGCGCCGACGACCGCGCCGAACGAGCCGACGGGCTCGGCGCCCGCGTTGGCCGCCCGCAGGTGCGCCAGCACGTTCCCGGCGACCGTGGCGTCTCCGGTGCACGCGTGCTGCACCTCCGGTCCCTCCTTGTTGGACGTGAGGGCGAGGACGAACAGGCCGCCACCGTGGCGCCGGCAGGCCTCGACCATCGGGTCGAGCGAACCGAAGCCGAGGTAGGGACTCGCGGTGAGGGCGTCGGAGCCGAGGGGCGAGGAGGGGTCGAGGTAGGCGTCGGCGTAGGCCTGGCTGGTCGAGCCGATGTCACCGCGCTTGGCGTCCATCAGCACCAGCGCCCCGGCGGCGCGGGACTCGGCCACGACGCGCTCGAGGACCGCCACCCCGCGGCTGCCGAACCGCTCGTAGAAGGCGCTCTGCGGCTTCACGACCCCGACCACGGGTGCGACCGCCTCCACCACGGTGAGCGCGAACCGCTCCAGGGAGGCGACGTCGTCGTCGAGGCCCCACTCGTGCAGCAGGGCCGCGTGCGGGTCGATGCCGACGCAGAAGCGTCCGCGCTCCTCGATCGCGCGGGCCAGACGGGTGCCGAAGGGGGTCATGCGTCCTCCTGTGAGGGGTGGGACCGGGACGGGTCGAGCGCGGCCCGCAGCCGGGCCACGGTCGTCGGGTCGTGGAGCAGGGCGGTGCCGACCTGTACGGCGCTCGCGCCGGCGTCGAGGTAGGCGTTGGCCGACCGGACGTCGTGGACGCCGCCGCACCCGACGGTCGGGACGTCGGGCAGGGCGCGGTGCACCTCGACGACACAGCGCAGCGCGACCGGGGCGACGGCCGGACCGCTGAGGCCACCGGCCCGCCCGTCGGGGAACGCGGCGGGCACGGCGTTGCCGATCACGACCGCGGTGGCACCGGCCTCGTGGCACGAGCGGGCGCCCTCGACGATGCGGGACACGTCGGGGCGCAGCTTGGCGAGGACGGGCCGGTCGGAGGGGAACTCGCGGCGCACGGCCGCGATGACGCTGGCCGAGTGGTAGGGCTCGCGCACCTCGAACAGGCCGGCGCCCGCCTCGTCGGGCGCACCGACGTTGACCTCCAGCCCGGCGACGCCGGGGGCGCGGCTGAGGCGACGGGCGAGGTCGGCGTACTCCCCCATCGTCGAGCCGGCGATCGACACGAGCACGCGCGCGCCCGCCCGCACCAGCCACGGCAGCTCGGTGGCGAGGAAGTGCTCGAGCCCGGGGTTGGGCAGGCCGACGGCATTGACGAGCCCGCCCGGCACCTCGGCGATGCGCGGGCCGGGACCGCCGGCGCGCGGGTCGAGGGTGATCGAGCGGGTGACGAGGTCGAGGCCGACGAGGCCGTCGGGGCCGGCGTACGGCTCGAGCTCGCGCCCGGTGCCGCCGCACCCGGAGGCGACCATCACGGGGCCCGGCAGGCCGGCGCTCACAAGCCATCTCCCAACCCATTGCCGAGGGCGTCCCACCGAACCCGGTCGCCCCGGACCACGGGGCCCTCGGCACAGGCGCGGACGACCCGTTCGACACCGTCCTCGCCGACGACGGGGAGCGGGCACCCGTGGCACAGGCCGGTGCCGCACGGGGTCGGGGTCTCGACCGCAACTTGGCTCCAGGCGCCGGCCCGCTCGGCTGCGCCGGCGGCGCTGCGGAGCACGGCGTGGGGCCCGGCGGCGTAGACCACGTCGGCGTCGCTGCGGCGTACGAGGTCGTCCACGTGGTCGGCGACGGTGCCGCGCTGGCCGACGGAGCCGTCGGCGGTCAGGACGGTGACCGACCGGGCGGAGCGGCGCGCCTCGAGCGCGGACAGCAGGCGGGCCTCGTCGGGCGCCGAGACGACGAGCGAGACCGCGCACCCGCGCTCACGGAGCCGCTCGGCGAGCGGGAAGAGCGGGGCGGCGGCGTAGCCCTCACCGACGAGCAGGCACGACACGGCTTCCTTCGGCAGCGCGAAGGGCCGGCCGAGCGGGCCCGTGATCGCGATCCGGGCGCCGACGGGCTGCGCGGCGAGCCAGGCGGTGCCGCTCCCCCGCTCCTCCACGACGACGTCGAGGGTGGGGCCGAACGCGCTGGACGCCCGGACGCGGTGCACCCACAGCGCCCGCCTGGCGACGTGTCCGGCCACGCTGACGGCGACGAAGTTGCCCGCGCGGAACCGCTCCGGGACGCCCGGCGCGGTGAGGGTCAGGTGGCGGTAGCCGCCGACGCGCTTGGTGGCGACCACCTCGCCGTCGACGTGCACGCTCGGGTGGGTCTTCCCCTCCCCTGCTCCCCGCACCTCAGCCATCCGTGGCGAGCCCCCGGACGATGCCCTTCACGATCCGCTGCGGCCACAGCGGGCCCTCGTAGACGAACGCGGTGTAGCCCTGCAACAGGTCGGCACCGGCCGCGAGCCGCCGCCGGGCGTCGTCGACGGTCGTGATGCCGCCGACCCCGACGAGGGTGAGGTCGGGACCGACGCGCTCGCGCAGCAGGCGTACGACGTCCTCCGACCGCTGGGTGAGCGGGCGCCCGCTCAGGCCACCTGCGCCGATCTCCTCCACCCGGGACGTCGAGGTGGCGAGGCCGTCGCGGCTGATGGTCGTGTTGGTGGCGATGATGCCGTCGAGCCCGGTCGCGAGGGCGAGGTCGGCGACGGCCAGGACGTCGTCGTCGCTGAGGTCGGGGGCGATCTTCACCAGCAGCGGCACGCGGTCGTCGGGTCGCACCTCGTCGGCGCGACGGCGTACGGCCTGCAGCAGGGGCTCGAGCTTCTCCACCGCCTGCAGGTCGCGCAGGCCGGGCGTGTTGGGCGAGGACACGTTGACGACGAGGTAGTCGGCGTAGCGGGCCAGGAGCCCGGTCGACTTCTCGTAGTCGCGGGCCGCCTCCTCCTCGGGCACGACCTTCGTCTTGCCGATGTTGACGCCGAGGATCGTCGATCCCCCGCCGGCCCGCCACGCGGCGAGCCGGCGGGCCACCACCTCGGCGCCGTCGTTGTTGAAGCCCATCCGGTTGACGATCGCCCGGTCGTCGGGCAGCCGGAACAGCCGCGGCGTCGGGTTGCCGGGCTGCGCCTCGCCGGTGACGGTGCCGACCTCGACGTGGCCGAAGCCGAGGGCGGCGAGCCCGTCGATCCCGACGGCGTTCTTGTCGAAGCCGGCCGCCAGGCCGAGCGGGTGCGGGAACGTCAGGCCCAGCGCGCGCACGGGCGCGGACGGCACGCGGACCGTCCGTCCCGTGACGGGCGCCGCCGCCCGGATCGCACGGAAGGCCGCGTGGTGGATCCGCTCGGGGTCGAACCGGGTCAGCGCCTGCTCGAAGAGGACGTCGTAGGGCCGCACGGTCACACGGTCCGGGAGTCCGCGGCGAGCTGCGCCCAGTCCTGCAGCGAGCGCACGCCGATCTCGCCGCGCCGCATCGCCTCGAGCCCCTGCACCGCGGCGCCGAGTCCCTGGATGGTGGTGATGCACGGGATGTCGGTCAGTACGGCCGCCGTCCGGATGTCGTAGCCGTCCGCGCGCGGCGAGCCGCCGCTCGTGGCCCCGTGCGGCGTGTTGATCACCAGGTCGACCTCGCGGTCGCGGATCAGCCCGACGATCGTCCGCTCGCCGCCCGGGCCCTCGCCCTCGGACTGCTTGCGCACCACCGTGGCCTCGACGCCGTTGCGGCGCAGCACCTCGGCGGTGCCCGCGGTCGCGAGGATCTCGAAGCCCATGTCGGCGATCTGCTTGACCGGGAAGATCATGTGCCGCTTGTCGCGGTTGGCGACCGACACGAAGACCTTGCCCGACAGCGGCAGTGAGCCGTAGGCCGCCGACTGCGCCTTGGCGAAGGCGGTGCCGAAGAAGGCGTCGAACCCCATCACCTCGCCGGTCGAGCGCATCTCGGGACCGAGCAGCGCGTCGACGGTGCGACCGTCGGAGGTCTTGAAGCGGTCGAAGGGCATGACCGCCTCCTTGACCGCGATCGGCGACCCGTCGGGCAGGTGCCCGCCGTCGCCCTCGGCCGGCAGCACCCCGGCGGCGCGCAGGCCGGCGATCGACTCGCCGAGCATCACCCGGGCCGCGGCCTTCGCCAGCGGCGTCGCGGTCGCCTTGGACACGAACGGCACGGTCCGCGACGCGCGCGGGTTGGCCTCGAGGACGTAGAGCACGTCGGAGGCGAGCGCGAACTGGATGTTGAGCAGCCCGCGCACCCCGAGCCCGCGGGCGATCGCCTCGGTGGAGCGGCGGATCCGGTCGATCTCCTCGCGGCCCAGCGTGATCGGCGGGAGCGCGCAGGAGGAGTCGCCGGAGTGGATGCCGGCCTCCTCGATGTGCTCCATCACGCCGCCGAGGAAGAGCTCCTCACCGTCGAACAGCGCGTCGACGTCGATCTCCACCGCGTCGTCGAGGAACCGGTCGACCAGCACCGGCTGGCGCTCGTTGATCAGCCCGTTGGCGACGTAGCGCTCGAGGTAGTGCTCGAGGGCGGCGTCGTCGTAGACGATCTCCATGCCGCGCCCGCCGAGCACGTAGGACGGACGCACGAGGACCGGGTAGCCGATCTCGTGGGCGATCCGCTGCGCCTGCGGGTACGACGTCGCGGTGCCGTGCTTGGGCGCCGGGAGGCCGGCGTCGGCGAGGACGCGCCCGAAGGCGCCGCGCTCCTCGGCGAGGTGGATCGCCTCGGGGGTGGTGCCGACGATGGGCACCCCCGCGTCGGCGAGGCCCTGCGCGAGACCGAGGGGGGTCTGCCCACCGAGCTGGCACACGACGCCGGCGACCGGGCCGGCCTGCTGCTCGGCGTGGACGATCTCGAGGACGTCCTCCAGGGTCAGCGGCTCGAAGTAGAGCCGGTCGGAGGTGTCGTAGTCGGTGCTCACCGTCTCCGGGTTGCAGTTGACCATGATCGTCTCGTAGCCGGCCTCGGCCAGCGCGAGCGAGGCGTGGACGCAGCTGTAGTCGAACTCGATGCCCTGGCCGATGCGGTTCGGCCCGGAGCCGAGGATGATCACGGCCTCCTTGCCCTCGGCGCGGGGCTGCACCTCGGTCTCCTCGTCGTAGGAGGAGTAGTGGTACGGCGTGCGCGCGGCGAACTCGGCCGCACACGTGTCGACGGTCTTGAAGACCGGCCGGATGCCCAGCGCGTGTCGCACCCCGCGGACGACGTCGGCGGACAGGCCGCGGATCTTGCCGACCTGCTCGTCGGAGAAGCCGTGGCGCTTGGCCAGCCGCAGCAGGTCGGGCGTCAGCTCGGTGGCCTCGATGAGCTGCACCGCGACCTCGTTGATGAGTGCGAGCTGGTCGACGAACCACGGGTCGATGGCGGTCGCCTCGAAGATCTCCTCCGGCGTCGCGCCGGCGCGGATGGCGTCCATGACCTTCTTGAGCCGGCCGTCGTGCGGGACCCGGATCTCCTCGAGCAGCGACGCCTTGTCGAGCTCGACGTACTCCTTGTGCCAGTCGAACGGCGCGTGCTTGCTCTCCAGCGAGCGCAGCGCCTTCTGCAGTGCCTCGGTGAAGTTGCGGCCGATGGCCATCGCCTCGCCCACCGACTTCATGTGGGTGGTGAGCGTCGGGTCGGCCTCGGGGAACTTCTCGAACGCGAACCGCGGCACCTTGACCACGACGTAGTCGAGCGTGGGCTCGAAGGACGCCGGGGTCTCCTCGGTGATGTCGTTCTGGATCTCGTCGAGCGTGTAGCCGATCGCGACCTTGGCGGCGATCTTGGCGATCGGGAAGCCGGTGGCCTTCGACGCCAGCGCCGACGAGCGCGAGACACGCGGGTTCATCTCGATGACGATCAGGCGACCGTCGGCCGGGTTGACGGCGTACTGGATGTTGCAGCCGCCGGTGTCGACGCCGACGGCGCGGATGATGGCGATCGCGAGGTCGCGCATCTTCTGGTACTCGCGGTCGGTGAGCGTCAGCGCCGGGGCGACCGTGATCGAGTCCCCGGTGTGGACGCCCATCGGGTCCAGGTTCTCGATGGAACAGACGATGACGCTGTTGTCGGCGCTGTCGCGCATGACCTCGAGCTCGTACTCCTTCCAGCCGAGGATCGACTCCTCGAGGAGCACCTCGGTGGTCGGGCTGGCGGCCAGGCCGGCGCCGCCGATGCGGCGCAGGTCGGCCTCGTCGTACGCCATCCCGGACCCGGTGCCGCCCATCGTGAAGGACGGGCGGACGACCATCGGGTAGCCGAGGTCGTCGGCGGCGGCGAGCAGGTCGTCCATCGAGTGACAGATGACGCTGCGGGCCGACTCGCCGCCGAGCTGCTCGACGATCTTCTTGAACTGCTGGCGGTTCTCGCCGCGCTCGATCGCCTCGATGGACGCGCCGATCAGCTCGACGCCGTACTTCTCCAGCACGCCGGCCTTGTCGAGGGCCATCGCGCAGTTGAGCGCGGTCTGGCCGCCGAGGGTCGCGAGCAACGCGTCGGGGCGCTCCTTGGCGATGACCTTCTCGACGTAGTCGGGCGTGATCGGCTCGACGTAGGTCGCGTCGGCGAACTCGGGGTCGGTCATGATCGTGGCCGGGTTGGAGTTGACCAGCACGACCCGCAGGCCCTCCTGGCGCAGCACCCGGCACGCCTGGGTGCCGGAGTAGTCGAACTCGCAGGCCTGGCCGATGATGATCGGCCCCGAGCCGATGACCAGGACGCTCTCGATGTCGGTGCGCTTCGGCATCTCAGGCCTTCCCTTCCATCAGCGCGGTGAAGCGGTCGAAGAGGTACGCCGCGTCGTGGGGGCCGGCGGCGGCCTCCGGGTGGTACTGCACGGAAAAGCTCTTGAGACGCCCGCCTGCATCCTCGGGGTCGCGCAGCTCGAGGCCCTCGACGACGTCGTCGTTGAGGCACACGTGGCTGACGGTCGCCTCGCCGAACTCGGTGGTCGTCGACCCCTCCAGCGGGGCGTCGACCGCGAAGCCGTGGTTGTGCGCGGTGACCTCGACCTTGCCGGTGGTGCGGTCCATCACGGGCTGGTTGATGCCACGGTGGCCGTACTTCAGCTTGTAGGTGCCGAAGCCGAGCGCGCGGCCGAAGAGCTGGTTGCCGAAGCAGATGCCGAAGTAGGGGATCCCGGCGCGCAGGGCGTCCTGCAGCAGGCGCACCTGGCCGGTCGTGGCCGCGGGGTCTCCCGGGCCGTTGGAGAAGAACAGCCCGTCGGGGGCGACGGCCTGCACGTCCTCGATGGACGACGTCGCGGGCAGCACGTGCACCTCGATGCCGCGCTCGCTCATCATCCGCGGGGTGTTGGACTTGATGCCGAGGTCGATCGCGGCGACGGTGAAGCGCTTGGCGCCGACCGCGGGGACGACGTAGGGCTCGGCGGTGCTCACGGCCTCGCTGAGGTTGGCACCGGCCATCTGGCCCGACTCGAGCACCCGATCGAGCAACCGCTGCGGGTCGGTCTCGGTCGTGGAGATGCCGACGCGCATGGCGCCGCGCTCGCGCAGGTGGCGGGTCAGCGCGCGGGTGTCGACACCGCTGATGCCGACGACGCCCTGGTCGCGCAGGTCGTCGTCGAGGCTGCGCACGCTGCGCCAGTTGCTCGGCACCCGGGCGGGGTCGCGCACGACGTAGCCGGCGACCCAGATCCGCGAGGACTCCGTGTCCTCGTCGTTCATGCCGGTGTTGCCGACATGGGGGGCCGTCATCACGACGACCTGGCGGTGGTAGCTGGGGTCGGTCAGCGTCTCCTGGTAGCCGGACATGCCGGTGGAGAAGACCGCTTCGCCGAAGGTCTCGCCCTCGGCTCCGAACGACTCACCGCGAAAGGTGCGCCCGTCCTCGAGGACCAGCAGTGCCGGTCGGGACTGGGCAGGGGCAGGCAGAGCCATGCCGTACCTCCTTCTCCGCCTCACGGGACGGATCGTTAAAGGATGTTCGAGCCGTCGCCGACCCTACCAGCGCAGCAGTCGTGCGACGGCATCGTGTCCACCGGCGCTGCGGCTTCCCCGGTGCTCGTGTCACCACGGCACGAGGGCGAGCTCCGGTCCGGTCCAGCGGCGGCGCAACCAACGGTCGTGCGAGGCGAGGACGACCCCTCCCGGTGCCGTCGCGAGCGCCTCCTCCAGCTCGCCCGCGAGCGCGAGCGAGACGTGGTTGGTCGGCTCGTCGAGGAGCAGGAGGTCGGGCGCCGCCGCGATCGCGACCGCCAGGCCGAGCCGTCGCCGCTGGCCCACTGACAGGCTGCCGACCGGCGTGCGGTGGTCGCGCGGGTGGAGGAGGCCGAGCTCCCGCAGGGCCGGTGCGCCGGGCAGGTGCCGCACCGCGTCGTCGTACGTCGCCAGGGCGGAGCGGTGGCGGTCGGTGACCTCCGGGTCCTGGGTCAGCTCGCGCACCGTGCGGGCCGAGACCTGCACCGTGCCGCCCGTGGGTGCCAGCCGACCGGCCAGGACGCCGAGCAGGGTGGACTTCCCCGACCCGTTCGGCCCCGTCAGCAGCAGGTGCTCACCGGCGGCCAGGTCGACCCGGTCGACCCGCATCCGCCCGGCGACCTCGAGGTCGCGAGCCTGCACCAGACACCCGGAGGCGGGCGCGGTGAGGTCCCCGCGGAACCGCAGCGGCGCCGGCGGCTTGCGCACCTGCTCGCGCTCGGCGACATCGAGCCGCCGCTGGGCGTCCTTCTTGCGACGGGCCAGGGTCTGCGCCACCCGGCCGCCCTTGAAGGAGTAGATGTACTTGTCCCCGTCGGTCGGTCCCCTGTCGTGCGCGATGGCATCGGTGCCGATCCGGGTCGCCTCCCGAAGCCGGCCGATCTCCTCCTGCTGGGCGGCGTACGTCTCCTCCCAGCGCCGGCGGGCATCGGCACGCGCCGCCTCGTAGTCCGACCAACCGCCGCCGAAGCGGCGTCCGCCGTTGCCGTCGGTGCCCAGCTCGCCGGCGTCGAGGTCGACCAGGTCGGTGCACACGTCGTCGAGCAGCACCCGGTCGTGGCTGGCCAGGACGACGACGCCGGGCAGGTCGCGCAGGAAGCCGGTCAGCACCTCGATCGCGTCGTCGTCCAGGTGGTTGGTGGGCTCGTCGAGCAGCAGGCAGGTGGGACGGGTCGTCATGATCGTGGCCAGGGCGAGGCGGGTGCGCTGCCCGCCGGACAGGGTGCCGACGACGCGGTCGGGCCCGAGGCCGGCGAGGCCGAGCCGCGCCGCGGCCACCTCGGCGCGGCGGTCGGCGTCCCAGGCGTCGTGCGCGACGGCCGTCTCGAGCGCGCGCTCGTAGGCCGCGGCGCCGTCGGGGGTACCGACCCCGGCGGCGAGCCGCTCGACGTCGACCACGGCCCGGCGCAGTGGCGCCAAGGTGAGGGCGAGCACCTCGGCGACCGTCGCGGAGTCGCGGAACGGCGCCTCCTGTCCGAGCAGCACGAGGTCGTCGGGCGCGGTGACGGTGCCCGAGGACCGGGCCCGGGTCGGCAGCCGCCCGGCGACGGCCCGCAGGAGCGTCGACTTGCCGACGCCGTTCTCGCCGACGAGGCCGATGCGGCGACCCGGCTGGGCGAGCAGGTCGACGCCGCTCAGGACGGTGCGCTCCGGGTAGGTGACCGACAGCCCGCTGACCACGAGTGGAGCCAGGACCGACGGAGCGACGGTGGTGCGGGACGGGGAGGAGGGGAAAGCAGGCATGCGGACGTCCTCGACGGATCAGAGGGAGGACTCGCCGGGCCTCGGGCGCAGGTGTGCGCCGCCGCGGACGCGAGTCGGGTCAGCCCTGGATCCACATGATGACCAACAGCCTAGGCGGTCCGGGCCGGACGGCCCACCGATTTACCGGCGTCGGCTGCCACGCTGGTCCCATGCGCGTCGTCGAGATCGACCAGGCCGCCCGTGAGGTGCGCGAGCACTGCGCCCCCTTCGCACTGCCGAGGGTGGTGACGAGCGGCAACTTCGCCTCGCCGGTCACCCTCCTGGCGTCGCTGCTGGGCGACCTGCCCGCGGCACGGCTGCACGCCCTCAACGCGCAGCCCGACCTGCCGCTGCACGACGGCGTGGTCCCGGAGACGACGTTCGTGGGTCCGGGGTTCCGGCGTCACCCCCGGTTGGTCTACGTGCCCTGCCGGCTGTCGATGGTGCCCCGGCTCTTCCACGGGCCCCTCGCCCCCGACGTCGTGGTGGTGCACACCACGACGCCGCGCGACGGACAGGTCTCGCTCGGCCTCGAGGTCAACGTGCTGCCGGCTGCGATCGAGGCGGCCCGCCAGCGCGGTGCTCTCGTGGTCGCGCAGCTCAACCCGCGGATGCCCTGGACCTTCGGCGACGCGGTGCTCCCGCTCGACGCCATCGACCTCGGGGTCGAGGTGGACGCGCCGCTGACCACCCACGTCGCCCGGCCGCCGAGCGACGACGCCCGGTTGATCGGCTCCCGCGTGGCCGCCGAGATCGGCGACGGGGCGACCCTGCAGGCCGGCATCGGCGAGGTGCCGGACGCCACGATCGCCGGTGTGCTGGAGCGCCGCGGGCTGAAGGTGTGGACGGAGATGTTCAGCGACGGCGTCCTGGTCCTCGAGGAGGCCGGCGCGCTCGACCGCGGCACCCCGCTGCGTACGTCGTTCGTGTTCGGCAGCCAGGCGCTCTACGACTGGGTCGACGACAACCCCCGGGTGCAGATGCTGCGCACCGAGACGACCAACTCCCCCGCCTCGATCGCCCAGCAGCCGGCGATGACGTCGATCAACACCGCGCTGCAGGTCGACCTGTTCGACCAGGCCAACGCGTCCCGGATCGGCACCCGTATCTACAGCGGCTTCGGCGGGCAGACCGACTTCACCGTCGGCGCCAGCCACTCACCCGGTGGCCGGGCGTTCCTCGCCCTACGCAGCTGGCACCCCCGCGCCGACGTTTCCACGATCGTGCCACTGGTCGACGAGCCGGTGACGTCGTTCCAGCACGGAGCGGTCGTCACCGAGCAGGGGATCGCCTGGATGTGGGGGCGCAGCGAGCGCGAGCAGGCGCGCAACCTGATCGAGCACGCCGCCCATCCGAGCGTCTGCGACGACCTCTGGGAGGAGGCCCGCGGGCTCGGGCTCGCCTGAGCGATCGCGGTGCTCAGGCGACGAACACGCAGAAGATGTGGCCCTCGGGGCTGGCGTAGGCGCGCAGCGGCTCGTCCGGGTCGTCCGTGCGGTCGAGCCGTAGCTCGCCGCCGATCTCGAGCACGAGGTCGTGCACCGCGTCGAGCGCGGACCGCGACGGGACGGTGGTGTCGAGGTGCGAGACCGACGGGTGGCCCGGCTCCGGCCACCGGCTCTCCGGCAGCTCCGCCACCTCCTGCACGGCCAGGCAGCGACGGCCGTCGGGGTGGGTGAGGACGAGCCAGTCCCTGTCGTCGTCGTCGCCGTCCGCGCCCTCGTCGGGCGCCTCGTCGCCGGGCCGGTAGGTCAGCCCGAGGAGCATCCGCCAGAACTCCGCCTCCCGGCGCACGTCCGTGGCGTCGAGCACGGTGTGCAGCAGCTGCGGAACGGCAGGCGGGAAGTCGGCGGGATGACGGGCGTCCATCGCTCGACCCTACGGCGTGTGATCATCGTTCGATGACCGCCCGACCCGACTGGATCCAGCTCTTCCTCGACACCCCGGCAGGCGCGTACGACGAGGCGGTCGCGTTCTGGTCCGCCGTCACCGGCTGGACGCCGTCCGAGCGGCGCGGCGAGGACGGGCAGTTCCTCACGCTGCTGCCGCCGGGAGGAGCGGCGTACGTCAAGGTGCAGGCCGTCGACGGGCCCGCGGGCGTGCACCTCGACCTCGACTCGGCCGACCGGCCCGCCCTGGCCGAGCGGAGCCGTGAGCTCGGCGCCACGGTCGCGTGGCGCTACCACGACGTGGAGGTCATGCGATCCCCCGGCGGCCTGGTCTTCTGCCACACCCTCGTCGACGGCGAGCCGAGCCTGGTCCGCGACGGCTCGACCGTGCTCGACCAGGTCTGCCTCGACATCCCGGCAGCGCGCTGGGAGTCGGAGGTCGCCTTCTGGTCCGGGCTGACGGGCCGCGGGGTCCAGGTCGGCACGCTCCCCCAGTTCGCCCGGCTGGTCGAGTACGGCCGGCTGCGCATCCTGCTGCAGCGCCTCGACGAGCCCGACGGCCCGGTGCGCGCGCACCCGGACCTCGCCACGGCCGACCGTGCCGCCGACACCGAGGAGCACGTGCGCCTCGGCGCACGCCTCGAGGAGGTCTTCGACCACTGGACCGTCCTGACCGCCCCCGGTGGCCAGGTCTACTGCCTCACCGACCGCGACCCGGCGACCGGGAGCGCGGCCGACGTGTGACCGAGCCCACCACCCACGCGCCCGCTGCCCTGCGTACTGTCGGTATGTGACTTCTCGCCACCGCGTCCTGCCCACCGCCCTCGCTGCCGCGCTGGCGGCAGGTGTGATCGCCGCTCCCGCGCAGGCCGTCGGGCTCGCGCTGCCCGTCCAGTGCGAGACCGGCGCAGAGACGGTGCTCGCGTGGGACGACGTGGCCTACGACCTGCGCGGCGCGTGCGGCGTCGTACGAGTGACCGCCGACGACGCGACCGTCACGATGCCGGCCGCCACCCGCCTCGTCCTGGAGGGCACGGGCAACACGGTCACCGCCAAGCCTCTCTACGACGTCGAGGTGACGGGCGCCGGCAACAGCCTCACCACCCCGTCCGCGCGGTCCCTGCTCGTCACCGGGGCCGGCACGAGGGTCACCGTCTCAGGTCTCGTCGAGTCGGCCAAGCTGGCCAGCACCTCCTCGTCGCTCACCGCCGACGTCGTCAACGCCCTCCGGCTGCGTGGCGCCGACGCCGTGACGGCCCGCAAGGCGTACCGCACGCGGATCACCGGCTCGGACAACGACCTCGGGCTGCGCCGCGCCGACAAGGTCGCGCTCACCGGCGACCGCAACGCCGTCACCGTCGCCCGCGGTCGTACGACGCTGCGCGACCGCGGGCAGGACAACGTCCTCGACCTTCGCCCGCGCCGCCGCTGAGCCCTCGGACCGCTCGTCCACGCGCGACACGCCCGGGATGCAGGTTGAGTCTCTGGGCGACTCACCGTCGAGGGTGGAGGTACGCCGGCTCAAGCCAGCGCGCCGTCGCGCACGGTCACCCGGCCGGCGTGGACCGTGTGCACCACCCGTGAGGTGAGGCTGCGGCCGTGCCAGGGGTTGTTGCGCGAGAGCGAGGCCGAGGCGTCACGGTCGACCGTGACGGCGGCCTCGGGATCGACGAGCACGACGTGGGCCGGCGACCCGGGCTCCAGCGGCTGTCCCTGCTCGGCCAGCCCGGCGATCCGCGCCGGCGTCACCGACATCACCTGGGCCACATCGGTCCACGACAGCTCGGGCAGCGCGGTGCGGACCACGCCCAGCGCCGTCTCGATGCCGAGCATCCCGAAGGCCGCGTCGACGAACGCATGCTCCTTGTCGTGGCGCGCGTGCGGGGCGTGGTCGGTGGCGACGGCGTCGATGGTGCCGTCGGTGAGGGCCTCGCGCAGTGCGTCGACGTCCTCCTGCGGGCGCAGCGGCGGGTTGACCTTGTAGGTCGGGTCGTAGCCGGTGAGCAGGTCGGTGGTCAGCAGCAGGTGGTGGGGAGTGACCTCCGCGGTGACCTCCCACGTGCCGTCGCGCTCCGCCTGGGCCTTGGCCCACCGCAGCACCTCGACGGAGCCGGCGGTGGACACGTGGGCGACGTGCACCCGCGACCCGGTGTGCCGGGCGAGCATCACGTCGCGGGCCACGATGACCTCCTCGGCGATCCCGGGCCAGCCGGGCAGCCCGAGCCGGCCGGACAGCTCGCCCTCGTGGCAGCAGGCGGCGGGGCCGGCCAGGGACGGGTCCTGCGAGTGCTGGGAGACGACGCCGCCGAAGGCCTTGACGTACTCCAGCGCCCGGCGCATCACCCGGGCGTCGTGGACGCACTTCCCGTCGTCGGAGAAGACCTTCACGGCGGCGCGCGAGCGGTGCATCAGCCCGAGCTCGGCGAGCTCCTCTCCGGCGAGCCCGCGGGTCACCGCACCGACCGGCTGCACGTGCACCAGGCCCGCCTCGCGGCCGAGCTCCCACACGCGGGTCGCGGCCTCGGCGGTGTCGGTCACGGGCGAGGTGTTGGCCATCGCGAGCACGGCGGTGTAGCCGCCGAGCGCGGCGGCCTGGGAGCCGGTGAGGATGGTCTCGGCGTCCTCGCGTCCCGGCTCACGCAGGTGGGTGTGCAGGTCGACGAGCCCGGGCAGGGCGACGAGGCCGTCGGCGTCGATCGTCTCCGCGCCGGACGGCGCCTCGTCGACGAGCACGCCCGCGTCGTCGACGTACAGGTCCCGGGTCTGCTCGCCGAGCAGCGAGGCTCCCTTGATCACCAGCGACATCAGGCAATCCCTCCCCGGGTGTCCCCGGCCAGCAGGTGGTAGAGCACGGCCATCCGGATCGCCAGGCCGCTGGAGACCTGCTCCAGCACGACCGACTGGGCCGCGTCGGCGGCGTCGGCGGCGATCTCGAGGCCGCGGTTCATCGGCCCCGGGTGGCAGATGGGAACGTCCGGCTTGAGCAGCGCGAGCCGGTTGCGCGTCAGGCCGTAGCCGACGGTGTACTCCCGCGGGCTCGGGAAGAACGCGCCCGACATCCGCTCCCGCTGCACCCGCAGCATCATCACGGCGTCGGCGTCCGGCAGGACGGCGTCGATGTCGTACGACGTCTCGAACCCGGCCGCGGCCGACCACGCACCGATGCCGCTGGGCATCAGCGTCGGCGGCGCGACGACGGTGACGCGGGCGCCGAGCCGGGTCAGGCACTGGACGTTGGAGCGGAAGACCCGGCTGTGGGTCAGGTCGCCGATGATCGCCACGTGGCGGCCCTCGAGCGAGCCGAGGTGGCGCTGGAGGGTGTAGGCGTCGAGCAGCGCCTGCGTGGGGTGCTCGTGCATCCCGTCGCCGGCGTTGACGACCGCGGCATCGACCCACTGACTGACCTGCACGGCGGCGCCACTGGCGGGGTGACGGATGACGAGGCCGTCGACCCCCATCGCGCAGACGGTCAGCACCGTGTCGCGCAGGCTCTCGCCCTTGGACGCGCTGGAGCCCTTGGCGCTGACGTTGATCACGTCGGCGGAGAGCCACTTGCCGGCGATCTCGAACGACGACCGGGTGCGGGTGGAGTCCTCGAAGAACATGTTGACGACTGTCCGGCCGCGCAGCGCGGGCAGCTTCTTGACCTCGCGGCTCTGCACGTCGTGCATGTCGGCCGCGGTCTCGAAGAGCTGGTGGATCTCGTCGGTCGAGAGGTCGTCGATGGAGAGCAGGTGCTTCACGAGATGGTCACCTCGTCGCTGCCGTCGACCTCGGCCAGCCGCACGCTGACGCGTTCGGCGAGGGCGCTGGGGAGGTTCTTCCCGACGTGGTCGGCGCGGATGGGCAGCTCGCGGTGCCCGCGGTCGACGAGGACGGCCAGCCGCACCGCGGCCGGGCGGCCGAGGTCGGCGAGCGCGTCGAGGGCGGCCCGGATGGTGCGCCCGGAGAACAGCACGTCGTCGACGAGGACCACGACCTTCTCGTCGATCCCGCCGGGGGGCAGCGCCGTCTTGTGGGCGCGTCGGGTCGGCTGCGAGCGCAGGTCGTCGCGGTACATCGTGACGTCGAGCTCGCCGACCGCGACCGGGGCGCCTTCCACGGTCGCGATCTTCTCGGCGATCCGCTTCGCGAGCGGTACGCCGCGGGTGTGCAGGCCGAGCAGCACCAGGTCGGTGGCGCCCTTGTTGCGCTCGAGCAGCTCGTGCGAGATCCGGGTCAGCGCCCGGGAGATGTCACGGGCGTCGAGGACGGTGCGGTCCGGCCGCTCGCTGTTGTGCTCGGGGCCGGTCCCCGGGTTGGTGTCACTGCTGGTGGTGGCAGGCATCTGCTCGCCGGACCTCCTTCTCCGCCTCACGGGACGGCTCGTTAAAGGATGTCGATCGCTCGTGACCCTAGCAGTCGGGCGGGCCCCGGGATGGGACAGGAGTACGCTCGAGAGAAGCGGTACCTTCCGCTCACGCAGGTCAGGAACTCCATATGAGCATCGGCTACGCCACCGCATACCGCACCGGGATCACCCCGTGGGAGAAGGCGAGCCGACAGGACCGGCCCACCCTCGAGCACCTCCTCGAGCGCGAGGAAGCGCTGCGGCCCGACCGGGTGCGTCGCGCCATCGACCTCGGCTGCGGCCGCGGCTTCAACACCAAGCTCCTGCTCGATCGCGGCTGGGACGCCATGGGGGTCGACAACGTGCGCCAGGCCGTCGACGTCGCCGTGCGTCGCAACGGCCTGGAGGACGCACGTTTCGTCATCGGCGACGTGCGCCACCTGGTCCACTCGGGTGTCGGCAGCCGGTTCGACCTCTTCCTCGACATCGGCTGCTTCCAGAGCCTCGACGACGCCGGTCGCACCCTCATGGCGGGTGGCGTCACCGAGCTCGCCGTGTCCGACGCCACAATCCTCATGCGCACGGGAGGCCCTCGGGCCTGGCCCGTGCGCCCGAAGCAGGTCGTCCGCCACGACATCGAGCGGGCCTATCGCGGCTGGACCGTGACCGCCATCTCGGGGGTCGGCTCGACCGACACGACCGCACCGGACCGGGCGTCGGACGCCCGCAGCGGCGAGTGGTTCCGACTCACCCGTACCTGACCGAGCGGGCGGTTCCTCGCGCTACGACCACCGAGCGGGCACCCGTCCCGGGTCGCGCGCGAGGAACCGCCCCGTCAGCGCTCCAGGATCGCGACGACGCCCTGGCCGCCGGCGGCGCAGATCGAGATGAGCGCCCGGCCCCCCTTGCCCGTCGACTCAGCCCGCTCGGCGAGCAGCTTGGCGGCGACGGGGAGGATGCGGCCGCCGGTGGCGGCGAACGGGTGCGCGGCCGCGAGCGAGGAGCCGTTGACGTTCAGCTTCTCGCGGTCGATCGCACCGAGGGGCGCGTCGAGGCCGAGGCGCTCCTTGCAGAACACCGGGTCCTCCCACGCGGCCAGCGTGGACAGCACCTGGGAGGCAAAGGCCTCGTGGATCTCGTAGTAGTCGAAGTCCTGCAGCGTGAGGCCGTTGCGCTCCAGCATCCGGGGGACGGCGTACGCCGGCGCCATCAGCAGGCCCTCGTGGCCGTTGACGTAGTCGACCGCGGCGGTCTCCGCGTCGACGAGGTGCGCCAGGACCGGCAGTCCCCGCTGCTCGGCCCACTCGTCGCTGGCGAGGAGCACCGCGGAGGCACCGTCGGAGAGTGGGGTGCTGTTGCCGGCGGTCATCGTGGCGGCCGTGCCCTTGCCGAAGACCGGCTTGAGGGTGGCGAGCTTTTCGACCGTCGAGTCCGGGCGGAGGTTGTTGTCCCGCTCGACGCCACGGAAGGCCGTGACGAGGTCGTCGTGGAAGCCCTCCTCGTAGGAGCGGGCCAGGTTGTGGTGGGAGCGGGCCGCGAGCTCGTCCTGCGCCTCCCGGGTGATCCGCCACTCGAGTGCGGTGAGCGCGGCGTGCTCGCCCATCGAGAGCTTCGTGCGGGGCTCGCCGTTCTGGGGGATGTCGAGGCCGATGTCTCCGGGACGGATGGAGCCGAGGGCCTTCAGCCGGCTGGCGGTGTCCTTGGCGGAGTTGACCCTCATCAGCTTCCTGCGCAGCTTGTCGCTGATCGCGACGGGGGCGTCCGAGGTCGTATCGGTGCCGCCGGCCACGCCCGCGTCGATGACGCCGAGGGCGATCTTGTTCGCCACCTGGATCGCCGCCTGCAGCCCGGTGCCGCAGGCCTGCTGGATGTCGGTGGCCGGGGTCTCGGGCGCCAGCCGGGAGCCCAGCACGCACTCGCGGGTGAGGTTGAAGTCGCGCGAGTGCTTGAGCACCGCACCGGCCACGACCTCGCCGAGCCGCTCACCGCGCAGCTCGAACCGGTCGACGAGGCCGTCGATCGCGGCGGTCAGCATCTCCTGGTTGGAGACGCCGGCGTAGACGGTGTTGGACCGGGCGAACGGGATGCGGTTGCCGCCGACGACGGCGACCGGACGGGTGGTGGGCTGCATGTTCCTATCCTTGCCGGTGAGGCGCCCACCGCCAACGGCGTGAGGGCCACGTCACGAAAAGTGGACTCCGAGTTACAGCAGGCGTTACACATCGACACCACCGTCCCGTCCCACCAGCGAAGAGGGAACACCGCCACCATGAGCGACCGCTACCAGGGCTTCGTGTCCACCCCGATCGGCAAGCTGCTCGTCAACAACCTCGGCCTGCCCAACCCCACGCCGCTGGAGCGGTGGACCGACGGGTCACCGCTGGTCGACGGGCTTGTCGTGCTGGGCGGCGAGGGCCGGCTCACCGAGGCGCTGCCCACGACGCTCGACGGGCTGGGGATCGCCTCGGCCACCGCGCTGGCGGACGGCGTACGCGCCAAGGCGCTGGTGTTCGACGCCACCGGCATCACCGACACCGCCGGGCTCGTCGCCCTGCAGGAGTTCTTCACCCCGCTCATGCGCCGCCTCGAGACCTGCCCGCGAGTGGTCGTGATCGGTACGCCGCCGGAGCAGCGCACCGGATCCGAGCGCGTGGCGCAGCGCGCGCTCGAGGGCTTCACCCGCTCCCTCGGCAAGGAGATCGGCCGCGGCGGCACCGCGCAGCTCGTGTACGTCGCCCCTGCCGCCGACGGGGCGATCGCCTCCACGCTCGCCTTCCTCCTCTCCCCCAAGTCGGCCTACGTGTCAGGCCAGGTGGTCCGCATCGGTGCGCACGGCGCCGTGACCACCGACGAGATCACCGACTGGAGCCGTCCCCTGGCCGGCAAGGTCGCGCTGGTGACCGGCGCCAGCCGCGGCATCGGCGAGGAGATCGCGCGCGTGCTGCACCGTGACGGCGCGACCGTCGTCGGGGTGGACGTGCCGCAGGCCGCCAGCGAGCTCCAGACCCTGATGGGCGAGCTCGACGGCGACCACCTCGTGCTCGACATCACCGCGAAGGACGCACCGCAGCGCATCGCCCACCACCTGCGCGAGCACCACGGCGGCGTCGACGTCGTGGTCCACAACGCGGGCATCACCCGCGACAAGAAGCTCGCCAACATGGCCGAGGACCGGTGGAGCAGTGTCATCGCCGTCAACCTCACCGCACCCGAGCTGATCTCCCGCGAGCTGCTCGACCAGGGTGTCATCAACCCCGGCGGGCGCATCGTGGGTGTCGCCTCGATCGCGGGCATCGCCGGCAACGTCGGCCAGACCAACTACGCGACGTCCAAGGCAGGCGTGATCGGCCTCGTCGAGAGCCTGCGTGACGAGCTCGCCGACGGCATCACGGTCAACGCCGTCGCGCCGGGCTTCATCATCACGCAGATGACCGCCGCCGTGCCGTTCGCGACCCGCGAGGTCGGCCAGCGCCTCAACGCGATGGCCCAGGGCGGCCTGCCCGTCGACGTGGCGGAGACGATCGCCTGGTTCGCGAGCGCCGGCTCCGGCGCCGTGAACGGCAACGTCGTGCGCGTGTGCGGCCAGATGATGCTGGGCGCCTGATGGCCCTCGAGCAACCGCGGATGCTCACCGGCGAGCCGGGCGGGCTCGCCACCCTCGCCCGCGCCGCGCTGCCGGCCGTCCCGGTCGTCAACCGCCTCCCCGGGATCCGCAAGGGACCCGAGCGTGACTTCACCGGCCTCTCCTACGCCCGCGAGGCCGTGGTCGTCGAGCGCTCCCGCGTGGACGCGTACGCCGCCGTGTGCGGCTTCCCGCGCCGCGACGTCGTACCGGTGAGCTTTCCGCACCTGCTGGCGTTCCCACTCCACATGGCGATCATGGGCGACGCGGCCTTCCCCTACCCGGCCATCGGGATGGTCCACGTCGAGAACGTCATCACCGCTCGCCGCGCGATCGGCATCGGCGAGGCGCTGGACGTCACCACCTCGGTCGCCGCGCCGCGCCCGCACGTCCGGGGCGTCCTGCTCGACTTCACCACCACCGTGGCCGCCGAGGGCGAGACCGCGTGGGAGTCGACCTCGACCTACCTGCGCCGCGGCCGGTCCGTCGAGGGTGACCCTGCCCGAGGGCTGGAGGTGCCGGACCCGCCGGCCGGTGGCGTCGAGTGGCGGCTGCCCGGTGACCTCGGGCGCTCGTACGCCCGGGTGTCCGGTGACGCGAACCCGATCCACCTCACCCCGGTGACTGCCAGGGCGCTGGGCTTCCGGCGCCAGATCGCCCACGGCATGTGGACGCTGGCGCGCTCGGTCGCCGCGATCGAGAACCGTCTTCCCGAGGCGGTCACCGTGGAGGTGGCGTTCAAGAAGCCGGTCTTCCTGCCGGGCACCGTGCGCTACTCCGCGCATCAGGACGACGGTGGCTGGGCCTTCGCGATGACGAACCCGAAGGACGGCTCCCCGCACCTGCTCGGACGCGCCACGCCGGCCTGAGACCGCCCGGGTCTCGGCTAGGAGCGGTCGTCGCGGACCCGGATCAGGCCCTCCTGGGCGACCGTCGCGACGAGCTCGCCCGACTGCGAGAAGACCCGGGCCAGCGCCAGGCCGCGCGCGCCGCCGGCGAACGGCGAGAACTGGTCGTAGAGCCACCACTCGTCGGCGCGGAAGGGCCGGTGGAACCAGATCGTGTGGTCGAGCGAGGCCGGCTGCAGGCGCGGCGAGGCGATGTGGATGCCGTGCGGCACGAGCGCGGCGCCGAGCAGCGTGAGGTCGCTGGCGTAGGTGAACGCCGCCTGCTGGACCGTCGGGTCGGCGGCGAGGTCGCCGTCCACCCTGATCCACAGCCGGGCCCGCGCCGGGTGGTCGGGGTCCTCGGGCAGGCCCTGTCCCGTGACGCCCACGTGGCGGATGTCGAGCGCCGCCCACTCCCGCTCCCAGTGCTCAGCGGCTTCGGGGCCGCGCGAGCGGGCCAGCTCCACCAGCGGCATCCCCTGCTCGGGGCTGGGCACCTCCGGCATCCGGTCCTGGTGCTCCAGTCCCGGCTCCGGGATCTGGAAGTTCGCCGTCATGTAGTAGATCGGGCGGCCGTGCTGGCGGGCCGACACCCGTCGGGTGACGAACGAGCGGCCGTCGCGGATGCGCTCGACGTCGTACACGATCGGCACGGTCGTGTCACCCGGCCGCAGGAAGTAGGAGTGCAGCGAGTGCAGGACGAACTGGCTGTCCACGCTGCGGGTCGCGGCCACGACCGCCTGGGCGGCCACCTGCCCGCCGAAGACCCGCTGCCGCTCGGTGCGTGCCTGCGCCCCGCGGTAGAGGTCGACCTCGAGGCGCTCGAGGTCGAGGAGGGTCGCCAGCTCGTCGGCGCTGCCCGCCATCAGCGGCCGTCCCAGCCGCCGGCGTCGTCGCCGTTGTCCTTCGACTGGTCCCGGCCCTGGTCGTCGAGGTCGGCCAGGAAGGCCTCGAAGGCGCTGCCGATCTCCTCGCCCGTGGGCAGCGGCTCGTCGTCGGAGAGCAGCGACGACCCGCTGGCCTCGGCCTCGCGGAAGGAGTCGTACTGTTGCTCGAGCCCCCGGACGACCTCACCGACCTCGTCGTGGGTGGAGAGGTAGCGGTCGACCTCGGTCTCGGTGATCTCGGCAGCCTCGCGGAGTTCGCCGAGGTCGATGGTGAGGTGACCGCCGATCTCGAGGTGCTCGAGGAGCACGAGTGCGGCCTGGGGATACTCCATCTGGGCGAGGTAGTGCGGGATGTGGGCGACGAAGCCCAACGCGTCGATGCCCCACTCCCCCAGCCGGATCTCCAGCAGCGCCTGGGCGCTTGCCGGCACCCGCAGCTCGCCCTGCCACGGGCTCTCCCCGGGGACCAGGTCGGGTCGGTTGGCGTGCGGGGTGATCGCGATCGGCCGGGTGTGCGGCACCGCCATCGGCACGGCGCCCATGCTGACGACCCGGCTCACGTCGAAGCGCTCGACGACCTCGCGGACGGCGCGGGCGAAGGCCTCCCACCGGATGTCGGGCTCGGGCCCGGCCAGCAGCAGGAACGGCGTGCCGCCGGTGTCGCGCAGCGCGCGGACGACCAGCCGGGGCGCCTCGTAGTCGGTGTAGTGATCGCGGATGAAGGTGACGGGTGGGCGACGGGCCCGGTAGTCGTGCAGGGCGTCGACGTCGAAGGTGGCCACCACCTTGCCGTCCGACAGGTCGGCCAGGTGTCGCGCGGCCAGCTCTGCAGACTTGCCCGCGTCGAGGAATCCGGTGAGGACGACGACGAGGGTGAGGTCACCGGCGTCGGCGAGCACCTCGGCGTCGTCGACGATGTGCACGAGTCGGTCGGCCATGGGGAGAGCCTAGTGAGTCGACGTCCGTGACCCGACACACACCCGGCCTGGTGGGCAGGCATTGTTACCCGGGGGTAACGTGAGCGCACCCCGTCCCCCTCAGAGCCTGGGAGAAGCCAAGTGTCCCGACCACAGCGTGAGGTCGTCTTCGTCGACGGCGTGCGCACCCCGTTCGGCAAGGCCAAGGGCCAGTACGCCGAGACGCGGGCCGACGACCTCGTCATCAAGAGCATCCGCGAGCTGCTCCGCCGCAACCCGTCCCTGCCGCCCGAGCGGGTCGACGAGGTGGCGATCGCCGCCACCACCCAGATCGGCGACCAGGGCCTCACCATCGGCCGCACCGCCGCGCTGCTCGCTGGCCTGCCGCAGAGCGTCCCGGGCTACTCCATCGACCGCATGTGCGCCGGCGCGATGACGGCCGTCACGAACACCGCGTCGGGCATCGCCTTCGGGGCCTACGACGTGGCCATCGCCGGCGGCGTCGAGCACATGGGCCGCCACCCGATGGGCGAGGGCGTCGACCCCAACCCGCGCATCCTGTCGGAGCGGATCGTGAACCCCGACGCGCTGGTCATGGGCAAGACCGCGGAGAACCTCCACGACCGCTACCCCAGCATCACCAAGCAGCGGGTCGACGAGTACGCCGTGCGCAGCCAGCAGAAGACCAAGGCGGCCTACGACGCGGGCAAGATCCAGCCCGACCTCGTCCCCGTCGCCACCCGCTCCGCCGACGCCGGCTGGGGCCTCGCCACGACCGACGAGCCGATGCGTCCCGAGACCACGATGGAGTCGCTGGCCGGGCTGAAGACGCCGTTCCGCTCGCACGGCAACGTCACCGCCGGCAACGCGGCCGGCATCAACGACGGCGCCACCGCCGCCCTGCTGGCCGACGAGGAGACCGCGCGCGAGCTCGGCCTGCCCGTCAAGATGCGCCTGGTCACCTACGCCTTCGTCGGCGTCGAGCCCGAGGTGATGGGCGCCGGCCCGATCCCGGCGACGGAGAAGGCCCTCCGGCTGGCCGGCCTCACCATCGACGACATCGACGCGTTCGAGGTCAACGAGGCGTTCGCCGTCCAGGTGCTCGCCTTCCTCGAGCACTACGGCATCGCCGACGACGACGCGCGGGTGAACCCCTACGGCGGCGCGATCGCGATGGGGCACCCCCTCGCGTCGTCCGGCGTACGCCTGATGAACCAGCTGGCGCGCCAGTTCGAGGAGCGCCCCAAGGTCCGCTACGGCCTCACCACCATGTGCATCGGCATCGGGATGGGCGGCACCGTCATCTGGGAGAACCCGCACTGGACCGGCTCCAGCGACGCGAACGGAGAGACGAAGTGAACGACTCCAGCATCTTCGAGCGCGCACAGGCGATCGTCTCCGACGCCGAGCGCGTGACGCAGGCCCATCTGCGCACGGTCGCCCTGCCCGGCGCGACCATCGGCCTGATCACCCTCGACAACGGCGAGGACCACACCAAGCCGAACACGTTCGGTCCCGCGTCGCTCCTCGCGCTCAACACCGCGATCGACGCGGCGCTGGCCGACGACGCGATCGACGCGATCGCCGTGACCGGCAAGCCGTTCATCCTGGCCGCCGGCGCCGACCTCAACGCCATCCAGGGCGGCGGCCCCGACGCCGTACGCACCGTGGCCGAGCTCGGGCACGCCGTGTTCCGCAAGCTGCAGGACGGCGGCAAGCCGTCGTTCGGCCTCATCAACGGCCTCGCCCTCGGCGGTGGCCTCGAGGTGGCGCTGCACTGCACCTACCGCACCGTGATGGACTCCGCGCCGGCGTTGGGCCTGCCCGAGGTCATGCTCGGGCTCGTGCCCGGCTGGGGCGGCGCGTGGCTCGTGCCCAACCTCGTCGGCGCCGACAAGACGGTCACCCTGATCGTCGAGAACCCGCTCAACCAGGGCAAGACCCTGGGTGGGCAGGCGGCGTACGACTTCGGGCTGGCCGACGCGGTCTTCAACGGTGCGGACTTCCTGGAGCAGTCGCTGCTCTGGGCGGCGTCCGTGCTGCGCGGCGAGACGGTCGTCGACCGGCCCGAGGTCGACCGCGGTGAGGCCTGGGACGCTGCGATCGAGCGGGCCACCGCGATCGTCGCGGCCAAGACCGGTGGCGGCTCCCCCGCCGCGGCCAAGGCGGTCGAGCTCATCGCCGCAGCGCGTGACACCGACCGTGACACGGGCTTCGCCGCGGAGGACGACGCCCTCGAGGCGATGTCGCAGACCGCCGAGCTGCTCGCGTCGCTCTACTCCTTCGACCTGGTGCAGAAGCGGGCGAAGCGCCCCGCCGGCGCACCGGACAAGTCGCTCGCCCGGCCGGTGACCAAGGTGGGCATCGTGGGTGCCGGCCTGATGGCCAGCCAGCTCGCGCTGCTCTTCGTTCGGCGCCTCGAGGTGCCGGTCGTGCTGACCGACCTCGACCAGGAGCGGGCCGACAAGGGCGTGGCCTACGTGCACGCCGAGATCGACAAGCTGCTGGCCAAGGGCCGGATCAACCAGGACAAGGCGAATCGCCACAAGGCGCTCGTGTCCGGGGCGACCGACAAGCAGGTCGCCTTCGGCGACGCCGACTTCGTGATCGAGGCCGTCTTCGAGGAGATGTCGGTCAAGAAGACCGTCTTCGCCGACGTCGAGAAGGTCGTCAGCAGCGAGTGCGTGCTGGCGACGAACACCTCGTCGCTGTCGATCACCGAGATGGCCGCCGACCTCGAGCACCCCGAGCGCGTCGTGGGCTTCCACTTCTTCAACCCCGTCGCGGTCATGCCGCTGCTGGAGATCGTCAAGGGTGACGCCACCGACGACGCCACCCTGGCCACGGCGTTCGCCACCGGCAAGGCGCTGAAGAAGACCACGATCCTGGTCAAGGACAGCCCGTCGTTCATCGTCAACCGACTGCTCGGTCGCTTCATGAGCGAGGTCGGCCGCATCGTCGACGAGGGCACCTCCGTCGGCGTCGCCGACAGCGCCTTCGCCGGCATCGCGCCCATGCCGCCGTTCGTGCTGCTCTCGCTGGTCGGGCCGGCCATCGCGCTGCACAACAACGAGACGTTGAAGGGTGCGTTCCCCGACCGCTTCTACGTCTCCCCCGCCCTCGAGCGGATCGTCGCGGCGAGGAAGGGCGCCTACTACGGCCCCGACGGCCGCCTCGACCCCGAGGTCGAGGAGCTGCTCGAGAAGCCCGAGCACCCGGTCGTCCTGACGGCCGACGAGGTGCGCGAGCGCACGCTCGCCGGCCTGGCCGAGGAGGCGCGCCTGATGCTCGACGAGGGTGTCGTCGCCGCTCCGCAGGACATCGACCTGGCGATGATCACGGGCGCCGGGTTCTCGTTCTGGAACGGCGGGCTCACCTTCATGCTCGACGTGAAGGGCATCTCGGAGAAGGCGACCGGCAAGCGGTTCCACTGACGAGTGGACTGGTCCTGACGCTCACAGCACGTCGAGCTGGCTAGTCCTGACGCTCTCAGCACGTCGAGTCGGGGCATCAACAACGAGGGTGGGGCGCCCCAACCGCAAATATGGGCCAG
>NZ_JABJQZ010000005.1 GCF_013155335.1 Nocardioides sp. zg-1230 | reverse complement strand
CTTGCCCTCCCCCTACCCGCAGGGCTGGGCGCCCCACCCTCCAGCCGGTGGCCCCGACTCGACGTCATTTCGGGCCCAGGACGCGCCGGGTCGCATGCGGCCCGATCTCTGCCATGCTGGGTGCCCCGCCGTCGTACTCAGGGAGGGCACCGTGACGGAAGCAGTGGAACACTCCGAGAAGCACCGGGGCGCGTTCAGCTCGCGCAAGGTGTTCATCCTCGCCGCCATCGGCTCCGCGGTCGGCCTGGGCAACATCTGGCGCTTCCCCTACGTGGCCTACGAGAACGGCGGCGGCGCGTTCGTCATCCCGTACCTCATCGCACTCCTGACGGCCGGCCTGCCGTTCCTGCTCCTCGACTACGGCCTCGGCCACCGCTACCGCGGGTCCGCGCCGCTCTCGTTCCGTCGTACCCACCGCGCGGCCGAGGGGCTCGGCTGGTGGCAGGTGGGGATCTGCTTCGTGATCGCGGTCTACTACGCCGCGGTCATCGCCTGGGCCGCTCGCTACGCGTTCTTCTCCTTCGACAAGGCGTGGGGTGACGACCCCGAGGGGTTCCTCTTCGGCTCCTACCTGCAGGCCGGCGACCCCGGCATCAGCCTCGACTTCGTCAGCGGCGTCACCGTGCCGCTGGTCCTGGTCTGGGTCGCGGTGCTGGCGATCATGGCGCTCGGTGTCCAGAAGGGCATCGGCGCCGCGTCAGTGTTCTTCATCCCCGTCCTCTTCATCGCCTTCATCGCGCTGGTCGTGGTGGCACTCACCCTCGACGGGGCCTCGGTGGGACTCGATGCGCTGTTCACGCCGGACTGGGGAGCCCTGGGCGAGACCAGCGTCTGGATCGCCGCCTACGGCCAGATCTTCTTCTCGCTGTCCGTGGGCTTCGGCATCATGATCACCTACGCGTCGTACGTCGGTCGGCGCAGCGACATGACCGGGTCCGGGCTCGTGGTCGGGTTCGCCAACTCGGGCTTCGAGCTGCTCGCCGGGATCGGGGTCTTCGCCGCGCTGGGGTTCATGGCGACAGCGGCCGGCGTGGGCGTCGACGAGGTGGCGACCGACGGTCTCGGCCTGGCGTTCATCGCCTTCCCGGCGATCATCAACGAAGCGCCCGCCGGCGCCCTGATCGGGGTGCTGTTCTTCGGTTCGCTCGTCATCGCCGGTGTCACCTCGCTCGTGAGCGTGATCGAGGTCGTCATCTCCGCGGTGCGCGACAAGTTCGAGATGTCGCGGGTCAGCGCCTCCATGGCGGTGGGCGTCCCTGCCGCGGTCATCAGCATCACCCTGCTGGGCACCACCACCGGCGTCTACGTCCTCGACATCATCGACCACTTCATCAACCGCTTCGGCATCCTCCTGGTGGCCGTGGTCAGCATGCTCGCGCTGTCGTGGGTCTTCCGGAGGACGGGGCTGCTGCGCGAGCACCTCAACCGCGACGGCTCGGTGACGATCGGCCGTTGGTGGGAGTGGCTGATCGGCATCGTTGCCCCCGCCGCGTTGACGTTCATCCTCGCCAACGAGCTCATCGACAACCTCCAGGAGCCCTACGAGGGCTACCCGACCTGGATGCTCAACACCCTGGGCTGGGGTCTCGCGGCGGCCGTGCTGGTGCTCGGCTTCGTGGCGGCCCGCCTCCCGTGGCGGGACGCGACCTTCCTCGGCGATCCCGAGCTCCAGGCCCAGCAGGACGAGAGGAGCAACTGATGTCCACCTCGGCCATCGTCATGATGCTGATCGCGATGCTGATCCTCTGGGGAGGTCTGGCCGTCTCGATCTGGAACATCAACCGCTACCAGGGCGAGGAGCCCGAGCAGGTCCACCGCGACCTCTGACGCGCGCGCCCGGAGCTGGCTCAGGCGGTGTGGTCGACCTCGACGAGGGCGGTCCCGCCGTCGAGCGCGGTGATGTCCTCGACGATCGAGCGCGCGAGGGTCTGCGCGTCGAGGCCGATGCGCGCGAGGATGACGTCGCGCTTGGCGTGGTCGAGGAACTCCTGCGGGATGCCGTGCAGGCGGAACGGCGTACGCACGTCGGCGTCGTTGAGGGTCTGCAGCAGCGTCGCGCCGCACCCGCCCACGCGGCCGTTGTCCTCGACACTGACCACGAGCCGGTGCTCGCGGGCGAGGTCGATGATCGCGGGGTCGACCGGTTTGACCCACCGCGGGTCGACCACGGTCACGCCGATGCCCTGGTCGGCCAGGCGCGAGGCAACCTCGACCGCGGTCGTCGCCATCGAGCCGACGGCCACGATCAGCACGTCACGATCACCTGAGCGCACCAGCACGTCGGCGCCGCCGACGCGGTCGATCGCCGGCACGTCCTCGGGCGGCGGACCCTTGGGGAACCGGACGACCGTCGGGGCGTCGTCGACCTCGACGGCCTCGTCGAGCAGCTCGTGCAGCCGCGTGACGTCGCGGGGGGCGGCCAGGCGTAGGCCCGGGACCACCTGCAGGATCGACATGTCCCACATGCCGTTGTGGCTCGCACCGTCGTCGCCGGTGACTCCGGAGCGGTCGAGCACGAAGGTGACCCCGCACCTGTGCAGCGCGACGTCCATCAGGACCTGGTCGAAGGCGCGGTTGAGGAAGGTGGCATAGACCGCGAAGACCGGGTGCAGGCCGCCCATCGCCAGGCCGGCTGCGGAGGTCACGGCGTGCTGCTCGGCGATCCCGACGTCGAACGTGCGCTCGGGGAACTTCTCCGCGAAGACGTCGAGGCCGACGGGGTGCATCATCGCGGCGGTGATGGCGACGACGTCCTCGCGGCGGGCGCCCAGGTCGACGATGGCCTCGGAGAAGTGGTCGGTCCAGATCTTGCCCTTCGGCTTCTCCGCACCGGTCTGCACGTCGAACGGGCCGGGGGCGTGGAACTGGTCCGCCTCGTGGCGCAGCGCGGGGTCGTAGCCCTGTCCCTTGCGGGTCAGCGCATGGACGATGACGGGGCCGTCGAAGCGCTTGGCGTTGGTCAGCGCCTGCTCCATGGCCGCGCGGTCGTGCCCGTCGACCGGACCGACGTACTTGAGGCCGAGGTCCTCGAACAGTCCCTGCGGGGCGAGGGCGTCCTTCATGCCCTTCTTGACCGCGTGGAGGGCGTCGTAGGCCGCGTGCCCGACGCCCGGGACGGCGTTGAGCCGCTTCTTCACCAGGTCGAGCACCTGCTCGTAGCGCGGGTTGGTGCGCAGCGACGTGAGCGCGGTGGCGAGGCCGCCGATGGTGGGTGTGTAGGACCGCTCGTTGTCGTTGACGACGATGACCAGGCGGCTCTTCTTGGCGATCGCGATGTTGTTGAGGGCCTCCCAGGCCATGCCGCCGGTGAGGGCACCGTCGCCGATCACGGCCACGACGTGCCGGTCCTCGCCGCGGATGGCGTACGCCTTGGCCAGCCCGTCGGCGTAGGACAGGGCGGTGGAGGCGTGGGAGTTCTCCACGATGTCGTGCTCGGACTCCGCCTGGCTGGGGTAGCCGCTGATCCCGCCCTCCTTGCGGAGGGTGGCGAAGTCGGCGTGCCGCCCGGTGACGAGCTTGTGGACGTAGGACTGGTGCCCGGTGTCGAAGACGACCCGGTCGCGCGGGGAGTCGAAGACCCGGTGGATCGCCAGGGTCAGCTCGACGACGCCGAGGTTGGGACCGAGGTGACCCGAGTTGGTCGCGACCGTGCGGATCATCACGTCACGGATCTCGGCGGCGAGCTCGTCGAGCTGCTCTGCAGAGAGCCCGCGGAGGTCGCGCGGAGAGTCGATCGAGTCGAGGAGAGCCATGGGGCAGGAGTCTATTTCATGGGCGGTCGAGGACCGCCACCGACGGCTCGTGGAGGCTTCCCAGCCAGATGCGGCCGCCGTGCTCGCGGACGCCGGTGACCATGTGGAAGCCGGGTCCCCGGTCGGGCCGGTCGACGTCGAGGTCGTGCACGAGGCGTCCCTCGTCGTCGTACGCCTGGACCCGGATCGTCTGCGCCGGCTTGGGCTGCAGCGCCTCGGGGATCTTGGTGATCGCCCTGCGCAGCACCATCGGGGCCGACCCGAGCCGCTCGACGAGGCCGTCCACCGGGCTCGCCACCGCGACCCAGATCAGCCCGTCGCTCCCCCGGCTGATGTTGTCGGGATAGCCGGGGAGGTCGGTGGCGAGGTGGTCCCGCTCCCCGGCGCGGGGACCGCTCAGCCAATGGCGTACGACGGTGCGCCCGCGGCACTCGGCGACGGCGACGTAGGACTCGTCGGCGGCCAGCGCGACGCCGTTGGCGAAGGCGAGGCCCTCGAGCACGACCTCGACCGTGCCGTCGGGGTCGCGGCGCAGCAGCCGGCCGGTGCGAGTGTGCTGGACGAAGTCGTCCTTCCACCGCTCGATCCCGTGGTGGAGCGAGGAGTCGCTGAACCAGACGGTGTCGTCCGCGGCCACCGCGGCGTTGTTGCAGAACCGCATCGGCTCGCCGTGCACCTCACCGACGAGGACCTCCACCTCCCCGGACGCCGGATCCACGCGCAGCAGCCTGAGCCGGGCGTCGCAGACGACGAGGTCGCCGTCGGGGAGCAGCTCCAGGCCGAGCGGTCGCCCACCCGTGTCGGCGACCCGGCGGGTGCTGCCCGTGGCCGGGTCGACCGCCCAGATCGCGCCGTCCTCGGTGCCGGTGAACGCGGTGCCGTCCGGGGCGACGACGACGTCCTCGGCGCCCATCGACGGGACGGGATGGACGGCGAGGGAGTGGGTGGCGGCGCTCATGGCGCCATGCTGGCGTAGACGTCGCTGCGGAGGAAGGCCGGCAGGATCCCCTCGGCGCCCTTGGTGACCTCCAAGGACGGGACCGTGGCGGGGTCGACGAACACGATCCGGCGGCCCTCGCGGCAGTCGATGTCGGCGTCGGTGAGGTCTGTTGCCGCGGCATAGACCCACATCCGGTCCCACGTGCCGTAGGACGCGCGGTGGTCGTTGGCGAACGCCCCGACCTCGGTCAGGCAGGCGGGGTCGACCCGGACGCCGGTCTCCTCCTCGAGCTCGCGCGCGGCACCCTCGAGCGGCGTCTCCCCCGGCTCGAGGTGCCCGCCGGAGAGCCCCCAGCAGTCGGGGTCGATGCGTGGGTGCTCGTCGCGCTCCTGGAGCAGGATCCAGCCGCGGCGGTCGACCAGCACCACCCCGGCGAAGCCGCGGGCGTCGTCCGGCGGCACGGGCGTGTGGTCGACGGCCCACTCGGTCAGCGCGTCCAGCACCCGGACCGTGGACGCCACGACCGGAAGATCACGGATCGTGGCCGGGTCGACGAACACGATCTGCCGACCCTCCTGGCAGTCGACGTCGCCGTCCCCGAGCAACGTCGGCGCGGCGAAGGCGTGGTAGCGGAAGCGGCCGTTCGGGCTCTCGACGTGGAACTCGCCGAGGTCGTGGAGGTCGTCGGCCGCGACCGCGATGCCCGTCTCCTCGGCGAGCTCGCGCACCGCGCCCTTGCGCGGCGTCTCCCCGGCCTCGAGCCCGCCACCGGGGAAGCACCACGTGTCCGGCCAGACGGGGGCGTGCTCGTCCCGCTCCTGCATGAGGAACCAGCCGCGCGGGTCGACGAGGGTCAGGCACACGTAGTCGCCCCGTTCCTGACCGGCGCGCCAGTCGAGGACGAGCGGCAGGGTCAGGCGGAGCGCCTGGTGGAGGTCGGCGTCGGGCAGGACCAGCGGGTCGAGGAACCGCACCTGCCGTCCCTCGCCGCACACGAGGTCGTCGTCGCCCACGTCGAGGCGCACGGCGAAGAGCTCGAGCTCGTCGTCACCGCCGCAGGACTCGCTGCGGAAGCGGTGGACGCCGAGCGACTCCAGCTCCTCGGGCCCGACGACGAGCGCCGTCTCCTCCGCGAGCTCGCGGACGGCGGCCGTGCGGAAGTCCTCCCCGTCCTCGAGATCGCCGCCGGGAAGGCCCCAGCGTCCCGGGTCGTGGAGGGCGTCGTCGCCCCGCTCCTGCATCAGCAGGCGCCCGAAGGCGTCGATCACGGCGACGGCGGCGAAGCGGTGCATCCGGCGACCCTAGCCAGCGTTCACATCCGCACCCGGTAGCGCCGACCGCGTAGCGCGTCCTCGACGAGCCCCACCTCGCGGCGTACGGCCATCAGGCGGGCGTCCTCGAGCTGGAAGGTCTGCACCGCTGCGAGGACGACCGCCTCGTCGGCCACGTCCTTGAGGTCGCCGCGGATCTCGCTCAGCCCGCGCCTGGTGGCCAGCTGCTGGGCCTCGACGTGGAGCACGGCGAAGCGGGCCAGGACGACGACGTGGCGCCGCAGGCCGGAGAAGCGGCGATAGTCGGGCGGGCACAGGTCGAGCAGCCAGCTGGCCGCGGTCGCCTCCCAGTCGGGCGCTTCCGGCGGCCGCACCTGGCGCGGCCAGCCGGGGGGCGCGACGCCGCGGTGCCCCGGCGGCGGGGTGGGCCGTTGGCGGGGCTGCGGGGCGGGGAACACCCGTCCAGTCTATCGAACGTGTGTTCGACCTGCGTCAAGCCGAGCCGAGTGCTTCCTCGATCTCGGCGAGGTCGGGGTCGCGCAGACCGACGAGGTCGAGCCTCCACCAGACGTCGGGGTAGACCAGCCGACCGGTCATCCACGGCTCGTGCCCGCTCAGAAGGAGCACCTGACAGGCGGGCTCGGGGATCCGACGCGACGGACGCTCGAGGTCGTGGGCCGATGCCGCGCTCCAGCCGTGACGACCGTAGTAGCCAGGGGCGCCCTCGAGGAAGACCAGGGGTGCGCCGAGTTCCTCGGCCGCGGCCGGGACCTCGGCGAGCAACCGGCCGCCGATCCCCGCCCGCTGGTGGTCGGGCGCCACCGCAAGGGGGCTCAGGACGAGGACGTCGACGAGCCGCTCCCGGGCGTCCAGCCAGGCCCGGGAGAGGGCGACCGTGCCGACGACCTCGCCGTCCGACTCGGCCACGAGCTCCACGGCCATGTCGTCGACGCCGCGCAGCCGCGCCATCACGTCGTTGACCGCGGTGCCCTGCTCTCCGAAGGCGGCCTCGACGACCGCCTCCACGGCCGGGGTGTCGACGTCGTCGGCCTCGCGGATCTCGATCTCGATGGCCACCGCTCACCCCGCGAGGAACGACCAGCGCACCTGGCGCTCGTCGTTGTCCACGTTGAGGTCCACCAGGCAGATGCTCTGCCACGTGCCGAGCGCGAGCCGGCCACCGAGCACCGGGACGGTGCAGTGCGGCGGCACGATCGCGGGCATGACGTGCGAACGACCGTGGCCCGGCGAGCCGTGGCGGTGGCGCCACCGGTCGTCGAGGGGCAGCAGGTCGCGCAGCGTCGCCAGCAGGTCGTCGTCCGACCCGGCACCCGTCTCGATCACCGCGATGCCGGCGGTCGCGTGGGGCACGAAGACCTGGAGCAGGCCGTCGCCACGTCCGTCGACGAACTCGACCGCGTCCTGGGTCAGGTCGAGCACGACCTCTTCCCCGCCGGTGCGGTAGGTGCGGGTCTCACTGTGCATCGCGCAGCGCCTCCTCGATCCGCTCCACCTTCGCGGTCAGCTGGCCGTCGTACCCGGGGCGGATGTCGGCCTTCAGCACCAGTCCGACCCGCGGGGACACGGCCGCGACCGCGTCGACGGCCTGCTTGACCACGGCCATCACCTCGTCCCACTCCCCCTCGATGTTGGTGAACATCGCGTTGGTCTCGTGGGGCAGCCCGGACTCGCGTACGACGCGGACGGCCGCGGCCACCGCGTCGGTCACCGAGCCGGTCGGGTCGCTGGACATGGGCGAGAGGGAAAAGGCGACGATCATGCTGCCACGCTAGGGCACGCCGCGTGCGGCGCTCCGTCCTGCCCACTGGGGCACCCCGACGGGTGGAACGACCCATCTGAGCCCGTGCCTACGTTCGAAGGACAAGGGAACGGTCCTCCCGCAGAGGGCCCCAACGAAGGGACACCGCGTGCCTGACGTCACCGCAAGCTCCGGCCTGCTGAGCTCCACCAAGGTCCACGTCGAGGACTCGGGCGGCAGCGGCCGACCCGTCGTCCTCATCCACGGCTGGCCCCTGTCCGGCGAGTCCTGGAGCGAGCAGGTCGGCCCGCTGAGCGCGGCCGGCTACCGGGTCGTCGCCTACGACCGCCGCGGCTTCGGGCGCAGTGACAAGCCGTCCAAAGGCTACGACTACGACACCCTCGCCGACGACCTCGACGGCATCCTCTCCGAGCTCGACCTCGCCGACGTCACGCTCGTCGGCTTCTCGATGGGCGGCGGTGAGGTCGCCCGCTACATCGCCCGGCACGGACAGGACCGGCTGCACTCGGTCGTGTTCGCGGCCGCCGTCCCGCCGTACCTGATGAAGAGCGACGACAACCCCGACGGCCCCCTCACCGAGGAGGCCGCGGCGGAGATGACGAAGGGTCTCGAGGAGGACCGGACGACGTTCTTCGACGGCTTCACGCAGGACTTCTTCTCTGCCGACGGCGAGCTCAAGGTCACCGAGGAGCAGCGCCAGGAGGCCATCGCGCTGTGCCACCAGAGCGACCAGACGGCCGCCCTGGGGTGCATGGAGGCCTTCGGCACGACCGACTTCCGCGACGACCTCACGCAGGTCACCGTCCCCACCCTCGTCATCCACGGCGCCAGCGACGCCACAGTCCCGTTCGAGGGCTCGGGCAAGCGCACCCACGAGGCGATCGCGGGCTCGGAGCTCGTCGTCGTCCAGGACGCGCCGCACGGCTTCAACGTCAGCCACGCCGACGAGTTCAACCGGGCGCTCCTGGAGTTCCTCGCGCGTTGAGGCTGCGCCCCGGCTCTCAGGCGTCGGTGCCCTGCTCGGGCACCCCGCCCTGGGGGTCGGGGGTGCCGCCCTGGCAGCTCACGCCGTACTCCGGGGCGGTGTGCCCGTCGCCGTACTCCTCGAGGAACAGGCCGAGGCGCCGGTCGTCCGCGCCGTCGAGCCGCAGCTGTGCGCCCCACACGGTCACGACAACGGGCGAGGGCAGGTCGTCGCGGGGCGACATGATGCCGTTGTCGGGCAGCTGCGCGGCCAGCGCGGCGCGGTCGTCCTCGGACAGCTCGGGGTCGTGCGTGATCCACACGGTGCCGTGCTCGAGGTCGTGGACGGCGTTCTCCTCGCGCACCGGCTCGTCGTAGACACCGCACGCCAGCCAGACGGGTGCGTGGGCGCCCCCTGCCGGCGGGTCCTGCTCGTAGGTCAGGTCGTCCTCGGTGTGGGACCGGTCGATGATCTCCCAGGTCTCCACCAGGGTCAGGTCGAGCGCGCGCTGTGCCCGCTCCTCGCCGCGGACCACCCGGTCGACCAGCGGCGCGACGAGCGCTGCGCCGAGCACGAGCGCAGAGGCGACGCCTGCGAGCACCAGGGGCAGGCTGCGCCGCGGGCGCTCCTCGACGGGCGTGTACGACGCCTCGGGCGGGGTGTCGGCGTCGCTCACCGCGTCAGGCTAGCCAGTCACGACAACGCGGTGCGCACGGCCTCCGCGCGCTCGTCGTACTCGTCCTGCGGGATGTTCGGCAGCATGTCGGCCCAGACCGGGAGGTTGGAGCCGCGCAGCTCGAGGACGCCGAGCGGGCGGGCGAGCACGTTGACGGACAGGTGCCCGCCGCCGTTCTCCCACTTGCTCACCTGCACGTTGCCGACGCCCGGGAGGGCGCGCAGGGCGCGGTAGGTGCGTGCGACGAGCCGACCGAGCTCCTCGTCGGCGGCCTCGTCGAGGTCGTCGAGCCGCTCGTGCTGGCGGGCGACCACGTTGGCGACGAACATCAGGCTGGTGCCGCCGGGCCGGATCACCGCGAGGCGGGACCCGGTGTGCAGCACGAGCTCGTCACGCCCCAGGGCCCTGCAGGTGCCGCACGCGTCCGGCGACCGGTCGCGCGACGGCTCGGGGACGACGCGCTCCCTCAGCGGCTTCGGGGTGAGCCCGTCGCGCTCGAAGGGGAAGACCTCCCAGTCGGCCATGCCGCCCAGCGGCGGGCGGCCGGCCGCGTCCAGGTGGCCCTGGACGCGGCCGCGCCACACCTGCGCCGGGTCGGCGGCAGGGTCGGTCATCCGCGCAGCAGGTTGCGCAGGACGTACTGCATGATGCCGCCGTTGCGGTAGTAGTTGGCCTCGCCCGGGGTGTCGATGCGGACGGTGGCCTCGAACTCGCTGGCCTCGCCGTGCGCCTGGTCGGTGCCGGGCGCCGGCTCCACCTTGACCGTGACGGTCTTCGGCGTGCTGCCGTCGTTGAGCTCGGTGATGCCGCTGATCGAGATGATCTCGGCACCGGTGAGGCCCAGGTCGTCGGCGGTCTTGCCGTCGGGGAACTGCAGCGGGATGACGCCCATGCCGATCAGGTTGGAGCGGTGGATGCGCTCGTAGGACTCGGCGATGACGGCCTTCACACCCAGCAGGGCGGTGCCCTTGGCGGCCCAGTCGCGCGAGGAGCCGGAGCCGTACTCCTTGCCGGCCAGGACGACCAGCGGCGTGCCGGCCTCCTGGTAGCTCTGGCTGGCCTCGTAGACGCTGGTGACCTCACCGTCCTTGGTGAAGTCCTTGGTCACGCCACCCTCGGTGCCCGGCGCGATCTGGTTGCGCAGGCGGATGTTGGCGAACGTGCCGCGGATCATGACCTCGTGGTTGCCTCGGCGCGAGCCGTAGGAGTTGAAGTCGCGCTGCTCGACGCCGTGCTCCGCCAGGTACTTCCCGGCGGGGCTGTCCTTCTTGATGGCGCCGGCCGGGCTGATGTGGTCGGTCGTGACCGAGTCACCCAGCTTGAGCAGGACGCGGGCCCCGACGATGTCGGAGACCGGCTCCGGCTCCTGCGGCATGCCGTCGAAGTAGGGAGGACGGCGTACGTAGGTGGACTCGGCGTCCCACTCGAAGGTGTTGCCCTCCGGGGTGGGCAGCGACTGCCAGCGCTCATCGCCCTTGAAGACGTCGGCGTAGGAGGAGCCGAACATGTCGGAGGTGATCGCCTGGGCGATCGTCTCCTCGACCTCCTGGGGGCTGGGCCAGATGTCCTTGAGGTAGACGTCGTTGCCGTCGGTGTCCTGGCCCAGCGGGTCGCCGAACAGGTCGACGTCCATCGAGCCGGCGAGGGCGTAGGCCACGACCAGCGGCGGGGACGCGAGGTAGTTCATCTTCACGTCGGGGTTGATCCGGCCCTCGAAGTTGCGGTTGCCGGACAGCACCGAGACGACCGCGAGGTCGGCCTCGTTGACCGCCGCCGACACCTCGGGGATGAGGGGGCCGGAGTTGCCGATGCAGGTGGTGCAGCCGTAGCCGACGAGGTTGAAGCCGAGCTTGTCGAGGTAGGGGGTCAGTCCGGCACGCTCGTAGTAGTCGGAGACGACCTTGGAGCCGGGCGCGAGCGAGGTCTTGACCCACGGCTTGCGGGACAGGCCCTTCTCGACGGCCTTCTTGGCCAGCAGCGCGGCACCGATCATCACGCTCGGGTTGGAGGTGTTGGTGCACGAGGTGATCGCGGCGATCACGACGGCACCGTGGTCGATCTCGACCTCCTGGCCGTCGAGCGAGATCTTCGTCTTCTTGCTCGGACGACCCGCGTCGTGCGGCGCGTCGACGTGCACGGGCTTGCCGTTGCCGCCCTCGTGGCTCGGCGAGTCGGAGGCCGGGAAGGACTCCTCGACCGCCTCGTCGTAGCCCGAGGCCTTCGCGGCGTCGTCCGGGTCGTTGTCGCCCTCGTCGACGTAGTCCTTCAGCGCGGCACGGAACGAGTCCTTGGCCACGGAGACCTCGACGCGGTCCTGCGGACGCTTCGGGCCGGCGAGCGACGGGACGACGGTGGAGACGTCGAGCTCGAGCCGCTCGCTGTAGCGGGGCTCGGCGCTCGGGTCGTGCCAGAGGCCCTGCTCCTTGGCGTATGCCTCGACCAGCGCGAGCTGCTCCTCGGACCGGCCGGTCATCCGCAGGTAGTCGACGGTCTGGTCGTCGATCGGGAAGACGGCGATGGTCGAGCCGAACTCCGGGCTCATGTTGCCGATGGTGGCGCGGTTGGCCAGCGGCAGCGCGGAGACGCCCTCGCCGTAGAACTCCACGAACTTGCCGACGACACCGTGCTCGCGGAGCATCTCGGTGATGGTCAGCACCAGGTCGGTGGCGGTGGAGCCCTCGGGCAGCTCGCCCGAGAGCTTGAAGCCAACGACGCGCGGGATGAGCATGGACACCGGCTGGCCGAGCATCGCGGCCTCGGCCTCGATGCCGCCGACGCCCCAGCCGACCACGCCGATGCCGTTGACCATCGTGGTGTGGGAGTCGGTGCCGACGCAGGTGTCGGGGTAGGCCACGCCGTCGCGGACCATGACCACGCGGGCCAGGTGCTCGATGTTGACCTGGTGGACGATGCCGGTGCCCGGGGGGACGACCTTGAAGTCGTCGAAGGCGCCCTGGCCCCAGCGCAGGAACTGGTAGCGCTCGCGGTTGCGCTCGTACTCGATCTCGACGTTGCGCTCGAACGCGTCGGCCGAGCCGAAGACGTCGGCGATGACCGAGTGGTCGATGACCATCTCGGCCGGGGCGAGCGGGTTGATCTTGGTGGCGTCGCCGCCGAGCTCGGCCATCGCCTCGCGCATGGTGGCGAGGTCGACGACGCAGGGGACGCCGGTGAAGTCCTGCATGATCACGCGCGCCGGCGTGAACTGGATCTCCTGGTCGGGAGCAGCGCTGGCGTCCCAGCCGGCGATCGCCTTGATGTGGTCCTCGGTGATGTCCGCGCCGTCCTCGGTGCGGAGCAGGTTCTCCAGCAGCACCTTGAGCGAGAAGGGCAGGCTCTCGACGTCGAGGCCCTCACCCTTCACCGCGTCGAGGCGGTAGATCTCGTAGGACTGTCCGTCCACGTCCAGGGTGCCCTTGGCACCGAAGCTGTCCTGACTGGCCATCAGCCACATCTCCTCGGGAGTTCGCGGGTTCGCATCCATCTTGCCGTCGCACCCTGAGGCGCGGGAAGGCGGGGACCCTTAGTTCCGGCGTCAACTTGTCTCGACGTCAAGATACACGATGTCGAGGGGTGGTCCAACCGTACGTCGCCGCGTGTCCCGGCGTCCTCACCCGTGCGGCCGTAGGCTCCGGCGGTGCCCACCCTCCTGCACCTCAACGGGAGGCAGGGGCACGCTCGTCCGGGCGTAGCCGTCAGTCGATGCCGGCCATCTGGTCGAGGCGCTGCAGCAGGTCGTGGGCGGCCAGCTCGACCGCCTTGTGCCGCCACTCGGACGCGCGGTAGACGCAGGCGATCAGGCCGGAGCGGTGCACGCGCCTGAGGTCGCCGTAGACGAACGCGTAGCGCGCCTTGGTCGCATCGTTGGCGCCCTCGGTCAGGCCGAGGTGCCACGCGGCGTAGTCGTCCCACGAGTGACGCTCGAGGTAGGCGTTCTCCGCCTCGGCCCGGGGCTGGACCTCGCCCCAGTCGCTGTCGAGGACGTACTGCCGTGCGTCGATCAGCTTGCGGGCGTGCGCGACGGCCGCCGGGTTGACCGTGTAGGTGGCCATGCGGCCACCTTGCCAGACTCAGAAGCCCAGCAGCTTGCCGAACGCCGAGAAGAACGCGTCGAAGGCCCGCGCGACCGGGTTGCTGGGACCTTGCGTGCTGGCCTTCTGCCAGAAGAGCGGGTGCGAGCCGGCGAACTCGTCGTCCACCAGGGGTGTCCGGCCCCACAAGTAGGGCCAGAACACCTCGGTCCGGTTGACGCCCACGGTCAACCGGGAGTCGAAGCCCATCACGAGGTGCTGCTCCATCCGGGTGGTCCCGCCCCGAGGGTTGTCGGCCTTGACATCGCCACTGCCCTGCACGATCAGGCTGCCCGTGCCGGCGAACATGATGTAGCGCACCTGCCACGTGGCGAGGGCGAGGATGCCCCACCGCCACCGCGTCTCCAGCTGCGGCGTCCCGATCACGCCCACGACGTGTCGCGGCCGCATGACCAGACCCGGATGGTCGGAGAAGTCGATGCGCATCAGGTACGAGTCCGGGTCGTCCGGGGTCGCCAGCGTCGCCGTGGTGACGCGTTCGCCACCCGTGACCCGGCTCAGGCCGTGGAGCCCGGCCGCGTAGCTGATGAACGGCGACGACCAGTCGTAGAGCAGGTGGCTGCGGATCCGGCCCTGCACCGGCCTCACGTGCTCCGAGCGCGCGGACAGGACCTCACCGGGGCCGAGCTCCACCGTCAGCGTCCGCTCGGCGTCCGAGGTCCGAAGCACGCCGGCGTCGCCCTCCGGGGCGCCATCCCTGTCGTCGGCCAGGTGGATCGGCCGGTGCGCCCGGTGGACGATCGGCATGAGCAGGAAGTAGCTGACGGTCTTCAGCACCGGGGGCACGAGGAGCACGAGCAGGGCGATGGCAGCCAGCCACCGCCACGACCGGGCCCACTGGTCGACGACCCACCCGACCCCGGACCCCTGCGTCTGCTCCAGGCTGCGCTCCTCCGCCTGCTTCTGGGCGAGCTCCGACTCGGTGGCGTCGATCTCGCGCTCCGACGATGAGAAGGCACCGTTGGCGCCGACCCGCTCCAGCTTCTGCTGGGGAGTCAGGTCGGGATCGCGCAGCACCGCCGCACTGGCCTCCGCCCGGGCGAGGCTCGCCTCGAGCGTCTCCAGTGCCTCCTGTGCCGACTCAGCGGCACGCTCCTTGAGGTCGCACGTGTTGGGCACCAGGGGCAGGTCCTCGACGAGCTCTCGGAGGCGACTGCACTCGTCACGTTCCTCGAGCTTGCTTTCGACGTCGGACCGCTGGTCCGACACCCGGTCGCCCAGCGCGACGACCTCGGCGTCGAGGGTGGCCTGCACCGAGGCGACCTCCTCGCGCTGGGCCTCCGCGAGGTCGGCCCTGAGCTCCTGCAGGTCGCCCTCGAGCGTGGCACGCTCGGAGGCCACCTGCTGCAGCCGCTCGCGGTCAGTGACGGCCTCCTTGATCGCAGGCACCGCGGCCTGGACCAGCAGGAAGCCGAGGAACAGTGCCAGGACGACCGCGAGGAGCGCACCCATCTTCCTCAGGGCGAAGCCGAGGACTGCCGAGACCAGGCGCACCGCGCGATCCTAGTTCGACGTCAGGACTGCCCGGGGCCGGTTCTCTCGAGCAGGGCCACGCACTCGACGTGGTGCGTCATCGGGAACACACCGGCGACGTTAGGCGGGATTGCGGAACTTTGCGGCCGGCTGTGGCCATCGGCCGAAAGTGGCCGCTGACCTGCAGCGATGCCGACTTCAGGCGTTGCTGGCGTCGGGGGCCGATTGCGGGCCGTTGCTAATCAAAGCGCGCCCAAACCGCGCCCTCCTGCAATCGGCCTCCGAGGGTCGCAAACGACTGCGGCCAACCGCACTGGCATCGCGAACCACAGTGACCGCTCGGCGCCAGGTTGAGCTCTACTAGAACTTAGCGCTCGTTCAGAGCCGACCACGGCGTTGTGCCCGTTGCTCCGCGTCTGAGCTGCGCAATCGTCCCAAATGCACCATCGGTGGTCTTGGGACGTTTCCAGTTGCCATGTGACCTGGATTCGTCCGAGTGGCGGGCCATGGCCCATACGGTCGGGCCGCCGTCCGGCAGATCTACTACGTCCAGCACGGTGAAACCAACGCGCTCGTACAACCTGACATTGCTGGCGCTCGAGGTCTCCAGGTAGGCCGGAAGCGCCTGGTCGTCCGCTGCGGCAAGCACCGGCTCGAGCAGGGCCTCGGCAAGACCCCGGCGCCGGTGGTGGCCGGCGACGCCGATGGTGGCGATTGTGTAGTGAGGTTCGGTCGGACGTAGGCGGCGCATTGCTTGGTCGGCATGGGCGCTCGCCTCGGCACGGTGTGCGAGCAGCGCTTCCTCGGCGGGTGCCATGGAAGCCCAGACCTCGTCAGGCACACCGCTGGCGGGAATCCCCACCACGGCGCCGACGATCTCGCGCCCTCGCCCCTGAGCTGCACACCGTGCGACGAAGGTGTCGCCGTAGGGGATGCCGACGCGGCCGACGGTGAGCGAGAACAACCCGCGTAGGCGCCCCTCCCTGTTGTCGGCTGGAACCATCCAGTCGGTGAACGGGTAGTTGAGGAACGCATCAGCCAAGGCCGTGGCGATCGCGTCAGCGTCGCTAGGCGTCCCGCGTTCGATGAGGTGTTGCAGTGCCCCGTCGCGACATGTGGGGCTGGGCTCGTGAGCCGGCACCGGAGGCATGGCAGGGATGTGAGGTCGTGAGGTCACGTCAGGCTTTCCGTGGGTAGATGTCGTCACTGGGGGACGTCGAGGAACTGGGTGTGTCTGTTCCCGGCGGTGAGGAGTTCTGCGGGGAGTAGTCGACGGTGGACGAGGGTGACAGTTTGGGTGGCTCGGGTCAGGCAGATGTAGAGCATGCGGCTGCGTAGTGCCGGATCGTGCGCGAGGAGGTGAGGTTCGACCAGGACCATGTGGTCGAACTCCAGCCCCTTGACCTCAGTTGCCGACATCAGGCTCACGTTGGGTAGGTGGCTGCCGCCCTCGGTGGTGAGAGTCTCGTCGGTGCAGGCGAGGCCGGGCGGCAACACGAGGGCGACGCTTCCGGGCGATGTACGTGCCAACCGCTGTGCCACGTCAGCGCCTCGGCGCACAAGCGCCGCATCATCGCAGCCCCGGCATTCCACATAGCGCGGAGGCGTGCCGGGGCGAAGGGACCGGACTTTCTCAGGAGCGTGAACGTGTGCTGCGAGTACTTGCATCGCCGCATCCATCACCCTGCCGGGGACGCGATAGTTGACGCTCAGGCGGTGTCGCCGCGTCCGGCCGGCAGCCGACGTGTTCAGCGGGACCCATTGTTTGCTCGCGGCCGGCGAGGTTGTCTGGTGCGGGTCGCCGACGATGGTCATGGACTTGGACGGGCATCGGCGGGCGATCATGCGCCATTGCATCGGCGAGAGGTCTTGCGCTTCGTCCACGACGACGTGTCCAAAGGTGTCCCACACCGGATCGTCTGTGGTCGTCTGCCTCGGAGAGGGGGCGTGGCGCGCAGCCAACATCTCGGGTGTGAGCATTGCGTCGAGGTTCGCGACACGGAGCGTGTCCGCGGCGTAGGCGGTGAGTTCTTCGCGGACGGTGTCGACCTCATGCGCGGCGGCAGCTTCGGCGGTAGTGGCCGGCAGCGGCCCAAGGAGCTCGGCGAGGTGGTCGAGGAGTGCAATGTCGGCGAGGGTCCACGACCGACCCCGTGGGCGGTGCAGGAGGACACGCTGCGCGGACGTCCATGAGTCGGTGCAGTCCCTGCGGAAGCCTTCGTCGGCGTACAGCCGCTCGAGGAGCTGTTCTGGGGTGCGGGGCATCCAGCACAGGTTCACCTCACGGCGTACGTCTGGGGACGCCGCGAGGAGACGACGCACGCGGGCGTCACCGCCGACTGGCTCGTCCAACCTGCGCATCTGGTCGATCAGATCGTCCAAGACCGCGCTGGAGTACTGGTCGCGTGCTTGGTTATGGGGCTCGCCGGTGTCCCGGGCTCGCTGTTGAGCGGCGCGGACTGCGTCGGGGCGCAGCCACACGGTCGTGCCGTCCACCTCGAGCGGGATGGGTGCGGTGGGGACCCGGTACTGGCTGTCGACGGCGGCCCGCAGTACCGGCATCATCTCCTCGCTTCCCTTGAGAGCGGCCACCTGGGCTGTGTCGTCGCCGAGAGGCTCGCGGACGGGGTAGAGGTCCTGGACGGTCGCAGCGGTGACGCTGGTCTCGCCGAGTCCGGGCAAGACGTGAGAGATGTAGTCGAGGAACTTCGATCCGGGGCCGACGATGAGGACGCCGTGTCGTTCGAGGTAGTCGCGGTGACGGTGCAGCAGGTACGCGACCCGGTGCAGTGCCACGACCGTCTTCCCAGTTCCGGGTGGTCCGTCGACCACGAGGATGCCGGCCAGTGGGGCACGTATGGCGGCGTCCTGCTCGGCCTGGATGGTGTTGACGATGTCAGCCATTCGTCCAGTGCGTGGTCGTTGGGCTGCGGCCAGGATCGCAGCGTCGGCGGCGTCCGGGAGGACGTCCTCACGCTTTTCGTGGCCGGGCGCGACGATGTCGTCGTGGACGTCGGTGACGCTTCGGTCCACGACGCGCAGCCGACGGCGAAGCAGCAGCCCCTGCGGATCCGCTGCCGTAGCGGCGTAGAACGGTGCGGCAGCGTCGGCACGCCAGTCAAGCACGGCGCTGTCGCGTCGCGAATCTCGCAACCCGATGCGCCCGATGTAGCTGCGCGCGTGAGGTCGGTCGATCCTTCCGAACACGAGCTGGTGCTCCATAGCCTCCAGCGTGCGAACACGGGCCTCCTGCTGGGACACGATGGCGTCACGTTCGGTGAGCGACTGCGGAGTGCCGGTGCCGCGGTTGAGCAGGGACGCGGCTAGCGCGTGTCGGGCGATGTGACGCTGTTCGTCGAGAAGTCGGTAGGCGTTGTCGATCGCAGATTGCTCCGCGGCGATGATCCGCGAACGCGGCTTGGTGCGAGCCTCGTCGGGTCCGGCCAGGGGGCTGTCCGCAGTGTCCTCCTTCGAGGGATCGGAGACGGCTTGGTGACTCGGTGGCTGGGGCATAGGCGTGGTCCTCGTCGGCGATGCGGACAGGTGCGGGTCGTCGCGACCCGTTCGGGTGGTCAGGCGACAGGCGAGGGCTAGCGGCGGTTCTCGCGTGCGAGGGCGCCGAGTAACGCGGTGGTGAGCGCGACGACCGCGGCGGCGGTGAAGGCGGCGGGAAACCCGGAGCTCCGATTCTCCAACGCGATGGTGGTAAACGCCGCTGTGCCGAGTGCGGCGCCGACCTGGGTGGCGCTGCTGGCCAGACCCGAAGCGAGGCCGGAGTGCGATTCGCTGATGGCGGCCGCGATCACCATGGTGGTGGGGGTGAAACTGAGGGCGACGCCGGTCGCCACGAACAGCAGCCCGGGCAACACGCCAACCGCGTAGCCGGACCCGGCAGGCTCGAGAGCCAGCCACAGGTGTCCGATCGCGAGAACCAGAAGCCCGGCGACCAGGCTCCAGAGGGGCCCAAATCGACGCAGGACGCGGGGCAAGAGCACGAGCGACACGACGAACCCGGTCAGGGACGTGGGGACCATGGCCAGTCCACCGGCTTCGGGAGACATCGCGAGTGCCTGCTGGAGGTAGAGCGCGACGAGTACGAACGTCGAAGCTCGGGCGGCTCCGCCGAAGACGGCGAGGGCGACGCCGATCCTCAGCGTCCGGGAGCTGAACAGGTCGAGGGGCACCAAGGGTTCGGGTGCGCGGCGCTCTGCTCGGATGAACACGGCCGCGAGCGCGACGGGAACTGCAACTCCGACGGTAACGAACTCTTTCCAGTTGCCCGACGCGAGGGCGAGTGCCCCGTGCACAAGCGCGACGACGGCTCCGGTGATGCTCACGGCACCACGGAGGTCGAAGTCGTGGCTGGCGCGCTGCTGGCTGTCGTCGAGGACGCGCCCGGCCATGACGACGGCCAGCAGGGATACCGGGACGGCGACCAGGAAGACCGATGACCAGCCGAACGTGCCGGCCAGCAGTCCGCCTGCGGCGACTCCGGTGGCGCCACCCAGCGTCGATGCGGCGCCCCACAGACTCATCGCCCGTGCCCGGTGCGCGCCCGGGAAGTTGACGAGGAGCAGCGCCATCGCAGCCGGGCTCAGACACGCTGCTCCAGCACCCTGCACGATCCTGCCGGCGACGAGCATCCACTCGCCGGCAGCGGTCGCTGCGGCCAGTGTGCCCACGGTGAACAGGGCCGATCCGATGGTGAACATGCGCCGCCTGCCGACCTGGTCGGCGACGCGGCCGCAGAGCAGGAGAAGCCCGCCGAAGGTCAGCACGTAGGCGTTCACCACCCAGCTCAAGCTGCTCGCACTCAGCGACAGCGACGCCTGGATCGACGGCAGCGCCACATTGACGATCGACGTGTCGAGCATGACCACGAACTGGGCCGAGACCAGCAACGCTAGGGCGGCCCTCCGGCGGGACCGGCTGGGCCCGCCGCGGCGAGTGCTCGGGCTAGAGCCCCCGCTGGTGAGAGGTGCATCGGGGGAGGTGGCGGGACGGGTCGTGCTGGTGGTCATGGCTGTCACCTCGGTCGTGGAGTCGTCTTCGTCAACGATCGCGGCGAGGGCCCCTCGTCGCACCGGGAAGATCGCCGGGATTGCGCCCCTGGCGTTCCGCGGCGCACCCCCGCTGACGCTCCTCGCTAGGCCGTCAGCTCGCGTGGGGCTCTGAACGCCGGCGTCGGTGCCGGCGCCCCAACCCGAGACAACCCGGCGGAACTCCCGGCGCGAGCCACCCGCCTCCGGAAGGACGCTCGGGTCGCCGGCATCACCGAGCCGGCATCACCTTCCCGAGGAGAACGCCATGAGCCACTCGCATCACTCGACGACGGCGTCGCCGCCCGCACACGACGCGCAAGCCGGCCACCACGCCAGCCCACACCACGAAGCCCCCGACCACGACGCACCAGCTGTGCGGCGGCCCTGGACGGTGCTCGCGTTCATGCTGGCCGCACAGATCATGGTCGTGCTCGACGTCAGCGTCGTGAACGTGGCCCTGCCCAGCATCGCCACCGACCTGCACCTGTCCTCGAGCAACTACCAGTGGCTGATCAGCGCCTACGTCCTGCTCAGCGGCGGGTTCCTCCTGCTCGGCGGACGCGTCGCCGACCTCTTCAACCGACGCCGCGTGTTCCTCAACGGCCTCACCCTGTTCACCGCCGGCTCCCTCACCGCCGGCTTCGCCGACACCGCACTCACCCTCATCGCGGCCCGCGGCGCCCAAGGCGCTGGCGCGGCCCTGCTCACCCCGGCAGCCATGTCCATCGTGATGGCCACCTACTCAGGCCGCCAGCGGGCCACCGCCCTCGCCCTGTGGGGCACCGTCGCCAGCATGGGCATCGCCGCCGGTGTCCTGTTCGGCGGCATCCTCACCACCGCCTTCGACTGGCGCGCCGTGTTCTTCATCAACGTCCCCATCGGCGTCGCCGTCGCCGCCGGTGTCCTGGCCAAGGTCCGTCTCGCGCCCACCGCTGCCGCCGGGCGCCGTCAGCTTGACCTGTCCGGAGCAGCGCTCCTGGTGAGCGGCCTGCTCACCCTTGTGTACGCGGTGGAGTCCACCACCAGCCACGGCTGGACGGCACCTCACACGCTCGCGGCCGCTGGCCTGGCGAGTCTCCTGCTGTCCGGGTTCATCGTCAACGAGCGCAAGGTCGAGAGCCCCATCGTCCCGCCCGCCACGTGGCACATCCGGTCCCTGGTGTCGGCATCCACCGTCATGGCGGGCGTCACCGGAGCCGTCGTCGGTGCCATCTTCCTCAGCTCGCTATACCTGCAGCAGGTGCTCGGCTCGTCCGCCCTCGTCACCGGCCTGCAGTTCCTCCCGCTGGCTGCCTTCATCACCGTCAGCGCGGCCGTCGCATCGAAGGTCCTGCCGCACGTCGGGGCAAAGAAGCTCATTGGCGTGGGCCTGCTGATCGCCACCGCTGGGGCCCTGGTCCTTTCGTTCGTCGACTCCGACCCCTCCTACCTGAGCGACGTGCTTCCCGGCTTCGCGCTGCTCGGCCTCGGCGTCGGTCCGATGTTCGTCGCCATCTCCGTTGCGGCGATGAGCGACGTCGCGCCCGAGCAGTCGGGTCTCGCGTCGGGACTGATGATGACCGGCCACGAGATCGGTGCCGCGCTCGGTGTGGCATCCCTGACCGCGGTCGCCGGCGACCTCACCACCCGCGCGGGCATCACGTCCGGCAGCCAGGACGCGTTCCTCGCCGTCGCCATCGGTCTCGTTGTCCTGCTCATCCCGACCTTCCGGCTGCCCGCCCACGACCCCGAGCAGGCCCCCATCAGCCAGGGCCACGGCCACTGAGCCGGAAGCCACGGACCCGGCGATTTCCCCGGCGCGACCAGGCGCCGGGGAAACCGAGGCTGAGGCCCCCGAACCTGCGACGTCCTCACCCGGCCGGCACCCGGCCACCAACCAAGGAGCCACCCATGACCAACCTGCTCAACACCCGCGCCACCCAAGCCGACCAAGCCGCTGCCCCGACCGCGTCGGTAGCGGTACGCGCCCGCGGCCTCGTGAAGACCTACGGGACCGGACCGGCGGCCGTGAAGGCGCTCGACGGTGCCGACCTCGACATCCGCACCGGAACCTTCACCGCCATCATGGGTCCGTCCGGGTCCGGCAAGTCGACCCTGATGCACGCCCTCGCCGGTCTCGACGTCCTCGACGCCGGGCAGGTACTCATCGGAGACACCGACCTCACCGCCCTCGGCGAGCGGCAGCGCACGTTGCTGCGCCGCGACCGGTTCGGGTTCGTCTTCCAGAGCTTCAACCTGCTTCCCGCCCTCACCGCGCAGGAGAACATCACCCTCCCGCTCGACCTGGCAGGACGGCGCGCAGACCCCAACTGGATGGCCCGACTGGTCGACACCCTTGGACTGCGGGAGCGGTTGCACCACCGCCCCTCCGAGCTCTCCGGAGGTCAGCAGCAGCGAGTCGCCGTCGCCAGGGCCCTGGTCACCCGCCCCGAGATCGTGTTCGCCGACGAACCGACCGGAAACCTCGACACCCGGCACGGGCAGGCTCTGCTGCGCTTCCTCCGCGACGCCTGCGACGACCTCGGCCAGACCATCGTCATGGTCACCCACGACCCGCTGGCCGCCGCCCACGCCGACCGGGTCGTGCTCCTCACCGACGGACGCGTCATCGAAGAGATCACCGACCCCACAGCCTCCGCCATCGCTGACCGGATGCTCCAGCTCGACACCGACGAGCACCCCCACCCCGACGCCAACCCCGATCCCCACGCCGGCTCCGACTTCGGTTCCGGCTCCATCCAGGAGGGCTGACCCATGCTCCGACTCGTCGTCAAGCAGACGATGGCCCACCGCGGGCGGCTGCTGCTCACCTTCGCTGCCATCACCCTCGGCGTCACCTTCGTCGTCGGCACCCTCGTGCTGACGGACACGTCCCGAGAGGTGTTCGACGACCAGTTCCGCGACGCCAGCACCGAGGTTGACATCGTCATCCGCGACGCCGTCGCCTTCGACGCCGCCATGGGCGTCGAGGTCGAACGCGACCCCCTCGACGCCGAGCTGACGACCCGCGCCGCCTCGCTTCCCGGCGTCGGTCGCGCCATCCCCGTCGTCAAGGGAACCGGACTCCTCATCGCTGACGGCAAGGCGATCGTTCCGGCAGGTCCCTCGATGCTCACCTCGTGGACCGGAGTCGACGGGTTCACCCTCCGCGACGGTCACGCACCCGCGCAGTCTGACGAGGTCGTCATCGACGCAGCCACCGCGACCGCGCACGACATCACCGTCGGTGACACGGTTCGCGTCCAGGCCGACCGTGAGGCCGACCTTCGCGTGGTCGGGTTGGTCGGCTTCGGTGAGGCAGACGGGCTGCCCGACACCACCGTCGCCCTCACCAGCCTGTCCACCGCGCAGCGTCTCCTGCGGCTCGGTGACGGCATCTCCCAGATCGACGTCATCGCAGCCGACGCCACCGCAACCTCGGGTGTGGCTGAGGACCTCCGCGCCAAGCTCGGCACGGACGTCGACGTGGCCGCCAGCCAGGACACGGCCGCCGCCAGTGCGGCGGCCGCCAAGTCTCAGCTCGGCTTCATCACCGGCGCACTGCTCGCGCTGGCCGGAGCCGCGCTGGTGATCGGTGCGTTCCTCATCGCCAACACGTTCTCGGTGCTGGTCACACAACGCACCCGGGAGCTTGCGGTCATGCGTGCGGCCGGAGCCACCGGCCGTCAGGTCATGACGTCCATCCTCGGCGAGGCCACCGTCCTTGGCGTGGCCGGAGCCGTTGCCGGGACCGGAGCCGGACTCGTGGCCGCCATCGGGCTGCGCGCCTTGCTGGACGCCGCCGGCGCCACCGTCCCCGACGGCCCCACCGTTCTGTCGGCCCGCACCCTGATCGTCGCATTGGCGGTCGGAGTGGTCGTCACGTTCATCGCCGCGTTCGGTGCCGCCCGACGCGCATCCCGCATCTCACCTGTGATGGCCATGCGCGAGGGTGCCCTCGGCACCACCGGCGGTCGGGGCCGCATCCGCGCCGGCGTGGGCGTCACGTTCACGGCCGTGGGAGTCGCCGCGCTCAGCGTCGGTGGGGCCACCGAGTCGATGCCGACACTGGGCGCCGGCACGGCCGCCCTGGTGGCCGGACTGGTCGCCCTCGCCCCGGTGGTCGCGCCCGCCGTGGTGCACCACATCGGGCGCGGGCTGAGCGCTCTCACCGGCCGTGGGGTGCCCGCTGGCCTGGCTCGAGAAGCTGCCCGACGAGCACCGCGACGCACCGGAGCGACCGTGATGGCATTGGCGCTCAGCCTCGCGCTGGTGGTGTTCGTCTCCGTCGTCGGAGCCTCGGTCCGCGCTGCTCTGCAGTCCGGTTTCGACGAGGCCATCACGGCCGAGCTGGTCGTGGAGAGCGCACGCGGTGAGATGCTCGGCGGCCTCGAGCCGGCGACCCTGAAGAAGATCGAAGGCCTGGATGAGGTCGGCACGGTCTCGCCGCTGCGGTTCGGGCACTGGAAGGACGCCGGCGCCACCCGCGCGCTCACCGCGCTCGACCCCGCGACGATCGGTGACGTGACCGATGTCGACATGGTCGAGGGCAGCCTGACCGGCCTGACCGACGGAGTGGTCATCACCGAGCGCCAGGCGGCCGAGCGCGGCCTCGGAGTCGGCGACAGCCTCGCCATGACGTTCGCCCGCACCGGCACCGTCGAGGTGCCCGTCGTCGGGCTCATCGACGACGACGACGCGAAGGCGCTGAGCACCGACTACCTCGTCTCGCTCGCCAGCTACCGCGACTGGTTCACCGAGCGCGTGGACGCCACCCTGCTCGTGCGCCCCAGCTCGGGCACCACGGTCGATGAGGCGCAGACCGCGCTCGAGGACGCGCTCGAGGCCATGCCGACGGTCGAAGTACGCGACCAGGCCAGCGCGGCCGAGGCCCGCACCGCGTCCCTGGACGGCATCCTCACGCTGATCACCGCCGTGCTGATGCTCACCGTGCTCATCGCCATGCTCGGCATCACCAACACGCTGGCGCTGTCCATCATCGAACGCACCCGAGAGCTCGGCCTGCTCCGTGCCGTCGGGATGACCCGTCGGCAGTTGCGCACCATGATCCGCACCGAGTCCCTGCTCATCGCGGTCGCCGGGCTGCTCGTCGGGACCACCGTCGGAGTCGCCACCAGTGCCCTGTTCGTGCGCGCCATCGCCCAAGGCGGTGACCTGCACCTGCAGGTTCCCACGACCGGGCTTGCGCTCGTCGCCGCCGTGGCCCTCGTGGTCGGCGTCGTCGGTGGACTGGCGCCCGCACGCCGCGCAGCCCGTCTGGAGGTGTTGACCGCCATCCGCGAATGACCGCGCCCGCCAGCCCCCATGCAGCCGGGTTCTGCACCCACCGCACATGCCCCCACGGGTGCAGAACCCGGCGTTCCTCCAGGCGCCACACCAGGCCCACCTCACGCAGAGTCGACACCACCCTGAGTCGACACCACCCCGATCCAACCCCGACATCCACACACTGCACAGGAGCACAGCCATGACCAACCAGTCGGACGCCACCGCCACCATCACCATCCGCCGCGCCGGCCCCGAGGACGCCCACGACGTTCGGACCCTGCTCCTCGAGCTCGCCACGCACGAGAACTCCGCCGACGCCGTCCACGCCAGCCTCGAGGACTGGCGGCGCATGCTCGCCGACCCGTCGGTCGTGGTCCTCCTCGCCGTCGCAGCCGAGCAGCCCCTCGGGTACGTCAGCGGCACCCGGCAGCTCAACCTGTGGCAGGGCCACGACATCTTCGCCATGGACGACCTCTACGTCCGCCCTCAGGTGCGCGACCGCGGCATCGGCGGCATGCTCATGACGGCCCTCGCCGAGCACGTGCGCCCCGACAAGTCACTCATCACCTGGGGCGTGAACCAGGACAACGACGCCGGCCAGCGCTTCTACCAGCGCCTGGGAGCCACGCTTCGCACCAAGATGGTCGCCGCCTGGCGACCGGACGCCTACACCCGCTACCTCCAGGACCGTGCATGACCGCCACCGAAAAGCCGCAGCTGACCCTGCGACAGCTCGACCAGCGCGACACCCAGGCCGTGCAGGCGCTCCTGGACGCAGACCCGCACTATGCACGCCGCGTCACGGGCACAGCGACACCCCCGCACGCGGCAGCCGAGCTGCTCACCACCCGCCCACCCGGGCTACCCGCCGCGCACAAGGCGGTGCTCGGGGCGTACAACGACACGGGTGCGCTCGTAGCCGTCGTCGACGTCCTCCGCGGCTGGCCGGACGACCACACCGCACACATCGGACTCCTGCAGACCCATTCGGCCTACCAGGGACGCGGGATCGGCCGTCGCACGCACGAGCTGCTGCTCGAATGGGTGGCCCGTTGGCCCGAGGTGCAGCGGCTGCGGGCCACCATCGTGGCCACCAACGCCACGTTCGCCGACCCGTTCTGGACTGCACTGGGCTACCACCCGAGTGACACCGCCACGCCCTACCTGGCCGGCGACGAGCCGACCACCGCCCTGGCCTGGAGACGCGAGCTCCCCAACGGTCCCAGCCCGGAGCGCTTCGCAGACGTCGGAGACGTCACCGTGTGCTACCAGACCTTCGGCAACCCGACGTCACCCACGATGCTGCTCGTCATGGGGCTGGGCTTCCAGCTGGTGCACTGGCCCGACGCGTTCTGCCGCCAGCTGGCAGATCACGGGTTCCACGTCGTCCGGTTCGACAACCGCGACGCTGGCCGGTCCACCCACCTGCCCGGTGCCAGGTACACCCTCGACGACATGGCCGACGACGCAGTCGGGCTCCTCGACCACCTCGGCGTTGCGACCGCACACGTCGTCGGTGCCTCGCTCGGGGGCATGGTGGCGCAACTGATCGCGATTCGGCACCCGAACCGCGTGGCCTCACTCGCCTCGATGATGTCCACCACCGGGCAGCGCGGGAAGGGGCGCACCTCGCCCGTGCTCCTTCGCCACCTCATCGCACGCCGGCCGCGCACCGAGGAGGAAGCCGTCGAACGCCGCGTGCGAATCTTCGAGACTGTCGGGTCTACCGGTCTCGACCAGGACCTCGACGAAGTTCGTCGGGCGACGAGAGCGGCGTTCGGTCGCGACCCCGACGCCGGCGACGGACGGACCAGGCAGCACCGAGCGGTACGCACCGCGTCCGATCGCACCTCCGCGCTCGCGAGCCTGACGGTTCCGACGGTAGTCATCCACGGCACCGCCGACCGCATGTGCCACCCCTCCGGCGGGCGGGCGACCGCCGCCGCCATCCCCGGCGCACGACTCGAGCTGGTCGAAGGGATGGGGCACGACCTGCCCCCTGCCGCCTGGCCACGCATCATCACCGCCCTCACCCACAACGCCCGGACGGCCGACCCGCACCAGCGCGGAGGGTCGCAATGATGCGCAACACCCCGCGGGCCTTCGTCGGGACCGTGATGTTCCGCCTCCAAGACCCGCCGGCCACAGGTGTCGGCGAAGCAGTCGAGCGACAGGTGGGCAACCTGCCCGGTGTCAGCTTCTGCGACGTCGACGAGGCTGCCGGCCTGCTCATCGTCACCGCCCGAGAACCCGTGGAGCGCGCCGACGTGCTGACCGTCCTGGACCGGCTCGATTGCCGGGCGGCCCAGTGACCGACTCGGCCGCGGGGCCCGTCACCGAACCGGGCGAAGGCCGCGACTTCGGCTCTGTTCTGGTGTCGGTTCGGCTCGATAGGGTGCCGCCGTGCTGAGGGGACGGGAGGCCGAGCAGGCAGCATTGCGCGCGCTCATCGAGCGCGCCGCAACCGGCGACGGAGCCGCGCTGGTCCTGCGAGGCCAGCCGGGCGTCGGGAAGTCCGCCCTGCTCGATGACGCGGTCGCGGCTGCCCGGGACGCGGGTGAAGGTACTGGTGTGACCGTGCTGCGCACGCGGGGTGTCGAGTCCGAGGCGCCGTTGCCCTTCGCGGCGTTGCACCGTCTGCTCCGCCCGGTGCTCGACCGCCTCGACCAGATCCCGGAGCCCCAGGCCCGAGCGCTGCGCGCTGCGTTTGGCGAAGAGACTGCGACCGCCGGCGACCGACACCTGGTCTACCTCGCCACGCTGAACCTGCTCTCCGAGGTCGGCGGAGACCAACCCGTCCTCGGGGTCATCGACGACGCCCACTGGCTCGACGACGCCTCCGCCGCAGCCTTGCTGTTCGTGGCGCGACGACTCGAGGGCGAAGCGGTCGCACTGATGTTCGCCATCCGGGACGACGAGTCCGGAGCCTTCGACACACGGGACCTCGCGACCCTCACCGTGAGCGGGGTCGGAGCTGCCGCTGCCGGCGAGCTCATCGCCGACCAAGCCGCTGCTCCGATTGCTGCCCATGTGCTCGAAGAACTCGTCGAAGTCACCGACGGCAACCCGCTCGGCCTCATCGAGCTGAGCGGCGCGCTCACCGCCGACCAGCTGACCGGACAACACCGTCTCCCCGAACGGCTTCCGCTCACCGAACGTGTCGAGCGCGCTTTCCTCGACCGCTTCCGCAAGCTCGATACCGCAGCCCAGACTTTGCTCCTGGTCGTGGCCGCCGACGACTCCGGCCACCCCGCCACCGTCGGCCGGGCTGCCGCCACCCTCGGCGCACCCGACGACGCGTTCGACACTGCCGAGGAGTCAGGGCTGCTCCGCATCGACTCGGACGGGCTCATGCTCCGCCACCCGCTCGTACGGTCCGCCATTTACGGAGCCGCCACGAGCTCACGGCGCCGGCAGGCCCACCGGGCGCTTGCCGACGCCTTCGCCGGAACCGCCCACGAGGACCGCCGCGCCTGGCACCTGGCTGCGTCCGTCGATGGCCCTGACCCCGACGTCGTCGCAGCGCTCGACGAGGCCGCCCAGCGCTCGAGTCGCCGCGGCGGCCATGAAGCAGCCGCCGCCGCATGGGCCCGTGCCGCCGAGCTCACCCTCGACCCCCACGAGCGCGCCCAACGCCTGTTGGCCGCAGCCGGGGCCAACCTCGCCGCCGGCCGCCCGCTTGAGACCGACCTCCTTACCCGGGCCGCACTCGTGGACGCCGACGACCCGCTCCTGCGCGCGGAACTCCTTCAGCTTCAAGGCCAGGTCGAGTGGAACACCCGATCCCTCGACGAGGGCTATCGGATCGTGTGCCACGCAGCCACGACCGCAGCGCCCCACGATCCTGCGCACGCGCGGGTCCTCGCCATGCTCGCCGCAGCCCTGGCATCCTTCGGCGCCCGCTCGGCCGACGCTCCCGACCCCTCCACCATCGTCGAGCCGCCCGCACCACAGGCAGCACCGGAGGAACTTGTCGCCGGCTTGCTGCTCGACGGATTCACCGCCGTCATCCGTAACGACTGGGCGACCGCGGCCACGGCGTTGCGACGCGCCTGGGACATCCCGCTGCCCCTGACGGCACCACCGCTGCTCCACGCCAACCTCGCCATCGCGACCATGCACCTGGGCGATGACGAGCGGGCAATCCGGCTGCACGACCTTCAGCTTCAGCACGCCCGCGACGCCTCCGCCGTCAACATGATCGAGCACGCCCTCACCCGAGGCGTCGTGTTCCGCATCGCTACCGGCGCGTGGAGCGAAGCCGCATCGGCCGCCCAGGAAGCATTGCTGCTCGACCGCAACCTCGGCTTGCACGAGCTCGTCGCCCTACCTCTTGCCGAGCTCGCCGTCATCTCGGCGTTGCGCGGCGACGCGGCTGCCCCGCAACACCTGCGCGAACTCGACGTCGAACTCGAACAGCGTCCGCCTCACGGCGCGGTCGCGGGAATCGTGCGCGGACTCGCGCACTGGGCCGCTGCTCGGCAGTCCGACGTCACACCTGCCACAGCTCTGCACCACCTGCAACAGATCGACCTACCCGTGGCACGGTGGTTGACCGCGCTCGACCGCATCGAGACCGCCGTGCGCGCCGATCGGGCGAACCTCGCCAAGGAGTGGCTCGACGAGCTCCGCGCCTTCGCTGAGGGAACCGACATGGCATGGGCCTGGGCCGCGGTCTACCACGCGCAAGCCTTGGTCGGCGACGGTGACGCCGAGGAGAACTTCGGCAAGGCGTTGGAATGGCACGCCAAGTCGCCTCGCCTCCCCGCCCGCGCCCGAACCCAGCTGGCCCTTGGAGAGCACTTGCGCCGTCGCCGCCGTCGCACCGACGCGCGAGTGCCGCTGCGCGAAGCCCTCGACACGTTCGAGAGCCTCGGCGCTGGGTTCTGGGCCGAACGGGCCCGACAAGAGCTACGAGCCTCCGGTGAGACCGCCCGACGTGGCGCCAACCTCGTCGCCACCGGCCTCACACCGCAGGAGTCACAGATCGCCGGCCTCGTACGGGAAGGGCTGAGCAACAAGGACGTCGCCACTCGTCTGTTCATCAGCCCCCGGACGGTCGACTTCCACCTGCGCAACGTGTACTCGAAGCTCGGCATCACATCGCGCACCGAACTCGCGGCCCTCGCCGGTGACCTCGCCTGACCCAGGCCCGGCAGGGCCAGGTCACCCCCGACCCGGCAATCTCCCCGGCGATTTCCCCGGCGCGACCGCCCCGCCGTCGAGAACACGATGGTGACTCCCCCACCGCACCTGAGGAGATCACCATGACCACCTACTTGTTCTACCAAGCCGCTGCCGACCACGAGATCCAGCGCCGGCTGCGAGCCGCTGAGAATGACCGCCTCGCACGCCTCGCCCGAGGGCCCCGCCGCTGGCCCACTCGCCCGCAGGGCTCCCGCTAACCCCCCGACCACCCACCTCACACGGGAGACCACATGCCACACACCACACGAGCCGCGGCGACCCCTTCCGGGCTCCTCGCAGCGACGACCGCCCTCATCGTGGTCGACGTGCAGCGCGGGTTCGACGACTCGGCCTTCTGGGGGCCACGCGACAATCCTGATGCCGACCGCAACATCGCCTCACTGGTTGACGCCTTCACCGCGGCGGGCCTGCCCATGGTGTTCGTGCAGCACGACTCGACCAACCCGGACAGTCCGCTTCACCCGAGCCGGTCAGGCAACCACCTCAAGGAGTACCTCGACACCGCCCAGCCTGACCTGGTGGTCCGCAAGAGCGTGAACTCCAGCTTCCACGGCACCCCCGACCTGAACCGATGGCTGCAACGGAGACAGGTCGACGGGCTGGTGATCTGCGGCATCACAACCAACCACTGCTGCGAGACCACGGCACGCGTCGGCGGCAACCTCGGCTATCGAGTGCTGTTCGCAGCCGACGCAACACACACTTTCGACCGCACGGGCCCCGACGGCCGAGAGCTCACCGCAGACCAGCTCGCGCACGCCACCTGCACCAACCTGCACGACGAGTTCGCCACGGTGGTCACCACCCGAACCGTCACTGCGGGCGCTCCTACCCCGTAGCTGACGTGTGCGCAGGATCGTCGAGCGCGCCCCAGGACGCCCATCCGCCTGTGTCTCCTGCAAACGGACGCGTCGACGTCGGTCATCGAGGCGGCAGCGGCGGTCGACCTATTACGCGTCCACAATGACGAGGTGGACGACGTGTGACCGAGGTGCCGTGGCCGCTCATGGTTGGCTCTACTGCTGAGGGACGACCCCTCGAGTCGTTCCCAGAACGCTTCGGACGTGGCGTCGCTCGAGCCGACCTGATGTCGGGTGGATTCGAACGTCGTCGGTAGCAGACCAACCCGCTCGCCGGTACAACTCGACGGCCCGGGCGTTGTCGTCGTAGACCCACAGCTCGACCTCGGGTCGCGATGTCTCTGCTGCGTAGTCCGTGACGTCGGACAGGAGCCGGCTCGCGATACCGCGTCCCCACGCGTCAGGGTCGACACCCAGGAAGACGATCTCCAGGCCGCCGGGCTGCACGACGACCACGGCGAACCCGACGGGTTCGTCGCGCAGGTAGGCCAGGTGGAGCGTCGCGTCGTCAGGTCGCAGCCCTCTCTCGATGATGGGCAACGCCGCCTCGACCGGAGCCGGTTCCGGTTTGTTGTCGCGCTCAGCGGTGGCGACAGCCCAGATCCGGGCCGCCGCCCACTGGCTGGAGGGATCGCGATCGCGGACCACCACAACGCCACCGGTATCAAGCACGCGCCCATGATGGCCACGGCAGCCGTCAACGAGCAATGAGCGAGTCCCCCTATGCGATTGCGGTGTGATTCGCTGGGGTCGAGACGTACGCGCATGCCGATGTCCGCGTAGGCGTCAGGTGAGAAGTAGTGGGTCGGGCGAGACGCCGGGGTTGGGGACGGGGACGCGCCGGTCACCGCCTGCTGTCTGCGGTTGCGGGTCCAGTGGAGCGTCCCGAGCGGTTATGGGATACCAGGTTGCCGTGCGCAATCCCGCAACGCGTCACTGCCCAGGCCGCTGCCCCTAGGAGAGCGAAGATCGCGGCACCGAGCAGCCCGAGCGGACCACCGAGGATCAGGTGGGCATCCGGGGTGAGGATGAGCAGGATGGGTGCGATGGCGTTGAACATGCCGTGCGTGGCGGCGACGGGAATCAGGCTGCCGGTCAGCTGGCGCACCGCGGTGAGGACGAACGACATGCCGGTACAGAACGCCACCATCGCCAGGACGCCGAGCCCGGGGAACCCGGGGTAGTTGTAGCCCTGGACGATCAGCGGGGCGTGCCACACACCCCAGGCGAGGCCGATGAGCAGGTTGGCGCGCAACGGTCCAGCGGCCCGGAGTTCCTCCCACATCAGGCCCCGCCATCCGTACTCCTCGCCCATCGCGAAGACACCGTTGATCGTCCACCCGGCCACTAGGGCACCCCACAGGCCCGCCAGCAGCAGCACGGCGACGGGGGGCGGTGCACCGGCTGCATCCACCGCGTCCTGCCCGACGAGCGAGGCCGCGCCGTCCATGATCTGCCCCTGAGTCAGGGCGAGCCGACCGATCGCGTCGAGGCCGAGCACATCGCCCCCGACCAACACGGCACCGAGGAACAGCAGGACGAACGCGACCAAGACACCGGCCGGCAGCAGCAGGTACGCGGCGACTGAGCTCACCCCGCGGCGGGGCAGCCGTAAGCGGTCGCGGCAAAGTCCGCGTTCCGCGACCAGCGCCGCCACCATCGGTGAGGGCATGTAAAGCACGGCGATGACTGCCGCCCCCGCGAGGGAGTCGAGGTCGATGCCGGTGATCCGAAGCAGCGCTCCGGCGAGGGCCGCCCACCCGAGAACGACGGCGAGGTAAACCTTCAGCGTGTGGGACACGACGGTGCGCCCTTCTTGGCTGTGGGGTGGTGTCAGGCGCGGCTGGCCGCGCCGGCGGTGGGGGTGGCGACACCAGGTGCGGGCACTGGTGCCGCGGTGGTGTCCCGAAGTTGCCGGACGGCAACGACAGCCGCGAGGGTCACGGTGAAGGCGACGCAGAGCCAGAACAAGCGGTCGTCGCCCCACAGGATGTTGAGGACGGCCCAGGCGGTGTTCATCGCTGCGTGGAACAGTGCGACGATCAGGACGCTGCCGCCGGTGTGGTCCCACACCCAGGTCATGACCACGCTGATGGACACGACCATGACCAGGAAGCCGGCGAACGGGTAGGTCTGGCGGGTGTCGTCGAGGAGGAACATCGGGATGTGCCATCCGGCCCACAGCAGACCCAGGAGTAGCCCAGCGGGCAAGGAGCCAAAGCCGGCGCGCAGGTGCGGCAGGGCCACACCGCGCCAGCCGGCCTCCTCGGTCAGCAGGTGAAGGACCAGTTGGCTCAACAACAGCGGCAGTGCCGCGGCCAACGGCACGAGGGCGTGGACGTCGTGCTGGCCGCCGAGCGCGAGGTGGAGACCGAGCGCGGCGACCGCCGGGAGGGCAGGCAGGGCGACCGCGGCGACGTACCAGCGGACCGGCACCCGCCACAGGACCAGACGTGCCCCGAGCGACCGTAGGGCTGGGCGTCCGCCGAAGACGGCGGTGGAGACGACCGCAGCAACCGACACTGCCAGGAACGCGAACGGTTCGGCAGGAACGGACCAGCCGATCCACCCGGCCTGCTGGACAAGCGCGGTGCCCCACACGGCCCAGGACAGGCCGTAAGCGACGGCGGAGAAGACGACCAGGGTGCCGCGGTTCCTGCCCGGCATCTGGTGGCCGGCGGCGGGCGCGGTGCCCGTCTGCATCATGCTCATCAGTCGTGTTCCTTCGGAGATGGTGCCGGCCCGGCGTTGCCGGGCGTGGTGGTTGAGGTGGTGGTCGGTGCGTTGGCGTCGGGCATCAGGACGGTGGAGAACAGTCGCCGAGTGCGCCCGGGCGCCGGCGGGAGGGCGATGCGGGGGTCCAGGACGGCTCGCAGTTCGGTAACGACCGCGGCCATCTCCTCGTCGGTCAGGTACATGGCGTTCTGCCGGAACCCGGCGAGGTCGCGGGCCATGTCGACGTCGCCGCGGTCGAGGTAGTGGTCGAAGTCGGCGAGCAGCCCGACGACGAAGGTCAAGAACATCTGTCGGTGCTCCTCGACAGTCATCTCTCGTGCCTGATTTCCGTCAACAAGCGTCGTGCCGGTACGCAGCCGGTAGGTGCGTTCCACGGCTCCGCGGACGCGCGTCTCGTCCACGACGATGAGGACTCCGCCTCGAGCCAGGGCGGCCACTTGGCGGTACAAGGTGGCGCTCGGGACATCGGCGATCTCCGCGCGCAGGTCGCTAGTGGTCAACTCCCGGTCGCCCAGGAACGCCTGGACGATCCGCATGCGGACCGGGTGCAGTACGACGTCAGCCGGTCGCATGCGTCGCTCAGACTGATCGGGGGGAGGAGTCATGATTGACATCATTCCCACGAGTGATAACAATGTCAATCATGACAACGATCACCGCGGACGGCGCCACGCTCACCGTCACGTTCACCCGCGCCGAGAAGATCGCCGGACTTCTCCGCGACCAGGACATCCCGCTCACCGCCGTCTCGACCGTCGAGGTGGTCCCAGACGGGCTTGCGGCAGCGGAGGGACTGCGCGCCCCCGGTCTGGGCCTGCCAGGACGGCGAAAGCTCGGCACCTGGCGCTCGCGCACCGGCAAGACGCTGGTTGCCGTACAGGGCCACGGCCCGGCCGTGCGGCTGACACTCTCGGGGCACCGCTACGCCACCATGCTCATCACCACCGACACCCCCGAGAAGCTCAAGCAGGAGCTCGAAGCGCACCCCTCGGACCACGCACGATGACCACCCTCGACCGCGCCCAGGAGGCTCCCGTGCCCGAGCACGCCGTGACCTTCCGGTCCGGCGTGAAGACCCTTGCCGGCACCCTCGCGGTCCCTCGTGGCGAGGGCCCGTTCCCTGGCGTCCTGCTCTTGCCGGGGTCCGGACCGCTCGACCGGAACTCCGACCACAAGCGCATGCCACTGGGCATCACCGGCCAGCTAGCGGATGCGCTCGGCACGGTAGGGGTCGCGACCTTCCGCTACGACAAACGCGGCGTCGGCGCGAGCACCGGCAGCTGGCACACCGCCGGCTTCTACGACAACCGCGACGACGCCGCAGCCGCCCTCGAGTTCCTCGCCGCGCGTCCCGAAGTGGATCCAACTCGGATCGTCGTCCTCGGCCACTCCGAAGGCGCGCTCCACGCCGCCGGCCTGGCCGCCGCTGGCGCACCCACATCAGGCCTGATCCTGCTGAGCTGCTCCGCAATGCCGGGAGAGGCGCTGCTGCGCTGGCAGTCCGCGCAAATCGCACCGACCCTGCCCCGGGCGATCCGTGGCTTGCTGCGGCTCCTGCGCACCGACTTGGAGGCGCGCACGGCAAAGACCCACACCAAGATCAAGGAAACCACGACCGATGCGGCCCGCATTGAGGGCGCGAAGATCAACGCGCGCTGGCACCGCGAGTTCATGGCCCACGACCCCCGCACCGACCTCACCCGCATCACCGTGCCCGTCCTCGCCGTCACCGGCGGAAAGGACCTCCAGGTCCCGGCCGCCGACCTTGCCACGATCCGCGACCTCATCCCCGCCGACGTGGAGACGCATGAGCTCGCCGACCTGAGCCACATCCTGCGAGCCCAGCCCGGACCCGCGTCCCTGTCCGGATACAGGCGCGAGATGCGCCAACCCGTCGACGCGGAGCTCGTCGGCCTCGTCGTGGACTGGGTCAGCGCACACGTGGGCGGCACCCGGTGAAGCAGACCTCGCCCCGGCGCAGGACCGCCCACGAGAACCCGACCTCCTCCACACTGTCACCCGTGGACATCCCCGCCCCAGACCTCGCGGACCTGGACCGCCTCGCCCTGCTCCTCGTGGACGTGCAGCGCGCCTTCGACGACGCCGACTACTGGGGACCCCGCAACAACCCCCACTGCGAGCAGAACATCGCCTCCCTCCTGGCCGAGTGGCGCGCCCACCACCGACCCGTGGTGTTCGTCCGCCATAACTCGACCGACCCCCACTCACCGCTACGACCCGGGCAGCCAGGAAACGACTTCAAGGACGTCGTCAACGGCACCCCCGACCTGCCATCACCAAGCAGGTCAACTCCTGCTTTCACGGCAAGCCTGACCTAGATCGGTGGCTGCACGACCAGAAACTGAACGGGTTCGTCGTTGCAGGCATCACTACCAACCACTGCTGCGAGACCACCGCCCGCGTCGGTGCCAACCTCGGACACCACGTCGTCTTTGCCCTGGACGCAACCCACACCTTCGACCGCCGGGCGCCAGACGGGACCCTCGTCAGCGCGGACCAGCTCGCAGCGGTAACCGCCACGAACTTGCACGGAGAGTTCGCAACGCTGGCTAACACCCAACAACTGCTGGAGGTAGCCCCCGACGCCTAGCCGGAGCGGAACAACGGCGACCGCGCTACCAGCGCCCTGACGGAGTACCGCCGCTGAGGAGTCCAATACCCCCGGGTGACGCGATGCTGCGATCAGCCAGGGATCCCAACTGGGACACACATCGTCCGGATGTCTGCCGCGATCCGCGCGACGACGTACCGCTGAGCTGTCACACCGCAATCGCATAGGGCGGCGGCGAGTCCTTGCGGAACACACCCTGTAGTGGGTGGCCCAGCGTCACGGAGCACCCGCAGCCCGGTCTCGTCAAAGCTGCGTCGGTTCGCCGCTTCACGGGCCGGTCTATGCGGTGCCGTATGCCGGCCCCGCCGGTCGTGCCGATCTCTGGTGAAGCGTCTTGTCCTTCTCCTGCAGCCAAGCGCGACCCCAATCGAGCCTCATTCCGGCGCTCTTCACACGCCGGGAAATCGTGCCCACGCCCGCGCCGTGTGTGGGGTGTGAACAGCACGATGCGTGGCTGCCGTCCGGGCCCCGCGCGTGCTCAGGGGCGAGGGTGGGAGCGGGCAACACCCGCGAACATCTGCGCGCCCTTGGCGGCACGGGGGCTACGGAACGGCACGTCGGTGAAGTCGCCGGCGTAGTAGCCGTTGTGCGGGTGGCGCGGGTGGCTTGTGGTGCTGACTCCGGACTCCTCCTCGAGGATTCTCTGCTTGGCCATGACGGCCACCTCCTGCTGTCTCAGGTTGCTGCGTGGGCGGGATGCTGATGGAGACAACACTTGCCTTGGAGGCCATCTGGTCGCGCCGGTGAGACTGCCGGGTTCTGCTCGGGGGTGGTCCGCGGGAGCGGATGCGCCGCACGGCGCCGCGGCGCATCCGCCTGACGGCGGCCGGCTGGCCCGGGAGGTGTCGTGGCGCAGGGCGCACCTCCTAGGCACGGGTTTGCCCCACCGTGGGCCTCTACCTGGTGCCTGCTGCGCGTGGCTGAATCGCGCAACCGCTACTGGTCTTGCCGCAAGGGCGTGGCGGGGGCAACGCCAGTGCTTGTGACGTCCGCGGGGGCGTCGATCGCTTGCGGCGCACCGACCCTCGCGAGGTCGACGTCACGTGTCTCCGGGCCCCACCAGGCTCCGCCGAACGCCATCAGGCTGCCCACACCAAGAAGCATGAGCTGGGTGAGACGTTCGGGCATCAGCCGGGTGAGCCCGGTCAGGTAGAACGCATAGAAGCTGGCCGGGGCGAGCGCCAGGCTGTACGCCATGCCGAACCCCGTGGCGCGGACGTTCGTGGCGAAGCGCTCGTTGACGTAGGAGGTGACTACTCCCCACACCGCCAGGGTCGTCAGCTCGGTCGCCACCACCAGGACGGCGAGTAGCCAGCCAGCAACCGGAAGCGTCAACGTAAGGACGTAGCAGGTGAAGCCGGCGGTCCCGGACACCGTGGCACCCAGGGCGAGAGCACGACGACGTCCGACCTTCTGGCTGGTCATACCAGCCGCTACGAACCCACCGATCACGACCGGTTGCGCGGCGAGGAGCACCGTGGTGACCCAGACCGGGGACTGGCCAATGTGCGCGAGCAGGCGCTGCGGCAGCACTGACACGACGCTGGTGGCGACCAGCCACAGGCCGACCATCAGCACGAGAACCTGAACGAAGTCGCGCCGTGACGCCGGACAGAAGCACCTGCACGGGAGCCTGCCGTGCGAAAGCCCGTAGGTCTCCCCCGGCGTCGCCGCAACCTTCGTATCCCTGACGCGAAGCCGCGGATGCCTCCCACAGCGGCGACTCCGGGACGCGTGTTCTCCACAGGAGGAACACCAGCCCGGCCAGACCGCCGGCAAGGAACGGCACGCGCCACCCCCATGCTTGGTAGGCACCGGCGGGCAGCACAAGGAGAAGGACAAGCACGAGCGCGGAAACAGCGGCGTACGCGGCCGCGTAGGCGCTCATCAGCAGGCCACCGAACAGGGCGCGGGCGCGGGGCGGACAATGCTCGAACGCGAGGGGTGTGGCCGCGGTGTACTCGCCGCCGAGAAAGATGCCGTCGAGGAAGCGCAGGCCGATCAGCGCGGCCGGTGCCGCTAGTCCCCAGGTGGCGTGACCGGGCAGTAGGCCGATGAGGATTGTGCAGACGCTGAACCCGGCGATCGAGGCGAGCGTGACCCGCCGGCGACCGATGGTGTCGGCGAGGTGGCCGAAGATCAGTGCCCCGACGGGTCGCCCCAGGAGGGTGGCAGCGAACGTGACGAAGAACAATGTGCCGGCCTGGCCGGCGGCGAGTGTCTCGGGTTGGAAGTACGCGATGGCCGGCGCGAGGGCGATCACGGGCAAGTAGATGTCGACCATGTCCACGAAGAACCCCACCCAGCTGGAGCCGAGCGCACGCCGCTGGCGTCCGGTGGTGCGGCGCAGCGCCCGCCACTGACCCGCCCACGCCACCTCAAACCGGTCCTGTGTCGTTGTCCCCACGGCAGCTTCCGTGCGACCTTCCGGTCCTCCCATACCTTCCAGATTTACGCGGCGGCATCGGCGTCGTCAACGCCCCGTTCGGGCCATCGCGCCACCCACTCCGTCACGCAGATTGGCCGGGTCAGGCGGGTCGCGTTGGTCGCTACAGACCGGCGAGCTGGGTGCGGTCGGCGTACAGCCGGTCGGCGAGCCAGGCCGCGTCGTGTCGGACGAATCCGAGCAGCGCTGAACCGCGAGAGTGCTGCCAAGGCAGCCCGATGAAGTACAGCCCGGGAACGGCAGTGACGCCTCGCTCATGGACCACGGTGCCCCCGCGAGGTGTGTCGGTGATGACGCCGGGCACGTCCATCCAGGTGTAGTCGGCCGTGAACCCGGTCGACCAGATCACGCTCGCCGGGGCGAGCCGGGTGCCGTCGGCGAACTCGACGCCGTGCGGTCCGGCCCCGGTCACCCGCGAGCGTGCGTTGACGCCCAAGCTCTTGACCCGGGACAGGCTGGTGCCGATGACCACGTCTCCCCGGGCCCGCATGCGTCGGGCGAGAAGAGAGGTGGCCGGCTTGTGGATTGCGCCCGTCTTGCTAAGCCACCAGAACAGGTCACGGCCCGCGAACCGTTGCGGCAGCTGTGGCGGCGTCGTGCCGACCGCGAGGTGCACCGGGCGTTCAGGATCGCCGTCCTTGATGTTGTTGCCGGCGGGGGTGGGGTGGGTGGCCAGCTCCTCAGCGATTTGCAGGCCAGAGTTACCGGCTCCGACGACCAGCACGGGCCCGGGAGGAAGCTGGTCGGGGTTGCGGTAGTGCGCGGAGTGCACCTGCACGACTCGGTCGTCGAGGGCGTCGGCCAAGCTGGGTCGGTGGGGCTTCTGGAACGCGCCTGTGGCCACCACGACCTGTCGCGCGCGAAGCGGCCCGTGGCTGGTGTGCACCGTGAACACCGGCGGCTGTCCGTTCGTGGTCGGGTGATGCTGGAGCCGGGTGACGCGATGTCCGAGGAGGATGGGCAGCTGGAACTGCTCGGCGTAGCCGGCGAGGTAGTCGGCGACGTCGTCCTTGCCGGGGTAGGTGTCCCGAGCGGCGGGGAAGTCCATGCCCGGCAGTGAGTCGTACTGGGCCGGGGAGAAGAGTCGCAGCGAGTCCCATCGGGTGCGCCAGGAGTGGCCGAGTTGCGGGGCCGCGTCGAGTACAACGAACCGGGCGTGCTGCTGGGTCAGGTGCCATGCGACGGCGAGGCCCGCCTGGCCCGCTCCGATGACGATGACATCGAGCGCGTCCTGCTCTTTCCGAGCGTCGACGGGTGTCTCCGCGTGGCCAGGGTTGTTGTCCGGCGTGTGCGGGGCGGCGGGTGTGGTCACGGTGCGGCTCCTGGTTCGAGACGAAGGGTGGAAAGGGTCCGCGGGCCGCGGGTGCGGCGTCGGGGGCACGCCTGGGGGGTCCCTGCGGCCCGCGGACCCGACTGTGGGGAACCTCGGCTGGGGCTGGGGCTGGGGCCGGGGTGCGGGTGGGGTTGTGGTGCTGGTGGAAGCTAGAAGAGGACGTTCTTGAGGGTCTGCAGGCCAGCGACGATGCCGGGATCGACCTTGTCGGGGTGGCCGGCGTCGTAGGGCGGATGCGGGTCGTACTCGATGCCGCACTGGATGGCTTCAGTGGCGCGGCAGCCGGCGATCTTGTCTGCCAGCGTGAGGGCCATGTCGATACCGGCTGATACGCCAGCGGCGGTGACGTACTTACCGTCGAACACCACCCGCATGTCGGTCGGAGTGGCGCCGTAGTGGGCAAGATCCCCGCGACGCATCCAGTGGCTGGTCGCCGATCGGTCTCGCAGGAGGCCGGCTGCGGCCAGGATGAGCGACCCGGTGCACACCGACGTCGTCCAGGTCGTGGTGGTGTCGAGGTGGCGCACCCAGTCGTGGACCGCCCCAGCAGCCATGTGAGCCTGCTGCCCGATGCCGCCCGGGATGACGAGGACGTCGGCGGTCTCGACGTCCTTGAGGGTGGCGTCGACGTGCAACGCGAGGTGGCCGGTGTCGGTACGAACCGGGCCGAGACGCTCGCCGGCGAAAGTGACGCGGCTGCCCGGCAGACGCGAGAGAACCTCGTAGGGCCCAACCGCATCAAGGGCAGTGACCCGGTCGAACAGCAAGATCGCGACGCTCATCGTGGTCTGCACGGCAGGCTCCTCGCCTTGACGGCCGCCGCGGGATGCGGTGGCTGGGACGACAAACGCTACGAACCGACGTGACCGGGTCGCGCCGGTGAAATCGCCGGGTTCTGCGGGACCGCGTGTCCGGATCGTCAGGTGAGGGCGAGCTGAGCAAGCTCGACCCGGGACGTGACGCCGGTCTTGACGAACACGTTCCGCAGGTGAAAGTCCACCGTCCGCGGGGAGAGGAATAGTTGCGCGGCGACTTCACGGTTGGACAGGCCCTGTTGAACCTGGGTGGCGACGGCGAGTTCCTGCGCGGTGAGTTTGAGTGGCTCGAAGTCGTCGCGTTTGCGAGCGGTTTCCCCCGATGCTCGGAGTTCGGCGGCCGCGCGGTCCGCCCAGGACTTGGCGTCGAGGTCCTCGAACGTGGCCAGCGCGACGCGAAGCTGCTCGCGGGCGTCGACGCGTCGGCGGTTGCGGCGTAGCCACTCGCCGTAGGCGAGATGGGTTCGGGCCCGGTCGAACACCCGCCCGCCGGAGTTCGGGTGCGCCGCCAACGCGGCCTCGAAGTGCTCCTCGGCCCTGTCGGGGTCCACGAGGGCGAGCGCATGAGCCGCAGCAGCACGGGCCCACGCTTGACCGGTCGCGTCGGCGAACGTGGCGAGATCCTCGACCCACAAACGCGCGGCCGCGTCCTGACCCGCGGCCACCGCCGTTTCGACCCGGTCGACGCCGGCCATGCGCTTGGTGATGTCGCGAGATCTGACCGAACTGGTGGAACGCGGCGGTGGGCTTGGCGCCGGAACCCAACGCGTGGAGCCCTTTCGCCCACCTCACCAGATCGCGGCAGATCCCGTCCAGGATGCCGACGGCCTGCGCGCCCAGCGCTGCCTCGACCTCCACCAGCAGCGGCTCGTAGGCCCCCGAGGCGCGTCGTGCGGCAATGAGGAGCTGCAACGCCTTCGGCATCGTCGCAAGAACTGGCTGGCCGGTTTCCTCACCCAGAGCGACGGCCTCGGCGCAACGTGCTTCGGCCGACGACCAGGCTCCGGTGGCGACGTCGGTCAGCGCGAGTCGGGTCTGGGCGTACAGCACCATCACCATCGCGCCGGTGTCCCGGGCTCGCGACAGCAGCCGGCGGTGGTACTCGGAGGCGGCAGCGTCGTCGCCCACGTGCAACGCGGCGATGCCCAGGTTGGGCAGCAGGTCCTGGTCATCAGCGTCGAGGACCTCGGCGGTGGCGAACAGCCGCTCCATGACCGTTGCGGCGTCGTTCCATCGGTCGTGCACGACGTGGTCGAGCCCGATCAACAGGTCGGCGAATGCCTGCTCGCGAGCGGGGGCCCCGGGGCCGGGTGGGTTGGCGAAGTCGAGAGGCCGGACGTCGATGCCGGAGTCCCCACCGAACGCGGCGATCGCGGCAGCGAACATCGCCATCTCCCGGGCCCGGGCCGGGTCATGGCTAGCGACCTCTGCGGCGGCCTGCAGGATCATCCGGTGGCCGAGCTGGACGGACCCGGTGTTCCACTCCACCCGCGCGCGAAGCCTCGCGATGTCGGCACGTAACCCGGGGTCGGTGACGTGGACGAGCGCCGCCTCGCTGAGGCCGCGAGCCCGGACGGGTTGTCCGGTCAGCCAGGCGCACCGGGCAGCGAGGTAGAGCCGGCGGGCTCGACCCTCCGTGTCGGTGGTGAGCTCGCTGGCGCGTTCGTAGGCCCGGGCGGCGGCTTCGTGCGCACCGCGGCGGTGTGCGCGTGCGGCGGCCTCGTCGAGGTCAGCGACCACGGACTCGTCAGGTTCGTCCGCGGCGGCGGCGCGGTGCCAAGCGCGCCGGTCGGGATCAGCACGTCCCGACACCGCCGTTGAAGCCTGGGACGCGGCAACCGGGTCGGGTGTCAGCGCGTCGGCCAGCCTGGTGTGTGGCCCGACGCGCGACCGTGGTGGCGCCGGTGTAGATGGCCGAACGCACCAGGGGATGCCGCATCTCCAGCACCCCGTCCGTCACGGTGACCAGCCCGGACCGCTCGACCTCGTCCAGGGCGTCAGGGTCCACGCCCAGCGCACGGGCCGCGGCGCGGATGACCGCGATCTCGGTCGAGTCGTCGGTGGCCGCGATCAGAAGCAGACGCTGCGCGTCCGAGCCGAGACGCTCGGCGCGCTCGGCGAACACCCGCTCGACGCCGCCCGTGACCGGCAGCCGCCCAGGCAGCGGCGCGCTGCCTTCGAGCTGGCCGGCCGTGAGAACCTCGGGCAGCTCCACGAGCGCCAACGGGTTCCCGCCCGTCGCGGCGAGCAGTTGCGCGGACACCTCCGGGGATACGACACCCCCAGACCGGTCGGCGAGCAGGTCGCCCACTGCCGTCCGATCGAGGCCGCCCAGCAGGAGAGTGGGCAGGTCTCCGGCGTCGAAGGTGCGCACGTCCCCGTCTCGGGCTCCGAACAGCAGCGCGACGCGCTCCATGTTCAGACGCCGGGCCGCGAACAGCAGGGCCGCGGCTGACGCCTCGTCCAGCCAGTGGGCGTCGTCGATGACGGCGACGACCGGTTGCGTCTCGGCCGCGGCCGAGACGAGGTTCAGAGTGCCCAGGAACACCCGGAACCGGTCACCATCGGCCGCGCTCGGAGAGCCGTCCTGATCGTGGACCTCCTCCCCGAACGCCACCCGCAGCGCGTGGGCCTGCGGCGCCGCGATGTCATCCGCATGCCGGCGCATCAGCGGCCGCAACAGCCGCTGCAGCGCGGCAAACGGTAGCGGCGCCTCGGACTCAATGCCCTGGGTGCGGAGCACCGTTACGCTCGGGTCGACCAGCAGAGGGGCGACGGCGTCGGCCAGCAGTGCGGACTTCCCGACGCCCGGCTCGCCGCGCACGACCAGCACGCCGCCGGTCCCCGCACGTGCCGACTCAAGCAGGGCACCGATCTGCGCCTGCTCGACCCCCCGCCCGTGGATCCGCACGGCGCGAGGTTACCTCCATCGCGCGACATCGCGCCGGACCGAACGTGGCATCGGCCGCCACCGGCGTCGACGCAGAGGCCCGCCGCGTCACCGGCGCGACGGACGAGGAACCCGGTGACGAACCCGGTGATTCAGCCGGTGCGACCCCATCACCCGCCGGCGCAGCATCAGTGCTGTCACTTCGCCACCCGGGCGGAGCCCCGCACAGACAGGACACGCGCATGACGACCTCCAGCCCCGACACCCGCACCACGACCAGCCTTCAGGTAGCCGGCATGACCTGCGACCACTGCGCCATGGCCGTCGGCCGTGAACTCGACGCCCTGCCCGGCGTCCAGACCGTCCAGGTCAGCCTGCCCACCGGTGAGGTCACGGTCACCCACGACCAGCCCCTGGACCCGCAGCAGGTCGCCCACGCGATCGACGAGGCCGGCTACCAGCTCGTCTCCTGACGCATCACGCCCTTCCGAGGGCCTCGCAGCTCACCGCATCCCCCGCCACAAACGGAGCACACCATGACCGTGACCACCCCCAACAGCGCCCACCCTGGGACCAACACCCCGGCCCCGGGCAGCGAGAACACCACCGTCGAGTGCACCCTCGACATCGGCGGAATGACCTGCGCCTCCTGCGTGGGCCGCGTCGAGAAGGCCCTCAAAAGGGTCGACGGGGTGGTCACGGCCACGGTCAACCTGGCGAACGAGACCGCGGTGGTCACCTACCAACCGCAGACCACGTCCACCCAGACGATGACCGAGGCGGTCGTGAAGGCCGGCTACACCGGCACCCCGCGACCCACCGCCAACGCCTCGGCCTCCGCCGACACGAACGCTTCCCCCGCCTCCCAGAGCGCCCCTGCGACGCGACCCGAGTCCGGTGCAGCGGGTGACCAGGTCGACGAACTCGACCGGCGCCGCGACCACGAGATCGCCGCACTGAAGAGGCGCTGGCAGGTCGCGCTCACCACTGGCCTGGGGCTGATGGCGATCATGTACGTGCCGATCCACCTGGACACCATGGACTGGCTCATGCCCGCCATCTTCGTGGTCGCCACGGTCGTGCAGGCCTGGGCCGGCGCAGACATCTACAAGGCCGCCTGGGCCGTGGCCAAGCACCGCGGCACCAGCATGAACACCCTCGTCGCGCTCGGAACGGGCGTCGCCTACGGCTACTCCGCGTTCGTCACGTTGTGGCCCGGCCTCGCCGAGAAGTGGGGCCTGCCCCTGCACGTGTACTTCGAAACGGCCCTGGTCATTGTCGCGCTCGTCCTGATGGGCCGCTGGCTCGAACTGCGCGCCAAGAAGCGCACCGCCGCCTCCATCAAGGCGCTCGTCGGGCTCGTCCCCACCACCGCCCGGATCGTCACCCGCCACCCCGACGGACACCTCACCGAGACCGACCTGCCGTTGGACGAGGTGGGGGTCGGGGCGGTCGTCCGGGTCCGACCCGGAGAAAAGATCCCCCTCGACGGCACGGTTGTCGAGGGCACCTCCAGCGTCGACGAATCGATGCTCACCGGGGAGTCCGTGCCCGTCACGAAGACCGCCGGCGACACGGTCATCGGCGCGACCCTCAACGGCACCGGCAGCCTCTTGGTGGAGGTCACGGCCACCGGCGCCGACGGCACCCTCGCGCAGATCGTCCACCTGGTCGAGAACGCCCAGGGCTCGAAGGTCCCCATGCAGAGGCTCGCCGACACAGCGGCCGCCTGGTTCGTCCCCGCGGTCCTGCTGGTCGCCGCCGCGAACTTCGTCCTCTGGGCCACGCTGGCCGGAACCGGGACCGGTGGGTCCCTCACCCTGGCCATCAACACCACCGTCGCGATCCTCATCATCGCGTGCCCCTGCGCGCTCGGTCTGGCCACCCCGACGGCGGTCATGGTTGGCACCGGCAAGGCCGCCGAGCTCGGCATCCTCATCGGAGACGGCGAAGCGCTGGAGACCACCCGCCGAGTCACCGCCGTGGTCCTGGACAAGACGGGCACCATCACCCGAGGCCGCCCCGACCTGACCGCCGTGCACACCACCACCTCGTGGGCGCACCGCCGCGACGAACTCATCGCCCTGGTCGGCGAAGCCGAAACCGGCAGCGAGCACCCCGTCGCCGCCGCCATCACCGCCCACGCCACCCACCACGGATCGCACGACGGGCGCATCCGTACGACGTCGTTCGAGGCCGTCCCCGGGCATGGCATCATCGCGACACTGCGGACCACCGAGGGCGAGCCGCAGGTCCTGGTCGGCAACCAGACCCACATGGGGGCCCAGCAGATCGACACCGCGCCGCTGGCCGAGACCGCTGCGGAGGCCGCTGCTCAGGGCGGCACCCCGATGTACGCCGCCGTCGACGGGCAGCTGGCCGGCCTGTTCGTGGTCGCCGACCCGATCAAGCCGGAGTCGGCCGACGCGATCGCCCAGCTCAAAGCGCTAGGCCTCGAGGTGTGGATGGTCACCGGCGACAACACCGGCACCGCCCACGCCATCGCCACCCAGGTCGGCATCGACCACGTGATGGCCGAAGTGCTCCCCGCAGACAAGGCCCACCGGGTCGCCTCCCTCCAGGCCGCCGGGCACACCACCGCCATGGTCGGGGACGGAATCAACGACGCCCCGGCCCTCGCCCAAGCCGACCTTGGCATCGCGATCGGCACCGGCACCGACGTCGCCATCGCCGCCTCCGACATCACGCTGGTCGGCGGGGACCTGCGCACCATCGTCTCCGCCATCGCGTTGTCCCGGCGCACTGTCGCCACCATCAAGCAGGGCCTGGCCTGGGCATTCGCGTACAACGTGCTGCTCATCCCCGTCGCGGGCGGCGCCCTGTACTGGTGGCACGACCTGCTCCTGGACCCGGTGCTGGCCTCGGCCGCGATGGCCATGAGCTCGGTCAGCGTGGTCACCAACGCGCTGCGGCTGCGCCGCTTCACCCCGCCCGCCACCGTGGCCGAGCTCGAGCACCCGCCCCTGCGCGCCCGGGCCAGCCAGTGGGCCTACCTGGCCACCGTCGCCGTCCTCGCACTCGCCCTGGGCGCCGGGTTCACCGCCGCGTCCCGCACCGACGCCGCCGAGCGCGGCATGAACGGGCTGCTCGCCTGGTCCGAAGGAATGGGCATGCCCATGCGGCCCGCCATGTCAGTCATGGAGGAGACCGAAGTCGAGCCGATCACGCCCAACGACGCCGGCCTGAGCGTGACCGTCGACGGTCCGTCCCCGATCGTGCCCGGCCAGCCGACCACGCTGACCGTGTCGGTGCGCGACACCGAGACCGGCGAGCCGATCGAGGACCTGGTCCGCACCCACCAGGTGTGGATGCACCTCATCCTGACGCGGGCCGACCTCGGCACGTTCGCGCACATCCACCCCGAGCCGACCGGCACGCCGGGAGTGTTCGCCGTGACCGCTGAGTTCCCGACCGGGGGCGACTACACCGCGCACATCGAGTTCCGGCAGCAAGGCCAGATGACTGACGTGCTCGCCACGAGCCCGCTGCAGGTCGCCGGTACTGCCCCGGCACCGGTGCGGGTGCCGACCGATGACGTCCGCACTCAGGTGGAGGCGGGAGTTCGAGTCGACCTGCACGGCGACGCCGTCCTCGTCGACGTGAGTGACCTGCACTTCGAGTTCACCGACGCGACCACCGGTGAGCCGGCCGACGACCTCCAGCCCTACCTCGGCGCCGCTGGGCACGTCGCGGTCATCTCCGCCGACGGCACACGGTTCTCGCACCGGCACGCGGAAACCGTCGACGACCAGGGCCGGCCGGTTCTCGCCGTCCCCGGCACCCAGTTCGGTCCCGACCTGGGGCTACACGTCCGGTTCGAGGAGCCCGGCGCCTACCGGCTGTTCGCCCAGTTCCGGCTCGCCGACGACCATGTCATCACCGTCCCGTTCGTCATCCACACCGACGCACCGCACAGCGAAGGCGACCCTGATCCCCACTGACCGGGCCTCTCCTCGCGCGTGCGGGAAGGTTGCTCGCGGTCCCCGGACCGCGAAGGCTTCAACTCAACCCAGTCCTTGAGCGAGCCATCTCTCTGCCCACCCCACGGGCACTGGGCGCGCTTCAGTGGTCCCTTTGCCCGCGACCAGCGCCAGGTCGCCCCGTTGTCGGTGGACTTGTACGTACCGATGCCGGTCGTGATGGACAGCGGCAGGACAGTCGGGGGCAAGCAAGATGCGAGGCGGTCATATCCAACAAGGCGGTGATCCACATGAACACGATCACGCATACAACCAGTACGGAGCCGGACCCGGTGCTCCGGACACGGTGTCCGGGCTCGCCGGACACTCCGGGATGCTTCATTCGGAGGGTCCGACGCCGAGGACCCGCATCGCATCACCGCACCTCAGAACCGCATTTCACAAGTTGCGCCACAACCTCAACATGTGAAGTCATCGGGAAGAGGTCGAAGGCGCGGATCGCCGTGAGCTCGTAGTCGTGCTCGGCGAAGATCGCGACGTCACGCCCGAGCGCGGCCGGGTCGCAGGCGACGTACGCCACCGCGCGGGGGCGTCGGTCGACGACCTGCTCCACGACGGCACGCTTGGCGCCCTCGCGGGGCGGGTCGAGGACGACGAGGTCGAACGGCTCGTCGAGGCCCGAGCGCAGCACCCGGTCGGTCGGGCCGCACTCGACGACGGCGCCCTTCAGCGCCGACAGGTTGCCGCGCGCGTGCTGGCACGCCGCGCGATCGGCCTCGACCGCGACGACCCGCGCGCCGGTCCGCTCCCCGACGAACCGGCCGAACAGGCCGACGCCGGCATAGAGGTCGAGCGCCCGCTCACCGGGTCGCGGGTCGAGGAGGTCGAGCACCGCCTCGACCAGGACGCGCGGCGCCTCGGGGTGGACCTGCCAGAAGCCGTCGGACGCGACGGAGAAAGGGTGCGTGCTGGAGCCGACCGTGACGTCGTGGGTGGAGGTGAGGGCGTCCGGCTCGCCGGGTGACCACTCGCCATGACGTCCCGGCCGCGCGTCCGGGCGGGGACGCGCCTCCTCGGCGGCGATGAGGCAGTCGTCGACCGGCACGAGGTCGTGGGAGCGGTGCACCCGCATGGCGGGCCGGCCGTCCGGCAGGACGGCGTACCGCTGCCGCGTGCGCCACCGCAGGCCGTCGTCGGGTCGTCCGGGAACGGGTACCGCCTTGACGCGGAGGCCGCTGACGAGCTCGGACGCCGGGTCGAGGCGACCGAGCCGGACGAGCTGCTCGCGCACCACCGCTGCCTTGAGGTCACGCTGCGCCGGGAGGGCGACGTGCTGGAAGTCGCAGCCACCGCACAGCCCGGGACCGGCGTAGGGGCACGGCGCCTCGACGCGGTCGCCTGAAAGCGCGTCGACGCGCACGGCGTCAGCGCGCCAGAAGCGGTCGCCGTCGGTGCCCTCGGTGATCTCGACGACCACCCGTTCCCCGGGCAGGGCATGCCGGACGAACACGACCCGGGACTCGGGATCGGCGAGCCGGGCGACGAAGTGCCCGCCGTGGGCGACGGGCCCCACCTCGACCTCGAAGCGCTCCCCCACCCGCGAGCGGCCGCGGGCGCGGCGGGCTCTGTTGTGGCGGCTCATCTCTCGTCCTGCCGATCGCCGCGCGAGGCGACGCGGCCGCGGCGCAGGTCGCCGGCGTGCACCCGTACGTCGTCGCGGCGCCGCTCCTCGGCCGCCTGCGAGGACCGCAGCTGGTAGGGCACCGAGATGACCATGACGCCCGGGGTGAACAGCAGCCTTCCCTTGAGCCGCAGCGCCGTCTGGTTGTGCAGGAGCTGCTCCCACCAGCGTCCGACGACGTACTCCGGGATGTAGACCGCCACGACGCCGCGCGGGCTGGCCCGGCGGATCTCCTGGGTGTACTCCACAATCGGCCGCACGACCTCGCGGTAGGGCGAGTGCAGCACCTTGAGCGGGATGTCGAGGTGCCGCTCGTCCCACTCCTCCAGCAGCCGGCTCGTGGCCTTGGCGTCGACGCTGACGTAGATGGCCTCGAGCACGTTGGGCCGGGTGGCGCGGGCGAAGGCGAGCGCGCGCAGCGTCGGCTTGTGCAGCTTGGACGCGAGCACGATGGCGTGCACCCGGGTCGGCATGACCTTGTCCTGCTCGTCGGCCGCGAGCTCGAGCTCCACGCGCGCGTAGTGGCGCCCGATGGCCTGCATGACCAGGAAGAAGAAGCCCATCGCCAGGATCGTGATCCAGGCGCCGGCGAGGAACTTGGTGATCAGGACGATGACCAGGACGACCGCGGTCATCCCGAGACCGAAGGTGTTGATGGCCCGCGAGCGCATCATCCGGCGACGTACGGCCGGGTCGCGCTCGGTGCGCAGGTGGCGCGTCCAGTGCCGGATCATCCCGAGCTGGCTGAGGTTGAAGGAGACGAAGACGCCGACGATGTAGAGCTGGATCAGCTTGGTGGTCTCGGCGTCGAAGACCCAGATCAGCAGCATCGAGAGGGCCGCGAGGAAGACGATGCCGTTGCTGTAGGCGAGCCGGTCGCCGCGCGAGCCGAGCGACCGGGGCGCCAGTCCGTCGTGGGCGAGGATCGAGCCGAGGACCGGGAAGCCGTTGAAGGCGGTGTTGGCCGCGAGCACGAGGATGATGCCGGTGACGGTGACGACGAAGTAGAAGCCCGGCGGGAAGTGGTCGAAGACCCCCGCCGCGATCTGCGAGATCACGGGGTGCTGGTCGTAGCCCTCCGGCACCGCACCACCCGACGACGTGCGGAGGCGGTCCAGCTCGTGCGGGTCGACGTAGCGGATCATCATCTGCTTGGCCAGGACGATGACGCTCATCATCATCGTGATCGCGATCAGGCCGAGCATGAGCAGCGTCGTGGCGGCGTTGCGGCTCTTGGGCTTGCGGAAGGCAGGCACGCCGTTGCTGATGGCCTCGACGCCGGTCAGGGCGGCACAGCCCGAGGAGAACGCCCGCGCCAGCAGGAACATCAGGCCGATCTGGGTCAGCGGCTCCTCCCACCCGGGCTGCGGCTCGATGACGAGGTTCGCGCTCTCCGCGTCCGGGAGGTCGCCGGCCACCAGGCGCAGCAGCCCGTAGGCGCACATGCCGAGGATCGCGACCATGAAGAGGTAGGTGGGCACGGCGAAGAACGCGCCCGACTCGCGGACTCCGCGCAGGTTCATCGCCGTCAACAGGGCCACGGCGATGACGCCGACCGTCGCCTCGTGCCCGATCAGCGGCGGGATCGCCCCGGCGGCGTACTGCGAGGCCGACGAGATCGACACGGCGACGGTGAGCACGTAGTCGACCAGCAGCGCGCTCGCGACGGTGACGCCGGCGTTGCGGCCGAGGTTGACCGTGGCGACCTCGTAGTCGCCGCCGCCGGAGGGGTAGGCGTGCACGGTCTGGCGGTAGCTGGCGATCACGGTGAGCATCACCACCGCGACGGCGAGGCCGATCTTCCACGACCAGACGTACGTCGACGCGCCGGCGACGGCGAGCATGATGAACACCTCGTCCGGGGCGTAGGCCACCGAGGACAGCGCGTCGCTGGCGAAGACCGGCAGCGCGATCCGCTTGGGGAGGAGCGTCTCCCCCAGCTGGCTGCTGCGCAGCTTGCGGCCCAGCAGGATCCGCTTGGACACGTCGCCGACACTCACGGGCGCGAGCCTAGACCCGCAGCGATCCAGATCCTTGCTGGGATACGGTTCTGGCGTGCACGTCGTGATCATGGGTTGTGGCCGCGTCGGTTCGACGCTCGCCCGTAGCCTCGAGGACCGCAACCACACCGTGTCCGTCATCGACAGCGAGCCCGACGCCTTCCGCCGTCTGGGCCCGGAGTTCAACGGTGACAAGATCACGGGCTACGGCTTCGACCAGCAGGTGCTGGAGAAGGCCGGGATCCGTCGCGCCGACGCCTTCGCCGCGGTCTCCAGCGGTGACAACTCCAACATCATCGCCGCGCGCGTCGCCCGGGAGACGTTCGGCCTCCAGCAGGTCGTCGCCCGCATCTACGACCCCGGCCGCGCCGAGGTCTACCAGCGCCTCGGCATCACCACGGTGGCGACGGTGAAGTGGACGGCCGACCAGGTCCTGCGCCGCATCCTGCCCGCCGGCGCCGAGCCCGACTTCCGCGACCCGTCGGGGACGATCCGGGTCGACCACATCCCGGTCCCCGAGGTCTGGATCGGCAACCGGACCGTCGAGTTCCAGATGCAGTCACGCAGCCGCATCGCCTGGATCGACCGGCTCGGCGAGGGCATGCTCCCCACCCGCGAGACCGTGCTGCAGGAGGGCGACATGCTCCACATCGTGATCCGCGAGGAGAACGCCGCCCATGCGTACGCCGTGCTCGAGGCCGGCCCCGAAGACGACTGAAGGACACCTGAGACATGCGCGTCGCCATCGCCGGAGCCGGAGCCGTGGGTCGATCGATCGCCCGGGAGCTGATCGAGAACGGTCACCAGATCCTGCTCATCGACAAGAACCCGTCAGCCATCCGTCCCGAGCGCGTCCCCAACGCCGAGTGGCTCCTCGCCGACTCGTGCGAGCTCTCCTCGCTCGCCGAGGCGCAGCTGGGCAAGTGCGACGTGGTCATCGCCGCGACCGGTGACGACAAGGCCAACCTGGTCACCTCGCTCCTCGCCAAGACGGAGTTCGGGGTCCCCCGCACCGTCGGGCGGGTCAACCACCCCAACAACGAGTGGCTCTTCACCGAGGCCTGGGGCGTCGACGTCAACGTCTCGACGCCGCGCATCATGTCGGCGCTCGTCGAGGAGGCGGTGTCGATCGGCGACCTGGTGCGCCTGTTCACCTTCCGCCAGGGCAACGCCAACCTGGTCGAGCTCACCCTGTCGGCCGACTCCCCCTACGTCGGCACGCCCGCCGGCCTGGTGCCGTTCCCCGAGAACTGTGCCCTCGTGACGATCCTGCGCGACGGTCAGGTCTACACGCCCGAGGCCGAGCAGCCGCTGGAGTCCGGGGACGAACTGCTGTTCGTGGTGCCGGCCGAGGTCGAGTCCGAGCTGGAGCAGCTGCTCTCCCCCATCCAGCACCACCGCTGAGCGCCCGAGGCTGCAAGGGGTCGTCTCAGGCGGTCGCGGGGTCCTCCGCGACCGGGGTCCTGTTGCGGGAGAGCAGCCAGATCATCGAGGCGAGCGCGGCGAGCTGCAGTGGCCACCCCAGCGCGATCTTGAGCACGCCGAGCGCAGCCACCGCCGCGTCCGGGTCCATCGAGCCGGAGTTGCCGGCCAGCCAGATCGGGCCCTGGATCGCCACGCGGAGCAGGCACGGGGCGACGAGCAGCCAGGTGAGCCGGTTGCACAGCCTCACGACCTGTTTGTCGGAGTGCCAAGCGGTGGGGTCCCCCGTGATGCTGCCGACCATGAAGCCGACCAGCGGCCAGCCGATGAGGCAGGTGAACGCCAGCACGACGGCGTACCCGCCGTTGTAGAGCAGGCCCGGCAGGAAGTAGGCGAGCGCCTGCTCCTGCTCCGACCCGCCGGACTCGGCGGCGCGGTACACGAAGTACCAGCCGATGCCGATCCCGAAGAGGGCGTTGACGACGAACTGGACCGTCGAGCGCTGCACCAGCCGGATCGCCAGCAGGACGAGCGCCGCCCCGATGCTGATCGACAGCGCGAGGTTGAGGTCGCGCATCGTCAGCCAGGTGACGGTGAACAGGATGGTCGGCACCGCGGCCTCGGCCATCCCCCGACGGCCGCCGAGCGCCTTGGCGAGCTGGCCGCGCACCACCGCCTCGACCGTGTCGGTGGTGGGGGCGACGTGCCTCGCGTGCTCACTGGTGGGGTCGGTCACGGGCGCAGCTCGTATCGCGGGTTGAACATGATCGGTACGCCGCCCTGGCGGCCGATGCAGCCGGCGACGGTCACCGACCGGCCGGGGTCGACGCCGGTGATGCGGCGCCGGCCGAGCCACACCACGGTGATGACGCCCGAGCCGTCGTCCAGCTCGGCCTCGAGGGCCGGGACGCCGCCGCGCGGGCGGAGCGTGACCGTGCGCAGCACGCCGTTGACGACGACGTGCTCACGCTCCGGGGCGTCGGCGATGGCCAGGGCCTCGTCCGTGGCGTGGGACTGGCGCAGGTCGCGCTGGTGGGCCTCCGAGCTGTCGGCCCAGCGGGAGAGCGCCTGACGCAGCCGGCTCTTCTCGCCCACGGTTCACCTGACCCGGCGGGCGTCGTCCGGCAGCGTGACCGGCAGCGGCTCACCGACCGGCATCGCCTGGTCGCCGCGGCGTACGACGATCTGCGCGAGCGCGTCCTCCCACTCGGTCGTGGCGTCGGGGTCTACGGCCGGCTTGCCGAGGAACGAGGCGCGCAGCATCCAGCGGTCGCCGTTGACGCCGATGATGCGGGAGGGCTGTGTGGCGGTGGTCCCGTCGGGGCGTCGGACCGGCATCTGGCACACCAGCTCGGTGCCCCAGCGGCCCTCGCGCTCGGTGGCCTGACCTCCGCGTCGCGCCATGTCCTCCGCGATCTGCGGCCGGACCTCGGACCACAGGTCACCGTTGCGCGGGGCGGCGAAGGCCTGGAACTCGCAGGCTCCGTCGGAGCCGGCGAGCATGACCGCGCGGACCTGGCCGCTCTGCTCGTCGACCTGCAGCCGGAGCTCGCGCTCGGCGATCGCGGGCACCAGGACCGAGCCGAGGTCGGCCCGCTCGATGCCGTCGCCCTCGACCTGGGACACGTCGAAGGGGCCGGTGCCCGCGGCAGGACGCGCGGTGGCGCCAGCGGTGTCGTCCGCGGCGCTCGCGGTGTCCTCCGCGGAGGTGTCCGCCGTCGCCGGGGTCGTGTCTGCCTTGCGGCGGAACTTCACGTCAGCACTCCTTCGATCAGCGCGCTCCTGCGAACGCGTTTCCGGTTCAAGGACGCGAACCGGTACCTGTAGAACCGTAGCCCCCGGCGCCCCGGATCGACTCGGGCAGCACCCCCACCTCGACGAACCGCGCCCGCTCGAACCGCTGCACGACGAGCTGGGCGATCCGGTCGCCGCGGCGGAGCGTCACGGACTCGACCGGGTCGTGGTTGATCAGGAGCACCTTGACCTCCCCGCGGTAGCCCGCGTCGATCGTGCCGGGGGTGTTGACGATGGACAGGCCGTGGCGGGCCGCGAGACCCGAGCGCGGGTGCACGAGCGCGACGTAGCCGTCCGGCAGCGCGATCGAGATGCCCGTGGGCACCAGGGCCCGCTCGCCGGGTGCCAGGTCGACGTCGACCGTGGTGTGCAGGTCGGCGCCGGCGTCGCCCGGGTGCGCGTACGACGGGAGCGGGAGGTCAGCGTCGAGGCGGACGACGGCGACGTCCAGGTCGGGGGCTGGGTCGTGGTCGGGCACGAGGAGTGAATCTATAGGCTCTGCGCCGTGGACTACGCCGAACGCCTCACCGTTCCGCTGCGCTGGTGGGTGCAGGGCACGATGTTCGTGGCGTCGCTGTGGCTGGCCGTGCTCGCCGCCACGCCCGAGACCGTGGCGTGGTCGGTCACTGCGGTGGCGATGGCCGTCCTGGTGGCGCTGTTCGTCAGCTACGGCCGACCGCGCGTGTCCGTGGACGGGACGACCTTTCGCGCCGGTCGCGCGCACATCCCCCTGGAGCTCGTCGGTCCTGCGACCGCGCTCGACGCGGACGGCGTACGCCGTCAGGCGGGCGTGGACGCCGACGCGAGGGCGTACCTCTTGCTGCGCCCGTACCTCAAGCGTGGCGTGCGGGTGGACATCGCCGACCCCGCCGACCCGACGCCCTACTGGCTGGTCAGCTCGCGACGACCCGACGCCCTCGTCTCAGCCCTGGAGGCGGGGCGGACGCGCCAGGCTGCTGGATAGGGTGCGTCCATGGCCTCTTCCACAGCGGACAGCTCCAGCAAGTTCTACTCAGCGTTTTCCCTCGTCGCCGCCCTCGGCGCTGCAGCCGTGGCCAAGAAGGGCCTCAACTCCTCCTGGCGCGCGGCCACCGGGAAGAACCCGCCCGCCAACCCGGCCGACCCCGACGTCAGCATCGGCGAGGCCGTCATGTGGGCCGCCGTCAGCGGCACCCTGATCGGCGTCGCGCGCATGCTCGCCACCCGCCGCGCGGCGCACTACTACGCCAAGTCGACCGGCCACCTCCCCCCGCAGCTCAAGAAGGACGACCAGGACGCCGACAAGGCCCCCGCAGCCCAGTCCTGACCCGGACGACTCACAGCTCCACAGAGCCCACCCGTCCCCGGCGCTGGCCCCGCCGGAGGTCGGGGGCCAGGTCGCGGGGCGTCCCCGACAGGCCGGTCTCCCCGTTCGCGCGCCTCAGACGGTCCCTGCAGCGCACCTCGCCGACCATGGCCAGTGAGTCGCCCAGCGACTCACCGACGCTGCCGACGGCGCCTCGGTGGACGCTGTCCCGTGAGTCGCTGGGTGACTCAGGGGCGCCTGCCCACCGGTGAGCCCGGTAAATGGCCAGTGATTCGTCCACCGACTCACTGGCCATGGTGCGGGTGGGGGGTTCGAGCAGCGCCCGGCGCGAGATCTGCCACCAAACGTCCACGGGGTGGGTGTCCGGGGCCCGGTGAGGTCCCGCTGTGGAGGAGCTGCTGCGGCTGTCGGGACCCCGCGGTTCGCTCGTCGTACGACAGACAGGCGAGCACGGGAGGACAGGACATGAGCGGTACGACGACGGGGGCGACGACGGGGGTGGCCAGGCCGGCGGACCTGAGCGAGGCGGAGCTCGAGTGGCTGCACATGGGGCCGTTCGACGGGGGTGTGGCCGGGCTCGTCCGACGCATCAGACGGATTCTCGACGTGTCGCAGCGCGGACTGGCCCGGCTGCTCGGGGTGTCCCAGTCGGCGGTGGCGCGGTGGGAGACCGAGCGGACGAGTCCTCGGGTGAGCGTCCTGCAGCGGATGCTGCGCCTCGCCGGCGTCGCGGTCTCGCTGCACGACGAGTCGACCGGTGAGCGGGTGGAGCCGATGCGGGCCGACGGCGCTCGCGCACGGAACGGGAACCGCTACCCGGCCCACGTCGACCTCCGGGTCACCGGGTGGTGGGTGCCGCGGGAGTTCCGGGACATGACGAGCATCGACTACTTCACCAGTGTCGACCGCTCACGCAGGCTGGAGACGCCGTGCATCCGCTACCGGACGTGCCCACACCGGCGAAGGGTAGAGCGGATGCTCTTCGGCACGCCGGTGGACCACCCTGCCAGGCGCCAGCTCAGGGCTGAGGCGGTGCACCTCGACGAGGAGCGGCTCGCCAGGAGGAGCCGGACGGTGCGGCCCCGGCCCGCTGTGTGATCGCGCCTCCGGCCCCGGACACGCCACAGCGCCCGCCCCTCAGAGGAGGAACAGGCGCTGTCGTGATCGGAGCCTCAGATGCAGTCGCGGCAGATGAGCTTCTTCTCGTCGGCCAGCTGCGACCGGTGGTGCACCAGGAAGCAGCTCATGCAGGTGAACTCGTCGTCCTGCCGAGGCATGACCTCGACCGCAAGCTCCTCGTGCGAGAGGTCGGCGCCGGGGAGCTCGAAGGACTCAGCGGCCTCGGTCTCGTCCTCGTCGACCTTGCCGGAGTTCTTGTCGTGACGTCGGGCCTTGAGCTCCTCGATGCTCTCCTCGCTCTGGTCCTCCTCGGACTTGCGTGGTGCGTCGTAGTCGGTGGCCATCGGTTACCTCTCCCCATGCTGTGGACCCGTCCTGCCGGATCGCGGCGGGACGTCCCAGTTGTGCGCGTCGTCGGCGCCAGATTGTGCACCATGAACCGGTTCCGTGGTGAGCCGGTCCGCAACGTGTCGCCTGAACAGTGGGTGACGTCTCCCTATTCCCACCCCGCCAGCCGTGAGGGGCCCGCCCCCACGGAGGGACACTCAGGCCAGGAAACCAGCGGCGGCGAGCGCGGCGACGAAGTCGTCCCACCCGTCGGCGGGCGCCCCTACGACCACGTTGCGCACCGGGTACGGGTCGAGGGTGAAGGTGCCGTCGAGGAGCTCGAAGCGGCCGCCGGCCTCGCGCAGCACGAGCCCGCCGGCGGACCAGTCCCACGGCTGCGGTCCGGCCTCGACGTACCCGTCGCCGCTGCCGTCCGCCACGTGGCAGAGGTCGAGGGCGCACGAGCCCATCCGGCGGATGTCACGGACCTCGGGCAGCAGGGCGGCCACGCAGCCCGCCTGGTGCTCGCGCACCTCGCGCTGGTAGCCGAACCCGGTCAGCACCAGCCGCTCGGCGAGGGGCGGCGACGGACGCACGGAGATCGCTCCCCCGTCGCGTGTGGCGCCGTGCCCGAGCGCGGCGGCGTACTCCACCCCGGTGGGGATGGTCACCACGGCACCCGCGACGACCTCGCCGTCGAGCTCGGCTGCCACCGAGACGGCGCAGTCGGGCAGGCCGTAGAGGTAGTTCACGGTCCCGTCGATCGGGTCGAGGACCCACCGCACCCCCGAGGTGCCGGCCCGGTCGTCGCCCTCCTCGCCCAGGATCGCGTCGTCGGGGCGCTGGGCGACGATGCGTGAGCGCAACAGCTCCTCGACCGCCCGGTCGGCCTCGGTCACGACGTCGACAGCACTGGTCTTGGTGTCGGCCACGTCGATCCCGCCGCGCCGCATCTCGCGAGCCAGGCCGGCGCCCTCGTGGGCGAGCGCGCAGGCCAGGTCGCGGAGCTCGACGGGAGTGACCGTCACGAGTCGGCCCCGCAGAGGGCCGGTCGCGGACCTCGCGGGTTGGGGCAGCAACCTGCCCCGCAGATGTCGGGCCCGGCCGGCATCGAGCCGAGCGCCGGGCGCGCGGGCGACTCGCCCCGCTCGGCAGCGGCCCGCTCGAGCACGAGGTCGCGGACCATCGCCACGAACCGCGGGTCGGTCCCCGACGTGGCTGCGCGCACCGCCTGGATGCCCAGCCGCTCGGCCGTCGCCATCGCCTCGGTGTCGAGGTCGTAGATGACCTCCATGTGGTCGGAGACGAAGCCGATGGGCGCGAGCACCACGCCGCCAACCCCGTCGGTGGCCAGCTCCTCGAGGTGGTCGTTGACGTCGGGCTCCAGCCACGGCGTCGAGGGCGCCCCCGAGCGCGAGCAGTAGACGAGGTCGTGGCGGTGGGCCCGACCGGTGGCCTCGCGGACCCGACGGGCGATCTCGTCGGCGGCGCTGCGGTGCTGCTTGACGTACGCCCCGCGCGGCTGTCCGGCCGGGTCCTCCGAGCCGCTGGTCTCGGCCATCGCGGTCGGGATCGAGTGGGTGACGAACACGAGTCGCGCCCGGTCGCCACCGTCGGGCAACGCGGCGAGGGCCTCGAGGCAGGCGTCGACGGCCGGCTCCAGGAAGCCCGGGTGGTTGTAGTACTGCCGCAGCTTGTCGAGGCGCGGCGCGCCGTCGGTCTGCTCGACGGCGTCCCACAGGTTCTCGCGGTACTGCCGACACGACGACCACGAGGAGTACGCCGACGTGGCGAAGACAGCGGCCCGCTGGATGCCGTCGGCCGTCATCTTCGCGAGCGTGTCGGCGAGGTAGGGGTCCCAGTTGCGGTTGCCGAAGTAGACCGGCAGGTCGATGCCCTGGCCGGCGAAGTCCTTCTCGAGGGCGGCGATCAGCGCCCGGTTCTGGTCGTTGATCGGGCTCTTGCCGCCGAACAGGAAGTAGTGCTGCCCCACCTGCTCGAGGCGCTCGCGCGGGATCCCCCGCCCGCGGGTGACGTTCTCCAGGAACGGCACCACGTCCTCCGGCTTCTCAGGCCCCCCGAAGGAGAGGACCAGGAGCGCGTCGTACGGCTTCACGTCGGGGTGACCCGCAGGATTCATGGAGCCAGCGTAGAGCGGCCTACCATCCCGCTTGTGCTCGACTCCTACCGCCGGGTGCTGACACGGCCCGGTGCGTTCGCCTTCAGCAGCGCCGCCCTCGTGGCCCGGCTTCCGATCTCCATGGTCGGGCTCGGCATCGTCCTGCTCGTCGAGGAGCGCACCGGCTCCTACGGGCTGGCCGGGACGGTCTCGGCGGTGTTCGTGCTGGCGGAGGCGGCGTTCGCGGTGCTGCACGGCCGGTGGGTCGACCACTTCGGCCAGGCGCGGGTCCTGCCGCTGGCGATCTCGGTGTTCGGCGCCGGGCTCGCGCTGATGATGCTCGCCGTCGAGCAGGACTGGCCCCGCGTGTGGACGTACGTCTTCGCAGCCGTCGCCGGCGCGGCGCTCCCCCAGGTCGGCGCCAGCGTCCGCACCCGCTGGTCCCACCTGCTCGACGAGCCGGGCGAGAAGCAGACGGCGTTCGCCCTCGAGGCCGTCCTCGACGAGGTCGTCTTCGTCGTCGGCCCGGTGCTCGTCACGCTGCTGGCCACGAGCTGGCACCCGGTCGCGGGCCTCACCTGCGCGCTCGCGAGCGGCGTCATCGGCACCTTCGCGTTCGCGGCGCAGCGCCGCACCGAGCCACCAGCCGGGCGCAGCGCACCCGCCGCTGCCCGCCCTCCGATGCCGTGGCGCCTCGTGCTGACCCTCGCGCTGGTCTGCCTGACCCTCGGGGCCCTGTTCGGCGCCGCCGAGGTCACCACCGTCGCCTTCGCCGAGGAGCAGGGCCAGCGGTGGGTCGCCGGCTGGCTGCTGGCGGCGTGGTCGCTCGGCAGCCTCGTCGCCGGCCTGGTCACCGGGGCGATCGCCTGGCGCAGCGGCCCGGACGTCCGGCTCCGGTGGGGCTCCGCGGCGATGGCGCTGGCGATGGCTCCGCTGATGTTCGTCGACTCCGTCCCGGTGATGGCCGTGGTCCTGCTGGTCGGCGGACTGGCGATCGCGCCCACGATGATCGGCGCGATGACGATGGTCGAGCAGGGCGTGCCGTCCACCCGCCTCACCGAGGGCATGGCGATCCTGCACACCGGGATCGTGGCGGGCGTGGCGCCCGGCGCGAGCATCGCCGGCTTCGTCGTGGACCACAGCGGGGCCTCCGCGGCGTACGCCGTGGCGCTTGCCGGTGGGATCCTCGGGGCGCTCGCCGCGCAGACGGCGCGTCCGGCCCCTAGTCTGCGCACATGAGCTCCGCCCTCCACGGTCACCTCTGGCGCAACTGGTCCGGGCTCGAGGAGGCGGTCCCCCGCCACGTCGAGACGCCGGGCTCCGTCGAGGCGGTCGTGGACGTCGTACGGCGGGCGCGCGAGGGCGGGACGACGGTCAAGATGACCGGCACCGGGCACAGCTTCACCGCGATCGCGGCGCCCGAGCACACCTTGCTGCGTCCCGAGGGGCTGCGCGGCATCCTGTCCGTCGACCGTGCGGCGATGACGGTGACGGCCCGCGCCGGCACCACGCTCAAGGACCTCAACCTCGCGCTGGAACGCCTCGGCCTGTCCCTGCACAACATGGGCGACATCGCCGAGCAGACGCTCGCGGGCGCGGTCTCGACCGGTACCCACGGCACTGGCGGCGTCGCGGCCGGCCTCGCCGCCCAGCTCGCCGGCCTCGAGATGGTCACCGGGACCGGCGAGGTGCTGCGGGCCTCCGCGACCGAGAACCCGGACGTCTTCGACCTCGCCCGGGTCGGCCTCGGCGCGCTGGGCGTCCTCACCGGTCTCACCTTCCACGTGGAGCCGCTCTTCGTCGTCGAGGCGCACGAGCAGCCGATGACGTGGGAGCGCGGGCTGGCGTCGTACGACGAGATGGAGGCCGCCGCGCACCACCTCGACCTGTACTGGTTCCCTCACACGGACCGCCTCATGGTCAAGCAGAACGTGCGCACCGACCTCGAGCCCGGGGAGCAGCAGCCCCCGTCGCGGGCCGCCGCGTGGTGGGAGGACGAGGTGGTGTCGAACGCCGTCTTCGGTGCTCTCTGCCGGGTCGGCTCACGGTCCCCGGGCCTGGTCCCGCGCATCAACCGGGTCGCCGGCCGGGCGCAGTCCGAGCGCCGCTACAGCGACCTCGCGCACCGGGTCTTCGTGACGCCGCGGCGGGTGCGCTTCCGGGAGTTGGAGTACGCCGTCCCCCGCGAGGTCGGTCTCGACGTGCTGCGCGAGTGCCGCCGGGCGATCGACGCCAGCGACTGGCGCATCGCCTTCCCCGTGGAGGTGCGCACCGCCCGGGCCGACGACGTCGCGCTGTCCACCGCGTACGGCCGCGACAGCCTCTACCTCGCCTTCCACGTGCCGGCCGACACCGACCACACGGCCTACTTCGGCGGCCTCGAGCCGATCCTCCGCGATGCCGGCGGGCGCCCCCACTGGGGAAAGGTGCACACCCGCACGGCAGCGGACCTGGCGCCGGCGTACGACCGGTTCGCGGACTTCCTCGCCCTGCGCGACCGCCTCGACCCCGACCGGGTCTTCGCCAACGCCCACCTGCGGCGGCTGCTGGGCGACTAGAGGACGTGGGGGCGATCAGACGTTGGCCGGGCCCTTGGGGAGCGGCGCGCGCCACCCACGGACGAGCGCGAGCAACCGCCAGGTGAGGCACGTGGAGAACCCGGCGGCGGCGACCACGAGGAACGGGAGGTCGGCCCGGTCGAGGAGCACCGTGACGGCGGCCCCCGCCAGCGCCGGGGTGGCGTAGAGGACGCCCTCGAAGATCACCGGGACGCTGCCGACGAGCACGTCGCGGATCATGCCGCCCCCGATCCCGGTCACCATCCCCATCAGGGCCGCGGGCACCGGACCGAGCCCGAACTCGACCGCCTTCAACGCGCCGGTCACGCAGAACACCGCGAGCCCGAAGGCGTCGAAGAGGGTCACCACCCGCTCGAGCCGGCTGACCGCGGGGTGGAAGGCGAAGGTGAGCAGCCCGGCCAGGACCGGGACCAGCAGGTAGCGCCAGTCGGTGAGGGCGGCCGGGGGCGTCGCACCGATCAGCACGTCGCGGATGAAGCCACCGCCCAGCCCTGTGATGCCGCCGAGGACGAGCGCGGCGAAGAGGTCGAGGTGCTTGCGGACCGCCACCAACGCCCCGGCGACCGCGAAGAAGAAGATCCCCGTCAGGTCGAGGACGACCAGCGGCGTCGCGAACTCCGGCTCAGGCACACCGGAAGCCTAGGGCGCGCCGCGGGGGCAACCGTGCCGGGGCGCCGCGCTGGCGTAGGCTCGAGCGACACGGATGCCCCGTGCACCGCCGACCACCTCTTGACCGCCCCGACCACCAGCCAGGCAGGAGTCCGCCGTCCATGGCCAAGCTGACGTTCACCGGACGCAGCAGGGACGGCAAGCGCCTGCTGCTGGTGGACGAGTCGGGCCAGGAGCACACCCTGGCGATCGACCCCCGGCTCCGTCGCGCCGTCAGCGGCGCGCCCGACAGCAGCCGCCCCGACACGTCTGGCCAGTTGGAGATCCCGATGGAATCAAGCCTCCGCCCCCGCGACATCCAGATGCGCATCCGGGCCGGTGAGTCACCCGAGGCGGTGGCCCATGCCGCCGGGACGTCGGTGGAGAAGATCATGCCGTTCGCGGCGCCCGTGATGGCCGAGCGTGCCCACGTCGCCGAGCGTGCCCAGCTCGCCTCCGTACGACGCCGCGCGTCCGAGTCCGGCGCTCGCACCCTCGGCGAGGCCGTGAGCGCCCACCTGCGGGCCCACGACGTCGACCCCGCCAGCGTCGAGTGGGACGCCTGGCGCCGGGAGGACGGTCGCTGGACGCTGACCGCGCTCTACGACGTGGCCGGTCGCATCGGCACCGCGACCTTCTCCCACGACCCCCGCGGCAGCTTCGTGACGCTCGACGACGACGACGCGCGATGGCTGGTCGGCGACGCCACACCTGCCGCGGCGACCTCCGCGCCCGCCTCCGACGACCTCGCCGCCGCGCGTCAGCGCCGGCTCAGCTCGGTCGGCGACGACGTCCCGCTCGGGGACGACGCGATCGAGATGGTCACCGGTGAGGAGCCCTCGGCGTCGCCGGAGGAGACCACGATGGAGCTCGCCGACGCCGGGCTGGGCTCCGAGCAGCCGGTCGAGGCCTACCTCGACGAGCAGGACGCGGGCGACACCACGGACACCACCACGGGCGACACCACGACCGAGGAGCCGGACCGGCCCGCGTCGGAGCCGGCCGCTGGGGCTCCCGCCGAGCCGAAGCCCAGGCCCGCCAAGAAGCGCGGTCGCGCGTCCGTGCCGAGCTGGGACGAGATCATGTTCGGCGGCGGCAAGGGCGACTGACTCTTGCGCCTCGTCCAGCTCAACGTCCACCCGCTCAAGTCAGGCGCCATCCGTCCGGTCAGCTCCACCACCGTGCTGCCGCGCGGCCTGGACGACGACCGGTCCTGGATGATCGTCGACGGCGACGGTCGCCTCGTCTCCGCGCGTGAGGTGCACCGCCTCTTCCACGTCGTCGCGGACACGCCGTCGACCGACGCGTCTGTCGCCGCCGCGCTCCGGCTCCGCGCCCCGGGCCACGCCGACCTGCTCGTCGACGTCCCCCGGGCCGCACCCGTCGACGTGCACCTGTTCTCCCTCGACCTGCAGGCCCGACCCGCCGGGGCGGCCGCCGACGCGTGGGTGCGGTCGGTGCTGGGACGCGACGACCTGCGCCTGGTGTGGTGCCACGCCCCGGAGCAGCGCACGCTGCAGCCGGGCTTCTCGCAGCCGGGTGACCACGCCGCCTTCCCGGACTCGTTCCCCGTGACGATCGCGTCCCTGGCCTCGATGCGTCGGCTCAACGACTGGATCCTCGAGCGTGCGCTCGAGCTCGGCGAGGAGCCCCCCGAGCCGCTGCCGGTCGAGCGCTTCCGCGCCAACCTCGTCGTCGACGGCGACGAGCCGTTCGCCGAGGACACCTGGACCCGGGTCGCGGTCGGTGGCGTCGGCTTCCGGATCGGCAAGCCGGTGGGCCGGTGCGTCATGGCGACCCTCGACCCGCGGACCCTGACGACCGCGAAGGAGCCGACGCGCACCCTGGCCCGGCACCGGCGCCTCGACGGCATCAAGACGTTCTTCGCCGTGCACCTCGTCCCCGAGACGACCGGTCGGATCAGTGTCGGCGACGCGGTCCGGGCGGGCTGATCACCCGGTCGCGACCGGCCGCCCGGGGTCGGTGATCCAGCCGCTCCAGCTCCCCGGGTAGAGCGCGGCGCGGATGCCGGCGAGCTCCATGGCGAGCAGGTCGTGCGCGGCGGTCACGCCCGAGCCGCAGTAGGCAGCCACGGACGACGCGGTGTCGGCGCCCACGGCGGCGTACAGCTCCCGCAGCCGTGCGGGTGGCAGGAAGCGCCCGCGCTCGTCGAGGTTGGCGTTCGTCGGCACGTTGACGGCGCCGGGCACGTGACCGGCGACGGCGTCGACCGGCTCGGACTCCCCGCGGAATCGCTCGGGCGCCCGTGCGTCGACGAGCACCTCGACGTGGGGCACCTCGTCGGGACCGACGGCGGGGGCCCGGTCGCCCGCCGAGACGGTGAAGTCGCCCGGCTCAGCGTCCACCGGCCCGGGCTCGGTCGGGTGCCCGTCCTCGAGCCAGGCGGTCCAGCCGCCGTCGAGGACGCGGACGTCGCGGTGGCCGTGGTGCCGTAGAAGCCACCACGCCCGCGCGGCCGCCCGCCCCTGCCAGTCGTCGTACACCACCACGGGCCGGTCGTCGCGCACCCCGGCGCGCCGCATCGCCGCCTCGAACCGTTCCGGGTCGGGCAGCGGGTGCCGGCCGCCGGCGCCCGGCGGGTCGGCGAGGTCCTGGTCGAGGTCGACGTACGCCGCTCCCGGGACGTGTCCCGCCGCGTGCTGCTCGCGTCCGGGCGGCCCGCCCATGAGGTAGCGCACGTCGAGCACGGTGACCTCCCGCAGGGAGGCGGCGAGCTCGTCGGGACTGATCAGGGGGCTGGTGCGGCGGTCGCTGCCGAAGTCGTCGGTCACACGCGGCACGGTAGCCGTCGCGCCGGACGGAGGCTGTGACAGGATTCGCGGGACATGGCTGAACTGCACTTCTTCACGGGCACGATGGACTCCGGCAAGTCGACGCTGGCGCTCCAGACCAACCACAACCACGCCGCCCGCGGACGCGTCGGCCGGATCTTCACGACCCACGACCGGTCCGGGCAGGCGGTGCTGTCCAGCCGCCTGGGCCTGACCCACGAGGCCCTCGAGGTCGACGCCGGCTTCGACTTCTGGGCCTACGTCGTCGACACGCTCACGCGCGGCGGGCGGATCGACTACCTCATCTGCGACGAGGCCCAGTTCTACGCGGCCGAGCAGATCGACCAGCTGGCCAAGGTCGTCGACGAGCTGCAGATCGACGTGTTCGCGTTCGGCATCCTCACCGACTTCCGCTCCCAGCTCTTCCCCGGGAGCGCGCGGCTCGTCGAGCTCGCCGACCGGATGAACGTGCTCCAGGTCGAGGCGCTGTGCTGGTGCGGCAAGCGCGCCACCCACAACGCCCGCACCGAGAACGGCGCGATGGTCGTCGAGGGCGAGGTCATCGTGGTCGGCGACGTCGACCAGGTCGACGAGCCGCCGGGCGGCCCCCACGAGGTGGCCTACGAGGTGCTGTGCCGCCAGCACCACCGCCGCCGGCTCACCGCGGCCCGCGCCAAGGCCGTGTCCCTCGCCCCCGAGCCGCTCCCCTTCGGCTGACCGCGACTCAGCCGACGAGGATGGGGATCAACATCTCGGTCGAGGTGAGCGAGCCGTGGAGCCCGACCAGGGTGTCCTCGTAGGCGAAGTCGCGGGTGGACATCACGGCGGTGTCACCGTGGCAGGCGACCATCACGTCACCCAGGCGCGGCCGCACACCGGGCGACACCGCACCGAACCAGCCACGCTCGGTCGCCTCCTCACGCGTCAGCACGGTGGCCCGGTCCCCCAGCACCTCGCGCCAGGTGGCCGCCACGTCGGCCACGGCGCCGGCGGCGCAGTAGAGGTGGCGGAAGCGCGCCTCGCCGCCGAGCAGCGCGATCCCGTCGCGCATCCCGTCGACCTCGTCGACGTCGACACGGGCATCGCGGGGGCTGTCGACCATCCCGTGGTCGGCGACGACCAGCAGTCGGGTCGAGGCCGGCAGCGCCTCCCGCAGCTGCTCGGCCTCGGCGTCGACCATGGCCAGCTGCTGCAGCCACTGGGTCGAGGCCACGCCGAACTTGTGGCCGGTCCAGTCCAGGTCCGAGTCGTAGACGTAGGTCAGCGACGGCTGGTCCGCCGAGGCGGCGACGGTGGCGGCGATCCGCTCGCCGACGCGGTCGGCCCCGACGTACGTCGCCCCGCGCTGCGAGGCGAGCGTCAGGCCGGACCCGTCGAAGTCGCGCTTGTTCACCGCCGTGACGTGGACGCCGGCGTGGGCCAGCCGTCCGAGCGCCGTCGGGTGCGGCTGCCACTCGAGCGGGTCGACTCCTGCGTCCCACCACAGGTGGTTGAGCAGCCGGTCGGTGCCCGGGATGCGGGCGGTGAAGCCGACGAGCCCGTGCGCGCCCGGCACCAGACCGGTGCCGAGCGAGGTGAGCGAGGTGGCCGTCGTCGAGGGCACCCCGGCCGTCCCGGTGGCACCGCCCTCGACGAGGGACGACAGGTAGGGCGCCGCGTGGGCGTAGCGGGTGAGCAGCTCCGCCCCCATCCCGTCGACGAGGAAGACGACGTACGACGGCGCGGGCGGGAGCTCGAGACCGGCCGGGTGCCCGGGCAGCTCGACACCGAGCGCGCGGGCGACGGAGGGCACGACGTCGGCGAGCGAGCGGTCGCCGTAGGCCGGCGGGGTGAAGGCCTGTGTCATCCGCGGGTGCGGGCGGAGAGCGCCTCCGCGAAGCCGAGCAGGCCGGCGACGGCGTCGGCGCCCTCGGCGGCCGCCGACACGCGCAGCGTGTAGTCGTCACCGGCCAGGGTGCCGGTGTAGCCGTGGTCGGCGTCGCAGTTGGGGTCCGAGCACGCCGCGGGCTCGAGGTCGAGGCGCCCGACGCCGCCCCACCCGATCGTCAGCACGGCCTCGGCCGGCGGGGCGACGCCCTTGGTCGGGTTGGCCACCATCCGGGTCACGACCACGGTCCGGATGGAGGTCAGGGTGACGGCCTCGGTGGTGGTCGAGGTGTAGGGCTCGGGCAGCAGGTCGTCGCCGGGGTGCTCGTCGGTGTGCGCGATGACCAGCCGGGTGGGCGTCAGCAGCAGCGCCGTGAGGTGCCGTCGTACCTCCTCGTGGTCGAACGTCGTCTCGTGGTGGACGAAGTAGGACACGACCTCCTCGCCGCCCGCCGCGGAGAAGACGCCGTCGGCGACGACCTCGGGGTAGTAGCCGGTGCGGTGGATCGCCTTGCGGAGGTCATGGGAGACGTCCGCGTCACGGGTGGAGCGGGGCATGGTGGCAGTCTGTCACGCCGGGCTCAGTCCGGCAGGGTGTCCCCGGGCATCGTGCTCAGCCGACGCACGAACCAGTCGGACCTGGGGTCCTTCACCGGCTCGACGCGCACGTTGGCACCGAGGACCGTGGCGCTCTCCGCCCCGGCCAGGACGAGCGGCAGCTGCAGCGCCCGCACCTGCGGCAGGTCGTGCTGGAGCTGTGCCACCTGGCGCACCAGCCGCTCGATCTCCGCGACGTCGACGATCTCGCTGCCCCGGTAGCCGAAGAGCAGCGGCGACGCCTTGATCTCGCGCACCATGTCCTGGGCGTCGTGGTCGGCGAGCGGCGGGATCCGGAACGACCGGTCCCCCAGCAGCTCGGTGAGCGGGCCGCCGATCCCGAAGGACAGGACCGGGCCGAAGAGCGGGTCCTCCATCGTCGCGATCGTGACGGGCACCCCGGGAGGCGCGTTGCGCTGCACGACGAACCCGGCGTTGTCGGGGTCGGTGATCAGGCTGGTGAGCGAGCGCCAGGCCTGCGCCATCTCCTCGGGGTTGTCGATGTTGCGCCACACGTGGGCCAGGTCGGGCCGGTCGCGCAGGTGGTCGGCGGTCGCCTTGAGCACCACGTCCCAGCCCAGGGCCTCGCCCGCGGTGGTGGCCTCGTCGAGCGTGGCGACGGCGTAGGTGTCCCACAGGTCGATGCCGTAGGCGGTGAGCAGGCGGTACTGCTCGTCGAAGTCGAGGTCGCGGCCCTCGGGGTGCCGCATGAGGACCTCGTTGACGAGGTGGCGGGCGGCGTCGAGGTCGTTGACGCCCGGGTCGACGAGGGGCGCCTGCGGCACGCGCAGCCACACGGCGTACTCGACGACGCGCGCCAGCGCCCGCACCGCGGCCTCGACAGCGGGGTACGACGGCACCGACCCGCGGCCGGCGCTGGACCCGGCGACGTCGGGCACGCGCAGCAGCTCGGGAACGCCCTCGGTGCCGAGGAAGGTCGACACGATGGGCTTGTCGGACTGCTCGCCCACCGCCGCGAGCACGTTGGCGACGTCCTCGCGGGCTCCCGCCACGTTGAGCGGCGGGATGAAGATCGCGACGACCGCGTCGACCTCCGGGTCGTCGATGGCGGCGTCGAGGGCGTCCTCGAAGTCCTCCGCGGTGGCGTCCGCGCCGAGGGCTTCCTGGCGGTTGACCACGAGACCGACGCCGTTCGCAGCATCGGCGGCGAGCAGGCCCAGGGCGTCGGAGTTGCCGACGATCGCGACCCGGCGCCCGCGCGGCAGCGGCTGGTGGGCCAGCAGCTGGGCGACGTCGAACATCTCCTCCAGCGACTCGACCTGGATGATCCCGGCCTGGCGGAACATCGCGTCGACGGCCTCGCCCGGCGCCCCGATCTTGCGCACCGCGTGACCCATCGGCACGCCCTGGGAGCTGCGGCCCGACCGCACCGCGACGATCGGCTTGCGCCGGCTCACGCGGCGGGCGATGCGCGAGAACTTGCGCGGGTTCCCGATCGACTCGAGGTAGAGCAGCACGACCTCGGTGGCGTCGTCCTCCTCCCAGTACTGCAGGAGGTCGTTGCCCGACACGTCGGCGCGGTTGCCGGCGCTGACGAACGTGGTCAGGCCCAGTCCGCGGTTCTGCACCTTCTCCAGGATGGCCGATCCGAGCGCACCCGACTGGCAGAAGAAGCCCGCGCGGCCGCGCGGCGGCATCACCGAGGACAGCGAGGCGTTGAGCTGCACGTCGGGGTCCGTGTTGATGATGCCGAGCGCGTTGGGCCCGATCAGGCGGAGGCCGTAGGAGCGGGAGAGCCCGACCAGGCGGCGCTGCCGCATGCGGCCCTCCTCGCCGGTCTCGGCGAAGCCGGACGAGATCACGACTAGGCCGTGGACGCCCTTGGCGGCGCAGTCGAGGACGACGTCCTGGACCGACTCGGCGGGCACGGCCACGATCGCCACGTCCACCTCGCCCGGGATGTCGCCCACCGACTTCCACGCCGGCATGCCCGACACCGAGTCGGCGCTCGGGTTGACCACGTGGATGCGGCCGGTGAAGTTGCCGAGGACGAGGTGGCGTACGAGCGCGCGCCCGATGGTGTCCTGACGGCGGCTCGCGCCGATGATCGCGACCGACCTGGGTGAGAAGAAGCGCTCGATCGACGCGTACTCGGCACGGTGCTCCCGCTGCTCCATGACGCCGAGCGCGGTGTCGGTCGGGTCGATCCGGAACACCAGCTCCATCACGCCGTCCTCGAACGTGCTCTTCACCTGGTAGCCGGCGTCCTTGAAGGTGTGGATCATCGCCTGGTTGTCCGGCAGGACCTCGGCGACGAACTCCTCGATGCCCCGCTCGCGTCCTGCCTGGGCGAGGTGCTCGAGCAGGAGCTGGCCGATCCCGCGGCCCTGGTGCTTGTCCTCGACGAGGAACGCGACCTCGGCGTAGCCGGGCCGGATCATGTCGTAGCGGCCGACCGCGATCATCTGCCCGGCCACGGTGAGGATCATCGCCACGCGGTCGCGGTGGTCCACCTGGGTGAACCGGTCGAGGTCGCGCTCGGAGAGCTCCGGCATCGGCGAGAAGAACCGGTAGTACTTCGACTGCTCCGAGACCCGGCTGTAGAACTCGACCAGCAGCTCCCGGTCCTCGGGCTGGATCGGACGGATGTGGGCCGTGCGCCCGTCGCGCAGCAGGACGTCCGCCTCCCAGTGCCGGGGCGGACGCGTCGTACGCACCTCGTCTGCGGCGGCGTCCGTCTCGGTCACGACTGCAATCTATCCGGCCCGGCCCCCTCGGCGTGCCCCCCGTGGTCCGGGAGCGGGCACCGGGGACAATGACGCCATGGCACGACGTACGAAGCAGGAGCCCCTCCCGGACGACTTCGAGGAGCACATCCTCGACACCGACATCCGCGACGAGATGCAGACGTCGTTCCTCGAGTACGCCTACTCGGTCATCTACTCCCGCGCACTGCCCGACGCGCGCGACGGCCTCAAGCCGGTGCAGCGGCGGATCCTCTACACGATGGACGACATGTCATTGCGGCCCGACCGCGGTCACGTCAAGAGCGCCCGCGTCGTCGGTGAGGTCATGGGCCGGCTGCACCCGCACGGCGACGGGGCGATCTACGACGCGCTGGTCCGGATGGCGCAGCCGTGGTCCATGCGGCTGCGCACGGTCGACGGCCACGGCAACTTCGGCTCGCCGGACGACTCCCCCGCCGCCATGCGCTACACGGAGTGCCGGATGGCACCCGCCGCGGTGGCGATGACCGCCTCCATCGACGAGGACACCGTTGACTTCAAGCCCAACTACGACTCACGGGAGATGGAGCCGGTCGTCCTGCCGGCCGCCATCCCCCACCTCCTGGTCAACGGCTCGGCCGGCATCGCGGTCGGCATGGCCACCAACATCGCCCCGCACAACCTCGTCGAGGTCGTCCAGGCGCTCAAGCACCTGATCACCCACCCGAAGGCGTCCCTGGACGACCTGATGCGGTTCGTGCCCGGGCCCGACCTGCCGACCGGCGGCAAGATCGTCGGCCTCGACGGTATCCGCGACGCCTACGAGAGTGGCCGTGGCACGTTCAAGATGCGTGCCACCGCCCGGATCGAGTCGGTGACCGCACGGCGCAAGGGCATCGTCGTCACCGAGCTGCCCTACGGCGTCGGCACCGAGCGCGTGATGGACCAGATCAAGAAGCTCGTGCTCGCCAAGAAGCTGCAGGGCATCGCCGACATCAAGGACCTCAGCGACCGCGAGCACGGCCTCCGCCTGGTCATCGAGATCAAGAACGGCTTCGTCCCCGAGGCGATCCTGGAGCAGCTCTACCGCCAGACGGCGCTGGAGGACTCGTTCGGCATCAACGCCGTCGCGCTGGTCGACGGCCAGCCGCGCACGCTCGGCCTCAAGGAGATGCTCGAGGTCTTCCTCGGCCACCGCTTCGACGTCGTACGCCGTCGTTCCACGTTCCGCCGCCAGAAGGCCGCGGACCGGCTGCACCTCGTCGACGGCCTGCTCGTCGCGATCCTCGACATCGACGAGGTCATCCAGGTCATCCGCGGCTCCGACAACGCCGCCGCGGCCAAGGAGCGCCTGATCTCGGTCTTCGACCTCTCCGAGGTCCAGGCCGACTACATCCTCGACATGCCGTTGCGCCGCCTGACGAAGTTCAGCAGGCTCGAGCTGGAGAAGGAGAAGAGCGAGCTCGAGCGCACGATCGAGTACCTCGACGCGATCCTGGCCGACGAGAAGCTGCTCCGGAAGGTCGTCTCCGACGAGCTGACCGAGGTCGCCAAGGAGCACGGCACCCCGCGCCGCACGGTCCTGCTCGGCGCCGCGCCCGCCGTCACGGCGGCCGTGGCCTCGGTCGAGGTCGCCGACGAGCCCTGCTACGTCCTCCTCTCCTCCACCGGGCTCCTCGCCCGCACCCGCGATGCCGAGCCCCCGGGCTCCGGCGGCGACCGGGCCAACCACGACGTCGCCGTCTCGGTGGTGCGCACCACCAAGCGCGGGGAGATCGGCGTGGTCACCAGCCGCGGCCGGGTGATGCGGCTCTCCGTGCTCGACCTGAGCAACGCGGAGCTGCCACCCACCGCCAACGACCCCAACCTCCAGGGCACCCTCCCGCTCAGCGAGATGCTCGCCCTCGATCCGGGCGAGCGGGCCCTGGCCCTCACCTCGCTGCCCACCGACGGCCCCGGGCTCGCCCTCGGCACGCGCGACGGCGTCGTCAAGCGGGTCAACCCCGAGGTCCTCAACCGCGACGAGTGGGAGGTCATCGGCCTCAAGGACGACGACGAGGTCGTCGGGGCGGTCGAGCTCGTCACCGGCGACGAGGAGCTGTGCTTCATCTCCTCCGACGCCCAGCTGCTCCACTTCCCCGCCTCGGGCGTACGACCGCAGGGTCGCTCCGGCGGGGGCATGGCCGGCATCAAGCTCGGCGAGGGCCAGCGGGTCGCGTTCTTCGGCGCCTTCGTCCCCGAGGATGCCGTCGTCGTCACCGCCTCCGGCTCCTCCACGGCCCTGCCCGGCACCGAGGCCGGAGCCGTCAAGGTGACCCCGTTCAGCGAGTACCCCGGCAAGGGCCGCGCGACCGGCGGCGTGCGCAGCCACCGGTTCCTCAAGGGAGAGGACACCCTGGTCACCGCCTGGGCCGGTCCGGGCCCGGCCCGCGCCGCCGCCTCGAGCGGCGCGCCCGTCGACCTGCCCGAGGCCAACGGCCGGCGTGACGGCTCCGGTGTCCCGGCGCCGCAGCCCATCGCCGCCGTGGCCTCACCGGTGTCCGCCCAGGTCGCGACCCGAGCGGCCGCTGCGGGCGCGGGCGACGGTGGGGCAGCCGCCCCTGTGGAAGGCTGAGGGCATGCTCGCTCGCGCCCGCACCTCCGGTCGACTCGCCACGACGCTCACCGCTGTCGTGCTCGCCCTCCCGGCCCTGTCCGCCTGCTCCGGCGCCGACGGGGCCAGTGGCGAGGGCGACGAGGGCCCGACGCCCGAGGAGGTGCTCGACGAGGCGGCCACGACCCTCACGGAGACGAGTGGCGTCGACCTCACGCTCTCCACGCCCTCGCTTCCCGACGGGGTCTCCGGCATCACCAGGGCCACCGGAACGATCACGCAGGCCCCCGCCTTCGACGGCTCGATCACCGTGGTGTTCGCCGGCCAGACCGTCGACGTACCCGTGGTCGCCGTCGACGACACGGTCTACGCCCAGCTGCCGTTCACCCCGGGCTGGAACAAGGTCAACCCCAAGGAGTACGGCGCCCCCGACCCGTCCAACCTCATCGGGGACGACGGCTTCGCCGGGCTGCTGGGCCTCACCGAGTCGCCCGAGGCCGGCGAGAGCGTGCGCGGCGGGGCGGACAACTCCGAGATCCTCACCACCTACTCCGGCACGGTCCCCGGAGACGCGATGGACGCCATCATCCCCTCGTCGTCCGGTGACACCTTCGACGTGGAGTGGCAGGTCAGCGACGCCGGCGAGCTGCGCAAGGCCACGCTCACGGGCGTCTTCTACCCGCGCGCCGAGCCGATGACCTACACCGTCGACTTCGCCGACTACGGCACCGAGAAGGACATCACCGCGCCGTGAGCACCGCCACGGGCGAGGCCGCGGTGTCCCGCACCTCGCGGGCGCTGCTCGCCATGGCGGCCGTGGCCGTCGCCTTCGCGGCGGCCGACACCTACGTCGTGGTCCTCGCACTCCCGGACATGATGACCGGGGTCGGGGTGCCGATCGACCAGCTGCAGCGAGCAGCCCCGATCGTCAGCGGCTTCCTCCTCGGCTACGTCGCGATGCTCCCGCTCATCGGCCGCATCGCCGACCTGCGCGGGCGGGTGCCCGTGCTGGTGATGGCGCTCGTGCTGTTCGCCCTCGGCTCGCTCATCACCACGGTCGCCTACGACATGCCCAGCATCGTCGCCGGCCGCTTCCTCCAGGGCGTGGGCGGCGGTGGCCTGGTGCCGGCCACGCTGGCGCTGGTGGCCGACCTCTACCCCGTCGAGCGCCGCGGCGTCCCGCTGGGCGTGGTCTCCGCGGTCCAGGAGATCGGGTCGGTGCTGGGTCCGCTCTTCGGTGCGGCGGTCCTCGCCGTCGCCGACTGGCGCGCGATCTTCGCGATCAACCTCGCCGTCGGTCTGGTGCTCGCCGCCGCCATCCGCGCCCTCGCACCGCACCACGACCGGGCGTCCCGCTCCGGCGGACGGCGGCCCGACCTCATCGGCCTGCTGCTGGTCACGGTGACCCTCGTGTGCGCCGCGGTGGTCTTCCTGCGCCCCGCGTCGCTGATGCGCGACCTGACGTGGGGGCAGCTGTTCATCCCCTTCGCCGGCGATGGGCGCTGGCTCACCCCGATCGGCGCCGCCACCGTCGTCACGTTCGTGCTGCTGCTGGCGTGGTGCTGGTTCGCGCCCCGCCCGCTGCTCGACCTGCGCGGCTGGACCCGCGTGCTCGTCGACGCGGACCTGGTCGGCGCGCTGCTGCTCGCGGCGGTCCTCGGCGGGGTGATCCTGGCCTTCGCCACCGCCGACCCCAAGGTCGAGGTGTTCTCCCCCCAGGGCCGGTGGTACCTCCTCGGCGCGGTCGTCGCGGCCGTGGCCTTCACCTGGCACCTCCGCCGCGCCGCCAGCCCGCTCGTGCCCCGCGGCGCGCTGCGTCGTACGCCGGCGTGGGGAGCGCTGCTGGTCAGCTTCTTCGTCGGCGCCGCGCTGATCGCCGCCCTGATCGACATCCCGCTCTTCGCCCGCACCACCGTCTACCCCGACGACCAGCTGCCGGCCGCCCTCGTGCTCGTCCGCTTCCTGCTGGCCCTGCCCGTCGGTGCCGTGGCCGGCGGCTACGTCATCCGCTACCTCTCCCCAGGCTTGGTCACCGCCGGCGGGATGCTGCTCGCCGCCACCGGCTTCGTGCTGATGACGCGCTGGGGGCTCACCACCATCGAGGAGCCGGTCGCCAACGTCGCGCTCGTCACGGGCGGGCTCGGCTTCGGACTGGCCCTGGCCCCGGTCAACGCCGCCCTGCTCGCCTTCACCGACGACGACGTGCACGGCGTCGCGAGCGCATTCGTCGTGGTCGCCCGGATGGTCGGCATGCTCGTGGGCATCTCCGCGCTCACCACGATCGGGCTGCGCCGCTACTACTCCGAGCAGCTGGCCGTGCCCCCGGTGCAGGAGGTGTGCGACGGCAAGAGCCGGTGCAAGGAGTTCTCCGACCTCCTCCGGGTCGCGGGCATCGCCCAGGAGCACGCCGTCTTCTGGGGAGCGGCGGGGTGCGCGGTCGTCGCCGCCGTCCTGGCCCTCGTGCTGTTCCGCGAGGTGCGCCCCACCCGGCTCGCAGCGCGGGACGTCTTCACCGGGCATGCCTGAGGGGCGCTAACCTGCCGGGCGTGAGCGACTTCGACGACCTGTTGCAGGCCAACCGCGCGTTCGCGGACTCCTTCGACCTCGGCGGCTTCGACGGCAAGGCCCATGCCGGCATCGCCCTCGTGACCTGCATGGACTCGCGCATCGACCCGCTGGGCATGCTCGGGCTCCGGCACGGCGACGCCAAGATCTTCCGCAACCCCGGGGCGCGCGTGACGCCGCAGGCCCTCGAGGCGCTGGTCCTCGGTGTGCACCTGCTCAACGTGCAGCGCATCCTCGTGGTGCCCCACACCCGCTGCGCGATGGCCTCGGCCTCCGAGCAGGAGCTGCGGGACAAGGTGGGCGAGTCGGCGGGCGTCGACGCGAGCTGGCAGTCCTTCGGGGTCGTCACCGACCAGCTCGAGCAGCTGAGCCAGGACGTCGCCAAGGTGCGCGCCCACCCGCTCATCGGCGAGCGCGCCAAGGTCGGCGGCTTCCTCTACGACGTCGACTCCGGGATCCTCACCCAGCACGCCTGAGGCGCCCTTTCCTCGGCGCTGGTCGGGCGCGCAGCTCGACCAGCATAGGCAGTTCGGGAGGCTGCTTGCAGAGACCACGCTCGACCAGCTGCTGGCACGAGCGAACTGCCTACGTTGAACGGGCCGAGCCGTGCACCATGAAGGCAGTTGGTTGGCCTGGCGCCGGGTCTCACGCTCGGCGCCGCCCGGCCCGCGACGAACTGCCTGCATGGTGCTCGCCCGTCACGCGTCCAGCGTCTCCACGTCGACCTCGTAGGCGCCCTGCACGATGAACTCCTTGCGCGGGGCGACGTCGGACCCCATCAGCAGGTCGAAGACCTTGCTCGCCTCGTCGACGTCGTCGATGGTGAGCTTGCGCAGCGTGCGGTGGCGGGGGTCCATGGTCGTCTCGGCCAGCTGGTCGGCGTCCATCTCGCCGAGGCCCTTGTAGCGCTGGACCGGGTCCTTCCAGCGGACGTTCTTCTTCTTGAGCTCGGCCAGCTTGCGCTGCAGCTCGTCGTCGGAATAGGTGTAGATGTACTTGTCCATCCCCTTCTTGGGGTTGGACAGCTCGATGCGGTGCAGCGGCGGCACGGCCGAGAAGAGCCGTCCGTCGCGCACCAGCTCGGGCATGTACTTGAAGAACAGCGTGGCCAGCAGGCACCGGATGTGGGCACCGTCGGAGTCGGCGTCAGCCATCAGGATGATCCGGCCGTAGCGAGCCGCCTCGAGGTCGAACGTACGGCCGGAGCCGGCGCCGACGACCTGGATGATCGAGGCGCACTCGGCGTTCTTCAGCATGTCGCCGACGGTGGCCTTCTGGACGTTGAGGATCTTGCCGCGGATCGGGAGCAGCGCCTGGAACTCGCTGCTCCGGGCGGCCTTCGCCGTGCCCATCGCCGAGTCGCCCTCGACGATGAACAGCTCGGTGCGCTCGGTGTCGGTGCTGCGGCAGTCGAAGAGCTTGGCCGGCAGCGCGGAGGACTCCAGCGCGTTCTTGCGGCGCTGGTTCTCCTTGTGCTGGCGTGCGGCCAGCCGGGTCTTCGACGCCCCCGCGACCTTCTCCATGAGCAGCTTGGCCTGCGCCTTCTCGGCCCGCTTGGTCGAGGTGAGGAACGCCTTGAGCTCGCCGGCCACGACCTTGCGCACGACGCTGCGCGCGGCCGGCGTGCCGAGGATCTCCTTGGTCTGGCCCTCGAACTGAGGCTCCGCGAGCCGCACGGTCACCACCGCGGTCAGGCCCTCGAGCACGTCGTCCTTGATGACATCGGTGTCGGCGGCCTTCAGCACCTTCGCGGCGCGCATGGCGTCGTTGAAGGTCTTGGTCAGGGCGGCCTCGAAGCCGCTGACGTGGGTGCCGCCCTTCGGCGTCGCGATCACGTTGACGAACGAGCGCAGCTCGGTGTCGTACGCCGTGTCCCACCGCACCGCGACGTCGACGGTGAGCTCGCGCTCGACCTCCTGCGGCGTCATGTGGCCCTTGTCGTCGAGCAGGGGCACCGTCTCGGTGAAGGTGTCGGTGCCCTGCAGGCGCAGGATGTCGGTGACCGGCTCGCCGTGGGAGAGGAACTCGACGAACTCCGCGATGCCGCCGTCGTGACGGAACTTCTCCTCGACCATCTCGTCGGTGCGCTGGTCGCGGATGACGAGCTCGAGGCCCGGGACGATGTACGACGTCTGGCGGGCGCGGCCGATGAGGCCGTCCATCTCGAACCGGGCGTCCTTGGTGAAGATCTGCCGGTCGGGCCAGAAGCGGATCCGCGTGCCCGTCTTCCCCTTCGCCACGCGCTTGCCCTTGCGGGACAGACCGGACGTGGGGGTGAAGGACGCTCCGGGTCCGTCGCCGTCGAAGACGCCCGGCACCCCGCGCTGGAAGGACAGGCCCTGCTGGGAGGGCGAGCGGTCGACGTCGATGTCCATGCGGGCGGAGAGCGCGTTGACCACCGACAGGCCGACGCCGTGCAGACCGCCGGTGGCGACGTAGGAGCCACCGCCGAACTTGCCGCCGGCGTGCAGCTTGGTGGCCACGACCTCGACGCCCGACAGCCCGGTCTTGGGCTCCTTGTCGGTCGGGATGCCGCGCCCGTCGTCGTACACCTCGACGGAGCCGTCGTCGTGGAGCGTCACCTCGACGCGGTGCGCGACACCGGCCAGTGCCTCGTCCACGCCGTTGTCGATGATCTCCCAGAGGCAGTGCATCAGCCCGCGCGTGTCGGTCGAGCCGATGTACATGCCCGGTCGCTTGCGAACCGCGTCGAGCCCCTCGAGGACGAGGAGGTGTGCGGCGTTGTAGGTGTTGTCCGATGGTGCTGCCACAAGGGAAGAACCTACCTGCGACACGCCGGGCGCCGACGGAGGCACGCCTGCCTCGCGCCGCGCATGGGCCGGGCTAGCGTGGGGCACCTGACAGGTATCGCTTCTGCAACGGCTCGTCCACGCTTGAGGACAACGCCAGCGCGGAAGAGTGTGACGTGATTGACTTCAGGAGTCTCGATCCGGAAGCACCAGCGGGGAATCTTTGTCCGACTGGCTACGTTGGGCCAGACACCGATGAACAGAAATGAGGCTGACGTGACCACTGCCACCGCACCCACCCAGGCCGTCCTCACGGCTGGTGACCGCTGCGACCGCTGCGGCGCCCAGGCCTACCTGCGGGTGGAGCTCCAGACCGGCGGCGAGCTGCTGTTCTGCGCCCACCACGCCCGCGAGCACGGCGAGAAGCTCCGCGAGGTCGCCGCGACCGTCCACGACGAGACCCACAAGCTGGACACGCCCGCCGCAGGCAGCGAGGCCTGAGACAGACCCCACCCACCCACCGACTCCCGAACGGCCCCGGACACGCTCTCCGGGGCCGTTCTGCGTCCGCGTCCGGCTGGTGGGCGGCGTCTGGGAGGCTGAGACCGTGACCCCCCTCGAGATCCTCGTCGCCCTCGCGATCGCCGTCGGCATCGCGGGCATCATCGTCCCCGTCCTGCCGGGGACGATCCTCGTGCTCGGCGCGATCCTGGTGTGGGCCCTCGACATCGGCACGTCGACCGCCTGGGCCGTCCTGGGGGTCAGCGCGGTGCTCCTCGTCGGCGGGTCGGTCGTGAAGTACCTCGTCCCCGGCCGGCGGCTCAAGGCCTCCGGAGTGCCGACGCGGACCCTCCTCGCGGGTGGCCTGCTCGCGTTCGCCGGCTTCTTCGTGGTCCCCGTCATCGGGATGTTCATCGGTTTCGTCCTCGGCGTCTACCTCGCCGAGCGGGCCCGCGTCGGCGGTGCACTCGCGTGGCCCTCGACCAAGGGCGCCCTGCACGCCGTGGCCACGTCGATCCTGATCGAGCTCGTCGCCGCCTTCCTCGCCGCCGTGGTGTGGGCCGCCGGCGTCGCGGCCACCTGAACCACCGACACCCGCTCGAGTTCGCAGATACCGGTCCAGACCACCTCGTTCTGTTGCTAGGGTCGCGGCGTGTCTCGGCTCGACGATCCTGCACGCCTCGCCGCGGTCGAGAGCCTCGTGGCGTTCGGAGACCGCGACGATCGGTTCGACCGCGTCGTACGCATGGCGCGACGCCTCTTCGACGTGCCCGTCGCCGCGGTCAACCTCGTCGACGACCGTCAGCAGGTCAGCCTCGCGCAGGTCGGGCTGACCTCGTCGGTGCGGCCCGTGTCGGAGTCGCTCTGCGCGGTCGCGGTCATCGAGGACCGCCCTGTCGTCCTCCCCGACGCCCGTGAGGACCCGGAGCTCGCGCAGCACCCGGCGGTCGTGTCCGACGAGCCGGCGATCTTCTACGCCGGACGACCGCTGCGTGCCGACGGCCACGTCGTCGGCACCCTCTGCCTCGCTGACGACCGGCCGCGTGAGCTGAGCGAGGCCGAGGACAGGATGCTGGGCGACCTCGCCGCGTGGGTCGAGCAGGAGCTCGACCGCGATCGCGACCAGCGCGAGGCCCGCGAGGTCCAGCGCCGCCTGCTGCCGCGCCAGGACGTGCGGGTCCCCGGTCTCGAGATCGCCGGCCACTGCCAGCCCGCCCGCTCGGTCGGCGGCGACTTCTACGACTGGCAGGCGCTCGACGGCCGGCTCCAGGTGGTGCTCGCGGACGTGATGGGCAAGGGCCTGGTCGCCGCCATGATCGCCGCCCAGGTGCGCACCCTCGTGCGGGGCACCTCCCCCTTCAACAGCGTGGCCGCCACCGTCACCCGCGCGGCCGTGGACAGCCAGGACGACCTCGACGACGCGGGCACGTTCGTCACCCTGTTCGCCGTCCGCATCGACCCGCGGAGCGGCGAGATGGAGTACGTCGACGCCGGCCACGGCCTCGCGTTCGTCCTGCAGCCCGACGGCGACGTGCGGCGCCTCGCCTCGGGCGACCTCCCACTGGGGGCGATGGCAGGGGACGACTGGACGGCCCGGTCGGGTGTCCTGGCGCCCGGCGAGACGCTGCTCGCGGTCAGCGACGGCGTCCTCGACGCGTTCGCGAGCGCTGAGGACGCGCTCGCGGCAGCGCGGGACCTCGCAGCACAGACACCGGACCCGGCCACGATCGTCGAGCTGGTGACCGAGCGGGTGAGCGAGCTCACCACGAGCGACGACCTGACCGTGATCGCGGTACGACGGGAGACCACGTGAAGCAGCTGTCCGTCAGGATCCTGGTCCTGCTCACCCTGACGAGCGGCACGCTCTACGTCGGCTGGCGCTGGCTGTTCTCGGTCAACTGGCCCAACTGGTGGATCGCCGTCCCCCTCGTGCTGGCCGAGACCTACTCGCTCGTCGACTCCTACCTCTTCGGCCTCACGATGTGGCGTCGCAAGGAGCGTGGGGAGGCGCCGCCGCCGCCCGAGGGCGCGACCGTCGACGTGCTGATCACGACCTACAACGAGCCGGTCGAGATGGTGACCGCGACCGCGAAGGCTTCCGAGCGGATCGTCCACCCCCACACGACGTGGATCCTCGACGACGGCGACCGACCGGAGATGCGGGCCGCCGCCGAGCGGCTGGGCGTCGGCTACCTCACCCGGGGCGACGAGTGGCAGGACATGCCACGCCACGCCAAGGCCGGCAACCTCAACAGTGCCCTCTTCCGCACCGAGGGAGAGTTCCTGCTGATCCTCGACGCCGACCAGGTGCCCGACCCCCTGATCCTCGGCAAGACCTTGGGCTGGTTCCGGGACCCGGAGGTGGCGCTGGTGCAGACGCCCCAGTGGTTCAGCAACGTCACCGACAGCGACCCGCTCGGGAGCCAGGCGCCCCTCTTCTACGGACCCATCCAGCAGGGCAAGGACGGCTGGAACGCCGCGTTCTTCTGCGGGTCCAATGCCCTGCTGCGTCGCGACGCGCTCATGCAGCTCGGCATCGTCGGCTACGTCCGGGAGGTCGAGCGCGCCGTGCGCGACACGCTCCAGGCGTCCCGGCGCGTCCTCGACAAGGCCGTCGCACGCGCCCGCAAGGAGACCCCGGAGCTGGTCCCCTCGATCAGCGAGGTGCTCGACGCGGTCCACGTCGCCCAGCGGCGGCTCGACGAGGGCGTCCCGGTCTCGGAGGTCACGTACGCGTTCCAGCAGGCGGTGCAGGAGGCCAGCAAATCGGTCGTCAGCGACGACCTCGCGGCCATCCGGGCCGACCTCGCCGACCTCGAGCTGCTGACCGACGACGCGCTGGGCCTGCTGCCGGTCGAGGTCGACGCGGAGCTGGGCCTGCCTGTCGTTGACGACGCGGCGCTCGACCAGCTCTCCCGGCGTGAGCTGTCCCCCCTCGCCGCCGTCGACTCCGTACGCCGCCTCATGACCGCTGTCGACGTCGACCGTGCCGACGAGGCCCAGCCCATGATGCCGCTCGCCACGGTCTCGGTGACCGAGGACATGGCTACCTGCATGCGTCTGCACGCCAACGGCTGGAAGTCGGTCTACCACCACGAGGTCCTCGCCCACGGGCTGGCGCCGGAGGACCTGCGCACCATGCTGCAGCAGCGCCTCCGGTGGGCGCAGGGCACGCTGCAGGTGCTGCTGCGCGAGAACCCGCTCACCCAGCGCGGGATGAGCGCGGGCCAGCGGCTTATGTACTTCGCGACGATGTGGAGCTACCTCTCCGGGTTCGCGGCCGTCATCTACCTCGCCGCGCCCGTGGTCTACCTCTGCCTCGGCATCCTGCCGGTCAAGGCCTACGGCCTGACCTTCCTCGCCTACTTCGTCCCCTACGTCGTGCTCAACCAGCTGTTGTTCGCGATCATCGGCTACGGGGTGAAGACCTGGCGCGGCCACCAGTACAGCCTGGCGCTGTTCCCGCTGTGGATACGCGCCTGCGTGACCGCGGCCGCCAACGTCTGGTTCGGGCGACCCCTGGGGTTCGTCGTCACCCCCAAGACGCGCCAGGCGAGCCAGCCCTTCCCGTGGCGGCTGATCTGGCCGCAGCTGACGGCCATGGCCGTCCTCGTCGTCGCCTGCGTGGTGGGCGGGCTGCGGCTGTGGGCCGGGACGACCACGTCGGTGATCGGCACCGGCGTCAACTGGCTGTGGGTCGCCTACGACCTGCTGGTGCTCAGCGTGATCATCGAGGCCGCGCGGTTCCGCGTGCCGGAGTTCCCCGACCAGGTGGAGGAGAGAGCAGCATGACCGAGTGGCAGACCGACGTCAGCGACGGCGTGGCGGTGATCGTGTGCCCGGCGCGGGTGTCGATGGCGGTGGCGACGCCCTTCCGCGAGGCCATCGCGGCGGCCGTCGCCCAGGCACCCAAGGTGGTCGTCGACCTCGGGCCGACGGCGTTCATCGACTCCTCCGGGCTCGGGGCGCTCGTGAGCGGGCTCAAGACGTGTCGCCAGGCGGGCGGCGACCTCAGGATCGCCGCGGCTGGCGAGCAGGTGCGCACGGTCCTCCGGCTCACCAACCTCGACCGCATCCTTCGTCCCCACGACACGGTCGAGGACGCGCGTCGTGACTGGTGAGCACTACGAGATCGCCGGCCTCGCGGTCCCGCGCGACATGGAGCAGCTGCACGACCTGCTCGAACGGGTCTCGACCGAGCACCCGCACATCCCCGCGTCCGACGTGATGATGTTCGAGACCGCGGTGATGGAGCTGGCCAACAACGTCGTCGAGCACGGACGCCCGGTCGGGCAGGTCGCCTGGCACTTCCGTCTCGACGTGTCCCCGGGCGCGCTCACCGCCCGGCTCGCCGACTCCGGCGAGGAGTACGCCGAGTGGGACGCGGCCGCCACGCACGACATGCCCGGCGAGATGGCCGAGTCCGGGCGCGGCCTCCCGCTCGCCTCGGCCGTGCTCGACGAGCTCGGCTACCGGCGCGAGGGCGAGAGCAACGTGTGGACGATGGTGCGTCGCTGGCAGGCGTGAGGGGCCGGCCTCACGCTCCGAGGCCGGGCTCCATTGGGAGGCTCCAGCGGCGGCGCTCAGGCGACCAGTCGACGACCCGGGCGGAGCCGTCCGTGGGATCCGCCATCTTGACCGAGACCCTGACCGACTGCGGCTCCCCCAGGCAGGAGCGGTCGATCCGCGCCCGAACCGAGTTCTTGGCGCCCCACCGGAGCTTCGCCTGGTAGTCGCAGTCGACGCGCTGGTCGGTGCCCCGCCAGCCCGACGCCTCGGTCAGCACGTAGTCCGTCCCGTCGTTCAACCCGCTGCTCAGGACGAACTCGGCTCCCTTCGCGCCCCGGTCCGTGTCGACGAAGATCGAGAGCCCCGCCGCGCTCGAGCGCGTCAGGTCCTGGAAACGGACTTTCACCACCACGTTGGCCGCGCCGTGCTTGGCACGCACGGCCCGGATGTCGGTGAGCGAGCCCTTCGCGTCAGCGGGGTCGGAGGTGCTGTAGAACTCTGCGTGCGCGGGAGCGGCGCCGAGGCCTGCCACCACGACCGCCGAGCCGACTGTCAGTGCGATCCGAGATGTCATGCTGCCGAGTGTGTCACCGCCCACCCCCGTCACGTCCACCCACTTCGGGAGGTGGGCGGTTCGCCGGTGGCACGATGGCCCCATGACCGGGGCGGGGCGCAGGGGCGTACGTCGCCGCGGAACGGTGGTCGCGCTCCTCGGGTGCGCCGTGCTCGCAGGCTGCAGCCCCGCGGATGAGCCGTCCTCGCCGCCCGCGTCAGGTGCGCCGGCAGAAGCGCCCCGGGAGGCCGCTCCCGCGCCCGATCCGCGAGAACGGCGCCCGGCTCCGGTGCGCATCGCGGTCGCGGGAGACGTGCACTTCGAGGGGGCGCTCGCCCCACGCCTGCGCCGCCCTGCCACCGCCCTCGCCCCGGCCTCGGCCGCTCTTGCGGCAGCGGACGTCGCGATCGTCAACCTCGAGACCTCCGTCGGCTCGGGTGGGCGTCCGGAGCCCGGGAAGCGGTTCACGTTCTCCGCCGCCGCGTCGGCCTTCACCGCCCTGGCCGCGGCAGGCGTCGACGTCGCCAGCATGGCCAACAACCACGCGCTCGACTTCGGTCGATCGCGGCTCCCCTCGACGCTCCGGGCGGCCCGCCGCGCGGCCGCCGCGGACCCGCGGCTGGCCGTCGCCGGGATCGGTGCCGACGAGGAGGAGGCCTTCGCCGCGGCCCTCACCGACGTGGCCGGCACGCGAGTGGCGACGATCGCCGCCTCGGCGGCGGACCAGGACCCGACCGCGGACCCGACCGGCGCCTGGGCCGCGGGTCCGGACAGGTCCGGCGTCGCCGGTGCACTGGACCCGCGGCGCCTGCTCCGCGAGGTCCGCCTGGCCGGCCGCACTGCCGACATCCTCGTCGCCTACCTCCACTGGGGCGTGCAGGGCGAGCGCTGCCCCTCGGACGACCAGCGCTCGCTGGCGCGTCGGCTCGTCGCGTCGGGTGCGGACGTCGTGGTGGGCAGCCACGCGCACGAGCTGCAGGGCGATGGGCGACTCGGCCCCGGCTACGTCGCCTACGGCCTGGGCAACTTCGCGTGGTACTCCCCCGGGCCCACCGGCGTCCTGACGCTCACCGTCCGGCCACCCCGCGACCCGGCGGGCCGGGCCGAGGTCACCGCGTCGCGCTGGTGGCCCGCGACGATCGGCGCCGACGGCCTCGCCACCCGCGACACCGGCGCGGCAGCGGCCGCGTCCCGGGACCGCCGGGCGGCGCTGCGGGAGTGCGCCGGACTGGGTTGAGCCGCGTCATCGCGGGGCCAGCCACTCCGCGACGATCCGGCCGACCCGCTCGAGCTGCGCCGCGGAGACGACCGCCGGCACGTCACCGGCGGAGTGGTAGCCGGCGTACGGCGTCGAACCCAGCCGCGCACCCGGCAGGCCGTCACGGACGAAGGACCAGTGGTCGCTGCTGCGCTGACCGCTCTCGGCGACGGCCGCGGCGCCGGCACGCCGGGCCGCTGCCAGCAGCGCTCGCTGCACCGGGTCGGAGCCGTTCGCGGACCCGACCGGCACCCGGTCACCCACGCCGACCCGGTCGAGCGACACCATCTCGCGCACCGCGGCGCGCTCCTGCGGACCGAGCTGCGCGACGTAGCGTCGTGAGCCGTAGTGGTGGTCCTCCGGGTCGCCGCGGGGCTCCTCGGCACCGAACGCGACGAACACCGTGGGAAGTCGGGTGGAGCGCCGGGAGGCCGCCTCGGCGACCGCGAGCACCACGCCCACCCCCGAGGCGTTGTCCTCGGCTCCGGGTGCCTGCGGCACCGTGTCGAGGTGCGCCCCGACCACGAGGTGCGGTCGGGTCGGGTCGAAGCCGGTCGGGGCCGCGACGACGTTGACGGACCGCCCGGCCGGCACGGGGACGCCCCACGACTCCCCCGCCGGGACGTCCACGCGCTGCTGCTCGACGTCGTACCCGAGCCGCGACAGCTCGGCGGAGACCCAGCGAGCCGCGCGTGCGTACGCCGCCCCCGTGGCCTCGCGCGGACCGATCCGCCCGGCGAGGTGGCGCACCGCCCGGACCGCGATGGCGGGGTCGACGTCGTCGGCGGAGATGGGCACGTCGGGGGCAGGCTCTGGCTCCCCTGTCTGCGTCGCCGTCCCCGGCGCCGGCTCCGTCGCCTGCGGGGACGGGGACGACTCAGCCGTCTCCTCGGGTGCCGCCGTCCGCTGCGCGGACCCCTCGGGTGCGGGTTGCTCCGTGGTGCACGCAGCCGTCGCCAGCACCGCCACGGCACCGCAGAGGGCACGTCGGAGGTGCGGGCGGCCCGTCGTCACGGTGCCAGCCTGCCAGCCCCACCCGCGCCGGGGCACCTGTCCGCCACGCGGTGGCCCCGCGAATTGCCGAGCAGCGCCGCCCGACCGGACGGCGCTGCTCGTGACGTGCGGGACGAGCCGGGGCTCAGTCCAGGTAGTCGCGCAGGACCTGCGAGCGGCTCGGGTGGCGCAGCTTCGACATCGTCTTCGACTCGATCTGGCGGATCCGCTCGCGTGTCACGCCGTAGACCTTGCCGATCTCGTCGAGGGTCTTGGGCTGGCCGTCGGTGAGGCCGAAGCGCATCGAGACCACGCCGGCCTCACGCTCCGAGAGGGTGTCGAGCACCGCGTGCAGCTGCTCCTGGAGCAGGGTGAACGACACCGCGTCGGCCGGGACGATGGCTTCGGAGTCCTCGATGAGGTCACCGAACTCGGAGTCGCCGTCCTCGCCGAGGGGCGTGTGCAGCGAGATGGGCTCGCGGCCGTACTTCTGGACCTCGATGACCTTCTCCGGGGTCATATCGAGCTCCTTGGCCAGCTCCTCCGGCGTGGGCTCGCGGCCCAGGTCCTGGAGCATCTGGCGCTGCACGCGCGCGAGCTTGTTGATGACCTCGACCATGTGCACCGGGATGCGGATGGTGCGGGCCTGGTCGGCCATCGCGCGGGTGATCGCCTGACGGATCCACCACGTGGCGTAGGTCGAGAACTTGTAGCCCTTGGTGTAGTCGAACTTCTCGACCGCACGGATCAGGCCGAGGTTGCCCTCCTGGATGAGGTCGAGGAAGAGCATCCCGCGACCGGTGTAACGCTTGGCCAGCGAGACGACGAGTCGCAGGTTGGCCTCGAGGAGGTGGTTCTTCGCCCGACGCCCGTCCTCGGCGATCCATTCGTACTCCTCGAGCATCTTCGGGCTGATCCGCCCGCCCTTGGCGAGCTTCTCCTCCGAGAACAGGCCAGCCTCGATCCGCTTGGCGAGCTCGACCTCCATCTCGGCGTTGAGGAGGGGCACCTTGCCGATCTGCTTCAGGTAGTCCTTGACCGGGTCGGCGGTGGCGCCGGCCACCATCACCTGCTGCTCGGGCTCGTCGGTCTCGTCGGCCGCGGAGACGGTGAAGGCCTGCTTCTCGTCCTCCTTGATCGTCGGGTCCTTGGCGACGTCCTTCTCGAACTCCGCGTCCGGGATGTCCGGCAGGACCTTCTTGCCGTCCGGCCCGACGACCGGGGCCTCGACGGCGCCGAGGTCGACGACCTCGTCGGCTGCGGGCGTCACGGCGGACGTCGCGGCCTTCTTGGCAGCAGCCTTCTTCGCCGGCGCCGCAGCCTTGGACGCGGCGGGAGCGGCGGCCTTCTTGGCGGGCGCCTTCTTCGCCGGCGCCTTCTTCGCAGCAGACGACGTCGCGGCCCGCTTGCTCGTGGCGGCGACGGCACGCATGCCGGCGGCGTCGATCTGGACGGAGATCCCGAGGCCGCCCAGGTGCACGAGCAGCGCCTTGAGGTGCCGGGGCTCGACCCCGGCCTCGTCACTGGCGCGCCGTACGTCCTCGGGGGACACGGTGCCGGTGGGAGTGGCACCGGCGACCAGGGCAGCGATGGAGGGGTGCGTCAGCACCTCCGCGGGGAGCAACTTGCGTGCGTGTGAGGACACGAACACCTCTCGTCGAGCAACTTCGGGGCGCGGCGAGGCCCGGTGACGTCAAGAGCCGCGCCGTCATTCTGCCACGGCCTCCCAGAAGGGCCGACATCAGCATGTCGACGCGCGTGTCCGTGACCTCGGCGCGCCGGGTCCGCGTGGCGACCGTCAGTCCGAGGCCTTCGCGGCGGCCTTCTTGGACTTCTTGAACTCGCGCACCTTCTGCAGCGACTCGGCGTCCACGACGTCGGCGACCGAGCGGTGTCCCTCGAGCGCGTAGTCACCGACGACGTCCTCCCAGCCGTCGGGACGTACGTCGAGCTGTTTGGCGAGGAGGGCGACGAAGATCTGCGCCTTCTGCTTGCCGAACCCCGGCAGCGCCATCACTCGCTTGAGCAGGTCCCTGCCGTCCGCGGCCTCGGTCCAGAGCCGCGAGGCGTCGCCGCCGTAGGAGTCCTCCACGATGCGAGCCAGCTCCTGCAGGCGCGCCGCCATCGAGCCCGGGAAGCGGTGGATCGCCGGAGGGGTGGCGGCCATCGCCGCGAACTCCTCGGGGTCGGCCGCCGCGATCGCCTCGGGCTCGACCGTCCCGAACCGCTCGAGGACCTTGGCGGGCCCGCGGAAGGCGTGCTCCATGGGGTACTGCTGGTCGAGCATCATGCCCACCAGCAGGGCGAACGCGGAGTCGTCGAGAACCTTGTCGGCGGCGGGGTCGCCCGTGATCTGGAAGCCCATGGGGCCATCCTGCCCGACGGACGCCGCCGCGTGGCCCGCGCACGCGCGCGAGCCGCGGGCGGTGTGGAGCGCCGCTACTGCGCCTTGACCGCCAGCACCGGGCACGGGGCGTCGAGGAGCACGCGCTGGGCGTTGCTGCCGAGGATGAGCTTGCCGACGGGCGAGCGGCGGCGCAGACCGATCACAAGCAGCTCGGCTCCGTTGGCCTCGGCGATGCTGATCAGGTCCTCGGCGGGCTCGAAGCCACGCACAAGCTGGCGGACGTCGTGCTCGACGCCGGCCTCCTCGAGCCGCTTCTGGATGCCGGTGAGGTCGTCCTCGGAGGAGCGGGCGGCCGGCCCGTCGAACTCCTGACCTCCCCGGTGGGAGTTCACCACGACCAGCTTGCTGCCACGCAGCTTGGCCTCGTTGATGCCGGCGGCAAGCGCCGCTTCACCCTCTGGCTTGGGGACGTACCCGACGACGACGGTGCCCATGGTGTCTCCTCTCGGGGCCACGACGCCTCGCCGCTGGCCTGCTGGCACCGTAACGGAAACCACAGTCCTTGGGCAGCCTGTGGAGGGGTGGGTCGGACGCTCCGTGCTGCGGCAGGGTGGGACGGTGCACCCGCTCGCGCTCCAGCCCGCACTCCAGCCCGCACTTCAGGCGCCCATCGACCGCTACACGCATGCCGTCCTGCGCGCGGCCACGCTCGAGCTGGTCGAGGGCGAGGACCGACGCCGCTTCCCGGTGGCGGTCCACGCCGGGGTGCCCGGACGACACGTCCGGCACGTCGAGGACCCGCCCCTGTCCGACGCCGGGCTGCGGGCTGACGTCGTCCTCGCCCTGCTGAGGACCTCAGCCGCGCTCACCCCGCGCCCGCTGCTGTGGCTCACCCGGCCCGGCGAGCTCAGCCCCCACGACGACGACCTGTGCTGGCTCGGGCCCGCGGCGTGGGCTGCTCACGCCCTCGGCATGCCCGCGAGCCTGGTCGTCGTGACCCGGCGGGGGTGGTTCGACCCGGTCAGCGGCGTACGCCGGGAGTGGCGCCGGCTGCGACCCCGACCGCTCGCGGCGCGCACCTGACCCGGGGAGCGACGGGCCTTCGGGTCAGTCCCAGGTGTGGACGGGCTCGTTGCTGTGCATCCGGTCGCGGTAGTCGAGCAGCGTGCCCCGGAGTGCGTCGTAGCGGTCCTCTCCCCCGCGCTCGCGGACGCGGTCGACGAACCACCCCGCGCCACTGGCCTCGGTCTGGCAGCGCTGCTCGATGATGCCGAGGTAGCGGTCGCTCTCCTCCGACGGGACGCCCCAGGAGTCGAGTCCGGCGCGCGCCATCGGCAGCAGTCGGCGCAGCACCAGCTCGGTGGCCCGGACCTGCCCGAGGCCCGGCCAGTAGACCTGGGCGTCGACGCCCATCTGGGCGGCGACGTGGAAGTTCTCCTCCGCTGCGGAGAACGACATCTGCGACCACAGCGGCCGCTCGCTCTCGACGAGGTAGCGGACCAGGCCGAACCAGAGCGCGGCGTTGGCGATGGTGTCGGCGACCGTCGGACCGGCCGCGAGGAGCCGGTTCTCCACGCGCAGGTGCGGCCTGCCCTCCGAGATGTCGTAGACGGGGCGGTTCCAGCGGTAGATCGTGCCGTTGTGGAGCTTGAGCTCGTGGAGGCTGGGGGTGCCACCGGACTCGAGGACCTCGAGCGGGTCCTCGTCGTCGGTGACGGGCAGCAGCGCCGGGAAGTAGCGGACGTTCTCCTCGAAGAGGTCGAAGACCGAGGTGATCCACCGCTCCCCGAACCACACCCGCGGCCGGACGCCCTGCGCCTTGAGCTCCTCGCTGCGCGTGTCGGTCGCCTGCTCGAACAACGGGATGCGGGTCTCGCGCCACAGCTCCTTGCCGAGCAGGTAGGGCGAGTTCGCGGACACCGCCAGCTGCACGCCCGCGATCGCCTGGGCGGCGTTCCAGTGGGCGGCGAACTGGTCGGGCGAGGTCTGCACGTGGAACTGGGTGCTGGTGCACGCCGCCTCGGGGACGATCGAGTCCGCGGTCGTGGTGAGGCGCTCCTTGCCGGAGATGCTGATCGTGATGTCCTCACCGCGGGCAGCGAGGATCTGCTCCGACAGGAGCTTGTAGCGTGGGTTGGAGCTGAGGGAGGACACGTTCATGTGGCCCTCCGCCAGTGTCGGGAGGATCCCGATCATCACCTGGTGGGCCCCGACCTTCGAGCCCTTCTCCTCGGCGTAGTTGAGCGAACGGCGCAGGCTGTCCTCGAACTTCGAGAGACCACCCTCGCGGAGCTTGGCCGGGGCGACGTTGATCTCGATGTTGAACTGGCCCAGCTCGGTCTGGAAGTCGGGGTCGGCGATGGCCTCGAGGACCTCGGCGTTCTTCAGCGCCGGGTCGCCGGCCTCGTCGATGAGGTTGAGCTCCATCTCCAGACCGGTCATCGGGTCGTCGGTGTCGAACGCGGCCTCGCGCAGCATGCGGGCGAACACGTCGAGGTTGCGGCGCACCTTCTCGCGATGACGCGTCCGGTCGGCTCGACTGAACTCCTGCTGGTCGACCTCTTCTCCCATGACGGCACCCTAGTCACGGCGGCATCGCGCGGGAACCGTCCACAGGGCTGGTCTCACGCCGCCGGGTCACCGCTGACGTCGAGCACGGGCCGCAGGTCCGCCCACGAGTCCGGCGGGGTCGCCGACTCCAGCAGCTGGGACACGAGCCCGGCCAGCGAATGGGCCGGCTCGCCCTCGCGACAGCGGTCGACGGCGCACCACGCGAGGGCGCCGTCACCGACGAGCCACGCCGCGAACGCCAGCACGGCGGCGGGACCGGCGACGTGGGTCGTGGGCAGTCGGCGCACCGCGTCGGACCAGAGCCCGACGGCTCCGCGGGCGTCCACGCGGTCGAGCCAGGCCCACGCCTCGTCGCGCCGCTCACCGGTGCGCACGGTCGCCGCGACAGAGGCGAGCTCGGGAGCCGAGAAGGTCGTGCCGGCGCCGAGGTGGCGACGGACCAACGCCTCCAGCGCGCCCGCAGGGAGCGGCCTCGCGCCGGCAAGGTGGGGCACGACCAGCCTCGCTGCCGCCACGTCGGGCGCGAGGGTCTCACGCAGTGCCTCGCGGCTGGCGTGGGTGACCCGCCCCTCGAAGACGGCCTGCGCCGTGAAGGGGTGCTCGGCCCGGACGAACGGGACACCCCGGTAGGCGGCGAGCGGGGCGCCCGGAAGGACGGCGTACCAGTGGTCGTCGTGGACGCGCAGCACCTCGCGGACGGTGATCCCGGCCGCGGTGAACTCGTCGTGCACCGACCAGGCCGCCTCGTCGGCGACCGTCGTGTCGTCGTCGTAGACCACGACGACGACGTCGGCCACGCCGTTGCGCCGCGCGGGCCGCAGGAGCGCCTCGACGACGTCGTCGACGTCATCGACGTCGTGTGGCAGGTCGACGCGGGCGTGCATGCCGCCGCCGGTGCCGCCGACGCTCACCACGACGACCGACCGCTGCGGCACGAAGCCCATCGCGAGGGGCACGAAGGCGGCGATGTCGCCCGGGGTGCGCACGCGCAAGGTGGTCGGACCGCCCGAGGAGGGGGTCGGGGAGGACTGGGAGGAAAGGGAGGGCGGCGGGTCGGGGACGAGCTCGTGAGGTTCCATGCCGACACGCTTCCCGCGAGCACCGAACCTCCGCGCCCGGACCTGCTTCCGCCTGTGGACAGTGGCTGTCTCAAGGCTCCTGTGGACGGTTGGTGGCGCACGACCGGACGGAGGGCGATCCAGCGCCCACGCGGGATGCGGGAGAATGACACCGTGACGTTGCTGCTCGCTCCCGGCCCCACCGGCTGATGCGCAGCACCGCGTCGATCCTCCACCTGGACCTGGACGCCTTCTTCGCCGCTGTCGAGCAACGCGACAAGCCCTCGCTGCGCGGCAAGCCGGTCATCGTCGGTGGCACCGGCGGCCGCGGCGTGGTGTCCACCGCGTCGTACGAGGCGCGTCGCTACGGCGTCGGGTCCGCGATGTCGGGGCGAGAAGCACGCGCGCGCTGCCCGCACGCGGCGTTCCTCAGCGGCCGCTTCCACGCCTACCGCGCGACCAGCAAGAAGGTCATGGAGGTGCTCCGCGACCTCTCCCCCCTCGTCGAGCCGCTCTCGCTGGACGAGGCTTTCGTCGACCTCGCGGCCGCCGGTCTGCCCGACCTCGATGTCGAGACCGTGACCGCGGCAGGGGCCGAGCTGCGGCGACGCGTGCACGAGGTCACGGGCGGGCTCACCGCGACGGTCGGCATCGCCTCCTCGAAGTTCCTCGCCAAGGTCGCCAGCGAGCTCGACAAGCCCGACGGCATGACCGTGGTCCCTCCCGGCACGGAGCTCGACCTCCTCAGACCGATGAAGGTGAAGGTGATCCCGGGCGTCGGTCCGGCCACCGCCGAGCGCCTGCGTCGCGCCGGCGTCCACACCGTGGCCGAGCTCGAGACGGTCAGCGAGGACGAGCTCGTGCGGCTGCTGGGTCAGGCGCAGGGACACGGGCTGTGGCAGCTGGCCCGGGCGCAGGACTCGCGCCCGGTCGTCGCCGAGCGCGAGGCGAAGTCGATCAGCGTCGAGGGCACCTACGACACCGACCTCACCGACCGCCGGCTGATGGAGGGGCTGCTGACCAGGCAGGCCCGCGAGGTGGGCACCCGGATGCGGAAGAACGGCCACTCCGGTCGGACCGTCACGATCAAGGTCCGCCTGCACGACTTCACCACCCTCAGCCGGTCGAGCACGCTGACCAGCCCGACCGACGACGGCGCGACCATCGCCCGGATGGCCCGCGCGCTGCTGGCCGACCTCGACACCACCGGCGGCGTACGGCTCCTGGGCGTCGGCGTGTCCGGGCTGGCGGACTGGGTGCAGGAGGACCTCTTCGGCGAGACCGGCGAGGACGACGAGGTCGAGGTGGTGCTCCCCGAGCCGCCACGGCGCGCGTGGCCACCGGGCGCTGACGTCGTCCACGACGAGATGGGCCCGGGCTGGGTCTGGGGCTCCGGCTCCGGCGTCGTCACCGTGCGCTTCGAGACCGCCGACACCCCGCCGGGCCCGGTGCGCAGCTTCCGGGCCGACGACCCGGCCCTCCACCGCTTCGAGCCGCCGGCCGAGGAGTGACGGACGGCCGACGCCGTCACGCCAGCCGGAGCCGGACCTCGTCGCCGGGGCGCAGCTGGGCGCAGAGGTCGAGGTCGTCGTCCTCGACCACCGCCACCACTGGGTAGCCGCCCGTGGTCGGGTGGTCGGCCAGGAACACGACCGGCTGGCCCGACGGCGGGAGCTGGACGGCGCCGTGCACGATCCCCTCGCTCGCCAGCTCGCCCCCACGCCGACGGAGGGGTCGCCCGGTGAGCCGCAGGCCGATCCGGTCGCTGTCGGGCGCGACGGCGTACGACGCCCCGTCGAGGCGACGCCAGCCCTCGTGGTCGAGCCACTCGGCGCGCGGCCCGCGACGCAGCCGCAGCACCGGCTCGCGCGGTCGTACGACGGGTGCCGCGGGCGCTGCGGGAAGCGGTCCGGGCGGACCGAGCACGAGCACGTCGCCTGCCGCGAGACGCGGTGGCCCGACCCATGCGAGCGTGTCGGTGGAGCGCGAACCCAGCACCGGGCTGACCGCGAGCCCGCCGCCGAAGGCGACGTAGGACCGCACGCCGGTCGAGGCCGGGCCCACGGTGACGAGTACCCCGCCCGGCACGGTGACCGGGGCGCCGTGGGCGACGGCCCGCACACCGACTCGGACGTCGCAGGTGGCGCCCGTCACGGCCAGCGTCACCGCGCGCCGTGGCCTCAGCACGATGCCGCCGACGGTCGTCTCGACGACGGCGTCGTCGGGCCCCCCGCCGACGAGCCGCCGGGCGAGGGCTGCGGCGCCCCGGTCGAGGGCGCCCGCGCGGGGGACGCCCAGGTGCGCCCACCCACGCCGCCCCCGGTCCTGGAGGGTCGAGAGCGGACCCGGGTCGATGACCTCGACGGTGCGTCCGTCCGTCACCCGGCCACCTCGAACCGCACCCGGGTCCCCGGGGCGAGGAGCGCCGGCTGCGGACGGCCCACGTCCCACAGCCTGGCGTCAGTGACGCCGATCAGCAGCCACCCGCCGGGCGAGGCGCTCGGGTAGACGCCGCACCACGTGTCGGCGAGGGCGACCGACCCGGGTGGCACCCTGGTCCGCGGGGAGTCCAGGCGCGGCACGGCCCGCTCCACGGGGAGCCCCGCGAGGTAGGCGAACCCGGGGGCGAACCCGCAGAAGGTGGACGTGAACTCCACGGACGTGTGCAGCTCGACCACCTCCTGCGACGTGCATCCCCAGTGGTCGGCGACGCGGGCGAGGTCGGGGCCGGTGTAGTCGACCTCGACGCGCACGAGCGGGCCCGGCCGCGACGCGTGGTCCGTGGCCCAGCCTCTGAGGGCCTCGCGCACGGCGACGGGGTCGACGCCGTCGAGGAGGACCGTCCTGGCCGCCGGCACGACCTCGTGGGCCGCCAGGCCGGCGGCGCGCACCCAGGTGGCGAGCGCCGCGGCGACCAGCGCGTCCTCGACCTCGACGAGGCAGGCGCGAGCACCGACGTCCTCGACCTTCACGTCAGCCATTGTTCACCGGCACGCCGACCCGCGGGGAGTTGCCACCGCTCCCCCACCTTTGGCAACCTCGTGGGCGCACACAGGTGAGGGGCTCCCGATGGTATGAGCATCAGGAGCCCCTCGATGTGATCGGGGTGGTGACGTCCGATCCACCGGACCGGCCTCCCGGCCCCCACAGTCCCCGCCACCGGGCCTGCGCGGCGAGCAAGTCGCCGTCTGGAGCTGTTCGTCCGATCCGATCCCCGGCCCCGCCGGAGCGGGATCGGTAGGAGAGTTCTACGTCCTCCGGACGACCGTCCGCAAGGGTTCTCCTCGACAAATCTGCAGTCCCACAGGGTTCCCCACAGAAGTCGTCCGCTGCTCCACAACCCAGGCGCGTCCCTCCACAGGCGCGGGCTCAGGCTGTGGAGGACCAGCACGTCACCACGGCCGCCCCGGCCGCCTCGAGCGCGCGTCGTACGGCAGCGGCGGTCCGCACGGCCCCCGCGGAGTCACCGTGCACGCACACCGAGTCAACGGAGACGGCCAGCTCGACCGCTCGGGACGCCACCTGGCCGGGGTCTGTCACGAGGGCGCCGGGCCGGTCACGCGGCAGCAGCCGGCCGTCGGAGCCGTAGCCCCGGTCGGGGAAGCCCTCCAGCCGCGAGCCGCGGCCGCGCTCGCGCGCCATCGACAGCAGCAGCGACCCGGGCATCCCGAGGACGGGCAGGCCGCCGGAGCCGTCCAGCACCGCCGCCGCCTGCTCCTCGTCGCGGGCGACCCGGTGGTAGAGCGCACCGTGCGGCTTGACGTATGCCACCTCGGCGCCTGCGGCGACGGCGATGGCCGACAGGGTCCCGACCTGGTCGGCCACCTGCTGGCGTAGCAGGTGGGCCGGCACCTCGAGCTCGACCCGGCCGAAGCGGGCCCGGTCGGCGTACGACACCTGGGCGCCGAGCGTCACCCCGCGGAGCACGGCGCCCGCGCAGACCGCGCGCATCGTCTCGAGCGTGCCGGCGTGGAAGCCGCACGCCACGTTGGCGCTGGTGACCACCGCGAGCAGGCCGTCGTCGTCGGTGACCTCCTCACCGAGGTCGGCGTTGAGGTCGACCGTGTGGGGGCCTTCGGGGTCCTGCATGGAACCAGTCTCCACGGGGCACCCCTGAGAAGTCCCTGAGAGTTGGTCGAACATGCAACTCCGGTGGGTACTGGCTCGTCAAGGCAGGTGAAGGCACCACATCCGGAGCGGGAATCCCGCGGCGGACACAGGCGTTGGAACAGATGTGCGACACGGGGTGGTCGCACGGGAGCAGGAGGACGAGATGAGCACTGCACAGGGCAAGCGCACCACCACCACTCGTGAGATCGAGGGCCGCGACAGCGTGGGCCTCTACCTCGACGAGATCGCTCGCACCCCGCTCCTCGACGCCGAGACCGAGGTCGAGCTGTCCAAGACCATCGAGGCGGGCCTGCTGGCCCAGCACCTCCTCGACACCGGCCGCGTAGGTCGCCGCAAGGGCGGTGCGCCGATGAGCGCCAACGAGGCCGAGCTCGAGTGGCTCGCCGAGCAGGGCCGGCTCGCCGTCGACCGCTTCATCGAGGCCAACCTGCGCCTCGTCGTCTCCATCGCGCGCAAGTACGGCCGCTCGCAGATGCCGATGCTCGACCTCATCCAGGAGGGCAACACCGGCCTGATCCGCGCGGTCGAGAAGTTCGACTACACCAAGGGCTACAAGTTCTCGACCTACGCCACGTGGTGGGTCCGCCAGGCGATCACCCGCGGCATCGCGCAGCAGGCCCGCGTCGTACGCCTGCCCGTGCACGTCGTCGAGGAGCTCAACCAGGTCGGCAGCGCCCGGCGCACGCTCGAGCGCCAGCTCGGCCGCGACCCGGAGCCGCAGGAGATCGCCACCGAGCTCGGCATGGACCTCGACCGGGTCCTCGACCTGATGAGCTGGGGCCGCGACCACGTCTCGCTGGACACCCCGGTCGACGAGGACGGCGACACCTCCCTCGGCGACCTGATGGCCCAGGAGACCGCGCCCGGCCCGGACCTCAACGTCCTGGACGCCGAGGCCCGCCAGCGGCTGGAGGACCTCGTCGGCATCCTCGACGAGCGCTCCGCCGACATCGTCCGCGCCCGCTACGGCCTCGCGGACGGTCGCCAGCACAAGCTCGCCGACATCGGTGCCCGTCACGGCATCTCCGCCGAGCGGGTCCGCCAGCTCGAGCGCGAGGCCCTGCAGAAGCTCCGTCGCGCCGGGGACCCCGACCTGGCAGCCTGATCCTCCGCACGCCGTCACAGGACCGCCGGGCCGCGCCCGGCGGTCCTGTCGTGTCCGGGCTGCCCGCACCCGGCTGCCCCAGCGGTGCGTGAGGCACCTTCCCAGCGCCTGGCGTCAAGTGCCTGCGTCACTCACCGCCCGGCGGCTGGTGACGACTGCCCCTCTAGTACGCCGCGGACTCCAGGTCCGCGCTCGCGGCCCGTGCCCGCTCGACCACGTCGGCGGGGACGGGCCGTCGTGCTGCCACCCGCGCCTGCCACAGCTGGACCGCCACCACCCGGGCGGCGGCCTCCTCGACGCGGGCCTTCGAGACGAGGCCGGAGTCGATCGCGTCGGCGACGATCCGGTGCGTGGTCGCGGTGTCGACCGGCATGAGGAGCAGGTCGGCGCCGGCCTGCAGCGCCTGCAGGGCCGGGGTCGGCCGGCCGCCGACGGCGCCCATGCCGAGCGAGTCGGTGATGGTCACGCCCTCGAAGCCGAGGTCGTCGCGCAGCAGGTCGTAGACCTCGGGCGCCATGCTGGCCGGCACGCCGGGGGCGATGTCGGTGAGGTCGAGGTGGCTCAGCATGACCGCCGGCGCCTGCTGGCGGATGGCGGACTCGAAGGGCGGCAGGTCGTGCGCCTCGAGCTCGGCGAGGGTCGCGTCGAGCACCGGGAGGGTGTCGTGGCTGTCGCTGGTCGCGCCGCCGTGACCCGGGAAGTGCTTGACCGTGGAGACGACGCCAGCGTCGTCGTAGCCCTTGATCGCGGCCCCGACGGCCTGGGCCGCCAGGCGCGGGTCCTGCGAGGGCGATCGCGCCCCGATGGTCGGGTCGGCGGCGCCGATCGTCACGTCGGCGACCGGGGCGAAGACCCACGTGAAGCCGAGGTCGCGCAGCTCGAGCCCGGTGGCCAGGGCCGCGGCGCGGGTCACCCGTCGGCCGACGCGGGCGTCGGCCGCCACGGCGAGCCCGGCCGTCTGGAAGTGGGGGAAGTCGGTGGCGATGCCGCGCAGGTGCGAGACGTAGCCGCCCTCCTGGTCGACGCCGATCACCGGCGGGTGGTCGCGACCGTCGGCCTCGGCGGCCGCGGTGATCGCCGCGGTCATCGCCAGCACCTGGTCGCGGTCGGCCACGTTGGCCCCGGTGACCGAGACGCCCGCGAGGTGCAGGTCGCGCACCATCCGCGCGGGCTCCTGCGGATCGGTGCCGTGGAAGCGTCCGACGATGACACCGCCTGCGAGCTGCTCGGACGACCACCCGGCGACCAGCTCCTGCGCCTGCTCCAGCTCGCCCGCCGTCGGGCCCCACGTCGTCGGGGTGTCCGGGTCCTCGGTCGCCTCCGCGTCCGGCTGGGCGGGGTCTGCGGACTGCGTCCTCGACGACGAGGGCGTGGGGCTGGACGTGGCCGGCTCGGTGTCGTCGGGCGTCTGGCCGAGCCCGGCGCACCCGCTCACCAGCAGGACGCCGGTCGCGATCACGGCCAGGCGGGGTCGGATCGAGAGCACGCCCGGCAGGTTACCCGGCCGACCCCCTCGACCCGGAAACGTCAGGCCTGCCCGGCGAGCTCGTCGTAGATCGCCTCGACCTGCCGACGCAGGTCGTCGAGCGAGCCGGTGTTGTCGACGACGTGCGTGGCGATCGCGAGCCGCTGCTCGCGGGTCGCCTGGGCCGCGATGCGGGACTCGGCCTCCTCACGGGTCCAGCCGCGGTCCTCGACCATCCGCTGCACCTGCAGCTCGGCCGGGGCGTCGACCACCACGACCGCGTCGAAGGAGCCGACCCGGCCGACCTCGGCCAGGAGCGGGATGTCGTGGACGACGACCGCGTCCTCCGGTGCGGCGGCCTCCTGCTCGGCGCTGCGCCGGTGCACCAGCGGGTGGATGATCGCCTCGAGCCGGCGGCGCGCGTCGGGGTCGGCGAAGACCAAGGCCCCCACCGCTGCCCGGTCGAGCTCGCCGTCGGACGTGAGGACCTCGGGCCCGAACTCCTCGACCACGGCGGCCAGGCCGGGCGTCCCGCGAGCCACCACCTCGCGTGCGAGCAGGTCGGCGTCGATGACGACGGCACCCCGCTCGGCGAGGATCGCCGACACCGTGCTCTTGCCCGAGGCGATGCCGCCGGTCAGGCCGACGCGAACGGTCACAGGTCCTCCCCCACGACGACGGCCAGGATCTCGTGGAGCGTACGACGCTGGGCGGGCGTGAGCACGTCGAGGACCCGCTGCGACGCGTCGCGGCGTACGTCGTCGACCTGGGCCAGCAGCCGACGGCCCTCCTCGGTGGGCACCAGCCGGGTGGCCCGGCGGTCCGTGGGGTCGGGCTCGCGACGGACCCAGCCCCGCTCCTCGAGCGCGTCGGCCACCTCGGTCGCGGACCGGGGAGCGATGCGCAGCGCCTCGGCCAGGGCCGAGGGTCGCATCGCGTCGGCGCCGCCCAGCACGCGCAGCGCCCTGGCCTGCGACGGGGTCACGCCCCACGCGGTGAGGGCCTCCACGTGTGCACGTCGTACGCGCCGGGCGAGCGCCATCACCAGGTCGCCGGTCGTCGGGTCCGGCCCATCGTCTCGGTCCACGGGAATACCTCCGCCTGCAGGTCGGTTGGACCCTCATAGTGAGGCTACCTCACCTTATCCCTCAACCGAGAGGAGGTGGTCGGATGGCTGACCACCACGACTCCCGCCCGGACTCCGGGGGCCGTCGCGCGCGCGGCGGTCGCCCCGATCCCGCCGACGTGCGCCAGCTCGCGGAGTCTCCCGTGTCGCTGCGCCGCATCGCCCGGCTCTTCGCGCCGCACCGCGCGACCCTGTCCGTGGTCGTGGCACTGATCGTGCTGAGCTCGCTCGTAGGGCTCGCCCAGCCGTTCCTCGTCCGGCACGTCATCGACGAGGCACTCCCCCGCCAGGACGTGGGCCTGCTGCTCCTCCTCGTGGGCGCCATGCTCGCCGTCGCCGTCGCCACCGCCGTGATCGGCGTGGTGCAGACCTGGCTCTCCACCTCGGTCGGCCAACGCGTCATGCACCGCCTGCGGAGCGACCTGTTCGCCCACCTGCAGCGGCAGTCGCTCGACTTCTTCACCCGCACCCGCGGCGGCGAGGTCCAGTCGCGCCTGGTCAACGACATAGGAAGCATGCAGGGCGTCGTCACCCAGACGGCGACGTCGATCGCCGCCAACGTCACCGTGGTCGTCGGCACGGCCGTGGCGATGGTGGCCCTGAGCTGGCGCCTGGCGCTGATCTCGCTCGTGGTGCTGCCGCCCGCCGTGCTCCTCACCCGGCAGGTCGCCCGGATGCGCCACCGCATCACCGGCGAGCGGCAGCGCCGCCTCGCCGACCTCCACGTCCAGATCGAGGAAGGCCTCTCGGTCAGTGGCGTGCTGCTCACCAAGACCCTCGGCGCCTCACCGCGCCTGACCGCGAGGTTCGAGGAGACCTCCTCCGACCTCGTCGGCCTCGAGATCCGCTCGCGCCTCGCCGGTCGTTGGCGGATGGCGACGATGAACGTCGTCTTCGCGGCGGTGCCCGCGGCGATCTACCTCGCCGCCGGCTTCCCCGCCACGTCGGGCGGGATGACGATCGGCACCCTCGTGGCGTTCGTCGCCCTGCAGGGCACCTTGTTCCGCCCGCTGATGGGGCTGCTCAACGTCGGTGTCGACCTCACCGCCTCCCTGGCGTTGTTCAGCCGGATCTTCGAGTACGCCGACCTGCCGGTCGACATCACCGAGCCCGAGGAGCCCCGCCGGTTCGACCGCGACCGCGTGCGCGGCGAGGTCCGGTTCGAGGGCGTCGGCTTCACGTACGACGGGGAGCGCCCGGTGTTGTCCGACGTCGACCTCGTCGTCCCTGCGGGCGGCACGCTCGCCCTGGTCGGCGAGACCGGCAGCGGCAAGTCGACGCTCGCCTCGCTCGTGCCCCGGCTGCACGACGTCACGGCCGGCGCCGTACGCATCGACGGCGTGGACGTGCGCGACCTGGCCGCCACCGACCTCGCCGCCGTCGTCGGGGTCGTCACCCAGGAGACCTACCTGATGCACGCGAGCGTGCGCGACAACCTGCGCCACGCCCGCCCGGAGGCCACCGACGCCGCGATCGAGCAGGCCTGCCGCACCGCGCGCATCCACGACCTGATCACGTCGCTGCCCGACGGCTACGACACCGTCGTGGGCTCGCGCGGGCACCGGTTCTCCGGCGGCGAGCAGCAACGACTGGCCATCGCCCGCACCCTGCTGCGTGACCCGGCCGTACTCGTGCTCGACGAGGCGACGAGCGCACTCGACAACGAGACCGAGCGCGCCATCCTCGCGACCCTCGACGAGGTGACCCGGAGCCGTACGACGATCACCATCGCGCACCGGCTCTCCACCGTCCGCGACGCCGACCAGATCGCCGTGCTCCACCGTGGACGCGTCGTCGAGCTCGGCACCCACGAGGAGCTGCTGCTGCAGGGCGGCCGCTACGCCGACCTGGTGCGCGGCGGGCTCGGCGCGGATCCCGTGGCCGCCTGATCCGCCTGATCCGCCTCAGGCGGTCCCGCCGGCCGCCTTCTCCGCCGCGGCGAGCAGCACGCAGGTGGCCACGGCCTCCATCGCCTGGGTGACCTCGGCGAGGGGCGGCATCGTGGGCGCCAGGCGGATGTTGGTGTCGTCGGGGTCCTGCTTGTAGGGGAACGACGACCCGGCAGGCGTCAGGGCGATGCCGGCGTCCTTGGCGAGCGCGACGACGCGGGTCGCGGTGCCGGGCACCACGTCGAGGTTCACGAAGTAGCCACCGGTCGGGGAGTTCCAGGTCGCCACCCCGCGGCCACCGAGGCGCTCGGTCAGGACCCGGTCCACCTCGGCGAACTTGGGCGCGATGATCGCGCGGTGCTTCGCCATGTGGTCGCGCACGCCCTGCGGGGAGCCGAAGAACTCGGCGTGGCGGAGCTGGTTGACCTTGTCGGGTCCGATGGAGCCGTTGCCGAGGTGCTTGAGGTACCAGCCGACGTTGCCGGCCGAGGCCGCAAGGAACGCGACCCCCGCACCGGCGTAGCTGATCTTGGAGGTCGAGGCGAACATGATCGGCCGGTCGGGGTGGCCGGCGGCCGAGGCCAGCGTGAGGATGTCGGCGCTCTTGGCCTCGTCCTCGGTCAGGTGGTGCAGCGCGTAGGCGTTGTCCCAGAAGATCTTGAAGTCCGGCGCGGCGGTCGGCATGGCGGCGAGCCGGGCGGCGACGTCCTGGCTGCAGATCGCGCCCGTCGGATTGGCGTACGTGGGAACGATCCACATGCCCTTGATGCTCGGGTCGACCGCGACCAGGGCGGCGACGGCGTCCACGTCGGGGCCGTCGTCGTTCATCGGGACGGTCACCATCTCGATGCCGAGGCTCTCGAGCAGCGTGAAGTGGCGGTCGTAGCCCGGCACCGGGCACACGAAGCGGACCTTCTCCTCCTTGCCCCACGGACGCTCGGAGTCGACGGCGCCGAAGAGCATCATCCACACCAGGCAGTCGCGCATGATCGACAGGCTGGAGTTGCCGCCGGCCACGATCTGGTCGGGCTCGACCCACAGCAGCTCGGCGAACATCTCGCGCAGCTCGCGCAGGCCCTCGAGCCCGCCGTAGTTGCGTACGTCGACCCCGCTGGCGTCCTTCGTCGACGTCGGCAGGTGCAGCAGCGCGTCGGCGAGGTCGAGCTGCTGCGCCGAGGGCTTGCCACGCGTGAGGTCGAGCTTGAGCCCCTGCGCCTTGAGCTGCTCGTAGGCAGCCCGCTGCTCCTCGAGCAGCGCGGTGAGGTCGTCGGCGGACAGGTCGGCCAGCGCAGTCGCGTTCACGGGCTCCAGCCTAGAGGTCGCCGGTCCGCGCGCCCGTGCCCGTTCCGCCCACCGGTTGCGTCATCCGGATGGGTTGCCATCGGTGCGGATCGAGATGACGCCCGCCTTGCCGTAGGACGGATCAGGCGGTCAGGCGGAACGTGCGTCGGTACTCCTGCGGGCTGACCCCGCGGGCGCGGCCGAAGTGGTGGCGCAGCGTGGCGGCGTTGCCGAAGCCCACCTCCGAGGCCACCCAGTCCACGGAGTGGTCGGTCTGCTCGAGCAGCTCCTGCGCGGCGCGGACGCGCTCGCCGAGGATCCAGCTGTAGGGCGTGGTGCCCGTCTCCTCCTTGAAGCGCCGGGCGAACGTCCTCGCCGACATGTGCATCTGGCGCGCAAGGGTCTCGACGTCGAGGTCCTCGGCGAGGTGGGCGCTGATCCAGGCCAGCAGCGGGGCCAGTGCCTCGGACTCGCACACCGGCACCGGGCGGGCGATGAACTGTGCCTGGCCGCCGTCGCGGTGCGGCGGCACGACCATGCGCCGCGCCGTGGCAGCGGCGACCCGGGCGCCGAACTGCTGGCGCATCACGTGCAGCGCGGCGTCGAGGGCGGCCGCGGAGCCCGCGCCGGTGACGATGGACCCGTCCTGGACGTAGAGCACGTCGGGGTCGACCTCCGCCTCGGGGAAGCGCGCGGCCAGCTCGGCGGCGTAGCGCCAGTGGGTGGTGCAGCGACGGCCGTCGAGGAGCCCGGCCTCGCCCAGCATGAAGGTCGCCGAGCAGTGGGCGAAGAGCATCGCTCCCCGCGCGTGGGCGGACTGCAGGAGCTCCGAGACCTCCGGCGAGGTGCCGCGGTGGTCGCTCTTGGGCGCCAGGCAGATCAGGTCGGCGTCCGCGGCCGCGTCGAGCCCGTGCTCGACGTGCAGGTCGAACCCGGCGCGCGTGCGCAACCGGCCGGGGCGAGGCGTGACGACGGTGAAGTCGAAGACGGGGTTGTCGTCCTCGGGGTGGTAGGGCTCGGCCCAGACCTCGCACAACGCTCCGAGGCCGAACGGCTCGGGCTGCTCCTGCACGACCACGGCGACCTTCTGCATGACAGCAGCGTCGCACGAGTGGTGGCAGGAAATCAACCAATACTGTCATTCCTGCCACTGGTGGCAGGAAGTAAATGAGCGAATGATTGCTGCCATGAACACGATCATCGCCCTCCTGGTCCTGACCGCCATCGCCTCGCTGCTGGTCAGCTACGCCCGCCACGACCGGTTCGCCGGCCCCGCCTCCACCGCCCACCCGGTCGACGACCTCGGTCCGGTCGAGGAGCGGTTCCACCTCGTCCCCCGCGCCTGAGCGGTTCCGGCGAGCAGAAATCAACTTTTGCTTGACCTGACACAAAAGTCCCGCCTAGCGTGATGCGAGTCACACGGCCGTCTCGCCGGTGACGCTCCTCAAACTCGGTTGTGGAAGGCGCATCATGCCTGTGCGGTCTCGTCAGCTCGTCGTCTCGTTGCTCGCCCTTGTGACGGGCCTGGCGCTCGCCCTGGGGCTGACCGCCCCGATGGCGGCCGCCGTGCCCGACCCCCGACCGGACCGGTCCACGTCCGGTGCCACGACGGGGCCGGCGCCCGAGGCCGAGGTGGAGGACGACGCCGGTTCCGACGCGCCGAAGAAGGCGACGCCCCGCGACGCGAGCTCCGCCGAGTCCGCCACGGCGGCGGCCGACGACCCGCCGGACCTCTCCAAGTTCCAGAAGGTCGTCCTCGGCCAGGGCACCGGCCTCGGCGAGGTCATGGAGCTCACCGTCGCCCCGGACGGACGGGTCTTCTTCATCACCCGCGCCGGCGACATCTCGATGTACGACCCGGCCGACGGCAGCATCGAGATCATCATGAACAACCCCAGCCTGGGGGTGTGGAGTGGTCTCGAGGACGGTGGGCTCGGCATCACCCTCGACCCGGCCTTCACCGACAACGGCTGGATCTACGTCTACTACGCGCCGCTGCCGGCGTCGTACAACGCCAACCGGCTCGCCCGGCTCACCGTCGAGACCGACACCGATGGCGAGACCTTCATCGACAAGGAGTCGGAGAAGGTCATACTGGAGGTCGGCACGCAGCGCAACGTGTGCTGCCACTCCGCCGGCTCGGTCCAGTTCGGCGACGGTGGCGTCCTGCACCTCGCGACCGGTGACAACACCTCGTCCTCGGACAACGACGGCTACTCCCCCCACGACGAGCGTCCCGGACGCTCCGACTACGACGCCCAGAAGTCCTCGGCCAACACCAACGACCTGCGCGGCAAGATCCTGCGCGTCATCCCCCGCAACGACGATGACGGCGACGTCGACCCGACGGCCGGCGACGGCATCTCCTACGACATCCCTGAGGGCAACCTGTTCGGCGAGGGCGGCGCCCACCCGACCGCGAAGTACCCGGACGCAGACCCGGCGAAGACGCGGCCCGAGATCTTCGCAATGGGCCTGCGCAACCCCTACCGCCTCGGCGTCGACGCCGACACCGACGTCGTCTACTGGGGCGAGGTCGGCCCGGACTCGCGCGTCAACAGCCCCAACCGCGGCCCGCGCCACTTCGAGGAGTTCAACCGCACCGACACCGCGATGAACGGCGGCTGGCCCTACTGCGGCGGCGAGGTCGGCGACGACCTCACCAAGATGGACTTCGGCGGCGCCTACGTCGACTGGGACTTCGTCGCCAACCGCTACCGCACCAACCCCGACGGCACGCCCAAGCGCTTCCCCTGCAACGACCCCGACGAGATGGCCGGCGTCAACGACTCCCCCAACAGCACGGGCCTGCAGACGCTGCCGCCGATGACCGACGCCTGGATCCCCTACTCCGACGTCGCCCCCTACAAGTACCCCGCCGTCCAGGGCTCCACCCCGACCGGCGGCCAGGTCTACCGGCAGTCGCAGAACACCTCGGCGAAGGACACCGCGTTCCCGGCGTACTTCGAGGGCTCGTACTTCATGTCTGAGATGAGCCGCGGCTGGATCAAGGAGGTTCGCACCGACGCCGAGGGCAACATCGAGTCGATCAACGACTTCATGAGCGGCTTCGTCGCTCCCGGTGACCTCGAGTTCGGCCCCGACGGCTCGATGTACGTGCTCGAGTACGGCACCGGGTTCTTCTCCGGCTCCCCGCAGACCAAGCTCGTGCGCATCGACTACGCCGTCAACGGCTCGGCCCCCGTGGCCCGCGCCAGCGCCGACGTGACCGAGGGCGCGGCACCGCTCGCCGTGCAGTTCAGCAGCGACGGCACCAGCGACCCCGACGGCGACGACGTCACCTACGCCTGGGACCTCGACGGCGACGGCGAGACCGACTCGACCGACGCCGACCCGTCCTGGACCTACGAGGACGCCGGCGACTACACCGTGGTGCTGACGGTGACCGACGCGACCGGCAAGACCGCGACGTCGCAGGTCACGGTCAACGTCGGCAACACCGCGCCGACCGTGCAGATCGAGCTGCCGGTCGACGGCGGCTTCTACGCCTCCGGCGACGACATCCCGTTCGTCGTCGACGTGCAGGACGCCGAGGAGACGGTCGACTGCAGCCAGGTCGTGGTCCAGGAAGGACTCGGCCACGACATCCACGTCCACCCGAACCTCTCCGTCAACGGCTGCGAGGGCACGATCCGCACCGCGGCCTCGGCCGACCACGGCCCCGACGCCAACACGTACGGCGTCCTCATCGCCACCTACCGCGACACCGGCGCCAACGACGGCGCCAACGCGCCCCTCCAGGGCAGCGACACCGTCATCCTCCAGCCCAAGCTGCGCCAGGCCGAGCACGCGACCGACCGGCAGGGCGTCGGCTACACCGGCTACGACGACAAGTCCGGCACCCGTCCGGGCGGCGGTGGGCTCATCACCGGCATGGGCAACGGCGACTGGGTGATGTTCGACCCGATGAGCCTGCTCAACATGACCGACGTGTCGATCCGCTACTCCGGTGGGCCGCAGTCCGGCGCCACCATCCAGGTGCGGGCGGGGGCAGCGGACGGACCCGTCGTGGCGACCGTGCCCCTCGACGGCGGCACCCAGGGCCAGTACTTCTACAAGACCGTCAGCGCCGCCATCACCGCTCGTGACGCCGACGCGGGCGGTCGCCCGCTCTACTTCGTCTACGCCGGCAACGGCGAGATGAACTTCGACGAGTTCTCCGTCGAGGGCATGGGCGTCGCCGGCAACACGTCACCGGTGATCACCTCCGCCACGGCCACCCCGGCCGATGGTCTCGCGCCGCTCGAGGTCGAGTTCGCCGCCGAGGCCGACGACCCCGACGGTGACGACATCACCTACGCGTGGGACTTCGGCGTCGAGGGCACCGACGACGACACCGCCAGCACGGCGACGGCCACGTGGACCTACCCCGAGCCCGGCACCTACACCGCCACGCTCACCGTCGAGGACGAGACCGGCAAGTCCACCAGCCAGGCCGTCGAGGTGAACGTGCGGCAGCCCTGCGCGACCGCACCCACCCCCGACGAGGGCTACGAGCTGCTGTTCGACGGCACCGACGTGTCCGGCTGGAAGCAGTCCGGCCCCGGCGGGTTCGTCGTCGAGAACTGCGAGCTCACCAGCGTCGGCGGCCTCGGGCTGTTCTGGTACTCCGAGCGCACCTTCGACGACTACACGGTCAAGCTGCAGTTCAAGCTCTCCGACGACGGCGACAACTCCGGCGTCTTCACCCGCTTCCCCGACCCGGGCAACGACCCCTACGTCGCGGTGGACAACGGCCACGAGATCCAGATCAAGGAGGGTCAGCCCAACGACGAGCCGCAGAAGACCGGGTCGGTCTACAACTTCGACCGGGAGGACGCGCGCAACGCCAACCCGCCCGGCGAGTGGAACGACTACGCGATCACGGTCGAGGGCCAGACCTACACGATGGCGCTCAACGGGGAGGTGGTGAACGAGTACACCTCCGATGGCACCCGCGGCACCGGTGGCTACATCGGCCTGCAGAACCACGGCAACGCCGACACCGTGAGCTTCCGCAACATCCAGGTCAAGGAGCTCGAGGTCCAGGAGCCGTTCGTCAACGAGCTGACGGCCGACCCGGTCCGCGGCGGCGCGCCGCTCACGGTGGACTTCACCGCCGAGGGCATCGACCGCCAGGACGACGCGATCACCTACGAGTGGGACTTCGGCGACGGGTCCGACCCCGTCACCGGTGCCGCCGGCACCATCTCCCACACCTACACCGAAGGCGGCACGTTCACCGCGGAGGTCACGCCGGTCGACGCCGAGGGCAACCGCGGCCTCACCCGGACGACGGAGGAGATCACCGTCCTCGTCGACCCGGTCGCCACCGCGACCGCGACCCCGCGCTGCGGCGTGCTGCCGCTCGACGTCGACTTCGACGCCTCCGCGACCGACCCGCAGGACCAGGCCGTGACCTGGGCGTGGGACTTCGGCGTCGACGGCACGAACGACGACACCTCGACCGAGAAGTCGCCGTCGTACACCTACACGGCGGCCGGCGAGTACACCGCGACCGTCATCGCGACCGACCCCGACGGCAACACCGGGACCAGCTCGGTGCGCATCGAGGTGCTGGCCGACGGCGAGTGCCGGCCTGTGGCGGACCTGTCGGAGCTGTTCAACAACGACGGCATCTCCACCGACGCCAACCCCGGTGACGGCAACTTCGACGGCGGCGGCTGGACCTTCGCCGCCGAGCTCCTCCCGCCGGCCGTGCAGGACAACGGCGGCCCGGTCAGGCTCAACGGCGTCGACTACGACTTCGGCAGCCCGGCCGACGGCCAGCTCAACAACGTCGAGTCCGACGGCCAGGTGATCACCCTGCCGACGGGGACCTACGACGAGCTGAGCATCCTCGCCACGGCGCACAACGGTGACGTCCAGAAGGAGGGCACGCTCACCTACAACGACGGCACCACCGTGCAGGTCCCGCTGCGGTTCACCGACTGGGCCGTGACGCCGAAGTTCGGCGAGGAGATCGCCATCGACATGCCCTACCGCCACAACGGCGGGGGCAACACGTCTCCGCGGGTCATGATCTTCACCCAGCGGATCGCGCTCGAGTCCGGCAAGCAGCCTGACACCCTGACGCTCCCCGTCGACCCGAAGCTGCACGTCTTCGGCGTCTCCGGCGTCCGGGGCGAGGAGCCCGCGCCGCCGTGCGAGCAGCCCCAGCGCTCCGACGAGTTCGACGACACGGAGCTGCTCGACAACTGCCACTGGACGGTGCGCCGCCCCGACGAGACGGCGTACGACGTCTCCGACGGCGCGCTGCACCTGACCGCCCGCACCGGTGAGTACAACGACACCGCCAACATCATCACCCAGGACGCGCCCGACGGCGCCTGGACGGCGACGACCAAGCTCACCTGGGACCCGACCGAGGCCGGCCAGCAGGCCGGGCTCGTGGTCGCCGGCAGCGGCGGCTCCGGGTTCGCCAAGCTGACCTTCGTCGACAAGGGCGAGGACAGGGAGTGGATCGAGTTCCTCAAGTCGTCGAGCCCGAGCAACAACGACTTCGAGTTCACCGGCGACTGGAACACCGGTGGCGGCAGCTTCGACGGGCCGTTCCTGCCCGGCGACTTTCCCACCACGTTCTGGCTGCGGTTCACCTCCGACGGCTCCCAGCTGCGCGGGTGGTACTCCACCGACGGCGAGGCGTTCACCGAGGTGGGTGACCCGCGCACCCTGGCCGGGATCACCAACCCGCGGGTCGGCGTGATGGCGCTGACGGGCGGCGCCGGGGGCAACCCGGTGGCCGACTTCGACTTCTTCCGATGGTCCGGCGTCGAGCAGGGCGAGGCGCCGAGCGTGACCGCGGCCGCCGAGCCGACCTCCGGCACCGCGCCGCTGGACGTCGAGTTCACCGCCGAGGGCGCCGACCCCGAGGGCGGCGACCTCACCTACGCGTGGGACTTCGGTGTGGGCGGCACGCAGGACGACACCGCCGACACCGCCGACGCGAGCTGGACCTACACCGAGCCCGGCACCTACACGGCCACGGTGACGGTCACCGACCCCGAGGGCCAGACCGGTGAGGACACCGTCGAGGTCGTCGTCGACGAGCCCGCCGAGGGACGCACCTGGGTCGTCGACGCGGTCGACTCGGCCACCGACAACCAGTGGGTCTCGGAGGACAACGGCACCTCGACGGTCACCATCGAGGTCGGCGACACCGTGGAGTGGCAGTTCGACCAGGCCACGATGGGCCACGACCTGACCTCTCTCGACAGCGCCGACGCCTGGAACCCCGCGCTCGCCGAGTACCGCGGTTCCGGCGGTGAGCCGGTTCGCTACACCTTCACGAAGCCCGGCACCTACGAGTACTGGTGCAGCATCCACGGCGCCACCATGCGCGGCACCGTGATCGTGGAGGAGCCCGCCGAGGACAACCAGGCCCCGACGGCCGACCCGTTGGTCGACCCGCGGGAGGGCGCAGCACCGCTCTACGTCCACTTCGAGGCCCGCGCCAGCGACCCCGACGGTGACGCGCTCACCTACCTGTGGGACTTCGGGCAGGGCGACGGGCCGTCCGACACGTCGACGTCGTCGCACGCCCACGTGACGTACACCGACCCCGGGCGGTACACCGCGACCCTGACCGTCAGCGACGGGAAGGGCGGGACCTACGAGGAGGAGTTCGAGATCGCCGTCACCGGTGACGCGCCGCGCGTCTCCATCGAGGCGACGCCCACCAGCGGTCCCGCTCCCCTGCCGGTCGCGTTCGACATCAGTGCGATCGACGACCAGGGCGGCCCGCTCAGCTACACGTGGGACTACGGCGACGGGACGACGTACACGGGTCCGAAGCCTCCGCTGAACCACGTCTACACGGCGTCGGGCAGCTACACCGCCACGCTCACCGTGACCGACCCCGACGGCAACACGGGCAGCGACAGCGTCGACATCAGCGTGGACGCACTACCGGAGATCGAGGCCACCGCCACGCCGGCGAGCGGCGACGCACCGCTGGAGGTGGACTTCTCCACCGAGGTCAGCACGGGAGGCGAGTTCTCGGCTTTCGCCGACGGCACCGCCACCTACCCCGACCTCACCGGCACCGCGTCCATGGTCCGCTCGCGCGACACGACGGTCACCACGCTCGACGTCACCGGCCTCAAGCCCGACGCCAAGCACATGGTCCACGTCCACGAACAGTCCTGCACCGACGGCAACGGCGGAGCGCACTTCCGCTTCGACACCGACCTGCCGTTCGCGGAGGACAACGAGATCTGGCTGCCGTTCACCAGTGACGAGGAGGGCGCCAGTGGCGAGGTGGTCGTGACGAGCGACCAGCGCGCCGGGGCCGACGCGATGGCCATCGTGATTCACGACCCGGACAACCCCGCCAAGCGGATCGGGTGCGTGGACCTCGACCCGAGCATCGACGGGCTCACCTACGCCTGGGACTTCGGTGACGGCGAGGAGGCCGAGGGGGCGGACCCGACCCACACCTACACCGAGCCCGGCACCTACGAGGCCACCGTCACGACCGCCATGGAGGGCGGCACGGACGAGGTCACCGACACCGTCGAGGTCGTCGTCACGGGCGACGACCCCACCGACCCGACCGACCCGGTCGCGTCGACGGTCACGGCCACGGCGACGCCGTCGGAGGTCACGGTGGACGACACCACCCGGGTGTCGGTCCAGGTCACGGCCGAGGGCACCACCCCGACCGGCGAGATCACCCTCACCGGCGGCGGCAGGACCTACGGCCCCACCACGCTGGACGACGGCACCGCCACCTTCACGGTCGGTCCGTTCACCCAGCCGGGCCCCGTGACGTTCACCGCGGCGTACGCCGGCAGCGACGAGGTCGCGGCAGGTCAGGACGAGGTGACCGTCACCGTCAAGGCCAAGCCGGCCCCGGGTGACACCACCGCCCCGGACACCACCATCACCCGCGGCCCGATGGGCCAGGGGCGAGGTCCGGCTGCGACGTTCACCTTCACCTCCTCCGAGCCCGGCAGCACCTTCGAGTGCAGCCTGGACGGCGGAGCCTGGGCACCGTGCAGCTCCCCGGCGACGTTCAACAAGCTCGGGCAGGGCGGGCACGAGCTGCGGGTGCGGGCCACCGACGCGGCGGGCAACACCGACGCCAGCCCGGCCGTCCGCACCTGGACGGTCGACCGGGGCAAGCCGACGGCGAAGGTGCTGACGGGACCCAGGCCGACCAGCGACCGGACGCCGACGGTGCGTGTGCGCATCGGTGACCGGCACGACGACCTGCGGGCCCGCGACGTGAAGGTCCGCTTCGACGGTCGGGCCGCGGCGAAGGTGCGGGTCAACCGCAAGGGCGTCATGGTCGCGACGTCGAAGCGGCTCGACCCGGGTCGTCACCGCGTGGTGCTGGTCATCCGTGACGAGGCGGGCAACAAGCGCACCGTCCGCTGGTGGCTCACCGTGCGCCGCTGACACCGACGCCCCAAGCGCCCGCACCCGCCGGTGACCCCGGCGGGTGCGGGCGCGTGCACGACGGCGGGCACAATGCCCCCATGGTCGGACCAGGCGCCGGTGACGCCCTCGCCGCCGGAGCCCGGGTGGCGCTGCTGGTCGCCGGTTCCCCGGCGTACGTCGACCTGGTCCTGGCCCTGCTCGCCGACGGGGTCTTCCCGGTGCCGCTCGACCCGGCGCTCACACCGGCGGAGCGGCATCGGATCCTCGCGCCCATCTCCCCCGACCTCGTCATCACGTCCCAGGCGCAGGTGAAGCGGCTGCTCGCCGCCCGGGCGGACCGGTCCCGGTCGCTGCCGCTCGGCCGGCCGGTCCACTGCACGAGCGGCACGACCGGCACCCCGAAGGGCGTGTGGTCGGGTCTCCTCCCCGAGACCGAGGCGGCCGCCCTGGTCGCCGAGGAGCGCGAGCTCTGGGGTTTCGAGGCGGACGACGTCAACCTCGTGCTGAGCCCGCTCCACCACTCCGCCCCGCTCCGGTGCGCGACCGGCACCCTGCTCGCCGGCGGCAGGATCGTGGTGCCGGGCAGGTTCGACCCCGCAGCGGTGACGGCGGCGATCGAGCGCGACCGGCCGACGACGATGTTCTGCGTGCCGACCCACATGCAGCGGTTGTTCGCCTACTGGGACGCGGTCGGCGTGCCGGACCTGTCGTCGTTCCGGCTGGTCGCCCACGCGGGCGCCCCGTGCCCGCCGCAGGTCAAGCAGCGGCTGATCGAGCTGTTCCCCGGCGGCTCGACGTGGGAGTTCTACGGCTCGACCGAGGGCCAGTTCACTGCCTGCCGCTCCGAGGAGTGGCTGGACCACCCCGGCACGGTGGGGCGGGCCCGACCCGGTCGCACCCTCACCATCGACGACGACGGCCGGATCTGGTGCGCCGTGCCGCGGCACGCCCGGTTCACCTACCTCGGCGCCCCCGAGCAGACAGCGGCCGCCTGGCGGGACACCGTGCACGGCCCGGCGTTCACCGTCGGTGACGTGGGGCGGATCGACCCCGACGGCTACCTCCACCTCGAGGGCCGGCGCACCGACCTGATCATCACCGGCGGCGTCAACGTCTACCCGCTCGAGGTCGAGAACGCCCTGCGCGAGGTCGACGGCGTCGACGACGTCGCCGTCTTCGGCGTGCCCGACCCCCGGTGGGGGCAGCGGGTGTGTGCCGCTGTCGTCGGCGACGCCACCACGGACGCGCTCGACGCCCACGCCAGGTCGGTCCTCGCACCCGCCAAACGACCCAAGGACTACCTGGGCGTCGCTGACCTGCCGATGACCGCCACCGGCAAGGTGCGTCGGGACCAGCTGCCCGGACTGGCCTAGGGTGCGAACATGCGTTCCCTCGTTGCGTTGGCGCTCGCCGCTGGCTCGCTCTCCGCGCCCTACCTGCAGACGGCCACGTCGACGGCTGCGGAGCAACCGGTCCACGACATCGTGGTCAGCGCGCTGCCGGGTTCGTCGGTCACGACGTATCCGGCGTTCGAGCCCGGTATCGACCGGTTCTCGGTCCGATCTGCCGAGACCGTCGACCGGTTGTCGGTGACAGCCACTTCCAGCGACCCCAAGGCCACCATCGCGGTCAACGGACGCCCGGCCGGCAACGGCACTGCACACGTGGTGGAAGGCCTTGCGCCGGGCGAGGAAGTCAACGTCCAGATCACAGACGCCTCCGGCACCTCGAACCAGTCGTGGATCGTCCTTCCGCCTCGGTTTCCAGACGTGAGGACCACCGGACCCCACCCCGGACTGGCGCCGGGCAAGGCTTTCGTGACCCTCTCGTCCTTCGTCGCGCCGCCCTTCTCGGCCGTGCTCGACGAGCGCGGGGTGCCGGCCATGGTGTCTGCCCAGAGGGGCAGCGACTTCAAGCAGTCCAGCTCGGACCCTGCGCATTTCTCCGTCGCCCTGCCCGACGAGAGCGGCGGTGACCGGATCACCGAGCTGGACGAGCAGTACCGCGAGGTGCGGAGCTTCCGGCTCGCCGGCGACAAGGCGAACAGCACCGATTTCCACGATTCCACCCTGTTCCCTGACGGATCCGCACTGCTGATGGGTTATGACTACCTCGCCCGCGACGGGGGCGCGTGGACCGACGCGATCATCCAGCGCCTCGACCCGGATGGGGATGCCGCCTGGACGTGGAACAGCAAGGACCACGTCGACGAGGCAGAAGGGCTGGTCGACCGGACCCCACACGACTACGCCCACATCAACTCGATGCAGGAGCTCGCCTCGGGCGACGTCGTGGCCTCCTTCCGCAACCTCAGCCAGGTGATGCTCATCGCCGGCAGCGATCACGACGGCTTCTCCCGCGGTGACGTCATCTGGCGTCTGGGGGGCCTGCGCAACGACTTCGAGTTCGTCGACGACCCCTACGGCGGACCATGCGCGCAGCATGCGGCGCAGGTGCTCCCCAACGGGCACCTGATGATCTTCGACAACGGGTCCCGGCGTGACGACAGTGGACCGATCGCACTGCAGACCGCAGACATGTGTCCTGATCCCACCGACCCCGACGGTCCACGGGTGGCACGCCCGCAGTCCCGGATCACAGAGTACGTCCTCGACACGAGCACGACGCCGCCCACGGCCAGGATGGTCTGGAGCCACGTGCCCGCCGGGCGCTACGCGCCGTTCGCTGGCAACGCGCAGCGCTTGGCCAACGGCAACACACTGGCGGGATGGTCGCGGTCCGAGGTGCCGTCCGGGCAGGCACCCATCGCCACCGAGGTGACCGCCGGCGGCGAGGAGATCTGGTCCATGACCGGCGGCGGCCACTTCTCCTACCGTGCCTTTAAGTACGACGCCCCCGACAGGATCGCGCCTGAGGTCGCCGTCTCGTGGCCCACGGAGCCGCCGACGGTCGAGCTGGGAGCGGACCTCCCGCTCGACTTCGGTTGCAGCGACACCGGCGGTTCGAACCTCGACGAGTGCAGCGCCGGAGGCCAAATGAGCGGCGCCGACCTGCCGACCGACGAGGCAGGGACCCACCAGGTGGTCGTGCGAGCCACTGACGGCGCGGGCAACGAATCGACCCGCACCATCAGCTACTCCGTCACCGCACCGCCGGCACCGGCTCCCTCGCCCGGCTCCACGCCGACGCCGTCTCCGACGACGGCACCCACGGCCGTCCCGACGACGACGTCTCCGACGACGACGCTCCCGACGCCGGTCGAGCCCACCTCGGCCCGCGCCGACGCGACGATCCGCACCACCGGCGGTGCGTGGAAGGGGCGCGACCTCTACACCGTCCGCAGGCAGACGGTCGACCTCCGCGCGCGCCCGGGCAGGCCGGCCACCGTGCGCGTCCGGGTCCGCAACAGCGGCGACGCACCGGGCCGTCTCAGGCTGGAGGGCACCACCGGCAAGCGCTGGGCGACCGGACGGTGGTACGCCGGTCGGCGCGACGTGACGGCGCGGGTGCGCGCCGGCACCTACCGCACTGTCCGCCTCGACCCGGGACGGTCCGTCCGCCTGCGACTCGTCGTCGTACCCCGCGACGGAGCGACGGGGCGGTCCATCGTCCGGCTGGCAGCACGGAGCCGCGACGCCGACCCGGACGTCGTACGCGCGCGGGTGTCGTTCCGCTGACCCGGCGAGCGCGAAGCTGGCGCGGCTTGCGCCCCCGCCGACCTCGTCAGGCCGACCAGACGGGTCCGACCTGGTCGACCAGGTCCCGGGACTGGCGCAGGCCGGCCTCGGCCGCGACGGCGCGCTTGGCGGGGTCGAGCAGGTTGCGGCCGAAGGCGGCCAGCGCCTCCGGGTCCGGCGTCACCACTGACCACGCACGCGGCGCGACGCGTTCGAGCTGGGCGCGGATCGACACCTTCTTGCTCACCGACCGCGGCAGGGGCGCCAGGACGATGACCCGCTCGGCCCCACGGGCCACGTCGACGTTGGCCGTGGACCGCATCCCGCCGTCCATGTAGGTGCGCCCGCCGATCTCCACCGGCGGCCACACGGTGGGGACGGCGCAGCTGGCCGCGACCGCCGCGACCAGGTCGACCCCGGAGTCGGGTCGGAAGACCGTGAACTCGCCGCTGGTGGCGTCGACGGCAGTGATGCGCAGGTCGCGGTCGGGCCAGTCGTGGACCGGCAGCCGGGCGCGGATCACGCCCTCCCGGTCGACGCTGCCGGGTGCGTGGGACGCGTGGGCCACCCGCCCGACGCGGGCGAGCTTGTCGCGGCCGCTCCCGGGCAGCACGTAGGGCGGGACCAGCTTGAGCACCGCGATGCGCGACATCCGGCCGCCCAGCTCGGCGTCGGCCGGCTCGAGCTGGGTGGCGTAGAGCTCCTCCAGCGCGAGGCCGTTGGTCACCTGCGCACCCACGACCGACCCGGCCGAGGTGCCGACGACCGTGTCGGCGCCGGTGAGGTCGACACCCGCCCGCGCCAGTCCGGTGAGGACCCCGAGCTGCCAGGCGATGCCGGTGATGCCCCCACCGCCGAGGACCAGTGCCGACGTGCCGCGTCCTGTCATGCCGCCAGTTCTAGCGGATCGACCCTGACAAGGGCACCCATCGGCAGACGACAGACGACGACGGCCCGCCGGGTCTCCCCGGCGGGCCGTCGTGCTGCGGTGCGTCAGATCAGCGGGTCAGGCGATCAGGCCTGCCCACCCGTCAGCTTCTCACGGAGCGCCTGCAGCGCCTCGTCGGACGCGAGCGAGCCGCCGGTGTCGCCACCGGACTCGGCACCACCCTCGGCGACGTCGCCGCCGGAGGAGTACGAGGTGGCCTCGCCCGCCTCGGCCTCGGCGACCTTGGCCTCGGCCTGCTGCTTGACGTGCTGCTCCCAGCGCGCGTGCGCCTTGGCGTACTGGTCCTCCCAGACCGCACGCTGCTCGTCGAAGCCCTCGAGCCACTCGCCCGTCTCGGGGTCGAAGCCCTCGGGGTAGACGTAGTTGCCCTGCTCGTCGTAGGTCGCGGTCATGCCGTAGAGCGTGGGGTCGAACTCCTCCACGTCGGCTGCGGCAGCGGTCTCGTTGGCCTGCTTGAGCGACAGCGAGATCCGACGACGCTCGAGGTCGATGTCGATGATCTTGACCATGACGTCGTCGTTGACCTGGACGACCTGCTCGGGGATCTCGACGTGACGCTCGGCGAGCTCGGAGATGTGCACCAGGCCCTCGATGCCCTCCTCGACGCGGACGAACGAGCCGAACGGGACCAGCTTGGTGACCTTGCCGGGCACGATCTGGCCGATCTGGTGGGTCCGGGCGAAGTGCTGCCAGGGGTCCTCCTGCGTCGCCTTCAGCGACAGGGAGACACGCTCGCGGTCCATGTCGACGTCGAGGACCTCGACGGTGACCTCGTCGCCCACGGCGACGACCTCGGACGGGTGGTCGATGTGCTTCCACGACAGCTCGGAGACGTGGACGAGGCCGTCGACGCCGCCGAGGTCCACGAACGCACCGAAGTTGACGATCGAGGAGACGACGCCCTTGCGGATCTGGCCCTTCTGGAGCTGGGTCAGGAAGCCGTGGCGGACCTCGGACTGGGTCTGCTCGAGCCAGGCACGGCGCGACAGGACCACGTTGTTGCGGTTCTTGTCGAGCTCGATGATCTTCGCCTCGAGCGTCTGGCCGACGTAGGGCTGCAGGTCGCGGACGCGACGCATCTCCACCAGCGAGGCGGGGAGGAAGCCGCGGAGGCCGATGTCGAGGATGAGGCCACCCTTGACGACCTCGATGACGGTGCCCTCGACGACGCCGTCCTCCTCCTTGACCTGCTCGATGGTGCCCCAGGCACGCTCGTACTGAGCACGCTTCTTGGACAGGATCAGGCGGCCTTCCTTGTCCTCCTTCTGGAGGACCAGGGCCTCGACCTTGTCGCCGACGGTGACGACCTCGTTGGGGTCGACGTCGTGCTTGATCGACAGCTCGCGCGAGGGGATGACGCCCTCGGTCTTGTAGCCGATGTCGAGGAGGACCTCGTCGCGGTCCACCTTGACGATGGTGCCGTCGACGATGTCACCGTCGTTGAAGTACTTGATCGTCGCGTCGATCGCCGCGAGGAAGTCCTCTTCGGACCCGATGTCGTTGACAGCCACCTGGGGCGCGTCGTAGTCCGGAAGAGTGGAGAGCGTGCTCGTCATATGGAAGGAATTTCCTTGGATGGATGGAGTCGTGCGGACGCGTGCAGCTGTCCGTTTCACTGGTCCCCGACGGTGACGGATCATTCGCGGTGACGCGGCGAGCCCGGGTTCGCTCGGTATGGAAGCCGGGCAGACGACTGGCGCAACACCCAAGACTACGCGTGCGTCGCGTCCCGCGTCCAACCGGCACGGCACGCTCAGCCCACGCTCAGACCGGTGTCAGGCCCCGCGCGGCCGGGCGTGCGTGTCGCCGGTCTCCGCGACGGCCCTGAGGAGGCTCGCGGACCGGTCGGCGACGGGGTTGTCGCCGGCGCGGGCGGCGAGGTCGACCAGTGCCCACAGGTCGGCGGCGCGCGCTCCCTCCAGCAGGGCATCGGCCGAGCCGCCGTGCCGGGTCGTCCAGGCGTCGAGCACGCCGGCCACGTAGGACGGGTCGCGCTCGAACCGCAGCAGGTTGCCGAGGTCGGTCCACGGGTGCCCGGCGTGGGCGAACTCCCAGTCGAGCACGCCCGCGACCTCGAGGCTGTCCGGGTCGACGAGCAGGTTCTTGGGGTTGAGGTCGCTGTGGACCAGGCAGGTGCGCTGCACCGAGTCGAGCAGGTCCTGCGCCCGGCGGGCCACCTCGGCGAGCGCAACGCGCTCCGCGTCCGGCCAGTGGGCCAGCCGCGCGTCGACCCACTCGTCCAGACCGCCGTCACCGAAGCTGCCCACGGCCAGCTCCGCGTCCACGAAGGGCCCGGGGCGCAGCATCGGCATGCCCGCCAGCGCGGCAGCCACCCCGCCCGTGCTGCCCCCGAGACGACGCAGCCCGTCGGTGTCGTCGGCGCCGGTGAGCCGCTCCACCACGAGGTCGCCCCGCTCCCCCGGCAGCCACGAGGTCACGAGCAGCCCGGGCCTGCCCGTCGCCGCATCGGCCCGGCGCACCTCGAGGACCTCCGGCACGGGCAGCAGGCCGCGCACCAGCCGCAGCACCGCCTGGTCCACCTCGGGAGCCGCGTCGCCGCGGGGGTCGTCGGGCGGGTAGAGGCGTACGACGGCGCGCTCGCCACCGACCTCCCCGAGGAAGGTGCGCCCCGAGTGCCCGCCGGTCAGCGGCTGAAGCGTGGGTCCGAGGTCGCTCATCGCCCGCATCGTGCCACGGTGGCGCCGTGGGCCGGACGGCCGGGAAGTACGCTCCGGGCGTGGAGGATCACCTGCCGCAGTCCGTTCGGGTCGAACGGCGTCCCGTCTCCGAGCACGAGTCGCGCGCCGCCAACGGGCCCGACTGGGACCGCTACGCCGACGAGTACCAGGCCACCCACGGCACCTTCCTCGGCGACGCCGGCTTCGTCTGGGGACCCGAGGGGCACACCGAGGACGAGCTCGGGATCCTCGGCGACGTGGCCGGCCTCGACGTCCTCGAGGTGGGCAGCGGCGCGGGGCAGTGCTCCCGCTGGGTGCGCACGCACGGCGGACGGGGGTTCGGCCTGGACCTGTCCCACCGCCAGCTGCAGCACTCGCTCCGCCTGGACGCGGAGACCGGCGTGGCCGTGCCGTCCGTGCGCGGCACCGCCACGGCCCTCCCCTACGCCCCCGGCAGCTTCGACGTCGTGTTCTGCTCGTTCGGCGCCCTGCAGTTCGTCAGCGACATCGACGTCGCGGTCGGTGAGGTGGCCCGTGTGCTGCGGCCGGGCGGCCGGTTCGCCTTCTCGGTTACCCACCCGACGCGGTGGATGTTCCCCGACGACCCGGGCGAGGCAGGCCTCACCGCGACGCAGTCCTACTGGGACCGCACGCCCTACGTGGAGGTCGACGACGCGACGGGGGTGGTGTCCTACGTCGAGCACCACCGCACGCTGGGTGACTGGGTACGCCTGCTCGCCGCGCACGACTTCAGGCTGGTCGACCTCGTCGAGCCCGAGTGGCCCGAGCACCACGACCGGGTCTGGGGTGGGTGGTCACGCACCCGCGGCCTGTTGACGCCGGGCACCGCGATCTTCGTCGCGCACCTGCCGGGCTGACCGTCGCCGGCGCGCCCAGCCGGCCATCAGCGACGCCGGGTTGAACATCGCCCACCAGTCGTGGCGCAGGCCGGCCTCGCGCAGGAGCGTGCGGCGCAGCGACATGCAATCGTCCCAGAAGGCGCGCCCCTCCTCGGGTGACGCAGGCAGCGGTGCGAAGACGGCCGCGTCAGCCCTGCGGGCCAGGTCGGCCGCAGCACCCAGACGTTGGGCTTGCGCCAGACGGCTCCACGTCTCGGGCACCGCAGTCCCCCGGTCGCGGGCCGCGTCGAGCACTTCCTGCCAGCCGTTGACGTAGGGCCCTGACCAGCCACCGGCGGACCGGCGACGCCTGCGCCGGAGCACCTTCGCGCCCGGCACTGCGAGCATCGCCAGCAACCCCAGCGCGAGCAGGCCGAGTGCGACCAGCCCTGCGGTGCGCCACGGCCGCGACGGCGGCTCGATGACGGCGCCCGGTGACAGCTCGATGTCCGCGCCCTTGGGGATCTTCACCCGCACCTTCCGGTCCCCGTCGGGCTGGAGCGCACCCGCGACCCATGCCGCCGCGCCCACTGTCGTCTCGTCCACCTCCTCCTGGGCCCGTTGGTGGACGCCGGTGTAGCGGTGCGGCTCTAGGACGCGCCACGAGCCGTCGGCCAGCTGCAGCTCGACCCACGAGTACACATCGGTCTCTCGGACGACGCCTCGGCGGCCGGGTCGCGCACCCACCACCACGCGTGCCGGGACTCCCAGCCTGGATGCGCCGAGCGCCGTCACGGCGGAGTACTGGAACGGTGTGCCGGACATCCGATCGGCGCCCAGCATCCGGAGGCCGAGGTCGATCGGCTCCTGCGACGAAGGTCCCGTCAGCCTCACTGCGCCGTTGAGCCGGAGGTAGCGCGCGAGCAGGAGCACGCGCTGCACGGGCTCGAGCTCGGCGCGGTCGAAGGGCACGAGGAACTGGTCGAGGAACGCCCCGGCCGGCTGACGCTGCTCCTCGGTGGCGCGCATCGTCGCCGACGTGCGGGTGAAGCCCCCGGGTGGCAGCACGGAGGTGAAGGTGTAGTTGTCCCGCGGATCGACCCCGCCCAGCACGAGCGCACTCGAGGTCGCCTGGTTGTAGCGGACGTCCCTGAGCTGGCTGCGGCCGTCCCTGTAGTCGAGGTCGATGCTGGTCAGGTCTCCGAGCGTCGGCAGCCAGCTGCCCGCGTAGGCGGGCCGGATCCGCACCCGCACCTCCACCTCGGGGCCCGGACGCGGCGGGGCGATGGTGCCGCTGATCCGGCGGAAGGTGCCAGCGGCGCCCGCCCCCGGGGTCTGCTCGGACGGCACCCAGGCCTGGCCGTCGTAGAGATCGAGGGCCCCGAACCGCATGCTGGCCCCCTCAGGCGCTCCGATCACCCGGAACAGCTCCCGGCGCCCGCCGACCGGAGGCACGACCGAGTCCGCGACGTCGCGGACCACCGCCTCGTCCGCGGCGGGGTTGAGGAGCGTGCGGTCCGTCTGGTCGTTGTCGGGCACGATCACGCTCACCATCCCCGCAACCGCGGACACCACCACGACGGCCGCCAGCGTGCCCGCCACCCCGGAGCGTCGGTCACGGACGAGGGACTCGGCGCGCCGGGCGCGGGCCGCCGTCCAGGTGGTGAGCACGACGGCGATCACCACTCCGCGCAGGATGTAGTGGTCGGGCACCAGCACGGAGACCGGGATCGTGGCAGCAAGGGCGGCCACGAGCGGGACGGCCGGAGCAACAGGTCGTGGAGTCGCGAGGGCGAGCCACGCTGAGGGGAGAGCGGCGGCGTAGCCGACGGCGTACGGCAGCAGCATGAGCGTGCCGGAGGCCTCCACCGGTGGGAGTGTGCTCACCAACAACCTGGGTGCCACGAAGGTGTCGCCCAGCACCTGGTTCATCGTCTCCGGAGCTGGCACGACCCAGGGCCCGGGACGGCGGAGCGCGGCGAGAGCGCCCACGGGTGCATAGGCGAGCAGGGCCACGACCATGTAGATCCACACGCCGTCCGCGAGCCTGCGCAGGGCGAACGCCAGGGCGAGCAGGCCGACAACGGGCACGAGGCCCGCAACGAGGTAGTCGCGAGTCCAGAAGCTCTCGTCGAGCAGCGTGAGGACCAGGGCCAGGATCCCGAGGACCACCAGCGCGTCGACGGTGGGGCCCGAGCCGCCCCTGAACCGGCCGGTCATCGAAGGCCCCGAGCGAGCAGGTCACGCAGGTCGGCCAGGTCCGGGACGGCCAGCTCGCGAAACCGCGGCGTGTCCGTCAGACGTGCCTCCCCCGCACTGTCGGCGCGCACGACGAGCCAGTCGGCGCCCAGGTCGAACCGCCGCGCCGCAGCGTCGAGGTCCATGAGCGGCCGTCGAGGTCCCGTCACCTGCACCACGAGACCCGACCCCGCAACAGTCGCCGCTGCGTCGGCGGACTCGACAAGGTAGGTGTCGTCGTGGGTGGACACGAAGCGGCACGAGGCGTCGGTCATCGCGGCCGCGCTCCTGCCGTGGGCCACGTGCGGTCCGCACCGGAAGTAGGTGTCGAAGTCGTCACGCACGGCTCGAAGTGCGATCGAAGCAGCGATCGAGACCGCGAGCTCGAAGTCACGGCGCCTCTGGTACGACGACGTGCTGGGGTCCACGAGGACCGTCACGTGACCCCGCCGGGTCTCGTGGTACTGCCGAACGAGCAGCTCGCCGGCCTTGGCCGAGGACCGCCAGTGCACGTGGCGCAGGTCGTCTCCCGGGACGTACTCGCGCAGCGCATGGAACGCCAGGTCGCTCATCGACAGCTGCTGGCTGGTCGCGCCGTCCAGGTCGTTGGTGAGCCCTCCCGCGAAGACGGTCAGGTCGGTGACCCGCGGGGCAACGAAGAGCTCGAGGGCAGCACCCGTCTCGAAGCGCCGGGTCACCAGCCCCACCGGGTCGGTCTTGTCGTACGCCACCGGGCCCACGACGTGGACGCCGCGCGGCAGCCCCGGGAGCGGGAACGTCTCCACGTGGTGGGCGAACGGACCGAGGAAGGGTGAGCGCACGCTGACGTCGCGAGGCCCCGCCGGGACGGACAGCTTGGGGTAGAGCATGGGGGCGGCGCCGGCCTGCACCCGCAGCGTCACCGTGGGTGGCGCGGCTCCCTCGGTCGTCCGGTTCGGACGCAGCTCGAGCGCCGCCGTGGGCGTGCCGGGCAACACCTGCCACAGCAGACCGACGACGAACAGCCCGAAGGCGACAGCCCCGAGCTGGACAAACTCGTGCCAGTTGAGCCACACCGCGACGGCCATGACGACGCACCCCAGGGCCAGGACGCTCCGGCCCAATGGGGTCAGGAGCCGGAAGGGTGCCACTGCAAGCCAACGCAGTCGGGACCCTCGCCACCCGGGGACGGACGGCGCCTGCAGCGAGTTCACGCGTGGTCGCGAGGCGCTTGGACCTGCGCCAGCAGGTCGTGGATGACCTCCTCGGGCGTGATCCCGCCGTAGACGGCGCCCGATGCCATGAGCAGCCGGTGGCCGAGCACCGGCGATGCGAGGGTCGCGACGTCCTCGGGCACCACGTGACCGCGCCCGTCTGCGAGCGCCCACGCCTTGGCGGCACGGATCCAGGCCAGCGATCCGCGCGTGGAGAGACCCACCCGGACGTCGGTGACCTCGCGCGACGCCTCGGAGAGGCGCCGCACATAGCTGATGATGGCGCGGTCGACGTGGACCATGTCGGCGAGCTGCGCCATCTGGGTGATCTCGGCGGCAGCGATCACGGGCCGCAGCCCCGCGGCGCGGTCGCGGACCCGCGACTCCGCGAGGAGGGCCTCAGTCGACTCGGCGTCCGGATGACCGACGCTCGTGCGCATCAGGAACCTGTCGAGCTGGGCCTCCGGCAGCTGGTAGGTGCCGGCCTGCTCGATCGGGTTCTGGGTGGCGATCACCATGAAGGGGGTCCCCACGTCGTGTGCCTGCCCGTCGACCGTGACGTGGCCCTCCTCCATCACCTCGAGGAGTGCCGACTGCGTCTTGGGTGAGGCGCGGTTGATCTCGTCGGCCAGCACCACGCTGTGGAAGATCGGCCCGGCATGGAACGAGAACTCCCCGTGGGCCTGGTCGTACACGGTCACGCCCGTTACGTCGGACGGCAGCAGGTCCGGCGTGAACTGGATCCGTGCGAAGGAACAGTCCAGCGACTTTGCCAGAGCGCGTGCGAGCATCGTCTTGCCGGTGCCGGGCAGGTCCTCGAGGAGGAGGTGTCCGCCAGAGACGAGACACGTCAGCGCGAGGCGAACGACGTGCCGCTTGCCGAGGACGGCGGACTCGACGTTGTGGACCACCCGCTCGAACGAGTCGGCGTACCAGCGGACGTCATCTGGATGGACGGTCGCGATGTCAGACATGCGCTCGAGCAGCTGCCTCTCGGGTTCGGAGCTCGGCGTCGTGCGAGCAGAGGTCGGGTGGCGGACAACCTAGTCCACTGGCGCTGCTGGGAGTCACCACGTCAGTCAGCAGGGGGACGACCATCGTCGCTCTCGGGGTCGCGTGCGTGTTTGCCCCTGCGGCCACTCGTGATGTCAGCGTCCGCATCGGCGACGACGCGACGCCAGGTCTCTCCCCAGTCGGCGACACTGATGGTCCGCTCCGGCAGGCGGACGCGAACGGCGACGGCACGTGACACCCGGAGAACGATTGCCAGGACGAGCAGAAGGACGACTACGCGGAGGATCCAGTTGACCTCTGTCCGGCGCCCGATCACCGCTGCCGCCAGCGGCGCGACCGCCACCAGCGGCGCCCAAGACGAGGCGAGCGCCTCGACCTCGCGAGAGCCAACCACTGGCCGAAGGATCCAGTCCCCGCCTTCCGAACCGTCGTCAAGCATCATCAACCCGGCGATCAGGGCGGTGGCGGGCAGCTGCACCGCGAGGTGCTGGGTGATCGAGACGAAGCTGGTGGCGAGCACCGCGCCGACCACCAGCAGAGCCGAAGCGCTCGACCACGACGGTCCCAGTCGCCACCCTCTACGTGAGACGCAGGCGACGAGCACACCGACGAAGAAGGCGTCCGAGCGGGCAAACGTGTCCAGCGAGAGGAGGTAGGGGTCCTGGAAGTCGACGGCGCGCCATCGCAGGAGGACGACCACCAGCACCGCGAGCGCTGCCGCGATGGCCAGGAGGGTCGAGCTCCAGCGGCGCGGGACCAAGAGGACCGCGACGGTCAGCAAGGCGATGAGCTGCACCGCGATGCTGAAGAGGGTCAGGCCGAGGAGCTCCGCGGGTACGTCGAGCACGTGGTCGGCGACCCAGAAGTTCCAGCGGAAGGTGGACACGGCAGCCCACACCTCCCCGCTGATCGACTCGTCCGGCGCGAGGCTGTCGACCAGCCTCGTCGCGCTCGCAGCCAGCAGGACGACCTGCTGGAGCACCGAGATCAGGACGACCCAGACCACCAGCACGTGGACGGTCGCCAGGCGGCCGCGCTCACGTGAGGCCAGGAGCGCTGAGCACGTGAGGTGGCCCAGCGCCGCGAGGATCAGTGCGCCGCCCACCGCGCTGCTGTGGAACAGCGCGTCGAGCGGCGCGATCCAGTCCAACCTGTCCGGGCCGACGATCACGGGGATCGAGCCGAGGACGACCAGGACGCCACCGACGGCGAGCACGAATCGCGCCATGACGGACTGCCCGGCGTTCATGCCGTTCCCCCTGCGGGCGACCTGCTCCGACGGAAGAGCGGATGGGTCGCCAGAAGCCGACGGGTGGGCTCCTCGACCCCTCGTTCGAGCACGACGACCAGCAGTCCGAGGATCACCAGCGCGATCCCGGCCGCGACCCACCACGGCTGGTCACCAAGGTGCCGCGCGACCACGAAGAAGAGTGGGAGGTGCCAGAAGTAGATGGAGAGGGAGTTCCTCCCCAACCAGGTCAACGGCGCGGCCGCAAGCGCTCTCGACACCAGCGACGGTGACGTCTGCAGCCAGATCGCGACGACCATCGCGCCGATGAAGAACTGGTAGACCAGTGACCACGGCCCCAGGTAGGAGAGTGGTGGCAGCTCCTGGATGGCCAGCTGGCAGGCGAGCGTCCCCGCTCCAGCGATCACCAGGACCCAGGACCACCATCGCCAGCGGCCGAGGAGGGGAAGGCTCATGGCGAGCAGCACGCCCCACATCAGCCCGTCCGAGCGGGTGGTCGTCAACACCGTCGCGAGCAGCCACCCGAACTCGTCGTTGACGTCGACCCGGTGGACGTAGACCAGTCCGATGAGCACCGCGAGCACGAGGGAGCCGAGCACGCGCCGACGACCGAAGGCGAGGAGGAACAGCGGCAGCACCAGGTAGCACTGTTGCTGGACCGACAGGTACCAGAGGTGGCCCACGTCTGCCCGGGCAGGGACCGAGAGGTCCAACGGCATCAGGTTGAGGGTGTACGTCAGCACGTGGCTCAGGTTCTGCGTCAGCCCCTTCATCGACCCCGGCGCCGTCGGGTCGAGGATCTGGACTGCCACGAGTGCTGCCGAGAGAAGGGTCAGCTGCACGCCTAGTCGCACCAGTCTGCGCAGCAGGAAGCGGACGGAGTCCATGGACCCTCGGTCCCGCTCCCGGAGAAGTCCGTCAGCGACGATGAATCCCCCGACGACGAAGAAGACGACGACGGCCCCGCCTCCGAGCAGGCCGCGTAGCACCGGGACGCCGTAGGGCCCCTCCTCGCCGGCAGCGAGCTGCGGCCACATGGCGGACCCGGCGTGTCCGGCCACGACGAGGCCGATCGCGATGCCCCGCAGGCCGTCCAGCGCGGCGTTGCGTGCGCGGCGGACGTCTTGCGGGGGCATCGAACGGGCCGGCTCCGCTGCTCGCGGAGCCGGCCCGTTGCCGTGCAGGGGTGGCTCAGTCAGGGCTGACGCTCCGGCGGCGGTGCGCGACGACCAGCAGACCGAGACCGATGAGGAGCGCGGGGATGCCCACGGCCAGTCCGACGACGGGGACTGTGCCCGTGACGAGGTTGAGGCTCGAGACGTTGCTCTCGGAGTCCTCGACATTGGCCGCGACCTGCTCGTCGGTGAAGGCGAGGTCCAGCACGATGGCCGGGTTGCCGTCGGAGTCGAGCCGGTCCTGGTGGTCCACCTGGTGGATGATCGAGCCGGTCACGGGCTCAATGAACAGCTCCTTCTCGGCGTCGAGGCTGCCAGGCACGCCCGCGGAGAGCTCGATCGGCGTGCCGCTCTGGACGACGCGGTACACGTACACCTCGAGGCCGTCAATCGACTCGGTGCGGTCGTACTCGGCGTCGAGAGCCTCACCGGCCAGACTGTCCCAGTAGGGGTACGTCTTCTTCTCCGCACCGAAGGGCCACTTGTTGACCAGGCCGCTCTTCTCCTCCGCGCTCGGCGGGAGGTACTTCGGGTCGTTGACCGCCAACGCCGTGGAACGGTCGGTGGCGAAGTCGTCGGTCGAGGCAGAGACGAGCCGGTCCTGCGGGTCGTCGGCAGATACGCACTCGTCGAGGCCGCCCTCGTCCTTGACCAGGCAGCTCGAGTTGGCGAAGACGACCACGTCGTCGTCCGACCGCTCCGAGTCGGCCTTGGTGATGCTGAAGGCCTTCACGGGGGACTCCTCGAGCCCGCCGCTCCCGTCGGAGAGCTGGACCGTTCCGGAGAGGAGCGTGGTGCTGTCGACGTCCAGCGGCGTCTTCTCCAGACGCGGCGCGGCGTAGAACTGGGCCAGCACCGCTACGGTGATCAAGAATGCGCCCAACAGCGCCAGGACGGACCCGATAATTCGCTGCACGACATGCCCTCCAAGGGTGCCTCCGACAAAAACCGTGGGAACTGTAGCAGCGAGATGACCCGCGAGTAACGTAGTTGTGAACATGCGCGTCGCGCCGTCGAGCCGGGCTAGAGTTCCGCCCATGTCGGACCGCCCCCACACCGTCGTCCGCGACCGCGTCCAGGTCTTCGACGGTCTGCGCGGGATCGCAATCGTGTTGGTGATGCTGTCCCACACCGCGTGGCTGACGTGGCCCCACGTGCGCGGCGAAGGAAGCATCGTCACCCGCGCTCTCCTGGAGAACGGCAACTTCGCTGTCTCCATCTTCTTCGTGGTCGGCGCGTTCCTCTACACCCGCAGCCTCCTGACGCGGGCGTCGGCCCCGAACGGCCTGCACCCCGGCGTCCAGGTCGTCCGCCGCTACCTCCGCCTGACGCCCACCGTGCTCGTGCTGCTCGGTGTTCTGGCGTGCGTCGCAGCGCTCGAGCCCACTCCGACGTACGAGGGGCTGCACCTCGGAGATTCGGCGCGCTCGGTCGTGACGTACACGTGGAACTGGTACGTCAAGGACAACCCTCTCGTGGCCAGACCGGACCTGGGCCACCTGTGGTACCTCTCGGTCGACATGCAGGTGTTCCTGCTGGTGCTGCTCCTGGTCTGGCTGCTGCACAAGCGGCCGTGGTGGCTGATCGGGACGCTCGCGGTCATCTTGATGATGGTCTTCACGTGGCGCACCCACGTCTACCAGACAGAGGGCCTCTACCAGGCCCTGCTCCGCACCAACGCCCGGATGGACGCTCCCCTTTCGGGCGCCCTCGCCGCTTGCCTGCTCCCCTACGTGCGCGGGCTTGCCCGCTGGGCGACACAGATCGCCGTGACCTCGCTCCTGGCGCTGCTCGCGTTGTCGTTCGCAACCGTGGACGATGTCGCCTTCTTCCGGGTCGCCGGCGACTCGGTCGACGTCTTCCTCGCGCTCTTCGTCATCGCGTGCTCGGTCGCGCCCGTCTCGCATCGCCTCACCCGTGTGGTCGGGTTCGCGCCGCTCGCTTATCTCGGTCGCCGCTCACTCAGCCTCTACATCTGGCACTTCCCGATCTACATGTACCTCTACCACCACACGGAGTCGTGGAGCTACCAGCTGCGGACCGTGGTAGCGGTGGCGCTGACGGTGGCGGTGGCCGCTGTGAACGACCGCACCGTCGAGCACTGGGTAGGGCGCGCACTGATCGACCCGCGGTGGAGCCGCCTGGACCGCGGGGCCCCGGCCTACCTGTCCGCGCTGACGCGCGCTGCCGTTCGACACACCTCCGCCAGCGCTCCGCGGCAGCGGGCCGACGACACCCGGCCTCCGGCTCGTCCCTCCCCCGCGACCGACAAGCGCCACCAGCTCAGCGGCGCCGAAGCCCATCCAGCCGCGCCAGCAGCTTCTGAGCAGCCTCGTCCGACACGCCCAGACGACGCTTGACCCGGTCGTACGCGTCCAGCGCGCGCCGGTCGGCCCACACGGCCGCCTTCTTGAACGCACTCTCGTCGGGTCGCGCCTGGTAGTTGGTGGAGCGGCGCACGGCCTGCTCCTCCTCGGTGAAGTAGTAGAGGGCCATCGACCGTCGGGCGACGTCCTCCGGGCAGGTCAGCGGGTCGGGGTGCCCGTGGAAGCTGTCGAACGTCGTCGTGAACACCAGCATCCGGTTGCCGGCCGGGGTCACCCTGGCCTGGCAGGAAGTCATCCCCGGGTCCCAGAGCTCGAGCTGGCCACCCCACTCGTCGGCATCCCACGACTCGTTGAGGTAGAGCAGGATGTTGACCCGCCGCGCCCAGTTGTCGTGGTCGTGGTGCGTGGTGAAGTCGGCGTGGATGTTGAGGTGGCCGCCGCGGAGGGTCTGGTGAAGACCTCCGCCGTCCATCGACCAGTCGGGCATGAGGTTCTCGATGCCGGTGAGCCTCGTCAGGAACTCAACGAAAGGCGGTGAGCAGAACTCCAGGGCCACCGAACGAAGTGTCTCGCCCCACGAGTCGGGCTGGGTGTTGGAGTACTTCGTCTCGTTGACGTGGAGGTAGCCCTTCCAGAACTCGTCGCGTATGCCAGGGAACTCAGCCACCGCGCGCTCGAACACGTCGGGATGCAGGACGTCGTCGAGGACGATGTGCGGGAACGGCTGACCACTCCGGTAGGCGGTGGCAAGATCGTCCACCTGGTCCATCAGGCGCGGCAGGTTCACGAGCGCAAGTGCTTCCATGCGCGCATCCAACCACGCCTGTCGCAAGACCGCAGCCGATCGGACGCCGTCCGGTTACACTCAGTCGGCACAGAAGTTACTGGAGGGTCATGTCCGCGCCTGCACTGAGGCAACCCACCGACCCGGCACCTCGGATCGGCGTGCTTGTCGTCGCCTACAACGCTTCCTCGACGCTCGCCTCGACGCTCGAGCGCCTGCCCGAGGCGTTCCGCCGGCGTGTCGACCACGTCCTCGTGAGCGACGACTGCAGCCAGGACGACACCTACGAGGTCGGAGTCCGGTTCGCCAACGGCAGCACGCTGCCGATGACCGTCATCCGGCACGAGAAGAACCTCGGCTACGGGGGCAACCAGAAGGCCGGCTACGAGTGGGCCATCTCGCACGGCCTCGACATCGTCGTCCTCCTGCACGGTGACGGCCAGTACGCCCCGGAGTGCATCGAGGACCTGGTCACGCCGCTGGTGGCGGGTGAGGCCGACGCCGTCTTCGGGTCGCGGATGATGGTCAAGGGTGGCGCGCGCGCCGGCGGGATGCCGGCCTACAAGTTCGTCGGCAACCGGATCCTGACGACGTTCCAGAACAAGATGGTCGGCCTCGACCTCAGCGAGTGGCACAGCGGCTACCGCGCCTACCGCGTCGACGCCCTCGCGGCACTCGACCTTGAGCTCTACACCGACGACTTCGACTTCGACACCGAGATCATCCTCGGACTCCACGCGCAGCACCGCCGCATCGTCGAGGTGCCGATCCCCACCTACTACGGCGACGAGATCTGCTACGTCAACGGGCTCGCCTACGCCAGGAACGTCGCCAAGGACGTCCTGCGCTACCGGGCGTCGCAGATGGGCTTCGGTGACGGTCCAGACGCCTCGTCCACGGCCTACGACCTGAAGCCCTCACCGCACTCCTCGCACGGAGTCCTTCTGCATTGGCTCGACTCGCGCGACACGGGCAAGGTCCTGGACGTGGGCTGCTCCGACGGGGGCTTCGGCTCGCTCGCGCGCGAGCTCGGGCACCACGTGACCGGTGTGGACCTGCTCGAGCACCCCGGTGTCACCGAGCGGCTCGACGCCTTCCACGTCGCGGACCTCAACGCCGGCCTGCCCGATGACCTGCCCAGCCAGTTCGACACGGTCGTCGCGGGCGACGTCCTCGAGCACGTGATCGACCCCCTCGCGCTCCTCCAGCAGCTCGGCGACCGCCTCACTCCGCGCGGCGAGGTGCTCGTGTCCGTCCCCAACTTCGGCCACTGGTACCCCCGCGCACGGGTGGCGGCCGGCCGTTTCGACTACGACCAGCGTGGTCCGCTCGACCACGGCCATGTCCGGTTCTTCACCCGTCGCAGCTTCGAGAAGCTGGTCGAGCGGGCGGGCATGCGTATCGTCGAGCGGGTCACGGTCGGCTCTCCGGTAGACGTGCTCGAACGTGCCGACGTGTCCGAGAGCCTGCTCCGGGTCGCTCGGGGCGTCGCCGTCGCCGACCGCGCCGCGACCCGCGCGTGGCCGACACTCTTCGGCTACCAGCTCCTCTATCGCCTGGAGCGTGCTTGACCGCGCGCTCCGACCGAACTGCACGCATCACCGCGACGTCCGTCGCTGTCCTCGTCGGCATCGTCGTGCAGCTCGGCGCCCTCCTGAACTGGTCCGCCGACCTCGACCGCACAGCGAACCCGTTGGGCTACGCGTCCAACTTCTTCGACACGCAGGCGCGGGCCATCATGGACGGACACCTGTGGGTCACCCCGGGCTCCTTGGGGATCGAGGCCTTCCACGTCGACGGCCGCGAGTACATGTACTTCGGGCTCTTCCCTGCCCTCCTGCGCATCCCCGTCCTGTGGACCACGACGGAGTTCGACGGGCGGCTGACGGTCGTGTCGATGCTGGCCGCCTACGTCGTCTTCGCCGTCATGACCATCCGTCTCCTGTGGCTGGTGCGGGACCGGCTCCGGCCCGCGGATGCGCCCGTCTCCACCCGTGAAGCGGCCTGGCTGTGCGTGGTCCTGACCCTGTGCCTCGCAGGCACCTCGCTGACCTTCAACGCGTCCCTGCCCTGGGTCTACCACGAGGTCTACGCCTGGGCCATTGCACTGGCGGTGGGTGCCGCCTACTGGCTCGTGCGCGTGCAGCTCGACCCTCGGCCGCGGTCCATCGCCTGGCTGCTCGGGTTCGTCCTGGCCCTGGTCCTGACTCGTACGCCGGGGGGCTTCGCGGTGGGCCTGGCCACGCTGGCCCTCGGAGCGTGGATGCTCGCCGGACGCCACCCCCGAGCTCGACGACGGGTCGGCGCAGTGATCGTGCTCGGCGGAGCGGCGTGCCTCGGCGTCGGAGCCGCAGTGAACATGGCGAAGTTCGGCCACCCGTTCATGTTTCCTCTCGAGAACCAGTCCTGGACCCAGCTCAACGCGCACCGACGCGAGGCACTGCGCGTCAACGGCGGAAGCATCACAGGAACTCAGTTCTTCACTACCGGGCTCTTCACCTACTTCCGGCTCGACGGCATCCGGTTCGTCGACTACTTCCCGTGGGTGACTTTTCCAGCCGAACCTGCCCGCGCGGTCGGCTCTGCTTTCATCGACCAGAGCTACCGAACCGGATCAGTGACCGCCTTCATGCCCCTCAGCCTGGTCATGGCGGTGGCGAGCCTCCCACTGATGGCTCTCCCCTCCGTGCGGGCGAAGGCCAAGGTGCTGTGGCTCCCGATCGCCGCCATGGTCCTGATCACCGGCGCAATCATGAACTACGGCTACTACGCCTACCGCTACACCGGCGACATCGTGCCGGCTCTCGTGGTCGGGACGATCGTGACGGGCGTCGTTCTGGCGGGCACCGCCGTACGGGCTCGGCCAGTCATCTCCGCGGCAATGGTCGGCGTGGTGGCACTTGGGGCGACCTACTCCACCGCCGCCCACCTGCTGGTCGGCTTCCAGACCGCTGCTTTCACCGCACCCGGACCAACGCTGACCAGGTACCTCGCCATCCAGGAGGACCTCAGCCCGGGCGCCCAGGCGCGCCTGACGACGGTGAGCGACCAGTCGCCCGACGACCGGGCGACCGCGGACACCATCCACATCCAGGGCGACTGCGAGGCCCTCTACGTCGAGACGGGCGAGGACGCCGACCGCTGGGCGCTCGCTGAGCGCCGGAGTGCGGTCGTCGTCGCGCACCTCGAGCCGGACTTCGAGTCCTCCAGCTCGATCGTCATCACGATCGGCACGGAGCCGCGGCGCTGGGTGCGACTCCAGACCGACGACGACGGGCAGGCACGGATCGTGCTGCAGCACGAGGACGGTCCGTGGTACGGGCCGTGGTTCGAGGTGCTGCCTCCCTACGAGATCCGGATCGGCGTCCGCGACCTGCCCGAGTGGGGCTACGCGGAAGTCGGCTCGACTCCCGGCGGCTACGTTGGGTTCATCCGGTCCTTCAGCTGGAGCTCTGACTGGGTCCGCCGGGCGATCCCCATCGAGGTGTCGCTGGGCGACGCCACGGAGCTGGCCCGACGAGGGGTGCGCTTGAAGGAGGAGCGGGGCGTCACACCGCCGACCTGCCAGCGCATCCTGGCGGATCGCGCGCGTCATGGCTGACGAAGCCCGCCTGTCCATCGCCTTCCTGACCTGGCGCGACCTCGGGCATCCTGACGGGGGCGGGTCGGAGGTCTATGTCGAGTCGGTCGCGCGAGAGCTCGCGGCACGCGGGCACCGGGTGCAGGTGCGGTGTGCGCGCCACTCCGGCAGCCTGCGTCGCGAGGTGCGCGACGGGGTTGAGCTCGTGCGGCGGGGCGGCCGACTCACCGTCTATCCGCGTGCGTTCTGGTGGACGCTCACCTCGGGTCGGCGCACCGACGTCGTGGTCGACGTCATCAACGGTCTGCCGTTCCTGTCCTGCTTGGCCCGCCGACGGGGGCTGATTGCCCTCGTGCACCACGTGCACCGCGAGCAGTGGCGGATCATCTACCCAGACTGGCGCGGCACGCTCGGGTGGTGGATCGAGAGCCGCCTCACCCCGTGGCTGTACCGCCACGTCGAGCACGTCACCGTCTCCGAGAGCTCGCGACGCGACCTCGTCGCGCTCGGCATCCCCGCTGACCGCATCCATCTCGCGCACAACGGACTGGATGTGGCAGCGCCGGTGCGGGTCGACCGTGACGACGAGCGGATCAGCGTGCTGGCGCGGCTCGTGCCGCACAAGCAGATCGACCATGCCTTCGCGGTCCTTGCGGAGCTGGGTGCGGCCCACCCGGATCTTCGGCTCGACGTCATCGGCGACGGGTGGTGGCACGACCAGCTCGTGGAGTCGGCCCGGGCGCACGGGGTGCTCGGCCGGGTCGTCTTCCACGGCCGGGTGCCGGCGCATCGACGCGACGAGATCTTGGCGGGCTCTGCCCTGATGCTCCTACCGTCGGTCAAGGAAGGTTGGGGGCTGGCTGTCACGGAGGCAGCGGCCCAGGGCACGCCGACCATTGCGTACCGCTCTGCCGGCGGAGTGACCGAGTCGATCATCGACGGCCGGACGGGCGCGCTGGTCGACGACCTGCCAGGACTGGTGGCGACGACCGAGCGATTGCTCTCGGACGACGAAGAGCGCCTACGGCTCTCGGCGGAGGCGCGCGAAAACGCGCTGCGCTTCACCTGGCCCGCGACCGCGACCGCCTTCGAGCACGTGATCGAGAGCGTGGTCGGGCCGCGTCAGTCGCCGTAGGTCAGGACCGGCTGCGACGCCGGGTTGGTCTCCGGCGCCTGGGTCTGCGAGTACACGAGGCCGAACATGGCCAGCAAGCCCAGCAGCACGCCGACGAGGGGCGCGACAAGGAGCTTGAGCACAACGGACATGGAAGACGGCACGCGGACTCCTCGGGGTGGACTGGTTCGGCCGCAGCATACAACAGACTGGCGTTGCGCACGCCTCATCGCCGCCGACGCACGAACGCGGTGAGCCGCGCGCACGCCACACAGGCGAGCAGAGCCACAGCCACGGCGTAGGCGACCGCCAAGAGCACCCGTGCGCCGACGGACGGACCTTCGACCGAGACCGCGTCCGGGACCTCGTACAACGACAGGACGGCGTCCTCGTAGCGCGGCACCAATCCGGTGACGTCGACGGAGGCGGCGTCCGGATCGTCCGGGTAGACGACCACCCACCCGATGCCGAGCGCCCCCAGGTCGCGTGCTGCCCCGTCGCCGTCGAGCACCTCGCCCACCCGGCCGGCCAGGGCGCCCTCTCCCTGCACCCGCCGCGTACCCACCTGGAGGTCGTCGGACACGACGGTGCGGGCACGCAGTGCTCGGGGGGCCGGGTCCGAGGAGGTGAGACCGTGCCCCCACGCGAAACGCCGGTAGGCGCGCCACGGCAGCACGGCGACGGCGTGTGAGGAGTCCCCGGTGATCCGATCCACCTCGGCGTAGCTCGACATCGGCACCCGCACCGGGTCAAGGGTCTGCCAGACCAGACGAGCGCCGTCCGGCAGGAGCAACAGGGGTGCGACGACCAGAGGCACGGCCAGCACCAGCCTGAGCTCCACCGCGTCGGGCAGCCTGCCGCGCAGGGTGCGGACGACTCGGTCCACTGCGACGCCGACGGCGAGCGCAACGAGCAGCACGGTCGGCACGAGGAACTTCTGTGCATCGCGGAGCAACCCGGAGGCCGGGACCTCGGCCACCAGGACACGCAGTGCCGCCTGGCCGGGGGGCGTCGTCATCACCAAGGCGAAGAGGAGGCCACCGACCCCCAGGATCCACCACGCCAGAGCGAGGTCCAGCCGCTCGTGGAGCTCGCGGGCCGAGGAGACCAGTGCCACGACGACCACGGCCGCGGTCACCACCGCGAGGACCGTCGTCCTGCTGGACGGCTCGCTGAGCGAGTCCCAGATGCCACCCATGCCGAGGACCGCCACCGCCGCGCCGAACCGGCCCTCGGTGTCCGGTGCGAACGCCGCCACACCTTCGGGATCGCTCAGCCGGGAGGCCGAGCCCACCGTGCCGGCCACCAGCCACGGCAGCTGGAGCAGCAGCACGAGCGCGAGCGGAACGAGCTGGCGACGGCCTCGGGCCACTACCGACGCCAAGGCTGCCGCAACGGCGATGAGGCCGCCGGTCGGGGTGATCGACGCCAGGGCCGCCCACCCGACCACGGGACCGACGCCGCTCACGGTGCCATCACGTCGGTCGGCGAGCGCCGGCAGCAGCCACGGCAGCGCGGCGTACGACGTGAGCAGCGCCCACTGGCCCAGCGCGAGCCGCTCCACGACGAACGGGTTCCACACCGTCACTCCTGCGGCGGCGACCCAGGCGACCGGCCCCAGCCACGGGAGCAGGCGGACGACCCCAGCCGCCGCCACGACCAGGATCAGGGGGAGGACGACGCGAGCCACGACTCCCCCGTCGACAACCGTGCTGAGCACGGACATGACGGCGTCCAGTGGCACGGCACGCGGGGCACCGTCGCCCAGACCGGCCGACGCCCACGTCAGCGGCTGGTGCGGCAGGAAGACCAGGTCGCGGGCGAGCGGGTGCCCGGGGCGGGTCAGAAGCGGCCAGCACAACGCCACGGCGAGCAGTGCGGGCCAGCAGAGGATGACGGCAAGCATCGTCCGCGTAGGGGTTCTCCCCGCCACAGTCCCCGCCACGCCGCCACCCTATGCTTGCCGCTTGCTCGCCACCCGACACGACCCGGTGGCACCCTTGCCCGCGGAGCTGGAGGCGCCATGACTGCACAAGCCTTCGCCGACGCGTGGGAGCACGCCAGGACGATCGACGGCTGGCTGACCGAGGACCAGGCGCGCGTCCTGCACGCCGAGGCGTCTGCAGCGGAGGGCACGGTGGTCGAGATCGGCAGTCACCTGGGTCGGTCCACCGTGGTCCTGGCCTCGGCGGGCACGCATGTCGTGGCGATCGACCCCTTCCCCGACAGCTGGCGCTACGGCAGGTCCGACACGGCGGATCGCTTCCGGACCAACCTCGCCCGCGCTGGCGTGACGGACTCTGTCACGCTGCTACAGATTTCGAGCCACGAGGCCCTGGCGGGCTGGGGCGGCAGGGTGGCGTTGCTCTACGTCGACGGCAAGCACGACGTCGTTTCGTGCCTCCGTGACCTCCGGTGGACGCGGTGGCTGCCAAGCGGCGCTCGATTTCTGGTGCATGATGCCTTCTCGTCGGTCGGCGTGACGCTCGCGATGCTGGTGATCGCGTTCACGGCGCGGCACAGCAGGTACATCGGTCGCACGGGCAGCCTGGCCCTGTTCGAGAACGAAGCACCCGGTCTCGGCGACCGGGCGCGGCTGCTGGCACAGCTCCCGTGGTTCGTCCGGAACCTGACCATCAAGGTGCTGCTCCGCTCACGCCTGACTTTGGTGGCGCGACTGCTGGGTCACGACGACACTGCGGATCCCTACTGAGACTGGCCGCGGCGGGCCGACGAAGCGAACCTGAGGTTCACTCCCCCGTCGTCGCGCTCTCCTGGGCTGCCGGGTAGAAGATGGCCTGTCCTCCGTAGAAGATGATCCCGCCGTAGCCGTTGGACGACACCGGCGCCGCGCCAGCCGACTCGGCGACGTCCTTGCCGGTGGCCGCGTCAAGCACCACCGAGCGCGCACCCGAGGTGAAGCCGTAGACGTACGGACCCCGCACCGAGCTGACCCAGACGCCGTAGCGTCCGGACGTCGGCAGCTGCCACAAGTCACGCCCAGTGGCCAGGTCGTGACCGACCGCCCGCTCGCCGGGGAGTGAGCAGACGACCACCGAGTCCTCGGCCGGGTGGCACGTCCAGTCGACGAACCTGGTGGGCTCGCGTGCCTCCACCGTCCCGTCTTCCATGGACACCCTCTGGAGCGTGGGCGAGGTCGCCCCGGCCGACTCGGTCGCGACTGTGAGGACGCCGTCGTGCACGCCCACGCCGCTGACCGCGGTCAGGTCCCTCGGCCCCGTCCAGAACCGCTTGCCGGTCTCGGTGTCAAGTGCAATCAGCGAGCCACTGTCGGAGCTCGTCTCCGTGCTGGCCACGACGACCCCGTCCTCCACCGCCACGAAGGTGCCCGGGCGGCGTGTCCACAGCTCGTCCCCGGTGGACATGTCCACGGCTGTGAGGGTGACGCGACTGTCCTCCTCGCTGCTGCTCGACTCCACGAGGACGACGTCGTCCTCGATCGCGACGATCTTCATGACAGGGTCGCCCGAGGTCTGGACGTCCTGCCGCTTCTCCCAGGTCGCCTCGCCGAGCACCGCGCCCGTGGACGGCGACACCCGGCTCAGCGTCATCGAGAGCCGCCCCGCACTCGTGCCCGTGCCCTCGAGCACGCGGAGATCGAGGACGTAGAGCTGCTCGTCGCGCTGCTCGACGTCGACGAAGAAGCCGGCCGGGGTCATCTGCCAAGCCGTGTCGAGGTCGGGAAGCGTCCGCGCGCTGATCCGGTCCAGCGTCATCGTCACCGCGCGGGCACCGACGACGATGCCGTCGTATACCGGCTTCTCGGGGAGCACGGTCAGGTCGTCCGCGTCGAAGGAGGTCGGAAAGGACGACGGGTCGACCGCCTCGTCGTCGTCCCGCTCCGGCGACTGCTCCGCGCCGGCCGACTCGGTCGACTCGGTCGGCCCTGGCGACGGCGACGTCTCGTCGCTCGGAGACGAGACCAGCGCGCAACCACCGGCGACCAGGCACACGAGCACGACGACCAGGTACTTCGCGGCACGCATCCTCGGCCTGCCCTTCTCTTCAGTCCTGCGGCCGCTGTCCGCGACCTACCGGAAGGTAGCATCGACGCCGACTTCGACCACATGCGCCGTTCGGCACACCTAGTATCTCCGGGTGATGACGGCCGCGCAGACCCGCACACGCCGCTCGTTCGACAGCGGCACCGTCGCGGTGGCCACGAGCGTGATGAACGTCGCGACCTACGGGTTCACCATCCTGGCCGCACGGATCATCGGTCCGAGCGAGTATGGCGCGTTCGTGGCTTGCCTCAACCTGCTGATCGTTGTCCAGGTCGTCGCGCTCGGCCTGCAGGCCACCGCGGCGCGACGCATCGCCGTCGACCGTGGCAACGTGGCGGCGATCGAGCGTGCCATCCTGTCGCTGACCACACGAGTGTCCCTGACGGTGGGTGTCATCCTGCTCGTTCTCGTCCCGGCGATCGACGCACTGCTCAACCTCGACAGCCTGCTTGCCGCGGCAGTCGTTGCCGCCGCGTCGGTGCCGTTGACCATGGCAGGCGGGCAAGCGGGCATCCTGCAGGGCGAGCGGCGCTGGGGAAGTCTCGCCCTCTTCTACCTCGCCGGGGGCCTTCCACGGCTCGTCGTCGGAACGGCACTCGTCCTGTGGCAACCCAGCGCGACCAGCGCGATCCTGGGCGTCGGCATCGGGTACGTGTTCCCGCTCCTGGTTGGCTGGTGGGCGCTGCGGCACCGACGGCAGCCCGACGCGGCTGCTTCGGGGCACTCGGTCCGGGCGCTGCTTGTCGAGACCGTGCACAACGCGCAGGTCCTCTTCGCCTACTTCGCGCTGTCGAGCGTCGACATCATCCTCGCGCGCCACGTGCTGGACGACCACGACGCTGGCCTGTATGCCGCGGGACTGATCGTGTCGAAAGTGATGCTGTTCCTCCCCCAGTTCGTCATCGTCATCGCCTTCCCCGACATGGCCACCCCGGAGCATCGCCAGAGGGCGCTGGTCCGCAGCCTCGCGGCGATCACCGGAGTCGGTGCGATCGCCGTCGTGGCGGCGAAGCTGCTCGCCCCGGTGGCCCTGGTCTTCGTCGGCGGCTCCGCCTTCGTCGAGGTCCAGGACCTGCTGTGGGTGTTCGCGGCGCTCGGCACCGTCCTGGCCATGCTCCAGCTGCAGGTCTACGCGGTCCTGGCCCGGCAGGGTCGCCGCCCGGTGGTGCTCGTCTGGGGTGCACTGGTTGCGCTCGTGGTGCTGGGGCTGCGAACGGACTCGGTGGCGGGCCTGGTGACCACGGTCGTCGTCGTCGACGCGGTGCTGCTGGTGGTGCTCACGCTAGCCAGCCTGCGGATCGCCCGGAGGGTGCCGGCCCCGCCCGTCGCCGCCGCGCCGCCTGCCTGACGACCACCGGCCCCGGTCCGGGACGTCCCGACTCAGTGGGCGGCGTCGTGCCAGCTGCGCCCGGTGCCGATGGAGACGTCGAGGGGCACGGCGAGGTCGGCGGCGCCACCCATCTCCGCGCGGACGAGCGCGGCGAGCGCGTCGCCCTCCCCCGGGGCCACCTCGAAGACGAGCTCGTCGTGGACCTGGAGCAGCATCCGGGAGCGCAGGCCTTGCTCCGCCAACGCGCGCTCGACGCCGAGCATGGCGACCTTGACCAGGTCGGCTGCCGAGCCCTGGATCGGCGCGTTGAGCGCCATCCGCTCGGCCATCTCACGGCGCTGGCGGTTGTCGCTGGTGAGGTCGGGCAGGTAGCGGCGGCGGCCCAGGATGGTCTCGGTGAAGCCCGACCGGCGTGCTTCGTCGACGATGCCACCGAGGTAGTCGCGCACACCCCCGAAGGTCTCGAAGTACTCGTCCATCAGGCCGCGCGCCTCGGAGGTGTCGATGCGCAGCTGCTGCGAGAGGCCGAAGGCGGACAGGCCGTAGGCGAGGCCGTAGTTCATCGCTTTGATCTTGGCGCGCTGCTCGACGCTGACGTCCTCGGCCGCGACACCGAAGACGCGCGCGGCGGTGATGGAGTGGAAGTCCTGCCCGGAGCGGAACGTCTCGATGAGGAGCGCGTCCTCCGACAGGTGGGCCATGATCCGCATCTCGACCTGGCTGTAGTCGGCCGTCATCAGCGACTCCCCGTCGGGTCCGACGACGAAACCCTCGCGGATGCGGCGACCGGCCTCGGTGCGGATGGGGATGTTCTGCAGGTTGGGGTCGGTGCTCGACAGCCGGCCCGTCGCGGCGATGATCTGGTTGTAGGTCGTGTGGATGCGGCCGTCGGAGGCGACGGTCTTGAGCAGACCCTCGACGGTCTGGCGCAGGCGGATCACGTCGCGGTGGCGCAGCAGGTGCTGCAGGAAGGGGTGCTCGGTCTTCTCGAAGAGCTGCTGCAGGGCGTCGGCGTCGGTGGTGTAGCCGGTCTTGGTGCGCTTGGTCTTGGGCATGTCGAGCTCGTCGAAGAGGACCACCTGCAGCTGCTTGGGCGAGCCGAGGTTGATCTCCTTGCCGATGACGTCGTAGGCATCGGTCGCCGCGGCACGCACCTGGTCGCTGAACTCCGACTCCAGGGCCTCGAGGTAGTCGATGTCGACCGCGATGCCCACCTGCTCCATGCGCGCGAGGGTGGCGATGAGCGGGAGCTCGACCTCGCGCAGGAGGCGGGTGCCGCCGTGCTCCTCGACCGCGTCGTCGAGCGCGTCGGCGAGGTCGAGGACCGCCCGGGCGGTCAGCATCGCGGTGTCGCTGGCCGTCGTGTCGTCCATTGCGTCGAAGCTGAGCTGGTCGGCGTCGACGGTGTCCTGGCGCAGCTCGCGCTTGAGGTAGCGCAGCGTCAGGTCGGCGAGGTCGTAGGAGCGCTGGTCGGGCTGGACGAGGTAGGCGGCGAGCGCGGTGTCGACCTGGAGCCCGGCCAGCTCCCATCCACGCGCCGCCAGGGCGAGGCTCGGCCCCTTGGCGTCGTGGACCGCCTTGGGCCGCTCGGGGTCGGCCAGCCACGCCGCGACCGCGGCGTCGTCGTCGGTGCCGATGTCGGCCACGTCGATCCAGGCCGCCTGCCCCTCCCGGGTCGCCACGGCGAGCGAGAGCACCTCGCCCGTGCCGGCGCGCCAGCTGCCCTGCACCGACACGCCCACCCGGGTGCCGGCGGGCGCGTGCTCGGCGAGCCATGACGCGGCCTCGCCCGCGCCCAGGCGGCGCCCGTCGAGCTCGAAGCCGGACTCGGCCTCGGCCACGTCGCCCGGGTCGGGGTCGATCGTGTCGAGCAGCCGGGTGCGCAGCTCCCCGCGGAACTCCAGCTCGTCGAGGAGCTCGAGCCCGGCCGTGCGGTCCCACTGCTGCCGGGCCAGCCCGTCGGGACGCACCGGCAGGGTCAGGTCGCGCACGAGGGCGTTGAGCCGGCGGTTGCGGATGACGTCGCCGAGGTGGGCGCGCAGCGCCTCGCCCTTCTTGCCGGTGATCTCGTCGGCACGGGCGATGACGTTGTCGAGGCCGTCGAACTGGTTGATCCACTTCGCCGCGTAGCCCTGGCCGACGCCCGGCACGCCCGGCAGGTTGTCGGAGGTCTCCCCGACGATCGCGGCGAGCTCGGGATAGCGGTGGGGCGGGACGCCGTACTTCTCCTGCACCGCAGCGGGCGTCAGCCGCGCCAGCTCGCTCACCCCGCGCATCGTGTAGAGCACGGTGGAGTCGTCGGTGACGAGCTGGATGGAGTCGCGGTCGCCGGTCATGATCAGGACCTGCATCCCCTCCGCCAGCGCCTGGGTCGCGAGCGTCGCGATGATGTCGTCGGCCTCGTAGCCCTCCATCGAGAGGTGCTGGATGTGGAGCGCGTCGAGCACCCTCCGGATCAGCGGCAGCTGGCTGCCGAACTCGTCGGGGGTCTTGTTGCGCTTGGCCTTGTAGTCGCTGTACTCCTCGAGCCGGAAGGTCTGGCGCGACTTGTCGAACGCCACCGCCACGTGGGTCGGCTGCTCGTCACGCAGCACGTTGACGAGCATCGAGGTGAAGCCGTAGACCGCGTTGGTGTGCTGCCCGGAGGCGGTCGCGAAGTTCTCCACGGGCAACGCGAAGAACGCCCGGTAGGCCAGGGAGTGGCCGTCCAGCAGCAGGAGGCGGGGGCGGGTCGTCTCGCTCGTCTCAGGCACCCGCCGACTCTATCCGTCGCGACCGACAGCAGAATGGCCGCCATGACGACTCCACAGACACTGGCCGGGCTGAGCGTCGAGGAGCTGATCGACTTCATGCCCGACGGCAACGGGCGCCTCAACGACAAGATGGGCGTCCAGCTGGTCGAGGTGGCCGCAGAGCGCGTCGTGGCGACCATGCCGGTGGAGGGCAACACGCAGCCCTTCGGCCTCCTGCACGGCGGCGCGTCGGTCGTGCTTGCCGAGACCCTCGGCTCGATCGGGTCGGCGATCCACGCCTACCCCGCCAAGATCGCCGTCGGGGTGGACATCAACGCCACCCACCACCGCGCGGCGACCTCGGGCACCGTCACCGGCGTCGCGACCGCCATCCACCTCGGCCGGTCCTCGACGTCGTACGACATCGTCATCACCGACGAGCTGGGCCGGCGCGTGTGCACCTCGCGCATCACCTGCGCGCTGCTCGACGCGCCGACTGCCTGAGCGACGAGCGTCGTCCTCGGGCTCAGCCCGGGACGCGCTCGCGGCGGATCCGCCGGGCGGCCAGGACCCGGTCGATCCGCTGACGGCTCGTCGCCGCCTGCGTCACCTGGCGCGCCTGTGGCAGCCGGGCGCGTACGGCGCTCGTGGTGGCCGCGCGCAGCGTCGCCTGCGGGGTGAACGACAGGCGGGCCATGAAGCGGTTGGCGTCGCGCGCCTCGGCGGCCGCGGCCGTCTGGACGTGGCTGATGCCGTGCTGCTCGGCGAAGCGGCAGGCCGCCTCCATGAGCGCGCTGCCGACCCCCTTGCGGCGGAACTGCGTGAACACGTGCGGCGAGACGGCCAGGACGGCCGGCTCGAGGTTGAGGGGGGTGAACGTCGTCGCCTCGAGGTAGACCGCACCGGCGACCTCGCCGTCGACCTCGGCCACGACGACGCACTGGTCCTCGCGTGAGTCGGCGGTGGCCACGATCCCCGCCACGTCGGCGAGCTGCTCGTCGAGCGCGCCACGGCGCAGGATGTCGCTCCACAGCTCACGCAGGGAGGGGACGTCCGTGGCCTCTGCCACGCGTACGGTCACCGGCGTCCGACTCATCGACCCACCACTTCCTCGAGCACCCACGGTGGCCCCCAGCCGCCCTCTCGCGGCACCACACGGGGACAGACCTTAGCCCCGTTGCCGGGATCAGGCTACGCCGAGGTAGGCCTCGCGCACCGACGGATCGTCGAGGAGCTCCGAACCGGTGCCCGTCTTGACGATCCGACCGGTCTCCAGCACGTAGGCCCGGTCGCTGCGGGTGAGCGCCTGCTTGGCGTTCTGCTCCACGACCAGGATCGTGGTGCCCTGCTGCGAGATCTCGGTGATGATGTCGAAGATCTGCTGGATCAGCATGGGCGCGAGCCCCATCGACGGCTCGTCCAGCATGAGCAGCTTGGGTCGCGACATGAGGGAGCGCCCGATCGCGAGCATCTGCTGCTCGCCGCCCGACATCGTGCCGGCGACCTGCTTCTTGCGCTCGAGGAGTCGCGGGAAGAGGCCGAAGACGCGGTCGTAGTCCTCGTCGAGGGCGTCCTTGTCCTTGCGCGCGTACGCACCCATGTTGAGGTTCTCGGTGACCGTCATGCCGGGGAAGATCCCCCGGCCCTCGGGGCACAGCACGAGGCCCTTGCGCAGGCGCTGGTCGGCGCGCAGCTTGGTGACGTCCTCGCCGTCGAAGATGACGGAGCCCGCGGAGAGCCCGCGCACGCCGGAGAGCGCACGCATCGTCGACGTCTTGCCGGCGCCGTTGGCGCCGATGAGCGAGACCACCTCACCCTGGGCCACCTCCACGCTGATGCCGTGGAGCGCCTCGATCTTGCCGTAGCTGAGCACGGCGTCCTTCATCTCAAGCAGCATCGTCGGGCTCTCCCAGGTAGGCGGCGATGACCTTCGGGTTGCGGGCGACCTCGTCAGGCGTGCCCTCGGCGATCTTCTGGCCGAACTCGAGGACGATGATCCGGTCCGTGACGCCGAGCACGAGCTTCATGTCGTGCTCGATGACCAGGACCGTGTGCCCGAGGTCGCGGATGCGGCGGATGAGGTCCATGAGGTCCTCCTTCTCCGCGGGGTTGAAGCCGGCAGCCGGCTCGTCGAGGCACAGCAGCTCGGGCTCCGTGGCCAGAGCGCGGGCGATCTCGAGGCGCCTCTGGTAGCCGTAGGGCAGGTTGCGTGACAGCTCGTGGGCGCGGTCGGCGATGCCCACGAACTTGAGCAGCTCCATGGCCCGGATGCGACCACCGCGCTCCTCCAGGGTGTGCCGGCTCATGCCGAACACCTTGGCGAAGGCGCGCTTGAGCCCGTTGTCCGGGAGCTGGTCCTCCGTCGGGCGGACACGATAGGCACGGAACAGCACGCCCAGCACGCTGGTCTTGTGGCGCGCGTCGCACCCGACCAGGACGTTCTCCAGTGCCGACATCTCCGGGAAGAGCCGGATGTTCTGGAAGGTCCGGGCGATGCCGAGGTGGTTGATCTTGTGCGGCTTGTTGCCGCTGATCACCCTGCCGTTGAAGCGCACCTCGCCGGAGGTCGGCGTGTAGACCCCGGTCATGACGTTGAAGCACGTGGTCTTGCCGGCGCCGTTGGGCCCGATCAGGCCGAGGATCTCGCCTCGCTTGATCGAGAAGTCGACGTCGTTGAGCGCGACCACACCGCCGAAGCGCAGCGTGACGTGGTCGATCTCGAGCAGCGTCTCCCCCTCGGGGCCGACGTGGATGCTGAGCGCCTCGTGGTCGGAGGTGTCCGGAGCGACCGTGGTCGCGCCGTCCGCCGTCGTCTCGTCGTGCATGGTGTCCTCAGGCATCGGCGGCAGCCTCCTCGGCCTCGAGCTTGCGGTCCTCGAATTCTCGTGCCCTGCGTCTGCTCGGCACCAGTCCCTGCGGGCGCAGGATCATGACGAGCACGAGCGCCACGCCGAACGCGAACGGGCGCCACTCCTGGAACTCGCGGAACCGCTCGGGGAGGTAGGTGAGCAGGAACGCTCCGAGCAGCACGCCGTAGATGTTGCCCGAGCCTCCGATGACCACCATCGCCACGAAGAGGAACGACAGGTTGACCATGAACGCGTTGGGCTCGACGTACTGCTGCTTGCTGCCGAACAGCAGGCCTGCGAGGCCACCGACGGAGGCGCCGATGGCGAATGCCCACAGCTTGAACTTGAAGGCGGCCACGCCCATGATCGCGGCGGCGTCCTCGTCCTCGCGGATGGCGAGCCAGGCCCGGCCGACCCGGCTGTGCTCGAGCCGGAACGCCAGCCAGATGATGACGATCAGGATGGTCAGCGCGAGCCAGTACCACCGCTCGGCGTCGACCGTGTTGAAGAACGAACGGCCGTCGATCTCCGGACCGGGCGGCGTCGGGACGTTGGTGATGCCCGTCGCGCCGTTGGTCACGTTGTCCAGGTTGCGGGCGGTGATGCGGATGATCTCGCCGAAGCCCAGGGTGACGATGGCCAGGTAGTCGCCACGCAGGCGCAGGGTGGGGGCGCCCAGGATCACGCCGGCGATAAGGGACATCGCAATCGCGATCGGGATGCACATCGCGAACGGGACGGCCCATGTCTCGGAGAGGCCGAACCTGCTCTGCAGGGCCTCCACCACCGGCGAGGACGGCGAGCCGAACAGGGCGATCGAGTAGGCACCCAGGGCGTAGAAGCCGACGTAACCGAGGTCGAGCAGTCCGGCGAAGCCGATCACGACGTTGAGCCCGACGGCCACGATCATGTAGACGACGACGAGGAACAGCACGCTGGCCCAGTCGGAGCCCCTCGAGGTGAGGTCGGTGCGGATGTAGGCGAACGGCAGGATGTTGAGGAACGGCAGGTAGAACGCGAACGCGATCACCAGGAGCATGCCGATCTTGCGCGCCCAGCCGGGGGCGCGGGCGATGCGGTCGCGGATGCCGAGGCCGCGGACGGTGTCAAGGATCTGGCTCATGCGCGTGCCTTTCCGAGCGACTCGCCCAGCAGACCGGTCGGGCGGAACATCAGGACCACGACGAGGACGACGAACGCCGTCACGTTGGCCCATTCGGAGCTCCAGATCGTCGAGGCGTAGACCTCGGCGATGCCGAGCAGCAGACCACCCACGAGAGCGCCCCGCAGGTTGCCGATGCCGCCGAGGACGGCGGCGGTGAAGGCCTTCAGGCCGATGATGAATCCGATGTCGAACTTCGTGATGTCGTACTGGATCGTGTAGAGCAACGCGGCCACACCTGCCATTGCACCACCGAGGACGAAGACCAGCATGATGACGCGGTTCTGGTTGACGCCCATGAGCGAGGCGGTGTCGGGGTCCTGCGCGACGGCGCGGACGCCGCGACCGAGTCGACTCTTGTTCACGAACGTGTCCAGCGCCAGCATCATCAAGACAGCGCCCACGATGATGATGACCCGGGTGTTGGTGATGACCAGGTCGATCCCCGGGATGGTGAACAGCTCCTTCGTCGCCAGGACGGAGGGGATGTTGACCGTCACGCGGCCGAACGGGTCACCGAAGAAGACCTCGAACACCTGGCCGAAGGTCTCGACGAGGACCATCGAGCACCCGATGCCGGTGATGAGGAAGATGAGGGGTGGAGCGCCCTTCTTGCGCAGCGGCCGGTAGGCGATGCGCTCGACCGCGAGCGCGGTGCCGGCGGAGGCCAGCATGGCGCCCACCAGCGCCAGCAGCGTGGCCAGGATGACCATGCCGACGCCCATCCCGGCGGTGGCTCCGATGACGGTGTAGACACCCAGGACTGCCCAGGTGCCCACCATGAACACCTCGGAGTGGGCGAAGTTGATCAGCTTCATCACGCCGTACACCATGGTGTAGCCGAGCGCGACGAGCGCGTAGATGGATCCGCGGGTGATCCCGTCCAGTGTGTGACGGTCCAACCCGCTGATCAAGGCATCGAAGTCCAACTCAGGGCCCTCCCTGGTCGTGGCCCGGTCCGGGCCATGGATCGGGGGCGGTCAGGCACAAGACCCGACCGCCCCCGTCGTACATGGTCAATCCGTGAGGATCAGGGCGTGACCTCGACCTCGGGAACGAGGGTGCCGCCCTCGTTCTTGTAGGCCCAGTAGGAGACGTTCTCCTGCGGGACGTCGCCGTTCTCGTCGAAGGCGATCTCCTTGCTGAGGCCCTCGCCGGTGTAGTCGTCGATGAACGCCTCGACCTCCTCGCGGGTACGAGCACCGTCGTCGAGAGCGGCCAGGAACGTGCTCATCGCGTCGAAGCCCTCAGCCGCGTAGGCGCCGGGGGCACTGCCGAACTCCTCCTCGTAGTCGGCAGCGAACGTGCTGTCCTCCTCGATGGGGGCGCAGGGGCACATCACGACGGCACCCTCGCCCGCCTCGCCGACCGCGTTGCCGAAGTCGGCACCGTAGAGGCCGTCACCACCGACGAACGGAGCCTCGATGCCGGCGTCGCGGATCTGCTTGAGCAGCGGCGCGGCCTCGGCGATGTAGCCACCGTAGAAGATCGCGTCGGGCTCTGCGGACTCCATCTTGGAGATGGTGGGCGCGAAGTCAGTCTGGCCGACCTCGGTCTTGTCGCGCTGGACCATCGCGTCACCGAGGGTCTCCTCGACGCGGTCGGCCAGCGGCTCGCCGTAGGCCTCCGAGTTGTCGACGACGAACACCTTGCTCGCGCCGACCTCGTCGGTGAGGTAGTTGGCGATCGCGGCACCCTGGTAGTCGTCGTAGGGGACGAGGCGGTGGAAGACCTCCACCGGGTCCTCCTGGGTGAGGTCGGTCGCGGTGGCCGACTGGCTGACCATGGTCACGCCGGCGTCGTTGTAGATGCTCTTCGTCGCACGGGTCTCACCGGAGAACGCGCCGCCGATGACACCGATGAAGGTGTCGTCGCCCGCGATCTGGGTGGCGACCGGAGTCGCCTTGGCCGGGTCGCCCTCGGTGTCGAACTTCTCGAGCGTGATCTCGCACTCGTCGTTCTCCCACTGCTTGAGCGCGAGCTCGGCGCCGTCGACGGACGGGAGGACGATGCTGGCGTTGGCACCCGAGAGGGCTCCCATCACGCCGATCTTGAAGTTGCAGTCCTCGCCGGACGCGTCGCCGCCACCATCGGTGTCGGTCGTTCCGCATGCGCTGAGCACCAGACCGGCGACGGACGCCACTGCGGCGACCTGCCACGTCTTGGATGAGCGGATCATGGACCCTCCGTAGTTCTCTGGGCTGTCCACCTCGGCAGCCTCGTGGCGGGAACCTAACACTCGGGATGTGGCCCAGGACACGATTGCACCGCCCGAGTCTTCCGCCGTTGCCGTTTCGTGACCAACCGGTCTGTACCGGAAACGTCCGCGAAACACGGCAGCCACCCAAGCCTTGACGAGACCTTGACGAGGCGGGGGTCAGGTCGGTGGGTCAGGCGGGGGCTGATCCCCCGGAACCGTCGCCGAGCCCGGCCACGCCGTGCTCCACGACGCCGTCGGCGACCTGCTTCATCGACAGCCGCAGGTCCATCGCGGTCTTCTGGATCCAGCGGAACGCGTCGGGCTCGCTGAGCCCGAGCTTCTCCTGCAGGACGCTCTTGGCGCGGTCGACCGACTTGCGGGTCGCGAGCGACTCCTGGAGGTCGGACACCTCGCGTTCGAGGACCGCGATCTCGGCGTAGCGGCTCACCGCCATCTCGATGGCCGGCACGAGGTCACCGCGCTGGAACGGCTTGACCAGGTACGCCATCGCGCCGGCGTCGCGCGCCCGAGACACCAGGTCGCGCTGGGAGAACGCGGTGAGGATGACCACGGGCGCGATCCGCTCCCCCGCGATCGTCTCGGCCGCCGCGATGCCGTCGAGCACCGGCATCTTGACGTCGAGGATCACCAGGTCGGGCCGCAGCTCGCGCGCGAGCTCGATCGCCCGCTGTCCGTCGCCGGCCTGGCCCACGACGTCGTACCCCTCCTCGGCCAGCATCTCGGCGAGGTCCATGCGGATGAGCGCCTCGTCCTCGGCGATCACGACACGGCGTACGCCGTCTGCGGGGGCGCTGCTGTCCACGGGCTGGGTCACGGTCGCAAGGCTAGTTCGGATAGGGTTCCGACGCCGATTCCGCCCCGGTATCCCAACGGCAGAGGAAATGTGCTCAAACCACATCCAGTGTGAGTTCGAATCTCACCCGGGGCACCTTCTCGACGTGGCTGTCAGTGCTTGGTGCCACGGTGACCTACGTGTATTCAGTCCTGGACCGCTCCCGCGCGATCGGTCTTGTGTCTGCGGGCGCGACTGTGAGCGCCGCGAGCCGGGAGACAGGGATCGCCAGATCGACGATCCGGTCGTGGTTGACAGGTGCGCCGCGAGTCGACCCAGGATGTGTCGTCTGTCGAGGCGCCGTGCCGTGCCCGGCTTGGGACTATGCGGCGCTGCTCGGCTTCTATCTCGGCGACGGATGCGTATCTCGCCATGGGGCACACACGACGCTCCGCGTCGCGTGCGACGCCTCCCTCCCCGGGATAGTCGACGACGTGTCAGCGCTCGTGAAGTCCCTTCAGCCGGGCGGCGTCTTCACCGTCAACGCACCGGGCACGACTGTGGTCCAAAGCAACTGGAAGCACTGGCCGTGCCTGTTCCCTCAGCACGGCAGCGGGCGCAAGCACGAGCGCGCGATCGTCCTCGAGCCGTGGCAGGTCGACGTGGTGACAGCCTTTCCGGGAGCCTTCCTCCGCGGCCTCTTCCATTCCGACGGGTCTCGTGTCAACAACTGGGCCACCCGGATGGTCGACGGCGAGAAGCGCCGCTACGACTACCCGCGCTGGCAGTTCAGCAACCGCTCCGACGACATCATCGACCTCTGCTGCTGGGCGCTCGACCTCGCATACGTCGACTGGAGGCAATCCGGGCCCTGGACGGTGTCCGTCTCACGGAAGGAGGCAGTCGCGCGACTCGACGCCCTCATCGGACCGAAGTGCTGAATCAGCGGGTGCGGCGGTAGGCCGGGGTGACCTCGTTGATGGCATCGCCCATGCGGTGGATGCGCAACGCGTTGGTCGAGCCCGGGATGCCGGGCGGGCTGCCGGCGATGATGACGACGAGGTCACCCTCCTTGACCCGTCCGATGTTGAGGAGCGCCTCGTCGACCTGCCGCACCATCTCGTCGGTGTGCTCGACCTCGCCCGCCTGGAACGTCTCGACGCCCCAGGTCAGCGCCAGCTGCGAACGGGTGCGGGCCTTCGGGGTGAAGGCGAGGACCGGGATCGGGCCGCGGTAGCGCGAGAGCCGCTTCGCCGAGTCGCCGCTCGTGGTGAAGGCGACGACGTACTTCGCCTCGACACGCTCCGCGACCTCGGCGGCCGCCTTGGCGATGATGCCGCCCCGGGTGTGCGGCTGCCACTCCACCTCCGCCATGTGGCCGAGGCCGTGCACCTCGGTCGACTGGACGATGCGGGCCATCGTCTCGACGGCGACGATGGGGTGCTCCCCCACGCTCGTCTCGCCCGACAACATCACCGCGTCGGCGCCGTCGAGGACCGCGTTGGCCACGTCGCTCGCCTCGGCGCGGGTCGGCGCGGGCGAGGTGATCATCGACTCGAGCATCTGGGTGGCCACGATGACGGGCTTGGCGTTGCGCCGCGCCTTGTCGATGATCCGCTTCTGGTGGATCGGCACGTCCTCGAGCGGGCACTCCACGCCGAGGTCGCCGCGAGCGACCATGAGGCCGTCGAAGGCGTCGACGATCTCGTCGATGTTGTCGAGGGCCTGCGGCTTCTCGATCTTGGCGATGACGGGGACGGAGATGTTCTCCTCGCGCATCACGGCGCGTACGTCGTCGGCGTCGCCGCCGTGGCGCACGAAGCTCAGCGCGATGAAGTCGACACCCAGCCTCAGGGCCCAGCGCAGGTCCTCGGTGTCCTTCTCGGACAGGGCGGGCACCGACACCGCGACGCCGGGCAGGTTGATGCCCTTGTTGTTGGAGACCTTGCCCGGCACGACGACCTCGGTGACCACGTCGGTGTCGGTGACCTCGGTCGCCCTGAGACGGACCTTGCCGTCGTCGATGAGGAGCGGGTCACCCGGCTTCACGTCGCCCGGCAGGCCCTTGTAGGTCGTGCCGCAGATCTCCGCGGTGCCCTCGACGTCACGCGTGGTGATGGTGAAGGTCGATCCCCGCTTGAGCTTCACCGGCCCGTCGGCGAACGTCTCGAGCCGGATCTTCGGACCCTGGAGGTCGGCGAAGATGCCGATCGCGTGGCCGCTCTCGTCGGAGGCCTCGCGGACCATCCGGTAGACGGCCTCGTGGTCGGCGTACGCCCCGTGGCTCATGTTGAGCCGCGCGACGTCCATGCCGGCCTCGACGAGGGACCGGATCCCCTCGGGGGTGTTCACCGCGGGGCCGAGGGTGCAGACGATCTTTGCTCTACGCACGTCCGTCACCCTAGCGGACTTTGGATCGTTCCAAGCAAGGCCGCCCCGCCGGCTGGACGCCCTGTAACGCCGGGTTCAGAGCTGTACCCACCCTGATGCATCAGGGTGGGTAGTTGCAGTAACCCGGCGTTACAGCGAGTGGTGGCGGGTCAGACGACGAGCGGGCGCTCGTTCGGCTTGATCGGCGACGGGAGCGTGGTCGAGCCGGTGAGGTAGGCGTCGACGGACGCGGCCGCGCTGCGACCCTCGGCGATGGCCCACACGATCAGCGACTGACCGCGGCCCACGTCGCCGGCGACGTAGACGCCGGGCACGGAGGCGGCGTACGACGCGTCGCGGCTGACATTGCCGCGCTCGTCGAGGTCGACGCCGAGCTGGTCGATGAGGCCCGGGCCCTCGGGACGGGTGCGCTCGGGGCCGGTGAACCCCATCGCGAGCAGCACCAGCTGGGCCGGGATGTCGCGCTCGGTGCCCTCGACGGGCTGGAACTTCGCGTCGACCTCGACCAGGCGGAGCGAGGCGACCCGGCCGTCGTCGTCGCCGACGAACTCCTGCGTCGAGACGGCGTAGACCCGGTCACCGCCCTCCTCGTGGGCGGAGGAGACCCGGAAGGTCATCGGGTACGTCGGCCACGGCTGGCCCGCGGGCCGGTCCTCGCCCGGCTGCGGCATGATCTCCAGCTGCGTGATCGAACGGGCTCCCTGCCGGATGGACGTGCCGAGGCAGTCGGCGCCGGTGTCACCGCCGCCGATGATGACGACGTCCTTGTCGGTGGCCACGATCTGGTCCGAGCCGTCCGACGTCGCCGCCTCGCCCAGGGCGACGCGGTTGGCCTGCGGCAGGAACTCCATCGCCTGGTGGATCCCGCCGAGCTCGCGCCCGGGGACGGGGAGGTCGCGCGCCGCGGTGGCACCCATCGCCAGCACCACGGCGTCGTAGCGGTCGAGCAGCTTGTCGCCGGTCAGGTCGCCACCGACGTCCACGCCGGCCCGGAAGACCGTGCCCTCGCGGCGCATCTGGTCCAGGCGCCGGTCGAGGTGCTTCTTCTCCATCTTGAACTCGGGGATTCCGTAGCGCAGCAGGCCGCCGATCTTGTCGGCGCGCTCGTAGACAGCGACGGTGTGGCCGGCGCGGGTCAGCTGCTGGGCGGCGGCGAGCCCGGCGGGCCCGGACCCGATCACGGCCACGGTCTTGCCGGAGAGCCACTCGGGCGGCTGGGGGCGGACGTAGCCCGATCCCCAGGCGCGGTCGATGATCGAGACCTCGACGTTCTTGATCGTCACCGGGTCCTGGTTGATGCCCAGCACGCAGGCCGTCTCGCACGGCGCGGGGCACAGGCGCCCGGTGAACTCCGGGAAGTTGTTGGTCGCGTGGAGCCGGTCCATCGCGCCGTCCCAGTCGTCACGCCAGACCAGGTCGTTCCACTCCGGGATGATGTTGCCCAGCGGGCAGCCCTGGTGGCAGAACGGGATGCCGCAGTCCATGCAGCGGCCGGCCTGGGTGTTGATGATCGGGAGCAGCGCGCGCCCGATGCCGTCGGGGTAGACCTCGTTCCAGTCGTGGACGCGCTCGGCGACGTCCCGACGGGAGGCGACCTCGCGGCCGTGCTTCAGGAAGCCCTTGGGGTCAGCCATGCTGGTTCACCTTCTTCGCGGGTCGGGGGTCGTACGTCGAGCAGGGACGTGCGCGCTCACCCATGGAGGACCTCCATGATCCGAGCGGCGGCCTCGTCCTCGTTGAGCCCGTCCTCCAGCGCCTCCTCGCGCGCCTCGAGCACGCGCTTGAAGTCGCTGGGCATCACCTCGGTGAAGCGGGCGAGGGAGGCGTCCCAGACGTCGAGGAGCGCAGTGGCGACGGCGGAGCCGGTCTCCTCGGCGTGCTGCTCGACGAGGGCCTTCAGCTCGTGGGCCGCCTTGCCGGTGACGGGCGCGAGCTCGACCAGCTCGGGGTTGACCCGCTGCTCGTCGAGGTCGAGCACGAAGGCGTAGCCGCCCGACATGCCGGCGGCGAAGTTGCGGCCCGTCGGTCCGAGGACGACGACGACACCGCCGGTCATGTACTCGCACCCGTGGTCGCCCACACCCTCGACCACGGCCGTGGCGCCGGAGTTGCGGACGCAGAAGCGCTCGCCGACGCGACCACTCAGGAAGACCTGGCCCGACGTCGCGCCGTAGCCGATCGTGTTGCCGGCGATGATCTGCTCCGCCGGCTCGAACGTCGCGGCCCGGTCGGGCCGTACGACGAGGCGGCCGCCGGACAGGCCCTTGCCTACGTAATCGTTGGCGTCGCCCTCGAGCCGCAGGGTCACCCCGCGCGGCAGGAACGCGCCGAAGGACTGGCCGGCCGAGCCGGTCAGGGTGATGTCGATCGTGCCGTCGGGCAGGCCGTCCCCGCGGTAGCGCTTGGTGACCTCGTGACCGAGCATCGTGCCGACGGTGCGGTTGACGTTGCGGATCGCGACCTGCGCGCGCACCGGCTCGCCGGACTCGAGCGCCGGGGCGGCGATGGCGATGAGCTCGTTGTCGAGCGCCTTGGCGAGGCCGTGGTCCTGCGTCCTGGTGTTGCGCAGGTCCTGGTGCTCGAACTGGCCGAACTCGCCGTGGGCCGAGGCCTGGTGGAGGATCGGCCTGAGGTCGAGCCCCGAGGCCTTCCAGTGGTCGACCGCGCTCGCCACGTCGAGGGTGCCGACCTGGCCGATCGCCTCGTCGAGGCTGCGGAAGCCGAGCTCGGCGAGCAGCTCGCGGACCTCCTGGGCGATGAACTCGAAGAAGTTGACGACGTACTCGGCCTTGCCGCTGTAGCGCTCGCGCAGCACCGGGTTCTGGGTCGCCACGCCCACCGGGCAGGTGTCGAGGTGGCAGACCCGCATCATGATGCAGCCGCTCACGACCAGCGGCGCGGTCGCGAAGCCGTACTCCTCAGCGCCGAGCAGCGCGGCGATGACGACGTCGCGTCCGGTCTTGAGCTGGCCGTCCGCCTGCACCACGATCCGGTCGCGCAGGCCGTTGAGCAGCAGCGTCTGCTGCGTCTCGGCCAGGCCGAGCTCCCACGGTCCGCCGGCGTGCTTGAGCGAGGTCAGCGGGGACGCGCCGGTGCCGCCGTCGTGCCCGGAGACCAGGACGACGTCCGCATGCGCCTTGGAGACACCCGCGGCGACGGTGCCGATGCCGACCTCGGAGACGAGCTTCACGTGGATGCGCGCCGCCGGGTTGGCGTTCTTGAGGTCGTGGATCAGCTGCGCCAGGTCCTCGATCGAGTAGATGTCGTGGTGCGGCGGCGGGCTGATGAGACCGACGCCGGGCGTCGAGTGCCTGGTCTTGGCGACCCACGGGTAGACCTTGTGGCCGGGCAGCTGCCCGCCCTCGCCGGGCTTCGCGCCCTGCGCCATCTTGATCTGGATGTCGTCGGCGTTGGTGAGGTACTCCGACGTCACGCCGAAGCGGCCCGAGGCGACCTGCTTGATCGCCGAGCGGCGCTCTGGGTCGTAGAGCCGGTCCGGGTCCTCGCCGCCCTCACCGGTGTTGGACTTGCCGCCCAGCCGGTTCATCGCGATGGCGAGGGTCTCGTGGGCCTCCTGGCTGATCGAGCCGTAGGACATCGCGCCGGTGCAGAAGCGCTTGACGATCTCCGAGACCGGCTCGACCTCGTCGATGTCGATCGGCTCGCGCACACCGTCCTTGAACGTGAACAGGCCGCGCAGCGTCATCAACCGCTCGGACTGCTGGTTCACCCGGTCGGTGTACTGCTTGAAGATGTCGTAGCTGCCCGTGCGGGTGGAGTGCTGGAGCCGGAAGACCGTCTCCGGGTCGAACAGGTGCGGCTCGCCCTCGCGGCGCCACTGGTACTCCCCGCCGATGGTCAGCTCGCGGTGCGCGGGGGCGATGCCCTTGCGGGGGTACGCCGTCGCGTGGCGGCGGGCGACCTCCTCGGCGATCGTGTCGAGCTCGATGCCCCCGAGCTTGGAGGTCGTGCCGGTGAAGTAGCGGTCGATGACTGCCTGCGACAGGCCGACGGACTCGAAGATCTTCGCGCCGGTGTAGGACGCGACCGTCGAGACGCCCATCTTGGACATCACCTTGAGCACGCCCTTGCCGAGCGCCTTGATCAGGTTGGCGACCGCCTTCTCGGCGTCGACCTTCACGTAGTAGGCCTCGCGGGCAAGGTCCTCGACCGACTCCATGGCGAGGTAGGGGTTGACCGCGGCCGCGCCGTAGCCGACCAGCAGGGCCACGTGGTGGACCTCGCGGACGTCACCGGCCTCGACCAGCAGGCCGACCTGCGTGCGGGTCTTCTCGCGGACGAGGTGGTGGTGGACCGCGCCGGTGAGGAGCAGCGACGGGATCGGGGCGAGCTCGGCGGTCGAGTGGCGGTCGGAGAGCACGATGATGCGGGCGCCGGCGGCGATGGCAGCCGACACCTCGGCGCAGAGCTCCTCGAGACGGGCCTCGAGCGCCGCTCCCCCGCCCTCGACGTCGTACAGGCCGCGCACGACGTGGACCTGGAAGCCCGGCATGTCGCCGTTGCGGTTGATGTGGCGGATCTTGGCCAGGTCGTCGTTGGAGAACACCGGGAACGGCAGCACGATCTGCCGGCACGACGCGGGGGTCGGCTCGAGCAGGTTGGCCTCGGGGCCGATCGACCCGCTCAGCGACGTCACCAGCTCCTCGCGGATCGCGTCGAGCGGCGGGTTGGTCACCTGCGCGAACAGCTGGGAGAAGTAGTCGAACAGCATCCGCGGCTTGTCGCTCAACGCCGCGATCGGGGTGTCGGTGCCCATCGAGCCGAGCGCCTCGCCGCCGGTGTTGGCCATCGGGCTCAGCAGGATCCGCAGCTCCTCCTCGGTGTAGCCGAAGATCTGCTGGCGGCGGGTGACCGACGCGTGGGTGTGGACGATGTGCTCGAGGTCGTCGATGTCGTCGAGGTGGATCAGCCCGGCGTGCAGCCACTCGTCGTACGGCTGCTCGGCGGCGAGCTGGCTCTTGATCTCCTCGTCCTCGATGATCCGGTGCTCCTCGGTGTCGACGAGGAACATGCGGCCCGGCTGCAGCCGGCCCTTGCGGACGACGGTGGCGGGGTCGAGGTCGAGCACGCCGACCTCGGAGGCGAGGACCACGAGGCCGTCGTCGGTGACCCAGTAGCGCGAGGGGCGCAGGCCGTTGCGGTCGAGGACGGCACCGATCTGGGTGCCGTCGGTGAAGACCACGCACGCGGGTCCGTCCCACGGCTCCATGAGCATGGAATGGAACTCGTAGAACGCCCGGCGCCGGGGGTCCATCTCGCGGTGGTTCTCCCAGGCCTCGGGGATCATCATCAGCACGGCGTGCGGCAGCGAGCGGCCGGCGAGGTGCAGCAGCTCGAGGACCTCGTCGAACGACGCGGAGTCCGAGGCGCCGGGCGTGCAGATCGGGAAGAGCCGCTCGAGGTCGCCCGGGATCAGGTCGCTCTCGAGGAGCGCCTCACGGGCGCGCATCCAGTTGCGGTTGCCCATCACGGTGTTGATCTCGCCGTTGTGCGCGATGAACCGGAACGGGTGGGCCAGCGGCCAGCTCGGGAACGTGTTGGTGGAGAAGCGGGAGTGCACGACCGCCATCGCCGAGGCGACCCGCTCGTCGGTCAGGTCGGGGAAGACCTGGTCGAGCTGGTCGGTGGTGAGCATGCCCTTGTAGGCCAGCGTGCGTGAGGAGAGGGAGGGGAAGTAGACGTCCGTCTCGGACTCGGCGCGCTTGCGCAGGCAGAACGCCCGGCGCTCCAGCGCCATCCCGCTCACCCGGGCACCGCGGCCGGCCACGAAGACCTGGGCGAAGCTCGGCATCACGCTGCGCGCGGTGGCACCCAGCGTCGTGTCGTCGACGGGCAGCTCGCGCCACCCGAGGACCGTGAGGCCCTCCTCGTCGGCGATCTCCTCGATCCGCTGGCGGGTCTTGGCCACCGCGTCGGCGTCGCCGGGCAGGAACGCGGTGCCGACGGCGTACGCCCTCGCGGGCGGCAGCTCGAAGTCCACCACCTCGCGGAGGAAGGCGTCGGGGACCTGCATCAGGATCCCGGCGCCGTCACCGGAGTTCACCTCGGCGCCGGCGGCACCGCGGTGGTCGAGGTTGCGCAGGGCGGTGAGCGCCTTGGCCACGATGTCGTGGCTGGCCTCCCCGGTCAGCGTCGCCACCATGGCGACGCCGCAGGCGTCCTTCTCGTGGCGAGGGTCGTAGAGACCCTGGCTCGGCGGGAATGCGTGCATGGAGGCATTCTCCCGTCGTCGTCTCCGCGCGCCAGGGACCGGTGGCCGGTCCGCGACGGGCGAGGGGGTGGAATCGACGCTGGGGACGACGTTGGCCCGAGCAAGACGGAACCTATCACCGGCGCGAGCTGCCGGGGCGCGCTGTGTCAGGCCGTGGGACCGGCGCGACGCCCGTCCTCGGCGTCCTCTGCGTCCTCTGCGTCCTCGTCGCCGTCGACCTGCGGCTCGCGGGTGCGGACCACCTCCTCGCGACCGGGGTACCGCTTCGCCGACCAGACGAACCACACCGCGGCCAGGACGAAGAGCACGATCGAGGTCCACACGTTGAGGCGCAGCCCCAGAACGTCGTCCATCTGCACGTCGTCGATACGGAGGTTCTCGATCCAGCCGCGGCCGAGCGTGTAGAGCATGACGTAGAGCGCGACGACCCGTCCGTGGCCGAGGCGGAAGCGCCGGTCGGCCCAGATGATCACGGCGAACGCCGCCAGGTTCCACAGGCACTCGTAGAGGAAGGCCGGGTGGAACGTCGCCTGGTCGAGGTACTGCGCGGGACGGTGGGCGACGTCGATCTCCAGGCCCCATGGCAGGTCGGTGGGACGGCCGTAGAGCTCCTGGTTGAACCAGTTGCCCCAGCGTCCGACGGCCTGCGCCACGAGCACGCCGGGAGCCAGCGCGTCGAGCAGCGGCAGCAGCTTGATGCCCTTCGTCCGCGCCCCGAGCCACACCCCGAACGCGCCGAGGGCGATCGCCCCCCACACCCCGAGACCGCCGCGCCAGACGTAGAGCGCGGTGACCGGGTTGCGGTCCTCGCCGAAGTAGAGCTCCCAGTCGGTGATCACGTGGTAGAGCCGACCGCCGATCAGCCCGAACGGCACGGCCCACAGCGCCAGGTCGCTGACCTCGCCCGCCGTGCCGCCGCGCGCGACCCAGCGCCGCTCACCGATCCAGATCGCGAGCACGATGCCGAGGATGATGCTGAGCGCGTAGCCGCGGATCGGCACCGGTCCGAGGTTCCACACGCCGTCGGCGGGGCTCGGGATGGACATCAGGGTCACCAGCGGCGAGCCCAGGACGGTCGAGACGGTCGGGACGATCAGCATGGGGAGCATCATCCTTGGTCGAGCAACGTCAGCACGTCACCGGCCAGCTGGGCCTGCGAGACGTCGTGGTCCCACATCATCGGCGACTCGTCGTCGGCGTCGACGGCGTAGACACGGGTGCCGTGGGTGACGTCGTAGCCACCGCTGGGGAGCTTGTCCCCCTTGTCGATCCCGACCGCGAGGCTCTCGCCGACCTCGACGATGTCGTCGAGGTCGCCCGTCAGGCCGATGATGCTCGGGTCGAACGCCTCGACGTAGTCCTGCGTCACGGCCTCGTCGTCGCGGGCGGGGTCGGTCGTCACGAAGACGACGTCGAGCCGCTCCTTCTGCTCCTCGTCGAACCGCGTCAACGTGCCGGCGAGGGTGGCCATCACCTGGCCGCAGATGTCGGGGCAGTTGGTGTAGCCGAAGAAGACGAGCGTGAGGTCCTTGTCGGTGTCGTCGGTCAGGCTGAACGGCTCGCCGTCCGTGCCGACGAGCGGCGTCGAGGAGACCTCGAACGGCGGGTCGAGGACCGTGCCGGTCAGCTCGGCCGACTGCGCTCCCCCGCCGCAGGCCGCCAGCAGCGCGAGCAGTGGGACCATCGCGAGCGCTGCCCTAGCGCGCACGTCGTACGCCCTCGGCGAGGTCGGCGGTGAGGCTGCGCAGGGCGTCGAGACCGGCGGCCAGGTCGCCCTCGTGGTCGAGCAGGCACCGGACGAACGCAGAGCCCACGATGACGCCGTCGGCGAAGCCGGCGACCTCGGCCGCCTGGTCGCCGTTGCTGACCCCGATGCCGACGGCGACGGGTACGTCACCGGCGCTCCGGACCCGGCCGACCAGCGGGCCCGCGAGGTCGGAGGTGGCGTCGCGCGCACCGGTGACGCCCATGACGGCGGCGGCGTAGACGAAGCCGCGGCTCTCGTGGGCCGTCATCGCGATGCGCTCGTCGGTCGAGCTGGGGGCGACGAGGAAGATCTTGTCGAGGTCGTGCGCGTCGGCCGCGGCGATCCACTCCGACCCGTGGTCGGGGGTGATGTCGGGCGTGATGAGCCCGGCCCCGCCGGCCGCGGCCAGGTCGGCGGCGAACCGCTCGACGCCGTAGCGCTCGACGGGGTTCCAGTAGGTCATCACCAGCGTGGGCACGCCCGTCGCGGCGACCTCCTCGACCACCCGCATGACGTCGGAGGTGCGGACACCGCCGTCGAGCGCCGCCTGGGCGGCGGCCTGGATCGTGGGGCCGTCCATCACCGGGTCGCTGTAGGGCAGGCCGATCTCGATGGCGTCGCAACCGGCCTCGACCATCACCTTCATGGCCTCGATCGAGCCGTCAACGGTCGGGTAGCCGGCGGGCAGGTAGCCGATGAGCGCGGCACGACCCTCGGCCCTCGCGGTCGCGAAGGCGGTGCTGGTGGAGGTCACTGCTGCGCCTCCGTGTCGAGCTCGGTCGCCGCGTCGGCCTCGACCTGCTCGAGGTCGGCCTCGGGGCCCTCCTCGGCGTCGCCGAGGCCGAACCACTCGATGGCCGTGCCCATGTCCTTGTCGCCGCGACCGCTGAGGTTGATGATCACCGTCGCGTCGGGGCCCTTCTCCTGGCCGAGCCGCGTGGCGACGTCGAGCGCGCCGGCGATCGCGTGGGCCGACTCGATGGCCGGGATGATGCCCTCGGTGCGGCTCAGCAGGGCCATCGCGTCCATCGCCTGCGCGTCGGTGACCGGCGTGTACGTCGCCCGCCCGGACGCGGCCAGCCAGGAGTGCTGCGGGCCCACGCCGGGGTAGTCGAGACCGGCGGAGATGGAGTGGGACTCCACCGTCTGGCCGTCGTCGTCCTGGAGGACGTAGGTGCGGGCACCGTGCAGCACGCCCGCCTCGCCGGCGTGGATGGTCGCCGCGTGGCGCCCGGTCTCCACGCCGTCGCCGCCGGGCTCGAAGCCGTGGATCTCGACGCCCTCGTCCTCGAGGAACGCGGTGAACAGGCCGATCGCGTTGGAGCCACCGCCCACGCAGGCCGCGACCGCGTCCGGCAGGACGCCGTACTGCTCGAGGCACTGCTCGCGGGCCTCGTCGCCGATGCCGCGGCAGAAGTCGCGGACCATGCTCGGGAACGGGTGCGGCCCGGCGGCGGTGCCGAAGAGGTAGGCGGTGTGGTCGACGCTGGCGACCCAGTCGCGCAGGGCTTCGTTGATCGCGTCCTTGAGCGTCGCGCTGCCGGACTCCACCGGCACGACCTTGGCGCCGAGCAGCTGCATGCGGGCGACGTTGAGCGCCTGGCGGCGCGTGTCGACGGCACCCATGTAGACGGTGCAGTCGAGGTCGAACCACGCCGCGGCAGTCGCGCTGGCGACGCCGTGCTGGCCGGCACCGGTCTCGGCGATCACGCGGGTCTTGCCCATCCGCTTGGTCAGCAGGGCCTGGCCGAGGACGTTTCGGATCTTGTGGGCGCCGGTGTGGTTGAGGTCCTCGCGCTTGAGCAGGACCCGGGCGCCGACGAGCTCGGAGAGCCGCTCGGCGTGGTAGAGCCGGCTCGGCGTGCCGGCGTACTCGCGCAGCACCCGCTCGAAGTCGGCGACGAACGCCGCGTCGGCCATCGCGTCCTGCCAGGCCTCGGTCAGCTCGTCCAGCGCGGCGACGAGGGCCTCGGGCATGAACCGCCCGCCCCACGTCTGGCCGAAGTAGCCGCGCTCGTCGGCGTCGTACCTGGTGGTCCCGGTGCCGCTCGTGGGCACGCTCGACTGCACGCTCACGGTGCCGTCACTCCTGTCATCGCTCGTACGGCGGCCTCGGGGTCGCCGTCCTTGACCAGTGCCTCGCCGACCAGCACGACGCCTGCTCCCTCGGAGACGAAGCGCTCGACGTCGGCGACGCCGGTGATGCCGCTCTCGGCGACGAGGACCGCGTCGCCCCGGATCTGGGGGGCGAGGCGCCCGAACACGTCGGGGTCCACCTCGAGGGTCTTGAGGTTGCGGCTGTTGACGCCGATCAGCGCGGCATCCAGCGCCAGTGCGCGCTCGGCCTCCGCCTCGTCGTGCACCTCGACCAGCACGGTCAGCCCGAGCGCCGTCGCCTCGTCGTGGAGCCGGCGGAGGGTGGTGTCGTCGAGGGCCGCCACGATCAGCAGCGCGAGGTCGGCACCGGCCGCGCGGGCCTCCACGAGCTGGTAGCCCTCGACGATGAAGTCCTTGCGCAGGATCGGGGTCTCGACGGCGGCACGCACGGTGCGCAGGTCGGCCAGGCTGCCGCCGAAGCGGCGCTCCTCGGTCAGCACCGAGATGGCCGCGGCACCGCCGCGGGCATAGGCCTGCGCGAGCGAGGCGGGGTCGGGGATGTCGGCGAGCGCGCCCTTGCTCGGGCTGCGGCGCTTGACCTCGGCGATCACGCTCGACCCGGCAGCGCGGAAGTGCGGCATCGGGTCGCGCGGGGGCGGGGCGTCGGCGAGGTGGGCGCGGAGCTCGCCGAGCGGGAGCGCGGCCTCGCGGCGGGCGAGGTCGTCACGTGCCCCCGCGACGATGTCGTCGAGCACGGAACCGGTCGCTGGCATGGACTCAGCCTCTCACCCGGCCCCAGCCCGACCTGGGCCGGTGCCCAGTGGACGGACGGGTACGACGACCGGGTGCGTGGCTCAGTGGTCGGAGGAGTTGAAGCCGAGCTTGGACAGCACCAGGAACAGGGGGAACGCGACCACCGCGATGATGATGCCGATCCACAGCAGGGTCATCTGGGTCGGGACCTGCAGCAGCGCGACGCTGCCCACGACGAAGCCGAGCATCGCGATCCCCACGGCGGTCCATGCAGCGGGGGTGTTGCCGTGGCCAGCAGCCATCGTGGGTGCTCCTTCGTCGGTCGGTGCGCGGTCGGGCGAGTGCGCTACGAGTCTAGGCGGTCGGGTCGCGGCCGTCGTCGAGGGCCTTCCAGATGTCGATGTTCTCGGTGGGGCGGTCGCCCGGCGCCTGCGCCGGGTCGACACCGCCGGTGGCCCGGGCTCCCGTGGGGGCGTCGTACCTCGTCCCCATCTCGGGCCAGGTGCGCACCAGGCGCAGCGCCAGGACGGTCGAGGCGAGCACCAGGAGCGCCGCCACGCACGCGAGCCAGAACCATCCGGTCAGCGCAGTGTCCTCGAGCGTGACGCCCGTCCTCCGGCGCACCTGCTCGACGAGGTGGTCGGGCAGGCTGAACGGCGCCCAGACGACGGTCGCGACGTAGCCCGTCGCCGCCAGCACGGCGAGCCCCGCGATCACCCGGCGGAACCGCCCGCGGGTCACCAGCAGGACGCCCCAGCAGGCGAGCACGACGAAGGCGAGTGCCGTCCCGAGCGGGGAGGACGCGATCTCCCCGGCGGCGGTCGTGGCGACGGAGAGGGACGCCTGCGCCGACGAGTCGGCACCGGTGCCCGAGACCCACGGCTTGCTGGCGGCCCACGCTGCCAGTGCCGCGGACGCGACGCCGACCAGGACGACCGGTCCGAAGGTGCGCCGGCCGGCGGGACGCTGCGCGCTCGGCTCAGTCATCGACCCGGTGCACCAGGTCGGCGTCGAAGCAGGTGTGGTCACCGGTGTGGCAGGCGGCACCCACCTGGTCGACGACGAAGAGCAGCGTGTCGCCGTCGCAGTCGAGGCGGACCTCCTTGAGCCACTGCACGTGGCCGGAGGTGTCGCCCTTGACCCAGTACTCGCGCCGCGACCGCGACCAGTACGTCGCCCGCCCGGACTCGATGGTGCGGGCGAGCGCCTCGTCGTCGACCCAGGCCAGCATCAGCACCTCGCCGGAGCCCTGCTGCTGCACGACGACGGGGACGAGGCCCTCGGCGGTGTGGCGCAGGCGGGCGGCGATCGCCGGGTCGAGGGAGGAGTGGGGGCTCGTCATGGGTCCATGGTCTCAGCCTCGCGGGCGGCCCACGTCTCCGCGCACTGCTTCGTGACCGGACCGGGCGCGGGGAGGTCGCGGTCGTCCCAGCGGGTGATGGCCTGGACGTCGCGGGTCGTGGAGACGAGGAAGGCCTCGCTCGCGTCGGCCCGCACCTCGGCCAGCGGCTCGTCGACCTCCCGGGCACCGGACCATTCGAGGACGAGCTCGCGGGTGATGCCGGCGAGGCACCCCGACGCCAGGCTCGGGGTGCGCAGCTCGCCGTCGAGGACGTAGAACACGTTGGACCCGGTGCCCTCGCAGAGGTTGCCCGCGGTGTTGGCGAACACCGCCTCGGTCCCACCGTGCCGGTGGGCGTGCGCGAGGGCGATCACGTTCTCGGCGTACGACGTGGTCTTGAGGCCCGCGGTCGCGCCGTTCTCGTTGCGGGTCCAGGGAACGGTCACGACGGTGGTCTCGGCGGGCGCGTGGTCGATCGCGCTGTAGGCGACGACGAGGGTCGCCGGTCCCCCGCCGCGCCCCGACCCCATCCGGTGCGGCCCGGCGGTCCAGGTGACGCGGAGCCGGCCGATCGGGTCGCCCTGCGCGCCGTCGAGGACGGCCGCGACGCCACGTCGTACGTCGTCGAGGTCGGGCGCGGGCAGCCCCAGGCCGGCCGCGCTCCGCTCGAGCCGGGTGAGGTGGCGGGTCAGCGCGAAGGGCTCGCCGTGCAGGGTCTTGACCGCCTCGAAGACCCCGTCACCCACGGTGAACCCGTGGTCGGTGACCGCGATCGCCCCCTGGGTCGGGTCGGCCAGGAGGTCACCGTCGATCCACGCGCGCATGGCGTCACTCTAGGGGCCGGCCGGGTGCCGCGCGGGTGCTCGTGGGACGGGTGGGACACACGGACGAGGGGGGCGATTTTGGCGCCTCGTCGGGCATGTACTACTGTTCCACTCGCACTCAGGGCCGGTGAAACGGCACAGGATGCAGGCGGACATAGCTCAGTTGGTAGAGCGCAACCTTGCCAAGGTTGAGGTCGCGAGTTCGAGTCTCGTTGTCCGCTCGGAAGGTCTCCCCCGTTCATTTCGGAACCTCCACGGTGGGTTGGCCGAGAGGCGAGGCAACGGACTGCAAATCCGTCTACACGGGTTCAAATCCCGTACCCACCTCCGCCAGAGATCGACACCGACACAACTCAAGACTTGGGCGATTGGCGCAGCGGTAGCGCGCTTCCTTGACACGGAAGAGGTCACTGGTTCAAACCCAGTATCGCCCACCAGCACCACGAGAGGCCGGTTCCCGTCAGGGAACCGGCCTGTCGTGCAACAGGCCACTGTCGGCGATCTCGTAGTGGCTGGCTCACAGGGCGTCCTCGAAGTGCGCCACGACCCTGCGCTCGTACTCCGCCGCTTCGTCGTGGATCGCCGCCGTGTGCCTTGCCTCCGGCAGCGCCCAGAGCACCGTGCCCGGTCCCGCGACCTCCGCGTACCGCTCGTTCACATCCAGCTCACCGGCCAAGGACCCGGTCGCCACGAGGAGGAGCGGCGTGGGGGCGACCTGTGGCACCAGCTCGACCAACGGGTCGCCGGGCGACTCTCCGGAGAACAACTGCGCCGTGGCCAGCACCGGCGCCATCATTGCGACGTTGCTCGCCTGCTCCGGCGGGATGTCGGCCAGCGAGCGAATCGTTGCACCGTCCGCCACCACCGCCGACAGCCTTCGGTCGTGTGCGGCGGCCTCGATCAGCACGTCGGCGCCGGTCGAGAGCCCCAGTCCGCCGATCCGGGAGGCGTCGACGTCCCGGCGGGCCTCGAGGTAGTCGAGGGCCCCGGCGACGTCATCCCCCCATCCCCAGCCATAGCCGTTGGGCGTGCCCTCGCTGCGGCCCGTGCCCCGGGCGTCGTACAGCAGCGCGCCGTAGCCGTGGTCGGCCAGCATTGCGGCGTGGTCGACAGCGGCGCTCCGGTCGCCCCGGGCGCTGCTGACCAGGAGCACGGCCGCCCCGTTCTGCGAGGGCGCGTACCAGCCCGACAGCGACAGGCCGTCCGAGGAGTCGAAGCTGACGGGCCGGAAACGGTCGTCCGGTGGGTCCCCCACCGGAGACCTGAAGAGGTGCGTCTGGCCGATGCCGACCCCCACCGGCATCAGCACGAAGGTGACGCCCAACACCACGGCGCTCGTGACGAGCACCCTGACGGCCCACGTACGGCGCCGTGTGGTCCCCCGCTCGCCGCGGTGGAGCAGCGGCAGGAGCGCTGCCATCACCAGCAGCGCGGCGGCGAACACTGCCGCGATCATCCCGGTGACATCGCTGCCCGAGATGGAGTCGCTGACGGCCACGTGCATGACGTGCATCGCGCCGTTGGCCACGGTGACTGCACCCACGACGAGGGCCAGCATGGCGCGGACGCCGGTGCCCGCATGGCGGAACCACCACAGGGCTACCGCCGCTGCGACGGACACCACGGCCAACGCGAGCAGGTGCTGGTCGCCCGGGACGCCCGGCTGGCGGTGCAACACGGCGTCGTCGAGGGCGTGCACGAGCCCGGCGACGGTGCCGGCGAGGAAGACGAGAAAGGGGCGGTCAGTGCGCCACGACGGCTTCGACGAGGTCATCGGTTTCTCCTGCATCGAGTGAGCCGGGACGGTCCTGGCTCGCCATCGACGCTAGGTGTCGCGGCCGCTCGGAGGGACCGGGCTGACCGCTCACGCTCCAGGCGCGGTCCGCACGTCATCGGGTGGGAACCCGCCCGGACGTCGTGCGGGAACCACCCTGCGCGCGCGCCGCAGGATCCGGCAGGCTGTGAGCAGGAGGTTCAGGATGGCGGACGTGCGCGTGGTGGTCGTCGACGACCAGGAGCCGTTCCGCCGCGCCGCCGGAGCGGTCGTCGACGCCAGCCAAGGTTTCGAGCTGGTCGGCTACGCCAGCGACGGCGAGCAGTCCTTGACCTCCGTGCTCCGTCACCGTCCGGACCTCGTGCTCATGGACGTCAACCTTCCCGGCATCGACGGGCTGGAGGCGACGCGCCGGATCAAGCAGCTGGAGCCGTCGCCCGTCGTCGTCCTGCTCTCCACCTACGAGCTGACCGAGCTGGGCGCTGACCCCCTCGAGTGTGGGGCGCACGCCTACCTCGCCAAGGCCGACTTCGATTCTGCCCGGCTGCGCCAGGTCTGGCGCGAGTCAGCCGGCTGAGTCACGGGGTGGGCATCGGCAGGGTCACGGGCAGGTCCAAGGACACGACGGTCTGCCCACCCTCGCGTGGCAGTGTCAGCTGTCCGGACAGCGCCGCCGCGCGGTCGCTCAGGTGCAGCAGCCTCTGCGGCTCCGGGGCCGGTGTGGACGCCCGGATCGTCAGCGAGAGGCGTTGCTCACCCTCCTCGATGCGCACCTCGATGCCGGAGCCGACGACGCGCAGGACCTCCGCGACGCAGAAGTAGGCGGCGCTCTCGATCGCGGGTTCGAACCGACGTCCGGGCTGTAGGTCACCCACGAGCGTGCCCATCCCCGTCCGCGAGAGCAGCCCGGTGAGCGCCGCCGACAGCCCCAGACGGGCAAGCTGCGCAGGAAATACGCCCCGCGTCAGAGTACGCAGCGCCTCGAGGGCGACCTGCACCTCCCGGTGCAGCCCGTCCAAGCGATGCCGTGTAGTGGCGTCTGGGGGGCCCGCGGCCAGGATCTCCCTGACCTGCCCCTCCACCACGCGCAGGTGCGGTACGACGTTCTCGGCGAGGTCGGACTCGAACCGTTGTCGCTCGAGCTCCTGGGCGAGGTCGAGACGTCGGGAGGAGGCTTCGAGGTCTTCCATGCTGGCGCGCAGGTCCTTCAAACGCTGGGCCAGAGCCGACTCGAGGCTGATGTTGCGGAAGGCGCGTCCCAGCTGCACCGCGAAGTCGGCGAGCAGACGCTGGTCATCGGCCCGCAGCGATCTTCCGGGAGGCATCGTCACCGTCAGCTCCCCGAGTCGCTCGCCCTGCTCGATGACTGGCAAGGTGGAGGCCGGCCCGGAGGCACCGGTGACGTGCTCCGGCCAGGTCACCAGACTGGCAGGCCCTCCCGGGACCTCGGCGCGGATCGTGGTGCTGCGGGCACCGACCGCGTCGCCGACGGCCTCGCTCACCCGGCGGAGCAGCTCCTGGGTGCTGGGCGCCTCCTGCAGACGGCTGCTGAAGCTCGCGAGCTCCAGGTACGGCGCAGCCCGCGCGCCGTACACGATCCGGCCGGCCATCCGCCCGACGCGGGCCCGCAAGGGTTGGGCGGCGACGGCCACCAGCGCGGTCGCGAGGATCGAGGGCCACACCTTCCCGTCGGTCATCGGGAAGACCCGGCCGATCGCCACGACCAGCCCTACGTAGCCGACCGTGACGATCCCGGTGAGCACGCCCATGACGATGGCGCGGTTGAGGAACACGTCGATCTCGTAGAGCCGGTAACGCAGGATCGCGATGCCCAGGAAGAACGGGATGGAGAGGTAGCCGACCATGACCGGCAACGGCTGGAACCAGACGGAAGTGGGGAGCGCGGCGAGACCGACGTTGACCACGACTCCGAAGGCCAGGACGATCGCAGCCACGGCCACCCAGCGAAGCTGGGCCCGTTCGTCGCCGGTGGCGCGTCGGAGCCGGCGGAACAGCAGCACGGCGGCGGCCACCGCCCCGGCACTGACGAGGAGGAACGCCGCGACCAGCGCCACCTCCAGCAGGCGGCCGGGGTGGCTCTCGAGCTGGGCGTCGGCGTCGAGCCGGCTCGGCGGGACCGTGCAGATGGCCAGCGTGTTGATCGCCAGGCCCAGGAGAGGAAGGGCCACGGCGCGGCGCGACCAGCGGGAGGTCGGCTGACCGTCCGGCGCCAGCAGGAAGAGGATCGTGAGGAGCGCGACGACGAAGAGTCCCCCGGCTTGGAGGGAGAGCCAGTTCGCGACCTCTCCCCCCGGTGCGCTGCCGAGCTCACCGGCCAGGACGTTGTGGCCGTAGGCGCGCAGCATCAGGCCGAGCTCGCTGACGAGCTGTCCCACCACCAGCAGCCAACCGATGACGTGTCCGGGGTAGCGGGAGACGATGACGGCGCCCACCCCCGCTCCGGCGATGGCGCCCAGTGTGACGAGCGGGAAGCCGTCGCTGATCACGTCCGTGTGGAACATCGAACGCTCGGACGAAGCGAGGAGCAAGACGTGGACCACGCTCACCAGCAGGGTCAGGCCGAACAGACCTCTCGCCAGTCGTGCCCGCATGTCACGCCACCCCGCGCTCTGCCGGCGCGACGTGCGGGAGGGTCACTCGGACCGTGGTCCCCTCACCGCCCGTCCCGTCGACGGTGAGCTCTCCGCCCAGAGCGGTGACCCGCTCCCGCAGGTTCGCCAGGCCACTGCCATCCGGCCGGGCGGGGGCAATCCCTCGACCGTCGTCGTGGACCTCGACGGTGGTCCGCGCGTGCTCCGCGACCAGCCGGACGTCGATGCGACGGGCGTCCGCGTGCTTCGTCGCGTTCTGGACCGCCTCCAGCACGCAGAAGTACAGGGTCGCCTCGACGGCCGGCGCCAGCCGCTCGAGGGACGAGGGGTGCACCTGCACCGGCACCGGATTGTTCGCCGTCGCCGCTCGTACGGCGCCCGCCAACCCCTCTCGCCCCAAGGACTCGGGCAGGAGACCGGCGGACAGGTCGGAGAGATTGCGCACGGCGTCGGCGGCGGCGTCCGCCTGCTCCTCGAGGACTCGGTATGCCTGGGCGGTGTCGGTTTCGAGCAGCGCTCCGGCGAGCTTCAGGTTGATGGCGATGGCCACCAGCTGCTGCTGCGCCCCGTCATGGATGTCCCGCTCGAGCTGACGACGCTCCCTGTCCTGAGCTGTCACGAGCCGTTCGCGGGTCCGACGCAGCTGGAGCTCCCGACTGCTCAGCTCCTCCAGCCGCAGGGAGAGCTCCTCCCGCAGCTGCGCGGTCTCCAGGACCATTCCCGCCTGGGCGGCCAGGCCGCCCAGCAGTCGCTCCTCGACCGGAGTCATGGGACGGGACGGGTCCTCCCGCACCCGCAGGACGCCCAGTGGCCGTTGGGCGTGCGCCACGGTGACCGAGCGCACGACGCCGTGCGGGTGGTTGTCGTAGAGCGAGGGCGGAGGCTCGTCCTGCCCGTCGCCCCGGGGATAGGTGGCGACCAGACTCAGCCGGTCCCCCGTCAGGACCCACACCTGGGCCCACTGCACGCCGAGGCCGGTCGCAAGCATCCGCGCGATGACCGCGGGCGCCTGTCGATGGCTCCCCGGAGCGGCCAGCTGCCGGGGAAAGTCGGCCAAGAGGTCGTAGGGGGAGGAGGACGCAGGGCTCAGGCGTCGGGCGGCATACGCTTGTGCACGGGCCCGGACCGGCTCCAGCACGCCCGCGACCACCAAGGTCGCCAGGACGGAGAGGGCGAGGTCGGGCGTGCCGGTGCGCCCCACCAGCTGTCCGCCGACCACGACCATCACCACGTAGACCGCCACGGTCAGGACGGCTGCGGCGGCCCAACCGGCGAGCGAGTCGCCGCGCCGGGCGACAGCGCTCAGCGTGCCCAAGTTGCCCATGGGTCAAGTGTCGCCCTCCCCGGCCCGGTCGGGTCAGGCGCGTGACCGCCCGGCAGGGGTGGGTCAGCCGCACGTCGAGGGGTCGGGTGACCGCGGCGGGGCCGCGCGCGGGTCATGCGGTGGACCCTCACCGGAATGCGCACGGCCCCCTCCTCCAGGCCCTCGACAGCGCCTGCAATTGAGGAGAGCCGGTCGGGTGACCGGTCGCCTTGACCCAGGAGAAGAACAATGACAAGCACCACGACCACGACCACGACCACGACCGCGGGCCCGAGGACGATGGCGGCCGCACGTGCCGTCGGCGTCACGAAATCCTACGGCGCGGGGGACGCAGGCGTCCTGGCGCTCGACAACGTCGACGTCACGATCGAGGCCGGACGGTTCACCGCGATCATGGGACCCTCAGGCTCCGGCAAGTCCACCCTTCTGCACGTGCTCGCGGGACTCGACCGTCCCACGAGCGGGGAGATCTTCATCGGTGACGCGGACGTCACCGCCATGAGCGACAAGCAGCTGACCCTGCTGCGGCGGGACCGGATCGGGTTCATCTTCCAAGCGTTCAACCTGCTGCCGACGCTGACCGCAGCCGAGAACATCGCACTGCCGTCGAAGATCGCGGGCCGGCGACCGGACCCGCTCTGGGTGCAGTCGATCGTCGAGACCGTCGGGCTCGGCGGGCGTCTCTCGCACCGGCCCTCCGAGCTCTCGGGCGGGCAGCAGCAACGAGTAGCCGCGGCACGGGCCCTCGCCGGCAAGCCGGACATCGTCTTCGCCGACGAGCCCACCGGCGCGCTCGACTCACGATCCGGCGAGGAGCTGCTGCGCTTCCTGCAGCACGCCGTCCGCGAGATGGACCAGACCGTCGTCATGGTCACCCACGACCCGGCCGCCGCCGCGCACGCGGACCGGGTCCTCTTCCTCAGCGACGGCGACATCGTCGACGAGATGCATCACCCCACCTCTGACGAGGTCCTCGAGTACATGAAGAAGCTAGGAGCTTGAACCATGTTGACTGCAACGATCAAGGGGATGCTGGCGCACAAGCTCCGGCTGCTCCTCACCGCCGCCTCGATCGCCCTGGGGGTGGCCTTCCTGGCAGGCACGTTGATGCTGAGCCACAGCATGCAGACTGCGTTCGACGATCTCTTCGCCAGCGCCAGCTCGGGGACGGACACCATCATCCGCAGCGACGTGGACGAGAAGCAGCCGGACGCCGGGGCCAATCGGCGTCCCGTGCGCGCGTCGCTCGTCGAGGACGTGGGTCAGGTCGACGGCGTCGCCACCGCCGAGGGCCGGGTGGAGGGCTACGCGCTCCTCACCGACTCCGACGGCAAGCCGATGCAGCCCAGCGGCGCACCGGCCATCGGCACCAACCTGGCCGAGAGCGTCGAGCTGCGCGGCGTCAGCGAGCTTCGCGACGGTCGCGCCCCTGAGGCCCCCGACGAGGTGGCCATCGACGCCACCTCCGCGGCCGAGGGCGACCTCGGCATCGGGTCGCAGGTGCGCATCATGTTCCGGGGACCCGCACAGACGTTCACGGTCGTCGGCATCGTGGGCTACGGCGACGCCGACGACCTCGGCGGCTCGTCGGTCGCCTACTTCGAGTCCGCGACCGCGCAGAGGCTCATGGGCCACGACGGGACCTTCGACACCATCGTCGCCGCGGCCGCCGACCACGTCTCCGACGACGAGCTCGCGCGCCGGATCGGCGAGGCGCTCCCCCAGGGAGTCGAGGCGGTGACCGGTGCCGCCGTCGCCGAGGAGCGCTCGGAGTCGGCCAAGGAGGGCCTCGGGTTCTTCACCTACGCGTTGATGGCCTTCGCCGGCATCGCGCTCTTCGTGGGGTCCTTCATCATCTGGAACACGTTCTCCATGCAGGTCGCGCAGCGCACGCGGGAGCTCGCGCTCTTCCGTGCCATCGGCGCGACCCGGCAACAGGTGATGCGCACCATCCTGGGGGAGGCGGTCCTCCTGGGCCTCGTCGCTTCCATGGCGGGCATCGCCCTCGGGGTCGGGATGGCGCGGGCCCTCACCGGTCTGATGGAGGGTCTCGGGTTCTCGTTGCCCACGGCCCCCCTGGAGGTCCGCCCCGTCACGATTCTGGCCGGTCTCGTCGTCGGGACCGTCATCACCGTGGTGTCAGCCGTGACGCCCGCGCGCCGGGCGACCAAGGTGCTTCCTGTCGAAGCACTGCGGGACGCCGTTCCCGCTGCGCCGCGGTTCTCGATGGTGCGGCTGGGCATCGGCGCCGTGCTGACGACCGGCGGCGTGGTGGGGCTGCTGCTGGCGCTGTTCGGGCCGGCCCACCCCGCCTTCATCGGGGTCGGCGTGGTCGGAGCGGTCCTGGGCATCACGACCTTGGCGCCCCTCTTCATGCGATCCCTCGCCGCGGCCGTGGGCTGGCCCCTCCGCATGCGCGGCCTGGCGGGCGACCTGGCCCGCCAGAACGCGATGCGCAATCCCAAGCGCACCGCCTCCACCGCGATGGCCCTGGTGATCGGCCTGACCATGGTGGTGACCGTCGCAGTCTTCGCCGCGTCGTTGAAGGCGTCGTTCACTGACGTCCTCGCCAACTCCACCAAGGCGGACCTGTACGTCCTGACGCCGACCAACGACGCCCCCGGGTACAGCCCCGAGGTCGTGCACCTGGTGCGAGCCGTCGACGGCGTCGACCTCGTGTCGCCCACATCCTTCGGCGCGGGACTCTTCGAGGGCAAGGAAGGGCAGTTCACCTCCGTCGACCCCGGGACGGTCGAGAGCGCTCTCGAGATGGGCATGGTGGAAGGCAGAGCCGTGGACCTGACGGACACCGGCGTGCTCGTCAAGGAGGACCTCGCCGCTACCCAGGGCTGGGAGGTCGGAGACACGATCCGCGGCGCGTTCCCCGGCGAGCGGAGCGCGAAGCTGCGGGTGGAGGGGATCTACGACGGCGAGGGGTTCGTCAACACCGACTACGTGATCACCGGGTCCGCACACACCGCGTACTTCCCCGACCGCCTCGAGGGCACCGCCATGGTGCTCGTCGCGGACGGCGAGGACGTGACCGCGGTCCACGACCGCATCGCCGAGGCTCTGGCCGAACAACCCGACGCGACCGTGATGGACCAAGAGGAGTTCCAGGGCGCGATGGGTGGTCTCATCGACCAGCTCGTCGGGTTCGTGACGGTGCTGCTCCTGCTGGCGGTCGTGATCGCTCTTCTGGGCATCGTCAACACCCTGGCGCTGTCGGTCTTCGAGCGCACCCGCGAGCTGGGACTGCTGCGAGCGGTCGGCATGACGCGGGGACAGGTGCGGGCCATGGTTCGCTGGGAGTCGGTGGTGATCTCCGCCATCGGAGCGCTGCTCGGCGCCGTGCTCGGCATCGGCCTCGGCCTGTCGCTGAGCCGGGCCCTGGCCGACATGGGGATCGACCAGATCGCCGTGCCGGTTCCCCAGCTCGCCCTCTATGTCGTGGCAGCCGGTCTGGCCGGGGTGCTCGCGGCGATCGGGCCGGCTCGCAGGGCGTCCGACGTGGATGTGCTCCGGGCGGTCGTCAGCGACTGAGCCGGACGCGGGGGCCCTCCCGGCTGATGCCGGGAGGGCCCTCGTCACGTCCTCGGAGGGCCGGTGGTGCCGCCCGCCTCGAGGTACGTCAGCACCGCGGTCACACGGCGGTTCACCTCGGACTCCTCGCTCAGCTGGAGCTTCTGGAAGACCGCCGTGATGTGCTTCTCCACCGCGCGCTCGCTCATGAAGAGCGTCGTGGCGATCGCGGAGTTGCTCCGCCCCATGGCCATCTGCTGGAGGACTTCTGACTCCCGCTCTGTGAGCCCGAGCAGCGGAGAGGAGGACTGGCACGTGCTGCGCTGGAGCAATCCCTCGACCACCTTCGGGTCGAGCGCAGACCCGCCGCGAGACACCTCGTACAGGGCCCGGACGAGCTCCGCGACCTCAGACACCCTCTCCTTCAGCAAGTAGCCCAGCCCTGCGACGCCGTCCTTGAGCAGCTCGAAGGCGTAGTCCGCCTCGACGTACTGCGACAGGACGACGACGCCGACCCCGGGATGCCTCGCACGGATCTGTCGAGCGGCCTCGATGCCCTCGGTGGTGAACGAAGGGGGCATGCGGATGTCCGTCAGCACGGCGTCCGGCTGGTGCTGATCGACCGAGGCCATCAACGAGGACGGGTCGGCGACGGTGTCGACGAGCTCGACCTGGTCCGACGTGGCCAACAAGGCGGCTGTGCCCTGGCGCACCAGGTAGTTGTCGTCAGCGAAGACCACGCGCAGCCTCATGGAACGACGGTATCCCGGCCAGAGGATGCCCGCAGGTCAGACTGCTGCCGCCGAGCAGCGGAACGGCAGTCACGAACGTGACCCCTGCCCTGTGTCGAGGGGTCGGGGCCCTGTAGGAGGTGCGGTCCCGACCGGGCCCGGTCGCGCGTCCGCGATCTTCAACCCGTCCCACGCGGCGGGAGCGTGGTCGGTGTCGGGCAGGTGCTCCGGCGGTGTGGAGCGGGGCACGGGGGTGGCCCGGGAGTGCTGGTGGGTGTGCGTACGCACGTCGATGTCCTTTGCGAGTCGTCAGGTCGCAGGCCGATGCGCCTGCGACGCTCCGACAGGTGCGCGCGGCGCCGGGGCAGCCTGCGGCACCGGCGGCCGTCGAGGCGGGCCGGCGGGTGGGCGCTGCGGTCAGGGCAGGACGGGCGGCGCGCGGTCGACGCTGCGTCGCAGCACGTCGAGGCCGCGGACGCCGCGAGCCTCCTCGCTGAGCCGCAACGCCGCCAGGGCGGCACCGGTCGGCACGCGTGTCGCAGCGAGCTGGGCCTCCATGCCGCACCTCCGTCCGCGCGTCGCGATCACGCCCCCGGGCGGCGTGGCCGGGCCGTCGTCACCACCCTAGACAGGTGGGCATCCACCCGGCCTGTGCTCGGCGGACAACCGAGCGTCGATCCGTCGTGGCGGACGCACAACGCGCTCCGGGGGCCCGTGGGCGACGATCAGTGCCATGAGCGAGAAGACGAGGGCGCCGCAGCGCGTGGTCGTGCTGGGCGCCGGCATGGTCGGACTGTCCACGGCGTGGTTCCTGCAGGAGCACGGCGTCGAGGTGACCGTCCTCGACGAGGGGGGTGTCGCCGCGGGGTCGAGCTGGGGCAACGCGGGCTGGCTCACTCCCAGCATGGCGGTGCCGCTGCCCGAGCCGGGGGTGCTCCGCTACGGCGTCCGGGCGCTCCTCGACGCCTCCTCGCCCGTCTACGTCCCCCCGACGCTCGATCCCCGCCTGTTCCGGTTCCTGGCCCAGTTCGCGCGCAACTGCACGACGAGCCGGTGGGAGAAGGCGATGCAGGCCCTCGTCCCCCTCAACCGGGACGCACTGGACTCCTTCGCCCAGCTGGAGGCAGGCGGCGTCCGCGAGCGCACCCGGGCGGCCGAGCCGTTCACCGCCGCGTTCCGCGAGCCCCGTGACGCGGACGGGTTGCTGGCGGAGTTCGAGCACATCGAGGCGTCCGGGCAGCGCGTCGCCCACGACGTCATCGACGGTGCGTCCGCGCGCGCGGACGAACCGGCGTTGAGCGAGGACACCTCGCTCGCCATCCGGATCCGCGACGAGCGCTTCATCGACCCCGCGGCCTACGTCCACTCGATCGCGGAGTCGTTCCGGGCGCGCGGCGGCGTCATCCGCGAGGACGTCCACGTCAGCGAGGTCCGGCACTCCGCGCACGGGGTGGTCGTCGGCGACGCGTCGTACGACGCTGCCGTCCTCGCGACCGGGGCGCGGCTCAACGACCTGGGCCGCCGACACGGAGTGCGCCGGATCGTGCAGGCGGGCCGCGGCTACTCCTTCACCGTCAAGATCGACACCCTGCCGCGCGGGCCGGTGTACTTCCCCACCCAGCGCGTGGCGTGCACGCCGGTGGGCGACCGGCTCCGCATCGCCGGGATGATGGAGTTCCGCCGTCCCGACGCCCCGATGGACCCGCGTCGCATCCGGGCGCTGGTCGACCAGGCCGGACAGCTCCTCCAGGGCGCGCACCTCGACCAGCGCGAGGACGAGTGGGTGGGGGCACGGCCGTGCACCGCCGACGGCCTGCCCCTGGTCGGGGCCACCGCGTCGCCGCGGGTCTTCGCAGCCGGCGGTCACGGCATGTGGGGCATCACGCTCGGCCCGGTCAGCGGCAAGCTCCTCGCCCACCAGATCGCCACCGGATCGACCCCACCGCAGCTGGCGCCCTTCTCCCCCACCCGCTAGGTCGCGACACGGGTCAGCGCACCTCCGCGCCGCCCGGCATGGTCTCGAGCTCGAGGCGCAGGGCCAGCCGTTGCGTCGGGTCGTGCAGGTCGACGTCACACACCTCACCCAGCCGCGCCATCCGGTAGCGCACCGTGTTGGGGTGCACGCCGAGGACCTCTGCGGCTCGCTGCGGGTTGCCCCAGTGGTCGATGACGGCTCGCACGGTGTGACGCAGGGTGGCGTGCTCGCTGCCCGCGAGGCCGGCCGCGGGCGAGGGCAACGGTGTTCCGTGGAGCCCCGCCACGGCGCGCGCGACGACGAGGTCGGCCCAGCGTTCGTCGACGGTGAGGACCGGTCCGTCGTGGTCTGCCGCGTCGTGCGCCACGAGGGTCGCCAGCTCGTCCGCGAGCGCGCGCGAGGCAGGCAGGCCGGCCACGTCCTCGGTGCGGCTCCCCGCGACGACACCCACGTGCGTGCCCCGACGGGCCTCCTGTGCCACCAGGCGTTGCAGCCACGACCAGCTGCCCGGGTCGTCGCCGGTCGTCACGACGACGGCGTGGACGGCCTCGCCGAGGTCGGCCACGAGCGGTTGGCGCCACCCGTGGCGGCGCGCGAGCGCGAGCCACACCTCGCCGCGCGCCTCGGGGTCCAGGCCGGCCGGCCCGCGCAGGGTGACGACGCGCCAGGGGCCGTCGGCGAGCCAGCCGGGCTGCTGGGCCGACGGGGTGCTGAGCAGGGTCCGGACGTTGTCGAGCTCGACCTGGCGCTGCAGCTCGCTCTGGGCTCGCAACCGGAGCAGGTACAGCGCGATGACGTGCGCGGCGGTGGAGACCTCGCGCTGCTGCTCCGCCGACACCGGTTGGTCGACGACGGCCCAGACCGAGCCGAGCCACTCACCGCCGGCGCGGACCGGGACGACGTAGCGCGCCCGGACGCCGGTGTCGCTGCCAGGAACGAGGAACGGCTCGTCGGACCTGGCCAGGCGTCGGAACACACCGAGCGCCCTGAAGTGGGAGCGCACCTCGCGCGGCACCTGCCGGCCCACGATGGTCGAGGTGCGAGCCTCGTCGACGTCGAGCTGCCCGGTGGAGTAGGCCAGCACGCGCGAGGTGGCGTCCTCGATGGTGACCGGGGCGCCGAGCACGGCACTGACCTTGTCGGCCATCTCGAACAGGTCGCTGTGGACGTCGACGCGGCGTTGCCTCACGAGCGCCGCCGGCCGGTCGACTGCTGTGCGCAGCTGGCTCACCACCCACGACCACGGAGCGTCGTCGTCCACCACCAGCACTGACAGGCCGAGCTCCTGGCTGAGCTCTCGCACCCGGAGGCTCCTCGCCTGCTCCTTGCGCAGGACGATCCCCGAGGCCGGGGCCGCGCGCCGCACGACCTCCACCACCTCGTCCTCCGTGCGGGCGCCGACCAGCACGACCAGGTCGCCCGCCTCGAGCAGCACCGCGTCGCCGGGCTCGACCAGCTCGAGCCCGACCACCGACCGCTCGGCACCCGGCAGGAGCTCGACGAAGGCCGAGGTCAGCGCGTCAGACAGGGCGGAGGCGGTGATCACGGGCCCACTGTCGCACCCGGCGACGCAGCTGACGACGAGCGGCCGACCGCGCGGTCCGGGGACGTCGGTCGTCGTCAGGCCGTCAGGACCCCTTGCGTCAGCGTGCGGCGACCGTCGTACGCGACACCGCCGCCTGCACGACGTCGGTGCCCGCGTAGCTCACGACAAGGGGCCGGGTGCCGGGCTTGACGTCGCGCACGACCAGGCGCGCCCTCCCGTCGACGACCTGGCCCTCGGCGACCCGCTTGCCGACGGCGACGGTGATCGCCCCGCCCGGCTTGGGGGCTCCCACGGCCTTGACCCGGATGTCGACGATCACGCGTCCGCGCTTGGCCTCGGGGCGGACCCGCACCTCCGGGACGGTCGTGACGGGGGACGCGACGGCGATCGCCTCCGTCGTGTCGCGGAAGTTGCGCCGGCTCCAGGTGACCTCGACCGACATGCTGCGGCCCAGGTCCCCTCGACGGACCGTGTACGTGGGGCGCGTGGCCTTGGCGACGGGGCGCCCGTCGCGCAGCCACCGGTAGCTGGCTGTCGCGCCGGCCTGACGGACCCGACCGGGCTTCACGACGAGGCGGTCCCCCACCTGGGGCGTGCCCTTCACCCGCGACGGGCGCGTGAGCGTGACCGGTTTGGCCAGGACCGGGGCGGTCGCCGGTGCGGTCGCCCTCGACTTCTTGTAGCCCTTGGCGCTCGCGATGACGCGCGCGCTGATCTGCTTGCCGATCTCGTCGCGGGTCAGGGTCAGCGTCGTCCCGGTGGCGCCGGAGAGGGCGTTGCCGTCGGCGTACCACTGGGTCTTGGCCTTCGTGGGCTGCGGCGCCCACGCCGGCGCGGTCAGTGTCAGGGTGGTGCCGACCTCGGGGGCACCCTGGATGGTGGGCTCCTGGGCGCGCTGGAAGGTGCCAGGTGCCACGGGAGCGGTGGCGAGGGCCGCCGCGCCGGGGGTGTACCCGTCGAGCTGCGCCGTCACCTGGGCCGTCAGCGTCTTGCCCTTGACGTCGGGCGTCGGCACGTAGCCGGCCCCGGTGGCACCCGGGATGGCGGCACCGTCGGCGAGCCACTGGACGCCGATGCTCGTGGGCGCGGGCGTCCACGCCCCGACGGCCACCTCGAGCGGGGCGCCCACCATGGGCGTGCCGGCGATGGTGGGAGGCGAGGTGGGCTGGATGACGCGGTCGTTGAAGTGGATGAACCCGCTCGGCCAGCCACCGCCGGTCTTGGTGATGCGGCGCCAGTAGAAGTCGCCGCCCCAGTAGTCCTCGGAGACGATGATCTCGGTCTCGGAGACGACCTGCTCGACGTAGGCGACGTGGCCGGCCGAACCGGCCGGTGTCACGTGCGGCTTGTACCAGGCGATCGAGCCGACGGTGGGGACCTGGTCGGTGATCGAGGCCATCGCCACGCCCCAGTTCGACGCGTTGCCGCTGCCCTCCCACGGCCGGACGTCGGGCATGCCCGACTGGATCAGGCGGTACGCCGCGTAGTTGGTGCAGTTGTGCCCGGCGTACATCCGCCAGTACATCGTCGAGGAGGCCTGCCGGTAGCCGGCGTTCCCGTAGCCGGCCGCCTCGCAGCCCTGGTACCCCTGGCAGAGGTAGGTCGACGACACGAGGCTGATGCGACCGGTCGTGGACGGCATGACCAGCAGGAGGAGGGCGAGCACCCCGGCGAACAGCTGCGCCGTGCGAACGGTGCGCCGAACGACGTACCGCAGGCCCGAGATGGGCGCGGAAGGTCGCTGTGACGAGTGATGCTCTTGTTGCTGATGGGGCACAAGAAGCGATCGTAGGATGCAAATGTCAAGGGCGCCACGCCGATGAGAGAAGATCAACCGTGTAATTCTCTCGCATTCACGCGAGGAGCGCGGCCGAATCATCGGTTTTGTGGTCGCCCCCCGCCCCAGGGGTGAGCGCGTGTATCAGGGCGACCCCGATCAGCACCTCCCGGGCAGATCGAGCTGCGTGGGGCGCTCGGTCGAGGCCCTGCCGGCCACGCGCTGTGACGCACGGCCGGCAGGGCCGCTAGAACTCGTAGCCGAACTCCCGGATGGTGCGCTCGAAGCGCTGCGCCACGATGTCGGCGTCGCCGGGGCCGTAGAGCTCGCGGTAGTGCGGCCCGCTCCCCTGCTTGGCGTGCGGCAGGTCGAGCGCGATGCCGAGGCGGGCGGACATGTCCGCGACCGCGGCTGGCAGCTCCTCGTAGCGGTAGACCCGGTCGACGACCACCTGGCCGTCGAGGCGGTAGAGCCGCTCGTTGAGGGCCAGGCGCTCCATCCGCTTGGGCGTGCGGACGAACTCGGCGAAGGACTTGGTGAACGTCGGCTTGCGGGCGCTGTAGCGGTAGGACGAGGCGACCACGTCGAAGGGGTTCCGCTCCACCGCGAAGGTGAAGTAGGCGTCCCACGTGTCGCGGCCGAGGACCTCGATGACGCGGCGGGCGCCCATGTGGGCGTACGAGCTGGGGTCGGTGTCGTCGTTCTGCGGTCCGACGCCCCCGGCGGCGGTGCGCAGCTCCTCGTCCTCCGGGCTGATCCGGGTGACGATGTCGGCCGGGCCGCAGTGGCGCGAGAGGGCGATCTCGAGGCTGGTGCCGGCGGTCTTGCGGGTCTTGACGAAGACGAAGCGGTGGCGGTGCGAGGCGATCACAGGTCGGTCGTCCTCGTCAGTCGTCCTCGTCGGCCAGGTCCTCGCCGTGGGTGCCGGGACGCGGCGCCCACGGGAGCTCCTTGGCCGGGCGGATGACGATCAGGCGGTCGCCGCGCGCGAGCAGGGAGACCACGGGGTCGAAGTAGCGGTAGACCTTCTCGTCGCGCACGACGGCGATGACCTGGTCGGGGAGCCGTTGCGGCTGCTTGCCGACCTCGGTGACCAGCAGGTCGCGCTCGGCGACCTCGAGGCCCTCGCCGTAGGTCATCAGGTCCTCCATGACCGACCCGAGCATCGGCGACATGGACGACAGCCCGAGCAGCCGGCCCACGGCGTCGGAGGAGGTGATCACCGAGTTGGCGCCGGACTGTCGCATGAGGGGCACGTTCTCGTGCTCGCGGACCGAGGCGACGATCCAAGCGTCGGGGTTGACCTGGCGCACGGTCAGCGTGACCAGCACGTTGGAGTCGTCGCGGTCGGTCGTGATGATGACGTGGGTGGCCTTCTCCACGCCCGCCTGGCGCAGCACGCCGCGTCGGGTGGCGTCGCCCGCGATGCCGACGAGCTGGTCGCGGTTGGCCTCGTCCATCGCGGCGGGCTCCGGGTCGACGACCACGATCGACTCGCGGTGGTAGCCGTTGTTCAGCAGGGTCTCGATGGCGCTGCGGCCCTTGGTGCCGTAGCCGATCACGACGACGTGCTGGTCCATGCTCCTCCTCCTCCACCGGGCGACCCGGAACATCTCTCGTCCCTGCGAGGCAAGGACCTCGAGGGTGGTGCCGATCAGCAGGACGAGGAAGGCGATGCGGGCCGGCGTGATGATGAACGCGTTGACCAGGCGGGCCTGGTCGGACACCGGTGCGATGTCGCCGTAGCCGGTCGTGCTGAGCGTGACGGTCGTGTAGTAGATCGCATCGATCCAGCTGATCGTGTCGGTGGGGTCGTTGCCGTCCGTGTAGCCGTCCCGGTCGAGGTAGACCAGGAGCACCGTGCCGACGAGGATCGCAAGCGCGGCGAGGAGGCGCCTGCCGAGCTCCCACCACGGCGACCGGTCCTGCTCCGGGAGGGAGACCCGTCCCACGCTCGGGTGGACGCTGTCGGCACGCACGGTCAGGAGTCTCGCACGCTGATCCGCTCGCGCAGCCGCTGCACCAGCTCCAGCCGGGCGCGCGTCGTGCTCTTCTGCGGGAAGACGGTGTCGAAGGCGGCGTTGACCGCGGCGCCGATGAGCACGGCGAGCGCGAGCAGGTAGAGCCACAGCAGCACGGCGATGGGCGCGGCCAGCGGACCGTAGATCGAGCGGGACTCCGCAGCGGTCACCGTGAGCACCCAGCGCAGCGTGTAGGAGCCGGCGATCCAGCAGAAGAGGGCGAACACGGCGCCGGGGAGGTTGAAGCTCCAGTTGGTCCGCACCGGCACGGACACGTGGTAGAGCGTGGCGAGGAAGCAGATGCACAGCACGAGCACGACCGGCCAGTAGAGCTCGTTGACGAAGTCGAGCCGCTCGGGCAGCACCCGGTCGACCAGGGTCGGTCCGGCGACCACGAGCGGGATGCTCACGGCTCCGGTCACCATCGCCAGGACGTAGAGCACGAAGGACAGGGCGCGGGTGGCGACGATCCCCCGGTGGCCGCCCAGCCCGTGCATGATCGTGATGGTGTCGACGAAGACGTTGAGCGCGCGCGAGCCCGACCAGAGCGCGAGGACGAAGCCGATCGAGATCACGTCGTAGCGTCCGCCGTCGAGCACCTCCTGGAGGGTCGGCGCGATGATGCGGTCGACGGCCCGGTCGGTGAGCGCCTGGCGCGAGACCTCGAGCACCGCGTTGCTCACGTCCTCGACCTGGGTCGCGGTGAACCGCTCGCTGACGAAGCCCACCGCTCCGGCCAGCGCGAAGATGAGCGGCGGGACCGACAGCACAGCGAAGAACGCCGCCTCGGCGGCGAGCCCGGTGACGCGGTGGCGCAGGCAGGAGCCGACGGTCGTGACGATGATCCGCCACAGGTGCTCGCGCCACCGCCGCAGCAGCACCTCCGCGCGGCGCGGGGCAGGGGTGTCCTCGCGCGCCTCGACCATGTCGGCCACGCTATCGAGACGGCGCGCCGATGGACCGGACCCGCGCGGCGGTTCGACGTACGACGTGGGCGGCGTCACGCCGGGGCGCGACCGCGCCTACGGTGACCCCATGAACACCCCACGACGTTCTTCTCCTCCGCTTCGCTCCCCCGAACAACGTCGCAGGGACCCCGCATGAGCGACCGCACCACCCACGACGCCCGCACCGCGACCAACCAGGCGCCGCCCCTCGTCGGGCACAACGTCGTCACCGCCGACCTCGCCCTCACCGAGGCGCTGGTCCGGCACGGGTCGCCCGCGCTCGTCGACGAGCTGGCTCCGCTCGGTGCGGAGGCGGGCACCGAGGAGGCGCGCGAGCACGGCATGCTCGCCAACCGACACCACCCCGAGCTGACGTCGTACGACCGCTGGGGCAACCGCGTCGACGAGGTCGAGTTCCACCCGTCGTGGCACTGGCTGATGGAGCGGGCGGTCGGCCACGGGCTGCAGGCGGCGCCGTGGGAGCAGCAGGAGGCCGGCGACCCGCACGCCCACCTGCGCCGCGCTGCCGGCTTCCTCGCGTGGTCGCAGACCGAGCCGGGCCACGGCTGTCCGATCTCGATGACGTACGCCGCCGTGCCGGCGCTGCGGGCGGACAAGGCCATCGCGGAGGAGTGGACGCCGCTGCTGGCAGCGCGCTCCTACGACCCGGGCGTCCGCAGCCGCACCACCAAGGCCGGCGCCCTCGCCGGCATGGGCATGACCGAGAAGCAGGGTGGCTCCGACGTGCGCGCCAACCAGACGCAGGCGACGCCGACGTCCGACGACGGGTGGTACCGCCTGGACGGGCACAAGTGGTTCACCTCCGCCCCGATGAACGACGTCTTCCTCGTGCTGGCCCAGGCCGACGGCCAGATGACGTGCTTCGTCGTCCCGCGCGTGCTCGAGGACGGCACCCGCAACCGCATCGACGTGGTGCGGCTCAAGGACAAGCTCGGCAACCGGTCCAACGCCTCGAGCGAGCTCGAGCTCACCGGCACACTGGCCCAGCGTCTCGGCGACGAGGGCCGCGGCGTGCGGACGATCATCGAGATGGTCGCCGCCACCCGGCTCGACTGCGTCCTCGGCTCGGCGGCGCTCATGCGCCACGCGCTCTCCGAGGCGTCGTGGCACGTCGCGCACCGCTCGGCCTTCGGCGGCCTGCTCGTCGACAAGCCGCTCATGCAGAACGTCGTCGCTGACCTTGCCGTCGAGTCCGAGGCCGCCACCGCGCTCGCCATGCGGCTCGCAGCAGCCGTGGACCGCCCCGGCGACCCGCACGAGGTGGCGCTGCGCAGGATCGCGCTGCCGCTGGCGAAGTTCTGGGTGTGCAAGCGCACGCCGGCGATGGTCGCCGAGGCGCTGGAGTGCCTCGGCGGCAACGGCTACGTCGAGGACTCCGGGCTCCCGCTGATGTTCCGCGAGTCTCCCCTCAACTCCATCTGGGAGGGCTCGGGCAACGTCAACGCGCTCGACGTGCTGCGCGCGCTCGGCCGCGAGCCCGAGGTGCTCCAGGCCTGGATCACCGAGGTCGGCGCCGCCCGCGGGGCCGACAGCCGGCTCGACCGCGCCGTCGACGACACGCTCGCCCTCCTCGGCGAGGGCGCTGGGCTCGAGGCCGGAGCACGCCGGCTCGCCGGCCGGATGGCCGCGTGCCTGCAGGGCTCGCTGCTCGTGCGGTTCGCGCCGGCCGAGGTGGCCGACGCCTTCTGCGGCAGCCGGTTCGGGACGTCGTACGGCGGCACCTTCGGGATGCTCGACAGCGGGTCGCTCCGCGAGGTCGTAGACCGGGCGACGCCGCGGCCGGCCTGACTGGTCCACACCACCCGAGGACCTGTCCCGCAGGCTCGTCGCAGGTTCGTCGAAGTCCTGCCCCACGCTCGTCCCAGCCTGGCGCCAACCGCCCTACGACGACCGCGTCTAGCCCTAGGTTCGCCGCACCCACATCGTGTGGGTGATGCCTTGTGGGGAGGTGGGGGATGACGAAGATCTCGAGCACGATGCTCAGCGTGGGGACCTTGCTGCGCCGGGCCGAGGACACGGGCGCGGAGGTCAGCGTCCTGGTCGCGGACAGCTGGCTCCAGGGACGCGTGATCGGCTGCGACGGTCTCGGTGCGGTCCTCGACGACGGCGACGGTCAGGCGCTGGTCCGGCTCGACGCCGTCACGGCGGTGCGCTTCAACCGCACGCAGATGGACGGCGACGACGCCGACGTCCGCTCGCACGGCGGCACCGAGCGCGGGCCGATCGAGGCCGGACCCGTCACGGTGCCGCACCCCTCGCGGGGCGAGCAGTACTTCGTCACCCCAGCGCTGCGCTGACGACCTCCCGCGCCTCGTCCTGCACCTGGGCGAGGTGCTCAGGACCGCGGAACGACTCCGCGTAGATCTTGTAGACGTCCTCGGTGCCGCTGGGCCGCGCGGCGAACCACGCCGACTCCGTCGTCACCTTGAGCCCGCCGATCTTCGCGCCGTTGCCCGGGGCCTCGGTGAGCTTGCCGGTGATCTCCTCCCCCGCCAGCGTCGTGGCCGTCACGTCGTCGGGCGAGAGGGCGCCCAGCTTGGCCTTCTCCTCGCGCGTGGCCGGGGCGTCGATGCGGGCGTACGCCGGGTCGCCGTGCCGGGCGACCAGCTCGCCGTAGTGCTGGCTGGGCGTCTTCCCGGTGGCACCCAGGATCTCGCTCGCGAGCAGTGCGAGCAGGAGGCCGTCCTTGTCGGTGGTCCAGGTGGAGCCGTCGCGGCGCAGGAACGACGCACCGGCCGACTCCTCGCCGCCGAACCCGAAGGACCCGTCCATCAGGCCGGGCACGAACCACTTGAAGCCGACCGGCACCTCCACCAGCGGCTTGCCGATCGACTCGGCCACCCGGTCGATCATCGAGCTCGACACGAGCGTCTTGCCGATGCGCGTGTCCTCGGGCCAGCCGGGCCGCGCGCCGCCGAAGAGGTGGGCGATCGCGACCGCGAGGAAGTGGTTGGGGTTCATCAGGCCGGCGTCGGGCGTGACGATGCCGTGCCGGTCGGCGTCGGCGTCGTTGCCGGTCGCGACGTCGTACTCGTCCTTGCGGCCGACCAGCGAGGCCATGGCGTGGGGCGAGGAGCAGTCCATCCGGATCTTGCCGTCCCAGTCGAGCGTCATGAACCGCCAGGTGGGGTCGACCAGCGGGTTGACCACCGAGAGGTCGAGCCGGTGCCGCTCGGCGATCTCGCCCCAGTAGGCGACGCTCGCACCGCCCAGCGGGTCGGCGCCGATCCGCACGCCGGCGTCGCGCACCGCATCGAGGTCGAGCACCGACGGCAGGTCGTCGACGTAGGTGCCGAGGAAGTCGTAGGACCCCACCGCGGCGCGTGCCTTGGCGAACGAGACGCGGCGCACGCCTGCGATGTTGCCGCGGATGAGCTCGTTGGCGCGGGCCGCGATCACGCTGGTGGCGTCGGAGTCGGCCGGACCTCCGTGCGGCGGGTTGTACTTGAAGCCGCCGTCCTGGGGCGGGTTGTGCGACGGGGTCACCACGATCCCGTCGGCCAGCCCCGCGCCCGTCGTACGTCCCTGGTTGGCGCGCAGGATGGCATGGCTGACGGCCGGGGTGGGCGTGAAGCCGTCGCGGTCGTCGACAAGCACCGTGACGTCGTTGGCGACCAGCACCTCCAGCGCCGTGGCCCAGGCGGGCTCGGACAGGGCGTGGGTGTCGCGGCCGATGAAGAGCGGGCCGTCGTAGCCCTGCTCCTTGCGGTAGTCGCAGATCGCCTGCGTCGTCGCGGCGATGTGGACCTCGTTGAACGAGGTGGTGAGCGACGTGCCCCGGTGGCCGCTGGTGCCGAAGGCGACCTGCTGCGAGACGTCGTCGGGGTCGGGCTCGAGGTCGAAGTAGGCCGTCACGAGGTGGGAGACGTCCACCAGGTCCTCGGTGCGGGCGGGCTGTCCGGCTCTCTCGTGGGTGGCCATGGGCCCATCTTGGCGGGTCGCGACGTGGGTTGGGCAAGACCCGGGGGGAGGTGTGTCGCACGCGGTCGGGAAATGTGTCGTGTCGGCTGTCGATCCGGGCGGGCCCGGTCCGTCACAGTGGTGAGGCCGCAGTCCTGCGGTCCGCGACCCGAAGGAGCCAGCGACTGATGAGCCGCTACCTGATCCTGCTGCCCGCACCCGAGGCCGACTGGGCCGACCTGCCGCCCGAGGAGCACGAGAAGGGACACCGCTCCCACCAGCAGTTCCAACGTGACCTCGAGGCCGAGGGGCACACCCTCGTCACGGTCAGCCCCCTCGAGCCCTCCGCGCAGGCGACGTCGATGCGTCCCGACGGGTCCGGCGGCGCACTGGTCACCGACGGTCCCTTCAGCGAGACCGCGGAGCAGGTGGTCGGCTTCTACCTCGTCGACACCGAGGACGGGACCGCGCTGCGGGAGGCATGCACGCGCTTCGCCGCACGCGGCGAGCACATCGAGCTCCGCAAGCTGGCCCAGTGAGATGACGGATTGGGATGACGGAGTGAGGAGGAGACATGACTGAGTACGTGGTGCTGCTGATGGGCGACGCCGAGCGATGGTGGGACATGACGGAGGAGGAGCGCCGGGCGGGCTACGCCCAGCACGACGCCTTCTCGCAGCAGGTGCACGAGCGTGGCCACAAGATCGTCGGCGGCGCGGAGCTGCGACGCGCGTCGGAGGCGCGGACCATCGCGCCCGACACGACTGTGGTCACCGACGGGCCGTGGGCCGAGACGCGCGAGCAGGTGGGCGGGTTCTACATCATCGAGTCCGGCGACCTCGACGACCTGCTGGACTGCTGCCGGCTGCTCGCCGCCACCGGCGACGCCGTGGAGGTCCGTCAGTGCGTCAGCCCCGAGGAGCGTCCGTCATGAAGTACCTGGTGCTGCTGATCGGCGACGGCGCGGAGAAGCCGTGGTCCGAGCAGACGGACGAGGAGCAGGGCGCCGCGATGGCGAAGTTCGGCGCGTTCGACGTCGCGTGCGCCGAGCGAGACGGCGTACGCCTGCTGGCCGGTGAGGCGCTGAGCGGACCCCGCGACGCCACGGTCATGCGGACGACGGGCGGGAAGGTCGAGCTGACCGACGGGCCCTACGCCGAGGTCATCGAGGGCATGGGTGGGTTCTACCTGCTGGAGGCTCCCGACCTCGACGTCGTCGTGGAGCTGCTGCAGGTGCTGCCGCCCTACGACATCCAGATCCACCCGACGGTGGACGTGGAGCTCTGAGCGAGCACGTGGGTGGCGGCGCGACCGACCTCGAGCAGGTCGTGCGCGAGGAGTGGGGCCGCCTCGTCGCCCTCCTCCTCGCGCAGTTCCGGCGTCTCGACCTCGTGGAGGACGCGCTGGGCGACGCCGTCGAGGCCGCCAGCCGGACGTGGCCCGTCGACGGCGCGCCGGACAACCCCCCGGCCTGGCTGCTGACCGCAGCGCGGCGCCGTGTGCTCGACCGGCTCCGCACCGAGGAGGTGGCCCGGCGCAAGGAGCCGCTCCTCCTCGTCGACGCGGCGCAGCGCCAGGAAGGAGTCCGCACCATGGCCGACGCCGGCAGCCTGGTCGAGGACGACGTGCTGCGCCTCGTGCTCATGTGCGCCCACCCGGCCCTCGCTCCGGAGTCGGCCAGCGCGCTCAGCCTGCGCCTGGTCCTCGGCGTCCCGACGGTGGACATCGCCCGGCTCTTCCTCGTCCCCGAGGCGACGATGGCGGCCCGGATCACCCGCGCCAAGAAGCGCATCGTCGGAGCCGGCATCCCGTTCGCCGTGCCCGACGCGGACGTGCTGCCCGAGCGGCTCGGGATCGTCGCGCAGACCGCCTACCTCGCCTTCACCGCCGGCTATTCCCCCGGCACGGGCCCCGACCTGCTGCGCGCTGAGCAGTCCGGGGAGGCCATCCGGCTGGTGCGCGTCGTGCTGGCGCTGCGTCCGGACGAGCCGGCGCTCGTCGCCCTGCTGGCGCTGATGCTGCTGCAGCACTCCCGGCGCGACGCCCGGGTGAGGGACGGTCGGCTGGTGCTCCTCGCCGACCAGGACCGCACCCGGTGGCACCACGACGAGATCGCCGAGGCGACGCGACTGCTCGCCCGGCCGCAGCTCTCGGGCCTCCTGACCCCGCTCGCGGCGTCGTACGTCCTGCAGGCGCGGATCGCTGCCGAGCACGCGACCGCACCGAGCGCCGAGGACACGCGCTGGGACCGCGTCGTGGAGCTGTACGACGTCCTGCTGCAGGTGGCGCCCTCACCCGCGGCCCGGCTCGCCCGGGCGGTCGCGGTCGCCGAGCAGCACGGACCGGCCGCCGGCCTCGACGCGCTCGAGGGGCTGGAGCTCCCCCAGAGCCACCGGCCCGCCGCGGTGCGCGCCGAGCTGCTGTCCCGGGCAGGCGACGTCGACGCCGCGCGGGCGGCGTACGACCAGGCGATCACGGCCTGCCGCAACGACGTCGAGACCGCGTTCCTCGTCGCCCAGCGCGACGCGCTGCCGTCGAGCTGAACGGGTTCAGTCCTCCGGGACGACCTGCTGCTTGGCGAGGACCGTGAGTCCCTCGTCCACCACGAACCCCCGCGCGCGGTCGGCCTCCTGGTCCACCCCGATCTGCACGCCGGGCGGGACGACGACGCCCTTGTCGATGATCGCGTTGCGCACGATCGCGCCCTCGCCGACGCGGACACCGTCCATGAGGACCGAGTCGGACACCTCCGCGCCGTCCTTGACCCACACCGCCGGCGAGAGCACCGACTTGTTGACGGTGCCGCCGCTGACGACGACACCGGGCGAGAGGATCGAGTTGAACGTCGACACCTGCGCCCCGCTGGCGCCCTCGACCAGCTTGGCCGGCGGGTGGGGGCCGTAGCTCGTGTAGATCGGCCACGCAGTGTTGTAGAGGTTGAAGACCGGCAGCGGCGAGACCAGGTCGAGGTGGGCGTCGTAGTAGGACCGCATCGTCCCGACGTCACGCCAGTAGCCGCGGTCGCGGTCGGTCGCGCCGGGCACCTCGTTGTCCTTGTAGTCGTAGACGGCCGACTCCGACTTGTCGACGAACCACGGCACGATGTCGCCGCCCATGTCGTGCTTGGACTGCTCGCGCGCGGCGTCGCGGGTGACGGCGTCGCGCAGGGCGTCGGCGTCGAAGACGTAGTTGCCCATGCTGGCCAGCACCTCCTCGGGCGAGTCGGGCAGGCCCACCGGGTCGGTCGGCTTCTCGAGGAACGCCCGGATCCGGCTCGGGCTCGACGGGTCGACGTCGATGACGCCGAACTGGTCGGCCAGGCTGATCGGCTGGCGGATGGCGGCGACCGTGCACCCGGCGCCGGACTCGACGTGGTCGGCCACCATCTGCGCGAAGTCCATCCGGTAGACGTGGTCGGCACCCACCACGACCACGATGTCGGGCTGCTCGTCGGTGAGCAGGTTGAGCGACTGGAAGATCGCGTCGGCGCTGCCGAGGTACCACCGCTTCCCGACGCGCTGCTGCGCCGGCACGGGGGTGACGTAGTTGCCCAGCAGCTGCGACATGCGCCAGGTCGTGGTGACGTGGCGGTCCAGGCTGTGCGACTTGTACTGCGTCAGCACGACGACCTTGAGGTAGCCGGAGTTCACGACGTTCGACAGCGCGAAGTCGATCAGGCGGTAGATGCCGCCGAACGGCACCGCTGGCTTGGCGCGGTCGGCCGTCAGCGGCATCAGGCGCTTGCCCTCACCACCGGCCAGGACGACGGCGAGCACCTTCTTGCGCGGGGGCGTGTTGGGCATGCGACGAAACTAGCCGTCCGCAGGGGCGCGGTCGACCTCCCTCGGGACCGCGTTTTGCGACTAGGTTCGCCCCATGCGCATCGACGTCCTGAGCAAGGAGTACCCACCGGAGGTCTACGGCGGGGCCGGCGTGCACGTCGCCGAGCTCGTCCGCGCGCTGCGGGTGCTGCCCGACGTCGACGCGCGGGTGCGCTGCTTCGGTGCCCCGCGCTCGGAGCCCGGCACGACGGCGTACGACGAGCCGTCGTCGCTGGCAGGGGCCAACCCGGCGATCCGCACCCTGGGCGTCGACCTCGCGATGGTCGACGACTGCGACGGCGCCGACCTCGTCCACTCACACACCTGGTACGCCAACATGGCCGGCCACCTCGCCGGGCTGATGCACGGCATCCCCCACGTCGTCAGCGCGCACTCGCTCGAGCCGATGCGGCCGTGGAAGGCCGAGCAGCTCGGCGGCGGCTACGCCCTGTCGAGCTGGGCCGAGCGGACGGCGTACGAGGGCGCGGCCGGCATCGTCGCGGTCAGCGCCGCGATGCGCGACGACGTGCTGCGCAGCTATCCGAACGTCGACCCGGCGCGCGTGCACGTGGTGCACAACGGCATCGACACGACCGAGTGGGCGCCGGTGGCGAACCCCGACCGCGTCCGCGAGCTCGGCGTCGACCCCGACCGTCCCAGCGTGATCTTCGTCGGTCGCATCACCCGGCAGAAGGGACTCCCGCTGTTCCTGCGCGCCGCCGCCGCCCTGCCGCCCGACGTCCAGCTCGTGCTGTGCGCCGGTGCGCCCGACACCCCGGAGATCGAGGCCGAGGTCCGCGGCCTGGTCGACGACCTCGCCGCCACCCGGTCCGGCGTCGTGTGGATCGCCGAGATGCTGCCGCGACCCGACGTGGTCGCCCTGCTGACCGCCGCCACCGTCTTCGCCTGCCCGTCGATCTACGAGCCGCTCGGCATCGTCAACCTCGAGGCGATGGCCTGCGAGACCGCGGTCGTCGCGACTGCGACCGGCGGCATCCCGGAGGTCGTCGTCCACGGCGAGACCGGCTGGCTCGTCCCGATCGACCAGGCCACCGACGGCACCGGCACCCCGCTCGACCCCGAGACGTACGTCGCCGACCTCGCCGCCGCGCTCACCGACGCCGTGTCCGACCCCGACCGCGCCCGCGCCTACGGCGTCGCCGGCCGCCGCCGCGCCGAGGAGTCCTTCAGCTGGGGCTCCATCGCCGCCCGCACGCACGACCTCTACCGCTCGCTCACGTAGACGCGCGGACACAACCACCCTCGAGAACCTCGCGTCACGCCCAGCACGCGGCCGCCGCGCGACATCTGTCCGCGTGTCTACGTCCTGTGGAGAACGAGCGCAGGAATGCCGCGAGGCGGGCAGGGTGGCGCCATGGAAGTGGGCGAGGTGATCCGACGCAGTGGTGGACTCGCCACCCGCGCGGAGCTGATCCGCGCCACGTCGCGGGCCGAGGTCGATGCGGCCCTGCGCTCCGGCGCGGTCGTCGTGCTCTCCCATGGGCGCTACGCAAGGCCGGACGTTGATGCCGCATCCACAACGGCCTACCGGGTCAACGGCCGTCTCGCCCTGACGAGCGCAGCGCTCCACCATGGTTGGGAGGTCAAGGCCCAGCCCGACAGGCCGCACGTGGTCTTCCCCCGCAACCGCAACGTCCCTCGTGCGTGGCGCGAGCAAGTGGTCCTGCACCGTGCGGACCTCGGGCCCGACGACGTCACCGGTATCGCCACCAGCCGGGAGCTGACCCTGCTCCAGTGCCTGCGATCGTTGCCCGACGACGAAGCGCTGACAATCGCAGACTCCGCTCTGCGCCACGGTGAGGACGTGACCCTGAGGCGTGTCGTCGCCCAGGTTCGCGGCGCCGGCAGCGCGAAGGTGCGACGCATCGGTCGAGCCGCCGACGCTCGCGCGGCCAACCCCTTCGAGTCCGTCACGCGCGCCATCTGCCTCCAGGTCCCCGGCCTGGACGTCACGCCACAGGTGGTGCTGTCGGCCGACCACTACTGGGCGTGCCCGGACCTCGTGGATCGGGAGCGTCGGCTGGTGATCGAGTGCGAATCCTATGAGTGGCACGGCGATCGCAAGGGCTTCCTCAAGGACGTGCGGCGCTACACACTCCTGAGTGCCGACGGGTGGACCGTCCTTCGCTTCACGTGGGACGACGTGATGTTCCGGCCGACCTGGGTCCGCGAGGTCATCTGTCGCACGATCGGCGTAGACGCGCGGACCGAAGCCTTCGCGGCGTGGCCGGTCGCTGCGTGAGTCGTTCGTCGCGACCGACTTGTGTCCGCGCGTGTACGACAGATCGGGGATGTCGGGTCGCAATCGGCCGGTCTACCGTGGGTGGACCAGGAGGCGCCATGAGCCAGCCGAGCCCCGAGCCCGTGCCGCCCGCCGTGCGGGCGCAGATCCTCGCGACCGAGCACTGGGGCCTGCTGGCGGTGCGCAGCCAGACGTGGAGCGAGGTGATCGGACGGATCACCTCCCAGCTGATGTTCACCTCGGCGTCGCTGTTGTTCCTCGCGCTGGCCGGGCAGGCGATGTCGTACTCCCCCACCTTCCGGCTGCTGGCGATCGTGATGGGCCTCAGCCTGCTGGTCTCGGGGACCCTGACGTCCTTCCGCGTGCACAACGCCAGCCAGGAGGACTACATGTTCATCAAGGGGATGAACCGGCTGCGGGCGGCGTACGTCCACATCGACCCGACCCTCGCGCCCTACTTCATCACCGGGCTGACCGACGACGAGCCGGGCATCTACCAGACCTACGGGATGGGCGCGACCAGGCGCAGCGTGAGCCAGGTCCTGGCCAGCGCGGCGATGTTCATCATCGTCGTCAACACCCTCGTCGCTGCCGGGGTGACGGCGTTCGTGCTCTGGCCTGCCGGCGGCTGGGCCGCCGCCCTCGGCGCCGCGCTCGTCGGAGCGGCGCACTTCGCCGTCTGGATCTGGCTCGGCTGGCGCGCCTGGCAGGTCAACATCGACCCCGCCCTCGTCCGGTTCCCCGAGCGGCCGTCCGGGGGCGACCCGGTCAGCTGAGGACGAGTCCGGGGTAGAGCGGGTGCTTGTCGAGCATCTCCGCCGAGCGCTTCGTGACGCGGTCCGCGACTCCGTCGCCCAGGACGTACGACGCCTTGCTGGGGCCACCGGCCTTGGTGGTGCCGGCCTCGGTGTTGCTGAGCACGTCGACGATCAGCTCGGCCACGGTGTCGAACTCGTCGTGGCCGAAGCCGCGCGTGGTGAGGGCGGGCGTGCCGAGCCGGATCCCGGAGGTGTACCAGGCGCCGTTGGGGTCGGCCGGGACCGAGTTGCGGTTGGTGACGACGCCGGCGTCGAGCAGGGCCGACTCGGCCTGGCGACCGGTGAGGCCGTAGGACGACACGTCGAGCAGGACGATGTGGTTGTCGGTGCCGCCGGTGACGAGGTTCGCGCCGCGGGTCAGGAAGCCCTCGGCCAGCGACTTCGCGTTGTCGGCGATCCGCTGCGCGTAGTCCTGGAACTCCGTGGTCCGTGCCTCGGCGAAGGCGACGGCCTTCGCGGCCATGACGTGCGACAGCGGGCCGCCGAGGACCATGGGGCAGCCGCGGTCGACGTCGGCGGCGAACTCCTCCTGCGCCAGCACCATCCCGCCGCGCGGGCCGCGCAGCGACTTGTGGGTCGTGGTCGTGGTGATGTGGGCGAACGGGACCGGGTCCTCCTCGCCGGTGAACACCTTGCCGGCGACGAGACCGGCGAAGTGCGCCATGTCGACCATGAGCACGGCGCCGACCTCGTCGGCGATCTCGCGCATCTTCGCGAAGTTCACCCGGCGGGGGTAGGCGGAGTAACCGGCGACTAGCACGAGCGGCTTGAACTCGCGCGCCTTGGCCGCGACGGCGTCGTAGTCGAGGAGGCCGGTCTCCGGGTCGGTGCCGTACTGCTGCTGGTGGAACATCTTGCCGCTGATGTTGGGGCGGAAGCCGTGGGTGAGGTGGCCGCCCGCGTCGAGGGACATCCCGAGCAGGCGCTGGTTGCCGAACTCGTGGCGAAGCGTCTCCCAGTCGGCCTCGGTGAGCTCGTTGACGTTCTTCGCCTGCATCTTCTCCAGGTAGGGCGACTCGACCTTGTTGGCGAGGATCGACCAGAAGGCCACCAGGTTGGCGTCGATGCCGGAGTGCGGCTGGACGTAGGCGTAGGGAGCGCCGAAGAGCTCACGCGCGTGCTCAGCGGCGAGCGACTCGACGGTGTCGACGTTCTGGCAGCCCGCGTAGAACCGGTGCCCGACGGTGCCCTCGGCGTACTTGTCGCTGAACCACGTGCCCATCGTCAGCAGCACGGCCGGGGAGGCGTAGTTCTCCGACGCGATCAGCTTGAGGGAGCCCCGCTGGTCGGTGAGCTCCTGGCGGGTGGCCTCCGCGATGCGGGGCTCGACCGATGCGATGACCTCGAGTGCCTGCGAGTACGCGCTGCTGATCAGGGAGTCCGTCATGACCCACAGCCTAGAGGCCTCCGGACGCCGTCGCGCCGGGCCCCGCGAGTGATGGACGCGCGCGCCCGAGGAGGTCGCGGGAACGTCGACGACGCCCGGTCCGTTGATGTCTCGTGGCCCTCCCCTCCCTCACCGACCAGGCCGAGCGGCTCGTCCGCCTCGGTGTCCACGACCTCGCCGGGATCCCGGCCGACACGCTGCACGAGGCGGCCGCCGCCGGCCCACCGGACGCCCTCCTGGTGACCCCGGCCCCCGCGTCCCGGCTCGCACCCCTGCTCCGCGTCGGCGACAAGCAGGGCTTCGTCGTCGAGGACATGACCGACGTCGACCACTTCGCTCCCACCGTGGAGGTCCCGCGGGCGCCGTACGTCGCGGTGGGCCTCGACCGCGGGGACGCCTTCGCCAACCGGACGCCCGAGGAGTCGGTGCCGGAGATCCTCGACGCCGGCCGCTCGCCGCTGACCCTGGCGGAAGGACTGCACTGGGTGCTGCAGGACCCCGACGTCCTCGAGCGCAACCTCTGCTTCATGACGCCCGGGTCGCGGCTGCGCCGGGGCAACGGGACGTACGACGCCCGCACGCCGGCGTTGTGGCTCAGCAACGGCACCGGGCGGGACGGGCGCGAGCGCCGCCACGCGCCCAAGCTGGGCTGGTGCTGGTGGGGCAACCGGCACACGTGGCTGGGGATCGCGTCGTGCGAACGGCGTACCCACGCGTAACCACGGTGTGACCTGGGCCGCACCCGCTGCCGCTTCGCAGCGGACTCATCGACACTGCGTCTCACATCGTGGCGCGTCATCCCACATGATGGGATTTCATCTTGTGGAAGGCGTGTCCAACCCCTGAGACTTCTTGACATGGTCACCGCTTCCACCCACGCACACCTTGTGGTCCGACGTCACGTCGACCTCATGCGCGTGGGCAGCGCGACCTGTTGGCATCGCTGACGCCGCCCCTGCATCCCCCCGCGCTCAACGTCGCGCGCGGCATCCCTCAGCGAACAGGACCTTCCTGACCATGCCTGACCTCCGCTTCACGCCCGAGGCCGCCCAGCACACCGAGATCCCGCGCCCCAAGCGGGCCGAGGGTCAGTGGGCGCTCGGCTACACCGAGCCGCTCAACAAGAACGAGCAGTCCAAGAAGGACGACGACCCGCTGAACGTGCGGGACCGCATCCTCTACACCTACTCGCGTCGCGGCTTCGACTCGATCGACCCCGCCGACCTGCGTGGTCGCTTCCGCTGGATGGGTCTCTACACCCAGCGCGCGCCCGGGTTCGACGGCGGCAAGACGGCGCAGCTCGAGGAGGAGGAGCTCGACGACCGCTTCTTCATGATGCGCGTGCGCACCGACGGCGCGATCCTCGACGCGGCCGCCCTCCGGGCGCTGGGCGAGGTGTCGACGACGTACGGCCGCAACACCGCCGACATCACCGACCGCAACAACATCCAGTACCACTGGATCGAGATCGAGAGCGTCCCGGCGATCTGGGAGCGCCTCGAGGCGGTCGGCCTCAGCACGCTCGAGGCGTGCGGCGACGGCCCGCGCCCCTTCCTCGGCTCCCCCGTCGCCGGCATCGCCAAGGACGAGATCATCGACGGCTCCGAGGCGCTCGCCGAGATCAAGCGCCGCGCGCTCGACAACCCGGCGTTCTCCAACCTGCCGCGCAAGTTCAAGACCGCGCTGACCGGCCACCCGAGCCACGACGTCGCGCCCGAGGTCAACGACGTGGCCTTCGTCGGCACGGTGCACCCCGAGCACGGGCCCGGCTTCGACCTGTGGGTCGGCGGCGGCCTGTCCACCAACCCGATGCTCGCCCACAAGCTCGGCGTGTGGATCCCGCTCGACGAGGTCGCCGACGCCTGGGAGGGCGTCGCCGGCATCTTCCGCGACTACGGCTACCGCCGCCTCCGCTCCAAGGCCCGGCTGAAGTTCCTGCTCGCCGATTGGGGCAAGGAGAAGTTCCGCGAGGTCCTGGAGAACGAGTACCTCCACCGGGCGCTGGTGGACAACCCCTCCCCCGAGGCTCCGATCGCCCAGGGTGACCACATCGGCATCCACGAGCAGAAGGACGGCCGGTTCTACGTCGGCGCCGCCCCGGTCGTGGGCCGCATCGACGGCACCACGCTGAGCGCGCTCGGCGACCTCGTGGAGCGGTACGACGCCCGCGGCGCCCGGCTGACGGCGTACCAGAAGCTGGTCGTGATCGGCGTCGCCGCCGAGGACACCGAGGCCTTCGCCGACGACCTCGAGAGGATCGGGCTGACCGCCCGGCCCAGCAACTGGCGCCGGTCCACGATGGCCTGCACCGGCATCGAGTTCTGCAAGCTGGCGATCGTCGACACCAAGGAGCGCGCCCGTCGACTGGTGACCGAGCTCGAGAAGCGGTTCCCCGACCTCGACACCGACATCTCGGTCAACGTCAACGGCTGCCCCAACGCCTGCGCCCGCACCCAGGTCGCCGACATCGGGCTCAAGGGCCAGCTCGTCATGGACGCCGACGGCCGCCAGGTCGAGGGCTTCCAGGTGCACCTCGGCGGCGCCCTCGGGCTCAACCCCGCCATGGGCCGCAAGCTGCGCGCCCACAAGGTCACCAGCGCCGGCCTCGACGACTACGTCACCGCGGTCGTGTCGGCCTACCTGGCCGATCGCACCGAGGGCGAGCGCTTCGCCGCCTGGGTGGCCCGCGCCGACGACGTCCTGCTCCGCGGGGAGCCGGTGGCCGTCTGATGTCCGAGCGCGCGCAGCCCTTCTACTGCCCCTACTGCGGGGACGAGAACCTGTTCCCCCGCGAGGGCGCAGGGGCGTGGGAGTGCCGCTCGTGCCTGCGCAGCTTCACCGTCCAGATGACCGGCATGATCCCGCACCCCGGCGGCGAAGGTGCAGGAGGACCCGCATGAGCCTCTCCACCCGCGCCGCCCGCGACTTCAAGGGCACCCACACCGAGGGACGTACGCCGGAGGAGCTGCGCGAGCTCGTCTCCCACGTCGGCGCCGAGCTCGAGCTCGCCCCGGCCGAGGTCATCATCGAGTGGGCCGTCGCGACCTTCGGCGACCGGTTCGCGATCACCTCCTCGATGGGCGACGCCGTGCTCGCCCACCTCGCCTCCACGGTCGCGCCCGGCATCGACGTCGTCTTCCTCGACACCGGCTACCACTTCATCGAGACCATCGGCACCCGCGACGCCGTCGAGGCGACCCTGCCGGTCAACCTGCGCACCGTCAGCACCCCGCTCACCGTCGCCGAGCAGGACGCGCAGTACGGCAAGGACCTCTACAAGACCGACCCCGACCTCTGCTGCGCCCTGCGCAAGGTCAAGCCGCTCGCCGACACGTTGGCGGAGTACGACGCCTGGGCCACCGGCCTGCGCCGCGCCGAGACCCACAACCGCGTCATCGCCCCTGTCGTCGGCTGGGACGCCCGCAAGGGCAAGGTCAAGGTCTCGCCCCTGGCGCGGTGGAGCGACGAGCAGGTCGAGCAGTACGTCGCCGACCACGGCGTGCTGGTGAACCCGCTCGTCCACGACGGCTACCCCAGCATCGGCTGCTGGCCCTGCACGCGCCGCGTCGCGCCCGGCGACGACCCGCGCAGCGGCCGCTGGGCCGGCACGTCCAAGACGGAGTGCGGGATCCACGCATGACACACCCCACGACTCCACCCCACGCGCACGACAACGCCGTCGCCGCGCAGCACCCCCACCTGAAGCACCACCGCTCCACACACGATCGGAGGCACCCCTGATGGCTGCTCCTGCTCTGGTTGCCCTGGCCCACGGAAGCCGGGACCCGCGTTCGGCCGCGACGATCAAGGCGCTCGTCGCCGAGGTCAAGGCGATGCGCCCCGACCTCAAGATCGAGACGGCCTTCCTCGACCTCTCCAAGCCGAGCTTCGACACGGTCGTCGACCGCCTCGTCAAGGCCGGTCACGAGGAGATCGTCGTCGTCCCGCTCCTGCTGACCGAGGCCTACCACGCCAAGGTCGATGTGCCGGAGGCCATCGCCGCCGCCATGGCCCGCCACGACGGCGTACGCATCCAGGCCAGCCGCATCCTCGGCATGGAGGCCGCCTTCCTCGAGGTGCTCGACGTCCGCCTGCGCGAGGCGCTCAAGGCGGCCCGGGTGCGCGAGCTCGACGCCCTGGTGCTGGCCGCGGCCGGCTCCTCCGACCCGCTCGCCAACCAGGCGGTCGCCCGCATCGCCCGCACGTGGGGCGCACGGCACCGCCTGCCCGTGACCGCGGCCTTCGCCTCCGCCGCTCCCCCCGCCGCCGGCGAGGCGGTGCGCGCCTTCCGCGCGGAGGGCAAGCGCCACATCGCCGTCGCCTCGTTCTTCCTCGCGCCCGGCCGGCTGCCCGACCGGGCGACCGAGCTGGCCGTCGAGGCCGGCGCGGTCGCGGTCTCGGACCCGCTCGGCGCACACCCGGCGGTCGCCCGCGCGATCCTCGCCCGCTACGCCGTCGGCGCGGTCGAGCTCGTTCCGGTCTGAGTCGTCGAGATCAGTCAGCGAGGTGCTTGAGCGCCTCGCGGCGGGACAGCCCGCTGAGCCGGTCGTCGTGGGCCCGCACGAAGGTGCGGACCCACTCCGGGTCGGTGCGGGCGTGCTGCCGCAGCGCCCAGCCGACCGCCTTGCGCACGAAGAACTCGCGGCCGTACGCCGTGTCGTCGAGGTTGGCGACCAGCACCCACTCCAGCAGGTCGGTGTCGGTGTGCTCGCGGTGGCGCAGCTGCGCGAGCACCGCCGTACGTCGCACCCACAGGCTGTCGGCGTCCACCGACCACGCCTCGACCACCGGCGTCGCCGCCACGCGGTGGTCGAGCAGCACCTGCCCGACCGGGTGCGCGGCGATCTCGTCGACGACGTCCCACCACGCACCGGTGCGGACGAGGTGCTCGAGCAGCGGCAGCAGGTCGGGGTCGAGCCAGGCCCGGTAGGCCCGATGCCGAAGGAGCGCGATCGCGGCGTACCACTCCTCCCGGTGCTCGGCGTCCTCCCACAGCTCGAGGACCGCCGCCTCCCACTGGGCGCGGTCGACGAACCGGTGCTCGACCAGGAGCGGGCGCAGCAGCGCCTTCAGTGCCGGGGCTCCCAGGCCGACGTAGGGCAGCTCGGACTTCATGTAGGCCTGCTGCTGGGCGGCCCTGGCCTCGTCGCCCCCCTCGGCCAGGGCCGCCCGCACCGCGCCGACGTAGGTCATGCCCCGGATCTTGTCAGGGACGGGCCTCGTAGACGTGGTTGAACGGCGTCTCCGCCACCCTGCGGAAGCGGGTGAACCCGGCGTCGGAGACGACCTGTCGGATCGCTGCCTCCCCTGCCTGCGCCCCCAGGGCGTAGCCGCCCGACTGGGACATCGCGTTGGGCACGCAGAGGAACGTCGAGAAGCCGTAGAACACCCGGCCGACGGGGTTGAGGTTGTCGGCGACCGTGTCGCCGGCGGCGGGCTCGACGATCATCCACGTGCCGTCGGGTGCCAGCGAGGCACGAATGTGCCTGGCGGCGCCCACGGGGTCGCCCATGTCGTGCAGGCAGTCGAACGTCGTCACCAGGTCGAGGTCGTGCTCGTCCAGGGACTGCGCCCCGGCGACGTAGAAGCGCACCCGATCGGCCACGCCGGCCTCGTCCGCCCGCTGCCGGGCGGCCTCGATGGAGGCGCGATGGTAGTCGGAGCCGACGAAGGTGCTCGCCGGGAACGCCTGGGCCATCAGGACCGTCGACGCACCGTGCCCGCACCCCAGGTCGGCGACCCGGGCCCCCCGCTCGAGTCGCGCCTCGACCCCCTCGAGGGCCGGGATCCACTCCGGGAGCAGGTGCATCAGGTACCCCGGCCGGAAGAAGCGCTCGCAGCCGGTGAACACGTCGTGGTCGTGCTCGTGCCAGCCGTAGCCAGCGCCGGTCCGGAAGGCGTGCTCGATCTCGGGGAGCGCCTTCAACGCGCCCAGCGCCAGCTCGAAGGCACCCGGCAGGAACACCGGCCCGGTCGGGTCGGTGAGGGCGAACGCCTTCTCCGGGGTCATCGACCAGGTGCCGGTCGCCGCGTCGTGCTCGACGTACCCGCCCGCTGCCTGCCCGCGGAGCCACTCCTCGACGTAGCGGGGGTCGGTGCCCGTCGCGGCGGCGAGGGTCCGCGCGTCGGTCGGACCGGCCGCGAGCGCGCGGTAGAGGCCGAGCCGCTCACCGAGCAGCACGTTGCCGGCGCCCACCGTGGCGCCCAGGTCCCCGACGAAGGCGCCGACGAAGCCCATCAGCGCGTCCATGTCGATGGCGGGCGCGGTCGGGTCCTCGGTCGAGCCTGCGGCCGGGTCTGCGGTCGTGGTCATGGAGGTCTCCTCTTCTCGGCATCCCGGGTGGATGCTTGTCAGCAGAGGGTGCGCCGGGCCGGTTGCGTCGCGATTGCAACCGCGCTGCAACCACGGGGCCCCACCCTCGGAGCACGGAGCGGGAGGTCTGCATGAGGGCACGGGAACCCGACAGCAGCGGGTACGTCGAGTCGGACGGGGTGCGGCTGGCGTGGGAGTCGTTCAACGACACGGCGACCACCACGGTGCTGTTCGTGCCGATCGACACGTGCGTGCACAGCCGGGCATGGAAGGGCCAGGTCGCCTACCTGGCCCAGCACGTGCGGGTCGTGACGGTCGACCCGCCCGGCAACGGCCGCTCCGGTCGCGAGCTCGACCCGGAGGCGTACGGCGACCTGGCGATGGTCGCCGACCACCTCGCCGTCCTGGACCACCTCGGCATCGACCGCGCCGTGCTCGTCGGCATCTGTGCGAGCGCCTGGCAGGCGCTGCTGACCGCCGCCCTCCACCCCGACCGGGTGCTGGGCGTGGTCGCCGTCGCTCCGTGGGCGCGCGACCGGACGCCCCCGTTCGAGGTGCGGCTGGAGGCGGTGCGGCACTTCGACGAGGAGCGGGACGACTACTCGGGCTGGAAGGGCCACAACCGCCACTACCTGCCCGACCACTGGCCCGACTACGCCGCGTTCTTCTTCGACCAGATGCTCCCCGAGCCCCACTCGACCAAGCAGCTCGAGGACATCGTCGGCTTCACCCGGGAGACGACGGGCGCGGTCATCCTGGCCGAGACTGCCTCGCCGAGCTTTCCCGACACCGCGGCCGAGGCCGAGCGCCTCCTGCGCGGCATCTCCGCCCCGGTGCTGGTCGTGCAGGGGACGGCCGACCTCTGCCAGCCGCAGGGCCGCAGTCGGAGCGTGGTCGAGTGGACGGGGGCCGAGCACCTCGTGCTCGAGGGGTCGGGGCACCTCCCCATGGCCCGCCACCCGGTCGTCGTCAACCGCGCGATCAAGAGCCTGGTGGACCGGGTGTCCGGAGCGGCGGCGCCGCGACCCGTGCCCCGACGGCACCCGCGTCGTCGGCCGCGGGTGCTCTACCTGTCCTCGCCGATCGGTCTCGGTCACGTCCGGCGCGACCTGGCCGTCGCCGACGCGATGCGCGAGCAGCGCCCGGACCTGGAGGTCGAGTGGCTCACCCAGTCACCCGTGGCGGAGTTCCTCGAGCAGCGCGGGGAGGTGGTGCACCCGGCCTCGCGCCTGCTGGCCAGCGAGTCGGGCCACTTCGAGGCGGAGTCCGGCGAGCACGACCTCCACGCCTTCGACGCCTACGCCGCATGGACGAGGTGCTGGTCAACAACTTCATGGTCTTCGACGACCTCGTCGAGCGCGAGGCCTACGACCTGTGGGTCGGGGACGAGGCGTGGGACCTCGACCACTTCCTGCACGAGCACCCCGAGCTCAAGCGCGCACCGTTCGTCTGGATGACCGACTTCGTCGGCTGGGTGCCGATGCCGGACGGGGGCGAGCGCGAGGCGTTCCTGGCCGCGGACTACAACGCCGAGATGGTCGAGCACGTCGACCGTACGCCGTCGCTGCGGGACCGCGCGGTCTTCGTCGGGGACCCGGACGACGTGGTCGACCTCCCACTGGGACCGGGGTTGCCGACGGCGCGGGCCTGGACCGAGGAGCACTTCGACTTCGCCGGCTACGTGATGGGCGAGCGGCCGGACCCCGGGCGTCGCGGTGAGCTGCGCGAGCGGTTCGGCTGGGCCGAGGACGAGGTCGTGTGCGTCGTCTCGGTCGGGGGATCGGGCGTCGGCCACCACCTGCTCCGGCGGGTAGCGGCGGCGTACGCCCCGGCGCGCGAGCGGGTGCCCGGCCTGCGCATGGTCGTCGTCGCCGGGCCACGCATCGACCCCGACGCTCTCGACGTGCCGCCCGGCGTGGAGGTGCACGGGTTCGTGCCCGACCTCGACCTGCACCACGCGGCCTGCGACGTCGCCGTCGTGCAGGGTGGGCTCAGCACGACGATGGAGCTCACCGCGGCAGGCCGGCCGTTCATCTACGTCCCCCTGGGGCACCACTTCGAGCAGCAGGTCCACGTGCGGCACCGGCTCGACCGGCACCGCGCCGGGCGGGCCCTCGGCTACGTCGACGCCGACCCCGACCGGATCGCCGACGAGCTGGCGGCCTGCCTCGCGCAGCCCGTGGACTACCTGGCCGTGCCCTCCGACGGGGCCGCGCGTGCCGCCCGGCTGGCGCTGGAGGCGCTCTGACCCGGGGTGCCGCGCACCGTCTCCTCGACCTGCCTGCGCACCGCGGGCCACGCCGCGGTCGTCGCCGTCCGCAGTGGAGCGACCAGCCGGTCTGCGGCGGCGTCGTCACCCCGCGCTACGGCGGCGCCCGCCAGGAGGAGGTAGGCATCCGCGCCGAGCACCCACGCCCGACCGGGCGGGCAGTCCACGCGGGACAGCGCGTCCGCCGCGGCGGACGCCTGCTCGCCGGTGACCGCCGCGAGGGCGGCGGCACACAGCAGCCGCCCCGGTCGGGCGGTGCCGCTGCGTGCGGCCAACCCGGCGCGGGCGACCGCCACCGCCTCCCCCGCCTCACCCGCGCGGACCAGGGTCGCCGCCAGCAGCCCGGCAGCCCAGGAGTGCCACCAGGGGTGGTCGACGGCTGACGTGTCATCGACCGCCCGTCGGCCGAGTCGGACCGCGTCGTCCAGGTTGCCCGCGAGGCGCGCGAGCCAGCCGTCGTACGCCCGGATGTAGCCGGCGTAGGCGGGAAAGCCGCTGCGGCGGTTGAGCTCGATCGCGTGCGCCACCCGGTCCCGCGCCTCGTCCCACTGGCCGTGCGCCGCCGGGACGACGGCGGACTCGAAGACCACCCACTGGAGCAGCCACGCGTCGTGCCGGGCCCGCACGAGCGGCTCGAGCTCGGCCACAACGGGTGCCAGGGCGTCCGCGTCCCCGAGGTACCACGCCACCGTCTTCGCGCCGTCGAGCGCCAGGACCACGCCGTCCTCCGAGCCCGCCGCACGGGCCCGGACCAGGGCGTGGTCGGCGCGCCGACGGGCGTCGGCCAGCCGGAGCCGACTGGCCTCCAGCACGGTCAACCGGGTCGCGAAGTCGGCCTCTGCCCTCCGGTCACCCAGATCGGCAGCGATCCGGACGCCGTCCTCGAGCGGACCGAGGAGCTCGTCCGCCGCGAGCTGTGCGCCGATCGCGACGTCGCCCCCGCGCGCGCGGAGCGCGGCGAGCTCGAGCCGCCGCTCCCCACTGCGGCGGGCCCACGCGAGCGCAGCGTCGATGTCGTCGATCGCGGCCTGCCACCGCATGGCAGCCTCGTGGACCCGACCCCGGACGAGAAGCGCCCGTGCGCGCGTCTCCCCCGCGAGCTCCTCGACCGCGAGGCACCGCTCGACCAGGGTCCGGGCGTCCTCCACCGCGGCCCGGCGCAGTGCCTCCTCGGCAGCGACGAGCCAGCCACGAGCAGCGCGGGCGTCGTCGCCGACGGCGTGGGCGTGGTTGGCCATCACCTCGGGCCGGTCGCCCGTGAGGTCGGCCGCGCGGCGGTGGTAGGCCGTGGCGACCGCCGGCGGCAGCGCGGCGTACACGCACTCCTGGAAGAGGTCGTTGGCGAACTCGTAGAGCGCGCCGCTGCGGACGAACAGCCCACCGCGGGCCAGCCCCTCGGCCTGGCGGGTGGCACCGACCTCCGACTGCTCGGTGAGCCCGGCCAGCAGGCGCGGGTCGAGCCGGCGCCGGAGGACGGCGCCGGCCTCGACCACCGAGCGCGCCTCGGCGCCGAGCCGGTCGACGCGGGCGAGCACGGCCGCCGACAACGAGGCCGGCACTCCGGTGTCACCGTCCGCCAGCGCCCGCAGGCACTCCACCACGCTCAACGTGTGTCCGGCCGTGCGGTCCATGACCTGCCCCCCGAGCGGCGAGAGCCCGGCCGCCGCCGCGAGCGAGGCGACGGAGTCGGGGTCGAGCGGGCCGAGCGGCACCCGGCGCACCCGGTCCCCCAGACGCTCGACGACCGAGACGTCCTCGCTGCGGACGGCGCCGACCACCAGGACCCGCGACCCGTCGAGACGGCGTGAGAGGTATCCGAGCAGGTCGAGCGTCGCGGCGCCGGCGTCCTGCAGGTCGTCGAGGACGAGGGCCAGTGGCCGGCCGGCAGCGAGCCGGCGGAGCGCGGCGAGCACGGCGTCGTACGTCGCGCGCCGCTGCAGGTCGCGGTCCGCGGGTGGCGCCGGTGCGTTGCGCAGGACCGGCCCGAAGTCGGGCAGCAGCGACGCCCAGGCGCCCTCGTGGTCGCGCAGCACGGCTTCGAGCGCGTCACGCGACAACCCGGCCAGGCCGGGGCGCAGGGCGTCCACGAACGGCTGGATGAACAGCGACCTCTCCGCGGGGTGGCACCGCCCGCGCAGCACCTGGCCGCCGGTGCCGGTGACCCACTCGGCGACCGCGTCGAGGAGTCGGGTCTTGCCGATGCCGCCCTCCCCCACGACCAGCACCAGGTCCACGTCGTCGCCCGCGACCGCCGAGCTCCACGCGTCGCGGAGCACGGCGAGCTGCGCGCCCCGACCCACGAGCTCCCCGCGGCCGGCGTCCGCTGGGCGGCGTGGTGCGGCCTCGTCCGCCGGGGTCGGTCCCGGCTGGCGGAGCAGGGTGAGCTGCAGGTCGGCCGAGGCGCGGTCGGGCTCGGTGCCGAGGTCGTCGCGCAGTGCCCGCGCGAGCCGGTCGTACGCCGCGAGCGCACCGGCGACCTGCCCGTCCGCGGCGAGCGCTCGCATGATGTCGCGCACCGCGCGCTCGTCGTACGGGTCGGGCGCCGGGCCGGCCGACGCCACCGGCACCGCCCGTGCGGGGTCGATCGGGAGGAGCGCTGCCACCCGCTGGTGACGCGCGTCGCGACGCAGGGCGTCGGCCTCGCGCCGCACCTCGAGGACCCAGTCGTCGTCGTCCTCGTCCGGCAGCGCCGGCCCGGTGCCGAGCAGGTCCTGGGCTGCGGCGGCCGCGGTCTCGGCGAGGGCGTGCTCGCCGGCGGCGGACCGACCGACGGCCTGCACGCACCACTGGCGGGCCTCCTCGAGGTCCACGGACCACGCCCCGCCCAGGACGTACGCCCCCGGCAGTCCCACGACGAGGTCCGGACCGACCGTGCGCCGCAGGCGACTGACCAGCGTCGCGACGTTGGCCGCGGGGTCGGCGGGCGGATGGTCGTGCCACAGCGCCTCGACGATGCGCTCGGTCGCCACCGGAGCGCCACGCGCGGAGGCGAGCAGGGCGAGCAGGGTGCGCGCCTTGCGGCTGCCCAGCGCGTTGCCCGTGAGCGAGCCCGTCTGCGCGTCCACGGCCAGCGTGGACGACAGCCGCAGCCGCACCACCCCGTCGTACGTGCTCACGAGCCGAGTATCCGCCTCGCTGACCGGAGAGGACAGGACAGGACAGGGCGTCCCGACCCGGCCTCCCCGGCTCAGCCGACGAGTCGCTCGCGCAGGTGCTCCAGCTGACGGGCGGGGTCGGCGGTCAGTCCGCCGTGGACCGGGCCGGGCTGGAGCACGGTGCTGCGCGGCGCCTTGAGGAACCCGAACCGCTGGCCCAGCGACTGGCGCGCGGCCTCGCCCGCTCGCTCGTCCCCGCGGCAGACCCGGTCGGTGAAGGCGAGGGCGTCGCACACCTGGTCGACGTCGATGCCGGGGTGCAGTGCGCGCAGCCGCTCGGCGTCGACCGACCAGGCCACGTCGAGGAAGTCGGCAGCCTGGCAGTGCAGCACGACGCCCACGTTGAGGAACTCCTCGCGCTCCGGTCTCGGCACGCAGCGGAGCACGACGTACTGGTAGGCCATCCGGGCGGCGGTCATCGCGCCACCTCCGGCAGCCACTGGCGGGTGCCGAGGCGCGCGACGAGGAACTCGACGTACGCCGCCCGCAGGGCCTCGGGCGTCTCCGCGCCGGGCACGGGCTCGAGCCACACGTCGGGCACCGCGGCCAGCACCTCGACGAAGACCTCGCGGTCGAGCGCTGCCGCGATCTCGTCGTCGAGCTCCCGGGCTCGACGCGCGCAGGTCTCGAAGACGTGCCCGCCGACGTCCCACGCCTGGGCGGCGAACTTCTCGGGGTCGGTGACGCCGGAGCGCCAGCCGTGGTGGAAGTACAGCGACGCCCCGTGGTCGATGACCCACAGGTCGCCGTGCCAGAGCAGCAGGTTGGGGTTGCGCCACGACCGGTCGACGTTGGCGGTGAACGCGTCGAGCCACAGCACACGGGCGCCCTCGTCGTCTGCCGCACTCACCTGCCCGTCGACGCCGAACGAGCCGGGCAGGAAGTCGATGCCGAGGTTGGGACCGACGCTCGCGTTGAGCAGGTCCTGCACCTCCTCGTCGGCCTCGTAGCGGGCGAGCTCGGGGTCGAGGTCGAGGACGACGAGGCGCGGGGTGCGCAGGCCCAATCGGGTGGCGAGGGCGCTCACGATGACCTCCGCGACCAGCACCTTGGCGCCCTGCCCGGCCCCGCGGAACTTGCAGACGTAGGTGCCGAGGTCGTCGCCCTCCACCACGCCAGGCAGGCTTCCGCCCTCGCGGAGCGGGGTGACGTAGCGGGTGACGGTGACGCTGGGCAGTCCCGTGGAGCTCACTGGACCGGGTCCTCCGCGGCCAGCCGCTCGGTCTCGGCCGTCACGTCGAAGTCGGCGGCGGGCCACTGCAGGTCGAGGCCCCGCAGGGTGTCGAGGAGGAGCTGGCCGACGGCGAGGTTGCGGAACCACTTCTTGTCCGAGGGCACCACGTGCCACGGCGCGACGTCGGTGCTGGTGCGCTCGAGCGCGATCTCGTACGCCTCGCGGTAGGCGGGCCACAACGCGCGCTCGTCGAGGTCGCCCGGGTTGTACTTCCAGTGCTTCTCCGGGTTGGCGAGCCGCTCGGCCAGCCGGGCCTTCTGCTCCTCGGCGCTGATGTGGAGCATGCACTTGATGATCGAGAACCCCTCGTCGACGAGCCGGGTCTCGAAGTCGTTGATCGCGCCGTAGCGACGCTCGATCTCGTCGGCGTCGGCGAAGCCGCGGACCCGGGCGATGAGGACGTCCTCGTAGTGCGAGCGGTCGAAGACCCCGACGTAGCCCGCCTCGGGCAGGCCCTTCTCGATGCGCCAGAGGAAGTCGTGCCGCTTCTCCTCCTCGGTGGGTGCCTTGAAGCTGGTGATCCGGACGCCCTGCGGGTCGACGAGACCGATCGTGTGCCGCAGCACCCCGCCCTTGCCGCTGGTGTCCATGCCTTGGAGCACGAGCAGGACTCGACGTTCGGACCCGACCGTGCGCTCCGCCCAGAGCCGCTCCTGCAGGTCGGACAGCTCCTCGCCCATGCCGGCGAGGGCGGCCTGACCGTCGGCCTTGTCGCCGTCGAAGCCCGGTGCCGCGTCGGTCTCGATCGCGGTCAGGTCCACCGGTCCCGCCGGCACGCGCAGGTGGGCGGCCATGTCGTCCGTCATGGGCACATCATGGCGCACCGGGCGGGGCTGCCCGGCCGAGGACGCGGCGCACGTCGAGGGTGCAGCCCACGGCCGTCGCGGTGGTGCCGTCGCGTTGCGGCTCGTCGAACCACGTACCGCGGGTGAACCCGGCCTTGTCGAGGATCCGCAGCGATGCCGCGTTGGCGTGGTGGGGTGCGGCGAAGTACGACGTGGCGTCGGGGAAGCGTCGGTGCGCTCGTCGCATCCACGCCCACAGCACGCGAGCGCCGAGACCACGACCCACCCACCCGGGCTCCCCGATGGCGTAGTCGACGCCGATGGCGTCGGGGTCGGGAGTGAGGAGGGCGAACCCGGGGTGGTCGCGGATCCGGTAGTCCTGGACGAAACCGATCGACCGGCCGTTGACCTCCACCACCCACATGCGTGTCGGCGTCGTGCCGTCGATCCGCGGACCGTACGACCTCGTCACGCGGTCGACGGTGGGCTCACCGTCGTTGTGCCACCACCGCTGGACGTGCGGGGCCTGCAGCCAGCGGACCAGTGCCGGGAGGTCGCCGTGCGTCATGGCCCGCAGGTCCACCCGCTGGTCGGGCTCGACGAAGAACCGCAAGCGTGCGCCGGACAGGTCGTCGGCGACCGGCTCTCCGTCGGTCGTCGCGGCGATGCGGATCGCGGCCTCTGCCCACGGCTCCCCCGCCTGAACCGTGCCGGCCAGCTCCCGGTCCCCATGGCGTACGACGACAGGGCGGGGCGCCGCGCCTGTCTCGGGCGCGTCAGTGGGCGAGGGCATCGGGGTCGACGACGGGCGGGAGCACCGACCACGGGAAGTCGATCCAGCGCTCGGTGCTCCGCCAGGAGTAGTCCGGCTTGATGACCGACTGCGGCTTCTCGTAGATCACCACCGTCCGAGCCTCGGCCACGTGACCCTCGCAGAACGCGTGCACGAGCTCGAGCGTCCGACCGGTGTCGGCGACGTCGTCGGCGACGAGCACCTTCAGGCCCGACAGGTCGACCGCCGCCGGCGTGGGCGGCAGCATGATCGGGACGTCGAGGCGCTGGTCGACGCCGGTGTAGAACTCGACGTTGACGACCGAGATGTTCTTGACCGCCAGGGCGTAGCCCAGCCCCATGCCCAGGGCGAGCCCGCCTCGCGCGATCGCCAGGATCATGTCGGGACGGAATCCCGAGTCGGCCACCTCCTGCGCCAGCTCGCGGGTGGCCGTGCCGAAGAGGTCGTAGGTGAGGACCTCGCGCTCGCTGCTCACGGGTCCATCCCACCAGAGCACGGTGCTCGCATGGAAGGGTGCCCGGGCCGCCCCGTCGGCGAGCCGCTGAGTCATACGAATCCGAACCCATGGGTGCGGTTCCGTATGACGCTGCGGATCGCAACCGACGAACGGAAGCACCTCAGAAGTCGGGGTGCGGCTCGTCGTCCTCGGCCTCACCGAGCGCCTCGCGGACGACGGAGAACGCCAGCCCGGCGGCGTAGCCCTTGCGGGCGAGCATCCCGGCCAGGCGTCGGGTGGCCACCTGGTGGTCGAGGCCGCGCATCGAGCGCAGCTTCTTGTCGACGAGCGCGCGGGCGGCGGAGCGCTGGTCGCCCTCGTCGATCTGCTCCAGCGCGGTCTTGGCGTCCTCGTCGTCGATGCCCTTGCGGCGCAGCTCCTGGGCCAGTGCCCGGGGCGCCAGTCCCCGGCTGCGGTGCCGGCTCTCCACCCACTGGCGGGCGTAGGCGGCGTCGTCGACCAGCCCGACCTCGGTGAAGCGGTCGAGCAGCCGGGCGGCCAGCTCGTCGGGGACTCCCCGCTTGGCGAGCTTGTCGGCCAGCTCCTGCCGCGAGCGGGCCTGTCCGGTCAGCGTGTCGAGCAGGATCTTGCGCGCCACCGCCTCCGGGTCGGCCTCGACCTCCGCAGCTGCGGCCTCCTCGCGGGCGACCCTGGCCGCCTCCCGCTCCTCCCACGTCCGGGTGCGGCCGCGTCCGCCCTTGCCGGCCTTGCCCTTCCTCCCGCCCGAGCGCCCGGCGCGACGCTCGCCCCCGTCACCTCCACCGCCCGGACGGGTCGGACGCTGCTCGGCGGGCGTGGATGGGGTCTCCCCCACCCACGCCTGCACCCCGAGCCCGACGTCACCGACCCAGTCGGGCGCCGGACGGTTCTCTGCGGTGCTCATCGTTGGATCCTCCGACCGAGCGGCTGGTTTCGACGCGCAGATTCCGCCTCGCAGGCTCGGCGGAACGCTTGCTCAACCTGCCCGCGCGACGCGGTCAGAAGTCATTGACCCCGATGGGCTCGTCGCTCAGGTCGTCACCGGGCTTGTCGACGGCCGGAGTCACGCCCAGCTTCTCGAGGATGAGCTTCTCGATCTCGTTGGCGAGGTCGGGGTTGTCGCGCAGGAAGTTGCGCGAGTTCTCCTTGCCCTGGCCGAGCTGGTCGCCCTCGTAGGTGTACCAGGCGCCGGCCTTGCGGATCAGGCCTGCCTCGACGCCCACGTCGATCAGGCCGCCCTCACGACTGATGCCCTTGCCGTACATGATGTCGAACTCGGCCTGCTTGAACGGCGGCGCGACCTTGTTCTTCACGACCTTGACGCGGGTGCGGTTGCCGACCATGTCGGTGCCGTCCTTGAGCGTCTCGATACGACGCACGTCGAGGCGCACCGAGGAGTAGAACTTCAGCGCGCGACCACCGGTCGTGGTCTCCGGGGAGCCGAACATCACGCCGATCTTCTCGCGCAGCTGGTTGATGAAGATCGCGGTGGTGCCGGAGTTGTTGAGGGCACCGGTCATCTTGCGCAGCGCCTGGCTCATCAGACGGGCCTGGAGGCCGACGTGGCTGTCGCCCATCTCGCCCTCGATCTCGGCGCGGGGCACGAGCGCGGCCACCGAGTCGATGACGATCAGCGACAGCGCACCGGAGCGGATCAGCATGTCGGCGATCTCGAGCGCCTGCTCACCGGAGTCGGGCTGGGAGACCAGGAGCGCGTCGGTGTCGACACCGAGGGCCTTGGCGTAGTCGGGGTCGAGGGCGTGCTCGGCGTCGATGAAGGCGACGATGCCGCCGGCGGCCTGCGCGCTGGCCACCGCGTGGAGGGCGACCGTGGTCTTTCCGGAGGACTCCGGACCGTAGATCTCCACGACACGTCCGCGCGGCAGGCCGCCCAGGCCGAGCGCCACGTCGAGGGCGATCGACCCCGTGGGGATCACCTCGAGCGGGGCCCGCGTCTCGTCGCCCAGTCGCATGACCGAGCCCTTGCCGAACTGCTTCTCCACCTGTGCGAGCGCGGCGTCGAGGGCCTTCTCGCGGTCTGCTCCAGCCATTGCTGTGTCCCGTCTTGTCGTCGTGTCGTGTGAGGTACGTCTGCGACGCTAGGGCGAGCCACCGACAGTCCCTGATCAGGACGGTCGAACGCTGTGGACAACCTCGCCCCTCGTCGTACCTGTGGACGAACAGTAGCCCGAACAGGTGTTCGACGCGCGCTCCTCGCCCGGCGTGTCGCCACCCGGTCGCGGACAGTCGCGGACGGTCGGGCCGGGCTCAGGAGTGGCGGCGGGTGACCGTGCCGGCGACCACGACCGCCCCGGCGAGCAGCGCGGCGAACATCGCCAGCGCGGGATAGCCCAGCCAGCCGACGATCACCCCGGCGAGGGCCCCTCCACCCGCGGCGGTGAGCGCCATCGCCATGTCGGAGGTGCCCTGCACGTCGGTGCGGGCGTCGAGGGGGGTGCGGTCGGCGATGACCGTGGACGCGGCGACGGTGGCGCAGGACCAGCCGAGGCCGAGGAGGAAGAGCCCCGCGAAGATCTGCCACGAGGTCCCCTGCGGCGAGAGTCCGCACAGCGCGAGCGAGACGAGCAGGACGACGCCGCCGGTGACCAGGACGCCGCTGCGACCGAAGCGGTCGGCCGCCCAGCCGACGACGGGCGAGAAGGCGAACATCCCGAGCACGTGGACCGAGATGACGAAGCCGATGATCTCGAGCTCGGCACCGCCGTGCTCCATGTGGAGCGGCGTCATGATCATCACGGTCACCATCGCCGCGTGCGCGCAGGCCATGGCCACCACCGCGGCACCGACGGCCGGTACGTCGCGCACGACGGCGACGAAGCGGCCCCACGACCGGCCATGGGGTTCGGGCCCGGCGCCGGGCCTGACACCCGCCGTCTCCTGCGAGAGGAGGAGGGGATCGGGTCGCAGGCGCCACCACAGCCAGGCGGCCGCCACGACCAGCACCACGGCGCCGATGGCGAAGCCGCCGGTCAGCTCGGGCACGCCCATCGAGCGCGCCACGGCGGCGCCCGCACCGGTGAGGTTGGGACCGGCGACGGCACCGACGGTCGTGGCCCACACCACGACCGACAGCGCCCGCGCACGGTGCTCCTCGGGCGCGAGGTCGGTGGCGGCGTAGCGCGAGCCGTTGTTGACGGCCGTGGTCGCGCCCAGCATCACCGCGCCGAGGAGCAGCACCGTCATCGAGTCGACGACACCGGCGACGACGGCCAGGACCGCACCGGTCGCGCCGATCAGGTAGCCCGCGACCAGGCCGACGCGTCGACCGCGGCGCCGCATCACGTGCGCGAGACCGTAGGCCGCCGCTGCCGTGCCGAGTACCTGGAAGGTCTGCGCGAGCCCGGCCATGGTCTCGCTGCCGGAGATGTCGCGTGCCAGCAACGAGGCCGTCGCGACGCCGATGGTGACGCCGACGGCACCCACCGCCTGGGAGACGACGAGCGTGCGGACCGTGCGACGCTGGACGTCCGCGACGGTGAGTCCTGCGTGGGTCCCCGTGGTCATCGCTCGCTGTCCGGCAGCTCGAGCTGGCGGCGCACGGCCGCCCACACCTGCTTGGGCGGCACGCCGGCGTCGAGCGCCTCCTGGGTGGTCCGACCGCCCAGGTCGCGCACGACCGTCAGCTCGGCCCAGGTGCGCGAGTAGGCCCGCCCGAGGACCTCGTCGAGACGCGCCCAGAACTCCGTGTGCCTCATGCCGACACCTCATCACGGACCGCCGACAGCCCGAGCCAGGTCTCCCCCCGGTCGCCCTCGAGACCCCTACGGACCACGACGTCGCTCCAGCCCGAGCCCGCCGTGACGACCTCGAGGTCCGGCGCCCGCCAGTAGGTGAAGTGCCGCGGCGCGCTGATCGTCCCGTGGGTGGACCAGCCCTCTCCGTCGCCCTCCTTGAACGAGGCCCGGAGGAGGCCCCCGGGCCGGGTGACGTCGGCGAGCCGGGAGAGCACCGTCGGCAGGTCGCGCCGGTCGACGTGGAGCAGCGAGGCGTTGGCCCACACGGCGTCGTACGGAACGCCGGGCGGACCGTCGGGCGGGACCAGGTCGTCGACCAGCGGATCGAGGAGGTCGCAGGCATGCCCCTGCCCGCGCAGCAGGTCGACGAAGCCGGGGGTGACGTCGGTGCGCCGCACCGCCAGCCCGAGCTCCTCCATCAGCAGGGCCTCGCGACCACCACCGGAGCCGATCTCGAGGACGCGCGCGCCCGGGCCGAGCCGCGTGGCGAGATCCTCCATGTCGGCGCGCACCGAGTCGGGCATCGCCACCGTGCGGGCGGCGTACGCCTCTGCGTCGCGGTCGTAGGCCTCGATCGTCTCCCTCACCCGGCGTCCGCCCCCACGTCGTGCAGGTGGTGCACCACGTCGTGCAGGTGGTAGCGACCGAGGCTCTCCACGGTGAACTCGTCACCGTTGGACCGCAGCCCCCTCCGTCCGCGCGTGGCGTCGGTGACGGTCGCGTAGAGCGACGCGACCTCCCGTCCGGCCGCGACCAGCTCGGTCGCGACCACCTCGGGGTCCTGGCTGCCGTAGTCGCGCTCGACGGCCGTGGCGTCCTGGTCCCAGTTGGCGAACGTGGGTCCGTCCTCGTCCAGCATCAGGCGCACGCGCTCGGCGAAGAGGACGTGCACGTCGCGGACGTGGCACGCGTACTCCAGCGCCGACCAGACGCCCGGCTCGGGGCGCTCCGAGACGTCCCCGCGGCCCAGCACCTGCGCCCACCGGGCGGCGGTCTGCTCGAGCAGCCCGGGCAGGTCGGACACCTCGTGGGTCGCCGACTCGAAGCCGCACTCCGGGCAGGGCCGCTCGAGGACCCAGGTCCAGTCCTTGGTGTCGGGCGTGATGCTCATGGCCGTCATCCAACCAGCCCTGACGACGGGGACAATGCGTGGAACGGCCATCCGCCGCGCACTTCCCGCCGACCTGCCGGAGCTGTGGGACGAGGCTCGGCGACGAGGGTGGTCACCTCCTCACCGCCAATGCTGACGGCGCCGTCACCGGCTACGCCACTCATCCACATCCCGGCCGAAGCCGGCGCACGCCCACACCCGGAGGTCAGCCGCCGAACTCCACGCTCGTGCAGGCCAGGCGGGCGCCAGCTGCGCCGGTGGTGGTGTTGGTCGGCTGGGCGTGGATGACGACCGATCCGGCACTGCCGGGAGCGAAGGCCCACGGCACAGTCGTGGTGGCCACTCCTCGACCGTTGGCGTCGGACGTCACGTCGAGCCAGGCCTCCCGCTCTGCCAGCGGCACGCTCGGGTCGGTGGAGTGCTGGTAGTGACCTCCTGAGGCGAGCGGGTCCGCCCCGCAGGTGCCCGTGTGCACGTGCGCGCCGAACGTCCGACCGGCCGGCAGCCCGGTCACCATGAGGCGGACGCGGGTCGTCCCGTCGCTCGACCAGGCGTGCACCTGCGTCCTGATCTGCTCGTACGTCGTGTCGTGCACGACCGTGGGACCGTGGCCGTGGTCGACCGCGACGCCCGCCGCCATCGCCGCTGCCGGCACTGCGACCAGCACAGCTGCCGCTGCCAGTCCTGCTCTCTTCCGGTACATCTGGGTCCTCCTCCGCTTCTGGGCTCTCCGAGCTCGCCTCGGCGGACCGGGCGGGCCGCCATCAGGAGGTGCCTCCGGGACCGGTGTTCGGTTCATGCCGGTCTGGACCGGCTCACGACTCGGCGGTGCGCGTGAACCGATCGCGGGGGTCGGCGCCACTATGAGACGTGATGGGAGTGGACGACACCGGCTGGGACGCCCGCGAGGGCGCCGACGACCGGTCCGACGCCGAGCTGCTGGCCGCGGTGGCGGAGGCCGACCGCGGTGCGCTGCACGAGCTGTTCGCGCGTCACGAGCCGTGGCTGGCCATCCGGCTGTCACGACGGTGCGCCGACCCGGCGATCGTCGACACCGCCGTGCAGGACACGTTCCTCGCGGTCTGGCGCAAGCCGTCCGGTTGGCGGGGCGACGGCGAGGTGGCGGCGTGGCTGTGGGGCATCGCCGTGCGCTCGCTGCTCCACCAGCTGCGCCCGCGCGCCAACGTCGTGGAGCGCCTGCGGAACCTCCGCAGCTCGCCTGCCGTCTCCGCGGAGGAGGAGGTGCTCGCCCGGGTCGAGCACAGCGACGTCGGCCTCGCCTTCTCGCGCCTCTCCCCCGACCTCCAGGCCGTCGTCCAGGCCACCGTCCTGGACGGGTTGACCACGCGTGAGGCCGCCGCGCTGCTCGGGATCCCGAGCGGCACCGTCAAGAGCCGGATGAGCCGTGCTCGCACCGAGCTGAGGGAGGGACTGCTGTGACGCAGACCTGGCACGCCGACGACGAGACGCTCCGGTCGTGGGCCGCGGGCGGCGCGGCGCCCCTGCTCGCCGCCTCCGTCGAGTCCCACCTGCTGCGTTGCGAGGAGTGCCGGCGCCGTACGACGGCCCTCTCCGCAGGCGAGGCCGCGAGTGACTCCGCACGCCGGTGGCAGGCGCTGGCCGACCGGATCGACCGACCGCGTTCCACACCGCTGCTGCGCCTCGGACTCGCCACACCCGGGCTGCGGATGGCTTGGCTCGCCTCGATCCTGCTGCTGCTCGCGCTGCCCGTCATCGTCTCCGTGCTCGGCCTCCGCCTCCCCGTGTTCATGGCCCTGGCGCCCGCCGCACCGCTGGCCGCGGTCGCGCTCACCTACAGCCGCCACGCCGAGCCGGCGGGCGAGCTCGTCCTCGCCACGCCACGGGCCGGGCTCCGGGTCATCGCGGCGCGGGCGCTGCTGGTCGCTCTGCCCGCCGTCCCGATCGGCGTCGGCGTGGCGGTGCTGGTCGGCCTCCCCACCTCGGTGGCCTTCGGCTGGCTGCTGCCCGGTGCCGCCCTCGCCTCGCTCGTGGCCCTGGCCGGCACCACGCGGCTGGACCCCTCGGTCGTCGCCGCGTCGCTGGGCTCGGCCTGGGCCGTGGCGGTGTCGTGGCCGGCTGCCTCGCGCAGGCTGCCCGCCGACCTGGTCAGCCACCTCGTCGCCTCGGCACCCACCCAGCTCACGGCCCTCGCGATCGCGCTCGGCGCGATCGCGCTCACCATCGCCCGTCGCGACGCCGTCGCCTACCGGAGGAACGTATGACCACCACCCACACGGCCACGGGCACGCTGCTCGAGGCCGCCGGCGTCACCAAGCGCTTCGGCTCGCTCACCGCGGTCGACCACGTCGACCTCCACCTCGGACGAGGCATCGTGGGCGTCCTCGGACCCAACGGGGCCGGGAAGACGACGTTGCTGCGCATCCTGGCCACTGTGCTGGCCCCCGACCGGGGAACCCTGTCGCTGCTGGGCCATGACCCCGCCCATCCCGCCGCACGCACCGAGCTGCGGCGACGGCTCGGCTACCTCCCGCAGTCACCCCGGCTCTACGGCGGGTTCACTCCGCTCGAGATGGTGGACTACGTCGCGATCCTGAAGGAGCACACGGACGCGACCCGGCGCAGGCGCGAGGCGGCAGCGATCCTTGAGGCAGTCGGCCTCGGCGACCGGATGCACAAGCGCATCCGCACGCTGTCGGGCGGCATGCAGCAGCGGGTGGCGCTCGCGGCTGCGCTCGTCGGCGCCCCCGACCTCCTCGTCCTCGACGAGCCGGCCACGGGACTCGACCCCGAGCAGCGCATCGCCCTGCGATCGGTGCTGGCCGAGACGTCGCACCGCGGCTGCGTCGTGCTCTCGACGCACAACACGGCCGAGGTGGCGGCGCTGTGCCAGCAGGTCCTCGTCATGGACCGCGGCCGGATCTGCTGGTCGGGCACTCCCGCCCAGCTCGCCGGGGAGGCCGAGGGCCGGGTGTGGGAGTCCGACGTCGAGGAGCCGACTGCGCTGCGTTCGTGGCTGACCGGCCCGGGCACGCGCCGCCACGTCGGCACCCCGCCGGCCGGCGCCACCGCGGCCGCTCCCACCGTGGACGACGGCTACCTGCTCGTGACGAGGCTGACCCGGTGAGCACCGTGCTCGTACAGGCGGCCGTTCCCACCGCACGAGCCATCCGCTGGGCCCCGGCGACCGGCCTCGCGGCCCTCCTCATCGCTGCCGCCGTGCTCGCCCGGTCCGCCGACCGGCCCGCCGACTTGGTGCTCGCGATCGCCGCGGCCGGGCTGGCCGGGACCATCGTCTCAGGCCTGCACGACCCCGCCGCCGCGCTGCTGTCGGCGGTCCCGGTGTCGGTCATGCAGCGCCGGGTGCTGCGCCTGGTCCTGGTCGGCCTGCCGGCGGTGGTGGTGTGGACGCTCGTGGACTCGCTGGCCAACGCGGAGGCGTCCGGCCCCGGCCCGCTGCTGGCCCTGTCTGCGTGCGGGGTGGCTGTCGCACTGTGGGCGCCGCAGCGGCGAGCAGTGCTCCTGGGAGCCTCGACTCCCCCGGTGCTGTTCGCGCTGGACCAGGTCGTGCCGAGCGGCACGGTCGGGGACGCGATCGCGTGGTGGTGGACGGACCCGTGGTGGGTGCTGGCCGGTGCCACGCTCGTCTGCGTCGCGGGGCACCGCCGATGAGCACGACGCTGGCCAGGAGCACGACGGCAACGCTCACCTCGCCGCGGGTGACGCGCGCTCTGGTCGTGACGGAGGCGCGCAGGATGCTGCGCAACCCCGTGCCGTGGCTCTTCCTGGCGCTCGCGACCTGGGGGATGTGGACGGTCGAACCCGAGCCGGGCGAGTGGCCCGGCTCGTCGTACGAGGCGATCATCCCCTCCGTCGTGTCGCTGCTGTTCGGCATCTCGGTCGCCGTAGCCGTGCCGTTCCACCGGGCGCGCCACGACATCGCCCCTGCCGCACCCGTGTCGGAGGCTCGGCGCACGCTCGCCCGGCTGCTCGCGGCGCTGCCCTTCGTCGCAGTGGCGGCGGCGTATGCCGCCCTGGTGGCGTGGCGCGAGCGGGACCTGGGCGGCCTGTGGCTCGGCATGGAGCCCGGACGCACCACCGAGGCCTTCCACACCACCGCCGAGCTGTCGCAGCTGGTCGTCCTCTCGCTGCTCGCCATCGCCGTCGGCGCCGCCATGGGCCGGCGGATGTCCCGGCTCGTCGCCATCGTGCCCCTGCTGTTCGTCATGTGGTTCGTGGTGATGGTCTACTGGCTGTTCGGTGGGCCCGCGGTCACGCCGTTCTCGATCCTCCAGGTGCAACCCATCCACCTCCCGGTCGGCCCGGCGACGGCCGACCCGCTGTCCTTCCCCTCCGACTGGTTGCTCGTCGGCGCTCCGCACACCAGCGGCGGCTGGGAGCGGCAGTGGATCTCGCCGGCGCTCTCGTGGTGGCACGACGTGTGGCTGCTCGGGCTCACCTCCCTGTTGCTGGCCGCTGCCTGGCCGAGGTCCGGGCGGCGTGCCCTGCTCCTCGTCGGTGCGGTCCTGGCCGTGACCGGCATCGTCGGCCAGCATGTGGTGATCCCGTGAGGCGTCGCCTGCCCCTCCTCGCGCTCGTCCCGCTCGTCGTCGCCGCGCTCGCGGCCTGCACCCCCGCGGCCTCGGACGTCGACGGAGAGGTCTTCACGCCCGGGCCGATGGCGCCCGCCGCCGCGAAGCACCCGGCCGCGACGCCGGTCGTCGTCGACACCGACCTCGCTCCCGACGACCTCGCCGCGCTCGCCCTCCTGCTGCGCCACCCCGCGGTCGAGGTCGTCGCCGTGACCGTGCCGACGACGGGCCAGCTCGATTGCCGTGGTATCGGACTGCTGAGCGACTTCTTCGAGGCGCTCGGTACGGAGCCACCGCCGGTGGCCTGCGGCACCACGCCGCGCGGTGAGGACGGGACGATGTTCCCGCCCGAGTGGGGCGCCGGGGCGCTGATGAACAGCGGGCTGCCGCGCGACCCCACCGACGGCGACCTCGAACCGGTCCGTGCCCCGGCCGACGAGCTCATCGCCCGGCTGGCTCGACGCCATCGCGGCCTCGAGGTCGTCGCGCTCGGCCCTCTGACCGAGGTGGCCGCGGTGATGCGCGAGCAGCCTGCGGCGTACGCCCGACTGGGCGGCGTCACCACCATGGCGGGCACGGTCGACAGCGACTCGCACGCCGACGGGGTGGCCGAGTGGAACGCCGGGGCGGACCCGGTGCCGTTCGCGGAGGTGCTGGCCGGACCCGTGCCGGTGACCGTGGTCCCTGACGACCCGGTGCCGCCCGGCGCTCCGGACGGGCTGGCCGGCCCGGTCGTCGGTGGGCTCGGCCGCGTTCCTGGGTTCGAGTCCCCGAAGTACTGGGATCTCGCCACCGCCGGCATCTTTGTCGACGGCTCGGCCGCGACCACCCGGTCGGGGGCCTGGATCGTCGACACGACCGACGACCGCGGCCGGCTCGCGCGGACCGGTGACGGACCCGTCCGCGTGGTGACCAGCCTCGACACGGCAGCCCTGGACCGCCTCTACCACGAGGTCTTCCGGTGACCGGCCGGCTCAGTCGAGACCGAGTCGTGCGGTCGACACCTCGCGCATCTCGACCTTGCGCACCTTGCCGGTGACGGTCATCGGGAACTCGTCGACGACGATCACGTAGCGCGGGATCTTGTAGTGGGCGAGCTTGCCCGTTGCGAAGGCCCGCACCCCGTCGGCGTCCAGATGCTCGCTGCCGGGGCGCATCCGCAGCCACGCGCACAGCTCCTCGCCGTACTTCTCGTCCGGGACGCCGACGACCTGCACGTCCTCGACGTCCGGGTGGGTGTAGAGGAACTCCTCGATCTCGCGTGGGTAGATGTTCTCGCCACCGCGGATGACCATGTCCTTGATCCGCCCGGTGATCCGGACGTAGCCGTCGTCGTCCATCACGCCGAGGTCACCGGTGTGCATCCAGCCGTCGCCGTCGATGGCCTCGCGGGTCTTCTCCTCCTCGTCCCAGTAGCCGAGCATCACCGAGTAGCCGCGCGTGCAGAACTCCCCCGCCTCGCCGCGCGGGACGGTGTCGCCGCTGACCGGGTCGACGATCTTGATCTCCAGGTGCGGGCAGACCCGACCGACGGTGCCCACCTTGCGCTCGAGGGAGTCGTCCCTGCGGGTCTGCGTCGACACCGGGGAGGTCTCGGTCATGCCGTAGCAGATCGTCATCTCGTCGATCCCCGCCGCGATGAGCTTCTTCATCATCTCCTCCGGGCACGGCGAGCCGGCCATGATCCCGGTGCGCACCGACGAGAGGTCGTAGGTGTCGAAGTCCGGCAGGGCCCACTCGGCGATGAACATCGTGGGCACGCCGTAGAGCGACGTGCACGACTCGTCGGCGGTCGCCTTCAGCGTCAGCGCCGGGTCGAAGCCGGGCGCCGGGATCACCATCGCGGCGCCGTGGGTGGTGCACGCGAGGTTGCCCATCACCATGCCGAAGCAGTGGTAGAAGGGCACCGGGATGCACACCCGGTCGGCCTCGGTGTAGCCACAGATCTCGCCGACGAGGTAACCGTTGTTGAGGATGTTGCGGTGGCTCAGGGTCGCGCCCTTGGGGAAGCCGGTGGTGCCGGACGTGTACTGGATGTTGATCGGGTCGCCCGGCGCCAGGCTCGCGGCCCGCTCGGCCAGCTGGTCGGCGGAGACGCCCTCACCGTCGGCCAGCAGGCCGCCCCAGCTCTGCTCGTCGTCGAGGTAGACCACGCGCTCCAGCGCCCGGTTCTCCGCGGCGGTCTCGTCCACCATGGCGCGGTAGTCGCTCGTGCGGAACGACGTCGCCGCGACCAGCAGCCTCATGCCGGACTGGTTGGCGACGTAGGAGAACTCGTGCGTGCGGTAGGCCGGGTTGACGTTGACGAGGATCGCGCCGATCTTCGCAGTGGCGAGCTGCACCAGCGTCCACGCGGCGCTGTTGGGTCCCCAGATGCCGACCCGGTCGCCCTTCCGGATGCCGGCTCCGATCAGCCCGCGCGCGACGGCATCGACGTCGGCCTCCAGCTCCGCCCAGGTCCACCGCCGCCCGCTCGCGCACTCGACCAGCGCCTCGCGGTCAACGTACGACGCCACGGTGCGCGCCAGGTTGTCGCCGATGGTCTCGTCGAGCAGTTCCGGCGTCGTCTCGCCCTGGGCGTAGGAGTCCATCCTCCGAACCTAGCCCGGGACCGGGGCTCAGGTCAGCAGCAGCTTGTCGAGACGGCGTCGTACGACGAGGAGGCCGATGATGCCCATCACGACGAGGTAGACCACCGAGACCGCCGACTCCCAGGTGACCACGCCGGTCGTCAGCTCGCGGCACAGCACCACGCCGCGGTAGAGCGGCGTGGCCTCCACGACCCACCGCAGGACGCCGTCGCCGAACGCCTCGACCGGGAAGAACGTGGCCGAGAAGAGGAACAGCGGCATCTGCGCGAGCTGGATCTTGTCGAAGTCCTGCCAGGACGTCATCCACGTCGTCACAGCCATGCAGACGGCCGAGAACGCGAACGCGATCAGGACCGCTGCCGGCAGTGCGAGCACGGCCCACCACGAGTGGGTCAGGCCCATCAGCGCCATCACGACCAGGAAGGCCGCGGAGTAGACCGAGCCACGCATGAGACCCCAGGTGATCTCCCCGCGCGCGATGTCACCTGTCGACAGCGGCGTGGCGAGCATCTGGTCGTAGAGCTTCTCGTACTTCATCTTGAAGAAGACGTTGTAGGTCGAGTCGAGGAGCGCGCCGTTGAAGGCGGACGTCGCGAGCATGGCCGGCGCGACGAACTCGGCGTAGGGGATCGCCTCGCCGTGGAACTCGAAGGTGTCGATCAGCTGGCCGACGCCGATGCCGATCGAGAAGAGGTAGAAGACCGGCTCGAGGAAGCCGGTGATGAAGAGCTTCCACGCGTCCTTGTAGACGACGTAGTTGCGCAGCACCAGCACCTTGGTGGCGGCGGCCGGCGTCAGCGGGGCCGGGATCTCCTGGATCAGCGCCATGTCAGACCTCCAGCCTGCGGTCGAGGTTGCGCACGGCGAGGAACCAGCCGACGACGGTGAGGGTGACCAGCACGACGACGTGGAGGACCACGAGCGACCAGTCGACCTGGCCGACGCAGAACATCCGCGAGAGCGAGACGCCGTGCCACAGCGGGGTCAGCCGGGCGATCCACTCCAGCACCGGGCCGAGGTTGCTGATCGGGAAGAAGGCGCCGGAGAAGAGGGTCAGCGGGATGACGCCGAGGCGGAACAGCAGGCCGAACCCCTCCTCCGACCTGAGCCAGGCGCTGTAGGCGAAGACCAGGGTGGCGAAGGCGAAGCCGACGAGCACCTGCGACAGCCAGGCGAGGATCGGACCCCACCAGGTGGCGAAGACTCCGAACGGTGCGATGACGAGCATGAAGACCGCACACGCCGAGGCGACGCGGAACATGACGAAGCCGACGAAGGCGTTGACCAGGTCGCGTACGGCGAGCGGCGTGGCCAGCTGCGCGTAGAAGGTCTTGTGCCACTTGATGGCACCCATGACGGGGTACGTCGACTCGCTGACCGCGATCGTCATGGCGTGCGAGGCGACGAGGCCGGGGACCACGAAGGCGAGGTAGGACGTCGCGCCCTCGAGCCGGTCGGGGTCACCCTCGATGAACCCGCCGAGCAGGACGCCCATCGCGACGACGTAGAGCAGCGGGGTGAGGAAGCTGCTCACCACTCCCCCGCGCCAGGTGCGCTTGAGGACGGTGAGCCAGTAGTCGTACTGGCGGCTCATGCCCTCCCACGCGGACAGCGAGCCGGTGGGTCGTGCCGGGCGGCCCGTGCCGGGCGTCGTACCGGCTCCTGCTTCGGTGGCCATGTCCGATCCCATCAGTCCGCCAGGCTGCGGCCGGTGAGGCGCAGGAAGACGTCCTCGAGGGTGGAGCGGCGCACGAGCGTGGCGATCGGGTGCAGCCCCCGGTCGAGGACGGCCGTCACGACGTCCTCACCGTGGTCGCTGTAGACGAGGAGCCGGTCGGGCAGCACCTCGACGCGCTCGCCGAGGTCCTCGATCTTCTCGGCGAGCGCCTCGTGCTCCCCGACGCCGAAGCGGAGCTCGGCGACCTCACGTGTCGAGTGGGCGTCGATGAGCTCGCGCGGGGACCCCTCGGCGGCGATGCGGCCCTTGTCCATCACGACCAGGCGGTCGCACAGCTGCTCGGCCTCGTCCATGTAGTGGGTGGTGATGACGAGGGTGACCCCCGCCTGCTTGAGCCGAAAGAGCTGGTCCCACAGGACGTGGCGGGCCTGCGGGTCGAGGCCGGTGGTCGGCTCGTCGAGCAGCAGCAGGTCGGGGTTGTTGATCAGGCTGCGGGCGATGGTGAGGCGGCGCTTCATGCCGCCCGACAGGTCCTCGACCTTGGCCTTGGCCTTCTCGGTGATCTGCGCGAACTCGAGCAGCTCCCGGGCGCGCTCGCGGCACGTGGCGCGGTCGATGCCGAAGTAGCGGCCGTAGATGTAGAGGTTGTCGAAGACGTTGAGCTCGTTGTCGAGCGTGTCCTCCTGCGGGCATACGCCGAGGCGGCCGCGGATGGCGGGGCCGTCGGTGGCCGGGTCCATCCCGAGGATCCGCAGCTCGCCGCCGCTCACGGGGCTCACCGACGCGATCATCCGCATGGTGCTCGACTTGCCGGCGCCGTTGGGGCCGAGGAACCCGAAGGCCTCGCCCTTGCGCACCTCGACGTCGATGCCCTTGACGGCCTCGAAGTCGCCGAACGACTTGCGCAGTCCCCGTGCCGAGATCATGGCTTCTGTCACGGGCGTCGACCCTAGATCATCCGCTGACCTCACCACCATGACGGACGGGGCACGTCCGGATCGACGGGGCCGGGTCACGTCACCGGGTGATGACGAAGGTCTGGACCCGTGCCGACCCCGTGCCGAGGAAGCCGTCGTCGCGCATCCGCTCGACCTGGTCACGGATCGAGCCGTTGGTCGACGCGTCGGCGGCCGCCGCGCCGCTGATGTAGTGGTCGAGCGCGTGGTTGTCCACGACGTCGTGGCTGCCTGCGTCGAACGACACCGTCGTGCGGTGGGGCTGGTCGGGGTTGTCCTCGCCGTCGAGCAGCGGCACGGCGTCCCCGCGGTTCTCGAGGTGGATCGCGCTCGTGCCCGCCGGCAGGTCGGGAACCTGCGCGGTCGGCGACCCGGCGGTGACGACGTGCCGGACGTCGAAGTGACGGGTGAAGCCGGGGTCGGCCGCGAGCGCCGTCGCGACCATGCCGCCCTGCGAGTGCCCGACGAGCATCACGTCCTGGCCCTCGAGACCGGCGTCGAGCATCGCCTGCTGGATGCCGCGTCCGTAGGCGGAGTCGAGCCCGCCGATGAGCTGGAAGTTGGTCTCCATGTCGCGCACGGGTCCGCCGTCGCGGCCGACGGGGCTCATGTCGTCGGTGCCGGGCAGGTAGACGATGGAGCGCTCGCCATGCTCGTCGACGATCCGCTGGACCTGGATCGCGCCGTGGCGGTCGGGATCGGTCCGGTCCAGCAGGTGGGTGTCGTCGAGCGAGACCATCAGGTCCTCCAGCGACCCGGGCGCGCGGCGCTGGACGGGCGACGGGTCGACGCCGTCGATGCGCTCGACGGTGAACTCGGTGTCGTTGCCGAGGAGCAGGGCCATCAGCCGGGCCGCGTCGTTGGTGCTCGCGCGCTCGATCGGACCGCCGCCGTCGAGCAGCCCGGTGCCGGTGAGCAGCCCGCCGGTCAGGCCGTCGACGAGCCCGCCACCGCTGTTGACGAGGTGCTGCGCGAGCGCGGGGTGGTCGTGCACGAGCCGGCCGACGTCGTCAGCCAGCTCGTCGCCCAGGGCGGCCTGCTCCTCGACGGACGCCGTCGACCACCAGGCGTAGGTGAGACCGCCTGCCACGAGCAGCGCCGGGAGCGCCGGTGCGAGGGCGCGGCCCGTGACGCGACCGAGGGTGCTGTCGATGGTCTCGCCGAGGTGCCACGCGAGGGCATCGCTGGCCTCGAACGCCGCAACCACCGCGCGGACGCCCAGCGCGTCGGCCTCGAGGCCCACTGCCCGGACGGCCAGCCCGTCGGCACCGGCGGTGGCGTCGAGTACCTGCACCTGCGCGTCGGCGAAGGTCAACGGCGACAGGACCGACGACTCGAGGAGGTCACCGTCGGCCATCACGCGGGCGCCCAGACCGGCCATCTCGGCGAGGTCGCCGGCCTGTCGTTCGATGCGGGAGGCGAGGGCGCGCATCTGCGCGTAGCCCGCCCGGACGCCGTGGGAGCCGCCCGACACCGACTCGATGGGGGGCAGGGTTCCGCCGCTCACGACGTCACTCCTGCCGCGCGCACGGCCAGCTCCCCGGGCAGGTCGGCCGGCTCCCTGCGCTGGACACGGACCATGGCCCGCCCGTCGCGGCTGAACGGCGTCAGCGACCGCCACCCGTCGTGCAGCAGCACCCACTCCACGACGCCCGCGCCGGGTCGTCCCGGTCCGCTGCGGCCCATGACGGCAGCGTGCAGGCGGCCGCACGACGCGCTCTCGAGACGCTCGTGCCAGCGCCGTACGTCGATGTCGTCGGCCGTGCGGAGTCCGTCGGTCGAGCCGCCGGCCAGCGTCGTCCCGGAGTGGTCCTCCACCAGCTGGTCGAGGAGGTCGTGGCGTCGGCTCCGGACGGCCTCCCCGGTGGCGAGCAGGAGCTCCCAGGGGGTCTCGACGACGTCCGGGACCGCCTCCGCGGCGGGCACGGGTCGGAGCGTGCGGATGTCGACGTGGGCGGCGCGGGCGACCTCGAGCCACCAGGCGTCGGCCGCGAGCCGGCTGAGCTCGAAGTGGTGACCGTCGGCGGTCGACAGGCAGACCACCCAGCCGGCAAGGGCGCACTGCCGGCTGCGCACCCGCACCGCGCCGCTGCGGAGCTCGACGAGCACCTCGAGCTCGATCGCCAGGGTGGGTGCGCGCCACACGGCGAGCACGGCCCGTCCCTGGTCGGTGGGCACGCCCGACTCGGCCAGTCCGGCGGCGGCCAGGACGCCGTCGACGCCCTCGTCCGGGGTCGGTGACGACCCGCTGCCCCGCCCGGGCGTCGCGAGCCGATCGCTCTTCCCCGGGGTCGCACGGCGGGAGGACAGCTGCGTCGCGGGCGACGGTGCGCCGACCAGCTCGGCGAGCCGGTCGACCGCCGCACGCGGGAGTCGTACCCGGCGCGGCGGCGTGGAGGGCCGCTGGACCTCGCGCCCGTCGCGGTCGAGGACGACGGCGCTCACCGGGCACCACCGGGGACCCGCACCTCGAGCCAGTCCCGGTGACCCTCCGGCGGTGGTCGGAACGCCGCCAACACCTCGTCGACGGGGTCGGGCGCGATGCGCCGCGCGAGGTCGACGGCCCGGTCGGCGACGTCGCCCAAGCGGGACCGGGCGTCCTCGACGAGGCCGCGGACCCGGCGGGCGATGTGGCGGATGAGGTCCTTCAGACGGTCGACCTCGTCGGCATGGCGGCGCAGCGCCTGGGCGGCGTCATCGTGCTGATCGGCCGTACGACGCAGGGCGACGGCGCGTGCCGCCGTCCGCTCGCGCATCGCCTGGGCGGCCCGGCCCTCCCACAGCACCTGCTGGGCAGCGCTGACCAGCCGGTCGGCGTCGCGGCGCAGCTCGTCGCCCTGCTCGCCCATCCGGTCGGCGAGCCTGCGGATGGCCGCGGTGTCTCCGTACATGTGGCTCTCCTGCCCCCGTCGGCGCCGTGGTGCGCCTGGTCGGTCAGGTGCCCGGGCGGCGTCGGCCGGAAACCGCCGCCGGACGATCTGTGGAGAGCCGCCCTACCCGGCCGGGGTCAGCCGCAGCAGCCGGCCCGCACCCTCGTCCTCGAGGACCCAGATCGCCCCGTCGGGGCCCTCCTCGACCGCCCGGATGCGGGCACCCATGTCGAAGACCTCCGTCTCACCGGCGGTCGAGCCGTCGAGTTCGACGCGGACCAGCGCCTCGCCTGACAGTGCGCCCAGGAAGGCGTCGCCCCGCCAGTCCTCGAACATCTCGCCGTCGTAGAGCATCAGGCTGCCCGGCGAGATGCTCGGGTTCCACGACCGGGCGGGAGCGGCGTACCCGTCGCCGTCGGCGTGGTCGGGGATCTCCCCGCCGCCGTAGTCGCTCCCGTCGGACACCTCCGGCCAGCCGTAGTTCGACCCGGGCTCGATCACGTTGAGCTCGTCGCCGCCCTCGGGCCCCATCTCCGAGGACCAGAGCGTGCCGTCGGCCGCGAACTCGAGCCCGAGCGGGTTGCGGTGGCCCCAGCTCCAGATCTCCGCGCTCGCCCCGCCGTCGTCGGCGAGCGGGTTCCCGGGGGCCGGCTCGCCGTCGGACGTGACCCGCACGATCGTGCCGAGGGTGTTGGACGTGTCCTGGGCCGGCGCGCCGAGCTGCCGGTCGCCGGAGGAGACGAAGAGGCGCTGGCCGTCGGGCGAGAAGGCGATGCGGTGGCTGAAGTGGCCGTCACCGGCGACCTTGGGCGTCTGCCGCCACACGACCTCGAGGTCCTCGAGCCGCGGTGCGTCCGCGTCGAGCCGGGCGCGTCCCACGACGGCTCCCGTGCCCCCGTCGCCCGCCTCGACCCAGCTGAGGTAGACGAGCCCGTCCTGCTCGTACGACGGCGCGGGCACGACGTCGCCCAGCCCGCCCTGCCCGGCGTCGACCACCGGGGGCACGCCGGCGACCTCGGCGAGCTCGCCGCTGTCCGCGTCACGGAGGTGGAGCGTGCCGCTGCGCTCGGTGACCAGCAGGTCACCGGTGTCGGGCAGGAACGCCATCGCCCACGGCTCGCCGAACCGGTCGACCTCCTCGACGGCGAAGGGCCAGTCGTCGTCGTCCGCCCCCGTCGCGGGACCGAGCGAGCCGGACGCCGCGGTGTCACCCGAGCAGGCCGTGGCCAGCACGGCGAGCAGCCCGGCGAGCGCGGGGGCGAGGGATTTCATGCCTCCATGGTGCGCGGGGGTGGCAAGAAGGGGTGACAAGAAGGGGTGGCAAGTGGGCGCCGGTCGCTGAAGGATGTCCGAAAAGGGCAGCAGGTCGATGTCGAAGCGCGTCACGCCCGTTCGACGTACGTGCGAGAACCCACCCACCGCACACAGGAGGAACGATCACGATGCCGCGCTTCATGGGATTCGTCAGGATGGAAGAGAACATCGGCATGCCGCCGCAGTCGCTGTTCGACGCGATGGACGTCTTCATCGGAGAACGGGCCGCCAACGGCTCGTTCCTCGACGGCGGCGGGCTCTTCGGCATCGAGGACGCCGTCAACTTCGTCGTGCGCCAGGGCGAGGTGACCCGAGTGGACGGTCCCTACGCCGAGGGCAAGGAGGTCGTGGGCGGCTGGTCGCTGATGGAGTACGCCGACCTCGAGGAGGCCGTGGCCGACCAGCGGCTCTTCGCGGAGCTGCACGCCAAGCACTGGCCCGAGGCCACCGTCGTCTCGACGCTGCGCCAGGTGTCCGAGGGACCTGAGGCGCCCGGCGACTGACGTCGGCTCACTACGCTGGCCACGTGCCGGCAGGGACGACGTACGACGGCCCCTCGGAACCGACGGAGGCCGTGATCGCGACGTGGCGGGCCGAGTCGGCCCGCCTCGTCGGCGCGCTCGCCCGGATGACCCGCGACGTCGACCTCGCCGAGGACCTCGCCCAGGACGCCCTCGTGGCGGCCCTGGAGCAGTGGCCGGTCTCCGGGATCCCGGAGAACCCCTCGGCGTGGCTGATGACGACGGCGAAGCGCCGCGGCGTCGACCACTTCCGCCGCGCCGACACGCTGCGCCGCAAGGTCGCCGAGCTCGAGCACGGCCTCGGCCGAGGAGGCCCGGAGGAGGCAGGCATGCCCGACCTCGACGACCAGGTGGAGCACATCGAGGACGACGTCCTGCGGCTGGTCTTCCTGACCTGTCACCCCTCGCTGAGCCCCGAGTCGCGGGCGGCGCTCACCCTGCGGCTGGTCGGCGGCCTCACGACCGCCGAGATCGCGCGTGCGTTCCTCACCTCGGAGTCCACGATGGGTCAGCGCATCTCACGGGCGAAGCGGACGCTGACGTCCGCCGGGGCGGAGCTCGAGATGCCCACGGGAGAGGAGCGGACCGCCCGTCTCGACGACGTGATGGCGGTGGTCTACCTGGTCTTCAACGAGGGCTACGCCGTCACGGCGGGCGAGGACTGGATGCGTCCCGACCTCACCGCCGAGGCGACCCGGCTGGCCCGCATGCTCGCCGGACTCGCGCCGGACGAACCCGAGGTGCTGGGGCTGCAGGCGCTGCTGGAGCTGCAGGGCTCCCGGACCGCGGCCCGTCTCTCCCCGGACGGCACCCCGGTGCTGCTCGAGGCGCAGGACCGCACGTCGTGGGACCAGCTGATGATCCGGCGCGGTCTGGCGGCGCTACGGGCGGCCTCCGTCCTCGCCTCCCGCGGCCGGCCCGTCGGCCGCTACTTCCTCCAGGCCTCCATCGCCGCCGAGCACGCCACCGCGACGCGGATCGAGGACACCGACTGGGTGCGCATCGCGGCGTTGTACAACGTCCTGGCCGGGGCCGCACCCGGCCCGGTCGTCGAGGTCAACCGCGCCGTCGCCCACGGACGGGCGTACGGCGCGGCAGCGGGTCTCGCCGTGCTTGATGCGATCGATCCCGACTCGCTCGCCGACTCCCCGCTCCTGCCCAGCGTGCGCGGCGACCTGCTCGAACGGGCCGGGCGCCACGCCGGCGCCTCGGCCTGCTTCGCCGAGGCGGCGACCCGCACCCGCAACGAGGGCGAGCGCCGGGTCCTCCTGCGCCGGGCCGAGCACAACCGGTGGCTCACGCACGGGTGACGGGGCGGCTCAGAGCGCCGCGGCAGCGCGCACCAGACCGGCGACGCCGGTCGAGGTGCTGTGCGCGGGCCAGGCGATGAGCGTCGTGACCCGCGGCGCGTCCGAGAGGGGCACGACGGCGAGCCCGTCGCGCAGGTTGGCGCGGACCGACTCGGGCAGGACGACCGCCGCACGTCCGAGCCGGACGAGCTGCAGCACCTGCGTCAGGTCACGCAGCTCCGGACCGGGACCGTCGGGGTAGGACCCGTCGAGGCGGGGCCACCGAGGCAGCGGCAGGTCGCTGATCGTTCCGGCCTCGGCGACGGTCATCGAGCGGCGCGTGCTGGCCGGGTGGCCGCTCGGCAGGATCAGCACCTGTCCCTCCGTCGCCAGCTCGTCGACGTCGAAGCCGCTCGTGTCGTCGAAGGGGCGGTGCAGGATCGCGACGTCCGCGCGCCCGTCGCGGAGCATCAGCGCCTGGTGGCCCGGAGGACTCAGCACGACGTCGACCGTCACGGCGTCGGGCTCGGCCGCGTAGGCATCGAGCAGCTTGGCCATCAGCTCGCTCGAGGCGCCCGCCTTGGCGGTCAGCACCACGGGCGCGCGACCGGGGGCCTCGGCGGCCCGGCGGGTGCGCCGCTCGGCGGCGTCGACCGCGGCCAGCGCGGCGCGGCCCTCGTGCAGGAGGGTCTCGCCGACGCTCGTCAGCGCCATGCCCCGCGGCGTACGCACGAAGAGGTCGGCGCCGAGCCGGCGCTCGAGCTGCGCGATGGCCCGTGACAGGGGCGGTTGCGCCATGCCGAGCCGCTCGGCCGCCCGTCCGACGTGGGCCTCCTCGGCGACGGCGACGAAGTAGCGCAGCTCGCGGGTCTCCACGGCATCGAGCGTACGCCGCTGACCTGCGCCCATACCGGCGCGGTATCGGCCGCCACCGGATCGGTCTTGGATCGCCGGCCCAGGGTCGGCACACCATCGAGGCATGACAGAGACCAAGAAGACAGCGCTGGTCACCGGCGCCAACAAGGGGATCGGCTACGGGATCGCCGCCGGCCTGGCCCGGCTCGGGTACCGCGTCGGCGTCGGCGCCCGCGACGCCGCACGGCGCGAGGAGGCCGTAGCCAAGCTGCAGGCCGACGGGTACGACGTCTTCGCCGTCGCGCTCGACGTCACCGACGGCGCGAGCGTCTCGGCAGCGGCGGCCCAGCTGGCCGGCACGGGCGGGCTCGACGTCCTCGTCAACAACGCCGGCATCACCGGCGGGATGCCGCAGGAGCCGTCGCGCGTCACCGCCGAGCAGGTGCTCGCCGTGGTGGACGTCAACGTCCTCGGCGTCATCCGCGTCACCAACGCCATGCTGCCGATGCTGCGCGAGTCGGTGTCGCCACGGATCGTCAACGTCTCGAGCGTCGTCGGCTCGCTGGCGCTGCAGACCGCCCAGGCGGAGCCCCTCGGCCCCGTCTCCGGCGCCTACTCCCCCACCAAGACCTACCTCAACGCCCTCACCGTCCACTACGCCAAGGAGCTCGCCGGCACCGGGATCCTGGTGAACGCCGGGTGCCCGGGCCACGTCGCCACGGACCTCAACGGCCACCGCGGCACGCGCACCCCCGAGCAGGGCGCCGCGGTGTTCCTCGAGCTCGCGACCCTCCCCGACGACGGACCCAGCGGCACCTTCCGTGACGAGGCGGGCATCCAGCCCTGGTGAGGCGGGGGCGGGCGGGTGGCTTGCCGCGCGTCGACCACGGCCGCGCGACCGTCGTACGGACCGAACGGGCGATGTCGTGACGCGCGCGAGCGTGCCGCCCGGCCGGCCCGGCGGGTTGGGTCCGTACGACGGTCCGCAGACGGGGCCGGTACTGCTTGCGGCCCTGCGGTAGGAAGGTCCCCATGCGCATCTTCTTCACCGGCGGCAGCGGCAAAGCCGGTCGGCACGTGGCTCCCCACCTCGCCGAGCAGGGCCACCAGGTCACCAACGCCGACCTCGTGCCGCTCGACCACCCCGACGTGCACGACCTGCAGGTCGACCTCACCGACGCCGGCCAGGTCTACTCGGCGCTCGCCGGGCTGGCGACGTTCGATGAGCTCGACCTGCCTTCGAAGCCGTCGTACGACGCCGTGGTGCACTTCGCCGCCGTGCCGGCCATCCTGCGCACGGCCGACTCGGCGACGTACGCCACCAACGTGCTCAGCACCTACCACGTGCTCGAGGCCGCGACCCGGCTCGGCATCGGCAAGGTCGTGTTCGCCTCGTCGGAGACGACGTACGGCGTCTGCTTCGCGCAGGGCGAGCGGAAGCCGCTCTACGTGCCGGTCGACGAGGAGCACCCGACCGTCCCCGAGGACTCCTACGCCATGTCCAAGGTGGCCAACGAGGTGACCGCGCGCTCGTTCCAGGCACGCACCGGAGCCGACGTCTACGGCTTGCGGATCAACAACGTCATCGAGCCGCACGAGTACGCCGAGCTGTTCCCGGACTTCCTCGACGACCCGGCGCTGCGGCGGCGCAACATCTTCGCCTACATCGACGTGCGCGACCTCGGCCAGATGGTGCAGCGCTGCCTGGAGACGGACGGACTCGGCTACGAGGTCTTCAACGTCGCCAACGCCGACATGTCCGTCGCCGCGACGAGCGACGAGGTCATCGGCCGCTTCTACGACGGGGTCGAGGTGCGTCGTGAGATGGGTCGCGACGAGACGTTCTACGCCATCGACAAGGCCCGCCGCATGGTCGGGTTCGATCCGCAGCACTCGTGGCGCGACGTGCTGGGCGACCCGGGCGAGGGCTGACGTCCCCGTGATGTGACGGTCCGGACATGAGCGGAGTCCTGGACCCCCATGGGCCCAGGACTCCGCCGTCGCGTCAGTCGCGTGCGCTCAGGCCTGCTGGCCCAGCGCGAACTGGATGTTGCCGTCGTCGTCGACGCCGCCGTCGAGCACCTTGTCGGAGAGGAACTCCGAGGCGGGGCCGTCGACGTAGATCGTGGCGCCGTCCTGCTCGATGACCTGGTCATCGTTCTCGGCGTGGTCGGCAGGACTCACCGACAGGGACTCGCCGTCCGACTCGGTGGCGATCCGGAGCGCCGAGATCTCCGGCACCTCCTCGGCCAGCTTCTTGACGATGTCGGTCACGTTCTCGGTGAGAGCAAGCATGGGCTCTCCTTCCGTAGGGAGAATGTGTCCCCTTCACCATTGCGCGGACGCAGCAGTCATGCAAACCGGCGCCGAGCCTGAGCGCCGGGACTGGGCTCGGGTGGTCGGCTCACCAAGTCGCGGGCTTCTCCGGGGCGAACAGCCAGGTGTGGAAGAACGCGGAGAGGTCCTGCCCGGACTCCTCCTCGAAGACGGCCATGAAGTCGTCGGTGGTGCCGGTCCCGTCGTCGTACCTCGCGACCCACTCGCGCGTCGCCGCGAAGAACGCCTCGTCGCCGACCTTGACGCGCAGCGCGTGGAGCGTGCCGGCGCCGCGGTTGTAGACCTGACCCGCGAAGAGCCCGAGCGGACCGGGGTCGCCGATCGGCAGTGCCCAGTAGGCCGCCGTGCGGGCGGGGGCGTACCAGTTGGCGAACGCCTGCTGCGCGGTGAGGCCGCCGTTCTCCTCGGCCCAGAGCCAGCTCGCGTAGGTCGCCCAGCCCTCGTTGAGCCAGATGTACTGCCACGTGTCGGGGCTGACGGCGTTGCCGAGCCACTGGTGCGCGAGCTCGTGCGCGACCGTGCCCTGCGACGCTGATCTCGAGTAGACCGGTCGGGTCTGGGTCTCCAGGGCGTAGAACACGGTGTCGTTGTCGACGATCGAGCCGAAGGAGTTGAAGGGGTAGGGGCCGAACCTGGACTCGAAGAAGTCGATCATCCGCGCCTGCAGCGCCAGGCTCGCGTTGGTGGTCGCGAGCTGGCCGTCGGTGAGCTTGACGTCGACGAAGTCGAGGATGGGCACCCCGCTCGCCGACGTCCTGACCGGTCGCTGCTCGAAGTCGCCCACGGAGGCCGTGGTCAGGTAGCTGGCCTGCTGGTCCGGGGCGTCCCAGGACCAGGTGGTCTTGCCGTTCGCTGTCACCGGCTCCCCGTCCGGCACACCGTTGGCCACCGCGGTCTTGCCGACGGGCACCGTGATCTCGAAGCTGTACGACGCCTTGTCGCGCTGGTGGTCGTTCACCGGGTACCAGGTCATCGACCCCTCCGGCTCGCTGACCACCATCGCGCCGTCCGGCGTGGTGACCCAGCCGTAGAGCGCGCCCTCGACGTCGGTCGGGCGCGTGGTCTCGCCGCCGTAGGTGACGACCACCCGGGCCCGCTGCCCCGCCTTGAGCTTGGGGCGCGGCTGGACCGTCAGCTCCCAGCGGCGCGCCTCGTCGTCCTGCACGTGCCAGTACGCCGCGCCGTCGACCTCCTCGCCGGGTGCAGGCTCCTCGACCTCGGTGGCCGGCTTGCCGTTGACGGTCAGCGCCGACACGGTCATGCCGCGCAGGTCGAGGTTGAAGCGGTCGAGGTCCTGGCGCGCGACGAGGTCGATCGTCGCCACACCGTCGAGTCGACCTCGGAGCTGCTCCAGCGGTGTCGGCGGGTCCGTCGCCACCGGGGGCTCGTAGTCGATGTCGAGGTCGTAGTGCGTGACGTCGTAGCCGCCGTTGCCCGCCAGCGGGAAGTACGGGTCACCGACCCCGTCGGCGCCTGCGGTGAACCGCGGACCGGGCCCGCCCGGGGCGGCCACGGCTCCGGCCGAGGCGAGGACGGCGGCCGCGAGGCCCGCCGCCACGAGGATCCGCGATGTCCGGACGAGTGACCCCATGGCGCGACCTCCGTGTCGTAGGGCGGTGCGCCCATCTGGCGACCGTACGTCCCGCGACGACGTGCGGTCGTCTCCCAAGTTGAGGAAGTGCGCGCGGGCCCCGTGCCGGGGCTCGCGTGCGGCCGGCGGTCACAGGACCGACGGGGCCTCGAGCTCGGCCTCCAGCTCGGTGATGCGTGCGCGCAGGCTCGACTCCGCCTGTCGCCACAGCGTGGCGGAGTGCGCGTGGCGGTGCTGGACGGCCGTGCCCGGGCGGGCGCGGTCGCGACAGGCCTCCTGCTCCAGGGCGCGCTGAGCGAACGCCGCGGCGGCACGACCGAGCTCACGGACCACCGTGGCCGTCTCGTCGAGCATCACCGCTGTCATGCCGACAGGGTGCACGAACGGCAGGGCGTCCACGCCGATCGCGCCCGAACATGCCCGATTTGGTGGCCCGCCGCCTTCTCGCCGGAAGAACTCCGGCTCCCCGCCCTCAGGGCGGGGTCGTTGTCGGACCCCGGTGCAAGACTGCACGGCATGACTGCCCTCGACCGCTTCAGTGCGCCCACGCGCGCGTGGTTCGAGGCGTCCTTCGCGAGCCCGACCCCGGCCCAGGAGGGCGCCTGGGACGCCATCGGCGCCGGCAAGCACGCGCTGGTCGTCGCCCCGACCGGCAGCGGCAAGACCCTGAGCGCCTTCCTCCACGCCATCGACCGGCTCCTGAGCACCGAGCGCCCCGACGACAAGACCCGGCGCACGCGCGTGCTCTACATCTCGCCCCTCAAGGCGCTGGGCGTCGACGTCGAGCGCAACCTCCGCGCCCCGCTGACCGGCATCCGCAACACCGCCGAGCGACTCGAGGCGACCGTCCCCGACGTCACCGTCGGCCTGCGGTCGGGCGACACCAGCCCGACCGACCGACGCAAGCTCGGCACCACGCCACCCGACATCCTCATCACCACGCCCGAGTCGCTGTTCCTGATGCTGACCAGCCAGGCGCGGGAGACGCTGCGCGGCGTCGACACGGTGATCATCGACGAGGTCCACGCCGTCGCCGGCACCAAGCGCGGCGCCCACCTCGGGATCAGCCTCGAGCGCCTCGACCACCTGCTCGAGCAGCCCGCCCAGCGCATCGGCCTGAGCGCGACCGTCCGGCCCCTCGAGGAGGTCGCCCGCTTCCTCGGCGGCACCCAGCCCGTCGAGATCGTGGCCCCACCCAGCACCAAGGAGTGGGACCTGCGCGTCGTCGTGCCAGTCGAGGACATGACGATGCCCGAGGAGTACGACGAGGAGTCCGGCGACCCCGGCCGTGCGACGAGCATCTGGCCCCACGTGGAGGAGCACGTCGTCGACCTGGTGGAGGAGCACCGCTCGACGATCGTCTTCGCCAACTCCCGACGACTGGCCGAGCGGCTCACCGCCCGGCTCAACGAGATCGCGGCCGAACGGGCCGAGGCTCGGGCGGCCGACGACCTTGGTCTCGACACGCCTCGTTCCTCGGCTGCTCAACCAGCGGTGCCCGCGCAGGTCATGGCGCAGTCCGGGCAGAGCAGCGGCACCGAGGCGATCATCGCCAAGGCCCACCACGGCTCGGTGTCCAAGGAGCAGCGCGCGATCATCGAGGACGACCTCAAGCGCGGCCGGCTCCCCTGCGTCGTCGCCACGAGCAGCCTCGAGCTCGGCATCGACATGGGCTCGGTCGACCTGGTCATCCAGATCGAGTCGCCGCCCAGCGTCGCCAGCGCGCTCCAGCGCGTCGGTCGCGCCGGCCACCAGGTGGGCGAGGTGAGCCGCGGGGTGCTGTTCCCGAAGCACCGCGGCGACCTCGCCCAGACCGCCGTCTCGGTCGAGCGCATGCGGTCGGGGGCCATCGAGAAGATGGCGGTGCCGGCCAACCCGCTCGACGTGCTGGCCCAGCAGGTCGTGGCCGCGCTCGCGATGGAGGAGTGGCAGGTCGACGAGCTCTTCTCACTGGTCACCCGGGCGGCGTCCTACACCCAGCTCCCCCGCTCCGCCTTCGACGCCACCCTCGACCTGCTGAGCGGGCGCTACCCCAGCGACGAGTTCGCCGAGCTGCGCCCCCGCATCGTGTGGGACCGCGTCACCGGCCAGCTCAGCGGACGCCCGGGCGCCCAGCGACTGGCCGTCACCAGCGGCGGCACGATCCCCGACCGCGGCCTGTTCGGCGTCTTCCTCGTCGGCGAGAAGGCCAGCCGGGTCGGCGAGCTCGACGAGGAGATGGTCTACGAGTCCCGGGTGGGTGACGTCTTCGCCCTCGGCGCGACCAGCTGGCGCATCGAGGACATCACCCACGACCGCGTGCTCGTCACCCCGGCCCCGGGCATCCCCGGCCGGCTGCCGTTCTGGAAGGGCGACGCGCTCGGCAGGCCCGCCGAGCTCGGCGCGGCGGTCGGGGCGTTCACCCGTGAGCTCGCCTCCAAGCCCCCGGCCAAGGCCATCGAGAGCGTCCGCGAGCGCGGCCTCGACACCAACGCCGCCACCAACCTCGTCACCTACCTCGGTGAGCAGCGCGAGGCCACCCAGGTCGTCCCCAGCGACACCCAGGTCGTCGTCGAGCGCTTTCGCGACGAGCTGGGCGACTGGCGTCTGGTCGTCCACTCCCCCTACGGCACGCCCGTCCACGCGCCGTGGGCGCTGGCTATCAACGCCCGCCTGCGCGAGCGGTTCGACGTCGACGGGCAGGCGGTCGCCTCCGACGACGGCATCGTGATCCGCATCCCCGACACCGACGCCGAGCCGCCCACCGGCGAGGTCATCGTGTTCGAGCCCGAGGAGATCGAGCAGCTCGTGACCCAGGAGGTCGGCGGGTCCGCACTGTTCGCCAGCCGGTTCCGCGAGTGCGCCGCCCGCGCGCTGCTGCTCCCCCGCCGTGACCCCGGCCGTCGGAGCCCCCTGTGGCAGCAGCGCCAGCGCAGTGCCCAGCTCCTCGAGGTCGCGTCCCAATACCCTGCGTTCCCGATCGTGCTCGAGGCCGTGCGCGAGTGCCTGCAGGACGTCTACGACCTCCCGGCCCTCGTCACCCTGCTCGGGCGCGTGCAGCGCCGCGAGGTCACCGTCGTCGACGTCGCCACCACCCAGCCCAGCCCCTTCGCCCGGAGCCTCCTCTTCGGCTACGTCGCCCAGTTCGTCTACGAGGGCGACTCCCCCATCGCCGAGCGGCGTGCGGCCGCGCTGTCCCTCGACCAGGGCCTGCTCGCCGAGCTGCTCGGTCGCGCCGAGCTGCGCGAGCTTCTCGACCCCGAGGTGCTGACCGAGGTCGAGTCCGAGCTGCAGTGGCTCGCGCCCGACCGTCGCGCCCGCAACGCCGAGGGCGTCGCCGACCTGCTGCGCCTGGTGGGCCCGCTCTCGGCCGAGGAGATCCGGGTGAGGTCGGTCGAGGGCGCCGACGTCGAGGGGTGGCTCGCCTCGCTCGACCGCCGTGTCGCCCTGGTGCGGATGGCCGGCGACGACCGGTGGACCGCGATCGAGGACGTCGGCCGGCTGCGCGACGGGCTCGGCGTACCCGTCCCGGTCGGCACGCCCGACGCCTTCCTCCAGCTGCCCGAGGACCCCCTCGGCGACCTCGTCTCCCGCTACGCCCGCAGCCACGGCCCGTTCACCACCGCCGAGGTCGCTGCCCGGCTCGGGCTGGGAGAGGCGGTCGCCCGCCAGACCCTCCAGCGCCTCGCCCACCGCGGTCGGGTGCTCGACGGCGAGTTCCGGCCGTCGGGCTCGGGCACCGAGTGGTGCGACGCCGAGGTGCTGCGCAAGCTGCGTCGCCGCTCGCTGGCCCGCCTGCGCCAGGAGATCGAGCCCGTCACGCACGACGCAGTAGCGCGCTTCCTGCCCGCCTGGCAGCGCGTGGGCGGCTCGTTGCGCGGCGTCGACGGCGTGGTCGCCGCCATCGACCAGCTCGCCGGCTGCCCCGTGCCGGCCAGCGCCCTGGAGCCACTGGTCCTCGCCGCCCGGGTCCGCGACTACGAGCCGTCGATGCTCGACGAGCTCACCGCCTCCGGCGAGGTCATCTGGACCGGCCACGCCCCGCTCCCGGGCAGCGACGGCTGGGTCAGCCTCCACCTCGCCGACCAGGCCCACCTGACGCTGCCCGAGGTCGAGGGCGAGGAGCCCGACGGCCTGCAGCGAGCGGTCCTCGACGCCCTCGACCCCGGTGGCGCCTGGTTCTTCCGGCAGCTCGCCGACCGCGTCGGGTCGACGTCCGACGCCGAGCTGAGCACGGCTCTGTGGGAGCTGGCGTGGAAGGGCCTGGTCACCAACGACACTCTCGCCCCGCTGCGCGCCCTCGTCCGCAGTGGCACGCCGTCCCACCGCACCCGTCGTACGCCGCCGCGGCTGGGCAGGACCACCGGGGGCCGGATGCCCGTGCGCAGCGGCCCGCCGGAGACGGCCGGTCGCTGGGCGCTCCTGCCCGAGCGCGACGGCGACCCGACGCGGCGCGCCCACGCCCGCGCCGAGCACCTGCTCGAGCGCCACGGCGTCGTCACGCGCGGCGCCGTCGTCAGCGAGCGGGTGGCGGGCGGCTTCGCCGGGGTCTACAAGGTGCTCAGCGCGTTCGAGGACACCGGGCGCTGCCGGCGGGGCTACTTCATCGAGGGCCTCGGTGCCGCCCAGTTCGGCAGCGCGGGCGCGATCGACCGGCTGCGCACCTTCTCCGAGCCCGACAGCGCCACGTCCGGCACCAAGCCGTCCGTCGTCGCCCTCGCCGCGACCGACCCGGCCAACGTCTACGGCGCCGCACTGCCGTGGCCCGACGCCGGCGACCCCGAGCGCGCCGGGCACCGACCGGGCCGCAAGGCGGGGGCGCTGGTCGTCCTCGTCGACGGAGCGCTCACCGTCTACGTCGAGCGCGGCGGCCGAACGCTGCTCACCTGGAGCGACGACCTCGACGTGCTCACGCCGGCGATGTCCGCGCTGGCTGACGCCGCCCGGCGGGGTGCGCTCGGCCGGCTGACGGTCGAGAAGGCCGACGGCCAGGCGCTGATCGGCAGCGGTGGCGAGACACCCATCCGGCTCGCGCTCACCGCCGCGGGCTTCCTGGCCACGCCGAAGGGACTGAGGCTGCGTGCCTGAGGGAGACACCGTCTACCGCGCCGCAGCCAAGCTCGACCGCGCTCTGACCGGTCACCGGCTCACCGTCACCGACTTCCGCGTGCCGGCCTTCGCCACCGTCGACCTCCGCGGCGGCACCGTCATCCGCACCCTGTCGCGCGGCAAGCACCTCCTCACGCGCATCGACCACGAGCGGGCCTGGACGGTCCACACCCACCTCAAGATGGAGGGTTCGTGGCACGTCTACCCCGACGGCGAGCGGTGGCGTCGCCCCGACACCCAGGTCCGGCTCGTGCTCGGCATCGAGGGCCGCAAGGCCGTCGGCTTCCAGCTCGGCATCGTCGAGCTCGTGCCGCGCGAGCAGGAGGCCGGCCTCGTCGCCCACCTCGGGCCCGACCTGCTCGGCCCCGACTGGGACGAGGAGCGCGCAGTGACCAACCTCCGCGACGAGCCCGACCGACCGATCGGCCAGGCGCTCCTCGACCAGCGCAACCTCGCCGGCATCGGCAACATGTACATGGCCGAGCTCTGCTTCACGATGGGCGTCCACCCGGCCAGTGCCGTCTCGACCGTCGACCAGCTGCCCCGGCTCGTGCGGCGGGGCAGGCAGATGCTCGAGGTCAACAAGGAGAGGGCGATCCAGACCACCACCGGCGACCTGCGCGAGCGCGAGCGCATGTGGGTCTACCGCCGCGACCGGTCACCGTGCCGGCGGTGCCGCACGCCCATCGAGGTCACGATGCTCGGCGAGCCGGGCCGCGAGCGCGCGGCCTACTGGTGTCCCAGCTGCCAGCCCGAACGCTGACCCGCTGAGGGCGCGCTGGGAGCGCTGAGCGGGTCAGGCCGCGGAGGCGACCACGTCGCCGGCCGGACGTGCCGTGCGGATCGGCGTGCTCGCGACCAGGCCGACGGCGGCCTCCTCGATCGACACCGCGTCGGCGACGTCGCGCAGGACGTCGGACAGCGGGAGGTCCATCGCCTGGCACAGCGACGCCAGCAGCTCGGAGGACGCCTCCTTCTGGCCCCGCTCGATCTCGGAGATGTAGCCCAGGCTGACCCGGGCCTCGGCCGAGAGCTCCCGGAGGGTCATCCCGCGCTGCATCCGCGCACTGCGCAGCACGTCACCGAGCAGTCGTCGGAAGAGCACCATGCGCGAGTCCTTACTCTCGGAATGTCCGGTTGAGGAGAAGTCTCAGCCCCAACGCTACCCGAGGGCTCCTTCTTCCCGCCGACTTACCTCGACTTCGGGGCCTGCAGGTGCTCCTCGAGCAGCCCGAGAACTGCGTCACACGTCGACTGCCGGATCGCCGCCCGATCGCCCGGGAGGTCGAGGAGGCGCGCCGTCGCTCCTGCCCGATCGGCGAGTGCCACCCACACGGTCCCGACCGCCCGGCCCTCCTGCGGGTCGGGGCCGGCCACACCGGTGGTCGCCAGACCCCAGGTGGCTTGGAGCCGGTCCCGGACGCCGTGGGCCATCGCGATCGCGCACTGCTCCGAGACCACGCCGTGCTGCGCGACCAGCTCGTCCGGCACGCCGAGCACCGCGACCTTGACCCGGGTGGCGTACGACACCACGCCCCCGACGAAGCTTCCTGAGGCCCCCGGCACGTCGGTGATCCGCGCCGCCAGCAGGCCGCCGGTCAGGGACTCCGCCGTCGCGAGCGTCTCCCCGCGTGCGGCCAGGGCGTCGAGGACGCGCGCGGCCACGCTCCCCTCCGGCTGGCCTGACCACATGTCGGCGACACTAGCCGCATGGCGCTCCCCATCGAGGACTACGCACTCATCGGCGACCGGGGCACGGCGGCACTCGTCGGCAAGGACGGGTCGATCGACTGGCTGTGCCTGCCGCGCTTCGACTCCCCCGCCTGCTTCGCCGCGCTGCTGGGCACCGAGGAGAACGGCCGCTGGCTCCTCGCCCCGGCCGACGAGGTCCTCGCGACGAGCCGGCGCTACGTCGACGGCACAGCATGCCTGGAGACCACCTTCACCACGGCCGACGGCGAGGTGGTGCTGCTCGACGTGATGCCGGTCGGCGACGGCCGCGCGGACGTCGTACGCCGTCTCACCTGCACCCGCGGGACGGTGCGTATCCGCCACGACTGGGTGGTGCGCGCCGACTACGGCCTGGTGCGCCCCTGGGTGAGCCGGGAGCAGGCGCACGGCCAGGAGGTCGTGGTGGCCGTGGCAGGGCCCGACAAGTTCGTGCTCCGCGGTCCGCACCTCCCGCACGGCCACCACGGCCACCACAGTCACGAGCTCGACCTGTCGGCGGGCGACGAGGTGAGCTTCTCGACCACGTGGGTGCGCTCGTGGCGCGACGTGCCCGAACCGCTGGCGATCGACGAGCGCATCGACGCCACCACGGACCGCCAGCGTGCCTGGTCGGCCCGTGCACCCAGGGACGTCCCGCATGCGGACCTCGTCCAGCGCAGCCTGCTGACCCTGCTGCTCATGACCCACGCCGAGACCGGCGGGATCGTCGCTGCACCGACGACGTCCCTGCCCGAGGACTTCGGCGGCGAGCGCAACTGGGACTACCGCTTCTGCTGGCTCCGCGACGCGGCACTCACCCTGGAGTCGCTGCTCGGCTCCGGCTACGACGGCGAGGCGTTCGAGTGGCGCAACTGGTTGCTGCGCGCCGTCGCGGGCGACCCCGCGGACCTGCAGATCATGTACACGATCGACGGCGGCCGCCAGCTGCCCGAGCGCGAGGTTCCGCACCTGCCGGGCTACGCCAACAGCAGGCCGGTGCGGATCGGCAACGGCGCGGTGTGCCAGCGGCAGAACGACGTCCTGGGCGAGGTGATGATCGCGCTCGAGCTGGCCCGCGACGCCGGTCTCGAGGAGACCCACAACTCGTGGGCGCTGCAGCGCGCCCTCGTCGACGAGCTCGCCGACCACTGGGACCGGCCCGACAACGGGCTCTGGGAGATCCGCGGCCCGCAGCGGCACTTCACCCACTCCCGCGTGATGGTGTGGGTGGCCTTCGACCGTGCGGTGAAGGCGGTCGAGAAGCACGGGCTGGACGGTCCGGTCGACCGGTGGCGCGACCTGCGCGACCGCGTGCGCGAGGAGATCCTCGACAAGGGGTTCGACGACGAGCGGGGCACCTTCACCCAGCACTACGACACGACCGCAGTCGACGCCTCGCTCCTCACCATCCCCCTGGTCGGGTTCCTGCCGGGCGACGACCCCCGCGTGCTCGGCACGATCGACGCCGTCGTGGCCGACCTCGACGTGGGCGGCCTGCTGCTGCGCTACCGCACCGAGACGGGCGTCGACGGGATCGCGGGCGACGAGCACCCGTTCCTCGCGTGCTCCTTCTGGCTGGTCTCGGCTTTGGCGATGGCCGGCCGTCGCGAAGAGGCCCTCGAGCTGATGGACCGCCTGTGCGGGCTGGCCAACGACGTGGGGCTGCTCTCCGAGGAGTACGACGTCACCCACGGCCGGATGGCCGGCAACTTCCCGCAGGCGTTCAGCCACCTCGCACTCGTGCAGGCGGCCCTCGCCCTGCGCTGACACGCGCGCGGCCCCCGTCCTGCCGAGCAGGACGAGGGCCGCGGGGTCCGGGCCCGGGCCCGGGACGACTCAGCCGCGACGGACCTTGATCTTGGTGAACTCCGTGGTGCCGCGGACCTTGCGGCTCCCCTTGTACTTCACCTTGATGACCTTCTTGCCCGTGTTGGCGAACCGGTCGAGTCTCACGAAGGCCTTGCCCTTCTTCAGCTTGACCTTGTACTTCTCGCCGCCGGCCTTGACGACGATCTTGCCGTGGACCTTCGTGATGCCGAGGGCTGTGAGCTTGATCTTCACCCTCGTGCGGGTCTCGTCGGCGATGATCCGCCCGGGCTTGGTGCGGACCTTGAGCTCCGGCTTGCCCTTGCGGACGTCGATCGGGAGCGAGAACGTCGTGCCCGTCGTGGGTCCGGTGAAGGTGATCAGCTGCTTGCCGGTCCGCACCTTGCCCTTGATCTTCGCCGACACGGCGCTGGTTCCGTAGTCGTCGAAAACGGCGGTGCCGAGGGCGTTGACGACGGGCTGCGGGTCGAGCGCCTTCTCCCCGATCTTGACGTCGAGCTTGCCGTCCTTCGGGTCGTTGGGTCCGGTCATGGCGAGCGATGCCAGCTTGAGCTCGACCCTCTCGCCGAGCCGATAGAAGTGCCGCGCGCCGGCGGGCCAGGTGGCGTGGACGTGCTGCTGGTAGGTGTTGACCGGCAGCGGCGTCCTCGAGGCGAACGCGGCCATGTAGTCGACCATCGCCTGCAGGTCGATCTTTCCGGTGTCGCGCCTGCCGGTGGCGAGGTTGAAGGCGCGGAAGTTGTCGCCACCGGCCGCGAGGAAGGAGTTCGCCGTGACCGAGTACTGGGTGGTCGGCTGCAGCGCCACGCCGTTGAGCCACATCCCGGTCACCCGGTTGCCTTCGGCGCGGGTCGGGTCGTAGGTCGCGAAGAACCCCTTCGAGACGCCGAGGCGGAGGAACGGCCGGGTCGGGACCGCGCCCTTGTCGTCGCGCTGCCACTGCTGCTCGAGCAGCGTCTTGATCTGCGCGCCCGTCATCTTCATGTTGACCAGCGTGTTGGCGAACGGCTGGACGACGGCCGCCTGCTTGTACGTCACCCGCGCGGGATAGCCGCCCGGCAGACCACGCATGTCGTCGCGCAGGCCTCCGGGGTTCATGAAGGCGATCTGCGCGGCTCCGGCCTCGGGCGTCGAGGTGGCCCAGCGCTGGACCTCGGCCACGAGATTGCCCAGGGTGGACTCGCCACCGCGGTTCTCCGAGCCTGTCGAGAGACGTGCCCGGTCGAACGGACCCGCGATCGAGCCGAGCTGCGCCGCACCGAGCACCTCGGCGCGAGCGACGGCCTCGTCGACGATCTCCTGGACGTCCTCGCTCGTCTCGACGGCGGTCGGGTCGGTCACGTCCACGCTGTTGGCGGCCACGATCTCCTGGCTCACGACGCTCACCTGGTCGGTGTCCGGATCGACCCGGAAGACGAGCTTGTTGAGGTTGGTGCCGTACTGCCCGGCAGAGACGACGGGGCGCCCGCCGATGGTGTGGTTGTAGGCCAGGTGAGTGTGGCCCGAGATGATCGCGCTGACGTCACCGTCGACGCCGTTGACGATGCGGCCGAACGCGTTGCTGGTGCTCTGGGCGTCGGCGAGCGCGGTGGTGGGCGCACCCTCGTGCACCAGCAGGATCACGAGGTCGGCACCGGCCGCCTTGAGGGCGTCGGCAGCGGCGTTGGTCTCGTTGATGATGCTGCTCACCCTGACGTCGGCAATGCCGGCCGGGCTGACGAGGCTCGGGAGCTCCTCGGTGACGCCCCCGATGAAGCCGACCTCCACGCCGTCGACGGTCGTGGTCCACGTGCCGCCGTTGGACGAGTCGACCGGGTCCGGCGTGCGGGCGGTGATGTCGGGGAGCGCGTAGGAGTTGTCGGACCGCTTGCGCACGTTGGCGGCGATGTACTGCCACAGGGCTCCGCCGTAGGGGTTGGCAGTGGCGTCGAAGGGCGCCATCACGCGGTTGACCAGGTCGCCCCAGCCCTGGTCGAACTCGTGGTTGCCCGCAGCGGACACGTCGAGCCCGGCCCGGTTGAGCGCGTCGAGGGTTGGCTTGTCCTTCTGGATGAACGACTCGAACGTCGAGGCACCGATCAGGTCGCCGGCGGCCGCGAAGATCGTCGGGCCTGTGGCGTCGTGGTCGGCCTCGAGCTGGGCGACGGCGCCCGCGAACTGGGCGGCGCCCGCCTCCCCGCCGTTGGGCAGGAGACGGCCGTGGAAGTCGTTGGTGGCGAGGATCTGGATGTCGACGGGGACAGCGTGGGCCGGGGCTGTCGTGGCGATGACGGCGAGGGGCGCGGCGAGCAGCCCCGTCAATGAGGTCGCGAGAGCGAGTCTGCGACCGGTCCGTGATGCTGGCACGAGTCTGACCTTTCGACAGGGTGGGGGGAATACATCACCCTAAGCCCGGGTCGTACGACCCTTACCCGACGAAATCGTCATGAATTTGACCGAACGGCCCCCGTCCTGACGAGCAGGACGGGGGCCGTGGCGATGGTGCAGCCGGTGGTCAGGTCACGACCTGATCTTGAGCTTCACCACCATCTTGTCGCGCTTGACCGCGTCGTCGCCGAGGTAGCGCACGACCAGCTTCTTGGTCCCGGCCCGGTTGAAGGCGGGCAGCTTCACGATCGCCACGCCGTCCTTGACCTTGAACCGGTAGACCTTGTCGCTGCCCTTGCGGCGCACCTTGATCCAGCCGGACGCGCTCTCGTCGCCCGCCTTGACCTTCACCTTGAAGCGGACCTTCTCGCCCACCTCGCCGTTGGCCTGGACGGACTTCAGGGTCGGCTCCACCTTCTCGACCGCAGGCGGGGTGACCGGCGGGGTCACCGGCGGAGGGCCGGGCGGGGTGAACGGCGGCGTCGTCGGCGGGGTCGTCGGCGGGGTCGTCGGCGGGGTCGTCGGCGGGGTCGTCGGCGGGGTCGTCGGCGGGGTCGTCGTGCCCGGTGCGACTACCGCGACGTCGACCGTCGTCCTGCTCGGCTCGGCCACCAGGCGCACGATCGCGCCATCGGCGCCGGCCGGCACGTCCAGCGTCACCGAGGCGATGCCGTTGGTGACGGGGAAGGTGCCGAGCTCGGTCTCCGAGGTGCCGTCGACGAGGGTCGCCACCACCGTGGTGTTGGCCGGGCTGCCCAGTGACGTCAGGTCGAGCGTCGTCCCGGTGATCGGCGCAACGGTGTCTCCGGTCGGGCGTCCCAGCGTGAAGGTGCTGGTCTCCCCGGCCGTGAGCGTGGCCCCCAGGCCGTCCGCGAACACCTGCTGCCGCGCGAAGTCCGGCGCCAGCGGCTCCGCCTCCGTGCCGGTGGCAAGGTAGTCGCGCCACAGCTGGGCGTCGAGCAGGCCGGTGTCGACGTAGCTCCCGTCGGTGAAGGCCCGGAAGTTGTCACCGCCCTGTGCCAGGAACGACAGCGTGGAGACCGTGTACGTCGCCGCCGGGTCGAGCGGCTGGCCGTCGATGCGCACCGAGACGATCCGCGAGCCCGCGGGCTGCGACTCGTCGGCCACCACCTGCACGTTGTCGGAGAACCCGAGCTGCAGGTAGGGACGCGAGGACACCGTGCCGTCCGCGTTGGTCTGCCACTGCTGCTCCATGACCTGCTTGAGCTGCGCACCGGTGAGGTCGACGAGCGCGACCGTGTTGTTGAACGGCAGCACCGCATTGGCCTCGGCGAAGGTGACGACACCATTGGTGTTGGCCGGGTTGCTGCTGGTGTTGCCGGCGTAGATCAGGTCGGCACGGAGTCCGCCCGGGTTCGTCAGCCCCAGGTCGGGCTCGGCGAAGTCCGCCACTCCGTCGCGCAGCGCGTTGGCGACCAGGTCGCCGAGCGTCGACTCCGCCGCCCGGTCGTCACGGTTGCCACCGCTGTACGCCGTCGTGATGTCGGCGGCGATGCGACCGACCGGCCGGTTGCCGATCTCCTTTGCGTAGTCCAGCGCGGCCGTGGTGATCGTGTCGACCTCCTTGACGCGCGTCAGGCTCAGATCGGCTGCCGCCGCGCGGGCGACGTTGCGCTGGGTGTAGGACACGACGTCACCGGTCGCGGGGTCGACGGTCAGCTTGATCTGGCCGACGTTCTCGCCGTAGGACCCCGTCTGCAGGATCGGACGGGTGCGGCCGGCCTCGCCGGGCACCGGGCCGTCCCACGCGTACTGCTTGTGGGTGTGACCGGTGAAGATGGCGTCGACCTCGGCGGTGGTGTCGTTGACGATGGCGGCAAAGGCCCCACCCTCGGCGACCTCCTCCTCGAGCGTCGCGCCGTCGGGGATGCCGGCGCCGGCACCCTCGTGGTACTCGGCGACGATGACGTCCGCCTCGCCGTTGGTGTCGTCGCCGTCGGACAGCTGCGCTGCCACGCGGTTGACGGCCTCCACCGGGTCACCGAAGGACAGGTCCTCGATGCCGCCGGGGCTCACCAGCGCCGGGGTCTCCTCGGTCACCGCGCCGATGACGCCGACGGTGACCCCGCCGACCTCGAAGGTGTCGTACTCGTCGAGCACCGGGGTCGTGGTGCCCTCCTCGTAGACGTTGGCACCGAGGTAGGAGAAGTCGACGTCCGGGATGACGTCGTCGGTCAGGTCCGCGAAGCCCTGGTCGAACTCGTGGTTGCCGACCGCGGAGCTGTCCAGGTCGAGCGCGTCGAGCACGTCGAGGGTCGGGTCGTCGTCCTGGATCGCGGACGCGAAGAGCGACGCACCGATGTTGTCGCCGGCCGAGAGGAAGAGCGTCTTGGCGTCGCCGCCCTCCTGGCGGAGCTGCTCGACCGTGGTCGCGAACTTCGTGGTGTTGTTGTCGATACGACCGTGGAAGTCGTTGATGTTGAGCAGGTTGATCTCCGTCTGCGTTCCGCCCGGAGCCTCGATCCCGACGATCTCGGGGTTGTGGTCGGACGAGGCGAAGACGTCGCGCTTGAAGAAGTTCGTCGCGTTGTAGTTGTAGCGGCTGTACTGGTAGGCGACGGACTCGTCGGCGTTGATCTCCCACACGTCGGCGTCGGTCACGAGTGCCGTAGCGGCGTCGTTGCCCAGGACGTGGTCGAGCGAGCCCGAGAGGCCGCTGAAGCTGTAGGAGTAGTCACCCTCCTGCGACGACTCGATGATCGAGTAGCCGTTGTCGGCGAGGACCCGCATCGGGTCCTCCTCGGAGTAGGCGTTGAAGTCACCGGTGAGGAAGACCTCCTCCAGCCCGCGCTCGGCGGCGAAGGCGTCGGCGAAGTCGGCGAGCGCCTGGGCCTGCCGCGTGCGGTCGCCGTTGAACGCGCCCTGCGGACCGTTGGCGTTGTCGCCGGTGGCCTTGGGGTCGCTGTCGCCCTTGGACTTGAAGTGGTTGACCACGACCGCGAAGGCGGCGTCCGATCCGGCGCCGACCGGCTTGAAGGCCTGGGCGAGCGGCTGGCGGGCGTTGTTGAAGGCGGTGGAACCGACCAGCACCTTCGAGGCGCCGACCGTGTTCACGACCTTGGGGTCGTAGATGAACGCGGTGCGGATGACGTCCTGCGAGGCCAGGGGCGGCAGCGCCGAGGCCGACGGCGAGGGCACGAAGGCCCAGCGTCGCGTGCCCGCGTCGGCGTTGAGCGCCGCGACGAGCTGGCGCACGGCCGAGTCCCGGTCGGTCTCCCCGACCTTGATGGAGTTCTCGATCTCCTCGAGGCTCACCACGTCGGCGTCCATCGTGTTGATGGCCTCGACGATCTTGGCCTGCTGGCGCTCGAGGTCACCGAGCTCCGCAGCACCACGAGGACCGTTGTTGGTGCACGAGTTCACCCCGACCGGGTCGTCGTCGCGGTCCCGGTAGTAGGTGCAGGTGCCGAGACCCCGCTTCTCGAACGCGTGCCCGGTCACCGGGAAGTAGTTCAGGACGTTGAACGTGCCGATCTGGATGTCGCCGCCCACGTCGCGCGGCTCCACCTCCTGGGCGCGGGTGTCCTCGAAGGTCGCCACCGCGGAACCGTCGCCGGTCACCTGCTCGGTGGGCTGGAACTTCCACGTGTTGTTGCGGTAGTCGAGGATCACCGGCGCGACGAGGGTCGCCTTGGCGTCGACGCGGATGGAGCGCTCGCGGGTCAGCCACGGCAGCGCGATGTCCTGGTTGTCGCCTCCGCCGAACGGCAGGAAGTCGATGCTCGCCCCGTCGTCCAGGGTGACCGCACGTGCGGCGTTGTCGGCGACCTGCGCGTTGTAGGCGTCGGTGCCGACCGCGCCCACCTCGGTGGGCTGGATGAGCGGCTTGTCGCCCGTGGCCAGACCGATCTCGGCGTAGCGGTTGGTGCTGAAGACGTTGGTCACCGTGAAGGTGTCGGTCGGGGCCAGAAGCTCGCCCTCGTGCGCCTCACGGTCCGCAGCGGTGGTCGGGTACGCCGTCTCGAGCGCGGTGACGTCGGCGAGCGGAGTGTCGAGCACCGTGACGGCGCCCGGGGCGCTGGCGGTGATCTGGGTGGCGTTGTTGAACTCCGAGACCGTGCCGGTCACCTCGACCGAGTCGTCGATCTTCAGGCCTTGGGCGTTGCTGAATCCGGAGCCGCCGTAGACGAAGACCGCGTCGGAGGCGCCCGGGGTGGCGTCGGTCGCACCTCCGGTGCCACCGGTCTGGATGAAGAAGCCGTTGTAGGTGCCGGGGTACATCGCGGTGATGACGCCCTGGGTGGTCACCTCCTCGCCGTCGAGCGGCGAGGCCGCGCCCGTCCCTTGGATCTCGGCGATGGTGGCCTCGCCGTCGCTGGGCTCCTCGACGGGGCCGGTGGTGTCACCGGTGGCTGCGGTTGGGCTCGGTGCTCCCGGTGCGGCGAAGTCAGTTCGGTTGTTGTCTCGATCTACGGCCGTGGCACGTGATGCCGACGTGGTCGTCGAGAGAGATGCACCGGTGTTGTCCGTCTCGGAGGAGGTCGCCGTTCCGTAACCGACGAAGTCGATCACGTTCGCAACGGTGTGCATGCTGGTCCCGGTGGCCGTCACCGCGGTCGTGCCCGTAGCGAGGATCACCTGCCCGTTGGAGCCGGACATGTTCAGGACCGTCGTGGACGCCTCGAAGTCGGGCGTCGGAAGCTCCCCGCCGCCGCAGACCGCACCCGAGCAGTTGACCCGGGGCGAGGTCTGGACGAGATACGTGCTCTGCGGAGGGACCACCTCGTTCGGGAGCGCGAGGACGGCCGCCGACCCGGTGTTGGTGAAGCCGCCGCTTCGGTACTGCAGGCTCAGGCCCTTGAGGGGCACGGCGGACGCCGTGGGGTTGTAGAGCTCGACGAAGTCGACCTTGTAGGAAGCCGACGTCGAGGTCGAACCTCCACCGCCATAGACCTCGTTGATGATGAGATCTGTGCTGGCAGCGTTCGCAGGTGCTGCTGCTATCGGGGTGAGTCCGGCTGCCAGGACAGCCAGACCAGCTCCTGCCGCGATACGACGCGGCGAGGGGAGCGGTGCGCGCATGGGTGCTCCGAGTCTTCAGGGTTGATGTGACCGAGGCATCTTGACCCATCGCACCGACATTTGATCCCGACGAAGACGAACGGATATCGACCAATAAGTGACAAAATCGCCGTTTACCGATCGTCGAGACCTGACAGGTCTCACCCCTGAGTGCGGACGCCGCGTTCCCGCCGAACGTCGCGGAAGAACTCATAGCCGGACCACATCGTCATGGCGACGGCCGCAGCGAGCATGACCTGTGCGAGGTAGAACAGCGCCTCGCCGACCAGCCAGGGCCAGAAGTCGAACGCTCCGCCGTGGGCGTCACCGTGGGGCAGCGGCCAGAGCAGGAGGGCCAGGGCAAACGCCTGCAGGACGGTCTTGATCTTGCCGCTCTGGGCAGCAGGGATCACGACGTCCTTGAGGACGGACAGCCGCAGCAGCGTCACGCTCCACTCGCGTAGCAGGACGACGATGGTCACCCACCACCAGATGTCCCCCACGATCGAGAGGCCGATGAAGGCCATGCCCGTGATCGCCTTGTCGGCAATGGGGTCGGCGATCTTGCCGAAGTCGGTGATCAGGTTGTGCTTGCGTGCGAGGTCGCCGTCGATCTTGTCGGTGATCATCGCGACGGCGAACAGCCCGAACGCGACCCAGCGCCACAGCGGGTCGTTGCCACCGTCGTGGAGCAGCGCCCAGCCGAACAGCGGCACCATCGCGATGCGCAGCACCGTCAGCACGTTGGCGATGTTGAAGTTGGAGACCTGCTGCTCGGTCGTCATGCTCCGGCTCCGTCCACGCGTGCGATCAGGTCGACCCCGTCGGTGCCCGTCACGGTCCCGCTGAGCAGGTCGCCGACGCGGGCGTGGGCAGCACCGGTGAGCGTCGTCGTACCGTCGACCTCCGGACCCTGGTGGGCCGCCCGGCCCTCGACGACGCCGCCCTCGACCGACTCGACGAGCACGACGACCTCCTCGCCGACGCGCTCCTCGGCCCGCTGGGCGTTGAGCTCCTCGACGAGCGTCGTGACGTGCTCGGTGCGGGCGCGGATCTCGTCGTCGTCGAGCTTGAGGTCGTCGGCGAAGCCCGCGGCCTCGGTGCCGTCCTCGTCGGAGTAGCCGAAGACGCCGGTGACGTCCATGCGGGCCGCGACGAGGAAGTCGCACAGGGTCTGCAGGTCGTCCTCGGTCTCGCCGGGGAACCCGACGATGACGTTGGACCGTACGCCGGCCAGCGGGGCGAGCGAGCGGATCTGCTCGAGCAGCCCGAGGAAGCTGTCGGGGTCGCCGAAGCGTCGCATCCGCCGGAGCACCGCGGCGCTCGCGTGCTGGAACGACAGGTCGAAGTAGGGCACCACGCCGGGCGTCGAGGCGATTGCCTCGATCAGGCCCGGTCGTGTCTCGGCCGGCTGCAGGTAGGAGACCCGCACCCGCTCGATGCCGTCGATGCCGCTCAGCTCGGGCAGCAGCGTCTCCAGCAGGCGGAGGTCACCGAGGTCCTTGCCGTAGGAGGTGGAGTTCTCGCTGACGAGGAAGAGCTCCTTGACGCCCTGGGTGGCGAGCCACTGCCCCTCCTGCAGCACGTCGCTGGGGCGGCGGCTGACGAAGGAGCCGCGGAAGCTCGGGATCGCGCAGAAGGAGCAGCGACGGTCGCACCCGCTGGCCAGCTTGAGCGGAGCCATCGGCCCGGCGTCGAGGCGGCGGCGTACGGCTCGGGGACCCGTCGCGGGCGCACCCTCGCCGATGTCGCCGGGGTCGGCCACGACGTCGTGGCCCGGGACCGAGACACCGGACGCGTCGCGCTCGACCGGCGAGATCGGCAGCAGCCGTCGGCGGTCGGACGGGGTGTGCGCGTGGTGGGTCTCCCCCGCCACGATCGCGCGCAGCCGGGAGGCGATGTCGGGGTAGTCGTCGAAGCCGAGCACCGCATCCGCCTCCGGGAGCGACTCGGCGAGGTCCTTGCCGTACCTCTCGGCCAGGCAGCCCACCGCCACGACGGCCTGCGCTCGACCGCCGTGGCCGGCCGACGCCTTGAGGTCGGCGGCCTCCAGCAGCGTGTCGACGGAGTCCTTCTTCGCGGCCTCGACGAAGCCGCACGTGTTGACCACGACGGTGTCGGCGTCCTCGGCGTCGTCGACGAGCACGAACCCGCCGGCCTCGAGGCGCCCGGCCAGCTCCTCGGAGTCGACCTCGTTGCGGGCGCAGCCGAGGGTCACCACAGCGACGTTCAGTGGGGTCGGGGGGAGCTCTGTGTCAGTGGTCATCGCACCCGTGAGTATGCCGGGTCGGCCCCCCTCACCCCGCAACGTCGACACGGTGAGCACGCTCACCCGCGGCGCTCGCCCGATATCTGAGGACGCTGTGAACGGAATCAGAGGTGCTTCCCGTCCGCGACGTCCTCAGATATCCGTCCAAGGGCGGTGACGGCACGGAGTTCCGGGAGCTCAGTCGGCGACGAACGTGCCCTGACCAGCGACACCCGGCTCGCCCACCGGGCGGGACTCACCGCCGGCCAGCGAGACGGTCACGGCACCGTCGGACGACATCACGCGCACCGGCGGCGACGCCTGCAGCTCCCGGGTCTGGCCCACGGCGAGGGCCCCCTTGAAGACCTGCTCCCCCGCACCGTCCCGCACGACGACCTGCGCACCGCCCGATGCGGCGCTGACCACGACCGCCACCGGCTCGGCGAGCGGAGCCGTGCCCGCGCCCTGCGGTCCACCGGAGCCGTTGAGCACCGGCGTGGCGTTCCGGAGCTCGGGCGGGGTGTCCATCACGAGCCGGGCGATCGACCAGGCGAGCACGAGCGCCATCACCACGGCGACCAGGACGGACCAGTTCGGGCCGCGGCGGGTGCCACGGATGGAGCCGTGCGCGCCGGTGGCCAGCTCGGCCTCGAAGACCCGACGCGGGTTGATCGGCGCGTGCGCGTAGCGCTCGTCGTACGCCGCCAGCAGCGGCGCGACGTCGATGCCGAGCACGCGTGCGAGCGTGCGCAGGTGGCCGCGGGCGTAGAAGTCGCCACCGCAGGGCTCGAAGTCGTCGACCTCGACGGCCTCGATGACGTGCGGGCGGATCCGGGTGCGCTCGGCGAGCTGGTCGACGCTCAGGCCCAGCCGGGTGCGGGCCGCGGCGAGCTCCGGTCCGATGACCGGGTCCTCCGCGGGCTCGACCTCGAAGTCGTCGAGCACCAGCGGCTCGACGGGCTCTCCGGGCCGGGCGATCGCGCGGACGCGGTCGCCCCATGACTGGGTCTCCTCCACCAGGCTGACCCGCCCGGGACGGCGCAGCTCGCGACCTTCCGGCTCGTTCTCGTCGACGACGACGTCGCGTCGCACCTCCGAGCGCCGCGCGGCACCCGTCTCGCGCAGTGCTGCCGGCGTCGGGCTCGCCACGACCGGCTCGACGGCCACCTCGGACTCGACGGGCTCGGGCTCGACGGGCTCGGGCTCGACGGCCTCCGGTTCGACCGGCTCGGCAGCCTCTCCCGTCCCGTCCTCCGGCGTCTCCTCGACCTCGTCGGCCGCAGGCTCGAGCACCACGATCTGGCTGGCGTCACGCGCGACCCGACCGAGAGCCTCGGTGAGGTCGCCGTCGGCGCCGCTGACGCGCGTCGAGAGCCCGAGCGGCACCGCGAACGGTGCGCCGTGCAGCAGCCGGGAGATGCTGGTGTGGCGCTTGCCGGTGCCGGTGAGCTCGGCCTCGATCAGCTCGAGGTTGTGGGGTACGACGACCAGGCGGCCGTCGCGGAGCAGGCCCCGCCTGGGCGTGTGCTCGACGTGGTGCACCGCCGTCCACGGCAGTCCGCGCCACGTGCGGCCCAGACGGATCCGGATCCCCTGCGCGTCGGCGACGAGCAACGGCGTACGGGCGTCGACGAGGCCGACGAGCCAGTAGGCACCCAGCAGGCCCATCGCGACCACGAAGGCCCAGTCGAGCGCGGACCCGGTCTGGGTCGCCCGACCGAGGTAGGCGATGGCGACCGCGGAGGCGGTCAGCCCGACGCCGGCGGCGACGGCCGCGCTGCGACGTACCTCCACCGCGTCGGGAGCGACCGCGAGCGACTCGTGCTCACCGGTCTGGTCGTAGGTGTCGTCCTCGTGCACTGCCTCTTCGAACGATCTGGCGCCCATCAGGCTCCCCCCTCCAACGTGGCGATCACGGAATCGAGCTCGTCCGGCTTGACCAGGACGTCGCGGGCCTTGGAGCCCTCGCTGGGGCCGACGACCCCGCGGCTCTCGAGGATGTCCATCAACCGGCCCGCCTTGGCGAAGCCGACGCGCAGCTTGCGCTGGAGCATCGAGGTCGAGCCGAACTGCGTGGAGACGATCAGCTCGATGGCCTGCACCACGAGCTCCATGTCGTCGCCGATGTCGTCGTCGAGCTCGCGCTTGGACTCCTTCGGCGCCGTCACGTCCTCGACGTAGGTCGGCTCGAGCTGGTCCTTGCAGTGCTTGACGACCTGGTGGATCTCCGCCTCGGTGACCCACGAGCCCTGGACACGCACCGGCTTCGAGGCGCCCATCGGCAGGAAGAGCCCGTCACCCTGGCCGACCAGCTTCTCGGCACCCGGCTGGTCGAGGATGACCCGACTGTCGCCCAGCGAGCTCGTCGCGAAGGCGAGCCGGGAGGGCACGTTGGCCTTGATCAGTCCGGTCACCACGTCGACCGACGGTCGCTGCGTGGCGAGCACCAGGTGGATGCCGGCCGCGCGGGCGAGCTGGGTGATGCGGACGACCGAGTCCTCGACGTCGCGGGGCGAGACCATCATCAGGTCGGCCAGCTCGTCGACGATCACCAGGAGATAGGGGTACGGCGTCAGGGTGCGCTCGCTGCCCGCCGGCACCTCGACCTTGCCGGCCCGCACCGCCTTGTTGAAGTCGTCGATGTGGCGGAAGCCGAAGTTGGCCAGGTCGTCGTAGCGCATGTCCATCTCGCGCACCACCCACGCCAAGGCCTCGGCGGCCTTCTTCGGGTTGGTGATGATCGGGGTGATCAGGTGCGGCACGCCCTCGTAGGCGTTGAGCTCCACCCGCTTCGGGTCGACCATGATCATCCGCACCTCGTCGGGCGTGGCCCGCATCAGGATCGAGGTGATCAGGGAGTTGATGAAGCTGGACTTGCCGGAGCCGGTCGCACCTGCGACCAGCAGGTGCGGCATCTTCGCCATGTTGGCCACGACGAACCCGCCCTCGACGTCCTTGCCGAGCCCGGCGACCATCGGGTGGTGGTCCGAGCGGGCAGTGTTGGACCGGAGCACGTCGCCGAGGGAGACGATCTCCTTGTCGGTGTTGGGGATCTCGATGCCGATCGCCGACTTGCCGGGGATCGGGCTGAGGATGCGGACGTCGGCCGAGGCGACGGCGTAGGCGATGTTCTTCGACAGCGCGGTGACCTTCTCCACCTTCACCGCCGGTCCGAGCTCGACCTCGTAGCGGGTCACCGTCGGGCCGCGGGTGTAGCCGGTGACGGTGGCGTCGATGCCGAACTCGTCCATCACCTGCATCAGCCGCTCGACGACCGCGTCGCTGGCCTTGGAGCGCGCCTTGTGCGGCGAGCCCGGCTTGAGCGAGGAGTTGTCGGGCAGGGAGTAGGTGATGTCGCCCGACAGCGCCAGCTGCTCCACCCGGGCGGGGAGCGGCGTGTGCGGCGGCGGCTCGACGGGTCCGGTGTCGTCCTTGCCACCGCCCGTGATCGCTCCGACGGCCGGGGTGACCTCGGTCGGAGCGTCCGCGGAGCTGTCGATCGGGTCGGCGAACAGGTCGATCCCGTAGTCCTCCTGGGGCTCGCCGCCCTCGTCGGACGGGGCCTTCTTCTTCCGACGCTTCCTCAGCTCGCGGTCGGCGAGCACCGGACTGTCGTAGGCGGGGTCGCCCATCTCGGGGTCGATCTCGTCGTCGAGCATCGACCGACGGCGCGTGCGCGCCGGCTTGGTCGGCTCGTCGGTCTCGGCCTCGGTGGCCGCCGTGCGACCCAGGGCCTTGTCGCGCAGCTCGGCCAGCCGGGCCGGGACCTGGTAGACCGGCGTCGCGGTGATGATGAGGATGCCGAAGATCGCGAGGAGCGCCAGCAGCGGCACGACGACGTACGTCGTCTGCATGAGGTCGAGCAGCAGGCTCGAGGTGACGTAGCCGACGGCACCGCCGGCCTCCTGGAGGTTGGTGGCGTCGCCGAGGACGGGCTGCGGGTTGCCGTTGGCGATGTGCACGATGCCGAGGAGCCCGAGCGTGAAGGCCGCCCAGCCGATCACCTGGCGGCCTGCGGGGCCGTTGCGCTCGGGGTCGCGAAGGGTGCGCCAGCCGGCGTAGACGAGGAACAGCGGGACGAACCAGCCGACCTTGCCCACCGCCCCCGAGGTGAGCGAACGGGCGAAGTCCATCACCCCACCGGGCAGCTGCCACCACACCGCGGCCGCCACGACCATGGCGAAGCCGAGGAGGAACAGCCCGACGCCGTCGCGGCGGTGCTCGGGGTCGAGGTCGCGGGCCGACTGCCCGATCGACCGGGCGACCGCGCCCACGGCGTGGGCGATGCCGAGCCAGGCGGCGGCGACGCCGCGGCCGAGCACGCCGAACAGGCGCGAGACCGGACCCGGTCCGCTCCTGACGGCACGGGGTGCCGGGCGCGCGGTCGAGCGGCTCCGGCCCTTCGCTGAGGCGCGAGGGGCGGGGCGCTTGCTGGTACTCCGTGATCGGGTGCTCGAACCCTTGGTGGTGCGCTTGGATCCAGACGTGCTCGAGCTCCGCGACCCCGGCGGGGAAGACGTACGGGTCGCCATGGTTTGACCCTACGGCCACGCCACACCAGTCACAGGGACCACACGAGTGCGTGTCGTGCACAGCCACCCCTGGGGGGGCAATCTTCCACCCTCCCTTCACATTGTCGGACGTCCTACTTAAGGTGAGCCGCGTCACTCGGGCGACCTTTGGTTCCGAGTGCGTCTCGAAATCGGAGGAAAGAGAGTGAAGCTCCTCAACAGAGGACTTGCACTCGCCGTCGTAGGGGCCGGCCTCGCCGCGCTCCCGACGATCGGCGTGCAAGCAGCGCCGGCCGCACAGGCCGACCCCGACGGCGTTGCCGTCACCAAGATCCGCGGCGCCGCATCGGGCGCCGTGGCGATTCGGCGACACCCCGCGACCGACAAGGTCGGCTTCGTCCGGGCCGAGGGCGCCTCGGGCGACCTTCTCCCGAGCGTGGCCGCCGACGGCCGTCAGGGTGCGGTCGACAAGGCAGAGGCCTACCTCGACGAGTTCGCCGGCGCCTTCGGCGCCCGAGCCGGCGAGCTGGCGCAGACCGAGGTCTACGCCGACAAGGCCGGCTGGTCGGTCACCTTCCAGCAGTCCTACCGGGGCGTGCCGGTCTTCGCCGGCGAGGTCAAGGCCCACGTGGACCGCGAGGGCGACCTCACGTCGGTCAACGGCTTCGCCGCACCCGCCCTCTCGCTCGACGTGACGCCGCGCCTGTCCAAGGCCGAGGCGTCGGAGACGGCCCTGGCCGCCGTCAAGGCCAAGCCGTCCGGCTACGAGGACGGCGGGCCCGCCGGCTACCGCGACGGCCTGACCGTCCGCAAGGCCGAGCTCACCATCTACCGCACGGGCAGCACGCGCGGCATCGACGGTGAAGCCCGTCTGGCCTGGGCCGTGGAGGTCTGGAACAAGGCCACCATCCGCGAGTCGCTGATCCTCGACGCCGCCACCGGCAAGCCCCTCAACCGCTGGTCGATGATGGCCCACGCGCTCGAGCGCCACGTCTACGAGGCCCAGCAGAAGGCGCCCTACGGCTACGACCACGTGTGGAGCGAGGGCCAGGCCTTCCCGAGCACCATGACCGAGGACCAGAAGAACGAGGCGCTCGGCGCGTCGGAGTCCTACTGGCTCTTCCGCAACACGTTCGGCTACAACAGCTGGGACGGCAACAGCGGTCCGATGTACACCATCAACAACGACCCGCGGATCAGCTGCCCCAACGCCAACTGGAACGGCTTCTCCACCAACTACTGCACGGGCGTCACCGGTGACGACACCGTCGCCCACGAGTGGGGCCACGCCTACACCGAGTCGACCTCGGGCCTGATCTACCAGTGGCAGTCCGGCGCGATGAACGAGGCCTACTCCGACATCTGGGGCGAGACCGTCGACATGCTCAACAAGCGCCAGAACGAGGGCGGCGAGACGCCGGCCGCCCCCGTCTACCGCACGCCCGGGCTGTGCTCGGACTACACGCGCTCCGACATCACCATGGAGATCACCGCTCCTGCGAGCGTTGCAGGGCCGTGCACCGCTGCCCCGGCCTCCTTCGGACCGACCATCGGGCAGACCCCGGTGACCGGCACCGCGGTCGTCGGCATCGACGGCACGGGCACCCTGTCCGACGGCACCGTCGACAGCTCGACCGGCAACGGCTGCCTGGCGTTCACCAACGCCGGCGCCATCTCTGGCAACTGGGTCTACGTCGATCGCGGCGAGTGCACCTTCGGCACCAAGGCCGCCAACGCGCAGGCCGCGGGCGCGAAGGGCATCGTCGTGGGCGACAGCGTCGCCGGCCGCGCGCCGATCTCGATGTCCGGCTCCGCCAACATCTACGGCGTGATGGTCACCCGTGAGGACGGCACGAAGTTCAAGAACGCCGGCGGTCCGGTCAGCTTCACCACCCAGGCCGTCCCCGCCGACACCGACGAGACCTACCGCTGGCTCTCGGGCGAGTCCGACCCCGCCTTCGGCGGTGCGATCCGGGACATGTGGAACCCCAACTGCTACGGCGACCCGGGCAAGGTCTCGGACGAGGAGTACCACTGCACCAGCGACGACGGCGGCGGCGTCCACTCCAACTCCGGCGTGGTCAACCGCACGTTCGCCCTGCTGGTGGACGGCATGGACGGACAGGGCACCGGGATCGGCTTGGACAAGGCGGCGTGGCTGTTCTGGCACACCCAGAGCAACTACCTGACCCCGGCGTCCTACTTCCCCGACCTGGCCGACGGCCTCGAGGCCTCGTGCGTGGCGCTCACCGGCGTGACGATCGAGAAGGTCACGCTCGGCGACCCGAAGCGGGCCGACGGCGCCGACGGCGGCGTCACCCAGCCAGCGGTCGTCCAAGGGGGCATGAAGAAGGCGGACTGCGCCTACCTCACGAGCGTGATCGCCGAGACCGAGCTGCGCACGGACCCGTCCGAGCAGTGCGCCTGGGAGCCGCTGCTCGCCAAGGAGGGCATGCCCGTCCTGGACTGCGGTGAGGGCACCACGGTCACCACCTCGTTCTCGGAGGACTTCGAGGACGGCCTCGCCGGCTGGACCCAGGACGAGGAGCTCGGCTACCCGACCTCCACCGGTCGCCCGTGGGTGGCCTCGACCGACGCTCCCGACCACTCCGGCGGTGTCGCGTTCGGCCCCGACCCGGTCGAGGGCGACTGCGACCCGGCGAGCGACGACATCACGAGCCGCAACGGGCTGATCAGCCCGGCCATCGCGGTGCCGTCCGGTGACTCGCCGCGTCTGTCGTTCGACCACTACGTGGCGACCGAGGCGACGTGGGACGGCGGCAACCTGAAGGTGAGCGTCAACGACGGCGACTTCGAGATCGTCCCCGCCGACGCCTACCTGTTCAACGCGCCCGGTGGCGAGCTGGACTCGCGTCAGGGCCCGATGGGCGGCGAGCCCGCCTGGACCGGCACCGACGGTGGCCAGCTCAACGGCTCGTGGGGCACCTCGGTCGTCGACCTCGGCGCACTCGCAGCGGAGGGCGACTCGGTGGAGTTCCGCTTCGACATGGGTCGCGACGGCTGCAACGGCATCGACGGCTGGTACGTCGACAACGTGAAGGTCGAGGTGTGCGCCGACGCGGCCACCACCCCGCCCACCACGGAGCCCACGCCCACCCCGACGCCGACGCCGACGCCGACGCCGACCCCGACGCCCACCCCGGAGCCGATCGCGGACTCGACGACCACGGGCAAGGTCTCCCCGAAGCGGCCCCGCTTCGGCCACGACTTCACCGTGATCGGAAAGGTCCAGACGGAGAACCGGGCACTGCGTGGACGGGTCATCTTCCGCATCGACGGCAAGCGCATCGGCTCGCGCAAGGTCCGCGAGGGCCGCGTGGTGATGACGGTCCGGAAGAACTACGGGGTCGGCAAGCACACGCTGGTCGTCGTCTACCGCGGCACCGCCCAGGTGGCGAGGAGCAAGGACAAGCTGACGTTCAGGATCCGACGCTGACCCTGACGCCCGGCTAGCACGAGCGAAGGCCCCGACGGAGCGATCCGCCGGGGCCTTCGTACGTCTGCGCCCCCGACGGTGCGCGGATCAGGCCAACCCGGTGAGCCAGGGCAGCACCACCAGCACGGTGGGGAGGGCCAGGATGGCGACGGCGAGACCGGAGACGGCGGCCGCCTGCCAGGGGTGGGAGCGGGCGTCGCGCAGCACCTCGACCCGGGCAGCGAGCGAGCCGGACGACCCGAGCGAACCGGCCGGCGCGGTCGACCCGGCAAGCGTGACGAGCGCCGACACGAGCGCGCGGCGGTCGCCGCTGCGGCAGGCCGCCCGGTCGGCGAGCACCTCCACCAGCACCTCCACCTCACGGCGGGCCGCGGCGCTCGCGACCCAGCGAGGGAACGCCAGGTGGAGGGCCGTGAACGCCTCCAGCACGAGGTCGTGACGCGCGCGCAGGTGCGAGCGCTCGTGCTCGAGGACCGCACCGAGCTCAGCCGGGGAGAGGTTGGTGAGGGTCGAGCGCGACACGACGATGCGCGACCCGCTCATGCCCGGCACGCAGTAGGCCACCGGCACGTCGTGGTCGAGGACCGACACTCCCCCGTCGGTCCGCGCCACCAGGTCGACGCGCTCGCGGTGCCGTCGGCGCATCCGCCGCAGCGACGTACCGGTGCGGTGCCCGCTCAGCAGCAGGCGAGCCAGCACGACCAGGGTGATCGCCCCCGCGACGGCGGCCACCACGACGTCGCCGGGGCCTGCCGGGTCCTCCCAGAGCCGTTCGGTCACCAGCGACAGCCCGGCGCCGAGCGCCGCGAGGACCGCGGCCAGCGCGGTGCTCTGCCACAGCAGCATGGCCGCGGCGGGCGTGCGACGGAGCCCGGTCCACCGTGACAGCACCCACGGCAGCGGCCCGGCCAGGAGCACGGCGAGCGTGCCGAGGACGACAGGTGTCGGCATCGCCGGTCGGGTCAGCCCAGGTGGTCGAGGGCGCGCCGCAGCGCGGCCAGGTCCTCGGCGCTGGCCTCCCCCACGAACGAGACCAGTGCCTGCTCGCGGTCGCCGCTGGTGCCCTCGAGCGCCTCGTGCATGAGCTCGGCCGTCATCGCGGCCCGGGTGAGTCGCGGTGCGTAGCGGAACGCGCGGCCCTCGCGCTGTCGTACGACGAGGTCCTTGCGGGCCAGCCGGTCGAGGACCGTCATCACGGTCGTGTAGGCCAGGTTGCGGCCGGCGAGCCGCTCGTGCACCTCCCGGCCACTGACCCCGGGCCCGTCCGGGCTCGCGGTGCGGCCGGCCGCGTCGAGGTCCCACAGCACCTCGAGGACGGCCTGCTCGAGCTCCCCCGTCCGGGACCTAGGACTCATGGAACAGGAGTCTAGAGGCCCTGACCCCGGAACTACGACACGGCGTAGTATCTACTACGCTGTGTAGTAACTCCTTCGCCGAAAGGGTCCCATGGACGTCCTCGACATCGCCCGCTGGCAGTTCGGGATCATCACCGTCTACCACTTCCTGTTCGTGCCGCTGACGATCGGGCTCACGGCTGTCATCGCCGGGCTGGAGACCGCGTGGGTGCGCACCGGCAAGGAGGACTACCTCCGGCTGACGAAGTTCTTCGGCAAGCTGTTCCTCATCAACTTCGCCATCGGCGTGGTGACCGGCATCGTGCAGGAGTTCCAGTTCGGGATGAACTGGTCGGACTACTCGCGCTTCGTCGGCGACGTGTTCGGGGCCCCGCTGGCCGTCGAGGGACTCCTGGCCTTCTTCCTCGAGTCGACCTTCCTCGGGCTCTGGATCTTCGGCTGGGACAAGCTCCCCCGAGGCCTGCACGCGGGCTGCATGTGGCTGGTGCACCTCGGCACGCTCGCCTCGTCGTGGTTCATCCTGGCCGCCAACTCCTGGATGCAGCACCCGGTGGGCTACCGCTTCAACCCCGAGTCGGGTCGCGCGGAGCTGACGGACTTCTGGGCGGTGATGTTCAACAAGGTCCAGGTGGTGACGTTCCCCCACGTGATCTTCGCTGCGTACATGACCGCGGGCACCTTCCTGCTCGGCGTCTCGGCCTACCTCTACATGAAGAAGAAGCACGAGGCCGACCGCCCGATGTACCACAGCGCCATCCGCATCGGCGCGGTCGTCACGCTGCTGGCGGGGATCGGCGTCGCCGTCACCGGCGACCTGCAGGGCAAGGTCATGACCGAGGTCCAGCCGATGAAGATGGCAGCCGCCGAGGGCCTCTACGAGACCAGCGACAGCTGCGCACCGTTCTCGGTCTTCACCATCGGCACCCCCGACGGGAAGGAGGAGAAGTTCGCCGTCACCGTCCCCTGCCTGCTGTCCTTCCTCGGCACCGGGTCCTTTGACGGCACCGTCGAGGGGATCAACCCGCTGCGCGAGGAGTACGCCGAGACCTACGGCTCCGACCCGGCGTCCAAGGCCTTCACCGAGGGCGACTACACCCCCGTGATCCCGGTGACCTACTGGTCGTTCCGCTTCATGATGGGCCTCGGCTTCTTCGCCGCGGGCGGCGCTGCGCTGATCCTGTGGCTGACCCGCAAGGGGCGCACGCCCGGGGTCCGCTGGCTCGGCGTCCTCGGGCTGAGCCTGCCGATCGCCACGACGCTGGCGTCGTCGTGGGGCTGGATCTTCACCGAGATGGGCCGGCAGCCGTGGGTCGTGTTCGGCCTGATGACCACCGAGTCCGGCGTGTCGCCCGGCGTCTCGACCTTCGAGGCCGCCACGTCCCTCGTCGTGCTCACCTCGCTGTACGCCGTTCTCGCGGTGATCGAGGTCAAGCTGCTCGTCACCTACATCAGGAAGGGCGCCGACCCCTACGAGGAGCCGCCCCGCGTCAAGGTCGGCGGCTCCGACGACGAGGACGCCCCGCTCACCTTCGCCTACTGACCTCCTGCTGAGTGACGAGAGAGACACCATGGAACTGACCACCGTCTGGTTCGCCCTGATCGCCGTGCTCTGGGTCGGCTACTTCTGCCTGGAGGGCTTCGACTTCGGCGTCGGGATGCTGCTGCCGGTGCTGGCCCGCAACGAGACCGAGCGACGCGTCATGATCAACACCATCGGCCCGGTCTGGGACGGCAACGAGGTCTGGGTGCTGGTGGCGGGCGGTGCGACCTTCGCCGCCTTCCCGGAGTGGTATGCCACTCTGTTCAGCGGGTTCTACCTCCCCCTGTTGCTGATCCTCGTTGCCCTCATCGTGCGCGGGCTCGCCTTCGAGTACCGCCACAAGCGCGGCGACGACGCCTGGAAGGGGCGGTGGGACCTCGCCATCATCTGGGGCTCGTTCGTGCCGGCGCTGCTCTGGGGCGTCGCCTTCGCCAACATCGTCGCCGGTGTGCCGATCGACGCCGACAAGGAGTTCACCGGCACCCTCTTCACGTTGCTCAACCCCTACGGCCTGCTCGGCGGGCTCGTCACGCTGACGTTGTTCGCCGCGCACGGCGCGATGTTCGTCGCGCTCAAGACCGACGGCGACATCCGCCACCGCGCGCGGGACCTGGCGGTCCGGATCGGTGCCGTCGCCGCGGTGCTGGCCGTGGTGTTCCTGGCCTGGACCCAGGCGAAGACGGGCACCGCCGTCTCGGCGATCGTCTTCGTGCTCGCTGCGCTGTCCCTGGTCGGCGGGCTGCTCGCGGCGGTGCGCGGTCGCGAGGGCTGGGCCTTCGTCGGCACCTTCGTGACCATCGCCCTCGCTGTCATCGGCCTGTTCCTCTCCCTGTTCCCCGACGTGATGCCCTCGACGACCGACCCGGCCTACTCGTTGACGACGACCAACGCGGCTGCGACGGCGTACACGCTGAAGGTGATGACGTGGGTGGCGGTCGTCTTCACCCCGATCGTGCTGGGCTACCAGGCGTGGACCTACTGGGTGTTCCGCAGGCGGATCGCGGTGCACCACATCCCCGCCGCCGAGCTGGCCGAGACCCCGGCGCCGTGAGGCCTCTCGACCCGGCAGCCCTCTCGCACCTCCGTCCGGCCCGAGGCGCCCTGTCGCTGGTGGTGGCGAGCGGGGTCGTCGGCGGCCTGGCCACCGTGGCGCAGGCGTTCGCCCTGGGCGCGCTCGTGGTCGCCGCGGTCACCCCACCGGCCGGCGGCTGGCACGGCTCCGCGTGGGCCCTCGCCGGCCTGGTGCTGCTGCGGACGGCGTCGACGTACGTCGGTCAGCGCGCGGCGGCGCGCGCTGCGGGCGAGGTCTCCGGAGCGCTGCGGCAGCGGCTGCTGGACGCCGCCCGCCGCAGCGACGAGCTGTCGCCCGCCCGCCTGGTCGTGCTGGCCACCCGCGGCGTCGCCGGGGTCGAGCCCTACGTCACCCGCTACCTCCCCGCCCTGGTCCCCGCGGTGGTCCTCCCGGTCGTCACGCTGGCAGCGATCGCCTGGCTCGACCCGCTCTCGGGCATCGTGGTCGCGCTGACGCTGCCGCTCGTGCCGGTGTTCGCCGTGCTCGTCGGGCTCACCACCCGCGACCGCGCCCGTACGCAGTGGCGAGAGCTCGAGGCGCTCTCGGGCCACTTCCTCGACGTGGTCCGCGGGCTGCCGACGCTCGTCGCCCACCGGCGTGCCCGCGCGCAGGTCGAGACGATCCGGTCGGTGACGCACCGCTACCGTCGCGCGACCGTCGACACCCTCAAGGTCGCGTTCGCGTCCTCCTCGGTGCTGGAGCTCGTCGCGACGTTGTCGGTCGCGCTGGTGGCGGTGACGGTCGGCCTGCGGCTGGCCTCGGGGACCATCGGCTTCGAGGTCGCCCTCACCGTCCTCCTGCTCGCCCCCGAGGCCTACTGGCCGCTGCGCCGCGTGGGCGCCGAGTTCCACGCTGCGGCCGAGGGCACCGCCGCGCTCGCCGACGCCGACGCCCTGCTGGCTCGGGCCGATGCCCGGGAGTCCGGAACGGTGCTGCCCACCGCCACCGGCCTGGTGCTGCGAGGGCTGGAGATCGGCCACTCCCCCGATGCCAGCCTGGTCCGCCCGCTCGACCTCGAGATTCCCGACCGCGGCCTCGTCGCGGTCGCCGGGCCGTCCGGGTGCGGCAAGTCCACCCTTCTCGCCACGCTCCGCGGCGAGCTGCCGCCGCTGGCCGGCGAGGTCCGCGTCGGCGGCACGCCACTCGACGACCTCGACCCCGAGTGGTGGCGCAGCCTGGTCGGGTGGGCACCGCAGCGTCCGTGGCTGCTGGCCGACACGATCGGCTCCAACGTCCGGCTCGGTCGCCCCTCGGCCGGCGACGGCGAGGTGTGGGACGCGCTGCGCAGCGTCGGCCTCGACGACGTCGTACGCGCCCTCCCTCGGGGGCTCGACTCCCCGCTCGGCGAGGACGGCGCCGGGCTGTCCGCCGGCCAGCGAGCGCGCGTCGCGCTGGCGAGGATCGTCCTCGCCGGTCGCCCCGTCGTGCTGCTCGACGAGCCCAGCGCCCACCTCGACGAGGAGACCGAGCAGGTCCTCCTCGACACCCTGGCGCTGCTGGCCCGGCGCAGCCTGGTGGTCGTGGTGGCCCACCGCCCGGCCGTGCTCGCGGCCGCCGACCGGGTGGTCGAGCTGTCTCCGACGCCGATGCCCTCCACCGTGGCGGCGGCCGACACCGATGAGGCCGTCCCCGATGTCGTACGCCGCCACCCTGCGGCGGCCCCGGTCGCCGTCGCGGCCGTGGAGGACGAGGGCCGGCCCCGCTGGGGCATGCGGACCGCCACCTCGCTCGGCGCGCTGTCGACCGCGTCGGGCGTCGCCCTCACCGCGACCGCGGGCTGGCTGATCACCCGCGCCAGCGAGCAACCCCCGGTGCTCTACCTGATGGTCGCCATCGTCGGGGTGCGCCTCTTCGGCCTCGCCCGCCCGGTCCTCCGGCACGCCGAGCGGGTGCTGAGCCACGACGTCGTGCTGCGCGAGCTGGCCGAGCGCCGGGCGAAGGTGTTCGCAGACCTCGTCCCCCTGGTGCCGGGGCGTCTCGGCCCGCGCCGCGGCGACCTGCTCACCGGTGTCGTCGACGACGTGGACGCCCTGCTCGACGACCGGCTCCGTGTCCGCCAGCCCCTCGTCACCGCCGTCCTGGTCGGCGCAGGCGCCGCGGCCCTCACCGGCCTCGTCGCGCCGGCCGCGGGTGTGGTCGTGCTGCTGGTCACCGCCGCCGGCGGGCTCGCGTTCGTGCTCGCCCGTCGGGGCGCCGCTGCGGCCGAGCCGCTGGTGGTGACCCACCGGGCACGGCTCGGGACCCGGGTGGAGGAGCTCGCGAACGGCCTGCACGAGCTCGAGCAGTGGGGGGCCACGGACCGGGCCCTCGCCGCCGTGCGCGCGGAGTCGACCGCGCTCGCCCGTGCCGTACGACGCTCCTCCCGCGCGGTCGCAGCAGGCGCCGCGCTGACCAGCGCCGCAGCCGGCCTGGGGGTGGTCGCCGTCGCGGCCCTCGTCGACCCGTCGGCCACCACGCCCGCACGTCTCGCCCTGCTGCTGCTCGTGCCGCTCGCTCTCGCCGACGCCGTCGGCGGGCTCGCCGACGCCGGAGCCCTGTCGGTGCGGGCCCGCGCGGCCCGCGAGCGCCTGGACGAGCTCGCCGCCACTCCCCCGGCGGTGGCCGACCCCGCCGCGCCCGAGCCGGTCCCGGCCGGTCACGACGTGGGGGTGCGCGGGGCCGAGCTCGGCTGGACCGATCGGCCGGTCCTCGCGCTGGACCACCTCGTCCTGCGCCCCGGGGAGCACCTCGGCATCACCGGGCCGTCCGGCTCCGGGAAGTCGACCCTCGCCGCGAGCCTCGTGCGCTTCATCGACCCGGTCCGCGGCGAGGTGCTCCTCGGAGGCACGGACCTGCGCCGGCTCGCGCTCGACGACGTACGCCGCCGCGTCGGCCTCGTGGACGACGACCCGCACGTCTTCGCCTCGACCGTCGCGGAGAACGTCCGGCTGGCGCGGCCGGACGCCGACGACGACGAGGTGCTCGACGCGTTGCGGCGTGCCCGGCTCGGGGAGTGGGTGGACGCGCTTCCCGCAGGCATCCACACCCACGTCGGCGCCGGACGGCGCGAGGTGTCGGGAGGCGAGCGTGCCCGGCTCGCTCTGGCGCGCTCGTTGCTCGCGGACCCGCCGGTGCTCGTCCTCGACGAGCCGACCGCCCACCTCGACGGACCCACTGCGCGCGCCGTCGCGCGGGAGATGCTGGGCTCGGCGGGACGCGCCGGCCGCTCGATCCTGTGGATCACCCACGGCACGGTCGGGCTCGACCAGATGGACCGGGTGGTGCACCTCGAGGCGGGGACGGCCTCGCTCAGTCGGCCTGCTCTCGCGGCGAGCGCAGCGGGAGCGTGAAGGTGAACGTGCTTCCCTGACCCAGCTCGGAGGACACCGACAGCGTCCCGCCGTGCGACTCCGCGATCCGCTGCGCGATCGGCAGGCCGAGGCCGGTGCCGGGCACGGACAGCGCGTTGGGGTTGGTGGAGCGGTGGAAGGCGGAGAACACGTTCTGCTGGTCGGTCACCGAGATGCCGAGGCCGGTGTCGGTGACGTGCACGCTCACCTCGTCGCCGCCGATCGTCATCGCCACGGACACCGACCCGTCCTCGGGGGTGTACTTCACGGCGTTGTCGACCATGTTGTCGATCACCCGGGCGAGCTCCTCGGGGTCGCCGAAGACGATCACCGGCGCCGGTCCCGGCCGGTCGAAGTGGAGCCGCACCCCCGCCTGCTTGGCGCGGATGCTGAGCAGGTCGACGCTGGCCTCGCACAGCTCGGAGAGATCGACCGCGCGCCGCACGGTCTCGCGCCGGCCCTGGATGCGCGAGTAGTGCAGCAGGTTGGCGACGAGGTTGTTGAGCCGGCCGGCGTTGCGGATGATCGCGTCGATCGAGGCGAGGTCGGGGTGCCGGTCGGCGATCAGCTCGGCGTGGCCGAGGATCGCGGTGAGCGGCGTCTTGAGCTCGTGGGAGATGGTCGCGATGAGCTCGCTGCGGTAGCGGGCGAGCTCGCGCAGCTCCTGCACGAGGCGCTGTTCGGTCTCCAGCACGCGCGAGGCGCGGACGGTCTGGGCCAGCAGCCGGCACACCTCGAGCACCGCGTCGGCCTCGTTGGCCGTCACGGTGCGGGCGTGGCGGGCGAAGCCGAGCACCAGGTAGCCGACCAGGTCGTCCTGCGAGACGAGCGGCGAGACGAGCGCGCGGTCCACCCGCATGCCGCGCATCAGCTCCTGCATGCGGGCGGCGCTGCGGGGCAGCTGCGGTGACGACGCGTCGTCGACGCCGAGCTCGATGAGCACCGGGAGGTCCTCGAGCCGGGTGAGGTCCTCGCGGATCTCGGGGACGTCGTGCTCGGAGGTGAAGGCGTACGGCGTCCCGACGCCGAGCTGGCTGCCCTGGGCGTCGCTGGGGAAGGTGCGCACGACCGTCTGCACGGTGCCCAGCGACTCCGCGACGGCGACCACGGCAGCCCCGAGCGCCTGGGAGAGGTTCTGCGCGGTCGCGGCACCGGCGACCGTGGTGAGCATGCGGTCGAGACGCACGCGGTCGGTGAGCCGCTCGCGCTCGCGGGCGTTGGACAGGGCCACGCCGGCCTGCACCGCGAACATCTCGAGCAGCTCCCGGTCGGCCTCGTCGGGGACCCGGCCGTCGGCCGGCAGGTCGACCGCCATGTTGCCGAGGAGCTCGCCGCCCGCCGAGTAGAGCGGCGCGTAGAGCGCGTGCTCGGGGTGCCACGCGTCCGGGTCGCCGGTGGGCTGGAACTCCGGGATCCACGCCGCCTGCAACCGCGCCGCGGACATCCGCCCGGCCGGCACGAAGCGGAGGATGCCCCACTTGTCGGCCTCGCGGAACTCGTCGAGGATCTGCTCGGCCGGGGTGCGGCGGTGGAGTATCTGGGCGACCACGTCGGGCGGGCCGGCGACGTGGGTCATCACGAGCGTGTCGCCCTCGAGCCGGGCGATCGCCGCGACTCCGTAGCCCAGGACGTCGACGACGCCGTGCGCGATCTCCTCGAGGATGACCTCGGTGTCGGTGGAGGAGTTGACGCGACGCATCAGCTCCGCCAGTCGGCTCAACGCGCCCTGGCTGCGCGGCATGTCCACCTCCCCACCCAGGACTGCCGGCCCCGCCGCTGCGGGTCGAGCCGGTCCCGCGTCGATGCTAGGGCCGTCAGGCCTCGATCACCACAGGAATGATCATCGGGCGACGACGGTGGGCACGGTTGACCCAGCGCCCGACCACGCGGCGCACCGTCTGCTGGAGCTGGTAGCTGTCGTTGGTCCCCTCGGCGACGGCCGCGTCGATCGCGTCGATGATCGGCTGCCGGATGTCGTCGAAGGTGGACTCGTCCTCCGCGAAGCCCCGGGCGTGGATCTCCGGCCCGGAGACCACCTTGCCGGTCACCGAGTCGACCACGACGATGACCGAGAGGAACCCCTCCTCGCCGAGGATCCGGCGGTCCTTCATCGAGGCCTCCGACACGTCGCCGATGGTCGTGCCGTCGACGAAGACGTAGCCGACCTCGACCTTGCCGGTCACCTTGGCCACGCCGTCGACGAGGTCGACGACGACGCCGTCCTCGGCCAGGACGACGTTCTTCACGCCGGTGGCCCGGGCCAGGTCGGCGTTGGCCCGCATGTGGCGGACCTCGCCGTGCACCGGCATCACGTTGCGCGGCTTGACGATGTTGTAGCAGTAGAGCAGCTCACCGGCGCTGGCGTGACCGGAGACGTGCACGAGCGCGTTGCCCTTGTGCACGACGTTGGCACCCAGGCGGGCGAGGCCGTTGATCACGCGGTAGACGGCGTTCTCGTTGCCGGGGATCAGCGAGCTGGCCAGGACGACGGTGTCGCCCTCCTCGAGGTGCACGAAGTTGTGGCTGCGCTGGGCGATCCGGCTCAGCGCGGACATCGGCTCGCCCTGCGAGCCGGTCGAGATGAGCACCTGCTTGTGCGGCGGCAGGTCGGCGAGCTCCTTGGCCTCGACCATCACACCGGGCGGCACGGTGAGGTAGCCGAGCTCCTGGGCGATGGCCATGTTGCGCACCATCGAGCGACCGACGTAGGCGACCTTGCGGCCGTGGGCGACGGCCGCGTCGAGGACCTGCTGGACGCGGTGCACGTGGGAGGCGAAGCAGGCCACGATGATGCGCTGGGTGCTCTTGGCGAACACGCCCTCCAGCACCGGGGAGATGTCCTTCTCGGACGTCGTGAAGCCCGGCACCTCGGCGTTGGTGGAGTCGGTGAGGAACAGGTCGACGCCCTCGTCGCCGAGGCGGGCGAACTCGTTGAGGTCGGTGATGCGCCCGTCGAGCGGCAGCTGGTCCATCTTGAAGTCGCCGGTGTGCAGCACGACGCCGGCACCGGTGCGGATCACGACCGCCAGCGCGTCGGGGATCGAGTGGTTGACCGCGACGAACTCCAGCACGAACGGGCCGAAGGTGATCGTCTGCCCCTCCGCGACCTCGTACTGCGCGGTCTCCTTGAGCCGGTGCTCGCGGAGCTTGGAGCCGAGCAGGGCCAGGGTGAGCTTGGAGCCGACGAGCGGGATGTCGCTTCGCTCGCGCAGGAGGTACGGCGTCGCGCCGATGTGGTCCTCGTGGCCGTGGGTCAGCACGAGCGCCTCGACGGCGTCGAGCCGGTCGCGGATGGGCTCGAAGTCGGGGAGGATCAGGTCCACGCCGGGGTGGTGGTCCTCGGGGAAGAGCACGCCGCAGTCGACGAGCAGCAGGCGGCCGTCGTACTCGAACGCGGTCATGTTGCGACCCACCTCGCCCAGCCCGCCGAGCGGGATGACCCGGAGGCCTCCGGCCGGGAGGGGGGCGGGCGCGCTCAGGTCAGGATGGGGATGGCTCAAGGTAGTCCTCGGGTTCGGGGTGTCAGGTGTTCAGAGGAGGCCGGCGGCAGCCAGGCCTGTGCGGAGCGCCGCGACCTCGTGGTCGTCGAGCGCGACGAGCGGGCCGCGGACGCGGCGGTTGTCGAGCACATCGAGCAGCTCGAGGGCTGCCTTGGCGGTGGTGGCTCCGTAGTTGGGGACGCCCATCACGGCCTCGAAGGCCGGGAGGAGCGCCGTGTGGATGCGCAGGGCCTCGGCGTGGTCGCCGCGGACCCAGGCATCGATCATGGATGCGAGCTGGTCGCCCGCGGCGTGCGCGACGACCGAGACCAGGCCGACGCCGCCGTAGGCGAGGTAGCCCAGGGTGTTCGCGTCGTCACCGGAGTAGACGGCGTAGCCCATGTCGACCAGCTCTGCGGTGCGGGCGAGCAGGCCCGAGGCCTCCTTGACCGACCTGACGTGGTCGTAGCGACGCATCGCCTCGTAGGTGTCGAGCTCGATCAGGCTCGCCGTGCGCCCGGGCACGTCGTAGAGCATCACCGGCAGGTCGGTCGCCTCCGCGACGGAGCTGAAGTGGTGACGCAGGCCGACCTGGCCGGGCTTGTTGTAGTAGGGGCTGACGAGCAGCACCGCGTCGACGCCGATCTTCTCCGCCTGGCGGGCGAGCTCGACCGAGTGTGCGGTCGCGTTGGTGCCGACGCCGGCGATGACCGTCGCGCGGTCACCGACCGCGTCCTGGACCGCGCGCAGGATCTCGCCGTCCTCGGCCACCGAGGTGGTGGGGCTCTCCCCCGTCGTGCCGCTGACGACGACGCCGTCGTTGCCGTGGTCGACGAGGTGCGCGGCGATCCGCGCCGTGCCGTCGAGGTCGACGCTGCCGTCCTCGTGGAACGCGGTGGCCATCGCCGTGAGGAGGCGGCCGAACGGGACGTTGGAGCTCATGGCCGAAGGTTATCGCTCCTCCACCGTCGCGCCGTGGTCGCCGAGCCGCGAGCCGGTGTCGGAGGGGTGGTCTACGGTCACCGCATGGCGTACGACGAGGAGCTGGCGCAGCGCGTCGCCGACCTGCTCGCCGGGGAGCCCGGGGTGACGTCGAGGAAGATGTTCGGCGGGCTCGGCTTCATGGTCGACGACCACATGGCGGTCGCGGCCGCCAGCGACGGCTCCCTCATGGTGCGCGCCGACCCGACCGACGCCGAGGCGTGGGTCGACGGCACGTCGGTGGCCCCGATGGAGATGCGCGGGCGCCCGATGACCGGGTGGTTGCTCGTCTCCGCCGAAGGGCTCGACGACGACGACCTCCTTCGGCTCTGGGTCGACCGCGGGGTCGCCTTCGTTCGGACGCTGCCGCCGAAGTGAGCATCGACCTCGCCCTCCCGGAGTGGCTGTCCCCTACCCAACGCTCCAGGATCACCGCGCTCGCCGGGCGCAATCACGCCGCGCACGGCGACGACCTCCTCGGCCTCGTGCTGAGCGGGTCGGCGGCGCGCGACCTCGCGACCGAACAGTCCGACCTCGACGTGATCGTCGTGCTGACCGACGTCGCCGCGGCCGGCCGCTCGAGCACGCACTCCCCCGACGTCGACGAGGCGGTCGACTCGTGGTCCGAGCTGCAGACCCTCCCGCCCTTCGGCACCGAGGGCTGGTGGTACCGCTGGTCCTACGCGTGGGCGCCAGTGCTGCTCGACCGCACGGACGGTGGCCTCACCGAGGCCGTGCGTCGTCAGGCGACCCTGACGCCCGAGGAGGCCGATGCGGTCCTCATCGACCACGACCGGCTCGACGGCTGGCTCAACTTCGCCTACCGCGCGCTCAAGAGCCACCGCGACGGTCGCGTGCTCGAGACCCGCCTCGACGCCGCGGAGTCGGTGCCGTGGCTCCTCGACGTGGTGTTCGCGATGACCGGGCGCGTGCGGCCCTACAACAAGTACCTCCCCTGGGAGCTTCGCACCCACCCCGTCGACGGGTGGCCCGCCGGCGAGCTGCTCGGGCTGGTGGAGCGCACGCTCGAGGGCGACGTCGACGCTGTCCGCGAGACGTTCACGCGGGTGCGCTCGGCCTGTTCGTCGTACGACGCCTCGCGTGGCCACACGCGCACGACAGACACCGTCGCGGGCTGGGGCGACGAGCTGCGACTGTTCGTGGGTCCCGGCTGAGCCGGGCCCTCAGGCGTTGCGGGCCGTGGCCCGGAGCACGGGCAGCACGTGGTGCTCGAGCATCGGCGCCAGGTCGTCGGGGTGGTCGTCCAGCGGGGTCCACCTGACCTCCGCGATCTCGGCGGACGCGACCGGGTCGGCGTCGGACTCCACCCAGAACACCGTCGAGTGCAGGGTGTGGCCGGGCTCGTTGGCGGCCTCCGAGTGGAACTCCCCCAGCAGGGTCGCCTGCTCGATCTCGAGCCCGACCTCCTCGTAGGTCTCCCGCAGTGCCGCATCCCGCGCCGACTCACCGGGCTCGAGCTTGCCGCCGACCAGCATGAACCGCTCGGTCCCCTGCTTGCGGACGGTCAGCACGTGCCCGTCCCGCACGAGCGCGACGGCCGCGACGACGATGTGCCGGTCGCGATCGACGTCCATGGGCCGAGCATCGCAGGTCGACCCCGGACAGCACGCAGCCACCCTGACCGGGGCTTACCCGGCGGGTGGCTGCGTGATGCTGCTCGCTGGTCCGTCAGCCGCCTCTCGGCGAAGGGCCGCTCGTAGCGGCGAAGGTTGAGGCCCGGGGGCATGAATGCGGAGCCAGCTGTCCGGTCCAACGGCACCGAGGCCGGGTTCATTCCCGCGTCCGCGCCGGACGGCCTCGGTCGGCGCACGTGCTGCGGGTCTGGCCCTCGTCAGCGCCCTGCGAGGGCAACATCCGCCGCACGCGCGCGCCGTCGGCCGGGGTGGCGTGAGGAACCGTCGGGCCGTCCGCGGGACGATCCATCGACCCGACGGTTCCCCGCGGTCGCGGGACCGCTCAGCCCAGCGCGCGGCGTACGGCCTCGAGGGCCTCGGCGTCGCCCACGCCGAGGGTGCGCGCAGCGGTGACGTACGACGACGCGGCCTCGCGCAGCGACCGCTCGACGCCGGCCCCGGCCACGAAGGTGCCGGCGCGCCCGCGGGTCTCGACCACGCCGAGCGCCTCGAGCTCCTTGTAGGCCCGGGCCACGGTGTTGGCGGCAAGGTCGAGCTCGGCCGCGAGGGAGCGCACGGGCGGCAGCCGGAAGCCGGGCTCCAGGTCGCCGGCGTCGACCTGGCCACGGATGGCCTCCCGCACCTGCTCGTAGGGCGGGACGCCGGACGAGGGGTCGACCACGAGCCTCACGCCGCGGTGTCCATCCGCTCGAGCCACACCCGCTCGTAGCCGTCGAAGGCCTCCCGCCGGGTCTCCATCCACTCCTCGGCGGGGAACTGCGGGTAGTGCACATCGCCCTCGGGCTCGAGGTCGACCTCGGTCAGCACCTGGTGGGTGGCATGGGGCAGGAGCGCCGCGTAGACCTCGCCACCTCCGGCGACCATGACGTCGCCGGGCTGCGACCGGGCGAGGTCGAGCGCCTCCTCGACCGTGTGGGCGACCAGCACGCCGTCGTGGCTCCAGCCGGCGTGGCGGGTCAGCACGATGGTCGTGCGCCCGGGGAGGGGCCGACCGATCGACTCGAAGGTGGCGCGTCCCATGAGCAGGGTGTGGCCCCAGGTGAGCTCCTTGAACTGTGCCTGCTCACCGGGCAGCCGCCACGGGATGTCGGGGCCGTTGCCGATCACCCGGTTGCGGGCGTGGGCGGCGACGAGGACGACGCGCTGGTCGGGACGGAGCACGGGACCGACCCTACTGATCACGGTCCATGGTCCCTGTTCCCCTCGCCCGAGCCGTGCCACGGTGAAGGGCAGAACCCGACCCCTGGGAGGCTCCGATGAGCACCGAGCACCTGACCTGCCCCGACTGCCACGCCCTCGTGGCCGACCTCGCCGCCCACGAGCGGTGGCACACGCGCCTGGTGGCCGACGTCGCGAAGGCGGTCAGCCAGGCGCTCGAGCGCCGTTGACCCGAGCGCCGTTCAGACGGCGATCGGCGCCTTGATGCCCGGGTGGGGGTCGTAGCCCTCGACCGCGACGTGCTCGAGGTCGAACCCGTCGATCTCGCTGATGCTGGTGTCGAGCACGAGGCGCGGCAGCGGGCGCGGCTCGCGCGAGAGCTGCAGCCTCGCCTGCTCGACGTGGTTGAGGTAGAGGTGGGCGTCGCCCATCGTGTGCACGAAGTCGCCCACCTCGAGGCCGGTCACCTGCGCGACCATGTGCGTCAGCAGGGCGTACGACGCGATGTTGAACGGCACGCCGAGGAAGGTGTCGGCCGAGCGCTGGTAGAGCTGGCAGCTGAGCCGACCGTCGGCGACGTAGAACTGGAAGAGCGTGTGGCACGGCGGGAGGGCCATGTCGTCGACGTCGGCCACGTTCCATGCCGAGACGATGTGGCGCCGCGAGTCGGGGTTGTGGCGGATCCCCTCGACGAGGCGCGCGATCTGGTCGACGTGCCGGCCGTCGGGCGTCGGCCAGGAGCGCCACTGGTAGCCGTAGACCGGGCCGAGGTCGCCGTTCTCGTCGGCCCACTCGTCCCAGATCGAGATGCCGCGGTCCTGGAGCCACTTCACGTTGGTGTCGCCGCGCAGGAACCACAGCAGCTCGCCGAAGACCGAGCGCGTGTGCACCTTCTTGGTGGTCACGAGCGGGAACCCCTCGGCGAGGTCGAACCGCATCTGGTGTCCGAAGACGCTCAGCGTCCCGGTGCCGGTGCGATCGGTCTTCTCCACCCCCTCGTCGAGGATCCGCTGGAGCAGGTCGAGGTAGGCGCGCACGGGGACGACTCTACGTCGTCCGACGCGGCCTACGACCGAGGCACGCGCGCCTCGACGACGACGCACTCGACGTCGAAGACGAAGTCGGCACGCGGGTCGGGGCCGTCGCGCCACGGCTCGCCGAGGGCGTCGTACGCCGTCCGCAGGCGGACCCGCACGTCGTCGGACTGCTCGCGCCACAGGACGCCGAAGTTTCCGACCGAGGTGAGCCCCGCCCACAGGTCGTCGGGAGCCACGCGCCACCGCCAGGCGCGCGTGCCGGAGTGCGTCACGGCGAGCCCCGCCTCGCCGAGGATGCCGGCGAGCCCGTGGGGCGAGCGCTCGAAGTCGCGCTCCACCGGCAGTCGCGGCGACGGGCTGCGTGTCGCGCCGGCCGCGTCGAGCAGCCCGTTCCACATCACCGCCTGCGGCGGCGGGGTCGCACCCCAGATGGTCGCGCGCACGGTGCCGCCCGGTGCGGCCACCCGCGCGAGCTCGCGCGCGCCGGCGCGGGGGTCGTCGACGTGGTTGAGCACGAACGAGGCCGTCACGGCCTCGAACCCGTTGTCGGCCAGGGGGAGGTCGGGCAGGCCCGCGGCCGCCACTCGTGCCCCGAGCGCGGCCGACGCGAGCGCCGCCATCTCCGGGTCGGGATCGACCCCGAGCGCGTCGTGCCCGGCCTCGCGGGCCGCCTGCACCAGTGCGCCCGTGCCGCACCCGACGTCGAGGAGTCGTCCGCCCCGCGGCAGATCGACCAGCATCCACGGGATCGCGCCGGCGCACAGGCCGGCGAAGCTGCGCGCGTAGGCCTGCGCCACGCCCGTCCACAGTGCCTCGGCCACGAGGCGCGACCCTAGCGCCCGGGCCGGACGGCTCAGCGCAACCGCACCGGCCCGTCGGCGAGGACCGTGATCGGGGCCTCGCACGTCCACTCGGTCGGGCACAGCACGACCGCGCGGCGCCCGGTCTCCGACTGCCGCAGCTCGTCCTCCGCACCGGCGCGGCGAGCCGAGTCGACGAGGTGCGCCCATCCGCCGCCGGCCAGGGGCGCGCTCTCCACCAGCACGTCGTCGGGGCCGATCCCGCGCACGGTCGGCGGGACGGGCACTGCGTCGAGGGCGCGGGGAGCCTCGTCGACCGGCTCGACCCCGCCGTCCGCGTTCACGCGCACCACCTCGCCGGAGCGGAGCCGCACCACCACGCCGGCACCGTCGGTGGTGTCGGCGAAGTCGGCGACGAACGCCTCGACCTCCGGCAGCTCGACCACCACCTCCTCGAGGTGCAGCTCGCCCTCGGCGTACCACGCGACGGGCAGCGGGTTCGCCTCCTCGCGCACCGCCGGAGCGGGCGGCTGGCCCGCCCACCAGGCCCACCCCGCACCGAGCACGGCCACGACCGCGAGCACGACGAGGGCCCGGCGGGCGTCCCGACGCCGGTGCGCGGCGCGCAGCCGACCCGCGCGGTCGAGCCACTCCTCGGGCCCGTCGCGCGGGTCACGCGGTCGTACGGCGTGCGGCACCGGCTCCCCCGGCCGCACGGGCAGGCCCACCCGCTGGCGCACTTCCGCCCACAGCGTGACGTCGACCTGCTCGTCGCGCACCCGGCGTCCCCACGACCGCCGCGCGGCCAGCAGGACCCCGGCGACCGCGAGCCGCGCGTCGTCACCCGGGACGCCCTCGTCCTCGAGGCCGCCGACGAGGTCGGGCCACCGCGCGTCGACGTACGTCGCGAAGTCCGACCGGTCCGTCATCCCCGCCCACCTTCCGTCGCCACGACCTTGTGAGCCGTTCGGACCCGGTGGCCGGAGCGGATGGGGTCAGGCGCTCAGCGACATCGGGCCGTACACCTGCCGGTCGTGCTCGAACAGGGTCACCGCGGCGACGCCGTGCTCGGCCAGGTCGGCCCAGATCTCGCCGACCCACGACTCCGCGTCACCCTGGGTGGAGAAGCGCTGGTCGGAGTGACCGGCCACCTCGAGGGCCTCGCCGGACGCATCCTCGAGCCGCCACCACCACGGCCGGTCGGAGGCCGAGGGCTGGCGGAACGTCGGGGGCTGGCCGGGAAGCACGTCAGGACTCCTTGACCGAGGGGTCGACGAAGGGCGGCTTGACCAGCTGGAAGATCTCGCGGCGACCGCGGATGTCGACGCCGACCTGCGCGTCCTCGGCGACCATGGTCGGGATCAGCGCGAGGCCGATGCCCTTCTTCAAGGTCGGGGAGAACGTGCCGGAGGTGATGTCGGCCAGCGGGACGTCGTGGGTGAGGGTGACCCCCATGCCGGGGCGCGGGATGCCACGCCCGACGGCGACGAGACCACGCAGCCGCCGCTTCGGGCCGTCCTCCTTGACCTTCAGCACCGCGTCGCGGCCCCAGAACACGTTCTTCTTCCAGCCCACCGCCCACGACAGCCCGGCCTCCACGGGGTTGGTGTCGAGGCTGATGTCCTGGCCGTGCAGCGGGTAGCCCATCTCGGTGCGCAGCGTGTCGCGGGCGCCGAGGCCGCACGCCGTGATGCCCCACTCCGCGCCGGCGGCCATCAGGTCGTCCCACAGCTGGCCCGCCACGGAGTTGGCCACGACCAGCTCGTAGCCGCGCTCGCCGGTGTAGCCGGTGCGGCACACGACGACGCCCACACCTGTGTCGCCGAGCTCGGCCTCGACGAAGGACATGTAGCCGTGGCCGGTCGGGAGGCCGACCTTGTCGAGCACCTCGTCGGAGCGGGTGCCCTGCACGGCCAGGACGGCGTAGTCGTCGTGGTGGCTCCTGACCTTCACCTCGTCGGGCGCCGCGGCTGAGAGGCGGGCCACCACCTCGGCGGTGTTGGCGGCGTTGGGGATCAGCAGCACGTGCTCGAGGTCGTGCCAGTAGGCGATGAGGTCGTCGACGATGCCGCCGGACTCGTCGAGGCAGAGGGTGTACTGCGCCTTGCCCGGCTCGATCTTGGCGAGGTCGTTGGACAGGGTCGCGTTGACGAAGTCGGCGGCGCCCGGGCCGGACACCATCGCCTTGCCGAGGTGGCTGACGTCGAAGATGCCGACCGCCTCCCGGACGGCCGTGTGCTCCTTGACGACGCCGGTCGGGTACTCCAGCGGCATCGACCACCCACCGAACTCGGCGAACTTCGCACCGAGGGCCTCGTGACGGTCGTGGAGGGGCGACTGCTTGAGCGATCCGGCCATGGCGCGAAACCTACCGCAGCAGCTCGAGCGTCAGGTCTCCCCTAACATGCCGCGGGTGACCACCTACGCCCTCCGCAGCGCCAGTCCCGCCAAGACCCGAGCCGACGCCGTCGTCGTGGGGGTCGTCGCCGGCCCCAAGGGGCCGCAGCTGTGCGACGCCGCCGCGGACGTCAACACGGCGTACGGTCGCCGGCTGCGCCCCTTCCTCTCCACGATGGGCGTGACCGGCAAGGCCGGTGAGGCGGTCCGGACGCCGACGCGCGACGAGGTCAACGCACCGCTGCTCGTCTTCGTCGGCCTGGGCGAGGACCCGACCGACCCCATCGCCGTACGACGTGCCGCTGGCGTCGCTGCCCGCAACGTCCCCAACGCCGCATCGGTCGCCCTCGCCCTGCCGAGCGAGACCCCCGAGCTGGTCGCCGCCGTTGTCGAGGGCCACCGCCTCGGCGGCTACACGTTCACCGCCTACAAGTCGGCGAAGTCCGAGACCACCGAGCCGAACGACGTCGTCGTGCTCACCGGCATCGCCCGGCGCGCCGACGCCGTCGCCGCGCTCGAGCGCGCGGAGGTCCTCGCCGACGCCGTCACGCTGACCCGCGACTGGGTGAACATGCCGCCCCGCGACTGCACGCCCCCGCTGCTGGCCGACCTCGTCACGGCCGCCCACAAGGACGTCACCAGGGGCCGGGGCGCGCCCAAGGTGAAGCTGGCGGTCTTCGACCACGAGCAGCTCGCGGAGATGGGCTGCGGCGGCATCCTCAGCGTCGGCGACTCCTCCGAGGCGCCGTCCCGCCTGGTCAAGCTGACCTGGGCGCCGCAGGACGCGGTCGCGCACCTCGCCCTGGTCGGCAAGGGCGTCACCTTCGACTCCGGCGGCCTCACCATCAAGCCGTCGTCGAGCATGGTCAACATGAAGGGCGACATGGCCGGGGCGGCCAGCGTCGTCGCCGCCACCCTCGCGATCGCCCGCCTCGGCCTGCCCGTGAAGGTGACCGCCTTCGCGCCGATGGCCGAGAACATGGTGTCCGGCACCGCCACCCGCCCCGGTGACGTCATCACCATGCACAACGGGTCGACGGTCGAGATCGCCAACACCGACGCCGAAGGCCGGATGCTGCTGGGCGACGCGCTCTCGCTCGCGGTGCAGGAGCAGCCCGACCTCGTCGTCGACATCGCCACCCTGACCGGGCACATGCAGCTCGCGCTGGGCGACAAGGTCGGCGCCGTGATGGGCACCGACGCGGAGGTCGAGGTCGTCCTGGCCGCCGGCCGGGCTGCCGGTGAGCAGCACTGGCCGATGCCGATCCCCGAGGAGATGAAGGAGCGGATCACCTCCTCCAAGGTCGCCGACCTCCTCCAGCACGACTGGGTGCGCTGGGGCGGCGGCCTCTACGCCTCGGCGTTCCTGCGGGAGTTCACCGGCGGGCTGCCGTGGGCCCACCTCGACATCGCCGGCAAGGAGATGAACACCGGCGGCGCCTACGGCCACGTGCCCGGTGGCGCCACCGGCTTCGGGGTCACGACGCTCGTCGAAGTCGCGCGCTCGCTCGCCGAGGACACCCCCGCTGGTTGAGCAGCGAGTGCAGCGAGGGGTGTCGAAACCCTAGATGCCCCCGGCCTTCTTCCGCCGGTTGTAGTCGCGCATGCGCTGGGGCACCCCGACCACCGCGGCGTCGTACGACGGCACGCGGTGGCGGTTGGCGAAGTCGTGCGCCCACTTCACGCTGGGCACCCGCCGTCGCGTCCACTCACCGTCGTGCGCGACCAGCAGCAGCGTCACGTCGCTGACGGCGGTGCGCGGCTCGACGAATCCCTCGACCCCCTGGCGGGTGGCGACGAACGCCTCGAGGTGTCGCGCGTCCTCGCCGTCGGAGGCACGCACGCGCGTGGAACCGGTGCGGGTGGCGTCCCGCGCCGGGGCACTCGTGCGGCCCTTGCGGCGGAATCGGTCGAACATGCCCATGGCGCACATTCTGCCGGGACGTTCCGCATCGTGCTCGCCGATCGCCCGTTCAGCCCACCCGACCCGGTGTGGACAGCCTCGCGAAGAGTGCAAAGATGGACGCGCCCGAGGTGGTCGGTGCGAGTCGAGCGTGTGGAGGCAAATCAGTGGCGGACGGTGAGTTCGACGTCCTCGTCCTCGGGGCTGGTTCGGGTGGATACGCCTGTGCCCTGCGAGCGGCCCAGCTGGGCCTCAGCGTCGGGCTGGTCGAGAAGGGCAACCTCGGTGGCACCTGCCTCCACGTGGGCTGCATCCCGACCAAGGCCCTCCTGCACGCCGCCGAGGTCGCCGACTCGGCGCGCGAGGCCGCGCAGTTCGGCGTGAGCGCCACCCTCGACGGCATCGACATGCCCGGCGTCAACGCGTACAAGGACAAGGTCGTCGACCGCCTCTTCAAGGGCCTCACCGGGCTGATCAAGTCGCGCGGCATCACGGTCATCGAGGGCACCGGCACGCTGACCGGTCCTCGCGAGGTGACCGTCGACGGCACCGCCTACACCGGCAAGACCGTCGTGCTGGCCTCGGGCTCCTACAGCAAGTCGCTGCCCGGCCTCGAGGTCGACGGCGTCAAGGTGCTCACCTCCGAGCACGCGCTGCGCCTCGACCGGGTCCCGGCGTCCGCCATCGTGCTCGGCGGCGGCGTGATCGGCTGCGAGTTCGCGAGCGTGTGGAAGTCCTTCGGCTCCGACGTCACGATCATCGAGGCCCTGCCGCACCTGGTCGCCGCCGAGGACGAGGCCTCCTCCAAGGCGCTCGAGCGCGCCTTCCGCAAGCGCAAGATCAACTTCCTCACCGGCACGCCGTTCCAGAGCGTGAAGGCCACCGACACCGGCGTCGCCGTCACCGTCGAGGGCGGTGACGTGATCGAGGCCGAGGTGCTGCTCGTCGCCGTCGGGCGCGGCCCGTCGACCGACGGCCTCGGCTACGCCGAGCAGGGCATCGAGATGGACCGCGGCTTCGTGCTCGCCGACGAGCGGTGCCGCACCAACGTCGACGGCGTGTACGCCGTCGGCGACATCGTGCCCGGGCTGCAGCTGGCGCACCGAGGCTTCCAGCAGGGGATCTTCGTGGCCGAGGACATCGCCGGGCTCGATCCGCGTCCGATCGACGAGACCGGCATCCCGCGCGTGACGTACTCCCACCCCGAGATCGCATCGGTCGGCCTCGACGAGGCGAAGGCCCGCGAGCTGCACGGCGACGCCGTCACCACCCTCACCTACGACCTCGGCGGCAACGGCAAGAGCCAGATCCTGCAGACCCAGGGCTTCGTCAAGCTGGTCGGCCTGGTGGACGGTCCGGTCCTCGGCGTCCACATGGTGGGCGATCGCGTCGGCGAGCTCATCGGGGAGGCGCAGCTCATCTACAACTGGGAGGCGCACGCCGACGACGTCGCGCCGCTCGTGCACGCCCACCCCACCCAGAACGAGGCCCTCGGCGAGGCGCACCTCGCGCTGGCCGGCAAGCCGCTCCACGCGCACTCCTGAAGCACCTCCTCGAACCACCCGAGAATTCCCCAACCACACGCGAGCGAAGGAACCACATGGCCTCCGAAGTCACCCTCCCCGCACTCGGCGAGTCCGTCACCGAGGGCACCGTCACCCGCTGGCTGAAGCAGGTCGGTGACACGGTTGCCGTCGACGAGCCGCTGCTGGAGGTCTCCACCGACAAGGTCGACACCGAGATCCCCTCCCCCGTCGCCGGCACGCTGCTCGAGATCAAGGCCAACGAGGACGACACCGTCGAGGTGGGCGCGGTCCTGGCCGTCGTCGGCGAGGAGGGCGAGTCCGCGGGCGACGCCTCCGAGACCGCCGAGCCCGAGGCCCAGCCGAAGGACGAGGAGGAGTCGGAGAAGAAGGCCGAGCAGGAGGAGCAGGTCGCCGAGGAGACCGGCGAGCTCCCCGCGGGTGACGAGACCCCCGAGTCGGAGAAGGACGACGCCCCGGCCCAGTCCGAGCCCGCCGCCGAGGAGGCCTCGTCCGGCTCGTCCGGTGGGTCGTCCGGCGGTGGCGGTGGCGGTGGCGGCGGTGGTGGCGGTACGCCGGTGACGCTGCCCGCGCTGGGTGAGTCGGTCACCGAGGGAACGGTCACCCGCTGGCTCAAGCAGGTCGGCGACGAGGTCGCCGTCGACGAGCCGCTGCTGGAGGTCTCCACCGACAAGGTCGACACCGAGATCCCCTCCCCCGTCGCCGGCACGCTGCTGGAGATCAAGGCCGAGGAGGACGAGACCGTCGAGGTCGGCGCCGAGCTCGCGATCATCGGGTCCGGCGACGCCGCCCCGGCGCAGGCCGAGGAGAAGTCCGAGCCGGAGGCCAAGGAGGAGCCCGAGCCCGAGCCGGAGCCCGAGCCCGAGCCGGAGCCCGAGCCCGAGCCGGAGCCCGAGCCCGAGCCGGAGCCCGAGCCCGAGCCGGAGCCCAAGACGGAGGCCAAGGAGGAGCCGAAGCAGGAGGCCCCCAAGCAGGAGGAGCCGAAGCAGGAGGCACCTGCCCCCTCGCCGCAGGCGCCTGCCGCCGAGAAGCCGGCAGCCGACGGCGGCCGCGACCAGTCGGCGTACGTCACGCCGCTGGTGCGGAAGATGGCCGACCAGCACGGGGTGGACCTCGGCTCGGTGCAGGGCACCGGCGTCGGTGGCCGGATCCGCAAGCAGGACGTCCTCGACGCCGCTGCCGCCGCCCAGCAGGCCGCGGCTGCTCCCGCCGCACCGGCCGCCGCGCCCGCGGCTGCCGGCGCTCCCCCGGCCGCTGCCGCTCCGTCGACGGCGTCCCCGTCGCCGCTGCGGGGCACCACCGAGCCGCTCTCGCGCCTGCGCAAGGTGATCGCCTCGCGCATGGTCGAGTCGCTGCACGAGTCGGCCCAGCTGACGCAGGTCATGGAGGTCGACGTCACCGCGATCGCCCGCCTGCGCGAGGCGTCCAAGGCGGACTTCCTGGCGCGTGAGGGCGTGAAGCTGACCTACCTGCCGTTCTTCGCCAAGGCGGCGATCGACGCGCTCAAGCTGCACCCCAAGCTCAACGCAGCGATCGACAGCGACAAGGGCGAGGTGACCTACTTCGACCGCGAGAACATCGCGTTCGCGGTCGACACCGAGAAGGGCCTGCTCACGCCGGTCGTGAAGGAGGCGGGCGACCTCTCCATCGCCGGGCTGGCGAAGAAGATCGCCGACGTCGCCGAGCGCACCCGCACCAACAAGATCACCCCCGACGAGCTGTCCGGCGGCACGTTCACCATCACCAACCTTGGCAGCTTCGGGGCGCTCTTCGACACCCCGATCATCAACAAGCCGCAGGTTGCGATCCTCGGCCCCGGTGCCGTGGTGAAGCGTCCCGTCGTGATCGACGACCCCAACCTGGGCGAGACGATCGCGGTGCGCCACATGGTCCACATGTCGCTGACCTACGACCACCGCCTGGTCGACGGCGCCGACGCCGGCCGGTTCCTCCAGGAGGTCAAGAAGCGCCTCGAGGCCGGTCAGTTCGAGGTCTGACGACCGACCGCACGACGCCCCGCCCGCGCACCGCGGGCGGGGCGTCGTCGTACCTCGCGCGGGGCGGTCACCGGATATCCGGTGACTCCGCCGACAACGTGGATGTTCCGAGTCACCCAGTGACTCAGATGTTCCACGATCGTCCGCCCAGATGCCGGCGCAGACGGACGAGCAGCCGCCGCGGCTGGCCGCAACTCAGGCGAGGGATGTCGGTGCCGCCACGGGGCGTACGCCGCCTGCTGAGCGGTGCGTCAGCCACATCCGCGGGCGATCGAACGTGGCTGGCTCATCGCCCGCGCCACGATCCGGACGAGGCGCAGGTCACCGGAAAATCGGGCGCGGGATGTCGGTGCTGACACGTAACGTCCTGTGTTTGTGACGGTGACCGAGACGCAGACCCAGACGGCACCGGCGACCACGTCCGCGACCGAGGGGCTGGTGCCGGGGCGGGTGCCGGTCGACTGGCGTCGCGTCCGCCGTCCGCTGACCTATCTCTGCTTCTCGATGTCGCTCCTCGGCGCCGTCGCGGCGTCCCTCGGCTCGATGGTGGCCGGACGCCTCGCCGACGACCCCACCCAGTCGCTCCTGACCCTGCTGGCGCTGTGCGTCGTGGGCGGCGCGGTGATCGACACGGTCGCCAAGACCGTCTGGGCCACCATCTGCGACCGCGCCGAGGGCCAGCTCCGCTCCGACCTGCTCGACGCGGCGATGGCGCAGCCGCTGTCCGAGCTCTCCGAGCAGGCCGTCGGCGAGGTGCTCGACCGCATCGACGACGACACCTGGGAGGTCGGCCAGCTGATGCGCTGGGGCGTGTGGCAGGCCGCGCGCACGTTCCTGGCGTCCGGCCCGCTGTGGGTCGTCGCGACGCTGACCTGGTGGCCGGCGGTCTTCCTCTTCCCCCTGACCGCAGTCGTCACCTTCCTCTCGATCCGCCGCCTGCTCCCCCAGATCGCCGAGCGCAAGGTGGTCGAGGAGGCGGCCTGGACCGACCACGCCGCGTCCACCGAGGAGGGCGTCGCCGCGCGTGACGACCTGCGCACCTCGCTCGGCCAGGCCCACGTGCTGCGCCGCAACGCCCAGCTCGCCTCGGTCGTCCACCGCACGCTCGACGCGGTGCTGGCCGTCGAGGTGCGCGTCACCCGGCGCAGCGGCGGCCTGCTCCACGGCGCGCTCGCCGCCGTCGGCGTCGTCGGTGTGGCGCTGGTCGTCTCCGGCGACCTCTCGACCGCCCGCCTGGTCACCCTGTTCCTGGTCACGACGATGTTCGTCGGCGGCGTCGACATGCTCGCCCGCCACCTGCCCGACCTCCAGGAGGGCTTCGGCGCGGTGCTCCGGCTGCGCGGCATGCTCGCCTCCCCCGCCGAGCCGACGGGCGGGCTCCCCGTCCCCGACGGACCGCTCGACGTCGAGTTCCGGCACCTCGAGTTCAGCTACGGCACCGGGACGTTCGCCCTCCGCGACGTCGACCTGCTGCTGAGTGCCGGCCACACGTGCGCCCTCGTCGGTCGCACGGGGTCGGGCAAGTCCACCCTCGCCTCGTTGCTGTCGCGCGCGGTCGAGCCGCCGCGCGGCATGGTGTTCCTCGGTGGCGTCGACGTGCTCGACCTCGACCTCCAGCAGCTGCGCTCCGCCGTCGGCGTCGTGACCCAGCGCACCGAGGTCCTCGCCGGGTCGCTGGCCGACAACATCACCCTCTTCGGCGACGTGCCCCGCGTGGTCGTCGAGGCGGCAGTGGCCGAGCTGGGCCTGACCGAGTGGGTCGCCGGCCTGCCCGACGGGCTCGACACCGTCCTCGGCCCGGGCGGAACGAGCCTGTCCGCCGGCGAGGAGCAGCTCGTCGCGTTCGCCCGGCTGCTGGTGCGCGACGTCAGCGTCGTGGTCCTCGACGAGGCCACCGCGCGCATGGACCCGGTCACCGAGGCCCGGGTGGTGCGCGCCGCCGATCGCCTGATCTCGGGCCGCACCGGCATCCTCGTCGCCCACCGCCTGTCCACCACCGAGCGTGCCGAGCAGGTCGCGGTCCTCGAGTCCGGCCGGGTGGTCCAGCAGGGCCCGCGCGGCCGGCTCGCCGTCGAGGACGGCCCGTTCCGCGACCTCCTCGACGCCGCCGCCCACGAGGCGGTCGTCGAGGAGCACCACCACGATGACTCCACCATCGGCTCCGTCCGCCGCAGCACCACGCCCCCGGCGCCACCGGAGCTCGCTCCGACGCCGAGCCTGGCCCGGCAGGTGCTCCACACCATCAGCATGCAGCCGCAGTGGGGCCTGCTCGGCGCCGTCATGTTCCTCGTCTCGTCGCTGACCGGCGCGTTCGGCGCGGTGACCGGCTGGGTCTGGGGACACATCGTCACCGAGCTCCAGGCCGGCCAGCGTCCCGGGCTCCTGCTCGTCGCCCTCGTCGCCTCCCTGCTGGTCGGCCCGCTCCTGCTCGCCCAGGCGTTCCGCATCTACCCCCACTGGTGGGTGGAGGTACGCCTCCGGGTGCGCGCCGCGGTGCTCCACGGGCAGACCTCCCAGCGTCGGCTCCTGCGCACCCCGCCCGGTGAGGTCGTCGCCCGCACGATGGACGCCGACCGCCTCGCGCGCTACACGGACCGCTGGGTCGACTTCGTCAACGGCCTGATCATCGCCATCGTGACCGCGCTCATCGCCCGCACGTGGGTGGCGGGCGCGGTCCTGCTGGCCGTCATGGTCGCCTCCGCCCTCGCCTCCACCCTCGGCCGCCGCGTCGCCGGGCGCTCGGCCGCGGCCGCCTCCACCGCCCGCGCGCGGTTCGGTCAGTCGCTCGTGTCGGCACTCGAGTCGGTCCGCACGGTCAAGCTCGCCGCGGCCACGCCGCAGGTCCACCAGCACCTGCGTGACGTCGACGGCGGCCGGGTCGACGCCGCCGTGCGCGAGCACCGCGTGCAGGCCCTGCTCGAGGGCGTTCCCGTCGTGATGGTCCAGTGTGGCGTCGTCGCCGCCTGGGGCGGTCTGCTGACCGGCCAGTGGGAGCTCGCGACCGCGCTGCTGGTCGCCAACGCCGTCAGCGGGTTCGACTGGTTCGGCCGGGTCGCGGGCACCGTCGTGACCGAGGCGCCCGGCACCCGGGCCTGGATGAACGCCACCAGCGAGCTCGCCGGCGGCGGCGACCTGATGGACCTGCCGCCCGGCGTCGACCTGGTGCACGGCACGGGCCCCGAGCCCCCCACACCCCACCGCGACCCCTTGCGCACCCTCACGGTCCGCGACCTCGCCGCGGTGCACGACGACGGCACCGTCGGCGTCCACGACGTCGACCTCGACGTGCGGGCAGGCGAGCTCGTCCTCCTGCTCGGCCAGGTGGGCTCGGGCAAGTCCAGCCTGCTGAGCGCCCTCGCGGGCCTGGTCGGGAGCACCGGCGAGATCCGCTGGAACGACCGTCTCGTCGACGACCCCCAGACCACCCTCCGCCCCGGACGCGTCGCCCACGTCGCGCAGGTGCCGCGGGTGCTGTCCGGCACGTTCACCGGCAACGTCGCCCTCGACCACGTCGACCGGACGGTCATGCCGTCGCTCGAGGCGGCGCGCATGGAGCGCGACGTCACCGAGGCCGGTGGCCCCGACGCCCTCGTCGGCCACCGCGGCGTACGCCTCTCCGGCGGGCAGGTGCAGCGCCTCGCGCTGGCTCGTGCGCTGGCCACCGACGCCGACGTGCTGCTCGCCGACGACGTGTCGTCGGCCCTCGATGCCGCGACCGAGATCGAGCTGTGGCAGGCGCTGCGGGCGCGCGGCACGGCCGTCATCGGCGCCACCAGCAAGGCAGCAGCGCTGGCGCAGGCCGACCGCGTCGTGGTGCTCGACTCCGGCCGCGTGGTCGACGACGGGCCGTGGCACGAGCTGTCCCCGCGGTGGGCGCACCTGGCCGGCTGAACCAGCCACGCACGCTTTGGCCGCGTGGTTGGGTGGGGTCATGCGCGTCGTCATCGCCGGGGCCTCGGGCTTCCTCGGGACCCACCTGTCCGACCACCTCCGGGTGCACGGGCACGAGGTGACCGCCCTCGTCCGGCGCGAGACCTGCTCGCCCCACGAGTCCCGCTGGGACCCCGCGGCCGGCCGCATCGACACCGCGGTGATCGAGGGCGCCGACGCGGTCGTCAACCTCGCCGGCGCCAGCATCGCCGGCAACCCGCACTCGAGGAAGTGGTCCCGGGAGGTGCTGGAGTCGCGGGTGTCCACCACCCGCCTGATCGCCGAGACCATCGCCGCGACCGAGCGCCCGGCGGCGTTCCTCGCCGGCAACGGCATCGCCTGGTACGGCGACCACGGGGCGGCGCCGGTCACCGAGGACACCCCCAGCACGGGCGTCGCCTTCCTCACCACGGTCTCCCACGAGTGGTCGGCGGCGGCCGACCCGGCGCGCGAGGCCGGCGCCCGGGTGTGCGAGCTGCGCACGTCCCCCGTCATGGACCGGACCTCGCCGCCGCTGAAGCAGCTGCGGCTGCTGTTCCAGGCCGGCGGCGGCGCACGGCTGGGGTCGGGCGAGCAGTTCATGCCGATGATCTCGCTGCGCGACTGGATCGGCGCGGTGAGCTACCTCATCGAGTCGCGCGACGTCTCGGGTGCCTTCAACCTCTGCTGTCCCCACACGCCGACCAACGCCGAGTTCACCCGCGCCCTGGCCGCCGCCCTGCACCGCAAGGCCTTCCTCGCCGTGCCGGCGCGCCTGATGAAGTTGGCCGCCGGCGACCTGGCGCCCGAGCTCCTCGGCTCGGTCAACGCACGACCGGCCGCTCTCGAGCGCGCCGGCTACGACTTCGAGGACGAGGACGTCCGCGAGGTGCTGGCCGCCGCGCTGTCCTGATCGCGTACCGCCGCCACCACCCACCTCCCGTCGTCACCGCTACCGTCGCGCACCAGCACCACCCGCCGTGTCGACGGGCGGGCCACCGGCAGCGCGACCGGCGCCCCGGCCCCGACGGCCTCGGCCCCGACCACGCGGTCGGTGACCACCAGCTCCAGCCGCTTCGGTGACCGCGCCGCCACGCGCAGGGCCAGCACCTGCGTCGTCAGGCCCTCGACCCGGAGCCCGCGCCGGAGGTAGTCGCGCAGCAGGCGGACGTCGTCCGCGCCCGCCGCGGCCCCGTCGGCGTACAGCTCCTCGAGCGCCGTCACGTCGCCCTCGGCCCAGGCGGCGGAGCGGCGCTCGTCCCAGGCCGCCAGGACCGCCGCCGCTCCGGACCGGACGGGCCGGGCCGTGGACACCGTGGGGGCCGTGCCCGCCACGTCGATCCGCGGTCGGGGCGGTGGATCGGGTCGTGCCACGTCGACCACCAGCGTCGCCACCACCAGCGCGCAGGCGACGGCGGTGAGCACGGGGAGCAGGCGTCGCGGGTCCACCACCCCACCCTCGCCGATCCCCTGCCCCGCTGCAGGCGTCATCCACAGGCCCACGTGCTCGACCTCCGGGCGGGGCGGGCGGGAGCGCGGCGTACGCTCGGGGCATGTCGTCGGACCAGGTCGTCACGCCCGCGCTCGACTTCGAGGTCGCCGGTCTCGGCGACGAGGCCGTCGACTACCTGGCGGCCTGGGAGCTCCAGCGGCGGGTCCACGAGGAGGTCGTCGCGGGCACGCGGCCCGGCACCGTGCTGCTCCTCGAGCACCCGCCCGTCTTCACCGCCGGCAAGCGCACCGACCCGCACGAGCGCCCGCTCGACCCGGGCGGCGCGGCCGTGATCGACGTCGACCGCGGCGGCAAGATCACCTTCCACGGCCCGGGCCAGCTCGTCGGCTACCCGATCGTGGGCCTGCCCGATCACGTCAAGGTCGTCGACTACGTCCGCCGGGTCGAGGAGGCACTGATCGCGGTGTGCGCCGACCTGGGGGTCACCACCGCCCGCATCCCGGGCCGCAGCGGCGTGTGGCTGCGCGAGGACGAGCGTGGACCGGAGCGCAAGATCGCCGCCATCGGCATCCGGGTGAGCCGCGGCGTGACGATGCACGGCTTCGCGCTCAACTGCGACGTCGACCTGGGCTGGTACGACCGCTTCGTCCCGTGCGGCATCGCCGACGCCGGCGTCACCTCGCTCACGCAGGAGCTCGGCCGCGACGTCACCGTCGACGACGTGCTGCCGAGCGTGCGGCGCCACCTGGCGACGTACCTCTCCTGGCAGCCCTACGACGCCACCCCCGACTATGACGCGCGACCCGAGCCGGGCCGCGGACCCCGCGTCGAGCTGGTCAGGCCGGGCGCACCGGTCTGAGGACGGCCACCGGGATCGTGCGGCCCGCCTTCCTCTCGTAGCGCACCACTCCCGGCGCGTGGGCCGGGACCACGTCGCGCCAGACCCGGCGCACGGTCAACGAGACGAGCCGCCGGAGTCGCAAGCTCGGCTCAGTCGCGCCGGTCCTCGCCGAACCGCTCGTGCGAGTGGTGCTCCTCCGCGAGCCGTCGCAAGGTGGTGAGCACGGTCGCGAAGACGACCTGTCCGACGACCATCTCCTCCAGCAGCCCGATGCGGTCCTTGCGGTCGTCGAGGTTGGCGATCTCGTGGCGCGCCAGCTGGTCGGCCATCGCGACGTAGGGCGCGATCTCGCCCGGGTCGCGCGGATGGGTGTCGAAGCGCCCCACCAGCTCCAGCGTCGCGGCCAGGTTGTCGCGGTCGACCGAGTCCTCACGCACCCGGTCCCAGCCGGCCTGGTCGATGATCGCGTCGGCGACCTCGCGAGCCTGCGCCCGGTCCGGTCCCGAGGGAGGCGGGGACGGCGCCAGCGCGTCGGCGGCCACGGCGAAGAGGTCGTGCACGGTCCCCCGCGTCTCGGTCGCCGCGACCAGCCGCTTGAGCCCCTCGACGGGGACGTCGCCCACGTCGCGGAGGATCCGCAGCAGCTCGAGTCGTCGTACGTGCTGCTCGTCGTAGTCCGTGAGCCGCGGGGTCCGCTTGTCGCCCTCGGGCAGCAGTCCCTCGCGCAGGTAGTACTTGATCGTCGGCACCGGCACCCCGGTCCGGTCCGACAGCTCGGACATCCGCACGGCGCCCCCTTGACCTACGTCGTGGATAGTGTCACTGTCGTACAAGACACTATCACTATCCAAGGAGGCCGCCATGGCCGACTCCCCCACCCGGCGTGTCCCCCGCGCCTACGCCTCGGCCGTGGGCCGCGCCCCCTCGGGCGTGCGCGGCGGCCAGTACGTCGCCGACCCCCAGACCGACGACGTCGTCGTCTTCGTCATCGGCATGCGCATCAACCGCCTGCGCAAGGTGCGCAGCTGGTGGCCGGCGTTCGTCGGCATGCCGCGGATGCTCCGGGAGCTGGCCGAGGCGGACCGCGGCCTGCTCGGCGCCCACTCGTTCTTCGGTGGACGCACCCTCGTCACCATCCAGTACTGGCGCAGCGCCGAGGAGCTCGGGGCCTACGCCCGAGACGCCTCCCTGTCGCACGCCCCCGCGTGGGGGGCGTTCAACAAGCACGCGGCCGCCACCGGTGACGTCGGCATCTTCCACGAGACGTACGTCGTCCCCGCCGACCGCGTCGAGTCGGTCTACGGCAACATGACCCAGTTCGGCCTGGCCGCCGCGTTCGGCTCCGCCGAGCGAGGCAGGCGTGGCCGGACGACCGCGCACCAGCGGCTCGAGGCCACCGAGCCCGACTACGTCGACGCCCCTGCCTGAGGGGTCCTGATGCTGATTGGGGACGCTCGGGGCCCCGTCGTAGAGTGGCGGATGTGACGACTGCTCCCGCACCTGAAGGACGCAAGCTCCTCCGACTGGAGATCCGCAACGCGGAGACCCCGATCGAACGCAAGCCGGAGTGGATCAAGACCCGGGCGAAGATGGGCCCGGAGTACACCTCGCTGCAGAACCTGGTGAAGTCCGAGGGGCTCCACACGGTCTGCCAGGAGGCCGGCTGCCCCAACATCTTCGAGTGCTGGGAGGACCGGGAGGCGACCTTCCTCATCGGTGGTGACCAGTGCACCCGCCGCTGCGACTTCTGTCAGATCGACACCGGCAAGCCGCAGCCGCTCGACCGCGACGAGCCGCGCCGCGTGGCCGAGTCGGTGCAGAAGATGCAGCTGCGCTACGCCACCATCACCGGCGTCGCCCGCGACGACCTGCCCGACGGCGGGTCCTGGCTGTACGCCGAGACGGTGCGCGCCATCCACGAGCTCAACCCCGACACCGGTGTCGAGAACCTCATCCCCGACTTCAACGGCAAGCCCGACCTCCTCCAGGAGGTCTTCGAGTCGCGTCCCGAGGTGCTCGCCCACAACGTCGAGACGGTGCCCCGGATCTTCAAGCGGATCCGCCCGGCCTTCCGATACGACCGCTCGCTCGACGTGATCACCCAGGCCCGCGACTTCGGCCTGGTGACCAAGTCCAACCTGATCCTGGGCATGGGCGAGACCCGCGAGGAGGTCAGCCAGGCGCTGCGCGACCTCCACGAGGCCGGGTGCGAGCTGATCACCATCACGCAGTACCTCCGCCCCTCCGCCCGGCACCACCCCGTCGAGCGCTGGGTCAAGCCGGAGGAGTTCGTCGAGCTCAAGGCCGAGGCCGACGAGATCGGGTTCGCCGGCGCCCTCTCGGGTCCGCTGGTCCGCTCGTCCTACCGCGCTGGACGGCTGTACGGTCAGGCGATGGACGCGCGCGCCGCAGCCGCCGTCTGATCCTGCTTCACCCGCACCACTCCGCACCTGTTGAACACCTGACCGGACAAGGCCACCTCATGTCGACCCCCGCCACCACGCCCAGCTCGCGCCGCGGGCAGATCATGCAGACCTACCAGATGGCCAAGCGGAGCGACCCGCGCCTCGGCCTGATCGTGATGGGCGTCTTCGTGCTCGGCGCCGCCCTGGGCTTCGCGCTCATGTGGGTGCTGCCCGGCGACGGCCTGCTCGGGTGGATCATCTCGGTCGTCGGCGCAATCCTGATCGGCGCGCTCTGCGCGCTGCTCGTCTTCGGCCGCCGCGCCCAGAAGGCGGCGTACACCCAGATGGAGGGCCAGCCGGCCGCCGGGGCGGGTGCGCTGCAGATGCTGCGCCGCGGCTGGAAGGTCGACCCGGTCGTCGGCTTCACCAAGCAGCAGGACGTCGTGCACCGCGTCGTCGGCCCTCCCGGCATCGTCCTGGTCGGCGAGGGCTCGAGCCCCAGCCGCGTCAAGGCCCTGCTCGCGACCGAGCGCAAGAAGCACGAGCGTGTCGCCTACGGCGTCCCGATCCACGAGGTCGTCTGCGGCCGCGGCGAGGGCGAGGTTCCGCTGCCCAAGCTGGTGAAGCACGTCCAGAAGCTCGGGCGCAACGTCAAGCCTGCCGAGATGACCGACATCCTCCAGCGCCTCAAGGCGCTGGACGCCCAGCGCGGCAAGCTGCCGCTGCCCAAGGGACCGATCCCGACCTCGATGAAGGGCATGCGGTCCCAGCAGCGCGGCCGCTGACCGCGCCGGACGTCTCCGACCGTCAGTGCCGGTGGCGCAGCGGTCGGAGATGGTTCTTGACGATGTAGGCGCCCACCTTGCGACCCAGCGACTTGCCCATCTCGGTGGAGAAGCGGAAGTGGATGCCGGCCATCACGCGCGAGTCCGCGTTCTCGTCGGCCGCCTGGGTGAAGGTCTCGAACGACCGGACCGGGTTGGCCGGCACCGAGGTCGTCGAGTCCATCGAGAACGGCACGTGGTCGGTCCCGAAGGAGCGCTCGAGCACCTCGGCCGCGCCGGCGCCGAGGACGCTGTGGGTCGAGGGGTAGTCCTGCACGGGCGGGGTCTCGAGGTGGCTCAGCCACGCCGGATCAGCCACCGTGCGACGGTTGCCGTCGGTGTCGCCCGCCCGGATCGCGGTGTAGGGCCGCCAGAAGTCCCAGTGGAACTTGGAGTCCCAGCCCGCGACGTAGCTGTCGTACAGCGCCATGTTGACCAGCGCGAACATGCGCGCCGCACGCCACAGCTCCAGCTCCTCGCTCGTCGTGGTGACGCGGGCGATGCGGGGCCAGCCGATCTCCGACGACTCGTACCACCAGCTGGCGTAGTAGCCCTGGTCCTCCGTGCGGGTCGTGCTGCCGAGGGCGCCCACCGACTTCACCTCGTCGTACGCCCTGGCGTACCCGCGGCTCCGCAGCGACGGGGGCGGTGGCACCCGGAACTGGTCGGGTGACGTCAGGCCGAAGGGCGTCGCGTAGCGGAAGTCCTCGGCGAAGGTGAAGTCGTACGGCGGGACGTACTGGTAGTCGCCCGGCTCGGTGCCCGGCACGAACGTCGGGCTGACGAGGTCGACGACCGTGCCGTCGTCCTCCCGCAGCGCGACGACGGCCGCCGCCGCGTCGGCGCCCAGGGCGAGTGCCTTCGTCTTGGCCGTGCCGTCCGGCACGGTGGCGAGCCAGGTCGCGAGCTCGGCGTCCAGCGTCGCCTGCTGGGCGGGGTACACCGCGACGAGCACGTCGTGGGCCGCCGCGGCCGCGGCCGCGACCGGGTCGGCGCCGTACGACCGGCCGGTGTAGGCGTACTGCTCGTACTTCGGCCTGATGGCGTTGAGGGCGTCGTGCATCGCGATGTGCACCATCGCCTGGTGCCGCGAGCCGAGGAAGGAGATGTAGCCGTCGTCGGTCATCGCCGCGTCGAAGACGATGCGGCTCCAGTCGACGACCACGTCACTGCTCGTGGTCGTGCCGTGGGTCGAGCCGGTGGTGGTCAGGGTGGGGGCGAGGGCGTCCTGCTTGCCCTCGTCGTCCGTCGCCCCGGCGACGCCGCCGAGCGCGAGGAGCGTGAGCAGTGCGACGAGCACGGTGGCGACGGTCGATGCCGTACGCCGGCCGGCGCGCGCTGCTGACGCGACATGGACGTGCGAGATGGGGGTTGTCGTCATCGGTCCTCCTCAGAGAGTTCCGACAGCCAGAAGGTCCCCCGTGGCCAGCCTTCAACGCTACGCCGGGACGCCGCTCACGCGTCGAATCTGACTAGGCCTGACTAGACCACGACGGTGCGGGTGCCGGCCGCGACGTCGTGCAGGCCGCGACCGTCGAAGGTCAGCAGCGGCGGGACCAGCAGCCCGACCAACACCGAGCGGGCGAGCGCCCGCAGCAGCGAGACCGGCCGGCCGGAGCCGTCGTTGCGGACCACCCGCAGCCGGGTGGCGAGCTTGCCGAACGAGCCGCCCGCGAGGGCGGTGAACAGCGCCGACTCGAGGACGAACAGGGCCAGGGTGCCGAGGCCGTTGGGGTTGCCGCTAAGCACGCCGACCGCCACGAGGCCCTCGACGACGGCCAGGCAGGTCACCCAGTCGACGAAGAGGGCGAGGATGCGCCGCCCCCAGGTGGCCGACCCGAGCTCCGGTGTTACAACGCTGGTCACGCAGCCAGCCTAGGAGGGGTTCGGGAGGGGCCCATCGACCGGTCACCCGTAACACGGGCGAAACAAACGGGATACGGTCTGGAAACTGCTCCCGCCTAGCGTGGCGGCACGGTGCAACGAGGCTCCGCTCCCGAACGCTGCAAACTGGACGTGCGCGCATCGCCGTCAAGGAGGAACCGAATGTTCAACAACTCTGATGAGCTCCTCAAGTTCATCAAGGACGAGCGCGTCGAGATGGTCGACGTCCGCTTCTGCGACCTGCCGGGCGTGATGCAGCACTTCACGGTGCCGGTCTCCTCCTTCGACCAGTCGGTCTTCGAGGACGGTCTCGCCTTCGACGGCTCCTCGATCCGTGGCTTCCAGGCCATCCACGAGTCGGACATGTCGCTCTTCCCAGACGTGACGACCGCCTACCTCGACCCCTTCCGCGTCGCCAAGACGCTGGTCGTCAACTTCTTCATCCACGACCCGATCACCGGTGAGGCCTACAGCCGCGACCCGCGCAACATCGCCAAGAAGGCCATGGCCTACCTCGGCTCCACCGGGATCGGCGACACCGCCTACTTCGCCCCCGAGGCCGAGTTCTACGTGTTCGACAAGGTCCGGTTCGCGACCTCGGAGAACGAGGGCTTCTACCACATCGACTCCGAGGCGGGTGCCTGGAACTCGGGTGCTGTCGGCACCGAGGACAACCCGAACCGCGGCTACAAGGTCAAGTACAAGGGCGGCTACTTCCCGGTGGCGCCCTACGACCACTTCGGCGAGCTGCGCGACGAGATGGTCATCGAGCTCGAGCGGTCCGGCCTGCTCGTCGAGCGCGCCCACCACGAGGTGGGCACGGCCGGTCAGGCCGAGATCAACTACAAGTTCGACGAGCTGCTCAAGGCCGCCGACGACGTGATGAAGTTCAAGTACATCATCAAGAACGTCGCCTGGCGCAACGGCAAGTCCGCCACGTTCATGCCAAAGCCGATCTTCGGCGACAACGGCTCCGGCATGCACTGCCACCAGTCGATCTGGAAGGACGGCTCCCCGCTCTTCTACGACGAGACCGGTTACGCCGGCCTGTCCGACACTGCACGTCACTACATCGGCGGCATCCTGAAGCACGCTCCGTCGCTGCTGGCCTTCACCAACCCGACGGTCAACTCCTACCACCGCCTGGTGCCCGGCTTCGAGGCCCCGGTCTCGCTGGTCTACTCCCAGCGCAACCGTTCGGCGTGCGTGCGCATCCCGATCACGGGTGCGAACCCGAAGGCCAAGCGCGTGGAGTTCCGCTGCCCCGACCCGTCGGCCAACCCCTACCTCGCCTTCTCGGCCCTCCTGCTCGCCGGCATCGACGGCATCCAGAACAAGATCGAGCCGCCGGACCCGATCGACAAGGACATCTACGAGCTGCCGCCGGACGAGATGGCCGACATCGACCAGGTCCCCACCTCGCTCGGAGCGGTGATGGACAACCTCGAGAAGGACCACGAGTTCCTCACCGCGGGCAACGTGTTCACGCCCGACCTGATCGAGACGTGGATCGACTACAAGCGGAGCAACGAGATCCTCCCCGTCCAGCTGCGCCCGCACCCGCACGAGTTCGAGCTCTACTACGACATCTGATCGACGGCGTAGCCTGGAAACGGCCCTTGACCTGCGGAAACGCAGGATCGGGGGCCGTTTTCGTTGGTCCGCACCGTTCTTCGTCGCCGCTTCGCCATTACGCCGCCACGGCTGGCTGCCTGTTCGCCGCTGTCACGATGTGCGTCCACTGCCCAGCTCCCGACCCTGCCATCGCGAGCTCCCAGCCACGCACCACCTCGGGCCGGCCATGACGTACCACTCCGTGAACGGGCATGGTGAAGGTCGCGTCGTCGGCGACCAGTCGTGCAAGCTCTCGCAGGTCTCCGTCCTCGGTGGCCCTCACGTAGTCCTCCACAACGCGGCGCTCCTCGGACGTCAGGTCGTCGCGCGCGTCCCATTCATTGCGATCGGCAGGCAGCCGTTGTCGCATCGTCGTGCGGGCCCGTTGCAGCGCACTGTTGGCCGCGGGTACCGTCATGTCCAGCATCTCTGCACACTCGGCAGCACGGACACCCACCACGTCCCGCAGTAGCAGCACGGCCCGCTGGCGGGCCGGCAGGTGCTGGACCGCTGCGACGAAGGCGATCCGCAGCGTCTCGCGTCGGACCAACCGTTCGTCCGGCATCCCCGTCAGGCGCTCGTCCGGGTAGGGGTCAAGTGACCGAGGCCGCGACCGGGCGGCCACGTCGGACTCAGGGACGTGTCCGCGGGGGGCGCCGATTGAGTTCCTCTCAGTCCGTATGTTGCGTCGGATCACGTCCAGGCATGCGTTCGTGGCGATCCGGTACAGCCACGGTCGCGCCGTTGCTGCGTCGCGTAGCGACTCGCGCTTGCGCCACGCGCGCAAGAACGTCTCCTGAACGACGTCTTCCGCCTCATCGAGCCGTCCGAGCATCCGATAACAATGAACGTGTAGTTCGCCTCGATGCCGGTCGACCAGCTGCGCGAAGACGTCGTCCTGCGCCAGAAGCTCGTCCGGCGCGAAACCCGCACTCGCTTCGAGCTGACTGCCAGCTGCACTGAACATGTACATGACTGTTCATGTTAGCCCACCTGCTTCACCTCGACGCCGATCTCGACGCCCAAGCCGGTCAGGCCACGAGCTGTCCGGGTGGGGTCAGCGCAGCGAGGACGGTTGCACGGATGAGCGCGGGCGCCCTGTCGGCGTCGAGCTCACCGCGATGGACGGCGCTGGAGGCGGCGTGGATGACCCCCTGGATGGTGGTGACCTGCCAGCTCAGTGGCATGTCGGTGCGCACGCTGCCTTCACGGCGCGCGCGGCGCAGCACGCGCAGCATTCGTTGCGTCGGCTTGTCGTGCGCCTGGCGGAAGTCGCGTTCCGGCATGGCGGCTTGTGCTGCGAGCACCAGCCCGCCGACTCGGTGGGTCACGTGCCAGCTCGCGACCAGTAGCCGGCCGAGGGCCTCGCGGGCGTCGCCGTCGAGGTTCACCGCCTCGAGGTCGGCGTCAGAGGCTGCCATCGCGCGATCGACGACCTGGCTGACCAGCGTCGCGCGGTTGGAGAAGTGGCCGTAGAGAGTGACCCGACCGACACCGGCCGCGGCCGCGATGTCGTTGATGCTCGCCTCGGGGTTCATCGCCAAACAGGCCGTGGCCGCATCAAGGATCGCCGCGATGTTCTTGCGGGCGTCCGCGCGCTTCGCCGTTCGGCCGGCATCTGCCGAGGACGCGCTCATCCCAGAAAGTGTACGCAATCGTCTGCGTTGTACTGTAAGTCGGACCACACCGTACGAGTTAGAGTCTGTCGTGAATACGACCCGCGTGACCCGGAGGCTCTCCTCTTCGTCGAAAGAAGGCTTGCAGATGGATGTCGCAGGAGACCAGGAAAGCGCGTCGAACCCCTGGTGCGCGGTGCACCTGCCGCAGGGAGTCCTGCTACGCGACATCGAGAATGACGACGCACCGGGTCTGTACCTCATCCACGGGAACCCCTTGGCGTACGCGCACGACCCCAGCGAGACTCACCCCCACCTCGAGCACACGCGAGCGTTCCTCGCCCCGTTCAGAGCGCACTGGGACACGTTCGGGTTCGGCTACTGGACGGCCCTGGCGCCCGAGCCGTGGTGGCCTTCCGGTGCCGAGGGTGCCCGCACACACGACGATGGTCGCCGCATCGTCGGACTCGGTGGGATCCAGACCTTCGACCTACAAGGCACCCGCGTCCTCAACGCCTACTTCCGGTTGGCTCCGGAGGTCCAAGGCCGCGGGCTCGGAACCCTCGTCCTCCGGGCCGCGCTCGCCTGTGCCGCCGCCGTGGAGCCGCACCTCGACGTGGTCGTCCGCACGAGGCCGGCGAACATTGCGGCACGCCGCACGGCCCGACGAGTCGGGTTTGCCGACGAAGGGACGGTCCCAGGCGACACCTCGATGCAACTGCTTCGATACCGAGTCGCTGGAGGTTGAACGTGCCTGCATCGCTGAAGTACGCGATCGTCGAGCGCGAGCGCCGGTACCTTGTCGCGCGGCTGCCTCTTGGAATATCGAGCACCAAAGAGATCACGGACCGCTACATCACGGGCACCCGCCTTCGTCTTCGCGAAGTCCGGGAGAGCGATGGAACCGTGACGCGGAAGCTCGGCCAGAAGGTGCGTCTCACCCCCGGCCCAGAGGAGGTTGCCTGCACCACCCTCTACCTCGACGACCACGAGTGGCCCCTCCTCTCGGAGCTACCGGCCCGAACCCTGCGCAAGAAGCGGCACCTCGTCGAGGCCGACGGGTGGCTGATCGCCATCGACGAGTTCCCGGACGGCTCGCTGCTCGCTGAGATCGACGGCGGCGACCAGCCGTCCGACGTGGTTCCGGCCTGGCTCGAGGTGGTGCGCGACGTCAGCAACGACGAAGCCTGGACCGGTGGAGGGCTAGCGCGGAAGCGATGGTCGTGCGTGGCAGAGTCACCCCGGGGTTGACACGCGCAGTGCCGCCCACCAGGCTCTGCGGGATGAAGCGTCAACCCGGGGATGACACGAGCGTTTGGAGCGAGATACTCGCCCATCGCGATCCCGACGAGCTCGAGCTGGCGGTCGCGCGGTTCGAGCTCGCGCGAGTCCCCCCGGACGTCGTCAGCGCGACCTTGCGGGACTGCGGTGACGCGTTGTTCTCCGCTGGTCGATCAGATGAGGCGGATTGGGCACACGAGTTCGGCGGCAGCGTGGCGGTTGCCCTGCTCGCCGCCGAGGTGTCGGCGCTCGCGGCCCATCTCAACTCTCGCGCGGCGGCGGTGAGATCTGCCGCCGTCGAGCTCCTCCTGGACGACTTCAGTGCCGTCTCGGTCGCCGAGGAGCTAGGCGTCTCCAGGCAGAAGGTCTACGACATCGCGCGGGCGTCGCACCGCACCGCCGCCTACATCCCCCGCGTTCCTTGGAGGAGCCATGAGCACCATGTCTGAGCGAGTCTCGTTGCCCGACCCGAGAGCCCAGCGGCTTCTCCATCCAGCGGACGTCGCGCAGGCCCACCCCGCCTACGTCCGCGGCTGGGCCATGTCCGTCCTTGCCGCTCCCGAGGTGCTCACGCTGGTGGGGTCGCTGGCCTGGGTCCTCTCCGGCTCGTGGGTGGCTCCGACGCTGGCCGTGCTGACCACGGGCGTCGTCGCCGAGATGGCACGACGCCACCTGATGGGCGAGGCGTGGGCGCACATCCCGCGCAAGCGACAAGACCGCACCCCCGACACTCCAGCGCCGTACGCCCTCGTCGAGGCAATCATCCGGCCCGCTGCCATGGCGGCGGGCGTGATGCTGGTGCTGGCAGGCCTGACGAACCATGGCGCCGGCGTCCGCTCGTTGGCGTTCGGGTCCGCGGCCGGCGTGGTCCTGGCGCTGATGGGCGTACCGCTCATGCGCTGGTTGCGGACCCGATCGTCGTGCGCGGCGCTCGAGGCCTCAGCTGGTCTCGCCTGCGTCATCGCCGGCATCGGAGTGGCATCGTTCGCGGGCTGGATCCCCGAGCCGCTCGACCCGGTCGCCTTCCTGCTGGGACTCGGCATGCTCGTCGTGGTGTACGCGACATGGCTGGGGAGCCGACGTCTGCGATCCCAGGATCGATCAGGCCCGGCGTGAGACGGCGGCCTCGACGAGCAGGTCGGCGAGCCGATCTGGGACGCTCAGCATCGGCCAGTGGCCCGCTTCAAGGTGTCTAACGTCCCAGCCGTGCGCGACTTGGAGCTTCTCGAGATGGGGCTCGGTGTGCGCTCGGGCGATGACGGTCGAGGGTTGGTCGGCGATGGGGCTGGATAGCTCGACTGGCTCGGAGATCGTCCGCGCCGGGTGCGGCAACAGCTTGGTGGCCAGCCACTGGACGTGGGCGCTGGTGAGGTCAGGCTCCTGAGCGATGGCCGCGGCGGACGGGGGTGGCCACCAGCCGTCGTTCGCCCGTATGTCCCTCAGCTCCAGGGCCTTCTGCTCGGCGCCGAAGGCGTCCAGAAGTGACTCACCGTCACGGGCCAGGAAGCCTTCGACGTACACGGTGCGGACGATGTGGCGTGGCGCCTGATCGGTGACCATTCCGGCGACCAGCCCTGAGTACGAGTGTCCGACGAGGACGATGTCGGTGAGGCCGTGTCGGGCGATGGTGCTCAGTGTGTCGTCGACGTGGGTCTGCAGGGTGACAGCGTCCACGTCCACGTCACCACGTGGTTGTAGCCCGGAGAACGACACGGTGAGCACGCGGTGGCCACGTCGGGTGAGACGGGTGTGGATGGGTTCCCACGCCCATGGGCCTGACCAGGCGCCGGGCAGGAGCACGAAGGTGCTGCGCCCGGCGTGGGTCGCGCGGTGGTTGGTGCTGGTCACGATTGGCTCCTCTGGTCGAGTTCCGTCTTGTCGCGCGGGGAACTACTGGCGTGCAGCATTGACGTCGGCCGGACGCCTGATCGGTTGCGTGCCCGCCGGGTAACCACGACAGCGACAGTCGCGGCGACGGCACACAGCGCGGACGCGGACAGGGCTGATGCTTGCAGCGCATCGATGAACGCGGCGTCGGCCGCGCGGAGCACGTCTTCGGGCACAGACTCGGCGATGCCAGCGGCGCCAGCGCGGGAGTCGATGACCGGTGCAGTCGATGATGCCGAGAGGCTCGCGTGCAGCACGTCGGACATCCGATCGCGGTAGACCGCCGACCCCAGGCTGCCGAGCAGCGCGACGCCCAGGGCGCCCCCGAGCTCGCTTCCAGTCTCGGTGACCGCCGACGCGGCGCCGGCGCGCTCTATCGGCGCGGCACCGATGATGCTGTCGGTCGCGATGGTGCCGGCCGCGCCGGCTCCGAGCCCCACCAGGATCGACCCGGCAATGAGCCACGTGTGGTCATCCGCACTCAGCATCGCAGCCATGGTCAGCCCGATGCCCGCGAGTCCTAGGGCGCCCGCCACTAGTGGCAGCGCGGCCAGTCGTTCAAGGAGCGCGGGCGCCGACATCGATCCGGTGATGGTGGCGACCATGACCGGGAGCGTCCACATTCCCGCCTCGAGTGGTCCTCGTTGGGCCACCAGTTGCAGCAGCTGGGCCATGTAGAACAGCAGCCCCGCCACGACGAAGGCGCTGAGCACGATCGCCACCAGGCACACCGCGAAGCCAGGAGTTCGCAACAGCGAAGGGTCCACGAGGGGATGCGAGGCGGTCTTCTGCTGCCGCATGAAGGCACCACCGACTGCGGCCCCCGCGGCCAGGCTGACGACCGCGACGAGGCCGAGACCTTCGCTGACCACCGTCTTCAGGGCGTATGTCACGAGCAGGACGGCGACGAGTGACAACACGGCGCCGCGGAGATCGAGCCGCGACCGTCGCCGGACCCGTGGGGCTGGCAGCACGGCGGCTCCCCCGACAAGGAGCACCACCATCACTGGCACGTTCAGCAGGAAGGCGGAGCCCCACCAGAAGTGCTCCAGCAGTGCGCCGCCGACCAGGGGTCCCACCGCGGCGCCGGCTGCGAAGCAGCTCATCCACACTCCGATGGCCTGTCTGCGCTGCCGCTCCTCGCGGAACATCGAGCGCAGGATGGCCATGGAGGACGGGGCCAGAGTCGCGCCGGCCAGGCCGAGGATCGCTCGCGCGGCGATCAATTGCTCGGGGGTTGAGGCGAACGCGGCGAGGAGCGATGCGGCGGCGAAAGCCGCTGCACCGACCATCAACAATCGACGCGGGCCGACACGGTCGCTGACCGCGCCCATGGTGAGCAACGAACCCGCGATGACGAAGCCGTAGATGTCGCTGATCCAGAGCAGTTGGCTGGCCGTGGGTGTCAGCGAGGCGGTCAAGGACGGTACCGCCAGGAACAGGATGGAGACGTCCATCGTCACCACCAGAGCTGGCAGTGACACGACCGCCAGACCGACCCACTCACGCCAGCCCGCCGCGTTTCCGGGTTGATCACGTGCGGTCGTGGGGCGTTCACGCCCTTCTGTCGTCATGGGAGATCCCCCGCATCTGTCAGTTTCTTCAAGAGACGAAGTGACCGTAGGCGTACACTGTGAGTTCCGTCAAGGAACTAACTCGTCCCGGAGGACTGATGCATCGGACCGACTTCTCGCGGATGGATTGCTCGATCGCTCGGAGCCTGCCGGTGGTGGCCGAGCCCTGGTCGGTGCTCGTGCTGCGCGACGTGCACGTCGGGATCAGGCGCTTCGAGGAGCTTCGGCAGGATCTCGGGGTCTCGCGAAAGGTGTTGGCCGAGCGACTGCGACACCTGGTCGAGCTGGGACTGCTCGAAGCCGAGTCCTACTCCGAACGGCCGCCGCGTCACGAGTACGTCCTCACGGCCAAAGGCAATGACTTCATCGACGTGCTTCTTGCGATCGCGGCGTGGGGTGATCGGTGGACCGCTGGCGAAGCAGGTCCCCCGACGCTGTACCGGCACCATGCCTGCGGTCAGGTGACCCACGTCGAACCGCACTGCGCGGCCTGCGGCGAAGTCATGCATGCGGGCGACGTCGAGGTCGAGTCCGGCCCGGGAGCTGAGCCCTTACCCCGCTCCTCAACGCACGGCGTTGAAAGACGCGCCTGAACCGGACGGCACCAACGCGGTGCTCTGGTGTTCCGTCACCTCCACGAACCTGGGAGGAGTCAGGGCTGCAGGTTCCGGCGGGCAGCATCCGGCCGGGTGAGTCACCCGCTGCCGCGGCTCTACGCGAAGCGTCGGAGGAGACCGGGCTGGGCGGACTGCGCGTGAAGTGCAAGGTCGGCGAGACCACGTACGACATGGCTCCGTATCGGTGGGAGACGCATCATCGACATGTCTTCCTGCTCGAGGTGGCCGGTCCGGTTCCGGAGCGGTGGGTGAGCAGCGAGGATGATCCTGACGACGGGAGCGATCCAAAACGGTTCGAGTGCTATTGGATTCCCTTGACCAAGGGGCACGCCCTTGCTGGTGGTCAAGGTGCCCTGCTCGGCGAGGTGTAGCCACTCCAACTCGCGTGTCGCGGTCACGCACGCAGCTCCCCTACCCGAGAGCCACGCCGTGACGAGGGCAGCAAGGTCCGCCACTGCGCAATCGAGCGGCACTCTCCGGGCGAAGGCGCGATGCACGCGTGGTTCGTGCCAACCGCACGGGTCGAAGATGCGCTGACAGGACGCAAGGTCAGTGCCATGCTCACTCACGAGAACGTCCACAACAATCCCCGGCCGTCGCGACCTCTTCCGACCAGACCCGCACCGCTGCCCCGCCCCACCAGCCCACGCGCCGTCGACGCCCGCATCGACGGCGGCACTCCCCCGGCATCGTGCACTCCGTACCCCAGGGCCCACGAGCTCGGACCCGCGGGCGAGGGTCGCTCATGAAGGCCGCCACGGCCGCCAGGTTCGTGACGCACTACGTCGAGATGGTCGTCGCGATGGCGGCGGGCATGCTCGTCCTGTACCCGGTCTGGACGGTCGCCATCACTGGCACGTCTCCGACAAGTGTCCTTCGATCGGTCGAGGTCGACACCATCGTCATGGCCACGGCGATGTCCGTCCCGATGGTGGCCTGGATGCGGCATCGGGGACACGCGTGGGCGCCTGCGTGGGAGATGAGCCTGGCCATGTACGCCGGGTTCGTCGTGCTCTACCCGTTGCACTGGGCAGGCCTACTGAGCGAGGCCGCGGTGATGTCGTACGGCCACGTGCTGATGCTCGGCTTCATGCTGCTGGCCATGCTCTGGCGTCGCCACGAGTACACCGCCGCGCATCTCGACCACCAGCGGGTGGGGAACGACACGTTCACCGCTTCCGTCTCGACCAGGTCGTCGTCGTGACGACGCACGAACGCACCACGGCCGACATTGGGCCGATCCAGACGCCCGTGCGACGCCCCGCCTGGGGCCACTGGCCCAGCATCGTGGGTCTCCTCGTCGCTGCGTGGCAGATCGTGGTCGGCGTGGACACCGAGGGCACCGCGATCACGGTCGCAGCCGCCGCGTCCTGCTATCTGGCTGCCGCCGCCCTCCACCGGCGGTGGGTGGCCTGGGCGGGGATCATCGGGAGCGCATCAGCCGTCACCGTGACCGAGCTCGCCGGCGTCCCGTGGTGGTGGGGTCTGACCGCCTATGTGGGCGTCCTGGTCGTCGTCGGACTGGCCCTCGGCTCACCCGGTCGGATGCTGTCCGAGCAGACCCTGGCGATGCTCTGCTTCGGCGGTCTGGCCCTTGTCGCGTTGTTGATCGCACCGCGGGTCGGGCTCGCCCTGGCAGGACTGGTGCTGGTCAGCCACGCACTGTGGGACTACCGGCACTGGCGCCGCAACGACGTCGTCCCCCGGTCGATGGCCGAGTTCTGCATCCTCCTCGACGTGCCCCTCGGCGCTGCGGCCCTCCTCCTCGCGGTCGCCGGGTGACAACGGGATCGACCGCACCACCCCTGCGGCTCCACGCGGTCTGGTGGTGCGGTCGGCCACGGGATGCTGCACCAGGTGCTATCTGATCCAGCCTTGAGCTCGGGCGATCGCGATGGCCTGTCCCTTCGACTGGGCGCCCAGCTTCGCGGTCGCGGCCGCGACGTAGTTGCGGACGGTCCCTCCAGCAAGGTTGGTACGGCGAGCGATGACGGCGGTCGGGAGGTCAAGCGCAGCGAGGCGCAACACCTCGAGCTCCCGCTCGGACAGGGGGTTGGGCGGTGCGGTGATCGCGTCGGCGGCCAGCGCGGGGTCGACGTAACGCTCGCCGCGCCGCACACCCCGGATGACCTCGGCCAAGGTGCCCGCCGGCGCACCCTTGGCCACGAACGCAGAGGCACCCGCCTCGAGGGCGTCGCGGAGGTGGGCAGGGCGCCCGCGGCCGGTCAACAGCACCACCGCGCAGTCAGGCACCGAGCGACACAGCTCCACCGTCGTGGCGATCCCGTCCGGTCCGGGCATCTCGAGATCTAGGACGACGACGTGGGGACGATGGCGACGAGCCTGGTTGACTGCCTCCCGGCCATCCGCGGCCTGCGCAACCACCTCGACGTCGGCCTCGAGCGACAGCAACGCCGCGAGCGCTGCACGGACGGTCGTCTCGTCGTCAGCGACGACGACCTTCAGCGATTCACCCATGGGCGGCCAGCTCCTCGTCGGGCACCCCGGCAGGCACCGAGACGTCGATGGTGAACGAGTCCGCGCCGCGATGTACAGCAACAGTGCCCCCGACGCCGGCAACCCGCTCGCGCAGGCCAGCCAGACCGGAGCTCGAATGGCCCGGGCGCGACGACGCCGAACCCGACGACTCCGAGCCCGACCGGGTAGGTCCTTGCGGCGAGCGTCCCGGGCGGGGCCGATCGTTGGTCACCTCGAGCCGCACACGATCGCCCTCCGACCGCAGGACGATGCGACACCGCTGAGCGTCGCTGTGCCGCAGGACGTTGGTCGTCGCCTCCTTCACCGCCATCGTGAGTGCCCGCAGCGCTGGGGCCGAGGCATCCACGTAGCTGGCCTCGACGTCGGTGTGCAGTCCAGCGGCGGCGAGGATGCGCGCCATCTGGTCCACCTCGGACCGCACGTCGAGGTCTTGCTGCCGCGGCGCGAGCGCCCTCCGGAGGCGACCGAGCGCCGACTCGGCGATGGCGCGCACCTCCTCGGCCTCACGGGCAGAGGACGCGGGGTCAGCCTCGGCGGTCCGCGCTGCCAGCTCGGCCTTCAGCGCAATGACGGTGAGGTCGTGTCCGAGGATGTCGTGCACGTCGCGTCCGAACCGGTTCCGCTCATCGGCGGCCGCTGCCCGCGCTTCGACCCTCTGGGCCGCCTCGGCACGCACCAGCAGCTCCCACAACCACACCGGCGCACGGTTCACCAGCGCGAGCCCCGCACCGACGCCCAAGGTCACGACGGCGTACTGGAACGCGTCCCCGTTGAACATGACGGCCACTACCCCACTGGTCACCAGTGCCGCCAGGGAAGCCACCGCTGCCCAGGACCAGGACCACATCAGCGGCGCCGTCCCGATCACGCTCGCCCCCAGCCACGCCCACGTGGCCCACTGGTCCGCAGCCACCGGGCCGACCAACGGGACACTCAGGGCCGCCGCAGCCACGAACAGCAGCTGCCGGCGCCGGTGCGTACGGATGGTCGTCCACGGGGTCACCGCCGACCACATCACCAGCACCTGCGCGACGAAGAAGACAACCACTCCCACGACACCGCTGGCGCGCAGGATCGTGGCACCCTCCCGGCCCACCCCGACCAGCGGCAGCAGCACGACACTCAGGACGGATGAGAACAACCAGACCACCGTCAGTAGCCGCGCCCGCGTCAGCGTGCGGCTGGGCAGGACGGGCTCGGCCCAACTCATGATCATCACCCAAACGTCTTCCACGTTGCCGCGACTCGGCGACCGCGCGTGCGGCCTGCCCGTGGAACCAGGAAGGGACGCATGTGCACGAGATCGCGCTGATGCTGCCGGACGAGCGCGATGTCGGTGCTGTCCACCTGGCAGGCGAGCCGGACGTCGTCAGCGTGGACTCCCGGGAACGCTGCATCGACGCCCGTGGCGAGGTCGCAGGCAGCCTGGGAAGCGCGTACGCGTTCGATCAGCGCGCGCTGGTCGACCGGCTGCCCCAGCAGCCGTGCTCTGATCAGCTCGGCGCACGCAACGTCCTCGTCGGCAGTCCCTGAGGCGCCGGTCACGACCAGGTGCACTCGTCTCGGACCGGCCTCGCGGACCATCTCAGCGGTGGCCGATGCGTTGACGAGGCTGCCTGCTAGCACAAATGGAACATCCGCAAGTGCTAGGACGCCGCGAGTGCCGTTTGCCGTCGTCTGCACGACGTCGTGATCTGTGAGGTCGAGCTGGGCCACTCGCCCCGGGGAGTTCACCAGCCTGAACCCGGGGGCAGGCGGACCGTCCTTCAAAGCGACCACGGCGGGACGAGTTGCGCGCAGCCGCTGTGTTGTCGCGAGGGCGTTCGCGTCGTCCGTCGCAAGCCAGACAGTCCGCGCGCCGCGAACGTAGAGCATGGGGGTGACCGTGAAGGCGCGAAGCACATCGATGACCACCGCGGCGTCCGCGGCGGACGTCATCGCCTCACCGGTCCCGATGATGCGCACGTCGGGGTTCATCCGTCATCACGCGTCGGATCTGCACCGGCAGTGAAGGCCGCGGCCTGACTGTGCAACCGGGTCGCTCCGAGACCCTCGGCCCACCGGCCAACCTCGGAGCCGAGTGGTCTCGCGCCTGCTTCGTCGCCGCGCTCACGAGCCAGTTGCGCCAGCAAGATCAGCTGGTTGAGCACCGCAAGTGCGCTGCCCGAGCGTGCCGCGTGGAAGGCCGAGGCCTCCCACTGCTCCCGCGCAGCGTCCATCTCGCCACGATCGTGGGAGTGGTCGCCCAGGTGCCGCAGCACCTCGTAGACAAGATAGTCATCACCCGCGGCAAGAGCGGGCGCCAACGCCGACCGGTACAACGCAGGCGCCACGTCCCGCACGCCGTACAGGTTGTCGAACACTGTGCCAAGGATGAAGTCGGCCCACGCGCGTCGTCCCTCGTCAGGAGGGTTGCTACGCAGGTGATCTATCGCCTCGCGCAGCTGCTTGACCGTCGCCGAGTCCCGGCCCTCATCACTACCCAACCGTGTGCCGGGCGTGAACAAGGCGTTGTGGAGGTCAGCGCGCACCTGCAGGAGCCCGACGTCCCACGCCAGCACGGGGTCCTCGGCACGCGCCACGGCCGCGTGAGCCCGCAGGAGCCCGGCACGGGCCCCGGGGGCACCCGTCGAGTAGCCGCGTCCAGTCTCGACCTGGGCGCGCGCGAGGATCACGCGCGCATCCCGACTGTCGGCTGGCAGCAAGGCCAACGCCGCGTCGCTCTCTCCCGCACGCGCCAAGCGACCAGCCGCGCTCACTGCAGCATCGACCGGGATCTCGACCAGTTCCACGCCCATCCCGTCTTCATCAACCACTGCCATAACGACCTTCTTGTCCATGAGCACAACGACCTCCGAACGCGACCTACCGCAACAACGCCATGGCCATTAAACCGAACTGCACTGTACAGTTTAATGCGGTCAGATGGCATGTATGCGAACCAACGCGCACTGCCCGGGGCGCCGCCGAGTGGGGCGACGCAACGGGCACGGAGCAAGAGGCAGGAACGCGTGTTTCCGAGACAACCGGCCACCGTCCGTTCCCCCAGCCTGGCCCTTCCCCATCACACAGCCAGGCTCAGCCTGCGTAGCTACACGGTCGACGACGTCGACGACTCGTTGGCCTACTACGCCAGCCCCACCGTGGTCACTTACGTCCCGTGGGAGCCATGGACCCGTGCGGAAGCACAGCGGCGGATCGTTGAACGCATCAAACGGACACAGCTCGACGGACCAGGGTCCGCGCTGTCGCTCGTAGTGGAGCTCCAGGGTCGCCTCATCGGCGACGTGGTGCTTTGGCCGGTCGACGAGACCATGTCGCGCGGCGAGATGGGCTGGGCATTCGACCCGGAGGCCGGCGGGCACGGATACGCCACCGAAGCCGTTCACGCGCTCATGCGAATTGCGTTCGAGACCTATGGCATGCACCGGGTGCTGGCCCACGTCGACCCCCGCAATGAGGCCAGCCTGCGCCTGTGCGAGCGCGTCGGGATGCGCCGCGAGGGCCACCTCAGGGAGAACGCGTTCATCAAGGACGAGTGGGTCGACTCTGTGGTGTTCGGAGCTCTGGCGGCAGAGTGGCTCCACCCGAGCGACCTTGGCGAATGGAACACCATCGCATGACACGAGCGCCTCGGCCCAGACGGTGGCCCGAGCCGGAGTCGGTGGGGGGTGATCTGCGCATCGTCCCCCTGTCGAGTCACCTCCTCGACCTGGACCTTGCGGCGTACCGCGCCGGGCACAGGCGATCCACGCCCACAGCGCAGGCCGATGGCCCGCGGATCTCGGCCGCGACGAAGCCCGCCAGCTCATGTCGGTCCACGCGGTGTACCGATGTTTGCCCGCGGAGGTGTCGACCCTCGCCGCGCTCGAGGCGGCGAGCGATCTGGGGCCCATCGCCATGACAGGTCAGGAGCTGCCGTACCTGTGGTTCGTCGACGAGCACACCGGGTCATCTGACCCGTCGTCCTGATCAAGGTCCGGTGGCGCGCGTGCTCAGGAGAGGTCGTCGGCGACAGCGCCGAGGGCGGTGTAAGCGGTGGGCCGCCTCGCCTCCCGCAGCTGCGTCGGCGTCTCGCCGCTGAAACGCCGGAACTCGCGGACCAGGTGGCTCTGGTCGACGTATCCGTAGGCCGCGGCGACGTCGGCGATCGAAGCACGGTGCAGAGCGGCCGCCGCCCACTCGAAACGCACCACGGCTGCGGCGACCTTTGGGGTGACGCCGATCGTCTGCTTGAACCGTGACGACACGTGGCGATGACTCGACCCCGTCTCCCCCACCAGCGCCGAGATGCGCGCCATTCCACGGCTGCGGTGAATCTGGTGCCACATCCAGGCCACCATCGGATCAGCGCCCTCCGAGCACGCGAGGCGTTGGAGCAGCGCACGATCCATCATCTCGAAGCGACGAGCCCAGTTGCCGGCCGCCCACAAGCGCTCGCGGAACCCCTCACCAAAGGCGGGGATGACGTCGGTCAGGTCCACCACAGCGCGGGCGATCGAAGCAGCGGGCGCGTCGAACAGCAGCGACGCACCAAGCGGAGTCAGGTAGACCTGCAGGCAATGCTGGCCGCCGGTGAAGGCGGTGGTGGCGTGCCCGGGCATCACGCCGACGACGAAGGATTCTTTGAGCCCCACCCCGATGCCGTGGGACAGATCGAGGATCTCAAGCCGAGGACCGAAGGACACGACCAGCGGGATCAGGCTCCCCGCCGGTTGACGCCGCACCACTCGTCCCGTCGTGTCTTCGCGATAGCCCACCATCCCGGCCACGATGCCGCGCAGGGCGGGATGCGCCGGGTGTCGCACGAGCACCGGCCCAGGCTCTCGCCGTACCACGTCGCGCACGCCGCCCCCTTCCCACCGCTCGGAACGGTCGACACGTCGTCCCGGTCAATTTCGTACAAGGCGAACCCCGTCGTCGCGCGCGAGGGTATGCCCCGAAAGGAGTACACACCATGCGAAAGCTGATCGCGATCGAGTTCCTGTCCGTCGACGGAGTCATGCAGGGCCTGGGATCGCCCGACGAGGACCGTTCTGGAGGGTTCAAGCACGGCGGGTGGGGAGCCCGCTTCGCCGACGCCATTCACACCACGAGCGGACGCAACGGTCTGGCAGGAACGAGCGCCTACCTCTTCGGTCGCCGGACCTACGAGAAGATGGCCGCATTCTGGCCCCACCAACCCGACACCAACCTCATGGCCGCGCACCTCAACGGCACCCCCAAGCACGTGGCCAGCTCGACGCTCGACTACAACGACGTCACCTGGGACAACACCACCGTGATGACGGGCGACCTCGCCTCGAACGTCAGACGCCTCAAGTCCACCGGCACCGGAGACCTCGTCATCCTCGGTAGTGGCGTCGTGGTCCGCCACCTGCTCCGGCAGGACCTGATCGACGGCCTCCGCCTCTACGTCCATCCTCTGGTGCTCGGATCCGGGACGCGACTCTTCGGTGAGCTCCCCTCGCCCCTGTCGCTGAAGCTGACCGGCTGCGACACGACCTCCCTTGGCAGCATCGTCCTCACCTACGACATCGACCACGACGGTGACGCGTGACTGCCCGCCATGCCGGAGGGCGGCACACGGCTGAACTGTGACAAACACCCGGTGCGCAAGTGCGCCCTAGTGCCAGACAGTCATCTCCGAACTGGTGGCCGAGGAACGAGCCCGTGCCTCACCAGCCGATCCGACGTGCCCGTACAGGAGAACACATGACCGGCCATCACCATCCGCGCGTGGGCTCGCGACGTCGCCGCCGCGGATGGATGGCCGTGCTGGTGTCGCTGAGCGTGTCCCTCGCCGGATGCACCTCCGAACGGCCCTCGGCCCCGACGGACGACCGCGCGTGGGTTCGCGGCACGGTGCCGCAGCACCCCGGGCTCCCGGGCCGAAGCGTCTTCCGCGACGCCACCTGGTGTGACGACGCCTGGTGGCTGGTGGGTGCGGTCTACCTGGACGAGCCATCGCAGACGCGAGACACGCGCCCAGCAGCCTGGTCCTCACCGGATGGCATCCGGTGGGCGCCCGTCACCATCAGTACGACGACGTACTGGGGACACCGAGCGATCCTCAACTCGATCGCCTGCTCCCGCGACCGGATTGCGGTCGTGGGAGCACGATCTGGCGGAGCCCACGGCAACCCACGTGTCACCACCTTCAAGCAGAACAGTGACCGGTCGCTGGTCGACGTTCCCGCGGTGTTCACCCAGTACGGCGGTGTCACAGCCACAGGCGTCGGACCCGTCACGGGTGGCCCGGAAGGCTGGCTGATCGCCGGGAACCGGCTGTCCGGACCCGGCGTGTGGGTCACCGACGACCCCAGCGCTTTCACCAAGGTCGAGGGCGAGCCTGCGCTGACGGGTCCCGCCGGCTACGAGGCAATCGCCCAGTCGGGCGTCTGGGACGCCAGCGGGTGGACCCTGGTCGGCGGCGGAGCACACCGCGGGTCGATGGCAGATCGGGACCCGGCCGCCTGGACCTCCTCCGACGGGCTGACGTGGGCGCCCGAGGACGTGCCGTCGAGCTCAACCCCCGAGGACATGCACCGGGCAGTGCTGCTGGCCGACGGCCACCTTCAGGCCGTCGGCCTCTCGGGAGATCACTTTGCGTCGTGGACACGCACGGACGAAGGATGGCAGCCCGCGACCGAGTTCGGTCGCGTCGCCAACACCTGGCGAGGAACGCCGTACGTCGCCTCGACGGCCGCCACGAAGGACGAACTCCTCGCGACCGTGAGCACCGGCGACTCTTACGAGCTGTGGGGCACACCTCTCGGCAGCTCGGCCTGGCGCAGGCTCCCTGCCCCGATGCGCCCAGCCACCGCGAGCGATCACACCCTGATCGCGGCAACGAACGGCGACCGGGTCCTGCTCGTCGGCGATGACGGCAACGAGAGCGGCGTATGGACGAACGAATCGCGCGATTGACGGTCCCGGAGCGACAGCAGCTCCTAGACTCAGGCTGGTCGGGTTCGAGGACCGCCTGGGCGCTGAGCGAATGCGCGGCATGGGCATGCTCGACGAGGCCATGGCGGCGACCCTCGCCGAGCCTCGAGGCATGCTTGAGGTCGTCGTGTGGGCCAGTTGCGACATGCTCGCGGCCTGCAGCCTGGTTGACGACGTGCAGCGCGCGAGCCAGTGGTGCCGGGCCGCCGACCGGTTTATGGACACCTATGGCTGCCCTTTCCTTCAGGCTCGGTGCCGCGCCCACTACGGCCGGGTGCTGGTGGCCGCCGGGCGCTGGACCGAAGCCGAGCGTGAGCTGGATCGTGCACTGTCGATGGCCGCGGACACCGGTCGGGGGCCGCGCGCCGAGGCTTTGACCGCGCTCGCGGACCTGCGTCAACGCCAGGGCCGATCGGAAGAGGGCCTTCAGCTGTTGGATGCCGCGGACGATACCGCGACCGGTGTGGCGATCAGGGCATCATGCCTCCTTGATCTCGGCAGGACGGATGAAGCCCGGGCAGCGCTTCGCAGTGAGCTCGCCGTCCAGTCGCTGGACAGTGCGGACTATGCGCTTCTCGTGGCGGCACTGGCCGAGGTTGCGCTGGCCGCCGGTCGCCTCGAGGAGGCCGCGCAACTGCTGGCACACGACCACCCGGTGAGGCGCGCCCCGGCGTACCCCCGAAGCGCTGGTCTCCTCGCGAAGGCAAGCGGACTGCTTTCTGTGGCGCAGCATGATGTCAATTCAGCCCGGAACCATCTCGGGTTCGCGCTGGAGATGTTCACCCGTCTCGAGCTGCCCTTCGAAGCCGCGTGCACCGAGCTTCACCTCGCGTTGATGCTGCGAGCCGACGATGTCGACGCTGCGATCGGCCGAGCGCAAGCCGCCCACCAACGGCTCGAGGGGATCGGAGCCCGCCAGCGCGCGGCTGAGGCAGCTGCCCTGCTCAGATCGCTCGGCGTCACCCCACGTCCAGGACGCCCAAGCGGCGACACACTCTCAGTGCGCGAACGCGACGTCCTCGAACTGCTGGCCGCAGGACTGAGCAATCCAGAAATCGCTCAACGACTGTTTCTCAGCCGTCGCACGGTCGGACATCACGTCAGCAGCATCCTGCACAAGCTCGACTTGAAGTCGAGGGCGGAGGCGGCCGCCTACGCCGTTCGCCAGTCAGCACCTCCGCGACTGCGCCTGACACACCGACACCAACCCCGGCCCTGCCCAGGAGACGCTCTTCACGGACCTGACGGATGAGCCGCTCACTCGAAGTTGAACATTTGGTCATCTTCCGACGCCTTTCGTCCTTGCGCGTACCAACTGCACCCCACGGTCCTCCCAGCGCGACGTTTACGCAGGTCAGCGGGACCGACGAGGACCCTGCTGACAGCTGCGAGCTCCGCGGACAGAGCGTCCCTCGTGGCCCGCTCACCCGTTCCCGACCACCTCCTGGTCGGACGCATGCGGTCGGTGGCGGGTCTCGTACATGCGCAGCGCCACGACGACGCCGGACCCAGCGGTCAGCGCGGCGACCGTCCAGACGGCGGCATCGACGCCGAGGGCGTCGGCGACGATGCCGGCCAGCAGCGCCCCGACCGCGAAGCCGCCGTCGCGCCACAGCCGGTAGACCCCGACCGAGCGGGCGCGCCAGGCGGGGTGGGCCACGTCGCCGATCGAGGCGAGGAGCGTGGGGTAGACCATCGCCGTGCCGGCACCGAGCAGCATGGCCGCGACGGCCCAGACGGGGAACGACTCGGCCAGCGCGATCAGTGCGAGGGCCACGGCCTGGAGCCACATGCCGCCCGCGATGAGCCACTTCCGGCCCCACCGGTCGGAGAGCGCTCCGGTGACGAGCTGCCCGACGCCCCACACGGCGGGGTAGAGGGCGGCGAGGACGCCGATCTTGCCGACCGAGAGCCCGGCGCTGGCGAACAGGATCGGGAACAGGCCCCAGGCGAGGCCGTCGTTGAGGTTGTTGACCAGGCCGGCCTGGCTAGCCGAGGACAGGGCGGGCTCCCTGAAGCTGGTCTGCACGAACACCTGGCCGTTGGTGAGCTCGCCGTGGAGGTGGTCGTGCCTCCCGTCGGCCCGGGCGACGTGCCCGGTGGCCTCCAGCCGGGCATGCTCACGCGTCTCCTTCACGGCCAGGGTCGACAGCCCGAGGCCGAGGGCCGCGAAGGCGATCCCGAGGAAGAACGGTTCCGGGCGAAGCCCGTACGACTCCGCGACGTACCCGGTGGCCAGCGCGGTGACGGCGACAGCGGCGTACCCGGCGGCCTCGTTCAGGCCCATCGCCAGGCCACGCCGGGCTGGTCCGACGAGGTCGATCTTCATCACCACGGTCGTCGACCAGGTCAGGCCCTGGCTGATCCCGAGCAGCACGTTCGCGACGATGATCCAGGTCCACGACGGCGCCCAGATCAGCATGAAGGGCACCGGTACGGCGACGAGCCAGCCCGCGACCAGGACCGGCTTGCGGCCGAAACGGTCCGACCAGGTGCCGGCGAAGTAGTTGGTGGCGGCCTTCGAGACGCCGAACGCGAGAATGAAGCTCAGCCCGGCGGTGTAGGCGGTGAGTCCGAACTCTTCCTGGCCGAGCAGAGGCAGCACGGTCCGCTCCTGCCCGAGCATGCCTCCGACCAGGGCGTTCACGACCACGAGCAGCGTGAACTGCGCAGCGTTCTGCCGCAGGCCGAGCTCGACGTGTCGTCCGGTGCCGCTGATCTCGCCCATGGGCCACCTCCAGACAGAGCAGGACGGACGTCGAACCGGACTTCCGCTCACGCGAGGGAGAGGAAGAGCTTCTCCATCTTCTTCACGTCGAGGCTGTCAGCGTCGCCGTCGTTCTCGACGAGGCACTGCTGCAGGCCGCTGGCGACGATGGCGAACCCGGCCCGGTCGAGGGCCTTGGACACGGCGGCGAGCTGGGTGACGACGTCCTCACAGTCGCGGCCTTCCTCGAGCAGGCGCAGCACGCCGGCAAGCTGGCCCTGGGCGCGCTTGATGCGGTTGATGACCGGCTTCATCGAGGTGGGGTCGAGCTCCATCACTTCTCCTGGGTCAGTGCCGCGAGCGCGGCGGTGAGACGCTCCTTGGCGTCGGCGGCGACGGCGTGCAACGCGTCGTTGTCGGCCAGCCCCATCATTGCGTCGGGGTCGAAAGCCTCGACGAGGGTGGTCGCGTCGTCGAGTGCCCGCACCACCACGTTGCACGGCAGCACCGCGGCGATGGAGGGGTCCACGTTGAGCGCCTCATAGGCGAGCGCGGGTCGGCAGGCGCCGAGGATGACCTGGGGCGCGACGTCGACGTCGAGCTTGGTCTTCAACGTGGCCTTGAGGTCGATCTCGGTCAGGATGCCGAACCCCTGGTCGCCGAGTGCGGCTCGCACGGCCTCGACGGCGTCGTCGTACGAGCGGGGCAGCGTGGCACTGAGCGTGAAGGTGGCCATCAGGCGCTCTGCTTCTGCTCGGCGAGGGCGGCCTCGACGTCGAGGTCACGCACGCCAGCGATGACCTGCTCAAGAGCGGCGGCCGGCAGGGCGCCGGGCTGGGAGAAGACCAGGGTGCCGGACTTGAACGCCATCAGCGTGGGGATGGAGGTGATGTTCGCGGCGGCAGCGAGTGCCTGCTCGGCCTCGGTGTCGACCTTGCCGAACACGATGTCCGGGTGCTCGGCCGAGGCCTTCTCGTACACGGGGGCGAACATGCGGCACGGGCCGCACCAGGACGCCCAGAAGTCGACGAAGACGATGTCGTTCTCGGTGACGGTGCGCTCGAAGTTCTCCGCACCCAGGGTGATGGTGGCCATCGGGTTGGCTCCTCTGCTTGTGTCTCAGGTGGTCGTACCCACCGCAACCAAGATACCCCCTCCCGTATTCCATGACGCACGCCACACGCGACCCGGTCCCGTTTTGGGGAATACCCTCGGGGGTGTATACAGTTGCGCCCGGTCGATACCCCACTGGGTATCCTTCCCGCCCTTCCCGCCGGCATCGCCCCCAACTGGTGGCTCGTCGCCGCCCTCACCGCCCGGCTGTCGGCCGCCTTCACCGGCCTGGTCCTGCTGGTCCCCGCGTACACCGCTGCGATCGCCGTCCCCGCCCTCATCTGCCCCCCTCCCCCGACACACGAAACGAGTGCTGCTCATGACGTCGACGGCCATCCGCCGCCACGCCCAGCCCGCCCCGAACAACACAGATCCGTACGGCATCGGCTACCGCCCCGGCCCCCTCGGCCGCCTCGGCCTGTGGGTCACCCGTCACCGCAAGGCCACCGCCCTGGTGTGGCTGCTCCTCGTCATCGGCCTCGGCGCGTTCGCGCCCAAGGTCGAGGCCAACCTCTCCGGCGCCGGCTGGCAGGCCGACGGATCCGAGTCCGTCGCCGTCCGCGAGCTCGCCACCGAGAGCTTCGGCGGCAACGCCAGCTCCGCCATCCAGGTCGTCGTCCACTCCACCGACGGAGCCGTCACCAAGGGGGCCGGTGCGGACGTCATCGACGAGGTCACCACGATCCTCGAGGACGAGCCCCGCATCGCCGACGTCATCGCCCCCCAGCCCGGCGCGACGTTGAGCCAGGACGGTGAGACCGCCGTCATCCTGGCCGGCTCCGGCGCCGACCCCAACGAGATGGTCCGCGTCGCCGACGATCTCAAGGGCGAGCTCGAGTCCCTCTCCGGTGACGGCATCGAGGTCAACCCGACCGGTGCGTCCCTGCTCTGGTCAGACTTCAACGAGGCCAACCTCGACGCCATGCTCAAGTCCGAGATGATGTCGTGGCCGGTCACCCTGGCCATCCTCGTGCTCGCGTTCGGCGCCCTCGTCGCAGCCGGCCTGCCGCTCATCCTCACCCTCGCCGGCCTGGTCGCCTCCGCAGGTTCGCTGGTGCTCATCAACGAGCTCATCCCCGTCTCCATCTGGGCGATGAACTTCGCGATGATGTTCGCCCTCGCGCTCGGCATCGACTACGCACTCTTCCTGGTCGTCCGGTTCCGCGCCGCGCGCATGGGCCACCACGAGACCCCACGCCAGGCCATCGCCGAGACCATGGACACCGCCGGCAAGGCCGTCCTGCTCTCCGGCGCCACCGTGCTCGTCTCATTGTCCGCGGTCATGCTCGTGCCCTCACCGGCGTTCCGCTCCATGGCCGGCGGCATCATGCTCGCCGTCCTCTTCGTGCTTCTGGCGACCCTCACCCTGCTCCCCCTCGTGCTGTTCAAGCTCGACCACCGCATCAACAAGGGCGCGCTCAAGTGGGTCCACACAGGCGAGCACCGGTCCCCCAAGTTCGCCGCCTGGGGCGAGCGGCTGTGGAAGCGACCCATCGCGTTCGGGCTCGCGTCCCTCGTCGTGCTCCTCGCCCTTGCCGCCCCCGTGCTCGGCCTGAAGACCGCGATGCCGTCCATCCAGGTGCTGCCCGACGACGCCAGCGCCCGCGTCGGCTACAACCAGGTCAAGGACGCCTTCGGCGACGGTGCCCCCGGCACCCTCCAGGTCATCACCGACGCCTCCGACGCCAAGGCCACCACCAAGGTCCTCAACGACGACCCCGGCATCGCCGGCGCCATGCCCGCCCAGCCCTCGGCTGACGACACCGACCTGGTGCTGATCCAGGCCGTCCCGACCGTCGACCCGTCCGACCCCGAGCTCTCCGAGACCGTCGACCGACTCCGCGCCGGCCTCCCGGACTCCGCGATCGTCGGCGGCGCCGCCGTGGAGAACCTCGACCTCAAGACCCAGCTCGACGACTCCACTCCGCTCGTCATCGGCGTCGTCCTCGGACTCGGGTTCCTGCTGCTCCTGATCGCGTTGCAGGCGCCGCTGATCTCGCTGCTGGGCACCCTCGCCAGCCTGCTGTCCACGGCCGCCGCGTTCGGGGTCGCCCGCCTGGTGTTCCAGGACGGCATCGGCGCCGACCTTCTCGGCTTCGAGTCCCAGGGCTTCCTCGACGCGTGGGCGCCGGTGTTCTTCTTCGCGATGATCTTCGCCATCGCCATGGACTACACCGTCTTCCTCCTCGCCTCGGCGAAGGAGCACTACGAGAAGTCCGGTGACCCCCGTGAAGCCATGGTCGGCTCGCTGGCCCACTCCGGACGCGTCATCTTCGCTGCCGGCGCGGTCATGGTCGCGGTGTTCTTCACCTTCGCGCTGTCCGGACCGCTGCCCCCGAAGGAGATGGGCATCGTCCTCGGCGTCGCCGTGCTCCTCGACGCGTTCCTCGTCCGCCTCGTCCTGCTGCCCGTGATGCTGCGCCTCACCGGCAAGGCCGCTTGGTGGACGCCGCGCTGGCTCACCCGAGTCCTTCCCAACATCACCTTCTCCCACGGCTGAGCACCCAGCTCGACGCCGACCACCTCCCCGAACCAGACACACACCGAACCAGACACACACCGAACGGAGTCCAATCATGTGCCGACCGACCACCTGTAAGACCTGCGGCAAGACCACCTGGGCCGGCTGCGGCCAGCACGTCGCCGACGTCAAGGCGATGGTGCCCAGCAACCAGTGGTGCAACGGGCAACACACCGCCACCGAGAAGGCAGCAGCCAAGGCCGACAAGGCCGGCAGCAGCAACGGCGGTCTCCTGTCGCGGCTCTTCGGCCGCTGACCCCCTGACCGGGTGGGGGACGCACACCCCCGGCGTTCCCCACCCGCCCCCTCACCCACGAACGGACAGACCCCCCGTGAACCTCGACCGCGCCGTGTTCGCCCTCGCCGGCACCATCACCCTGGTCGGCGCCCTGCTCGCCGCCCTCGTCTCGCCGTGGTGGCTCCTGCTCACCGGCTTCGTCGGACTCAACCTCCTCCAGTCCGCCATCACCGGCGTGTGCCCCGCCGCCACCATCCTCCGCCGCTTCGGCGTCACCTCCGGCTGCGCGTTCCGCTGAGCCGCCAGTCGCGAGGTGCCGACTGCTGTCGACCGGGCCGAGAACGGTTCGAGATCGTCCGATGTCGGCATCGGCGATGGCCCCCTACCTTGGACAAGGGCTGGACGGCCGTGCGTGGCGTCGGTGAGAATTCCATGGTCCGAGGTGATCTCGCCGAGGAGGGACGCTGAAGGATTTCGTGGGCCGGCGCGCGGAGCGTGGGACGGTCGAGCAGCTGCTGACGCAGGCAGGGGCGGGGCGCAGCGCAACGCTCCTGGTACGCGGCGAGGCGGGCATCGGGAAGACGGCGCTGATGGAGCAGGCCCGCGAGGCCGCGACGTCAGCGGGGTTCCGGGTGGAGGCATCGGTCGGGGTCGAGGCCGAGGCACAGTTCGCGTTCGCCGGTCTGCACCAGCTGTGCGGACCGATGCTGGGACGGCTCGAGGCGCTGCCCGACCCCCAGCAGGCGGCTCTGGGTGTGGCGTTCGGACTACGGGCTGGAGCCGCACCGGACCGCTTCCTGGTCGGGTTGGCGACCCTGACCCTGATGGCCGAGGTCGCCGAGGAGGCGCCATTGCTGTGCCTCGTCGACGACGCGCAGTGGCTGGACGAGGGGTCCGCCCAGGTCCTCGCCTTCGTGGCGCGGCGGGTGGCGGCCGAGCGGGTGGCTCTGATCTTCGGCCTGCGCGACTCCGACGCAGGCGGCCGCGGCCCGTTCGCCGGTCTGCCAGAGGTGCGCCTGGCCGCCCTCGCCGACGCCGACGCGCTGTCGCTGCTGACCAGCGCTGTCCGCACGCCACTCGACAACGTGGTGCGCGACCGGATACTCGCCGAGGCCCGTGGCAACCCCCTGGCCCTGCTGGAGCTTCCCCGAGGAGTAGCGCTCGCGCGGTTGGCGGGCGGGTTCGACCTGCCGGACACGCTGAGCGTTCCGCGCCGCGTCGAGGACCGCTTCAAGAGCCGCTTGGACCACCTGCCGGCCGAGACCCAGCTCCTGCTGCTGATCGCCGGGGCCGACCCGACGGGTGAGACCGAGCTGCTGTGGCGCGCCGCCTCACACGTGGGCATCGCCGCCGAGGCGGCCGAACCCGCCGAGGTTGCCGGATTGCTGGAGATCGACACCTGCGTCCGGTTCCGCCACCCGCTGGTGCGCTCAGCGGTCTACCAGGCAGCGGCGATCCCGGACCGGCGTCGGGCGCATGGAGCGCTCGCCGTTGCGACCGACCCAGCTGTCGATCCCGACCGGAGAGCCTGGCACCGCGCGCAGGCCGCGGTGGGAACCGACGAGGACGCGGCCGCCGACCTGGAACGCTCGGCCGACAGGGCGCGCGCTCGCGGAGGCGTGGCCGCCGCGGCCGCGTTCCTGCAACGCGCGGCCGAGCTCACCCCGGACGCGGGCAACCGGGCAGCACGAGCCCTCGAAGCCGCCCACGCCACGCATGACGCCGGGTCGACCGAAGCAGCCCTGAGGTTGCTCACGATTGCGGCCTCCGGGCCACCTGATGACCTGCGGCTGGCCCGGGTCGAGCTGTTGCGCGCCCGGAGCACGTTTCGCCTGACGCGTGGCACCCACGCGGCGACGATGCTTCTCGAGGCTGCACGCTCGCTCGTCCCGCTCGACGAGGCGCTGGCCCGCGAGGCCTACGTCGAGGCGATCGAGGCGACTTTCCATGCCGGCCGCTTCGCGCCGGAGAGCTACCTGCGCGAGGTGGCCGCCGCCGCTCAGCGGGTGGCCCCTCCGGCGACGACCCCACGACCCGTCGACCTGCTCCTGGACGGGCTGTCCACCAGGTTCACGCGAGGGTACGAGGCCAGCGTCCCCAGCCTCCAGCGGGCACTTGAGTCTCTCGTCGCCCACGACTCCGAGAACGACAACGCGAACGGCCGCTGGTTCTGGCTGGCCTGCCACGTCGCGGCGATGCTGTGGGACGACGAAGCACTGCACACGCTGGCCACGCGCGCCGTGCGGGTCGGCCGCGAGGCCGGGACGCTCGCAACCCTCCCCTCCGCTCTCAACGCCTTGGCCCTGACCTTCGTGCTCACCGGCGAGCTCAGGCGTGCCAACGAGCTGTTCGCGGAGGAGGATGAGATCACACGGGCCACCGCTGCCCCGCCGCTCCCCAACTCACGACTCTCGCTGGCGGCCTGGCGCGGTACGCACCCGGGTACGCCCGAGCTCATCGCAGCCACCCTCGAGGGGGCGACCACGCGCAGAGAGGGCCTGGTCGTCAGCAGCGCCGACATAGCGCTCGCCTACCTGCACAACGGGCTGGGCAACTTCGACATGGCCTGCGTTGCAGCCAGCCGACTGGTCGAGCTCGACGAGCTGGCCCACAGCAGCGTCGCGCTTCCCGAGCTGGTCGAGGCGGCGGTCCGGGCCGGCCGACCCGAGCTCGCAGCAGCCGCACTCGCAACGCTCGAGTCCCGGGCGGGTGCCAGCGGCACTCAGTGGGGTCTCGGGATGGCTGCCCGTTCGCGTGCCCTGGTGACCGCGGACCCGGTCGCCGAGGATCACTATCGTGAAGCGATCGAGCGGCTCGGCGACTGTCGAATGACCCCGCACCTGGCCCGCGCGCACCTGGTGTACGGCGAGTGGTTGCGCCGCGAGGGCCGCCGCCTGGATGCGCGCGACGAGCTCCGCACCGCCCACGGGCTGCTGTCGGACATGGGGGCGGAGGGCTACGCCGAACGTGCCGCACGCGAGCTGCGTGCCACCGGCGAGCACCCCCGGAAGCGTGGCGCGCAACCGACCGACGCGCTCACCGCGCAGGAGGCGCACATCGCGCGCCTGGTGGCCACTGGCGCAACCTCCCGGGAAGTCGCCGCACAGCTGTTCCTCAGCCCGCGGACGATCGAGGCCCACCTGCGCAGCATCTTCCGCAAGCTCGGCATCACGTCACGACGACAGCTCAAGGCGATGCGACTGCCCTAGCCTCCAGACCCGCCACCTCACCCCCGGCGCGGCGAACTCGCCCGAGAAGGGTGAACCCTCCGGCGCCGGAGGGTCCTAGGTTCGCGGAGGACACGGACCGAGGAGGACGCTGTGGCCGACCGACCCAACATCCTGATCATCTGGGGCGACGACATCGGGATCACCAATCTCAGCTGCTACTCCCGGGGCCTGATGGGCTACCAGACGCCCCACATCGACCGGATCGCGGCCGAGGGCGCGATGTTCACCGACTACTACGGCGAGCAGAGCTGCACCGCCGGGCGGGCCGCCTTCATCACCGGGCAGAACCCCTACCGGACCGGCCTCACCAAGGTCGGCATGCCGGGTGCGGACATCGGCCTGCGGGCCGAGGACCCGACCATCGCCACCGCGCTGAAGAACCTGGGCTACGCCACCGGCCAGTTCGGCAAGAACCACTTCGGTGACCGCGACGAGTTCCTGCCGACCATGCACGGGTTCGACGAGTTCTTCGGCAACCTCTACCACCTCAACGCCGAGGAGGAACCCGAGCTGCCCGACTACCCGAGCGAGGCGGACTTCCCCGGGTTCCGTGAGCGGTTCGGACCGCGTGGCGTGATCCACTCGTGGGCCACCGCGGACGGCCAGCGGGTCGAGGACACGGGCCCGCTGACCAAGGAGCGGATGAAGACCATCGACGACGAGGTCGTCCCGGACGCGCTGCGCTTCATGAGCGACGCTGCCCGCGACGACACCCCGTTCTTCGTGTGGCTCAACACGACGCACATGCACTTCCGCACCCACGTCAAGGACGGCAGCAGGGGCAGGGCGGGCCGCTGGCAGTCGGACTACCACGACACGATGGTCGACCACGACGAGCTGGTCGGGCGGGTCCTCGCCCACCTCGACGACAACGGCCTGGCCGACAACACGATCGTCATGTACTCCACCGACAACGGCCCGCACATGAACTCGTGGCCGGACGCCGGCATGACCCCCTTCCGCAACGAGAAGAACTCCAACTGGGAGGGCGCCTACCGGGTCCCCGCTGTGGTGCGGTGGCCGGGTCGGATCCCTGCCGGGCAGGTGCTCAACGGGATCGTCAGCCACAACGACTGGTTCGTCACCCTCCTCGCAGCGGCGGGCGACACCGACGTCGCCGAGCGCCTCAGGAGCGGCACCGACCTCGCGGGGACGACGTACAAGGTCCACCTCGACGGCCACGACCAGCTCGACTACATCACCGGTGCCACGCAGGAGAGCCCCCGCAAGCACTTCTTCTACGTCTCCGACGACGGCGACCTCACGGCGATGCGCTACGACAACTGGAAGTTCGTCTTCATGGAGCAGCGGGCGACGGGCACGCTCCGCGTGTGGAGCGAGCCCTACACGGTGCTCCGCTTCCCCAAGCTCTTCAACCTGCGGACGGACCCCTACGAGCGGGCCGACATCACCTCCAACACCTACTACGACTGGATCTTCGACCACGTGTGGACGTTCATCCCGGCCCAGACGTACGTCGCCGAGATGATGGCGTCGCTCCTCGAGTTCCCGCCGCGGCAGGAGCCGGCCAGCTTCAACGTGGAGCACGTGCTGGCCAAGATGCGTGCTGCGGTCCCGAGCGCGTGAAGGGCCGGTCGTCGGTCGCGGACCGCCCGGTCCCGCTGGCGGGCGGCGTGTTCACCATGGGCTCGGACCACCACTACCCGGAGGAGGCGCCGGCACACCGAGAACGGGTGGGCGCGTTCGCCATCGACCCGACCCAGGTGACCAACGCACAGTTCCGCGACTTCGTCCGAGCCACCGGCTACCGGACCGTGGCCGAGCGCGAGCCCCGCGCCGAGGACTTCCCCGACGCCCCGCCGGAGAACCTGGTCCCGGGGTCGCTCGTGTTCACGCCGACCAGCGGACCGGTCGACCTGCGCCACATCAGCCTGTGGTGGACCTGGACGCCCGGCGCGTGCTGGTCGAGCCCGGAGGGTCCGGGGAGCTCGGTGAAGCGTCGCCCGGACCACCCGGTCGTGCACGTGGCCTTCGAAGACGCGCTGGCCTACGCGACCTGGGCGGGCGCCGACCTGCCCACCGAGGCCGAGTGGGAGTACGCCGCCCGCGGCGGCCTCGACGGCGCGACGTACACGTGGGGGGACGCGGCACGACCGGGCGGGCGGATCATGGCGAACACCTGGGACGGCCCGGACTTCCCGTGGCGCAGCACCAGGGAGAGCGGCTTCACGCGGACCGCGCCGGTCGGCCACTTCCCCGCCAACGGGTACGGGCTCTTCGACATGGCCGGCAACGTGTGGGAGTGGACCACCGACTGGTGGACCGACCGGCACCCCGAGCAGGAGTCCCGGCCGTGCTGTGCCCCCGACCACCGCCGCCAGTCGCGCGAGGACGAGACGGACGAGGCGCGGAGCTACGACCCGGCGCAGCCGCAGTTCCGGATCGGCAGGCGGGTCGTCAAGGGCGGCTCGCACCTCTGTGCCGACACCTACTGCCTGCGCTACCGGCCCGCGGCACGACGCCCCCAGATGGTGGACACCGGCACCAGCCACCTCGGGTTCAGGTGCGTACGCCGCGACGACGACGCCCAGGTGCCCTCGTGACGACCGCGGACCTGCTCCCCTCCTGGCGGCCCGGCACCGCGCGCGACGACCTGGTGGCGTTCCTGGACGCGGTGCTCGAGGTGCACCCCGAGGAGCGCGTGGCGTGCTTCGACAACGACGGCACCCTCTGGTGCGAGCGACCGAGCTACCCGCAGCTCGACTTCTTCGTCGACGCGCTGCGCGCCCGTGTCGTGGAGGAGCCGGAGGTCGCGCGCGTCCCGGAGCTCGCCGCCCTGCTGGCGCACGACGAGCAGGCCCTGGCGGAGGTGGGCCTCGAGCGGGTGGCCCTGGCCCTCACGAGCCTGTTCGCGGGCACCTCCCCGGAGGACTTCGCGGTCCGGGTCCGGGAGTTCATGTCGCGGGCCGAGCACCCCACCCTCGGCCGGCCGCTTCGGACCGTGGTCTACCAGCCGATGCTCGAGCTGGTCGCCGCGCTGAGGGAGCGTGACGTCACGGTCGCCATCGTGACCGGCGGTGGCACCGAGTTCGTGCGCGCGATCAGCCTGCAGCTGTACGGCGTACCGCCCCAGCTCGTGGTCGGCACCCTGATCGACTACGACTACGACCGGGACGAGCGCGGGGCACCCCGGCTGCGGCGCAGCTCGCGCATCGCCGGTGGGGCCAACGAGGGGGCGACGAAGGTCAGCAACATCCAGAGCCAGCTGGGTCGCCGTCCGCTGCTCGCGGCCGGCAACTCCGGCGGCGACCGGGAGATGCTCGAGTGGGCTGCAGCCGGGCGCGGCCCCACGCTCGCCCTGCTCGTCGACCACGACGACGCCGACCGCGAGTTCAGCTACGTCTCGACCGCGCAGACCTTCGCCGAGCCCGAGCCGGTCACCGACGTCGCGGCCCGGCTCGGCTGGACGGTGGCGAGCATCGCGACCGACTGGGAGAGCGTCTTCGTCTGACACTGCCCGAAGGGCCCGCGAACCACTACGCTCCCACCATGTTGATCCTCGCCATCATCCTGTTCGGCATGATCGCCGGTGGCCTGGCGCAGATGGTGCTCGGCCGGTCGATGCGCGACGTGAACTGGACGATCGCGATCGTGACCGGCCTCGTCGGCTCATTCGTGGGCGGCCTACTGGCGAGCCTGCTCGCCGGAGACGGCCTCGAGCTGCGCCCCAGCGGCCTGATCGGGTCCTTCGTCGGGGCCCTGCTGCTCACCCTCGCGTGGGGTTGGTACGACAAGCGCCGCAGCGCCGCCTGAGCAACGCGCCCACACCGGGCGCGGCCCCAGGACCCGTCGTCACGGGGCCCCTGCGATCGCTTCCCGGACCTGGCGGTGCTGCTCCTCCACCCGGTCGGCGTACGCCGGGGCGAACTCACTCAGCGCCCGGTCGAACGCCTCTCCCTTGCCCAGGTAGGCCGCGATCGCGATCCGGTCGCCGGACCGGGCATGGGCCCGCGCCAGTGTCCAGGCACACAGCTGGGCGTAGATCCGCAGCTGTCGGTGGTCCAAGGTGGCCAGGTCTGCGGACAGCTTCCCGTCGCGGAGCTGGCGCACGTAGTACTCACGGTCCTGGCCCTGCGGCCCCGGGGTCTCCTGGTGCCCGAGGAAGATGTCGCTGCTGGCCTGCATGAGCCGCTGGCCGGCGACCACCCGACGTCCCGCGCTGCTGTGTCGGCTGGGAGCGCAGTAGGGCTCCAGCACGCTCGCGCTCGCTTCCTTCGCCTGCAGCAGCAACAGGTCCGCCTCGTCGCGACCACGCAGCAGCAGCACCCAGGCCCGCGTTCCCACGCTGCCCACGCCGACCACCTTGCGAGCGACGTCGACCAGGCGGAACTGGTCCAGCAGGTGGCGTCGCTCCTCGGGCAGCGAGTCGCGGTAGCGGGCCATGACCCCGGCGAGCGTCTCGCGCACGACCTCGGCATCGTCCGGGGAAACCAGCTCGCGCAGCGGCACCAGCAGCGGCGGTTCGCTGATGAAGCGGCGCTCACCGTCGATGACGCGCGTGAGCTTGGCGGCGGCCTGGCGGCTGTCGCGCCCACGGGCGCGTTGGACCGCCTTCTGGCTGCGACGCGTGGTGGCCGTCGACGCCTCGGACGCGAGGTCCTCGAGCGCCCGCTCGACGTCGAGGCTGGCGTACCAGACCGCCAGGTTGCCCTGCTTCGCGAAGGCGCGCATCGCCGCGCGGTAGCTCCGCATGGCCGCGAGGACCGCCCGGCCGGTCTGGCGGTCCGAGCACCCGGTGTCACGACCGGCGAGCACGATGCTGGCCGCGAGTCGCTGCACGTCCCACTCGAACGGCCCGGGAAGGGTCTCGTCGAAGTCGGCGAGGTCGAAGACCAGACGACGCTCGGGAGTCGCGAAGACACCGAAGTTCGAGAGGTGGGCGTCGCCGCACAGCTGCGCGGTGAGCCCGCTGATCGGCGAAGCACCCAGGTCGGCTGCCATCACCGCAGCCGACCCGCGGTAGAAGGTGAACGGCGTCGCGAGCATCCGCTCGTAGCGGAGCGGCAGCAGCTCGGGGAGTCGATCCACGTCCTGGCGGCGCAGCAGGGCGACGGCGTCGACGGGTGTCGTCGGGCACTGCGCCAGCGACTCACGCGGTCGCGCGCGGCGGGCAGCCCGCCCCACCTCGGTGCTTCCCGCCACGTCCACGGGCGGTGACGACCTCACACGGCTGGGTGTCTCAGCCATCAACAACCCCTTCCTGCCGATGCCGCCGGTCGACAGCCGCGATCCACTCCAGCCGAACCTCGGCACGTACGCCTCACCCGTCGCGTGTGGACGTCATCCTGCTGCAAGGGGCCACCGGACCCTCGCCGCTCCGCCCGGTAGGCCCGCCCCGTCCAGGGACTTTCGCCCCGTGACCACGGAGGTTCGAGGGCGCACGCTGGATCGATGGAGCCCGGAACGACGCAGACCGAGGTACGTCTCGTGCATCCGTCCGCCGACGAGCTGCTGCGCGCGCTCGGACACGCGGTGATCGCAACAGACCTGGAGGGGACGATCATTTCCTGGAACGCAGCCGCCGAGCAGCTCTACGGCTGGACCGCCGAGGAGGCCGTGGGGCGCGACATCACGGAGGTGACCGTGTCCGAGATCTCGCAGCAGGCGGCGGCGGAGATCATGGGCGCGCTGCGTGAGGGCCGCTCCTGGTCTGGCGGGTTTCCGGTCCGGCGCCGCGGAGGCGAGGTGGTGCACGCACTGGTCACCGACAGCGGCGTGCACCGCGACGGGGAGCTGATCGCCATCGTCGGCGCCTCGCTCAACCTCGGCGACGCCGTCCGGCACCTGATGGAGCGGTCCAGCGATGCAGCGGTCCTGGTCGACGAGCACCACGACGTCAGCTACGCCAGCCCGGCCGTCGCCAACCTCTTCGGCTGGCCGGTGGAGGCGGTCGTGGGCGCGCCACTCACGGACCACATCCATCCCGAGGACCACCAGGCCTTCGAGGAGCTGCTGGCCGCCGACCCGACCTGGACCGAACGGGTCGGCGAGCTCCGGGTCCGCACCGAAGGCTCCTGGTCCTGGGTGGAGGTCGCGGTGACCGACCTCTATGCCCAACCCGGGTCGAAGAGCGTGGTCTGCAACATCCGCCGCAGCGAGCGCCTGGCCCGCATCGAGGAGCGCGAGCGGCTCCTCGAGGCGGTCCACTCCGAGGTGCTCCAAGACCTCTTCGCGGCCGTGCTCGAGCTCGACCGCGCCCTGACGCGCGCGGCACCACCGATCGCCGCCCGGATCGACGTCGCCCGAGACGCGGTGGGGCGGGCCATGGGAACCCTCCGCGAGGTGGTCAAGCCGTAGCGAGGACCGAGCGCCAGGCGTCAGCGACGCCCGCGGCGAGGACGTCGACGTCTGGCGTGCTGCTCCCGTCCGCGGTGATCCCGAAGACCAGGCTGTCGCAGTAGCTGAGCACCGCGAACCCGAGCCGCACCCGGTCCGCGATCGGCACCACCGGGAGCAGCTGACGGACCGGGCGGCCGAGGCAGGTCAGCGGCGTCCGCGGTCCGGGCACGTTGGTCGTGACCGTCGAGATCTGCTGCTGGGGAAGGCGCAGCCCCCACCGCACCCCGCGGTCCAGGACCGGGAAGGGCAGCAGGCCGGCCAGCGCCTGCAGCACCACTCCCGCCTCCGGCTCGTGCGCCCTCCGCAGGGCGGCGACCCGCTCGTGCACCTCCAGCACACGCTCGACGGGGTCGTCCTGCTCGACCGGCAGCATCGACAGCATGAGCGTCACCTGGTTGCCCGGGACGTCCGCGGTGCCGGGTGCCCGTGACGACACCGGCAGCAGGGTACGCAGGGCGTGCGCGTCGGGCTGGCGTCCGCGCTCGAGCAACAGCTCGCGCAGGCCGCCGCTGATCGCCGAGAGCACGAGGTCGTTCACCGTCACGCCGAGTGTGCGTCGTACGCCGGCGGTCTCGGCGATGCCGACCTCCGTCCACGCGTAGCGTCGGGTCCCGTCGAGCGGGCCGAGCAAGCCCTCGCGGGTCACCGGCAGCATCGCCGCGCCGAGCTGGAGGGCGCCGCGGGCCGCGGCCACGAGGCTGCGCCCGGTGACGCCGGGTGCGGTCCCGGGCGGGGTCGGCGGCGGCTCGGCCACAGGGGCCTCGGAGTCGAACACGACGCGGTAGAGACCGGTGCCGGACACGCCGTCGGCAAGGGCGTGGTGCACCCGCGAGAGCAGCCCCCAGCGCCCGCCGGCGATCCCCTTGCACAGGGTGACGTCCCAGAGCGGTCGATCGCGATCCATCCGCTCCGCCATCGCCTCCGCCATCAGCGCCGCGACCTCCGCCCGCCCCCCGGGCGCCGGGACCCGGCGCACGGTGACGTGCCGGCGGAGGTCCAGGTCCGGGGCGGTCTGCCACGAGGGAGCGCGGAGCCCGAACCGGCTGGGCACGACCCGCTGCTCGTAGCGCGGCACCGTCGGCAGCCGCGACGCGACCACCGCGCGGAGCTCGTCGACGCGCGGGACCGGTCCGTCGAGCACGGCCAGGGAGCCGATGACCAGGCAGGAGGTCGGATCGACGTCCTCCGCGGCGAGGAAGGCGTAGGACAACGGGCTCAGGCGCTCCATCGGAACCTCCTCCTGCTGACCAGTCTGGTCGACGCCGCGGCGTCGAACCGCGGCCAACGGTCCCGATCGGGCATGACCTCCGACCCTGCTGCTCCTGAACCGGGGCCGGGAGCATGACGACATGACCGGTGCACGGCGCCCCGTGCGACCCGTCGACGACGTGTGGCTGGCGATGGACCAGCCGGACAACCTGATGGTGGTCGAGGGGTTGATGGTGGTCGACGGCGAGCTCGACCGCGACACGTACGTCAGGCTCCTGCGCGAGCGCATGCTCGACCGGTTCCCGCGGTTCCGCCAACGCGCGCGGCACGCCTGGTTGCCGTGGCCGGGGCAGTGGTGGGAGGACGACCCGGGCTTCGACCTCGAGCGCCACGTCCGGGAGGTCCGGCTGCCGGCGCCGGGTGACGACTCCGCACTGGAGGATCACGTCGCGTCCTGCCTCTCCCGCGCCCTCGACCGGCAGCACCCGCCGTGGGAGGTGCACCTCGTGCAGGGGTACGACGGAGGCACGGCGATCTACACCCGGCTCCACCACGCGCTGGCCGACGGCACCGCCTTGTTGCGGGTCGTCCTCTCGCTGGCCGACGAGGAGCTCACCCCGGAGGCGGGCGACCGTCCCGGCCCCCTGGACGTCGCGTCGCGGGCGGTCCGTGCCCTCCCCGGGACCACCCGTCTCGTCACGGCCCCGGTCGTCGCCCAGCACCTGCTCCTCGCGCGCCGTCCCTCCTCACCGCTCTCGGTGCCGCCGCACCACGGCAAGCGCGCCGTGTGGGCCCCGTCGATCGACGCGGCCGACCTGCGGGAGCTGCGTCGCGCGACCGGGACGACGGTCACCGACGTCGTCATGTCGGCACTGGCGGGCTCGCTGCGCCGGTGGCTGCTCGCCCACGGCACCGATCCCATGGTCGACGACCTGCCGACGATGGTGCCGGTGGACCTGCGGGGCTCGGCCGCGTTGCGGCCCGACGACCTGGGCAACCAGTTCGCCCTGGTGCTGCTGGACCTGCCCGTCGGGGTCGACAGCGCCCTCGGCCGACTGGACGAGACAGCGGCGCGGATGCGCGCCATCAAGAACTCACCGGAGGCGTGGCTGACCTACGGCCTGCTGGAGGTGATGGGCGTGCTGCACCCGCGCCTGCGGGTCCACGCCACGGACTTCTTCGCCCGGAAGGCCACAGGTGTCACCACCAGCGTGCGCGGCCCGGACCAGCCGCTGCACGTGGCGGGCCTGCCCGTCACGCGGATGTGGGCGTGGGCGCCGATGTCGGCGGACCAGAGCCTGTCGACCTCCATCGTGGGCTACGCGGGGAGGATCCACGTCGGGTTCAAGGTCGACACCTCCGCCGTCCCCGACCCGCACGCGCTGGTCGACGGACTGCAGGCCGAGCTCACGGAGCTCGTCGCGCTCCGGCGGTGAAGGTGCGAGACGCGGTCGGCCGTCACGACCCGGACCGGGCAGTGGGAGTGGAGCAGCACCATGCGCCCCGTCGAGCCCAGGTGCGTGGCGTTCGGTACGCCGTGGGTGCGCCGCAGGATCACGATCTCGTCAGCGTGCTCGGTGGCGCGCACCAAGGAGTGGGCCGCCTGCCCCTGCAGGCTGCGCACCTCGACATCGACGTCGGGGAACTCCTCCCGCCACGACCCGACCAGCGCCTCCAGGTCGTGGAGGGCACGCTCCTCCCTCATGCGGAGGGACCCAGCCGGGCGCCGCGCTCACGGGTGAGTGCGAAGGCCTCCGCGAGCAGGCGCTCGGAGTCCCTGTGGTGCTTGACCGCCGCCAGCACGACACCCGTCGTGTGCTCCGAGCCCCAGGTCCCGGGCACCGAGACGAGGGGCGAGGAGCACCGCGGCGGCGTAGCGCACCGCGTGCACGCTCGCCCTGGTCCCGTCCACGCCCACCACCACGCGAGCGCCGACCGCGGCCTCCCTCGCGCCAGGCACCGTCTCCTCGCGCTGGCCCATCGGGTCAGGTCCGTCCCATCGGGCGACCTGACCTGTCCGTCGCGGCTGCGCGACGTGTCGGGCGACCCGGGGCACCGGAGACCGCGATCGCGTGAGCGACGCGGACGGTGGTACGACGAGGCCACCGCCAGGCGCGGGCGGCGGCGGTCGGGGGCGGTGCAGGTGGACGGGTCACGGGCGCTCCTCCGAGATGAGGGGAAGGTCGACTCGACGCTAGTGAGCACGGGCGACCCAGCGGGAGGGCACAACGTCCCGGCTCGACCCGGGACCTGCGGCAGGGTCAGGGTGTGCCGGTCGCGACGACCTCGTCCGGGCCGGCGTACCTGATCACGAGCATCGCGAGGTCGTCGACCAGCTCGTCGCCGTGGAAGGCGCGGACGGCGTCGAGCACCGTGCCCGCCAGCCCGTCCGCGGGGAGGTCGCGGTGGGCGTGCAGCAGCTCGGCGACACGCTCGGAGCCGAACTGGTCCCGGTCGCGCCGCGCCTCGACCAGACCGTCGGTGAAGACGCTGAGCACCTCACCGGGGGCGAGCTCGACCTCTGCGTCGTGCAGCTCGGGGTCGTCGAACAGCGCGAGCGCGGTGCCGAGCGTGCCGACCTCCTCGACTCCCCCGTCCGCCCGCAGGACGAGCGGACAGTGGTGGCCGGCGAGGGACAGGGTGATGCGCAGCGGGGCGTCGGGGGCGTCGCAGGGGCGGGGCGGTCGCAGGTGCCCGTGCACGAGCGTGCAGTGGCGCTCGGACGCCGTCTGCGCCAGCAGCACGGCGTTGACCTCGCGCAGCGTCGCTGCGGGAGAGAGCCCGGGGACGGCGAGGGCTCGCAACGTGTAGCGCGTCGCAGCGCTGACCGCGGCCGCCTCGGCGCCCTTGCCGCTGACGTCGCCGAGCACGAAGGCCCACGTCGCGTCGTCGAGGGGGAAGACGTCGAGGAAGTCGCCGCCGATCTCGCCGCCGTCTCCTGCAGGGACGTAGCGGCTGGCGAGGTCGCAGCCCGGGACCATGGGCAGCGTCGTCGGCACCATGCTCGCCTGCAGGGTGGCGGCGACGCGCGAGCGGTCCTCCAGGACCTGCTGGAGACGCTGCTGGTCGCGCACCCGCTCGGTCACCTCGCGCAGCACGACGAGCTCACCCGCGGTGCGCCCGGAGATGTCGGTGAGCGGCTGCTGGCTGACGTCGAAGGTGCGCCGGTCCCCGGTGGTGGGGTCGGCCAGCACGAGACCGCCGGGACCGACCTCTGCGATCCCCGAGGTGTCGAGCAGGTCGCGCACCCGCCGGCCGACCAGCTCGCCGCGCGAGCGGTCCGAGAGGGCGACCGCGGCGGGGTTGACGTCGACGATCCGCTCGAACGCGTCGAGGACGAACACGGCGTCGGCCATGCTCTCGACCACCGCGCTGCGGGCGAGCGGGGCGAGGTCGACCAGGCGCTCCTCGAACAGGCCCCACACCAGCAGACCGCCGGTGATGATGAAGGCGAAGGGGGTCAGGTCGATCCGGGCAAACCAGCCGACCTCGAGGTTGTGCAGGATGTTGGCCGCCCACGGCAGCAGCGCCGAGGCCAGCAGCACCAGCGCCATCCGGCTGTAGGTGCGGGCCAGCCTCACCATGCTCGCGACGAACAGCACGGTCGCGCCGACGAGCAGCAGGTTGTTGTAGGCGAAGATCGCCCAGAACGCCGGCCCCGACTCGACGATCGGCAGCTCCTCGGTGTGGGCCGTGGACGGGTAGGAGCGCACCAGGTCGTGCGTGGCCGGGACCGCCAGGATGGTCAGCGCGACGAGCGGTGGGATGGCCAGCAGAGCCACCAGTCGGCGGGTGACCCGCTCGCCCCGGCCGGTGTACTGCAGCACGAAGACGAGCCAGGCGGGTGCGAGCGCGACGATGCCGACGTACTTGAGGTCGCCCCACCTGCTCTTGAGCGCCACCTCGTCGACCGAGAGCTCCACGGCGTAGGCCGTCCCCCACCAGGCGACGGCCACGAGCAGCACCGCCAGGCTCCACCCCATCGCCGTGCCCCGGCGCCAGGCGACGTACGCCGCCAGCGCAGCGAGCACGAGCCCGGCGCCTGCCATGAGCGTGGCGAGAAGGGTCAGCACCGGTCCCCTCCCGCGATCGTGCTCCTCCACGCGACGCCGCGTGGCCGACCCCTCACGCTAACCGGCGGGTCCGACCGTGTCCGCCATTCCGGCTCAGCGTGCCCCGCTTGGGTGAGGCTCAGGATCCTCCGCGTCGTCGTCCGCCTCTCCGGGCAGGCGGCGTGGCAGGTCCCGGGTGAAGGCCAGGGACAGCAGGGCCAGGGCGCCTGCCACCAGCAGCCCGGTCTTGAGTGCCTGCAGCTGGGCGGACTCGTAGTCGTCGACCAAGGCGTCGGAGGTCGTCTCGTCGAGCCCGGCCTGCTGGGCAGCGGCCCCGATCTGGTCCGAGGACACGAAGTCGATCCCGGACCCCACCGCGACGCCGACCTGGTCGGACACCGCGCTGCTGATCCGATCGTCCTCGGAGACGTTGTCGAGGAAGTTGGTGGTGAGGCCGGACAGGACGATCGCACCGAGGAGGGCGACGCCCAGCGAGGAGCCGAGCTGCTGGCCGGTGAACTGCAGCCCCCCGGCCTCTCCGCGTCCCGAGGCGTCCACCGACGACTGGACCACGTTGCCGAGCTGGGAGGCGATCAGACCCATCCCGACGCCGAGGACCGCCATCGAGAAGAGGAAGCTCGGGTTGTCGAGCTCCGGCTCCATCGTCGCCATCAGCAGGGCGGCCGCCAGCGCGGCGGTCGCCAGGCCGGCCCGCACGATCGTCCGGATGGACAAGCGGGCCGAGAGTCGCGAGCCGGCCGCGGAGGCGATGAACATCGTGATGGAGACCGGCAGCATCTGGATGCCGGTCTCCAGGGCGTCAAGGCCGACGACCAGCTGCAGGTAGAGCGGGATCGTGAAGAAGATTCCCATCAGGATGAGGTTCTGGCTGAACAGGCCGATCAGCCCGGCACGCAGCGGAGCGACCCTCAACAGGGCCAGGTGCACCAGCGGGTCACGTCCGCCGCGCTCCCGACGCTCGAGCCACTGCGTGAACCCCCAGAGCAGCAGCAGGCCGGCGCCGACGACGAAGACCGTGAGCGAGAAGCCGAACGGCGTCACCGGCGAGTCCTCCTTGGGCTTGATCCACCCCCACACGCTGGACTGCAGCACTCCGAGGACGACCAGCCCCAATCCCGTCGCGGACAGGACCGTGCCGACGGTGTCGAGCCTGGGTGCCGGACCGGTCCGTGCCGCGTCCGCGACCTTCGGGGTCATCACCAGGATCAACGCGACCAGGACCACCTCGCCGGCGAAGATGATCCGCCACGAGTACTCCGTCGTCGCCCACCCGCCCAGGATCGGTCCCACGGCGATTCCCGCTCCGGCGACCCCGCCGATGACGGCGTACGCCACCTTGCGCCACGGTCCCTCGAAGTTGCCGGCGATCAGGGCGACCATGGCGGGCAGCACGAGAGCGGCACCGAGCCCCTCGAGGATCGACCACCCCAGCGTCAGCACGAGGACCGTGGGCGCGAGGGCGGTCAGCGCCGAACCGCAGGCGTAGACGACCAGGCCGACGACGAACGCGCGGCGCCTGCCGATGATGTCGCCGATCTTGCCGCCGGTGAGCATGAACATCGCCATCACCAGGCAGTACAGGGTGATGACGGCCTGGATCGTGGTCACGGTCGTGTCGAAGTCGTCCACGAGGGTGCTGATCGACACGTTCATCGCCGACTGGTCGAGCACCATCACGAACTGGGCCAGCGCCAGGGCGACCAGCGGGAGCCAGCTCGTCCTGGTCGCGACATCGGTCTGCGTTGCCATGGCCCTCCGTCCTCACGACCGGTGTCGCGAGACTCCCCTCCGCTGGTCCGCTGCGCATCACCCGCCGCGGGTGTCAGCGCGCGTCGCGGGCGGCCTGTCGGCGCGCGCCCATGGAGCGCGAGGACGCGTCCTTCTTCACTCCCCCGGTGGTCCGCACCTTCCGAGCCTTGGTGCTCGGTCGGTCGGCGGGAACCCGCGCCACGGGCTCGGCAGCCGGACCCGGGGAGCGGTCCGCGCGCGCGTCCGCGAGCCGCTCCCGACGCAGCTCGTCCGACGAGCGCCGGGCCGCGACCGCGACCTGCCTGCTGACCCTGGCCAGCAGCGACTCGAAGAGCTCGGCCTTGTCGCGGGCGGCCCGGTTGCGCGCGGAGGCGTTCCCGCGACTGCCAGCCTGGCCGACGCTGGCGGCGGCGCCCCTGCGGTAGACCTTCAGGTGCTTGGACCGCGCGCGTCGCACGCGAGTGTGCAGGTCCAGGAGGTCGTCCTCGGAGAGGTCACGCAGCGCCGACGGTTCTGACTCCCGCACGAGCGCGAGCTCCGGTTCGGTCAGGGTCCTGAGCACGGCTTGGTTCATGGCGAACTCCTGGGTGGATGGCTGGCAGGCGGCGAACGTACGGCGCCTGCCAGCCGGGCCGCCTCACCCGATGCTCGTGAAGTGCGGCGACCCGGCGTGCCTCAGCGACGGATGGTGAACCTCCACGTCTCCACGTTCCGGTTGCCGAGCGCGTCCTCGGTGACGAGGCGTACGACGTAGCGGCCGGGTGCGAGCGCGCGCTTCGGCGTCCAGGTCATCCGCTGGCTGCGGGCGTCGTAGCGCACGCCCCGGACCCGCTTCCCGCCGACGAACAGCTTCAGGTCGCGGGCGCGCACCTCCGAGTACCGGTCGAGGATCTTCGCGCGGAGCGTCGGCGTGCGGTCGCGGGTCGTGCCCTTCGGCCCGAGCTGTCGCACGCGGGGACCGGTGCGGTCGATCGTCCAGGTCGCCGTCGCCGGGGTGGCGTCGGCCCCGCCGGCACCGACCGCCCGGACGCGCACCTCGTGGCGCCCGGGGTCGAGGTCGCGGTAGGTCGTCGGCGAGGTGCACGCCTGCCAGGCCGAGCCGTCGAGGGAGCACTCGAACGTCGCTCCCCCGGCACCCGGGCCGCTGGCGGCGAACCTGATGGTCGCCGTCTTCGCCCGCGTGCCGTCACGCGGCGCGCCCGTGATGGTGGTGTCGGGAGTCCCCGGTGCCGGCGGCTCTTCGTCCTTCTTGGTGACCGTGACGGTCACCGTGCCGGTGTCGGAGTCGGTGCCGTCGCTCACCACGTAGTCGAACGTGTCCGTCCCCGTGTAACCGGCGTCCGGCGTGTAGGTCACGGTGCCGTCGGCCCGAGCGACGGCAGTGCCGTGCGCCGGCTCGGTCACCGACGACACCGCGAGCTCGTCACCCTCGTCGGCGTCCGTGTCGTTCGCCAGCACCGCGATGTCGACGGCCGTGCCCCGCGTGGTGGTCGCGGTGTCATCGACCGCCACGGGGGCGGCGTTGACCGGGTCGGGGTCGACCGGGTCCTCGCCGTCGACCAGGAAGGCGTCGAACGAGACCTCGTCACCCTCCTGCATCACCCCTGCGGCGAAGACGCCGAAGCGGGGCGCGACCATCTCGTTCTCGACCGCGCGAGGCAGGTCGACCCACGTCTCACCGCCGTCGAAGGACGCCTCCCCGGCATAGCTCGTGCCTGTCCTGGTGAGGCGGAACCGCATGTCGGTGAGGTCGGTCCCGTCGGGGATCGCGAGCTCGGGTTGCGGGTTGGCCCCGACGATCACGTTGCCCACCTCGGAGCGCAGCTCGACCCGGTTGGGCGCCTGCCTGCCGTCGTCGGAGATGACCACGAGCTTCACGTAGTTCGCGTCGTCGGCGTAGGCCATCAGGCCCGCCTGGCTGTAGCCACCGTCGAGCGTGGACACGTCGGCGTGGGTCTCCAGCGTCCAGTCCTCACCGGCGTGGTCGGCCGACTGCAGGACGAGGTTCGACTTGCCGGTGCCGGTCTGGTAGATCTCGCCGGCCGTGGTGGTGAGGAAGAGGCGTCCGTCGGCCACCCGGCGCTTGGTCGGGTCGTCCGCCACGATCGCGTTCCACCGGCAGGTGTCGAGGCTGGTGCCCTCGAAGGTGTCGTCCGGCGTCTCCAGGCCGCAGTCCTCGGTGACCGTCACCGTGACGGTGCCGGTGTCGCTGCCGCCGTTGCCGTCGGTGACCGTGTATCCGAACGTGTCGGTCCCGGCGAACGCGGCGTCGGGCGTGTAGCGGATCGTCTTGTCGTCGTTGACCACGGCCGTGCCGTCGCCGGGTGGGGTGACGGACTCGACGGTGAGGGCGTCGCCGTCGGGGTCGGTGTCACCGGTCAGCACCGCGATGTCGACCGCCCGGCCCGCGGTGACGATGGCGGTGTCGTCGTCGGCGACCGGCGGCCTGTTCGCGGCTGCCGCCGGGGTGACCCGGAAGTAGTCGAACGTCGCCGTCCGGTCGGGCTGCTGGACGCCGATCGCGAACAGGCCGAAGTCCATCCCGGCGTCCGGGTGGGTGACGGTGCCAACCGATTGCCAGTCACCGCCGTCGAAGGCGACCTCGCCGACGTACGAGTCCCCGGTCTTGGTCAGCCGCAGCCGGTACGACGACACGTTGGCCGGGGCGTCTATCTGGGGCTGCGGGTCGAGGATCGCGCCGTTGCGTTCCGAGCGGAGCTCGACCCGATTGATCCGGCCCTGGCCGGTATCGGCGATCGGGTCCAGCTTGACGTAGTTGTCGTCGTCGCCGTAGACGATCAGGCCCGCCTGGGCGTAGCCGTCGGTGAACGTCGTCGACACACGCGTCTCCAGGGTGTAGTCGTCGGTCGTGTTGGCTGCCGACTGCAGGATCAGGTTCGTCGTGCCCGACGGGTCGGAGTCCTGGTAGAGGTCACCACCGGTGGTGGTGATCGTCAGCGCACCGTCGGCGACCTCGTGGCGCGAGGGGTCCTCGCGCACCGAGGCGTTCCAGCGGCAGTCGTCGAGGTCGGCTCCGTCGAACTCGTCGGTCGGGTCGGAAGCACCGCCCGTGCCGTCGGGCTCGAAGCGGATCCAGTCGAAGGCCGCCTCCGGCTGGCCCACCTCGGCGCCCGAGAGCGCCGTCGGGCCGATCTTCGGGTCGGCGAACGTGCTCAGCGGTGCCGGGCGGCCGACCGATGAGAAGGTCTCGCCGTCGGCGGAGTACGCCGCCGTCAGGTTGGTGCCGTCGGAGATCAGACGCACGTAGTAGGTCGTGGGGAACCCGGCCGGGACGCCACCCAGCTTGTCGGCCGCCTCGTTGCGCGGGTTGCCGGCGGCCTCGTAGATGAACTCGACGTCGCGCACCCCGCCGGCCGAGATGAGGTGGACCGAGGCCCAGTTCTCCTCGTCGGAGTAGAGCCGCAGCCCGGCCTGCTGGTAGTTCTCGGTGACGTCTGCGGTCACCTTGGCCGTCACCTCGAAGGCGCCGTCCGGAGCGTCCTGGACGATGACGTCGGTGACGTTGCCGCCCGGTCCGTACATGCTGGTCGGCTGAATCGGCAGGCGCAGGCTGCCGTCCGACACCTCGGCCATGCCGGTGTCGTCGATGACCTCCCACTTGCCGTCGAGCGTCGACCCGCCGAACTCGTCGGACTGCTGGACGCCGCAGGCGTTGAGGACCCGGATCGGCACCGTCGAGTAGCCCTCGGCGCCGGTCGGGTCGGTCGCGGTCAGCCGCGCGGTGTAGGTGCCCGGCTCGGTGTAGGTGTACTGGGCGTCGAGGGTGGTGGCGGTGTCACCGTCCCCGGCGACCCCGAAGTCCCACGTGTAGGTCAGCTCGTCGCCGTCGTAGTCCGACGCGGAGCCGGTGAAGTCCACGGTCAGCGGCGCCGTGCCCTGGCTGGGGGTGCCCTGCGCGCCCACCTGCGGTCGCGAGTTGACCGAGACGCCCTTGCCGGCGGCGTCGAAGAAGTTGACGTTGAACAGCCCGGTGGCCGACGGGTCGTCGTTGGTGAAGACCAGGAACAGCTCGTGCGAGCCCTCCTGTGCCGACTCCGCGATGTCCATGTCGACGAACTGCCACTGCTGCCAGCCGCCGGTCACCGGGACGTCGACCGAGCCGGCCAGGGGCCCGGTCGGGCTGTCGAGGCGGGCCTCGATGGTGCCGCCTGCACCGGCCGAGGCGACCCGGAAGCGCAGCCGCGGGACCTGGTAGAGGCTGATCGGCGCGTAGGACACGTGGTCGCCGGCGTCGATGTTGGACAGGTTGCGCGAGCCGCCGAGCGGGTCGGTGGTCGCCTCCGTGTCGACGCCCTGCCGGGTGTCGGTGTGCTCGGCCTGCTTCCGCTTGGGCTGCAGGACGACCTCGTCCTCGCCGGTCAGGGTGCGCACGCCGTCGGCGCCCTCGTCGGTGTAGCTGGCGTTGATGACGCCGAAGATGTCGGCCGAGGCGTCGTGGCCCTCGTCGCGCACCGTCGGCAGGACGACGTCGCAGCCGGTGCGCGAGCTGAGCGGGTGGCCGTGCGAGTCGTGACCGAGGATGTAGTCGATCTCCACCTTGGTGCAGTCGATCTCGCCGTCCTCGGGGTCGGTCACGTTGACCTTGACCCGCACGGAGTCGCCGAACTCGAAGAACCCGCCGTTGGGCGGCAGCTCGATCTCGACGCTGGGCCGGGTGTTGCCGACGGTGACCACCGCGGTGGCCACGCCGGTGCGTGCGGTGGTGTCGGTGACGGTCAGGCGGGCGTCGTACACCCCGGTCTCGGTGTAGGTGAAGGTCGGGTTCGCCTCGGTGGAGTCGACCGTGCCGTCGTTCTGGAAGTCCCACGCGTAGGAGGCGATGGAGTCATCAGCGTCGGGATCGCTCGAGCCCTCGCTGGAGAACTGCACCTCCAGCGGTGCCGCGCCGGAGTCGGGAGTCGCGGTGGCGGACGCGGAGGGCGAGCGGGCGCCCTCGTTGATCGCGTTGATCTTGTAGACCGCGGAGTTCTCGTTGCCGGTGAAGTAGCCGCCGTTGCCGTAGTCGAGGACGTAGAGCGAGCCGTCCGGCCCGAACTCCATGTCCATGGCGGCGTAGAGCGTCATGGAGTCGAAGAACGGGTCGATGCCGACCACGTCGCCCTCGGCGTCCATCACGACGTCGCGGATCCAGCCGCGGGTCCACTCGCCGGCGAAGAAGTGGTTGTCGAAGTACTCAGGGAACTTCACGTCCGAGTCGAGCTCGGGGTCGAAGTTGTAGACCGGGCCGGCCATCGGGCCCTCGCCACCGCCGCCGAACTCGTTGGTGGTGACGCCGCCGTAGGTGACGTTGCCGCCGTCGTACTTGATCCAGGCGGGCTGCGCCGGCGGCAGGTTGGTCAGGCCGGTGTTGCGCGGACTGTTGTTCACCGGTGCGGTGCAGTCGAACTTCGGGCCGGTCGTGCCGGTCGCGAAGTCCCAGTCGTTGTAGGTCTCCGCGGGGGTGTTGGAGCCGGTGCAGTAGGGCCAGCCGAAGTTGCCGGCCTCGCGGATCTGGTTGAACTCCACGATGCCGCCGGGGCCGCGGTTGGCGTTGGCGCCGCCGGCGTCGGGGCCGTACTCACCGAGGTAGACGTAGCCGGTGCGCTTGTCGACGGTCATCCGAAACGGGTTGCGGAAGCCCATCGCGTAGATCTCCGGACGGGTCCGGTCGCCGGTGGTGGCCGACTCGTCGAAGAGGTTGCCCTCGGGGATCGTGTACGACGCCGCGGTCGGGTCGGGGGTGATGCGGAGGACCTTGCCGCGCAGGTCATTGGTGTTGGCCGAGCTGCGCTGGGCGTCGTACGCCGGGTTGCGTGTCGGTCGCTCGTCGAGCGGTGCGTATCCGTCGGAGGCGAACGGGTTGGAGTCGTCACCGGTCGAGAGGTAGAGGTTGCCGTCGGCGTCGAAGTCGATGGCTCCGCCGGCGTGGCAGCAGATGCCGCGGTCGGCCTCGACCCGGAGCAGCTCCTGCTCGGTCGAGGGGTCGAGGTCGTCGTCGACCATCTTCATCCGGGTCAGCACGTTGTAGCCCTGCCACGTCGCGAAGTCCGCGGCCGTGCCGTCGTTGGGCGCGTCGCCGGCCGGTGTGGCGAGCGGTGGTGCGTAGTAGAGGTAGACCCAGCCGTCCTCCTCGAAGCTCGGGCTGACGGTGAGGCTCTGGAGCCCGTCCTCGTCGTGGGAGTAGATCGGCACGTCGTGGAGCAGCGTGGTGTTGCCCTCGAGGTCGGTGAGGAAGATGCGGCCGTCGCGGGCGTTGTGGAGCACGCGTCCGTCGGGCAGGACCGAGATGCTCATCGGCTCGCCGACCTTGTCGACACCCTTGGCCAGCGTGACCTGCTCGAAGGAGGCATCGGTGGGAGCCGGCGGGGTGCAGGCGTCGGGCGTCTCGCCGGCGGCGTACTGGATGCCGCCCAGCAGGTGGAGGCGGAAGAGCGGCTCGGAGAAGGAGGCGTCGGTGTGGCCGCCGCCGGTGTAGAAGCTGCGGCCGCCGTCGAACTCCTGGTACCAGGCGATCGGGTGGTCGTCGTCGGTGGCGTTGCCGTCGTTCTCGACGTAGGTGGACTCGTCGAGCGTCGCGATGACGTTGATGTTCGGGTTGACGCGCGGGCTGTAGTCGGCGCCGCCGCCGTTGACGACCGGGTCGTCCTTGGACTGGAAGTTGTACCACTCGTCGGTGCGCTCCCAGCGGTCCGGCAGCGCGCAGGACGACGCCGTCGTCTTGTCCTCGACGTCGATCGTGGCCGTGGGGGTGCCGGCGGGGTGGCTCTGGAAGTAGGCGCCGACGAGCTCGCCGTACCAGGGCCAGGTGTACTCGGTGTCGGACGCGGCGTGGACGCCGACGTAGCCGCCGCCGGCCTGGATGTAGTCCTCGAACGCCGCCTGCTGGGTGTCGTTGAGCACGTCGCTGGTCGTCGACAGCCACACGACGGCCTCGTACTGCTCGAGGTTGGCCGCGGTGAACTGTGTGGGGTCCTCGGTGGCGTCGACGGTGAAGCCGTACTGCGCACCGAGGCGCTCGATGGAACGGATGCCCGCGCCGATCGAGCCGTGCCGGAAGCCGGTGGTCCTGCTGAAGACGAGCACGTCGTACGTCGGCTCCGCGAGGGCCGCGGTCGCCTGTGGGGTCGCTCCGCGCGAGGCGTCGGGCGCCGAGCGGTCAGGCGCCGAGCCCGGTGTGGCCGCCGCGGCCGGGACGGCTGCCAGGCCGCCGATGGCGACGGCCGCTGCCGCCACCCCCGCGACTGACGTCCTGATTCGTGCGGCGGGTGAACGGAACCTGCTCATGCTGTCCTGCCTTCTCGAGACCAAGCGGGGCGAAGCGGGGCCAAGCGGGGATTGGAGCCAGGCGTGGATCCGGAGCGCGCGACGTCCGCTCCCCCACGACCGGTGGCGATGCACCGTGATGTTCGTCACAGTAGGGAGCAGGATTCGACGGCGTCAATACACAAGGTGGCTGACTTTCTGCGGCTGGCGCACAGAAGAACGTCGCCTGTTCCACAGAAGGGCCCGGACGGCCGCGGGGGGCACTGGCCCGCGGGGGTCCGCTCTGGCACGTTGGGCACGTGACCGACCAGGCGGCCCCCGCCCTCGCCCCGCGGGACTGGAGCGCGGACCCAGCCGACGTGCTGCTCGCCGACGGCGCCGTCGCGGTGATCCGGCCGCTGCGCGCGGACGACCGCGACGCCGTGCTCGCATTGCACGAGTCGGTGTCGGTGGACACGCTCCGGCTCCGCTTCTTCTCCCCCAGCAGGGACGCCGGCCGGCTCTACGTCGACCACCTCTTCGCCCCGGACAACACCGCGTCAGCGGCGCTGGTAGCGCTCGTGCGTGGCCGGGTCGCCGGTATCGCGACCGCCGAGCTGCTCTCCCCCGACAGCGCCGAGGTGGCCTTCCTCGTCGCGGACGAGGACCGTGGCCGGGGGCTGGGCAGCCTGCTGCTCGAGCACCTCGCCGCGCTCGGGCGCCGGCACGGTGTCAGCCGGTTCGTGGCCGAGGTGCTCGGCGACAACTACGGCATGCTCGGGGTCTTCCGCGCGGCCGGGTTCGGTGCCACGAGGCGGACGGTGGCGGGCGAGGTCGACGTTGAGCTGCGCACGGACGCCTCCCGCGAGGCCGTCGAGGCGGCCGACCGACGCGAGTGGCGCGCGGCGGCCAGGTCCCTGCGGCCGCTGCTCCACCCCACGAGCGTCGCGGTGGTCGGCGTACGACGCTCCGCGGGCGGCTTCGGCCACGGCGTGCTGGAGGCGATCCGCAGCTCGCCCTACGCCGGGACCCTGCACGTCGTGCACCCCGAGGCGGACGTCCTCGACGGGCTGCCGACCGTCCGCAGGCTGGCCGACCTCGACGACCCGGTCGACCTCGTCGTGGTCGCGGTCCCGGCCGACGGGGTCGCCGACGTGCTGCGCGACGCCGCCGCCAACGGGGCCGGGGCCGCGCTCGTCATCTCCTCGGGCTTCTCGGGGACCGGGCACGACGAGCGGCGCCACGAGCTGCTCGGCCTGGCCCGTGCGCACAGCCTGCGACTCGTCGGCCCGAACTCCCAGGGCGTCCTGGCCAACGGCGACGGGCTCGACGCGACGCTGCTCCACGACGTGCCCGCGGTGGGTGGCCTCGCCGTCGCCTCCCAGTCGGGAGGCATGGGGTTCGCCCTCCTCGACCTGGCCCGCGACGTCGGCCTCGGCGTGCAGGCCTTCGTCTCCCTCGGTGACAAGCTCGACGTGTCGAGCAACGACCTCCTCGCCGCCTGGATGGAAGACCAGTCGGTGGCGGCCTGCGCGCTCTACCTCGAGTCGTTCGGCAACGCGCTCAAGTTCGCCCGCACCGCGCGACGCTTCGCCGAGCTGAAGCCGCTGCTGGCGGTGGTGGGCGGCCGCTCGCGCGCCCGCCAGGACCCGTCCGCGGCCTCGACCGTCGGCGTCGGCGTCGACGCGCTGCTGGACCAGTCCGGGGTGATCGCCTGCCGCACCGGCGCGGAGCTGACCGAGACCGCCCTGCTGCTGGTGGAGCAACCGTTGCCGGCCGGGCTCCGGGTGTGCATCGTCTCCAACACCGGCGGGGTGGGCGCCCTCACGACCGACCGGGCGGACGGTCAGGGGATGGTCGTGGCACCGACGTCGTACGACCTCGGTGCCGCCCTGCGCACGGCGGTCCCGGGCGCGGTGGACGTGCGCAACCCGGTGGACCTCGGGGCCGACGTCACCCCGGACGAGCTCACGGCCGCCCTGCGCGCCGTGCTCGACGCCGGCGAGGCCGACGCCGTCCTGGTGATGCTCGTGGCCAACCGGCTCACCGACCGCGACGCGCTCTTCGCCGCGGTCGCCGAGGCGCGGCCCGCAGGCGCCGACGTCCCCCTGCTGCTGGTCACCCCCGGTGCTGCCTTCGAGGCGGCGCGCGGACTGCCGGGCGTCACCGTCTACCGCTCGACGGACGCGGCGATCGGGGCGCTCGGGCGTGCGATGCGCTACGCCGCCTGGCGCCGCGTGCCCGCCGACCAGCCCGAGGTCGAGCTCGGCACCCGCGGCGTCCACGCCCGCACCTGGGCGCGTGCGCGGCTGGCCGCCCGCCACGGCGAGCCCGAGTGGCTCGCGCCCTCCGCGCACGGGGAGCTGCTCGCGCCCTACGGCATCCACCTCGTCGGCCGGCTCGCAAGCGGACCCGACGAGGCGGAGGCGGTCGCGGCGGACATCGGCTACCCCGTGGCGGTGAAGGTGGCTGACCCGACGGTGCTGCACAAGTCCGACCGGGGCCTGGTGCGGATCGACCTGCGCACCGGCAGCGACGTCGCCGACGCCGTACGAAGCTTCGCCGGCGAGCTCGGCCGGGACCGTGTCGACGTGCTCGTCCAGCCGCTCGTCCTCGGGCACCTCGCCTCGGTAGGCCTGGTCCGCGACCCGCAGCTCGGTCCGCTCGTCCGGGTCGCGAGCGGCGCGGGGCCCGTCGGCAGCTGGGCCGAGGAGGTCCTGCTGCTGCCGCCCGTCGAGGCCGCCGACGCGGCGCGGGCCGTCCGTGCTCTCCGCCTGTGGCCGCAGCTGGTCGGCGACCACGGCCTCGAGGAGGTGGACCTCGCCCCGCTCGAGGCGCTGGTCGTGTCGGTGGGTCGGCTGGCCGTCGACGTGCCCCACGTCGCCGACCTCACCCTCGAGCCCGTGGTCGTCAACGCCCACGGCCTCTACTGCGTCGACGTCAAGCTCCGCATCGCCGAGCCGTCCGAGCTCGACACGGGCATCCCGCGCCGGCTGCGGTCCTGACGGCCGGCAACGAGCGAACCACCCGTCGCGGGTGGGGCCCGGCAGGCCCGGGCGGACGACGATCGAGCAAGCACCTGTCGTCATGACCGAGGAGGAGCCGACGTGCGCCCTGCTGCTGGAGACGTCGACCACGCACTGCCCACCCGTCGGGGGACGGCCCGACACCGCCTCGTCCTCGTCGCTGTGCTCACCGGACTGGCGCTTGTGGCGTCGGGGTGCGGGTCGGACGACGGCTCCGTCGACGAGCCGACGGCGGCCGAGTCGTGGGCCTCCGACGTCTGCTCCACGGTCGGTGCATGGACCAGCACGGTCGCGGACGCCCGCGCCACCCTCAGCACTCCGCGCGACCTCAGCGCCAACGAGATCGAGGCGACGTTCACCGAGGTCAGCACCGCCACCTCAACGCTCGTGGAGGAGCTGGGCGACCTGGGTACCCCGGACACCGAGGCCGGTGACGAGGCCCAGGATCGGATCTCGTCGCTGTCGGAGCAGCTGCAGACGCAGGCAGACGTCGTCGAGGACGCCACCAGCGACCAGCCACAAGGCATGGGCGAGCTCCTCGCCAGCGTCTCGGCGGTCACCGGCGCCCTGGCCCAGATGATCTCGGACGCACAAGCAGCGATCGCCGACCTTCGCGTGCTCGACGGAGCCCAGGAGCTGGAGGACGCCTTCACCGAGGCGGATTCCTGCGCGGAGCTCAGGTCCTGACGTCCGGCCCGCCGACGCGAGCACGGGGCTCGCTGACCCGATGGTGCTCGCCCCGCAGCCAGGCGCCGAGCCATCCGCGGTCGACCGCGATCACCTGTCCGAACACGGCCGCGAGCAGGACGCAGAAGGCGACGACGTAGAGCCAGGCCAGGTAGGTGAAGGCCACCCCGATCGAGCCGTACCTCCCGGCGCTGGCCTCGAGCGCGACCGGCAGCCACAGCGCTGATGCCGGACGGACGAACAGCATCAGGCTGGCGAAGAGGAGTGCCGCCGGCATCAGGGAGCGAGGTCTCACGGCCCCCGTCAGCAGCAGCCACGGGACGAACGTCATGATGACCAGGTCGCAGCCGAACGCCACGACCCGCTCCCACACCTCCCCCGGTGGGACCGCGGCGGCGTACTGGCTCAGGGCTCGCACCACGAACAGCGAGAGCGCCAGTGCGACGACCACGGCCAGCCACCTCCACGCCGAGCGCAGCGTGCTGCGCGGCCGCGGCAGCCCCCAGATGGCCGCGTAGGCGCGCGTCAGCGCGCGGGAAAGGCTGGTCGCCGACGCCAGGACGATGATGGCCCCCGCCACGCCGAACCCGGTGCTGGCAGACGCCTCGACCGCCTGGTCCAGCACGGATCGTGACTCGTCCGGCATGTCCACCGCTTCCGCGATGGTGTCAGCATTCGCGCCACCCACCCAGCTGGCGATGAGGATGAGGATGGGGAAGACGGAGGTGAAGAACTGGGCCGCGATCGTCATGGACCGGTCGAAGATCTCGATGCGGACACAGCTCTCGGCGCTGTTGAGCGCGATCCGTCCCGGCCAGCCCTCGAGCAGGCGCGTGATCGGCCGGCGCAGTCGCGGCGGCAGGCGATCGACCGCCTGGCGGGCGAGCTCCTCGGGCGACCACGCCGGAGGCAGGTCGCCCTCCGATGGCCCGACCTCGTCGCGGGCTGGGCCGCGACCGCCGACCTCGCTCATGGCTCGATGCCTACCGCACGACGGACGCCGCAACCTCACCTCAACCGGATGAGTCGCGTTCGACGGTCTGATCCTCACCCGCAACGAGTGAGCAATCGTCGCGGATCTCCTGCCACGCTCGCTACGACCCTCGACCATGCGGCCTCGGGGCGGACTGAAAGGACGAGATCATGGACTCCATCACCACGGACTTCTGGGACGTGCTTCTGTGGAGCTTCTGGTTCTTCATCTGGATCGCAGCGATCATCGTGTGGTTCCGCTGCCTGCTCGACCTCTTCGGCGACGACTCGCTCAGCGGATGGGGCAAGGCGGGGTGGGCGATACTCCTCGTCCTGGTCCCGTGGCTCGGAGCCCTCATCTACGTGATCGCCCGCGGTCGGAGCATGACCCAGCGACAGATCGCGTCGGCGGAGAAGATGCGGGCCGACCAGGAGCAGTACATCAAGCAGGTAGCGGGATCCGGCACGAGCCCGGCCGACCAGATCGCCCAGGGAAGGGCGCTGCTCGACTCAGGCGCGATCACCCAGCCGGAGTTCGAAGCGCTGAAGGCGAAGGCACTGGCCTGACTGAGCAGCCGTGAGGCAGCGGAGCGAGGTCTACGCCGCGCTGGACCTCGCACTGCGCATCGGCGAGGTCCTGCTGGCGTCCGGGTCGGGCGCGGCGGACGTGACGGCCACGATGCTGGCCACGACCAGGGCGTGCGGGGTGCGGCACGTCAGCGCGGACGTCACGTACACCGACCTGACGCTGCGCTACCAGCCCACTGCGGGAGAGCCTGCGGCCATCCAGGTCAGGAGCCTTACCCGACGGTCCGTGGACTACGCGCAGCTGGTGGCGGTCGACGAGACGGTGGACCGGCTCGTGGCCGGCGACATCGATCGCAGCGAGGCGCAGGCACGGATCGCCCGCATCGTGTCGACGGGTCACGGTCGGGCGCGCTGGGCCGTCACCCTCGGCTGGGGCGTGATGGGCACGGGGATCGCGCTCACGTTGGGCGGCAGCCCGGTCGTGTGCGTGCTTGCGTTCCTGGCCGCCTGCGCGATCGGGGGGACACAACGGCTTCTTCCCGAGCACCGCATCCCGGCGTTCTACCAGCAGGCAGCGGGCGGCTTCGTGGCGACTCTCATCGCCGTGACGGCCTCCACCTCGCAGCTCGAGGTCAACCCGTCCCGAGTCGTGACGGTCGGCATCGTCGTCCTCCTGTCGGGTGTGGGCATCCTGGGCGCCACCCAGGATGCACTCACCGGGTTCCCGGTCACGGCCAGCGCACGCCTGATCAGTGCGATGCTCAACACTGCGGGGATCATCGCCGGCGTCGGGGCCGGCCTCACCGTGGGCGAGCTGCTCGGCGTTGGTCTCGCCAGCTTCAAGCCCGGTGCCTCGGGTGTGGCGGAGGTGGGCGTCACGGTCTTCGGTGCGGCCCTCGCCGCTGCGGCCTTCGCATTCGCCTCGTACGCTCCGGCGCGCTCGCTCGTCGCCGTGGCGCTCGTGGCGTCACTCGGCCAGGGGGTCCTGCTCGCGGTGTCGAGCTCCCCGGTCGGTCGCACCTGGGGGTCCGCGGCCGCGGCGGTGATGATCGGCGCAGTCTGCTACCTCGTCGCCGGTCGTTTCCGGGTGCCGCCGCTGGTCGTGGTGGTGCCGGCCATCGTGCCGCTCCTGCCGGGGCTCGACATCTACCGCGGCCTGGCCCTCTTGGCGGCGGGCCAGGACGGCGTGCTGCAGCTGGCGTCCGCGTTCGCCACCGCACTGGCACTGGCAGCTGGGGTGATCCTCGGCCAGTATCTCGCCCAGCCCGTCAGGCGGGAGAAGCACCGGCTGGAGGCGAGGCTGTCGGGTCCCCTCATGGTCGGCCCCTTCCGGCGCGGCGGCGACAAGGCCACCTGACCGTTCGAGCGCCCAGCCACCCCTTGGGGTTGGCCGACCACGCACCGATCCGACCGTCGTTGTTGAATGGCCGCCGTAAGTGAACCCGACGATCAGGAGATCACGTGAACAAGACCGAGCTGCGCGACGCCATCGCCTCGCACGCCGAGCTGAGCAACGCCCAGGCCGACAAGGCCCTCGAGGCCGTCATCGCCTCCATCACCAGCGCTGTCGCCGGTGGCGACAAGGTCACGGTGCCGGGCTTCGGGACGTTCGAGTCCCGCGAGCGTTCGGCTCGCACCGGCCGCAACCCGCAGACCGGCGAGACGATGGAGATCGCTGCGAGCAAGGCGCCTGCCTTCAAGCCGGCCGCTGCGTTCAAGAACGCCGTCAACGGCTGACACCAGGCTCCATCGCCTAGCAGCGGGGAAGATCGTCCGCGACATGTCAGGTCGATCTTCCCCGCTGTCGGTCGTGGCGCGGAACGCTCAGTCCGAGCCGTGCACGACCGCCAGCGCCTGGCGCGCGATCTCCCACTCCTCGTCGGTGGGCACGACGAGGACGGCGACCTCCGAGTCCTCGGCCGAGACCGCACGGGCCTCGTTCGTGCGAGCGTCGTTGCGGGCGGGGTCGAGGACGATCCCGAGCCGGTCGAGGCCGGCGAGCGCCGCGGCCCTCAGGTCGGGACTGTGCTGGCCGACGCCGCCGGTGAAGACCACGGCGTGCAGCTCGCCGAGGGCGGCGTAGTAGGCGCCGACGTACTTGCGCACGCGGTAGGCGTAGACGTCGAAGGCGAGCCTGGCCGTCTCGTCACCGGCCCCCATGCGGCGGGTGAGCTCGCGGAAGTCGTTGACCCCGGACAGCCCGCGCAGGCCGGACTCGCGGTAGAGCGCCCGGTCGATCTCGTCCAGCGACCAGCCGACCTCGCGGTGCAGGTGTCCGTGGATGGCCGGGTCGAGGTCGCCGGAGCGGGTGCCCATCACCAGCCCCTCGAGCGGGGTGAGCCCCATCGACGTGTCGACGGAGTGCCCGCCCCTGATCGCCGCGGCCGACGCGCCGTTGCCGAGGTGCAGGACCACGAGGTTGGTCTCCTCCACCGGGCGGTCGAGCAGCTCGGCGGCACGGCGGGAGACGAAGGCGTACGACGTGCCGTGGAAGCCGTAGCGGCGGATCCGGTGCTCCTCTCGCCAGGCCAGCGGGACGGCGTAGGTGTAGGCGTGCTCGGGCATCGACTGGTGGAACGCGGTGTCGAAGACCGCGACCTGCGGCACGTCGGGGAAGAGCCGGCGGGCGACGCGGAGCCCCTCCAGGTTGGCGGGGTTGTGCAGCGGCGCGAGCGGGACGAGGTCCTCAACAGTGGCGAGCAGGTGGTCGTCCACGACCACCGGGTCGGCGAAGAGGTCGCCGCCGTGCACGACCCGGTGGCCCACCGCCGCCAGGTGGTCGCGGTCGATCGCCGGCCCGTGCCGCTCGAAGGCGTCGAGGGCCGAGCGCAGCGCGTCCTCGAAGTCGGTGACGCGTCGCTCCTCGGTGTGGTCCTGGCCGCCGACCGAGTGGGTCAGCGTGCCGGTGTCCTCGCCGATGCGCTCCACCGTGCCGGAGGCCTCGGCGACGCCCGTGCCGCCGTCGAGGAGGCGGTACTTCAGCGACGACGAGCCGGCGTTGAGGACCAGCACCCGCCGGGTCACGAGCGCTCCTGCGCCTGGATCGCGGTGATCGCGACCGTGTTGACGATGTCGCGCACCAGCGCGCCGCGCGACAGGTCGTTGACCGGCTTGCGGAGGCCCTGCAGGACCGGGCCGACCGCCAGCGCGCCCGCCGATCTCTGCACGGCCTTGTAGGTGTTGTTGCCCGTGTTGAGGTCGGGGAAGACGAAGACCGTCGCCCGCCCGGCCACGGCCGAGTCGGGCAGCTTGGTGCGCGCGACCGCCGCGTCGATGGCGGCGTCGTACTGGATCGGGCCCTCGACGAGCAGGTCCGGCGCCCGCTCGCGGACCATCGCCGTCGCCTGGGTGACCTTCTCGACGTCGGTGCCGCTACCGGAGGTGCCGGTGGAGTACGACAGCATCGCGACGCGCGGCTCGACCCCGAAGGCGGCGGCCGTGTGGGCCGACGCGATCGCGATGTCGGCGAGCTGGGTGGCGGTGGGGTCGGGGTTGACCGCGCAGTCGCCGTAGACGAGCACCTGGTCCTTGAGGCACATGAAGAACACCGACGACACCACCGACACCTCGGGCACCGTGCGGATGACCTCCAGCGCCGGCCGGATCGTGTGCGCCGTGGTGTGCACCGCGCCCGACACCATCCCGTCGGCGAGGCCGAGCTCGACCATCATCGTGCCGAAGTAGGACACGTCGACGACGATGTCGCGCGCCGCCTCGAGGTCGATCCCCTTGTGCGCGCGGCGCTGGTGGTACTCCTGCGCGAACCGCTCGCGCAGCTCCTCGTCGTAGGGGCTGAGCAGGCGGGCGGCGGACACGTCGATACCGAGGTGGGCGGCCTTGGCGCGCACGATCATCGGGTCGCCGAGCAGCGTCAGGTCGGCGACGTTGCGCCGGAGCAGGACGTCGGCAGCGCGCAGGATGCGCTCCTCCTCCCCCTCCGGCAGGACGATGTGGCGACGGTCGGCGATCGCGTCGTCGAGGACCCGGTGCTCGAACATCAGCGGCGTGACGACCGACGTGCGGGCCACCTCGAGACCGCTCATCAGCTCGTCCCCGTCCACGTGGTCGGCGAAGAGGGTGAGGGCGGTCGCGATCTTGCGCGGCGAGTCCTTGTCGAGACGACCGCGGCGGTTGGTCAGCGCGGTCGAGGTGGCATGGGTGCCGAGGTCGGTGGCGATGATCGGCAGCGCCACCTCGAGCCCGTCGAGCAGCCGATCCACCTGCTCGGGCAGGTCGAGACCGCCGTTGAGGACGATGCCGGAGAGCTGCGGGAAGCTGGCCGACTGGTGGGCGGTGAGGACGCCGAGGACGACCTCGGGCCGGTCACCGGGCGTGACGACGAGTGCGCCGTCGAAGAGCCGGTCGAGCACGTTGGGCAGGGTCATCGCCGCGACCACCAGGCCCGGGACCTCGCGCGCCAGCTGGCCCTCGTCGCCGCGCACGAGGTGGCCGTCGCAGGCCGCCATCAGGTCGCCGACCGACGGCGCGCTGAGCAGGGGCTGCTCGGGCAGGGCGAAGGCAGGTACGCCGTCGCGGCGCAGCGCCGCCGCCGTCCGCTCGGTGGCCTCGGGGTCGACGCGGTTGGCGATGACGGCGAACAGCGCGGCGTGGTTGGCAGCCAGCTCGGCCTCCGCCATCGCGGCCGCCGTGCACAGCTGGTCGGCGCCCCTCCCCTGCCCGTTGAGGACGAGCAGGACCGGTGCGCCGAGGTTGGCGGCGACCCGGGCGTTGAAGGCGAACTCCGCCGGGGCGCCGACGTCGGTGTAGTCGCTGCCGACGACCACCACGGCGTCGCTCTGCTCGGCGACCTGGTGGTAGCGCGCGACGATGCGGTCCATCGCCCCGTCGGGGTCGGCGTGCACGTCGTCGTAGCTGACGCCCGCGCACTCGTCGTACGTCAGCGAGACGGCGTCGTGCGAGACGAGCAGGTCGAGGACGTAGTCGTGCACGTCCCAGGTCGACGCCTCGGCACGGACCACCGGCCTGAAGACCGCCACCCGGGCCACCCGGCGGGACAGCTGCTCGAGCACGCCGAGCGCAACTGCGGACTTGCCGGTGAACCCCTCGACACCGGCCACGTAGACGCTGCGAGCCATGGCCCGACCCTAGCGGCCGGGCAATCTCGCGGCCCCGCGCCGGATCCCGATGTCTATGGTTTGTCCAATGTTTCGCATTTCGGCTGTCCGCGCGCCGACCTCCCCGGCGACGATTCAGTGCACGCCCACTCCGGGCGACGCCCAGCACGGCCCCACGGCCCGGAAGGAGCAGATCGTGGCCACCCTCACGACGCCCGCAGCCCCCGCCCACCTCGGCGACTCCCCCCAGGCCGTCGAGCGCGACGAGCGCGCCCGACGTACGACCGCGATCGTCGACGAGCTGCGTCGGGCGGGGTCCGGGCCGGCGCGCCAGGGGCTGGTGGACGAGCTGATCGCGACCAACACACCCGTCGCCCGCTCGATGGCGGCCCGCTACCGCAACCGAGGCATCGACCTCGACGACCTCGAGCAGGTCGCCCTGGTCGGCCTCATCAAGGCGGCCCGCCGCTTCGATCCCTCCGCCGGGCACGACTTCATGTCCTACGCGGTCCCGACCGTGCGGGGCGAGCTGCGCCGGCACTTCCGCGACTCCGGGTGGATGATCCGCGTCCCACGGCGTGTGCAGCAGCTGCAGTCCCGGATCCGGGCGACCCAGCACGAGCTCGAGGCGCTCCTCGGCCGCTCTCCCCGCCCGTCGGAGATCGCGCGCCACCTGGACGTCGACCCGGACGAGGTCGTGGAGGCCCTTGCGGCCGACGGTTGCTTCCGGCCGGCGTCGATCGACACCAGCGCCGACGACGAGCCCGGCGGGACGATCGCGGACGTGCTGGGGCTCGAGGAGCGCGGGTTCGCGTCCCTCGAGGCCAAGATGGTGCTCGATTCCGCGGTCGGCCGCCTGTCGGAGCGGGAGCGTCTGATCCTCCAGTGGCGCTTCGTCGACGAGCGCACCCAGCGCGAGATCGCCGACATGGTCGGGCTGACGCAGGCCCAGGTCTCCAGGATCCTGACCCGCGTGCTCACGCGCCTGCGCGCCGACCTGTCCGAACCGCTGTCGGCTGCCTAGGCGCGCTCGGCGTCGGTGATCGGCGTGATCCAGGACTGGTGGGTGGCGCTGTTCTTGGTGATGGCGAGCAGCTCGTCCATGTGGGGCTCGAGGCCGGTGACCTTGTCGAGCGGGACGCCGACGACGAGTTGGAAGCCGAGCCCGCGCCACGCCTGGACGGCGCGACCGGCGAACTCGGAGTCGGCCTTCACGAAGCCCTCGTCGAGGAAGACCGGCGCGAAGCGCGGCCGCGACCGCATCTCGTCGCCCAGCCGGAAGCGGAGCGCGGAGCCGACGATGAAGGCGACGAGCTCCTGGCTCTCGCCACCGCTCTTCTCCCCCAGCGTCCGATAGGTCGCGCGCAGCTCGCCGGTGGTGTGGTCGTAGCGCTCGGCGCTGATCTCCACGTGGCGGCGTACGTCGAGCAGGCGGTCGCGGTCGGTCAATGACGTGGCTGCCTCGCCGACCTGGCTCGGCCTGCGCAGCTGCTGCATGAACCGGCTGAGCTCGGCGAACCGCTTCTCCAGGGCCTCCTCGTCGAGCTCGTTGGCGGACCCGGACGACAGGGTGCGCAGGTCCTTCATGAAGGCCTGCACGTGGGCGGGCGCCAGTCGACGCAGACGGATCCGGAGCCGGTCGCCCGACGCCCCGAACTCGAGGCGCCGCAGGATCGCGTTGATCGGCTCCAGCCGGTCCTCGATCTCCTCGACGGACGCGGCCATCGCGCCGACGAGGGGCACCAGGTCCTGACCGCTCCACTCCGTGAGCCGGCGCCGCCACTCGGCCCGCCGGGCGGCGAGGCCCTCGCCGCGGATGTCGTCGAGGATGCGTGCGTAGTCGGGGTAGGAGTCCGCGGTCGCGCCCAGGTTGGGCGAGTCCCACTGCATCTTGTAGACGCGGAACACCTGCGTGAGGTCGTCGTCGACCCTCCGGACCTCGGCCTCGGCGTCGCCGACCGCGGTGCGGAGCCGGTCGGCGAGCCGCTGGGAGGACTCGGCGAAGCGGTCGAGGTCGTCGGGGTCGGCGGGCGACGCGGCAGCCGCGAAGTCGACCACCAGGGCGGCCTCCTGCTCCGGGCTGAGCACGACCTCGCCGGCGTCCTCCATCGCCTGGAGCCGGTCCTTGACGACGTCCTCGGCGTCGACCAGGTCACCGTGGGCGGCGTTGAGCTCGCGCTGCCGCTGCTCGGCGGCGTAGCGGGCCCGTCGCGTCTCCTCGAGCCGTGCGGTGAGGTCGGCGATCTGCGCCTCGAGCTCCCGGAGGCCGTCGTCCGACTCGAGGATCTCGCCCCGGCGGCGCTCGAGCTCGGCGATGCGTCGGTCGCTGCCGTCGACGTCGAAGTCGTCGAAGCGCGCGGCGGCCACGACGTCGTACGACGTGCGCTGCTTCTCCAGCACGCGCGACCTCTGGTCGAGCGCAGCCACGTCGGCGCCGACGCCGTCGAGCCGCTCCTCGAGGTCGGCGAGCTCCGCGTCGACCTCGGCGATCGCGTCGACGTTGGAGAACCCGATGATGTTGCGGGTGTCGTTGCGCCCGTGGGCGCCGCGGCGGCCGTTGCGGGTCTGGCCGGCCAGGGTGACGCGAAAGCCGGGGCCTGAGAGGCCGTCGGCGGACTCGACGCACAGCGCGTTGCGCGACGTCTCCCCCACGTGCGCCTGCACCCAGCCCGAGAACGGCGAGTCCTGGAAGACGAGCTTGCCGGCAACCCGCTCCGGGTCTGCCGGACCGAGGTCGGGCAGGTCGAGCTCGACACCCTCGAAGGTCAGCCGCCCGCGCAGCCGCAGCCCGTCGATCGCGGCGGAGAATCCCTCCAGCCGATCGAGCGGCACGAGCATCATCCGAGCGCTCGCCCCGAGGACCGTCTCGATGGCCGTGCGCCACCGCGCCTCGTCGGGCGCCACGTCGAGCAGCTCGGCCACGAAGGGCAGTTCATCGACGCCGAGCCCGCTCGCCCGGGCGACCTCGGCGCGCAGCTCGTCCATCCGAGCCGGCACGCGGCCGGTGCGGCTCTCCAGCGACGCCCGCTCGCGCCGCAGCTCGGCCTGACGCTGGCTGAGCGGGAACTGCTCGCGGAGCACGGCGTCGCGCTCGCGCCGGATCCGCTCCTGCTCGCGCTGGAAGCCGGACAGCCACTGCTGGGCGTGCATCTGGAGCACGGCGAACGACTCGCTCGACAGCAGCGCGGCCTCGACGTCGGGCGCCTGGGCGTCGGTGGCGTCGATGAGCGGGAGCAGCCGCTCCTGCAGGACCTCGCGTCGGCGGAGCCGGTCGTCGCGGACGACCTGCTCCTGCTCCAGCGACAGCGCGAGCGACTGCAGCGTCGAGCCGCCGGCGGCGCGGTGCGACTCCTTGGCGGCCTCGAGGTCGGTCAGGAGCGTGCGCTCCGCGGATGTCGTCGTGCCGAGCTCGTCGGCGGCCGATGCGCGGTCGGCGCGGTTGTCGACCACGGCGGACTCGATCAGGCGGAGGTGGGTGCGCAGCAACCACATCCGGAGCGGGGTGTCGCCGTCGAGCGTGACGCCGTAGGAGTCGAGCTCGGCGAGCCGACGGGTGGCCGCCACCTTGCGGTCGTGGAGGTCGACGATCGGCGCGAGGAGCTCGAGCTTCTGCTCCTCGGTGCGCATGGCCGAGTGGGCGGTGTCGAGGTCGTCGAAGTGCTCGATCGCGCGGTCGGCGGCAGCGAACGTCGACGGTCGCTCGAGGACCATGTCCTTGTAGAGCTCGTCGACGCTGCGGACCTGGTTGCCGGCCTGGATCCGGGCGAGCAGCCGCAGGGCCTTCGCGCCGTCGCCGTTGGCGCCGATGCCGAGCCGCGCGTGCAGGACGGCCGCGAACTCGGCGTAGGTCCGGTGCACCCGGATGCCGGGGAAGAGCTTCTTGAGCGTGTTGGCGTGGAACCGTTCGGGCACGGCGACCTCGAGCGTGTCGAGGGGAAGCGGCCCGTCCTGGGTGGCCAGCTGCATCTGGACGTCGGCGGACCGGGTCGCGCGCCGCGGCACGTAGTAGGTGCGGAGCACGGTGAACCGGCCGCCCTGGTCGTTGACGAACGTCATCGCGATCGCGCCCCAGGTGTCGGAGCCCTTGCCGCGGAGCAGCTTCTCGACCGGCCGGCCGGTGCGGGGGTCGTCGACCACGTCGACCGCGCCGCGCAGGTAGGACAGCAGGTTGCGCTGGCCGGCACCGCGGGCGCGGCCCGCGACCGCGTCGTTGGACGCACCGTTGAACTTGGTGTCCGACGGCATCATCAGTGCCGTGTAGGCGTCGAGGATGGTGCTCTTGCCGACGCCGGACGCGCCCGAGATCATCGTCGCGTCGCCGCGCAGGGGTACGACAGTGAGGCCGCCGAAGCCGCCCCAGTTGACCATCTGGAGCAGCGCCGCCCGCCACTGCATCGTGTCGTCGGCCGGCGTGGCGACGTCGCGGCGCTCGAACAACCCGTCGACCGTCGTCTGCTCGATCTCGTCGATCGACATGCTCACTGCTCCTCTGCGGGATCGCCGGTGACCGGGTGGTCCGCGCCGCCGTCGTCGTCGAACAGGTCGGCCGGCTCGTCGGGCCCGGCAGGGACGTCGCCGGCGTTGGCCGCCACCAGCGCCTCGAGCAGCTCCTGGAGCAGCTCGAGCGGGATCAGGGGCTCCACCGCCTCGCTGATCTCGAAGCGCTCCTCCGACCCGGTGGCGATCAGGAGCCCCGCCTTCACGACGCTCGTGATCGCGTTGCGGGCCCGCTTGTCGTCGCCTGCGACGTCGGTGGCGTGCGAGGGCCGGAAGCTCGCGACGTAGCGGACGATGTCCTCCCGGTCGACGAAGACGCGTGCGTCGCCGCTCGCCACCCCGGCGCGCAGCCGGTCGCGCAGGTGCACGAGCACGAGCGTCTCCTCGCGCGACCACGCGGCGTCGTAGAGCATCGTCGGGAACCGGCTCCCGGTCTCGGAGGTCGCCTGTCGCTTCCACGCGACCTCGCGGGCGCGGTCGACCTGCAGCTCGAGGAAGAGGTCGTTGAGCCGCGACCGGATGAGGCGCTCGTGCTCGACGAGCACGCTCCAGTCGCGCGGGTGCGTGCGGGCGCTGATGAAGCGCTGCTTGAGCAGCGTCACGAGGGCGCGGCGCTGGGCGTACTCCAGGCCGCCCTCGTCGCCCTCGAAGAGCGAGAACGAACCCTCGTCGACGACCTCGTCGACGACCTCGTCGTCGATCTCGGGGTGGGTCTCGACGCTCATGGGCGGGTCTCCGTCCGTTGCTGGGGCTCGGGGAGGTCGGGGAGGTCGGGGTCGGGCAGCGGGGTGCGGGGCACGGCGAAGGTGCGACGGCTCCCGTCGGGCCGGACGGCCTCGAACGGCTCCGCGGAGTCCTGTGCTCGCCAGTCCCGGTCGGCGGCGAGGTGCAGCAGCCCGAAGATCTCGACCGGCCGGCGCAGCGACGGCTCCAGCCCGTCGAACAGGGCCCCGAGGGACGCGACCGGGAGCAGGGAGGTCATCACCGCGTCGAGGCGCTCCCGCAGCGTCGAGAGCCTCGGCCCGCCCTGCGCCATGAGCTCGGAGAGCGAGACCGGGGGCGCCAGGTCGGGGTCCGGCGTGCTGATCCGGTCGGGCAGCACGTCGTCGGCGGGGTCGTGGAAGCGCTCGCGCAGGTGGTCGATGCTCGTGCGTGCGGGCAGGAGCGGTACGTCGTGGGCGGCGCGCGGCCCGGTGGTGGCCATCCACGTCATCAGCTCGGCCTCCACCTGGCGCAGCGTCTGCTCGAGCTCGCGGTCGCGGGCGGCATCGTGGGAGACGATGTACTCCTTCAGCGTCGCCGTCACGCGGGAACGCTGGGCGAGCACCCGGTCGAGGCCGTCGCGCACCAGCCGCACCGTGCCCCGCAGCTCGGCGCGGTCGGCGTCGCTGAGGATCCGGTCCGAGAGCGGGTGCTCCAGCAGGTCGGTCAGGTCCTCGCGCAGCTGCGTCACCAGGGCGTCGTCGCGCAGCAGCGCGAACGCCCCCTCGAACGCCCGTCCCTCGTGGGTGGCGGTCATCAGCGCGTCGGCGCGGGCCAGGTAGTCGTCGATGACCTCACCGGCCGGACGGTCCTCGGCCCGGAACGCAGCGAGGATCTCCGCCCGGATCGTCGCGAAACGCTCCTCGACCCGGGCGAAGTCGCTCGGCAGCGCCGAGATCAGCGACAGCAGCTCGGTGAACCCCTCGAGCATGTAGTCCTCGGTCGCGCCGTCCAGCTCGCCGCCGTCGACCAGTCGGTCGCGCTCGGCCCGGAGCCGGGCGATCTCCTCGTTGAGGATCGTGACGCGGGAGGTGCGGTCGGGGTTGGCCTCGGAGTTGAACCGGCGGACGGTGCCGAGGATCGTCGCGACCCGGTGCTCGCTGAGCGTGGCCCGGTCGCGCGCGAGGTTCTTGACCAGCTCGAGCGCCTGCTGGGCGTGGGAGGTCAGCGCGTAGACCTCGTGCCCGGCCTCGTCGAGCGAGCGCACTAGCCACTGCCCGCGCATCCAGCGCTGGCAGATCTCACGGCCCGTGCCGGTGGGGACGTCCTGCTCGCCGGCGAGCCGCATCTGGGCGACGTGCTCCTCGACCTGGGTGTGCAGCCGCGCCGTGGGGATGGGGTGGTTGGTGCGGCCGAACGCCGTCCGGAAGATGGTGATGACCACGGGCGCCTGCCGCTGGTGGAGCAGGGTCAGCGTGGGCTGGGCGAACGCGCCCTTCACGCGCGCAAGCTCGCCTGCGATCCCACTCACGACCCGTTCCCTCGATTCGTCACCGCCTGTGCTCGGTGCGCAAGCATCGCAAAGGGCACCGACGGCCCGTGGGGCGGGCCCGTCCGGGCCGAGGCCCGGACGACCTCGAGGTCACCCGGAGACCTGCGCCTGCAGGGCCTCGACGAGCAGCTGGACGGCAGGACGACGCGATGTCGTGGTGCGGTGTGCTGCGATGAAGCGCCGGGTCGGGACAGGCCCCTCGAGGGAGATGGCTCGCACCGTGCCGGGGAGGTCCGGACGACCGAGTCGCGGCAGGACGCAGACGCAGAGGCCGGCGGCGACGAGAGCGACCTGGGAGGCGTACTCCTCCACCCGGAAGTCCACCCGTGGCTCCGTGGCCGCTGCGCGCAGCATGTCGAGGATCCACCGGGTGCAGATGCCGTTCGAGACGTCCGTCACCCAGACGTCGTCCACCGTCTCCTCGAGCCGGGCCGTCCTCCGCCCCGCCAGCGGATGACCCGCGGGCACGAGCAGGTCCACGGGATCGTCGGCGAGGTGGGTCGTCTCCAGGGAGGCCGGGAAGGTGGTCCGGTCGTGCACCCAGTCGTGGACGACGGCGACGTCGACGCGCCCGCTGACCACGGCCTCGAGGGCCGGCTCGGGAGCGAGCTCGACGAGGTCGACGCGCAGTCGTGGCGCCGCCTGCGCCAAGGAACCGAGCGCGGGCGCGGCCACTCCCCGGATCGCGGACGGGAAGCACGCGACGCTGACGGTCCCCACCGTCTCACCGCTCGCGACGCCGAGGAGCTCCTCGATCCGGCCGTTCGCCTGCTCCCGCGCCTGGTCGATGGCAGCCGCGGCCTCGACCAGCACCAGCGCCGCGTCGGTCAGCACGACCCCGCGACCCGCCGGCTCCAGCAGCGGCAGCCCGACCTCCCGCTCCAGCTTCCCGATCTGCTGGCTCACCGCGGACGGGGTGTAGCCGAGCTGACGCGCGGCGGCGCCCACGGCGCCGCAGCGATGCACCGCCTGCAGGAACCGCAGCCTCGACGTCTCCACCATGTAGCGAGACTAAACGGTGTCGTCCAGAGATCGGCGCTGGTGCTTACCAATGTCGGCGGTGCACGATCTCCTCATGACCGCACTCGCACCTCGACCGTGGCTGCCACCGCAGAGCGCGGCGTACGTCGACCAGCTCGCCGCCGGCGCCGCGGGATCCTCGAGCAGCGACGTGCTCGACACCCTCGACCGCCTCGTGACGCAGAACCGCCAGATCCACGATCGCGACTGCATCAACCTCAACCCGGCGACGAACGTGATGAACCCCCGCGCCGAGGCGATGCTCGCGGCAGGTCTCGGGTCGCGGGCCTCCCTGGGCTACCCCGGCGACAAGTACGAGATGGGCCTGGAGGCCATCGAGAAGATCGAGGTCATCGCCGCGGAGCTGGCCGCAGAGGTCTTCGACGCGCGGTACGTCGAGATCAGGGTGCCGTCGGGTGCGATCGCCAACCTCTACGCCTTCCTCGCGACCTGCGAGCCCGGCGACACGATCATCGCGCCGCCTCCCAGCATCGGTGGACACGTCACCCACCACGCGGGCGGCTCGGCCGGCATGTACCGGCTGAACACCGTCGCGGCCCCCGTCGACGCCGACCGCTACACCGTCGACGTCGACGCCCTGCGCCGGCTCGCCCACGAGGTCCGTCCGCGCATGATCACGATCGGCGCGAGCCTCAACCTCTACCCGCACCCGGTCGCCCAGCTGCGCGAGGTCGCCGACGAGGTCGGCGCCGTGCTCCTCTTCGACGCGGCGCACGTCTGCGGCCTCGTCGCGGGCGGCGCCTGGCCGAACCCGCTCGAGCAGGGCGCCCACCTGATGACGATGAGCACCTACAAGAGCCTCGGCGGTCCTCCCGGCGGACTGGTCCTCACCAACGACAGCGAGCTGGCCGAGCGCATCGAGGCCATCGCCTATCCCGGCCTCACCGCGAACTTCGACGCCGGCAAGGCCGCCGCCCTGGCCGTGACCATGCTCGACTGGAAGGTGACCGGCAAGGACTACGCCACCACCATGGTCGAGACGGCCGCCGAGCTCGCCGGTCAGCTGGCGCTGCGCGGGCTCCCCGTCCACGAGGGCAGCGACGGGCCGACGCACTCCCACCAGCTCGCTGTTCGTGCCCAGCCGTGGGGTGGCGGCCAGCACGCAGCGAGACGGCTGCGGAAAGCGAATCTCCTTGCCTGCGGGATCGGCCTCCCGATCGACCAGGTCGGCGGAGACACCAACGGCCTGCGCCTCGGCACCCCCGAGGTCGTCCGCATCGGGATGGAGCCAGCCGACATGGCCACCCTCGGGTCGCTCATCGCGGACGGACTCGACCCGCAGGCCGACCCGGGGCAGGTCGCGGCACGCGTCACGGAGTGGCGGGCGCACTTCAGCGGCATCCACTACACGACCGACTGAGGCTGCCGACCGTGCCTAGTCGGCGCGGGCCGGAAGCCTGGCGGAGACCTGGTCGGGCACCCGCTCGTAGCCCGCGAACGCCCGGGTGAACGACGCCGAGCCGTGGGCGAGGGAGCGCAGCTCGGCGGCGTACCGACGGAGCTCCAGCTGGGGCACGTGCGCCCGGATCACGACCATGCCCGGGTCGCGGGCCGGCTCGCTGCCCAGGACCTTGCCCCGCCGTGCGGACAGGTCCCCCATGATCGTGCCGACCAGGGCGTCGGCGACGAGCACCTCCACCTCGTCAACCGGTTCGAGCAGGCACGTCCCGCCGCGCGTCGCGGCGTCGCGGAGCGCCAGCCCGCCGGCCGTCTGGAACGCCATGTCGGAGGAGTCGACGCTGTGGGCCTTGCCGTCGGTGAGGGTCACCCTGAGGTCGACCGTCGGACAGCCGTTCGTGACCCCGTGCATCATCTGCGACCGGACCCCCTTCTCGACCGAGGGGATGAACTGGCGCGGCACCGCACCTCCCACGACGCGGTCGACGAACTCGAACCCGCTGCCCTGCGGAAGCGGTTCGACCTCGATGCTGCACACGGCGTACTGACCGTGCCCCCCGCTCTGCTTCACGTGCCGGCCGTGGCCGGTGGCCGCGCGGGAGAACGTCTCCCGCAGGGGGACCCGGAGCTCGACCTCGTCGACCTGGACGCCGTAGCGGCCGGCGAGCCGGTCGAGGAGGACGTCCGCGTGGGCCTCCCCCATCGTCCACAGCACGACCTGGTGGGTCTCGTCGTTGTGCTCGACCCGCAGGGTGGGGTCCTCGGCTGCGAGCCGCTGGAGTCCCGACCCGAGCTTGTCCTCGTCGCTCTTCGTGCGGACCTGGATCGCCACGGGCAGCTGGGGATCGGGCACCTGCCAGGGCTCCAGCACCAGTGGCGTGTCCACGGCGGAAAGGGTGTCACTGGTCTCGGCCCGGCTGAGCCGTCCGATGGCGCACAGGTCGCCCGCGACCGCGGAGGCGACGACGCGCTGGGCCTTGCCCAGCGGCACGGAGAGGGACCCGATCCGCTCGTCCTCGTCGTGGTCCGGGTGGCTCGAGGCCGGATGGCTCGAGATGGGGTCGCTGCCGCCTGTCCACGCCGAGCGGTGCCCAGAGACGTGGACCGTGGTGTCCGGGAGCACCGTCCCCGAGAAGACGCGGACCAGGCTGACCCGCCCGAGGTAGGGGTCGGTGGTCGTCTTGACGACCTCCGCAACCAACGGACCCGACGGGTCGCACGTGATCGCCGGACCCGGTCCACCCGTCGGCGTGCAGACCTTCGGCATCGGGTGCTCGCGCGGCGAGGGGAACGCCGCCACCATCAGGTCGAGGAGCTCCGGGGCTCCGACGCCGCTGGTCGCGTCGACCGGGACGACCGGGTGCAAGGAGCCCCGCGCGACGGCGAGCTCGAGGTCGCGGAGAAGGAGCTCGGTGTCGATCTGCTCGCCGCCGACGTATCGCTCCATCAGCGTCTCGTCCTCGGACTCCTCGATGATGCCCTCGACGAGCGCTGCTCGCTGTGCCTCGTGCCGGTGGTCGTCGGCGATGAGGCCGACGAGACGCCCTTCCTCGTGCAGGTGCACGGGCAGCACCCGCTCGCCGAACGCGCTCTGTGCCTGCGCCACGACGCCGTCGACGTCCGCGCGCACGTGGTCGAGCTTGGTGACGACCACGACCCGGGGCATGGCCACGTCGGCGCACTCGCGCCACAGCGCGCGCGTGGCCTCGTCGATGCCCTCGTTCGCGGCTACGACGAAGAGTGCGCAGTCCGCCGCGCGGAGGCCCGCGCGCACCTCGCCGACGAAGTCGACGTACCCGGGGGTGTCCAGCAGGTTGACCTTCACGCCGTCGTGCACGAGCGGGGCCAGCGCGAGCGCGACGGAACGGCGTTGGCGGTGCTCGACCTCCTCGAAGTCGCACACGGTCGTCCCGTCGTCGGTGCTGCCGGCCCGGTTCAGGACACCGGCCGCGACCAGCAGCCGCTCGACGAGGGTGGTCTTGCCCGCACCGGCCGCGCCCACGACGACCACGTTGCGGATCTCCTCCGGGCGGGTGGCGATCGGGGCGCCGGTCTGACCGGCGACAGCGCCGGATTCTCTGCTCACCGTGGCGGCTCCTGCTCACTGTTCCGACGGTCCGAGAACTGTCAGGTCACTGTCGCCCGATCCGGTCCCGGAGGCAAGGGTGAGACGCACGGCAGCCGGACCAGCGACAGACCACCTTCGCCGTGACGGACCGTGCGCGCCGACGGCACGAGGTCCGTGCTCGTCGCCGGGTCCTGGCCCGTGCCGAGGTTCCTCGCGTACCGGGGATGGGCTCCTCCGGAGACCTGCAGCCGGAGTCGGCTGCCGACCGCGAACCGGTGCGCGAGGGCGTCCAGTCGCAGCACGACGGTTCCGTTCGCGTCGTCCGGCCCCAGCCTCACGAAGCCGTCGCTGAGGTTGACCGAGCGCCCGCCGCGCCCCACCTCGCACAGGCGCACGAAGAGGTCGGCCCACGGGTTGTCGGTCTCGTGCACGACCTCGACGACCGGTTCGCCGAGCACCTCCAGTGGCTCGGTCAGCGGTGCGCTGTCGAACGTGACGACGTCCGGGCGCGCCTCGAGCGTGCGGTTGTCGCGGCGACCGCCGATCGCCGGGTTGATCACCCGGCCGCCGACCGCCGGCGTGGGGCGGGCAGGGTCGTAGGTGAACGTCGTCGGGCCGGCCGAGGACGGCGGCGGCGTCTCCGCGAGCCCGCCCCCGGGCTGGAGGTGCAGCACACGCTCGGCGGCGGGCGGCGGCCACGCGTCCAGGTGACGCCACTCCTCCGCTCCCGTCACGTAGATCCGGAACGGGCCCGGCCGTTGCCGACCCGGGGCGCCGGCGAGGTGCTCGGCCAGCCAGTCCAGTGCCTCCGCCATGACGACTGCCGCGCCCTTGGTGAGCGTCTGGACGTGGGTCCACGGTCCGATGGTGAGCCCGGCCTCGACGCCGCGCTGCTGCAGCCGCCCGAATGCCTCGATCATCTGGGCGGGGAACCTGTCCTGCCACCCTGTCTGCAGCAGGACCGGCACGGTGACCCGGTCGAGGGCCTGGCCGAGTCGCATGTCGCGCCACAGCGGGTCGTCAGGGTCCGACGCCACCAGCCAGTCCGCGTACGGCATGCCGGTGCGCACGAAGAGTTCCTGGGCCCTGACGAGGGGAAGCTCCTCGAACGCGGGCCGCAGCCGCCGACCCGCCGTCACGCCGCGCGCGAGACCTTTGACCGCGCCGACGTCGAGGTGGCCCAGGCCGTCCATGAGACCCACCACCTCCTCGAGGGAGAAGGCGCCGGACCCGTGCGTCGCCCAGTGGCCGTCGTGCGCCGAGTTGACGATCACCGCCGTCACCACCTCCGGAGGAGGGTCCGCCAGCACGGCCCAGGCCGCGTGCCCCTGGTAGGAGGCACCCCACAGCGCCAGCCGACCGCCGAACCAGGGCTGCCCACGCAGCCAGGCGACGGTGTCGGCCCCGTCGGCACGCTCCTGGCGGAACGGGTCCAACGTCCCGCCGGAGCCGGACGTCCCGCGGCAGCCCTGGTTCACGACCTGGTAACCGTGAGCGGCGAAGAAGCCCGCGGTGAGCTGGGCGACGAGCCCGTCACGGCCGTACGGCGTACGGATGAGCACCGTGCCCGCGGACCCGGCCACCGGCGTGTACACGTCGGCCAGCAGCTCCACGCCGTCACGCATGGGGACACACACCGGGCGCACCGTGTAGCGGTGACGGCCCGGCGGCAGCCGGAGGACGCGGGCGACGCCGCCCGCGAGGGGGTGCCGCAACCGGTGCCGCATGCCGCCTCCGGTCCGGGAGCTCTGGACCGACGCCCGGGCCGGCCGGCCCGGGCTCATCTCCCACGATCGGTCCGACCGGGAGGTCTGTCAACGAGCTCGAGACGCCGGCCTGCCCTCGCTACCAGTCGACCTGCTCGGCGTCCGTGATGAGGACCGGGCCTGTGGGTCGGAGCTCCTCGGGCTCGACGGCGTCCCGCAGGCTCGCGAACGTCAGGCCGGTGCGCTCCTCGAGGAGCGCGAGCGGCACGAGCCAGGTGTCGAAGTCGTCCAGGAAGTCAGGCGCCGCGCGCTCGAGGCCGTCGAGGTCCTGCGTCAGGAGGAACGCCTTCGCGCGCAGCCGCCCGTCGAGCCGGTAGACGACGACCTTCCAGTGCTCGACGGGCAGCTGCACGCCCCGGTAGGGCGGGTCGTCGGGGTCGAGCACAGGTCCGGCGAAGAGGGTCAGCCGGCGCTCCGCCAACCCCTCGAGGGCCAGCACGGCGTTCTCGAGCAGGCCCCACACCCCGCCGCGGCCGGACTGGTTGAAGTCCTGGTGCTGCGGCGTGATGTTGGTGAAGTAGAACGAGGCGGAGCTGGCCAGCCTCGCCTCGTCGAGCGTCCCCCACAGCACGTCGGAGCGGCGCGCGACGTGGCCGCGGTCGAGGTCGTTGGCCGCGTACACCGCCTCACCCGTCTGCGTGTCGGCCGGGATGCGGGGGTCGAGCCGGAACCGCTCCCCCGACCGGCTGATGCTGTCGCTGGGGAACAGGCGCAGACCGTCGACGTTCCAGGCCACCCACCAGGCCAGTCGGCGCTCGGGGTGCATCCGCACCGTGAAGTGGGCGTAGTCGAGCGGCGTCGCGAGCGCGGGGTCGTCGTCGGGACCGGGAGCGGGCGTCTGCGGCGGCGCGATGTCGGTGTCGAGGAAGCGGGGGTCGTACCCGAGGTCGGCCATGCTCGCAGTCTCGCGCACGCCTCGAACCGGGGCGCTGTGCTCAGCAGGGCGCCATGAGCACCCAGAGGAGCTCGAGGGTCCGGTCCAACCACGCGGGCGCCACCTCGCCGCGCCGCACGAGCTCGCCGAGGTAGGCGCCGACCATGAGGCTCACCACGCCCTCGGCGTCGAGCCCGGCGCGCAGGAGGCCGGCGTCGACGTCGGCACGGATCAGCTGGACGAGCGTGTCGACGTAGGGCTGGAGCGCCGCGCGGAACAGCCCGGTGAACTCCGGGTCGCTGTCGCCGACGATCGCAGCGAGGCCACCGGGCCCCAGGACGACACCCATCTGCCGCCAGGTCTGCTCGAGCGAGGCGCGGATCTTGTCGCGCACCTCGTCCTCCTCGGGCACGTCGGGGAGGCCGATGGCGGTGGACAGGACGGCTGTCAGCAGCTCGCTGCGGTTGGCGTGACGGCGGTAGATGGACGTCTTGGCGACACCCGAGGTCGCCGCGACCCGGTCGACCGTCACGGCTCCCGGGCCGCCGGTGCGGAGCAGCTCGAGCACGGCGGCGTGCAGGCGCTGGTCCACCGATGCCTCGCGCGGGCGGCCCGGTCGCGAGGACGAGTCAGTGGCCGGCATGCTCACCATCGTGTCGGAGACCAGGCTCCTCCGACGCCTGCCCCTCCCCACGGTCGCGCGGGACGACCGATGCCGCCGTGAGCAGCCCCAGCACGACGGCGTACGTCGCCACGGCCGCGACGGTGAACGCGAGCAGGACGAGCAGCGGGTGCATGTCGGCTCACGCCGCCTCGTCGAGGCGACCCTCGTCCGGCCCCGCGAAGACGGAGCGGGGCGGTGGCGCGGACGACGTCTCCGGGTCCGAGCGCCACTTGTCGAGGAAGTAGATCCAGGTGACGGCCCCCATCGAGAGCCCGCCTGCCAGCGACGCCGCGACGATGAACACGACCACTTCGACACTCATTCCTGCCACCTCTTCCTGGGCCGGTCACCGGCCCTCGGGATAACGATACGGTCATCGTAGCGACACCCACCAAGGGCCGCGAGGTGCGGGGCCGCGCCGGCGTCAGCCGTCCGCCACCGCCGACAGCGCAGCGGTCGCGCGGGCGAGCACCGGGTTGTCGTCGTCGGCGCGGTGCGCAGCCACCAGCTCGATCCCGGGCGCCCCGACGAGCGAGACGTAGACGACGCCAGGCACCGCGAGCGCCGCGGTCGGCTCGGGCACGACGGCGATGCCGAGCCCGGCCGCCACGAAGGTCACCAGGGTCGAGGTCTCGGCGACCTGGTGGACGACCCGGGCCTCCTGCCCGGCATCCTCGAAGAGGTCCTGCACGAGCGCGTTCATCGCCGACCGGCCTCCCCCGGCGTGGACGACGAGGTCCTCCCCCGCCAGGTCCGTGACCCGCAACCGCCGCCTCGACGCGAAGCGGTGATCCTGCGGCATCGCCACGAGCAGGCGGTCGTGCCGCACGCCGGTCACGGTCAGGCCGTTCTGGTCGGGCAGCCGCCTCAGCAGGGCCAGGTCGAGGGAGCCGTCCCGCAGCCGCGCGACCTGCTCGGGCGACAGCATCTCGCCACGGAAGCCGAAGTCGACCGCAGGGACCTCCTCACGCAGCCGGCGCGCGAGGGCGGGGAGGAGTGAGTACGTCGCCGAGCCGACGCACCCGACGACCAGACGGCCAGACCGGCCGGACGCGACCCGCTCGGCCTCCTCCCTCGCGGCGTCCACCGAAGCGAGGATGTCGCGCGCCCGGGCGAGGTAGGCCGTGCCGGCAGCGGTCAGGTCCACCCGCCGGGTCGTGCGGGTGAGCAGGGTGACGCCGAGCTCGGCCTCCAGCTGGCGGATCGCCTGCGAGAGGGGCGGCTGCGCCATGTGCAGCAGCTCGGCAGCCCGGCCGAAGTGGCGCTGCTCGGCGACGGCGACGAAGTAGCGGAGGTGGCGCAGTTCCATGGACCAAGACTTCCAGAGTCTCGATCAGGTCGGAATGAGTGGCACGACCTCCGGTCTACCTCGTCACCCAGGGAGTGAACGTCCGTCGCTCCGGCGCCCAGTCGGTCGAGCCCGTGGTCTCGTCCTCGAAGCGTACGGCGACCCGGACCCTCCTCGGGTCGCCCAGGCACCGCCGCGGGATCCGGAGGGAGACCGGGGCGTCCGTGAAGATGTCGGCGCGCGCCCGCATGCCGGGGCACCTCACGAAGCGCGACGGCCGCTGGCCGAAGGACCCCACGAGCCCGAGCGCGTCGTCGAACCCCGCGTTGGCGCGGAACGACACCCGGTAGGTCGGCCGGGCGCCGCGGCCGGTGTCGATCCAGAACGAGTAGACCTGCGCCACCGCCAGCGGCAAGGCCGAGCGGACGCTGACCTTCACGGCGTTCCTGTGGACCACCCGCACCCGCGAGACGTCCACGCCGGTCGAGTCCCCGACCGGATCGTCGAACACGCCGGTCCCCGCGTGCGCCGCCCCCGGGAGGGCCAGCATCGCTCCGACCACACAGGCAGACAGTGCGCGAGCGGTCCATCTCGTCGTGTCCATGCCGCTTCCCTCCCCCGGGCTCCCATGATCGCGCCGCTCGCTGACCGGCCGCAAGGGTCGGCGCCGGCGATCGCTCAACCGCCGCGCACCTCCCGCAGACCTTTAGGACGCTGCGGGTCTCAGTGTCGCCGAAACGGATACTTCACTGTATCGAACGTCACGACTAGGTTCGATCCATGCCCGACATCGTCATCTGTGAGCCGGTACGGACCCCGGTGGGTCGCTACGGCGGCGCGTTCGCCTCCCTGTCCGCCGTCGACCTGGCCTCGACCACCCTGATCGAGCTCGTCCGCCGGACGGGCCTGCAGGAGGGGGACGTCGACGACGTCGTCCTGGGCAACTGCTACCCGAGCGGCGAGAACCCGGCCATCGGCCGCATCGCCGCCCTCGACGCCGGGCTCGGCACCGGCGTCCCCGGTCTCCAGCTCGACCGTCGCTGCGGCTCGGGCCTGCAGGCGGTCCTGTACGCCGCCGCGCAGGTCGCCAGCGGCGCGGGCACGCTCATCGTGGCGGGTGGCGCCGAGTCGATGTCCAACGTCGAGCACTACGCCCTCGGTCTCCGGACCGGCGTCCGCAGCGGCAGCGTCGAGCTGATGGACCGCCTGGTGCGGGCCCGCGAGACCGCCGGCGGCAAGGACCACCCGGTGCCGGGTGGGATGCTCGAGACGGCGGAGAACCTCCGCAGGGAGTACGACATCTCGCGCGAGGAGCAGGACGAGCTCTCGGTCCGCTCCCAGCAGCGGGCCGGCGCGGCCCACGAGGCGGGCCGGCTCGCCGACGAGCTGGTGCCCGTCACCGTCCCGGGCCGCCGCGGAAAGCCGGACGTGGTCGTGGACCGCGACGAGCACCCACGCCCCGACACCACTCTCGGGCAGCTCGCCGCGCTGCGGCCGGTCCGCGAGAAGGTCGACCCCGCCTCGACCGTCACCGCCGGCAACGCCAGCGGGCAGAACGACGGCGCTGCGATGTGCGTGGTCACCACACGCGACGAGGCCGAGCGCCGAGGGCTGCGACCGCTGCTCGCCTTGCGGTCGTGGGCCGTGGCCGGGGTCGGGCCCGAGGTGATGGGCATCGGCCCGGTCCCCGCGACCGCAGCCGCACTCGAGCGCGCCGGGCTCACGCTCGACGAGATCGACCTGATCGAGCTCAACGAGGCCTTCGCCGCCCAGGTGCTGGCGTGCCTGCGCGAGTGGAAGGTCGACCCGACCGACGAGCGCCTCAACCCCAACGGCTCCGGCATCTCGCTGGGCCACCCGGTCGGCGCCACCGGTGCCCGCATCCTCGCCACGATGGCCCACGAGATGCAGCGCCGGGAGTCGCGCTACGGCCTCGAGACGATGTGCATCGGCGGCGGGCAGGGTCTCGCTGCAGTCTTCGAGCGGGTCGTCTGATGATTCACCCCAGCCGAATGCTCGTTCCGCTCCGCTTCGACCAGGGACCCCGAAAATGAGCGCCGTCTCCGTCCACCACGTCGTCACCGGCCCCGAGGGCGCCCCCGTCGTGGTGCTGTCGAACTCGCTCGGCTCCACGACCTCCATGTGGGACGCCCAGGCCGACGAGCTGGCGAAGGACTTCCGCGTCGTGCGCTACGACACCCGCGGCCACGGCGGCTCCCCCGTCCCGCCCGGTCCCTACGGCATCGACGACCTCGCCGACGACGTCGTCGCGCTGCTCGACAGCCTGGGCGTCGAGAAGGCCCACTTCGTCGGCCTGTCGCTCGGCGGCATGACCGGCATGCGCCTCGCCGCCCGCAACCCCGAGCGCGTGGACCGCCTCGTCGTGCTGTGCACCGGCGCCAAGCTCGACCCGTCCAGCGCCTGGCACGACCGCGCCGCCACCGTGCGCGCGAACGGCAGCTCGGCGGTCGCCGAGGCCGTCGTCGCCCGGTGGTACACCCCGGACTTCCTCGGGGAGAACCCCGACGTCCGCGCGGAGAGCGAGGCCGTCGTGAGCGCCACGCCCGCCGAGGGCTACGCCTCGTGCTGCGAGGTCATCGCCGAGATGGACCTGCGCGACGACCTCCCCCGCATCGCCGCACCGACGCTCGCGATCGCCGGTGCCGACGACCCGGCCACGCCCCCACCGCACCTCGAGGCGATCGCCGACGGCGTCCAGGACGGACACCTGCTCGTCGTACCCGGATCGGCCCACCTCGCCAACGCGGAGCAGCCGCAGGCCATCACCCCCGCGATCGTCCAGCACCTGAAGGGCAGCACGGCATGAGCATCGACAAGGTCGTCCCCGGCGCCGCGGAGGCCGTCGCCGACATCGCACCCGGCGCGAGCCTGGCCGTCGGCGGCTTCGGCCTGGTCGGCATCCCGTGGACGCTGATCAGCGCGCTGCTCGACCAGGGCGCCGACGACCTCACCGTCGTGTCCAACAACTGCGGCGTCGACGGCGCGGGCCTCGGCCTGCTCCTCGAGGCCCGCCGCATCACGCGCGTCATCGCGTCGTACGTCGGGGAGAACAAGGAGTTCGGCCGGCAGTACCTCGCCGGCGAGCTGACCGTCGAGCTCACCCCGCAGGGCACGCTCGCCGAGCGGCTGCGCGCCGGCGGTGCCGGCATCGGGGCCTTCTTCACCCCGACCGGCGTGGGCACGATGGTCTCCGAGGGCGGCCTCCCCTGGCGCTACCACCCCGACGGCACCGTCGCGCTCGCCTCCGAGGCCAAGGAGGTGCGCACCTTCCACGGCGTCGACATGGTGCTCGAGGAGTCGATCGTCACCGACGTCGCACTCGTCCGCGCCGCGAAGGTCGACCGCGCGGGAAACTGCGTCTTCCACGCCTCGGCCCGCAACTTCAACATCCCGGCCGCGATGGCCGGGCGGCTGACCATCGTCGAGGCCGAGGAGGTCGTGGAGGTCGGCGACATCGCGCCCGACGACATCCACCTGCCCGGGGTGTTCGTCCAGCGCGTCGTCGAGCTGACGCCGTCGCAGGCCCACGAGAAGGACATCGAGAAGCTGACCACCCGACCCCGAGAGGCGGCGCAGGCATGAGCTGGACACGAGACGAGATGGCCGCGAGGGCCGCGCTCGAGCTGAGGGCCGGCGAGTACGTCAACCTCGGCATCGGCCTGCCGACGATGATCCCGGCCCACCTGCCGGCGGACTCGACGGTCACTCTGCACGCCGAGAACGGCATCCTCGGTGTCGGGCCCTACCCCTACGAGGACGAGGTCGACCCCGACCTGGTCAACGCCGGCAAGCAGACCGTCACGGTGCTGCCCGGGGCGTCGTTCTTCGACTCCTCGCTGAGCTTCGCGATGATCCGCGGCAGCCACATCGACACCGCCGTCCTCGGCGGCATGCAGGTCTCCATGGCCGGCGACCTCGCCAACTGGATGGTGCCGGGATCGATGGTCAAGGGCATGGGCGGCGCGATGGACCTCGTCAGCGGCGCCCGTCGGGTGATCGTGCTGATGGAGCACGTCTCCAGGAGCGGCGCCGCCAAGCTGGTCGCCGCGTGCGACCTCCCCCTCACCGGCCGTCGCGTCGTCGACCGGGTCGTCACCGACCTGGGCGTCCTCGACGTCGCGGGCGACGGCTTCGAGCTCGTCGAGCTCGCGCCGGGCGTCACCGCCGAGGAGCTCGTCGAGCGGACCGCCGCCCCCGTGCGGGTGCCGGTCGGGGTCTGACATGACGACTCACGACGACTGAGGCCCAATGCCCCCAATTGGGGGATGCCCCGTCGCGGCCGGGAGTGCGACGGTCCGAGGATGACCAGAACCCCCCACCACCGCGTCCTCCTCCGCGTCCTCCTGGGTCTCCTCGCCTCGGCACTCGCGCTGGGCACCGCACTGGTGCCCAGCGCGAGCGTCCATGCCGGCCCTCCGGGCGCCGGGCAGGGCACCCCGGCGCGCACGGCCACCGTCATGACGCGCAACCTCTACCTCGGTGCGGAGCTGACCCCGATCCTGACGGCGCTCGTCAGCGGCAACAACGCCGCCATCGTCGGCGCCGCGACGCAGACGTGGGCCGCCGTGCAGGCGACCCGGCCCGAGGAGCGGATGGGGGCGATCGCCGACGAGATCGTGGCGGCCGATGCGGACGCCGTGGGCCTGCAGGAGGTCACCACCTGGACGACGTACGCCTACAACCCGCTGACCCGCGAGACGAGCAACCCGACCGTCGCGTACGACTTCCTCGAACTGCTGCTGGATGCGCTGGAGGAGCGGGGCGCCGACTACCGGGAGGTCGCGGGCGCGACGGCGCACAACTTCTCCTCCCCGCCCATCCCCTACTTGGCGAGCCCCACGGCCACGTTCCCGACGCGCGCGGTCAGCCTCGCCGACCGTGACGTGATCATCGTCCGCGACGACGTGGCCGCGACCAACGCACGCACCGGCACCTACGACACCATCATCAGCTTCCCCTACGACGGGGGTTTGCTGCCCGTGGCGCGGGGCTGGGGCTCGGCGGACCTGACGGTGGGCAAGGCCACGTTCCGCTTCGTCAACTCCCACCTCGAGGCCTTCGGCATCCCCGGTCTCGACGGCGAGCAGGTCCGCGTCGCCCAGGTCGGCGAGCTGTTGGCCGCGCAGGCCGCTCTCACGACCCAGCTCGGCAGCCTGCCGATGGTCTACGTCGGTGACTACAACTCCGACGCACCGGACGCACCGGCGTACACGCGCCTCCTGGCGGGCGTCGGCGCCGACGCCTGGCCGAGGAACAACCCCGGTGACCCCGGCTTCACGTGCTGCCTCGGCGCAACCCTCACCGACCCGGACAACCCGCTCACCTCGCGGATCGACCTGGTCCTGCACAGCCGCGACGTCAAGGCCGCCCGCGCCCACATCGTCGGCGACGACCCGGCCGACATGACCGCGTCGGGCCTGTGGCCCTCCGACCACGCCGGTGTCGTCGCACGCCTGGTGGTGCCGGCCCGCCGCTGACCGCACGCACGTAGAGGCCCCCTCCCGCGGGAGGGGGCCTCTACGTGCGTGCGGTCAGACTCGCTGCGGGTCGAGCTGTGGCAGCGGTTCTCCCTCGAGGGCGAGCGGGGCCTCGCGGGGTTCGTACAGGGCCTCCTCGGCCTCGGGCGTGACCCCGCGACGACGCTGCCACGCCGACACGTAGGCGACGAGGAAGGGCGCAGTGAAGGCCGTGGTGACCACCGCCGCCGCGACCTGCGCCGTGGCGCTCTCCTGGACCGCCAGCAGGCTGGGGTCGATGCTGGCCACCGCTACGGGCGTGGCGATGGCGTTGCCGGCGGTGCTTGCCTCGCTCACACCGGCGACGAGGTTGCGCGTCGGCCGCGGGTGGCGGCGAACGACGTGCCACGCATAGAGGGCGAGCACGGCGGCTCCGCCGGAGAGGACGACGGTGGCCAGACCGAGCAGGACCCCGACCAGCCCGGACGTGGCGAGCACCGTGAAGTCGATGCCCGCGCCCAGCGCGAACGCCGCGAAGGGGATGATGAGCTTCTCCCCCGGCGCCAAGAACTCACGGGCGATCGTGCTCGTGTTGCCCAGGACGAAGCCGAGGATCATCGGCAGGATCGCCGCCAGGAGGGCCATGAGTGGGAAGTCCGCGAGCCCTGCCGCACCGAGCGCGACCATCGTGAGGAACGGGCCGTCGTTGATGGACAGCATGGAGATGGCGCCCTTGTCGGTCTTGTTGCCGAACTGGCTGGTCAGCGCGACGTAGAGCGACCCGTTGGAGTTCGACATCGCGGCGATCACGGCCAGCGGCACCAGTCCCCACAGGTTGCCCTCGGGCGTCAGGAACGCGACCGCCAGGCCGGCGAGGACCGCGACGCCGTACTTGGCGAGCAGCAGGACGAGGCCCTTCTCCACGGCCGGCAGGGCTGCACGCAGCTGGATCTGCGCACCGACGGAGAGGAAGAACAGGCCGATGAGCACAGGTGCGCCGTCCTTGAACAGCGCCGTGGTGAAGCTGCCGATCGCCAGAACGTCGGGGAACACGGTGTTGACGACGGCCCCGAGGAAGAGGGGGACGATCATGAGGGCGCCCGGGATCCGACCGATGGCGCGCAGGAGTGGGTCCATGACAAGAGTCCTTCGTGTAGGGGCGCGCACGATCGTGCGGCCCGGCTGGGGGAAAGTCGTGGGGCGTTGACCGGGTGGCCGGCTCAGCCCTGGTCGCCACCACCCACCGGCAGCACGCTGCCGGTGATGTAGGACGCCTCGTCCGAGGCAAGGAAGAGGATCGGTGCGACCTGCTCGTCGAGCGTCCCGTAGCGGGACAGGTGGGTCGACGAGACGGTCTGATCGACGATCTCCTCGTACCACCGCCGGTCGCGCTCGTCGAGGTCCTCGGTGTTGCGGGGAACCCGCCTGGCGGGTGCCTCCGTCCCGCCCGGAGCGGTGGCCACGACCCGCACGCCCTTCGCGGCAGCCTCGAAGGCCAGCGACGCCGTCAATGCGTTGACGCCGCCCTTGGCTGCGGCGTACGGCACACGGTTGATGCTGCGGGTCGCGATGGACGAGACGTTCACGATGGTCCCGCGGCCCTGGCCCACCATGACGGGGAGCACGGCGCGGCAGCACCACAGCGTCGGGAACAGGGACCGGTTGATCTCCTGCTCGATCGCCGCCACGTCGTAGTGCTCGAACGGCCGGGTCCAGATGGTGCCGCCGACGTTGTTGATCCACACGTCGATGCGCCCGTGCTCGCCCGTCGCCGTCCCCACCAGGGACTCGGCCCCCTCGTACGACTCGAGGTCGCACTCGTGCGCGAGGGCACGACCGCCGACCTCCGCGATCTCGTCCGCCACCTCCTCGACCAACGGGGAACGATCACCCAGCACCACGCGGGCGCCCTCCCGGGCTGCGCGGTGTGCCACCGCAGCACCGATGCCTTGCGCGGCCCCGGTGACCACCACGACCTTGTCGGCGAATCGTCTGTCGAACATCCATGACCTCCTCTCGAGCGGTGACGAGTGTCACGCCGAGCAGCAGGGTGGCACGACGATTCGGTCGAGGAGAAAGATCAGTTGCCGATGATTGCCGCTCTCTGACGTATCAATCTGCTCGGCCCATTCATCGTTGCTGTCAATCAATCAGCCAGAGATGCGACCTTGTGCTCGATCAATGTCGCGACTTACCGTCGACATACGTGATCACCACCACACGAAGGGAGCCCGCCGTGGAGCTGCGACACCTGCGCTACTTCGCCGCCGTGGCCGAGACGCGCCACTTCGGCCGCGCGGCCGAAGGGCTCCACATGGCGCAGCCCGCGCTGTCGCAGTCGATCCGCCAGCTCGAGTCCGAGCTCGGCACGCCCCTGTTCGCCCGAACCACCCGTCAGGTGCGGATGACGCCGGCCGGGGAGTTCTTCCAGCTCGAGGTGGCCCGGATCCTCGACTCCGTCGAGGCCGCCACCCGCGGCGTGCGACGCATCGCCGCCGGCCGGCAGGGCCTCGTCCGCATCGCCTTCACCGGCAGTGCCGCCCACACCGAGCTCCCCCGCATGGCGCGCACCGTGAAGCGGGAGCTGCCAGGCATGGGCCTCGAGATCCACGCCGACCTGCTCACGCCCGCCCAGGTCGACGGCCTGCACGACGGGACGCTCGACCTCGGCGTGCTCCGGCCACCGATGCCCGGCGACGGGCTCGCCTCACGCACCTTGTCCTCTGAGCCGCTCGTCCTCGCGGTCGCGGAGGACCACCCGCTCGCCGAGCAGACGAGCATCTCGATGGGCGACCTGCGCACCGAGCGGTTCGTCCTGTTCTCCGGCCCGGACTCCGCGGTCAACGACGCCATCCTGCGCGGTGCCCGGGAGGTCGACTTCGTCCCGATCCGCGAGCACGAGGCGGCCGGCATCTCGGTCCTGCTGCCGCTGGTCGCCGCCGACCTCGGCGTCGCCCTCGTACCCGCGTCGGTACGTGCCGCGCCGCTGGCCGGGGTCGTCTTCCGCGACGTCACCGATGCCCCCACCGTCGACCTGGCCCTCGTGTGGCGGGCCGACGAGACCAACCCGGCCGTGCTCGCCGTCCTCGACGTGCTGTCCGCCGACTCCCCCACGACCGCCTCCCCCACCACGCTCCCCGAGCCCGACGAGGTCCCCCGATGAAGATCACGCAGGTCGAGGCGATCCCGTTCGCCATCCCCTACCGCAAGCCCCTGAAGTTCGCGAGCGGCGAGGTGCACGTCGCCGAGCACGTGCTCGTGCGCGTCACCACCGACGACGGCGTCGTCGGGGTCGCCGAGGCGCCGCCGCGTCCGTTCACCTACGGCGAGACCCAGGCCGGCATCGTCGCCGTCATCGACACCATCTTCGCCGGCCAGGTCGTCGGCCTCGACCTGGTGGAGCGCGAGCAGATCCACGCCCGCCTGTCGCGCACCGTCGGCAACCCGACGGCCAAGGCAGCGCTCGACATGGCCATCTGGGACGCCCTCGGGCAGTCGCTCGGCTACAGCGTCACCGAGCTGCTCGGCGGCTACACCGACCGGATGCGGGTCTCCCACATGCTCGGCTTCGACGAGCCGGCCGCGATGGTCGCCGAGGCCGAGCGGATGCGCGACACCTACGGCATCACCACCTTCAAGGTGAAGGTCGGCCGCCGCCCGGTCCGGCTCGACACGGAGGTCGTGCGCGCCCTGCGCGTCGGCCTGGGCGACGAGGTCGAGCTGTACGTCGACGGCAACCGCGGCTGGTCGGCCTCGGAGTCCGCGCGGGCCATGAAGGAGATGGCCGACCTCGACCTGACCTTCGCCGAGGAGCTGTGCCCCGCCGACGACGTCGTGAGCCGCCGCTGGCTGGTCCAGCAGCTCGACGTGCCGTTCATCGCCGACGAGTCGGTCGTGACCCCGGCCGAGGTGACCCGCGAGGTCCTCGGCGGCTCGGCCACCGCGGTCAGCATCAAGACCGCCCGCACCGGCTTCACCGCCAGCCGGCGCGTCCACCACCTCGCCGAGGGACTGGGCGTCGAGGTCGTCATGGGCAACCAGATCGACGGCCAGCTCGGCTCGCTGTGCTCGGTCGCCTTCGGCTCGGCGTTCGAGCTGACCTCGCGCCGTGCCGGCGAGCTCTCCAACTTCCTGGACATGACCGACGACCTCCTCGCGGAGCCGCTCGACATCCGCGGCGGCCAGCTCGTCGCCCGGTCCGGGCCCGGGCTCGGCGCCGCCATCGACCCCGACAAGCTCGCGCGCTACCGCCAGGACTGACGCGCACCCAGAAGCACTCCCAGAAGCACTCCCGCACCACCCCTACCCCGAGCAAGGAGCACCGCCATGAGCACCACCCTGAACGAGACCGAGAAGGCCTCCGCTGCCGCCTCCGGCGCCAGCGCCACCGAGCGCTTCCACGCCGACAAGTCGCCCTTCGACGCAGTGAAGGACGTCCCCGCCGAGCGCGTCGACACCCTCGCCCGCGAGGTCCTCGAGGCGATCTACGCGACGGTCCGCAGGCACAAGGTCACCTACGACGAGTTCAACGCGCTGAAGGCGTGGCTGATCAACGTCGGCGAGGACGGCGAGTGGCCGCTCTTCCTCGACGTGTGGCTCGAGCACGTGGTCGAGGACGTCGCCACCGAGCACCGCGAGGGCAACAAGGGCTCGATCGAGGGCCCCTACTACGTCCCGGACGCCCCCGAGCAGGGCGCGAAGGGCACCATCCCGATGCGCGAGGACGAGGGCGGCACCCCGCTCGTGTGGAGCGGCCAGGTCACCTCGACCGGTGGCGCCCCGCTCGGCGGCGCCAAGGTCGAGCTCTGGCACGCGGACGACGACGGCTTCTACTCGCAGTTCGCCCCGGGCATCCCCCAGTGGAACCTGCGCGGCTCCTTCACCGCCGACGCCGAGGGCCGCTTCGAGATCACGACCGTCCAGCCGGCGCCGTACCAGATCCCCACCGACGGCTCCTGCGGCAAGCTGATCGCCGCCGCCGGCTGGCACGCGTGGCGCCCGGCCCACCTGCACGTCAAGGTCTCGGCCCCCGGCCACGAGCTGCTCACCGCCCAGCTCTACTTCCCCGGCGACGAGCACAACGACGACGACATCGCCTCGGCCGTCAAGCCCGAGCTGATCCTCGACCCGCAGCAGCAGGCCGACGGCTCCGCCACTGTGACGTACGACTTCGTCCTCGACCCCGTCAAGGCCTGAGCGCCGATGCTCTACCACGTGCGGATGGACGTCCGGATCCCGCTCGACATGGATGCCGACGTCAGGGCCGACCTGGTCGCGCAGGAGAAGGCGTACGCGCAGGAGGTGCAGCACTCCGGCCGCTGGCCGCACCTGTGGCGGGTCGTCGGCGAGTACGCCAACGTCTCGATCTTCGACGTCGAGTCGAACGACGCGCTCCACGACCTGCTCTCCGGGCTGCCGCTGTTCCCCTACATGGACATCCAGGTCACCCCGCTGGCGACGCACCCCTCGTCGATCGCCTGAGCGACCATCGACGACCGACGGCCCGGCCCCGCCCACCGGCGGAACCGGGCCGTCGGCATGACGCGGATCACATCGGGACGGGAATGCGGAGCCGTCCCCGTCGGTTGAGTTGGTTGAATCATCAACCAAACCCCTAGACGCCAGGAGCACCCCAATGTCGTTCTTCCGCCGCAGCCCCAAGACCACCACCCCCGCCGCCGCCCAGCCGGTCGTCGACCAGGCCGCCGCGCCCGTCGCCGTCGCCGAGCGCGACGCCCTCACCGGCGACTACACCATCGACGCGAGCCACTCCCGCCTCGGCTTCTCGGCCCGCCACGCGATGGTCACCACCGTCCGCGGCCAGTTCACCGACTTCGAGGGCACCGCGCACGTCGACGCCGAGAACCCGGCCGCCTCGAGCGTCTCCCTGAGCATCCGGCCCGCCAGCATCTCCACCGGCTCGGCCGACCGCGACGGCCACCTGGTCTCCGCGGACTTCTTCGACGTCGAGAACCACGGCGAGATCACCTTCGCCTCCACCTCGGTCGAGCGCGACGGCACCGGGTGGACCATCACCGGCGACCTGACGATCAAGGGCACGACCCGCCCCGTGACGATCCCGTTCGAGGAGACCGGCACCGCGATCGACCCGTTCGGCAACACCCGGGTGGGCTTCGAGGGCGCGACCTCGATCAACCGCAAGGACTGGGACCTCTCCTGGAACGCCGCTCTCGAGACCGGCGGCGTGCTCGTCTCGGAGAAGATCAAGCTCGAGTTCGACGTCTCGGCGATCAGGAACGCCTGACCCCCGGCAGCGACGCCGCCCCTCCCGGACGGACCCGGAGCCACGAGCTCCCGGGTCCGTCCGTCGTTCTGTCCAAGGTTTGTCCATGCTTTTCGCTTTTCGGCTGTCAGGCAGCGCGGCGAAGCGCCAGAGTCGTGCCACGGCCGGCGCACGAGCCGGGCCACACGACCCACCGCCGGGAGGGGATCCCATGACCACGAGCATCGCGGAGCTGTCCGAAGCGCCGGACCGCACCCGGACGATCGCGGACCTGGTGGGTTGGGTCGACCGCGGACCCGAGTCCGTGGAGGCCCGGCTCGTGCTCGGCGCCCGTGCCAGCGGGCTTCCCGAACGCGAGCGCCGGGTCCTGGAGTGGCGACTGGTGGACGAGCGCACCCAGCAGGAGGTCGCCGAGCTCGTCGGGCTCACCCAGGCGCAGGTGGGCCGCATCCTCAGGCGCGTGGTCGGCCGGGCCCGTTCGGGTCCACTCCCCGCCGCCTGAGACCCCGCGCGACCGGCTTCCGTCAGCCGGCTTCCGTCAGCCGGCTTCCGTCAGCCGGCTTCCGTCAGTCGGCTTCCCAGTAGGGGCCCGGCAGGTAGCGGTCCGGCTCGACCGTCGTCACGGGACGGCGCACGGTCCGCCAGACCGTGCGCACGGTGCCGTCCGGCTGACGCACGGTGCGACGGACGCGGAAGTTGGCGTACGTCGTCGTGTAGGCGTTGCGGGTGTTGCGCGCGTTGTTCCACTGGTAGTCGAAGTTCTTGAGGTACTTCTTCGCCACGACCGCACCCCGCACGGTGAACCAGACCTCGTCGTTGGCGGTGCTGAGGCTCGACCAGTTCACCGATCCCGTCAGCACCATCGACGTGTCGGGCACGCCGTTGAAGGTGCCCTCGATCACGAGGTACTTCTGGTGGCTGTAGTAGTCGAGGATCAGGTCGTCGATCCCGTCGTTGTTGAGGTCGAAGTTGTCGTCGAGGTCGTAGTCCATGCCCGTCGAACGCAGCGGGATCCGGCCGCGCTTGGTGGGGGCGGCGATGGCGCCCTTCGTGTGGTAGCCGATGAGGCCGTAGGTGACCCGCACGTCGCAGCCCTGCACCCACTTCTGCCGGATCGCCTCGGCGAGGTAGTTGCCGCGGTTGCCGCGCATGGTGTGCATCGACAGGGCCAGGCGGGTGCGCTTCACCTCGCCGGTCACCGGGTCGGGGGTCAGGCAGCGGACACGGTCGAGCAGGTGCACCACCAGGTCGTCCTTCGGCCTCGAGACCCGCGGGAACGCGACGGCGGTGTGCTTGTCGAGCGAGTCGTCGCACGCCACGCCGTTGGCGGGGGTCCCGCAGAACGCGATCGGCTCCTGGCGGGTGTCGTAGTCCTTGCGCATGTCGTTGAAGAGCCCGACGAACTGCCGGAACAGCTCGTGGTCGCCGTCGGTGAAGTAGAGGTCGTTCCACTGGTGGATCGCGGCGTTGCGCGTCATGTTGGCCGAGCCGACCGCGATGACGTCCTCGGACTTCCCGGCCTGGCTGAAGAGGTAGAACTTCGAGTGCAGGTTGTTGAACTCGTTGGCCGCTCCCCGACAGCTCTGCTTGCACTTGTAGACGAAGCTGTCGCGCCGCGGGTTCTTGCCGAACTCGTCGCGCAGCATCTTCACCGCACCGTTCTCCCAGTGGTCGTTGAGGAGCATCTGCACCCGGACGCCGCGCCGGTAGGCCGCGACGAGCGCCCGGGAGACTCCGACACGGTCGAGGGAGTAGATGGCGATCCGGATGGTCGACCCCTTGGGGGTGTTCCGGATCGTCTTGATCACCCGACGCTCGATCTCGAAGTGACCCTTCGCGAGGTGGGGGTCATTGAAGAAGGGGCCGCTCGGCGCCTCCCACTTGCTCGGCTTCGGCTTCGGCTCGGCGGCTGTGGGCGCGCCGGCGTCCGAGACCGCCTGTCCTGGTGCGACCAGCACCAGCGTGGCCACCAGCACCAGGCAGAGACCCCCCACGAGCCTCGAGATCTTCGACACGACCCCAACCCTTCCGTCGAACGCGTGCGGTCAGCATAAGCAGACGCGGCCCGTTCCGGGCCGCTCCGTCCAGCGACACGACCACGGCGACCTGCTCGTGGTCTGATGTCCCACCCCGGGGGGTCGTGGCAAGACCGTTCCGCTTGACTCGTTCGAACACGTGTTCGATCATGGAGCCATGTCGTCCGCCCGCTCGATCGCCGCGCTCGACCCGGGTCGGTCCGTGGTCGAGCAGCTGCGCGAGCGGGTAGCGGCGATGGAGCGCAGGCCGGCCGGCGAGCCGGTAGCCACGCTGCCCGGGCTGGCCGACCTGGTCCCCCTCCACGCGGGCTCGACCTACGCCGTCGACTCGGCGTCGCTCGCGCTGGCGCTCGCGGCGGGGGCCTCGCAGGCCGGGGAGTGGGTCGGCTTCGCTGGCTGTGCCGACTTCGGGGCCGAGGCCGCGGCCGAGCTCGGCATCGAGCTGTCCCGCACGGTGCTGGTGCCCGACCCCGGTGAGCACTGGCTGGAGGTGACGGCCGCGCTCGTCGACGTGCTGCGGGTGGTGGTGTTGCGACCGCCTGCTTCCGTCGACGAGCGCACGGCGGGGATCCTCGACTCGCGGCTGCGCACCCGATCCGCGGTGCTCGTCGTCCACGGGCACTGGCCGCGGGCCACCGCCCGGATCGGTGTCGAGGAATCGCGCTGGAGCGGTCCGGGCTCCGGCGCCGGCGAGCTGCAGGAGCGGCGCGCCCGCGTCGCCGTACACCGCGGCGCGCGGCCGCCCGAGCGTGCCGACCTGGCGTGGCCGGGCGTACGCCGTCTCGAGGCGCCCCCGGTCCGCCAGGTCCGCGAGATCCGGTCGGTCGACGGCAGAGCCGGATGACGGTGCTCCGGTGAGGGTCATGGTCGTGTGGTGCCCCGACTGGTCGGTGGTCGCCGCGCTCGAGGAGGCGGACCGGTCGCTCCGCTCCCCCGCCGCCGTGCTGTCGGCCAACGTCGTGGAGGTCTGCAACGGCCCGGCCCGCGCCGAGGGCGTACGTCGTGGGCAGCGCCGACGCGACGCGCAGGCCCGGTGCCCCGACCTGCTGCTGCTCTCGGCCAACCCCGACCGCGACGCCCGGGCCTTCGAGCCGGTCCTCGCGGTCGTCGAGGACCTGCGGCCCGGGGTGGCCGCCCTGCGTCCCGGCCTGCTGGCCGTGCGCGCCCCCGGCAGCTGGTACGGCAGCGAGACCGCTGCAGCGGCGACCGCCTGCCAGGCGCTGGTCGAGACGGGCGTGTGGGACGTGCGGGTCGGCATCGCCGACGACCTCTTCACCGCCGAGCAGGCCGCCCGGACCGCGGAGGTGCAGTCGTGGACGGTCGTCCCGGACGGCGGCTCACCGTCCTTCCTGCGAGGGCTGCCCGTGCACGTGCTGCAGGACGACGGCGCGCGCGGTCGCGAGCTCGTCGGGCTGCTCGAGCGGCTCGGTCTGCGCACGCTGGGCGACCTGGCCGACCTGCCCGGCGACGCGGTCGAGCACCGGCTCGGCGCCTACGGTGCCACCGTCAGGCGGCGGGCCCGGGGCGAGGACCCCACGCTGTTCGCGGCGCGCACCCCGCCGCCGGAGCTCGACGCGGAGGTGGCGTTCGAGCCGCCGCTCGACTCCGTCGAGGCGATCACCTTCAGCGTCCGCACCACGGCCGAGCGGTTCGTCTCGCAGCTCGCCCACCACCAGCTGGTCGCCACCGGAGTGCGCGTCGAGGCGCAGTCCGACGGCGCCGTGTGCTCCTCACGCGTGTGGCTGCACCCACGCCACTTCACCGCCCGTGACCTCGTCGACCGCGTGCACTGGCAGCTGCAGTCGGCCGGGTCCACCAGCGGTGCCGGCGGCTCGCTGCGCGCCCGCAAGCAGGTGGGAGACGTGCGCGCGCCCATCGACCGGGTCCGGTTCCTGCCCGAGCTGGTCGAGCCCGCCGCCGCCCACGGCGAGGCGCTGTGGGGATCCGCCTCCGACGACCTCGTCCAACGGGGGGTGGCCCGGGTGCAGGGCATGGTCGGCTTCGACGCCGTACGACGTCCGGTGCTGCAGGGCGGCCGCAGCCCGGGCGCGCGCCAGGCCCTGGTGCCGTGGGGCGAGCGCGCGGTCGACCTGAGGCCGGTGGACCGGCCATGGCCCGGACGGGTGCCCGGCCCCGCGCCCGTCCGTGTCTTCGCCACTCCCCCGGCGGCCGAGGTCGTCGACGACGCCGGCCGCGAGGTCTGCGTCACCGATCGCGGCGTTGTCAGCGGCGAGCCGCGGCGCTTCCGGGTGACCGGCCGCGACGGCACGGGCCTGCCGTGGCAGCCGGTGACGGCGTGGGCCGGCCCCTGGCCCACCGACGAGGGCTGGTGGTCGGGCGGGTCCGGCCCCACCGCCCGCTTCCAGGTCGTCGGGGCCGACGGGCGGGCCTGGCTGCTGGTGCGCGCCCCGGAGGGCTGGGCGCTCGAAGCGGGGTACGACTGATGGGCTGGAACAACCCCCAGATGCACTGGAAGGAGCTCGAGCGCCGGCTCAGCGGCCTGCCAGGAGCCGACGACGCCCCGGTCTCGCGGCGCAAGCGCGCCTCCACCGAGGCGCGATCCATCGAGCGGCCCGCTGCGGTCACGCCCTACGCGGAGCTGCACTGCCACAGCCACTTCAGCTTCCTCGACGGCGCGTCCTCGCCGGCCGAGCTGGTCGAGGAGGCGGTGCGGCTCGGCCTGCACGCGCTCGCGATCACCGACCACGACGGCTTCTACGGCGCCCCGATGCTGGCCGAGGCAGCGGCGGCCTACGACCTGCCCACCGTCTTCGGCGCCGAGCTGTCGCTCGGGCTCAGCGGCCCGCAGAACGGCGTCCCCGACCCCGAGGGCAGCCACCTGCTGGTGCTGGCGCGAGGCGTCGAGGGCTACCACCGGCTGGCCGCGGCGATGACCGACGCCCACCTCCGCGGGGACGAGAAGGGTCGTCCGGTCTACGACCTCGACGAGCTGGCCGAGCAGGGGCGCGGCCACTGGGTGGTGCTCACCGGGTGCCGCAAGGGCGACGTGCGCCAGGCGCTGGCGACGGGCGGCGAGGCCGCGGCTGCCGAGGCCCTCGACCGGCTGACGTCGCTGTTCGGCCTCGAGCACGTGCTCGTCGAGCTGTCCCCGCGCCCCGGCGCCGACACCACCAACGCCTCGCTCGCGGGGCTGGCCGCCGTCCACGGGCTCGACGTCGTCGCGGCCGGCAACGTGCACCACGCGACCCCCCAGCGACACCGGCTGGCCTCCGCGATGGCTGCCGTACGGGCCCGTCGCAGCCTCACCGACCTCGACGGCTGGCTCGACCTTTCGGGCTCCGCACACCTGCGCACCGGTGCGGAGACAGCCGCCGCTCTGCCGACGTACGCCCACGCGGTCGCGCGCAGCGTCACCCTGGCCGACGAGCTGGCCTTCGACCTGCGCAAGGCGTCACCCGCACTGCCCAAGCGGCAGATCCCCGAGGGCCACACCGCCGACTCGTGGCTGCGGGTGCTGGCCGAGCGCGGCTTCGCCGAGCGCTACGCCGGCGTCCCCCACGAGGCCGAGGCGCGCGAGCGGCTCGAGCACGAGCTGCGGATCATCGCCGAGAAGGACTTCGCCGGCTACTTCGTCATCGTCCACGACATCGTCGCCTTCGCCCGCGAGCGGAAGATCCTCTGCCAGGGTCGGGGATCCGCGGCCAGCTCGGCGGTCTGCTACGCCCTCGGCATCACCGCCGTCGACGCGGTGTTCTACAAGCTGCCGTTCGAGCGGTTCATCTCCGCGCACCGCGACGAGGAGCCCGACATCGACGTCGACTTCGACTCCGACCGGCGTGAGGAGGTCATCCAGTGGGTCTACGACACCTACGGCCGGCGCAACGCCGCCCAGGTGGCCAACGTCATCGCCTACCGGCCGCGGATGGCGGTGCGCGACGCCGCCAAGGCCCTCGGCTTCTCGCCCGGCCAGCAGGACGCCTGGTCCAAGCAGATCGACGGGTGGAAGGCGGTCGTGGCCGGAGACATGGGCGACCCCGCCGCGCATGACGTGCCGGCCCCGGTGGTCGCGCTCGCCGAGGAGCTGATGGGTGCGCCGCGCCACCTCGGCATCCACTCGGGCGGGATGGTCCTGACCGAGCGGCCCATCGGGGAGGTCTGCCCCATCGAGCGGGCGCGGATGGAGCGACGCACCGTGCTGCAGTGGGACAAGGACGCGTGCGAGTCGATGGGGCTGGTGAAGTTCGACCTGCTCGGGCTGGGCATGCTCGGCGCCCTCGACCACATGATGCGGCTGGTCGCCGACCACCTCGGCGAGGAGTGGGACCTCGCGACGATGCCCAAGGAGGAGCCGGCGGTCTACGACATGCTGTGCCGCGCCGACTCGATCGGCGTCTTCCAGGTGGAGAGCCGCGCCCAGATCGGCACCCTCCCGCGGCTGCGCCCGCGCGAGTTCTACGACCTCGCCATCGAGATCGCCCTGATCCGCCCCGGGCCGATCCAGGGTGGCGCGGTCCACCCCTACGTCCGCCGCGCCACCGGGCAGGAGCCGGTCACCTACGACCACCCGGAGCTGGTGCCGGTCCTCGAGCGCACCAAGGGCGTCCCGCTGTTCCAGGAGCAGCTGATGGCGATGGCCGTCACCCTCGGCGACTGCAGCCGTGACGACGCCGACCTGTTGCGCCGCGCGATGGGCTCCAAGCGGGGCGTCGAGCGCATCGAGTCGGTCAAGCAGAAGCTCTACGCCGGCATGCAGCGGCGCGGCATCACCGGCGACCTGGCCGACTCGATCTACGTGAAGATCCTGTCCTTCGCCAACTTCGGCTTCGCCGAGTCGCACGCCCTGTCCTTCGCGCTGCTCGTCTACGCCTCGTCGTGGTTCAAGCTTCACTACCCGGCGGCGTTCCTCGCCGGGCTGCTGCGCAACCAGCCGATGGGCTTCTACTCCCCGCAGTCGCTGGTCCACGACGCCCGCCGCCACGACGTCGACGTACGCCGCCCCGACGTGACGCTGTCCGCGGCCCAGGCCGAGCTGGAGCCCCTGCTGCCCGGAAATGGGTCCGACGCGGTGGTGGCGACCGGTCTCGACGAGTGCTGCCGGCCGAGGTTCACCCGCGTCGAGTGGGTGCCCGGCACCCCTGACCCGGTGCCCACCCACCGCCGCGACGGTGCGCTCGCCGTACGCCTCGGGCTCGACTCGGTGCGCGGCATCGGGCTCGACGTGGCGCGCCGCATCGTGGCCGCCCGCGAGGAGGCCGCGTTCACCGGGATCACCGACCTCTCCCGCCGAGCCTCCCTGACGTCCGCGCAGCTCGAGGCTCTGGCCACCGCCGGCGCCTTCGACGCCTGGGGGCTGGACCGCCGCTCGGCGCTGTGGACGGCCGGGTTCGCCGAGGCGGCCGAGCACCTGCCCGGCACCACTCCCGCCCCCGCTGCGCCGACGTTGCCAGGGATGAGCGAGCCCGAGATAACCCTGGCCGACCTGTGGGCCACCGGCGTCTCTCCCGAGCGCCACCCGGTCGAGCACCTGCGCGACGAGCTGCGCCGCGCGGGGGTGCGCTCGGTGGCCGAGCTGGCCGACGCCGAGTCGGGGCGGCGCGTCCACGTCGGCGGCCTCGTGACCCACAGGCAACGGCCGGGCACCGCGATGGGCGTCACCTTCCTCAACCTCGAGGACGAGACCGGGATGCTCAACGTCGTGTGCTCGATCGGGGTGATGAAGGCCCACCGGCAGGCCGCCCGCAACAAGGTCGCCGTCGTCGTGCGCGGGCGGCTCGAGCGCAACGAGGGCGTCACCAACCTCGTCGCCGACCGGGTCGAGGGCATCGACGTCGTCGTCCCCGGCGCAGGGGCGGTCCTGCAGGCACGAGCGTCGTCTCGCGACTTCAGGTGAGCGGGCGCACCCAGGTCGCCGTGCCCTCGTCGAGCGCGAGCACCGCATCGGCCTGCGCGGCGGCTTCGGGGTCATGGGTCGCGAGGACCACGGCCGCGCCGCGGGCGGCTTCCTCGCGGAGAGCGGCGATCATCAGCTCGCGGTTGCCGGCGTCGAGGTCGCTGGTGGACTCATCGGCGAGGAGCACGCGCGGCTGCAGCGCGAAGGCACGCGCCAGCGCGACGCGTTGCTGCTGGCCGCCCGAGAGCTGGTCGACGAGGTGGCGGCCGAACTCCGCCAGCCCGACCCGGCCGAGCTGCTCGGTCACGCGGCCCGACGCCTCCCCGGCGGGCACACCGATCCCGAGCAGCGGGACGAGGATGCTCTCCTCGGCCGTGAGGGACACGCTGAGGCCGTTGCCCTGCGGGACCAGGACGACCCCGGCCCGGGCGGCGTCGTCGCGGTCGCCGAGCGTGCGGCCGTCGACCTCCACCGCGCCGGTGACCGTCGCTGCCGCCGGGCGCCAGGCACACGCCAGCGCCCACAGCAGCGAGGACTTGCCGGCGCCCGACGGTCCGGTGACCGCGAGCATGCGCCCGCCGGGCACGTGCAGGTCGAGGGGACGTACGGCGACGAGCTCGCCGTAGGCGACACCGAGGCCGGTGCACCCGAGGTCGCTCATGCGGGGTCCTCCTCGTCGTGCTGCGCCTTGAGCTCGAAGTGGTCGCCGACCTCGTCGATCCGGACCAGCGTGCCCGGCGACAGCCTGTCGCGGACGTGGCCCGGGAGGGGGAGGAAGCCGTCGGCGGTGACCACGGCGTACTCGTCGCCGCTGCGCCCCTCACCACCGATCCTGCCGTCGCGGATGGTGACCGTGCGTGGCAGCACGCGGGCGACGTCAGGGTCGTGGGTGACCAGGACGACGGTGGTCCCGTGGGTGGTGCTGACGTGCGCCAGCGCGTCGAGGACCCGGTCACGTGCAGCGTGGTCGAGCTGGCTGGTCGGTTCGTCGCACAGGAGCAGGCCGGGACGGTTGGAGACGGCGGCGGCGACCGCCGCGAGCTGCAACCCGCCGGGGGTCAGCCGCGTGAGCGGCTCGTCTGCATGGTCGATGAGGCCGAGCTCGGCGAGCACCTCGGCCGGGTCGGGGAGCGAGCGGCCGGCGCGACGGGCCTGCTGCTGGGCGAACCGGACGTTGTCGGCGGGGGTGGCGTGGGGCAGCAGGTTGCGGCTCGCGCCCTGGAGCATCAGGCCGACGTCGGTCGCCCTGAGCCGGTCGAGCGCGCGCGGCGGTGCGGTGGACAGCTCGGTCTCGCCGACGAACACCTTGCCGGCGCTGGGGCGGAAGATCCCTGCCAGCAGGCTCATCAACGTCGACTTGCCCGAGCCGGACGGGCCCAGCAGCCCGACCGTCTCCCCCGCCGCGACGTCGAGGTCGACCCCCGACAGCGCCGCGACGTCGTGCCCCTCGGCGTGGTAGATGTGCACGAGGCCGCGGGTGCGAATGGTGAGCCCGCGCATCAGGCGCCCTCCCTGACCCGCTCGACGTGGGCTCGGCGAGCCCCCACCAGGCCCGCGACCCCGGCCACCACGAGCAGCACCACGACGCAGGTCGCGGCAACCGCGAGGACAGCCGGCCACGAGGTCGACGGGTCGACGACCGGGACCTCCGGCGGCTCGGGGAAGAACGCCACGTCCGGCATGGCGAGCGCCGCGCCAGCGATGCCTGCTGCCACTCCGACGACGATGGCCGGGATGACGGCCGACAGCTGAGCCCAGACGGCGAGGCGGCGGGTCGTCCGCCCGTCCACCCCGGTGAGCCGCAGCACGGCGAGGTCGCGGGCGCGGGTGCGCCAGCCGATCGCCGCGAGCACCAGGAGGACGAGCAGCGCGAGGACCATCACCGCCGGCGCCACCGCGGCGCCGAGCGCCAGGCTCCAGCGGGCGACCGTGTCGTCGTAGGACTGACGGACGGTCGCGAAGCGCCGTACGTCGCTCGGCGCGATCACCCGTTCGCGCAGCGCCGTCTGCACGGCTGCCACCAGTTCGGCGTCGTCCTCCATCCAGACCTCGACGCGTGTGTCGTCGGTGATCGCCGCACCGCGGGTGGCAGCGTCGATGTCGACCAGGCTGGATCCGTCGGGCATCGCCGGCACGAGGACGAGCGAACCGGCGTCCTCCGCCGGCCGATCGGTGCCGTCCACACCTTCGAGCATCAGCGTCTCCGCGGACGCATGCGGCGGCTCGACGGTCAGCAGCGCGGGGATCGCCCGCGGCACCCAGGCCGGGGAGACCTCGATCGGGTAGAAGCCGCGCCCCTCGATCGCGAGCCGCAGCGTGCCCCCACCGCCGCCGACCGCTGAGATGAAGGTGTCCTTGTCCTCGGTGGTGTTCCAGTCCGAGGCCGAGGTCGCCCAGTCGACCACCTTGCCGTCGACGCGCAGGCCCGAAAGCGCGAGCCTGCCCCGGACGAGCGCGCCCTGCACGGTCGTCAGCTGCAGCGCTGCCAACCGGCAGCCCTCGGAGCAGGCGTCGGCCCTGCCCGTCAGCCGCTGGCGCGCGCCGTCCGGCGGCAGGGTTCCGAGCTGGACCGTGCGTCGTACGCCGGTGGCGGAGGTGACGACCAGGCTCAGCCGTACGTCGACCTCGTTGCCGAAGACGTCTCCGGAGGCGAGACCGGCGCCGGTCTCCACGTCGAGCGAGACGCGCGTGCCGGTGATCTCCATCGGCTCACGGTCGGGCGGGGCGATCGCCCGCCACTCCTCCTCGGTGGGACCGCCGCGCGGGAAGAACGCGATCTGCCGGAACTCGTCGGGGTCGACGGCGAGGGTGTCGCGTCCGACCAGGACGGCCGTCGCCCGGCCCGAGGCGTCGGCGGCCGTCAACGCCGTTCGCACACCGTCGACGTCGCCACCCGCGACCCGGAGCACGACCGGGGCGCCGGCGTCGTGCTGGCTGGCGTTGGCCCGGTTGCGCTCGCCGATGGCCAGGGCGTCCATGGAGAAGACCGCGAGCGCACATGCGACGGTGAGGACGACGATCACGGTTCGCCCCTCCGACCGGCGTCCGACCTCCAGCAGGCTCGTGCCGGAGACCAGGCGACCGCGCGCCAGCAGGCGACGGCCGAGCAGCCGACCGACAGGACCGGCCAGGTGCGCCAGCAGCAGGCCGGTGAGCAGTGCGATGAGTGCGGGCCCGGCGAGGGCGAGGGGACCCTGCAGGCTCCCGGTCACGAAGGCGACCACACCGGTGCCGACACAGGCGACGACGAACGCGTCGACCGCTCCCAGCGTCCACCGGTTCGTCGGCGCCGGGCCGCTGCGCACCACGTCGGGCAACGGCTCGCGCGCCGTGCGTACGGCGGCGGCGAGGGAGCTCAGCACGATCACGGCGATCGCGATGAGGAGCGCGGTGCCGAAGCCCGCCCCGGCCTCGAGCGGCGCGGATCCGGGCAGCACGCGACCGACGACCATCCCTCCCGCCACTGCCAGGACGGCACCCGGCACGACGCCGACCAGGAGCGCGGGCAGCAGCTCCAGCAGGAGGAGCCCGGCGGCGCCCGACGGGCCATGGCCGCGGAGTCGCGCGACCGCGACCTCATTGCGTCGCGAGGACGTGGCGGCGCTGAGCACCAGCCAGAGCACGAAGACCGACAGCACACCGATCGGCGCCAGGAGCAACGGCACGGTGCGGTGGGCCTGGTCGACCTGGGTGAGCACGGTGTCGATCAGCTCGTCGAGGCCGGTGCGGAGCCCCAGGTCATCGCCCCGCTGGCGCAGGTCGTCGTCGATCTCCCGGACGCCGTCTCCCAGCGCGAGCACGCCGTCGACATCGGCGTCCTCGGTGCGCACGGGTGCACCTGCCTGTGACGTCTCCGCCGTCATGATCGAGCCGTCGGTGAAGGTCGCCTCGGTGGTCAACCACGCGTCGTGGTTGGCCGACGGGTCGAGCCCGCGCACGAGGGCCGAGACGCCCACGATGCGCTGGCCCTGCCACCACACGTCGTCGAGCGGCGGGGCGTAGGTCCCGGCGACCTCGAGGCGGATGTCAGGCAGGTCGGTGATCGAGGAGCCGACCTCGCGGACCGAGCCGAGCCGCAGCCCGAAGTTGTCGACGTCCTCCTCGCTCACCAGGATCTCGCCGGGCGCGTCCGGACAGGCGCCGCTCAGGATGCGTACGTGCTCGCACGCGCCGTCGCGCCACAGGAGCAGGCCCGAGGGCGGGACCTCGCCCGTCGTGGGCACGACGATCGCGGAGCGGCCGAGCACGACCGGCCCGAGGCGCGCAGCCTGGTCGTCCGGGATGCGCATCGCGAGCTCGCGCGGGTCGCGCGGCTCCGTCCCTCCGGCGAAGTCGCTGCTCTCGGACACCAGGGTGACCGTCGCCTCGGCGGGTGTCGCCTGCGCCAGCAGCGTGTCGACCAGGGACTGTTGCATCGCCCGGTCGTACACCGGGGCGAAGGTGGTGCAGGCCGTGACCAGTGCGGAGATGGCGACCAGGGCCAACGCCTGGCCGCGCCGGTGGCGCCATGCCGACCGCCACGCGTGGCGGCCGGGCGACCACGCGTGCGCGCGCGGGGATCGCCAGCCCATGTGGCCACTTCCTGTCGTCGTGCGGTGCGGGGAGGATAGCGGTCCGTCGCCCGTCCGGGTGGGACGACAGGACCGGCCGTCCCCCCGGTGGGTCGATGGGCCATATGCTCGATGCGAGCCGCCCTGTGGCGACGGCGGACGACGATCAGGAGGCATGGTGGGCGACGACCGAAGCGCTCTCGAACAGTCCACCGCAGACCGGTCAGCCAGCTCGTACACAGTCGTGATCCCCGTCTACAACAGCCAGGACGTCGTGGGGTCGACGGTCGACCGCGTCGTCGAGGTCTTCGAGTCCGCCGGGCTGCGCTACCAGGTCGTGCTGGTCAATGACGGCAGCCGGGACGACAGCTGGGACGTGATCGCCGAGCGCGCGCGCACCTCCCCCCACGTCGTCGCGCTCGACCTGCTGCGCAACTACGGCCAGCACCACGCCAACCTCGCGGGCATGCGGGAGTCGACCGGCGACTACGTCATCACCCTCGACGACGACCTGCAGAACCCGCCCGATCAGGTGCTGCTGCTGATCGACAAGGCGATGGAGGGCCACGACGTCGTCTTCGGCCGCTTCGAGCGCAAGCAGGCGCGCGGCTACCGACGGCTGGGCAGCAAGGCGATCAGCATGATCAACCGCCGGGTCTTCGACCAGCCGCCCGGCCTGGCCGTGTCCAACTTCCGCATCCTGCGTCGCGACGTGGTGGAGCGGATCTGCGACTCCCGCACGGCCCACCCCTACATCACCGGCCAGGCCCTGATGTTCTCCAGCGACCCGGCCGACGTGCTCGTGCGGCACGACCCCCGACCGGTCGGCGCCAGCAACTACGGCCTGCGACGGATCGCCTCGCTCGTGCTGACCATCCTGTTCAGCTACTCCGTCTTCCCGCTGCGACTGGCGGCCGGCGTGGGCTTCGCGGTCGCGGGCGTCAGCTTCCTGCTCGGCCTCTTCTACCTGGTCCGGGCGCTGTTCGTGGACTCCACCGTGCCGGGCTGGACGACGATCGCGGTGCTGCTCGCGCTGATGAACGGCTTCGTCATCATGCTGCTGTCGATGCTGGGCGAGTACGTCGTCCGCACGCTCAACGCGGTCAGCGCGGTCACCACCTACCACGTGGCCCGCCGGGTGTCCTCGTGACCGGCTGCGACCACCGGCACCTCCTCGTCGTCGGTGCGCAGCGGTGCGGTACGACGTACCTGAGCCGCGCGCTCGACGCGCACCCCGACCTCACCATGGCCCGACCGTCGCCGCCCGAGCCGAAGGTCTTCTGCGACGCGGAGCTCACCGCCCGCGGCGCGGACTCCTACCACCGCACGTGGTTCGCCCACGCCCGCGACGAGGAGCTGCTCGGCGACAAGAGCACCAGCTACCTCGAGGACCCGCAGGCCCCGGGCCGCGCCGCGGCGATGCTCGGGGAGGTCGAGGTGGTCGCGCTGCTGCGGGACCCCGTGCGCCGAGCCGTGTCCCACTGGCGGTTCAGCACCGCCAACGGCTTCGAGGACCGTGACCTCGAGGACGCCCTGCTCGCCGACCTGCACGACGACCAGCCGTGGGACACCCGGCGCTCGTCGGTGTCGCCGGTGGCCTACCTGCGCCGCGGTCGCTACGCCGAGCAGCTCGCACCGTGGTTCGCGACGTTCCCGGCGACCACGCACGTGCTGTTCCTCGAGGAGCTGCTGGCCGACCCCGAGGTGCTGCGCGGGCTCGTCGCGGACGTCGGCCTCGACCCCGGGCGGACGCCGACGCCGGGGGCGAGGCAGGTCAACGCGAGCCCCGGCGACGCCCCCGTGCTCGACGCAGGCGTGAGGGGCACGCTCGAGGGGTACTTCAAGGACAGCAACGTCCGCCTGGCCGACCAGCTGGGGAGAGCGCTGCCGTGGTGACCCGCACCGACGCGAACGACCCGGACACACGAGAAGGCCCGGACACACGACAAGGCCCGGACACACGAGAAGGCCCGGACACACGAGAAGGACAGAGGGAGGTGCCCGTCGTGGCACATGCACAGGAGCTCGAGCACGACCTGGTCGGCGAGCTGCCGGACATCGCGTTCAACGTCGCCTCGGTGGAGGGGCGCGAGCTCGAGCACGTGCAGGCGGCCGTCCGGAGCGGGCACCTGTCGTCGGGCGGCGACTTCGCTCGACGGTCGGCGGAGGTCCTCGCGGCCGACACCGGCTCGGCCGAGGTGCTGATGACCACCTCGTGCACGGCCGCCCTCGAGCTGTCGGCCATGCTGATGGACCTCCAGGAGGGCGACACGGTCATCGTCCCGTCGTTCACCTTCACCAGCACCGGGCTCGCCTTCGCCCGGCAGGGCGCCGGCCTGCTCTTCTGCGACATCGAGCCCGACACGCTCGGCCTCGACCCCGCCCACCTCGCCACGCTCCTCGACGAGCACGTGCGCGCCGTCGTGATCGTGCACTACGCCGGCGTCGCCTGCGACGTGCAGGGGATCCGCGACGTGCTGGCCGAGTGGCCGGAGGTGCGCCTGGTCGAGGACAACGCCCACGGCCTGTTCGGCACCTGGCGCGGCGAGCCGCTGGGCAGCCTGGGCCGCTACGCGACCCTGAGCTTCCACGAGACCAAGAACTTCGTCTGCGGCGAGGGCGGCGCTCTCCTGCTCAACGACCCGGAGGACGTCGACCGCGCCCGCGTGCTCTACGACAAGGGCACCAACCGCCACGCCTTCATGCTCGGCCAGGTCGACAAGTACACGTGGAAGGACACCGGCTCCTCGTTCGGGCTGTCCGACGTGCTGGCCGCCTACCTCCTCGGCCAGCTCGAGCAGCGCGAGGCCGTGCAGGCCAAGCGGCAGCGCGTCAGCGAGCGCTACGCCGCCGCGCTGGCGCCGTACGCCGACGAGCTGGGCTTCGAGGTGATGCGGGTGCCGGAGGACCGGGGCGCGGCGCACCACATGTTCTACGTCCTGCTGTCCCACCGCGACCGCCGCAACGACGTGCTGGAGCTGATGCGCAAGGCGGGGGTGCAGGCCACCTTCCACTACCAGCCGCTCCACACCTCCGACGCCGGGCGCTCGTTCGCCGTGCGCCCGACGGACTGTCCGGTCTCGCAGGACGTCAGCGAGCGGCTGCTGCGCCTGCCCTTCCACAACAACCTGTCCGACCCCGACCTCGACCGGGTGGTGGCCTCCTTCCTCGAGGCGAGCACCGTCACACTCCCGGAGCGGTGAGCGTCGCCCAGCCCGGCTCGTCGTCGCTGACCCGCGAGGGATACTGGTGGCACCGGGCCCGCACCGACCTGCTCGCGGCCGTGATGGCGCCGCACCTCGCCGCCCCCGGACGCACGCTCGACGTCGGCAGCGCGGACGCCCCCAGCGTCGGCTGGATGCGTGGTGCGCGCCAGCACGTGAGCCTCGACCTCTTCCCCGAGGGCCTGCGCCCCGGCGAGGGGGTCGTGGGGTCGGCGACCGAGCTGCCGTTCGGTGACGCGACCTTCGACGTCGTCTCGGCGTTCGACGTCGTCGAGCACTGCGCCGACGACGAGCGCGCCGTCGCCGAGCTGCGGCGGGTGCTGGTGCCGGGCGGGCGGATGCTGCTCTCGGTCCCGGCCTACCAGTGGGCGTGGTCGGACCACGACGTGCGGGCGGGCCACCACCGGCGCTACACCCGTTCCGGCATCCTCGCGCTGGTCGAGGGGGCCGGGATGCAGGTGGTGCGGGCGACGTACGCCTTCGGCGGCGTGTTCCCGCTCTTCGCGGCCGAGCGGCTCAGGCGCCGGGTCCGTCCGGCGGCCGGCGACGACTCGCGCCTGCCGGAGGTCTCGCCGCGCGTCGACCGGGCGCTCGTGGGGGTGTGCCGGGCCGAGGCGCGCGTCCTGCGCCGGCGTGACCTGCCGTTCGGCTCGTCGGTGTTCGTCGCAGCCGTCAGGCCGACGTCCGACCGGCCCTGAGCACCGTCGAGGCCGTCACGGCGAGGAACGCCGCGGCAGCGACCTCGGTGGCGAGGAAGGCGAACGCCACCCGCTCGACGGGCACGTACGCCGTCGTCGCGAGCAGCGCCACGGCGCCCACCAGGACCGCGAGCCCCCACGCGCCGGCGACCCGCCCCGGGCGGTCGAGCGCGAGGGCGCCCACCATGACCACCACGTTGACGAGGGCGAGCGCGCACCCCGTGGCGACCAGCGCGGCCACGCCGGCACCGACGTCGACGGTGCCACCGAAGACCGCCCGCACCAGGAGGGGCCCGGCGGTCGCGCCGATGACCGCCCCGAGCGCCACGGTCACGGCACCGAGCACCGCCAGCCGGCGCGCGAGCGAGCGGAGCGCGGGGTGGTCGCCCGCGACGACGAGACCGGTGACGTGGTGGGTGACCTGCGGCAGGATCCCCAGCACCACCATGTAGGGCGCGCGGAACAGCGCCAGCGTCGCGAACATCGCCGTGATCTCCGCGGGCGAGCCACCGAGGAGCGCCAGCACGACCGCTCCCCCGGTCAGCACGACCTGCGCCAGCAGCTGTCCCGTCGCGGCACCGCCCAGGAACGCCAGGGAGCCCGGCCGGTCCGTCGTGGGTCCGCCGAACCGCCACGCGCCCGGCCACAGCGCGATGAGCGAGCCGGCGACGAGGCACAGGCCGTGGGCGACGGGGTCGTGCACCTGCGCCGCCAGCAGCACGGCCACGAGGACGCACCTCAGAGCGTTCTCCGCGACCAGGCTCCACGCCACCGCACCCATCCGGCCGCGGCCCGCCAGTGCCCCCCGGAGCACGCCGACGGCGGCCGAGCCCAGGACCACCAGCACGACCAGCACGGGGAACCACGCGTCGTCGCGGTGGAACAGGCGGTCGCGGAAGACCCAGGCGAGACCGCCGGTGGCCACGGCTGCCGCCACGACCATGACTCCGACCTGGCCAGCCGAGCCGCGCACGTCGCCCTCGCGTCCGGCCGTGAGGCAGCGGGCGATCCAGTGCTGCAACGGGAAGGTGAACGCGGCGGCGGCGAGCGCCCAGACGGTCCAGAGCACCGACACCGGTGCGGCGGCGACCGCGCCGAGGCCGCGCGTGACGAGCGCGAACAGCACGTAGGCCAGGAGCCCGCTCACCACCGAGCCGGCAGCGAGCAGCAGCGGGGCGCGGCGCCGCGTCATGGGACCAGCGGCTCGGCGTGCCGGTCGTCGGGGTCGTAGCCGGCAGCCTCTCGCAGGTCGGCGATCGTGTCCTCACCCAGCGAGGCACGGGCGTACCACTGCCACAGCGGGGCACTGCCGACGTACACGTAGTCGGGCTGGATCGAGGCCCGCCAGCGCTGCGAGACCGTCTCCCCCACCGCGACGAGGTCGGGCTCGTCGGCGACCAGGTCGCGCTTGAACCCGTCCAGGCCGCCCGGCCACGTGTCCTCCATGTAGTCCTGCAGCCCGCTGCGGAACATCTGGTAGCGCGTGGGGTTGGTGCGCCCGGTCAGCACCAGCGGCTGCGGCGCCTCGACCGAGGTGATGGTGGCGCCCGGGGGCAGCGTCGCGAGCACGGCGTCGGTGGCCTCGCGCTGGTCCTCCAGCGAGTCGTCGCGGGTCGAGACCGAGTACGTCAACGCCATCACCACCGCGGCGCCGGCGAGCACCGCTGCCACCACGCGGCGTGGACCGCGAGCGAGCCCGTGGGTGGCGACGGCGAAGGCCGCGCCCAGCCCGAGGGCCGCGAACGGGAGCACCGGGAAGAGGTCGGCCCAGGCGTCGTACTCCTGCAGGATCCACCACACCCCGGCAGCGAGGCCGGCGGTCATGGCGGGCAGCACCGCCAGGCCCGGCTCGGCGGTCCGGGCCCGGCGCGACACGGCCGCCAGCGAGACCAGCACCAGCAGCGCGGTCCCGGCGAACAGCAACCACACGGACGCACCGAACGCGGTGTGGAGGTCCTCCCACACCATCTCGCGCTCCGCGTCGAGCGGGTTGGGGACCGTGTAGCGGCGGTTGATGCCGTAGAAGCCGTCCCACGCCGCGCGCAGCGACCCGGCCAGGGCGAACCAGGCGGCGAGCACGGCCACCGGCGCCAGCCCTCCTGCGGCGACCCGGAGGAGGGCCCGCAGCCGCTCCCCCTGTGCGAGCAGGAGCGCGCCGATCGCCACGGCCGTGAAGGTGCTGAAGAACGCCGTCTGCAGGCACAGCGTGGCCAAGCTGGTCAGGAGGCCTGCAGTGAACCACCGCCGGTGCGTCACCGCCCACAGCGCGCCGAGCACGAACAGCGTCATCGGCGTCTTCTCGCGCGGCCCGTTGGAGGCGTACTGGATGAAGCCGTGGAAGGCGAGCATCGCGCCCGCGGTCACGAGCCCGGCGGCTCGCGATCGGAAGAGGTCGCGTCCGAGCAGGTAGGCGACGCAGACGGCCGCGGTGGCCATCAGCATGAAGAGCACCCGCATGGTGATCAGGTCGTCCAGGCCGACGACGCGAGCGACGAGCGCACCCGCCCCCGGCAGCACGTGCGCCAGCGGCCCGGCGCGGTTGAGGACCCCGAGGTAGGGCGGGACGCCCTCGGCCACCTGCTGGCCGGCGTAGCTGTAGATGCCGAGGTCGCGCGTCAGCATGCCCTCGAACCCGTGCAGCACGTAGACGACCATCGACACGACCGCCACCACGGGCACCAGCGGGTCGATCGCGCGCAGCCGGGAGGCCCCACCGGGCCGGACGCCGTCGGACCGGTCGGGACGAGGAGGCACGCGGACACCCTAGGGGCCCCGCACGACTACAGGCCGGTCGGCTCCGTCTCGAGCTCCCGCGGGCGGGCCAGCCAGCGCAGCTCCTCGACCTCCTGCAGCTCGCGGAGCTCGGTCGCGCGGGTGCGGCGTGCCTGGTGGCGCGGCGAGAGCGTCATCGGCGCTCCGCGGTCTGGTCGACCCCGGGCCGAGGGCTCGCGCCGAGCCGGTCGACGAACCGGTCACGGGCCAGCGCGGCGGCGCGGTCGAGGGTGCCCGGCTCCTCGAACAGGTGCGTGGCTCCCTCGACCACGGCCAGCCGGTTCGGGCACCGCAGGTGCGCCTGTGCCTCGCGGTTCAGGCGCAGCACCATCTGGTCAGCGGCGCCCACGACGTCGAAGACGTGGCTGCGGTCCTGCTCCTCGTGACGGGTCAGCAGGCCCAGCAGCAGGGTGCCCAGCCCGGCGTCGTTGAGCACCGAGGCGACGTACTGGTTGCGGGGGCTGTGACGGCTGCTGCCGCTGCCGTGCGCGAAGACCACCGTGCTGATCGGGTCCGCGGGCAGGTGGAGGTGGCCCTCGAGCACGGCAGGCCCGTCCGCAACGGCGACGTCGGTGTCGACCACCGTGGTCGGACGGGGCGCCGGGGTGCCCCGGGCCTCCTCGAGCAGCGCCACCACCTCGTCGTCGGCGGTGGCGCGGAGGAAGGGATCACGTCCAGCGGGGCGCCGAGCGATCGCGCCACCTCTGCTGCCACCGGTACGCCGCCCCGGGGGATGCCGAGCACCACCACGTCGCGACCACCCGGTCGACGAAGGCGGTCATCGTTCCCCCTCGTGGGCCCGCCGCGCTGGTGCCGTGGTCGTTGATGCGTCCAGTTTCCGGCGCGGTGCCGGGCCGACCAGAGGCAAACGGCCTGCGTGCCTCGGCCGGGCGGCGCTGCGGCGTCAGGCTCGAGACCTGCTGAGCTGCCAGTGCCGGTCGTCGAGCCGGAGGTGCTGATGGACGGCGGCCACAGCCTCGAGCGGTGCTCGGTCGTCACGAGTGCGGTGCTGCACGCCGTCCACGACCACCTCGTGCGACAGCGCGTCGACCTGACCGGCATCCTCATCAAGCCCAGCATGGTGCTGCCGGGATCGGAGTCCGGCCAGGACGTGGGCGACGACGAGATCGCGGCGGCGACGATCCGGGTGCTGCGTGACACCGTCCCCGCCTCGGTGCCGGGTCTGGTGTTCCTCTCCGGCGGCCAGACACCGATGGAGGCCACCGCCCGGCTCGACGCGCTCAACCGGACCGGTCCCCAGCCGTGGGAGCTGAGCTTCTCCTTCGGCAGGGCCCTGCAGGCGCCCGTCCTCGACGCCTGGGCGGCGCGCCCCGACGACCGTCAGCACGCGCAGGCCGCCCTGATGCACCGGGCTCGGATGAACGGACTCGCCCGCCGGGGACGCTGGTCACGCAGCTTGGAGCCCGCGACGGTCGGCTGACCCGGCCCTCACCGGTGCGGCCGGTCCGGCCGGTCCGGCCGGCCGTTCCTCGAGGTCGGGCGGCGGGCCGCCATCACCGCCGCCTGGGTCCGGCTCTCGACGCCCAGCTTGGCGAGGAGCGTCGACACGTAGTTCTTCACCGTCTTCTCCGCCACGCCGAGGTTCTCCGCGATCTGGCGGTTCGTCATCCCCTTGGCGACGAGCCCGAGGACCTGCTCCTCCTTGGGCGTCAGGTGCTGGGTGAGCGGGTCCCGCTCGGTGCCGTGCCGCAGCCGGTGCAGCACCCGGTCCGTCACGGCCGGGTCGAGCATCGACTGACCTGCCGCCACCCGCCTCACGGTCGTGACGAGGTCGCCGCCGCTGATCTGCTTCAGCACGTAGCCCGAGGCGCCGGCCATGATGGCGGCGAACAGCGCGTCGTCGTCGTCGTACGAGGTGAGGACGAGCACCTCGATGCCCGGGTCGGCCGACCGGACCTGGCGGCACACCTCGATGCCCGAGCCGTCGGGCAGTCGACCGTCCACGATGGCGACGCGGGGGCGCAGGGCCGTGATCCGGACGGCGCCCTCCCCGGCCGTGCCGCTCTCGCCGACCACCTCGATGCCGGGCTCGGAGTCCAGCAGGGTGCGCACGCCGCGGCGGACGAGCTCGTGGTCGTCCAGCAGGAACACCGTGATGGGTTCCTCCGCTTCCGGAACGCGAGCTGGTCGGTCCTCCATGTATCGACGGTAACCCCGCCCGGGCCGAATGGCTCCGGCCCTACATCCCCTTTCCACCGGGCCGAACGGCACTGTTTCGATCCGCCCGCTCCGCACGAGTCTGGTGTCCGGACCAGCCGGACCCGGCGGACCAGAGAGGGAGAGACCATGAGCACCAGCACCAGCACCAGCACCACGGCACGGGGCGACGACGGTTCCCTGCACGCATCGGCAGGCGATCGGCTCGTCGTCCGCAGCCTGCACGGGCCGGTCCGCGATGCCGAGATCCTCGAGGTGCGCCACCCCGACGGCACGCCGCCCTACGTGGTGCGGTGGTCCGACAGCGGGCACGAGGCGCTCGTGTACCCCGGGGCGGACGCCTTCGTGGAGCACTTCACGGGCGCGGCCGGGACGGAGACCTGACCTCACGCCTGACCCTCGCGCCTCTCCTACCGCGGGCGGGTGCGCAGCCAGACGCGGAGCAGCACACCGGGCACGGCAGCGACCGCCACCGCGACGACCGCGACGTCCAGCGGCAGCGAGCGGGTGTCCAGGAGTGCCTGGAGCGGAGGCAGCCACACTGCCGCAGCCATGAGGAGCGCTGCCCCCAGCACCGACACCTCGAGTCCACGCCCCGAGGCGCCGGCGCCCGATCGCGACGCACGCAGCGCCAGGGCGACGCCCAGCTGCCCGGCTCCGAGCGCGACGAAGACCGCCGTACGGCGCAGGTCGTCCGAGCCGTGCGTGAGCGCCCCTGCCGTGAGCGCGGCCGCTGCCAGCGCAGCGGTCACCACGACCAACCGGACGAGGGCGGGCCGGGTGAAGACCGCCTCCGTCGGCGGACGGGGCGGCTGGGCCATCTGCCGGGGGTCGAGCGGTTCCGCCCCGAAGGCCACCCCGACCATCCCGTGCGTGAGCAGGTTGATCCACAGGATCTGTCCGGGCAGCAGCGGGACGGCGAGCCCGACCAGCCCGCCGGCCACCATGACCGCCACCTCGGCGAGGCCGCCCGACACGGCGTAGAGCAGGAACGACCGGATGTTGGCGAAGATGCGTCGCCCCTCCTCCACCGCCGCCACGACCGAGGCCAGCTCGTCGTCGGCGAGCACCAGGTCGGCGGCCTCCTTGGCGACGCCGGTCCCGGTCAGGCCCGCCGCGACGCCGATGTCGGCACGACGCAGGGCAGGCGCGTCGTTCACGCCGTCGCCGAGCATCGCGACGACTTCGCCGGCCTCCTGCAGCCACTGCACGACATGCACCTTCTGCTCCGGGGCCACCCGTGCCACCACGGTCAGCTCGTGCCGGCTCCAGCGGCACCTCGGCCAGCGCGTTGCCCTCCACGGTCGGGTCGCCCGGCTCGGCGATGCCCACGGCGCGAGCGACGGCACCTGCGGTCCCGGCGTGGTCCCCCGTCACCAGGACGAGCCGGATCCCAGCCCTCTGCAGGGTGCGGACCACCCCGACCGCCGAGGACCGGGGAGGGTCGCCGATGCCCACCAGCCCGGCCAGGCGCCACTGCGCGCCGTCGGCCGTGTCGGCCACCGCGATCACGCGCAGGCCGCTGCCGGCCATGTCCTCGACGGCGCCCCGTGCCGCACCCGTGTCCGCGGGACTCGCCGGCAGGAGCGCCAGGACCGCCTCCGGAGCACCCTTGCACACGGTCAGCGGCCCCGCCTCCGGGCCCAGGTGGTGGGTCGTCATGCGCCGGGCGGCGTGGTCGAACGGGACCTCACCGGTCCGTGGCCAGCGGCCCCTGGTGGCCTCGAGGTCGAGGCCCGACAGGGACGCGAGCTCCAGGACGGCGTGGTCGAGCGGGTCACCTGCGACCCGCGTCGTGCCCGCCTCACCGACGCCGGTCGTGGCGTCGTTGCACAGCACGACGTCGCGGAGCAGGCGCTCGAGCGCAGCCTGAGGGACCACGCGGGCGCCGTCCGTGGCCCGGATCTCGTCGTTCCCGACGTCGAGACGCGCCCCGGCGACCCAGAGGGCCTGGCCCCGCATGCGCCCCTCCGTGATCGTGCCGGTCTTGTCGGTCGCCACGACGGTGACCGACCCCAGCGTCTCGACTGCCGGCAGCGCGCGCACGATGACCTGGCGCCGTGCCATGCGGTGCGCCCCGACGGCGAGCGCGATCGTCACGACGTCCGGCAGCGACTCGGGCAGCGCCGCCACGGTCAGGCTCAGCCCCACCAGCAGCATCTCGCCCCACGGGCGACCCTGGACCAGCCCGATGAGGACGACGACCGCCGTGAGCGTGACCACAAGCACCGCCAGGCCGCGGCTCAGGCCCGTCAGTCGCCGCTGGAGCGGCGTCGGCCGGGACCGGCCCTCCTGCAGCATCGCAGCGATCCGGCCCAGGCTGCTGCTCGCCCCGGTGCGGGTCACCTCGACCACGGCGCGGCCGTGGGTGGTCCGACCCCCGGCCACGAGCTCGTCGCCGGGACCGTGCGGCACCGGGAGCGACTCCCCCGTCACCGGGGCCTCGTCCACCTCGAGGTCGTGCGACTGCAGGACGACCGCGTCGGCCGGGACGAGGTCGCCGGCCGTGAGGCTGACGTGGTCACCCGGGACGACCTCCCCGGCCGGCACCGTCACGAGCTCGTCGTCGCGACGGACGACGGCGGTGGGCGCCGCCATCTGCTCGAGCTCGTCCATGACGCGGTCGGCCCGGTGCTGCTGGCGGACCCCGACCGTGGTGTTGAAGACCACCACCGCGAGGATGATCACCGTGCTCGGCCAGTCGCGCAGCACGGCGCCGAGGACGGCGGCGAGCTGCAGCAGCACGATCATCGGGTCGCGCAGCTGGTCGGCGACGCGGAGCGCGGTGCTGCGCCGGGGGCTGGCCGGAGCGATGTTGGGGCCGACGGCCCGGAGGCGACGAGCAGCCTCCTCAGAGCTCAGGGCCGCCGAGGCCAGCGCTCCCATCGTCGACCGGTGACGTTCACCGAACCCGGCGCGGTCGCGGCACGGCGAGGACGCCCACGCCCGCCCACATGCGCAGGTGGGGGCGTGCCGCCGGACGCTGGGCGAGGAGCTCCCTGGTCCTCCGCTCGGCCTCCGCCACGACCTCGGAGGTCGAGAAGCCGTCGAGGAGCGTGGTTCGCACGGACCTCGAGAACGTCCTGATGACAGAGCCCGCGGGCACGTCACGCCGGTCTGCGAGGAGGCGGTCTGCAGCCTCCCTCAGCTCCTGGTTGGTCAGCCGGTCGTCCATCGTCACGTCGGCCGTCACGTCGGCCACCCCACGATCACCTGCACCATCCCTACTCCTCCCCCTTCGCAGGCACGACGGCACGTGCGATCGAGTCCCCTGGTGACGCGACGGCCCCTGACTGCTCGACGTCTGCCGAGGCCACCCTGCCGCCGTCCCCGGCTGCCCCCTCCTGCTGCCGATCCATCTGTCCCCTCCTGTTCGTCCACCGGCCCCACCGCCGGGTGCCCCGTCCGACCCTCGTGCCTCACAGCAGCGCGGCGTACGGCTGCAGAGCGTCGGCGATCGGGGCACCCGGTCCCCCGGTGTGACTCCCATCGCAGTGCACGGCCGAGGCAGGCGCAACGGACCAACGTCCCACCACGTCCGGGACCCCGACCCGGGATGGCGCCCGCCGTGGGGCCCGGGTCCTTCGGCCCGGGACCCCGTCACCCGATCGGGACCCGCCAGGTGACGGTCGTGCCGGACCCGACCTCGGACTCCACCACCAGCTCGCCCCGGTGGCGGGCTGCCCGCTCGCGCAGGTTGCGCAGCCCGCTCTCCGGGACGCCCTGCTGCATCCCGCGCCCGTCGTCGGCGACGCTCACCTCGAGCATGTCGTGGGCGACGGCCACCCGGACGTCCACCGACGTTGCGTGGGCGTGCCGGCTGACGTTGGTCAGTGCCTCGCTCACCACCGCGAGGAGGTCGGAGGCGACCGCGTCGGGCACGGTGGTGCGGACCGGCCCCTCGAGGCGCAGCCTGGGCCGCAGCTTCATCGTCGCGGCGGCGCGCTCGACGAGGTTCTCGATCTCGCTCTGCAGGTCGGTGGAGGTCTCGAGCTTGCCGAGGGCGAAGATGGTGCGACGGATGTCCTTGATCGTGTCGTCGATGTCGATGATGGCTTCGCGCAGGCGCTGCGCAGGCTCGTCCGCGGACACCATCTGCACGGTGCTCTGCAGCCCGAGACCCACGCCGAAGAGCCGCTGGATGACGAGGTCGTGCAGGTCGCGCCCGATGCGGTCGCGGTCCTCCAGCAGCGACATCCGCTTCCTGTCCTCGCGGATCCTGGCGACCTGGAGGGCGAGCGCCGCCTGCTCGGCGAAGCTCGTCGGCAGGGCCGGGTCGACCCGCCGGTAGTCGTCGATCCGCCCGGGCGTCCAGGCCAGCGAGAGAACGCCGTCCACGCCCGATCCGGAGCGCAGCGGCAGGACCATCACCGGGCCGAGCCGGGGCCAGCCGTCGACCGAGGAGGGGTCCACCGCGCGCGGGTCGGTGGCGACGTCGTCCACCGACACGGGGACGCCGGTGCGCACCACCAGGCTCGCGAGCGACTCCTCCATCGGCAGTGCGCTCATCGCCTCCCGGTCGACCGGTGCTCCGGCCACCACCTCGAGGTGGAGGTCGCAGGGGTCGGAGGCGCTGACCACCCACGCCACGTCGGCGCCCGACACCGTCCGGGCCCGGTCGGCCACGGCCTGGAGCGCGGTCTCGGTGGACGTGTCCTCCGAGAGGAGCGAGATGACCTCGGCGGTGGCACTCAGCCAGGCCTGGCGACGCTCCGCCTCCTCGTAGAGGGTGGCGTTCTCGATCGCGGCGCCCGCGGCGGCCGCGAGGGCGACCGCGACGTCCTCGTCCATCTCCGTGAAGTCCTGCCCGTCGTCCTTCTCGGTGAGGTAGAGGAAGCCGAAGACGCGCTCCCGGGTCCGCACGGGCACGCCGAGGAACGACGTCATCTCGGGGTGGTGCTCGGGGAAGCCGTACGACGCCGGGTGGGCGGCGATGTCCCCCAGCCGCAGGGGACGGGGGTCGTCGATGAGCACGCCCAGCAGGCCGTGCCCGGTCGGCAGGTCGCCGATCTGCTCGACCACCTCGCCGTCGATGCCGTGGTGGATGAAGGTGCGCAGCTGCCGGTCCGGCCCGTCCGCCAGGACGCCGAGAGCGGCGTACCTGGCCCCCACGAGGCTGCTCGCCGACCGGACGATGCGGGCAAGGACCCCGTCGAGCGAGAGCTCCGACGTGATGGCGACGACCGCGTCGAGGAGGTGCCCGAGCCTGGCCTTCTCGTCGACGACCTCCCGCACGCGCGCGAGCACCTCGCGGAGCAGACGGTCGAAGCCGACTTCCGCCAGCACGCGGTCGGGCGGCTCCTCGCCGCTTGCGTCCCTGTCCTGCATCGCCCTCCACGCGTTCGGCCCGAGACGCCGGCCAGCCTATTCCGGGCCCGGCGCCACCGGAACCCCGGCGATTCCGCGTCGCGCAGCCGACGCTCCTAGACTGGGCGACGCAGAGGGTTCAACGCGTCCTTGGAGGTGGGTTCGGCGCGTCCTGCCGACGCACCCGAAGGACCCTCGTGACACCCCTCGCCTCCTACCGACGACTCCTGTCGATCGCCGGTCCGACCTACGTCCTCGTGGCGTTCGTGGGCCGCCTGCCGCTGGCCATGAGCCAGCTCGGCACCCTCCTCCTCGTCTCCACCGCGACCGGCAGCTACGGCCTCGGCGGCCTCAGCGCCGGCGCTCTCGCCGTGGCCAACGCGGTCGGGGCGCCGGTCGCCGGCTCGCTCGCCGACCGCGTCGGCCAGCGGCCCGTCGTCCTCGTCCAGTCGCTGCTCGGCGCCACCGGCCTGGCCGCACTCGTCGCGGTCGTCGGGGCCGAGACCACGGACGCGCTCGTCGTGCTCACCGCGGCCGCCACCGGGCTGGTGCTCCCGCAGGTGGGGCCGTTGGCGCGCGTGCGGTGGCGCCCGCTGACCCGCGCCACGGGAACGCACCAGCGTCGACTCGTGGACGCTGCGTTCTCCTACGAGGGAGCGGCCGACGAGGCGTCGTTCGCGATCGGCCCCGCGCTGGTGGGCCTGTCGGTCGCGGCGTTCTCCCCCTCCGGCGCCCTGCTCCTGGCCGCGGTGCTGCTGGCGGTCTTCGGATCGGCCTTCGCGCTCGACCCGTCGGCACGCCTGGCCCACGACGCCGACCGGCCCGTCGGCACCGGCCGCCTCCTCGGCGCGGCCTTCGTCGTCCTCGTCGCAGCCCAGGTCTGCATCGGCATGCTCTTCGGTGCGACCCAGACCGGCGCCACCGTGCTGGCCACCGACGCCGGCACGCCGGGCGTGGCCGGGCTGGTGCACGCCACCCTGGGCGTCGGGAGCGCGCTCGCCGGCCTCGCGACGGCGTACGTCCCCGAGCGCGTCGGGCACGAACGACGTGCCCTGGTCGCGGCATGGGCCCTCCTCGCGCTCTCGCTCCCCCTGCTGGTCGTCGGCTCACTGGCCGGCACCGCCGCGACCGTGCTCTTCCTCGGCGTGGCCGTGGCGCCCTACATGATCGCCGTGTTCTCCCTCGCGGAGCGGGTGGTGCCGGCCGCCCGCGTCGGTGCGGCGATGACGACGCTCGCCAGCGCGACCGGCCTCGGCTATGCGCTCGGCTCGAGCCTGGCCGGCCGTCTCGCGGACGAGTCGGGTGCCACGGCGGCCTTCGCCGTCACCGTCGGGGCCACGGTGCTCGCGGTCGCACTCATGTCGACCCAGCAGCAGCGGCTCCGCACGGCGTCCGCCGTCGAGCCGGCGCCGGCCGCGCCTCGTGTGGCGACGCCGACGGGCGCCAACCGCTAGGTTGGTGGCTGTCCACGACGCTGCGGCACCGCGCCGCTGCCCCGCTGGACGGGTCGGGTGTCCCATGCTGGAAGCAGGACCGGAGTTCGGACCCGGGCGTCACGAGCGACTGTCGTCGCTGCTCGAGGACGTCCTGACAGCCCGGCGGGTGCTCGAGGCGGCGCGGCACGACAAGCGGCTCGCCGAACAGCAGGTGCTCCGCCGGGAGCTGCTCGAGGCGCTCGAGGCCTACGCGGCCGCCCTCGCCCAGGTGGGGGCGCCGCTGCCTCCGCGTCTGCGGTCGGAGATCGACCTCTACCGCGGCCTCGGCGCCCGCGGCTGATCACCCGACGGCGGGCTCACCGCCGGTCTCCCAGACGCGCACCCAGTCGACGTACATGTGCTGCGGCAGCCGCATCTCCTTGATCTTCGGGATCTCGTAGTTGGCGGCGATGAGGCTCAGGATGGGGAACTGCGGGACGGCGGAGATCTTCCCGCGCATCCGGCCGGTCTCCTTGCCGTCGATGCGGAAGACGAGCATGCGGGGCGTCCACTCCACCGAGAAGACGTGGTAGTTCTTCGACCAGCCGTCGCGCCTTCCGGTCAGGAAGGACCGTGAGTTCTCGATCCAGCCGCCCGACGCGATGCGGCGCTTGCCCTCGTAGCGGTGCATGAAGGAGGCGAGCCCGCCCTGCGGGTGCCGGTCGCCGAAGTACTCCACGACGTCGATCTCGCTGCCGAGCGCACCCGCGTGCATGCCGTCGGCGGGCTGCAGCCAGAACGCGCCGTGCTGCCCGCGCAGCCGGTGGAACTTCACGCGGGCGGCAGCGACGCCGTAGCGGAAGGCGAAGGCGTGCTGGGTGCCGATGTGGCCGTTGAGGCGGTAGGCGAAGCGCCCGGCGCGGGCGTCGCGTCCCTCGATGCGGCACCGGGTCGTGGCGTCCGGGTCCTTGACGACGCTGAGCCGCACGGCGCCGCCGCCCACGCTGACCGCGCTCGGGTCGCCCTTGGCGCAGGAGCGCCGGCTGCCGTGGGCGTACTCCCGGCCGCGGTGGTTCCAGACCGGGTCGAGCTGCGAGCCGTCGAACTCGTCGGTCCAGGTCGCGCGGAGCCAGCGTGCGGTGCTCACCGGCGTGCTCCTCACCGGGCTCATGGAGGCCGACGCCATCGCCTTGACCCGGTAGGTCAGGGCCTCGCCGTCGGCCGACGCGGCGGCGGCGGCGAACTGCGCCCGGCCACGGCGGTCCTGCCGCTTCGTGGCGACGGCCCGCCACGACTCCCCCTCCTGCACCTGCAGCTGGACCCGGCGACCGGGCCGGACCGGCCGGAGGGTGGCGACGACCGCGGCCCGCGCGGCCGCCGGACTGGCCACGGCGCCACCCGGCTGGACGACCTGAGGCAGAGCCTCGAGCCGGATGCGCTGGTGGCCCGTGGAGCGCACGCTGGTGCTGGCCGGGACCTCCTCGACGGCGACCGTGTCGGTGGCGGATCCCGCCGGCGACCAGGCGAGCAGGGAGGCCGGCAGCACGAGGGCCGTCACGAGGCACGCCGCGAGACGACCGGAGCGACGGGTGGGCAGGCAGGTGGGGCGTCGGGCAGACATGGTGACCTCAACGGGTGTCAGCGCGACGTGGTGCGGATGGCCGTCGGTCGCGGCGGGTGGTGCTGGTGCGTCTGAGACGCCGTGGAGGTCCCGTTGGTTGTCGGCGGGACGGGTGGGTGTCAGGCGCCGAGCGCAGCAGCCTCCCGGGCCAGGGTGGCGACGCGGTCCCAGTCACCGGCGGCGAGCGCGTCGGCCGGGGTGAGCCACGAGCCGCCGACGCACCCGACGTTGGGCAGCGCGAGGTACGACGGCGCCGTCGCGGCCGTGATGCCGCCCGTCGGGCAGAACCGGGCCGCCGGCAGCGGCGAGGCGAGCGACCTCAGGTACGTCGCCCCGCCGGAGGCCTCGGCCGGGAAGAACTTCATCTCGCTGAAGCCGGCCTCGAGCACGGTCATCGCCTCAGAGACGGTGGCGGTGCCGGGGAGGAACGGGACCCCGGAGCCGGCCATCTCCCGCAGCAGGCCGGGCGTCGTGCCGGGCGAGACCAGGAACTGCGCGCCGGCGTCCACGGCGCGCGAGACGAGCTCGGGCGAGGTGATCGTGCCGGCGCCGACCAGGATGTCGGGCACCTCGGCCGCGATGGCCGCGATGGCGTCGAGGGCGACCGGCGTGCGCAGGGTGAGCTCGATGACCGGCAGGCCGCCGGCGACGAGGGCCCGGGCGACGGGCACGGCGTGGTCGAGGTCGTCGAGCACGACCACCGGCACGACGGGCACCAACGCGAGGAGCGAGTCAGACGGGCTGGACAACGGGGGCCTCCTCGGTGGGGGCGGGCAGGGGACGGATGACGCTGGCGCCGGTCTCGGCGGTGCCGACGATGGCCCGGAAGCCGGAGAACAGCTCACGGCCGGTGCCGGCCCACTCGACGTCGTGGGGTGCGCGGCCGGTGGTCTCACGGCGTTCGAACTCGGCGTCGGGGAGCTCCACCTCGAGCACCCCGGTGTCGGCGTCGACCGTGACGAGGTCACCGTCGCGGACCCGCGCCAGCGGGCCGCCGAGGGCGGCCTCGGGGGTGACGTGGATGGCGGCCGGGACCTTGCCTGAGGCGCCGGACATCCGGCCGTCGGTGACGACCGCGACCCGCTGGCCGCGGTCCTGCAGCACGCCGAGGGCCGGCATCAGCTTGTGCAGCTCGGGCATGCCGTTGGCGGCAGGCCCCTGGTAGCGCACCACGGCGACGAGGTCGCGGCCGTCGAGGCGGCCCTTGGCGAACGCGGCGAGGAAGTCGGCCTGGTCGTCGAAGACCATGGCCGGGGCCGTGACGACGCGGTGCTCGGGCTTCACCGCGGAGGTCTTGACGACCGCGCGGCCGAGGCGACCCGAGAGCATCCGCAGGCCGCCGTCGGGGGCGAACGGGTCGTCCGCCGCGCGCAGCACGTCGGTGTCGAGGGACCGCTTGGGGCCCTCCTCCCACGTCACCCGGTCGCCGTCGAGGCGGGCCTCGCGGGTGTGGCGCCAGAGGCCGCGGCCCGACACCGTGTGCACGTCGTCGTGGAGGTAGCCGTGCTTGAGCAGCGTGTGCACCAGGAACGGCGTACCGCCCGCGGCGACGAAGTGGTTGATGTCGGCCGAGCCGTTGGGGTAGATCCGCGTCAGCAGCGGCACGGCGGCCGAGAGGTCGGACAGGTCGTCCCACGTGAGCGTGATGCCGGCGGCCGCGGCGATCGCGACGAGGTGCATCGTGTGGTTGGTCGACCCGCCGGTCGCCAGCAGGGCGACGCAGGCGTTGACGATCGCTCTCTCGTCGACGAGGTGCCCGACGGGGGTGGGCTCGCCGCCCGCGTGGGTGATCGCCACGGCACGCTCGCCGGCTGCGCGGTCGAGGGCGGCGCGCAGCGGGGTGCCGGGGTTCACGAAGGTCGCGTCGGGCAGGTGCAGGCCCATGACCTCCATCAGCATCTGGTTGCTGTTGGCGGTGCCGTAGAAGGTGCACGTGCCCTTCGAGTGGTACGACGCCGCCTCGGCCTCGAGCAGCTCCTCGCGCCCCACCTTGCCCTCGGCGTAGAGCTGGCGCACGCGCGCCTTCTCCCCGTTGGGCAGGCCGGACGGCATCGGGCCGGCCGGCACGAAGACGGTGGGCAGGTGGCCGAACGACAATGCGCCGATGAGCAGCCCGGGCACGATCTTGTCGCAGACGCCGAGCATCATCGCGGCGTCGAACATGTCGTGGGAGAGCGCGACGGCGGTCGACATGGCGATCAGGTCGCGGCTGAACAGGGAGAGCTCCATGCCCGCGCGTCCCTGGGTGATGCCGTCGCACATGGCGGGCACTCCCCCGGCGAACTGCGCGAGGCCGCCGGCCCGGACGATCGCCTTCTTCAGCACCTCGGGCACGTCGCGGAAGGGCTGGTGGGCCGAGAGCATGTCGTTGTAGGACGACACGATCGCGACGTTGGGCTTGCGACCCGACCTCAGGCCCGACTTCACGGGCTCGTCGGCGGCCGCGAAGCCGTGGGCCAGGTTGGCGCAGGCGAGCCGGCCGCGCGCCGGGCCCGTCTGGATCGCGGCGTCGGTGCGGGCGAGGTACGCCGCACGGGTGGCGGCGCTGCGCCGCGCGATGCGGTCGGTGACCTCCGCGACGACCGGGTGGACCTTCGGGCTGGTGCTCATTCTGTCTCCTGCCAGGATCGGCCGTCGCGCTCGAGGAGCGTGACGGCGGCAACGGGACCGTGCGTGCCGGCCGGGTACCTCCGGGGCCGGTGCGAGGGCTGGGACCAGCGCTCGAGGATGGGGGCCACCCAGGTCCAGGCGGCCTCGACCTCGTCGCGGCGCATGAACAGGGTGGTGTTGCCTCGCACGACGTCCATGAGCAGCCGCTCGTAGGCGTCGGGCGAGCGGCCGCCGAAGGCGGTGGCATAGCTGAGGTCGAGCGACACCGGGCGCAGCCGGATGCCACCGGGGCCGGGCTCCTTGGCCGTCATGTGCAACCGCATGCCCTCGTCGGGCTGGACGCGGATGTGGAGCCGGTTGGGCTCGGTCGGGCCCTCGCTGTGGGGGAACATCGCGTGCGGCGGCTCCTTGAAGACCACGACGATCTCCGAGACCCGCTCGGGCATCCGCTTGCCGGTGCGCAGGTAGAACGGCACGCCGGCCCAGCGCCAGTTCTGCACCTCGGTGCGCAGCGCCACGAAGGTCTCGGTGCTGCTGGCGTGGCCCACCTCGTCGGCGTACGACGCCGCGGGGCGGCCCTCGCACAGCCCGGCGGCGTACTGCCCGGCCACGGTGTCGCGGTCGACCAGCTCGGGCGTCATCGGCCGCAGCGCCTGGAGCACCTTGAGCTTCTCGTCGCGCACGGTCTCGCGGTCGACGTAGGTCGGCGGCTCCATCGCGACCAGGCACAGCAGCTGCAGCAGGTGGTTCTGCACCATGTCGCGCAGCGCGCCGGAGCGGTCGTAGTAGGAGCCGCGGTCACCGACGCCGATCGACTCCGAGACCGTGATCTGCACGTGGTCGACCCACCCGCTGTTCCACAGCGGCTCGAGGAAGGTGTTGGCGAAGCGGGTGACGAGGAGGTTCTGCACGCTCTCCTTGCCGAGGTAGTGGTCGATGCGGAAGATGCTCGACTCCTCGAAGACGCGACCGACCGCGGCGTTGACCTGCTGGGCGGTTGCGAGGTCGGTGCCCATCGGCTTCTCGAGCACGACGCGCGACCGCTCGGTCACCAGACCGGCCTCGTCGAGGTGCTCGCAGATGGTCCCGAACAGGCCCGGGGCGACCGCGAGGTAGAAGACCCGGATGACGTCGTCGGAGGCGGCGCCGTCCTTGAGCCGGTCGTGCAGCTGGTGCCACGCGGCGACGTCGGCGACGTCGAGCCGCACGTGGTGCAGGCGGCCGAGCAGCCGCTCGACGACCGCGGCGTCGAGGTCCTCGGCCACCAGGTGCTCACGCAGGGCACCGGCCACGAGAGCGCGGTAGCCCTCGTCGTCCACCTCCGCGCGGGAGACGCCGATGACCCGGAAGCCGTCGGGCAGCTGCCCGTCACGGTCGCGCAGGTAGAGCGCCGGCAGCAGCTTGCGCAGGGCCAGGTCGCCGGTGCCACCGAAGACGGTGAAGTCGCAGGCGTCGACGGGGGTGATCGAGTCCATGACGCACCACCGTACGGATGCTTCCGTCCTGATGCAACGGAACTTACGTCTTTTCAGGACATATTTGCTGGTGCCACAATCAGGCCCACCATGACCCAGACCTCCCCGCCCCCGCCGCCGGTCCTGCCTGCGGCGACCGCCGGCGAGGTGCTGGCCCTCATCCGGTCCGGCCAGGCCGCCACGCGCGGCGCCCTCGGCCGGGCGACCGGCTTGTCCCGCACCGCGGTCAACGCCCGCCTCACTGCCCTCGCCGAGGCGGGGCTCGTGCTGGAGGGCGAGGAGGAGTCGGCGACCGGGGGGCGCCCCGCCACGACGCTCGTCCTCAACGGTGCGGCAGGGCTCGTCCTCGGGATCGCCGTCGGCCGCAGCCGCTCGCAGCTCTCGATCAGCTCGCTCGACGGCACCGAGCTCGCGTCGGTGAGCCTCGACCAGGAGACCGGTCACGGGCCCGACGTCCTGATGCCGTTGGTGGTCAGCCACCTCGACCGCATGCTGGGCGAGCTCGGCCGGAGCGGTGACGACGTGCGCGGCGTGGGCATGTCGCTGGCCGGGACGGTCGATCCGCAGCGGGCGATGAGCGTGGACTCCCCTGCCCTCACGGGGTGGGACGGCGTCCCGTTGGCGCCCTACCTGCAGGAGGTCACCGGCGCGCCACTCACGCTCGACAACGACATGCGGGTCATGGCGCTGTCGCAGATGCCCACGGCCCGCGCGGACGACGAGCCGACGGTCCTCGAGCACGACGAGGCGCTCGTGCTCAAGGCGTCGACCGGCATCGGCCTCGCGATCGTCGCCGACGGGCGGCTCGTCCGCGGGCACCGCAACGCCGCCGGCCAGCTCGGACACGTCAAGGTCGCGGCCGCCGCCGAGCTGCGCTGCCGCTGCGGCGAGGCCGGGTGCCTGGAGACCGTGGCGAGCGGGTGGGCGCTGGTCGAGCGGCTCCGCGCCGACGGTGCGGACGTCCACCACGTGCGCGACCTGGTCGCCGCCGCCCAGCGGGGCAACGGACGGGCGCGCGCCGTGGTGCGCGAGTCGGGCCGTCACATCGGCGCGGCGCTCGCCGCGACGGTCACCGTGCTCAACCCGCGCACCGTCGTCGTCGGCGGCGACATGGCCGGCGCCTTCGACACGTTCTCCGCCGGCCTGCGCGAGGGCGTCTTCAGCGCCACCACGGCCCTCGCGGGGCGGGACCTCCAGGTCGTCCCGGCGGCGTACGGCGACCGGGCCGGGCTGGTCGGCTGCGTGCGGCTCGCCCTCGACTCGGTGCTCTCCCCCCGAGCGGTCGACGCCGCGCTCGCCCGGCAGGTGGTCTGAGCGCGTCGCACCTCGAGAGATCCGGAGACGGCGGCAGGGGTGAGCGGCGTATCCTGTCGCCCCCAACCCATGCCGCCCTCGCGGGCCGCGACCAGCGGAGGAGTGCGCGCATGCCTGGCGACCCATCCATGGACACCGTCGCGGGCGCGACCGCGTCCGTGCACGCGCAGACCGACCCCGCCGCGACCCTCGAGGAGATCGTGCTGCAGGCGCAGCGGTGCCTCCCGGAGTTCGAGCACGTGAGCGTCTCGAGGATCCACGCGGACGGATCCATGAAGACCCTCGCGGCAGGTTCCGACCTGGCGCGTTCCTTCGACGAGGTGCAGTCGAGCTCCCACGAAGGGCCGTGCGTCGAGGCGTCGGAGGAGGAGCTCGTCGTGGTGCGCGACGCCCGCCACGAGCAGCGCTGGCCGACCTACATCGCGCAGGCGACCCGGCTGGGACTGCGGTCCCAGATCGGCGTGAGGCTGCTCAGCGGGGCCAACGGCGTCCTCTGCCTCAACCTGCACTCCACCTCCTCGTCGGACATCGACCCCGGGTCGGTGGGAGTCGCCGAGCACTTCGCCATCCATGCCGGGCTGGCCCTCGGCCACGTGCTCAAGACCGAGCAGCTGAGCACGGCGATCGGCACGCGCACGCTGATCGGCGCGGCCGTCGGCATCATCATGGAGCGCTACGGCATGAACCAGCCCGCTGCCTTCAGCTACCTGACCCGCCTGGCCAGCACGCAGAACCTGAAGGTGCGCGTCGTCGCCCAGGAGCTCGTCGACTCCGTCGGGACGGCGAAGGCGTCGAGCCGCGGCGAGCCCGTCCCCCAGGGTCGGAGCGCGGCCCCGGGCCCCGCCGCAGGCGTCCCCGCCGCAGGCGTCCCCGCCCGATGAGTCCGCGACGACGCGCGGATCGGAAGAGCCCATGAACGACACCCCCCTCCCCCTGGCTGAGGCACTGGCACAGGCCGCCTCGGCGATCAACCAGGGCACGACACTGCAGGAGACCCTGGACGCCATCGTGCTCGCGACCCGCTCGTCCGTGCCCGGCTTCGAGCACGTCGGCATCTCCCTCACCCACCGCGATGGCACGATCGAGACCAAGGCACGCGCCGGTGACCTGGTGCCGGTGCTCGACGCCCTTCAGTACGAGCTGCGCGAGGGCCCCTGCTACGAGTCGATCACCACCCAGCGCGACGTGCTGGTCGATGACATCCGGCACGACCAGCGTTGGCCGCGCTATGCGCCGCGCGCCGTGGAGCTGGGGCTCCGCTCGCAGCTCGGACTGCACCTCTACGACGACGGCCGCACGATCGGCGGGCTGAACCTCTACTCGACCTCCTCCGACGAGGTCGACCCCGACGCGGTCCTGGCTGCCCGACTCTTCGCGACCCACGCCTCGATCGCCCTCGGACACGCACGGAAGGAGCACCAGCTCACCGAGGCGATCGCCTCTCGCAAGGTGATCGGTCAGGCCATCGGCATCGTCATGGAGCGCTACCAGGTCGACGAGGACCGGGCCTTCCAGTTCCTGGTGCGGGCGTCGTCCACGAGCAACCACAAGCTCCGTGACGTCGCGCGGGAGCTCGTGCAGGCGAGCAACGCTGCCGCGCGGCGCGGTTGACCCCGACCGACCCGGCATCGCCGACCCGGCATGCGGCCGGTCGCTCGCGGGTACCGAGCGCCGTGGAACTCATCCCCGAGACCCTGCAGGCCCTCGACGAGCTCGAGGCCACCGTAGACGACGGAGCCCTGGTGGCAGGCCTGGTCGCAGCCGCCGACAGCGCCCGTGAGGTCGCGCCGGGACTCGTCGGGGTGAGTGTCGCCTCCCGTGAGCTCGGCGTCACCTTCACCCTGGTCGCCACCGACGAGGAGATCGCCACGCTGGACGCCGTGCAGTACGTGAGCAGCGGTCCGTGCGTCGACGCCATCGACCTCGGCCACGGCATCGCGACGTCGCCCGGAGGTCTGCTGGGCGAGGACCGGTGGCAGGACTTCGCCCAGGCGAGTGCGGCGGCCGGTGTGCACAGCACCCTGACCCTTCCCGTGGTGGCGGCCGACGGCGACGTCGTCGCGACGGTCAACCTCTACGGTCGCGCCGCGGACACCTTTGCAGGCAGGCACCAGCAGCTGGCCGACGCCTTCGGCGCCTGGGCTCCCGGAGCGGTCACCAACGCCGACCTCGCGTTCGCGACGCGGAGCACCGCCCGCGAGGCGCCGGGCCGACTGCGGGAGGCTGCGGTCCTGGACGCCGCCACGGGAATCATCGCTGCACAGCGCGACATCCCGGTGGTCGAGGCCAGGGCGCAGCTCGAGGACGCGGCACGACGCGCCGGCATCCCGGTCAGCCGCCTGGCCCACGTCGTCGTGGGGCTCCACGACGAGTGACCCCCGGACGGCCAGCCCGCTCCACCGGCGAAGCGGACGTCGAGCGGGTCGGCCGGTAGATTCGCGCGGTGCCCGACACCCGCCCCCGCCGTACCTTCGCCGTCATCAGCCACCCGGACGCCGGCAAGTCCACCCTCACCGAGGCCCTCGCCCTGCACGCGCGGGTCATCACCGAGGCCGGAGCGGTGCACGGCAAGGGCGACCGGCGCGCCACGGTCTCGGACTGGATGGCGATGGAGAAGGCCCGCGGCATCTCGATCACCTCGGCGGCCCTGCAGTTCGTCTACCGCGACCACGTCATCAACCTCGTCGACACCCCCGGCCACAGCGACTTCTCCGAGGACACCTACCGCGTGCTCTCCGCCGTCGACTCCGCCGTGATGCTGGTCGACGCCGGAAAGGGGCTGGAGCCGCAGACGCTCAAGCTCTTCAAGGTGTGCGCCCTGCGCGGCATCCCGGTCCTGACCGTCATCAACAAGTGGGATCGGCCCGGGCTGTCGGCGCTCGAGCTGATGGACCTCATCCAGGAGAAGATCAAGCTCCGGCCGACGCCCCTGACCTGGCCCGTCGGCGAGGCCGGTGACTTCCGCGGGGTGCTGGACCGGCGTACCGGCGAGTTCGTGAAGTACACCCGCACCGCCGGCGGCGCGACCCGCGCCCCCGAGCGACGGATGGGGGCCGACGAGGTCGAGGACGACGACGCCTTCCAGTGGAGGGCGGCGTTCGAGGAGCACGAGCTGCTCACCCTCGACGACGCCGACCACGACCAGGAGCGCTTCCTCGCCGGCGAGACGACCCCGGTCATGTTCGCCTCGGCCCTGCAGAACTTCGGCGTCGCCCAGCTGCTCGACCTGCTGCTCGACATCGCACCCGACCCCAGCGCCACCGCGGGTGTCGACGGCTCGGTGCGCGAGACCACCGACGACTTCAGCGCGTTCGTCTTCAAGGTGCAGTCGGGGATGAACAACGCGCACCGCGACCGGCTCGCCTACGCCCGGGTCGTGTCCGGGACCTTCGAGCGCGGGATGGTCGTCACCCACGCGGCCAGCGGGCGTCCCTTCGCCACCAAGTTCGCCCAGTCGGTGTTCGGCCGCGACACCGCCGCGGTGGAGAGCGCCGAGCCCGGCGACATCATCGGCTTCGTCAACGCCCAGGCGCTGCGGGTGGGCGACACCGTCTACGTCGGTGACGCGATCGAGTACCCGCCCGTCCCGAGCTTCGCGCCCGAGCACTTCGTCACGGCCAGCGCCGGCGACATCGGCCGCTACAAGCAGTTCCGGCGCGGCATCGAACAGCTCGACCAGGAGGGCGTCGTGCAGGTGTTGCGCTCCGACCTGCGCGGCGACCAGAACCCGGTCCTCGCCGCCGTCGGCCCGATGCAGTTCGAGGTCGTCGAGGACCGCATGACCAACGAGTTCAACTCCCCCATCCGCCTCTCCCGGCTCGACTACCAGGTCGCCCGGCGCACCGACGCCGACGGCGCCGCGGCCCTCGCCGGCAAGCGCGGGGTCGAGGTGCTCGAGCGCAGCGACGGCACCCGGATGGCCCTGTTCGTCGACCAGTGGCGCGCCCAGGTCACGGCCCGCGACAACCCCGACATCATGCTCGAGGCCCTGCCGGCCGGCGGCGGCTGAGTCCAGCTGAGCGCCTGCGTCCCCGCACGCCGCGTATCGTCGAGGGAGTGACCTCGGCACCCACCCCGACCCTCGCCCTCGACAGCCGCTTCGCGCGGGAGCTGCCTGAGCTGGCCCTGCCGTGGCAGGCCGTCGACACCCCGGATCCCCGGGTGCTCATCCTCAACGAGCCCCTGGCCCGCGAGCTCGGCCTCGACCCCGACTGGCTGCGCGGGGACGGGCTCGGGCTCCTCACCGGCACCCGCGTCCCCGAGGGGGCGACGCCCGTCGCGCAGGCCTACGCCGGCCACCAGTTCGGCGGCTACTCCCCCAGGCTCGGCGACGGCCGGGCACTTCTACTCGGTGAGCTCGTCGACGGCTCCGGGCGGCTGCGCGACCTGCACCTCAAGGGCTCGGGTCGTACGCCGTTCTCCCGCGGCGGCGACGGCCTCGCCGCGGTCGGCCCGATGCTCCGCGAGCACGTCGTCAGCGAGGCGATGCACGCCCTCGGCATCCCCACCACCCGCAGCCTCGCCGTCGTCTCGACCGGTCGCCCCGTGCAGCGCGAGACCGTGCTGCCCGGTGCCGTGCTGGCCCGGGTGGCGAGCAGCCACCTGCGCGTCGGCACCTTCCAGTACGCCCGCGCCACCGACGACATCGACCTGCTGGGCCGCCTGGCCGACCACGCGATCGCCCGCCACCACCCCGCGGCCGCCGCGGCCGAGCACCCCCACCTCGCGCTGTTCGAGGCGGTGGTCGCCGCCCAGGCCACCCTGGTCGCGCAGTGGATGCTGGTCGGCTTCGTCCACGGCGTGATGAACACCGACAACATGACCATCTCGGGTGAGACGATCGACTACGGACCGTGCGCGTTCATCGACGCCTTCGACCCGGCCACCGTCTTCAGCTCCATCGACACCGGCGGGCGCTACGCCTACGGCAACCAGCCGGTCGCCGCCGAGTGGAACCTCGCCCGCTTCGCCGAGGCGATCCTGCCGCTCCTGGCCGACGACCAGGACGCGGCCGTCGCGATCGCGGTCGAGTCGCTCGGCGCCTTCCGCGAGCACTACTCCGCCGCCTGGTCGTCGGGCATGCGCGCCAAGCTGGGCCTGCCCGACGGCGTCGATCGCGCGGAGGCGTCGAGCATCACGGCCGAGCTCATTGCGCTGCTGCAGGCCGACCACGTCGACCACACGTCGTTCTTCCGCAGGCTCGGCGCTGCCGCTCGGGGCGACGCGGAGCCGGCGCGCGGGATGTTCCTGGACCTGGCCGGCTTCGACGCGTGGACCACCCGGTGGCTCGCGCTCGGCCCCGATGCCGCGGCGATGGACTGCACCAACCCGGTGTACGTGCCCCGCAACCACCTCGTCGAGGAGGCGCTGACCGCCGCCACCGACGGCGACCTGGCACCGCTCGACCGGCTGCTCGAGGCCGTCTCGTCGCCGTACGACGAGCGCTCGGGCCTCGAGCGCCACGCCGAGCCCGCACCCGACTCGTTCGGCGCCTACACGACGTTCTGCGGCACCTGAGCGCGTCGGTGCTTCTGCCCTGAGCAGAATCGCTCGGCTTCCGGCCAGTGCCGGGTCTAGGTTCGGCCCATGGGCGACATCCTGCGGTTCCCCGGTCCTGATCGTGCACCCGAGCCCGAGCACGGGCCCGAGCCCCTGTGGCGGGAGCTGGTCGGCCGCGAGCTGCACCGTGAGCGCCGTCGCCGCGGCGAGCGCCTCGTCGACGTGGCCGGGCGTGCCGGGGTCTCCGTGCAGTACCTCTCCGAGGTCGAGCGCGGTCTGAAGGACCCGTCGTCGGAGATGCTCCACGCCATCGCCGGTGCGCTCGACCTCAGCGTCCGGCGCCTGGCGGTGCGCGCAGGACGCCCGGACGCCCTCGCCCTCGCCCTCGCAGCCTGACCCGTTCAGACCAGCGCCGGCCCCTGCTCGCTCACGACCGTGTCGACGAGCCCGTAGTCCACGGCGGCCTCCCCCGGCAGGACGAGCGTGCGGTCGGTGTCCTGGCGGATCTGCTCAGCCGTACGCCCGGTGTGCCGGGCGAGCACCTCCTCGAGCAGCAGGCGCACCCGCGCCACCTCGTCGGCCTCGAGGATCAGGTCGGGGATGGTGCCGCGGCCCTGCGTCGCGGGCTGGTGGAGCACGACGCGCCCGTGCGGCAGGATCGCGCGCCGGCCCGGCGCGCCCCCGGCGAGCAGGACCGCTGCGGTCCACGCGGCCTGCCCGACGCACACGGTCTCGACCGGCGGCTTCACGAACTGCATCGCGTCGTAGACAGCCAGCATCGCCGTGATGGAGCCACCCGGTGAGTTGAGGTAGAGGCTGATCGGGAGCTCGGGGTTCTCCGAGGCCAGGTGCAGCAGCTGCGCGATCACCGCGTTGGCGACGCCGTCGTCGATCTCGGTGCCCAGGTAGACGATCCGCTCCGACAGCAGCCGCGAGTAGAGGTCGAGGGTCCGTTCGCCCCGCGGCGTCTGCTGGACGACGTACGGGACGGTGTAGGTGCTCATCCCGTAGGCGCTCATCGCGCACCTGCCAGACCCACGGCGCGGGTGCGCGCCGGCGTGACGTGGTCGACCGAGCTGAGGATCTCGTCGACGAAGCCGTAGGCGAGCGCGTCCTCCGCACTGAACCACCGGTCGCGGCGCGAGTCGCGCTCGACGGTCTCGCGGTCCTGGCCGGTGTGCTCGGCGATGAGGCCGAGCACGGTGTCCCGGGTGTGGCGCAGGTCGTCGGCCTGGATCTCGATGTCGACGGCCGTGCCGCCGATGCCTGCGGATCCCTGGTGGAGGAGGACGCGGGCGTGCGGGAGGGCGTACCTCTTGCCCGGCGTGCCCGCGGAGAGCAGGAACTGTCCGGCGCTCGCGGCCATGCCCATGGCGAGGGTGCTCACGTCGTTGGGGATCAGCTGCATCACGTCGTGGATGGCGAGCATCGACGACACCGAGCCGCCCGGGGAGCTGATCCAGAGGCTGATGTCGGCGCGCGGGTCCTCGGCGGACAACAGCAGAAGCTGGTGCATCAGGCGGTTGCCGTTGCGCTCCCCGAGCTCCTCGCCCAGGACGATGATCCGCTGGTGCATCAGCCGTCTGACGAGCTCGTCCTCGATGCGTTCGGAGGTGGTGTGGGTGGTCATGCGCCCAGCGTGGCCCGCTCGGGTCCGTCACCACAGGGCGTTCTGCTCGCGGCGGATCCGCGGGGAGCGGAGCATCGAGGGTCCTAGTGTGGCGGGGTGACCGACGAGACGCTGCGGCGGGCCGCCGACGCGGCGATGCTGCCGATCGTCACGTCGCTGGCACCCGCGGGCGTCATCGGCGCGCACTGGCTGCCGGACCGCGCCGGCGACCCGGTCGTGTGGATCCGGGTGCACAACGAGGCGAGCCGGGTGGCGGTGGAGTCCTACAGCTGGGTGCTTCCCCAGGTGCAGGTCATCCTCTCCCGGCTCGGGCTGCCACCGGAGAAGGTGCTGGCGCTGCGGCTCGAGGTCACGTCGGCCGAGGCCGAGGACCACCTCTTCGACGACTGACCCGCGCGGAGTTGCGGGGCGTCTGCTGCAATACCTGCATGCACCCAGGCTCTCCCTCTCACGGCTCCTGCTGATGGCGCTGGTCGACCGCCGCGGCGGACTCCTCGTCACCGCCGCCCCCGGCACCGGGAGCACCGCCCTCGGTGAGGCCCTCGTCGCGCAACGCGGCGCGACCGAGGTCGTCGGTCCCGAGCAGGCCCGAGAGGCGGGCGTGGACGCCAAGCACGCGACCGTGGGGCAGCTCGTCGCGGCAGGAGTGGTGGACGCCGGGCACGGGATGCGCATCGTGACGACGACCCGCAACCCGTTCGACTTCTACGTCGCCGAGCACACCCGCACCCGCACCCGGTGGGTGCACGAGCTGCGACGCCCCGACTCGTGGGTGCACGAGGTGCCGGGTGCCGTCGACCGCATCGTCGACGCGGTGACCCTCGACTTCGACGCCTGGCTCGCTCAGGCCATCGGCGACCCGGTGCGGCCGCTGCGGATCAACCGCGGCCACGTGGACGAGGCCGACGTCGTGCTGCGCATGGAGCACCTGGAGACCGACATCGGCGACCTCCTCGGCTTCGAGCTGGCGGTGCCGCCCACCAACGTCACCGACCGCGAGCGCGCCTACTGGCGCTCCTACTCGGCCGCGAGCCGGCGCCTGGTCGAGACGGCCCACGCCGACGACCTGGAGCGGTTCGACTACGCCTTCTGAGCCCGGCGCCGGATCCGGATGGGCCCCTTGGCCGTCGACGGGTCGACGACGTGACCGCCCTGGGTGATCTCGACCTCACCACGGTCCACCAGCCGACGGGCCGCACGTCTCGCGGGCTCCATCAGCTCGCGCCACGAGTCGTCCTCGCCCACCGCGCGCGCCGCGTCCGACGGGCAGATCGTCGACGTACGGGCCCGCTGGGCGAGCAGGTCGAGGATGGTGTCCTCCAGCCTGCGGTCGACGTCGGAGACGCCCCGCTTGCGACACGCGGTCGAGCAGTAGCGCACCTGGTCCCAGTCGCGGTCCCACTTCCTGCGCCACTCGATGGTGCGACCGCACGACTGGCAGGTCTTCGGCTCCGGGGGCATGCCGCCCAGTGTGCCGCGCGGCACCAGCGCGGCCTGTGACCTCGCCCTCAGGTGGTCCGCCGGCGGCATAGCCGGGCCGGGTCGGCGGTTGTGCCGGGCGTACGTCCCCCGCAGTCTCACGGAAGGCAGTCCCATGCGCGCACTCGTCCAGCCCAGGTTCGGCGACCCGGCCGAGGTCCTCTCGGTGCAGGAGGTGCCGGCCCCGGAGCCCGGCCCGGGCCAGGCACTCGTACGGGTCCTGCTCTCCCCCATCCACAACCACGACCTCTGGACGGCCCGCGGAAGCTACGGCTTCAAGCCCGAGATGCCGGCGCGTGCCGGGACCGAGGCGGTCGGTGTGGTCGAGGCGCTCGGCGAGGGCGTCGAGGGCCTCGAGGTCGGCCAGCGGGTCGCCACCGGCGGCAGCTTCGGCGCCTGGGCCGAGCTCATCGTCGCCCCTGCCGCCGGGTTGGTCCCGGTGCCGGAGGGGATGAGCGACGAGGCCGCCGCGCAGCTCGTCTCGATGCCGTTCAGCGCCATCGCCCTGCTCGACTTCCTCGAGGTGTCCGAGGGCGACTGGATCGTCCAGAACGCCGCGAACGGCGCCGTCGGTCGCCTCGTGGCCCAGCTCGCGAAGGCCCGCGGTGTCCACGTCCTCGGTCTCGTACGCCGTGCCGACGGGGTCGCTGAGCTGGCCGAGCAGGGCATCGAGCGCGTCGTCGCGACCGACGACGACGGCTGGCGCGACCGCGTGCGCGAGATCGTCGGCGACGCCCCGATCGTCGCCGGCGTCGACTCCGTCGGCGGGGCCTCCGCCGGCGACGTCGTCTCGCTGCTCGCCGAGGACGGTGTCCTCGTGGTCTTCGGCGCCATGGCCTCGCCCACGATGGAGATCGGGTCCGGCGACGTGATCTTCAAGCAGGTCGTGATCAAGGGTTTCTGGGGCAACAAGGTCTTCGCCGCGATGTCCCGCGAGAAGCGGGCCGCCCTGATGGGCGAGCTGGTCACCGGCCTCGGCTCCGGCGCGCTCACGCTTCCGGTCGAGAAGGTCTACCCGCTCGAGGAGATCGCGGATGCCACGCGCGCCAACGCAGAGCCCGGGCGCCGCGGCAAGATCCTGCTGCGTCCGTGACGCTTCGGACGTGACCCTCGGGCCCTGATCCCCGGGATCGGCGGTCTCGGCCCCTAGGCTGGGACCGCCGGTCGACGGCACTCACCGAGGGGGACTGATGGGTCGAGCGCTGGGCGGGTCCCTCGCAGCCACCGTGCTGCTGCTGACGGCCTGCGGTACCGACGCCTCCCCCACGTCGGCGAGCGACAGGTCGACGTCGTCGGCCGAGTCGTCCAAGGCGCCGTCCGCCACGCCTTCGGAGTCCCCGTCCGAGCCCCCGTCCGAGCCCCCGTCCGCGTCGCCGCCCGCGGAGTCGCCCTCCCCGACGCCGCCCACGGCCGACGGTCCGCCGTTCCCGCAGTCGACCGAGCCGCAGACCGCGGAGCCGTCGGGTGACTGGGACCTGCAGCTGGTCGACGTACGGGTGGGAGATCACGACGGCTTCGACCGCGTCGTGCTCGAGCTCAGCGGCACCGCGACCCCCGGCTGGGGCGTCGCCTGGGGCGACGAGGCCGTCGCCGAGGGCAGTGGCAAGGTCGTGCCGGTCGCGGGTGACCACGTGCTCACGATCAGCGCGTCCGGCACCGCGATGCCCGAGCCCGGGTCCTACGAGGTGCCGCAGGCCCTCGCACCCGCCGGCGAGATCGCCGCGGTCCACGTCAACGGCTGGTTCGAGGGCTACATCCAGGTCTTCGCGGGCATCGAGGGCGATGAACGTCCCTTCCGGGTGTTCACCCTCACGGACCCGCCGCGCCTCGTCGTCGATGTCGCGGACTGACGGGCTCGTCCTCCTGCCGGCCGCTCTCGCGGCCCTCCTCGTGGCACTCTCCGTGGCGCTCTCCGGGTGCTCGCCGGACCCGCCCGGACGCACCGTTGTCACGCGGAGCTCCACCTCCGACGCGTCCGGTGACGTCTTGGTCGGCGGTCACACCACGGACCCGGACGCCGTCGCCCCGGCGCCCCGCAACTCGATCACCGACATCGTGCGCACGACGGTCGAGCACGGCGCGGACGAGGTCACCGTCACGGCCGAGTTCCGCGGCCTCAGCCCCCGTCAGTACCTCGACCTGACGACCCTCGTCACGACGGACCGCACCGGGTCGCGCCTGCCGACCCAGGCGACTGCTCTCGCCTACCGCGGCCAGACCAGCGTCGACGTCTACGAGGCCGACGGGTCGCGCTGCCCCGGGGCCGCGGTCGACGTGGACTTCGACACCAACACGGTGACCATGACGCTGCCCCGCAGCTGTCTGGGCGAGCCGCAGTGGATCGAGGCCGAGGTGGACGCCGCGACCATGCGCTACGACGCTGCACCCGACGACCCGTTCGGTGACGCCGTGTGGGAGGACCACGCCTACGGGACCGGGCGCGCTGGCTGGGACGCCGAGATCCCGCGGCTCTACCACCCATAGCTGATGCAGGTCCGGCCAGGGACATCGGTCATGACCTGCGGGGCCGCCGGCCCGCCCGTTCGGACGTGCCTGTGGCCCCGCTACCGGGTGGGTGGCGGGGTGTGGGGCGGGGTCATGGTCGGCGTGGTCGTGGGATGCCGGGCGGATCTGGCCTCTCGGGTGGGTCGAGTGCGGTAGTGCCGGTGTGGTCGCGGCGGTAGAGGTACCCGTGCGGGCTGGTCCACTCGAACACCCCGGGCGCGACCATCTCGTAGCGCCAGGCCGAGTGCGTCTTCAACCGGTGGTGGCTGCGGCACAGGCAGGCGAGGTTGTCGGTCTGTGTCGGCCCGGGCTGCGGCCGACCCTCGGCCTCGGCGTCCGGGTCGTGGGGGATGACATGGTCGACATCGCAGCGCCGGGCCGGTCGGGTGCAGTGCGGGAACACGCACGTCATGTCTCGGAGGAAAACCTGCTCCCGGATCCGATCCGGAACCTCGTACGTGTCGGTCCTCAGCTGGGTGTTCAGGTCGATCACCGGCTTGATCGTCACCTTCGTGCGGGAGTCGGCACACCACGACTTGACCTGGTCGAGCAGCGCGAGCCGCTGCCCCTCCTCGAGCCGCCCGGTCGGCCCGAACACGGTGGCGTCGCCGGCGAAGCCCGCGTCGAAGTGGGCGTGGAGCACGACCTCCCGCGCGACCGGCAGCCCGTCGCCGTCTTCGGTCTTCGCGGTGGTGCCTGTGCCCGTGGTGTGGAGGTCGAGCGCGGTCTGCGTCCGGGCGAGCTCACCGAGGGCCTTGGCGCGGCGCACGTCGAGGGACTCGGTGGAGCCGAGCGCGGCCTGGGTCGCGGCGCCCTGCGCCAGCGCGCGGTCGAGGTCGAGGGCGTCGGCGATGTCGAGCTCGCCGTCGACCCGCATCGTCCCGGCATAGTGCACGTCCCGGGTGTCGATGGTCGCGTGGCGCGGGTCCACGTGGAGGTAGCCGTCCTCGGGATCCGCGGCCGGGTCCGGGTCGGCGAGGTCGTAGCGCTTGATCGCCTCTGCGACCAGCCGGTCCAGCTGCGCGGGACCCACCCGGCCCGCGACGGCCGCGACCTGCGCGTCGATGAACCCTGCCGCCTCCCGCGTCAACGCCGGGCTGGAGTGGATCGTGGTCTCGGCGACCACCCGGGCCGTCCACGCCGGCACCCGACCCGCCTGCACCTGGCCCCACAACCGCGGCAGCCGGTGCCGCAGCTCCAACGCCTGCCCGATCAGCTTCTTCGCCGCCACCGTCGACACCCCGAGGACGCCGCCGAGCTCGGCCACGCAGAACTCCGCCACCAACGGGCACCCCTCACCCGCGATCGGCTCCTCGTGCTCCTGACCACACGACGGCACCGAGAACGACGCGGCGTCGTGGATCGACTCCGGCGGATACAGGTCCGCCCACTGCGCCGCCAAGAGGAGCTGGTCGGCAGCGGCGCGGTTCTCGTCCACGCGACGCTGTCGGATCACAGCGAGCAGGTCGGAGGCGGTGAGGTCCTCGACCCCACCCGCCATCCGGCCTGTCACCGCTTCGCTCATGTGTTCGATCATAGAGATGGGGTACGACACTTCCCCCGCGATGGGCGGCGCGTGTATGCAGGCCTCAGCGACGTCCTCGCGACGCGACACCGCCCGCCCCCGCCAGCCCATTGGGAGGTCCCACCAGACCTCTGTCGCGCCCTATGATCCGCAGGGGCGCCGGCACCGCGCCGGAGCCGGTGCCGACCGAGGGGACAGATGACGAGCGACCACGCGAGCGCCGCAGGAGCACTGCCCGTCCGCATCGGGAAGAAAACCTCCGAAGACGAGGACCGGCTGTCCGAGCTGGTGACGCTGGCCCGGAACGCCGCGGGCGACGTCCCCGCCGCGCTGGCACTGGCCCGGGACCACGGTGCGGCGATCCCGCGGCCGGGAGGCGGGAGCACGGCGTTCCTGTGGTCGGCCCTGGCCAGCGTCGCCGCGGTCGACCTGACCGTGGCGCGGGTGCTGGAGCCGCACCTGGACGCCCACGCCATCCTCGCGCAGGCGGGCGAGCAGGCCGACGACGGCACCTGGGGCGTGTTCGCCGCCGAGGGACCGGGCGAGCCCCTCCGCGCGACGGCGCGCGGCGAGTCGTACGTGCTGGACGGGCGCAAGCACTGGTGCTCGCTGGGCGGTGTCCTCGACCACGCCCTGGTCAGCGCCCGCGTGGGTGAGGAACGTCAGCTGTTCGCCGTCGACCTCGACGACCTCGGCGTCACCGCCGTGCCCGGCACCTGGGTGGCACGCGGGCTCATGACGGTGGACTCCGGCCCCCTCGACATGGTCGACGTCGAGGCTCGCCCTGTGGGGGCACCCGGCTGGTACCTCGAGCGACCGGGCTTCGCATGGGGCGCCATCGGGGTGGCCGCCGTTTGGTTCGGCGGCGCGGTGGGCGTCGCGCGGCGCCTCGCCGCAGCCTCGGCGTCCCGCGAGCCCGACCAGGTGGCACTGATGCACCTTGGTGCCGTCGACGCTCGCCTGCACGCTGCGCGGTCCACGCTCCACCAGGCGGCCGAGGCGCTCGACGCCGGCGACCTCGCCGGCGCTACCGGCTGGCGGGCCGCCCTCCGTGTGCGGGAGGTGGTGGCCACCACCTGCGAGGAGATCCTGCGTCGCACCGCGCACGGCCTCGGCCCCGGACCGCTGGCCACCGAGGAGCAGCACGCGCGGCGGGTGGCCGACCTGGAGCTCTACCTGCGCCAGTGGCACGCCGAGCGCGACCAGGCCTCGCTCGGCGCCCTGGTCGTCGACGACGGGGCGTCGGACTGGTGACGGCACCCGACTTCCGCCACGACCGACCCGGTACGCCGGCCGCACGGTGGACGCCGACCTTGACGAGCGCGCCGATCCTCGAGCTGCCGGCCGCGCGCAACCGGGTGATCGTCGTAGGTGCGCACCCGGACGACGAGACGCTCGGCGCCGGCGGGCTGGTGCACGCGGCCGCCCGCGCCGGGTGGCGCGTCGAGGTGGTCACGGCCACCGCCGGCGAGGCGTCGCACCCGCACTCCCCCACGCACGCACCCGATCGGCTCGCAGCGGTGCGCCGCGACGAGCTCCGCCGGGCCATCGGGCTCCTGGCCCCTGACGCACGCGTCACGTGCCTCGACCTCCCCGACGGCGACGTCGGGGCCCACGAGGAGGAGCTGGTGGCAGCGCTCGTGGCGACCATCGGCACCGACGGCGCGGACGTCCTCCTCTGCGCACCGTGGCGGGGCGACGGCCACCCCGACCACGAGGCCGTCGGACGGGCGGCCGCCACCGCCGCCCATCGCACCGACGCCACGCTGTGGGAGTACCCCGTCTGGCTCTGGCACTGGGGCCAGCCGGACGACCTGCCCGGCGAGCGCGTGCGCTGCCTGCCGCTCGATCCTGGCTCCGTCGAGGCGAAGCGGGCAGCGATCGACGCGCACGCCAGTCAGGTGCGGCCCCTGTCCGAGGCGCCCGGCGACGAGGTCCTCCTCGGCCCCGACCTGCTGGCGCACGTCGACCGCGACCTCGAGGTCTTCCTGACCGGTGGGCCTGACGTCGACGACGACGTGCTCGACCGGGTCCACAAGGACCGCGACGACCCCTGGGACGTCGAGTCCCTCTACGAGCGGCGCAAGCGGGCCGTCACCCTGGCGAGCCTGCCGCACGAGCACTACCCGTCGGCCCTCGAGGTCGGCTGCTCGGTCGGGGCGCTCGCCGTCGACCTCGCGACCCGGTGCGACCGCCTGCTCGCGGTCGACAGCAGCCCCACGGCACTCGGCCTCGCCCGTCGTCGTACGTCGACCGCTGCCGGCCTCGAGCTCCGGCTCGCGCGGGTGCCGGGCGAGTGGCCACACGGCCGCTACGACCTCGTCTCCGTCTCCGAGGTCGGCTACTTCCTCAGCCCCGCCGGCCTCACCGAGCTCGTCGGCCTGTGCCTCGGCTCCCTCACCGACGACGGCCACCTGCTGCTGTGCCACTGGCGCCACCAGCCGGTGGGATGGCCGCTGGCCGGGCCCGCGGTGCACGACGCGTTCCTCGCCACCGGTGCGCCGGTGCTGGTCGAGCACCAGGAGCCCGACTTCCTCCTGCACGTGCTGGGACGTCCGTCGTGAAGCTCGACGCGGTCGCGGTCGTCGTACCTGCCCGGGACGAGGAGGCCCTGCTCCCCGCCTGCCTCGACTCGGTCGCGACCGCCGTCACGGCGGTCCACGCGGCGCATCCCCTGGTGCGCACGCGGGTGGTCGTCGTGCTCGACGCGTGCCGCGACGGCTCGGCCGAGGTGGTGGCCGCGCGCGACGACGTCGAAGCGCTCAGCACCGACGCGGGCTGCGTGGGCGTTGCCCGGTCGCGAGGCGTGCACGCGGCGGCCGCGTGGTCACGGGCGATCGGCAGCGGGTCGCTGTGGGTGGCGAGCACCGATGCCGACAGCGTCGTCCCGCCGCATTGGTTGACCGCCCAGCTGGCACGGGCGGCCGACGGTCTCGCGCTGGTCGTGGGGACGGTCGTGCCACGACCGGGAGACCTGTCCCCCGCGGCCCTGTCGGCGTGGCACCAGCGGCACACAAGCACCGAGGGTCACGACCACGTGCACGGTGCCAACCTGGGCTTCACCCTCGAGGCCTACCGCTCGGTGGGCGGCTTCCTGCCGCTCCACACCCACGAGGACGTGCGGCTGGTGGCGGCGATGCGCCGGGCCGGCGTACCGACCGTGGCGACCGGCGACGTACCGGTGGTCACCTCGGGACGGCGCGCCGGCCGCGCACCGGGTGGTTTCGCGCACTACCTCGACGAGCTGGCCGAGCTCGACGGCCTCGGCGCCTGAGCCGACGCGTCAGCCGACCTGCATCTCCCCGAGCTCGTTCCAGCCGTCCTGGTCGACCTCGGTGCTGACGATGTCGGGGGTGCGGGCCAGGTACTGCGGGAGCTCGGCCTGGGCCGCCTTGAAGTGGTCGGACGAGACGTGCGCCCCGCCGGCGTCGCCGTCCCGGAAGGCCTCGACGAGGACGTACTCGTGGGGGTCCTCCAGGCTCCGCGACCACTCGAACCACAGGCAGCCCTCCTCCGCACGCGTGGCCTCGGTGAAGGCCCGCGACAGCTCGGGCCAGTCGTCGGCGTGCTCGGGCTTGATGGGGAACTTCGCGGTGATGAAGATCAACGTCTCTCCTCAGGTGGCCGGGGTGGCAGTCGTGGCGGCGGGCGCGTGCGAGCGTCCGTCGATGGCGGACTGGAGCACGGCGCCGAGCTTCTCCGAGACGATACCGAGCAGCGCTCCGGCGACGACCGCGACGAGCACGCCGCCGAGGTCGAACCCGGTGCCGAAGAAGACGGCCGTCCCGGCGAAGCCGCCGGGGATGAACGACAGGAGCGGGAGCGCGGCCTCGACGCACAGGACGAACCCGACGACGGTCACCATGAGCGCGAGCGCGAGGGTGGAGCCGCTGACGTCCTCCAGGCCCTGACTGATCACCCAGCCCCAGAAGACCCCGGCCAGGTTCGCGGCGAGCCCCTTGGCGAGGCCGGTGGTGCCGCCCCCGGCGGCGAAGAAGCAGGCCCAGGCGACGAACGCGACCCAGGTGATCAAGGTGAGCTCGACGCTGGCGAAGGTCCACACGCCGGCGAGCACGCCGACGGAGATTCCGATGCCCAGCAAGGGCTTGATGGCGGTCACGGGTGCTCCTAGGGGATGAGGATCGCGCGGCCGCGGACCCGGCCGGCGTCGAGGTCGGAGATGGCGGTCTGGAAGTCGTCGAGCGCGTACTTCTGCGTGTGGAGCGTCACCGCGCCCCGGGCGGCCAGCGCCATCAGGTCGCAGAGGTCGTTGTAGGAGCCCACGAGGTTGCCGATGATGTTCTTCTCGGCCGAGATCAGGTCGATGGTCGGTACGACGACGTCCTCGCCGTAGCCGACGACGTGGTAGTCACCTGCCTGCCGGGTCATTGCCAGCCCCTGGGCGGTCGAGCCGCCCTCGCCGACGAAGTCGACGACCACCTCGGCGCCCAGGCCCTTGGTGATGTCGAGGACCTCCTCGACCTGCCGACCCTCTGCGACGACGCCGTGGTCGGCGCCGATCGACAGCGCGAGCTTGAGCGCCTCGGGGTTGCGGTCCACGACGACGAGCTGTGCCGGCGAGAGCGCCTTGAGCACCTGGATGCCGATGTGGCCGAGGCCGCCGGCGCCGATGACGACGCAGGTGTCACGCGGGGTCAGCCGCCTCGCCGCCTTCGCCGCCGCGTGGTACGCCGTCAGGCCGGCGTCGGCGAGCGCCGCGACGTCCGCTGGCTCCAGGGAGTCGTCGATGGGGACGACGCTTCGCGCCGACGTCTTCAGGTACTCGGCGTACCCGCCGTTCGCGTTGATGCCCGGGAACTGGTTGTCCTCGCAGTGCACGTCGTCGCCGGTGCGGCAGGCGCGGCACAGCCCGCACGTGATGAGCGGGTGCACGATCACCGTGTCGCCCTCGCGGACGTTGGTGACCGCCGACCCGACGGCGTGCACCCAGCCGGCGTTCTCGTGACCGATCGTGTAGGGCAGCGTGACGCCGGACTTCTCCTCCCACTGCCCCTCGAGGATGTGGAGGTCGGTGCGGCACACGCCTGCCCCGCCGATGCGGACGACGACGTCGAAGGGGCCGGTGGCCTCGGGGACGTCGACCTCGGTCATCTCGAGGTCCTGGTGGTAGCCGACGACCTGGACGGCTCGCATGGTGCTCATCGGGAGTGCTCCTTCGTCAGGGCGGTCAGGGGGATGAAGGTCGGGTCGTAGGACGCGTCCGCGGGCTCGGCGCCCTCGGAGCGGTGCACCTGGTCGTCCTCCGACCCGGGGTAGCGGGTCCGCAGCAGGCCGCGGCAGAAGTGCGCGTTGCCGTCGATCGAGATGCGGGTGGACCGCGCCCGGCGCAGCGCCATCGGTACGTCGTCGGGCCGGGCGCCGAGGTGGTCCACCAGCACCGCGGACGTGCCCGCCAGGGGCAGTCCCAGCGCCTCGCGGCGCCTCAGCAGTGCGTCGGTTTGCGCATCTCGAGGCAGGTCGTCCAGGACGACCTGGCCCAGGGCGTCGAGGGGGCGGTCCGGCTCCGCCCTCAGCCACGCCGTCAGGCAGCGCTCCATCGCAGCGGTGTGGGCCTTGCGGCGGAACGTCTCCCGCAGCTCCTCGAGGTCGCGCTCGGCCTCGTGCCCGAAGGTCCCGCGGTAGCCGGCGTCGGCGGCGAGCCCGGCGTTGATCTTGTCGGAGTCGTGGTGGTCGTCGAGCTGCACGACCACCCGCCGCGTCCACGGCAGCGCGGTGAGGACGTCCTTGCTGTCGGAGGCCATCAGGTAGGCGAAGTTGGGCGAGCAGAACGACGTCGGCAGGCGCAGGTGCACCTCCACCGCTGCCTCGTCGATCGCGACGGACCTGACGAAGCCGAGGTCGGTGATGGGCTCGTCGAGCTCGGGGTCCATCACCGCGGACAGCGCGCGTCGTACGTCGTCCGCGCGGGAGCCGACGGTGCGCCTGGCGGCCGGCGACGTGGCGGTGAGCGTCATCGTCACACCGCCGCCATGGCGCCGATGTCGGCGGCGTCGGGCTGGCGCGGGCCGGTCTCGGTCTCGTCGGCCTCGGGGAGCCGGAGCTCGACGGGCACCTCGACGTCGTACATCTCGGCGGCGTTGAGGCCGAGGATCTTCTTCTTCTGCGCGGTGGTGATCGGGGCGTACTCGGTGAGGTCCTCCGGGATCTGGAAGTCGACGAACTGCTCGATGAGCCAACGCGGCGTCCAGAGCGCGTAGTCGGAGGAGAACTGGATGCGGTCCTCGCCGACCCAGTAGAGGAGCTCGCCGATGATCTGGGCGAAGTAGCGCGGCCGGGTGTGGATGAAGGGCATCGCCACGGCCAGCCCGGCGTGCACGTTGGGCTCCTGCGTGGCGATCCAGCAGAAGTCCTCCAGCCTCGGGAGGCCGCAGTGCTCGACCACGAAGTCGAGGTCGGTGAAGTCGGTGGCCACGTGGTCGACGTCGGCGACGTCGAAGGCGTCGCGGTCGAGGGGCCTGATGGTGGGGCCCTTGTGGATGTGGATGTTGGTGATCCCGAGCTCGCGACAGGCCTCGAAGTAGCGATAGGCCCACGGGTCGTCGAGGCGCCAGCCGCGCGAGTCGCCGTGCCACTCGGCGGTGTAGAGCTTGACGCCCTTGAGGCCGAAGCGCTCGGCGTCCGCACGAAGCTGGTCGAGGCCGGCCTCGCCGTTGCGCGGGTCGAAGTTGTGGTTGTACGTCAGCTTGCCGGGGTTGGCCTGCGCGAGGGCGAACGCCTCCTCGGTCTGCCCGAAGCCGGTGTTGTAGAACTCGCCGAGGTAGGCCGGCTGGAAGACCGCGTGGTCGACGTAGCCGTCCTCGAACAGGTCCTTCATCAGCCGCTCACCGCCCTGGTAGAGGTAGTCCTCCTTGGTCCACACCTCCGACTCGGGCGAGAGGTTGCGGTGGTAGTCGTAGAAGCAGTCGATGAACTGCTGGCCGTGGATGTTCTTCACGTTCTCGGGCCGCGCGTCCCACAGGGCGACGTGGGCGTCGACGATGAAGTAGCTCTCGCCGTCCTTGGTGTACATGGGGCCTCCGGTTCGGTGGGCGGTCTCGGGTGACGGTCGTCACGGTGCGATGCCTTCGGACGCTAGGCCCGGTCGTCCGGCGTACGACCGGCCGCGGCGTCTCAATGTGAGATCCGGAGTCGTCTCAATTTGAGACGCCGACCGGGAGCGGACCTCCGGGTCCGGATGTAACGTCGGTCACATCCCGAAGGGGGGTGGTCACCGTGGCCGACCTCGGCCTCCCCGAGCGCGCACGCCGCCATCGCGAGCTGCAACGCACCCTGCCCGGAGGCCTGGTGAGCAGCGACGCGGACCACCTGCCCGGGCGGCTGGTCGCGTCGTGGCAGCGCAGCCAGGACTACGGCGTACCACTGGACGACATCGAGCCCTCCTTCGTCGGCACCCTCAACGACGAGTCCCTCTTCTTCGAGTGCGGTCGGGAGGTGCTCGCCGGGCTGCACCAGACCTTGGCCAACGAGCCCGTCTCGCTCATGCTCACCGACGCCGACGGCCTCGTGCTCAACCGGATGAGCGGTGACTCCTCGCTGCTGCGCGCGCTCGACAAGGTGCACCTCGCACCCGGTTTCGCCTACGCCGAGCGCACGGTCGGCACCAACGGCCTCGGCCTCGCGATCGCCGACCGGGTGCCCACGGTCGTCCGCGCCGACGAGCACTACGCCCTCAGCCTCTGCACCTACACCTGCGCCGCGGTACCGGTCCTCGACCCGCTCACCGGCCAGCTCGAGGGGTGCGTCAACCTCACGACCTGGTCGACCCAGTCGAGCGACCTGCTGCTCGCGCTCGCCCAGTCGGCCGCGAGCAACACCTCCGCGCTCATGCTGGCGCGCTCCCGAGGTCAGCGCCCCCGGCCGGCCCAGCGCGGTGAGGTCTTCCGCGTCGAGACGCCTCGGCTCGAGCCGGGGTCGGGCACCCTCGCCGAGCTGGGCCCGGGGTGGACCGACGCGGTCGGCCGCGCCCGGGCGGCGATCGCGGACGGCCGCATCGTCGCCGCGGTCGGCGAGGAGGGGTCGGGCCGCGCCACGGCGCTCGCCCAGGCGATGCGGCGCGAGTACCCCCGCGAGCGCATCCTCGCCGCCTCCCCGCCCGCACCCCAGGACAGCGAGGCCTGGATCGGGCTCTGGACGCCCGAGCTCGGCAAGCCCGACACCGGGATCCTGGTGCGCGACGTCGACCGGCTGCCCGCCTGGGTCGCCGAGCACATCCGCGACCTCGTCCTGCAGGCGCGCGTGCGCTCGACCGCGGGCACCCAGGTCCCCTTCTGCGTCACGGCCGGCTCGTTCGAGGCGATCCCGGCGGCCCTCGCTCCGCTGGTCGACACCGTGGTCGCCGTACCTGCGCTGCGCGAGCGCACCGAGGACGTCATGCCGCTCGCCCACCACGTCGCTCGCCGCACCCGGGGCCGCGTCGTCACCGTCACTCCCTCCGCCCAGACCGCCCTCACCGGCTGCGGGTGGCCCGGCAACGTGCGCCAGCTCGTCGACGCGGTGACGCAGGCGGCGCGGCGCACCGACACGCTCGACGTACGCCACCTCCCCGCCGACGTGCTGTCGGGCAGCACGCGTCGGCTGACCCGGATCGAGGCCTTCGAGCGCGACGAGATCGTCCGGGTCCTCACCCGCCCCGGCACCTCGATGCAGGAGGCGGCCGTGGAGCTCGGGATGAGCCGGGCCACGGTCTACCGCAAGCTCGCGCAGTACGACATCCACGTCCCGCGCCCGGGCTCCTGACCCGCCGGCGGCTGCATGCTCGCCGTGGGCGTCGTGCGAGCATGACCGGGTGACCCGCACCCGCCGGCTGCTGCTCGTCGTCGACGCGCCGTCGCTGCTGCACCGCAACCACCACGCGCGGTCGCACACCGGGCTCCGCGACCGGCAGGGCCGTCCGATCTGGGCGCTGCACGGGATGCTGCGCCAGATCCTGGAGTCGATCGACTCCTTCGCCCCCGACGCGGTCGTGTTCGGCCTCGACGACCGGTCCGGGTCGATGCGGCGCGACCTCTATCCCGACTACAAGGCCGGGCGGGCCCAGAAGGATCCCGAGCTCGTCGACCAGCTCGACCGCGCCGGCGCCCTCCTCGACGCGCTCGGGCTGGCCACCGTCACCCCGGCGGGCCTCGAGGCCGACGACGTCAACGCCTCGGGAGCGACCTGGGCGACGGCCAACGGCTGGGACTGCGTGATCATCACCTCCGACCGCGACGCCTTCGCCCACATCAGCCACCACACGCGGGTGCTGCGCCTCATCGACGGCGGCATCCACGGCTCACCGATGCTCAACCCGGCTCGCCTGTTCGACATGTACGGCGTGCGACCGGCGAACTACCTCGCCTTCGCGGCCCTGCGCGGCGACAGCAGCGACAACCTGCCCGGCGTGCAGGGCATCGGCGAGAAGTCGGCCGCGATCCTGCTCGACGTCGCCGGCTCGATGGACGCCGCCTGGTCGGACATCGACCACGAGGAGGGCCGCAACCTGCACGCCGCCCTCGACGACTGGTCGGCCGAGACCGGCGGCCGTCGCGTCGGCGCCACCGTCGTACGACGCCTCTCCGCCCCGGGGGCGCGCGAGCGCTACGAGTTCAACGTGCAGATGATGTCGGGGCGCGACGACCTCGACCTGGGCCTGACCCCCGACGTCCCGGGCTCCCGCGGCCTGCTGCCGCTCGACCTCGACCGGGTCACCAAGGTGGTCGGCTTCCTCGACAACGACTTCACCACCGACTTCGCCGTGCGGGTGCTGACCAGCCGGCCCGCGTCAGGCTGACTCCCCCGCCGACTCGTCCGCGGCGTCCTCGCCGAGCCGCGCGCGCAGCCGGTCCACCTCGTCCTCGAGCGCGAGCACGCGGGCGATGCCGACGAGGTTGAGCCCGTCGGCCAGCAGGTCACGGATGCGCTCGAGCCGCTCGACGTCGTCGTCGCTGTAGAGCCGGGTGCCGCCCGCGGTCCGGTCGGGCGTCAGCAGCCCGCGACGCTCGTAGACCCGGAGGTTCTGGATCTCCATGGACACCATCGAGGCGGCCACGGAGATCGCGTACACGCCGTCATCACTGGCCGCCATCTCGCACCTCCTCCGTCCTCACGAATTTCCCAGCCGGACCACTTGATCCTGCCTCATTGATTGAGTATAAGAAACCTGTAACCAGCAATACAGGTCGTGGACCTCGTCCCTCGGAGGTCCACCCCGGCAGATCCAGGAGGAGACGATGTTGCTTCGAACCACCGACCCGTTCCGTGACCTCGACCGGATCGCCCAGCAGCTCATGGGCACGACCAACCGTCCCGCGGTCATGCCGATGGACGCGTGGCGCGAGGGCGACCGCTTCGTCATCGAGTTCGACCTGCCCGGCGTCAACACCGACAGCATCGACCTCGACGTCGAGCGCAACGTCCTCACCGTGCGCGCCGAGCGCGTGGCCCGCAACGGCGACTGGGAGCCGCTCGCCGCCGAGCGTCCCCGCGGCGCCTTCAGCCGCCAGCTCGTGCTCGGCGACAACCTCGACCTCGACCGCATCGAGGCGGCGTACGCCGACGGGGTGCTGCGGCTGGTCGTCCCGGTCGCGGAGAAGGCCAAGCCCCGCAAGATCGAGATCTCGCAGTCGGGCCGCTCCGAGCACGCCGAGATCACCGCCTGACACCCTCCCCGGTCCGCGCGGGCCGCAGCCCTTGCGCAGTGTGCTGCGGCCGCGCCGACCTCAGGGTTCAGCTGCTGCCCGACGCCACGACCGGGACGAACACGGCCGTGATCAGCGCGGCGTTCATGGCCGCGACCGCCTTGGCGACGGCCTCGCCGGCGACGACGTCGGTCGAGACGACCTCGATGCGCTGCTTCAGCTCCTTCTTCCCCAGGGTGCCCCTCTCCTCCTCGAGCACCTTCGGTGCGATCTCGAGGCCCTGGAGGATGGAGAGCAGGCTGGCGTCGGCGGGCGTCGGAGTGCCGCCGAGCAGGACCGTCCGCAGCCGCTCGCGGACGCGTCGCTCGGGTTCCGGGTCACGCACCGGGTACTTCTCGGGCACGAGCCCCAGCGCCCGCTTCTCCTCGACCTCGATGACACCCGCCGCCCGCAGGCCGGCGGCCAGCTCGCGCTCCGCGGCGATCTTGCCGTCGGTCACGAGCGAGGACAGCTTCTTGCCGTCCTTCTTCTCGAGGCGGACCATCGCCGCGTCGAGGGCGGGGTGGCCGACCGGTCCCGGGACGAGCACCGTCAGGCGCGGGTCCTTGTCCTCGCTCAGGGTGATCCGCTCGGCGACGACCAGGTCGGTGATGACCGCGGCCGCGAGGCCGTAGCCGCGCTGGGCCATGACGCTCTCCGGCCTGCCGTCGTCGCGGCGGAGGAGCAGGAACAGTTCTTCGGCGATGAGCATGGGACCAAGCATGCATTCAGGCTAGGTCGCGCTGCCCCGCCTCGGGATCCCTCTCCTGGTGGAGATCCAGCGACAGGACCCGGGCGGCCAGGTCCACCGCGGGACCGAGGAGCAGGATCACCGCGAGCGTGCCCGCGCCCACGGTCGCGCCGAGCAGCCAGCCGCCGAGCGCTCCCCCGCCCTGGACGACGCTGTAGCTCCACCGGAACGGCACGGGCGGGTCCCACGCGAGCGCGGCGGCCTCGGCCGGACCGGCGCCGGTGTGGCTGCCGAGGTAGAGCGCGATCCCCAGCGCCAGCACGGGGAACGCCATCGCCAGGAGCGCGACCTGCCAGCCCAGGGCCTCCGGTGTCTCGAGGACGCCGAGCACCGCGGACACCGTGACGCCGACCAGGACGACCTGCACCACGGTGCCGATGCCCGGGTAGACCTTCCGCAGCGCGGCGAGTGCCACCAGCACGACCCCCACGACGAGGTTGACGACCCAGAAGTCGACCCCGGTCGTGATGGTCAGCCCGTTGACGAACGTCGAGTAGCCGTCCGACCCCAGGTCGGCCGCCAGCAGCAGTGCGACGCCGAGGCCCAGCACGACACATCCGAGGAGGAGCATGGCCGTACGCCGGGGGCTGGGGATCACGCGCGACAGCATCTCAGGTGAACGCCCGGCGACCGTCGGCCGAACCCGCCCGCACCGGCCTTCCACCGCGCCCGCCCGTCGTCGTACGTTGGCGATCCCCCAACCGGAAGGCAGCACCCATGCGCTCTCGGCCCACCCGCCTCGCCCTCGCCGCCGTCGCGACCCTCGCCGTCGCCGGACTCGGCGCCCCCGCCCTGACCTCCCCCGCAGCCGCGGGACCGGACGCCACCAAGGCCTCCGGCAAGCCCAGCAGGCCGACCGAGGTCCGCTTCGCCACCTTCAACGCCTCGCTCAACCGCGCGGCCGAGGGCCAGCTGGTCGAGGACCTGTCGACCCCCGGCAACGCGCAGGCGGCCGGCGCCGCCGAGACGATCCAGCGCGCCGACGCGGACGTCATCCTCGTCAACGAGTTCGACTACGCGCCCGACGGCGAGGCGGCCGAGCTGTTCCGCGACAACTACCTGACGGTCGGCCAGAACGGCGCGGCGCCCGTCGACTACCCCTACTACTTCGTGGCGCCCTCCAACACGGGCGTCCCGAGCGGGTTCGACCTCAACAACAACGGAGTGGTCGGCGAGCCGGGCACGCAGGCCGGCGGCGACGACTCCCTCGGCTTCGGCCTCTTCCCGGGCCAGTACGGCATGGTCGTCTACTCGAAGTACCCGATCGCGACCGAGGACGTCCGCACCTTCCAGGAGTTCCTCTGGAAGGACATGCCGGGCGCCGTGCTGCCCGACGACCCGGCCACGGCCGCGCCGGACGACTGGTACTCCCCCGAGGAGCTCGACATCTTCCGCCTGTCCTCGAAGTCGCACTGGGACGTGCCGATCCAGCTGCCCGGGCGCAAGCCGGTCCACTTCCTCGTCTCCCACCCGACGCCGCCCAGCTTCGACGGCACCGAGGACCGCAACGGACGTCGCAACCACGACGAGATCCGCTTCTGGGCCGACTACGTCACCGGCGGGCGCACGGCGTCCTACATCTACGACGACCAGGGCGGCACCGGCGGGCTCGGTCGCGGGCAGGACTTCGTGATCGCCGGGGACCAGAACGCCGACCCGTTCGACGGCGACTCCTACGACGACGCGATCCTGCAGCTGCTCGACCACCCGCGAATCCAGGACCCGCACCCGACCTCGGCCGGAGCGGTCGAGGCGACCCAGCGCGACGGGCGGATCAACCTCACCCACCAGGGCCCCGCCGAGGAGGACACCGCCGACTTCGCCGACGGCGCGCCCGGCAACCTCCGGGTCGACTACGTCCTGCCCAGCGAGCGCCTCACGGTCCGCGACAGTGCCGTCTTCTGGCCCACGTCCGCCGACCCGCTGTTCGCCCGGCTCATCGGCACGTTCCCCTTCCCGGTCACCGACCACCGCCTGGTGTGGCTCGACGTGAGCACCGCCCGATCGCACGGACGCTGACCCTCAGCCGCTTCGCCGAGGGGCCGGCGGACGTTCACCTGACGTCCACCCGCCGGTCCCTCGGGGGGCCAGCCGGATGACGAGAGTCGGCGTGTCCGCCCGACCACCGATCTCCGGAGACTCCCCCCATGACGCTCGACCAGACCCCGCGTCCGACCCGCACACTCCTGCCGATGGTCGGTCAGACCCACGGCAACCGCAGCGCCGTCACCTGCCACCTGCGCTGTGGCGACGCCTGCTTCCAGGACGTCCCCAACACCACCGAGACGTCCTACTTCCGCGACGTGGCGTCGAAGGTCGTTAGCCGCCGCTCCGTGGTCGGCACCGGGGTGTCGGTCGCGGCCCTCACCGCCATCCCGATGGCTCGCGCCGCCGCCGCACCGGCCCCCGGCCCGAAGCCCGGCAAGGGCGGCCACGGCAAGCCCGGCACCCTCCCCTTCAGCCCGATCGCGCCCGCCGCCACCACCGTCGACGACGTCACCGTGCCCGTCGGCTACCGCTGGGACCCGATCCTGCGGTGGGGCGACCCGATCCTCCCCGGCGCCCCGGCGTTCGACCCCGGCGCCCAGTCGCCCGAGGCGCAGGCCGCCCAGTTCGGCTACAACAACGATTACCTCGACATCATCGAGACCAACCGCGCCGGCACCGCGGCGCTGCTCGTGTGCAACCACGAGTACACCAACGAGGGCATCATGTTCCCGCCCGAGACCGACCCGGCGACGATCATCCGCACCGCCTGGGCCGCGCACGGCATGTCGGTGGTGGAGCTCCGGCGCCGCAGGCGCGGGGACCTGTGGACGTACGTCCCGGGCGCGCACCTCAACCGCCGCATCACCCTCGACACCCCGTTCGCCGTCGACGGCCCCGCCGCCGGATCGGACCTGCTCAAGACCGCCGCCGACCCGACCGGTCGCACCGTCCGCGGCACGATGAACAACTGCGCCGGCGGTACGACACCGTGGGGCACGGTCCTGTCCGGCGAGGAGAACTTCAACCAGTACTTCCGCGCCACCGGGACCGACCCGAAGGAGAAGCGCTACGGCCTCTCCGCCACCCAGGACTCCCGCAACTGGCGCTCGCTCGACCCGCGGTGGGACGCCACCACCGACGACTACCGCAACGAGCCCAACCGGTTCGGCTGGATCGTCGAGCTCGACCCGAGCGACCCGACCTCCACGCCGGTCAAGCACACGGCGATGGGCCGCTTCAAGCACGAGGGCGCCAACGTCATCGTCAACCGCGACGGCCATGTCGTGGCCTACATGGGCGACGACGAGCGCTTCGACTACGTCTACCGGTTCGTCTCCCGCGACACCATCCGTCCCGGCAACAGCCCCAAGGCGCGGCGCCACAACCTCACGCTGCTGAGCGAGGGCGACCTGTCCGTGGCGCGCTTCACCGGCGACGGTCTCGAGGACGGGGTCAGCGACGGCTCCGGCGAGTGGATCCCGCTCACGCGCGGCGGCCAGTCGATGGTCCCGGGGTTCACGCTCGAGGAGGTCCTGGTCTACACGCGCCTCGCCGCCGACGCCGTCCAGCCGACCAAGATGGACCGCCCCGAGGATGTCGAGCCCAGCCTGCACACCGGCCGCATCTACGTCGCCTGCACCAACAACACCAGCCGGACCGCCCTGCAGGTCGACGAGCCCAACCCGCGCCCAGCCAACAAGGACGGCCACGTCGTGGAGATGATCCCCACCGACGGCGACCACACGGCCGACACGTTCGGCTGGAACCTGTTCCTCATCTGTGGCGACGAGGCCTCAGCCGGTCGCTACTTCGGGGGCTGGACCGGCCCGGTCTCGCCGATCTCGTGCCCGGACAACGTCGCCTTCGACAGCCAGGGCAACCTGTGGGTCTCCACCGACGGCCAGCCCAGCGCCATCAAGGTCAACGACGGCCTGTTCAAGGTGCCGGTCGACGGTCCCGAGCGCGGCCACGTCCAGCAGTTCCTCGCCGTCCCGTCGGGCGCCGAGACCTGCGGGCCGGTCATCCGCGACCGCGAGGACACCGTGTTCGTCGCCGTCCAGCACCCGGGCGAGGACGGCTCGTGGGCCGCACCGCAGTCCCGCTTCCCCGACTACGTGCCGGTCGGCGCCGCGGCGCCCGCCGGCCAGCTCGCCGGCCCGCGGCCCACCGTCGTGCAGGTCACCCGCGCCTGAGGCGTCCTACGATCGACCCGTGCCGCGCCCCGTCCCCACCACCGCCGGGGTCGCGGCCGGGTCGATCGCCCTGCTGGCGCTGGCCGTCGTGCAGGGATGGCTCGGCCCGGACGTCGGTCGTGGCGCCAACTTCTGCGAGAGGGCGTACGACGGCCCGGTCGCGCAACCGGCCAACACACTGTCCAACCTCGGGTTCGTCGTCGCCGGCCTGCTGGTCGCCCGCCACGCCCAGCGCCGCACCCCGCCCCCCGACGGCAGCCACGTCCTGCCCACGACCGTGGCGACCGTCTACGCGTGCGTCGTGGTGCTGCTCGGCCCCGGGTCGGCCGCGATGCACGCCACCCAGAGCGCGTGGGGCGGCCACCTCGACTTGCTCAGCATGTACCTCGTCGCCGGGTTCGCGGCGGCGTGGGCCTGGGTCCGGTGGACCCGTCGCGGCACCGCGGCGTTCGTGACGGCGTACGTCGTCTGCGTCGCGGCGTGCGAGCTCGTCGGGCTGTGGCCCGAGCCGATCCCCGTCGTGCACTACTCCGGCAACCTCGCGTTCGGCGCGCTGCTGGTGGCGGCCGTCGTGCTGGAGACCGCGCTGTGGCGGCGCGGCGAGACCACCCGGGTCCTCCGCCACGGCGTCGTGGCGCTGGTGTCGATGCTGGTTGCCTTCACCATCTGGCTGGGGAGCAACGCCGGCTGGTGCGACCCCGACTCGCTGCTGCAGGGCCACGCGGCGTGGCACCTGCTGTGCGCGGTGGCGGCGTACTGGCTCTACCGCCTGTACGCCTCCGAGCACACCACTGACGTGCGGGTGGCTCAGGCGTTGCCGTCGACGTAGCGGCCGTCGGGCGTGACCGGGTTGTCCTCGTTGATCGCCTCGACGGCCTCGGTGAGCTCGGCCTGGGCCAGCGGCGGACGGCGGTCGAGGTGGATGCCGGCGATCATGCACCGCACCGACCCGCCGGCCAGCTCGATCGTCGGGATGTCGACGGCGACGATCTCGCACGACTCCTCGATCGCTGCCACCTGCTCGGGACGCAGCGACCGCTTCGCCCGGGCGGACATGGCCATCACGTAGCGGCGCCGGCCGTCCGGCGTACGACCGCACAGCTCGACCGCGTTGCCGGCGAACTCGCGGATCTGCTCCTCGGTGAGCTCGACGATGGTGCGGCCGGTGACCGCGAGGCGCTCGCGCACCTGCTCGCGCCGGTGCTCGTCGGGGATCATCCCCAGCGCGATCATCGCGACGTCGGTGCCGATGCAGGCGATGACGTTGGTGTGGTAGACCGGCACGCCGTCGGAGTCGACGGCCTCGAAGGCCATCGGCTCGTAGGTGAAGTCGGTGCAGAAGCGCTCGAGCACCGCGACGTCGGCGCGGTGGCTGCGGGCCGTGTACGCCACCCGCGAGACGTGGTCGAGCACCATCGCGCCGGTGCCCTCAAGGAAGATGCCGTCGGGCTCGAGGCCGGAGTAGTCGACGATCGTCTGGACGCGGTACTCCGACTTGAGCATCTCCAGCACGTCCGCGCGCCGCTCGTGGCGCCGGTTCGAGGCGTACATCGGGTAGACCGCCACAGCGCCACCGGCGTGGGTGGAGACCCAGTTGTTGGGGAAGACGCTGTCGGGGCGGGTGTGGTCGTCGTCGTCGAAGACGTGCACCCGGACGCCGACCGCGCGCAGCGCCTCGGCGAGCGCGTCCATCTCAGCCATCGCGTGGGCCGACGTCGACTCCTCCGTCTGACCGGTCGGGGCGTCGGCCTGGAAGGCGTTGTCGGCCGCGGTCGCCGGGTTGGGGACGAACTTGGTCGCGCGGACGAGGATCACTGCAGAGGGGGCCTGGGCACTCACGGGAGGAATGTAGGGCACCGACCAGCCGTCGTCAGAACCCGACGGCCTCCGCCATCCAGACCGCCACCTCGGCGGGGTCGTGGCGGATCGCCGGTTCGTAGCAGGTCAGCTCGGTCTCGACCCAGCCCGGCACATCGGTCTCGCGCCACAGTCCGCACGCGACGACGCCCCGCTGCTCGACGAATCCGACGACCCGCTCGTTGACCTCGTCGACCGTGCCGGGCGCGTAGGCCAGGAAGGTGCCGATGTGCGGCTCCTCGGGGAACGTCCGGAAGCCCTGCGCCCGCAGCTCGGCGGCGAGCCGCACGGCCCAGGCGCGGTAGTCGCCGAACCTCCCGAGGTGCTCGCGCAGCCCGACGAGCCCGCCGACCGCAGCGGCGGTCATCGAGAAGATCGTGCCGCCCATCCGTTGGCGCCACGTGCGGAGCTCGCCGGCGAGGTCCTCGGGGCAGACGACGAGCGCGCCGCTGGAGCCGCCGAGCCCCTTGTAGAGCGAGACGTACACGGAGTCGAACAGGCCGGCCACCTCGGCCAGGCTTCGGTCCCAGTAGGCGACCGACTCCCAGACCCGCGCGCCGTCGGCGTGCAGGCTCACGCTGCGCTCGCGGGCGGCCGCGGACAGCGCGACCAGGTCGTCCCAGGGCGGCAGCAGGCAGCCGGCGTCGCGCAGAGGCAGCTCGACCATGGCAGCGCCGAGCCGGCCGCCGATCGCGTCGAGGTCGTCCGCGGTGGGCGTCCTCCGCCCCGTGGTGAGCCACTCGAGCTCCAGGCCCAGAACCCGCCGCGGGCCGTCCTGCTCGTGGTGCACGAGGTGTGACAGGTCGGGCAGCGCGACCCGGCGCGAGCCGGCGCGGTCGCACCAGGCACGCAGGGTCGCCTGCTGCGCCATCACGCCGCTGGGGAACATGACGGCCGACGGCTTGCCGAGCAGCTCGGCGACCTCGCCCTCGAGCTGGGCGACGGCACCGCGCTCGCCGTAGCGGTCCCAGGCGAGATCGTTGGTCCCGGCGAAGTCGGCGAGCCCGCGCAGCATGGCCGCCGGTGTCGACGGCGGGCGGTGGAAGATCCAGTCGGCTGACGCCGACGCCGCCCGGAAGCGGTCCAGGACGTCGTTCACGCTGGAGTCACTGAGCCGTCCACGAGGCCCTCACGCAGCCGTCAGCCGTGGCGCTTGAACCAGTACGTCGTCTCGACGCCGGGGATGACCTGCACCAGCTCCCACCCGTTGACGCCGAGGGTGGAGAGGAGGTCCTCCCACGACTCGGTGCCCTCCACGAGCGCCTCGGGGTCGGCGTTGTAGCCGCCGACCTCCACGTTGCCCTGGTCGTCGACGGTGATCTCGAGGTGCGCCCATGAAGCCATGCGGCGATCCTGTCATGCGGGTCAACCACCCAGCGCCCACTCCGCCATCACGTGGCACCGGTCGGTCTCCCACCAGGCGAGCTGCAGCCGGTCGAGCACCACGTCGACGGGTACGACGTCGGCGAGCAGCGCCGCCGTCGAGCCGAGGTCGACGTGGTCGGAGGCCGCGTCGACGGTGAGGTGCGGCTGCACGTCCGTGCCGAACTCACCGCCGTACGGCGGCCACGCGGGGAAGGCGGCCACCAGGCGTGCGGTCAGGTCGCGCAGCGCGTCGTCCGGGTCGGGCACGAGGTGGATGATCCCGTTGGGGAACTGGCCGAGGTCGGCCAGCCGCGCCCGGACCGGCGGCGTCGCGGCGGCGATCGCGGCGACCGTGTCGAGGTCCTGTGCGCTCGGCGCCGGGGCGAAGGGACCGAGGGCCGTGACGTGCGCGTGCGCGAAGCGCGGGTCGGCCGACACGAACCCTTCGTCGTAGTGGGCGGTGCGCTCGCGCACCCACGCCTCCAGGGCCGGCACCGGCAGCTGGAGGACGGAGTGGCCGGTCACGCGGGCAAGACTGGCAGGCCGACGGGCCGGTTGCATCACTAGGCTGCTGCCGCCATGACCCGGACCCACGTCGCCCCGCCCTCCCCCGACATCGCCGCCCTCGCCCGCGAGCGCCTGTCCGGCCTGGCCACGCCGCCGGGAGCGCTCGGACGGGTCGGCGAGCTCGGTGTCTGGCTGTCCGCCGCGCAGGGCGTCGTACCGCCGCGCCCACTCACCGACGTACGCCTCGTGGTGCTGGCCGGCGACCACGGCGTCGCCGCGCACGGCGTCTCGGCCTACCCCGCCGCGATCACCGAAGCGATGGTGCGCACGCTCGTCGCCGGTCGCGCCGGCGTCAGCGCGCTGGCGCGGGAGCACGGCGTCACCGTCACGGTGCTCGACATCGCCGTCGACGCCGAGCTCGACGACCTCCCGGACGCGGTCACCGCGCGCAAGGTCCGGCGCGGCTCGGGAGCCATCCAGCTGACCGACGCCCTGACCCGCGAGCAGGCCGAGCACTCCCTCGCCCTCGGCGCCGCGCTGGCCGGCGAGCTCGCCGACGACGGCGCCCAGCTGCTGATGACCGGCGACCTCGGCATCGGCAACACCACCGTCGCGGCCGCGCTCGTCGCCGCGACGCTGGGCCTGCCGGCCGACGAGGTGACCGGTCGCGGCACCGGCATCGACGACGACGGCTGGACCCGCAAGCGCGACGTGGTGGCGCAGGCCCTGGCCCGCGCCGCGGGCCGCACCTCCGACCCGGTCGAGGTGCTCACCGCCCTCGGCAGCGCCGACCTCGCCGCCACCGTCGGCTTCCTGGTCGAGGCGTCCACCCGCGGCGTGCCGGTGCTCCTCGACGGCCTCATGTCCGTCGCCTGCGCGGTCGTGGCCGAGGCCCACGCGCCGGGCGCTGCCGCCTGGTGGCTCGCCGGCCACCGCTCCACCGAGCCCGCGCAGGCACACGCCCTGAAGTCCCTCGGCCTCGAGCCGGTCCTCGACCTCGGCATGCGCCTGGGCGAGGGCTCGGGTGCCGTGACGGCCCTGCCGGTGCTGCGCTCGTCGGTCGCCGTGATGCGCGACGTGGCGCTGCTCGCGGAGATCCTGCCTTCGTGACCGTCCGCGACGCGTGGCTTCTCGCCACCGGCACGCTCACCGCCGTCCGCGTCCCGCCGCCCGGCGTGGTCGACCGTCGGACCGCCGGGCTCGCGATGGTCCTCGCTCCGCTGGCGGTGCTACCGCTCGCTCTCGCGGCCGCGGTGGTCGTCCTGGTCGCGGGCTGGATCGGGCTGCCGCCCCTCGCGACGGCGTACGTCGTGCTGGTGACGCTCGCGCTCGGCACCCGGGCCTTCCACTGGGACGGCCTCGCCGACACCGCCGACGGCCTGACCGCGTCCTACTCCCCCGCCCGCTCGCTCGAGGTGATGCGCACCGGGCCGGTGGGACCAGCCGGTGTGGTCGCGGTCGTCCTCGTGTCCGGGCTCCAGGCGGCGGGGCTCGCCGCGGTCGTGCGCCACGACCACGGCTGGTGGGCGGTCGGGCTGCTGGTGTGCGTCTCCCGGCTCTCGCTGGCGCTCGCCTGCGTGCGCGGCGTGCCGGCGGCGCGCGCCGACGGGCTCGGAGCCACGCACGTCGGCTCGGTGCCGGTGGTCGCCGCCGTCGCCTCGCTGCTGGTGTGCGGGGTCGTCGTGGGGTTCGCCGGCAACGGGCTGGGCTCCGTCTGGACCCTGCTCGCGGGGCTGGTGGCGATGGTGGCGGTCGTGCTGGCACTGCTGCTGCGGGGCGTACGACGACTCGGCGGGATCACGGGGGACGTGCTGGGCGCGGTCGTCGAGGTCTCCTTTGCCGTGCTGGTGCTCGCAGCCGCGAGCGCCTGAGGCCACTCAGTCGCCGCTGCCCGGCTCGGCCATCCGGCGGTGCATGGCCGCCTTGAGCTTGTCGGGCATCGCCTTGCCGGCCGCCTCCTGCACCTTGGTCTTCAGGCTGCCCCCGACCACGCGGTCCTTGCCGGCCATCAGCGCCTCGAAGCCCTGCTTGGCGACCTGCGCGGGGTCGTCCTTCCTCGACGTGCCCACCTTGGTGTCCTCGGCCATGTCGGCCCGCTCGAAGAAGTCGGTCTCCGTGGGCCCCGGCATGAGCAGGGTGAGGGTGACACCGCTGTCCTGGAGCTCGTTCTGCAGCGCCTCGGTGAAGGACTGGAGGAACGACTTCGACGCGTTGTAGACGGCCTGGAAGGAGCCGGGCATCGTCGAGGCGATCGACGACGTCACGAGCACCCGGCCCTCACCGGCCGCGACCATGTCGCGCAGCACGAGCTTGGCCAGGCGCACCGTCGAGGTGATGTTGAGGTCGATGATCGAGAGCTCGTCGGCGAGGTCGGTGTCGACGAACGCGCCGCCCTGCCCGTGGCCGGCGTTGAGGGCGATCGCTGCCAGCGGCCGGCCGTCGGCGCGGATCCGGGCATAGAGGTCGGCCACCCCCTGCTCGTCGCGCAGGTCGACCTGCACGTGCTCCACGGAGCCGCTGCTCCCCGCGCGAAGGACCGCGGCCGCGACGGCGATCTCGGCATCCTCGGCGGCCACGAGGAGGTCGAAGTGGTGGTCGACGAGCTGTCTCGCGAGCTCGAGGCCGATCCCGCTCGAGGCGCCCGTCACGACCGCGAGCGGCCGTCCGCTGCCGGCGGTGCCGTCGGCGGTGGCGGACGTGGACGTCGTGTCTGAGGCCATGGCCGATCCGTACCCATGCCTCGTCGTCCGATCCCCCGCCCGGCTCTGACAGGATGCGCGCCATGCGGATCCTGGTCACCGGCGGCGTGCGGTCGGGAAAGTCCACCCACGCGGAGGAGCTGATCGGCGGGGCCCCCGCCACCTACGTCGCCACCGGTACGCCGCCCGACCGCGACCAGGACCCCGACTGGGCCGCCCGGATCGACGCCCACCGCGGCCGCCGTCCCGCCTCCTGGGGCACCGTGGAGACGCAGGACCTGGCCGGCGTGCTCGCCCGGGCCGGTGACCCGCTGCTCGTCGACTGCCTCGGCACCTGGCTCACCGCGATCATCGACGCCGAGAACGCCTGGGAGAAGGACTCCGACGCCGTCCACGACCTCGTCCTCGCCCGCACCGACGAGGTCGTCGCCGCACTCGCGCGGTGCGAGCAGGACGTCGTGCTGGTGACCAACGAGGTAGGCCTCGGGATCGTGCCCGAGCACCGCTCCGGGCGCCTCTTCCGCGACCTGCTCGGCATCGTCAACCAGCGCGTGGCCGCCGCCTGCGACGAGGTGCACCTCGTCGTCGCCGGTCGCGTGCTGCGGCTCTGAGGTGCACAGCCCCTGGCGCGCCCGCACGCCTCACGACGCCGCAGCCCTCCTCGACGGCTACGACCGGCCGTGGTGGATCGCGGGCGGCTGGGCCGTCGAGGCGTTCACGGGCGTCCCCCGCCCGCACGACGACGTGGACCCGAGCATCCTGCGCTCCGACGTCGTACACCTGCGCCGCCACCTGGCCGGCCGGCTCGATGTCTGGCAGGCGGACAGCGGCACCCTGACTCCCCTCGTCGACGACTCGGTGGTGCTACCCGACAGCTGCGAGAACCTCTGGCTCCGTCCGAGCGGTGCGGAGCCCTGGGAGTACGACGTCATCCTCATGCACGCCACTCCCGCGACCTGGACCTACAAGCGCGACGCCCGCATCACCCGTCCGCTCGCCGAGATCCTCTGGACCCGCGACGGCATCACCTACCTCCGTCCCGAGGTGCAGCTGCTCCACAAGGCGCGCGTCGTACGCCCGAAGGACCAGGTCGACTTCGACGTGTGCGCGCCACTCCTCGACGACGGGTCGCGCGCGTGGCTCCGCTCGTCACTGGAGCTCGCGCACCCCGGGCATCGGTGGCTGGACGCGCTGTAGCTCTCGTGGCTGCTCACGCCAGCGGCGGGTCCGTCTGTCGTTGCGTGGCGTGGGTTGGCGCGCCGGTCGGTGGGTGGGGAACGAGATGTACCCGATCAGTGCGTGTGGGCCCGCTGTTGGTTCCCCAACGGTCCGCCGCGAGGCGGCCCGGCGCCGCCTGTTGCGCCCTTCGGGCCGAGCCGATCAGGTGGTCGGAAATAGTTGCCCGTCATGTGGATCCACGCGTGGAATGGCGGGGTGAGTGTCGGTGGTGGTGGCTAGCGTGGAACTCATGAACGGCGACCTCTGTGACCTCGACGCGACCGGCCTGCTGGCCGCCGCGACCGAGGCCGAGCACGCCGCTCGGTTGGCCGAGGTCCACAAGCTCGAGGTGCTCGCCGCCTGGGCCGCGGTCCACTCCACCGACCCGACCGAGGGCCCCGACGGCCACGTCGCGCGCCGGATCGGGAACGTGCTGCGTCAGGTCGGCGGGGAGGGCACCCCGGGCGTGCAGGACTTCTGCCTCGGCGAGATCGCGCTGGCCCGTGGGGCGGGGGCGACCGCGACCCAGCACATGCTGGCTGACGTGCTCGACCTGCAGCACCGCCTCCCGCTGACCTGGGCGGTCTGCCGGCGGGGGGAGTGCGAGGTGTGGGTCGCCCGCCGGGTCGCGAAGCTGTCGCGCCACCTCGGCGCCGACACCGTCGGGCTGGTCGACTCCGCGGTGTCGCGGATGATCGCCACCGAGGCCATCGGCCGGGTCCTCGACGTCGCGGCAGCCAAGATCATCGAGGCCGACCCCGCCGCGCACGAGGAGCGGTGCGAGGCCGAACGCCGCCGCCGCTACGTCGGCCTCGGCCGCACCGACGACCACGGCCTGCGCACCCTCATCGCCCGCCTCGAGGCCGGCGACGCCGCCGCGGTCGATGCGATCGTGCACCGCGTGGGCGAGATCCTCGCCCCGCGCCACCCCGAGGCCCACCCCGACGAGCTCCGCGCCCACGCCTTCGGCTGGCTCGCCCGCCCCGCCGAGCTCTTCACCCTCCTCCTCGAACACACCACCACCCCGCCCGAGCCCCAGCACGAGCCCGAGCCCGAGCTCGAAGACGTGGCCGAGCCGGAACCGGAGCGGGGGCTTTCCCGCGCACTCGCGTTCCCCGCCGACCTCCTCGACACCCTGCGCGAGGTCGACGTACGACCCCTCGCCCCGAAAGCGGTGCTGCACGTCCACCTGCACGAGGCGTCCCTGCACGGCTTCGGCGGGGTCGACGCCGTGGCAGGGGTGGCGCGGGTCGAGGGCCTCGGCCCGCTCACCCTCGCCCGGCTCACCGAGCTCCTGGGCCGCCACGACCTCACGGTCCAGCCCGTCAAGGACCTCTCCGACCGCGTCCGCCACACCGCCTACGAACACCCCGAGTCCCTGCGTGACCAGGTCCACCTCGTCACCGGCGGTGACTACTGGCCCTACGCCACCTCCACCAGCCGCCACGTCGACCTCGACCACCCCACCCCCTACGACCACGGCCACGAAAGCGGCGACGAGGGTCGAGATCCCCCGCCCGGCCAGACCGGCTCCCACAACTCCGGCCCCCTCGGCCGACGACACCACCGCTGGAAGACCCACGCCGGCTACCGCTCGCGCCAGTGCGGCGAAGGCCGCTACGTCTGGCTCACCCCCCACAACATGGGCTTCCTCATCGACCACACCGGCACCCACCGCATCCACCCCGAGAAAGCACGGATCATCCTCGAAGCACCCGCCGGCGTCGACCTCTACTACGCCTAGAGCGGACCGGCTGGCCCAGGCGATCGCGGCGTGCGGACGCGCTCATCGCGGCATGTGCGGGCGTTCGGCGTGTGGATGCCCCGAGCAGTCACGGGGTCGAGACGAAGCCTCGTGGACCGTCCCTCACCTACTGGATGCTGTACGGGTGCTTCCACTCACGCACACCCGAGGAAGCGCCCATCGGCATGGCGCGGATCGCGGCAGAACACGCTACTCGGCAAGCCGATGGACGTCTGTCCCCTGCATGCGCGATGGCCGAGCTCGGCGCACTTCCCGGGTGTCGGGTCAGTTGCGTCGTTCGTCTGTGTTGTGGCCACCGGTCATCGTTCGGCCGCTACGGACTGCATGGTGGACTTCTCGCAAACCGGGACGTTCGGGCCTGCTGCCGTAGCGCCACTCGAAGAGAACAAGGAACGCGACGATTGCGACGATTGCGCCGATCCACCACATGGCGACCTCCCGACTCGTGGGGACGCGTCAACGCTACGCTCGGGCGACGGCGTGGACTAGTGCGGACTAGTGCTCATGAGGGCAAGTCGACATGGGCCATGGCGAGGGTCCCAAGCCGTGCCGGTCCTCATCGTCGTCGCCGGGAGGGTGCGTCCGCCGCCGGTCTACGAAGCCCAACTTGACATCCGGTGCCCGCTCATCGGCTGCTTGTTCCATTGACCCCAGGACCGGGTCTGGCGAGGCTCGGTCCAGGCGCCCGGGTTGTCGCTCTCATTTCGGCTGCCCACGCTGGTCGTGTGGCTCTCATTTGGCCTGCGTGACCCGGGCGTCGCTAGGGCTAGGAGAGGCTCAAGAGGGGTTTGCCCAGCTCGAAGCAGCGTTGCCCTCCTGGCTCGACAACCAGTGATGGAGCGAGCATCGGAGGAGCTGATGAAGGACGAGAGCAGTCGTGTGGTGATCGGTATGGACCCACACAAACGGTCGGTCACGATCGAGGCGATGACAGCCGACGAGACCGTCCTGGGTGGCGGCCGGTACGGCACTGACGAGGCCGGGTTCGCCGAGATGGGGCGCTATGTCAGGCAGTTCCCGGACCGCGTCTGGGCGATCGAGGGATGCTCGGGGATCGGTCATCATGTCGCGGTCCGGTTGCTCGCCGCTGGCGAAGAGGTCGTCGATGTTCCACCGAAGCTGTCGGCGCGAGCGCGGGTGTTCTCGACCGGTCAGGGACGCAAGACCGACGCCACTGACGCGCACTCCGTCGCCCTGGTCGGTACCCGGATGGCCGGGCTGCGTCCGGTCGTCGACGATGAGCAGCTTGCCGTGCTGCGACTGCTGGTCGACCGGCGTCGCTCGCTGGGTGAGGAGCACACGCGCAAGACCTCGCAGTTGCACCAGTTGCTGCTCGAGCTGATCCCGGGTGGTGCGAAGCGCGACCTGTCCGCGGCCCAGGCCAAGGCTCTGCTGGCCAAGGTCCGTCCACGCGACGTGGTCGGCAAGACCCGCCGCAAAGTGGCCGCTGAGCTCGTTGCGGACCTCGAGCGGATCTACGCGCGGAAGAAGGAAGCCAACAAGGAGCTCACCGAGCTGGTCCGCGCGACCGGTACGACGCTGTTGGACCTGCACGGCATCGGACCCACCGGTGCCGCCAGGTTGCTGGTCGAAGTCGGCGACATCACCCGGTTCCCGAACAAGTCCCACTTCGCTTCCTGGAACGGAACCGCACCGATCGACGCTTCCTCCGGCGACCAGACCCGGCACCGGCTCTCACGCAAGGGCAACCGACAGATCAACCGCGTCCTGCACACCATGGCCCGCGTGCAGCTGCGCAACCCCACCCCTGGACGCGACTACTACGACCGCAAGAAAGCCGACGGCAAAGCACCCATGGAAGCCATGCGGTGCGTGAAGCGGCGACTGTCCGACATCGTCTTCCAGACCATGCTCAACGACGCCGTCCGCACCACCAAAGCGCCGATGTGGACGGGCCCGGGAGGGCAACGGGGCAACGACTCTGACTCCAGCGCGGCCGGATCACAGCCCCAAACCAACTCTTCGGACAAGCCACTTCCCGGACCCGCCAGAACCCAGCCTAGAACTCCACTCCCTGCTGCGTCTTGACACAGAGGGGTGGCAGATCCGGGCACTAACGACCCGGATTTGGGGCGCGCAACTGGTGCAGACTCGAGGACATGGCTGACCTGCCAGCCCTCCCGCACCCCGGCGCGGCGACGCTCGTCCGCCTCGCCGGCGCCGCCGGTGTGGCGGGTGGGCTGTGCTGGGCCGTCAAAAGCGGGTTGATCCTGGCCACGGGCGTCCAACCGCCCCTGACCCTCGAGCTGGCGCTCCCGCTCCTCGGCGCCTGTCTCGTGGGCGTCGCGCACCTCGTCCTGCCACCGAGCCGCCGCCGGACGGTCGTCGCGGCCGCGGCCTGGTTCGCGGTGGGGACCGGCCTGGTCGCCCTGACCGGCGAGCTCCTCGGGGAGATCCTGGATCCCTTCATCGCTGCCTGGGCGCTCGCGCTGCTGACGGGACAGCTGTGCCTGCTGAAGGTGCATCTCTCCCCTGCTCCCCTCACGTTCTGGACCGGGGTGGGCACGGTGCCGGCACTCCTGGTTGGGGGCGCGCTCGCCGAGGTCGACGAACGCCTCCTCGAGATACCACTGCTGTGCCTCGGCCTGGCCTGGACGTCGATCGGCATCGCGACCCTGCGCCGATCGACGGACACGCTCACCCGAGTCGGGTGAGCCTGAGCCTCAGCTGCCCGTCGAGGATCGCGACGTGACTGCGACCCATGTGAACGTGGACAACTTCGCCCGGGCCGAGACCCATCGCATGATGGCCGACCTGCAGCGCGACGCCGGCGGCAGCAACAGGTTCGAGCACAACCGCGCGCCCGCATCGGTCGAGAAGCAGACCGTCATCCGGATGAACCGCGACACGCTCTACAGCTTCGCGGTGGTCGACGTCTCCAGCGGGGCGACCCTCACCGTGCCGGACGCCGGACGCCGGTACCTGTCGGTGATGGCAGTCGACGAGGACCACCACATAAACCGGGTCTTCCACGACCCCGGCACGTACCAGCTCACGGTCGAGGACCTCGGAAGCCCCTACGTGGTGCTCGCCGCGCGCACGCTGGTCGACCCGCGGGACCCGGACGACCTGGCAGCCGTCGCTGCCCTCCAGGACCAGCTCCACCTCGACGTCCCTGCCGGCCGACCCTTCACGCCCCCGGAGTACGACACCGCGAGCCTCGACCGGACCCGCCAGGCACTCCTCGGCCTGGCCGCCGACATGACGTCCTTCGAGGCGAGCTTCGGGCGGCGGGAGGACGTCGACCCGGTGCACCACCTGATCGGCTCGGCCGCCGGCTGGGGCGGCCTGCCCGACGCCGAGGCGACGTACGTGGGGGTCTCCCCCGGCCTGCCCGTGGGCGAGTACGAGCTCACGGTCGGTCCCGACGTGCCGGTCGACGGCTTCTGGTCGATCTCGGTCTACAACGCCGAGGGCTACTTCGAGCCCAACGAGCGCAGCGCCTACAGCGTCAACAGCATCACCGCCGCCCGCGACGACGACGGCAGTGTCACGGTCCGTTTCGGCGGCGACGGCGACCCGGCGCGCAACTCGCTGCCTATCACCGACGGCTGGAACTACCTGGTCCGCCTCTACCGCCCGCGACCGGAGATCCTCAGCGGCGCGTGGACGTTCCCCACGCTCACCACCTAGGCCACGAGCACGAACGAGCCCAGCGCCACGAGCCACGACGCGAACGACCCGAGCAGGAAGTACTCCGTCATCTCGTGCACCGTCTGCTGCTCGTGGCGCGAGGAGAGCTCGGGGAAGCGGAGCAGGCCCTTGGCCGCGACGACGACGCTGGCGGCCGTCACCTGGCCGCCGAGCGCGAGCGCGAGGATGAAGACCCGTTCGAGCGGGCCGAGGAGCCGACCACCCTTGAGCTGCGTCGGCGGCATCGCGCCGTCGGCGCGCGGGTTGATCGTGCCGGTCGCCTTGAGCACGAGGCGGACGAGCACGTTGCCGGTGGACAGCTGGATGGCGAAGGCGCCGAGCAGCAGCAGGAACCGGTCGGCCGACACGTCGCCCAGGTCGGCCACGGTCAGCGAGTCGAGCCATCGCGCGAGCGGTCCCCCGGCCTCCGGCGCGAGGCCCGAGCACGCGATCGCCCCGACGAGAGAGGCGACGAACACGCCCAGGGGCAGTCGAGCCGCCTTGGGTCCGGGATGGCCGAAGCCCCACGTGACGGTCAGTCCCCACCCGAGCACGACGGCGGCGATGACGAGCAGCGCAGCGACGTCACGCCCCGACGTGAGCCCCGCCAGCAACCCGACGCACAGCGCCACCAGCGCTCCGACGCACTCGGGCAGGTAACGCGTGCGGCGCACCGAGTGGGTCAGGTCGGTCACGGCGAAACCGATCAGCAGGATCCCGAGCCAGCTCATCGACGTCCTTCCTCCGGCGCGAGGAGGTCCGGCCGGCTCTCGGGAGACAGCAGACCACGGAGGACCGACACCGGGCACGCCGACAGGCCGCCGGGACCGGCATCGGCGCTGCCGCCGCCCTTCACAGGGCCCGTACCAGCTCGTCGGCCGCCAGCAGCACCCCGATCCCGTCGGCACGGACCCGCTGCGAGACCGCCGAGGGACTGATGCCCAGGTCGTCGGCGATCTCCTGCTGCTGCCGACCGGCCAGCAGCCCTTCGAGCACGGCCATCGAGCGCTCGGACAGCCCGCTGACGATCTGGTCGCGCGTCATGAGGGCTGCGTTGACCAGCGCCGGGTCCGGCCCGGGCTCCCCGTCGGCGGCGACGTACGCCGTGCGCACCGCGCGCAGCGGCGCCCGGCGCTCGAGTCCCTCGACCTGCTCGATGGCGGAGCGGGCGGCCCACCAGCCGGGGCCGTCCTCGACCCGCGGCTGCTCGGACAGGACGACCACCCGGCCCCAGCCGATGCCCTGCCTCACGTCGACGTTCGGCATCAGGGCCAGGCGCAGCCGCAGGCCCGCGGCGATCGCGTCGCCGAGGGTGCGGAAGATGCCCTGGAACTCGTCGCCGGTGCCGATGCGGAGCGGCACGGTGGGAGCGTAGGTCTCGTTCGCGGCTGCCACGGCCTGCTCGAAGCGTCGATGGACAGCCGCGCGGTCGGCGGTGTCCCGCGACCGCACGAGGTCACCGATGACCGTGACTGAAGGAATGATCTTCACATCGCTCACATGAAGATCATACCTTCTTCAGGGCCGAATGAACCATGGACCTTCACTCCCAGAACACCCGCTCGACCACGGCGTGCGCCCGCCGGGTGGTCCTGAGGTAGTCGTTGACCATCTGGTCCGACGCCCCCTGGGGGTAGCCCAGCACCTGCGCGACCGCCGCCCGCTCGCGGGAGTCGCGGGGCAGCTGGTCCGAAGGGCGCCCACGGACGAGGGTCACGGCGTTGCGCACCCGGCTCACCAGCCGCCACGCCTCGGCCAGGGTCGCCGCGTCGTCCTCCGAGATCAGCCCCGCGTCGGTCGCTGCCTGCAACGCCGGCAGCGTCTGGGGCGTGCGCAGGGCCTCGACCCGGCCCGCGTGCCTCATCTGCAGCAGCTGCACGGTCCACTCGACGTCGGCCAGTCCCCCGCGCCCGAGCTTGAGGTGCGTGTGGCGGTCGGCACCGCGCGGCAGGCGCTCGTCGTCGACGCGCGCCTTGATCCGGCGCACCTCCACCACCGCCGAGTCGGAGATCCCCTCGACCGGGAAGCGCAGCGGGTCGATGAGGTCGGTGAAGCGCGCCCGCAGGTCCTCGTCGCCTGCCACCGCGTCCGCGCGCAGCAGCGCCTGGAACTCCCACACCGACGACCACTTGGCGTAGTAGGCGGCGTAGGACTCGACCGTGCGCACCATCGGGCCGTTCTTGCCCTCCGGCCGCAGGTCGGCGTCGACCTCCAGCGGCGGGTCGCTGGCCGGCAGCGAGAGCAGGCGGCGCAGCTCCGCGACCACCGCGGTCGCGTACGACGACGCGGCCTGCGCCTCGACGTCCTCGGCCGGCTCGTGCACGAACATCACGTCGGCGTCGCTGCCGTAGGACAGCTCGAACCCGCCGTAGCGGCCCATCGCGATCACCGCGATCCGGCTGGCCGGGGCGTCCAGCCCACGCTGCCGGCGTACCGACTCGATCGCGATGTCGAGCGTGGCCTGCAGCGTCGCGTCGGTGAGGCGGCTGAGCCCCTGCCCCACCAGCGCCACGTCGGTGCCGGCCACGAGGTCGCCGCACGCGATGCGCAGCAGCTCTCGACGGCGTACGGCACGCACCGCGGCGACCGCGGCCTCGGGTGTCTCGGCGCGCTCGACCAGCGACTGCATCTCCGCCAGTGCTGCCTCGGCGCTCAGCGGGACGAGCGACTCCCCCAGCATCTTCACGCCCTGCGGCTCGCGCTCGAGGAGGTCGGTGGCATAGCGCGACGTGCCGAGGACGACGGCCAGGCGCTGGGCGACCTCGCCCTCGTCGCGCAGCATCGTGAGGTACCACGGGCTGCGTCCCAGGCTCTCGCTGATCCGGCGGAAGCCGAACAGGCCGGCGTCGGGGTCGGGCGAGTCGGCGAACCACTCCAGCAGCACGGGCAGCAGGGTGCGCTGGATGTCGGAGGTGCGCGAGACCCCGCTCGTCAGTGCCTCGAGGTGGCGCAGCGCGGCCCGTGGGTCGGCGTACCCCAGTGCGGACAGCCGGGCCTCCGCGGCCTCGAGCGACAACCGGGCCTCGGCGCCGGGGAGCTTCGCGACGGCGCCGAGCAGCGGACGGTAGAAGAGCTTCTCGTGGAGGCGGCGCACCTCGCGGCGGTGGTGGCGCCACTGCCGCTCGAGCTGGGCGGCCGGCTCGGAGAAGATGCCGATGGACCGGCCGAGCCGGCGCAGGGACGCCTCGTCGTCCGGCAGGACGTGCGTACGCCGCAGCTGGTACAGCTGGATCCGGTGCTCCAGCGTGCGGAGGAAGGTGTAGGCCTCGTGCAGCTTCTCCCCGTCCTGGCGCCCGACGTAGCCGCCCTCGGTGAGGCGGGTCAGCGCGCTGAGCGTCGCCCCCTCGCGCAGCGACGGGTCGGACCGGCCGTGCACGAGCTGGAGGAGCTGCACCGCGAACTCGACGTCGCGCAGGCCGCCGGAGCCGAGCTTGATCTGGCGCTCCGCCTCGTGGGCCGGGATGTGGTCGACGACGCGGCGCCGCATCGCCTGCACGTCGGCCACGAAGCCGTCGCGCCCAGCGGCACTCCAGACCATCGGGGTGACCATGTCCCAGTAGCGGCGGCCCAGCTCGGCGTCGCCGGCCACCGGCCTGGCCTTGAGCAGGGCCTGGAACTCCCAAGTCTTGGCCCACTTCTCGTAGTAGCCCTGATGGCTGGCGAGCGTGCGCACGAGCGGGCCCTGACTGCCCTCGGGGCGCAGGTTGGCGTCGACAGGCCAGATCGTCCCCTCGCGGGTGTGGTCGGAGCAGATCCGCATCAGCTGCGAGGCCAGCTGGGTGGCGGCCCGCAGGGCGACGCCGTCGTCGGCCCGCTCCCCCGACTCCAGCTCGGCGGCCTCGTGGACGAAGACCACGTCGACGTCGGAGATGTAGTTGAGCTCGTGGCCGCCGCACTTGCCCATCGCGATGATCGCCAGGCGCGCGGCGCCGGCGTGCTCGCCGACCCGGACCCGGGCCACGGCCAACGCGGCGTCGAGGGTCGCTGCCGCGAGGTCGGAGATCTCGGCGGCCGCGTCGTCGAGCCCGACGTGGTGGGCCAGGTCGCGCGAGGCCAGTCGCAGCAGGTGGCGGCGGTACTCCACGCGCAGCGCGTCGACGGCCTCCTTGTCCGGCAGTCCGGCCACCGGCTCGGCGGCGTGCGGGTCGGCGCCCACCGCCGTCAGCATCGCCTCACGCAGGGCGTACGCCGCGGTGCGCGTGCTGCCCAGCGTCGGGTCGGTCAGCTCGCGCCACTGCTCGGGGTGGCGCACCAGGTGGTGGGCCAGCGCGGGGCTCGCACCGAGCACGCTGCACAGTCGCATCGCCGTGCCCTCGTCGTCGGCCACCTCGGCGAGCATCTCCCGCCCGGCACCCGCCGACTGCTCGTCGAGCGCCTCGACCAGCCGCAGCAGCCCGTCGAGCGCGGCGTCGGGGTCGGCGGACGCGGCGAGCTCGTCGGTCAGCGGCGGGCCGGCGTCTCCGAGGCGCTCGATGCCGCGCGCGGCAGCCGCGCCGTCGACGAATCCCTTGCGGACGTAGGTCCCCGCCGAGCTCGCTGCCGGGCTCATCCGCGCGCCTCCGCCCCGGCGGCGATCGCTGCGAAGCGGTGGGCCATCGGGCGCCAGTGCCCTGCCAGCGCCGGCCCGGCCGACTCGATCGCGGCGAGGACCTCGTCCTGGTCGAGGCCCAGCGCGACGTGGTCCTCGCGGTCCGACTCCGCCCAGCGGCGTACGACGTCGGTGTCGGCCTCGGGGTGGGCCTGGATGCCCCACGCCCGCGGCCCGAAGCGTGCCGCCTGCACCTCGCCACCGGGACTGCGCGCCAGGACGACCGCGCCGTCGGGCATCTCGACCACAACGTCGTTGTTCCAGTGGATGGCGACCTCGGCCGCGGTCCGCCCGTCCGCCCACGCGTCGTCGGCGGCGGCGAAGGTCCACCCGACGGGCTGCAGGCCGACGGTCTGGCCACGCGGGTTGCGCTCGACCCGCCCGCCGAGCGCCGCCGCCATGACCTGGTGGCCGAGGCAGATCCCCAGCAACGGTGTGCCCCCGGCGACCGCGTCGCGGATGCCGCTCTTGAGCGGCGCCAGCCACGGCACGGTGTCGTCGTCGTTGGCGCTCATCTCGCCGCCCAGCACCACCGCGGCGTCGTACGACGTCAGCGCGGGGAGGTCGTCGCCGGCGTAGGGGCGGCACACCTCGAGCGTGCAGCCGGCCTCCGCCAGCCAGTCGCCCACGAGCCGGGGCGGGCAGGACTCCTGGTGCTCGACGACGAGCACGCGCGGGCTCCCCATCACAGCTCCTGGGCTCAGAGGACCGGGAGCATCCGGTCGCGCTCGTAGGCGGAGACCTGGGTGCGGTACTCCTCCCACTCGGCGCGCTTGTTGCGCAGGAAGAAGTCGAAGACGTGCTCGCCGAGCGTCTCGGCCAGCAGCTCGGAGTCCTCGGCGATGCCGATGGCGTCCCAGAGGCTGCGCGGCAGCGGCGAGATGCCGAGCGCCTTGCGCTCGCGCTCGGTGAGCGACCAGACGTCGTCCTCGGCCTCGCGGGGGAGCTCGTAGCCCTCCTCGATGCCCTTCATGCCGGCGCCGAGGACGACGGCGAAGGCGAGGTAGGGGTTGCAGGCGGGGTCGATCGTGCGCAGCTCGACGCGGGTCGACTGCCCCTTGTTGGGCTTGTACATCGGCACGCGCACCATCGCGGAGCGGTTGTTGTGGCCCCAGCACACGCCCGACGGGGCCTCGCCGCCGCCGAGGAGCCGCTTGTAGGAGTTGACCCACTGGTTGGTGACGACACTGATCTCGCTGGCGTGGCGCAGGATGCCGGCGATGAACTGCCGTCCGGTCTTCGACAGCTGGTACTGGGCGCCGGCCTCGAAGAACGCGTTGCGGTCGCCCTCGAAGAGCGACACGTGGGTGTGCATGCCCGACCCGGGGTGCGTGGTGAACGGCTTGGGCATGAACGAGGCCCAGATCCCCTGGCCGAGCGCGACCTCCCGGATGACCGTGCGGAAGGTCATGATGTTGTCGGCGGTGGTGAGCGCGTCGGCGTAGCGCAGGTCGATCTCCTGCTGGCCCGGGCCGCCCTCGTGGTGGCTGAACTCCACCGAGATGCCCATCGCCTCGAGCATCGTGATCGCCTCGCGGCGGAAGTCCGCGCCCCGCGACTGGGCGGTGTGGTCGAAGAACCCGCTGCGGTCCACCGGCTGCGGCTCGTCGCCCTTCCCGGGCACGTCCTTGAACAGGTAGAACTCGATCTCGGGGTGCGTGTAGAAGGTGAACCCCTTGTCGGCGGCCGCGCTCAGCGTGCGCTTCAGCACGTGCCGCGGGTCGGCGTAGGAGGGGCTGCCGTCGGGCATCACGATGTCGCAGAACATGCGCGCAGTCGCCGGCCCGCCGTCCTCGCCGGTGCGCCACGGCAGGATCTGGAACGTCGACGCGTCGGGGTGGGCGAGCATGTCGGACTCGTAGACGCGGGCGAAGCCCTCGATGGCCGAGCCGTCGAAGCCGATGCCCTCCTCGAAGGCGTTCTCGAGCTCGGCCGGGGCCACGCTCACGCTCTTGAGGAAGCCCAGCACGTCGGTGAACCACAGCCGCACGAACCGGACGTCACGCTCCTCGAGCGCCCGGAGCACGAAGTCCTCTTGCTTGCCCATGGCACCACCCTAGGGGTCGCCGCGGCGTGCACGGCGACCCCCGCCGCAGGGTGGGCAACGAGCGTCGGGCCGCCGTCAGCGGCAGATGTTGACGTCCTGCGAGCCCAGCACGCCCTCCGGGGCCCGTCGCATCGGCGGGAGCCAGCTCTGGGTCGTCGGCACGAACGCGATGCTGCCGTCGACCTCCTTCCGCACCCCGCGCACGCGCACCTTCTCCACGACGAGCGGCACGGTGACCTCGCGGCTGCGCACGCCCTCCCAGCAGGCGGACGCCTTCCGCTTCGTGACGGCGTCGTCGAGGGTGACCGTGTCGCCCACGCGCTCGCGGTCGTAGCGCCACGCGACGGTGGTGACGTAGCCGGTGTGGCCCTCCCACGGCGCGCGGACGGTGGCGGACATGCCCCAGGTACGTCGGGTGGGGATCCGGAAGCTGACCGCCCCGTCGGTCACCCGCCTGGTCTGCGACTCCCAGACGTGGACCACATCGGCGTCGAGGGTGCTGCGCGCGTTGACCAGCTGCACCTCGCAGCCCTCGCAGTCGTCGACGGTGAAGGTCAGCGTGGTGCGCGCGGCGGCGGTGCGGTCGTCGGGGCGGTCGTCGGACTGGGCGTCGGGCTGGGCCAGGGCGGGCGCAGAGGCCAGCGCACCGGCCAGCAGGGCGGCGGCGCTCGCGAGCGCGGTGGTACGGGCCAGGGCGGTGGTGCGGTGGGTCATCTTGTCTCCCCGTGAGGTGGTCTGTCGCTGACTGGACGCACCTTGCGCCGAGAAGGTTGCACGGAGAAGGTTGCACGCTGTCTGGCGGGGGTCAGTCGTCCCCACCGAGGGTGTTGCGCTCGAGCTCGGCGAGCGTCGGCCGCCCGCGGTTGCAGAACACCTCGAGGTCGACGGAGTTGCGGCCGTCGCTGAAGACCGCGTCGACGTCGTCGTCCGGACCCTTCTCCCAGCTCACGACGCGCCACCCCGCGTCCTTGTCGGGTCGTACGCCGACGCCGTACGCCCAGGTGTCGCGGCACTCGACGAGGAAGGCCCCCCACTCGCCGGAGACCTCCTCGGACACGGCCGGCCCCTCGGGGTCGGGGACCGACGAGGACGAGACCGAGACGTCACGGGCGACCTCGTCGCCGACGGGCCCGCGGTCGCGGATGGTGGCACCGACCGTCGACACCGCGAAGACGCCCACGAGCACCGCGACGACCGTGGTCGCGGCCCACAGGCCGACGAGCAGCATCCGACGTCTCACGGGTCCATCGTGCCCGCCCGGACGTCAGCGTGAGGTGAGGCGGTGGTTAAGGGACTGCTAAGGCGCGGTCGCTGCGCGGGTCACGGCTCCCACGGGCGGTAGCGTCGCGGCGTGGCCGAGGTGCTGATCATCGAGGACGACGACCGGATCCGGCCGTTGCTGGTGCGCGGCCTGCGCGAGTGCGGGCACACGGTGACCTCCGCACCCACCGGGATGGGCGGGCTGCAGCTCGCCGTCGACTCCTCCCCCGACCTCGTCGTGCTCGACCTCGGCCTGCCCGACGTCGACGGCACCCAGGTGCTGTCCATGCTGCGCGCGGTCAGCCAGGTGCCGGTGATCATCGCCAGTGCCCGCGCCGACGACCCGTCGCTGGTGGGGGCGCTCGACGCCGGCGCCGACGACTACGTGGTCAAGCCGTTCACCAGCGCCCAGCTCGACGCCCGCATCCGCGCCGTGCTGCGCCGGGTGGACGCCGGACGGCAGCGGCCGTCGACCCTCACCGTCGGCGGCCTCGACATCGACCTGGCCGGGCGGCGCGTCCACCTCGACGGCACCGAGGTCGACCTCACTCCACGCGAGTTCGACCTGCTCGCCCACCTCGCGGAGCGGCCGGGCGAGGTGGTGACCAAGCGCGACCTGCTCGTCGAGGTGTGGCGCCAGCCCTGGGGCGGCTCGGACAAGACCGTCGACGTGCACCTGTCCTGGCTGCGCCGCAAGCTCGGCGAGACCGCCGCCGCCCCGCGCTACCTGACCACGGTGCGCGGGGTCGGCGTACGCCTCGCGGCCCCGGCGCCCGAGCCCGGACAGGACGGCTGAGGTGCGCCGCAGCCTCCTGGTGACCGCGGCCGCGGCCATCTCGATGGTGCTGCTGGCGATGCTCGTCCCGATGGCCATCCTGGTGCGCAGCTATGCGCTGGAGGACCGGCTCGCACGGGCGGCGCTGGAGGTGCAGGCCGTCGAGACGGTGGTCTCCGGCCAGGACGCCGGCGCCGTCGGGCAGTACGTCGACCGGCTCAACGACGCCGAGAGCCACACCCGGGTCACCGTGCTCTACCCCGACGGTCTCGAGATCGGGCCCGACCGCGGGCAGGACGAGCTGGTCCTCGACGCCCGCAACACCGGCCGCGCGCGCGTCGACGACGTCACCGGCGGATCGCAGATCCTCGTGCCGGTCTCCCGCGGCGGCAACTCCGCCCTCCCGTCGCAGACGCCGGTCATCCGCGTGGTCGTCGACGAGCCGGGCCTCGACTCGGTCGTGGGCGTGGCCTGGGGCCTGCTGGCGCTGCTGGCCCTGGCCCTGCTGGCCGGGTCGCTGGTGGTCGTCGACCGGCTGGGCCGGTCGTTCGTCCTGCCGATCCGGCGCCTGGCCGAGCACACCCAGACGCTGGGCCGGCCGGGTGCGGTCGCCCCGGTCGCGACGGTCGAGGGCCCGCCGGAGGTGCAGGAGCTCGCCGGCGCGGTCGACCGCCTCGTCGGCCGCATCCAGCTGCTCCTCACCCGGGAGCGCGAGAGCGTCGCCGACCTCTCCCACCGACTGCGTACGCCGGTCACGGCGCTGCGGCTGCGGGTGGAGACGGTGGACGACCCCGTCCTGCGCGACCGCCTCGCCGGGGACCTCGACGCGCTGCAGGCCACCGTCGACGAGATCGTCCGCGAGGCCCGCCGCTCCGAGCGCGAGGGCCTCGACCCCCGCACCGACGCGGTCGCGGTGATCGCCGAGCGCGTGCGCCACTGGGAGCCGCTGGCGGAGGACCAGGGCCGCGCCTACGACGTCCGGCTGACCGCGTCCGGTCCGCTGCTGCGGGCCAGCCGGGCCGACCTGGAGGCGATGGTCGATGTGCTGCTCGACAACGTCTTCTCCCACACCCCCGACGACGCCGCCGTACGCATCACGCTGGACGCCGACGACGACACGGTCGAGCTCGTCGTCGAGGACGCCGGCCCCGGCCTGCCGGCAGACCTCGACGCGACGGGCCGGGGCGAGAGCGGCTCCGGGTCGACCGGACTGGGCCTGTCCATCGCCGCGCGCACAGCCGAGGACTCCGGCGGCACGATCACCACGGGCACCTCGGACATGGGCGGAGCCCGGGTCGCCGTCCTGCTGCGGACGGACTGACCCGGGCTCCACTACTGAGGCCCTGCGGGTTCAGCGCAGGGTGACCTTCACCGAGCACGACGACCCGCCGGCCGGGGTCACCGTCAGCTTGAAGGTGTCCGTGCCGGCGGTGTTGCGGCGGAAGGTGTCGAGGTCGAGCTCGCCCTCGTTGTCCGCGCGCAGCACCCGCGAGGTCGCGAGGGAGCCGTCGTGGCGGATGGCGACGCGCCACTCGCTGCCCGGGCGGGCGTTGTCGATGTCGGCGTCGACCTCGAAGCCGCCGCGCTCGCGGTCGACGTTGAGCTCGTACGTCGCTCCGGCGCAGGTGCCGCGCCGCTCGACGTCGGCGCTGGCGGGGCCGGCGACGAGGACCGTGCTGCCGGCCGCGGCGGTCGCGACGAGCGTGGTGGCGATGAGCGTCTTCTTCATGGGGTGTCTCCTCGGGTGGAGTGGATCGGGATGGCTGGGGGTCTCAGGAGCCGAGCGTGGCGGTGCAGGGCTCGCCGTCGGCCGGGGTCAGGGTGACGGCGTAGGTCGCGTCGCCGGGGTTGCCGTCGCTGAAGGCGTCGACGTCGATCTCGCCGTCCTCGTCGGTGGTGCGGGTGCCGGTGAGCAGCGACGTGTCGTCGCGGGTCAGCTCGACCTGCCACTCCTCGCCCGGCCCGGCGGACTGCAGCTCGGCGCTCACCTCGGTGCCGCCGTCCTCCGCCTCGGCGCTGAGCTCCCACGTCGCGCCGCCGCAGGTGCCGCGTTCACTGGTCTGGGCCTCGACGGCGTTGCCGACGGCCCACCACGACCCGAGCCCGACCACGACCGCCGCTGCTGCGGCGCCCCCGATGACTGCCTTCTTCTTCTGCACGGTTCCTCCTCGTCGTCCGACGCCGGGTGCGGCATCGTGCGAGGAGGTTCGCGCGAGCGCGGCTAACCGCGCTCCAGCCCGCCGTTAAGGGCAGGCAAAGGGCTCGCAGAGTCCCCGCTCATGCGGGGAGTCTCAGGAGACCGGGACGTCCCGGTCGATCTCCGCCAGCCAGGCGGTGCCCTTCGCGTCGCTGGGCATCCGCCAGTCGCCGCGCGGGCTCATCGTGCCGCTGGGGCTGACCTTGGGGCCGTTGGGCAGCGCGGAGCGCTTGAACTGGTTGGCGAAGAACCGCTTCACGAAGACCTGCAGCCAGGTGCGGACCTCCTCCAGGGAGTAGGCCACCCGCGCGCCGTCGGGGAACCCCGGAGGCCACTCCCCCGCCTCGACGTCCTTCCAGGCGTGCCAGGCGAGGAAGGCGATCTTGCGCGGCCGGAAGCCGTGTCGCACCACGAGCGCGAGCGTGAAGTCCTGCAGGTTGTAGGGCCCGACCGTGTCCTGCGTGGCCTGCGGCTTCTTGCCCTCCTCGACGGGGATCAGCTCGGGGGTGATCTCGAGCTCGAGGATCTCGCCCAGCAGCTGTCCCACGGCCTCGTCGAACTCACCGTGGCTGATCACCCAGCGGATCAGGTGCTGTACGAGCGTCTTCGGGACGCCGGCGTTGACGGTGTAGTGCGACATCTGGTCGCCGACGCCGTACGTGCACCAGCCGAGCGCGAGCTCGGAGAGGTCACCGGTGCCGACGACGATGCCGCCGCGCTGGTTGGCGAGGCGGAAGAGGTAGTCGTAGCGCAGGCCGGCCTGGACGTTCTCGAAGGTGACGTCGTAGACCTTCTCGCCGCGGCCGTAGGGGTGTCCGAGGTCCTTCAGCATCTGCTCGGCCGCCGGCCGGATGTCGAGCTCCTCGAACGTCACCCCGAGCGCCTGCGACAGCCGGGTGGCGTACGACTTGGTGGTCTCCCCCGTTGCGAACCCGGGCATCGTGAAGGCCAGGACGTCGCTGCGCGGACGACCGAGCCGGTCCATCGCCTTGCAGGCGACGATGAGCGCGTGGGTCGAGTCGAGACCGCCGCTCACGCCGATCACCGCCTTGGGCGTGCCGATCGCGGTGAGCCGCTGCTCGAGGCCGGAGACCTGGATGTTGTAGGCCTCGTAGCAGTCGAGGGCGAGGCGCTCGGGGTCGTCGGGGACGAACGGGTAGCGGTCGACCTTGCGCAACAGCCCGATGTCGCCGGTCGGCGGCTCGAGCTCCCACTCGACGGTGCGGAAGCGGTTCACCCGCTCGTGGTGCGTACGCCGGTTGTCGTCGAAGGTGACCTGCCGCATCCGCTCCTGGCGCACCAGGTCGAGGTCGACGTCGACGACGGTGCGGCGCGGGCCGTCGGGGAACCGCTCGCTCTCGCCCAGCAGCGAACCGCACTCGTAGACCATCGTCTGGCCGTCCCAGCTCAGGTCGGTCGTCGACTCCCCCTGCCCGGCCGCGGCATAGACGTACGCCGCCGAGCACCGCGAGCTCGCGCTGCGGGCGAGCAGCTTCCGGTCCTCGGCGCGCGCGATGGTGATCGGTGAGCCGCTGAGGTTGGCGAGCACCGTGGCTCCCGCGAGCGCGGCCTCGGCGCTCGGCGGGACCGGCACCCACATGTCCTCGCACACCTCGACGTGCAGGTCCAGGCCGGGGACGTCGAGACAGCGGAAGATGAGGTCGGGCCCGAAGCGCACGTCCTGCCCGGCGACGGAGACCCACTCCAGCTCGCGGTCGTCGCCCGGGGCGAACCACCGGCGCTCGTAGAACTCGCGGTAGTTGGGCAGGTAGGACTTCGGGGCGACGCCGAGGACCGCCCCGCGGTGGATGACGACGGCGGCGTTGAAGACCCGGTTGCCGTGCACGACCGGCGCTCCGACGACGAGCATCGTCATCAGGTCGGCGCTCGCCGCCACGATCTCGGCGAGGGCCTCCTCCACCGTCGCGAGCAGCGTGTCCTGCAGGAAGAGGTCGTCCACCGAGTAGCCGGTCAGGCACAGCTCGGGGAACACCGCGACGGCGACCGAGTCGTCGTGGCAGCCGCGCGCCTGCTCAAGCACGACGGCTGCGTTGGCGACGGGGTCGGCGAGGTGCACCGGGACGGTGACGGCCGCGATCCGGGCGAAGCCCTGGGCGTAGGCGGAGTAGAAGTCCACGCCGCCACTCTAGGGAGGCGCCGGGTCGAAACTCGGTGGACCACCCCCGGCGGACGCGCGAGTCTGCCCCCATGGCCCTCGACATCAGCCCCTGCGACACCGACGCCGACCTCGAGGAGTGGCGCCGCGTGCGGATCGCGGTGGTCCCCTACGAACGTACCCAGTCGATCGCCGAGATCAGGGCGGACGAGACGCCGGAGCGGCTGCTCGTCCTGGCGCGTGAGGACGGCGTGGTCGTCGGCTCCGGCATGGCCAACCGCTCGGAGATCGGCAAGGCCGGCTCGGTCATCCCGCGCGTGCTCCCCGACCACCGGCGTCGCGGCCACGGCACCGCGCTGCTTGAACGGCTGGTCGACCACGTCGCCGACCTGGGCTACGACACGGTGCGCGCCGGTGCCGACGACGAGGGCTCGTTGGCCTTCGCCCACCGCTTCGGCTTCGAGGAGGTCAACCGCGAGGTCGAGCAGACCTACCGGATCACCGGCCCCGTCGAGCCGACGCCGACGCCTGAGGGGATCGAGGTCGTCACCGCCCAGGAACGGCCGGGGCTCTGGGAGGGCGCCTACGAGGGCTTCGGGCTGGAGGCGCTCGCCGGCTTCGCCGTGGACGCCCCGCTCGAGGTCACCCCGGACGGCTGGGTGCGGTCCTGGCTGGGCGACCCGATGTTCCTCGCGCTCCACGACGGCGAGGTCGTCGGGTGCGCCGGGCTGGGACTGGACCCCGACCGGCCGACGCGCGCCGAGAACAGCCTCACCGCCGTACGCCGCGACTGGCGCCGTCGTGGCCTGGCGGTCCACCTCAAGCTGGTCACCCTGGCCTGGGCCGCCGGGCACGGCATCGACGAGGTCTACACCTGGACCCAGGACGGCAACGCCGCGATGCGCGCCCTCAACACCCGTCTCGGCTACGCCACCACGGGCGTCGGCGTGCAGCTCTCGCGCCAGACGCGGAGGCCATAGGCTCGCGACATGCGGATTCTCGGGGCGGTCCTGGTCGTGCTCCTGCTGACGGCGTGCAGCGACGGTGCGTCCTCAGCCGGGCGCGAGACGAGCGAACCCGCGAAGCAGGAGGAGGCCGGGCTCGCCGCCCTGCGCTCCGCGAAGCCGGCGATGACCTCGGCGCTCAGCGCCTCGTCCAGCACGTTCGGCGGCCTGCACCTGCCCTGCGACCTGGGCAACAACACCTTCGAGTACTCGATCACGGGCGGCCTCACGGGCGACGGCGCGTCGTGGCGCGACGGCACCGGCGCGCTGCGTACGGAGCTGGCGGCCGCCGGCTGGGAGCTGAAGGACACCATCGACGACACCAGCGTCGCCGGGACGCGCGATGGCCTCGAGCTCCTCGTCCAGCGCGGGCGCCGCACCGACGACGGCGTCGAGTGGCGGGTCAGTCTCACCGCGCCCTGCGTCGCCTTCTCCGACGCGGGCGCCGACCGGGCGCGGGCGCGAGGCACCGTCGACCTGTCCGGGGATCTCTGACCGGCGTACGACGCGACCGGCAGGTTTCCGCCACCCGCGGCGGGGCATCCTCCCGACATGGCCAGTCCTGACCCCGCCGCCGCCGACCCGTTCTTCCGGGTGCTGCGCGAGCGTCACCCCGACGTCGACGTCGTCCTCCTCCCGCCGACCCGGCCCCGGCCTGCCGACCCCGAGGCGTGGACCGGTGACCCCGAGGCCGTGGCCGACGACGCCGTCGAGGCGTTGCGCGTCCTCGGGGTCGCCCTCGGCACCGACCTCCCCCTCGACCTCCGGTTCTGGAAGCACCACGACGAGGCCGCACAGCAGCACCTGACGGTGCCGACCTCCTTCCCGGCGCCGGGGCGCGAGGTCGCCGAGCTGCGGCGCGTGGGGCAGGCGCTGATCGACCTCGGCTGGCAGGCGCGCCCGCTGGAGCGGCAGGCGCGACCCACCCTCGAGGCGCTGCGCGACGGGCACCGCCTCGTCGCCCACGTCGTCGAGGGCGGGATCGACCTGGTCCTCACCTCGCGCCCGGTGGCCGATTCCGCGTGGACCGACACGGAGACGACCGGCGCGGGTGGTCGGCCGTGACCCAGGTCCCCTTCTCGGTCATCGTCCAGGCAGCCCGCGACTGGGACGAGCAGGCCGACGTGCTCCACTCGGCCAGCCGCAACCTCGCCCAGTCCGAGGTGTCCGAGCTCGGCCCCCGCGTCGCGGCGGCCGCGGCGCGGTTCGTCGAGACCTGGCGCGTCGAGCTCGACGCCCTGGAGCGCGAGGCGATCAGCCACTCGCAGGCGCTCTCCGCGGTTCGCTTGGACTTCCTGCTGACCGACCAGCAGGCATCCACCGACCTGCGCGACCTCGTGCCGTGGGCCGAGCGATGACCACCATCGTGGTTCCCGCCCCGATCGCCGCGTGGCCCGAGCCCGACGTACGTCCCTCGGCCTCCGCCGTCGCCACCGACCTGCGCGCCGCCGCGATCGCCACCTCCGACGTCACCTCCTGGATGTCGTCGCACGGCGTCCCCGCCGGCTGGACCGGCAACGCCGCCGACGCGGCCGGCCACGCCATGACCGCGCTGGGCCGCCGCGCCGACGCCGCGGTCGCGGCGCTGGAGAAGGCGCTCACCGCGGTCGAGGTGTACCTCGACCAGATGGCGACGCGCCGCACCGAGCTCGACCGGCTCGACGCCGACCGCGCCGGCTACAACCGCGACCGCGAGTCGCTGTGGTCGCGAGCCGACGGAGCCCCCGCCGACCAGGTCGACGAGCTCCAGCACGAGGCCTCCGCGCTCACCCGACGCCACGACCGCATCGTGACCGACCGCGAGGCCTGGCTCGAACGCGTCCGTGCCGACGAGGACCGGCTGATCGCCGTCCTGGCGTCGGTCGACACCCGCAGCGAGGGGCGCGACGCACGCGACGCCGCCGGCCGGGTCGACGCCGACGCCCTGCGCCGTCAGCTCGCCGCCCAGGGCGACCCGCAGTCGGTCAACGACTGGTGGCTGTCCCTCACCGACGTGCAGCGCGCCGCGCTCGCCATCGCCTTCCCCGAGCTCGTCGGCAACACCAACGGCATCCCCACCGGTGACCGGGACGAGGCCAACCGCGGGATGCTCGACCGCGACGAGGAGTACCTCCGCCGGCGCGACGAGGACGGCACCCTCACCGACGCGGAGGCCGCCTGGCTCCGGCGCGTGCAGGCCACCCGCGACGCGCTCGCGCTCGGCCAGCCGCCGCGGCACGCCGGTGAGCCGGTCGACACCAACCTGATGGCCTACCTGCCCCACGCCTTCGACGGCGACGGCGCCGCCGCGGTCAGCTACGGCGACCCGGACACCGCCGACCACACGGCAGTCATCGTGCCGGGCCTGACCAACGACATGTCCGCGATGGCCGCGCAGGGTCAGGACGCTCTCAACCTGTTCCTCGACGCCCACGACAAGGGCGAGGACATCGCTGCGATCGCGTGGATGGGCTACGACGCCCCCAGCGCCGCGGAGGGCATCACCTCCGAGCTCACCGACATCGCCGGCGTCGTCGGCGAGGGTCTCGCCGAGAACGGCGGGCACCTGCTGGGCGACTTCGTGGACGGCCTGCGCGCGACCCACGCCGGCGACAGCCCCGGCGGGCAGGCCCACCTGACCGTCATCGGCCACAGCTACGGCTCGACGACCGCTGCGCACGCCGCCGCCGACGGGCTCGACGAGGACTCGCTCGTGCTCATCGGAAGCCCCGGCGCAGGCGGCGGGGTGCACCACGTGTCCGGCCTCGACGCCCCACCCGGCGAGGTCTACGTAGGGTCCCGTGAGAACGACTTCGTCACCTGGCTCGGCGGCGAGATCTCCGTCGACGTGCCGGTGAGCATCGGCGGCGACACCGTCCACCTCGGCAACCTGGGGCTGGGCGACGACCCCAGCCAGGCGTCGTTCGGGGCCAACCGGTTCGACGTCTCCTCCGACGGCACCGACACGCCCTGGCACCTGCAGGACGGCGGGGCGATCCTCGACCGGCACACCAGCTACCTCGACGACGGCACGGCGTCGCTCGACAACATCACCAACGTCGTCATCGACCGCGACAGCGACGTCGACCTGGTCGCTGGGCGCGACACCCCGGCCCACGACCGCCTCTACGACTTCGCGCAGAACGAGGCCGCCTACCAGGCGCAACAGGCCGTCGACCGCTACGTGGTGGAGCCGCTCGAGGACGCCGGACGGACCGTGGCCGAGGGTGCCGACAGGGTCGGCGACGCGTTCAGCGACGCATGGCCGGACCACTGGCCGTGACCACTGGCCGTGACCACTGGCCGTGACCCGTGGGCGTGCGTACCGTGACCCGGGTGCACCGACTGAGCGCCATCTCGTCGTCCCGGATCCTCGTCGCCGCCGTCGTGCTGGCGGTGTCAGCCCCGGTGGGCACCCTGTCGCCCGGCCCGGTCCCCTCCTCGGCAGCGGCCCCCGCGCCGGTCGCTGACACGCAGCGTGGGCAGGTGCCCGCTCTCCGGGTGCGCACCGTCGTACGCGGCCTGCAGCACCCCTGGGACGTCCAGCAGGCCCCCGGCGGGCGGCTGCTGGTCTCCGAGCGTGACCGCGCCCGCATCAGCGTCGTACGCAACGGCAAGCGGCGCACCCTGGCCGACCTGTCGAGGCTGGTGTGGGTGTCCGGCGAGACCGGGCTGATGTCGCTCGCGGTCGACGCCGGTTCGCGGACGTTGTGGGCGTGCCACGGCAGCGCCAGGGGCGGCACCCACGTGCAGGTCAGCCGGTGGCGCGTCGACCGGAGGTGGACCCGGCTCAGCGGTCGCCGCACGCTCCTGACCGGCCTGCCGTCGACCTCGGGCCGTCACGGCGGGTGCCGGCTGATGCTCGACCGAGGCAGCGACGCCCTGTACGTCGGCACCGGCGACGCCGCCGTCGGCACCAACCCGCGCACCCTCGACTCGCTCGGCGGCAAGGTCCTGCGCGTCCACCGGCGCACCGGCGCTCCGGTGCCCGGCAACCCCTTCGCCGAGGCGAGCACCGCACGACGGTTCGTGTGGACCTACGGTCACCGCAACGTGCAGGGCCTGGCCCAGCGCGACGACGGCTCGGTGTGGTCGGTCGAGCACGGCAGCGACCGCGACGACGAGGTCAACCTGCTGGTCGCCGGAGGCGACTACGGCTGGAACCCCGTCCCGGGCTACGACGAGTCGGTCCCGATGACCGACCAGTCGCTGCCGGGTGAGCAGCAGGACGCGGCCTGGTCCTCCGGCACCCCCACGATCGCCACCTCCAGCGCCGCGTGGGTGCGTGGATCGCAGTGGGGCGCGCTCGAGGGCACGCTCGCCGTCGCCGCGCTGAAGGGCTCCGAGGTGCTGTTCCTGCGCTTCGACGCCGGCGGCGGGCTGGTGTCGGTCGCCCGTCCGCCCCGGCTCCAGCGGCTCGGCCGCCTGCGGTCGATCACGTCGGCCCGCAACGGCGACCTGCTCGTCACCACCGACAACGGTGCTCGCGACCGCGTCGTACGGGTGTCGCCGCGATGACGTGACCGTCGCCACAGCGCCGTACCCGCGGGTCGCGACTAGCCTGAGAAGTGGTCCGTGGACTCCATCAGGGAGCCGCGAGATGACGAGGAGCGAGCATGGCTGAAGAGACTGCCCCCTACGGTTCCGGTCCGAGCGCCCCGGCTGCGCCGGTGAAGCGGGTCCGCACCCATCACCTGCGGGAGATGAAGGAGCGGGGCGAGAAGATCACCATGCTGACGGCGTACGACATGTACACCGCCGCGACCTTCGACGAGGCGGGCATCGACCTGCTGCTGGTCGGCGACTCCGCGAGCAACAACGTCCTCGGCAACGAGACCTCCCTGCCGGTCACGGTCGACGAGCTCCTCCCCCTCACCCGCGCGGTGGCGCGCTCGGTGAAGCGCGCGATGGTCGTCGGCGACCTGCCGTTCGGCAGCTACCAGGCCTCGCCGGAGCAGGGCTACCTCACCGCCGTCCGCTTCATGAAGGAGGCCGGCGCCCACTGCGTCAAGCTCGAGGGCGGCGCCGAGATGGCCCCCGTCATCGAGAAGTGCACCCGGGGTGGCATCCCCGTCATGGCCCACATCGGCTTCACCCCGCAGTCCGAGCACACCCTCGGCGGCTACCGCGTCCAGGGCCGGGGCGACGCGAGCGACCGCGTCATCGCCGACGCGCATGCCGTGCAGGAGGCGGGTGCGTTCGCCGTCGTCATGGAGATGGTCCCCGGTGACGTCGCGGAGCGCATCAGCAAGGAGCTCACCATCCCCACGATCGGCATCGGCGCCGGCGCCGGGTGCGACGGCCAGGTCCTCGTGTGGCAGGACGCCTTCGGCCTGCGCACCGGACGGATGGCGCGCTTCGTCAAGCAGTACGCCGACGTCCACGGGGTGCTGCTCGACGCGGCGCGGGCGTACGCCGACGACGTCCGCGGTGGCACCTTCCCGGGCGCCGAGCACACGTTCTGACGCCTCGCTGCCGGCCTGCTGGCTAGGCCGACCAGCCCAGCCAGCGGGCGCCGCCCACGACCGTCGCGAACCACACCAGCGCGACGACCACAGGCAGCAGCACGACCGCCCGCGGGCGGCTGGTGAACCACGCGACCGCCGTCAGCAACGCCGCCACCCACACGAGGCCGAGCAGCACCAGCGCCCACCATGGCGCTCCCACCGCGACGCCGGTCGCGCCGATCAGGAACGCCACGCAGGCCAGGCCGACCAGGCCGGCGATCGGCCACGGTGAGAGCGGTTCGCGGACGGCGGGCTGGGGCACGCCGACACGCTAGCCGGTGACAACCTGCCTCTCGCGCGGCAGGATCAGGCTTCCCGACGACGCGAGGAGCCCTCCGTGAGCGAGACCCCGGCCGAGAAGACGGCAGCCACCACGTCCACCGCGAAGAAGACGCCCGCCCGGAAGTCGCCGGCGAAGAAGACGACAGCCAAGAAGGCTCCTGCCAAGAAGTCGACCGGCAGCTCGACGGCCAGGAAGACGACAGCGAAGAAGTCGACAGCGAAGAAGTCGACCGCGGCCAAGAAGTCCACTGCGAAGACGTCGACCGCCAAGAGGTCGACTGCCCGGAAGGCGCCGGCGAAGAAGGCGACGTCGACGGCGAGCAGGTCGACGGCGAAGAAGGCGCCCGCGACGCAGACGGCGACGTCGGACAAGCCCGTCACGACCGCGGCCCGCCGCTCCCCCGCCGGCCGCGCCGTCGACGTCGGCACCCAGGCGGTCAGCACCGCCGCGATGATCCAGAAGGTCGCGCAGGACACTGCCGAGCGGGTCGCCGCCGAGACGGCCGCCCGGGTGAGCAAGCAGTACGAGGCGGCGATCGCCGAGCTCACCAAGACCCTCGACAAGAACACCAAGCGGGCGCTGAAGAGCGTCCGTGCCGCCGCCGATGTCGCTCAGGCGGCGAACCCCGTCAAGGGCAAGAAGAGCAAGAAGAAGTGATCAGTTGTCCGGAGTGCCGTCGGTGATGCCGTCGCCGGAGCCCGGGCCGTCGTCGTTCCACTTCGGGTCGTTGTCCCACTCCTCGTTGCGCTCCTCGACCTTCTCGAGCGCGCGCGAGGCCTCCGCGGACGAGGCGTAGGGGCCGAGGCGGTCGGCGTTCTTGCAGCCGTCCCTGCCCTCGACCGTGTGGTGCGTCAGGCAGAACCAGTATTCGTTCTCGCTCATTCTCCGAAACTACACTCGCGCCCGTGCCTGTCGTATCCCCCGCAGAGGTATCTGCGCGTCGTGCCGTGCCCGCCCACATCGCCCGCCCGGAGTACGTCGACCGGCCGACGCCGGAGCGGTTCACCGGCGAGGAGGTCAAGGACGCGGAGACGATCGAGCTCATGCGGGTGGCCGGCCGCCTGGCCGCCCAGGCGCGCGACCTCGTCGGCTCCCACGTCGTACCCGGTGTCACCACCGACGAGCTCGACCGCATCGGCCACGAGTTCCTGTGCGACCACGGGGCCTACCCCTCCACCCTCGGCTACCGCGGCTTCCCGAAGTCGCTGTGCTCGAGCGTCAACGAGGTGATCTGCCACGGCATCCCCGACGCGCGCGTCGTCGAGGACGGCGACATCGTCAACATCGACATCACCGCCTTCATCGGCGGCGTCCACGGCGACACCAACGCCACCTTCCTCGCCGGCGACGTCGACGAGGAGTCGCGGCTGCTCGTCGAGCGCACGAAGGAGGCGCTCGACCGGGCGATCAAGGCGGTCAAGCCCGGCCGCCGGGTCAACGTCATCGGCCGCGTCATCGAGGCGTACGCCAAGCGCTTCGGCTACGGCGTCGTCCGTGACTTCACCGGCCACGGCATCGGTACGGCGTTCCACTCCGGGCTGATCATCCCCCACTACGACGACGAGCGCTTCGACGACGAGATCCGCGTCGGGATGACCTTCACGATCGAGCCGATGCTCAACCTCGGCACCCCCGACTACGACATGTGGGACGACGGCTGGACGGTCGTGACGAAGGACCGCCGCCGCTCCGCGCAGTTCGAGCACACCCTCCTCGTCACCGAGGATGGCGCCGAGGTGCTGACACACCCCTAGACTCACCCTCGAGTGGGTCGGCCGGGCGATCGCGGCACCTCGCCTCCGGGTGAGGGGTCGAGGAAGGTCCGGGCTCCACAGGGCAGGGTGGTGGCCAACAGCCACCCGGGGCAACCCGCGGGATCAGTGCCACAGAGAACAGACCGCCGGTCTCACGACCGGTAAGGGTGAAACGGTGGTGCAAGAGACCACCAGTGCGCCGGGCGACCGGCGCAGCTAGGCAAACCCCACCCGGAGCAAGATCAGACAGGATGCGTCCGAGGGCGGCCCGCCCGAGCATCCGGGTAGATCGCACCAGGCGGCCGGCAACGGTCGTCGCAGATGGATGGTCGCCCCTGCGTCAGCAGGACAGAACCCGGCCTACAGGCCGACCCACTCCCCCACACCGGCGCGTCGAACAGGACGAAGTCGGCTCAGAGCTCAGCGTCCCGCCGGGACGTCGTACGCCTAGGCGACTTCGTCCTGTCCGACGGGCCGTACGACCTCCGCGAGGACCCACCGCACATAGGACTGTTCGAGCATCACCTGCTCCCAGGTGAACCGCAGGACCCGCCACCCGTGGAGAACGAGCAGGTTGTAGCGGGCGCAGTCCCTCTTGTGCGCCTTGCGGCTCGCGTGGAAGGTCCACGAGTCCGCTTCGAGCACGAGCAGACGACTGCGGCACACCAGGTCTGGGCGCACCGTTCCGGTCATCATCCCCACCTCGACCTGCGGCTCGACGACCAGGCCGGCCTCGATGCACAGGGCGCGGAGGACGGACTCGAAGGGGTTCGCCGCCCGCCCGTCAGCGTGGGTGAGAACCCGGCGAACGGCGGCTGCACCTGCTCCCCGGACCTGTACGGCGCTGAGCTCGGCCCTCGTCACCGATCCCGAGCGCAGTGCCGAGTCCGCGATGGCCAGTGCCTCGTCGAAGGGAAGATGGCGCGCGCAGTCCACCACCGTCCGCAGAGGGGTCGTCACGCGGGCCGCTGCGTCATCGGGTCCCACAGCCATCCAGCGGACGTCGACGCCCGTACGCCGGACCGCTGGCAGGTTGCGACGGGGGTCCACCGCGACCTCCGGCCGAGGGGGCGGGACCTTCATCTCCCACCCGTGCACCGCAGCCGCGCTGCGAAGACACACCACTCCGGAGAGCTCGGCGGCTGCGAGACACGCCTGCGGGGCCGTGGGAAGCGCGTACCGACCGCGGGCGAGCTTGACGATGCGTCCCGAGGCGCACGCGCGCCTGATCCGGCGTCTGCTGCTCAGCCGGAGCAGGGACTGGGCTGACGCCACTCCGCCCAGCTTCACGAGTGCCGAGTCTGCGCGCATGACGCCGACCTTGCCGCGAACCACCATCCGCCCGCTCTCGCTGTCCACAGGCCCGGCGCGTCCGACAGGAGGAAGGCCCCCAGCCCAGCCGGCGTACGCGGACAAGGAGCGCCTCTGCCGGCCTTCGTCCTGTCCGACGCGCCGCCCCGTGCCCAGTCCGGCGGTGCGTGGCTCACGCCAGCCGGAACTCCACCTTCCGCGCCTTGGGGTCGGCGGTCGCCAGCTCGACGGTGACCTCCTCGCCGAGGGGCAGGTCGGAGGAGCTGGTCACCGGGGCCTCGATGGCGGGGTCCTGGATGGTGATGTCGCCCTTCTGCCTGCTCTTCTCGTCGAGGTCGACGACGACGGCCGTGAAGCGCTGGCCGACCCGGTCGTGGAGGAGCTCGGCCTCGCAGAGGTCGACGATGGCGTTCTCGTAGCGGTTGGCCCGACGTCCCGACTCGGTCATCGTGTCGGGGAGCTCGTGCATCGCCTCGACCACCCACGACGGGACGTCGGTGCCGGCGCAGAGCGCCACGCAGACCTCGCCGGCGTAGCGGTCGGCGAGGCGGCGCAGCGGCGCGGTGACGTGGGCGTACTCCGAGGCGAGGGCGGAGTGCTGCGCCTGCTCGGGCAGCTCGCCGTTGAAGGACACGTAGCCGGCGCCGCGCAGCAGGCGCGTGCACGCGACGATCATCGCGGCGTGCGTCGGCCTCGACGGGTCGAGGGTGCGGACGAAGTCGGGGTAGAGCTGCTCGGCCGGCCACGAGATGCCGAGGGCGCGGGCGGTGCGGTGAAGGCGCTGTACGTCATGGGGGTCCGCCGGCGGCAGGGTGCGGAGGATGCCGACGCGGGCGTAGACCATCAGGGAGGCGGCCGCCATGCCGGTGAGGAGAGAGATCTGGGCGTTCCAGGTCTCGACCGGGGTGAGCCGCCGGAACTCCAGCTCCCAGTGCCCGTCGCCGTTCTCGACCAGCTCCTGCTCGGGCAGGGGCAGCGACACCCCGCCGCGGGCGGCCTCCCGGGCCAGGCGCAGCTCGCCGACCTCCTTGAGCAGCCCGATGAGGTCGTCGGCCCTCCCGGCGTCGAGGTCGGCCTGGACGCCCTCGTAGGACAGCTTGGCGCGCGAGCGCACCAGCGCGCGCTCGACCTCGACGTCGGTGCCCTCACCGGTCTCGTCGACCTTGATGGTCCACAGCAGCGCGGGGCGTACCTCGTCGGGCAGCAGCGAGGCGGCGCCCTCGCTGAGCACGGTGGGGTGCAGCGGGATCTTGGAGTCCGCGCCGTAGAGCGTCTCGCCCCGGCGGTTGGCCTCCACGTCGACAGGGTCGCCCGCCGTGACGAAGGCGGCGACGTCGGCGATCGCGTAGTGCACGACGTAGCCCGCGCCGTCCCGCTCGATGTGCATCGCCTGGTCGAGGTCGCGCGCCGACTCGGGGTCGATGGTGATGAACGGGATGTCGGTGCGGTCGAGCTCGGGCAGGCGGGGCGCCGCGGCCGCCTCGGCGGCAGCTCGCTCGACGGCCTCGGGGAACGTCGGCGTCACCTCGAGGTCGGCCTGAATGGCGGCGATGCCGTCGCGCATCTCCTGCGCCGTCACGCTGTCGCCTGTCGACCGGACCTTGACCACGCGGTTGCTGGGCATACCGGGACCCTAGCCGGGAGGCCACGGCGAGCGCTGCCTACGCTTGCGCGCGTGCTGATCCTGCTGCCGCCCAGCGAGGGCAAGACCGCTCCGCGTCGCGGCAAGCCCCTCGACCTGGGCTCGCTGTCCTCACCGTCCCTCACCGCGACCCGTACGACGCTGCTGGAGTCGCTCGTGCAGCTGTGCGGCGACGACCCGGACAAGGCGGCCGCCGTGCTCGGCCTGGGACCGGCCCAGCGCGACCTGGTGCAGCGCAACGCCGACCTGCGCAGCGCCCCGACCGCCCGCGCCGACGCGATCTACACCGGGGTGCTCTACGACGCCCTCGGCTTCGACACCCTCTCCCCCGCTGCCCGACGGCGTGCGACAGCGCGGGTGGCGATCACCAGCGCACTGTTCGGCATCGTGCGACCCGGTGACCGCATCCCGGCCTACCGCCTCTCCGGCGACGCCAGCCTCCCCGGCACCGGCTCGGTCGCCGGCGCCTGGCGCGAGGTGTTCGGCGAGGCCGTCACCGAGGCGATCGGCACCGGGCTGCTCGTCGACCTGCGCTCCGGGACGTACGCCGCCTTCTGGCGGCCCTCGACGGAGCTGGCCGGCCGCGTCGCGACCGTGCGCGTCCTCCACGAGTCCGGCGGGAAGCGCAGCGTGGTGAGCCACTTCAACAAGGCGACCAAGGGCCGCATCGTCCGCGCCCTGCTCGAGGACGGGGCGAACCCCCGCACGCCGGCCGCGCTGGCCGAGACCCTCACTCGGCTCGGCTGGACCGTCGAGACGGGTGGGGCCACCGCGAAGGGCACCCAGCTCGACGTCGTGGTGACGGACGTCTAACGCAGGGGGATCACGTCGGTCGCCTCGAGCGGGTCCATCCCGCACAGCGCCAGCAGGTCGGCGACGATCGAGCGCACCTGGGCGAGGATCACCTCGGCGGACAGGTCGTCACTGTGCTCGACCTGGGCCGTCGCCCGCCCGAGGGCGATGAGGTCGTCGATGACCGCCTCCGCCATCCGGTTGGCGACCAGCTCGTCGGCGACCCGGTCCGAGAGGTCCGCCAGGTCGCGCATCAAGGAGGCGTACGACGCCGGGACGGGCTCGCGGCGATAGCTGGCCACCGCCACCCGGCGCACGACCACGCGGGTGTTGCGCAGGGCCACGTCGAGCGGTTCGACGAGCTCGGCGAGCTGGCGTTGGTGCTCGCCGTGGCGTCGCCGGAAGGGCGAGGAGCTCACCACCGACAACCCTTCCTGCGACGCCGCACGCAGCTCGGCGATGAGCGCGTCGGTCGACCGGGCGTCGCGCAGCACGGCCAGCGCCTTGTCGACGTCACCGTCCCCGATCCGGTCGGCCGAGCAGCGCAGCAGCTCGGCGATCTTGCGGACCACGACGGCCGCCTGGTCGCGTGGCTTGCGCAGCGGCGCGCGCGGCACGACGGTCGCCGCGACGAGGGCCACCCCGCCGCCGATGATCGCGTCGGTCCAGCGGATGAAGGCGTCACCCGGGGCCGGCGCGAGGGCGGCGACCACGATGCCCTGGACGGCCGCCTGGATGATCATCAGCTGGCCGGCGTCGAGCAGCAGCGCGATCGACATGCCGGCGGCCACGATCAGCGCGATCTGCCACCCGCCAGAGCCGATCAGGTGGGTCGCCGCGTCGCCGAGGAACACGCCGAGCGCCACCCCGACGGTCACCTCCGCGACCCGCCGCTGACGCTGGCCGTAGGACATGCCGAGCGACACCACGGCCGCGATCGGCGCGAAGAACGGCAGGTGGTGGTCGAAGACGTCGGCCGCGAGCCACCACGCGACGCCGGCGGCGACCGCGCACTGGCCGATCACCCAGCCCTTGGCCCGCAGCCGCGCCACCCGGGCGCGCAGCGACGTACGGCTGCGTTCCGCGACGACCTCCGCGTCGATGAACCGCACGACGCGTCACTCCCTCAGAGGCCGGACTCGTCGGTGCGCACCAGGATGCGCTGGCACTCCTCGCAGCGGATGACCTCGTCGGCCGGAGCGGACCGGATCCGCGACAGCTCGGACGCGTCCAGCGTCATGTTGCAGCCGCCGCACTGGCGGGCCCGCAGCAGCGAGGCGCCGATGCCCTTCTGCTCGCGCAGCCGCTCGTAGAGCGCCATCAGGTCGTCAGGGATGTCCTCGGTCGCCGGGCCGCGCGCGGACGCGACCTCGTCGAGGGAGCCGTCGATGGCCGCGCGCTTCTCGTCGCGGGCGGCGACCAGCTCGGCGAGCCGCGCGTCGATGTCGTCGGCGCGGATGCCGAGCCCGTCGAGGACCTGCTGGGCCTCCTCGAGCCTCTCCATCACCTCGAGCTCGGCGTCCTCCAGCGTGGAGATGCGACGCTCGAGCGAGACGAGCTCGTGCTGCATGCGCTCGAGGTCCTTGGGGTTGGTGATCTGACCGGCGTCCATGCGGGTGCGGTCGCGCTCGCGGCGTGCCTTGACCTGCTCGACCTCGCGGTCGGCCTTGGCCTGCTCGACGGTCAGGTCGTCCACGACGATGCGGGCGTCACGCACCTGGTCGGTGAGCTCGGTGCGCTCGGCCTCCAACGTGCTGATCTCCGCGACCTCGGGGAGGTGGCTGCGCTGGTGGCGCAGCTGGGCGGCGCGTCGGTCGAGCTCGGCGACGTCGAGGAGCGCGAGCTGGTGGGTGGGATCGGCCTTCAACGGCTCTCCTGCTTCGACTTCGGGGGGTTCAGGGGCGGAACGTCCACGGGTCGGTGCACCGCGTGCTGACCCGGGTCTCGACCCTATCGCCCAGCTCCCGCTGCAGCCGAGCCTCCACCGCGGGCAGCCACGTCCACTCGGCCGCCCAGTGCGCGACGTCGACGAGCGCCGGGCCGTCGTGCTCCATGAACTCGGACGCCCGGTGGTGCCGCAGGTCGCTGGTGACGTAGACGTCGACGTCGCTGTGGGCGAGCTCGTCGAGGAGGAAGTCGCCCGCCCCGCCGCACACCGCGACCCGCCGCACCGGACGCTGCGGGTCGCCGGCGACGCGTACGCCGTGCGCAGTGGCGGGCAGCGCGGCGCCGACCCGCGCGGCGAACTCCTCGAGCGTGGTCTCCTCGACCGTGCCGACCCTCCCGGTGCCGGTCGTGGCGAGGCCAGGGTCCGCGAGCGGGACGACGTTGAAGGCCGGTTCCTCGTAGGGGTGCGCGGCCAGCAGCGCCCGCACGACCGCCGTACGACGCGAGCGCGGGACCACCGCCTCGACCCGTGCCTCCTCGACCACCTCGAGGTCGCCGACCGCGCCGACGGCGGGGGTCGCCCCGTCCAGCGGCCGGAAGCGTCCCTCCCCCGTCGCGGTCCAGGTGCAGGAGTCGTAGTCGCCGATCCGGCCCGCTCCCGCCTCCGTCATCGCGGCGCGTACGGCGTCGGCAGCTCCCAGCGGCACGAACACGACCACCTTGTCGAGCGGACCCGCAGGCGCCGGCCTGATCGGCGCGAGGTCGGTCAGCCCGAGGGCCAGGGCGAGCGACTCCGAGACACCGGTGACCGCCTGGTCGGCGTTGGTGTGGGCGGCGAGCAACGCGCAGCCGCCGGCGGTGAGCGTGTGGAGCGTGCGCCCCTTGGGCGTGTCCGCGGCGACCGAGCTGACGGGCGCGAGGAACAGCGGGTGGTGCACCACGAGCAGGTCGGCGCCCCACTCCACGGCGTCCCGGGCGACCTCGACCGTGGGATCCACGGCGAACATCACCTTGCCGATCTCGGCCGCCGGGTCGCCCGCCACCAGGCCGACGGCGTCCCACGAGTCGGCGGTGCGCGGCGGGTACCAGGCGTGGATCAGGTCGACGACGTCGGCAAGGCTGGGCATGCGCTGATTATCGGGGACCCGCTAGTTGACCTGCCGCTCCTGGCCCTCCCAGTAGGGCTGGCGCAGCTTGAACTTCTGCAGCTTCCCGGTCGCCGTGCGCGCCAGCTCGTCGCGGAACTCGATCGAGGTCGGGGCCTTGTAGCCCGCTGCCTTGTCCTTGCACCAGGCGATCAGCTCGGCCTCCATCTCGGAGCCGCCCTCGGCGCCGTCACCCAGCACGACGAGCGCCTTGATCGTCTCGCCCCACTTCTCGCTAGGCACGCCGATGACCGCGACCTCGGCGACCGCCGGGTGGGAGAACAGCACGTCCTCGACCTCGATCGAGGACACGTTCTCGCCACCGGTGATGATCACGTCCTTCTTGCGGTCGCTGATCGTGAGGTAGCCGTCGTCGCCGATCACGCCGCCGTCGCCGGTGTGGAACCAGCCGTCCACAAGCGCCTTCTGCGTCTCGTCGGGCCGCTCCCAGTAGCCCTCGAGGATGACGTTGGAGCGCGCCAGCACCTCCCCCTCGGCGTCGGTGCGCAGGCGTACGCCGATCGCGGGCGCGCCGGCCCGCACCAGCTTCGCCGCCCGCTCCTCGGCGGGCAGGTCGTCCCACTCCGCTCGCGAGCGGTTGACCGTCAGCAGCGGCGAGGTCTCGGTGAGGCCGTAGATCTGGACGAACTCCCAGCCGAGCTCCTCCTCGACCCGCACGACCGTCTTCGTCGGCGGCGGGGCGCCCGCCATGATGATCCGCACGCGGTCACGACCGGGGATCTCGCCCTCCCAGTCCTGCGCGGCCTCCAGCACCGCGGCGGCGACGGCCGGTGCCGCGCACATCACGGTCACGCCGTGCTGCTCGACCCGGCGCAGGATCTCGGCGCCGTCGACCTTGCGGAGCACCACGTGCGGCACGCCGAGCCCCGTCATCGCGAAGGGCATCCCCCAGCCGTTGGCGTGGAACATCGGCAGCGTGTGCAGGTAGACGTCGCGGTCGGTGACGCCGGCGTGCAGGGCGAACGTGACCGCGTTGGTCCAGATGTTGCGGTGGGTGATCTGCACGCCCTTGGGCCGTGCCGTCGTGCCCGAGGTGTAGTTGATCGTGGCCGTCGCGTTCTCGTCCGGCTCCCATGCACGCGGCTCCACGTCAGGTGCGGCGAACATCGTCTCGTCCTCGCCCAGCACGAAGGTGTGCTCGACGTCGACGCCCTTCAGCGCGTCCACCAGCTCCGGGTCGACGTAGAGCACCCGCGCGCCGGAGTGGGACACGATGTAGGCGATCTCGTCCGGCCGCAGGCGGAAGTTGATCGGCACCAGCACTCGACCCGAGCCGCACACGCCGAAGAACGACGTCAGCAGGCGCGCCGAGTTGTGGCTGATGATCGCGACCCGGTCTCCGACCTCCAGCCCGAGCTCGTCCAGCTTCGCCGCCTGCCTGCGCGAGAGCTCGTACGCCTCGGCGTAGGTCAGCGTGCCGAGCGACGCGGCGGGCTGGTCGGGCTCGTCGATGAATCCCGGCCGCTCGCCGTAGACGGCCGCGGCGCGCTCGATGAAGTCGGTGACGCTGAAGGGGACGATCATGCGCCCACTGTGGCACGCGTCACCGGGTGCTGCGAGCGGTCGGACGCCGGGTGCGACGGACGGCACGTGGGCGTCGACGAGCGGACGGACGAGCGGACTCTAAGAAGGCTCTCATCCGGGTCTCACGCAGGCACCACGATCACCGCGCACGATCCTGACCATGGGACGGGTGACGAAGGTGCTGCTGGCCCTGGCGGTCGTGGTGCCGATGACGGCGTACGTCGCCGGGTCCCTGGCCTCGCCCGGAGCACCCCCGCCCCCCGACCACAGTCCGGTGATCCTCCGCGACGCACCGAGCGACCCGCCGGCCAGCATCGACCCGACATCCAGCACCGGGTCGTCGCCGATACAGCGGCCCACGCAGGCCCCTCCCCCGCGCCCCACCGGCAGGGACGACGGCGACGACGACCGGGACGATGGCGACGACGGGAGCCGCGGCGGCGGTGACGCCGTGGTCGTGACGCCCCCACCCACGCCGATCGGAGAGGATGACGACGACGAGTGGGACGGCGGGGACGACGATGACGACGACACGGACGACGACGGACATGGCGGCGGGGACGACGACGGGGACGACGGGGACGACGACCGAGACGACGACGGGGACGACTGACCGTGCCCGCCGCCGCTTCGCCCGCGTCTCGGTCCGCACGCGCCTCACCGTCGTCGTCGCCCTGCTCACCGCGGTGGCGATGACCGGCGCCGGACTGCTCGTCTACGCCCTCGAGTCCGCGCGCATCGAGCGCCAGGTCACCGCACAGATCACCCAGGAGATCGCCGAGCTGCGCGCGCTGCGGATCGACCCCAACACCGGCGAGGAGTTCGACGACGTCGCTCGCGTGCTCAACGTCTTCCTCACGCGAAACGTCCCCGACGACGACGAGATGCTCGTCGGCTACGTGCGCGGCCAGACCCCCGAGCGCACCGCCAACCGTTACGGCCAGGAGGTCCTCGACGAGCCGGCCTACCGGGAGGCCCTGTCCGAGCTCGCCGGGGTCGGCGGCACCCGGGTGATCGACTCGCCCACCTTCGGCGAGACGTGGGTGACGCTCGTCCCGGTGACCAACACCCAGGGCGAGGGTGCGCTGGCGATCGTCAACTTCCTGCGCGACGAGCACGAGGAGCTCGACCGCACCCTCCGGACCTACACCCTCATCGCACTGCTCTCTCTCGGGCTGATCACCACGATCGCCGGCTTCCAGTCCGGCCGCCTGCTGGCCCCGCTGCGCACGCTGGAGGAGACGGCGCGCGAGATCACCGCCACCGACCTGTCGCGGCGCATCCCCGAGCGCGGCAACGACGACATCACCGCGCTCACCCGCACGATCAACGGCATGCTGGAGCGCCTCGACTCGGGCTTCGCGGCCCAGCGACAGTTCCTGGACGATGCCGGTCACGAGCTCAAGACACCGTTGACGGTGGTCCGTGGACACCTCGAGCTCCTCGACCCGGGCGACCCCGACGACCTGGCCGAGACCCGCGAGCTGCTGCTCGACGAGGTCGACCGGATGTCGCGCCTGGTGACCGACCTGATCCTGCTGGCCAAGAGCCGGCGCCCCGACTTCCTCGTGCTGGGCGAGGTCGAGCTGTCCGCCCTCACCCAGTCCGTGCTGGCGAAGGCCACCGCCCTCGGCGACCGTGCGTGGCGCCTCGACGACGTGGCCCGTGGACGGGCCGTGCTCGACGAGCAACGGGTCACCCAGGCCCTGCTGCAGCTGGCCGACAACGCCGTCAAGCACACCGACCCGGGCGCGGAGGTCGCGATCGGCTCCGCCCGCGGTGACGGCGAGGTGCGGCTGTGGGTGCGTGACACGGGCGACGGGATCCCCGCGGAGGACCGGGAGGCGGTGCTCGAGCGATTCGGTCGCGCCCAGGTGCGCGCGGGAGACGACGGCTTCGGCCTCGGCCTCAGCATCGTGCGCGCGATCGCCGACGCACATGGCGGCGACGTACGCATCAGCGCTGCCGAGCCGCACGGGGCACGCGTCGAGGTCGTCCTGCCGGACCGTGAGATCGAGGCGATGACCGACAACCTGATGAGGAAGGACACGCGATGGCCCAGATCCTGATCGTGGAGGACGAGGACCGGATCGCCTCGTTCGTGGCCAAGGGCCTGCGGGCCGAGGGCCACCAGCCGACCGTCGCAGGCGACGGCCCGAGCGGTCTCGACGAGGCTCTGTCGGGTCGGTTCGACCTGATGGTCCTCGACATCGGGCTGCCGGGCATGGACGGCTTCGAGGTGCTCGACCAGCTGCGCTCGCAGGGGAGCCGGATGCCCGTCATCGTGCTGACCGCCCGCGACTCGGTGACCGACACCGTGACCGCGCTCGACAGCGGGGCCGACGACTACATGGCCAAGCCGTTCCGCTTCGCCGAGCTGATGGCCCGCATCCGGCTCCGGTTGCGCGCCCTCGCGCCGGTCGACGCACCCGCCAGCGGCGACGACCTGGTCGTCGGCACCCTGCGGCTCGACCGGCGCACGCGTCGCATCTCCGGACCGCAGGGTGAGTCCGAGCTGTCGGCGCGCGAGTTCGCGCTCGCCGAGATCTTCCTGCTCAACCCGGGCCAGGTCCTGACCCGCGAGCAGCTCCTCGACCTGGTCTGGGGCTACGACTTCGACCCCGGGTCCAACGTCGTCGACGTCTACGTCGGCTACCTGCGCAAGAAGCTCGGCACCGGGTCGATCGCCACGGTGCGCGGCGTCGGCTACCGGCTCAACCCCTGATCCGGCTAGCCCCTGATCCTGCTAGCCCCTCGGGTTGAAGGCGGCCAGCGAGCCGCGCGGCAGGCCGGCGAGCACCGGCTCGAGCGCCTCGGCCACCTCGTGCGGCAACGGACGGTCGGCGGGGTCGACGCGCAGGCACGCCGCGATCACGTCGGCGACCACCGGGGGCACGTCGTCGGGCAGCGCCGCGGGAGCGTCGACGAGCTGCGGGTACCTCCGGCGTACGTCGTCCGCGTCCGGGTCGCCGTGCTCGAAGGGCCGCCGGCCGGCGACCGCGTGGAAGAGCGTCGCCCCCAGGCCCCACACGTCGGAGGCGTACGACGGCACCGGTCCGCTGTGCTCCCGCGAGGCGCCGGGGTCGCACTGCTCGGGCGACATGTAGGCGTCGGTGCCGATCGGGTGCCGGAGGCGACGGGCGTCCTCCTCCGGCCGGGCGACCGACAGGTCGATGAGCCGCGCGGGGGCGCCCATGATGACGTTGCTCGGCTTGATGTCGAGATGGGTCCACCCGATGTGGCGGAAGTAGTGCAGAGCCGCGGCGACGTCGATGGCGAGCGGGAGGTACTGCTGCTCCTGCAGCCGCCCGTAGCGGCGGATCAGGCTGGAGAGCCGGGGCCCGTCGATGTGCTCGAGCACGACGTGCGGGCGGTCGCCGTCCTGCCCGTCGCGCAGGCCGCGGACGACGACCGGGTGGTTGACGGTGGCGAGGGCGAGGACCTCCCGGCGCAGGCCGCGCCGGGAGGACTCGTCCTCGACCTGGGAGGGACGCAGCGCCTTGACGACCACGGGTGACCAGGTCACCTCGTCGAAGCACAGCCAGGCCTCGTAGGCGGCGCCGCCGCCGAGCCGGCGCAGGGCGCTCAGCCCCGGGGCCAGGAGCTCACCTTCGGCGAGGTGCCAGCCGTCGTCGTTCCTGCCCATCGTCGCCTCCCTCACCTCTCAGCCGTCCGCGGTCAGCGGCGGGTGTCGTTGCGGCTGCGGTCGTTGGTGTTGTTGGCCGTCTTGTCGCGCGTCTTGTCGCCGCCGTCGCGGGTCCAGTCGCGCGTCTTGTCGCCGCGGCTGATGTCGCGGTCGCGGCTCACGTCGGTGACGCGGCTGTTGGTGTTGTCGTTGGTGTCGCGGCTCTGGTCGGTGTACGACGGGCTGTTGGTGCGCGTGTCGTCATCGTCGTCACCGGTGTCGTCGTCGTTGGTGTCGTCATCGTCGTCGTCGGCGACCAGGACGAGCGACGGCGCGTCGTCGTCACGCTTGGCGGCTTCGTCGGGGGTGGAGGAGACGACCGGCGACGACATGCCGATCAGGCCGAACGCGGTCAGGCCGGCGACACCCAGCAGCGTGGTGGGAAGGATCTTCCTCATCGTGGTTCCTCTCGTCGGGGGCCCGTGCGGCCCGGTGTACGAGAAGACTGCTGGCGCGGCGTGAGCGGACCGTGAGGCCCGGATGAGAGGCCTCTCATGCAGCGGCCGGGACCGATGCAGGAGACCGTGCAGGAGACGGTGCGGGGTGCGTCGGGACGGTTTCGAACCGCCGACCGCTCGGGTGTAAACCGAGTGCTCTACCGCTGAGCTACCGACGCGCAGGGGCACACCCTACGGGACCCGCCGGGCCTCGACGACAGGGCCCGGAAATGAGTTGAACCGCTGGCGTCTCGGGTCACCAGCGGTTCAACAACTAGAAGATTACACCCCTCCCCAAGGGCGTACGAGGAATCGCAGATTTGGCCCGGATCGGTCTAGACCACTGCCACCGTGACACCTACACCAGGTGCGGCTCGAGCGCGGCGTGGAGCTCGCGCAGGTGCTCCTCGAGGTCGCGACCGTCGGGACCGGCGTTGTGCACCGACCAGCGCAGGCGGCCCTCACGGTCGACGACGTAGGACGACCGGCGCGGGGCGCCCTTGACCTCGTCGAACACCTCGTAGCTCCGAGCGACGGCTCCGTGCGGCCACCAGTCCGAGAGCAGCGGGAAGTTGAGGCCCTCGGCATCGGCGAAGGTGCGCAGGGCGTAGACGGAGTCGCAGGACACCGCGAGCACCTCGGTGTCGAAGGTGAGGAACTCGTCGAGCCGGTCACGCACGCCCGACAGCTCCCCGGTGCACACCCCGGTGAAGGCGAACGGGAAGAACATCAGCACGACAGCCTTGCGCCCGCGGAAGTCGCTGAGGCGGACGTCCTGGCCGAACTGGTCACGGAGCGTGAAGTCGGGTGCCTCGTCGCCGATGCGCAGTCCCTTGCCCGTCACGCTGGTCCCTCGCCGTCCTTCTGGTCGTTCGCCTGGTCGTCCCCCCGGCCCCACCCGGCGAGCTCCCGCTTGAGGACCTTGCCGGTGGCGTTGCGCGGCAGCTCGTCGACGAACACGATCTCGCGGGGCACCTTGAACCTCGCCAGGTTGGCCTTCACGTGCTCGCGCAGGTCGTCCTCCGACACCTCGCCGGTGCGCACCACGAAGGCGCGCAGACGCTGACCATAGTCCTCGTCGGCGACACCGACCGCAGCGACCTCCCTCACGGACTCGTGGTGGATGAGGCAGTCCTCGACCTCCTGCGGGAAGACGTTCTCACCGCCGGAGACGATCATGTCGTCGTCGCGGCCCGCCACGTGCAGCCGCCCGGCCTCGTCGAACCAGCCCACGTCGCCCGAGGACATCAGCCCCTCGACGACCTCCTTGGACCCGCCGTGGGTGTAGCCCTCGAAGAGCAGCCCGTTGCCGACGAAGATCCGACCCGTCTCGCCCTGCGGCAGCTCGCTCCCCTGCTCATCGAGGATCCTGACGACCGTCCCCCAGGGCGGCTTGCCCGCCGACGTGGGGTCGGCTCGCAGGTCCTCCGGCGTCGCGATCGAGGCGTAGGCGACCTCGGTGGAGCCGTAGATGTTGTAGAGGTTGTCGCCGAAGCGGTCCATCCACGCCTGCGCGAGCGTGGCGGGCAGCGCCGAGCCGGACGACGCGACCACCTCGACGCGGGAGAGGTCGACCCCCTCGAGCTGCTCGGGGTCGAGCGCCAGGATGCGCTGGAGCATCACCGGGATGACGACCATCGACTGGCAGCGCTCGGCCTGCGTGGTGCGCAGCGCCTCCACCGGGTCGAACGTACGACGCAGCACCACCGTCGAGCCCAGCAGCATCGCGAGCGCCAGGTGGGCGAACCCCCAGGTGTGGAACAGCGGGGCGGCGATGTGCGTGCGCCAACCCGCGCGCAGCGGCATCCTCGACAGCAGCGAGACGGCGGCGTCGATGCCGGCCTCCTTGCGCGGCGCGCCCTTGGGCGTGCCGGTGGTGCCGGAGGTCAGGATCACGATGCGGGCGTGGCGTGTGGGCGGGTGCAGGTCGCCCTCGTCGTACGCCGTCACCAGCCGCTCGAGGGTCTCGTCGGTCCCCGGGTCCCCCTCGGTCCAGGCCAGCACCCGACGCTCGAGGTCGGCGCCGGCCAGGAGGCCGGTGAACTCCTCGTCGTGGATCACCATGCTCGGCGCCTCGCGCTCGAGCACGTCGACCAGCTGCGGTCCGGCGAAGGCGGTGTTGAGGTAGAGGATGTCGGCGCCCAGCTTGGCGACCGCGATGCTCGCGTCGACGAAGCCGCGGTGGTTGCGGCACATCACCGCGACGGAGTCGCCCTCGCGGACCCCGCGCTCGGCGAGCGCACGCGCCAGGGAGTTCGTACGGCGCTGCAGCTCGCCCCAGGTCAGCTCGCCGAGCTCGTCGACCACTCCCACCTGGTGCGGGTCGCGGGCCGCGAGGGTGGCGAAGCCCCCTGCCGGGCCGGTGCCCCAGCGCAGGACCACGCGTCCGATGTCGAGCAGGGTCCTCGGGCCGTAGGGCCGGATCACGCCGGCGCGGCCGAGCACGCGGGCGGTGGTGGCGACCCCGGACGCCCGGGCCGCGAGGGTGGACGGGAGGTCGCGAACGGTCACGCGGGGGTCTTCGGAGCGACCAGCCGGATGGCCTGCCAGTCCTTGCTGACGGCGGCCGTCGTGGTCTGCGACAGCCCCGCGATGGGTGCCGCCTCGGTGACGTCGGAGGGGTCGACGGTGCCCGGTCGGCCGACCTTCGGCGTCAGGAGCCAGATCGACCCGCCGCCGACGAGGTCGGTCAAGGCGTCGACGAGGCCGTCGACGAGGTCGCCGTCGTCGGCGCGCCACCACAGCAGGACCGCGTCGACGACGTTGCCGTAGTCGCCGTCGACCATGTCTGCGTCGATGCAGTCCTCGACGGCGATGCGCAGCTCGTCATCGGTGTCGTTGTCCCACCCGAGCTCCTGGACGACCATCCCGGGCCTGAGCCCGAGCCGATCCCCCGTTCCTGTCACCGGGGCAGAATCGCCCACCGTCGAGCTCACGCAGTGCCTCCTGTGTCCGGGGTGCCCGACCGGTGGTCGGGCGTTGGTGCGCACAGTCCACAGGAACACGGCAGGAGCCGCAACCCCGGTCCACGCCCCGTGCCCGTCCCCGCACCAGTCGGGGGCTGCGGCAGCCCCTGCGCCGTACGCCTCGTGGGACTACCCGCGGGTAGATTTCGTGGCGCGGAGGAGCGTGACACGATGAGTGGGTGAGTGACGCCGACAAGTCCACCAAGAGCCCCGTCGCATCGGTGATCCACGAGGGCCTCCCCACCCAGCTGCCCGACATCGACCCGGACGAGACCCAGGAGTGGCTCGCCTCGTTCGACGCGATGCTCGACGACCGCGGTCGCGACCGCGCCCGCTACGTGATGCTGCGCCTGCTCGAGCGCGCCCGCGAGAAGCAGGTCGGCGTGCCGGCCCTGCGCTCGACCGACTACATCAACACCATCCCGCCCGAGCGCGAGCCGTGGTTCCCCGGCGACGAGGAGGTCGAGCGCCGCATCCGCGCGTTCATCCGCTGGAACGCCGCGGTGATGGTGTCGTCGGCCAACCGCAAGGGCCTCGAGGTCGGCGGACACATCGCCACCTACCAGTCCTCGGCGAGCCTCTACGAGGTCGGCTTCAACCACTTCTTCCGCGGCAAGGACCACGAGGGCGGCGGCGACCAGATCTACATCCAGGGCCACGGCTCCCCGGGCGTCTACGCCCGCGCGTTCCTCGAGGGCCGCCTCAGCGAGGAGCAGCTCTACCGCTTCCGCCAGGAGGTCCAGCACGGCAAGGGCGCCGGGCTCCCGTCGTACCCGCACCCGCGCCTGATGCCCGACTTCTGGGAGTTCCCGACCGTGTCGATGGGCCTCACGGCCATCAACTCGATCTACCAGGCCCGCTTCAACCGCTACATGCACAACCGCAAGCTCACGGACACCTCGCAGCAGCGGGTGTGGGCCTTCATGGGCGACGGCGAGATGGCCGAGCCCGAGTCGCTGGGCGCCATCCGCGTCGCGGCACGCGAGGAGCTCGACAACCTCACCTGGGTCATCAACTGCAACCTGCAGCAGCTCGACGGCCCGGTCACCGGCAACGGCAAGATCATCCAGGAGCTCGAGGCCAACTTCCGCGGCGCTGGCTGGAACGTCATCAAGGTCGTGTGGGGCCGCGAGTGGGACGCCCTGCTCGCCAAGGACGTCGACGGCGTGCTGGTCAACCGGATGAACACCACGCCCGACGGACAGTTCCAGACCTACTCGACCGAGGACGGCGCCTACGTCCGCGAGCACTTCTTCGGTGGCGACCCGCGCCTGCGCAAGATGGTCGAGCACATGTCCGACACCCAGATCGAGAAGCTGCCGCGCGGCGGTCACGACTACCGCAAGGTCTACGCCGCGTTCGACGCCGCGACCAAGCACACCGGCCAGCCGACGGTGATCCTCGCCCACACCATCAAGGGCTGGACGATCGACGCCCTGGAGGGCAAGAACGCCACCCACCAGATGAAGAAGCTGACCCTCCCGGACCTGAAGAAGTTCCGCGACCGGCTCTACCTCCCGATCAGCGACCGCGACCTCGAGGAGTCCTACGAGAAGACCGGCGGTGCGCCGTTCTTCCACCCCGGTGCCGACGCCCCGGAGATCGAGTACATGCTCGAGCGCCGCACGGCTCTCGGCGGCTCCATCCCGCGCCGTGTCAACCGCGCCACCGCGCTCAAGCTGCCCGGCGACGAGGTCTACGCCGAGCTCAAGCAGGGGTCGGGCAAGAACAAGTTCGCCACCACGATGGCCGTCGTCCGGTTGCTGCGCGACTGGATGAAGGACCCCGAGATCGGCGACCGCCTCGTCCCGATCGCCCCCGACGAGTACCGCACGTTCGGCATGGACTCGATGTTCCCGAGCGCCAAGGTCTACAACCCGGGCGGCCAGCAGTACGAGTCGGTCGACCGCAAGATGCTGCTGTCCTACAAGGAGTCCGCGCAGGGCCAGATGCTCCACGAGGGCATCTCCGAGGCGGGCGCGATGGCGTCGGCCACGGCCGCCGGGTCGGCGTACACCACGCACGGCGAGCACATGATCCCGTTCTACATCTTCTACTCGATGTTCGGCTTCCAGCGCACGGGCGACTCGATCTGGGCGATGGCCGACCAGCTGGCCCGCGGCTTCCTGATCGGCGCCACGGCCGGTCGCACGACGCTGACCGGTGAGGGCCTCCAGCACGCCGACGGGCACTCGCCGCTGCTGGCGGCGACCAACCCGGCGATCGTCCACTACGACCCGGCGTTCGCCTACGAGATCAGCCACATCATGCAGAACGGCCTCGAGCGGATGTACGGCTCCGGCGGGCCCGACGGCAGCGGCGAGGACGTCATCTACTACCTCACCGTCTACAACGAGCCGGTCTCCATGCCGGCGGAGCCCGCCGACGTCGACGTCGACGGGATCCTCCGGGGCATCCACAAGGTCGCCACCGCCGACGGCGAGGGCCCGCGGGTCCAGCTGATGGCGTCCGGCGTGGGCTTCCCCTGGGTCGAGGAGGCCGCCCGCCTCCTGGCCGAGGAGTGGGGCGTCCAGTCCGACCTGTGGTCGGTCACCTCGTGGAACGAGCTCGCCCGCGACGGCGCCGCCGTCGAGCAGTGGAACCTGCTCAACCCGGGTGAGGAGCGCCGCACGGCCTACGTCAGCGACAAGCTCGCCGGCGTCCAGGGTCCGGTCGTCGCGGTGTCCGACTACATGCGGGCGGTACCGCTGCAGATCGCCCGCTGGGTCCCGGCCGACTACCGCGTGCTCGGTGCCGACGGCTTCGGTTTCGCCGACACCCGCCCCGCGGCCCGCCGGTTCTTCCACATCGACGCGCAGAGCGTCGTGGTCCAGGCCCTGCAGGCGCTCGCCGACGCCGGCGAGCTCCCGATCGAGAAGGCCGTGGAGGCCGCGGAGCGTTACCGGATCGACGACCCGACCGCCACCAAGGACATCAAGCAGGAGGGCGGCGACGCCTGACGGTCGTCACCACCCGCTGACACCCGCCTGACCCGGCCCGGGTCAGGCGGGTGTTGCGTGTCGTACGTCGCCCAGCGGATCGACGGGCGGCTCACCGGCGCGCGCCTCGGCCGGCCGTACCGGCGCCCCCTCGTGGAGCAGGTCGCGCCAGCGGTGGCGGTCGTAGTGGCTGGGCTCGGTGGTGCGGATGAAGTCGCGCACGATCTTGGCGAACCGCTCGGGGTGGTCGCGGTGCGGGAAGTGGCCGGCGTTGGGGATGATCTCCACGCGGGCGGTCGGGGCGAGCGCGCTGGCGTTGCTGGCATGGCTGACCGGGATGACGAGGTCGTCGGCCCCCCACACGACGCACATCGGCATGGCCTCGGTGAGGTAGGCCCGGTCGGCCATGGTGACGATCTGGCCCTTCCAGTCCACCACGGCGCGGACCACGTGCCGGATCGCCGCACGGGCGCGGGGGTCCTTGAACGAGTCGTAGATGGTGGCGACCTCGTCGAGGTCGCGCAGCTGGCTGATCCCGCTCCGTGCGAGCACCCGCATGGTCGTGGTCGCAGCGTGGCGCAGTCCCGGAGCCGCCAGCACGCCCATCACCTGGTGGAAGCCCGGGGTCGTGATGGCGCGGATGGCCGGGTTCACCTCAGGTCCCAGGCCGCCGGACGCCACGAGGACGAGCCGCTCGGTGCGCTCGGGGTACTGGTAGGCGAACTGCATGGCCACTCCCCCGCCGAAGCTGTGCCCGACCACCGTCGCGGTGTCGATGCCCAGCACGGTCAGCAGGTCACGCATGCCGTTGGCGTAGCCGCCCACGCTGTAGTCGGCACGCGGCTTGTCGGACACGCCGTGGCCGAGCAGGTCCGGCGCGATGACCGTGTGCGTCCGCGCGAGTGAGTCGATGACCGAGGACCAGGTCGTGTGGTCGCAGCCGAGGCCGTGCAGCAGCAGGACGACGGGCCCCGAGCCGGCGCGGACGTAGGCGCGCCGGTGTCCGTGCACGGTCACGTGCTCGACGTGCGGGCTGCTGCTACGGGTCACGCGACCTCCAGGGATGGGACTGTCCGGGATTCAACCAGAGCGTCGGCCCCGGTACCCCGCACGCCTCCCCCTGATGCCACATCGTGACCTGGGGGCCCGGGCGCGGCCCGCGCGGCGCGCTTCGTGGGAATCCCACTACGTGACGCACCCCACTACAGTCGTGCCGTGACCCCGTCCCGCCGCCGCGCAGCCGAGGCCCTGCGCAACTCCACGGGGGCGCTCAGCACGGCCGCCACGGGGCGGATGTCCAGCGACCTGCCCTGGTTCGACGACCTGAGCGCCGAGGACCGCTCGTGGGTCGGGCTCATCGTCCAGGCCGGCATCCGCGGGTTCGTGGACTGGTACGACCACGAGGTCGGGGCATCGGCCCACGACCCGCTCGACGTCGTCGTGTTCGGCGCCGCGCCGCGCGAGCTGACCGGCGTCATCTCGCTGCAGCAGACGGTCGAGCTGGTGCGGCTGAGCATCCGGGTCGTCGAGACCACCATCGACGCCCTGCTCGACCCCGACGACGCCCGCGAGGTGCACGACGCGGTCCTGCTCTACGCCCGCGAGGTGGCCTTCGCGACTGCCGCTGTCTACGCCCGAGCGGCCGAGTCCCGCGGTGCGTGGGACGCGCGGCTCGAGGCCCTCGTCGTCGACGCCGTCGTCCGCGCCGAGGCCGACGAGAGCGTGCTGTCGCGGGCCAGCGCGCTGGGCTGGGGCGCGCACGGCGACGTGGCCGTCGTGCTGGGCGCCACGCCCCCGCACCGGGCCGAGCTCGACGTCTTCGAGTCCGTACGACGCTCCGCGCGCGCCGGCGGGATGGACGCGCTGTGTGCCTCGCAGGGCGAGCGGCTGGTCGTGGTGCTGGGCGGCGTCACCGACCCGTTGGCGGCCGCGACGAGGTTGCTCGACCACTTCGGCGACGGCCCCGTGGTGGTCGGCCCCGTTACCGCCGACCTGGCCCATGCCAGCGCGTCGGCGCGGGCCGCGCTGTCCGCGCACCGCGCCGCCAGCGGCTGGCCCGACGCCCCGCGCCCGGTCGCGAGCCGCGACCTGCTCCCCGAGCGCGCCCTGGCCGGCGACGGGCACGCGCGCCGCCACCTCGTCGACGAGGTCTACCTCCCGTTGATGGCCGCTCGCGGCACGCTGCTCGAGACGCTGGCCGCGTGGTTCGAGCACGGCTCGTCCATCGAGGCGACCGCCCGGGCGCTCTTCGTCCACCCCAACACGGTGCGCTACCGGCTGCGCCAGATCTCCGACGTCACCGGCTGGTCGCCGACCCGCCCGCGCGAGGCGTTCGCGCTCCAGCTGGCGCTGATCCTAGGCCGCCAGTCGGGTCGGACGGAACTGTAGGAACCCTACAAAGATCTGGGGGTCAGATTCGTCGGCGTCGGACCCGCGGCGACCGGCCACGACCCGTCAGAGTGGACACGTGCTCGTCATCGTCGCTCCCGGCCAAGGGGCCCAGACCCCCGGATTCCTCACGCCCTGGCTGGAGGACCCGACCTTCGCCTCGCGCTTCGACTGGCTCGCCACCGTGGCCGGCATCGACCTCGCCCACTACGGCACCGAGGCCGACGCCGAGACGATCCGCGACACCAAGATCGCCCAGCCGCTGCTGGTCGCGACCGGGCTGATCGCTGCCCTCGACCTCTTCCCGCACCCGGCCGACGCGTTCTCGCGCATCGGCGCGGTCGCCGGCCACAGCGTGGGCGAGCTCACCGCTGCGGCCGGCGCCCGGGCCGTCACGGCCGAGCAGGCGATGGTGCTGGTGCGCGAGCGCGGCAACGCCATGGCCGACGCCGCTGCCACGACCGCCACCGGGATGACCGCCGTCCTGGGCGGGGACCGCGACGAGGTCCTCGCGGCCATCGAGCGGCACGGCCTGACCGCCGCCAACGACAACGGCCCCGGCCAGGTCGTCGCCGCCGGTACGACGGAGCAGCTCGCCGCCTTCGCCGACGACCCGCCGGCCAAGGCGCGCCTGATGCCGCTGAGCGTCGCCGGTGCGTTCCACACCGTCCACATGGCCCCGGCGGTCGACCGCCTCGCCTCGCTGGCCCGCTCGGTGTCCACCCACGACCCGCGCACCCCGGTGATCTCCAACCGTGACGGCCAGGTCGTCCACGACGGCCGCGACGTGCTGCGCCGCATCGTCGGTCAGATCTCCAACCCGGTCCGCTGGGACCTCTGCCTGGAGACGATGAGCGACCTCGGTGTCACCGGCATCCTCGAGATGCCCCCGGCCGGCACGCTCACCGGCATCGCCAAGCGCGCCCTCAAGGGTGTGGAGACGTTCGCGCTCAAGACGCCCGACCAGCTCGACGACGCCCGTGAGTTCTGCGACAAGCACGGCGAGGCCTCGATGATCGAGACCACCCCCACGTGGCGGATGGTGGTCTCCCCCGCCAAGGGCACGTTCCACATCTCCGCCGAGGCCGCGCAGCTCCACCTGCTCGCCCCCGGCGCCACCATCGGCGAGGTCGCCAGCCTGCGCGACCGCACGGAGATCACCGCGCCCCACGGTGGCTCCGTCGTCGAGTGGCTGGTCGAGGACGGCGACCTCGTCTCCCCGGGCCAGCCCCTCCTGCGACTCCACCCGGAGGCCACGCTCTGATGACGGCCATCACCGGCGGCACGGGTGCCGCTCACGCACGCATCATGGGTGTCGGCGCCTACCGCCCGTCCCGCCTCGTCCCCAACTCCGAGGTCGTCGACGCCATCGACTCCAGCGACGAGTGGATCCAGCAGCGCTCCGGGATCCGGACGCGCCGCTGGGCCGGTCCCGAGGAGTCCGTCCAGATGATGTCGGTCGAGGCCTCCCGGATCGCCATCGAGCGCGCCGGCCTCGACGTCGGCCAGATCGACTGCGTGGTCGTCGCCACCGTCAGCCACCTGCTCCAGACCCCGGCCGTGGCCACCGCGATCGCACACGAGCTCGGCACCGACGGCGCCGCCGCCTTTGACATCTCCGCGGCGTGCTCCGGCTTCTGCCACGGCATCGCGCTCGCCTCCGACATCGTCCGCGCCGGCAGCGCGCGCCACGTCCTGGTGGTCGGGGTCGAGCGGCTCACCGACATCCTCGACCTCACCGACCGCGGCACTGCCTTCATCTTCGCCGACGGGGCGGGCGCAGCCGTCGTCGGTCCGAGCGACACCCCCGGCATCGGTCCGGTCGTGTGGGGCTCCGACGGCGAGCAGTTCGACCTCATCCGGCAGCGGGAGGACTGGCGCGACGTCGTCGGCACCGACACGCAGCCCGGCTCCGGCGTGATGCCGCACCTGACCATGCAGGGCAACCCGGTCTTCCGGTGGGCGTCCTTCGCGATGGCGAAGATCGGCCAGCAGGCCCTCGACGCGGCCGGCATCACCCTCGACGAGCTCGACGTCTTCGTGCCCCACCAGGCCAACATGCGCATCATCGACGCCATGGCCCGTTCCATGAAGCTCCCCGCGTCGGTGCGGATCGCGCGCGACGTCGCCGACCAGGGCAACACCTCGGCCGCGTCGGTCCCGCTCGCGCTCGACCGGATGATGGCCGAGGGCGAGGCCAGGTCCGGTGACACGGCGCTGCTGATCGCCTTCGGCGCCGGGCTGTCGTACGCCGCCCAGGTCGTCACCGTCCCCTGACCCGCACCGCCACAACCCCAGACCAGCCCAAGCAGCACCCACACAGAAGAAGGGAAGGCCCATGGCCAGCACCGAAGAAATCCGCGCCGACCTCGCCGAGATCGTCAACGAGGTGGCCGGCGTCGACGCCGACGACGTCCAGCTGGACAAGTCCTTCGTGGACGACCTCGACGTCGACTCGCTCTCCATGGTCGAGGTCGTCGTGGCCGCCGAGGAGAAGTTCGGCGTGACCATCCCGGACGACGAGGTCAAGAACCTCAAGACCGTGGGCGACGCCGTCGCCTACATCGAGCGCGCGCAGGGCTGACACGCTCGTCCTGACGTCACGGGTGGCCGGAGTCCAGCCCCGGCCCCCGTGACCCAGGCCCCACTCCCCCTCTGATCCACCCGATCCACCCCGGTCAACCCGCGAGAACGGAACCCATCTGATGCCCTCGACCCGCGTAGTCGTCACCGGCCTCGGCACCACCTCCCCCGTCGGCGGGGACGTCGCCTCGACGTGGCAGGCGATGCTGTCCGGCACGTCCGGCATCAGGCGCCTCACCGACGAGTGGGTCGACCAGCTGCCCGTGAAGATCGGCGGCCGGGTGGCGGTCGAGCCGACCGAGGTCCTCGAGCGCGTCAAGGCCCGCCGCCTCGACCGGTCCAGCCAGTTCGCCATGGTCGCGGCCGACCAGGCCTGGGCCGACGCCGGCCTGGAGGGTTCGGGCCTCGAGCCCGAGCGTCTCGCCGTCGCGCTCGCGTCCGGCATCGGTGGTGTCACGACGCTGCTCGACAACTACGACACGCTCCTCGAGAAGGGTGCGCGCCGGGTGTCCCCGCTCGCGGTCCCGATGCTCATGCCCAACGCACCCGCTGCCAACGTCAGCCTCAAGTACGGCGCCCGCGCCGCGGTCCACGCGCCCACCTCGGCCTGCGCCTCCGGCAACGAGGCCATCGCCATGGCCATCGACATGATCCGTCTCGGCCGCGCCGACGTCGTCATCGCCGGCGGCACCGAGGCTGCGATCCACCCGCTCCCGATGGCCGCGTTCGCCAACATGATGGCGCTGTCCAAGACCGGCAGCGAGGAGGGCGGCGACCCGACCACCGTCTCGCGCCCGTGGGACACCGGCCGCGACGGCTTCGTCCTCGGCGAGGGCGGCGCCGTGCTGATCCTCGAGTCCGAGGAGCACGCCCGTGCTCGTGGCGCGAAGGTGTACGCCGAGGTGCGCGGCGCCGGCATCAGCAACGACGCCCACGACATCGCCCAGCCCGACCCCGAGGGTCGCGGCGGCACCCGCGCCATCAAGATGGCGCTGCGGGAGGGCGACGTCGACCCCGCCACCGTCATCCACGTCAACGCGCACGCGACCTCGACGCCGAAGGGCGACATCGCCGAGGGCCTGATGCTGCACGCCGTCCTGGGCGAGCACGTCGACCGTTGTGTCGTGACGAGCACGAAGTCGATGACCGGCCACCTCCTCGGCGGCGCCGGCGCGCTGGAGGCCGTCGCGACCGTGATGGCGCTCCACGACCGCGTGAGCCCGCCCACGATCAACCTCGACGACAAGGACCCCGAGGTCGACCTCGACATCCCGACGTCCAAGCGTGACCTGCCCGACGGCGACGTCGTCGCGCTCAACAACTCCTTCGGCTTCGGTGGCGCCAACGTCGCGGTCGCCTTCGGCAGCGTCTGAGAACCGGAAGGACCTCCCCATGACGACGACGGCCACGAAGCCCGCCAAGCTGCCCCGCGAGCAAGACCCGCGCAACCCGGTCCACCGGCTCACGGCCCTCTTCGACGAGGGCACGCTCGAGCTGCTGACCCCCGACGACGACTCGGGGATGCTGGCGGCCACCGGGCGGGTCAACGACACGGCGGTCGTCGCCTTCTGCAGCGACGCGACCGTCATGGGCGGCGCGATGGGCGACCTCGGCTGTCGCGTCGTGGTCGACGCCTACCACCGGGCGATCACCGACGGCGTGCCGATCATCGGCCTCTGGCACTCGGGCGGTGCCCGGCTCGCCGAGGGCGTGCTGTCCCTGCACGCCGTGGGTCGCATCTTCCAGGTGATGACCCAGGCCTCCGGCGTCATCCCGCAGGTCTCCGTCGTCCTCGGCCCCGCAGCCGGTGGCGCGGCCTACGGTCCGGCTCTCACCGACGTGGTCATCCTCGGCCCCGAGGGCCGCATCTTCGTGACCGGCCCCGACGTCGTCCGCTCCGTCACGGGCGAGGACGTCGACATGCTGCGCCTCGGCGGTCCCGAGCCCCACGGCCGTCGCTCGGGGGTGGTCCACATCCTCACCGAGTCCGAGGCCGAGGCGCTCGAGCGGGCGCGCACGGTCGCGTCGCTCCTCGGCGCCCAGCACAGCCTCGACGTCGACGCGGTCGAGGACCGTGACCTCGCGGCGATCCTCCCGGAGTCCAAGAAGCGCGCCTACGACGTCCACCCGCTCGTCGAGGCCGTGCTCGACGACGGCACGATGCAGGAGCTGCACGCACGGTGGGCCCCCAACATCGTCACCGCGCTCGGCCGCTTCGGCGGCCGCACCGTCGGCGTCGTCGCCAACAACCCGCTGCGCCTCGGCGGGTGCCTCGACTCGCTCTCCGCCGAGAAGGCGTCCCGCTTCGTGCGCATGTGCGACGCGTTCGGGGTGCCGCTGATCGTGCTCGTCGACGTCCCGGGCTACCTACCCGGCGTCGGTCAGGAGTGGGACGGCGTCGTACGCCGCGGGGCCAAGCTGCTGCACGCCTTCGGCGAGTGCGTCGTGCCGCGCGTGACGCTCGTGACCCGCAAGACCTACGGCGGCGCCTACATCGCGATGAACGCCCGCTCCCTGGGCGCCACGCGGGTGCTCGCCTGGCCGGGCGCCGAGGTGGCCGTGATGGGCGCCGTGGCGGCCATCCGCATCCTGCACCGCCGCAAGCTGGCCGAGGTCTCGCCCGAGATCCGGCCCCAGGTCGAGGCCGAGCTCGCTGCCGAGCACGAGCGCATCGCCGGGGGGGTCGACAAGGCCGTCGAGATCGGGGTGGTCGACGAGGTCGTCGAGCCCACCCGCACCCGCAGCGCCATCGCTCACGCCATGCGACACGAGATCGACACCGCCGGCGTACGCCGCGGGCGCCACGGCAACATCCCGCTCTGAGGAGCCTCCTCAGACCACCTGGTGGAGCCAGCGCACCGGGGCGCCCTCACCGGCGTGACGGAACGTCTCCAGCTCGTCGTCCCACGGCTTGCCCAGCAGGTTGTCGATCTCGAGCAGGAGCGCGGTGTCGCCGAGAGCGGCCTTGACCACCGCCGCCTTGAGCCGGTCCTCGGGGATCAGGATGTCGCCGTGCGGTCCGGTGATGGCGTGGAAGATGCCGAGGTCGGGCGTGCACGAGAAGCGCGTGCCCTCACTGGAGCTGGTCGGCTCCTCGGTGATCTCGAAGCGGAGGTGGTTCCAGCCACGCAGTGCCGACGCGACGGCCGCTGCGGTGCCCGCCGAGCCGCTCCAGGACAGCTCGGCGCGGTAGGAGCCCGGCTGGGCAGGCTGCGGCGTCCAGTCGAGCGAGACGGCAACTCCGAGGACTCCGCCCACGGCCCACTCGATGTGCGGGCAGAGTGCGGAGGGAGCAGAGTGCACGTAGAGAATGCCCCTCGTGGCCGGACCGTCCGGACGGGAAGCAATGCGTGTGGTCACTGTGACCTCCTTGAGTTCCGACGCTCCAGATGCGCCTTCCCCAGCGTTCTGTCGTCAGTGCTCAAGCAGAGTCGAGTGACACGTATGTGATTAGTGGACCCATTGTGACCCATGTGGCGCCCGAGCGCCAGCAGTCACGCCGATCAGGACTGGCGTCGTTCCAGGGCCTCGGCACGCTCGGCGGAGTCGGTCAGCTCCTCGGAGTCGATGGCGTGGGTGCGGTGGAACCAGGAGAGGGCGTCCGTCTCACGGCCGGCGGCCTCGAGGGTGTCGGCGTACGCGTAGCGCAGGCGCACCACCCAGGCCTGCCGGCTCTTCGAGGTGAGCGGGGCGAGCTCGAGGGTGCGCAGCGCAGCGTCAAGCTGACCCATGTCGCGCCGGGCACCGGCCTCGACCAGCGTCATCTCGGCCTTGGCCTCGGAGCTGAAGTTCGCCACGGACGGGCTCTTGGCCAGCTTGATGGCCTGTTCCGGGTTGCCGAGCGCACGGTGGCAGTCGGCCATGATCGGGAGGTAGTCGGTCGCACCGTTCATGCGCTTCGCGGCGCGCAGCTCGGCCAACGCCTCGGCATAGTGGCCGGCGGCGTAGGCGGTCTCGCCTGCCGCCTCGCGCACGACGGCGATCCGTGAGGCGCGCGCCCGTGCGGCCAGCGCGTGCCGGTAGGCCAGCTCGGGGTCCTCGTCGATGAACGCGCCTGCCGCCGCCAGGTGGCGGGCGACCCGCGCCGCGAGCTTCTCCGGCAGGCCCTTCAGCTGGGCGCGGACGCCACGGTCGAGCTCGGCGCCGGTGATGTGCTCGGGCAGGTCCGGGCCGTCGTACGCCGCCTGGTCGGCGGTGCGGGGGGCCTGCTCCGAGCGTCCCCGGAAGCCACGCTCCTGTGAGCGCTCGGCGCGCTTGCCACCAGACGGCTTGCCACCGGACGACTTGCCGCCCGACGTCGGGCGACCGCCCGACCTACCGCGGGAGTCACTGGAGCGGCTGGAACCACCACGAGAGTCCCCGCGCTGGCCTCCACGCGAGTCGGAGCCGCTACGGCCACCGGCAGACGAGCTGCCTCGTCCGGCGCCGGAACCGCCTCGCGACGGTCGCTGTCCTCGACGGTCCTCGGCCACAGCCGCACTTCCCTTCTCCACGCGTCGTCCCCGCTCGGGGGCAACGCTACTCATACCGCGCCATGAAATGGCACAGGGGCCACCAGATCACTGGTGGCCCCTGCCAAATGTTTGTCCGGCGGCGTCCTACTCTCCCACAACCTCTCGGTTGCAGTACCATCGGCGCTGAAAGGCTTAACTTCCGGGTTCGGTATGGGACCGGGTGTTTCCCGTTTCGCTATGGCCGCCGTAACTCTTTCAACACAAACTCGCCCTCGTGGGTTTGTTGGTTGGGAACTGCGTAGTGGACGCGAACAGGCTCAGTGGTGAGCTGTGTGTGTGTTCGTTGGGTGCGCGTGGTGTCACGTACGGTGCACACGGTGGTTCTGGTGGTGTGTGTGGTTTTGTACGTGGTTGGGACAAGCCCTCGGCCTATTAGTA
>NZ_JABJQZ010000004.1 GCF_013155335.1 Nocardioides sp. zg-1230 | reverse complement strand
GAAGTGGCCTTTCCGCTCGACTTGCATGTGTTAAGCACGCCGCCAGCGTTCGTCCTGAGCCAGGATCAAACTCTCCATCGAAAACCATCAACCACCCACACCAAAGCATGAGCAGCGACCATCAATAAGAGCCACATCCCCTGACTGAACAAAACTAGCGATGGAACCCCCAAAAGAGAGGTCCCGCCAGAATCATTGTCAAAGAAACCGCGACACCACCACCCACCACCAACCGGCAGCAGGCAAACATGATGTCAACGGGGCATAACAAACTAATTCGTCGACTAATCAAACACACTGTTGAGTTCTCAAGAATCAGACGCACCCGATCCTCGCCGGCTTGGCCGGTCTGGTCGCGGGGCAACCTGCAGAAACTTACCGGGCGCTAGGATCCGCGTCAAACTCGGCGGATCTTCGTGCTTCGGTTGTCGCAGCTGGTCTCCGTCTCAGCTGGCCTTCTGGCCAGGAGCGGCGCCGCTTGCGGCGACAGGTGAAACATTAGACGACGTCCGGCGCCGATGACAAACCGGGGGGCCGCCCCACGCATAACCGCAGGTCAGCGGCCTGTCCGACGCTTCGGAGCGGCCGGCCGGTAGGTGCTGACCGTCGGGTCGTCGGTGATCCAGAAGCGCCAGGGACGGTCTGCTGCGTGCCGCAGCCCGACTCTGGGTCCGGTGCTCAGGTCCGCGACCGGCGCGCCCGCGACGAGGTCGGGACGGATCCCGTTGTGCGAGAGGTCGATGCCGAGCGCTCGGCACAGTCGCGCAGGACCGCGGGCGAGGTCGCGGTCGTTGCTGGCTGGTCGGCGGCTGCGGGCGATGTCGTACCCGGCCACCACCTCCCCGGCGCGGAGCAGCACGGCGCCCGGGTCGCCCTCGGGTCCGGTGACGAGGTTGGCGCAGAAGTGCATGCCGTAGACGAAGTAGACGTACAGGCGACCGGGAGGACCGAACATCACGGCGTTGCGCGCGGTCTGTCCGCGGTGCGCGTGGGACCCGGGGTCGAGCGGGCCGGCGTACGCCTCCACCTCGGTGAGCCGAACCGACACGCCACCGTGGGTGAGGACCGCACCGAGCAGGCGGGGCGCGACCTCGAGCGGGTCGCCCTCAGCCCAGCCGGTCACGGTGCCCGGTGGTGGCCGCGCGCAGCTCGTCGAGCTGGTCGCGAACCTGGGCGGGCGCGGTGCCGCCACGGCCCGAACGGGATCCGACCGACCCCTCGACGGTGAGGACCGAGCGCACCTGCGGCGTCAGGTGCGGCGAGATGGCGGCGAGCTGCTCGTCAGTCAGGTCGGGGAGGTCGCACCCGAGCTCCTCGCAGCGTCGTACGCACGCGCCGGCGACCTCGTGGGCGTCACGGAACGGCACGCCCTCGCGCACCAGCCACTCGGCCACGTCGGTCGCGAGCGAGAAGCCCTGCGGCGCGAGCTCGGCCATGCGCTCACGGTTGAAGGTCAGGGTCGCGACCATGCCGGTCATCGCCGGCAGCAGGACCTCGAGGGTGCGGACCGAGTCGAAGACCGGCTCCTTGTCCTCCTGCAGGTCGCGGTTGTAGGCCAGCGGGAGGCCCTTGAGGGTCGCCATGAGCCCGGACAGGTTGCCGATCAGCCGGCCCGACTTGCCACGCGCGAGCTCGGCGATGTCCGGGTTCTTCTTCTGCGGCATGATGCTCGACCCGGTGGACCACGAGTCGTGCAGCGTGGCGAAGTCGAACTCCCGGGTCGTCCAGAGGATGACCTCCTCGGCCAGGCGCGACAGGTCGACGCCGACCTGAGCCATCACGAAGGCGAGCTCGGCCGCGAAGTCACGCGCGGACGTGCCGTCGATGGAGTTGGCCGACGAGCCGGTGAACCCGAGCTCGGCTGCGACCGCTTCCGGGTCGAGGCCGAGGGTCTGGCCGGCGAGGGCTCCGGAGCCGTACGGCGAGTCGCCCGCCACGCGCGCGTCCCAGTCGCGCAGCCTCTCGACGTCGCGCAGCAGGGGCCACGCGTGGGCGAGCAGGTGGTGCGCGAGCAGCACGGGCTGGGCGTGCTGGAGGTGGGTGCGCCCCGGCATCACGGTCTCCTCGCCCGGCGTGAGGTGCTCCCCCGCCTGCCCGGCGAGCACGTCGACGAGGTCGAGCACCAGTACGGCGATCGTGTGCGCGTGGTCGCGCAGGTAGGCCCGGAAGAGCGTGGCCACCTGGTCGTTGCGCGAGCGTCCGGCCCGGAGCCGACCGCCGACCTCGGGGCCGACCTCCTCGAGCAGCAGCCGCTCGAGGGCGCCGTGGACGTCCTCGTCGGAGGGCGCCGGGAGCAGGTCGCCGGCGTCGTACCGCTCCCCCAGCACCGACAGCCCGCGCAGCAGCTCGGCGTGGTCGGCGTCGGTGAGCAGGCCGGCGCGGTGGAGCGCGTTGGCGTGGGCACGCGAGCCGGCGAGGTCGTACGGCGTCAGCTGCCAGTCGAAGTGGGTCGACCGGGACAGCTCCTGCAGCTCGGGCGAGGGCCCGCTCGCGAAGCGGCCGCCCCACAGCGACCCCTCGTTGGTGGTGCCTGCTCCAGCCATCAGTCGGTCCCGAACTCCATCGCTGCGTGCTCCAGTGCGGACTCGTCGGCCGCCTCGGCGGCCGGGTTGTCGGTGATCTTGTCGTAGCCCCCGGCCTCGATGGCACCGTAGAGGGTGCCGTTCTCGACGAGCACCTGGCCCTGGTCGAGCGGCTGGGCGGCGTAGAGCTCGAGCTTGGCGCGCGAGTCGGCGATGTCGAGGTTGCGCATGGTGAGCTGGCCGATCCGGTCCGTGGGGCCGAACGCCGCGTTGTCGGTGCGCTCCATGGACAGCTTGTCGGGGTGGTACGAGAACGCCGGCCCGTCCGTGCGCAGCACCGTGTAGTCCTCGCCGCGCCGCAGCCGCAGGGTCACCTCGCCGGTGACGAGCGAGGCGATCCAGCGCTGGATCGACTCGCGGATCATCAGGGCCTGCGGGTCGAGCCAGCGGCCCTCGTAGAGCAGGCGGCCGAGCTTGCGGCCCTCGTTGTGGTACTGCGCGACGGTGTCCTCGTTGTGGATGGCGTTGACGAGCCGCTCGTAGGCGATGAACAGGAGCGCCATCGCGGGGGCCTCGTAGATGCCCCGCGACTTGGCCTCGATGATCCGGTTCTCGATCTGGTCGGACATGCCGAGCCCGTGACGTCCGCCTATCGCGTTGGCCTCGTGCACCAACGCGACCGGGTCGTCGTACGGGATGCCGTTGATCGCGACCGGGCGGCCCTGGTCGAAGCGGACCGTGACGTCCTCGGTCTCGATGGCGACCGAGGGGTCCCAGAACTTCACGCCCATGATCGGGTCGACGACCTCGAGGGAGACGTCGAGGTGCTCGAGGGTCTTGGCCTCGTGGGTGGCGCCCCAGATGTTGGCGTCGGTGGAGTACGCCTTCTCCTGGCTGTCGCGGTAGGGCAGGCCGTGCTCGGTGAGCCACGCGCTCATCTCGTGGCGCCCGCCGAGCTCGGTGACGAAGTCGGCGTCGAGCCAGGGCTTGTAGATGCGCAGGTCGGGGTTGGCGAGGAGGCCGTAGCGGTAGAACCGCTCGATGTCGTTGCCCTTGAAGGTCGAGCCGTCGCCCCAGATGTTGACGCCGTCGTCGTGCATCGCCCGCACGAGCATCGTGCCGGTCACGGCGCGCCCGAGCGGCGTGGTGTTGAAGTAGACGCGGCTGCCGGAGCGGATGTGGAACGCGCCGCACGCCAGGGCGGCGAGGCCCTCCTCGACCAGCTGGGTCTTGCAGTCGACCGCCCGGGCGAGCTCGGCGCCGTACTGCAGGGCACGCGACGGCACGCCGGAGATGTCGGGCTCGTCGTACTGCCCGATGTCGGCGGTGTAGGTGCACGGGACCGCACCCTTGTCGCGCATCCAGGCGACCGCCACCGAGGTGTCGAGGCCGCCGGAGAACGCGATGCCGACGCGCTCGCCGACCGGGAGGGAGGTGAGGACCTTGCTCACTGGGAGTCCTTTTCAGTTGCGTGGTGGTTGGCCAGGTCGAGGAAGCGCTGGGCGAGGGCGTCGCCCCCGGCCGGGTCTCGACCGATGACGAGAAGGGTGTCGTCGCCGGCGATCGTGCCGAGGATGTCACCGAGGTCGGCCTTGTCGAAGGCGCTGGCGAGGAACTGCGCGGCGCCTGGTGGCGTACGGAGCACGACGAGGTTGGCGCTCGCCTCGGCGCTCACCAGCAGCTCGGCGCACAGCCGGGCCAGCCGGTCGCGGCCGGCGGCACTCTCGCGGGGAGCAGCGACGCTGCGGTCACCGCCCTCCCCCGGCACGGCGTAGACCAGCGCGCCGTCGGCGCTGCGCACCTTGACGGCGTCGAGCTCGACGAGGTCACGGCTCAGCGTGGCCTGGGTGACCTTGACGCCGTGGTCGCCGAGGAGGTCGGCCAGCTCGGTCTGGGAGCGCACCGGGTGGGCGGTCACGATGTCGATGATCCGCTGGTGGCGGGCGCTCTTGGTCAGCGGGGTCAGGGCGGTCACCCGGAACGCTCCAGGAGCCACGTCAGCACCGCCTTCTGGGCGTGCCGACGGTTCTCGGCCTCGTCCCACACGACCGAGTGCGGTCCCTCGATGACCTCCTCGGAGATCTCCTTGCCGCGGTAGGCCGGGAGGCAGTGGAGGACGATGGCGTCGGGGGCCGCGTGGGAGAGCAGGTCGTCGGTGACGCCGTAGGGCGGGAAGATCCGCAGACGCTCCTCGGACTCCTCCTCGCGGCCCATGCTGACCCACGAGTCGGTCACCACGACGTCGGCCCCGGTGGTCGCCTCGACCGGGTCGGTGGTGAGCTCGATCGAGCCGCCGGTGCCCTCTGCGATCTCGCGGGCCCGGGTGACCACGTGGGCGTCGGGTGCGAACCCCTCGGGCGCACCGACCACGACGTGCAGCCCCGCGGAGGCCCCGGCGAGGACCCAGGAGTTGCCCATGTTGCAGGCACCGTCGCCGACGAAGGCGACCCGGAGGCCGGCGAGCCTCCCCTTGTGCTCGCGCACCGTCTGGAGGTCGGCCAGGAGCTGGCAGGGGTGGAACTCGTCGGTGAGCGCGTTGAGCACGGGCACGTCGGCGTACGCCGCCATGGTGACGACGTCGGCCTGGTGCGCGGTGCGCCAGACGATCGCCGCGGCCTGGCGCCCCAGGATGCGGGCGACGTCCTCGACGCCCTCGCGCGACCCCATGGCGGCGAGCCCGCCGTCGACGGTCATCGGGTTGCCGCCGAGCTCGGCGATCCCGGCGGCGAAGGACACCTGGGTGCGCAGCGTGGGGCGGTCGAAGACGAGCGCGACGGTGCGGGGACCCGCGAGCGGCTTGTGGCCGAAGGGCTCGGCCTTCATCCGGTCGGCGAGGTCGAGGACCTCGAGCAGCTCGGCGGGCGACAGGTCGTCGTCGCGGAGGAAGTGGCGGGTCATGGGGTGGACTCCTCTGCGGCGGCACGGGCGGTGTCGAGGATGGCGGGCAGGGCGGCGTCGAGGGCGTCGAGGTCGGCGGCCGTGATCACGAGCGGCGGCACGAACCGCAGGCGGGTGGGGCCGGTGGCGTTGAGGATGAAGCCGGCCTCGCGCCCGGCGGCGACCGCGTGGGTGGCGTAGGGGCCGTCGAGCTCGGCGCCCCGCATGAGCCCGGCACCGGTCACCTCGAGGACACCGGCCTGCTTGCGCAGCAGCGCCTCGAGCTGGGCGCCCCGCTCGACCGCGGCGGCCAGGAGGCCCTCGGCCTCGATCGTGTCGAGGACGGCGAGCGCGGCCGCCGTCGCGACCGGGTTGCCACCGAAGGTCGTCCCGTGGTTGCCGGGCTGCAGCAGGGTCGCCGCCGCTCCCCCGGCGACGGTCGCGCCGATCGGGATGCCGCCCCCGAGGCCCTTGGCGAGGGTGACGACGTCGGGCCGCACCCCGTCGAGCAGCTGGTGGGCGAACCACGCGCCGGTGCGGGCGATGCCGGTCTGCACCTCGTCGAGCCACAGCAGCGCACCGTGGTCGTGGGCGATCCGGTGGGCGGCGACGAGGTAGTCGGGCGACGGCACGACGACCCCGGCCTCACCCTGCATGGGCTCCAGGACGACCGCGGCGACGGTGTCGTCGACCGCGCCCTCGAGCGCGGCCACGTCGTCGTACGGCACGAAGGTGACGTCGCCGGGCAGGGGCTCGAACGGCTCACGGTAGGCCGCCTTGGAGGTCAGCGCGAGGGCCCCCATCGTGCGGCCGTGGAAGGACCCCTCGGCCGCGACGAGCCGGGTGCGGCCGGTGCGGCGGGTGAGCTTGAGCGCCGCCTCGTTGGCCTCGGCGCCGGAGTTGCTGAAGAAGACGCGGGCGTCGTCGGACCAGCCGAGCAGGCCGACCAGTCGCTCGGCGAGGGCGACCTGCGGCTCCGTGGCGAAGAAGTTCGACACGTGGCCCAGGGTCTGCAGCTGGGTGGTGACGGCCGCGACGAGGGCGGGGTGGGCGTGGCCGAGGGCGTTGACGGCGATGCCGCCGAGCAGGTCGACGTACTCCTTGCCGTCGGTGTCCCACACGTGTGCTCTCTCGCCGCGCGCCAGGGCGAGGGCGGGCGGGCCGAAGGTGTTCATGACCGCGCCGGCATAGCGCTGCTGGACGTCGTTCATGTCGGGTCCTCGCTGCCGTAGGGCTTGCGCAGCTTGGTCGCGGCGCCCGGCAGCACCTGGGTGCCGACGCCCTCGTCGGTGAAGATCTCGAGCAGCACGGAGTGCGGCTCGCGGCCGTCGACGACGGTCGCGCGCGGGACCCCGCCGGTGACCGCCTCGTAGCAGGCCCGCATCTTGGGGACCATGCCCGCGTCGAGGGTCGGCAGCAGCTCGCCGAGCGCCTCGGGGCTGATCTCCTGGATGAGGTCGTCGGAGTTGCCGTAGTCGCGGTAGAGGCCCTCCACGTCGGTGAGGACCAGCAGCTTCTCGGCGCCGAGCGCGACCGCGAGTGCCGCGGCAGCGGTGTCGGCATTGACGTTGTGGACCTGCCCGTCGACGTCGGGTGCGACGGAGCTGACGACCGGCACCCGGCCGGCCTCGATGAGGTCGAGGACGGCCTCGGGCCGCACCTCGGCGACCTCGCCGACCAGGCCGAGGTCGACCTCGGTGCCGTCGACGACGGTGCTGGTGGGCACGGCCCGGAAGAGCCCGGCGTCCTCACCCGACAGGCCGACGGCCAGCGCGCCGTGCTGGTTGATGAGGCCGACGAGCTCGCGCTGCACCTGCCCGACGAGCACCATCCGGACGACGTCCATCGCCTCGGGCGTGGTGACCCGCAGCCCGCCGCGGAACTCGGACTCGATGCCGAGCTTGTCGAGCATCCGGGAGATCTGCGGGCCGCCACCGTGGACGACGACGGGCTTGAAGCCGGCGAAGCGGAGGAAGGCGATGTCCTCGGCGAAGGCGACCTTGAGCGACTCGTCCGTCATCGCGTTGCCGCCGTACTTCACCACGATCGTGCGCCCGTGGTAGCGCTTGAGCCACGGCAGCGCCGCGGCCAGGGTGCGGGCCTTGGCGGGGTCGGGCCGGCTGGGGCCGGAAATGGGGTTGGTGGTCTGTTCGCTCATGAGCTGTAGGCGCTGTTCTCGTGGACGTAGGCGTGGGTGAGGTCGTTGGTCCAGACGGTGGCGCGGGCGTCGCCGGACTTGAGGTCGATGGTCACGCTGACCTCGCGGCCGGTGAGGTCGACGGTGGCGGGATCCTCGGCGGGCGTGGACTGCCGGCACACCCAGACGCCGTTCATCGCGACGTCGAGGTCGGCGGGGTCGAACTGGGCCTGGGTGGTGCCGATGGAGGCGAGCACCCGTCCCCAGTTGGGGTCGTTGCCGAAGACCGCGGCCTTGAAGAGGTTGCTGCGGGCGACGCTGCGGCTCACCTCGACCGCCTCCTCCTCGCTGGCCGCGTGGAGGGTGGTGATGGCGATCTCGTGGTCGGCGCCCTCGGCGTCCTTGAGCAGCTGCATGGCCAGGTCGGTGCAGGCCTGGGTGAGCGCCGCGGTGAAGTCCTCGGGCGTCGGGGTGATGCCGCTGGCGCCGCTGGCCATGACGGTGACGGTGTCGTTGGTGGACATGCAGCCGTCGGAGTCGAGCCGGTCGAAGCTGACCCGGGTCGCGGCCCGGAGCGCGGCGTCGAGGTCGGCGGCCGGGACGACGGCGTCGGTGGTGAGGACGACGAGCATCGTCGCGAGCTGCGGGGCCAGCATGCCCGCGCCCTTGGCCATCCCGCCGATCGACCAGCCGGCGCCCTCGACGACCGTGTTCTTGCTGACCGAGTCGGTGGTCATGATGGCCTCGGCGGCGCTGCTGCCGCCGTCGGCGGAGAGCGCCGCGGTGGCCGACTCGACGCCGGCGAGCAGGTCGTCGCGGTCGTTGGCGAGGCCGATGAGTCCGGTGGAGCAGACGACGACGTCGATCGCGCCGATGCCCAGGCCCTCGGCGACCTTCTCGGCCACCGCGTGGGTGGTCTGGAAGCCCTCGGGACCGGTGTAGCAGTTGGCGCCGCCGGAGTTGAGGACGACGGCCCTGACCGTGCCGTCCTTGACGACCTCCTGGCTCCACAGGACCGGGTTGGCCTTGCAGCGGTTGGCGGTGAAGACGGTGGCGGAGTCGAAGGTGGGGCCCTGGTTGACGACGAGGGCGAGGTCCTTGCCGCCGCTGGTCTTGAGCCCGGCCGCGACGCCGGCAGCGACGAAGCCCTGGGGGGTGGTGACGGTCATGGGGCGAGTCCGATCGTGGTGAGCCCGGCGGCCTCGTCGAGGCCCAGGGCGAGGTTCATGCACTGGACGGCGGCGCCGGCGGTGCCCTTGGCGAGGTTGTCGACCACGGCCACCGCCACGAGTCGTCGTACGCGCTCGTCGACGGTGACCTGCACCTGGACCGCGTTGGAGCCCAGGACCGACTGGGTCTGCGGCCACTGTCCCTCGGGCAGCAGGTGCACGAACGGCTCGGGGTCGTACGCCACCGCGTAGGCGTCGCGGACCTGCTCCGGGGTGACCCCGTCGAGCAGGGGCGCCTGGACGGTGGCGAGGATGCCGCGCGACATCGGCACGAGGAGCGGCGTGAACCCCACGCGCACCGGCGCGCCGTGGACGCCGCTGAGGTTCTGGACGATCTCGGGGGTGTGGCGGTGCGTGCCGCCGACGCCGTAGGCGCTGGCGTTGCCCATCACCTCGCTCCCGAGCAGGTGCGGCTTGGCGGCCTTGCCGGCGCCGCTCGTGCCGGAGGCGGCGACGACGGTGACGTCGGGCTCGACGAGGCCTGCCGCCATCGCGGGCACGGCGGCGAGGGTGGACACGGTCGGGTAGCAGCCGGGGACGGCGATGCGCCGCGCGCCGCGCAGCAGCTCGCGCTGGCCGGGGAGCTCGGGGAGTCCGTAGGGCCACGACCCGGCGTGCTCGCCGCCGTAGAACGTCTCCCACTCCCCCGGGTCGGTGAGCCGGAAGTCGGCGCCGCAGTCGACCACGATCGTGTCATCGCCGAGGGCCTGCGCGATCGCGGCGGACTGGCCGTGGGGCAGTCCGAGGAAGACGACGTCGTGACCGGCGAGCGTCTCGACGGTGGTGTCCGCCAGGACCCGGTCGGCCAGCGGCAGCAGGTGCGGCTGGAGGGCGCCCAGCCGCTCCCCGGCGTTGGAGCCGGCGGTCAGCGTGCCGATCTCGATGCCCGGGTGGCCCAGGAGGAGGCGCAGGACCTCACCCCCGGCGTACCCACTGGCTCCGGCCACGGCGACTGTTGCAGACATATGCATGACTATACATTCCACTGCATGGATGCGCGGCATCGGGGTCCGACAACCCGGAGGCGGACGGGCCGTCCTCTCCCCTACGGTGCACGGGTGAGCCCACTCCACACCCGCCTGGCACCCGACGTCTACCTCGACCACCTGCGAGCCGAGTCCGCCCGCTTCCGCGACGTGCTCGCCGACTGCGACCCCTCCGCGCGCGTGCCGGCCTGCCCCGACTGGGACGCCGCCGACCTGCTGTGGCACCTCGCCACGGTGCAACGGTGGTGGACCGAGGTGCTGACGGCCCGGCCCGCCCGCCCGGAGGAGATCGACCCGCCCCGACCCGAGTCGTACGACGACCTGCTGCGCGCCTACGACGAGTGGTCGGCCGGTCTCGTCGCGGCACTCGACGGCGCGGACCCGCGGGAGGAAGCCTGGAACTGGTCGGACGACCACACGGTGGGGTTCATCCTGCGTAGGCAGGCGCACGAGGCGCTGGTGCACCGCGTCGACGCCGAGCAGGCCGCCGGGGTGGCGAGCGAGCTCGACGCGCGGCTGGCCGCCGACGGGGTGCACGAGTGCCTCGACGTGATGTACGGCGGGATGCCGCCCTGGGGGGCGTGGGAGCCCGGCGAGGGCACGGTGCGCGTCGACGTCACCGACACCGGCGCGTCGTTCTGGGTGCGGTCCGGGACCTTCTCCGGGACGGATCCCGACAGCGGCACGTCCTACGCCGACGAGGAGGACTTCCACGTCGTGCCGGCGCCGGACGACCCCCACGTCGAGCCGGACGTGGTGATCGACGGACCGGCGGCAGCCCTCGACCTGTGGCTGTGGAACCGCTCCGACGACGCGGGCATCTCCACGGCCGGGGACCGCGGCGTCCTCGAGCGGTTCACCGCGATCGTGGCCTCGCCGATCAACTGACCGGCACCGACTCGACCGGCGGAGCATGCAACGCTTCGCCCGCCGGTTGCGTCTCCTCCCTGCACGACCCACGCCACCACGGGAGGAACCCCCATGCTCGCAGCTCGCCCGGCCGCCCTCGCTGTCCTCGTCGCGGCCCTCGTCGCCGCCCTCGTCGGGGCGGCGCTGACGGCGGGGACGGCCGCCGCCTCCGCGCCGTCCACCTGCCAGGGCAGGACACCCACGGTGGTGGGCAGCACCGGGACCGAGGGCGACGACGTCATGGTCGTCGTCGCGAGCGACGGCACGACCGCGCAGGCTCTGGGGGGTGACGACACCATCTGCATCGCAGCGTCCCCGGAGGGCGGGTTCCGCAGCGTCACCGTCGACGCGGGCAGCGGCGACGACTCGGTCGTCAACGAGAGCGCCGACGTCGAGGCCGTCTGGTACACCACCGTCCTGGGCACCGGCGCCGACTCCTACGTCGGTCTCGAGGCGGACATCCCCGACAGCCCGGACGCGTCCCCCTTCTACGAGACCGTCTTCACCGGTGGCCAGGACCCGCGCGACGAGGGCGTCGGCGGCCAGCTGGACGCGGACGTCGACGTGGTCGACACCCGAGGCGGCGACGACGTGGTCCACTCCGGCACCACCGCGGCCGGTGCCGCCAACAACGACGTCGTACGCACGGGCGCCGGTGACGACACCGTCAACTGGGCGGGCGAGCAACGAGGCGCACCGGCCCTCGACCTCGGCCCCGGCGACAACCTGCTGGCGCTGCACCCCGGATGGCAGGGCACCTCTGCCGACGTCGACGCCCGGGCGTCCCACGCGACCGTCGACGGACGCACCGTGCTGCGGTGGGTCGGACCGGTCCGCACGTTCTACCTGCGGCTCGACCACCGGGTCCAGTCGTTCGTGGGGTCGGTCGCCGACGAGGAGCTCGTCGCGCCGGCCGTGGACGGCCTGGTCGGGTCTGGCCCGGTCGTCGAGCGGTCGATCGCGATGGGCAAGGGCGACGACACCCTCGGCCTCTACTCGCCGACGTCGGGTTCGGTGGACGGCGGTCCCGGTCGCGACACCTTCGCCGGCGGCGACTGCCTCGACGCGCAGGTGCGGGTCGGCGGCTCGTTCACCTGCTCAGCCTCCCGGGACGGGGAGACCATGCGCTCCTTCCGCTTCGACCACTTCGAGGAGTTCGCCCTCCAGGGCCGGGACGTGACGGTCGTCGGGAGCGGGCGCGCAGAGGTCATCAAGGTCGCGGCCACCACTCGGGTCCGCATCGACGGCCGTGGCGGCGACGACGTCCTGATCGCCGACGCGCCGTTCCGCTCCCGCGTCGCCCGCCCGGTCGTGGTCGAGGGAGGCGCGGGCGCCGACCGGCTCCTGGGCGGCGCTGCTCGCGACCGGCTCCTCGGCGGCCGCGGCGACGACACCCTGGTCGGGCGGGCCAACCGCGACGACCTGCTCGGCGGGGCGGGCCGTGACCGCGCGGTCGGCCAGCCCGGCCGGGACCGGTGCGTCGCCGAGGTACGCCGCTCCTGCGAGCGCTGAGCCGCCATCCGGCTGACAGTGGAGCCCACGGCCCGTAGGTCGGGCGTACGCTCCACTGTCGCGTGGACGTGCTCGCTCAGGCGCGCTGCACGGCGCCGGTGCGCTCGGCGGCGAGCGCGACGGCGGCGTCGCGGGCCGCGGCCGCCTCGCCCTCCTTGAGCGTGCGGTTCGGCGCCCGGAAGCGCAGGGCGTAGGCGAGGGACTTCTTCCCCTCGCCGACCTGGTCGCCGGTGTAGACGTCGAAGAGGCGGATGGACTCGAGCAGCTCGCCCGCGCCCTCGCGCAGCGCGGCCTCGACGTCGGCCGCGGGCACCGTGGCGTCGACGACCAGCGCGACGTCCTCCTTGGCGACCGGGTAGGACGAGAAGGCGGGCGCCTTGCGCAGGTGCACCGACCGGGCGATGAGCAGGTCGAGGTCGACCTCCGCGGCGACCGTTCGCTTCGGGAGCCCGAACGCCTGGCACACCGTGGGGTGCACCTCGCCGGCGTGCCCGATGACCTCGCCGTCGACGGACAGCTCGGCGCAGCGGCCGGGGTGCCACGGCGCGAGCTCGACGGCCGACGCGGTGACCTCGAGGCCCAGCGCCGCCGCGACGGCTCGTACGGCCTCGACGGCGTCGGCCCACGAGAAGGGGCGGGCCTCGCCCCACCAGCCGCCGGAGACCGCGTCTCCGGTGCCGACCAGCACGAGGTGCAGCGGCTGGGCGGGCAGCGCGGCGTCGAGCGCCTCGAGCTCGGCCTCGGTCGGGCGCCGGTCGACCGGCAGGATCGCCGCCGGCCCGGCGTGGCGGGGCAACGTGACGGTGCCGGTCTCGAAGATCGCGACGTCCGTGGTGCCGTGGCTGACGTTCTTGCCGGCCGCGCGCAGCACACCCGGAAGGAGCGTCGAGGTCATGAACCCGGCCTCGGTGTTGAGCGGGTTGGACAGCCGGAGCAGGTCGCGGCGCGGGTCGTCGGCTGCGAGCCCCAGTGCGTCGAGGTCTGCCTCGCCCACGAACGGGAAGCTCACCACCTCGACGTAGCCCTCGCCGGCGAGGGTGCGCCCGATGCGACGTCGCAGCTGCTGCGGGCGGGTCAGGCCGCGTCCCGACGGCGGCGTCGGGAGGACCGACGGGACCTGGTCGTAGCCGACGAGCCGGACGACCTCCTCGGAGAAGTCCTGGGCGTCGGTGAGGTCGGGTCGCCACGGGGGTGGGGTCACCGACAGGGTCCCCGACCCGACGACCTCGCAGCCGACCGCGCGCAGGCACTCCACCGACTGCTCCTCGGTGATCGGCATGCCCGACACCCGGGCGGCCAGGTCGCCCGCGACCTCGACCACCGGCATGGCCGGCGGGGTGCCGACGACGGTGACGCCGGGGTGGGCCGTGCCGCCGCCGTGCTCGACGAGGAGCTCGACGACCCGGTCGGCCGCGGCCTCGCAGATCGTCGGGTCGACGCCGCGCTCGTTGCGCTTGCCGGCCTCGGAGGTGATCTTGTGCCGGCGGCCGGTGCGGTACATCGACACCGCGTCCCAGTGGGCAGCCTCGATAAGGATCGAGGTGGTGGTGCCGGAGATCTCGGTGGTCTCCCCGCCCATCACACCGCCGAGCCCGATGATCCCGGAGTCGTCGGTGACGACGAGGTCGCCGGGGTCCAGCGTGCGGGCCGTGCCGTCGAGGGTGGTCAGCTTCTCGCCCTCGCGCGCACGGCGTACGACGATCGCGCCCTGCAGCGTGTCGGCGTCGTAGCCGTGGATCGGACGGCCGGTCTCCAGCATGACGTAGTTGGTCACGTCGACGGCCAGCGAGATGGGGCGCATGCCGGCAGCGGTGATGCGGCGGACCATGAAGTCGGGCGTCGGGGCCGCGGGGTCGAAGCCGTCGACCCGACGCGCCACGAACACCGGGCAGCCCTCCGCGTCCTCGACGACGACCGGGTGGCCCTCGTCGTTGGCCGCCGGGGTGTCGCGCAGCGCAGGGTCGCGGAAGCCGGTGGCGCCCTCGACCGAGACGAGCACCTCGCGGGCGATGCCGCGCAGGGAGAGCGCGTAGGCCCGGTCGGGGTTGACCTCGAACTCGATGGTCTCGTCGTCGAGGCCGAGCACCGGACGCACGTCCTGCCCGGGCTCACCGGCGTCGGGCGGCAGCACGATGATGCCGTCGTGGTCCTCGCCGAGCCCCAGCTCGCGGGCCGAGCAGATCATGCCGGCGGACAGGTGGCCGTAGGTCTTGCGGGCGCCGATCTCGAAGCCACCCGGGAGCACGCCGCCGGGCAGCACCGTGGCGACCAGGTCGCCGGGCGCGAAGTTGTGGGCGCCGCAGACGATGCCCTGCGGCTCGCCGGTGCCGTTGGCGTCACCGACGTCGACGGTGCACCAGTTGATGGTCTTGCCGTTCTTCTGCGGCTCCGGCTCCATCGTGAGCACGCGGCCGATCACCAGCGGGCCGGTGATGTCGCGGCCGGGACTGACGATGGCCTCGAGCTTGAGACCGGTCAGCGTCAGCCGATCGGTGATGTCCTCCGTTGTGGTGCCGGCGGGCACGTCGACGAGGTCCAGGATCCAGGACAGGGGTGCCTTCATCGTGTCTTCTCCCCTCTCAGATCTCGGTGCCGAACGCGCTGCTGAACCGGACGTCGCCCTCGAAGAGCGGCCGCAGGTCCTCCAGGTCGTGGCGGAACATGAAGGACCGGTCGATGCCCATGCCGAAGGCGAAGCCGCTGTAGACCTCCGGGTCGACCCCGCAGGCCACCAGGACGCGCGGGTTCACCACGCCGCAGCCGCCCCACTCGATCCAGCCCTCGCCGCGGCACGTGCGGCAGGAGTCGGAATCGACGCCCCGGCACACGAAGCACTTGACGTCGACCTCGGCGGACGGCTCGGTGAAGGGGAAGTAGGACGGCCGGAAGCGGGTCGTGATGTCGTCGCCGAAGAGCTGCGACGCGAAGTGGTCGAGCGTGCCCTTGAGGTGGGCCATGGTGATGCCCTTGTCGACCACGAGGCCCTCGACCTGGTGGAACATCGGCGAGTGCGTGGCGTCGTACTCGTCGGTGCGGAACACGCGTCCCGGGCAGACGACGTAGATCGGTGGGGTGCGGGTCAGCATCGTGCGGGCCTGGACGGGCGAGGTCTGGGTGCGCAGCACCACGTGGTCCTCGGCCGGCTCGGTCCAGAAGGTGTCCTGCATGGTGCGGGCCGGGTGGTCGGGACCGAGGTTGAGGGCGTCGAAGTTGAGCCACTCCGCCTCGACGACCGGACCCTCGGCGATCTCGTAGCCCATGGCCACGAACAGGTCGGCGATGAGCTCGGACTGCAAGGTGAGGGGGTGCCGTCCACCGCGCCGGCGGCGCGTCGTGGGGAGTGAGACGTCTACGGTCTCCTCGACGAGCATCCGCTCCTCGTGCTCGGCCTCGAGGACGGTCTGTCGGGCGGCGATCGCCTGGTTGACCGCGCCGCGGGCCTGGCCGACGCGCTGGCCGGCCTCCTTGCGGGCCTGCGGGGGCAGGGCGCCGATCTCGCGGTTGGCGAGGGCCAGGGGCGAGCGATCGCCGGCGTGGTCGAGCCGGACCTGCTTCAGGGCGTCGAGGTCGGCGGCGTCCGCGATCGCGGCCAGTGCCGCCTCACGCATCGCCTCGACCTGGTCGGCCTTGAGCGGGGTCACCTCGACTGGGTCGTAGTCGGTGTTGGGGCCGGACATGGCTCCCTTTCCTCACGAGCGACAGGGGTCGCCGCGCAGTCTAGAAGTGGATGAGCGTCGGGTCGGACGGGGTACTCCCCGGACCCACGACGTCAGCTGCCCGACGGACCAGGTCCGGGGCGGAGAAATCGCAGGCTCGTGTCCACGGGGACGACTCTACTCGCCGAAGGCGGTCCACACGCCAGCGCAATCCTCCCCGAGACCGGAGCCGTACGCCGACCCGGCGGGCGCCGGCAGCAGGCCGAGGTCGGTGAGCGGTGCCTCGGCGCGGTTGCGGGCCAGGTTCCAGGCGCGCGGGTCGTCGAGGGCCTCGGGCCTCATCCGGTCGGCCGGGAGGTCCTGCAGGACGCAGCGGGCGACGTCGGCCGGCAACCGGTCGGCGATGACCGGCGTGGCGTCGACCGAGAGCGTCTGGAGGTAGCGCAGGTCGAGGTCGCCGGTGGCCTCCCAGCGATCGAGGTTGCGCCCGGCCACCCACGCGTCGGGGTTGACCGCGGCCAGGCCGACGAGGGCCACGGCTCCGGAGACCAGTGCGATGCGCGGGAGCCACGCCCCGCGACCGGCGACGCCGGCGACCATGATCGCGAGCACCACGAAGCCGAGCCAGCCCTCGAAGACGTCGACGAAGAGACGCAGCGTCGTGAAGCCGTAGGCGTCCTGGTAGACCGACATCCCGCGCAGCGCGGACGCGACGACCAGCAGGGTGAGTGCGCAGAGCAGGCCGAGGGAGCCGAGGAGCCAGCGGCGGTCCCCGGCGTCGCCGCCCGCCCTCCGCGCCGCGATCCACACGACCAGCACCGTCAGTGCGGTGGCGAGGGTGAGCTGGCCGAAGCCCTGGTGGACGTAGTCGGCATAGGTGAGCCCGGTCGTGGCCTCGATGTAGTCGCGGCCGCCGACCAGGGCTCGCGCCTGCGCGGCGATGAAGGCGATGAAGACGGCGTCGACGACGAGCACCGGGACCAGCCACTCGAACCGGTTGGCGAGCGCCGACGGACGTCGGCCACCCAGCACCTCGACGTCGGCCGGGTTCAGTGCGAGATAGGCGGCGCCCAGCGTCGCGGCGAAGACGAAGCAGGCCAGGAAGGCTCGTCCGACGAGGTCGTTGAAGGTCAGGTTGGGCACGAGCTGGTCGACCCAGGAGCCGAAGACGGGGTTGGCGCTGGCGAAGATCGTGCCGAAGACCGCGAGGCCGAGCAGCGACCACACCGTCGTACGCACCACCGCAGGCGTGCGCGAACCGGTGCCCGCGATCCGCAGCGAGCGACCGAACCACGGCAGGCCCCGCAGCGACGCGAGCGGCCACGCCACCCCGGACAGCAGGATGCCGGGCATCGTGCGGGCTCCGGTCACGCCGCACAGGAAGACCGCCGCAGCGACGACGAGGCCGAGCATCTGCACCCACCAGGCGTCGAGGAGCGTCATCGGCAGGACGAGCAGGACGGCCAGACCGGTGCACACGAGGGTCCAGGGCTCCCGCCGCCGACGCGCGGTGGCCAGGGCAGCAGCTCCGCACGTCAGGGCGACGAGGGTCCAGGTGATGCCGACCGCGGTGAACGACAGGGCGATCCCGGCCACGAGCCCGGCTCCTGCCGCCGCGGCCACCGTCCGGAGCCCGTGCGGGCCGCCCCGGTCCGGCCAGAAGCGGCCGAACAGCCCGTCGAGCCCGGTCTGCGGGCCCGCGGGGGCAGGCGGCACCTCGTCGGCAGCGGGTGTGGCCGCGGCCGAGGTGGTGGTCGAGGTGGTGGTCGAGGTGGTGGTCGAGGTGGTGGTGGACGGCGTCACGACACGGGTCGCACGGGTGGGGGCGCTCGGGACCTCGAGACGCAGCCGGGCGCCGTGCCCGGACTCGGGGTCGAGGAACCGGAGCGTCCCGTCGTGGAGCTGCGCCACCCACCGCGCCACGGCGAGCCCGAGGCCCGTGCCGCCGGCACCGTCGGTGCCGAAGCGCTCGAAGACGCGTTCGCGGTCCTCGGGCGCCACTCCCCCGCCGGCGTCGACGACCTCCAGCCACCACGAGCCGTCGGTGGTCCCGGCGGCGAGGCGCACGGGGGTCTCTGCGGGCGCGTGGCGCGCGGCGTTGTCCACCACGTTGACGAGCAGCTGGCGCAGCCGGGCGGGGTCGCCGGCCACCACGAGGTCGTCGGCGACGTCGATCGCGACGTCGCCGTCCCGGCCGGTCGCGCGCACCTGGGCAACGGAGTCCTCGACGAGCGCGCGCAGCGCCACGTCCTGCCGGTCGAGGTCCACGACGCCGGCCTCGAGCCGGGAGAGCTGGAGCAGGTCCTCGACCAGCCTCCCCAGCCGCTGCGCCTCCTCGAGCGCGGCGGCGAGGTGCTGGGGGTCGGCCGGCACCACCCGGTCGGCGAGGTTCTCGAGCAGCGCGGTCATGGCCGTCAGCGGCGTACGGAGCTCGTGCGAGACCGTGGCGATGAGGTCGCGGCGCTCGCGGTCGACCGTCGCGAGGTCCTCGGCCATGCGGTTGAAGGCGGCGGCAAGCTGGCCCACCTCGTCGGTCGCCGACGTGCGCACCCGCCCGGTGTAGTCGCCGCGAGCCATCGCCTGCGACACCTCGGTCATCCGCCGCAGGGGGGCGACCATGCCGGCGGCGAGCAGCTGCGTGACGCCGAGCGCGAGCGCGACGCTGACCGGCAGCACCAGCAGGGCCGGGACGTCGGCGGCCGAGCCGAGCAGCGTGAGCAGCACCGCGGTGACCACGGAGGCGACGACGAGCAGGCCGAGCTTGGCCTTGAGGCTGGAGACGGTGTCGAGCCAGGCGCTCATCGCAGGTCCTCGAGGGCGTAGCCGACGCCGTGGACCGTGCGGATGCGTGCGGCACCCACCTTGCTGCGCAGAGCTTTGACGTGGCTGTCCACGGTGCGGGTGGCGCTGGCGCTCGCCCAGGCGTCGCCCCAGTCCCAGACCTCGCGCAGCAGCCGCTCGCGGCTGAGTACCTGACCGGGGGTCCGGGCCAGGCACAGCAGCAGGTCGAACTCGGTCGGGGTGAGGTGCACGGCTTCGCCGTCGACCGTCGTACGCCGGGAGCCGGGGTCGAGGCGCACCCCGCCCACCTCGATGGTGGCGGGCCGCTCCTCCGCCAGCGCGGCCGCACGCTCGACGCGTCGCAGCAGGGCGGAGACGCGGGCCACGACCTCCCGCATGGAGAACGGCTTGGTGAGGTAGTCGTCGGCGCCGACGCCGAGGCCCACGAGCACGTCGGCCTCGTCGTCGCGCGCGGTGAGCATCAGCACGGGCACGGGACGTGCGGCCTGGATCCGGCGACACACCTCGAGGCCGTCGAACCCCGGCAGCATCACGTCCAGCAGCACGACGTCGGGCTTCACCGCTGCCGCCGCCTCGACCGCCGAGGGCCCGTCGAAGGCCTGCTCGACGGCGTAGCCCTCGGCCCGGAGCCGCTGGGCGAGGGCGTCGTTGATGGTGCGCTCGTCCTCCACCACGAGGGCGGTCCTCGGTCGGGGTGCGGGAGCCGTGCGGGAGGTCATGCCACGACCCTAGGAGTGCAGGTGGGTCGGGTGCGGGGACGACTCGTGAAGGTTGTGTGGAGGTCGGCGCCGGTCACTCCGGGCGCAGGTCCTCGCGCGGCCAGTCGACCATGACGCGGGCGCCGCCTCCGGGGGCGTCGTCGATGGTCACCCAGCCGCCGTGCGCCCGCGACAGGCCGCCGACGATGTACATGCCGAGACCGCTGCCGCCGGAGTCGCCGGTGGTCCAGAACTTCGTGAAGACCCGTCGGCGCAGCTCCGCCGGGATGCCGTCCCCCTCGTCGTCCACGGTGATGCGGACGCCGTCGAGGTCCTCGGAGCGGGCCAGCCGGACCCGCACCTGGCCCAGGCCGTGGCGTACGGCGTTCTCGACGAGGTTGGTGACGACCTGGGTGAACTTGTCGGGGTCCGCGAAGACCTCGGGCAGGTCGGGCTCGACCTCGAGGCTGATGCCCCGCGCGGTGCCGGCCTCGATGGAGTCCACCACGCGGCGCACGAGCACCTCCGCCGACACCTCCCGCGGATAGAGCTGGAGCCGGCCCGTGTCGATCCGGGCCACGTCGAGGAGCTCGGCGATGAGCCGGGAGAGCCGGTCGGCGTCGGCGTTGACCGTGGTGAGCATCAGCTTGCGCTGGTCGTCGGTCAGCTTGTCCCACCGGTTGAGCAGCGCCTGCACGAAGCCCTTGACCCCGGTCAGCGGCGAGCGCAGCTCGTGGGCGACGGTCGCGACGAGGTCGGAGCGCTCGCGGTCGAGCCGCGCCCGGCCACGGCCGCTGCGGAGGCCGACCGCGATGCCGATGACCCGGCCGAAGGGCTCCTCACGCACGAGCCGCGCCGTGGTGAGGACCTCGTCGCCGGAGGCATTGAGCCACGACTGCTCCGGCACGCCGCGGGTGATCGAGATGGCGTCGAAGGGGCGGTTCACGTCGAGCCAGGTCCGGCCGTCCTGGTCGAGCAGCCGCAGGACGTCGGTCAGCGGCAGGCCGAGTGCCCGCTCGGCGTCGACGCCGAGCAGCGCGGCACCCTGGGCGTTGAGGATCGTCACCACGCCCTCGCGGCTGGCGCCGAGGATGCCGTCGGGGTAGAAGTCGGCGAGCGTGCGCAGCCGGCTCGGGCGGGCGGCGTCCACCCGGTGGCGCGGGGCGTAGCCGTCGTCTGACACGCCCCGAACCCTAGTGGTCGTGCCTAGGCGTCGCGCCCACCCCGCGCCGCCGCCTTGGGCCGGCGGAGACCGGCTGCGCGCAGGGCGACGGCGAGCTCGCGCGACGAGACCGGTCGGGCGCCCGCGGCGACCAGGGCGTCGTACGCGTCTGCCGGGACGTCGTAGTGGTCGCGGTCCCAGCCACGGGACGGGATGCCGTGGGCCGCCGCGAAGGCGTGGACCTCGTCGTAGGAGGTGTCGCTGGCCAGATGGGACCAGAGCCGGTCCCAGCGCGGCACGGCTGGCGGATCGATGAGGATCATCGCCGGCCCGCCCGCTGAGCCCGCGCGCTGGCGTAGAGGCACACCGCCGCGGCGGTGGACAGGTTGAGGCTCTCGGCTCGCCCGTGGATCGGGATGGCGACACGATGGTCGGCCAGGGCTGCCAGGTCCTCGGGCAGCCCCCACGCCTCGTTGCCGAAGAGCCAGGCGGTGGGACCGCTGAGGTCGGCGTCGAACAGGTCCACCTCACCGGCTCCGTCGGCGGCCAGGACGGTGAGTCCTCGCGCCTGGGCGGAGCGCACGGCCGCGACCGGGTCGGGGTCCACCGCGAGGGGCAGGTGGAAGAGGCTGCCGACCGTGGCGCGCACGGTCTTCGGGTTGTAGGCGTCGACCGACTGCCCGGCCAGCACGACCGCGTCGGCGCCGGCCGCGTCCGCCGTACGGATCACGGTGCCGGCGTTGCCGGGGTCGCGCGCGTCGGCGCAGATCGCCAGCAGGCGGGGCGAGGCGCGCACGACGTGCTCAAGCGGCGCGTCGAGGTGGCGGCAGACGGCGACCACCCCGGCCGGTGACACCGAGTCGGACAGCGACGCGAGCGCGCGGTCCTCGACCAGCGTGACGGGCGCCGTCGCCAGCAGCTCGGCGTGCTGCTCCAGCGCGAGCGGCGTCGCGAAGACCTCGACGACGCACCCCTCTACGCCGAGGGCGCCCTCGACGGCCTTCGGCCCGTCAGCGAGGAAGAGCCGCCGCTCGGTGCGTACCGAGCGGCGGCTCAACTTGCGAGCCTCCTTGACGCGACTGTTTCCAGCGGTCAGTGGAGTGCTCATGTGGTTCAGGCGCGCTTGATCAGGCACTGACCTTGGGCGCGTTGACATCCTCGGGCAGCGCGGCCTTGGCGGCCTCGACGAGCGCGGCGAAGGCCGGCGCGTCGTTGACGGCGAGCTCGGCGAGGATCTTGCGGTCCACCTCGATGCCGGCCAGGCCGAGGCCCTGGATGAAGCGGTTGTAGGTCATGCCGTTCGCGCGGGCAGCGGCGTTGATGCGCTGGATCCACAGCTTGCGGAAGTTGCCCTTGTTCTTGCGCCGGTCGTTGTAGCTGTAGACCAGGGAGTGGGTGACCTGCTCCTTGGCCTTGCGGTAGAGGCGCGAGCGCTGGCCGCGGTAACCGCTGGCGCGCTCGAGGGTGGTACGACGCTTCTTCTGGGCGTTCACTGCGCGCTTGACGCGTGCCATGGTGCTACTCCTTGATGCAGGGGAAAGTCAGACGGACGGCGGCTGAGCCACCAGGGTGGTGCGGTGGGTGAGGCTCAGATGCCGAGCATCTTCTTGGCGCGTGCGACGTCGCCCTTCTCGAGCTCGACCATGCCGGCGTTGCGGCGGTGCTTCTTGCGGCTGCCGGTGGTGGGCGCGGACGCGAACGCAGCGCCGGACTTGCGGCCGGCCTGCAGGCGCATGATCTTGCCCGAGCCGGTCACCTTGAAGCGCTTCTTCGCGCCCGAGTGGGTCTTGTTCTTCGGCATGTCTGCCTCAACTTCCTTGTGCGTGGTTCGGGGGGTGAATCGCGGTTGGTGCGGGGTGGGCGAGCGGGCTCAGGCCGTTGTCACGGCTTCGCCGCGACGTGCTCGATCGAGCCCTTCGCTTCGCTCAGGCCTCGATCTCAGGATCGAGGTTCTCGGAGCGGCGACGCTCCTTCTTCTGCGCGACCGGTCCGGCAGCGTGGGCGGCCTCCCGCTCGGCGTCCTCCTCGGCCTTGCGGTCCGCACGCGCCTGCTCCTTGCTGGCCCGGGCTGCGTCGGCGTCGATCTTGGCGTCGGCCTTCTTCTTGTGCGGGCCGAGGACCATCGTCATGTTGCGGCCGTCCTGCTTGGGCGAGGACTCGACGAAGCCCAGCTCCTGGACGTCCTCGGCCAGCTTCTGCAGCAGGCGGAAGCCCAGCTCGGGGCGGTGCTGCTCGCGGCCGCGGAACATGATCGTGATCTTGACCTTGTCCCCGGCACCCAGGAACCGCACGACGTGACCCTTCTTGGTCTCGTAGTCGTGCTTGTCGATCTTGGGACGAAGCTTCATCTCCTTGATGATCACGTTCGTCTGGTTGCGGCGCGACTCGCGGGCCTTCTGGGCGTTCTCGTACTTGAACTTGCCGTAGTCCATGAGCTTGCAGACCGGGGGGCGTCCCTGGGGAGCGATCTCGACGAGGTCGAGGTCGGCCTCCACGGCCAGCTTGAGTGCCTGGTCGGTCGGCACGATGCCAACGGTCTCGCCGTTGGGTCCTACGAGCCGGACCTCGGGTACGCGGATCCGGTCGTTGATGCGCAGCTCGGTGCTGATGGGTCCTCCAGTGGTTCGGGTGGGTGGGAGTCCCTGTCTCACCGGTCATGTGGGCCGGAAAATGGACAATGGCTCCCGCTGTTGCCAAGCGGGAGCCAGTCACGACACGTCCCCCTGCCGGGGAACTGAGGTGTCCACGTCCGTCTCGCGACGAGCGTGGCTCTGGACCGGGACCCGACGATCTGTGGTGCTGGGCGATCGATGCGGGTGGGAGACGGGTGGTGCGTGCCTCCGCTTGGCGGGATCGGTGGCACCGGTGGAGCGTGGTGTCACTGATCGGTCAACACAAGAGGTTAGCGGATCATTCCGCCGACGGGCCAATCCAGCCGTGCCCGCCCGAGGCGTCGCCCATCGCCACCAGCCGCCACCCGGCGGCGAGCCGGGTGAGGTCGTCGCCGTCGACGACGTACGTCGCCGGGCCGGCCAGGTCGACCAGCAGCGCCTCGGCGCCGTCCTGGATCGCCGCGGTGGCCGCCGTCGCCGCGGGCACCGGTACCGGGCGCGCGCCGGGGTCCCACCGGGCCATCGAGGCGGTCGAGGTGAAGGCCAGCAGGCCCTTGCTGCCGTCGGCGGCCTGCACCAGGACCGCGGCCATGTCGGAGGTCTTGTCGTGGGCCAGACCGCGCTCGTCGACCTCCACCTCCCCCAGCACCGCGACGACCGGCACCAGCAGCCGCGCGTCCTGCAGGAGCGCGAGCACCGCGCCCGAGGTCGCGGCCCCGGCCGCGTGGTCGACCAGCGCGCGGGTGAGCCGCGGATCGGCGTCCCCGGCGTCGTCGGCGAACCCCGGGTCGGGGATGGTGCGCTCGAGGCGGTCGTCGGAGGCCATGGCGCCATCCTCTCCCGGACGTGGTGCGCTGTGGGAGTCTGGAGAGGTGGAAGGGACTACCTGGGCCGCACTGACCGCCGCACTCACCGTCGCGGGTGCCATCTGGACGTGGATCGCGTTCCGTCGCAGGGGTGCGGCCAACGGCCTCCGTGCCATGGGCTTCACGCTGCTCCCGGCAGCGGCCTGGCTGACCGGGACGCTCGAGATGGTCACCGAGATCGCCGGCTCCGTCACCGACTGGGCGACCACCCTTGTGTTCGACGTACGCACGTGGGTCGGCGTCGGGCTCGCCGGACTCGCCGTCGTGCTGTGGTTCGTGAGCGGCATCATCCGCGACCGACAGCTCGCCCGCGCCCAGGCCGCAGGTGTCGGCCGCACGTCCGGGGGCCGTGACGCCCTGCCTGAGGCCTCCTCCACCCGGACCGGTCCGACCTCGCGCCCTGCCGTGGACGACGAGATGGCCGACATCGAGGCGCTGCTGCGCAAACGAGGCATCGAGTGAGCGACCGGCTCGTCGACCGCAACCGCCTGTGGTCACGGCTCGACACCGCCATCGCCGGTCTCCCCGAACCCCCGTCGACACCGATCGCTGTCGTCGACCTCGACGCCTTCGACGCCAACGCCGACGACCTGGTGCGCCGCGCGGGTGGCAAGCCGATCCGGGTGGCCTCGAAGTCCCTGCGCGTGCCCGCCCTGATCGAGCGGGCGCTGGCGCACGACGGGTTCGCCGGTGTCCTGGCCTACACGCTCGCCGAGGCGCTCTGGTTGCACGAGACCGGCATCAGCGACGACATCGTCGTGGCCTACCCCACTGTCGACGTGGCGGCGCTGCGCCGGCTGACCTCGTCACCCTCGGCCGCGGCAGCGATCACCCTGATGGTGGACGACCCGGCCCACCTCGACGACGTGGACTCGACGCGCTCCTCGCGGGCGGTGCCGGTCCGGGTCGCGCTCGACGTCGACGCCGGGCTGCGGTTCGGCGGGCAGCACGTCGGGCCCAAGCGCTCGCCGCTCTTCGACACCGCCGACGTCGTCGCGATGGCGCGGCGGGTCGTGGACCGCGACGGCTTCCGCCTCGTCGGCGTGATGACCTACGAGGGCCAGGTGGCGGGCGTCCAGGACTCGGTGCCCGACCAGCGCGCCCGCTCCCGCGTCGTACGACGCCTCAAGAAGGCGTCGATGTCACAGCTCGAGGTGCGCCGCCGCGAGATCGCCGAGGCGCTCGCCGACGTGGTGTCGCTGGAGTTCTGGAACGGCGGCGGGTCGGGGTCGGTCGAGGCCACGGCCGCCGATGCCGCCGTCACCGAGATCGCCGCCGGCTCCGGGCTGCTGGTGCCCGGCATCTTCGACCACTACGCCTCCTTCGAGCCGCGCCCGGCGGCGTACTTCGGGCTGCGCGTGACGCGCAGGCCCACCCCGGCGATGGTCACCGTCCACGGCGGTGGCCTCATCGCCAGCGGCGCGACCGGCGCGGACCGCTCCCCCGTCCCGTGGGCGCCGCCTGGGCTGCACCTGACGGGTCTCGAGGGCGCCGGGGAGGTGCAGACCCCGCTGACCGGCCACCCGGCAGCGATGCTGGGGATCGGGGACCTGGTCTGGTTCCGCCACGCCAAGTCGGGCGAGCTCTTCGAGCACGTCCGCGACGTGCACCTCGTGCGTGGGGAGACCGTCACCGAGGTGGTGCCGTCCTACCGCGGCTGCGACCGTGCGTTCTGAGGCTCCGCCCGACCCTCACGCCGTCGCCGACGCGATCGCCGCCCGGGTGATGGGCGCTCCCCCGACGCTCGGTGCCGGGCGGCTGGTGTGCGTCGACGGCCCGGCCGGGTCCGGCAAGACCACGCTGGCCGCCGCCCTCGCCGACGTCGTGCCGGGGGCTCACGTCGTCCACTGCGACGAGCTGCTGCACGGGTGGCGCGGGCTGCCCGGTCTCGCCGGCACGGTCGAGTCGTTGCTCGAGCCGCTGGCGCGCGGTGAGCAGGGCCGGTGGACGCGCTGGGACTGGCTCGCCGACGACTGGGCGGAGACCCACCCCGTCGAGTCCGGTGGGCTGCTCGTGCTGGAGGGGGTCGGCTGCTGGTCGCCCGGGATCGCGCACCTCGTCGGGGTCCTGGTGTGGGTCGAGGCGGAGTCGTCGCTGCGGCTGCGCCGCGGCATCGAGCGCGACGGGGAGCAGATGCGCCCGCAGTGGGAGCAGTGGCGGCTCGACGAGGACGCGCTGTTCGCCCGGCTCGGGACCCGCTCCCGGGCCGACCTGGTGGTCGTCACCGGCTGAGCCGCGTGGCGGTGCGCCGGGAGGCCCCCCGCTGATGTCTAGGGTGACCGCCATGGTGTTTCCGAGCGGTGACCAGTACGAGATCTCGGCCGCGGGGTACACCGCGGTCGTCACCGAGGGCGGGGCGGCGCTGCGCGTGCTCCGGCACCACGGGCGGGACCTCGTGCACGGCTTCGCGGAGACGGAGATGTCCACCGGCGGGCGGGGCCAGCTGCTGGTGCCGTGGCCCAACCGGATCCGCGACGGTCGTTACTCCTTCGGCGGGCAGGACCTGCAGCTCGGCCTCACCGACCCGCGCACCGGCAACGCCTCGCACGGACTCGCGCGCTGGGCGCCCTGGACGCTCGAGGAGCACACCGCGACGTCGGTGTCGCTGGTCCACCGCCTCATGGCGCAGACCGGCTACCCGTGGGCGCTGGACCTCCACGTGCTGTACGACCTGTCGGCGGACGGCCTCGTCGTCACCCAGACGGCGACCAACCTCGCGCCGGACCCGGCGCCCTACGCGAGCGGGGCGCACCCCTATCTCTGCGTGGGCGACGCGATCGAGGACCTCGAGCTGACGTTGCCCGCACGGACCCGGCTGGTCCTCGACGAGCGCCAGCTCCCGACGGGGGTCGAGCCCGTCGGCGACGACCTCGACTTCACCTCCGCCCGTCGCATCGGCGACCTGGCGCTCGACCACGGCTTCGGGGACCTGCAGCACGTCGAGGGACGGGCCCGGGTGACGCTCGCCGACCCGTCGGGCGGACGCGGCGTCGCGCTCTGGGTCGACGAGCACCACCGGTGGCTCCAGGTCTTCACGCCCCCCGCCGACGGGCCGCGTCCGGCCCTCGCGGTGGAGCCGATGACGGCCCCTGCCGACGCCTTCAACTCCGGCACGGACCTCGCCACGCTCGCCCCGGCCGGCACCGCCGGCGACGAGCTGTCGGTCCAGTGGGGCATCCACGCTCTCTGAGCTGGGTGCCTAGTGGTCGGCCCGGTCGATCAGCGCACGCAGCTGGCGCACGCCGTCGCGGGCGGCCTTGCCGTCGGAGCCCTGGAACGCCATCGCGGAGATGGTGGTGCCGTCGGCGAGGTCGAGGGTCGCCCACGGCGCGCCGGCCGGCAGGTGCACGCCGAGCACCTGCTCCCACTCCAGGCGCCGGGTGCGGAACCCGTTGACGACCACGAGCGCGGCCTGCTCGGCGGTGACCCGCGCGCGACCGAGGGCCCAGCCGATGACCGCGAACCCGGCGCCCATCGCGAGCAGGGTGAGCCGCTGCAGGATGTTGAACTTGGCGCGTGTCTCGTCGTCGAAGCCGAACCACGCCGCCGCGCACACGACGAGCAGCATCACGCCGAGGCCGATCACCGCGAACCGCACGCCCATGGGCCGCCAGGTGTGCGGCAGCGTGGGCGCGGCGGGACGCTCAGAGGCGGCAGGCATGGATGTCGGTGAGGAGGATGGCGCGGGCGCCGATCGACCAGAGGTCGTCCATCAGGCGTTGCGAACCGGCGCGCGGCACCATCACGCGCACGGCCACCCACCCGGCCTTGCCGAGCGGGGAGATGGTCGGGCCCTCGCGGCCCGGGGCCAGCTCGGTCGCCCGCTCGAGGTGCCGCTCCTCGATGTCGTAGTCCATCATCACGAAGCTGCGCGCCACGAGCACGCCCTCGATCCGACGTCGGAAGACCTCGAAGTCCTCGGACACCTCACCGCCGCGGGTGATCAGGACGGCCTGGGAGTCGAGGATGACCTCGCCGAAGGTCTCGAGCCCGGCGGCGCGCAGGGTCGAGCCGGTCTCCACCACGTCGGCGATGACGTCGGCCACGCCGAGCTGGATGCTGGTCTCGACCGCCCCGTCGAGGCGGGTGACGGTCGCGTCGATGCCGTGGCGGAAGAGGTAGTCCTCGACCACGCCGACGTACGACGTCGCCACGCGCAGGCCGTGGAGGTCCTGCAGCGAGGAGTAGCGCCCGGCGGGGCCGGCGAAGTGGAACCGCGAGCGGCCGAAGCCGAGGTTCATGACCTCCTCGGCCTTGGCGCCGGAGTCGAGGAGCAGGTCGCGGCCGGTGATGCCGACGTCGAGGGTGCCCTCACCTACGTAGAGCGCGATGTCGCGCGGGCGGAGGTAGAAGAACTCGACGTCGTTCTCGGTGTCGACGAGCGCGAGCTCCTTGGAGTCGCTGCGCTGGCGGTAGCCCGACTCGCGGAGGATGTCGGTGGCGGCCTGGGACAGCGACCCCTTGTTGGGGACGGCGATGCGGAGGGTCATGGCTGGCTCACTGGATCACAGTCATCGGGGTTCACAGGTGGGCGTAGACGTCGTCGAGGGTGAGGCCGGAAGCGAGCATGAGAACCTGCGCGTGGTAGAGCAGCTGGCTGATCTCCAGCGCCGTCGCGTCCTTGCCCTCGTGCTCGGCGGCCATCCAGGACTCGGCGGCCTCCTCCAGCAGCTTCTTGCCGATGGCATGGACGCCGGCGTCGAGCTGCTGCACGGTGCCGGACCCCTCGGGCCGCTCCTCGGCCTTGGCGGACAGCTCCGCCCAGAGCTCCTCGAACGTCTTCACGAGGAGCAAGCCTAGGCGCTCGCCCCCGCCGTGCCGCCCACCGGGCCCGGGCACGGACCACCCGTCGGAGTGGTTGCGCTGTCGGAGCCGCGGGCTACAGTCGCAGCATGAGCGAATCGAACATCTCTTCGAACCCCGACCCGACCACCGACACCGCGCCCGACGACCCGCAACAGGAGGTCCTCGGCGGGCCCCAGGGCGACACCACGCGCAAGGACCCGGAGGAGTGGGTGACCGGCGACGAGCCGATGACCGGCGCCCAGCGCAGCTACCTCGACACCCTCGCCCGCGAGGCCGGCGAGCAGCTGCCGGCCGACCTGACCAAGGCCGAGGCCTCTGAGCACATCGACCGGCTGCAGTCGGCGAGCGACCGGACGAGCTAGCCCGCCCGCACCGCCCGCAGCACACGGGCGGTGTCGAGCGCGGCGGCCGTCGCCTCCCAGCCCTTGTCCTCCGCCGAGCCGTCGAGGCCGGCTCGGTCGAGGGCCTGGTCCTCGGTGTCGCACGTGAGGACGCCGAAGCCGACCGGCACGGCGTGGTCGACGCTGACCTGGGTGAGCCCGTCGGTCGCGGCGGAGCAGACGTAGTCGAAGTGCGGGGTGCCGCCACGGATCACGACGCCGAGCGCCACCACGGCGTCGTACCCCTCTCGGGCGAGCGCGGCCGCGACCACCGGGAGCTCGAAGGTGCCGGGCACCCGGATCACCTCGGGCTCGTCGATGCCGTACGCCGCCAGCGCGCGCTCGGCGCCACCGACCAGGCCGTCCATCACCTGGGTGTGCCAGCTCGCGGCGACGACGGCCACCTTCAGGTCGCTGGCGTCGTAGGGCTGCGAGGTCGGTGCGCCGGCGCCGCTCATGCGGGTTCTCCTTGGTGTTCGGTCTGGTGTTCGGCCTGGTGGTCGATCGCCACGTCGGGCAGGTCGACCGAGGGAAGGTCGTGGCCCATCCGCTCCGCCTTGGTGCGGAGGTAGGACCGGTTGTGCTCGGTCGGGTGGATGGTGAGCGGGACGCGCTCGGCCACGTGGATGCCGAAGTCCTCGAGGCTGGCCGTCTTGTCCGGGTTGTTGGTCATCAGGCGCACCGAGGAGATGCCGAGGTCGCGCAGCACCTGGGTCGCCGTGCCGTAGTGGCGGGCGTCGGCGGGCAGGCCGAGGTCGAGGTTGGCGTCGACGGTGTCGCGACCGCCGTCCTGGAGCTGGTAGGCCTGCAGCTTGGCGACGAGGCCGATGCCGCGTCCCTCGTGGCCGCGGAGGTAGACCACCACTCCCCTGCCCTCGGCGACGATCGCCCGGAGCGCCTCGTCGAGCTGGGGGCCGCAGTCGCAGCGCTCGCTGCCGAAGACGTCGCCGGTCAGGCACTCGCTGTGCACCCGGGTGAGCACCGGCTCGCCCCGCTCGACGGCCCCGTCGACGTCGCCGTAGGCCAGTGCGACGTGCTCGCTGTCGTCGATGGTGATGCGGTAGCCGTAGGCGGTGAACTCGCCGTGCCGGGTGGGCAGCCGCGTCTCGGCGACGCGCTCGACGTGGCGCTCGTGACGGCGGCGGTAGCGGACGAGGTCCTCGATCGAGATCATCGCCAGGCCGTGCTCGTCGGCGAACGCGCGCAGCTCGGGTGCACGCTTCATCGTGCCGTCGTCGTTGACCACCTCGACCAGCACGCCGGCAGGGGTGAGCCCCGCGAGGCGGGCGAGGTCGACCGCCGCCTCGGTGTGCCCGCGGCGCACCAGCACGCCACCCTCGCGGTAGCGCAGCGGGAACACGTGACCGGGGCGGGTGAGCTCCCACGGCTCGGTGGCGGAGTCGGCCAGAGTCCGGGCCGTGCGGGCCCGGTCGGCCGCGCTGATGCCGGTGCTCACGCCGTCGCGGGCGTCGACCGAGATGGTGTAGGCGGTGCGCAGCTTGTCCTTGTTGTGGGGGGTCATCAGCGGGATCTCGAGCCGCTCGAGCATGTCGCCAGGCATCGGCACGCAGATGACGCCGCTGGAGTGGCGGATGGTGAAGGCCATCAGCTCGGGCGTCGCCTTCGCGGCGGCGAAGATGATGTCGCCCTCGTTCTCGCGGTCCTCGTCGTCGACGACCACGACCGCCCGGCCGGCGGCGATGTCGGCGACGGCCCGCTCGACGGTGTCGAGCCGCACGCGGTCCTCGGCGCTCACGCGGACACCGCCTCGGTGCTCCGCCCGGCCTCGGTGGTGTCGACCACGGTGCGGCTGGCGCGCAGCCAGACCACGAAGCCGATCACCACGAAGACGGCGTAGAAGAGGTACATCCCGGCGGTCGGGTAGTAGCCGGCCTGCACCAGCGTGGTCACGCCGACGATGTCGACGAGGATCCAGATGAGCCAGAACTCCACCCAGCCGCGCGCCATGCCGTAGGTCGCGAGCATCGAGCCGGCGAGGATCCACGCCTCGGTGGTCGGGCCCCACGAGCCGAGCACCTGCGTCAGGAGGACGTACGCCGCTGCGTAGCCGACGACGCCGAGGACCAGCAGCTGAACCCGCTCGGCACCCGTCGCCCAGCGGGGTGCGATGGCGCCGCCGTCGGACGCGCCGCCGGAGCGGCGTACCTGCGTCCAGCGCCACCAGCCGTAGAGGGACACCGCCGCGAAGAACACCTGGCGGCCGGCCTGGCCCCACAGCGGCTCGTCGATCTGGCCGGACAGCTCACCGGTCGCGAAGACCGTGAAGAGCAGGACGTTGCCGACCAGGCCGATGGGCCAGGCCCACACGAGCCGCCTCATGCCGAGGATCGCGCTGGCGAGGCCGAACAGGTTGCCGATCACCTCGCGGGCGCCGAGCTCGCCGCCCGGCACCGGGATCGTGCCGTGGATGAGCCATTCGAGCAGGGACATCAGGACTCCTGGGTGGGGACGTAGGCGCCGAGCAGCTTCTCGACGTGCTTGGCGATGACGTCGGCCTCGAGGTTGACCAGGTCGCCGACGCGGCGGCTGCCGAGCGTCGTACGGGCGAGGGTCTCGGGGATGAGGCTGACGGTGAAGCTGTCCTCGAAGGCCTCCACGACCGTGAGGCTGACGCCGTCGACGGTGATCGAGCCCTTGTCGACGAGGTAGCGGTCGAGGTCGCCGGGGAGCGAGATCTCCACGACGTCCCAGTGCTCGCTCGGGGTGCGCGACAGCACCTCGCCGACGCCGTCGACGTGGCCCTGGACGATGTGCCCGCCGAGGCGCTTGTCGACGGTGACGGCGCGCTCGAGGTTGACCCGGTCGCCGGGGACGACACCGCGCAACGACGTCTTGTCGAGCGTCTCCTGCATCAGGTCGGCGGTCCACCGCCCGTCGCCGAGCTCGGACACCGTGAGGCAGCAGCCGTTGACGGAGATGGAGTCGCCGAGGCCGGTGCCCTCCAGCACGGTCTCGGCCTGGACGGTGAGCCGGATGGCGTCACCCTGGTCGACGACCTCGGCGACGGTGCCGAGCTCCTCGACGATGCCGGTGAACATTCAGCTGCTCCTTCGGGTTGCGCGGGGGGTCATGGTGAGGCGGACGTTGGTGTCCTCGCCGTCGTGGCCCTGCAGGACGTGCACGTCGTCGACGTGCAGGTGCCGGGCGTCGGCGATGGTGGTGATGCCGAGGTCGGCGACGGCACTCGTGCCGGCGCCCAGCAGCATCGGGGCGACGTAGGCGACGACCTCGTCGACGAGACCGGCGTCGAGGAAGGCCCGCGCGAGCGTGGGACCGCCTTCGAGGAACACGTGCTGGCGGTCCATCGCGAACAGCTGCGCCAGGGCATCGCCCGGCTCGCGGGTGCGCAGCCGCACCGTCTGCGCGCGGTCGTTGAGCACCCGGCGGTCACCACGCAGGTCGCGCAGGCCCATGACCGCCCGCAGTGGCTGGACCGGGACCGGCTGGTCGAGCTCGTCACGCACCGTGAGCTCGGGGTCGTCCACCTCGACGGTGTGGGTGCCGACGAGCATCGTGTCGCACAGGCCGCGCAGGCGGTGGGTGTCGAGGCGGGCGGCGCGGCTGGAGACCCAACGGCTGGTTCCGTCGGCCGCGGCGCTGCGCCCGTCGAGGGTGGTGGCGAACTTCCAGGTGACGAAGGGGCGCCCGTGCTGCATGGCGAAGCTCCAGACCCGGTTGACCGCGGCGGCCTCGTCCGCCAGCAGCCCGCCGACGACCTCGACGCCCGCCTCGCGCAGCCGGTCGGCCCCACCCCTGGCGACGGGGTTGGGGTCGGCCTGCGCGTGGACGACGCGTCGTACGCCGGCGGCGAGGAGGGCCTCGCTGCACGGACCGGTGCGCCCGGTGTGGTTGCAGGGCTCGAGCGTGACGACGGCAGTGGTGCCGCGGGCGGCCTCACCGGCGGCCGCGAGCGCGTCGACCTCGGCGTGCGGCGATCCCGCCCCGCGGTGGAAGCCCTCCGCGACCGTCGTGCCGTCCGGCGCCAGCAGCACGCAGCCGACACGGGGGTTCGGACCCAGGGGGACGCCCGGCGTCGCGGCGAGCTGCAGCGCGCGCTGCATGGCGCGCCGCTCTGCCTCGCTGGTCGTCATCTCCGCCTCCGGTCCGGGTGGGACTCAGGGGGGCGGTCGACGGGGCACTCCTCCGCGGGACGCGCGGGATGGCGTGCGAGCCGTCAGCGTGCACTTCTCATCCGGACTGTGACCGTCGGTCCAGGAGTTCCACCTGGTCAACCGGCCACTGGCTGTGGTCGGGTCGCGGACTTCTGAGCGAAGCGAGGAAGCCTTCGGATCAGTCACCGCCGGTGCGGAGTTCCACCGCCCCCAGAGCACGCAAGCTCTTCGTGGGGGCAACTCTGCCACAACGCGAGGCATTCCCTCGCCGGGGTCCAGCCGCGGGGCTCAGACCTGGTCGAGGAACCGGTCGAAGACCCGCGCCCCGAACTCGAGCGCGTCGACCGGCACCCGCTCGTCGACACCGTGGAAGAGCGCGGTGAAGTCGAGGTCGGCGGGCAGGCGCAGCGGCGCGAAGCCGTAGGAGCGCATCCCGAGCTTGCGGAAGTGCTTGGCGTCGGTGCCGCCGCTCATCGTGTAGGGCGCGACCAGCGCGTCGGGGTCCTCGGCCATCAGGCTGCGGGTCATCGCGTCGACCAGGTCGCCGTCGTACGGCGTCTCCCACGGCTGCTGGTGGGACTCGAAGTCGAGCTCGATGCCGTCGCCGGCGAGCTCGCGCAGGGTCGCGAAGAACTCGTCCTCGTAGCCGGGCAGGAAGCGTCCGTCGACCGTGGCCTGCGCGTCGGTGGGGATCACGTTGGTCTTGTAGCCGGCGCGGAGCATCGTCGGGTTGGCGGTGTTGCGGATCACTGCCCCGAGCATGCGGGCGGCGTCGCCGAACTCCTCGACCAGCGCCTCGGCGTTGTCCGGCGTGGCCTCCGTGCCGGCGAGCTCGCCGACGGTTGCGAGCAGGACCTCCATGGTCGGTGTGAGCCGCACCGGCCACTGGTGGGCACCGATGCGGGCCACCGCGCCGGCGAGCCGGGTGACGGCGTTGTCGTCGTTGATCATCGAGCCGTGGCCGGCCCGCCCGCGAGCGGTGAGGCGCATCCACGCCATGCCCTTCTCGGCTGCCTCGATGAGGTAGACCCGGCGTCCGCGCACGGTGGCGGAGAAGCCGCCCACCTCGCCGACGGCCTCGGTGCAGTCGGCGAACCAGTCGGCGTGCTGGTCGACGAGGATCCCGGCACCGTGGTGGCCGCCCGCCTCCTCGTCGGCGGTGAAGCACAGCACGACCTCGCGGCCCGGAGCCGCGTCGGCGGCCGCGCGGGCGCGTACGACGCTGAGCAGCATCGCGTCGAAGTCCTTCATGTCGACCGCACCCCGGCCCCAGACCTGACCGTCCTTGATCTCACCGGCGAACGGGTCGACCTGCCAGTCCGACGCCTCGGCGGGTACGACGTCGAGGTGGCCGTGGAGCAGCAGCGGGGCCCGGCCGTCGCCGCCACCCCAGCGCGCCACCACGTTGGCCCGCCCGGGGCGGCCCTCGATGATCTCGGCGTCGATCCCGACCTCGTCGAGCAGCGAGGCGACGTGCTCGGCCGCCTTCCGCTCCCCCGGTCCGTCGTCGGTCCCGTAGTTCGAGGTGTCGATCCCGATGAGGTCCTGGCACAGCTGCACGACCTCCGCGGCGGGGTCGTAGGAGCGGTCGTCCGAGCGGTCCCGGGAGCTGTCCTGCGGCGCCTGTTCCATGCCGCCCATCCTGCCCCACGAGCGAGCACCTGCCCCGATTCGTCGGCGACGAACTGCCTTGCTACTCTTCTCCAGCACTCGTCCGGGTGGCGGAATTGGCAGACGCGCTAGCTTGAGGTGCTAGTGCCCGTATTAGGGCGTGGGGGTTCAAGTCCCCCCTCGGACACAGGACGCACCGCTGAGCGGTGCACAGGGGAAAGAGCCCCCGGCCCCAAGCGGGCCGGGGGCTCTTCTGTCATCCCAGGAGGGCCGCGCGAGCCACGTGACGGCCGGGTGAGCGCTGAAGCTCGTCGCCGATGGCGCCGGCCAGGCGAGAGGCGGGGCCGTCGCGGACCGCGCGCACCGCGGTCGCCACGTCCTGGGACGTCGCTGCGTTGGGGTCGAGCGCCACCCCCAGCCCCGCGGCCTCGATCGCCGCCGCCCCGGCGAACTGGTCGGTGGAGAACGGGAACACCACCATCGGTACGCCGGCGGTGAGCGCCTCGGTCACGCTGTTGTTGCCGCCATGGGTGATGAGCAACCCAGCCCGGTCCAGCAGGGCGACCTGGGGCAGGTAGGGACGCGCCAGCCAGTCGGGCGGGACGTCGGGCAGGCCTGTGGCCGAACCGCTCGCGACCGCGACCCGGAGGCCGAGGGGGCGCAACGCGTCCAGCACCGTGGCCAGCACGTCCCCGCGCGCCGACAGGAAGCTGCCGAAGCTGACGTAGACGACCGGCTCGTCGTCCGCCGCGAGCCAGTCCCGGACCTCGTCGTCAGCGGGCTCGGCCCGCACGGCGGAGCCGAGGAACGCGTGCGGTGGGAGCAGCGCGGTGCGTGAGGGGTCGTGCAGCGCTGCGGGGTAGTTCAGCATCAGCAGGTCGCCGTGCTCGGCGAACGCGTCCGCGGACGGCGTGGCACCGGGCGCCAGCACCCGGAGGGCGGCGTTCCACTCCTCGGTGAAGGAGTCGCGGACGTCGCGGCACAACCGGTGCAGGGCGGCGAGGTCGGGCTCCGAGGCGGTGAACGCGTCCGGCCAGACGGGCGGGTAGCCGTACACCTCGTCACCGACCGGCAGCGCGGTCGGATGGCCGAGGACGACGTCGGCGTGGGGCACACCCGCCACGGACAGCGCGAGGCGCGCGCTGAAGGCCAGGTGGTCGACGATGACCTGGTCGGGCTCGACCCGGTCGACGACGTCGAGGACGGCCCGGGCGCGGCCGACCGGGTCCCACAGCAGGTCGTTGCGGCGGGCCTCTGCCTGGTAGCGCAGCGTGGCCACCATCCCCTGCCGGGTGGCCTCGAAGAAGCCGCGGAGGGCGGCGTCCTCGCCGGGTGGTTGCTGCTCGGCCCGGATGACACCGGGGTTGGACCCGCGGCCCAGCACCAGGTCGGCACGGTCGAAGCCGAACCCGGCCACGATGCCGGCCGTCGCGGGGCCGGTGGCCACCACGACCGGCTCGCCGGCATCGCGCCAGGCCGTCGCGAGGGTCGCCAGCGGCAGCAGGTGCGACGCGTAGTCCGGACTGATCACCAGCAGCGTCATGCGCGCAACCGTGTCACGAGTGGCCCGCCGTCCGGTCCGCGCCGGCATAGATCGCGCTCAACCGGTCGGCCATGGCCTGCACGGTGAAGTCGGCCCGGACCCGCTCCACCGCCCGGTCCACCCGCTCCCCCTGATCGGGCGCGGTCGCGAGGTCGAACGCGGCGCGGATCCCCCGGGCGACCTCGGAGGGTCGGCGGGTGTCGACCAGCACGCCGGTGATCCCCTCGTCGACGTAGGTGGCCGGTCCGCCGGCTGCCGGTCCGACCACCACCAGCCCGGAGGCGAGGGCTTCCAGCAGCGCCAGGCCGAACTCCTCCTTGAGACTGCTGCACATGTACACGCCGGCCGGGCCGACGGTGCCCTCCCGACCGGCCCGCGCGGCCGCCAGCCACACCGCCACCACGTGGTTGGGGCGATGGCCGGGCATCAACAGACCCCCGGCGGCCGCGGGGAACCGTGCCAGCACCTGGTCGACGAGGTCGAGCTGCTCGCGCTCGTCCGGGGAGGGATCGGCCAGGTCGCCGCCGACGATGAGCAGGTTGCACCGCTCGACCAGCTCGGCGTCGCCGGCCCACGCCTCGACCAGGGTCGCCATGCCCTTCACCCGGTGCAGGCGCCCCACACTCATCACCAGCGGCAGCCCCCTGCGGTGCTCGGGCAGTGCGGCCACGAGCTCGTCGAGCTCCGCCACGGCGGAGGCGGGCACCCCGGGTCGCCGCAGCTCGGTGGCGGCCTGGGCGCTGACCCTCAGGTCCACTCCCTCCGGCACCACGGTGAACCGACCGGGCTGCGCGGCCACGTCGAGGCCGAGCAGCTCGCGCATGTCGTGCTCGAGCTCGGGGCGGGGGAAGAGCACGACGTGCGACGCGTCCTCGGCCAGTCGCTGCACCAGGCGCGCCCGGAACCAGTAGTGCTCGCGTTCGTCCTCGACGCCGAAGTTGCCGCGGTGCAGGCCACCGGTCATGTCGAGGGCGTGGATGGCGGCGTGCGGGTCGGGCGCAAGGGTGAACACCACCGGGATCCCGAGGTCGCGGGCCACCTCGGCGGCGGCGAGGCTGCCCACCTCCGCCATCCGCAGGTGGAGCACGTCAGCGCCGTACGTCCGCAGCACGCGCCGGATCCCGCGCCCGGCGGCCACCCGGGACGGCCAGGCCTGCGCGGCCGAGGCCGCCTCGGCGAGCAGGGGCACGGGGGTCAGGAGGTGCCCGTCGCCCGGGGCCAGCGCCTCGAGGGCGGCGCCGGCGGTGCCGCGGGACAGGGTGAGCACCCGGCCGACACCGGGCTCGGCCGCCAGCGCGTCACCCAGGCGGACCAGCAGCGTGGCGACGCCGCCGTTGTCACCGGCGCCGGCCCGGCTGAGGTCGCGGTCGATGTCGGCGTGCAGGAACAGCTGGGCCACGGTCAGGCCGGGCCCCGCTGCGCCGGGCTCGGGAGGGTCGATGCCCAGGTCGATCGCAGCGAGCCGGGCGACGGTCCCCAGTTCGCCGCCGGCCGTGCTGAGGTGACGAACCGTCGCCCTCGCCGCGGTGTCGCCCGGACGGTCGCCGAGGGAGGCGACCGCAGTCAGCTGCACCATCGGGTGCTCGCCGCGGTCGACTGCGAGGCCGAGCAGGGTGCGCCCGGCGACGGGACCCGGCACCAGGCCGAGGGTCTCGACCAGCCGGCCACGGACCGCCGGATCGGCCGCCGCGGCGAGTGCGTCGTCGATGCCGAGCGCGACCTCCTCCGGCGCGGAGGCCGCCCACCGGGCGAGGGTGCGTTGGGCGAGCATGCCGGCGAACCCGCCACCTACGACGACCTCGACGAGCCTGCCGATCGCGTCGAGGCTCGGCAGCCGGGACTCGAGCGCCCAGCTCGCGTGCTCCCGCAGGAACGCCCGGGGGTGCGACAGCAGGTCGGACAGGACGGCGTCCGCCCCGTCGTCGAACACCTTGGCGAGTCCGTGCACCGCCGCAACGGCGGTGAGCTCGTCGTCCTCGTCGATCACCGAGGCGAGCAGCCGCACGGGTTCCGGCCCGCTCTCGGCGCCCGCGGCGGCCGCGAGGCGGTCGCCGCTTCGCAGCACGTCCACCACGAGCGGTGCCTGCCTGACCTCGTCCAGCGTGTGCCGAAGGGAGAGCGCCATGGTGCGTGTTCGGCGCGGGGGGCGGATCGGATGGCGACGCGCGCCTATGGCCGGGCACGCCTCCGCCGGAGGGTGCCCGGCAGGGTCAGCACCATCGCCACGGCGATGCCGACGAACATGCCGATCGAGTTGGCAGCGACGTCACGGGGGTCGGACACCCGCCCAGGGATCTCGCGCTGCACACGCTCGATCATCGAGGTCAGCACGATCCCGGCCGCCAGCGCGACGAACCACAGCCGGGTGCCGACGAGGAGCAGCAGGAACACCCCGAGCGGCACGAAGAGCCCGATGTTGGCCAGGAACTCGATGCGCTCGACGCTGAGCCGGCTGGTCAGCGGGTCGAGGTCGGGGTAGCGCTCGAGGCGCGCGAGGACGCGGCCGGCGAGGCCGGCGTAGTCGGGCTGCTCCTCCGCCGGGGTCAGCGTCACCAGACCGACGAAGCCGAGGTACAGCAGGGTCAGCAGGCTGAGGAACGGATGTCGGTGCAGCACCACGCCATCATCCGGGTCCGACCTGAGCTCACGTCTGCGGTGCCACCTCGTCGGCAACGAGCTCCCAGTCCTCGACGGCGGGCACGGCCGCGTCGACGGGCACCACCATCACCGGGCACAGCGACGACCTGAGGACCGCCCGCGCGAGGGAGCCCAGGTGCTCGGGGATCCAGCCGCGGGCACCGCGGCGGCCGATGACGACGAGGGAGGCGTTGCGCGAGTCGTCGACCAGCACGTCGGCCGGCCACTGGTGCCGCACCTCGACGTCGACAGGGACGGTCGGCCACGCGTCGCGGTGGTCGGCGACAGCAGCGGCGAGCAGCCTCTTCTGCTTCTCCCGCCACTCCGAGTCCACCCGACGGGTGATGATCTCGTCGTAGGCGGCGTCGAGGCGCCAGGCGTGGACGACCCGGAGCGGCGCGCCGGTGCGGTCCGCCCAGGTGAACGCCGCCTCGAGCACCTGCCGCGGCACGCCTGCCTCGTGGACCCCGACCACCACCTCGGCCGGTCCCCTCGGGGCCGGCTCCCACCCGGCCGGGACGGACACCAGCGGACAGTGGCACCGCGCCGCGGCACCGTTGGCCGTGGACCCGACGAAGAGTCGCTCCAGCGCCGTCGACGTCCTGTGCTGCACGACGACGAGCCGGGCGTCGCGGCTGAGCTCGACCAGCACCTGTGACGGGATGCCGGTGACCGCCACGGTCTCGTGCGCGACGGGTCCCCCGACGAGCTCCTCCAGCTCCTCGGCCACCTCGGCGACGATCCGCGCCGCCACGCTGATGGCCTCGTCGGGCGTGATCACGAGCCCGGGCACGGTCGGCAGCGACACCCGACCCACGTGCACCAGCACGACGCGAGCTCCCTCGCGGCGGGCGTGCTCGGCGGCGAAGCGGAGTGCCGACGTCTCGCGTCCACGTCCCGTGACGCCGACGACGACTGCCCCTGTGGCCCTGGTGTCCATGGTGTCCCTCCTCGTGTCCTGCCACCTCCACCGTGCTCCTCAGCGGTGTCGCGGGGCAGGGTCAGAGGTCCCTCCGGCCGGGCGCACGAGTCCCCTCCTGGTGAGCGCGGCTGCTCCAGCCGGGACCTCTGAGGAGGACGGCGGCCAGCACGGCGCCCACCCAGCCGAGCGCCAGGTCGCCGAGCGTGTCGGCGTACGCCGTCGGCGCCTCGCCCGAGCGCGTCACGAACGCGTAGAACTCCCACAGTTCCCACACCGGCGACAGGGTCATCCCAGCCGCCACGGAGAGCTGCACGCGCTGGCGGAACGGCGCGGCGTCCGCGCCGGCCAGGACGAGCACACCCGCGCTGAGCGCGGCCGTTGACGCGAGGTGCATGGCGTCGTCGAACCACACCACCCGGTCGTAGAGGTCGAGCCGGTTGCCCAGCAGGTCGGAGAAGGCCGGCACGGTGACCAGGAGGTCAGCGAGCCAGGGGTAGGGACGGGCACGCCCGACGGCCAGGTGCAGGGCCGGCACCACCAGCGCCAGCAGCGGGTAGGTCAGGGCCCGCGTGCCGGGTGCCTTGCCCTCGAGGTTGCCCCAACCGGGATCGACCGCGATCCGCGCGACCGCCAGGAACAGCAGCGTCTTCGCGAGCACGTCCGCCGCGACGACCCACCCCGGGGCGGAATGCGCGGCTGATCCCGCGACCCCGGTCCGACCGACGGTCGCGGAGGTGGTGGGTCGCACGGCGGTCATCTCAGTCCACCAGCACCCGCTCGCAGTAGGACGGCACCACGGCAGTCCAGCCCAGCTCCTCCGAGACGCGTCGGGCGAGCGCGGCCGCGGACCGCGGCTCGCCGTGGACGACGTACACGGTGCGCGGGGGGACCGACGCCCGGCTGAGCCACGCGATCGTCTCGTGCGCGTCGGCGTGGACCGAGAAGTCGGTGACCGAGACGACCTCCGCCCGCACCGGCACGTAGTGTCCGTGGATCTTCACCTGGCGGGCGCCCTCGGCGAGCTGGCGCCCACGGGTGCCCTCGGCTTGGTAGCCGGTGAGCACGACGCAGTTGCGGCGATCGGGCAGCTGGTGGGCCAGGTGGTGCACGACACGACCCCCGGTCGCCATCCCGGATGCGGAGATGATGATGCTGGGGGTGCGTGGCCGGTTGAGCCGCATGGACCCCTCCACGTCGTGGACGGCGTGCACCTCCGGACCGTCGAGGTCGGCGAGGAGCTCACGCGCCTCGGCACGGAGGTCCGGGCCGCCTCGCGAGGCGGCGCGCCGGTAGCAGTCCAGGGCGGCGAGGGCCATCGGGCTGTCGACGAAGACGGGCACGTCGGGGATGTCGCCGCGCTCCATCAGCCGGCGCAGCTCGAGGAGGACGAGCTCGGTGCGGTCGACGGCGAAGGCCGGCACCAGCACGCTCCCACCCCGCGCGACGGTGCGTCGCACCGCCTCGGCGAGCACCGACGGGTCCGGGGGCGGGTGCTGCCGGTCGCCGTACGTCGACTCGACCACGAGCGTGTCCGCCTCGGGTGGGTCGGCCGGAGGACGCAGGAGGGGGTGGTGCGGACGACCGAGGTCGCCGCTGAAGGCCACCCGGTGCTCCCCCACCCGCAACGCCGCCGTGGCCGAGCCGAGGATGTGCCCGGCCGAGCGGAGCGTGAGGCTCACGTCGGGTCCCAGCGCGAGGAGGTGCTCGAGGTCCACCGGCTCGATGAGCTGCAGGGCCTGCTCCACGTCGTGGTCGTCGTACAGCGGGAGCGCGGGGTGGTGCTTGGAGAAGCCGGCCGCGTTGGCGTAGCGGGCGTCCTCCTGCTGCAGGTGCGCGCTGTCGCGCAGCACGATCGCCGCCAGCTCGGCGGTCCCCACGGTGCACGTCACGCGACCCCGGAAGCCGTCCTTGACCAGCCGCGGCAGGTAGCCGGTGTGGTCGAGGTGGGCGTGCGTGAGCACCACGTGGTCGATGGTCGCTGGGTCGACCGGGAAGGACTCCCAGTTGCGCCGGCGGTGGGTCGCGAGGCCCTGGTAGAGGCCGGCGTCGACGAGCACCCGCACGCCGCCGGTGTCGATCAGGAACCTGCTGCCGGTGACGGTGTCGACCGCGCCCAGGAAGGTGAGGGCGGCGGTCGAGGCGGGGTCGCGCACTGTCCTCATGACTCGACGCTAGGAGCCTCCGGGCCGGGTCGGCAGAGCCCGACGGCCCGGGGGTGCGGGACCAACGGCACTGACGGCCGGCGCCGCGTGCGAGCACGCTCGGAGCAGGACCCAGACCTGCAAGGAGCCGGCCATGACCAGCACCCGCCTCGTCCCCGTGGAGACGCTGCACCGGATCGTGGAGGTCGCGTCGCGCGCCCCCAGCGTGCACAACACCCAGCCGTGGCGGTGGCACGGCGGCTCGCACACCCTCGAGCTGTACGCCGACCGGTCGCGCCAGCTGCGCGAGACCGATCCCGACGGCCGCAACCTCACCCTGAGCTGCGGTGTGGCCCTGCACCACGCGCAGGTGGCGGCCGGGGCACTGGGATGGGAGACCCGGGTCGCCCGTCACCCCGACCCCGACCAGCCCGACCTCCTGGCCTTCCTCGACCTCACCCCCGGGACCCTGCCCGCGACGGCGGAGGAGACGCTCACGGCCCTCGACCAGCGCTGCACCGACCGGCGACGCTTCACCGCCTGGCCGGTGCCCGAGGAGCGGCAGGCCCACCTCGCCCGGCTGGCGAACCACTGGGGCGCCCGGGCCGTCGCGCTGACCGACGAGTCCGAGCGCTTCATCGCCGAGCGGCTCGTCCGGAGGGCGCAGCAGCTGCAGTGGGCGGACCCGGCAGCGCGAGCGGAGCAGGCGGCCTGGCAGCACCGCGGGACCGGCGACGGCCTGCCGGTGGGCTCCCTCCCCGGTCCGGGCGACCTCGCGGCTACGCACCCCCACCGCTTCCAGGGCGTGTGGGAGGAGCGCGCGGAGCCTGACCTGGAGGCGTCCGACGGGCTCCTCGTCTTCTTCGACACCTACGACGACGCGCCGTCCTGGCTGCGCGCGGGCGAGGGACTCGGCGCCATGTGGCTCGCGGCCACGACGGCAGGTCTGGCCCTCGTGCCGCTCAGCCAGGTGATCGAGGTGCCCGAGACACGCACCGCCTTCCAGGCGGAGGTGCTCGGCAGCCTGGCCCACCCGCTCCTGCTGGTCCGGGTCGGCTGGCGATCGACCGCTCGGCCCCTGCCGGCCCGCACGCCGCGCCGGCCCGTGTCGGAGGTGCTCGAGCTGGACTGACCCCCGTCGGGGAGGCTGGTCCCCATGTCACGCGTGCACCTGTCCCGGTTGCCGGGCGAGCGCGCCCTGGTGTCCGAGGGCGGCGGGACGCACGAGGTGGCCCTCGCCGACCTGCCCGCCTTCGTGGCCGAGCGCGAGAAGGACGGTCCCCGGTGGGTCTGGGACGACACCGCGCGCTGGAGCCCTCCGCTCCTCGCGGCCGGCGTGCGGGTGGCCCGGTGCCACGACCTCCGCCTGTCCCGGCGACTGCTCGCGCGGGCTCCCGCCGTCGACCCCGCGCTGCTGGCCGGCGTGGACGCGGAGCTCTGGGAACGGCTGCGTCCGGCGACCGTCACGGAGCCCGTCCTGTTCGACGGGCACGATGCGGCCGACCACCTGCGAGCCGACGTCGAGGACGAGCGACAGCTGGCGGCGATCGACGCCTCCCCCGACGCGGCACGGCTCCGGCTCCTCGTCGCGGCAGAGTCGGCAGGAGCCCTCGCCGCCGCCGAGATGACGCACGCGGGCGTGCCGTGGAGCGTGGACCTCCACGAGGCGCTGCTGGCCGAGCGCCTGGGCCCGCGCCCGCCCCGCGGCGCACGACCCCGGCTGCTGGCGGAGTGCGCCGACGACGTACGTCGCCTGCTGGGCGCTCCGAACCTCAACCCCGACTCCCATCCCGAGCTGCTCGCCGCGCTGCGCCGAGCCGGCATCGAGGTCGTCGACACGCGGGCCTTGACGCTGCGCACCGTCGACCACCCGGTCGTCGAGCCGCTGCTGCGCTACAAGTCGCTGGCGCACCTGTTCTCGACCAACGGCTGGGCCTGGATCGACGAGTGGGTGCGTGACGGCCGCTTCCGGCCGGTCTACCAGCCCGCCGGGTCGGCGACGGGCCGGTGGGCCTCGAACGGTGGCGGCGCCCTGTCGTTCCCGGTGCAGGTGCGGTCGGCGGCCGTGGCCGACGAGGGCTGGGTGCTCGTCGTCGCCGACGTCGCCCAGCTCGAGCCGCGGGTGCTCGCCGGGATGAGCGGCGACCGGGCCCTCGCCCGCGCGGCGCGCGGCGCCGACCTCTACCAGGGGATGGTGGAGGCCGGGGCCGTCGCGACCCGGCAGCACGCCAAGCTCGGCCTCCTCGGGGCGATGTACGGCGCCACGAGCGGCGAGAGCGGACGCATGGTCGCCGAGCTGACCCGGCGCTACCCGCAGGCGTTCGGACTCGTCGAGGAGGCGGCCCGCGCGGGCGAACGTGGCCAGGTGGTCCGGACGCTGCTCGGACGGGGCAGCCCGAGCCTCGCGGGGTCGTGGGACGAGTCGCCCGAGGCGCCACCGACGGACCTCGCCGTCCTCGACCGGCGGCGCCGGTCCTTCGGCCGGTTCACCCGCAACTTCGTGGTGCAGGGCACCGGCGCGGAGTGGGCGCTGTGCTGGATCGCCGACCTCCGCAACCGGCTGTGGCGGCTGGGCGGCGACGGTGCCCCGGAGTCACGTCCCCACCTGGTCCTCTTCCTCCACGACGAGGTGGTCGTGCACGCCCCCGCCGGGCTCGCCGACGCGGTCGCCGTCGAGGTGACAGAGGCAGCAGCCACCGCCGGCCGGCTGCTGTTCCGCGAGCACCCGGTCGACTTCCCCCTCAGCGTCTCGGTCGTGCGCTCCTACGCCGACGCCGGCAAGCCGGGGACCTAGGTCCCCGCCCACGGCGACCTTCGCCCCTGACCGCAGTCGGCACCGAGGTGGAGCCTTGAGGTGTGCCGGTGACCACCACGCTGCAGCCCCGCACGAGCCCCGACGCCGTGCCGCGGGAGCGCACGCGTGCCTCGGTCGTACGCCGCTTCGTCGGGGGCTTCTACCTCGTGATGGGCGGCATCAACGCCGGCGTCGTGGTCGCCGACCCGGAGACCTACCGGACCTTCGCCGACGAGTCGTTCTGGTCGTTCGTCACCGACGCCTGGCAGTCCGTCGTGATGGCCCACCCTGTCGCCTGGATCCTCGCGCTGGCCGCCGGTGAGGTCGTGCTCGGGCTCCTGCTGCTCCGTGGCGGTGCCGCGGCGAAGGTCGGCTGGATCGGCGTGATCGCCTTCCACGTCCTGCTGATGTCGTTCGGCTTCGGGTTCTGGCTGTGGTGCGTCCCCGCGCTGCTGCTGCTCGTGCCGGCGGCCCGCGCGGACTGGCCCGCGCTGAGCGACGGGTCGACCCGGACCTCCGTCCCAGCCGCGCCCGCGGTCCCCGCCGTCCGGGCGGCGACTCCCCCGCCCGCAGCCGTTGCGGCCCCACCGACCAGCACCCTGACGCCCTGGTCGACGTGGGTGCTCGCGGCCGCAGTGGTCGGCGCCTCGCTCTACGGCCTCCTCGCCGAGACGCCGTACCGCTCGTTGCCCGAGGCGACCGTCGTGTCGGCGCAGGCCCAGGACGCCTGCAGCATCGTGGTGGCCGCGATCCTGGTCCTCCTCGTCCGCCGCAGCGTCACCTCCACCGCCTCCTACCTCGCCCGGCTGGGGCTGCTCGGCTACCTGCTCTACAGCTACCTGATCTACGTCACCGGCGTCCCGATGAACCGCGTCTTCCTCGTGTACGTCGTGATCGTGAGCCTGTCCGGTGCGGGTCTGCTCGGCGGGCTGCACCGCCTCGTCGACCGGCCGCCCGCCTCGACCGCCTCGCCCCGGCTGACCCGCACCACCGGATGGGTGCTCGTCGTCACCGCCGTCCTGTTCGCCGGGCTGTGGCTCTCGGTGCTGCTGCCGTACGCACTGGGCGGCCCCAGCCCCGAGCCCGAGGGCGTCGGCGGCACGCCGTTCCCCGTCTTCGTCCTCGACCTCGCGGCGGTCCTGCCCGCGATCGCCGCCGTGGGCGTCCTCCTCCTGCGCGGGCGGGCCGTGGCACCTCCACTGGCGGCGGTGGCCCTCCTCAAGATCCTCACGCTCTTCACCGCGCTGTGGGCCGGTCCCGTCCTGGCCCTCGTCACCAACGCCGACGTCGACCTGGGGCCGGATGCGGTGCCCAGCCTGCTGCTGCTCGCGGCGAGCGCGTGGCTCGTCGCGCGGTGGCTCCGGTCTTTCGAACCCGTTCCCAGCCATGTCCCCGACCTCCCTGATGGTGAGAGGAGCACGTCATGACCGCTCTGGTCGTCCACGAGTCCCACTGGGGCAACACCCGTCAGGTCGCCCAGGCGATCGCCGACGGCCTCGCCGACAGCGACGGCGGACCGGTGCAGGTCGTCGACGTGGCGGCCGCGCCCTCCCCGCTGCCCGCGGGGGTCGACCTCGTCGTGCTCGGCGGCCCGACCCATGCCTTCTCGATGAGCCGGCCCACGACCCGGCGCGACGCGCACGACCACGGCGCGGAGCCCGGGCACGAGGGCCGCGGCATCCGCGAGTGGCTGGCCACCCTGCCCACCGGCGACACCTCCTGCGCCGTCGCCACCTTCGACACCCGTGCCGAGCAGGTGCGCCGGCTGCCCGGCTCAGCGGCCCGCGCGGCCGGCCGCTTCGTCTCCCGCCACCGCCTCGGCCGGATGGTGGCCACGGAGTCCTTCTACGTCGAGGACTCCCCCGGCCCGCTCGTCGACGGGGAGCTGGAGCGGGCGCGAGCCTGGGGCAGGGCCCTGGCCTCGCTGGCGTAGCGGCCGCCGGGGAGCCGAGCCGCTGTGTGCATCGTCTCAGTTTGAGCGGGGGCGCATACTCCCGGTTTGCGCACCCGTGTCGTTCTTTGGTCTGGTCGGCGGATGGCCACCGGAATCGAGCATCCCCGAGACCTGCCCACACCCGACCTCGTCGACGACCCCCACCCCGCGCTGGACGCGGCGATCGAGCCCACCACGCCTCGCGAGACGGGACTGGACAAGGTGGTCTTCGGCGTCACGGCGGTCGTCAGCCTCGCCTTCCTGCTCTGGGGCTTCCTCAACACCGACAGCCTCGCCACTGCCTCGGGCACCGGCCTCGGCTGGACGATGAAGAACACCGGCTGGCTCTTCGTGCTCACCTCGAGCGCCTTCGTCGTGTTCGTCATCTGGCTGGCCCTCGGCAAGTTCGGCAACATCCCCCTGGGGCGCGACGACGAGGACCCGGAGTTCCGGACCATCTCGTGGGTCGCGATGATGTTCAGCGCCGGCATGGGCATCGGTCTCATGTTCTACGGCGTCAGCGAGCCCATCACGCACTTCGTCACGCCCCCGCCCGGCACCGGTGACGCCGGCAACGCCGCAGCGGCCGAGCACGCGATGGCGACCACGATGTTCCACTGGACCCTGCACCCGTGGGCGATCTACGCCGTCGTCGGTCTCGCCGTCGCGTACGGCGTCTACCGCAAGGGCCGCCTCCAGCTCATCAGCTCGGCCTTCGAGCCGCTCATCGGCCACCACGCCCACGGGATCGGCGGCAAGGCGATCGACATGTTCGCGATCTTCGCGACCCTCTTCGGCTCCGCCACCTCGCTCGGCCTCGGCGCCCTCCAGATCGAGTCCGGCCTCGAGATCGTCGCCGGTCTGGGCGACACCGGCAACGGCGTCCTCGTCGGCATCATCGCCGTCCTCACCGCGGCCTTCGTGCTCTCCGCAGTCTCCGGTGTGGCCAAGGGCATCCAGTGGCTGTCCAACATCAACATGGTCCTCGCCGTGGGGCTCGCCCTGTTCGTGTTCATCGTCGGCCCCACGGTCTTCATCCTCAACCTCGTGCCCACCTCGATCGGCAGCTACGTCGCCGACCTGCCGATGATGGCCGCGCGCACCGCCGCCGAGGGCGACGAGGTCAGCACCTGGCTCTCAACGTGGACGGTCTTCTACTGGGCGTGGTGGCTGTCGTGGACGCCGTTCGTCGGCATGTTCATCGCCCGCATCTCCCGCGGCCGCACGATCCGCCAGTTCGTGACCGGCGTGCTCCTCGTCCCGAGCCTCATCAGCGTCGTGTGGTTCTGCATCTTCGGCGGCGCGGCCATCGACCTGCAGGAGAAGGGCACCGACATCGCCGGTGCGGGCGGGCTGGAGAACCAGCTCTTCAGCACCCTCGAGGCCTACCCCCTCGCCACCGTGTCGAGCATCGTCGTGATGGTGCTGGTCGGCATCTTCTTCGTCTCCGGCGCCGACGCCGCGTCCATCGTGATGGGCTCGCTCTCCGAGCGCGGCACGATCCACCCGAGCCGCCCGACCGTCATCTTCTGGGGCGTGGCCACCGGTGCCGTCGCCGCGGTGATGCTGCTCGTCGGCGGCGCGGACGCCCTCAGCGGGCTGCAGACCATCACGGTCATCGCGGCCCTGCCCTTCGTGCTCATCATGATCGGCCTGGCGGTGGCGCTGGTGAAGGACCTCGCCCAGGACCCGATGGTCGTGCGGCGCAAGTACGCCCTCGAGGCCGTCGAGGCCGCGGTCATCACCGGCGTCACCGAGCACGGCGACGACTTCGTCCTCTCCGTGGAGAAGGGTGAGGTCACCGACACCGCGAGCGACACCGCCGACGACACCGCGACGGCCGGGCGGGCCTGAGGCCTAGGCTCGCTCGCATGAGCATCCCCCTGCGGATCGGCTTCGTCACCGGCGCGACCCCCGACAAGTGGGCCCGCCACTGGCGTGAGCGCCGCCGCGAGCCCCTGGAGCTCGTGCCGGTGACGGAGGCCGACCAGCTGGACGGCGTGCGCGACGGCAGCCTCGACATGTCGCTCGTGCGCCTCCCCGTGGACCGCGACGGGCTGCACTGCGTGCGGCTCTACGACGAGCTGCAGGTGGCCGTGGCGTCCCGCGACCACGTGCTCGCCGCGGCGGACGAGGAGGTCACGACGGCCGACCTCGTCGACGAGCAGCTGGTCCGGCCGCACCCGAGCGGGTGGACGCCCACCGCGGAGCAGCTCGACTGGCCGCCGATGACCGAGCAGGAGGCGATCGAGACGGTCGCCGCCGGCACCGGCGTCGTCGTCGTACCCATGTCGGTGGCCCGGCTCCACCAGCGCAAGGACGTCGTGACGCGCGTGGTGTCCGACCTGGAGCCCACCACCATCGCGCTGGTCTGGCGCGTCGAGCGCGACGACGACGTCACCCAGGCGTTCGTCGGCGTCACGAAGGGACGCACGGCGAACACCTCGCGCTGATCCTGCCTCGGCCCCGCGTCTGCGCGACGCGCGACGGGGTACCGGTCGCCCATGCGCATCGTCATCACCGGAGCCAGCGGCAACGTCGGCTCGGCCCTCGTCCGACGGCTGGCCCGCGACGGCCGCCACGAGCTCGTCGGCGTCGTACGGCGCCCGCCCGCCGGCGACGTCCTCCCCGTGGCGGAGTGGGCAGCGGTCGACCTGACCGACGAGGCGGACGTGCCCGCCCTGCGTGCCGCCTGCGAGGGGGCCGACGCCGTCGTGCACCTGGCATGGGGCTTCCAGCCCTCGCACCGCGAGGACCACCTGCGCGAGCTCGGGGTCGGCGGCACTGCGCGCGTCATCGACGCGGTGGTCACGCAGGGCGTGCCGCACCTCGTGCACATGTCATCGGTGGGCGCCTACTCACCCAGGCGCGACGACGACCCGGTTGACGAGACCTGGCCCACCGACGGGGTTCCGACGTCGATGTACAGCCGGCACAAGGCAGCCGCCGAACGGCTGCTCGACGAGCTCGAGGTCGACGATCCCGACGTGGCCGTCACCCGGGTGCGGCCCGGGATCGTCGGCCAGCGCGGTGCCGGCAGCGCCCTGCTGCGCTACGGGCTGCCCGCACTGGTCCCCGCCGGGCTGCTGCGGCACGTCCCGGTGCTGCCGATCAACTCCGGCCTGGTCATCCCGATGGTGCATGCCGACGACGTCGCCGACGCGCTCGCCCGCATCCTCGACGCCCGCGCGCCGGGCGCGTTCAACCTCGCTGCCGAGCCCCCGGTCACTGCGCAGGACGTGGCCGATGTGCTCCATGCGCGGCTGGTCCACGTGCCGTCCGGCGCGGTGCGGGCGGCCGTCTCGGCCAGCTGGCACGCGCGGCTGCAGCCGCTCGACCCGGGGTGGATCGACCTGGGCTACGCCGTTCCGCTCCTCGACACCACGCGGGCGAGGTCGGAGCTCGGGTGGACGCCGTCGGTGGACGCGACGCCGGTCCTGGCGGAGACCCTTGCGGGGATGCAGGACACCGCCTCGACGGGTACGCCGGTTCTCCGGCCGCGCAGCGTCGCGGGCGGCCTCCTGCGCACCCTGCGTCGCGGGCCGGTCAGCCGTCGCCGGGAGCCGTGAGGGAGACCCGCGTCGCGGCCGGGACGAAGCCGTGCGCCGCCAGCCGAGCCGCCTCGTGCTCGTCACCCGTCGCGGCGAGCACCGTGACGTGCCGCGCGTGGCGACGGGCCTCCTCCACGGCCGCGACGAACGCGGCATCGGCGTACGCCTCATCGCCTCGGGGTGCGTAGCTCGCCCCCATCCGCACGGTGTCGCCGAGCACGCGGCTGCGGCTGCACATCGCGACGGGCTCGCCGTCGACCTCCCACAGCGCCAGCGCACCGGTCGCGAGCGGGTCGTCGACGACGTACGCCCGGTCGCTGGGGTCGCCGGGCAGGCCCGCCATCAGCTGGTCGAACCACCGGTGCAGCAAGGCCCGGTCGTCCGGGCCTGCGGTGCGCGGACCTCCCGCGCAGGTGGGCGCCGCCGGACGTCCGTCGAGCACGTGCACCGTGAAGGACCGCGCTGGCGCCAGGCGCGTGCCGGCCGCGGCCCACGCCTCGATGACGTCGGCGGCGATCACCTCGGGCACGCCGAGGGCGTCCGGGTGCGGCAGGAGGGAGGTGAGCCCGGCGAGTGCGGCACGGGGCATCCGCGTCAGCAACGGGTTGTGCCGCGGCGCCCGGACGTACGCCCCGCTCACCGTGCCGTCATCCTCGGTCCACCAGCCACCGGCCAGTCCCTCAGGCGCCGGGTCCGTCGCGAGGAGGTGGCCGATCTCAGCCAGGAGCGGTGCGTTCTCGAACGGGTGCTCGGCAAGCCATGGACCTGCTGCGTGCCAGAGCTCGGCCGCATCTGTCGAGTGATGCCACGTCACGCGCCGATCGTCCCATGTCGCCAGGCTCTCGGTCAGGGGCCGAAGATGGACACCAGGACCATCACGCCGACCATGATCAGCAGGAGCGGCAGGAGCACCCAGAAGTACTCCGTGTCGATCCACTTCTTCTTCTCGTCCGGGTCCCACGGACCCTGGGGTCGGTCGCTGCCGGGGTTGATGAGCATGGGCGGATCCTCGCACGCCGGTGCTCGCGCGACATCGAGCCCGAGCCGCGTGCCACTCTGGGGTCAGTGGTCCAGCAGGGTCTTGGAGGGCCCTGCAGGATGCTGCGACCTTCCCGATGTCGACGGCGCCGAGGTGTCGACGTCCAGCACCGGACCGAGCCCCACGGGACCACCTCGTGGCCGCAGAGCTCCGACGGTGCCCGCAGGTCGTCGAGGTGGCGTACGTCTCTGGAGCGTCGGCGGTAGCCGCACATCGTTCCTAGGGTGCCCCGGTCAGGTGACGCCCCGCGGACGTGCCTCTGGCCCCGCCTCCGTGGTGGTGGCGGGGTGTGGGGCGGGATCATCGTCGGCGCGGGCGCGGGATGCGTACGACACCGGGCGGGACGGGTGGGCCAGCGTCATCGATCGGGCTGGTGCCGGTGTGGTCGCGTCGGTAGCGGTGACCGTGCGGGGAGGTCCATTCGAACACCCCGGGCTCGACCATGGCGTAGCGCCAGGCCGAGTGTGTCTTCAACCGGTGGTGGAACCGGCACAGGGCGGCAAGGTTGTCGGTCCGCGTGGGCCCGCGTTGCGGTCGGCCTTCAGGCTCGGCGTGGGGGTCGTGGGGGATGACGTGGTCGACGTCTGCTCGCCGGGCGGGGCGGCTGCAGTAAGGGAAGACGCACGTGCGATCCCGGAGCACGATCTGCTCGCGGATGCGGTTGGGCACGTGGTAGGCGGGGGCGCGGAGCTGGGTGTTGAGGTCGATGACGGGCTTGATGGTGACCTTCGTCCGGCTGTCTCCGCACCACGACCGCACCTGCTCGAGCAGCACGAGGCGCTGGCGTTCCTCGAGCTGCCCGGTCGGCCCGAAGACGGTCTGCTCGCCGGCCAGCGTTGCGTCGAAGTGCGCGTGGAGCACGACCTCGCGGGCGGCCGGCATCCCGTCCTCGCCCGTCGCCGTCCCCTTCACGGCCGTCGAGCCTCGGGTGTGGAGGTCGAGGGCGGTCTGGGTGCGGGCGAGCTCGCCGAGCGCCTTCGCCCGACGGGCATCCAACGTCTCCGCCGAACCCAACGCCTTCAAGGTGGCCGCGCCATGGGCGAGGGCCCGGTCGAGATCAAGAGCGTCGGCCAGGTCGAGCTCGGCCTCCACGCGCATCGTCCCGGCGAAGTGCACGTCCTGGGTGTCGATGGTGACGTGGCGCGGGTCGACGTAGAGCCAGCCGTCCTCCGGATCCGCCGACCGGTCGACCTCTGCCAGGCCGTGGCGCTTGATGGCTTCGGCGACGAGCCGGTCGAGCTGCGCCGGACCGACCTTCCCCGCGACCGCGGCGACCTGCGAGTCGACGAACCCAGCCGCCTCCTTCGTCAGCGACGGTGAGGAGTGGATCGTGGTCTCCGCGACCGCTCGAGCCCGCCACGCCGGCACCCGGCCCGCCTGCACCCGCGCCCACAGCCGGGGCAGGCGGTGGCGCAGCTCGAGGGCGTGACCAATGAGTCGCTTCGCCGCGGTCGTCGAGACACCGAGGACGCCGCCGAGCTCGGCCACGCAGAACTCCGCGACCAGCGGCGCACCCTCACCCGCGATCGGCTCCTCGTGCTCCCGACCGCACGAGGCGGCCGAGAAGGTCGCGGCGTCGTGCATCGACTCCGGCGGGTGCAGGTCCGCCCACGCGGCGGCGAGCACGAGCTGGCGGGCAGCCTCGGCGTACTCGATCTCGCGGGAAGCCTTGATCGAGGCGAGCAGGTCGGCGGCGGTGAGGTCGTCGACCTCACCCGCCTCTGCCACCGCCAGCCGCTCGCTCATGTGTTCGAGTCTAGAGAAGGGGTCCGACACTCAGGCCTGCCTTCCTCCGCCCCCGTGGACCACCGAACCCGTACGGATTCCGCGGAGGCAGCTCGAAGTCCGCTCGTGCATGCTGCGAGTGAACGTCGAGCCAGATCCCCCGAGCGGCGGCTGCGACGTGCTCTGTCAGACGTTGTCGCGCAGCCATTCACCGAGCGCGAGGGCGGAGGCCTCGACCATGGACGTCCAGTCGAGGGCGGACTCGTCGGCGGCGTCGGAGACGTGCTTGACGAGCCGGACGGGCACCCCGGCCTCGCGCGCCGCCCACGCGACGGCGTACCCCTCCATGTCGACGAGGTGGGCGCGCTCGGCGAGGGCGTCGCGGACAGCGGGTTCGGTGACGAAGACGTCACCGGTGGCGAGGACAACGTCGGACTCCCCGACCTCGAGCCGCTCCTGGGGGTCGTAGCCCAGCGCCCGGACGAGGTCGGCACTGATGTCGTGGTTGAGCACCGTGCCGGGCTCGAAGAGGCCGGTCAGGCCGGCACGCAGGGCCCCGGCGGTGCCGATGTTGAGGACGGTGAGCCCGGCCAGGTCGTCGTACGACGCCAGGGCGCGCGCCGTCGTCGCGGCGGCCGCGGTCTTGCCGAGCCCGGTGATGACGAGCGGCAGGTCGGCGGGCACGTGCGCCGCCTCGGCCGCGGTCGCCGAGACCACCAGGAAGCGCTCAGTCACGGTGCTTCCCGCGGCGCGAGTGGGGCGTGGCGAGCACCGACTCGACGCGGTTCTGGTCGTAGACCTCGCCCAGCCAGTCGAACAGCCCGCGCAGGACCTCGGGGTCGGCCACGTAGTCGTCGTAGTGCACCCGGTAGGCCGCGTCGCCCAGCCCGGCGACTGTGCCGAGGATCTTGTCCTCGATCGCCCGCACCTGCGCCAGCGGGTCGTCCTTGTGGGTCCAGTAGTTGCTGGCCGCGACGTCGTCGAGGTTGCGGGTGTTGACCACGAAGCGGGCGCCCGGGAACACCTGGCGCAGGAAGTCGACGTAGTCGGGCAGGTCGTCGTCGTACCAGCGGATCTCCTTGTAGCCGGTGACCCGCGTGTCGTGCTCCGGCCGCAGCAGGGTCGCCTCCGCCAGCGCGCGGATGTGCTGCAGCGAGGCCACCTCGGGGAACGCCTCGATGCCGAACCACGGGTGCGTCGGCTGGCTGGCGCGGGCGGGGTCGACGCGCGCCCGCTCGGTGAGCCCGCTGCGGTGGAAGTCGTAGAGGTGCCGCATGGCGTGGCGGTTCTCGCCGCGCAGCAACCAGCCCGGGATCGAGTTGAGGATGCCCATCAGCAGCGTCGAGCCCGACCTGCCGTAGGTCATCACGAACACGTAGTCCAGCTCGCGCACCGTCACCACGACTTCTCGAGCGGGCGGCCCTCGTGGAAGCCGGCTGCGGACTGGACGCCCACGAGCGCGCGCTCGTGGAGCTGGGCGAGGTCGGCGGCACCGGCGTAGGTGCAGGCCGACCGCACGCCGGAGCAGATCTGGTCGATGAGGTCCTCGACGCCCGGGCGGTCGGGGTCGAGGTACATCCGCGAGGACGAGATGCCCTCCTCGTACAGGCCCTTGCGAGCCCGGTCGTACGACGACTCACCGGACGTGCGGTTCACGACCGCGCGGGCCGAGGCCATCCCGAAGGACACCTTGAACGGGCGGCCGTCGGCGTCGAGCATCAGGTCGCCGGGCGACTCGTGGGTGCCGGCGAACCACGAGCCGATCATCACCGACGAGGCGCCGGCGGCCAGGGCGAGCGCGACGTCGCGCGGATGGCGTACTCCCCCGTCGGCCCACACGTGCTTGCCGAGCTCGCGCGCGGCGGTGGCGCACTCCAGGACGGCGGAGAACTGCGGTCGTCCGACCCCGGTCATCATCCGGGTGGTGCACATGGCGCCGGGCCCGACGCCGACCTTGACGATGTCGGCGCCCGCCTCGATGAGCGTGCGGGTGCCCTCGGCCGAGACGACGTTGCCGGCCGCGACCGGCACGGTCGGCGACAGGCCGCGCACCGCCTGGAGCGCCTGGACCATCCGGTCCTGGTGGCCGTGGGCGGTGTCGACGACGAGGCAGTCGACGCCCGCCTCGAGCAGCTGGGCGGCGCGGTAGGCGACCTCACCGTTGACGCCCACCGCGGCGGCGATCCGCAGGCCTCCGGACGGGTCGACCGCGGGCGTGTAGAGCGTGGCCCGCAGGGCGCCGAGCCGGGTCAGCACGCCCACGAGCTCGCCCGCGCCGGAGACCGCGACGGCGAGGGTCGCCTTGGCCCGCTCGATCGCGTCGTAGACCTCGCGCGGGTCGGCGTCGGCCGGGACCGTGACGACGTCCTGGTTCATCACCGTCGACACCTGGGCGAAGCGGTCGACGTCCGCGCAGTCGGCCTCGGAGACGACGCCGACCGGGCGTCCGTCCTGCACCACCACGGCCGCCTTGTGCGCCCTCTTGGGGATCAGCGCGAGCGCCTCCGCCACGGTCTGGTCGGGCCGCAGCTCGATCGGGGTGTCGAAGACCCGGTGCCGCTGCTTGACCCACCGGACGACGTCGGCGACCACGGGGATCGGGATGTCCTGCGGGATCACCGTGATGCCGCCGCGCCGGGAGACCGTCTCGGCCATCCGCCTGCCGGCGATCGCGGTCATGTTGGCCACGACCAGCGGCAGGGTCGTGCCCGTGCCGTCGTCGGTGGCCAGGTCGACGTCGTAGCGGCTCGCGACCGAGGAGGCACGCGGGACCATGAAGACGTCGTCGTACGTCAGGTCGTGGGGCGGCGATGCGCCATCGAGGAACTGCACGTGTCTGGACTCTACGCGGCCGGGAGGCGCTTCGGACGCAGCCCGGCGTCCGCGAGCTCGAGGGCCGCCAGGCGTCGTACGACGTCGGGGTCCCGCGCGCGCCACGCCCCGGCCGGGTCGTCGCTGACGCGGGCGAGCACGTGCATCGGCTGGTTGGCCAGCGCGCGCAGGGCGAACAGGTCGAGGTCCTCGGAGGCGTCGATGAACCGCGCGCCGGCCGTCGCCTGGCGGATGAAGCGCCACCTGAGCGGCAGGTGGATCGCCGAGACGATGAGGATCGGGATCAGCGCCACCGACAGGCCGAGCAGCAGCGCGAGCTGCTCCACCGCCTCCACGGTGTCGCGCCCGGCGGCGGCGATCCCGTCGGAGGCGTCGGCCGCCCGGTCGAACGGCACCGCCAGCTCGTCGCCGACCAGCGGCGCCTCCCCCAGCTGACCACCGGCGTCGCGCAGCTGCTCCGCCATCGACGTCGCCGCCGAGTCGGTCTGCCGCGCGGGCTCGGCCAGCTGCGCGGTGCCGTCGTGGACGGCCGTCCCGATCCAGACCCAGAGCACCAGCCAGGCGACGAACAGCAGGTCGGCAAGCACCTGCAGCGTGCGGCGCAGGGGCGTGTCCGCGAAGAGCTTCATGGGGCAACCTTGTCAGCCGCGTCCTGCAGCGCCCGCCAGGTGCGGTCCACGTCGGCCTCGGTCGTGCGCCAGCTGCCCACCGCGACCCGGATGGCCGCGCGGCCCTCGACCGTGGTGTGCGAGAGGTACGCCTCGCCCGAGGCGTTGACGGCCTCCATCGCGGCCATCGTCTGCTCGTCGCCGGCGGTGAGCCGGAAGACGACGAGCGAGAGCGACGGCTCGGTCACCATCTCGAAGCGGTCGTCGGCCGCGACCAGGCCGGCGACGTGCTGGGCGAGCGCGATGCCGCTGCGGACATGGGCGCGGAGCCCGTCGAGCCCGTAGGTGCGCAGCACCGCCCACAGCTTGATCGCCCGGAACCGGCGGCCGAGCTGCGGGTGCCAGTCGCGGTAGTCGACGACCTCGCCGGACTCGGTGGCCGCGTTGCGCAGGTACTCCGGGAGGATCGACAGCGCGCCGGTCAGGGCGGCGCGGTCGCGCACCCAGAAGGTGCTGCAGTCGAAGGTCGTGAGCAGCCACTTGTGGGGGTTGGTGACGAACGAGTCCGCCGCCTCGACCCCTGCGAGGTGGTCGCGGTGCTCGGGGCAGACGGCGGCGACACCCGCCCAGGCCGCGTCGACGTGGACCCAGAGGCCGTGCTCGCGCACCACGTCGGCGACGGCGGCGATGTCGTCCATCGCGCCCGTCGAGGTGCTGCCGGCGGCGACGTGCACCATCACCGGCCGCAGCCCGGCCGCGGAGTCCTGGGCGATCGCGGCGCGCAGCGTGTCGACGTCCATCGCCTGGGTCTTGGGGTCGACGGCGATCGTGCGGACAGCGTCCTCGCCGAGGCCGGCCATCATCGCCGCCTTCACCAGCGACGAGTGCGCCTGCGTGGAGCCGTAGACCCGCCAGCCGGCGTCGCCCACGCCATGACGTCGTACGTCGCCGCCGCTGGCGCGGTGCAGCGCGGACAGCAGCGCGGTGAACGTCGCCGTGGACGCCGTGTCCTGGATGACACCGCCGCCCGGGCCATCACTGCGGAACGCCTCCGGGAGCCCCAGCGCCTCGGCGAACCAGTCCAGGACCACCTGCTCGACCTCGGTCACCGCCGGGCTCGTCGCCCAGATCATCCCCTGCGCCCCGATGCCGCTGGAGAGGAGGTCGCCGAGGATCGCGGCCGGCGACGAGTTGGCCGGGAAGTAGGCGAAGAACCGCGGGTGCTGCCAGTGCGTGAGGCCTGGCACGACGACCCGGTCGAGGTCGGCGAGCAGGGCGTCGAACGGCTCGCCCTCCTCCGGCACCGACGCCGGCAGGAGGCGTCGTACGTCGCCGGGCGCGACCTGGGCGCGCACGGGCAGGTCGTCGAGGGACGCCCAGTAGTCGGCGATCCAGTCGATGGCGGCGTGCCCGTGGCGGCGGAACTCCTCGGGCGTCATGTGGGCTGGCTGGTCCGGCATGCGCCGAACGTACTCGGCACGGTTGAGCGCGGGTACTCAGCCCGGGTCGGGTAGGCCTGCGGCTCCGGCGACGCCCGAGGAGGACGACGGTTGACCCATGGCCTCCTCGACTCCCACCAAGAACACCAACGCCTTCTTCCTGCAGGCCGGCGTCTCCTTCGCCGTCGCGCTGCTGACCATGATCTTCGCGATCTTCTACCTCCCCGTCGACCCGTGGATCCGCGCCTTCCTCGGCCTCGGCACCATGTTCCTCACGACGTCGAGCTTCACCCTCGCCAAGTGCGTCCGCGACGCCCAGGAGGACTCCTACGTGGTGTCCCGCATCGACCAGGCCCGCGTCGACAAGATCCTCGCCGACCACGACCCCTTCAAGTCCGTCTCCTGACCACACGTCACGAAGCCCCCTGCCGGTGATCCGGGAGGGGGCTTCGTCACGTGCGGCCTACCTGAGCTCCGAGCTGGTCAGCCCCAGCACCCGGCGGGCGACGATGAGCTGCTGGATCTGCTGGGTGCCCTCGAAGATGTCGAGGATCTTGGAGTCGCGCGCCCACTTCTCCAGGAGCTCGCCCTCGCCGTAGCCGAGGGTGCCGCACAGCTGGACGCACGACAGCGTCACGTCGGAACCGACGCGCCCGGCCTTGGCCTTCGCCATCGACGCCTCGAGCGAGTTGGGCTTGCGGTTGTCGGCCATCCAGGCCGCCTGCATCATCAGCAGCTTCGCACCCTCCCAGTCGGCCTCGAGCCGCAGGAACCTCGCTGCCGCCGCGGACTGGGACTGCGCGGGACGGTCGTAGTCGATCACCACGCCGGCCTGCTCGAGCAGGTCGCGGGTCAGGTCCAGCGACGCCCGGGCGCACCCGACCGCCATCGCGGCGACCAGCGGGCGGGTGTTGTCGAAGGTCGCCATCGCGCCACCGAAGCCGGACTTGGTGTCGACCTCCGGCGAGCCGAGCAGGTCCTCCGCCGGCACGCGGCAGTCGGTGAACGTGATGACCGCGGTGTCGGAGGCGCGGATGCCGAGCTTGTGCTCGAGCCGCTCGACCTTGAGGCCGGGGTTGTCCTTGCGGACCAGGAACGACTTGATCGCGGCGCGGCCGAGCTCCTTGTCGAGGGTCGCCCAGACCACCACCGAGTCCGCGCGCTCGCCGGAGGTCACGTAGATCTTCTCGCCGTTGATGACGTACTCGTCGCCGTCCCTGACCGCCGTGGTGGTGATGTTGGCCGAGTCCGACCCCGTGCCGGGCTCGGTGATCGCCATGGCCGCCCACGTACCCCGGTAGCGCTCGAGCTGCTCCTCGTCGGCGACCGATGCGATCGCGGAGTTGCCGAGGCCCTGGCGCGGCATCGACAGCAGCAGGCCGGTGTCGCCCCAGCACATCTCGGCGACGGAGAGGACGGACGCGAGGTTGGCCCCGTTGCGGACCCGGTCGTCGTCGCCGTCGGCGGAGGAGTCACGGCGTACGCCGCCCGCGCCGGCCCCGCCGGTCGCCCCCGTCTCGGACACGCCGTCGATCAGCGCGGCGAGCATGTCGAGCTCCTTGGGGTACGCGTGCTCGGCGCGGTCGTAGGTGCGCGAGATCGGGCGCAGCATGTTCATCGCGAGCTGGTGGGCCTGGTCGACCAGCCCGACGAGCTTGCGGGGGGTCTCGAGGTTGATCGCCATCAGATCATCACCGCGCCTTCCATCACGCCGACGGCCCGCAGGTCGCGGTACCACCGTTCGACCGGGTGCTCCTTGACGAACCCGTGCCCGCCGAGCAGCTGCACGCCGTCGAGCCCGATGCGCATGCCCTTCTCGGCGCACAGCTGACGGGCGAGACCGACCTCGCGGGAGAAGTCCTGACCGCGGGCGGCGCGGGAGGCCGCCTTCCAGGTGAGCAGGCGCATCGCCTGCACCTCGATCGCCATGTCGGCGACCATGAAGGCCACCGACTGGCGGTGGCTGATCGGCTCCCCGAACGCGACGCGCTCGTTGACGTAGGGCTTCACGTAGTCCAGCACTGCCTGCGCGGTGCCGACCGCGAGCGCGCACCAGGCCAGGCGGGAGAGTCGGACGCACTCGGCGTGGGCCGTGCCGTCGGTGTCGCCGAGGAGCGCGTCGGCGCCCACCCGTACGCCGGTGAGGTGCAGGCGCGACAACCCGGCCGCGCGCACTCCCATCGACGGGTCGGCCTCGACCTCGAGCCCGTCGGTGCCGGACTCGACGAGGAACAGCGCCGGCGTGCCGTCGAGCATCGCGGAGACGACGAACAGCTCGGCGTCGGCACCACGGACGACCGCGGACTTCGCACCGTCGAGGACGAAGCCTTCCCCGTCGCGGCGGGCCGCGGTCGTGAGGTCGAAGGGGTCGAAGAGCACCCGCGGCTCGGCGAGGGCGAGCGCTGCGGCCGGGACGCCCGGTCCGGTGGAGCTGCCGCCGCTGCCGGTGAAGGCGGGCAGGTAGGTCTGCTGCTGGGCGTCGCTGCCCCACAGGGCGATCGCGGTGGCGACGGACCCGGGCGCGAGGGTGGCGACGGCGAGCCCCATGTCGCCGTGGGCCAGGGCCTCGGCGACGAGCGCGCCGGCCATGGCCGACCGCTCCTCCATGATGCCGCCGAGCTGCTCGGGGACGCCCAGGACGGGCAACCCCACCTCCTCGGCTGCGGTCACGACCTCCGTCGGGGGCGCGCACGCGTCGTCGGCCGCGGACGCGGCGGGACGGAGCACCTCGTCCGCGAGCTCGCGGACGACGTCGAGCAGCATCTCCTCGTCCTCGGTGGGCGTGAGGTCGAAGACCCCGCGCGACTCGGCGCTGGCCGGGCGGGCCCCGGCGGTCCGGCGGCCAGCGCGGGCGAACGTGCGACCGGCGGCCGTCGCCACCCGGAACCCGCTGCGTGTCGTCGTGTAGACCGCCTGCTCCGCCTGCCTGCGCAGGCCCACGCGGTCGAGGAGCTCGCTCTGCGCCAGTCGGTTGACGGCGGCGACGGCCAGACCGATCGCGTCGCGTGACTCCCGGGACGACAACCCGTGGCGGCCACCGGGCCGCAGGCTGCTGATGAAGGACATGGCTCCAATGTAACTCCGAGTTACACACTTCGCCAGCGCCCCTCCACCGTGCGGGCGCCAGACCCCCGGCTGGCTAGGATCCCCGCATGCCCGACGAGCAGCCGACCGACGCCCAGACCGGCACCGACCCCGGGGTCCGGGCGCCCCACGGTCCCCTCCCCGACGGCGGTGCGGTCCGACCGATCACCCGCTGGGGCACGCCGGTCATGCACCGACCGCAGGCCGCGGTGACGTCGTACGACGACGCGCTCGCCGCACTGGCCGCCGACATGGTCGCCACGATGTACGCCGCGGAGGGGGTCGGACTGGCCGCCTGCCAGATCGGCGAGGACGTGGCGATGTTCGTCTTCGACTGCCCCGACGACGAGGGCGTGCGGACCGTCGGCGTCGTCTGCAACCCCGTCCTCACGCTCCCCGAGGGCAAGGACCGGCGCCTCGAGGACGACGACGAGGGCTGCCTGTCCTTCCCCGGCTCGTTCGAGCCCTGCCCCCGCCCCGACTGGGCGCGCGTCGACGGACAGGGCCTCGACGGCGAGCCCGTCTCGTTCGAGGGCGACGGCCTCCTCGCCCGCTGCCTCCAGCACGAGACCGACCACACCCTCGGCACCGTCTTCGGCGACCGTCTCTCGGCGAAGTCGCGCAAGCGACTGACCAAGAAGCACGATGCCGCCGTCGAGGACTACCCGCTGTCCTGGCCCGCCGAGGCCCCCGCGTGAACGATCTGCGCATCACCCGGGAGAACGCACGCTTCCAGCAGTGGGAGGCGCTGCTGACCAACCGTTCCAAGCGGCACCGCAACCGGGAGTTCCTGGTGCAGGGCGTCCGGCCGATCACGCGGGCCGTCGAGGAGGGCTGGACCGTACGGGCGCTGCTGCGCGCCGACGGCGCCACCTCCACCTGGTCCGACAGCCTGTGGTCGACGACCGACGCCGAGCGGGTGATGCTCTCCCCCGAGCTCCACGCCCGGCTCAGCGGACGTGAGGAGGGGGCCGAGCTGGTCGCGGTCGTCGAGATGCCCGAGGACGGGGTCGCCCGCCTCGAGGAGTCGCGGCGGCCGCACGGCCCGGTCGTGGTCTTCGACCGCCCGACGAGCCCGGGCAACATCGGCACGCTCGCCCGCTCGGCGGACGCCTTCGGCGCGTCCGCGCTCGTGGTCACCGGGCACGCCGCCGACCCCTACGACCCGCAGGCCGTGCGGGCCAGCACCGGTTCGCTCTTCGCCCTGACGGTGCTGCGGGTGCCCGGTCCCGGCCCGGTCGTCGAGCACGCCCATGTCCACGGCTACCGCATCGTCGGCACCGACGAGGACGGCAGCGCCCTCGCCGACGCCGACCTCGGCGGACGCCTCGTGGTCGTCGTCGGCAACGAGACCCACGGCCTGTCCTCGGGCTGGCGCGCGGCGTGCGACGAGGTCGTCGCCATCTCGATGGTCGGCACCGCCTCCTCCCTCAACGCCGCTGTGGCGGGCTCGATCGTGCTGCACGAGTCCCTGCGACAGCGCGGCTGAGGGGCGTCGTACGACATGGAGGCAGTGCTCGACTGGGTCGTGCTCGTCATGCGCACGATCGGATCCCCCGGCGTCGGTCTCGCCACCGCCCTCGAGACGGTGTTCCCGCCCGTGCCGAGCGAGCTGGTGCTGCCCCTGGCGGGCTACACCGCGAGCCAGGGCTACTACAGCCTCGGTGCGGCGATCGCGTGGGCGACGGCCGGCTCCCTCGTCGGTGCCCTCGCCCTCTACTGGCTCGGCGCCGCGTGGGGCCTGGAGCGGATCTGCGCGCTGGCTGACCGCATCCCCCTGATGCACGCCCACGACGTGCGCAGGGCCGTGACCTGGTTCGGCCGGCACGGGCGCACCGCGGTCTTCGTCGGCCGGCTGGTGCCCGGGGTGCGCAGCCTGATCTCCATCCCCGCCGGGATCGATCGGATGCCGCTCCCCCGCTTCTGCCTCTTCACGACTGCCGGGAGCCTCGTCTGGAACGCAGCGCTGATCCTCGCCGGTTACGAGCTCGGCGCCCAGTGGCACCTCGTGGAGGGGTACGTCGGCCCGGTCAGCAACGTCGTCTACGTGCTGATCGGCCTCGTCGTGGTGTTCGTGGCCGCCCGGCGGTTGCGGCACCGCCTGACCACCGACTGACCTGAGCCTCAGCGACGCGCCGCGGCGTAGCAGGCCACCGCGCTGGCGGCCGCGACGTTGAGGGAGTCGATGCCGGCCGCCATCGGGATCACGGCACGACGATCGGCCGAGGTCTCCCAGCGCGACGACAGGCCGTGCCCCTCCGAGCCCAGCACCAGGGCGAGGCGGTCGACGCCCGCGACGGCCTCCTCGATGGGGACCGAGTCGGGGCCGAGGGTCAGGGCGACCGTCGTCCAGCCGCGCCGCGCCAGGTCCGGCAGGGCGTCGTACCAGTCGGGCAGGCGGGTCCAGGGCGTGGAGAACACCGCCCCCATGCCGACCTTGATCGAGCGGCGGTAGAGCGGATCGGCACACCGCGGCGACAGGAGCACCGCGTCGAAGCCCAGCGCGGCTCCGGAGCGGAAGACCGCGCCGACGTTGGTGTGGTCGACGAGGTCCTCGAGCACCAGGACCGAGCGGGCGCCGTCGAGCACGTCGTCCACGGTCGGCAGCGGCCTCCTGCGCAGCGACGCCAGCGCGCCGCGGTGCACGTGGAATCCGGTGACCTGCCCGATGAGCGCCTCGGACAGGACGTAGCAGGGAGCGGCACTGCGGGCGAGCACGTCGTCGAGGCCGTCGAGCCAGCGTGGCGCCATCAGGAAGGACCGCGCCTCGTGGCCGGCCTCCACGGCCCGGCGCACCACCTTCTCCCCCTCCGCGAGGAAGAGCCCGTGCTCGGCCTCGAGGCTCTTGCGCAGCTCGACGTCGCGCAGGTCGCGGTAGTCGGCCAGGCGCGGGTCGTCGGGGTCGGAGATCTCGACCAACCCGGACACCTCAGTCACGCCCCGGCCCAGGATCTGCATAGTGAGCCGGACGGGCCACGGCGACGACCTCGCCCACCACGATGATCGCGGGCGGGACGACCCGGTGGGCGACCAGGTCGTCGGCGAGGGTGCCGAGGGTGCTGAGGACCGTGCGCTCGGTGGGCATGGTGCCGTCGACGATGACGGCCACCGGTGTCGCGGCGTCGCGCCCGCCGTCGAGCAGCGCGTGCGCGATCGCCGGCGCGTTGTCGACGGCCATGAGCAGGACGAGGGTGCCCCGCAGGCCGGCGACCGCGTCCCACGCGACCAGGGACTCCGGGTGGCCGGGCGGGAGGTGGCCGGAGATCACGGTGAACTCGTGGGCGATCCCGCGGTGGGTGACCGGGATGCCGACCCGGGCGGGCACGGCGATGGCCGAGCTGAGGCCGGGCACGACGGTGACCGGCACGTCGGCGGCAGCGCAGGCGAGCAGCTCCTCGTAGCCACGGCCGAAGACGAAGTTGTCGCCCCCCTTGAAGCGCACCACGCGCTTGCCGGCGCGTGCCCGGTCGACGATCACCTCGTTGATGCTCTGCTGCGACGCCGAGCGACCGCGGGGCAGCTTGGCCACGTCGATCAGCTCGACGTCGGGACCGAGCTCGTCGAGCAGCTCCCGCGGGGCGAGCCGGTCGGCGACGACGACGTCGGCGGTCGCGAGGGCGTGGCGGGCGGCGACGGTCACGAGCTCCGGCTCACCGGGTCCGCCACCCACGAGGACGACGCCCGGGCTGCGGTCGAGCGCCTCGGAGGCCGTCAGGTGCCCGTCGCGCAGCGCGGTGACGATGTCGTCGCGCAGCGCGGCGGACTTGCGTGGCTCGCGGTTGCCGAGCACCCCGACGGTCACGCTGCCGTGGTGGCCGACCGCGGGCGTCCAGGCGGTGCCGCCGAGGGCGTCGTCGGCGCGGACGCAGAACGTGTGGCGGGCGTCGGCGGCCGCCACCACGCGGGCGTTGACGGCCGGGTCGTCGGTCGCGGCGACGACGTACCAGGCACCGTCGAGGTCGGTCTCGGTGAACTCCCGCAGCACCAGGGTGAGCTCGCCCGCCAGCCCCTCGAGCGCCGGCGTCACCTCGAGGCTGACGACGGTCACGTCCGCGCCGGCGCCGAGGAGGCCCGAGACGCGTCTCTGTGCCACGTGCCCACCACCGACGACGACGACCCGGCGACCGGTCAGCACCAGCCCGGCCAGGTAGGGACGAGAGTCGTCGCCGCGATCGGTCATGACTCGATTGTCCCTTTCCGAGGTGGTGGGAGGTGGCTACGTTCGAGGGATGAGCATCGAGCGACCCGTGGCCCCCAACCCCTACGACTACCTGCCGGCGACCGCGTCCTTCACCGTCACGAGCGAGGACGTCACCGACGGCGCCCCTCTCAAGGACGACCAGGTGGCCGCCCTCGGCAACACCTCGCCGCAGCTGAGCTGGTCGGGGGCACCGGAGGGCACCCAGTCCTACGTGGTGACCTGCTTCGACCCCGACGCGCCGACCCCGAGCGGGTTCTGGCACTGGTGCCTGGTCGACATCCCGGCGGACGTCACCTCGCTCGACACCGGAGCGGCCTCGGGCGACCTGCCGGGCAACGCCTTCCACGTGCGCAACGACGGCGGCGAGGCCGGCTTCATGGGTGCCGCACCGCCCGAGGGTGACCACCCGCACCGCTACTTCTTCGTGGTCCACGCGGTGAAGGACGCCACCCTGGGGGTCGACGCCGACGCCTCCAACGCGGTCGTCTCCTTCAACCTGGCCTTCAAGACGCTCGGCCGCGCCATCCTGCACGGCACCTACCAGCACTGACCTGACCGGAGGCCGGCGCGCCGCACCACGGGCGCCCCAACGGTCACATCCGCCCCATCCGCCCCCCAAGACCCGTGTGCTGGACCGACAGGTCCAGACCACGGGTCTCTTTTTTGGCGTTTCCGTCATGGAGAAACCGTCAAGCCGCTTTCATCTGTACCGGCGAAGTACCTGCCAAAAATTGATGATCCTCGGCGCATGAACGGCCTGCAGGCAACGGAGACTCGACTTCTTACACATCCTCTGCTTAGGGTCAACCGCGAATTTTCTATAGATTCCGTCAAGATCCGCACCCCCGATGCGCGGATCCCCCTGGAGGAACCCCCGTGCGTCACTCTCCCGCCCTCTCGCGCCTGGCCGCCCTCGGCGTGGCCCTCGCCGTCGCCTGCGGCGTCCCCGCGACCGCCGACGCCGCCACGTGGTCCGTGCCCCGCAGCGCCTCCGCGGTCGACGCGAGCGCCAGCAGCGCGCAGCTCGAGGAGGCCCTCATGGTCCGGATCAACGAGGCGCGCGCCCAGAACGGCCTGGCCAAGATCCGGACCTTCGACGTGTGCACCGACCGGCTGGCCGAGAAGTGGGGCGCCCGGATCGCCCGCACCGGCGTGCTCGAGCACCGCGACCAGCGCGAGGTCATCCGCAGGTGCGACAACTCCTGGGCCGGGGAGACGCTCGTCCGCGGCACCGCGCTGAGCCCGGAGACGATGGTCGAGCTGTGGCTCGACTCCCCCGGCCACCGGGAGATCCTGCTGAGCCCCCGCGCCAAGCGCGCCGGCGTCGCGATCACCCGCGACTCCCAGGGCCGCACCATCGGTGTGGTCAACCTCGTCCGCCACGGCTGAGGTGCACGGCACCCCTACCGTGTGAGACGATCCCCGGCCCCCTCGTGGGTGGACCGGGGATCGTCGTCGTTGAGGGGGAAGCGTGCTGCACGTCGCCATCGCGACCCGCGCGTTCCGCCGCTACTCCACCTACCGGGCCGCGACGCTCGCCGGGATCTTCACCAACTCGGTGTTCGGGATCATCTACTCCTACGCCTACCTCGCGCTGTGGAGGGCCAACCCCACCGCTGGCGGGTACGACGCCCAGGACGCGGTGACCTACGTCTGGCTCGGCCAGGCGCTGCTGATGACCATCGCCCTCTGGGGTGGCGGGACCACCGACGACCTCGCCGAGCGCATCCGCACCGGTGACGTGGCGATCGACCTCTACCGCCCCGTCGGGCTCGTCGGGTGGTACCTCGCCAGCGACCTCGGCCGGGCGGCGTACCACCTCCTCACGCGGGGGGTCGGGCCCACGATCATCGGCTTCCTGGTCTTCGAGATCTCGCTCCCCTCCTCCCCCCTGACCGCGCTCGCCTTCGCGGTGTCGTTGGTGCTGGCGGTGGTCGTGAGCTTCGCGATCCGCTTCCTCGTCGCGAGCACCGCCTTCTGGTTGCTCGACCAGTCCGGCGTGAAGGTGATGAGCGGAGCCTTCGCGATCTTCTTCAGCGGGATGATGCTGCCGCTCGTGCTCTTCCCCGGCTGGCTCGGCACGCTCGCCCGCGCCCTGCCGTGGGCGTCGTACGTCCAGGTCCCCGCCGACGTCTGGCTCGGCAAGCACACGGGCGTCGACCTCCTCGCCGCGCTCGGCTTCCAGGTGATGTGGGCCGTCGTGCTGCTCGCCGGGTGCCAGGGCGTGCTGCGCCTGGCCACCCGCAAGGTGGTGGTGCAGGGTGGCTGAGTCCGGACCTGCGCTGCACCTGCGCACCTACTTCCAGATCGCGTGGCTCTGGATCCGCGCCGCCTGGCAGTACCCGACGTCGTTCGTGCTGCTCGCGGTGGGCAACGGGCTGATCACCGGTCTCGACTTCGTGGGGCTCTGGATCATGTTCGCCCACCTCGACGATCTCGGAGGCTTCACGCTCCCCGAGGTGGCGCTGCTCTACGGCAGCGCGTCCCTCGCGCTGGCGGTGGCCGACACCGCGATCGGCAGCGTCGAGCGGATCGGCACCTACATCCGCACCGGTCGGCTGGACCAGATGATGACCAAGCCGGTGCCGCTGCTCGTCCAGGTGTGCGCCGACCAGTTCACGCTGCGCCGGCTCGGGCGGCTGACCCAGGCGTCGATCGTGTTCGGGTGGGCGTGTACCTACGTCGACTGGACGCCGTCGCGCGCGCTGGTGGCGGTGTCGATGCTGCTCAGCGGCGGCCTGCTGTTCTTCGGGCTCTTCGTCGGCTTCTCCTGCGTCCAGTTCTGGACGACCGACGCGACGGAGTTCGCCAACGCCTTCACCTACGGCGGTGCGACGATCACCCAGTACCCGCTCAACATCTTCCCGCGCGAGGTCCTGGTGGGCCTGACGTTCGTCATCCCGGTCGCCTTCGTCAACTGGTACCCCTGCCTCTACCTCCTCGGCCGCACCGACCCGGCGGGGATGCCCGAGGCGTTCCAGTTCGCCTCACCGGTGGCGGGTCTGCTGACGATGGCCGCCGCCCTGCTCGTGTGGCGCTCCGGCGTCCGCCACTACACCTCCACGGGGAGCTGACCATGCCTGCCACAGGGCCACTGATCGACGTGCGTGACCTCGAGCGCACCTTCGACGTACGGCGCCGGGTCGACGGCCGGCGACGGCGGGTCCGCGAGTCCGTGCTCGCCGTCCACGACCTGACGTTCGCCGTCGATGCCGGCGAGATGGTCGGCTACATCGGGCCCAACGGTGCCGGGAAGTCGACCACGATCAAGATGCTGACCGGGATCTTGGTGCCCACCGGTGGGCAGGTCAGGGTCGCCGGTCTCGACCCCAGCCGCGACCGGGTCGAGCTCGCCCGGCGGATCGGCGTGGTCTTCGGCCAGCGATCGACGCTGTGGTGGGACCTGCCGCTGCGCGACTCCTTCGAGCTGCTGCAGAAGATGTACCGGATCTCGCCCGCGCGCTACCGCGACAACCTCGACCGGTTCGTCGACCTGCTCGACCTCGGCGACCAGCTCGACACGCCGGTGCGCCAGCTCAGCCTGGGCCAGCGGATGCGCGGCGACATCACCGCAGCCCTGCTGCACGACCCCGAGGTGCTCTACCTCGACGAGCCGACGATCGGCCTCGACGTCGTCAGCAAGGGCCGGCTGCGCGAGTTCCTCCGCGCGCTCAACGACGAGCGCGGCACCACCCTGGTCCTCACGACCCACGACCTGCAGGACATCGAGGCGCTCTGTGACCGCGTCATCGTGATCGACCACGGGACGTCGGTGTACGACGGCCCGCTCGCCGGGCTCCACGCCCAGGGCGGTTCGTCCCGCATGCTCGTGGTCGACCTCGTCGACGAGGCGCCGCCCGTCGTCGTGCCCGGGGCGACCGTGCGCCGGGTCGACGGACCGCGGCAGTGGTTGTCCTTCCCGGCCGACGCGAGCGCCGCGCCCATCGTGGCCGCGGTCGCGGCGTCGTACGACGTGGCGGACCTGTCGATCCAGGAGCCCGACATCGAGGACGTGATCCGCGAGCTCTACTCGCGCGCCTAAGTGACCCCACCCAGCAGCTCGGGCGAGGTCAGCGCCTGGCGCTCCAGCACGAGCATGGCGCGGTCGTCGTCCCCGCGCGGCACCTTCTTGAGCACCCGCTTGGGCATGCCGGTGAAGCCGCGGGCGTCGACCGCCTTGAGCGCCTCGTGCCGCAGCCACTCGATGCCGGCGTCGAGGTCCTTGTCCGCGGACTCGATGACGCCGTCGGTGTAGAACATCAGCGCCTCCCCCGGGCGGAGCCGACCGCGACTCGGGGTGAAGTCGGCCTCGTCGATGACGCCGAGCGCCATGCCGCGCGCGTTGTCGACCGACCAGCCGCGCTGGCCGAGGTGCCAGTGGAGGGCGGGCGGGTGGCCGGCGCTGGTGATCGTGTAGTCGCCGGTGACCAGGTCGACCTTGATGTGCACGGCCGTCGCCAGCGACTCGTCGGACTCCTGGCGGAGCAGGAAGTGGTTGGCAGCGGCCATCAGCTCGGCCGGGGGCAGGGCCCCGATCAGGCCGCCGAGGGCGCCGGCGAACTGCAGCGCCTGCGGGCCGACGGACGTCCCCTTGCCGCACACGTCGACCAGGGCCATCTCCAGCCACCGTCCCTCGCGCAGGTCGGCGACGAGGAAGTCACCGGCATAGCTCGGTCCGTTGGCGGTGATGGTGGCGGACTCGGAGCGCCAGCCGCGGGGCAGCGGCGGCACGACGCCCTGGCGCTGCAGGCGGTCACGCAGCTGGCTCAGCACGGCCTCGCTGAGCGCCATCGGCAGGCCCGAGCGCTGGCGGCTGGCCTGGTAGATCGCGAGCAGCACGCCCACGGCGAGGATGACCAGCGCCGCCTCGCGGCTCGGGGTGCTGAAGCCGGTCTCGACCGACGTCCAGAGGGCCGCCGCCACCAGGACCACGGTCAGCAGCAGCAGGGGCACGAAGCGCAGCAGCATGAGGCCGAGCATCAGGAAGAGGAACCACAGCGCCACCGGGACGACGACCTGCGCCAGCTCCCCGATGCCCACGGCGACGGCCACGGAGGCGACGAGCACGAGCAGGAGGAACGCCTGGCTGCCGCGCGATCCGGTGCGCCAGCCCGCGACGCGCTGCTGGACGTACGACGTGATGCCGCGCGCCACGGACCCCAGCGCACTCGACACGTCCGAAGGGTAGGGCTCGACAGATGTTCCCCGAGGGTGAACCGGGAAAGTCGGCGCAGCCGGTCGATAGGCTCCCCGCATGCCGCTGGTCCCGCTGCAGGCCGACATCCTCGGTCCTGACTTCCGGGTGGAGACGATCTCGCTCCCACCCGATCCCGAGGGCCCCGTCGTCGCCACGCTCGTGACGCTGGCGCCCGACCGTCCCAACGGCCGCGCCGTGCTGCACGTCCACGGCTTCGCCGACTACTTCTTCCACACCGAGTACGCCCGGTGGTGGGCGGATCGCGGCTACACGTTCTACGCCCTGGACCTCCGCAAGTACGGCCGCTCCCTGCGCGACCACCAGACCCCGCACTACGTCGCCGACCTCGGCGAGTACTTCGCCGAGATCGACCTGGCGTGGTGGCGGATCACCCAGCGCGACGGGCACCGCGAGGTGATCGCCTCGGGTCACTCGACCGGCGGCCTGACCGTGCCGCTCTGGGTGCGGGAGCGCCGGCCGACCGAGCTGACCGCGATGGTGCTCAACTCCCCCTGGTTCGACATGCAGGGGGCGGCGTGGCTGCGCAGCCCGGCGGCGCGCCTGGCGATCGAGCGGCTCGGCACCAGCCGGCCGATGCAGGAGATCCCCCGCAAGGTCAGCACGGTCTACGGCCGTGCGCTGCACCGCGAGCACGGCGGCGAGTGGGACTACGACCTCACCTGGAAGCCGCTCGAGTCGCGGCCCGTGTACGTCGGGTGGCTGCGCGCCGTACGACGCGGCCACGCGCTGCTGCACGCCGGACTCGACATCGATGCCCCCACGCTCGTGCTCTCCTCGGCCCGGTCCTGGTTCGGCGAGCAGACCGACGAGAGCGCCACGACGCACGACATCGTGCTCGACGTGGAGCAGATCCGGCACTGGGCCTCGTCGGTCGGTCGCCACGTCACCTCGATCGCGATCGAGGGCGCCATCCACGACGTCGTCCTCTCCCGCCCGCCCGTCCGCGAGGAGGCGTACGACGTCCTCGACCGGTGGCTGGCGGCGTGGGTGGATCGGGAGGCCGCGACGTCGCGACATGGTTTCCAGCCGACCACATGAGCCCGGCGACGTGCTCACCGCTGATCCCCCGCGGATTCATGGAAGCTCCACCCACGAGATCCGTGCCAGCAGGGCATCACCGACAGGTTCGCGCTCGTCCTGGTGGACCGGGCACCGTTGACGCAGCTCGAACGGAATGGGGCATGAGTGGAAGGTTGGCCGTGCCTTGCCTACTAGCCCCAATCACGATCGGACGCGATATCTCAGGCGGTTGACGGACTCGTCGTACACGAGCTCGCCTGGCTGCACGCCGGCCCCGGCGCCTATCCCAGACTCGAAGGCCTCCGCCAGCCCAGAGGTCAACGTGCCAAACCCGACCTCGACATGATGCGTCGTACGGGGCGCCTCCGTGAGGTCCGTGTCATCGACGATGTTGTCCTCAGCCCATGCCAGTCGACGGAGCTGGGTTCGGCTGAGGCGCACCACCAGAGGCTGGCCTGCTTCGCAACCGGTGGGATACATGGCGCCGGCGATGTCGAGGCGGATCGCGCCTGCGGCCGTCTCGCGGGCTACTCCGAAGCATCCAAGAAACTCCATGAACGCCTCATAGAGGTCATCGTCGCTGATGTCCTTGGTGACACGGCGCACGCCGGACAACGGACTGGAGACTTCCGGCAGCTGGTTCCCCGATGGGGAGCTCGGCCCCTAGGGCATCCACATGGACATGCCTCCGGCCCCCCGTTGTCACGTCAGCGGGGTCCGGGGCGGGGTCATGGTCGGCGTGGTCGTGGGATGCCGGGTAGGCCGGGCGGATCCGGTGAGTCGATCGTGGTGGTGCCGGTGTGGTCGCGGCGGTAGCGGTACCCGTGCGGGCTGGTCCACTCGAACACCCCGGGCGCGACCATCTCGTAGCGCCAGGCCGAGTGCGTCTTGAGCCTGTGGTGGGACCGGCACAGGCAGGCGAGGTTGTCGGTCTGTGTCGGCCCGGGTTGAGGCCGGCCCTCGGCTTCGGCGTCTGGGTCATAGGGGATGACGTGGTCGACGTCGCAACCTCTGGCCGGTCGGGTGCACCGCGGGAACACGCAGGTGCGGTCGCGGAGGATCACGTGCTCGCGGATCCGGTCCGGAACCTCGTAGGCGTCGGTCTTCAGATGGGTGTTGAGGTCGATGACCGGCTTGATCGTCACCTTCGTGCGCGTGTCGGCACACCACGACTTGACCTGGTCGAGCAGCACGAGCCGCTGGCCCTCCGCCAGCCGCCCGGTCGGCCCGAACACGGTGGCGTCGCCGGCGAAGCCCGCGTCGAAATGGGCGTGGAGCACGACCTCCCGCGCGACCGGCAGACCGTCGCCGTCGTCTGTCATCGCGGTGGTGCGTGCGCCCGTGGTGTGGAGGTCGAGCGCGGTCTGGGTGCGAGCGAGCTCACCGAGCGCCTTGGCCCGGCGGACGTCGAGAGACTCGGTCGATCCCAGCGCGGCCTGGGTCGCGGCACCGTGGGCGACGGCCCGGTCGAGGTCGATCGCGTCGGCCATGTCCACCTCCGCCTCGACCCGCATGGTCCCGGCGAAGTGCACGTCCTCGGTGTCGATCCTCACGTGACGCGGGTCCACGTAGAGGTACCCGTCCTCCGGCACGCGGAAGAAACTCTCGCAGAACGGGGGGGGGTCCGCACGGCGCGTCGTCGAAAGTGTTTGAGAGGGCTATCAGCCGACCGGTCGGGCTCGGCGAGGTCGTACCGCTTGATGGCCTCCGCGACGAGCCGATCGAGCTGGGCGGGGCCGACCTTCCCGGCGACCGCGGCGACCTGCGCGTCCACGAACCCGGCCGCCGCCCGCGTCAGCGACGGGGAGGAGTGGATGGTGGTCTCGGCGACCGCGCGTGCCTTCCACGCCGGCACCCGGCCGGCCTGGACCTGCGCCCACAACCGCGGCAGCCGGTGCCGCAGCTCCAACGCCTGCCCGATCAGCTTCTTCGCCGCCACCGTCGACACCCCGAGGACGCCGCCGAGCTCGGCCACGCAGAACTCCGCCACCAGCGGGCACCCCTCACCCGCGATGGGCTCCTCGTGCTCCCAGCCCGGCACCGAGAACGACGCTGCGTCGTGGATCGACTCCGGCGGATGCAGGTCCGCCCACTGCGCCGCCAGGAGGAGCTGGTCGGCAGCGGCGCGGTTTTCGTCCACGCGACGCTGTCGGATCGCAGCGAGCAGGTCAGAGGCGGTGAGGTCCTCGACCCCACCCGCCACCCGGTCCGCCAGCGCTTCGCTCATGTGTTCGACCCTAGCCGTCGGGTACGACAACGGCACCCGTCGAGGAGCGGTCTGTGGACACCCGTCCGCCACGCCGTTCTTCCGGGTCTCGCGAAGGGACTACGTCCCTCCTCGACCCAGCAGGTGTGGGACAGGGCGCACTCAGACGAGCAGCACCACGAGCGCCACGACCCCGACCGCGGCGATGACGGCGCGAAGCAGGGCGGGCGGGAGGCGGCGCCCGACGGTCGCGCCGATCTGGCCGCCCACCACCGAGCCGAGCGCGATGAGGCCGGCCACGACCCAGTCGACGTCGGCGACGGCGATGAAGACCAGCGCGGCGACGGCGTTGACGATCAGGGCGAGCAGGTTCTTCGTGGCCGTGTGCCGCTGGATCGAGTCGACGACGCCGATGCCGAGGATCGCCATCAGCAGCACGCCCTGCGCCGCACCGAAGTAGCCGCCGTAGACACCCGCGGCGGCCACGGCCGGCCAGACCCACCACACGCCGTGGTCGGGGATGCCGCCCCGCGACTCGGCGCGGGCGGCGACCGACCGCTGGATGCGCGGCCCCAGGACGACGAGCACCACGCCGAGCGCGATGAGCACCGGGACGATCGTGTCGAAGGCCGACGACGGCAGCCACAGCAGGAGCAGCGCACCGACGACACCGCCGAGCAGCGACGCCGAGCCCAGCCGCAGGACGCGGGCGCCCTGCCCGGCGAGCTCGCGGCGGTAGCCGAAGACCCCCGACATGCTGCCCGGCACGAGGCCGACGGTGTTGCTGACGTTGGCGGTCACCGGGGGTACGCCGAACGCGAGGAGGGTCGGGAACGTGATCAACGTTCCCGACCCCACCACGGTGTTGATGGTGCCGGCGGCCACGCCCGCGAGGGCGATCAGCGCGGCTTCTAGTGGACTCACTGGCCGGCAGGTGCTCCCGGGTCAGTGGGGTCGATCGACGACCGTGCGGACTTGCCCGGGTTGGCGGCGATCTCGGCCTCGGCGATCGCCTGCTGCACCGCCTCGCTTGTCGCCCGCATCTCCGGGTCGTCCGAACCGCGCGGCAGCTGCGGCTCGGAGGAGCCCATGTCCACCCGCGTGCGGGGCGTCGCGTCCTTCGGGATGCCGGCGATCTCGTGGATCGAGGACCCGAGGCCCTCCATCGCCTTGGTGATCTCCGAGGGGATGACCCACACCTTGTTGGCGCTGCCCTCGGCGATCTTCGGCATCATCTGGAGGTACTGGTAGGCGAGCAGCGACTGGTCGGGCTGGCCGTCGTGGATGGCCTGGAAGACCGTCTGGATGGCCTGTCCCTCACCCTGGGCGCGCAGGATCTGGGCCTCCCGGTCGGCCTGCGCGCGGAGGATCTGCGACTCGCGGTCACCCTCGGCGTTGAGGATCGCCGACTGCTTGTTTCCCTCGGCGGTCAGGATGGCCGACTGGCGCTGGCCCTCGGCGGTCAGGATGAGCGCACGCTTGTCGCGGTCGGCGCGCATCTGCTTCTCCATCGCGTCCTTGATCGACGGCGGCGGGTCGATGCCCTTGATCTCGACGCGGTTGACCCGGATCCCCCACTTGCCGGTCGCCTCGTCGAGCACACCGCGCAGGCCGTTGTTGATCTCCTCGCGCGAGGTCAGCGTCTGCTCGAGGTCCATGCCACCGACGATGTTGCGCAGCGTGGTCATGGTCAGCTGCTCGACGGCCTGGATGTAGTTGGCGATCTCGTAGGTCGCCGCCACCGGGTCCGTGACCTGGAAGTAGATGACGGTGTCGATCGACACCACCAGGTTGTCCTCGGTGATCACCGGCTGCGGCGGGAAGCTCACGACCTGCTCGCGCAGGTCGATGAGGTAGCGCACCTTGTCGATGAACGGCACGACGATGTTGAGCCCTGCCGGCAGCGTCCCCTTGTACTTGCCGAAGCGCTCGACGATGCCCGCGCGTGCCTGGGGCACGATGCGGACCGTCTTCGCGAGCATGACGACGACGAACACGGCGACGAGCAGGAACAGGATGAGCAATGCTGACGGCACTGGATCTCCCCCGATCTTGGTGTGTGCGAGTGGTACGGGTCTCGTGTGGTCGTGGGCCCGACCGAGGTCAGGGCTCGAGCGTGCCGACCGGGTGGACGTAGGCGGTGGCGCCCTTGATCTGGAGGATCTCCACGGTCTCGCCCGGACCGATCTTGAGGTGCTCGTCGTAGGGCAGCGCCGTCCAGATCTCGCCGCCCGCCCTGATCCGACCGGGGGCGAGGCCGGTGATCTCCTCGGTCACCAGCCCGCGCGTGCCGACCAGCTTGCCGTGGCCGAGCGCGAGCTCGGGACCGCTGTGGAGCCGCTTGACGAAGGCCGGGCGGACGAAGGCCAGCATCGCGATCGAGGCGGCGAGCGCCGCGAGGACCTGGACGACGACCGGCAGTCCGAGAATGGCGGCGACCGTGCCGATCACCGCGCCGGCGGCGAGCATCGCGAAGATCAGGTCGAGGCTGAACATCTCGGCGACACCCAGCACGATCGAGACCCCGAGCCAGGTCTCCCACAGGTGGTCGCGGATCCAGTCCATGGCCCGAGCCTATCCAGTACGTCGTGACGTCAGGCGGGAGCGACGCGCTGGGCGGGCCGTCGGCGCGCTGCGTAGCGGTCGTCGGCGCGGGTCACCACCAGGGGCACCCCGAACGTCTCCGACAGCGACTCGGCGGTGACGACGTCCTCGACGGGTCCGGAGTCCACGACCCGTCCCTCGCGCAGCAGCAGGGCGTGGGTGAAGCCGGGCGGGATCTCCTCGACGTGGTGGGAGACCAGGACCGTCGCAGGCGAGTCGGGGTCGAGGGCCACCTGGGACAACGTCGCGACCAGGTCCTCGCGGCCCCCGAGGTCGAGGCCCGCGGCCGGCTCGTCGAGCAGCAGCAGCTCGGGGTCGGTCATCAGGGCCCGCGCGACCTGGACCCGTTTGCGCTCGCCCTCGCTGAGGGTGCCGAAGGTGCGCTCCGCGAGGTGGTCGGCCCCGACCTCGGCCAGGAGGCTGGCGGCCCGGTCGTGGTCGAGGTCGGCGTACTCCTCGCGCCAGCGACCCAGCACGCCGTAGGACGCCGAGACCACCACGTCCTTGACCAGCTCGGAGCGCGGGATGCGGTCGGCGAGCGCGGCGCTGGTGAGGCCGATGCGCGGGCGCAGCTCGAAGACGTCGGTGGTGCCGAGGACCTCGTCGAGGATGCCGGCGACTCCCGACGTCGGGTGCAGCTGCGCGGCCGCGACCTGCAGCAGGGTCGTCTTGCCGGCGCCGTTGGGTCCGAGGACCACCCAGCGCTCGTCGTCCTCGACCAGCCAGTCGACGTCGTCGAGCAGCAACGACTGGCCCCTGCGCACCGTGACCCCTGCGAGCTCGATGACGGCGACCATGGCGTCACCCTATCCAGCAGGTCCGCCCATCCTTCAGCGACACTGCGGGGCGGGTAACCTCACCGCGATGTCGCGCACGCCCCTCGCCCTCCCCCACTCGGCGACCCTCGCCTGGTGGTTCACCGCGTGGCTGCGCGGTCACGAGCAGACCGACCACGTGCTCGACGCGCTGGCCGACGACACCCACCTGCTGGACGGCGGCTCGGCGCTCGACCTGCTGACGCACGCGCGGGGCACCGGGGCGTCGTACGCCGGACTGGCATTGCCGGTCGACGGCGACCCCCTGGGCCTGGGCGGCCCGCGCGACTTCAACACCGCCGCCCTCGAGGCCGGGCAGGCCGTCGTGGTGGGCGACCTCGGCCTGGTGCCGCAGGAGCAGGGCGAGACGGTGCAGTGGCGGCCCTTCGAGGCCTCGCGGCGCCAGCTCCCGGACGTCGGGGAGGCCGACCGCGTCCTGCGCGCCGCGCTCCTGGGCGCCGCCGGCGACCTCGCCGACCTCGACGTGGCGAGGTGGCGACCGGAGGCCGCCGACGCCCTGATGAACCTGCACCACCGTCCCTCCGTCGACGCACCGCTCGGCACCCCGCCGCGGTGCGTCGACCTCGCCGCGCGCGGCCTGCAGGCGTGGGCCATCGTCGACCTCGCCCTCGTGGACGACGGCGGGGCACTGTCGTCGTACGAGGTGGAGCGCCGCCGCGACCTGCTCCAGCCGCTGGGCCGGGCGGCCCGGCGCGCGATCGTGGCGGCCTGCTCCCCCGAGGTGTGGCCGGACCGCTGAGGGACTCCCGGCGTCAGCCGCCGTACTGGCCGCTGCCGTAGGCCGGCGGCGGGTAGTCGCCGGCGTAGCCGCTCGGGCCCGTCTTGGGGTTGGGGCCGTACTGGTTGTCGGGCTTGGAATCGGTGCAGTACCACACGATGAGCAGGATCCAGCCGATGATCGGGATGAGGCCGATGAGGATCCACCAGCCGCTGCGGTCGGTGTCGTGCAGCCGGCGCACGCCGACGGCGAGGCTGGGCAGGAAGAGCGCCAGGCTGGCGACGGTGTTGATGAGACCACCGCTGGCCGCGCCCTCGTAGTCGGTGCCGAGGACGACGTCGAGGATCGTGGACACCACGCTCACCAGGAACGTGAACAGTGCGAAGTACCAGTACTCGGAGCGCCGCGCGCGGCCCGAGAAGCCGACGTACTTCGACAAGCACGTGCGGACAGCCGTCATGAAGTCCATGGATTACCCCCGTGGTCGTGGGCGGTTCCCTGAGCCGGACCGCCAGCGTCCCGAACGTAGGGCACGGGGGCCGCTGGTCGCCAGCACCACGCTAGCCTTCGACGCGATGGAAGACGAGCCGAAGACCCTCCTGGTCACCCTCACGGGCAAGGACCGCCCTGGCGTCACCTCAGCGATCTTCGCCGCGCTGTCGGCCGCCGGTGTCGAGGTGATCGACATCGAGCAGATCGTGCTGCGGCGGCGGTTGGTGCTCGGCATCCTCGTCACGGCGCCGCGGGACTGGAAGAAGCTGCGCGACGTCATCGAGCGCACCGCCACCGACCTCGACATGAGCGTCGAGGTGGACCGCGGCGCCGGTGACAACCGCAGCCGCCCCGGCGAGCGTTCGCACATCACGATCATCGGCAGTCCTCTGAAGGCCTCGGCGATGGCCGCGATCGCCGGCCGCATCGCCGACTCGGGCGCCAACATCGACAAGATCGAGCGGATGGCGCGCTACCCGGTGACGGCGATCGAGCTGCACGTCTCGGGCGCGCCGGCCGACACGCTCCGCCCGCTCCTGGCGGTCGAGGCCGTCAGGCAGGGCATCGACCTCGCCGTGCAGCGCGACTCCCTGCACCGCCGCGGCATCCGGCTGATCGTCATGGACGTCGACTCCACCCTCATCCAGGGCGAGGTCATCGAGATGCTCGCCGCGCACGCGGGCCAGGAGGCGGAGGTCGCGCGGGTCACCGAGGCGGCGATGCGGGGCGAGCTGGACTTCGAGGCGTCGCTCCGCGAACGCGTCGCCCTGCTGGAGGGCGTGCCGGAGTCGGCGCTCGACGAGGTCTACGACTCGATCGTGCTCGCGCCCGGCGCCCGCACGATGGTGCGCACGTTGCGCCGCCTGGGGTACCGGTTCGCGATCGTCTCCGGCGGCTTCACCCAGATCACCGACCGGCTCGCCGCCGACCTCGGCATCCACTTCGCCCGCGCCAACGAGCTCGAGGTCGTCGACGGCCGGCTCACCGGCCGCATCGTGGGCGACGTCGTCGACCGGGCAGGCAAGGCGGCCGCGCTGCGCGAGTTCGCCACGGAGGTCGGCGTACCGCTGGACGCGGTGATCGCCATCGGTGACGGGGCCAACGACCTCGACATGCTCAACGCCGCCGGTCTCGGCATCGCCTACAACGCCAAGCCGATGGTCCGCGACGCCGCCGACACGGCCGTCAACGTCCCCTACCTCGACGCGATCCTCTACCTGCTCGGCATCTCGCGCGAGCAGATCGAGGAGGCGGACGCGGCCGTCGGCATCACGACGCCCGCGCCGCCGCTCATCGGCTGACGCCGTCAGCTGGACGAGGGAGGCGTACGCCGACCGCGACGCAGCCGCCGATGTCGTCGTCGGTCTCGACGGCCGTCACCAGCCCGGCCGCCGCCATCGCACTGGTCGTCAGCCCGGCCTGCTCGCGACTCGTCTCGACGAGCAGCACTCCCCCGGGCGCCAGCCAGCGGACGGCGTCCGCGGCGAGGAGCCGGTGCAGGTCCACGCCGTCGGCGCCGCCGTCGAGGGCGACGCGTGGCTCGTGGTCGCGCGCCTCTGGTGGCATGTCGGCGACGCGGTCGGAGGGGACGTAGGGGGCGTTGGCGGCCAGCACCGCCACGCGCCCGGCGAGGCGGGCCGGCAGCGCGTCGTACAGGTCACCGTGGTGGAGCGTCGCGGACGGGGCGTTGGACCGGGCGCAGTCGAGCGCCGTCGCGCTCACGTCGCACGCGTGCACCTCGGCGCGCGTGGCCTCGAGGGCGGCGGCGACGGGCGCGACCCCGCAGCACATCTCGACCACCACCGGACGCCCGGGCGCCCGACCCGCGCGGTCGACCGTCAGCCGCGCGAGCAGCTCGGTCCGCCGCCGCGGCACGAACACCCCTGGCGCGACCACCAGCCGCCGACCGAGGAACTCCACCCAGCCCAGCACCGTCTCCAGCGGCTCGCCGGCGACGCGGCGTACGACGAGGCGCTCGAGGTCGTCGGCGGACGACGCCGCCTGCTCCAGCAGGGCCGCCTCGTCCTCGGCCCACACGCAGCCGGCGGCGCGGAGCCGCGCCGCGACGTGCGGATCGCTCACGCAGCCCCGACGTGGAAGGCCTCGAGGCGCGCGGAACCGGGGCCGAGGTCAGCCCAGTCGCCGTCGACGCTGAACACCGCGACGGCAGAGGTCGGGAAGCCGCGCGTCAGCATGGTGGTCGTCGCCTCGGTGTCGCCCTCGCCGTCGTCGACGAGCTCGGCGAGCGAGCCGACGGTCGGGTTGTGGCCGATGACGACCAGGGTGCGGACCTCGGGCGCGGTGTCCCGGACCAGGTCGAACGCCGAGTCGGTGCCGGCGGCGTACAGCGCGTCGGAGAGCACGACGAGGCCCTCCTCCCACCCGGCGCCGGCGGCGACCTGCTCCCACGTCTGCTGCGTGCGGACGGCGTCGGAGACGAGCGCGACGTCGGGCTCGATGCCCTGGTCGCGCATCCAGCGGCCGGCAGCCTCGGCGTCGCCCAGGCCGCGCTCGGCCAGCGCGCGCGCGTGGTCGGTGCTCGCGCTGTGCTCGGCCTTCGAATGACGCATCACCACGAGCCTGCGCAGACCCGCGCCGGACGCCTCCCTCACTGACTCCTGCATTCCCTCACCCTTCCAGCCGCTAGCCTGCCTGTCATGCCCAGGGGACCACTCATGATCATCGGGGGTGCCGAGGACAAGGTGCGCAAGCCCACCATCCTCAAGCACTTCGTCGCCCTGAGCGGCGGCCGGGACGCGCACATCGCCGTCATCCCGACCGCCTCCTCGCTCGGACGCGAGGTGGTGGACGTCTACGACGCCCTGTTCAGCAAGTTCGGCGCGGCCAGCGTGGACGCCGTACGTCCGGAGTCGCGCGAGCAGGCCCACGACCCGGTGCTGGTGAAGGCGCTCGACGAGGCCACCGGCATCTTCATGACCGGCGGCAACCAGCTCAAGCTCTCCTCCATCGTGTGCGGCACGCCGGTGGGGGACGCGATCCTGCGCGCCCACGAGCGCGGCGCGGTCGTCGCCGGCACGTCGGCCGGTGCGAGCATCCAGTCGTCCCACATGGTCGCCTTCGGCGTCGGTGGGGCCACCCCCAAGCAGCGGATGACGCAGGTGGCAGGCGGGCTCGGCCTGGTCGGCAGGGCGGTGATCGACCAGCACTTCGACCAGCGCAACCGCTACGGCCGCCTGCTGATGATCGTCGCGCAGAGCCCGCAGCTGCTCGGCATCGGCGTCGACGAGGACACGTGCGGCCTGGTCGAGGACGTGGCCGGCGAGCTCGTGATGCGGGTGCTCGGCAAGGGTGCGGTCACGATCTTCGACGGCACGCGCATGGTCTCCAACGCCTACGAGGCGACCCGGTCCTCACCCCTGCTCGCGAGCGGGGTGGTGTTCCACACGCTGCCCGAGGGCACCGTCTTCAACCTCACCACGCGGGCCCTCGTCACCCAGGAACCGGCGATCCAGCAGGAGGACGCCGCCGAGCTCGCCGAGGCCAGCCGCGACCTGCGCCAGCTGGCCCGCGACATCGCCGCCGCCGACGCGACCCCCGCCGCGATCCGCCGACGCCTCAAGCTGCGCCGCGGCCCGGCCCCCCAGACCCCCGACCCGAACCAGGGAGACGATTGATGAGCGAGCGCCCCACCCCGGACCTGGAGATCGTCGAGACGCGGGTCTACCGCGGTGCCAACGTCTGGTCCTACGACAAGTCGATCCACCTCGTGGTCGACCTGGGTTCGCTCGAGCAGTACCCCACCAACACGATCCCCGGCTTCACCGACGACCTCGTCGCGATGCTCCCCGGGCTGCGGGAGCACTCCTGCTCGCGCGGACGTCGGGGCGGCTTCCTCGAGCGCCTCAACGAGGGCACCTGGCTGGGGCACGTCGCCGAGCACGTCGCGCTCGCGCTGCAGCAGCTCGTCGGCCACGACATCCGCCGCGGCAAGACCCGGCAGGTCAAGGGCCAGCCCGGTCGCTACAACATCATCTACGGCTACATCGAGGAGAACGTCGGCCTCACCGCCGGTCGCCTCGCCGTCCGGCTCGTCAACCACCTCGTCGAGGGCGACCCCGACTTCGACTGGGAGACCGAGCGCGACGACTTCATCCGCCGCGCCGAGCGCACGGCGTTCGGGCCGTCGACGCAGGCGATCGTCGACGAGGCGGTCTCCCGCGACATCCCGTGGATCCGGCTCAACCAGTACTCCCTCGTCCAGCTCGGACAGGGCGTCCACGCCAGGCGGATCCGCGCCACGATGACGTCCGAGACGTCGTCGATCGCCGTCGACATCGCCTCCGACAAGGACCTCACCACCAAGCTGCTCGGCGCCGCCGGACTGCCCGTGCCCAAGCAGGAGTCGGTCCGCACCGAGGAGGGTGCCGTCGCCGCCGCGCGCCGCATCGGATACCCGGTCGTGCTCAAGCCGCTCGACGGCAACCACGGCCGCGGGGTGTGCCTCGACCTGCAGGACGAGGACGACGTACGCGCCGCGTTCCCGGTGGCGCACGGCCAGTCGCGCCGCGGAAACGTCATCGTCGAGTCGTTCGTGACCGGCAAGGACTACCGCTGCCTGATCATCGACGGGCGGATGGTCGCGATCGCCGAGCGGGTGCCGGCATCGGTGACCGGTGACGGTACGTCGACGGTGCAGGCGCTGGTCGACCTGACCAACGCCGACCCGCGTCGCGGCGTCGGCCACGAGAAGGTGCTGACCCGGATCAAGGTCGACGAGGCCGCGATCGAGGTGCTCGCCGACCAGGGGCACACGCTCGACTCGGTGCCCGCCGAGGGCGAGATGGTCAAGCTCGCGCTCACCGGCAACATGTCCACCGGCGGCATCTCCATCGACCGCACCTTCGAGGCGCACCCGGAGAACGTCGAGATCGCCGAGGAGGCCGCCCGGATGGTCGGCCTCGACATCGCCGGCATCGACTTCATCTGCCCCGACATCACCGAACCGGTCCGCGAGGCCGGCGGCGCGATCTGCGAGGTCAACGCGGCGCCGGGCTTCCGGATGCACACACACCCGACGATCGGCGAGCCGCAGTTCATCGCCAAGCCGGTGGTCGACATGCTGTTCCCGCCCGGTGCGACGTCGCGGATCCCGATCGTCGCGGTGACCGGCACCAACGGCAAGACGACCACGAGCCGGATGATCAGCCACATCTTCAAGGGGATGGGCCGCAAGGTCGGCATGACCTCGACCGACGGCGTCGTCATCGACGAGCGGCTGCTCATCCGCGCCGACGCCTCCGGTCCCCGGTCCGCGCGCATGGTGCTGCAGAACCCGCGCGTCGACTTCGCGGTCTTCGAGGTCGCGCGCGGCGGCATCCTGCGCGAGGGTCTCGGCTACGAGCGCAACGACGTCGCCGTCGTCCTCAACGTGCAGCCCGACCACCTCGGGCTGCGCGGCATCGACACCGTGGAGCAGCTCGCCGACGTCAAGGCGGTGATCGTCGAGGCGGTGCCGCGCGACGGCCACGCCGTCCTCAACGCCGACGACCCGCTGGTGCGCGAGATGCGCCGCAAGTGCTCGGGCCAGGTCGTGTGGTTCTCGATGGAGGAGCCCGGCAGCGAGGTGCGCGACATGATCGACGCGCACTGCCGTCGCGGCGGCAAGGCGATCGTGCTCAACCCGAGCGACCGCGGAGAGATGATGGTCGTGCTGCACGGTCGTCGCGAGATGCAGCTGGCGTGGACCCACCTGCTGCCGTCGACCTTCAGCGGCCGGGCGCGGATGAACGTCCAGAACGCCCTCGCCGCAGCAGCAGCCGCGTTCGCGGCCGGCGCCCCGCTCCACGACATCCGGCAGGGCCTGCGGACCTTCTCGACCAACTACTACCTCTCCCCCGGCCGCCTCAACGAGGTCGAGGTCAACGGCGTCAACGTGATCGTCGACTACTGCCACAACGCGCCCGGCATGAAGATGCTCGGCGACTTCGTGGACCGGGTCGGCGAGTCGCTCGAGTCCTCCCACGACCTCGCCCGACCATCGCGGATCGGCATCATCGCCACCGCCGGCGACCGCCGCGACCAGGACATGCGCGAGCTCGGGCAGATCGCGGCCCAGCACTTCGACGTGTGCATCGTGCGTGAGGACGTGGCGCTGCGCGGCCGCGACCGGGGCGCGACCGCCCAGCTCGTGCTGGACGGCGTACGCGCCGCGATGGCCGACGGCGCCCGCTGCAAGCAGGCCGAGCTCGTGCTCGAAGAGATCGAGGCGGTGCGGCACGCGATGAGCCGCGCGAACCGTGGCGACCTCGTCGTGGTGTGCGTCGACAAGCACGCCGAGGTGATGGCAGAGCTGGAGAACTGGTCCGACGTCGCCCAGGCCGGGTCCGTGGCCAACCCCGACGCGCCGTCGGCGGACCCCGACTACGTCCCGCCGGCCACGGACGCGTGAGGGCCGGCTGAGTGCGGATCCTCGACCTCGCCGACCTGCCCCACCGACCGATCGAGGCCCACGGGAGCCGCGGGTTCTCCATCGGCGCGTTCGGGATCAGCGCCGACGCCCACCTGGTCGCGGTCTCGCTCACCCCGGGCGGCACCATCGGGCGGCACCCGGCGGCGGGTCGTCAGCTGCTGGTCGTGCTGTCTGGTGAGGCCGAGGTGAGCGGCGCCGAGCGGGCCGTGCGTCGCCTCGGTCCCGGCCAGGCCGCCGTGTGGGAGCCCGGCGAGCTGCACGAGACGCGCTCGCCCACGGGCATGTCCGCGATGATCGTCGAAGGCGACCTCGACATCGGCGCACCTGGCGAGCAGGTGGACCCGGGCGACACCTGAGCCCACGTCACCGGTCGACGGCGGCCCGCCAGACCACGAGTTCGTTGACCGCTGGGCCGCCGCCCTCGCTGCGCTCGAAGGCGACGCCGTCGTCCGACGCGACGCGCTCGAGGCCGTACGACGCCGCGCCACGCTCGACGTCCTCGCGCGGGTGGCGGCGCACCCGCTGGTCGCCGCTCACCACGCTGACCGGCGCAGCCTGCACCGACCCGTCGTCCAGCAGCGGCTCGTGGCTGACGACGAGGTGCCCGCCGGGCGCCAGCCGCGTCGCGGCCAACCCGAGGACCTCGAAGAGGTCGGGCACCAGCTCGAGGAAGCCGATCGCGGCGACCAGGTCCCACTGGCGGTCGTCGGCGCGGAGGAACGACGCGGCATCCGCGGCCACGACCTCGGCTCCCGACACTCCGGCGTCCGACATCATGGCGCGGGCCCGCTCCAGCATCCCGGGCGACGGGTCGACGAGCGTCAGGGCGGCAGCGGGGAACAGCTCGTGCAGCATGACGGCCGTCTGCCCGGTCCCGGCACCGAGGTCGAGGACCCGCGCCGGCACCAGGCCGAGCGGGGCGAGCAGGCCGCGGGCGCGGCGGTTGGCCGACCAGCCGTTGCCGGTGGTCATCTCGTCGTACGTCGGCGCGAGGGCGTCGTACACCTGCGCCCAGCCCCCGCTCACGCGCGCGCCGCCCGCACCTTCTGCGACAGCGTCTCGGGCGAGTCCGGCGTGCCGCCGTGCGCGGCGATCCAGTCGTAGGCCTCCTGGCGCTCGGCATGGCACATCAGCCCGACGACGTCGCCCGGCCGCGCCCGCGCGACCAGCGCGGCGAGGCACTCGACCTCGGTGTCGTAGGTGTCGATGTCGGTGACGCCCACCCGGGCCGCACCGGCGCGCAGCAGGTCGTCGATCTCCTTCATGGTGCGACCGCGGAGGTACCACTCCTTGTGGCCGATGGCGACGACGTCGCTGCCCTTGGCACCGATCTCGCCGAGCGCGTCGATCAGCTCGTCGGTGCGGTCACCGACGGCGCCGAGGCCGAGCAGCAGACGCGCGCCGGGGCGTCGTACGCCCGCCATGATCTCGAGCAGCGCCTCGAGGCCGGCCTCGTTGTGGGCGAGGTCCATGACGACCGAGATGCTCTGCCCGTCCGTGGCGGGCATCGAGAAGAAGTTCATCCGGCCCGGGTTGTGCTCGGCGTCGGGGCGGAACGACGTGAGGCCGGCGACCACTGCGTCGCGGGGCAGGCCGATGGCGAGGGCGGCGGACGCGGCGGCGAGGGCGTTCTCGATGTTGAAGCGGGACAGCCCGGCGAGCGTCATCGGGACGTCGACGAGCTCGACCAGCGGGTCGGGGTCGGCGGCGGGCGCGAGCACGGTGATCCAGCCGTCGATCACCGTCGTGGCCCGGCCGCCGTCGGTGAGTACGTCGCGCACGGCCGGCGAGTCGGGGTCACGGCTGAAGATCCACGGCCGCGCCGAGATCACGGCACGCATGGCCAGCACCCGCGGGTCGTCGCCGTTGAGCACCGCCCAGCCGTCCTTGCGGGTGATCCGCGGGACGACGGACTTCACCTCGGCGAGCTGGTCGACCGTGTCGATGCCCTGCAGGCCGAGGTGGTCGGCGGTCACGTTGGTCACCACCGACACGTCGTTGCAGGTGATGCCGATGCCCTTGAGCAGGATGCCGCCGCGGGCGGTCTCGGTCACGGCGAGCTGCACGCCGTCGAGCCCGAGCGCGCGCCCGGCACCCGAGGGCCCGGAGTAGTCGCCCGCCTCGACGAGCACCCCGTCGCGGTAGATGCCATCGGTGTTGGACCAGCCGACGACCAGGCCGCTCGTGCGGGCGACGTGGGCGATCATCCGGCTGGTCGTGGTCTTGCCGTTGGTGCCCGTCACCGCGACGACGGGGATGGTCGGCGTGATCGTGCCGGGCCGGTCACCGCGCGGGGCAGCAGCCACCTCCGCGGCGGCGTCGCTCACGGCTGCCTCGACATCGGGCGTCGGGAGGGCGTCGAGGGCGTGCGCGACCGCCTCGCCGAGGGCGCGCGCCCGGCCCCGGTTGCGCCACGGGAAGGCGACGACCACCACGTCCGGGTCGGACGTGGGACGTACGCGCACGGCGAGGCGCCGCGTGCCCGCCTCCCCCGCGATCGCACGGACCAGGCGCTCCACGGCCCGGAGCGCGAAGCGCTGCCGGAAGCCCGATCCGGCGGCTCCCGGCCGCGTCGTGCGGAGCCCGATCCGGCGGGCGAAGCGCAGCACGGCCTCGTCACCGGCCTCGGTGATCGTCGAGACGTCGAGGGTCAGCTTCACCGCGGCGCGCGGGAAGTAGAGGTTGGGGCCTTCGAGGACGCGCAGCTCGACGAGTGAGGTCACCCGGGGAAACTAGCGGACCGTGGTCGGGCCGCTACAGGCCCATCGCGTGGAAGCCGCCGTCGACGTGCACGATCTCGCCGGTGGTGGCCGGGAAGAAGTCGCTCAGCAGGGCCACGACGGCCTGCGCGGTGGGCGTGTGGTCGGACTCGTCCCACCCGAGCGGCGCGCGGTCCTTCCATGCCGACTCGAGGTCCTCGAACCCCGGGATCGCCTTCGCCGCGAGGGTCTTGAGCGGGCCGGCGGCGACGAGGTTGCAGCGGATGCCGTCGGGGCCGAGGTCGCGGGCGACGTACCGGCTCGTGTTCTCCAGCGCCGCCTTCGCGACGCCCATCCAGTCGTACGCCGGCCACGCGGTGGTGGCGTCGAAGGTCAGCCCGACGATCGACGAGCCGCGTGAGAGCAGCGGCCTGGTGGCGACGGCCAGCGACTTGAGGGAGTACGCCGACACCTGCACGGCCTGCGCCACGTCGTCCCAGGGGCCGTCCATGAACTTGCCGCCGAGCAGCGTCTGCGGGTTGCCGTAGGCGATGGAGTGGACGACGCCGTCGAGGCCGTCGACGTGCTCACGGACCTGGTCGGCGAGGCCCGCGAGGTGGCCCTCGTCGGTCACGTCGAGCTCGAGCACCGGCGGCTCCTGCGGGAGCCGCTTGGCGATCCGCTTGGTGATGCCGAGCGCGCGGCCGAAGTTGGAGATCAGCACCGTGGCGCCCTGCTCCTGGGCGATCTTGGCGGTGGCGAAGCCGATGGAGCTGTCCATCGTGACGCCGGCGACGAGGATGCGCTTGCCGTCGAGGATTCCCATGTCGTTGGACCTTTCGTCGTGAGTGGTCGTGTGTCGCGGGAGGATCAGTGGCCCATGCCGAGGCCGCCGTCGACCGGGATCACGGCGCCGGTGACGTAGGACGCGCCATCGGAGGCGAGCCAGGTGACCGCGGAGGCCACCTCGGCCGTCGAGGCGTAGCGACCGAGCGGCACCTGCGTCTTGATGGCGTTCTTCTGGTCGTCGGTCAGGACGTCGGTCATGTCGGTCTCGACGAAGCCAGGCGCGACGACGTTGGTCGTGATCGACCGGCTGCCGAGCTCACGCGCCAGCGAGCGCGCCATGCCGACCAGGCCGGACTTCGACGCGGCGTAGTTGACCTGGCCGGCCGAACCGAGCAGCCCGACGACCGACGAGATGAGGATGATCCGGCCGCGACGCAGACGGAGCATCCCCTTCGCGGCCCGCTTGGCCAGCCGGAAGGTGCCGGTGAGGTTCGTGTCGATGACCGAGGACCAGTCGTCCTCGCTCATCCGCAGCAGCAGCGTGTCCTTCGTGATCCCGGCGTTGGCGACCAGCACCTCGACCGGACCGTGCGCCTCCTCGACCTGCGCGAAGGCTGCCTCGACCTGCTCGGCGTCGGTGATGTCGCACCGCACGTCGAGCGCGCCGTCGGGCGCGCCACCGTTACGGGTGGTGACCGCGACCTTGTCGCCCTGGGCGATGAACGCCTCGGCGATGGCGCGGCCGATGCCACGGTTGCCGCCGGTCACCAGGACCGAGCGGGGTGCGGGCGGGGTGCTGGATCCGGGAATCTCGCTCACGCTCCCGACGCTAGTGATTACCGGGGGGTATCGGTCAATCCGGTCACTCGTCCTCCAGGCGGAACCCCACCTTCATCCCGACCTGGAAGTGCTCGACGGCCCCGTCCTTGGCCTGGCCACGGACCTGGGTGACCTCGAACCAGTCGATGTGGCGGAGCGTCTGGCCGGCACGCTCGATGCCGTTGCGGATCGCCTGGTCGATGCCGTCGGGCGACGTGCCGACGATCTCGGTGACGCGGTAGGTGCGGTTGGTCATGGTTCCTCCTGCTCGACGGCTGTGCGGACCGTCACGGGCCCGTGGATCTGCGAGCCTAGCGACGTAGACTCCGAGCATGGCCAAGTCCGATGCCGTGCGCATCACCACGGCTCGCAGCAGCGCCGCCGACGACATGCGATCGCGACAGCGTCGCTACGCCATCTCCATGACCATCCGGCTGGTGTGCTTCGTCGCGGCGGTGGCGGTCGGCCCGGGGGCCCTGCGGTGGGTCCTCGTGGGCGCAGCGGTCTTCCTGCCACTCTTCGCCGTGGTCATGGCGAACGCCAACGACCAGCGCGACGACGGATTCAGCCTGCCGAGCAACGCGGGAGCCCACGAACTGACGGCACACGACGATGAAGACTGAGGAAACACGACACGACACGGGTGTGTCGAAAGTTTGGTTTTCACCCAGTCCCATGGAATGATCTTTGCAGCGAGCGCAGCATCCCCCGTCTGCGTCAGCGACCGAGGTGCCGGACAGCTTCCCCCCGTGGCTGTCCGGCACTTCTCATGTGCGGAAGGACGACGATGGACCTCGACCGCGACATCTGCTCGGCCAAGGGCTGCCAGTCCGACGCCGTGTGGGACCTGCAGTGGAACAACCCGAAGATCCACACGCCCGAGCGCCGCAAGTCCTGGCTCGCCTGCGACGAGCACCGGGCCTCGCTATCCGACTTCCTGGGTGCGCGCGGGTTCCTCAAGGACGTCGTACCGCACCGCCCGGCGGACTGACGTGCGCCGTTGAGCTGACGCGTCTCCGCTCATCCACCGATGGCGGACATGGGGCGGTCGGGCTGGAGGAAGGTCTCGTCGTCGATGCCGTGGCCGGCACGCTTGCCGCGCATCGCGATGACCCAGCGCTCGGCGATCTCCTCGTCGCCGGCGCCGGAGCGCAGCGCCGACCGGAGGTCGGACTCCTCGCGGGCGAACAGGCAGTTGCGCACCTGTCCGTCGGCGGTGAGCCGGACGCGGTCGCAGTCACCGCAGAACGGGCGGGTCACCGAGGCGATGATCCCGACGGTCGCCGGTCCGCCGTCGACGTCGAAGAGCTCGGCCGGGGCGCTGCCGCGCGGTGCGCCGTGGGGCGTCAGGGTGAACTCGGCGGCGAGCGCCTCGTGGATCTCGTCGGCGGTGACCATGGCGGCGCGGCTCCAGTCGTGCTGGGCGTCGAGCGGCATCTGCTCGATGAACCGGAGCTCGTAGCCGTGGTCGATGCTCCAGCGGAGCAGCTCGGCGGCCTGGTCGTCGTTGGTGCCGCGCAGCAGGACGGCGTTGAGCTTGATCGGCCCGAGCCCCGCGGCCTTCGCTGCCTCGAGGCCCGCGACGACGTCGGTGAGGCGGTCGCGCCGGGTGATGGTCGCGAAGGTCTCCGGCCGCACCGAGTCGATGCTCGCGTTGATCCGGTCGAGCCCGGCGTCGGCGAGGGCCTGCGCGGTGTGCACGAGGCCGAGGGCGTTGGTGGTCAGCGACGTCTCGACGCCCAGCGCGTGCGTCCGAGCGACGATGTCGACCAGCCCCCGGCGCAGCAAGGGCTCACCGCCGGTGAAGCGCACCTCGCGGATGCCGAGGCGTTCGACGCCGATCGTGATCAGCCGGACGACCTCGTCGTCGCTCAGCGTCTGCTCGGTGGGCAGCCAGTCGAGGCCCTCGGCGGGCATGCAGTAGTTGCAGCGCAGGTTGCACCGGTCGGTCAACGAGACCCGCAGGTCCGTCGCCACACGGCCGAAGCGATCCGCCAGGGGTGTCGTCACGGTCACAAGTCTAACGACGGGGGCTGCACCACCCGCCGGACGCTCAGGACTGGGCGGATAACCTCGCCGGGTGCACAAGCTGCGGTTCCTGGTCTCGCGCCGCTGGATCGCCTTCGCGCTCGTGGTCGTCTTCCTGGCGTGGGTCGCCTGGCGGCTCGGTGAGTGGCAGTTCCACCGGCTCGCGGACCGCCAGGAGCGCAACGAGATCATCGAGCGCAACGAGAAGGCCGGCGCCGACCCCGTGACGGACGTCCTGGCGCCGGGACGGCCGGTGGTCGCGGCCGACGAGTGGCGCATCGTCGAGGCCACTGGGACCTACGCCGTCGAGGACACCGTGATCGTGCGCTACCGCACCCGCGAGGGTGCGGCCGGCGTCGACGTGGTGGTCCCCCTCGAGCTCGCCGACGGCACGAGCCTGCTGGTCGACCGCGGCTGGTTCGCGACCGACAACCGCGGCGCGTCGACCGCCGACGTGCCCGCCCCGCCCGACGGCGAGGTCGACATCACCGGCTGGGTGCGCCGCGACGCCGAGGGCGACAGCACCGCGGTCACCGACCAGTCGACCCGCGCCATCGACAGCGAGCAGATCGGCGAGGCACTGGGGCGCGAGGTGCTCGGTGGCTGGGTGGACCTCCGGTCCGAGTCGCCCGAACCCGCGACTCCGTTGGAGCCGGTGGAGCTCCCCGAGCTCGACGAGGGCCCGCACTTCTTCTACGGGCTGCAGTGGTGGTTCTTCGGCGCCCTGGCGATCTTCGGCTTCTTCTTCCTCATCTACGACGAGTGGCGCGGCGGTCGCGGGCCCTGGGGCAACCAGGCAGCGCCTGACCCCGAGCCGGCGCGGCCCCGACGACGTACGTGGCGCGAGCGGCTCGCCCCGGACGACGCTCCGGACGACGCCGCAGACGAATCAAAGGGCGCGGAGCAGACCACCGTCGACCGGGAGCATCACGCCCGTCAGGAATGACGCCGCCGGCGACAGCACGAACGCAGCGACCGCCCCGAACTCCGCGGGGTCGCCGTAGCGACCGAGCGGGATGGTCGCCACGGCGGCCTGCCGGGCCGCTTCGGGGTCCCCGGTCGAGGCGTCCAGCTCCGCGACGCGCTCGGTCGCGATCCGGCCCGGCAGGAACCCGTTGACGCGTACGCCGCGCGGGCCGAGCTCGTCTGCCAGCGTCTTGGCCACCATCGCCAGGCCCGGGCGCAGGCCGTTGGAGATCGCCATCTCCGGCAGTGGCGCCCGCACGCTCGAGGACAGCACGAGGCCCAGCGACCCGCCGGCCGGAAGGGCGGCGCCGAGCTCCCGCGCCAGGCGCACGGCGCCGAGGAACACCGACTCGAAGGCCGCGCTCCACTGCTCGTCGGATATCTCGGCGACCGGCCCCTTGGGCGGGCCGCCGACGCTGATCAGCGCGCCGTCCACGCGGCCGAACGCGTCGTCCGCGGCCGCGAGCAGCCGGCGCGGCGTCTCGCGATCGGCGTTGTCGGCCACGACACCGACCGCGGCGCGGCGGCCCGCGACCTCGTCCAGCGCGGCGGTCGCCTCGTCGAGCGACTCCTGCGAGCGACCGGACAGCACGACGCGCGCGCCCTCGGCGACCAGCACGTCTGCGGTCGCCCGACCGAGCCCGCGGGCCCCGCCGGTGACGATGAAGACGCGATCGGCCAGCTGCAGGTCCATTCCTCGACCCTAGCCGGGGACGACCTCGGACCGATCCTCACGGAACTGCGTGGCGTGGAGGGTGGCGTAGAGGCCGCCAATGGCGAGCAGCTCGGCGTGGGTGCCCTGCTGGACGACGCGGCCGTCGTCGAGGACGAGGATCAGGTCGGCGTTGCGGACCGTGGAGAGCCGGTGCGCGATGACCAGCGACGTACGTCCCTCGAGCGCGGCGTCGAGCGCCTGCTGGACGGCGGCCTCGGACTCGCTGTCGAGGTGGGCGGTGGCCTCGTCGAGGACGACGATGGCGGGCGCCTTGAGCAGCAGGCGGGCGATCGCGAGCCGCTGCCGCTCTCCCCCGCTGAGGCGGTAGCCGCGGTCGCCGACGACCGTGTCGAGCCCGTCGGGCAGCGACCGCACGAGGGACGCGATCTGCGCGGCCTCGAGCGCGGCCCACACGTCGGCCTCCGACGCGGCGGGGCGGGCGTAGAGCAGGTTGGCGCGGATCGTGTCGTGGAACATGTGGGCGTCCTGGGTGACGTAGCCGACCACGTCCTCCAGCGACTGGAGCGTGACGTCGCGCACGTCGTGCCCGCCGACGCGCACGGCACCGGACTCGACGTCGTAGAGCCGGGCGACGAGGTGCGTGACCGTCGTCTTGCCGGCGCCCGAGGGGCCGACGAGGGCGACCATCTGGCCGGGCTCGGCGGTGAAGGTGACGTCGTGGAGCACCTGCCCGGTGTCGCGGGACTCGCTGCGGGCGACGGTCTCGAGCGAGGCGAGGGAGATCTCGTCGGCGCGCGGGTAGGTGAACGCCACGTGGTCGAACTCCAGGCGGGAGGCCGACGGGGCGAGCGCGACGGCGTCGGGCTTCTCCTGGATGAGGGACGGCAGGTCGAGGACCTCGAAGACGCGGTCGAAGCTGACCAGTGCCGTCATCACGTCGATGCGCACGTTGGACAGGCCTTGCAGCGGCCCCAGCAGCCGGGTCAGCAGCACGCCGAGCGCGACGATGGTGCCGACCGAGAGGTCGCCGCGGATGGCCAGCCAGCCACCGATGCCGTACACGAGCGCGGTCGCCAGCGCCGGCACGAGCGTCATCGCGGCGAAGAAGATGCGGGTGAGCAGCGAGATCCGCACCCCGAGGTCGCGCACGACCGCGGCCTTATGGGCGTACGCGACGTCCTCGGCCTCGCGGCGTCCGAAGAGCTTGAGGAGCATGGCGCCGCCGACGTTGAAGCGCTCGGTCATGGCGTTGCCGAGGTCGGCGTTGCCGTCCATCTGCTGGCGCGAGAGGTCGGCGAGGCGGTTGCCCACGAGCCGCGAGGCGATCAGCAGGATCGGGAAGAGCGCCAGGCAGAGCACCGTCACCGGCCAGCTGAGGAACAGCATCGTCACGCCCACGACGACGGCCGCGATGATGTTGGAGACCGTGCCCTGCAACGTCGAGGTGAACGCTCGCTGCGCGCCGATGACGTCGTTGTTGAGACGGCTGACGAGCGCGCCGGTCTGGGTGCGGGTGAAGAAGGCGAGCGACTGCCGCTGCACGTGCGCGAAGACGCGGGTGCGGAGGTCGTAGATCAGCCCCTCACCGATCCGGCTCGACAGCCAGCCCGTGATGAGGCCGAAGCCGGCGTCCACGACGGCCACCAGCGCGACGACGAGGGCGAGCCAGATCACCATCGCCGTGTCACCCGTGCTCACGGCGTCGTCGATGATCGCCTTGAGCAGGAGCGGCGGCACCACGACCAGCGCCGCGTCGACCACCGTCACCCCGAGGAACGCAGCGATCAGCCGCCGGTGCGGGCGCGCGAAGCTGAGCACCCGGCGCAGCGTGCGGCGTTCGATCTTGCTGTCGACGACGCTCCGGTCACTGCGCAGGTGCCGCCACGGGGGGCCACCTGCGCCCGGTCCCATCGACATGCCTGCTCCTCCTGAGGTCCATCACCGTGAACCACCGGCGGGACCTCATTGTTCCTCAGCCCGCGAAGGCCGCGGCGACGGCGCGGAAGCGGCGTACCTGCGCCTCCCGCTCGAGGCGCCGCTGCTCGGCGAGGTCGCGGTCAGCGGCTCCCTGCAGCAGCCTCTTGGTCTCCGGGACGACGCCCGCCATGGGCGCGCACATCGCTGCCGCGAGGTCGGCGACGGCTGCGTCGAGCTCGGCCGCGGGCACACAGGTAGTGGCGAGGCCGATGCGGACGGCCTCCTCCCCCGGCACCACGCGCGCGGTCGCGCAGATCTCCAGCGCCCTGGCGTAGCCGACGTGCTCGACCAGCGGCTTGGTGCCGGTGAGGTCGGGCACCAGGCCGAGGGCGGACTCCTTCATCGAGAGCTTCGCGTCGTCGGCGACCACCCGGAGGTCGCACGCGAGGGCCAGCTGGAACCCGGCGCCGATGGCGTACCCGCGGACCTTGGCGATCGAGACGAACCGCGGGTCGCGCAGCCACGTGAAGCCGCGCTGGAACTCCTCGATCCGGGCCGAGGCCTCCTCGTCGCTCAGGGCCAGCAGGCCCAGGACCGTCCCCTCCCCGGCGTTGGCCGGGTCGAGCATGGCGCGGTCGAGGCCGGCGGAGAAGGTCTCGCCCTCCCCTTGCACCACCACCACACGTACGTCGTCGGGAAGGGCGGCACCGACCTCGGCGAGCGCCAGCCACATGGCGGGCGTCTGCGCGTTGCGGACCTCGGGGCGGTCGAGGGTGATCGTGGCGACCGCGCCGTCCACGTCGAGGCGGAGGCCGACCGCGGCGAGCTCTTCGGGAGTCATGGCCGCAGCGTACTACTGGTCAGTAACTACGCGAGGGAGACCAGGTCGGCGTAGTCCTCGCTCCAGAGGTCCTCGTCGCCGTCGGGCAGCAGCAGCACCCGGTCGGGGTCGAGGGCGCGCACCGCGCCCTCGTCGTGGGTGACCAGGATGATCGCGCCGGTGTAGCTCCGGATCGCGTGGAGCACCTCCTCGCGGGAGGCCGGGTCGAGGTTGTTGGTGGGCTCGTCGAGCAGCAGCACGTTGGCGCTCGACACCACCAGGATCGCCAGCGCGAGCCGGGTCTTCTCACCGCCGGACAGCACGCCGGCGGGCTTGTGCGCGTCGTCGCCGGAGAAGAGGAACGACCCCAGCACCGAACGCGCCTGGGTGTCGGTGAGCTCGGGCGCCGCGCTGTGCATGTTCTCGAGGACGGTGCGGTTCACATCGAGGGTCTCGTGCTCCTGGGCGTAGTAGCCCATCTTGAGCCCGTAGCCCGGCACGACCTCGCCGGTGTCGGGCTGGTCGACGCCGGCAAGGATGCGCAGCATCGTGGTCTTGCCGGCACCGTTGAGCCCGAGGATGACGACCCGGCTCCCCCGGTCGATCGCGAGGTCGACGGCGGTGAAGACCTCGAGCGAGCCGTAGGACTTGGACAGCTCGGTGCCCATGAGCGGGGTCTTGCCGCACGGCGCGGGCTCGGGGAACGCGATCCGCGCCACCTTGTCGGCCTGCCGCTCGGTCTCGATGCCGGCCATCATCTTCTCGGCGCGCTTGAGCATCGACTGCGCGGCCTGGGCCTTGGTCGCCTTGGCGCGCATCTTGTTGGCCTGGTCGGTGAGCACCTTTGCCTTGTTCTCGGCGTTCTGGCGCTCGCGCTTGCGGCGCTTCTCGTCGTCCTCGCGCTGGGTGAGGTAGTTGTGCCAGCCCATGTTGTAGATGTCGATGACGGCGCGGTTGGCGTCGAGGTGGAAGACCTTGTTGACCGTCGCCTCGAGCAGCGCGTTGTCGTGGCTGATGACCACGAAGCCGCCGCGGTGCGCCTTGAGGAAGTCGCGCAGCCACACGATGGAGTCGGCGTCGAGGTGGTTGGTCGGCTCGTCGAGGAGCATGATCTCGGCGCCCGAGAAGAGGATGCGCGCCAGCTCGACGCGGCGCCGCTGGCCGCCGGACAGCGTGCCGATCGGCTGCGCGAGGAGCCGCTCCTCGATGCCGAGGGCGGCCGCCATCTGCGCGGCCTCGGACTCGGCGGCGTACCCGCCACCGGCGTGCAGCTCGGCGTCGGCGCGCGACCACCGCTTCATGCCGCGCTCGTGGACCTTCGGGTCCTCGCTCGCCATGTCGACCTCGGCCTCGCGCAGGCGGCGTACGACGTCGTCGAGGCCGCGGGCCGACAGGATCCGGTCGCGGGCGATGACCTCGGGGTCGCCGACCCGGGGGTCCTGCGGGAGGTAGCCCACCTCACCGCTGCGCAGGACCTGTCCCGAGGCGGGCTGGCCCTCGCCGGCGAGGATGCGGGTGAGGGTCGTCTTGCCGGCTCCGTTGCGCCCCACGAGGCCCACCTTGTCGCCCGCGGCGATGCGGAAGGTGACGTCCTCCATGAGGAGCCGCGCGCCGGCTCTGACCTCGAGCTTCTGGGCGGTGATCATCGGGCGACATCCTACGAAGGGGTGGAGGCGAGAGCCCCATCGGCGACGCACGCGCTAACCTGCCCACGAGGTCGCTCCGACCGTCATGACCTGCGGAAAGGCAACACCCATGCGCTTCAACCCGAGAGCCGACATCAGCGGAGGCCGGGTCAGCGACGCGGGCCGCGGCGGCGGTGGCGGCGGCCCGATGCGGATGCCGCTGCCCGGCGGCACCCGAGCCGGCGGCGGCATCGGCGGCATCCTCATCATCATCCTGTTCGTGGTGCTGACCCAGTGCGTCGGCGGTGGCGGCGGCGGCGGGACCGGGATCGACCCGACCGGCCAGGGCGGGACCCCCGCGGGCATCGAGCAGGACAGCGAGCGCTACGCCAACTGCCGCACCGGAGCCGACGCCAACGAGGATGCGGACTGCGCCCGCAAGGCGGTGCTGCTCTCCCTTGAGCAGTACTGGGGCGCCACGCTGCCCGAGCAGGCCGGCGCCGAGCTTGCGCCCGCCCAGACCATCACCTTCAGCGGCGGCGTCAACACCGGCTGCGGCCAGGCGACCTCGCAGGTCGGACCGTTCTACTGCCCGGCCGACCAGCAGATCTACCTCGACACCACCTTCTTCGCCGACGTGCTCGAGGGCCAGCTCGGGGGCCAGGGCGGCGACTTCGTCGAGCCCTACGTGCTCGCCCACGAGTACGGCCACCACGTCCAGAACCTGATGGGCACCATGGGGCAGGTCCGCACCCAGCAGGGGCCCAACTCCGACGCCGTACGCCTCGAGCTCCAGGCCGACTGCTACGCCGGCATGTGGACCGCCCACGCCGAGGACAGCGAGCTGATCACGCTCGACGAGGGAGACATCGCGGAGGCCCTCGACTCGGCCAAGGCGGTCGGCGACGACCGGATCCAGCAGAAGTCCGGGCAGGGCGTCGACCCCGAGGGCTGGACCCACGGCTCGTCGGAGCAGCGGATGGCGTGGTTCACCCGGGGCTACCAGGAGGGCACCCTCGAGGCCTGCGACACCTTCTCCGCCTCGTCGCTCTGAGCCTCACCCGACGGGTTCAGCGGTCCTCGAGCAGCGCCTCGATCTGCCCTACCTGGCGCTGCATCGAGCGGATGTACGGCGCCACGCTGGGGTGGCGGAACTTCCCGGCCAGCGCTCCCTCCCCGTCCGCGACCCGCGCCAGCGCCCAGTCCAGGCGGGTCAGGGCGGTGTAGACGGCCATGACGCGGGCGCCGGTCACCACGGCGGCGCGATCCGCGAGGCCCGCGGGCAGCGCGGCGACGTACGCCTCCACAAGCGGCTCGACGTCCTCCCGGGTCGCCAGCGACAGGTAGCCGAGGTCGGCGCCGACCGGCCCCCGGCCGAGGTGCGCCCAGTCGATCGCCACGGCTCCGTCACCGTGCCGGCCGGGGATGTTGGCCGCCGACGGGTCGCCGTGCTGCGCCACCTGCGGGAGGGCGTCGCAGCGGTCGAGCCACTTCTCGCGACGTGACCAGAGGTGATCGGCGATGTCGGACACCGGCGTGCGGGCCAGGGTGCGCCAGCCTCCCCTGCGCTCGACGAGGCGCAGCCTGCTGCGCAGCTGGTCGCGGGCCAGCCACGGGTGCCCGCCCAGGTCGACGGCGGCGAAGCGCCCGAGGCAGGCCGCCAGCCACAACCCCGGCGGGTCCTGGGTCTCGACGCGCTCGTGGACCAGGGTGATGCCTTCCTCGTCCTCGTCGACCCGTACGACGGGCGCCTCGCGCAGCCCCGGCGCGTCGGCCACCACCCCACTCAGCGCGACGTCGGCGGCCCGCCGCCAGTAATTCACGTCGCCCGGCGCCAGCACCCCGGGCGCGTCGCGCAGGTCGGGAGCCTGCAGCCGCTTCACGACCACGTCGCGTCCCTGGTGAGTGGCGGACCACAGGCCCACGGTCGCGGGACCGGACCCCGGCAGCCGCTGCCAGCCCGGCTCCGGCTGCCAGCCCGCCACGGTGGAACCGTCCATGCGCGCGAACCTAGCGCACGCAGGGCGCGGATCTTCGCCAGCCGCTGCACCTAGGCTCGGGGGCATGCCTGACCGCCAGGAGAGATCGTGACCAGGTGGCTGCTGCTCGCGGCAGCCATCCTCTGTGAGGTCACCGCCACGCTGTCCCTGAAGGGCGCACTCGACCATCCAGCGCTCTACGTCGTCGTGGCCGTCGGCTACCTCGCCTCCTTCACACTCCTCGCGCTCGTCCTGCGCCAGGGCATGGCCCTTGGTGTCGCCTACGGTGTCTGGGCTGCGCTCGGCGTCGCCACCACCGCATTGATGTCGTCGCTGATCTTCGACGAAGCCTTCACCGCTCTCATGGGCCTCGGCGTCGTCCTCATCATGGCGGGCGTCCTGACCGTCGAAATCGGCTCCCAGCAAGCCCACCGGCACACCCAGGAAGCCCGCTGATGCAGTGGCTGTTCCTCGCAGGAGCCATCGTCTTCGAGGTCGGCGGAACCATCTCCTTGCGCATGGCTGCGAGTGGACGACGCGCCTACTACGCCGCCGTGGCCGTCGGCTACCTCTTCGCCTTCACCTTCCTGACGCTGGCACTCGACGAGGGCCTCGGCCTCGGTGTCGCCTACGGCATCTGGGCGGCCTCCGGTGTGGCCCTGACCGCTGTCGCCTCCAGGGTCCTCTTCCATGAACCCCTCACGCCAGTGATGATGGGCGGTATCGCCCTCATCGTCAGCGGCGTGCTTCTCGTGGAGATCGGCGCGGCCCGCTAGCCCTCGACGACGCAGGGGCCGAACAGCGACCTGTTCTCCTCGATCCATGCGATGTCGGCACGTTCCTCTGTCTCCACGCTGCCCTCGGCGACCCATGTCTTCTGGGGTTCGTGTCCTTGGGCGGCGAGGAACCGGACGTGCTCGCTGGTGTAGCGGATGCGCTGGACGACGGCGTCAGCGACGTCGAAGTCGGCCGGGGTCCCGTAGGCGTCGAGGAATGCCTCGATGCGCGCTCGCCGATCGGGGATCTCCGGGAAGTGGTGCCAGTCGAGGGCTGCCTGGTCGTCCCGGAACGGGGCGAACCACTGGAGGGCGTACGCGACGTCGCTGAGCCTGGGCGCGCGATGGAGGAAGTCCCAGTCGATGAGCGCGACAGCCTGTCCGTCCCGCCAGACGAAGTTCCAAGGGCCGGGGTCGCCGTGGACGAAGACGTCCTCGTCCTCGACTCCTGGTGCGGCGTAGACGGCGAAGTCGGGTGGGACCCAGTCAGAGGAGGCGTCGTGGATGCGCCGCAGGAGGTGTGCCGCCGATCGGAGCCCGTGCTCGTCGTGCTGGTGCTGCCACGCGTCGCCGCCGCTCTCGCCCTCGATGAAGCGGAGCGTGTCGGTCTCGCCGTCCAGCGAAACCGGCTCGGGGACACAGTCCAGGCCCTTCGCGCGAACATGCCGCAGGAACGAGTGCACGGTCGGCGTGCGTGGCCCAGCGGGTCGGGTGACCGTCTCGGCGGTCAGCTCGATGGTGCGGAACAGCTCGTTCACTTCGCCCGCTCGGTTCAGCACCTCGTCGTTCGCCACACGAGCACCCTCACACGAGCACTGGCCGAGCCACGAGTGGGTTTCGGCGATCAACGACTAAGCGCCGCCGCCACCGCCGTCCGACCCGTGACCGCCGTGACCAGCCTGGCTGCCGGTCCTGGTTGCCTTCACGGGCCCGCGGAGGACGTTCTCGATCACGAGACCGATGAGCAGAGCGACGAGTCCCAAGACGAGGTAGGTCATCGCGCCCACCGCCTACGCTCCGGTACGACATCACGCGTGAGATTCACCTGCATGATTCCCCCTCAGTGTCGAGAAGTCGAACTATGCCATCGGTAGCACTGCCGCGCGAGGGTGCGCGGCCTGACGACGGGCTGCGGGTCCGACGCCTAGGAAGCGAGGGTGTAGTTGCTGGCGAGCCTGAGCTCGAGTGGGGAGTAGCCGACGGTTCCGGCTGGGCCGCCGGGCAGTGGCGGTGAGGTGGAGCGGGTGATGCGGAGGTGTTCGGTGACGCCGTGGACCTCGTGGAGGCGGGTGTCGCCGGGGTCGGCGACCCAGGAGGTCCAGCCGGGTGACTCCTTGAGGTAGTTGCAGCGCTCGCACAGGCCCTGGCCGTTGCCGGCCTCGGTCGGACCGCCCTCGGCGACGCGGGTGACGTGGTCGTGGTGCCGGATCGGGGCGTTGCAGCCGGTGGTGCGGCAGGTGCCGCCGTCGCGGAGGTCGAGGAGCTCGGCCAGGAGGCCGTCGAAGCGCCTGCTGGTGGACTCCATCGCGACCAGCGCCCGGTCGGCCGGGGTGACGAAGAGCCGCCGGAGGGTGGCCTTGGCCGCCGCGCTGGCGCGGCGTACCCAGGCGGTGCACAGGGCGGCGGGCAGGAACCCCTCACCGAGGACGAGACCCGGTTCGGTGCCCTCACCGAGGAGGGACTCGACGCCGATGACGAGGTTCACGCGCACCGGGACCGGCTCGGTCACGGTCTCGTCGCCGGTGATCCGGGCGGCGAGGGTGTCGGCGCGGACCTGCCCGGCGGTGCGCGCGTCGCCCTCGGTGCGGGCGGTCGCGGCGGCGGTGTCAAGGGCCGCGCGGACCGCGGCGAGGACCTCGAGCGGCAGCGTGGCGATGAGCTGGCCGGTGCCGTCGTCGAGGCGACGCGAGGTGACCCGGCGCTCGGCACGGGCGCGGGCGTGGCGGCGGGTCTCGGACTCGGCGGCGTGGGTGAGGCAGGAGCGGCGCACCGCCTGACGCAGGCGGACGTCGCCCAGGCCGGCGAGCCGTGGGGCGAGGTCGGCGTCGACCTCCCTGCGCTGCTCGGGGGTGAGGTGGGCCACCTCACGCGCGATCGCAAAGGCACGCTCCTCGGTCAGCTCCCCGCGGGCCAGTGCCGCCAAGGTGAGGGGGAGGTGGTCACGCAGCCGCCGCGAGAGCAGCACCCGCCGCTCGCCCGCGTGAGGACTGGCCATCGTGGCGAGCGCGACCTCGGCGCCGATCGACATCGCCCGCGGCGGCCTGCGCCGACCGCGTACCGGAACGTCCTCGCTGTCGCCGGCGTCAGCGAAGGTGGCCGCCACGACAACCTGGGCGGCCGCGACGGCGGACTTGACTCGCTGGAGGGCCTCGAGCTGGTCGAGCTGGTCGACCGGCGTGGCACCGGGCGGCAGGTCGGCGAGCAGATCGGCAAGGGCGTGCAGGTCCTCGGCCTGCCACACCTGCCCGTCTGTTTGAGCCGCCATCTCATCTCCCCGAGTCATCGAACGTGTGTTCGATCATCTCATGCGACTCCTCATCGGTCAACGCATCGACGGACATCGGTGGACAACTTGGAGCCACGACCCGACGGGCTCGTCAGGCGTTGACGACGTCCACGGCGATCGACTGCGCCTGGAGCACCGCCTGGTCGAGGACCGCCCGCCCCGGGTCGGGCACCGGCAGCCACGGGTCGACACGCGTGACCGACGAAAGGCGCGGGTCGTCGAGCACGGCGTCGACGGCAGCGTGGTCCCCGCCGGCCACGACGAGGCGGACGCCGCCGAGGATCCGTGCGGCGTGGTCGGCGGCCGCCTCGTAGGCCTGCCGGGCCTGGTTGTCCCGGCGGCGGGCGAAGCGCTGCTGGCTCTGGCCGCCGGCCTTCGTGCGCCCCTGCACGTGCCGCTGGCCGACCTTGTGCTCGACGAGTGCGGCGCCGCTCATCCGGGCCACGGCGAAGCCGCCCTTGCGCACGAGCAGCACGCCCCACTCCCCCGGCGCCACGGCGGCCGCGGCGAAGTCGGCTGCCTCAGCCGCGCCGTCGTACGTCGTCGCGAACGGCAGGCGGGCGGCGAAGTGGGACCCGTCGGCGGCGTCGCCGCGCAGCGCGCCCCCGGATACCGAGAGCTCGGCCCCGCCGTGGCCGGTCGCGAAGTTGGCGACCCACCGCTCCCATCGCGCGGACGGGACGAGGACTTCGGGCACGCGCCTGAACCTAGCCGGTCGGCACCTCGGGGCGGGTGGACTGGTCGCTGACCCGCGGGAACGGGGTCAGCGAGAACACCGCCTCGACGGGGACGCCGAAGAAGGCCGCGATGCGCAGGGCGAGGTCGAGGCTCGGGCTGTTCTCGCCACGCTCGAGGTAGCCCACGGTCTGGTAGTGGACCCCCAGTGCGGTGGCGAGGTCGCGTCGACTCACCCCCTGCTCGGCGCGGAGCAGGGCGATGCGGTTGTGCACGGAGTCGCTCACGGGGCCCACCTCACCTGACCCACTGTGTCGCAGCCTCGCGCGCGGCTGCGACCTGGGACCCCGACTGGCGGCGCGCCATGCGGCGAAGCAGCGTCGGTGCGACGAGCGCGCCGACGATCGCCCAGGCGCCGAGCACGGCCACGGTCTGGAGCGTGCGCCACGAGCCACCGATCTCGGCGACCATGTAGGAGTCGGGCAGGAAGGCGGATCGCATCCCGAGTCCGAGCCAGTACATCGGGAACACCTGGGCCACGACCTGGACCCAGCCCCAGAGCTCCTGCACGGGGTAGAAGATCCCGGAGATCCCGGCGAGGACCATGACGGGCAGCATCCCCCACATCCCGACCTTCTGGACGCTCGGGACGAGGGCACCGATCATCATCCCGATCGGCAGCGTCGCGAGCAGGCCGAGCACCAGGACCCAGGCGACGGTGAACCAGCCGCTCGGGTGGGCCATCAGGTCGTCGAAGAGGAGGAAGCTCGGCACCAGGACTGCCACCGTCTGCGGGACCAGGCTCGCCGAGTGGAGCACGAGCTGACCCGAGAAGTAGCCGACGAGGCCGTGGGGCACCGCCTTGGCGCGGAGCAGGGTGCCGTCCTCCTTCTCCATGGCCAGGCTGTAGGCAGGGCCGATCACGAGCCCGAACGCGATCAGCCCGGCGAGGATGCTCGGCAGCGCGACCGACGGCAGCATGAGACCGGTGTCGTCGACCGGGGTGTCCCGACGGAGGTACAGGTAGCCGACCGCGAGGGCCGCGGTGAACAGGTAGAACCACTGGTCCTGCGAGCTGCGCAGGCTGAGCATGAACTCGGTCCAGCCGCGCCGGAGACCCAGGCGTACGGCGCGCGTGACGGCCGACGAGGCCGACGGGTCGGACATCAGACCACCTCCGTGAAGGCGCGGACGGCCTCGTCGGACTGACCGGACTCATAACGCTGGACGAGGTCGAGGTACGCGTCCTCGAGGCTGGCGCGGCGGACCTCGAGGTCCGTGACGGGATCGCCCTGCTCATTGAGCAGCCGGCGGACGAACTCGGTCGCGTCGTCGGTCGAGTGCACGAACCGTTCGCCCCCGCGCGACCACTTCACCTCCACCCCCAGCGCCGCCCGCAGGGCGAGCTGCTCGGCGGTGTCGTCGGCGACGATCTTCCCGCCGGCCAGGATCAGCACCCGGTCGGCCAGCTTCTCCGCCTCGTCGAGGTCGTGGGTCGTGAGCAGGATCGTCGTGTGCTCGAGGTCGGCCAGCCGGTGCACGACCTGGTGGAACTCGCGGCGCGCCTGCGGGTCGAAGCCTGCGGTGGGCTCGTCGAGGAAGAGCAGCTCGGGTCGTCCGATGATGCCCATGGCGACGTCGAGCCGGCGACGCTGGCCGCCCGAGAACGTCGCGATCTTCTGGTCAGCGAGGTCGACGAGGCCGACGACCTCCAGCAGCTCCTCGGTGGGCACCGGGCGCCGTCGATCGGGTGTGGAGTACGTCGCGTAGTAGCCGCCGACCTGGTCGAGCAGGCTGCGCGGGGTCCACCGTGCGTGGTCCCGCCAGGACTGGAGCACCACACCGGTGCGAACGCGCCAGGCCTCGCTCGCGCGGCGCGGGTCCTCACCCAGCACGTCGATCTCGCCGGCCGATCGCTCGCGGAAGCCCTCGAGGATCTCGATGGTCGTCGTCTTGCCCGCACCGTTGGGCCCGAGCAGGCAGACCACCTCCCCCGCGCCGATCGTGAAGTCCAGCCCGGTCAGCACGTCGGTGTCGCCGTACCGCATGCGCAGGTCGCGGACCGTGATGACGGGCGCGACGAAGGCCATGCCCACGAAGGTAGTACTCGTGCTATCCCTGTAGCAAGGGTGCTACATCAGCCTCACAGGAAGTCGAGCGGGTCGAACTCGTCGATCGGGATGACCCGGGTGCGCGGCAGCGGGGTGTTGAACGCGCCGAGGTCGTACTCGAGGTCGAAGATCCGCAGACCCGGGAGGTTGCGGAACTGCGCGTTGACGAACTCGGTGAAGCCGATGACGCCGACCTGCCTGCTGCCGTCGCAGAGCGCGGAGACCTGGTCGACGAAGTCGCCGTCGTGGCTGACCAGCACCACGTCGGCCTCGCGCTGGACGAGCGCCTCGGCGGTGCGCTGGATGGCGATGTCGACGACCTTGCCCTCGCCGCTCAGCGGGATCGGCTTGAAACCGATCGCGAGCAGCGCCTGCACGAAGCTGATCGGCAGCTCGGTGGTGGCGGCGAGGAAGAACAGGCCGGTGACGTCCTGGTCGAAGGCCCGCTCGGCCCACTCCAGGAGCCGGTCCCAGCGTGGCCGTTCCTCCGGACGCGGACGCCGGCCCAGGATCGAGGTGCCCAGGGTGGCGTCGATGTTCTCCCCGTCGACGAGGAGGTAGGTCATCCGCTCAGCCATGCGAGGACTCTCCCACACGCCGTCGCGTGGCTCAGGCCTGGTAGACGACCTCGAACGACTCGGTCACGTCGTCGCCGGTGACGGTCACGTCGCTGACCTCGATCAGCGCCCGCGGCCTGCCCGAGCCGTCGCACAGGATCGACAGCACGCCGGCCTGGGGCAGGTCGCCGGCGTAGTCCGCCACGGCGGCGGTCGTGCTGCCCCGCTCCTCGGCCAGCACGGTCTCGACGTAGGCGTCGGACTCCTCCGCCGAGTCGCCGTACGCCCAGGCCGGGGGCGGCACGGACTCCAGCGTCGTCGGCCCGAAGTAGGTCGGCGCCGCGTTGAGCTTGGCGTGGAAGCGGGCGAGGTCCCAGAAGACCCGCAGCTCCTCGTGGTCGAACTCGATCTCGCTGAGCTCGACGGCGCTGAACTCGACGTTGTGGGGGTCGACCTCGGGATCCATGAGGCGAAGGGTAGCCAGTCACGCCACGGCGGCGACGTACGCCGCGAAGTCGCGCGCCGCCTCCATCGACCCCGGACGTGGCGGGGCCTGCGGGTCGAGCCCGAGGTCGCGGTCGGCGAGCACCTGCTGCAGCAGCGGGCGCCACGTCGGGTCGCCGTGCACCATCGCCCACCGCAGCGCGTCGCGCTTGCTGGCGACCTCGCCCGTGCGGATCGTGTAGAGGCTGCGGCTCGCCTGCACGACGAGGTAGCGCTGGCACCACGCGATGGTCGGCGGGCACCAGCCCAGCACCTCGTCGGTCAGGGTCGTGAGGCCCGCCCGGGCACTGTCGCGCAGCACGTCGTCGGGGACCGGGTCCATCAGCTGCACCGGGCACGGGCCGAGGAGGGTGATGCCGTGCTCGCGCAGGATCCAGCGCGTCCACGGCTGGTTGCAGTGCTCGGACCACGACATGACGTCCGAGCCGTGGTCGACGAAGAGCCACTCCCGGCCCAGCCCCGCCACCGACCTGAGGTCCTCCGCGACGGCGTACGAGCCCTCGAGGTGTCCGTGCCAGAAGCCGTCGCGGTGCGGCAGGTCGGCGTGGAGCCGCCGTAGTGCGGCCTCGTGCTCGGCGTCGGGCCGTTCGCGCACCACGACGAGGAAGTCGCAGTCGCTGTGGAGGTCACCTGCCCCCAGCGCGAACGACCCCTGCAGGTAGGCGCCGACGAACGACTCGCCCAGCGCCTCCTGGGCACCGGTGACGAGGTCATGGAGCACGCCGTTGAGCTCGGCGTAGCGCGTGGGGTGGGGGTTCAGCACGCATGGAGTGTGCGCCTGCGGAGGCGCCGCCGCCACGGATTATCCGTGCGGGGCCAGCGGCGACCTCTGGTCCGCCTTCACCCTGCGGGCTACGGTCGAAGTCCCACCCTCTCGGAGGTCTCATGCGCCGCCTGACCGTCTCCTCTGCCGCCGCCGTCCTCGCCGTGACCCTGCTGCCTGGCGCCGTCACCCACCACCGCAGCCGTCGCTCCCCCGGACCGCCCGTTCCCGGCTCGCATGGAGCTGCCTGACGGCTTCCAGCCCGAGGGCATCGCCCTCGGTCCCGGGCCGACGGCCTGGTTCGGCTCGCGCGCCGACGGCGACATCTACGAGGTCTCGCTGCGCACCGGCGAGGGCTCGGTGATCAGCCAGGGCCCGGGCACCCCATCGGTCGGCATGAAGTCGGACCGGCAGGGCCGGCTCTACGTCGCCGGCGGCACCTCCGGCACCGCTCGTGTCGTCGACACGGCAACCGGCGAGGTGGTGCGGGACATCCCGCTCTCGTCCGCGCCCACCTTCGTCAACGACGTCGTGCTGAGCCGGTCGGCTGCGTGGTTCACCGACTCCAACCGGCCCCAGCTCTACCGTGTCGACCGTGGCCCCGACGGGGAGCCGGGCACGGCGGCGACCACCCTCGCCCTGACTGGCGAGTGGGTGCAGGGCACGGGGTTCGGGGCCAACGGCATCAGCACGACGCCCACGGGGCGCGGCCTGCTCGTGGTCAACTCGACGACGGGCCTGCTCTACCGCGTCGACCCGGCCACCGGCGAGGCGACCGAGGTCGATCTCGGGGGCGCCTCCCTCACCATGGGTGACGGGATGCTGCGGCACGGGCGCACGCTCTACGTCGTACGCAATCGAATCAACGAGGTCGCCGTCCTGCGCCTCTCGCGCACCGGCCTGTCCGGTCGACTAGTGCGGACCATCACCGCTGACGACCTCGGATCGGACACGTCGTTCGACGTCCCCACCACCGTCGCGAAGTTCGGCGCGAACCTCTACCTGCCCAACGCGCGGTTCTCCACCCCGCCCACCCCGGACACCGACTACTGGGTGACCAAGGTGCGGGCGAAGGCGGGGAGCTGACGGCGCCCGTCGAGGTTTCGAGCGTCAGACGTTGAAACCCAGGGCGCGCAGCTGCTCGCGGCCGTCGTCGGTGATCTTGTCCGGGCCCCACGGGGGCATCCAGACCCAGTTGATGGCCACGTCGCCGACGAGGCCCTCGAGGGCCGACTCGGTCTGGTCCGTGATCACGTCGGTCAGCGGACACGCCGCAGACGTGAGCGTCATGTCGAGCACCGCGTTGCTGTGCTCGTCGAGGTGCACGCCGTAGACGAGGCCGAGGTCGACGACGTTGATCCCGAGCTCGGGGTCGACGACGTCCTTCATCGCCTCGGTCACGTCGTCGACGGTCACCGTCGAGGTGCCGCCGCCCTGTCCGGCCTCGGGCACGTCGGGGAGGTCGCCGTGATCGATGCCCTGGGTGTCGGTCATGAGGTGGCTCCTTCAGATTGGGCCTGGGTGGTCGCGTCCTTCCACGCCATCCAGGAGAGCAGTGCGCACTTCACGCGCGCGGGGAACTTGGCGACACCGGCGAACGCGATGCCGTCCTCGAGGACGTCCTCGTCGGGCTCGACCTGCCCCTTGCCCTGCATGAGGTCGAGGAAGGTCTGGTGGATCGACATCGCCTGGTCGACCGGCTTGCCGATGACGAGGTCGGTCAGCACCGACGCCGACGCCTGCGAGATCGAGCAGCCGACGCTGTCGTACGACACGTCCTGCACGACAACCCCGTCCGGGCCGTCGGCGAGGTGCACCCGGAGGGTGACCTCGTCGCCGCAGGTCGGGTTGACGTGGTGCACCTCGGACTCGAACGGGTCGCGCAAGCCCTTGTGGTGCGGGTTCTTGTAGTGGTCCAGGATGATCTCCTGGTAGAGGCTGTCGAGCTCGGCACTCATGGTCATCCCACCTTGAAGTAGCTGCGGGTGTGGTGGAGGCCCTCGACCAGCGCGTCGATCTCGGCCGGCGTCGTGTAGAGGTAGGACGACATCCGCGTCGAGCTCTGCACGCCGAACCGGGCATGCGCCGGCTTCGCGCAGTGGTGGCCGGCCCGCACCGCGACCCCGCGCGAGTCGAGGACCTGCGCGATGTCGTGCGGGTGGACGCCGGCGAGCTCGAAGGAGATCGCTCCGCCACGGTCGGCCGCGTCGAGCGGACCGAGGACGGTGAGGCCCGGCACGGACTGCAGGCCCTCGAGGGCGTACGCCGTGATCGTCTGCTCGTGGCGGTGGATCGCGTCGAGCCCGATGTGGCGCAGGTAGTCGACGGCCGCGCCGAGACCGACGGCCTCGACGATCGGCGGGGTGCCGGCCTCGAAGCGGTGCGGCACCTTGGCGTAGGTCGACCGCGCCATGGTCACGGTCTCGATCATCTCGCCGCCACCGTGGAACGGGGGCAGCTCGTTGAGGAGCTCCTCGCGCCCCCACAGCACACCGATACCGGTCGGACCGGTGACCTTGTGCCCGGTGAAGACCAGGAAGTCACAGCCCGTGGCCTGGACGTCGACCGGCAGCTGCGGCGCCGCCTGCGAGGCGTCGATCACCGAGAGGGCGCCGACGGCCTTCGCCCGGGCGACGAGGTCGGTGACCGGGTTGATCGTGCCGAGCATGTTGGACACCCAGGTGAAGGCGACGACCTTGGTGTGCTCGTCGACGAGCTGCTCCGCGTTGGTCAGGTCGAGCCGGCCGTCGTCGGTCAGCCCGAACCACCGCAGCTCCGCGCCCGACCGCTCGCAGGCGAGCTGCCACGACACGATGTTGGAGTGGTGCTCCATCTCGGTGATGACGACGTTGTCGCCGGGGCCGAGCTCGATCGTGCGGGCCAGCAGGTTGAGCGCCTCGGTCGCGTTCTTGGTGAAGATGACCTCGTTGCGCGAGGGCGCGTTGAGGAAGCTCGCGACCTGGTCGCGGGCCGCCTCGTAGGCCTCGGTCGATTCGGCGCCGAGCTGGTGCATGGCGCGCGCGATGTTGGCGTTGTGCCGCTCGAGGTGGTCGACCATCGTGTCGATGACGACCTGCGGCTTCTGCGAGGTGTTGGCGCTGTCGAGGTAGACCAGCGGCACTCCGCCCGCGAGCGTGCGCTCGAGGATCGGGAAGTCCTTGCGGATCACGTCGAGATCCGGAAGCAGTCCTTCCATCATGGTCTCCTTCGATGTGGGCGGTCTGGGCGGTCTCAGACCTGCGCGGCCTTGAGGTACTTGTCGTAGCCCTCGGCCTCGAGCTGGTCGGCGAGCTCCTTGCCACCGGACTCGGCGACCTTGCCGTCGACGAAGACGTGGACGTAGTCGGGCTCGATGTAGCGCAGGATGCGGGTGTAGTGGGTGATCAGCAGGACACCCTTGCCCTCGCGCTGCCGGAACCGGTTGACGCCCTCGGAGACGATTTTGAGCGCGTCGATGTCGAGGCCCGAGTCGGTCTCGTCGAGCACCGCGACCGTGGGGTCGAGCAGCTCGAGCTGGGCGATCTCGTGGCGCTTCTTCTCACCGCCGGAGAAGCCCTCGTTGACGCTCCGGGTGCCGAAGCTCGGGTCGAGGTTGAGCCGCTCGAGGGCGCCGTTGACGTCCTTGACCCACGTGCGCAGCTTGGGGGCCTCGCCGTCGATCGCGGTCTTCGCGGTGCGGAGGAAGTTCGACACCGAGACGCCGGGGACCTCGACCGGGTACTGCATGGCGAGGAAGAGGCCCGCACGGGCGCGCTCGTCGACCGAGAGCGACAGCACGTCCTGGCCGTCGAGGGTCACCGTGCCGCCGGTGATCGTGTACTTCGGGTGGCCGGCGATCGAGTAGGCCAGCGTCGACTTGCCGGAGCCGTTGGGCCCCATGATCGCGTGGGTCTCCCCATCCTTGATGGTGAGGGTGACGCCCTTGAGGATCTCCTTGGGGCCGTCCTCGGTGTCGACGGTGACGTGCAGGTCGGTGATCACGAGCTTGCTCATGCGGGGGTGACTCCGTTCAGGGTGGTCTCGGTGTCGACGTACACGTCGCTGGTGCCGTCGGCATTGGCGCGTACGTCGATCGGGAAGGTGGCGACCGGCTCGGTCGCGGGGAGGTTGGTGGGCTTGCCGGTGCGGAGGTCGAACATCGACCCGTGCAGCCAGCACTCGATCTGGCAGTCGGCGACCTCGCCCTCGCTGAGGGCGACCGCGGCGTGGCTGCACTCGTTCTCCAGCGCGAAGACCTCGTCGCCGTCGCGGGCGATGACGACCTCGTAGCGACCGAGAGTCACAGCGAGGCCCTGGTCGGCCTTGACCTCGTCGAGCGCGCAGGCGCGTTCGAAGGCCATCAGGCCTCCGACCCGAAGGCCGCGAGCGAGCCGACGTCCTTGAGGACGTTCTTGGCCAGCTCGGCCTCGACGGTGGTGAGCAGGCGGTCCTCGATCGAAGGCACGCCCACCTGACGGATGAGGTCGTTGAAGAAGCCGTGCACCACCAGCCGCTGCGCCTCCTGCTCGGAGACACCGCGCGACTGGAGGTAGAAGAGCTGGTTGTCGTCGAAGCGGGCGGTGGCCGAGGCGTGACCGGCGCCCTCGATCTCACCGGTCTCGATCTCGAGGTTGGGGATCGAGTCGGCCTGGCAGCCGTCGGTGAGGACCAGGTTGCGGTTCTCCTCGTAGGTCTCGATGCCCTCGGCGACCTTGCGGATCAGCACGTTGCCGACCCAGACCGTGTGCGCCTTCTCGCCCTGCAGCGCGCCCTTGTAGACCGCGTGGGACTTGGTGCGGGGGGCGGTGTGGTCGGCGAAGATCCGGTGCTCGATGTGCTGGCCGGCGTCGGCGAAGTAGAGCCCGAGCAGCTCTGCCGAGCCGCCGGGACCGTCGTACGTGACGTTGGCGTCCATCCGGACCAGGTCGCCGCCGAAGGAGATCGCGGCGTGCTTGTACGTCGCGTCGCGCCCGACCCGGGCCTGGTGGTGCGACAGGTGGACCGCGTCGTCGGCCCAGTCCTGGATCGAGACGACGCTGGCCTCGGCGCCGTCCGCGACGACGACCTCGACCACGGCAGCCACGGCGGCAGAGCCGGTGTGGTTGAGCACCACGACGGCCTTGCTGTGCCGACCGAAGCGCAGGACGACGTGAGCACCGCTGGTGAGCTCGGCGTCCGTGCCGTCGACCTCGAGGACGATGGGCTCCCCCGCCTCGACGTCAGCCGGGACGTCGACCAGCAGGGTCGACGGCACCTCGGAGAGGACCCGCGCGGTGAACCGGGTGTTGGGCACCCAGCCGCTCACGCCCCGCAGCGCGGAGGCCTCGTCGCCGGTGACGACACCGACGGACACGCCCTCGGGCGCCGTCCAGGAGGCCTTCACGTTGCGGCCGTCGAGCGGCGCGTCGGCGTGCAGGCCCTTGAGCCGCTTGAGCGGAGTGAAGCGCCAGATCTCCTCGCGGCCGGTCGGGACCTCGTGGTCGGCGACGTCGAACGAGCCGGCCGGGTGGAGGTGGCTCTCCACCTTGCCGTGCTCGGGACCCTGCTCCAGCGCGGAGCGGACGGAATCAGTGGTGACGGTCAAAGCTCTTCTTTCTACGTACGTCGGACGGGTCGGCGGCAGCGGGCGTCAGCCCACAGCCCCTTCCATCTGCAGCTCGATGAGGCGGTTGAGCTCGAGGGCGTACTCCATCGGCAGCTCCTTGGCGATCGGCTCGACGAAGCCGCGCACGATCATCGCCATCGCCTCGTCCTCCTCCATGCCGCGCGACATGAGGTAGAAGAGCTGGTCGTCGGAGACCTTCGAGACGCTGGCCTCGTGGCCCATCGACACGTCGTCCTCGCGGATGTCGACGTAGGGGTAGGTGTCGCTGCGGCTGATCTGGTCGACCAGCAGCGCGTCGCACAGCACGTTGGACTTCGAGCCGTGGGCGCCCTCGTTGACCTGGATCAGGCCGCGGTACGACGTGCGCCCGCCGCCGCGCGCCACCGACTTGCTCAGGATCGAGCTCGAGGTGTGCGGCGCCGCGTGCACCATCTTGGCGCCGGCGTCCTGGTGCTGGCCCTCACCGGCGAACGCGATCGACAGCGTCTCGCCCTTGGCGTGCTCGCCCATGAGGTAGACGGCGGGGTACTTCATCGTCACCTTGGAGCCGATGTTGCCGTCGACCCACTCCATGGTCGCGCCGGCCTCGCAGGTGGCGCGCTTGGTGACGAGGTTGTAGACGTTGTTGGACCAGTTCTGGATGGTCGTGTAGCGGACGCGGGCGCCCTTCTTGACGACGATCTCCACGACCGCGGAGTGCAGCGAGTCGGAGGAGTAGATCGGCGCGGTGCAGCCCTCGACGTAGTGGACGTAGGAGTCCTCGTCGGCGATGATCAGCGTCCGCTCGAACTGGCCCATGTTCTCGGTGTTGATCCGGAAGTAGGCCTGGAGCGGGATGTCGACGTGGACGCCCTTCGGGACGTAGATGAACGAGCCGCCCGACCACACCGAGGTGTTGAGCGCGGCGAACTTGTTGTCACCGACCGGGATGACGGTGCCGAAGTACTCCTTGAAGAGGTCCTCGTGCTCCTTCAGCGCGGTGTCGGTGTCGACGAAGATGACGCCCTTCTCCTCGAGGTCCTCGCGGATCGAGTGGTAGACGACCTCGGACTCGTACTGGGCGGCGACACCGGCGACCAGGCGCTGCTTCTCCGCCTCCGGGATGCCGAGCTTGTCGTAGGTGTTCTTGATGTCCTCGGGCAGGTCCTCCCACGAGGTGGCCTGCTTCTCCGAGGAGCGCACGAAGTACTTGATGTTGTCGAAGTCGATCGTCGACAGGTCGGAGCCCCACGTCGGCATCGGCTTGCGGTGGAAGAGCTTGAGGCCCTTCAGGCGCAGGTCGAGCATCCACTGCGGCTCGGACTTCTTGCCGGAGATGTCGCGCACCACGTCCTCGTTGAGGCCACGGGTGGCGGCAGCACCGGCGTCGTCGGAGTCGGCCCAGCCGAACTCGTACTTGCCGATGCCCTTGAGCTCCGGGTTGAGTTCTTCGATGGAGGTCATGCCTTCTCCTTCTCGCTGGTCTTCGTGGTCTGGGGGGTCTGGGGGATGCACGTGGTGCACACGCCGTCGCCGTGGGCGATGGTCGCCAACCGCTGGACGTGGGTGCCGAGGACGGAGGCGATCGCCTCGGTCTCGGCCTCGCAGAGCTGCGGGAACTCGTGGGCGACGTGGGAGACCGGGCAGTGCTGCTGGCACAGCTGCTCCCCCACGACCGGAAGTTCCCGCACCGATGCGGCGTAGCCGTTCTGGGTGAACACCCGCGCCAGCGCCTCGGCGGGCGTCAGGTCGGGGTCCGCGGCCATGACGGCCGCGTAGTCGCGCTCGACGAAGGCCACCCGTCGCCGCGCGAACTCGACGACGGCGTCCTCGCCCTGGGTCTCGGCCAGGAAGCGCATCGCCTGGACGGCGAGGTCGTCGTACTGCTGGTCGAAGCTGTCGCGCCCGGCCTCGGTGAGGGCGAAGACCTTTGCGGGCCGCCCGCGACCGCGGGTGCCGTAGACCTTCTGGTCGCGCGCCTCCACGACTCCCTCCTCGACCAGGTGGTCGAGGTGCCGACGTACGGCGGCCGGGGTGAGGTCGAGCCGGAGGGCGAGATCGGCGGCCGTCGAGGGGCCGTTCTCGAGGATCGTGCGGGCCACGCGGTCGCGCGTGGGCGCATCGCCCTCACGCTGTGCCGTCGACGTCCTCACGAATTCCACAACGACAGTGTGTCGTTATTGCTTCCCGTCGTTCAAGCAAGGGTCGCCTAAGTCACCTGGCCCACCGCCCGCCGGCCCTCAGTCGGCGGTGCGGGCGCGGAAGGTGCGGATCGCCAGCGGCGCCACGACCGCGGTGATGAGGATGATCCAGCCGATCGTGAACGGGATCGGGTGGTGCATCGGGAACGCCGCACCCTCGGCGAGCGGCTGGTCGTTGCCCCAGAGCACGCGGACGGCCTGGGTCAGCGAGGAGATAGGGTTCCACTCGGCGATGAACCGCAGGAAGGCCGGCATCTGGTCGGTCGGCGCGAAGGTGTTGGCCAGGAACGTGATGGGGAACATGGTCGCGAACATCACGCCGTTGACGGCCTCGACCGAGCGCATCGCGGAGCCGACCCAGATGCCGACCCAGATCATCGCGAACCCCCACCCGACGAGCAGGACGTAGCCGAAGGCCGCCTGGAGGACGTCGGTGTGGATGCGCCACCCGATGAGCAGGCCGGTCAGCGACATGGTGACGAGGCCGATCGAGGAGTGGACGAGGCTGGAGATGCTGCGGCCCACCAGCACGGCCGCCGGGACGATGGGCAGCGACCGCATCCGGTCGACGATGCCCTTGTCGAGGTCGGCAGTGAGCCCCACGGCCACGATGAAGGACGCGAACGCGACCGTCTGCGCCATGATCCCCGGGAGGAGGAACGCCCGGTAGCCCGCCTCCGTGTCGACGGAGATCGACGAGCCGAAGACGAACGCAAACAACAGCACGAACATCACCGGCTGGATGGTGACGTCGAGCAGCATCTCGGGCATCCGCCGGATGTGGAGGAAGTTGCGACGGGCGATGGACCAGGACTGGGTCATCAGGCCCGTCGGGCGGATCTCGGGTCGCTCGAGGGTCCTCATCGGACGGTCTCCCTGCTCTGGTCGGTGTCGCCGGCGTCGTGCGCGGCCCCGTCGTCACGCTCCTCCGCGCGGTGGCCCGTGAGGTGGAGGAACACGTCGTCCAGGCTGGGCCGCTTCAGCCCGATGTCGTCGAGGACGATCCCGCTGTCGTCGAAGATGCCCGCGACGCGGGTCATGTGGCCCAGGCCCTCAGCGGGGGCGGTGATCTGCCGGGCTCCCTCGTCGACGTGCATCTCGCGCACGTGGGGAGCCAGCAGCGTCCGGGCCTCGTCGAGGGCCTGTGCCCGGGAGACGGTGACGACGAGGGCGGCCGCACCGGACTGGTCCTTCAGCTGCAACGGGGTCCCCTCCGCGATGACGGTCCCCCGGTCGATGACCACGATGTTGTCGGCCAGCTGGTCGGCCTCCTCGAGGTATTGCGTCGTCAGCAGCAGGGTCGTGCCGTCGGCCACCAGCTCGCGCAGCACCTCCCACAGCTCGACGCGGGACCGCGGGTCGAGACCCGTCGTCGGCTCGTCGAGGAATAGCACAGGTGGGGTGGCGATGAGGCTGACTGCCAGGTCGAGCCGTCGCCGCATGCCGCCGGAGTAGGTCTTGGCGGTGCGGTCGCCCGCCTCCGCCAGGGAGAACCGCTCCAGCAGGTCCTCGCTGGCGCGGGCGATGTAGCCCTTGTCGAGGCCGTAGAGCTGGCCGATGAGGCGGAGGTTCTCCCGGCCGGTGAGCAGCTCGTCAACGGTGGCCGCCTGGCCGGTGAGCCCCATGCTGCTGCGCACCGCGTCGGGTTCGGTGAGGACGTCGTGGCCGGCGACCCGGGCCGTGCCGGAGGTGGGGCGCGTCAGGGTGGTCATCATGCGCACCGTGGTCGTCTTGCCGGCGCCGTTGGGGCCCAGCAGCCCGAGCACGGAGCCCTGCGGGACGACGAACGAGACGTCGTCCACCGCAAGGGTGTCGCCGAAGCGCTTGACCAGGTGCTCGGCCTCGATCGCATGGTGTGGGCTCATGGCGACCACGCTAGCCATGGGGACCGACAGCCGCTCCTCATTAAGGCGCACCTAGAATTGGGACGTGCCACCCGCCTCCCCCGCCGTCGTGATCGACGGCTTGGTGATGGCGTACGGCGACAAGGTGGCCGTCGACGGGCTGTCGCTCGAGGTGCCCCGGGGATCGGTCACCGCTGTGCTGGGCCCCAACGGCGCCGGCAAGACGACGACGCTCGAGACCTGTGAGGGCTACCGCGTCCCGCAGCGGGGCACCGTGCGGGTGCTCGGCCTCGACCCCCAGCGCGACCGCGCGGAGCTGCTCCCCCGGATCGGCGTCATGCTCCAGAGCGGCGGCGCCTGGAGCGGCGTACGCGCCGTGGAGATGCTCGAGCACATGGCCTCGCTCCACGCGCACCCTCTCGACACCGGCATGCTCGTCGACCGACTCGGGCTGGCCGACTGCGGCCGGACCCCGTACCGCCGGCTGTCCGGTGGCCAGAAGCAGCGTCTCGGGCTCGCCATCGCGCTCGTCGGGCGGCCCGAGCTGGTCTTCGTCGACGAGCCGACCGCCGGCATGGACCCGCAGGCGCGGCGCACGACGTGGGAGATGCTCGAGGAGGTCCGCGCGGACGGCGTGACCGTCGTGCTGACGACCCACCACATGGACGAGGCCGAGCACCTGGCCGACCGGATCCACATCATCGACCGCGGCACGCTCATCGCCTCCGGGACGCCGGCCGAGCTGACCCGCGGCGGACGCTCGGCGACCATCCGGCTGGTCGTCAACCGACCGTTCCCCGACGGCGCGCCCGAGTCGCTGCGCGCCGAGCTCGGCCCGCTCACCGAGGTGCGGCAGCTCGACGAGGTGAGCATGCTCATCCACGGCCCGGCCGACGCCACCACGCTCGGCCGCGTGTCGCGGTGGTGCGAGCAGCACGGCGTGCTGCCCCAGACGCTGACCCTGGGCCAGCGCACCCTCGAGGACGTCTTCCTCGAGCTGACCGGGCGGGAGCTCGCGTCGTGAGCGCCCCGGCCACCGGCACCTTCACGCCTGCCCCCGGTGGAGCCGGCCTCGGGCGCATGGTGCGGGCGCAGGCGCGGATGGAGGCGCGGCTGATGCTGCGCAACGGCGAGCAGCTCCTGCTCGCGATCGTGATCCCGGTGATCGTGCTCGTGGGCGGTGTCGTCGCGGCCGGTCGCTTCAGCGACGCCTTCGACGGTCGCGCCGTCGACGTCCTCACGCCGGGCGTGCTCGCGCTCGCCGTCATGTCGACCGCGTTCACCTCGGTGGCGATCGCCACCGGCTTCGAGCGCCGCTACGGCGTGATCAAGCTGCTGGGGTCCTCTCCCCTGCCCCGCCACGGCCTGCTGCTCGGCAAGGTGCTGGCCCTGCTCAACGTCGTCGCCCTGCAGCTGGTGGTGCTCGGCGGCGTCGCCCTGGCCCTCGGCTGGGAGCCCTCGCTCGCAGACCCGTCGAGCACCGTGCTCGGCCTGGTGCTCACGATCGGCCTGGGCACCGCCGCGTTCGCCTCCCTCGGTCTCCTCGTCGCCGGCGCGCTGCGTGCCGAGGCGACGCTCGCGCTCGCCAACCTCGTCTACCTGCTCCTCATGGCCGGTGGCGGCGTGGTGCTCCCGACCAGCACCTACGGCGCCGCGGGCGGGCTGATCGAGTGGCTGCCGTCAGGAGCCCTGGGCGAGGCGATGCGCTCCACGCTCGTCCACGGCGACATCGACGGCCGATCGCTGCTCGTGCTGGCGGCCTGGGCGCTGCTCGGCGCCGTGCTCACGGCCCGGACCTTCAGGTGGGAATGATGGGACGCACCCTGCTCGACGGCTTGGCACGGTTCCTGTGGCCGCTCGCCGTGGCCAACCTCCTCGCCAACATCGGCATCGTCGTCACCGGGGCCGCCGTCCGGCTCACCGGCTCGGGCCTCGGGTGCCCGACGTGGCCGCGCTGCACCGACGCGTCGTACGTCGCCCACGGTGAGCTGGGCATGCACGGCGCCATCGAGTTCGGCAACCGGCTGCTGACCTTCGTCCTCGCCGCCGTCGCCGTCCTGTGCTTCCTCGCCGCCCTCGGGGCCCGGCACCGCCGGGCGACCAGGCTCGCCCTCGTGATCGGGCTGGGCATCCCCCTGCAGGCGGTGCTCGGCGGCATCACGGTGCTGACCGACCTCAACCCCTGGGTCGTCGCCGGCCACTTCCTGCTGTCGATGGCGATCATCATGGTCTGCGTCGCCCTGCTCGACGAGCTCCGCAGTCCCACGCGCGGGCTCGCGCCGTCGCTGCCGCGCGCGCTCGCCTGGGCCACGTTCGCCTCCGGCTGGGTCGTCCTCTACCTCGGCACCGTCGTGACCGGGGCCGGCCCCCACGCCGGCGACACCGACTCGCCTCGCAACGGCCTGGACCCTGCGACGGTGTCGCAGGCCCACGCCATCTCGGTCTACGTGCTGGTCGCGCTGACCGTGGCCCTGCTGGTCGTCGCGCGGCGCGGAGGTCACCACTGGCTCGCCCGGGTCACCGCGCTGGTGCTGCTCATCGAGGTGCTCCAGGGCGTGCTCGGCTGGGTGCAGTACTGGCTCGACCTGCCGGTCGGCCTCGTCGCCCTCCACATGCTCGGCGCGGGGCTCCTGGCGGCCGGTCTGGCCCGCATCGCGCTCGCCGTGCTGCCGCACCGCGGGTCCGACGAGGCCCGCGCGGACGGCGTACGCCAGACGCACGCCGCCACGCGCATCGCCCCGTCGTAGCTAGGACCGGCCCACCTTGCGGGCGAAGACGACCGTGCGCCTGGAGTAGTCGTCGGCCTTGCACCCGACGAGCACGATCCGGGCGGGTCCGGCGACGGAGTAGAGCGACCCCATCCGCCTCGAGGCCGGCCAGTACTCACGCCGGGTGACCTCGAACCGGCAACCCGCGACCTCGATGACGTCGCCACGCCGCAACGAGCCCCAGCGGTCGGCCACCCCGTTGCCGGCGCGCCAGGCGTGACCGGCGTAGACGGTGCTGCCCGTGGGGTCGCACGGCGGGTCGCCCTTCGACCACGTGTAGACGGCCCCGCGGAGCCGGTTGCCGACGGCGAGGGTGTCGTTGCGCGCCGGCACCCTGATGACCGCTGCGTCGGTGGAGGTGCGCGCGATCGTGAGCCGGTCGGGGGCGGCGTGGGCCGCACCCTGACCGAGCACCACGGTCGTGCACAGCACCGTCGCGGCGACGATCCCGGCAGCGCGGGAGCGGGTCATCGCGACCCGGTGCTGGGGGCGACCTCCGGAGCGCTGGCGCACGGGCGGGTGCGGAACGACATCTTCCACACCTGCTTGCCCTGCAGGCGGTAGGACGCGTCCGCCGCGTGAGCCCGGACGGTGACGCGCTTGCCACCGGCCTTCAGCCAGACGCCCTGGCGCAGGACCTTGCCCTTCGACGTGTAGACGACACCTGAGCGCTCGACGACCTTGTAGACGTCACCGCGGGTGCCGCACTTGTCGATCTTGCGGGCCCGGGCCGACACGGCGCGCGCCTCGGCGGGCAGCACCTCGGGCAGCACCTCGGGCGGGGCGACGACCGGCGGCGTGACCACCGGGGGCGTCGCCACCGGCGGCTCGACGGGCGGGACGACCGGCGGGGTCGGGCACGGGTCGTCGCTGTCGGTCGGCGCCGGGTAGGTCGTGGTCGTCTGACCGCCCGGGAACTGGTGGCCCGACGTCGCCGTCACCGTGACGCTGCCGTCGGGGTTGGTGGTCGAGGTCCAGGGCCCCGACGGCACCTGGCCGTAGTGGGCGTTGCCCGGGCCGCAGTCGTCGACGACCGGGACCGTCGGCGGCTGCACGGTCGTGACGTTGCAGTCGTCGGAGAACTTCTCGACCTTGATGCTTCCCGAATTGGTGGCTCGCGTGTCGTTGGACCACCTGGCCGACAGCGTGAGCGTCAGCGGTGAGGTCGGCTTGACGGTGACGGTCTCGGCAAAGGTGCGCGTCTGCCGACGCGTCAGCTCGGTGCCCACCGGGACGACACCCGTTCGGTTGGACGCGGTGATCCACTCGGTGCGGTCCTCGCTGTTGACGACCGTCCAGGTCACCGCCCAGCCGCCGCCCGTCTTGCAGGCGACGGTGCCGCTGATCGTGTTGTGGTGGGCGCTGGCCGCGCCGGCGACGCCGACGACGGCGAAGCCCACGGCCAGGACGAGGGTCACGACCCTCGAGACCCCACGGTGGATGGGACGGCGACGTACCCCCGGTCCGGACGCGCCCCCAGCGGTCCGGTGTCGTCGCTCACGTGATGAAGACATGCAGAACTACCCCCTGCTCCCGCGGGGGTGACCCGATGCCGCCCCCTGCGAGAAGTCAACGGGAGATCGCGTCAGCGGACGCGGAACGTTGTCTCAAGAAGGTCCGCAGAGACCTCGAAGTCTCCTGACACGACCTGCAGGTTGCGCTACCGGCCGAGCAGGGGATCCAGTGCTACGGCGACGAAGAGCAGGGAGAGGTAGAGGTTGGAGGCGTGGAAGAGCCGCATGGGGTTGATGTCGGTCAGGGAATCGGAGCTCTTCGCGCGCTTCCACATCCGATGGGCCTCGACGAGGAAGACAGCGCCGAGGATCGCAGCGGCGACCGGGTAGACCAGGCTCGTCCCGGCGACCGGCCAGAGCAGGAGCGAGGTCGCGACCATGACCCAGCTGTAGACCACGACCTGGCGTCCGACCTCGGCGGCGGGCTTGACCACCGGGAGCATCGGCACGTCGACGTTGCGGTAGTCCTCGCGGTAGCGCAGCGCGAGCGCCCACGTGTGCGGCGGCGTCCAGAAGAACACCACGAGGAAGAGCACGACCGGCGTCCAGGCCAGCGAGCCGGTGACGGCCGTCCAGCCGATCAGCGCCGGGAAGCAGCCCGCGATCCCGCCCCAGACGATGTTCTGCGTGGTCCGGCGCTTGAGCAGCATCGTGTAGACGAAGACGTAGAAGGCGATGGCGGTGACCGACAGGAGCGCGGACAGCGCGTTCACGCCGAGGTAGAGCACGACCGTCGACAGGATGCCGAGCACGAATCCGAAGACCAGCGCGGCGCGGGGCGACACGATGTGACGCGGCAGCGCCCGTCGGCGCGTCCGTCGCATCTGCTCGTCGATGTCGCGGTCGTAGACGCAGTTGAAGACCGAGGCCGAACCCGCCGAGAACGTGCCGCCCAGGACCGTCCACACGACCAGGTCGAGGTCGGGCACGCCGCGGGCGGCGTAGAACATCACCGGGACCGTCGTCAGCAGGAGCAGCTCTATCACGCGCGGCTTGGTCAGCCCGACGTAGGCGGCGACGACGTCGCGCCACGTCTTCGACCCCTCAGGGGCGACGCCCTCGTCACCGGTCGACGGCCGGGCGGACGCGGCAGCGTTCGGGCCGGCGTGGGACACGGTGGAGAACCTCGGGAGGACGGGGACGGATGGGACGCGGACAGCGGGGAACCGAAGGATGAACGGCCAGCTGCTGCGGCGTCCGGGACGACCCTCGGGCACGGTCGAGTCTACTCGGCCACGACGATAGGGTCGCAGTCGAGGCCACCCCTGCTGGGCTGTGATCCTGACTGCACCCGGTTGCACTCCACCGAGAGGAACTGCGTTGACCAAGAAGTCCGCCCTGCCCGCCACCCTCGAGTGGGACGACATCGACCGCAGGGCCGTCGACACGTCCCGGGTCCTGGCGATGGACGCGGTCCAGAAGGTCGGCAACGGCCACCCCGGCACGGCGATGAGCCTGGCGCCGGCGGCGTACCTGCTGTTCCAGAAGGTGATGCGGCACAACCCCGCTGACCCGAGCTGGACCGGCCGCGACCGTTTCGTGCTGTCGTGCGGCCACAGCTCGATCACCCTCTACACCCAGCTGTTCCTCGGCGGGTGGGGCCTCGAGATCGAGGACCTGCGGTCGCTGCGCACGTGGGGCAGCAAGACGCCGGGACACCCCGAGTTCGGCCACACGGCCGGCGTGGAGACGACGACCGGCCCGCTCGGCCAGGGCGTCGCCAACGCCGTCGGCATGGCGATGGCGGCGCGCCGTGAGCGCGGGCTGCTCGACCCCGAGACGGCCGAGGACGAGTCGCCCTTCGACCACCACGTCTACGCGCTCTGCTCCGACGGCGACCTGCAGGAGGGCGTCAGCGCCGAGGCCTCCTCCATCGCCGGCACGCAGCAGCTCGGCAACCTCACCCTGATCTATGACGCCAACCAGATCTCGATCGAGGGCGACACCGACGTGGCGTTCACCGAGGACGTGGGCGCGCGCTACGAGGCCTACGGCTGGCACGTCCAGCACGTCGACTGGACCAACGACGGCACGGAGTACGTCGAGGACGTCCCCGAGCTCTACGCCGCGATCCGCGCCGCCGACGAGGTGACCGACCGACCCAGCCTCATCGTGCTGCACACGATCATCGCCTGGCCCGCCCCCAACGCGCAGGGCACCGGCAAGTCCCACGGCTCCGCCCTCGGCGAGGAGGAGGTGGCCGCCACCAAGGAGGTTCTGGGCTTCGACCCCGAGCAGCACTTCGAGGTGCCGACCGACGTGATCGAGCGCACCCGCTCGCTCGTGGCGCGGGGCAAGGAGGAGCAGGCCGCCTGGCAGGAGCGCTTCGACGCGTGGAAGGGCGCCGCGTCCGACGACGCCGTCCGGACCTTCGAGCGGATGAAGACCCGCGCGCTCCCCGCCGGGCTCGCCGACGCGCTGCCGAGCTTCGACGCCGACCCCAAGGGCGTGGCCACCCGCAAGGCCTCCGGCGCGGTCATCAACGCCGTGGCCGGCGTCATGCCCGAGCTGTGGGGCGGCTCGGCCGACCTCGCCGAGTCCAACAACACCACCATCGAGGACGCGCCGTCGTTCATCCCGGAGAGCCGCTCCACCGACCAGTGGACCGGTGACCCGCTCGCCGGCCGGGTGCTGCACTTCGGCATCCGCGAGCACGGCATGGGCGGCATCCTCAACGGCATCGCGCTCCACGGCGGCACGCGCGTGTTCGGTGGCACCTTCCTCACGTTCAGCGACTACATGCGGGGCTCGGTCCGCCTGGCCGCGCTGATGGGCCTGCCCGTCACCTACGTCTGGACCCACGACTCCATCGGCCTCGGCGAGGACGGCCCGACGCACCAGCCGATCGAGCACCTCGCCGCCCTGCGCGCCATCCCCGGCCTCGACGTCGTACGACCTGCCGACGCCAACGAGACGGCGGCGGCGTGGCACGCCGTGCTCCAGCGCACCGACCACCCGGCCGGCATCGCGCTGACGCGGCAGAACGTCCCCGTCTTCCCGCGCGGCGAGGACGGCTGGAGCGACACCAGCAACGTGCACCGCGGCGGCTACGTCCTCCTCGACGCCCCGACGACCGACGACCGTGGGGGCGACCCCGACGTGATCCTCATGGGCACCGGCTCGGAGGTGCAGGTGGCGGTCGCCGCGCGCGAGCTCCTCGCCGCCGACGGCATCCGCGCCCGCGTGGTGTCGCTCCCCTGCCTCGAGTGGTTCGAGGAGCAGGAGGAGGCCTACCGCGAGACGGTCCTGCCGCCCACCGTGAAGGCCCGCGTGTCGGTCGAGGCCGGCGTCAAGCAGGGCTGGCGCGAGTACGTCGGCGACCACGGCCGCATCGTGTCCATCGAGCACTACGGCGCCTCGGCCGACTTCGCGCGGATCTACGAGGAGTTCGACATCACCGGCGAGGCGGTGGCCAACGCCGCCCGCGACAGCCTGCGCACCCTGACCGACTGACGTACGCGTCCCGACAGCCCACACAGGAGGCACCAATGAACGATCGTCTGAAGGCCCTGGCCGACGCCGGGGTGTCCATCTGGCTCGACGACCTCTCCCGCGAGCGGCTGGAGACCGGCAACCTGGCCGACCTGGTGAAGAACAGCCACGTCGTGGGTGTCACGTCCAACCCGGCCATCTTCCAGGCCGCACTGGCCGACGGTGAGCGCTACGACCCGCAGGTGCGGGAGCTGGCGGCCGCGGGCGCCGACGTCGACAAGGCCACCCAGGTCATCACCACCGACGACGTCCGCGACGCGTGCGACGTGATGCGCCCGACCTTCGACGCCACCGACGGCGTGGACGGCCGCGTCTCGATCGAGGTGTCCCCCGGCTTCGCCCACGACACCGAGGAGACCGTCAAGGAGGCCGCCGAGCTCTGGCGGATCGTCGACCGGCCCAACCTGCTCATCAAGATCCCCGGCACGAAGGAGGGGTGGCCGGCGATCACCGAGACCATCGCCGCCGGCATCTCGGTCAACGTGACGCTCATCTTCGGCCTCGAGCAGTACCGCAACGTGATGGAGGCCTACGTCGCCGGCCTGGAGAAGGCCGCCGACAACGGCCACGAGCTCGCCGACATCCACTCCGTGGCGTCCTTCTTCGTCTCGCGGGTCGACACCGAGATCGACAAGCGGCTCGAGGCGACGACCGAGGGGCCGGGCACCGACCCCGACCTGCGCGGCAAGGCCGGCGTGGCGAACGCGCGGCTCGCCTTCCAGATGTTCGAGGACTTCTTCAGGGGCGAGCGCTGGGAGGCGCTCGAGGCCAAGGGCGCGCGCAAGCAGCGTCCCCTGTGGGCCTCGACCGGGGTGAAGAACCCCGACTACGACGACACGATGTACGTCGTCGACCTGGTCGTCGAGGACACCGTCAACACGATGCCAGAGAAGACGCTCGAGGCCGTCGCCGACCACGGCGAGGTCCGCGGTGACCGCATCCGACCCTTCTACGACGACGCCGCCGCCCACATGAAGGCCCTCGCCGCCGCGGGCATCGACTACGACGACGTCATCGAGGTGCTCATCAAGGAGGGCGTCGACAAGTTCGTCGTCGCCTGGGACGAGCTGCAGACGACCCTCGGGAAGTCGCTCGAGGCCGCCCGAGCATGAGCGGGCCCGGTCCGGTGGACCCGACCACGACCGAGGCGTGGGCGCGCCTCACCGGGCTCGCAGCGTCGTACGAGCCCGACCTGCGCACCACGCTCACGCCCGAGTGGGTCGACCGGCAGACCCTCGCGGCCGCCGATCTCCACGTCGACCTGTCGAAGAACCTCCTCGACGGCGACGTGGAGGCGGCGCTGCTCGCGCTCGCCGACCAGGTCGACGTGACGGGGCGCCGCGACGCCATGCTGGCGGGCGAGCGCATCAACGTCACCGAGGACCGGGCGGTGCTCCACACCGCGCTCCGGCTGCCCGCCGACGCGTCGCTGACCGTCGACGGCCAGGACGTCGTGGCCGACGTCCACGAGGTGCTCGAGCGGGTGTACACCTTCGCCGAGCGCGTGCGGTCGGGCGAGTGGACCGGCGTCACCGGCAAGCGGATCGAGACGGTCGTCAACATCGGCATCGGCGGCTCCGACCTCGGGCCGGTGATGGCCTATGAGGCGCTCGAGCCCTACCGCCAGGACGGGTTGTCCTGCCGCTTCATCAGCAACATCGACCCCACCGACGCCGGGCAGGAGCTCAAGGGCCTCGACCCGGAGACGACGCTTTTCATCGTCTCGAGCAAGACGTTCGGCACCCTCGAGACGCTGACCAACGCCCGGCTGTGCCGGGCCTGGCTGCTCGAGCACCTGCCGTCCGACGTGGGGCGCGACGACGCGGTCGCCCAGCACTTCGTGGCGGTGTCCACAGCCCTCGACAAGGTCGCCGACTTCGGCATCGACCCCGACAACGCGTTCGGCTTCTGGGACTGGGTGGGCGGTCGCTACTCGATGGACTCGGCGATCGGGCTCTCGCTCGTCGTGGCCGTCGGGCCCGAGCGCTTCGCCGAGATGCTCGGCGGGTTCCACGCGATGGACGAGCACTTCCGCACCGCGCCCCCGGAGTCCAACGTCCCGCTCCGGATGGGGCTGCTCAACGTCTGGTACACCGACTTCCTCGACGCCCACACCCACGCCGTCCTGCCCTACGCACAGCTGCTGCACCGCTTCCCGGCCTACCTCCAGCAGCTGACGATGGAGTCCAACGGCAAGAGCGTCCGGTGGGACGGCGAGGCCGTCGGCTACGACACCGGTGAGGTCTTCTGGGGCGAGCCCGGCACCAACGGCCAGCACGCGTTCTACCAGCTCATCCACCAGGGCACCCGGCTCGTGCCGGCCGACTTCATCGCCTTCGCTCGACCGGCGTACGAGCTCACTGATGGCGACGTCGACGTCCACGAGCTGTTCCTCGCCAACTTCTTCGCCCAGACCCGGGCGCTCGCCTTCGGGAAGACCGCCGACGAGGTCCGGGCCGAGGGCGTCGCCGAGGAGCTCGTCGCCGCGCGGACCTTCCCGGGCAACCGGCCGACCACCTCGATCATGGCGCCGGAGCTCACGCCGTCGGTGCTCGGTCAGCTGATCGCCCTCTACGAGCACATCACCTTCGTGCAGGGCGCGGTGTGGGGCATCGACAGCTTCGACCAGTGGGGCGTCGAGCTGGGCAAGCAGCTCGCGCAGCAGCTCGGCCCGGCCGTGTCCGGCGACGCGGACGTCCTCGCCGAGCAGGACCCCTCCACCCAGTCGCTGATCCGCTACTACCAGGAGAACCGAGGCTGATGAGCCACGCCAACCCGCTGCGCGACCCGCAGGACCGCCGGCTGCCGCGGATCGCCGGCCCGTGCGGCATGGTGCTCTTCGGCGTGACGGGCGACCTGTCACGCAAGAAGGTCATGCCCGCCATCTACGACCTGGCCAACCGCGGCCTGCTGCCGCCCGGCTTCAGCCTCGTCGGCTTCGCCCGGCGCGACTGGGCCGACCAGGACTTCGCGCAGATCGTCCACGACGCGGTCAAGGAGCACGCCCGTACGCCGTTCCGCGAGGAGGTGTGGAACCAGCTGTCCGAGGGCTTCCGGTTCGTCTCCGGGGACTTCGACGACGACGCGGCCTTCGACCAGCTGCGCCGCACCGTCGAGGAGCTCGACCAGCTGCGCGGCACCGGCGGCAACATGGCCTTCTACCTCGCGATCCCGCCGGCCTTCTTCGGCACCGTCGTGGGACAGCTCAAGGAGCACGGCCTCGCCGACCCCGGTCCCGACCAGTGGCGCCGCGTGGTCGTCGAGAAGCCGTTCGGCCACGACCTCGAGTCGGCGCGCGAGCTCAACCAGATCCTCGACGGCGTCTTCCCGTCCGGCTCGGTCTTCCGGATCGACCACTACCTCGGCAAGGAGACGGTCCAGAACATCCTGGCGATGCGCTTCGCCAACAACATGTTCGAGCCGATCTGGAACGCCAACTACGTCGACCACGTGCAGATCACGATGGCCGAGGACATCGGCATCGGCGGCCGCGCCGGCTACTACGACGGCATCGGCGCCGCTCGCGACGTGATCCAGAACCACCTCCTCCAGCTGATGGCGCTCGTGGCGATGGAGGAGCCCATCGCGTTCGACGCCAAGGGCCTGCGCGTCGAGAAGCAGAAGGTGCTCGCCTCCGCCACCCTGCCGGCGCGCCTCGACCTCACCACCGCCCGCGGCCAGTACACCGCCGGGTGGGCCGGCGGCGAGAAGGTCCAGGGGTTCCTCGAGGAGGAGGGCATCAAGAAGACCTCCACGACCGAGACCTACGCCGCGATCACGGTCAACGTCGAGACCCGCCGCTGGGCGGGCGTGCCGTTCTACCTCCGCACCGGCAAGCGCCTTGGCCGGCGCGTCACCGAGGTGGCCGTCGTCTTCAAGCGGGCACCGCACCTGCCGTTCTCGCAGACCGCGACCGAGGACCTGTCCCAGAACGCCATCGTGATCCGCGTGCAGCCCGACGAGGGGATGACCATGCGCTTCGGGTCGAAGGTGCCCGGCACCGCGATGGAGATCCGCGACGTCAACATGGACTTCGCCTACGGCGGCTCGTTCACGGAGGCCAGCGCCGAGGCGTACGAACGTCTCATCCTCGACGTGCTGCTCGGCGACCCGCCGCTGTTCCCGCGCCACGAGGAGGTCGAGCTCTCCTGGAAGATCCTCGACCCGGTCATCGAGCACTGGGCCCGGAAGGGCAAGCCCGAGCCCTACGACTCCGGCACCTGGGGTCCGGCGTCGGCCGACAAGATGCTGGCGCGTGATGGCCGGACCTGGAGGAGGCCCTGATGATCGAGCTCACGCACACCAACTCGTCCAGCATCGCCGCGGAGTTCGTCCGTGCGCGCACCCGGGCCGGCAGCCCCGCCATGGGCATGGTGATGACCCTGGTCATCGTCGCCCCGGAGGAGGACGCCGTCGAGGCGATGGCCGCCGCCAAGCGCGCCTCGCGCGAGCACCCGTCGCGGGTCCTCGGCGTGATCCTCGGTGACGCCCGCGGCGCCGGGCAGGTCAACGCGCAGGTCGGCAGCGGCGACGGGTGGGGCGGCGAGACCGCCCTGATCCGGCTCAAGGGTGAGGTGGTCAAGCACGCCGAGTCGGTCGTGCTGCCCCTGCTCCTGCCGGACTCCCCCGTCGCGATCTGGTGGCCGACGACCGCTCCGGCCGACCCGGCCACGGACCCGCTCGGTGCCCTCGCGCAACGGCGCATCACCGACTCCGCGGCCGTGCCGCGCGGGAAGTCCACCGCGATGCTCACCCAGTGCCGCACCTACGCGCCCGGCAACACCGACCTGAGCTGGACGCGGTTGACCCCGTGGCGGGCGCTCCTCGCCGCGGCACTCGACCAGCACCCCCTCAAGGTGACCGCGGCCAAGGTCACCGCCGAGCGCATCAGCCCCAGCGCCGACCTGCTCGTCGCGTGGCTCAGCGATCGCCTCAAGGTCGACGTCGCGCGCGGCAGCTCCGACGGGCCCGGCATCACCGAGGTCAGCATGGACACCAAGGAGGGCCCGATCCGCATCTCGCGCGCTGATGGCCGCCTGGCGACGTTCTCCTCCCCCAATCGTCCCGACCGGCCGGTCGCGCTGAAGCGTCGCGAGGTGCCGGCACTGCTGGCCGAGGAGCTGCGCCGCCTCGACGAGGACGACGTCTACGCCCATGTCGCCGCCCACCTGGTCAAGCTGAGGAGCAAGAAGTGAACGACGTCCACGTCCGCCGCCACGACGACGCCGACGTCCTCGTCGGCGACGTCGCCTCCGCCCTCCTCGACCGGCTCGAGGCCGCCCAGGCGCGGGGCGAGGTCCCCCAGGTCGGGCTCACCGGTGGCAGCATCGCCGAGGAGCTGCACCGCGAGCTCGCCCGCCGGGCCGCCGACTCAGCGGTCGACTGGTCACAGGTCGTCTTCTGGTGGGGCGACGAGCGTTTCGTGCCCGCCGAGTCCCCCGACCGCAACGCCCGGCAGGCGCGCGAGTCGCTGCTCGACCACGTCCCCGTCGACCCGGCCAACGTCCACGAGGTGCCGGCCAGCGGCCAGGTGGCGACCGCGGAGGACGCGGCTGCGGCGTACGGCGGGGCGATGCGCGAGCACGGCGCCGGCTTCTTCGAGGTGCTGATGCTCGGCATCGGACCCGACGGGCACTGCGCGTCGCTGTTCCCGGGCCACCCGGCCCTCGCGGCCCGCGACGCGATCGCCGTCGCCGTCCACGACTCCCCCAAGCCGCCGCCCGACCGGGTCAGTCTCACCTTCGAGGCGATGGAGCGCTGCCGCGCGGTGTGGTTCATCGCCAGCGGCGAGGGCAAGGCCGAGGCGGTCGCGCGGGCCCTCGCACCCGAGGGCACGATCGAGGAGACCCCCGCCCGCGGCGTGCGCGGTGACGAGACCGTCTGGTGGCTCGACGAGGCCGCCGCCTCCGCCCTCCCCTGACCATTCGTCGAGTCGGCGCATCCTGGCGTCCGGATCGCGCCGAGTCGGCGCGTCCTGACGTTGTGAGGGTGTCGAGTCGGCGCGTCCTGGCCCTTGTCCACAGGCCGCGACACAGCGGAGTCAAGGCCGCGGCCCGCGGGCATCAGCGTGGTCATGAACCCGAACCAGTGGCTGCACATGCCCTACCTCGACGACACCTTCCCTCTGCCGCTTGACGCTCCCTTCACCACACGGCACGCGTACGACGCTGGGATCGCTCCACACGACCTGACGCTCCTCAGGCGCGAGGGGCTGCTCCGGTCGCCCATCAAGGGCGTCCATGTTGCCGCGCAGGAGCCTGACGACACGGCACACCGGCTCGCGTGCCTCAGGCTCGTGACACCGCCCGACGCCATCGTGGTCGATCGGCACGCCGGCTGGGCGCAGGGAGCCGACATGCTCCTCCACCCGAACGAGCACCTGCACGCGATGCCGATCGCCATGTTCCTGCCCGGTGGGCGCGGTCGGCTCCGCAACAAGCTCGCGGACAGCGGCGAGCGCACCTTTCTCGAGCGAGACCTGACCGTGGTCGACGGCGTTCGAATGACCACGCCCCTGCGGACCGCCCTCGACCTGGGTCGGCAGCGGTGGCCGGAGCCGGCGCTGACCGCGCTCGACGCCCTGCACAGACTCCGCGGGTTCAGCGTCCCCGAGCTGCTGGCCGAGATCGACCGGTTCAAGGGGATGCGCTGGGTGAGGACCCTGAGGATGGTTGCTCCCCACACCGATGGCCGGTCGCAGTCCGGCGGCGAGACGGTGGTCCGGTGGCGCTGGCTCAACCTCCCGGTGCCGCCGCCTGAGCCGCAGATAGAGGTGCGTTCGCGGGGAAGGTTGGCGTACATCGACGTCGGCAACCAGGATCTACGCTTCGGTGTGGAGTTCCAGGGACTCGAGTGGCACACCGGCGAGCACGAGGCCGAGGACGACGAACGCTTCGGATGGTTGGGCGACGACGCGGGATGGATCATGGAGCCCGTGTGGTCCTCCGACGTCTACGGACCGCAGGCCCGCATCGAGGAGATCATCATCGACGGCGTACGCCGTGGGCGCGCGCGGCTCGCCTCGTGAGCCCAGGACGCGCCGACTCGACCCTTTGCAGAGCTCAGGATGAGCCGACTCGACAGGGTGGGGTCAGAAGATGATCTCGCCGGCCTTGCGGCGGCTGCGGAGGAGGGCGACGGCCTCGTCGAGGATGTCGGCCGCCTCGGTCTCGCTGCGACGCTCCTTCACGTAGGCGAGGTGCGTCTTGTAGGGCTCGATCTTGGGTGCCGGGGGCGGGTTCTCGGAGTCGAGGCTCGCCGGCAGTCCGCACTTGGGGCAGTCCCACGACTCGGGCACGGCGGCCTCGATCGCGAAGGTCACCACCGACCGGTGGTCGTGGCTGCAGAAGTAGGTGACCGCCTGCCGGGGCGCGGCCTCGCCGCGCTCGGCCTCGCCCATCGGGCCGGCACCGACTCGACTACCGCGGATCGCGTTCCCAGCACCAGCCATGACGACTCCTTCTCAGAAACGCTCGGGGGGACTTCAGTTGCCCGAGTAGGCCATGAGCAGGCCCAGGGCGATGACACACGCAAACCAGATGACGCCGACCCCGATCGTGAACCGGTCGAGGTTGCGCTCAGCCACCGACGATCCCCCCAGACTGCTGCTGACGCCGCCACCGAACATGTCGGAGAGGCCGCCGCCGCGGCCCTTGTGGAGCAGGACGAGCAGAATCATGATCGCGCTCGTAATCATGAGCAGGACGGTGAAAGCAGGAATCACGAGCGGAAGCCTACGTCACGACTGCCGGGAAGCGCAGAGCGCCTCACAGCACCGGCATGTCGTAGAAGCGGCAGATGCCACCGAACTCGTCGACCTGCAGGCTGGCACCGCCGACGAGGCACCCGTCGACGTCGGCCTTCTCCATGATCCCGCCGACGTTGGCCGCCTTCACCGACCCTCCGTAGAGCACCCGGACGCCGTCGGCGGCGCCGTCGCCGTGCACCTCGCGGACCCGCCCACGGATCGCCGCGCAGACCTCCTGCGCGTCGTCGGGGGTCGCCACCTCACCCGTCCCGATGGCCCAGACGGGCTCGTAGGCCACCACGAGGCCGGCGACCTGCTCGGCGGTGAACCCGTCGAGCGAGCCGTCGAGCTGGGTGAGCGTGAAGGGCACGTGCTCGCCGGCCTGGCGGACGTCGAGGCCCTCGCCGACGCACACGATGGGCGTCATCCCGGCGTGGAACGCCTTGTGGGCCTTGCCGTTGACGAGCTCGTCGGACTCGTTGTGGTACATCCGGCGCTCGCTGTGCCCGACCACGACGTAGGAGCAGCCCAGCTTGGACAGCATCGCTGCGGAGATCTCTCCGGTGTAGGCGCCGTTGTCGTGGACGGAGACGTCCTGCGCGCCGTAGCGGATCGACAGGCGGTCGCCGTCGACCAGCGTCTGCACCGACCGCAGGTCGGTGAACGGCGGCACGACGACGACCTCGACCTTGCCGAAGTCGTGGCGCTTGTCCGACAGCGTCCAGGCGAGCTTCTGGACCAGCACCACCGCTTCCTGGTGGTTGAGGTTCATCTTCCAGTTGCCCGCCATCAGCGGCGTGCGGGTGGACTTGCTGGCCACGGTCAGCCCCTCTCGAGTACGGCGATGCCCGGGAGCTCCTTGCCCTCCAGGAACTCCAGCGACGCGCCACCGCCGGTGGAGATGTGGCCGAACGCGGCCTCGTCGAAGCCGAGCTGGCGCACGGCAGCGGCGGAGTCGCCGCCGCCGACGACCGACAGCCCGTCGACCTTCGTCAGGGCCTCGGCGACGGCACGGGTGCCGCCGGCGAAGGCGTCGGTCTCGAACACGCCCATCGGGCCGTTCCAGAACACCGTCCTCGCGTCCGCGAGCGCCGCGGCGAACGCGGCCGCCGACTCGGGCCCGATGTCGAGGCCGAGGGCGTCGGCCGGGATCTCCGAGGCGGGTACGACGGACGGCTGGGGCTCGCGGTCGTCCGACGGGAACGCCGTGTCGACCACGACGTCGGTCGGCAGCACGATCTCGACACCGCGGTCCGCGGCCTCGCGGAGGTAGCGGGTGCAGGTGTCGAGCTGGTCGGCCTCGAGCAGGCTCTTGCCGACCTCGTGGCCCTGGGCCTTGAGGAAGGTGAAGACCATGCCGCCACCGATGAGCAGCTTGTCGGCCTTGTCGATGAGGTTGTCGATGACCCCGAGCTTGTCGGAGACCTTCGACCCGCCGAGCACGACGACGTAGGGCCGCTCGGGCTCCTCGGTCAGCCGGCGCAGCACGTCGACCTCGGCCGCGACCAGGCCGCCCATCGCGGACGGCAGCCGCAGCGCGACGTCGTACACGCTGGCCTGCTTGCGGTGCACGACCCCGAAGCCGTCGGAGACGAAGGCGTCGGCCAGCTGGGCGAGCTGGTCGGCGAACGCTCCGCGGACCTCGTCGTCCTTGCTGGTCTCGCCGTCGTTGAAGCGGACGTTCTCGAGCAGGGCGACATCGCCGTCCTGCAGCCCCGCGACCGTCTCCGACGCGCTCGCACCGACGGTGTCGGTCGCGAAGGCGACGGGCCGTCCGAGCAGCTCGGACAGCCGGGCGGAGACCGGCTCGAGAGAGTACTGCGGGTCGGGCTCGCCCTTCGGCCGGCCCAGGTGGGCGGTGACGACCACCCGGGCTCCGGCCTCGGAGAGCTGCCGGATGGTCGGCACGCTCGCGCGGATCCGGCCGTCGTCGGTGATGGTGGTGCCGTCGAGGGGCACGTTGAGGTCCGAGCGGACCAGGACGCGCTTGCCCTTCAGGTCACCGAGGGACTCGATGCCAGCGGTGGACTCGGCCATCGGGTCAGAGCGACGTGCCGACGTGGGTGATCAGGTCCGCGAGGCGGTTGGAGTAGCCCCACTCGTTGTCGTACCAGCCGAGCACCTTCACCTGGTTGCCCAGGACCTTGGTGAGCGGCGCGTCGAAGATGCACGACGCCGGGTCGGTGACGATGTCGGTGGAGACGAGCGGGTCGGTGGAGTACTTCAGGAAGCGCCCGTCGGCCGCGGCCTTGACGATCTCGTTGACCTCGTCGACGGACGTCTCGCGGCTGGCCTCGAAGGTGAGGTCGGTGGCGGAGCCGGTCGGGACCGGGACGCGCATCGCGTAGCCGTCGAGCTTGCCCTTGAGCTCGGGCAGGACCAGGCCGATCGCCTTCGCGGCACCGGTCGAGGTCGGCACCATGTTGAGCGCGGCGGCGCGGGCGCGACGCGGGTCCTTGTGGATGTTGTCCTGGAGGTTCTGGTCGGCGGTGTAGGCGTGGATGGTCGTCATCAGGCCCTTGTTGATGCCGAGGCCGTCGTGGAGCGCCTTCGCCATCGGCGCGAGGCAGTTGGTCGTGCACGAGGCATTGGAGATGACGGTGTGGGCCGAGGGGTCGTAGAGCTCGTGGTTGACGCCCATCACGATGGTGATGTCCTCGTTGGACGCGGGCGCGGAGATGATGACCTTCTTGGCGCCAGCGTCGACGTGGGCCTTGGCCTTGGTCGCGTCGGTGAAGAAGCCGGTCGACTCGACGACCACGTCGACGCCGAGCTCGCCCCACTTGAGGGCGGCCGGGTCGCGCTCGGCGAAGGCCGCGATGGTCTGGTCGCCCACCTTGATGGACGTGTCGTCGCTGGAGACGTCGGCGTCGAGCCGGCCTAGGATCGAGTCGAACTTGAGCAGGTTCGCCAGCGAGGCGTTGTCGGTGAGGTCGTTGACGCCGACGATCTCGATGTCGGCGCCCGAGGCGCGCACGGCGCGGAAGAAGTTGCGGCCGATGCGGCCGAAGCCGTTGATACCTACGCGGACAGTCATGATCCATGCCTCCTTGGTGGGGGCCTTCGGTGACCCCGTCGACAGCTGTGGCCTTTGGTGACCACAACCGACCCTAGCGGGTGCCGGGCAGGGCGCCACCGCAGGCCTCCCGCGGTACGGACCAGTAACTTTGGATCGATCCAAGGGCGTCGTCGCGCTCGGATCCGGCACCCCAGGTGCATGATGTCCCAGCACTCCGGACGGACCGGGTGACGATCGACCACGCGGCTTCAGGGGGCTTCAGGTGCAGGACGGGGGCGGCATCGGCGTCCGGTGCTCGGGCGTGGTGCACCTCTACCGCACCTTCGAGGGCCACGACGTGGTCGCGCTGCAGGGCGTCGACCTCGAGATCGCCCCGGGCGAGCGCGTCGCGTTCCTCGGCCCGAGCGGGTCGGGCAAGTCCACCCTCCTCGCACTCCTCGGGGGCATCCAGCGACCCAGCGCCGGGCGAATCCTCCTCGGCGAGGACGACATCTCCCGGATGGGCGAGCGGCACCTCGCGCGGCTCCGGGCCCGCCGGGTGTCGACGATGCTGCAGGGAGCCACCCGCAACCTCCTCCCCTACACGACGGCGCGACGCAACATCGAGTTCGCCCGCGTAGGCATGACCGCCGAGGAGGCCGACCGCGCACCGAGCGTGGCCGACCTGCTCGACCGGATGGGGCTGACCGACCAGGCCGACCAGGTGGTGAGCACGATGTCGGGCGGCCAGCGGCAGCGCCTGGCCCTCGCGTGCGCCGTCGCGACCACACCGGGCCTGCTGCTCGCCGACGAGCCCACCAGCCAGCTCTCCCACGTCGACCGCGACGCCGTCGTCGGCCTGCTCCACGACCTCAACCGCGACTTCGGCACCACCGTCGTCGTCGTCACCCACCAGCCGGAGGTCGCGGCGACGTTCCCCCGCACCGTGACGATGAAGGGCGGCCGGGTGGGGTCCGAGGGCCACCACGGCGCCGAGTACGCTGTCATCGGCAGCGAGGGCGTGCTCCACCTGCCCTCCCACGTCACCACGCAGTGGCCGGCCGGCACCCTGGTCCGGGTCGACGCCGAGCCGCGACGGATCGTCATCACCCACCCGGCCGACGAGACCGGCATCCCGCGGGACGGCCTCCGATGAGCGGCCCGATGAGCACCACCGGCGACCTGGTCGTCGACCGGGTCAGCTACCAGCCCGGGCCCCTACTGCTCGACGACGTGTCGGTGACGTTCGCCGCCGGCCGCGTCACGGCCGTCTCCGGGCCGAGCGGGTCGGGCAAGACGACGCTGCTCTCGATCGCCGGCGGCCTGGTCGCCCCCACCACCGGCTCGGCGACGTACGACGGCAGCCCGACGTGGCAGGGCGATGGCGACCCGCCGCCCGAGATCGCCTTCGTGCTCCAGGTCTACGGCCTGGTCCCCATCCTCTCCGCGCGCGAGAACGTCGCGATCGCGCTCCGCGCCCGCGGGACGTCGTGGACCGACGCGTCCGACCGTGCCGAGGCTGCGCTGGCCCGCTTCGACATCGCCGACCTCGGCGACCGCCAGGTGGAGGAGCTGTCCGGCGGACAGCTCCAGCGTGTGGCCTGCGCCCGCGGCCTGGTCGTCGGCGCCCCGGTGCTGCTCGCCGACGAGCCGACCAGCGAGCTCGACCAGGGCAACGTCTCAATCGTCCTCGACGCGCTCCGCGCCGAGGCCGAGCGCGGATGCGTGGTCGTGATCGCCACGCACGACCCCTCCATCGTCGACCTGGCCGACCACCACGTGGCGATCGACGAGGGCCGACTCGTATGACGTTGCGGCTGGTTGCCGGGTGGTGGGCCCGGCGGGGCACCCACCTGCCCGTCGCCGCTGCCATCGCCGTGGTCACCGCCGCGACCGTGCTCGCCGACGGGAGCGGGCGGCCCGCCCTCCTGGCCCCGCTGGTGCTGCTCGCCGCCGGGGTGCTCCCCGGAGCGGGCCTGGCCCTCGGCGCCGCCCGGAGGCAGGAGGCGGCCCTGCTTCGGCTGCACGGCCGCCGAGGGGTCGGCTGGGTGTCCGCGCTCGTCGCCGAGCCGCTGCTGACGGCGCTCCTCGGCGGCGTGGCGGGCGTGGCCGTGCCGCTGGCCCTCGGCGCCGAGGCCGCGTCCGCGGGACTGACGGCCGGGGTGTGGCTCGTCGCCACCGCCACGGTGGTCACGGCCATGGTCGTCGCGGTGCGCGGTCCCTTGACCGACCTGCTCCGTCCGGCCGCTGGGGAGCGGGCGCGCCGTGCCGGCACCGTGTCGGCGCTCGTGCCCGTGGTCGTCGCGGTCGCAGCGGTCGTCGTGATCCTGCGCCGGTCCTCGTCCGTCCCGGACGTGTGGGCCTTCACCGCCCCTGCGGTCGTCGGGCTCGCCGCCGGACTGCTGGCGACCGCGGTCGTGCGGTTGGTCGCGCGGCGGCTCGCGACACGTCCCGGCCTGGGGCCCTCGCTCGCCGGCCACCGCCTCGCGCTGCCACGTGCCTCGACCGGTCTGCCGGTCCTGGTCGGGTCGGCCGTGCTCCTCGGGTGCGCCGCCAACACGGCGCTGGCGGTCGAGGGCTGGGCGGACGACACCACCCTCGTCACGGCCCCGACGCCGCTCGTGGTGCCGTACGACGGATCGGCCGAGGAGCTGGTCACGGCGACCCGCGACGCGGATCCGGAGGGCCGGTGGCTGATGGCGGCGATCCGCGTCTTCGAGGACGAGCGGCCGATCTCGCGCCGGGTCTACCTCGACACCTCGCGCTACGAGCGCGTGGTCGGCGACGGGCTCGAGGGGACCGTCGCGACCCGCGGCTCCGCGCTGGTGACCGACCTCCGCGCCGCGGCTGCGGAGACCGACCCGGAGCCCGTCACCACCGGACGTCGCCTGACCGTCCGCCTCGAGCTCGACGGCCCCCGCCCCCGACCCCTGCGCCTCGACGTCCTGACGGTGAGCCCGACGGGGGTGGGTCGGCAGACCGTGTTCGAGCGCCCGGCGCCGGGCGTGCCGACGACGGTGTCGGCCGAGCTGGTCCGCTGCGAGACCGGCTGCCGGGTGACCGGTCTCGAGGTCGCCATCGGCTTCCCGTGCAACGACGACCGCTGGGCCCAGCCCCGGTGCCAGCGCCCCTCCCTGGACCTCACCACCCTCGACGTCGGCGGGCTCGACCTGCTCGCCCGCCCGTGGACGCTGGCCGAGCCCGACGACCGGCCTCCCGGGGAGGTCGCCGCCACGCCGGGTCGCCTCCGCGTCCGTCCGAGCAGCGCCGGCACCAGCTACCTGGCCACCGACCGCTCCCCCTGGGCGGCACCCGTCCTCGCGACCGACACCGTCGTGTGGCCCGACGGACCCGAGGCCCCCACCACCGGCGGCATGGCCCGACCCGCGCGCGTCCTGGGGACGGCGGACGCGCTGCCCCTGGTGGGCGCAGCCGGCACCGTCCTCGACCTCACCACCTCCTCCGTCGCCGGCACCGGCGCCGTGGCCCGGGCCGAGCCGCTGGTCCTGGCGCGCGGCGACACCCCGGAGGACGTGCTCGCCCGGGTCGGCACGCCGCGGCAGGGCTCCGAGCTCTCCCCGCAGGTCATCGAGGACGCCGACGAGGGCGTGGCCGCCCGGTTCGCCCTGCTGGCGGCCGGTGGCGCGCTGCTGGGGTTCCTGGCCGTCGCGCTGCCGGCCGCCCGGCTGCGCCGCGAGCGCACCCACGAGCGCGCGGTCCTCCGGCTCGTCGGCGTCCGACGCTCCGACCAGCGCACCGCCGGCCGCCTGGGCGTCGGGATCGTCTCCCTCAGCGCCGGGCTGGCGACCGTCGCCGCGACGCTCCTGGTCGTCGGCGCCCTCTCCGACGCCCTCCCCGTGCTGGAGACCGGTCCCGGACAGCTCCCCCTCGACACGGGTCCGCGTCTGCTCGCGATCCTCCTCGCGGGCGCCGTCGCGACGGTGCTGGCCGCAGTCACCACCTGGTGGACCGACAGCATCCCCGACCGGGCGAGCCTCCCCGCCCGGTTGCGCGAGGAGGTCACGCCGTGATCCGCGTGGCGCTCGACGGCCTGAGGTCACGTGCCCTGCTCTCGGTCGGCACTTTGCTCCTGCTGGTGGTGGCGCTGGGCTCTGCCGTCCTGGGCCCGTCCTTCGCCGCCGCCGTCGGCAACGCGTACGCCGTCACCCGACTCTCCGAGGAGCGCAACGTGCTGACGGGGCGGACGTGGGAGGTCCGTCCGAGCGCCTCGACGGACGACCCGTCGGCCCTGCTCGACGACGCCCTCGACCAGCTCGTCCTGCCGGACGACCAGCACGCCCCGACGGCCCAGCTGGAGACCGCGCGGGTGCTCGCCCCCGGGGCCCTCGGCGAGGTGATGCTGATGGCGAAGCCGGACGCGTGCACGCACCTCGACCTCGACGGTCGCTGCCCGTCCGCCCCGGGCGAGGTGGCGGTGCTGGCCGGTGACGCCGAGGAGGACGGGCACGAGCTCGGCGACCGCATCGACCTGGGCGAGCCGTTCGGCACGCTCACCCTCGTCGGCACCTATGCCTACCCGTCGGGCCCGACCGTCCCGGCCGAGCGGCGCGAGGCGCTGGAGGACTTCTGGTTCGAACCCACCCGGCTCGCGTCGGTGCCGGCCACCGTGGCCACCGGCACCGAGATCCCCCGCCAGCCGGCGCCCTACCTCGTCGCACCCGACCAGCTCGCGGGTCTCGCTCCGAGCCTGCTCCTCGTCCGGGTCGACAGCCGCATCGACGTGCCTGCCGACCTCGATGCCGCCGACCTGCCAGCACTGGCCGAGCGCGCCGCCGCGGACCCGGCCCCCCAGCAGCTCGAGGTCGGCACCGCCGCGGAGATCTCGAACAACGACCTCGACGGCATCGTCGCCGACGTCGACCGGGAACGGCGTGCGGCCCTGCTCGCCGTGGCCCCGGCCGTGGTCTCGCTCGTCCTGGTCGCGCTCGCCCTGCTCAGCCGCCTCACCTCGGCGGCCGGCGAGCTGCGGGTCCCCGACCTGGCCCTGGCCTCGCTGCGTGGCGCCGACCGACGCCGGACGTGGGTGCTCGCGCTGAGCGAACCGTTGCTCCTCGTCGTCGCGTCCGTGCCCTTCGGCGTCGCGGGTGGTGTCGCGCTCACCTGGGCGCTGGTGCGCGCCTGGCTGCCGGCGGGCGTGCCCGTCCCGCTGCCGGCGTACGTCGTGCTGGCGTGCGTCGCGGTCGTCGCCTGCGCGGTCGCGGTCTGCGTCGTGTCCACGCGGGCCGTCCTGGCCCGCAGCCTCGCCGACCAGCTGGGCGGACAGGCCCGACCCCGCCCGGCGGGTCGGCTCGCCGTGCTGGGTGCGCTGGCGCTGGTGGCGCTCACCGTCGTCCTCGTCGGCGCCGCCCTCACCCGTCCCGCCGGCGACGCCACCGACGCGGCGGACCTCGCGCTGCCGCTCCTCATCGCGGCCGTGCTGGGACTCGGCGCCGCCGGTGGGGCTCGCGCCGCGGCAGGGGCGCTCGCGCGGCGGCCGGCCCGCGGCGTCGCGGGCTTCCTGGCGGTGCGGGCCGTGGCGCGGCGCGCCGTCGGCACCCTCGTCGTGCTGCCGCTGACGATCGCGATCGCCGTCGTCACCTTCGGTGCCGGCACCTTCGACGCGGCGGGCGCGTGGCGGGCCAGTGTGGCCGCCACCCAGGCACCCGCCAGCACCGTCTGGGCCAGCGAGCTGCCGATGCGCGAGGCCGTGGCGCTCACCCGCCGCCTCGACCCCGACGGCCGGTGGCTCATGGCCACCGGCACCTGGAACGCCCAGGACGGCGTGTACGTCGTCGCCGACGCGCCGCGGCTGCCCACCGCGTCGCTGTGGGACCCGTCGTGGACCCCCGGCCACGGTGTCGAGGACGTGGTCGGCCTCATCACGCGCCCGTCCCCGCCGGCGCTGACGGGCACCCGCCTCCGGTTGGGCCTGGTCGTGCCCCGGGCCTCGGAGGAGGTCACCGTCGAGATGCGGCTGCGCACCGCCGACGGCGACACGTTCAACGCCTACGTCGGCCCGTTCCCGCCCGGCGAGACCGCCGCCACCGAACGCGTCCCGTGCGAGAAGGGCTGCACGATCGAGGGCCTCGCCCTCGCCGGGCCCGCCGGCCTGCCGACCGACCTCTTCGGCGACTACGCCGTCGGCCCGGTCGAGGTCGACGGACGTGACGCCTCCGACGTGCTCACCGACGGCGACTGGCACCTCGTCGGCGAGGGCATCACCCAGGCCGCCCAGGACGTACGGGTCACGGGCGCGGGCCTCGTGGTCACCGCCTCCGGGACCGGCAAGGCCGGCCTCACCTCCGGAGCCGGGGGTCTGCGTCCCGTGGTCGCCGGGCGCGAGGCCGTCGACCGGCTGGGCCGGGTCGCCGCCGGCGCGGCCACCTCCACGGTCGGCGGCCCGCCGCCGTCCGAGGCCGTGCTGGTCGCCGAGAGCGTCCCCTTCCTCGGTCCCGAGGGCGTGCTGATCGACTATGCCGTCCTGACGACCAACCGCACGGTCTACGAGGAGGAGTTCGAGGTGCGGGTGCTGGCCGCGGCAGACACCCCCGAGCGGGTCTCGACGGCGCTCGCGCGGCAGGGGCTGACGGTCGAGCGGTTGCACGCCCAGGAACGCGACCGCCTCGACGAGACGGCGTACGCCCTCGCCCTGCGCCTCTACCTCGTCGCCGCGGTGCTCGTGCTGCTGATGGCGGTGGCCGGACTCGTGGTCACCACGGCGATCCAGCTGCCGGGCCGCCGGATGGACGCAGCCGCGTTGAGCGTCGTGGGCGTACGACGCCGCTCCGTGCTGTTGGCGGTGGGCGTCGAGCAGGTCGTGGTGCTGGGCGCCGCCGCCGTCGCGGGCCTGCTCGCGGGCGCGGCCGCCCAGCTCATCGTCCTGGGTCGGATCACGCTGGGCCAGGTCGAGGAGGCGTCGTGGCCGCGGGTCGTCGCCCGGGTCGATCCCGCGCTGCTGAGCGTGACCGCGCTGGTCGTGGGCGTGCTGCTCGGCACGGTCGCCCTGCTGAGCGCCTGGGCGACCGTACGACGTGCCCGCGGGGCGTCGCTGCGGGAGAAGGCCCGCTAGGCCTCCTCGGCCAGCATCTCCGGGGTCAGGGACGACTCCGTGTCGGGGATGCCGAGCTCCTCGGCGCGCTTGTCGGCCATCGCCAGCAGGCGGCGGATGCGGCCGGCGATCGCGTCCTTGGTGAGGACCGGCTCGTGCAGCTGGCCGAGCTCCTCGAGCGAGGCCTGCTTGTGCTCGAGGCGCAGGTGACCGGCCTGACGGAGGTGGTCGGGGATCTCCTCGCCGAGGATCTCGAGGGCGCGCTCCACGCGCGCTCCGGCGGCCACGGCCGCGCGGGCCGAGCGGCGGAGGTTGGCGTCGTCGAAGTTGGCGAGGCGGTTGGCGGTGGCGCGCACCTCGCGACGCATCCGGCGCTCCTCCCAGGCCATGAGCGACTCGTGGGCACCGAGCCGGGTGAGGAGGGCGCCGATGGCGTCGCCGTCACGGATCACGACGCGGTCGACGCCGCGCACCTCGCGCGCCTTGGCGGAGATGCCGAGGCGGCGGGCGACGCCGACGATGGCCAGCGCGGCCTCGGGGCCGGGGCAGGTGATCTCGAGGGAGGACGAGCGGCCGGGCTCGGTGAGCGAGCCGTGGGCGAGGAAGGCGCCGCGCCACGCCGCCACGGCGTCGCAGCCGCCGCCGCTGACGACTGCGGGCGGCAGGCCGCGCACCGGGCGACCGCGCTGGTCGAGCAGGCCGGTCTGGCGGGCGAGGGCCTCGCCGTCCTTGGTGACGCGCACGATGTAGCGGCTGCCCTTGCGGATGCCGTTGCCCTGGACCATCACCACGTCGGACGGGTGCCCGTAGACCTCGGAGATGTCCTTGCGGAGGCGACGTGCGGCCGCGCCCGTGTCGAGCTCGGCCTCGACGACGATGCGGCCGCTGACGATGTGCAGGCCGCCGGCGAAGCGGAGCATCGAGGCCACCTCGGCCTTGCGGCAGCAGGTCTTGGTGATCTGGGTGGAGGCGAGCTCTGCCTTCACCTGTGCCGTCATAGCCATGGGGCGCATCCTGCCACGTGGGTCAACGACCCTCGGCGCGAACGGGTGAGGCTCGGGCGTGGGCGTGACTCAGGCCTCGTCCACGATCCGCCGGAACGCCTCGGCCAGCCGGTCGGGGTCGTGGCGCGGCTCCCCCGGGACGGCGATGTCGGCGACCACCAGACGGGCACCTCGACCGGCCACGTCCTTCTCCAGCCGCTCGTGGTCGTCGGCCAGCGCCGAGCTGTCGACCAGCACGGCGTGGACGGTGAGGTCGGGTGCGTGCTCGAACAGTGCGGCGAGGTGGTCGGCGGGACCGAAGCCGGTCGTCTCCCCCGCCTGCGCCTCCAGGTTGAGGACCACGACGAGCCGGCCGGCGGTGTCGGCCAGCGCGCGGCGCAGACCGGGCACCATGAGGTGCGGGATCACCGAGCTGAACCACGACCCCGGTCCCAGCACGACCCATTCCGCGGCGAGGATGGCGTCGACCGCCTCGGCGCAGGCCTGCGGGTCCTCCGGCACGAGGGCGACGGACTCGATGCGTCCTGCGGTCGTGGCCACCTCGACCTGGCCGCGTACGACGGTGACAGCCTCCGGCTCGGCCTCCTCGGCGCCGCGCACCCGCGCCGTGATGTCCATCGGAGTGGTCGCCATCGGCAGCACGCGCCCGTGGGCACCCAGCAGCCGCCCGACCCAGTCGAGCGCCCGCACCGGCTCCCCCATGAGCTCCCAGAGCCCGACGATCAGCAGGTTGCCGACGACGTGGCCGTTCATCTCGCCGCGGCCGGCGAACCGGTGCTGCAGGACGTCGGCCCAGGTGCGGCCCCACTCGTCGTCACCGCACAGGGCGGCGAGCGCCATCCGCAGGTCGCCGGGAGGCAGGACGCCGAACTCGCCGCGCAGGCGCCCCGACGAGCCGCCGTTGTCGGCGACGGTCACGACGGCGGTGAGGTCGTCGATGGTGAGGTCGTCGTGCAGCCGGCGCAGCGCCGACAGGGTCGCGAACAGGCCGTGACCGCCGCCGAGGGCCACCGCAGCCTGTGCGGTGTCGCGGGCCACGTCACTCCCTGCCGAGGTCGCGGTGGGCGGTGCTGACGTCGTAGCCGGACTCGCGGAGCAGCCCCGCGATCGCCTCGGTCATGGCGACGCTGCGGTGCTTGCCGCCGGTGCAGCCGACGGCGACCTGCATGAACCGCTTGCCCTCGGTGAGGTAGCCCTCGGCGACCGTCCGCAGGACGGGGAGGTACTGCTCGAGGAAGCGGCCGGCACCGGGCTGGGAGAGGACGTACGCCGACACGTCGGGGTCGCGGCCGTTCTGCGGGCGCAGCTCGGGGACCCAGTGCGGGTTGGGCAGGAACCGCATGTCGGCGACCCAGTCGGCGTCGACCGGGATGCCGTACTTGAAGCCGAAGCTGATGACGGTGACCTTGAGCCGTGTCGAGGCGGCCGTGCCGAACAGCTCGGCGATGCGGTCCTTGAGCTCGTGGACGTTGAAGTTGGAGGTGTCGAGCAGCACGTCGGCGTCGCCACGGATGTCGGCCATCACGCCGCGCTCGCGCTGCAGGCCGTGGAGGAGCCGGCCGCCGCCCTGCAGCGGGTGCGGCCGACGCGCGGCCTCCTGGCGACGCACCAGCACGTCGTCGGTGGCCTCGAGGAACAGCAGCGTCGTCGGACGGCCGGTCACCGGCTGGTGCCGGTTGGCCTGCAGGGAGTCGAAGAACGAGCCCGACCGCACGTCGACCACGACGGCGATCGGCTGGTGGATGCCGCGGCTGTCGTCGACGAGCCGCACGACGTCGCGCACCAGCGTCGGCGGCAGGTTGTCGACGACGAAGTAGCCGAGGTCCTCCAGCTCCTTGGCCGCGGTGCTGCGGCCGGCACCGGTCATGCCGGTGACGATGACGAGCTCCCCGGGAGTGGGCTCCACGTGTCAGTCCTCCAGGATCTCGCCGGTGGCGGTGTTGATCGTCGGCTCCTTGGGAGCAGTCTTGCGGGTCGCGTCGGCGTGCGCGACGGCGTCCTTGATCGCCGACGCGGTGCGCGGCCCGATGCCGGGGACCAGCGCGATCTGGTCGACGTCGGCCTCACGCAGCTTCTTGAGCGACCCGAAGTGCTTGAGCAGCGTCTTGCGGCGCACCTCGCCGAGGCCCGGCACGTCGTCCAGAGCGCTCTCGACCATCGACTTGGACCGCCGGCCTCGGTGGTGGGTGATGGCGAAGCGGTGCGCCTCGTCGCGGATGCGCTGCAGCAGGTAGAGACCCTCGCTGGTGCGGGCCATGATCACCGGGTCCTCCTCCCCCGGCAGCCACACCTCCTCGAGCCGCTTGGCCAGCCCGCACACGGGTACGTCGTCGATGCCGAGCTCGGCGAGCGCCTGCTGGGCGGCCGCCACCTGGGGCGGGCCGCCGTCGACGACGACCAGCGACGGGGCGTAGGCGAACTTCCGGGGCCTGCCCGTCTCGGGATCGACGAGCATGGGGCCGGAGTCGGTGGAGACGGTCTCGCTCCGGGCCTGCTCGTCGAGCAGGCGCTTGAACCGCCGGGTGATGACTTCGTGCATCGACGCGACGTCGTTCTGGCCGTCGACGCCGCGGATCACGAAGCGGCGGTACTCCGACTTGCGGGCCAGGCCGTCCTCGAAGACCACCATCGAGGCGACGACCTCGGTGCCCTGCAGGTTGGACACGTCGTAGCACTCGATGCGCAGCGGCACCTCGTCGAGCCCGAGCGACTTCTGGATCTCCTCCAGGGCGCGGTTGCGGGTGGTGAGGTCGCTGGCCCGCTTGGTCTTGTGGAGCGCCAGCGCCTGGGCGGCGTTGGAGGCGACGGTCTGCTGCAGGTCGCGCTTGTCGCCGCGCTGCGGGACCCGGATCGCGACCTTGCTGCCGCGCCGCTCGGTGAGCAGCTGCTCGAGCACCTCCCGGTCGGGCGGCAGGGCCGGGACCAGCACCTCGCGCGGGATCGAGTCCCCCACCTCATCGACACCGACGCCACCGTAGAGCTGGAGCAGGAACTCCTGGACCAGCCCGGGGGTCTCGCTGTCGTCCGAGCGGTCGGCGACCCAGCCCCGCTGGCCTCGGATGCGCCCGCCGCGGACGTAGAAGATCTGGACGGCGACCTCGAGGGGGTCCTCGGCGAGGGCGATGACGTCGGCGTCGGTGCCGTCGCCGAGCACCACGGCCTGCTTCTCCAGCGCCTTGGTCAGCGCACCGAGGTCGTCACGCAGCCGGGCGGCCTTCTCGAAGTCGAGCGCCTCGGAGGCGGCGTACATCTCCCGCTCGATGCGCCGGGTGAAGGCGGTCGTGTTGCCGGCCATGAAGTCACAGAAGTCGTCGACGATCGCGCGGTGCTCGTCGGGCGTGACGTTGCCGACGCACGGGGCCGCGCACTTGTCTATGTAGCCCAGCAGGCACGGGCGCCCGATCTGGGCCGAGCGCTTGAAGACGCCGTTGCTGCACGAGCGCATCGGGAACACGCGCAGGAGCTGGTCGACCGTCTCGCGGATCGCCCAGGCGTGGCTGTAGGGGCCGAAGTAGCGGGTGCCCTTCCGCTTGGCGCCTCGGCCGACCATCACCCGCGGGAACTCGTCGCCGACCGTGACCGCCAGCCACGGGTAGGACTTGTCGTCGCGGTACTTGACGTTGAAGCGCGGGTCGAACTCCTTGATCCAGCTGTACTCCAGCTGCAGCGCCTCGACCTCGGTGTCGACGACCGTCCACTCGACGCTGGCGCCGGTGGTGACCATCGTGGCGGTGCGCGGGTGGAGGTTGCCGATGTCCTGGAAGTACGACGACAGCCGGGGGCGCAGGCTCTTGGCCTTGCCGACGTAGATCACGCGGCCCTTGGCGTCGCGGAAGCGGTAGACCCCCGGCTTGGTCGGGATCGACCCCGGAGCAGGTCGATAGGAGCTCGGGCTTGCCACCCGGCAACCCTACGGGCGGCCCCCGACAGCGGTGCGGGAGACCTCAGGCCTCGGTGATCGAGTCGCCGTCCACGGTGATCTCGACCGGCGCGAGGGCGGCCGTCGCCGGCCCGGAGACCGGCGAGCCGTCCTCGAGGGAGAAGCGGCTGCCGTGGCACGGGCACGGGATCTCGCCGTCCCCGCTGGACTCGACGAGGCAGCCCTGGTGGGTGCAGACGGCGGAGAACGCCTTGAAGTCGCCCTCGGTCGGCTGCGTCACCACGACCTTGGCGTCGGCGTTGACGAAGCAGCCGCCGACCGGCACGGTCGACGCGGTCGCCAGCGCCGCGCCACCGCTCGGGGTCTCGGTGCCGTCGGCGCTGGGCTCGGACGGCGACTCGTCGCTCGGCGAGGGGGAGCTCGAGTCAGTGGCCCCGGAGGCCGGCGAGTCGTCGTCGGACCCGCAGGCGGCGAGGACGGGGACACCGACGGCGATCGCCGCCGATCCGGTGAGGGCGCGACGTCTGTTGATGGCGGTCATGGACCGACCCTAGCCAGCCGACCTGTGAGGAACCTGATACGTCAGGACGACTTCTTCGCCGCGGACTTCCGTGTCGGTGCCTTCTTTGCAGCAGTCTTCTTCGCCGGCGCCCGCTTGGTCGCGGTCTTCTTCGCCGGCGTCGACTTCGCGGCCACCACCGCCTGCCGCCGGGGTGCACCAGGCTGCTGGGCGCCCCGACCCTCGAGGATCGGGGCGAGGAACGAGCCGGTGTGGCTCTCCGCGACCGCGGCCACCTCCTCCGGCGTGCCCTCGGCGACGACCGTGCCGCCGCGCGACCCGCCCTCGGGACCCATGTCGATGATCCAGTCGGCGGTCTTGATGACGTCGAGGTTGTGCTCGATCACCAGGACCGAGTTTCCCTTGTCGACGAGGCTCGACAGCACGCCCAGCAGCTTGCGGATGTCCTCGAAGTGGAGGCCGGTCGTCGGCTCGTCGAGGACGTAGACCGTGCGGCCGGTGGAGCGCTTCTGCAGCTCGCTGGCGAGCTTGACGCGCTGCGCCTCGCCGCCGGAGAGCGTCGTCGCCGGCTGGCCGAGTCGCACGTAGCCGAGCCCGACCTCCTCCAGCGTCTTCATGTGGCGGGCGATCGCGGGCACCGCGGCGAAGAACTCGGCAGCCTCCTCGATCGGCATGTCGAGGACCTCGGCGATGGTCTTGCCCTTGTAGTGGACCTCGAGCGTCTCGCGGTTGTAGCGCGCGCCGTGGCACACCTCGCAGGGGACGTAGACGTCCGGGAGGAAGTTCATCTCGATCTTGATCGTGCCGTCGCCGGAGCACGCCTCGCAGCGCCCGCCCTTGACGTTGAAGGAGAAGCGGCCCTGCAGGTAGCCCCGCATCTTCGCCTCCGGGGTGGAGGCGAAGAGCCGGCGCACGTGGTCGAAGACCCCGGTGTAGGTCGCCGGGTTGGACCGCGGGGTGCGACCGATCGGCGACTGGTCGACGTGGATCACCTTGTCGACGTGCTCGAGTCCGGTGATCTTGGTGTGCCGGCCGGGAACGGTGCGGGCGTTGTAGATCTGCTTGGCCAGCGAGGTGTAGAGGATGTCGTTGACTAGCGTCGACTTGCCGGAGCCCGAGACGCCGGTGACGGCGGTGAAGACGCCGAGCGGGAAGCTGACGTCGACGTCCTGCAGGTTGTGCTCGCGGGCTCCGTGGACCGTGAGCTCGCGGCCCTTGGTGCGCGGACGGCGCACCGCCGGGACAGGGATCTCGCGGCGACCGCTGAGGTATTGCCCGGTCATCGAGTCGGGGTGGGTGAGCAGGTCCTCGACGGTGCCGGAGTGCACGACCTGACCGCCGTGCTCGCCGGCGCCGGGACCGATGTCGACCACCCAGTCGGCGACCCGGACGGTGTCCTCGTCGTGCTCGACGACGATCAGGGTGTTGCCGAGCTCCTTGAGCCGCAGCAGCGTCTCGATGAGGCGCTTGTTGTCGCGCTGGTGCAGACCGATCGAGGGCTCGTCGAGGACGTAGAGCACCCCCACCAGGCCGGCGCCGATCTGGGTGGCGAGGCGGATGCGCTGGGCCTCACCGCCGGAGAGCGAGCCGCTCGGCCGGTCGAGGGAGAGGTAGTCGAGGCCGACGTCGAGCAGGAACTGCAGGCGCTCCTGGATCTCCTTGAGCACCCGCTCGCCGATCTGGCGCTCGCGCACGGAGAGGTCGACGGTGCGGAGGTAGTGGGCGGCCTCGTTGATCGGCAGCGCACAGACCTCGGCGATGTTCTTGCCGCCCTGGTCGCGGGCGCCCAGCGTGACCGACACCGAGACCGGCTTGAGGCGGGTGCCGCGGCAGGCCGGGCACGGCACCTCGCGCATGAAGCCCTCGAACCGCTCGCGGCTGGTGTCGGACTCGGCCTCGCGGTGGCGGCGCTCGACGTAGGGGCGAACGCCCTCGAACGCGGCGTAGTAGGCGCGCTGGCGGCCGTAGCGGTTCTTGGTGACGACGTGGACCTTGGTCTTGTGGCCCTCGAGCAGCGAGGTGCGCGCCTTGGGCGTCAGCTGGTCCCACGGGGTGTTGAGGTCGAAGCCGAGCTCCTCGCCGAGCGCGTTGACGAGGCGGAGGAAGTAGTCGGCGACGTGGGCCCCGCTCCACGGGGCGATCGCGCCCTCGCCGAGGGTGGCGCCGGGGTCGGGGACGACCAGCTCGGGGTCGACCTCCATCCGGGTGCCGAGACCCGAGCACACGGCGCACGCACCGAAGGGCGAGTTGAAGGAGAACGACCGGGGCTCGAGGTCGTCGGTGTCGATGGTGTGGTCGTTGGGGCACGCCATCTTCTCCGAGAACTTCATCTCGCGCCCGGGGTCCTTGGCGTCGAGGTCGACGAAGTCGAAGACGACCAGGCCGCCGGCGAGGCCGAGCGCGGTCTCGACCGAGTCGGTGAGGCGACGCTTGGACGACTCCTTGACCGCGAGGCGGTCGACGACGACCTCGATGGTGTGCTTGAGCTTCTTGTCGAGGGTCGGCGGGTCGTCGAGGGTGTGGGTCTGGCCGTCGACGCGGGCGCGGCTGAAGCCCTGCTGCTGCAGCTGCCGGAACAGCTCGACGTACTCGCCCTTGCGGCCGCGGATCACCGGCGCGAGCACCTGGAAGCGACGGCCCTCCTCGAGCGCGAGGATGCGGTCGACGATCTGCTGCGGGGTCTGGCGCTCGATGGGCGCACCGCAGGTCGGGCAGTGGGCGCGCCCGGCGCGGGCGTAGAGCAGGCGGAGGTAGTCGTAGACCTCGGTGATCGTGCCGACGGTGGAGCGCGGGTTCTTAGAGGTGGACTTCTGGTCGATGCTGACCGCCGGGCTCAGGCCCTCGATGAAGTCGACGTCGGGCTTGTCCATCTGCCCGAGGAACTGACGGGCGTAGGCCGACAGGGACTCGACGTAGCGACGCTGGCCCTCGGCGAAGATCGTGTCGAAGGCGAGGCTCGACTTGCCCGAGCCCGACAGGCCCGTGAAGACGATGAGCGAGTCACGCGGGAGGTCGAGGGAGACGTCCTTGAGGTTGTGCTCCCGGGCGCCCCGGATGATGAGCTGGTCGGCCACAGTGGTCCTCGTTCTGCCTCGTTCTGGCGGTGACGATCTGGTGGGACGGAGTCGAACACATGTTCGTCCCGGGGCGGCGTCGCGCGCAAGCCGACGCACCGATCCACCCTCTCACGCACCACCGACAGCGGGCCCATCGTCCACCCGGCAGGGTGGACCGTGGGGTGCCCGTCGAAGTGGCACGATGGGCGGGTGATCGACGTCCCGAGACCCGACCCGGACACCATCGCCCGAGCCGATCGAGCGCTCGTCCGCACGGTCGACGCGCTCTCCTCCCCCGAGTATGCCGAGCCGTCCCAACTTCCCGGCTGGACCCGGGCGCACGTCGTGGCCCACCTCGCGCTCAACGCGGAGGGACTGGCCGGCGTGCTGCACGGGGCGCACGTCGGCCATCCGCAGCCGATGTACGCCTCCCCCGAGGCGCGCGACGCCGACATCGATGAGCTCGCCACCGCCGCGCCCGCCGACCTGCGCGAGCGCTTCCTGGCCGGCACCGCCCGGTTCGGTGAGGCGCTCGCCGCGATGCACGAGGCCGACTGGGACGGCCGCTTCGAGCGCACCCCCGGGGGGCCGGACTTCGCCCTGCGCAACGTCGTACTGATGCGGCTGCGCGAGGTCGAGATCCACCACGCCGACCTCGGCACCGGCTACACCGCCGACGACTGGCCCGACGACTTCCGGGCGATCCTGCTGGAGTCGATGACGAAGCGCCCCTACCCGGCGCCCTTCGACGTACGGCCCACCGACCTCGACCACACCTGGCACTACGGCGAGGGTGACCTCGGGACCGGCCCCGTCGTCACCGGTACGTCGGCGGCGCTGGGCTGGTGGCTCACCGGCCGCGGCTCCGGCGAAGGCCTCTCGTCCGACTCGAACGACCTCCCGGAGGTGGAGACATGGTGAAGCACGACAGAGGGGCCGGCGACTACACCGGCGACGTGTCGCCGGGCGGCGACCCCGACGTGCGCGTCCTCGGCGACTTCAGCGTGACCAAGGTCGCGGTGGACCCTGAGATGTCCAACAACTGCTACCTGCTGCTGTGCTCGGTGACCGACGAGGTCGTGCTGATCGACGCCGCCGCCGAGCCCGACCGGCTGCTCGAGCTGATCGGCGACCGCTCGCTGACCTCGATCGTCACCACCCACCAGCACTGGGACCACCACCGGGCGCTGGCCGCCGTCAAGGCCGCCCACCCGTCGGCGCACGTGGTCGCGGGCGCCCCCGACGCCGACGCCATCGAGGAGCAGACCGGGGTGCGGGTCGAGCGCCGGGTGGGCGCGGGCGACAAGGTGGCCGTCGGGCCCTGCGACCTGGTCGTCGTCCCCGTCGCCGGGCACACGCCCGGCTCGATCTGCCTCCTCCTCGACGACCCCGCGGTCGCCCCGTCCCCCCACCTGTTCACCGGCGACTCGCTCTTCCCCGGCGGCGTGGGGGCCACGTTCGGCGACGCCGACGCGTTCGCGCAGCTCATCAGCGAGGTGGAGACGAAGATCTTCGACCGGCTCCCCGACGACACCTGGTTCTACCCCGGCCATGGCGGCGACGGCCGGCTCGGCGACGAGCGGCCGCACCTCGCGGAGTGGCGCGAACGCGGCTGGTAGGCCGCTGGTGGGCCGAGCATCGACGGCCGTGGCAGTCTGGGGGCATGAGCACGCGTGAGCTGACCCTGGCCGACTTCGAGCAGACCGTGAGCGGTGAGGGCATCGTCCTCGTCGACTTCTGGGCAGCCTGGTGCGGCCCGTGTCGCCAGTTCGCCCCCGTCTACGAGAAGGCGTCGGAGGACAACCCCGACATCGTCTTCGGCAAGGTGGACACCGAGGCCGAGCAGCAGCTGGCCCAGATGGCGGCGATCACCTCGATCCCGACCCTGATGCTCTTCCGCGACGGGATCCTGCTGTTCAACCAGGCCGGCGCCCTGCCGCCGCAGGCCCTCGCCGGGGTGATCGAACAGGCCCGTGAGCTCGACATGGACGCCGTGCGCCAGGAGGTGGCCGCCGCGCAGGAGGCCGCCGCCAACACACCCCAGGACGAGGTCGGGCTCGACGAGTTCGCGGCCGCGCACAGCCAGGGCGCCTACGTCGTCGACGTCCGCGAGGACGCCGAGGTGGCGGGTGGCCGCGTCCCCGGCGCCGTGCACATCCCGATGAACGACGTGCCGACGCGGGTCGAGGAGCTGCCGACGGGCGTCCCGGTCTTCGTCATCTGCCAGTCGGGCAACCGCAGCCGCGCGGTCGTCGACCACCTGCGCGCGAAGGGCATCACGGCCATCAACGTCGCCGGCGGCACCGGCGGCTGGGCGAAGCGCGGGTGGCCGCTCGAGGCCTGAGCCCAGGCCCCGTCAGGTCATCCGCCGCAGGATCACCGGTCGCAGGTTGGTCGACAGGTGGGCGGCGAGCGCCACGAAGAACGCCACGTGCGCGCCCACGTGGAGGGGCAGCCAGGCGTCGTCGCCGGTACTGACGAGCACGAGCCCGCTGAGCGGCACGACGACGAGCAGCAGCAGAAGGGCACGCTCGGTCCAGTGGACCAGCCGTCGCTGGCCCGCGGACAGCTGCTCCGACCACGGGGGCAGGCCGGCGACCTTCCGCCACAGCGGTCGTACGACGCCCAGGCCCAGCACCGTGAGGCCCAGGAGCAGGTGCAGCTCGGCGAGGTCGAAGCCCCCGCCGAGCAGATCGTAGTCGTCGGCGCGGGCCTCGCAGGCCTCCTCGAGCCGGTCGAGGCGCTCCTCCTCGGCGTCGCTGGTGTCGCCACCGCTGCGGTCCTCGCCCGGGGGGTCGCAGTCGCCGTCGAGGTCGAGGAGGTAGCCGACCGTGAACTGGGCGGCGACGGCCAGCACGGTGAGCCAGTGCAGGACCTTCTGCGAGGTGCGGTAGCCACGCGCCTCCCCCGTCGTCGTCACGCCGCGATGCTAGGTGCTCCGGGGCGGGCAGGGGCGCTGCCGCGGTGGGATAACCTCGCCGCGTGCTGATCAGCGACTCGCGCAAGGTGCTCTTCGTCCACGTCCCCAAGACGGGCGGCGTGTCGGTCGAGGAGACCGTCAAGGAGGCCTGCCCCGACGCCCGCAAGGCGCGCGTCCCGATCGGCCGCCACGCGACGCTCGGCAAGATCATCAAGCACGAGCCGCAGGTGATCGACTACTGGACCTTCGGCTTCGTGCGCAACCCGTGGGCCCGCATGGTCTCGTGGTACTCCATGATCTCGGCCTGGGACCGCCGGCACGGGCCGCGGAGCGGCAAGCCGCAGGACGTCAAGCACAACTCGATGCGCGACGGCAACGACATGTGGCGCGCCGCAGCGGCCTACTCCGGCTTCGACGAGTTCGTGATGCGCGGGACCGAGGAGCTGCCGCGCGTCGGCACCCCGCAGATCAAGTACCTCCGTGCCCCCAAGCGCGACCGCGAGGTCGACTTCATCGGCCGCACCGAGAACTTCGTCGAGGACCTCCAGCGGGTGCAGGTGCAGCTCGGCCTCGAGCCGTCGACGCCGGTGCACAAGAACAAGTCCAAGCACGGCACCTACCACGACTACTACACCCACGAGACCCGTCAGCGCGTCGCGGAGGTCTACGCCGAGGACATCGAGCTCTTCGGCTACACCTACGACTGACCCGGGCCGACCAGGTCCGGCAGCCTGGTCCCCCGCGCGCCCGCCCACTCGCCGGTGGCCTCGAGCCGGCGCCACACGGCGTACTCGGGCGCGAAGTGGGCCGCCAGCGCCTCCCGCGTGGCGAAGCCCAGCTCGCCGTGCTCGGCGGTGGAGGCGTTGCGCCGCTCGAAGTCGAGCGGGCGGCCGATCCGCTCGGCGAACCACGCCGACCAGACCTCGGGGCGCTCGACGGCGAAGATCCTGTCGACGGCGACACCGCCCTGGGCCTGGATGAACTTCGCGGGGCGGCCCTTCGGCACGGGCGCGTCGTCGTGGCCGGCCAGGTAGTGCAGGGCGAACTCCTCGAACGTCAGGTCGGCGGTCGACTGCCGGCTGTCCTCGCGTGCGCGGTAGCGCCACCACGACTCCAGCCAGGCGATCGGCTCGCGGAACATCGTGACGAGCTCGTAGGACTCGCGCGGGTACCCCTGCTCGGCGAGCTCGTGGGCCCTGGTGTGCACGAAGCCTCGGGCCGGCAGGTGCTTGCGTCCCGGAGGGGCGCTGACGACCTCGGTGGCGTACGGCGCCAGCGTCCGCTCGAGGGCGGTGCTCGCCGTCTTGGGCAGGGCGAGGAGCACGAAGTCCCGCCCGGGCCCGAGCTCGAGGAAGGTCATCACCGCCCGATCATCCCGCATGCCCCGGACCGGGCAGTGCTGGGCTAGCCTCGCGCCCGTGCTGATCTCCGACGCCAAGCGCGCGCTCTTCGTGCACGTGCCCAAGACCGGCGGGGTGTCGGTCGGGGTCGCGTTCGAGCGCTGCTGCCCCGATGCGCGGAGCAAGGCGCCGGGCGTGAAGCCCCCGCTCGGCCGGCACGCGCCGTACGCCCGGATCCTGCGCGCGGAGCCGCAGACGGCCGACTACTGGTCGTTCGCCTTCGTGCGCAACCCGTGGGCGCGGATGGTCTCGTGGTGGTCGATGATCCAGGACTGGGACCGCGCGTGGGGTCCGTCGAGCGGACGGCCGCAGGGCGCGGCGGCCACGCGGATGCGCGGCAACGACATGTGGAGAGCGGCTGCGGCGTACTCCGGCTTCGAGGAGTTCGTGCTGCGCGGCACCGAGGAGCTGCCGCGGGTCGGCCGGCCGCAGGTGAACTACCTGCGAGCGCCCGACCGCGAGGTCGACTTCGTCGGACGCACCGAGTCCTTCGCCGACGACCTGGCCGAGGTCGAGCGACGGCTCGGCGGCGACCCGGTCCACGTGCCGCACCGCAACAAGTCACCGCACGGCAGCTACCGCGACTACTACACCGACGCGACGCGAGCGAAGGTCGCCGAGGTCTACGCGGCAGACCTCGACGCCTTCGGCTACACGTTCTGAGGCGTCAGCCCTTCCGCTCAGGACCTCGGGCTGCCACATTCCTCCCGTGGACGCACTCGATGGCTGGACCCGCAGCGAGCACACCGCCGACGTGGCCGGCGAGCCGACCACCCATCCCGTGTGGCGTCGCGGGACCGGCCCGGGCGTCGTCGTGGTGCACGAGCTGCCCGGCCTCACCGCCGGGGTGATCCGGTTCGGCGAGGAGCTGGTCGCGGCCGGCTACACGGTGCTGCTGCCGCACCTGTTCGGTCCCGCCGGGCGCGAGTTCGGCGCCGTCGACGTGGCCCGGGTCCTCCCACGGGTCTGCGTCAGCCGGGAGTTCACCAAGCTCGCGCGCGGCGTCACGGCCCCCGTGGCGGGGTGGCTCCGGTCCCTGGCGCGCGAGCTCCGCGCCGAGCTGGGCGGCCCCGGCGTCGGGGCGCTCGGCATGTGCTTCACCGGCGGCTTCGCGCTGGCGATGATGGTCGACGACAGCACCGTGGCCCCCGTCCTCTGCCAGCCCAGCGTGCCGTTCATCGGCCTCGCCGGCCGCGCCGCCGACCTCAACCTCTCCCCCGCCGACGCCGACGTCGTACGTCGTCGCGCCGCCGACGGGTGCTCGGTGCTCGGCATCCGCTACGCCGCCGACCCCGCGATCGGCCGTCGCTTCGACACCCTCACCTCGCTCATCGGCGACGCCTTCATCCGCGTCGAGCTCGAGGGCTTCGGCCACTCCACCGTCACCGAGCAGCGCTCCCAGGTCGCCGTCGACGCGGTGCTCGACTTCTTCGGCACGCGCCTGCGCTAGGTCGCTGATCGAGAAGGAACGGGCCCCCGACCTTTATGGGTGAGCCCCTGATGGCGACGCCAGACACCGGTCCTGGGTCAATGAAGACAAGCAGACGATGAGCGGAAGACCTGCGTCATGCTGTCCGCATGGACTCGGTGGTCATCAGGGACGTGCGTACAGCGGTGGTCTTCGCAGAGCCCTACACGGCCAGGACGGTCCCCGCGCAGTACCTCTCCGTCACGATCGAAGGCCCTGACCTTCGAGCGTCGCGGCAGGTCTACGAGGGCTACGACGAAGGGTTCAGCAAGGCTGCCTACTTTGCCGACCTGGCCGCCAGCTGGCGAGGGTGGGAAGGGATCCGCGAGTACGAGTCCGTCGAAGGTGACCTGCGCATTCAGGCGACTCACGACGGCCACGTGAACCTTTGTTTAGACGCAGGACGTCATGAGTTCTAGCGGTTCGAACCGGCGGTTCTCGTGACGTCATGGAACGCGGAGTCGCTGCGACAGCCACTGGGCATGACATTCCAAGAGTCGGGACATGCGGATCTGCCGCGATGATCGCGCGGATCTGCCGACAGTCGGGGGTCCGCTCATCCCGATGAGCACCCCGGGCGATCGTCAACCCTAGTGGTTTCAACGTTCGCAGCGACGCTCGCGTTCGGCATCGCAGCGGTCCCGGCCACTCTGCCCGTCGGCGGTGTCGCGTCCGCCGCCTCCGCGGAGCACGTCCGACCCCTCGCCGCCCCTAAGGTCGTCGCGGCCGCTGCCACCGAGAAGCACGTCTGATCGGGCGCGGCCTTGGAGTTCGTCGTTGCCTGCGTTCCCGACCAACCGGTTGAGGCCCTGCCACCCCTGGATGCTGTCGTCGCCGGATCCACCACGCATCGTGGCTTTCATGCCCACGCACTCCGACTTGATCTGGGCGTAGGGGGAGTCATCGCTGTAAGAAGCACCGCGGAGGGTGTCGTTTCCGCCTTTCCCGACGAACAGCACATCGCATCCCGCCCCCCACAGGTAGTTGTCCTCGGCGTTGCCTCGCAACACCGCGCGCGGCGCGACTACGCCCGCGTGAACGATCCCAGACAGGTTGACCGCATGGACCCCGCCGACCGTCACCATGTTGGTGTCCAGGTCGATCTCCACGTCCTGGTCGGCCGACCAGACAGCGATCCCGCCACCGGTGTAGGTGCCAGGTGCCCCCGTCACAGGCGCGGTGACCGTCAGGTACGCCCGCCAGGCGTCTGTCACGGTGTCATCCGTCCCGTCCGCGTACACATAGCTTTGGCCAGGTCCCCCGAGGTAGCGGTCGAGACCAGCACCTAGATAGGTAACGCTTGTTGTCAACCCAGCCTGGGACGCGTCCACCACGTCATCGCCGTCGCCCGCGACCACGACCACCAACACGGCGGACGGGCTCACGCACACCAGGTCGTTCCCAGCGACAGCGTTGGTACGCTGGGAGGAGCCGGTGACGATGACGTCATCACCCGGCGTGCCCTGAATGGCCGGGCCAGTGCCGACGATCGTGGCCGCCCGGCCCTGGCAGGTCTGGGCAGTGTCCGAAGCCCCCGAAGACGGTGCGCTCAGCAGCACCCCCGCAACAAGCGCGGTGACAACAAGCGTGGTCGAACGTCGAAGCACGGTTCCCCCTTGGGTGAGCCACCCCCCCGATGATGGTGGGCAGCGTGTCGGTGACAGTACGTCGCATGCGACAGTCCTTGCTCAGACGCGCCGACCTCATGGTTAGTTGTCGGCGTTCGCCGGTTGCGAGGGTCAAGCGGCTGTCTCGACCGTTCGCAGCCCCTCTGCGGACATCCAGATCTACCGCGATGCGCGGACACGCCGACAAGTGACCGAATAGAGAGCGTGAGGGACTAAGTCCGTCTCAACCCCACGTCCACAGGCCCAGTTCGCCGCCGCGTATCAGTGTCGGACCCCTTCTCTACACTCGAACACATGAGCGAAGCGCTGGCGGATCGGTTGGCAGGTGGGGTCGAGGACCTCACAGCTCCCGACCTGCTCGCCTCGATCCGCTCCGCGCGCGAGACCGAGAATCGGTCGGCGGCTGACCAGCTCGTGCTTGCCGCTGCGTGGGCGGACCTGCACCCGCCGGAGTCGATCCACGACGCCGCGTCCTTCTCGGTCCCGGGGTGGGAGCACGAGGAGCCCATCGCCGGTGAGGGGTGCCCGTTGGTGGCGGAGTTCTGCATCGCCGAGCTCGGCGGCGTCCTCGGGACGTCGACGACGGCGGCGAAGAAGCTGATCGGTCAGGCGTTGGAGCTGCGGCACCGGTTGCCGCGGCTGTGGGCGCAGGTCCAGGCCGGCCGGGTGCCGGCGTGGAAAGCCCGCGCGGTCGCCGAGACCACCATCCACTCCTCACCCACGCTCACGAAGGAGGCGGCGGCGTTCGTCGACACGCAGGTCTCCGCCGTCGCGGGCAGGGTCGGTCCCGCGCAGCTGGACCGGCTGGTCGCGGAGGCGATCAAGCGGTTCGACCTCGCCGAGCCCGACCCGGCCGCGGATCCCGAGGACGGCTACCTCCACGTGGACCCGCGCCACGTGAGCGTCCACACCGAGGACGTGCACTACGCCGGCACCATGAAGGTCGAGGCCGAGATCGACATCGCCGACGCCCTCGACCTCGACCGCGCCGTCGCCCACGGCGCCGCCACCCAAGCCGCGCTCGGGTCCACCGAGTCGTTGAACGTGCGCCGGGCCAAGGCCCTCGGTGAGCTCGCCCGCACCCAGACGGCCCTCGACCTCCATGCCACGGGCGCGGGCACCACCGGCCACGCTCAGGACGGGCTTCCCGTCGCACGCGAGGTCGTCCTCCACGCCCACTTCGACGCCTCAACGGTCGGCGAGCAGACGGTGTTCGGTCCGACCGGGAGGCTGGACGAGGGCCAGCGCTTGGTCCTGCTCGACCAGGTCCGCTCCTGGTGCGGCGACTCGAGGAACAAAGTGACGATCAAGCCGGTGATCGACCTCAACACCCAGCACCACACCGACGTCTACCAGGTGCCCGACCGGATCCGGGAGCAGGTCGTCCTCCGCGACCAGACGTGCGTCTTTCCGCGGTGCAGCCGACCGGCCCGAGGCTGCGACATCGACCACGTCATCCCCTACGACCCAGACGCCGAAGCCGAAGGCCGGCCCCAGCCGGGGCCGACCCGGACCGACAACCTCGCGTGCCTGTGCCGTGGCCACCACAGGTTGAAGACCCACTCGGCCTGGCGCTACGAGATGGTCGCACCCGGGCTGTTCGAGTGGATGTCACCGCATGGGTACCGCTTCCGCCGCGACCGCTATGGGACGACAGCGATCGACTCACCCGACCCGCCCGACCGGCCAGATCCGCCCGGTGTCCCGCGACCCCGCCGACGATGACCCCGCCCCGAACCCCGCTACCCACCCGGTAGCGGGGCCATAGGCGTGCACGAGCAGGCCGCGGCGCGACAGGCGCGATCACTCGACGAGCAGCACCCCGAGCCGTCGCCGGGTGTCCTCGTCAACGCCGGCCGCGACGAGGTACTCCTGGACGTCGAAGGTCTCGACCCACTCGAGCAGCACCGGACGCCGGTCGTCCAACGCCGCGTCGAGCTCGTCCTCCGTCCACGCCTCGTCGACAGAGGGGACCCAGGTGCCTGCGACCTGGTCGAGCGACCACCCGTGGCCCCGGTGCTCGGCCGCGCCACGGAAGCCTGCCTCGTAGCTCGCCACGATCGCCTCGGGAGTGGCTCTGGCCAGCAGCAGGAGGAGCGAGCAGACCATGCCGGTGCGGTCCCGGCCCCCGGCGCAGTGCACGAGGACGGGCGAGCCGGCTCGCGCCACCCCCTCGAGCACACGCACGATCTTCTGCGGGTACATCCGCAGGTTGTCAGTCCACGAGCGCGGGTGGTCGAGCCACGGCCCGCAATGCTGCAGGAAGTCGGCGTCGCTCGGGTCCTCGGTCGGGGCGTGGACGAACGTGATCCCGACCGTGGCACCGGCGGCGAGGACCGGGTGTGCGTCGGTACGTCCGTGCTCCATCTCGTTGCGCAGGTCGACCACGGTCGACACGCCGGCCGAGCGCGCGTCGTCCCACCCGCGTCCCGTCATCCACTCCGGCGCGGCCGACCGGTAGACCCGGCCGCGCTTGGTCTCGCCGCCCGCGACCAGCGCCGACCCGCCCAGGTCGGCGAGGTTGCGGGCCCCGTCCCACGTCAGCCTTACGACCGGTCCACCACGACGATCGTGTGGTTGTCGGGCTCACCGGCGGCGGCCACCGCAGACGCCACCTCGTCCGCGACCTGCTGGGCAGTCGCGGGAGACGCCAGCAGCGCCGCGAGGTCGTCGACGACCGAGTGCACGCCGTCGGTCGTGAGCACGAGGCGATCGCCGGGCTCGAGCCCGATCTCGAGCTCGTCGGTGACGACGCCGGGCACCAGTGCCCGGTTGAGCAGGTTGCGGTGAGGGTGGGAGCGGGCCTCGTCCACGGTCAGCTGACCGCTCTCCACCAGCCCTGCCACCACCGTGTGGTCATGGGTGACCTGTCGGACCTCGTGGTCGCGCACCAGCCACACGCGTCCGTCGCCCACGTGCGTCACCGACGCGGTGCGCCCGGCGATCGTCACGGCGGTGAGCGTCGTGCCCGACCTCGGCGCGTCCGGGAGCGAGTCGGCGATCTCGGACGCCACGACCGCCACGGCACCCTCGAGGCCGCCGGACCCGAACGCAGCGAGCACCGCGGCAGCGAGGTCCGAGCGTTCGCCGAAGCCGTCGGCGACGGCCACGAGGCCGGGCGTGGCGATCAGGGCGTCCTGCTGGTGCGGCCGTCCGCCCCGGCGGTGGCTCGTGCCGATCTCTGCGTGCAAGGTGTCGGTGGAGGTGGTCATGGGTGGTTCCTCGCTCTCGAGCCGTTCGACGAGGGCGGAGACGACGTCCCGGCGGCTGGCCGTGTCGTGCTCGACCTGGAGCCAGTACGCCCTGACCAGCCGCGCCGCAGCAGCCGGCGACGCCCCGAGGACCTCCTCGATCCGGGCCAGCGGCATGCCGACCAGGCGGAGCGAGGCCACCAGCCGAGCTTGCGAGAGCTGGTCCGGCGCGTAGCGGCGGTAGCCCGAGCCAGGGTCGACCCCGGCGGGCCGTAGCAGCCCGAGGTCGTCGTACAGCCGCAGCGCCTTCGGCGTCAGGCCTGACTCCCGGGCGAAGTCGCCGATCGTCCAGAGCTCCGTGCCTGGTTCCGTGGTCATCGTCCCCATCCTCCCCGGTGTCGGTCACCGGTGCGACGACCCTGCGGCTTGCCGCAGGGGCAAGGTCAAGACCTGGGCCGGCCCGGCGGAGATCAGCCCCGCGACGCGATCAGCCGGCGCACGGTCTCCCGTGCCCCGCGCGAGCCCTCGGGCGCGGTTCACTCCGGCACGTGGGTCTGCGTCCCGCTCTGTCGCGCCCGCCGGAAGAGCTCGACCAGCAGGTTGGCGTAGCCGAGCGGGGCTCGAGCACCGCCTCGAAGCGTCCGTGCTCCATCCCGTCCGCCGTCACCGCGACCGACGCGAGGAGCGCATGGAGTGGACGCCCGGCCACGGGCCGTCGAGCTCGACGTCGGTCACCACGTAGGTCCACAGGTCTTCGGCAGGAGTCGGCACCCGTCAGATCATGGCGGGATGGGGGGATCGCCCCGGGCGAGATGGGTACGGCGTCGTCGTCCGCGCGCCCGTCCCGATGGAGGCCTCCCGATGTTCTTGTTCTTCAGCAACCGTCTCGGCTGCCTGGGGTCCGTGCTGGTCTCGCTGGCCGTCACCGCGATCCTGGTCGTCGTCTTCCTGCTCTGACTCCGACCAGACGCATACCGGCGAGTAACATGGAGCGCGTGAGCTTCCTGTCGCGCCAGACCGTGATCGCCGCCCTGACCGCCAACGCCCTGCGACCGCCGCGGGGCCAGCGCAGCGGCGTACCGGCGTTCGCCGTCGGATGGCTCTTCGGCGAGACCGCCCCGCAGATGCTGGCACTGACCGCTCTCGACGCAGCAGCCCACCTCACGAGGAGCCGACGCGCCGGGGTCCGCGCCAAGGCGGGACTCGCCCTCGCCGGGGCCAGCGCGCTCGGACTGGCCCACATGGTGCGGCAGAGCCAGCGGGCCGCCGGCGTCCTGGACGACGCCCTCGTCGACGGCCTCGGCGTCGACTACGTCGAGCAGCTCGACGAGGCACCCGATCCGGCCGACCTGGCGACCCCGTGGCGGCGGCTCGCGCGGCCCTTCGACTTCCGCGACGACGCCGTTCGGGTGATCCGCAACCTGCCCTACTCCGAGGCCGGTCGCCGCGGCCACCTCGACCTCTACCTGCCCGCTGGCGGTGACGCGATCACGGACGCTCCGGTGCTCCTGCAGGTCCACGGTGGCGCCTGGACCGTGGGTGCGAAGGAGCACCAGGCGCGCCCCCTCATGAACCGGATGGCCGCCAAGGGCTGGATCTGCGTGGCGATCAACTACCGCCTCTCCCCCCGCGACCCGTGGCCGGCCCACATCGTCGACGTGAAGCGCGCCATCGCCTGGGTGCGGGAGAACATCGCCGAGCACGGGGGCGACCCCGACTACCTCGTGATCACCGGCGGGTCGGCCGGCGGCCACCTCGCCGCGCTCGCGGCGCTGACCCCGGGCGACCCCGAGTGGCAGCCGGGCTTCGAGGACGCCGACACCTCGGTCCGGGCAGCGGTGCCGTTCTACGGGGTCTACGACTTCGCCGGCTCCACCGGGCTCGCCAACGCGATCGGGATGCGCGACGCCTTCCTCGGCCCGCGGGTGATGCGGACGACCTGGCAGGACGCGCCCGACGTCTACGAGGCGGCCTCGCCCATCCTCCGGATCACCCCCGACGCACCGGACTTCTTCGTCATCCACGGCGACCTCGACAGCCTCGTGGCCGTCGACCAGGCGCGGATGTTCGTCGCCGAGCTGCGGCGCACGTCGAAGCGCTCGGTGGTGTACGCCGAGCTGCCCGGCGCCCAGCACGCCTTCGACGTCTTCCACTCGATCCGCAGCACGCACGCGGTCCGGGCGGTCGACCGCTACCTCACCTGGCACTGGAACACCTGGCGCCACGGCCTGCACGCCGACAGCGGTGTCGAGGCCGACGAGCTCCGCAACGACGTTGAGGAGAGGGGCGCCTGAGACCGTGCACGACCACGACGAGATGCCGGCCGACCTGCTCCCCCACGCCCGCGCGGCCAAGGGCTTCATGCCCGAGGACGAGGGCGCGTTGCTGCACCGCTGGGCGCGGCAGCGGCTCCCGCACGGGCCGGCCCTGGAGGTCGGCACCTACTGCGGCAAGTCGGCCGTCTGGCTCGGCGCCGCGGCCCGCGAGGTCGGTGGCACCGTCGTCACCGTCGACCACCACCGGGGCTCCGAGGAGAACCAGGCCGGCTGGGAGCACCACGACGACAGCTTGGTCGACCCCGACCTCGGCCTGATGGACACCCTGCCCACCTTCCGTCGCACCCTGGCCGCCGCCGGCCTGGAGGAGCAGGTGGTGGCGGTGGTCGGGCGCTCCGAGACGGTCGGTGCGTGGTGGCGCACGCCGCTCTCGCTGCTCTTCATCGACGGGGGGCACGGGGTCGAGCCCGCGCGCACCGACTTCCGCACGTGGCCGCGCTGGGTGATGGCCGACGGGGTCCTCGTCATCCACGACGTCTTCCCCGACCCGGCCGACGGTGGTCGGCCTCCCTACGACGACATCTACCTGCCCGCGATTGGCAGCGGCGCCTTCATCGAGGTCGACGCGGTCGGGTCGATGCGGGTGCTACGTCGTACGACCGGCGACGCCGGCGACCCGGTCGGCTGACGCGCCGCCGGACGGGCAGCCGCACTCCAGGCCGAGCTCGGCGAAGTCGGCGGCCAGGGTCGTCCCGCGCATGATGTCGGCGCCGGGGGTGCCGTCGGTCACCTGGTCGACGGCCAGGATCACGGCCGCTGCGGTGTAGGTGGTCTGCTCGACCGGCCAGTTGACGTCGTCGGGGAACACGTACCCCGTCCAGTAGGACCCCTCGTCCGTGCGCAGGTGCTGCATGTCCGCGAGCAGCTGGAGCGCCCGCGCGCGGTCGCCGATGGCGTCGAGCGCCATCACCAGCTCGCAGGTCTCCGCGCCCGTGACCCACGGGTCTTGCGAGACGCAGCGGATGCCGAGGCCCGGCTCGACGAAGGTGTCCCAGCGCTCGGCGACCAGCGCGTGTGCCTCCGGTCCGCGGACTGCACCGCCCAGCACCGGGTAGTACCAGTCCATCGAGAACTGCGACTTGTCCAGGAACAGGTCGCGGTGCTCACGCAGGGCGTGACCGAGGCGGCCGCCGACGAGCTCCCACTCGACCTGCGGTTCCCCCACCAGCTCTGCGAGCGCGACACCCGCCCGCAGCGAGTGGTAGATGCTCGAGGAGCCGGCGAGCAGGGCGTCGGCGTTGACCTTCGCGGGCGCGCCGTCGTGCCACTCCTGCGACCAGGCGATGCCACCGAACGGCAGCTGCATGGACACCACGAAGTCCAGCGCGCGACGCACCGTCGGCCACATCAGGCGGACGAACGCCTCGTCGCGCGCGACCAGCCAGTGGTGCCACGTGGCGACGGCGACGTACGCCGACATGTTGGTCTCGCCGGAGTGGTCCTCGACCTCGCCGACGACGATCTTCAACGGCCACGACCCGTCGCGGCGCTGGCTCGCGCGCGCCCAGGCGAACGCGCGCTCGGCGGCGTCGCGCTGCCCGCCGACCATGAGCGCCATCGCCGACTCGAGGTGGTTCCAGACATCGGTGTGCTCGCCCGGGGTCCACGGGACGGCGCCGGACGGCTCCTGCATGGCGGCGATGGAGGCGGCGGTCTGCTCGACCTGCGCGCGGGTGAGGCTCATGTGGCCGGCTTCCGGAAGTAGAGCACCATGCTCTTCCCGATCAGCGGGTCGAGCACCTTGCCGGCGTACTGCAGCGCCTTGGGGTTCTCCATGATCTCCCACACCAGCAGCTTGTGGTACGCCCTGGCGAGCGGGTGGTCGTCGTTGGTGACGCCGACGGCGCACTTGATCCACCAGTAGGGCGTGTGCAGGCCGTGGGCGTGGTCGCGTCCGGTGAAGACCATCGCGTCACCGGGGGTGCCGTCGTTGGCGCGCCCGGCCTTGGTCACCTTGTCGACGAGCTCCTGTGCCGTGTAGATGCGGATGTGGCCGCCCTCGGCGTTGTGGTAGTCGTCGGAGAGCTTCCAGTTGACGATCTCGGGGAGCCAGCGCGGCACTGAGATCGCCAGGGTGCCGCCCGGGCGCAGCACCCGGACCAGCTCCTTGATCGCGTCGACGTCGGCGTGGATGTGCTCGAGCACCTCCGCGGCGACGACGCGGTCGAACTCGCCGTCGGCGAAGGGCAGGGCGAGCGCGTCGCCCTCCTTGACGTCGGCCTCGGCACCGGCCGGCACCTCGCCGGCCTCGCGCATGGCGGTGAACCACTCGCGCACGGTCGCGAGCTCGTCGGCGTCCTGGTCGAACGCGATGACGTCGGCGCCGCGCTTGTACATCTCGAACGCGTGGCGTCCCGCACCGCAACCCATGTCGAGCACGCGGTCGCCCGGGCGCAGCCCCAGGCGGTCGAAGTCAACGGTCAGCACGGGCGCTCTCCCTCGATCCGGCCGGCCTTCTCGGCGTGGAAGTCGGCGATGGTCTCCTCGTAGGCGGCGGCGGTGGCCTCGGCCACGGCACGCCAGCTGAACAGCTCCTCGACCCGGGCGCGTCCGGCCGCGCCCATCGTCGTACGTCGCTCGGGGTCGTCGAGCAGGGCGGCGATCGCCTGCTCCAGCTCACCGACGTCGCCGGGGGTGACCAGGTCGGCGCACTGGCCGTCTGGGCCGACGACCTCCGGGATGGCGCCGGCGCGCGAGACCACCAGCGGGGTCGCACAGGCCATCAGCTCGGCGGTGGGGAGCGAGAAGCCCTCGTAGAGCGACGGCACGCAGGCCACCTCGGCCGACCCCATCACCTCGACGAGCTCGGCGTCGCTGACGCCGTTGACGAAGGACACCTTGTCGGCGATGCCGAGCTGGTCGATGAGCCGCTCGGTGCGCCCGCCCGGCTCCGGCCTCGTCACGAGCACCAGCGAGACGTCGCGCTCGACAGCGAGCTTGGCGAACGCCTCGAGCAGGGTCGCGATGCCCTTCATCGGGGCGTCGGCGCTGGCCATGGCCAGGATCCGGCCGGGGACGCGCGGGGCGGTGGGTGGCGCGAAGACGTCGTCGACGCCGAGCAGGATCGTCTGCATCCGCGCCGGGTCGACACCGAAGTCGCGGGCGACGTCGCGGGTGGAGGACTCCGACGGGGTGAGCACCTTGCGGTAGCGCTTGGCGACCTTGGTCTGCATCCGCAGGAAGCCGTACCACCGACGCAGGGTGAGCCGCTTGCGCCACGTCGGCGCGGTCTGCAGGTCGATGCGGCGGTCCATCGTGATCGGGTGGTGGATCGTCGCGACGACCGGCAGGCCGTAGGACTCCAGCTCCATGATGCCGGTGCCGAGGACCTGGTTGTCGTGGGCGATGTCGAAGTCGCCGGCGCGGTCCTTCATCAGCCGCGCGATGCGTGAGCTGAACGTCTTCGGCTCGGGGAACCCGGCCGTGCACATCGTGAGGAACTCCTCGACGTCGATGAGGTCGCGGAACTCGCGCAGGTGGGGCACCCGGAACGGGTCGGGCTCGCGGTAGAGGTCGAGGCTCGGCACCTTGGTGAGCACCACGCCCTCGTCGAGGTCGGGGTAGGGCTGGCCCGAGAACACCTCCACCTCGTGCCCGAGCCGGACGAGCTCGCGGCTGAGGTGGCGGATGTAGACGCCCTGACCGCCGCAGTGCGGCTTGCTGCGGTAGGACAGCATGGCGATGCGCACTGTGGTCTGCCTTTCGTGGCGCTCCGTGAGGGGCCCATTATGCCTACTGGCCGGTAGGTCCCCCTCGCTCACCCCTCGCTGGAGTGGCCGGGGAACACGTGGGCGGACGGGTCGAGCACGACCGCGGCGTTGTTCACGGCGGTGGCGGCCTCGCCGAAACCGACCGCGATGAGCCGGACCTTGCCCGGGTAGTCGGTGATGTCACCGGCGGCGAAGACGCGCGCCAGGTTGGTCCGCATCGCGGAGTCGACGACCACGTGGCGCTTCTGGGTCTCGAGGCCCCACTGCTGGATCGCCCCGAGGTCGGCGATGAAGCCCAGGGCGGCGACGAGCGCCTGCGCCTTCAGGACCCGGGGCTCCTCCCCGTCGACGCTCACCACGACCTCCTCGAGGTGGGAGTCGCCCCGCAGCTCGGTCACCTGCGCGTTCGTGATGATCTCGACGCTCGAGTCCCGCACCGCGGCCACGGTGCGCTCGTGGGCGCGGAACGCGTCGCGACGGTGCACCAGCGTGACGGAGGCTGCGATCGGCTCGAGGTGCTGGGCCCAGTCGAAGGCGCTGTCCCCTCCCCCGACGACGACCACGTCCTTGCCGGCGTACGGCGCGAAGCTGGGCACGAAGAACTCCATGCCGCGCCCCACCCAGCCGTCGCCCGCCGGCAGCGGTCGCGGGCTGAACTTGCCGATGCCCGAGGTGATGAGCACGGCCCCGGCCGTCACGGTCGTGCCGTCGTCGAGGGTGACGACCACGTGGTCCTCCCCGTGCTCGAGCGTGGTGGCCGTCCGGTCCAAGAGGTACGTCGGGTCGGCGGTGGCCGCCTGCGCCACGAGTCCCTCCACGAGGTCACGGCCCTTCACGCTGGGGAACCCGGCGACGTCGAGGATCGCCTTCTCGGGGTACATCGCGGTGATCTGGCCCCCGAGCTCGGGCAGGGAGTCGACCACCGCCACGCTCAGCCCGCGGAAGCCGGCGTAGTAGGCGGAGAACAGCCCCGTGGGGCCTGCGCCGATGATCAGCAGGTCGGTCGTCACGTCGTCCACGTTCGCGATCCAATCGTCTGGGCGGAGGTCCCACAAGGTGCTAGAGGGCGTCGAGCTCGTCGACCTTCCACTCCCCGTCCGCGCGCCGCAACGTCACCAGCACGCGGTCGAGGTCGAGGGTGGGCCGATCGAGGCCGGTGCCGGAGGTGCGCTGGTTGACGAACACCAGCACCCGGGCGTACGTCGTCGACGCGGTGGCGAGCGCGGTGTCGACGACCTCGGCCCGGACCACGGTGCGGTCGCGCCGGCTCGCCGTGGTCACGCCGGCCATGGTCCGGTCGTAGCGCTCCTGCATGGCCGGCGTCATCAGCCTGCGGGCGGCGGCCTTGTCGTAGGCCAGTGACCGCCACGAGTAGCTGTAGGCCACGCGTGCGCCGTCAGCGGCACGCAGTCGCACCGACTCCTTCACGAAGGACGACGCCACCACGGCGTCCGCCGCGTCCGCGCTGCTGACGTCGGAGGCGGGGGCGTCGCGCGAGTCGCGCAGCGCCCACACGAGGGCGGCGGCAGCCAGCACGACCAGCGCCGCGAGCACCAGCAGCCGCCGGTTCATCGTCGTACCACTCGTCACGCTGCTCATGCCCTCACCTCACGAAACGCAGGTCGTCGGTGAGCCAGCGCCCGTCCTCCCGGACGAGCTCGAGGCGCAGGCGGTAGTAGCGGACCTGGCCCTCGGCACCGGTGCCCGTGTTGGTGACGGTGCTGTTGGCGGCCACCAGGACCGTGGCCGTGTCGTCGTCCTGGTCGCCCACGCCGAGCGAGACGACCTCCGGCGTCGAGGTCGCCTCGGTGCGGACCGCCTCGCGCGTCAGCGTCTCGCGCTGCGAGGCGTACTGCTCGGCGAAGTCGCCGGTCGCGCCGTCGAGGACCGCGTCGATGAGCGGGTCCATGTCGCGGTGGTCGACGGTGAGGAAGGCCACCGCCTCCGCGCGCGCCGCGCCGGCGACGTCCTGCTGGGCGGCGGTGAGCTCCTCGTCGACCTCGTCCCGCCCGGCGATGACCACCCATGCGGTCGCGCCCACCAGCGCGAGGAGCACGAGGACGAGACCGCCGGCCACCCATCGACCCGCTCGCTCGCCCACGGAGCGAACCTAGCCCAGCGGAGCGTCGCCGTGCGGGTGATCCGGGCGTCCCTAGACTGCGTCGTCGTGGGCAGACGACTCGACCAGGTGACCTCGCACCCGTCCGCGATGCTGCTCGGCGCCCAGCTGCTGCAGGTGCTCGCGTGGCCCTTCCTCGGCGGCTCGCGGCTCGGCGGCGCGTTCCTCGGCGTCATCGGGATGCTCGCCGTCGGCTCCGCGGTGCTCGCGGTCCGGCGTACGCCGCACGTGAGCCGCGTCGTGTTCTTCCTGGGCGCCCCGACGATCGTCTTCACCCTGCTCGAGGCGATCTTCGCCGACAGCGACCCGATCGTGCTGGTGTCCGGCATGCTGCACGCGCCGTTCTACTTCTACGTCTCCTACGCGATGCTGCGCTACCTGCTCCACGACGACGTCGTCACCACCGACGAGTACTTCGCGACCGGCGCCGCGTTCACGGTGGTGGCCTGGGGCTTCGCCTACGTGTTCACGGTCGTGCAGATCGTGTGGCCCGACTCGTTCATCAACGCCGAGGGCTACGGCCGCGAGTGGTTCGAGCTGCTCTACCTGTCGTTCTCCACGCTCACGAGCGTCGGGTTGTCCGACATCGTGGCAGTCGGCGAGCAGGCCCGGTCGGTCGTCATGGTGGAGATGATGGTCGGCGTCTTCTACATCGCCATGGTCGTGGCCCGCATGGTCGGGCTCACGATGATGCGCCACCGCCGCTAGTCGACCCACCCCTCGGGCCGGTCCTTCTTCGGCAGGCGGGAGACCACCAGCCGGTAGGACTCCTCGACGGCCTCGACCAGCTCCTCATCGGGGATCGACCCGGAGAGCGCCCGACTCGCGGTCCGCCGTCAGTCCTCGTCGTCGTCCTCGTCGTCCTCGTCGAGGAGGCCTTCCTTCTCCGCCTCCTGCACGATCCGGCGTACGTTGTCGATCCTGCCGCAGTCGGCGTCGAGCTGCTTGTTGCGCTCGGTCGCGAACGCCTCCCCCAGCTCGGCACGGACCTTCTCGCTGACCTCCTCGCGCGCCGGGTTGAGGATCGTCAGCTCCTCCTCGGTGAGGTGGTGGTTGAGCGCGGTCGCGAGCTCCTCCACGGCGTCGTCGAAGGCCTGGGTGTCGGTGCCCTTGAGCTCCAGCACCTTGAGCATCGCCTCGTGGCCCTCGGCGTGCTCCTCCTCGCCGTGCTCGGCCTCGTGCTCGGTGATCGCGTCCTTGCGGCGCAGCTGGGGGTAGACGTGCTTCTCCTCCGCCTCCGCGTGGGCGACGTGCAGCGCGGAGAGCGCCTTGCGGACGGCGTCGCGGTCGGAGGTGCTGTCGCGGAGCTGTCGCATGAGGGCCTCGAAGCGGCGGTGGTCCTCGAGGATCAGGTCGATGACGTCGCCCGAGACGGGGCGACCGAGGTCGATGGGAGTGCTCATGGCGCGAACCTAGCGCCTCGTCCGACCTGAGCCCTTCGGCCCACCTCCGGAGGGGTGGGCTTGCCTACGATGGTCGTCGTGCCAGGAATCGAGGTGTGGAGCCAGTTCGACCACGACCCGCGCAGCCCGGTGAACGCACGCATCCGTGCGTCGGACCGCGACCGTGCGGTGATCGAGACCGTCCTGGGGGACGCCTTCGCCGAGGGGCGCCTCACGCGGGACGAGTACGACGAGCGCGCCGAGGCCGCGATCGCCAGCCGCACCCTGGGGGACCTCGTCCCCCTCGTGGAGGACCTGCCTGTCGCGCAGGCCCCTCGAGCCGGCACGAGGAGCCGCGAGGAGCAGGCCCTCCGCAAGTGGGAGTCCGACCGGCGCGAGGCGCTGATCGGCCTCATCGGTCTCTCGGCGCTCGTGTGGACGATCTGGGCGGTCACCACCCCCGGCGGGTTCCCGTGGCCGCTCTTCCCCATGGGCGCCGCCCTGATGAACCTCGTCCGGATCATCGCCAACAGGCGCGACATCATCGAGGAGCATGTCCGGCACCTGGAGAAGAAGGAGCGCAAGGAGCTGCGCAAGCGCGAGGACGAGGGCTGACCCCTACTTGGTGGCTTCCATCATCTGGCGGAGCTCCTTCTTGAGGTCGTTGACCTCGTCACGGAGGCGGGCTGCCACCTCGAACTGGAGCTCGGCGGCTGCGTGCTTCATCTGCTCGGTCAGCTCCTGGATGAGCTCGGCGAGGTCGCTGCTCGGGATGCCGGCGGTGTCGGGCGCCTCGTCGTGGATCTTCGACAGGGCGGGCGTCGGCGACTTGCCGGCCTTCACGCCACCGGCGCGACCCTTCTGGCCCACGTCAGCCCAGGTCTTCAGCAGCTCCTGGGTCGTCTCGTCCTCGCGGGCGAGCATCTCGGTGATGTCGGCGATCTTCTTGCGCAGCGGCTGCGGGTCGATCCCGCGCTCGGTGTTGTAGGCGACCTGGATGGCGCGACGACGGTTGGTCTCGTCGATCGCGGCCTCCATCGACGGCGTGATCTTGTCGGCGTACATGTGGACCTGGCCCGACACGTTGCGCGCCGCGCGACCGATCGTCTGGATCAGCGACTTGTCGGAGCGCAGGAAGCCTTCCTTGTCGGCATCGAGGATCGCCACCAGCGAGACCTCGGGAAGGTCGAGGCCCTCACGGAGCAGGTTGATGCCGACGAGGACGTCGTACTCGCCGAGGCGCAGGTCGCGCAGCAGCTCGATCCGCTTGAGCGTGTCGACCTCGGAGTGGAGGTAGCGGGTGCGGATGCCCGCGTCGAGGAGGTAGTCGGTGAGGTCCTCGGACATCTTCTTGGTGAGCGTGGTGACCAGGACGCGCTCGCCCTTGTCGCCCCGCTCGCGGATCTCGTGGATGAGGTCGTCGATCTGGCCCTTGGTCGGCTTGACGACGACCTCGGGGTCGACGAGGCCCGTCGGGCGAATGATCTGCTGGACCGTGTTGTCCACGCCGCCGACGCGGTCGAGCTCGTAGTTGCCCGGGGTCGCCGACAGGTAGACCGTCTGCCCGATCCGGTCGACGAACTCGTCCCAGCGCAGCGGCCGGTTGTCCATCGCGCTCGGCAGCCGGAAGCCGTGGTCGACGAGGTTGCGCTTGCGCGACATGTCGCCCTCGTACATGCCGCCGATCTGCGGGACGGCGACGTGGGACTCGTCGACGACGAGGACGAAGTCCTCCGGGAAGTAGTCGAGGAGCGTGTTGGGCGCGCTGCCGGGCTTGCGGCCGTCCATGTGCATCGAGTAGTTCTCGATGCCCGAGCAGGATCCGACCTGGCGCATCATCTCGACGTCGTAGGTCGTGCGCATCCGCAGCCGCTGGGCCTCGAGGAGCTTGCCCTGCTTCTCGAACGCGGCGAGCTGGTCGTCGAGCTCGAGCTCGATGCCCTTGATGGCGCGCTCCATGCGCTCCGGTCCGGCGACGTAGTGGGTGGCCGGGAAGACGTGGAGCTCGGTGTCCTCGGAGATGACCTCGCCGGTGATGGGGTGGAGCGTCATCAAACGCTCGATCTCGTCGCCGAAGAACTCGATGCGGATCGCGAGCTCCTCGTAGACCGGGAAGATCTCGAGGGTGTCGCCGCGCACGCGGAACGTGCCACGGGTGAACGACATGTCGTTGCGGGTGTACTGGATCTCCACGAGCCGGCGCAGCACCGAGTCGCGGTCGTGCTCCTCGCCGACCTTGAGCCGCAGCATCCGGTCGACGTACTCCTGGGGGGTGCCGAGGCCGTAGATGCAGGACACCGTCGAGACCACGATCGTGTCGCGGCGGGTGAGCAGGCTGTTGGTCGCGCTGTGCCGCAGCCGCTCGACCTCCTCGTTGATCGAGGAGTCCTTCTCGATGTAGGTGTCGGTCTGGGGGACGTAGGCCTCGGGCTGGTAGTAGTCGTAGTAGGAGACGAAGTACTCGACTGCGTTGTCCGGGAAGAGCTGGCGCAGCTCGTTGGCGAACTGCGCGGCGAGGGTCTTGTTGGGCTGGAGCACCAGGACCGGGCGCTGGAGCTGCTCGGCCACCCAGGCGACCGTGGCGGTCTTGCCCGTGCCGGTCGCGCCGAGGAGCACGACGTCCTGCTCGCCGCCCTGGATGCGACCGACGATCTCCTTGATCGCGGCCGGCTGGTCGCCGGAGGGCTCGTAGTCGGACACCACCTTGAAGGGGGCCACCCGGCGCTGGAGATCGGTGACTGGACGCATGCGTCGAGCGTACGCGGGGCCACCGACAGCGGACGGTGCGGTTCAGCCGCGTACGAGCCCGCGCCCGGGTTGAATGGGCGTATGGAAGATGCCGTGACCCACAGGTGGGTGGCCTCCGCGACCTCGGCCGCCGATGCTGCCCGGAGCTTCGCCCGCGGAAACGTGCGCCGACGCCGCGGGGTGTTCGTCGGGCTGTGGCTCCTCACCGGGGTCCTCATGTGGACGTCGCTGGACGACGGCCTCGACCCCGTGGCCCGCGTGCTCTGGGCGCTGGCCTACGCCGGGGTCCTCATTGCCTGTGCGCTCGCGATCGGGGCCCTCGTCGGACGCCACCTGACCCGGCGACGGTTCGGTGCCCGTCTCGCCCCGGGCACCGAGCTGACCTCCCGCTTCACCCCGTCGACCGTCGAGCTGCGCGGACCGCTGGCGCGCTACGAGCTGTCCTACGACGGGCTGGTCCACGTCGAGCGGGTCGACGGATGGGTCCACATCCGTCAGCTCGGCTCCCCGGTCTCGCTCGTCTGGCCGGGCGAGCTCTTCCCGGACTCCGAGCTCGAACGGATGCAGGCCGCGATCGCCGCCCGCTCCTCGTGAGCCTCGCGGCGCGTCGGACCCGCCGGCCCTAGGCTCGTCCGGTGCCCCACCCGTCACAGCCGCCCGACCGCGTGCTCGACCTGTTCGTGGCCGAGGGCGTGCTCGAGCCCCTCCCGGGCGGCCGCGGCACGACGTGGCGGGCCGGAGACCTGGCGCTCTCCCCCGGCCACGACGCGTCCGAGGCCTGGCTGGCGCCGGTGCAGGCGCGGCTCGCCGTCCGGCTCGACGAGCAGTCTCCCCGGTCGATCCGGCTGGCACTGCCGGTGCCGGCACGTGACGGGAGACTCGTCGTCGACGGCTGGTCGGCCACCCGCTTCGAGCCCGGTACGACGTCCTGCCGCGACCTCGCGACCCTGCGTGCCACCGCCCACCTGCTGCACGCCCACCTCGCGAGCGCCGTGCCCGAGCGCCCCGACGACCTCGCCGCGCGCACCGACCAGTGGGGCGTGGCCGACCGGCAGGCGTACGACGGCGGCAGCGCGGTCACGGCGGCCGCCGAGCGCCCTGAGCCGGGCATCGCCGACCTCGTCAGGCGGCTCGTCGCGGGCCTCGACGGAACCGACCTCGGCCGCGAGCAGCTCGTCCACGCGGATCTCGCGGGCAACGTGCTGCTCGACGCCCGCGGCGTGCCGTTCGTCATCGACCTGTCCCCCGCCTGGCGTACGCCGCTCTGGGCCGAGGCGGTCTGCGTGCTCGACGCCGTGCTGCGGCTGGGCGCTCCGACGGCGGCGCTCGACGCATGGCGCACCGGGGCCGAGCGGCAGGCCATGCTCCGGGCCGTGCTGTTCCGGGTGCTGTCCGACACCCCGTGCGACGTCGCGCGCTACGCAGCGCTCGACCTGGCCTGATCCCCGGCGAGCCCTCGACCGCCGGTCAGCGCACCCGGTCGAGCGTCACCACGCGCACCCCGCCAGGCAGGTCGACCTGGTCGACCGGCTCGAAACGGGCGTGGGCGAACGGCCCGGCGAAGAGACGCCGTCCGTCGCCGATCACCGACGGGTTGACCTTCAGCACGAGCCGGTCGATCTCGGGCAGCAGGGCGTGGGCCACCATGCCGCCGCCGACGAGCCAGATGTCGAGTCCCTCCTCCGCCTTCAGCTCGCGCACGCGGGCGACCGGGTCGCCTGCGACGACCTCGACCGGCAGGTCGGTCCGGTCGGCGAGCGACCGGGAGACGACCAGGTGCCGCAGGTGCGGGTAGGCGTCGGTGAGGCCGGCGGCCAGCCCGATGTCGTACGACCCCCTTCCCTCGATGACGGTGTCGAGACGGGCGCCTGGGCCGGTGATCCCCATCGCCTCGCGAGCCGGCCCGGGCAGCGTCTCGGGCCAGGACTCCACCAGGTGCTCCACCAGGTCGGGGGTCACGGGGAAGAAGTCGGAGCCGGTGGGGTCACCACCCTCGGGTCCGGCGATGAACCCGTCGAGCGTGACGGCGACCAGGTAGACGAGGCGGCGCATGCCCGCATGCTGCCAGTCGTGCCGCGTCACCCCGACTGGGGTCCGTCGCTAGATTGACCCCGTGACCGTCGCCCGCACGCTGACCGCCGTCCGGCGCACCCTGCTCGGGCTCGTCGGTCTCCAGCTCACGGTCGCCGTGGCCCTCTCGCTCGTCGACTCCTACCGGCGTCGCGGCAAGCGGCCCAAGCCGTTCCCGGTGACCGGGCCGGACACGGTGCCGGTCGGCGACGGCGAGATCACGACGTACACCTTCGGCCGTGACCTGTACGACGACATGCTCGCCGCGATCGACGGCGCGAAGAAGCAGATCCTCTTCGAGACCTACATCTGGAAGGGCGACGAGATCGGGTGGAAGTTCAAGACCGCCCTAGCCGCCGCCGCCGAGCGTGGGGTCGACGTGCACTGCATCTACGACGGCTTCGCCAACATGGTCGTCTCCCCCGCGTTCAAGCGCTTCCCCCCGTCCTTGAAGGTGCTGCGCTACCCGGTCTACACGGCCGGCTTCCGCGTCTGGGACCTGCGCCGCTACGGCCGCAACCACCGCAAGATGCTCGTCGTCGACGAGGAGGTCGCCTTCCTCGGTGGCTACAACATCGGCTCGGCCTACGCGACCGAGTGGCGCGACACGCACGTGCGGATCACGGGGCCCGGCGTGTGGGACCTCAAGCGGGCGTTCGCCGACTTCTGGAACCTCAACCGCCACCACCGGCTGCGCCGCAACGACCGGCCGCTGCTGGTCGAGACCGCGTCCGACTGGGACCCGCAGATCCGGGTCCACAAGAACATCCCACGGCAGTGGAACTTCCCCATCCGCAGCATGTACCTCGAGGCCATCGCCCGCGCCAGCCGCAACATCTGGCTCACGACCGCCTACTTCCTGCCCGACCAGGACTTCGTCGACGTCCTGTGCGAGGCCGCCCGTCGCGGCGTCGACGTACGCATCCTGCTGCCGCTGAAGTCCAACCACATCGTGGCCGACTGGATCTCCCGCGGCTACTACGGCCAGCTGCTCACCTCGGGCGCGCGGATCCTGCGGTTCAAGGACGCCATGGTGCACGCCAAGACGGCCACCATCGACGGCAGCTGGTCCACCGTCGGTACCGCCAACATCGACCGGCTCAGCCTCCAGGGCAACTACGAGATCAACCTCGAAGTCATCGACCCGGCCTTCGCCGCGGTGATGGAGGAGGTCTTCGCCGCCGACGAGTCCAACTGCCTCGAGCTCACGCTCGCGGAGTGGGAGGCGCGCGACCTGAACCGGAAGTTCACCGAGAGCTTCCTCGCCCCCCTGCGCCCGCTGCTCTGAGCGCCAGGATCCACCCCGAGACGAGGGCGATCCACGCGAGCCCGGCGACGTACGCCGCCGCCTGCCAGCCCGACCAGTCCAGCGCGTCGCCGTGGCGCAGCAGCGCCACCCCCTCGAGGACGACGAACGCCGCCCCGGTGAGCCCGACCGGCCGCACCGACGACGCGTCGTCGACGAGGCCGGCGTGGGCCGCGGCCCAGCCGAGGCCGACGAGCCAGGCGCCGACGGCCCGGCCCGTGAGCGGCGTCAGTGGCCAGGCCCAGGCCCCGGCGGCCCACTCGGGTGCCAGCAGCAGCGCGACCCCGGAAGCGAGCAGGAGGGCGGCGAGGCCGGCGAGCAGCCACCGCAGCACGGACGGCAGGCGTCGTACGGCGTCCGCGTCCGTCGGCGCCCCCGTGGCCCGCCGCTGCAGGACCAGGCCCGCCACCATGGCCACGGGCACCCCGGCGTAGATGGCGAGCCAGCCCCACGCGACGGCGCGGGCGCTGGCGGGATGCTCGGCGCCGAGGTGGAACTTGTCGAGGTGCACCAGGGTGACCACGAGGGTGAGGGCCGTGAACACGAGGACCGGCCAGACGGTCAGGCGCGCGCGGCCCCAGGTCCGCGAGCGCGCGCCGGCCACCTCGAGCACGGCGCTGGACCAGTAGGCCGCGCCCAGGAACACCGCCGTCATCGGCACGTCGATGGTCCACGAGAACCACTCCGCCGTGCGGGTCGGGAAGAGCGTGAGCTGGAGTCCCGCGAGGAAGACGAGCACCGCCGCGACGACCAGCAGCACCCGCATGCCGCGCGTCACCGGCGCTCCGGTCCCGGCGTGGTGACGGCTCATGGGGTCGCGGTCGCCTGCGGGTGCTCGGCCAGGTAGCCGTGCAGCGTGGCGATCACGCTGGCGCCGTCCCCGACCGCCGTCGCGACCCGCTTGATAGACCCGGCGCGCACGTCGCCGACGGCGAAGACGCCCGGCACGCTGGTCTCGAGCGGCAACCGTCCGTCCTCCCCCGTGACGACGAACCCGGCCTTGTCCCGGGTGACCTCGTCGGGCAACCACTGGGTTCGGGGCACGGAGCCGATCAGCACGAAGAGGCCGCCCGCCGGCACCTCCTCACCTCCGCCGGGACCGCTGTGCTGCTCCCCCAGCGTGAGGGCGGCCAGGCAGCCGTCCTCCTCCCGGCCGTCGAGCACGGACGTGCCGTAGCGGATGCCGACGTTGCGCGTCGCGTCGAGCTGGGCGATGAGGTAGTCCGACATGCTCGCCGCCAGCGACGCGCCGCGCACGAGCAGAGTCACGTGGCGGGCATAGCGGGCCAGGTGCAGCGCAGCCTGGCCGGCCGAGTTGCCGCCGCCGACCACGTAGACCTCCATCCCGGCCATCGACGGCGCCTCGGCGACCGCCGCGCCGTAGAAGACGCCGCGCCCGACCAGCCCCTCCAGCGCGGGCACGTCGAGACGGCGGTAGTCGACGCCCGTGGCGATCACGACGCTGCGGGTGCGGATGACGCTGCCGTCGGACATCGAGACGGTACGCAGGTCGCCGTCGGTGCCGAGCGCCTCGACCTGGCGGAGGAAGGAGAACTCGCTGCCGAAGGACCACGCCTGCTGGAACGAGCGCCACGCCAGGTGCGCGCCGCTGACCCCGCGCGAGAAGCCGGGGTAGTTGCGGATCAGCGACGACGTGCCCGCCTGGCCACCGACCGCCGACTGCTCGACCACCATCGTCGAGAGCCCCTCCGACGACGCGTACACCGCGGCGGCGAGACCGCTCGGTCCCGCGCCGACCACGACGACGTCGTACACGTGCTCCGGCGACAGGGGGCTCATCAGCCCGAAGGCGTCGGCGATCTCGAGGTCGGTGGGCGCGACGAGCGTCGTGGGCGGGTCGGTGAAGGCGAGCTGGAGCACCGGGAGCTCCGGGTCGGTGAGTCCGAGGCCGGCGAGCAACCGGTTGGCCGACTCGGTGCCGACCTGGTGGAAGCCGACGGGGATGTGGTTGCGGCCGAACTGGTCGCGCAGCGCGTGGGTGCGCTCGTCGCGCTGCTCCCCGATCATCCGCACCGCCTCGAAGCCGATGCCTTGGGCGAGGTGCCAGTCGTCGAGCGCGTCGGTGATCGTGCCGTGGAACTCCTCGTCGCGCCGGCGCTCGGGCCGCAGCAGGACGAGCTCCGCGTGACCGTGGGCGATGGCCGCGAACACGTCGGCGGTGTTGGCGAAGTCCCCCCAGATCCCGACGACGGCCCGCTTGGCCGAGGGGTGCAGCGAGTAGGCGCGACGCAGGAAGTCCAGCCCGCCGCGGTCGTCGCGGCCGTAGCAGGCGATCACGAGCGCGACCTGCCGTCCCCACCGGCGCAACCCCTCGAGCACCGCTCGGGCGTGGGCGTACTCGGCGCACACGACCACCTCGTAGTCGCCTCCGTACCTGCCGCGCAGCTCCGACCCCAGCACGTCGCGCGACGCCTCGTCGGTCGTGGCCAGCAGCAGCACGGGATCGACGTCACCCATGACGGCCTCCCTCGAGCCTCCACACCGGCCACGACGCTACTCCGGGCCGTGCTCGGGCGGCGACACCATTTCTGGGGGTCTGGACCGGGCGCGCTGCCGCGGTCCGCGGGCGGTCAGCGGGTGGGCAGGTGCGTCGGGACGCTCATCCGCGGGCCGCGGCGCGGGCGGTGCTGGCCACCGGCCATCGCCATCGCGGCGGCCCGGCCGCGGTGGGGCCGGTAGGGCTCGAGCAGCTCGCCCATCTCCTCGTCGGTGATGTCGTGGCCGACGAGCGCCCAGCCCACCCAGTTGGCGAGGTGGTAGTCGCCGAAGCTCACCGCGTCGGGGTCGCCCAGCGCCCGCTGGCGCACCTCGGCGCTCGTCCACACGCCGACCCCGCGGACCGAGCGGAGCCTCCGGTCAGCCTCCTCGCCGGACAGCCCGGAGACCCGCTCGAGCGACGACGCCAGCCGGCACGCGGTCACCATCGTGCGGGACTGGGCGGGCTGGACGCCGAGGCGCAGCCACTCCCACGACGGGATCGCGGCGATCGTCGCGGGCGTCGGCTGCAACATCAGCCGCAGCGGCGCGACAGGACCGGGTGCGGGCTCACCGTGGCGTCGTACGAGCTCGCGGAACGAGCCGAACGCCTGCTTGCCCGTCACCTTCTGCTCCAGGATCGAGGGCACCAGCGACTCCATCACCAGCCCGGTGCGGCCGATGCGCCAGTGCCGGTGGGTGCGCCAACCGGCCGCGACCTCGGGGTGGTGGTGCGGCTCGAAGCCCGACGGGTCGTCCTCGGCGCCCAGCAGCGCGGGCATCCGGTCGAGCGCCCACTCCGCGCCCGGTCCCCAGGCCCGGCCCACGACCTCACCAGCCGACGGCCGCGCATGCACGCACAGCGACGCCGGCCCCACCGGCGTACGCATGGCGCGCCAGACGCGACCGGACTCCTCGTGGCGCTGGGTCGGGTCACCGGCCCCGCGGCGCTGCGGGCGCAGCACCTGCGCCGGCGCGCACGGCCAGTCAGGCACCCAGGTGCGGGTGCGCCCCTTCGCATCAGGGCTGGTCGGCGTGGCCATGGGTGCGACGGTAATCGAGGGGACCGACTACCTTGCAGCCCATGGGCCAGGGAATGGGTGGGACACCGAACCAGCGTGACCTCGAGGAAGGCATCCAGCGCGACTTCTCGCAGTCGTTGTCCTACGGCGACTACCTGCGCCTCGACGTGCTGCTCTCGGCCCAGCAGCCGCTGTCGGACCCGCCGCAGCACGACGAGCTGCTCTTCATCGTCCAGCACCAGACGAGCGAGCTCTGGCTCAAGCTGATGGTCCACGAGCTGCGCTCGGCCCGCGCGCTCCTCCGCGCCGACGACCTCTCCCCCGCGCTGAAGCGCCTGGCCCGGGTCAAGCACATCCAGCACACCCTCACCGACCAGTGGTCCGTGCTCGCGACGCTGACGCCCTCGGAGTACGCCGAGATCCGGCCCTTCCTGGCGACCAGCTCGGGCTTCCAGTCCCACCAGTACCGCGAGGTCGAGTTCCTGCTCGGCAACAAGAATGCCGACATGGTGAAGGTGTTCGCCCACGACGAGGCCGCCCGCACCGTTCTCGACGAGCTGCTGCACGAGCCGTCGCTCTACGACGAGTTCCTGGCCCACCTCTCACGCCAGGGGTACGCCGTCCCGCAACGGCTGCTGAAGCGTGACCAGACGTTGCCGCACACCACCGACGCCGAGCTCGTCGACCTCTTCGCCACGGTCTACGCCGCACCGGCCGAGCACTGGGGCGTCTACGAGACGTGCGAGGAGCTCGTCGACGTCGAGGACGCCTTCCAGCAGTGGCGCTTCCGCCACCTCCAGGTCGTGCAGCGCGTGATCGGCCACAAGACGGGCACCGGTGGGTCGTCGGGTGTCGACTTCCTGCGCCGGGCGCTCGACCTGACGTTCTTCCCGGAGCTCTACGAAGTGCGCACGCGCATCGGGCAGTAGCAACTCATGTGGGGAACGATCGGGCCGCCGATCAGCGCGATCGACGGCCCGACGGTTCCCCGGACGTGAGTGACGTCAGCTCAGGTCAGAGCAGGCGCCCGCAGTTCGGCCACGGGGAGCGGCCGCGCTGCTTGTAGAGCAGCTTGGCGCGGTAGGTCTGCTCGCCGGCCGAGGCGGCGGTCGGGACGCCGGAGCCGCCGACGCTGCGCCAGGTGCCGAGGTCGAACTGGTAGAGCCCGTAGTAGCCGGCCGGGTTGACCGCCTTCGGGTTGCCGCCGGACTCGCAGTTGGCGAGGGCGCCCCAGTTGAGGCCGTCGGCGCCGGTGACGGCGTACGCCTTGCGGCCCACGAGCACCCGGCGCGGGCGCGGATCCTTGACGAGCTTGCGCTTGACGACGCGGTACTTCGCCGGCTCGCCGTTGTGGAGCGTCTTCACGGCGACGACCTTGCGGACGCCGGGCCGGCCCTCGCGCACGACCTTGCGTCGGCCGGGCTTGAGCTTGGTGGTCGGGACCTCGACCGTGCCGGCACGGACGCGCTGGCGCTTGGTCGTGCGCTCCTTGACGACGTCGGTCAGGCGGACGACGTCACCCTGGCGCAGGCGCTTGCGCTTGCCCGACACCTCACGGCCGTCGCGGACGACGTCGACCAGGTCGTTGCCGTCGACGGCGACGCCGTGCGACTCGAGGAGCTCACCGGGCCACGCGCGCGGGACGGTCGCGACCTCGACGGGCGGCTGGTCCGCGACCTTGAGGCGTACGGCGACGGCCTCGCGCGGCTCCTCGGCGGCAGCGCTGCCGGGCACGAGGGTCAGGGCGAGTGCGGCGGCGGCGGTGCCGGCGGCGGCGCCTCGCAGGCGGGTGGACAGGGCAGGTGTGGTGGTGGCACGCACGTGCTTCGGACCTCACGGGGGTTGTGGGCGCCTCCGGGGCGCTCGGACGCGACACCGTCGAGTCGGGCGTCGAGGCCGCGGCGCGCATCACCTCGCGATGGGAGGTGCCCCGTCCACGACGGGGAGCACTGCCTACGGCCCTACCACCAGAACACGATCGTGGGGGCATGTCGAATCGCGAGCGCGATCCCCGGCGCGCTCCTCGCGAGGCGGTGTGAGCGAGTTCACCCGCCCGTCGTCGCCGATCGGCGCCCGCCTACGGTGGCCCCGTGAACCTCCATCGGTTGGTCGTCGCGCTGGAGCGCGCATGGGACGGTGCCCGCCTGCGACGTCGTGGATCGGGGACGCCCGAGCACTTCCGGATCGAGCCCTACATCGGTCACGGCGGGCCCGGCGGCGCCGTCGTACGGGGTCGGGTGCTGGACAACCCCATGGCGACCGAGGCCGTCGAGGACGAGGGGATCAGGGCGGCCGCGCGCCGCACCATGCGGCACTTCCTGACCGACGAGCTGCCCGGCGTCCCCCTCGACGTCACCGTCGGCGCGACCACCGTCGAGACGGTCACCGACGCCGATGGCTACTTCCTCGTGCGCGTCCCCCCTGCGCCCGGGGCGCTGGAGAGCCCGTGGACCCGCGGCACCGTCGCGCTCCGCGGGGACTACCGCGGGACCAGCGGCCACACCGCACCCGTCGACGTACGTGTCCCGTCGGCCGACGCGAGGTTCGGCATCGTCTCGGACGTCGACGACACGATCCTGCAGACCGGCGTCCAGCGGGTGGGCCGCATGATCCTCCAGACCTTCACCGGCTCCTCCCTCACCCGTACGCCGTTCCCCGGGGCGGCGGAGCTCTACCGCGACCTCGCCGCTGACGTGAACCCGGTCTTCTACGTCTCGTCCAGCCCGTGGAACCTGCACACGTTCCTCGTGGGCTTCCTGCGGCACCGCGGGTTCCCGCTCGGGCCGGTCCTGCTGCGCGACCTGCTCGGCACCTGGCGCGGCCGCGAGCAGAAGCACGACCGCATCCGGGAGGTCCTCGACCTCCACCCGGACCTGTCCTTCGTCCTGATCGGCGACTCCGGGGAGCACGACCCCGAGATCTACGCCGACATCGTGCGCGAGCACCCCGGCCGGGTCCTCGCGGTCTACATCCGCGAGGTGCGGCTCGACCCGGGCGACGGTCGGGTGGAGAAGGTGTCCGACGCGTGGGGGCCCGACGTGCCCTTCGTGCTGGCCGCCGACACCGAAGCCGTACGTCGGCACGCGCAGGAGCTCGGTCTGCTCTGAGGCGGGGGCTACGCTCGGCCCCGTGTCCGGTTGGCGCGTGCGGTCCCTCGTGGTCGGGACCCTGGCCGCGCTCGTCGGGTGCTCGCTGCTGTTCCGACCCTTCGCCTCGCTGACCGTGCTCCTGGTGCTCGTCGTCGTCGGCCTGCTGGTGATGGCCGGGGACCGCTTCCCGGCTGCCGAGCGGCCACGCAAGCCCCTCGACCTGCTGCCCGCCGCCGCGTACGCGCTCGCGGCGCTCGCCGTCGTCCTGTGGCCCGGCAGCGCCGTGGTCGTCGTCGTGTGGGTCGTGGCCGCGTCCCTCGTCGTCGACGGGGCCGTGGCGCTCGTGCACGCGGTGCGCGAGCGTGGACCCGGCCGCCTGACCGCCGCCGTCCGCGGTGTCGCCGGCATCATCCTGGGCGTCCTGGCCGTCAGCTGGCCCGACGTCGCGTCGATCGTCGTCGCCGTCGTCTTCGGCGTCCGGTTGCTGTGGACCGGCCTGGAGCTGCTGTGGCACGGGGCCAGAGGACGGGTGGGCGACACCGCCGACGACCGCCCGCACCCGTGGTGGCGCCGCAGCCTCTCCTTCGTGGTGGCCGTCGCCGCCCTGGTGCTCGCCGTCGGTCTGGCGGGCGTCGGATCCGTCGTCGCGCGGAGCACCCCGGTGCCGGACGACTTCTACGCCGCACCGCCGGAAGTGCCGTCCGAGCCTGGCCAGCTGCTGCGTACCGAGGGATTCGACCGCGCCGTCCCCGACGGAGCCACCGCGCGGCGCATCCTCTACACGACCACCGCGCTCGGCGACGAGCCCGCCCTGGCGAGCGCGATCGTCGTCGTGCCGGACGACGCCGGCGACGGGCCCGTCCCGCTGGTGGCGTGGGCGCACGGCACCACCGGCGTCGCCGAGGGATGCGCACCCTCGCTGCTGGACGAGCCGTTCGAGTCAGGCGCCCTGTTCATCCTCGAGGACACGATCGACAAGGGCTGGGCCGTCGTCGCCACCGACTACGTCGGCCTCGGCACCGAGGGTCCGCACGGCTACCTCGTCGGCGAGCCCGCCGGCCACGCCGTCCTCGACTCGATCCGCGCCGCCCGCCAGGTCGAGGGCCTCGACCTCTCGGACCAGTCGGTCGTCTGGGGCCACTCCCAGGGCGGCCACGCCGCACTGTGGGCCGGCACCCTCGCCGACGACTACGCCCCCGACGCCGGGGTCGTCGGCGTCGCCGCCGCGGCCCCCGCCAGCAACCTCACCGGCCTCGTCGCCAACCTCGACGAGGTCCCCGGCGGCGCCATCTTCGCCTCCTACGTCGTCGATGGCTACGCCCGCACCTACGACGACGTGCGGGCCCGTGACTACGTGCGCGGCGCCGCCGAGGTCCAGATGCGCGAGATCGCGACCCGTTGCCTGTCCGGCCCGGGAGCGCTGCTCAACGTGCTCTCCACGCTCGTCCAGGACACCTCGCCCATCGACACCGACCCCACCACCGGCGCCCTCGGCGCACGCCTGGCCGAGAACATCCCCACCGACCCCATCGAGCCGCCGCTGCTCATCGCCCAGGGCGAGACCGACCCGCTCGTCATCCCGTCGGCGCAGCAGGAGTACGCCGACCAGCGGTGCGCCGTCGACGGTGGTCCCGTCGACTACCGCACCTACCCCGACCGCGACCACGTCGGTGTCGTCGCGGCGGACTCGCCCTACGTCCCCGACCTGCTGGAGTGGACCGAGCAGCGCCTCACCGGTGAGCCCGCGCCGGACAGCTGCCCGTAGCCGCTGTCAGGCCGACCGCTCGATCGTGGTCACCACCTGCGTGACCGACGGCCGCCTCAGCGTGCTGGAGAACCCGAACCGGCAGGGCGGGTCGACCGGTGCGAGCGAGCCGAGGTCGACGTCGCGCCACCGCCCGGCGATCGACCTGACCGCGTCCACCGATGTCGCGCCGTACCACTCCCGGCGGTCGTTGCCGGCCGTGCCCCGCGTGCGTACTCCCCGCAGCGCGAGGCGCGCGACGGGGTCGACGGCGGAGCACCAGGCGGGCGCGGTCGCCACGCGGTCCGGCACCAGGCCCAGGAGCGCGCCCAGCGGCGTACGACCGCCGACCACCAGCCGCAGCGACAGCGACGGCGTCGACACCCGCCACCCGTCGGCCGTGTCCTCGACCGCGACCGGCTCGACGACGTGCTCGTCGAAGGTGTAGGTCGCGGCCACGAAGTCCCGCACCCGCTCCGACGGCGCGAGCAGGACGCGATGGCCGGCCGCGTCCTCGACCATCACGTCGGCGAAGGAGCCCCACGGCGACCCGTCCCAGCGACCGACGACGAGCCGTACGCCGCTGCTGCTGCCGACGCCGGCGATGCGGCCGGTGAAGCGCTCGCGCACCAGTGTCACGGGGCGACGAGCCCGTCCGGCTCGCGACCGTCCTCCGCGAGCCCGGCGGCGACGCCGGCGCGGTCCTCGTCGGAGCGGTTCTGGCTGAGCTTGGCCTTCGCCTCGACCGAGGTGACGACGACCTCGACGCCGACGATGGGGCGGAGGTTCTTGTCGATGTAGTCGGCCGGTGCGTCGTGGACCGCCCACGGCGCGGCGCGCGGCTGCTCGTGGCGGTCGGTGAGCCGGGTGACGAGGTCACGCATCCGGGCGGCGTCGTCGTGCACCGTGACCTGACCGCGGAGGTGGACGACCGAGTAGTTCCACGTCGGGACGACCCTGCCGTGCTCGGCCTTCGTGGCGTACCAGGACGGCGAGACGTAGGTGTCCGGACCGGTGACGATCGCGAGCGCCGGCGAGCCGGCGACGATGCGTCGCCAGTGCGGGTTGGCGCGGGCGAGGTGGCCGACGAGGCGGTCGCCCTCCCACAGCACCGGCAGGAACGTCGCGTCGGGGACGCCGTCCTCGCCGACCGTGACCAGCTGCGCCGTCGCGGCCGCGGCGACGAAGGGGCGGACGTCGTCGGGGTCCATCACGTTGAAGCGCGGTACGTAGAGGGAGGCGGCCGCCGGGGTGCTGCTCATGGGCACCATCCTGCCCGTTCGGGTGGCGGCCGCTGTCGGTGGCGGGCGGCAGGATGGATCCATGCTGCTCGCCGAGGTCGTCGCCACCTCCGCCGCCGTGGCCGCCACCCGCTCCCGCAAGGCCAAGGTGGCCTCGCTCGCGGAGCTGCTGGGCCGCGTCGAGCCCGCGGAGCTCGAGGTGGTCGTGTCCTACCTCGGCGGCGCGCTGCGCCAGCGGCGCACGGGCCTGGGCTGGCGAGGCGTGAGCGAGCTCCCGCCGCCGGCGGACGAGCCGTCGCTGACCGTGCTCGAGGTGGACGAGGCGTTCGAGGCCATGTCCCGCCTGTCGGGTGCGGGGTCGCAGCTGGCCCGCAAGGACGCGGTCACCGACCTCTTCGGCCGGGCGACCGCGCCCGAGCAGGCGTGGCTGCGGGCGATCGTCACCGGCAACGTCCGCCAGGGCGCGCTCGACGCGGTCACCCAGGAGGCAGTGGCCCAGGTGGCCGAGGTGCCACTCGCCGCCGTACGCCGTGCGGCGATGCTCGCCGGGTCGACGGTCGCGGCCGCCGGGGCCGCGTTCGCGGGCGAGGAGGCGCTGGCCGCGATCGGGCTCGAGGTCGGCCGCCCGATCATGCCGATGCTCGCCTCCAGCGCCCCCGACGTCGCCGCGGCGATGGCGGGCCTGTCCCCCGACGGTGCAACCGAGGTCGCCATCGACGCCAAGCTCGACGGCATCCGCATCCAGGTGCACCGCGACGGCGAGGACGTGCTCGTGGTGACCCGCAGCCTGGACGACATCACCGGGCGGCTTCCCGAGGTCGTCGAGGTCGCCCGGTCGCTCGCGGCCGAGCGCTTCGTGCTCGACGGCGAGGCGTTGGCCCTGACAGACGACGGCCGCCCGATGGCCTTCCAGGACACCGCCAGCCGCACCGCCCAGGACAGCGGCGTCGCTGTCACGCCCCACTTCTTCGACCTGCTCCACGTCGACGGCCGCGACCTGCTCGACGCCCCCGGCCGCGAGCGCCTCGCCGCGCTCGACGCGCTGGTCCCCGAGCCCCACCGCGTACGCCGCCTCGTCACCGCCGACCCCCGTGACGCCGACGCGTTCGCGTCCGAGACTGTCGCCGCCGGCCACGAGGGGGTCGTCCTCAAGGACCTGTCAGCGCCCTACGCCGCCGGTCGTCGCGGCTCGGCGTGGGTCAAGGTCAAGCCGCGACACACCCTCGACCTCGTCGTCCTGGCCGTCGAGTGGGGATCGGGCCGGCGCGAGGGCTGGCTCTCCAACATCCACCTCGGCGCTCGCGACGAGTCGTCCGACACCGGGTTCGTGATGCTCGGCAAGACCTTCAAGGGCATGACCGACGAGATGCTCGCCTGGCAGACCGAGCGCTTCCTCTCCCTCGAGACCCGTCGCGACAGCTACGTCGTCCACGTCCGTCCCGAGCAGGTGGTGGAGATCGCCTTCGACGGTCTCCAGCGCTCGACGCGCTACCCCGGCGGCGTCGCGCTCCGGTTCGCCCGGGTCCTGCGCTACCGCGACGACAAGGGTCCCGACGAGGCCGACACCATCGACACGGTCCGCTCGCACGTCACGGCGTGAGCCGACCGTCGGCGCCCGTCGGCCCCGTCACCGGCGCGGCTGCGCCAGCCGGCACCCCGGCACGTCGAGGTCGAAGGTCCGCCCGGCGTCCAGGCAGCCCAGCAGCCAGGAGGTCTGCTGGCCGTAGTTCATGCCCCGACGCATGACCACCCGTCCACGCCGGTTCTCCTCGCACGCGGAGTCGATGCACCGCCGACCGCCGACGTAGCCGGTGTTGACGACCCCGACCACGAGCCCGGTCTCCCGGGAGACGATCGGCGAGCCGGAGTAGCCACCGCGGATCGCGCAGCCGTCCCTCCCCGGCAGCCGGATCGAGTCCCACCAGTCCCACGTCCGCTCGTGCAGGCGGTGGGCGGTGCCGGTGGTCGCGCACGCTCGCTGCTCGGTCCAGTAGGCCGACGGGATCCTGATCCGGTCGCCACGCGAGGGGCCCTCGGTCGCGAGGGCGAGAGGTACGACGCCGGCGCCGGCGAGGTCGGCGTACGTCTTGCGCAGCCGCAGGACGGCGACGTCGGTGCGGTACATGGTGGCGTACTCCAGGCGCACCGCGCGGCCCGTCAGGGCGACCTCGCCCAGGCCGTCGAGGAGCTCGACCCGCGTCCAGCGCCTGTCGTCCACCAGCACCTCGCGGGCCCCCAGGAACGGTCGGCGGACGCAGTGACCGTTGGTCAGCACGACCGCCCGGTCGGTGTCGAGGGCGGCCGGCCACCGCACGACGGCGCCGGAGCAGCCGGGCAGCCGGGCGGTCCCGGCGAAGCGGCCGGCGTCCGGGCCGGCCGATGCACTGGCCGATGCGCCGACAGGCGCAAGCAGCGCGCCGAGCACCGCGACGACGACCGAGGCGACCGCGACGACAGCAGCACGACGGGCGGCTCGACGGGGGGCTCGATGGCGGGTGGTGACCGGCATCCCGGCATCGAACCACACGGGGCCGGGCGACGACCTACCTAGACTGGCCGCCATGAGCACCGAGCCGATTCCCGCGCCCGGCCCCGGACGGGGCGGCACCGCGGCTGCGCGGCGCCGGCTGCGCGAGGCGGAGATCATCTCCGCGACGCGCCGCCTCTTCGACGAGCGCGGTGTCCGCGACGCCCAGATCGAGGACATCGCCGGGGCCGTGGGCATCAACCGCGCCATCATCTACCGCCACTTCACCGGCAAGGAGGAGCTCTTCAGCCTCACGCTGGTGCCGTACCTCGACGAGCTGCGGCTGGCGCTCGAGAAGGCGGCCGCGACCACGAGCGAGCCACGCGACCAGCTCGTGCGCCTCGTCGAGGCGTTCGTCGACTACGGCCTGGCCCACCCGGCGTTCGTCGACTGCGCCCAGGCCATCATGCGGCGTCCCGGGGGCGACCTGCTCGAGGAGGTCAGCGAGAGCGCGATGTACCGCCTCGGGCAGGCCATCAGCGGCTGCCTGTCCGTGCTGACCCACACGATCACCGCCGGCGTCGACAGCGGCGACTTCCACGTCGACGACCCCGGGCTGCTCGCCAACATGCTCTACGCCAGCGGGCTCGGCACCCTGCAGCTCGGCCGGGTCGCGATGCTCGTGTCCGAGGAGGAGCCGGGGGTGCCGCGGATCAGCCGGGTCACCGTCGAGCAGGTGCGCGACCACATGGTCGCGTCCGCCCTCGCCGTCGCCGCGGGCGCTCCGGCGAGAGCGACGCGGTCCCGCTAGCGCGAGAGGTGCTTGGCGCGCGCGAAGCAGAAGATGCCGTAGGCGCCGATGCCGAGCGCGATCGCGGTCAGCAGCACCGGGCCGAACGGCTGCTCGAGCACCGTCTGCAACGCCTGGTCGAGCCCGCCCGACTTCTTCGCGTCGTGCGTGATCGCGGCGTAGCAGAAGAGACCGCCCACGATGGCGATCGCGACGCCCTTGGCGATGTAGCCGACCTTGCCCATCAGCACGTAGGCCGAGCCGTCCTGGCCGGACTGGCCCTGGGCGTCGAGGTGCTCGCGGAACTTCTCGGTCCACCCGCGGACGACGAGCGAGATGCCGTAGCCGATGATCGCGAGCCCGATGGCTCCGACGATCAGCTGGCCGCCGGGAAGGTCCATGATCTTCGCGGTCGTGGAGTCCGTGCCGCCCCCTCCCCCGGAGCCGGTCGCAACCTGCACCGCGCTCCACCCGATCGCGCCGTAGATCACCGCCTTGAACAGCGACGTCGCCCGCTTGCGCCAGCGCTTCTTGTCGTCGGACTCGTCGCGGAACCCGAACCCGAACTCCAGCAGCCGCCACACGACGAGGAACAGCATGCCGACGGCGATCGCCCACACCAGGAAGCCGCCCATGGGCTGCTGCGCGAGGTAGTGGAGCGCGCCGGAGTTGGACGCGCTGTCCTCCTTCTCACCGAAGGCCAGCTGCAGCGCGAGCCAGCCGACGAGCAGGTGCACGACGCCGTACGCCACCAGGCCGACGCGGATCGCGTGGTCCAGCCAGTCGCTGTGGTGGGCCTGCTGCGCGGTGGTGCCGGGGGCGTTCATGTCGCCAACCTAGGACCTCGCGACGCCTGCCGCGACCCCGCTGACCCCTGCGGGTGAGGCCGGTCCGGACCGCTCCCACAGGCGGCCCCGGACGCGTGACGGACCAGCTGGTCAGACCAGGCTGGCGCGGTCGCGCTGGACGGAGCCGAGCAGCCCGTTGACGAAGGCCGGCGAGTCGTCGGTGGAGAGGTCCTGCACGAGGTGCAGCGCCTCGCTGACGGCCACCGTGTCGGGCACGTCGTCGTCGCCCCACAGGAGCTCGAAGACACCGATCCGGAGGACGTTGCGGTCGACCGCAGGCATCCGCCCGAGCGTCCAGCCCTTGCTGTAGGTCGTCAGCACCTCGTCGATGCGCTCACGGTGCTCGACCACGCCGCGCACCAGCGTGCTGGTGTAGTCGTTGGTCGGACCCTCGCCGGCCTCGATGGCGCGCTCGAGCGCCACCACGGGATCCTCCGAGCGGAGCTCGGAGGCGAACAGGATGTCCAGCGCGCGCTTGCGCGCCTTCGAACGGGCAGCCACCTGGTGTCAGGCCTTGACGCGGCCGAGGTAGGACGAGTCGCGGGTGTCGACCTTGACCTTCTCGCCGGTGGTGATGAAGAGCGGCACCGCGATGGTGTGGCCGGTCTCCAGCGTGGCGGGCTTGGTGCCGCCGGTCGAGCGGTCGCCCTGCAGGCCCGGCTCGGTCTCGGCGATCAGCAGCTCGACGGAGGCCGGCAGCTCGATGAAGAGCACGCGACCCTCGTTGGTGGCCACGATGGCCTCCTGGTTCTCCAGCATGAAGTTCTTCGCGTCGCCGACCACCTCGGGGGTGACCTCGAGCTGCTCGTAGGTGCTGGTGTCCATGAAGACGTAGGACGAGCCGTCGTTGTAGAGGTACTGCATGGTCCGCTTGTCGACGTTGGCCGTCTCGACCTTGGTGCCGGCGTTGAAGGTCTTGTCGACGTTCTTGCCCGACTCGACGTTGCGGAGCTTGGTGCGGACGAAGGCCGGGCCCTTGCCGGGCTTCACGTGCTGGAACTCGACGACGGACCAGAGCTGACCCTCGATCTTGAGGACCATGCCGTTCTTGAGGTCGTTGGTGGTTGCCATGTGAGTCTTTCCGCCTTCGTCGAGTTGTCAAAGAAAGTGCGGGCGGCGTGGCCGTGGCCCCGCGCCGACGCGCAAGTCTAGTCGTGGCCCGCGAGAGCCATGAAATGCTCGGCTTGTGCCTCGGTCGTGCCGCGCGGGTTGCGCCGCCACCCGCCGTTGCCGGGCAGGAGCATGGCCAGCCAGAACGCCGCCAGCAGCGGACGGTACGCCGCCATCCGCGCGAGGTCCTCGGCGTCCAGGCCCACCGCCGTCGGCAGCGCGTGGACGTCGTACACGCCGGGCAGGCGGCTGCCGAGGTGCTCGACGTGGTCGGCGAGCTCGTACGCCGGGTCGCTGAGGCCGCCGTCCTCGAAGTCGACGACCCGCACGGTTCCCTCGTGCACGAGCACGTTGGCCGGGTTGAGGTCGGCGATGCCGAGCGCGGTGGCCCGTGGTTCGGGGAGCGGCGGTGCGGCGACGTACGCCCGGGCGTGGGCGAGCGCGTCGGCGACCAGGTCAGGGTCGCGGCACTCCCCCAGGTCGTAGTCGTCGGCGAGCCACTCCACGAGCACGGCGGCCAGGGCCTCGGCGTCGTACCTCCGCGGGCCGATGCCCGCGTCGCGCACCGCCTCCACCGGTACGTCGTACAGCCGGCGCAGCGCGGCCCCCAGCGCACGGGTCCGGTCCGGCGTCAGCGGTCGGGGCTCGAGGTGCGCGCCGGGGAGCCGCTCCATCACGATCACCGGTCGCTCGCCGTCCTCGCGCCGCAGCGGCCGCGGCGCCAGGCCCGGAGCGTGCTCGGCGAGGAGCGTGAGGCACGCCCACTCGCGTTCGGCCTGCGCCTCGTGGTCGGCGACGAACGCCTTGCGGACCTCCGTGGCGCCGATGGTCAGGTCGTGGGTGGAGGACTGCACCCGCGCCAACCTAGCCGCCTGCCAACCCGGCCCCTTGTAGCGTCGACCGCATGCGAGTCACCATCATCGGCGGACACGGCAAGATCGCGCTTCTCCTCGCCCCCATGCTCGTGGAGGCAGGGCACGAGGTCACCTCGGTCATCCGCAATCCCGACCACGTGGCAGACGTCGAGGCGACGGGCGCGACCGCACTGGTCTCCTCAGTCGAGGACGCCGACACCCACGCGCTCGCCGACCTGCTCTCGGGCCAGGACGCCGTGGTGTGGTCGGCGGGCGCCGGCGGCGGTGACCCGGAGCGGACCTTCGCCGTCGACCGCGACGCCGCGATCCGGTCGATGGACGCGGCGCAGAACGCGGGGGTGGGCCGCTACGTGATGGTGTCGTTCTCGGGTGCGAACCACGACTCGCTGGTCCCCGAGGACAATGCGTTCCGGCCCTACCAGGACGCCAAGATCGCAGCCGACGAGCACCTGCGCGCCTCCGGGCTCGACTGGACGATCCTCGGCCCCGGCAGCCTGACCCTCGAGCCCGGCCGCGGCTCGGTCAACCCCGACGCCCGCTCCGGCGACGGCGACACCACCTCGCGCGAGCTCGTCGCCCAGGTCGCGCTCGCCGTGCTGGCCGACCCGCGCGCCCACCGCAAGACCCTCGTCTTCGGCGACGGCGACGTGCCGATCGAGGACTGGCTCGCCTCGCTCTGAGGCACCGCGACCGCTCCTCCACAGCCCGCTCCCGAGCCGGGCGCCACTGTCGGTGGGCTCTGGTTGAGTTGATCCATGGAGAGCATCGGACACCTCAGTGAGGAGCGCGTCGACGACCTGGCCGACCTCGCCGAGGGTGCGCTGCTGACCGAGGCGTCCGAGGTCGAGGCCCTGCTGCGCGAGGCCGAGGTGCACAAGCTCCGCATCGCCTACCAGTGGGCGATCGCCCACCCCGCGCTCGACGCCTGCGAGACACCCGCCGGGCCGATGCTCCCGGCCGTGCTCACCGCTCCCGAGAGCCTGGGCGGGCCCGGCACGCCGGCCGTGGCGGCCTTCACGCCCGAGCCGCTCGCCGTCGCGCTGGGCTGCTCCCCCACCTCGGCGTCCGCCCTGCTCGCCGACACCCTCGACCTCCACCACCGGCTCCCGCTGCTGTGGGACCACGCTCGCGCCCAGCTCGTCCCCGTGTGGAAGGCCCGCCGCGTCGCCACCCGCACCCGCCACCTCTCCTTCGACGCGGCCAGGTGGCTCGACCGGCAGGTCGCCGGCCGGGTGTCCTCGCTCGGTGTCCCCGCGCTCGACCGGCTCGTCGCCGAGGCCGCCGCCCGCTGCGACGGTGACGACCTCACCCGGCGCGAGAGCAGCGCCCGCGACACCTGGGACGTCGTGCTGACCCACCCCGACCCGCACCGCTCCGCCGGCACCTCGGAGCTCCGCGCCGCCGGCGACACCCTCGACCTCACCCGCTTCCACGACGTCGTCTGCGCCGAGGCCGAAGCACTGGGAGCCCTCGGCGACACCGACGAGCTCGGTGTCCGCAAGGCAAAGGCACTAGGCGTCATCGCCGACGCCCAGGCCCGGCTCGACCTGACCAGCCTCGTGGCGACCGGGGACTCCGCCGCAGACCAAGCCGCCTACCAGCAGCAGGCCCGCGAGACGGCGCTCGCGCGGCGCGACACCAAGGTCCGGCTCTACCTCCACGCCTCGCTCACCGACGTCGTCGCCGGCGACCCGACCGCGACCGGCTCAGCCGAGAGCATCGGGCCCGTCACCCTCGGCCTCGTCCGGGAGTGGGCCGGCCGCTCGCGCGTCACCATCCAGCCCGTGCTGCACGTGGCCGCCGACGACCGCTGGTCCGTCGACCGGCACGACCCGCCCCCGCGGATGGCCGAACAGGTGCGTCTGCGCGACGAGACGTGCACGTTCCCGTGGTGCGGCCGATCCGCCCGCCAGTGCGACCTCGACCACCGCGACGCCTTCGAGGATCCGGGCGACGGCGGCCCACCGGGCCAGACCACTCCCGCGACTCTCGCCCCGCTGTGCCGACGCCACCACCGAGCGAAGACCGCAGGGTCGTGGAGCTACGAACGCATCGACCCCGGCACCTACCTCTGGACCGGCCCCGCCGGACTCACCGTCCTCGTGACCCCACGCGGCACGGTCAACGTCCCTCGCACCTGAGGCGTGTTTTCCACCTTTCCGGTTCAGTCCCCGGTCCGGGATGGCAGCGGGTGCGCCGCGGCGACCTCGGGCGTCAGGAGCATGTCGCCGAAGTCGCTCACGGCGCTCTCCATGACGTCCAGCGGCACGTTCTGTGCGTCGTCGTCGCCCGCGTGGTCGAACCACGGACCGAGGTCGGGGGTGGCCACCAGCCAGCGATCTTCAGCGACTCGTTCGACCGCCCACGACGACAGGTCGTGGGCGCGCTCCACGTGGGCTGAAGTGAGCACCTGGATGGCGTTCGGCTGCTGGACGTGACTGGTCCAGAGGTGACGATTCTCCAGCCAGAGGGACTCGACGTACCCGAAGTTCCCCGTCCTCCCGACCTGTCCCGGGCGCACCGCGCCGACGTCGAGGTCCGCGGCGTGATGGCGGAGCACTTCGGCCATCTCGAGCGCCACCGCGGCGTTGTCGAGGTGGCTTCCAGCGCGCACGTAGGCGACCTGGCCCCAGTAGCCGAAGCTGACGTCCCGTCCGCCGTCACCGCGCCCGGGCTCCGGGAACCACGTGTCGAAGCCCGGGAAGGAGGTCCGGGCCATCCGGCCCATGACGCCCACCGCGTCGTCCGCGGCGAGCGCGATCCTCCGAGGCCCGTCGAAGGCCTCTCCCTCCTCCCCGGAGGCGCTCACCCACGGACCCGCGTGCTCGACCAAGCGCTGCGTGACGTCGTTCGCCACGCCCCAGCCCCCGTAGGGTTTGCCGCTCGGATCGCGGTCCCTGTCCCACAGGACAGGCGTCAGGCTGAAGCCCATCTGCGCCGCCGGCCGCGGCCTCTGTCCGTCGCGCAGCACCGACCACCAGCTGCGGGCAGCAGGCCGCGGCGGGGCGACGCGGACCTCGACCTCGCTCGGCAGGGCCTCCCCGCTGACGGACGCCGCAAGCCCCTCGACCGCCGCACCACAGGCCGACGCCTCGCGCACGTGGGTGTAGCAGCCGAAGCTCGTCGGGTACGTCGCGACACCACCCGGGATCTCGCGCAGGACCGTCCGTACGTGTCGCGCGAGGCGCTCGGGGTCCGAACCCGGCATGGTGACCAACAGGCCCACCGACTCGTGTCCACGGCTGCGCTCAGCAGCGACATGGCGTTCGATCTCGTCGCTGTCGACGCGCAACTGCCCCATGGACCGGACTGTTGCACAATCGGCCGAACACGGTGTCCTCCCCCGCTGTGGAGCACGGGTCAGGCCAGCGCGTCGGGGACCGCGAACGTCGTACGGCAGGCGGGGCAGGTCACGCTGCCGAGGGCATACCGCAGTCGAGCCTCGACACCCGGCCGCCCGGCCTGCTGACACAGGGCCATCAGGCGCGCGCCGACGGAGCCGTCTGCGGGCTCGGCGGGGTGCACGGGTGTGCCCTGGTCGGGACCGTCAGCGGGGACCAGCTCGCCGCCGTCGAGGTCCAGCAGCAGGAACGTGCGGCAGTGGGGACACACGACGGGCAGCTCCCCGTCGGCCACGTGGCTCAGCTGTCGCTGCCAGACGCCGCCGTCCTCGAAGGCCATGAGCGCCTGGAGGCCGTACACGAGCTCGGCGTCGGTCGCGGCGTGCGGGATGTTCCGCTCGGCCAGGTCGCGGAGCCGGGCGACCGTCTCTGCGTGCTCGGCACGCAGAGCCGCCGGGTCGGTGGGTCCGTCCGTCGACGCCACGATGGCCGCCGCGAGGTCGAGCGCCGCGACGTAGCCGGCGGGCTCGTGACGTCCGGCGATGTCGGCGAGCAGCGGCAGCGCCGCGTAGCTCGCGGTGTAGACGGTCTCCTGGTGGCAGAGCCTGCTCCAGAGCTCGTCCCATGCGGGGCCGTGCTCAGCGCTGCTCTCCTCCGCGGCACCAAGGAGGTCGGGCACGTCCTCGGCCGTGCCGTAGGCGTGCTGCAGGGACGCCCACTCGGTCATGCCGCGATCCAACCAGACGGTCGGCGCCGGCTCAGCCGCCTGCGCGCACCTCGTCGGCCGCCAGACGGAGGTCGCGCCAGTCGGTGACGGCGAGCCGTGCGGCCGAGGCGAGCCGTCCCACGTCCCCCGCGGCGACCAGCCAGACGTCCTCGAGCACCTCGCCGGGTGGTGCGACGTCCCCGTGGACGTCGTGCCACGCGAGCTCGAGCAGCTCGATCAGGTCGAGGGCCGGCTCGACGTCGTCGCCGAGCTCGCGGATCGCGCGGTCCCGGGCGGCTTCGCGCCGCTCGTGCCTGCTGAGCGCGGCGACCGAGTGCGGGACGCGTACGCCGCTGCCGGCGCCGGCCGCGCCGTCTCGGACCATCACCAGACGGGCCGTCGCGGTCGGACCGTGCTGATCGTGTGGAGCAGGGCATCGCGACGGGCGGCCCGCACCTCGCCCAGCTTCACCTGGCACTCCCAGCACCGGTCGGTCGGGACGCAGCACATCGCGTCACGGACCTCGGCCTCCAGCTGATCGGCGTGGGCGCTCCTGCTCAGGACGCTTCCCATGGTCTTCCTCCCCTGTCGTCGCACCTCGAGTGTGACCGGGGCCCCGATGCGGTCGCATCAGCATTACTACGGATGTCTGGACCGGTCGTCGGTCAGCCGCTCAGCTCGGCGAGCAGCCCGGGCAGCTCGCCGGGCAGCTCGCGAGCCAGGTATCCCACCGGCCCGACCCGCTCGGCCAGGCGGTCACCCGCCGTCGCGTGCAGGAAGGCACCCCACACGGCGGCCTGCGCGGGGCCCGCGCCGCGGGCCAGGAGGCCGGCCACGATGCCCGCCTGGACGTCGCCGGAGCCTGCCGTGCCGAGCCCGGCATTGCCCGCCTCGACCCGCCAGAGCTCGTCCCGGCGGGCGATGACCTTCACGGGGCCGCCGCAGACGACGATCGCCTGCGTGCGCGCGGCGAGCCGGGCCGTGTGGCCCTCGAGGTCCTCGGAGGCCTCGTCCTCGGCGATCCCGAGGCAGTGCGCCAGCTCGCCCGGGTTCACCGTGAGCACGACGGTTGCGTCGAGCGCGGCGACCTCTTCGTGGTTGTCGGTGACGTACGCCGTCGCCAGCGCGTCGAGCACGACCGCGCCACCGAGCCGGGGCACTGTCCGACGCACGAGCGCGTCCGACGCGTCCGGGTCGGTGAAGCCGGGGCCGAGCAGCACCGTGCACCCGTCGACGCAGTCGACCAGCTCGTCGGACCCCTCGGGGTCGAGCGACCCGCTGGCGCCCTCGGGCAGCCCGCTCACCATGAGCTCGGGCGCGGCCACCGCGAGGGCGGTGGCGCACGAGGTCGTGGTGGCCAGGTGGATCTTGCCCGCGCCCACCCGGAAGGCGCCCTCGGCCGCCAGCAGACCGGCGCCCGGGGTCTCGCGGCTGCCGGCCACCACCACCAGCCGGCCGCGGTCCTCCTTGTCGGAGCCGAGGTCGGGCAGCGGCCAGTCCCGCAGCAGGGCGGCGTCGACGAGCGTGGGGTCAGGCATCGGGCGCCTCGCCCGCCTGGTCGTCCTCGTCGGTCCTGGCGGCCGGGCCGGGCTCGAGGTGCGCGTCGTCGGCGAACGTCTCGAGCATGAGCCCGTCGGGACGCCGGCAGTAGCGGGTGACGGACGCGTTGGGGATCGGCGTCGTGCGGTCGATCTCGAGGAGCTCGGCCTCGTCGAGGCCCTCCAGCGCGTAGCGGAAGGACATGATGACGGCCTGGTGGGTGAACAGCCACACCCGCTTGCCGTCGTACCCCTCCCGCAGGTCAGCCAGCAGGCTGCGCGCCCGCAGCACCACGTCGGCCCAACTCTCGCCGGATGGCGGCTGGTAGTAGAACTTGCCGACGTGCGAGCGGCGCTTCGCCTCCTCCGGGTGGCGGGATCGGATGCCCTTGCCGGTCAGGCCGTCGAGCAGCCCGAGGTCGCGCTCGCGCAGCCGCTCGTCCATGAGCAGCTCGATGTCGAGGTCGGCGAGTGCCGTGCGTGCGGTGTCGAACGCCCGTCGGTAGGGCGAGCTGACGACGAGATCGGGGCGCTCGTCGTCAGGCAGGCCCCCGATCAACGTGCCCAGCGTGCGCGCCTGCTGCGCCCCGTTGTCGGAGAGCTCGACGTCCGCGTCGCGGGCCGAGAGCTCGAGCCGCTCGGCATCGGCGTCACGGGCCTCGGTGTCGGCGATGTTGCCGGCGCTCTCGCCGTGGCGCACCAGCACCAGCTCGTCGGGTCCGCGCCCTGACTGCAACTGCCTCGTCAGGCCCACCGTGCCTCCTCGTCGTACGTCGTCGATCGTGGTCCGTCGTCGTCGACCTCGTTACCCCGTGACCGCGGCCCGGATGCGCCGCCGCTCGCTCCGCCGCTCCACGTACGCTGCCGGCGTGCCCGTGACCGTACGCCGAGCAATGGAGACCGACGCCGACGGACTGGCTCGGCTGGCGGCGCTCACCTTCCCCCTCGCGTGCACCCCACGGACGCCGGCCGCCGTCATGACGTCGTACATCGCGAGCCGGCTCGACCCGGGCAGCTTCCGACGGCACCTCACCGACCCCTCCTGCACCGTCCTGCTCGCCGAGTCCGTCCACGATCCCGTCGGGTACGCCGTGCTGGTGGCCGGCGAGCCGGTCGACCCCGACGTCGCGGGCGTGGTCCGACGCCGCCCCACCGTCGAGCTGATGCGCTTCTACGTCCACCCCGACCACCACGGCTCGGGAACCGCCGATCTCCTCATGGAGCACACGCTCACCGCGGCCGGGGCCAGGCAGGCCGCAGGCGTCTGGCTCGGCACCAGTGAGGAGAACGCCCGCGCCAACGCGTTCTACGCCCGCCACGGCTTCGAGGCTGTGGGAATCAAGAGGTTCCGCATCGGCGACGTCTGGGAGGACGACATCGTGCGTGAACGACCTCTCGACGCTGCCCCACCCTGACCTCGCAGGACGGTGGACACCGACCGCCGCGAGGGCCAGCATGGACGGGACGGAGGTCGGGAGCCATGAGCACGGTCAGGGAGCGACTGCAGCACGGGAACGAGCCGATGGCGGGGTTCCTGAACCTCATCCCGTCCGCCGTGGCGACGCAGGCGCTCGCCGCCGCCGGCGCCGACGTCGTGCTGATCGACCAGGAGCACGGTCCGATCGGGCCGGAGAGCATGCACGCGATGATCGCCAGCACGGCCGGCACTGCGTGCTCCCCGTGGGTGCGGGTGTCCGCGCGTGACGAGGGCCTGGTCAAGACGGCGCTGGACGCCGGCGCCGAGGGCATCGTCTTCCCGCTGGTCACCGACGCCGAGTCCGCCGCGGAGTGCGTCGCGCTGGTCAGCTACCCACCGGAGGGGCGGCGCGGGTGGGGACCTTTTGTGGCCCACGCACGCTGGGGGGTGGGGTTGTTCGACTACCTCGAGGTCCGGGGTCGCGAGACGATCTGCACCCTCCTCATCGAGACCCGCAGCGCCGTGGAGAACCTCGAGGCCATCTGCGAGGTCGACGGGATCGACTGCCTGACCGTCGCACCGTTCGACCTCTCGACCGAGCTCGGCGTCTCCGGTCAGCTGGACGCACCCGAGGTGCTCGAGGCCGTCGACCACATCGAGCGCGTCGCGATCGCGGCGGGCATCCCCCTCAGTGGCGCGGCCTTCGACCCGAAGCAGACGCAACGCCTGGTCGAGAAGGGCTACCGGCTGCTGTGGCACGGCTTCGACGTCCTCGCCCTGCAGGGCTTCGTGCGGCAGACCGCACAGTGGCGATCCGGCGGGCAGCCATAGACGCAGCCGGTGCGAGGCCCCTGCGGTCGCACCCCCACGGAGCGACCGCAGGGGCGTTCCCCCGCAGGTCCCCCGTTTGCTCGAGGATGTCGGGACGAGGCTAGGCGGCCCCCGCCCCTGCTGTATCCCCACCTGAGGGTGGTGTCTGGACGGCCGACCGTCGGGCGAGTCCCTCAGCGCCGACCTGCCTACAGGTCGACCTCGCCGACGATCCGGGTGACGGCGTCGCCGGAGACCCACACGTGCTCGTCGACGGCGTCCAGCCGGACCCGACCCTCGCGGCCGATGACGCTGCCCTGGCGCGCGGTGTACGACGACGGCAGCGCACCGGTGCCGATCAGCCACTGGGCGAGCCCGGCGTTGGCACTGCCGGTGACCGGGTCCTCACCGAACTCCCGGCCGTCGGCGTAGAACGCGCGCACCTCGACGTCGGCGCCGAGCTCCGCGGCAGTGGCGGCGTCCCACCGACCGAGGACCGTCACCTTGAGGTCGGTGAAGGCGGGGATGTCGGCAACGACGGCGCGGACCGCGTCGGCCGTCCCGAGGTCGACACCGACCCAGCCCGGACCGTTGTCGATCCACGCCATGTCCTCGACGGCTGCGTCGGTGACGCCGAGCGCGCGGACGATGCGTGCCCGCAGCTCGGCGTCGACGGGCCCGGATCGACGCAGCGGCGGGGCCGCGAAGCCGAGCCGCGGCGAGCGTCGTACGTCGACCAGCCCGGCGCCGCACTCCTGAACGACCACGTCGCCGCGGGGCACTCCCCCGGCCTCCAGCCACGCGTGGGCGCTGCCGATGGTGGGGTGGCCGGCAAACGGCAGCTCACCGCCGGTCGTCCAGATCCGTACGCGGTAGTCGGCGGCCGGGTCGGTCGGCGCGCACAGGAACGTCGTCTCGGACAGGTTGGTCCACCGCGCGAAGCGGGCCATCTCCTCGTCGGTCACACCGTCGGCGCCGTGCACGACCGCGAGCGGGTTGCCGAGCCACGGCTCGGCGCTGAAGACATCGACCTGGCGGAAGGGCAGCACCCGCCGATCCAAGCACAGGTGCGGCGGCGCGCCGGGCCCGGCGCCGCCCGGTCATGACCTCCCACGTCATGGCCCCGCGGCGCCACCGCGACCAGCCTTGGGCCATGACCACCACACAGCAGACCCGGACCGCCACGACACACGACCGCCGCGGGATCACCACACCCGTCGCCGGCCCCTTCCTCCTCGCCGACGCCGCCATGACCGGTGTCAACGGACTGGCGTACGCCGTCGCCGGCGGCTGGCTCGCCGGCTGGTTCGGCGCGCCCGAGACCCTCGTGCGCTCCCTCGGCGGGTTCCTCCTCCTCGTCGCCGCGGGAGTGGCACTGCTCGCCACCCGACGCCCGATCCCGCGACGCGGCGTCGCCGCGCTCGCCGCCCTCAACATCGTCTGGGTCGTCGCCAGCCTGGACTACGCGCTCCTCGGTGGGCTCACCACGATCGGAGTGGCCTGGACCGTCCTGCAGGCCCTCGTCGTCGGTGTCTTCGCCGCGGGACAGGTGTGGCTGGCACGGAAGGGCTGACACAGTGACCGCCATGACCCTCGACGCCCCTCTCGACGCACCGGCGCCGACCGACGTGGGCGCGCTGGTGCGGCACTGGCGGCAGCGCCGCCGTCTGTCCCAGCAGGCGCTGTCCGACCAGTGCGGCGTCTCCACCCGGCACCTGTCCTACATCGAGACCGGCAAGGCCCGGCCGAGCCCGACGATGGTCGGGCAGCTCAGCGAGGCGCTGGCCGTCCCGCTGCGCGAGCGCCGCCGGCTCTTCACCGCGGCGGGGTTCGTCCCAGACACGTCCGAACTGCCGCTCGGCGCGCCCGCGCTGGCCGAGGTCAACGACGCGCTCGAGCAGATCCTCGCCGGGCACGAGCCCTACCCGGCGCTCGTCATCGACGGCGGCTGGGACCTCGTGACGGCGAACGACGCCGCCTACCGCCTGCTCGCGGACGTGCCGCCCGAGCTGCTGGAGCCCCCGGTGAACGTCGTACGGCTGAGCCTCGACCCGCGCGGGCTCGCGCCCCGCATCGCCAACCTCGACGAGTGGCGCGCGGCGATCATGTCGCGGATCCGCCACGAGCACGACACGACGGGTGACCCGCGGCTCGCAGCGCTGCTGTCGGACTTCCCGGTCCGGAGGCCGCAGCCGACACCGGGGATCGTGCTCACGCTGCGGCTGCGATCGGGCAGCGACGTGCTGTCGTTCCTCACCACGACGACCGTCTTCGGCACCCCGGGCGACGTCACGGTGGCCGAGCTGGCGATCGAGGCGCTCTACCCCGCCGACGCCGCCACCCGGGCGCTCCTCAGCCAGGGCTAGGCGCGGGCCAGCAGCTCGAGCGCCTGGCGGTAGCCGTCTATCCCCTGCCCGGCGATCGTGGCCACCGCGTGCGGTTCGATGACGGAGGTGTGGCGGAAGGCCTCGGCGCGCTGCTTCGGGTCGGAGATGTGCACCTCGACCAGCGGTGCGGTGAGCTGGGCGCAGGCGTCCCAGACGGCCAGGGAGTAGTGGGTCCAGGCACCGGCGTTGAGCACGACGGGCACGCCGTCGTCGGCCGCGGCGTTCAGCCAGTCGAGCAGCTCGCCCTCGTGGTTGGTCTGGCGGACCTCGACGTCGAGGTCCAGCGCCCGCCCCCACTCCACGCACTGGTGGGCGAGCTCGGCGTGGGTCGTCGAGCCGTAGATCTCCGGCTGCCGACGACCGAGCCGCCCCAGGTTGGGACCGTTGAGGACGAGGACCTTCGTCATGGGCGCAGCGTAGTGGCGCGGGCGCGTCGGACCTCGTCGGTGTCCGGGAGCGCCGGGACCGACCAGTCGGCGGGCGGGCGCCAGGTCGTCCACTCCTCGTCGAGGGGCCAGTCCTGTCCCTCCACCAGCTCGGCCCGCGCCCACTCGGCGACCGCCCGGATCTCGGTCGCGATCTCGACTGAGTAGCGGCCGCACGCGACAGCAGCCTCGACCTCGTCGGCGTCCTTGAGCCACAGGACGCCGTCGGGCTCCAGCCACAGGTCGAGGGTCAGGTCGCGGGTCGCGGTCGCTCCGTCGGATCGCCGGTGCGGCAGCTCCAGGTTGACGTAGTGACCGGCGAACGCCCCGTCGTCCTCCCAGAAGAGCCACACCGACCAGGGGCGTCCGGTCGGCACGATCCGCAGCACGCCCCCGCCCAGCCAGGGCGAGATCACCGGCGCGAGCGCGACGGTGAAGCGTTCGGACAACGGCACCTCGCGCGTCGACCGGCCGTCGGCCGGTCGCCAGTCGAGTCCCTCGGTGCCCTCTGCCAACCAGGCCACCAGTCCGCGCTCGTCGTCGCGGACGACCTTCAGCGGCGCGATGCTCCGGCCGTAGTGCCAGAGCACGATGTCGCCAGGCGCCTGGTAGGGCGCGGTGCCGGCGTCGCGCCAGTCGTTGCCGACGTTGCGCTCCGCCTCGAGCAGGGACAGGTCGACGGGCCGCGGTGTGGCTGCTCCGACGAGGCGGACCATGGAACCGCCGGACTCGCTGACTGCCGTCGCTTCCCCCGTGGTCTCGCTCACCGGCCGGAGGCTATCGCGGCGTAGGCCGCCCGCAGGTCGTCCTCGCCCGGCCCGGCGAGGATCCGCGGGGAGGCGAGGTCGTCGAGCACGACGAAGCGCAGCTGGGAGCCTCGTGCCTTCTTGTCCACCTTCATCGCCGCGTGCAGGTCGTCGAAGGGCGCGGCGTCGTACGACGTCGGCAGCCCGACGCGGCCGAACGCGGCGCGGTGCCGTTCGACGAGCGCGGGGTCGAGCGAGCCGGCACGAGCCGCGAGCTCGGCGACGTAGACGCAGCCGATGGCGACGGCCTCGCCGTGCCTGACGGTGTAGTCGCTGGTGCGCTCGATGGCGTGGGCGAGGGTGTGGCCGTAGTTGAGCACCTCGCGACCAGGGTGGCCGTCGGCGCCGCCGGTCTCCCTGAGGTCGTCGACGACGACGTCGACCTTCACTCGGACCGCCCGCTCGACGAGCTCACGCAGCTCGGCGGAGTCCCAGGTCAGCGCGGCCGGGTCGGTGCGCTCGACGACGTCGAGGATGGCGGGGTCGGCGATGAAGCCGCACTTCACGACCTCGCCCAGCCCCGCAACGAGCTCCTGGTGCGGGAGCGTCTCCAGCAGGGCCAGGTCGCACAGCACCCCGGCGGGCTCGTGGAAGGACCCGACCAGGTTCTTGCCGGCGCCCGTGTTGATGCCGGTCTTGCCGCCGACCGCGGCGTCGACCATGGCCAGCAGGGTCGTCGGCACGTGCACGACACGTACGCCGCGCAGCCAGGTGGCGGCGACGAAGCCGCCCAGGTCGGTCGTGGCTCCCCCGCCGATCGTCACGACCGCGTCGGAGCGGGTGAAGCCGGCCTCGCCCAACGCCTCCCAGCAGTCGGACGCGACGGGAGCGGTCTTGGCGCGCTCGCCATCGGGGAGCCCGAGCGCAAGGACGTCGTAGTGCTCGACCAGGGCGTCGACCACCGGGTCGGCGAGCCCTCCGAGCGTGCCGGCGTAGAGCACCGCGACCCGCTCGACCGACGTACCGAGCAGGCCGGGCAGGCGCCCGGCCAGCCCGTGACCGATGACGACGTCGTAGGGCGAGGCACCACCCACGTGCACGACCGTGTCGCCGGACGGCGAGGCCTCGGGAGCGCCGGCCGGCTGCTGGGAAGGCTGGTGGGACCGCTGGTGGGACCGCTGCTGCTGCTTGCGGGTCTGGCGCTTGGTCATCCGAGCAGCCTCCGGACCTCGGCCGCCACCTCGTCCGCCGTACGTCCGTCGGTGTCGACGGTGTGCGCCGCCACCGACTCGTAGACCGGCGTGCGCTCGTCGAGCAGCGCCTTGATGCGCGAGCGCACGTTGCCCAGCAGGAGCGGGCGCCCCACCCCGAGGCCGACCCGCTTCACCGCGTCGGACAGACCGACCCGGAGGAACACCACCGGCAGGCCGGCCAGCAGCTCGCGGGTCTCGGGGCGCAGGACCGCACCCCCGCCGAGCGCCAGGACCCCGTCGTGCTCCGCGAGGGCCGCGGCGACCGCAGCGGCCTCCAGGTCACGGAAGTGGTCCTCACCCGACTCCACGAAGATGTCGGAGACCTCCCGCCCGGTGCGCGCCTCGATGTCGGCGTCGGTGTCGCGCACGGGCAGGTCCCAGGCGTCACCGAGCAGGCCGGCGACCGTCGTCTTGCCGGCCCCCATCGGGCCGACCAGGACGACACGAGGAGCCATCAGCGAAGCCCCCTCATCGGAATCGCAGGGTGTCGAGGTACGACGCGGCGTTGCGCCGCGTCTCCCGCACCGAGTCGCCGCCGAACTTCTCCACCACCGCGTCGGCGAGCACCAGCGCCACCATCGCCTCCGCGACGATCCCGGCGGCGGGGACGGCGCACACGTCGGAGCGCTGGTGGTGGGCCACGGTCGCCTCACCTGTGGCGACGTCGACGGTGCGCAGCGCGTTGGGCACCGTCGCGATCGGCTTCATCGCGGCGCGCACCCGCAGGACCTCGCCGGTGGACATGCCGCCCTCGGTGCCGCCGGAGCGGCCCGACGTGCGCCGCAGGCCGTCGTCGGTCGTGACGATCTCGTCGTGCGCGAGCGAGCCGGGGGTGTCGGCGAGCTCGAAGCCGTCGCCGACCTCGACACCCTTGATCGCCTGGATGCCCATCAGTGCGCCCGCGAGCCGGGCGTCGAGCCGGCGGTCCCAGTGCACGTGCGAGCCGAGGCCCGGCGGGAGGCCGTGGACGACCACCTCGACGACGCCGCCGAGGGTGTCGCCGTCCTTGTGGGCCCGGTCGATGCGGGCGACCATCGCGGCGCTCGCGTCGGGGTCGAGGCAGCGGACCTCGTCGGCGTCGAGCCGCTCGACGTCGTCAGGAGCGGGTACGACGCCGGCGGGCGCCTTGACGCCTCCGAGCGAGACGACGTGGGAGACGATCCGCGCGCCGACGGCCTGCTCGAGGAAGTTGGACGCCACCCGGCCGAGCGCGACGCGGGCGGCGGTCTCGCGGGCGGACGCGCGCTCGAGGATGGGACGGGCCTCGTCGAAGGCGTACTTCTGCATGCCCACGAGGTCGGCGTGGCCGGGGCGCGGCCGCGTCAGCGGGGCGTTGCGGGCAAGCGCCTCGAGCTCGACGGGGTCGACGGGGTCGGCCGACATGACCTTCTCCCACTTCGGCCACTCGGTGTTGCCGACCTCGATGGCGACCGGGCCGCCCTGGGTCTCACCGTGGCGCACGCCGCCGAGCACGCGGACCTGGTCCTGCTCGAACTTCATCCGCGCACCGCGGCCGTAGCCGAGCCGGCGCCGGGCCAGCGAGTCGGCGAGGTCGTCGGTCGTGACGCGGACGTGGGCGGGCAGCCCCTCGAGGATCGCCACCAGCGAGGGACCGTGGGACTCGCCTGCTGTAAGCCATCGGAGCATGCGTGAAGTCTCTCAGCCCCACAGGCGCCCAGCGAGCGCGGTCCCCCAGACGAGACCCACGAGGGCCCCGCCGACCATGAACGGGCCGAACGGAAAGGACCTCTTGAGCAGGCTGCGGTCGCGCCGGGCGACGATCACCGTCAGGGCCGGGAGGACGAAGAGCATGAAGCTCGCCCACAACCCGATCGCCAGGGCGCCCCAGCCGACCCAGCCGAGCACCAGCCCCACGGGCGCCGCCAGCCGGACGTCGCCGAAGCCCATGCCGGCGGACCGGACGAACCACAGCACCCAGAAGAACGACCGGGCGAGCACCATCGCGACGAGGGCGCGCACCAGGGCGTCGCGCTCCCCCGTGGCCAGGCCCACGACCGTGACCGCGACGACCGCGGCGAGGGTGGCGGGCAGGACGATGACGCGGGGCAGCAGCCGGGTGTGCCAGTCGATGACCGACAGCGCGACCGCGACCGGGGTCAGCGGCACCAGCCACACCAGCGGCCAGTCAAGGCCGGTGGCGGCGCCGAGCAACGCGCCGGCGGCGGCCGAGACCAGCGCGCTCCGCCACGCGAGCCCGGGCCGGGCTGCGATGTCGGCGTAGAGCATCTTGGGCGGCTCGTCGGCCTCGTCAGCGGGCTCGGGAGCGGGATCCTGGGGGGCGGGCTCCGGCACCCGGGCGACGAGCCTCGGCACCAGCAGGCCACCGAGCCCGGCGAGCAGGGCAGCGACGAGCGCGGCGAGCACGGTGTCGGTCACGGGAACATTCAACCGGCACTGCGCGCCGCGAGGGCGCGTTCGCCTGCTTCTCGCATGGTGGCGAGCGGCGCGCGCAGGCCGGTGAAGAGCTCGACCTGCAGCGCGGCCTGGTGGACGAGCAGGTCCAGCCCGCCGACGAGCACCCGCCCGTCGGTGGAGGCGGCCAGCGGGGTCGGCCACGGGTCGTAGAGGACGTCGAAGACGACCGGCACGTCCGCGCAGGCGGCGACGAGCTCGGGGGTCTGTGCCGACGCGGGGACGGTGGACACCACGACGTCGACGGTGGAGCCGGCGGCCGGTAGGTCGGGCCGGGCGCTCCACTGTCCGCCGGCGAGGGACGTCACGTGCACCTCGGGCCCGGCCGGGTGCCCGCGCAGGGCGGTCAACGTATCTTCCGCGCGGGCCTCGTCGCGCACGGCGACGGTGATCGTCCGGACGCCGAGGTCGACCAGCGCCAGCCCGACCGACGTGGCGGTGGCGCCGCCGCCGAGGACGGCCGCCGTGGCCAGCGGGGACGTCGTACGCTCCCGGATCGCGGCGACCGCACCCGGCAGGTCGGTGTTGTCACCCGAGCGGCTGCCGTCGTCCTCGAGCACGACCGTGTTGACCGCGCCGGTCAGGTGCGCCCGGTCGGTGAACCGGTCGACCAGCGCGAGCGCCTCGCGCTTGAGCGGCATGGTCAGCGACAGCCCCCGCCACTCCTCACCGAGTCCCGCCAGGAAGGCCCCGAGCCCACCGGAGGCGACCCGGTGGGCGTCGTAGGTCCAGTCCAGACCGAGCTCGGCGTACGCCGCGCGGTGCAGCACCGGCGACAGCGAGTGGGCGATCGGGTCGCCCAGCACGCCGCAGCGCCGGCTCAGCACCGGTCGGAGGTCTCGCAGTAGGTCTTGTACTCGTCGCGTCCCTCGAGGAAGCCGTCGTAGTCCTCGTAGAACTTCGTCTCACCCGTGGCGAGGTCGACGGTGACGTAGTAGTACCAGTCGCCCTCGGCGGGGTTGGCCGCGGCAGCGATGGCGTCGTCGCCCGGCGACTCGATCGGCGTCGGCGGGAGGCCGGCGTTGATGCGGGTGTTGTAGGGAGTGTCCTCCGCCAGCTGCTCGGGCGTCAGCTCGGTCGAGCCGGGCGAGAGGCCCAGGCCGTAGGCGATCGAGGCGTCGATGCCGAGCGTGCCGTTGGTGCCGCCCTTGTCGCCGGGACCGTCGAGGCGGTTGTAGATCACGCGCGAGATCTTCGGCATGTCGTCGCCGCGGCCCTCGGCCTCGATGAGGGAGGCGATGATCATCAGCTCGCCGGGCGTCTTGCCCAGCTCGGCGGCCCGCTCCTCCAGGCCCGCGGCGTCGGCGGCCTCGCGCCAGCGGTCGACCATCATCTTGAGGACCCGGACCGGCTTCATGCCCGGCTTGATCTCGTAGGTCGCCGGGAACAGGTAGCCCTCGGCGTTGCCGTTGGCGTAGTCGGGCAGCCCGATCTTGTCCGGCTGCTGGAGCGCGCGGTTCCACGCCTGCTCGGGGAAGTCGGTGTTCTCCGCCAGCGTCGAGACGATCTCGGTGACCCGCAGGCCCTCGGGGATCGTGACGGTCGGGAAGCCGATGAGGTTGTCGGGGTCGATGAGGACCTCGAGGGCGTCGGCGGCCTTCATCTCCTTCTGGAGCTCGTAGGCGCCGACCTGGATGCCGGCCGCGTCGGGCTCGCCGGCCGCGGCGTCGATGAAGGCCTGCACGGACTTGGTGACGCCGTCAGCCTTGAGGTTGCGACCGATCTGGGCGGTCGTGTCCCCCTCGTTGACGGTGAACTCGACCGAGCCCGTGCCGGGCCCGGGGTAGTCGTCGGGACCCTGGAACTGGTCGGCGACCCACGAGACGCCCTGCGTCAGCGCGACGTAGAAGCCCCCGAGGAGCACGACGAGCGCGACGAGGACGGCCACGCAGCCCTTGAGGCCGCGGCCCTTGCGCCGCCTGCCTCCCGGGACGTACTCGCGGTCGTCCTGGTAGTCGTCCTGGGGGTCGTCGTACGCCACCTCGTCGGGTTCGGTCCCGCGCTCAGTCATCTGTCTCCGCCACCTCGACGATCTCTCCCGGTGCCTGTCCGCTCGACCGCTCCGTGTCGAGTGCAGTCTGCAGGATCAGCACCGCTGCTGCCTGGTCCACCACCGCGCGTCGTTTGGCCCCGCGTCGACCCTGCTCGCGCAGGATCGACTCGGCCGACACGGTGGTCAGTCGTTCATCACACAGCCTGACAGGCACGGGAGCAACTCGGCGGGCCAGCCGGCCGGCGAGCGCACGCGCCTTCTCGGCCGCCGGGCCCTCCGAACCGTTGAGCGAGCGCGGCAGCCCGACCACGACCTCGACCGCCTCGAGCTCGCTCACGAGCTGCGCGATCCGGCGTACGTCGCCCTTCCCGCTGCGCACGGTCTCGACCGGTGTGGCGAGGAAGCCGGAGGGGTCGCTGCTCGCCACGCCGATCCGGGCATCCCCCGGGTCGACGCCGAGCCGCACTCCGAACCGCATTCTCGGTCCCACTCAGCCCTGCGCCCTCGCGGCGACCTCGCGGGTGACGAGCTCGAGGGCCTCGTCGATGCGCGTGGCGTCGGTGCCGCCGCCCTGGGCGACGTCGTCCTTGCCGCCGCCCTTGCCGCCGAGCAGAGGCCCGACGGCGCGGACCAGCTCGCCGGCCGACAGCCCGCGGGCGCGCGCCTCGTCGTTGGTGGCGGCCACGACCGACACCTTGCCGTCGGCCTGTCCGATGATGACCACCACGCCGGGCTCGCCCTGCGGCAGCCGGCCCCGCACATCCATCGCGAGGTTGCGTACGTCGCCCCCGCCGGCGCCGTCGGCGCGGTGGGCGACGAGCTTGACGGGGCCCACCTGCGTCGCACCGGCCGCCAGGTCGGCGCTGGCGCCGAGCAGCTGGGCGAGCCGCGCCTTCTCCAGCTCCTTCTCGGCGCTCTTCAGGCGCTCGGTGAGGCCCTGGACGCGGCTGACCAGGTCGTCGGGCTGGGTCTTGAGCAGGCCGGTGAGCTGGGCGACGACGTCGCGCTCGCGCGCGAGGTAGCCGAAGCCCTCGACGCCGGTGAGCGCCTCGATGCGCCGGTTGCCCGAGCCGACACTGGTCTCGCCGGTCACCACGACGGTGCCGATCTGCGAGGCGTGGTCGACGTGGGTGCCGCCGCAGAGCTCGCGCGACCACGGGCCGCCGATCTCCACGACGCGCACCTTGGTGTTGTCGTAGGTCTCGCCGAACAGGGCGATGGCGCCCCACTCCTTGGCCTGCTCCAGCGTCATGTAGTCCCACGACACCGGCAGGTCGGCACGCAGCGCCTGCTGGGAGACGAGCTCGATGTCCCGCACCTGCTCGGGGCTCAGCGACGTCGTCCAGCCGAAGTCGAGCCGGAGGTAGCCGGGGCGGTTGTAGGAGCCGGACTGCAGTGCGGTCGGGCCGAGCACCTCGCGCAGCGCGGCGTGAACGACGTGGGTGCCGGAGTGCGCCTGGCGGGCGCCGGTGCGCCACTCCGGGTCGACGCGGGCGTGGACCTCGCGACCGGGGTCGAGCTCGCCCTCGAGCACGCGCACCTGGTGCACGACCAGGCCCTTGATCGGGCGCTGGACGTCGAGCACCTCGAGCCGCCCGCCGTCGAAGACGATGGTGCCGGCGTCGGCGACCTGGCCGCCGGACTCGGCGTAGAACGGGGTGCGGTCGAGCACCAGCTCGCCGACCTCGCCCTCGGCGAGCCGGGTGACGGGCGCACCGCCGCTGAGCAGCGCCAGCGGCTTGGACTCGGTCTCGAGCGTCTCGTAGGCCAGCCACTCGGTGGGGCCGAACTCGTCGAGGACGCCGCGGTAGGCGGCCGTGTCGCCGTGGGCGCCCTTCTTGGCGCGCGCGTCGGCCTTGGCGCGCTCGCGCTGCTCGGCCATCAGGCCGCGGAAGCCCTGCTCGTCGACGGTGAGGCCCTGCTCGGCCGCCATCTCGAGGGTGAGGTCGATGGGGAACCCGTAGGTGTCGTGCAGGGCGAAGGCGCGCTCGCCGGACAGCGTCGTCCCACCGGTCTGCTTCACCTCGGACGCGGCGGTGTCGAAGATCTGGGTGCCGGCCTGGAGCGTCTTGCGGAACGCGTCCTCCTCGGCGTAGGCCACCTGCGAGATGCGCTCCCAGTCGGTGACGAGGTTGCCGTAGACGGGGCCCATCACGTCACGGGACACCGGCATCAGCTCGGGCAGCACGCGGTCCTCGCAGCCGAGGAGGCGCATCGAGCGCACAGCACGCCGCAGCAGGCGGCGCAGGACGTAGCCGCGGCCGTCGTTGCCGGGGGTGACGCCGTCACCGATGAGCATCATCGACGAGCGGACGTGGTCGGCGACCACGCAGAACCGGACGTCGTCGGCGCGCTCGACGCCGTACTTCTTGCCGGTCAGCTCCTCGGCCCGCGCGATGACCGGGTAGACGATGTCGATCTCGTACATGTTCTTCTTGCCCTGCAGCAGCAGCGCCACACGGTCCAGGCCCATGCCGGTGTCGATGTTCTTCTTCGGCAGCGAGCCCGCGATGTCGAAGTCGGACTTCGACCGCACGGCGCTCAGGTCGTCCTGCATGAAGACGAGGTTCCAGATCTCCAGGAGCCGGTCCTCGAGCTCGAGCGGCATGTCGGGGCCGAGGGTGGCGACGTCGAAGTCCGGGCCGAACTCGGGCCCGCGGTCGAAGAGGATCTCCGAGCACGGTCCACCGGGTCCGGGCACGCCCATCGACCAGTAGTTCTCCTTGGGGCCGAGCTGGACGATCCGCTCGCGGGGCAGCCCGGTGACCTTCATCCAGAGGCCGATGGCCTCCTCGTCGCCGACCAGCACCGACGGGTAGAGGCGATCCTTGTCCAAGCCGTAACCGCCCGCCTCCACGGGGTTGGTGACCAGCGACCACGCCAGCTCGATGGCGCCCTCCTTGAAGTAGTCGCCGAAGGAGAAGTTGCCGCACATCTCGAAGAAGGTCGCGTGCCGCGTCGTCTTGCCGACGTCCTCGATGTCGGGCGTGCGGATGCACTTCTGCACGCTCGTGGCGCGGTCGAACGGCGGCGTCTCCTGGCCGAGGAAGTAGGGCTTGAAGGGGACCATGCCGGCGTTCACGAACAGCAGGTTGGGGTCGTCGGCGAGTGTCGAGGCGGAGGGCACCACGGCGTGTCCGGCGGCCTCGAAGTGCGCGAGGAAGCGGCGGCGGATCTCGGCGGTGTCCATCAGTGCTGGTCCTTCATCTGTTCGGTGCTGCTGGTCAGTTCGGGTAGTCCATGAGGCCGGAGGCCCAGCTGCTCGCGCAACTCGGTTTCCCGCTCGGCGCGGCCCTGCTGCACCTCCTCGGCGAAGAGCCGGGCGCCGGCCTGCCAGCCGCGGACGCGGTCACGCAGGCCGTCGGCGGTGAGGGACTCGGCGGCACGGCGGGCGCGGGCAGCGGCGTACACCCCGACCCCCGCCCCGGCGACGAACCAGAGAGGGCGACCCATCAGGCGACGTCCTCCCGCACGGCTGCGCGCTCGCGGGCCCGGAACTCGCGCAGCGCCTGCTTCATCTCTGCCCGGCGCTCGCGTCCGGCGGCCTTGGTCTCCTGGCGGACCGCGAACCGGATCCGGTTGCGCGTCTCGGGCGACAGGGCGCGGCGCAGGCCGTGGGTCCAGCCGGCGGCCTTCACCACCGTCTCGCGCGCGACGATGTCGGTGAAGAGGCGACCGTCGATGGGCTGGGCCACGGGGACCGCGGGCACGGGGTCGGGCTGCTCCTCGGCCCCCACCTGGGTGATCACGAAGGCGGTCGTGCCGCTGTCGGCGACGGGGGGCGACTGCGCGGCGGGGGTCGACGGCAGGGCGACGCGCTCGGCGAGCGACGACACCAGCGACTCGGCGCGGCGGGCGCGCCGGTGCGCGAGCAGGGCGACGACGAGCGCCACCAGCGCCACCGCACCGGCTGCCGCCAGCCCCACCTGCTCGTTCGTCACGGCGCCGAGCCTACAAGCCTCACGGGATCGCGAGGTCACCCGTCGGGCGCACGCGCAGCCACCGGAAGCCGTAGCCGTCCAGCGCCACCCGCGTCGTGGCCGCGCCGGTGACCACCTCCTCGGCCATCAGGTCCACCGCCTCGAGGCCCTCGTCACGGGGGTCCACCGGTACGTCGACGACGACCGGCGCGCCGCCGAGGTTGTGCACCGTCACGACGGCGCTGCCGTCGAGCTGGCAGCGCTGCACCAGCACCTGGGCCGACGGCTGCTCGACCACGCTCCACGAGCCCCACCCCAGCTCGGGACAGGTGCGCCGGATGCTGATGAGCTTGCGCATGAAGCTCCACAGCGACTCCGGGTCGTGCATCTGCGAGACGACGTTGACGTGCTCGGGACCGTAGGCGTCCGGCACGACTCGCTGCACGAGTCGCGAGGGTGCGGCGGTGGAGAAACCGCCGTTGCGCCCGCTGCTCCACTGCATCGGCGTGCGCACGGCCATCCGCCCGTCGGCCTCGAGGTCCTCCCCCATGCCGATCTCCTCGCCGTAGTAGATCGTCGGGGTGCCGGGCAGCGAGAACATCAGGCTGTAGGCCATCCGGATCCGGCGCGGGTCGCCCCCGAGCATGGTAGGGAGGCGCCGCTTGAGGCCGCGGTCGTAGACCTGCATCTCCTTCTCCGGCCCGAAGGCGGCGAAGACCTCCTGGCGCTCCGCGTCGCTGATCTTGTCGAGGGTGAGCTCGTCGTGGTTGCGCAGGAACGTCGCCCACTGGCAGGTCGCCTCGATGGCCGGGCGCTGATCGAGCGCCGTGACGAGCGGGGCGGCGTCCTCGCGGGCCAGCGCGAGGTAGGTCGCCTGCATCCCGATGAAGTCGAACTGCATCTGCAGCTCGTCGGCCGCCGAGCCGCCGAAGAACTCCAGCTGCTGGGGGTGCTCGAGGTTGACCTCGCCGAGCATCATCGCGTGGCCGGCGCGACGGTTGAGGAAGCTGCGGATGGTGCGCATGAGCTCGTGGGGGTCGACGACCAGCGCGGGGTCGCCGATGTTCTTCGCGTTCTGTTCCAGGAACGGGATGCCGTCGACCCGGAACCCGTCGAAGCCGAGCTCCAGCCAGAAGCCGACGACCCGCAGCACCTCGTCGACCACCTCCGGGTTGGCGAGGTTGAGGTCGGGCTGGTGCTTGTAGAAGTTGTGGAGGTACCACTCCCCCGTGCGGTCGTCGAGCTCCCAGATGGAGTCCTCCCGGTCGGGGAAGACGACCAGCTCGGACGTGTCCGGCGGTTCGGTGTCGCGCCACACGTAGTGGTCGCGGTAGCGGTTGGTCGTGCTGCGCCGCGCCGCCTGGAACCACGGGTGCCGATCCGAGGTGTGGTTGACCACGAGGTCGGCGATCACGTTGATGCCGCGGTCGTGCGCGGTGCGGATCACCTCGACCAGCTGGCCGTGGTTGCCCAGGCGCGGGTCGACGCCGTAGAAGTCGGTCAGGTCGTAGCCGTCGTCGCGGTCGGGGCTGGGGTAGAACGGCATCAGCCACAGGCAGGTGATGCCCAGCTCGGCGAGGTAGTCGATGCGCTGCGCCAGGCCCTCCAGGTCACCGGTGCCATCGCCGTCGGCGTCGTAGAACGTCTCGACGTCGAGGCAGTAGATCACCGCGCTCTTCCACCACAGGTCACTCGTGTCGGTCACTCTCACCGGACCCACACAAGCAGACCCCGGAGGTCGGCGTCAGCCCCGCAGGGCGGGGAGGACGTGCTCGCCGAAGGTGTCGAGGAAGCCTGCCTGCTCCTGGCCGACGAAGTGGAGGTAGACGTCGTCGAAGCCGACGGACGCGAGCTCGGCGATCCGGTCGCGGTGCCACCCGAGGTCCTCCGACACCTCCACGGAGCGGCGTACGCCGTCGATGCCGACGTGCTCGGCCATGACGTCGAACGCCTCCGGGGTCTCGGTGTCCCAGTTGACCGGCTCGGTGAAGACGTTGGTGCGCCACTGGTCGAGGGCGATGGCCTCCGCCTCCTCCCGCGTCGGCGCCCACGACAGGTGGACCTGGAGGGACAGCGGCCCTCGCCCGCCGGCGTCGCGGTAGGCCGCCACGAGGTCCCGCAGGACGTCGACGGGCTGGTTGATGGTGACGAGGCCGTCGGCCCAGGCCGCCACCCGGGCGGCGGAGTCGACCGAGACGGCCGGGCCGATCAGGCGCGGCTGCACCTGCGGCAGGTCCCACAGACGGGCCCGGTCGACCCTCACCCGGCCGTCGTGGGTCACCTCCTCGCCGGCCAGGAGGCGGCGGATCACGTCGACGCACTCCTCGAGCCGACGCGTGCGCTCCTCCTTCGGGGGCCAGCGGTCGCCGGTGATGTGCTCGTTGCTGGCCTCGCCGCTGCCGAGGGCGGTCCAGAACCGCCCCGGGAACATCTCGGCCAGGGTGGCGATCTTCTGGGCGACGACGGCGGGGTGGTAGCGCTGGCCGGGCGCGCATACGCAGCCGAGCTCGAGCTGCGTCGTGGCCAGCGCGGCCCCCAGCCAGCCCCAGGCGTAGCCCGAGTGGCCCTGGCGGGTGCCCCACGGGGCGATGTGGTCGGAGCACATGGCCATGTCGAACCCGGCCCGCTCGGCCTGCTGGACGTCGGTGAGCAGCCGCGAGGGCGCGATCTGCTCGTGGGAGGCGTGGAACCCGAGGCGCATCTGGCCACCGTAGCCGGGTCAACCACCCCGGACGATGCGCCGGACGCGCTCCCAGCGCTCCTTGACCCCGGCCTCGGCGCCGAGCGACGTCGGTCGGTAGTAGCTGACGTCGGCGAGGACGTCGGGGAGGTACTGCTGCTCGGCCACGCCGAAGGGTTCGTCGTGCGGGTAGGCGTAGCCCTTGCCGTGACCGAGGTCCTTGGCCCCTCCGTAGTGCGCGTCGCGCAGGTGGGCGGGCACCTGGCCGATCTTGCCGGCCCGCACGTCGCCGATGGCCGCGTCGATCGCCGTGATCACGGCATTGGACTTGGGCGCCACGGCGAGGTGGATGGTGGCCTGGGCGAGGTTGATCCTGGCCTCGGGCATCCCGATCAGCTGCACGGCCTGCGCCGCGGCGACGGCCGCCTGCAGCGCTGTCGGGTCGGCCAGGCCGACGTCCTCGCTCGCGTGCACGACAAGGCGGCGGGCGATGAACCGCGGGTCCTCCCCCGCCTCGATCATCCGCGCGAGGTAGTGCAGCGCGGCGTCGGGGTCGGAGCCGCGGATCGACTTGATGAACGCGGAGATGACGTCGTAGTGCTGGTCACCCTGGCGGTCGTAGCGCACCGCCGCCTGGTCCACGGCCGTCTCGGCCGTGGCCAGGTCGATCGCCGCGAGACCGTTGCTCGCCGCAGCGCCCGCGGCCGCCTCGAGGTAGGTCAGGGCACGTCGGGCATCCCCGCCGGCGAGGCGTACGAGGTGGGCGCGGGCGTCCTCGTCGAGGGTGGTCGTGCCCCCGAGGCCGCGCTCGTCCGCCAGTGCCTCGTCGATGACCTGCGCGACGTCGTCGTCGGTGAGCGACTGCAACCGCAGCAGCAGGCTGCGCGACAGCAGCGGGCTGATGACGGAGAAGAAGGGGTTCTCCGTGGTGGCGGCGATCAGCGTGACCCACCGGTTCTCCACCCCAGGCAGCAACGCGTCCTGCTGGGCCTTGGTGAAGCGGTGCACCTCGTCGACGAACAGGACGGTCTCCTGGCCGCCCCGGGCGAGCTCGGCGCGAGCGCCGTCGATCGCGGCCCGCACCTCCTTGACGCCGGCGGCGACGGCTGACACCTCCACGAACCGGCGCCGCGTCTGCTGGCTCACGATCGCCGCGATGGTGGTCTTGCCGGTGCCGGGGGGTCCCCACAGCAGCAGCGACATCGACTGGTCGCCCTCGATCAGCCGGCGCAGCGGTGAGCCCGCGGCCCGCAGCTGTTGCTGGCCGACGAGCTCGTCGATCGTGCGGGGACGCATCCGCACGGCCAGCGGCGCCGAGGCGTGGGTGTTGGCGCCGAGCGAACCGGCGCTGGGTACGGCTCCGGGCGCGGGTTGCCCCGCGCCCGGAATCTCGAACAAGCCGTCCACGCCGGGAAGTATCCCCGACGGTGTCAGGCGTGGCCTCAGGCCCCCGTCGTCTGCTTCGACTCCAGGTCGTACCAGGTCTTCTCGTAGCCCGGGATGGTGAGCTGCTCGTTGGTCGGCGTGGCCCCCGGCACCGGGCTGCCCTGGTCGTCGACGGCGAGCAGGTCGGTGGTGACCGGCGTCGCCGGGTGGGCACCGAGCTCACCGGCGAAGTGGCAGGCCACCTTGTGGCGCTTGCCGATCTGCAGCAGCGGCGGCTCGACCTTCGCGCAGATCTCCTGGGCGAACTGGCACCGGGTGCGGAAACGGCATCCCGACGGCGGGTTGATCGGGCTGGGCACGTCGCCCTCGAGCCGGATCCGCTCGCGCCGGCCACCGATCGCGGCCTGCTTCACGTCGGGCACCGCCGACAGGAGGGCCTGGGTGTAGGGGTGGTGCGCGTGGCCGTAGATGGTCTCGCGGTCGCCGATCTCGACGATCTTGCCGAGGTACATCACCGCCACCTCGGGGCAGAAGTGACGCACGACCGCCAGGTCGTGGGCGATGAAGAGGAACGCGATGTCGAACTCCTTCTGCAGGTCCTGCAGGAGGTTGACGACCTGCGCCTGGATCGACACGTCGAGCGCGGAGACCGGCTCGTCGGCCACCAGGAGCTTGGGGTTGAGCGTGAGGGCCCGGGCGATGCCGATGCGCTGGCGCTGGCCGCCGGAGAACTCGTTGGGGTAGCGGTTGTAGTGCTCCGGGTTGAGGCCCACCACCTCGAGCAGCTCCTGCACCCTCGACAGGATCTTGTTCTTCGGCACGATGTTGTGGACCGCGAGCGGTGCCCCGACGATCGAGCCGACGGTGTGGCGGGGGTTGAGCGAGGTGTAGGGGTCCTGGAAGATCATCTGGACGTCGCGGCGCAGCGGCCTCATCTCCCGGTTGGAGATCTTGGCGAGGTCCTTGCCCTCGAACATCATCGACCCACCGGTCGGCGTGTAGAGGCGCGTGATGAGCCGCCCGGTCGTGGACTTGCCGCACCCGGACTCGCCCACGAGGCCGAGCGAGCCGCCGCGCGGGACCTGGAACGACACCCCGTCCACGGCCTGCACGTGGCCGACCGTGCGCCGGACGAGGCCGGACGACTTCACGGGGAAGTACATCTTGAGGTTGTCGACGCTGATGATCGGCTCGGCGTCCGGGTCGAGCTCGGTGGCGACGTGCCCGTGCTCCGCGAGCGCGTGGAAGTCCGGCGACTCCTCAGCGATCTCGTGGTCGTCGACCACGTCGGTGTGGTGCGACAGGTCGCGCTCGCCCGTCTCCGCCGCGTTGGCACCGATCTCGCTGGCGTCGACCGCCACCTTCGCGTTGGGGTCCTGGCTCATCGGGTCTCCTCGGCGAGGTCGGGGGCGATCTCCGGGAGCACTTCCGTCTGGTAGATCTCCTGGGGATTGGGCAGGTGGCACCGCTTGAGGTGACCGGCGCGGTTGCTGGCCGGCGTCAGCTCCGGGAGCTGGGTGACGCACAGGTCACCGGGCACCTTGTCCCGGTGTGCGCACCGGGGGTGGAAGGAGCAGCCCGACGGCGGCTTGAGCAGGCTCGGCGGGTTGCCCGGGATCGGGATGAGGCGCGCGTCGGTGGACGCACCGACCTCGGGGATGCTCGACAGCAGGCCCCACGAGTAGGGCATCTCCGGCTTGGTGAGGATCTCCTTGGTGGTCCCGAACTCCACGCAGCGACCGGCGTACATCACGAGCACGTCGTCGGCCATCTCGGCGATGACGCCGAGGTCGTGGGTGATGATGATGACCGCCGAGTTGAACTCGCGCTGCAGGTCCTGGAGCAGGTCGAGGATCTGCGCCTGCACCGTCACGTCGAGCGCGGTGGTGGGCTCGTCGGCGATGAGAAGCGACGGGTCGTTGATCAGGCCCATGGCGATCATGGCGCGCTGCCGCATGCCGCCGGAGAACTGGTGGGGGAAGTCGTCGACACGACGGTCCGGCTGCGGGATGCCGACGCGGTCGAGCATCTCGATCGCCCTACGGCGCGCGTCGCGCTTCGACGCCTTGGGGTGGTGCATCGAGTAGGCCTCGGCGAGCTGGTCGCCGACCCGGTAGAACGGGTGCAGCGCGGCCAGGGCGTCCTGGAAGATCATCGCCATCGAGTTGCCGCGCAGCTTGCGCATGCGGTTCTCGGCGAGCCCGACGACCTCGGTGCCGCCCACCCGGATGGAGCCGGTGATCTCGCTGGACTTCGCGTCGTGCAGGCCCATCACCGCCATGCTGGAGACGGACTTGCCGGATCCGGACTCGCCCACGATGCCGAGCGTCTTGCCCAGCTCGACCGAGTAGCTCAGTCCCTTCACGGCCTGCACGGGTCCGTCCTGCGTCGGGAAGGTCACCGTGAGGTCCTCCACCTGGAGGAACGGGCCGTCGACGTCGCTGGCGGTCGCGGCGGAAGAGGGGGACGTGATGGTCACGAGAGCCTCACTCGGGGGTCGAGAATGCTGTAGACGACGTCGACGACGATGTTGGAGATGATCAGCACTGCGGCGCCGAACAGGGCGGTGGCCGAGACCACGGGCAGGTCACGCTGGGAGACCGCCTGGAGGGCCCAGAGCCCGATCCCGTCGATGTCGAAGATCCTCTCGGTGAAGATGGTACCGGCCAGCAGGGTGCCGAACTCGATGCCGAAGATGGTGATGACGGGGACGAGCGCGGCGCGCAGGCCGTGCTTGTAGACCACCGAGTTGGACGTCAGGCCCTTGGACTTCGCCGTGCGGATGTAGTCCTCGTTGAGCACCTCCACCATCGACCCGCGGGAGTAGCGGGTGTACTGGGTGCATCCGAAGGCGCCCAGCGCCAGCCAGGCCAGAAGCATGCCGCTGAACCACTTCGCTGGGTTGTCGGTGATCGGGAAGTAGCCGGTCTCGGCGAAGAGGGGTATCTCCCAGCTGATGGTGAGGAACAACCACGTCAGCAGGGCGAACAGGTAGTAGGGGATGGAGGAGATGACCAGGAAGCTCGAGACGAGTGCCTTGTCGGCCAGGGTCCCGCGTCTTCGGGCCGCGGCGACGCCGATGGGGATGCCGAGGGCGAGGTAGAGGAACGCGCCGCCGATGGCCACCGAGAAGGTGGCGGGCATCCGGGTCTTCATCTCCTCGAACACCGGAGCCTTGGTCCGGTAGGAGTAGCCCAGGCACGGGGCGTCGCACTGGAACTTGGTCGTGCTGCCGAACTGGATCTCGCGGCCGGCCACGACACCCTTCATGAACTTGCCGTACTCCTCGTACCACTCGTTGTTGAAGCCGAGGTTCTCGCGGAACACCTCGAGGCGCGCCGGGGTGCAGCGGTTGCTGGTGTCGTTGTCGCAGATCGTCTGGGCGGGCTCGGACGGTCCGTACCAGAAGAGCAGGAACACGCTCATCGAGATGAGGAACAGGACGACCACGCCCGAGAGCAGGCGCTTGACGACATAGGCGAACACGAGGGTTTCCCTCCGGGGGTTGTGAGCAGCTGCCGGCTGCGCCGGACACACGGTGATGTGGGGGCCCCGGGTCACGGGGCCCCCACACCGGGTGGAGCAGGGTCGACTCTGTCAGTCAGTCGACCACAGGATCAGGACGACGTCACTGAGCGACGTAGAGATCCTTGTAGTTGGGCGCGCCGAGGGCACCGTCACCGGTCGGGTTCCCGATCTTCTCGCCGAAGGCGAACAGGTCGTTGCGGAACGCGGTCGGGATGATCGGGTAGTACTCGGTCGCGATCTCCTCGTCGAGGGCACCCCAGGCGTCGGGCTGCTCCTCGAGCTCCATGGTGCCGATCTCGTCCATCTTCTCGTCGATGGCCGGCTCGGAGAACTGCGCCGTGTTGTAGGTGGCGTCAGTGCGGAGCAGGGCGGGGATCATCGTGGAGCCGGACGGCCAGTCCGAGCACCAGTTGACGCCACGGAGGTTGAGCTTCTTGTTGATCTTGTTGTCCGGGTCGGTCCAGATCGTGTAGAGCGAGGTCTCGATCGGGACGGGGTAGGACGTGACCTTGAAGCCGGAGTCGGTGAGACCCTTCTCGATCTGCTTCTGGGCAGCCTCGACGGTCGGCGAGCCGGTGTTGTAGGCCATGTGGATCTCGAAGCCCTCCTCGCCGGCCTCGGCCAGGAGCTCCTTCGCCTTCTCGGGCTGGTAGGTGATCTGCTCGCCGTCGACCTGGTAGTCGGACTTGCCCGCCATGCCGGGAGGCATGATCGAGTTCGCCGGGACGCGGGTCACGCCGGGGACCTCACCGGAGGCCTGCCACACGCTCTCGTACGGGTAGGCGTACGCCAGGGCCTTGCGGATCTCCGGGGTCGTCTTGGTGTAGTCCGGCGCCCAGAAGCTGGTGCACTGGGCCGACTGCTGCACGAGCCGCTCGCCGAGCTCGGAGTTGAACTTGGCGTAGTTCTCGGCGGTGATGCTGGCCGAGAGGGCGGTCTGCGACTCGGTGTTGCCGCTGAGCATCAGCTCGTCGGTCTGGGTCGGGTCGGCAGCGAACTTGAAGATCCACTTGTCGGCGTACTGGTGACGGGCCGGGTCGGAGTCGGCCACCCAGGCGTCGTTCTTGACGAGCACGAGCTCCTCGCTCGGGCGGAACGACTCGACCTTGTAGGGGCCGGTCGACAGCGGGCTGCGACCGTACTCCGGCGGGTCGGAGACCTTGCCGAGCGGGGCCGGGCCCATCGCCATGAAGGCGCCCCAGTAGTCCATGTCCGGGAACGGCATGGACATCTTGATGGTCACCGTGCGGGCGTCCTCGTCGAAGGTGATGCCCTTCGGCTCCTTGCCCTTGTCGGTGTAGGGGCCCTTGTAGTCCTCGGCGTCGAGGAAGTAGTGCACGGAGTACTCGGTGCCGGGACCGGACGGGAAGGCCTCGGAGTCGAGCGAGCGCTCGATGCCCCAGGCGACCTCCTCCGCGGTGATCGGCTTGCCGTCCTCCCACGTGGCGTCCTCACGGATGGTGAAGGTCCACTCCGTGAAGTCCTCGTTGGGCTGGCCCAGGTCGGTGGCCAGGTCGGGGACGAGGATCATCTCGCCGGACTCGTTGTCACGGGCGTACTGGGTCAGCGAGCGGTGCGTCAGCGCCTGCTGGATCGAGTTGCCGGTGACCGACCAGCCGTTGGTCGGGTCGAGGTCCTCGGGGCCCGGGTCGTCCGGCAGGTACACCGTGATGGTGCCGCCGGCCGACGCGCCCTCGACCTCGGGCGCGGGGCCTTGGCGCTCCGCGTCCTTCGCGATGGTCTCCGAAGCATCCTGGAAACCCTCGCTGCCGCTGCCGCCGCTGCCCTCGTCGTCGTTCCCGCCGCCGCCACCACAGGCGGCGAGGGTCACGAGCGCGGCGCTGGTGGCGAGTGCTGCCGCCGCCTTGGTCCGTCTCATTGTCCAGCCTTTCGTTGTTGTTCGCACACCGGAAGCGCCCGGGTGACGTGTGGAGGGAGGACCCGCCTCAGCGGCGGGTCTTCGGGTCGAACGCGTCTCGAACCGCGTCGCCCAGGAGGTTGAGGGCCAGGACCAGCGCCACGACGCCGATCAGGGGCTCCCAGAGGTAGAGGGGGTAGTTGCTCCAGTAGGGCACCGCGTTGGCGATGGTCTGGCCCCACGAGGCGCTGCCGGTCACGCCGATGCCGAGGAAGGCCAGGCCGGCCTCTGCCGCCACGAACGCCGGGAGCATCAGCGAGATGCTGATGACGATCGGCGCCGTGAGGTTGGGAAGCAGCTCGCGGAACAGGATGCGCCGGGTGGGCATGCCGAGCACGCGGGCGGCGTGGATGAACTCGCGCTCACGCAGCGAGAGCACCTCGCCGCGGATCAGGCGCGCCACCGTCATCCACCCGAACAGCGACAGGATGCCGATGAGCGAGGCGATCTGCACCGTCTCGTAGCTGTCGCTGGTGCCGAACCGGTCGATGATGATCGGCGCGATGGTCAGCGCGGCGAGCAGGAAGGGGATGGTGAGGAAGAAGTCGATGATGAACGACAGGATCTTGTCGACGACGCCACCGGCGAAGCCGGCGACCAGGCCGACGATGATGCCGGTCACCGAGGCGAACAGCGTCGCCGCGCCCGCGATCATGAGGGAGGTCCGGGCGCCGTAGATCCAGTGGGCCAGGTTGTCGGCACCGGTGCGCGGCGCGAGGCCGAAGGGGTGCTCGGGGTCGAAGGAGTGGAACGGCGGGCCCGTCTTCGGGTAGCCCACGCCGGGCTCGGCGAAGTTGCACTCGAGCACCTCGCACGCGCTGACCGTCTCGAGGTCGACGCCGAACGCCTTGGCGATCAGGTCGGCGAAGACCGCGACCAGGATGAAGAACAGCACGACGAGCGCGCAGACGACGGCGATCTTGTCCTTGCGCAGGCGGCCGAGTGCGATCTGCATCGGCGACTTGCCGGAGATCTCCTTGGCCTGCTTGCTGTTCGGGTCGGTGGTCTCCGGTCCGTCGCTCAGCGAGCCCAACGTCTCAGGCCCTGCGGTGTCTGCCGACATGCTCTCCCTATCTGGTTCGGGACCGTCCCAGGCACAGGTCCGGGGTGCCCCCGGGGTCCGTGCCGAGACGGGACTCTATGTGACCTACGACGCGTGGACGATCACCGACGGGTAACGATCCCGTTACGACGCGTTGTCCTTGCGGCCGCCCGTTGGCCGGGCAAACCTGCGGGGGATCACTCCCCCGGCGGGACGTCCTTCGCGGGCGTCGCGTCGACACCGGCTTCCTTGCGCTGCTCCGCCGTGATGGGGGCGGGCGCCGCCGTGAGCGGGTCGAAGCCGCCCCCGGACTTCGGGAACGCGATGACGTCGCGGATGGAGTCGGTGCCCGCCAGCAGCGCGACGATGCGGTCCATGCCGACGGCGATGCCGCCGTGCGGGGGCGCACCGAACTTGAAGGCGTCGAGCAGGAAGCCGAACTTCTCCTGCGCCTCGTCCTCGGACAGGCCCATCACTGCGAAGACGCGCTTCTGGACGTCGCCGCGGTGGATACGGATGGACCCGCCGCCGAGCTCGTTGCCGTTGCAGACGATGTCGTACGCGTAGGCGAGCGCGCTCCCCGGGTCGGTGTCGAAGGTGTCGACGAACTCCGGCTTGGGGCTGGTGAACGCGTGGTGCACCGCCGTCCACGCACCGGCGCCGACGGCGACGTCGCCGCTGGCGACCGCCTCCGAGCTCGGCTCGAACAGCGGGGCGTCGACGACCCAGGTGAAGGCGAAGGTGGAGTCGTCGAGCATGTCGCCGCGCCGGCCGATCTCGAGGCGGGCGGCGCCCAGCAGCGCGCGGCTGCTCTTGGTCGGCCCCGCGGCGAAGAAGATGCAGTCGCCGGGGCTGGCTCCGACGTGGGCGGCCAGGCCGTCGCGCTCGGCGTCGGTGAGGTTCTTCGCGGCCGGTCCGCCGAGCTCGCCGTCGTCGGCGATCGTGACGTACGCCAGGCCCTTGGCGCCGCGCTGCTTGGCCCAGTCCTGCCAGGCGTCGAACTGGCGGCGCGGCTGGCTGCCGCCTCCGGGCATCACGACGGCCCCGACGTAGTCGGCCTGGAACACGCGGAAGGTGGTGTCCTTGAAGTAGTCGGTGCACTCGACCAGCTCGAGGCCCATCCGGAGGTCGGGCTTGTCGGAGCCGTACCTCGCCATCGCGTCGGCGTACGTCATCCGCGGCAGCGGCCGCTCGATGGTGTGGCCGGCCTGCGCCCACATCGCCTCCAGGACGTCCTCCATCAGCGTGATGACGTCCTCCTGGTCCACGAAGCTCATCTCGATGTCGAGCTGGGTGAACTCGGGCTGGCGGTCGGCGCGGAAGTCCTCGTCGCGGTAGCAGCGCGCGATCTGGTAGTAGCGCTCCATGCCGCCGACCATCAGCAGCTGCTTGAACAGCTGCGGGCTCTGCGGCAGGGCGTACCAGCTGCCCGGAGCCAGGCGCGCGGGCACCAGGAAGTCGCGGGCACCCTCGGGGGTGGAGCGGGTCAGGGTCGGGGTCTCCACCTCGACGAAGTCACGGGCGTCGAGCACGTCGCGGGCAGCCTTGTTGATCTTGCTGCGCAGGCGCAGGGCGGCGTTGGGGCCCGAGCGGCGCAGGTCGAGGTAGCGGTGCTTGAGGCGCGCCTCCTCGCCCACCTCGCCGCCCTTGTGGCCGGACGCGTCGTCGATGGGGAACGGGAGCGGGTCGGAGCTGGAGAGCACCTCGACCTCGGTGGCGACGACCTCGATCTCGCCGGTGGCGAGGTTGGGGTTCTCGTTGCCTTCCTTGCGGGCGACGACCTCGCCCACCACCTTGAGGCAGAACTCGCTGCGGAGGCTGTGCGCGACGGCCTCGTCGCGCACGACGACCTGCACCACGCCGCTGCGCTCGCGGAGGTCCAGGAAGGCGACCCCGCCGTGATCGCGCCGACGCGCCACCCATCCGGCAAGGGTGACGGTCTGGCCGACGTGCTCGGCGCGCAGGGCGCCGGCGTCATGGGTGCGGATCACTGGTTCTCCTCTGGATCATGGGTGGTGCTGGGGGTCTCTACGGTGCTGACGATGGTGGGCCGGAGATCGTCCTCCGGCGGGGTCCAGGTGGCGGGGTCGGCGTCGACCTGCTCCCCGGTGCGGATGTCCTTGACCTGGTGGCTCTGCTGACCTGTTTCGGCGTCGGCCTGGAGGAACCAGACGTAGGGAATGCCGCGACGCTCGGCGAAGCGGATCTGCTTGCCGAACTTGGCCGGCGAGGGTGCCACCTCGCAGGCGATGTCGCGGGCCCGCAGTGCCGCGGCGACGCGGGTGCTGGCGGTGCGGTCGTCCTCGGTGTTGAGGGCGACGAGCACGACGCTCGGCACCGGGCGGCTGCCGGACAGGACGCCGTCGGAGATGAGGGGGATGAGGGTGCGCGAGACCCCGAAGGACACGCCGACGCCGGGATAGGTCGTACGACCGTCGCTGGCGAGCGCGTCGTAGCGCCCTCCCCCGCCGACGGACTTGAGCCGCTCGTAGCCCTCCATGAAGATCTCGACGACCGTGCCGGTGTAGTAGTCGAGGCCGCGCGCGATGCGCAGGTTGGCCTCCACGCCCACGGCGTCGCCGGCGACGGCACGACAGCCCTCGACGACGGCGGCCAGCTCCTCGAGGCCCTGGTCGAGCAGGTCGTCGGCGACACCGAGCGCACGGACCCGCTCGACGAAGGAGGTGTCCTCGACGCGGATGGTGGCCAGCTCGAGGCACCGCTGCGCCTGCTCCGGGGTGGCGCCGACTCGCTCGACGAGCATCGTGGCGACCTCGTCGGCGGGGAGCTTGTCGAGCTTGTCGATCACCCGGATGGCGTCGGTGACGTCGTCGATGCCGAGACCGCGGTAGAAGCCCTGGATGAGCTTGCGGTTGTTGAACTGGAACGACACCCGCGGGATCGGCAGCCGGCGGAGGGCGTCGACCATCACCGCCATCACCTCGACGTCGTGGTGGAAGGGCAGCTCGTCGCGGCCCACGATGTCGACGTCGGCCTGCGTGAACTGCCGGTAGCGCCCCTCCTGCGGCCGCTCGCCACGCCACGCGGGCTGCACCTGGAAGCGCCGGAAGGGGAACTCGAGGTGGCCGGCGTGCTCGAGGACGTAGCGCGCGAAGGGCACCGTGAGGTCGAAGTGGAGGCCGAGCTCGGCCCGGGCGTCGGGCTCGGCGGCGATGCGCTGGAGGACGTAGATCTCCTTGTCGACCTCGCCGCCCTTGGCCAGGCGCTCGATCGGCTCGACGACGCGCGTCTCGATGTTGGCGAAGCCGTGCAGCTCGAACGTGCGCGAGACCGAGGCGACCACCTCGCGCTCGACGGCACGCTGGGCAGGCAGCAGCTCGGGGAACCCGCTCAGCGGGGCGATCTTGCTCATGCGGGGTCCCTGCGGCGTTGTTCGGAGGAGCGGAGCGGGGGAGAAGAACGTCGTGGGGTGTTCATCAACGGTCCTGGGGAAGGTCTTGGAGGAAGGGGTTCGTGGCGCGCTCGCGCCCGATCGAGGTCTGCTCGCCGTGGCCGGGGAGGACGACGACGTCGTCGGCGAGCGGCAGCACCTTGTGGGCCAGGCTGCGCAGCATCGTGGCGTGGTCGCCACCGGGCAGGTCGGTGCGCCCGATCGAGCCGGCGAAGAGCAGGTCGCCGGAGAACATCAGCTCCGACACGTCCTGCTGGGCGTACGGAGTCCGGAACGTCACCGATCCTTCGGTGTGGCCCGGCGTGTGGTCGACCACGAACCTCAGCCCCGCGAGCTCGAGCTCGGCGAGGTCGCCCAGCTCGCGCACGTCGTCGGGCTCGGCCCACGTGTAGTCGCCACCGAGCAGCATCTGGGTGGTCTCCGGGCTCATCCCGGCCATCGGGTCGGACAGCAGGTGCCGGTCGGACGGGTGGATCCACGCCGTGGCGTCGTAGGTGCCCGCGACCGGGGCCACGCACCACATGTGGTCGACGTGACCGTGGGTGACCAGCACGCTCACCGGCTTGAGCCGGTGCTCGCGGACGACCTGGTCGACGCCTGCCGCGGCGTCTTTGCCCGGATCGATGACCACGCACTCCGACCCGGGACCCGTCGCCACGACGTAGCAGTTGGTCCCCCAGGGTCCGGCGGGGAAGCCGGCGATGAACACGGGCGTCAGTCCTTGCTGGTCGTCGTAGCTCTGCTTGCGGTGGGAAGCCTACCGAGGGCCGTCCGGGCCATGACTACGATGGGCGACCATGAGCGCCGACAAGCAGTCCCGAGACGACGCGGCCCCGGAGCAGACGCCCTGGGGTCGGGTGGCCGAGGACGGCACCGTCTATGTCCGCACCGCCGATGGCGAGCGCCCCGTGGGGTCCTACGAGGCCGGCACGTCCGAGGAAGCGCTGGAGTTCTTCACCAAGCGCTTCGAGGAGCTCGAGGGCAAGGTCCACCTGCTCGAGCAGCGCGTCACGTCGGGTCGGCTCGCCCCCGAGGAGGCGACCTCGTCGGCGAAGGCGCTCCGCGAGCAGGTCGTGGACGCCCACGCGGTCGGCGACCTCGTGTCCCTGGCCGCCCGCCTCGACGCCCTGGCCCCCGTCATCGCCGTCCAGCGCTCGGCGCGCAAGGAGGAGCGGGCGCAGAAGACCGCGGAGTCCAAGGCGGCGAAGGAGAAGCTCGTCGCCGAGGCCGAGCGGCTCGCCGAGGGCACCGACTGGCGCAACGGCGCGAACCGGCTGCGTGAGCTGCTCGCGACGTGGAAGGAGCTGCCCCGGCTCGACCGGGCCACCGACGACGCCCTGTGGCGCCGGTTCTCCACCGCGCGGACGACGTACACCCGGCACCGCAAGGCGCACTTCGCCGAGGAGCACGAGCGCCGCGACTCCGCCCGCGTGGTCAAGGAGCGGCTCGTCAAGGAGGCCGAGGCCCTCTCGTCCTCGACCGAGTGGGGCCCGACCGCCGGGAAGTACCGCGACCTGATGCGCGAGTGGAAGGCCGCGGGCCCCGCGCCGCGCGAGGTCGACGACCAGCTCTGGCAGCGCTTCCGTGGCGCGCAGGACACCTTCTTCGGCGCGCGCGACGCCGCCAACGCCGCCCTCGACCAGGAGTTCGCCGCCAACGCGGAGGTCAAGGACGCGATCCTCGTCGAGGCGGAGGCGCTCGTCCCCGTGACCGACCTGGAGGCCGCCAAGAAGACCTTCCGCGACCTCGCCGACCGCTGGGACTCCGCCGGCAAGGTGCCCCGCGACCGGATGAAGGAGCTCGAGGGCCGGATGCGGAAGGTCGAGCAGGCCATCCGCGCGGTCGAGGACGAGCAGTGGAGCCGCAGCGACCCGGAGAAGTCCGCCCGCGCCGACGACATGATCGGCAAGCTCGAGGCCGGCATCGCCGAGACGCAGGCCAAGCTCGACAAGGCCTCCGCCGCCGGCGACGACCGGCGCGTGAAGGACCTCGAGTCCGAGCTCGCCAACAAGCAGGCCTTCCTCGACATGGCGAAGCGGGCAGCGGCCGACTTCGGCTGAGCCCAGGGCCGTTCTCAGGCGGTGACGCGGTAGGCGTCGAACACGCCGGGCACGGCGCGTACGGCACGCAGCACGCCGTCGAGGTGGGCGGCGTCGGCCATCTCGAAGGAGAACCGGCTCTTCGCCACCCGGTCGCGGGTGGTGGAGAGCGTCGCGCTCAGGATGTTCACGTGGGCGTCGGAGAGCGCCATCGTGATGTCGGAGAGCAGGCGGGCGCGGTCGAGGGCCTCGACCTGGATGTTGACCAGGAACGTCGACTGGGACGTCGGGGCCCACTCCACCTCGAGCACGCGCTCGGGCTGGCCGAGGAGGCTGGAGGCGTTGGTGCAGTCCTTGCGGTGCACCGAGACTCCCCCACCCTTGGTGACGAACCCGAGGATCGGGTCGGGCGGCACCGGGGTGCAGCACTTGGCGAGCTTGACCCAGAGGTCGTCGACGCCCTTGACGATGACGCCGGAGTCGGTCGGCCCGCGCTTGGCGGCGGCGCGGGAGCGGCCGGTGATGGTGACGCCCTCGGCGAGGTCCTCCTGGGCCCCCTCGTCGCCGCCGTGCAGGTCGATGACGCGTCGTACGACGGCCTGCGCGCTGAGGTTGCCCTCACCGACCGCGGCGTAGAGGGCCGAGACGTCGGCGTGGTGGAAGTGCTCGGCGACGAGCGCGAGCACGTCGTGGGTCATCAGCCGGTTGAGGGGCAGGCCCTCCTTGCGCATGAGCTTGGCGATCTGGTCCTTGCCGCGCTCGATCGCCTCCTCGCGGCGCTCCTTGGTGAACCACTGGCGGATCTTGGAGCGCGCCCGCGGCGACTGGACGAAGTTGAGCCAGTCGCGCGACGGTCCGGACGTGGGCGACTTGGAGGTGAAGACCTCGACGACGTCGCCGTTGTCGAGCGTGGACTCGAGGGGCACGAGGCGGCCGTTGACCCGGGAGCCGATCGTGTGGTGGCCGACCTCGGTGTGGACGGCGTAGGCGAAGTCGACGGGCGTCGCCCCCATCGGCAGCGGGATGACGTCGCCGCGCGGGGTGAAGACGTAGACCTGCTGCTGGTTCATCTCGAAGCGCAGCGACTCCAGGAACTCCCCCGGGTCCTCCACCTCGCTCTGCCAGTCGAGGAGCTGGCGAAGCCAGGTCAGGTCGTCCTTGTCGCCGAGGCGGTCGGTGTCGACGCCGGCCTTGGAGTTCTCCTTGTACTTCCAGTGCGCCGCAACGCCGTACTCGGCGCGGCGGTGCTGGGCGAAGGTGCGGATCTGCACCTCGACCGGCTTGCCCTGAGGGCCGATGACCGTCGTGTGCAGCGACTGGTACATGTTGAACTTCGGCATCGCGACGTAGTCCTTGAACCGCCCCAGCACCGGGTTCCAGCGGGAGTGGATCACGCCGAGCGCGCTGTAGCAGTCGCGGTCCTCGTCGACGAGGATCCGGATGCCCACGAGGTCGTAGATGTCGGAGAAGTCGCGACCGCCGACGATCATCTTCTGGTAGATCGAGTAGTAGTGCTTGGGCCGCCCGGTGACCTTGGCGTTGAGCCGGGCCGTCTTGAGGTCCTGCTCGATCTCGGCGACGACCTCGGCGAGGAACTGGTCGCGTGAGGGCGCCCGCTCGGCGACCATGCGGACGATCTCGTCGTAGATCTTGGGGTGGAGCGTCGCGAACGCGAGGTCCTCGAGCTCCCACTTGAGGGTGTTCATGCCGAGCCGGTGGGCCAGCGGCGCGTAGATGTCGAGGGTCTCGCGGCTCGAGCGCTCCTGCGAGGCCGCCGGGACGTAGCGCAGGGTGCGCATGTTGTGGAGCCGGTCGGCGAGCTTGATCACCAGCACCCGGATGTCGCGCGACATCGCCACGATCATCTTGCGGATGGTCTCGGCCTGCGCCGAGTCGCCGTACTGCACCTTGTCGAGCTTGGTGACGCCGTCGACGAGCAGCGCGACCTCGTCACCGAAGTCGGCGCGCAGGGCCTCCAGCGTGTAGGGCGTGTCCTCCACCGTGTCGTGGAGGAGCGCCGCGACCAGGGTCGGCTCCGTCATGCCGATGTCGGCGAGGATCGTGGTCACCGCGAGCGGGTGGGTGATGTAGGGGTCGCCGCTCTTGCGCATCTGGCCGGTGTGCCACTTGTCGGCCACCGCGTAGGCGCGCTCGAGCAGCGCCAGGTCGGCCTTGGGGTGGTTGGCCCGCACGGCCCGGAAGAGCGGCTCCAGGACCGGGTTGGACGAGGGCGGGCGGGTCCCGACCCGGGCGAGGCGGGCACGCATGCCGCGCGCCGTCAGAGGCGCCTTGGCGTCCTGCGCGGGTGCCTGGTCCTCTGCCATTGGACCAGTCTAGTGAGCAGCGTCAGATCGTGAGCAGCGACTCGATGGGAAGGTCGCCGGTGACGGAGCGGGGCTCGAGGAACGAGAGCTCCATCAGCACCGAGGCGCCGGTCGCGACGCCGCCGCAGGCCTCGATGAGCTGGCGGGTCGCGACCGCCGTGCCACCGGTCGCCAGGACGTCGTCGACCATCAGCACGCGCTCGCCCGGGGCGATGGCGTCGGTGTGCACCTCGAGGGTCGCCTCGCCGTACTCCAGGGCGTACGACACCGCGTGCGCCTCGCGCGGCAGCTTGCCGGCCTTGCGCACCGGGACGAAGCCGACGCCGAGGGCCAGCGCCACCGGCGCGGCCAGGATGAAGCCGCGGGCCTCCATGCCGACGACCTTGTCGACCACGACGGTGCCGTGGTCGTCGCGGCCGGCAGCGGCCAGCGCGGTGATGATCGCGGAGAAGGCGTTGTGGTCGGCGAGGACCGGGGTGATGTCCTTGAACGTCACGCCCTTCTCGGGCCAGTCGGCCACGTCGACCGTCAGGCGCGTGAGCGCCTCCTGGGCCGTACGACGATCAGGCATCGTCGTGCGCGTCGGTGCCCGGCTGCTGGAGCGGCTCGTCGACCTTGGCGATCGCGGCGCGGGCGATGTCGATCTGGGTGCCGGGCGCGATCTCGAGGCGGGCGCGGTCGTCGGCGAGCGAGACGACGGTGCCGAAGATGCCCGAGGACATCATCACGCGCTGGCCGACCTGGATGCTCTCCTGGAGGCGGACGACCTCCTTCTGCCGGCGCTGCTGGGGGCGGACCACCATGAACCAGAACAGGGCCAGGATGGCCAGCAGGGGCAGAAGGGCGACGAGGTCGTTCACGGTGGGGGCTCTCCTCGAGGGGTCGGGGTGCGGGAGCGCGTGGAGTCTACGCGGGTCCCCCGCCCGACTCACACGTCGTCGAAGAGGGTCGAGTCGACGGTCGGCACCGGTGGCGGTGTCAGGCCGAGGTGGTGCCACGCCGCGGGCGTCGCGACCCGGCCGCGCGGGGTGCGCGCGAGCATGCCCATGCGGACCAGGAACGGCTCGGCGACCTCCTCGACGGTCTCGCGCTCCTCACCGACGGCGACCGCGAGCGTCGACACGCCGACCGGTCCCCCGCCGAACCGGCGGCACAGCACGTCGAGCACCGCGCGGTCGAGCCGGTCGAGGCCGGACTCGTCGACCTCGAACAGGTCGAGCGCCGCCTGCGCCACGGGCAGGCTCAGCACGCCGTCGGCTCGCACCTGGGCGTAGTCGCGGACCCGGCGCAGCAGGCGGTTGGCGATGCGGGGGGTGCCACGCGAGCGCGAGGCGATCTCGCCGGAACCCTCCGAGGTGAGGTGCACGCCGAGCAGCCCGGCGGAGCGGTGCACGATCTGGTCGAGCTCGTGGGGCTCGTAGAACTCGAGGTGGGCGGTGAAGCCGAACCGGTCGCGCAGCGGGCCGGGCAGCAGGCCGGCACGCGTGGTGGCACCGACGAGGGTGAACGGCGGGATGTCCAGCGGGATGGCGGTCGCTCCCGGCCCCTTGCCGATGACGACGTCGACCCGGAAGTCCTCCATCGCCATGTAGAGCATCTCCTCGGCCGGGCGCGACATCCGGTGGATCTCGTCGACGAAGAGGACGTCACCCTCGTTGAGGCCCGACAGGATCGCGGCGAGGTCGCCGGCATGCGTGATCGCCGGGCCGCTCGTGAGCCGCAGCGGCGTGCTCATCTCGGCGGCGATGATCATCGCGAGCGTGGTCTTGCCGAGCCCGGGCGGGCCGGAGAGCAGCACGTGGTCGGGCGCCCGGCCGCGGCGGCGGGCCGCCTCGAGCACCAGCCCGAGCTGGTCGCGCACGCGTGCCTGCCCGACCACCTCGTCGAGCGTCTTGGGCCGCAGCGCCGCCTCGACTGCGCGCTCGTCGCCGTCGGCGTCGGCGTCGGTCAGCCGCTGCAGGTGGCCGAGCTCGGCCGCGCTCAGCTCGACCTCGTCGTAGGTGTCCTCGTCGGTGTCGTCCCAGTTCATCGCCGTCCTGCCCGTCTCAGGCCCTGCTCAGCGTACGGAGGGCGGCGCGCAGCAGCGCGCCGACGTCGGGGGTGTCGCCGGCGTCGGGAGCCACGGCCTCGACCGCCTTCTCCGACTCCTTGGCCGACCAGCCGAGCCCGACGAGCCCCTGGTGGACCTGGTCGCGCCACGCGTCGGGCGCGGGCGCCGCGGCGGCCGCGGCGTGGTGGACGCCGACCGGCGGGCCGATGCGGTCCTTGAGCTCGAGGATGATGCGCTGCGCGCCCTTCTGGCCGATGCCGGGGACGCGGGTCAGCGCCTTGACGTCCTCGGTGGTGATGGCGCGGCGCACGTCGTCGGGGCTCATCACCGCCACGATCGCCTGGGCGACCTTGGGGCCGACGCCGGAGGCGGTCTGCACGATCTCGAAGACCTGCTTCTCGTCCTCGTCGAGGAAGCCGAAGATCGTCAGGCTGTCCTCGCGCACGACCATGCTGGTGGGCAGCGTCGCCGGCGTCCCGATCCGGAGGGTGGCGAGGGTGCCGGGGGTGCACATCAGCTCGAGCCCGACCCCGCCGACCTCCAAGACGGCGCTGGACAGGGTGACGGCGGCGACCTCGCCGCGGACGAAGGCGATCATCGGGTCCTCATCGTGGTCTTCTTCTTGTGTGCGTGCGCCTGCGCGCGGGCCTGCGCCGCCGCGGCCTCGAGCCGGTGGTGCGCCGAGCCGCGCCAGACGTGGGTGATGGCCAGCGCAAGCGCGTCGGCGGCGTCGGCGGGCTTGGGCAGCTCGGTCAGCCGCAGGATGCGGACGACCATCGCCCCCACCTGCGTCTTGTCGGCGCGCCCGTTGCCGGACACGGCGGCCTTGACCTCGCTCGGGGTGTGCATCGCGATCGGCAGCCCGCGCCGGGCGGCGACGACGAGCGCGATGCCGCTGGCCTGGGCGGTGCCCATGATGGTGCTGGAGTCGGAGCGCGCGAAGACCCGCTCGACCGCGACCGCGTCGGGCCGGTGCTCCTCGATCCAGGCGTCGAGGCCCTTCTCGATGGTGACCAGCCGCTCGGCGATCGGCAGCGTGGAGCTGGTGCGGACGACGCCGACGTCGACCATGGTCAGCGGGCGGCCGACGCTGCCGTCGACCACGCCGACGCCGCACCGGGTCAGGCCGGGGTCGATGCCGAGCACGCGCACGCCACTCCCCTTCCGCCGGTCCCGTCCGGAGCTCGTCCGAACATGTGTTCGTGCGCTCACGCTAACCCGCTCCGGGTGCGCGACGTCGTACGACACGCGGCGCGGGTGGTTTCCCACCCTGGCCCCCACCCGACTCCGGCCCGCGGCTGTAACACCGGGTTGGCTGCTGTACCCACCCTGATGCATCTGGGTGGGTAGTTGTACCAACCCGGCGTTACAGCGGCCAGGACGGGAGGTCAGGCGTCGGCGGTCTCGAGCTCGGCCATCACGTCGGCCGGGATGTCGACGTTGGTGAAGACGTCCTGGACGTCGTCGAGGTCCTCGAGGGCGTCGACGAGGCGCAGCACCTTGCCGGCGCCGTCGGCGTCGACGGGGATCTCGAGGCTGGGGACGAACTCCACGTCGGCGGAGTCGTAGTCGATCCCGGCGTCCTGGAGGGCGGTGCGGACCGCGACGACGTCGGTGGCCTCGCTCTGCACCTCGAACGCCTCGTCGAGGTCGTTGACCTCCTCGGCCCCGGCGTCGAGGGTCGCCTCGAGGACGTCGTCCTCGGTGACCTCACGGGTGGTGCCGTCGTGGTCCTGCGACTTCGGCACGACCACGATCCCCTTGCGGGTGAACAGGCGCGAGACCGAGCCGGGGTCGGCCATGGTGCCGCCGTTGCGGGTGACGGCGGTCCGGACCTCCATCGCGGCACGGTTCTTGTTGTCGGTGAGGCACTCGACGAGGAAGGCGACGCCCTGCGGGCCGTAGACCTCGTAGGAGATGCCCTGGTAGTCGACGCCACCCGACTCGGCACCGGAGCCGCGCTTGACCGCGGAGTCGATGTTCTTGTTGGGGACCGAGCTCTTCTTGGCCTTCTGGATGGCGTCGTAGAGAGTCGGGTTGCCGGCGGGGTCGCCGCCGCCCTGCTTCGCGGCGACCTCGATGTTCTTGATCAGCTTGGCGAAGAGCTTGCCGCGCTTGGCGTCGATCGCGGCCTTCTTGTGCTTGGTCGTTGCCCACTTGGAGTGGCCTGACATGAGTTCCTCTATCCGTCGCTGTGCGTCTGTGCGGTCCTCAGGCCGAGCGCACCAGGTCCACGAACATGCCGTGGACCCGGCCGTCGCTGCCGACCTCGGGATGGAACGAGGTCGCCATCAGGGGGCCTTGACGGACCGCGACGATCCTACCCGCGGCGGGCCCGACCTCCACCCGGGCCAGCACGTCGACGTCGTCGTCGACCGCCTCGACCCACGGCGCGCGGATGAACACCGCCCGCACGGGGTCGGCCAGGCCGTCGACGTGGAGGTCCTCCTCGAAGGAGTCCACCTGGCGGCCGAAGGCGTTGCGCCGCACGGTGATGTGCAGCCCGCCGATGGTCTCCTGACCGACGGCGCCGTCCTCGATGCGGTCGGCCAGCATGATCATCCCGGCGCACGTCCCGAAGGCGGGCAGCCCACCGCGTACGGCGTCGCGCAGCGGCTCGAGCAGGTCGAAGATCCGGGCCAGCTTGACCATCGTCGTGGACTCGCCGCCCGGGATGACGAGGCCGTCGCACGCGGCGAGCTCGGCGGGACGGCGTACGGAGATCGGGTCCGCGCCCAGGGACCGCAGGACGGCCAGGTGCTCGCGCACGTCGCCCTGCAGCGCGAGCACGCCGATGGTCGGATTCACGATCGCCGATCCTAGGACCGCCCTCCCGGTCGTAGGCTCACGCCCCATGAGGCTCCGCCGTCTGCTCGCCGTCCTGCTGGGTGCCACGCTCGCCGCCGGCAGCGTGCCGACCGCAGCCGGCGCAGCCGTCGATCGGGAGGGCACCGGCATCGACAGCAGGCCGGCGCCCCGGTCGGTGGAGGGATGGCCCGCGGCGACGCCGTCGAGCCTCGGGCTGCGCGCCCGGGCGATCAGGCGCGGCGCGGCCGAGGCCCGCCGCCTGGACTCCACCTGCTTCGCGGTGGTGCGGGACGGGCGGCTCGCCGGCGAGTGGAGCTGGCGGCTCCCACGCGACGAGCCGCGCGAGGTCTTCTCGATCACCAAGTCGGTCACGAGCACGCTGGTGGGCATCGCGGTGCGCGACGGCGACCTGCGCCTCGACGACCCGGTCTCGACCTACGTGCCCCAGTGGCGCGGCACGCCGTCGGAGTCGGTGACGGTGCGCAACCTGCTCTCCAACGACAGCGGCCGCTACTGGTCGATGCAGTCGGACTACGCGGACCTCCTCGCCGCCCGGAGCCGAACGCGGTACGCCGTCTCGCTCCCCCAGCAGCACGCCCCCGCCAGCGCGTGGGCCTACAACAACGCCGCCATCCAGGTCCTCGAGCCGGTGCTGGAGCGGGCGACCGGCATGCCGGTGGCACGCTTCGCGAGGAAGCGGCTGTTCGAGCCGCTCGGGATGACCCGCACCAGCTTCATCACCGACCGCGCGGACGACGCGGCCGTCTTCTACGGGCTGCGCACCACCTGCCTCGACATCGCCCGGCTGGGCCGGCTCCACCTGGGCGGCGGCAAGGTGGGCGGCAGGCGCCTCCTCGACCGCAGCTACGTCAGGCGCGCGGTCGGCCGGTCCTCGACGGTGCACAACGCGGCATACGGCTACCTGTGGTGGCTCAACCGTCCCGGTGCGCTCCGCGGCGCGACCGACGCGGTCGACGCGCAGGGACAGCCGCTGCGCCCAGTGTCCGGACAGCTCGCGCCGTCGGCGCCGGAGGAGGTCTTCGCCGCTCTCGGCTTCGGCGGGCAGGTGCTGCTCGTCGACCCGACGACGCGCACGATGGTGGTCCGCCTGGGCCTGCCCGCCCAGCCCGGCGAGGCGGCGTACGGCTTCACGAACGCCGCCCGCGTGCTGACCCGCGCCGTGCGCTGACCCGACCTGCACCGGGGCGTGACGCCGCGCCGGAGGGTGCGGCACACTCGACGGATGGTCGGGGCGTGGGAGCACCTGCCGGCGGCGCGGGTCCCGGCGCCGCTCGCCCGTCACGTCGTCGCGATGGACGGCTACTCCGCCGACGGACTCGCGCCCGGGGTGCACCGGGGGCTGCCGTCCGCAGGGCTGACCCTCGTGCTGAGCCTCGACCAGCCGCTGCGGACCGCCCCGACCGAGCAGGCCTGGAGCGACGGGGTGCGCGACGCGCAGTGGGTCAGCCTCGGCGGGCTCCACACCCGGGCAGCGATGGTCGAGCAGCCCGGCAGGTGGGCCGGGGTGCAGCTGACCCTCCGCCCGGTGGGCGTGCAGCGCCTGCTGGGCGTGCCGGCCGCCGAGCTTCCGGTCGCGAGCTGGGACGCCGGCGACCTGCTCGGCGACGAGGTCGACCGGGTGGTCGAGGACCTGCACGCGGCGCCCGACTGGCCTGGGAGGTACGCCGCAGTCAGCCGGTTCTTGCTGCGACTGCTCGACCGCGCGGACCGTGGCACCTCCCCCAGCGACCCGCGGCCCGAGGTGGAGGAGGCGTGGCGGCTGCTCACCGGCCCGGCGCCCCGGGCGGTCGCAGACGTCGCCGACTCGGTGGGCTACAGCCGCCGGCGGCTGACCCAGCTGCTCACGGCCGAGACGGGCCACGGCCCCAAGACGCTCCAGCGGCTCGCCCGCTTCGACACCGCGCGCCGGGAGGTGGTCGCCGCGGCGTCCGCCGGCTCGTCGCTGGCGCACGTGGCCGCCCGGACGGGCTACTACGACCAGTCCCACCTGGTGCGGGACTTCCACGAGTTCGCCGGGCTCGGGCCGTCGGCCTGGCTCGCCGCGGAGTTCGCAAATGTCCAAGGCGCTCCGGCCGGCGCCGCGGCAGCATCGTCGGCATGAGCGAACACCACCGCACCGCCGTCTGGCCCGCCCTGCAGGCCCACGACCCCGACCTCGTCATCCGCACGCTCGTGGCCCTCGGCTTCGAGGAGACCGCCGCCTACCGTGACCAGGCGGGCGTCGTGCAGCACGCCCAGCTCGACTGGCCCGAGGGCGGCGGGGTGATGCTCGGGTGCCACAAGCCGGACGGCCCGTTCACGCAGCAGCCCGGCACCACGGCGGCGTACGTCGTCGCCTCCGACGTCGACGCCGTGCACCGCCGGGCCGTCGAGGCGGGGCTCGACCCCTCGCCCGTCGTCGAGCGGGACTACGGCAGCAGGGAGGTCCGCGTCACGGACGCGGAGGGCAACCAGTGGTCCTTCGGGACGTACGCCGGGGAGCCGCGGCGGGGCTGAGCCCGCCGCGGCGCGGCGTCACCAGCCGCGCTCGGCCAGGCGGTGCGGCTGCGGGATCTCGTCGACGTTGATGCCGACCATGGCCTCGCCCAGGCCGCGGGAGACCTTCGCGACCACGTCGGGGTCGTCGTGGAAGGTCGTGGCCTTGACGATGGCCTCGGCGCGCTGGGCCGGGTTGCCGGACTTGAAGATGCCCGAGCCGACGAAGACGCCCTCAGCGCCGAGCTGCATCATCATCGCGGCGTCGGCCGGGGTGGCGATGCCGCCGGCGGTGAAGAGGACGACCGGCAGCTTGCCCGCGGCCGCGACCTCCTTGACCAGCTCGTAGGGGGCCTGCAGCTCCTTGGCCGCGACGTAGAGCTCGTCCTCCGACAGGCTGTGCAGCCGCCGCAGCTCGCCCCCGATGGTGCGCATGTGCATGACGGCGTTGGAGACGTCGCCGGTGCCGGCCTCGCCCTTGGAGCGGATCATCGCCGCGCCTTCGGTGATGCGGCGCAGCGCCTCACCGAGGTTGGTCGCACCGCACACGAACGGGACGGTGAAGGCCCACTTGTCGATGTGGTTGGTGTAGTCGGCCGGGGTCAGCACCTCGGACTCGTCGATGTAGTCCACGCCGAGCGACTGCAGGACCTGCGCCTCGGCGAAGTGGCCGATGCGGGCCTTGGCCATCACCGGGATCGAGACGGCCTCGATGATGCCGTCGATCATGTCGGGGTCGCTCATCCGGGACACGCCGCCCTGGGCGCGGATGTCGGCCGGGACCCGCTCGAGCGCCATCACCGCAACGGCGCCGGCGTCCTCGGCGATCTTGGCCTGGTCGGGGGTGACGACGTCCATGATGACGCCGCCCTTGAGCATCTCGGCCATGCCGCGCTTGACGCGGCTCGTGCCGTGCTCGATGGGGGTCTGGGGGGTGTGCTCAGCCATGCTCCGATCGTAGTGCGGCCTCATCCGAAAGGATGCACCGGGAGCACGGTGGTCGATCGCTTGATCAGCCTTGTGCCGCGGCGCGCGCCAGCGCCTGGCGACGTACGACCCAGATGCGCTGCGCGACGGTCACGGTCGCCGCGACCGCGAGCGCCCAGAGGGCGACCTCGAGCAGGATCCACAGGTCGAGGAGGTCGGCGAAGAAGGCGGGCACGAGCATCCCCACGAGGCGGTCGGGCCGCTCGGCGATGCCGACCTTGGCGTCGTAGCCGAGGTGGTCGGCCTTGGCCCGGGCGTACGACGTCACCGCACCCATGACCAGGACGACCAGGCACAGCACGAGATAGAGGTGGCTCTCGGCGTGCCACGCGAAATAGAGCGCCAGCCCGCCGAACAGCGCGCCGTCGGCGACCCGGTCGAGGGTGGAGTCGAGGAAGGCGCCGAAGTCGTCCTTGCGGCCGAGCTTGCGGGCCATCGCGCCGTCGACGAGGTCGCTGAACACGAAGGCGGTGATGAAGAGGACGCCCTGCCACACCCAGCCCTGGGAGAAGAAGAACAGGGCGCCGAAGCTGACCCCGAGCGTGCCGACGAGCGTCACGACGTCGGGGCTGATGCCGAGGCGGATGAACAGGTTGACGAAGGGCGCGAGCATGACGCCCTGCCAGAACTGCTTGAACCTGTCGAGCACGGCGGCAGGCTACCGGTCCAGCAGCGCGGCCCGGACGTCCGCCACCGCGGACGGCGCGCCGGAGACCGTCCAGTCGACGCCCGCGGCGGGTACGACGACGGACTCGCCGCCCGCGCCGCGGATGATCGCGGCCCCCGGGAGCCGATCCCAGTCGGCCACCGAGTGCTGGAAGAGCACGTCCCACTGGCCGGACGCGATGGCCATCGTGTCCATCGTCCCGGAGCCGAACATCCGTAACGTGCCGACCCGGCCCAGTGCGCGGGTGAACGCCTCGCCGACCTCGCTGGCGAAGAAGGGCGGGTGCAGGTAGGTCGCGGCGCAGCGCTCCTCGCGGGGCGTGTCGGGGAGCGGGGCGAGCGGGGTGCCGTCGCAGGTGCTCGGCAGGTCGGGGCCTCCGACCCACGTGCGCAGGCTGGCGGCGTGGTGGACCGCGCCGAGCAGCACGTCGTCCTCGTCGTGCAGGGCGATGGCGGTGCACCACCAGTCGCTGCCGCGGGAGAAGTTGAAGGTGCCGTCGACCGGGTCGATGACCCACGTACGACCCGACGAGCCGGGCTTCGACGTGCCCTCCTCGCCCACGATCGCGTCGTCGGGGCGCTCGGCGGTGAGCTGCTGCACGATCAGCCGCTCGGCCGCGGTGTCGGCCTGGGTGACGATGTCGGAGCCGCTGGTCTTGCGCTCGACGTCGAGGCCCTCCTGCCGGATCCGGGCGGCCAGCAGTGCCGCCTCCCGCACGAGGTCGGCGGCGAGGGCAGCGTCTGCGGCCAGGCGCGGGTGATCCATGGCCGCCACGCTAGCGCCGCGGCGTACTGTGGCAGGACGGAGCCATCCAGGCTTCCTACTGAGGAGCCTCGATGAGCGACAAGTCGCCGCGGCAGGGCATGTCCAAGAAGTCAGGGAAGTCCATCAAGGAGAAGCGTGCCGAGAAGCACGCCAAGGCGGCCGGCAAGAACGACGCCGCCGAGCCCTTGATGCCGAAGAAGAAGTGAGCCTCCTCGGCCTCGGCGTCATCGCCACGTCCGCCAAGGAGAACGAGCACCGGCTCCCGCTGCACCCCGAACACCTCTCTCGCCTTGCTCCCGAGATTGCGGCCAGGACGACGCTCGAGCACGGGTACGCCGCCCACTTCGGCATCAGCGACGACGTGCTGGCCCCACACGTGGCCGGCTTTGCGTCGCGTGAGGAGATCCTCAGGGACTCCGACGTCGTGGTGCTCCCCAAGCCGCAGCACGACGACGTCGCGGCCATGCATCCCGGTCAGGTCCTCTGGGGATGGCCGCACTGCGTGCAGGACCGGGCGATGACACAGCTCGCGATCGACGGCGAGCTCACGCTGATCGCCTTCGAGGCGATGAACCACTGGACGACGGACGGACACGTCGGACTCCACGTGTTCCACAAGAACAACGAGCTCGCGGGCTACTGCACGGTGCTGCAGGCGATGGAGCTCGTCGGCATCACCGGCGACTACGGACGCCGACTGAGTGCGGTCGTCATCGGGTTCGGCGCCACCGCGCGCGGCGCGGTCACCGCCCTGAAGGCCCACGGCGTCCACGAGGTGGTGGTGCTCACCACCCGCGGGGTTGCTGCGGTGGGCTCACCCATCCACTCGGTGCGGATCCGGCAGTTCGACCACCACCCCGACGACCCGGTCGTCACCCATGTCATCACCGAGCGCGGACGGATGCCCCTGGCCCCCTACCTGGCCGAGGCGGACATCGTCGTGAACTGCACGCTGCAGGACACCGCGGCGCCGCTGACCTACCTGCGCACCGAGGACCTGGCCGACTTCCGGCTGGGCAGCCTCATCGTGGACGTGTCCTGCGACGAGGGCATGGGCTTCTCCTGGGCCGTGCCGACGACGTTCGACGAGCCGATGTTCACCGTCGCCGACCGCGTGCACTACTACGCCGTCGACCACAGCCCGTCCTACCTCTGGGACTCGGCCACGTGGGAGAACAGCGAGGCGCTCCTCCCCTTCATCGAGACCGTGCTCAGGGGACCAGCGGCATGGGACGGAGACGAGACGATCAGTCGCGCCATCGAGATCCGCGAGGGCAGGATCCAGAACCCGGCGATCACGGCGTTCCAGGGGCGCTGACCTCACGTCGCTAGGCGGTGCGCGACCACTCCTCGGCGAGCAGCTCGCGGGTGTCCTCGAGCAGCTGCGGCAGCATCTTGGTGCCGCCGACCACGGTGATGAAGTTGGCGTCGCCGGTCCAGCGCGGCACCACGTGCTGGTGGAGGTGCTCGGACAGCGAGCCGCCGGCGGACCGGCCGAGGTTGAGCCCGACGTTGAAGGAGTGCGGCCGGCTCACCCGTCGCACGGTCCGCAGCGCCTGCTGCGTCATCGCCATCAGCTCGGCCGCTTCCTCCGCCGTGAGCTCGGTGAGGTCGGCGACGTGGCGGTAGGGCAGCACCATCAGGTGCCCGGGGTTGTAGGGGTGCAGGTTGAGCACGACGTACGTCGACTCGCCGCGCGCGACGACCAGCGCCTCCTCGTCGGGGTGGGACGGGATCGCGCAGAACGGGCAGCCCTCGTCGTCGACGGCCGTGCGGACGTAGGCCATCCGGTGGGGCGTCCAGATCCGCTCGAGGCCGTCATCACTCGTCCCGTCGCTCATGGCTGCGATCCTAGGGTGGAGCCATGAGGTCGATCCGACCGGCCAGCGACGCCGACATGGCCGCAGTCGCGGACCTGTGGCACGAGGGCTGGCACCACGGTCACGCCGGGCACGTGCCGGAGGGACTGACCGCCGCGCGCACCCTGGCGGCGTTCCGCGAGCGGACGCCGTCGCGGGTGGCGGACACCGCTGTCGCGGTGGATGACGACGGCACGCTGCTGGGCTTCGTGATGGTGGTGGGCGACGAGGTGGAGCAGGTGTTCGTCGCACCCGCCGGTCGCGGGACGGGCCTGGCCTCCGAGCTGCTCACCGAGGCCGAGCGCCGAGTGGCTGCCGACGGCCACGCCTCAGCCTGGCTGGCGGTCGTGGTGGGCAATGCGCGGGCGCGCCGGTTCTACGAGCGGCAGGGCTGGTCGGACGCCGGCGACCTGCCCTACGAGGTCACCGCCGGCGGGGAGACCTTCGTCTCGCCGTGCCGCAGGTACGTGAAGGCCCTCTGACCTGGGGCGACCGAGGAGTCCGGTCGGTGGTCAGCGTTCGCGGTACGGCGTACCGTGAAGTCACCTGGTCGCGCCTGCGTGGCTTCCGAACCCCGCGCGCCGTCGTGGCTGGGCGAGGGGCGACCGGGGAGGCGGTCCTTGACAGTGGATCCTGCCGAGCAGGCAGAGCTGATGACCGCGACCGAGGTCGCGGAGCTTCTCGATGTCGATCCGACCACCGTGACAGCCTGGGCACGGGCAGGGAAGCTCGTCGCCATCCACACTCCGGGCGGTCACCGCAGGTATCTCCGCTCGGAGGTCGTGGTCATGGGATCGGGTCTGCACCCTGACCGCGACCTCGATGCGGACGCCGTCCAGGACTCCAGCGACGGCGGATCGCCCGACGTGCACGACGGCGCTACCGCGATCGATCCCGAGACTCGGGCGGCGGTCGCCAGGGTGGTCGCGGAAGCTGTCGCCCAGGCGCTCGAGGACGTGGCCGCCGAGGCCGCCGAGGCCGCACGGGCGACCGCCGCGGCCGTGAAGGAGGCCGCGGATCGCGTGGCCGACGCGGCGGAGGTCGCGAGAGTGGCTCGGGCCTCAGCGGCGGACGCGGCAGCGCAGACCGTGACGGCCGATGCGAAGCAGGCGGCCACCGCCGTACGGCTGCGCGCCGAGGCGGCAGCCGACCGCGTCCGGGAGGCCGCAGAGCTGGCGGCGGCTCGGCTCGCCGATGCCGTGGAACGTGGCACGACGATCGACCACGCAGCCGAGGCCGAGCTCGTCGAGGCAGCCGTCCAGGCCGCCGCCGAGACCGCCGCCGAGGAGACCAGGCAGGCCGCCGAGCTGGTGAGGGAAGCCGAGCTCGTTGCAGCCAAGCAGGTGGCGGAGGAGCGCGCGGCTGAGGAGACCGCCGTCCAGCGCGACGTCGCCGCCGCCGCCGATACCCAGCGCGAGCTGGCCGCCGCGACCGCCGCGGACGCCGCGGCGCAGGTCGAGGCCCGGGTGGAGCAAGTCGCCAGGGTTGCCCGGGACGCAGCGGCGGCAGCTGACACGACGCGGCGCGTCGGCCCACCCGGCCGCTCCGTGGAGGTGGAGGCGATCCTCGCCGCTGCCGAGGAACGTGACTGCCGGGCCGAGCTCCGTGACCGGGCGGCAGAGGAGCGGGAGCGCGCCGCCAGCCTGCGCTCCTTCCTGGCGGACCCCCAGGACGAGCCGTCGCAGCGCGACCTGGGTCTCCCCGACCGACGTGCCGCCGCGCTGGACCGCATGGCGGCCGAGACGGACCGGGCCCGCGCTGCGATGGACCGCGCCTGGCTCAGTGCCCAGCTCGCCGCCGGACCAGGGGCTTGGGAGCTCACCGGGGCGCGCGGACCGGAGGCGGCCGCCGAGCTGAGTCGCCAGCTGCAGGCGCCGCTGCGATCGATCGTCACGACCATGACGACGCTGGAGGCCGCGCTCCGCGAGAGCGAGGACCACCTCCGCCTCGTCGTCGACGCGGTGAGCGACTACGCGATCATCACCCTGCACCCCGACGGGACCATCGCGTCGTGGAACGCCGGCGCCCAGCAGCTCACCGGCTACACCTCCGAGGAGGCGCTGGGACGACACTGCTCCATCCTGTACCCCGCTGAGGACCGCGAAGCGGGCCTGCCCGAGAGGCTCCTCGAACGGGCACGGACCGGGGGCAGCTGCTGGCACAACGGCTGGCGGGTCCGCGCGGCCGGATCCCAGTTCTGGGCAGACGTCCACCTCAGCGCGGCGCACGACGACGAGGACGAGGTCACCGGATTCGTCGAGCTGGTCCGTGACCTCACTGAGCAACACCAGCTGGAGGACGCCCAGGACTCGTTCTACAACTCCTTCGAGCACGACGTCCGAGTCCCGCTCACCGCGATCCAGGGCTTCGCCGACCTGGCGAAGGACGCTGATCCCCAGGAGCTGGGGGACCTCGTCGACCGCGTCGAGTCCAGCACGAACCGGTTGCTGGGCATGGTCGAGGAGCTGATCGACTTCGCCAGGCTCCGCTCGGGGCTGGGTCCCGTCCGCCTTCGTGCCGTCGACATGACGGTCCTCGCCCAGCAGGTCGTCGCTGATCTCGCCTCTGTTGCCGAGACGTCGCGCGTCGAGGTCGACGCCGACGAAGCGGTCCGGGTGGTCGCCGATCCAGCGGCCCTGGAGCGCGTCCTCGCGAACCTCCTCCTCAACGCCCTGAAGTACTCACCGGCTGACAGCGAGATCGTCCTGACCTGCGAGCTGGGCACCGATGCAGGCGTGCTGCGCATCGCCGACCACGGCCGCGGCATCGACCCGCGCGACCTGAGCTCGATCTTCCAGCAGTTCGAGCGGGGGCGGCTAGCCGAGATCGACTCGGGCACCGGCCTCGGGCTCGCGAGCGTCCAACGGCTCGTCGCCCTGCAGGACGGCACCATCACCATCACCAGCGACGTCGATGCCGGGACGACCGTCACCGTCGAGCTGCCGCTCGCGCCCTGACTGGCCCCAGGGGGTGGGCCGGCGGCGGGCGGCCCTCCTGTCACCGCTGCCGGAAGGCGGGGGCGAGGTCCAGCCGGACGTCGCCCCAGCGACCGCGCAGCGTCTCGGCGAGGTCGGCGGCCATCGCGGCCAGGTGCGGGTGGGACGTGCTGGTAGCGACGGCGTCCAGCCGGTGCAGGACGAACGCGCGCCGCGCCGGGCGGCGTGACCCTGCCTCGGCATCGTCGTCCTCGAGCGCGCCGGCGATGAACCAGCCCGGGGTCATCGCCTGCCACCCCAGGGTCGCGACCTCGAGGTCGCGGGCCAGCTGCTGCGGTGGTACGGCGTCACCGACGGCGGCGAGGTAGGCGGCGATGCCGTCCCGCGCGACCTCGTCCGGCAGCGTCCAGGCGCACCAGCAGCTCGGCCACGGCGCCAGGAGGTAGGCGACGTCCCAGGCGCGGTGGCGCAGCTCGGCGAACTCGAAGTCGATGAGGCGGACCCGGTCGGCACCTACGACGTTGTTGTCCGGGCACGTGTCGGCCGGGCTGAGCACCTCGTGGTCGTCGTCGGCGAGCTCTTCGGGGAGGGCTCGGAGCTCGTCGAGGGCGCGGGTGTGGGGCGGGAGGTCGAGGTCGTCGAGCGCGGCGGCGTACTGCTCCGCCGCATGGGCGAAGTCGTCAGCGAGGACCCGAGCCGGGAGGTCCGGCGCACGGTCCGCGAGGGCGTCGGCGAACGCCCGGCGGACGTCGGGACTGCTGCCTGCGGCGTGCACCGCGCCGAGCGCCTCGGCCCACTTCACGACGACCGTGCGGGCCACGCCCGCGTCCGAGCCGAGCAGGGCGTCGGCCAGACTGCCCTCCCCGTCGACCACGGACATCACGACGAACGCCGGGTCGTCGGACTCGGCCAGCAGCGACGGCGTACCTGCGGCCCCGCCCAGGGCGACCAGCGCCGCGCGCTCCCGGCGTCCGCGGAGCGTGTCGTCGAGGCGTTGGACCTTCACCACGTGCGCGGTGCCGTCCTTCGACGCGAGGTACGCACCGCCCCGGCCACCGCTCAGAGTGACGACCTCGTCCCAGGACTCGAACCCCATGGCGCGCGCCGACGCCCTCCTCAGCTCCTCGTCCATCCGGCCAGTGTGCCGCCGCGGGCGTGCCGGGACGTGGTGGGGCGCGCGAGCGGGGCCTATCGTCCGCGCCCCGTGTCGAGGCCGATCTTGACCCGCATCGCCACCTCGACGGTGAAGCCGTGGTGTTCGGCGACCACCGTGGCCGCGAGCACGACGTCTGCGACCTCGTGCATCACCCTCAGGCGGTCTGGAGCCTCCCGCCCGCACTCCTCGACCAGCTCGATGGCCTCCTCGGCGACCTTGCGGGCGCTCGTTCCGTCGGGCATCGGGAGCCCGCGGGCTGCGAGATAGTCGTGCAGGAGCTCGTGGGGTGACGTCACGGCCGACGACGGTAGCCGAGCCCGATGCGCGACCGTGCCGCCTCAGGACACCCCGACCGCCCCGTCACCGGGTGGTTGGCGGGGTGTGGGGCGGGGTCATGGTCGTCGGGGTCGCGGGATGCGTAGGACGTCGGCTGGACCGGGTGGGGCGGCATCGGGTGCGCCCGAGTCGTCGATCGGGCGGGTGCCGGTGTGGTCGCGGCGGTAGCGGTGCCCGTGCGGGCTGGTCCACTCGAAGACTCCGGGCGCGACCATCTCGTAGCGCCACGGCGAGTGTGTCTTGAGCCGGTGGTGGAACCTGCACAGCGCGGCGAGGTTGTCGGTGTGGGTGGGGCCGGGCTGGGGTCGGCCCTCGGCTGCGGCGTCGGGGTCGTGTGGGATGACGTGGTCGATGTCGCAGCGTCGGGCGGGTCGGGTGCACCAGGGGAAGACGCAGGTGCGATCGCGGAGAACCACCTGTTCGCGGATGCGGTCCGGCACTGCGTAGGCGTCGGTGTGGAGCGGGGTATTGAGGTCGATGACGGGCTTGATGGTGACCTTGGTCCGCGAGTCGGCGCACCAGGAGCGGACCTGCTCGAGCAGGAGCAGCCGCTGGCCTTACTCGAGACGTCCGGTGGGCCCGAAGACGGTGGCGTCGCCCGAGAAGCCGGCATCGACGTGGGCGTGCACGACGACCTCGCGTGCAACGGGGAGGCCGTCCTCGGCCTTCGTGACGTCGGCGCCTTGGCTGTGGAGGTCGAGCGCGGTCTGGGTGCGGGCGAGCTCACCGAGGGCCTGGGCGCGGCGCACGTCCAGCGACTCGGTCGACCCGAGCGCCTTGCGCTCCGCCGCCCCCTGCGCGAGCGCGCGGTCGAGGTCGAGGGCGTCGGCGATGTCGAGCTCGCCCTCCACCCGCATCGTCCCGGCGTAGTGGACGTCCTCGGTGTCGACCGTCACGTGACGCGGGTCCACGTGGAGGTGGCCGTCCTCCGGATCCTGGCTCGGATCAACTTCGGCGAGGTCGTAGCACTTGATCGCCTCCGCGACCAGCCGGTCCAGCTGCGCCGGCCCGACCCGCCCGGCGACCGCGGCGACCTGCGCATCCACAAAGCCAGCGGCCTTGCGCGTCAGGGCGGGTGAGCAGTGGATCGTGGTCTCGGCGACTGCTCGGGCCCTCCAGGCCGGGACCTGGCCGGCGTGGACCTGCGCCCACAGCCGGGGCAGGCGGTGACGCAGCTCGAGCGCGTGGCCGATGAGCTTCTTCGCAGCGGTCGACGACATCCCGAGCACGCCGCCGAGCTCGGCGACACAGAACTCCGCCACCAACGGCGCACCCTCACCCGCAATGGGCTCCTCGTGCTCCCACCCCGACACGGTGAACGACGCGGCGTCATGGATCGACTCCGGCGGATGCAGGTCAGCCCACCGAGCAGCTGTCTCGAGGAGGCCCGCCGCGGCCCGCTCCTCGGTCGCCTTCTGGTCCCGGGCGAGCGCGAGCAGACCGGAGGCGGTGAGGTCCTCGACCCCACCCACCTGCGGCCCTGCCAGCGCTTCGCTCATGTGTTCGATTGTGCGCATCGCCACCGACAGTGGCCATGGCTGTGGAGGGTTCGTGGCCTACCTTCTTCGGGGTCTAGGACGGAACTCCGTCCCTGCTCGACCAACGGCGCTGGGGGCGCGCGAGTCGGTTCAGTCCGCCTCGCAGACGCAGAGCTGGATCGCCGCGCCAGCGGTGAACGGACCACGGGCCCAGTCTCCGAAGCGTTCTACGACCCGGAGACCGCCGAGCGAGAGCAGCAGCGGCAGCTCCTGCGGGAAGATGCTCCTCATCTCGAGCGGCGCGACGAGGAAGTCGGCCTCGGCGTCGGACGAGAACCACCACGTCCCGCGAGTGACCTGCGCGGCCGCGTCGTAGGTCCCCGCGACGTCCACGTGCACCACGCCGCGATCGGGGTCCGCGAACGACAGCTCGTCGCGCCTGCGTCGTACGCCGTCGGCCTGGGCGAGCAGGCGCACGCTCGGGTTGTACACGTCGAGGACGAGCCGAGCCCCGGGAGCGAGGTGCCTGCGCACCGCCCGGAAGCAGGCCACCAGGTCCTCAGCGTCGTGCAGGTGGAGCAAGGAGTTGGCGGCGATGACCACGAGGTCGAACGTCCGGCCCAGGTCGAGCTCGCGCATGTCGCCCTGCACCCACTGCACCTCGACGCCGCGCTCGTCCGCCTTGCGCCGAGCCTCGGCGAGCATGTCCGGCGAGAGCTCCAGGCCCGTGCACTGATGCCCGTCGGCGGCGATCGGGATCAGCTTGTTCCCGGTGCCGCTCCCGAGCTCCAGGACGGACCCGCCCTGCCGGTCGGCCTCGGCCCGGTAGAAGTCGAGGGCCGGCTCGCCACCGGGGAACAACCGGTCGTACAGCTGCGCGTCCGAGTAGAACTGCTCGCTCATGACGTGCATCCTCGCAACATCAGGTCCAGGCCTTCGCCAGCCGCTTCACGATCTCCGTGAGCCGGCCGGGCGAGGTGGCGATGTTGAGCCTGACGTGTCCGGGGGTGCCCGGGGCGTAGGACTCCCCCGGGCTCACCTTGACGCGACCGCGGTCGAGGGCGACGGCCGCGGCGTCGGCGTGGCCGTAGGCCGATGCGTCGAGCCAGGCGAGGTAGGTCGCCTCGAGCGGGCGCATCCGCACCTCCGGGAGGTGGGTGGCGAGCAGCTCGCCGAGGAGGGCGCGCTGCTGGTCGAGCCGCTCGACGAGCGAGGCGAGCCACGGGTCTCCGAGGTCGTACGCCGATCTCGCGGCGACCGCGCCGAGCGGCGAGTGGGAGTCGTTGCGCGCCATCGGCTGGTTGGCGAGCAGGGCCCGGTCCGCGGCGGACGGCACGACGACCTGCGCGCACCGCAGGCCCGCGGTGTTGAACGCCTTCGACGCGGCCACCACGGCGACCGCATGGTCGTGGGTGCCCTCGATCGCGAGGTAGGACAGGTGCTCGGCACCCGGCAGCACGAGGGGTGCGTGGATCTCGTCGCTGACGACCCGCGCGCCGTGGCGTACGACGACGTCGCGGATCCCCTCGAGCTCGGCGCGGGTGAAGACCCGGCCCCACGGGTTGTGCGGCTGCGTGAGGATCAGCGTCTGAGCCCCGTCGGCGAACAGCCGGTCCAGCCGGTCGAGGTCGATCTCGCACCGGTCGGCGGAGGCCGGCACCTCGAGGCGCACCTCGTCACGACCGGTGATGCTCGCCAGCCCGAACTGGGCGTTGTAGCCGGGGGTCGGGAACACCACGCCACCCGGCCCGCTGAACACGTCGAGCGCGAGCCGCACCCCGGCCGTCACGTCGACCACCGGGTGCACCGCCTCGGGCTCCGGCGCCCAGCCGAAGTGCCGCTCCGACCAGCCGGTGTAGGACTGCGCGAGCTCGGGGTCCCAGCCGAAGAGCGGATAGCCGGTGATGCCGTCGGCGAGCGCCCGCTGCACCGCGTCGAGGACGACCGGGTCGACGGCGTAGTCCATCTCCGCGACCCACGCGGGGATCACGTCGAGCGGGACCGTGCCCCACTTGAGCGGCAGGGCGCGCCGCGCCTCCTCGTCGGTGAGGTCCACGACGGGTCGGCTGTCGGGATCGATCACGGCTGCTCCTCGATGCGGCTCCACGTGGCGGTGAACTCCTCGAGCGTCAGCTCCGCGAGCTGGGCCTCGAGGTGCGCGCGGGTCGCGCCGATCTCGTCGTGGGTCACATCGACGCGTACGACCTCGGAGCGGTCGGCGCGGCGGGTGACGACGTACGACCCGCCCGCCCCGCTCGCGTCGTTGCCGCTGATCGTGTCGGCGAGCGTCACCGCCTGCCAGACGGCGCGGACGAAGACGCGCAGACCGCGCTCCTCGCGCGGCTCGAACCGCAGGTCGAGGACGTCCCCCGCCCGCACCACCTCAGGTCAGACCTGCTCGCGCGAGGCGACTGCCGCCGCCACCCGCTCGATCGCCTCGGCCAGCGGTACGCCGTTGTCCTGGCGGCCGTCGCGGTAGCGGAAGGACACGGCCCCCGCCTCGACGTCGTTGTCGCCGGCGATCAGCATGAAGGGCACCTTCTGCAGCTGCGCGTTGCGGATCTTCTTCTGCATCCGGTCGTCGGAGTCGTCCACCTCGACCCGCAGCCCCTGCGCCTTCATCTGCTTCGCGATGTCGAAGAGGTAGTCGTTGTGGCGCTCGGCGATCGGGATGCCCTGGACCTGGACGGGCGCGAGCCAGGGCGGGAACGCGCCGGCGTAGTGCTCGACCAGGACGCCGATGAACCGCTCGATCGAGCCGAACTTGGCGGAGTGGATCATCACCGGCTGCTGACGCGTGCCGTCGGCGGCGACGTACTCGAGGTCGAAGCGGTCGGTCGCGGGCTGGTTGAAGTCGTACTGGATGGTCGACATCTGCCAGGTGCGGCCGATCGCGTCCTTGGCCTGGACCGAGATCTTCGGGCCGTAGAACGCGGCGCCGCCCGGGTCGGGCACGAGGTCCACGCCGAACTTCCGCGCGGCGGTCTCGAGCACCTCGGTCGCGGTCGCCCACTGCTCGTCGGAGCCGATGAACTTGTCGGGCTTGGAGTCGTCGCGGGTCGAGAGCTCGAGGTAGTAGTCGTCGAGACCGAAGTCGCGCAGCAGCCCGGTGACGAACGTCAGGAGGTGCTCGACCTCGGCCGGAGCCTGCTCGGCGGTCACGTAGGAGTGCGAGTCGTCCTGGGTCATCGCGCGGACCCGGGTCAGGCCGTGCACCACGCCGGACTTCTCGTAGCGGTAGACAGACCCGAACTCGAAGAATCGCAGCGGCAGCTCGCGGTAGGAGCGCTGCCGTGAGCGGTAGATGAGGTTGTGCATCGGGCAGTTCATCGCCTTGAGGCGGTACTCGGCGTGCTCCATCTCCATCGGCGGGAACATGGTGTCCGCGTAGTAGGGCAGGTGGCCGGAGGTGTGGAACAGCCCGTCCTTGCTGATGTGGGGGGTGCCGACGTAGTCGAAGCCCTCCTCGAGGTGCCGACGGCGGACGTAGTCCTCCATCTCCCTCTTGATGACGCCACCCTTGGGGTGGAAGACCGCCATGCCCGACCCGATCTCGTCGGGGAACGAGTAGAGGTCGAGCTCGCGGCCGAGCTTGCGGTGGTCGCGGCGCTCGGCCTCCTCGATGCGGTGGAGGTGCTCCTCGAGCGCCTCCTTGGTCTCCCAGGCGGTGCCGTAGATGCGCTGGAGCTGCTTGTTCTTCTCGTCGCCGCGCCAGTACGCCGCCGCGCTGCGCATCAGCTTGAACGCGGGGATGCGCTTGGTGGTCGGCAGGTGCGGGCCGCGGCACAGGTCGGACCACTTGGCCTCGCCGTTGCGGCCGATGTTGTCGTAGATGGTGAGCTCGCCGGCTCCGACCTCGACGCTCGCGCCCTCCGTGTCGGAGGCGCCGGCGCCGCCCTTGAGACCGATCAGCTCGATCTTGTAGGGCTCGTCCTTGAGCTCGGTCAGGGCGTCCGCGTCGGTGGTGACCCGCCGCTCGAAGCGCTGGTTCTCCTTGATGATCTTGCGCATCGCGGACTCGATCTTGACCAGGTCCTCGGGCACGAACGGGGTCTCGACGTCGAAGTCGTAGTAGAAGCCGTTCTCCACCGGCGGACCGATGCCGAGCTTGGCCTCGGGCCAGATCTGCTGCACGGCCTGCGCCATCACGTGGGCGGTGGAGTGCCGCAGGATGTCGCGTCCGTCGGGGCTGTCGATGGCCACGCCCTCGACCTCGTCGCCGTCGGCGAGCTCGTACGCCAGGTCCTTCAGCCCGCCGGCAACGCGCGCCGCGACGACGTCGGCGTCGTCCCGGAACAGCTCCCAGGCCTTGGTGCCCGTCGTGACCGTGGTCTCCGCACGCTGATCGGCGTGGATGCGGACGACCTTGATGTCGGACACGAGGGCTCCTTCAGGGAGGGGTGAGGTGCAGGACGGATGTCCCCCGCGATGCTATCGGCCGGACGACGAGCGACTCACCCCGGTTTCCCGCACCCGCCGCCGGGCGAGCTCGACGACGTTGGCGCCGATGGCGAGCAGGGCGTTGCCGTGCCCGCCGCGCAGGGCGTTGTGCTCCTCGCGCGAACGCAGCACGTTGCCGGGGCCGGGGCTCGCCTCCACCGTCTGGTCCTGCGCGGCGACGGAGAACAGCGGACCGACGAGGCGGTCGTACGCCCACGGCAGGGCGGTGAAGCCGAACCGGATCACCTCGTTGGCGAGGCCGACCTGGCCCCCGCTGCGCCGCCCGTCGGCCACGTCGAGCGCGCGGCCGGCGATGCGCTCGGGGCTGGTGACCGGGAAGGGCGGGCGCCCGGCCGCGTCGCCGTACGTCGCTGCCTGCCGGTAGATGGGTGTGTCGACGCCGCCGGGGGCGACGTACTCGATCCGGACGCCCGGGCAGTCGCGGTTGTCGACCTGGAGCTGACGCACGAGCGCACGGACGCCCCACTTGCTGATGACGTACGCCGCCATGTCGGGGACGGCGATGTGCCCGATGACCGAGCCGACGAGCACGAGGTTGCCGGCGCCCCGCGCGCGCATCACGGGGAGCACGTGACGAGCGAGGTTCACCGACCCGAGCAGGTTGGTGGCCACGACCTGGTCGAACACCTCGGCCGGGACGTCCTCGACGCGCCCGTAGGCCACCACGCCCGCGCTGCCGACGACGGTGTCGATCCAGCCGTGCTGCGCGACGACGGCGGCGACGGCGGCCTCGACCGCGTCGTCCTTGCTGATGTCGGCGGGCAGCACGGTCGTCGAGGCAGCACCGAGCGTGTCGCAGTCGCGCGCCACCCGTTCGAGGGCGTCGCGGCCGCGGGCGAGGAGGACGAGGTGGTCGCCGCGGCGCGCGACGCGGTGGGCGGCGGCCTCACCGATGCCGCTGGAGGCACCGGTGACGAGGACGACGCGCGGCGGATGATCGTGGGTCGGCATGCCCGCCGGTACCCCTGTGGAGCCCTGATCAGATGTCGTCGCGCAGCTCGGGACCTTGGTCCTCCGGAGTTGAGTGCGTTGGCCCCGTCCCGCCGGCTGCTCCGATCCCTAACGTCGGGGACGAGGCGGGGACGACCCGAGACCCGCCCAGACGGAAGGCACATCATGCGCGCGTTTCTCGACAAGCTGGTCTCCTGGACGGGAGTGGCCATCGCAGCGGTCCTGCTCATCGCCGGCGGTCTGCTGACGTGGGCCAACGCGTTCATCGGCGACCAGGTCCACGACCAGCTGACCATGCAGGGCATCACGATGCCCGAGGGTGACGCGCTCGCCGACCTGTCCGACGAGGACGCCGCCGCGCTCGAGGAGTACGCCGGCAGCGCGCTCGACACCGGCCCGGAGGCCAAGGCCTACGCCGACCACTACATCCTCGCCCACATGAACGCCGCGAGCGACGGTCGCACCTACCAGGAGGTCAGCAGCGAGTTCCTGGCCCTCGACGACGAGGCCAAGGCGAGCGAGGAGGGCCAGGCACTGGCCGGGCTGCGCCAGACGCTCTTCATGGGCAACACGCTGCGCGGGCTGCTCCTCTACGGCTCCGCCTTCGCCACGATGGGCACCATCGCCGGCTACGGCGCGATCGCCGCCTTCCTGGGGGCGTTCGTCCTCCTGGCCCTCGCCCAGCTCGGGATCAGGCACTCGCGTCGCACCGCCCGCGCGGAGGCCGCGCCGCAGCTGGAGCCCGTCGCGGTCTGAAGGCTCCGCTCGATCCGGACAGGGCCCGGTCGCCTCACCCGGCGACCGGGTCCTGCTCTGCCAGCTGGCCCGTCTGGACCTGCCACAGGGCGGCGTAGGACCCGCCGCGGTCGATCAGCTCGTCGTGCGTCCCGGCCTCCACGACCCGGCCCGCGTCGAGGACCCAGATGCGGTGGGCGTGGCGGACGGTGGAGAGCCGGTGGGCGACCACGATCGCCGTACGACGAGCGGTGGCGCGCCGCAGCGAGCGCTGGATCGCCGCCTCGGTCTCGTTGTCGACGGCGCTGGTCGCCTCGTCCAGCACCAGCACCGCGGGGTCCCGCAGGAGCGCCCGGGCGAGGGCGAGCCGCTGTCGCTGGCCTCCCGAGAGGGTCACGCCCCGCTCCCCCACCCAGGTGTCCAGGCCGGCGGGCATCGCGTCGATGAAGTCGAGGGCGGCGGCCGACTCGGCGGCGTCGCGCACCTGCTCGCGGGTGGCGTCAGGCCGGCCGTAGGCGATGTTGTCGGCGATGGACCCGGCGAACATGAAGACGTCCTGGGCGACGTAGCCGAGGGAGCCGCGCAGCGAGTCCCAGTCGAGCCCGCGCACGTCCTGGCCGTCGAGGAGCACGCGCCCCGCACGCGGGTCGTCGAAGCGCAGCACCAGCCGCAGCAGCGACGACTTCCCGGAGCCGGTGGAGCCGACGATCGCGTGGGTCTCCCCCGCCGGGACCACCAGGTCGATGCCGTGCAGCACGTCGGGTCCGTCGGCGTAGCCGGCCCGCACGCCGAGCAGCTCGACACGACCGGCGACGGGGCGCTCGAGCGCCGTGACGCCGGCCGGCACGGTGACCGGCACCTGCAGCAGGCCGAGGATGCGGGCAGCCGACGCGCGACCGCGCTGGTAGAGGTCGAGGACCTCGGCGACCTCGGTGAGCGGCCAGAGCAGGCGCTGGGTCATGAAGACGAGCACGGAGTAGAGACCGACCTCGAGGTCGCCGCGCAGGGTCGCCCAGCCGCCGAGCAGCAACGTGCAGGTGAAGCCCGCCAGGATCGCCATCCGCACCAGCGGCACGAAGGCGGCCGACGAGCGGATCGCGTCGGTGTTGGCCTCGCGGTAGGCCTGCGAGACCGCAGCCACGCGGTCGCGCTCGCGGTCCTCGGCGGTGAACGCCTTGATGGTGGCGATGCCCGAGATGTTGGACGAGAGGGTGCTGGAGAGGTCGGCGACGGCGACCCGGACCCGGTCGTAGAGCGGCTCGAGGCGGCGCTGGAAGACCAGCGAGCCGATCACGATCAGCGGGATGGGCAGGAAGGCCAGCACGAGCAGCTGGCCCGACGCTGCTGCGAACACGGCGCCGACGAGCAGCACGTTGAGCGCTGTCTGCAGGATCGCCGGCGCGCCGACGTCGAGGAACCGCTCGAGCTGGTTGACGTCGTCGTTGAGGGTGGCGAGCGTCGAGCCCGCCGGCCGGCTCTCGTGCCACCCGAGGTCGAGGTGCTGGACGTGGTCGTACGCCTCGACGCGCAGGTCGTGCTCGACGCCCTGCGCCAGGCCGCGCCACAGGACGCTGGCGACGTACTGGCTCACCGACTCCACGATCCACACGACGGCGTTGATCACCGCCAGCCAGCCGAGTTGCGCGTAGCGCGACTCGACGCCGAGGACCTCGCCGACGAACGACGCGTCGCCGCGCACCACCACGTCGACGGCCGCGCCGATCAGCAGCTCAGGGACGACGTCGGCGACCTTGTTGACCGTCGAGGCGACGACGGCGCCCACGAACCGGGGCCGGTAGGCCCCGTAGCGGCGCCAGAGGGCTCGCAGCGGCTGGACGGCGTCGGGGGTGGCGGGCTCGGGCACCCGCACAGGTTAGGTGGACCTCACCGGACGGCCTCAGCGGGCCGCGTCGATGTAGGCCACCATCCGGTCGAAGAGCAACGACGCGCGGTAGAGGTCCTCGGACGCCCCGGGCGGATCCGGCTGGGGCGGGAGGTCGACGGCGTCGCGCCAGCCCGGACGCAGGTCGTCGGCGAGAGCGGTCGCGATGCGGCTGGCGTCGCGCACCACCTGCGGGTCGACCGACCAGACGGCCTCGAAGGTCCGCTCGAGGGGCGGCTCGGTGCGTCCACCCGGCCGCTCGACCGCGACCAGGCAGGCCGGCAGGTCGACGGCGTCGCACACGACGAGCCACTCGCGGTTGAGCGGCGAGTCCGGCGGGATCGGGACCTCGACCGGGACGCCGCGGCGGGGTGCGGCGGCGGCGTGGCCGTCGAAGTCGGCGAACACGACGGCGACCTGAGCCGTCCTGGCGAGCTCACGCCAGCGCTCGTAGGAGGCGCGGAGGAACCGCTCGCGCTGGAACCCGCCGACGAGCACCGGGTCGGCAGCGCGCGCGGCGCACTCGTCCTCGATCGCGTGGCTCATCGAGACGAGCGTGCGCCGCGACAGCACCTGCGGCCGGAGCAGCGGGTGCAGCCGCCGGAGCTCGGCGAACACCGACCCCGTCCGGACCTGCGGGGTCTCGGCGCGCTGCACGGCGGCGGCGAGCGACAGGCCGCCGCGGCGGCGCGCCAGGACGTCGAGGACGGCGTCGACGTCGGCGTCGATGTAGCGCCGGTGCCCGCCGGGCTGACGGCGGGGCTCGGGGAACCCGTAGCGCTTCTCCCAGCTACGGAGCGTCGAAATGGGTACTCCGGTCCTATGGGCCAGGTCGCCAATCGTGAGGGTGGCGCGAGAAGATGCGTCCAAACCTTGTCCACCCCTTTGCATCGTGCCTAGATTTAGTTGGAAGTGTTGCATAGGTTTGGCAACCAAGGAACGGTCGAACTGCGGGAGGCACAGATGATCGGCACCGACACGGACGCGGCACTGGCACGGATCCTCGAGGGCGGCCGCCGTCGCGCGGGCGCGATCGACGCCCACCATGCCCTCCTGTGGGAGGCGCTGTGCGCAGCCACCGAGGGAGGCAAGCGGTTCCGACCGGCCCTCGTGGTGGCCATCCACGACGCGCTCGGCGGCGAGGCACCCCGCGCCGCCGCGGAGGTGGGGGCCGCGGTCGAGCTGCTGCACACCGCCTTCGTCATCCACGACGACGTCATCGACGACGACCACGTGCGGCGCGGGCGCCCCAACGTCAGCGGCACCTTCCGCGCCCTGGCCGGTGTCGACGGAGCCGACCCCGAGGTCGCCGCCGGCTACGGCCTCACCGCCGCGATCCTGGCCGGCGACCTCGCGCTCGCGGCCGCAGTCCGTGCCGTGGCGCTGAGCGGCGCCCCGGCCCCGGTCGTCGAGCGGCTGCTCGACCTCTTCGACACCGCTCTGCACCGGACGGCCTCCGGAGAGCTGGCCGACGTCCGCCACTCGCTCGACCTGGCCCCTGCCACCCTCGCCCAGAGCCTGGAGATGGAGGCGCAGAAGACCAGCGCGTACTCCTTCGCCCTCCCCCTGCAAGCCGGTGCGGTGCTGGCCGGCGCCGACGCGGCGACGACCGCGCGCCTCGGCGACGTGGGGCGCGCGATGGGCATCGCGTTCCAGCTCGCCGACGACCTGATCGGCGTCTTCGGCGATCCCGCGCGCTCGGGCAAGAGCGCGACCTGCGACCTGCGCACCCGCAAGCAGACGCCGCTCCTGGTGCACGCCCGCACGACGTCGGCGTGGCTGCAGCTGCAGGGCTACCTCGGCCGCGAGCTGAGCGACGAGGAGCTCGACGAGGCACGGGCACTGCTCGTGGCCTCGGGCTCGCGGCGGTTCGTCGAGGACCTCGCCGAGCGTCACTTCAGCCAGGCGCGCACGGTGCTCGACGGCCTCGGCATCCCGGTCGACCTGCTGGACGGCGTGGCCGTCCGCCCGGCGGTCCTGGCCGACGGCAGCGAGGTCGCGGCATGACGCTCTTCGTGGGCCGCGGCGCCCCTCGCAGTCTCTACGACTCGGTGTCCGAGGCGAGCTCGGCCATCGTCATCCGCGAGTACTCCAGCTCGTTCGGCCTGGCCTCGCGCCTGCTCGGCGAGCCGGTGCGCACCCAGGTCCGCAACATCTACGCGCTCGTGCGCGTGGCCGACGAGATCGTGGACAACCCCGACCCCACGCTGGACCGGTCCGCCCGGGCCACCATGCTCGACTGGCTCGAGGGCGACGTTGCCCACGCGATGCGGACCGGCTACAGCGGCAACCTCGTGGTGCACGCCTTCGCGCGCACGGCCATCGCCGTGGGCATCGAGCCCGACGTCGTCACCCCGTTCTTCACCTCCATGCGCACCGACCTCGACACCCGGTCGCACACGCAGGACACCTTCGACCGCTACGTCTACGGCTCGGCGGAGGTCGTCGGGCTGATGTGCCTGCGCGCCTTCCTGGCGGCGCCCGACGCACGGCCCGACCGCGACCAGCAGTACGAGCGGCTCGCCCCGGGCGCACGCAGCCTGGGAGCGGCCTTCCAGAAGCTCAACTTCGTGCGCGACCTGTCCGACGACCACGACCTCCTGCGCCGCGACTACTTCCCCGGCCTCGACGTCGAGTCGTTCTGCGAGGCCGACCGTGACCGCATCCTCGACGACGTCGACGAGGACCTGCGCGCAGCCGCGGCCGTGGTGCCCGACCTGCCCCCGAGCAGCCGCCGGGCGGTCCGCGCGGCCCACGCGACCTTCGCCGAGCTGGCCCAGCGCCTGCGCGCCGCGTCGCCCGAGGAGATCCGGCGCACCCGCATCCGGGTCCCGACCCCGGTCAAGCTCCGCCTCGCGGCCGGCTCGTTGCGTGGAGGACGCTCGTGACGCTCCGCCTGCCCGAACGCCTCAGCCGCTTCACGCCGATGCCCCGCCGGACGGTCGACGGTGGACCGCAGCGCGTGGTCGTCGTCGGTGGCGGCATCGCCGGTCTCGCCACCGCGGCGCTCCTCGCCTCGCGTGGCCACTCGGTCGACCTGCTGGAGAAGAACGACGACCTCGGCGGCCGTGTCGGCAGCGTCGAGCGCGACGGCTTCCGGTTCGACACCGGCGCCTCGTGGTACCTCATGCCCGAGGTGTTCGAGCACTTCTTCGAGCTCCTCGGCACCTCCGCGGAGGCCGAGCTCGACTTGGTGGAGCTCGACCCGAGCTACCGGGTGTTCTTCGAGGGCCACCCCGACCCCGTCGACGTACGACCCGACGTGGCGCACAACCGCGCCCTGTTCGAGTCCCTCGAACCGGGGGCCGGCGAGCGCTTCGACGCCTACCTGGCCAGCGCGGCCGAGACCTACGACGTCGCGCTCCAGCGCTTCCTCTACACCAACTTCGACTCGGCCTCGGCCTTCCTGCACCCGGACGTCGTGCGTCGCACCCCCACCCTGGGCCGGTTGCTGACACGCTCGCTGGAGTCCCACGTCGCCGCACGCTTCACCGACCCGCGGATCCGTCAGATCCTCGGCTACCCCGCGGTCTTCCTGGCCTCCTCGCCCGACCGCGCTCCGAGCATGTACCACCTGATGAGCCACCTCGACCTCGGCGACCGGGTGCTCTACCCCCAGGGCGGGTTCACCACGTTGATCGCGGCGATCGCCGACGTGGCGCGTCGCCACGGTGCCCGCTTGCACACCGGCTCCGAGGTGCGCCGCATCCTGACCTCGCAGCGTGACGGCCGCGCGGTGGTGACCGGCGTCGAGCACGACACCCCCGGCGGGCCGCGCACGATGGACGCCGACGTCGTCGTCGGCGCGGGCGACCTCCACCACCTCGAGACCGCGCTGTTGCCGCGGGAGCTGCAGACCCACCCCGAGCCCGTGTGGGAGGACCGCTCCCCCGGCACCGGCGTCGTCCTCGCGATGCTCGGCGTCGAAGGCTCGCTGCCCCAGCTCCCGCACCACTCGCTGTTCTTCACCTCCGACTGGAAGGCCAACTTCGGCTCGATCTTCGGCGACGCCCGGATCCCCGACCCGGCCTCGGTCTACGTCTGCAAGCCCTCGGAGACCGACCCGTCGGTGGCGCCGCCGGGCCACGAGAACCTCTTCGTCCTCGTCCCGGTGCCGGCCGACGTCACCATCGGCGCAGGCGGCGACGACGGTCACGGCGCCGAGCAGGTCGAGCGCGCGGCCGACGCCGCGATCGACCAGGTCGCCGCCTGGGCCGGCATCCCCGACCTGCGCGAGCGGATCCGGGTGCGCCACACCGTCGGCCCGCAGGACTTCGCCGCGCGCTACCACGCGTGGCGCGGCGGGGCCCTGGGCCTCGAGCACACCCTGCGCCAGAGCGCCTTCTTCCGTCCCGGCAACACCTCGGCGAAGGTCGACGGACTGCTCTACGCCGGGGCCACCACCGTCCCGGGTGTGGGACTGCCCATGTGCCTGATCAGCGCCGAGCTCGTGCTCAAGCGGCTCACCGGTGATCGCTCGAGCCTGCCGGTGCAGGCATGATCGCCCGATGAGCCTGCCCCACTGGTCGTACGTCGCCATGCTGGCGTTCTGCCTCGCCGGCACGCTGCCGCTGGTGCCCGCCTTCCGGCTGCAGGTGCTCCGGCAGCCGGGGCGGCTGCTGCTCACGATCGGTCTCGCCGGGACGCCGTTCCTGGTGTGGGACCTGTGGGCCACGCACGTCGGGCACTGGTGGTTCGACGAGGAGCAGACGCTCCCGTGGCGGCTCGCCGGCCTGCCGCTGGAGGAGATCGCCTTCTTCGTCGTCATCCCGGTCGTGTCGGTGCTCACGCTCGAGGGCGTGCGCGCGGCCCGGCGCGGCGTACGCCCCTGGCCGGCGCGAACGCGCGAGGAGGCGAGGTGACCCGCCCATGACCTACACCGCCATCGCCCTGCTCTGCGTGCCGCTGGCCCTCGTGATCGACCGGTGGGTCGCCCGCACGCGCGTCACCTCGACCAGCGACTGGTGGTCCGCCTACGCGATCATCGTCTTCTTCCAGCTCCTCACCAACGGCTGGCTCACCGGCCGCGGCATCGTGCTCTACTCCGGCGACGCCATCATCGGGAGCGGAGAGATCACCATGTTCGGCGACGGCCGCCTGTTCTACGCCCCGGTGGAGGACCTGATGTTCGGCTTCGGCCTGGTGCTGGGCAGCTGCGTCGCCTGGACGTGGCTCGGCCGCCGCCGCGACCGGACCGACCGGACCGTCGAGGAAGCGCGCCGATGAGCGTCGCGACCCGCCTGCAGGCGATGCAACCGACCGACGTCGGCGTGCCCGGACCCACGTCATGGGACATGGCGCGGGCGTTCCGCTCGGTCCGCGCCGACCCGCTCACGTTCCTCGGTGAGGTCACGCAGCGCTTCGGCGACACCGTCTCCTTCCCGGTGCCCGGCGCCCCGGCGCTGCTGCTCAACGACCCCGCCGACGTCAGGCACGTCCTCCAGACCTCGGCCCGCAGCTGGGGCAAGGACACCGTCCAGTACGCCGCCCTCGCCCGGGTGACCGGTCCCGGCCTGCTCGCCTCGGCCGAGCCGAGCTGGATCGAGCACCGGCGCCTCGCCGCGCCGGCCTTCCACCACCAGCGCCTCGAGGCGGTCGGTGACGAGGTGCGCGCCGCCGCCCGCACGGCCATCACGGCGCGGCTCGCCGAGACGACCCGCGCAGGTGAGGTCGTCGACGTCGCCGCGCTGACCCACACCATCGGCCTCGACGCGGTCGGCCGGGCGCTCTTCAGCACCGACCTGTCCGACCACGCGCACGACCTGCTGGCCGCGACGAGCGAGGCGGCTGACCTCGTGGTGCGGCTGGGCCGGTCGATCCTGCCGCGCGCCGAGTGGACGCCCACCCGGACCAACCTGCGGCTGCGCGCAGCCCGCCGCCGCCTCGACGCGGGTGCCGCCGCGATCATCGCCGAGCGGCGGGCCCGCAACTCCCGCGCCGGTGCGACCGCCCACCACGGCGACGACCTGCTCGGCCTGCTGCTCGACAGCGGCCTGCACGACGGCGAGATCCGCGACGAGCTCGTCACCATGGTCATCGCAGGGCACGAGACCGTGGCAGCAGCGCTGGCCTGGACCCTCATGCTGCTGGCCGAGCACCCGGTGACCCAGCAGCGGGTGCACGACGAGCTCGCGGACCATCCCGGTCCCGTGCCGCTGGTAGGTCACCGCGACCGGCTGCCCTGGACGCGCGCCGTCGTCGACGAGGCGCTGCGCCTCTACCCGCCGGCGTGGGCCATCTCGCGCCGCTCGCACCGCGACGACGAGATCGACGGGCGGCCGGTGCCCGCCGGCACGCTGGCCATCATCAGCCCGTGGCTGGTCCACCGCCGCCCCGACCTGTGGCCCGAGCCCGAGACCTTCCGTCCCGAGCGCTTCCTCGACGGCACCGCCCGCACCGGCTACCTGCCGTTCGGCCAGGGGCCCCGCCTCTGCATCGGGCGCGAGTTCGCGCTCGGGGAGATGGTCGTCGTGCTCGCCGAGCTGCTGCGCGAGCACCGCCTCGAGGTGCCCGGCGGGCCCGGCGCGTGGCGGCGCCCCGTCGCCGAGGCGAAGGTGGCCGTCCACCCCCGCGGCGGGATGCCGCTCGTCGTACGACGGACGAGCACGCCGTGACGACCGCCCTCCTCGTCGACCTCGCGCTCGCGCTGCTGCTCCTCGGGGCGGCGGCCTGGGTCCAGCGGCTGGTGGCCGACCTCCGCACCCTGCCGCGACCCGACGTCCCGGCGGGCGGGGCGACGTCGCCCGCGCCCACCGTGTCGGTGGTCGTCCCGGCCCGCGACGAGGAGCTGACCCTGCCCACGCTGCTGCGGTCGGTGGTCGCGCAGGGCCCGACGGTCCACGAGGTCCTCGTCGTGGACGACGCGTCGCGCGACGCGACCGCCGCGGTCGCGCAGGCGGGCCGCGCGAGGGTCGTGCCGGCCGGCACCCCACCGCCCGGGTGGACCGGGAAGGCGTGGGCCTGCCACGTGGGCGCCGGGGCGACGACGGGCGACCTGCTCCTCTTCCTCGACGCCGACACGGTCCTCGAGCCCGACGCCCTCGCCGGCCTGCTGGCCGCGCACGCCCGGCACGGCGGGCTGGTGTCGGTGCAGCCGCACCACGACGTCGTACGCCCCTACGAGCAGCTGTCGGCCTACTTCAACGTGGTCGCTCTCATGGCCAGCGCGGCCTTCACGCGGACCAGCCCGGGCCACACCCCGACCCATGCACCCACCCACGCCCCGATGGCGTTCGGCCCGTGCCTGCTCACCGCGCGCGACGACTACGACCGTGCCGGCGGGCACGAGGCGGTCCGCGCCGACATCCTCGACGACGCCGCCCTCGCGGCTGCCTACCACCGGGCCGGGCTGCCGGTCTGGTGCGCCGTCGGCGGCGACGCGGTGCGGATGCGCAGCTATCCCGGCGGCCTCGGCCAGCTCGTGGCCGGGTGGACCAAGAACATCGCTTCCGGCGCCGCCGACGCGGCGCCCTCGGCCACCGCGGCCACCGTCGCCTGGATCAGCGCACACCACGCCGTGGCCGTGGGCGCGCTCCTGTCGCTCCTCGTCGCAGTCGTCGGCCGGGGCTCGTCGGTCCTGGTGGGCAGCCCCGCCCTGTGGGCGGCGGCCTACGTCGCGGCGGCCCTGCAAATGCGGTGGATGCTGCGCCGGGCCGGTTCGTTCCGGTGGTGGGCGTGGGCGCTGTTCCCCGTGCCGCTCCTGGCCTTCGACGTGGTCTTCGCCCGCTCCCTCGCCCTCACCGCCGTACGCCGCTCGGTGTCGTGGCGCGGCCGGGAGGTCTCCCTGGCCGACGGCCGGTCCGGGGAGGAGGTGGCCTGATGCTGCGACTCGTCATGCCCCAGACCGTCACGATCGTCGTCGACATCGTCGCGTGGGGCGTCTTCCACGCCGCCACGGGCTACGCCGCCCACCGGCTCAGCGACGAACGGCTCGCTCGCGACGGCTGGGGGCTGCGCGAGCGACGCTTCGAGGACCGCGGCCGGTGGTACCGCCGACGCCTGCACATCCACCGCTGGAAGGACCGGGTCCCCGAGGCGGGCGCCCTGTTCGAGGGCGGCGTCAGCAAGCGCGAGCTCCCGGCGATGGACGCAGCGGGCCTCGAGATCTTCGTCCGGGAGACTCGACGGGCCGAATTGGGGCACTGGTGGGCCATGTGGTGCAGCCCGCTCTTCGTCCTCTGGAACCCGCCCCTGGCCGCGGCACTGCTCGCCGCCTACGGCGTGCTGGTAAACCTGCCGTTCATCGCCATCCAGCGCTACAACCGCTTCCGCACCCAGGCCGTGCTCGAGCGGCTCTCCCACCGACGCGGCACCTCATGACCAGCCCCGCGACGTCGCGCCCCCACCTCGACCCCGCCACGGTCACGCGGCCCGAGGTCGCCCCCGTCCCGACGAAGGACTCCCGGCACGGCCCGATCGCCCAGCTGTTGATCGCCTGGTCGCCGCTCAGCGCCATCCTCGTGGCCTACTGGGTGGCGCAATGGGTCACCGCGCCGCTCGGGGTGGGTGACGGTGCCGACACCAACCGGTTCGGCGCGAGCCTCCACGTCCTCGGACCGGCCCGCGCCGACGAGACCCTCCTCGGGGCGGTCCCGAGCGTGTGGTTGCAGGACCGCCTCGTCGACGGCTCTGCCCACTGGTACGACGTCGTGGCCGCGCTCGTCTACGTCACCCACTTCGTCACCATCCCGCTCATCACCGCGGTCGTGTGGTTCCGCCTGCGCGACCGGTTCGGCGAGTGGCTCACCGCCGTGCTGTCGATGTCGCTGCTGGGCATCGCCGGCTACCTCGCCTACCCGGCCGCTCCGCCCTGGTTGGCCGCCCGGCGCGGCGACATCGGCGCGCTCGACCGGATCTCCCACCTGGGGTGGGAGGGGCTCGGGCTCGACGGCATCGGCCGCCTCGTCCAGCTCGGCCAGTCGGGCAGCAACCCGGTGGCCGCGATGCCCTCGCTGCACGCCGGCGCCGCGCTCCTGGCCGCGCTCTTCCTGTGGCCGTCGCTCTCGCGGGTCTCGCGCATCCTGCTGGCAGCGTACGCCTTGGCGATGGCGCTCACGCTCGTCTACACCGGCGAGCACTACGTCGTCGACGTCCTCGCTGGCTGGCTCGTCGCGATCGTCGGCGTCGGCGCGGCGCGCCTGGTCGGCCGACTCACCCGCGGGCCCGTCCCGTCGCGGGGCGCGCCGTGAGCACCCGACCGGTGGCTCCGGACGTCACCGGCTCCTCGCCGGTGCGGGCCCTGGTGGGCGCGGCGCACGCCGGCCCCACGCTCGCGGTCACGGTCCTGGCGGGCCTGCTGTCCGTCGCGCAGGGTCTGGCGCCGACGACGACCGTCGTGGTGGTGGCGGCCGTGCTCGCCGGCCAGCTCTCGGTCGGGTGGAGCAACGACCTCGTCGACCGCGCGCGGGACCGGGCCGCGGGGCGGCGCGACAAGCCGCTGGCGACCGGCGCAGCCTCGGTGGCCGTCGTGCGGACCGCCTGCGGCGCGGCCGTGCTCGCCTGCGTCGTGCTCTCCTTCGCACTGGGGCCTGCCGCCGGGCTGGTGCACCTCGGCTGCGTCGCCTCGGCGTGGGCCTACAACCTCGGGCTCAAGGCGACCGTGTGGTCGTGGGCGCCCTACGCCGTGTCGTTCGGCGGCCTGACCGCCGTCGTCACCCTCGCCGACGGCGAGGCACCGCCGTGGTGGTGGCCGGTCGGTGCCGCCCTCCTCGGCGTGGGGGCCCACCTGCTCAACGTGCTGCCCGACCTCGCCGACGACGCCGCCACGGGCGTGCGTGGACTCCCCCACCGGCTGGGCCCGCGGCGCATCGGACCCGTCGCGGCCGTCGTCCTCGTCCTGGCGACCGCGGTGGTCCTCGTCGGGGCCGGCCCGCCGCTCGCCGTCAGCATCACGGTGTTCACCGTGGTCCTCGGCCTCGCCGCGGTCGTCGTCGTGGGCACGGGACGGTCCCCCTTCGCCGCGGCGGTCGGCATCGCGCTGGTCGACGCCCTGCTGCTGGTGGTGGCGCGATGAGCGGCCCCGCGACCCCCGAGCACTGGGACGTCGTCGTCGTCGGCGCCGGTCCCGCCGGGTCCGCCACGGCGCTCGGCGCGCTGGCCGAGGACCCCGACCTGCGGGTCCTGCTCCTGGACCGCAGCGAGTTCCCGCGCGACAAGTCCTGCGGCGACGGCATCGCGCCCCACGTGCTCGACGCCCTCGCCCCCGTCGGCGCGGCCGACGTGGTCGACGGCTGGTCGCCGCTGCGCGACCTCGAGCTGGCCCACGGGGACGTCTCCGTCTCCGGCCCGATGCGCCGTGAGGTGCACGTCGTGCCACGCCGGGTGCTCGACGCCCGGCTGGTCGAACGGGCCGTGGCCGCCGGCGCCGTCCTGCGCACCCACCGCGCCACGTCACTGACGCGGACGGGGACCCCCGTGGTGTCCGGCGGCGACGCCGACGGGGTGTCCGCCGACGTGGTGGTCGGCGCCGACGGGGCGCACTCCTTCGTCCGCACGGCGCTGCTCGGCAAGCGCCGCGAGCCGCGCGCCATCGCGATCCGTGGCTACGCACCGACCACGCCCGAGATCGCCGGCCGCCAGGTCATCCGCTACGGCAGCCGCCGCCAGCCGTCGTACGCCTGGGCCTTCGACCGCGGCGACGGGCTGGCCAACGTCGGCTACGGCGAGCTGCTGCCGGGCGAGCGCACCGGTGGCGCCCCGAGCCGCCGGCTGCTGCTCGACCAGCTCGAGGAGCTCGTGCCCGGCGCAGCGCGCACCGGCGGCGACTGGCGTGGCCACCACCTCCCGCTGAGCACCTGGCGCTGGGACCAGCCCGACGGGCAGGTCCTCCTCGTCGGCGACGCCGCCGGCCTGGTCAACCCGATGACCGGCGAGGGCATCTACTACGCCGTCGCCACCGGCATCGCGGCCGGCCGCACCGCCGCACGGGCCGTGCGGGCCGGGCGACCGGCGGACGCCGGCGCCGAGCACCGACGCGTCGTACGCGCCCTGCTGGGCACGCACCTGCGGCACACGTGGGCGGCGTCCCGGCTCGCCCGGTCCCCCCGCATCGTCGACGCGGGGATCCGCGCCGCCGGCCGCGACCGGCACGCGTTCGACGCGCTGGTCGAGCTCGGCCTCGGCGACGGCCGCATCGACGCCCGACTCGCTCGCGGGCTGGTGCTCAGCCTCGCGTCCCGCCCCCGACCCGACCACGACCCCCACACCCCGAGGTGGCTGACATGAGGATCCTCTCCGTACGAGGCGCGCTGCCGCCCCACTCCCACCCCCAGGCCGAGATCACCGAGGCGTTCGGCGAGTTCATCTCCGAGCGCAGCCTCGACCGGTCGATGCTGCGGCGCTTCCACGCCAACGCCGGGGTCGAGCGACGCCACACGGTGCTGCCGCTCGACCAGTACGCCGGGCTGAGTGACTTCGGGCAGGCCAACGACCTGTTCATCGAGCACGCGGTCGAGCTGGGTTCGCGGGCACTGGTCGATGCTCTCAAGGCGGCCGACCTGACCCCGTCCGACGTCGACCTGGTCGTCACCGCGACCGTCACCGGGCTCGCCGTCCCCTCGCTCGACGCGCGCATCGCCGCGCAGGTCGGGCTGCGTGAGGACGTACGCCGGATGCCGCTCGTCGGGCTCGGGTGCGTCGCCGGTGCGGCCGGCATCGCCCGCGTGCACGACTACCTGCTCGGCCACCCCGACCACACCGCGGTGCTCATCGCCGTGGAGCTCTGCTCGCTCACCGTCCAGCGCGACGACGCCTCGGTGCCGAACCTGGTGGCGAGCGGGCTGTTCGGCGACGGCGCGGCCGCCGTCGTCGCGGAAGGCTCGTCGGCACGCGCCGGTCGAGCGGGGCCGGTCGAGGTGCTCGACTCGCGCAGCCGGCTCTACCCCGACAGCGAGCGCACGATGGGCTTCGACGTGACGGGCAGCGGCCTGCGGATCGTGCTCGACGCCGAGGTGCCCACCCTCGTGGGGCGCTTCGTGCGCGGCGACGTCGACGCCTTCCTGGCCGACCACGGGCTCACCCGCGCCGACATCGGCTGGTGGGTCTGCCACCCCGGCGGCCCGAAGGTCATCGAGGCCCTCGAGGAGGCGCTCGAGGTGCCGCGGGAGGCGGTCCGGCTGACCTGGGACTCGCTGGCCCGCGTCGGCAACCTGTCGTCGGTCTCGGTGCTCCACGTCCTCGAGGACACGCTGCGCGAGCGCCCGCCCGCACCCGGCAGCCACGGCGTCCTGATGGCGATGGGCCCGGGCTTCTGCTCCGAGCTGGTGCTGCTGAGGGCCGTGTCGTGACGAGCCTTCTCGCCTTCACCGTCCTGGTGGCGCTCGTCGGCCTCGAGCGGGTCGCCGAGCTCGTCGTCTCGACCCGCAACGCCCGGTGGAGCCGCGAGCGGGGCGGCGTCGAGCACGGCCTGGGGCACTTCCCGTTCATGGTCGTGCTGCACACCGCGCTGCTCGTCGGCGCGCTCGCGGAGGCATGGATCCGGCAACCGGAGGTGCCGTCGGCACTCGCGTGGTCGATGCTCGGTCTCGTCGTCGCGTCGCAGGCGCTGCGGTGGTGGTGCATCGCGACCCTCGGCCCGCGCTGGAACACCCGCGTCATCGTCGTGCCCGGCATGGCGCCCGTGACGTCGGGCCCCTACCGGTTCCTGCGCCACCCCAACTACGTCGCCGTCGTCGTCGAGGGCGTCGCGCTGCCCCTGGTGCACGCGGCCTGGATCACCGCCCTGGTCTTCACGGTCCTCAACGCCGCCCTGCTCGTCGTACGCATCCGGGTCGAGGACGCAGCGCTCGCGACGCTGCCGAGCGCGGAGCCGGCCGGTGCGTGACCCCGTCCCCGACCTGGTGGTGGCCGGCGGCGGGCCGGTGGGCCTCGCCGCGGCGCTGCACGCCCGTCGCGCCGGGCTCTCCGTCGTCGTGCGCGAGCCGCGCACCGGCCCGATCGACAAGGCATGCGGCGAAGGGCTGATGCCCGGGGCCGTGGCCGAGCTGGCTGCCCTCGGTGTCCACCCGCGCGGGCGCGAGCTGAGCGGCATCCGCTACCTCGACGGCTCGGCCGAGGGACCGGGCGCCACAGCACGCTTCTCCCGCGGCCCGGGTCGGGGCGTGCGCCGCACCGTGCTCCACGACGCGCTGGCCGAGCAGGTGGCCGCCGCCGGCATCCCGATCGACCCGCGTCCGGTGGCCCGGGTCGACGACGCCGGCGACCACCTCCTGGTCGACGGCGAACCCGCCCGCCACCTCGTCGCCGCGGACGGGCTGCACTCCCCCGTGCGCCGCCTGGTGGGTCTCGACGCACCGGTGGCCGGGCGACGGCGCTTCGGGTTGCGGTGCCACGTGCAGCAGGCGCCGTGGTCGTCGTACGTCGAGGTGCACTGGTCGCCGCGCGCGGAGGCCTACGTGACGCCGGTCGACGACGACCTCGTCGGCGTCGCGGTGCTCGGCGACGCCGGCTCGCGGTTCGAGGACCTCATCGACGACTTCCCGCTGCTGCAGGAGCGCCTGACGGGCCAGCGCACCCGGGTGATGGGAGCCGGGCCGCTGCGGCAGCGCGCACGGTCCCGCTCGGCCGGCCGGGTGCTGCTCGTCGGAGACGCCGGCGGCTACGTCGACGCCCTCACCGGTGAGGGCATCGCACTCGGCCTGGCCCAGGCGCGGGTCGCCGTCGCGTGCGTCGCCGAGGGCCGCACCGACCGCTACGACCGGCTGGCCCGCCGTCTGGGAGCGCGCCACGAGCTCCTCACGCACGCCCTGCTGCGCGCCACCGCCCACGCGTCCGTCCGCAGACACCTCGTCCCGGCCGCAGCGACGCTGCCGTGGCTCTTCGACACCGCCGTCAACCAGCTCGCCCGACCCGTGGGGAGGCCCGCATGACCACGACCGACACCGACGCCACTGCCGTCACGCCCGAGCTGGTGGTGCTGCTCGACGAGGACGGCCGGGCCGTCGGGACCGCCGACAAGGCCGGCGTCCACCACGCCGACACCCCGCTCCACCTGGCCTTCTCCTGTTACCTGTTCGACGGCGAGGGCAACGTCCTCGTCACCCGGCGCGCGCTGCACAAGCGGACGTTCCCGGGCGTGTGGACCAACAGCTGCTGCGGCCACCCGGCGCCGGGCGAGCCGCTCGAGGACGCCGTACGCCGCCGGGTGGGGCAGGAGCTCGGCACCACCGTCACCGACCTTCGGCTCGTGCTGCCACGGTTCCGCTACCGCGCCGAGCAGGAGGGCGTCGTCGAGAACGAGATGTGCCCGGTGTTCGTCGGGTCCGCCGACGGGGCCGTGGCACCCGACCCCGACGAGGTCGGCGAGGCCCGCTGGGAGCCCTGGGAGGCGTTCCGCGCGGGCGTGCTCGACGGCAGCCGGGCGGTGTCCGTGTGGTGCCGCGAGCAGGTGGCGCAGCTGCCTGCCGACCCGGTGTCCGCGGCGACCGCCGACGTCGGCGACCTCCCGCCCGCCGCGCGGGTCGCCGGGAGGCGCTGAGGTTTCGCCGTTCGCCGACGTCGAGCTTCTCCGTGTGACACCCTGTGCGGGTGCCTCGAGGATCGCGGGCCACCGACCTGGCATGAGCTGGCATGAGAAGGACCTGTGACCGACGACGACTCCATGGCGCCGCGCTCCCGGTCCTCCCTCGACGCCGAGAGCGACCGTCTCGCGTGGCAGCTCGCCGTCGACGCCGCCGGTGTCGGTGCCTTCGTCTGGGACCTGGTGACCGGCGACCTCCGGTTCGACGGCCGGCTCCTCGAGCTGTTCGGCCTCGACGAGGACAGCTTCGGCGGCACCATCGAGGCCTTCAACCAGTGCGTGCACCCCGACGACATCGGGCGCGTCTCGGACGCGCTCCAGCGCGCCATCGCGACGTGCGGTGACTACGACGCGGAGTACCGCGTGGTCAGGCCCGACGGGACCGTGCGGTGGATCGAGGCCCGGGGGCACGCCTTCGCCGACCGACCCGACGGCCCGCCGGTCCGCCTCGTCGGGGCGGCGTACGACACCACCGAGGTGCGCGAGGGCGAGGCCCGTGTGGGTCGCGTCCTGGAGTCGATGTCGTCCGCGTTCTTCCAGCTCGACCGCGAGTGGCGCTTCACCTACGTCAACTCCGAGGCCGAGCGGCTGCTGGGCTCGAGCCGGGTGCGGCTGGTCGGCGCCAGCATCTGGGAGGCGTTCCCCGCTGCCGCGGGAAGCACGTTCGAGGAGCACTACCGGGGTGCGGTCGCGTCGGGGGAGCCGGTGACCTTCGAGGCCCACTACCCGCCACCGCTCGACGCCTGGTACGAGGTGCGCGCCTGGCCTTCCCCCGAGGGCCTGGCGGTCTACTTCGTCGACATCACCGCACGCCGTGACGCCCAAGAGGCGTTGGACCGATCGGCCCACCGCCTGGCGCTGCTGGCGTCGGTCTCGGAGGCGCTCACCGCGACGCTCGACCCGACCGAGGGCGTCAGCCGCCTCGCCACGCAGCTGGTGCCCGAGCTCGCGGACTGGTGCCTGGTGACGCTGGTTGAGGACCCGCACGCGACCGACTGGCGACGCGGTCTGCGTGACGTCGGGTGGTCGCACCGCGACCCCGCCATGGAGAAGGCCCTGCACGACTACGCGACCAAGCGACTCCGGGCGATGACCGACTCCTCCTACCTGGCCCGGGCGATCCGGGAGACGACGTCGGTGCTGATGTCTTCGTCGGCGACGGAGGCGGTCGCAGCGGTGCTGGAGCCGGGCTCCGCCCGCGACCTGCTGCGCCAGCTGGCCCCCTTCTCGGCCGCCGCCGTCCCGCTGCGCGCCCGCGGCCGCACCGTCGGGATCGTGAGCGCCTTCCGCGACATCCATCGCACGCCCTTCACCGAGGAGGACGTCGCCCTGCTCGAGGACATCGGCGCCCGCGCGGCGCTGGCGCTGGACAACGCCCGTCTCTACGAGTCGCAGCGCGACGTCTCCGAGGCCTTGCAGCGCAGCATGCTCACCCCGCCGCCGCACCGCGAAGGCCTGCAGGTCGTCACCCGCTACACGCCCGCCGGCGAGGCGGCGCGTATCGGGGGCGACTGGTACGACGCCTTCCTGCAGGGCGACGGTGCGTCCACGACACCCGACATCGTGGTCGTCGTCGGCGACGTGGTCGGGCACGACGTCGAGGCGGCCGCCGCCATGGGTCAGGTCCGCGGACTGCTGCGCGGCATCGCCGTCCACAGCGGTGACGCGCCGGCCGCGATCCTGTCCGGGCTCGACACGGTCATGCAGTCCCTGCAGCTCGAGACCACCGCCACCGCGGTGGTGGCGCGGATCGAGCAGGTGCGCTCCCCCGGTGACGGCTCCGCGGAGGTCCTGCTGCGCTGGTCCCACGCAGGACACCCGCCGGCGCTGCTGGTCGACCCGCGCGGCACCGTGACCAGGCTGGCCGACGCGAACGCCAACGACCTGCTCCTCGGCTTCGACCCCGCCGCCGACCGCCATGAGGGCGCCGTCACGCTGGAGGCCGGCGCGACCCTCGTGCTCTACACCGACGGGCTCGTCGAGCGTCGCGACCGCGACATCGACGACGGCATCGAGGCACTCGAGCACCTGCTCGCCGAGGTGGCTCCCTCGACGTCCGACCTCGACCAGCTGTGTGACCGGCTGCTGGGTGCGATGGCGAGCGAGGAGCAGGAGGACGACGTCGCGCTGCTCGTCGTCCGGTGGGCTCCCGACGCCGCCTGAAGGACCACGCTCACCCACGTCGGGGGAGGTGGCTCCACCGCGGGTGCCCGATCCTCGACGGTGCGGCGTGACCCGGACGAGGAGGTGCGCCATGTCCCCGCTCGGAAGGTGCGCGGCATGACCCCGGCGTTGCCCCCGGACGCGCGGCGTGCCGCGCGGACGCAAGGCCTCCTCGTCATGTGCCGAGTGGTGCTGGGGGTGTCGGTGTTGAGCGGGGCGTACTTCCTGCTGCCGGCGAGGCGCCCGGACGACGGCACCGGGGTGCTGTGGCTGGTGCTGATGCTGGGCGTGTTCGCCGCGGTCGTCGGTGCCCAGGTGCCGGCCATCGTCCGGTCGCGGTACCCGATCCTGCGGGCGGTGGAGTCCCTCGCGGTGCTGGTCCCCCTCTACCTCCTGATCTTCGCCCGGCTCTACCTGGCGAACTCGATCCACGATCCAGCTGGTTTCTCGCAACCGCTCGACCACGTCACGGCCCTGTACTTCACGGTCACCGTCTTCGCCACCGTGGGTTTCGGGGACATCGTCGCCTCGAGCCCGAGCATGATGCTGCTGGTGACGACGCAGATGATCCTCAACCTGGCGGTGCTCGGGCTCGGCATCAGGCTGCTCACCTCAGCAGCGCGACGCGGGATCGCCCGCCGTGGGGGCCATCCCGACGTCGGGGACCGGGACCAGCCCGTGATCTGACCAGGAGGATCAGCATGAGTGAGGCAGCCACAGTCAGGACCACCGCGGGCGGGGTCCTCGCCGCCACCTGCATCTCCACCCTGGTGGTCAACGCGAACACCTCGGCCGTGAGCATCCTGCTGCCCGCGATCAGCGAGGACACCGGCATGGGCGTCGACACGCTCCAGTGGGCGGTGACCGGCTACTCGCTCGTGGGCGCCGCAGTGATCATCACGTCCGGCTCGCTCGGTGACGTGTTCGGCCGGAAGCGGGTCTTCCAGCTCGGCCTGGCGCTCTTCGTGGTCTCGTGCGTGATGATCGCGCTCGCCGAGTCGGGCGGCATGGTGATCGCCGGACGGGTGGTCCAGGGTGCGGCCGGCTCCACGATCCTGGCCTGCGGCTTGAGCCTCCTGACGGTTGCGACGTCGGGCGACCAACGGCTGAAGTTCGTGTCGCTGTGGGGAGCGGCCGCCGCGGTCGGGGCGGCTGCCGGCCCCCTCCTCGGAGGCGTCCTCGTGGACGTCACCGGCTGGCAGGGGCTGTTCTGGATCGACGCCGGGGTCGGCGCCCTCTGCATGGTGCTGACCTTCGCGACCGTCCAGGAGTCGCGGGACGAGGCACGGCCACGCTCGATCGACTACCTGGGCACGGTGCTGATCGCCCTCACGCTCGCGCCGCTGATCTACGGCTTCACCAAGAGCGGCGACTGGGGCTGGTTCTCCGCGGCGACGCTGGGCTGCTTCGCCGCCTCGGCCGTGGCCGGCTTCCTCTTCATCGTGACCGAGAAGCGGGTCGCGGTGCCGCTGCTCGACCTCGCTCTGTTGCGCAACCGCATCCTGGTCGGCTCGACGCTCGCCATCCTCATCGGCGCCGGCACGATCAACGGGCTGATGTACCTGCTCAGCCTCTACTTCCAGAACCCCGCCGCGCTCGGCTTCACGCCGCTCGAGGCAGGCATCGCCACCCTGCCGGCCACCGTCGGGCTCGTGGTCGTCGCGCCGCTGGTTCCCGGGCTGGCCAAGAAGCTCGGCGGCCGCCAGGTCATCGGCGTCGGGTTCATCCTGATGGCGGGCGGCTTCGCATGGATCGGGTTCACCGACTCGTCGTGGGCGTACGTCAGCTTCCTGCTGCCGATCCTCGCGATCGCCGTCGGCATGGGCCTCTCCAACGGGCCGGCGTCGTCCGCGGCGACCGCGTCGGTGCCGCAGGAGCAGGTCGGCGGGGCGTCCGGCGTGTCGAACATGGCTCGCTACGTCGGCGCAGCCGTTGCGACCGCTCTGTGCGCCACGATCTATGCCAGCGTCGAGAGCAACCAGCTCGACGACGGCGCCAGCCCGGGCGACGCCCTCGCATCCGGCCTGGCTGCAGCGTCCTGGCTGATGGCGGTGATCAGTGCGCTCGGCATCCTGCTCGCCGTCGTCGCGATCCGCCGGCACAAGGCGGCCGAGGGCACCGCTCGGGACGCCGCCGCCGCGGCCGCAGCGCACCTCCACACGATCCCGACGACCGCTTCAGGGAGTGCGTCATGAGTCCGGTGCCCTTCACACGAGACGACTACGCCGAGCGAATGGCCCGGGTCGTGGCCGCCAGCGGGGACGCCGGCGTCGACGGCGTCCTGGTGGCCCCTGGCCCGGACCTGGTGTGGCTGACCGGCTACCAGCCGACCGCCATCACCGAGCGACTGACGTTGCTCGTCCTGACCGCCGACCGCGAGCCGACGATGCTGGTGCCCACGCTGGAGCGCCCGGACGCCGAGCGGGCCGGCGGCACCGCCGCGACGACCGTCGTCGACTGGCTCGACGGGGCCGACCCGTACGCCGCGGCGAGCGCGCTGCTGCGTCCGGACGGACGCTACGCGATCTCCGACAGCACGTGGGCGATGCACCTGCTGGGCCTGCAGGCGGCGCTTCCGCGCACGACGTACGACGCGATGACGACGCGGCTGCCGATGCTTCGCGCCGTGAAGGACGTCAACGAGCTCGCCCGTCTCGAGGCGGCGGGCGCCGCGGCCGACGCGACGTACGAGCAGATCCTGCACGTGCGGTTCTCCGGGCGGAAGGAGACCGACGTGGCCGCCGACCTGGCGCGCCTGCTCCGCGAGCACGGCCACGAGCAGGTCGACTTCACCGTGGTCGGCTCCGGACCGAACGGCGCCAACCCCCACCACGAGGCAGGCGACCGCACCATCGAGGTCGGCGACGCGATCGTCCTGGACTTCGGTGGGCTCATGCACGGCTACGGCTCGGACACGAGCCGCACCGTCTGCGTCGGCGAGCCGTCCGAGGTGATCCGCGAGGTGCACGAGATCGTGCGGCTCGCCCAGCAAGCAGGCGTCGACGCGGTGCGGCCCGGCGTGGCCTGCCAGGAGGTCGACCGGGCTGCTCGCGCCGTGATCACGGACGCCGGCTACGGCGAGCAGTTCATCCACCGCACCGGGCACGGGATCGGCACCACGACGCACGAGCCGCCCTACATGATCGAGGGCGAGGAGCAACCCCTCGTCCCCGGCATGTGCTTCTCCGTGGAGCCCGGGGTATACCTCGCCGGCCGGTTCGGGGTCCGCATCGAGGACATCGTCACGGTCACCGACACCGCCGGACGGCGGCTCAACAACACCGACCGCGGGCTGCAGGTGGTCGAGTAGCGCGCGCGGGCCCCCGTCGGAACGGGGTCAGTGGATGAACAGCTTGCCCAGCACCGCGAGGACGCCAAGAGAGGCTGCCCCGGCGGACTCGAGGACGAGTCGCCAGCCCCCGATGCCTGCCCGGTGGGCTCCGAGGTAGCCGATCACCGAGAGGAACGCCACCGAGAACCACAGCGCCCAGAGTGCCGCGACACTCGAGGACAGCCCTGTCAGGTAGAGCACGAGGTAGACGGCGATGGCGGGCGCGGCACCGACGAGGATGGAGACCTCCTTGGCCGCGGCGTGGGGGGTGCGGCGGTACAACGGGCGGTGGTCACCCTCGAAGAGCATCTCCTGGCTCTCCGTGTAGACGTGGGCAAGCCAGTAGACGATGACGACGGCGGCGACGCTGAGCGCGACGCGGTGGGCATGCGAGAGGTTCGCGCTCACCGCGGCCAGCGAACCGGCCGTGATCACCGCGCCGTAGAGCAGTCCGCCGGGATCGCGGCGAGCCAGGGTGTCCGCGGCCCTGCGGCGGTGACCGCGACCGACGCCGTCGCCGGAGAGCTCGGCGCGCGTGCTCCGGTCCATGCTTCGTCCCTCCCGCTGCTCATGCTGCCAGACAACCTGCGTCCGTGTGCCTCACCCGGATCCGGTGGTCCTCGACCCGCCACCGCGGCCACGGCGGCGTCGTAGAGCCGCTGGGCGTCCCCGGGTGAGCGGCCGATCGTCGTCAGTCCCACGAGCCCGCCGGCCTTCAGGCCGTTCAGCATGTGGAGGACCGCACCGACCGCGTACCCTCGGTCGAACGTCAGCCCGGCGCGGTCGACGGCGTCGATGACGTCGCCGTCCGAGCGCCCGGCCCAGGCCGAATCGACGAGGTGGTCGGTCGAGCGGTAGCAGCGTCGCGACCCGTCCGGGAGCGACCAGGTGCCGGCGAGGTCGTCGTAGTAGCCGGGTGTCAGGTCGTGCAGCAGGGTCAGCGGGTGGGAGGTGCCGCTCTTGCGCAGGTTGATCTCGAGGCCCTGGAGGCGCCACCGTGACGACGACGTGCGGGTCGCCGCGAAGTCGACGGCGAACCGGCCCAGGGCACCCCGGTCAGCCAGCAGCCGGCCGACGGACGCGCCGTACGCCGCGAGCTCGCTGCGGTAGTCCCCCCTCGCGGGGAACCGGCACCCCGCGTAGACCTGTCGGTGGGTGCCGGAGTGGAGCTGCTCGTGCGTAGAGACGACCTGCACGCGACGCCCCGGCGTGATCTCGCCCTGCACGCTCGGGCTGGTGAGCTCCTCGCCCGTCAGGAGCTCCTCGACCACGCCGCCCGAGGCGAGCTCGGACAGGTACTCGGGCCCCAGGAGCTCGACCGTGGTGCGCAGCATCGTCGGGGTCGGGACGTCCGTGAACCTGATCACGCGGTTGCCCAGGCCCGTCGCACTGTTGTCCAGCTTCACCACCACACCCTCGGCGCCGGGATGCTCCAGCCGGACGTGCTCGACGGCCGCGAGGACGTCGTCGACGCTGCGGACGTCCTCCCGCCCCGGAGGCAGCGGCACGCCCGAGTCCCGCATGATCCGGCGTCCGCTGCTCTTGAAACCCATCGGCCACAGGCTCGCGGGGGTGCCGTTGAGCGGCAGGCCGAGCCGCTGCGCGACCTGCATCTCCAGGTGGGTCACGTTCCACGGCTCGATGTAGGCCAACCGGCCCCTGGTCATCGACCGGATCCGTGCGAGGAGGTCCAGCCTGTCGAGGAGCTTGGCGGTGATCGAGCGCGGGGTGCTGTCAGGGACCTCCACGACGTGGAACCGGGCGCGTACGCCCTCGCGGAGCGCATCCTCGACGAACGAGAGGTAGTACGCCATGACCCGCTCGGTGGGTCGATCGGCCGTCACGAAGATCATCTCGGCTCCCGGGATCCGCGCGAGCGACAGCATCGTCAGCAGCTGTCGGTGCTCCAGGGCGGGGATGCGGGGCCCGAAGTGCGCGAGCAGGGCGGGCTCGACGCTGTAGGACGGGAGGACCACCACGGTGTGGGGCACCGTCGAGCCGGGACGGTTCGCGGCCAGGCCCCTGGCCAGTGCGGGCGAAGCCGGCGGTTCGGGGGCTGCCACCGGCCAGACGCTACGACCCTTCCCCGGGCCCGACCTCACCTGACGCGGGTGAGCCGTCGACCCCGCGGCGCGCGTGGAATGGAGCGGCCGACCCATGATCGAAAGGACGACCGCCATGTGCCGATGGCTCGCCTACTCCGGCTCGCCGGTGCTCCTCTCGGACCTGCTGTTCGCGCCGGAGAACTCGCTCGTGGTGCAGAGCATGCACTCGCGGCTCGGGGTCGAGGCCGTCAACGGCGACGGCTTCGGGGTGGGCTGGTACGGCGCCCAGGAGGAGCCGGGGATCTACCACAGCACCGAGCCTGCGTGGAGCGACCGCAACCTGCGCGAGCTCTCGAGCCACGCCTCGGCGGGCCGGGTGTTCGCCCACATCAGGGCGACGACGGGCACGCCCGTGCAGCAGAGCAACTGTCACCCCTTCCGGCACGGGCGCTGGCTCTGGATGCACAACGGCGCGATCGCGGACTTCGCGTCGGTGAAGCGCGACCTGACGCTGGAGGTCGAGCCCGCGCTGTTCCCGCTCATCGAGGGGTCGACGGACTCGGAGCTCTTCTTCTTCCTCGCCCTCACCTACGGGCTCGAGCAGGACCCGCCGGCCGCGGTGGCACGGGCCGTCGGCTTCATCGAGGAGACGGGGCGGCGCCACGGCGTCCCGTTCCCGATCCAGATGACCGTCGCCACCACCGATGGTGAGGTCACGTGGGCGTTCCGCTACTCCAGCGAGGGCAGGTCCCGGTCGTTGTTCCACAACGTCGACGTCAGCGCCCTCCGGCTGCAGCACCCCGACAACCCGACCCTCCAGCAGCTGTCCGACGACGCACGCCTCGTGGTGTCCGAACCGTTGGGGTCACTGCAGGGCGCCTGGCGGGAGGTGCCGGAGTCGACGTGTCTCGTCATCGCGGGCGGCCGGGAGCAGCTGCACCCCTTCTCCCCGTCGACCACGCCGTCGTCCGCGGCCTCCGCCGCACCGGCCCAGTGAGGCGACCGCGATGACGGCCCTGACGGTCTGGCGCTACGACACCCCCTTCGGGGCAGAGGCAGCAGCCGTGCGGCTCAAGAGCCTCGCGGAACGCAAGATCCTCACCGTCCACGACGCCATCACGATCGCATGGATGCCGCAGGCGAAGGAGCCGGTGATCGGGCACGTCATGCACCCGACAGCCTCGAGCGCCGGCAAGGGGTCGGTCCTGGGCGGCCTGGTCGGCATGGTCGTGCTGGCGCCGGTTGCGGGGGCCGTGGTCGGGGCCGGGGTCGCCTCGGTGGCAGCGCGCCTGCGCCGGTCCGGCATCGACCAGCAGTTCGTCGACGAGCTCCGCTCGCAGCTGACCCCCGGCTCGTCCGCGCTCCTGGTGCTCTCCAGCGACGGGAAGCTCGACGAGGTGCGCCCCGCCATGGAGCGCGAGCTCCAGCGGGGCGACGTGGTCCTCCTGCACGCCGAGCTGTCCGAGGACGCTCCGGTCGCCATGGTCGAGGCGCTGGAGGAGATCCGCCGCGACGCCACTCCCCCGCAGCCCTGACGGGACCGCCGTACGTCACCCGCGTCGGGTGAACCCCGCGCCCCGGTGCGGTGCGAGCCTGAGGCGGAAGAGAGACGGCACGAGGAGGAGCACCATGACGAGCAACACCACCCGGTCGGACCCCGAGGAGGCGTACGACGCGCCGGCCTCACGCCTGTGGACCGGGATGATGGGCTTCGCCTCGATCATGCTGGTGCTGATCGGCGGCTTCCACGTCCTCGGCGGGTTCATCGCCCTCCTGGAGAACCGGGTGTACGACCCCGACGCGTCGGAGCTGCTCCTGTTCCAGAGCTACGCCGGGTGGGGCATCGCCCACATGGCGCTCGGCACCCTCGCGTTCCTCACCGGCATCGCCCTGTTCTACCGCAAGCCCTGGAGCCGGGTGACGACCATCGTGATCGCGTCCCTCAGCGCCGTGACCAACCTGGCGTTCCTCTCGGCGTCACCCGGGTGGTACGGGATGCTGATCCTCCTGGACGTCCTCGTCATCTACGCCGTCACCGTCCACTTCGAGGACGAGCGCGAGTAGCAGCGGCGCGGCCTGTCATCCGTTGAGGATGCGTTGCTTCTGCTGCTCGAACTCGAGCTCGCTCAGCACTCCGGCCGCCTTCAGCTCGCCGAGCTCCTTCAGCTGCGCCAGCTTGTCGTCCATGCCGGCCTGCGGGGCGGGCGGCGGCGCGGCGTACTGCTGGGGCGGCGGCTCGGCGTACTGCTGCTGCTCCTGGGCGGCCCACCTGCCCGCCTGGCGCCGGGAGACGCGGTTGGACACGGCCGTGGCGGTACCGGCGACGACAGCGGTGCGTGCGACACCGCGGAGAAGACCTGGCATGACGTGGTTCCTGTTCTTCCGTGGATCTCAGGCCGATGCGCCGGTGTCGGCGGCGTCGGCGTCGGCGGCGGCCAACAGGGCCTGGACGGGGATGCGACCGCTGGCGACCAGCTGGCCGCCGCCCTTGCGGACGGCGCGGGCGAAGGGCGCGGCCCAGACGTTCTCGTAGACGAGGATCCCCGCAGAGCTACCCGCTTCGAGCACGGTGCCCGCCTCGTCGAGGTCCTCCTCGCCCAGCAGTCCCGACGACGCGCCCTCGAAGACGGTCAGGTCGAGCTCGCCGTCGCCGTCGATGTCGCGGATGTCGATCGCGTGGATGGACCCGTCCGGGTCCTTGGTGACGAAGGCGAGGTCCAGGATGCGGATGAGCCCCCGGTCGACGAGGTCGACCAGGATCGGGAATCCCTCTCCCGTCATCCTGCTTCCCGGGAACTCCACCACGATGTAGTCGATCGGACCCATGAGATCGAGGTCGTCACCCGTCTCCTGGTCGAGGTCGTTGGGCATGCTCTCCTCCTGCAGCTCGGGGGACGCGACCCGGTGGTCTCACCCGGCCTGTCGTCCTCTCGGAGCCTAGGAAGCACGCACACCGCCCCGCCTCACCCGCAGCGGATGAGCCCGGGCCGGCCCTACCCGCCGCGCGCGCGAGCCCAGGTCGCGGGCACGTCGGCGCCGCCCTCCTCGGCCACCCGCGCACCCATCTGGACGTAGCAGGCGCCCGGCGGGAAGATGCGTCCGCTGACGAGGGCCTGGCCCATGGCGAAGCCCGACGCCCCGGCGACGAGCCCCGGCGGCACGAAGGAGAAGAGCCTCTCGATCTCGTGCAGGTCCGACGCGGCATTCATCCGCATCAGGACCAGGTTGTCGCACTGGGAGACGATCTCCTCGTGCACCTTTCCCGGCCGTTGGGTGGACACCAGCAGGTAGAGCCCGTACTTCCGTCCCTCCGCCGCCACCTGGACGGTGCGCTCGGTGGACAGGCGCGCGAGCGGCTCGATCGGCGTGGACGAGCAGATGTTGTGGGCCTCGTCGATGACGACGACCACGGGCCTGCGCTCGGGACGTCGGGCCCAGAGGGCGGCCAGCACCGCGTCCGACACGAGCCGCTGCTCGCCCATGGTGGGGAGCGAACCGAGGTCGACCACGACGCAGCGGGCGGACGGCGCGGCGATCTCGGCGAGGATCGACGGCTCGTCGGGGCTCCAGACCGACCAGTCGAGGACGCCGAGGTTGCGGGCCCTCCTGCCGAGCCTGCGCGTCCCCTCGGACTCGGCGTCGAGCAGCTGTGAGAGTCCGGTGATGAGCGGCCGCCCACTCTGGCGCGCGGCGAGGAGGTCCACGAGCGCGGCGTACTCCTCGGCGTCGCGCAGGGGGTCGAGACCGAGCACGGCTGCCTGGGTGCGGGCGTCCAGCTCGTCGAAGCGCAGGCGCAGCGGGCGCTGGCCCTGCTGGTTCCCCCACACGTCCACGCCGCCGGCCACCTCGCGGTAGCGGGCGGCGAGCTCCGGGTCGGCGTCGGCGCGCAGCCGACCGAGGTTGACGTGGTCGGAGTTCGGGTCCAGGACGACGACGGGGAGTGTCGTCTCGGCGAGCACGCGTTCCAGCAGCAACCCGAGGGCGTACGTCTTCCCCGACCCGGACTGGCCGCAGAGGAACGTGTGCCGGCCCAGGCCGCCGCTGTCGAGCTCGGCCGGGACGCCGGGTGCCAGCAGCAGCTGGCCGACGGTGAGGACGGCGCGGGCGGACCTGGTCCGGTCCAGCCAGGCCGCCACCTCGTCCGGTGCGGCCGGCCTCACGTGGGCGTCGTGGAACGGCTCGCCGCGGTCGAGGAGCAACCCGCTGCCGACCGCCAGCCGGACGACGACGCCGGCACGGGCCCCGCCCGGTCCGCCGACGTCGGCGGTGACCCGGTGCGAGGCCAGCTCGGTGATCTGCCCGAGCCTGGTGACCTCACCCGACTCGAGTGCCACGTAGCCACCGCGACGCAGCTCCAGGTGGTGCAGCGAGGCCTGCACCTCGAACGTCCGGCCGTCGACCGACGTGGCGCGCGGGAGCGCGCTGCGCTCGAGCGTCTCGCGGACCTCCCGGTAGCGATGGATCTGGGCGACGAGGTCGGCGTCCGCGCGGTCGGGGTCCACGGAGGGGTCGTCCGCGAGCGGCATGGCTGTCTCCTGCTGTCGACGGTGGGCACGGACGAGTCTGGTGCGCAGGTCCGGCCCGCGTATCCCCCGCCGCGAGTGAGCGGCACTCCCCCGCTCGGTCAGAGGACGGTCGTCGACGACCCGATCTCCAGCACCCGCGCCTCGCAGGTCGGCGCCTCGTGGGCCAGCGCCTCCGCGAACCGTGGGCCGGCGAGGTCCATCCAGCCCCGCGGGAACCTCCCGGCGACCGGGACGTGCAGCGTCTGCCAGTGCACCGGGACCGCACAGCGGGCAGCCACCATCCGGCACGCCTCCGCGGCCTGCTTCGGTCCCATGTGCCCGGGCGAGAGGCGCGGACCCCACCCACCGATGGGCACGACAGCCACGTCGACCGCTGAGCCCGCCAGCTCCGGGTGGCCGGCCATCCCCGGGTACAGGTCGGTGTCACCCGCGACCCAGACGACTCCCGACGGGCCTCGCACGAGATGCCCGTTCGCCGCGTTGGGTCGGTGCGGCATCGGCCGCGACCGGTGCACCGCCGGGACCAGCCGGACCGCCACGTCGCCGGCGTCGCCGACCGGCACCCATTCCCCCTCAGCGACCCCCCGCCCGACCAGGCCCTTCTTCGACACCCACGCGGCGTTGTCCGGTGCCGTGAGGACCGGCACCTCCCCGAGCTTCCGCAACGAGGAGACCTCCGCGTGGTCGTGGTGCAGGTGGGAGAGCAGCACGGCGTCCGCGCCGGACCAGGCCTCGTCCTGTGGGGCGGTCGTGGCGCCGCCGCGGCGCCGCAGGACTCCGTTGTGCCGCCGTAGCAGCGGGTCCGCCACGAGGCGGACGCCGTCGATGTCGACCACCACGGTGGCGTGCCCGAGCCAGGTGACCCTGATGGTCACGGCAAGGACCTGGGCCGCCTGCGTGCCTCGCGCGTCAGGACGAGGGAGAGCCGGAACGCCGTGCGGGCGTCACGCAGCGACCGGCGCACGGCGGGCGAGGTGAGGGTCAGCACGAGCACGACGAGCATCCCCACCGTCGCCGAGACCGCGACCAGGCCGGCCGCGCCCACGGCCGCGAGGGCGGCCAGGGCGGTCAGGTCCACGACGAGCCGCACCTGCGGGACCTCCACCTTCCCCACGCACGCGATGAAGAGCAGTACGGACACAGCCACGCCCGCGAGGACCACCGCGCTCGGGCCGACCCATCCCCACTGCACGACCGCGAGCAGCAGGCCGATGGAGGTGCACCAGTGCATCCACCGCCACCAGGTCCTGTCGCGGCACCGGTCGAGCACTCCCTGTCGGTCCTCGAGCCACAGCTCGTGAGTCGTTCGCGCCATGTCGGTCTCCTCACTGCAGCGCGGCGGTGAGCCGCATCGTGTTGTCGAGGTATCGCTGCCAGTGCGAGCGCTGCTGCCACTCCTCGAGCGTCAGCTCGCGTGACAGCGCGCGGTAGTCGTCCTCGACCTTGCGGAATCGTGCGACGACGTCCGCGCCGGTGAGCATCATCGACACCTCGTGGTTCAGCGCGAAGGAGCGCATGTCCATGTTGCTGGAGCCGATGACCGCGACGTCGTCATCGATGGAGAAGTGCTTGGAGTGGAGCACGGCCGGGGCAGGGTAGAGATGGATGCGCACGCCGGCCTCGAGCAGCGCCTCGTAGTAGGAGCACTGAGCGTGGTAGACCATGAACTGGTCGCCCTCCTCGCTCACGAAGAGCTCCACCTCCACACCCCGTCGTGCCGCGGTCGTGACGGCGTACAGCAGAGGCTCGTCGGGGACGAAGTAGGGGCTCGTCAACGAGACGCGCGACTGCGCGGAGTAGATCAGGGCGGTGAACAGCCGCAGGTTGTTCTCCGTGACGTAGCCGGGACCGCTGGGCAGGACCTGCGCCGTCACGCCTGCGGCGTGGGTCCGCGGGGTCGAGGCGGAGAACTCCTCTCCCAGGCGTTCGTGGGTCTCGGTGAACCAGTCCTTGGCGAACACCGCCCGGAGGGCGCTGACCGCCGGCCCGTCGACGCGCGCGACCAGCTCGACCCACTTGCGTCCCGCGGCGTGGTTCTTCGGCTTGTTGTAGCCCGGCTCGATGAGGTTCTGCGATCCCATGAAGGCCACGCGGCCGTCGACCACGAGGATCTTGCGGTGGTTGCGAAGGTCCGGGCGCTGGAACTCGCCCTTGAGGGGACGGACCGGGAGCATCGGCCGCCACTGGATGCGTGAGGCGTCCAGGCGCTTCACGAACTCGGCGTAGCCCGGAATGCCCCTCGACCCCAGGTGGTCGACGAGGAGCCGCACCCGCGCGCCTCGCTCGGTGGCCTCGACCAGCGCCTCGAAGAACGGAGCGGTCACCTCGTCCCAGGCGGCGATGTAGTACTCGACCTCGACAGACGTCTCGGCCGCGGCCACCTCGGCGGTCATCGCCGCGATGGCGTCGTGGTAGCCCGGGATCAGGTCGACCTGGTTCCCTCCTTGCAGGGGCAGCGAGCCGAGGTTGTAGTTCAGGGTCGCCATCGAGGGCAGGTACGCCGGCGCGGAGACCGTGGACGCGGGCAGGCCCTCCGTGGCGGCACGGATCGCCGCGTCCGCCTCGCGCTGCCGCGCCAGCCTTCCCCGGCCGGGGCTGGTGCGGCCCAGGACCAGGAAGACGAGGAAGCCCGCCAGCGGCACGATCAGGATCAGGATCAACCACGCCATGGCCGACGAGGGCTTGCGGTTGCTCGGCAGCACCCCGATCGCCAGGAACTTGACCACGTAGTCGAGGAGCACGAGGCCGGCGCCCAGGAGCACCAGGAGGCGGTCCATCACCGGGCTCCCACGAGCCGGTGGTGTCGGATCATCTGCACCCACCTCGCCATCAGCCTCACGCTCCGCACCGCCTCGGTCGAGTGTCGGGTGCGAGCGGCGCGGGCGTATCACCCCTTACGTGTGAGCCGTTGCCGCCTCGCGGGCGCAGCCGCTGGTTCACCCACATCGGATGACGACACGCGCACCGGCACGCCCCGAGCATCGTCTGATGCGTCTGCTGCCGGAGGAGCGCTCCGACGAGGTCAGCGCCCTCTCGCGCCGGGTGGCCGCGTCCTTCCTCGGGCAGTCCGTGCGGCGCTTCGCCCTCATGGAGGGGTTCGACCGCTGCATCGTCCTCTCGGCCCAGGCGCTGACCGCTCTGATCCCGCTCTTCATCGTCGTGGCCACCGCCGCACCGGCCGGCCAGGAGGACGTGATCAGTCACGCGATCATCCGCCGGTTCGCCCTCACCGGCGCCCCGGCCGACGCAGTGGCGCAGCTCTTCCTGACCCCGGCCGGGGCGTCCAGCAGCGTGTCGGTGTTCAGCGCGTTGCTGCTGCTCTACTCCGCGATGGCGTTCAGTCGCCGACTGCAGTCAATGTACCGGGCCGCGTGGGGGCGGGAGCGGCGTGGCGTGCGCAGCACGCTCTTCGCCGGCCTGGGGCTCATCGCGTTCACCCTGATGGCCTGCCTCTCCTTCCTGCTCCGCGAGCTCACCAGCCGGTTGCCGCTCGAGCTGCTCTGGACGATCCCGCTCTCCGCCGCCGTCGGTCTCGTGCTCTGGACGTGCATCCCGTACTTCATGCTCGAGCGGCAGGTGCACTGGCGGCGGCTCCTGGCCACCGGAGGCGCCTCGGCCGTCGGCATGACCGTCTTCGCGATCGGCACGCCCATCTACATGCCGGGCGTGATGACGCGCGCCACCGAGGACTTCGGTCTCTTCGGGGTCACGATCACCCTCCTCGGCTGGCTCCTGGCGGCTGCCGGCATCCTCATCGCCTGTGCCGTGATGGGTGCCCAGTTCGACTCCTCCGACGCCCCGTGGCTCGTCCAGCTCAGGCGCCGGTTCGCGCTCACCGACCCGGCTGCGGGCGAGCCCGCCGAGCCGGCGGCTGAGGCCCGCGAGGTGGGCGGCCTCACGAGCGGCGACCTGCTGGCCATCGGCCACGGGCTCGTGAACTGGTCGATCATGGCCGGAGCGGTGTGGATCGCGACCGCGGTCGTCCCGGGCATCGAGGTCAGCGGCGGGGTGGGTACCTATCTCGCAGTTTCCGTGATCTTCGGACTCGTCAACGCCATGGTGGGCCCGGTGCTGCAGTGGCTCGTCGGCTCCCAGTCATGGCTGCGGATGGGCGTCTCCGCGCTCCTCGTCAACGGCACCCTCTTCGCTCTCACGGCCGGCCTGACCGCGAACATGGACATCGCCGGCCCGGCCAGCGCCGTCCTCGGCGCGGTGGTGGTCTCCGTTGCCAGCACCCTGCTGGAGCTGGTGATCCGGCCGGCCGCCGGCAACGGCAACGGCAACGGCACCCACGCCGACGGGTGACCGCCCGCCTACTCCTGCGCCGGTGGCACGGCCGGGGCCGGCTCGGGGCGTGCGGCCAGCATCTCGAGGACGAGCAGCACGAGCGCGGCCACCAGCACGAACGCCAGCGCGGTCCCACCCGTGGGGTGGTCCTGCGCGAGGTAGAGGAGCGCAGCCACCGCGACCACGGTCGCCCGGACCGGTGTCCGGTAGGTCGCCAGTGCGACGCCCAGGCGGCCCGTGTCCATCCCGGCTCGGGACCGACCCCGGCGGAGTCCGTCCACCCCCCGCGTCAACGCCGAGCGCGCGGTGGCTCCGGACCCGTGCGTCGAGCTCAGCCATGCCACGACGGTCACCGTCAGCGCGACCACCAGCACACCGCGCAGGGCCAGCCGGATGAAGGAGACGACCTGGTCGTAGACCGCACCGGCGGCCGCCGCCGAGCTGCTCGCGGGCAGGGCGTCGAGGTAGTAGGGCCGGATGACGTTGAGGGTGGCTCCGAGCAGCAGCATCGACGCGGCCACGGCCAGGCCCGCGACCAGGAGCATCCGGCGGCGGTCGCGGGCGATCGCGACCGCGATCCCGATCAGGGCCAGACCGATCACGGGCAGCCACGTGCTGAGGTCGTCGAGCACCGCGAGCAGGTTCTGCACGGTGGCCAGGTCGTCGGACTGCACGATGGCGAAGGAGGCGTCGACCTCGGGGATCCGCTCCGCGATCCCCAGCCCGGCCTCGACCAGCTGGCCCTTGACGGTGTTGATGAGCGTCGCGAGGTTCACGCTGACCTCGCCCCGGTCGATGACGACCGCCCCCTCCGTCTCACCGTTCAGCGCGGCGACCAGCTCGGTGTGGGCCGTGCGGTTCGCCTCGACCCAGGCCTGCTCGAAGACGTCGGACTGCACGAGGGCCAGGATGCGGTCCTCGACGAAGCCCCGGATGCCCGTCGCGAGGGGTCCGGACAGCGACCCCAGTGTCGCGGCGGCCCGGTCCGGCAGGCCCTGGCCCTCGAGGGCGACGACGACCTCGTCGACCGCAGTGTCGATGTCGAGGTAGGAGAAGATCACCTGCTCGATGCGAGCCGCGATCGCCTCCTGGACCGCAGGGTCCTCGGCCAGCGGACCCACCGTCGCGAGGTAGCGGTCGGTGTCCTGGAGCTGACCGTTGGACCACGTGGCCAGGACCGACAGCGGTGCGATCAGCGCGGCCAGCACGACCAGCACACCCGCGACCACCGGGCGCCACCAGCCCCGGCGCTCGGTCGTGGCCGGTGGCTGCGCCGCGGGCGGCGCGCTCCTCAACCGCGCCAGCTCCGCGCGCAGGCGCTCGATCTCCTGAGCCGCCTCTTCCGGAGTGTCATAGGTCTGTGAACCGGGCATGCCCCACCGTGCGACGGACCGCGGGCGGTCGGCGTCACCCGCCGAGGGTGACGCGGCCGCGCACCCGGGTGGGCATGGTGGGGCCATTCGGTTCCCCACCTCCACGAATCGAGGGCGCCATGTCGAGATCGGTCTACGAGATCCGCGCTGTCGGCGAGGTGCCGCCCGATCTCCTGGACGACTTCGAGGGCGCGACCGTCTCGAAGGACCCCGGCGGATCCACGATCCACGTGGTGCTCGGGGACGAGGCGGAGCTCCACGGGCTGCTGGCCGCGCTCAGTCGCGGGGGCTTCGCCCTGGTCGACGTCCGCCGCGAGCCGCCCGTGGCCCCCGAGAACGACTAGGGAAGGTCGCCGAAGGCGGTCTCCGGCCACGCCCGCAGGGCCGCGAGCGCCACGACGGCGACGCCGGCGACGTACGCCGCAGGAGCGAAGTCGTGCCCGGTCGCCGTCTCGACCACCTGCCCCACCAGCGGGGCGGTGCCCCCGACCAGGGCCGTGGCCATCCCGGCGGTGAGCCCCAGGCCGGTGGCGCGAACGGCGGTGGGGAACATCTCGGCCAGCAGCGAGACCGACAGCACACCACCGACGGCGACCCCCACCAGGACCTCGGCGAGCACGATGGCGGGTAGGGCGTCGGTGTGGGCCAGCGCCATCACCGGTCCGGACCCCACGACCAGCCCCACGAGTGAGCCCATGACGACCGGACGACGCCCGAGTCGATCGGAGAGCCGACCGAGGACGAGCGCCGACACAGCGGCGGCCGCCAGACCGATGACCGAGGCGAGCAGGGCTTCGGGGGCAGCCCAGTCGCGGGTCGCCACCAGGTGGTTGGGCAGGTAGACGAAGAACATGTTGAAGGCCAGCGAGCCGGCCGCGATCACGGCGAACCCGGTGAGGGCACCTCGGCGGTGGTCCGACCACACGACCCGGACGGGAGCGGGCTGCCGCGCGGCCGTGCTCCGGGCGTGCAGGAACAGGGGCGACTCCAGCCCCCGTCGGCGGAGGAGGACGCCCACCATGCCCAGGGGAAGCGCGAGCAGGAACGGCGCCCGCCACCAGCCGGCCGTCACCTGGTCGTCGGGGAGCAGCTGGACCAGCCCACCGACACCCAGACCGGCGGCGAGGCCGAGGGCCAGGGTGGCGGTGTGCCACGCGGCGAACGCCCCGCGGCGACCCGCGGGGGCCGACTCGACGATGAAGACGGCGGCCAGTCCGAGCTCACCGCCGGCTGCAAGCCCCTGCGTCCCGCGCAGCACCAGGAGCGCCACGGGCGCCACGAGGCCGATCGCGGCGTACACGGGCAGCAACCCCACGGCCGCCGTGGCCAGGCTCATGAGCAACAGCGTGCTGGTGAACACTCCCCTGCGTCCCCTCGCGTCCGCCCGCCTCCCGAAGACGACCGCTCCCAACGGACGGACCAGGAAGGCCGTGGCGTACAGGGCGAAGGCCGCGAGGAGGACCGTGTCCGGGTCACTGGCGGGCAGGAACAGCTGGGCAAGCACCACGCCCAGCGCCCCGTAGATCGCGAAGTCGTACCACTCCACGGCGTTCCCCACGCAGGCGGCCGCCAACGTGAACCCCGGGCGGGCATCGGTCCCGGGTCCCGACGGCCGGCGGTCGAGCGGCGTATGCTCCGACTCGTACACGGGCGGACGGGAGGCCGACTGGTGAACCCTGTGAGGCCGGATTCGCTTCCCCATGGTGCTGCCCTCCCCTCGATGAGCCACCTGTCGGAGGCCAAGCTCCATGCCCCGTCGGCGCGCGCGAGCTGGGTCGACCGGCCGCGTCTGCTGGACGCCATGCTCCACGCGATCCGCCACCCTGTCACCCTGGTGGCCGCCCCCGCCGGGTACGGCAAGACCACCGTCGTCGCCCAGGCACTCCTCACGGAGCAGTGCCCCGCCTCCGCCTGGGTCTCCCTCGACGCAGGGGACGACGACCCCGTGCGGCTCTGGAGCCACGTGGCCGCGGCGCTCGAACGGGCGGGGTGCGCGCTGCCGGCCGCCGAAGCCGGGCGGGTGCTCGGCCGGCTGGCCGAGGCCCCCCAGACCCTGCTGACGACCATCGTCGCGGCCCTCGGAGCCATGCCGGAGGAGCTGGTGCTCGTCCTCGACGACTTCCACGTCGTCCGGTCGCCGGCACGCCACGAGGAGGTCGAGCTGCTCGTGCAGAGCCTGCCGGACAACGTGCACCTGGTGATCATCAGCCGGTCCGACCCCGGACTCAGGCTGGGTCGACTGCGCGTGTCCCGCGACCTGGCTGAGCTCCGGGCCGACGATCTCGCCTTCACGGTCCCAGAGGCGCGCGAGATGTTCGACCGCACGGGCGTGGCGCTGTCCGACCCCACCCTCGCGGAGCTGGTCGAGCGGACGGAGGGCTGGCCGGCGGCCCTCTACCTGGCCGCGCTCTCGCTGGCCGGCCGGCCTGATACCGACGAGTTCGTGCACCGCTTCAGCGGGAGCAACCGGTTCATCGGTGACTACCTCACGGAGGAGGTGCTCAGCCGGCAGCCGGAGCGGTTGCGGGACTTCATCCTGGAGGCCTCCGTGCTCGAGCGGTTCTCGGCCTCCCTGTGCGATCACGCGCTGGGACGCAGCGACAGCACCACGATCCTCCACGACCTCGAGCGCGGGAACCTGTTCCTGGTGCCACTGGACGGGGAGCGCAGGTGGTTCCGGTTCCACCAGCTCTTCGCAGCCGTCGCCCGGAGCGAGCTGGAGCTGGCGCGACAGCCCGAGCACCTCGAGGGCCTCCACGCCCGGGCTGCCGAGTGGTTCTCCGCGCGGAGCCTCGTCCCGGAGGCGATCACGCACCTGCTCGCCGCGGGAAGGAGGCAGGACGCGGCCGAGCTCGTCCAGGCCAACTGGTTGCGCTTCATGGACGCGGGTCAGGGCGCCACTGTCCAGGGGTGGCTCGAGGACGTCGGTCTCGGCGACGGCGGTCCGCCGGCGCAGGCGACGGCGGCCTGGCTGGCGGGCCTCGTCGGTGACGAGCAGACGATGGCGGGGCACCTGCACGCCCTCGAGGGCCTGGAGGACTACGGTCCGTTGCCGGACGGCTCCCGCTCGATCGAGTCCGCCACGGCCCAGATGCGTGCCCTCTTCGGCTTCGGTGGGCCCCTCGACATGATGGCCGCGGCGCGACGTGCGGCGGAGCTCGAGACGAACGGCCGGTCGGCCCAGTACGTCATCGCCCAGGCCACGCTCGGCCACGCCCACTACCTGCAGGGCGAGCTCGACCAGGCCGTCCCGCACCTCCAGGCAGCGATCCGGGGCGACGGCGCGCCCGGCCTGCTCCGCATCCTGGCGCTGTCGCTCGCCTGCTTCGCGGAGTGCGAGCGCGGCAACACCGCACGGGGACGCGAGTGGGCGGAGCGAGCGATCAACGTGCTCGACAGCCGAGGACTGGGAACCACTCCCCAGGCCTCGTGGGCCTACGTCGCGCTCGCGCTGGCCCAGGCCGATGCGGGGAAGTCCGACGAGGCCATGCGCACGCTGGAGCTCGGTCTCGCGACCCGCCGCCTCGACAACGCGCAGGCGGTGTGGGGACCGATCCACCACCTCCTGATCAGCGCCCGCATTGCAGCCCGGCTGGGACACACCGCCCTCGCGCGCGACCTGCTGACCGAGCTCACCCATCGGATGAGCCGCTTCGGCGAGGGGATGACGGCCATGCACGCGCGGGCTGACGCCGTACGACACCTGATCCAGGCCGACGCCGCGACCGAGCTGGCCGGCGAGCCTCTCACCGACCGCGAGGTCGACGTCCTCCGGATGCTGCAGGGTTCGCTGAGCCTCCACGAGATCGCCGGCGCGCTCTACCTGTCCCCGAACACCGTCAAGACGCATGCGCGGGCGGCCTACCGCAAGCTCGGCGCACACTCGAGGACCGAAGCGGTGAGCCTGGCGCGCCGCCGGTCGCTGATCTAGGTGTGATGCCCAGCCTCACCCGGGTGAGATCACGCGATGGGTGATCCCGCCTCACCCTGCGGGGTGCCTCAATGTCATGTGACGTTTCTGTCATGTGAACAGGTGGTCCCGACATGTCACACCATCCTCCGGCCCGGCCCGCCCCCCTCCGCAGGCCCCCGCGAACCCAGCACGTCGCGGCGCCCACCGTGCCGCAGCCGCGAGCACGCGTGCACGAGCAGAGCCCGCCCACCTGGGGCTGGGCCCTCGTCGAGATCCGGGCGGACGGAACCTGGGGCGAACCCCGCGTGATCCCCGCGCCTGGGACGATCGACGCACCGGCCGACGCCCCGCTCCCCGGGCCCGTGGCGGTCCCGTCCAGCCTCACCGAGCTCAGCGAGCTCCTCAAGACCCACCTCACCGCCACGCGCCTCGAGGACGCCGGCCGCGGTGAGGTGGCCGCCGTGCTCTCCCGCGGGGCGGACGGCGCCCCGGCCGAGACGCGCAGCAGGTTCGTGGGTCCACTTGCCCACGTCGAGGCCCTGCAGGGCGACCTCCGGCGGGCCGAACGTCATGCCGAACAGGTGCGCACCGGTCCCCCCGACCCCCACGGAGGCTCCGGCCACGCCCACGCCCTCCTGGCCGAGGCATGGGTAGCCCTCGAGCGGGCCGACTTCCCTGGTGCCCGGCTCCGCCTCGACTCCCTGGAGGACGTCGTGCGCGGGCGGGACCCGTGGCTGGCGACGAGCCACGTGCTGCTCGAGGCGAAGCTGGCGATCGCCCTGGGGACGCCCGAGGCCGCGATCCGTCTCCTGGCCGCTCGCGAGCCGGCAGTCCCGGCGGCCAGGTCCACGGACTGGCTCGCCGAGCTGCTGACGGTCGTGCGGGCCGAGGCGTTGATCGCGTCGGGAGAGCCGGACCGGGCCATGGCGCTGCTCACCCCCGTTCCCCGACACGCGGTCGTCGAGGCGATGGTCATGGCGGCGCTGGCGCGGCGGACGATCGGGGACGTGCGCGGGGCGCTGGCCGTCCTCAGCCGGGCGGTGACCGACCTCGACCACGCTCCCCTCGCCCTGCAGATCGAGGCGTGGCTGCTCGAGGCGGGCATGGCCGAGGACCAGCGTCGGGACCAACGGGCACGCCTGCTGGCCGACCGAGCCCTCCGCTCGGCCACGAGCGAGGGGATGCGCCGCGCGGTGATGCGGGACTGGGGGTGGCTGCGCCGGGCCGTCGAGCGCGACACCGGCCTGCTGCGCAGGCACCGCGACTTCCTGGCCACCTGCCCCGGTGACGACGACGGGCCCTGGCGACCGGCATCCGTCGCCGTCGCCGCGCCCGCCAGCGTGGACGGCGACCAGCTGCCTCCCTCCCTGCTCACCGAGCGCGAGGGCCAGGTCCTCCAGCTGCTGGCGCAGATGAACTCGACCGAGGAGATCGCCGCGGCCCTCTACGTGTCCACCAACACGGTCAAGACCCACCTCAAGGGCATCTTCGGCAAGCTGGGCGTCAACCGGCGGGTGGACGCCGTACGCCGTGGGCGGGCGCTCGACCTCTGCTAGCGCGAGCCGGCCAGCACCGGGGCGCCCACGCGTCGCACGCGTTCCAGACGCGCACCGGACTCCGCGCACGCCTGCAGGAACCGGTGGAGCTCTCCCGCACCGAGGGTGAGCCGCACGATCGTCTGCCTCTGCACCGAGTAGTGCGTGCACTTGAGGTAGCGCAGCAGGGGCCCTCCCAGCTCGCCGACCACCCGCACCTCGTAGACCCCCGCCTCGCGCGGCGCATCCGCCGCGCCTGCGACGCGGTGGACGTCGGTCAGTGTCAGGCCCACGGTGCTGATCTCGACGAGCAACGCGTTCAGCTCCTCGGGACTCTCCACCCGCCGGCGCAGGGCGGTCTGCGCCTCCGTGCTCCGCACCCTCATGTGGGGATAGCGCTCACGGAGCGACTCGTCCGGCTCACACGTCAGCTGGACGTCGTACTCGAATGCCTGCGCCTCTTCGGCCGACTCGTGATGCACCATCACGACACGGTGCGCTGCCAGCGGGGTCCCTCGCGTCACCCTCGGTGGGTGAGGCCCTGCCCCGTCGCTGTCTCCATGCTGGGAGCACGAGCACGACGACAGGGAGGCACGCTGATGTCGACACCGACCCCGGTGAGGGAGCAGGACCGCCCGTACTCGGACGACGGCTGGTCGGGCTGGATCATGTTCGCCAGCACCCTGATGTTCATCCTCGGGTGCTTCCACGCGATCGCCGGCCTCGTCGGCATCTTCGACGAGGACTACTACCTGGTCGGCGAGAACGACCTCGTCGTGACCGTCGACTACAGCACGTGGGGCTGGACCCACCTGGTCCTCGGGATCCTCGTCGCCGCAGCGGGCGGTGCGCTCCTCCGTGGCGCGATGTGGGCGCGGATCGTGGCCATCGTGCTCGCGGTCCTGAGCTCGATCGCCAACCTCGTCTTCATGGCGGCCTACCCCCTGTGGTCGCTCATCATGATCACCGTCAACGTCCTGGTGATCTATGCCGTCACGGCCCATGGCGACCGCCGGTCGCTCGGCGACTACTGAGTAGGTGGAACATGTCTGAGGACTTCGGATTCTGGGACGTCATGGTCTCGATCTTCTGGTTCACCATCCTGCTGGCCTGGATCACGCTCCTCGTCCACATCCTCATCGACATCTTCCGCGACGACACGCTGGGCGGTGGCATGAAGGCGCTGTGGAGCATCTTCATCATCCTGGTCCCGTGGCTCGGAGCCCTCGTGTACCTCATCGCGCGAGGCGACTCGATGAACAAGCGCAACCGCGAGGCGGCGATGGCCCGGATGGAGATGTACGGGGCGCAGCGACCGGCCGCACCGCAGGTCTCGGAGGAGCTGCAACGCCTGGCCGAGCTGCGTGACAGCGGGGTCCTCTCCACCGCCGAGTACGACCAGGCCAAGGCGAAGGTCCTGGCCTGAGCGGACGCCTCGACCGCGACGTCGACAGGAGCAGTCGAGTGACGTCCTCCAGCCCGGCCGCCCCGTCCGACACCGCGGACGCACCGGACCACCGGCGGTTCGCCCTCACCATCCGGGGCTCCGACGTCGTCCGGTTGCTCGGCACCGGTGTCCTGACCTTCCTCTCCCTCCTCCTGACCGCCGAGCTGCTGCCCGGCTTCACCGTCACCTCGTGGTGGCCGCTGGCGGTGACCGCCGCGGTCGGCGGGCTCGTGGGAATGGTGGTGCGTCCCGTCCTCGCGATGGTCGCCGGCGCGATCGGGTGGATCGCCGTGGCGGCGGTCGCGGTCTTCGGGCAGGCCCTCGTGATGCAGGCGGCCATCACGATCGTCCCCGGCGCGTCGTTCGACTCCTTCTGGACCGCCGTGGCGACCGCGTGGCTCACGGCCGCGATCTCGACGTTGCTCGCGTGGCTCGCGAGCGCGGGCACCGACGAGTCGATGACCGCCAGCCTGGTCCGCCTCAAGCCCGGCGCCGTCCCGGACCCCGAGGTGGACGGCGTCGTCTTCGTGCAGCTGGACGGGGTCTCCTTCCCCGTCATGCAGTGGGTGGTCCAGTCCGGGACGATGACGACCCCCCGGCGGTGGCTGGACACCGGCAGCCACACGGTGCACGAGTGGACCGTCCAGATGCCCTGCACGACACCTGCCAGCCAGCAGGCGATCCTGCAGGGCAGCGCGGACGGCGTACCGGCCTTCCGCTGGTACGACCGCGACCTCGGCCGGGTCCTGGTGGCCAACCGCCCCGCCGATGCCTCGGTCATCGAGTCGCGGGCCACCACGGGCCACGGCCTCCTGGCCGACGGCGGCGTGTCGGTGTCGAACCTGTTCACCGGGGACGCCGAGAGGGCCTGCATGACCATGAGCCGGCTCGAGGTGACGCGCGGGTCACGACGCACCCGACAGGTCTTCGCACGCTTCGTGATCCGCCCGGACGGGCTGGTGCGCAGCGTCTCGCGGACCGTCGCCGAGATCGGGCGCGAGCGGGTCCAGGCGCTGCGCCAGCGACGCCTGGGAGTGCACCCGCGGGTCCACCGCTCGTGGACGTTCGCCGGCCTGCGTGCGTTCAGCAACGGGCTGCTGCGCGACCTCAACACCACCGTGGTGGCCGAGGAGATGATGCGCGGAACCCGCAGCATCTACGTCGACTACGTCGACTACGACGAGATCGCCCACCATGCCGGAGCCACGCGCCTCGAGACGGTCGCCTCCCTCACCGCGCTCGACCGGGTGCTTGCCGTGCTCGAGGCGGTGGCCGAGCGCGCTCCCCGCACCTACCACTTCGTGCTCCTCAGCGACCACGGTCAGTCCCAGGGCGAGCCGTTCGCCTCGCGCTACGGGACTGACCTGAGCGACCTGTGCAGGTCCCTCACCCAGTCGCGGACCGCGGGCGTGGAGGGCAGCATCGAGGGTTGGGGACGCGTCGACTCCGTCCTCGAGGACATCGGCGGGACGCACACCGCCGCCGTCACGGACGCGGCCGCCAAGCGCGTCGACGGCAAGCTCAAGCCCGAGGGGTCCGACGCCGAGGATGCCGAGCTCGTCGTCCTGGCCAGCGGGAACCTCGGACTGGTGCACGTCCCGGGCCCGCGCCGGCTGCTGCTCGAAGAGCTGGAGGACCGCTGGCCCGGCCTCGTGCCGGGGCTGCTCGCCCATCCCGGCGTGGGCTTCGTCAGCGCGCTGAGCGCGACCGGTCCCGTCGTCCTGGGCCGGGACGGACGTCGCGACCTCTCGACCGGCGCCGTCGAGGGCACGGACCCGCTCGCCGCTTTCGGTGCCCATGCTCCGGCGATGCTCGAGGCCGCGACCCTCATGCCCCGCGCGCCGGAGCTGTACGTCAACAGCTCCTTCGACCCGGTCACGATGGACGTGGCGGCCTTCGAGCCCCTGGTCGGGTGTCACGGTGGTCTCGGCGGGTGGCAGGACCGGGCGTTCGTCATGGCGCCCACGCACCTGTTCGCACCCGACCGCCCGATCGTCGGCGGCGACGACCTGCACCGGCACCTGGTCGCGATGCTGGTCGCCCTGGGACACCGGACCGAGCTGCAGAGGATCCCGTCGTGACCATCCCTCGCACCACCGTCCTGCTGGTGGGCACGGCCGCCGCCGTGGTGGTCCTGGCCGGCGTCAGGGCCACCCAGGACATCGTCGCTCCCGTGATGCTGGCCCTGCTGCTCACGATCCTGTTCCACCCGATGCGCCGCGGGCTCGAGAGGCGCCTGCCCCGCTGGGCAGCGTCGACGTGCCTGCTCGTCGCCGCCGTGCTGCTGCTGGTGTCGCTGGCCCTCGCTGTCGTCGTCGCGATCGGCCGGCTGGCCACGCTCGTCCCGAGCTACGCGTCCGACGCCGACGAGCTGGTCGCCGACCTCGGGGCCGCGCTCGAGTCGATGGGAGTCGGTACGGAGCAGACCGATGCGATGGCGAAGGCGCTCGACCCGCAGCGGGTGGTGGACCTCGTCACGTCGGTGCTCGGGAGCGTGCTGTCGCTGGTCTCGGGCCTCGTGCTGATCGTGACGCTGCTGGTGTTCTTCTCCTTCGACGCCGCCAGGACCGGCGCGCTGGCCGACGGGGCCCGCGTGCACCGCCCCCTGCTCGTGGACAGCCTCGGCAACTTCGCCCGCGGCACCCGCAGCTACTTCGGGGTCTCCGCGGTCTTCGGCCTCATCGTCGCCGTCATCGACGCCGCGGTCCTCTACCTCATGGGGATCCCGGGCGCCTTCATCTGGGGGGTGCTGGCGTTCGTCACGAACTTCATCCCCAACATCGGCTTCGTCATCGGCGTCATCCCGCCCGCGTTGATCGGGCTGCTGGAGGGTGGCCCCTCGCTCATGCTCGCCGTGATCGTCCTCTACTCGGTCATCAACGTGGTGATCCAGTCCTTCATCCAGCCCCGCTTCGTCGGTGACGCCGTCGGGCTCTCGACCAGCCTGACCTTCCTGTCGCTCGTGTTCTGGACCTGGGTGCTGGGACCGCTCGGCGCACTCCTAGCCGTGCCCATGAGCCTGCTGGTCCGGTCGCTGCTGGTGGAGGCCGACCCCGACGGACGCTGGCGGCTGCCGCTCATCAGCGGTGAGCCGGGCACGGTGCGCCTGGACGGCGACGGGGCGCGGGACGAGGAGGCCGGCACCCCGACGTGAGGCCGACCCCTGCGCGGCCCCGCGCCGTGGGCGTCGGCTCAGGAGCGTCGCCCGATCAAGGACCCCAGGTCGCTCGCGCGGTAGTCGAGCTCGCGGAAGGCCGCCCGCACCACGGCAGGGACCGCGCGGGTCGCGACGACGTACGCCACCAACCCTGCGGCAACTGCGGCCACCGGCACCCAGGGGACTGCGACGGTCGTGCTCATCGGAAAGCTCCTCGCCTGTCGATCTCCGCGCCATGGTCGTCGCCGTGCCGCGCCGTCGGATCACCCAGCGGGGGTGACGCCACCTCGGGTGCGCGCTCACGACCATGGCAGGCACGGAGCACGACGAGGGAGGAACGATGGGATTTCGCGACCGGGACCTCGACGGCCCCAGGTTCCAGATGCGCGAGAAGCTGATGTCGGTCGGTGACGACTTCTGGATCGAGGACGACCAGGGCCACCGCCTCTTCAAGGTCAACGGCAAGGCCGTGAGGTGGCGCGACACCTTCGTCCTGGAGGACGCGAGCGGCGAGGAGCTGGTCAAGGTCCAGGAGAAGAAGCTCGCCGTCCGCGACACGATGACCATCGAGCGCGGCGACACGACGGCCAAGGTGCACAAGCGACTCCTCGGCATCCGTGACCACTACGTCATCGAGGTGGAGGGCGGCGACGACTTCAAGGCCCACGGCAACATCGTCGACCACGAGTACGAGATCGAGCGGGACGGCGAGACGGTCGCGAAGATCTCGAAGAAGTGGTTCCGGGTGCGCGACACCTACGGCGTCCAGCTCGCCCAGGGCCAGGACGTCGCCCTCATCCTCGCCATCACGGTGTGCGTCGACGCGATGGCACGCGACTGACGACAGTCACCCGCCGCGGATGATCCGCGCCCTGCAGCGCCCTGACTAGCGTCGATGTCCTGGCACTGACTCGTTCGGCTGGAGGGTGTGATGGGGATGACCCGTGTGGAGAGAACAGACCCGATCCGGGTGCCGACGTGAGCGCCGCGGACGCGGTGGCAGGCGCAGCGGCACGCGCTCCGGCGCCTGCCGTCAACTGGATCTCGTGGGTGGCCCTGGCCATGATGACCACGAGCTCGGTGGCCAGCCTGCGCGCGGCGCCGACCATGGCCGTGTACGGCCTCGCGTGCGTCTTCCTCTACCTCCTCCCTGCGCTCGTCTTCCTGCTGCCGACGTCGTTGGTGTCGGCCGAGCTGGCGTCCGGCTGGGAGGGCGGCATCTACAAGTGGGTGTCGGAGGGGATCTCCAAGCCGATGGGCTTCCTGGCCGTGTGGTGCCAGTTCGCGATGACGATCTTCTACTACCCGAGCCTGCTCGGTTTCGTGGCCAGCACGCTCGCGTACGTCTTCAACCCCGAGCTGGCCAGCAGCGGGGTGTGGACGGCCGCCGTCATCATCGTCGTCTACTGGTCGGGCGTGTGGGTGTCCTCACGCGGCACCAAGGGCGTGGCCGGCCTGGCCAGCGGCGGCCTGATCATCGGCACCCTGATCCCCGGGGTCGTCCTGGTCCTGCTCGGCGTGGTCTTCCTCGGACAGGGCAACGAGTCCGCCGCACCGATGACCTCCGACAACATCTTCCCGGTGTGGGCGGGCCTGTCGAGCCTCGTGCTGATCGTCAACAACTTCCTGTCCTACTCCGGCATGGAGATGAACGCGGTCCACGTGTCGTCGCTGAAGGACCCTGCCAAGGAGTTCCCGCGGTCGATGTTCCTGGCCATGGGGCTGGTCCTGATGATCTTCATCCTGCCGGCGTTGGCGATCAGCTGGATCGTTCCTGCCGAGGAGCTGTCCTTGACGGCCGGCGTGATGCAGGCCTTCGATGCCGTCTTCGCGAACTTCGGCTGGCAGTGGCTGACCCCGATCGTGGGCATCATGCTGGTCGCCGCCTCGCTCGGCGGCATGCTGACCTGGCTCGCAGGCCCCTCGAAGGGCCTGCTGCTGATCTCCCGTCAGGAGGGCTACCTGCCGCCGTTCCTGCAGAAGCTCAACAAGAACGGCGTGCAGCAGAACATCCTGGTCGTCCAGGGTCTCGTCACGACGGTGATCGGCCTGGCCTACGCGCTGATCCCCGACGTCTCCAGCGCCTACTGGGTCTTCTCGGTGATCACCACGCAGGTCTACCTCATCATGTACCTGCTGATGTTCGTGGCCGCGATCCAGCTGCGACGGAAGGACCCTGACCACCCGCGCGGCTACCGCGCGCCCATGCTGGTCGGGATGTGCGGCATCGGCTTCGCGGCCTCGCTGGCCGCCCTGCTCGTCGGCTTCATCCCGCCGTCGCAGTTCGCCAGCGGCAACGCGGGCCTGTACTTCGCCATCGTGGGCGGCGGCGCCCTGGGGCTCGGGCTCCTGGTCCCGTTCATCTTCTACAAGCTGCGCAAGCCGTCCTGGAAGCAGCCCGAGACCACGGAGGTGAGCGCGTCATGAGCACGCCGGCCAGCACCCCGACCGAGACGCAGAGCGCGCGCGAGCGCAGCTGGATCTTCATCACCGCCCTGGTCCTGCTGGGCGTGCTCGCCCTGGCGGGCGTCCTCGCCTTCACCGAGGGACGTGAGACCGCGCGGGCCCTGACGAAGGCCGACGAGCTCATCGCCGCGCTCGAGGACGCTGGGGCGCGGACCCCCGACCGGGACGTGGTGGCCCGCGTCCTGGGCGACGACGGCGGGGCCACCTGCGAGGACCCGAACGACGCTCTGAGCCGGTCCGTCCTGCTGGCGCAGCTCTCGAACGGGGCGAGCGGCCCGGGCGCGCGGCCCGTGATCGCCGACAGCCGGGTCTTCCGGGGCCAGTTGCTCATCATCGAGATCTACTGCCCCGACGAGCTGGAGGACTTCCGGGAGTTCGTCGACGACCTCAAGACCGACGGCGTGGCGGGTTCGTGAGCATGGACGTGGGGACGGGCCTCAGCACCCGTGTCGCCGACCTCATGCCGCAGGCGAGGGAGGAGCTGGCCGAGCTCGTCGCCATCCGGTCGGTCGCCGACCCGCGGCAGTTCCCGCCGGAGGAGTGCGACCGGGCGGCGCGGTGGGTGCGCGAGCGCTTCGCGGCCCTCGGCTTCACCGACGCCCGGCTCGCCAGGACGGCGGACGGCAGCAACGCGGTGGTCGGCTCCCGGCCGTGCGATCGCGCCGACGCGCCCACCGTGCTCCTCTACGCCCACTACGACGTGCAGCCGCCTCTCGACGACGACGCCTGGGAGACGCCTCCCTTCGAGCTCACCGAGAAGGGCGGTCGCTGGTACGGGCGCGGCGCGGCGGACTGCAAGGGCAACATCCTCATGCACCTCCTGGCACTGCGTGCTCTCGGTGACGGCGTACCGGTCAACCTCAAGCTGGTGGTGGAGGGTTCGGAGGAGCAGGGCACCGGCGGCCTGGAGGGCTTCGTCGTCGACAACCCCGACCTGCTTCGTGCGGACACGATCCTCGTCTGCGACACGGGGAACGCGGCCGTGGGCCGGCCGGCCGCGACCGTCAGCCTGCGGGGCATGGTCAACGTGGTCGTCACGGTGGAGGCACTCGCGTCCGAGCTCCACTCCGGCATGTTCGGCGGGGCCGCCCCGGACGCGCTGGCGGCGCTGATCGCCATGCTGGCCTCCCTGCGGGACGCCAACGGCAACACCACGGTCGGAGGCCTGGACAACAGGAACCGGTGGGAGGGCGAGCCCTACCCGCCGGCGCAGTTCCGCAGCGACGCCGGGCTGCTGGACGGCGTACGTCTCCTCGGGGACGGCGAGGTGTCCGACATGCTATGGGCTCGACCCGCGATCACCGTGCTCGGCATCGACTGCCCGCCCGTCGTCGGGTCCGCGGCTGCGATCGTTCCGAGGACGGCCGCGCGGCTGAACCTCCGGATCCCTCCCGGGTTGGCACCGGAGGTGGCTCAGCAGGCGCTCACGGCGCACCTCCGAGCTGCCGCACCCTGGGGTGTCCACGTCTCCGTCGAGGTCGAGGCCACCGGATCGCCGTTCCGGGCCACCACAGACGGTCCGGCCTACCGGGCGATGGGGGCGGCGATGCAGGAGGCCTACGGCACGCCCATGGTGACCCTCGGGCAGGGCGGCTCGATCCCGCTCTGCAACGTGCTCACCGACACCTACCCCGACGCCGAGATCATCCTCATGGGCGTCGAGGAGCCGCAGGCGCTGATCCACGCCCCCAACGAGAGCGTCGACCCGCGGGAGATCTCCGCCATGGCCCTGGCCGAGGCGCTGTTCCTCCAGCGCTATGCCGCCGTGCCCCGCTGACGGAGCCCTCAGCGCGAGCATCCTGCTGACCCAGGCACCCGAGCGCCACCCGCGCGCCGTCAGGCCGGGCGGATGGTGGAGGGACGGTCGACCCGCCAGCGGACCCGTGGCCCGGTGACCTGTCACGGCCTTCGCGAAGTCGTCAGGTGCCGGAGTGGCGGGCTGCGCGTACGGGTTCGCGGAGGGCCAGTCCGATCAGAGTCAGGACGATCCCCAGGACGAAGGCCATGCCAGCGACGCCGAAAGCGACGACCGAGGTGAACAGCGACGCCTGGAGGAACGCGGAGTCCATGGCGACCGCGCGGTTCGGGTCCTCGCGATCGAGCTCGGCGTAGGTCTTGCCGCCGGTGATGTCCAACGTGTGCTGGTTGATGATGTCGGCCTGGCAGTAGGCGGAGATCGGGCCGTTCACGCCGTCCCCAGCCGCGCAGGTGGCGTCGTCGGAGACGGTGATCCTCTGGTCCTCCAGAGTGGTCGAGACGACCACCCAGGTGATGACACCGGCGACCGCCATGACGATGCCGACGACGATGGCCGTGATGGCCGCGATGTTCCGCATGCCTTGCCCCCCTCACTCGGGCCGACCTGAGGCCGACCGGCCTGCGCGCGCCTTCCGGATGCGACGCCAGGTGCGATCGTCTCGCCCTCCAGCACGGCCCCGCCTCCCCCGGGCCGGGTGAGTCCACGACCGGGGCACCACGCCGGCACCACGCCGGCACCACGGCGTCGCGAGCGAGGGATCTCGATCAGTCCTGCTCGGCGAAGGCCTCGCGGATGGCCGCCTCCTGCTCGTCGGTGAGGTTGGTGAAGATGAGCTCGGGGCTCGAGCCGGCGAAGGCCTCCTTCACCTTGTCCACGACAGCGTCGGAGCTCATGACGAACAGTGCCGACGTTCCAGGTGTCACCTCGTCTCGCACGCGTCTGATGAAGTCGTCGTCGATGCCCACGTCGGTGAAGGCACCACCGACGGCACCGGCCGCTGCACCGATGGCGGCGCCGAGGAGGGGTACGAAGAAGATCAAGCCGAAGAGCATGCCCCAGAAGGCCCCTCCGAGGGCACCGGCACCGGCGAGGTTGTTGAGCTGGTGGGTCTTGGGCTTCTTCTTCCCTTCGTCCCACCGCACGGTGGCAGCGTCCTGGATCTTGATGAGCTGCTTGCTCGCCAGATCGCGCAAGACCGCGACCGCCTCGTCCGCGCCGCTGGCGGAGTCGAACTTCCACACCGTGAGTGTTCCCATGACTTCCCCTTGATGAGTCGAGATGTGATGTCGATCCTGCCGCTCGCTCGCGTGCTCACGACTCATCCGTTCCGGGTGAGACGACCGCCATCACCGCGGACATGTCGCATCAGCGCGCCGAGGTGGTGGGAGGAACCTGAGACCCGCCGGACGTCGTCTGTCCTCGTCAGGCGGGTACGGCAGTCATGGCCTGAGGCGTTGGAGTCGCCCTCTCCGACGTTCCTCGGCGTCGGACGACGAGCTTGATCAGCTCCTCGACGACCACGAGGGAGGAGGCGATGCCCGCGCAGATGCACCACTGGGTGAAGGTCAAGGAGGTGGTGTCCAGAATTCGCTGCAGGAAGGTGAGCGACGTCGCGAGGACGATCGCGATCAGCGCGAGACCGTAGCGCCGGAGCTGCATCACGCCAGGGATCGCATCCCGGTCGAAGACCGTGTGGTGCTGGTCGCGGCACAGGAGGGCGCCGGCCACGTGGAACAGCGACAGGGTGGTGAGGAGCATGGTGGCCCCCGCGACGGCCCCGCCCTGGTCATCGCCGATCTGGTAGGCGGCGAGGGACCCGGCGGTCATCACTGCACCCTGGGCCAGCAGCCGGATCCAGTTGCTGCGGGAGAGGACCGGCGCCCTGACCGGGCGAGGCGGTCGCGCCATCAGGCCGCGGGCAGGCTGGTCGAAGCCGAGCGCGATCGCGAGCGGGATGTCGACGACCATGTTCAACCAGAGGATCTGCAGCGGGTTCAAAGGGGCGCCGCCGGCGATGCCGATGATTCCGGCCCCGATGAAGATCGCGATGTAGGCGACGAGCGTCGACATCTGGAAGCGGAGGTACTTGAGCAGGTTGTCGTAGAGAGTGCGGCCGTAGGAGACGGCGCCGACGATCGTGGCGAAGTTGTCGTCGGTCAAGATCATCACCGCGGCCTCCTTGGAGACCTCGGTACCGGTGATCCCCATCGCCACGCCGATGTCAGCGGTCTTCAGGGCCGGCGCATCATTGACGCCGTCGCCCGTCATCGCGACCACGTTGCCCTTCTGCTTGAGCAGGCGGACGAGACGCACCTTGTCCTCCGGCGCGACCCGCGCGACCACCCCGATCTCGTCGAGCTGGCCCAGCAGCTGTTCGTCGGACATGGCGGCGAACTCCGTGCCCGTGATCGCCCGCCCGTCTATCCCCAGCTCCCCGGCGATCGCGGCAGCCGTCGTCGCATGGTCACCAGTGATCATCCGAACCTGGATCCCTGCGTCATGGCACTCGGCGATCGCGACCTTGGCCTCGGGACGGGGTGGATCGACGATGCCGACCATGGCGAGGAGCGTGAGCTCCTGCACCTGGTCGATGAGGTCGCCACCCGCCGTGAGCACGCTCGGGTCGAGGTCGCGCTGAGCCACCACCATCACCCGTTCGCCCGCGTTGGCGATCTCGTCATTGGCGATCGTCGCGAGGTGTCGGTTCTCGTCCGTGATCGCGACCAGGCTGCCGTCCGGCTTGCGGATGGTCGCCGCACGGTCGAGCAGGACGTCTGGAGCGCCCTTGACATAGCAGCGCAGGACCGGGCGTCCGTCCGACGTCATCTCGTGGAAGGTGGCCATGAACTTGTAGTCGGAGTCGAACGGCACCTCCGCCACCCGCGGCAACGACCTCCGGGTCTGCTCGATGTCGAGCCCACCCTTGGCCCCCAGGACGATGAGCGCACCCTCCGTCGGGTCACCGATCAGGCTCTCCCCGTCGAGGACGGCGTCGGCACAGAGCACCATCGGGAGCAGGTAGGGATCGAGGTCGTGCCTCTGTCCACCCACGTGGCTGATGGTGCCCTCCGTGCTGTATCCCTCGCCGGACACGGTGTACCGGTTCTGACCGGGGATGACGAGCTCGCGGGCGGTCATCTTGTTGAGGGTCAGGGTGCCGGTCTTGTCTGAACAGATCGCGGACGTCGAGCCCAGCGTCTCGACCGCGGGCAGTCGCTTGACGATCGCGTGGCGGCTTGCGATCTCCCTGGTTCCCATCGAGAGCAGCGCGGTCACCACGGCCGGAAGGCCGGTCGGGATGGCGGCCACGGCAAGCGCGACACCCGTGACGAACAGCGTGTCGAAGGACTCGCCGCGGGCAAGGCCCAGCAGCACGACCAGCACGAGGGCGACGGCTGCGATCGCGGCGATGATCCTGGACAGGGCGTCGAGCTGTTTCTGGAGCGGTGTCTTGCCGGTCTCGGTGTTGGCGAGCATGTGGGCGATGTGGCCGATCTCGGTGCCCATACCGGTGGCGGTGACGATGAGCTCTCCGCGTCCGCGTGTGACCGATGTGTTCATGTACGCCATGCAGGTCCGGTCGCCGAGCGGGACGTCATCCCCCATGACCGGGTCGGTGGACTTCCCGACCGGGAGGCTCTCGCCGGTCAACGCCGCTTCCTCGATCTCCATGGTCGCGGCGAGACAGACGCGAGCATCAGCCGGGACCAGGTTGCCCGCTTCGACGAGGACGACGTCGCCGGGCACCAGCTCCTCGGCGTCGATCTCCACCGACTGCCCATCTCGGCGAACCCGGGCGATCGTCTTCATCATCTGCGCGAGAGCCTTGACGCTCTCCTCGGCCTTGGACTCCTGGCGCAGACCGATCACGGCGTTGAAGACCGTGAGCCCAGCCAGCACGACGGTGGTACCGGTGTCTCCGGTGACGAGCTGGTTCACCAACGCCGCACCTAGGAGGATGACCTGCATGAAGTCCTGGTACTGGCGCAGGAATGCCCGCCACCCCGGTTCGTTCTTCCCCGCGGCCAGCCGGTTTGCTCCGTGTGACTCCAGCCGGGCTCGGGCCTCATCGCCGGAGAGCCCGCGAGCGGGATCCACCCCCAGCTCACGCGCCACCTCGTCGACGTCGGCGGCGACCGGGTCGAAGCCACGACGATCCCCGACAGCAGCGGTACCGGGGCTTGCCATAGCAGGCCTCCACGTGTTGATGAGTTGACGCTCAATAGTCGTGACCGGCCGAGGCCTCTGGCCTCACCCCCGGCGGGTGAGGGATGGGCCCGTGCGGACGCGGTGCCGGGTGGTCATGGGCGGCAACGCGGGCTGCCCGTCGGGGGCGTCAGTAGAGCCCTGCATCGTGGTCCGTGGCAGACGGCGTCGGTTCGGGCAGGCGCATCATGCGGAAGGAGATGGCGATGCCGACGAGCGCCGCGAGGAGCGCGACGAGGAGCGCGACCTGGAGCGCCAGGTCCCTGGCGTCGGCGTTGATGCCCAGGATCTCGTCCTGGACACTCTCGGGCTGCGCGGCGAGGAGCTCCTCCAGCTGCGCGTCACTCATCACCTGCGCGTCCTCCTCGAGAACGGCCGCCACCCGCTCCTGGTCGGCCGGAGGCAGGACGCTGCTCGACTCCGCCATGGTCGTGAAGGCGGTCGACAAGGTGGCGAGCATGATCGCGCCGGCGAAGGCGAGACCGAACGACAGGCCGAACGAGCCGGTCGCAGAGGTGACGCCCGCGCCCTCGCCGACACGTTCCTCCGAGAGCGGGGCCAGGGCGTAGTTGTTGAGCTGGGAGGCGAGGAGGCCGAGGCCGGCTCCCGCGAGCATCAGCGGCACGGCCAGGTGCCAGCCGGAGTCCGCCCGGGGCACCAGGAGGATCAGGCCGGCGACCGACACGGCGAGCAGGACGAAGCCTGCTCGGACGATGCTGCTCGCCCTCCGCTTCCCGGCACGCTTCCCGACGAGCAGTGCCACGACGAACATCGTGAGCGACAGCGGCGCGAGCGTGATGCCCGCCTGGAGCGCGTTGTAGCCCCAGACGAGCTGCAGGAAGATGGGCAACGCGATGAGCAGCCCGCCGAGGGCGACCTGCTGCAGGAAGATCTGCGTGACCCCTGTGCTGAACAGCTCGGACGAGAAGAGGCCCGGATCGAGCAGCGCCGGCTTCCCCTCGCGCTTGCGTCGGCGCAGCCACCACACGAGGGCGGCCATCGCGCCGACCCCGATGGCGAGGAGCAGCGCGACGGACTCCCCGCCCTCCTGCCACGCGAGGACCCCGATGACGAGGCCGCCCATGCCGATCACCGAAAGGAACGCCCCGGGGAGGTCGACCGACCGGTCCCCGGTGTAGGGCACGTCCCGGATGCCGCGGCTCCCCAGCAGCACGACCCCGATGATGAGCCCCTCCAGCAGGAAGCCGACGCGCCACGACAGCACCGTCGTGACGAAGCCTCCGATCAGGGGACCGATCGCAGCGGCGATCGCCCCCGACGCCCCGACCAGGGCGAACACCTTGGCGCGGGTCCTCCCCTCGAAGTTCCCGTGGATCAGTGACTGCATCGCCGGGAGGTAGAGGGAGGCGCCGAGTCCGCCGAGGATCGCCCAGAAGACGATGATCGCCGTCAGGCCCTGTGCGAACACCATCGCGAGCGCCCCGACGGCGTAGAAGAACATGCCGAGGACGAACGCGCGCTTGCGCCCGAACAGGTCGCCAACCTTGCTGCTGATGAGGATGAACGCGGCGGACACGAGCGCTTCGATCGCCACAGCGGACTGCACGCCGCTCACCGTCGTGTCGAGGTCCTCGACGACGGCCGAGATCGAGACGTTCATGAACGACGTGTCGATCACGAAGACGAACATCGCCGCTGCAAGGAGAATGCCCTGGCGAGGGATGCCGTTCGAGCTCTCGGCCAGGGCCATGGGATCACTACGCCCGTCGGTGCTGAGGCGACGCACGGACGTCGCCGAGAAGGAGGAAGCCAGTCGACCCGATGGTGGGCCCCACGGATGCGTCTGGCCTCACCCGCACCGAGGGAACCTCCATCGAGCGCCCCTGACCGAGACGCTGTTCCTCCGGCGCTGCGCCGCCGTCTGCGGCTGACGGCCACGTCGGGCACGAGCGTCCTGGTGGTGGGCCGTCACCTCTGGCGCCGTCGGTCGTTGGACCGACATGAGTCCCACATGCCGACAGCCCCTCGACCTGCTCGTGCGGCAGGTCAGGGGCTGTGGCGGACTCGGTGGGCGATACTGGGTTCGAACCAGTGACCTCTTCGGTGCGAACAGCAGAGCCGCGCTACCCGGTAGCGCGGCTCTGGATGATCTCGGTGGGCGATACTGGGTTCGAACCAGTGACCTCTTCGGTGTGAACGAAGCGCGCTACCACTGCGCCAATCGCCCGAGCTCGGCAGAACGGTATCCCATCGTGGGGCCCGAGCCGGAATCGGGTCAGGAATCGGCCCTGACGGCGCGGTCGTCCGCCTCGTCGGACCTACGGCCGCGCGCCTTGATGTCGCGCCGGAGCTCGTCTGCCTTCTCCGGGTGCCCGTGGAAGCGGCGGTAGCTGTAGATGATCAGCCCGACCGCGATGAAGGCCGACGCCACCTGGGTGACGCCGGTCCAGATCCCCCCGGGCAGCCACCACGTCTCGGACACCGGCCACCAGTCCGGGGCCGGCGGCGTGATGATCCAGAGCACGCCGCACGCGGCCAGGACGATCGCACCGAGGCACGAGGCGACGATGCGGGGCCAGGTCTCGACGCTCTCCGCGGCGCCGAGCATCGCGCGCAGCCGGACCGGCTCGACCCGCCTCTCGGCCCAGTCGTACTGCTGGGACAGGAGGGCGAGACCGGCGAAGATGCCGAGCAGTCCCGGACCGGGCAGGAAGATCGCGGCCACCCCGAGGAGCAGCAGCGTCCACCCCAGAGCTTCGAGACCGATGCGCTTGGCTGCCCCCGTCATGCGTAGAACCTACCCGGCCGGACCAGCGGTTTCTCTGCAGGCGGAAGCCCGGGTTACCGTCAAGTTCGCCACGAGCCAGCATCAAGATCCGGTCTGGACCGGTCCGGATCATATTTTGCCGTTTCGCATCATGAGCGTCACGGCATGCCGTCTCATGAGCACGCAACCCGGAGAAACCCCTCACTCCGGGCGAACCACGAGGAGCCTCGATGAACCTGTCCGGTAGCGGGCACACCCTGTCCGACGTCGCGTTGGACATCACCGTCGAGTGCATGGACGAACGCGGCATCCGCCACGAGATCGACACCGTGCTCAGCTATGCCAGCTCCGACCCCTTCGCGGTGGCCATGACCTTCGTCACCTCCGACGGCAACCTCGTGTGGACCTTCGGCCGCGACCTGCTGATCCGTGGCACCGAGGCCCCGGTCGGCGACGGCGACGTGCACGTCTCCCCCGCCATCGGGCTGAGCGGACGCGCCATGGTCTCGATCGAGCTCAGCTCCCCCGACGGTCATCTCGTGCTGCTCGCCCGTGCGGCCGACGTCCTCGACTTCATCGCGCGCACCGTCGCCGTGGTCGCCCCCGGCACCGAGTCCGACGCCTTCGACGCCGACCTGCTGATCAGCCAGCTCCTGGCCTCCTGAACCGCCCCTACACGCGGGAGTGCTGGGCGACCCAGCTCGCGTGCAGGCCGGCGTAGACGCTCCCCGCCTGCGTGACGAGCTCGAGGTGGGGTCCGCGCTGCACCACGCGCCCCTTGTCGACCACGATCACCTCGTCGGCGCTCTCGGCCGTCGACAGCCGGTGCGCGATGGTGACCGAGGTCCGTGACTGCATGAGCCGCTCGAGCGCGCGGCCGATCTGCATCTCCAGCGCCGGGTCGACCGCACTGGTCGCCTCGTCGAGGACCAGGAGGTCGGGATCGGCGAGGTGCGCGCGCAGGAGCGCGACGAGCTGGCGCTCGCCGGCAGACAGCGACTCGCCACGCTGCCCGACCTGGGTGTGGAGCCCGCGCGGGAGGCCGCGCAGCCAGTCGTCGATGCCGAGCTCGACCGCCGACGCCCGGATCTCGTCCTCGGTGGCGTCGAGCCTGCCGTAGCGCACGTTGGCCGCGATCGAGTCGTCGAACAGGAACCCCTCTTGCGGCACCAGCACGACGCTGCGCCGCAGGGAGCGCGCGTCGATGCGGCGTACGTCGACGCCGTCGAGCAGCACCGACCCGTCGGTGGGGTCCATCAGGCGGGTGAGCAGCTTGGCGAAGGTGGACTTGCCCGAGCCGGTCTCCCCCACGATCGCCACGCGGGTGCCGGCGTCGATCGCGAGGTCGACCTCGCGGAGCACCGGGGGCCCGTCGGGGTAGGCGAAGCTGACGTCGGCGAACCGGACGTCGATCGGGCCCCGGGGCAGCACCTCACCGTCCGCGCCCGGATCGACGAGGTCGGCCGGGGTCTCCAGGATGCCGAGGACCCGGCGCCAGCTGGCGATCGCGTTCTGCGCGTCCGTGAGGATCTGGGTGCCCATCTGGACCGGCCCCACGAACAGCGTGACGAGGAAGGCGAAGGCGAGCACCGTGCCGGGAGTCATGTCGCCGGTGAAGCCGAGCAGCACACCGATCACGATCACGCCGGCGTTGGCCAGGCCCGCCGAGAGGCCGCCGAGGGAGAACGAGGTGACCGTGTAGGTCTGGGCGTGCGTGTAGGCGTCCTGCCAGTCCTGGATGGCGGTGTCGATGCGCGCCTGCGTGCGGTCCTCGATGCCGTAGGAGCGGACGACCGCGGCGCCGACGACCGGCTCGGAGATCGCACCGAGCAGCACGCCCACCTGGTGGCGTACGACGGTGTAGGCGGCCGACAGCTTCTTCTGGAACCAGCGGATCGACAGGAACAGCGGCGCGAAGGCCAGCCACACGACCAGCGCGAGCTGCCAGCTGTAGACGACCATCAGCACGGTCGCGACCAGCATCTGCCCGATGCTGACGACGAAGATGAGGCCGCCGAAGACCAGGAACTGGCTGACCTGGTCGACGTCGCTGGTCACGCGCGAGACCAGGGCGCCGCGGCGCTCGGTGTTCTGGGTGAGCAGCGGCAGGTCGTGGACGTGGCGGAACGCCTTCGTGCGCAGCGTCGCGAGGCCTCGCTCGGAGACGGTGAACAACCGGCTGGTCATCAGGTAGGACGCCCAGCTGGTCACCGCGATCGCGACCGCGGCAAGCACGCCCATCCACGCGACGTAGTCGAGGCGCGGCCCATCGGGCCCGTTGAGGCCGCGGTCGAGGGTCTGCTGCACGGCGATCGGCACGACGATCTGGCCGCAGGAGGCGATGACGGCGTAGAAGAGGGTCCGGCCGAGGCCCTCGCGCAGCTCGGGTGAGTACTTCATGCCGAGGCGGAGGGTCGCGATGGCGCCGATGTCCTCCCCGGTGTCCATCCGGGTGCCGGAGGCGGCGGGGGTGGTGGTGCTCATCGCGAGCTCCCTCCGTCGGTTGCGGACGCAGGCCCGGCGTCGAGCGCGGCGTCGGTCTCGTAGGCGTTGACCAGCTGCGCGTAGGCGGGGCTGGAGGCCAGGAGCTCGGCGTGGGTGCCGCGCCCGACGATGCGCCCCTCGTCGAGGTGCACCACCTCGTCGGCCAGCGAGATCGTCGCCTTGCGGTAGGCCACCACGACCAGCGAGGCGGCCGAGCCGTCGCCGTCGCCGTCAGTCTCGCCGCGGTCGTCGCGCAGCGAGGCGAGGATCCGCGCCTCGACCTCGGGGTCCACCGCGGAGGTGGCGTCGTCGAGGATCAGCAGGCGCGGCCGGCGGACCAGCGCCCGGGCGAGGGACAGCCGCTGTCGCTGCCCCCCGGACAGCGAGGTGCCGCGCTCCCCCAGCTTGGTGTCGAGGCCCTCGGGCAGGGCGGCGACGAAGCCGTCGGCCTGGGCGGTGCGCAACGCGGCCCACACGTCGGCGTCGGGAACGTCGGCACCGAGCGTGACGTTGCCCCGGACGGTGTCGTCGAACATGAAGGCGGTCTGCGGGACGAGGGCCACGTCGCGCGGGAGCTCGCCCTTGCGCAGGCCCGTGAGGTCGTGGCCGTCGATGCGGATGTGGCCGGCGTCGGGGTCGACGAGCCGGGTCATCAGGCTGGTGAGCGTGCTCTTGCCCGACGCGGTGGCACCGACGAGCGCGACGGTGCGGCCAGGACGTACGTCGAAGTCGACGCCCCGCAGCAGCGGCGCGTCGGCGTCGTAGGAGTAGTGGAGGTCCTCGACCTCCAGGAGCGCGCCACCGGTGGTGCGGGTGGGCAGCTCGTCGAGGCCGTAGGCCATGTTGCCGGTGGCGTCGAGCACCGCCTTGGCGCGGCGGTAGCCCACGACCGATCGCGGGAACTCCCCGAGGAGCCAGCCGATCGCACGGATCGGGAACGACACGATGGTCAGCAGGTAGGCGACGGTGACGACGTCGCCGGCCTCGGTCGCGCCGCTGGCGACCCGTGAGACGCCGACCGCCAGCACGACGAGCACGCCGAGGTTGGGCAGGCTGGCCAGGGTCGGGTCGAAGATCGCCCGGAAGCGCCCGGCGCGGATGTTGACGTCGCGCAGCTCGTGGGCCTTGGCACGGAACCGGTCGGTCTCCTCGACCTCACGACCCAGCGTCTTGACGACCATCGCGCCGTCGAAGGACTCGTGGGCGATCTCGCTGACCTCGGCGCGCAGCCCCTGCGCCCGGGTCATCAGCGGGGAGGAGAAGTGCTGGTAGAGCAGGTTGGCGACCACGACGGCCGGGAAGACGAGCAGCCCCACCATCGCCAGCACGACGTCGGCGATGAACATCTGGACCACCGCGATGACCATCATCACGACCGTGCCGAGCGCCATCGGCAGCGGCATGATCGGCGACCAGGCGGCCTCGACGTCCGAGTAGGCGTTGGAGAGCAGCTGGCCGGTCGGGTGGCGCTGGTGCCACTCCATCGGCAGGGACAGGTACTGCCGGGTCACGCCGCGGCGCGTGTGCGACTGCATCCGGTAGTACATGATGCCGCCGCCCAGCCGGCGTGCCACGATGCCGACGGCGCGCAGGATGGCCACACCCATGAAGAGGGCGACCACCCACACCAGCATGTCGGTGCCGATCTCGCCGGTCTCGAACGCCGGGATCAGCACGTGCTGCGTCGCCCAGCCGAGCACCCAGGCGTCGGCCACGGTCAGCACCCCGAAGAGGACCGCTCCCAGTGTGGCGACCGTGAAGACGACCGGCTCGCGCTTGACGGCGACCCACAGGACCCGGAACCCGTCGCGAGTGGTGGTGCCCCGCAGCTCCGCGTCCTCGCCCACAGGTGTCGCCCGCCTCCCCGTCGTCCCGGTTCTCGATGTCCCGGTGTCTCCGCCGGTCAGTTGCCGATCGCAACCAAGCCGTCCGTCAGGCTATTCCTCGGCACCGACAGCGGGCGAATCAGGACACCACACCTCAGCTGGTCGGCCCGGTCACGCGCGGATGCGGGAGAGGAACGCGCGGGTGCGCTCCTCCTGCGGGTCGTCCAGCACCTGCCCGGGCCGGCCCCGCTCGTGGATGCGTCCGTCGTGCAGGAAGCAGACCTCGTCGGCCACGTCGCGGGCGAAGCCCATCTCGTGGGTGTTGAGCAGCATCGTGACGCCCTCGCCCTTGAGGTCGGTCAGCAGGTCGAGCACCTCGCCGACGAGCTCGGGGTCGAGCGCGCTCGTCACCTCGTCGAGCAGCATGAGCCGCGGGTTGGTGACCAGCGCCCGGGCGATGGCGACGCGCTGCTGCTGGCCGCCGGAGAGGTCGTCGGGGCGGGCCTGCGCCTTGGCGACGAGCCCGACGCGCTCCAGCATCGCCATCCCGCGCGAGCGCGCCTCCTCGGCTCCCACCCCGTGCACCAGGCGCAGCGCGAGGGTGACGTTGCCGATGACGTCGAGGTGTGGGAACAGGTTGTAGGCCTGGAAGACCATCCCCATGTGCGAGCGCACCTCGTCGCCGTCCACCCGGGGGTCGGTGATGTCGCGGCCCTCGAAGGTGATCACGCCGTCGTCGACGACCTCGAGGAGGTTGACGCACCGCAGCAGCGTCGACTTGCCCGAGCCGGAGGCGCCGATCAGCACGACGCACTGGCCGGGCTCGATCGTCAGGTCGACGTCGCGGAGCACCACGTTGTCGCCGAAGGACTTGCGCACCCCGTCGAGACGCAGCAGCTCGGTGGCGTAGGGAGTGTTCACAGATGACCTCCGGCGCCGTGGTAGCCCTTCTTGCGCGCATAGCGGTCGGTGAGGCGCGCCATCGGGATGGTGAGGCAGCAGAACAGCACACCCGCCACGACGTACGGCGTGTAGTTGAAGTCGATCGCCGTCTCGATCTGGGCCGCCCGGATCGCGTCCACGACGCCCAGCACGGCGATCAGGCCGGAGTCCTTCTGGAGCGAGACCAGGTCGTTCATCAGCGGGGGGATGACCCGGCGCCAGGCCTGCGGCAGCACGACGTGGCGAAGCGTCTGCCCGTAGCTCAGGCCGAGCGACCGCCCGGCGAGGCGCTGGCTCGGGTGCACCGACTCGATGCCGGCGCGGAACACCTCGGCGACGTAGGCCGAGTAGGACAGCACGAGCGCCGAGCAGCCCCAGAAGAGCGCGGACGTCGGCAGGCCCTGCAGGCTGAGCGCGGGGCCGCCGAAGCCGAGCAGGAAGATCACCAGCAGCAGCGGCAGGCCGCGGAAGACGTCGACGTACGCCGTCCCGACCAGGCGCAGCGGGAACGCGACCGGCCCGCGGATGGTGCGCATCACCGCGATCGTCAGGCTCAGCGCGACGATGAGGACCGCGCAGAGCACCATCACCCGGATGTTGAGCCAGAGGCCCTCGAGCACCGCCGGGAACGACGAGACCGCCTTGTCCCAGTCGAAGTAGGTCTCCTGGACGCGCTCCCAGCCCGGCGAGCTGACCACCAGGCCCCCGACGACGCCGAGCAGCAGCAGCGTGCTGCCCGACGCGATGACAGCGCTGCGGACCGTGCGCCGGCGCCGCCACTCGTCGCGCTCTCGCTGGACCTCGGAGGGCTCCCAGGCGGTGTCCACCTGGTCAGTCATGAGGTCGGCCTTCAGGACAGCTCGGGGGCGCCCTGCTGGGCCAGCCACTCCTGGCCGATCTGGTCGAGCACGCCGTCCTCGCGCAGCGTGTCGACGGCCGAGGACACGCAGTCGGTCAGCGGGCTGTCCTTCGCCAGCACGGCACCGAACTGCTCGGGCTCCCCGTCGGGGAGCGGGAGCTGGCCGACGATGACGCCGTCCTCGAGCTGGACGGCGGTCATGAAGTAGGCGGTCGGCAGGTCGACGACGATGCCGTCGATCTGGCCGTTCTTGAGCGACTGCACCGCCTGGTCGTTGGTGTCGAAGACGGCCGGCTCGGCCGTGGGCTGGATCTGGTCGGTGATGGCGGTGTAGCTGGTCGTGCCGACCTGTGCGCCGAGCTTGGCGTCGGCGAGGTCGGCGAGGCTGGTGGCACCGTCGATCGCGCTGCCCTTGTTGGTGATGACGGTCTGCACCACGTCGTAGTAGCCGGAGGAGAAGTCGACGGCCTTGCGGCGGGCCTCGGTGATGGAGACCTGGTTGACGTCGAAGTCGAACTCCTTCGGGCCGGGCTGCACCACCTTGTTGAACGGCACCTTGACCCAGGCGACCTGCTCGGCGGTGTAGCCGAGCTGCTCGGCGATCGCGTAGGCCACCGCGGACTCGTAGCCCTCGCCGTTGGTCGGGTCGTTGTCGACGAACCACGGCTCGTAGGCCGGGTCGTCGGTCGCGATCGTCAGCGTGCCGTCGGCCACGGTCTCCAGGGTGTCCGGCGTGCACGCGTCGGCGGCGGGCGCCTCGGACTCCGAGCTCTCGGCGGAGTCCGTGCCGGCGTCGGTGCCGCTGTCGGCCTCGTCGGTCGGGGCGCACGCAGAGAGCGCGATCGCGGCGGCCGTGAGGGTGACGACGGCGAGGTGGCGCCTGGCGGCGCGCCGGGAGGTCTTCAGCATGGCCGAATCCTACGACTCCGCGCGGCGTCAGCGAACGGGATGACCGGCCGCGGACAGACCGGCCTTGACGTCGCCGATGGTGAGGGTCCCGAAGTGGAACACGGTGGCTGCCAGCACGGCGTCGGCCCCTGCCTCGACGGCGGGTGGGAAGTGCTCGACCGCACCCGCTCCCCCGCTCGCGATGACCGGGACGGACACCTCGCGACGTACGGTGCGGATCAGCTCGAGGTCGAAGCCGTCCGTCGTGCCGTCGGCGTCCATCGCGTTGAGCAGGATCTCGCCCGCGCCGAGCTCGGCGGCGCGCGCGGCCCACTCGATCGCGTCCAGCCCGGCGCTCTTGCGGCCACCGTGGGTGGTGACCTCGAAGCCGCTGTCGGTGCCTCCAGCCCGGCGGGCGTCGACGCTGAGCACGAGCACCTGGCTGCCGAACCGATCGGCGATCTCGGCGACCAGCTCGGGCCGGTGGATGGCGGCGGTGTTGACCGCCACCTTGTCGGCCCCCGCCCGCAGCAGGCGGTCGACGTCGGCGACGCTGCCGACGCCTCCGCCCACGGTGAGCGGGATGAAGACCTCCTCGGCACAGCGGCTGACCACCTCCATCGTGGTGGCGCGGCCCTCGTGGGAGGCGGAGATGTCGAGGAAGGTCAGCTCGTCGGCGCCCTCGGCGTCGTAGAGGCGGGCCAGCTCCACCGGGTCGCCGGCGTCGCGGAGCTCGGTGAAGTTCACGCCCTTAACCACGCGACCGCCGTCGACGTCGAGGCACGGGATGACGCGGATCGCGAGGCTCATCCGCGTGCCTCCTTCTCGCGCCAGGCCGCCAGCGCGACGTCCACGATGTCTGCTCGCGGCTGGCCCTCGAGCTCGGCCAGCGGGACCCACGCCGCGTGGTCGGTCGACCCGTCGACCTCGGTGGTACCGAGCTCGCCGCCGGTGATCGTCGCGTCGAAGACGAACCGCTGGGAGCGGAACCAGTAGTCGTTGGTCCGGCCCCGCCCGGTGAAGAAGTGCTCGGCCAGCAGGCCGCCCGGCTCGACGTGGAAGCCGGTCTCCTCGAATACCTCGCGCACCATGGCGTCGACGACGGACTCCTCGAAGTCGACACCACCGCCCGGAAGTGACCACTGCGGGTCGCTGTGGCCCTCGCCGTTCCACCACGCCAGCAGCACGCGTTCCTGCCCGTCGACCTCGTCGACCAGCAGGGCGTACGCCGCGAGCCGGGTGTGGTAGTCGGTGAACTCCATGGTCATGGCCTCGTGAGCTGCAGGGCGTCCTCGAGGGTGAAGCGTCCCTCGTAGAGCGCGGTGCCGGCGATGGCGCCCTCCACGCCCTCGTCGACCAGGGTCATCAGGGCCCGGATGTCGTCGAGCGTGGTGACACCGCCGCTGGCCACGACCGGCTTGTCGGTGGCCGCGCAGACGTCGCGCAGCAGCTGGAGGTTGGGGCCCTGCAGCATGCCGTCCTTGTTGACGTCCGTGACGACGTAGCGGGCGCAGCCCTCGGAGTCGAGGCGCGCGAGGGTCTCGTAGAGGTCGCCCCCGTCGCGGGTCCACCCGCGCGCGGCGAGCGTCGTCCCCCGCACGTCGAGCCCGACAGCCACCCGGTCGCCGTACGTCGCGATCGCCCGGGCGCACCACTCGGGCTGCTCGAGTGCTGCGGTGCCGATGTTGACGCGCCGGCACCCGGTCGCCATGGCCGCCTCGAGCGACTCGTCGTCGCGGATGCCGCCGCTCATCTCGACCTGGATGTCGAGCGTGCCGACGATCCGGGCCTGGAGCTCGCGGTTGTGCCCGTGCCCGAAGGCCGCGTCGAGGTCGACGAGGTGGATCCACTCCGCGCCGGCCTCCTGCCAGCGCAGCGCCGCCTCGATCGGGTCGCCGAAGCGCTTCTCCGACCCGTCCACCCCCTGCACCAGCTGGACGGCCTGGCCGCCCTTGATGTCCACGGCGGGCAGGAGCTCGAGGTAGGGCTGCTCGGGGGTGCTGGGCATGGGTCGATCCTAGGAGTGGTCGTCTCACCTACGGCCGGGGCCTCGTCACGGCGAGACGCGGCTCACCCGGACTGACAGGATCGTCCCCATGGGGGTTCGACCGAGGACGGCGCTCGCAGTGACGCTCGGCGTGTTCGCCGCGGCTGGCGTGGTGGCGCTGGTCCTGGTCGCGGCCAGCCTCGGTGGTCCGCAGTTCCCGTCAGAGGAGGACCTGCCGGAACTACCGATGGGCTATTCCTACGCCGAGCCCGCGCGGGGGTGCGGTTCGGGCGGATGCTTTGTCGAGGCCGAGGTCGTCGTACCGGAGGGTCTCACGCCCACTGAAGCCCTGGCCGAGCTCGACGCCGCGGTGGCGGGCTGTCGCGCCCACGGCCTGCTCGACCGCCGCAGCCGGTGCACGGGTGTCGCGGTTCTGGGGCGCGACATGTTGACGGTCTCGGTCCAGCTGCGGGACTTCGGCAAGTAGCCGGGTCCGGCCCGGGGAGCGGGGTCTTTCTTGCAACCCTCTCGGCCGTGCGGGTTCGAGCGTGAGTCCTGGCCACGGGCGACGCCAGTGGCACGATGTGCCCGTGATGTCTCCACTCGTGGTGGTGTCGGGCCTCCCTGCCAGCGGGAAGACCACGGTCGGCAGGCTCCTCAGCGAACGACTGGCCATGCCGTTGATCGACAAGGACGCGATCCTCGAGGCCCTGTTCGACAGCGTCGGATGCAATGACACCACGGAGCGGACACGCCTCAGCCGCGCGAGTGACGAGGTGCTCTACGCACTGGCCGCGACGTCGGTCACCCCCGTCCTCGTGAACTGGTGGGACCGGGACTCAGCTCCAGAGCGGTTGCGTCAGTTCGCGACATCGGTCGTCGAGGTCTTCTGTGAGTGCCCGGCCCACGTCGCGGCCGCCAGGTTCACCTCGCGCGTCCGACACCCCGGGCATCGTGACGGCCATCGGAACGCCTCAGAGGTGAAGCGATCCTTCGACGACCTGCCCGCGGCGGCAAGGCAGCCTCTGGGCCTCGGAAAGGTGGTTCGGATCGACACCGGAGGCGCGCTTGCCGCTGACCTGTTGGTTCAGCACGTGCGTTCCGCGCTCGACGCAATCGCACCCACCACCACCTGACCGGAAAACGCGACTCGCAGGCACAGCCCGGGACATGCCTGTTGCCCCGCTACCTGGTGGGTGGCGGGGTGTGGGGCGGGGTCATGGTCGGCGGGGCCGCAGGATGCGTACGGCGTCGCGCGTGCATGGTGGATCCGGGTCGATCGCGCCGGTGCCCGTGCGGTCGCGGCGGTAGCGGTGCCCGTGCGGGCTGGTCCACTCGAAGACCCCGGGCGCGACCATCTGGTAGCGCCAGGACGAGTGCGTCTTCAACCGATGGTGGAACCGACACAGCGCGGCGAGGTTGTCGGTCTTCGTCGGGCCGGGCTGGGGTCTGCCCTCAGCTGCGGCGTCCGGGTCGTGGGGGATGACGTGGTCGATGTCGCAGCGCCGGGCGGGTCGGGTGCACCACGGGAAGACGCAGGTGCGGTCGCGCAGGACGATCTGTTCGCGGATGCGGCCCGGGATGTCGTAGGCGTCGGTGGCCAGCTGGGTGTTGAGGTCGATGACCGGCTTGATCGTGACCTTGGTGCGCGAGTCGGCGCACCATGACTTCACCTGCTCGAGCAGGACCAGCCGCTGCCCTTCCTCGAGCCGTCCGGTGGGACCGAAGACGGTGGTGTCGCCGGAGAAACCGGCGTCGAAGTGGGCGTCGAAGTGGGCGTGCAGGACGACCTCGCGTGCCGCCGGCAGGCGCTGCGGGTCGGTGCCGGCTCCGGCGAGGTCGAGGGCGGTCTGGGTGCGGGCGAGGTCGCCGAGGGCCTTGGCCCGTCGAGCATCAAGGGACAGAGCGGACCCGAGGGCCTTCTGCATCTCGGCTCCGCGCGCCACCGCGCGGTCGAGGTCGAGGGCATCAGCGATGTCGACATCGGCCTCGATGCGCATCGTGCCGGCGAAGTGCACGTCCTGGGTGTCGACCGTGACGTGACGCGGGTCGACGTAGAGGTAGCCGTCCTCCGGATCCGCTGCCGGGTCCGCGGTGGCGAGGTCGTAGCGCTTGATCGCCTCCGCGACCAGCCGGTCCAGCTGCGCCGGACCCACCCGACCGGCCACGGCAGCGACCTGCGCATCCACGAACTCCGCGGCCTCCTTGGTCAGAGACGGCGAAGAGTGGATGGTGGTCTCCGCGACCGCACGCGCCTGCCACGCCGCAACCCGACCCGCGTGGACCTGGCCCCACAACCGGGGCAGGCGATGGCGCAGCTCCAACGCGTGGCCGATGAGCTTCTTCGCCGCCGTGGACGACATCCCGAGGACGGTGCCGAGCTCGGCGACACAGAACTCCGCCACCAACGGGGCCCCTTCACCGGCGATGGGCTCCTCGTGCTCCCACCCCGCCGCGCTGAACGACGCGGCGTCATGGATCGACTCCGGCGGGTGCAGGTCCGCCCACGCCGCGGCGAGGACGAGCTGGCGGGCGGCTTCGGCGTGCTCGATCTCGCGCGAGGAGCGGATCGCACGCAGAAGATCCGAGGCGCTGAGGTCCTCGACCCCACCTGCCTTCACCTCTGTCAGCGCTTCGCTCATGTGCTCGATTATAGGCGATTGGTACGACAGCGGGATCGAGCGCGGACTCAAACGGCTGATGCAACGAGCCTCTGGTTGAGGGCCTGGCCGGGAGTCTGCCATTCCAGGGTCTTGCGGGGGCGCGTGTTGAGCTTCAAGGCGACGGAGTCGCAGTCGGTGTCGGTGACGTGACGCAGGTCCGCGCCCTTGGGCCAGTACTGACGCAGCAGGCCGTTGGTGTTCTCGTTCGTCCCGCGCTGCCAAGGCGACTGAGGGTCGCAGAAGAAGATCGGCATCCCGGTCTCGGTCCTGAACCTGGCGTGCTGGGCCATCTCTGATCCGCGGTCCCAGGTGACCGACTTCCTGAGTTCCAGCGGCAGGGTCGCGATCATCTCGCCCAGCTTCATCCGAGCGATCTCCGCGGTGTGCCGACCCGGCAGCGGTGCGAGGAGCACGAACCGTGAGGACCGTTCCACCAGCGTGATCACCGCACCCTTGCCCGTGCCGCCGAGCAGCAGATCGCCCTCCCAGTGCCCGGGCACCGCCCGGTCCTGGGCCTCGGCCGGGCGAGCCGAGATCCGGATGTCGTCAGTGATCCCGAGCGTGACCCGCTTCGCGCCACCGGTCTGGGCCTTGCGGCGCTGCCGGCCGGTGCGTAGGTGCGCGGTCAGCTCGCGCTTGAGCTCGCCCTGGGTCTGGACGAACAGCGACTGGTAGATCGTCTCGTGCGACACCCGCATCCTCAGATCGCGTGGGAACAACACCGGCAGCATCGCCGCGATCTGCTCCGGGGACCAGTCGTCCTTCAGCAGCCCCCACACCTTCTCCCGCAACGGCGCATGGTCCAACCGCCGCGCCTTCTCTGCCGTCGTGCCTTCCTGGCGGCCTCACGCTGCGACCACGTCGCGGAGTACTTCACCCGATAACCACGCCCACCGGCGCGCGCCGTCCACGCTCGCGGGGACCGCGTCCCGAACGACCCCGCACGACGCAGCTCCCGCGAGATCGTCGACGGATGCTTGCCCACCAACGCCGCGATCGTCGCCTGCGGCAACCCCGCCATGTACGCCCGCTCAATCACCAACCGCCGATCCGCGGTCAACCTCACTCCCGGCACGCGCCGCAACCTCTCACTCACGATCGAGTTGCAACAACCGATTGAGTCCGCGGTGTCATGTCGCAGGTCGTCGGTGCCGGCGCGCCCTCTCACTGCATCCGCATGTGCGTGAACTCGGGCGGAGAGCGGCGCGACCAGTGAGAACCGCACTCATCTCCCGCGATCCGAGCATCCGCTCATGCCGATGACAGAGCGTCCTGCAACGCACCTCTGGGAACCACCTCTAGGGTGCGGCAATGGATGCCTCTGACGACATCATCGAGTCGGCCAAGCCACCGAAGCCTCCCAAGCCGTCGAAGAGGCCCGACCCCGGGCAAGGAACGAGTCTCCTCCGGCAAGCCGTCGTCGCCGCCGCCGTCGCGACCGCCGTCTTCACTGGGATCACCGCGTGGGAAACGCACCAAGAACGCGTCAACACCGAGTTCTTCTACTGCACCTTTGCCGTCGATCCCGGGCCCAATCCGCCGCCCAACTCGCCTGCGAAAAAGTTGTCCGAGCAACTCGACTGCTGACAGCACCAGGTAGCGCCATTCAGGCGGCGGTACCTGGCGGTACGCACTCCCATGCCGCCATGCGTGAGGTCCGCACGAGCGCGTTTGGCTTGCTGTCCGCTCGTACGCACCGCAAGCAGACTTCGATCTACGGGCTGGGGCGCGCGACCAGGCGGCGGGTCGCGCTGTCCCGGCCGCAGTTCACGCGTGCGCGGGGATCGCGGCGCCGCGCTAGCGTGCAACCGTGATCGGCGACCGGTGGGGCGTCAGCGACGCGGACGTACGACGCGCGTACGGGTGCGACGCGTTCGTCATCCGCCCGACCCTCGAGGCATGGCGCGGCGTCACGGTCCATGCACGCCCGGCGACGGTGTGGGCACGGGTCGTCCAGGTGCGCCTGGCGCCCTACTCCTACGACCTCGTCGACAACCTCGGTCGGCGCTCACCGCGCGAGCTCCGCGACCTGCCCGACCCGCGGGTGGGTGAGCCGTTCACCCGCGCCCTCGGCCGTGACCAGGGACGGATCGTGGCGGTCGACCCGGGCCGCGAGCTGACGGCGACGATCATGGGTGCCCACCTGTCGTACGCCGTCCTGCCGCACGGCGGCGACGTACGTCTCGTGCTCAAGGTCGTCGCACGCACCAGCAGGTGGCTGGCGCCAGCCCTCTCGGTCGGCGACCTGGTGATGGCGCGCAGGCAGCTGCTGACGCTGAGGGAGCTGGCCGAGGGCGACGAGCGCGCCGGACGACCCCGCTAGCCCCGGCCGCCCCTCCGGGTCGGCAGGTCGTAGGCGGTGCCGTCCATCGGGTGGGTCGCCTCGATCCCCATGGCTTCCAGGACCGTCGGCATGATGTCGACCGATCGCACCTCCGCATGCAGGTCGCGATGGGACGTGTTCGCGCCGGCGAAGACGATCGGGACCTGTTGGGACGCACGCTGGATGCCGCCGTGGTCGCCGAGCACGGAGTACGTCGTGTCGTCGGGGAGCGTCGCGATCAGGTCGGGGCCGTAGTCGGCGGCCTGCGTGTCGACGAGCTCCTGCGCCTTGGTGGCGAACCAGTGCTTCTCGGCGCCGTGCATCCGGTCCCAGCGCACGGGGGACGCCAGGTCGTAGTGGTCCCCGTTGCGGCGCCACACCGCGGTCACGTCGGCCAGGTCCTCCATGATGTCCGCCGCCTCGGTGACCGCCTCCGGCGACTGGTCCTTCAGCCACACGTTGAGCGAGGAGTCGCTGTAGGAGAGGCCGACGTTGGTCGCCCCGGTCCCGTCGTTTGTGCCCTCGATGAGCGGGAGCAGCGCCTCCTGCGGGCGCAGGTAGGGGACGTCGTTGGCCGGCGAGCCGTAGTACCAGTTGTAGTAGCCGTAGTCGTTCTCCGGCTCGAAGTCACCGTGGAAGTGGCCCTCGTCGGCCGCGACCGACCCGTGGTCGGCGGTCAGGACGACCAGTGTGTCGTCGAGCTGACCGCTGTCCTCGAGCGCCTGCATGATGCGTCCGACCTGGGCGTCGGCGGTCTCGGTGGCGTACCTCATGTGCGTCATCGGGTCGTAGCCGGGCGTCGCGCCCTCCGGGTCGTTGACCCCGCCCCACATGTGCGCGGCCTTGTCGACGCCGGGCAGGCTGACGAAGATGCCGCTCCAGCCGTCGCCCTCCTGCTCCATGACCTCGAGGACCGCGTCGGTGGCCCAGACATCGCCACCCCGCTGGACGGGGTGGTGGCCCACGACGTAGCGGTCGTCCGTGGCGGGGTAGAGCTGTGCCGGGTACTGGCCGGTGTCGTAGATGGTGTCGCGGCGGGCCAGCCAGCGGGACCCGCAGGCGGTGGAGAAGTAGGACGGGACGTTGAAGCCGGTCGGCTGGCGGTAGCGCGTGCTGGTGCCGTCGGGGTTGGGGCAGGTCGGGCCGCTCCCGAACGTGATGGTGGAGGTGTTGGCCGAGCCCGGACCGCTGAGCCCCCACGCGGCGTAGCCCTTGGGGCTGACGGTGAACACCTTGCCGGTGTCGTCGAGGTAGTCGGACAGGTGGGGGTAGCCGGCCGCCTGCTGAAGCGGCGCCATCTGGGCGCGGCCGAAGTTGCTGGTGATGTACAGGCCGCCGGGTGCACCGAGGAGGCCGTCGACGTCGCGGTAGCCCTCGGTCGTCCATCCCATGTGCCGGGGCTCCGCCCCTGTGGTGACGACGTTGTGGGTGACGACCGTGACCGACCCGGTGTGGCCGAGGTAGCCCTTCGGCGTGTCGACGCCGTCCTTCATCAGCGCCTGCACGTGGTGCATGCCGTAGTCCTCGACGATCTCCTTGCTGAGCGCGTCGACGACGATGATCACCACCTTCGTCGGCCGGTCGGCCGCGCTAGGCCCGTGCCCACCGCGCCCCCCGGCACTGGCGCCGGACTGGGTCCCGGCGACGGTGAGCGCCACCGCCGAGGCGGCGACGACGGCGAGCAGGCGGGTGCGGCGCTGAGCCATGACGACTCCCTCCCGGCGCGGCGGCGCTGCCGCGGTCCGTGAGCCGAACGTAGACCCGGCCGCCACCCCCGGCAATCCCCCGGGATGGGTAGGTCTGGCGGCTCCTGGCAGGCGGGCGCTGAACGCCTCAGCGCCAGACCGGGGCGACCTCGCGCCGGTAGCGCCGGGCGAGGAGCAGCGTGAGGAGGGTGATGACGGGCCCCGGGATGGCGGCCCGCAGCGACGACCGCTCGCGCTGGCCCGCGCCGTCCTGCATCCACGCCAGCGAGTTGGCCGCGTCGACCGGGCTGGCCGGGCGCAGCTTCTTGGTCATCGCCTTGAACTCCTCGTCGTCGGCCAGGTCGCCCATCGGGCCTTCGACGTCACGCTCCTCGTGGTCGAGGTGGCCGTTGATCACCACGCGGGCTCGCGCCACCTCGTCGGCGGCGGCTGCGGCGTTGAACGTGGACGGTGCGGCGACGACGGAGTCGAGGCTCGTCGACACCGACGCCAGCGCCTGCTTCATCGCGACGTGCTCGGCCTCCATCTCCTCGAGCAGCGTCAGGTCCACGCCGCGTGACTGCAGGAACGGCCACACGTGCTCGTCCTCGGCCTCGTGGTGGTGGGTCAGCTCGCGCACCAGGTTGCGCCACGCGGTCCGGATCTGGCGGGCGCGCGCGGTGTCGCCATCGGGCAACGTGCGCAGCGCCTGCTCGGTGCGGCCCACGTCGCGTCGTACGGCCGCGTGGATCACCTGGTTGATGCTCAAGGTCCCCGTCATGCTCGGACGGTAGCCAGCCGGCACCGCCCCGGGCGACCCGATTTCGGGGTATTCGCCGGCCTGTGGGGAGCGCCGCGCCCTAGCCCGCGACCCGCAGAGATCCGACCCAGTTGGCGAGCAGCGCGGCGCCGGCGTCGCCGGACTTCTCCGGGTGGAACTGGGTCGCGGACAGCGGCCCGTTCTCGACCGCGGCCACGAACCGGTCTCCCCCGTGCTCGGCCCAGGTCACCAGCGGCGCGGCCGTGCGGTCGTTGGTGACGAGGTCCCAGGAGCGTGCGGCGTAGGAGTGCACGAAGTAGAACCGCTCGTCCTCGACGCCGGCGAACAACCGCGTGCCCTCGGGCGCCTCGACGGTGTTCCAGCCCATGTGCGGCACCACGTCGGCCTCGAGCCGGGTCACCAGCCCGGGCCACTCGTCGCAGCCCGCGGTCTCGACACCGTGCTCGACCCCGCCCGCGAACAGGATCTGCATCCCGACGCAGATGCCCAGGACGGGCCGTCCGCCCGCGAGGCGCCGGCCGATGATCCGCTCGCCCTTGATCGCACGCAGGCCCGCCATGCAGGCGGCGTACGCGCCGACGCCGGGCACCACGAGGCCGTCGGCGGCGAGCGCGGTCTCGAAGTCACCGGTCAGGGTGACCCTGGCTCCCGCCCGCTCGACGGCGCGCACCACCGAGCGGAGGTTGCCCGACCCGTAGTCGAGGACGACGACGTCGGGAGCCGTCACAGGCTGCCCTTCGTCGACGGTACGCCGGTCTCGCGGGGGTCGAGCGCGACGGCGTCGCGGAAGGCGCGGGCAAAGGCCTTGAACTGCGCCTCGACCACGTGGTGCGGGTCGCGCCCGCCGAGCACCCGCACGTGGAGCGCGAGGTGGGCGTGGAAGGAGATCGTCTCGAAGACGTGACGGGTCAGGGAGCCCATGTAGGTGGCGCCGGTGCCGCCGATGGCGACGTACTCCTGGCCCTCGGGCTCTCCGGTGTGCACGCAGTAGGGGCGGCCGGACACGTCGACCACGGCCTGGACGATCGCCTCGTCGAGCGGGACGGTCGCGTCACCGAAGCGACGGATGCCGGCCTTGTCGCCGAGGGCCTCGCGCAGCGCCTGGCCGAGCACGATGGCGGTGTCCTCGACCGAGTGGTGGGCGTCGATGTGCGTGTCGCCACTGGTCTGCACGACGAGGTCGACGAGCGAGTGGCGGGCGAAGGCGTCGAGCATGTGGTCGTAGAACCCCACACCGGTCGACACGTCGGAGCGGCCGCTGCCGTCGAGGTCGACCTCGACGAGGACGCGGGACTCCTTGGTGGTGCGCTCGATCTTCGCGGTGCGGCTCATGCCGGCTGCTCCTTCGTCTGCTCGTCGGTGTGCTGGAGCGTCTCCAGCAGGGCCTTCTTGAACGCTGCCATCTCCTCGGCCGTCCCGATGGACACGCGCAGCCACCCGTCGGGCCCGGTCTCGCGGATCAGCACGCCGCGGTCCACCAGACCCTGCCAGACCGCGTGCCGGTCGGCGAAGCGGCCGAACAGCGCGAAGTTGGCGTCGGAGTCGGCGACCTCGAGGCCCTGCTCGCGCAGCCAGGCCACGGTCGCGTCGCGCTCGGCGCGCAGCTCATCGACCTTGCCCAGCAGCTCCGGGGCGTGCCGCAGCGCTGCCAGCGCGGTCGCCTGGGTGACGGCCGACAGGTGGTAGGGCAGCCGCACGACGCGGATCGCGTCGCAGATCGCGGGGTCGGCGGCGAGGTAGCCCAGTCGCGCCCCGGCGAGGGCGAACGCCTTGCTCATCGTGCGTGTCACGACGAGGTTGCGGTGCCGCGGCAGCAGCTCGAGCGCGCTCGGGGTGCCGGCGCGGCGGAACTCGCCGTAGGCCTCGTCGACGACCACGAGGCCCGCGGGTTCGTAGGACGCGGCGGTCTCGCACAGCATCGTCACGGCCTCGGGCGGCAGCGCCGTCCCGGTCGGGTTGTTCGGGCTGGGCAGCAGGACGACCGACGGCCGGCGCTCCTCGACCAGCCGACGCGCGGCGTCGAGGTCGAGGGTGAAGTCCTCGGCTCGGTGGCCGGCGACCCACTCGGTCATCGTGTCGCGGGCATACTCGGGATACATCGAGTAGGTCGGGGCGAACGACAGCGCGACCCGCCCCGGACCGCCGAAGGCCTGCAGCAGCTGCAGCATGACCTCGTTTGACCCGTTGGCCGCCCACACCATCTCCGGCGTGATGCCGGACCCGCATGAGGTGTCGAGGTACGCCGCGAGGGCCGCGCGCAGCTCGACGAACTCGCGGTCGGGGTAGCGGTTGAGCGAGACCGCGGCCTCGCCGACGGCGCGGGCGATGTCGGCTGCCGCCTCGGGCGACGGTCCGTAGGGGTTCTCGTTGACGTTGAGCTGCACGGGCGCCTGCTCCAGCGAGAGCTGGGGCGCACCGTAGGGCTCGATCCCCCGCAGCTCCTCGCGCAGCGGGGGGAAGAGCCCGGTCACCGTCCGGACCGGCCGTCGTCGAAACGCACGCCGACCGCCTGGCCGTGGCCCGGGAGGTCCTCGGCCTCGGCCAGCGTCACGACGTGGGCCGCGACCTCGGCGAGCGCGTCGCGCGAGTAGTCGATGACGTGGACCGACTTGGTGAAGGCCCGCACGGACAGCCCGCTGGAGTGGCAGGCGCAGCCGGCCGTCGGGAGCACGTGGTTGGAGCCCGCGCAGTAGTCCCCCAGCGACACCGGCGACCACGGGCCGACGAAGATGGCGCCGGCGTTGCGCACCCGCGCGGCGTGGGCCGCGGCATCTCGCGTGAGGATCTCGAGGTGCTCGGCGGCGTAGGCGTCGACGACCTCGACGCCCTGGTCCATGTCGTCGACCAGCACGATTGCGGACTGGCGGCCGCCGAGCGCGGTACGGATGCGCTCGGTGTGGCGGGTGGCGAAGACCTGCTTGTCGAGCTCGGTCTCCACGGCGTCGGCCAGCTCGAGCGAGTCGGTGACCAGCACCGCGGCGGCCATCGGGTCGTGCTCGGCCTGGCTGACCATGTCGGCGGCGACGAACGCGGCCTCCGCGCTGTCGTCGGCGAGGATCGCGATCTCGGTGGGGCCGGCCTCGGAGTCGATGCCGACGACGCCGCGCAGCAACCGCTTGGCGGCCGCGACGTAGATGTTGCCCGGCCCGGTCACCAGGTCGACGCGCTCGCAGGGGCCGGCGCCGTAGGCGAACATCGCGATCGCCTGGGCGCCGCCGACGGCGTACACCTCGTCGACGCCGAGCAGGGCGCACGCAGCCAGGATGGTCGGCTCCGGGAGGCCGTCGCGGTGCTTCTGCGGCGGGCTCGCCAGCGCGATCGAGCGCACCCCGGCGACCTGCGCGGGGACGACGTTCATCACGACGCTGCTCACCAGCGGGGCGAGCCCGCCGGGGACGTAGAGGCCGACGCGGTCGATCGGCACCTTGCGGTGGGTGACGGTCGCCCCGGGAGCGACCCGGCTCGTGACGTCGTGCTCGAGCTCCGCCTCGCAGGTGGCCCGCAGGCGCCGGATCGACTCCTCGAGACCGGCCCGCACGGCCGGGTCGAGCTCGTCGAGGGCGGTCGCCAGTGCCTCACGGGGCACTGCGATGTCGTCGCTGCGCACGCCGTCGAAGCGAGCTGAGAAGTCGGTGATCGCCTCCACGCCCCGCAGGCGGACCGCGTCGAGGATCGGCTGCACCTGATGTGTGGCGGCCTCGACGTCGAACTCGGCGCGCGGCACGCTCGCGCGGTAGTCGACGGACGCCGCGTCGGCGCCCCTCAGGTCGATGCGACGGATCAGGGACATGCCCCTGATTCTAGGTTCCCCCGCGGGTCGACCCGAAGTCGCGGGTGCAGGGTGGACAGCGGCCACTAGTGTCGTGGGTGTGAGCGATCCACTGCCGATGTTCCCGCTGAGCACCGTGGTGTTCCCGGGGATGAGCGTGCCGCTCCACGTCTTCGAGGACCGCTACCGGATGCTGGTGCGCCACCTGCTCGAGGTGCGGGACCCTGCCGAGCGCGTCTTCGGCACGGTCGCCATCCGCGAGGGCTACGAGGTCGGGGACCACGGTGCGCAGTCGGTCTACCGGGTCGGCTGCGTCCTGCAGCTCACCGAGGTCGACCGGCGCGAGGACGGCACCTTCGACATCGTCGCCGTCGCCCGCGAGCGGCTGGTGCTCGAGGAGATGCAGCGCGGTGCCGACTACCCCCAGGGCTTGGCGGTCGTGCTCCCCGAGCCGGAGGTGCAGGTGCCGGCGGAGGTGCTCGAACGCGCGCGCGCCACCTTCACGGCGTTCCGCGCGGCGATGACCGAGCTGCAGGGCGACCCGTTCAGCGGGACGCTCCCCCGCGACCCCGACTACCTCGCGTGGACCCTGTCGGCGCTGGCGCCGCTGCCCATGGCGGAGCGACAGTCGCTCCTGGAGGCGGAGGACGCCACCGAGCGGCTCACGCTGGTCACCCGGCTGCTCACCGAGGAGCTGCGAGCGATCAACGTCATCCCGTCGCTGCCCGCCACCCAGGTGGCTCGCACCGCGTGGTCGCCGAACTGAGGCGCGCAGTGGCGCGCGAGGCACGAGCGCGGCGAAATCACCCAGCACGACACGAAGGAACAAGCGGTGGCCAAACGAAAGAGCGTCGGAGGTACGCCGGCCACGGTGGCGCTCTCCGCGGCGGGCATCGCGTTCGAGGTGCGTGCGTACGAGCACGACCCCCGGGCGACGTCGTACGGGCTGGAAGCCGCCGAGGCGCTCGACGTCGACCCCCGTCGGGTCTTCAAGACGCTGCTCGCGTCGCTCGACGGCTCGCTGGTGGTGGGCATCGTGCCGGTCACGGGCCAGCTCGACCTGAAGGCACTGGCGCGCGCCCTGGGCGGCAGCAAGGCCGTGATGGCGGAGGTGGCCGCCGCCGAACGGGCGACGGGCTACGTCGCAGGCGGCATCTCGCCGGTCGGGCAGAAGCGACGGCACCGCACGGTGCTCGACGCGTCGGCCCTGGACCACGACACGATCCTGGTGTCGGGCGGTCGGCGTGGCTTCGACATCGAGCTCGCACCGACTGACCTGGTGGCGATCACCGGAGCGGTGACCGCCACCATCGGTCGCTGAGTCAGTCGGGTGAGTCAGTCGGTCGTCAGCTTGACCAGGCCGTGCACGACCCCGTCGTCGACCCACCCGCTCACCCCGAGCGCAGCGAGCGGCTCGAGGTTCTCGCTGACCTCGGGCATGTCGCCGGCGAGGCGGACCAGCCAGTCGTCGTCGGCGTTGAAGTTGACGAAGAGGACCGACTGCGCCTCGTCGGCCTCGACGACCTCGGAGTAGGTCGCGCTGTCGCCGAGGCTGCCCCCGCCCTCGAGGGCGCCGCGGTAGTCGTCCTGGAGGGCGAGCACGGCATAGCCGTCACCCTCGCTCACCTGCATGAACTCCGCCATCTCGGGGCCGGCCTGCGCAGCGATCTTGTCGAGCACGGCCTGGATCTCGTCGGCGTCGCCGTCGATCCGGATGCCGACCGGGACCTCGCCCGGTCCGCCGTTGGCCACGGCGTCGGGGTCGAGGCCGCTGCCCATCGACACCGTCACTCCGTCGCCGAGCAGGGTCTCGATGTCCTCGGGGAAGGCGAGGCCGGTCTCCGTCTCGAACTGGGCGAGCTGGTCGTCGATCGAGGCGCTCTCGTCGGGGGCCAGGGTCTTGACGTAGTCGAGCATCGCCTCCGCCCAGCCCTCCTCGAGGGCGAACCCGAAGGCCGCGACGGTGTCCTCCGGGAGCGCGGAGATCATGTCGACCCCCTGCTCGCTCGTCATGAAGCGGGTCATGTCCGGGTTGTAGTCGGACATGGCGTACTCGACCTCGACCGACCCATCGTCGAACCGCACGGTCGCGGCCGCTCCGTCGAAGTCGTTGATCATCTGCTGGAGCTCCTCGGGGACCTCCTCGGAGGGCGGCTCCTCGGCCATCCAGTTCTCGTCCGCCATCGGGGCACCGGGCATGCCCATCATTCCCATGCCGCCCATGCCGGCGAGGTCCTCGACGTACTTCGTGACGCCCTTGCCGACGTACATCGACATGACGCCGTCGTCGCCCGCTGCCCCGGTCCACTCCTGGAAGGAGGAGTCGGCGGCCAGCGTCGAGCCGTCGGCGGCGTCGACGACCTGCTGGGCGATGTCGTTGGTCTCGGCCAGGACGATCCAGTCGCCGTCGACGACCCAGCCACCGACGTCGCCCTCCTCGTCCGACCCACCGCACGTCTCGACCAGCGTGGCGAGGCCCTCCTCGGCCTTGCCCCCGTCGGTGGTCTGCACGACCCCGACCGGGGTCGGCTCGTCCTCGCCGAGGTCGATGACGGCCATCGCGGCCCGTGAGCCGAGCCACGGCTTGACGTCGGCGGCGTAGTCGAGGCCCTCACACTCGCCGGAGGAAGTGATCTCCTCGAACAGGCGCTCGCGCAGGTCCTCGTCGGCCTGCAGGTCGACCTGGTCGACGAATCCGGGGAACTTGCGCAGCGTCTTGATGGCCTCGATCTTCTGGCCGCCGCTCGGGTCGAGGTCGACGCTGACGTAGGCGACCGTCGAGGCAGGCAGCGCCTCGGCTGGCTGCGCACCGGTGGCGAAGAAGCTGGTGGCCGCCCAGGCGCCGCCGGCGACGACCGCGCCACCTGCGACGATCGCCCCGACCGCGATCAGGCGCTTCTTGTTGTCGTTGTCGGGCGCCGGCTGCGCGGGCCCCGATCCGTCGAGGTAGTCAGGCCTCTCGGCCGGCCCGCCCGGTGTCATGCTCATCTCGCTCTGCTCCCCCGTCGCACGGGTCCCGACGGCGTCGGGACTGCCCAGTTGCGGGCGGCGCAAGCCTACCCACGCGAGCGCCGGGCGAACCCTCTGTTCCCCAAGAGATAGGACCCGACCAGACCGGCCATGGCACCGGCCGGCAGGGCGACGAACGCGGTCGAGTGCCACTGCACCCGGCCCTCGTCCGGGGCGGTCAGCCCGAGGTCACCCGGCAACGGGGTGTAGTCGGGCTGGCCGGCGGCCAGCGCCTGCGGGTCGGGAGGTCCGAGCGCGCTGCCGACGGCGTACATGGCCACCGCGGCGATGCCTGCCGCGACGAGCACCGTCACCACGGTGGCGGTCTCGTGCCCGCGCCACAACCCGGCCAGCACGGCCAGGACGAGACCGAGCGGGAAGGCGATCAGGACGTAGAGGGCGATCGCCTCGAAGGAGAAGTCGGGCCCCGCGGGCTCGAGGTACCAGCGGCCCTCGAAGGCGACACCCGTGGGCGCGTCCCACAGCCGCTCCCAGAGCACCCCAGCGGCTGCACCGCCCACGACGAAGGCAGCGAGGATCGTGAGCATGCGGGGCAGCACCCGGCCGGTCGAGCCGGTCACCTGGTCCCGCGGGCCGGCGGCCCCCGTCAGGTCGCTCATCCCGTCAGGCAGCCGGGGCCGAGCAGCTGCTTGAGGTCGGCGAACAGCGCCGGGCTGGGGCTGACCCGCAGGTTGTCGTCGAGGCGCAGCACCTTGGTGGAGCTCCGGGTGAGCAGTCGCAGCTGCACCTCGGTCATCCCGGGGTGGGTGCCGAGGACGTCACGCAGCTGGGCCACGACCGGTGGGGTGCACCGCGTCGACGGCAGGCTGATCACGACCGGCCCGGTCGGTCCCTGCGTCAGGTCGGGAGCGGTGACCTCCTGCGCGCGGAGCTCGGGCTGGTCCTTGTCGCGCGAGAGCTGGCCCTTGACCCGGACGATGTTGTCCTCGACGAGCAGCGTCGAGGCGAGCGTGTAGGCGCTCGGGAAGAGGAGGACGTCGATGGCACCGTCGAGGTCCTCGAGCGTGATCGTCGCCCACGGGTCGCCCCGCTTGGTGATCTTGCGCGAGACCGACGTGATGAGGCCGCTGACGGTGAGCGTGGAGTTGTGGGCGCGCTCCTCGTCGAGCGTCAGCTGGCCGATCGTGCAGTCGGTGCCCTGGGACAGCACGTGCTCGAGGCCGAGGAGCGGGTGGTCGGAGACGTAGAGGCCGAGCATCTCGCGCTCGTGGCCGAGCAGGGTCATCTTGTCCCAGTCGTCGACGTCGGGGATCACGACCGTCGCACCCGCGGCGCCCACGTCGTCCGGCATCAGCATGTCGATGAGCGAGTCCTGCCCGCTCTCGTCGTCCTTCTTCGCCTGGACGTACTTCTCGACGGCGTCCTCGTGGATGATCGAGAGGGCCCGGCGCCGGTGCTTCATGTCGTCGAAGGCGCCGGCCTTGATCAGTGAGTCCAGGACCCGCTTGTTGCAGACCAGGGCCGGGACCTTGTCCATGAAGTCGTTGAAGTCGGTGTAGCGGCCCTTCTCCTCGCGCGCTGTGACGATCCGGTCGACGACGTTGCTGCCGACGTTGCGCACGGCGGTGAGGCCGAAGCGGATGTCGTGGCCCACCGGGGTGAAGTTCGCGTGCGACTCGTTGACGTCGGGCGGCAGGACCTGGATCTTCATGCGCCGGCACTCGTTGAGGTAGATCGCCATCTTGTCCTTGTCGTCCTTGACGGACGTGAGGAGCGCGGCCATGTATTCGGCCGGGTAGTTGGCCTTGAGGTAGGCCGTCCAGTAGGTGATGACGCCGTAGGCGGCGGAGTGCGACTTGTTGAAGGCGTAGTCGGAGAACGGGAGCAGGATCTCCCAGAGCTTGTCGATCGCGACCTGGGGGAAGTTGCGCTCGAGCATGCCGGCCTGGAAACCGGCGTACTGCTTGTCGAGCTCCTCCTTCTTCTTCTTGCCCATCGCGCGGCGGAGGTTGTCGGCGGCGCCCAGGGTGAAGCCGGCGAGCACCTGGGCGATCGCCATGACCTGCTCCTGGTAGACGATCAGGCCGTAGGTCTCCCCCAGGACCGGCTCGAGCGCCTCGGCGAGCGCGGGGTGGATCGGCTCGATCGCCTCGCGGCCGTTCTTGCGGCGCGCGTACTTGTTGTGGGAGTCGGCACCCATCGGACCGGGGCGGTAGAGCGCGCTGACGGCGGTGATGTCGGCGAAGGCGTCAGGCTGCAGGGAGCGGAGCAGCGCGCGCATGCCCGAGCCGTCGAGCTGGAAGACGCCGAGCGTGTCGCCGCGACCCATCAGCTCGTAGGTCGCGCGGTCGTCGAAGGGCAGCTCCTCCAGCACGACCGTCTCGTCGCGGTTGACCTGGATGTTGGCCAGCGCGTCCTCGAGGATCCGGAGGTTGGACAGGCCGAGGAAGTCCATCTTGACCAGCCCGAGCGACTCGCACATCGGGTAGTCGAACTGGGTGATGATGGCGCCGTCCTGCGGCCGCGCCATGATCGGTACGACGTCGATGATGGGCTCGCTCGACATGATCACGCCCGCCGCGTGCACGCCCCAGTTGCGGATCTGGCCCTCGAGGCCGAGCGCCGTGTGGAAGATCGTGCGCACGTCGGGGTCGGAGTCGTGGAGCGCGCGGAACTCGCCGCCCTCGTTGTAGCGCTTGTGCTGGGGGTCGAAGATGTCCTTGAGCGCGACACCCTTGCCCATCACGTCGGGCGGAAGCGCCTTGGTGATGCGGTCGGAGATGGCGAAGCCGTGGTCGAGCACGCGCGCGGCGTCCTTGATGGCGGCCTTGGACTTGAGGCGGCCGAAGGTCGCGATCTGCGCCACCCGCTCGCTGCCGTACTTCTCGGTGACGTACTTGATGACCTCGCCGCGGCGCGCGTCGTCGAAGTCGATGTCGAAGTCGGGCATCGAGGGACGCTCGGGGTTGAGGAACCGCTCGAAGAACAGGCCGTGCTCCAGCGGGCACAGGTCGGTGATGCTCAACGCGTAGGCGGCGATGGAACCCGCTCCGGAGCCACGACCCGGGCCCACGCGGATGCCGTTGCGCTTGGACCACTGGATGAAGTCGGCGACCACGAGGTAGTAGCCGCAGTAGCCCTTCTGCGAGATGACGCCCAGCTCCATCTCGACCCGGTCCTTGACCTCCTGGGTCAGCCGCTCGCCGGGGTAGCGCGACTCGATGCCCCGCCACACCTCCTTGCGGAACCAGGACTCCTCGGTCTCGCTCTCGGGGACGTCGGCGCGGGCCATGTAGCCGCCCGTGGACTCGACGAACTCGACGTTGCACCGCTCGGCGATCTCGAGGGTGTTGTCGCACCCCTCCGGCACGTCGGCCCAGAGCTCACGCATCTCGGCGGCGGACTTGATGTAGTAGCCGCCGCCGTCGAACTTGAGCCGGTTGGTGTCGGCCAGCCGCTTGCCGGAGGCCACGCAGATGAGGGCGTCCTGGCCGTCGGCGTCCTCGGGGTTGGTGTAGTGGGTGTCGTTGGTGACGATCGTCGGCAGGCCGAGCGTCGCGGCGATCTTCTGCAGGTCCTTGCGCGTGGCTCGCTCGGCGGCGATGCCGTGGTCCATCAGCTCGAGGTAGAAGTTGTCCTTGCCGAAGATGTCCTGGAACTCCCCGGCTGCGCGGAGTGCCTCGTCGTACTGGCCGAGCGTCAGCCGGGTCTGGATCTCACCGGACAGGCACCCCGTGCTGGCGATGATGCCCTTCGAGTAGCGCTGGAGCAGCTCGCGGTCCATCCGGGGCTTGTAGTAGTAGCCCTCGAGGCTGGCGAGGCTGGCGAGCCGGAAGAGGTTGTGCATCCCCTCGGTCGTCTCCGCCCACATGGTCATGTGGGTGTAGGCGCCGCCGCCGGCGACGTCCTTGCCGCCCTCCTCGGCGAGGTCGCCCTGGCCCCAGCGGACCCGGCGGCGCTCGCCGCGCATCGTGCCGGGGGTGAGGTAGGCCTCGATGCCGATGATCGGCTTCACGCCGTGCTGCTTGGCCTTGCGGTAGAAGTCGTAGGCGCCGTGCAGGTTGCCGTGGTCGGTCATCGCGATCGCCGGCATGCCCAGCTCGGCGGTGCGCTGGAACAGCCCGTCGAGCAGCGATGCGCCGTCGAGCATGGAGTACTCGGTGTGCACGTGCAGGTGCACGAAGTTGTCCGCGGAGCTGGTGGAGGAACCGGACGACATGGAGGAGACTTCCGCGCCTTTCGGGGTCGCTGACGGTGTCACGGGTGGGGCAGAGGTGCTGACTGCGCAGCGTGCTCCAGAAGGAGGGGGAAGAGCAGTCAGCCTACGTCAGTGTGCCCGGCCCCACCGACAGGACACTCGGCCCGACCCGACCCCGACCAGCGTCGTGGCGGGCGCCGCGCTCACAGCCAGTCGATCGCGTGGCCGTGGCCGTGGCTGTACGCCACCGGGGTGCCGTCGAGCGCGGTCACGAACCGCCCGGAGGGCACCTCCAGGGCACCGGTGACGCGCGGCAGGACCCGCCCTCCCTCGTTGCTGATCCACCGGCAGCGGCCCTCGGCCACGAGACCCGTCATCAGGTCGTGGAACCGCTCGCGGTCCGGCTCCTCGAGGTAGGCGATCACCGCCGAGTGGAGGACGACGGGCGTGCCGTGCCGCGCCGCCTCGTCGACGAGGTCCGCGACGTGGTCGAGGAGGTCGCCCTCCCGGATCACCGGCGGCTCGCGGCGGGCGACGTCGACGGCGGCCCGCAACCGCTCGCGGCGCTCGTCCTGCTCGGGCCACACCAGGTTGGCCAGCCACGCCATGGCGTCGGCGTCGGTGACGTCGAGGGGGTTGAGGTCCACGCCGCCGCGCCACGCGACGCGGGGGTGGGTGGCCGGCACGGGCAGGTCCCCGGTGGTCAGGGTGCTCAGCAGCGGACCGCCGCTCCCCCGCAACCCGCCCAGGGGCGGCCACGCGTAGTCGTAGCGGTCCGGGAACAGGCACAGGCCGGCGCTGGCGCCGACCTCGACCAGCGCCAGCGGTCCGTCGACCAGGCCGAGCACCGGGACGAGGGTGGCGAGGCGCCCGACCTCGTTGGTCTGCGTCGCCCGCGCCATGACGGTCGCCCGCACCTCCGGCTCCTGCTCGAGCAGCACCGTGCGCAGGGTGTCGTACGGCGACGGGGCGGGCGCTCCGTGCCAGCGGGCGGCGGCGAAGACCAGGTTGGGCTGACGCTTGACCGGCGGCAGGGCGGCCAGCCATGCCAGGACCACGGCGTCGTCGGCGACACCGAGGGCCCACTCCTCGAAGCAGGGCGAGTCGCCGGCGGCGTACGTCGCGAAGTCGCGGTACTCGGTCACCACGTCGTCGTAGAGCAGCACCCGCTCATCCTGTCGGACTACCCGCCACGGCGGGCCCATGGTCCGAACGGGGGGCGTTGACCTAGGTGACGTGGGTCACATAGCGTTCCCCCTAGCTGCATTTGTTTGGGTTCCATACAAACAAACTCCCCCCACCCTCCCGAGAGGACCGACCCATGAGGAAACCGCTCAGCCTGATCACCACCGGCCTCGCCGCCGGCGCCCTGCTCCTGACCGGAGCGACGTACGCGTCTGCAGGCGCGGGCGCTGCCGATGCGCCGGCGAGCTCCGCCGCTGCTGCCGAGCCCTACAAGGTGCTGGTCGTGGGCAAGACCCTCGGCTTCCGCCACTCCCACATCGACGACACGACCAACGCGGTCATCAAGCTCGGCCAGGAGAACGGCTTCACCGTCGACGTCTGGGACCCGGTGCAGACCACGCTCACCCTGCCTTCGACGCCGTTCACCACGGCGGAGAGCCTCAGCCAGTACGCCACGATCCTGTTCGCATCGCCGGTCGACGCCACCAACAACCTCGACCCGGCGCGCCCGCGCCTGCTCAACGACACCGAGCTGGCGGCTTTCCAGGGCTACATCCGCGCGGGCGGCGGCTACGTCGGGCTGCACGCAGCGACCGACTCGATGCACACCGTGCCGTGGTACAGCGAGCTGACCGGCGGCAGCGCGCGCTTCGCCGGCCACCCCGCACAGCAGACGGCCACGATGGTCGTGGAGAGCCCCCAGCACCCGTCCACCACGATGCTGCCGAAGGAGTGGATCCGCTTCGACGAGTGGTACAACTTCACCGCCAACCCGCGTGAGGACGTGCACGTCCTGCTGACCCTCGACGAGAGCACCTACAACCCGGGCCGCGGCGCGATGGGCGAGGACCACCCGATCGCGTGGTGCCACAACTTCGAGGGCGGCCGCTCCTGGTACGAGGGCGCCGGCCACGTGGACTCGTCCTACACCGAACCGTTGTTCCTGGAGCACCTGCTCGGCGGCATCGAGTGGACCGCCGGTGTCGTGGAGGGCGGCGGCAACTGCGTGACCTTCCCGGAGGTCGAGGAGATCGCCACCGACCTCAGTGAGGGCGGCAACCGCAACGCCAAGCTCGGCGGCGACGTCGCCGACGCCCTCTCCGCGGCCGAGGCCGCTGCCGAGCAGGGTGACCACGCCGCTGCCGCGCACATCCTCAAGAAGGCCAAGGGCAAGGCGCACGGCCTGCAGGACGAGACCCTCGTCGAGAAGCTCGCCGACCTGGTCGACTGGCAGGGAGGCCTGGTCGGCTACTGACCGATCCCAGCCGGCACACACCCCACGGTGACGACCGGCCGCGCCCACCTCGGGTGCGGCCGGTCGTTGCGCGTGGAGCCCCGGGCCCGGCCGGGTCAGCCGGAGGCGTCGAGGGACTCGGCGATGATGACGTCGACGATGCGGGCCACCCGCCCGATGCCGAGCTCGGGCACCACGGCGGCCACCCGCTCGACGATGTCGGCCTCACGGACGGCGTCGCGCTCGGTGGACGGCTTCACCGCCTGCACGGCCCGGGTCAGCGCCGTACGTCGCGCCAGGACGTCGCCGAGCACCAGGTCGGTCTCGTCGATCAGGCCGCGGAGGAAGGCCAGCGGATCGGCGCCGGGACACGCCACCCGGATGTCGGGTGCGTGCTCCTCGTTGGCCGACCCGTCGGTGCGCTCGAGCTCGAGGCACCCGTGCCTGCGGTAGAACGCGCGCGCCGGCGTGTTGGACTCGAAGACCCACAGGCAGAAGCCACCGGGGCGGGTCGAGGCGACGAGGTCGAACAGCGCCGTCCCGACGCCGTGACCCTGGTGCTCGGGGTGGACGTAGAGGTCGTCGAGCCAGGTCGCGGTCCAGCGCGCGTAGCCGGCCGGCACGCCCCCGCGCTCGGCCACCCAGACGTCGTACGCCGTCAGGTCCCAGCCGGCCACCCACGCCCGCGCCTCCTCGTCGGGGTGCACCGGCGGAGGGAACGCCTCACCCGCGCCGTGCCGTGCCGCGAGGTGCAGCTCGGCGATCGCCGGGAGGTCGTCGGGGGTGGCCGGACGAAGGACCAGGTCAGTGCTCATCGCGGATGACGTCGAGCGCGTGCGCGAGGTCGTCGGGGTAGGTCGACTCGTACGTGACGTAGTCACCGGTCTCCGGGTGGTCGAAGCCCAGGCGCATGGCGTGCAACCACTGCCGCTCGAGCCCCAGGCGCTTGGCGAGCGTGGGGTCGGCACCGTAGGTCAGGTCGCCCACGCAGGGGTGCTTGAGCGCACTCATGTGCACCCGGATCTGGTGGGTGCGCCCGGTCTCCAGGTGGACCTCGAGCAGGCTGGCGAACCGGTGCGCCTCGAGCGTCTCGTAGTGGGTGACGCTGTGGCGGCCGTCGGCCATCACCGCGAACTTGTAGTCGTGGTGCGGGTGGCGGCCGATGGGGGCGTCGACCGTGCCGGCGAGCGGATCGGGGTGCCCCTGCACCAGCGCGTGGTAGGTCTTGTCGACCGTGCGGTGGCGGAACGCGTTCTTCAGCACGGAGTAGGCGTGCTCGGACTTCGCGATGACCATGACGCCGGAGGTGCCGACGTCGAGGCGCTGGACGATGCCCTCGCGCTCCTTGGCACCGCTGGTGGAGATCCGGTAGCCCGCGCCGGCGAGGTGCCCGACGACGGTCGGCCCGCGCCAGCCGGGCGAGGGGTGCACGGCGACACCGACGGGCTTGTCGATGACCACGATGGCGTCGTCGTCGTGGATGATCCGGATCCCCTCGACGACCTCGGCCTTCACCTCGAGCGGGTCGCGCTCGGCCGGGATCGTGACGTCGAGCATGGAGCCGGCATGGACCCGGTCGCTCTTGCCGACGCCCGCGCCGTCGACGTGCACCAGCCCCTGGGCGATGAGGTCGGCTGCGCGGGTGCGTGAGAGGCCGAACATCCGTGCCATCGCGGCGTCCACACGCTCGCCCGCGAGACCGTCGGGGACGAGGACCGTGCGCTGCTCGGCGTGGGTGGTCACGCCGCCTCGCGCTCGGACCCGCGGTCGGAGTCGCGGGTGCCGTCGAGGGAGATGCCCCGGAAGGTCTGCAGGATGATCAGGCCGGCCGCGACGTTGATGCAGATGTCGGCGATGTTGAAGACCGGCCAGTTGGGCAGCATGAGGAAGTCGACGACGTGCCCGTGGAAGGGCTCGGGCTCGCGCACGATCCGGTCGGTGAGGTTGCCGCCCACACCACCGAGGAGCAGGCCGAGGGCGAGCGCCCAGCCGATGCTGGCGATCCGTCGGCTGAGCCACAGCACGACCGCGACCGCGACCATCGCCAGGCAGGTGAAGACGATGGTGAAGTCGGTGCCGGTGCTGAACGCGGCGCCGGGGTTGAACGTCAGGTGGAGGGTGAACCAGTCGCCGAGGACCGGGATGTCACCGTCGGCCAGCTCGGACAGCGCCCACTGCTTGCTGACCAGGTCGAGGCCGTAGGCCACGAGGGCCACCGCTGCGAACACCAGCCGCGCGTCGACGCGGGGTCGGGCAGGGACGTGGTCGGCATGGTCGCTGGGGTTCAGCGACGCTCCTCGCGCTGCTTGCATGACATGCACAGTGTGGCATGCGGCACCGCCATCAACCGATTCTTGCCCACGGGGTTGCCGCAGGAGTCGCACACGCCGTAGGTGCCGTCGTCGATGTGGGCCAGCGCCCGCTCGATCTGCACCAGCGTCTCCCGCTCGCGGGCCAGGACGGTGAGCTCGTGGTCGCGCTCGAAGCTCGTCGCTCCCACGTCGGCCTGGTCGTGACCGGCCCCGTCGCCGGCGTCGCGCATGAGGCCGGCGAGCTCCTGCTCGGACTCCCCCACGATCGCCGCGAGCCGGTCGCGGTGCTCCTTGAGCTCCTTCACTACCTCGTTGAGCTCGCCCTTGGTCCAGGGGTCCTCACCGTCGAGCACCACCAGGGTGGAGGGAGTGGCCTTGCGTACCTTCTTCGCCGGCGCTGCCTTCTTGGCAGGCGTCGGAGCGGCCTTCGTCACGGGCGCAGCCTTCTTCGTCGGAGTGGTGGTGGGCGCAGCCTTCGCAGCCGCTGTCTTCTTCGTCGTGGTCTTCGTCGTCGCCTTCGCGGGCGGAGACTTCTCGGCCGGGGCCTTCACGGCGGCCGACTTCGTGGCAGGCGCCTTCTTCGTGGCGGGCGCCTTCTTCACCGGCGCCTTCGTGGCGGGCGCCTTCTTGGCGGGCGACGTGCTGGCCGGGGCCTTCTTCGCAGCCGACTTCTTCGCAGGCGTCTTCGTGGCAGCGGCCTTCCTCGTGGCCGACGTGGTGGCGGCTGCCTTCTTGGTGCCGGCCGCCTTCTTCGAAGTCACCTTCTTGGCGGGCGCCTTCTTCGCGGGCGACGTGCTGGCGGGGGCCTTCTTCGCAGCCGACTTCTTCGCGGGCGCCTTCTTGGCAGCGGCCTTCTTCGCCGGCGCCTCGTCGGCCACGGCCCCGTCCGGGCTCGCGGCGCGCTTGCGACCGATCACCCGCTTCGCAGCAGCGGCCGCGGTGCCGGCCAGGGACTTGCGTGTGGTGCCAGCCATCTCCGAGGGCCTCCAGCATGCATCAGGTGTGGCGGGAACCACACGGTGGCAGGGAGGCTAGCCGGTGCACCCTGACGAACCAACCTCGGCTCGCCGAAATGCGAGAACGACCACCCCGAGGGGCGGTCGTTCTCGCTGCTGTGCTGGCTGCGGCTGTCAGTTCTCGTCGTCGCCGAGGACCGAGCGGAGGCGCTTGGGCGCGTTGCCGCTGTCGACCGGAGCCTGTGTCTCGCTGCCGTTGGCCAGGGCCTCGAGCTGCTGCGTGAAGTAGGTCTTCAGGCGGGAGCGGTACTCGCGCTCGAACTGGCGGAGGGTCTCGACGTCGCTGTTGAGCTTGTCGCGCTCCTTCTCCAGGTCGCCGAACATCTGCTGGCGGCGCTCGGCGGTCTCGGAGTCGAGCATCTGCGAACGCTGACGGGCGTCGGCCTCCATGCGGTCGGCCTTGGTCTTGGCCTCGGACTCGACCCGCTCGGCCTTCGTGCGAGCGGCGCCGACGATGCGGTCGGCCTCGTTCTTGGCGTCCTCGACGAGCTCGTCGGCGTTGCGCGTCGCGATCTCGAGCAGGCGCGCGGCGGCGTTGGACGCCTCGGGCACCGTCTCGACGCGCATCGTCTGCACGGGAGCGGCGGCGGCCACGGGGGCCGGGGCGGCCCGCTGGGGCTCCGGCTCCGGCTCCGGCTCGGGCTCCGGCTCAGGAGCGGCCGGGGCGAACGACGTCGTCGCCGGGGCGGACGTCGAGGGACCGCCGGACTGCGCGGCCGACAGCTTGGCCCGCAGGTCGTCGTTCTCCTTGGTCAGCCGGGCGAGCTCGGCCTCGACCTCGTCGAGGAACTGGTCCACCTCGCCCATGTCGTAGCCCTCACGGAGGCGGACAGGCGTAAAGCGCTTGTTGCTCACGTCCTCAGGCGTCAGCGGCATGACCTCACCCAAACTTTCACGATCGATATCACGGTGGCTCTGCTGTCAGAAGACAATAGCGCCCGGGACGCCACCGGGCACAGTGACCCGTGTGACGGATGGTTCTAGAGGCCGAAGATGGTCGCGACCACGTTGAGCAGCAGCCATGCTCCCACCATCACCAGCAGGAAGCTCAGGTCCAGCGCGACCTGCCCGATGCGGAGCGGCGGGACGACGCGACGCAGCGCCACGATCGGCGGGTCGGTGGCTGAGTAGACACCTTCCAGCGCCACGAGCAGCGGGCCCTTCGGCTCCCACCGGCGTGCGAACACCTGCACCCAGTCCACGATGAACCGGATCCAGAGCAGGCCGATGAAGATGAAGAGGAGGTACCAGAGGATCGAACCGAAGATCACCACGACTGAATTATGGATCAGCTCTGGTTGAAGAACCCGTCCTCGGCGATCCGCTCCTTGTCCTCGGCCGAGACCGCGACGTTGGGGGGCGAGAGCAGGAAGACCTTGTTGGTCACCCGCTCGATGGACCCGCGCGTGGCGAAGATCAGGCCGGCGGCGAAGTCGACGAGGCGCTTGGCGTCGTTGTCGTCCATCTCGCTGAGGTTCATGATCACGGGGGTGCCGTCGCGGTAGTTCTCACCGACGAGACGGGCCTCGTTGTAGTTGCGGGGGTGGAGGGTGGTGATGCGGCTCAACTCGGCCACGACTCCTGTCTGGACCGAGGCCGGTCGACGGCGCTCGGCGAGGTCGGACACAGGGGCAGGGCGACGCTCGCGCACGGCAGGACGCTGGTCGACAGCGTCGTGGGTCGTGGTCTCGGTGTCACCGTCGTAGTCGTCGTAGTGGCCGGTGTCCTCGAGCAGGCCGAGGTACTCGCCGATCTTGCGCATCGCGCCGCTCATGAGACTGTTCCTCCGCTAGACCTGGCACCCGGGACCGGGCACCTGTTGACTGTTGTGGACATTACTGGACCGTGGGCCTCTCACCGAGGACCGCGGAGCCGACACGCACGTGTGTCGCACCGTGGCGGATCGCCGCCTCGAGGTCACCGCTCATCCCCGCGGACAACGCGGTCGCCTGCGGGTGGTCGTGCAGGAACGACTGGCGGACGTCGGCGAGCCTGGCGAACGCGGCGTCGGGGTCCTCACCGAGGGGCGCGACGGCCATCAGGCCGCGCAGCCGCAGCATGCCGGCCTCCTCGACGCGCCGCGCGAGGTCTGCGAGGTCGTCGGGGCGCGCCCCGGAACGGTTGTCGGCCCCGGGCGGGTCGAGACTGACCTGGAGCAGCACGTCAACGTCGCGGCCCCGGGCCTGGGCGCCGCGCGCGAGCGGGCCGGCCAGCTTGGGCCGGTCGACCGACTCCACCACGTCGGCGTAGGACGCGACGGCGGCGGCCTTGTTGGACTGGAGGCCGCCGATGAAGTGCCAGCGCAGCCCGAGGTCGGCGCACTCGAAGGCCTTCGCCTCGGCCTCCTGGTGCCGGTTCTCCCCCACGTCGGTCACCCCCATCTCGGCGAGCAGCCGGACGTCGGAGGCAGGGAAGAACTTGGTGACCACCACGAGCGAGACGTCGTCCTCCGGACGACCGGCCTCGACGCACGCGGCGACGATGCGGTGGCGTACGACGTCGAGATTGGCCGCGATCTCGTCGGGGCGGCTCACGACTCCCTCCAGACCACGCCGGCGAAGCGCAGGGCGGCGTCGCCCTCGCGGCGGTAGGAGGGCCAGCGGTCGTCCTCGCGCGTGCAGGCGTCGACCGTGCGTACGTCGTCGACACCCTCCCCCTCGAGCTGCGCACGCACGCCTGCCCCGAGGTCGAGCGCGGGCGTGCCCCACGACGTGGTGGATCGTGAGGCAGGCACCAGCGCGACCACCTCTTCCTGCATCGGCTGTGGCACCTCGTAGCACCGCCCGCAGATGTGCGGACCGACCCAGGCGGTCAGCCGGGTGGCGCCGAGGTCGCGCAGGCACCTGACGGCCTCGGGGACGACCCCGAGGGCGAGGCCCCGCCGACCGGCGTGCACCGCCGAGACGGCCCCCTCGGGCGACGCGAGCAGCAGGGGCACGCAGTCGGCCGCCCGCGCCATGAGAGCCACGTCGCTGCGCGTCGTGGCCAGCGCGTCCACGTCGAGGACCGGGTGATCGGCGACCTCGTCGTCCCCGACCACGTGCAGGTCGGCACCGTGCACCTGGTGCATCACCCACGGCGTCCTGCCGGTCACCGCGCCGACGTCGGCCAGCACGGTCGCCCGCGCCTGGCCCACGTCGGTGATGATCGGCAGGGGCTCGGTGAAGCCCACGGCCACGGCGCCGTGCGCCGTGGCCAGGGTGTCACGGTGGAGGAACCTCACTTCAGGAAGTCGGGGACGTCGAGGTCGTCGTCGTCGAACTGCACCTGACGGGCCGGCCGCGACGGCGCGGGCTGCTGGGCCTGCTGGGCGGGCTGGCCCTGCTGGGACGGCGCCGGCTGCGAGCGGTCGTCGCGGGTCGACGGGGCGAACGTCGCCTGCGCCGGGGGGGACGCCTGCTCGCTGCGGGCCGGGGCCTGTGGCTTCGAGGCGATCTGCTGCGCCGCCGCGCGGGTCTGCTCCTGCGTCTGCGCGGGCTGGCCCTGGCGCAGCACGTTGCCGTCGGAGCGACGCTTGGGCATGCCGCCGTCGAAGCCGGCCGCGATGACGGTGACCCGCACCTCGTCGCCGAGGGCGTCATCGATCGTCGCGCCGAAGATGATGTTGGCCTCGGCGTGCGCTGCCTGCGAGACGAGCGCGGCGGCCTCGTTGATCTCGAAGAGACCGAGGTCGGAGCCGCCGGCGATGGAGAGGAGCACGCCGTGCGCGCCCTCGATGCTGGCCTCGAGCAGCGGGCTGGAGACCGCCATCTCGGCGGCCGCGACCGCACGGTCCTCGCCCCGGGCGGAGCCGATGCCCATCAGGGCGGAGCCGGCGTTGGCCATCACGGACTTCACGTCGGCGAAGTCGAGGTTGATCAGGCCGGGCGTGGTGATCAGGTCGGTGATGCCCGAGACACCCTGCAGCAGCACCTGGTCCGCCTGCTTGAAGGCGTCGAGGATCGACACGTTGCGGTCGGTGATCGACAGCAGCCGGTCGTTGGGGATCACGATGAGGGTGTCGACCTCCTCGCGGAGCTGGCTGATGCCCTCCTCCGCCGAGTTGGCACGACGACGACCCTCGAAGGCGAACGGCCGCGTCACCACGCCGATCGTCAAGGCGCCCAGCGAGCGGGCGATGCGGGCCACGACGGGCGCACCACCGGTGCCGGTGCCGCCACCCTCGCCGGCGGTCACGAAGACCATGTCGGCGCCCTTGATGACCTCCTCGATCTCGTCGGCGTGGTCCTCGGCGGCCTTGGCGCCCACGTCGGGGTTGGCGCCGGCACCGAGGCCGCGGGTGAGCTCACGTCCGATGTCGAGCTTGACGTCGGCGTCGCTCATCAGGAGTGCCTGCGCATCGGTGTTGATGGCGATGAACTCGACGCCCTTGAGGCCGACCTCGATCATGCGGTTGACGGCGTTGACGCCGCCGCCACCGATGCCGACGACCTTGATGATCGCCAGGTAGTTCTGCGCTGCTGCCACGGCTCCGGGGCCTTCCTCGAGTGGGTCTGTGAAGTCTGGGGATGGACGAGGTCCCTGCACCCTCCGCGGCCCGCGGAACTCTAACCGTGAGCCTGAGGGTTATAGTTATGTCAACCTCGCCTTTCGCCAGACAGTAGGCACCGAGCGGCACCGATCACCGGCGGACACGCCCAAGGACGGCATGTCGGCAAAGAATTTCTGCCGCGGCGTGTGTCGCGAGGTCAGGGCGTCGTGCGGTAGGTCGGGTTCCCCGGGACGCTGACGTCGTAGTACGGCGCCTTCTGGGCGGCCAGCAGCTTGTCGACCACCTCGGCCTTCAGCTCCGACTCCTCCGCGCTCCCCCACAGCACCTGGCGCTGGTCGCGCATGACGAGGGTGATCTGGTCGACGGTGGCGACCTCGACGTGGTCGACCCGCGTGACGAGGTCCTGCGGCAGCGCGCTGACCACGGTGGCCGCCTCGCGCAGCGCGTCGGTGCCGGCGTTGGACCCGGGCCGCACGCGCGGCATCTGCCGGGGGACGGTCTCGTAGTCGCGGAACACGACCCCGTCGGCGTCGAGGCCGCGCAGCCTCCCGGCGAGCTCCACCACCGCCACCGCGGTCCGCTCGACCACCGAGATGCGTACGGCGTCGGGCCAGGTGCGGGTCACGTCGACGGACTCCACCTCGGCGAGCGAGCCGACGCGGGCATCGGCCCGGCCGAGGTCGACGAGCGCGAGCTGCTCCCCCACCGGGACGTCGGCGACCTCGCGGACCCGACCGTCGCTCAGCAGGCTGTTGCCGACGACCTCGACCCGCTTGACCTGCAACCTGGTCGAGAAGAAGACCAGGTGGATCGACGTGCCCAGCAGGGCCACGACCAGCAGCAGCGCCAGGACGTAGCGCAGGGACAACCAGCGACGGGCCCACTGCCGCCGCGCGAAGCGACGGCGCGTCCGGCGCGCCGCCCTCTTCTGCCGGGCCGCCTGCCTGGCGTCCTGCCTGCTCGGCTCGCGTGGGCCGTCGTGGACCGCCTCACGGCCGATGCCGGTGCTCGTGGTCGCGGCCACGCCGCGCTCGCCCCGCTCCGGCGTCTCGCGGTCCACTCAGCCACCCCCGAGCAGGTCGAGGACCCGTGGCCCGACGCCCGTGATGTCGCCCGCCCCGAGGGTGATCACCAGGTCACCCGGTCGCGCGCGCTCGGCGAGCGCCTGGGCGGCGGCACCCAGCCCGTCGACGTAGGTCACGTGCTGGACGGGCAGCGGGACGGCGTCGGCGACGAGCAGGCCCGTGACCTCCGGGTCGGAGTCCTCGCGGGCGACGTAGACGTCGAGCACGACGACCTCGTCGGCGGCGCCGAGCTCGCGCCCCATCGCCTCGCCGAAGATCCGGGTGCGTGAGACGAGGTGGGGCTGGAAGGCAGCGACGACGCGGCCCTCGCCGGCGAGCGCGCGGGCCGCCTCGAGGTCGCCGCGGATCTCGACCGGGTGGTGGGCGTAGGAGTCGTAGACGCGCACACCGTCCACCTCGCCCTTGAGCTCCATCCGGCGTCCCGTGCCGGTGAAGCCGCCGAGGCCCTCGGCCAGGGCGCCGAAGGGCAGGTCGAGCCGCAGGCCCATCGCCAGTGCGGCGACCGCGTCGAGGACGTAGTGGCGACCTGGGATGCGCAGGCGCAGCTCGCCGAGGTCCTCGCCGTCGCGGGTGACCCGGCACGACGAGGTGGAGCCGTCGAGGGTGAGGTCGCGCACGCGCACGTCGGCCTCGGGCGACTCCCCCACCGTCACGATGTCGAGGCCGCGCTCGCGGGCGAGCCCGGCGAGCCGTGCGGCACCCGGGTCGTCGACCACGCAGACCAGGAAGCCGTCGCGGTCGACGGTGTCGGCGAAGTCGTCGAAGGCGCGGTGGTAGGCCTCCTCGGTGCCCCAGTTGTCGAGGTGGTCGGCCTCGACGTTCGTGACGATCGCGGCGTGCGGCCGGTAGTGCAGGAACGCGCCGTCGCTCTCGTCTGCCTCGGCGACGAACAGGTCGTCGGCCCCGGCGTCGGCGTTGCGGCCGGTGGCGGTCAGCACGCCACCGACGGCGTACGACGGATCGACCCCGGCCGCGAGGAGCGCCGAGGTGAGCAGGCCCGTGGTCGTCGTCTTTCCGTGGGTGCCGGCCACGGCGAGGACGCGTGAGCCGGCCATGACCGCGGCGAGCCCGGCCGAACGCGGCAGGATCCGCAGGCCGCGCCGACGGGCCTCGAGCACCTCGGGGTTGTCCTCGCGGGCCGCGGTCGTCACGACGAGCGTGTCAGCGTCACCGACGTGCGCGGCGTCGTAGCCGAGGTGGCACACCACCCCGAGCTCGCGCAGCGCGGGCAGGAACGGCGTGTCGTGGTCGTCGCTGCCGGTGACCGTGACGCCGCGCTGGGCCAGGATGCGGGCGATCGCGGAGATGCCGGCTCCGCCGATGCCGACGCAGTGCACCCGTCCGAGCTCGGCGGCGGGCAGCACCTCGTCGGGGACCGGGATCCTCACGCGCGTGCGCCTCCTGCGTCGAGGATCATCCGGGCGAGCTTCTCGTCGGCGTCGAGCGGGATCACGCCGGTGGCCGCGGCCCCCATGGTGGCGAGCCGCTCGGTGTCGTGGAGCAGTCCCGGGACGCTGGCTGCGACCCACTCGGGGGTCAGGGCGGCGTCGGAGACGAGCAGCCCGCCACCGGCGTCGACGACGGGGCGCGCGTTGAGCGCCTGCTCACCGTTGCCGATCGGCAGCGGGACGTAGACCGCCGGCAGCCCCACGCCGGACACCTCGGTGACGGTGTTGCTGCCCGCGCGGCACAGCACGACGTCGGCGGCGGCGTAGGCGAGGTCCATCCGGTCGACGTAGTTGAGCACGACGTAGGGCACGTCGCCCGACGTGACGCTGAGCTCGTGCTTGGGTCCGACGACGTGCAGCACCTGCACGCCTGCCGCGGCGAGGGCGGGCGCCGCCCCCGAGACGGCCGCGTTGATCCGTGCGGCTCCCTGCGAGCCGCCGGTGACCATCAGGGTCGGGAGGTCGTCGCGCAGCCCGAAGGTGGCCAGGGCCTCGGTCCGCAGCGCACCCCGGTCCATCGTGGAGATGAGCCGCCGGATCGGCAGGCCGGTGCACACCGCGTGCGGGAGGTCGGTGCCGGGGAAGCTGGTGGCGACGTGGCTCGTCATGCGGGCGCCGAGCTTGTTGGCGATGCCGGGGATCGCGTTGCCCTCGTGGACCACGAGGGGCAGGCCGCGCTTGCGGGCGGCGAGGTAGGCGGGGACCGAGACGTAGCCGCCGAAGCCGACGACCACGTCCGGGCGCACCCGGTCGACCACCTCGAGCGCCGCCGCGCGCGCGGCGCGCAGGCGGGACGGCGTACGCAGCAGGTCGGCGCCGGGGCGGCGCGGGAGCGGGACGCGGGGCACGACCTCGAGCGGGAGGCCGGCCTCGGGGACGAGGCGCGCCTCGAGCCCTTCGCGGGTGCCGAGGCAGGTGACCTCGGTCACCGGGTCGAGCCGGCGCAGGGCGTCGGCAGTGGCGAGCAGGGGCGAGGTGTGGCCGGCGGAGCCGCCGCCGGCGAGAAGTACGCGCATCGGGGGCAAATCTAGCGAGCGGGACCCGCGGACAGACCGGCGGAGCGGTTGCGTCGGCGCGCCGCCAGCGCGGCCGCGGCCTCGGGCTCGCGGCGCGCGAAGCCGATCACCAGGCCGAGGGCCACGAGCGAGGGCAGCAGCGCCGATCCGCCGTAGGACACGATCGGGAGCGGGATGCCGATGACCGGCAGGACGGCGAGCACCATGCCGACGTTGATCATCATCTGGCCGAGCAGCCAGACCACGATGCCGAAGGTGGCGTAGCGGACGAACGGGTCCTCGGTGCTGAGGGCGACGCGGACGGCGGCGTAGGCGATGGTGAAGAACAGCGCGATGACGAGCAGGGTGCCGACGAGACCGAGCTCCTCCCCCAGCACCGCGAAGATGAAGTCGGTGTGCGCCTCGGGCAGGTCGCCCCACTTCTGGGTCGAGGCGCCGATGCCCTGGCCGAACCAGCCGCCGCTCGACAGGGCGTAGAGGCCGTGGGCCGGCTGCCAGCCGGCGTCGGTGTAGTCCTTGAACGGGTCGGTGAAGTGGGTGATGCGTTCGAGGCGCTCCGGGTCGGTGGCCGCCAGGGCGACAGCGGCGACGCCGAGCACCGACAGGCTGAGCCCGAAGAGCCGCAGCGGCGCCCCGACCACCCACAGCATCCCCAGGAGGATGGCCGCGAGCACCATCGCGGTGCCGAGGTCACGACCGACCAGCACGAGCGTGATGACGGCGAAGAGCCCGGGCACGACCGGCACCAGGAGGTGGTGCAGCTCGCGCAGCCGCCGCTCCTTGTGGGCGTAGATGTTGGCGGCCCACAGCACGATCGCCAGCTTGGCGATCTCGGCGGGCTGGATGTTGACCGGGCCGAGGGCGAGCCAGTTCTTGTTGCCGTTGACCACCACGCCGAACTGGGCGACCAGGCCGAGCAGCACGAGGGCCACCAGGAAGCCCGGGTAGGCGAGCCTGCGGACGTGCCGCACCGGGATCCGGGAGGCCACCCACGCTGCGGGCAGCCCGATCGCGACCCACAGCAGCTGGCGCTTCACCACGGCGTAGGAGTCGTCGTAGGTGAGGTAGGACCGCACGCTGGACGCGCTGAGCACCATGATCAGGCCGATGGTGAGCAGCAGGGCCGACGACCCGAGCAGCAGGTAGTAGGACGCGAGCGGCTTGTCGAGGGCCTCGCGGACCGAGCGCAGGCCCGCGACGAGTCCCGACCCCAACGGCGCACGGCCGGCCCCGGTCGTCCCGCCGCCGTGGTCCTGCTGAGTGTCGCGGGACGGGCCCGGGTCGACGTCCAGCCCCACTCCTCCGGGGTTCGCGGTGGTCATCGTCGCGGCTCCCCTCGGGTCAATGGGTGTCGGTGGCGGCTAGTCGCTGTCGGGCTGGTCGTTCGTGTCGGGCTGGCTGGTGCGGGCGATGTGTGCGTGGACGGCTGCCGCGAACGCGTCGCCGCGGGCGCCGTAGTTGGCGAACATGTCCATGGAGGCGCACCCCGGCGCGAGCAACACCGTGTCACCGGACCTGGCGAGCCCGGCGGCCGCGTCGACCACGCGCTCCATCGGATCCCCAGTCTCGTCGGCGCCCACATCGATGACCGGCACATCGGGCGCGTGTCGCGAAAGTGCGTCGGCGACGACCTGCCGGTCGCGTCCGAGCAGCACGACCCCGCGCAGGCGCCCACGCACCGCGGTGACGAGCTCGTCGAACCGGGCACCCTTGGCGAGCCCGCCCGCGACCCAGACGACGTCGTCGTAGGCGGACAGCGAGGACTGGGCGGCGTGGGGGTTGGTGGCCTTGGAGTCGTCGATCCACGAGACGCCGGCGGCCTCGGCGACACGGGCGATGCGGTGGCCGTCGGGGCGGAAGGCGCGCAGGCCGTCGCGCACCGCCTGCTGGCTGACGCCGTGGGCGCGGGCCAGCGCAGCGGCCGCCAGTGCGTTGGCGACGAAGTGGGGAGCGGGCGAGGCGAGGTCGCCCAGCGTGCAGAGCTCGGCGGCGCTGGTCGCCCGCTCCTCGATGAACGCCCGGTCGACGAGGAGGTCCTCGACGACGCCGAGGTTGCCCGGAGCCGGCGTGCCGAGGGTGAAGCCGACCGCGCGGGCGCCGTCGAGGACGTCGGCCTCCCGGACCATCTCCTCGGTGGCGGGGTCGGCGAGGTTGTAGACGCAGGCGCGCTGGACGCCGTCGTAGATGCGCGCCTTGTCGGCGGCGTAGACCTCCATGCCGGACCGGGCGCCCGGCTCGACGCCCGCCCCCGGCTCGTCCTCGTACCAGTCCAGGTGGTCCTCGGCAATGTTGAGCACCACGGCCGACTCCGCGGCCATCGACTGCGTGTAGTGGAGCTGGAAGCTGGAGAGCTCGACGGCCATGACGTCGTAGGGCTCGGGGTCCATCACCGCCTCGACGATCGGCAGGCCGACGTTGCCGACCGCGACGGCGCGGAGCCCGGCCGCGGTGAGGATGGACTCGAGCATCTGCACCGTCGTGGTCTTGCCGTTGGTGCCGGTGACGGCGAGCCACGGAGCAGGGTTCTCGGGGTTGCGCAGCCGCCAGGCCAGCTCGACCTCGCCCCACACGGGGATGCCACGCTCGACGGCCTGCGCGAGGAGCGGCGCGGTGGGCCTCCAGCCGGGGGAGGTGACGACGAGGTCGACGTCGTCGGGCAGCACCCCGGTCGCGCCCGGCTCGAGCCGGACGGTCGCACCCAGCGTCTCGAGGAGCTGCGCCTTCTCCGCCTTCTCCTCGCTCGTGGACTCGTCGAGCGCCGTGACCTGCGCGCCGAGGAAGAGCAGGTTGTCGGCGGCCGCGAAGCCGGAGACGCCGAACCCCGCGACGACGACGCGTACGCCGGACCAGTCGCTGCTGCGGCCGAGTGAGTCGATGTCGACGTGTGGGTTGTTCATCCGATGCCGGCGACCCACTCGGCGTAGAAGATGCCGAGGCCGGTGGCGACGGCGAGACCGGTGACGATCCAGAAGCGGATCACGATCGTCACCTGCTCCCAGCCGAGCATCTCGAAGTGGTGGTGCAGCGGCGTCATCCGGAAGACGCGGTGCCCGGGCTGGATCTTGAAGACCGACCGCACCAGTCCGCTCGCGCGGCTGAGCTTGAAGACGGAGACCTGGATCATCACCGAGAGGGTGATCGCGACGAACAGGCCGCCGATGATCACCAGCAGCAGCTCGGTGCGCGTCATGATCGCGAAGCCGGCCATGGCTGCGCCCAGCGCGAGTGACCCGGTGTCGCCCATCATGATCTGGGCGGGCGAGGCGTTCCACCACAGGAAACCGAAGCAGGCGCCGGTGATCGCCGCGGCGACGACGGCGAGGTCGAGCGGGTCGCGGACCTCGTAGCACTTGGGCCCGGCCTCCAGCGCGCACGACTGGCTGTTCTGCCAGATGTTGACCAGCGTGTAGGCGGCGAAGACGAGGATCGAGGCGCCCGCTGCGAGTCCGTCGAGCCCGTCGGCGAGGTTCACCGCGTTGCTGGCCCCGGTGACGATGAGCCAGATGAGCAGGATCGCCAGGCCGGTCGGGAGCGCGAAGCCCTCGTAGTCGCGGATGAAGGACAGGTGGTTGGACGCCGGTCGCCACCCGCGGTCGTCCTCGAGGGCCGGGGACAGCGCGAGGAACCCGAAGACCAGCCCGACGACGGTCTGGCCGATCATCTTGGCGCGACTGCGCAGGCCGAGGTTGTGCTGTCGGCTGACCTTGAGGAAGTCGTCGAGGAAGCCCACCGCACCGATGCCCACCAGCAGGAACAGCAGCAGCAGCGCCGAGGCGGTCGGTGCCGTCTGGGTGATCAGCTTGGCCGCGAAGTAGCCGATCACCGTGGCGAGGATGATCACCGCCCCGCCCATGGTGGGCGTGCCGCGCTTGACGTGGTGGGTGGTGGGACCGTCGTCGCGGATCGGCTGGCCGAATCCCTGCCGGGTGAAGAACCTGATCGCGTAGCGCGTGCCGAGCAGGGAGATCAGCAGGGAGAGTCCTCCTCCGAACAGGATGGCTCTCATGCGGTGCTTCCTTCCTTGCCGCTCCCGGTGAGGTCGTCGGCGATCAGTTCCAGCGCCGCCCCCCGCGATGCCTTCACCAGGACGACATCAGCAGCCGAGACATTGTGCCGCAGCCACTCAGCGGCTTCGTCACGCCCCGCCGTGGTGGTGCTCACTCCCCCACTCCCGACAGCGTCGAAGCCCTCGGCAATCCCCGCCGCGTCGTCGCCCACGGCGAGCAGCACGTCGACGCCCGCGCGGGCGGCGTAGGCCCCGACCGAGCGATGGGCCTCGGCCGCGCCGTCGCCGAGCTCGAGCATCTGGCCCAGCACGGCGACCGTACGCCGTCCTGTGCGCGCGCCGATGCCCGCGAGCGTCTCGAGCGCGGCGCACATCGACTCGGGATTGGCGTTGTAGGCGTCGTTGAGCACGACGAGACCGTCGGGGCGCTCGGCCAGCTCCATGCGCCAGCGGCTCGCCGGGACGGCGTCGGCGAGCGAGTCGGCGACGGTGTCGAGGTCGAGCCCGGCCGCGAGGGCCATGGCGGCGGCAGCGGCGGCGTTGCGCCACTGGAAGGCGCCGACCTGGGCGAGGTGGACGGTGGCGCCGGAGCCGCGATGGGCCAGCTCGAAGGACTGGCGGCCCAGCTCGTCGGTGGTGACCTCGCTGACGGCGACGTCGGGAGTGCGAGCGTCCGTGGCCTCCCCGAAGGTGACCACCTGCGCGACGGTGCGCGGGGCCATCGCGGCCACGAGGTCGTCATCGGCGTTGAGCACGGCGGTGCCGTCGGCGGGGAGCGCCTCGACGATCTCGCCCTTGGCCACTGCGATCGCCTCGCGGCTGCCGAACTCGCCGATGTGCGCCGTGCCGACGTTGAGCACCGCGGCGACGCGCGGCGGCGCGATCGCGCAGAGCTCGGCGACGTGGCCCACGCCGCGCGCGCCCATCTCGACGACGAGGTAACGGGTGTCGGGCGTCGCCCGCAGCACGGTCAGCGGCACGCCGAGCTCGTTGTTGAAGTTGCCGCGCGTGGCGATCGTCGGCCCGGCCTCCGACAGCACGTGGGCGAGGTAGTCCTTGGTGCCCGTCTTGCCCTGGGAACCGGTCATCGCGAGCACCACCGTGTCGGGCAGCCGGTCGATGACGTGGCGGGCGAGCAGCCCCAGCGCCGCGGTGGCGTCCGCGACCACGACGGTGGGCAGGTCGGTGGGTCGGCTGCCCAGCACCGCGGCAGCACCGGCCGCGCCGGCGGCGGCTGCGAGGTCGTGGCCGTCGACGCGCTCGCCGGCGATCGCGACGAACAGCCCGCCCTCCTCCGGCGTACGGGTGTCGACGAATGCGCCCCCGCTGACCACCGCCTCGCCGTGGGCGGTGCCGCCGACCACGGCGGCGATCTCGTCGAGGGTCATCTCGATCATGCGCTGCTCCCGGACCGGTCCGCTCCGTCGTGTCCCGCGGCCAGCGTCGCGACCTCCTCCGCTGCGACGACCCGGTCGTCGAAGGGGTGGACGACGTCGCCGACCTCCTGGCCGGACTCGTGACCCTTGCCGGCGATCAGCACGACGTCGCCGGGCCGCGCCCGACGCAGGGCCTCACGGATGGCGAGCCGCCGGTCGCCGACCTCGACGACCTCTGCGGGGCCACGCGCGCCGGCCAGGACGGCGGCGCGGATCGACGCGGGATCCTCCGTGCGGGGGTTGTCGTCGGTGACCACCACGACGTCGGCCAGCCGCGCGGCGATCTCACCCATCACCGGACGCTTCACGGTGTCGCGGTCACCGCCCGCGCCCACCACGACCACGACCTGGCCGGCGGTGAGCGGGCGCAGGGTGGCGAGCACGGCCTCGAGCGCGTCGGGCTTGTGGGCGTAGTCGACGACCACGGTGAAGTCCTGCCCGGCGGAGACCTGCTCCAGCCGGCCGGGCACCCCGCCCACGCGGGCGATGCCGTCGGCCACCTGCCGGGCGTCGAGCCCGGCGAGGGCGGCCGAGGCGATCGCGGCCAGCGCGTTGGAGACGTTGAACTCGCCCGGGACGTGGACCTCGGCCCGCAGCTCGACGCCGGGCCCCAGGACCGTGAACGTCGCGCCACCCGCGGTGAGGTCGACGTCCACCGCCCGCCAGTCGGCGTCGGCGCCGCGCGAGGAGTACGTCGACATCGGGATGCCGGCGACGTCGAGCAGGCGCCGGCCGAACTCGTCATCGACGTTGGTCAGCCCGACCCGCGCGCGCTCCGGGGTGAAGAGGCTCGCCTTGGCAGCGAAGTAGTCGTCGAGGTCCGTGTGGAAGTCGAGGTGGTCACGACCGAGGTTGAGGAAGGTCGCGACGTCGAAGACCACGCCGTCGACCCGGCCGAGCACGAGGGCGTGGCTGGAGACCTCCATCGCGCACGTGTCGACACCCCGCTCGCGCATCACCGCGAACAGGCCGTGCAGGTCGGGCGCCTCCGGCGTCGTGAGCTGGGTCTTCACGTCCTCCCCCGCGATCCGGGTGCCGACCGTGCCGATGACGGCCGAGGTGATCCCGGCCTCGGTGAGTCCCTGCTCCAGCACGCGGGTGGTGGTCGTCTTGCCCTGGGTGCCGGTGACGCCGACGACGCGCAGGCCGGTCGCCGGCTCTCCGTAGATCCGCGCGGCGAGGCGACCGAGCACGCGGCGGGGGTCGGGCACCACGACGGCGGGGGTGCCCTCGGGCAGGCGGTCGAGGCCTGCCTGGTCGGTCAGCACGGCGACGGCGCCGGCCGCGACGGCCTGCGCCGCGAAGTCCGCACCGTGGGCGCGCGCGCCGGGCAGGGCGGCGTACAGGTCACCGGGACGGACACGTGCGGTGCTCAGCGAGATGCCGGAGACGGCGACGCCGAGGTCGCCCCGCACGGTCACCTCGGTGACGGCCGAGAGCCACTGGGCGAGCTCGGTCGCCGGGGTCGACGGGGGCCGCTGCGGCCGCGTCGCACTCACAGGCTCGTGCACCGGCCGAGCGTATCGAGTCACCACTCGACGGGCAGGCGGGACGGCGTGCCGTTGGTCGGCTCGACGCCGTAGCGGCCCAGGACGTAGCCCATGATCCGGGAGAAGACGGGACCGGCGATCGAGCCACCGCCCCCGTCGACCTTGGGTGCGTGGACCACGACGTAGACGGTGAACCGGGCGTCGTCGGCCGGCGCGAACCCGCCGAAGGACACCGAGGTGCTGCCGTCGTAGCCCGAGCCGTCGCTGGCGACGCGCTGGGCGGTGCCGGTCTTGCCCGCGACGAGGTAGCCGGGCACCTGCGCACGGGGCGCGACGCCGTCCTCCGGGTCGACGACCTTCTCCATCATCCGCGCGGTCGCGCGGGCTGCCTGCTTGCTGACGACCCGCGTGCGGGTGGCCACATCGGTGCCGACGGTGACCCCGTCGTCGGTGACGGCCGACCCGGAGACGAGGCTCGGGGAGACCCGCACGCCGCCGTTGGCGATCGTGTTGACGGCCGCCGTCATCTGGGCGACGTTGACCGACAGGGACTGGCCGAAGGCGACGCGGTCCTTGGTCTGCGAGGTCATCGCCTCGCCCGGCGTGAGGATGCCCGGGGTCTCGCCACGCACGCCGACGTCGGTGCGCTGGCCGAGGCCGAACTTCTGCAGGTAGGTCACCAGCTCGACCGGCGAGAACGCGTCGGCGGCGAGCACGGTGCCGATGTTGGACGACTTGGCGATGATGCCCGCCAGCGTGAGCCGGATGGTGCCGTGGTCGAACCAGTCGCCGATCACCCGGTCCTGGCGCGCGAGGTTGGGCGGCACCTTGAACCGCTGGCGCGGGAACGCCTTGCCGGCGTCGATGAGCGAGGCCGCGGTGAGCACCTTCTCCACCGAGCCGGGCTCGTAGGTGTCGCTCATCGCACGCGAGCCGAGGTCGTCCTGGTCGGCCTCGGTCGGCGCGTTGGCGTCGAAGGTCGGCACGTCGGCGAGCGCGAGGATCTCCCCGGTGCGGGTGTCCATGACCGCCGCGGCGCCGCTCTCGGCGCGGTACTGCCGCACCGACTGGGCGAGCACCTTCTGGGTGAACCACTGGAGGTCGCGGTCGATGGTGGTGCGCAGCGGCGCGCCGTTCTGCGCGGCCTTGAGCGTGCTCTCGCGCAGCGGGATCCGGACGCCCTTGCCGGAGTTGGACTGCCAGGTCGCCTCGCCGTCGACGCCGGCCAGCTGCTCGTCGAAGGTGCGCTCGAAGCCGCCGAGCGGCTCGTCGGTGCCCATGTAGCCGAGCAGGTTCGCGGCGACGTCACCCGAGGGGTAGGAGCGGATCGGGTCGTCCTGGAGGCTGATGCCCGTGAAGCCGGCCTCCTCGAGGGCCGCGAGCGTGTCGCCGGCCAGGGTGCTGGGCACCCGCCGGGCGACGTACTCGTAGCGGCTGCCCTCCTTGCGCCCGCGCAGCGCCGTGAGGGTCTTGAAGTAGTCGACCGAGAGCCGGTCGGAGAGCAGGCGGGCGAGCTCGGGCGCCCGGTCGGCCGTCAGGTCGGGGTCGGCGATGACCATCTTGCCCTTGACGGAGTCGGCGAGGGGCACGCCGTTGCGGTCGAGGATGTCGCCCCGCTCGGCGACGAGGGGGAGCCGCACCGCACCCTCGGCAGCCGCGCGGACGGCGTAGGAGCGCGGGTCGACGCCCTGGAGCTGGACGAGCCGGGCGCCGAAGAAGGAGAGGACCATCGCGATGAGGACGAACCCGATGCGCAGTCGCAGCATCGGTGCGCCCCGTGAGGCGCCGCGCTTGCCGGTGGCGCGGGTGCTCGGCACTGGTGTCCCTCGTTTTCCGGACGGTCCCCTGCTGGGCCCGACCTGCTCGACAATCTAGGTGTGCGACGTCGTGGAACGGCGTGACCGCGCCGTCAGCGGTTGCGGTTCTTCCGCGGCTTGGCGCTCGTCGCCCCGGGGTCCGTCACCGGCTGCTCCTCGACGGTGGGTGCGGCGGGCACCTCGACGTACGTCGGCTCGGGCGCGAGGACCGCCGGCTTGATCGGCGCCGGCGGCTGCAGCTGGATGGCGTTCTCCCGGGTGGCCGGCGTCCGGACCCCGACCGTCTTGCCGGTCTCGAGGTCGAGGAACACCGGCGCCGACGGGATCACCATGCCCATGGCCTGCGCCTCGGTGGCCACGCGCTGCGGGTTACGGAGCTCGTCGAGCTCCATCCGCAGCGTCTGCTCGCGGGCGGCGAGGGTGTCGGCCTCGGTCTCGAGCGCCGACGCGGTGAACGACGCCTGCTGCATGGAGGTGTTGAAGAGCAGGAGCCCGACGATGCCGCCGACGAGGACCAGGCTCACGAGCGTCATGAACGGCACACGCGGCGCGCGGGTCCGCACCCTGGGGACCACGGTGAGGCGCGCCTTGTCGACTGCCTCCTGGGCGATGCGCGTGACCCGGGTCCGGGGTTGCAGGGCGGGACTGCTCATCGGGCGACTCCTGGGGAAGAGGGAGAGGACGGGAGGACGCGCTCCACGGCGCGCAGGCGGACGGAGGCAGCTCGGGGGTTCTCGGCGATCTCGTGCTCGTCGGCCTGCTCGGCCCCGCGGGTGACGAGCCGCAGGGCGGGCTCGGCGCCCTCCGGGACGAACGGCAGGTCCGGCGGCACGTCGAGCCGGGTGGCGTCGGCGAACGCCCGCTTGACCAGACGGTCCTCGAGCGAGTGGTACGACTCCACCACCACGCGGCCCCCGACCCCGATGGACTCGATGGAGGCCGGGATGGCCCGCCGCAGGACGGCGAGCTCGTCGTTGACCGCCATCCGCAGGGCCTGGAACGTGCGCTTGGCCGGGTGCCCGCCCGTACGCCGCGCCGGCGCGGGGATCGTCGCGTAGAGCAGCTCGACGAGGTCGGCGCTGGTGGAGAAGGGCGTGGCCTCGCGCCGGCGGACGATCTCGCGGGCGATCCTGCTGGCGAACTTCTCCTCGCCGTACTCGCGCAGGATGCGGGTCAGCTCCTGGGCGGTGGCCGTGTTGAGCAGGTCGGCCGCTGTCCGACCGGTGGTCGGGTCCATCCGCATGTCGAGCGGTGCGTCCTCGGCGTAGGCGAAGCCCCGGTCACGGACGTCGAGCTGCATCGAGGAGACCCCGAGGTCGAAGAACACGGCGTCGACGTGGTCGAGGCCCAGTGAGCCGATCACCTCGGGCAGCTCGTCGTACACGGCGTGCACGGCGGTGAAGCGGTCGCCGTGCGGCGCGAGCCGCTCGCGGGACATCTCGAGGGCGGTCGGGTCGCGGTCGATGCCGATGACCCGGGCCTGCGGGAGGCGCTCGAGGACCGCCTCGCTGTGGCCTCCGAGGCCGAGCGTGCAGTCGACGTAGACCGAGCCGGGTGCCTCGAGAGCAGGGGCCAGCAGGGCGACGACCCGGTCGAGGAGCACCGGGGCGTGGCGAGGAGTCGTCATCTGCTCAGCCCTGGGAGCCCAGGCGGGTCAGCAGCAGCAGGGCCAGTGCCAGGCCGCACGCCGTGGCGGCCGAGAACGCGATCAGGGCAGCCGCCTCGCGCGCCTGGTCGCGCACCCGCAGCGGCGGTGCCGCTGCTGCGCGCCCCACGGGCTGGGTGGTGCTCATGGTCTCGACCCCACTGGTTGCTGCGGATGCTGACTGGTGCTGCTGCTGGGTTCTTCTGGGTTGGCGGTGCGGCTGACACTCCCCGCCAGGTGGCACGGGGCGAGCCGCCGCACCAGGTCCCTGCCCGCTCCCCTGATGGGGAAAGGAAGCCCTCTGGTGCCGGGGAAGTGCCCCAGATGGCCACGCGAGGAGCGGGCTCGAGACCTGGTGATACGGGTCGCGATGTCAGCTGTGGAGTTGTCGGGTGGTGCTGGTGGTCGCTGCTCAGATGCCGGGGAAGACCTCGTCGCTGAGCTCGGAGAACTTCTGCTCCTGCTCCTCGGAGTAGGTCGCCCAGGCGGTCGGGTCCCAGATCTCGATCCGGTTCATCGATCCGATGACGACGCACTCCTTGCGGAGCGAGGCGTACTCCCGCAGTGGTGCCGGGATGTTGATCCGTCCCTGCTTGTCCGGCACCTCCTGGCTGGCGGCGGCGAACAGCATGCGGACGTAGTCACGGGTGTTCTTCTGCGTGACCGGCGCCTCGCGGAGCCGGTCGGTGAGCCTCCCGAAGTCCTCCAGCGACCAGACGGTGAGGCAGCGCTCCTGCCCCCTGGTCACCACGAGTCCCTCCGTCAGCTCGTCCCTGAACTTCGCCGGGAGGAAGAGCCGGCCCTTCTCGTCGAGCTTGGGCGTGTAGGTGCCGAAGAACATCCGGCACCTCCCCTGCTCGGCGGGCAGATCGACCCTGTCCCCCACTTCGCCCCACAGTACTCCACTTCGCTCCACCGTCAACCAGATCGCGCGTGTTTCACGCACGAATTTCGCCCGTCCCGTCGCGCCCGCACGTCCTCGGATCCCCGTGCCGCAACGGCCGGATCCCGCGTGGACAGGCGCGATCCACGCTCAGGACAGGCTTGGTGGAGCGCCGGTGGGAAGGACGGGACCCGGGTGGTGGAGCGAAGTGGGGGACGGCGCGTCGCCCGGGTGGGGGACGTCCCTCGAGGGCAGCAGCGCACGCCCGGCCGGGCGGGTATGTTGCGCGCACCACATACCGTGGTGGAGGAGCACGCACGAGGGGATGGACGACAACGTGACGACTGGGTCTTCCGGGCAGGCGCCCGACCTGGACACCGTGCGGCGGGTCACCGGCGCCGTACGCCAGAACATCGAGCGCGTGATCGCGGGCAAGCCCGACGTCGTCAACGCCGCCCTCGTCGTCCTGCTCGCCGAGGGCCACCTCCTCATCGAGGACGTCCCCGGCGTGGGCAAGACCCAGCTGAGCAAGGCCCTCGCGCGCAGCATCGACTCGACCGTGCGCCGCATCCAGTTCACCCCGGACCTGCTGCCCTCCGACGTCACCGGCGTCTCGGTGTTCAACCAGGACACCCGGGAGTTCGAGTTCCGGCCCGGCGGCGTCTTCGCCAACATCGTCGTCGGCGACGAGATCAACCGCGCGTCGCCCAAGACGCAGTCGGCGCTGCTCGAGTGCATGGAGGAGCGCCAGGTCACCGTCGACAACGCGACCTACCAGCTCGAAAAGCCCTTCATGGTCATCGCCACGCAGAACCCCATCGAGATGGAGGGCACCTACGCCCTCCCGGAGGCGCAGCGCGACCGCTTCATGGCGCGCGTCTCGGTCGGCTACCCGGTCGAGTCCGCGGAGATCGCGATGCTGGAGGGGCACACCGCGCACAACCCGCTCGACGACCTCGAGCCGGTCACCGACGCCGGGGAGATCCGCAAGGTCATCGAGATCGTCGGCCGGGTGCACGTGTCGCCGGCCGTGCAGCGCTACGCCGTGGCCCTCACCACCGCCACCCGCGCCAGCAACGACCTGCACCTCGGTGCCTCACCCCGCGCGACGCTCCACCTCGTGCGGGCCGCCAAGGCCGTCGCCGCCACGCAGGGACGCGACTACGTGCTCCCCGACGACATCCACGGCATCACCTCTCCGGTCCTCGCCCACCGGCTGCTGCCCAACGTGGAGGCGACGATGAGCGGGCGCACCACCGCCGCGATCCTGTCGGGGATCGTCGAGTCGGTGCCGGTGCCCGCGGCGTCCGACTCCACGTCGATCACACGCGGCAGCCGTGCGTGAGGCGCTCGCTGCGCTGACCGTCCGCGGACGGGCGTTCCTGGCCGCCGGCATCACCACCGTCGTGGCCGCGATCGTCGTGGGCCACTCCTCGGTGGTGCGCATCGGCGTCCTCGTGGCGGTGCTGCCGCTGCTCACCGCCTGGTGGGTCGGCCGTTCCCGCTACCGCCTCTCGCTCGTGCGTACGGTCTCCCCCCAGCTCGTGGTCGCCGGTCAGCCCGCCACCGTCGAGCTCACCGTCTCCAACGAGTCCCGCACGCCCACGGGCGTGCTGCTGCTCGAGGAGCGTCTCCCCTACGTGCTGGGCACCCGGCCGCGCTTCGTGCTCGAGGGACTCGGCCACGGGTGGCGTCGGCACGCGACCTACCAGGTGCGCTCGGAGCTGCGCGGCCAGTTCGACATCGGGCCCATGTCGGTGCGCGTGACCGACCCGTTCGGCCTGGTCGAGCTGGGTCGCACCTTCCACGCCACCACCCGGCTGACCGTCACCCCGCGCACCATCTCCCTGCCGAGCATCCCGCTGGGCGGGGCATGGACCGGCTCGGGCGACAACCGCCCCCGCGCCTTCGCGACCGGCAGCGCGGAGGACGTCACCGTCCGCGAGTACCGACGCGGCGACGACCTGCGGCGCGTCCACTGGCGCAGCTCGGCGCGCGTCGGCGAGCTGATGGTGCGCCGCGAGGAGCAGCCGTGGCAGTCGCGCGCGACCGTCTTCCTCGACAACCGGGGCATCGCCCACCGCGGGCAGGGGGCCGCCAGCTCGCTCGAGGGTGCCGTGTCCGCGGCCGCCTCGATCGCCATCCACCTGGCCCACCATGGCTACACCGTCCGGCTGGTCACCGCCTCCGGCGACAGCCGCGAGACCGAGTGGCACTCCCACACCGCCGAGGCCAGCACCATCCCGCTCCTCGAGGCGCTCGCCGTCGTCCAGCTCGACCACTCCCCCGCGCCCGACACGCAGTGGCTGGCCGAGCCCGGCCACGGCGGTCTCACCATCGGGATCTTCGGAGGTCTCGGCGACCCCGACCTGCCGTTCCTCCGTCGCCTGCAGCACCACGCGTCGTCGAGCCTCGCGATCGCCCTCGACGTCGACGCGTGGGCGCCCCACCTGCCGGTCCAGCCCGGTCCCGGCGCGGCCGCCCACCTCACGTCCACCGGGTGGCGCTCGATCACCCTCGGCCCGCGCGACCGCCTCGACACCGCCTGGCAGGAGCTGGGCCTGATGCAGAGCCGGGCCACGGCCTCGTCGGGAGTCGCACGATGAGGTCCACGTGGAGCACGCTCCCGCACCAGCTGCGCATCGCCGGCATCGCTCTGCTGGCCTCGTGGACCACGGTGCTGTCGTGGCGCGTCCTGACCGAGGGCTTCGCCGAGGTCGCCATCCCCCTGCTCCTCATCGGCGTCGTCCTGGCCGGGGCGGGCGCCCTGGCCCGCTGGAACCGCCTCCCGGTCGTCGTGATCATCACCGGTCAGGTGGTCCTCGGCGCACTGCTGGTGCTCGGCACCACGACCGGCTCTCCCATCCCGACCCCGGACAACGTCGACGCCTTCCGGGCCGCGATCGATGACGCGCTCGAGACCTCGCGCAGCTACGCAGCTCCGGTCCAGAACGGCGTACCGCCCGTGCACCCGTTGCTGCTCATCGGCGGGGTGCTGATCGTCCTGCTGGTCGACCTGATCGCCTGCACCCTGCGCCGGGCCCCGGTGGCCGGCCTCGTGCTGCTCGCCGCCTACACGTTGCCCGTCGCGGTCACCGGCGACGCCGTGTCGTGGTGGCTCTTCGCGGTGATCGCCGCCTTCTTCCTCACCCTGGTCTTCATCCAGCACAGCGACCACGTCACCAGCTGGGGACGCGCGCCTGACGGCGAGAAGGGCTCCTTCTCGGTGCGCACCGGCGCCATCGGCAACACCGCGCTGGCCCTCGGCGCGAGCGCGATCGCGCTCGCGGTCGTCGTACCGGCCGCCGTGCCCACGATGAGCATGAGCGTCCTGGACGGCAACGGCCCCGGGACCCGTGAGGTCGAGGTGAAGGACCCCTTGCTCGACCTGGAACGCAACCTGAGCCGCGGCGAGGACGTCCCGATGCTGTGGGTGACCACCTCCGGACCGCGCCCGACCTACATGCGTCTGGCGGTCCTCACCAACTTCACCGGCACCGCGTGGACCCCCGGCGACCGCGAGATCCCGGAGTCGCAGGCAGCGACCGGCTCACTGCCCCCCCTCGACGGGGTGGGCGTCGACGTGTCCCGTCGGCAGTTCAAGTACGACGTCCGTGTGGGGCCGGACCTCGACTCCACCTGGCTGCCCACGGCCGCGCAGACCACGCGGATCGCCGCCGGGTCCGACTGGCGCTACGACCTCAGTACCCGCGACTTCATCGCCGCGCGTGACGGTCTCACCACGGCCGACCTCACCTACGACTTCACCGCCGCCGAGCTGACCTACGACCCGAAGGACATGGACCGGGCCGTCTCCGGTGCCGGATCGGTGGCAGCGACCTTCACCGACGTGCCCAGCAGCCTGAGCAACGAGGTCCGGCGGCTCGCGGCGAGCGTCACCGCCGACGCCCCCACCCGCTTCCAGAAGGCCCAGGTGCTGCAGCAGTGGTTCCGCGAGGACGGCGGGTTCCGCTACGACCAGGCGCAGGCCGCCTCGGCGGGCCGTGGCGACGCCGACCTGCTCGCGTTCCTCGACGAGCGGTCCGGTTACTGCACACAGTTCGCTGCGTCGATGGCGATCATGGCCCGCGTCCTCGGCATCCCGAGCCGGGTCGCGATCGGCTTCCTCGAGCCCGAGAAGTCGACCAGGGGCGCGTGGGAGTTCTCCGCGCACGACTTCCACGCGTGGCCCGAGCTCTACTTCCCCGGCTCGGGCTGGGTGCGCTTCGAGCCCACCCCCCAGTCGCGCGCCAGCCAGCCGCCGGGCTACACGGAGGCCGAGTTCGAGCCGGTCGTCCCGACCCCGACGCCCAGCGCCGGACAACCCGCCGATGAGCTGCCCGACCGCGGCGAGCAGGCCGATGCCGAGGCAGCCGCCGACGACGCGACCGGCTCGTCCATCCCCTGGGTCCCGATCCTCGCCGGCCTGGTCGGCCTCGCCCTGGTGGTCCTGCTGCTGCTGACGCCCCGACTGGTCCGTGCCTCCCGGCGCCGGCGCCGCCTCGACGGCGACGTCGAGGACCTCTGGCTCGAGCTGCGCGACGTGGCCCGCGACCTGGGCCACGCGTGGCCGGAGGGTCGTTCGCCCCGACGGGTCGGCGACTGGCTCGGGCACCTCCTGGCCACCCCCGTCCACGACTCGCGGCCCGACCGTCCGCGCCGCGGACGCGAGCAGGCTCCCGAGGCGGCGCAGGCCCTCGACCGGCTCGTCGCGTCCCTCGAGCGCAGCCGCTACGCCCGCGACCCGGAGACCTTCACCGCCGAGCGCCTGGCCGGCGACCTCGCCCTCGTCGAGGAGTCCCTCACCGCCGGGGTGACGTCACGCGAGGCGCGCCGCGCCGAGTGGTGGCCCGCGTCGGTCGTGGGACGTCGTACGTCCTGGCGCCTGCGCGGCAGGTCCGGCCGGGCCTCGACCACGACCCCCGACCACGAGTCCGCCCGGACGGTCGACGAGCTCGTCGGCTGACGGCCGACGGGCGACGGGCCGAGCGGGCACTTCCTCGCGCTGGGACGGGCAGAGCGGGCACTTCCTCGCGCAAGGCGTCCGCGCGACCGCGAGGACGTGCCCGGTCGGTGGGGTTGGGGCGCGGCGAAGTGCCCGGTCGGTGGGGTTGTGGCGCGGAGTGCACACGCACGAACGCCCGGTCCGAGGACCGGGCGGTGGGGTGCGATCAGGGGTGCGACAGGAGTTGCGGTCAGAAGCCGCGTTCGCGGCGGCGGCGCCACCGCTCCTCCATGCGCTCCATGAACGGGCTGCCGGAGCGCTGCCGGCGAGGCCGGTGCGGCCGGCCGCCGTCGACGACACCGAACCCGGTGCGGCCGGAGGCACGCACCTTGGGCGTCGCGTGACCCGGGCTGCGCGCCGACGTGAGGGCCAGGATCGCGCCGACGAGCATGACCACGAAGCCGAGGACACCGACGATCGTCTGGAGCACGGCGGTGAGGTCGAGGAGCACGGCGACGATCAGGAGACCGATGCCGACGAGGAGGATCGCCCCGCCCAGGATCATCCGGCGACGCGCGGCGCGCTGGAACGACGTGCCGCGAAGCGTGGAGGCGAGCTTGGGGTCTTCTTCGACGAGGGCGCGCTCCATCTGCTCGAGCATTCGCAGTTCTTCCTCGGAGAGCTCCACGGTTCCTCCTCACCTTCTGGTGCAAGTCTAGGCACCCGCCCCCACCTACGGTAGGCGTCCCCGGAAAATTCCACCCCGACGCAGGGGCTGTTCGTCACACGAGGCTCGCCGGTCGCACGGCCGCGGCCCCGAACCGTCGCGTCGCGCGGTCCACCGCACGGTCGGCCTCGGCCCACCCGTGCGTGGGCTCCCCCAGCACGAGCTGGCGGTGCACCGTCGCTCGCGGCACCAGCCCCTCCACCCGTACGCCGACCAGCCGCACGCGCGCGCGTTGCAGCCCCAGGGCGTCGTAGAGGTGGGTCACCGCGCGGTGCACCTCGACGGTCACGTCGGTGGCCTCGGGCATCGTGCGCGAGCGGGTGATCGTGGTGAAGTCGGCGAAGCGGACCTTCAGGGTGAGGGTGCGCCCGGCCACCCCGGCCGCCCGCATGCGCCCGGTGACCCGGGCGGAGAGCCGCAGCAGCTCGCGGACGATGACGTCGCGGTCGTCGGTGTCACGCGCGAAGGTCTCGTCGGCTCCCATCGACCGCTCCGGTTCGTGCGGGCCGGCGGTCGGCGAGAGGTCGCGTCGGTCGGTGCCCCACGCGAGGTGGTGGAGGTGACGACCGAGGTGGTCGCCGAGGGCTCGCTGGAGGGTCTGCAGCGGGGTGTGGGCGACGTCGCCCACGGTGAGCAGGCCGAAGCGGTGCAGGAGTACCTGCGTCTTCTCCCCCACGCCGTAGAGCTCGCCGACGTCGAGCGGGTGCAGGAAGGAGGTGACCTCGGACGGGGGCACCACGACCACGCCGTCGGGCTTGGCCCGCCTGCTCGCGACCTTGGCGACCGACACCGACGCGGCGACGCCGACGGAGCACGTGATGCCCTGCTCGTCGTGGATGGTCGCCCGGAGCCGCTCGGCGATCTCGCCGGGGGTGCCGAGTCGCCGCGTGGCGCCCCGCACGTCGAGGAACGCCTCGTCGAGCGACATCGCCTCCACCACCGGGGTGACGTCGCGGAACGTCTCCATCACCGACGCCGAGACGCTCGTGAACGTGGAGTAGTCGGGCGCGAGCACCACGACGTGCGGGCACAGCCGCCGGGCTCGGGTCATCGGGAGGGCCGACCTGATGCCGTAGCGGCGGGCGACGTAGTTGGCGGCCAGCACGACACCGCGTCCGCTCCCGCCCACCACGACGGGCTGGTCGACCAGGTCGGGGCGCTCCCGGAGCGCGACGGAGGCGTAGAACGCGTCCATGTCGACGTGCAGCAACGGGGTGTCGGTCATCGCCGACCCCCGCGGGGGCGACGGTCAGCGGCGCGCGACGACGTGGAGCTGGGCAGCGAGGGGGAGGTACTCCGGGCGCGTGGCCACGGCCTTCTCGAGCTCGACCAGCGCCGCGGTCGCGCCCGGCTCGAGGTCGAGGAGGCTGCCCGGGACGAGGTCGGCGAAGACGCGGACGGCGTGGACCGACTCGGGGCTGAGGCCGGCCCCGACGAGGAGGTCGACGATCTCGTCGTGGGTGAAGCGACGGCCGCTGCGCCCGGCCGGACCGGGCGAGCCGCCTTCCGGTCGGTGGGGTACGTCGTCGAGCAGCTCGCGCGCGGCCTGGAAGTGACCGGCCATGGCTCGCGCCACCACGGCAGCATGTCGCTGGGCCACGAGCAGGCTGAGGTGTCCGCCGGGACGCAGCACGCCGGCGATCGAGGCGAGGGACGCGGCGGGGTCCTCGACCATCTCGAGCACGCCGTGGCAGAGGACGAGGTCGGCCTCGTCGACCAGGTCGGACAGGTCGGACAGGTCGCCCTGCTGGCCGGTGACGCGGTCGGCGACGCCGCGCTCACGAGCACGCCGGTCGAGCGAGGCGAGGGCGTCGGGGCTCGGGTCGATGACCTGCACGGTGTGTCCGAGCTCGGCCAGCGGGACGGCGAAGCCGCCGGTGCCGCCGCCGATGTCGACGATGCGGGCCTGGTGACCGTCGGCGGCTGCTGCGTCGAGGAGGCGGCGCACGCCGTCCCAAGCCACGCCGGTGCGGACGGACTGGCGTCGCTCGCTGGCAGAGGAGCTCGCGGTCGGCTGGGCCATGGGCGCCACCCTAGTGGCTCGTCGGCCGGCGTCCTCGTCGAGCCGCGGGCGTGGAGGGTCGGTGCGGTGGCGGCGTTCATCCCGGGCTCCCGGGGCTGCGGTGCCACAGGGCACGGGACGGCGGTCGGTCGGTCGGGTGGGTCGGGTCGGTCGCGAGCTTGCGGCCGACGTCGCGGGGCGAGTCGCCGGCGGGGTCGACGTCGGCGTAGGGCGAGAGCCGGAAGCCGCTGGAGTGGACGAGGACGCGCCTCGTCGAGGGCTCGTCCGGTCCCGTCGCGTCCGGCTCGGGCCGCCGCGAGAGCTCGGCGCGCACCCGCTCGAGGGCCTCGTCGGTGGTGCGGGCACCCTGCCAGAGGGCGTGCAACCCGGGCAGCTCCCAGGCTCCGGTCGCGCGCAGGGAGACGCCCCGGCGACCGGTACGCCGGAGCTCGCCGCGCACCAGGAGCAGCCAGGACGAGAACACGGTCGCGGCGTAGGGGCCCTGGGCGTCGTCGAAGAACGTCGCGTCGACCGGGCCGGTGCCGTCGTCGAGCGTCAGGAACACGACCCGCCGCCCGGACCTGATCGGCGGCGTCTGGGTCGCGACCTTCACCCCGGCCACGAGCAGCTCGGCGCGACTGCGCCGACGCAGCAGGTCACGGCTGCGGGTCACCTCGAGTGCCTCGAGGAGCGAGGCGTAGGGGGTGATCGCGTGCTGGCTCACGTCGAGGCCGAGGATCTCCAGCTCGGCGCGCATCCGCTCGAGCCTGGTCATCTCCGGCAGGCCGGTCGGTCGCTCCCCCGGTCGCCCCGGTTCGTCTCCCAGCGCGAGTGTGAGCTGAACCGACTCGGCGTCGACGACCGGCCGCGCGGCGCGCGACTGCGCGGAGGCGCGGGCCCAGACGCCGGCGTCGGCCAGCGCGTGCCGCTCCGTCGACGCCGACCCGGCCCGCACCGCGGGGTCGGTGCTGTTGCGGGCCGCCGCTTCGGTCGCGGCGGCGAGCGCCGGCGGGGTGGCGTTCCGGCTGGCCTGCCCGCGACCACGCGCCCGCGAGGCCCGGTCGAGCAGGCGGGCGTGCAGGTCGAGCTCGGCGACCTGCAGCAGCAGGTCGCGTCGCGTCACCCGGCCGCGCCGGTCCACCGCCTGCTCCCCGGTCGAGATGCCGTAGACGTCGTCGAAACCACCGGCCAGCACCAACCGCTCCAGCGTCGGTCGCGAGACCCGGGCGCGGTGGAAGAAGTCGGACAGCGACGCGTAGCGGCCCCCCTGGCGTGCCTCGACGATGCGGGCGACCTCCGCCGCGCTGATCCCCTTGACGTCGGACAGCGAGAGCCGGATCGAGTACCCGGAAGGGTCGACAGGTTCGACGACGTAGGTCGACGCGCTGGCGTTGACGTCGAGCCCGCGCACGCCGACCCCGACCTGGCGGGCGTCGTCGAGGATGAGGCGCTTGGGGTACATGCCCGGGTCGTGGGTCAGGACCCCGGCAAGGAAGTGCGCCGGCCAGTGGGCCTTGAGCCAGGCCGACTGGTAGGTCGGCAGCGCGAACGCGGCGGCATGGGCCTTGCAGAACCCGAAGGAGGCGAAGGCCTCCAGCACCGCCCAGATGCGCTTCACCAGCAGAGGCTCGTAGCCCTGGGCCAGCGCGCGTGGGAAGAACCACGCCCGGGTGGCCGCCATCGCGTCGCGGCTCCCGACGGCACGGCGCTTCTCGTCGGCCTCGGCGTAGGAGACGCCACCGAACCGGGCGATCATCTCGATCACCTGCTCGTGGAAGACGACGACGCCGCGGGTGCCCTCGAGGATCGGGCGCAGGTCGTCGTGGAGGTAGTGGACGTCACGCCACCCGTGCTTGGCCTCGAGGTAGGGGGTGATCATGTCGCTCTTGACCGGTCCGGGACGGAAGAGGGAGATGTCGGTGATGATGTCGTCGAAGGTCTCGATGCCGGACTTGCCGACGAGCTCACGCTGGCCCGGCGACTCGATCTGGAAGACGCCCAGCGTCCGGGCGCTGCTGATGAGGTCGTAGGTCGTGGCGTCGTCGAAGGGCACCTGGGCCTCGTCGTCGAGGTCGACCTGCACCCCGTCGACGCGACGCACCTCCGCGATGGCGTGGGCCATCGCGGACTGCATCCTGATGCCGAGCACGTCGAGCTTGAGCAGGCCGAGCTCCTCGACGTCGTCCTTGTCGAACTGGCTCATCGGAAAGCCTGCGTGGGATGCCTCGACGGGTGTGCGGTCGAGCAGGGTCAGGTCGGACAGCAGCACGCCGCAGGGATGCATCGCGATGTGCCGGGGCAGCCCGTCGAGCCGCTCGACCAGGCCGAAGAACCGGTCGAGCCCGCCGTCGCCGAGCCCGCTGGCCCGCAGCTCGGGCAGGTCGCGCAGCGCGGAGCGGGCATCGCGCGCCCGCACGTGGGGGAACGCCTTGGCGATCGCGTCGACCTCGCCCGGCGGCATGCCGAGGGCGGCGCCGACATCACGGACGGCGTGGCGGACGCGGTAGGTGTCCATCATCGAGACGGTGACGCACCGCTCGCCGCCGAAGCGGTCGAGGATCGCGCGGTAGACCTCCTCGCGCCGCGCCGACTCCACGTCGACGTCGATGTCGGGCAGCGACGCGCGCAGCGGCGAGAGGAACCGCTCCATCAACAGACCGTGGCGGATCGGGTCGACCCCCGAGATGCCGAGCAGGTAGTTGACGATGCTGCCGGCGCCGGACCCCCGCGCGGCACGACGGATGCCCATGTCGCCGATCAGGTCGGTGACGTCAGCCACGGTGAGGAAGTAGGACGCGTAGCCCAGGGTGCGGATGGTCTCGAGCTCGTCGTCGAGCCGCTTCCAGACCCGCATCATCGGGCCCGTGCCGTACCGCCAGCCGATCGCCGCCTCGCACCGGGCCCGCAGCACCGCGTCGGCGGTGCGGTGGGAGGACGCGTCGGCCAGGTCGAGCTCGGGGAAGTGCACCTCGCCGATGCCCAGGTCGGCGCGGGGGTCGAGGGCGCACCGGTCGGCCACCGTCCTCGTGCGCGCGAGCAGCCGCCTCGCCTCCCGCTCGCTGTCGCCCAGCCCGGCGAGCCGGCAGATCTCGTCGGCCACCTCGTGCATCTGCTTGCCGGACTTGAGGAACCCCTCGGCGTTGCCGCGAGCGCCGTCCGGGCCGACGTCGCGGAGCCCGGCCGAGCCGAGCGGCACCAGGCGCCTGGCGGCATCGAGGACGTCGACGGTCGGCGCGTCGAGGCGGTCGGCGTAGCGGACCGCGTTGGTGAGAACGGTGGTCAGGCCGGCGCGACGGGCGAGGCCGGTCAAGCGGGCAGCGTGCGCCGAGGTCCCCGGGCCCCAGTCGCCCCCGCGACCGCCGAGCCGGTGGGACACCAGCTCGACGACGAGGTGGTGTCGCGGCACCACCTCGAGCCACGGCGCGAGCGCGACCGGAGCCAGGTCGTCGCGCCGCCGGGTCGCGACGGCCCCGAGCTCGGAGGACGGTCCGAGCAGCACCAGCACGTCACCGCCGGCGAGGTGCGGCGCCAGCAGGTCGAGCGTGCCGACCGGACGCCCGCGCTCGCCGGACAGGTGGACCGCGGACACCATCCGGCACAGCGCCGCCCACCCGGACCTGCCGAGGGCGAGGAAGGTGACGCGTGCGCTGCCGCCCAGCTGCACCGACACGTCGCGGGCGACCCCGCCCCGCACCGGCGTACGACGACGTGGCGCGGGCCCCGCGATGCTCCCGCCCATCCTCCCGCCCGCAGCCGCACCCATGGTCGGGGCGACCGCGAGGTCGACGCCGAGCACCGGTCGGACGCCGGCGCGGCGAGCGGCGCGCACGAACTTCACCGCACCGTAGGTGCCGTCACGGTCGGTGAGGGCCAGCGTGTCCATGCCGTGCTCGGCCGCCCGCTCGACGAGGGCGTCGGGGTGGGAGGCGCCGTATCGCAGGGAGAACCCGGAGGCGACGTGGAGGTGGACGAACGGGTCGGGCGACACCTGCACCCAGCCCCTCAGGCGACGCTGGCGTGCGGGACCAGGCCGAGCGCCTGCTCGACCACGGCCAGGAAGCGGTCCGCGTCGCGCACGAGGTCGTCGGCCTCCCGCTCGGTCACGGCCCTCGTCGACCCGGCCTCGGCGGCCGCGCGCTTGGCGGCCCCGGCGGCGAAGAAGCTCGCCCACTCCGACAGCTCGGGAGCCACCTCGGCGAGGAGCACCCAGGCGTTCTTCTGCCGGCGACCCCGCGGCGCCGGTCGGGCCCGGGCCGCGAGCAGCGCGGCGGCCGCGCAGAGGGCGGCCACGTGGGCACAGGCGTAGCGGGTCGGCACGTCACGGGCGGTGATCGCGTCGCGCAACGAGGTCGCCGAGCGCGCGAGGTAGGAGTGGGCGCTGGCCGGCAGCAGGTGCGGTCCGGGGACGGGCACGGGCCCTCGACGGGAGCTGGGTGAGGTCATGACCATGCCCCTCAGTCCAGGCACCCGACGAGCTGCCAGCGCCCGTCGGTCCAGTCGAAGGAGAGGTCGAAGACGCCGTAGGACGACGGGTCGCTCGCCTGCCGTCCTCCGGGCATGCCCCGGCCGGCCTCCACCCGCCACAGCTCGCGCTCGGCGACGAGGTCGGCGACCGCACCGGAGTCGCCCTGCCACCACGGGCCCGTCTCCACCCAGTGCGCGACCACGGCACGCACCTTCCACAACCGGCCCCGCCACAGGAACTGGTCGGGGTCCTGCGCCTCGCCTCGCCGCACCTCGACGGGGTCGTCGTACTGCCTCATCGCGCCTCCTCGCACAGTCGTCGACCCCGGGGCCGACCCGGGTGACGGTGGGGGTCGAGGTCACCGCCACCCGGATCGCATCGAACACGTGTTCGAACACCCAGAACGGTACTCCCCCCCACCGACAGGCCGTCAAGACCCGCGCGCCGGCTGGGGAGGACCCGACCGTCAGGACCCTGACGGCGACGTGCGCTGGCGCCTCAGGTGCGACGCAGGTAGGCGCTGGTCTCGCGCCGCCAGAGGAAGAACGAGAGCACCAGGCCCTCGACGATGACCAGCGCGGAGAGCACCACGAAGATGGTCGGCAGGTGGGCGTCGAGGCACACCACGCCGACCAGCACGCCGACCCCGGCCGTGGCCGTGAGGACGGGACGGGTCCAGCCGTGCCCGCCGACGAAGAACGAGCCCAGCACGAGGACCAGCAGGGCGAAGCCGACGAACGCGACCACCGACAGGGCGACGAAGCCGGGGACGATGGGGCTCTCGCGCAGCTGCTCGATCCCGCCCTGGGCGAGGATCTCCTGCGCCGACGGGTTGCCCTCGGCCCACCCGAGGATCACCTCGTCGCGCATCAGCCAGGTCAGCAGCGTGATCACCCCCGACGTGGCGACGATCAGCCCCAGCACTCGCATGCTGTTGACCACGGATCCCGGCAGGTCGCGCGCCATCCAAACTCCCCTGAGGCTCGTCGTCGTTGGTCGCTAGGCTCGCATCATGTCGTCCGAGCATGCATCGATCACCTCATTTCGAGGCGACCTCACCCGACGCGGCGGCGCCGGTGACGTGGTCATCCTGCCCGACAGCGCCCACACGGCAGCACTCGCCGCGGCGGCGTTGGGGTGCGAGGTCGGCGCCATCGCCAACAGCCTGCTCTTCGACGGCGACGGCGAGCCCGTCCTGATCCTCACCTCGGGCGCCCACCGGGTCGACACGGCGGCCGTGGCCGCGCGCATCGGAGTCGCCCGGCTGCGGCGGGCCGACCCCGACTTCGTCCGTCAGCACACCGGGCAGGTGATCGGGGGCGTCTCCCCCATCGACCACCCGGCGCCGATCCGCACGTGGATCGACCCGTGGCTGCGCAGGCACGAGGTCGTGTGGGCGGCGGCCGGCCACCCCGCCGCGGTGTTCTCGACGTCCTACGACGAGCTGGTGGCGATGACCGGCGCGGTCGAGGTCGAGGTGGAGTGATGGAGGGCCGCTGATGGACGCCCTGGCCATGACCTTCTCCAGCGGGTGGGCGAGCGGCATCAACGCCTACCTCGTGGTGCTCGTGCTGGGCATCGCGGACCGGGTCGGGTCGGTCGCCGAGATCCCCGACGTGCTGGGCCGGTGGGACGTCCTGGCCGCTGCCGGCTTCATGTTCGCGATGGAGTTCGTCGCCGACAAGATCCCCTACATCGACTCGACCTGGGACGCGATCTCCACCGCCGTCCGGCCCACCGCGGGCGCGGTGATCGGCGTCCTGCTCGCCGGCGACGCCTCCTCCCTCGAGCAGGCCGTGCTCGGCGTGGTGGGCGGCGGGACCGCCCTGCTGAGCCACCTCGCCAAGGCGGGCGGTCGGCTGGCCATCAACTCCTCGCCGGAGCCGGTGACCAACGTCGCGGCGAGCCTCACCGAGGACGCGCTCGTGCTCGGGGTGGTGTGGTTCTCCCTCGAGCACCCGCAGGCGGCCGCAGCGATCGCCGGCGTGCTGCTCGTGGTCGGCCTCGTCCTGCTGCTCGTCCTGGGCCGGTTGGCGCGCCGCGGCTGGCGTCGGTGGAAGAAGCGTGACTGGAAGGAGCAGGAGCCCGTCCGCGACGTCTCCTAGGTGGCGCCTAGGGTTCACCCGTGGCTCGTGTGGTGGTGGTCGGCGGCGGCTTCGGCGGCATGGCGGCCGCCGCGCGGCTGGCCAGGCTCGGGCACGAGGTCACGCTCCTCGAGCGCTCCGAGCAGCTGGGCGGCGCGCTCACCACGGTGCGGCACGGCGACTTCGCGTGGGACGCCGGACCGACCAGCACGCTCCTGCCGGCCGTCGTGCGCGACCTGTTCCGCAAGTCGGGCCGACCGCTCGAGCGCGAGCTCGACCTCCAGCCGCTCGACGTGGTTCGCGAGCACCGCTTCGACGACGGCTCGGCGATGCAGCTGCCCGGAGGGTCGCGGGCCGCCCAGCTCGCGGCGTTCGACGCCCTCGGTACGGGCCTGGGCCGGCAGTGGGTCGACCACGTCGCGTCGTACGGCGAGACGTGGGAGCTGCTGCGCAAGGAGTGGTACGAGCGCCCCTTCGACCCCGACGTCGCGCCCCGCGAGCTGATGACCCTGCTCGGGCGGCGCGAGTCGCTCCACAAGCGGCTGCGCCAGTCACTGCGTGACGACCGGCTGCGGCTGGTCGCCGGCCACCGCCTCGTCATGGACGGCCACGACCTGCGGCAGGCTCCCGTCCTGGCCGGCGTCGACGTCTACCTCGAGCAGCGCTTCGGGGCGTGGACCGTCCCCGGGGGGCTCGCCGCCCTCGGCACGGCGATGGCCGACCGGCTCGCGCTGCGCGGCGTGACCGTGCTCACCGGCACCCCGGCCACCGACCTCGTCGTGCGCGAGGGCCGGGTCACCGCGGTGCGGACCCCGGGCGGCGAGGTCGACGCGGACCAGGTGGTCGTCGCCGTCGACCCCCGCCGCCTGCCGGCTCTCGCGTCGTACGTCCGGCGCACGATGCCGGCCTTCCCTCCGGTCGTGTGCCACGTCGGGCTCGAGGGCGACGTCCCCGACCTGCCCCACGAGGTCGTGCTGCACGGCGACCCCCTGCTGGTCGTGCGCACCGGGGGTCGGGCCCCCGACGGCGCTGCGGCGTGGACGGTGCTGGGCCGCGGCCGCATCGCCGAGGACCTCCTGACCGCGCTGGCACGTCACGGCCTCGACGTGCGCGCACAGGTCGTCGCCCGCGTCGACCGCACCCCGCGCGACCTCGTCGACGCATGGGGCGGGTCCCCGCACGGCGTGCTGTGGCAGGGCCCGCGCACGGCCCGAGCGAGGCTGGGACCGCGGACGCCCGTCGCCGGCGTGCTGGCCGCGGGTGCCCACGCCACGACCGGCTCGGGGCTGCCCTTCGCCGGCCTCAGCGCCGCGCTGGTGGCCGAGATGGTCGGCCGGGCGCCACGCCGGACCTCAGGTCAGTAGGCGAGCTCCCACACCACGGTGACGGTGGTGGTCACCGAGGCCTCGCCCGGCTCGAGGCCGGCCGCCGACGCGCTGGCGAGCGCCATCCGCGGCATCGGCGACGGCCCGCGGCCGGGGTCGCCCTCGACGATCGTCTGGACGGCACCGAGCCCGGCACCGGCCATCCGGGCGAGCTGGGCGGCGCGTTCGCGTGCGTCCTGGAAGGCCGCCTCCCGGGCCCGGTCCCCGGCACCGTGGTCCTCGGTGACCTCGAGCGCCACGCCGTCGACCGCGAGCGCGTCGCCGACCTGCCCGGCCAGCTCGTCCAGCAGGGCACCGGCGGTCGCCAGGTCGGGGCACGTGACGGCGTAGGAGTGGCGGGCCTCGTAGCCGGTCTCGCGGCCCTCGTGGTCGCGTGCGGGCCACACCGAGATGCCGGTCGAGGCGACGCGGCGCTCCTCGGTGTGCCGGTGCGCGACCTCGACGACCGTGGCGGCTGCGCCGGACATGGCGGCGTACGCCTCGGCGACGCCGCTCCCCCGGGCGAACGCCGCGAGCCTCACCACCGCACTGTCCGGGACGACGGTGACGACGCCGGTCCCGGTCACGGTGACGGTCTGCACGCCCGCCTCAGACGGTGATCTGCAGGTTGGCGAAGATCTCGCGCGTCGCCTTGGACCGGTTCAGCGTGTAGAAGTGCAGGCCCGGCGCGCCGGCCCGGAGCAGCGTCTCGCACAGCTCGGTCGCGATCGCGATGCCCTCCGCGCGCAGACCTGCCGGGTCGTCGGCGTACGGCGTCAGGCGGGCCGTGATCTCCTCCGGAAGCTGTCGGCGGGAGAGCTCGACCATCCGCTCCATCGAACGGAGGTTCAGGATCGGCATGATGCCCGGGATGATCGGCAGGTCGGCTCCGACGGCTCGGGCGCGCTCGACGAGCGCGACGTAGTCGGAGGCCCGCAGCACCATGTCGGTGACGGCGAACTCGGCGCCAGCGTCGTGCTTCGCCTTCAGCACCCGGGCGTCCTGGGCGAGGTCGGTGGCCTCGACGTGCCCCTCGGGGAAGGCGGCCACACCGATGCGCATGTCGGCGCGCTCGCGGATCAACGCCACCAGCTCGTTGGCGTAGGTCAGCCCGCCCTCCGTCGGTGTCCACGGGGTGCCGGGGCCGCCGGGCGGGTCACCCCGGAGAGCCATCACGTGGTCGACACCCGCACGCGCGAGGTCGTCGAGGATCGCCGTGAGCTCGTCGGTGGTGTGCCCGACGCAGGTCAGGTGCGCGACCGGGAGCAGGCTGGTCTCGCGGGCGATCCGCTCGGTGATCGCCACGGTGCGGTCACGCGTGGTGCCGCCTGCGCCGTAGGTGACCGACACGAAGGTCGGGCCGTAGGGCTCGAGCTCGGTGATCGCCTGCCACAGCTGCTGCTCGCCCGCCTCGTCCTTCGGAGGGAAGAACTCGAAGGAGAAGGATCGGTCTCCGCGCGCGAGCCGCTCGCGCATGCTCAGTCCCCGTCCGTGCGTCATGCGCAACAGCCTACGGAGGACCGCGCCGTACGCCGCGCCCTGTCCAGTGTTTAGGCTGAATAGGTGACGACCTGGGACCCCGCCGACTTCCGCGACCGGGTCCAGGAGGTGCTCGACGCCTTCCTCGACGACCGCGCCTCCGAGCTCGCCGCGCTCGGTCCCGACGCGGGACGGCTGATCGCCGAGGCGCGTACGGCGGTGAGCGGGGGCAAGCGGTTCCGAGCAGCCTTCTGCCACTGGGGACACCGCGCGGTCCGACCGTCGGTGGACGACGACGCCGCGCTCGCCCGCGCCTGCGCCTCCCTGGAGGTGCTGCACGCCAGCGCGCTCGTCCACGACGACTTCATGGACGCCTCCGACACCCGACGCGGCAGGCCCGCGACGCACCGCGCGTTCGAGGCCGAGCACCGTGCCGCCGGCTGGCGCGGCGACCCCGAGCAGTACGGCGCGGCCGCCGCGATCCTCCTCGGCGACCTCCTGCTGGGCTGGGCCGAGGACATGCTGCGCCGCAGCGGCTTCCCGCCCGACGAGATCGCACCCGGGCTGGCCCTCTTCGAGCAGTGCCGCAACGAGGTCATCGCAGGCCAGTTCCTCGACGTGTCCGTGCAGGCGCGCGGTCGCGCTGACGTCGACACGGCCATGACGGTGCTGCGCTACAAGTCCGCGAAGTACTCCATCGAGCGCCCGATCCACATCGGCGCCGCCCTCGGCGGGGCCACCCCCGACCAGCTCGAGCAGCTCGGCCGGTTCGGCCTGCCCCTCGGTGAGGCGTTCCAGCTGCGCGACGACCTGCTCGGCGTCTTCGGCGACCCCGAGGAGACGGGCAAGCCGGCCGGCGACGACCTGGTCGAGGGCAAGCGCACGGTGCTCGTCGCCCTCGCGCTCGACGCCGCCCCGCGTGCCGCTGCCAAGCGCCTCGACGCCGCCCTCGGCACGCCGCTCACCGACGCCGACGTTGACGAGCTGCGGGCGATCATCGAGGAGTCGGGAGCGCGCGCCCAGGTGGAGGCGGTCATCGGCCAGCTCTCCGACCACGCCGTCGAGGCACTGCGCGCGGCCGACGTCGACGGGCACGCCCGCGACGTGCTCGTCGAGCTGGCGGCGGCCGCCACCCAGCGCTCGGTCTGAGCACCCGCCGGCCCGTGGTGGCGGCACAGCGCACCGCCGGCACTGATCCGCCTGCAATCTGCCGCCACCCCTGGTCGGTGCTCATCCCCCTATCGCGGTGTCCGCGGCGTAGCCGGCACGGTGCGGGGCTCGGGCAAGTCCAGTGGGAAGGCGCTGCCCGACGACGTAGCTCAGTGCGTTCTGGCTCGTCAGGGTGCAGATTCACGACCAGTGGCCACTGGACTACGCCGAGCACCGCCGCGTCACGCGGCACCCGCGCGTCGGGGCCTCAGTCCAGGCTGGTGACCCCCGGCAGGACCGGGCCCTCACCCCGCAGCAGCACCGTGAAGGGCACGCCCCGGTCGTCGTTGACGCGCGAGCCCAGCACGCTGAGCGCGATGCTGAACGCCTTGTCGTCGGCCCGGGCAAGGGTCGCCCAGCCGTCCCACAGCAGGACGACCCCGTCGCGGCCGCTCCCGATGTCGTGAAGGCAGTCGGCGAGGGCGTCGAAGTTCTGCCCGTAGTGGTCCGGGAAGTCCAGCGCCTCCCCCACCGCCGCGAGGAACGCGGGCTTGGTGTCGGCACCGGTCCAGCCGTCGACCCAGCCGAAGCCCCAGCCGGCGTGCTCGACCGTGTGGCGCACATCGGCGGCGTCGAAGGCGCCGTGCCACAGGTGGATGCCGGGGGGCTCGTGCCCCGCCAGCACTGCTGCCAGTCCGCTCATGGCGTCCTACCTCCTGATGCGAGCGAAGGAGCTGTAGTGGTCCGCGGTCCAGTAGAGCTCGTCTTGCTCGCCCGCGACGATGCGGCGCGCGCCGCGGTGGTCGAGGCCAGGCGTCGGGACCGTGTACTCACGGTAGTAGCCCATCGGCCGGTCGGGCAGCAGCTCCTCGCGGTTGCCGAACGTGCCGCCGTCGTGCTCGGGCTCCGGGAACGGGCCGCCGGCCTCGATCAGCTCCACGGTCCGCGCGGCCTCGGGCGGCAGGGTGGCAAGCCGTACGACGGGCAGGCCGCTCGCGGGATCGGTCGAGTCGCCGTCCCTCGTCGGCGAGGACACCGGCGTGGACGTGGACGTCGACCCGCCGGTGCCGGCGGGCTCGGGGTCGCCCTGCCCGCCCCCGCCGACCAGCCAGGCGACGAGCAGCACCGCCGCGACGAGCAGCAGCAGCCAGCGGTAGCGCTGCCTGCCGGTCGACGCGGCCGGGGCCATCAGTACTCCAGCACCTGGGCCCGGCGCTTGACCTCGCTGCCGCGGTTCTCGCGCAGGGCGTCGATCGGGCGGCCCGGGAGGTCGTCGTCGGTGAAGAGCCACGCGATGCACTCGCGGTCGTCGAACCGGCGGTCGTGCAGGAGCGTCAGCAGGCCGGGGAGCCCCTTGACCACCAGGCCGTCCTGGATGAAGTCCGCCGGCACCCGCGGTCCGGCGCCCGGCTCGGGCACCGCGGCCGCCAGCTCGTGCTCGCGGATCATCGTGCGCACCTTGCCGGGCGAGACGCCGAGCAGCTCGGCGACCTGGTCCCAGTCGAGCCACTCGGGGACGAGGGCGGACAGGTCACGGTCGGCCAGGGGGACGTCACTCATGTCGGCAGCCTAGGTGAGCAGGGGCGTGGAGCCGAGTTGTCACCCCGGCGGGTGATCCGTAGCGTGCCGTGGATGCGCCTCCTCAGATCTGCCGTCGCCGCAGCCCTCGTGGGCCTGCTGGCGCTCACGCTCGCCCCCGTCGTCTCCCCCGCCTCGGCCGACCACTACGACGGGGCGCCCGGCCCGGTCCACGCCGGCAACACGTTCGGCTGGTACCAGCACGGGGTGTTCCGGCAGGAGTTCGTCGGACCCAAGCCCGGCTTCTGGAAGGCCAAGGGGCGCGGTGTCGTCCGCACGCAGAACGGCATGTTGACGCTGATGAGCACCCGGCGCGGCAGCGTGTCGGCCACGCTCGACCTCAAGGGTCACGCCTACGGTCGGTGGGAGATCCGCATGCGGGCGCGCACCATGTCGAAGGTCAAGGGCGGCAAGCCCTTCAAGGTGGTCACCGAGCTGGTCCCCGGCGGCACCCGGGACCAGCACTGCGGCGGTCGTGACATCGGCATCGAGAACTTCACCCTCGGCACCAACACCGTGAAGTCCTACGTCCACACGCTGCCCAACAGCTCCTACCGCGGGTTCCTCGGCCGCCACCTGCGCAACGACCGCTGGCACACCTACGGCGTCGAGGTCGCGAAGGACCACGTCTCCTGGTTCGTGGACGGGCACGTCATCAACACCGAGCGACGCGCCGGGGCGCTCGACCCGCTGCCGCGGCAACTGAAGTTCGAGCTGCGCGCCCGGAAGGGCACCAAGATGGACCCGGCCCGGATGCAGATGGACTGGATGCGCTACTGGTCGATGCGCGCCCCCAACGAGAAGTCCATCAAGGCTCCCCAGCTCGAGCTGAGCACCTTCAACGGCGCCTGCTGACCTCGGCACCATCGAGCGGCACCACCCAGCGACCACGCGCGGCGGTCGGTCCGGGGCGACACGCCCGGCCCGGCCGCCGTTCGCGTCCCCCGGCTGTCAGTGGCTAGCGTCGACTGCTCGTTCGCGCGTTTCCCTCCCGCGGGCCTCGGACCCCCGGGCGCAGCGGACGTGAGGAGTGACCACGTGCGCCCACACCCCCGACCAGCCCGACCAGCCCGACGAGCGAGGCCGTTCCGCCGGCTCGCGCGGCGCGCCGCAGGTCTCGTGCTCGCCGCGACGACGCTCACGAGCGTCGCCGGCCCGGCCCACGCGGACCACGAGCGGCTCCCCTCCGGCCGCACCCTGGTGCCGTACGTCGTCGAGCCGGGCGACACCGTCTCCGCCCTCGCCGTGGAGCACCACGCCTGGACGGCCGAGATCGTCGCCCACAACCACCTGGGCAGCACCGGTGCGCTGCAGGTCGGCCAGCGCCTCGAGATCCCGGTCGTCGGAAAGCGGTCGGGCGGGGGGTCGCCGACCACCATGTGGCAGCACCCCGACCCGGAGCGCGAGAAGGTCCGTCGCGTCGTCGCGGGCGCGGCCCGCAACCACGGGGTCGACCCGCAGCTCGCACTGGCGGTGTCGTGGCAGGAGTCCGGGTGGCAGATGGGCGTCGTCTCGCACGCCAGGGCGATCGGCGCGATGCAGGTGCTGCCCTCGACGGGACAGTGGATGGAGGACTACGCAGGCCGACCGCTCGACCTCCGCAGGCTCGGCGACAACGCCCGGGCCGGCGTGCTGCTGCTCGACGTCCTGTCCCGCCACACCCAGCGTCGTACGCACAAGATCGGCGCCTACTACCAAGGCCTCGGCGCGGTCCGGCGGCACGGGCTCTACGACGAGACCAAGGCGTACGTCGCCGACGTCGAGGCGATCAAGCAACGGCTGGAGTCGGGCCGCCCGCCGGCGTGACGCCACGCCGGGGCCGCGCCTGAGCGTGGGCTCGCGCGCTGCTTCCGTACGATGGGCGCGCCGGATCCTTCCCCGTCCCACCCTTGGTCCGGCGTGGAGGTCGACCAGTGGAGCCATCCGAGCACGCCCGCGCGGCCGCGCCCGGCGCCGCTGGCGACCCCATGGTCGGGCGGCTGCTGGACGGCCGCTACCGGATCCTCGCCCGGGTGGCCCGCGGTGGCATGGCCAGTGTCTACGAGGCCACCGACACCCGCCTCGACCGCACCGTCGCCGTGAAGGTCATGCACCCCGGGCTCGGCGACGACCAGGAGTTCGCGCAGCGCTTCGTGCGCGAGGCCCGGGCCGCGGCCCGCCTCAACCACCCGCACGTCGTCGGCGTCTACGACCAGGGCGACGACACGTCCGACGGCACGGACACGATCTTCCTGGTGATGGAGTACGTCCCCGGCCACACGCTGCGCGACGTGGTGCGCAAGGAGGCGCCGATGGCGCCCGCGCGGGCCCTCGCCCTCCTCGAGCCCGTCGTGTCCGCGCTCGCCGCCGCGCACCGGGCGGGCCTGGTCCACCGCGACGTCAAGCCCGAGAACGTCCTGATCGCCGACGAGGCACACGGCGGCACCGTGAAGGTCGCCGACTTCGGGCTGGCGAAGGCGGTCAGCGCCGACACCCAGCACACCGCGACCGGCGGCGTGCTCATCGGCACCGTGTCCTACCTCGCCCCCGAGCTGGTCATCGACGGCCGCTCGGACGCCCGCGCCGACGTCTACGCCTCCGGCGTCGTGCTCTACGAGCTGCTCACCGGCAGCAAGCCCCACGAGGGCGAGTCGCCGATCCAGGTGGCCTACCGCCACGTCCACCACGACGTGCCGATGCCGTCGCTGGTCGAGCCCGGCATCCCCGACTACGTCGACGCCCTCGTGGCCCGGGCGACCTCGCGCGACCGCGCCCAGCGCCCGGCCGACGCGACCGTCCTGCTGCACCACCTGCACCGGGTCGAGCAGGCCCTGCGCGACGGCCTCGACGCCGACGCCGAGCTGGCCGCCGACCTCCTGCCGCGGCCCGCCGCGACCGCGTCCCACGAGCCCGCGTCGCCCGACGACACCACGCCCGAGCCGTTCGACGCCGGCGCGCTCGCGCTGCTCACCGAGGTGGACCCGCGCGACTCGGGGCTCGTCGACGACGGCAGCCCGGACCGCACCACCGCCCTCGAGCGGCACCCTGCGCCTCCCGGCGGTCCGGTGACCGAGCCGATGCGCACGACGGTCGCACCCGCGGCCGCCGCGACGACCACCCTGCCGGCACCACCGCAGAGCACACGGCCCGGTCCCGGACGCGCACCGTCGCGGGTGGCACCCGTCGACACCACCGAGCGTCGTCGGTCGATGAAGGGCCCCCTCGTCCTGCTGCTGTCCCTCCTGCTCGTCACCGGCGTCGCGGCCGGAGCCTGGTGGTTCGGCTGGGAGCGCTACACCACGACGCCGGGCGTCCTGGGACTCGACGAGGCCGCCGCGACCGCCGAGCTGGAGGACGCCGGCCTCGAGGCCGAGGCGGGTGAGCCTGCCTACAGCGAGAACGTCGCCCCCGGACTGGTCATCGCCACCGACCCCGGACCGGGCGGCAAGGTGCTCGACGGTGGCACCGTCAGCCTCACCCTGTCCCTCGGGCCGGAGCGCTACGACGTGCCCGACCTCGTCGGGCAGACCGAGGACCAGGCCCAGGACGCGCTCGCCGCGACCAACCTCGCCTTCGGTGCGAGCAAGGGGCGGTGGAGCGAGACGGTGCCCGAGGGACAGGTCATCCGCACCTCGCCGAAGGCCGGCACCACCCTCAAGCCGGGCGCGACCGTCGACCTCGTGCTCAGTCGCGGCCGCAAGCCGATCGAGGTGAAGGACTGGACGGGCGAGTCGTTCGACGACGCCTCGGCGGCCCTCGAGAAGCGCGGGCTGCAGGTGAGCGTCACCGGCGAGGAGTACAGCGACTCGGTCGACGAGGGCGACGTCATCTCCCAGGACCCGCCCGAGGCCACCCTCTTCCGCGGCGACACGGTGTCCTTCGTCGTCTCCCTCGGTCCCGAGCTGGTCGAGGTGCCGCGGGTGCAGGCCATGGGCGTCGAGGCCGCGACCGAGCTGCTCGAGGGCCTCGGGTTCGTGGTCGAGACCGAGGAGTCCAGCACCTACCTCGGCCTCGGCTACGTCGCCAGCTCCGACCCCGGCGCCGGCGACGAGGTCCCGAAGGGATCGACGATCACGTTGTTCCTCGTCTGAGGACCTAGATTTCCCTCCGTGCCCGCCGAGCAGACCCGTCGTACGTCCGTGCTGGCGGCGCTCGCGCTGCTCGCCATCGCGGCGTGCTGGGGCTCGACGTTCTTCATGATCAAGGACCTGCTCGACCGGGTCCCCACGCTCGACTTCCTGGCCGTGCGGTTCGCCATCGCCTCGCTCGTGCTGCTGGTGGTCGCGCCGAAGGCCCTCGGCCGGCTCTCCCCCGTCGTACGCCGCCACGCGATCGTGCTCGGCGTCCTCTACGGCATCGCCCAGATCCTGCAGACCGCCGGGCTGGCCCACACCCCGGCTAGCATCAGCGGGTTCGTCACCGGCCTGTACGTCGTGTTCACCCCGCTGCTCGCGGCGGCCATCCTCCGCACGCGGATCCCGCCGATCACCTGGGCGGCCGTCGTGCTCGCGACCGTGGGGCTGGGCGTGCTCGCGCTCAACGGCTTCAGCATCGGCTACGGCGAGCTGATCACCCTCGCGTCGGCGGTGCTCTACGCACTGCACATCGTCGGGCTCGGCGCGTGGTCGACCGCGCAGGACGCCGTGGGCATGACCATCCTGCAGATCGTGGTGATCGCCGTCGTGTGCACGATGGCGACCGTCCACGACGGCATCGTGCTGCCCGACCGGGCCGCCGACTGGTGGGCGGTGGTCTACATGGCGGTGGTGGTCGGAGCGCTCGGCCTGCTCGGGCAGACCTGGGCGCAGGCACACCTGCCCCCGACGCGCAGCGCGATCATCATGAGCATGGAGCCGGTCTTCGCCTCGTTCTTCGCGGTCTGGCTCGGCGGCGAGGACGTGACGACCCGGCTGCTCGTCGGCGGTTCGATGGTGCTCGCCGCGATGCTGATGGTCGAGCTCGCCCCGCGGCGGGTGGTGGAGGGCGAGGTCCCGCACATCGCCGTGTGAGGCGCGGCCCCGTCCCTCGGGTGGACCTCGACGTGGGTCCGTCCCCCTATCGTGGGGCCCGTGGACACGTGCGTGGCGTGCGGCGCCGAGCTGGGGGTGGGGCGGTTCTGCCTCAACTGTGGGCACCGCATCGGCGCGCCCGCACCGGTCCGCGCGGATCCGTCGGCCGCCTCTGCTCCCCCGTCGGCCACCATGACGACAACGGCTCCCGCGCTCAAGGAAGCTTCCGACGATCCCTCCGGTCCGACGCCTGACAGGCGTCCGGCCGACGCGGTCCCTGCGGAGTCGGCCGTCGACCCGGAGCGCGACGACGTGACGCACGACGACGTACGCGACGAGCCGGCACCCGTCGCGACGCGGCGGACGGCCTGGGACCCGCGTCAGGACCTGCTGCCCTACGAGGAGGTCGACGACCTGGACGCCGACCTCCCGGTCCGCGGCAAGGCGTGGATCGGCTGGGTCCTGGGCGCGGCACTGCTGATGGGTCTCGCCTTCGTTCTGCTGCGGGTCTTCGACACCGGCGACGAGGTCGCCACCGACCCCGCCAGCGGCGCGACGAGCAGCGCTGAGGCACCGCCGCCCGACTCCGGTTCCTCGGACACCGGGTCGTCCGGCGACGGCTCGACCGGCGACGGACCCTCCGACGGGGAGGCGCCGGCCGGGGTCGGCAAGGTGCGCGAGCTGGCCCGGGGCGCCACCTTCGAGGTGCCCGGCACGGCGCCGCCGACGACCGACTTCGACGGCAACCTGGTGGCCTACGTGGCCAGCCAGATGGGTGACGGCAACCCCGCCACGGCCTGGCGCACGGCCGGCGACGCGACGGGCCAGACGATCACGGTGACGCTGCCCGAGCCCGGGGTGGTCACCCGGGTGGGCCTGGTCAACGGCTACGCGAAGAAGGTCGCCGGCGTCGACTGGTACCCCAACAACCGGCGCACGGTCGCGGTCACCTGGGGCTTCGACGACGGCACGACGGTCGAGCAGACGTTCGCCGAGCGACCCGGCATGCAGCGGCTCAAGGTGCCGCCGGTCGAGACGGCCGCGGTCACCCTGACCTTCACCGCCGTGACCCCGCCCGGCGCCGGCAACCTCGGCCGGGACTACACCGCGATCAGCGAGGTGAGCATCACGGGGCGGCGAGCCGGCTGAGCACGGCGGCCGCCCGCTCGGCATCGGACCTCGAGACGTCGAGGTGGGTCACCAGTCGTACGGTCCGCGGTCCCACCGCGGCGATGCGCACCCCTTCCGTCGCGGCGCGCTCGACGAACGCCATGGCGTCGGGCCGCTCGACGACGACGATGTTGGTGTCGACGTCCTTCGGGTCGAGGCCGAGGGCCTCGCCGAGGAGCCGGGCGTTGGTGTGGTCGTCCGCCAGTCGCTCGACGTGGTGGTCGAGGGCGTACGCACCGGCCGCGGCGAGCACGCCGACCTGCCGCATCCCGCCGCCCATGCGCTTGCGCCGCACCCGCGCCTCGGCGACGGCGTCGGCCGAGCCGACCATGAGCGACCCGATCGGCGCGCCGAGGCCCTTGGACAGGCAGACCGCGAGGACGTCGGCGATCCGGCCGTAGTCGGCGAGCGGCGTCCCGGTCGCGACGTGCGCGTTCCAGAGCCGCGCGCCGTCGAGGTGCAGCTTGGTGTCGTTCGTCTCCGCCCACGTCCGCAGGGCGCGCAGGTCTTCGATCGGCAGCACGGCGCCCCCGGCGAAGTTGTGGGTGTTCTCGACCGACACCGCGGCCGTGCGCACGAAGAACGGGCCCATGTCCGGTGCGTGCATCGCCTCGATCGCCGGCAGGTCGACCTGGCCGCGCTCCCTGGTCCAGGTGCGCATGGTGAGCCCGGTGATCGCACCGTGGGCACCGAGCTCGGCGCGCGCGATGTGGGCCGAGGACTCGCACAGCACCTCCTCGCCGGGCGAGACCACGCTCGCGACGGCGAGCACGTTGGCCATCGAGCCGGTCGGGGTGAACAACGCAGCCTCGTGACCGTACATCCCGGCCACCCGCTCCTCGAGCGCCGCGACCGTCGGATCCTCGCCGTAGACGTCGTCGCCCACCTCCGCACGCGCCATCGCCTCGCGCATCGCGTCGGTCGGGCGGGTCAGGGTGTCGGAGCGCAGGTCGATCACGGGTTCATCCCATCACGGCCCTCGCCGGCCTCGGCCTAGCGGTGGTCCACCCACATTCCAAGCGTCCGGAACGTCGCTCAGCCACCGCTCGCCCGGCGCGCCGTCGTACGACACGCCCCCGGCGGTGGTCCACCCACATTCCAAGCGTCCGGAACGTCGCTCAGCCACCGCTCAACCCGACGTCGATGCGCCAGACACGTTCCGGCGCCGCGGAACCTGCGTCACGCACCGCTCGTACGACGCGGGCCGCGGGGAGGGCGTCAGGCCTTGCGCAGCATCTCGGCGACGAGGAAGGCGAGCTCGAGGGACTGGACGCGGTTGAGGCGGGGGTCGCAGACGGACTCGTAGCGGTGGGAGAGGCCGACCTCGTCGATCTCCTCGCCGCCCCCGACGCACTCAGTGACGTCGTCGCCGGTGAGCTCAACGTGGACGCCGCCGGGCCAGGTGCCGAGACCGCGGTGCACGTCGAAGAAGCCCTGCACCTCGTCGATGACGTCGTCGAAGCGGCGGGTCTTGTAGCCCGAGGACGCCTCGAAGGTGTTGCCGTGCATGGGGTCGCAGACCCACGCGACGTTGAGCCCCTCTGCGGTGACCTTCTCCACGAGGGCGGGCAGCCCGTCGCGGATCTTGCCGGCGCCGAAGCGGGTGATGAACGTGAGCCGACCCGGGGTGTTCTGCGGGTTGAGGCGGGCGGCGTAGGCGAGGGCGTCGTCCGGGGACGTCGTCGGGCCGAGCTTGATGCCGATCGGGTTCTTGATCTTCGACAGCAGCTCGACGTGCGCGCCGTCGAGCTGACGGGTGCGCTCACCGATCCACACGAAGTGCGCGGACACGTTGTAGGGCAGGTCGGTGCGCGAGTCGATGCGGGTCAGCGACTGCTCGTACTCCAGCAGCAGCGCCTCGTGGCTGGAGTGGAAGTCGACGCGGTGGAACTCATCGGGGTCGGCGCCGATCGCCTTCATGAAGGTCAGCGCGCGCTCGATCTCGTCGGCCATCGCCTCGTAGCGCTGGCCGAAGGGCGAGTTCTGCACGAAGTCGGTGTTCCAGGTGTGCACCTGGCGCAGGTCGGCGTAACCGCCGGTCACGAAGGCGCGGACCAGGTTGAGCGTGGCGGCCGAGGAGTTGTAGACCTCGACGAGGCGCTGCGGGTCAGGGACCCGCGCCTCGGGGGTGAAGTCGTAGCCGTTGACCGCGTCGCCACGGTAGGCCGGCAGGGTGACGCCGTCGCGGGTCTCGAGGTCGGAGCTGCGCGGCTTGGCGTACTGGCCGGCGAGCCGACCGAGCTTCACGACGGGCACCGAGGCGGCGTACGTCAGCACGACGGCCATCTGCAGCAGCACGCGCAGCTTGTTGCGGACGTTGTCGGCGGTCACGCCGGCGAAGGTCTCGGCGCAGTCGCCGCCCTGGAGCAGGAACGCCTCCCCCCGCGTGACGGCGGCGATCTTGTCGGTGAGGTCGTCGCACTCCCCCGCAAAGACGAGCGGCGGCGCGGTCCTCAGTCGGGCGACCGCAGCGTCGACCGCCCCGGAGTCGGGATAGGTCGGCTGCTGCTTGGGCCCGAGGGCGTGCAACTGCTCGAGGGTGGGGATGGCGTTCACCTGTCAAGGGTACGGCGACCCGGCCGCGGCGCCCGAACCCTGACCGACCCCTGAACGCGTGACGCCGCGCACGTCCGACGTGCCCGTCGTGGTCGCTCAGCCGCGCGGCGTGAGCACGCCCGCCGCGTCGTCGACGCGCAGCCCCCCGGAGCGGGTGCGGGTGGCGGCGAGGGTGCCGGTGACGACCGACGCGTCGGGGTAGCTGATGTGGCCCGGTGCGCCCTGGCGCGACGTGGTCCACAGCCGGTCCTCGAAGCCGACCTCGCCGCGGAACTGGTGGTTCTCCAGCACGAGGCGGTCCGCAGTGGCCTGGCCCACGAGGTACGACGCCTCGCCCCGGTAGAACAGCGACCCGTGCGACACCTCCAGGATGCCGTCGCGGCTGCGGACGGTCTGGTCGTGCACCTCGCCGCTGAGGTAGACGTCGACGCCGCCGTCGACCATGGTGCGCCACAGCTCGGACGCGCGGCCCTTCTCGTAGACGAGGTGGGTCGAGTTGCGCACGCGGACCTTGCCGGGCATCGGCGTGTGGGCCTGCACCATCACCCACGGGACGTCGTCCTTGCGGGCCTTGCGGAGCACGGAGCGCAGCCAGCGCAGCTGCGCCCGGTCCACGGAGATGTGCACGTCGCCGTCGCGCCGCTCGAAGACGTCGAGCGTCACCAGGAGGACGTCGGGGTCGAGCCGCACCGAGTAGGCCGTGTGTCTGGCCGGGCCCCGCTCCGGGCGCTCGGCGAACCGGGGGCGACCGTCGCTGCCCGAGAGCGCCTGGTCGGCGAAGATCTGCTTGAACTGCGGGATGTGGCGTCGCTTGAAGTCGACCCACGCGTGGCCCCGCTTGACCCGCCACGGGTCGTCGCCCATCTCGTGGTCGCCGACCGCCGGATACGTCGTCAGGCCGTGGTCGTCGAACCGCTCGAACCAGGCGGGGTAGTAGACGTCGGCCGCCCGGCGCCACGCGCGCAGGCGCTGGGCCTGCGTCCGCACCGGTCCGAAGACGCCAGTCCGCGCGTCGTCGCGCCCCCAGCGTCCCTCGACGAGGTCGCCGGGGACGAGCACGTCGCGCGTGCCGTGGGAGGCCATCTCGTCGATCACGGTGTCGAGCGCGGTCTCGTAGGCCTCGTTGGTCGAGTTGGCGACCTCACCGGTGCCCTTGACGACATAGGTCCGCCGGCCGTCGGCGGCGAGGTCGGCGACGTCCTGGTTGAGGAAGTCGGGCGCGGAGACGAAGCGGTAGGCCCCGGCCAGGTCGGGAGCCGCCGGCACGGACGGCCGGTCGCGCGGGCCGCGCAGGGACGCCGTCGGGAAGTGGGTCGACGTACGACCGGAGCTCGGGTCGGCGGTCGGCTGGACGCTGGCCGGTACGCCGTCGTCGGAGGCAGGCGTCGCGCTCGCGGGAGGCGCAGGTGGCGTGGCCGTCGAGCAGCCGAGCGCTCCGGCCACCAGCACCGCCAGCACGGGCCCCACACGTCGTCGCGTCACTCGGACAACCGTAGACGGCAGGACCGACGGGCGCGTACCGAACCCCGCCGTGTCGGCTGCGAGCGCCTCACTCCTCGAGGTGGTCGATGTCGCGGAAGCCGGTCTTCTTCGCACGCACGCCGCGGTTGGTCAGCCAGGTCAGTGCCCACAGCACCACGCCGACGCCGAGCAGGCCGGCGGCGATCCGGTACTGGATCATGTCGGCTTCGAGCCGCGCCCACGGTCCGAGGAGGTACGCGCAGCACAGTGCGCCGACCACCGGCAGGGCGGACGGCGCCCGGAACGCGCCATCGGGCGTGGGGTCGCGCCGCAGGATCAGGCACGCCACGTTGACGATCGTGAAGACCGCGAGCAGCAGCAGCGCGGTCGTGCCGGAGAGGGCGGCGACGACCGAGGACTCGGAGTCGAGGGTGACCACCGTGATCAGGCCGAGCGCGAGGAGGGTGGTGAAGATGATCGCGGTCCAGGGCGAGCGACGGCCGGCGAGCACCTTGCCGAGGGAGCGCGGGAGCACGTCCTGGCGGGCCATGCCGTAGATCAGCCGGCTCGCCATCAGCATGTTGATCAAGGCGGTGTTGGCCACCGCGAAGACGGTCAGGAACGGGAAGATCGTGTCGATGGGCAGGTCGGGGGCACCGACCTTGACCACGTCGAGCAGGATCCCGGCCTCGGTGTTGGTGGGCTCGGCGATCTGCCCGGGCGGGATGACGGCGACGACCGAGATCGCGACGAGCATGTAGATCAGCACCGCGATGCCGAGGCCGGTGAACATCGTGCGCGGGAAGATCCGCATCGGGTCCTTGGTCTCCTCGACCATGTTGACCGAGTCCTCGAAGCCGACCATCGAGAAGAACGCGATGGCGGTGGCGACGGTGACCGCCATGAACAGACCCTTGTCGTCCGGGCTCTCGAACACCGTGACCCGGCTCAGGTCGCCGTCACCGGAGGCGATGACCCAGATGCCGATGCCGATCACGATGGCTAGCGCGAGCATCTCGACGAGGGTCAGGAGCACGTTGAACTTCACGCTCTCACCCACGCCCCGGAGGTTGATGAGGGCGAGCACCACCATGAACACGAGCGCCGTGGTGAGGGTCGCGGCCGAGCTCGGGTCGTCGTTGCCGAAGCCGATGAGCAGATTGGCGGCCAGCAGGTTGGACGACGTGGAAGCGCTGGTGACGCCCGAGCACACCACGGTGAACGCCACCAGGAAGGTGATGAAGTGGATGCCGAACGCCTTGTGCGTGTAGAGCGCGGCGCCGGCGGCCTGGGGGTACTTCGTGACCAGCTCGAGGTAGCTGAAGGCGGTGACCGTGGCCACCGCGAACGCCACCAGGAACGGCAGCCAGGCGATGCCGCCGACCTGGCCGGCGAGCCGACCCGTGACGGCGTACACACCGGCACCGAGGATGTCGCCGACGATGAAGAGCAGCAGCAGCTTGGGTCCGAGGACCCGCTTGAGCTCGCCCTCCCCCTGCCCGTCGACGTCGTGCTGCGTGGCCTGTGTCGCGCTCATCGAGACTCCCCTCATCAGCCCGTGCAGCGCACGGCGTCTTCTCACAATGGCCCTGCCAGGGGGGTGTGGCAACCACCGCGGCACCCGGACAACGTCGTGTCGGCCGTCGGGTCACGCCCGGGTCCCGGACGGATGCCTCCCAGGGGTGGACTGGACGCACTTCCGGGCTTAGAACGTTCCAACTACCCTGCTCCCCATGCCGAAGCGTGTTGCGATCCTGACCGCGGGCGGTTACGCCCCGTGCCTCTCCTCCGCAGTGGGTGCGCTCATCGAGACGTACGACGCCACCGACCCCGCCATCGAGCTGATCGCCTACCGGCACGGCTACCACGGCCTGCTCACCGGCAACAGCATCACGATCGGCGCCGAGGAGCGCGCGGGCGCCGGGCTGCTCCACCGCTACGGCGGCAGCCCGATCGGCAACAGCCGGGTCAAGCTCACCAACGACGCCGACTGCCGCAAGCGCGGCCTGATCGGCGACGGCGAGTCGGCCCTCGAGGTGGCCGCCCGTCGCCTGCAGGCGGACGGCGTCGACGTGCTCCACACCATCGGCGGCGACGACACCAACACCGCGGCGGCCGACCTCGCGGCGCACCTCGCGACACAGGGCTCCGAGCTGACGGTCGTCGGGCTCCCCAAGACCATCGACAACGACATCGTCCCCATCCGCCAGAGCCTCGGCGCGCAGACCGCGGCCCAGCAGGCCTCGCGGTTCGCGCAGAACGTGCTGGCCGAGCACGGGTCCAACCCGCGCATGCTGATCGTCCACGAGGTCATGGGTCGCGCCAGCGGCTGGCTGACCGCCGCGGCCGCGCGCGACTACATGGCCTGGCACGCCGAGCAGGAGTGGCTGCCCGGCATCGGGCTCGACGGCCGCAAGTGGGCGATCCACGCGGTCTACGTCCCCGAGCTCGCCATCGACCTCGCCGCCGAGGCCGAGCGGCTGCGGGCCGTCATGGACGAGATCGGCTGCGTCAACATCTTCCTCGCCGAGGGCGCCGGGATCGACGACATCGTCGCCGACCTCGAGGCGTCGGGCGAGACCGTGGGGCGCGACCCGTTCGGGCACGTCAAGATCGACACCATCAACCCCGGCCGCTACTTCGCCGACCGCTTCTCCGAGGCCATCGGCGCCGAGAAGAAGATGGTGCAGAAGTCGGGCTACTTCTCCCGCTCCGCTCCCGCCAACGACACCGACCTCGCTCTGATCCGCGAGATGGCAGAGCTCGCCGTCGCGTGCGCCCTCGACGGCACGCCCGGCGTCATCGGGCACGACGAGGACCAGGACGACGAGCTGCGGGCGATCGAGTTCGAGCGCATCGCCGGCCACAAGCCGTTCGACGCCGGGCAGCGCTGGTTCACGGACCTGCTCGCGGAGATCGGCCAGGTCACCGACCGGTTCTGAGGCTCACGCGGGGTCGGCCGCTGCCTCTTCCTCGACGCGATTCGTCACCCGTCGGCCCGCGGCTGGCAGGACGCGCGGCAGGCGTTGGAGGTACGCCGCGCTGGCGAGCGCGACGAGCGCGAGCACCCACCACAGCGTCGTCTGCCCGTGGGCCAGGAGCCAGGTGAACGCCACCGGCGTCACGGCCCCGCCGATGCCCCAGCTGAGCTGGAACAGCCCGAGGTAGCGACCCCGCAGGTGGTCGGGCGCCGCCTCGGCGGCGGCCGCGCTGAAGACCGGGCCGCCCGTGAGCTCGCCGCCCGTGTAGACCGCGGCGCCGACGAGCATGACCACGACGGCGAGCCACACCGGTAGCCACCCGGCGACGACGAACAGCGCATAGCTCGCGACGAAGGCCAGCTGGGCCAGCCCCATCATCCGTGCTCGCACGCGCCCGGTCATGCGGCGTACGACGAGCCCCTGTCCCAGGCCGACGAGCGCGGTGTTGAGGGTGAAGATCGCGCCGACCACCCAGCCCGGGAGGTCGATCGTCTCGGCGACGTAGACCGGCAGGGCGAAGTTGAGCACCATCATCCCGGCGACGAACCCGAACTGCCCGAGCACGAGGCGGAGGTAGGCGGTGTCGCGCAGCACCACGCCCCAGCCCTCGACCGGGGCGTCGGAGGGATGGGCTGCCCGATGGTCGGGCACGTCGAGCAGGAGGACGAAGGCGACCACGAAGGTCACCGCGTTGACGACCACCACCGACTGGAAGGCGAGGTCGGTGCCGACCTGCAGGGCGAGGCCGGCCAGCACGCCGCCGATCGAGTAGCCGAGGTTGCGCACCGCCTGCAGGAAGCCGAACCACATCTCGCGCTCCCCCGGCGCCGAGATCGCGGTGACGACGTTGCCGAAGGACCCCCAGAACGACTGGCGGCCCAGGTTGAGCAGCGCGGTCCACAGCGCGACGGCGAGCAGCGAGTCGGCCCACAGGTAGGCCACCATGCCGGCGGCCTGGACGAGGTTGCCGACCAGCATCATCCGGCGCGGTCCGAAGCGGTCGACCAGACTGCCGATCACGAACGCCCCCGGCATCGTCAGCGCCGCCGACAGCGACAGCGCCGACCCCACCTGCACGAGGGACAGGTCGGTCATCGCGAGGAAGTAGAGCAGCGTGATCGGCATGAACAGCCCGCTGCCGACGGTGTCGGCGACGATCGCCGCGACGAAGCGGCGGTGCTCCCCCACGCGGGGGAATCCGAGACGGCTCAGCACGGAGCAAGACTAGGACCGCGCACCGACGGTCCTGCTCCCGGCTATGTTCGGCACATGACCTTCTCGATCGTGGCCCGGTCCGACGACGGTGAGTCGTGGGGCGTCGCCGTCGCGTCCAAGTTCCTGGCGGTCGGATCGGCGGTCCCTGCGGCCGCGGCGGGCGTGGGTGCCATCGCCACCCAGGCCGACGCCAACCTCGCCTTCAAGTACCTCGGACTGGCCCACCTCGACGACGGCGCCACCGCCCAGGTCGCCCTCGACCGGCTGGTCGAGGAGGACGACGGGCGCGAGCACCGGCAGGTCGGAATCGTCGACTCGGACGGCAACGCCGCCACCTTCACCGGCAGCGAGTGCTTCGCCTGGGCGGGCGGGACGACCGGCCGCAGCGGCGAGCGTGGCGGCTACGCCATCCAGGGCAACATCCTCACCGGCCCCGAGGTGGTGGAGGCGATGGAACAGGCGTGGAAGGAGTCCGGCGACCTGTCCCTCGAGCGTCGGCTCCTGGCAGCCCTGACCGCCGGTGACCGTGCGGGAGGCGACAGCCGCGGCCGGCAGGCGGCGGCCGTGCTCGTCGTACGCGACGGGGCCGGCTACGGCGGGCACGACGACGTCGCCGTCGACCTGCGCGTCGACGACCACAGCGACCCGGTCACCGAGCTCGCGCGGCTGGTCGAGCTGAACGAGCTCTACCTGACGGCCTCGACCCCCGAGGAGCAGGTGACGGTCGACGACGCGCTGATGATCGAGCTCGAGTCGCTGGCCAAGGGCGAGGGCAAGGACAGCTTCCGGGAGTGGGTCGGCTCGGAGAACTACGAGATGCGGGTCGCCCCCGGCCTGCGGCCGGAGTGGATCGACCAGCGCATCCTCGACATCATCCGTGGGGGCGCCAAGTGAGCATCCTCGCCATCGACGCCGGCACCACGGGCGTGACCGCTGTCGTCGTCACCCCCGACGGGCGCATCCGGGCCACGGGCTACCAGGAGTTCCGCCAGCACTTCCCGCAGCCGGGTTGGGTGGAGCACTCCGCGGAGGAGATCTGGCAGGCGACCCTCGAGGCCACCCGCGACGTGCTGACCAAGGTCGACCAGTCCGAGCTGACGGCCGTCGGGATCACCAACCAGCGCGAGACGATCGTGCTGTGGGACCGCGAGACGCTCGGCTCCCCGCGCCGCGCGATCGTGTGGCAGGACCGGCGTACGGCCGACATCTGCGACCGACTGCGCGCCGACGGGCACGAGGACCGGGTCGCCGAGCTCACGGGCCTGCGCCTCGACCCCTACTTCTCCGGCACCAAGCTGATGTGGCTCGCGGAGAACGAGCCCCACACGTGGGCGCTGGTCGAGTCGGGGCGCTACGCCGTCGGCACCGTGGACTCCTACCTCATCGCCCGGATGACGCGCGGCACGTGGCACGTCACCGACGTCTCCAACGCCTGCCGCACCCTGCTCCTCGACCTCGAGTCGGGCGACTGGTCCGACGAGCTGTGCGAGCTCTTCGGCGTACCGCGCGACGCGCTGCCCGACCTGGTCCCCAACTGGGGCGAGGTCGCGCCGACCGACCCGACCGTCTTCCTCGGGCTGTCGCTGCCCATCGCGGGCGTCGCCGGCGACCAGCAGTCGGCGCTGTTCGGGCAGACGTGCTTCGAGGAGGGAGAGTCCAAGTGCACCTACGGCACCGGGTCGTTCATCCTCACCAACACCGGGAACCAGGTGGTGCGCAGCGACGCCGGCCTGCTGTCGACCGCGGCGTGGCGCTCCCCCGACGGTGAGCTCACGTACGCCCTCGAGGGCGCGATCTTCGTGACCGGCGCGGCCGTGCAGTGGCTGCGCGACGGCCTCCAGATCGTCGGCAACGCCGCGGAGACAGCAGCCATCGCCGCCACGGTCGACGACACCGACGGAGTGGTCTTCGTCCCGGCGCTCACCGGGCTCGGCGCGCCCCACTGGGACCCCCACGCGCGCGGCACGATCCTCGGCATCACCCGCGGCACCACCCGCGCCCACCTCGTCCGGGCCATCCTCGAGGGCATCGCCTTCGAGGTCCGTGACGTGCTCGAGACGCTCCCCGGGCAGGGACAAACGACCCTGCGCGTCGACGGCGGTGCTGCGGAGAACGACTTCCTCTGCCAGCTGCAGGCCGACCAGGTCGGACGCGCGGTCGAGCGCCCGGAGATCGTCGAGACGACGGCCCTGGGCGCCGCTTTCCTCGCCGGGCTCGGCACCGGCGTGTGGGGCTCGACCGACGACCTGCGCGACACGTGGGCCCTCGACCGGCGCTTCGAGCCCGGTGGCGACCGCGACGTGCTCGACGCGTCGTACGCCCGCTGGGCCGACGCGGTGCAGCGCTCGAAGGGCTGGGCGAGCTCCTAGAGCCGCTCGCGCGCCTCGCGCGCCGCCTCGACCTCAGACCGCGCCTCGTCGACGGCCTCCTCGACCTCGGCCTGCGCCGCCTCGGCCTCCGCGAGCTCCTCGTCGACCTCCTCGAGGGTGTCCTCGAGTGCGGCGAGCCGGCCGCGGAGCTCGTCGATCTCGGACTGGACCTGCAGGGTGCGCGCCTGGAGCTTCTCGACCGCCCGGCGGGCGGCCCGGTGCTCCTTCTCGTGCTCCTTGAGCTCAGCGCGGGCGGCGGAGAGCCGCTCGTCGGCGGCCGCGCGGGCCTTGGCGTCGGCATCCGGGTCGGGTACGACATGGAGCTGGGGCCGCTGGGTCGGGTCGGGCGCAGCGGCCGGGCGGGCCTTGGCGCTGAAGCCGAGGGCCTCGGGCAGCGCCACGGCACCGCTGAGGTCGAGGTCGCCGAGCCCGGTCGCGGACAGCGACGTCACGAGCAACCCGCTCCGCACGGCGCGGGCTGCGTCCGGCTCGAGCATGGACGCGGTCAGGGTGGCCTCCACCTGCTCGGCGACGGACTCGGTCGTCCGGACCCCCTCCTCGCGCGCCATCCGCCGGGCGGCCGTCGTCACCGACGCGGTCAGCTGGCGGCGTTGCTTGGTGAACTCGCGGAGCTGGGTGGCGTCGAGGTTGTCCTGGGCATCCCGCAGGGCCTCGCCCACGGCCAGGACCTGGTCCACCTGGTCGGGGTCGCGACGGACGAGCAGGTTGACCACCCAGGCCGCGACGGACGCCTTGCGCAGTCCCTTGATGGAGGCTGCGAGCGCCTTGTCGGCCTTGTGCTCCTTGACCAGCGCGTCGCGGGCGGGCGTGAAGTCCGCGAGGGGCAGGGCGTAGAGGTCGTCGGCGATCTCCAGCAGCGGGTCGGGGTCCGGCATGTCCTGATCCTAGGGAGCGGCGTACTCCACCTCGGTCGGGTAGGGCGCCCACGGGCACTCCTGGGTGACGCCGCTGGGGGCCCAGCCGAACGACTCGTAGAGCTGCCGCGCCCGCGAGTTGGCCTCCAGCACCCACAGGCGCCGCGCCCCGGCGGCCTGCGCGCGGACGAAGCCCTCACGGCCCAGACCGGCGCTCCAGTGGTCCGGCCGCACGGCCAGGTGCCGCAGGGTGGAACCGTCGTGGGCGGTGAGGGCGACCAGCCCGCGGTCGTCCTCGACGACCTCGACCGTCACGCCCGGGTCGTCGAGGAGCAGCGCCCAACGGGCCAGCACGTCGTCGTCGGGGTAGGGCAGGTCGCCGAAGACGTGCGCCAGTCCCGTCTGGCTGGCGAGGCGCTCGAGGTCGCGCAGGGCGACCGCGTCGTCGGCGCCGGCCCGCCGCCACACCCTCGTCTGCACGACCCAACCCTAGGGGTGTCCGACCGGACGGACGTACCCCACATCGGGGTTGAGGAGCCGGACCGCCGGGTGTTCAGGTGAGGGCGGCGTCTCGATCGGGACGGCGTCGTAGCGGGGGCTGTGGGGGTGTGGTCGGAGTGCGTCGACTTCGAGCAGTGCTGGCGAGTGGGGTGCTGATGGCCATCTGCCTGCCACTCGTGACCGGGGCCCCGGCCGACGCCGAACCACCTGCTCCGCAGCCCGCGCGCGTCAGCGTCGTGCAGGCCGTCCCCGGGGCGAGCGTCGACGTGTCCGTCGACGGCCGCAGGGTCGCCGACGGCGCCGGCGTCGGAGACGTGCTGGGGCCCTTCGAGATGGCGCCCGGCAGCCACGAGATCTCGTTCCGGGGCGAGGGCGTCAGGGTCGAGTCGACCCTCGACGTCGCCGCCGGCGACACCAGTGACGTGGTGCTGCACCTGCCTGCCGACGTCGGGGGCGAGCCGGTCGTCCACTCCTACGCCGCCCCCGACGGGCCGATCGGTCCCGACAAGGCCCGCGTCCTGCTCGCCCACACCGCGACCGTCGCGCCCGCAGACGTCGAGGTGGACGGCCAGACCGTGTTCACCAACATCGCCAACGGCGAGTTCGCCGACGCAGATGTCCCCGAGGGCTCGATCGAGGTGGCGCTGCTGCCGTCGGGCGCGGAAGGCGCCGACCCCATTCTCGGCCCGCTCGACGTGGCCCTGGAGGCGCGCACGCTGTCGATGATCTACGCCTACGGCAACCCGCGGGACCAGTCGATGAACGTCATCGCCCACACGGTCGACCTGGCCGCCGACGGGAGCGTACGACCCTCGCGCATCGACACCGGGTCGGCAGGACTGGCCGACGACCGGGTGACGACCTTCACCGGCCCGACCCCGGGTGACCGGGGCCTGCCCCTGCCTCCGGCGGCGGTGGGCGTCGCGGGGCTTGCCGCGCTCGGGGTCCTGGGTGCGGCCATCCGAAGGCGGCGCCTGCCCCTCGTGCCACCGACCGGATGAGCGCCCGTCCGCGCGCACTCATGCTGTCCGCCTGCCTCGTCGTCGTCACCGCCGGATGCGCCAGTGGTGACGTCTCCACCCGCCCGGCTGCCGGCAGCAGCGTCGTACCGCCCTCGGCCTCGGCCCCGTCCGCTCCCGCGTCCTCCACCTCGGCCGCCGAACCGGTCGCCCCGGCCCGGCGCGCCGGTTCGGTGGTCACCCCGAGACGGCCCACCCGGGCCACGCTGCCGAGCGGACGCGACGTGCGCGTGACCACCGCCGGCACCACCGGTTCCGGGGTCCTCGACGTGCCGGACGACGTCGACGTCGCGGGGTGGTGGCGCGGTGGGTCGCGCATCGGCGATCCGTTCGGCTCGATCCTCGTCGCTGCGCACGTGGACTCGGACGCCGAGGGCCTCGGACCGTTCGCCGAGCTCCTCACGGTCCGCGAGGGGGCGCGGGTGCGCCTCGAGGGAGACGGGCTGCGCCAGGACTTCCGCATCGGGTCGCGACGGCTGGTGGCGCAGGGCAGCCTCGTCGACGACGGGTGGATCTTCGACGCGTCGGGAGACCTCCGGCTCGCCCTCGTGACCTGCGCGCCGCCGTACGACGCCTCCCGCGGCGGCTACCAGAACCTCGCCGTGGTCACGGCCGTCCCCCTCGGCCCCCCGGAGGCGACATGAGCCCGAAGAAGCCCTACCAGAAACGCCTTCCCACCGTCCTGCCCCCGGCACCGCGCCGCGCTCCGGCGCAGGAGACGGTACGACCGCGTCCCGCTCCCCCACGTGCGCGGCGCACCCCGCCGGTTGTCCCGCCGCCGGCCTCGGTGCCCGAGGCGGCTCCTGAGGCGGCTCCTGAGTCGACCCCGGCCGAGACCCGGAGACCGGACCCGACACCTCGCCCCATCCGTACGTCGGAGCCGGAGGCCGGCGCTGCTGCGACGCCCGTTGCCGCACCAGCGACGCAGCCTGCTCTGGTTCCGCCGTCGGTCGTCCCGCCGCCACCGGACCCCGCCCCCCAGCGGTCCGAGCAACGGACGCGCCGGACGGTCGCGCTCGTCGCGGCCGCCCTCGTGGGGGTGCTCGCCGGCGGGGTCGTGGCGTGGCAGCTTGTCGGACCGGACGAGCCGTCGCCTCCACCGGCGTCGTTGCCGATCGACGGGTGGCCGATCGCCGGGGAGTCGCGAGCGGTCACCGAGGTGCTGCCCGGTGGTGACCTCGACGTCACGCACTGGATCCACTCCGACCGCCCCCTCGACGAGCTCGAGGTCACCCTGCCCGAGCTCGACGGCGTGCGGGTGACGGCCAACCAGGTCGAGGTCACCGCCGACGGCCGGCCGGCGCCCGGACCCGGGGTCGTCATGCCGAGCGGGGCGACGTACACGTTCTCCGACGCGACCCGCATCCAGGTGCGCTACCGGATGTCCGGCGCGGTGCAGCTCAGCTCGTCCGCCGACGGTCGCGGCCTCGCCGCCACGACGTCGCTCGACGTCACCGCGACGCAGGCGCGCGACGTCCGGGTCGTGCGGTCGCAGGAGGTGCTGTCGCTGGCGTGCGCCGCGCCGAACGAGCAACCCGTGCCCTGCGGCTCGTCGGACGATGACGACCAGTGGCGGGTGGAGCTGGATGAGACCGACGCCGGCAGCCGGGTGCTGGCCGTCGTGACGGTCCCGTCCTGAACCGCGACGTCAGGCGTCGTCGTCGAGACCGTGCTCGATGGCCCAGCGGGTCAGCTGCACGCGGTTGTTCATCTGCAGCTTGCGCAGGGTGTTCTGCACGTGGTTCTGCACCGTGCGGTGCGACAGGACGAGGCGCGCGGCGATCTGCTTGTAGCTCATGCCGGTGGCGACCATCTTGAGGATCTCGGTCTCCCGCTCGGTGAGCTGGTCGCGCGGGTCGTCGGCCGGCCCGTCGGCGATGCGCCGGAACTCCCCCAGCACCAGACCGGCCAGCCCGGGCGTGAAGACCGTGTCGCCGTCGGCCACGCGCGTCACGGCGTCGATGAGCTCGGCGCTGGAAGCCGACTTCACCAGGTAGCCGGTGGCGCCGGCCTTGATCGCCTCCAGGACGTCGTCCTGCTCCCCGCTCGCCGACAGGATCAGCACGCGCGCGGTCGGGTCGTGCTCCAGCATCATGCTGGTGACCTGCACACCCGTGCTGTCCGGCAGCTGGAGGTCCAGCACGACCACCTGCGGGGCCGCCGCCGGGAAGCGCGCCATCGCCTCGCGCCCGTTGGACGCCACCGCCACGACCTCGTGCCCGGCCGCCTGCAGGTCGCGCTCGACCGCGTCACGCCACATCGGGTGGTCGTCGACCACCATCACCCTCACCATGCGGTTCCCCTCCCAAGGTTGGACCGCAGCGTAGACGGATCAGCCGCCCGGCGGGACGTAACGCCCCCGGCGGTGGACGAGCGGTTCGGGGTCGTCTCCCACGACGAGCTCGTCGAGCGTGCACGTCACCAGCCGTGACCAGCCGACCTCGACGGACGTCTCGACGCTCACCAGAGCCCACGTGGCAGCCGTTGCGAGCCGCGGGCCGTACGCCGTCTCGTCCCACCCGGCCATCCGCCACGGGCCGCCCGGGGCAGGGGTGGTGCCGGCGAAGGCGTCCGCGAGGTCTCGGTCGGTCCACGAGAGCAGCTGTACGACGCCGCGGCCGGTCTCGAGCAGCAGCTCGGTCAGGTCGGCATCGGGGTCGAGCAGCGCGAGCACCCGGCCCGGCTCGCCCCCCGCCACCAACCACGACGTGACCGTGAGCCCCGCCCGCTCCGCTTCGTCGCCCGCCGTCCAGAGCGACACCGTCCCGCCGACGCGCCCACGCAGACGGCGCACGGGGTCGTCCGGCGTCGGGAACGGATGGCCGCTGTGGATGGTCACGCGGTCACGCTATCGGCACCGACAGCTCCCACTCGGTGCCCCACTCGCCGCTCTGGACGGTGGCGGTGCCGCCCAGGTCCTCGATGCGTCCGCGGATCGAGGACGCGACGCCGAGACGGCCCTGTGCCGCGGCTTCCTCGAGCCGGCCCGCCGCCATGCCGGAGCCGTCGTCGCGCACCGAGACCGTGATCGCGTCGGGGGCAGCCTCGGCCAGGATCCACGCGGTGGCGCCGAGGCCCACGTGAGCGAGCACGTTGTCGAGGCAGGCCCTGACCGCGGCGACCGTCTCGGTGGCCACGTGCTCGTCCACCAGGACGGCACCGCCGGGTGTCGCGACCTCCACGCGCACTGGGTGCGCGGTCGCCATCGCTTCCAGCGCGCCGGCGAGATCGACCCGGCCACCGGATCCGGTCGGCACGGTGTCCTGCTGGCGGATCAGCGAGCGCAGTCCGCGCTCCTGCTCGCCAGCCAGCCGGCCCAGCTCGGCCCACTCGCCGCCCGCGGCGGCACCCTGCCGCTGGACCATGGCCAGCACCTGCAGCACACCGTCGTGCACGGCCCGGGCGAGCCGGGTCCGCTCCTCGGCTGCCGCCGCCGCGCGCTCCGCCGCGTCGCGCTCGCGCGCCATCCGCTGGAGCGACTCGCACATGAAGCCGACGATCGGGCCCCCGATGAGCACGAGGAAGACGTTGCCGTAGTTGCCCTGGTCGATCTCCTGGCGCGGCAGGAGGTCCGCCAACGACAGGGCGACGGCGGCCACGAGGCCGCCCTTCCAGTGCCAGTGGATCGCCCAGGCAAGCAGCGCGCCCATCACCCAGAAGCCGGGAAGCGTGGCCTGGAAGTCTTCCGACTTCAGCCACGGGGTGACAGCGATCGCCGCGACGGCGATCAGCAGGTCGGCGACGAGCAAGGCGGGCGTGCGCCTCGAGCGTCGGCTGTAGAGCCAGATCGCGACACCGGTCCAGACCACGAGCGCGAGTACGATCGCGAGCGCGAGATCCGGGTGCGCGTAGCTGTCGCGCCGGTAGGCGTTGAGGCCCACCATGTTGACCGTGACGACCACCCGCACGAGGGCCAGCGCCGAGTAGAGCCGGTCCTCGACGGCGAGGGCGGAGTCGGTCCGCGGGTGCTGCGCCCGCGGGTCCGTCAGGGCGTTCAGGACGCCTTCTGCTCCGGCCCGTCCCCGGCCTGGTCGCGCGCCGCCTGCTCGCGCACGGCCTTCTCCCGCTCGGCCTTCTCGCGCTCGTCCTGGCGGGCCTTCTCCTTGGCGAGCTCCTTGGCCTTGCTGGCGTAGAGGTCGACGTACTCCTGGCCGGAGAGCCGCATGATCTCGTACATGATCTCGTCGGTGATCGAGCGCAGGATGTAGCGGTCGTTCTCCATGCCGGCGTAGCGGGAGAAGTCGAGCGGCTTGCCGAAGCGCACGACGGGACGCGTCCACGTGCCGTAGACCTTGCCGGTGGGCGCGACGACGTCGGTGCCGACGACCGCGCAGGGGATCACCGGGGCACCGCTCTCCAGCGCGAGCCGGGCCACGCCGGTCTTGCCGCGGTAGAGCTTGCCGTCGTGCGAGCGGGTGCCCTCGGGGTAGATGCCGAAGAGGTCGCCCTCACTGAGGATCTTCATCGCGGACTTCATCGCGCCCTCGGCGGCGTTGGCACCCGACCGGTCGATCGGGACCTGCCCGGCGCCGGTGAAGAACTTCTTCTGGAACCAACCCTTGATGCCGGGGGACGTGAAGTACTCCGCCTTGGCGACGAAGGTGACGCGCCGGGTGAGGGTGAGCGGCATGAACAGCCAGTCGGCGTACGACAGGTGGTTGCTGGCGAGGATCGCGGGACCCTCCTCCGGCACGTGGTCGATGCCGTAGGCCTTGGGCCGGAAGACGAGTCGCAGGACGGGCCCGAGGGCGATCCACTTCAGGAACCAATAGAGCACGGTCCGAGACTATCCCTGCTGCTGGGCGGTGACCCGCTCGATGAACTCGGCGGACTCGGCGAAGATCCGCGGGGCGTCGTTGTCCAGGCAGGCGACGTGGTAGCTGTCCTTCAGGACCCGCTCCTCGAAGTCCTTCGAGGACAGGCCCGCGTTGAGCGCCTTCGACGTCGAGATGTCGGCGACGTGGTCCTCCTCCGAGCGGAAGTAGAGCACCGGGATCGTGATCCGAGGCAGGTCGCGGCGCAGCTCGGCCCAGCCACGGGACATCGAGTGTGCGGCCTTCAGCGGCATGACGGGGTAGGCGATCTCGTCCATTCCGGGCTTCTTGATGTCGTTGCGGATGCCGGGGAACGCCGGAACGACCCGCTGCAGCGCCGGCAGCAGTACGGCGTCCTTGCGAAGCGTGTCGACGGCCGCATTGACCAGGACGAGACCGGCGAGCTCCTCGCCACGGTCAGCGGCAAGACGAAGACACAGCGACGCCCCCATCGACAACCCGGCCGCGACGACCACGTCGTTCTCCGCGGCCAGCTTGTCGAAGGCGCCATCGACGGTCGCCGTCCAGTCTGCCCAGGTCACCTTGTTCATGTCCTGCCAGCGGGTGCCGTGGCCGGGCAGCAGCGGCATCTCGACGGCGTACCCGCGCGCCGCCAGGTCCTCGGCCCACGGCCTCATCGAGGCGGGGCTACCGGTGAAGCCGTGCACGACGAGTACGCCGATGCGCCGCCCGTCGGTCAGCTCGGGCCGCGCGGGCGTGGACATCGGTGCGACCAGCGTCGGGTCGAGGGGGGCGGCCTGCGCGCCGCGGAACGGGATCCTCACGGGCACAGTGTGCACCAGGACCCGCCGCCTGGGCCGCCGCCACGAGACCCCGTTCACGTCCTGCGGCTACCGTGGTCTGCGTGAGTCGCCCGGAGGACGAGAGCCGCACCGAGCTCGCGTGGCGCGAGATCGTCGAGAACTACGGCGAGCGCCCGGTCCTCGACGACGCACCGACCTCCTCAGGGGAGTCGGCGACCGCCGCCGAGGACGCCCCGCCTGCCGCTCCTTCCGCCTCTTCCTCGACCGACCTGCCGGAGCACCTCCGCGACGACGACGAGGTCGAGCGGCGCGAGCAGGCGATCGCCGAGTCCGAGCGCTTCAAGCCGCCGCCGGCGCCCCCGTTCCCGGTCCCCCGCACGTGGGAGCGCGGCCTGGCCTGGGCCGGCATCTTCGTGGCGCCGGTGATCGCCCTCGTCATCGGGCTGCTCTCGATCTACGTCCACCCGCTCGTCGGCTGGGCCCTCGTCGGATGGTTCGTCGGCGGGTTCGCCTACCTCGTGTTCGTGATGCCCAAGGCGCCCCGCGACCCCTGGGACGACGGCTCCCGGATCTGACCCGCCCGACGGCCAGCTCGCAGGCGTAGTGTCAGCCGGGTGGGGGCACGCGAGACGGTCGAGGTGACGGGCCACCTCATGGACAGCGGCATCCTGTCGCGCGTCCTCGACGACATCCGCGAGTACGGCGGTGACTTCGTCATCGAGGAGTTCGACGTCGGCCGCGAGGCCCACGACCCCAGCAGCGCCCGCATCACCGTCGAGGCTCCCGACGACGAGTCGCTGCAGCGCCTTCTCATGCGCCTGCAGACCCGCGGCGTCAACCAGCTCTCCCAGGGCGACGCCGCGGTTGCGACCGCCGACCAGGACGGCGTGCTGCCGGACGGGTTCTACGCCACCACCAACCTCGAGACGCAGGTACGCCTCGGTGGACGGTGGTACGTCGTCGACCATCCCGAGATGGACTGCGGGCTCGTCGTCGAGGGGTCGGCGCCGGGTGGCCTGCGGGTGCGGACGGTTCCCCTGTCGGACGTCGTGCGCGGCATGCGCGTGGTGGTGGGAGCGACGGGGATCCAGGTGACCGTGCCCAACCCAGCCCCCGCGGCCGAGGCCGTCGCCTCGTTCGAGGGCGAGCACGGACCCGAGCGTCCGCAGACGGTGCTGGTCCGGCAGGTGGCCGACGGGATGCGGCAAGCCCGGGACGCGGGCGGACGGCTGCTGTGGGTGGCCGGTCCGGGCGTGGTGCACGCGGGCGGCGTACCGGCCATGGTGGCCCTCGTCCGAGCGGGGTGGGTCGACGTCCTCTTCGCCGGCAACGCGATGGCCGCGCTCGACATCGAGACCGCGATCTACGGCCCGACCCCGGACAGCGCACCTCCGGGCCACGAGCACGGTCACGAGCACCGGGTCCGGGCGGTCAACGCCGTCCGTCGCGCCGGCTCGATCGAGCGCGCAGTCCGCGGCGGCATCGTTCCCAGCGGTGTGATGCGCGCGCTCGTCACCGAGCGCAAGCGGTTCGTCCTGGTCGGGTCGGTCCGCGACGACGGACCCCTCCCCGAGGTGCACACCGACGTGGTCGAGGGCCAGCGGGCGATGCGGGCCGAGATCCACGACATCGGCTACTGCCTTATGATGGCGACGCAGCTGTACGCCGTCGCCACCGGCAGCCTCCTGCCGGCGTCCGTGCCGCTGATCTGCGTCGACCTCAACCCGGCCATCGTCACCCGACTCGCCGACCGAGGCACCGGTCAGGGCCGCGGCATCGTCACCGACGTCGGGCTCTTCCTCGAGCAGCTCGCGCTCGAGCTGGTGGCCGACTACCGCCGAGGTTGAGCAATCGGCCACGCGGATGGACCGGACTGACCTACGCTCGCTGGCGCGCGCTTAAGGGGACCGTGCGCGCGGACAGGACCGGAACACGATGACCAGTAAGCTCGAGCGACCCGCGGCGGCGGATGTCGCCACGCCGGCCGGCACGACGGCGACTGTGCTCTTCATGCGGATGTGGGCCATCGCGCACGTCATCCACCTCGTGGCGGCCGATGCTTCCGCCCTCGCGACGCCGTGGAGCATCGCGACGGTCGGCCTTGCGGTGGTGGTCGTCCTGCGACCGGACGGTCGACTCTTCCTGGCGATGATGGTCGCGCAGGCCGCTGACTACGTCGCGGAGATGCCAGGCAGCCCGGACCATTGGGCGTTCATCCTCCTCGTCAACCTTGCCATCGGGCTCACGATGCTCGTCAGGCGCTCGACCGGACCTCAGGCAGTCGCCGCAGCCTTCCCCGGAGTACGGGCGATCGCTCTCGTCGTATACGGCTTCGCAGCGCTCTCGAAGTACAACACCCACTTCTTGGACCCCGTCACGAGCTGCGCCAACGCCATCGCGGGCCGGGCGAGCTACGGCCTGACCGCCCCTGTCCAGGACACGCTGCTGCTCCCGGTCGCCAGCCTGCTGATGGAGACGTCCGTCCCCCTGCTCCTGGCCCTGCCTCTCACCCGGCGCCACTGGGTGCGAGTGGCGATGCTCTTCCACTTCACCCTCAGCATCAGTCCGGCCTTCTCGGTCGTCGACTTCACCAGCGCGCTCTTCGCGATCTTCGTCCTCTTCCTCTCCGACGAGGAGGTGGATCGCGTTCTCGCCGTGTTCCGCGCCGTGGCTTCCAGGTCGGCCATCGCACGCGATGCGAGGCGCATGCCCCCGGTCACGGCATTCCTCGCGTTCGCGGTGTTCGGATTCATCGGCTACGCCAGTCCGATCCTTGCGGCCGCCCTCGTGTTCGTTGCCGCACAGCTCTACCTCCTCGCAGTGCTCATCGCCGCACTCTGGACGTGGCGGCGACCTGCGCAGCGTCGACCGTTCGGACGGCCGATGCTGGTGCACGTCCCCGTCCTGGTCCTGGCCGTGCTGTGGGGGCTGAGCCCGTACCTCGGGCTGCGCACGACCGGGGTGTTCACCATGTTCTCGGGCGTGCAGACCGAGGGCCAGCAGGCCAACCACCTCCTGCTGCCGACGTCACACCTCACCACGTGGCAGGAGGAGCTCGTGACCATCCGGGGATCCAACGATCCGGTGCTGGCTGGCGCGACGAAGTACGACCTTGCGATCCCCCTGCTGGCGCTGCGGCGCATGGCTCAGGACGACCCCGACCTCACGGTCGCCGGCATCGTCGAAGGACGACCCGTCGAGTTCGGGCCAGGCGAGGGACAAGTCGATCTGGCACCCCTGCCCTACTGGCAGTACAAGCTTCTTCACTTCAGGCCGATTCCCCTCGGCGACAAGCCCTTCTGCTCGATCAGCTGACGGGCTGGCGGGCGATCAGCGCGGCGCCCACCAACCCGGCGAGCGGTCCCAGCCGAGCAGCGACCACGTCGGGGAGGGCTCGGTGCTCTGCCCCCACGACAGCGCGGCGTAGGGCGGCACGCGCTGGATGGAGCAGGCCGTCACCCGCCGCCGACAGTCCGCCACCGATGACGACGATCTCGGGATCGAACGCTGCTACCAGGTTGGCCGTGCCGACGCCGAGCCAGCCACCCACCATGGCGAAGGCCTGTCTCGCCACGAGGTCACCCTGCTCCGCGGCGGAGGTGACCATCGGACCAGTCACCCGATCCGGTGATCCGCCGCTCATCTCCACCAGCACGGATGGCTGACCGGCCATGAGGGCGCGTGCGTTGCGGACGAGGGCGTTGCCAGACGAGTACTGCTCCCAGCACCCACGCTGGCCGCACTCGCACGCCTCGCCGTCGGGCACGACCTGCATGTGCCCGAACTCACCCGCCATCCCGTTGGCGCCGCGGACGACCCCGCCGTTCAGGAGCACGGCGCCCCCGATCCCGGTGCCCATGGTGATCATGAGCGCCGATGACGCGCCGCTGGCTGCGCCGTAACGGGCCTCCGCCAGAGCAGCGCAGTTGGCGTCGTTGTCGAGGCCGACAGGACAACCGAGCCGCTGGGCAAGGAGGTCGCGCAGAGGCTCTCCCTGCCACGGCAGGTGAGGAGCGAACATCACGCGCTCGCTGGCAAGGTCGACGAAGCCCGCCGCTGCAACGCCGACGCCGGCAAGGCTCCGGCCATCCGCGACCTCATGGACGGCTGCCACCAGCGCGTCCTCGACCTGGCTCGTCACCACTCGGCGCCCCGGGGTCGTGCTCAAGGCCGTACGACCCACGCGCCCGTCAGCGTCGACGACGCCGGCCAGCACCTTGGTCCCGCCGATGTCGACCCCGACCACCACACCATCGCTCACGCGGGACATCCTCCAGCACGCCGCACCACATGCGCCGATGGGACCAGCAACGTAGTCACATCGGGCCATCTTTCCGCAGTGACTGAACCCAGTGCCGCGAAAGCAGCGACAGCCGGGATCAGCGCGCCCTACGGTGACTGGCGCAGGACTAAGGGGCAAGGGGAACTCATGCGCTGGCGCATCCGAAACAACGGCCGGACCGAACGAGGTGCCGCCGCGGTGGAGTTTGCCTTCGTCGTCATCCCGCTGCTCTTCATCATCTGCATGATCGTCAACTTCGGGGTGATCTTCGCGCAGCAGCTCAGCCTGGACAACGCCACACGAGCTGCCGCTCGTGCAGGCGTGGTCGACACCGACCCACCCGCCGACGTGTCGGCGCGGGCGGAGGACGAGTTCGCGTCGACCATCGCGCGCACGAGTGCGGGCGACCTCGACATCACCTTTCCCGGTGACGCTGGCGACTCCTGCGAGGGCAGCGAGTTCGGGGACATGTTGGCGGTCCGCGCCGAGGTGACCACTGACGTGGTGATCCCCTGGATATTCCCCGACGCGGTCCTTCCGGACTCCTTCGACCTCGAGAGTGAGGCTGCGTTCCAGTGCGAGTTCAACTGACGTCACGTGACCCTGACGAGCGCGGCGCCACCGCCGTCCTCGTCGGAATCCTCGCGTTGTTCATGGTCGGGCTTGTGGCGTTCACGACGGACGCAGGCGTCGCGTTCGTGTCCAACCGCAACCTGCAGCGTGCTGCTGACGCGGGCGCCCTGGCCGCCGCACAGTCACTCACCCAGACTCCGGGCAGCTGCGACCTGGCGACGTTCAGGGAGGGCGGCGAGGCCTGGGAGCTGGCGCATGCTCGCGCCCAGGAGGTCGCGCAGGATAACTACCCGAAGAACGTCGCGCGCGATTGGGGCGAGACCGACTTCGACATCGACTGCGACCCGGACCTGAAGGTGCTCATCGTCACGTTCGGCAACCAAGGCACCACCGACACGGTGTTCGCGCCCATCTTCGGCGGCGATGAGGAAGTGACCACCACGCAGGACTCGGAGGCAACCATCGACGTCGCTCCGGGCGCTGGTGAGAACGTGCGGCCGCTCGCGCTCTGCTCGGCCGCGGTCGGCGACACCGAGCCGGGCGAGTTCGTCCAGATCTTCTACCCCGGCCACGGCACCAAGTCACCTCCGCAGTGCCCGAAGCCCAAGAGTGCCGGCAACTGGTGGACCCTCGACTGTCCCGAGGAACGCGGTGGTGCCACCACCGTCCTCGAGGACCAGATCCGCAACGGTTGCACGGACCGCGTCACTGTCATCCCCGGCCAGTCGGACGTGGACACTCCCGGACAGCTGACGGTCGTGCTCGAGGATGCGTGCCCGGCAGCGCCGATCGGCTCCGAGACGTGCATGAGCGGCGACCCAGGCAACCTGGACGCTGGTCACATCGCGGATGCCTGGGAGGACCTGGTCGACACGGAGAAGGAGAGCATCTTCCCGGTGTTCTGCGTGTCGCCGCAGTGCAGTGAGGACACGACGTCCGGCTCGGGTACCGGAACCGTGTTCCCCGTCTACAAGCTCGTGTCGGCCATCGTGTGCGGCTATCACTTCAGCAAGAAGGAGAAGAAGCACTCGACCACGGGCAAGTGCGAAGGCAACCCCTTCCTCGCCGAGGCGGACCCGGACGACAGCAGCGGCAACAACTACCTCGTGCTGAAGTACATCTCGACTCGCACCAGTGGAACCCATGCAGAATCCGAGTGCGCACTGGGGGCTGAGTGCGACGGCGGGCTGCGGCGTACGCGTCTCACCGGCGGTGGCGGTGAGGAATGAAGCGGGTCACTCGTCCTCGGGCCAGTCGTCCGTGACGTCGACCTGCTCGACGTCGTCCGTGCCCTGAGACGAGTCCGGGGCGGACGCCAGGAGCGCCGCGGCCGCCTGTGCGAGCGAGCTGGCGGCGGCGGACAGGTGCGCCGTGACCTCCGGACTCACCTGGCGCACGGCGCTGATCGCCCGGCACAGAGGGCACACCGTGCACTCCGCCGCACCTGTCGCGAGGTGTTCGTCGAGGTCGTGCGCGGAGGTGGCGGCCTGTGCCGCGAGACCGGACAGTCCGTCCCCGGCCTCGGCCGCGTGGTCGCGCGCCCACCCGGACAGGGCACCGAACAGCCGTGCTGCCTCCTCGCCCAGCGACCCGACGTCCCGCGGTTCGGCGTCGGTCACAGTGCCCCCTCGGACAGGTCGGTGGATGCAGCAGCCGGCTCGACGAACCGGACCTGGAGCTCGCCGTCGCGCACACGCGCACCGGCGACCCGTTGCCTGGCCAACCCGGACGGCATGGTGAGGAGGCGACGGTAGGACGCCACGGTGACGATGAGCTCGTCACCCTTGCGCACGAGGCCCACGTCGTCCTGGGACGCCAGGGGCAACGGAAGTGACAGCACCAGGCCCCTCGCCGTCGAGCGCACCGACATCGCGGGCGCCGACGCTCCTACCGCGAGCGGGTCGATGTCGTCGTATACGGACGCCGCGAGGTCGAGCAGCTCGTCGCGCCCCACGGGCTCGTTCGTCCGGTACACCGACGTGAGCAGGCCGAGGCCGGCAAAGGAGTCGGCCGCATCCTCCAGCCGACGGCGCTGGGCGTCGACCCAGCTCCGGCGCCAGTCGTCCGCCCCCTCGGCGGGGAACACCCTGTTCACGATGGCCGTGTCGACGCTGTAGCCGAAGAGGGTCAAGAACGTGTAGGCGCGGCGCGCCTCGGCCAGCACCACCGACTCGGGGGTGAGGACGAGGCGGACCGACGTCTCGGGTCCGGTCAGCACCGCGCGTACGTCGTCGAGGTCGGCGTGGAGCCGCTCGACCGCGTCGAAGACCGAGTCCTCGGGCATGGGCACGCCGGCGGCGCGGCTCAGCACGGGCTTGAGTGCCTTGACGACGCGGCGTTCGACGGGGAGGACGCGCGTCATGTACCACCCGAGCGCCTCGGGGAGGGCGAGCAGCCGCAGTGTCTCCGCCGTCGGCGCACAGTCGACGACCAGCACGTCCCACTCCCCCGACCTCGCCTGGGCGCGCACCTCGAGGAGGGCCAGCACCTCCTCGGCGCCGGGGATCACGGTCAGCTCCTCGGCTGCGACCGGGTCGACCCCGGCCACGTCGAGCACGCGGAGGAGGTAGCCCTGGATGTCGGCCCACGACCGCTCGAGGCGCTCCTGGGCGTCGACGTGCTGGACCCAGAGGTTCGCGGCGACCTCGGTGGGCTCGGACGCAGCGGGCACGTCCAACGCGTCGGCGAGCGAGTGCGCGGCGTCGGTGGACAGCACGAGCGTCCGGTGCCCGGCCGCGGCGCTGGCGCACGCCGTGGCGGCGGCGAGCGTCGACTTGCCGACACCGCCCTTGCCGGTGAACAGCAGGATCCGCATGCCCGGACCGCGCGTCAGAGCGACTCGACGCGCTTCTTGAGGCCCTTCAGCGCGGCATCGATGAGGATCTTCTCGCCCTTGCGCTTCAGCATGCCGATCAGCGGGATGGTCACGTCGAGCGCAAGCCGATAGGTCACCTCGGTGCTTCCGTCGCCACGGTCGACCAGCGTGTAGGTGCCGTCGAGGGCGCGCAGCATCTTGCCCTGGGCGAGGGTCCAGGTGACCTCGCGGTCGCCGTCCCAGTCGTAGGCGAGGGTGTACTCGTCCTTGATCGGCGCGACGTCGAGCTCGAAGTAGACCCGCTCGGCCCGATCGTCGGCCCCCGGCTCCACGACCTCGGCCTTCTGCACGCCCTTGGCCCACTCGGGGTAGGACTCGAAGTCGGCGATGACGGCCATCACGTCGGCCGGAGGAGCGTCGACGACGATCGACGAGGAGGTCTGTTCGGCCATGGCCGGAGCCTAGCCCAACGCGCGGGTGGGTCCGGGCACAGGCACCGGGCGTGCTCGACACCCCCTACCGGGCGATAACCTGCGACCGCAGTCCACCACCCTCCAGGAGGTTCCACCGTGCGGGAGTTCTCGACGCCGCTCTCCATCACCATCCCGTCCACCGGGAACCTCACCGACGACGTCGTCACCAACGGACGCGACTTCGCGGACACCGTGGTGTTCAGCCGACGCACGGATGACGGGTGGACCGACGTCACGGCGGCCGCCTTCCTCGCCGAGGTCCGAGCGGTCGCCAAGGGGCTCGTCGCGGCCGGCGTCGAGGCCGGCGACCGGGTCGCCCTCCTGTCGAAGACGCGCTACGAGTGGACGCTCCTCGACTACGCCATCTGGTTCGCCGGCGCGGTCACCGTGCCGATCTACGAGACGTCGTCGGCCGAGCAGATCGGCTGGATCCTGCAGGACTCCGGCGCCCGCGCGATCGTGGCCGAGGGTCCGGACCACCTCGCCCGGGTCCGCGAGGCGCGCCAGTCTGGCGACCTCGCCGAGCTCCAGCACGTGTGGTCGCTGCAGGACAACGCAGTCGGCGTGCTCGATCGCCTCGGCTCCGACATCTCCGACGACCTGCTCGAGCAGCGCCGTACGGCGGCGACGCCGCTCGACCTCGCGACCCTGATCTACACCAGCGGCACGACGGGCAAGCCCAAGGGCTGCATGCTCACCCACGGCAACTTCATGTTCGAGCTCGGCGTGGCCGTCGACGAGCTGCACGAGCTGTTCGACAGCCACAACGCCTCGACGCTGCTCTTCCTGCCGCTCGCCCACGTGTTCGCCCGCATTATCCAGGTCGGCGCAGTGAAGAGCCGGGCCAAGCTGGGCCACAGCGCCGACATCAAGAACCTGGTGACCGACCTGGGCGAGTTCAGGCCCACGTTCATCCTGGCCGTGCCGCGGGTGTTCGAGAAGGTCTTCAACAGCGCCTCGCAGCGCGCGACCGCCGACGGCCGGGGCAGGATCTTCGACCGCGCTGCCGACGTCGCCATCGCGTGGTCACGCGCCTCGGACGGCAAGCGTGTGCCGGTGCGGCTGCGCGCGCAGCACGCCCTCTTCGACCGCCTCGTCTACGGCAAGCTGCGCCAGGCACTCGGGGGCAGCTGCACGTACGCCATCTCAGGTGGCGCACCGCTGGGCGACCGGCTCGGCCACTTCTACCGCGGCATCGGCCTCACCGTGCTCGAGGGCTACGGCCTCACCGAGACGACCGCCGCCCTGTCCGCCAACCTCCCCGACGCCACCAAGATCGGCACGGTCGGACGGCCGCTTCCCGGCACGAGCGTCCGCGTCGCCGACGACGGCGAGCTCCTCTTCCGCGGCGGCCAGGTGTTCGCCGGCTACTGGGGTGACGAGGCGGCGACGGCCGAGGCCATCGACCGCGACGGCTGGTTCCACACCGGCGACGTCGGCGAGGTCGACGACGAGGGCTTCGTCCGCATCACCGGCCGCAAGAAGGAGATCCTGGTGACCGCCGGCGGCAAGAACGTCGCGCCGGCCGTCCTGGAGGACCGCCTTCGTGCCCATGCCCTGGTCGACCAGTGCCTCGTCGTCGGCGACGGTCAGCCGTTCATCGGAGCACTCGTGACGATCGACCGCGAGACCTACCCCGAGTGGGCCGAGCAGCACGGCAAGACGTCCGACCTCGGCGCCAACCTCGACGACCCCGACCTGGTCGCGGCTGTCCAGGACGCTGTCGACGAGGCCAACAAGGCCGTGTCGAAGGCCGAGTCGATCCGCAAGTTCGCGATCCTCCCCGGCGAGTGGACCGAGGAGGGCGGCCAGCTCACCCCCAGCCTCAAGCTCAAGCGACGCGTGGTGATGCGGGAGTCGCGCGAAGAGATCGAGGCGCTCTACCTCGGCTGAGACATCCCCCACCGAGTCGGATCCCCCCAGCATCGCGGGCTAGGCCTCGACTAGGTCGGCATAGTCACAAGGGACTACCCCGTGGCCATGTTCGGGTGGTTTGCGCGGTTTAGCCCCCGCGCCCGCGGCGGCGCCCATAAGTTCTCAGTCGCTGGGTTGGGCGCCGGGGCCTCCCAAGCCCGATGCCCGGCGCTCCGTTGTGTGAATCGGACGTGTCGTTCGGTTCCCCGAACCAAAGGACTGCCCCATGGCTCGCCGTTCCGTTCTCCTCATGGTGGCCGTGCTGATCGCACTGATCGGCACTGCGTTGATCGTCGTCTACGTCCAAGGCATCGATGCGCGAGCAGCCGAGGGCCAAGAGCTCGTGGAGGTGCTCGTGGCCACGGACACCCTCGAGGCGGGCGAGTCCGTCTCGGCGGCGCAGGAAGCCGGCAAGTTCGACACCAAGGAAGTCCGGCGCGACGATGTCGTCGACGGCGCGCTGTCCTCGACGAGCTCGATCTCGGACCTCGTTGCGACAGGACCGATCTACCCAGGTGAGCAGCTGATCGCGCGCAAGTTCGGCACCCTCGGGGACACCGACTCGCTGGTCATCCCCGACGACAAGATGGCCGTGTCGGTCGAGCTCACCGACTGGGAGCGTGTCGCCGGGTTCGTCAACCCCGGGAACGAGGTGGCCATCTTCGGCACGGCGCTGGCTCCGGTACGCATCGCCCCGGATGGCGAGGAGACCAAGCTGGGCGACTGGACCCGAGTCGTCCTGCCACGCGTACCGGTGTTGGGTGTCGGCACCACGAGCGTCACCTCCCGGACCACGCAGAGCGACGACGGGGAGGAGGTCGTCGAGGAGGTTCCGACGACGATCCTGACCATCGCCGTCAGCCAGGCCGAGGCCGAGAAGCTGATCCACTCCGACCGCACGACCGAGCTCACCTTCGCCCTGCTGACGGACGACAGCGGTATCCAGGACGAACCGGGCATCGGACTCGGCGGCGTGATGCCCGAGCACTTCAGGACGACGCCGTGACCGCGATCCTCGAACCGGACACGTCGCAGGCCAACATCCTGCAGGCGATGCTGCACGGCTCCGCGGCGTTCCAGGACATGAGTGCGCTGCGCGACCACCTCGAGGCGACGCCCCAAGAGTTCGCGGTGGTGATCGGGCCCTCAGTTCCAGCCGACTCCGCAGCCGAGTTCGCGCAGTGGGCGCGCGTCCAGCGCCCCGACCTCGGTGTCATCCTCCTGCGCGACACCGTCAACAGTGACGCACTCGCGCTCGCGTTGCGGAGCGGCATGCGGGAAGTCGTCGGCGCGCGGGACCTGGCGGGCGTGACCACCGCGGTCCAGCGGGCGCGGAGCGTCGCCAGCGCCATCGGCCAGACGCTTCTGGGTGAGGCGCAGGCTGCGGCCGACGCAGCCATGGCGCAGGTTGCCGCCGAGGCAGCTGCTGCCCAGGCGGCGGCAGAGGGCCCGTCGGGTCGCCTGCACACGGTCTTCTCGACCAAAGGCGGCGTGGGCAAGAGCCTGGTAGCCACCAACGTCGCGGTGGCGCTCGCCGATGCGGGACACCGTGTCTGCCTCGTCGATCTCGACGTCAACAGCGGTGACGTCGCCATCATGCTCCAGCTGAACCCGACCAGGACGATCAGTGACCTCGCCGGCTTCCAGGGCGTCGTCGACGACGGCGCGGTCGACTCCGTCCTCACGAAGTACTCCGACAACCTCTCCATCGTGGCGGCGCCGATCCGCCTGGACAGTCCCGATCAGGCGACCGCCGAGGACATCGGCAAGCTGCTCGACGCGTTGAAGTACCGCTTCGACGCTGTCGTGGTCGACACCTCGGGCGTCTTCGACGACCAAGCGCTGACTGCGCTCGACCGCAGCGACACGATCATCCTGGTGGGCACCCTCGACATACCAGCCCTCAAGGGACTCAAGCTGGCGACCAACACGCTGAACCTGTTGAACTTCGGCAAGGACTCGTGGCGGTTCGTGCTCAATCGCGCCGACGGCCGCGTCGGCCTGTCCGTCGACGAGTACGAATCGACCCTGGGACTCAAGGCCGCACTGACTCTCGTGTCGGCCAACGAGGTGCTCAACGCCGTCAACCGCGGTGAACCCCTCGTGCGCGCCTACGCCGGACACCAGAACAGCAGGGGCCTGGTGCGCTTCGCAGCGACGCTCGGCCACACGTCGACCTCCGCGGCAACATCCGAATCCGCTGGGCGCAAGTCCGGGCGGCTCCGTCTCAGGAAGGGCTGATCATGGGACTCAGCGACCGACTCGCCGCAGCGACGCGCCTCAACGGCTCCGGAGGTGGCGCCGCGGCCGCAACGGACCAGGAGGGAGTCAACGGAACCGCAGCAGCCGGGGAGGCACCCGGGACGGCCGTGACCTCCGCATCGAGTCTCGCGGCCCGTCGCAAGCAGAAGACGCCGGAGGGCGTCGACCCGTTCCGTGACCTGAAGCGTGTCGTCCACGCCCGCCTCGTGGAGTCGATCGGACCCAAGCTCTACGACGCCAACATGACTCAGTCCGAGCTCGAGCAGCAGGTCCGACTGGCTCTGCAGACGACGCTCGCAGACACGGACATGCCGATGACCTCGGCAGACCGGACGCGTATCGCCCAGGAGATCGCGGACGACATCCTCGGCTACGGTCCGATCGAGCCGCTGCTCCGTGACCCGGACCTGTCCGAGGTCATGGTCAACGCCTACGACAGCATCTACATCGAGCGCAGCGGCAAGCTGGTGAAGACCGGTACGTCGTTCTCCGACGAGGCACACCTGCGCCGCACCATCGACAAGATCGTCGGCAAGATCGGCCGACGCGTCGACGAGACCAGCCCCATGGTGGATGCCCGCCTGCCCGATGGCAGCCGCGTCAACGCGATCATCCCGCCCCTGGCGCTCGACGGCTCGAAGCTCACCATCCGCAAGTTCTCCGAGGACCCCTACACCGTCGAGGACCTGATCAGCTTCGGCACACTCACCCGACAGTCGGCTGAGCTCCTCGCCGGATGCGTCAAGGGCCGCCTCAACATCCTCGTCTCCGGCGGTACGGGTGCAGGGAAGACCACGACCCTCAACGTGCTCTCGTCCTTCATCCCCGACGACGAGCGCATCGTCACCATCGAGGACGCCGCGGAGCTGCGCCTCGTGCAGGACCACGTGCTGCGCCTGGAGTCGCGTCCCGCCAACATCGAGGGCAAGGGCGCCGTGACGATCCGCGACCTGGTCAAGAACTCCCTTCGCATGCGCCCCGACCGCGTCGTCGTCGGTGAGATTCGTGACGCGGCTGCACTGGACATGCTTCAGGCGATGAACACCGGTCACGACGGTTCGATCTCCACCCTTCACGCCAACACCCCGCGTGACGCACTGTCCCGCCTGGAGACGATGGTGTTGATGGCGGGCATGGACCTGCCGGTGCGCGCCATCCGTGAGCAGGTCGCCAGTGCGGTCGACCTGATCATCCAGCAGACCCGTCTCAAGGACGGCACCCGCCGCATCACCGCGATCACGGAGATCGTCGGCATGGAGGGCGACATCATCACCACCCAGGACGTCTTCCTGTTCGACTACGCCGCAGGCATGGACGACATGGGCAAGTTCAAGGGCGGTCTGGCATCAACCGGTCTGCGCCCTCGCTTCGTCGAGCGGCTCCAGGACCACGGCGTCCACATGGATCCCGCCATCTTCGCCGCCGTGGGCGGTCGACGATGAGGCGCCTCGCTCTCAGGCTGTCCGGCGTCGGCGCGGCGGTGGCAGCACTTGCACTCTCCGTACCCGGCGCGGCATTCGCCGAGAACGAGGTCACGATCGACCACGTCGAGTCCACCGGGTCGGAGGTGAACCTCCTTCTCTCGGTCGACCGCCTCCCGGGCGGCGCTGGGGTCGAGGCAGACTCGGTGGACGTGGCCGTGGACGGGCGCGCCGTCGACTCAGTCGTCAAGACCGTCGCGGCCGGCGACATCCAGCGCTCGACCATGCTCGTCCTCGACGCGAGCAACAGCATGCGGCGCGCTGGGAAGTTCGACGCCGCGAAGGCTGCGGTCGACGCCTACCTGACGGCGGCACCCGAGGACGTCCGCATCGGGCTGGTGGCGTTTGCCGGCAAGGTGTCGACGACCATCGATCCGACGACCGACCACGATGCCGTGGCTGCCGCGCTGGAGGGCGTCACGCTCAAGCGGGGAACGAGTGTCTACGACGGCATCGAGGCCGGTATGGCGGCGTTGGGCGACGAAGGCTCCCGCTCCGTCCTGGTCCTGTCGGACGGTGCTGACACCGGCAGCACCACGACGCTCGACGTCCTGTCGCGGCAAGCGGCCGACGCCGGGGTTGTCGTCGACGTCGTGTCGCTGGCCGAGGCCGCTCGGGCCGCGGAGCTGGCCTCCCTGGCCGATGCGACGCGAGGCACCGTCATCCCGGCCGACCGAGCCGCTCTCGCCACGGTCTTCAGCCGTCAGGCGGACGCGCTGGCCGAGCAGCTGCTCATCACGTTCGAGGCGCCTCGCGACGTGACGACCGACGCGTCCGTGGACGTGACCCTGACATCGGCCGGACAGACCTTCCACGACTCCGCTCTGGTCGCCTTCGCGGGCACCGGGACGCAGCTCGACGTCGTCGACTCCGGCAAGGCGCTCGTCAGCCGCCCCGTGATGCTGGTCGGCGCCCTTGCCCTCGCAGTCGGGCTGGGCGGTGTGCTGGTGACCGTGCTCGTCGGAGCCACCGACAGTCGGACGGCATCCGAGCGTCGCCTGGACGAGTACTTCGGCGATGGGCGGGAGTCGCGAAGGCGAGGCCAGGCCGCAACCGCGGACCTCAAGGGGTCTGCGGTGGCAGTGGCGGACAAGGTGGTCACAGCGGACCTCGAAACCCGGATCTCACAGCGTCTCACGGGCGCGGGCTCGGCTCTGACAGCGGCCGAGTGGGTGCTCCTGCACGCCGCGATCGCGGTGGGTGGCGCACTGGTCGGGTTCCTCGTCGGGGGCGCCGCCACCGCGGTGCTGGGACTCGTGCTGGGCATCGTGCTTCCTTGGATCTACCTCCGTTTCCGCCACAAGCGCCGACTCTCCAAGTTCAACGCGAACCTCGCGCAGTCACTCGGACTCATGGCAGGCGGACTCCAAGCGGGGTTGTCCCTTCCACAGGCCGTTGACACCGTCGTGCGGGAAGGCAACGAACCCATCGCAGGTGAGTTCAAGCGGGCGCTCATCGAGCAGCGCCTCGGCATCGACATCACGGACGCGATGGAGGGCATCGGCCAGCGAATGGAGAGTCAGGACTTCACGTGGGTGGTCATGGCCATCCGGATCCAGCGTGAGGTCGGTGGGAACCTGGCCGAGATCCTGCACACAGTGTCGGACACGCTGCGTGAGCGCGAGTACCTGCGCCGACAGGTGAAGGCGCTGAGCGCGGAGGGCCGGATGTCGGCATGGATCCTCGGTGCGCTGCCCGTGGGAATGTTCGGCTACATGCTCATGGCCAACCGCAAGTACGTGGAGCCCCTCTACACCACGGGCCTCGGGTGGATCATGCTGATCGTGGCCGCCCTCTTCCTGAGCGTGGGGAGCTTCTTCATGGCCAAGCTGGCGAAGGTGGAGGTCTGACATGTCGCCCATCCTGATGCTCGGTGCGGGAATGCTCTTCGTCGCCGGCACCCTCACGCTGTCACTCATCGGCGTGACAACTGTCGAGCGTCGCGGCGTGGCGAGATCTGTCGCCGCCATCAACGCACTCGAGTCAGCTCCCGACGTCATGAAGGAAGAGCTCGAGCGACCGTTCGCGGAACGTGTGCTCGCTCCTCTGGGCGACCGCTTCGTCGGCGTTGGCCGCAAGCTGGCTGGCGCCGACACCGCGAAGAAGATCCAGCACCGCCTCGATATCGCTGGCAACCCCAAGGGCTGGGATGTGAACCGCATCCTCGGCCTGAAGGTGCTGGGCCTCGGCATCTTCGGCGTTCTCGGCTTCCTGTACATCGCGTCGACTGACTGGCCCTTATACCGCGTCGTGATCGCCACGGCAGCGGTCGCCGGGTTCGGCTACGTGCTGCCCAACGTCCTGCTCTACAACGCTGGGCAGAAGCGGGAGGCACTCATGCGCAAGTCGTTGCCGGATGCCCTCGACCTGCTCACAGTGTCGGTCGAGGCCGGGCTCGGCTTCGACTCCGCAGTCGCACGCGTGGCCAAGAACACCGAGGGCCCCCTCGCGCAGGAGTTCGGCCGTCTCCTTCAGGAGATGCAGATCGGAGTGGGCCGAGTCCAAGCCATGCGCAGCATGGCAGAGCGCTCGTCGCTGGATGACCTGCGATCATTCTGTACGTCCATGGTGCAGGCGGACAGCCTCGGAATCCCCATCGGTCGCGTGCTGCGTGTCCAGAGCCAGGAGATGCGCACCAAGAGGCGGCAACGAGCTGAGGAGAAAGCGCAGCAGGTGCCCGTCAAGATCATGGTGCCCCTGGTCTTGTTCATCCTCCCCTGCCTTTTCATTATCGTGATGGGCCCTGCGGCTATCGGGATGATGGAAGCCTTCGGCAGCTAGGCTCGCGGTGCAGACGCTCCCATCGACCGAAGCGCCTGGCGGCCCTCAGCTCCGGACGTGGCGCACGACGACTGCCGTACGCGTCTTCGCCCTCGCACTGGCGACCGGCAACGCGATCAGCAGCGGGACACTGAGTGAGGTCCTTCCGCTCCTGCTGGTGCTGGCTGTCGTGTCCGCGGCCTCGTCCCTTCTCGAGTGGTCCAGCAGGAACAAGCTCACCCACTGGCACTCCGTGGCCGAGGCCGTGGCGGTCACTACGGTGATCGTGGGCGCGTCCTCATCCTCGAGTCCCGTCGCGTACCTCGCCGTTCCGCCTGTGGTCGCCGGCGTACGGCACGGTCTGGTCACCACGCTCAACGTGACACTCCTGTCAGCCTTCACGGCCGCTGCCACCCTGGCGCTCGAGCCCGGAGGCGACGCCCTCCAGGGTGCGGCAGCGTGTGCGCCGTGGCTTGCGATCGGCCTCGGGGTCGGGCTGCTCGCGAGCTGGCAGTCCCGCGCCACGCGCGACCTCGCTGCGCGGCAGGCGCCGTATGCCGCGGCCCACCTCCTGATGGCCCGCATCCACCAGCTGGCGACCTCAGGCACCCTGGGCCTGGACAGCACCTCGCTTGCCAGTGAGCTCGAGGACGCCATGCGTCGAGCGACCAGCGGTGCCCGATCGACGGTCTTCGTCGTGGAGCCCGACAGAACGCTGCGCGCACTCAACCCCGGCCCGGACGTGGAACGTCTCGCACGTGAGATCGATCTGCCCGACTCCGATCGGACGCCCGGCGCGGCGGTCGTTCCGCTCCGCGGTGCGCAACAGGTGCTGGGCTACTGCGTGGTGGTCGGGGTGCCTCGATGGACCGATGAGCTCGCTGATCGGGCCCGCGAGGTCGCAGACGACTTCGCCCTACGACTGGACACCGCCGTGCTCTTCGACGACGTCCGCACGCTCGCCACCTCGGAGGAGCGGAACCGCATCGCACGCGAGATGCATGACGGCGTCGCGCAGGAGATCGTCGCGCTCGGATACATCGTCGACGAGATCGAGTCGATCAGCGACCAGGACCAGACGCGGGAGCTGGCATCGGTGCTCAGGGCCGAGATCACCCGCTTGGTGTCGGAGATCAGGTTCTCCATCTTCGACCTGCGCCATCAAGTCACCGACGGACGTGTTGCGAGCTCGCTGGCCGACTACGCGCGCGCGGTCAGCATCGCCAGCGGTCTCCGCGTGCACCTGTCCCTGGCCGAGTCGGGTCCGCCCCTGTCGCCGCGCACAGCGACAGAAGTCCTGCGCGTGGCGCAGGAGGCCATCGGCAACGTCAGGAAGCACGCCAACGCCGAGAACCTGTGGCTGACCTTCGAGTCCGACGGAACCATGCTTCAGCTCGAGGTGGAGGATGACGGCGTCGGGAACGCCGGCCCACGCGAACACCACTGGGGGCTGCAGACCATGCGCGAACGGGCAGAGGGCGTCGGCGCCCGGCTCGACGTCTGTCCACGTCAGGACGGCGGCACCGTCGTCAGCCTGCGGTCCACCGTGACCACCCCCCGAGAAGGAGGCACTGCCCATGGGCACCACCGTGCTACTGGTTGATGACCACGAGCTGATTCGCCAAGGACTCGCGCGCGCCTTCGAGCGTGACGTCGACATGACCGTCGTGGGTCAGGCCGGCAACGTGGCCGACGGTGTTGCGGCGTGCCATCAGCTCACTCCAGACGTGGTGGTCACAGACCTCCAGCTTCCGGACGGGCATGGTCTCGAGATCGCCCGGGCGGTGCGTGCAGTGTCCGACTCCATCGGCGTGGTGGTGCTGACCATGCACGCCGGCGACGACCAGATCTTCGCCGCGATGGAGGCTGGCGCCTCCGCGTTCGTCGGCAAGGACAGCAAGGCGGCCGAGGTCGTCAGCGCAGCCAAGCACGCCGCGGTGGCACCCAGGACCTTCCTCTGCGCCGGGCTCAGCGCCGCGATGGTGCGTCGAGCGACCAGCCCCGCACCTCCCAAGTTGTCCGGGCGCGAGGGAGAAGTGCTCACCCTCCTGGCAGACGGACTGGGAACAGGCGAGATCGCCGGTCGCCTGTACATGAGCGAATCGACCGCGAAGACGCACATCACCCACATCTACCAGAAGCTGGGCGCCGTCAACCGGGCTCAGGCGCTGGTGACGGCGATGCGGCTCGGCATGCTGGACCATGCGTCGCCGCAACGGTTCTGAAGTGGCTCTGCCGGGTGCTGTCTTCCCGTGCGACGGAGCCGTCCGTGCGGGTGGGCCATCCCTAGTCACAAGAGACTACGGAGGCGCGGCCGATCACCCGATTCGGCGAAGAGGCTGGCTTGGCAGAGTTGTCCTCGACGGGTCCACGCGGGCTCGGAACCGAGACTCACCAACACACAGTCACCTAAGGGGAATTCCATGCTCGAGAAGTTCATCACCTTCATGATCGTCGGCCGTGACGAGGAGAAGGGCGCGACCGCCGTTGAGTACGGCCTCATGGTCGCCCTGATCGCGGCCATCATCGTCGCCACCGTCGCCCTCCTGGGCCAGGCCATCCTCGGTGCCTTCAACACGGTTCTCGCCGAGCTCTGAGCCGACCACCAGCGAGCCGGCGTTGCGAGCCCGCAACGCCGGCTCGCTGCATTTCTCTGAGAGGCGAGCGCGATGCCGAAGATGCACATCGATGACGAGCGCGGGGCCACTGCAGTCGAGTACGCACTCATGGTCAGCTTGATCGCTGCCGTGATCATCTCGGCGGTCTCGCTCCTGGGCGGAGAGCTGCTCGGGATCTTCCAGGGCACGCTCGGTTGGCCCTGGTAGCCACCGGCGACAGGAGCTCCGCGACAGCTTGGCCATCGACATTGAAGGCGACCGATCATCGGTCGCCTTCAATGTCTTTCTTCACTGTCGACGGACCCGCACACGGAGCTCATCTCGCCATGTCGCTGTCAGGTCGCCCAGGCCGAACCCCGCTCCGTTCAGTGCTCGTTCGAGGTCATCACGTCGCGTCGCAGCCCCGTAGACCTCGATGAGAGCTCGCTCGCCCACGCGCTCGGCAATGATGCGGCAGGCCAGCCAGGCCTCCTCGTAGCGGGCCTGCAGATTGCGCGCACGGGGGTCGAAGTCCGCCGCCGTCGGCAGCGCCTCCGGGACGCCGTCCCGCCTCGCCGCCTCGATGGCCCGGCCGAGGGTCACCCGGTCCGGGAGCCGCGTCCCCCGCAGCGCGACGTAGTCGGCGAAGCCCTCGAGCAGCCACGGCTCGACCGGTCGACGTACGGCGTCCGTCGCGACATGCACCAGCTCGTGGCTCATCACCACCTGCGCGCCCATGCGCCGCAGTCCGTCGGAGACATCGGGGTTTACGAACACGTGGACGGGCCCGTCGACATCGGACGCGCGCCCGGCTGGTGCGGTCACGGCGGCAATGCCGGCGTACGTCCCGGGCTCGGCGCCGAGCGTCTCGTCGAGGCTTCGCGCGCTGTCGGGGATCTCGACCACGACGGGCGAGCTCCAGTCAGGCAGGGCTCGTCTGACGACGTCAATGCCGCGCACTGCCCGATCAGTCGCAGCCTCGGCCACGTTCGCGGGCCCGTCCGCCATCACCAGGACGTCGTCCGCACGCGCCACGGACAGTCGTCCCCGGAGCCACAACGGAAGCCGACCGCCCTCTTCGGCGAATGCCTCGAACCCGGCGATACCGAGACCCTCGCTGTCGGGAGCGAACAGGACCGCGACATCGCTACGGGCCGGCTCGTCGTCGAAGCCGCGCAGCTGCCACGTCAGCTCCGCCACCCCAGTCCAAGAACCGTCCGACGAGACCGTGTCCACCTGGTCGACGTACCGTGCGCTGACAGCGGTGAGGTCGAGCGAACGGGCGTTCGCGGCGATGCCCGAGAGCAGCTCGCGCGCGGCGGGCAGCTCGGACGGTGCCAGCCGCTCCATCGCCGGCGCGTCGCGTTGTTGAACGGCCTCGACGAACGCTGCCAGAGCGCGGGCAGCCTCGGCAGGACTCGCGCGCGGCGTCTCGACGGGCGGGGCGGGAGCCACCTCCTGACGTCCGTCCCTGACGAGAACGATGACCACCAGGACGACCACGAGGAACAGCGAAAGGCCGGCCGCCCACAGGAGTGGACGACCGGCCTTCGAGGTCTGCTGGTCAGCCAGGGCGGACCGCGCCGACGTAGGGCATCGAGTGGAGACCCGACACGGCGACGCCGGTGCCGGGGTTGGCGGCGTGCACAATCATGCCGTTCCCGATGTACATGCCGACGTGGCTGATCGGGCTGTAGTAGAAGACCAGGTCGCCGGGCTGCAGGTCGCTCGCAGCGATCCGGGGACCGGAGCTGAACTGAGCGCTCGAGGAGTGGGGCAGCGACACGCCGGCCTGAGCCCACGCGCGCATGGTGAGGCCGCTGCAGTCGAAGGCGTTCTCACCCATGGCGCCGTAGACGTAGGCGTCGCCGACCTGCGCCATCGCGTACTGCACGGCCGCGGCAGCGCGGCCGGACGCCGGGACGGAGACCGAGCTGGGCGCGCGGGTCGTCGTGCCGCGCGAGGCGAGCACGCGGTCGCGCTCCTCGGCCTCGAGGTCGGCGAGCAGGTCCTTGGCCTCGGCGAGCTTGTCGTCGACGGTGTCCTTCTCGGCGCTCAGCTGCTCGGTGAGCTCCGCGATCTCCTTCGTGCGGGCACCGGTGGCCTCACGGCGGATCTCGAGGGCCGCGAGCTCGGTGTCGTAGTCGGACAGCAGCGAGGCCTGGAGGTCGTTGAAGGACGACATCGTCGAGAGGGAGTCGAGGAACGCTCCCGGGTCGTCTGAGACGACGATCTGACCGACCGTCGCGATGCCCTCTCCCTCGAGCTGTCGGACGACCGCGTCTGAGACCTGGTCACGAACGGCGTCGAGCCGCTCGTCCTGGCGCTCCTGGTCGGCCTTGAGGCCGTTGAGGTCGCTCCGAAGGTCGGCGAGGTCGAGCCTGGCGTCGTGGAGGCGCTCCTGCGCCGCCTCGGCCTCGTGGTAGAGGCGGTCGACGCGAGCCTTGACGTCCTGGATGTCGGGATCGGCCTGCGCGGGAGTCGCGGGCACGAAAGCGATGGCAGCGATCGCGGAGAGACCAAGAACGGTCGCGCCAACTCGCTTGCGGGTGTGAGCCACGAGCGGGGGAACTCCTCGGGGTGTCGTACGCCTACCAGGTGAGCTGACGGGTTCGGCTCGACTGGCCTACCTCTGCTCCTCGCGCCGCTCGCGCAGCGCACCTCACAGAGGATTCACCCCAGGGGGAAGTGTGGTTCCCCGGCTCGTCGACCACGGGTGATGCGGGGGTGTGGTCCACGACTCGGCGCGACGCCCGCGCGGGCCGGGTGACCCACTGCCACGGACGTCAGCCCACACCCTAGACCGACGTCGGACCCGTCGCCAATCTTCGGCCCAACTTGTGGAAGTCGTGTCTGACGCCCGTTCATGCTGACTCGATGACCGGCCCCGTCACCGGCTCCACGAGCCGCAGGGGTGGGACCAGGCCTCCGGAGGCCAGAACGTCGAGCGCGGCCATCTCGTCGTCGTCGATGGTCAGCTCGGGCGGTGGGCCGAGGAGCACCGTCACCACGCAGTCGTGGCAGTGCAGCCCGCGCACCACGCAGGTGTCGCAGTCGATCCGTGTCGTCATGTCCCGAACGGTGACAGGGGCCACCGACAACGCCTCCTCGGCGTGTCGCCGGTCGGCGTGTCGGGTTAGGAACCGATGACGCCGAGCAGTGCGGCGACAGGCACTGCTCGCGCGCCGTCGCGTGCCACGTCGCGCGCGACGGCCTGGTCCCCGGTCACCACGACCACCACGCGACCTCGAGGCTCGGCAGCCACCAGCTGACGGATCACGTCGTCGGCGATGACGCCCTCGGGGCTGAACACCACGCGGACGCCGCGCGGCGCCGGCATCGCCGTACGCACGGTCGACTCGGCTGCATCGAACACCACGGTCGTCTCTGCCCCGGTCCTCGCAACCAGCGGGCCGAGCGCTGCGACCAGGCGGCTGCGCTGGGCCTCGAGGCTCGCGGTCGGCCACCTCTGCTTGGTGACGTTGTAGCCGTCGACCACGAGACGTGCCCGTGGCAGCGAGAGGGTCTGCTCCAGCAGTGCCGGGGTGGCCGGCGCACTGGACGCGGGTGCCGACTCGATGCCCGCCAGGGCAGACTCCACGGCATCGCCCGGCGTGCCGCTCACGGCCGGGAGGGCCAGCTCGCGCCGGAGCCCCGTTGCGGCGTCGACGACCGCGTCGAGCAGGAGCCGGGCCCGGATGCTCGCCGCGTCCCGGTCGGACCGTGCCTCGCGACGGTTGGCCGCCAGGCCGGCCTCGGCCTCCTCCAGCTGCGCGCGCAGGCGTCGTACGTCGGCCTCCGCATTGCGGGTCGCGATCTCGGCCGCAGCCGCGGCCTCGTCGCGCGCGGCGTACGCTGCGTCCCGCTCCGCCTCGGCGGCGCGCAGCACACCGCGCGCCTCCCCCAGACGCTGGCGCAGCACCTTGTGGTCGGCCTTCGCCCGCTCCAGCTCGGCGCGGTGCTCCGCTCGCACTGCGGCGAGCTCGGCCTGCAGTGCGGCTACCTGGGCGGTGAGGCGGGCGTGCTCGGCATGGGTCTGCTCGTCGCGTACCTCGTCGTCCTCGAGCGAGTCGGCGACCTGGGCCACGACGTCCTCCCAGCCGTCCTCTCTGGCCAGCCAGGCCCGGGCGGCCGCGTCGACCGGATCGTCCACGGAGGCCTGAACAGCGGCGACCTGCACGGCCGCGTGCTCGCGGAAGGTGTCGTCGTCGAGCGCAGCCAAGATGGCCCCGCCACCGAGTCGCGCGCGCCGGGCGGGCGCGAAACCAGCCACCTTGCGCAGCGAGGGTGGCACCGGGGTGACGGACGGCAGGACCGCAGAGACCAGGGCGACCACCCTCAGGCGCAGCCGCTCCGGCAGGGCCGCGAGGTCGGTCACGGTCTGTCCGTCATCCAGCAGCCGGGTCGCTGGACGCGTCGGCGGACGCGCGGTCCACGACCTCGATCGCGTCGCTGCGGCCGCACCACCGACAGGAGACCGACTCGACCGCCTCCGAACGAACGGTCTCCTCCTCGACCTGGTGGTCGCCGGCGAGGTCGAAGTGCCAGTACTCCGTCGTACGACGAGTGCGGGTGACGTCGAAGCGGGTGAGGTTGCCGCAGCCGGCGCAACGCCACCGCTCACCGTCACCGGGAACGCGGAGGTCGCTGGTCTGCTCAGGCACGGAGTCTCCTCGAGTCGTCGTCGCCTCTGCGGGGAGGCGCGGTCAGCGTAGTCCGCGCGCCGCAGCGCCGATGTCGGATCCCACGTCTAGCGTCGTCGGACATGAGCACCACTGCCCAACGCCCTTCGCGGGAGACGTCCCGCTGGGAGGCGCAGCGCAGCTTCGACGAGCTGGGGCGGCCCCTGCGCGATCTGACCTTCTGCGTGGTCGACCTCGAGACGACAGGTGGTTCGGCCACAGCCGGATCGATGATCACCGAGATCGGGGCAGTAAAGGTCCGCGGTGGCGAGGTCCTCGGCGAGTTCCAGACGTTGGTCAACCCCCACACCGAGATCCCGGCGTTCATCGCGGTGCTCACCGGCATCAGCAACTCGATGGTCCACGACGCTCCATCCATCGAGACGGCGCTGCCCGCGTTCCTGGACTTCGCGGCGGGATGCGTCCTGGTCGCGCACAACGCGCCGTTCGACATCGGCTTCCTGCAACACTTCGCGCGCCAGCAGGGGCGGCCCTGGCCGAAGTTCGAGGTGCTCGACACGGCGAAGCTCGCCCGACGCGTGATCACTCGGGACGATGCTCCCAACTGCAAGCTGTCGTCGTTGGCCAAGGTCTTCAACTCAGAGACGACGCCCAACCACCGCGCACTCTCGGACGCCCGGGCCACCGTCGACGTCCTGCACGGTCTGATGGAGCGGCTCGGCGGGCTCGGCGTGCACACCCTCGAGGAGCTCCAAACCTTCTCCGCGCGGGTCAGCACGGCCCAGCGGCGCAAGCGCCACCTGGCGGAGGGACTGCCCCACTCCCCCGGCGTCTACCTCTTTCGCGACGACCGGGCGCGTGTCCTCTACGTGGGGACGTCGAAGGACTTGCGCACGCGCGTCCGCACCTACTTCACGTCCTCGGAGACTCGCACGCGGATGGGAGAGATGGTCGGGCTCGCCGAATCGGTCACCGGCATCGAGTGCGCGACGCCGCTCGAGGCCGAGGTGCGGGAGCTGCGGCTGATCGCCGAGCACAAGCCGAAGTACAACCGGCGCTCGCGCTTCCCCGAGAAGGTCCACTTCCTCAAGCTCACCCGCGAGGCCTGGCCGCGGTTGTCGCTCGTGCGCAAGGTGCTCGACGACGACGCCGACTACCTCGGACCGTTCTCTTCGAGGAAGACGGCCGAGAAGTGCCTGGCCGCGCTCCACGAGACCTTCCCCGTCCGACAGTGCAGTGGCCGGCTGCCGCTGGCTCCATCCCGATCGGCGTGCGTGCTGGCCGAGATGGGTCGCTGCCTGTCCCCGTGCGACGGATCCACCGACGCCTCCACCTACGCAGCGATCGTGCGTCAGCTGCGCGACACGCTGCTCCGCAACCCGCAGGAGGTCGTCGAGGCGATCAACCAGCGCATGACCTCGCTGGCCGATCGCGAGCGCTTCGAGGAAGCCGGCATCCACCGAGACCGGCTGGCCACCTTCGTGCGTGCCGCGGCCCGCACCCAGCGGCTCACGGCCCTGACCCGCTGCCCGGAGATCGTCGCCGCGCGCAGGGAGGACAGCGGCCGATGGTCGGTGCATGTCGTGCGTCACGGGCGGCTCGCCGCTGCGGGAGTCATCCCGCCTGGTGCCGACGCCCACCAGTACGTGCGCGAGCTGAGGGCCACGGCCGAGACCGTCAACGTCGCGCCCGGTCCAGTGCCCGCCGCGACGGCGGAGGAGACCGAGAAGATCCTGCGCTGGCTCGAGTCACCGGGCGTGCGCCTCGTTGACGTCGACGGCGAGTGGGTCTGCCCGCTCGGCGGGGCGGCGCGCCACCTCGCGCTCTACGACGCGGCCAACCAGTCGCGGCTGTCGCTCGTACCCTTCGACGAGCAGCGACTTCCGTCGCCGGTGCACCGACCGGCGCGCTGATCGTCAGTCGAGCCCGATGCTGAACGCCGACTCGAGGTCGTGCTTGCTGTAGGTGCGGAACGCGATGTGGGTCTCAGTCTCGGTCACGCCCTCGACCTTGTTGAGCCTGTCGGCGACGACCGAGGCGACGTCCTCGTGCTCGCGCACGCGCACCAGGGCGATGAGGTCGATCTGTCCGGTCACCGAGTAGACCTCGCTCACCCCGTCGAGGGAGGCGATGGCCTCCGCCACTTCGGGGATGCGTGCGACGTCGGCCTTCACGAAGACGATGGCGGTGATCATGGATTCACCGTAGCGCTCAGGGCGTCTGCGGCACGTGAGGCGACCGATCGGTCGGACCCACTAGTCCTTTATGACTACGGAAGTGCCATTTCCCATCGGACGCGCGTTCCGCAGACCTAGCGTGTGGCGGTCTGCCACCACCCGACGAGGGGAACTTTCGGGATGTCACGCTCAATGCACCGCGCTGCCGTTCGAATGCGGATCGCCGCCGCTCTGACGCTGGGACTGGTCGCTGCGACCTTCGGGGCGACGGCTCCCGCGTCTGCCGTGCCACCGGACATGCCGACGGGTCTGGCGGTGAACCAGCCCGACAGCACCACCAGCATCCTCTCGTGGGAGCACGTGCCGAACGCGACGCGGTACGCCGTGACGGTCAATGGCACCACCACAAGCACGGTCAACAACTCGTTCGTGCCTCCACAGGCTCTGCCCGAGGGAAACCTCGCTTGGTCGGTCACTGCCTACGCCGGCACGGAGCCCGGCCCAGCCGCCACGAGCACCTTCTCCAGCACGCGACTGGCCGCTCCAGTCCTGGTGTCCCCGACCGCAAATGCCACCCTGGCTCAGCCTGGGAACCCCCCGCTCCTGACGTGGGCGCCTTCCGCCGGAGCCACGTCGTACAAGGTCGAGGTGGACGGCGACGCCGATTTCGTCGGGGCCAGCTCATACACCACCAAGAACACGTCGCTGGTGGTCCCATTCCCGCTCGGAGACGGCGACTGGTACTGGCGGGTGACGGCGAGCAAGGGCACAAGCCTCAACTCCCTTGCAAGTGAAGAGCGACGGTTCCTTGTCTCCCCGCTTCCCCAACCGCAGATCGACTATCCAGAGGATGACGCGACCCAGACATTGCAGGACGTCGTGTTGGACTGGCGTCCCATCGAGGGGGCAGCCTCCTACGACGTCCAGGTGTCGACCGAGGCGGACTTCAGTCAGGGCGGCGCCCTCATCGACAGCGCAACCGGGATCCTCGGCACCAGCTACTCACCTGCTGTCACCTACGACAACGCGAGCTACTTCTGGCGGGTGCGTGCGATCGACATGTCCGGGCAGGCGACCCCCTGGACGGCCGCTCGCTCGAGCTTCACCCGCAACTGGCCACATCGCCCGACAGCGGTCTTTCCAGCCGCAGACGGGGCAGAGGACGTGCCGGCCCCGCTCTACTTCCAGTGGAGCCCCGTGAAGCACGCGTCGGAATACGAGATCCAGGTCGGTACGCAGGCGAACTTCACTGTAGGAACCTTCGAGAGCTGTCGAGTAGCCGGGACGACGTACACCCCCGGTATGTTCGCGGTGAACACCACCGGCATCCTGGCTCCGCCGCGCATCAACGAGGACTGCATCCCTCAAGCGGGCGAGATCAACTATTGGCGCGTACGGGGGCTCGATCGACCCTTCACCAAGAGTGGAGACATCCCAGGCGTGCAGGGCCTCTTTTCGGAGGCACAGGCCTTCCGCTACATGCCACTCAGCGTGACCAACATGGCGCCCAAGAGCGGCGCCACGGTCGACGTTCCGACATTGACGTGGGACACGGCGGTTGGTGCAGAGTCCTACCGCGTGCGCATCGTGCGGGCGAACGGGACGCAGGTGCTGAGCAAGTCGACCTCAGCGACCTCGTACACGCCGACGGTCAAGTTGAACCCGGCCGACGGCCCGTTCACCTGGCACATCACCGCTATCGGCGCTGACCGAACGCAGTCTGTCACCTATCCGAACACGTTCAACGTATCGGGCAACGTCCCGACCAGCGACAAGCCCGGTCTCACTCCTCTGACCCCGTCCACGTCGGACGCCACGATCATGACTGCGCCCTCCCTCACCTGGGCGCCAATGGCGGGGGCGGACCACTACTCGGTCAACGTCGGCAACGCCAATGATGGCGTGCAGGTGTGGTTCGGACACGCAACGGATGACCTGTTCGGCCAGGCCACCGACTACCCGGCCATGACCGACACGTCCACCAGGCTGCTCCTACCGGGGGACTACGACTGGCAGGTGACGGCCTATGACAAGGACAACGTCAAGATCGGCGTCGGGCCAGAAGGACGATTCACGGTCCAACCGATCCGGTCGACGAATGGTCATGCTCTCGCGCAGGACGGCCAGCAGCTCGACGACAACTTCGCCGGCCCGCAGAATCCGTGTACGCCTTCCAGTGGCGGCTGCACTGTGCCCAGCACTCCCGTGCTGAAGTGGGACACCGACCCCCGAGCGTCGTACTACATGGTCTACGTCGCGAGCGACCCGAACTTCACGAATCTTCTCGAGCCCAGCAACGCCGTGCCAGCGACGACCAGCACCATGTACGCACCTGCGCTCGACAACACGGCGCACACGTATCCCGACAGCCAGGCCGGGCAGTCGTACTACTACCACATCCGTCCGTGCCGGACGGCGCTCAACTGCGGCCCTGACCCGGTCTCGCAGACCGACGTTGCGCAGGGCACATTCAAGAAGCGGTCTCCTGAGATCAGGGGTCTGGAGCAGACGACGGATCCGAGCGGGACCGAGGTCACTTTCAAGTGGACCGACTACTGGGAAACCAACCAGGAGCAGCCGTGGGCGCAGACGGGCGAGGTGCCGAACCAGTCCGCCAAGCGCTACCGCATCGAGGTCGACGACGACGCGTCGTTCGCTGGCGCGCTCATTGACAGCGCGCTCGTGGACCAGCCGACCTACACGGCGCTGACCAAGCTCTACCCCGAAGGCAAGTTGTACTGGCGTGTGCAGGCAGTCGATTCAGACGACAACGGTCTGGCCTGGTCGCGCATCAACCCGACTCCGGAGTACCACCAGTTCACCAAGCAGAGTCTGCAGGTCAGCCTCACCTCGCCAGTCGGCAACGCTGCGGTTGCGGGCACGACCCCGTTCCGCTGGACACCGCAAGCGTTCGCCAAGTCCTACGACATCGAGATCTACGCCAACGACGACGCCACGTTCTCGGCAGCGAACAAGATCGCGTCAGCAAGCGGCGTTCGCAACGCCGCGTACGTTCCGATCGACACGCTCCCGGTATCGAGCGAGTACTACCTGTGGCGCGTGCGTCGGACGGACTCTGACGGGAACAAGGGCCCCTGGTCGGTGGCAGGTCGTTTCCGCGTGACCGCGGGTGCTGTACAGCTGCTCTCGCCTGCTCTGGGCGGATCGACGCCACCGAATGGAGCGCTCTTCCAGTGGAGGCAGGTTGCTGGCGCAGCGTCCTATGCGGTTGCGCTCGTCGCGCCAGGTGGATCGACGCAGAACTTCACCACCGCCGCTAGTGCATATGCGCCCGTGACCAACCTGGTCAGCGGCACGTATGGGTGGACCGTCACGGCCCGCGACGCGAGCGGCAACCCGATCGGACAGGCGAGCTCCACCTTCGACGTCAACAGCCAGCTCCAGGCAATCCTCCGGCCCACGATCAACACACCCGAGGGCACGGGTCTGGGTAAGACGTTGACGGTCGCGCCGCCTTCGTGGAGCCCGGGTGGCGTGAGTGTGACGACGACGTACCAGTGGCAGCGCGATGGCGCGAACATCAGCGGGGCAACGAGCACGTCCTACACTTTGGTGAACGCCGACTTCGGCAAGTCGATCACAGTCAAGGCGACCGGCAAGGCGCCCGGCTACATCGACGGCATCAGCACGAGCCTGCCCATCTCGCCCACGTCCGGTGACGCCATCGCGAACGTGACGGCGCCCACCATCACTGGTAGCCCGGTCGCCGTCGGCAACCGGCTCACTGGCAACAGGGGAACGTGGCCGGCGACGTACGGCACGCTGTCGTACTCGTATGCCTGGCTGAGGAACGGCGTCCCCATCCCGGACCAGACGACGACGACCTACACCCCCGTCGCCGCGGATGCCGGCAGCGACATCGTCTTCCGCGTCACGGTATCGGCACCCGGCTACACCGACGGTGTGGCCCATTCCAACGCCGTCCGGGTGGAGACCCTCTCCGCTGTGGCTGGCCCGCAGGTGTCCGCGCCGTCTGGCACCGGCATCGGCGCCGGTCTGGTCGCCACCGCACCGGTATGGAACCAACCCGATGTCACCACCACCTACCAGTGGCTGCGCAACGGAGCGAACATCTCCGGCGCCACGACGTCCGCCTACGCGCTGACGGTGACCGACCTCGGCAAGGAGATCAGCCTCCGGGCGACGGGCAAGAAGTCGGGCTTCCAGGACAGCGTGGTCGTGAGCAACGTCGTCGTTGGCTCGGCCGGTGGCGCCCTGCAGGCAACCGTCCCGCCGGTCATCACGGGAACCGCGGCCTCGGGTAGCACTCTGAAAGTCGATCCCGGTACGTGGTCAGAGTCGTCACCGACGTTCAAGTACCAGTGGCTGCGCGACGGAGCTCCGATCCCAAGCGCAACGGGTTCCAGCTACCGCGTCACCACTGAGGACGCTGGCAGGAATGTCGCGGTGACCGTTCTGGCATCCAAGACCGGCTTCAACGACGGCTCCGCCAACTCGGCGGCCGTGGCGGTCGCCAGGCTGAAGTCCACTGTCGCAGGTGCGCTGAAGGCGTCCCGTGTCAAGGTCGGAAAGCGTGCCAAGCTGAGCGTGACGATCGCCGTCAGCGGACTCACCACCCCGACCGGAGTGGTGCAGGTCCTCGACAAGGGCAAGAAGATCGCGCAGTTCACCATGGCGCCGGTCCACAAGGGCAAGAAGACGCTCAAGCTGAAGAAGCTCAAGAAGGGCAAGCACAAGCTGCAGGTGGTCTACCTCGGCAACGCCCAGACCTTCGGATCGAAGTCCAAGAGGATCATCCTGTACGTCGTGAAGTGATCGTCAGCACCAGGTCACGGCCGGAGGTATTCTCCCGCCGTGACCTGGCTCGCCGACCACTGGCTGGACGTACTCGGGTGGGGCGGGAGCGCCCTCCTGGTCTACTCGCTGCTGCAGGCGAGCGTCCTCAGGCTCCGCGTGCTCAACGCGATCGCGTGCGTGATCCTCATCGTGTTCAATGCCGTGCTCGAGGTCTGGCCCATGGTGGGGATGAACGCCGTGCTCGTCGCCATCAACCTCTGGTTCATCGCACGATTGCTCCGCGATCGCCACGACGAGACGGTGTACGAGGTGCTCGAGGTCGCCCCGAACGATGAGTACCTCAGGCACACCCTGCGGATCCACGGCGCGGACATCCTCAAGTTCAACCCGGCCTTCGTGCACGACCCGTCGGACGAGCAGGACGCCTTCCTCGTCCAGAAGGGTGACGAGACCGTAGGCGTGGTGCTGCTGCGCAAAGAGGGAGGTACTGCCGACGTGCTCCTCGACTACGTGACCCCGCGCTACCGTGACTTCTCCCCCGGCGAGTTCGTGTGGCGCAAGAGCGGCCTGCTCGCCAGTCGGGGCATCCGCCAAGTGGTCACGCCCCCTGGCATGGTCGGGGCCTACTACGACCGGCTCGGATTCCAACCGCGCGGCGACCGATGGGTGCTGAAGGTGCCCGGTGCAGCGTAGGCAGTGGGTCATGGCAGCGGTGCTCGTGCAGCTGCTCATCCCGCTGGTAGCCCTAGTCCGCGCACCTGCCCAATTCGGATTCCAGATGTACTCGGGTGCCGGCTGGACGAGGATCACGGTGGTCGACGAGACCGGGGCCCGGCGCGAGCACCGGCTCGCTGACTATGTGGCCCTCGACCGGATCGACGTCGACTGGACCCGGCGCCTGCCCGAGCACATCTGTGACGTCGATGCCGGCGCCGTCGAGGTGACGGTGGAGAGGTCGCGCTCCACTAGGACTGTGCAGTGCCAATGACGTGGCCCTCTCCCAGGGCAGTCGCCCTGTGCCGGATCTTGCTCGGTCTGGCCGCCCTCATGAACACAGTCGAGATCCACGCCATCCTCGGCCGCGTTCGCGACGGTGCGCTGGCGATGCCCGGACCTGTTCAACTGGCGCTCACGCAGACCGCGGTCAGCGCGTGGACGCTGACTGCCATGACCAGCGCCATTCTGGTATTGGTCGGGCTACTGACCACCCCTGCGGCCCTTGCGGGCAGCGCGACCTGCCTCACAGCCATGCTGTGGGACCAGCAGGCGTACACCAATCATTTCTGGTTGACCACGCTGCTGCTCGCATACCTGGCGTTCGCGGGCTCCGACAACGTCTGGTCCGTGAGCTCCCTCTTCGGTCAGCGCACGCGGGCCACGTCGCTGCCCGTCCTGCTCATGGTCACCCAGCTCAGCGTGTGTTACTTGTTCGGAGCGCTCGCGAAGATCAACCCTTGGTGGCTCGCCGGCGACGAGCTCCGGGCGCAGTTGCTGACCCCACTGCCGGAGGTCGTTGGAGGCCACTTGCCGCGCTCGTCATCTTGACCGAGCTGTTCATCGCCTTCGGCATGTGGATGCGGCCCACCCGTCGGGTCGCGCTGTTGACAGGCGCGCTGTTGCACCTGTCGATCGTGACGCTCATGTCGGCGTGGTTTCCCCTGCTGACGTTCTCCATCGTCTGCCTGTCCGTCTACCCGCTGGTGCTACGAGCCCCGTACGCCTCCGACGCGTGGAAGGCGTTGCGGCGCGTCCACTCGGACCAGCGACGAGCGACCACCTAGGACGACACCGACGTCGCTGCCACCCACCGCTCGAGCGCAGCGTGCGCCGCTCCGGAGTCGATCGCCTCGGCCGCCTTCGCCACACCAGCCTCGAGCGCCGCGTCGACCTCGGAGTCCGGCGAGTCGTAGACCGCCAGCGCGGCACCGGCGTTCAGGACCACCGCGTCTCGCACCGGCCCCTGCTCGCCGGCAAGGAGGCGGCGTACGACGTCGGCGTTGTGCGCGGCGTCCCCACCTCGGAGGTCCTCGGTGGCCGCCCGGGCGAGGCCGAGGGACGCCGGGTCGACTGACGACTGGGTGACCGAGCCGCCGTGCACCCGCCACAGCGTCGAGGTCGTCGTGGTCGTCAGCTCGTCGAGCCCGTCGTCGCCGCGGAAGACCCAGGCGTCGACGCCGCGGCCGGCGAGCACGCCGGCCATGACCGGTGCCATCCGCGGATCGGCGCACCCGATCGCCTGGGCCTGGGGGCGGGCCGGGTTGGTCAGCGGGCCGAGGATGTTGAAGGTGGTCGCGATGCCGAGCTCGCGCCGCGGGACGGCCGCGTGACGCATGGCGGGGTGGAAGGCCGCGGAGAAGCAGAAGGTGATGCCGGCCTCCTCCGCGACCTCGGCGACCCGCGCGGGGGCGAGGTCGAGGCGGATGCCGAGCGCCTCGAGGACGTCGGCCGATCCGGACTTCGAGGACGCCGACCGGTTGCCGTGCTTGACCACCCGCGCGCCGGCGCCGGCAGCGACGATCGCGGCCATCGTCGAGATGTTGACCGACATCGAGCGGTCACCGCCCGTGCCCACGATGTCGAGGAGGCGGCCGGGCACCGCGATCGGGTTGGCGGCAGCCAACATCGCGTCCGCGATGCCGGTGACCTCCTCGACCGTCTCGCCCTTGGCGCGCAGCGCGACGACGAGGCCGGCGAGCTGGACCGGGGTGGCCGCGCCGGCGAAGACCTCGTCCATGGCCCATCGCGCCTGCTCGGTCGACAGGTCGCTCCCAGCGACCAGCGTGGAGAGGACGTCGGGCCAGGAGTGGGACATGGTGGTCAGGCTATCGGCGCGCCGAGGAGGCGCCGGAGCCGTGTCAGGAGGTGGCCGGGACCGACGGCCGCAGCAGGCCGATGACGGCCTCGGCGAGCTGGATCGGGTCGAGCGGGTGCGGGACGGCGGCCTCGGCGCGCGACCAGGTGGCCAGCCAGGCGTCCTGCGGACGGCCGGTCAGCACCACTACGGGCGGGCACTGGTAGATCTCGTCCTTGAGCTGCTTGGCGATGCCCATGCCGCCGGCGGGGACGGCCTCGCCGTCGAGGATCGCGAGGTCGATGTCGCCGCGGTCCATGTTCTGCAGGACGACCGGCTCGGTGGCGACCTCGACGTACTCGAGCTCGGGGAGGTCGGGGTGCGGACGGCGACCCAGCGCCAGGATGACCTGCTGGCGGGTGTTCACGTCGTCGCTGTAGACGAGGACCTTCAGTGCGCGGTCTGCGGCGGCATCAGTCACGAGAGGCATCGTAACCGTCGTCACCCGTCACCGGCGCCGAGGCATGCGTCACAGCATCAGCCGGTCGGCGTACGCCGCTCAGCCAGGTCGAGCCGCCGGTCCTCACGGGCGGCCTCCTTCATCGACGAGCGCACCCACTGGGTGAAGAGCACGCCGAAGAAGAGCACACCGATGAGGTCCCCGCTGGCCCACAGGATCCCGCCGGCCAGGTGCTGGTCCTCGAGCACCGGCGGCAGCCACGCGCCCATCGGCCCCTCCCGGAGCGCGAGGTAGTGCTCCTCCCCGATGAGGGTCGTCTGGCCCATGATCGTGACGCCCAGGAATGCGTGGAAGGGCAGCGTCATGAGCGTGAGGAGGACGCGGAACGGGTGGCTGACCCGACCCGGCACCGGGTCGACGCCCATCAGCGGCCAGAAGAACAGGGTGCCGACGAGCACGAGGTGGATGTGCATCATCTGGTGGACGAAGGACGAGCTCAGGCTGGCGTCGTACCAGGGGCTGAAGTAGAGCGCCCACGGCGAGGCGATGTAGAGCACGAACGCGAGCGGCGGGAACGCCAGCACCTTCGCCACCCGTGAGTGCAGCACCGCCAGCAACCACCGGCGCGGCGCGGCGGGAAGGGTGCGCAGGGCGAGGGTCACCGGCGCGCCGAGCGCGAGGGCGAGCGGCACGACCATCGACAGCACCATGTGCTGGACCATGTGCACGCTCAGCAGCGTCGTGTCGTAGATACCCAGCCCCGACATGGTGGCGAAGGCGAAGGAGCCCATCCCGAGCACCACGAACGCCAGAGTCCGACCGACCGGCCAGCGGTCCCCGCGGCGGCGCAGCACGCCCACCCCGACGGCGTACAGCCCGACCGCCCAGACGGTCACCACGAACGGGATCGGGTCGATCCCCCAGTCCGTCAGGACTCGTCCGAGCGTGAATCTCGGAAGGACCTCGGCGGTGTCCGCGGAGAGGGCGAGGAGGGTGTGGACCACGTTGTGAACTTTATGACGGGACAACACAGGGGGTCGGGGTGCCCCTTGTCCCCGCCAACGGCCATAATGCTTCCGTGGCGACAGCAACTGCGACGATTCCGGCCTCCCGTCTGCACGGGCACCACGACCGACCCAGCATGGTCAGCGTGGGCACCATCATCTGGCTCTCGAGCGAGCTGATGTTCTTCGCGGCGCTGTTCGCGTCCTACTTCACCATCCGGGCGGTGAGCCCCGAGCTGTGGGCGCAGGAGACGGACAAGCTCAACGTCCCGTTCTCGACCGCCAACACCGCGATCCTGGTCGCCTCGTCCTTCGCCTGCCAGTGGGGCGTCTTCGCCGCCGAGCGCGGCCAGGTCGGGCGCACCGGCGGCCTGCTCAACTTCACGAAGTGGGGCCTGCGCGAGTGGTTCATCCTGACCTACGTCATGGGCGCCATCTTCATCGGCGGCCAGGCGCTGGAGTACGCCGAGCTGATCGAGCACGGCGTCACCATCCCGAGCTCGGCCTACGGCTCGATGTTCTACCTGACCACCGGCTTCCACGGCATCCACGTGGCCGGCGGCCTGATCGCGTTCCTGTTCGTCCTCGGCCGCACGTATCTGGCCCGCCGCTTCACCCACGAGCAAGCCGTCACCGCCATCGTCGTGTCCTACTACTGGCACTTCGTCGACGTGGTGTGGATCGGTCTGTTCTTCACGATCTACGTCATCCAGTAAGCACCCCCAGACAGCCCACACCGTCGCAACTGGCAAGGACTCAAAAGTGCGTTTGCTGAACCGAACCGCTGGTCGCCTCTCCCGGCATCGTCGGGGACCTCTGGCGGGTCTCGCCGTGCTGCTGCTGGGGCTGCTGATCAGCGGCTCCCTCTACACGGCCTTCTCCCCCGCCCAGGCTGACTCCCAGCCGAGCGAGACCGAGCAGGTCGCGAAGGGCAAGGAGCTCTTCCTGGCCAGCTGCTCGTTCTGCCACGGCCAGAACGGCGAGGGCGTGCCCACCGTCCGCGACGGCTACCAGCTCGGCCCCTCGCTGGTCGGTGTCGGTGCCGCGGCCGTCGACTTCCAGGTCGGCACCGGCCGCATGCCGATGGCCGCCCCGGGCCAGCAGGCCCCGCGCAAGAAGGTCGTCTTCAACGACGAGGAGATCGCTGCGCTGGCGGCGTACGTCGCCTCGCTCGGCCCCGGCCCGGCCATCCCCAGCGAGGCCGACTACTCCATCGATGACCTGTCGGAGGAGGAGCGCGAGGAGGCCATCTCCCGCGGCGGTCAGATCTTCCTGACCAACTGCACCGCGTGCCACAACTTCAACGGCGCCGGCGGTGCCATGCCGCGCGGTGGCTACGCGCCCTCGCTCCACGGCGTCGAGCCCCGCTACATCTACGAGGCGATGCTCACCGGCCCCCAGCAGATGCCCAACTTCAGCAACGGCAACCTCTCCCCCGAGGAGAAGCGCGACGTCATTGCCTACCTCGGTAGTCTCGAGGAGACCCCCGAGTACGCCGGCTTCACGCTGGGCGGACTGGGCCCGGTGTCCGAGGGCCTCTTCGCCTGGGTGGTCGGCATCGGTGGACTGGTGGGCGCAGCGGTCTGGATCGCCTCGCACACCACCCGCAGCAAGAAGAGCAAGGTGAACGCGTGAGCAACGACAACTCCTCGACGCCGGAGCACCCGGTCAACGCGCCCGACGGCACCCCGGTGCCGTACGACACGCACGTGCCCACGCACCGCGAGGCCGAGCCGATCGCCGACCCGGGCCTGCCGGCCCACACGTGGCGCCCCACCGACGTCGACCCCAAGGCCGAGAAGCGCGCCGAGCGGCAGATCGCGGCGATGTTCATCGCCGCGATGGTCTTCGCCGTCCTCTTCGTGGTCGCCTACTTCTCCTTCGAGGTCGGTGACAACTGGGACACCTTCGCCGGTCTGGGTGCCTCCACCATCACGCTCGGCCTCACGCTCGGCCTGAGCCTGCTGCTCATCGGCACGGGCATCATCCACCTCGCCCGCAAGCTGATGGCCGACCACGAGATGGTCGAGATGCGCCACCCCGCCGCGTCCCCGCAGGAGGACCGCGACGCCACCGTCCAGGCGCTCAACGACGGCCTCGCCGAGGCCGGCATCGGCCGGCGTCCGCTCGTCCGCAACACCATGCTCGGCGCCGTCGGCGTGCTCGGGCTGCCCGCCGTGGTGCTGCTGCGCGACCTCGCTCCCGGCGACGAGCTCGACATCGACAAGCTCGCGAACACCATCTGGGAGCCCGGCATGCGCGTGGTGCGCGACGTCGTCGGCACCCCCATCCTCGCCAGCGAGGTCGAGATGGGCGACCTCATCAACGGCACCGCCGAGGCGATGTTCCCGTCCGAGGAGAACGGCTACCCCGAGCTCCACGGCGCCGAGGAGCAGGCCGAGAAGGCCAAGGCCGCCATCATCGTCGTCCGGATGGACCCCGACGAGATCACCCCACTCGAGGGCCGCGAGAAGTGGACCGTCGACGGCATCATCTGCTACTCGAAGATCTGCACCCACGTGGGTTGCCCGATCTCCCTCTACGAGCGCACCACCCACCACGTGCTGTGCCCGTGCCACCAGTCGACCTTCGACCTCGCCGACCACGCTCGGGTGGTCTTCGGTCCGGCTGCCCGCCCCCTCCCCCAGCTGCCCCTCGCAGTGGACGACGAGGGCTACCTGGTCGCGCAGAGCGACTTCACCGAGCCCATCGGGGCAAGCTTTTGGGAGCGTGAGAAGCTGTGAGCACGGACTCCAGGATCGACACCAGCAAGGTCGCGACCAGCAACGGCACGACCGCTGCGACCGCGTCCAAGCCCGGACCCGCCGGCTCGCTGGCCTCGTGGGCCGACGACCGCCTCGGCCTCGCCACGGCGATGAAGAAGAACCTGCGCAAGGTCTTCCCCGACCACTGGTCCTTCATGCTGGGCGAGATCGCCCTGTGGAGCTTCGTGGTCCTGCTGCTCACCGGCGTCTTCCTGACCCTCTGGTTCAACCCGTCCATGGGTCACATCACCTACGAGGGCTCCTACGACCAGCTGCGCGGCGTCGGGATGTCGGAGTCGATGGCCTCGACCCTGCACATCTCCTTCGACGTGCGCGGCGGCCTGCTGATGCGCCAGATGCACCACTGGGCGGCAGCGATCTTCATCGCCTCGATGATGGTCCACCTGCTCCGCGTGGCCTTCACCGGCGCCTACCGCAAGCCCCGTGAGCTCAACTGGGTCATCGGCTGCCTGCTGCTGCTCCTCGGCACTCTCGAGGGCTTCACCGGCTACTCGCTCCCCGACGACCTGCTCTCGGGCACCGGCGTCCGGGCGGCTGACGGCTTCCTCAAGGCGACCCCGGTCGCCGGTAGCTACATGTCGTTCCTGCTGTTCGGTGGCGAGTTCCCCGGCGAGTCGATCATCCCCCGCCTCTACATCATCCACGTGCTGCTCATCCCGGGCATCCTGCTGGCGCTGATCGCGGCGCACATGCTGCTGCTCGTCTACCACAAGCACACGCAGTGGCCCGGCCCCGGCCGCACCGAGCAGAACGTCGTCGGCTTCCCGATGCTCCCGGTGTACGCCGCGAAGGCGGGTGGCTTCTTCTTCATGGTCTTCGGCGTCATCGCCATCATGGGCGGCCTGATGTCGATCAACCCGGTGTGGAAGTTCGGCCCCTACGACCCGACCAAGGTGACGGCCGGATCGCAGCCCGACTGGTACATGGGCTGGCCCGACGGCCTCCTGCGCATCATCCCGACCGGCTGGGAGTCGGTGATCTTCGGCTACACGATCTCGTGGAACGTGATGCTGCCGATCCTCATCGTGCCCCCGTTGATGCTGGTCATCCTGATGCTGCTGCCCTTCATCGAGGGCTGGATCACCGGCGACAAGCGCGACCACCACCTGCTCCAGCGCCCGCGCAACGCGCCGACGCGCACGGCGGTCATGGTGTCCCTGATGACCTTCTACGGCCTCGCCTGGGCCGCGGGCGGCAACGACATCATCGCCATCAAGCTCGACTTGAGCATCAACCAGATCACCTACTTCATGCGCGTGGCCATCTTCCTCGGCCCGCTCCTGGCGTTCTGGATCACCCGACGCTGGTGCATCTCGTTGCAGCGCCACGACAACGAGAAGCTGCTCCACGGCTACGAGACGGGCATCATCACCCGCTCCCCCGAGGGTCAGTACGCCGAGCGGCACCTGCCGATCAACGAGACGTCCGCCTACACCCTCACCGCGCGCGACCGCGACGAGGTGTTCACGGTCGGGAGCGACACCGACGCCTCCGGCGTGGCCGCACCCAACTCGCGCTCGGAGAAGCTGCGGGCCAGGCTCTCGTCGTGGATGTACAGCCACAACGTGCAGAAGCCCACGCGGGCCGAGCTCGAGGAGGCGCACCACCACGCCGAGCACGAGGCCGAGCTCCAGTCGGGGCTCGACCACCCGGTCGACGGTCACCAGTTCGACGACCACCGCCTGCGCGACACCGACGACGTGCCGCTGCGCGACCACTGATCGTCGTACGACCTGCACGAGGGCCCGCCGGGAAGCTTCCCGGCGGGCCCTCGTCTTGTCTTCGGTTCGCCGACGGTTCTCCCGCGGGCGGTGGTCCAGCCACGTTCCGGGCGACGAGAATGTGGGCGGACCACCGCTCCCCGGCGCGCCGACGTAGGGCACCCCGGCGGGCGGCGGTGGAGCCACATTCCTGACGATGCGAATGTGGGTGGACCACCGCTCCCCGCGTGTCGGCGTACGACACCCCGGCGGGCGGTGGGTGAGGCGGGATCGAGCGGCCCGGAAGCCGCCTGTCGGACCGCTCGGGCGCGAGCGAGCGTCAGCTGAGCGCCGAGCCCTGCTTCCAGGCGGCGGGAGCGAGGTTCCAGTCGCCGTAGCCGTTCTCGAGGGTCATCGGGCGGTCGGTGCCGGTGTACTCCACGACGTCGCCGCGTCGGCTCATGGCGTAGAGCCATCCGGCGTCAGCAGTCGACAGGCCCGTGCAGCCGTGGGACACGTTGGCGTAGCCCTGCGAGCCCACCGACCACGGGGCGGCGTGGATGAACTCGCCGGAGTGGGTGAGCCGCATCGCCCAGCGGACGTCGTCGATGTCGTAGGCCTCGGGGCTGTTGCGGTTGATGCCGACCGTCTCGGAGTTCATCCGCCGGGACTCGAACTTCTCCATGATCACCTTCACGCCCGAGCGGGTGGTGAACCCGGGTTTGCCGGTGGTGATCGGCAGCGTGCGGAGCAGCTTGCCGTTGCTGAAGACCTGCATCTGGTGGGTCTGGGCGTTGACCTTGTAGACATTGGCGTCGCCGACCTGGAAGTCGACGCGGCGCGACTCCTGGCCGTAGATCCCGTTGCCCGCGGGCAGGCTGTTGATGTCGAGGTCGACCGACACGTCGGTGCCGGCCTTCCAGTAGCGTGCCGGGCGGAAGTGCGCCTCGCGGTCGCTCAGCCAGTACCACGAGCCCTTCTGCGCGGGCGTGCTGGTCACCGTCATGTGCTTCTCGAACAGCGCACGGTCGGTGACGGGCAGGTCGAAGGTCACCACCACGGGCATGCCGACGCCGACGGTCTCCCCGTCGAGCGGAGCGACCGCGGCGAACGTCTGCTCGTCGAGGGTCAGGTCGACGGTGTGGAAGCCGCGCGTGCGCTCGACCGCCTGGCCGTCGGAGCGCGTCGCGGAAGCGGTGATCCGGTAGTCGGTGCCGGGTTCTAGCCGGGTGGTCGAGGTCCACGTGCCGCCCTCGACGCGACCCTCGACCGGCCCGACCGCCGACGTCACGCGTACGTCGGACAGGTCACCGCCGGTCGCGGACACGGTCACCGGCGCGTCGATCGGTACGGCACCGGCGTCGGTGAAGCTGGTCGTCAGCCGGACCGGGTCGACCGGGTCGGCGGCCTGCGTGGCGCCGGGAGCGTCCGTGGCACCGGCCTGGGAGTCGTCACCAGGAGTCGAGCCGCTGCTGCTGCAGGCGGCGAGGCCGGCGGACAGCGTCAGGAGAGCCGCCGCGGCCGTCGTACGACGATGCGCGGGACGCGTGGACCGGAGCGCGCGTGAGCGCATGCGACGTGACCCCCAGGGTTGCCCACCCTCACGGGCGGTGGAACAGAAGAACCCGTCCAGCGTACGACGCGGACGGGCTCTTCCAGAATTGCCACGAGGGGCGTTGCTCAGTGGGCGTGCTCGCCCCGGTAGTACTCGAAGACGAAACCGCAGGTCACGACCGCACCGGCGGTGAAGCCGATGATGACCAGCCACCAGGCCGCCATCGCGGTGCCGTAGACGATGACGCCGAGGGCGAGGGCGCACCACAGCGGCCACCAGGAGTAGGGCGGGAAGAAGCCCAGCTCGCCGGCACCGTCGGCGATCTCACCCTCCTTGCGGTCCTCCGGCCGCGGGTCCATGCGCGAGGCGTGGAAGCCGAGGTAGAGGGTGATCATCGCGGTGAGGAGCGCGGTCATCACGAGCGCGGAGGTGCCGGTCCAGTCCCCGGAGAGGAACCAGTAGCCCGGAGCCACCACCGCGACGAACACGGTGGTGATCCCGAAGATCCATGCCTCGGCCTTCATCGGTCCCTCTCCTCGTCGGTGCGGTCGACCGGCAGGTCGGCGCGCTCGCGCAGCATCTCCTCGCGGCCGTCCACCTCAGGTGCGTCGGCCACGTCGCCGTTGCCCTCGGCCGGGTTGTCGTCGAGCTCGAGCAGCGCCACCTCGGGGTGGTGCAGGTCGAAGGCGGGCGACTCCGATCGGATGCGCGGCAGCATGTGGAAGTTGTGGCGCGGGGGCGGGCAGCTGGTCGCCCACTCGAGCGAGCGGCCCCAGCCCCACGGGTCGTCCACGGTCACCTTCGGCGCCTTGGCCGAGAGGTAGACGTTGAGGAAGAACGGCAGCGTCGAGGCGGCCAGGAGGAACGAGCCCACCGTGGAGATCTGGTTGAGCGTGGTGAAGCCGTCCTCGGGCAGGTAGTCGGCGTAGCGACGCGGCATGCCCTCGACACCCAGCCAGTGCTGGACGAGGAAGGTGGTGTGGAAGCCGACGAAGAGGATCCAGAAGTGGACCTTGCCGAGGCGCTCGTCGAGCATCCGGCCGGTCATCTTGGGCCACCAGAAGTAGAACCCGGCGAACATCGCGAACACCACGGTGCCGAAGACGACGTAGTGGAAGTGCGCCACCACGAAGTAGGAGTCGGAGACGTGGAAGTCGAGCGGCGGGCTGGCCAGGATGACGCCGGTGAGGCCACCGAAGAGGAAGGTCACCAGGAAGCCGATCGACCACAGCATGGGGGTGTCGAACGACACCGATCCGCCCCACATCGTGCCGATCCAGTTGAAGAACTTCACTCCTGTCGGCACCGCGATCAGGAACGTCATGCCGGAGAAGAACGGCAGGTCGACCGCGCCGGTGACGAACATGTGGTGGGCCCACACGGCGACGGACAGCATCGCGATGCCGAGGGTCGCCGCGACCAGGCCGACGTAGCCGAAGATCGGCTTGCGGCTGAAGACCGGGAGGATCTCCGAGACGATGCCGAAGAACGGCAGCGCGATGATGTAGACCTCGGGGTGGCCGAAGAACCAGAACAGGTGCTGCCACAGGATCGGGCCGCCGTGCGACGGGTCGAAGACGTGGGCCCCGAGGATCCGGTCGGCCTCCAGCGAGAGCAGCGCGCCCGCCAGGATCGGGAACACCATGATCACGAGCATGCTGGTGATCAGCGTGTTCCACACGAAGATCGGCATCCGGAACATCGTCATGCCGGGTGCGCGCATGCAGATGATCGTGGTGATGAAGTTGACGCCACCGAGGATGGAGCCGAGACCGGCCATCCAGAGGCCCATGATCCACAGGTCGCCACCCACGCCCGGGCTGCGTACGGCGTCGGAGAGCGGCGTGTAGGCGAACCAGCCGAAGTCGGCGGCACCGGAGGGCGTGAGGAAGCCGGACGCCGCGATCAGGCCGCCGAACAGGAACAGCCAGTAGCTGAACATGTTGAGGCGCGGGAAGGCGACGTCGGGGGCGCCGATCTGGAGCGGCATGATCACGTTGGCGAAGCCGAAGAACAGCGGCGTCGCGAAGAGCAGCAGCATGATCGTGCCGTGCATCGTGAACAGCTGGTTGTAGAGCTGGTCGTTGACGATCTGCTGACCGGGGTAGGCCAGCTCCGAGCGGATCAGCATGGCCATGACGCCGGCGATGACGAACCACGCGAACGAGGTGATCAGGTACATCTTGCCGATCAGCTTGTGATCGGTCGTGGTCATGATGCGCACGGCCTGCTCGCCGAGACGCTTCCTGGGCTCCGGGGGCGGTGTCGCTGCCTCCGGGCGGGACGTGGTGGGGGCGCTCACTCGCTGTGTCCTTCCGAATCGTCCTCGAGACCCGCCTGCTCGCGGACGTAGTCGCCGCCGAGGATGGGCAGCTCGGCGGTGTTGCCGGCGTCAGCCAGCTCGCCGAGGTAGGCGTCGTACTCGTCCTGGCTGACGACCTCGACGTTGAAGAGCATCCGCGAGTGGGAGACACCGCAGAGCTCGTAGCACTTGCCGGCGTAGGTGCCCTCGACGGTCGGGGTGACCTGGAGCCTGTTGACCCTGCCGGGGATGACGTCCATCTTCACGAGGAACGACGGGACGCCGAAGTCGTGGATCACGTCGGGCGAGTGGAGGTTGAACTGGATGGTCTGGTCGACCGGCAGCACGAGCGTCGGGATCTGGGCGCCGGTGCCGGACGTGTAGACGTAGGAGCCGTAGGCGAAGTCGTCGCCCGTGGCGGTCGCGGAGGGGTCCTGCTCACCGACGCCGTGGTTGAAGGTCCACGACCACTGCTGGCCGAGCACCTCGACGGTCATGTCGGGCTCGGGGTCGATGTTGAGGACCTCGTCCTGGACCCGGACGGTGTGGAAGAAGAACACCACGCACATGAGGACCGGGGCGATCGTGTAGAAGACCTCGAGCGGCAGGTTGTAGCGCGTCTGCCGCGGCACCTCGTCGTCGCTGCGGCGACGGAACCTCACCACCGCGTAGAAGATGAGGCCCCAGACGATGACGCCGGTCACCATCGCGGCGACCCAGGCCCACTTCCACAGCTCGTAGGTGTAGGGACCTTCAGCGCTGGCGCGGTCGGGCATCGCGAGGTTGCGGATCTGGTGCTGGTCGGCCTCGGAACACCCGGCCAGCACCAGCATCGCCACGCCCAGCAGCGCGACCCTCAGGGTGCGCCGCACGGGCGCGCCCGAAAGCTTGGGGACTTGCAGACCCACTGATGAGCCTCTCTCTCGGTCCTTGTCGACAGACAGAGGGTATCCCCAACTGGCCGCGTCGTGCGGGGCAGGGTCGGGTGTCGGCCGATCTGCGCCGGTCAGGGTCTGTCCGCCCGCGCCGAGGCGGCTCCGCGTGGCATAAGTTGCCCCTGTGACTGCCCCTCCGCCTGGGCCCGCCGACCTCGACAGCGCGTCCTCGGCGCCGCTGCACCCGGCGGCGCGCGAGGTGCTCCTGGCCGCCCTGGACAGGGGGTACGCCGACCCGCGGCGGCTGCACCGCGCCGGCCGCGAGGCGCGGCTGCTGCTCGACAACGCACGGGAGGCGACCGCAGACGCGCTGGGCGTGCGGCCCGACGAGGTGACCTTCACCCCGAGCGGCACGCACGCGGTCCACCTCGGACTGCTGGGCCTGGTGAGGGGCTCTCGTCGCGGCACCGTGGTCGTCCACTCGGCCGTGGAGCACTCCGCCGTGCGGCACGCGGTGGCGTGGGGCGCCGAGTCGTTCGAGGTCGGCGTCGAGGGCGACGGGCGTGTCCACGACGGCGACCTCGTCGAGAACGCGTCCTCCCCCGGCACCGCGGTCGTCGCGCTCCAGACGGCCAACCACGAGGTCGGCACGATCCAGGACGTCGGTGGCTTCGAGCTCCCCGATGACGTCCCGCTGTTCACCGACGCCTGCGCCTCGATGGGCCGGCTGCCGCTGCCGTCCGGCTGGGCGGCGGCCGCGGGATCGGCGCACAAGTGGGGCGGCCCGGCGGGTGTCGGCGTCCTGCTGGTCCGCAAGCGCGCGCGATGGCGCAACCCCTTCCCCGGCGACGACCGGATCGACGAGCGCTCGACGGGCTTCGAGAACGTCCCGGCCGTCCTCGCCGCGGCGGCCTCGCTGCAGGCGGTGGTGGCCGAGCGCGACGAGGTGAACCCGCGCCAGCACGCGCTCGTGGACGTCGTACGCCGCCGGGTGGCCGCGGAGGTGCCCGACGTCGAGGTCGTCGGCGACCCGGACCGGCGCCTCCCCCACCTGGTGACGTTCTCGTGCCTCTACGTCGACGGCGAGGCGCTCGTCACCGAGCTCGACCGGCGCGGCTTCGGCATCGCCAGCGGCTCGGCGTGCACGGCCTCGACGCTGACCCCGAGCCGCGTGCTGGAGGCGATGGGCGTGCTCACCCACGGCAACGTCCGGCTCTCGCTGCAGCGCGACACCACGCGCGCCGACGTCGACGCCTTCTGCGACGTGCTGCCCGAGGTGGTCGCGGAGATCCGGTCCCGGGTGGGCCTGTGAGCGCCTCCCCGGCCGAGCCCTGGGACCTGGCGCTCGAGCTGGACTGCCGGGAGATGCCGTGCCCGATGCCGGTCATCGAGCTCGCGCGCCACCTCGCTGACGTCGAGGTCGGCGAGCTGCTGGCGGTGGTCGCCCACGACCCGGCCGCGGCGGTCGACGTACCGGCCTGGTGCCGGATGAAGGCGCAGGACTACGTCGGTGCCGACGTCGCCGAGGACGGCGCCCCGCGCTACGTCGTACGACGGCTGGCCTGAGGGCCGCGGTCGAGCGACCAGGTTTCGATCAGGGCCGGATGGTGCGCAGGTGCGGCTCGAAGTCGGCGGCGGCGTCGTCGCCGTACGTCTTCGCGCACCGCTCGAGGAACGCGCCGCGGGAGATCTCGTACTCCTGGGTGCCGACCTTCTCGACCACGTGGACCGCGAGGAGGCAGCCGAGCTGCGCGGCACGTTCGTGGCCGAGGCCCCAGGTGAGGGCCGCGAGGAAGCCCGCGCGGAAGGCGTCGCCGACGCCGGTCGGCTCGACCTTGGCGATCTCGGGGACGGCGCCGACGACGATCGACTCCTGGCCCTCACTGTCGATCCGGACGCCGTTCGGGCCCAGGGTCACGACCCACGTGCCGACGCGGGAGAGGATCTCCTCGCGGCTCCAACCGGTCTTCTGGGTGATGAGGCTGGCCTCGTACTCGTTCGAGAACAGGATGTCCGCGCCGTCGATGAGGGGCCGGATGAGGTCGCCGTCGCCGAAGGCCAGCTGCTGCGAGGGGTCGGCCAGGAAGCGGTAGCCCCGCTGGCGGCACTCCTCGGTGTGGCGCAGCATCCCGTCCGGGTCGTCCGGGCCGATGATCACGTAGTCGGGGGCGCCGACGCGGTCGACGATCGGCTTGAGCTCGATCTCGCGGGACTCGCTCATCGCGCCGGCGTAGAAGCTCGCGATCTGCGCCATCGAGGTGTCGTTGGTGCACACGAAGCGGGCGGTGTGGCGGGTCTCCGAGACGTGCACCGAGTCGCAGTCGACGTTGTGCCGCTCGAGCCACGAGCGGTACTCGGCGAAGTCCTCGCCCACCGCGCCGACCAGTACCGGGCGCAGGCCCAGGTTGCCCAGCCCGAAGCAGATGTTGGCGGCACAGCCGCCGCGGCGCACCTCGAGGTCCTCGACCAGGAAGGACACCGAGAGCTTGTCGAGCTGGTCGACCACCAGGCTGTCGGCGAACTTGCCCGGGAAGGACATCAGGTGGTCGGTCGCGATGGATCCGGCAACGAGGAGGGACACGCCGCGAGACACTACCTCGCGGTACGGCTCGGGATACGCATCAGTAGCCAATAGCGTCGTGCCCATGACGACGTCACGACGCCCCGCGCCCCTCTTCAGTGACGAGCTGGGCACCCCCGCCGAGATGGCCGCCGACGGTCGCGAGACCAGCCGCAACCTCGGCCTCCAGAGCCGCTTCGATCGCGCGGCCCGGGCCGCCGTGTCCCCGGCCCCGAGCCTGCGCTTCGACGACTACCCGGCCGAGGTCGCCAAGCGCGAGATCCGGGTCTCCGACGCCGCCGCCCGGATCGCCAACGCGCTGCACCTGCACCTGGACTGACTTCGCCAGCCGCCGCGACGTACGACGAAGGGCCCCAGCCAATCGGCTGGGGCCCTTCGTGTGTGTCTGTGTCGACGCGCCTCAGTGGAAGCTGTCGCCGCAGGCGCAGGAGCCGGTGGCGTTGGGGTTGTCGATCGTGAAGCCCTGCTTCTCGATGGTGTCGACGAAGTCGATCTCGGCACCGTTGAGGTAGGGGACGCTCATCCGGTCGACGACCACGGTCACGCCGTCGAAGTCGGTGGTCACGTCGCCGTCGAGGGTGCGCTCGTCGAAGAAGAGCTGGTAGCGGAGGCCCGAGCAGCCACCCGGCTGCACGGAGATCCGCAGGGCCAGGTCGTCGCGACCCTCCTGCTCGAGGAGGCTCTTCACCTTGCCGGCGGCGACAGCGGAGAGGTTGATCTGGTCGGTGCGGCGCTCAGTGGTCTCGACCTGCTCGGTCATCTCATCACTCCAGAAGTCTCGGGTACTGCTTGGCTCAATGGTCGCACACCGGCGGATATTCCCCGTGGTCGTGCTCGCATGGACGCCGCCGCAGCCCGGGCTGGCGGACCCTGGCGGCGTACGACACTTCCCCAGCCCATCTCGATGTCCAGCGCCGCCACCCTCAGGTGGCGGCCCACACCGGCGCCCACCTGGCGGCGCCCCACCCTGGCGGCGCTCCACCCTGGCGGCCCACGACATCGACGGAGCGCGACGCGATGTCCCAAGCCGCGACCCTCACGCGACGCGACAGAGGAAGGCCGACCGACCTGCTGGCGTGAACAACGACTCCCGCAGCTGTGCCGTCCACACGCGGATCCGAGCAGGGTCATGATCGCGACCCAACGCTCGGTCGGCGTCCTCCAGGACGGTCACCGGCCGTCGGAGCACGTCACCGGAGGTGTAGCCCCTCCGGACCAGGCCGGCCTTGTCCAGCTTCCTGTCGCGCCGCCTGTCCTTGACCCGGCGCGCCGGCTTCTCGTGCTCGTCCCCGTCGAACTCGTGCAGGCTGTTGGTGCCGCGAAGCCACAGGTCCCCTCGTGCGACCAGCACGCCGTCCTCGCCGACCACCTCGAACTGGGGGACGACGTCGATGTCGCACGAGACGTGGAGGAGGCGCAGCAAGGTCTCGAACACCGACTCGGACCGGCGGTCGGCGAGTGCCAGCGCGTCGCGCAGTCGGCGCGCCCCGGGACGTCGTGGCTTGATCACCTCCTCGATCTCGCTGCGCGTGGCCTGACCCGTGTGCAGCACGCAGTCGACCAGCACCACCACGTCGATGAGGCACAACCACCGCGCGCAGGCCAGCAGCGTCTCGGCCGCTGTGGCGCACCGAAGCCCGTCGATCTCCTCGAACACCACCTGACGTGTGTGCCTGCTCGTCAGCACGCCACAGCGCATCGGCCGCGGGTCGTCGAGCTCCATGGCCATGAAGACAGGCGTCGTGGAAGGGAGCGGGGGCAGCCACCACCTCCGGACGAGGGCCGAGGTCGGCCCGGTGAAGCAGCCGTTGTCGGTCATCAGGAGCTGCCAGGCGTGTAGGGACGCAACGGCGTCGTCCCCGAGGTCCGCCCGACGGTGCACACCATGGGACTCACGCACGTAGGCCTTGAGCCTCGGGTTGCCCCGCACGCCCAGCGGGGCGGGTGCCAGCGGCGATACGTCATCCACACGTCGATGCTCGCCACCAGCGCGCCGCACGAACAGGATCGGCGGACGGCCCTGTGGACGGTGTCGGCCGGGCCGACCCTGTGGACGTTCTACGGCCCGGGATCCGACCCTGGCGGCGTACGACATCGACGCAGCCCGACCCGATGTCGTATGCCGCCACCCTCGTGGCCGTCGACCCGACCCTGGCGGCGTACGACATCCCGGGTCGCTGATCCGATGTCGTATGCCGCCACCCTCAAGAGGCGACCGCGGCGAAAGTGCCCGTCAGCGCGACCAGGTGCGCGCGACGCGGGCGGCGAGGTCGGCGAGAGCCTCGGCGGGAGCGCCGAGGGCGCGCTCCTCCCCCACGAGGTCGACGAGGGAGTACGCCGACTCGATGCCGAGGGCGCGCATCTCGCGGGAGCCCACGAGCACCTGGCCGGCGAGGGCGATGCAGGGGCGGAGGGCCTCGGAGGCGACGGCGGCCACCCCGTAGGGGACCTTCCCGGCTCGGCTGGAGAAGTCGAAGGCGCCCTCGCCGGTCACGACCAGGTCGGCGGCCCGCGCCCGCGCGGCCAGGGAGACGGCGTCGGCGACCAGGCCGATGCCGGGCTCCCGGGTCGCGCCGAGGGCCAGGAGCGCGTAGCCGATGCCGCCGGCGGCGCCGGCGCCCTTCTCGAGCGACGTGCGCCGGTCCGTGGCGGTGGCGAAGGCCTCGAGCCACCCGTCCACCTCGGCGATGCGGTCCTCGGTCACGCCCTTCTGCGGGCCGAAGGTCTTGGTGGCCCCGAAGAGCCCGGTGAGCGGGTTGTCGACGTCGCTGGCGGCGACGAGCGTGACGCCGGCCAGCCGCAAGCGGGGGACGGACAGGTCGACCGAGGTCACCGACGCCAGCGGTGCGGCCCCGCCGTCGAGGACCCCGTCGGAGACCGCGCCCAGGGCGGCGAGCACCCCCGCGCCGCCGTCGTTGGTCCCCGTGCCGCCGAGCCCGACCACGACGGTGCGGGCGCCACCGGCCACCGCGGCGAGCACCAGCTCTCCGACCCCGGCGCTGGACGCGGTCTCGACCGGCCCCGTCACCAGGTGCAGCCCCGCGGCCTGCGCGCTCTCGACGTACGCCGTCTCCCCCACCCGCAGCACGACCGCGGGAACCGGGGCACCGTGCGGTCCGCTCACGGTCACGGCGTCGAGCGACCCGCCGAGGGCGGCGTGCAGCACGTCGACGAATCCCGGTCCCCCGTCGGCCATCGGAGCGAGGTCGAGCTCGTCGTCGGGCGCGTGCCGGCGCCAACCGTCGGCGACCGCCTCGGCGGCCTGCACCGCGGTCAGGGTTCCGGCGAACTTGTCCGGGGCGATCAGCACGCGCATGGCCGCCATGATCCAGCAATGCAGGTGGAGAGCCTGCGTCGGGCATGCTTGGGACATGAGCCTGGATCCCATCGTCGCCGAGATCACGGTCCCGGTGACCCCGACGGAGGCCTTCGTCGGCTTCACGGCTCAGATGGGCGAGTGGTGGGACCCCCTGCTCAGCCCCGACCCGCCCGCGTTCACCGGCATCGCCATCGACCCCAACGGTCCCGTCGCGTCGGTGCACGGCGACGAGCAGTACGTCTGGGGCCGGGTGATGCAGTGGGACCCGATCGGCCACTACATCCAGGAGCTCTGGCTCTGGCACCCCGAGGACGAGGCGACCGTCCTCGACGTGCGCTTCATCGAGGCCCCCGAGGGCTCTCAGGTGCGGCTCGTGCACAGCGGCTGGACCCCCGGCACCGAGGAGGTGCGTGAGAGGTTCACGCACTGGGAGGACCTGCTCACGCGCTACGCCGCGCACGTGTCGTGACCGCGCCGGTCGTCCGGCCGATGCGCGAGGAGGACCTCGCGGCGTTCGCCGAGATCACCGCGACCTCCTACCACGAGGTCGACACCCGCACCCACCAGCGCGCCTGGCCCGATCCCGTACGACGTCCCGCCGCCCGCAACGACCACTGGATCCGGCGGACCGGGCGGGCGCTGGTCACCGACCCGGGCGGCTGCTGGGTCGCTGAGGTCGACGGCGAGGTCATCGGCGGCGCGGTGTCCCGGGTGCGCGAGCTGATGTGGATCCTCGCCTCGTTCGCGGTGCGGCCCGAGCACCAGGGTCAGGGCATCGGCACCGAGCTGATGGCCGCGGCGCTGCACCACGGGCGGGGGTGCCTGCGCGGCATGTTCGCCGCCAGCGCCGACCCGGGCGCCGTACGCCGCTACCGGCTCGCCGGCTTCGACCTGCACCCGCAGATGATGCTGACCGGCGTGGTCGACCGCAGCGCGATCCCGGTCGTGGACCGGGTCCGCGAGGGGACGGCGGGCGACGTGGACCTGATGGACTCCGTCGACCGGCGCACGCGTGGTGCGGCCCACCTCGGCGACCACGAGCTGCTGCTCGCGCAGTTCCGGCTCGTCGTCACGGACCACTCGACCGGGTCGGGCTACGCCTACGTCGACGACGACGGCGTCCCCGTGCTGGTCGCGGCCACCAACCGGCGTACGGCGTCGGGGCTGATGTGGGAGGCGCTGGCCTCCTCGACCCCGGGAGAGCAGGTCGAGGTTCGCCACATCACCGCGGCCAACGCGTGGGCGCTGGACGTCGGCCTGTCGGCGCGGCTGGCGATCTACACCAACGGCTACCTGTGCCTGCGCCGGATGAAGCCGCCGACCCCCTACCTGCACCACGGTTCGCTGCTCTAGCCGCAGCGGGCTGCAGCCGTCACGGCCGCAGGGTCAGGTCGCCGAGCCCGGCTCGAGGCGCGCTCCGGCGGCCACCGTGCCCGACACCGTCGACTCCCGGCCGACGAGCACGAGGTCGTCGTCGTGAGCCACCCGGCGCGTCGGCTCCTCGCCGACGCGGGCCTTCGCGCGCACCTCGCAGCGCTCGTCGAGGACGGCCGTGCGCACCACGGAGCCCGCGCGGATGACGCAGTCCTCCATCACCACGCTGTCGTGGACCTCGGCGCCCTTCTCCACCACGACGCCGGGGCCGAGGACGCTGCCCACGACGAGGCCGGAGACGTCCGCCCCCGGCGAGAGCAGCGAGTCGTGCAGCGCGCCCGTCCCGCGCACGCGGGCGGCCGGACGGTCGGGCCAGTGCGAGATCACCGGCCGGCCGGGGTGGTCGAAGACGTCCACCTTGCCGGCGATGAGGTCGCGGTGGGACTGCAGGTAGAGGCCGGGCTGGCCGACGTCGCGCCAGTAGCCAGTCAGCGGCACCGCCGCGGTCCTGCCGGTCTCGACGAGGCGCGGGAGCAGGTGCTCGCCGAAGTCGCCGATGCCGCTGTCGCCGTCGTCGTGCTCACCGGACAGCTCACGCCGCAGGTCACGGAGCGTCTCGAGCAGCACCGCGGTGTCGTAGAGGAAGATCTCCGTCGCGACGGTGCCGGACGACGGACGGGACGGCTTGTGCTCGACCCCGGTGATGGTTCCGTCGCGGCCGGCGAGGACGACGACGTTGTCCGAGGCGTCCTTCTTGCTGACCTCGCTCGTCAGCACGGTGGCGACGCGGCCGGCGGCCACGTGCTCCTCGATGACCGGGGCGAGGTCCATGTTGAAGACGTGGTCGGCGCTGCACACGACGAGCGTCTGCGCGCCGAACGCCTCGATGTCGGCGGACGTCCGCAGCAGCAGGTCGCCGTTGCCGTGGGCGAAGCCGCTCTCGGTGGCCGGCCCGGTGCCGGTCTGCGGGACGATCCGGCGGAACCCGCCGCGGTTGCGGTCCAGGCTCCAGGGACGGCCCCCCGAGAGGTAGTCGTCGATAGAGGTCACCTGGTACTCCAGCGACACCCACACGTCGGCCAGGTCGGCGTGCACCAGGCCCGACATGGCGAAGTCGATCAGCCGGTGGACCCCGCCGTAGGGCAGGTCGGGCTTGGCCCGCTCGCGGGTCAGCACGTCCATCCGGGACCCCTGGCCCCCGGCCTGCACCAGGGCAAGCACCTCACCGCGTCGTGACATGGCCGAAGCATGGCACCCCCAGGGGGCTGGTGCGCCCACCCCGTCGGGTCGATCCTTCGAAGATGCCTCAGGTCCTGGTCGCCGTGCGCACGGCAGTCGTCGCCGCTGTCCTCGTGCTCGTCCCCCTCGGGCCCGCGTCGGCCGCTCCGGAGGAGCGAGCCCGCGACCTGCCGGCCTTCTCCGAGGTCTCCACGACGTGGGGCGCGTCGTGTGCCGGGGCCGACGGCGGGCGGGTGTGGTGCTGGGGCAGCAACGGCTCCGGCGCCCTGGGGCCCGAGGGCGTCGAGGACTTCGTGCCGCGGCCGCAGCGCATCGACGGACGCTGGCGCCAGCTCAGCAACGCCGACGGCGTCACCTGCGGCGTACGCGGTCGGGGACGCGGCTACTGCTGGGGGCGCAACGAGCTCGGACAGATCGCCCGGCCGATCAGCGGCTACCCGCAGCCCCGTCCGCAGCGGGTCGCGGGTCGCTGGCGCGAGATCGTCACGTCCGGCTCCACCACCTGCGGCATCCGGACCAGCGGCGCCCTGCTGTGCTGGGGGCACGACAACCACGGGCAGGCCGGTGGGACCGACGGCAGCCTCTACGTCCTCGAGCCGCTGCGCATCGGCCACGGGTTCGTGTCCGTGAGCCCCGGCGTCACGACGTGCGCCACGAAGAAGGACGGCTCCGGGTGGTGCTGGGGCTGGGGCCTGTACAACCAGCTCGCCAACGGCAACAACACCGACACCGGCGTGCCCCAGCGGATCCCCGGACGATGGCGCACGCTCCACGTCGGGGACACCTCCGGGTGCGGCGTACGCCCGACGGGCCGCGCCGCCTGCTGGGGCAAGAACACCAACGGCCAGGTCCGTCCCGGCGCGCCGAGCGACGTCGAGTACGTCAGCACCCTGCCGGGGCGGTGGCGCGAGGTGGTCACCAGCGCGTCGGCGTCATGTGGCATCACCACGCGCGGCCGCGCGGCCTGCTGGGGGTGGGACGGCGTCGGCACCGTCGGCAGCGGCGCACCCACCCAGGCGGTGGGCATCCACCGCTTCCCCGGCCGCTGGCAGGCGATCACGACCCGGGCCAACACGACGTGCGGCATCCGCACCGACCGCCGCCTGTGGTGCTGGGGCAGCAACGAGCACGGCACCGTCGGCAACGGCTCGCTCGAGCCACGTTTCTCCCCCGATCGCCTGGACGGCCGCTGGCAGGCGGTGGCGCTCGCCGGCACGCACGCGTGCGGCCTGCGAGGGGGTACGGCGTGGTGCTGGGGCAGCGGCACGGCGGGCCAGCTCGGCTACGGCGGCCTCGACGACCGCCTCACCCCCGTGCGCGTGCGCTGAGCACCCGTCGGGCGCGGTCACGCTCCGGCCTAGGATCTGCGTATGAGCCTCGTCGACCTGCCGCTCCTCCCCCTCGGCAAGGGCCGCGACCTCGACGCCGAGCGCGGCGTCGAGTGCCCCGGCGACCTGCCGGCAGCGTCCGACCCCGACCTGGTCGCCCGGGCACGCGCGGCCAAGGAGGCGCTCGGCGAACGGGTCTTCGTGCTCGGCCACCACTACCAGCGCGACGAGGTCATCCAGTTCGCCGACGTCACCGGCGACTCGTTCAAGCTCGCCCGCGACGCAGCGGCCCGCCCGGACGCGGAGTTCATCGTCTTCTGCGGCGTCCACTTCATGGCCGAGTCGGCCGACATCCTCACCTCGCCCAGCCAGCAGGTGGTCCTCCCCGACCTCGCCGCCGGCTGCTCGATGGCCGACATGGCGCGCCTGCGCCAGGTCGAGGACGCCTGGGACGCGATGGCCGACGCCGGCATCCAGGACCTCGTCGTCCCGGTGACCTACATGAACTCCAGCGCCGACATCAAGGCGTTCTGCGGGCGCAACGGTGGCGTGGTGTGCACCTCCTCCAACGCCGACGTCGCGCTCGACTGGGCCTTCGCCCAGAGGCCCGACGCCAAGGTCCTGTTCCTCCCCGACCAGCACCTCGGCCGCAACACGGCGGTGCTCCAGATGGGCATCGGGCTGGACGAGTGCGTCGTGTGGGACCCGCTGCAGCCCGGCGGGGGCCTGAGCGCCGAGGAGCTGCAGCGGGCGCGCATGATCCTGTGGAAGGGCCACTGCTCGGTGCACGGCCGCTTCTCCGAGGACGTCGTCGACGAGCTCCGCGCCAAGCACCCCGGCATCAAGATCCTGGTCCACCCCGAGTGCAAGCACGAGGTGGTGCTCAAGGCCGACCTCGTCGGCTCCACCGAGTTCATCATCAAGACCATCGAGGCCGCCGAGCCCGGCACCGTGTGGGCCATCGGCACCGAGCTCAACCTGGTAAAGCGCCTCGCTGACGCCCACCCCGACAAGACGATCGTCTTCCTCGACCGCAACGTCTGCTACTGCTCGACGATGAACCGCATCGACCTCCCCCACCTCGTGTGGGCCCTGGAGAACCTCGTCGCCGGCAACGTCGTCAACCGGATCACCGTCGACCCCGACACCGAGGCCGACGCGCTGGTGGCGCTCCAGCGCATGCTGGACCTGCCCGGCAAGTCGCACCGCGACTGAGCGACCGGCGCGACGACGATGGCACGGCGGCGGATCAGCGACTCCGAGCGCCGCAGCCGCATCGGCGTACGGCACGCGCTGGCACCGGCCCACCGTCTGGCCGACGTCGCCGCGGTGACCCGTGCGATGACGGTCCTGCACGCGACCGAGGCGGCCACCGTGCACCTCGCGGTCGCCGCGCGTTCGGAGGGCATCACCCCCGAGGACGTCGACGCCGAGCTGTACGACGCCCGGTCGGTGGTCAAGCAGCTCGCGATGCGCCGGACGCTGTTCGTCTTCCCTCGTGACCTGCTGCCCGCCGCCTGGGGCAGCGCCTCGGCGCGCGTGGCGACGTCGGAGCGCAAGCGCATCGCCAAGGCGATCGCCGCTGCCGGCATCGCGCCCGACGGGGACGCCTGGCTCGACGCCGCCCGTGAGGCCACCCTCGTACGCCTCGCGGCGGGGCCGGCGACCACCGCCGACCTGCGCGCCGACGTGCCGGAGCTGGCCGGGATGGTGGGCGGGACCACGGACAAGCCGTACGACCGGCCGGTCCCGGTGGCCCCGTGGGTGCTCACGCACCTCGGCCTCGAGGGCAAGGTGGTGCGCGGACGCAACGCCGGGCACTGGCGGCTGAACAAGCCGACGTGGACGACCGCCGAGCACTGGCTGGGCGTCGTGGAGCCACCTCTCGACGAGCACACGGGCTATGCCGCGCTGGTGCGCGAGTGGCTCCTCACCTTCGGCCCCGGCACCGCGGCCGACATCCAGTGGTGGCTGGGCTCGACCAAGACCGCCGTGACCCGCGCGCTGGCCGACCTCGGCGCGGTCGAGGTCGACCTCGACGACGGCTCGACGGGCTGGGTCCACCCCGACGACGTCGGCGACACCGGGCCGGTGGAGCCGTGGGCGGCGCTGCTGCCCACGCTGGACCCCACCGTGATGGGGTGGAAGGCACGTGACTTCTACCTCGATCCGTCCCACGTCCCCTACCTCTTCGACACCAACGGCAACGCCGGCACGACGGCCTGGTGGGACGGCCGCATCGTGGGCTGCTGGGTCCAGGACGAGGAGGGCGTCGTCCGGCTGTCGCTGCTCGAGGACGTCGGCCCCGACGGCCTCGCCGCCCTCGAGCACGAGGCGCGGCGGCTCACCGCATGGCTCGACGGCACGGTGATCGGTCACATCTACGCCTCGCGGCAGATGAGGCAGGCCAAGCTGCCTTGACGCAGGGCTCAGGCGTCCGCGCGGGGCAGCTCGAACCAGAAGACGGACCCGCCGCCCTCGCGCCCGTCGACGCCCATCCGGCCGCCGTGGGCCTCGACGATCCGGCGACAGGTCGCGAGCCCGATGCCGGAGCCCTCGACGGTCTTGTCGAGCCGTGCCAGCGGCGCGAAGACCCGCTCGCGCTTGTCCTCCGGGATCCCCCGGCCACGGTCGCGGACCTCCACGCGGTGGTGTCCGTCGATCGGCACCGAGTCGACCTCGACCTCGGGCTGCTCCCCGGGCACGGTGAACTTCGCCGCGTTGTCCACGAGGTTCATCAGCACCGACCGCAGCTGGGCGCGGTCGCCGCGCACCAGCGGCAGGTCCCCGACGTCGACCTGGTCGCGGGAGAGCCGCCCGGCGAGGTCGTCGAGCGCGGACCCCAGCTCCACGGCGAGGTCCACGACGTCCTCGCCGGGGGCCTCGCCCTGCTGCGCGAACTCCAGCAGGTTGTTGATCAGGTCGGTCATCCGGTCCACGCCGCGGCGCGCGCGGGCCACGGTGTCGAGCTGGTCGGGGTCCTCGACGTCGAGCTCGAGCGTCTCGAGCGACAGCGAGATGGACGTCAGGGGGTTCTTCAGGTCGTGGCTGACCTGCCCGGCGAAGTGGGCCAGCCGCTGGTTGGAGGTGCTGAGCCGCGCGTTGGCCTCGCTGAGCCGGCGCGACGTGAGCTCGAGCTCGAGGACGTCGACCACGCGGTCGGCCAGCTGGGCCAGGCCCCGCGCTGCCTCCGGCGTCACCTGGTGGCTGTGGTCGTCGAAGACGCAGAGCGTGCCGATCGTGACACCGGCCGGCGTGGTGAGCGGGTGGGAGCCGTAGTACTTCACCTCGGCGATCTCGCCGGTCGTCCACGGGTTCTCCGCGAACCGCACGTCCTCGCCCGCGTCCTCGAGCATGATCGGCCGCCCGCTCTCGACGACCAGGCGGCACATCGAGTGGTCGATCGGCGACTGGGTGCCCTCGAACCCGGCCGTCGCGACCTGGTGCTGCGAGTGGGAGCTCAGCAGGTTGACCGCAGCGAAGGGGACGCCGGCCACCTGGGCGGCGAGCTGCACGAGGGAGTCGAGCTCCCGGCGCGGTCGGCCGTCGAGGGCGTCGTACGCCGCCAGCGAGCGGTCGCGGGTCACTCCGGGGTTCACAGGCCCGGGGCCTTCCACACCGCCAGCCACCGCTGCAGGTCGGGCTCCATGGGGAGCTCCTCCCCCAGCAGGTCACGCACGGACAGCTCGAGCAGCGTGTCGCGCGTCTGCTCGCCGGTGGGCGCGAACGGGTAGAACGTGCCCTGCTTGTAGAGGTAGGTCAGGCCGAACCGCTGGCCGGACGCGTTGACGAACGGGACCAGCGAGCACAGCAGCCCGGACTCGAACCCGTTGAGCTCGAGGGTGGTGTTGACGGCGTGGAGGTCGGTGCACAGGCCGGCCATGTCGTCCTTGTCGCCCTCCACGACGAGCCAGGTGAAGCCGAAGTCGTCCTGGGTGACCTCGACGTCGGGCGCCTCGGCGTCGTCGCGGAGCAGGGCGAGCACGTCGGCCTGGGTCTGCGCGAAGGCGGCGCCGGCGGCCGAGCGGTAGCAGACGGACCCGGTGCCGGTGGGCTCGAAGCCCAGCGCCGTCTGCAACGTGATCGCCGCGCTCGGCACGTGGAACAGCGCGTCGAGGTTGTTGCGCTTGGGCTGCGTCCGACCACGCATCGCCTCCCACAGACCCATGTCGCTCCCCCTCAGCCGGTCGGCCGGCTCAGCTCGGCCTGGATGCGTGCCAGCTGCTCGAGCCGCTGCTGCAGCGGCGGGTGGGTCGCCATCAGACCACCCAGTCCGCCATGGAGCGCCGGGACGATGCACAGCGCGCTGGCCGCGCCCGCGGCGCTGCTGGCGCGCAGGTCGCGCTGCGGGGTCGCGGCACCCTCGCCACTGATCTTCTGCAGCGCGCTGGCCAGCGAGGCAGGCTTGAGCGTGAGGTAGGCGCCCGCGCGGTCGGCGCTCATCTCGCGGTAACGCGAGAGCAGGCGCAGCAGCACGAAGCTGACGGCGTAGACGACGATGCTCACGACCACCGCGACCAGGAGCGCGGGCAGCGCGCTGCTGTTGTTGCGGGAGCGGCCCAGGCCGCCGAACTGGGCGAAGCGCATCAGCAGCCCCGCGGCGATGCCGGCCGAGGAGGCGACGGTCATCACGAGCACGTCGCGGTGCGCGACGTGGCTGAGCTCGTGGGCCAGCACGGCCTCGAGCTCCTCTGCGTCGAGGGTCTGCAGGATCCCGGTCGTCACGCACACGACGGAGCGGTCGGGCGAGCGACCGGTGGCGAACGCGTTGGGCATGTCGAGCTGCGACACCCCGACGCGCGGCTTGGGCATGTCGGCGAGCGCGCAGAGCCGGTCGATCATGCCGTGGAGCTCCGGCGCCTCCTCCGGGGTCACCTCGCGGGCGCGCATGGCGCGCATCGCGACCTTGTCGGAGCTCCACCACTGCCAGAACGCCATGCCGATCGCGATGACCGCGACCAGCACGGCGCCGCCGGTGCTCCTGACGAACGCCATGACCGTGACCACGAGCCCGACGAACAGCGCGCCGAGCAGGAACATGGTGAGGGTCATCCGGGCGGTCAGCCCGGTGTCCTTGATGAAGCGTGAGGTGGCCACCGGTCGGGGCGTCTCAGCCCGGGATCAGTCCGTCGTCGCCCAGGAGCTCGCGGACCTCGTCGATCGTCGCGTCGGGCGGCGGCAGGATCATGTCGGACTCGTCCAGCGAGTCGAGGGAGTGGTGCGTGCCGCTCGCGCGCACGGCGGACAGCAGCCCGTGCAGCGCGGTGCGGAACATCTCCTCGTCGCCCGACTCGATGGCCTGCTCGATCTGGTTGTCGAGGCCGTTGAGGGCGTCGAGAGCGTGGTCGTCGAGGTCGTACTGACCCTCGCCGAGGATGCGGACGATCATGCCCGTCCGCCCTCGTTGCTCTCGCCCTCGGCGCGTACGGCGTCGGGCTCGGCCGCGAGGATGTCGCCGCCCTCGTCGCCGGACTCGATGGCCTGGGGGGTGCTGGCGGCCTTGAGCCGGGCCAGCTCGGCCTCGACGTCGGAGCCGGAGCTGAGGGCGTCGAGCTCGCGTGAGATGTCGTCGCCGGCGTTGAGCTGCGAGGCGTCGTCGAGGGCGCCGGAGGCGATCAGCTCGTCGATGGCCTGGCCGCGGGCCTGCATCTGGGCGGTCTTGTCCTCGGCCCGCTGGATGGCGAGGCCGACGTCGCCCATCTCCTCGCCGATGCCCGACATCGCCTCGCCGATGCGCGTCTGCGCCTCGGCCGCGGTGTAGGTGGCCTTGATGGTCTCCTTGCGGGTGCGGAAGGCCTCGACCTTGGCCTGCAGCCGCTGCTGCGCCAGGACGAGCTTCTCCTCCTCGCCCTGCAGCGTGGCCTGCTGCTCCTTGAGGGCCGTGATCTGCGAGGCGAGGCCGGACTTGCGGGTCAGCGCCTCGCGGGCGAGGTCCTCACGACCGGCTCCGATGGCCTTCTCGGCCTGGCCCTGCAGCTTGGCGGCCTGCTGCTCGAGCTGGTTGACCTGGAGCTCGACGCGCTTCCGGCTCGTGGCCACGTCGGCCACGCCTCGACGGACCTTGGACAGGAGCTCGAGCTGCCGCTGGTAGCTGTAGTCGAGGGTCTCGCGGGGGTCCTCCGCCTTGTCCAGGGCCTTGTTGGCCTTGGAGCGGAAGATCAGGCTGATGCGCTTCATGAGACTCATCGGGGTGGAGACCCTCTCTTGGGCATGCGACTGGAGTGACGTTCTCACCCTAGGACCAATGGCAAGTCGGAGGTAGGGCAAGTCGGAGGTTGGGCCTGCCTCGACACCGCGCCCGGTGGGTCGCGGCGATAGGCTGGCCCCACCACCAGATCCGCCCCATCCGTTCCTCCCGAAGCCATGTGAAGGCAGCACGCGTGTTCCGTCGTACCAGCTCCGAGCCGGAGACCCCCACCACCGACGAGAAGGTGGGTGGCAAGGGCCGGCCCACGCCGACGCGCAAGGAGGCCGAGGCAGCCGCCCGGGCCCGCGCCAAGGTCCCCCGCTCGCGCAAGGAGCAGGCCGCCGCCCAGCGCGCCGCTCGTGGCGACACGTCGCGCAAGATGCGCGAGGCGATGAAGACCGGCGACGAGAGGTACCTGCCGGCTCGCGACCGCGGTCCCGTGCGCCGCTTCATCCGCGACTTCGTCGACTCGCGCTTCTCCTTCATCGAGCTGATGGTGCCGCTGCTGATCGTGTCGATGATCCTGGGCTACTCCGGCAACCGGAGCATGGTCCAGCTCGGCAACACCGTCCTGTTCACCACCCTGCTCGTGATCGTCTTCGACATCGTGATGCTGCGCTTCCGGCTGCGCCGTGAGCTCGCTCGCCGCTTCCCCGACGAGCCGACCAAGGGCACCACGCTCTACGCCGCGATGCGCTCCCTCCAGATGAAGTTCCTGCGCATGCCCAAGGCGCAGGTCAAGATCGGCGAGAAGCTCCCCGAGACCTATCGATGAGCGCACGCTGATGTCGCACCAGCACCCGGGCCGGGGCCCGAGCGCGGACGTGTCCGTGCGCGTCGCCTGGTCCGACGACGCCGCCGCGATCGCCGCCGTCCAGGTCCGGGCGTGGCCCGAGCTCTACGCCGGACTGCTGCCGGCCGAGGTGCTGCCGACCGACGTCGAGGCCGTCGCCGCGCAGTGGCGCGAGGCGCTGTCGCGCCCCGTCGACGCCCGCAACCGGGTCCTCGTCGCCCTCGAGCGCAACCGCGTGGTGGGCTTCGCGCTGACCTCGCCGGCCGCCGACCCCGACTGCGACCCCGTCGCCGACGGCGAGCTGGCCGAGGTGACGCTGGATCCGGGCGAGCGGGCCAAGGGCCACGGTTCCCGACTGCTCCAGGCTGCGGTCGACACGCTCGCGGCCGACCGTTTCACCCGCGCCGTGACCTGGGTCAACGCCGGCGACGACGCCCTGCGGACCTTCCTGACAGACGCCGGCTGGGCCCCCGACACCGCCCACCGCGAGCTCGACCTCGACGGCACAGGGGCGACCACCGTCAAGCAGGTACGCCTCCACACCGGGATCGCCTGACGGGCGAGGCGGAACCGCACCCCCCATCTCGAGGAATCCACCCCTGGGGCGCTTGCTTTTCCTGTGACGCGCGTCACCATGGAGGGAACGGCCGCCCGGCCGGCACACCACGGGGGTCCTGATGCTCGGTCCGCTACCCGCTCTGCACAAGTACCTGCTCGTCGCCGCCGCACTCGTCGTCTGCACGGGCATCGGCCTCTGGTTCGTCGCCGCGCCCGAGATCCCGCTCAATCTCCGCGTCGGGCTCGTGGCGGGCGCCGCGGCCGGCATCGCTGTGGCGTTCGTGCTGGTCCACGACTTCCACCAGCGTGAGGGCCGCCCGGTCCGCGTGCGCCGACGGCTTCACTGAGGAAACCGTCCCGGGACGCGTCACAGGACGGTGCGCGGGACGGTCGGTGGCATGACCTAGCCTCGGGGCGTGCCCGACGCCGCCCTCGAACCCGGTGAGCGGACCGCGATCGTCCGCGACAGCCTGGCCGTGGGCCTGGCCACCGGGGCCTACGGCTTCGGCTTCGGTGCCGTGTCGGTGGCCTCGGGCCTGAGCATCGCCCAGACGTGCGTCCTGTCCCTGCTGATGTTCACCGGGGCGAGCCAGTTCGCCCTCGTCGGCGTCGTGGCCGCCGGCGGCGCGCCGGTGTCGGGCGCGGCGACAGCACTGCTGCTGGGCACCCGCAACACCCTCTACGGACTCCGCATGGCACCGCTGCTGCGGTGGCGCGGCTGGCGGCGCGCGGCAGCCGCCCACGTGCTCATCGACGAGTCGACCGCGATGGCGGTCGGCCGTGACACGACGGAGGGCGCCCGGCTGGGCTTCCTCACGACGGGCGTCTCGGTCTTCGTCCTGTGGAACCTCGCCACCGCGGTCGGAGCCCTCGCCGGCGAGGCCGTGGGCGACCCACGGACCTTCGGCCTCGACGCAGCCGTCGGTGCCGCGTTCCTGGCCCTGCTCTGGCCGCGGCTGCGCGACCGGCGCAACATCCTCGTCGCCGTGCTCGCTGCGGCCGTGGCGCTGTCGGTGGTGCCGATCACCGCCGCCGGGGTGCCGGTGCTGGCCGCGGGCGGCGTGGCGCTGCTCGTGGGCGTCCTCGGCAGGCGGCAGGACCCGACCGAGGTCCCCGGGCCGGGCGACGTCGCGGGAAGCCACCGCTGATGTGGACCGCGGTCCTGCTCGCCGGCGTCGGTTGCTACCTGCTCAAGCTCGCCGGCCTGTCCCTGCCCGAGCGGGTGCTCGAGCACCCCACGGTCGAGCGGGTGGCCGACCTCATCCCGGTCGCGCTGCTCGCCGCGCTCGTCGCCGTCCAGACCTTCTCGTCGGGCCCCGAGCTGGTGCTCGACGCGCGGGCCCTCGGTCTCGGCTTCGCCGTGGTGGCGCTGCTGCTGCGGATGCCCTTCCTGGTCGTGGTCGTGGGGGCGGCGGTCGTGGCGGCTGTGGCTCGCCTCGTCTGACCTCGGTCGCCGCTGGGTGGCGGCACATCGCTCCCCGGGAGCCGCCAGACCTGCCATCTGCCGCCACCCCAGCGGAGCGACAAACGACGGTGGCGGCACATCGCAGCCCGGCAGCTGGCTGACCTGCCATCTGCCGCCACCCCAGCGGAACCGTGGCTGCGGGCTCAGTCGATGTCGAGGAAGGCGTCCAGGCCGACCGTGAGGCCCGGGTGGTCTGCGATCGCGCGGATGCCCGTGAGCACGCCGGGGGTGAACGAGACCCGGTCGAGCGAGTCGTGGCGGATCGTCAGGGTCTCCCCCGCCGTGCCGAGCACGACCTCCTGGTGCGCCACCAGCCCGCGCACCCGCAGGCCGTGCACCCGTACGCCCTCCACGTCCGCGCCGCGGGCCCCCTCGAGGCCGGTGGACGTCGCGTCGGGCATGGGAGCACTGCCGGCCTCGCGGCGGGCCGCGGCGATCATCTCGGCCGTGCGCCGTGCCGTGCCCGAGGGGGCGTCGGCCTTGTCGGGGTGGTGCAGCTCGACGACCTCGACCGACTCGAAGAAGGGGGCGGCCTGCGCGGCGAAGCGCATCATCAGGATCGCTCCGATGGAGAAGTTGGGCGCGATCAGCACCCCGACCTCCGGCGCGTCGGCGAGCCAGGCCTCGAGCTGGTCGAGCCGGGGCTGGTCGAAGCCGGTCGTGCCGACGACGGCGTGGATGCCGTGCTCGATGCAGAAGCGCAGGTTGTCCATCACGACGTCGGGGTGGGTGAAGTCGACGACGACCTCGGCGCCCGCGCGGGCGAGCTCCTCGAGCTCGTCACCCGCGTCGACCGAGGCCACCAGCTCGGTGTCGGGGGCAGCCTCGACGGCCCGGCACACCTCCGAGCCGACCTTGCCCCGCGCGCCCAGCACGCCGACCCGAACCCGTGCCCGAACCTGTCCCGCGTCTCCACTGCTCACGCGCTCAACCGTATCGGCCGCACGGATCGGCGTGTGGCGGTGGCTGACTCGCGAACAGGCGTCTGGCAGGCTGTGGCCCATGCCTGCCTCGACCATCCCGCCGCGCATCAAGTGGGCCGTCGACCTCATGGACGTGCAACCGGCCGACCAGGTCCTCGAGATCGGCTGCGGCCCCGGCGCCGGCGCGGAGGCGATCTGCGCCAAGCTGGAGACCGGCAAGCTGTTCGCGATCGACCGATCCGAGTCGGGCGTGGACCGCACCAAGCGCCGCAACCAGAAGCACGTCGACGCCGGTCGGCTCGTCGTGCGCCAGATCGACCTGGCCACCCTCCGCGTCCCGGTCAAGCGCCTCAACAAGGTCTTCGCCTTCAACGTCAACCTGTTCTGGGTGCGCGCCTGCGACGACGAGGTCGCCCTGCTCCACGAGCGGGTCGTCCCCGGCGGTGCGGTGTACCTCTTCTACGAGGCCGCCCGCCCCGAGCTGGTGCCCAACATCGTGAAGAAGGCCTCCGAGAACCTCCTTCGCGGTGGTTTCCGGGTCAGCGTCGTGGAGCAGAAGGCTCCCCCGGTCATCGGGATCATCGCGCGCAGGTGACGATCGCAACCGCCGAGCCCGCGAGGCGGTGGGTGACCGTCGCCAAGCATCGGTGGTTGAGCAGCGAGCACGCCTGAGGGACGAAGGCGTGACCGAGCGTGTCGAAACCCGGTCAGCCGACAAGCAGCTCGAGCCCGAGGAACCTTGGTTTCGACACGCTCGCTGGCGCTCGCTGCTCAACCAGCGGTCGTCACGCTCGCTGCTCAACCAGCGGCGGCCGGCTCAGCCAGCGGCGGACGGCCCGACGACCGCGAGCAGCTCGGGCTGGGTGAACAGCTCCTCGGCGAGGGCGGTGACGTCCTCGACCGTCACGGCCTCGATGCGCGCGACGACCTCGTCGATGGTGAGCAGCTCGTCGTGGACGAGCTCGGCCTTGCCGATGCGCGACATCCGCGAGCCGGAGTCCTCGAGACCGAGCACGAGGCCGCCCTTGAGCTGGCCCTTGCCGCGCTCGACCTCCTCGTCGGTCAGCCCTTCGGCCGCGACCTTGGCGAGCTCGTTGCGCACAGTCTCCAGCACGGCGTCGTACTTGCCCGGCAGGCAACCGACCGATACGCCCACGACACCGGCGTCGGCGTGGTGGGTGGCGAAGGAGTAGACCGAGTAGGCCAGGCCGCGCAGCTCGCGCACCTCCTGGAACATCCGCGACGAGGTGCCGCCACCGAGGGCGGTGTTGAGCACGCCGAGGGTGTAGCGGCGCGGGTCGGTGCGGGTCAGTCCCTTGACCCCGAGGACGAGGTTGACCTGCTCCTGCGGGCGGATCGTGCGTGCCTCGCCGGGGTGCACCTTGCGGGCACGCTCGGACTGGTTGGACGGGGTCGGGTCGGCCTCGACCTCGAGGAAGCCGCCACGACCGAACGCCTGCCGGACCTGTCGTACGACACTCGCGTGGTCGATGTTGCCCGCGACGGACACGACCATGTTGTCGGGGCGGTAGTGGCGCCGGTAGAAGCGCTGGATCTGCGCTCGCGTCATCGCGGTGATCGAGGCCTCGGTGCCGGCGATCGGACGACCGAGGGGCGTGTCGCCCCACGCCTGCTGCGCGAAGAGGTTGTGGACGACGTCGTCCGGGTCGTCGTCGTGCATCGCGATCTCGTCGAGGATGACGTCACGCTCGGCCTCGACGTCGGCCTCGGCGATCGTCGAGGCGGTCACCATGTCGCCGAGCACGTCGACCGCCGTGCCGAGGTCCTCGTCGAGGACCCGCGCGTGGAAGACGGTGTACTCCTTGGTGGTGAAGGCGTTGAACTCGCCGCCGACCGCGTCGAGCGCCACGGAGATGTCCATCGCCGTGCGCTCGGGGGTGCCCTTGAAGAGCAGGTGCTCGAGGAAGTGCGAGCAGCCGTGCAGCGTGGGCGTCTCGTCACGCGAGCCGACCGCGACCCACACGCCGATGCTCGCCGAGCGGGTGCCGGCCATCTGCTCGGTGACGACGCGCAGGCCGCTGGGCAGGACGGTGCGTCGTACGCGCGAGGTGACGGCGCCGTCGGCGTCCTTCACCGTGTGGAGGGTGCGGGTGGTGCCGTTCTTCTGCACAGGGGTCCTTCCGGGGCGAAACAAGGGGTGGAGCCGGGGTGAAGCGCCACGACCGGCCGGCCTGACGGCCGACCGGTCGTGGGTGGAGCAGGAGCGTCAGGTCACTCGGCGTCGACGGCCTCGGGGGCGTCGGCGGACTCCTCGGAGCCGCCCTCGTCCTCCTCGACGACGGGGACCAGCGACAGCTTGCCGCGGTCGTCGATCTCGGCGATCTTGACCTGGACCTTCTGGCCCACGGCCAGGACGTCCTCGACCGCGTCGACGCGCTTGCCGCCGGCCAGGGCGCGCAGCTTGCTGATGTGCAGCAGGCCGTCCTTGCCGGGCATCAGCGAGACGAAGGCACCGAAGTTGGTCGTCTTCACGACGGTGCCGAGGTAGCGCTCGCCGACCTCGGGCATCGTCGGGTTGGCGATCGCGTTGACCGCGGCCTTGGCCGCCTCGGCGGCCTCGCCGTTGGTCGCGCCGATGTAGACCGTGCCGTCGTCCTCGATGGACAGCGTCGCGCCCGTGTCGTCCTGGATCTGGTTGATGACCTTGCCCTTGGGGCCGATGACCTCGCCGATCTTGTCGACGGGCACGCGCACGGTGATGATGCGCGGCGCGTGCACCGACATCTCCTCGGGTGCGTCGATGGCCTCGCCCATCACGTCGAGGATCGCCAGGCGGGCGTCGCGGGCCTGGGTCAGCGCGGCGGCCAGGACCTCGGCGGGGATGCCGTCGAGCTTGGTGTCGAGCTGCAGGGCCGTGACGAACTCGCGGGTGCCGGCGACCTTGAAGTCCATGTCACCGAACGCGTCCTCGGCGCCGAGGATGTCGGTGAGCGCGACGTACTGGGTCTCGCCGTCGACCTCGCCGGAGATGAGGCCCATCGCGATGCCGGCCACGGGCGCCTTCAGGGGCACACCGGCCTGCAGCAGCGACAGGGTCGAGGCGCAGACGGAGCCCATCGAGGTGGAGCCGTTGGAGCCCATGGCCTCGGAGAGCTGGCGGATCGCGTAGGGGAACTCCTCGCGGTTGGGCAGGACGGGGAGCAGCGCGCGACGCGCCAGGGCGCCGTGGCCGACCTCGCGACGCTTGGGCGAGCCCACGCGGCCGGTCTCGCCGGTGGAGAACGGCGGGAAGACGTACTTGTGCATGTAGCGGCGGTGCTTCTCCGGCGACAGCGTGTCGAGCTGCTGCTCCATCTTGAGCATGTCGAGCGTGGTGACACCCAGGATCTGGGTCTCGCCGCGCTCGAACAGCGCGGAGCCGTGGACGCGCGGGATCACGTTGACCTCGGCGTGCAGCGGACGGATGTCGGCGAGGCCGCGGCCGTCGATGCGGACCTTGTCGCGCAGGACACGCTCGCGCACGACGTTCTTGCTGACGGAGCGGAACGCGGCGCCGAGCTCCTTCTCGCGACCCTCGAACTGGTCGGCGAGCTTCTCGAGCAGGGCGACCTTGAGCTCGTCGGTGCGCGACTCGCGCTCCTGCTTGTCGCCGATCTGCATGGCGGCGGTCAGGTCGTCCTTCGCGGCGGCCTCGACGGCGGCGTAGACGTCGTCCTCGTAGTCGAGGAAGACCGGGAAGTCCTGGACCGGCTTGGCGGCCTCGGCGGCGAGCTGCGACTGCGCCTCGCACAGCTGCTTGATGAAGGGCTTGGCGGCGTCGAGACCGCTGGCCACGACCTCCTCGGTGGGTGCCTGGGCTCCACCCTGGATGAGGGCGATGGTCTCCTCGGGGGCCTCGGCCTCGACCATCATGATGGCGACGTCGCCGGTCTCGGTGACGCGACCCGCGACGACCATGTCGAAGACGGCCGATTCGAGCTGCGAGTGGCTCGGGAAGGCGACCCACTGGCCGTCGATGAGGGCGACGCGGACGCCGCCGACGGGGCCGGAGAACGGCAGGCCCGAGAGCTGGGTGGACAGCGACGCGGCGTTGATGGCCAGCACGTCGTAGGGCTGGTCGGGGTCGAGCGCCATGACGGTGATGACGACCTGGACCTCGTTGCGCAGGCCCTTCTTGAAGGTCGGGCGCAGGGGGCGGTCGATGAGGCGGCAGGTGAGGATCGCGTCCTCGCCCGGGCGACCCTCGGAACGGAAGAACGAGCCGGGGATCTGGCCCACGGCGTACATCCGCTCCTCGACGTCGATGGTCAGCGGGAAGAAGTCGAAGTGGTCCTTCGGGTTCTTCGAGGCGGTGGTCGCCGAGAGCAGCATGGTCTCGTCGTCGAGGTAGGCCGTGACGGAGCCGGCGGCCTGGCGGGCGAGCAGCCCGGTCTCGAACTTGACCGTGCGCTGGCCGAACTTGCCGTTGTCGAGGACGGTCTCGACAGCGGAGATGATGGGTTCACTCATGGAAGCAGGACTCTGCTTTCTCTTCGCGGAGCGATCCGCGGCGTCCACCCCTCATGTGGTGGACCATCGAAGGTCCCGCGGGGCCGGTCTTCGATCGAGGCCCGCAGCTCTTCCAGCCGTGGGGCTGGGATCTGAAGGCCACTACCGAGGACCGGGCGACGAGGCGGGTCGCTCCTGTTGGGTGTTGTTTCAGTTGTGCCGGGTCGACACTAGCGCGGCGCGGCCCGGATGTGAGAGGAGCGGCTCCCCGTGGCGGGGAGCCGCTCCGTTGCTCAGCGGCGGAGGCCGAGGCGCTCGACGATGGAGCGGTAGCGCTCGATCTCCGTCTTCTGCAGGTAGTTGAGCAGGCGGCGGCGCTGGCCGACCAGGAGCAGCAGTCCACGACGGCTGTGGTGGTCGTGCTTGTGCGTCTTGAGGTGCTCGGTGAGGTGCGAGATGCGGTGGCTGAGCAGCGCGATCTGGACCTCGGGGGAACCGGTGTCACCCTCGGTCAGGGCGTACTCGGCGATGATCTTCTTCTTGGTCTCCGCGTCGGTACCAATCGACATGGGGGCTCCTTCGGTTCTCGTTGCGCGGCGCGCCCGGGCCTGTTCACCGGGGCACTCTGGTTCCGCGGCCGTCGTGACGGCGTGTCGCCCTGTCGGGCAACCGCAGGATCATATCGAGGCGCCGGACCCCTGGCCCAATCCGCGCCGCGCAACCAGAAGCAGGAGGCCCTCCGAGGGAACGGGGTCCCCGCGGCGTTGTCCGGAGGAGCGAAGCGGAGGAGGAGAACGCCGCGGGGTGTTCACACGGCCGGCGGGGCCGGCGGGTCGGACTCGGTGGTGCGCTGCGTCGAGGCCTGGCGACCCTCTGCGTCGGTCGTGGTGGCGGTCGTGCTGTGGCGTCGCTTGGTGTTCTGCTGGACCACCGTCAGCACCAGCCAGAGCGCTCCGGCCAGCACGAGGATCCACCCGATGGTGGGTACCTCGAGCGGTCCCACCTGCTGCTCGTTGAAGGCCAGCGCGAGGATCAGTCCCACGACGATCAGGCCGATCGGCCCTCCGAAACCCATGACGTGCTCCATTCTGTTGGGGGATGCCGCCCGGCGACCGGGGCGGTCTGGACCGGGCCCGGCAGAGTCTGACGGGTGACCGGTCCGGTGTCATCCCCCTGCGGGGTGCGCCGTGCGACGATCCACACCATGGGTGAGACACGTATCGGCGTCTGCAACCTCTGTGAAGCCATCTGCGGCCTCGAGCTGACGATCGAGGGGCGCGAGGTCGTCGGGGTGCGCGGCAACAAGGCCGATCCGCTGTCGCGCGGTCACGTGTGCCCCAAGGGCGTCGCCATCGCGGACGTGTACGCCGACCCCGACCGGCTGCGTCGACCCGTGCGCCGCGTCGGCGAGGGCGCCGACGCCCGGTGGGAGGAGATCGGCTGGGACGAGGCCTTCGACCTGGTCGCCGACAACCTCGCGCGCACCATCAACGAGCACGGGGACGACGCGCTCGGCGTCTACCTCGGCAACCCCAACGCCCACAGCCTGGGGTCGATGACGCACGGCACCGCGATGTTCAAGTCCTTCCGCACGAGGAACCGCTACTCGGCCACCTCGGTCGACCAGCTCCCCCACCAGCTCGTGGCGCACCTCGTCTTCGGCCACCAGCTCTTCCTGCCGATCCCCGACATCGACCGCACCTCGTGGTTCCTCGTGGTCGGCGGCAACCCGATGGCCTCCAACGGCTCCCTGATGACTGTTCCCGACTTCCCGCAGCGGGTGCGCGACCTCCGGGCCCGCGGCGGGAAGATGGTCGTGCTCGACCCCCGCCGCACCGAGACCGCCAAGGTCGCCGACGAGCACCACTTCGTCCGGCCGGGCACCGATGCGTGGGTGCTGCTGGCGATGCTGCACGTCCTGACCGTCGAGTCCTCCCCCGACACCGCACCCAGCGTGGCGTCGTACGTCGACGGGCTCGCGACCGTCGTGGAGCTGGTCGCCGACTTCACGCCCGAGCGGGCCGAGGCGATGAGCGGACTGCCGGCGGCGGAGGTCCGCCGGCTCGCGCACGAGCTGGCGGCCGCCGAGGCCGGCGTCGTCTACAGCCGCATCGGGGTGTCCGCGGGGCCGTGGGGCACGGTGTGCCAGTGGGCGGTCACCTGCCTCAACGTCCTCACCGGGAACCTCGACCGGCCGGGCGGCGCGATGTTCACCACCCCGGCGATCGACGCCGTGGGCACCGGTCTCATCGGCCGCGGCCACCACGACGCGTGGCGCTCGCGGGTCCGCGGGCTCCCGGAGACCGCGGGCGAGCTGCCGGTGGCGGCGCTGCGCGAGGAGATCGAGACGCCCGGCGAGGGCCAGGTCCGCGCACTGCTCACGGTGGCGGGTAACCCGGTCCTGTCGACGCCCGACGGCGCCCGCCTCGACGGTGCGCTGCGCGGCCTCGACTTCATGGCCGCGGTCGACATCTACGTCAACGAGACCACCCGGCACGCCGACGTGATCCTGCCGCCGACCACCGCGCTCGAGCGCGACCACTACGACCTGGTCTTCCACCTGCTCGCGGTGCGCAACACGGCCCGGTTCACCCCGGCGGTGTTCGAGAAGGAGGCCGACCAGCGCCACGACTGGCAGATCTTCCGGGAGATCACACTGCGGACGACTGCCCGTCTGGAGCGCAAGGCCCCGCTCAAGAAGCGCATCGTCCAGCGCGCGCGGCTGACCGCGAGCCCCACGTTCCTCATCGGGCAGCTGCTGCGCCGCGGGTCGAGCGGGGTCACGCTCTCCAAGCTCCGCGCGCGACCGGCCGGCATCGACCTCGGCCCGCTCCGCGGGGGCCAGCTGCCCGACCGGCTGCCGGCCCGCAGCAAGCGGGTCGACCTGGCGCCTGCGCTCGTAGTGGCCGACGTGAGGCGACTCGCCGAGGTCCCGGTGCCCGCCGGCGACGAGCTGGTGCTCATCGGGCGGCGCCACCAGCGCGACTGCAACTCCTGGATGCACAACTCCGAGCGACTGACGCGTGGCCGGCCGCGCCACCAGCTGCTGATGAACCCCGGCGACCTGGTGCAGCGCGCCATCGAGGACGGCTCGCGCGTGCGCGTGACCTCGCGCGTCGGATCGGTCGAGGTCGAGGTGGCCGCGTCCGACGACCTGATGCCGGGCGTGGTGTCCCTCCCCCACGGCTACGGGCACGCGGCCGACGGCGTCCTGATGTCGCGCAGCCGCGAGGTCCCGGGCGTCTCGGTCAACGACCTCACCGACCCCGAGCTGCTCGACGTCTCGGGCAACGCCGCGCTCAACGGCGTACCGGTCGCGGTGACGGCGATCTGAGCGTCGGCCCGGTCAGGCGCTGACGTCGCCCAGCACGGCGAGGACGTCGTCCGGGGTCTGCGCGGCGTCGAGCGCGGCGATGCTCGCGTCGTCGGTGAAGGCACCCGCCAGCGCCTGCAGCACGGTCAGGTGGTCGTCGCCCGCGCCGGCGATCCCGACGACGTAGCGGGCCGGGCTGCCCTTCCAGTCGATCGGCTCGTCGTAGCGGACGAACGAGATCGCGGTGCGGCGGATCAGCGCCTTCGCCTCGTTGGTGCCGTGCGGGATGGCGAGACCGTTGCCCATGAACGTGGAGACCGAGGTCTCGCGCTCGTGCATGGCGTCGACGTACGCCTCGTCGACCGCACCGCTCGCGACCAGCAGCCGGCCGGCCTCGGTGATCGCTGCATCCCTGTCCGTGGCCTGGCCGCCGAGAACGATGGCCTCCCTGCTCAGTACGTCGCTCATGTGGCGTCTCTCTTCCTCGCAGTGTCGGGTGGATCATCAGACCACACGCTCGCGGCGGAGGGTGGTCGTCGGAGGTCGAGCCCGGCCCCCACGGGGGGAGGGCCGGGCTCGACCGTCGGGGGGACCTGGCGCGGGCGTCAGGTCCGGTTGTTGTCGCGGACCATCTCCACGATCTCGTCGTAGCGGGGACTGGCCATGAAGTTGTCGACCGAGACGTGCTCGGCTGACGGTGTCTTCTGACGGGCCCGGTCGGTGAGGTCCTGGTGGCTGACCACGAGGTCGTAGCTGTCGTCGAGGTTGGCGATCGCCTTGTTGATGACCGTCACCTCCGGGTGCCCGGCGTCATGGATCTTCTTGCGGAGCACCGAGGCCCCCATCGCCGAGGACCCCATCCCCGCGTCGCAGGCGAAGACGATGCTGCGGATCTCGCGGGTGGCGGTGGCCGTGGCAGCGGCCGCGCCGCCGGTCAGCGTGCTGGCGACCGAGGACTTCTTGCCCTTGTTGGCCTCCATCTGGGCGGTCGCAGCGCTCAGGTCACCCTCGTCGTCGGACTTGTCCATCTTCAGCAGGAACGCGGCCACGACGAGCGTGACGGCCGCGGCGCCGAAGACACCGAGCGTGACCCCGAGGTAGTCACCTCGCGCCGTCTGGGCGTACACGGCGAAGATCGAGCCCGGGGCCGCCGGTGCGCGGAGGCCCACGTCGAACGCCACGTTGATCGCGACACCGGTCATGCCGCCGGCGATCATGGCGAGGATCAGGCGGGGCTTCATCAGCACGTAGGGGAAGTAGATCTCGTGAATGCCGCCGAAGAACTGGATGATCGCCGCGCCCGGGGCGGTCGCCTTCGGCACGCCGCGGCCGAAGAACGTGTAGGCGAGCAGCAGTCCGAGGCCCGGGCCCGGGTTGGCCTCGAGCAGGAACAGCACGGACTTGCCGGACTCGGCGGCCTCGGCAAGACCCAGCGGCGTGAGGACGCCGTGGTTGATGGCGTTGTTGAGGAAGAAGACCTTCGCGGGCTCGATGACGATCGACGTCAACGGCAGCAGGCTGTTGTCGACCAGCCACTCGACCGCGTTGCCGAGCACCTCCATGATCTCGTTGACGATGGGTGCGACGACCCAGAAGCCGACGATCGCCATCAGGAAGGCCACGATGCCGGCCGAGAACATGTTGACGAGCATCTCGAAGCCGACCTTGATCTTGCCGTCCCAGATCGCGTCGACCCGCTTCATGACGTAGGCCGACAGGGGGCCCAGGATCATCGCGCCGATGAACATGTGCACCTGGCCGAGCGGGGCCGCGTCGGCGGGCAGGTCGGCGTTGAAGTTCGCCACCAGCAGGTCGGATCCCGCGATCGCACCCATCACCGCGAAGCCACCGACCACCGCGCCGCGGTCGCCGTAGACCATGCGGCCGCCCGTGGCGGCGATGAGGATCGGCAGGGCGAAGTGGATGATCGGGCCGACCATCGTGGCGAGGTCGGCGTTCGGCCACCAGCCGACGTCGATGACGAGCGCGGTGAGCAGTCCCCACGCGATCAGTGCCGGGATGTTGGGCATGATCATGTTGGAGAGGAACGTGCCGAACTTCTGTATGCGGACCCGGGCACCGGAGCCGGTGGGGGCCGTGAATGTCGTGGCCATGCTGATGTCCTCCAGTCGAACTCAGGGGGTGACCCCCATCACATGATGCCGCGATTAAACCTCACGTTCGGGCATGTTGCCAAGCATTCGGGCATGTTTTGGTGCCCGACCGTGTGGATTTAGCCCAGCTGGCTGTCGAACAGCGCCTTCTCGACGTCGCCGTTCCATGTTCCGCCGGGTCCGAGCTTCGCGGCCACGTCCGGCAGCTCCTGCTCCAGCTCGTCGAGCCCCATCAGGGGGAGGTCGTGGATCTGGGGGAAGATCAGGACCTTGCCGGAGTAGCTCCCGTCGACCAGGGCCTGGAGGCCGTCCTTGGCCGCCCGCATGCCGCCGACGGCACCCACGATGGATCCCGGCGAGAGCGCACCCTGGTTGGCCAGGTCCACCACCTGCTGCTGGTCGTGGATGGTCAGTCCCGACGTCCCGGTGTACTGCGCGTTGTCGAGGTAGACCGCGCTCAGGTTCATCGGCGCCATGGTGCCGTTGGGGACACCGGCGAAGAAGACCAGCATGCCGTCGGACCTCATCAGGGTGTCGGCCTCGGCCATCACCGCGGCGATGGGGACGCTGACCACCACGTCGTCGGCCCCCCGGCCGTCGGTGAGGTCCATGACGAAGTCGTGGAGGGACTGGTCGGCAGTCTGGGAGTTGAAGGTGATCAGCTCGCAGTCGTTGCTCTCCGCCAGGTGGGCCAGCCGGTCCTCGAGGGCCCTGAGGCGTTCGTCGCTCACCTCCGTGGCAACGATCCTCCGGGGGCCGCCCGGCTGCTGGATGGCCCGCTGCACGTGCATCAGCCCCATGGGGCCGCCGGCGCCCACGAACACCGTGGTGCCCTCCGAGCGCAGGTCGCAGCGGTTGCGCGCCTCTCCGTAGGAGGCGGCGATGTCCGGCCCCCGGCTGCCGATGTAGGCGGTGTAGTCGTAGTGCAGGCGGCCCACGTCGGTGTCCACCAGGCCGTCCAGCTCGGTCTCGCCGACCAGGTTGAGGGTGCCGCGCCGGGCGATGTGCGTGGCCACCGCACCCACCGTCGCCGCCGAACGGGGGTCGAGCATGACGATGTCGTCGAAGCCGGCGCCGTCGGTCAGCTCGTCCACCAACGCCTGGTAGTCATCGGTCCCGATGCCGTTGCGGACAACCGCGGTGGCCGAGGTGCGCTCCGCGAGCTCCGCCACCGAGGCGGGCACGTCGGTCAGCACGATGGTGCTCGGAGCGTCCAGACCGGAGGAGAAGTCGTACTCCCGCTCGTCCCCGGGCCGGCCGACGATCCACATCGTCCCGCCGTCCTTGGGCTCGAGTCGGCGACGCTGGGTGTAGGCGGCCATCACGCAACCCCAGGGCTCCAGCGTGGAGGCCTCGGCGTACCCCATCGTGTCGGGGAGGGGCAGCAGGCAGGCACCGTCGTCGGTGTCGAGCATCTCGGTGCCCATGAGGTGGTACTGGATCAGTCCGCCGGGGATGGTGTAGCCGTAGGCCGTGCTCCTGCCGTCCTGGTAGATGTCGGGCTGCACGGCCAGCCGCTGGCCGGCGTGGTAGCGGTCCTTGAGGTTGTCGCCGACCTCGATGACGGTGAGGCTCACCTCGTGCCCCAGCCGGGTGGGCTCGTTGGCCAGGTCACGGTTGTAGAGCTTCGGGTGGCTGCCGCCCTGACGCATGATCTTCACGTCGGAGAAGCAGAGGCCGACGCTGTCGATGCGCACCAGCATGTGGTCGGCATCGGGCCTGGGGATGGGGACCAGCTCGGGCTGGTCGCCCTTGCCCATGTTCTCCTCCCCTGCGCCCCACAGGTTCCAGGCCCAGGCGCCCTCCGGCAGGTCGAGATCGGCCGCGCGGTAGCGGTCGTACGCTGATGTCATGCTTCCTCCGTCGTGAGGTGGGTGCGGTCTCAGTGCCCGAGCAGGTCGCGCACGGCGGCGCGGGCGGCCATCGGGTCGGGCGCGCTGAGGGCGGCCTCGGCCGCGGCCTCGCAGGTCTCGAAGCTGACCTTGCCGAGCTGGGCGCCGACAGGGCGTACGGCGCGCGCGGCCATGGAGAGCGAGGAGATGCCCATCCCGATGAGCGCCGTGGCGAGCAGCGGGTCGGCGGCCGCCTCACCGCAGACGCCGACGGGCTTGCCGGCCTCGGTGCCGGCGTGGGCCGTGATCGCGATGAGCTGCAGCACGGCCGGCTGCCAGGGGTCGGTGAGGTGGGCCAGGTCGGTGGCCATGCGGTCGGCGGCCATGGCGTACTGGGTCAGGTCGTTGGTGCCGATGGACAGGAAGTCGACGACCTCGAGCATCCGGTGCGCGAGCAGCGCCGCGCTCGGGATCTCGACCATCACGCCGGCCTTGAGCCCGCGCTCGCGCACCTTGCCGGCGAAGTCAGCCGCCTCGGCGACCGTAGCGACCATCGGCGCCATGACCCAGGTCTCGGTGCCGGTGCGCTCCGCCGCGGCGGCGATGCCGTCGAGCTGGCGGTCCATGAGGGCCGGGTTGCCGAAGCTGAGCCGCAGGCCGCGCACGCCGAGGGCGGGGTTCTCCTCGCCCTCGTGGGTGGCGAAGGCGATCGGCTTGTCCGACCCCGCGTCGAGCGTGCGGACGACGACGTAGCGACCGTCGGAGTAGGGCGCGAGGACCTCGGAGTAGATGTCGGCCTGCTCCTCGACGCTCGGCTCGTCCTTGCGGTTGAGGAAGCACAGCTCGGTACGGAACAGGCCCACCCCCTGCACGGGCTCCCCACCCGCGGACTGGGCGGAGGCGCCGTCGGCGACGTTCGCGAGCAGCTTGACCGGCATCCCGTCGGAGGTCGCAGCAGGCCCGCTCCAGGCAGCGAGCTCCTCGCGGAGCCGCCGGCTCTCCTCCACGCGCGAGCGTGCCTCCTCCGGGTCGGCGCCCTGCTCGATGGTGCCGGCCTCGCCGTCGACGACGACGAACGTGCCGGCCGGGACGTCCATGACACCGGCCGCGCCGACGACGCAGGGAATGCCGAGCTGGCGAGCGATGATCGCGGTGTGGCTGGTGGCGCCGCCGCGCTCGGTGACCAGGGCGGTGACGAGCTCGGGGTCGAGACCGGAGGTGTCGCTGGGCGCCAGGTCCTCGGCGACCAGGATCGACGGCTCGCTCGGGGTGGGGACGCCGGGGGCGGGCTCCCCCACCAGGTGGGCGACCACGCGGCGCTCGATGTCGCGCAGGTCGGTCACCCGCTCGGCCATCAGGCCGCCCATGTTGGTGAAGATGGTGACGAACTGCTCCACCGCGCCCTGCACGGCGGCGACGGGCCCCTGGCCGGCCTGCAGGTTCTTCGCGACACCGGAGCGCAGGCCCTTGTCCTTCGCCAGGCCGGCGCTCGCGGTGAGCACCTCGGCGGCCGCACCCTGCGCGGAGGCCGCCTTGCTGGAGAAGGTCTCGGCGACCGCGGTCACCGCGTCGTCGTACGCCGCCAGCGCGGCGTCGGTGTCGGCGAAGTCGCCGTCACCGAAGCGCGCGATCGCGTCCGGCGACACCTCGCCGCGCACGTGGAGGACCGGGCCAGCGGCGACGCCCGGCACCACCGGGGTCCCGCTGAGGGTGTTCGCGGGCGACTTCGCGGATGTGGTCATGGACACACCGTAAGACATCAGGTTGTTGACAAGCAACACATTCGGGACTAAAACAACACATACACAGATCGCCAGACGACGACCGTGGAGGTGGACCGATCCGATGTATGCGGAAGAGCGCCAGCAGGCGATGGCCCACATGATCAGTCGGCGCGGCCGGCTGTCGGTGGTCCAGCTGGCCGAGCAGTTCGAGGTCACCACCGAGACCGTGCGCCGCGACCTGTCCACGCTGGACCGGATGGGACTGGTCCGACGCGTCCATGGTGGCGCGGTGCCCGCCGGTTCGCTCACCGTCATCGAATCAGGCATCGGCGAGCGCGACCAGTCCAACACGCAGGCCAAGGAGGCCATCGCCAACGCGGCGGTCGCCCTGCTGCCGCCACCGGACTCGGTCGTCGTGATCGACGCGGGCAGCACCACCGCACGCTTCGCGGCAGCGCTCCCCCGCGACCACCGGCTGGTCGTCATCACCCACGCCGTGCCGGTCGCCACCCGCCTGGCCGGCCTGCCGCAGATCGAGCTCCACCTGCTGCCCGGCAAGGTCCGGCCCACCACGCACGCCGCGGTCGGCGCGGAGACCGTCGCCGCCCTGTCCGACCTGCGCGCCGACGTGGCGTTCGTGGCCACCAACGGCCTCACGGTCGGGCACGGACTCACCACCCCCGACAGCGACGAGGCGGCGAGCAAGCGCGCGATGATCGCCTGCGCCCGCAAGACCGTGGTGCTCGCCGACTCCACCAAGATCGGGGTGGAGACGGCCGTGCGCTTCGCTACCCTCGACAGCCTCGACGTGCTGGTCACCGACAGCGACATCGAGCCAGCCGACCGACGGGCGCTCGAGGGCGCCGGGATCGAGGTGGTGGTCGCATGATCCTGACCCTGACCCCCAACCCCAGCATCGACCGCACGGTCGCCCTCGACGGCGTGCTGTCGCGCGGCCAGGTCCACCGGGTCGCCTCGGTGACCTCACAGGCGGGCGGCAAGGGCGTCAACATCTCCCGTGCCGCCGTCAGCGCCGACATCCCCAGCATCGCCGTCGTACCCGCCGCCAAGGACGACGCGTTCGTGCTCGAGCTGCTCGGCGCTGGCATCGACTGCCGTCCCGTCCAGCCGGCCGGCGACGTACGCGTCAACCTCACCATCACCGAGCCCGACGGCACCACCACCAAGCTCAACTCCCCCGGTGCCGCCGTGCTCCCCCTCCACCTCGAGCTGATGGCCCAGGCCGTGCTGGTCCGCGCCTCCAGCGCGGACTGGACCGTCCTCGCCGGTTCCCTGCCCGCGGGCGCCCCCGCCTCCTTCTACGCCGATCTCGTACGACGGCTGCGCGAGGTCGGCGGTCGCGTCGCCGTGGACACGAGCGAGGCGCCGCTCCAGGCGCTGGTCGACGCGCTGCCGTACTCGGCGCCCGACCTGATGAAGCCCAACGGCGAGGAGCTCGCGTCCTTCACGGGCGGCGACGCCGACGAGCTGGAATCCGACCCGCGGGCGACCGCGGCGGCGGCCCGCCAGCTCATCGAGCGCGGCGTCGGAGCCGTCCTCGCCACCCTGGGCGGCAACGGTGCCGTCCTGGTCACCCCCGAGGGGGCCTGGCACGCCAGCCCGCCTCCCACCACAGTCGTGAGCACCGTCGGTGCGGGCGACTCCAGCCTCTTCGGCTACCTGCTCGGCGACATCCGGGGCCTCCCTGCCCCGGAGCGCCTGGCACTGGCCGTCGCCTACGGCAGCGCCGCCGCAGGTCTCCCCGGCACCACCATCCCTCAGCCGTCCCAGCTCCGCACGGAGCTGGTCGGCGTCTCCGCCCTCACCCCGTCACTGGGAGGCACCGCATGACCTCACTGATCACCACCGACCTCGTCCGCCTGGGCGCCGACTGGGGGGCCGACAAGCACGACGTCATCCGCGCCCTCGCGAGCGTCGTCGACGACGCCGGTCGGGCCACCAGCAAGGACCAGCTCGTCGAGGACGCGTTCGCGCGCGAGTCCACCTCGGCGACCGGCCTGCCCGGTGGCATCGCGATCCCCCACTGCCGCACGGCCGGGGTCGACACGCCGACGCTCGCCTTCGCGCGGCTCGACCCGCCCGTCGACTTCGGGGCCAAGGACGGCCCGGCCGACCTGGCGTTCCTGATCGCCGCACCGGCCGGTGGCGACGCCGACCACCTCACCATCCTGACCAAGCTGGCCCGCGCGCTGGTCAAGCCGGCCTTCACCGACGCGCTCCGCGCAGCGGAGAGCGACGACGAGGTCGTCGACCTGGTCTCGCACGAGCTCGGCGAGCCCGCGCCGGCCGCGAAGCACGCCGCCGCCCCGGCGTCCGGTGCACCCTCCGGCGCTGCCGTCCCGGGCGGCGGGGAGACGACGGCTGCCGGCCAGGCGGCGAGCACCGCAGCCCCCGCAGCGGCCGGTACAGCGACCACGACGGGCACCTCGCTGGTCGCGGTCACCGCCTGCCCGACCGGCATCGCCCACACCTACATGGCCGCCGAGGCGCTCGAGGCCGCCGCGGAGCGCGCCGGCGTCGACATCCAGGTCGAGACGCAGGGCTCGGCCGGGTCGACCCCGCTCGGCCACGACACCATCGCTCGCGCCGGCGCGGTGATCTTCGCCGTCGACGTGGGGGTGCGCGACCGCGGCCGCTTCGCCGGCAAGCCGATGGTCAGCTCCTCGGTGAAGCGGCCGATCGACGAGGCCGACGCGATGATCGCCGAGGCGCTGCGCTACGCCGCCGACCCGGCCAGCGCCCCCAAGGTGGAGGGCACCGCGACCGACGCGAGCGGCACGACGGGCGGCGAGGAGTCCTTCGGCGCCAAGACCCGTCGGGTGCTGATGACCGGCGTCTCCTACATGATCCCGTTCGTCGCCGCCGGCGGCCTGCTGATCGCGATCAGCTTCCTGCTCGGTGGCTACGAGATCGCCAACCACGCCGGTGCGGTGCTCGCCGATGGCAGCCTGTTCAGCCCGCCGGACATCTCGGCCTACGCCGACCCGGGCCTCGACCACGTGCTCTTCGACTCGGGTGCGATGGCCTACCTCGGGGCCGCGCTGTTCATGCTGGGCAAGATCGCCTTCGCCTTCTTCGTCCCCGCGCTCGCCGGCTACATCGCGTACGCCATCGCCGACCGCCCCGGCATCGCGCCCGGCTTCGTCATGGGCGGCCTCGTCACCGACATCTCGGGCTTCGGCGCCCCGCAGAGCGGTTTCCTGGGTGCCATCGTGGGCGGTGTCCTCGCCGGCCTGGTGGCCCACTGGATCGCAGGCTGGAAGGTCCCGACCTGGGCCCGCGGGCTGATGCCGGTGCTGATCATCCCGCTCCTCACGACGATCTCGGTGGGCCTGGTGATGATCGTGCTGCTCGGGAAGCCGATCGCGTGGCTGATGGAGCAGCTCACCGACGGGCTGAACTCGATGAGCGGCGGCAGCGCCGTGCTCCTCGGCGTGATCCTCGGCCTCATGATGGCCTTCGACATGGGCGGTCCGCTCAACAAGGTCGCCTACAGCTTCGCGGCGGCCGGTGTCGGCGGCGCGGCGCTCGCCAGCGACGCCCCCGAGCTGAGGATCATGGCAGCCGTGATGCTCGCCGGCATGGTGCCGCCGATCGCCCTGGCCCTCGCCACGGTCATCCGACCCGGGCTCTTCAACGTGCCCGAGCGGGAGAACGGCAAGGCGGGCTGGGCGCTCGGGGCCTCGTTCATCACCGAGGGCGCCATCCCGTTCGCCGCCGCCGACCCGTTGCGGGTCATCCCGGCGATCATGCTCGGCAGCGCCGTCACCGGCGGCCTGTCCATGGCGATGGACGTGGCCGTCCGCGCACCGCACGGGGGGATCTTCGTCCTGTTCGCCGTCGACGGCGTCCTTGGTTTCCTCATCGCGCTCGCGGCCGGCGTGGTCGTCGGCGCGGTGGCCGTGGTCGCCCTGAAGTCCATCGGCCCCTCCGACGCCGACGTCGCTACTGTCTGAGCACCGCCACACCGTCCCGTCCCTGAGTCAGTCCGACCCCAAGGAGAACCATGCCCAGCAAGTCCGTCGTCGTCGGTTCCGCCGTCGGCCTCCACGCCCGTCCCGCCGCGATCATCGCCGAGAAGGCCGCCGAGCTCGGCTCGGAAGTGACCATCAACGGCGTCGACGCGAGCTCCTCGCTGATGATCATGACCCTCGGTGCCGGCAACGGTGACACCGTCGAGGTCGCCGGCGACGACCAGGCCGCGGTCGACACCATCGCCGCCCTGGTCGAGCAGGACCTCGACGCCTGAGGTTTCCATCGCACTGCCCGGTGGGCGGTGGTCCAGCCACATTCCGTACGCCGGAAACGTGGCTGGATCACCGCCCACCGGCGCGTCCGGCCCGACACGCCCGAGAGCGGTGGCCGAGCCACATTGCGAGGTCGCCGAATGTGGGTGGGCCACCGCTCCGAGGACGTCAGCGGCGCTCGCGCGTCGCGAGGTAGACCGCGCGCATCCCGACGGCCCGCTCGAGCTGGCTCTCCACGACGGAGAAGAACTGCCGCCGGTAGGTGTCGTCGGTGACGGCCGAGACGGTGAAGTAGAAGCCGCTGAACGAGGCCAGGAACAGCGACACCTTCATCAGCGAGAGCGAGACGTGCGGCAGGAACGGCGCTGCCGGGATGTAGTCGCGGCCGGTCCACGACTCCTGGGTGCTCGTCTCCATCACCAGCGAGCCGAAGAGCATGAAGAACACGAACACGGTCACCGAGAGCAGCAGCACCTGCACGGACTGGATGACCAGCAGCACGAGGATCAGGTTCCAGCGTTCGAAGCCGGAGACCTGGGCGTGCTCCTGCGGGTCGATCCGCGGGTCCGCCGCGACTTCACGACTGGCCTGCTCGAGCGGCGTGCCGGCGCACGCCCGCACGATGAAGTCGTCGTCCACCTCGTCGTCCACGCGGTCGACCTCCTCGGGCAGCCGGACCAGCAGGAACAGCACGGCGAGGCCGAACATCAGCAGCACGGTGACCCACAGCAGCCCGAATGGCAGGTTGGTGGTCATCTCCCACGCCTCCGCGTTGACGAAGAGGAACGTCACGAAGACGAGCAGGAGCGGGAGTGCGCGCGAGGCCATCGGCACGAGGAACCGCACGCTGCCGAGGGTGCGGGACAGCGCGAAGCCCAGGATCGGCCGGGCGTGCAGCGCGGTCGCGGCGTACCAGAGCAGGGCGAGGCCGGTCAGCGACATCCACACCGCGGGGCCGGCGTACGTCGTCTCGGTGGCCCACGCCAGGGCACCGACGCCCGCAGCGAGCAGGGCGAGCACCAGGGCGAGGGTCACCAGGCGTCGGGGCCGCAGCCCGGCCCGCGCGGCAGCGCGCTCCTCGGCGACGAAGTAGGGCAGGCCGTGGCCCAGGAACCACGCCTCGACGGCGGTCCGGTCCCGCGTCACGCGAGCAGGTCCCGCGCCCGGCGTACGTCGTCGTGCATGGTCTCGATGAGCGCCTCCATGCCCTCGAACTTCACCATGCCGCGCAGCCGGTCGACGAAGGCGACCTCCACCTCGACGCCGTAGAGCTCGAGGTCGTCGCGGTCGAGGACGTAGGACTCCACGCGGCGGTCGCGCTCGCCGTCGAAGGTCGGGTTGGTGCCGACGGAGATCGCGGCGGGGAAGGTCTCCCCCGTGTCGAGCCGGGTCAGCCGGCCGGCGTACACGCCGTCGGCCGGGGCCGCGTCGACCGGCGGGATCGGGACGTTGGCCGTCGGGTAGCCCATCTCGCGGCCTCGCTTGTCGCCCTCGACCACGGTGCCGCGGACGGTGAACGGGCGCCCCAGGGCCTCCGCCGCCCCGGCGACGTCACCGGTGGCCAGGCACTGGCGGACGTAGGTCGAGCTCCACACCTGCGGACCGCCGTCGAGCGCCACCCCGACGGTCTCGAAGTCGCGCGACGTCCCGGCCTCGACCAGCGTGGCGACCTCGCCCGCCGCCTTGTTGCCGAAGCGGAAGTTCGAGCCGACGACGACCGCGCGGGCATGGAGCGTGTCGACGAGGATCCGGTCGATGAACTCCTGCGGCGACCACGACGCGACATCGCGGTCGAAGGCGACGACCAGGATCGCGTCGACACCGGCGTCCTCCAGGAGCCGGGCGCGAGTGTGGATCGAGGTCAACGTGGGCGGGGCGTGCTCGGGACGCAGCACCGCCATCGGGTGGGGGTCGAAGGTCACCGCCACCACCGTGTCGATGCCCAGGCGCTCGGCGCTCGTGCGCGCCTCGCGCAGCACGTGGGCGTGACCGAGGTGCACGCCGTCGAAGTTGCCGATGCTGACCACGGTGCGGCCGAGGTCGGCCGGCACGTCGTCGACGTCTCGCCAGATCTGCACCTGCGCAGCCTAGCGACGCGGGGCTCGCGCCCCGCGCCGCCGGGCCTGCTTGTCGCTTGTCGCTAGGTGAGCGTGATGCCGCGGTACATGCCCATGAACGCGTGGGGCATGCCGCCCATCGAGGCGTCCGGCCAGAAGCAGGCAAGGATGTACTCGCCCTTGGGAAGCTTGTAGTTCGTCGCCACCGTCTGGCCGGGTGCCACGAGTCCGCTGTCGAACGCGACGCGGAAGTCCACCGGCGGCGGGCCCTCCTCGCCCTCCATCGCGGCGTCGATCCAGGCCGCGAAGTCCTTGGCCGTCTTGCCCTTCTTGAGCCTCACCAGCCCCACGAAGTGGTTCTTGTCGGTGCGGTTCTTGAAGGTCAGCATGCCGCGGCGGGCGATGCTCTTCGGTCCCTTCGCCCAGCTCGTGCTCTTGACCGCCTTGATCGTCGAGCCCGCGGGCATGGAAGCGCCCGTGTCGGCGCCGGCCACGGTGAAGGCGGTGAACGCGGACGGACGGTTCCTCTCGATGTCGGCTGCGTAGTAGCTGCCGACCGGCAGGTTGACGGCCAGCTTGCCGACCTTCCCAGGCAGTACGTTGACCCCACCCAGCAGGGTGGTGTTGGCCTCGAACCTCTTGAGCGGCTTGATCTTGCCCTTGTCGAAGCCATCGATGTCGGCTATGGCCTCGTCCAGGGTGTAGCCCGCGGCGAGCTGGACCAGCTGGAAGCCGGAGCTCTTGGCCTCGGTGGTCACCCGGAACTCGTTGACACCCGGCTGGATCGTGGCCGGCATCGTGACGTTGTGCGCAGCAGTGATGCTGACCGTCACCGTGCCGGCTGCTGTCTCCCGTGCAGCAGCCGGGCCGGCAGCGCCAGCCGTTCCCCCGGTGAGTGTTCCAGCGGCCAGCACCATGACGCTGACCCCGAGCACAGCGATGCGTTGGACGGACATGCGTACCTCCTCGGGCGCTCGATCGCACCCTGCGACCCCCGGCCCCGTTGGGGACAGGGTGCTCCCGGGCCGCGCACAGCACCACCACAGGTTCGAGGTGGTCAAGACCACCTCTCACCCCCAAGGGGGCTGTGTCCAACCGTTGGGAAATCCTGGGCGCGACGCCGTCCCGTGGACGCTGCCGTCAGACGAAGACCGCGACCGGCCGGGCCTGCTCGCCGCGCTGCTCGTAGAGCGCGAGGAACTCGCCGTCGGGTGCGAACACCGCGTGCGGACCGTCACCGGGGAGGTCGAGGTCGAGGCCGCGCCCGAACCTCACGTGCGCCGCCTGCTCGTCGTCGAGGTCGACCGAGGTGAACGTCATGCGGGCGGCGTCGGCGATCGGCAGGACGGAGAAGTCGTCGGCCAGCTGGTCGAGCGTGCGGGCGGCCGAGAGGTCGAAGGACCCGACGGCCGTACGCCGCAGCGCGGTCAGGTGGCCGCCCACGCCGAGCGCGGCCCCGAGGTCGCGGGCGATCGCGCGGATGTAGGTGCCCGACGAGCATCGCACCGAGATGCGCACGTCGGGCAGCGCCACCTCGTGCACGACCAGCTCGTGGATCGTCACAGGGCGAGCCTTCAGCTCGACCTGCTCGCCGTCGCGCACCCGCGCGTAGGCGCGCTTGCCGTCGACCTTGATGGCGGAGACAGCGGTCGGCACCTGCTCGATGTCGCCGACGAACCGCGCCAGCTCGGCCCGTACGACGTCCTCCCGCACGCCGTCGACCGCGTGGGTCGCGGTGACCTCACCCTCCGCGTCGTCGGTCGTCGTCGAGACGCCGAGCTGGATCGTGGCGTCGTACGCCTTCTCGGTCAGCATGAGGTGGCCGAGCAACCGGGTGGCGCGGTCGACGCCGAGCACCAGCACGCCGGTGGCCATCGGGTCGAGCGTGCCGGCGTGGCCGACCTTGCGGGTGCCGGCGAGCCGGCGGACGCGGGCCACGACGTCGTGCGAGGTCATGCCCGGGGCCTTGTCGACGACGACGAGTCCGGGGTCGACCATCAGGCGCGGTCGTCCCGGCTGTCGAGGTCGTCCGCGTCAGTCTCGTCCAGGTCGTCCTCGACCACGCGGGGCTTCTTGTAGGGGTCGGCCTCGCCGGCGTAGGCCTCGACCCGGCGGGCCGCGACCTCCTCGTCCTGCTGACGCGCACGCTCGAGCACCTCGTCGAGCGCGCGGGCGCTCTCGGGAAGGGCGTCGGGGATGAACGTCAGCGACGGGACGATGCGCATGCCGAGCTGCTTGGCGACCTCGGAGCGGATCACGCCCTTGGCCGACTCGAGGGCGGCGGCCGTGCTGGCCAGCTCCTCCTCGGTGCCGAGCACCGTGTAGAAGATCGACGCCTGCTGGGAGTCGCCGGTCACGCGGACATCGGTGACGGTGACGAAGCCGAGGCGGGGGTCCTTGATCCGGCGCTCGAGCATCTCGGCGACGATCACCTGGATCCGGTCGGCGATCTTGCGCACGCGAGGATTGGTCATGGGTTCACTCTCTCAGAAGACGGGGACCGCGCACTTCCTCGCGCTGACACGCGCTGACCGGGCGGTTCCTCGCGATGTACCGCGAGGAACCGCCCGGTCGGCTCTGTCCAGCGCGAGCAAGTGCCCGCTCGGTGATCAGCTGCGCGGGATCTCGCGCATCTCGAAGGCCTCCACGACATCGCCGATCTTGATGTCCTGGAAGTTGCGGAGCACCAGACCGCACTCGAAGCCCTCGCGGACCTCGGACGCGTCGTCCTTCTCGCGGCGCAGCGAGGCGAGGTCGAGGTTGTCGGCCACCACCGCTCCGTCGCGCAGGACCCGCACCTTGGCGTTGCGGCGGATGAGGCCGGAGGTGACCATGCAGCCCGCGATGTTGCCGGCCTTGGACGAGCGGAAGATCTCGCGGATCTCCGCCTGGCCGAGGGTCGACTCCTCGTAGATGGGCTTGAGCATGCCCTTGAGGGCCGCCTCGATCTCCTCGATCGCCTGGTAGATGACCGAGTAGTAGCGGATCTCGACACCCTCCTTGTCGGCCATCTGGCTCGCCTTGCCCTGCGGGCGGACGTTGAAGCCGATGATGATGGCGTCGGAGGCGGCGGCGAGGTCGACGTTGGTCTCGGTGATCGCACCGACGCCGCGGTCGATCACGCGGAGCGAGACCTCCTCGCCCACGTCGATCTGCGACAGCGCGTCCTCGAGCGCCTCGACCGAACCGGACACGTCGCCCTTGAGGATGAGGTTGAGCTCCTGGCTCTCCCCCTTCTCCATGGAGGCCATGAAGTCCTCGAGGCTGCGGCGCACGCGACGCTTGGCCTGCATGGCCGCCCGCTCACGTGCCTCGCGCTTCTCGGCGATCTGGCGGGCCATGCGGTCGTCCTCGACCACGATGAAGTTCTGGCCCGCACCCGGCACCGCCGAGAGACCCAGCACCATCGCCGGACGCGACGGGTCGGCCTCGGTGATCTCGTTGCCGTGCTCGTCGAGCATCGCGCGGACGCGGCCGTGGGCCGGACCGGCGACGATCGAGTCGCCCACGCGCAGGGTTCCGCGCTGGACCAGGACCGTGGCGACCGGACCGCGACCGCGGTCGAGGTGCGCCTCGACCACGAGGCCCTGGGCGTCCTGGTCGGGGTTGGCCCGCAGGTCGAGCGAGGCGTCGGCGGTGAGGACGACGGCCTCGAGCAGCTTGTCGAGGTTGAGCCCGGCCTTGGCCGAGACGTCGACGAACATCGCGTCGCCGCCGTACTCCTCGGGGATCAGGCCGTACTCGGTGAGCTGGCCGCGGACCTTGGTGGAGTCGGCCTCGGGCTTGTCGATCTTGTTGACCGCGACCACGATCGGGACCTCGGCGGCCTTCGCGTGGTTGAGCGCCTCGACCGTCTGCGGCATCACGCCGTCGTCGGCCGCGACCACGAGGATCGCGATGTCGGTGGCCTGGGCACCACGGGCACGCATGGCGGTGAACGCCTCGTGACCGGGGGTGTCGATCAGGGTGATGCGACGGTCCTCGCCCTCGACCTCGGTGTGGACCTGGTAGGCACCGATGTGCTGGGTGATGCCACCGGCCTCCTTGTCGACCACGTTGGCGTCACGCAGCGCGTCGAGGAGCTTGGTCTTTCCGTGGTCGACGTGACCCATGACCGTGACGACCGGCGGACGGACGACCAGGTCGGCCTCGTCGCCCTCGTCGGCACCGAACTCGAGGTCGAACGTCTCGAGCAGCTCGCGGTCCTCGTCCTCCGGGGAGACGATCTGGACGACGTAGTTGAGCTCCTCGGCGAGCAGCTCGAACGTCTCGTCACCGACCGACTGGGTCGAGGTGACCATCTCGCCGAGCGAGAACAGCATCTGGACCAGGGCGGCCGCGTCGACGTTGATCTTCTCGGCGAAGTCGGTCAGCGACGCACCACGAGGCAGCCGGACCGTCTCTCCGTTGCCCTTGCGGACGCGCACGCCACCCAGGGTCGGGGCGTCCATCGCCTCGAACTCCTGACGACGTGCCCGCTTCGACTTGCGACCGCGGCGCGACGGACCACCGGGGCGACCGAACGCACCCTGGGTCTGGCCGCGCTGGCCGGGACGACCGCCACCGGGACGACCGCCACCGGACGGGCCGAAGCCGCCGGGACGACCGGGAGCGCCACCGGGGGCACCGGCACCGGGACGACCCGGGGCACCGCCGCGACCGGGGGCACCCGGACGGCCGGGACCGCCACCGGGGCCACCACGGGCCGGACGCGCGCCCGGACCGTTGCCGAAGGCGGCCGGGGACTTGGGCATCATCGCCGGGTTGGGACGCGGCATGCCGGGACGTCCCTCGCCGCCGGCCGGCGGACGCGGCGGGCGGTTGTCGTCGCCGCTCGAGGTGCGCGGGGCGGGGCGCTGCCCCATGCCCTGGCTGGGGGCGAACGGGTTGTTGCCCGGACGCGGTGCGCCGGGGCGACCGACGGGGCGAGGTGCCGGGCTCGGGGCCTTCGCGGCCGGGGCAGCAGGCGCCTCGGGCTCGGCCGGCGGGGCCTTGGGCTCGGCGGCAGGTGCCTTCGGGCCGGGCTTCGGGCCGGGCTTGGCGGCGGGCGCTGCCGGCTCGGCAGCCGGAGCCGCGGTCTCGGCGACGGGCGCCTCAGCCGGGGCCTCGACGGCGGGTGCCTCGGCCGGGGCCTCAGGGGCCTCGGTGGCGGCGGGTGCCGGTGCGGGCTTGGGGCCGGGCTTGGGCGCGGCCTTCTTGGCGGCCGACTTCTCGGCCGGCGCAGCGGTCTCGGCGGGCGCCGAGGCCGCTGCGGCCTTCAGCTCGTCGCCGTACTGCTTCTTGAAGCGCATCTCGACGGGCGGCTCGACAGTCGACGATGCCGACTTGACGAACTCCCCCATCTCCTTGAGCTTCTCGAGAACGAACTTGCTCTCGACTCCGAACTCCTTGGCGAGTTCGTGGACTCGGGTCTTTGCCACGGTTGGTTACTACTCCTTCTGGTCCGTGACCCCAGAAGGAGGGGAAACGGAACAGCTAGTGGGTGTGCACACTCATTACGAGTTACTCATCGAGTGCTCATGAGCTGCGTGCTCCAGTTTCTGGTCGGTCGTGCTGTGGATCGGAAAAGTGGTGCAGCGAGGCGAGGTAGTCCTCCACCGGCGCGCCGGCGAGCGAGACCCCCGAGCGGAGTGCTCGGGGAAACGCTCGGCGTCGCACCGCGAGCTGCCAACACTCGGGCGTGGGGTGGACGTGCGCCCCGCGGCCGGGTGCCCGGCGGTCCGGATCGGGCACCAGGGCGGGTCTGCCCTCGGCGTCCGAGCCTGCGACCACACGCAGCAACTCGCTCGCAGCGGCCTTCGTCCGGCAACCCACACAGGTCCGGACGGGTCCGGGCGCAGGGTTGTCAGACGTGGTGGCCACTGACCTCCACTCTAGCCGGTGCGGCCAGTGGTTTACGAACTGGGCGCTTCGCCTCAGCCCGCGCCGGGGGCGGGAGCTTCATCGGAGCGGATGTCGATGCGCCAGCCGGTGAGGCGAGCGGCGAGGCGGGCGTTCTGCCCCTCCTTGCCGATCGCGAGCGAGAGCTGGAAGTCGGGCACGACGACGCGGCACGAGCGGGCGGCCAGGTCGACGATCTCGACTGCCGTGACCCGGGCCGGGGAGAGGGCGTGGGCCACGAGCTCGGCCGGGTCCTCGGCCCAGTCGACGATGTCGATCTTCTCGCCGTGCAGCTCGCTCATCACGTTGCGCACCCGCTGGCCCATCGGACCGATGCACGCGCCCTTGGCGTTGACGCCGGGGACGGTCGAGTGCACCGCGATCTTGGTGCGGTGACCGGCCTCGCGGGCGATGGCGGCGACCTCGACGGTGCCGTCGGCGATCTCGGGCACCTCGAGCGCGAAGAGCTTCTTGACCAGCGTCGGGTGGGACCGGGACAGGGTGACCTGGGGACCGCGCATGCCCTTGCGGACCGACGTCACGAGGCACTTGATGCGCTCGCCGTGGACGTACTTCTCCCCCGGCACCCGCTCGCTGATCGGCAGGATGGCCTCGAGCTTGCCCAGGTCGACCATGACGTCGTCGGGGTTGCGGCCCTGCTGGATCGTGCCCGAGATGATGTCGCCCTCCTTGCCGGAGAACTCACCGAACGTCTTCTCGTCCTCGGCGTCGCGCAGCCGCTGCAGCATGACCTGCTTGGCGGTCGTCGCCGCGATCCGGCCGAACCCCTGGGGGGTGTCGTCGTACTCCGGGCCGGCCGTGCCGTCCTCGTCGAGCTCGCGTGCCCAGACGGTGACGTGGCCGGTCTTGCGGTCCAGCTCGACCCGCGCGGGGCGCGAGGACTCGGTCGCGCGCTGGTAGGCGGTGAGCAGGGCCTGCTCGATGGCCTCGGCCAGCACCTCGAAGGAGATCTCCTTCTCCCGCTCCAGCATGCGCAGGATGCTCAGGTCGATGTCCATCAGTCGTCCTTCTCGCCGGTCGTCCCGGCCTTGTCGGTCTTGCGGTTGAACTCGATCTGCACGAGCGCCTTGGCCACGTCGGCGTAGGCGACCTCGCGCTGCTTGCCGGAGACGTCCAGGGTCACCGACTCCTCGGTGGAGGACAGGATCCGGCCGGTGAGGCTCGACCCGTCGGTGAGCGTGACCTTGACGAGGCGGTCAGCGTTGCGGCGCCAGTGGCGCGGCAGGGTGAGGGGCCGGTCGACGCCGCGCGAGGTGACCTCGAGCGTGTAGGGCATCTCGCCCATGACGTCGGACTCGTCGAGCACGCGCGACACCTCGCGCGTCGCGTCGGCGACGTCGTCGAGGGTGACGCCGCCGTCCTTGTCGACCGCGACGCGCAGCACCCGGCGCTTGCCGGCGGGCGTCACCTCGACGGCCTCGACGTCGAGCGCCATCGCTCGCAAGGGGTCGACCAGCTCCGCCTCGATGCGGTCCCGGGTGGCGTCCTGGTGGGGGGTGCTCATCGGGTTGCGACCTCCTTGTGTAGTTGTCCGAGGACCACGATAGCCGCCTTCGGGTGGGCCGCGACAAACACCCGTGGCCGGTCCGGACCGGCTCGCGGGGCGGATAGGGTTCGGGGGTGCCCGGACGCCCGCTGACCCGTCGTACGACGGTGGGCGCGGCGCTGCTCGCCCCGCTCGCGGCGGCCGCCTGCGACATCGACCCGCCGGCTCGCGACGACGGTTCCGCGGACCCGACGCCGCCCCCGCCGGAGGACTCCGAGCTCGTGGCCGCGGTCGTCGCGGAGCTGGTCCGGGCCCGGTCGGTGGTGGAGGCGGCGACGCTGGCGGTTCCCGGGCTGACGCCGGTCCTCGAGCCGGTCGCGACGTCGCACGCCGCCCACCTCGAGGTGCTCGCCGGCGCGGTCGCCGACACCGACGTCCCCGCCCCGGCGCCGCCCACGATCGCGGGCGACCGGGCCCGCGCGCTGACCGTCGTACGTCGCTCGGAGCAGCGCCTGCTGCGCGAGGTGCGCCGCGGCTGCGTCGGCGCGGCCAGCGGCGACCTCGCCCGGGTGCTGGCCAGCATCGCCGCCTCCACCGCCCAGCACGGGGCGGTGCTCGCCGCTCCGCCCGGCGTCTCCGCCGCCGGGGAGGTCACGTGACCGTCCTCGACGCCCTCCAGGAGACGCTGGCCGACGAGCACGCCGCGCTCTACACCTACGGCGTGCTCGGCGCACGGACGTCACAGGCGACCTCGCCGGCGCTCCTCGAGACCCTGACGGCCGGCTACCGCCGCCACCGGGCCCGCCGCGACCAGCTCCGGCTCATGGTGCGCGACGCCGGCGGTGACCCGGTCGCCGCCGAGGTGGTCTACGACCTCGACGGCCCACTGCTCCGCCCCGCGCAGATCGAGCGAGCGGCGGCAGACATCGAGGCCGGGAGCGTGGAGGTGCTCCTCGCGCTCGTCGCCCGGTCGAGCGGCTCGGTGCGCGAGTGGGCGCTCACCGAGGCGACGTGGTCGGCCATGTGGCAGCTCCAGCTGGGGGGGACGGCCGAGACGTGGCCGGGCGCGCCCGAGCTCGACGGTCCCTGACGCACGCTGCGAGGACAAAGGCCCGGACACAGGAAGAGCGGCCCGCGGCCTCAACCCTTGGGAAAGTCCCGAGATCTCTCCCAAAGGCCGAGGACGCGGACCGCTCCGTGGGGTTGGTCAGCATCACCCTGTGTCGCCCAACCTGTGGGGGTGGTGGAGCGACATGCACAATCATGCATTCGATCCGGCAGATCCGAAAGCAGGATCCGCTTGCATGTTCCTGCAACGCACGAAGTTGCAGAAGTCCCACGCTCAGGACCCCTCCGACCGGCCCGTCAGGTGGCGTCGAGACGCCGTACGACGGCGGGGATCTCACTCAGCGAAGTGACCGTCGCGTCCGGCTCGCCCTCGGTGTGCCCGACCTGGTTGACCGGGATCGTGCTGTGCGGGACGTGGATCGCCCGCAGCCCGGCGTTGTGGGCGCCCCAGACGTCGTCGTACAGCCGGTCCCCCACGTAGACGCAGGCGGCCGGGTCGCTCACCCCGACGGCCTCCATCGCGGCGCCGAAGGCGAGCGGGGACGGCTTCGTCCACGGGACCTCGCTGGTGTAGACGTCCCCGTCGACGAGGTCGTACACCCCGTCGCGCTCGAAGAAGCCCACGTGCCACTCACGCGGCCACACGGTGTTGGACAGCACGCCGACCTTGATCCCCGACGCGCGCAGCTCCTCCCACATCGGCCTCACCTCCGGATCGGTCAGCGTGTGCGGCTCCCAGAACTCGTAGTACGCGCTCAGCAGGTCGGGGTCGTGGTCGAGCCCCGCCTCGGCGAAGAGGTCGGCGATGGTGGCGCTCTGCTGGTGGTCGCGGCTGCGCCCCCACACGACGTCGCCCGCGCGGTGCAGGCGCTCGGCGTGGGCGTGGTGGTCGTCGTCGGGCGAGGGCGTACGACGGACGGCCTCCGCGAGCGCCAGGGACTCGGCGTGGAAGTCCACGTCGTGCCACCGGGTCAGCGTGCCGCCCCAGTCGAAGATGACTGCCTCGATCACGACCGGACGATCTCGGTGATCCGGGCAACCGCGGAGCCGACGGCGACGTCCTCGCGCTCACCCGTGCGGCGGTCGCGGACCTCGACGTTGCCGTCGGCCAGGCCGCGGCCGACGGTGACGATCGTGGGCACCCCGATCAGCTCCGCGTCCTTGAACTTCACGCCCGGGCTGACCTTGCCGGTGCGGTCGTCGAGGAGCACCTCGACGCCGGCGGCCTTGAGGTCCTGGGCGAGCACCTCGGCTGCGGAGAAGACCGCCTCGTCCTTGCCCGCGGCAACGATGTGTACGTCGGCGGGGGCGACGTTGCGCGGCCAGCACAGGCCGATGTCGTCGAGCGTGCCCTCGGCGATCGCGGCCACGGCCCGCGAGGGGCCGATGCCGTAGGAGCCCATCGTGACGGTGACGAGCTTGCCGTTCTCGTCGAGCACCTTGAGCCCCAGCGCGTCGGCGTACTTGCGGCCGAGCTGGAAGATGTGGCCCATCTCGACACCGCGGGCGGACTCCAGGGTGCCCTCGCTGCAGTTGGGGCAGGAATCGCCGTCGCGCACGTCGGCGGCCTCGATGGTGCCGTCGGGCGTGAAGTCGCGTCCGACGACGAGGTCGAGCACGTGGGAGCCCGGCACGTTGGCACCGGTGACCCAGCGGGTGCCCTCGACGACGCGCGGGTCGACGAGGAACCGGATGCCGGATTTCGACTCCTCACCGAGGACCTCGGGACCGATGTAGCCCTTGACCAGTGCCGGGTGCTTCGCGAACTCGGCCTCGTCCATGGCCTCGACCTCGATGGGCTCGAGCTGGCCCTCGAGACGCTTCTGGTCGACGTCGCGGTCGCCGGGCACGCCGATCGCGAGGGGCTCGCGGGTGCCGTCGGGGTGCTTGAGCACGACCATCACGTTCTTGAGGGTGTCGCCGGCGGCCCACGGACGGTCGTCGCGCGGGTAGGCCGCGTTGAGGTGGTCGACCAGGGTGTCGATCGTCGGGGTGTCGGGGGTGTCCTCGGCGTGCGCGGCGGGAGCGTCGTCGTACGGCACCGCGGGCGGGGCGGGCACGGTGACGGCCTCGACGTTGGCGGCGTAGTCGCAGTGCGTGCAGCGCACGTAAGTGTCCTCGCCGACCTCGGCCTTGGCGAGGAACTCCTCGCTCGCCGAGCCGCCCATGGCGCCCGACGTCGCCTTGACGATGACGTACTCGAAGCCGAGCCGGTCGAAGATGCGGATGTAGGCGTCGCGGTGCTTCTGGTAGGACACCTCCAGCCCGGCGTCGTCGACGTCGAAGGAGTAGGAGTCCTTCATCACGAACTCACGCCCGCGCAGCAGGCCGGCGCGGGGCCGCGCCTCGTCGCGGTACTTGGTCTGGATCTGGTAGATCGAGAGCGGCAGGTCCTTGTAGGACGAGTAGAGGTCCTTCACGACGAGGGTGAACATCTCCTCGTGGGTGGGGCCGAGGAGGTAGTCACCGCCCTTGCGGTCCTGCAGCCGGAAGATGTTGGGGCCGTAGTCGGCCCAACGGCCGGTCGACTCGTAGGGCTCCTTGGGGAGCAGCGCCGGGAACGACAGCTCCTGGGCGCCCATGTCGTCCATCTCCTGGCGGATGATGTCCTCGATCTTGCGCAGCACCCGGAGGCCGAGCGGGAGCCACGTGTAGATGCCGGGTGCGGCGCGGCGGATGTAGCCGGCGCGGACGAGCAGCCTGTGGCTCGGCACCTCGGCGTCGTTGGGGTCGTCGCGCAGGGTGCGCACGAACAGGGTCGACATGCGGAGGATGCGGCCGGTCATGGGCGCAACGATAGGGGTGGGGTCGCAGGCGTCGCGAACCAGATTCGTCCAGAGTCTCAGGCAACCTGTGGCGGGCCCGCGACGTCTCCTCGACGACAGCACTTCACAGGGGGGACCATCATGCGTCGCTCGCTCGCCCTCACGCTCCTCACCGTCTTCTCCGCAGCAGCCGCGCTCACCGTGCCCGCCCAGGCCGCCGCACCCACCGTCGAGCTCCAGCCGCAGCAGCTGACGCGTGGCGCGGACATCGCGATCCCGCACGTCGAGGGCGGCGTGTTCGTCGACGGCGCGCAGCGCATCGAGCTGCCCGGTACCGAGGCCCGGATCATCGGCCGGTCGCACGGCGGCTGGATGGTGGGCACCCACCGCACCAACCGCGTCGGCGAGCAGCGCGGAGGTCGGGTCGTCCACCTCACGCCGGACGGCACCGTCCGCACCGTCCTGCGCGACATCGACCCGGCCATCGTGCAGGTGAGCGAGGACGGCAGCGCCCTGCTCGGTGTCCCCGACACCGGCAGGTCACGCGCCGCCGTCACGGTGTGGTCACCGATCACCGGCGCGGTGGCCGGGTCGCGGGCGTTCCGCCACTGGCCCGAGGTGGTTGCGGCCGACGGCGCGAAGGTGCTGGTTCGCACCGCCACGCGGACCTTCTGGTGGAACTACGCGCGCGACGAGGTGCGCCGCCCCCTCACGCGGAAGATCACCGGCACCGCGAGCATCGAGCACGACCTGCTCGTCACCTACACCAAGGACCCCTACCTCGGTGGATGCATGCGACTCGCGCGACTGAGCCGTCCCAAGGTGACCGTCTGGAGGTCGTGCCGGGACAGGGTCGCCGCCATCTCCCCCGACGGCACGGAGATCCTCACCTTCCACATCCTGACCGACGGCCTCGGCCCCGGCGAGATCCACCTGCGCGAGGTCGACGGCACCCGGCTGGCGACGTACACCACCAACTGGTTCGGCAGCTGGGGGTGGGAGTCGCCGGGCACCGTGCTCCTCGACGTGAACGGGAAGCGGAAGTCCGCGACCGTGCGCTGCACGCTCGGCGCCTGCGAGAACGCGACGGACCCGGTGAAGGTCCGCACGCCCTGATCCTGGCGACGTACGACATCCGGGCGCGCGAAACTGATGTCGTACGCCGCCACCGTGGGCGGCGGCCTCTCCCGGGGTGGCGGCAGGTTGCAGGTACGACGGCGCTCCGCCCGCGATGTGCCGCCACCTCTGCTCGCACGAACCCGATGGTGGCGGCAGATCGCACGTCCAGCGGCCCTCCGCGTGCGATGTGCCGCCACCATCGGCGGGCGCGGCGCGTGACCCTCAGGTCCCCAGGACGGTGAACGACGCGGCGGTAGCGGCGAGCACGGGATCGCCGGCCGCCGCCTCGCGGGCGGCGAGCATCGCGTCGCCGAGCCCGCCGCCCTGGCGCAGCCGGGCGTGGAGCGCGACCATCACCTCGACGGTGGCGGCATCGTCGACCTCGGCGAGGCTCGAGACGACGCCGGCGGTTCCCATGGACAACAGCGCGGCCGCCAGGCCGAGAAGCTCCTGGTCGCCGACCGGCTGCATGACGCCCGACTCGCAGGCCGACAGCACGACCCGGTGCGGCGGTCGCTCGAGGCCCTGGAGGTCGTGCACGAGCAGGGGGCCGTCGGCCATGGTGAGCGAGGAGAACAGCGGGCTGTCCTCACGGAAGTGACCGTGCGCGGCCACGTGCGCGAGCGCGGCCCCGTCCAGCGCGGCAAGAGCGGCCGCGACCGTCGCCTCCCCGCCGTCGAGCACCTGGGCATGCGGGTCGTCGGCCGCCACGGCCGGGACCTCGGCGCCGCCGCTCCCGAGACCCGGGCCGACGAGCATCACCCGCCGGTCGTCGACCGGTCTGGAGTCCCGTGCCCGCAGCCACAGCCGCGCCGACGGCGTGCTGGTCACCGGTCGGTGCGCCAGCGACGGGAGCAACCCCCATGGGACGCTCTGCAACGCAGCCGGGGCACAGATGACGACGTGCCCGCCCTTCACCCCGGCGAGCGCACTCCCCAGCAGGGCTCGCTCGAGCCGCGATCCGGCGACGTCCAGCTGCGCCCGTCTTCCGCGCGCGGCCTGGCGGAGGGTGAACAGCGCGAAGTCCACGGCGGCGGCGGCTGCCGCGGCATCGCCGACCACCCGACGACGTACACGCCCGCGGCCGGCCACGATCGCGTGCAGCACGCCGTCGAGCTCGGTCAGCTCGACGAGCACGGTGTCGTCCTCGGCGAGCGCGTCGAGGAGCGCGCCCACGTCGAGGGCCGCCGCCGCCTCTCCCGACCCCCGCTGCTGCAGGAGCCGCCGGCGGACCTGCTGCTCGAGCCGCGTCGCGCGCGCCTCGAGCGCATCGGCTGGCGCTCCTTCAGAGCGGGCCTGGTCGAGGCGTTGGCGTTGGGCCCGGAGGGCAGCCAGGTCGGCCGCGATCGCCTCGTCGGGGCGAGCGCTCCGGAGGGGCGTCGAGAGGGCCGTGGCCCGCCACCGCTCGGACCATCGCAGCAGCTGTCGAGCGTCTCTGCCGGCCATCGCGGTCCGCGTGCCGAGCTCCGCCAGGGCAGCACCGTGACCGGCGGACCCGGCCCGCAGCTCCTGGCTGCCCAGCGTCGCCTGCTGCTCGTCCAGCGCGCGCAGGCCGAGCTCGCACGCACGCAGCACACCGCCCCGGTCGCCGGCCAGGTCGCGCGCCCGCGCCTGCGCCAACCAGCCGAGGGCCCGCTCGGAACCCGTGGTGGCACGACGGTAGGACGCAGCCTCGGCCAGCCAGTCCGACGCGAGCGTCGCGGCGCGCTCGGACCGGACACGGCTCGCTAGACCTGCCCCGACGAGGAGAGCATGCGGCAGCTGGGGCGCCCTGGCCTCGCGCATGCCGTCGACGACGCGCTGCACCCGGGTGAGCAAGGGCCTGCCACGGCCGCCGGCCCGGTCACGCGCGGTGATCGAGAGGAGGTCGGCATCCATCCGGTGGACGTGCCGCGACTGTGCGCGCAGGAGCGACGAACCCTGGTCGGCGGCCGCCGCGGCGCGGTCCAGGTCGCCGGCAGCGAGGGCCGCGCCCGCAACCGCCACGAGCAGGTCCGCCTCCTCGCGCGGCTGGAGAGGCCGGGCGGCAAGGGCGGACTCGACGACGGCGCGGGCGTCCTGGGCGAGCCCGCCGGCCAGATAGGCAGCCACCTGGTCGAGGACGAGGTCGACGCTCGTCACGCCGAGGGAGTCGAAGAGCGCGGCCGCTGCGGCGTACTGCTGGAGCGCGCGCGGCAGGTCGCCGCGCACGAAGGCCAGCCAGCCGGTGTTGTGCTCGGCGACGGCCACGCCGTACATGTCGCCGAGGGAGGCGGAGATCTCGCCGAAGCGAGCGAACCCGTCCGCCGCGGACCCGACGTCACCGAGCTTGACCTCGACCAGGGCCTGGAGGTTGAGCACGCGCGCCTCCCACACCTGGTCGCCGGATCCGGCGAACAGCTCGCGGGCCCTCCTCAGGTCTGCGGCACTCTCCTCGAACCGGGCGAGCAGGTGGCCGAGGACGTAGGCCCGCCGGTGGAGCACCCGCGCGAGCGGTACGCCGTCGAGCATGGTCGACGCCTCGTCCAGGTATCGCAGGCCGTCGCGCATGCGACCGACCACGCACAAGGTGGTGCCCAGCGTCGCCATGACCTCGGCGGCGCGGTCGGGGTCGCCGGAGTGCCGGGCCAGCCGCCGGGCCGCGCGCAGCTCGCCCAGCGCGCCGTCGATGTCGCCGACCTCGCGCAGCACGATGCCCACGACCTGGTGCCCGATGGAGGCGAGCGCCGGGTCAGGGTCGTGCACGAGGAGCTCCTGCGCCATCCGGCGCGCCGACTGCGGATCGGAGAAGAGGTTGCGGAGCAGCTCCTCCGCCTCGTCCCGATCCACCCATCCATCCTCGCGGATCGACGTCGAAAACTCTCCGAAACCTCTCGGCCCGAGACGCGCACGCCGCTAGCGTCGGTGCATGAGCGACTGGAAGATCGGCGACGACCGACGACGACGCACCACCGACCAGCTGCGGCACCTCCGCAGGGCCAACGAGGGACAGGTCCACTGGGACACCGAGGCTCCGGCGGACTTCACGTTCCTCTTCCACCCCGACCACCTGCTGGTGGACGCCGAGGACGTCGACGTGTTCGAGGAGGCGGTGGCACGCCTCGACAAGGGCGTCCTGTCCGAGCCGCCGCGGCGCGACGACGTCCGCCTGCTCGACGGAGCCCTCGTGCGCTACGTCCTGCCGACGCGTCAGGGGGGCGAGACGGTGCCGGAGGTGCTCGACCTGCTGGAGGAGGCTGGGCTGCCCGACGGAGCCGCGTCCCCTGACCACTGGGTGCACGTCTCCCCGGGCGGAGGTGGCGGGGCGGCGTGCCCGGCCGTCGAGCCCGAGGAGACCGGCCTCACCGATCCGTGGCCACCGATCGAGCCGCAGGAGAAGGGCGACGAGGTCAGCGTCGTCGTCGTGGACACCGGATGGCACCCGCCCGCAGCCACCGATCCCCGCACGCCGTGGCTGAAGGGGGTCGACGGGGACGACGAGAACAACGGCGCCCACCTGCGGCCCTACGCCGGCCACGGCACCTTCATCGCCGGTGTCGTGCGCTGCGCCGCCCCGCGCACCCGGATCTTCGTCGAGGGCTTCGCGGTCGACGGCGTCGGCGGCGGCGGCATCCTGGAGTCGGAGATGCTGCTCCAGCTCGAGGAGGCGATGACCCACGACCCGCAGGTCATCAACCTGTCGGCCGGGTGCCGCACGTGGCGCGACCGCCCCTCCAAGGCGTTCGCTGCGTTCTACAGGGACCTCCTCAAGGGCAGCGACTGCGTCATGGTGGCCGCGGCGGGCAACGACTCGTGGGCCGCCCCCTTCTGGCCGGCCGCCTTCGACTGGTGCGTCGGCGTCGGGTCGCTCGACCGCGACGAGCGGGTCTCGTCCTTCTCGAACTTCGGCGTGTCGGCCGACGTCTACGTCGTCGGCCGCAACCACGTCAACGCGTTCCCCGACGGGACCTTCACGTGCCACGAGACCCCGAACAAGGGCGACGTCCGGGTCTTCGGCACCGGGATGGCGCGGTGGAGCGGGACGTCGTTCGCGGCCCCGCTCGTGGCCGGCCTGATCGCCCGCGAGATCAGCGAGCACGGCGTGAGCGCCGCGGACGCCCGCACGGCGGTGCTGAAGCGCGCTGTCCGCGACTCCGACCCGACCATCGGGCCGGTCAAGGAGCTGCGCCGCCCCTACGTGTGAGGGGTGGCTCCGGAGAACTGGTTCAGAGCTCGATCCAGCGGCTGGTCGCCGACCGGTCGCCGTCACGCACCGTGAAGCGGACCGACCCGGTCGGCTCGGCGGTGAGGACGAAGAACCCCACCTCGTCGAGGCCGGTGGCCCAGCTCTGCCCGTCTGTGGTCTCCACCACGACCTCGACGGCCCCCATGTCACCGTCGAAGTCGAGCAGCTGTCCGCGCACCTGCCCCTCGTCGAGCTCGGCGTCGAGCGACCAGCCCTCGGCGGCGGTGAAGTAGAGGATCCGCGACGTGGCGAGCCCCCTCACCTGGGCGGCGGGCTCGTCACGCGAGTCGCGGACCAGGGTGAGCATCTCCCACTCCGCGTCGAGGTCGGCGGCAGCGACGGCGGCGATCATCGTCGCGACGAGGCCGGGCGGCGGCGGGTCGTAGGTCATCCACATGTCACGTAGGTCTCCGAGGAGAGCGGCGTCCCCATCAGTCATCGCTCGCCTCCTTTCATCAGGGCGGTCCGGACCTTCGCCAGGCACCGGGCCCTTGTGGGGCCGATGCTCCCGACCGGCATGTCGAGGTCCCGGCTGATCGACTGGTAGTCGGGGCGATCCATGAAGGCCACGACTCTCAGCAGCTTGCGGCAGCGCTCGTCGACGGAGGCCACGGCTCCCCACAGCCGTGACGCCTCGTCGTCGAGCACGGCGAGCGCCTCGGCCGACTCCGCGTCAGGGAGGGCGGCGTGCAGCGTCTCGTCCTGCACCGGGGTCGCACGTCGCGCGGCCCGGGCATGTGCGGCGGCGCCGCGCCTGGCTGAGGTGATCAGCCAGGACGCGACCGCCTGTGGGTCCTCGATGGTCCGGTGGAGGCGTACGAAACCGAGCCAGGTCGCCTGGATCACGTCCTCGGCGCTCTGGCGGTCGTGCCCGTAGGCCCGCACCACGTGCCACAGGATCGGCGTCATCGTGGCAACCAGCTCGTCCATCGCCTTGGCGTCCCCCGAACGCCAGGCGATGAACGCCCCACTGGCCATGTCCCACGGTGACTGCTCGGACTGCCCCTCAGTCCTTCGGTCCTCTGACATGGTGACCATTGTCCCCATGTCAGCTCAGGTGCGCGTACACCCCTGTGTGATACACGACGGACAAATGTTTTTCACCGCCGTCGTGCGGCCTAGAACATCAGCGTCGCGAAGGTCGCGGTCTGCTCGAAACCGACCCGTGCGTACGCCGCCCGCGCGGGGGTGTTCCACTCGTTCACGTAGAGCGAGACGACCGGGGCCAGGCCGGTGGAGATGACGTGCGAGACCACCGCCGCCATGCCGCTGGTGGAGAGACCCTCGCCCCTGCGGTCGGAGCGGACCCACACGCCCTGCACCTGGGCGGCGTACGGCGTGACGCAGGCGACCTCGGCCTTGAAGACCACCCCCTGGTCGTCGAAGCTCGCCATCGACCAGCCGCGACCGATGAGCTGCTGGATCCGCGCGCGGTAGAGGTCTCCCCCACCGGCGTCGTTCTCGGGCGAGACACCGACCTCCTCGGTGTACATCGCCACGCACGCGGGGTAGAGCACGTCGAGGTCACGAGGCGTGGTGACCCGGACGCGGGGGTCCGCGGCGATCGTCGGGACCCGCCTCATCTCCAGGTGCGGCTGGTCGGGGCGGAACTCGCGGGGTCGGGCCCAGCGCGGCTCGATCATCTCCCAGAGCGCGGCCACCACGTCGGCGGGGCCCACGATGGTGCCGACCGTGTTGCGACGGCGCAGCGCCACGTCGGCGAACGCGCCCACGTCGTCGGGAGTGCACTGCACCGGGACCAGGTTGGCCCCCAGGTGGCACCCCGCGACGAGCCGGTCGCCCTCGAAGCGCCCCCACACCTGTCCCCCGAGCCACCGCTCGTCGAGGTTGGTGAGGCGCGCGCGGTAGTCGGCGAAGACGTTGACGACCGGGTCCTGCTCCGCGAGCGCGATGAACGCGTCCCGGTCTTCCGGGCCCAGCACGCGCACCTGCTCGCGGGTCCTCAGCACCTTCGTGAGCCTAGGGGTGCGCAAGGGCGCGGGACCAGCGGTCCCACCCGGTGGGGCTGTCAGGAGACGCTGACGGTCGCCTCAGCGCCGTCAACCGGCTCCATCCCCTCGGCGATGCGCATGGCCTCCTCGATGAGGGTCTCCACGATCTGCGACTCGGGGACGGTCTTGATGACCTCGCCCTTGACGAAGATCTGGCCCTTGCCGTTGCCGGAGGCGACGCCGAGGTCGGCCTCGCGCGCCTCGCCCGGCCCGTTGACGACACAGCCCATCACGGCCACGCGCAGCGGCACCTCGAGGCCGTCGAGGCCGGCGGTGACCTCCTCGGCGAGCTTGTAGACGTCGACCTGGGCACGACCGCAGGACGGGCAGGAGACGATCTCGAGCCGGCGCGGCTTGAGGTTGAGTGACTCCAGGATCTGGAGGCCGACCTTGACCTCCTCGACCGGGGGCGCGGAGAGCGAGACGCGGATGGTGTCGCCGATGCCCTGGCTGAGCAGGTGGCCGAAGGCGACGGCGGACTTGATGGTGCCCTGGAAGGCCGGGCCGGCCTCGGTCACGCCGAGGTGCAGCGGCCAGTCACCGGCCTCGGCGAGCAGCTCGTAGGCCCGCACCATCACGACGGGGTCGTTGTGCTTGACCGAGATCTTGAAGTCGTGGAAGTCGTGCTCCTCGAAGAGGCTGGCCTCCCACACCGCGGACTCGACGAGCGCCTCGGGCGTGGCCTTGCCGTACTTGTCGAGGATGCGCTTGTCGAGCGAGCCGGCGTTCACGCCGATCCGGATCGAGGTGCCGCGGTCCTTGGCGGCCCGGGCGATCTCCTTCACCTGGTCGTCGAACTTGCGGATGTTGCCGGGGTTGACCCGGACGGCCGCGCAGCCGGCGTCGATGGCGGCGAAGACGTACTTCGGCTGGAAGTGGATGTCGGCGATCACGGGGATCTGCGAGTGCTGCGCGATCTCCGGCAGCGCGTCGGCGTCGTCCTGGCTGGGGCACGCCACGCGCACGATGTCGCACCCCGTGGCGGTGAGCTCGGCGATCTGCTGGAGGGTCGAGTTCACGTCGGAGGTCAGCGTGGTGGTCATCGACTGGACCGAGATCGGCGAGTCGCTGCCGACACCCACGGACCCCACCTTGATCTGGCGGGTCTTGCGGCGGGGAGCCAGGACGGGGGGCGGGAGGGCAGGCATGCCCAGGCCGACGGAAGTCATGGCGCCATCGTACGGGCCGGGCAGCAGGACGCCGCTGCTCGGGCACGCCTCCCGCGCACGCCCGGGCAGCGGCACCCGTCGCACGATTCCACAGCGGGCAGCCCGTGTCCGGCGATCGCCCAGTGGTGTGGACCACCCGCACAGCCGCGGGCTGGTCGGGTCAGCTCAGGCGCAGGGGTACGACGATGTCGGCGACGATGAGCACCACGCCCATCACCAGCATCGCAAGCCCGACGACGTACGCCACCGGGAGCAGCTTGGCGACGTCGACGTGCCCGGGGTCGGGACGCCCGAGGAGCCGGGCGAGGCCGCGCTTGAGGCCCTCGTAGAGGGCGCCCGCGATGTGGCCGCCGTCGAGCGGCAGCAGCGGCACGAAGTTGAACATGCCGATGAAGAAGTTGAAGCTCGCGATGAGGAACAGCAGCGTGACGATCTTGTCGATGACCGGGAAGGACTCGGCCGACGCCGCCTCGCCGGCGAAGCGTCCGCCACCAACGATGGACACGGGGCTCTCGGGGTCGCGCTCCTGCAGCCCGACGATGGCGCGGCCGACCTCGTAGACCTTGACGGGCAGCTGGCCGAGCGCCTTGACCGTCTCGACGGTCATCGTCCCCATCTGTTGCGTGGTGTAGAGCACGCCGCCGGTCTCGAGGTGGGTCTCGGGCTGCACGCCGAGGAAGCCGACCTCGGTGAGCGTGCGGTCCTCGATCGACGTCTGGCGCAGCGTGACGGTCGTGTTGGTGGTCAGCGTCAGCTGCTCGTCGCCGCGCCTGACCTCGATGACGGCGTCGCCGTCGGCGTTGGCGCGGATCTGCGACTGGAAGCTGTCCCAGTCACGGAAGGGCGTGCCGTTGAAGCTGAGGATCTCGTCGCCGGGGCGGATCCCCGCCTCCTTGGCGGGCGTGGGCGGGTCGTCGGCGGTGCAGGCCCGGCCCTGGTCCTCCACCGGGACCACGCACTCGGGCACGGCGGCCACGACCGGCTCGACGACCTCGTCGCGCGGGTTGCCGTAGGTGGCGAAGAGCAGCGTGAAGAGCCCGAAGGCGATGGCGATGTTGACCATCGGCCCGCCCGCCATCACGATCACCTTCTTCCACCACGCGAGGCGGTAGAAGAGCCGGTCGGTGTCGTGCTGCTTGACGTACTCCCACTCGGCGGCGCGGGCGTCGGAGATCAGCTGGGTGAACATGCCCGTGTTGGAGCGGCGCACCTTGTGCACCGCCTCGCCGTCCTCGTCGTACGTCGTCTCCTCGACGAGGTCCTCCGCGCCCGGAGGCAGCATCCCGACGATCTTGACGTAGCCGCCGAGCGGGATCGCCTTCACGCCGTACTCGGTGTCGCCGATCTGCTTGCTCCACACGGTGGGGCCGAAGCCGATGAACCACTGCGGCACCTTGCAGCCGAACTTCTTGGCCGGCACCAGGTGCCCGAACTCGTGCAGCCCGATCGAGACGAGGATCGCGACGACGAAGGCGACGACACCCAGGGTGTAGAGCAGGGCGGACATGTGCGTGGGGGTCCTTCTGGGGTGAGGGCGTCAGGTGCGGCGTCGGATGAGGGCGGCGGCCTCGGCTCGCGCCCAGGCGTCCGCGGCGAGGACGTCGTCGACGGTGAGGTGCTCCTTCGATGGTACGTCGTGACGGTCAAGGACGTGTGCCACCGCGGAAACGATGTCGGGGAATCGCAGCCGGCCCTCGTGGAAGGCGTCGACGGCGACCTCGTTGGCGGCGTTGTAGACCGCGGGCGCCGTGCCGCCGCGCTCCCCCGCCGTGCGGGCGAGGGTGACGGCGGGGAAGACCACGTCGTCGAGGGGCTCGAAGCGCCAGTCGGCGGCCTTCGTCCAGTCGATCGGCGTCTCGGCGTCGGGGACCCGGTCGGGCCAGCCCATCCCCAGCGCGATCGGCACCAGCATGGTGGGCAGCCCGAGCTGGGCCACCACGGCACCGTCGACGAACTCCACCATCGAGTGGATCAGCTGCTGCGGGTGGACGACGACGTCGATGCGGTCGAAGGGGATGTCGAAGAGCAGATGGGCCTCGATGACCTCGAGCCCCTTGTTGACGAGCGTCGCCGAGTTGGTCGTGATGACCCGGCCCATCGCGAAGTTGGGGTGGGCGAGGGCCTGCTCGGGCGTGACGTCGGCGAGCTCGGCGGCGGTGCGCCCGCGGAACGGCCCGCCGGACGCGGTGAGGACGAGGCGTCGTACCTCCTCGGCGGAGCCCGCGCGCAGGCTCTGGGCGATGGCGCTGTGCTCGGAGTCCACCGGCACGATCTGCCCGGGTCGGGCGCGCTCCTTCACCAGCGGTCCGCCGATGATGAGCGACTCCTTGTTGGCGAGAGCCAGCGTGGTGCCGGCGTCGAGCGCCGCGAGGGTGGGCCGGAGCCCGACGGCACCGGTGATCCCGTTGAGCACGACGTCGCACGCCCGGCCGGCGGCCTCGGTGGAGGCCTCCTCCCCCAGCCCGGAGTACGTCGGCGCGAACTCGGCGACCTGGGCCTCGAACAGCTCACGGTTCGACCCGCCGGCGGTCAGCCCGACGACGCGGAAGCGGTCGGGGTGGGCCCGCACGAGGTCGAGGGCCTGGGTGCCGATGGACCCGGTCGAGCCGAGGATCACGATGTCGCGCGCAGTCACCCCAGCAGTTTGTCAGGATGGGGCCCGTGGACGGGGACGGGGCGGACTGGCGGGCGCTGGCCCATGCCGAGCAGCTGCTCGACCTGCGCCGCGACGCCGAGGCCGAGCAGCGCTTCCGCGAGGTGCTGACCGCCGACCCCGGGTCGGGCCGCGCCCTGCTGGGGCTGGCCCGGGCGCTCAACCGCCAGGACCGGCACGCGGAGGCGGAGCAGGCCGTCCGCAGCGCGCTTGCGCTCGACCCGGAGCACGCCGGCGCCCACCACGTGCTCGTCGACGTGCTGTGCGACCGCAAGGACGGTCCGGGCGCCGTCACGGCCGCGGAGTCCGGGCTGAGGCTGGCGCCGCACGACTTCACCTCGCACTACCAGCACGCCCGCGCTCTGCTGAGCCTGCGCCGGCCGCGGGTCCGTGACGCCTACGACGCGGCGCTGCGCGCGGTGGAGGCGGCCCCGCACAGCCCCGACGCCCACAACCTCGTCGGCCTCTGCCTCGACGCGCTGGGCAATCACGAGGGCGCCCAGGGGGCGTTCCGCAACGCGCTGGGGCTCGACCCCCAGCACACGCTCGCGCAGAACAACCTCGCCGCCTCGGAGATGGACCGCGGTCGCCTCGGCCGGGCGGCCGGGCTGCTGCGCGGTGCCGTCAGCAGCGACCCCCAGCAGCGGCAGGTCCGCGACAACCTCGACACGGTGCTCCTGCTCCTCGGCCGGCGGGTGATGTGGTCGCTGTTCGCCGCGGTCGTCGTGCTCGGCGTCCTGCTCGTGACCGAGGCCCCGTGGTGGTCGCGCCTGTTGGTCGGAGCGGCGTACGTCGGCGGGGTGGCGGTCTTGGTGCGCCGCGTGGTGCGCGACCTGCCGCGCGGTGTCGGACGCTGGGGGCGCGGGCTGTTCGGGCGCGTGAAGTGGCAGGGCAAGTACCTCCTCGCCCTGCTGGGTCTGCTCTCGGTCGCCGTGCTGGTCATGTCCGTCGCCCCGTACGCCGTCGCCGCGGGCGCGGGCCTCGTCCTGGCAGCGGTCCTCCGCACGGTCGGCATCATCTGCGTCGTCGGCTGGGTGGTCCTGGCGCTCGTCAACCTCGTGCGCGGCCGCTGACGCCTCTCCTAGGGTGGGGCTCGTGGACGAGCGCCTGATCGACAGCCTGGCCGCCGCCGTGCGCGCCGCCCCCGACGACCTGCCGCTGCGGCTGCACCTGGCCGGGCTGCTCGTCGACGCCGACCGGGGCGCCGAGGCGGTCGAGCACGTCGCGACCGCGCTCGCCAAGGACCCGACGTCGACCCAGGCGCGCGAGCTGATGGCGCGGGCGATGGGCGCCGCCCCGGCTGAAGCTCCTGCGACACCCTCGGACGAGGCTTCCCCGGCAGAGCCGTCGACCTTCGACTGGCACGCCGCGGAGTCCGACCTCGGCGAGCCGGTGGGTCCGATGTTCGTCGACGGCTCGACCGAGGACTCCGGCCCGGCGGCGTACGACGTCGAGGCGGCGGGGGTGCGGCTGGCGGATGTGGGCGGCTTGACGGAGGTCAAGAAGCGCCTCGAGGCCAGCTTCCTCGCCCCGCTGCGCAACCCCGAGCTGCGCGCGCTCTACGGCAAGTCGCTGCGCGGCGGGCTGCTGCTCTACGGGCCGCCCGGGTGCGGCAAGACGTTCCTCGCCAAGGCGATTGCGGGCGAGCTGGGCGCGTCGTTCCTGCACGTGTCGCTGGCGGACGTGCTCGACATGTACATCGGGCAGAGCGAGCGCAACGTCAAGGAGCTGTTCGAGGTGGCCCGCACCTCCGCGCCGTGCGTGCTCTTCCTCGACGAGCTCGACGCCATCGGCGGCAAGCGGTCGCTCAACCGCAGCTCCGGCGCGCGGACGACGGTCAACCAGCTGCTCACCGAGCTCGACGGCGTCGGGTCGGACAACGAGGGCGTGTTCGTGCTCGCGGCGACCAACCACCCGTGGGACGTCGACGCCGCGCTGCGCCGCCCGGGCCGGCTCGACCGGACGCTGCTGGTGCTGCCGCCCGACCGCGAGGCGCGGGAGGCGATCCTGCGCACGCACCTGCGCGACCGGCCCGTCGAGCGCATCGACACCCGGCGGCTCGCCAAGGCCACCGAGGGCTTCAGCGGCGCCGACCTCGCCCACCTGTGCGAGTCGGCGTCCGAGAACGCCCTGATGGAGTCGGTCGGCTCCGGCACGGTCCGGATGATCCAGATGGCCGACTTCGACCGGGCGCTGTCGGAGATCCGCCCGTCGATCGGCCCCTGGGTCGAGACCGCGCGCAACGTCGCGCTCTACGCCAACGCGTCCGGGGAGTACGACGACCTGGCGAAGTGGCTGCGCAAGCGGCGCTGACTCAGCCGGCCTGCGGCGCGTCGAACGACCAGAACCGCAACCCACCGACCTCGACGAGCGTCGCGCCATCCGGCACCGGCAGGTCGTGGTCGTCGGACGCGCCGAGGGCGGCCAGGACCGTGAGCGTGTCCGGACCGTGCCGCGACAGCACCGCGTCACCGGGTACGTCGGCGCAGCCGGCCGGGTCGGTGCGGCCGGCGCGCATCGCGACGTCCCACGGGAGGTCCTCTCCGTCGACCGCGAACGCCACACCGTCCGAGCCACCGCGGACGACCACCTTCCCGGTCGCGCCGGCCGAGTCGTCGTACTGCACCAGGGCGCCGACACGCGCGGCCGCCAGCACGGCGACGACGCCGGCCCCCTGGGGCACGGACCCCAGCGCGACCTGGTCACCGACCTCGACACCGAACGCGCGCAGCACGCCGGCACACGCGGCGACCTCGGTGAGCAGCCAGGCAAAGGTGCGCCCCGAGCCGTCGAGGTCCGCCGCGACGTCGTCGGCGCGGCCGCGGACGACGTGGATGTCGAGGGCGTTGTAGCAGGCGTTGAGGGTGCCGGGGTGGTCGTCGCTGGGCGCTCGGAACCAGGTCACGCCCGTCGTCCCGCTCGTCATCGTCAGCCCAGCCCGTTGGCGGCGGTGGCCGCGGGCTTGGCGGGCGCGCGGAGCCACGCGTCGAAGAAGGCGCCCAGGTCCTGACCGCTCACCCGGGCGGCCAGCTCCTCGAACTCGGCGGTGGAGCCGTTGCCGCCGCGCTGCTCGCGGAGCCAGGTGCGCACGACCTGCCAGAACACCCGGTCACCCACCCGGTTGCGCAGCGCCTGCAGCGTCATGGCACCGCGGCCGTAGACCGCGGCGTCGAACACCTTGTCCGCGCCGGGGTCGCCCACGACCACCTGCCAGAAGTCGGAGGTCGCGGCGACGTTGTCGTAGTAGCTGCGCAGGATCGCCGCGGCGGAGCGACCACCGTGCGTCTCGGTCCAGCGCCACTCCATGAAGGTGGCGAAGCCCTCGTTGAGCCAGATGTCGGACCACCGCTCGACGGCGATGTCGTCACCGAACCACTGGTGGGCCAGCTCGTGGACCACGAGGCTGGTCGCGCTCGCGCCGACCGCGGGGTAGGTGGGCCGGGTCTGGTTCTCCAGCGCGAACCCGGGGTTCAGGCCGGTGGTGATGCCGCCGACGACCGAGAACGGGTAGTCACCGAGGTCCTTCTCCAGCCCGGCGACGACCTTGGGGGTCTTCCGCATCAGCCGCATGCTGGCCGCCTGGTCGCGCTCGCCCAGGCGCTCGGACACCGCGACGAGCCACGGCAGCCCGCGGTGCCTGCCCTTGTCGATGGCGAAGTCCCCGGCAGCGAAGAACGCGAGGTAGGGCACCATCGGCTCGTCGGCCCGCCAGTGCCACTGCGTCGAGCGCTTGCCGACCCGGCGGCCCTTGAGCTCGCCGTTGGAGATCACCTCGCGACCGTTGGGCACCCTGATGCGGACGTCCACCTTCGCCTTGTCGAGCGGGTGGTCGTTGGCAGGGAACCACCACGGCGCCATGTGCGGCTCGTTCATCGTGATGACCTCGCGCCGGTTGGCCAGCCAGTTGAACTCCCCTGCGTAGGAGTGGTCGGCCGGGTAGTCGTCGTAGGTCACCACGACCGCGTGGTCGGTGCCGGCGGCGAGGGGCCCCGCGGGGGTGATCCGGAGCTCGTGGTCCCCGTCGGTCTTGGTGAACTGGGCGGGCGCGCCGTCGACGGTCACCTTCGACACGTCGAGCAGGAAGTCGAGGGAGAAGCTGCGGAGGTCGCTGGTCGCCGTCAGCTCGACCCGGGTGCGTCCCGAGAGACCCTTGCTGGCGAACGCGTAGCGGTTGCGGATCTCGTACGACGTCACGTCGATGCCGCCGTTGCCGTCGAGCGGCCAGTAGGGGTCGCCGATGCCGGACGCCCCGTCGACGGGCGCGGCAGCGGCGTGCGCCGTCGTCGTGCTGCCGACCCCGACGCCCAACCCAGCGGCCAGCACCGTGGCGAGGGCGGCGGACAGGGCGGGGCGGACGGTTCGGTGCGTCGGGCGCGTGGTCACCGTCCGAACCTAGCGCGGTTAATCGCGTTGCGCTGCCGAGCCGGGATCAGCGACGATGTGGCCGGCGTCGCCGATCGTGCGCGCCCACCGCGTGCCCACGCCGGTGCCCCGAGACGAGAGGAGCCGTGACATGTCCACGACTGTCCTCGGCCTGCCCGCCGACCACCTCTCTCACCCACGGAGCACCCACGTTGTCGCACCTCTACACCGATCCATCCTTCCCGGAGGACTTCCTCCGGCCTGACGACCGTTCGCCCCTCGAGGGCATCGACGAGTCGTTCGTCTTCACCTACGACACCTACGCCGACGAGCTCGGCGCGGGTCAGCGCTGGTCCCGCTGGGAGGACCTCGAGGCCCTGATGAAGGGCCCCGAGCCACGCCCCGACTGGGTCGTGACCTCCAGCGGCGCCATCGACACCGAGCTCGGCGTCCTCAAGACCGGCAAGGAGGCCGACGTCTTCCTGCTCGAGCGGGAGGACCCGCACCGCCCGGAGACCGCCGTCGTGATGGCCGCCAAGCGCTACCGCGACACCGACCACCGCACCTTCCACCGCGCCGCCTCCTACACCGAGGGTCGGTCGATGAAGCGATCGCGCGACAACCGCGCGCTCAAGCGCAAGTCGACGTGGGGCAAGCAGGTCGCGGCCGGCGAGTGGGCCGTCTCGGAGTGGAACGCGCTGCGCCGCTGCTGGGAGCTCGGGCTGCCCGTCCCCTACCCGGTCCAGATCGACGAGACCGAGATCCTTATGGAGTGGATCACGGTGACCGTCGACGGCGACACCGAGACCGCCCCGCGCGTCGCCCAGGTGCGTCCGGAGCCCTCGGTCGTGGAGGGCTTCTACGAGCAGCTGCGCGACGCGCTGACCACCCTCGTGCAGGCCGGGCTGGTGCACGGCGACCTCTCGCCCTACAACACCCTGGCTGCGGGAGACCGGCTGGTGATCATCGACCTCCCGCAGATGGTCGACCTCGTCGGCAACCCGCGCGGCATGGACTTCCTGCTGCGCGACTGCGCCAACATGTGCGCCTGGTTCCGCTCGCGCGGGCTGGCGGTCGACGAGCAGGAGCTTTTCGGCGAGCTGATGGCGCACGCCTTCTGACCCGGAACCCGGGGCGCCGCTCGCCCTCGAGTCGGCAGGAGACTCGAGGGCGAGCACCCTAGGTTTGGCCCGTGAAGTACTCCCACGGACGCGTCGTCGACGTCACGACCCTGGCCGACCTCGACCGGAGGCTCGCTGCCGGAGCGCAGTCGCTCGCCGGCTGGCGGGTGGTCGGCCTGGACCTCACCGGCCGCGGCCCGGCCCTGCTCGAGCGGTCGCTCGGCCAGGCCCTGTTCCTCGGCTGTGAGTTCGCGGACGGCGACGACGACGACGTACGCCGTGCGGGCGCGATCGTGCTGCACGACATCCCGGGCATCCCGGTCGACACCTACCGGGCGTCCCTCTACTCCCCCGGCGACCTCTACGACGCGCCCCGCTACGACGACACCCTCGACGCGCGCACCTACGCCTGGTCGCGGCACGGCACGAGCCCGGAGGACACGCTCGCGATGGCGCTGCACGACCACCACGTCGACGCAGCCCTGGCGACGTGGGTGGCCGACCGCGAGGTCGTCGGGGTCATGGGCGGGCACGCCCTGGAGCGCGGCAGCACGGCGTACGCCGCCGCCGCCCGTCTCGGCCACGCGCTCGGCGACCACCTGACCGTGGCCACCGGCGGAGGGCCCGGCGCGATGGAGGCGGCCAACCTCGGGGCGTTCGTGCCCGACGGCCTCGACGACGCGTTGGCCCGTCTCGTCGCGGTCCCGTCGTTCCAGCCCGACGTGGGCGCCTGGGCAGGTGTCGCCCTCGACGTCGTGCGCGACACCGCCGGCGGCCGGGAGTCGCTCGGCATCCCGACGTGGCACTACGGCCACGAGCCGCCCAACGTCTTCGCCACGTCGATCGCGAAGTTCTTCGCCAACGCACCGCGCGAGGCGCTGCTGCTCGAGGTGTGCACCGCGGGGATCGTCTTCCTGCCGGGCGCCGGTGGCACCGTGCAGGAGATCTTCCAGGACGCCTGCGAGAACTACTACGCCGGTCGGACCGCCGTGGCGCCGATGGTGCTCCTCGGCCGCCGCTACTGGACCGAGGAGCTGCCTGTCTGGCCGCTGCTCCAGGCGCTGGCCGCCGGTCGGGTGATGGAGCCCTTCGTCCACCTCGTCGACACGGTCGAGGAGGCCGTGGAGGTGGTGCGGGAGACGGTCAGCCGGCGCGACGGCGACTCGCGGGCGGCGCGCTGACGTCGCGGTAGTGGCTCACCAGCAGGTCGTTGACCGCCTGCCAGGTCCTTCCCTGCACGCTCTGCCGGGCGGCCAGCGCCATCCGGCGCCGGAGCACGGGCTGGTTCACGAGCCGCTCTACGTGGGCCACCAGCTCGTCCGCGTCACCCGGCTCGTAGAGATGGCCGGCGACGGTGTCGGCCACCACGTCGATCGGACCGCCCGAGCGGGGCGCGACCACCGGCACGCCGCTGGCCAGGGCCTCCTGGGCGGACTGGCAGTAGGTCTCGTGGCGTCCCGTGTGGACGAAGACGTCGAGGGTGGCGTAGGCCCGGGCGAGCTCGTCGTCGTGCAGGACACCGAGGAACGCGGCACCGGGCAGCAGCCTCCGCAGGCGGGCCTCGTCCGGCCCGCCGCCGACCAGCACGAGGCGCACGCCCGGGAGGCGGTCGACGTGGGCGAGGAGCTCGAGCTCCTTCTCCGGCGCGAGGCGGCCGACGTACCCCACGAGCGCCTCGCCGTGCGGGGCCAGCTCGGCGTGCAGCGACTCGTCGCGCTTCGCCGGCTCGAAGAGCACCTGGTCGACCCCGCGCGGCCAGCGGGAGACGGCGTCCACGCCGAGCCGGGCGAGCTGCTCGATGCTGGCCGTCGACGGGGCGAGGGTGCGGTCGACGCCGAGGTGGATCTGCCGGGTCAGCGCCTCCATCGCGCGGGCGCCGCCGGGGACGGCGTACCGGTCCGCGAACCCGACCAGGTCGGTCTGGTAGATCGCGACGGTGGGGATGCCGAGCGAGCGGGCCGCCCTCGCCGCCTGGTAGCCGAGGGTCGCCGGTGAGGCGATGTGCACGACGTCGGGACGGAAGCGCTCCATCGCTGCGCGCAGCCGGCGCCGCGTCTCGAGCCCGATGCGGAAGTCGGCGTAGAACGGCAGGCTCGCGCCACGGGCGAGGGTGACCGGGAAGCCGGCGTACGTCGCCGGGCCGGTGGGCGCGACCAGCTCGGCCACGTGACCCTCGGCCGCCAGGTGCTCCAGCACGCGGCGCACGGAGTTGGTGACGCCGTTGACCTGGGGCAGGAAGGACTCGGTCACCACCAGCACGCGGAGCCGGTCGCCTCGCGACGGCGTCGGCAGGTCGGGCGCGAGGGGGACGACGGTGGCCGGGACGGTGCGGCTGTGACGCCGCCTCTCGAGCAGGTCCATGCCACGGACGCTAGGAAGCGCGCCGCAACGCCACGTCCTGTCCGAGCAGACGACACGTGAACGGTCCCCGACGCTGCGGTGCGCGGTCCAGCCCGCTGGCGCTACTCCTTGGCGGCGAGCTGGCCGCAGGCGCCGTCGATCTCGCGGCCGCGGGTGTCGCGGACCGTGGTGGGGATGCCCTTGGCCTCGAGCCGGCGGACGAACTCGCGCTCGTCGGCCGGGTCGGACGCCGTCCACTTCGAGCCCTCGATGGGGTTGAGCGGGATGAGGTTGACGTGCACCCACCCCCAGTCGCCGTAGGAGTTGAGCACGTCGCCGAGCAGGTCGGCCCGGTGGGCCTGGTCGTTGATGCCGCGCATCATGGCGTACTCGATGGAGACGCGGCGCTTGGTCTTCGCTGCGTAGTTCCAGGCCGCCTCGACGGTCTCAGCGACCGAGAAGCGGGTGTTGATGGGGACCAGCTCGTTGCGGAGCTCGTCGTCGGGCGCGTGGAGGCTGAGGGCGAGCGTGACCGGGATGCCCTCGTCGGCGAGCTGGTTGATGCGCGGGACGAGCCCGACGGTGGAGACGGTGACGCCGCGGGCGCTCATCCCGAGCCCGGCCGGGGACGGGTCGGTGAGGCGGCGTACGGCCCCGATGACGGCCTTGTAGTTGGCCAACGGCTCACCCATGCCCATGAACACGACGTTGGACACGCGGCCCGGCCCGCCGGGCACCTCGCCGCGGGCGAGCGACCGGGCACCTGCGACGACCTGCTCGACGATCTCGGCGGTCGACATGTTGCGCTGCAGGCCGCCCATCCCCGTCGCGCAGAACGGGCATGCCATGCCGCAGCCCGCCTGGCTGGAGACGCAGATGGTGGCGCGGTCGGGGTAGCGCATGAGCACCGACTCGACCAGCGCGCCGTCGAAGAGCTTCCACAGGGTCTTGCGCGTGGTGCCCCGGTCGGCCTCCATGATGCGCAGCGGCGTCATGAGGTCGGGCAGCAGGGCGCCGACGAGGTCGTCACGCTGCCCGGCGGGCAGGTCGGTCATCTCGGCCGGGTCGTCGACGAGGCGGGCGAAGTAGTGGTTCGACAGCTGCTTGGCCCGGAACCCGGGCAGGCCCATCTCCTCCAGGCGCGCCTTGCGGCCGGCCTCGTCGAGGTCGGCGAGGTGCGGCGGCGGCTTCTTGCGCCCGCGCGGCTCGTCCATGACGAGGGGAAGGGTCTTGATCGGCTCGGTCATCGCCCCCGATCCTCCCATCCCCCGGGCGTGGGGGCCATTCAGCGGGTCACGCCTCAGGCGTCGACCATGAAGTAGAGCACGAGGGAGGCGACACCACCGACGACGAGGGCGGTGACGATCATGCCCACGAACATGAACTGGGCGAAGCGCCGGGTCTTGCGCATCACGAGCATCGCGATCGGCAGGGCCAGCGCGAGGAGCACGAACGGGAACAGCCGCTCGGCGGTCTCGTGGCTGAACAGCAGCCGCAGCACCCCCGCGAAGGCGCCCGGCAGGGCAGTGACGAAGAGCATCCCGGCGAAGAAGCCGGTGATGCCCGCGAACGTGGGGTGGCTGTGGTGCCACCACTCGAAGTGCCGGTCCTGCGACACCTCGTGCTCCTGCGCCTGTTCGGTCTCCACGCCACCAGCCTAGGCGCTCGCATCTCCCCTGCTGCGCGGGGCTCGCGGTGACACGTCCACCGGCTGGGAGGGACCGTCAGGTCTCCACCGTCATCAGGTCGGGCATCGCGAGCGCACTCCAGCGCTCCAGGTCCGGGGGCTCGCCGGTGAGGTCCGCGACGACGAGCGTCCACGCCGTGCCGTGTCCCACGAGCACCACGTCCTCGCCGCCGTGCACCTCCAGGACCCGGCGTACGGCGGGGACGACGCGTGCACGACAGGCATCGAGCGGCTCCCACCCGTCGGCCGCCGGCTCGCCCGGGCGCGCGAAGGCGCGTCGGACGGTGCCGGCGAAGTCGTCGATCCACTCCCCCGACCGCACGTGCTCGCCGAGGTCGGGCAGCACCCCGACCTCGGCGTCGGTCAGGAGCTGGGCGGTCTGCATCGCCTTCGGCTCGGCGGAGCAGAACCACGCCGCTCGCCGAGGCAGCCGACCCGAGGAGCGCAGCGCCCACACGTCGTCGTACGTCGCCGGGTCGAGCTCCCACTCGGCTGCTGGCACGCCCGGGACCATCGCGGGACGGCCGTGCCGGACCAGGTACAGGGTCATGACGCCAGGAACTCGCGCGCCCCACGCAGGCGCGTCGTGAGGACGGTCGAGGCCAGGCGGGAGTCGAGGCGTACGTCGACGGGGCCGGGGAGCCCCGCGCGGCTCGTTCCCCGCAACACGTCGGGGTCCAGCCCGTCGCGCCGCGCGATGAGGCGACCCAGCTCCAGCCGGCTCATCGCCTCCGCACCCGCGACGTGCATCACGCCCCGGTAGTCGCCGACTGCGAGCTCGACGAGGGCAGCAGCGAGGTCGCCGACGTGCACCGGGCACCGCCCCTCGTCGTCGAACAGCGCACCCTCCGCTCCGCCTGCGAGAGCATGGACGAGCCGTTCGTGCTGTGACGCGCCGTCCCCCAGGATCAGGGAGGTGCGTGCCACCACGACGTCCTCGCAGGCGGCCAGCGCGGTCGTCTCGGCTGCCGCCTTCGCCGCTCCGTAGGCGGTGATCGGATCAGGGTGGGCCGTCTCGTCGTAGTGGACGTCGTCGCCGGAGAAGACGACGTCGCTCGACACCAGCACCAGCCGCGCGTCGTACGCCGCCGCGGCCAGCGCCACGTGCGCCGCCCCCGTGGCGGTGACGGCCCAGTCGAACTGGACGTAGGCCGTGTGGATCACGGCGTCGGGCCGGCAGGTCTCCAGGAGCACGTCCACGGCAGCAGGGTCGCGGACGTCGCAGTCCGCCGAGGCGACCGCGACGACGTCGTGTCCGTCCGCGGCCGCGACGACGTGGCGCCCCAGGTAACCGGTACGACCACCGGTGACGAGCAGGCGCATCAGAAGACGAGGTAGTAGAGGACCAGCCAGATCGGGGCGACGGTGGCCAGCAGCGAGTCGAGCCGGTCCATCAGCCCGCCGTGACCGGGGATGACCTGGCTCATGTCCTTGATCCCGAGGTCACGCTTCATCACCGACTCGCAGAGGTCTCCGAGGGTCGCCATGACCGCGGCGATCACTCCGAGGAGGACGCCGACCCACCAGTCGCCACCGAGGAACGAGGACACCAGCCAGACGCCGACCGCGATGGTGGCGACCATGGAGCCGGCGAAGCCCTCCCACGACTTCTTGGGCGAGATGACCCGGGCCATCGGGTGCTTGCCGAACAGGACGCCGGCGACGTAGCCGCCGGTGTCGGAGGCGACGGTGATGGCGATGAAGGTGATCACGCCCCGCACACCGGGGTCGTCGACGTCCAGCCCGAACGCGGGGGCGGTGCCGCCCTCGCCGAGCAGCAGCGCAACGAAGGAGGCCAGGAACGGCACGTAGACGAGGGTGAAGACCGACGCGGTGGCGTTCTTGACGTAGCCGTCGACGCCGCGCCGCAGCAGCCACAGCATGATGACGAGCGCGGTGACGGCGGTCGCGGTGACCAGAGCCGGCGCCCCCCAGACGTAGGCCACGACGACCATCACCACGCCACCGAGCATCAGGGGCTGCTCGGGGATGTCGACGCCCTTGGCCGACAGGCCCCGGTGCAGCTCCCAGACGGCGATCACGACCGCGATCGCCACGATGCCCATGAAGGCGGGCTTCCAGAACAGCAGCGACACCAGGATCGCCGCGACGAGGACGACCGCCGAGATCACGGCAGCACGCAGGTCGCGACCGGCGCGACCGTGGTCCTTGGGCGCCTTCGGTTGCGGAGCCGGCGCCGCCGGTGGGTCAGGTGTGGTCATCGACGGGGTGGCTCAGACCTCGAGCAGCTCGGCTTCCTTGTGCTTGAGCAACTCGTCGATCTTGTCCGTGTGGGTCTTGGTGAGGGCGTCGAGGCGCTTCTCCGCACCGGTGACGTCGTCCTTGCCGACCTCGCCGTCCTTCTCGAGCTTCTCGAGACCCTGCTTGGCGGTGCGACGCACGTTGCGGACCGACACCCGCCCGTCCTCGGCCTTCGCCTTGGCGAGCTTGATGTACTCCTTGCGGCGCTCCTCGGTCAGCTCGGGGAAGACGCAGCGCAGCACCTTGCCGTCGTTGGCCGGGTTGACCCCGAGGTCGGAGTCGCGGATGGCACGCTCGATGTTGCCCATCGCGCCGATGTCGAAGGGCTGGATGAGGATGGTGCGGGCGTCCTGCGAGGTGAAGCTCGCGAGCTGCTGCAGCGGGGTCTGGGTGCCGTAGTAGTCGGCCGTGATCTTGGCGAACATCGCCGGGTTGGCGCGGCCGGCCCGGATGGCGGCGAACTCCTCGCGCGTCGCCTCGACCGACTTGCCCATCTTGGCGTCGGCATCGTTCATGACGTCGTTGATCACGGTTGCTCTCTCTCCTCGTACGTCGTGGTGCTGGTGGCGCAGGCAGGGTGGGACGGCCCGGTCAGGCCGTGCTGCTCACCAGCGTGCCAATCTTCTCACCCCGCACCGCGCGCCCGATCGTGCCCGGCGTGGAGAGGTTGAAGAAGACGATGTCCATCTTGTTGTCGCGGGCCATGGCGATGCCGGTGGCGTCGGCGACCTTGAGGTCGCGCGCGAGGTACTCGTCGTAGCTGAGCCGGTCGAACTTCACCGCGTCCGGGTTGGTCTTGGGGTCGGAGTCGTAGACGCCGTCGACACCCTGCTTGCCCATCAGGATCACCTCGCACCGCGTCTCCAGTGCACGCTGGGCGGCCACGGTGTCGGTGGAGAAGAACGGCATGCCGGCACCGGCGCCGAAGATCACGACGCGGCCCTTCTCCATGTGCCGGATCGCGCGGCGCGGGATGTAGGGCTCGGCGACCTGGCCCATCGTGATGGCGGTCTGCACGCGCGTCTCGACGCCGTGCTTCTCGATGAGGTCCTGGAGGGCGAGGCAGTTCATCACCGTGCCGAGCATGCCCATGTAGTCGGCACGGGCGCGCTCCATGCCGCGCTGCTGGAGCTCGGCGCCGCGGAAGAAGTTGCCACCGCCCACGACGATCGCGATCTGGACGCCGGACTTGGCGACCTCGGCCACCTCGCCGGCGAGGGCGTTGATGACGTCGAGGTCCAACCCCACCTCGCCTCCACCGAACACCTCGCCGGAGAGCTTGAGCAGGACTCGGTTGTACGCCACGTGGTTCCCTTCGCGCGCCTGGGTGGGTCATCCGAAACCTACCGGAACGGAGGGGGCCCGACGAACCCGCCAGTCCCTAGGGTGGGCCGCGTGATCATCTTCGACGAGCTGGTGGACGTCCACTACGGGTTCATCCACGTCTTCTCCCTCGTCGACGACGACGAGTTCCCCCCGAGTGCGACGGGCGGGTTCGACGGCGACCCGGTCGGCCCGGTCATGGGCCAGGTGTGCGGGCTCGCCGGTGCCCGCATCCCGCACCAGCTCTCGCTCGTCACCGGCGTGCACACCGGCGACGTACCGCTGACGATCTCCTGGGACGAGGAGGAGCCTCCGCTCGACGAGGAGTGGACCGACGCGGTCGAGGTGTCGGTCGAGCTGCGCGGCACCACGCTCGCGCTCGAGACCTTCGAGGGCGGCTACGGAGCGACCGTGCCGCAGGCCGGCTGCCACCGCGCCCGCTACTGCGCGGCGGCGATGGACGAGGGCAACCGGGTCGACACCCCCGACGAGGGCGAGCAGGCGCCCGACCGCTACCTGCTGCAGCTCTGGCCCGCCCCGCAGGCACCGGAGGCCGTGGTGCGCGAGGGCAGCGAGATCGCGGCGTACTGGCACCGGGTGGCCCGCGGCGAGGAGGGCTGAGGCCCCGCGCCCCCGCACGCGACGAGGGGCCGTACGCCGGTGGCGTACGACCCCTCGTCGGTGATCAGGTGGAGCTGGCTCAGACGCCGACCTCGAAGCGGGCGAACCGCTTCACGGTGGTGCCGGCCTCGTCCAGGACGGCCTTGACCGACTTCTTGGACTCGGTGACCGACTCCTGCTCGAGCAGGACGATCTCCTTGAAGAAGCCACCGAGGCGGCCCTCGACGATCTTGGCGATCGCCTGCTCCGGCTTGCCCTCCTCGCGGGTCTTCTGCTCGGCGATGGAGCGCTCGGACTCGACGACGTCGGCGGGGACCTCGTCGCGGGTGAGGTACTGGGCCTTCATCGCGGCGATCTGCATCGCGGCGGCGCGGGCGGCGGTCTCGTCACCCTCGAACTCCACGAGCACGCCGACGGCGGGCGGGAGGTCAGCGGCACGCTTGTGCATGTAGGTGACGGTGTTGCCCTCGAAGTAGGCGACGTCGCCCAGCTCGATCTTCTCGCCGATGGTGATGGCCAGGTCCTCGACGACCTCACCGACGGTCTTGCCGTCCAGCTCGGCGGCCTTGAGGGCCTCGGTGTCGGCGGCCTTGACGGAGTCCGCGACGTCGGCGATCTGCTGCGCCTTGGCGATGAACTCCTCGTTCTTGGCCACGAAGTCGGTCTCGCTCTTGAGCTCGACCAGCGCGTTGCCGGAGGTGGCGACGAGGCCTGCAGCGGTCTCGCGCTCGGCGCCGCGGGCGGCAGCCTTGGCGGCACCCTTGACGCGGAGCAGCTCGACGGCCTTGTCGAAGTCGCCGTCCGCCTCGGTCAGCGCCTTCTTGCAGTCCATCATCCCGGCCTGGGTCAGCTCGCGGAGCTTCTTGACGTCGGCAGCGGTGAAGTTGGCCATGGTCCTTCTTCCTTCGATCCAGGGGTTTCGCGGGCCACTCGGGGGCGGCCCTGCGGTGGGTGGGACGACGCGGGCGCCGGCCGCGGACGTGAGCCCGCGGCCGGCGTGACCGGATCAGTCCTTCTTGTCGGCCTCGGCCTCGGTGGGCGCCTCGGTGGCGGCAGCGTCGGTCTCGACGGGCGCCTCGGCGGCGGGAGCGTCGGTCTCCGCGGGCGCCTCGGCGGCAGCCTCGGCCGGGGCCTCGGTCGCGGCGTCGGCAGCCGCCTCGGCCTGCGGGGCCTCGGCAGCGGCGCCGGTGGCCTCGGAGGCCGGGGTCTCGGCGGCGGCGTCACCGGTGGCGGTCGCGGCCGCCTTCTCGGCGTCACCGGCCAGGAGCTCGCGCTCCCACTCGGCGAGGGGCTCCTCGGCACCGACGGTCTCGTCGGCGTCGCCGGCCTTGGCGCCGGAGCGGGCGATGAGGCCCTCGGCGACGGCGTCGGCGACCACGCGGGTCAGCAGGCCGACCGCGCGGATGGCGTCGTCGTTGCCCGGGATCGGGAAGTCGACCAGGTCGGGGTCGCAGTTGGAGTCGAGGATGCCGATGATCGGGATCCGCAGCTTGCGGGCCTCCTCGACGGCCAGGTGCTCCTTGTTGGTGTCGACGATCCACACCGCGGAGGGGACCTTGGTCATGTCACGGATGCCGCCGAGCGTCTTGTCCAGCTTGGTGCGCTCGCGGCGCATCTGGAGGAGCTCCTTCTTCGTGCGGTTGGAGCCCGCGACGTCGTCGAAGTCGATCTCGTCGAGCTCCTTGAGGCGGTTGATCCGCTGGTGCACGGTCTGGAAGTTGGTGAGCATGCCGCCCAGCCAGCGCTGGTTGACATAGGGCATCCCGACGCGCGTCGCCTGCTCGGCGATGGCCTCCTGGGCCTGCTTCTTCGTGCCGACGAACATGATGACGCCGCCCTTGGCGACGGTCTCCTTGACGAAGGCGTACGAGCGGTCGATGTAGGCCAGCGACTGCTGCAGGTCGATGATGTAGATGCCGTTGCGCTCGGTCATGATGAAGCGCTTCATCTTGGGGTTCCAACGACGGGTCTGGTGACCGAAGTGGACGCCGCTCTCGAGCAGCTGGCGCATGGTGACGACTGCCATGGGTTCTCCTGTTTTCGCGGAGGACGCTCACCGATGTGCCCGGCCTTCGGCAGGTCGGGCCGGGAGCGTGGCTCCTGTTGTTTTCAGTTGCTGCGCCCGGCGGGTGCCGGGAGCCCTGACGCTCGCACGCCGGTCCGATCCCGCCGGTGGGGCTGGCAGGAACTGAGGACCGACGCCCGCGGGTGGTCCGGGATCGAGGAGCATCCCGGGCACGGTCGGCGAGCGTGCGAAGTCAGTCCGGATGGACTGCTCCGCACATCGTAGGCCAGAGGTTCCCTGCTAGGCGAATCACTGCCGGCCGCTGCGCTGAGCGTGGGCCGAGCGTGGATCCGAGCGTTGATCCGGGGCCCTCGGACGTCCACAGGCGGGGCGTGGAGGTCGTTGTCCACAGCCATCGTCGCTGCGGCTCGTCCGACGCCCCGCCTCGGGTGAGGATCGCCGGATGCGAGCCGTCCTCGGAACCGTCCTGCTCCTGCTGGCGCTCGGTGTCGCCGGGCCTGCCCACGCGCGTCCGGACGAGCAGCCCACCGGGGTGTGGCCGCTCGACCCCCGCCCCGACGTCGTACGCCACTTCGAGCCGCCGCCCACGCCGTACGCCGCCGGACACCGCGGCGTCGACCTGGCCGGATCCCCCGGCCAGTCGGTGCACGCCGCGCTGGCCGGGACGGTCGGCTTCGCCGGCTCCATCGGCGGCAAGCCCGTCGTCACCGTGCTGCACGGCGGTCGTCGTACGACGTACGAGCCGGTCGTGGCGTCGGTCGAGCGCGGCCAGGCGGTGGCGGCCGGCGACGTGCTCGGCCGCCTGGTGGTCACCGACAGCCACTGCTTCCCCGCCGCCTGCCTGCACTGGGGACTCGTGGAGGGCGACGGCGACGACCGGACCTATCTCGACCCGCTCACCCTCGTCGGCGGAGGTCCGGTGCGGCTCCTCCCGCTGTGGCGCGACGACCCCGTCACCGCACGGATTCCGTGGAGCCCACCCCTCGCACGCTGGCGACGCCCGGTCGACTGGATCGCCTGAGCGGCTGGCAAGCGTCCCCTGACACGCTGCTGCCCAGCGCCCGCCGGCCGACGTCATACCCGTCAGCACGCATGGGTGCGGATCCGTATGACGCTCCCGGCCCGCCGGAGGGATCCGGCTAGGCGCGGGGGTGGGCCTGCTGGTAGGCCCGGCGCAGCCGGTCGGTCGTGACGTGGGTGTAGAGCTGGGTGGTCGCGAGCGAGGCGTGGCCGAGGAGCTCCTGCACGGAGCGGAGGTCGGCGCCGCCCTCGAGCAGGTGGGTGGCGGCCGTGTGGCGCAGACCGTGCGGTCCGATGTCGGGAGCCCCGGGTACGTCGGCGATGCGGCGGTGCACGAGGTGGCGGACCGCACGCTGGTCGATGCGCCGCCCCCGCACCCCCAGGAACAGGGCCGGGCCTGAGCCCTCGACCCGCAGGCGCGGCCGGCCGGCCGTCAGCCAGCGGTCGACCGCCCGACCGGCCGGGGTGCCGTAGGGCACCGAGCGTTCCTTGCGGCCCTTGCCGAACACGCGCACGACCCGGCGCTCGTCGTCCACGTCGTCGATGTCGAGGCCGACGAGCTCACCGACCCGGATTCCCGTGGCATAGAGCAGCTCGAGCATCGCGACGTCGCGCACACCGACCGGGGTGCCGTCGTCGGCGAGGTCTGCGGCCGACCGGATCAGCGCCTCGGCCTCGTCGGCACGCAGCACCGGCGGGAGGGTCTTGTGCTTCTTGGGCGAGCCCAGCGCGGCCCCGGGGTCGTTCGGCAACCGGCCGGTCCGGTGCAGCCACGCGGTGAACACCCGCGCGGCGGTGGCCCGCCTCGCGATCGTCGTACGGCTGCGACCGGTCGTCTGCAGCCGCGCCAACCAGCTGCGGAGCGTGCGCAGGTCGAGGTCGGCCACGTCCGTGACCCCGAGCCGCTGGCAGTGGTCGAGCAGCCCGGCGATGTCGCCGAGGTAGGCGCGCACCGTGTGCGGGGCGAGGTCGCGCTCCGAGACGAGGTGGCGCTCGTAGTCGCCGAGGAGGCGGATGAAGGACTCGGGAAGGTCCTTCCCTTCGCCCTGGTCGGGCACGGCCGGCTCGCTCACCCTCGCAGCCTAGGCGCGCCGAGGGTGCTCACACGTCAGGCGCGAGCCGCCATCCCTCATCGGTGAGCTGGACGAACCGCTTGGACCTCAGTCGACGCAGCGCGCCTTCGGTGGTGCGGAGCGGGAGCCCGCAGAGGCGGGAGATCGAGTCCACCCTCGCCGGCTCGCTGACCGGCACCCACTCCACGACGGTCCGTTCGGTCGGAGTGAGGTCGTCGCGCGGTCGATCCTCGCCCCGCGGTGGCTCGACCAGGTGCTCCCCCGCCGCGCCGACCAGCTCGAGCACCTCTGCGCCGTGGGTCACGACGGTGCCGCGGCCCTCGCGGAGGAAGTTGTTGACGCCCCGGGAGGTGTAGCTGGTGACCGGACCCGGCACGCACATCACGTGGCGGTTCAGGCTCTCGGCCCACCCGGCCGTGTTGAGGGCGCCGCTCCGAAGGGCCGCCTCGACCACCACCGTGCCGGTGGTCATGGCGGCGATCAGCCGGTTGCGGGCCAGGAACCGCGGCCGCGTGGGCGCCGAGCCGGGTGGTTGCTCGGACACGACGGCGAACTCGGCGGCGAGGTGTTGGAGCAGGAGCCGGTTGTGGGCGGGATAGACCCGGTCCGCACCGCAGGCCAGGACAGCGGCCGTGACACCGTCGGCGGACAGCGTGGCGTCGTGCGCCTCGAAGTCGATGCCGAGCGCCCCACCGGAGACGACCGGCACCCCCGAGAGCGCGAGGTGCGCGCAGACCGAGCGGGTCATCTCCACGCCGTAGACCGAGGCGGCCCGCGAGCCGACCACGGCGACCGAGGTGGCGAGCTCGGTGAGCGGCATCGGACCCTTCACCCACAGGCCCGGAGGCGTGCCGCCGAACCCGTCCGTGGTGATGGCGTCGTCGAGCTGGTCGAGGCCGACGGGCCACTCGGCGTCACCCGGGACGAGGAAGCGGATGCCGCACCGCTCGGCCTGGTCGAGCTGCCGGACCGCGTCGACCTCGGCCAGCCGCAGCGCCAGCATCTCCCCGGGCTCGCCCTCACCCGCTGACCGCGCCTTCTCGAGTGCGCGCTCCGCGCCCATCTGGCGCACGAGCGACGACGTCGTGCCGTCACCGGGCTCCACGGCGCAGCTCAGGGTCACCCGCGCGAGGCGCTCGGCGTCGCGCGTCCGGCTCATCGGCTCCGCGACGGGCGGCACGGACCGCAGGTGTGCGGCACTCACGACGCCACCCGGACGACGCTCGCCGGCAGCGAGCGGGCGGAGTCGTCGGACCGCAGCGCCAGGGCGATCTCGGCCTCGCGCTCGCCCGGCCTCGCCACCCCCGCACAGTCAGCCACCGTCCACGCCAGGCGCTGCACGCGGGTCAACCCACGTCGGGTCAGCCTGCCGTCGGCCAGCTCCTTGTCGACGACTCGCTGGCCCGCGGGCTCCAGGGGCCACCGCTCGACCAGGACCGGGCCCGGACAGGACGCATTGAGGAGCCAGGAGCAGTCGCGGTAGCGGCGCGACTGGCGCGCCCTGGCCTCGACGACCCGCGCCCGCACGTCGGCGGACGACTCCGGCTCCGGGCGGAACGACGACCCCGTCCGCCTGCCCTGGGGGCGCACCTCCATCCAGATGTCGACCCGGTCGAGGATCGGACCCGTGAGCTTGCGACGGTAGTGGGAACGCTGCACGTCGCTGCACTCGCAGCTGCCGCCGGAGAGTCCGTGGAAGTTGCCGCACGGACACGGGTTGGCCGCGAGCACCACCAGCGAGCGGGCCGGATAGGTGGCCGACTCCTCGCCGCGGGCGATGGTCACCTCCCCGGACTCGAGCGGCTGCCGCATGGCCTCGACGACATCGGCACGGAAGTGCGGGAACTCGTCGAGGAAGAGCACGCCGTGGTGCGCGAGGCTGACCTGCCCCGGCCGCACCCGGCCGGTGCCGCCTCCCAGGACGCTCGCGGCAGTGGCCGAGTGGTGCGGGGCGAACCACGGCGGACGGCGCACGAGACCGGTCCCCTCCGGAAGGACGCCGGCGACCGAGTGGAGCGCCGTCACCTCCAGGGCCTGCTCGGTCGTCAGGTCGGGCAGGATCGTGGGGATGCGCTCGGCGATCGACGTCTTCCCGGTGCCGCGGGGGCCGATCAGCATCGTGGGATGACCGCCCGCCGCGGCGACCTCGACGGCGTAGCGGACGTCCTCGAGCCCGTCGAGGTCACGGAGGTCGAGGTCGGTCAGGCGGTCCTCGCCGCGCCACGTCGCCAGGGGGCTGGACGACGGCCCCACGACGGGGTCGGCCTCGGGCACCTCCGTCCCGCGGAGCACCGCGGACACCTGCGCCAGCGACCGGACGCCGAACACCGTCATCCCCGGCACGAGCCCGGCTTCACCGGCCTGCGGCTCGGGGACGAAGACGCGGGTGATGCCGTGGGCGGCTGCGGCAATCACCATGGGCAGGACCCCTGGCACCGGGCGCAGGGCACCGGCGACGGACAGCTCTCCGATGAACGCCCAGCCTTCGAGCAGGTCGGGCGTCAGGTCCTCGTGCTTCTTGTCGGCGGCCATGACCGCCATCGCGATCGCGAGGTCGTAGTGTGTGCCGCTCTTGGGGAGGTCGGCGGGCGCCAGCAGGATCGTGACCCGCTTGGTCGCCGGCCAGCGTCCGCAGTCGTTGTTGATCGCCATCCGCACCCGGTCGCGGGCCTCGGACAAGGTCTTGTCCACCCGGCCGACGATCGTGGTGTTGACCAGGCCCGGGGAGACGTCGACCTGGACGTCGATGACGTGGCCGTCAGCTCCCTTGAGCGCCAGCGAGCGAGCGGTCGCGAAGGCCATCAGCCGACCCCCTCGACGTGCTCGACCTCGACCGGTCGGCCGCGCGGCGCCAGGACGCCCACCAGGTCGATGCGGATGTCGTCGGGATGGCAGTCGTGCACGAGCAGCCAGCGCGCCCCGAGGCGCCGCAGCCGGTCGGCCTTGCGCCGGTCGACCGCCTCGAGCGGATCACCGAAGTCGGTCGACGTGCGGGTCTTCACCTCGCAGATCACGAGGGTGTTGCCGTCACGCAGCACCAGGTCGATCTCACCGGCGTCGCAACGCCAGTTGCGGTCGAGCAGGACCAGCCCGAGCCGGCAGAGGTGGCGGGCCGCGATCGACTCGCCGCGCTCCCCCAGCCGGCGACGGTGCTCGGCTGCGGGGTCGGGGGCGAACGGGGAAGCGGCAGCTCGTCGGGCCATGGTGGGCGCCTTCCGTGGACAGGTGCGGGAAGGCACCAGCACACCGCGCGGCACCGACGGAGCTGGCGGGGACCGCGCCGCACCTGTGGAGGACGCCCGGATCGGCGGGGCTGTGGACGATCGGTGGCCAGATCTGCGGCAACACCGCCAGAGCGACCGGGCGCCGGTCAGTCCTTGGGCGGGTCGATGTCCTGCGGCGCGAGCTCCTCGACGTTGACGTCCTTGAACGTCAGCACCTTCACGTTCTTCGCGAAGCGGGCCGGGCGGTACATGTCCCAGACCCAGGCGTCGGTCATCGAGACCTCGAAGAAGACGTCGCCGCTCTCCGAACGGGCCTTCACGTCGACCTGGTTGCACAGGTAGAAGCGACGGTCGGTCTCCACGACGTACTTGAAGATGCCCACGACGTCGCGGTACTCGCGATAGAGGGTGAGCTCCATCTCGGTCTCGTACTTCTCGAGATCCTCGGCGCTCATCGGTCCTCCTCGGTCGTGCTGCCCGGCTCGAGGCCGACACTAGCCACCTGGTCCTCGCCGACCGGCTCCAGACCCGCCGCACGCCGCACGTTGACGAACCGCATCCGGTGGGCCGGGCACGGGCCGAGCCGGGCGAGCGCTGCCTCGTGGTCGGCGGTGATGTAGCCCTTGTGGGTGCGGAAGTCGTAGTCGGGCCACTCGTCGTGCAGGCCGACCATCAGCCGGTCGCGCGTCACCTTCGCGACGACCGAGGCTGCTGCGATGCAGGCCGCGACGCGGTCGCCCTTCCAGACCGCCAGGCCCGGGACGCCGAGGCCGTCGACGGGGAACCCGTCGGTGAGGACGTACGACGGCCGCGTTCCGAGGCGGGCCACCGCGCGACGCAGCGCCTCGACGTTGGCGACGTGCATGCCGAGCCGGTCGCACTCCTCGTTGTCGATCACCACGACCGACCACGCCAGCGCCCGGCGGACCACCTGGGCGTAGACGCGCTCGCGTGCGGCCTCGGTGAGGAGCTTGCTGTCGGCCAGCCCCGGCACGATGCCCGCCTTGCCCGGCGGGAGGATGACGGCGCCGGCGACGAGCGGCCCGGCGCACGCACCCCGCCCCGCCTCGTCGACGCCCGCGATCGGGTCCAGCCCGGCCCGGCGCAGCGCACGCTCGTAGCCGTAGATCCCGGCGTCGCGGCGTACGGTCATCCCGCCCGGCAGCGGCTCGGGCGGCAGCTGTGGCGAGAGCGTCACGGGGTCGGGTCCGGCACGTCCTCGAACGTGGTCGGACGGGAGTTCCAGCGGAAGCGGTCAGCGGGCCACAGCAGCACGAAGACCTTGCCGACGACCAGGTCGACGGGGACGAACTCGTCCCCCGGGACGCACTCTGTCTCGTCGGACTGGCACATCTTCTGCGAGCTGTCGGCGGAGCGGGAGCGGTTGTCACCCATGACGAAGATGTGTCCGTCGGGGATGGGGCCCACGGTCCACTTCTCGTCGCACGCACCGTTGGTCGGCATCGGCCCGTTGCAGCTCGCGCCACCACGCTTGACGTAGTCGGACTCGTCGAGCGGCTGCCCGTTGACGATGAGGCGCCCCTGGTCGTCGCAGCACTCGATGGTGTCGCCGGCGACGCCGACGACGCGCTTCACGAGGTGCCCACCGGTCGGGTAGAGCCCGACCTTGGCCATCACCTTGGCGACCGGGTTGGTGGGGCCGGCCGAGTCGACCGGCGGCAGCCAGCCGCCCGGGTCCTTGAAGACCACGACGTCGCCGCGCTCGGGCTCGCCGTCGCCCCAGTAGGAGACCTTCTGGATCAGGATCCGGTCGTTGAGGATGAGGCCCGGCTCCATCGACTCCGACGGGATGTAGAAGGCCTGGACGAAGAAGGTCTTGATGACGATCGCGAGCACCAGCGCGACGCCGAGCAGCAGGATCGTCTCCTGCCACAGCGGCAGCTGCTTGCGCTTGCCGCGACCGGCCTTCTGCTCCGACACCCGCTGGGTGCGACCACTCATCGCGCCATCCTCAGACTGCTCCTTCACACGCGACGACCGCGGTTCCTCGCCCGCTGAGAGGGACGAGGAACCGCGGCCATCGGAAGTCACTCGCAGAGACTAACGAGTCCCTGGTCGAACCGACGCCTCGCGGCGCGGTGCGACGGATCACGCCTCGCGGCGCTCCTTGATCTTCGCAGCCTTGCCGCGCAGGTTGCGCAGGTAGTAGAGCTTGGCGCGGCGCACGTCGCCGCGGGTCACGACCTCGATCTTCTCGAAGATCGGGGAGTTGACCGGGAAGGTGCGCTCGACGCCGACGCCGAAGGAGACCTTGCGGACGGTGAAGGTGCGGCCGATGCCCGAGCCGTGCACGCGGATCACGACGCCCTGGAAGACCTGGACACGCGAGCGGCTGCCCTCGATGACCTTGACGTGGACCTTGACGGTGTCGCCGGCGCGGAAGTCCGGGACGTCGTCACGCTTGATGGCGGTGCCGAGGTCGGCGATGACGTTGGTCATGACGTTGCTCCTCGCGAGTGCCACAGGTCAGCCGCGGTTCGTGGTGGTGATGGACTTGGCTGGTGCTCGGTGCGACCGGCCGGCGCGCCCCCTGTGGCAGGTGCGGTACGGCGGGACCCCGGCGCGGTGCATCGACTGATGCATCCGGGCGACCCTGGCCTCGAGCGGACCAAGGGTGAAGTCTGCCAGAGCCCAGCGGTCAGCGTGAAATCCGCTTCCGGACATCCTTGGTGAGCACGACGGCACCCGGCGGGGCCTTCCGGTCGGCGCGCAGGCGGAACCCCGCCTTCTTGTACATGCGCAGGTTGTCGGTCGAGCCCGCCCCCGTGAAGAGGACGTACGTCGTCACGCCGGCCGGGGCGAGTGCCTCGACGAGCTCGAGCAGCGCGCGTCCCAGACCCCGTCCCTGCAGGTCGGGGGCGACCATGACCCGGCCGATGTCCCACTCGCCGTGCGAGTCGACGCGACCCCGGACGGCTCCGACGAGGCGTCCCGAGCTCGGCTCGCGAGCGACCATGACGGTCCACTCCCCCAGCCCGCGGCGTACGTCGTCCAGCGACTCGCGCAGCGCCGGGATCTCCACGCCCGGGTTGGCCTCGAGCTCCTGCAGCCAGCAGGCGCGCTGCAGCGTGTAGAGCTCGCCCGCGTCGGCAGGGACGGCCGGGCGCACGTCGAGGTCGTCGAGGGCAGCCACGAGTCCGGTCGCCGGCAGCAGGTCGGGACGGCGCTCGGCCGTGCGACGCTCGGCCTGCTCGCGGCGCCAGGCGGCGATCCGCGCGTGATCGCCGGACAGCAGCACGTCGGGGACGTCGCGCCCGTTCCAGGAGGCCGGCTTGGTGTAGACGGGGTACTCCAGCAGGCCGTCGGCGTGCGACTCCTCGACCAGGGACTCGGCGTTGCCCATGAAGCCCGGCAGCAGCCGCACGACCGCCTCGGTGATGGCGAGCGCCGCGACCTCGCCGCCGTTGAGGACGTAGTCGCCGAGCGAGACCTCCCGCACCGTGCCGATCGTGGCGGCGTGCTCGATGACCCGCTGGTCGATGCCCTCGTAGCGCCCGCAGGCGAAGACGAGGTGGTCGACGCCGCTCAGCTCGTGGGCCAGCGCCTGCGTGAAGGGCTCACCGCTCGGAGTGGTGAAGACGATGGTCGCTCCCTGCGCCACGGCGTCGAGGGCCTGTCCCCACGGCTCGGGCTTCATGACCATGCCGGCGCCGCCGCCGTAGGGCGTGTCGTCGACGGTGCGGTGGCGGTCGCTCGTCCACTGCCGCAGGTCGTGCACCTCGATGTCGAGCAACCCCTTGTCGCGCGCCTTGCCCGGCAGGCTCAGCTGCAGCGGGGCGAGGTAGTCGGGGAAGATGGTGACGACGTCGATCCTCACGACCCGGCCTCGTCCGCCGCGTCGTCGGGGAAGGGCGAGACCAGGCCCGGCCGGTCGGCCACCACGACCCGACCGGCCTCGAGGTCGACCTCGGGCACGAGCGCGGTCACGAACGGCACGAGCGCGTCACGGCCGTCGGCCGTGCGGACGGTCAGCAGGTCCTGCGCCGAACCGTGGACCAGCGCCGTCACGGTGCCCAGCGGCGTGCCGTCGACGTCGACGACGTCGAGCCCGACGAGCTGGTGGTCGTAGAACTCCTCGGGGTCGTCAGGGGTCTCGTCCAGGCCGATGGTGGCGTACAGGACGGTGCCGCGCGCGGCTTCCGCGGCGTTGCGGTCGGCCAGCTCCTCGAAGGTCACCAAGAGCGTGCTCTGGTGCCACCGGGCGCGCGCGACGGTGAGGCTCGACGGACGCCGGTCGGCCCCCGCGGGTGCCTCGGCGCGCAGCGTCGTACCAGGGGCGAAGCGCCGCTCGGGCTCGTCGGTGCGTACGTCGAGGGTGACCTCGCCGCGGATGCCGTGGGGCTTGCCGATGCGGCCGACCACGACCTCGATGTCCTCGCTCACCGGGCAAGCGTAGAGGGACTCGGCGGTGAGTCTCCCAGCGACTCAGGGCCGGACATGCACGACGGGCGCCACCCCGGATAGGGGTGACGCCCGCCTGATGATGCTGTGGTCAGCGCCTGCGGTCGGTGTCCACGCTACGTCGGATGCTTCGCGGACACCGGCAGGTGCCTAGCGCTACCGCCGGCGGTCGGTGTCCACGAAGTCCACCCGCGCGCCGCCGCGGCCGGCGAGGGCCGAGACGACGGTGCGGAAGGCGGTCGCGGTGCGGCCGTTGCGGCCGATCACCTTGCCGAGGTCGTCGGGGTGCACCCGGACCTCGAGGATCGAGCCTCGACGCAGCTGCTTGTCGCGGACCGTGACGTCGTCGGGGTGGTCGACGATGCCCCGCACCAGGTGCTCGAGAGCCTCGGCCAGCACGTCGCTCACGCCTCGCTCTTGCCGGCGTCCTCGGCCGTCACGGTCTCGGTAGCCTCCGCGGCGTCAGCGGCGCCCTCGGGCGTCTCCGACGCGGGAACCTCGGCCGGAGCCTCGGCAGCGGCGGGCTCGTCGGCCTTCTTGTCGGCCTTCTTCTTCGAGGTGGTCGCGGAGCCCTTCGACTCGGCGGACACCTCCTTGAGGGCCTCGTTGAAGATGTCGAGCTTGGAGCGCTTGGGCTCCTTGACCTTGAGGGTGCCCTCGGTGCCCGGCAGGCCCTTGAACGTCTGCCAGTCACCGGTGACCTTGAGGATCGCCTCGACGGCCTCGGAGGGCTGCGCACCCACGCCGAGCCAGTACTGGGCGCGGTCGGAGGTCACCTCGATGAGGGAGGGCTCCTCCTTGGGGTGGTACTTGCCGATCTCCTCGAGCACCCGACCGTCGCGCTTCTTGCGCGAGTCGACGACGACGATGCGGTACTGCGGCACCCGGATCTTGCCCAGGCGCTTCAAACGAATCTTGACGGCCACGTTTGTGGTGTCTCCTCAGGAATTGTCGTGGGTGAGGGACCGTTCCCAGGTGGGGTCACCGGTGCTGGTCCTTCGAAGGGCTCTGCGTCGCTCGGATGAGAGGGTCCGGGCGCGCAGGACACGAGGGAAGATTCTGCCAGAGGTACGACCCACCCACCAATCGGGTCGCCTCACCCGCCCGTGGCAGCTCGACAGACGGTCTCGAAGAAGTACGTCTCCGGCATCACCTCGTCCAGCGGCGTCTCCTCGTGGTGGGTCGTGACGCCCTCCCGCGTGACGTGGCCGCTGAAGGTGCCGACCTCCCCCGGAGGTTCGACGACGGTCCCGACCACGCGCACCAGCGACGGGCCATCCGCGGGGCGGATGTCCCAGATGGTGCCGGTGGTGATGATCGTGACGGTCGAATCGTCGCCCCGGACGCCGAACGGCTCGTCGAAGCGGACATTGGTGATGATCGTCGCCGTCGTCGGACCGCCGGGCGTGGCGCTGAAGTAGTCGATGTCGCGACTGCGGAAGTGGCGGTCGTAGTTGAGGTAGTCGTGGTCGTAGTAGCGCGTCTGGTGACGGTACGAGACGAACCGGTTGTGCAGCTGGGTGTGGCACGGGAAGTCGACCGGCTGCCACCCCGTGTCGAGGTGTCGCTCGCCGGTGCAGACAGGCCCGGTCCGGCGCACGCGGCACGTGAACGGCGCGAAGGACGAGTCGAGGGTGGTCGGCACCAGCAAGGACTGGTCGACCTCCTCAGGTGGGTCGGCCTGCGCGACCGAGGCCGGCAACGCGGTGGCGGTGAGCAGGAGCACGAGGACAGCTGCTCGCGTCCTGAACGAGCGAGACGTCATGGCGGGGTCCCTCCGTGAGTAGGTGATGCCCTCTTACAGCCACCGGCAAGGTCCGGGGTTGACCTCAATCGTCCGCGGACTGCCAGGTACCGACGTACACGACCCGGTCGATGGGATCGAGCATGCCGGTGGCGTCGCCGAGGTGCAGCTCCCCCGGTTCGAGGCGCCAGTCGAGCGCCAGCACGCAGCCGGGACAGCCGCTGCTGCTGCTGGTGAGCACGAGCCGACCCTCGTCGTCGTAGGACACGCGTCCGGCATCGCCTCCGCTCCAGCCGTCGGCGTAGCGACCGCTCTGGCTGAAGACGTCACGCGACAAGGACAGAAGGACGGGCAGTCGGTCGGCGGACCCCAGGTGTTCGCGCAGGAAGGCACCGTCGGCCCCGGCTGCGACCAGCTCCTCACGGGTGATCACCCTGCGCCAGTTCGAGGGAGGGATCACCGGGTGAGACGGGGACGCGACCGTGGCAGTGCGTGCGTCGACCGGGTCCGCACCTCGCCCCCCGGCCACCCCATCGCCGCCCAGCACCCACCCGAGCGTCGCGCCGCTGCCCAGCAGCAGGACCACCGCCGATGCTCCGGTGAGCACGGTGTGACGACGGTTGCGCCGGTGGACGCGAACGAGGCGCGCCTCTCCTTCGGGTCGGAACGACATCGCGTTGGTCTCGAGACCCCGGCGCAGGCGGTCATCGACGGACATCGTCGACCTCCTCCTCGCCGAGCACGGTCGCGAGCCGGTGCCTCGCCCGGTAGAGGTGCTGCTTGACAGTGGAGTCCGAGACGCAGAGGAGCTCGGCGATCTCGTGCACGGACCGGTCCTCCCAGTAGTAGAGGACGACGGCTGCCCGCTGCATGGGCGCGAGCTCGGCCACGGCCCTGGCCACGTCGGGGTCCGGGGTCTCGTCGTACGACGCCGGCTGGGCGAGCCGCTCCTTCTCCGGACGGGCCGCGGCGCGCTGCACCTCGCGGACCGCGATCCGGATCGCGACCCTCCTCACCCACGCCTCCGGGCGCTCGTACGCCGAGACGGTGCGCCAGTGCCGCAGCAGGCGGTAGAGCGCCTCCTGGGTGATGTCCTCGGCGCGACCCCGGTCGCGGACGATCAGGTAGACCGTCCTGGACACCGGCGCGAAGCAGGCCCGGAAGTACCAGTCGTACTCCTGCTGCTCAGCGGCTCGCATGCCATGCCTCCATGACAGGGAACAGCCGCGCGGCAGCTCGACGGTTGACCCGTCCCGCTCATCTTCTCGCGGGGCTCAGGCGGCGTCCAGACCGATGAAGGCGCGCACGGCCTCGGCCCCGGTGACGCGGATGGGCTCGGCGCCCCTGACGAGGTCCTCGGGGGTGAGGACGAGGCCCTGGTTGAGCGCGAGCTCGCCCTCGCGCCGCTTGATCCGGCTCACCGTGGTGGGTCGGTAGCCGACCTTGCGGGAGACGCCGAGCGACGCGGGGTTGTCGAGGAAGGCCGCCGAGGTGATCTCCTCGAAGCCGAGGTGGTCGAAGAGCAGCTCGCACATCGCCCGGCGCATGGCCGTGCCGAGCCCGCGCCCCTGGAACTCGCGCCCGAGCCACGACCCGGTCTCCCCCGTCCTGGTCACCGGGAAGTGCCTGGATGCGACCCCCTGGGCGCCGATGACCCGACCGTCGAGGAGCACGGCGAGGTCGAGGCAGAACTCCTCGGGCGAGAAGGTGGAGCGCTTGCCCCAGTGGTACGCCGCGGTGTTGCGGGCGAGCTCGCCGGGCGGGGCCGCGGTCCACGGGAAGTAGAACGGCATCTCGTCGGGAGGGTGGATGCCCCGCTCCGCGAGGTCGCACAGCTCGAGGATGAGCTCGTCGGAGAGTCCCCGCAGCTCGAGGGGGCCGGCCTGCACGTGCAGGCCCAGCGGCGGGAAGAGGTCGACGAGTGTGCTCACGGGCCTATCCCATCCCGCCGGGGCATCGCCGCTCAAATCGGTTTCGACACAGCAGGTCGTCCGAGGGGACATGGCCCGAAGTGACTACACGACATGCCCGTTCCTCGAATTGTCTGGACCACCGACTTACTGCAAGGTGGGTCGCCGTCAGTACTCCATCCCCCCAATTCACAGGAGCACTCTCAATGAACACCACCCGGCGCATCACCGCCACCGCCCTCGCCACCGCTGCGCTCGTCGCGCCGTCCGCGCTGTCCGCCACTGCCGTGGCAGCGCCGGACAAGCCGACCAAGCCGGCGAAGACGGTCAAGGCGCAGACCAAGCAGCTGCTCAAGGACATCGCGGGCAAGGACAAGCGCCTCGCCCGGCTGTCGACCAGCAACGCCGTCGAGGCCCTGGCCGACGACACCGAGGCCGAGGTCGTGGCCAACGTGACCGACGCTCGGACCGCCCTGACCGACCTGAAGGCCGCCGTCGAGGCGGCCGACAGCACCGTCGACACCCGGGCCGTCCGCAAGGAGCTGCGCTCGTTCCGCGTCGAGAACTTCCGGATCGTTGTCAACATCGTGAAGAAGGTCGAGGGCCTCGAGGAGGCCGCAGCGACCGACCCGGAGGCCGTCAGCCACCTGGCGGCCGCCGAGGCCGCCGCGCTGGAGATCACCGCCACCAGCACCAAGGCCGACATCCGCGACGTGCGCGACCACGTCAAGGCTGCCCAGGCCGAGCTCGAGGGCGAGACCGAGGCGGACACCACCGCCTGATCGCACATCGCGTCCGCACGAGGGGCGGTCACCCGGCCGGGTGACCGCCCCTCGTCGTCGATGGGCTCAGCCCACCACTGAGCCCCCACTCAGCCCAGCACTCAGCCCAGGACTGACTGGCCGCGCAGCACGACCCGCGTCGGCGTACGCAGCACGGACAGGTCGGCGCGCGGGTCGCGGTCGTAGACGACGAAGTCGGCGGACGCGCCCTCGACGAGACCGTCCACCCCCAGCCACTCCCGGGCCCGCCAGCTGGCCGCGCCGAGGGCGTCGTGCGCCGGCATCCCGATCCGCACGAGCGCCTCGATCTCGCCGGCGATGTTGCCGTGGCGGCTGATGCCGCCGCCGTCGGAGCCGGCGTAGATCGGCACGCCCGCCTCGTAGGCCGCCATGATCGTGGCAGGCATGCGGGAGTAGAGGTCGTTCATCGTCTCGGCGTAGGCCGGGAACTTCTCCTGCCCCGCGGCAGCGTGCTCGGGGAACTTGTCGAGCTGCATGACGGTCGGCACCAGGCGGGTGCCGTGCTGGACCATCGCGTCGATGAGGTCCTCGGTCAGGCCGGTGCCGTGCTCGATGCAGTCGATGCCCGCCTCGATGAGCCCGGGCAGCACCCCGTGGCCGAAGCAGTGCGCCGTCACCTTGGCGCCCTCGGCGTGGGCCGCTGAGATCGCGTCGGCGAACGCCTGCGCCGGGAAGGACGGTGCGAGGTCGCCCTCGTCCCGAGAGATCCAGTCGCCGACGAGCTTGATCCACCCGTCGCCGCTGCGGGCCTCCTGCGCGGCGTACGACGCCAGGTCGGCCGGCTCCACCTCGTGGGCGTAGCCGCGGATGTAGCGCTTCGTGGCGGCGATGTGCCGACCGCACCGGATCAGGCGGGGCAGGTCGTCGCGGTCGTGGATCCAGCGGGTGTCGGCCGCCGAGCCGGCGTCGCGGATGAGCAGGGCCCCGCCGTCGCGGTCGGCGATGGCCTGCTGCTCGGTGGCCGCGTCGTCGGTGGCGCCGAAGTCGTCGAGCCCGAGGTGGCAGTGCGCGTCCACCAGGCCGGGGACGATCCAGCCCTCTGCGACGGTGTCGGCCCCCGCCTGGGGCTCGTAGGTGACGCGGCCGTCGACGACGTAGAGGTCACGCGGCTCGCCGTCGGGCAGGACCGGTCCGCGGTAGCGCTGGGCTGGCTCGAGGGGCATGCCGGGCACGCTATCGCCAGCCGGGTACGGCCGCCGCGCCCCCGATGCCCAGTTCTGGGCATGACGTCGGCGCGACGCCGACTCAGGATGGAGGACACGGTGTCCGCGGCGGTCGACGCGCGGGGCGCGAGGGGTCCGTGGGCCGGGAGAAGGAGCGTTGCCGTGCCCGTGCCTCGACGCCTTGCCGTGCTGCTCACGCTGTTGCTGGCGGCCACGACCCTCAGCATCGTCACTGCGGCCACGCCCGCAGCCGCCGCGCCCTGCGACCCGCCCGTGACCAACCCGGTGGCCTGCGAGAACACCCTCCCGGGCAGTCCCGAGAGCGAATGGGGCATCACCGGGGCCGGCTCGTCCTCGATCCAGGGCTTCGCGACCGACATGAGCGTCGACCAGGGTCAGACGGTCGGGTTCAAGGTCGACACCAGCGCCTCGTCGTACCGGCTCGACATCTACCGGATGGGCTACTACGCCGGTGCCGGGGCGCGTCGGGTCGCAACCGTCACCCCCACGGTGCTGAACAACCAGCCCAACTGCCTCACCAACTCCACGACCGGCCTCGTCGACTGCGGCAACTGGACCCAGAACGCGTCCTGGGCCGTGCCGGCGACCGCCGTGTCGGGGATCTACTTCGCCAAGCTGGTGCGCACCGACGGCACTGCCGGCTCCAGCCACGTCTTCTTCGTGGTGCGCGACGACGACGGCGGCTCGGACCTGCTCTTCCAGACCTCCGACACCACGTGGCACGCCTACAACACCTACGGCGGCAACAGCCTCTACACCGGTGCCCCCGCGGGACGCGCGTACAAGGTCAGCTACAACCGCCCGTTCACGACCCGCGCCAACGCGCCCGAGGACTGGGTCTTCAACGCCGAGTACCCGATGGTGCGCTTCCTGGAGGCCAACGGGTACGACGTCAGCTACAGCTCTGGCGTGGACACCGACCGCCGCGGCGCCGAGCTCCTCGAGCACGAGGCGTTCCTGAGCGTCGGGCACGACGAGTACTGGTCCGGCACCCAGCGGGCGAACGTCGAGGCGGCCCGCGACGCGGGCGTCCACCTGGCCTTCTTCTCGGGCAACGAGGTCTTCTGGAAGACCCGCTGGGAGAACAGCATCGACGGCTCCGGGACCCCGCACCGCACCCTCGTGTCCTACAAGGAGACCCACGCCAACGCGAAGATCGACCCGCTCGCCAACACCTGGACCGGGACCTGGCGCGACCCGCGCTTCAGCCCGCCCGCGGACGGGGGCCGCCCCGAGAACGGGCTCACCGGGACGTGGTTCGCGATCAACTGCTGTGCCGTGGACATGGTGGTCGGCCAGGCGGACGGCCAGATGCGGTTCTGGCGCAACACCCGCGTGGCGAGCCTGGGCAACAACGCGACGACGACGATCGGCAGCAACGTCATCGGCTACGAGTGGGACGAGGACCCCGACAACGACTCCCGACCGGCGGGCCTGTTCCGCGTGTCCCAGACGACCGACAGCGGCCAACGGCTCCAGGACCAGGGAAACAGCTACGCCCAGGGGCAGGCCACCCATGCGATGACGACCTACCGGGCCGCCAGCGGCGCCCTGGTCTTCAGCGCGGGCACGATCCAGTGGGCGTGGGCGCTCGACGGCAACCACGACCGCGGCTCCGCCCCTCCCGACACGGCCGCCCAGCAGGCCACGGTCAACCTCCTCGCCGACATGGGGGTCCAGCCGGACACGCTGACCGCCGGCCTCACCCCCGCCACGGCATCGACTGACACGACGGCGCCGACGACGGCCATCACGTCCCCGGCGGCGGGCGCGACGCTCCCCGTGGGTTCACCCGTCACCATCAGCGGCACGGCCACGGACACCGGTGGCGGCCGGGTCGGCGGCGTCGAGGTGTCGACCGACAACGGGGCCACGTGGCGACGGGCGACCGGGCGTGCCTCGTGGACCTACACGTTCACCCCGTCCGCCACGGGCAGCCTCACCCTGCGCGCGCGTGCCGTCGACGACAGCGCGAACCTCGGCACGGCATCGACCGCGAGCGTCACCGTGGGCTCGCCGCCAGCCGCGTGCCCGTGCACGATCTGGCCGGCCACCGCCACGCCGGCCGGCACGGACCCCGACACCAGCTCCGTGGAGCTCGGGGTCCGGTTCCGGGCCTCGACCGACGGCCTCGTCACCGGCATCCGCTACTACAAGCCGACCCAGAGCACCGGCACCCACGTGGGTTCCCTGTGGAGCAGCACCGGCACCCGTCTGGGCCAGGTCACCTTCACCAACGAGACCGCCAGCGGCTGGCAGCAGGCAATGTTCGCCACGCCTGTCCCCGTGACGGCCGGGACGACGTACGTCGCCTCCTACTTCACCCCGAGCCGCTACGCCGTGAGCGGCGGCTACTTCGCGAACGGTCCCACGACACGCGGCCCCCTCACCGCGCTGCAGAACGGCACCGACGGCGGGAACGGCGTCTACCGCTACACCGCGACGGCCGGCGTGTTCCCCAACCTGACCTACAACAGCGAGAACTACTGGGTCGACGTCGTCTTCACCGAGGCCAACGACACGGCCAAGCCGGGCCTCAACGGCCGCACCCCGGCGCCGGGGGCGACGGCCGTCCCGCTCGGCACCGACGTCACCGCGACCTTCTCCGAGCCGGTGCAGCAGTCCACGGTCGCGTTCGAGCTCCGCGCACCCGGGGGCGCCGTCGTGCCGGCCACGCTGTCGTACGACGCCGCGACCCGCACCGCCACCCTCGACCCGCAGGCGGCCCTGGCGGCCACCACGACCTACACGGCAGCGGTCAGCGGTGCTCGCGACCCGGCCGGCAACCAGATGGACCCCGTGACGTGGTCCTTCACGACCGACACCCCGGACACGACGAGCCCCACGATCACCGCACGCACCCCCGCCGTCGGTGCGACCGGGGTGGCGCTGGGGGTCTCGCCGACCGCGACGTTCAGCGAGGCCGTGCAGCAATCGACGATCGCGCTCGAGCTGCGCGGGCCCGGCAACACCTTGGTGCCTGCCACCACGGCGTACGACGACGCCAGCCGCACGGCCGCCCTGGACCCGAACGCCAACCTCGCGGCCAGCACGACCTACACCGTCAACCTCAGCGGCGCCCGGGACACCTCGGGCAACCAGATGGACCCGGTGTCGTGGTCCTTCACCACCACCGCCGCCACGTCCGGGTGCCCGTGCACGATCTGGCCGTCGACCGCGACGCCGGCAGGCACCGACCCCGACACCAGCTCCGTGGAGCTCGGCGTGAAGTTCCGCGCCGGCACCGACGGGTTCGTCACCGGCATCCGCTACTGGAAGCCAACCCAGACCAGCGGCACCCACGTGGGCTCGCTGTGGACCCGCACCGGGACCCGGCTCGGGCAGGTGACCTTCACCAACGAGTCCGCGAGCGGGTGGCAGCAAGCCACCTTCGCCGACCCGATCCCGGTCACCGCCGGCACGACCTACGTGGCGTCGTACTTCACACCGAGCCGGTACGCCGTCAGCGGCGCCTACTTCGCCGGCGGCCCGACGACCCGAGGCCCCCTCACGGCACTGCAGAACGGCACCGACGGCGGGAACGGCGTCTACCGCTACACCGCCACGGCCGGCGCCTTCCCCGACCTGAGCTACAACAGCGAGAACTACTGGGTCGACGTCGTCTTCGAGGACGGCCCCGACACGACGAAGCCGACCGTGACGGGCCGCAGCCCCGACGCCGGGGCCGCCGGCGTCCCCGTGGGCAGCGACGTCACCGCGACGTTCAGCGAGCCGGTGCAGGCAGGGTCGGTGGCGCTCGAGCTCCGCGGCCCGGGTGGCTCGCTCGTCGCCGGCACGACGTCGTACGACGCGGCGACGCGCACGTCGCGACTCGACCCGACCGCCGCGCTCACCGCGAGCACGACCTACACCGCAACGGTCAGCGGCGCGCGCGACGCCGCCGGGAACCAGGTGGACCCGGTCTCCTGGACGTTCACCACCGAGGCCGTGGACACCACCAAGCCGACCGTCACCGCCCGGACGCCAGCGACCGGGGCGACCGGTGTGGCGACAGCGACCAACGTGACGGCGACGTTCAGCGAGGCGGTCCAGGCCGCCACCCCGGTCGTCGAGCTGCGGGGCCCCGGTGGCACCCTCGTCGCCGGCTCCACCACGTACGACGCGGCGAGCCGAACCGTGACGTTCGACCCGACGGCGACCCTCGGCACCAGCGCCACCTACACGGCCACCGTCAGCGGGGCACGCGACGCGGCCGGCAACCAGATGGACGGCGTGTCCTGGTCCTTCACCACCGCGGCGACGACGTCGGGCTGCCCCTGCACGATCTGGCCCGCGACCGCGGCCCCCGCGGGCACCGACCCCGACACCAGCTCGGTGGAGCTCGGCGTGCGGTTCCGGACGAGCACGGCCGGCTTCGTCACCGGCATCCGCTACTACAAGCCCAGCCAGAGCACCGGTACGCACGTCGGCTCCCTGTGGACCGCCACCGGCACCCGGCTGGGCCAGGTGACCTTCACGAACGAGTCGGCCAGCGGCTGGCAGCAGGCGACCTTCGCCGCACCCATCCCGGTCAGTGCCGGCACGACCTACGTGGCCTCGTACTTCACGCCCAGCCGCTACGTCGTGAACGGCGGCTACTTCGCCAACGCCGCCACCACCCGGGGGCCGCTGACCGCCCTGCAGAACGGCACCGACGGCGGCAACGGCCTCTACCGCTACACCGGCGCTCCCAGCACGTTCCCGAACCTGACCTACAACAGCGAGAACTACTGGGTGGACGTCGTGTTCTCCGAGCAGTCCAACGACACGACCCCGCCGACCGTGTCGTCCCGGGTCCCCGCCGCAGACGCGACCGGCGTGCCGGTGGGGGTCCGGCCCAGCGTGACCTTCAACGAGCTCGTCACCGGCTCCAGCGTCTCGATGGCGCTCCGGACCTCCGGCGGCCAGACCGTCCCGGCCACGACGGCGTACGACGTGGGCACCTCGACCATGACGCTGACGCCTGCCGCCGACCTGACCTACACGTCCTCCTACACCGTGGAGGTGAGCGGCGCCCGCGACACCTCGGGCAACACCATGGCACCGGTGTCGTGGTCCTTCCAGACCGCCGGCGAGCCCCCGCCCGGGATCGCGGACGGCCCCGGCGGGCCGATCGCCGTGGTGACCAGCAACGGCAACCCGTCCTCGGCGTACCTCACCGAGATCCTGCGGGCCGAGGGGCTCAACGAGTTCGCCAACCTCCGGGTCAACGCCCTCGACGCCGCCGCGCTGGCGCCGTACGCCGTCGTCGTCCTGGGAGACGTCGCGATCACCGACGCCCAGGTGACGGCCCTGACCAGCTGGGTGAACGCCGGGGGCAACCTCGTCGCGCTGCGACCGGACACCCGCCTGCACGCCCTTGCCGGGATCACGGCGCAGACAGGCACCGTCGGTGACGGCTACCTCGCCGTCAACGCCGCCACCGAGCCCGGCGCGGGCATCACCACCGAGACCATGCAGTTCCACGGGTCCGCCGACCGCTACTCCCTCAACGGCGCCACCGCCGTGGCGACGCTGTACTCCAACGCCACGACCAGCACCGGGCTGCCGGCCGTGACGTTGCGCAGCGTCGGCAGCAATGGTGGCCAGGTCGCCACCTTCGCGTTCGACCTCGCTCGCTCGGTGATCGCCACGCGCCAGGGCAACCTCGCTTGGGCCGGGCAGAACCGCGACGGCGCCACGCCGAACCGGTCGAACGACCTCTTCTTCGGCGGCAGCGGCGCCACCGACTGGGTCGACCTGGCCAAGGCGCACATCCCCCAGGCCGACGAGCAGCAGCGGCTGCTGGCCAACCTCGTGACCGTCACGGCCCGCGACCGGTTGCCCGTGCCCCGGTTCTGGTACTTCCCCGGCACCCACAAGGCGGTGGTCGTCGCCACCGGGGACGACCACGGCAGCGGCGGCACGCCCGGTCGGTTCAGCACCTACGCCGCCGCGAGCCCGTCGGGCTGCTCCGTGGCGCGGTGGGAGTGCCCACGCTTCTCGTCGTACATCTACCCCAGCACCCCGATGACGAACGCGCAGGCGGCCGGCTTCCAGACGCAGGGCTTCGAGGTCGGGCTGCACCCGCAGAACAACTGCACCAACTTCACGTCGTACCAGGGCCTGGAGGACACCTACACCAGCCAGCTCGGGACGTGGCGCGCGAAGTACACCTCCCTGCCCTCGCCGACGACCAGCCGCTTCCACTGCATCGTGTGGAGCGACTGGGTGTCCCAGCCGAAGGCCGAGCTCGCCTCCGGGATCCGCCTCGACACCAACTACTACTACTACCCCGGCTCGTGGATCGCCGACCGGCCCGGCTTCATGAACGGCTCCGGCATGCCGATGCGGTTCACCGACACCGACGGATCGATGATCGACGTCTTCCAGGCCAACACGAACATGACCGACGAGTCCGGGCAGAGCTACCCGTTCACCCCGAACACCCTGCTCGACCGCGCGCTCGGCAGCCAGGGCTACTACGGCGCGTTCACCGCCAACCTCCACACCGACGCGGCCTCGACGTTCGAGGACACCCAGGTGCTGGCGTCGGCGCAGGCACGCAACGTGCCGGTGATCGCCGCCCGCCAGCTGCTGACGTGGACCGACGGCCGCAACGCCTCGTCCTTCTCCGGGTTGTCGTGGAGCGGAGGCACGCTCTCGTTCACGATCGGCGTCGGCGTCGGCGCGACCGGCCTCACGGCCATGCTGCCCACCACGGGTCCGGGGGGCGCCACCCTCAGCGCCGTCACCCGCAGTGGCACGGCGGTGCCGTTCACCACGATGACGGTCAAGGGCCAGCAGTACGCCGTGTTCCCCGCCGTCGGCGGTGCCCACCAGGCGACGTACACCCCGGCGGGCGGCACCAACCTGGTCACCGCCACGAGGGCCACGACGGACGACACGGGCACGACCTCGCTCACGTGGACCACGACCGACCCGGGGACGACGGTGGTGCGGCTCGGCACCTCCCCCACGGACCTGGACGAGGCGGTGGTCGTGAACGGGAGCACCACCGAGCACCTCGCCGAGCTCGACGGGCTCGCCCCCGCGACGCGGTACCACTACGTGGTGCAGTCGCGCGGGACCGACGGCGACGTCGTCCGGTGGCCGGCGAGCGGCGCGGCACCCGCGACCTTCACGACGCCCGGCGCGGACCTCCGTGCCCCCCGGATCAGCGACGTCCGCGTACGGCCGATGACCGACGGCACGGCCCGCATCACCTGGCGCACGGACGAGCCCTCGACCTCGCGCGTGACCTACCGCCAGGCGGGCCGCACCGCGCGCGGCATCGGGCTCGACGACCGGCTGACGCGCCGCCACGTCGTGGTGGTGACGGACCTCGCACCGCGCCGCGCCCACACGGTGCGGGTCGGGTCGCGCGACGGCGCCGGCAACGCCGCACGCGCCCGGACGACGCGGTTCCGGTCGCTCGCGCCCGGCCTGGCGATGTTCACGGCGGAGGACTTCCGCACCGGCAGGACCGACGACCGGATGCGGCTCGACGACCGGGGGCTGGGCTCCCTCACCCTCAGCGGGCGGGGATCGGGCACCTACACGTCGCGGGTCGTCGACTCCGGGCGCAAGGCGACCTGGACGCGGCTGGCCCTCGACTCCGCCGAGCCGGCGGGTGCCCGGATCCTGGTGCGGATCCGGACCGGCGACCGCCCGGACCCGGACGGCACGTGGTCGGACTGGCGGCTGGTGCGGCCCGGGGTCGACGTCGGGCTCGAGGGTCGCTACGTGCAGTACGCCGTGCACCTGTCCGCGACGTCGACGTCCCTGCCCGTCGTCCGCGGGGTCGGACTCACCCGCGGCGGCGGGCGCGGAGCCCACTGAGCAGCGGGGTCAGAGCCGGTCGAGCAGCCAGGACGGGCTGAGCACCTGGGCCGGTGCGACGTTGGCCGCGAGCGCCCGGTCCGCGGTCACCACGACCACCTGGCCACCCGCCTCGCCCGCGCGACGCGCCTGCTCCCGGATCTCGGCATCCCCGTCGCGGGCCGCGTGCACGGTGCGGACGTGGGCGTCCCGGCCGGCCCGGACGCCGCTCTTGGCCTTCCCCTCCAGCACCAGCACGATCTCGTCGTACGACGTGTCGGCGACCAGGAGCCGCTCGTGCAGCCGCCGCGCCGCACCCGCGCGGTCCTTCCACCAGCCGTCGGGCACCGAGCCGACGACGTTGGCGCCGTCGACAACCAGGGTCGAAGTCACTTGAGGAACTGGGAGAAGTCCTTGGGCAGGTTGAGCTGCTCGGCGGCCTTCTCGTAGTCGACCTCGGCACCGTCGGGGTTGCCGAAGGGGTTCGCGGACTTCTCCGCCGACGCGGCCTTCTGCTGCTCCTTCTGCTGCGCGGCCTTGGCGGGGTTGCCCGAGACGCGCTTCTTGCCCTTCTTGCCCTTGCCGCCCTGCGCGGCCTGGCGGGCGCCGGCCCGCTTGCCGCCGCCGAGCCCCGGCATGCCGGGCATCCCGGGCATCCCGGGCACACCGCCGCCACGGGCCATCTGCTCCATCATCTTGCGCGCCTCGAAGAAGCGGTCGACGAGCTGGTTGACGTCGGAGACCTGACGTCCGGAGCCGGCGGCGATGCGGGCACGGCGCGAGCCGTCGATGATCTTCGGGTTGTCGCGCTCGGCCGGCGTCATCGACTGGATGATGGCCTGGATGCGGTCGATCTCGCGCTCGTCGAAGTTCTCGAGCTGGTCGCGGAACTGCCCCATGCCGGGCAGCATCCCCATGATCTTGGTCATCGAGCCGAGCTTGCGGATCTGCATCATCTGCTGGAGGAAGTCCTCCAGCGTGAAGCCGCCCTTGGTGGCGAGCTTCTCTGCGGCCTTCAGCGACTGCTCGGAGTCGAAGGCCTTCTCCGCCTGCTCGATCAGGGTGAGCATGTCGCCCATGTCGAGGATGCGCGAGGCCATCCGGTCGGGGTGGAAGAGGTCGAAGTCGGTCATCTTCTCGCCGCTGGAGGCGAACATGACCGGCTTGCCGGTGATCGAGCGGATCGACAGCGCGGCACCACCGCGGGCGTCACCGTCGAGCTTGGTGAGCACCACACCGTCGTAGCCGACGCCGTCGAGGAACGCCTGCGCGGTGGTGACCGCGTCCTGGCCGATCATCGCGTCGACGACGAAGAGCACCTCGTCGGGCTGGACGGCGTCGCGGATGTCGGCCGCCTGCTTCATCAGCTCGGCGTCGACGCCGAGGCGACCGGCGGTGTCGATGATGACGACGTCGTGGAGCTTGCGCTTCGCCTCTTCGATCGACCTGCGCGCCACGTCGACCGGGTCCCCGCCGTGCTCGACTCCCTGGGCGTTGCCGGGCTCGGGGGCGAAGACGGGGACGCCGACCCGCTCGCCGTTGACCTGCAGCTGCTGGACGGCGTTGGGGCGCTGGAGGTCGGCCGCGACGAGCATCGGCGTCTTGTCCTGGTCCTTGAGCCACAGCGCGAGCTTGGCCGCGAGCGTCGTCTTGCCGGCACCCTGGAGGCCAGCGAGCATGATGACAGTCGGTCCGCTCTTCGCGTAGCGCAGGCGGCGGGTCTCGCCGCCGAGGATCGTCACGAGCTCCTCGTGGACGATCTTGATGATCTGCTGCGCCGGGTTGAGGGCCCCGCTGACCTCCTCCGAGCGGGCCCGCTCCTTCACCGCACCGACGAACTCCTTCACCACCGGCAGCGCGACGTCGGCCTCGAGCAGCGCGATGCGGATCTCGCGCGCAGTGGCGTCGATGTCGGCCTCGGAGAGCCGGCCCTTGCCGCGGAGGTTCTTGAAGGTGTCGGCAAGGCGGTCGGAGAGTGTGGCGAACACGGTGTGGGTCTGTCCCTCGCATCGGTGGTGGATCAGGGCGGATCAGAGTCTGCTACGACGACCAAGACTAACGGCCGCACCCCGTCCGGGCTCAGCCGACGAGCCCAGCCGTCCGCTCGGCCACCGAGCCCGGCTGCCCGGCTCAGCCCCCGAGTGCCGTGCGTACGGCGTGGGCGGCGGCCGCGGCACGCTCCTCCGTCGGGCGCACTCCCCCGACCTCCTGCACGTAGAACACGTCCACCGCCTGCGGCCCGAGGGTGGAGACGTGGGCCGAGGCCACGGTCAGCCCGAGCCCGGCGAGGGTGGTGAGCACGCGGTGGACCACGCCGGGGCGGTCGGAGGTGCGGATCTCGAGCACCAGCGAGGCGCGTGAGGCGTCCGGGCGGACCTCCACGATGGGCGGCAGCTCGCCGTCCGGTCGCGCGGGCAGCTCGGGGAGGCGCTGGGTGCCCTCGACGACGCGGCGGATGCGCTCGCGGACGACGGTGGCGTCGAGGTAGGCGTCGGGCACCTCCCACGCGCTGACGCCCCACTCGCCGTCGGCGTCGACCTGCGCCCAGGCCCGGGCGGCGTGCACCGGCACCCGCAGCGCCGCCAGGCCGCCGGCGACGTCGGCGAGCAGGCCGACGCGGTCGGCCGCGACCACGGTGACGGTCGCGCCCACCTCGTGCGGGGTGATGGTGACCGAGACGGCGGCGGGGTCACGTCGTACGGCGTCGGGGATCGTCAGCGACCCGGCCGGGGCGACGTGGGTCATCTCGGCGCCGAGGGCATGACCGGCCCGGGAGACGAGCCGGTCGACCAGGGTCGCCCGCCAGGTCGTCCACGCCGCGGGCGAGGCGGCCCGGGCGTCGGCCTCGGTGAGGGCGCGCAGGAGCTCGAGGCTGGCCGCGTCGGGGACGTGGGTGAGCAGCTCGGCCGTGGTGGCCGGGTCGTCGGGGTCGCGGGTGGTCGCGAGGTCCGCGAGGAGCAGGTGCCACCGCACGAGGGAGGCGACCACCTCGGCGTCGAGGTCGGTGAAGCCCATCCGCGCCACGACCTTGCGGGCCAGCGGCTCGCCGGCCACCGAGTGGTCCTGGAGCGAGCCCTTACCGATGTCGTGCAGCAGCGCCGCGACCAGGAGCAGGTCGGGTCGGCGGACGGTGCGGATCAGCGCGCCGGCCTCCGCGCACGTCTCTACCACGTGCCGGTCGACGGTGAAGCGGTGGATCGCCGAGGCGTGCGGCAGCAGCCGGATCTGCTCCCACTCGGGCAGGAACGTCTCGATGCCCTCGACCTCGTCGAGGGTCTCCCAGACGGGCAGCAGCCCCGGTCCGCTGGCGAGCAGCCGGACCAGCGCGTCACGGGCGGGCGCCGGCCACGGCACGGGCAGCGGAGCACCTTCGCGCACGAGGCGGGCGGCGGTGGTCGGGGCGAGCACGGCGTCGCGGCTCGCGGCCTCCGCCGCGGCGCGGAGCAGCAGGGTGGGGTCGTCGCCGGGCCGGGTGCCGGCGTCGAGGACCACCTCACCGCGGGAGAGGGCGATGCCGGGAGCGATCCGCTCCAGCGCGGGCGTCCGGCGGTCGCGTTCGCCCGTCGGTCGGGCCATCACGGCGTCCGTGCGCCGCCACGCCAGGCGGGACAGGTGTCCGATGCGCCGCCCGAGCGAGCGGACGTGGCGCTGGGCCGCCTCGGCGTCGGCGAGCCCCAGGCGGTCTGCCAGCGGTCCCCACATCTCGGGGGCGATGCGGTCGGCGGGCCGTCCGGCGAGGTCCTGCACCTCGTCGCGGACGTCGAGGAGCATCTGCCGCGCCGCCTCGAGCGCCGGGGTGGAGGCGTCGACGAGCCAGCTGGCCTCGATCGCCTTCAGCACGCCGGCGTCGCGCAGGCCTCCCTCGGCTTCCTTGACGTCGGGCACCGAGGCGTGCCCGAGCTCCCCGGTGACGTCGTGGCGCTTGAGGGTCATCGCCTTCAGCTCCGGCAGTCGGGTGCGGGCCTGCCGGCGCCAGTCGGCGAGCATCGTCGTACGCAGCCGGAGGCTGAGCCCCGGGTCGCCGGCGAGGTGGCGGGCGTCGAGCAGACCCAGCGCGACCCGCAGGTCGGCCGCCGCCTCGAGCACCTCGGTCATCGAGCGGACCGAGTGGTCGAGGCGTCGACCGGAGTCCCACAGCGGGTACCACAGGGTGGCGCCCAGCCCACCCAGGTCCAGTCCGTCCTCGTGGACGAGGACGACGTCGAGGTCGGAGTGCGGGGCGAGCTCGCCCCGACCGTAGCCCCCGACGGCGACCAGGGCCACCCCGGTGACGGGCCCGCCGGAGGCGGCGTACGCCTCCCGGCAGAGCTCGTCGGCCGAGGTGGCCCTGGTGTGTCGATCTGCTGCGGTCATGCGGGGTCCCTGCGTCGTTGCTCGGAGGAGCGAAGCGGAGGAGAGGAACGACGTGGGGTGCTCATGCGTGGTCCCCGAGACGCCCGCCCATCAGAGTGCCGACGCGTCCTGCTCGCCGGTGCGGACGCGGACGACGGTCTCGACCGGGCTGACCCAGACCTTGCCGTCGCCGATCCGGCCGGTCTGCGCGGTCTTGACGACGATCCCGACGATGTCGTCGGCGTCGGCGTCGTCGACGACGATCTCGATGCGGATCTTGGGCACGAGGGCGATGTCGTACTCCGCCCCGCGGTAGACCTCGGTGTGGCCCTTCTGGCGGCCGTAGCCGCTGACCTCGGAGACCGTCATGCCGGCCACCCCGAAGGTCTCGAGCGCCTCGCGGACGTCCTCCCACTTGTGCGGCTTGATCACCGCGGTCACGAGCTTCATGCGCTGGCTCCTTCCGTCTTGCTGGTCGTGGTGGCGGGGGCGGTCGAGGCAGCGAGCACGCTGCTGCCGCCGCCGCTGGTGCCGCTGTGCAGGTCGTACGCCGACTCGCCGTGGGCGACGAGGTCGATGCCGTTGACCTCGTCCTCCTCGTCGAGGCGCAGGCCCATCGTGTACTTGATCCCCAGGGCGATGACAGTGGTCAGGACGCCGGAGTAGATGACGGCCACCACGACACCGAGGGTCTGGTCGCCCAGCGAGCCGAACCCTCCGCCGTAGAGGAGCCCGTCGACCCCGCCAGCGCCGTCGGCCGTGGAGAACACACCGATCAGGACGGTGCCGACGACGCCGCCGACCAGGTGCACGCCGACCACGTCGAGCGAGTCGTCGTACCCGAGCTTGTACTTCAGGCCCACGGCCCAGGCGCAGACACCACCGGCGACGAGGCCGATCGCCACCGCGCCGGAGAGGTTCACCGCACCGGCGGCCGGGGTGATCGCGACCAGGCCGGCGACGATGCCCGACGCGGCACCGAGGGAGGTGGCCTTCTTGTGGATCAGGCGCTCGACCAGGAGCCAGCCGATGATGGCCGCCATGGTGGCCAGCGTGGTGTTGGCGAAGGTGCGGCCGGTCTCGGACATGAAGCGCTCGGTGAACGCCTCGCCCTCCTCGCCGGCGAAGACGATGGAGCCGACGTTGAAGCCGTACCAACCCATCCAGAGCAGGCCGGCGCCGAGCATCGTGAGGGTCAGGTTGTGCGGGCGCATCTGCTCACGCGGCCAGCCGATCCGCTTGCCGAGCAGGAGGACCAGCACGAGGGCCGCGACACCGGCGTTGATGTGGACCGCCGTGCCACCGGCGTAGTCCTGGGCACCGATGCGACCGCAGATGAGCGAGTCCTCGGTGCAGCTGAAGACCATGTGCGCCATCGGGAAGTAGACGATCAGCGACCACAGCGGGACGAAGACCACCCAGGCGGAGAACTTCAGCCGGTCGGCGACGGCGCCGCTGATCAGCGCGGCGGTGATGATCGCGAAGGTCATCTGGAACATGACGCCGATGTAGGTGTCGGTGGTGACGCCGTCGAGCCAGAGGAGCTCGAAGGGGTTCGCGAAGAAGGTGCCGTCGCCGCCGAACCCCATCGACCAGCCGACGGCGACGTAGAGGATGCCGACGATGGCAGCCGCCACGTAGGACATCATCATCATGTTGAGCACGGACTTCGACCGCGACATGCCGCCGTAGAACAGGGCCAGCGCGGGCACCGTCATCATCAGGACGAAGGCAGTCGCCACCAGCATGAAGGCGTAATAGCCGTCCACAGGACCTCCAGGGATTTCGAGCACGAGCGAAACGGGGGTGGTCACCGGGCGATGACGCCGCTGTCATGCCGGTGCCCACGTGATGACCCGCAGCCTGTGCGGGCGAGGTTTCACCGGGCTGCGACGGATGTTGCATGCACGCAACGGAATGGGTCGTCGTGTTACGGGTGTGTGAACGGATCGGCCCCGGAGGCCGCCTTGTTAGTGTTCGGCCGTGTCCAGACTGGCCGTGATGGCGCACTACGACGTCGCCGGGGAGCTTCGGCCCCACGTGCGTGGTCAGGTGGAGGCACTGGCCGCGTCGGTCGACACGCTGCTGGTGTGCACGACGGCCAGCCTGCAGGACTCCGCGCGCGCCTGGCTGGCCGAGCGGGCGGTCCTGGTGGAGCGGGCCAACTACGGCTACGACTTCTTCAGCTACAAGGTCGGCCTCGACGCCGCCGGCGACCTGACGGCGTACGACGAGGTGGTGGTGTGCAACGACACCTACGTCTTCGCCCTCGACTCCTACGAGCCCGTCTTCACCGAGATGGCCACCCGGCCCTGCGACTTCTGGGGCCTGACGGGGGCCGAGCGCGTCGCGCCGCACATCCAGTCCTTCTTCATCGCCTTCCGGCCGTGGGTGGTCGGCTCGCGAGCGTTCACGACCTTCTGGGAGGAGATGGAGCCGATCTCCAAGCGCCGCCAGGTGATCCGGCGCTACGAGGTCGGCATGTCCCGCCGGCTCTACGAGGCGGGCTTCGTCTCCGACACCTACTTCGTCGAGACCCCCGAGGACCGTCGCATCGCCCGCGAGCGGATGCGCTGGTGGGCCGCCCACCGCTCCCACTTCCCGCGCACCCGCGCCGAGGTCCGCGAGTGGCGCGAGCGGGCCAACGAGCCGTGGAACCCGGCGCGCAGCCTGGCCGACCGGGTGCTCGACGACGCCCGGCTCCCCTACGTCAAGATCGACACCCTGCGCTACGACCCCTACAACCTCGACGCCAAGCGCCTGCTCGAGCTGTGCGAGCGCCGGTATCCCCAGCGCTTCGAGGGCGTGCGTGAGTTCCTCGAGGAGACCGCGCAGTACTACCCGCTGCGCGACACCGAACGGCTCCTACCTACTCCGCTGGCCCTCGAGCCCCTCTTCCCGAGGGTGAGGTACTCCGATGCGCGGTGAGCGTCGCCGCCCGAGCCAGGTGCGGCTCGACGACGCCGCCGAGGTGATGGTCGCCTCCGGGCTCGTCGACGTCGACTACGTCGCCGCCCAGCTCGGCACCACCTTCGGCTCGCCCCTCGAGGCGGCCCGCGCCGTCGTCGAGGCAGGCGACGTCTCGCCCCACCCGCTCTTCGAGGCCCAGTGGATCGGGCGCCGCCGCTCGTGGCAGCGAGCCGGCCAGCACCCCGTTCTCTGGTACGTCGCCGAGCGCCGTCGCCGCAACCGCATCGCGCCCCACCCGCTGGTCGACCCGCGGATCGTCTTCGCGGCCTACCCCGAGGCCCGGCACCATCCCTACGGCGCGCTGTCCTACTGGCTGTCCGCCTCCGGCCCCGGTACGCCGCTGCCCACCCGCATCCTGCCCCGCAAGGTCTCCTGGGCCACCTACCGTGCGGCCGCCATCGAGGCCGCGACCCAGTGGCGCGAGGAGGTCGTGAGGGAGCGTCCGCAGCTCGTCGGGCCCACCCCCGCGCTCCCCACCGCTCTGGGCACCTCGCCCGCGGTGACCGTCGTGATGGCCGCGCAGGACGCCGGCCCGCTCGTCCACCAGACGGTGGCCTCGCTGCAGGCCCAGACCTTCACCGACTGGCACCTCGTGGCCGTGGACCGCGGGTCGGCCGACGACACCGCAGCCGTGCTCCAGGGAGTCGCGGCCTTCGACGACCGCATCACCGTCGTGCGCGAGTCGCGCTGCGGGGCGGCCCGGGCCCTCAACGTGGCCCTCGAGCACGGCACCGCCGAGCACGTCGCCTTCCTGCCGCTCGGACGGGAGTGGCTCCCCGACATGCTCGGCGACCTGCTGGCGCACGCCCACCAGAGCGGGGCGGCGGCAGTGGTCGCCGGTGCAGGGGCGGTCGCCCGGTCGCGGCACGAGCTCCTGGGCGGACGCCCGGTCGACCTCGCCACCGCGCTGCTGCGGCGCGACGCGGTCAAGGACGTCGGCGGTTTCGACGAGGGCCTCGACGGGGCGGTGGAGCGCGACCTCGTGCTGCGGCTCACCCGCGACCACGAGCCGCTCGCGGTCGACGTACCCGTCCTCCGGCGCCCGGAGACCCCGCAGCCCGGCTTCGGCGACGACTGGGACTCCGTCGTCCTCGAGCGCCAGCTCGTCGACTGGGACGCCGCGGCGACCCGCGAGACGGACGAGTCGCTCGTCAGCCACGTCATGCCGCTGGGGCCGGAGCCGCGGCGCACCGTGGAGTGGCTCGGCTCGGTGCCGCGCGAGGGGTCTGAGCTGGTGCTCGTCGGGGTCCGGATGCGTCGCGCGCACCACGTCCTGGCCGCGTCGATCGCCGCGGTCATCCCCGGCGCCCGCTTCGTCTCGGTCCCCGCCCCGGTGTCCATGTCCGTCGCCACCAACGTCGGTGTCGCGCAGGCGACCGGCAGCACCGTGGTACTGGTGCGGCCCGAGGCGATGCCACCGCGCCAACCGATCGCCGAGCGGCTCGCCGCTGCGCTGCGCGAGCCCGGGGTCGGCCTCGTGCAGCCCTTGGTCGTCGACCTCGACGGCGTCGTGCTCAGCGCCGGCGCTCGGTTCACCTCCGACAACCCCCACCCCGAGCTGTTCCTCGCCGGCCTGCCCACCAGCGACGCCCTCCGGATCGGCACCTGCGACGTCGCCGCGCCGGCCGCCGCGGTGGTGGCCCTGCGCACCGAGGCGGCGGTCGCGCTCCGCGGGCTGGACGCGCGCTACCACTCCGTCCTCGGCGAGACCGACCTCGGCCTGCGGGCACAGCGGGCCGGAGTCGGCGGGACGGTCCTGGTGCCGGACGCGGTGATCACCTCGCGCACCCCCTACGCCGAGCCCGAGCGGCTCATCGGTGCGATGTCGTCGTTGCGCCCCACCGTCCTCGCCGGGCCGCCGCCCCCGACCGACCGCTCGCACGACCAGCTGCGCACGGCTGGCCTCGAGGTGACCGACGAACGCAGCCGCCGGGTCGCAGCCGACCCCGACGACCGCGCCGCGCCGTCTGTCCTCGTCCCCGAGCTCGTCCTCCGCGCCGTCGAGGGCATCCGCGAGTCGCCCCCGCGCCTGCGGTGGGCCGTCGACATCGCCGCACCCGCCGCCCAGCGCGGCGACCGGTGGGGCGACACCTACTTCGCGCGCTCCCTGGCCGACGCCCTCGAGCGACGCGGTCAGCACGTGGCCATCGACCGTCGCGACGCGCGGCAGCGCGACTCGCGCGACCACGACGACGTCCTGCTGGTGCTCCGCGGCCTGGACCGCGTCATGCCCCGGCCGGGGCTGCTCAACGTGGAGTGGATCATCAGCCACCCCGACATGATCACGCCCGACGAGGTGGCCGGCTTCGACCTCGTCTACGCCGCCAGCACGAGCTGGTCGGCGCGCGTGAGCCGTGAGTGGGGCACGCCCGTCACGTCGCTGCTGCAGTGCACCGACACCCGCTGGTTCCACCCGGAGCGGGCCGAGCCCGACACCGGCCCGGCGCTGCTCTTCGTGGGCAACTCACGCGGCATCTACCGCTACGCCGTGCGCAGCGCCCTGGCGATCGGCGCCGACCTCACCCTGCACGGCAACGACTGGACCGACTTCGTCGAGCGCGACCAGATCGCCTCTGGGGGCGTCGACAACCGTGAGGTCGGCGCGCTCTACGCCTCGGCCGGCATCGTGCTCAACGACCACCACCTCGACATGCGGCGCGACAGCTTCGCCTCCAACCGCCTCTTCGACGCGGCTGCCTGCGGGGCCCGGATCCTCAGCGACCGCATCGACGGCCTCGAGGAGATCTTCTCCGGCCTGGTGCTGCCCTTCGACAACGAGCACGAGCTCGCGCGCCTCGTGGAGCCGCCCTACGACGCCTTCCCCGACAACGCCGCCCGGCGCGAGATCGCGACCCGGATCATCGCCGAGCACAGCTTCGACAAGCGTGCCGAGACCCTGATCGACGACGCCGTGCGCGCGCTGCTCGCCCGCCGCTGACGGCGTACCAGGCCCGTCGGGTCGACTGGTCCTGAAGTTGTCGGCCCGTGCACGGCCTGACATGTTCAGCGATCCCCGGGCAGCCGGGGATTCCTGAAGATGTCGGCCCGTGCACGGCCTGACAAGCTCAGCCCAGCAGTGCGTCGACGAACGCGGCCGCGTCGAACGGCGCCATGTCGTCGGGGCCCTCGCCGAGGCCGACGAGCTTGACCGGTACGCCGAGCTCGCGCTGCACCTGCACCACGATGCCGCCCTTGGCGGACCCGTCGAGCTTGGTGAGGACGATGCCGGTCACGTCGACGATCTCGCTGAAGACGCGCGCCTGGATGAGGCCGTTCTGGCCGGTGGTCGCGTCGAGCACGAGCAGCACCTCGGTGACGTCGGCCTGCTTCTCGATGACGCGCTTGATCTTGCCGAGCTCGTCCATCAGGCCGGCCTTGTTCTGCAGGCGGCCGGCGGTGTCGACGAGCACCGTGTCGACGCCGTTGTCGACGCCGTGCTTGACCGCCTCGAACGCGACGCTGGCGGGGTCGCCGCCCTCGGGGCCGCGCACGACCTCGACGCCCACGCGCTCGCCCCAGGTGGCGAGCTGGTCGACGGCCGCGGCGCGGAACGTGTCGGCGGCGCCGAGGGTGACCGAGAGGTCCTCGGCCACCAGGATCCGGGCGATCTTGCCGACGGTGGTGGTCTTGCCGGCGCCGTTCACGCCGACGACGAGCACCACGCCCGGCTTGCCGTCGGTGCCGGTCACCTGGACGCGGCGGTCGAGGTCGGTGCCGACGAGCTCGATGAGCTCCTCGCGCAGGACCTCGCGTGCGTCGGGTGCGGTGCCTCCCTCGACCCGCAGGCGGGTGCGGAGCCGCTCCACGAGGGCCTGGGTGGGCGCGACGCCGACGTCGGCGGTGAGCAGCGTGTCCTCGATCGCCTCCCACGTGTCCTCGTCGAGGCGCTCGCGGCTGAGGAGCGCAAGCAGCCCCTTGCCGAGACCGCCCTGCGAGCGCGAGAGCCGCTGCCGCAGGCGGACGAGCCGCGATGCCGTGCTCTCCGGCTTCTCGAGGGTCGGTGCGGCCGGGGCCTCGACGACGGGCTCGGCGGTGTCGACCGCCGGCTCGGGCGGCGCCCCGGTCGCGACGTCGGTCTCGGTCGGGGGCGGCGCGATGACGTCGGTGCGACCGCTGGGCGGCTGCACCTCCTTGCGCCGGCGTCCGGACGTCAGCAGCCCGGCGAGCGTGAGCACGCCGACGACCGCGATGGCGATGATCAGATAGAGCCAGTCACCCATGGGGCCAATCCAATCAGAGGGGCACGGCGCGCCGGAGGCGGGTGAGCACCCCGGCCTCGCGACGGGTGTCCTCGGCCGCCAGCCGAGCCCGCAGCTCGTCCCGCTGGGCGACGAGGCGGTCGGCCCGCTCGCGCTCGCGCGCGAGGCGGCCCTGCGCCCTCGCGAGGTCGGCGAGCACCGCGTCGAAGGCGGCGGTCAGCCCGGACCCGGCGCCGCCGGCCAGCATCGGGGACGCCGTCCCCGCTCCCGGGTGCACGACCCACACGACCTCGTGGGGCATCAGCCGGAACCACCGCACGGCCGACTCCCCCACCAGCGCTGGCGGCGTGACCCGCACTGACGCCAGGCCCGCGTCCGCGAGGCGGGAGTCGAAGTCGTCGCCGTACCACCGCACGTGGTCGTGCTGGCCGAAGCGCCGGACGCGCTCCTCAGGCGTCGCGGAGGGGTCCTCGTCGGTCGCGACACCCATCTTGATGGGCACCTCGAGCAGCGCGATCCCGCGCGGACTGAGCACCCGCGCGATCTCCCGCATCGCCGCGCAGTCGTCCGGGACGTGCTCGAGCACGTGGTAGCAGACCAGCAGGTCGACCGAGCCGTCGCGGAGCGGGAGGTGGGTGAGGCTGGCGAGCGCGTCGACGTCGCGTGCGTCGTACCCGGCGTCCAGGCTCACCCGGCGACGGGCCTCGAGGCGGTGGAGCAGCACCTTCGACTGCCGCGAGGGTGCGATCTCGACCACCGTGTCGAGGTCGCGCAGCTCCGGCGACAGGACGCCGAGCAGGAGCGAGAGGAAGCGGTGCCGTTCCAGGCTCCCGCACCGGGGGCACTTCGCGTCAGGACGGCCGTCGGGTCCCGGTCGGAAGCCGCGGGAGACCATCGCCCCGCAGGCTGCGCAGTAGCCCTTGGGGACGTCCTGGCGGGAGCCGGTCACCTCTCGCACGCTAGTCCGCGAGCCGGCCGCCGCGAGGCGCCACGCCGGTGGTCACCGGCCTGCCGGGGTCAGACGCGGGACTCGGAGTCCTCGAGGGTCGGGAGGGCGTCGACGCCCTTGCGCATGGCGTCGCCGAGCTGCGGCGCGACCGGCATCTCCTCGCCACGGTGCGGGTAGGCGACGTAGACAGCCACGGCGGCGGCGACGAGCACGCCGAGGGACATCATCAGGACGATCGCGAGCACGGGGTTCCTCCGAGGTGGGCCGGGCGGGTCTCCTCCACGGTGGCACACGACGCGTGACCCTCGTGCATCGGCGCCTGTCACCGGCGCGTCGGGGTGAGGACGCTCACCCCTCGGGGCGGAGAAGGGGTACGACGGCCGCGCGCACGACGTCGGGCATCGGGGTCACCGGCCGCTCGCCCGCGCCGCGGGAGTTGTCGACGTACACGTGGACGAAGCGTCCCTCTGCGGCCGCCTCGTCGGACGGGCCCTGGAACAGCCCGATCCGGTAGACGATCGAGCTCGTCCCCACCTTGTCGACGACGAGCCCCATCTCGATCGGGTCGGGGAAGCCGATCTCGCGGTAGTAGCGGCACCCGGTCTCGGCGACCACACCGATCTGCGGCAGCGCGCGCACGTCGACCCCGGTCGCCTCGTAGAGGTAGGCGTTGACGGCGGTGTCGAACAGCTCGTAGTAGGTGGCGTTGTTGAGGTGGCCGTAGGCGTCGTCGTCGCGCCAGCGCGTGGTGGCGGTGCGCCAGGCGACGTAGTCGGCCCGGGTGGGTACGTCCTGTGCCACTACGCCGACTCCGCATCACGGAGGCGCTGGCTGATGACGGCGGACACCCCGTCACCGCGCATCGTGACGCCGTAGAGCGCGTCGCCGACCTCCATGGTGCGCTTCTGGTGGGTGATGACGAGCAGCTGGGAGTTCTCGCGCAGCTCCTCGTAGATCTGGAGCAGGCGGCCGAGGTTGGTGTCGTCGAGCGCCGCCTCGACCTCGTCGAGGATGTAGAACGGCGACGGCCGGGCCTTGAAGAGCGCCACCAGGAACGCGACCGCGACGAGCGACCGCTCGCCACCGGACAGCAGCGAGAGCCGCTTGACCTTCTTGCCCGGCGGCCGGGCCTCGACCTCGACGCCGGTGGTGAGCATGTCGCCGGGGTCGGTGAGGACCAGCCGGCCCTCGCCCCCGGGGAAGAGGCGGGCGAAGGTCTGGTCGAAGGCCTTCTCCACGTCGGCGTAGGCCTCGGTGAAGACCTGCTCCACGCGGGTGTCGACCTCGCGGACGATGTCGAGGAGGTCCTTGCGGGTTCGCTTGAGGTCCTCGAGCTGCTCGGTGAGGAACTTGTGCCGCTCCTCCATCGCCGAGAACTCCTCCAGCGCGAGCGGGTTGACCCGGCCGAGCATCGACAGGGCGCGCTCGGCGGACCGCAGTCGCTTGACCTGCTCCTCGCGCACGAAGGCGGTGGGCTCCGGCGGCTCCTCCCCCTCGGGCACCTCGCCGGTGAACGGGATCGGCGTGGTCGGGCCGTAATCGGAGACCAGGCCGTCGGGATCGAGCCCGAGCTCCTCCAGCGCGCGTTCCTCCAGCTGCTCGATGCGCATCTTCTGCTGGGTGCGGGCCATCTCGTCGCGGTGCACCGAGCTGACGAGCTCGTCGTGCTCGCGACCGAGGTCGCGCAGCCGGGTGCGCACGGCCATGAGCTCCTGCTCGCTCCCCTGCCGGGACTCCTCCACCGCGGCGCGCTCGTCGGCTGCCAGCATGACCGAGCGCTCGAGCTGGTGGAGGACGACGCGGACGGCGGACGACACGGCCTCTGCCGCCCGACCCTCGCGGATCAGCCGCTCGCGGCGCTCGGCGGCGCGGGCGCGCGACTCGCGCTCGGCCTGCGCGGCACGCAGGAGGGAGTCGGCCCGGCCGTGCAGCGCGCGGGCCCGCTCCTCCGCGGTGCGCAGTGCGAGGCGGGCGTCCATCTCGGCCTGCCGGGCGTCGCGGGCCGCCGCGGCGAGCCGCTCGCGCTCGGCGGTGTCGGGCTCCTCGTCGGTGACGTCCTGGGCGGCGGCGAGGCGCGCCTCGAGGTCGACGAGACCGGCGAGGGCGGCCTCGCGGGCCTCCTGCGCGGTGGCGATGGCGCGCTCGAGCCGCTCGGCCTCGCCCTTGGCGGCGCGGGCCTGCGAGCCGTACTGCCCGAGCTCCTCGGCCACCGCGGCGAGGGTGGCGTCGGACTCGTGCAGCTTGGCCAGGGCGACGTCGACGCGCTTGAGGGCGTCGTGGCGGGCGGCCTCGAGGCGGGAGATCTCGAAGCCGAGGCGCTCGGCTGAGGCGGTGGCCTCGGCGAGCTTCTCGCCGGCCTCGTCGACGGCCGCCTGGATCTCGATCAGGCTCGGCTGGCTGGTCGAGCCGCCGGCGGCGAAGTGGGCGCCGAGCAGGTCGCCCTCGCGGGTCACGGCGACGACGTCGGGGAGCTGGGAGACGAGGCCCCGGGCGGTGGGGAGGTCGTCGACGACGGCGACCTGGTGCAGCAGCCGCGCCAGCGCGGGGCGTACGTCGTCGGGCGCCGACACGACGTCGACGGCGTACGTCGCACCGTCGGGGAGGGTGGGCCAGTCGCGGTCGGCGGCCGGCGCGCCGCCCAGCAGCATCCCGGCGCGTCCGAGGTCGTCGTGCTTGAGGTGGGCGATCGCCTCGACGGCCGCGCCTGCGTCGGAGACGACCACCGCGTCGGCGGCGGCGCCGAGGGCGGCGGCGACGGCCGTCTCGTAGCCGTGGTCGACGTCGAGGAGCGCTGCCACCGAGCCCAGCAGGCCACCGACCTCGTCGGTCGCGGCGAGAAGGGCCCCGGCGCCGTCCTTGCGGTTGAGCCCGATCTCCAGCGCGTCGCGACGGGCGACGAGGCCAGCGCGCTCGCGCTCGGCCTGCTGGGCGTCCTCGCGCGCCTTGGCGAGCTGCTCCTCGATCTCGTCGAGCGCGGCCACCGCGTCCTCGTGCTCGGAGTCGAGGCCCTCCTCGCCGGCGTCGAGGCCCGCGACCCGGGTCTCGAGCGCGGTGAAGTCGCGCTGCGCCCGATCGGCGCGCGTGACGGCGTCCTCACGGGCGTCGGTGAGCCGCTGGATCTCGGCGTCGGCCGCCTCCGAGCGGGACGTGAGCGCGTTGACCTGCCCGGTGAGCCGGGCGAGCCCCTCGCGCCGGTCGGCGGCAGCGCGCTGCAGACCGGCGACGCGCTTGTCCTCCTCGGCCGCGGCCTCCTCGGCCGCGCGCTTGGCGACCACGGCGGCGTCGAGGGACGCGCGCTGCTGCTCGACCTGCTCGGCGATCTCGGCCTCCTGGCGGCGCACCCGCTCGGCCTGCGCCTCCAGGTCGTCGGGGTCGCGGCCGGAGTCGACGGTGTCGCCCTCGGCTGCCCCTGCCGCGTTGCGGATGCGCTCGTCGGCCAGCGAGGCGGTGCCGCGCAACCGCTCCTTCAGGCCGGACAGGGCGAACCAGGTCTCCTGCGCCGCGGCCAGTCGGGGCAGGTCGTCGCGCAGGGCCGCCTCGAGGCGGGCCTCCTGCTCGCGGCCGGCGGTGATCGCGGCCTCCACCTCCTCGCGACGCTCGAGAAGCACCGACTCGTCGGCGAGCTCGGACTCGAGCGCCGTGCGCGCCGTGACCAGGTCGTCGGCGAGCAGGCGGGCGCGGGCGTCGCGCACGTCGGCCTGCACGGTCTGCGCCTGGCGGGCGACCTCGGCCTGGCGCCCCAGCGGCTTGAGCTGCCGACGGATCTCCGACAGCAGGTCGGCGAGGCGGGTGAGGTTGCCGTCGGTCGCGTCGAGCTTGCGGAGCGCCTTCTCCTTGCGCTTGCGGTGCTTGAGGACGCCGGCGGCCTCCTCGATGAAGCCGCGGCGGTCCTCCGGGGTGGCGTGCAGGATCGAGTCGAGCTGGCCCTGGCCGACGATCACGTGCATCTCACGGCCGATGCCGGAGTCGCTGAGCAGCTCCTGCACGTCGAGCAGCCGGCAGCCCTGTCCGTTGATGGCGTACTCCGAGCCGCCGTTGCGGAACATCGTGCGGCTGATGGTGACCTCGGCGTAGTCGATCGGCAGCGCACCGTCGGAGTTGTCGATGGTCAGCTGCACCTCGGCGCGCCCCAGCGGCGGACGGCCGGACGTGCCGGCGAAGATGACGTCCTCCATCTTGCCGCCGCGCAGGCTCTTGGCGCCCTGCTCGCCCATGACCCAGGCCAGCGCGTCGACCACGTTGGACTTGCCCGACCCGTTGGGGCCGACGATGCAGGTGATGCCCGGCTCGAGCTGCATCGTCGTCGAGGACGCGAAGGACTTGAACCCCTTGAGGGTCAGGCTCTTCAGGTACAACGCGGGCTCCTCACCGGTCGAGAGACGGCCACTGACAACTGGGGAAGCTCAGCGCGGCTCACCCTACGACACCGGTCGCTGCCGGAGGCCGTTGCACGCGGCGTGGCACCACGCCATGCTGGGGCGATGCGGAGCCCGCTGATCGTCCTGGCCGTCCTCGCCGTGCTGCTCGCGCCCTCCCCGGTCGTCGCCGCGCCGGCACCGCCCGAGCCGCTGACGCGCCAGCAGCTGCTGACGCTCGAGGACTACGTCGTCGTCTACCCCGACGTGCGCAACCCGTCGCGCGGCGTCCACCGCTCGCCCGTCTTCGCCCCGCGCGGCTGTGACGACCAGGGTGTCGCGGTGCGCGGCAGCAGCCGGATCCAGGGTGGTCTGTCGGTCACGAGCAGGCGCCGGTCGGTGTCGCTGATCGACCAGAACCTCGTCCGCTTCGACTCCGTGCGTCAGGCCCGCGACCTCGTGAAGCGCTACCGCGACTTCAGCAAGCGGTGCGTGGGTGACGTGGACACCGACGACGGCGAGGGCGGCGACGTGCTCCTGAAGAACCGGGCGTGGTTCCCGCCGGTCGTCGGCGACGAGTCCGCCGGGATGCTGATCGGCTGGTTCTCGCGGGGCGCGGTCGACTGGCGCCGCGTGCTGGTGGTGCGCACCGGCCGCACCGTGTCGGTGCTCGACGTGAGCTTCACCGACGTACGTCCCCCGCAGCGCGGTGTGCTCGCCCTGGGCCGGCTCGCGGTCGACCGCGTGCGCTGACCGGGCTCAGAGCTCGCGCCTCATCTGCTGGGCCGTGACCGCGTAGCCGGACGCCTCGTAGAGCCGGATCGCGGCGGTGTTGTCGCCGAACACGTTGAGCGCCATCGACGTGGCGCCGAGGTCGCGGGCGGCGGCGTGCAGGGCGTCGAGCAGCTCGCGGCCCAGGCCGCGTCCGCGGTGGTCGGCGTCGAGGCTGATGTCGTAGATCCAGGCCGAGACACCCGAGGCACGCTGCCGCAGCTCGATCCACCCCATGCCGACAGCCTGGTCGTCCACCACCGCGGTCCACAGGTGCATGTCCGTGCTCGCGAGGCCGTCGGGGAGCAGCTGGGCGAACTCCCCCGCCGACTGCGCCATGGCGGCCTCGAGGTCGAGGTCGCGCGACTTCGCGATGTCCGCGGCGTAGTCCCGCACCGACTGGGCGCGCCAGGCGTCGTACTCCTCCTGCATCATCGGACGCAACGACAGGTCAGGCACGGTCGAGGACGTCCTCCAGCGCCGCCAGCACGAGGAGCACGGCGTCGGGGCGGGCGTTGCGGCCCATGAGGCCGATGCGCCACACGCTGGTGGCGTGCTCCCCCGCGCCTGCGCCGATCTCGATGCCGTGGCGCTCGAGCAGCTCCTTGCGCACGCCGGCGGAGTCCACGCCGTCGGGCACCCGGACCGTGGTGAGCTCCGGCAGACGGCTCCCCTCGGCGGCGAAGAGCTCGAGGCCCATCTCCTGCAGGCCCGCCTGCAGCGTGTCGCCCGCCTCCTGGTGGCGCGCCCACACGGCGTCGAGGCCCTCGTCGAGGATCCGGGTCAGGCCGCCGTGGAGGCTGGCGACCATCGCGGTGGGCGCGGTGTGGTGGTAGGTGCGCTGCCCGCCCTTGACGCCCGCCTCGCCGACGTAGCCGCCGAGCATGCCGAGGTCGAGGTACCACGAGCGCGGCTTCTCGACGCGGCGCTCGAAGGCACGGTCGTTGATGGTGAACGGCGCCAGGCCGGGCGCGACGCCCAGGCACTTCTGCGTGCCGGCGTAGCCGATGTCGACACCCCAGTCGTCGGCGCGCAGCTCGATGCCGCCGATCGAGGTGACCGCGTCGGTGAGGAGCAGGGCGTCGCCCTTGCCGGCTCCGAGCGCGGCGATGTCGGAGCGGACGCCGGTCGACGTCTCGGCGTGGACGGCAGCGATGATGGCGGGCGACGGGTGCGCGGACAGGACGCGGTCGACATCGACCGGCTGGCCCCAGTCGTGCTCGACCGCGACGACCTCGGCGCCGCAGCGGGCGGCGACGTCGGTCATCCGCTGGCCGAAGAGTCCGTTGACCGCGACCACGACGACGTCGCCGGGGTGGACGGTGTTGACGAACGCCGCCTCCATGCCTGCCGAGCCCGTGGCACTGAGCGGCAGCGTGCGCGCGTTGTCGGTGCCCCAGACCGTGCGGAGCATGTCGCAGGTCTCGTCCATGATCCGGAGGAACTCCGGGTCGAGGTGCCCGAGCAGCGGCTCGGCCAGGGCACGGGTGGCCTCCGGGTAGGGGTTGGAGGGGCCCGGACCGAAGAGGTGGCGCTCGCGGATCATGAAGCCGACCGTAGACCCACCCCGGCAGCCGATGGGCTTCACAGGACGGCCCCGGGGTTGAGGATGCCGGCCGGGTCGAGTGCGTCCTTGATCCGTCTCGACAGCGCCATCACGTCCTCTCCGAGCTGGTCGGGCAGCGCCGACTTCTTGGTGCGACCCACGCCGTGCTCCCCGGTGATGGTGCCGCCGAGGCGGATGGCGGCCTGGAGGATGTCCTCGAAGGCAGCGCGCGCCCGGCGCTCGGAGTCCGCGTCGGCGGCGTCGTAGACGATGATCGGGTGGGTGTTGCCGTCGCCGGCGTGGGCGACGGTCGGGATCTCGACGTCGTGCCGCGCGGCGATCTCGGTCACCGCGGCCAGCAGGTCCGGGAGCAGCGGCACCGCCGCCCCGACGTCCTCGAGCAGCAGGCTGCCGCGGGCCTCGACCGCCGGGAACGCCATGCGCCGGGCCTCGACGAACATCTCGCCCTCGGCCGGGTCGTCGGTGAGGACGACCTCGGTCGCCCCGGCCGCGACGCAGGCCGCCTCCACGGCCGCGATCTCGGCGACGCGGGCATCGCCCGGGGCGTCGGACTGCACGACCAGCAGTGCCCCCGCCGTCCGGTCGAGACCACGCGGTGAGAAGTCCTCGACGGCGTTGATCGTGGCCCGGTCCATCAGCTCCATCATCGAGGGCCGCAGCGTACGGCGTACGGCGACGACGGCCTCGGCCGCAGCCACCACCGAGGCGAACGACGCCACGAGCGTCGCGGGCGGGAGGGGCAGTGGGACCAGGCGAAGGATCGCCCGTGTGACGATGCCGAGCGTGCCCTCCGACCCCACGAAGAGCTTGAGCAGCGAGAGACCGGCGACGTCCTTGATCCGCTTGCCGCCGAGGGTGATGAGCGTGCCGTCTGCGAGGACCACGTCGAGGCCGAGGACGTAGTCGGTGGTGACGCCGTACTTCACGCAGCACAGGCCACCGGCGTTGGTGGCGACGTTGCCGCCGATCGAGCAGATCTCGTACGACGACGGGTCAGGCGGGTACCAGAGGCCGTGCTCACGCGAAGCGGCCTTCACCTCGGCGTTGAAGGCACCCGGCTCGACGAGGGCGACCTGGCAGTCGGTGTCGATCTCGATCGCCCGCATCCGCTCGAGGCTGAGCACGATGCCGCCGTCGACGGCGCTGGCACCTCCCGACAGGCCCGACCCGGCACCGCGCGGCACGACCGGCACGCCGTGCGCGGCCGCCCACCGCACCGCGACCTGCACCTGGACGGCGTCCTCGGCGCGCACGACCGCGACCGGGGTGCCGGCACCGGTGTCGCGCGACCAGTCGTGGCGGTAGGTGTCGACGGTGGCCGGGTCGGTCGCCACGACACCTTCCGGCAGGGACTCCACGAGCTCGGCGAGGGCATCCACGCGCCCATCGTGGCACGCCGTGCGGGGACCGGGACCCCGACGACCTAGGGTCGGCAGGCATGAGAGCCGCACGCCGCGCCCGGATCGTGGGCGACGCCGACCTCGGGCAGGGACGGTGCCTGGAGATCGGCCCGCTGGCCAACCCGGTCGTCAGCCCGGACGTCGCCGACGTGCGCTACGTCGACGTCGTCGACCGGGCGGGCCTGGTCGCCCACTACGACGGCAACCCGGCCGTCGACCCCGACGCGATCCCCGAGCAGCACTTCTGGCTCACCCGGCCCGACGGCACCGTGTCCACGCTCGCGGAGGCGGTCGCCGAGGACGCGCCCTTCCAGCACGTCGTGGCCAGCCACGTCATCGAGCACGTGCCCGACATGCTCGGCTGGCTGCGCGACGTCGCGCAGGTGCTGACCTGGGACGGCGCGCTGCTCCTGGCGATCCCGGACCGCCGCTACTGCTTCGACGTGCACCGCGCCCCCACGACCGTCGGCCAGGTGGTCCAGGCCCACCTCGACGGCGACCGCACACCGTCGGTGCGCGCGGTGCTCGACCACTTCATGCGGGCCGTCGACCACCCGGCCGAGCAGGCGTGGGCCGGCGTGCCGCCCCCGACGCAGGGCCTGCACCCGATCGACGACGTCCGCCGCCACCTCGCCCGGCAGCAGGCCGGTGAGTACGTCGACTGCCACGTCTGGCCGCTGACGCCGCGAGGCTTCGCCGACCTGATGGACGACCTGCTCGCCCTCGGCCAGGTGGACTTCGCCGTCGAGCGGCTCACCGCCACGCGGGTGGGCGAGCAGGAGTTCTACGCCACCCTGCGACGTCTCGACCGCAGGCGCGAGCCGGCGGTGGCCGCCGAGGAGGCACGGGCAGCGCTCGCCGGGGTGCGCGCCGAGCTGCCCGACGAGGCACCGGTCGCGAGCGAGGACGACGTGGTGCCCGCGCACCAGCTGGCCGACGTGGAGCGGCGGCTGGCGGAGACGCGCGAGCGGCTCGCCCGGGTGCGGGCCGCACGCGACCGCGCGCGACGCCAGCGCGACCGCGCGGTGCAGGCAGCACAGGCCGCGCCCGCCGACCGGACCGGGCCGCTCGCTCGGCTCGAGCGGCGCCTGCGCCGCCCCTGACCTCGGGTCAGGCCGCGGCGGTCGCGGCCTCGTCGGCGTGGGCGATCTGCGCGAGCGAGCGCCACACCAGCGCGAGCGTGATGCCCGAGCCCACGAAGGCGAACCACCACGGCGCGGTCAGCCCCCACTCCCGGGCGATGAGGCCCCCGAGCAGCCCACCCAGGAGCATGCCGCCCATCACGCAGACCATGTAGACCGAGCCGACGCGCCCCTGGAGCTCGCTGGGCACGGCGCGCTGGCGCACCGCCTGCGACAGCGTGCCCCACACGAAGGCGTACGCGCCGAAGCAGAACATCAGGGGGTACGCCGCCCACGGCGAGGTCGTGAGCGCCATGGCGAGGTGGAACAGCACCTCGGCCAGCAGCACCGCGCGCATCAGCGTGGCCAGGGGCACGAGCCGCTCGAGGCGGCCGTAGGAGAACGTCCCGAGCAGGCCGCCGAGCGCGGCCGCCGTGGTGAGCAGGCCGAACCCGGCCTCCTCGATCCCGACGCGCTCGAGGGCCCACAGGACGAGCACCGACCAGGGAGCCGCCCAGGTGACGTTGAAGACCACGATGATCACGGCCAGCGTGCGCACGGGCGGGTTGCCCATCAGCCAGCGCAGCCCGTCGACGATGTCCTGCCGGACGTGGGTGTCGACGTCGCCGCGCACGGCGCCCGGCGGCGTACCGATCCGGGACACGAGCACCACCCCTGCTGCGATGCAGACGACGGTGAGGACGAACGGCCACACCATGCCGACCGAGAAGAGCAGGGCGCCGACCGCCGGTCCGACGAGCTGGTTGCCGGTGATCATGCCCGCCATGAGCCGCGAGTTGGCGATGCCGAGGTCGCGCTTCTCGACCAGCATCGGCGTGAGCGTGCCCGCGGTGGCGTCGACAAAGGTCTCGGCGGTGCCGAGCGCGAGCATCGCCGCGATGACCAGCGCGATGTTGACCTGACCGGTGGCGATGACGACGCACAGCCCGGCCAGCACGAGCCCGCGCACCGCGTTGGCGGTCATGATCACCAGGCGCCGGTCCAGCCGGTCGGCGAGCGCCCCGGCGACCAGTCCGATCAGCAGCCACGGCACCTGCAGCGCGATCATGGCCGCCGCGACCAGCAGCGGGTCGCGGGTCTGGGAGGCGACGAGCAGCGGACCCGCCGCGATGAGCACGCCGTCGCCGAGGTTGGTCACCCATGACGACCCGACGAGCCATCGGAACCCGGTGCCGAGCCGGTGGGGGAAGACGGTCTCGACGAGGCGGCTCACAAGCACGTGAGCCTACGTGCGCGGCCGTCTCGCCGCACCGCGACATCCGGGTGCGGGTCAGGCGGGGCAGGTCAGGCGGGTTGGAGGTCCTCGACCAGCAGCTCCGCCTCACGCGCGGCGGTCGCGAGCCGGTCGTTCTCGGCCTGCAGGCGCAGCACGAGCGCCTCCAGGTCGTCGACGCGTCGGCGGAGCCGGCTGTTCTCGACGGCGAGGACGGACGTGGTCCGTACGTCGCTGTTCACATGACCCAACAGCGCCTTGGCCATGGGGAGCCTTTCGAGGGGACGGGGCGACCGACGATCCGGCCGTCTACCAGAGTCCCACTGCGGCGGGCCGGGGTCAATCCGCTCGGCGCACCGGCCGGGCCCGCGGCGGCCGCTGGCAGCGCGGGCAGAAGAACGACGACCGGTTCATGAACGCCACCCGGCGGATCGGTGTGCCGCAGCGCCGGCACGGCTCCCCCTCCTGGCCGTAGGCGTCGAGCGACCGGTCGAAGTAGCCGGACTCGCCGTTGACGTTGACGTAGAGGGCGTCGAACGACGTGCCGCCCTGGGCGAGGGCCTCCCCCATCACGTCGCGGACGTGGCCGAGCAGCTCGCGCAGCACGGGTCCGGTGAGCCGGTCGCCCGGTCGCTCACCGTGCAGGCGCGCGCGCCACAACGCCTCGTCCGCGTAGATGTTGCCGACCCCGGAGACGAGGCCTTGGTCGAGCAGGAGCCGCTTGACGGCGGACGTACGTCGTCGCGCGCGGCGCACGAACTCGTCGTCGTCGAACGCCGGGTCGATCGGGTCCCGCGCGATGTGCACGATCTCCGTCGGCAGGTCCGCGCCCCCCGCCGAGACGACGAGGCCGCCGAACATGCGCTGGTCGACGAAGCGCATCTCGAGGGGACGTCCCTCGGCGGTGCGCAGGCCGAACCGGACCCGCAGGTGGCGCTCGTCGGGCGCACCGGGCTCGTGGAGGAGCATCTGCCCGCTCATCCCGAGGTGGCCCAGCAGTGCATCGCCGTTGGCGAACGCCAGCCAGAAGTACTTGCCGCGGCGGCGGACCGCCTCGACGCGCTGCCCGTCGAGGGCTGCGACGAAGCCGGTCGACCCGCGGTGGTCGCGGCGGACGGGCCGGGCATGGAGCACCTCGACGGCCTCGATGGTGGCGCCGACGACGTGGCGCTCGAGGCCGGCGCGGACGACCTCGACCTCGGGGAGCTCGGGCACGGCTCAGGCGTCGGAGGCGGTGACGACCGGTGCGGTCTCCGGTGCAGGCCGGCCGTCGACGTGGGCGGCAGCCTTGATCTCGCGGTAGGCGGTCTCGGCGGCGCCCTGCTCGGCCTCCTTCTTGGAGCGGCCGGTGCCGTTGCCGAGGACCTGCTCGCCGACGCGCACGCGCGCGACGAAGGTCTTCATGTGGTCGGGGCCGTCGTCCTCGATGAGGTACTCCGGCACGCCGAGCCCGAGGTCGGCGGAGAGCTCCTGGAGGGAGGTCTTCCAGTCGAGGCCGGCACCCATCGACGCCGCGGCCTCCATCACCGGGTCGAAGAGCAGGTGGACGACCTTGGCGGCCTCGTCGATGCCGCCGCTCAGGTGGATCGCGCCGATGACCGCCTCGACGGTGTCGGACAGGATCGAGGCCTTGTCGCGACCGCCGGTGGTCTCCTCGCCGCGACCCAGCTTGATGTGCTGGCCGAGACCGATCTGCCGGGCGACGTCGGCCAGCGCTCGCGCGTTGACGACCGCGGCCCGCAGCTTGGCCAGCCGGCCCTCGCTGAAGTCGGGGTGCGCGCGGTAGAGCGTCTCGGTGACCACGACCCCGAGCACGGAGTCCCCGAGGAACTCCAGGCGCTCGTTGGTCGGGATCTGCCCGTTCTCGTAGGCGAACGAGCGGTGGGTCAGGGCACGCTGCAGCAGCTCGGGATCCAGGACCGGATCACCGAGCGCTGCGCGGAGCTCGTCGGTGGTCAGAGGACCTGGCGACGGTCGGCCTTGGCGCCGTACTGGCCGCACTGGCCGCACGCACGGTGCGGGAGGTGCTTGGAGCCGCAGGCGGGGTTGGCGCACGTCACGAGGGTCGGCGCGACGGCCTTCCACTGCGAACGGCGGTGGCGCGTGTTGCTGCGCGACATCTTCCGCTTCGGAACAGCCATGGTGTGTCTCCTGGTTACGTGTGGCTTGCTTGCTTCTCCGCCGGGGATTTCCGGTGGAGTCAGTCTCGGGTGTCCTGCTGGATCTGCTGGAGCCCCGCCCAGCGCGGGTCGATCGGCGCGTCGTGCGCGTGGTCCGGGTCGTCCGCGAGTCGCGCACCGCACTCGGTGCACAATCCCGGGCAATCGTCCATGCACAGCGGCTGGAACGGTAGTGCGAGCACCACCGCGTCCCGCAGCAGGGGCTCGAGGTCGAGCAGGTCGTCCTCGAGCTGGCTGGTCTCGTCGTCGAGGTCACGGTCGTCGTTCTCCGTGGCCCTGTCGTGCTGGTCGGGGTAGACGTAGAGCTCCTGGAGCGTCACGTGGACCTCGTCCTCGATCGGTTCCAGGCACCGTACGCACTCCCCCTCGAGCGCGGCCGTGGCCGTGCCCGTGAGCAGCACGCCCTCCATGACCGCCTCCAGCCGCAGGTCGAGCTCGACCGGCGATCCTTCGGGGACAGCGAGGACTTCGATGCCAAGTCGTGCTGGCGCCGGAACGGAGAGCTCGAGCTCACGCTGGGACCCCGGGCGGCGGCCGAGCTCGCGAGTATCGAGCACGAGCGGCGCCCTCGGGTCCAGGCTGTTCACGTCGAGCTCCCACATCTGGACACCAACACAACCTCGGAATCGTATCCGCCGCCCCACCGACGGGGCAAAACGAGTGGCGGGTGGGGTCTCCCCCAGGGTGTCACGACGTGCGCTCGGCCAGCCGTGCCACGAGCTGCTCGCGGACCGGCTCGGGGACCAGGCCGCGTACGTCGCCGCCGAGCGCGGCGACCTCCCTGATCAGGCTGGAGGAGACGAACGCGTTGCCGACCGCGCCGGGGAGGAAGACGGTCTCGACCGCGGTGAGGTGGGCGTTCATCTGCGCCATCGGCAGCTCGTACTCGTAGTCACCCGCCCCACGGAGGCCCTTCACGATCGCCACCGCCTCGAGCTCGCGGCAGAAGTCGACGATGAGGCCGTCGAACCCGGCGACCCGCACGTTGGCGATCCCCGCGGTGGTCTCGCGCAGCATCGCGATGCGCTCGTCGGGGGTGAACAGCCTGTTCTTGCTCATGTTGACGCCGACGGCGACGACCACCTCGTCGAAGAGCGACGCGGCTCGGGTGACGATGTCGAGGTGGCCGTTGGTCACCGGGTCGAAGGACCCGGGGCAGACAGCGCGACGCACGGGCGTCCTTCCATTGAGTGGAGGCTCTGGTCCCGTCTCGGGATCAGGGGGCCGGGGTGGCGTGACCGTACCAAAGCGCGGTCTCGCCGTAGCGCTTCGTGCGCTCCTCCACGGTGCCGGGCGGCCAGGTGAGGATGGTGCGCTTCGCCGCTCGCTCGACCACGACGAGCGCGCCGGGGACGAGCCAGCCGTGGGCGACCAGCGCGACCAGGTCGGCGTCGACGTCCGCGTCGGACATCGGGTAGGGCGGGTCGGAGAAGACGATGTCGTAGGGCGCGGCGGGCGGCGAGGACAGGAACGTGGCCACCGAGGCCGCCACCACCCGGGCCTTGGAGAAGCCGAGGGTGGCTGCGTTGCGGGTGATGAGCGCGGCCGTGCGCCGGTCGTGCTCGACCATCGTCACCACCCCCGCACCGCGCGACCACGCCTCGAGGCCGACCGCGCCCGATCCGGCGTAGAGGTCGAGGAAGCGCAGCCCGTCGAGCGAGCCGGTGCGCGACTCGATGGCTGAGAAGAGCGCCTCGCGCACACGGTCGCTCGTGGGACGGGTCGTCTGTCCGCGCGGCGTCTCCAGCCGCCGGCCCCCCGCCGATCCCCCGATGATCCGAGTCATGTCCCCGTGCTGTGCCCTTCTCCGTCCAGCTCTTGTCCCAGCACTCGTCTCAGCCCTTGTCCAGGTAGGCCGACGCCGCTGAACGCTCCACCTCGGCGACGGCGTCGGCCAGGTCGGGCGCCCCTGCGAGCGCAGGATCCTCGGAGAGTAGCGCCTCTGCGGCGTTTCGGGCGCGGACGATCGTCTTCTCGTCGCGCAATACCCGAAGTGTGACGAGGCCGGACCTGAACCCCGACTGATGGGCGCCGAGCACGTCACCCTCGCGACGCTGCTCGAGGTCGACGCGGCTCAGCTCGAAGCCGTCGGTGGTCGACGCGACGGCGTCGAGGCGGTCGCGGGCGGGAGTGCCGAGTTCGGCGTGGGAGACCAGCAGGCACAGCCCGGGCAGGCCGCCCCGGCCGACGCGACCGCGCAGCTGGTGCAGCTGCGAGACACCGAACCGGTCGGCGTCGAGGAGCACCATCGCCGTGGCGTTGTGGACGTCGACCCCGACCTCGATGACCGTGGTGGAGACCAGCACGTCGATGTCGCCGGCCGCGAAGGCCCGCATCGTGCGGTCCTTGTCGTCGGGCGTCATGCGTCCGTGCAGGACAGCCGTGCGGAGCCCGGCCAGCGGGCCCGACGCGAGCTCGGCGTGGACGTCCTCGACCGCGGCGAGCGGGCGTCGGGGCGTGATGTCGGCGCCGTCCTCGTCGAAGTCGAGCTGGTCGGTCTCGCCCTCCTCGCCGGCGTCGCCGGAGATGCGGGGGCACACGACGTAGGTCTGGTGCCCGCGCTCGACCTCCTCGCGCACCCGCTGCCAGACCCGGTCGATCCACGAGGGCTGGTCGGCGAGGGGCACGACGTTGGTCTGGATCGGCGCGCGGCCGGCCGGGAGCTCCGCGAGGACGGACGTCTCGAGGTCGCCGAAGACGGTCATCGCGACCGTGCGCGGGATCGGGGTGGCCGTCATGACGAGCACGTGGGGCGGCGTGCCGGCCTTGTCGGTGAGCGCCGCACGCTGCTCGACGCCGAAGCGGTGCTGCTCGTCGACGACGACCAGGCCGAGGTCGGCGAACTCCACCCTGTCCTCGAGGAGGGCGTGGGTGCCGATCACGATGCCGGCCTCGCCGGTGACGATGCGCAGCATCGCCTCCTGCCGGGCCGCCTTGCCCATCGACCCGGTGAGCAGCACGACCTGGGTGGCGTCGGCGTCACCGCCGAGCATGCCTCCCTGCGCGAGGTCGCCGAGCATCGCGGAGATCGACCGGTGGTGCTGCTGGGCGAGCACCTCGGTGGGGGCGAGGAGCGCGGCCTGCCCCCCGGCATCGACCACCTGCAGCATCGCGCGGAGCGCGACCAGCGTCTTGCCCGACCCGACCTCGCCCTGCAGGAGCCGGTTCATCGGGTGGTCGCGGCCCAGCTCCTCGGCGACCAGGTCGCCGATCTCGCGCTGGCCACCGGTGAGCTCGAACGGCAACCGCGCGTCGAAGGCGTCCAGCAGCCCGTCGTCACGGCGGGCGCGGGCCTGCGCGCCCTGGGCGCGGTGGGCCGCCCGGCGCCGGGCGAGGACGAGCTGGAGCACGAGCGCCTCCTCGAAGCGGAACCGCTTCTGGGCGGCGCCGACCTGCTTCCAGTCGTCAGGGGCGTGGATCCAGCGCAGCGCCTGCATCACGTCGAGGACCCCGAACCGCTCACGCAGCTCGGGGGTGAGCAGGTCGGGAACCCCGGTGACGAGGTCGAGCGCGGCTGTGACGACCTTCTGCAGGTCCCACGAGTAGAGCTTGGCGGTGAGGGGGTAGATCGGGAGGAGCTTGCTCAGCGAGACCGCCTCGTCGCCGTCGAGGGTGAAGCCGTGGGGCTGCTCGAGCTGCCAGCTGCCGCGGAACTGCTTCGCCTTGCCGGTGAAGATCGCCCGGCTGCCGGGGCGGAACTGCGCCTCGTGGCGGTCGGCCTGGTTGGCGTAGGGGCTGAACAGCGTGACGGAGAAGTCGGGACCGTCCGTGCGCAGGCGCACCGTCGTACGGAACTGGCGGCGGTTGCCGCTGAAGAAGGACGCGCTCTCGCAGGACCGGACCTCGCCGACGATCGTCAGCTGCTCACCCACGACCGGTGTGGCGACCTCCGACAGCTCGGTGGCGGCGACGTAGCGGCGCGGGAAGTGGCGCAGCAGGTCGCCGACCGTCTCGAGCCCGAGGCCCTCCTCGGCCAGCTTGCGCTTCTTGTGGCTGTTGCCGAACACCGCGCCGATCGGGCTGTCCGGGGTGATCGCGACCATGCGGTGATCCTGCCCGTCACTCGACGCTGACGAGCAGCGGGTAGCGCGGCTGGCCGCCGTCGTGGACCGCGACGTCGACGGTCGGGTGCCGCTGCTCCACCCGCGCCGCGACCCGGTCGGCGAGCTCGACCCCGCCCTCGCCGGAGACGATCGTGACCAGCTCGCCGCCGCCCGCGAGCAGCCGCTCGAGCACCTCGTCGGCCACCGTCTCGAGGTCGGTGCCCACGACCGCGAAGTCGCCGGCGATCACGCCGAGCGCGTCGCCCGGCTCGCACGGGCCGGCCATCGTGATCGCCCGGCGGGCGGCGACGGTGACCGCGCCGTGGCGGACGTGGCGGGCCGTCGCCGTCATCTCCCGGACGTCGGCGTCGAAGGTGCGGCCGGGTTCGTGCACCGAGATGGCGGCCAGTCCCTGCACCTGAGCCTGGGTCGGGATGACCTCGACCACGACGTCGTGCTCCGCCTCGGCCGTGCGGGCCGCGATCTCGGCGGCTCGCACGGTGTCGCCGTCGTTGGGCAGCAGCACGATCTCGGCGGCGCCGCACGACTCGATGGCCTCGAGGAGCTGGCCGGTGGAGGGGCGCCGCCCCGGCCCTCCGCTGACCACGACCGCGCCCGCCGACTCGAACAGCGCGGTCAGTCCAGGGCCCGCGGCGACCGCCACGACCTGGCGCCCGGTGCGGGTCGAGACCCGCTGCCGCCCGGCGGCGACCTGGTCGGCGAAGTGGGTGACGCGGATGCGGTGCGGGCGCCCGGCACCGATCCCCGCCTCGATGGCGGCACCGACGTCGTCGACGTGCACGTGGACGTTCCACAGGCCGTCGCCACCGACCACGACGAGGCTGTCGCCGAGCCCGGCGAGGGTGGCGCGCAGCTCGGCGACGTGCTGGTCGTCCGCGTCGAGGAGGTACATCACCTCGTAGCCCGGGCCGTCCTCGGTGAGGTCGTCGCCGGCGAGGGCGGTCGCCACCGGGATGTGGTGGGTGCCGATCGGCGCCGACCACGGCGTGGGCCGCCGCCCGGTCGCGGTGGTCTCCACGGCGTCGAGGACGACGCACAGCCCCCGACCGCCCGCGTCGACGACCCCGGCGTGGGCCAGCACGTCGAGCTGCTCGGGGGTGCGGGCGAGGGCGTCGCGGGCGGCGGCTGCCGCGGCGGTGAAGACGTCACGCGTGCGCGCTCCCCGGCCGGCCGCCTCGAGCGCGGCGTCGGAGGCGGCGCGCGACACGGTCAGCATCGTGCCCTCGACCGGCGCGCCCACGGCGGCGTAGCTGGCCTCGGTGGCCTCGGCCATCGCCGCGGCGATCGTCTCGGCCGGCTTGTCGGCGATCGCCGCGCCCGCGAGGTGGTGCACGTAGGCACGCAGCATCTGACTGAGGATCACACCGGAGTTGCCGCGGGCGCCCATGAGCGCGGCGCGGGCGAGCACCGCCATGCCGTCACCGAGGGAGAGGTCCGGGTCGCTCCCCCGGGCCTCGCGCAGCGCGTCGCGGGCGGCCGAGACCGTGAGGAACATGTTGGTGCCGGTGTCACCGTCGGGCACCGGGTAGACGTTGAGCGCGTCGATCTCCTCGCGGGCCGAGGACAGGGCGTCGGTCGCGATCTCGACGAACCGCGCGACGCCGTCCAGCGTGATGCCGTGGGTGACGTGCTCCATCGCGTCGGTCTGCTCCCGGTGTCTGCTGGATGTGGTGGTGCGGCTGCCTCGTCGTACGATGTGGTGCGCGCCACAGGGTAGTGCCCGGCACCCACGGCCCCTGCGATTTCATCTCGCCGCCAGTCCTCGGCTACTCTTGCGCGGTTGCCTGCTGCCGCTTCTGGTGGTGCGGGCCTCCAAGACATCAACCTCGAACGGATCGGAGTGCACGGTGGCTGCCGTCTGCGACATCTGCGCCAAGAAGCCGGGCTTCGGAAACAACCGTCCCTGGTCGCGCAAGATCACCAAGCGTCGTTTCAACCCCAACATCCAGCGCGTCCGGGCGACCGTGAACGGCACGCCCAAGCGCCTCAACGTCTGCACCGGCTGCCTCAAGGCCGGCAAGGTCTCGCGCTGACCTGACGTCTTCTTCGCCGAAGCCCCCGTCGCTGATGCGGCGGGGGCTTCGTCGTGCTTCCGAGATCTTTTCCGGGGCCCGCCCCTTCGGGGACTCCCCGCTCATGCAGGGAGTCCGTCACTTCGAGGGGGTTGTGCACCCCCCGAGGTGTCGGACTCCCCCGCCAGGTCGATGAGCTGCCCGCCGCTGCGCCTCCCGGAACTCGTCGCCGCCCGGCGTCAGAAGTGGGTCCAGCCGGTCGAGCCGTCGTAGGGCGCACCGTCGACGGTGACGCCCTCGCCCTCGGTCACCTCGCCGACGACCTGCCAGCCGGCCGGGACGGAGGCCGCGTCGGGGAAGGTCGCCAGCAGCGAGTGGTCGTCACCGCCGCCGAGGATGAACTGGAGCGGGTCGGCGCCGAGCGCCGCGCCGACCGCCTGGAGCGGCTCGGGGATCTCGAAGGCGCCGGCGCGTACGTCGATGGCGACGCCGCTGGCCTCCGCGAGGTGGCCGGCCTCGGCGAGGAGGCCGTCGGAGATGTCGATCAGGGCCGTCGCACCCGCCTCGGCCGCCACCTTGCCCGCGCCGTACGGCGGCTCCGGTCGGCGGTAGGCCTCGACGAGCACCCGCGGGGAGCGGAAGCCGCGGCCGAGGACCGCGAGGCCGCCTGCGGCCCACCCCTGGCGGCCCGTGAGCGCGAGCACGTCGCCCGGCTGGGCGCCGGAGCGCAGGACGGGCGCCTGGGTGCACTGGCCGAGCACGGTGACGGCGATCATCACCTGGTCAGCGCGGGTGACGTCGCCGCCGACGACGGTGGCGCCGACGCTCGCGCACTCCTCGGCGAAGCCGCGGGCGAAGTCCAGTGCCCAGGCGACCGGGAGGTCGGCGGGAGCGGCGAGGCCGATCGTGAGGTGTCGCGCGGTGCCGCCCATGGCGTTGACGTCGGAGAGGTTCTGCGCCGCCGCCCGGTGGCCGACGTCGTCGGCGCCGGCCCAGTCGCGGCGGAAGTGCCGGCCCTCGACCATCAGGTCGGTGGAGACCACGACGTGGCCGTGCTTGATGCGCAGCACGGCGGCGTCGTCCCCTGGCCCGACGAGCACGTGCTCGTCCCCCTCGAAGATCTCCACGAGCTCGGAGATCAGGCCGAACTCGCCTGCCTCGCCGAGGGTTGCGTCCGCTGCCAGTGCCATGGACCCATCCCACCAGACGAGGGCCGTGACCACTGTCACCCATCCCCTGTCGGGGCCGGCGCGCGGCGCGGTAGGTTGGCCCGGTCACACCCGCTGAAGAGACCGAGGAGTCCACGATGGTCGTCCAGGCCTACATCCTGATCCAGACCGACGTCGGCAAGGCCGCCGAGGTGGCCAAGGCCATCGCCCAGGTCAACGGCGTCACGCTCGCCGAGGACGTCACCGGTCCCTACGACGTGATCGTCCGTGCCGAGGCCAAGAACGTCGACGAGCTGGGCAAGCTCGTCGTCTCCAAGGTGCAGAACCTCGACGGCATCACCCGCACGCTCACCTGCCCGGTCGTCCACATCTGAGCCGTCCGGCCCACGTGCACCTGCGTCGACGCCTCGGTCCGTCCTCGGGCCGGGGCGTCGTCGCGTCCGGGGCCGCCCTCGCGGCGCTCGCCCTGGCGGGGTGCAGCAGCACCCCGACCATCGACTCCGGCGACCTCTCCGGCTCCGACCTGGCCGCGTGCGAGTCCCTGGTCGCCGACCTCCCCGACACGCTCGCCGGCCAGGAGCGGCGCGAGGTCGAACCGGCCGACGCGCTGGGGGCAGCCTGGGGCGATCCGGCGTACGTCCTCACCTGCGGGGTCCCCGAGCCCGACGACTACGAGCCGACCGCCGAGTGCAACGTCATCGACGGCGTCGGGTGGTACGTCCCCGACGACCAGCTCTCCGACCTGTCGGTGGACGCCACCCCGATCGCCCTGAGCCTGAGGCCCTATGTCGAGGTCTCGGTGCCGGCGGACTACCGCACCGAGGGCATCGACCGGGCGCTGGCCGAGCTCGCGCCCGCGCTCGAGGAGCACCTCGGCAAGGGGCTCTCCTGCCTCTGACGCTGACGAGCCTCAGCGCAGGCCGGTGTCGCGACGCAGCGCGAGCTGGACGAGCCGGTCGACGAGGTCGGGGTACGACATGCCGGCGGCGGCCCACATCTGCGGGTACATGGAGGTCGGGGTGAAGCCCGGCATCGTGTTGAGCTCGTTGATGACCAGCGAGCCGTCGGGCATCACGAAGAAGTCGACGCGCGCGAGGCCCTCGCACGACAGCGCCTCGAAGGCACGCACGGCCATCGCCCGCAGCTGCTGCTCGGTCTCGGCGGGCAGGTCGGCGGGGATGTCGATCTCGGTGTGCTGGTCGGCGAGGTACTTGGCCTCGAAGTCGTAGAACTCGTGGTCGCCGCCGGTGCGCACCTCGCCGGGCCGCGAGGTCTCCGGCGGACCCTCGAGCGTGCCGAGCACGCCGCACTCGACCTCGCGCCCGCCCTCCATCGACTGCTCGACGAGCACCTTGGGGTCGTGGCGGAACGCCTCCTCGAGCGCCTCGTCGATCTCCGAGGCGTCGTGGACCTTGCTGATGCCCATGCTCGACCCGGCGCGGGCGGGCTTGGCGAAGGACGGGAAGCCGAGCTCCTCGACCCGGGCGCGTACGCCGACCGCGTCCTGCTCGTGCTCCGTGCGGGTGACGACGATGCCGGGGGTGACGGGGAGCCCGGCGGCCTGCAGGACGACCTTCATGTAGGCCTTGTCCATGCCGATCGCGGAGGCGAGCACCCCGGAGCCGACGTAGCGCACGCCGGCCATCTCGAGCATCCCCTGCAGGGTGCCGTCCTCGCCCCACGGGCCGTGGAGCAGCGGGAAGACCACGTCGATTTCGCCGATCACGGAGGGGACGCTGGCCGGTTCTGCCACGACGAGGTCAGTGCCGGTGGCGGCGCCCATCAGCGCCACCGGTGACCGGCCGGCGTCGACCTGAGGCAGGTCGTTGCCGCGGATCGCGAGGCGGGTGGGCTCGTCGCTCTCGAGCACCCACCGCCCGTCGGGGGCGATCCCGACCGGCACGACGTCGTACGCCTCCCGGTCGATCGCGGCCAGCACGCTGCCCGCGGTCACGCACGAGATGCCGTGCTCGGAGGAGCGACCGCCGAAGACGACGGCGACGCGCGGCTTGCGGCTGGTGGGGTCGACGGTCTTGTCAGGGGAGGTGTGGTTCATCGCCTCGACCCTATCCACCTACGCTGGCGCGCATGGCTCCAGACTCACCGCTCAGGCCCGGCACGATCGCCGTCACGGCCGGTCGGCCCGACAGGGTCCCCGATGCCCCGCTCAACACCCCGATCACGATGGCGGCGACCTACGTCGCCGGCGGCGAGGTGGAGTACGGCCGCTACGGCAACCCGACCTGGACGGCGCTGGAGGACGCGCTCGGCGCGCTCGAGGGCGGTCGCTGCCTGACCTTCGCCTCGGGGTTGGCCGCGGTCGCGACCGTGCTCGACCTGGTGGGCACGGAGGGCAAGGTCGTCGTGCCCCGGCACGGCTACACCGGCACGATCATGCAGCTCGCCGACCTCGAGTCGCGCGGTCGGCTGACTGCCGAGATGGTCGACATCACCGACACCGACGCGGTCGTCGCGGCCTGCGACGGCGCCGCGCTCGTGTGGCTGGAGTCGCCGACCAACCCGGCCCTCGAGGTCGCCGACATCCCCACCATCACCAAGGCCGCGCACGAGGCGGGCGCCTACGTCGTCGTCGACAACACCTTCGCCACGCCCCTGCTCCAGCGGCCGCTGGAGGACGACGTCGACCTCGTCGTGCACTCCGCGACCAAGTACCTCGCCGGCCACTCCGACGTGCAGATGGGCGCGATCATCACCCGCGACGACGAGCTCTGGGCCGTGCTCAAGGGGCGTCGCGACCTCGTCGGGGCGATCCCCGGACCGTTCGAGGCCTGGCTGACGCTGCGCGGGCTGCGCACCCTGCACCTGCGGGTCGAGCGCGCGCAGGCCAACGCCCAGGAGCTCGTACGCCGACTCGGCGAGCACCCCGCGCTGTCGGAGGTGCGCTACCCGGGGTTCGGCGCGATCGTCAGCATCGTCCTCGCGCAGGGCGAGATGGCCGCCGACCTGCTCAGCCGCAAGACGCGGCTGTGGATCCACGCCACCTCGCTCGGCGGCGTCGAGTCGAGCCTCGAGCGTCGTCGTCGCTGGAAGGCCGAGGCCGCCACCATCCCCGACGGCCTCGTCCGGCTCTCCGTCGGCATCGAGGACGTCGAGGACCTCTGGGACGACCTGCGCACCGCGCTCGACGGGTGTGTCGGCTGATCGTCTCCGCTGGCCCCGGCCGCCGGGCGCGTCGCGCGCAACGTAGGCAGTTCGCGGCCGCAGCCTCGGCGTTCGAGCGTGACGAGGCGGATCAGTGATGCGAACTGCCTACGTTGGGCGGCTCCAGCTCGCCGACCATGCGACGGCCGCACGCGCCCCGGGGCGTCCGCTGGAGCCCATGACGTTGCGCGAGGGGCCGTCGGATTTCGACGCGCTCGTGCGACTTCGTTCCTCAGTCGCGTCGCTTGCTCGATCTGGCCGCCCCACGCCCCGACCTCGTTCCTCAGTCGCGTCGCTTGCTCGATCTGGCCGCCCCACGCCCCGACCTCGTTCCTCGGTCGGAGCTGGGCGTCTCATCAGTGCAGCTCGGGCTTGGTGTCGCGGGCGATGAAGGAGTTCATCATGTCGTGCGCGGTCATCTTGCCGTCGACAACGGCGTCGACGGCCTCGGCGATCGGGGCGTCGACGCCGGTGCGGCGGGCCAGCTCGAGCAGCGACTTGCAGGACTTGGCGCCCTCGGCCACCTGACGGGTCGAGGCGTAGATCTCCTCGGTCGTCATGCCCTGACCCAGGCGCTCGCCGAAGGTGCGGTTGCGCGAGAGCGGCGACGAGCACGTCGCGACCAGGTCGCCGAGACCGGCGAGGCCCATGAGGGTCAACGGGTTGGCGCCCTGCGCGGTGGCCAGGCGGGCGGTCTCGGCGAGGCCGCGCGTGATGACGGAGGCGGTGGTGTTGTCGCCGAAGCCCAGCCCCACCGCCATGCCGACGGCGAGACCCACGACGTTCTTGTAGGCGCCACCGATCTCGCAGCCGAGCACGTCGACCGACGTGTAGGGCCGCCAGGACGGTCCGTGCGTGATGGCCTGGATGTGCTTGGCCCGCTCCTCATCGACGCAGGCGACGACCGACGCGGCCGGCTCTCGGCGGGCGATCTCGCGCGCCAGGTTGGGTCCGCTGACGACGGCGATGCGGTCGGCCGAGGCATCGGTGACCTCCTGGATCACCTCGCTCATCCGCATCAGCGAGCCGAGCTCGACGCCCTTCATGAGCGAGACGAGCGTGGCCTTCTCGGGGAGGATCGGCGCCCAGGCGGTGAGGTTCTCGCGCAGGCTCTGCGACGGCACCGTGAGCACCACGACGTCCGCGTCGGCGGCGACCTCCTCGGGATCGGTGGACGCGGAGATCGACGACGGGAGCTCGATGCCCGGCAGGTAGTCGGTGTTCTCGCGGCGCTCGTTGATCGCCTCCACGACCTCCCCGCGGCGGGCCCACAGGGACACGTCGTTGCCGGCGTCGGCGAGGACCAGCGAGAACGCGGTGCCCCACGAACCTGCGCTGAACACTGCGATCTTCGTCATCGGGTGCGCTTCCTCTTCGTCCGGTGGGCCCCGTGGTGGGCGGTGGGGTGCGGGTTGCCGATCTCGCGTACGCCGCTGCGGCGCGGGTCGTAGCGCTCGGCGGGCGGTGTCTCCTGGCGGATGTCGGCGACGATCGCGGTGATCGCGTCCATGATGCGATCGGTGGCCCGCGCCGTCCGCTCCGTCGACGACGGAAGGGCGAGGAGGTCGTCGAGCGGCACCGGGTCACCCGCCTTCATCACGATGTTCTTGCGCGGCACCAGGTGCGGCCTCTTCGTGTAGGGCGGGAGCACCTCGTGCGCGCCCCACTGACCCACCGGGATGACCGGGCAGCCGGTGGCGAGGGCGATGCGGGCGGCGCCGGTCTTGCCCTTCATCGGCCAGAGGCCGGGATCACGGGTCAGCGTGCCCTCGGGGTAGACGATGAGGCACTCGCCGTCGCCGATCGCCTTGACCGCGGCGTCGTACGCGCCGATCGCGTTGCGGCTCAACCGCTCCACCGGGATCTGGCCGGCGGCGGTCAGGAACCCGCCGAGGTACTTGTTGCTGAACAGCCCGGACTTGGCCAGGTAGCGCGGCAGCCGGCCGTGGTCGTAGACGAAGTGCGCCGAGAGCAACGGGTCGACGTGGGAGATGTGGTTGATGACCACGATGCAGCCACCCGTGGCGGGGATCTTCTCCCCGTCGATCCAGGTGCGGGAGGTGGCACTGAGCAGCGTCGGCTTGAGGATCGTCGCGGCGACGGTCATCGCCCAGCCGCGCTTCTGCTCCAGCTTCCTGACGCGCAACGCCATCCCCTCCCTCGTGCTGTCTCGCGGGCCCGGCCCGGACGCTGTCTGCGTCGCGAGCAGGCTACTCGGTCAGCAGGGTGCGGGGACGCCACCGGCACGCTGGCCCTGGGTGGGAGAATCGTCGCGATGTCCGCCGATGCCCGACCCGCGCGCTGCGTGGTCGTCGTACCCGTCAAGCCGCCCACCTACGGGAAGTCCCGGCTGGGGCTCCCCGCCGATCACCGGCGCGAGCTCGCCGAGGCCTTCGCGCTCGACACCGTCCATGCCGCCGCCGCGACGCCGGGCGTCGACGCCGTCCTCGTCGTCACCGACGACCACGGGCTCGCCGCGTCCGTGCGCACACTCGGCTGTGAGGTGATCCCGGACGGCGTCAGTGACGACCTGAACGCGACGCTCGTGCAGGCCGCCGCCGAGGTCGCGCGGCGTTGGCCGGGCGCGGTGCCCGTGGCGCTGTGCGCCGACCTTCCGGGGCTGCGGCCCGTCGAGCTCGCCGGTGTGCTCGGGGAGGTGCACGAGCAGGTTGCGGCCGGCCGGGTCGCCTTCGTGCGCGACCACACCGGACGGGGCACCACGTTGTACGCCGCCGCTGCCGACGCGTTCTACCCGTCGTTCGGCCTGGCGTCCGCGGCTCGGCACGAGGCCGCCGGGGCCGTCGAGGTGGGCACCACGGCGACGAGCGTCCGCACGGATGTCGACGACCCGGACGACCTCGGGGCTGCTCTGCTCGCCGGCGTCGGTCCGCACACGACCCGGGCAAGCGAAAGGCGGGCCACCCACTCGGGGTGACCCGCCCGTGTCACGCGGCTGCGGCAGGACCGCAGCCAGGACGTCAGCGACGGCGCGGCGTCAGGACTTCTTCGCCGTCGTCTTCTTGGCCGTGCTCTTCTTGGCCGGGGCCTTCTTCGCCGGGGCCTTCTTGGCCGTGCTCTTGCTGGCGGAGCTCTTGCTGGCAGTCGACTTGGCAGCGGTCGACTTGGTCGCCGACTTCTTCGCCGGGGCCTTCTTGGCGGCGGTCTTGCTCGCCGTCGAGGTGCTGGCCTTCTTCGCCGTCGACTTCTTGGCCGCCGTGGTCTTGGCCGGGGCGGACTTCGCGGTCGAGGACTTCTTGGCAGCGGTCGACTTGGTGGCCGTCGACTTCGCCGGCGTGGACTTCTTGGCGGCTGCTCCCGTCACGGCCGCGGCCGCGGCCCGCACGCCGGGTGGCTTGGGCATCGTCGCCGCGGTCAGCTTCGGCAGCTTCTTCGCACCCGAGATGACGTCCTTGAGCTCCTTGCCGGCGGAGAACTTCGGCACGGCCTTCTTTTTCGACTTCATCCGCTCGCCGGTCTGCGGGTTGCGGACCCAGCGTGCGTTGCGGACTGCCTTCTCGAACGAGCCGAAGCCCGTGATGGCGACCTTCTCACCCTTCGCGACCTCGCGGGTGATGGTGTCGAGCACGGACTCCAGTGCATGGGCCGCCTGCTTGCGGTTCCCCTCGTAACGCGCGGCGAGCGCGTCGATGAGCTCTGACTTGTTCACTAGCTTCCCTTCCCAATGAACCTCGGACGCCGAGCTCGTGCTCGACCCTCTGCAAGGCACGCTAGGCACATGGAAGGGTGAGAACAATCACCAAAGCCCCTGTTTGTAGGGGTTTTTCACGCAGTGACGGGCTTCCAGCCCGGTCGTCCCGCCTCGAAGGCGGTGATCGCGTCGTCGTGCGAGAGCGTGATGCCGATGTCGTCGAGCCCCTCCAGGAGGCGCCACCGGGTGTAGTCGTCGATGTCGAAGGAGTCCTCGACGGCGTCATCGCCCGCACCAGCGCGGACGGTGCGGCTCTCCAGGTCGACGGTGATCTCGCCACCCGGGTTGTCCTCGAGCCAGTCCCACAGGCGCTGCACGACCTTCTCGTCGACCTGCGCCGCCAGGAGCCCGGCCTTGCCGGAGTTGCCGCGGAAGATGTCGGCGAAGCGCGATGAGATGACGACCTTGAAGCCGTAGTTCTGCAGGGCCCACACGGCGTGCTCGCGCGAGCTGCCGGTGCCGAAGTCCGGGCCGGCGACCAGCACCGACCCGGCGGCGTACGTCGGGTCGTTGAGCACGAAGCCGGGATCGTTGCGCCATGCGGCGAACAGGCCGTCCTCGAAGCCGGTGCGGGTCACGCGCTTGAGGTAGACCGCCGGGATGATCTGGTCGGTGTCGACGTTGCTGCGCTTCAGCGGGACGCCGACGCCGGTGTGGGTGGTGAACTTGTCCATGGTCAGGCTCCGATCGGCGTGAGGTCGGCGGGCGAGGAGAGGGTGCCGCGCACGGCGGTGGCGGCGGCGACCGGGACGGACACGAGGTGCGTACGACCGCCCTTGCCCTGTCGTCCCTCGAAGTTGCGGTTGGACGTCGAGGCGCTGCGCTCACCCGGTGCGAGCTGGTCGGGGTTCATGCCCAGGCACATCGAGCAGCCGGCGCCGCGCCACTCGGCGCCTGCGGCGAGGAAGACCTTGTCGAGGCCCTCGGCCTCGGCCTGGAGACGTACGCGCACCGAGCCCGGCACCACGAGCAGACGGGTGTCCGGGGCGACGGTGCGGCCCTCGAGGACGGAGGCCGCGAGGCGCAGGTCCTCGATGCGGCCGTTGGTGCAGGAGCCGACGAACACGGTGTCGACCTTGACGTCGCGCAGCGGGGTGCCGGCCTCGAGACCCATGTACTGCAGGGCCTTCTCGGTCGCGACCTTGTCGTTGGGCTCGTCGAAGTCGTCGGGGCTCGGGACGTTCGCGCCCAGGGGCGCGCCCTGTCCGGGGTTGGTGCCCCACGTGACGAACGGCGTCATCGTGGACGCGTCGAGCTCGATCTCCTTGTCGAACACGGCGTCGTCGTCGGTGCGCAGGGTCTTCCAGTGGGCGACCGCGGCGTCCCAGTCGGCTCCCTTCGGTGCCTCCGGCTTGCCCTCGATGTAGTCGAAGGTCGTCTGGTCCGGGGCGATCAGTCCGGCCTTGGCGCCCCACTCGATCGACATGTTGCACACCGTCATGCGGCCCTCCATCGAGAGCTCCTCGATGGCCTGGCCGCGGTACTCGACGATGTAGCCCTGGCCGCCGCCCGTGCCGGTGTGCGTGATCAGCGTGAGGACGAGGTCCTTGGCGGTGACGCCCTCGGGCAGGCTGCCGTTGACGGTGACGGCCATCGTCTTCGGCTTGGCCTGGGTCAGGGTCTGCGTCGCCAGCACGTGCTCGACCTCGGAGGTGCCGATGCCGAACGCGATCGCGCCGAACGCGCCGTGCGTGGAGGTGTGCGAGTCGCCGCACACGATCGTCATGCCGGGCTGGGTGAGACCGAGCTGCGGGCCGACGACGTGGACGATGCCCTGCTCGACGTCGCCGAGCGGGTGCAGGCGGACACCGAAGTCGGCGGCGTTCTTGCGCAGCGTCTCCACCTGGGTGCGGCTCACCGGGTCGGCGATCGGCTTGTCCCAGTCGAGGGTGGGGACGTTGTGGTCCTCCGTCGCCAGGGTGAGGTCGGGACGCCGCACGGTGCGGTTCGCCAGGCGAAGGCCGTCGAAGGCCTGCGGCGAGGTCACCTCGTGGAGGAGGTGGAGGTCGATGAAGAGGAGGTCGGGCTCCCCCGGGGCGCTCCGGACGACATGCTCGTCCCAGACCTTCTCGGACAGGGTCTTGCCCATGACACAAACTCCTTAGCCTTTGCCTCGTGCGACAGGACGACGGTACATCTTGCATCCCACTCTCTGAGATGAGAATATCGGCATATGGACAACGGATCTGGCGTCGGCGTACTCGACAAGGCCGCGCTCGTGCTCGCAGCGCTGGAGGCCGGACCGGCCACCCTGGCCGGCCTCGTGGCCGGTACCGGACTGGCCCGACCGACGGCCCACCGCCTCGCTGTCGCCCTCGAGCACCACCGTCTCGTGGCTCGCGACATGCAGGGGCGCTTCGTGCTCGGCCCGCGCCTGGGCGAGCTGTCCGCCGCCGCCGGTGAGGACCGCCTGCTCGCCGCGGCCGGACCGGTGCTGGCCAGGCTGCGCGACATCACCGGCGAGTCCGCCCAGCTCTGGCGCCGCCAGGGCGAGCACCGCGTGTGCGTCGCGGCGGCCGAGCGCCCGTCCGGCCTGCGCGACACCATCCCCGTCGGCTCCCAGCTCACCATGAACGCCGGCTCCGCAGCCCAGATCCTCCTCGCCTGGGAGGACCCCGAGCGGATGCACCGGGGTCTGCAGAACGCCGCCTTCTCCGCCACCGCCCTGTCCGGCATCCGCCGCCGCGGCTGGTCGCAGTCGGTCGGCGAGCGCGAGCAGGGCGTGGCCTCGGTCTCGGCCCCCGTCCGCTCCCCCGGCGGAAAGGTCATCGCCGCGGTGTCGGTCTCCGGTCCGCTCGAACGGCTCTCGCGCCAGCCCGGCCGGATGCACGCGCCCGCCGTCCTCGCCGCCGCCGACCGGCTGTCCGAGTCGCTGCGCCGCGCCGCGTCGGAGTAGGTCCGCGGCCACCGCTCGCCCGCCGTCTCATCGAGGGTGGCGGCACATCGCACACCCGCGCCCCGATCTTCTGCGATCTGCCGCCACTCCCCACCGGGCCGAGCCCCACGGTGGCGGCGCGCGACATCCGACAGCGCCCATTCGCTGTCGTACGCCGCCACCCTCAGCGACCTGAGGGCCAGGGCGCGCGGTGGCCCTTCCCGGTGTCGGTGACCTGGGGCAGGGTGGGCGCATGGCAGACCTCGTGGACCTCGGACCCGCCGGCGAGCGGCTCGTCGCCGTCGCCGCCAACGTCACCGACGACCAGCTCGACGCGCCCACCCCGTGCGAGGGGCGCACCGTCGGGCAGCTCGTCCAGCACCTCGCCGGGCTGACGCTCGCGTTCCGCGCCGCGGCGGACAAGGACCTCGGTCCCCTCACCGACACCAGTCCGGACGCCGACGGCTGGCCGGACGTCGAGCCCGGGTGGCGGGAAGCACTGGCCGAGCGGGTGCCGGCGCTGGCCGCGGCCTGGCGCGACCCCGAGGCCTGGGAGGGCATGACGCGTGCCGGCGGGGTCGACCTGCCCGGGCAGGTGGCCGGTCTGGTGGCTCTCGACGAGATCGTCCTCCACGGCTGGGACCTCGCCCGCGCCACTGGTCAGGACTACGACTGCGACGACGCGACGGCCGAGGCGTGCATGGCGTTCGTGGGCGGGTTCGACGAGGGCGGCACGCCCGGCCTCTTCGGCCCGGCGGTGGACGCCGGTCCTGGCGCGTCGGCGTTCGAGCAGGTGCTCGCCCGCTCGGGCCGCGACCCGCGCTGGTCTGCCTGACCGACCCAGGAGGCGATCAGAAAAGGGCGTCCTGCTCCAGCTCGAGCAGCTGCTGCTTGCGCTCGAGCCCGCCGGCGTAGCCGGTCAGCGTGCCGTTGGCGCCGATGACCCGGTGGCACGGCACCACGATGGGGATCGGGTTGCGCCCGTTGGCGAGGCCGACCGCGCGGGAGGCGGCGTTGGTCATGCCCAACCGGCCGGCGATCTGGCCGTAGGACGCGGTGTCGCCGTAGCCGATCAGCTCCAGCTGGGTCCACACCCGACGCTGGAAGTCGGTGCCGACGGGCGCCAGCGGCAGGTCGAAGACGGTCAGGTCGCCCTCGAAGTACGCCGTCAGCTGCCGCACGGCCTCGGCGAGCACCGGGTGGTCGTCCGACCGGTCGCCGAGCGGGCGCCCGTCTGCCGGCTGCCGGAAGGGCGAGAACTCGATCGCCACGATCGAGCCGTCGCGCTCCACGATGCGCAGGTCGCCGACCGGTGAGGGCATCACGGTCCACATGTCAGTTCTCCTCGTCAGCGCGGGGCGGCGCAGGTGTGTCGGGCATCAGGGTGTTCCACAGGTGCATCAGCGCGTAGGACCGCCACGGCCTCCAGCGCTCGGGATCCGGGTCGCCGCCACCCGACGTCGCAAGGCCAGCGAGCAGCCGGCGCACGGCGAGGTCGGTGGGCAGGAAGACGTCCGGGTGCCCGAGCGCCCGCATGGCCACGTAGTCGGCCGTCCACGGGCCGATGCCGGGCAGCTCGAGCAGCGCGCGTCGTACGCCGTCGCGGTCGGGGCCGCGGTCGAGCAGCACCTTTCCGTCGGTGAGCGCCGCGGCCAGCCCGACGAGCGCCCGTCCCCGCGCGCGCGGCATGGGCAGGGTGGCGGGGTCTGCGGCCGCGAGCGAGGCGGCGTCGGGGAAGAGGTGCGTCAGCCCCGGCACGTCCGACTCGACGGTCCGCCCGTGGGCGGCCACGAGCCGGCCGGCGACCGTGCGCGCCCCGGTGACGCTGACCTGCTGGCCGATGACCGTGCGGATCGCCGTCTCGTCGCCGTCGACCTGCCCGGGCACCCGGAGACCGGGCGTGGCGCGCACGAGGTGGCCCAGGACCGGGTCGCCACCGAGGTGGTCGTCCACGGCGCGCGGGTCGCAGTCGGCGTCGAGCAGGCGTCGTACGCGCTCGCTCGCGGCCGCGGTGTCGCGCAGGTCTGCCAGCCGGAACTCGGCCGTGACGAAGCCGGTCCCGCCGCCGGCGGCCCCTGACGTGTCGGGCAGGTCGACCAGCTCGAGACGGACGGTCCCGCTGCCGTGGGGCAGGTCGAGCGTGCGGGCGTACCAGCCGGGTCCGGCGACCTCCACACCCGGCACGAGGTGGTAGGCGAGGAAGTCGAGCATCCGCCGGCCGGCGAACGGGGTGCGGACGGGGAGCCGCATCGTGATGGCGCCGGCGCGGTGGGAGCCGTTGCGACGACCGCGCAGCTCGGAGGGTGACGACGCGTAGATCTCGCGCAGGGTCTCGTTGAACTGCCGCACGCTGGCGAAGCCGGCCGCGAACGCGACGTCGGTCAGCGGCAGGTCGGTGGTCTCGATGAGCACCCGCGCGCTCTGCGCGCGCCGGGCCCGGGCCAGCGCCAGCGGACCGGCGCCCAGCTCCTGGGTCAGCAGCCGGCCCAGGTGGCGCGGGGTGTAGCCGACCCGGCGGGCCAGCCCGTCGACGCCCTCGCGGTCGACGAGACCGTCGGCGATCAACCGCATCGCCCGCCCCGCGACGTCGGCGGCGACGTCCCACTCCGGGCTGCCGGGCGTCGCGTCGGGCAGGCAGCGCTTGCAGGCGCGGTAGCCCGCCGCGTGCGCGCTCGCCGCCGTCGGGTGGAACGTCACGTTGCCGGCCGCCGGCGTCCGCGCCGGGCACGAGGGCCGGCAGTAGATCCCGGTCGTGCGGACCGCGGTGTAGAAGACCCCGTCGAAGCGCCGGTCCCGGCTGCGGACGGCGCGGTAGCAGGCCTCGGTGTCGAGGTGCCCGGTCGGTGTCATGCGTCGAGCCTGTCACCCCACGCGACCTCGCACCAGCGGAAATCGGACACTGCCGTCGACCCGGTGCGAGGTGCTAGCCGGTCGGTCGGTAGCGGCGCTCAGGGCGCCCCGCCCCGCCGTACTGCAGGCGTACGACGACGGCACCGCGGGCGACGAAGTGCTCGAGGTAGCGGCGCGCGGAGACGCGCGAGATGCCGACGACGTCGGCGCACTCGGCGGCGGACAGCTCACCCGCCTCGCGCAGCGCAGACTGCACGAGGTCGGCGGTCTCCGGGCTGAGTCCCTTGGGCAGGCTCACCGCCGGCGCAGGAGCCGCACCGGCCGCCCCGAAGACAGCGTCGATGTCGTCCTGTCCGGGCGCGCCCGAGCCGGAGAGGGCCAGCTGGGCCGCGCGGAAGGACTCGAGGCGCACCTGCAGGTCCTCGTAGTCGAACGGCTTGACGAGGTAGTGCACCGCACCCCCGGCCGCGGCGGCCCGGACGGTGTCGGCCTCGCGTGCCGCGGTGACCATCAGCACCCCCACGTCGTCGCCCGCGGCCCGCAGCCGGCGTAGCACGTCGATGCCGGTCATGTCGGGCAGGTGGACGTCGAGCAGCAGCAGGTCGGGTCGCAGGCGGGCGGTGTCGTCGAGAGCGGCCTGGCCGCTGCTCGCGACTCCGACCACCTCGAACCCCTCGGTCCGCTCCACGAACTGCGTGTGGATGCGCGCGACCATGAAGTCGTCGTCGACGACGAGCACGCCCAGTGCGCCACCCGGTCCGGTCATGCCTCCACCCCCACTCCGACGCCCGGCAGCTGTGCCTCGAACACCGCGCCCGAGCCGTCCCGGCCGGGGTGGACGGTGACGGCGCCGCCCCGACGTTCGCAGACCACCTGCACCAGCGCCAGCCCGACACCCCGGCCCTCGGCGGTCGCGGCCTTGGTGCTCCAGCCCCGCCGGAAGATCTCCCCGACCATCTCGGGCCGCACGCCGGGCCCGGTGTCGGAGACGGCGAGGCGTACGACGTCACCGTCGAGGCGCAGGTCGACCTCGACGCTCGTGCCGCCGACCGACACGGAGGCGTCCACGGCGTTGTCGACGAGGTTGCCCAGCACCGTGCCGACGTCCGTGGACGCCTCCGGGTCGAGGCGGGGCAGGTCGCTGTCGACGGCCATGACCAGGTCGACGCCGCGCTCGGCGGCGAGGCTGGTCTTGGCGATGAGCAGGGCAGCCACGGCGGGGTCGTCGACGTGGGCCGTGACGGCGTCGGAGATGTCGCGGCGGCGCCGGCTCAGGGTGCCGACGAGCCGCGACACCTCGTCGTACTCCCCCAGCTGAACGAGCCCGGAGATCGTGTGCAGCTGGTTGTGGAACTCGTGGGTCTGGGCGCGCAGGGTGTTGGTGATCGACTCGCGCGCGCTGAGCTCGCTCTGCAGGGCGAGCAGCTCGGTGCGGTCGCGCAGCGTGGTCACCGACGCGACCCGGCGGCCTGCCTCGACCACGGGGTTGCGGTTGACGACGAGGACCCGCTCCCCCAGGACGACGACGTGGTCCCGGATCTCGGCGTCGTCGGCGAGCAGGTCGCGCACGGCGGGTTCGAGGTCGAGGTCGTCGACGCGGCGTCCCTCCACCTCGCCCTCGAGGCCGATGAGCTCGCGCGCGCTGTCGCTCAGCACCGTCACGGTGCCGTCGTCCGCGACCGCGACGACCCCTTCGCGGATCGAGTGCAGGAGCGCCTCGCGCTGGTCGGCCAGCGCCGCGATGGCGGACGGCTCCAGGCCGCGCGTACGACGCCGGATGAGCCGCGACAGCAGGAACGACCCGGCCACCCCCAGGGCCAGCCCGAGGCCTGCGAACGTCAGCAGGTCGGGCAGCACGCTCCGCGCCCGCTCGACCCACGTGGGGTACTCCTCGGCCACCATCGCGATGCCCACCAGCTCGAGCTTCCGGTTGATGATCGGCACCTGCGCGGCGATCGACGGAGTCCCGAAGTCGTCGACGTCGCCGGTCCACGGGCGCAGCTGCTGCACCGTGCTCCCGGACAGGTCGATGCGGCGGTCGCGGCCGTCGAAGTCACTGCTGACCAGAACGACCCCGTCGGGGTCGGTGAGGTAGACACCGCTGGCCTGGAACCGCTGGGTCAGCGGGGTCAGGGCGGAGCGGTTGGCCTCGACCGCGTCGGTGCGGAACGAGAAGCGCACGATCTTCGTGTTGGCCAGGGTCTCCGCGTCCGCGCGGAGCCCTGCACCACGCGTGTCGCGGAAGTCGGCGTCGCTCTGCTGCACCGACACCACGCTCGCAACGGCGACCACGACGAGCAGCACCGTGAGCTGCAGCACCAGGAACTGACCGGCGAGGGTCGCCGGCCACCAGCGCGAGCGTGACCACAAGTTCCACAACCTCCATTGCTTACCCAAGCGTGACGAGCACCACACGCAGTCTCCACCATCGTCGTGGGCGGTCCGGCGAGGACGACCCGGACGAGACACACGAGAGATCGGAGAGCACATGATGCGCCGAAGGACGAGGCAGGCGGTCGCCACGGTGGCCGCGCTCGCCAGCGCGCTGCTCCTGGCGACGGGCTGCGGCGTGACGCGCGGCGACCAGAGCCGCGACCTGACGATGCTGATCCCCAACAGCCCCGGCGGTGGCTACGACCAGACCGGCCGTGCCGCGGTCGCGGTCATGGAGAACGGCGACATCACCGGCGGTTCCTTCGAGGTCACCAACGTGATCGGCGCCGGCGGGTCGGTCGCCATGACACGGCTGATGAACGCCGAGGGCGACGAGCGCACCCTGATGACCGCCGGGCTCGGCGTGGTGGGGTCGCTCTACTCGTTCGGTGCGCCGTACTCGATGGACGACGCGACGCCGCTCGCCCAGCTGATCGAGGACCAGGAGGGCGTGCTCGTCCCCGCCGACTCGCCGTACGAGACGATCGACGACCTCGTGCAGGCGTGGCAGGACGACCCCGCTTCGATCGTCGTCGGTGGAGGGTCGTCCCCCGGCGGGCCGGACCACCTGTTCCCGATGCAGCTCGCGAGCGCGGTCGACATCGACGCCCGCGACGTGCGCTACGTGCCGTACGACGGCGGCGGCCCGCTGACGAGCGCGCTGCTCGGCAAGAAGATCGACGTCGGCTTCTCCGGCGTCGGCGAGTTCGAGGGCCAGCTGTCCTCCGGCGAGCTGCGGCTCCTGGCCGTGTCGGGCGAGGAGCGGCTCGAAGGTGAGGGCATCAGCGACGCCCCCACCCTCACCGAGGCCGGCATCGACCTGGTCTTCACCAACTGGCGCGGTGTCTGGGCGCCCCCCGGCATCAGCGAGGAGCGTCGCGACGAGCTCATCGGGATGCTCGAGGAGATGCACGAGACCCCCGAGTGGCAGCAGGCCCTCGAGGACAACGGCTGGATCGACGAGTTCAAGACCGGCGACGACTTCACCCAGTTCCTGAAGGAACAGGACGAGCGCGTCGCCACCACCCTCGAGGAGCTGGAGCTGCTGTGAGCACACCACTCGACACCCACCCGGGCACCCCGGGCTCACCCGCCACCACGGCGGAACCCCGGCGCGACCTGGCGCAGCTCGGCCTCGCGGCCGCGCTCGTCGTCGTCGGCGCCTACACCGTCTACGACGCCACCACGTTGCGCATCGGCTTCGGCGACCCGGTCGGGCCGCGCGTCTTCCCCTACGTCATCGGAGCCGTGACGGTCCTGCTCGGCGTCCTGCTGGTGCTCGCCACCCTGCGCGGCGACGTCCCGGAGGCCGAGGGCGGCGAGGACATCGACCTGCACCAGCCGGCCGACTGGGTCACCGTCGGCAAGCTGGTCGGCGTCCTGATGTTCACGGTCCTGACGATCTCGTTCCTGGGCTGGGCCATCAGCGGCGCGATCCTCTTCGTCGGCTCGGCCTGGTCGCTCGGCAGCCGCACCCTGGTCCGCGACGTCATCGTCGGCCTCGTGCTGTCGGTGAGCAGCTGGTACGCCTTCCACGAGGGGCTCGGCGTCATCCTGCCGGCCGGGATCCTGGACGGGGTGCTCTGATGGAGAACCTCTCCCTGCTCATGGACGGCTTCGGCTCCGTCCTGACCCCGCAGAACCTGCTCTTCGCCTGCATCGGCGTGCTCCTGGGCACCTTCGTCGGCGTCCTGCCCGGCATCGGGCCGGCCATGGCCGTGGCCCTGCTGCTGCCGGTGACCTACGGCCTCGACCCGATCGGCGCCTTCATCATGTTCGCCGGCATCTACTACGGCGGCATGTACGGCGGCTCGACGACGTCGATCCTGCTCAACACCCCGGGCGAGTCAGCCTCGGTGATGACGGCGCTCGAGGGCAACCTGATGGCACGGGCCGGACGGGCGGCGCAGGCGCTGGCCACCGCCGCGATCGGCTCCTTCATCGCCGGCACCATCGGCACCCTGCTGGTCGTCTTCTTCGCCCCCGCGCTGGCCTCGGTGGCAGTCGAGATCGGCGCCCCGTCCTACTTCGCCCTCATGGTCCTCGCGATGATCATGGTGACCAGCGTGCTCGGCGGGTCGCCGCTGCGCGGCTTCATCGCCCTGTTCCTCGGCCTGACCATCGGCCTCGTCGGGCTCGACCTCAACACCGGCCAACCCCGGCTCAGCTTCGACCAGCCGCTGCTGGCGGACCGGATCGACGTGGTCGTGGTGGCGGTCGGCATCTTCGCCCTCGGCGAGGCGCTGTGGGTGGCCGCCCACCTCCGTCGCAGCCCCCTGCACGTGATCCCGGTCGGCCGTCCGTGGATGGGCCGCGACGACCTGCGGCGCTCGTGGGGCCCGTGGCTGCGCGGGACGGCGTACGGCTTCCCGTTCGGTGCGCTGCCCGCGGGCGGCGCGGAGATCCCCACCTTCCTGTCCTACCTGACCGAGAAGCGGATCGCGAAGCGCAAGGGCGTCGACGAGTTCGGCAAGGGCGCCATCGAGGGCGTCGCCGGGCCCGAGGCCGCCAACAACGCCTCGGCCGCCGGCACGTTCGTCCCGCTCCTGGCGCTCGGCCTCCCGGTCACGGCGACCTCCGCGGTCATGCTCGCGGCGCTCCAGGGATACGGCATCGAGCCCGGCCCGGGCCTGATGACCGACCAGCCCGAGCTGGTGTGGGCGCTGCTGGCCAGCCTGCTGATCGGCAATGCGCTGCTCCTGGTGCTCAACCTCCCGCTGGCCCCCGTGTGGGCCAAGCTGCTGCGGATCCCCCGGCCTCAGCTCTACGCCGGCATCCTGTTCTTCGCCGCGCTCGGGGCGTATGCCGCCAACCTGCAGGCCTTCGACTTGTTCCTGCTGGTGCTGCTCGGCCTGCTCGGCCTGGCGATGCGCCGCTTCGGTCTCCCGGTGCTGCCGCTGATCCTGGGCGTCATCCTCGGGCCGCTGATGGAGTTCCGGCTCCGCGAGGCGATGGCGATCTCGGGAGGCGACGTCGCCGGGCTCTGGAGCGAGCCCCTCGCCGTGGTGATCTACGTGGTGGTCGCGATCGCGGTGATCGCTCCCCTGGCGGTCCGCCGGATCCGCCCCACCCCGGCCGCCGTGGCCGAGGAGCTCGACACCCCGACCGACGAGTCCGTGGACAAGGAGCAGGTGCGATGAGCCAGCAGGCAGCAGTGACGATCGTGGTGGGCTGGACCCCCGACGAGTTCGGTGAGACCGCATTGCACCGCGGTGTGGAGGAGGCGCGGCTGCGCGACGGACGCATCGTGGTCGTCAACGCCACGCGCGGTGACGCGCTGGTCGACGAGCGCTACGCCGACGAGGACCAGCTCGCCGCGCTGACGGCCGAGCTGGGCGCGGCGGGTGTCGAGGTCGACGTACGACGCTCGATGGGCGCCGACGTCGGGGACCAGGTCCTGGCGGTGGCCGAGGACGTCTCCGCCGACCTGGTCGTGATCGGCCTGCGCCGCCGCTCGCCGGTGGGCAAGCTGCTGATGGGCAGCGTCGCCCAGCGGATCCTGCTCGGCGCGGACTGCGCCGTGCTGGCGGTGAAGCCGGCCGGCTGACGACACTAGTGCGGCCGGGACGGGCGACGTGTTGGTCGCCCATCCCGGCCGCACGATGCTGCTGGACCCCAGCCGGGTTCAGCCGGGTTCAGCTCGGTTCAGCTGGCCACGGCCTCGTGGTCGTGGTCGTGCCCGTCGTCGCCGCCGAGAGGTCCGGCGAAGGTGTGCTCCGGCCCGGCGGGAGCCGGGATGGTGAACCTGCCGGGCACGTTGCGGCCCTCGACCCCGTTGACGCCTTCGGTCGAGTAGGCGTAGGTGAGCACGGCGAACGCGACCGCGTCGGAGTTGATGTCGAGCGCCTTCTGGTTGACGTTGTCGATCGTGTCGCAGGCCTGGTGGTAGCACTGGTCGAACGACTCACCGGCGACACCACCCCAGATCGCCTGCTGCTCCGGGGTCTTGACGACCTCCGCGCCCGTGAAGAGGCCACCGGACGGGATGCCGTTGTTGATGAAGGCCTGGTAGTCGCTACGGCCGCTGAACGCCGAGTCGTCGTACGGCTCGCTGCGCACGGTGTAGAACGACTCCAGGGTCTCCTCGATGTGCTCCGACCCCTCCGGCACCGGCACCGGCGCCACGAAGCTCGACTCGTCGGCGTCGTAGATGCCGAAGTAGTAGTTCGGCGAGCCGATCATGTCGAAGTTGAGGTAGAGCGCGATCTCGTCCTTCTCCTCCTGGGTGCGCTGCGCGACCCAGGCACTGGACCCGAGCAGGCCGATCTCCTCCGCACCCCACCAGGCGAAGCGCACGGTGTTCTGGGGCTTGGAGCTGCCCATGGCCTCGACCACGTCGAGCAGCCCGGCCGAGCCGCTGCCGTTGTCGTTGATGCCGGGGCCTGCCGGCACCGAGTCGAGGTGGGCGCCGGCCATGACGACGTTGTCCTCGACCTCGCCCTTCAGCTCGCCGATCACGTTGTAGTCGGTGACCTCGCGGAAGGTGACGGCGACGCGCGCCGTCGAGCCCGTCTGGGCCAGGGACTCGCCGGCGGCGAAGCTCGTGCCGACCACGGGGATGTCGACGACGGTCGGGTTCTCGGGAGTCGGGGACAGGGTCGGACTGATGACGCCGAAACGGTCTCCGGCGGACGCGTCGCCCTGGTTGAAGATGATGACCCCGGACGCGCCAGCCTGCTCGGCGTTGATCGCCTTGGCCGCGAACGGGCAGGTGCCGCGCTGCACCAGTGCGATGGATCCGACCGGGAAACCGGCGAAGTCCGCGGCCTCGCAACCGCTGGTGTTGGCACGGGTACCGGTCAGGACGATGTCGACCGGCACCACCGCAGCCGTCACGTCGCCCTCGCCCGTGCCGGTCGCGCCGGCGTGGGGGTGCGCGGCCTGCGTCGGGGTGAGCTGCTGGAGCACTGTGTCCGTCGCGTTGTAGGTGAACGGCACGACGTCTGCCGTCCACCCCGACTTCTCGAGCACCCCGACGACGTAGTCGACGCTGGCCTGGTAGCCGGGCGTGTCGGTAGCGCGGGTGCCGCCGTTGGCGTCCGCGATGGCCTGGAAGGCCTCGAGGTGCTTGGTGACCCCGTCGGCAGAGACGCACTCGAGGAGCTTGGAGTACGTGTTGTTGTTGCGGCTGTCGCACGCCTTCTCGGCAGGTGCCGCGGCCGAGGACGAGGCCGTCAGCGGCACCGCCGCACCTGCAGTGGCAACCATCAGACCGGCTGCTGCAACGCCCAGAGATCGTCCAGAACGCTTGCTGACCATAGAGGACTCCTTTGTCGCTCAATTCGTGTCGACGGGCACTCGGGTGTCGCCCGCGGCGCTCAACCTATGCGCACAGGTGCGCAGATGACTAGGGATCTCCTGGCCCGAACGGGCCACGCCGCACCCCCCGACCGGACCACCACGCACCTGGACGGGGCACGACCTCACGCCGTGCATGCTCGCGCTGGTGCCCGAGCGGCGGCGGGTAACCCTGGCGAGCGCCCGGCCGTGCCGGAGGATCAGGCCGGTTCCCTCGCCGTGCGGCGCCGCTGCCGGATGACCAGCGCGCAGGCGCCGGACAGCAGGACCACCGCTGCCGGGACGACGACCCCGCGCAGCGTCCCGTCGGAGTCGTCCTCGGACGCAGTGGACGCCGAGGACCCCGCCGCCCGCACCTCGGCGGGCAGGCCATCGTCCACCTCGAAGCGGATCTCACCGGCGATCTCGTGGCCGTCGGCGGACAGGACGTCGTAGGTCAGGGTGTAGGCGCCGTCGGGGCCGGCCCACAGGTTCTGGCGGACCTCGGCGCCGAAGGCGGTGGCCGCGCCGTTGGCGACGCTGCCGTCGGGACCGGTCACGGTCACCTCGTGGACCTCGGCGACCGCCCCGGAGAAGGTGAGGATCGCGCGCGACGGCAGCGCCTCGAGCACGCCCGACGCCGAGGGGGTCGGAGGACACGAGCTCCTCGTGGGCGGAGGCGGGCGGTGGCACCCACAGGAGGAGGGCCGCGAGGCCCGATAGGACGACGGTGACGAGCCCGCGACGCGGCGCCGCGGAATTCATGCTCCGAGCCCCTGGCGCCAGGCGACGAGGTCGTCCCACTGCTGGGCGAGTCGGTGCTCGGTGGCCCCGACGGGGTCCTTGAAGAAGAAGGCCAGCTCGGTGAGGGGGCCCGTCCTGCCGGTTGCGTGGGCGGCGGACACCAGGCGCGCGAGGTCGAGGACGAGCGGCGCGGCGAGGGCGGAGTCGCAGCCCTCCCAGGTGAGCTGGAGCGTCATGCGCGTGCCGAGGAACCCGTCGAACCGCACGTGGTCCCAGGCCGTCTTCCACTCCCCCAGGTCCTCGACCTGGTCGATGTGCATCGGCCCTGGGACAGCGCGGCCGACGATGGCATCGAGGCCGCTGCGCTTGGCGACCGTCTTGCTCCGGGCGGCCTCGGGATCGGCCAGGGTCGCACCGTCACCGCCGCCGAGGAGGTTGACCGACGTCCACGACCGCAGCTCGAGGGCGCGCATGACGAACAGGGGCGCGAGTGCCGACTTGAGCAGGGTCTCCCCCGTCTTCCCGTCGCACCCGGCCCACGGCAGGCCGCTGCGCGCTGCTGCCTCGACCACGACCGGGAGCCGCAGGCACGGGCTCGGGGTGAAGGACACGAAGGGCGCGCCCGCGCGGAAGGCCGCCAGCGCGTAGACCGCGCCGACCGGCAGCGCGTCGTCGACGACCGTCATCGCGTCGGGGTCGGGGACCGGCGGTTGCGTGCTGGCGACGTCGACGACGACCACGCGCTCGAGGCGGTGCCGGTCGCGGAAGTCGGTGATGTCGGCGGCGAGGCGTTCCACCGCGTCAGCTGCAGAGGCCGACCCGGCCGCATGACCGGGGCGTACCTCGGCGTCGACGGTCTCGAGGTGGGCGCGGGCCGCGTCCACGACCGACGGCGGCACGACACCACCCGCCGCGAGCTCCTCCGTCCGCTTGGCGAGCGAGCGTGAGCTGACGTCGTGGCCGCCGAAGACCAGTCCCGACAGGGGCGGCAGGCCCTCGGGCCGCAGCTCCGGCAGCTCGGTCACGAGAGCGGTGGTCGGTGCGAGGCCATGCGCCACGGCGTACGCACCGACCACCGCTGTGGTGGCCACCGAGCCCCGCGCACCCACGAACCACACGCCTGTCCTGGCCGTCACCACGTGGGCGGGGTTCGTGTCGTCCTGGTCGGACGGGTGGTGCACGGGGTCGATGGACATCTGGGGCCCGTCAGGACGAGGTCGAGAAGGCGGCGTCGAACGCGGCCGTCGGGGCGTCGAAGGCCAGTCGGCGCACGAACTCCAGCGCCTCGGGCGCGCCGACGAGGCGGTCCATGCCGGCGTCCTCCCACTCCACGGAGATCGGGCCGTCGTAGCCGATCGTGTTGAGCATCCGGAACGACGCCTCCCAGGGCACGTCACCGTGGCCAGTGGAGACGAAGTCCCACCCGCGGCGCGGGTCGGCCCAGGCCAGGTGCGAACCCATGCGTCCGTTGCGGCCGTTGCCGACCTGCTTCTTCGCGTCCTTGCAGTCGACGTGGTAGATCCGGTCCTTGAAGTCCCAGAGGAACCCGACCGGGTCGAGGTCCTGCCAGACGAAGTGCGAGGGGTCCCAGTTGAGGCCGAACGCCTCGCGGTGGTCGATCGCGTCGAGCGCGGCCACGGTGGTCCAGTAGTCGTAGGCGATCTCGGAGGGGTGCACCTCGTGGGCGAAGCGGACGCCCTCGCTGTCGAAGACGTCGAGGATCGGGTTCCAGCGGTCGGCGAAGTCCTGGTAGCCGGCGTCGACGAGGGCCTGGGACGCCGGCGGGAACATCGCGACGTACTTCCAGATCGAGGACCCGGTGAAGCCGACGACGACGTCGACCCCGAGCTTGCGCGCGGCGCGCGCGGTCATCTTCATCTCCTCCGCGGCGCGCTGGCGCACGCCCTCGGCGTCGCCGTCGCCCCAGATGCGGTCGGGGAGGATGTCGCGGTGGCGGGCGTCGATCGGGTCGTCGCAGACCGCCTGGCCCTTGAGGTGGTTGCTGATCGCGAAGACCTGCAGGTCGTACTTCTTGAGCATCTCCAGCTTGGCCGGGACGTAGGACTCGTCCTCGACCGCTGCCCACGGGTCGAAGTGGTCGCCCCAGCAGGCGAGCTCGAGGCCGTCGTAGCCCCAGCCGGAGGCGAGCTTGCACATCTCCTCGAACGGCAGGTCGGCCCACTGGCCGGTGAACAGGGTGACGGGGCGTGGCATGTGTGCTCCTCAGGTGTGGTGGTGGTGCGTTCGGCTGGTGGTGCTGGTGGTGCTGCGGTGGTGCTGTCTGGTCGTGGTGCCGGCCGTCCGGTGCGGACCGGTGCCGGGACGGAGCGCCGTGTCCCGGCACCGGCCGCTCGGGGGCGACGCCTCACGGCGCCACCCCCCGCCCAACCGGGGGCCCGGCCTCCGGCTCGCACGCAGGGCCGATCCTGCGTACGCGCCGGTTCACCTCACCCGAGGGTGACGTGGTGGCCGAGCCGCCCGGCTACGGACGTCTCGTGCTCGCCACCGGCGCCTACAGCTGCGACTTCAGCGTGCGCGACAGGCGCTTGAGTGCGAGCCTCACCTCCTTGTCCTTCACTCGGGAGGCGAGCCGCTCGAACCGCTTGAGCGACCGGATGGCCGCTCCCGCGTCCTTTCGACGGTCGGCCCGCTTGGCGGCCTGGAGCTGCTTCTTGAGCTGCTTGGCCACCTTCGGGCTGACCAGGCCCTGGTCGTCGAGGCGGTTGACGAGCTTCCTGACCTTGCCGGAGGACACGACCACCCGGAAGGTGACCGTCTGCGACGCCTGGTTGCCCGCCTCGTCGAGGACGGTGACCTCGAGCGTGTGCCGACCTGGTGCCAGCGACATCGCGTCGAGGCGCACCGGCGCCCTCACCACCGTGCCGTCGAGCCGGACCACCTGCTCGGCGGCGCCCGACGTGGCGTCGGTGACGCCGACCCGAGCCGTGCGCGCCGCTGCGACGTCCAGCTTGGCCCCGTCGGCGATGCCCGAGACGGTCACCGTGGGCGCCGTGGCGTCCATCTTGATGGTGATCGTCTCCACCGCCGAGGTGGTCCCAGCAGCGTCGGTCGCCCGGGCCTGGACCCGGGTGACGCCGTCGGCGCTGACCGTGAAGGGCGTGGTGTACGCCGTCCACGGGCCGTTGTCGATGCGGTACTCCATCGAGATCCGGCCCTCGCCGCCGGCACCCGCAAGGGCGACCGTGACGGGCGCCGTGAACCAGTTCGCGCGACCGTTGGCCGCGACGGGCGCCGTGGTCATCGTGACCGACGGCTTCGCCGGCTCGACCGGCCCGCCCGCCTCGCTGACGACGACCTCGAGCTGTCCGCCCTCGGTGTTGCCCGCGTTGTCGGTCGCGCGGTAGCGCACCGGATAGGTCCCCGGCTCGTCGAACGCCAGAGGAGCGTCGTACGTGCTCCACGTGGTGGCGTCGCCGATCTGGTACTCGATCCGCGCCACACCCGAGGTGGCGTCGGTCGCGGTCAGGGTGACCGTCCTGGTGGTGCTGCCGGTCTCGGCCGTGGTGACGACCGGAGGCGCGGTGTCGACCTTGAGCGTCTCCGAACCTACCTCCGAGACGTTGCCCGCCTCGTCGGTCGAGCGGTACTCGACCACGACCTCACCCTCGCCGGGCACCGGGACGGCGATGTCGTACTCCTCCCAGTCCCCACCGTCGATGCGGTACTCGATCGAGGCGACGCCCGACCCGCCCGCTTCGTCGGTGGCCGTCAGTGTGAATGACGGGCGCGAGGTGTACCAGCCGGTCTCACCCGCGTCGGCGATGACCAGCTCTGTCGTCGGTGCTGTGGTGTCCTCAGGCTGCACCTCCGGCACCACGACCTCGACCTGTCCGGTCGCCCTGTTGCCCGCTGCGTCGGTGGCGCGGTAGCGCACGACGTAGGTGCCGGGCTCGTCGAACGTCAACGGCGTGGTGTAGGTCGTCCACGTCGTGGCGTCGCCGATCTGGTACTCGATGGTCGCCGCACCCGAGTCGTCGGTGGCGGTGATGGTGACCGTCTTGGTCGTCTCCCCCGTGACGGCGGCGCTGACCTCCGGGTCGGTGGTGTCGCCCGGCTCCTCCCCGCCCGGCTCGCAGGTCTCGTCCTCACCGAGGGTGAAGAAGTCGAAGCTCGGCGTGATCCCTGCTCCGGCCGTCTGGTTGGCGGCGGAGAGGAGGCCGATCCTCGGCTCGGCGATGTCGGCGATGCTGTAGCCACCGGACATGTCGGTCCAGCTCACGCCGTCGGTGCTGTAGCTGCCGAGGACCTCGTCGCCGTCCTCGCTGGTCAGTCGCAGCCACACGGTGGTCGGGAACTCGGCCCCGAGGCCCGGGGTGTTGGTCTCGACCGCACTGCCGGCGGTCTCCCGCGCCGTCTGGATGATGTTGGACGCGGCGTTGGGATCGGTGCTGCGTCCCTGGAAGACGTGCTTGAGGTAGTTGTCGTCGTCGCCATAGATCAGCAGGCCTGCCGACTGGTAGGACCTGTTGATCGGTGCGGTGACCTTGGTGGTGGCGACGAACGGACCCTCGGGCAGGTCCCGGAGGACCAGGTCGCGGGCGGTGTTCGTCGTCTGGTAGAGGTCGGTCGCCTCCATCGGGATCTTCAGCGAACCGCCGGAGACCGTGAGGTTCCCGCTCGGTCGCACGACCGTCCACGGCGGGGACGCCAGGGACTGGCCGTTGAACTCCTCGACGACGCACGGCGGGCTGCACTCGACAGCGGTGTCGTCCGGGGTGATCGTGAAGTAGTCGAACTCGGCGGTGATGTTGTCAGCCGCTCCTGCAGCCGTGCTGCCCAGGGCGAGCAGGCCGACCTTCGGTGCGGTGATGCCGGTCAGGTCGCGCGGGGCGGCCGTGCCGTTCGACGTCGTGATCGGGAGCCAAGTGGCTCCGTCGGTGCTGTAGGTCGGAGTGACGACGTTGCCGTCGGTGCTCGTCATCCGCAGCCACACGGTGTCGGGGAAGGTCGCGCCGAGGGCGGTGGAGTTCGACTCCGACGCCGTGCCGTTGACCTCCTTGGCGAACTGGATGACGTTGGCTGCCTTGCTGCCCGCCGCGGCCGTGGAGCGACCGGAGTAGACGAGCTTGAGGTAGTTGTTGTCGTCGCCGTAGACGATCAGTCCACCCTGCTGGTAGCCGCGCACGGCGGGCAGCGTGAGCTTCGTCGTGACCTCGAACCGCCCGGCGGGCAGGTCCTGCAGGACGATGTTGGGCGCCGTGTTCGTGCCCTGGTAGATGTCGGCGTTGGTGAGCGGGATGTTGAGCGACCCGTCCGCCACCGTGAGCGACTGGTCGACGCGCACGCTGCGGTTCCAGCGCTCGGTGTCGAGGGCATCTCCCACGAAGTCGTCGGAACGACCGCTGAAGCAGATGTCCTGCGCCGCCCTGACCCTGACCTCCAGCGTGCGGGTGGTCTTCGCCCCGCGCGAGTCGGTCACCACCAGCTCGACGACGTACGTGCCCGGCGTGGCGTAGGTGTGGCTCGGGTCGGCGTCGGTGGAGCTGGCGCCGTCGCCGAACTTCCACGCGTAGGTGACAGGGGTGTCACCGTCCGCGTCCTCGACCGTGCTCGTGAAGTCCACCGGGAGAGGTGCCTCACCGTTGGTCGAGCTGGCCTCGATCGAGACGGCCGGGGGCTGGTTGTCGGTCACGCCCCGGCCGTTGAACCGCAGCCAGTTGACGTTGGCGCCTCCGGTGGTCGCGACCACGTAGAGGGGCTCGCTGTCGGTGGACGCGCCGGTGAACGCGGCGGTCACGTCCTGGTAGGTCTGGGCGCCGCCCGTGCTGGGCACGGCGATCGTGGCGATAGCGGGGCCGGTGGGCGATCCCTGCCGGACCTCGAACGCCGCACCCGCCGTGGTGGAGGCCGCGCGCATCGTGACGCCGGTGATGCCGGTCAGGTTCATCACGTCCCAGCCGAACCAGTCGCCGGTCTCGACGCCGTTGACGTTCTGGCCGCCGTCGGTGTCGGTGGTCGTCTGGGTCGTGACGCCCGGGGTGCCCGAGGTGTTGGACCCGGTGCGACCGGTCTCGTCGAAGTACTCGGCCTCCTTCTTCTTGGTGTGCAGGACGATGCCGTCCACGCTCGTCAGCTCCCCGGCCTCGCCGGAGCCGCTGTCGGTGTAGGTGGCCTTGATGGTGCCGAATATGTTGGCGCCCACGTGGCCGGTGTCGCCGGGCAGCGCGAGGACGCCGCTGCAGCCCCGGTACTGCTCGTAGTCGTGCGAGTGCTGGTCGTGGCCGAGCCCGGGCTGGACGACGACGCGGTCGCAGTCGATCGTGCCGTCCTCGGGGTCGCTCACCTCGACCTCGTACGCGAGGTAGTCACCGAACTCGAAGAAGCCGCCGTCCGGGGGCAGGACCAGCTCGACGGTCGGCGCGGTGTTGCCCGACGTGATGTCGATGTTGGTCGTGCCGGTCCGGCCGCCCTCGTCGGTCACGGTGAGCCGTGCGGTGTAGTCACCCGGGTCGGTGTAGGTGAAGCTGCCGGTCGGGGTCGTGGCATCGGTGGTGCCGTCGCCGTCGAAGTCCCAGGCGTAGGTCAGGCCCGTGGCGTCGCCGGTGTCGGCGTCGAAGGAGGCGCTGCCGTCGAACTGGACGGTCAGCGGCGCCGGACCCGACGTCTTGTCGGCCGTCGCCCTGGCCACCGGCGCGCGGTTGCCCTCGACGTAGTCGATCCGGTAGATGCCCGAGTCGGTGTTGTTGCCGTTGAAGCCGCTGCCCCACTCGATCATGTAGAGCGCACCGTCCGGCCCGAACTGGAGGGCGTGGGGTCGTCGCATGGGCAGGTTGGGCAGGAAGCGGTTGAGGTCGGTGTAGTCGGTGCCGGCCTCGTTGAGCTGCACGCTGAACAACCGGTTGTTGTTCCAGTCGGCCCAGATCGCCTTGCTGTCGAAGTAGGCGGGCCACTTGCGGTCGGAGGCGAGGTCGGGGTCGTAGGAGTAGGTGCCCGACGTCATCGGTGCGCCACTGGCCCCGATCTCCGGGGTGCCGGTGATCGAGGCGTTGTTGCTCTGCCACATGACCGCTGCCTTAGCCGGCGGCAGGTCGGTCAGGCCCGTGTTGTTGGGCGAGTCGTTCACCGGGTTGGCGCAGTCGAAGGCCGCACCGGCCGTGCTGCTGGCGAAGTTGTAGTCGTTGTAGGGGGTGTTGTCACCCACGCAATAGGGCCAGCCGTAGTTGCCGGGCTCGTCGAGGATGTTCCACTCGACGCGGCCGTTGGGCCCACGTGTGGCGCTGACGGAGCCGGCGTCCGGGCCGTAGTCAGCCACGAGCAGGTTGTTGTGCTGCTCGTCGAGGCCGATGCGGAACGGGTTGCGGAAGCCCATCGCATAGATCTCGGGACGGGTCTTGTCATCGGTGTCGTCGGCCTCGTCGAAGAGGTTGCCCTCCGGGATGCTGTAGCCGCCGGCCGCCAGGGGCTTGATGCGCAGCACCTTGCCCATCAGCGAGTTGGAGTTCGCCGAGGTGCGCTGGGCGTCCCACGCGCTGCGGCCGGGTCGCTCGTCGATCGGCGTGTAGCCGCTCGAGTCGAACGGGTTGGTGTTGTCACCGGTGGCGAGGTAGAGGTTGCCGTCGTTGTCGAACTCCATAGCGCCGCCCGCGTGGCAGCACTGGTCGCGCTGCGTCGGGACGTCGAGGATCGTCGTGGCGGTGCCGAGCTGGAGCGTGTTCCCGTCCATCGTGTAGCGGGAGATGCGGTCGATGGCCGTCGAGCCCGCCGGCGAGTAGTGGAGGTAGACCCAGTTGTTGGTGGCGAAGTCGGGGTCGAGCGCGATCCCGAGCATGCCGAACTCCTGGCCGGTGTAGACCGGGATGCTGCCCGCGGTCACCACGTTGCCGTTGGTCAGGATGATGCGCACGTCACCGTTGCGGTCGACGTAGAACACGCGACCGTCGTCGGCGATGGCGAGCTCCATCGGGTTGGAGGTGTTCTCGTCGAGCGCGACCTTCTCGAAGCTGGGCTCGAGGGTGGCAGTGCAGTCGGAGTCGACCACGCCGGCCGCGGTCTGGATGCCTCCGAGGACGTGCTGGAGGAACGTCGGCTCGACGAACGAGGCCTCGGTGTGCCCCATGCCGGTGTACCAGCTGCGGCCGCCGTCGTAGTCCTGGCACCACGCGATCGGGTGCTCGTTGCCCATCGCCCCGCTGCCCGGGGTGTACGTCGACTCGTCGAGCGAGGCGAGCACGTGCACCTTGCCGCGGGGGTTGGTGCGGAAGTTGTACCACTCGTCGGTGCGCTCCCACAGCGGCTCGATGCCGGCGGTGGAGGGGTGCGCGTGGTCCTCGACCTTGACGGTCGCGGTCGGGGTGCCCGGCGGGTGGTTGTTGAAGTAGGAGCCGACCAGCTCGCCGTACCACGGCCAGCTGTACTCGGTGTCGGAGGCGGCGTGGATGCCCGCGTAGCCGCCGCCTGCCTGGATGTAGCGCTCGAAGGCACCCTGCTGGGCGTCGTTCAGCACGTCACCGGTCGTCGAGAGGAAGATGACGACCTCGTACTGCTCGAGGTTGGCGTCGGTGAACGCGGTGCTGTCCTCCGTCGCGGTCACCGTGAAGTTGTTGTCCGCCGCGAGGGCCTGGATGGCAGTCGTGGCCTCGTCGATGTTCGAGTGGCGGAACGCCGCGGTCTTGGAGAAGAGGAGTGCGTCGAACGACTCCTCTGCTGCCGCCGCCGCGGAGGCGGCCGGATCGGCGGTCCACGGGACCGCGTCGCCCAGGACGCTCTCGGTCTCGGTCTTCTTCTGCTTCTTCTCGGTCCTGTCGGAGGCCGTGGCCCGGTCGTCAGGCGCGGTGGCGGCGGCACGCTCGGTGCTCGGTGCCGCGGAGGCCGAGGAGGCCAGCCCGACGCCCGCGCCCAGCGGCAGCGAGACGAGCAGGGCCATGCTGGAGCCGACTGCGACGCGGGAGCGCCTCTGCAGTCGCGTGATGAGTCTGTTCATCACGATCCCTTCTGTGGTGACGGATGTGCGCTCCATCGGTTCCGGGGCGGGTCCCCGGGCGTTCGGCCCTTGTCATGCGGTCGTGCTGTCGTGCTGTCGTGCTGTCGTGCGGGTGGATCGGGTGGGCCCGGCGGGTTCGGCGCCCGCCGGGCCAGGTGTCGTGTCAGCGGACTCCCAGCAGGTGCTCCATGGCGAGCTGGTCGAGCGCCTCCAGGCCGACGCTGCGTGCGCCGAGCCCCTCGACGTCGTACGACGCCGCGCGGAGGTCGGCGAGCGACTCACCCTCGGCGAGGGTCGGGGTGCGCAGCGTGTCGACCTCGGCGGCGGCGAGGGCCGCGACCACGTCGGGGTCGGCGCGGAAGGCGCGGACCTTGTCGCGCAGGATCAGGTAGTTGCGCATGCAGCCGCGAGCCGACTCCCAGACACCGTCCTCGGCCTCGGCGCGGGGGGGCTTGAAGTCGAAGTGCACGTAGCCGTCGTAGGCCTTGCCGGTCCCGGCGCCGAGCAGGGCGTCGACGGTCCAGAAGGCGCCGCGCACGTTGCCCGCGCCGAAGCGCAGGTCCTGGTCGAAGCGGGGGCCGTGCTGGCCGTTGAGGTCGACGTGGAAGAGCTTGTCGTGCCACAGCGCCTGGCTGATGCCGTGGGCGAAGTTGAGCCCTGCCATCTCCTCGTGGCCCACCTCGGGGTTGAGGCCGACCATGTCGGGGTCGTCGAGCTCGGCGATGAGCGCGAGGGCGTGGCCGATGGTCGGCAGCAGGATGTCGCCGCGCGGCTCGTTGGGCTTGGGCTCGAGGGCGAACCGCATGTCGTAGCCCTGCTCCTTGACGTAGGCGCAGAGCAGGTTGAGCGACTCGCTGTAGCGGTCGAGGGCGGCCTGGACGTCCTTCGCGGCGCCGTGCTCGGCGCCCTCGCGGCCGCCCCACAGGACGAACGTCTTCGCACCCAGCGATGCCGCGAGGTCGATGTTGCGCAGCGCCTTGGTGAGCGCGTAGCGCCGCACCTCGCGGTTGTTGGCGGTGAGGGCGCCCTCCTTGAAGACCGGGTGGCCGAACAGGTTGGTGGTCACCATCTCGACGGCGAGCCCGGTGTCGGCCAGCGCCTTCTCGAACTGCTCGAGCACGGCGTCGCGCTTGTCGTCGTCGGGGACGAGGTCGTCGTCGTGGAAGGTGACGGCCGCCGCGCCGAGCTCGGCGAGCTTGTAGGTGGCCTCGACGGGGTCGAGCAGCGCGCGGGAGGCGGGTCCGAACACGTCGGTGCCCTGCCAGCCCACCGTCCAGAGGCCGAACGAGAACTTGTCGTCGGGGGTCGGGGTGTAGTCGGTCATGCGGGGATCTCCTGCCACGAATCGTTGTCAGAGCTGGTCTCGACCGCGGCCAGGACGCGCTGCACCTGGAGTCCGTCGGCAAAGGATGGGGAAGGGGCGTCGCCGGCCGCGATGTCGCGGACCAGGTCGACCGCCTGGTGGATGAAGCCGTGCTCGTAGCCGATGACGTGGCCCGGCGGCCACCACGCGCCGACGTAGGGGTGCTGCGGCTCGGTGACGAGGATGCGGCGGAAGCCCGCGGTGCGGGCGTCCTCGGTGCCGTCGAAGAAGTGGAGGACGTTCATGTCCTCGAAGTCGAAGGCGATGCTGCCCTGCGAGCCGTTGACCTCGATGCGGATCGCATTCTTGCGGCCCGACGCGAAGCGGGTCGCCTCGAAGACGCCCATCGCACCCCCGCGGAAGTCGGCCAGGAAGGTGGCGGCGTCGTCGACGGTCACCTTCCCGGTGCCGGTGCCGGCCGTGCCGGACAGGCCCGAGTGCTCGCTGGGCAGCGGCCGCTCGTCGACGAAGGTGTGCAGGCGGCCGGTGACCCGGCTGATGGTGTCGCCGGTGATGAACTGCGTGATGTCGATGATGTGGGCGCCGATGTCGCCGAGGGAGCCCGAGCCGGCCTTGTCCTTCTCCAGGCGCCACGAGAGGGGTGCCTGCGGGTCGACGATCCAGTCCTGGAGGTACTGGGCGCGCACGTGGTGCAGCGTGCCGAGGCGGCCCTCGGCGACGAGCTGGCGCGCCAGGGCGATCGCGGGCACCCGGCGGTAGGTGAAGCCGACCATCGCCCGGACGCCGGACGCGGCGGCCGCCTCGGCGGCGCGGGTCATCGCCTCGGCCTCCTCGACGCTGTTGGCCAGCGGCTTCTCGCACAGGACGTGCTTGCCGGCCTCGAGGGCGGCGATGACGATCTCGGCGTGGGTGTGGCCGGGGGTGCAGACGTCGACGAGGTCGATGTCGTCGCGCTCGACGAGGGCCTGCCAGGAAGTCTCGGTGGACTCCCACCCGAGGCGCTCGGCGGCGGCACGGACGCCCTCCGGGTCGCGCCCGGCGACGGCCCTCATGCGCGGACGGAGCGGGAGGTCGAAGAACCGCGGGGCGGTGCGCCAGGCGTGCGAGTGCGCTGCGCCCATGAAGGCGTAGCCCACCATGCCGACCGACAGGTCGCGCGTGCTGGCGTGGGTGTCGGGAGTGGTGGTCATCGGACCTCCTCGTGTGCGAGCTGGTGGGTGTCGGGGCGCGGCTCGTACGGCCCGGGTGCCGCGCGGTGGCGCGCCCGGGGCGTGACGGTGTTCAGCAGTGGTGGTGCGGGTGCAACGGGGTGGTGCGGGGTGCCGCGGCGGCTCCCGACGAGGGAGCCGCCGCGGGACGCCTCAGGACTCGAAGGCCGTGTCGATGTACTGGTCGACGTTGTCCGAGGTGACGACCGGGGCGAAGAGCTGCACCGTGCGGGGCACCTCGACCTCGACGAGGTCGCTCATCGCCTTGTCCTGGACCAGCAGGCGGGCGAGCTTGACGCCGTCCGCGCCCTGGGTCGACGGGTAGATGACGGTGGCCTTGAGGACACCGCTGTCCTCCTGGATCGCGCGCATGGCGTTGGCCGAGCCGGCGCCGCCGATCATCGTGAACTCGTCGCGGCCGGCGTTCTCGATGGCCGCGAGCACGCCGACGCCCTGGTCGTCGTCGTGGTTCCAGAGGAAGTCGATCTTCGGCTCGGCCTGGAGCAGGTTCGCCGCGACCTCCTCGCCGCTCTCGACGGTGAACTCGGCGGCCTGGCGGGCGTCGACGTCGAGGCCGCACTCGGACAGCGCGTCCTCGAAGCCCTGGCTGCGGTCCTGGGTGAGCGGCAGCGAGTCGATGCCGGCGATCTCGGCGACGATCGCGTCCTTGTTGTCACCGGCCTGCTCGCAGACGTACTGGCCGGCCGAGACGCCCATGCCGTAGTTGTCGCCGAGCACCGTGACGCGGGCCGCGTTGGGGTCGTCGAACTCGCGGTCGACGTTGATGACCGGGATGCCGGCCTCCATCGCCTTGAGCGCCACCGGCGTCATCGCGGCACCGTCGAAGGGCAGCAGGACGATGGCGTCGACGCCGTCGTTGATGAAGGTCTCGACCTGGCTGATCTGGAGGTTGACGTCGTTGGTGCCCTCCGCGATCTGGAGGTCGACGTCGGGGTACTGCTCCGCGAGGTCGCGGACGTTGTTGGTGATGGCGGCCATCCAGCCGTGGTCCGCGGCGGGCGCCGAGAAGCCGATCGTGACCTGGTCGCCCTCCTCGTCGTTGCTGCCGGCGGCGGCGGCCGGTGCGGAGTCGCCGCTGTCGTCGTCCTCGGCAGCGTCCTGGGCGCTGCCGGTGCACGCGGCGAGGGACAGGACGGCGACCGCGCCGACCACGAGGCCGGAGTAGCGGCGGCTCTGGTGCCGTCGGAAGGGAGTGCGCAGTCGCATGGGTCGTGCTCCTTGTGTGTGTTCTCGATGGGTGCGGTGCTGCGGCCGGCGCTCCGAGACGTGCCGGCGTGGTGGTGCGGTGGTTCCGAGTGCGGGGTGCTGCGGCTAGGTGGACGTCGCGTTGCGCGCCAGGCGCTGCTGGAGCAGGACGGCGACGACGATGATCAGGCCCTTGGCGACCGCCTGGGTCGAGGTGTCCTGGTTGTTGAGGGTGAACACGTTGCCGAGGGTGGCGAAGATGAGCACGCCCAGGACGGTGCCGACGATCGTGCCGCGCCCGCCGGTGAGCAGGGTGCCGCCGATGACGACGGCCGCGATGACGTCGAGCTCGAGGAGCGTGCCGTGGGTCGAGCTGCCGGTCGTGGTGCGGCTGACCAGCATCAGCGCCGCGAGCCCGCAGCAGAAGCCGACGAGCACGTAGAGCATCACGGTGTGCCGGTTGACGTTGATGCCCGCGAGTCGCGCGGCCTCGGGATTGCCGCCGACGGCGAGGGTGCGCCGGCCGAACGTCGTACGGTTGAACAGGACCCAGCCGGCCACCGCGACGATCGCGAAGATGATCACCAGGAACGGCACGCCGAGCACGTCGGCGGAGAAGAACTCCTTGAAGCCGTCGACGGTCACGATCTGCGTACGACGCTCGGAGATGATCTCGGCGAGACCGCGCGCGGCGGCGAGCATCGCCAGTGTCGTGATGAACGGCACCACCTTGCCGTACGCGATCACGAGTCCGTTGACGAGGCCGCAGGCGGAGCCGACGGCCAGGGCGGCGAACACCATGATGATCCAGTGCGTGTCCTCCGCCATCGTCTGGGTGGCGAACGTCGTCGCCCAGACCGAGCAGAGCGCCAGGATCGCGCCGACCGACAGGTCGATGCCGCCGCCGGTGATGACGAAGGTCATCCCGATGCTGACCACGCCGATGGTCGAGGCGAAGCGCAGGATCGTGAGGGTGTTGTCGATGCTGGCGAACCGGTCGCCTGCGGTGATGATGCCCGCCGCGCAGATCAGCAGGAGCGCCACGACGAGGCCGAGGTTGCGGCCGAACGGGCCGCTCATCAGGCCGCCTCCGCCGTTACCTCCCGACTCCGCGGCGGCGCGCTCCACCCTGACCGACTCCGTGGAGGCTGGGACGGTGTTCTCCACCGCGCCCGTGTCCCGACTCGTGCTCTGCTCGCTCATGCGACCTTTCCTTCCATGACCAGGTCCAGGACGCGGGACTCGTCGATCTCGCCCGCGGGACCTTCGTGCACGACACGGCCCTCACGGACCACGAGGACCCGGTCCGCGAGCCCGAGCACCTCCTCCACCTCGCTCGACACGACCACGACGGCGACGCCGGAGTCGGCCAGCGAGCGCACGAGGGCGTAGATCTCGGCGCGCGCGCCGACATCGACCCCTCGGGTCGGCTCGTCCAGGAGCAGCACACGGCACTCGCGGAGCAGCCACCGGGCCAGGACGACCTTCTGCTGGTTGCCGCCCGACAGGAGGCGCACGAGGCGATCGACCCCTGCCGGGCGGACGTCGAGGGACTCCGCGACCTCGGTGGAGCGCTTGCGCTCGGCGCGGCTGTCGAGCAGCCCGAACCGGCTGAAGCGTCCCAGCGTGGACACGGTGATGTTGGCGAAGATCGCCTGGTCGAGCAGGAGCCCCTGGCTCTTGCGCTCCTCCGGGGCGAGACCGACGCCGGCCTTGACCGCCGCGGGCACGGAGCCGCGCCGCAGCTCGCGACCGGCGACGCGCACGGTGCCCGCGGACGGGCGGCGCGCGCCGTAGAGGGTCTCGAGGATCTCCGAGCGTCCCGCGCCGACGAGGCCGGCGAGACCGACGATCTCCCCCGCCCGCACGCTCAGGTCGACTCCGGAGAAGACGCCCGGCAGGTCGAGGCCGATCACCTCGAGGATCGGGTCACCGGTCGGCGGCGGTGCGTCGCCACGGGGCGGGAAGACGTACTCGATCGAGCGCCCGGTCATCAGCTTGATCAGCTCGCTGGTGGGCGTCTGGTCGACGGCGAGGCCGGTGGCGACCGTGCTGCCGTCCTTGAGGACCGTGATGCGGTCGCCGATCTGGCGGATCTCCTCCAGCCGGTGGGAGATGTAGACGACGGCGACGCCCTCGGCCGTGAGGTCGCGGATGACGCGGAAGAGGTTGTCGACCTCTCCCTGGTCGAGCACCGCGGACGGCTCGTCGAGGATGAGCAGCCGAGTGTCCTGGGACAGGGCGCGCGCCATGCTGACGATCTGCTGTGCGGCGGGCGAGAGCCGGCCGACGGAGCGCGTGGGCGAGATCTCGGAGTGACCCAGCCGGGCCAGCAGGTCGCGCGTACGACGGATCGTCTCCGCGCGCTGGCTGAAGCCGGCGGTGCTCAGCTCGTGGCCGAGGAAGATGTTCTCGGCGACGCTGAGGTCGGGGACGAGGTCGAGCTCCTGGTAGATGGTAGAGATCCCGAGGGCCATCGAGGCCTGGGGCGTCGACAGCGTGACCGGCTCGCCCTCCCAGAGGATCTCGCCCTCGTCGGGCTGGTAGCTCGCGGAGAGGACCTTGATCAGCGTCGACTTGCCGGCGCCGTTCTGGCCCAGCAGGCAGTGCACCTCCCCCGCGCGCACCTCGAGCTCGACTCCTCCGAGCGCGAGCACGCCGGGGAACCGCTTGACGATGCCGCGCATCGTGAGCAGCGGGGCGTCGTTCATCACATCACCTCCAGGGTGGGGACCACCCGCGGCACGAGGGTCGGGTCGTCGTAGACGTGGTCGATGGCGACGGCGGCGGCGCCGTGCACCGCTGCCGAGAAGCCGAGGGTCGAGAGCGCGATGCGCGTGCCACCCGCGTCGGGGGCCAGGACACCGGAGGCGAGCTCGGCCTCGACCACGTCACGGATCCACTCGCCGATCTCGCCGAGGTAGCCCGACAGCACGATCATGCCGGGGTTGAGCACGTTGGTGAGGACGGCGGCGCCGATGCCGACCCAGCGGCCGACCTCGCCGAGCGCGGCGAGCGTGCGCTCGTCGCCGGCGGCAGCGCGGCGGCTGATCTCCTCGACCTTGCCCTCGAGGTCGAGGGTGGGCGAGCGCAGCAGGTCGTCGTCGGAGGCAGCGGCGAGGTCGATGAGGTGGCTGAGGCCGATGACCGTCTCCCAGCACCCGGTGCGCCCGCACCCGCACACGCTGCCGTCGCGGTCGACGACCATGTGGCCGAACTCGCCGGCGTAGCCGCGGCGCCCGGAGAACGGCCGGCCGTCGGCGACGATGCCGCCGCCGATGCCGACCTCGCCGTGGATGACGAGGATGTCGCGGCGCTCGGGGTCGCCGGGGGTGGCCTCGGCGACGGCGGCCAGGTTGGCCTCGTTGTCCACCTCGAGCAGGTAGTCGGGGTCGCCGAGCCTGGCGCGCAGCAGCCCGGCCAGGCCGACCCCCTGCCACCCGAGGTTGGCGGCGACGGACACGTGGCCCCGGTCGCGGTCGACGAGTCCGGCGACCCCGACGACCGCGGCCACCGGCGCCGCGTCGAGGGCGGCCAGGTCGGCGAGGGTGCCGTGCAGCAGCTCGACCAGCCGGTCGACCACCTCGTCGGGCTCGAGGCCGCGGGTGTCCACCGACGTACGCCGCTCGCTGACGACGGTGCCGGCAAGGTCGACCGCGCGGGTCGAGACGTGGTGGACGTTGATCTCCGCACCCAGGCCGTAGGCGCCGGCGCCGTCGATCTCCACCGTCGTGCCGGGGCGCCCGACGGCGCCGCGCTCGGCGCTGCCCTCGCGGACCAGGCCGCGCTCGCGCAGCTCGGTGACGAGGCTGGAGACGGTCGCCTTGTTGAGGCCGAGGTCGGCGGCGAGCCGGGCCCGGGAACGGGGTCCGCCCTCGCGGAGGCTGCGGAGGACCAGCGACAGGTTCGCGCGACGGACGGTGCCCTGGTCGGCACCGCCGGTGCTGGTCGTCGACCAGCCGTCCCGCACCTGCGACATCTGCGTCCTCGATCCTGCGTGTGACCTCGGTCACCAGTTAGTTTGACGGACCGCCAAACTAAGTCGGTGACAGGCATCACGTCAAGGACCGGGACGCAGAAATGTCAGGTGGTCCGGTCCAGGTGTCGTGAGCGGCCCTCGGCGTACCTGGCGCGGACGGCCGGCACGGGGTCGGCGGCGTAGCGCCGGGTCCCCTCGCGCACCCACTCCGGCGGTGCTTCCGCCCCCGACACGGCCCACGCCGCCTGACGCGCGGCGCCGTCGGCGACGTACTCCCCCGGCGGCGGGACGTCCACGGGGACCCCGAGCACCTCGGCTGCCACCGTGCGCACGGCCTCCGACGCGGCGGCCCCGCCGACGAGCAGGACGCGGGTCGGCGTGACCCCGGTCGACACCACCGCGTCGAGGCCGTCGGCGAGGCTGCACACCAGGCCCTCGACGCTCGCCCGGGCGAGTGCCGGCCGGGTGGCCGTCGCCAGGGTGAGCCCGTGCAGCGACCCCGTCGCGTCCGGCAGGTTGGGGGTGCGCTCGCCCTCGAGGTAGGGCACCAGCACCAGGCCGCCGGCACCCGAGGGCGCCTCGAGCGCGAGGCGCGAGAGGGTGTCGTGGTCGACGTCGAGGAGGCGGGCGGCAGCGTCGAGCACCCGCGCGCCGTTGAGGGTGGCGACCAGCGGGAGGTAGAGACCGGTGGCGTCGGCGAAGCCCGCCACCGAGCCGGTGGGGTCGACGGCCGGGGTGCTCGTGACGGCGGTGACGACCCCGGAGGTGCCGATCGAGACGACGACGTCGCCCTCCCCCGCGCCCAGGCCCAGCGCGGCGGCGGCGTTGTCGCCGGCACCGGCGCCGAGGACCGCCCCGCCCGCGGTGCCGGCGACCGCGCCGGGTGCGACCACGCGCGGCAGGTGGGGCACGGAGCCGAACGCGCGCTCGAGGAGGTCGGTGCGGTAGTCCCCGGTCGCGGCCGACCAGTAGCCCGTGCCGCTCGCGTCGCTCCGGTCGGTCGTGAGGTCGGCCAGGTCGGTGCTCCCGGACAGCTTCCAGGTGAGCCAGTCGTGCGGCAGGCACACCGCGGCCGTACGACGGGCGTGCTCCGGCTCGTGCTCGGCGAGCCAGCGCAGCTTGGTCACGGTGAACGACGCGACCGGGACGACGCCGACCGCCTCGGCCCAGGCGCGACCGCCCTCCTCCGGGCCGCCCAGCTCGTCGACGAGGTCGCGCGCGGCACCGGCCGAACGGGTGTCGTTCCACAGCAGCGCGGGGCGTACGACAGCACCGTCCTCGTCGAGGCAGACCATCCCGTGCTGCTGGCCGCCGACGCTGACAGCGGCCACGTCGGCCAGTCCCCCAGCCTCGGCGACTGCCGCCTGCAGGGCCTCCCACCAGTGGTCGGGGTGGACCTCGGTGCCGTCCGGGTGAGCGGCCCTCCCCTGCCGCACGAGCACGCCCGTGGCGGCGTCGCGGACGACGACCTTGCAGGACTGGGTGGAGGAGTCGATGCCGGCGACCAGCCGGGGTCCGTCAGTCATGGGCGCGGATGCTAGCCCACCGGCGACGAAGGGCCCGGTCTGCTGACCGGGCCCTTCGGGTGCTGCACCCCCGACCGGATTCGAACCGGCGCTACCGCCTTGAGAGAGGGATCGAGTGGTCGGCGGGCAACCTTGGAAATCGACGGAACCGCAGGTCAGAGGCACATTGAACGATCGGCTGACGTTGGCTGATTCGGGCTGTTTCTGATGCTCGTGTTGCCCCAGCGTTGCCCGCGAACGCATCGGAACTGTCCTCGGGGCACGTAGCGCGAGGCGCGACGACCCGACTCTGTACTGGGCGGGAGGGGCGCTCGAGGAGCGCACGCCACGGGCGGTCTCGACGTCGATCCTAGGTGGGGACCCGCTGCCTTGCGCCGCGATTAGCGCTCCGTCCTGAGGAGCCGACGGATCTGCTGAACTACGGCAGAAGACGCCATGCCATCCACTCTGGGTCGAAGTGCCGGTGTGTCTTGTGCATAAACGCGTACTCGTCCAGCGCGCGAAGGCACCGCTGCGGGAGCGGGCAGGGCTCGATCGGGCTGCACGTGTCGCGAGCCATGTCGAGAAGGACCTGCTGCACGATGTCGCACCTCTCGAGTGCTGCCTCGTCGACCGGAGCTGTCATGTGGGCGCCCAACCGATCTTCCTCGACGCGGGCAGCGACGAAAGCAAGCAGCCTCGCCACTTTCGCATCACCACACTCGATCGCGGCGTCAGGCATGGCGTCATTGTGGCTAGGACACAGTGGAGCATGCACCCCCTCCGGGGCGAGAGGTCGATGTCGTGCACCCGTCGACCTTCCGTGCCTGGCGGATCGGCCCTCTCACCGGCCTGCCTCTACGAGATCGACGTGAACACGTCGTATCCACCGCGACGAGTGCGTCCAACCGCCGCGTTCAGGCGTCGCTCAGCTGGTGCGTGAGCACCGTCCACGTAGCCATACTGATCGGCATGACCCCGGAGGACATCGGCGTCCGCAACGAGACCTACCGGCTCTTCGCCGAGCGCGGTCACGCGCCGTCCGCGGACGACGTGGCCGCGACCATGGGTGCCCCCGCGCGCGAGGTCCGTCAGGCATGGACGAGGCTCCACGACGCGCACGCCCTCGTCCTGAACAGTGAGGGCTCCGAGATCCTGATGGCGAATCCCTTCTCCGCTGTGCCGACTCCGTACCGCGTCCGTGCTGGCCACCGGTGGTGGTACGCCAACTGCGCGTGGGATGCGTTCGGTGTGTGCGCGGCACTGCACAGCGACGGACGGATCGAGACGTCGTGTCCGGACTGCCGCGAACCGCTGACGGTGGACGTCATCGACCAACAGCCCCAGAAGTCGTCGCTGGTCTTCCATTGCTACGTCCCTGCCCGACAGTGGTGGGACGACATCGTCTTCACTTGAAGCACCATGAATCTCTTCCGGTCGGGAGAGCACGTCCGCCGATGGCTCGACGGTCGCCCGGCAGGCACCACTATCCCAGTCACGGTGCTCAGCGCCTTGGCCCACGCCTGGTGGGGCGACCGGCTGTCCCCGCAGTGGCATCCCCACGCCAAGGAGGAGAACGAGGCGATCCTCCAGCGACTCGGCTTGGTCGATGATTTCTGGCAGCTTGCCTGAGCACGCCCCCTTGGAAGGACGTGGAGAAGCGACGCACAACGACCGAGTGCCCAGCGCCCGTTCGGCGGAGTGACATCGCAGAGTCATCGCAGAGTTCAGCGCGCTTGCGTCAATCCGACGCTACAGCGGCAGTGTCCTACGGTCGCGACAAGCCGGACGTTCCGTCTGTGGTTTCCGTGCTGGTCCCTCCGGCCCTCACCGCCGACTTCCTACACCTACGGGGTCTCCGATGTCGGTCCTTCGGGAGAAGCCCGAGTTAGTGGGGTGTAACCGATGGCGGCGTGCCATCAGCCTCGCTCGTGCAGCCACTCGTCGTACGGCACGGGATCGGCATCTTCCTCCGCCTGGTCGACGATGGACTGAGTGAACCAGGTGCGCAGCGACACCATCTCCGGGGTTGACCGCAGGGTCAGCAGCTGGTGGGTCTCGCTGATCTCATCGGCCAGGTTGTCGGCGGCCAGCAGCTCGCGGAGGGTTGCTGCCATCTCACGGGGAAGGGTCATCTTGATGTCGACGTACTCCAGCCCCGCCGCGGCGGCGTCCAAGGCGGTACGACGACCCAAGTGGCGCGCAAAAGCAGGGCGGGTCACCAGTCGCTCGATTAGCTGGCCCAGCTCCCGCGGCGGAGTCGGACTCTCCTCGGGGTCGATGAGCTGGAGCTCTCGCACCAGGTCGTCGAGACGCTGGTCGATCTGGAGCCCGAGCTGCACCGGACACCGAAGTAGCCGCACCCTCGCCCAATCGGCGGGCAGGACGACCTGCTCCGGTGCCGACCGGTCGCCGTACTCCACCACCGGCGGCCGTACGTCGTGCTCGACGCCGTCACCGGCAAGGTCGGCCCACACGCGTCGCCCATCGCCGCGCTCCTCGATCCCCCAGGACTCCGCCAGCACCGACACGATCACCAGTCCGCGCCCGGTGGTGCCCTGGCTCGCGACGGGAGGCGGGGCCACCGCCGCGAGCGGTACCACCCCGCCGGCGTCCTCGACACTGACCCGCACGGATGGCTCGAGGTCACGCAGCCGGACATGCAGGTAAGAGCTGCCGCTGTGCAGGGCGGAGTTCGCCGCCATCTCGGTGACGCACAGGGCGGCGTCGTCAACGAGATGTTCGCGGCCCCACTGCAGCAGCCCGTCGATGACGAACCTGCGTGCTCCGGGGACGCTGGAAGTGTCAGCGGCGAGTTGGACTCGCAACTCCGGATGGGCCCCTCGGGGCGTGGGCGTCACGCTGGCATTGTGCCCGACCTGTACCCCGCCGCGATCTTGCAGATTCACGATGACCAGAGTGCGGCGCCCACCGTCGCAAACTTGCTCCGAACAAGCGTCGCTTCGCCGCCTGCCGGCGCAGTTCGAACATCCGAACATGCCGATCAGCGTCCGTTCACCGACGTCACTTGGCTTCGGACTTCACCCCATGCACGAGGTCAGCCATCAAGGCTGCCTGGAAGTCCTCCGCCTACAGCCCCCGGGTGTTGGGGTCACCGGCAGTGGTCGACGCTCCGCTCAAGCTCACGCGCGCGGCGTCCGCGAGCACCGGTGAGATCCGGGGCCTCGAGCAAGCGCGCGACGCCGGCGGCCGCCTGAGTCTTCGGGGAGCCGAGAAAACTAGCGCACTCAGGAGATCGACAGCTCAGACCGCCCAGGAGCATGCTGCTGGGCAGGACGCGGTTGCAGTACGTGTAGTCGCCGCGATCAGGCCCGATTCGTAGTCGCTGGCAGAAGGTCGGGACCGGTGCTCCAAACTGTTCCTCCGTAACTCCTAGTCAGGCTGGGGACGCTGCGAGGGCCCCGACCGCTGCCGGTCGGGGGCCTCCCTGGCGTCGATGGGCTAGCTCAGAGGCGGCGCTCGCACCGCACGCGGCGCTCGGCGACGCAGGTGTCGCGCCCGGCACGGCCGTCGGTGGCGTCGCGGCCACGGTTGCCAAGCAGACGGTCATTCCCAGGGCTGCCCTTGATCGTGTCGTGGCCCCGGCCGCCGTTCACGACCGCGCGGTACTTCCCGCACTCCGGGGTGCCCAACTCGTCGCCGTCGCCATACTCGACGTTAGCGATGACGAGGTCCTTGCCGGGTCCAGCGTTCACCCACGCCTTGCACGTCACGACCGTGATCCGCTCGCCGCGGTTGGTCCCGCGGATCCTCGCCGTCTTGGCGGACACCACGTAGTCCTCGAAATTGCGGATGCGGGTCGCGGCCCCGCTGTTCTTGTCATCCACCCGGCGGTCCAGGTCAGCCTTGAGCCGCAGGGTCGGAACGTCGAGCATCAGGCGGTCCTCGCCCTTGTTGCCCTTCACCATCGAGAACCTCGCGCCGAGGCCGTTGGTCCGGTAGATGTCGTTCCCTCCGCCGAGCTGCACGTTGCGGTTGAACGTCGCCGGGGCGTCGACCGTGAGGTGCTCAACCGCGTCGGTGCCGCGGAACTCGAGGAGCCCGCGCGCGGCCTCGGTGGCGAACGAGAACTCGTCGAAGTGACCGGTCCACGTCAGCGAGGTGTCGGCCCCGGTGACGGACCCGCTGGCCTCCACACGCATGTTGTAGGCGGACCGAAGGAACAGGCCGCCGCCCTTGCCCACGGTGACCCCACCCGGGGCGGTCTGGACGCCGTTCCAGTGGACGTAGCCGGTGAGGGCGAGGTCGATGATGTCGGCGTTCGGCTGGCCTGCCATGCCGGACGTGACCCGGCCGAACTTGCTCAGGCCAATGACGTCGGCCTCGATGTCGGTGCCGTCCAACGTCCCGGCGACGACCTGATGCGATCCGCCGTTCTCGTCAGTGAACATGTCGGCCCCCGCCCCAAGGACGGCGACGACGACGCCGCCCCCGCCCGTGGCGCACACACGGTCATCGCCGCCGAGCGCGTCGACCCGCGTCGCGCCGTTCGTGACGATGACGTCCGCGCCCTCGGTGCCGGTGACCTGGCCCCCAGGCGTCCCGACGATGGTCGCCGGCTGTCCCTGACACGTCTCGGCCGTTGCGCTGGCCGTGCCCATTGGCACGAGCAGGGCCACGCCCATGAGCGCGGCGGCGGTGAGTGTGAGTCGCATGATTCCCCTTGCGGTTGCGGATGATGCCAAACCCGTGTGACTCGACCGCGGCCCAGAATGTTGCGACATGTCCCCAATGAGTCGACCGGACCCAGCCCAGGGATGCGCTGGGGCCGTTGCGACCGATGCGTCGACTATTGACCAGCAGGCGGCGGCGTAACCCGCCACGTAGCGCAGCGGGGCCTGCTGCACGCTTCGGTGTCAATCCCACCTAGCTCATAGCCGCGTCCGCGGGACGAACTCGTCGATCGCCTGCCAAATATCCGCGATCTGTCCGGCTGGAATGGTCGACGGCTCTGTCCTGCGGAACACAGATTCTGCGTTCTGGAGTGCGCGGGGTCGAGCTACATGTTGCCCATCAGGGCACCATGGCTGCCCCTCAGGCCTGCCAGATCCGCAACCAATCAACCTTCATGTGCTGCGGCAGCTGCTTGTCCTTCATGTGCGACAGCTCGTAGTCCGAGGCGAGCAGGCTCAGGATGGGGTACTGGGGTTGGCCGGACACGCCCTTGCGGGTGCGCCAGGTCTCCCGACCATCGATACGGAAGATGTACATCCTCGGCGTCCACTCGACCGAGAACACGTGATAGTTCCTCGACCACCCGTCACGCTTGTTCTTGAGGAAGCTCCTCGGCTGCTTGATCCACGAACCGGTCTTGATGAGCTCGTTGTTCTTCTTCCAGTGGATGAAGCTCGTCAGGCCACCTCGCGGGTGCTTGTCACCGAAGTACTCGATGACGTCGATCTCGGCGCCTGCGGTGCGCGGCGTGCCCGCGCGGGAGGTCTGCGGCTGGAGCCAGAAGCTGCTGTGCTGACCGCGGCGCTTGTGCATCTTCACGCGGGCGGCCGCGAAGCCGTACTTGAACGACACCCGGTTCTGCGTCGAGATGTGACCGTTGAGGCGGTAGGCGTAGCGACCTGAGACCTTGCCCCGCTTGATCGCCTTGCACTTGCCCGGACGGCTCCTGTCCTCGATGACGCTCAAGCGGACCTTGCCGCCGGAGACCTTGACCGCCTTCGGGCTGCCCTTGGAGCACCTGCGCAGGCTCTCCTTCTCGTAGGACTGTCCGCGGTGGCTCCACTGGGGAGCGAGCGAGCGGCCGGAGAACGTCTCGGTGAAGAGCGGCGTCTGCCAGCGATTGGTGCTCCTCGGCCGGCTCACGACGCGACGATGACCCTTGTAGCTGCCGGATCTCACCCGATAGGTGATCGCCTTCCCGCGACGCATGGCACGCGCGGAGAACTCCGCGCGGCCGCGACCGTCGGTCCGGGCTCGCCCGACGTTCTTCCACCTCGAGCCGGTCTTGACCTGGAGTTGGACCGGGCGTCGGGCACGGCGCGGCTTGATCGTGGCGGTGATAGCCACCCGGGCAGCGTCAGGGCTCGCCGTACGCCGGCCGTGCTGAACGATCTGCGGCATGACCTGCAGGCTCGCGCGCGAGCGCGTGGCTTCACGCAGAGAAGACGACGCGGGGGAAGTTGTCGCTGGACCTGCTGCCGATCCGGTCTCACTGATGAGGAGCAGGGACGCGGGCATCAGCAGAGCGAGGGCGCCGACGAGCACGCGGCGTGCAGACATGGGGGTTGCTCTGTGTTGTGGGCGCGAAGTGTTCGTCTCGAGTGCCATCCCCTCGAGGGTGTCTCGGACCTCGTCCCAACCCAAATCCTCGGAGCGCGCCGGACGACGATGTCGACCGAAGCTTCTGTCTCGGCCCTGATCGATGGCGCCACCCCGGGAACTGATCCGGAGGCTGACGTCGCACGCCATGAGTGAGTCGCACACGCACGTCGATTCGCCTTCGAGCACCACGATGTGCCCGAACGCCTCCAGGCCGTATCCGCCGACGTGCGTAGCCTTCACCCATGGCCTTGGCGGGCCAGATCGCGGACTTCGCGGAGCGGCACCGGCGCACCGGGCAGCGGTCGACTCACGACGTGCCTCGTTCCCGGCCCGTGTACCCGGCGCTGGTGCACGCGGCGGCCCGGCACCGACCGACACTGGCCTGCGCTGAGCAGGCCCGACCTACGCTCGAGCTGTGACCCGCCGGATGGCACACGTCGGCACAGTGGTCGCACCTTCGCGCCGAGCACGGTGGCGGCGGGTGCCGTCTGCGCCCCTCCGGTGGCCGAGCACGTGGCAAAGTAAGTCACCTTCTCCGACCACCTCGGAGCCGCTTCAATCGCGGCGGCACCTTCTCTCGTCCAGCACGACGGGTGCTCCGGCCCGACGCCGCAGCGGACCGACGCGGCGTACCCGGGTCGCGTAGGTCAAATGCTCGGCAGCCTCCCACCGCCGTCACATCCGCGTTAGTAGGTCCGAGACACAGCGACACGACGAATGCGGTTACCAGCTCGAGGAGGCCCGCGGGTCGCCTCGCCAGCGGCCGGGCAGGGTGCGAAATCGTCATCCGATCCGCAAAGCTCACGGCGCGCTCATTGCGGTCATGTGAAGTTCCGCGTCGGCCCGTTGTCCCCGCGCTCCGCCGCTGCCAACGATGGCGAGGACGAGCATCCTCGACATTGCTTAGGAGTTCCCATGCGAGTGACACGGTCATGGCGCGCGACAGCCGCGTGCACAGCACTCGTCCTCGGTCTCGCCGCCTGTGGCAGCGGAGACGAATCGGACGACAACGACCCCGGCTCTCCGGCGGACGGCCCGACCGGCGAGGCAGGCGGCACCTACTCGGCGGAGCTCACCGAACCCACCTTCCTCGCTCCCGCCTCCAACTGCTACGAGTCCGAGTGCAGCGCGGTACTCGACCTCATCAACGACCCGTTGGTCTCCACGGACTTCGAATCCGGGGAGCTGGTCTATGACGGGCTGGCCGAAGACATCAGCGCCAACGACGACCAGACCGTCTGGACCATCACGCTCAAGGAGGACCGCAGCTTCCACAACGGCGAGCCGGTCGACGCCACGTCGTTTGCCCGAGCTTGGAACTACTCACAGGACCCCGACAACGCCCAGTCCACCGCTGGCTTCATGTCCCGCATCGAGGGTGCGGGTGAGGGGCCGGAGGCGTCGGGGATCGAGGTCGTGGACGCGCAGACGCTCGAGGTGACGCTGAAGAGCCCGTTCTCGCAGTTCGGTCAGATGCTGAGCTATGCACCCGCCTTCGCGCCGATCGCCCAGGCGTGCTTCGACGACATCGACGCCTGCAACGAGCAGCCGATCGGCACCGGTCCCTACCAGATGAACCAGCCGTGGCAGCACGACCAGCAGATCACCGTCGAGAAGTGGGCGGACTACGAGGGTGAGCAGCCCGCGATGGCCGACAGCGTCGAGTTCAAGATGTTCACGACGCCGGTCGCGGCCTACCGTGACTTCCAGAACGGCGGCCTCGACGTCCTCAGCCTGGCCCCAGAGGTCTACTTGGAGGCGAAGGGCACCCTCGGTGACGCGATCATCGAGGAGCCGACTGCGTCGCTCACGTACCTGGGCTTCCCCATCGGCCAGGAGCCCTATGGCAACAAGCAGCTGCGGCAGGCGATCTCGCTGGCGATCGACCGGGAGCTGATCGTCGAGCAGGTGCTCAACGGATTGGCGTACCCGTCCACCGACATTGTGACGCCGCCGATTCCCGGCTCGCGTGACGACGCCTGCGAGTACTGCGAGCACGACCCGGAGCGCGCGAAGGACCTCCTGGAGGAGTCCGGTGTGGACCCCGAGGGCATGACGTTGCAGTACTACTTCAACGCCGACGCGGGACACGACGCGTGGGTCGAGGCCGCAGCCAGGCAGGTGCAGGAGACGCTCGGCTTCGACTACGAGCTGAACTCCACCGAGTGGGCCCAGTACCTGGAGCTCCTCGACAGCGGGGACTTCGAGGGTCCGTTCCGACTCGGCTGGTCGCTGGACTACCCGTCGCCGGAGAACTACATCCGGCCGATCGTGGGCACCGACGGTGACTCGAACTACACGGGCTACAGCAACCCCGAGCTGGACGAGCTGGTCACCCAGGGCGATGCCGCGGACTCGCTGGGCGAGGCTATCGACCTCTACCAGCAGGCCGGCGACATCGCACTCGAGGACATGCCGATCATCCCGATGTGGAGCGGCGGCACCGCGATCGCGCACTCCGACCAGGTCGGTGATGTCCGCTTCGACGTGGGCGAGGGCGAGATCGCCTTCGGAGAAATCACGGTCGAGCAGTGACGCCGCGCTAAGCAACCGCTGAACGTTCACACCACTTCCCAAGGAGGGGATCGGGCACAGCCAGTGCCCGATCCCCTCTCAGGACCAGCAGCAGGACGAAGGATTGCTATGGGCCGCTACGTCATCCGACGCCTGATCCAGTTCATCCCGGTCATCCTCGGCACCCTCTTCCTGCTCCACGTGCTCAGCACGCTGACCATCCAGATCGTCGGGGACCCGGTCCGTGCCCTCTTCGGCCCCAACGCCCCGCCCCAGGCCGTCATCGAGGAGCTCCAGGCCAGGTACAACCTCGACGACTCCTGCTTGGACCAGACCGGCAACCCGTGCGTCGGGCTGTTCGTGGACCGGCTCGGGCAGTACGCAACCGGGGACTTCGGCGTGAACTTCCGCGGCCGCTCCGTCGCCGAGATGTTCCTCGAGAGGTTTCCGGTCACAGCCAGGCTGACCATCATCGCGCTGCTGTTCGAGATCATCGTCGGGATCACCGCGGGAGTCCTCGCCGGTCTCCGCAAGGACAAGTTCATCGACAACCTCGTGCGCTTCACCACGGTGCTCCTGATCGCCTTCCCTGTTTTCGTCCTCGGGTCGCTGACCCTGCTGTTCGTAGGCTTAAAGGTCGGGCTGCCGCTCCGCAACAGCAACTGGGCCCCCGACTGGCTGGGGCAGATGCTCAACGTCGGGTACGACCCCGACTACCCCTGGCTGAGTCTCGTGCTGCCCGGCATCGTCCTCGGTGCGTTCTCGCTGGCGGCGATCGCCCGCCTCACCCGCACCAGCCTGATCGAGAACCTGCGGTCCGACTTCGTCCGCACTGCCCGCGCGAAAGGACTCACGACCAAGCGCACCGTCGGCATCCACACGCTGCGCAACTCGCTGATCCCAGTCATCACCTACATCGGCATCGACATCGGGTTCCTCCTCGGCGGCTCACTTGTCACCGAGGGGATCTTCAACATCCCTGGCGTTGGTCAACTGGTGTTCCTCGCCATCCAGGCCAACGACGCGCCGGTGATCATCGGTGTGGTCACCATCCTGACGGTCGTGTTCCTGATCTCGAACCTGCTCGTGGACATCCTGTACGCCGCTCTCGACCCCAGGATCCGCTATGAGTGAGACGGCCGGACAGAGCGCCGGAACCGTTGGTGGGAACCAGCACGGCGCCAACCGCTCGCTGTGGGGCGACGTGCGCTACGAGCTGGTCCACAAGCCGATGTTCTGGGTGTCGCTGGTGCTCGTGCTGGTCATCCTCAGCATGGCCTTCTTCCCCCAGCTCTGGGCGTCGGAGTCGCCGAACGCCCGCGGCGCCTGCGACCTGACCGACGCCCGCGGCAAACCGACGTGGGACCGCCCCTTCGGCTACACCAGGGCCGGCTGCGACATGTGGGCCTCCCTCGTCTGGGGCACCGGCAAGTCCGTGATCCTGGCGATCCTGGTGACCCTCGGCACCACGGTGCTCGGCGTGCTGCTCGGCACCGCGGCGGGCTACTTCGGCGGCAAGACCGACAGCGTCATCAGCCGGGTCACCGACATCTTCTTCGGGCTGCCCTTCATCCTGGGCGCCCTCGTGTTCCTGGCGCTCTTCCCTGAGCGGAACGTCTGGACCCTGACGCTGGTCTTCGTGGTGTTCGGTTGGACGTCCCTCACCCGGGTGATGCGGGGCAGCGTCCTCGCCACCAAGCAGAAGGATTTCATCGACGCGGCCCGGGCCCTCGGAGCCAGCGACCTGTTCATCATCCGCAAGCACGTCATCGCGAACAGCATCGCCCCCGTGATCGTGCTGGCGACGATCGCGCTCGGCACCTACATCAGCGCCGAGGCGACCCTGACGTTCCTGGGTGTTGGGTACCAACGTCCGACCGCGTCCTGGGGACTGCTCGTGGCCGACGGCCAGACGCTGGCCCTGGCCGGCTTTTGGCACCTGCTCGTCTACCCCTGCGCGTTCATCGTCATCACCGTGCTGGCGTTCATCCTGCTCGGCGACGTGCTCCGCGATGCGCTCGACCCCCGAAACCGATGAAAGGGCCGACCTGATGACGGACATCCTGAGCAGCAGCGATCACCAGGCAGAACAGTCGCCTCTCGACTCCCTGGGGTTCGATGACGGCGCCCCTCTCCTCGAGGTGAAGAACCTGCATGTCGAGTTCCACACCCGCGACGGGGTCGCGCACGCCGTCAACGGGGTCAGCTTCTCCCTGGAGGCGGGCGAGACGCTGGGAATTCTCGGCGAGTCGGGCTGCGGGAAGTCGGTGACCGCCCAGGCCGTGATGGGAATCCTCGAGAGCCCTCCCGCGAAGATCGCCGGCGGCGAGATCCGCTATCGCGGGGTCGATCTCTTGTCACTGGACGAGAAAACCCGGCGACCTATCCGGGCCAACCGCATCGCGATGATCTTCCAGGACGCACTGTCCGCGCTCAACCCGGTCTTCACCGTCGGATGGCAGCTCGGCGAGCCCGCTCGCAAGCACTCGGGCGCCTCACGGGGGCAGGCAAGGGAACGCGCCGTCGAGCTGCTCGACATGGTCGGAATCCCGGCGGCGAGATCTCGGGTCAACGACTATCCCCACCAGTTCTCCGGAGGCATGAGACAGCGCGTCATGATCGCGATGGCGCTCGCCCTGGAGCCGGACGTCATCATCGCCGACGAGCCGACCACGGCCCTGGACGTGACCGTCCAGGCCCAAGTGATGGACCTGCTGGCCGACCTGCAGCGCGAACGCGATCTCGGACTAATTCTGATCACGCACGACATGGGCGTGGTCGCCGATGTAGCGGACAAGATCTGCGTGATGTACGCCGGTGGCGCGGTCGAGCAGGCGAGCGTCTACGAGATCTACGAACGCCCGGCCCACCCCTACACGAAGGCCCTGTTGGAGTCCATCCCCCGCGTCGACCAGAAGGGCCAGGACCTGACCGTGATCGAGGGGCTACCACCGTCCCTGATCGCTCGACCCTCGGGATGCTCGTTCCACCCGCGCTGCGCCTTCGCGAGACAGCGTTGCACCGATGACGAACCCCCGCTCTACGACCTTCCCGCCGGACGCACCAGCGCCTGTCACTACTGGGAGGAGGTGCTCGACTCGTGAGCGCCGAGACAAGCACGAGCTCGCACGAAGCCACCGCCGCACACGAGGACAGCGATCTCCTCCTCGAGGTCACGGAGGTGAAGAAGCACTTCCCCGTGAAGCAGGGAATCGTCTTCCAGCGCACGGTCGGCCAGGTGCAGGCGGTCGACGGCGTGTCGTTGAAACTTCGCCGAGGTGAGACGCTCGGCGTCGTGGGCGAGTCGGGCTGTGGCAAGTCGACCCTGGGGAGGCTGCTGATGGGGCTGGAACGTCCTACGTCGGGTTCCATCAAGCTGAAGGGACGTGAAGTCTCGACGCTCAAGGGCCGTGAGCTGCGCGCGATGAGGCGCAACATCCAAATCGTCCTGCAGGACCCGTACTCGTCCCTGGACCCCAGGATGACCGTCGGGGACATCGTCGGAGAGCCCTACGACGTCCACCCCGACGCATTGGGCAATCGAGATCGTCGTAGGACCATCCAGGAGCTGCTCGACGTGGTCGGCCTTGATCCGAGCCATGCCAACCGCTATCCCCACCAGTTCTCGGGGGGGCAACGTCAGCGCATCGGCATCGCCCGCGCTCTGGCCCTGAAGCCGGAGATCATCGTCTGCGACGAGCCCGTCTCGGCGCTCGACGTGTCGGTCCAGGCCCAGGTCATCAACCTGTTCGAGCAGCTTCAGAACGAGTTCGGACTGGCCTACGTCTTCATTGCGCACGATCTGTCCGTCGTACGGCACATCTCTGACCGCGTCCTGGTCATGTACCTGGGTAAGGGGGTCGAGTACGGCACCGAGGACGAGATCTACGAGCATCCGACGCACCCGTACACCCAGGCGTTGCTGTCGGCGGTGTCGGTCCCGGACCCGCGGCTCCGCGGACACCGGGACCACATCGTGCTCGAGGGCGACGTGCCCAGCCCGGTTGACCCGCCTTCCGGCTGCCGATTCCGGACCCGGTGCTGGAAGGCGGAGGATGTGTGCGCCACAGAAGTTCCACTCCTGGTTGCGCGAGACGGCTCGGCGCACCCCTCCGCCTGCCACTTCGCCGTCGAACGCGACGTCATCCACGCCTCAGGCGACGACGACCGGCGCGACGAGGGTGCGAACGTCGCCGAGCACGGCGAGGAGACATCCACGCCGTGACGGGCTGTTGGCGGGGAGCGAAGACGGCCGCGCGCCGCCCTGCACTAGCGACCTGCCTCGCAGTGCTGGTCGGGCTGTCGCTGCTCACCGGCTGTACGTCCGGTGCTCGCTCCACCGCCCCGACGGTCCGCCCCTGGGTCGAGCACGTGCCCGGGTGGGAGCCGGTCGATGGGTTGCAGACTCCCCGGGACGACTTCGTCACGGCGGTCGTGGGTGACGAGATTTGGGTGCTGGGCGGCATGACCGGAGACCGTGGCAACCGCCTCACCTCGATCGAGGTGCTCGATCCGGACAGCGGGACCTGGACCACGTCCTCCATCGAGCTGCCGCTGGGACTCGCCTCGTTCGAGGGTGCGGCGATCGGCGACAGGATCTTCGTCGTCGGCGGGCTCGACGAAACCAGCAGACCAACCGACTTCGCCGCCGTGCTCGACACCTCGACGGGCACGTGGGAAGAACTGCCCCGACTCCCCCATGCGCGCTACGCGCACACGGTGACCCTGCACGACGGTCGCATCTACGTCATCGGCGGTGGGTCGGCGAAGGGACCGGTGCCGGCGGTCGACGTCCTCGACGTCGCGTCGATGAGCTGGTCGCCGGGTACGCCGATGCCTCACGCGCGCGGCTCCCACGACACGGTCTCCACCACCGCCGGCCTCTACGTCCTCGGCGGCTGGTGGCGGGGCGCCCCGTCGCGGTTGGTGCAGCTCTATGACCCGGAGGCCGGCTCGTGGAGCGATGGGCCGACACTGCCCGAGCCGACGGCGCGAGGCGGAGCGGCCATGCTCGATGAACGCCTGTGGGTGACGTTCCACGACTTCGCGGCCACCTTCGACCTGAGCACCCGCGAGTGGACGCCGACCAACCATCCACCGCTCTCGCGCCACGGCCACGGGTTCGCCGCCCTGGACGGTGCCCTCTACGCCATCGGCGGTTGCCAGGAGTCCCCCCTGCGGGACGTGCGTACCGTCGACGTCCTGGTGCCATGAACCGATCTGCGAACGACGCGTCCATGTCCCAGTCCCTACGAGGCAGCATCGGCGACGTGCTCAAGAAGCGACACCGTCGCTACTTAGTCGGGCGACGAGCAGAGCTTGAGCTCTTCCTCAGCGCACTGGAGGACACCGATGGCCTCTTCCACGTGCTCCACATCTCCGGACCCGGCGGCATCGGTAAGTCAGAGTTGCTCGACTCGTATGCAGAGGTGGCTCGCGCTGCCCGTTGCGAGGTGGTGCAGATCGACGGTCGGGAGCTGCCAGCAACCCCGGCTGCCGTTGCCGACGCCGTGGGCGCGCAGCTGGGCCTTGACTCGAACGACGAACCGATCGATGCCCGCCGCCACCCCCGAGTAGTGATGCTGGTCGACGGCTACGAACATCTACGCCTGTTGGACGCATGGTTCCGTGACTCTCTCCTGCGTCGGTTGCCCAGCTCGACGGTGACCGTGTTGGCGAGTCGCGACCCGTGCCGCGCCGAATGGCGCGCCGACCCCGTCTGGTCCGAAGCGCTGCGTGTGACCACGCTGCGCAACCTGGCGGTAGACGACGTACGCGCCTACCTGCGCCGTCGCGAGGTTCCCACCAACCGGCACGCGACGGTGCTCCGTCACACCTACGGGCACCCCCTTGCACTTGCCCTCCTGACTGACGCACTGCTGAGAGAACCCGACCTGGACCTCGAGGAGCTACCGGGCGACGTCGTCCCCGCCCTACTGGCCCGGGTGGTCGCCGACGCTCCTACGTCCGCGCACCGACACGGGCTCGAGGTGACGGCGATCGCCCGCTCGACCGACGAAGGACTGTTGCGCCAAGTGCTGGCCGACCCGTCGGCTGCGCACGAAGTCTTCGCGTGGCTCAGTGAGCTCTCAGTCATCGACAGGTGCGGCAACGGACTCGTTCCGCACGATCTTGTCCGCGCCCTGCTCGACGCGGACCTGCGCTGGCGCGACGCGGAAGGCTACCGGAGAGTCTTCCGGGACGTTCAAGCCTGGGTCATGTCCCAGATACGCGCGACCACTGGCGTGGCCCAGCAGCGAGCGATTGCGGACCTGAAGTTCTGCTTCCGCAACCTGCGGAGCGTCCTGCTACCACTCGCACTGCCCTCCTTGGGCGACCACTACCCCGACGGCGCCCGACCCACGGAGCATCGAGCAATCATCGACATGATTGGCTCGGCCGAAGGTGAGACATCGGCGGCAACAGCGCGCCACTGGCTGGAGCGACAACCCGAAGCGTTCCACGTGCTCCGGGGCCATGACTCCCGAGCGCGCGGCGTCATCGCACTCATCGATCTCACAGCGGCGACGGGGGCCGACCGGCGAAGGGACCCAGGTGCGGCAGCGGCATGGAACTACGCCGACCGCACCGCACCTCCCCGCCCGGGCGAGGTGATGACCCAGTGCAGGTTCATCGTTGATGCAATGGCCTACCAGGACCCGTCGCCCACGCTCAACGCCGTACCGATCCTGACCCTGCAACGGCAGCTGACCACCCCCGGCCTCGCCTGGGACTTCGTCACATTGTCCGAACCCGACCGCTGGGACCAGTTCTTCGCTGCGGCCGACATGGGGCGCGCGACCGGCGCCGACTTCCACTGCAATGGCGTTCGCTTCGGACTCTTCGGGCACGACTTCCGACAGACTCCGGTCGAGGCGATGATCCGCCGCTGGACCGAGCGCGCCCTGGCCGACGACGCCTTCCTCGTTCCGGTGGACACGCAGTCCGAGCTCTTAGTGCTCGCATACGACGACTTCGACGCCGCCGTACGCCAAGGTCTGCGAGACCTCCACCGACCAGACCTGCTCGCCCGCAACCCGCTGATGCGTTCCCGGCTCCTCGCCGGCCCACGGGTCGCCGATGCCGACGCCGTCGCCTCGGTCCTTCGTGCGGCCGTCGCATCGCTGGCCACGGATCCGCGGGAAGACAGGCTCTTCCGCGCGCTCGACTGCACCTTTGTCCGGTCCGCGCGTACCCAGGAGGCAGCAGCAGCAGCAGCTCTCGATCTGCCGTTCAGCACGTACCGCCGTCACCTGCGCCGCGGGATCGACGTGGTGGTGTCGCGACTCTGGAGCGCGGAGCTGGGATCGGTCGACACCGACCGCGGAGCGCTCAGAGGTGAGAAGTGAGCAGAGGTGAGCAGCGAATGATCTGGTGACCAGATGCTCGTAGGAGCAGCCTTCTGGAAAGGACACCAGGAGGAGGCACGCCATGACCACGACATCAACTCGAGACCGTGCGATCGTCCTCGGTGGCAGCATCGCGGGACTCCTCGCCGCACGAGTACTGTCCGACCGATACGACGAGGTCGTCGTCGTCGAGCGCGATGGACTCCAGGACGACGACGATCACCCACGTCGTGGCACGCCGCAGGCACGTCACCTACACGGGTTGCTCGCCCGTGGTCTCGAACAGCTGGAAGCGCTCTTCCCCGGTCTGGCGTCCGATTTGACCGCCAGCGGAGTGCCGTGCGGGGACATGCTTGCGCACAGCCGGTTGAGCTTCGGAGGGTACCGCTTCGCGCAGGGAGACTCCGGCCTGGCGATGCTCTGTGCGGACCGCCCGGTACTCGAGCAGGACATTCGTCGCAGGGTCGAAGGCTTAGCGAATGTCGGGTTTCTGCGCGCTCACGACGTGGTCGGCCTGGTCGCGGATGCAGGCGCCCGTCGGGTCCGCGGCGTCCGTGTCGTCGGCCGCCAGGACGGTGGTGCGGGTCGGGACCACGCTGCCGACCTTGTCGTCGACGCCACCGGCCGGGGATCGCGAATGCCGGTCTGGCTCGAGACCTTTGGCCACGAGCGGCCAACCGTCCAGCTGCTGCACGTCGGGGTCGGCTACGCCAGCCGCCGATACCGGCTACCAGCGGGCGTGATCGACAACGACCTGGTCATCCTCTCGGGCCCCACGCCCAAGCAGCCACGAGGTGGCGCCCTGTCCCGGCTGGGAGGCGACCAATGCCTGGTGACCCTGATGGGAGTGCTGGGGAATCACCCGCCCACGGACCCAGAGGATTTCATCCGGTTCGCCGCAGACCTTGCGCTTCCCGACGTACACCGGGCCATACTCGACGCGGAGCCTCTGGACGACCCCGTGGCGTACAGGCATCCCACCTCGGTCCGAGCACGCTACGACCAGCTCGCATCCATGCCAGAAGGAGTCGTGGTGCTGGGAGACGCCGTGTGCTCGCTGAACCCGATCTACGGTCAGGGCATGACCGTCGCCGCCCTCGAAGCCGCAGCGTTGGGGCGGCACCTCGACCAGGGAACACTGCGACCGCACCGCTTCCAACGCGATGTCGCGAAGGTGGTCAACGCAGCGTGGGCCTTGTCATCAGGAGCCGACCTCACCTTCCCCGGGGTCAGCGGACGCCGGACGGCGATGGCCGGCCTGCTCGGACGGTACGTCGCCCGGATCCAGGCCGGCGCCTCCAGCGACCCGGCCCTCGGGCGGGCGTTCCTTCGCGTGACGTCCATGGTCGACCCGCCGCAGGCTCTGCTCCGACCGAAGACGCTGATGGGTGCCGTCTCAGCTTCCCTCCGAACCTGACTCTCGCCCAGCGATCACGACAGTCAGTCCGGCGAGATGTCACCGTCCGGGGCTCGGAGCACCTCCACCTCCGCGTAGGGGCCGGTCTGCGTCTCGACCGGAACGGTGGTGACGATGGGCGCCGAATTCAGGAAGACGAGCCGCAGCTCCGGGCGAAAACCGGGCACGAACCGGTCGGTGAACACAGTCATCTGCGCGTCACGGGCCAAGGTGACCGGCTCCTCTGGGGGAAGGACGATCGGCCCGTCCGCGATCACGACGTCGAAGGACCCGACGGTCGGCTCGACGTCAACCCCGATCAGGCGGTCCGGGTCGTCCGCTTGGTTGACCAAGGTGCCCACCAGTCGGGCAGCACCCTGGCCGTTGGTCACCAGTGCCATCCCGAGCGCGTCCATCGACTCCGTGCGCTCGACCTGACCGATCGAGGCCTCGGTCTCGACCGGTCGCTCGGCGCAGGACGTCGCACAGGCGAGCCCGACTGCCAGGCCCGCGACAACGCGAGTCCAGGGTCCACCCACAGCGCGTAGAGGGCGAGAAGCGGAATGAGTTGAGCGATGGGGAACGGTCATACTCGCGTGGTTGCCGCTCCGGCCCACCGCTATGTGTCAGCGGCCGCCGATTCGGCCAACGTTCACGGAATCGTCATGGATCTCGTCTGGCGCACTAGAAGGACTCCGCGACCAGCCGGCCGATGACCGCCGCGACGAAGAGGACGGCGCCTACGTAGAGAAGTCGTCGTGTGCTCATATCGGCCACGGTAGATGCCGCCCCAAGCCACGTTCCAGCCGCCCGCGATGCGGCGAAGCGCGTCTCGCAGAACCGCGTTGCCCTAACCGTCCTCCGGAGCTACGGACCGGTAGTCGGAGCGGCGCACCAGGTCGCTGGTCAAGCCCTGGTCCGTCGGGAGCTCGATGGGCTCGCCTTGAAAGGTGACCTGCACCGCGGAGCGGGGTCGTCGGTCGGTCACCGTCCACACCAGCTGGGCCGCAGCGAGGAGCTGCAGGTCTCCCGCGACCTGGGTGAACTGCACCGGCACGTCGATGACCGTGGCGAGGCCGGAGTCCTCGACGGCGTACTCCCCCGGAGCCAGGGCAGTCGTCGTCCCGACCACCTTCTCAGCAGTGGTGGGACCGTCCGTCAGCAGGTCCAACGCCGATTGCTCCGACGGGTCGTCGGCCCGTCGCACCTCTTCCACGAGGCGTGCGTCCTTGACCAGGTAGACCCGGACGACGCTGCTCCCGCCCGGGCTCGGACTGACCGGACTGGGTGTGGTGGTCGCCTGAAGGGCGACCGGGTCGTCCTGGAGCGGGACCCCGCATCCGGTCACGGCGAGCACCACGGCCGCCAGGGCGGCCATCAGCGTACGGGGCTGGGTCAGCACGGTGGCGCCTCCGTCGTGGATCGCGGCAGCCTGATGACGAATCGGGCACCACCGGTCGGTCGGTTCTCTGCGCTGACGGTGCCGTCCATCAGCCGAACGTGCTGGGCCACCAGGGCGAGCCCGAGGCCCGCACCGGTCGTCGAGCCCCGCTCGCTACCCCGGCCCCGGGAGAATCTGTCGAAGATACGCTCGAGCTCGTCAACGTCCAGACCCGGGCCGGCGTCCTCCACCGTCAGGCACGCCAGCTGCTCAGTAGCATCGACGCGCACCGCCGTCACTCCTGCCCCGTGGAGCTCGGCGTTGGCGACCAGGTTCATCAGGGCCTGCCGCAGACGCCGCTTGTCGCCTCGCACGACCGCCGACGCCCCGCCCGACGTCACCTCCACCCGCGACAGCAGGTCCGGTGGGAGGGCACGCTCGACGAGCTCGGCGAGTCGCAGCTCGACCATGGCGAGCCGATCGCTTCCGGCGTCCGAGCGCGAGATGTCGAGCAGGTCCTGGACCAGCTGCTGGAACCCGTCGACCTCCGCCCGGAGAAGCCCCAGCGCCTCTTGGCCGTCGGAGTCCATGGAGTCCTGATACCGCTCGACCAGATGGACCGTGTTGACCATCGTAGTCAGGGGGCTCCGGAGCTCGTGACTCACGTCTGCGGCGAACTTGGCGTCCATCCTCACGCGCCGCTCGAGGGCGTCGACAGTGGAGTTGAACGACTCGGCGATCAGACGCAGGGACGCATCCCCGCGCGGATCGATCCTGACCCGGAGATCGCCGCTCGCCACGGCAGCGACCGCGCCGGCCACCTGTTCGACGGGCCGCAGCGCCGGTCGAACGGCCCACCACCCCAGAGTCATGGTCGCGACGGGGATCAGGAGACCTCCGGCGACCAGCACCAGTGTCAGTGTCGTGAGGGACTCGTCGAGCTCGGTGAGCATGAAGACCTCGTAGTAGGCCGCGCCGGCACCCTCCACCGGTAGCCCCACCACCAGAGCCGGGCTTCCCCCGACCGCGACGCGCTGCGAGTGGGGTTGCCCTCCCCTGACGAGCGCTGCCAGTTCGGCGGGGATCGTGCTGCGGGAGACGGTCAAGTCATCGGTGAACCACTCGTCCTGGTAGTACAGCAACGAGGACGAGGCGAGCTGGTGCGGCAGCTGGGCGAGGGCCTGTGGGGGGGTCAGCCCAGATGACTGCAGCCCTCGGGCCACCTGCTCGTCGTTGGCCATGGCCTGCGCTGTCGCTGCCTCGTGGCGCTGACTCAGGAGATAGCCCGCCACGCTCGCCCACACGGCGACCCCGCCCAGCACCGCAACGGCCCCAGCCACGAGCCCGAAGGCCAACGTCGCGCGGAGGCGTATCCCGGCCTCACCAGGCCACCCCTGCAGTCGCGCAAGGCCGGCTCGGAACGCCGAACGCCACGCGTTCACCGCCATCTAGTCCCCAGCAGGTGGGCCCGGATCGGCCGCCAGCCGATATCCGATGCCCCGCACGGTCGTCACGACCTGGGGCACGGCCGGATCCTGTTCAATCTTCGTCCGCAGCCGACGGATGTGGACGTCGACGAGCCGCTCGTCGCCGAAGTAGTCATAACCCCACACCCGCTCAAGAAGTTCTTCCCGCGTGTGCACGCGGCCCGGCTCAACAGCGAGCTCGCACAACAGACCGAACTCGGTCCGCGTCAAGTTGACCACCTTACCCTCCCGGATGGCCACGCCCCGCTCCGGAGAGATCTCCAGACCACCGACCATCACCGGAGCGCGCGCAGTCGTGGAAGTCGCCGTGCGTCGCAGCAGCGCACGAATCCGCGCCGCCAACTCCTTCGGCACGAAGGGCTTAGTGACGTAGTCGTCAGCGCCCGCTTCCAGGCCAGCGACCACGTCATGGCTGTCCGCCTTGGCCGTCACCATGATCACCGGCACATCGCTTCGTCGTCGGATCTGGCGGCACACCTCGAAACCGTCCACATCAGGCAACATCAGGTCGAGAAGCACGACGCCGACCTCGCGTTCGGCCAGGGCGAACAGTCCGTCCTCACCGGTGTCGGCCTCCACGACGTCGAACCCGTCGGCCCTGAGTGCCATCGCCACGGCACGTCGAATCCGCTGATCGTCCTCGATGAACAACACCGAACGTGACACCAACCCATTCTCACACCCCCGTCGAGAAACGCACGAGGAGCCCACTTGCCGCTGGCGCGCTGCGGGCTCCCCGATGCCCCCACTCAGTGGGTGAGGGCATGCGCCGCTTCCCGCCTGGCGGTGCCGGCGCTGTCGCGATGGGGCCAGATCCTCGCTCCCGCCACGCCGCCGGCTACAGCGGCAACCAAGGCGAGCCCGAGTCCGAGCAGGGCCCAGCCTGCGGCGTCACGAGCTCCCTGCAGCGCCTGGTTCACCTGCTCCGTCGGCGGGTTCTGCAGGTTCAGGTCCTGAATCGCACCCAAGTCGGCTGCCACGGTCGAGACCGGACCCGCGAGCGTCCCGCCGCCGAGCACCGCGAGCAGGAGCAGGCCGACGGTGGCGAACGCCCACAACACGGCGCCGTTCACAGCCCCCTGACCTACACCGTGCCACAGCGCCGTCGCACCCACGACCAGCCCGCCGATGAAGAACGCGACCAACGCGGAGACGGAGCTCCACCACGCGCCACCGTCGGAATACAGGTTGAGCGCGAACACCGCGAGCTGCACGACGAGATAGGTCGCAAGGACAACCAGTACGCCGGCCCACAACGGTCCCCAGCGAACCATGTCCCTTGACGCGATCACGTCCCGGTCGTCGTGACGACGGACGTACTCGGCACGTGTCTCGTGCGTCCGGCCGGTCGATCGAGCGCTGTCGGCACCGCGCTTGTCGGCGCCATTCTCGTCGGCGTTGGCGGTGTGGTGCGGGCCCGTTCGGTTGTCACGGGGTCCGGCCTCTCGTTCGGTGTCGTCATGACGACTCCTTTCCTTGAGGGAGAACTTCACCCTGAGCACCATCGGTGCCCGCTGTCACGGACGTGATGCTCCTCGTCGAGCGTCGTCACACGACTGTCACGATCACGCCGTGTCGCAGGCCTGCCGTCGAGGCTGAGAGGTGCGAGCCGGGGGTGAAGGGGACGTGCGACGGCCGTGTGACGGCCCTGTGACGGTCGGACGCGGCCTCAGCGTGACCGCCGTTGTCTCTCCGCGCCAGATTTCGCAAGGTGGAGTCCTAGGCCAAGGGGAAGCCGATCGAAGGAGTCAGATCAACCATGACGATGTTCACCGAACGAGGCCAGGCAGCCGCAGCGCGACGTTCGTCGCGCACGGTGGTGATGATGGCGGTGTGTGTAGTGCTGGCCGGGGTCTTGTCGTCCTGCGGCCAGGAGGGCCGGAACGAAGCGGTGCCGATGAGCGACCGTGAGGAGAACGATGTCCCGCTGAACGCTCCGACACTGCGGTTCCACGTGTCCACCGACGGACAGGTGGGCGCCTCACCAGACCTCGAGGCGGAAGCCGGAGAAGTCGTCGCGATGGTGCTCGAGAACGAGAGCGACAAGGGCTATGAGCTGCGCCTGGTCGACCCTGCCGGTAATCAGGTCTTCGCGGTAGATGCGCCAGCAGGTGAGCTCGGCGACGGTCGCGCGATGCCGCGCGATGTGGGAACCCACGTGGTCTCGGTGTTCCCCGTTGGCCGGCCCGCAGCCGGCGAGGAGTTCCCGGTCGCAGTGTCGGAGACGTGACGACAGATGCAGGCGGCCGCCGCCATCTTCGTTGCTGCCGTCGCCGGCCGCGCGCACGATTGCGGAGCTACTCGGACTGACCGAGGTCAGTACGGCCGGCGACGGTCGCGACGCCGTCAGTGGCGAACTCGATGCTGGCGTAGCCGGTCTGCAGGCCAGTCTCGCGGTCGACGTACTGCAACTGGATGCTCACGCGCTTGAGCGGTGCCGAATAGGGGGTGGAGAACCGGTTGAAGGTCGGTCGTTCCTCTACTCCCCCGGAGGTGCCGAGCTGGTTGACGACGGTCCAGGTGGTCTCGTCGCCGTCGGTGTTCCAGACAACCCGTGGGAGCTCGGCGTCGTGCAAGTGACCGATGTTGACGATCCCGGGCGGCACGTCCGGTATTCCGTCGTCGACCGGCGTGGTGAGGTCGAGGGGCCTGTCGTCGGTCTCGTTGGGGAGGTCGTCGAGAGAGCCAAGGCCGAGGTAGCCGGCGGCCGAGCGTGGCTGGTGGAGGAGCACGACGACTGCGTCTGGATCCTCGTCGTCGACGTACGTGCGCAGCTGCTCGCCGAGCTCGGTCTCCGATACCCCGGTCTCGTTGACGACCGTGCCGCCGAAGAGCGTCTTGAAGGCGGGGTCGTTCCCGGCGACGATGCGAAGGCCTGACACCTCGGTGGGGTCGAAATGCGGATTCGTAGCACTGGTCGCGGAGAGCTGCTCGAGGGTCGTCCCGGTGTCGTGGTCGCCCTTCACGACCACGGTGGGGATCTCGCCGCTGGCAGCCACCTCGACCTCGACGAACCCGGCCTCGGCAATCGTGCCGTTGGAAGTGATGCCCCCGGAGATCGTCCGCACGGCAAAGGCGTCGACCCCGATCGCCTCGACCAGCGCCGCGTACACGAGCGTGCGCACCCGGGTGCCGACGTGACTGCCCTGCGGATCGGCCTCGGCGAGCACGACCAACTCACCGTCACGCGGCGCGAGGTCGCCGGCCCGGACGGTGAGTTCGCCGGCCAACGACTCCTCGGCCTCGTCGAGGTAGGTGCGCGTGCGCTCCTGGATCCGTTCGTTGTTCTTCTCGAGGAAGGGCCGGACCTGCCGGGCGATCTCCAGCGACTGCGGGCTGCTGAAGGACAGCTCGGAGATTCCGGGCATCGCGTACGCGTCGGGGACCTCGGCGTTGCCCTCCCACCTCGCGAACAACCATGCCGCGGTCCCCCATGAGACCGCTCCGAGCGTCACAAGCGCCACGGCGCCGGAAATGATCGATCGGCGGCGGGACCAGGCGGCCGGTATCGGCGACCGCGCCCGGAAGACGGCGGTCATGACGAGTCCTCCCACCATGAAGGCGGCGAGCTCGCGCCACATCAGGTGACCGAGCAGCTGCGAGCGCAACGCATCGCCGTACGCGCCCGCGACCTGCTCTGGCGCGCTGACGAACACGGCGTTGGCACGCACGAAGCGGGGACTGGCGTACGACGCCAGCGTTCCGTCCGCCTGCGGCGTGTCCGTCACCCTCACCCGGGCACCGAATCCCAGCGCTCCGGTCTGGTCCCAGTAGAGACTGCCCAGCACTCCGGTGTCGAGCACCGAGCGACCGTGGTGGGTGAGCGAGAGCTCGACCGGCACCGTCCCCAGTCGGTCCTCGATGCGGACCGCCTCCACCGCTCGCTCCGCCGCCACCGGAGCCCCCAGGACCGCCGCCGCCAGCGCTCCGTAGACGACGAACGCCGCCGACACCCGCACCACGCGCCAGACACCTGACCGCACGACCGCCACGCTACCGATCCGGGCCCTGGCTCGCGCCAGGGCAGCGGCCCTCCGGGCCCCTGCCCCAGAGGGCCGCCTCATCCCCCTGTCGGCTCGACGCGCGCGACGCGCGGCGAGCACGTCATGGTCGGCGGGCGAGGAAGTACGGCGCCCGGTAGCCGTCCTCCCAGAACGGGGCGTAGCCGAAGTAGCTGTAGACCGGTCGGTAGTCGACAGGTCCGCGAGGGGAGGCGTCGTAGTCGAAGCCGGAATCGACATGCAGGTCGCTGCGCTCGAGACAAACGTCGTCTCGCACGCGGCACACCGCATCGACCGGGACCAGACGGTGGTGTTCCTTCGGACCGACGATGCTGCTCGACGCAATCACCAGGAGGCGCGCACGCCTCTCCTCGGGATCCACCAGGATCTCCTCGACCTCACCGACCCGGTGATCACGCACGTCGACTACGGACATGCCGCGGACGTCGTCCTGCTCCTCGGCAAGGGTCAGCTCAGTCGTGCTGAGAGGTACAAGCTCACGGGTCATGGTCATCGTAGCCCTCCTCGCAGGCGATCGACAGCTCACGTCCTCGACCCTGACACGCGCAGATGACCAGTGACGGATCAGGGGATTGCGATTCTGTGACCTCAGCCGAAAAGCCCGGGCTCACGACGGGCGCCGGACACGATGACTCGATGGAAGTCAGGGCAACGGGTGTGCGCGTGCTCGACAGTTCCCTCGACCAGCGCCGGAGCACTCCCACAGTCCCAGACGATTGATCATGAGTGAACATCGTCGGCTCGCGGAGTCTTCTCGATCCGTCCGCCCAACGTCGGCTCTCCACCCCTTACCAATCAAGCGGCACACATGCTACGAGGGTTCGTAGATGGGTCGCCCGTGGTCGGGCGGCCCACGCGGCATTTCGAGGGCTTCGTTTGTTGTCGACGGACGTCGTTGAGGCAGGTGGTTGGCGTGCACGGTGGTGTGAAGTTCTATCGAGGTGCGCCGAAGGCCGCGCGCGCGTACGTCGAGCAGGACTGTGCCCGCTACGACGACTACTACCTCGCCGAAGGCGACGGCATCGCGAGGCGGTTCGCCGCCACCCGACCGCCCGGCGGCTTGGCCACTATCGCGAGAAGGCCGGATCTGGACGGCGTGGCCTACGAGGCGTGGGTGGCGGGGTTGGATGTCGAGTCCGGTCAGCCGAAGGGCCGGCTTCGTAAGGACGCGAACGGGCTGCGGTTCGTCGAGGTCACGGTCAACGGCCCCAAGACCTGGTCGCTCGCCGCCGCACTTGACGCGGAGGTGTCCGCTGCGCTCGATGCCGCGCAGGAGCGTGCCGCCGAACAGATCATCACCTACCTTGCCGATCACGCCACCACCCGGGTCGGGCCCCGGGGCCGGCAGGTGCAGGTGCCCGTCGAGCGGCTCGAGGCAGCCGTGATTAGGCACTACACGTCCCGGGCCGGCGACCCGCACCGGCATTTGCACCTCCAGGTCAACGCCCGCGTCTTCGCGGCCGGCAGGTGGCGAGGGCTGCACTCGGTCGGGGTCCGGGACATGATCGAGGCGATCAACGGGATCGGCCACGCTGCCGTTGCCACCGATCCCGGGTTCCGCGCCGCGCTCGCCGATGCCGGGTTCACTCTCGATCCCGCGTCCGGGGAGATCGACGAGCTGAGGCCGTTCGCTGGTGCGTTCAGCGCCCGCACCGCGCAGATCCGCGCGAACACCGACCGGTACGAGGCCGACTGGCGGTCGGCGCACCCTGGCGAGGAGCCGGCGGCGCCGCTGCGGGAGATCTGGGATCGGCGGGCGTGGGCCGAGGCCCGTCCCGACAAGGTCGTCCCGACCGACGGCGTCCAGGTGACCGAGCGGTGGAAGGAAGAGCTGCGCGCCCTCGGCTACATGGACCCGCCGGCGGCTGTGTCGTCCAGGACGGTGTCGATCGCGGACCTCGATCGTAACCGGGCAGTCGAGCTCGTGCTCTCGCGTCTGGGCGCCAAGCGGTCCGCGTGGAACACCGCCGACATCCGGGGTCAGGTCGAGACGCTGATCGCGCAGGCAGGCCTGGTCGCCGCAGCCGGCGTTCGTGGTGAGCTGGCCGAGGACCTCACCGCCCGCGCGGCGGCACGGTGCACGCCCTTGCTGCTGCGACCTGACGTCCCAGAACACGTGCGCGCGTTGACCTCACCACGGGTGCTCGCCGTTGAGACCGAGATCCTCGAGCGGCTGCTGCGGCGCTCCCATCCTGCCGAGCCCGCCGAGGACGCCCGGTTTCGCCACGCAACGTTGGCGCGGCTCGCGCGGTTGGGGCGGCTGGCGCCGGAGCAGGTCCGGGTGGTCGCTGCGCTGACCTGTGAGGGTCCGCTGGTCGTCGTCGAGGGCGCAGCAGGTGCCGGGAAGACCACCACCCTCGCCGCGGTCCGAACACATCTGACGCGGCGTGGGCACCGACTGGAGGTCGTGACCCCGACCCGCAAGGCTGCCGACGTCGCCGCCCGCGAAACGGGCGCCTCCGGGCAGTCGGCCTCATGGCTGATCCACCAGCACGGCTGGCGCTGGGATGACGACGGCCACCGAACCCGGCAACCCAGCCAGCAGCGCAGCGAGCCGTGCCCGCAGGCGCGCCTGCGACGTGGAGACCTGCTGCTGGTCGACGAGGCCGGCATGGTCACCCAGGACGACGCACTGGCCCTGCTGACCCTCGCCGACGAAACCGGCGCCCGGATCGCGTTCCTCGGCGATCGGCACCAGCTCCCCGCCGTCGGCCGCGGCGGCGTCCTCGACCACGCCCTCGCGTGGGCCCACCCCAGCGCCGTGCTCACCATGGAGCACGTCCACCGCTTCACCGACCCCGACTACGCCCACCTCAGCCTCCGCATGCGCGACGGCCGCGCCCCCGACGACGTCTTCAACCACCTTCTTGCACGCGGCCAGATCATCATCCACCCCTCCGAAGCCGAGCGCACCGCCGCGCTCGCCGACATCGGCGCCACCGGCGCTCTCGTGGTCGCGGACACCCGCGAACAGGTCGCCACGCTGAACGCGGCCATCAGCAACCAGCGGACTCGCCAGTCCGTTCACGGGTCAACTGGGGCGGTCACGCACGTGGTGACGCACCGGGGTGAGCAGATCGGAGTCGGGGCCCGCGTCGCCACGCGCCGCAACGATCCCGCCCTCGGGGTCACCAACCGCCAGACCTGGACCGTCACCGCGATCAGCTCCGCCGGCGACCTCATCGTGCACTCACCCGAACGCCGCCGCGACCACCGGTTGCCGGCGGCGTACGTGCACGAGCACGTGGAGCTGGCGCACGCCACGACCATCCACGGCGCGCAGGGTGAGACCGTCGAATACGCCCACGTCGCCATCGGCGAGACCACCGGCGCCGCATCCGCCTACGTCGCCATGACCCGGGGCCGGGACTCCAACGTCGCACACCTCGTGGCAGCGAGCCTCGACGAAGCCCGACAGCAGTGGAGCCAGGTCTTCAGCCGCGACCGCGCAGGCCTCGGCCCCGCCCACCTCCAACGGCTAGCCCTCGAGGCCGTCGACCGCTACGGACCCACCGCTCCGCGACCACCGCGCCAGCGTTCCCCCCTCGACACCCACCTCCGACCAGCCTTCCGACCCTCCGGAATCGGGCTTTGAACCGGGCTCTGACAAGTGCCACCCAAAACAAGTTGGGGAAACCTGCTGACCTGCGCGTTTCCAGGTTTCCCCCTCAGCCTTCCCCTCCGTGGCACCGGAATCCGGTAAACCTCGGCGTCCACGCTGGTCGACATGTTTCACACGCGACGCGGCGCGGCTGCAGATGTCCGAGGGACGCCAACGCCCGTCGCCTTTCCCGGACGCCGAACGCCATCACCGAGGAGGACCACATGACCGCCCAACCCCAGCCGCCCACCCAGACCGCCAGACCGCGCCGTGACCCCGGTGACGAGATGCTGACCCTGCAGGAAGCCTGCAGCCTCCTGCGCGTCCCCGAAGGAACCATGCGCTACTGGCGCCACCTCGGCTGCGGACCCAAGAGCTTCAAGGTCGGCCGCCACGTCCGCTACTGGCGCACCGACCTGACCCTCTGGCTCACCGAACAGACCAACCGTCCACAGGACGGGCGATGAGCGTCGACAGTCGCCCGCCCACGTGGGCACGATGAGCCATGGCCAGCATCGAGAAGCGGGTCCGTGACGGCCAGACATCATGGCGGGCGCACTATCGCACGCCGGCGGGCGCCCAGCGCAACAAGACGTTCGCCCGCAAGGTCGACGCCCAGAGGTTCCTGGCCGGGGTGGAGAACGCCAAGGTCGTCGGCACCTACGTCGACCCGGCACTCGCGCAGGGCACGGTCGGTCATTGGGCCCAGCGGTGGCTGGACGGTCAGACACACCTGAAGCCGACCATGCGGTCTCGCTACGCCGGGATCCTGAGCCGGCACGTGGGGCCGAGGTGGGACCGGGTGAAGCTCGCCAACGTGTCGCACGGCGACGTCCAGGCGTGGGTCACCGAGCTGACGAGGGCCCACTCCCCCGCCACCGTCCACAAGATCCACCGCGTGCTCAGCCTGGTCCTCGACCTCGCGGTCAAGGACGGCCGCCTGGCCCGCAACGTGGCCGTGGGCGTCAACCTGCCCCGCACTGCCAAGCACGAGCACCCCTACCTCACCCACGACCAGGTCGACGACCTCGCCACGGCAGCCGGCTACCCGAGCGACGTGAGCAAGTTCAGCAGTCTCGACACCCGCGCCAACGAGACCTATCGCCTGGTCGTCCTCTTCCTGGCCTACACAGGGGTCCGCTTCGGGGAGATGGCCACGCTGCGCGTCGCCCGGCTGGACCTGCGCCGCAACCGTGCCGTCATCGCCGAGTCCGTGACCCCCGTCCAGGGCCAGGGACTCGTGTGGGGCACGCCGAAGACCCACCAACGTCGCGAGGTGCCCATCCCGCGCTTCCTCACGACCGAGCTGGCCGTCCACGTCGCCGGCAAGGCGCCCGACGACCTGGTGTTCGCCGGCATCCGCAACGGCCAGCCGCTGCGGGTCAGCACGTTCCGGACTTCGTTCGGCGCGGCAGCCCGCTCGATCGGGGTCCCCGACCTGTATCCCCACCTGCTGCGGCACACCGCAGCCAGCCTGGCCATCGCGAGCGGCGCTGACGTCAAGGTCGTCCAGCAGATGCTCGGACACAGCTCCGCGACGATGACGCTCGACACCTACGGCCACCTCTTCGAGGACCGGCTCAACGAGGTCGGCGAGCGACGGATCGCGCCCGGGAGACGGCGCGGCACCGTCGGGATCTGTTGCCCCGTGTTGCCCCAGCGTTGCCCGAGGCCGAATGTGAGGCAAATGCAGAAGCGGCCCCTCCCAGCGTTTCCGCTGGTCAGGGCCGCAATTCTGTGCTGTACCCCCGACCGGATTCGAACCGGCGCTACCGCCTTGAGAGGGCGACGTGCTAGGCCGCTACACAACGGGGGCTTGCAGGTGCTGCTCCGAGGAGCAACGGAGCTGAACTCTAGCCGGGGCCGGAGTGTCACTCCAAATCCTCGCCCGGGGGCGAAGACCTTGCTGGGGTACTAGGACTCGAACCTAGAACAACTGAACCAGAATCAGCCGTGTTGCCAATTACACCATACCCCATGGGGGTATCGGATCGTCTCCGACCACCCACGCGGTCCGGCCGTGTAGCTCTGCCGAACCGACCCCGAACGTTACACGCGGGGTGGCGGGCCGACCAATTCGGGGTCGCCGCCTGCGGGCGGCAGCGGCGCACCTCCGACCGGCGGTCCGGCGTCGACCAGGCCCATCGCCCGCGCCACCCAGGTCGCCAGCCCGAGGTAGACCAGCGACTGCGTCAGCGTGGACAGGATCGTCCACCAGCTGCTGCCGCCCTCGGCGTTGAGCGCGGTGGTCAGGTCGCCGAAGGCGAGGGCGAGGCCGAAGGCCAGGAAGTTGTTGAGGACGTGCATCGCGATCGGCGCCTCGAGCCCTCCGGTGCGGATGACGAGGATGCCGGCGACGACGCCGAAGGCGAAGCGGTCGAAGAAGACCGGCCAGTCCTGCGACAGCCCGTGGAAGAGAGCGAAGATCAGCGCCGGCCCCAGCACCGCGAGCGTCTCGGAGGCCCGGCGCGCCCACACCAGCGAGCCGAACGCCTGCGTCAGGTAGCCGCGGAACAGGTACTCCTCGCCGGCGGCCTGGAGCGGTGTCAGCAGCAGGATGACCAGCAGGAAGTCGCGCGTCTGGGTGGTGAAGTCATTGACCGTGCCCTCCGGCATGTCACCGGCCTGCACGGGCAGCAGCAGGGCCACACCGAGCGACGCGACGAGCGCCACCACCGAGAGGCCGAGGCACACCAGGAGGTAGCCCCAGCGCAACCGGGGCGCCACCGAGGAGACCCAGCGCGGCTTGAGCCGGTGCAGCCACCACGTCACCAGGAACGTCAGCGGGATGGCCGCGGCGATGATGACGTTGAGCAGGGCCAGCCCCGCCGGTGTCGCCTCCTCCGTCACATCGAGGACTGCAGACGCCTCCCGCGAGGTGCTGCCCGTGGCCAGCAGCGTGACGAAGGCGATGCCGCCGGCGACCAGGGGCACCACGCCGAACACCAGGACGATGAGCAGCACGGCGCCCACCACCGAGCGCCACACGCCGGGACGGCCGACCCGGTGGAGCTGGTGGTAGCGGGGCCGGAAGTCGGGCGCCAGCGGTGCGGGCACGGCGTCAGCCCAGGGCCGACTGCAGCCGCGCGAGGCTCCGCTCGCGGCCGAGCAGCTCCATCGACTCGAACAGCGGCGGGCTGACCCGCCGGCCGGTCACGGCGACGCGGACGGGACCGAAGGCCACCCGGGGCTTGAGCCCCATGCCCTCGATGAGCGCCACGCGGAGCGCCTCCTCGATGGCGGCGGTCGACCACTCGTGCAGGCCCGCGAGTGCGTCGTACGACGCCTGCACGACGCCGCGGCCGGTCTCGTCGAGCACCTTGGCGACGTCGTCGGGATCGCGCTCAAAGTGCTCCTCGTCGACGAACAGGAAGCCGAGCATCGGTGCGGCCTCGGTGAGCTTGTTGATCCGCTCCGCGACCAGCGGCATGGCCAGCTCGAGCAGCTGCGCGTCGGCGTCGTGGACGGGGTCGCCGACGACGCCCGCCTCCTTGAGGAAGGGCAGCACGCGGTGGGTGATCTCGTCGATCGTGAGCAACCGCATCTGCGCGGTGTTGATCGCCTCGGCCTTCTTGAGGTCGAACCGCGCCGGGTTGGGGTTGACGTCCTTGATGTCGAACGCCTCGACCATCTCGGCCAGGCTGAACACGTCGCGGTCGGCGGCGATCGACCAGCCGAGGAGCGCGAGGTAGTTGAGCAGCCCCTCCGGCAGGAAGCCCTGCTCGCGGTAGAGCGCCATGTGGGCCTGCGGGTCGCGCTTGGAGAGCTTCTTGTTGCCCTCCCCCATGACGTAGGGCAGGTGGCCGAACCGGGGGGTCTCCTGGGCGACGCCGAGCTCCTTGAGGGCGTCGAACAGCGCGACCTGTCGCGGCGTGCTGGAGAGCAGGTCCTCACCGCGCAGCACGTGGGTGATCTCCATCGTGGCGTCGTCGACGGGCGCGGTCAGCGTGTAGAGCGGGTCGCCGTTGGCGCGGCACAGCGCGAAGTCGGGGACGTGCTCGGTCTCGAAGGTGATGTCGCCGCGGACCAGGTCGTCCCACGTGATCGAGCCGTCGGGCATCCGGAACCGGACGACCGAGGTGCGGCCCTCGGCCTCGAAGGCGGCCCGCTGCTCCTCGGACAGCTCGCGGCAGAAGCCGTCGTAGCCCATCACCTTCGAGCCGCTGGCCTTGCGGCGCGCCTCCACCTCGTCGTTCGTGCAGAAGCAGTCATAGGTGTACGACGACTCGCGCAGGCGGGCCAGCACGTCGGCGTAGATGCCGGAGCGCTCGGACTGCCGATAGGGGCCGTAGGGTCCGCCGACCACGACGCCCTCGTCCCAGCTGAGGCCGAGCCACTGCATGAGGTCGATGAGCGAGTCGTAGGACTCCTCGGTGTTGCGCGCCTTGTCGGTGTCCTCGATGCGGAAGACGAATGTGCCGCCGTGGTGGCGCGCGAACGCCCAGTTGTAGAGGGCGGTGCGGGCGAGGCCGACGTGCGGCGAGCCCGTCGGGGACGGGGCCATGCGGACGCGGACGGGCCGGCTGTCGGGGGTGGTCATCGGGTGCTCAATTCCTCTGGGCGACGGGGTTGGTCAGGGCGCCGATGCCGGCGATCGAGATCTCGACCTCGTCGCCGACCTCCATCGGCCCGACACCCTCGGGGGTGCCGGTCAGGATGACGTCGCCGGGCAGGAGCGTCATCACGGACGAGACGTGGGCGACGAGGGTCGGCACGTCGAAGATCATGTCGGCGGTCGAGCCGTCCTGCACGACGTCGCCGTTGAGGAAGGTCTGCACCTCGCGGCCGTCGATGAAGGCCTGCGGGTCGAGGTCGGTCTCGATCCAGGGCCCGATCGGGCAGAACGAGTCGAACCCCTTCGCGCGGGTGAACTGCACGTCGGAGCGCTGCAGGTCGCGCGCGGTGACGTCGTTGGCGATGGTGTAGCCGAAGATCACGTCGGTCACCTGCTCGGCCGGTACGTCGCGGCAGATGCGCCCGATGACCACCGCCAGCTCGCCCTCGTAGTGGAGGTTGCTGGTCTGCGGCGGGTAGAAGATCGGGTCGCCCGGGCCGACGACGGCCGTGTTGGGCTTGAGGAACATCAGCGGCTCCGACGGCAGGTCGCTGCCCATCTCGGCGGCGTGCGCGGCGTAGTTGCGACCGATGCCGACCACCTTGCTGCGCGGGATGATCGGCGCGAGGAGGCGTACGTCGCTGAGCCGGTGCTGCTCCTCGAGCAGCTTGATCCCGACGTAGAGCGGGTCGCCGGCGAGGGCCACGACGACCGAGTCGTCGGCGGGCTGGCCGAACTCGTCCACCTCACCGGTGACGACGCCGAAGCGGGGCTCCTCGCCCGTGCTGAACCGACAGATGCGCATGCGCCGAGGCTATCCAACCGGCAGGAGCCGGGAACACGCCGGGAGCGGCTAGTGGCCGGCCGCCCGGTGCAGTGCGGCCAGGCTGGCGGCCACGTCGTCGAAGGTCGTGGACCAGTTGCTCACGCTCACCCGGAGCACCGCCTGTCCGTGCCACCGGGAGCCGGTGGTCCAGGCCGTCCCCTCGGCGAGCATCGCGTCGACCACGGCCCGGGTGCGGTCGTCGTCGCCGAAGGAGGCGCACACCTGGGTGAACTCCACGTCGTTGAGCACCTGCGCGCCCTCGATGGCCGCGATCCCCTCGGCGAAGGCGGCCGCGTGGTCGCAGAAGCCGTCGACGAGCTCGGCGACACCGTCCCGGCCCAGCGACCGCAGGACCGCCCAGACCGGGAACGCGCGACCGCGTCGGCTGATCTCGGGCACCTTGTCGAACGGCTCTCCGGCCGCGTCGTGGATGAGGTAGTCGCCGTGCATGCCCATGGCGGCACGCAGCGCCGCGCGGTCGCGGACGATCGCGAGCCCGCAGTCGTAGGGCACGTTGAGGGTCTTGTGGGCGTCGGTCGCCCAGGAGTCGGCGCGGTCGGCCCCCGCGAGGAGGTGGCGGCGCCGCGGCGACGCTCCCGCGAACAGGCCGAACGCTCCGTCGACGTGCACCCACGCGCCCGCGTCGTGGGCGGCCGCGATCGCCGCGTCGAAGGGGTCGAACGCGCCGGAGTGCACGTTGCCGGCCTGCAGGCAGACCATCGTGGGACGTCCGTCGCCGGCGTCGAGGGCGGCCGCGAGCGCAGCGGCCTCGATGCGCCCCTGGTCGTCGACCGCCACGGGCTCGGGCGCCCCGAGCCCGAGGTAGCGGAGGCTGAGGTCGATGGTGTCGTGGCGCTCGGCCCCGACGAGGACGCGTACTCCGGGCGAGCCCACCAGGCCACGCTCGGCGACGTCCCAGCCCGCCCGTCGCAGCACCTCGTCGCGCCCGGCGGCGAGGCAGGTGAAGTTGGCCATGGTGCCGCCGGTGACGAAGCCGACGGCGCTGCCGGCCGGGAGGCCGAGCAGGTCGACCACCCACTCCTCCGCCACGTCCTCGACCGCGGAGTGCGCCGGCGTCAGCACCCGCAGGCCGGAGTTCTGGTCCCACGCGCTGACCAGCCAGTCCACCGCCAGGGCCGCCGGGTGGGTGCCGCCGATGACGAAGCCGAAGAACCGTCCCCCCGGCATCGCCGTCAGTCCCGGCTCGCACGCCTCGGCCAGCTCGTCGACGACCGCGGCGGGGTCGGTCGGCCCGTCCTGGAGGCGCCGGTCGAGGCGGGCGCGCACCTGCTCGACGGTCATGGCCGGCGGGACCGGCCGGGCGGCGAGGGAGTCGAGCCACCCGAGCGCGTGCGCGTACGCCCTCTCGAGGCCGGCGGTGCGGTCCATCTCGGCAGTGTCCACCCGGCATCGTCCGCGCGTCGAGTGCCGTCGGGCCGCGTGGAAGCGGTCCGGACCGCTCCCCCGCACTAGCCTTGGCGCAGTGCGCGTGCTGTCGACCTCCGAGTGGCGTCCCCTCGCCGAGGCGCACGCCGCCCGCATCGACGACTTCGTCCAGCCGCACCTCGCGCGTCGCGCCGACCAGGTGAAGCACCCGGTCCACGACTTCCTCTTCACCTACTACTCCCAGCGACCCGCCCAGCTGGGCCGCTGGCACCCCGGCTTCGGAATCGCGCTCGAGGGCGCCGAGGAGCATGTCGGGCTGAAGGGGTACGGAGGCGAGCCGGTCGCCGTCGCGGCGTCGTACGTCGTCTCGCAGCGCCCGCTGCTCACCCAGCTGCACACGCTGTTGAGCGCGACGGCCGCACGCGCGCCGCAGCTCGGCTGCTTCGGCCTGCACGAGTGGGCGATGGTGCATCGGTCGGTGGAGCACGGGACCCGGCATGACTGGCCGCTGCGTCTCGGCCCCGAGGGCACCGACGCGGTCGTGGAGTCGCACCGGATCGCCTGCTCGCACTTCGACGCGTTCCGCTTCTTCACCCCCACCGCCCGTCCGCTCAACACGCTGCAGCCGGCGCGTGACGACCGGCCCGCCTTCGAGCAGCCCGGCTGCCTGCACGCCGGGATGGACCTCTACAAGCACGCCTTCCGGCTCACGCCGATGGTCGCCAGCGACCTGGTCGCCGACTGCTTCGAGCTGGCCCGCGACATCCGGGTGCTCGACATGCGGGCGGCGCCGTACGACCTCGCCGACCTCGGCTTCGACCCGGTCCGGATCGAGACGACAGAGGGCAAGGCGGCGTACGTCGAGGCGCAGCGGGGTTTCGCCGAGCGGGGCGCTCCCCTGCGCGCGCGGCTCGTCGCCGAGTGCGAGCGGCTGCTGGCGGTCGCGCCGGCCTGACCGGGCGGGTCAGGAGCCCTGGGCGACGGCGAGGTCGACGTCCTCGGGGTCAGGGTCCACCGGTGGGTCCTCCGGGTCGACGCATGCCCACTCCGTGACGTCGCCGTGCTCGTTGCTCGCTCGGACGCAGGGACGGTCCGGTTCCTCGACGCGGACCACGACGCTGACCCCGGATGACGGGGCGAAGAGCTCGCCGGCCACCTCGGTCGACTGGCCGGGAGCCAGCTCGAGGGCCCGACCCTGACCGGTGGACAGCACGCTCTGGTACTGCAGCCACTCCATCCGGGCCCGGTCGTCGAACATCGGCCGGGTGCGATCGACCCGGTCGTCGATCTCGAGCGCGACGGGGAACGCAGCGACGAAGAGGGCCGCGAGACCGGCGAAGACCGCGTTGGTCCTGGTGGCCCATCGCGGCTGGGGCGACGTCGTCGACATGCCGGGGCTCAGAACTCGTAGCCGAACGCATCGATGGTGTCGGCGAACACCGTCGCGACGCGCTGCTTCGAGGCGGGCGTGTAGAGCTCGCGGTAGTGGCCCGCGGGGCGGGCGTTGCCCTTGGCGCGCGGCAGGTCGGGCTCGCCGGGCAGACCCAGGTGCTGCCAGACCTCGCGCAGCTCGGCGTCGAGGTTCTCGTAGCGCAGCATCCGGTCGAGCGCCATCTTGCCGCGGATGCGGTAGAGGCGGCGGTTGTTGGCGAGCTGCTCGATCCAGATCTCCTGGACGTAGGCCTCGAAGTCCGGCAGCTCGGGACGGTCCTTGTACTTCCAGAAGTAGAGGGAGACGACCGCGTCCCACGGGTTGCGCTCGATCGCGAAGGTGAAGTAGTCGGCGAAGACGTCGGCGCCGACGAGGTCCCGGGTGGCCTTGGCACCCATGTGGTTGTAGGCCTTGCGCGGGAGCGGCGGGGACTGGAAGTTCTGCGGCGGACGCCCGCCGGCGGCCTGCCGGAGCTCCTCGTCCTCGGGGCTGATCTCGGTGATGATGTCGTCGGGCCCGCACACCTTGGACAACGCGATCTCCACGCTCGTGCCCGCCGTCTTGCGGGTCTTGAGGAAGATGAAGCGGTGCTGGTGGGACGCGATCACGGGGACGACCCTATCCGTCCCGCCCTCCCCGACCCATGGCTACGGTGAACGCCGTGAGCGAGCCCCGGACGACGACCGCCCAGCCCCACCGCGACCAGCACTTTCGCGGCGAGGACTGGTACGGCGACGACCTCGGTGCCGCGCGCTTCGTCGAGTGCACCTTCACCGACGTCGACCTCTCCGAGTCCACGTCGTCCGGAGCCACCTTCGAGCGGTGCACGTTCCACGGCGGCCGGTTCAACGCCTCGGTCCACACCGCCACCGCCTTCGTGGGCTGCGACTTCCGGCGTACGTCGTTCTTCGACGCGACGCTCGACGGCTGCAAGCTGGTCGGCTCGACCTTCGCCGACTGCACCCTGCGTCCGCTGACCGTCGTCGGCGGGTCGTGGCTCGGGGTGACGATCCGCGGCGCCAACCTCTCCCGCCTCGACCTCACCGGCGTCGACCTGCGCGAGGCCGACCTGTCGATGTCGGACCTCACCCTGACCTCGCTGGCCCGGGCCCGGCTGGACCGGGCCGTACTGCGGCAGGTCAAGCTCGACCGCACCGACCTCCGCGGTGCGAGCCTCGACGGCGTCGACCTGGCGGCGGCAGAGCTCAGGCGGACGCGGCTCGACCTGGCCGGCGCCGTGCTCCTCGCCGAGCTGCAGGGCGCGGACGTCGACACCTCGGCCTGACCCCTGGGGAGTCCCTCCTTGACCGGATATCTGAGGACGTGGTGAACGGATTCGGGGCCGAGGTCCGACCACCACGTCCTCAGATATCGGGGTCCAGCCGGGCTCGCAGCCCGTCGATGACGAGGTCGAGCCCGAGGTCGAAGTCGGGCAGCGAGTCGAGCGAGCGCTCGACGGCGCCGAGACCCACGGCCTGACGGGCGGTCTGCTCCTCGAAGGCGTGGCCGAAGACGTAGTGGACGAGGGTGCGCGACGCGACGGGGACCAGCTCGGGGGGCACGTCGGCCTCGGTGAGGACCTTCTCCATCTCCGCCACCGGCGCGTCGGCACCGAGGCCGAAGGCCCACACGGTCGCGACGACGTCGGCACCATCGGTGCAGGCGAGCATCGCGTGCCGCAGCTCGGAGCAGGCCTCGCGCAACCGGTCGGACCACTCCGTCGCCGTACGCGGTCGTGCACCGCGCGCCAGGATCTCGTCGGCCACGGCCGCGAGGAGTGCCTGCTTGCTCGGGAAGTGGTGGTAGATCGCGCTCGGCTGGACGTCGAGCTCGGCCCCGAGGCGACGCATGGTGAGGGCGGCCAGCCCGTGGGTGTCGAGCAGGTCGACGGCGTGAGAGAGCACGTCACTGCGCCTGTGGGCCACGCACCCTCCCGGTCCTCGGACGACGTTGACGACGACTTCGTCCCCAGCCTAACCTGAACGCCGTTCACCCTGAACAGTGTTCAGGTCCCGTCCGTGCGACCCGCGAGGAACGACCCATGACCGCCACCGCCCAGCCCGACACGACCCCCGGGACCGGCCGCCACGACTCCCCCGGCTCCTCGTCACCGACCCGGGACCTCGCGCTCGTCGCCGCCTTCGCTGCCCTCATCAGCGCCAGCGCCTACATCGGCGCCATCCCGGTCGGCAGCGCCGGCGTACCGATCACGCTCCAGACCCTGACCGTGATGCTGGCCGGCTGCGTCCTCGGCCCGCTCCGTGGCTTCTCGGCCGTGACGCTCTACCTCGCCCTGGGCGCGGTCGGGCTGCCGGTCTTCGCCGAGCACTCCTCGGGCATCGGCGTCTTCACCGGCCCGAGCGGCGGCTACCTGCTGTCGTTCCCGTTCGCTGCGGCCCTCGGCGGCTTCCTGGTCGCGTACGTCGCCCGCGAGCGCCGCACGCGGGCCATCGTGGTCTTCTTCTGCTCGCTCACCGCCAGCGTGCTGGTCATCCACCCGCTCGGCATCCTCGGCATGATGCGCTTCTTCGACATCTCGTTCCTCGAGGCCGCCACCTACGACGTGCCGTTCTGGCTCGGCGACCTGGTGAAGACCTCGCTGGTGGCGATGATCGCTGCCGAGGTGCACCGCGCCTTCCCGCAGCTGCTGCACCGCGACCGACGCAGCTGACTTGACGTCGATCCAGCTCGCGGAGGCCGCCGTCCGGGTCCCCCTCCCCGGTGGCGGCGAGCGCGAGATCCTCGCCCCCACCACGCTCACCCTCACGGAGCGCCGGGTCGCCGTCATCGGCGCCAACGGGTCCGGCAAGTCGACCCTGGCGCGGCTGGTCAACGGCCTCGTCCGCGCCTCGGCCGGACGCGTGACGGTCGACGGGCGCGACGTGGCGCGCGAAGGCGCCGCCGTACGCCGCATGGTCGGGTTCTGCTTCACCGACCCGGCCGCCCAGCTGGTGATGCCGACCTGTGTCGAGGACATCGAGCTGTCGCTGCGGCGCACGGTCAAGGACCGCGACGAACGTCGCCGGCGGGCCCTGGCCGTGCTCGCGGCGAACGGGCTGGAGGACCACGCCCACGACTCGGTCCACTCGCTCTCCGGGGGCCAGCGCCAGCTCCTCGCGCTCGCAGGCGTGCTGGCCCTCGAGCCGTCTGTCGTGGTCGCGGACGAACCGACCACGCTGCTCGACCGCGCCAACACCCTGCGCGTCGCCGAGGCCCTGCTCGGGCTCACCCAGCAGCTCGTGCTCGTGACCCACGACCTCGACCTGGCCGCCCGGTGCGACCGGGTGGTGGTCGTCGACGCGGCGCGGGTCGTCGCCGACGGGCCGCCGGAGGCGTCGATCGCCTACTACACGCAGCTCGTGGACACCCCCGCATGAGCACGGCATGAGCGACCTGATGGCGGGGCTGCACCAGCCCGGCGACACGTTCCTCCACCGGCTGCCGGTGGGTGCCAAGGTGCTCGGCCTGGCCGCGCTCAGCCTGGCAATCGTCGTCGTCCGCGACGCGCGCGCCGCCTTCGTGTTCCTCGCGGTGACGCTGCTGCTCGCGGCGCTGGCCCGGGTGCCGCTGCGCTCGGTCTGGCGGGCGGCCCGCGGCGTGCTGCTCATCGCCGTCGTGGCGAGCGCGTTCCAGTGGTGGTGGTACGGCGGGGCGAAGGCCGTGGAGACCTTCCTCGACCTGCTCAGCCTGGGCCTGGCCGCCCTGTCCCTGACCGCGACGACGTCGGTCGACGAGATGGTCGACGCCCTCGCCCGGTGGGCGCGGCCGCTGCGGTTCGTCGGCGTCGACCCCGACCGGGTGGCCCTCACGGTCGCGCTGACGATCGGGGCGCTGCCGGGCACCATCGCCATCGCGCGCGAGACCCGCGACGCGGCCCGCGCGCGCGGTCTCGACCGCAACCCGCGGGCGTACCTCTCCCCCTTCGTGATCCGGCTCGTCGCCCGGGCCCACGAGTCCGGCGACGCGCTCCACGCGCGCGGCATCGGGGACGACTGAGTCACCAACCGGGCGGCCGCCTGGCGGTCCACGGGGCCGCGGTCTCGACCTGCGCCGAGACGGACAGCAGCAGCTCCTCCTCCGCCGGTCGCGCGGCGAGCATCACGCCGACCGGCAGCCCGTCGTCGGTCCAGTGGAGCGGCAACGACACGGCCGGCATGCCGGTCACGTTCCAGGCGCTGGTCCACGGCGTGAACTCCTTCTGGAGCGCGAAGTCGCGGGCCGGGTCGGTGTCGTCGCGCAGCGCCCCGACCTCGACCGGCGGGCTCGCGAGGGTGGGCGTGAGGACGATGTCGTACGACGCCAGCGCGGCGAGCGCCGCCGCGGCGTGCTGCCGCAGGCGGCCGATGGCGAGCCCGAAGTCGGGGCCGCTGACGGCGTGGCCGAGACCGCCCAGCCAGCGGGTCAGCGGGCGGAGCAGGTCCTCGCGGCCCGGCGGCGCGGTCGAGAGGGCGGTCAGCACCGCCCAGCAGGTCTCGAAGTCGGCGACGGCCTCGCGCGGGATCGGCACGGGCACGTCCTCCACGTCGTGGCCGAGGGACTCGAGCAGGCGGGAGGCGGCGTCCCAGGCGGTGACCGAGGACGGGTGGACCTCGACGTCGACGATGACCGGAGTCACGAAGCGGGCGACGCGGAGCCGCCCCGGCTCGCGGTCGCAGGCGTCGAGGAAGGTGCCCGACGGCTCGGGGGCCCAGAACGGGTCGCCGACCCGGCGGCCCGCCAGCACGTCGAGCAGCGCGGCGGCGTCGCGGACCGTGCGCGCGAGGGTGCCGGCCGTGGCGAGGCCGACCGGGTCGCCGTAGCGCGGGGCGCCGCTGATCCGTCCGCGCGTCGGCTTCAGCCCGACCAGCCCGCAGCACGACGCCGGGATCCGGATCGAGCCGCCGCCGTCCGACCCGGGTGCGACCGGCAGGAGCCCGGCGGCGACCGCAGCTGCGGCGCCGCCGGACGACCCACCCGCGGTGCGGGAGGTGTCCCACGGCGTCACGGCCGGCGGGGCGACGTCGGGCTCGGTGTAGCAGGGCGACCCGAACTCCGGCGTGCTGGTCTTGCCGAGGCTGGGCATGCCGGCCGCCTCGACGGTGAGGACGAGGCCGTCGGACTCCTCGGGGACGAAGTCGTCGTACGCCGCGGACCCGAAGGTGGTGCGGACCCCGGCCGTGGGATGGAGGTCCTTGATGCCCGTCGGGACCCCCCAGAGCGGACCGGCGTCCGCGGGGCGTCGCTCCCCGGCCAACTGCTCGGTCAGGCGGCGCGCATGGTCACGCGCCAGCTCGTGCGTCGGCGTGATGAAGGCACCCACCTCGATCGAGCCGGCACGGCCGGCATAGTGCTCGACCAGCTCGAGCGGCGACACCTCCCCACGGCGTACGGCGTCACCCTGCTCGAGCGCGGTCAGGTCGTGGAGTGGCACACCTCGACCGTAGCGAGATCGGTGGCCAGGCTCAGGCGGCGGCCTCGACCTCGTGCGCGACGAGGGCGTCGAGCGCACCGAGGAAGCGCTGCACGGCCTCCTCGTTCTCCAGCGGGTCGCCCTCGAGGGCGGGCTCGTCGACGACGATGCCCTCCACCACGACGGCGCCGGCGATGGTGGCCGAGTGGCGCGCGTGCTCGTGCGACCACTTGCCGCCGTACGGCGTGGGAGTGGCGCCGATGGCCGCGAAGGGCTTGCCGACGATGGCGCCCTGGCCGTAGGGCCGCGAGAGCCAGTCGATGGCGTTGTTGAGGACGGCGGGCATGGTGCCGTTGTACTCCGGCGTCACGGCCAGCACGCGGTCGGCACCGGCGACGGATTCGCGGAGGGCGGTGGCGGCGACCGGCGCAGCGTCCCCGTCGAGCTCCTCGTTGTAGAACGGGACGGCGTCGAGGCCCTCGACGACGTCGACGGTGACGCCCGCGGGGGCGTGGTCGCGGAGGTGCTCGGCGATGCGACGGTTGAGCGAACCGGCGCGGTAGGAGCCGAGGAGGACGGCGACACGGGTCTGCTTCTGAGTGGTCATGCACCGCTAAACGGACCGTAGTCCGCTTATATTCCGCTGCCGTCGAACTTCCTGCGACCTAGGCTGGCGCGGTGATCCACCTCCTGCCGCTTGCCGACGAGCCCGCGCCGGAGCGGGCCGACGCGGCGCGCAACCGGGAGGCGATCCTCGCAACGGCGCTGCGCCTCGTGCGGACCCGGGGGGTCGGCTGCGTGACGATGGACACGGTCGCCGCCGAGGCCGGCGTCGGGAAGGGAACCCTCTTCCGACGTTTCGAGAGCCGCGAGGGGCTGATGGCCGCGGTCCTCAACGAGTCGGAGACCGCGTGGCAGGCCAGCGTCATCTCGGGTCCGCCGCCCCTGGGGCCGGGCGCTCCTCCGCTGGACCGGCTGCTCGCCTTCGGGCACTCCCGGTTGCGGACCAACCTGACCCACGGCGAGCTCATCGCGGCCGCGGGCCGCCCCGGCGCCCGCTCGGCGGCAGCCGTCTCGTTCGCCAACATGCACGTCCGCTACCTCCTGGGCGAGCTCGGGGTCACCGGGGACCTGCTGATGCTCGCCACCGCGCTCCTCGCGCCGCTGGAGATGGTCGTGCTCGACCAGCAGGTCAACACCGAGCACATCGCGGTCGACCGGGTCGAGGCCGGGTGGGACGACCTCGTGCGCCGGGTGGTCGGCGCCTGAGCGCGACCCCTCAGCGGGCCAGCTCGGCGAGCTTGCGCTTCATGGCCGCGATCTCGACCTGCTGGTCGGAGCCGATGTGGCCGGCGAGCTGGAACACCTCGGACTCCTGCCCGCCCTCGCCCTCGGTCAGCAGCGACTCCACCATGAGCACCGCGCCCTCGTGGTGGCGGATCATGCCCAGCAGGAACAGCTGGTCGAAGCGCCGGCCGGAGGCGCGCTCGAGCCGGGTCATCTCCTGCGGGGTGAGCATCCCCGGCATCCCGTGCTCACCGTCACCGTGACCGGCATGCATGCCGGAGACGCTCTCGCCGCGGGCGGTCAGCCATCCCTCGAGCTGCTCGATCTCGGCGACCTGGGACACCTCGATGCGCTCCGCGATCGTCCTCAGGTCGGGGTCGTCGGCGCGGTCCCCGACCAAAGCCGTCATCTTCAGTGCCTGCTGGTGGTGCGGGATCATCCCCTGCACGAAGGCGACGTCGGCGGCGGTGTACGCCGGATCGTCGATGGACTCCGCCTCTTCCGGTGACAGCGTGGTGTTGGACTCCCCCGGCGCCCCCAGCTGCACCACCGGGGCGGCGTCGTCCTCGGGCTCGGCCTCGGCGGTGCATCCCGTCAGCCCGAGCGCCACGGCCAGTACGGCGAGCGCGGCGGTGGTGCGGCCCGGACGGCGGTCACGGGTCAGCGGCATGGGCTCTCCATTCACGGCGGTGTACCCACATTCTGGGTCTGGCGGACGCGGCGTGTCATCGCTACGTTGACAAGTCAACGTCATAGTAGGTCGACCACGCCGCGGACCTCCCGGACCGATCATCACGTGCCGACCTGAGCTGGGAGGGTCACCGCGATGTCTCGTCTACCCCGTCGGAGCCGGACCACGATGCGCGCCGCGGGGGTGATGGTCCTGGCCGCGGCGCTCGTGCCCGCAGCGGCGTACGCAGCGGACGACCCGCGCGAGGACCTCGCGCCGGGCTACATCCCGTGGTCAGAGGCCAGCAGCAACATCGAGCTGCTCGACAACGATCCGCGCGCCGGGGCCTTCGACTCGGACGTCACCGGCTTCAACGGCATCGGGTTCGCCAACTCGGACCTGGCGTTCAGTGGTGACAACGCGATCGTCGGCAGCTTCAACGGCTTCCAGGTCTACGACCTCTCCGACCCGACCAACCCGACGCTGCGCACGTCGTTCGTGTGCCCGGGTGGTCAGGGCGACCCGTCGGTCTACGGCGACCTGCTCTTCATCTCCGTGGAGGAGGGTCGGGGCCGCATCGACTGCGGCACCCAGGGTGCGCCCGGCGCGGTCAACCCCGAGCGCTTCCGCGGCGTGCGGATCTTCGACATCTCCGACATCGACAACCCGGTGCAGCTGCCGGGGGTGCAGACCTGCCGCGGGTCCCACACGCACACGATCGTCAGCGACCCCGACGACCCGGCCAACATCTACATCTACAACTCCGGCACGTCCGGGGTCCGCCCGGCCGCGGAGCTGGCGGGCTGCGAGAACGCCAACCCCAACAACCCCGCGCCGGTCACGTCAGGCAACCCGACCCAGTGGCGCATCGACGTCATCAAGGTCCCCCTCGCGGCACCCGAGACGGCCGCCATCGTCAGCCAGCCGCGGATCTTCACCGACCCGGCGACCGGCGCCTTCAACGGCCTGCAGAACACGGTGCCCGGCACGCTGCACCCGTCCGGGACGGCGTACTCCCCGCTGCCCAACACGAACACCTGCCACGACGTGACGGCCTTCCCCGCCAAGGAGCTGGTCGCCGGCGCCTGCCAGGGCAACGGCATCCTGCTCGACACCGAGGACCCGGTGAACCCGGTTCGCCTGGACGCGGTCGCCGACCCCAACTTCTCCTACTGGCACTCCGCGAGCTTCAACAACGACGGCACCAAGGTGATCTTCACCGACGAGTGGGGCGGCGGCACGAGCGCCCGGTGCCGCGCGACCGACAAGCCCGAGTGGGGCGCCGACGCGCTGTTCGACCTCGACGGTGACCAGATGGAGTTCGCGAGCTACTACAAGATGCCGGCCGCGCAGACCACCGCGGAGAACTGCGTCGCCCACAACTCCTCGCTGGTCCCGGTCCCCGGTCGCGACATCCTCGTCCAGGCCTGGTACCAGGGCGGCCTGTCGGTGATCGACTTCAGCGACACCGCCAACCCGGTCGAGATCGCCTACTTCGACCGCGGCCCGATCAGCACCCCGGCTAACCCGAACGGGCTCAACCTGGGCGGTCTCTGGTCGACCTACTGGTACAACGGCCAGGTCTACGGCACCGAGATCGCGCGTGGCTTCGACACCTTCGGGCTGGAGACGAGCGACATGCTGAGTGAGAACGAGCTCGACGCGGCGCGCGAGGTCGTGCTCGATGAGTTCAACGCGCAGCACCAGGAGAAGATCGTCTGGGAGCCGAGCTTCAACGTCGCCGGGGCCTACTTCGACCAGGCGGTCCGCTCGGGCGAGCTGTCCGGCGCGACGCTCGACACCGTCGAGAAGCACCTCGCCAAGGCCGAGAAGCTCGAGGGCCGGGGCGCCGCGGCGAAGGCCCAGCTGAGCAACGCCATCCGGGTCCTCGACGACTCCGGCGACCAGGGAGAGCTCAAGCAGGCGCTGAAGGACCTGCGCGGCGCCCTCTGAGCAGGTACGGCGCCACCACCCCGGCCTCGGCCGCGGTGGTGGCGCCACCCCTCAGCGGTGGTGGCGTCGCAGGCCGAAGGTGAGCCCGTCGACGAGTGCGCCCCACGACGCCTCGATCACGTTGGCGCCCACACCGACGGTGACCCAGGACGACTCGCCATCGGTGGTCTCGATGAGCACGCGCGTGATCGCGTCGGTGCCGTGCCCCTGGTCGAGGATGCGCACCTTGTAGTCGATCAGCTCGAACTTCGCCACCTCGGGGAAGGCCTGCCCGATCGCCTCCCGCAGGGCCGCGTCGAGGGCGTTCACCGGCCCGTTGCCCTCGCCGGTGACGACGTAGCGCACACCCTCCGCCCGTAGCTTCACGGTCGCCTCGGAGACGGCCTCGCCCTGCACACGGGTCTCGGTGATGACGCGCCACGACTCGACGTCGAAGTAGGACGGGCGCGTGCCCTCCACCTCCTCGGCGAGCAGCAGCTCGAAGGAGGCGTCCGCGGCCTCGAAGGTGTAGCCGCGCTGCTCGAGCTCCTTGACGCGCTCGGTGACACGCGTGACGACGTCGCGGTCCTGCGACAGGTCGTAGCCGAGCTCGCGGCCCTTCAGCTCGATCGAGGCGCGGCCGGCCATGTCGGAGACGAGCAGGCGCATGTCGTTGCCGACGACGAGCGGGTCGAGGTGCTGGTAGAGGTCCGGGTCGACCTTGATCGCGCTGGCGTGCAGGCCGGCCTTGTGCGCGAACGCCGACGTGCCGACGTACGGCTGGCGCGAGGCCGGCGGCACGTTGGTGACCTCGGCGACCGCGTGCGCGATGCGGGTGGCCTCGCGGAGCAGGCCCTGCGGCAGGACCGACCGGTCCAGCTTGAGCTCGAGGTTGGCCACCACGGTGACCAGGTCGGCGTTGCCGGTGCGCTCGCCGTAGCCGTTGATGCAGCCCTGCACGTGGGTCGCGCCGGCGGCGACGGCGGCCAGCGAGTTGGCCACGGCGCAACCGCTGTCGTTGTGGGCGTGGATGCCGACCCGGGCGCCGGTCGTCTCGACGACGTCGAGCACGACGTCGGAGACCCAGTCGGGCAGCATGCCGCCGTTGGTGTCGCACAGTGCGACCACCTCGGCGCCCGCCTCGGCAGCGGTGCGGAGGACCTCGAGCGCGTACGCCCGGTTGGCGCGGTAGCCGTCGAAGAAGTGCTCCGCGTCGAGGAAGACCGTCTGGCCCTCCTCGCGCAGGTGGCTGACGGTGTCGCGCACCATCGCGAGGTTCTCCTCCAGCGTGGTGCGCAGGGCGAGCTCGACGTGGCGGTCGTGCGACTTCGCCACGAGGGTGACCACGCCTGCCCCGGAGTCACGCAGCGCTGCCACGAGCGGGTCGTCCGCGGCGCGTACGCCGGCCCGCCGGGTCGCGCCGAACGCCGCCAGTCGCGCGTGGCGCAGGTCGAGCTCCTCACGGGCACGGCGGAAGAACTCGGTGTCCTTGGGGTTGGCGCCCGGCCAGCCGCCCTCGATGTAGCCCACCCCGAGCCCGTCGAGCTGCTTGGCGATGCTCAGCTTGTCAGCGACCGAGAGGTTGAGCCCCTCCTGCTGGGCGCCGTCGCGCAGGGTGGTGTCGTAGACGTGGAACGAGCCGTGCAGGTCCATCGGAGCGGTCTCTCGGTCGGTGCTGACATGAAAAAACCTCCTGGGGTGCAGGAGGTCGGCGCGGCGGGGAGTCCCGACGCGCTAGGCAATGATGATCGTGCTGCTGGTCACCTGTTCATGGTGCCACCGATGTCACGTGGCTGAGACCTGCGTCTCGGCATCCGGTCGGCAGGCACGCGCGTGCCCCGGGTGCCACCCCCCACGAGCGGCACCCGGGGCACGTGACGTCCCCCCGAACCCTGAGCCGGTCAGCAGCTGTAGGCGTCCGCCCCGGCGACGTACGTCTCCACCATCTGCATCGGCAGCGGCGAGCCCTCGGCGAAGTACTCCAGGCCCTTGCCGTCGGCGCCGTTGGGGTTGGTGCGACCGGTGTGCTTGGGGTCGCCGATGGTCATCTTCTCGAAGACCTTGAGGGCGACCGGCAGCCCGGCCTCGCGGAGCGCGGCGTAGCCGGCGTCGCGGGCCCCGTCGCAGTCGGCGGTGTACCCCTCGAACTCGGCGCCCATCTCGGCGGAGATGACGAACCAGTTCGACGAGGTCGGCCCGTCGAGGGTGTTCATCGGGATGAAGCAGTGGTGAGCGCTGGCGCTCGCCGCGGTGACGGCGATGGCGGCTGCGGCGCCGGCGGTGACGACGCCGAGCCGTCGGACGGTGGTGATGCCCATGGTGGTGTTCCCTTCCCCCGTGACCCCCTGTGGGCCGCGGCAGGAGCAGTCCACCGTCTCTGGCCGGCAGCGGCCACGAACAGCGACCCGCACAGTTCTCGCACAGTTGCGCGGGTGGCCGGGCGTCCCCCGCGGGGCGGTGCCCCGCGGGGGACGTCGGCTCGGGTCAGCCGATGGCGCGGTACTCCGTCCAGGCCGTCTGCATGCGGGTGGCCTGGCCCGCGGTGAACTGGGTCATGCAGGAGTCGTAGGTGTAGTCCATGAAGTTGGTGATCGGGTCGAGCCCACCGCCGGCGCAGGTGTCGCGGCCGACCGGGCACTGGAAGGCCGGCGAGGCCTCCGGCGCGGTGTCGGCGACGTAGTCACCCGGCTCGGAGCACCCGCCCTGGAACGTGTGGTAGAGCTCCAGCCAGTGGCCGACCTCGTGCGTCGCGGTGTCGCCCTCGCCGTAGACCGAGTACACGCTGGTGTCGCCGGTGTCGTTGGGCACGGTCGGCAGGCTGCGGTAGTCGATGACCACGCCGTCGCGGTACCGCGGCATCGGGTTGCCGCCGGTGGCCTCGGCGTCGAAGTCGGACGGGAACGTCGCCCAGCCGAGCAGCGACTGGCCGAGCGAGGCGGAGTAGATGTTGAGCGTCTCCGAGGTGCTGTCGCCGTAGAGCGCCTTCTTCATCGCGATCTCCTTGGAGCTGCCGCGGAAGCGCGGCTCGGCACCATTGGGGTAGATCAGGTTGAACCACTGCGGCTCGTAGGTGCGGGTGACCTCCTCGAGCTCGAAGGCGAAGCCGTGCGGTGCGTAGGCCTCGTTGAGCACCCGGATCTGCTCGGCGATGCGGGCGTCGGACAGGTCGCCGCCCTCCTGGCCGCGGTCCTTGGCGATGACGTGGAAACGCACCGGGACGGTGACGGGCTCGAACGCGGCGGCCGCCACCGCGGCGCCCGGCTTGCCCCTGGCGGAGGTGCGCGAGGTCGTGCGCGCCTTCATCGCCTTGGCGAGCGGGTCCTTGTGGACGAGGTGCAGGTCGTCGCGGGGGATGGTGCCCTCCGGCGCTTCGGCGACCTCGCCGTAGTCGATGCAGTCGGTGGACTTCTCCTTGGCCGGCGCGGCGAACGACGGCGTGGACATGCCCATCCCGAGGGCGAGTGCGGTGACCGCGACGCCGAGGCGTCGTACGGCAAGGGTGCTGACGAGGTGCATATGGGGGATCCCCTCACGTGAGTCGGTTGAGGGGACCGTAGAGCCCGCGCGGGCGGTCGGGGAAGACCCACCTTCGGGTGGACCCCGGCCCGGCGCGGTCACGCGGCCGGGCCGGGCCGCTCGATCAGCCCTGGACGCGCCCGTCGGGCTCCTCGTCGACGACCTCCGCGTCGAGCAGCCCGGGGTCACCCACCTCGGGGTCCTCGACGACGTGCACCGCGGCTTCCTCGGCACCGGCCGCGGCCCCGTCGATGCCGACGTCGGTGGCGACGAGGTCCTTCTCGGCGTCGGTGCGGACCCCCTCGTCCTCGGCCACCAGACGACCCGCGCGGTCGCCGTCGACCTCGGCGGCGTCGAGGTCGGCCTGCACGGCCTCGCCCTCGCTCGAGTCCTCGGCCACCAGCGCGGCGAGGTCGCCCCTGGCCGCCTCAGCGTCGGCGACGACGTACGGGTCGGGCTCGGGGACCTCCTGCTCGACGCGCTGGTCGAGCGACTCGCCCTGGCTCTCCTCGAGCGGGGTGTTGCCGTAGCCCTGCGCCGCGGACCACTTCTCCGGCGGCGAGTAGCCCTCGTCGAGCGGCTCGGCCAGGCCCCGGTCGTCGACGAGGCTGTCGCCCTCGCCCTGGGGCTGGTCCTCGTCGTCGACGCTGTAGCCGTGGTAGCTCTCGTTGTCGGTCGTGTCGCCGCTCATCGGTCCTCCTGCTGTCAGGTGCATGAGGAGGCTAGGTACCCCGGACCGGCCCGCCTGAACGGGGAGGTCCGTCACAACCAGCCGGGGAGGCTCACGTCGGAGAAGGGTGCGGCGTCGTACGGCGTCCAGCTGGTGCCCTGTGCCGACGCCGCGGCGCCCAGCCCGGACGCGGCGGCGGCGACCAGGAGCGTGACGATCAGCCACGGAACGCCGCGACGTGCGAGCGGGTCGACGACGCGGTGCACCGGCGAGCGCAGCCGCTCGGACCCCGGCCCCCACCAGGTCGACAGCGCGAACATCGCGCCGATCGCGGCGAGCGAGGTCGTCAGGGACAGCGACGCGGCGAAGCAGAGGAGCGCGACCGCACAGGCGATGCCGGCGCTCCACAGGAAGAGCACGAGGGTGCCGGAGAGGCCGGCCACCGCGTGCCACGGCGCGGCCAGCAGCACCTGGAGGCCGTCGTACCACCTCGCACCGCGACGGTCGCGGCGGCTGCCCGCGGACGCCGCGGCCATCGAGCCGCTGCGCAGCAGCCACACGAGGACCAGGAGGACGGCGAGCGCGACGTAGGGGGCCACGGTGATCGCGCCGGCGACGACGCCGCCCGCGGCGAGGAGAGTGAGCGTGCGGCGCAGCCGCTGGCCGGCGGGGACGTGTGGTCGGACGTGGGGGCCGTAGTCGGTGACGGCCTCGACCGATCCGTCCGGGAGCACGCGGGTCTGCCGGTGCGGGAGCGTCCCGGCGTCACCCCACCCGACGGTGTCGTCGTGGTCGTCGTGGTCGTCGTGGTGTGTCTGGTCCCAGTCGTGGGACCAGTGCACCGGTTCGGCCTCGGGCCGTGCGTACGACGGTGCGGTGGGCGGAGCGACCGGCTGCGCGAGCGCAGCGGCACTGCCGACGCGGGTGGGGGCCTCGAGGTCCTGTCGTACGCCGGCGACGTAAGGCAGCGTGACGGGTGCGGCCGTGCGGTCGTCACGCTCCTCGTGCTCGGGCGACCCGAGGTCCTCGAGCCAGTCGCGCACCTCCTCGAGCGAGGGCCGGTCCGCGGGCTTCGGTGCGAGTGCCTCCTCGACGAGCTCGCGCACGTCGGGGTCGAGGCCGGCGAGGTCGTGCTCGCCGCGGCGGACGCGGTCCATGACGGCCACGGACGGCCCGCGGCCGAACGGGGCGCGGCCGGTGCCGGCGTACGCCACCGTGGCGGCCCAGGCGTGCACGTCGGAGGCGGCGGTGGCGTCGTCGCCGTAGAGGATCTCGGGGGCGAGGTAGCCGGGCGTGCCGAGGAGCCAGCCGTTCATCGTGATGCGGGAGTCCTCGGCGACGCGGGCGAGGCCGAAGTCGATGAGGATGGGCGTGCGGCCCTCCATGATCACGTTGGACGGCTTCACGTCGCGGTGCAGGACGCCGACGGAGTGGACCGCCTCGAGCGCCTCGGCGAGGCAGTCGGCGAACCACAGCAGATCGGCGCCCCCGAGCGGCCCCTCCTCCTGCACGTGGTCGTGGAGGGAGAGGCCGGGCACGTAGCGCGTCGCGACGAAGGGGATCTCGCCGAACGGGTCGGCGTCGACGATCTCGGCGATGCGACGGCTGCGGATGCGGCTCAGCGAGCTCACCTCGCGCGCCAGCCGGCGCCGTGCCTCGTCGTCGCCGACGACGTGAGGGCGCAGGACCTTGATCGCCACCGGACGCTCCCCGGGCCGCTGCCCGAGGTGCACCACGCCCATGCCGCCCTCGCCGAGGCGGGCACGCAGCGCGTAGCCGCCGACGGTCAGCCCGGGCGGCGGCGCCTTCGGGGACGTCGTCACGGCACGAGGATACGGCGGGAGGCCCGGTGCACCCCGATCCCGGCACGCCCGGCGGGGCGTCGTCGGACCTCTGGGCGACCATGGGGTGGTGGACGACGTACGACAGCGGCTGCAGCACGAGCGCGAGCAGACGCTCGAGCGCCTGGCGAGCCTGACGGGCGACCACGAGTCCATCGTGGCGGCGTCCCTCGACACCAACGCCGACGACGAGCACGACCCCGAGGGCGCGACGATCGCCTTCGAGAGGTCACAGATCGGCGCGCTCGTGCGCCAGGTGCGCCACCACCTCGCCGAGCTCGACGCCGCCCTCGCCCGGGTCGATGCCGGCACCTACGGCGCCTGCGAGGCCTGCGGGTCCGCGATCGGGGAGGCTCGCCTCGAAGCGCTGCCGGCGGCGCGCACGTGCATCACGTGTGCGTCCCGGCGGTCGTGAGCCGGCGCGGGGCGGAAGGGAGGCCACCCGGGCCCTCAACGTCTCAACCTTGATGGGGTCCCCGAACTCGCCGAGGAGAGTGGCCAGCAACCGTCCACAGTCATGGCCGAGTGTCAACAGTGACCGATATAATCGAACACATGAGCGAAGCGCTGGCAGTCCGGGTGACAGGTGAGGTGGACGACCTCACCGCCTCCGGCCTGCTGGCGCTCGCGCGGGACCGGAAGGCGGCCGAGGAGCGCGCCGCCGCCGACCTTCTCGAGGTGGCGGCCCGGTGGGCGGACCTGCACCCGCCGGAGTCGATCCACCACGCCGCCTCCTTCTCCGTGCCGGCGGCGGGGTGGGAGCACGAGGAGCCCATCGCGGGCGAGGGATGCCCGCTAGTGGCGGAGTTCTGCGTGGCCGAGCTCGGCGGCGTCCTCGGTGTCTCGACGGTCGCGGCGAAGAAGCTCATCGGCCACGCCCTCGAGCTGCGCCACCGGCTGCCGCGGCTGTGGGCCCAGGTCCACGCCGGTCGGGTGCCGGCGTGGAAGGCCCGAGCGGTCGCCGAGACCACCATCCACTCCAGCCCCGCGCTCACGAAGGAGGCGGCCGGGTTCGTCGACGCGCAAGTCGCCGCCGTCGCCGGCCGGGTCGGTCCCGCCCAGCTCGACCGGCTCGTCGCCGAAGCCATCAGACTCTGCGACCTCGCTGAGGCTGACCGGACCGCCGATCCCGAGGACGGCTACCTCTACGTCGACCCGCGCCACGTCACCGTCGACACCCGGGACGTGCACTACGCCGGCACCATGCGGGTGGAGGCCGAGCTCGGCATCGCCGACGCCCTCGACCTCGACCGCGCGCTCACGCAGGGCGCGGCGCAGCGGAAGGCGTTGGGGTCCACCGACACGTTGGACGTGCGCCGATCGCAGGCCCTCGGCGACCTCGCCCGCACCCAGACCGCACTCGATCTTGCAGGAGTCGGCGCTGACCCTCAGCGGTTGCCGGCCGCGCGGGAGGTTGTGCTCCACGCCCACTTCGACGCCGGCTTCTCCGGCGACACCACCGTGTTCGGTCCCACCGGACGCCTGGAGAAGGGCCAACGGCTGCTGCTGCTCGAGCAGGTGAAGTCGTGGTGCGCCGACACGCGCACCAAGGTCACCATCAAGCCCGTCATCGACCTCAACACCGCGCTCCACACCGACGCCTACCAGGTCCCGGACCGGATCCGCGAACAGGTCGTCCTTCGCGACCGCACGTGCGTGTTCCCGCACTGCACCCGCCCCGCCCGGCGAGCAGACGTCGACCACGTCATCCCCCATGACCCCGGCGCCGAAGCAGAATGCAGGCCCCAGCCCGGCCCCACGCAGACCGACAACCTCGCCGCCCTTTGCCGCGGCCACCACCGGCTCAAGACCCACTCGGCCTGGCGCTACGCGATGGTCGCACCCGGGGTGTTCGAGTGGACCAGCCCGCACGCGTACCGCTACCGACGCGACAACACCGGCACCACCGCACTCGACCCCCCGGATGCTCCGCCCGGCATTCCCCGACCCCGTCGACCATGACCCCGCCCCGAACCCCCTGAGGAGCACCACGCAGGGGGCGAGAGGCATGTCCTGGTCCAACCCGCCGGCACTCAGGCCAGTGCACCGTCGCATGTCGTCTTCGCGCGCGTTCGCAGGTAGATACGGGTGGTACCTCATCGGCCTGTTCCAGACTGGCCTCGCCGCGATGTTCCTCCGCGCTTGGGAGGGACAACAGGATGGATGGACAGCATCAGCCTGCAACTCTCCGACCTTGACCACGTCGTCGTCACCCGCAATGGCGGGGTCGTCGTGCTCGACTCGAAGTCCGCACCGAAGTGACGGCCACCCCGGTTGTCGACATGACCCGTGCAGCAGCACGGGTCCGAGCCCGCGCACAGGCATTGGACCGCACTGTGCTGAAGTCGGAGCCCGGCCAGCGGGGCACGGGGTGCCGGACGAACACCACGTAGGCCGTGTTCACTTCCTCGAACGGCGGCCGGTTGAGGGAATGGTTGCACCAGTTGCCGCCATCACCGGTGTCCGAAGAGGCGGCGCAGGACTTCCTGAAGAAGCTGACTGACTGGAGGGACCGGTCGCCCGCCGCGCGCGTGACGCACTCGGCCATCCGGCCGATCCGGCGTACCCCCGCCGGGCACTACCGTGCTGGCGTGCTCACCCGCGTCCGGTCAATGGTCCTGTCCGTGTGGCGGTTGCCCGCTGCGCCGGACGCCCGCCCGCCCGGAGGTCTCGACTATGCCTTCGTGGCAGTGGTGGCCGCCCTGGCCGTGGTGGAAGTCGCGGTGCTGCGCACGGACCTGCCGTACCGCTGGCTGTCGCTCGCCGGCTTCCTGGCGTGGCTGCCCACGCTGCTGGTGCGCCGGACCATGCCGCTGTTGACGGTGTCGGTCTTCGCGGCGGTGGTGATGGCACTGCTTGTGGTCACGTCGACCACGGCGGGGCCGGCGCCCGGCGACCTCAACACCGCCGTCGTGGGACTCCTCATCCCCTACAGCCTCACCCGGTGGGCGTCGGGCGCCGGCGCCGCTGAGGGCCTCACCCTCTTCTTCGTCGTGGCGAGCACCTCGCTGGCGTCGCAGGACGTCTCGACCGCCGACCGCATCGGCGGCACCGCGGTCGTCGTGGCCGCCGTCGCGCTGGGCGCCGCCGTCCGCGCACGGGCGATGTTGCGCACGCGCCAGCTCGACGACGTACGGCAGCAGGAGCGGGAGCGCCTGGCCCGCGACCTGCACGACACCGTGGCCCACCACCTCACGGCGATCGCGATCAGCGCGCAGGCGGGACTCGCGGTCGCCGACCGTGAGCCAGACGCGGCCACCGACGCCCTGCGTCGCATCGACGAGGAGGCGACGCGCACGCTGGCCGAGACGCGGAAGGTGCTGCGGATGCTCCGCACCGACGACGAGCCACCGGTGCAACCGTTGGACGACCTCCTCGGCCTGGCGAGCGACGGGCCCGGGCCGGTGGTCACGGTTGACGTCGACGTCCACCTCGACGACCTGACCCCGACGGTCGCGGCCGCCCTCCAGCGCATCGCGCAGGAGGCTGTCGCCAACGCGCGCAGGCACGCCCGGGACACCACACTGGTCGAGGTGCGGGTCACCCGGGAGCGGGACTGCGTCACGCTGGCCGTGACCGACGACGGACGGGGGTCGGCGGGCAGCGGTGACGGCTTCGGCATCGCCGGCATGACCGAGCGGGCAGCCCTGCTCGGCGGCCGTCTCGAGGCCGGGCCGCTGGCACCGGCGGCCGGCTGGCGCGTGACCGCGCGCCTCCCGCTGGAGGAGGGCCGATGACGCTGCGCGTGCTGGTGGCCGACGACCAGGAGATCGTGCGCACCGGGCTGGCGATGATCCTCGACGCCCAGGACGGCATCGAGGTCGTCGCCACGGCCGTCGACGGCCACGACGCCGTCGAGCAGGCGCGGGCGCTGCGTCCCGACGTGTGCCTGCTCGACATCCGCATGCCCCGGCTCAACGGCATCGAGGCGACCCGCGCGCTCGCCGGCCCGGACGTCGCCGACCCGATGGCGGTGGTCGTGGTGACGACCTTCGACCTCGACGACTACGTCTACGGCGCGCTCCTCGCCGGCGCGCGGGGCTTCCTGCTCAAGGACTGCGGGCCGCAGCTGCTCACCCATGCGGTGCGCGCCGCGGCGGACGGCGGCTCCCTGATCGCCCCCACCGTGACCACCCGCCTGCTCCGGACCTTCGCGGGCCGCGACACTCCCCCGCAGCCCGCCACGCCCCTGACGGAGCGCGAGGAGCAGGTGCTGGTCGCCGTCGCGCGCGGCCTGACCAACCACGAGGTCGCCGCCGAGCTCTACATCTCCCTCAGCACCGTCAAGACCCACATCGGTGCGCTGATGGCCAAGCTCGGCGTGCGCAACCGGGTCGAGCTCGCGCTGTGGGCCTACCAGGCCCGACGGCTCGACTGACGCGTCTGCGACCGCCGCACCAACCACTCCGCGACGGCCAGGTTGAGCACCCACGCCAGACCCATCACGACGGCCTTCGGGTGGCCCGAGGGCTGCCCGACGAGCGCGACGTACGGGCCGAGGAACAGCGCTTGGGTACCGGCGCCCTGCGCGACGGCGTACGCCCGCGCCATCCACCGCTGGTGCGTACGGACGTCGCGGCGGCGGATCGCGAGCAGGCCGAGCACCAGCCCGGCGACCATGACGGCCCCGAAGAGCAGGCGCAGCCACATCAGGGTGGTGTTGTCGTGGGTCGTAAGGTCGGAGAAGGCCGCCATCCACATCCCGCTCAGCCCACCCGCAACACCTGCCGGCACCAGCACCCGTCCGGTCCAGCGGTGCCAGCCCGGACGCCTGCGCCGGAAGGACGGCCAGAGCTGGAGCGCACCGAGGAGCAGGTACGCCGTGGCTCCGAAGATGTGGACGAGGATCGGTGCGGGCAGGTCGAAGAAGCGTGCGTTCTCGGCCGTGCGGCCACCCGACAGGTCGACCAGGCGGAAGACGCCTCCCAGGGACGGCACCACGGCGAGCGCCAGCAGGCTGGCCGGGATCCACCAGTCGCGGCGGGACCGCGTGGCACTGGCAGGGCGGGTTGCGGCGGTCGTCGTCATGCCGACGAGCCTCGCTTCGCCGGACGTACGACGCATCGGCCCGCGGGCCGGCGCGGGTCAGCCGATCGGCCGAGACACCGCCGACGCCTCCAGCGCGGCGATCAGGGTGCGGGCGTCGTGGGGACCGACGTGGCGGGTGTCGCCGACGAAGAAGGTCGGGGTGCCGCGTACGCCGCTCTCCTCCGCCGAGGCGACGTCCTGGGCGACGTGCCGGGCGAGGTCGTCGTCGTCGAGGTCGCGGAGGAACTGCTCCACGTCGAGGTCGAGCTCGGCGGCGTAGCCGGCGAGGTCCTCCAGCTCGAGCTCGTCCTGGTGGGCGAAGAGCACGTCGTGCATGTCCCAGTAGCGGCCCTGGCGTGCCGCCGCCTCGGCGCCCAGCGCCGCCAGCTCGGCGTGCGGGTGCACCGGCAGCGGCAGGTGCCGGGTGACGTAGCGCAGCCGGTCGCCGAAGTGCGCGCGGAGCTCCTTGCCGACACCGCTGACCCGGGCGCAGAACGGGCACTCGAAGTCGAGGTACTCCACGAGGGTCAGCGGGGCGTCGACCGGACCCGCGACGTGGTCGCGCGCCGGGTCGACCGGCCGGCTGAGGTGGGTCGGCAAGGCGGCGTCGCGCTGGCCGAGGAAGCGGGCGGCGAAGCGGAAGGCCAGCCAGCCGGCCAGGCTCGCGAGGGCCGCGGCGAGCAGGACTCCGACGCGGGCCTGGTCCTGGAGCCGGGACGACTCGAACGCCAGGCTGATGATGAGGAGCGACACGGTGAAGCCGATGCCGGAGAGCGCGCCACCGGCCAGCGTGTGGCCCAGCCCGACTCCCTGCGGCAGCCGGCCCCAGCCCAGGCGCACGCTCGCCCAGGCGCCGGCGAAGATGCCCAGCGCCTTGCCGACGACGAGCCCGAGCACGATGCCCCACATCAGCCGCGAACCGAGGGCGTCGCCGAGGACGCCGTCGCGCAGGTCCACCCCGGCGTTGGCGAGCGCGAAGACGGGTACGACGACGTGGCTGGTGGGGGTGTGCAACGCCTCCTGCAGGCGTTCGTTGACCGAGATCGCGCGGGTCAGTGACCGGCGTGCGGCCCGCTGTACCCCGGGCATCGGCGACTGCCGGAACGCGCGGAAGCTGCGAGCGGCGTCCTCCACGTCGGAGCGGCGCGGGTCGAGCGCCGGGACCAGCAGCCCGCTGAGCATGCCGGCGATCGAGGCGTGCACACCGGACTCCAGCGTGGCGAACCACATCACCAGCACGCCCAGCACGTAGGGCGCCGCCTGCCACACCCCCGCGCGGTCGAGCCCGACCAGCACGAGCAGGCAGGCCGCGGCGACGGCCAGGGCGCCGAGGGACAGGTCGTCGGAGTAGACGACACCGATGACGCTGACGGCCACGATGTCGTCGATGACGGTGAGCGTCAGCAGGAAGATCCGCAGCTGGGTCGACACCGCAGGACCCACCAGCGCCATCACGCCGAGCAGGAAGGCGGTGTCGGTCCCGATGACAGCACCCCAGCCGGCGGCGGCCTCGCCGGACGGGTTGAGCGCCAGGAAGAGGGCGGCCGGCACGACCATGCCCATCACGCCCGCGACGAGCGGCACCACGACCCGGCTGCGGTCGACGAGCTCGCCGATGGCGAACTCCTTGCGGACCTCGAGGCCGATGACGAAGAAGAACACGACCATGAGGCCGTCGTTGATCCAGTGGTGCAGGTCCATCGACAGGCCGCCGTCACCGAACCTGAGGGACACCTCGGTGTGCCAGAGGTCGACGTAGGACTGCGACCACGGCGAGTTCGCCCACACCAGGGCGACGAGCGCGGCGACCACCAGCATGCCGGCGGAGCCGGACTCGGTCCGGATGAAGTCGCGCAGCGAGCGCGAGCTCTGCGCCTCGAAGGCCGCGGACCCCGTGCAGGACGACTGGTCGTCGCTCACACCACGCGGTGCATCCAGCCGAAGGTGTCCTCCGCGCGCCCGAACTGCATCCCGACGAGCGCCTCGCGGATCCGCATGGTCAGCTCGGTGCTGGCGGGCGCCGGGGTGACACCCTGGGGCGAGCGCAGCTCGCCGACGGGGGTGACGACCGCGGCGGTGCCGCACGCGAACACCTCGGTGATCTCGCCCGACGCGACGCCGTCGCGCCACTCGTCGATGGAGAACTTCCGCTCCTCCACCGCGTGGCCGAGCTTGCCGGCCAGCTCGATGATCGAGGCCCGGGTGATGCCCTCGAGGATGGTCCCGGTCTCGGGGGTGACGATGCTGCCGTCGCGGTGGACGAAGAAGAGGTTCATCCCGCCGAGCTCCTCGATGTAGCGGAACTCCTGGTCGTCGAGGAACACGACCTGGTCGCAGCCCTTCTCGATGGCCTCGCGCTGGGCGGCGAGCGACGCGGCGTAGTTGCCGCCGGTCTTCGCGGCGCCCATGCCACCGCGACCGGCGCGGGTGAACGTCTCCGACAGCCACAGGTTGACGGGCTTGATGCCGCCCTTGAAGTAGGCGCCTGCCGGTGACGCGATCACCATGAAGGTCACGTGCTGCGCGGGGCGCACGCCGAGGAAGACCTCGGAGGCGAACATGAAGGGCCGCAGGTAGAGCGCCTTCTCGCCCTCTCCCCCGCCCGCGGCGTTGTCGGGGACCCACCGCTGGTCGGCCTCGACGAGCGCGTCGACGCAGGCGACGAAGTCGTCGACCGGCAGCTCGGGGAACGCGAGCCGCTGCGAGGAGCGCACCATCCGCGCGGCGTTCTGCTCGGGACGGAAGGTCCAGATCGACCCGTCCTCGTGCCGGTAGGCCTTCATCCCCTCGAAGGTCTCCTGCGCGTAGTGCAGCACCGCCGTCGCCGGGTCGAGCGTCAGCGGGCCGTAGGGCTCGATGCGCGCGGCGTGCCACCCGTCCGCGGGCGTCCACTCGACCGTGAGCATGTGGTCGGTGAAGTGCTGGCCGAACCCGGGGTTCGCGAGGATCTCTGCGAGCCGGGCGTCGTCGACGGGGGCGGGGTTGGCGGTGGTGCTGATCTGCATGGGGTCAACCTATTCCAGAACCCGTCGGCGGGCTCTCAGAGGCGGGCGGCGATGGCGTCCCCGACCTCGCTCGTACGACGGCTCGTGCCGGGGTCGCGCTCGGAGAGGTCGGCCAGCACGGCCGCCTCGATCGCGGCCGCCGCCTCGGCGTGGCCGAGGTGGTCGAGCAGGAGCGCGCCGGAGAGGATCGCGGCGGTCGGGTCGGCCTTCTGCTGTCCGGCGATGTCGGGGGCGGAACCGTGGACGGGCTCGAACATCGACGGGGCCGTCCGGTCGGGGTTGACGTTGCCGGAGGCGGCCAGCCCGATGCCGCCGGTGATGGCGGCGGCGAGGTCGGTGACGATGTCGCCGAAGAGGTTGTCGGTGACGATCACGTCGAAGCGGGCGGGGTCGGTGGCCATGAAGATCATGGCCGCGTCGATGTGGATGTAGTCGGTCGTGACGTCGGGGTGCTCGGCGCCGACCTGCTCGAAGAGTCGCCACCACAGGGAGCCGGCGTTGACGAGGACGTTGGTCTTGTGGACCAGCGTCAGCTTCTTGCGCGGGCGCTTCTGCGCGCGGGCGAAAGCGTCGCGGACCACGCGCTCGACGCCGTACGCCGTGTTGAGCGAGACCTCGGTCGCGACCTCGGCGGGGGTGCCGCCGCGCAGCACGCCGCCGTTGCCGGTGTAGGGGCCCTCGGTGCCCTCGCGCACCACGACGAAGTCGATGTCACCCTTGTCGAGCACGTGGTCGGCCAGGGGTGAGACCGAGCCCGGGAAGAGCCGCGACGGGCGGAGGTTGACGTAGTGGTCGAGCTCGAAGCGCAGCTTGAGGAGCAGGCCGCGCTCGAGGATGCCGGGGGGCAGGTTCGGGTCGTTGGGCTTGCCGCCGACGGCACCGAGCAGGATCGCGTCGTGCCCGCGGATCTCCGCGAGCACCGAGTCGGGCAGCACCTCGCCGGTCGCGAGGTAGCGCTCGGCGCCGAGGTCGTAGCGCGTCGACTCGAACTTCACCGGCGAGGCGACCTCGAGGACCTTGAGGGCCTCGGCGGTCACCTCGGGGCCGATGCCGTCGCCGGGGATGACGGCGAGGGTCGGGCTCCCGGTGTCGCGGGCTGCTGCTGTCTGCGCGGTGTCAGGCATGCGGCGAACGTTAGTTGTCGTCGGGGCGCTGGCCGCCGCCGTCTCGCAGGTCAAGCGCGGTCTGGACGGCGACCGCGGTGTTCTCGGCGCTGCGCGGGTTCTCGGGGTCGTGGGCCGCGGGGCCCCAGGTGTCGGGATACATCGCGTACATGGGTCTCACTCCTGTGTGTGGCTGGTGGTGGGTGAGCCCGAAGCCGCCGACACCGCGGCGGGGAGGGAAGCAGGACGTCGGGGATCGCCCGGGCCCGGCTGCCGGCCGACGAGCGTGCGGGTCGCGCAGGACTGCGAGGGACCCGCCGCGAAGGCGGTGGCTTCGAGCTCGGCTGAGCAGGCGCTCAGCGGAGGGGCGAAAGGCCGGGCGGCGGAACCTCGTCAACGCCGAACACCGCGACGAGGTGGCCTCTCTCTCAGGCCTCGCCGCGGCGATCGATAAGTACGAAGACGCTCCGCATGATGGGACGACTGTACGACTGACGGACGCGCCGCCGCACGGGGTTTCTGTAAACGTGTCAGATCGTGAGATGGGCGGCCATCGACTGGGATCGCGGGCGAGGAGTGACAGACTCGGCGGCCTCATGTCTGCTCCCCCGGATCTCCCCGACATCGTCCAGCGCGCCTTCGACGTGTGCCGCCAGGCCGGCTACGTCGCGTTCTGCCGCAACGAGACCGGTCGCCTGCTCGCGACACTCGCCGCGACACGGGGCGGCACGATGGCCGAGTTCGGCACCGGCTGCGGTGTCGGAACCGCGTGGCTGCGCAGCGGCGTACGCAACGGGGCGCGCATCCTGACCGCCGAGCTCGACGAGTCGCTGGCCGGCGCGGCGTCCAAGATCTTCGACGACGACGCCAAGGTCGAGGTGCTCGCCGCCGACTGGAGCGTGCTGCGCGAGCACGGCCCCTTCTCCCTGTTGTTCCTCGACTCGGGCACGCCGTCCGAGGTGGGCGTCGACGCCGTCATCGACCTCGTCGAGCCCGGCGGCATCGTGGTGCTCGACGACTTCGCGCCCTGCGAGTCCTGGCCCCCGATCACCTACGGCCGCGTCGACACCCTCCGCGAGCAGTGGCTCACCGACGAGCGCTTCACCGCGGTCGAGGTGATGGTGGCCGCCGACGCGTCCGCCGTCATCGCCACCCGGCGCTGAGCAGGCGGGCGCCGGGACGTGGGACGGCTCGCCGTCGCGGCGCCCAGCCCGGAGGCCGCGGACGCCGCTGAGCAGGTCGCCCGCGCGGGCGGCTCCGCCGTCGACGCCGCCATCGCGGCCGCCCTGGTCGCGATGGTCACCGAGGTCGGGCTCGTCTCGCTGAGCTCGGGCGGGTTCGTCACGGTGCAACCGTCCGCCCGAGCGGCGTACGCCGTCGACGGCTGGATGGACCGGCCCGGCATCGGCCGCCGCGTCGACGCTCCCCCGCCCCGCACGTGGGACGTCTCGACGGAGTACGGCGGCGGGGTGGAGATCACGATCGGCGCCGGCTCGGTCGCCACGCACGGCTCCCTCGCCGCCTTCGGCGAGGCGCACGCCCGCGACGGGCACCTGCCGTGGGCCGAGCTCGTGGCGCCGGCGATCGACGTCGCCCGCGGTGGCTTCACCCTGGGCTCGGCGTCGCGCTACTACCTGCGCCACGTCCACGAGTCGATCTTCGGGTGGGACCCCGCCAGCCACGCAGCCCTGCACGACGACGCGGGTCGGCTGACCGAGGACCGCGTCGTCGTCGCCGACCTCGCGACGACGCTGGAGCACGTCGCGGCCGTCGGCCCTCGCGCGCTCCACGACGGCGACCTCGCCGACGCGATCGCGGCGGACGTCGGCGAGCGCGGCGGCCTGCTCGGACGCGTCGACCTGGCGGCGTACGCGCCCGTGGTCCGCGAGCCGCTGACGGCCCGCGTCCACGGCTGGAGCCTCGCGACCACGACGCCGCCGTCGGTCGGTGGGGTGGTCCTCGCGGCCATGCTGCGACTGATGGAGGACCGGCCGAGGGCCGGCTGGGACGCGGACGACGTCGCGCACCTCGTCCGGGTGCAGCGGGCCGTCCTGGGACACCGTCGCGAGGTGCTGGAGGTCGCCGCCGACCTCGCCGACGCGTCGCGCGCCTGGCTCGACCGGGTCGACGCCGACCACCGGGCGGTGCTCGAGTCGGGCTCGACGGCCCACGTGTCGGTCACCGACGCCGACGGCTCGGCGTGCTCGCTGACAGTGTCATCGGGCTACGGCGCCGGCATGATCGCGGCCGGCACCGGGATCTGGCTCAACAACTGTCTCGGCGAGCAGGAGCTCAACCCGCCCGACCGGCAGGTCGCCCCGGGTGAGCGCCTGCTGTCCAACATGGCGCCCGTCGTCGGGCGCCACGACGACGGGTCGACGCTGGCGATCGGGTCGCCCGGTGCCGACCGCATCACGACTGCGGTCGTGTGTGCGCTGGCCGGCTTCGTCAACGGCGGGCTCGACCTCCACGCCGCCGTGGCCCATCCCCGGGTGCACGTCCACCGGGCCGGGCTGCCCGACGAGGTGGTGCGCATGGAGGACGCGCTGTCCATGTACTTCGGCGGCGTCGGTGCCGCGCTCACCCGCTCCGACGGATCGCTCGACGCGGTCGCTGACCCGCGACGCGAGGGTGAGGCCCGGGTGGTGGGGGTCAGCCCTCGCGAGGCGCCATCAGGTCCACGGTGAACCACGGCAGCATCAGCTGGGTGAGCGGACCGATCGCCAGGGCGTAGACCACCGTGCCCACACCGAGGACGCCACCGAGCAGGAGGCCGATGACCACGACGGCGACCTCGAGACCGGTGCGCACGAGCCGCAACGACAGGCCGGTGCGTCGCGCGAGCCCGGTCATCAGGCCGTCGCGCGGACCGCGGCCGAGCTGAGCGCCGATGTAGAGCGCGCTCGCCAGTCCGCACAGCACGACGCCGCCCACCATCAGGCCGAGCCGGCCGGCGATCGCGTCCGGGCGGTCGAGGACGGCCAGGGTCGCGTCGGCGGAGAGGCCCACGACCACCGCGTTGCTGATCGTGCCGAGCCCCGGCATCTCACGCAGCGGGATCCAGAGGACGAGCACCACGAAGCTGAAGAGCACGACCGCCTGGCCCAGGGTCATCGGGACGTGGCGGACGAAGCCGGAGTGCAGGACGTCCCACGGCGCCAGGCCGAGCGCGCCGCGCACCATCATCGCCAGCGAGACGCCGTACAGGACGAGTCCGACATAGAGCTGCGGCAGGCGCCGGAGAAGATGTCCGGCGCGCAGCTGGGCGACGGGACCGAGGTCGACGAGGACGCCGCGGGGAGCGGTTCCCAGGGTGGTCGCGGTGGTGGCTCCGGTGGGGGTCGTGCTGGTCATGGCACCATCATGCCCGCGATTGGCCTTGTCCGAAATAGCCAATCATGGAACAGTGGCCTGCATGAGCCGGGTCGTGACGTCCCAGCGCGTAGCCACCCTCGTCGGTGAGTTCCCGCGCTCCCCCGCCTACCTCGGACTCGCCGAGAGCCTGCGCGTCCTCATCGGCGATGGTCGGATCGGCATCGACGTGCGGCTGCCGAGCGAGCGCGACCTCACAGCCGCCCTCGACGTCTCGCGCACCACCGTCACGCGGGCCTACGAGGTGCTGCGGGAGTCCGGGTACGCCGAGGCGCGGCGAGGCTCCGGCACGTTCACGACCGTGCCGGGTGGGCAGCGCCGCGCGCACGACCGGTCGCTGATGCCGGGCACCGGGGGCGAGGACGTCATCGACCTCAACTGCGCGGCTCACTCCGCCCCGCCCGGCCTCGTCGAGGCCTACCAGCGCGCCACCGAGCAGCTGCCGGCCTACCTCAGCGGTCCGGGCTACTTCCCGCTCGGGGTGCCCGCGCTCCAGGCGCGGATCGCGGCCGCCTACGAGGCCCGCGGGGTGCCGACCGTGCCCGAGCAGGTGATGGTCACCGCCGGCGCGCTGGCCGCCGCGTCCGTCGTGGCGCAGGCCTTCACCGCCCCGGGCGAGCGGGTCGTCGTCGAGTCGCCCACCTACCCCAACGCCACGCAGGCGGTGCGCCACGCAGGTGCACGCCTGGTCGCGGCCACGGTCGACCCCGACGGCTGGGACCTCGACGCGCTGGCGGCCACGCTCCGCCAGACCTCGCCCCGGCTGGCCTACCTGATCCCCGACTTCCAGAACCCGACCGGGCAGCTCATGAGCGACGCCCAGCGCGAGGAGCTCGCCCGGACCCTCGCCCGCACGCGCACCACCGTCGTCGCCGACGAGGCCCACCAGGCGCTCGCCCTGCGGCCGGGGCTGGCCGACGACATGCCGCGGCCGCTGGCGGCGTACGCCCCCGACGCGATCACGATCGGCAGCGCGAGCAAGTCGTTCTGGGGCGGGCTGCGCCTGGGCTGGGTGCGGGCGCCGCTCGCCGACATGGACCGCCTGCTGCAGGCGCGCATCGGCCTCGACCTGGGCGCGCCGGTCTTCGAGCAGCTCGTGCTCGCCGACCTGCTCGACCGCGCCGACGAGGTGCTGCCGGTGCACCGCGAGCGCCTGCTCGCGGGCCGGGACGCCCTCGTCGCGGGCGTCCGCGAGCACCTGCCGTCCTGGCGCTTCCGCGTGCCCGACGGCGGGCTCGCCCTGTGGTGCGAGCTGCCCGAGGCGCTCGGCACCGCGACGACGGTCGAGGCGGAGCGCCGCGGCGTGGTCGTCGCGCCCGGGCCCGTGTTCGCGGTCGAGGGCGGTCTCGACCGCTTCGTCCGGATCCCCTGGACCGCCTCCCCCGACGACCTCACCGAGGCCGTACGACGTCTCGCCGCCGCGTGGGAGCACGTGTCCACCGACGCAGCCCGGCCGGCAGCGCGTCGCGCCGCCGGCCGGGTGATGGTCGCGTAGGTCGCCTCAGACCAGGTCGGCCGCGCGCACCGAGACCGCGTCGATGGCGGCCTCGATCTCGTTCAGCGTCTCGGCCGGGATGGCCGAGTCGACGCTGAGCGCGACGAGCGCCTCGCCGCCCTTGCCCTGGCGCGAGACCTGCATGCCGGCGATGTTGACCTGCGCGTCGCCGAGGATCCCGCCGACCGTGCCGACCATCCCGGGCCGGTCGACGTAGGTGAAGAACGCGAGGTGGTCGGTCGGCTCGATGTCGACGTCGAACCCGTTGACCTCGACCAGCCGCTCCTTCTGCGCGATCCCCACGAGCGTGCCGCTCACCGACACCTGGGTGCCGTCGGCGAGCGTCCCGCGGAGGGTGATGAGGTTGCGGTGGTCGGGGCTCTCGGCCTCGGTCACCAGGCGCACCTCCGTGCCGCGCTCGGCGGCGAGGAGCGGGGCGTTCACGTAGGAGACCTGCTCCTCCACGATGTCGGCGAAGACTCCCTTGAGCGCGGCCAGCTCGAGCACCTTGACGTCGTACTCGGTGATCTCGCCGCGGACCTCCACGTCGAGCTGCTGGGCGACCTCGCCGGCCAGGGCGGTGAAGACGCGACCCAGCTTCTCGGTGAGCGGGATACCGGGACGCACGTCCTCGGCGATGACCCCGCCCTGCACGTTGACGGCGTCGGGCACCAGCTCGCCGCTCAGCGCGAGCCGGACCGACCGGGCGACGGCCACGCCGGCCTTCTCCTGGGCCTCGTCGGTGGAGGCGCCGAGGTGGGGCGTGGCGACGACGTTCTCGAGCTCGAACAGGGGGCTGTCGGTGCAGGGCTCGCTGGCGAAGACGTCGAGCCCGGCCGCGGCGATCTGCCCGGTCTTGAGGGCGTCGAACAGCGCGGCCTCGTCGACGATCCCACCGCGGGCGGCGTTGACGAGGACCAGGCTGCGCTTGGCCCGGGCGAGCTGGTCGGCGCCGATCAGGCCGACCGTCTCGGGCGTCTTGGGCAGGTGGACGCTCATGAAGTCGGAGTCCGCCAGGAGGGTGTCGAGGTCGACGAGGCGTACGCCCATCTGGGCGGCGCGGCCGGCCTGCACGTAGGGGTCGTAGGCGATGACCTTCATGCCGAAGGCGCTGAGTCGCTGGGCGACGAGGACGCCGATGCGGCCGAGGCCGACGATGCCGACGGTCTTCTCGTAGAGCTCGATGCCGGTGTACTTCGACCGCTTCCACTCGCCACCGCGCAGCGCAGCGTGCGCCGGGCTGATGTGGCGGGCCGCCGCGAGCATCAGCGCGACGGCAAGCTCGGCGGCACTGACGATGTTGGACGTCGGCGCGTTGACCACCATGACGCCGGCCTGGGTGGCGGCCCTCACGTCGACGTTGTCGAGGCCGACCCCCGCGCGGGCGACGACCTTGAGGCGCTGGGCCGCGTCGAGGGCCTCGGCGTCGACCTTGGTCGCGGAGCGCACCAGAATGGCGTCGACGTCGGCGATCGCCGGGATGAGCTCGGCGCGGTCAGCGCCGTTGCAGCTGCGGATCTCGAAGTCCGGGCCGAGCGCCTCGATCGTGGCGGGGCTCAGCTCCTCGGCGATGAGCACGACCGGGCGGGCTGGCGTGGAGGGTGCAGGTGCGTTCACAGCGGGGTCCTCGCGGAGAATCAAGGGTGTGTCCGGGACTGCACGACGCTGTGCCCGGCCCACCCTACTCGCGAGTCGGCCGGCCCACGAACCTGTCCCACTCTCCAGGTGTCGCGCGGGGCCCCGGGCACGGGCCGAGTGTCGGAGGGCACTCCTACGATCGCTCCATGGGCGTGATGGACGACGCGGAGCGGCTCGAGCCGGGCACGGTCGAGGAGTGGAGCGCCTGGCTGCGTGAGCACCACGATCAGCCGCAGGGGGTGTGGCTGGTCAGTCCGCGCAAAGCCACCGATCGGCCGTTCTCCTACGAGGAGGCCGTCCTCGAGGCGCTGCGCTACGGATGGGTCGACTCGACCGCCAGGCCGGTGGACGAGCAACGGTCGATGCAGTGGTTCGCCCCGCGCCGCAGGGGCAGCATGTGGACCCGCATCAACAAGGGGCGCGTCGCCCGGCTCGAGGCGGCCGGCCTGATGGAGCCCGCCGGCGCAGCCGCGATCGCGAGTGCCAAGGAGACGGGCATGTGGACCCTGATGGACCAGGTCGAGGACCGCGTCGTCCCCGACGACCTGGCCGCCGCCTTCGACCGCCATCCGGGGTCACGCGAGCACTGGGAGTCGTGGTCGGCGTCCGCGCAGAAGATGATCCTGACCTGGATCGTGCTGGCCAAGCGCCCGGAGACCCGCGCGACCCGCATCGAGACGACGGCCGAGAAGGCCGCTCAGGGAGTCAAGTCGCAGTAGGTCTCAGATGGCGCAGCCGTCCAGGCCGCACTCCTGCCCGGTCGCGCTGCCCGTGGCGAGCACCTCGATCGCGGGGTGCGACTCCGACCACGCGCGCTCGAGCACCTGTGTGAAGACCTCGGTCGGCTGCGCGCCGGAGACGCCGTACTTCTGGTCGACCACGAAGAACGGCACCCCGTTGGCGCCGTAGGCCTGGGCCTGCGCGACGTCGGCGTGCACGTCGTCCTCGAACTCGCGGGAGCCGAGGACCTCCTCGACGCGTGCCGCGTCGAGACCGGCCGCCCGAGCGACGTCGCGCAGCACGTCGTGGTCGGCGACGTTGCGGGCCTCGGTGAAGTAGGCCGCGAGCAGGGCCTCCTTCACGCGGCCCTGGAGCTCGTTGCCACCCTGCTGGTGGGCGAGGTGGATGAGGCGGTGGGCGTCCACCGTGTTGAGGTGCAGCGTCTGCGAGAGCCGGTAGACCAGGCCCTCCTCGGCCGCGACCGCCTCGACCCGGTCCTGCATCTGCTGGGCGCCGTCCGGCGACTGGCCGTACTTCCGAGCCAGCATCGTCGTCGTGCTCTCCGTCGGCTCGGTCGGCGCGCCCGGGTCGAGCTGGTAGGAGCGCCAGTGCACCTCCACCTCGTCGGCGTGCTCGAAGTCGGCCAGGGCGTTCTCGATGCGACGCTTGCCGATGTAGCACCACGGGCAGACGACGTCGGACCAGATCTCGATCTTCACGCCGAGCCCAACACGCCGTGTGACCTGCGTGTTCCCGAGCGGACTGGGCAGTGAGTCTCCAGGAGACTCAACGGCCAGTCCCGGGCGTGTCGCGGCTCAGGACTCCTGGCGGCGCACCTTGGCGCGGCGGGCGACGTAGGTCACGCCAAAGCCCAGGACCAGGGCCAGCAGCACGCCGAGGTTGGCGTAGGGCCAGTTGCCCTCCCAGTAGGGGCCGGCCGGGTCGTCGACGTAGGTGCCGAGGCCCAGCGGCTCGAGAAGGAAGCCCTGCCAGTTGTTCCAGGCCGCATCGGCGGCGAAGTTGTTGACCACCAGGCCCCAGCCGAGGACCGACGCGCCCACCATGGTGCCGATCGACGTCCAGTCGAACGACCCGTAGCGCCCGGCAGGGTCGAACAGGGCGGCCTCGTCGTAGTCGCGCTTGCGCAGCGCGATGTCGGCGATCATGATCCCCGCCCACGCGGCGAGCGGGACGCCGAGGGTGATGAGGAAGCTCTGGAACGGGCCCAGGAAGTCCTCCGCGAAGAAGACCACCCAGATCGTGCCGAGGGTGAGGATGAGGCCGTCGACGAACGCCGCGGCCGGTCGCGGGATGCGCACGCCCAGCGACAGCAGGGTCAGGCCCGAGGAGTAGATGCCGAGCACGGCGCCGCTGACGAGCGCGAGGATGGCGGCGATCAGGAACGGCACCAGGAACCACGTCGGCAGCAGCGTGCCGAGCGTGCCGATCGGGTCGGCGGCGATGTCCGCGGACAGGGTGTCCGACGAGCCCGCGAGCAGCAGCCCGAAGATCACCAGCAGCACGGGCGCGATCGCTCCGCCGAAGGTGTTCCAGCCGACGATGGCGGCGCCCGGGGCGTCGCGGTGCTGGTAGCGCGACCAGTCGGCGGCGATGTTGATCCAGCCCAGGCCGAAGCCGGTCATCACCATGACGAGGGCGCCGACCATCTGCTGGGCGCTGCCGTCCGGGATGGCGCTGACCGCCGACCAGTCGATCTCGTCGAGGGTGAGGGCCACGTAGACGATGGTGGCGATGCCGGTGATCCAGGTCAGGACCGACTGCATGCGCATGATGACGTGGTAGCCGGCCACGCTCGCCGAGACGATGAGCAGCGCGACGACGATGGTGGCCACCACCTGCGTCGTGGTGCCGCCCGACCAGCCGAGCTGGGCGAAGATCGTCGCGGTCGCGAGCACGGCGAGGATCGCGAGGAATGTCTCCCAGCCGATGGAGACCAGCCACGAGACGACCCCGGGCACCTTCTGCCCGTTGACACCGAACGCCGCCCGGCTCAGCACCATCGTGGGCGCCGAGCCGCGCTTGCCCGCGATCGCGATGATCCCGCACAGCGCGAACGACACGACGATGCCGACGACCGTGACGACCAGGGCCTGGACGAACGAGATGCCGAAGCCCAGCACGAACGAGCCGTAGCTGATGCCGAAGACCGAGACGTTGGCCGCGAACCACGGCCAGAACAGGTCGCGCGGACGCGCCGTCCGCTGGGACTCCTCGATGATCTCGATGCCGGTCGTCTCGACGCCGAGACGGCGGGTCTGCTCCAGCCCCGACGCGGGTGCGGTCGTGTTGCTCATGCCCGCATCGTCGCGCACCCAGGTCCCGGGAGCCAGCACCACCCGCCTACTCGGGCGGTGCGACCAGCCGGGGGTCGAGGTCCGCACCCACCACGTCGAAGTGGTCGACGTGCAGGTCCTTCTCCGCGAGCAGGTCGTCGTCCCCCGGGTAGAACACCGCACGGTCCGGCTCGTCGCCTGCGAAGCGTCGTACGTCGTCCATGGACCGCCAGAGCGAGACGGTCTCCACCTCCACCAGGCCGTCGCCGCGATCGCGGCTGAGGACCAGCGCCCCCAGGTTGCCCTCGGTCGACCGGTAGTCGCGCACCCCGGTCCCGTCCTGGTGACGCAGGTACGCCTCCGCGTCCGCGGCCCGGACCGCGCCCCGCCATCTGCGCAGGATCATCTGCTCGCCTCTCGTCGTGGTGCTTCGACGCTAGCGGCGGAGGGTCCCGAGGGGCGTGGACGGCGTGTCGGACAGGACGAATTCGCGGACACGGAGACTCGTACGCGCGAAACGGCGCGCCGGGCAGGAATTTCGTCCTGTCCGACGCGCCGTACGGCGGTTGATGCGGGTCGTGCGTCAGCGAGCGGAGCTGCCCTCGACGTAGTCGGAGTCGTGCGACTTCACCCAGGCCATCAGCTTGCGGAGCTCACGCCCGGTCTGCTCGATCGGGTGGCTCTCGGCCTTCTTGCGGAACTCGGTGAACTCGGGCGAGCCGTTGTCCATGTCGGTGATGAAGCGCTCGGCGAAGGCGCCGTTCTTGATGTCGGCGAGCACGGCCTCCATGTTCTTCTTCACCTCGGGGGTGATGACGCGGGGGCCGGAGACGTAGTCGCCGAACTCCGCGGTGTCGGAGACCGACCAGCGCTGCTTGGCGATGCCGCCCTCGTACATCAGGTCGACGATCAGCTTGAGCTCGTGGAGGCACTCGAAGTAGGCCACCTCGGGCTGGTAACCGGCCTCGGTGAGCACCTCGAAGCCGTACATCACCAGCTGCGACGCACCGCCGCACAGCACGGCCTGCTCGCCGAACAGGTCGGTCTCGGTCTCCTCGGTGAAGGTCGTCCTGATGCCGCCGGCGCGCAGGCCGCCGATGGCCTTGGCGTAGGACAGCGCGAGGTCCCAGGCCTTGCCGGACTCGTCCTTCTCCACCGCGACGAGGACGGGCACGCCGCGCCCGTCGACGTACTCACGGCGCACCAGGTGGCCGGGGCCCTTGGGGGCGACCATGAACACGTCGACGCCCTCGGGCGGGGTGATGTAGCCGAAGCGGATGTTGAAGCCGTGGCCGAAGACGAGGGTGTCGCCCGGCGTGAGGGCCGGCTCGATCTCCTCGGCGTAGAGCTTTCGCTGGTGCTGGTCGGGGGCGAGGATCACGATCAGGTCGGACTCCTCAGCCGCCTCGCGCGGGGTGAGCACCCGCAGGCCCTCGGCCTCGGCCTTGTCGCGGCTCTTCGAGCCGGGCTGCAGCCCGATCCGGACGTCGACGCCGGAGTCGCGCAGGGACAGCGCGTGGGCGTGGCCCTGGCTGCCGTAGCCGATCACCGCGACGTTCTTGCCCTGGATCAGGCTCAGGTCGGCGTCGTCGTCGTAGAACATCTCAGCCACTGGGGGCTCTCCTTCATGGGTGGTTTCTCTGGGGTCAGTTGGCGATGGCAGAAACAGGGGCGGGTACGGCGACGGGGCGGTGCGTGCGCTCGCTGATCGAGCGCGAGCCGCGCCCGATCGCCACCATGCCGGACTGCACGAGCTCGCGGATGCCGAAGGGCTCGAGCACGCGCAGCAGGTCGGCGAGCTTGTCGGCGTTGCCGACGGCCTGCACGGTGACCGCGTCGGGGGCCACGTCGACGACCTTGGCCCGGAAGAGCTGGACGGCGTCGAGCACGGCGCCGCGGGTGGTGGCGTCCGCGCGGACCTTGACCAGCAGGAGCTCGCGGTTGACCGACCCGGGGCCGTCGAGCTCGACGATCTTGATCACCTCGACCAGCTTGTTGAGCTGCTTGGTGACCTGCTCGAGCGGCGACTCGTCGACGTTGACCACGATGGTCATCCGCGACACCTCGGAGTGCTCGGTCGGGCCCACCGCGAGGCTGTCGATGTTGAAGCCGCGGCGGGAGAACAGGCTGGCGATGCGGGCGAGCACGCCCGGCTTGTTCTCCACCAGCACGCTCAGCGTGTGCTTGTTGGTCATGCCCGGACCTCCCAGTCGTCCTGGACGTCGTCGTACTGCGGCGCGAGGTCGCGGGCGTACTTGATCTCGTCGTTGCTGGTGCCGGCGGCGACCATCGGCCACACCATCGCGTCGCGGTGGACGCGGAAGTCGACCACGACCGGCTGGTCGTCGATCGCCATCGCCTTGTCGATCGTGGCGTCCACGTCGTCCGGCGACTCGCAGGCCAGGCCCACGCAGCCGTAGGCGTCGGCGAGCTTGACGAAGTCGGGGATGCGCTTGGAGTGCAGGTCGGTGTTGGAGTAGCGCTCGTTGTAGAAGAGCGTCTGCCACTGCCGCACCATGCCGAGCGACTCGTTGTTGATGATCGCGACCTTGATCGGGATGTCGTTGATCGCGCAGGTGGCGAGCTCCTGGTTGGTCATCTGGAAGCAGCCGTCGCCGTCGATGGCCCACACCGTGGTGTCGGGCATCCCGACCTTGGCGCCCATGGCGGCCGGGACGGAGAAGCCCATCGTGCCGAGGCCGCCGGAGTTGATCCAGGTGTTGGGCTTCTCGTAGCCCACGAACTGGGCCGCCCACATCTGGTGCTGGCCGACGCCCGCGACGTAGATCGAGTCGGAGCCGGCGATGTGGCTGAGCCGCTCGAGGACGTACTGGGGGGCGAGCGAGCCGTCGGTCGGCGCGTCGTAGCCGAGCGCGTAGCGCTTCTTGACCCCGGCGAGGAACGAGATCCACGCCTCGTAGTCGCCGTCGGCGCCCTCGGCCTGCAGCAGCGCGACGAGCTGGGCGATGACCTCCTTGCAGTCACCGACGATCGGCACGTCGGCGTGGCGGTTCTTGCCGATCTCGGCCGGGTCGATGTCGGCGTGGATCACCAGCGCGCCGGGGGCGAAGGAGTCGAGGTTGCCGGTCACCCGGTCGTCGAAGCGCGCACCGAGGCTGATGATCAGGTCGCTCTTCTGCAGGCCGGCGACCGCGGCGACCGTGCCGTGCATGCCGGGCATCCCGAGGTGCTGGGGGTTGCTGTCGGGGAACGCGCCGCGCGCCATGAGCGTGGTGACGACCGGGATGCCGGTCAGCGCCGCCAGCTGGGCGAGCTCGCGGTGCGCCCGGGCGCGGATGACGCCGCCGCCGACGTAGAGGACGGGGCGCCGGGCCTCGCGGATCAGGCGCACGGCCTCCTTGATCTGCTTGGCGTGCGGCGTCGTCACCGGTCGGTAGCCGGGGAGGTGCAGCTCGTCGGGCCAGGCGAAGGTGGTCTGCGCCTGCAGGGCCGACTTGGCCACGTCGACGAGCACCGGGCCCGGGCGACCGGTGGAGGCGATGTGGAAGGCCTCGGCGATCGTGTGCGGGATGTCGGCGGGGTCGGTGACCAGGAAGTTGTGCTTGGTGATCGGCATCGTGATGCCGCGGATGTCGGCCTCCTGGAAGGCGTCGGTGCCGATCATCGAGGCCCCGACCTGCCCGGTCACGGCCACCATCGGCACCGAGTCCATGTGGGCGTCGGCGAGCGGCGTGACCAGGTTGGTCGCGCCGGGACCGGAGGTCGCCATGCAGACGCCCACCCGGCCGGTGGCGGCGGCGTACCCCTGGGCGGCGTGGCCGGCGCCCTGCTCGTGGCGCACCAGGATGTGGCGGATGCGCGTCGAGTCCATCAGCGGGTCGTAGGCCGGGAGGATCGCGCCGCCGGGGATGCCGAAGATGTCGGTGACACCGGCCGCCTCGAGGGACGTCACCAGGCTCTGTGCGCCCGTGACCGACCCGCTTCCCTGTGCGCCCTGCTCCGTCATGTCCTTCTCTCTCCTGCGTCTGCGGTCCAGCGGTGAGCCCATGAAAAAACCCCTCGGCCCGGTGGGCGACGAGGGGTGACGCGCGTGCGTTGGCCGGTCGGCCTCAGCTCACGCGTCGCGTGCGTACAAGAATCTCGGTGCGCATGTGACAACCGTCGTCGCCGGGGTGGTCCGGCGTCAAGCAAGTGTGACAGGCGTCCCAGTATCTGGAACAGGAGTCTCGCGATGTGGCCTCTTGGGCGCGCCTCGTCAGCCGCGGTCGAGCGGCGTGCAGATGCAGGAGCGGTTGCCGTCGGGGTCTTCGATGACCCAGTACGACGGCGCCTCGGCGTCGCTGACCAGCCGGCCACCGGCCGCGAGGACGGCCTCGAGGCGCCGCTGGCCCTCGTCGTGGGGCACCCAGACGTCGAAGTGCCAGCGCTGCTCGGGCTCCTGGGGAGGCAGCTCCGAGCCCTCGTTGCTGGGCTCCTGGAACCACACGCCGGGCACCTGCCCGCTCGGGTCCCGGAGCCCGCCCGGTCCGGCCTCGCCGCCGAGGAGCGCTGCGTAGAACGCGCCGAGCCGGTCGCCGGCGGAGGTGTCGAGACCGGGCTCCAGCTCGGTCAGCCCGGAGGTGTCGGCCTCGGCGCCCAGGTCGGCCGCGAAGCCGCTGATCCGGCGGGCCAGCTCGATGTCGCGGCTGGTGATGCCGCCGACGTCGTGGCTGCTCAGGGTGACGATGACCTCGGGATAGGTCAGCTGGACGTCGGGGTGGTGGTTCGCCTCGTCGGCGGCCGCGCCGATCCGGTCGACCAGCGTGACACCGGTCGCGAAGTCGCCGGTGCGGAAGCGTGCCTTGAGGCGGTCGAGGACCTTGCGCCAGTCGTCGAGACCGGCCTCGAGGATCTGGTCGTGGCTGAGTCGCGCCTTCGGGTCGGTCGTCGCATCGCTCATGCCACGACCCTGCCACCGTCCACCGACAGCGGGCCACCCCCTCAGGCCAGCGTCTGGGTGATCTCCCGGGTGTCCCCGTCGACGACGACCCGGGCGAGCGCCCCGTTGACCAGCGGCAGGTGCGGCGGCACGTGGCCGATCTCGAGGTCCCACACGATCGGCAGGTCGAGCCGGCCGAGGGCGTCGAGCACCGCCTCGCGCTGCGTCATCTCCGGGTGGTCGGGGGCGTTGGTACGGCCGACCAGCACGGCGGCCGCCCGGTCGAACCACCCGGCCAGCCGGAGGGAGTGCAGGTAGCGGCAGGTGTTGACGGCGTGCTCCTCGCAGGCCTCGACGTAGACGATCGTCGGCCCGTCCAGCGCCTCGGCCCACGCCCGGACGTCGCCGTACGGCGTGCCGGCGAGGTTGGCGACCGTCTCGGTGCAGCCACCGATGAGGCGGCCGGTGACGTCGAGCGCGCCGCCGCCCTGGACCTCCCAGCCCCCCTCGCCGACGTGCTTCCACGCGGTGGCCTGGGGGTCCTCCTCGAAGCGCACCCAGGTGGCGACCAGGCCGGAGTCGCGCTGCATGAAGGGCCCGGGACCGCCGGCCAGGTCGAGCCAGTGCAGCAGCCCGTCGGGGACGGCGTACGGCGTGTCCGCGAGGTTGTCCCCGTGGAGGGTGGCCCAGCCGAGGCGGGTGGTGATCGGCACGAGCAGGGTCGAGAGGTCGGAGTAGCCCACGAGCCACGTCGGCTCGGCGTCGGCGAGCGCGTCCCAGTCGAGCAGGTCGACCATGTCGATGGCGGTCTCGCCGCCCCAGGGCGGGACGACGCAGTGGATGTCGGGGTCGGCGAGCATGCGGGTCAGCTCGGCAGCCCGCTGCTCGGCCGGGGCCGAGGTGAGGCCGCCGCCGTGGAGGCACTCCCCCTCCACGACGTCGTACCCCCGACCGCGCAGCCAGTCCAGGCAGAACTCGATGCGAGCCGCCGAGGGACCCACGACACCGGCGGACGGCGCGGTCACCGCGACGCGGTCACCCGGTCGGAGGGGGCGGGGGAAGCGGATCGGCGGAGCCATGACTTGATTCTGACAGTCTGTGTCCATGGGTTTCGGCGACGTCGTGCAGCAGGCCATCCATGCGGGCACCGGGGTGCCGCGGCTCTACGCCGGCGCGACCAGGGCCGGCCTGGAGCCGTCGGAGGCCTTCGAGGTGCTGCGCATCTCGCAGGCCGCCCTACGGGCAGCCGCGACCCACGGCCGCGGCGTCCCGGGACGCACCAACGCGATGCGGCACTTCATGTGGCAGGCGACGCTGACCGCACGGTTCGGGCTGGAGCCCGCCCGCGCTCTCGCGGCCGCGCAGGAGGCGGGCACCCCCAACCGCCGCGACTCGAGCGTGGACGAGAGCAACAACGCCGCTGGGCAGGCCTATGGGGCCGAGCACGCCGAGGACCTCGCCGGGCTGAGCCAGTCCGAGGCGATGTCGAGCCTGGTGCCGGTGGCCCTGGCGATGTGGGAGTCGGGCGAGCTGGTCTGGGTCAGCCCCAGGCGGTGAGCCCGACGCGGTCGTGCTCCCCGTCGGGCCAGACGGCACGCACGACGCCGGCCGCGGCGAGCGCCTTGCGGCAGCCGGGGCAGGGCGGGTCGGTGATGTACGCCGTAGCGCCCTTGGTGTCGCGCGTCGCGAACAGCAGGGCGTTGACCTCGGCGTGGATGGCGATGCAGAACCCGGGAGTGCCGGGCCGGTCGTAGTCGCCGAGCCCCGGCACGTCGTCGTACCCGAGCTGGCCGCGTGGGCACGCCCCGCCCAGGCAGTCGTCCTCCCCGGGCGCGGCGCCGTTGTAGCCGGTGGCGATGATCCGGTGGTCGATCGTGAGGACCGCCCCCACCCGTCGACGCGTGCACTTGGCGCGCGCGGCGACGGCGTCGGCGATGCCGAGGAAGTAGTCGTCCCAGCCGGGGACGACGTGGCCGGGACTCTCTCCGGTGCTCTCGCTGCTCGGTGCGCTCACGGAAGCACAGACTGCCCGATCTCGCCCGGGTTGTAGGCCACTTCCCACCGGAAGCCGTCGGGGTCCGCGAAGTAGCCGGAGTAGCCGCCCCAGTCGCGCTCGCTCGCCTCCCCGACCTGCGAGGCCCCGGCGGCGCGGGCCTGCTCGAGGACCGTGTCGACGCCCTGGGTGGTGGCGAGGTTGTGCGACAGCGTGACCGGCGGTACGCCGCCGCGTGCCGGCGCCTGCCCGACCTCGGCGACGAAGCCGCTCTCGGTCCACAGGCTCAGCACGACCTTGTCGGCGACCTCGAACATCAGCACCTCCCCCGGCACGTCGATCGCCGGCTCCCAGCCGAGCCCGTCGACGTAGAAGCGTCGGGTCACGTCGAGGTCGGTCACGACGAGGGTGATGAAGCTGACGCGCTGGTCCATGTCACTGCTCCTTGTCCGGTGCTGCGGCCTGCGGCGGGCGAGCGGCCAGACGGGCGCGCTGACGACCCGTGTCGTCGAAGTTGCCGTCGTCGAGCCAGTCGTCGAGGGCCTGCCGCACCCGCGGCCACTCGCGGTCGGTGATCGAGAACCAGTCGGTGTCGCGGTTGCGGCCCTTGTAGACGAGCGCGTTGCGGAACCGGCCCTCCCAGACGAAGCCGAGCCGGAGCGCGGCGCGCCGCGAGGCGCCGTTGAGGCTGTCGCACTTCCACTCGTAGCGGCGGAAGCCGAGGTCGTCGAACGCGTGCCGCATGAGCAGCGCCATCGCCTCGGTCGCGGCGCGGCTGCGCTGGAGCTGGCGGCCGTAGGCGATCGCGCCCACCTCGATCGAGCCCATCTCCTCGTCGATGCGCATGAGCGAGCAGAACCCGGCCGCCCGGTCCGTCTCGACGGGGACGACCGCGTAGGTCACCCGGCCGGGGTCGGCGGCCGCCTGCTCGACGATCGTCGCCAGCTGGTCGCGGTCGCGCGGACGGTCCCAGGACAGGTAGGTCCAGACCGGGTCGTCGTCCTGGCGGCACAGCGCGCGGAACAGGTCGTCGACGTGCTGCGGACCGATCGGCTCGAGCCGGACGCCTCTGCCCTCGAGGACCCTGTCCTTCGTCGGTGCCGTCGCACCCGCCCACTCGACCGGACGGCCCAGGGGCTGGCCGTGCTCGTTGGTCGTCCGGGTCCGGGTCGCCGAGAGCCGCACCCCCACCGGCCCGGTCATCGCAGCGCCTCCGCGACGGCCGCCATGCCGCGCTCGACCTCGTCGAACGACGTCGACAACGGCGAGAGCCCCAGCCGCAGGCCGCCCGGGTCGCGGTAGTCCGGGATCACGTCGCGCTCCCACAGCAGCGCGGTGACCTCACGCATCCGGTCGTGGTGGAGCGTCACGTGACCGCCACGCCGCTCGGGGTCGCGCGGGGAGGCGAGCGTGACCTCGGGCAGCGTCGCGTCGGCGAGCTCGACGGCGTACGACGTCAGGGCGACGGACTTGGCCCGGATCGCCTCGATTCCGGCCTCCTCGACCAGCGCCAGCATGTCCTGCATGGCGACCATGCCGAGGATCGGCGGGGTGCCCGAGATGAACCGGCGCATGCCCGGCGCGGGCGTGTAGCCCGGCCCCATCAGGAACGGGTCGGCGTGGCCCATCCACCCCTGGATCGGCTGGGTCAGCCGGTCCTGGAGGCGGGCGTTGACGTAGCCGAAGGCCGGCGACCCGGGGCCGCCGTTGAGGTACTTGTAGGTGCAGCCGACGGCCAGGTCGGCGTCCCACTCGTCCAGGGCGACCGGGACCGCACCGGCGGAGTGGCACAGGTCCCAGAGGACCAGCGCGCCCGCGTCGTGGCAGATCCGGGTGAGCTCGGGCGCGTCGGCCAGCCAGGCGGAGCGGTAGGCGACGTGGTTGAGCACGACGAGCGCGGTGCGCTCGCCGACGGCCTCGCGGAGCTGGTCGGCGGTGACGCCCTCGGACGTGTCGACCTCGATCCAGCGCAGGGTCAGTCCGCGCTCGGCGGCGATGCCCTCTGCGACGTAGCGGTCGGTGGGGAAGTTGTCGGTGTCGATGACGAGCTCGGTGCGGTCCGGGTCGGTCCGCACGGCGTGGTCGACCGCCGCGCGCATCAGCTTGTAGAGCCACACCGTGGTGGAGTCGCCGATCGCGGTCTGGCCGGCGGCCGCACCGAGGCACACGCGCGCCAGGTCGTCGCCGAGGGTCGTCGGCAGGTCCATCCACTGCTCGTCCCAGCCGCGGATCAGCCGTCCGCCCCACTCCTTCTCGACGAACTCGGTCAGCCGGTCCGCCGTCGCGGCGACGGGGCGGCCGAGGGAGTTGCCGTCGAAGTAGACGAGGTCGCTGGCCGCCCCGACGAAGCGGTCGCGGAACCGGGCGAGCGGGTCGGCTGCGTCGAGCTCTGCCGCGCCCTGCTGGATGGAGGAGGTCACCACGGCAACCTATCCCCGACCGGTCCGCGCGGTGGGCCCGGCCGTCGGTCAGTAGCAGACCGCCCCGTGGGCGGCGCTCTGGACGACCTTGCGGTACTTCCCCAGCACGCCGCGGGTGTACTTCGGCGGCAGGGGCTCCCAGCCCTCGGCGCGCGCGGCGAGCTCGGCCTCGTCGACGTGCACGTCGAGGGTCATGTTGGCCACGTCGAGGGTGATCTGGTCGCCGTCGCGGAGGAACGCGATGGGACCGCCGTCGCTGGCCTCGGGGGCGATGTGGCCGACGCACAAACCGGTCGTGCCGCCCGAGAACCGGCCGTCGGTGATCAGCAGGACGTCCTTGCCGAGGCCGGCGCCCTTGATGGCCCCGGTGATGGCGAGCATCTCGCGCATCCCCGGACCGCCCTTCGGGCCCTCGTAGCGGATGACGACGACGTCGCCGGCGGCGATGGCACCCTCGGCCAGGGCGTCGAGCGCCTTGCGCTCGCCGTCGAAGACCCGGGCGGTGCCGGTGAAGGTGGAGTCGTCGAAGCCAGCGCTCTTGACCACCGCGCCCTCGGGCGCCAGCGTGCCCTTGAGGATGGTCAGCCCGCCGGTGGCGTGGATCGGCCGGTCGAGCTGGCGCAGGATCTCGCCGTCGAGCGGCTTGGGGTCGAGGCCGGCGAGGTTCTCCGCCATCGTCTTTCCGGTGCAGGTGAGGACGTCACCGTGGAGGTGGCCGGCGTCGAGCAGGGCCCGCAGCAGCACCGGGATCCCGCCGACGCGGTCGAAGTCGGTCCACACGAAGCGGCCGAACGGCTTCATGTCGGCCAGGTGCGGGACCGTGCGGCCGATGCGGGTGAAGTCGTCCAGGGTCAGGTCGACCTCGGCCTCGCGCGCGATGGCCAGCAGGTGGAGGACGGCGTTGGTCGAGCCGCCGAGCGCCATCGCCATCGCGATCGCGTTCTCGAAGGCCGGCCGCGTCATGATCTGGCGGGCGGTGATCCCCTGTCGCAGCATGTTGACCACGGCTTCCCCGGACTTGTGCGCGAAGCCGTCGCGGCGACGGTCGACCGCCGGCGGGCTCGAGCTGCCCGGCAGGGACATGCCCAGCGCCTCGGCGACGCTGGCCATCGTGTTGGCGGTGTACGCCCCACCGCAGGCGCCCTCGCCGGGACAGATCGCGCGCTCGATCTCGTCGACCTTCTCGCGGCTGATCTTGCCGGCCAGGCAGGCGCCCACGGCCTCGAAGGCGTCGATGATGGTGACGTCCTTGCCGTCGACCTGGCCCGGCATGATCGTCCCGGCGTAGAGGAAGACGCTGGCCAGGTCGAGCCGCGCGGCGGCCATCAGCATCCCGGGGAGCGACTTGTCGCACCCGGCCAACAGGACCGATCCGTCGAGACGCTCGGCCATCATCACGGTCTCGACCGAGTCGGCGATGACCTCACGGCTGACGAGCGAGAAGTGCATGCCCTCGTGGCCCATCGAGATGCCGTCGGAGACCGAGATGGTGCCGAACTCGAGCGGGAACCCTCCTGCGGCGTGCACGCCGTTCTTCACGGCCTTGGCGAGCCGGTCGAGCGAGAGGTTGCAGGGGGTGATCTCGTTCCAGCTCGACGCGACGCCGATCTGGGGCTTCTCCCAGTCGTCGTCGCCCATGCCGACCGCCCGGAGCATGCCCCGGGCCGCAGCCTTCTCGAGCCCGTCGGTGACGTCGCGGCTGCGAGGCTTGATGTCGGGTCCGTCGGCTGCGTGGGTCATGCCTGCAGGTTAGTGGGCACGCCTGGTGTCGCCGCGTCGTGTCTCATGTCGATCCGGCGGCGGTCTCACGCGGCGGTCTCACGCGGCGCGCGGGCGGCAGCGCTCCACCCGACGCTCGTCGAGGTACCGCACCTCGGCGACGAGCTGGTGCACCGCAGGATGGTCGTCCGGGATGCCGTACAGCTCCCGCTCAACCGCCTTCCAGAAGGGCGAGGCCTGGTAGCGGATGGCCGGGTCGCCGACCCTCCTCGACCGGTCACGCCAGGCGAACGCCTCGACCGAGGTCATCGACCGCAACCGGCGCGGCACCCACCACCCCGTCGCCCGCAGGTCGACGTGAGCGGGATACCGGCTGCCGGCGTGGGTCCTGGCCCCGTCGGCACGCATCGGGCCCACCTCCTCGCCCTGCTCGTCGCGGACGGTCGCCCGCAGCCGGGCCATCCGCAGCAGCTGCTCCACCACGCACGATCGCGGGCTCGTGCGCCCGGTCTCCCAACGCGCCACCACCGACTGGGACACCTTCAGGAGCGCCGCAAGACCCCGCTGCGAGACGTCCAGGATCCTCCTGATCCGGCGGATCATGCCGGGCATCCCGCCGTCGAACGGTCCCATGAACCAGTAGTCCCGCTCGGCCTGCGTCCAGTTCGCCATCGAGTCCCAGGACGCGCGATCGATCTCCTCGGCCGCGAGCTGCTCGCCACCTTCGCCCGCCCCATTCACGTCTTCCATCGGGTCCACCCGTCTTCTGCTGCCCCGGCACCCGCTGTCGGGCACCTCGTACCTCCAGCACAGACCCGGACGCCGACATCGAGGCAGCCGTCATCCACAGACGCCTCTGGTGACCTTGGATTCGGCCGCCTGTGGACACTTAGGGGCCCCGACGGTCGCCCCGTTTCGCCGGGGGCACGCACGCCGGCTCCGGAGCCGCGCCCTTGCCGGCGAGTCGCTCACAGACTCACCGGCAAGAGTCTCCGCTGGCGGGGGCGCAGGACGGGTCGAGGACGTGAGTCCCTCAGAGACTCACGGGCAAGAGTCCGGCCCGGTCAGGCGGTGTGCTCGGACTCGCGCTTGAGGGCGGCAAGGCCGCGCTCGAAGTCCTTGCCGATCGACTTGTCGAAGAACAGCTTTCCCATCAGGGACATCATCGCGTTGCGACGACCGGTGATCGTCCACGTGACGTCGGTGGCGTCGCCGTCCGGCGCCAGCGCGAAGCTCATGACGTTGGACGCCTTGAACGGCTTGAGGAACTCGAGGTCCGCGACGAGCGAGGTCGGCGTCGACCCGGTGATCCGCATCTCGCCCTCGCCGGCTTTCTTGTTGCCGGACCAGTGGTAGGTCGATCCGACGCCGTGATCCGGGCCCGAGTACTCGCGGTCGAGGTCGGGGTCCACCCCCTCCCAGGGCGACCACTTCTGCCACTCCCGGAAGTCGTCGACCAGCGCGTGGATGCGGTCCGGCGGCGCCTGGATGGTGGTGCTCCGCGAGAGCGAGAAGTCGGCCATGACGGGAGTCTGGTCCTCAGCCGATCCGGTTCACGAGAGCTTCGCGGCGCGGACCACGAGCACGTCCGGGAGGTCCTTGTGGATCTCCTGCCACGACGCGCCCTCGTCGGGCGAGGCCCAGACCCCGCCGTTGCGGCCGCCGAAGTAGAGCCCCGGTCGGTCGTGGTCGTCGGCACACAGCGCGTCGCGCATGACGGCCGTGTAGTAGCCGTCGGGCAGGATCCCCTCGCCCAGCGGCTCCCAGGACGACCCGGCGTCGGTGGTGCGGTAGACCCGTGCCTTGCCGTCGACGGGCCAGCGGGCCTCGGCCCCCGTGATGGGGAAGTTGTACGCCGTGTCCGCACGGCGGGGGTGGGCCACCATCGCGAAGCCGAACTCGGTCGGCAGGCCCGGGGCGATGTCCTGCCAGGAGGCGCCCCCGTCGTCGGAGCGGTAGACGCCGCCATGGTTCTGGAGGTAGAGCCGATCGGGGTCCACTGCGTCCCGCGCCACCTTGTGCACGCACTGGCCGAACTCGGGGTAGTTGCGCTCACCGGGGAAGAACTCCGCCTTCACCCCGGTGTTCGACGCCCGCCACGAGGACCCGCCGTCCTCGGTGACGTAGACGCCACCCGTGGACAGCGCAGCAAGCACGCGTGAGGGGTCGGAGGGGTGGGGCAGGATCGTGTGGAAGGCCTGACCGCCGAAGCCCTCGTTCCACTCCGGGCGGTGGGGGTGGTCCCACAAGCCCCGGACGAGCGAGAAGGTCTCGCCCCGGTCCTCGGAGCGGAAGACCGCGCCGGGCTCGGTCCCGGCCCAGACCACGCCGTCACCCCCGTCGGCCGACGGGCCCGGCTGCAGCTGCCACACCCGGGCCAGCGTGGCGCCGGTGTCCTCGGGGAAGCGGGCGGCTCCGTTGGGCGTCTCGTCCCACGTGGCACCGAGGTCATCGGAGCGCCAGACCTGTGGCCCGAGCCAGCTCGACGAGGCGCCGGCGAGCAACCGGGGCGCGCTGCCACGAGTATCGACCATGACGGAGTACACCTCCTCCATCGGGAAGTGGGGCCCCGTCCAGTCCCACGAGGTCCGGTCCTCGTCGGACGTCCCGAGCCACATGCCCTTGCGGGTGCCGACCATGAGCAGCGTGCGCGACATCGGGGCCTCCTGGACGTCGAGGGAGCATGACTATTCCGATTAGGAACACTACTCTCGGAGAACGATGAGTCAAGACGTCCCGGTGACGGGTTATGCGATCCTCGGCCTCCTCACGTTCGGCGACGAGCTGACGGGGTACGAGGTCAAGCAGCGCGCCGATGTGACGCTGCGCTTCTACTGGGTCTCCCCCGCGATGAGCCAGATCTACACCGAGCTGCGGCGGCTCACCGGGCTCGGACTGGTGCGGGCCGACGCCCGCGCGGACGGCGGCCGCGAGGTGACGACGTACGCCATCACCGACGCCGGGAAGCAGGCGCTGCGGGAGTGGATGGACCAGACGCCGGCCGGCTTCCCCGTCCTCAAGCACACCGTGCTGCTCCGGCTGCTCATCGGTCACGCCAGCGAGCCCGAGCAGACCCGGCGGATGCTGCTCGACTACCTCGACGAGCTCGACAGCGCCATCGCCGACCTCGGCCAGGTCCGCGAGGCCCTCCGCGGCGCGGACCGACCGGGGGAACCCTTCCGGTTCCCGTCCCTGGTCGCCGACTGGGGCCTCGACTACTTCGCCGCCGAGGGACGCCACGCCCGCCGTGCACTGGACAGCCTCGAGGAGGGCAGCTTCGAGAAGGGCACAGCGGGCTGAATAGGCTGGCCCGGTGATCCAGCGACCGAGCCAGACCCTGCTCGGCCCCGTCGGGCTGGTCCTCGTTGGCATCCTGTCGGTCCAGCTCGGCGCCGCGATCGCGAAGGGGCTGTTCGGCGAGATCTCCCCCACCGCCATGGTGTGGCTGCGGCTGGCGACCAGTGCGCTCGTGCTCGCGGCCGTCGCGCGGCCACGGCTCAGCGGCCGGACCCGGCGCGACTGGCTGGTGGTGCTCGCCTTCGGCGCCAGCCTCGCCACGATGAACTGGGCGATCTACCAGTCCTTCTCCCGGATCCCGCTCGGCATCGCGGTGACGATCGAGTTCATCGGTCCGTTGACCCTCGCCGTCCTCGGTTCCCGGCGCGCCCGCGACCTCGTGTGGGTGCTGCTGGCAGGCGTCGGGGTCGCCTTCCTCGGCTTCCAGCGCACGGGGCTGGACCCGGCCGGTGTCGCGTACGCCCTCCTCGCGGGCGCGGCCTGGGCGGCGTACATCCTGCTCAGCGCCAGCACCGGCCGGCGGTGGTCCGGGTTCGACGGGCTCGCGGTGGCGAGCATCGTGGCGGCGATCGCGATGACGCTGCCGGCGCTGCTCACGGCGGGTACGTCGCTGTGGGACGGCCGCGTGCTGCTGATCGGTGCGCTCGTGGGACTGCTCAGCTCCGTCATCCCCTACAGCTGCGAGCTCGTTGCGCTGCGCAGCCTGCGGCCCGCGGTCTTCGGCATCCTGATGAGCCTCGAGCCGGCCGCCGCCGCGCTCGCCGCGATCGTCGTCCTCCAGGAGCACCTGTCGCCGCTGCAGTGGCTCGCCATCGCCTGCGTCGTCGTCGCGTCCATCGGCGCGACCCGCTCGGGTGCGAACCCGAGCGAGCCGCCCGGGCACCACGACGACGACCATTCGGCGGCGCACGGCACACTGGCGACATGACAGCGGGCCGCGTGAGACCTCGACTGGTCCTCGGTCCGCCCCTCCTCTCGCTCGCCCTCCTCCTCGGCGCCTCGGGCTGCTCGAGCCCCGACGAGGAACCGATCCCGCGGGTCACGCAACCCACCGACCTGCCGAGCCAGCCGACGCCCAGCGACAGCCCCGAGACCGACGCGGAGTCGCCATCCGCCTCCCCCGACCGTGGCGGCCCGCCCCAGGTGGCCGACACCCTCGTCGAGGGTCTCGAGGTGCCGTGGGGCGTGGACTTCCTCCCCGACGGCCGGGCGGTCGTGACCGAGCGCATCTCCGGACGGGTCCTCCGCGTCGGCAGGGACGGTGCGGTGACGCCGCTGGGAACGGTCCCGGGCTCCGTCCCTCAAGGCGAGGCCGGACTCCTCGGCGTCGCCGTCTCCCCCGACTTCGACACCGACCGGACCCTCTACCTCTACCTGACCACCGGCACCGACAACCGGGTGGTCCGGGCCGAGCTCGACGGCAGCCGCCTCGGCCGGACGACGGTCGTCCTCGACGGGATCCCGGCAGGTTTCATCCACGACGGAGGCCGGATCGCCTTCGGCCCCGACGGCCACCTCTACGTGACGACCGGCGAGACCGGCGACCCCGAGCTGGCCCAGGACCCGCAGAGCCTGGCCGGGAAGATCCTCCGGATCACGACCGACGGCCGGCCCGCGCCCGGCAACCCCGACCCCGGGTCCCCGGTCTGGTCGCTCGGCCACCGCAACGTGCAAGGCCTGGCGTGGGACGACGAGGGGCGCCTGTGGGCCTCGGAGTTCGGCGACTCGGAGTGGGACGAGCTGAACCTGGTCGAGAAGGGCGGCAACTACGGCTGGCCCCGCGTCGAGGGCGCCGGCGGGGACGCGTCGTACGTCGATCCGCAGCTGGTCTGGCCGGTCGACCAGGCGTCGCCGAGCGGGCTGGCGTTCGCCGACGGCCACCTGTGGATGGCGGGCCTGCGCGGGCAGCGACTGTGGCGCATCACCGTCTCCGGGAAGGGTCAGGCGTCGAAACCGCGGGCGTTCTTCACCGAGGACTACGGGCGGCTGCGCACCGTCGCCGCCGCGCCGGACGGACTGCTCTGGCTGACGACGTCCAACCGCGACGGGCGCGGCGAGCCGGCTCCGGCCGACGACCGCATCCTCCGCGTCCGCCCCTGACGCCCCGGGCGCGACCGGTCAGGCGGGATGTACGACGGCGCGGCGGGCCGCCCGGCGCAGCGTGGTGAGGATCGCCGGGCCGAGCACCACGATCGCGATCCCGGTGGTGATCGCGCGCCCGGTGTCCCAGCCGCCGGTCGAGGTGAGGAGCGTGTAGACGAGGAAGCGGTGCGCGTTCTCCAGCACCGGCGCCCCGGCGACGTAGGCCAGTGAGCCCTCGTGCCCCGGCACCGCGATGCCGAGCGCGAAGGGCCAGAAGCTCAGGTTCATCAGCAGGCCGTAGAGGTAGGACGCAACCACCGCGTAGACGACAAGCATGGTGATCTCGGCGCGGCCGGTGATGCGACGGGGCAGCAGGCCCGCCCCCATACCGACCCAGGCCGCGCAGACCATCTGGAACGGCAGCCATGGTCCGACACCCGCGGTGAGCAAGGCCGAGGCGAACAGTGACGTGCAGCCGAGGGCGAAGCCGAACCCGGCGCCGAAGACGCGGCCACCGAGCACGAGGAGGAAGAACACCATCTCGATGCCGGCCGTCCCGGCACCGAGCCCGCGCATCACCGCGTTGATGGCGGACAGGACGCCGAGCACGGCCAGCACGCGCGAGTCCATGCCGCCCTCGCCCATCTCGGCCAGCACGACCACCATGACCAGCGGCAGCAGCGCGAGGAAGAGGAACGGGGGCTCGACCCTGTCGCCGGGCCGTGCCTCGAGCAGCAGCGGCCAGCACAGCATCATCAGGCCGGCGAGGGACGCGAGGACCAGCACGGCCGCCGTGCGCGGGCCGATCGGCAGGGCGACCGGCAGCTGCGCGCCGGGCCGGGCGCTCGAGCGGGTGCGTTCGAGGATGCTCATGGGCGCCCGCCTCCCGCGCGGGCGCCCATCGCCGCGGCGACCTCCTCGACGACCAGCCACGGCGGTCCGAGGACCTTGGTGACCTGCGGGGCGAAGGACGGCGACTCGGCCAGCACCCGGCGCGGCGTGCCGCTGGACACGACCTCGCCCTCGGCCATCACGACCACCTCGTCGGCCACGTGGGCGGCGAACTCGACGTCGTGCGTGGCCAGGAGGACGGCGTGGTCGTCGGCGGCGAGGTCGGCGACGATGCGCGCCAGCTCGGCCTTGCCGGCGTAGTCGAGGCCGCGGGTCGGCTCGTCGAGGAGCACCACCGGCGGTCGGGCGGTGAGCACGATCGAGAGCGCCAGGGCGAGTCGCTGCCCCTCGGACAGGTCGCGCGGGTGGATGGTCTCGTCGATGCCCGGGGCGAGCCGGTCGAGGAGGCCGCGGCAGGTCCCGGGCTCGATCTCGGCGCCGGCGTCGGCGGCGGCGCACTCCTCCGCGACGGTCTCGAGGTAGAGCAGGTCGGCGGCGGTCTGCGGCACGAGGCCCACGTGCGTACGCCGCTGGGCGGGCGCGAGGTCGGCCGGGTCGTCGCCCGCGACGTTCACCGTCCCGGAGCGCCGCTTGCCGGAGCCCTGCAGCGCCCAGATCAGGCTGGACTTGCCCGAGCCGTTGCGGCCCATGAGCACGGTGACCCGGCCCGAGGACAGGGTGAGGTCGACCTGACGGACGGCGACGTGCGAGCCGTGCACCACCGTCACCCCACGCGCGGCGAGCAGCGGTTCGGCCGCGAGGTCGGGCGTCGGCTCGGGCGGGGCGATCTCGGGCAACGAACGGGCCCGGCGGCGCGCGTCGCGCACGGTGAGGGGCAGCGGCTCCCAGCCGGCGAGACGGCCCAGCTCGACGAGCGGCGGAGCGACGGGCGAGTCGACGAGGACCGTGTGCGGGTCGTCCACCCGGATGCCGCCGTCACCGGTGACGAGGCAGATGCGGTCCGCGAACGGGACCACCCGCTCGAGCCGGTGCTCGGCGAGGAGCACCGTCAGTCCGAGGTCGTGGACCAGTCGGGTGATCGTGGCGAGCACGTCCTCGGCTGCAGTCGGGTCCAGTGCCGAGGTGGGCTCGTCGAGCACCAGCACGCGGGGGTGGGCGGTCAGCACCGCCCCGATCGCGACCCGCTGCTGCTGCCCGCCGGAGAGGGTGCGTAGGTCGCGCGCCCGCAGGTCGGCGATGCCGAGCAGGTCGAGGGTCTCCTCGACCCGGCGCCGCATCGTCTCCGGGGCGGTCCCGAGCTGCTCCATGCCGTAGGCGAGCTCCTCCTCGACCGTGTCGGCGACGAACCCGGCCAGCGGGTCCTGTCCGACGTAGCCGACGAGGTGGGCGCGCTCGCGCGGCGGCTGGTCCACGATGCTCCGCCCGTCGAGCAGCACGTCGCCGGTGAGCACTCCGCCGGTGAAGCGCGGCACCAGCCCGGTGACGATGCCGAGGAGCGTGGACTTGCCGACACCCGTGCGACCGGAGACGAGCACGAGCTCCCCCTCGTCGAGGGAGAGGTCGACCCCGGCGAGCACCTGGTGCTCGTCGTAGCGGAAGCCGATGTCGCGCAGCGCGATCACGCCGTGCCCGCTCATGCGGCCACCTCCTGGCGGACCGGTGCGCTGGCGGGCACCGGCGTCGCGACGGCAGGCAGTGCGCCGAGCACGCCGAGCGCGAGGGCGAGGGGCGAGAGGTAGGGCATGACGTCGACACCCGGGTAGGCGACGATCGCCTGGGTGCGGCCGACGTACCAGCCGAGCACGGCGACCGCGACGCCGACGCCGACGGTGAAGAGCTCCGCACCGCGCCACGCATCAGGGCGGTAGCGGGTGCGCTGCACCCGGCGGCCGGCGCTGACGAGCCCGACGACGGCCACCGAGACGCCGACGCCGAGCATGGGGAGCGCCAGCACCTGCGGGGCGGTCGGGTCGAGCCAGGCGTAGGTCCCGACGCAGATGCCGGTCAGGGCCAGGAGCAGCAGCGAGCCGGTCACCCACCGCTCCCGGACGGTCGCGCCGCCGGACCGGCCGTAGCCGCGGGTGTCCATCCCGGCGGCGAGCGACAGCGACCGCTCGAGCGCGTCCTCGAGGACGGGCACGAGGAAGCGGCGCAGGCGCCCGACGCCCGAGGTGGCGCCGCCGCGCAGTGCCTGGGCGGCACGGACCCGGCGGGCGCTGTCGGCGAGCTGCGGGAAGATCGTCACCGCGACGACGAGGGCGGTCCCGATCTCGTAGAGCGCCGGCGGCACCGAGGCGAGCAGGCGCTTGGGGTTGGCGAGGGAGTTCGCGGCCCCCACGCACAGGATGACCGCGGCGAGCCGCAGGCCGTCGTACAACCCGGCCAGCAGGGCCTCGCTGGTCACCGGCCCGAGCAGCCGGATGCCGGCCGCCCAGTCGGGCAGCGGGATCTCGGGCAGGTCGAGCAGCACGTGGCCGACCTCCTGGCCGCCGAAGATGATGCGGAAGACCACGCGGATGACCACCGTGAACGCGGCCAGCATGGCGTAGAGCCGGAACGACCGGCCGAAGGGGTGACCGGACCGACGTGCCATCACCACCACCGTCGCCGACCCCATGATGAGGAGCAGCAACAGCGGGTTGGTGGTGAACGACGCCGCGGTGGCCAGCCCGATCGCCCAGGACCACCAGGCGATCGGGTGCAGGTCACGCGGCAGGGCCGCCGGTCCGGTCACGACGCGTCAGACCCCCCGTCTACGACGCGCGACGACCGCGCTGACCGCGATCGCGACCACGAGCAGCCCGAGCACGCCCCAGGTGAGGGCGGCCGGCACCCGGGCGGGGCTGTCCGCCTGCGGGTCGACCGCCTCGGAGGACGCGCTCGACGCTGAGTCCGCAGGAGACTCAGAGGTCGAACCGGAGGGGTCGCCCCCGGCACTGGACGGTGAGTCGCTGGGAGACCCATCGTCGTCCGAGCCCTTCTTGGAGCCCTTTCCGGCGCTGCTCTCCCGGTCGCCGTCGGCCCCGCCCGCGGCGGCTGCGCGCCGTGAGTCTCCAGGAGACTCACCGCCCACTGGCGATTTTGACGGCTCGGCGGACGCCGAGGTGGAGGCGGATGCCGACGGGGACGACGAGGACGAGGGAGTCGACGGGCTGGACGATGGGCTGGAGGTCTGGCTGGACCCTGAGCCACCCGAGCCGCTCCCGCCGGAGGGGGACGACGGGCTGCTGGGCTCGGAGCCGCTGCCCGACCCGCTGCCCGACCCGCCGGACCCGCTGCCCGACCCGCCGGACCCGGTGCCGCCCGAGCTGGGCGAGGCGGTCGGCGAGGTGGTCTGCGACGGGGATGAGGTCGCCGTCGGGGTGGGCGTCGGCGTCGGCGTGGCCGTCGTCTTCGTCACCGGCGGGGCGACGCTGGGCGGGACGCTCGTCGAGGTCGTGCGGTCCTGCTGCCACGACCACCCGACCGAACCGCCCGCCGGCACGGTGAGCGAGCCGACGCCGTAGGACGCGTAGGTCCACGACGCCTTCGACCCGTCGGCCCACCACAGCCCCCAGTAGGCGTTCGCGGGCGAGGTGTTGACGCACGGGTCGCTGGTCGGGACGCCGTTGACGCGGCACACGAACCCGGCCTGCCGGGTCGCGTAGGTGATGTCGACGCCGACCGAGGCGAAGATCGCCGCGGCGCTCTGGCCACCTCCGTCGGCGGCGCAGGCCGTGACCATGCTGCCGCCGAGCTCGCGGTAGTCGACGACGACGCTGACGCCGCCCGAGGACGCACACGTGGCGGCGCCGGCCGCCGGGGCCGACCCGAGGACGAACCCCGGGGCGGCCACCAGCAGCAGCGCGACGAGCACACGGCGCGCGGCGTAGGCCGTCATCGCAGGGTCACCCGCGTCGAGCCGGAGCGCAGGTCCGGGAACTGGCCGACGGCGCGCACCCGCACCTTCGCCCGGCCGTCCGGCAGCGCGACGCGCGTGAGGAAGCGGCCCTTGCTGTTCGCGCGGCCCTTGGCGAGCACGCGGCCGGCGACGACGAGTCGCACCTTCTCGCCCGCGACGAGACGCCGGACCAGCACACGCGTGCGGGGACCGTCGCTGGCGAGCGCGGAGACCTTCAGCCTGCGCTTGCCCAGCACCCGGGTGCCGTCGGCGACCTGGCCGTCAGAGCCAAGCAGCACGTAGGCCGCGGTCGTCGTCGCCTTCGGCAGGGTGACCGTGCGGGTCAGCGCACCGTCGGAACCCGCCACGATCGTGGTGTCGGCGAGGCCGGGGCCGCGCAGCACGAACCGTGCACCGGGGGCAGCGCCGATGACCTCGAGGGCGACCTTGCTACCGGCCTTGCGGAAGCCGGCCGGGCCGACGAGGCGCACGCCCACGACCGAGCCGCGCGCGGCGTCGGGCTGGGCAGCCTGTGCGGGCTGTGCGGGCTGTGCGGGCTGGGCCGCGGAGCGGACGGCGACGGTGTGGGTGGTCGCGCCGTCGTGGCCGGTCAGGGTGTACGTCGCGGGCCCGGCTGCAGCGGGAAGCGTGACCGGGGCCTCGAGGACGCGGTCGGCGCCGACGACGACCGTGCGGCTGCCGTCGATGCCGGGACCGGTGAGGCAGAAGCGGTCGCCCACGGTGCCGCCGGTCGCGGACAGGGTCGCGGTGCTTCCGGGCTCGCTGCCGGTGGAGGTCACCGCGAGCGCCGTCGCCGAGCCGCGGGCGTGGGTGAGGCCGGCGACCGCCTGCACGGTCGCGCGCCACCACTGGTCGCGGGCCGCGCCGATGCCGTTGGCGGAGGCACTGTCCATCGCCCCCCGGTCGTAGGCGAGGGCGCCCTCCTCGCCGGCGAGCGGCGAGGTCGAGGGCTGGGGCCCGACCTGGAGGGAGGAGACCCACTCGGCGGCGCGGCCGGCCTGCTCGCAGGTCCCGGCGGCGGCGAGCGCGCTGGCCGCGAGCCCGGTGCTGTTGGTGTTGGGGTCCGGGGTGAAGGGGCTGCCGACGAAGGAGCCGTCGGCCTTCTGGGTCGCGCCGAGCCAGGCGACCGCCCGGGCGAGCGCGGCGTCCACGGCAGCGGAGCGCGGCGTGGTCGCAGCGAGCTGGTTGACGACGTACGCCGTCGTGTCGGTGTCGGTCGGGTCGGTCCCCTCGACGCACGACTGGCCCGCCGCGGACGCGTCGGCGGTGAAGAAGGTGCGGAAGTATCCGGAGGAGCACTGCTGCTCGAGCAGGAAGCCGGTCGCCGCGGCGGCCTTGTCGGACCCGGCCACCGACAGCCCGCGCACGGCGAGCGCCTGGCTGAAGGTGTTGGCGTAGTCGTCCCACCCGGGGGCAGGCGAGTAGTTGACGACGCGTCCGGCGCTGGGGCCCGAGGCCGTCACGGTCTTCTCCACCTCGGCGACGAGGTCGTACCCGCCGTAGGTCCGCGGATCGGCGCCGGAGACCTGCGCGAAGACGAGCGACTTGGCGAGCTCGCCCGCGAGGCGGAAGCTCGGGTCGCCGTACTGACCACCGGTGACGTACTCCTCGACGCGGCTCGAGAGCGACGAGCGGATCTGGCGGACCATGGCCTGGTCGCCGCCGACCTCGTCCATGCTCAGGCCGATGTCCATCGTCATGCCGAGGTCGTCGAAGTCGTAGGTGTCGTTGTGGATGACGCCGTTGGTGAGCTGGGTGGCGAGCCACCCGGTGCCAGCGCGCGCGGCGCTCGTGGCCGGCGCGTCCGTGGCAGCGCTTGCCGCGGGGGCGAGCAGGGGCTGGCCGAGCGCGGTGGCGGCGACGGTGAGAGCGAGGCCCGACAGGGCGGTCCTCGACGCGGAGAGCTTCATGGTTCCTTCCCTCGCTGCAACAACGAGGGAAGCGGCATGCACCGGTCCGCCCCCGCTGCATTCCTCGACAGCGATGGTGATCAAGACGCGTCGAGGCAGGTGTTCCGGCTCGCACGGGATCGCTCCCGTGCCCACGGTTGCGGGTCAGCGCCGGTTTCGGACCGGCTTTCCCCAGCTCGGGCGTGTGTGGTGCCGACCCGGTCGGGTGCGGCGTGCGCAGCCTAACCCCGTCCGGAGTCCGAACGCACGTCGGCCCGGCGTCGCGAGACGCCGGGCCGACCGTGGTGTGACGGGTGGAGCTGGTGGATCAGTTGCGGACCCGGATCCACGTACGCGCCTCGTCGTCCGAGGTCTTCACGAGACCCACACGACGCTGGTTGCCGGTCGGCAGGCGGAGCTTGCGCACGATCTTGGTGCCCTTCGTCTTGCCCTTGACGCGAAGGAAGTCACCCTTGACCTGCATGCAGGCGCTCTCGCCGGGCGCCAGCCCGTAGACGCGGAACTGGACGCGCTCGCCGGCACGGGCCTGCTTGCGCACGGACTCGATGCGGAACCTGTCCTTGCTCGCCGGGGCGAACTGCAGGCCGAGGATCGCCTGGGCGGTGGCACGGCGCCACTCGTCGCGACCCTCGGCAGGGATGCCGGTGGCCTTGCTTGCCTTGGACCGGTCCTTGCGGAAGGCGACGGCACCGGTGTCCTTGGTCAGCGCCGTACGGCACTTGTACTTGTCGACGGGCTGGTTCTTGCGGACCCAGAGCGCCGCCTTCTGCGCTGCGTCGGACTGGCGCATCAGGCCGAGGGCGTAGCCACCGAGGGCGGTGGTGTTGGTGTTGATCTGCGCGTCGGCGCCAGAGCTGCGGATGGCACCGCTGTTGCGCTGCCGGTCGACCAGCCAGGCGCTGGCCTTGTCGAGGGCGGCCTTGACCGCCGGAGAGTTGTCGTGCGACTCGATCAGGTTGATCATCGCGAGCGCGGTGGCGTCCGGGTCGAGCTCGCTGCCGGGCGCGCCCTCGGTGCACGACTGGTTGGGGACGTTGGCCTTCTCGAAGTTGAGTCGGAAGTAGCCCGACGCGCACTGCTGCTTCAGCAGGAAGTCGCGTGCCGCGCCCGCCTCGGTCGACCGGGCGAGTGACAGCTCACGCACGGCGTAGGACTGCCCCACGACGTTGGCGTAGTTGCCGAACTCCGACTTGTCGAAGATCCGGCCGGCGATGGCCGCGGCCTGCGGCTCGGCGGCCGGGTCCGCCGGCACGTCGGCCGTGCGCTGCTCGAGGCGCGCCAGCAGGTTCTTGCCGCCGTAGTCGATCGGGTTCTCGCCCGCGGCGCGGATGAACGCGGCGGCCTTGCCGAGCGCCCCGGCGTACGACTCCTTGGTGCCGTCGCCGACGTACTCGTCGACGCGCGGCTTGAACGCGGCGTTGATCGCCGCGACGCCGGCCTCGTGACCCGGGACGCTGTGCAGCGCGAGGCCGGTGTCGAGAGTCAGCCCGTAGTCGGGTCCGTTCGAGCCGACCATCAGCCCGTTGGCAAGCTCGTCGGTGATCCAGTCGGCCGCGACGTTGGATGGCGTGCTGTCGGTCTTCACGCCTGCCTTGGCAGCCCGGAGGGCGGACGAGACGTCCGCCGTGGCCGGCGGAGCGGCGAGCACTCCGGCGCCCAGGGCGACGGTCGACAGGACGACCGCTGCTGATCGGATGGGTCGAATGCGATGGTGCATGACTTCCTTTCCACTCGCCGAGGCCGTCCGGACCGCATGATGCGGCCGACCACGTCCCCCGATGCTGCGAGCGTCTTGGTTGGCGATGTGACCAGTGGGACTCGCCAGCACACTAACAAGTTGTCTAGACCGCGAGTTTTTCGAGGATCAGCTCCCGGACCCTGCCGGCGTCGGCCTGGCCGCGCATCTCCTTCATCACGGCGCCGATGAGGGCTCCCGCAGCGGCGACCTTGCCGTCGCGGATCTTGTCGGCCACGTCGGGGTTCGCGGCGATGGCGTTGTCGACGGCCGCACCCAGCGCACCGTCGTCGGAGACGACCGCGAGGCCGCGCTTCTCCACGACCTCGTCGGGCGTGCCCTCACCGGCGAGGACGCCCTCGAGGACCTGACGGGCCAGCTTGTCGTTGACGACCTTCTCGTCGACCAGCGCCTGGACGCGGGCGACGTCGGCCGGCGTGATCGGCAGGTCGACGAGGTCCACGCCGTCCTCGTTGCTGCGCCGGGCGAGCTCGCCGAGCCACCACTTCCGGGCGGCCTGCGGGGCGGCGCCCGCGGCGATCGTCTCCACCACCAGGCCGAGGGCTCCCGCGCCGATGGTGTCGCGCATCTCGAGGTCGCTGAAGCCCCACTCTGCCTGCAGCCGCGCACGACGTACGGTCGGGTTCTCCGGCAGCGTGCCGCGCAGCTCCTCGACCCACTCGCGGCTCGGCGCGACCGGCACCAGGTCCGGCTCGGGGAAGTAGCGGTAGTCCTCCGCGTCGGACTTCACGCGGCCGCTCGTGGTGATCCCGGTGTCCTCGTGCCAGTGGCGCGTCTCCTGCAGGATCGAGCCACCCCCACTCAGGATCGCGGCATGGCGCTGCATCTCGAAGCGCACGGCCCGCTCGACGGAGCGGAACGAGTTGACGTTCTTGGTCTCGGTGCGGGTGCCGAGGGTGCCGCTGCCCTTGGGCGAGAGCGACAGGTTGACGTCGGCACGCAGGTTGCCCTGGTCCATCCGGGCCTCGGAGACGCCGAGGGCGACGATCAGCTCGCGCAGCTGCGCGACGTAGGCCTTCGCGACCTCGGGCGCCTTCTCGCCGGCGCCGAGGATGGGTCGGGTGACGATCTCGATGAGCGGGATGCCGGCCCGGTTGTAGTCGACCAGCGAGTGGTCGGCGCCGTGGATGCGGCCGGTGGAGCCGCCGACGTGCAGCGACTTGCCGGTGTCCTCCTCCATGTGGGCGCGCTCGATCTCGACCCGGTAGATCTCACCATCAACGTCGACGTCCATGTATCCGTCGAAGCAGATCGGCTCGTCGTACTGCGACGTCTGGAAGTTCTTCGGCATGTCCGGGTAGAAGTAGTTCTTCCGGGCGAACCGGCACCACTCGGCGATCTCGCAGTTGAGCGCGAGGCCGATGCGGATGGCCGACTCGACGGCCTTGCCGTTGACCACCGGCATCGCGCCGGGCAGGCCGAGGCAGGTCGGGCACACGCCCGCGTTGGGCTCGCCGCCGAACACGGCCGGGCAGCCGCAGAACATCTTCGAGGCGGTGTTGAGCTCGACGTGGACCTCGAGCCCGAGGGCCGGGTCGTAGGCCGCGAGGACGTCGTCGAAGGGCATCAGGGCTGTGTCGTTCGTCTGGGCGGTCATCGCTCGGTCTCCAGTTCGGGTGCCTTGTCGAGCAGCGGGCCGCCCCACTGGTCGGCGTACAGGGCCTCGAGGGCGGCACCCACGCGGTAGACGCGGTCGTCGGCCAGGGCGGGGGCCAGCACCTGGAAGCCGCTGGGGAGGCCGTCCTCGTCGGCGAGGCCGTTGGGGACCGAGATCCCGGGCACGCCGGCGAGGTTGGCAGGGATGGTGGCGAGGTCGTTGAGGTACATCGCCATCGGGTCGTCGAGCTTCTCCCCCAGCTTGAAGGCCGTGGTGGGGGCGGTCGGCGAGACCAGCACGTCGACGTCGGCGAAGGCGGCGTCGAAGTCGCGGCTGATGAGCGTGCGGATCTTCTGGGCCTGGCCGTAGTAGGCGTCGTAGTAGCCGCTGGACAGGGCGTAGGTGCCGAGGATGATGCGGCGCTTGACCTCGTCGCCGAAGCCGGCGTCGCGGGTGGCCCGCATCACCTCCTCGGCGCTCGGGTCGCCCTCGGGGGTCACCCGGAGGCCGTAGCGCATCGCGTCGAACTTCGCGAGGTTGCTCGACGCCTCGGCCGGGAGGATGAGGTAGTAGGTGGCGAGGGCGTGCACGAAGGACGGGCACGACACCTCGACGACCTCGGCGCCTGCCTTGACCAGCAGGTCGACAGACTCCTGGAAGCGCGTCATGACGCCGGGCTGCCATCCCTCGCCGGCGAGCTCGGTGATGACGCCCACCTTGACGCCGGTCATGTCGCCGGCCGAGCCGGCGCGCGCCGCCTCGGTGAAGGACGGCCAGTCCTGCTGGATGGACGTGGAGTCGCGCGGGTCGTGCCCGCCGATCACGTCGTGCAGCATCGCCGCGTCGAGCACCGTCCGGGTGACCGGACCCGCCTGGTCGAGACTGTTGGCGAGCGCCACCAGGCCGTAGCGCGAGACGCCGCCGTAGGTCGGCTTCACACCGACGGTGCCGGTCACGGCGCCGGGCTGGCGGATCGAGCCGCCGGTGTCGGTGCCGATGGCGAGGGGCGCCTCGAAGGCCGCGACGGCGGCGGCCGAGCCACCTCCGGACCCCCCGGGGATCCGGTCGAGGTCCCACGGGTTGCGGGTGGGGCCGTAGGCGGAGTGCTCGGTGGAGGAGCCCATCGCGAACTCGTCCATGTTGGTCTTGCCGAGGATCGGCAGGCCGGCCTCGCGCAGCCGCGACACGACGGTCGCGTCGTAGGGCGGGACCCACCCCTCGAGGATCTTCGAGCCGCAGGTGGTCGGCAGGCCACGGGTGGCGAGCACGTCCTTGACCGCGACCGGTACGCCGTCGAGCGGGCCGCGTGCCTCGCCGCGGGCCCGGCGGGCGTCGGACTCGGCGGCCTCGGCGAGGGCGCCGTCACGGTCGACGTGCAGGAAGGCGTGGACCGCCCCGTCGACGGCGTCGATGCGGTCGAGGTGTGCCTCGGTGAGCGCGACGGAGGTGAGATCGCCCTCGGCGAGGCCCTCGGCGAGCGCGGCAGCGGTGCTGCGGGTGACGTCGCTCATCAGGCCTCCTCGCCCAGGATCCGCGGGACGGAGAAGCGCTGGTCCTCGACGGCGGGGGCGCCGGCCAGCGCCTCCTCGGCCGTCAGGCCCGGCACGACGACGTCCTCGCGGAAGACGTTGGTCAACGGCAGGGCGTGGGAGGTCGGCGGCACGTCGTCGCCTGCGACCCCGTTGATGGAGGCCACCGACTCCAGGATGACGCTCAGCTGGGGCGCCAGGTGGTCGAGCTCGGCGTCGGAGAGGTCGATGCGGGCGAGCATGGCCAGGTGGGCCACCTCGTCCCTGGAGATCTCGGGCATGGGGTTGATCCTAGGTCCCCGCCCCGGCCGCGCCCGCCCCCGGTCGGGACCGTGGTCCGCAACGTCCCGACCGCCCGGGATCGGCGCCCCATGTGCCGGGAAGTGCCTCCCCACGAGCGTCGTCACCATGGCGAAGCTGACGCGACAGATGACGGTGGCCCTGGTGGTGCTCACGGTGCTGGCCACGGGGTGCGCGCCCGGCGGGGGGACCGGAGCGCGGAACGGAGCACGGGACGGACGGGACGCGGGCGCTGACAGCGGGGCCGCGATCGGCCTGCCGCGGGCCCAGGCGGACGCCGGCCTGGACGAGGAGGCCACGGAGGCGCCGGAGCCGGAGCCCGCGCCCGAGCCCCCCGGCACGGAGGACTGGCGGGTGAGCAAGACGTCGTTCCGGGGCGAGGTCGCGGCCTACACCACGCACGCGAGCGGGGTGCCGGGCACGCGGGTGGGGCTGAAGGTCTCCACGACCGAGGGCGGCTGGGAGGCGGCAGCGTTCCGGATCGGGTCCTACCAGGGCGGCACCGGCGCCTTCGTGTGGGAGTCAGGCTTCCGCCGCGGCCGTCAGCAGCCGGCCCCCCGCTGGTCGTCGTACGAGCGACGCACCGTGGTCGCGCCGTGGACGCGTGACCTCACCGTCGACACCTCCACGTGGACGCCCGGCTTCTACGTCTTCCGGCTGCGCACCGACACCGGCTGGGAGACCCAGGTGCCCTACGTCGTCACCTCGGAGTCCGCGGAGGGCACCGTCGCGCTCGTCGCACCCGTCACGACGTGGCAGGCCTACAACGAGTGGGGCGGCTACAGCCTGTACGCCGGCGCCAACGGCGACGCCCCGAGCCACGCGGTGAGCTTCGACCGGCCCTACAACGGGGCGACCGGGGCCAACGACTACCGCACCGCTGCGATCCCGATCGTCCTCCGCGCCGAGCAGTCCGGCGTCCCGCTGTCGTACTTCACCAACGTCGACCTCCACACCTCGCCGGGAGCCCTGGCCGGCGCACGCGGCTACGTCTCGATGGGCCACGACGAGTACTGGACCAACACCATGCGCGAGGTCGTCCTCAGCGCCCGCGACGCCGGGGTCAACCTGGCCTTCCTCGGCGCGAACACGATGTACTGGCGGATCCGACTGGAGCCGAGCGCCGAGGGTCCTGCCCGCGTCGTCGTCGGCTACCGCCACTCCGCCCACCTCGACCCGCTGTACGCGCAGGGCTCGGTCGACGCCACCGCGCTGTTCCGCGAGCCGCCCGTGCCCCGTCCCGAGCACGACCTGCTGGGCATGCAGTACGAGTGCTACCCGGTGGACACCGACTACGTCATCGCCTCCCCGGGCTGGTGGGGCTTCCGCGGGACCGGCGTACGTCGCGGCACCCACGTCCACGGCCTCGTCGGACCGGAGGCCGACCGGGTCTACCCGGACGAGCGGCTGCCGCGGCCGCTGCAGGTGCTCAGCCACTCGCCGTACTCGTGCCGGGGCGTCACCACCACGACGCAGTCGGTCTACTACACGGCCGGCTCGGGGGCCGGGGTCTTCGCCGCGGGCACGCTGCGCTGGGGCTGCGCGATGGTCGACCGGTGCGAGCGGCCGCTCGGTGCCGCCACGCGGGAGTTCACCCGGACGGTGACCGGCACGCTGGTCACCGAGTTCGCCCGGGGCCCGGTCGGGGCGCGGCACCCGGCCCGCGACAACGTCGCGCAGTTCGACCTCTCCCCCGTCAACACGGTCCCGGCGAGCTGAGACAGCGCAGGCTGCGTCGGCCATGATGATCGCCATGGGCCACACTCGCCACCGCGTCGGGCGGACCGCACGCCTCGGCGTCGCGGCGGCGGTCGCGGTGCTCGCCGCCGGCTGCTCCGACGGCGGCCCGCCCGACGACGAGGAGACGCCGACCCCTGAGTCCGCCGCGCTGCGCGTGCAGACCGTCACCGGGGGCGAGCGCCTCGACGAGACGACGCGGACCGAGATCGAGGGGGCCGTCGGCGAGGTGCTGTCCGACTACGTCCTCGAGGGTTTCCTCGGTGAGTTCCCCCGGCAGGACTTCGTCCGGGCCTTCGAGGACTTCACCAGCGTGGCCGCACGCAAGGCGACCCGGCACATCGACTACCTCACCGCAGCGACCGCGCGAGACGCGACCGACATGCGCGCCACCGAGCTCGACGCCCGGCTGTCGTTCCTCGACCAGGCCGGCGAGGTCCACGGCGCGACCGCCACCGTGCACTTCGCCTTCGAGGCCACCATGGAGGACGGCTCGACGCGACCGCTGACGCTCGACGGACGCTTCCTGCTCGACGCCGACGAAGGCACCTGGTCGGTCTTCGGCTACGACGTCAGGTTCGACAACGGCGACGAGTCGTCCGCCGAGGCGGAGGGGGGCGGCTCATGAGGTGGCTCCGGCGCACTGCCGCACGGCTGGCGCTCCTCGCCGGCATAGCGCTCGTCGTGCCGTCCGGCTCCGTCCACCCGACGACCATCAACCTGACGACCATCGGCACCGCCAAGGCGGTCGACGCGGGTGACGGGGTCGTCTGGGTCCTCGCCCTCGGCTCCGAGGCCGCCGCCGGCGACGACGTGATGGCCGGCCTCACCGACGCGATCCAGCTGGTCGGGGTGAACCTCGACACCGGTCGGGCCCTCGCCATCGGCCTGCCCCGCGACCTCTACGTCGAGATGAGCAACGGCAGCGCCCGCCTCAACACCGCCCTGCGCGACGAGGGGCCCGAGGGGGTGGCCCGCGAGGTGGACGAGCTGCTCGGCATCGAGGCCGACGTGGTCCTGGTGACCGGGTTCGAGGGGTTCCTCTCGATGATGGGCGCCGTCGGCGACGTGCAGGTGGACTCCCCGACGGCGTTCACCTCCGAGGACGGCGACGTCCGGGTGCAGCGCGGTCGCAACACCTTCGACGCCGACCAGTCCCTCTCCTACGCCCGCACCCGCGACACGCTCCCCGACGGAAGCGACTTCGAGCGCGTGGCCAACCACCAGCGGCTGCTCCTCGGGACACTGGAGCGGCTCCGGAGCGTCGAGGACGAACCAGGCTTCATGGAGGGGGTCGCCCTCTCCGCGATCGGCGGCCTCCAGACCGACATGTCACCGTCGGAGGTCTACCGGCTGGTCCAGGCGCTCACCACCGTCGAACCGGGTCGCACGGAGGGCTGCATCATCACGGGCACGTTCGCCGTGGTGGGCGGCGCCGACGTCGTCCTCCCCGACCTGGCCCAGGCGCGGGCCGTCGGCGACGACGCCAGGGGCGACGCGCGGCTGCAGGGCGGCTGCCGCGACGAGGGCTGATCCGCCACTCAGCCCCGCCTCAGCCCAGCCCCGCCTCCCGGGCCTTGACGATCGCCTGCGCCCGGTGGGCCACCTGCAGCTTGGTGAAGATGTTGCTCGCGTGGTTGCGCACGGTCTTGATCGACAGGCCCAGCTGCCGGGCGATCTCGCCGTTCTCCTTGCCCTCGGCGATGAGTCCGAGCACGACCCGCTCACGCTCGGTGAGGTCGGGGAAGGCGTCGGCGACCGGCCGGCTGCGGGCGCCGGCGAAGTACGCCATCACCCGGTCGGCGATGCCGGGCCCGAAGATCACCTCGCCCGCGCCGACGGCCTGCACCGCCCGGGTGATCTCACCGCGCCGCGCGCCCTTGAGGAGGTAGCCGCGGGCGCCTGCGCGCACGGCGGCGAACACCGACTCCTCGTCCTCCATCATCGTCAGCACGAGCACGCCGATGTGGGGGGACGAGCCGACGATCTGCGCGGTGGCGTCGATGCCGTTGACCCGCGGCATGTGCAGGTCCATGAGCACCACGTCCGGCTGGAGGTCGAGCGCCAGCGCGATCGCCATCGCGCCGTCCGAGGCCGTGCCCACCACCTCCACGTCGGGCGTCGCGGCGAGCAGGGCCTCCAGCCCACGCCGGAACTCGTCGTGGTCGTCGGCGATCAACACCCGGTAGCCGTCCATCGGCTCCTCCTGACTGTCCTCGGACTCCTCGACCCTGCCGGAGTCAACCCTGCTGCAGCGGCAGCCGCACCCGGACCACCGTGCCGCCACCGGGGCGGTCGCCGGCCTCGAACGTGCCTCCGAGCTCCTCGGCCCGCTCCCGCATCGAGGACAGGCCTACACCCGGACGGCGGTCTGCTGCCAGTCCCGACCCCGTGTCGGAAACCTCGATGCGCAGGTCGCCGGCGTCGCGGGACAGGCGTACGACGCACCGGTCGGCGCCGCTGTGGCGCTGCGCGTTGGTGACGGCCTCGACGACGATGCGGTAGGCCGCGACCTCCACCGCCGCCGGGAGCGGCTCGATGTCGTCGGCGGCCTCGACCGTCCACGGCACCGTGCCCACCCCGGCGCCGTGCTCGGCCGCCCGGTGCCGCAGTGCCGAGACCAGGCCGAGCTGGTCCAGCGCAGGCGGACGAAGGCCCTCCACCAGCCGCCGCACCTCGCCGATGCCCTCGCGGGCCTGGTCGGAGAGCCGCCCGACGAGGTCGGCCGCCTGCTCGGGGTCGTCCTCGATGAGGTCCGTGGCGGCCTCGAGGCGCATCGCGAGCGAGGCGAGCGACGGCCCGAGGCCGTCGTGCAGGTCGCGCCTGAGCCTGCGTCGCTCCTCCTCCCGGGCGGCGACCAGCCGCTGCCGGGACACCTGGAGCTCACGGTTGGCCGTGACCGCCTGGACCAGCGCGCCCACCTGGGTGCCCACGTCCTCCAGCAACCGCCGGTCGCCGGGCCCGAAGGGGTCGTGGCCTGCGTCCACCTCGAGCCGGAGGCGGCCCACGGTCGTGCCCCCGACGGACAGGTCGACAGTGGCGGGCGTGCCGAGGGGAGCGCCGATGGACGCCGCGACCGGACCGGAGGTGGGCGTGGCCAGCACGTCGACGGCCGCGAACGAGAGGTGGAGGCGGCGCGCGAGCAGCTCGAGGGCCTCCCGCAGCGCGTCCTCCGGTGCGGTCAGCGCGTCGAGCCGGCGCAGGTCCGAGACGACCCGGTGCGGGAACTCGCGGTCGCCGTAGACCACCCGTCGCACCGTCCGCTGCACCGCGACGGCAGCCGGCAGCAGCAGCAGCGCCAGCAGGCCGCCGGCCAGCATCGAGCCGACGGAGATGTCCGCCGCGGCGTCCACCGCCCGCACCATGCCGACGAAGGCGGCTGCGACGACCACCAACACGAGGGCCTGCACGAGCCCGCGGCGGACCCGCGGCTCGATCTCGGCGAGGTGGTAGTGGCCGGCGGCGGCCGCGATGCCGGCCAGGGCGAGCGCTCCTCCGAGCAGGACGAGCAGGTCCTGGCGCAGGAGCGGCGCACCGGTGAGCAGGGCAGGTGCCGGGCCGAGGACGAGCCAGGCAGCGACGCCGGCACCGACACCGAGGAGCGCGAGCCGGGTGGCGAGCACGTCGGTCCGGTCCCGAGCCCTCAGGTACGCGAGGGTGGCGACCACGAGCAGGACCGGGACGGCGGCCCACAGGACGGGCGCGAAGACGGTCGCCCACAGCGACAGCCGCTCCAGGGCCGAGCCCGCACTCCCGAGGCGCACGCCCAGCCAGACGGCGTACGCCAGCACAGGCACGGCCAGGAGCGCGATGGTCACCCACCGGTCGCGGGCGGCCGCTCGGGTCAGGAGCGCGACCGAGAGCAGGAGGGCCACCAACCCGACGGCGGCCACCGCCTCGCCCACGAGCTGGGGCCAGGCGCCGCGGGCGCCGGCGAGGTCGATGACCCCGAGTCCGAGCGGGGTGGACGTGGTCGCGGCCGGCAGCAGCGCGGTCGCCACCAGGAACGCCCGGGCGGCAGCGGCTGACGGCCTGGTCCAGAAGACCAGTGACCCCACCGCGAGCAGCAGGACCGGCAGGAGGACCACGTGCGGGGCGCTCCGCGCGGCCGCGGCGAACGGGTAGCGGTGCAGCGTGACGTCGACCTGCTGGATCAGGTCGAGGCCGGCACCGGTGCGGCGTACCTCGTAGCGCACGATGTCGCCCACTTGCCGCCGTACGCCGTCCGCGTCGGCGACCCACTGTGCCGGGGAGCGCCCGTCGACGGCCTGCACCTCGTCGCCCGGCCGGAGCGGGGTCTCCCCGTAGGTGGTCGCGACCCGCACGGTGTCACCCCAGCCGGAGTCCGCCGACGGCACGAGCCTCGAGGAGAGGCTGGTGCCGTCGGACGGGCCGGCCAGCAGCGCGAGGACGGTCCAGCAGACCGGCACCGCCCAGGCCACTGCGAGCACGAGCAGCCTGCTGGTGCGCGCCATGGAGGCATGGTGCCCCCGTCCGCGGTCACGGGGGAAGCAGACGCGCTGGGTGGGGAGCTCAGCAGCTGGATCGCTTCTCGGCCGCCTTGCAGGTGTCGTTGCCGCCACGACCGCGGGCGATGTCGAAGCCGAGACCACCGTCGAGCCGGTCGGGCTGGCTCGAGCCGGTCATCACGTCGGCCCCGCCGCGGCCGTAGATCATCGCGCGGTAGTCGGGGTGGGCGGTGATGACCTCGGAGTCGTTGCTGCCCTTGAAGATCGACAGCGTCCGGGCCGGGAGCACGATGTCGCTGAAGCCGTTGATCTTCCCCTCGATGGTGAAGGGGAGGTCGCGGACCGTCGTCCTCCTCGTCTGGTCGAGGCGCAGGGTGGGCTTGATCGCCGGGTTGGAGTTGGGAAGCAGGCGGAGCTTGTCCTGGCCGCCGTGACCCCGGGCGGAGAAGCCGGACTCGGCGGGGATCGGGAAGGTGACGGTGTCGACGCCGCTGCCGCCGCGGAACTCCTGGTGGAGCTCCGAGGTCGAGCCCAACGTGTCGGCGCCGCTCCCGCCGACGAAGATGTCGGAGCCGAGGCTGCCGGTCAGGGTGTCGTCGCCCGCGTCGCCGTAGAGCCGGTCGTTGCCGAGAGCGCCAGAGGTGTCCGCGACGATCGTGTCGTCGCCGCCCCGGCCGAAGATCGTGTCGTCGCCACCGCGCGCAGCGATGACGTCGGCGGAGTTGGTGCCCTTGACGGTGTCGCCGAAGGGCGAGCCGACGAGGCGGATGCCGCCGTTGAACCCGGTGACGGTGTCGCTGCCGTCGGCGGCGATCGGGACGGTCGCTGCGGCGCGGAAGTCCACCACCACCGGGGCCACGGCGTTGACGTAGGTGACGCCGTCGAGACGCACGGCGGTGCCCTCGCTGGCCGGGCGCGGGTCGTAGCCGAGGTCGATCGTGTCGTCGCCGGTGCCGCCGGAGAGGGTGTCGCCCTTCTTCACGACCCGGCCGAACTGGTCGAGCCGCACGAGGTCGGTCTCGCCGTAGAGGCGGTCGTTGCCCTCGCCGCCGAGGATCGTGTCGGCGCCGTCACCGCCGCAGATCACGTCGTTGCCGCCGAGGCCGCGGATGGTGTCGTTGCCGCCCCGGGCGAGGACCACGTCGCGCTGGGGCGTGCCGGTGATCGAGTTCGCCCGGGCGTTGCCGACGATCGTGGCCTTGAGGCCGGCACAGCTCGGTGGCGTGGCCCCGGCGGGGCCCCCGAGGACGACGAGCGGCGTGGTCACGAGCGCGACCAGTGCGAGCGTGGGGACCAGCCGGCGAGCCCTGCGTGACATGGTGACGACCTTTCGCTGTGGGCGCCCGAGACGGCACCTCGTTGGGTGGGACACCGCGGTCCGGTCGAAAGTTGTCACCTCACGCCAGCGCGTCGGGCCCCTTCTCCAGCAGCACCGTGAACTGGTCCTCGTCGAGCACCGGCACGCCGAGCTGCTCGGCCTTGTCGGCCTTGGACCCGGCGTTGTCGCCGACCACGACGTAGTCGGTCTTCTTCGACACCGACCCCGACGCCTTGCCGCCGCGGCTGATGATCGCCTCCTTCACCGAGTCGCGGGTGTAGTGCTGCAACGAGCCGGTGGCCACGATCGTGAGGCCCTCGAGCGTGCGCGGCACCGACGCGTCCCGCTCGTCGGCCATCCGGACCCCGGCGGCCTGCCACTTGCGCACGATCTCGTTGTGCCAGTCGGCGTCCGGGCCGTCGAACCACTCGCGCACCGACGCGGCGATGGTGGGCCCGACACCCTCCGTGCCGGCCAGCTCCTCCTCCGAGGCGTCACGGATCGCTGCCATGGACCCGAGCTCGGTGGCCAGGGCCCGGGCGGCGGTCGGACCGACGTGGCGGATCGACAGGGCGACCACGACCCGCCACAGCGGGACGTCGAGGCGGGTGGCGAGGTTGTCGAGCAGTCGCTGGCCGTTGGCCGAGAGCTGCGGCCCCTCCTCACCCTTCTTCGGGGCCCGGGTGAACAGCTGGGTGCGGACCAGCTTGTCGGCAGTGAGGTCGAAGATGTCGCCCTCGTCCTCCATCACGCCCGCGTCGAGCAGCGCGTGGGCGGCCTCCGAGCCGAGTCCCTCGATGTCGAAGGCACCGCGGCCGGCGACGTGGAAGACGCGGTCGAGCAGCTGGGCCGGGCACTTGCGGTGGTTGGGGCAGCGGAGGTCCTTGTCGCCCTCCTTCTGCTGCACCAGCTCGGTGCCGCAGGACGGGCAGTGGGTGGGCATCACCCACTCCGGGAGGTCGTCGGGACGCAGCGCCAGCACGGGGCCCAGGATCTCGGGGATGACGTCCCCGGCCTTGCGCAGGATGACGGTGTCGCCGGGGCGCACGTCCTTGCGACGGACCTCGTGGGCGTTGTGGAGGGTGGCCCGCTCCACCGTGGAGCCGGCCACCTTGGTGGGCTCCATGACGCCGAAGGGGGTCACCCGGCCGGTGCGTCCGGTGTTGACCTCGATCGACAGCAGCAGCGTGTTGACCTCCTCGGGCGGGTACTTGTAGGCGATCGCCCACCGCGGCGCACGGCTCGTCGAGCCGAGCCGTCGCTGCAGCGCGACGTCGTCGACCTTGACGACGAGCCCGTCGATCTCGTGCTCGACGATGGTGTGCCGGTGCTCGCCCACGTGCTCGATCCACGCCTCGACCTCCGCCAGCGTCGGGACCACCTTCACCTGGTCGGAGGTCGGCAGGCCCCATGCCCGCAGCGCGTCGTACGCCGTGCTCTGCGAGGTCGGCTCGAAGCCGTCGCGCGCCCCGATGCCGTGGCACACCATGCCCAGGTCGCGGGTGGCGGTGACCCGCGGGTCCTTCTGCCGCAGCGAGCCGGCCGCGGCGTTGCGCGGGTTGGCGAACATGGGCTTGCCGGCGTCGGCCATGGAGGCGTTGAGCCGCTCGAAGCCCTGCGTCGGGAGGAACACCTCGCCCCGGACCTCCAGCAGCGCCGGGACCGGGTGGTCGTCGTTCGCGACCAGCCGGTGCGGCACCGACGCGATGGTGCGTACGTTGGGCGTCACGTCCTCACCGGTGCGCCCGTCGCCGCGGGTCAGCGCGCGCACGAGGCGACCGTCCTCGTAGAGCAGGTTGATCGCGAGGCCGTCGACCTTGAGCTCGCACAGCAGCGCCGGCGACTCGATGCCCTCGCGCAGGATGCGTGCGTGCCAGGCGCCGAGCTCCTCGAAGGTGAAGGCGTTGTCGAGGCTCTCCATCCGCTGGAGGTGGTCGACCGCGGTGAACTCGGTGGACACCGCTCCACCGACCTTCTGGGTGGGCGAGTCGGGCGTACGCAGCTCGGGGAACTGCTCCTCCAGCGACTCGAGCTCGCGCAGCCGCACGTCGAACTCGGCGTCGGACAGCGTGGGGTCGTCGAGGACGTAGTAGCGCCAGCGGGCGTCGTCGACCTGCTCGCTGAGCTCCTGGTGGCGCTCGCGCGCCTCGGGCGGGGCGGAGGCCACCGTCGCGGCGGTGGCCTCGAGGTCGGGCTGCTCGCTCGTGCTCATGGGCACAGTCTGCCGGTCTCGTGCGACACCGCGCCCCACGCTCCGGTCTGGACCGGATGAAACACATTTGTTCCATCGGAATGCATCTGCCTACCCTGACGTTGTGGAACGAAACCGTTCCGTTTCATCATGACCGCAGGACCGAGGAGCAGGCGTGACCCCGACCGAGACCGGCACCCGACCCCGCGTGGCGGGCGAGCGCGAGCTGGAGATCCTCGACGCGACCCTCGAGGTGCTCGCCGACGTCGGCTACGACCTGCTCACCATGGATGCCGTCGCCGCCAGGGCGAAGGCGTCCAAGGCCACCCTGTACCGACGCTGGCGGGGCAAGCCCGAGCTCGTCGTCGCCGCGGTCACCCAGCACCACACCACCACCGCGACCGCCCCCGACACCGGCACCCTCCGCGGCGACCTGCTCGCGGCCTACTGCGGCAGCGGAGGCATCAGCGACCCGCGGGCCCAGGCGGTGCTCGCCGCGGTCGTCACCGCGATGGGCCGCGACCCGGAGTTCGCCGAGATCTACCGCCGCGATTTCATCGCGCCCAAGATCGCGGCCTCCCGGGGCATCTACGAGCGGGCCCGCGAGCGGGGCGAGGTCCACCCCGACGCGGACCTCACGATCCTCGGCCCCTCGCTCGCCGGCATCGTGCTGCACCGGGCCTTCCTGCTCGGCGACCCCGTCACCCCCGAGCTCGTCGGACGGGTGCTCGACGAGGTCATCCTCCCGGCGGCGCTCCACGGACCCGCCTCCCCCACCGGCTGACCCACCACGTCCGGCGACCGCTGTCGGACCCCTCTGCTCCACTCGACCTGCACCACCATCCACGAAGGACGCTCCATGACCGACAGCACGCTGGTTGCCGACGAGGTGACCCCCGAGCAGCACAAGCGCTTGCGCTGGGCGCTCGTGCTCATCTCGCTCGCGCAGCTGATGGTGGTGCTCGACAGCACCATCGCCAACATCGCCCTTCCCTACATCGGCACGGACCTCGACATCGACCAGGCCAACCTGCAGTGGATCGTCACGGGCTACGCCCTGACCTTCGGCGGCTTCCTGCTGCTCGGGGGCCGCCTCGCCGACCTCTACGGCCGCCGTCGCATCTTCATGGTCGGCGTGCTGCTGTTCGCCTTCGCCTCGCTCGTCGGCGGCTTCGCCCAGAACGAGGTCATGCTGCTCGGCGCCCGCGGCCTCCAGGGCCTCGGCGCCGCCCTGGCCTCGCCGGCCGCGCTCGCCCTCATCACCACCACGTTCCCGGCCGGGCGCGAGCGCAACCGCGCCTTCGCGGTGTACGCCGCCATGGCGGGCGTCGGTGCGGCCGTGGGGCTGATCCTCGGCGGCTGGCTGACCGGGCTCGACCCGATCCTCGGCCTCGAGGGCTGGCGCTACACGTTCCTCATCGTCGTCCCCATCGGGCTGGCCGCGGCCTTCTTCGCCCCGCGCTTCTTCGACGAGTCCGAGCGCCACACCGGGTGGCTCGACATCCCGGGCGCGATCACCGGCACCGGTGCCCTCCTCGCGATCGTCTACGGCCTGTCCCGCGCGGGCGACGAGCGCTATGGCTGGGGCGACACCACCACGGTCGCCAGCCTCGTCATCGGCGTGGCGCTCCTCGGCATCTTCCTGCTCGTGGAGTCCCGTGCCGAGCACCCGCTGATGCCCTTCCGCATCTTCCGCAGCAAGAACCGTGCGACCGCCTTCGCCGTGATGATGATCGTGCCGGCGGCGATGTTCGCGATGTTCTTCTTCCTCTCGCTCTTCATCCAGCTCGTCGTGGGCTACTCCCCGCTCACCACCGGCGTGGCGTTCCTGCCGTTCTCGATCGCGATGATCATCTCGGCCACCGCCGCCTCCCGGTTGATCAGCCACGTCGACCCGCGCTTCCTGTCCGGGGTCGGCACGCTGCTCTCGGCGGTCGCGCTCTACGGCTTCAGCCGGATCACCGTCCCGGAGGACCCGGCATCCATCCTCGCCTCGATGCCGACCGCCCTGGGCGGGCAGGGCGTCGCCCTCGGTGACGGCGTCAGCTACTGGACCCAGATCCTGCCGTTCGTCGTGCTGATGGCCTTCGGCATGGGGCTCAACTTCGTCCCCCTCACCCTCGTCGCCGTGCACCACTTGCGTGCGCAGGACACCGGCATCGGCTCGGGCGTGCTCAACACGATGCAGCAGGTGGGCGGCGCGCTGGGGCTTGCGACGCTCAGCACGGTGTCGCTGCACTTCGCACAGACACGGGCCGACGAGATCGCGCCCTCGATCGCGGCAGCCGCACCGCAGCTCGACCAGGCGGCTGTCGGCCAGCTGGCCTCGCTCGGCTCGTTCACCGAGGGCGCCACGATGGCCTTCTTCGTCGGCTCGCTGATGATGATCGCCGCCTCGGTGCTCGTCTGGCTGTTCCTCGACGTCAAGCACGAGGAGCTGGCGTCGGAGTCCGCGCCGGAAGGGGTCGGGGTCCACTGATCGGGCGTCCGGCCCGATCGCCCATCCGACGTCGCCGCCGCCTCGAAGGAGGGTTGTGAGCGATCCCCTCCTGACGACGGCCGACGTCCCGGGCGAGCCGCGTGCGATGGTCCTGGTCCTCCACGGGGGCAAGCCCCGGTCGGACCGGGTCATCGGCACGACCAGCGCGTCGTGGCGCCGGGCCGCGTGGCTGCAGCGTGCGATCACGCCCCAGGCGCACGAGGCGGGCGTCGGCGTGTGGCTGGCGCGCTACCGGGTGCGCGGGTGGAACGGCGGCGCCGGCCCGGTGGCCGACGCCCGGTGGGCGCTCGAGGAGCTTCGGTCCGCGCACGGCGACGTGCCCGTCGTGCTCCTGGGACACTCGATGGGTGCCCGGGTGGCGGTGCACGCGGCCGACGACCCGTCGGTCGTAGGGGTGGTCGGTCTGGCCCCGTGGTGGTCGGCCGACGACCCCGTCGCCACCCTGGCGGGTCGCGCGCTCCGGGCCGCCCACGGGCGCCGCGACCGCATCACGTCGTTCCGCGAGACCACCCGCTACGTCGACCGTGCGCGCAGCGTCGCCGACAGCGTCGAGCTCCACGACATGGGCGGCCTCGGCCACTACATGCTGGCCGGGTCCCGGCGCTGGCACGACGTCGCGCTGACCTCCGTACTCGAGGTGCTCGCCGCCCGGGTCCCGCGCGCCGAGCGCTGACCGGCCTCTAACCGGCCGCTGGCCGGTCAGAGGTTGCGCGCCACGCTCGCCGAGAGGCGTACGGCCCGACCCGCCCAGTCCGCCGTCGCCCCGGCGAGGCCGCAGGTCGGCGTGATGACCAGCTGGTCACCGACGCCGTCGGGATCCAGGCCGAGCATGTCGAGCCAGCGCTGCACCCGCTCCGTGGTGCGCACGTCGGAGGCGTCGCCGGCCGGCGCGGTGGACGGTACGACGCCGAGCGCGGCGGTGCGGCCCGACTCCAGCGCCTCCGCAAAGGTGTCGAGGTCGGCCGGGCCGAGCATGTCGAGGTCGGCGGAGAGCCCGTGCACCCCGGTCCCCGCGACGAGCGACCACGGCGTCTGCGGGGCGCACGAGTGCACCCACGCCTCGCCGCCGCCGTCAGCGATGGCGGAGACCACCCACTCCAGGTGCGCCGCGGCCTCGGGGAGGTCGACGCTGCGGTGCCGGCCGTAGCCGCTGGCGGTCGGCACCTGCCCGGCCACGACCGCGGCCAGCGCCGGCTCGTCGAGCTGCACGATCCAGCGGTCGGCACCGCGGATCCGCCGACGCAGGTCGGCGAGGTGGGTGCGCACGCCCTCGGCGAGGGCCTGGGCGAGCTCCCGGCGCGCGCCGTGGTCGGCGAGCACCTTGTCACCTCGCGGCTTCTCGACCGTCGCCGCCAGCGTCCACGGTCCGATGACCTGGGTCTTGAACGCCCCCTCGTAGTCCTGGGCCAGCTCCTCGACCGTGTCGAGGTCCTGCGCGAGCAGCGAGCGCGCACGACGGTGGTCGATCCCACTGGCGTCGGTGAGCCGCCACCCGGCGGGCTGCAGGTCGGCACCGAGGCCCTCGACGACCGCAAGACCGCGCCCGGTCATCGCGGCCGTGACACCGCGGCCCGGCACCTCCGGCACGTGCGGCAGGTCGGGCAGCTCGCCCAGGACGAGGCGGGTCGCCTCTGCGTGGGCGCGGTCGGAGTCTCCGGGCATCGAGCCGACGCCGGTGGCACGCGTCATGCGGGGGCCCCGACCGCACGCGTGGAGGCGATGGTGGCTGAGCCGACGACGCGGGTGCCGTCGTAGATCACCGCGGCCTGACCGGGCGCGATGCCCTCGGCCGGGTCGAGGAGGTCGATCTCCACGCGGTCGCCGGAGACGACGACGACCGCCCGGTGCTCGGCGCCGTGAGCACGCAGCTGCACGGTGCCCTCGACCCGCTCCGGGACCGTGCCGCACCAGCGCGGGCGCACCCCGGCCACGTGGTCCACTGCCAGGCGCTCGCGCGGACCGACGGTGACGGTGCCGCTGACCGGCTCGATGTCGAGCACGAACCGCGGCTTGCCGTCGGCCGCGGGCACGCCGAGCCGGAGGCCGCGGCGCTGACCGATGGTGAAGCCGTAGGTGCCGGTGTGGCTGCCGACCGTCTCCCCCGTCGTCGCGTCGACGATGTCCCCGCCGTGGTTGGGAGCGCGGTCGCCGAGCTTCTCGCGCAGCCAGCCGGCGTTGTCGCCGTCGGCGACGAAGCAGATGTCGTGCGAGTCGGGCTTGTCGGCCACCAGCAGGCCGCGTGCCTCGGCCTCGCGGCGCACGGTCGGCTTGTCGGTGTCACCGAGAGGGAAGAGCGAGTGTCGCAGCTGCTCCTGGTCGAGGACGCCGAGGACGTAGGACTGGTCCTTGGCGTGGTCGGTGGCGCGGTGCATCTCGATGAGGCCGTCGGCCCCGGTGCGCAGCTGCGCGTAGTGCCCGGTCGCGACCGCGTCGAAGCCGAGCGCGAGGGCCCGGTCGAGAACGGCGGCGAACTTGATCTTCTCGTTGCACCGCAGGCACGGGTTGGGCGTGCGCCCGGCGGCGTACTCGTCCATGAAGTCCTCCACGACGTCCTCGTGGAAGCGGTCGGAGAGGTCCCAGACGTAGAACGGGATGCCGATGACGTCGGCCGCGCGGCGCGCGTCGTTGCTGTCCTCGATCGTGCAGCACCCCCGCGCCCCGGAGCGGTACGACGCCGGGTTGCGGCTCAGCGCAAGGTGCACGCCGGTCACGTCGTGCCCGGCCTCGACGGCGCGCGCGGCGGCGACGGCGGAGTCCACCCCGCCCGACATGGCGGCGACGACCTTCATCCCCGACCCAACCCCTCAGCGCGCCCGGGCGGCCCGGGCACGCTCCACGACCGGACCGATGGCCTCGACGACGGCATCGACGTCGGCCGGGGTCGTGGTGTGGCCGAGCGAGAAGCGGAGCGAGTGCCTCGCCTGGTCAGGGTCGCAGCCCATCGCGAGCAGCACGTGGGACGGCTGCGGGACGCCGGCGGAGCAGGCCGAGCCGGTGGAGCACTCGATGCCGCGGGCGTCGAGCAGCATCAGCAGGGAGTCGCCCTCGCAGCCGGGGAACCCGATGTGGGCGTTGCCGGGGAGCCGCCGAGGTCCCGCCGGCGCGCCGTGCAGGTGGGCGTCCGGCACGGCCTCGATGACGCGGCGCACCAGGTCGTCGCGCAGCGCGGCGACCCGCACCGCGTGCTCGTGCTGGTGCTTCACCGACTCCTCGACGGCCGCGGCGAGGCTGGCGATCGCGGGCACGTCGAGCGTGCCACTGCGGATGTCGCGCTCCTGGCCACCGCCGTGCACGAGTGCGCTGACGGGCAGGTCGCGTCGTACGACGAGCGCCCCCACACCGTAGGGGCCGCCGACCTTGTGGCCGGTGAAGGTCAGCGCGTCGACGCCCGAGGCGGCGAAGTCGACGGGCACCTGCCCGAGCGCCTGCACGGCGTCGGTGTGGACGGGGATCCCGTGCTCGGCGGCGATCGCGACCACCTCGTCGATCGGCTGCAGCGAGCCGACCTCGTTGTTGGCCCACATCACCGACACCAGCGCGACGGATCCGGGGTCGCGGGCGACGGACTCCCGGAGGGCGCCGACGTCGAGGACGCCCTCGGACGACACGGGCAGCAGCTCCACCTCGGCGTGGTCGTACTCGGCCAGCCAGTGGAGCGGGTCGAGCACCGCGTGGTGCTCGACGGCGGTGGAGAGGATGCGCGTACGACGGGGGTCCTCGGCGCGCCGGGCCCAGAAGATCCCCTTCAGCGCGAGGTTGTCGGACTCCGTGCCTCCGGAGGTGAAGACGACGTCGCCCGGCCGGGCGCCGATCACGCCAGCGATGGTCTCGCGGGACTCCTCGACCACCCGCCGGGCGCCGCGGCCCGACGCGTGCAGCGAGCTGGCGTTGCCGACGCCAGTGAGCTGGCGCGTCATCGCCTCGATCGCGACCGGCAGCATCGGCGTGGTCGCGGCGTGATCGAGGTAGACGAGCGGACGGGTCATGACCTGCCAAGCCTACGGGGCCGGGCTGCGCCAACCCGCCCCGCGTGGCCACGTTCACACCTAGGCTCGCCCCGTGCGCGCTCCCCGGGCCTGGCTCGCCTGCCTCCTGCTGGTGCCCACCCTCGCGTGCGAGGCGGGCGGCCAACCGGCTGCCGACTCCCCCGCAGATGGCGGCCCTGCGCGGTCCGCGGCACCGGCCGCGACGGACGAGACGCTCCGCGCGGAGGCCCTCGCACTCGTGGACGAGCGCGAGCGGGCGCTGGCGGAAGGCGACCGGGAGGCGTTCCTCGCCACCGTCGACCCTGACGAGCTCACCTTCTCCGCGACCCAGGCGCGATGGTTCGACAACCTCGCCCGACTCCCCGTGGGGGACGTGTCCTTCGAGCTCGGCGACGAGGACGCCCTGGCCGACGACTTCGACGACGGCGAGCTGCGGCTCCCCGTCGACTTCACGATGCGGCTGCGCGGCTTCGACAGCCGCCCCGTCACCGACAAGATGGTGTGGACGTTCGTGCACAGCGACGACCACGTGCTCCTCGCCGGCGACCGCGACGAGCAGGTCGACCTGGTGAACGGGTGGATCCCGGCTCCGTGGGACCTCGCCCACATCGAGGTGCGCCGCTCCGGAGGAATCCTCGCGGTCTTCGACGAGGACACCAGCGAGCACGCCAGCTATGTCATGTCCGACCTCGCCAACGCGACGGCGGTCGTCAGGCGTCACTTCCCGGACTGGCCGGGGCGCTACGTCGCGTACGGCACCTCCGACACCACCGCCATCGCCGAGATGAGCGGCATGTCCGTCGACCAGACCGCCGGCGTGGCGTTCCCGGTGCTGGCGCGCCCCGACGGCCCGGTCGCCGCCTACCGGTTCGCCGTCAACCCGACCGTCGTCGGTGACGTCCTCGCGCGCGGCCTCGTGTTCCGCCACGAGCTGGCGCACGTCGCGCTGGGACCCACCGACGACCGCTCCCCGGTCTGGTTGATGGAGGGCGTCGCGGAGTACGTCGCCCGCTCGACCGTGCCCGTCGACGAGCGTCGCCGGATCGCCGCCCACCAGCTCGGCACCGCGTCCGCACGCACGCTCGAGCCGACCAGGAGCTTCTACCGGGACGACCCCACCCTCAGCTACAACCTGGCGGCGGTCGTGTGCGACTACGTCGCCACTACGAGGGGCGAGGCCGCGCTGTGGGACCTCGTCCGCACCTTCCGCACGGCCCGCATCTTCTCCTGGTCCCAGACCGAGGGCGTCGTGCGCCGCGAGCTCGGGCTCTCGACCACGGAGCTCAGCGCGCAGGCGCTCGCCTGGGCGAGGGCCGCCTGAGGCCTCAGGCCATCCGCGACAGCCAGGGGTGCCCGGGGTAGAGCCGGCCCACGGACGCGCGCAGCCACTCGCGCGGCGCCGGGTCCAGGAGCGGCCACGTCACCTCGAGGTCCCGGTCGTCCTTGGGCCGGTGCAGCGCGGCCTTGTAGAGCAGGGTGACCTCGGGACGCAGGTAGCGCACGCCGTCGCCGGCCACCCAGGTCACGTCGTCGACCGGGGCCACGTGGTCGGGATCGCGCTTGCTCGTCCAGAGACCGTCCTGGTCGGGCGTGATGACGAGGTCGATGATCCACGGGTCAGCGGCACTGCGCCGGACCCAGACCTGGCTCCGGACGTCGAGCACCTCGCGGTGGCGGTCGTTGAAGGGCCGAAGTGTGCCGCCGTGGTTGCTCCACAGGTTCCAGTCGTCCCCGACGTGCTCGCGGAAGGCGGTGAGGTCGCAGGCGAGGATCGAGAGGTCCACGTCCTCGTGCTCGCGGGCGTGGCCGGTGAACGCCTCCACGGACCAGCCGCCGACGATCCACCACGGCCGGTCGAAGCCCGCCATGAAGCGGATCAGGCCGTCCGGGTCCAGCGGTGCCCACGCCCCGTACCAGCGGTAGAAGTGCTCGTCCTCGGCCACCTCCTCGGGAGTCCGGTGAAGGGGCTCGCGCTGGTCGGCCATGCGCCGACGCTACCCGTGGGAGGGTGTCGGCCGTGCGCACCCACGAGCGCGCCGGCTACGACTGTCCCTTCTGCCTCATCCAGCGTGGCGTGCACGACGAGCGCAACCGGCCCGCCGACGTGGTGGCCGTGACGGAGCACGCCTACGCCCGGATCTCCCCGAAGTGGTGGCCGGCCAACGACGGCGCCGTGCTGGTGATCCCGCGCGCGCACCACGAGAACCTCTACGGCATCCCCACCGAGGCCGGTCACGCCGTGTGGGACCTCACGCAGCAGGTGGCCGTCGCGATGCGCGATGGGTCACGCCCGCCCAGCGCACGCCGTACGCCGAGCGCCTCGCCGCCGTGCTCGAACTGCCCCGCGTCTTCGGCTGAGCGCCCGCCGCCCTAGAGCACGACGAGGTCGTCGCGATGGATGACCTCGCGCTCGTACGCCGTCCCCAGCGCGTGCTTCAGCTCCCGGGTCGAGCGGCCGAGGAGGGCAGGCAGCTCGTCGGCGTCGAAGTTCACGAGTCCGCGGCCCACCACCGTGCCGTCGGGGTCGACCAGGTCGACCGCGTCACCGGCGACGAACGCCCCGCCCACGGCGGTGATGCCGGCCGGGAGCAGCGAGGCGCGGCGCTCGACGATCGCGCGGACAGCCCCCTCGTCGAGCGACAGCGTGCCCTGACCCGACGTGGCGTGCGCCAGCCACAGCAGCCGGGTGGGGCGGCGCTTGCCGGTCGCCTCGAAGTGGGTGCCGACGTCCGCGCCGGACAGCGCGGCCGCGGCCTGGTCGGCGGAGGTCAGCACGACGTCGATGCCGGCACCGGTCGCGATCCGGGCCGCGTCGACCTTGGTGGTCATCCCGCCGGTACCGACACCGGCGGCACCGGCCGACCCCACGGTCACCGCCTCGAGGTCGTCCTCGGAGCTCACCACCGGGACCAGCTGTGCGCCGGGGCGCGACGGCGGGCCGTCGTAGAGGCCGTCGACGTCGGAGAGCAGCACCAGCAGGTCGGCGTGCACGAGGTGGGCGACGAGCGCCGCCAGCCGGTCGTTGTCACCGAAGCGGATCTCCGACGTCGCGACCGTGTCGTTCTCGTTGACGATCGGCACGACACCGAGCTCGAGCAGCTTGGCGAAGGTCTGGTGGGCGTTGCGGTAGTGCGCGCGCCGGGTGACGTCGTCGACGGTGAGCAGCACCTGGCCCGTGACGATGCCGTGCCGGGCGAACTCCTCCTGGTAGCGGTGCGCGAGCAGCCCCTGTCCCACCGACGCGGCGGCCTGCTGGGCGGCGAGACCACGGGGGCGACGCTTCAGCCCGAGGGGGGCGAGTCCCGCAGCGATGGCCCCCGACGACACGAGCACCACCTCGGCTCCGCCTCCGCGGGCGGCGGCGAGCACCTCCACCAGCTGCCGTACGCGTGCCGGGTCGATCCCCCCGGCGGCGGTGGTCAACGACGACGAGCCGACCTTGACGACGATGCGACGGGCACCGTCGACCAGGCTCCCTCGCGTGGCCGAGCGGTCAGTCGTCACTGCCGTCCCAGTCGGGGTCGTCCTTGCTGCCGATCTCGTAGGCCATCGGACCGACGCCGGAGCTGCCGGAGCTGCGGTTGGGGCCCTTCGTCCGGCGCTCCTCGTCGAGACGGCGGGCCACGTCGGCGCGGGCCTCCTCCTCCGACTTGGTCTCCATCGCCTCGGCGATGTCGCGACGCCGGTCGCGGGCCGGCCGGTCCTCGCGGAACCGCTCGTCCTCACCGCGTCGGCCGAGCATCTCGGCACCGGCCTCGATGCTGGGCTTGAAGTCGAAGACCACCGAGTTGTCGTCGGGGCCGATCAGGACCGCGTCGCCCTCCTGGGCGCCCATCTTCGCGAGCTTGAGCTCGACGCCCAGGCGGTTGAGGCGGTCGGCCAGGAAGCCCACGGCCTCCTCGTTGCTGAAGTCGGTCTGGCGCACCCAGCGCTCGGGCTTGGTGCCGCGCACCCGCCACCCCTCGTCGGTCGCGACGACCGTGAAGTCGTCGCCGCCGTCGACGGGCCGGGGCCGCAGCACGATGCGCTCCGCCTCGGCCGCCGGCGCGGCCTCCCGCGATGCCTCGACGATCTCGGCCATCGCGAAGGTGAGCTCGCGCAGCCCGGCTCCGGAGGCGGCGCTGACCTCGAAGACCCGCAGGCCGCGACCGCGCAGCTCCTCGACCACCATGTCCGCGATGTCCTGGCCGTCGGGGACGTCGACCTTGTTGAGGGCCACCAGCCGGGGCCGGTCCTCGAGGCCGCCGTAGCGGGCGAGCTCGCCCTCGATCACGTCGAGGTCGTCGAGCGGGTTGCGCCCGGGCTCGATGGAGGCGGTGTCGATGACGTGCACCAGCGCGGAGCAGCGCTCGATGTGGCGCAGGAAGTCGTGGCCGAGACCGCGGCCCTCGGCCGCACCCTCGATCAGGCCGGGCACGTCGGCGACCACGAAGGTGGTCTCGCCCGCGGTGACGACGCCGAGGTTGGGGATGAGGGTGGTGAAGGGGTAGTCGGCGATCTTGGGCCGGGCCCGCGAGATCGCGGCGATCAGCGACGACTTGCCCGCGCTCGGGAAGCCGACGAGGCCGATGTCGGCGACGACCTTCAGCTCGAGGCGTACGACGAGCTCGTCCCCGGGCTCACCCAGGAGGGCGAAGCCGGGCGCCTTGCGCTTGGAGGAGGCGAGGGCGGCGTTGCCGAGACCACCGCGGCCGCCCTGGGCGACGACGAGGGTCGTCCCGTGCCCGACGAGGTCGGCGAGCACGTGGCCGTCGGCGTCCTTGACCAGGGTGCCGTCGGGGACGGTCAGGACCAGGTCCTTGCCGTTGCCGCCGTTCTTGTGGTCACCGGCGCCCTGACCGCCGTTCTCCGCACGGCGCTTGGGGCTGTGGTGGTAGTCGACGAGGGTGGTGACGCTGGTGTCCACCTGCAGGATGATCGACCCGCCCTGGCCGCCGTTGCCGCCGTCGGGGCCGCCGAGGGGCTTGAACTTCTCCCTCTTGACCGAGGCGACGCCGTTGCCGCCGCGGCCCGCCGCGAGGTGCAGCGTGGCCTGGTCGACGAACGTGGGGATGGCCATGGGATTCCTTGCTGTTGGTGGTGCTGAAACCACAAAAGGCGCCCCAGAAGGGACGCCCAGTGGTGATGAGGCGGATCTCGAGACGAGTCGCTCAGCTCCTCGCAAGCTCGGACCTGAGCCGAGCTCTCCTCAATCTCCCGCCCGTGTGTCGACTTCGCGAGCTCAGTCGACGGGCGTGATGTTGACGACCTTGCGACCGCGGCGGGTGCCGAACTCGACGGCGCCGGCCTGCAGGGCGAAGAGGGTGTCGTCGCCGCCGCGACCCACGCCGGTGCCCGGGTGGAAGTGCGTGCCGCGCTGGCGGACGATGATCTCGCCGGCGCCGACGACCTGGCCGCCGAAGCGCTTCACGCCGAGGCGCTGCGCGTTGGAGTCACGACCGTTCTTGGTGCTCGCAGCACCCTTCTTGTGAGCCATTGTCCAGTCCTTTGGGAATGAAGAGTCGACCTCGAGCGAGTGCTCAGAGGGAGATGTCGGTGACCTTGACCTGGGTGTACTTCTGGCGGTGACCCTGGCGCTTCTTGTAGCCGGTCTTGTTCTTGTACTTCTGGATGATGATCTTCGGGCCCTTGGTGCGGCCGGTCACCTCGACGGTCACGCTCGCCTTGTCCAGGCCGGTCGCGGTCACCTTGTCGCCGTCGACCACCATCACCACGGGAAGGGTGAGGGTGTCGCCCGCGGCGGCCATCGCGTCGATCTCGATGACGTCGCCAACGGCAACCTTCTGCTGCTTGCTGCCACTGCGCACGACTGCGTACACGGCGAGTCACTCTCCTCGATACGAACTACAGGTAAGAAAACATTCGGGACTGCGCACGACACCGCCTGGTCGGGCGAGTACGCCGCGTGGCGGGCGCGCAGAATCGGTGCGTCGAACACCGAGGGTCAAGACTACGGGATCGGGTGCCGACCGGGCAAAACGAGGTCGGCCACCCTCTCCCGCGGGCTCAGCGCTTGCGTGAGCCCTTCTTCTTGATCGGGACGTGCTCGACGACCGGGGCCTCGCCCGGACCGCCGGACGACGTGTCGTCCGGAGCAGCTCCGTCGACCGCCGGCGTGCCGGCCCCGGCCTCGAGGCCCGCGGTCCCGGGCTCGACCACGCCCGTGGCCGGCACGGTGCCCACGCCCGACGGCGGGCCGGCGGGACGGCTGGCCGAGCGGCGACGCGTGCGCGTGACCACCTTCGGCTTCTCGGGCTCGATCGAGGGAGCCTCGGGCGTCGTCTCGGCCGGAGCTTCGGGCGCCGCCTCGACCGGAGCCTCGGGCGCCGCCTCGACCGGAGCCTCGGGCGCCGCCTCAGCCGGAGCCTCGACCTGCGCCTCAGAGGTCGTCGCGGCCGGAGCCTCAGGCGTCGCCTCGGCGGGAGCCTCGCTCGACGCCTCCTCGGCCGCCCGGTCGGCCCGTGCCATCGCGGCGACGTCCTTGGGCGACGGGGCGTGCGACGGGGCGTGGTGCGGCTCGGCAACCTTGGCGTTGCCGCCCTCGTTGCCGGTGCCGGGCTCCTCGTTGCCCGCACCGCGGCGACCGCGCCTGCGGCTCCCCCGACGGCCCTCGCCGTCGTCGGGTCGTGCGTCGGGGTCGACCGGCTGGTCCTTGATGACCACGCCGCGGCCGTGGCAGTGCTCGCAGTTCTCGCTGAACGCCTCCACGAGCCCGGTGCCGATGCGCTTGCGAGTCATCTGGACGAGGCCGAGCGAGGTCACCTCGGCGACCTGGTGCCGGGTGCGATCGCGACCGAGGCACTCGACGAGGCGGCGGACCACGAGGTCGCGGTTCGACTCGAGCACCATGTCGATGAAGTCGACGACGATGATGCCGCCGATGTCGCGCAGCCGGAGCTGACGCACGATCTCCTCGGCCGCCTCGAGGTTGTTCTTCGTGACCGTCTCCTCGAGGTTGCCCCCGGACCCGGTGAACTTGCCGGTGTTGACGTCGACGACGGTCATCGCCTCGGTGCGGTCGATGATGAGCGAGCCTCCCGAGGGCAGCCAGACCTTGCGGTCCAGCCCCTTCTGGATCTGCTCCTCGATGCGGTAGGTCGCGAAGACGTCGCCGCCGGTCGCGCCGCGCTCGAACTTCTCGAGGCGCTCGCCGAGGTCGGGAGCGACCGAGTCGACGTACCCGCGGACGGTCTCCCAGGCGTCGTCACCCTCGATGACGAGCTTGGCGAAGTCCTCGGTGAACAGGTCGCGCACGACCTTCAGGGTCAGGTCGGGCTCGCCGTAGAGCAGCTGCGGGCCGGAGCCCTTGTGGGTCGCCTTCTTCTCGATGTCCTCCCAGCGAGCCTTGAGGCGCTCGACATCGCGCGTCAGCTCCTCCTCGCTGGCACCCTCCGCCGCGGTGCGCACGATGACGCCTGCGGTGTCGGGGACGATCTGCTTGAGGAGCGTCTTGAGGCGACTGCGCTCGGTGTCGGGCAGCTTGCGGGAGATCCCGGACGTGGTGCCGTCCGGGACGTAGACGAGGAAGCGTCCGGCGAGGCTGACCTGGCTGGTCAGGCGGGCGCCCTTGTGGCCGACCGGGTCCTTGGTGACCTGCACGAGGACCATCTGACCGCTGGAGAGCACCGACTCGATCTTGCGCGGTTGCCCCTCCTTGTGGCCGAGCGACTGCCAGTTGACCTCACCGGCGTAGAGGACCGCGTTGCGGCCCTTGCCGATGTCGATGAAGGCGGCCTCCATCGAGGGGAGCACGTTCTGCACGCGGCCGAGGTAGACGTTTCCGATGAGGGAGGTCTGGGACTTGCGTGCGACGTAGTGCTCCACGAGGACCTTGTCCTCGAGCACGCCGATCTGCGTGAGGTCCTTGCGCTGGCGGATGACCATCACCCGCTCGACCGCCTCGCGGCGGGCGAGGAACTCGGCCTCGCTGACGATCGGCGCCCGGCGACGGCCGGCCTCGCGGCCCTCGCGGCGGCGCTGCTTCTTGGCCTCGAGGCGGGTGGAGCCCTGGACCGAGGTGATCTGGTCCTCGGCGGAGCGCGTCTTGCGCACCCGCGTGACGGTGTTGGGGTCGCCGTCGTCGGACGAGCCCTCCTCGCCGGCGCGGCGACGACGGCGGCGACGGCGCGAGGAACCCTCGCCGTTGCCGTCGGACGCCTGGGAGTCGCCGTCCGTCGGGCCGGAGGTCGAGGCCTCCGCGGTGTCGTCGGAGGTGTCGGCGGACCCGGTGTCGGAGTCGCCCTCCCCCTCGCCGCCCTCACCGGACTTGCGGCGACGACGACCGCCGCGGCGGCGACGACGGCGACCGGAGCCGCCCTCCCCCTCGCCGTCGGAGTCCTCCGACTCCGAGGTGTCGGGGGCGTCGGCGTCCGGGGCCTCGGAGGTGTCGGCGACGAGAGCGGTGCCGTCCTCGTCCTCCTCGGAGTCCGTCGCGTCGGTCGTCTCGGCGACGGACGTCTGGGCGGCCTTCCGGCCGGACTTCTTGGCAGGCTTCTCGGCGGCGGACTTCTTCGCCGCCGACTTCTTCGCCGCGGCCTTCTTGGCGGGTGCCGGAGTCTCCGAGGCCGCCTCGTCGGCCTCGTCGGCCTCGTCGGCCTCGACCGGGGCCTCGACCGGGGCCTCGACCGGGGCGGCCGCGGGCTTCTTGCGCGTGCGGCGAGTGGTCGTGGTGACGACCGGGGCCTGGAACAGCACCGCGTGACCGGCGTCGGACTCGGGGGCCGGAGCGGTCTCCGCGACCTCCGGCTGGGGTGCTGCGGCGGCCTTCTTGGCGCTGGTCCGCTTGGCGGCCGCCTTCTTGGCAGGCGCCTTCGCGGCGGACTTCGCGGCGGACTTGCGCGCCGTCGCCTTCTTCGCGGGTGCCGGGGCGTCCTCGGTCACGTCGGCAGCCTGGGGCTCAACGGCGGGGGGCTCAACGGCGTCGGGCTCAGGCGTCGCGGCGGCCTTCTTCGCGGCGCTCTTGCGCGCCGGCGCCTTCTTGGCAGGCGCCCGGCGGGAGGCGGTCTTGCGGACGACGGGTTCGTCGGCGTCGCCGGCCGCGGGAGCAGGATCGGGGGCGGCGGCGGCCGGTGCGGCAGCCGCCTTCTTGGCGGGTGCCTTGCGCGTACGACGTGTCACGACGGGCGCGGCGGGCGAGGTGTCCGCGGTCGGCTCGTTCCCCGCCTCTGGAGTGGCGGACCCGGACTCGGTGCGCTCGGGCTGGTCGGGCTGGTCATCACTGAGCATGTGGTGCTCCTCGGGCACCGTGACGGTGCCGGTACGGCGTCCGCCCCTCTCGCATGGCGATCAGTGGGACGCAAAGCTTCTGTGGCGGCGACCCCCTCCGCGGGTGCGTCTCCGGCCGGCCGGTGCGCCACCCGCCGCGGTCGCCGGGCCACGCGAGTCGCTGTCACCGACTCCTGTGGCCGCGTCGCGGTCCGGTGACGTCCACCCACCCGGGGTGCCGACCGCTGGTGCGGCCGGCGAGAACGTCGTCGGCTCGACGGATCCCGACGGTGGTCAGGGCGTCGAACGTGGCGAGTATCGCACACCGCCCGCCTCCGACCCCAAGGCGCGCGGCGGCCGGGCGTGCCGGGGTCCGCCGATATGCTCCCCGGGCATCCGGATGCACCGTCCGATCCTCACCACGTCCGCACCACATCCTCAGCAGGGGGACGCCCGAGTTGGCCACGACAGAGCGCAAGATCCACCGACGCGAGGTCAGCGACGCCGACCTGCTGCGCGAGTCCGAGCTGTTCGACGAGGAGTTCTACCTCCAGCAGCTCCCCAAGCTCCGCGAGCAGGGCAAGGACCCGGTCCAGCACTACCTCACCCGCGGCGGCTTCAACGGCAAGGATCCGTCGGCGGCCTTCTCGTCGCGCTCCTACCTCCAGCGCAACCCGGAGGTGGCGGCGGCGAAGATCAACCCGCTGGTGCACTACCTGCGCATCGGCCGGGCGGAGGGCAGGAGCATGAACCCCCTGGCCGACGACATCGCACTGATCGTCGAGTCGGGCCTGTTCGACCCCGACTACTACCGGCACTTCCACCCCGACCTGCCCGAGGACGCCGACCTCGTCCGCCACTACCTCCGCTTCGGCGCCCGTCGTGGCGACGACCCCAGCGAGCTGTTCTCCACCACCGGCTACCAGCGCCAGAACGTCGACGTCGCCAAGAGCGGCGCCAACCCGCTGCTGCACTACCTGCGCTTCGGACGGCACGAGGGACGGATCGCGCCCCGCGGCCGGCTGCGCGAGCCCTACTTCGACAGCCTGTTCGCCCAGCAGTGGGCGCAGCTCGCGCCGCTGCCGGTCGCCCACCTCACGTCGGTGACGCCGCGGGTGACCGTGCTGACCGACAGCGTGGGGCCGTCCAGCCTGTTCGGCGGCGTCGGCACCTCGGTGATCCTCGCGATCCTGCTGGCCAACCGCTTCGGCGCCACCCTCCGCATCGCCACCCGTACCGAGGCCCCGGACCCGAGCGTCGTCGCCACCCTCGAGCAGGCGTCCGGCGTCCGGCTCGAGGGCGCGCTGGAGACGGCGTACGTCCCGGTGTCGGGCGACGCCGAGCTGGCGGTCGCCGACGACGAGATCGTCATGACCACCTCGTGGTGGACGACCCGCGCCACGCTCGGCAGCACGGTCCCCCGCGAGCAGGTGCTCTACCTCCTGCAGGAGGACGAGCGGATGTTCTACGCCTTCGGCGACGAGCGACTGATGTGCAGCGAGACCCTCGGCGAGCGCGGCTTCACCGTGGTCGTCAACACCCAGCGGCTGCTCGACCACCTCGGGTCACCCGACAACTACCCGCACCTGGCCGAGGAGGCCATCGCGCTCACCCCGGCCTTCCCCGGCGGGCTGCCGCGCGACGGCGCCGGCCTGGCCCCGCGGCCCGAGGGCAAGCGGCGGCTCTTCTTCTACTCGCGCCCGGAGAACGCCCGCAACCTCTTCTGGCGCGGCGGCACCGTCCTCTCCCGCGCCGTCGAGCAGGGCGTCCTCGACCCCGACGAGTGGGAGCTGTACCTCGTCGGACGCCGCACGCCCGACCTGACCTTCCCGCGCGACACCAGGCCCCTCGTCGTCGAGGGCCTCAACTGGCTCGACTACCAGGCGCTCGTGCACACGATCGACGCCGCGCTGGTGCTGATGGACACGCCCCACCCGTCCTACCCGCCGCTCGACCTCGCCGCCGCGGGCGTCCCCGTGCTGACCAACACCCACGGCAGCAAGCAGGACCTGAGCGACTACTCGGCCAACATCCTCACCGCCCCGGCCACGGTCGACGGGCTGCTCGAGGGCATGCAGCGGCTGCTCGCGCTGTCCGACGACCGGGAGCAGCGGGCGGCCAACCTGCGGGCCGACTCCATCGAACGCGACTGGACGACGAGCCTCGCCCCCACCGTCGACGCCCTCGTCGAGCGCTTCGCCGCCGTGATGCGGTCCGGCGATGTTCGCTGACCTCCCCCGTCCCACCGGACCGCTGCCGGTGCTGTGGGACAGCACGGTCACGCAGCGCGTGGGACGGATGCTCGACGGCGACGTGAAGGTGGCCTGGTTCTACGGCCAGCCCGACACCAGCACCTTCCGCTACCGCGTGGCCAACGTGGTCGAGGCCGTCAACAGCGACCCCGACGGCGTGGTCGGCGCCGGCTGGTTCAGCGACGACGACATCCCGTCCGTGCTCCCGGTCGTGCCGCAGCTCGACGCGATCGTGCTCGCCCGCCACCGCTACGGCGGCAACGTGCGACGCCTCGCCGCGACGGCCGCGCGCGCCGGCCTACCCCTCCTGTTCGACACCGACGACCTCGTGTTCGACACCTCCTACGCCGGCCTCGTCATGGACTCGCTGGGGCGCGACGCCACGGTGAGCCTGGACTGGGACGTCTGGTTCTCCTACATGGGGCGGCTCAACGCCACGCTCGGGTTGTGCGAGGGCGCGTTCACGACCAACCAGACGCTCCGCGCCGAGCTCGCCCGCCACCTGCCCCTCGAGCACGTCCACGTGGTGCCCAACGTGCTCAACCGCGTGCAGCAGGAGTACAGCCGCACCCTCCTCGAGGCCAAGCAGTCGTCCGGCTACCGGCGCACGGGCCCGGTGACCATCGGCTACTTCAGCGGCACCCCCTCGCACGTGCGCGACTTCACCGTCGCCGCGCCCGCGCTGGCCCGCCTGCTCGCCCGCGACCCCGACGTGGACGTCCGGATCGCCGGGTTCCTCGACGACGTCGGACCGCTGGAGGAGTTCCGCGACCGCATCGAGTTCGTGCCGTTCATGCACTACGTGGAGCTGCAGCACTCGATCGCGGAGGTGGAGGTCAACGTCGCGCCCCTCCAGCACAACGCCTTCAACGTCTGCAAGTCGGACCTGAAGTTCTTCGAGGCCGCCGTGGTCGGCACGTGGACGGTCGCGTCGCACACGCCGTCGCTCGACGCCGCCATCACCGACGGGGTGACCGGGCGGCTGGCCCGCGATCACGAGTGGGACGGCGCCCTCGCCGAGGCGGTCGACCTCGCCCGCGACACCGAGCGCTACGCCGCGACGATGTCGGCCACCGCCGAGCAGGCCCACAGCACCTGGGCGTGGGACTCGGTCGCGGCGTCCGTGCGTCGGGCGCTGGAGGCTCAGCTGGCGAAGGGGTCGCCCACCTCGCCCGTCGCCTCGTCGTAGGGACCCTGGTCGAGCCGGGTCAGCAGCGCCGGACCGGCCGGGTCCAGCCCGCCGAGCCGCGTCATCCCCGAGAGGATGTCGTCGGCCCGCACGGCCGGCTCCCCGTGCCGCAGGACCAGCTCGACGGTCGTCTGTGCCCCCTCGGCCGCGTCGACGACCGCGAGCGACGACACGGCCCCGCGGGCGTCGAAGCTGCGCAGACCGCGCTTGGTCATCCGCTCGACCGTGACCTCCGGAGCGGCGAGGAACGCCTCCACCGCGCGCTGGGCGTCGGGACGGGGTACGTCGACCTCGATCCGCCAGCGACTGGCCTGGAGCCGGTCGGAGAGCGAGCCGCCCGGCGACTCCACCACGGCCAGCACATCGAGCCCGGGCGGGAGCGAGGCGTCGAGCAGCTCGTGCACCTCGGCCGGGACCAGCACCTCCGCGAGGGCCAGCTCGAGGTACTCGGCCTCGCTCGCAGCCCCCGTGGGTGAGGCGCCGGCGTAGGAGATGCGCGGGTGCGGGTTGAAGCCGGACGAGTAGGCCATCGGGATGCGCGCGCGGAAGACGGCGCGCTCGAACGCGCGGGAGAAGTCGCGGTGGCTGGTGAACCGCAGCCGGCCGCGCTTGGCGTAGCGGACGCGGAGGCGCTGGACCGGGGGTGGCTGCTGGGGAGGATCCTGTCGGGGCATGGCGGGGTCAGGCTATCGCCCGGCCCGCTCCTCGACCGAGTAGACCCAGCGCGGCTCCCCGCCCCAGTCGAAGGTGCGCTCGGGACGCAGGCAGTCGAGGTCGAGCTCGCGCTTGGCCACGACGGTCGTCAGCCGGGGCAGCCGCTCCGCGACGACGCAGGGCGAGCCGGCGACGTGGATCACGTCGGGCGTCGGGTTGGTCCACTCGAGCTCGTCACGGCCCGACCACGAGAACCAGATGTAGGCCCCGCCACGGTTCCACACCTCCTCGTGCTCCCGGCCCGGGTCGAGGCGGCCCCAGACCTCCGGGTCGGGCCCGGACATCTGGCGCCCGGAGAACGCCGGGACGCCGGTGGCCATCATCAGCGCGTCGACCGAGTAGTGGTCCGAGGCCCAGACGCCCCCGTCCGCACGGGCGGCGTCCCCGTCCTGCTCCATCTGCTGGGCGACCTCGGTGCCGCGCAGGTCGCCGAGCCCGACGAGCACCGGGTTGACGTCCCACACCAGGGAGAACGCGAGTGCTCCGCCGAGGACGTAACCAGCCGCGTGGCGGGGCCACCGGGTCAGCAGGAAGACGACCACTCCCACTCCCCCGGCAGCCACCCAGACGGTGGCCAGCGACATGTCCGGGAGGTTCTGCACCCGCAGGACGGACCCGGCGTAGCCGGACACGAGCGCGGCGGCCCCGGCCGCGACCACCGCGAGCGTGCGGGTGCCGCGCTCCGCCGCGCCCGGCAGGACGAGGCACAGGAGGATGACGGCGAGGTGACCGAGCACCTGCGCGTCCCGTGCCGGCGGGACCATGTTGACGAGCGGGAGGCGTGAGCCCACGGTCCCGAAGTCGAGCATCGTCCAGAGCGCCCACCACCCGGTCGAGGCGGCGACCGCGACCACGGCCCAGCGGTGGCCGGGCACCCGCCACTGCACGCCGCGCACCAGCAGCAGGAGCGCGGGCACGAGCGCGACGAGGAAGGCCGAGGAGATCTCCGACGCGTTGGACCCGACCACGGTCACGCCGTCGGCGAGGACCCCGAGGTGGGTCGCCCCGAACAGCGACTGCACGGCGGCGGCCGTCCCGGTCAGCACCCGGGTGCCGGGGTAGACGGTGTCCGCCGAGGCGGCGATCGCGGCGCGGCTCTCCCAGTAGACGGCCGCCAGGAGCAGCAGGGTCAGCACGCCCACGCCGGCCACTACCGCGAGGCGGCGGCCCCGTCCGGGCCGCGGTGCCAGCAGCCCGGCGACCATCGCCAGGACCACGACGGGCACCAGCACCACCGCCCACGGCGGGTAGAGCAGCGGCGTACGGACCAGGAGGGCCGCGGCGAGCAGCGACCAGGCGCCGGCCGCCGCCCAACGTCGGTCGTCGACCCCGCGGACGGCCCGTTCGAGCGCGACCGCGCCGGCGAAGGCGAACCCGAGGAGGTTGGCGTGGGTGCCGGACCACCACGCGTTGGCCGGCGAGAAGAGGATCAGCGCCGCGGCGAACCAGCCGATCCAGCGGCTTCCGGTGAGGGTGCGGAAGAACGCGGGCGCCGCCAGCAGCAGGAGCAGGACGCCCAGCCAGTGCCGCGCGGCGAACAGCACGCTGTCGGGCAGCCAGGGCCCCGCACGCTGGACCGTGCCGTCGAGGAAGAGCACCGACGTCACCGGACCCGACGGCAGCACGTTCAGGACGGCCTGCTGCGCCGTGAGCGGGTTGTGGTCCTCGGTCCGGCCGGTCGCCTGCACGCCCAGCACGAGCGGGGTCGCGGTCAGGAACTCGTCCGAGCGCGTGGCCCGTGCCTCCCCGAGCATCACGCCGGTGGGGTCGGCCGGGTCGACCCGGAGCTCCGGTGCCCCGATCGAGGACTGGGACACCCCCGCCAGTGAGACGAGGAGGTAGAGGACGACCGGCGCGACGACGTGCCACGGGAGGGAGGCGAGCCGGGTCCGACGCGGTGCGCCAACAGTTGCGTGGCCCACCGGGACGAGGCCTCCTGAGGAGTTGGACGGACGAGCGGCCGCGATAGTATCGCGGCCATGTCTGGCGAGCGCGTGCTGATCATCGTGCCCGCGTGGAACGAGCAGGACGCCATCGGCGGGACCATCGCCGAGATCCGTCAGTGCGTCCCCCACGCCGACCTGCTCGTCATCGACGACGGGTCCCACGACCTGACCGCGCAGCGGGCCCAGGCGGCCGGGGCGACCGTGTGCCCGTTGCCCTTCAACCTCGGCGTGGGTGGCGCCATGCGCACCGGCTACCGCTACGCCCTGCGTCACGGCTACGACGCCGCCGTGCAGATCGACGCCGACGGCCAGCACGACCCGCGCTACCTCGCGCGCCTGCTCGACCAGCTCGGCACCGCCGACGTCGTGATCGGTGCCCGCTTCGCCACCCCCGACGACCCCTACAAGGTGCGGGGACCGCGGCGTTGGGCCATGGTCCTGCTCGCACGCGTGCTCTCGCGACTGGCGCACACGCGGCTCACCGACGTGACCTCCGGGTTCCGGGTGTCCAACCGCCGCGCCATCTCGGTCTTCGCCACCCACTACCCGGCCGAGTACCTCGGCGACACCGTGGAGTCGCTGGTGATCGCGGCCCGCGCCGGCTGCACGATCACCCAGGTGCCCGTCACGATGCGGGCCCGCGTCGCGGGACGCGCGTCGCACTCCCCGGTGAAGGCGGCCGTCTACCTCTGCCGCGCGATGGTGGCGCTCGTGCTGGCGCTGGTGCGCGACTGGCCCGCCCAGCTCGAGGAGGGGGCGACGGCCGACGACCTCGAGGCCGAGCCGGTCGCGGCCGGGGCCCTGCCCGCCAATCCCCACGAGGAGGCCCACCCGTGAGCGGCGTCACGATCCTCGGGCTGGTCGGCTCGGTCATCATCCTGCTCGCGCTGTTCGAGATGATGCGCCGCCACCGGCTGCGCGAGAAGTACGCCCTCATCTGGGCACTGGTCGCACTGTCGATCATCACGGTCGCGGCCTTCCCGGCGATCCTCATCCGCACCTCGCAGGCCATCGGCCTCGAGGTGCCCGCCAACCTGCTGTTCTTCGGCGCCTCGATGGTCATCATGGTGCTCACGCTGCAGCACAGCTCCGAGCTCGGGCGTCTCGAGGAGCGCACCCGCACCCTCGCCGAGGAGATCGCCCTGCTCCGCCTCGAGATCGACCAGCACCGCCACGCCGGCGGTGCGCTCCGCACCGGCGAGCCCAGCGACGAGCCGCGCGAGTGAGCGCCGCGACCCCGAGCCCGCTGGAGGTCTTCATCCCCTTCTGGGGTGACCCCGCGCTGCTCTACGCCACCGTCGCGAGCGTCAAGGCCCAGACCGACCCCGGCTGGACGATCACCGTCGTCGACGACTGCTACCCCGACCCGGGGGTCGCCGAGCACTTCGCCGCGGAGGACGACCCGCGGATCACCTACGTCCGCAACGAGACCAACCTGGGCATCACCGACAACTACCAGCGCTGCCGCGAGCTGGCCTCGGGTGAGCTGATGATGTTCATGGGCTGCGACGACCTCATGCACCCGACGTTCGTCGAGACCGTGAAGGCCGCCCACCGCGAGTTCCCGACGGCGGCCACGATCCAGGTCGGCGTCCAGGTCATCGACGAGAACGGTGCTCCGATCGACCCGCTGACCGACCGGGTCAAGCGCGCGATCCGGCCGTCGGTCGAGCGGCGCACGGAGCTCTCGGGCGAGCGGCTGGCCACCAGCCTGCTGCGGGGCGCCTGGCACTACTGGCCCGCCCTGGTCTTCCGCACCGAGGCGCTGCAGCGCTACGCCTTCCGCGACGGCCTGCCGATCATCCAGGACCTCGCCCTGCTGATCGACATGACGGCCGCCGGCGAGTCCCTTGTGCTCGACCCGACCGTCTGCTTCTCCTACCGTCGCCACACGCAGAGCGCCTCCGCGAGCAGCCTGCTGCACGGCACCCGCTTCGCCGACGAGCGTCGCTACTACGCCTCCGCCGCCGCGCAGATGGGCGATCGCGGGTGGAGCCGTGCCGCCCGCACGGCGCGTTTGCGCTGGACCTCGCGGCTGCACGCGGTGACGTTGCTGCCCACCGCGCTGCGCCAGCGCGAGCGCAGCGCCGTACGGTCCCTGCTCGCGCACGCGACCGAGCGCTGAGCCCGGGCCACCCCCCGGCGACGAGGGGTCAGCGGCGACCGCCCAGCGCGGTCCGGAAGACGTCGAGCGTCTCGCGAGCGACCCGCTCCCAGCTGAACTGGGCGGCCTGCTCGAGGCCCGCGGCGGCCATGACGGGCAGCACCTCGGGCTTCGTCGCGACCGTGCGGATCGCGTCGGCGATGGAGTCGAGGTCGTAGGGGTCGAACCACAGGGCGGCGTCTCCCCCGACCTCGCGCAGGACCGGGAGGTCGGAGGCGATGACGGGCAGGCCCAGCACCATCGCCTCGAGGATCGGCAGGCCGAAGCCCTCGGCCAGGGTCGGGAAGGCCATTGCCCGGGCGCGGGAGCGCAGGTCGGCGAGCTCGTCGTCGTCCACCCAGCCGCGGAGCTCGACCCAGTTGCCCATTCCGGTCTCCGCGACCACCGGCGCCAGCGGGTCCTCGCCGCGGCCGCCCGTGATCACCAGCCGCGGACGAGCCTCCTCCTCGACCAGCGCGAGGGCGCGGATCAGCCGGTCCCAGTTCTTGTGGGGGCGTCGCTGGCCGCTCGCCAGGAGCAGGTTGTCGGTGGCGCGGTCGAGCGACGGCGGGGTGTCGGGGTGCTCGGCCGCGAGGAGGGTGACGTGCAGGCGCTCTCGCGGGAAGCCGAGGTACTTCACTATCTCGTCGGCCGAGACCTGGCTGTCGGTGATGACGTGGGAGGCGTTGGCGGCTCCCCGCTTCTCCATCCACATGACCGGGCGCGTGTAGAGCGGGGTCGTCATCAGCTCCGGGTGGCTCCAGTAGAGCATGTCGTGGATGGTGATGACGGTCGGCATCGAGGTCCACATCGGGCCGAGCGTGGCCGGTGAGTGCACGAGGTCCGCGCGGCGGCGCCGGGCGACCCAGCTCGACGCGACCAGCTCTCCGAAGGCCCACACGAAGCGGTTCTCGCCGCTGATGCGCGAGGCGACCACCTCGCCGGGGAACCAGGACAGGTCGAGGCGGGCCCCCTCCTTGCTGGCGAACGCCACGAAGTCGAGGCCGGTGTCGAGCTGGCCGAGCGCGCGGTAGAGCTCACGCGTGTAGGTCTCCATCCCGCCCTTCGTGCCGGTGTAGGACAGCATGTCGACGAGGACGAGGGGACGCTCTGGCACGGCCCAGACCCTAACGGATGCGCCGCCGCCCCCAGACGAGGTGCACGAGCACCCCGACCGCCGGGCCGACCAGCAGCGACGTCACGACGCGGGCCTCGAGCATCCCCGGCACGAGCAGCACCCCGAGGGTCGTCACGGTGGCGGCGATCCAGCCCGCGAGGTGGACCGTGTGGTGGTCCAGTGCCACGGCCGCCGCTCCGGTCACCGTGAGCACCGCGACCAGCCCCGCACCGAGGACGAGGCCCGCGAAGACGGGCCCGTCGACGTGGTAGTCGGGGTTGACCAGCCGGAGCGCCCAGGGCCCGACGGGCCACGCCGCCAGCGCGCCGACCGCGGTGACGGCGCCGAGCCCGACCAGCACCGGCACCAGCGCGCGCACGCCGTGCGCGGCCACCTTCGACACGACGACGTTCTGGTAGGCGCCGAGCGGAACGAGCAGCGGGGCGCGGCACAGCGAGACGGCCAGCACGAGGGGCGCCGCCCCCGCGAAGACGTCGTCGGGTGTGGTCACCCGCAGCAGCACCGGGTAGCCGACGAGCAGCAGCGCCGAGACGCCGGTGGCCGAGCAGGAGGCGACGAGCCGCCGGAGCAGTCCGCGTACGTCGGCCTCCACGCGCTGGTTCCAGAGGTCGCGGTAGCGGCGCGAGAACAGCGTCGCCAGGAGCCAGAAGCCAGACGCGACCGCGCTGGCCACCGCGAAGCCGGTGACGCTGGCGGCGGTGAGCGCCACGACGACGAAGAGGAGCAGGCGTGAGGCCGTCTCGCCGGCGACCAGCAGGCTGTAGCCCGACCAGGCCCCCCGACCCGACGCGACGCCGGACACGGCGACGTGGACGGCGAACAGAGCGCTGCCGAGCGCGGTGGCGCCGAGCAGGGCCAGCCAGTCGGCGCCGAGCACAGCAGGCGCCCAGACCAGCCCGCTCAGGGCGACGACGGCCACGAGCGTGAGCCCGAAGCCCACGACCACCGGCATCAGCGGCGTGGTCGCGGGCCGGTCGTCGCGGGCAGTGGTCACGGCGCGCGTGGTCTCGGTGGTGACGCCGATGAGGACGCCGTAGAGCGCGAAGACCGTGCCCCAGAAGACGAGGAACTCGGCGTTGTCGGCCGGGCTGAGCGTCCGGGCGGCGAGGATGAGCGCGAGGTAGCCCGAGACGCCGCTGACCAGGGACGCACCGAGGACGAGGGCGGTCGGCGAGCCCACCAGCTGCGATCGTCTCGACACGATCAGCCATCGTAGGCGTGGGCACCCGCCGTCGAGGCACCGGCGCGACCGCTCCGCGGTGACGGCGCGGTGGACCTGTATCGTCCGAGCCGTCCGAGACGCCGACACACAGGGGACGACATGCTGCGAGAGCGACTGGTGGCGGGCTCACCGCGGGTGGCCCAGGTGCTCCAGCAGGTGCGCGCGCAGACGCCGGGTCAGCTCACCCGGGAGATCGAGCTCAACCGGGTGCTGACGGGCACGATGCTGGCGCGCCAGCTGCCGGCGAGCGTGTCGTCGCTGCGCGAGGTGGAGTTCCGCGTGTTCTCCCAGTTCGGCGACGACGGCATCATCCAGTACCTGCTCCAGCACGTGGACGCTCCCGAGAGCTTCATCGAGTTCGGCGTGGAGACCTACCGCGAGTCCAACACCCGCTTCCTGCTGGTCAAGGACAACTGGCGGGGCCTCGTCATCGACGGCAGCGAGGCCAACGTCGCGAGCATCACGACGATGGCGGAGCACTGGCGCCACGACCTCACCGCCGTCGCCAGCTTCATCACGCGCGAGAACATCAACGACCTGTTCACCTCGGCCGGCTTCACCGGCGAGGTGGGCCTGCTGAGCATCGACATCGACGGCAACGACTACTGGGTCTGGGAGGCGATCGAGGTCGTCTCCCCCGTCGTCGTCGTCGCGGAGTACAACAGCGTCTTCGGCCCGGAGGCCAAGGTGACCGTCCCCTACGCGGCCGACTTCACGCGGCGCGCGGCGCACCACTCCCACCTCTTCTTCGGCGCCTCGCTCGGTGCCCTGTGCGACCTCGCCGAGCGCAAGGGCTACGCCTTCGTCGGCAGCAACAGCAACGGCAACAACGCCTACTTCGTCCGGCTCGACCAGCTCGGCGACCTCCGGGCGCTGTCGGCGGCCGAGGGCTACGTCGAGTCCCGTTTCCGCGAGTCGCGCGACGCCTCGGGCAACCTCACCCACCTCTCCGGCAGCGCGCGCCTCGACGAGATCGCCCACCTGGTGGTGCAGGACCTCACCACCGGCTCGCAGCGCCCGCTGCGCGACGCGGTCGGATGACCGTCCCCCAGCTGCGCGGCGTACGCCTCGCGGACCGGCTCGGCAGCAGGGAGAACAACTTCGACGTGCTCCGGCTGATGGCGGCGTGGTCGGTCCTGGTGTCACACTCCTTCGCCCTCGTCGGGCGCGAGGAGCCGCTGCACCAGTTCGGCACGACGCTGGGCAACGTCGGCGTCCTGGTCTTCTTCGCCGTCAGCGGCCTGCTGATCCGCCGCAGCTGGGAGCACGACCCGTCGCCGCGCGACTTCTGGGTCAAGCGCGCCCTGCGCCTGCTCCCCGCCCTGGCGACGGTCGCGCTCGTGACCGCCTTCGTGCTGGGGCCGCTCGTGACGAGCCGGTCGTTGTCGTCGTACTACTCGTCGTGGGAGACGTGGATCTACCCGGTGCGGGTCACCCTGCTCTACACGTTCGGGGCGCCGCTCCCGGGCGTCTTCGAGGGCAACCTCTACCCCGGGGTCAACGGGCCGCTGTGGAGCCTCCCGGTCGAGGTCTTCGCCTACTTCTGCCTCTTCCTGCTGGGGCTGGCGGGCCTGCTGGGCCGCCGGTGGCTGGTCACGACGTTCGCCGGGCTCAGCCTGGTGTGGGCGGCCTGGTGGGTGACCGTGACGTCGGAGGCCGTCGGCGCGACCTACGTCTTGTCGGCCTTCGCGCTCGGTGCCGCCGCCTACACGTGGCGCGACCGGATCGTGCTCGCGTGGCCCGTCGCCCTGGCCCTGGTGCCGCTCTGCGTCGCGTCGGGACTCGGCCCCGACGCCGTCCGGGTGCTGGTGTGGACGCCGGCGGCGGTCTACCTGTCCTACTGGTTCGCCTACGCCGTCCGCCCCGTGGGGCAGGTGCTCGTCCGATGGGGTGACGCGTCCTACGGCGTCTACATCTGGGCGTTCCCGGTGCAGCAGGCTCTGGTGCAGTGGGGCGTGGACGACCCCTGGGTGATGATGGCCCTCGCGACTCCGGTGGTGTGGCTGCTGGCGATCGCGTCGTGGCGGCTCATCGAGCGACCGGCGCTGCGTCACAAGCCTCGTCCGACGGCACCGCCGGCGGGCGACCACCCGTCCTCGTCGGAGCCCGGTCCCGGTGACCCGGTTCGGGGTTCACAGCCCGGCGGAAGCTAGGCTCTGCCCTCATGTCGAGGGGCAATCACGGGGCCGCGCCCGCAGCCGCAAGCACGACTTCCCGCCCCACCGCGAGGACCGTTGCCGCGTGGGTCGCCACCTGCCTCGCCGCGTTCGCGGCACTCGCCGGCTGGTCGATCGCCTCCCCGGCCGGCTCGTCCCCCGACGACGACTACCACCTGGCCTCGATCTGGTGCGCCCAGGGCATCGACCCTGACCGCTGCGGAGAGATGGAGGGGATGCCCGACCACCGGCTGCTCCCGTACCTCGCCTCCGGTGCCGGGATCTGCTACGGCGGCGACTTCGCGGCGAGCGCAGCGTGCCAGGAGCAGTTCACCCTCAAGGGCCCCCAGACCGGGATCGACCACGGGAACTGGGGTGGCGCCTACCCGCCGTACTTCTACGCCACCATGTCGCTGTTCGTCGGCCCCGACGTCGGGCCGGCCGTCGCCGTGATGCGGATGGTCAACTCACTGATCGCCGTCGCGCTCGTGGCGGGCCTCGCTGCGCTGCTGCCCCGTCGACGGCGCCCTCTCGCGGCCGTGCCGCTCGTGCTCATGTCCGTGCCTCTGCTGGTGGCCGTGCTCGCCTCCACCAACCCCAGCAGCTGGGCGATCCTGGGGGCCGCGACCCTCTGGCCGGCGCTCTACGTGGCGTACGAGGAGGAGGGCTGGCGCCGCAACGCGCTGGCCGCCTTCGCCGTCCTCGCCGCCTTCATCGGCTCGGGCTCCCGTGCCGACGGGTGCCTGTTCGTGCTGATGAGCGTCGCCCTCGTCGTCATCCTCCGCGTGCGCCACCTGCGTCGCGCTCCCGTGGTGACGGCAGCCGCCGCGATCTCGTTCGCCCTGGCGGCCGCGATCTTCCTGTCGTCGGGGCACGCCTCGGCGCTCACCGACGGCTTCGGCTACACACGGATCGAGCTCACCACGACGCAGCTCTTCCTCATCAACCTCTCCTCGCTGCCCACCCTGTGGCTGGGCATGTTCGGCTCGGGGCCGCTCGGCAACATCGGCTGGTTCGACACCCCCTTCCCGCCGATGGTCCCGATGCTCGGCATCGCGGTGTGGTTCGGCGTGCTCCTCCAGGGCTGGCGCCGGATGTTCCCGGCCAAGCTCGTCGGGCTCGCACTGATCGGCGCTGCCCTCTTCGTGCATCCGATGTACCTGCTGATGCAGTCGCACGTGCTCGTCGGGGAGGGCGTCCAGCCCCGCTACGTGCTGCCGATCCTGCTCATCTTCACCGGGCTCAGCCTGCTCGGCACCCGGGACACCACGCTGCGCCTGACGCCCGTCGCCTACTGGGCGATCGTCGCGGCGCTCGGTCTCACCCACGCCGTCTCGCTCCACATCCAGATCCGGCGCTACGTCACGGGTCTGGACGTCTCGAAGATCATCTTCGGCGACGACCTCGAGTGGTGGTGGAGCTCCGCGCCGGACGCCACGCTGGTCTGGCTGGCGGCGTCCCTCGGCTTCACCTGGGTGGTGGCGGCGGCACTGCGGCAGGGGCTCGAAGGCCGGGATCGGCCTCACGGATCCGCTCCCGCAGGATCCGGTGCGGATCGATCATCGGAGAGGCAACCGCACTCGGTGTGAACGGGTCCTCCTCGGGGATCCCCCAGCGGCGTACGACGGCGTAGCGCTCCCACGCCTCGGCCTTCCCCTCGCGGGTGCGCGACTCGAAGTGGAAGAGCTCGCAGTTGGCGACCCACACGATCGAGCGGCCGACGTGGCGGACCTTGTAGCAGAGGTCGACGTCGTTGAAGTTGGCCGGCAGCGTCTCGGTGAAGCCGCCGACCTCGAAGTAGGTCTCGCGCCTCATCGCCGCGCAGGCCGCGGTGACGCCGCTGACCTCACGGTTGACCACGAGCTCGCCGAACGGACCGGCCTCGTCCCGTGTCCAGAACCGGAACGGGTGCCGGTAGTGGGTGCCCCAGTAGGCGTGGCAGGCGTGCTGGACGGTGCTGTCGGCGAAGTAGAGCTTGGCGCCGGTCATCCCGACCCGGGGGTCGTCGAGGGGCGCGACGAGGTTCTCCAACCAGCGATCGGAGATCACCTCGACGTCGTCGTTGAGCAGCACCAGCCGCTCGCCGGTGGCGGCGACGGCGCCGAGGTTCATCTTCTCGCTGTAGTTGAACGGCTTGGCGTAGGGCACCAGCACCAGCCGGTCCCCGGCCACCTCGCGCAGCTGCTCGAGCACCTCGGGCGGGGTCGGGGCGTCGTGGACGACGACCACCTCGACGTCGCGGTGCTCGGTGCGGGCCAGGAGCGAGCGCACGGCCTCCACGACCATCACCCGCCGCCGCCCGAAGACGAGGTCGCTCTGGCCGAGTGTCGGGATGACGACCGACACGCGGATGCCCGGGTCGAGGTCGCGGTGGATGACGTAGCGGCCGGGCTCGGCGCCCTGCTCGACCCGGGCGGGCACCCCGGTGCGGTCGAGGTGGTCCTGCACCGCGCGCTGACCCGCGACGGTGGCATACGGCTTGGCATCGATCGCGGCGGACGCGGACCCGGCGACGGCACGCCAGTGGTAGAGCACCTCAGGGATGTGCACCACGCGGCGGGCGACCTCACCCACGCGCAGCGCCAGGTCGTGGTCCTGTGACCCGTCGTAGCCCTCGCGGAAGCCGCCGACCTCGCGCACCACCGATGTACGGATCACCGACAGGTGCGAGGTGTACATCTGGCCGCGCAGCCGCTCCGGGGACCAGTCGGGCTTGGCGAAACGGCCGTAGGTGCGGCCGCGGTCGTCGACCTTGTCCTCGTCGGAGTAGAGGTAGTCGACGTCGTCGTGCTCGGCGATCCAGCGCGCGTTGACCGCGAGCGCGTCGGCGGTCAGCAGGTCGTCGTGGTCGAGCAGCACGATGAACTCGCCACGCGCGGCCTCGATGCCGTCGTTGGACGCCGCCACGATGTGTCCGTTGACGTCGCGCTCGAGCAGCCGGATCCGCTCGTCGGCGAGCATGTGGCGGGTGATGGTGCCCACCACGCGCGGGTCGGTCGAGGCGTCGTCGACGAAGATCCACTCCCAGTCGCGGTGCTCCTGGGCGAGCACCGAGGCGATCGTCTCCTCGAGCACCTCGATCGGCGGGTCGAAGACAGGTGTGACGATGGAGAAGAGCGGGGCCTCCCCGCGGCTGCCCGCCCGTGCCGGGCTCACCGCAGCCGCCGGCGCACGGCGCGCGCGACGCGTCGCGGGAACGACGTGCGTGCTGCCGACAGCTCGCCCTCGAGCTGGGCCACCCGGTTGCGCAGGCGCTGCACCTGCTCCTCCTGGCGCTTGCGGGAGCGGTCGAGGCGCTGCTGGAGCTCGTCGCGGCGGGCGGTCGTGCGGCGCAGCTTGCGGGTGGTCGAGCGCAGCTCCTGGGTGAGCCGGGTCAGGTCGCGGTTGACCCGACCGACCTCGGCGTCGCTGCCGATGACCTGGTCGCGGCTCAGCAGCAGCTCGTGGCGGACCTCGGCGATCTCGCGGCGGAGCCGCTCGACCTCCGACTCGCCCGTCGCCGTCGTCGCGTCCTGGGTCACCCTGTCTCCTCCGCCTGCTGCCTGCCTTGCTGCCGCGCGCGGTGCGCGCCGGACCTGCTCCGTGCGCGCGTCAGGCTATCCCAAGCCGGGACCGCCGCCGGGCAGGCCCGAGGTCAGACCACCCTCACACGACGGAGAGCGGGAGCAGCTTCTGGCCCGTCGGGCCGACCTGGATCTCCGTGCCCATCTCCGGGCAGACGCCGCAGTCGTAGCAGGGCGTCCAGCGGCAGTCCTCGATCTCGATGTCGGCGCCGTCTGCGGTCGCGAGGGCGTCCTCCCAGTCGCCCCACAGCCAGTCCTTGTCGAGGCCGGAGTCGAGGTGCTCCCACGGCAGCACCTCGTCGTAGTCACGCGGGCGGGTGGTGTACCAGTCGACGTCGACGCCGGTGCCCGCCAGCGCCTTCTCCGCCGAGGTCATCCAGCGGTCGTAGGAGAAGTGCTCGCTCCAGCCGTCGAAGCGGCCGCCGTCGCGCCAGACCTCCTCGATGACCCGGCCGACACGGCGGTCACCCCGCGAGAGCAGGCCCTCGACGATCCCGGGCTTGCCGTCGTGGTAGCGGAAGCCGATCGCACGCGCGTACTTCTTGTCCTCGCGGACCACCTCGCGCAGGAGCCGCAGCCGCTCGTCGGTGGCCTCGTGGTCGAGCTGCGGGGCCCACTGGAACGGCGTGTGCGGCTTGGGCACGAACCCGCCGATCGACACGGTGCAGCGGATGTCGTTGCGGCCCGAGACCTCGCGGCCGGTCTTGATCACGCGCTTGGCGAGGTCGGCGATGGCGAGCACGTCCTCGTCGGTCTCCTCGGGGAGGCCGCACATGAAGTAGAGCTTCACCTGGCGCCAGCCGTGGGAGTACGCCGCTGCGACGGTGCGGATGAGGTCGTCCTCGCTCACCATCTTGTTGATCACCTTGCGCATCCGCTCCGAGCCACCCTCGGGAGCGAAGGTCAGGCCCGAGCGGCGCCCGTTGCGGGAGAACTCGTTGGCCAGGGTGATGTTGAAGGCGTCGACGCGCGTGCTGGGCAGCGACAGGGAGACGTTGGAGCCTTCGTAGCGGTCGGCCAGCCCCTTGGCGACATCACCGATCTCGGTGTGGTCGGCGCTGGACAACGACAGCAGGCCGACCTCCTCGAAGCCCGACTTGCGGATGCCGTTCTCGACCATGTCGCCGATGGTCTCGATGGACCGCTCGCGCACCGGGCGGGTGATCATCCCGGCCTGGCAGAAGCGGCAGCCGCGGGTGCAGCCGCGGAAGATCTCGACGGAGAAGCGCTCGTGCACGGTCTCGGCCAGCGGCACGAGCGGGTTGGCCGGGTAGGGCCACTGGTCGAGGTCCATCAGCGTGTGCTTGCGGACCCGGAACGGGATGCCCGGGCGGTTGGGCACGACGGCCTCGATCGAGCCATCGGCGGCGTAGGCCACGTCGTAGAACCGCGGGACGTAGATGTTGCCGGTGACCGCGAGCCGGCGCAGCAGCTCCTCGCGACCGCCCGGACGGTCCTCGGCCTTCCACTCGCGCACGACCTCGGAGATGGCGAGCACGACCTCCTCGCCGTCGCCGAGCACGGCCGCGTCGACGAAGTCGGCGATGGGCTCGGGGTTGAACGCGGCGTGCCCGCCGGCGATCACGACCGGGTCGTCCTCACCGCGGTCGACCGCGTGGAGCGGGATCCCGGCCAGGTCGAGGGCGTTGAGCATGTTGGTGTAGCCGAGCTCGGTCGAGAAGCTCAGGCCGAAGAGGTCGAAGGCGCCGACCGGGCGGTGGCTGTCGACGGTGAACTGCGGGATCGGTCCCTGCGCGTCACCCTCGCGCATCACCTGCTCCATGTCGGGCCACACCGAGTAGGTGCGCTCCGCGAGGATCCAGTCGCGCTCGTTGAGCACCTCGTAGAGGATCTGCACGCCCTGGTTGGGCAGGCCCACCTCGTAGGCGTCGGGGTACATCAGCGCCCAGCGGACCGTCGGGCCGCCGGTCTCCGACGCCTCCGCGCAGTCCCAGTCCTTGACGACCGAGTTGAGCTCGCCACCGACGTACTGGATGGGCTTCTGCACCGACGGAAGCCTCGCCTCCAGGCGCGGGAAGACCGACGCGACGGACATGACAGCAACACCTCGACATGGCTGGGGACACGGTTCGGGACCAGGGAAGGACGGGCACGGCGGCCGCGTCGACCCTCAAGGTTACGTCGACGCGGGTGGTGCGGCCTACTCAGCGGGGCTCAGCGAGGCTCAGCGGCCCCCGCTCATCGACGCAGCGGGCCCGCCGACCTCAGGTGGATGTTCTGCAGCAGGCCGAGTGCCAGCATGCCTGCGAACAGCGAGCTGCCGCCGTAGGACACGAACGGCAGCGGCACGCCCGTGACGGGCATGATGCCGAGGCACATGCCGATGTTCTGGAAGGCCTGGAACCCCCACCAGCAGGCGATACCGGCAGCGGCGACGCGGCCGAAGAGGTCGGGGGCCTGGGCGGAGATCGTCAGTGCGCGCCAGATCACGACCGCGACGAGCAGGATCAGGACGCCCGCGCCCACCAGGCCGAGCTCCTCGCCGGCGACGGTGAAGATGAAGTCGGTGTGCTGCTCGGGCACGAACCCCGAACGCGTCTGGGACCCGTCGAACAGGCCCTGGCCGAGGAGGCCGCCGTTGCCGACGGCGATGCGCGCCTGCTCGACGTTGTACCCCGCGCCGCGCGGGTCGAGCCCGGGGTTGGTGAAGGCGAGGAAACGGTCGACCTGGTAGGGCTTGAGCACGCCCATGGACACCGCCACGACGGCGCCGCCGACCGCGCCGAGCGTCAGGCCCGCGAGCCACAGCCGGCCGGCGCCGGCCACCGCGAGCACGCCGAAGACCGTCGCCGACAGCACGAGCATGGTGCCGAGGTCCGGCTGGAGCAGGATCAGCGCCGCGGGCACCCCGGCGATCGCGAGCATGACGACGACCTCGAGGCTGCCCACGCGCCGGCCCCACCGTCGTTCGGTGCGCTCGGCCACGACGAGCGCCATGCCGATCACCACGGCGAGCTTGGCGAACTCCGCGGGCTGGATCGACATGCCGCCGAGCTGGATCCACGACCGGGACCCGTTGATCGTGCTGCCGGCCACGAGCACCATGACCAGGCCGCCGACGCTGGCGAGGTAGGCCAGCGGCGCGAGGATGCGCACCCACCGGTGGTCGGTGGCGAGGACGGCGACCATCAGCACCAAACCGATTGCGACATTGACCAGCTGCTTGCGCAGGTAGGCGTTGGGGTCGCCGCCGGTCAGGTCGGCGCGGGTCGAGGTGGCCGACCAGACCAGCAGGGTGCCGAGGGTGACGAGCGCCAGCGCGGCCAGCATCAGCAGCCAGTCGAGTCCTGGGGCGCGCAGGCTCGTCGCCGCGCGCAGGGGCCGGGCAGGACGACCGGTGGGCCGGGTGGACAGGACGGTCATCGGCTCACTCCCCTCCCTTGTCTGCTGCCGTGCCGGGGACGGGCGGCATGATCGACCCGTCCTCGAGGAACTGCGGCAGCCTGGCCGGCGGCACGGTGCCCGGGATGGCGGCGCGTGCCGGACGCACGGTCTCGCCCTCGACGCCGTAGAGCGCCTCCCAGATCGCGCGGATGCCCTCGCCGGTGGAGCCCGACCCGGTGCCGCCCTGGCTGATCATCATGACCACGACGTAGTCCTTCGAGTAGGACGCGACCCAGCCGGTCGACTGCTTGCCGTAGACCTCCGCGGAGCCGGTCTTGGCGCGGATGGTGACGTCGTCGATGGGGAAGCCGACGAGCTTCCAGGCCATCGTGCCCACCCGGGAGACGTTCTCCAGGGCGCCGTCGATGTAGTCGAGGTACTTCTTCGGGACGTCGACCTCGCCGACCTTGCGTGGGGCGATGCGGCGCAGCACCTTGCCCTCGGGGCTGACGATCGCCTTGGCGACGGTCGGCGCCCAGAGGGTGCCGCCGTTGCTCAGCGCGGCGTAGCCGCGGGCGAGCTGGAGCGGCGTGACGATCGTGTCGCCCTGGCCGATGGAGAAGTTCACGGCGTCGCCGGCGCGGTAGAGGTTGCCCTCGAGGCAGAACTCGCGGGCGAACTTGTAGACGAAGTCGCTCGTGTCGTCGGTCTGCGGCTTGGCGCTGAGCTCGCAGTAGTAGTCCTTCTGTGACTCGTAGTAGGCCTGCTTCCAATGGCGGTCGGCGATCCGGCCGGGCGCCTCACCGGGCAGGTCGATGCCGGTGCGGGAGCCGAAGCCGAAGTCCTTGGCCTCCTCGACCAGCGGGTCCTTGGCGTCGATGTCGGCCGGGTCGCTTCCGAAGCGCTGCCAGAAGTCGTAGCCGATGCGGTAGAAGAAGGTGTTGCAGGAGACCTCGAGCGCCTTGGCGAAGCCGATGCTGCCGTAGGCGCCGGACTCGTAGTTCTTGAACACCCGGTTGCCGACCTGGAAGCCCGAGGAGCACGGCAGCGCAGTGTCCATCGAGTAGCCGTTGGTCAGCGCGCCGGCCGTCATGAACGGCTTCCACGTCGACCCGGGGGCGAACTGGCCCTGGGTCGCGCGCGAGAGCAGCGGCGTGCCGGCCTTCTCGGAGTAGAGCCTCTTGAGCTGCTCCTGGCTGATGCCACCGGTCCACACGTCGGGGTCGTACGTCGGCTGGCTGGCCATCGCGACCACCCGTCCGGTCTTGGCGTCGAGGACGACGGCGGCGCCGGAGTCGGCGACGTACTTGCGGCCGGTCACCGTGTCGAGCTGCGTGCGCTGGAAGGCGATCCGCTCGGCCAGCTGGCGCTCGACGACCGACTGCACCTTGGCGTCGATCGAGGTGACGAGCGTGTCGCCGGGCGTGCTGTCGACGAGCGAGTCGTCGCCAAGGACGCGGCCCATGGAGTCCACCGCGACGCGGCGGTATCCGGGCAGGCCGCGCAGCCACTCGTCGTACTGCTTCTCCACCCCGGCACGGCCGACGACGGACGCGCCGTTGAGGGAGCGGTCGTCGCGCTCCGCCGCGAGGTCGTACTCCTCCTCGGTGACCGGGCTGAGGTAGCCCAGCACGTGGGCGAGGTTGATGCCGAAGGGTCGCGGGTAGGAGCGGACGTTCTGCTGCTCGGCCAGCACGCCGGGGTAGTCCTCCGGCTGCTCGAGCACCTGCAGGGCGACGCTCTTCGGTACGTCGGTGGCCACCGGCACCGGCTGGTAGGGCGAGCCGTTCCAGCACACGTCGCGCACGCTTCCGGGGTCGCCGCACGTCACGAGGCGGGCCTCGACGTCGGCCGGCTGGGCGTCGACGACCACGGAGACGCGCCGGACCAGCTCGGTGCGCTGGCGCTCCTCCAGCTTGCCGAGGAGCGTGCGATCCATCGAGATGACCCACGAGGTGCGGTTGGCCACGAGCGGTCGGCCCTGGTTGTCGACGATCAGCCCGCGCTGGGGCTGGACGACGATGTCGCGCACGGACTGGTCGGCGGCCTGCGCCTGGTAGGACTCGCCGCCGATGACCTGGAGGTAGTAGAGCCGGACGAACAGGGTCGCGAAGAGCGAGAAGACGAGGGCCTGCACCACCACCAGCCGCAGGCGGCTCCGGTCGCCCCTGCCCCGGGTGGCAGGCCTCACGAGGCGGCCCACTGCGGGCTGAGGCGCGTGAAGAGCTTCATCAGCGGCGGGAGCACGAACGGGGTGAGCAGCACGTCCCACGCGACAGCGACCAGGACCACCTCGAGCAGCCCGGCGACCGACATGGCGGGGTCCTGGAGCAGCACGCCCGAGAGCGCGAACAACGACGTCGCCACGAACGACGCCGCGGCGACGGTGCCGACCACGGCGAGCGCGGTCGGCTTCTGGTCCTGGCGCACCCGGGCGGCGAGGAACGCCACCACCGTCAGTGCGAGCGCCCAGCGACCGGCCACGTGGTCGGCCGGTGGCGCGAGGTCGAGGGTGAGCCCGGCCGCGAAGCCCAGGACCAGGGCGAACGGCGCCTCGACGGTCAGTGCCGCCGCGACCACGACCAGCAGGCAGAGGTTGGGGACGATGCCGTGCCACGCGACGTGCGGGAAGAGGGTGACCTGCACGACGAGCGCCACGACGACCGCGGCGAGGGCGGCCAGCCAGCGGAGGTAGCTCATCGCAGGCTCCCGTCGGCCTCGACCAGGGCGCGGTCGCTCCGAACGCCGCTCGGGACCATCACGCCGACGACGTCGAGGGCGGAGAAGTCCACGAAGGGCTTCACCACCGCGCGCTGGGAGGCCTCGCGCAGCGAGCTGTAGACCTCGGTGATGGTGCCGATGGGCACGCCCGGGGCGTAGGGGCCGGTCGTGCTGCCCCACGTCACGACGGTGTCGTCGCGAGCGGGCACCGACGCGTCGTCGACGAGGCGCAGGTCGAGGCCCGACTCCTGGTCGAGCGACCCGCTGCCGGTGACGAACCCGATCTCCATGCTCGACCCGACGCGACCGCCGACGGTCGAGTCGGGGTCGATGACGAGCAGCACGGTGGCGGTGGTGCGGGTGACCCGCAGCACCCGGCCGACGAGGCCGTCGTTGTTGACGACCGTCATGTCGGGACCGACGCCGGCCTCCGAGCCGGCGTCGATGGTGACCGTGAAGCTCTGCGACTGGCGCGAGCCCAGCGCGACCACGCGGGCCGGGACGAGGGCCGACCCCAGGTCCTCCGCGGCCGTGGTGAGTCCGTCGTACTGCTCGAGGCGGTTGCGGTCGAAGCCGGCCAGCTCGACCTGGCCCTTGAGCTCGGCGTTGCTGGCCTCGAGGTCCCGCACCTGGTCGGCGAGGTCGCCCTTGCTGCGGAACCACGCGGGCACGGCGGTGAAGGGGCGCACGGCTGCGGCGACGCCGGTCTCGGCGGGACCGAAGGCCTCCCCCACCACGCGTCGCGCCGGCTCGATCGGCGAGCTGGCCCCGCCGGACACGTCGAGGGTGATGAGCGTGACGCTGGCCAGGACGAGCGCCACCAGCAGCGAGCGCGGCGGGCGGTTGCGCGACTCGAGCCGGTCGAGGCCGGTCCAGCGCCGCTCGCGACCCTCGTGCCCCCCGAAGGCCCCCATCAGAAGCGCCTCGGGTCGGAGACCAGGACCTGCTGGAGCGCCTCGAACTCCTCCACGCACTTACCGGCGCCGTAGGCCACCGAGGACAGCGGGTCCTCCGCGACGTGGACGGGCATGCCGGTCTCGTGGCGCAGCCGCTCGTCGAGGCCGCGCAGCATCGCGCCGCCACCGGTGAGGACGATGCCGCGATCCATGATGTCGCCGGCGAGCTCGGGCGGCGTCTGGTCGAGGGTGGTGCGGACGGCGTCGATGATGCTGTGCAGCGGCTCCTCGAGCGCCTGGCGCAGCTCGGAGCTGGAGACGACCACGGTGCGCGGCAGGCCGGAGACCATGTCGCGCCCGCGGATCTCGGCGTCGGGCTCGCTGGGCAGCGGGAAGGCGGAGCCGAGGGTCATCTTCATCTCCTCGGCGGTGCGCTCCCCCAGCATGAGGGAGTACTCCTTCTTCATCCACGCGATGATCGCCTGGTCGAGGTCGTCGCCGGCGGTGCGCACCGACAGGCTCGTGACGATGCCGCCCAGGCTGATGACCGCGACCTCGGTGGTGCCGCCGCCCACGTCGACGACCATGTTGCCGGTGGCCTCGTGGACGGGCAGCCCGGCGCCGATCGCGGCCGCCATCGGCTCCTCGACGATGTAGACCTTGCGGGCGCCGGCCTGGTAGCCGGCCTCCTTGACCGCGCGCTGCTCGACGGCCGTGATGCCGCTCGGCACGCAGATCACCATGCGCGGCTTGGCGAAGTAGCGGCGGCGGTGCACCTGGTGGATGAAGTAGCGCAGCATCTGCTCGGTCGCCTCGAAGTCGGCGATCACGCCGTCCTTGAGCGGGCGGATGGCAGCGATGGTGTCGGGTGTGCGACCGATCATCCGCTTGGCCTCGTGGCCCACCGCCAGCACCTCGCCGGTGGTGGTGTTCATCGCCACGACGGACGGCTCGTCGAGCACGACGCCCCGGCCGCGGACGTAGACGAGCGTGTTGGCGGTGCCGAGGTCGACGGCCATGTCGCGGCCGATGAAGCCCCCTGTTGTGCCATTCAGTGCCATTGCCGCTGCTGCCCTTGCAGGTCGGGTCGTACTCGGGAAGAGGGGACGGCGAGGCTGCCGACCCACGCTCAGGTTAAGGAGCGGGAGCGGGTCTTCCCGGGAGGACACGCGGCTGGCGTCAGGCCAGGTCGCTGAACCAGATCCCGATCTCGCGGGCGGCGGAGGCCTCGGAGTCCGAGCCGTGCACGAGGTTCTGCTGGACGGCCACGCCCCAGTCGCGGCCGAGGTCACCGCGGATGGTGCCGGGGGCGGCCACGGTCGGGTCGGTGGCGCCGGCGAGCGAGCGGAAGCCCTCGATGCAGCGCTCGCCCTCGATCACCACCGCGAGCACGGGGCCCGACAGCATGAACTCCACGAGCGGGCCGTAGAACGGCTTGCCCTCGTGCTCGGCGTAGTGCGCGGCGAGGATCTCCGGGGTCGCGGTGCGCAGCTCGACGGCCGCGAGCGTGTAGCCCTTGGCCTCGATCCGGCGCAGGACCTCGCCCGAGAGGCCGCGGCGCACGCCGTCGGGCTTGACGAGGACGAGGGAACGCTGGACGTCGGTCATGCGGGGCAGCCTAGCGAGGAGGCTCAGCCCTGTTCCGCGCGGTACGCCGCCCACGCGGCGGCGCGCTCGCGCTCGATCTTCCGGCCGAGGAGGTCCGCGGCCGTCCAGAGCGCGGCGAAGACGGCTCCGAGGCCGAACATGACGGGGACGACGAAGCCCAGGGCGATGGCCGCGACCTGCACGACGTAGCCGGCGAGGTAGGCCCACTCGGCCCGCAGCATCCCGGCCAGCAGGAGGCACACGACCGCGAGGCCGAGACCGACGGTCACGGCCGTGCCGGCCGGGACGTCGGCGATGGTGATCATCACGGGCGTGGTCAGGCCGAGGGTGATCGCCTCGAGGCTCAGGACGGCGGCGGCCATCCCGCGCCGCGGCGAGCGCTCGGTGTTGGTCGGCACCGGGTCGGGGGTCTCCTCGCTCATCGGCGTCCCTTCAGCAGGGAGCGGGCCTCGCCCACGGTGACGACCGACCCGGTGACGAGCACCGCGCCGGCGCCGATCGAGACATCGATCGCCTCCCCTGCCTCGGCCAGGGTCGCGGCCCGGTCGATCGCGTCGGCGAGGTCGGGGACGACGCTGACGCGGTCCTCGCCGAAGATCTCGGCAGCGGCTCGCCCGATGGCCGCGGCGGACATCGAGCGCGGGGTGGAGTTCTGGGTGCACACCACGTGCGCGAGGTGGGGCTCGAACGCCGCCAGCAGGCCTTCGTGGTCCTTGTCCTCCATCACGCCCAGGACCCCGACCAGCGGGCTGAACGAGAAGGAGTCCTCGAGCGCGGCCGCGACGGCCTCCGCGCCGTGCGGGTTGTGCGCGGCGTCGAGCAGCACGGTCGGGCTGCGCCGGATGATCTCGAGCCGGCCGGGCGAGGTGACCTCGGCGAACGCAGCGCGCACCACCTCGTCGTCGAGGACGCCGGTCCCGGCGAACGCCTCGACAGCGGCGAGCGCCACGGCGGCGTTCTGGGCCTGGTGGGCTCCGTAGAGCGGCAGGAACACGTCGTCGTACCGGGCGCGCAGGCCCTGCAGGGAGACGACCTGTCCGCCGACTGCGGGGGTGCGCGAGGCGACACCGAACTCGATGCCCTCGCGCGCGATCGTCGCGCCGACCTCGGCCGCGCGCTCGAGGAGCACGGCGGCGACCTCGGGCGTCTGCTCGGCCAGCACGGCGACGGAGCCGGCCTTGATGATCCCGGCCTTCTCGGCCGCGATGGTCACCGCGTCCTCGCCGAGGTACTTGGCGTGGTCGACGGCGACGGGCAGCACCACGGCGACGTCGGCGTCGATGACGTTGGTGGCGTCCCAGCTGCCGCCCATGCCGACCTCGACCACGGCCACGTCGACGGGCGCATCGGCGAAGGCGGCGAAGGCCATGGCGACGATCGTCTCGAAGAAGCTGAGGGGGTGGTCCTGCTCGGCGTCGACGAGATGGGTGTATGGGGCGACGTCGTTGAAGGCGCGCACGAACGCCTCGTCGTCCAGCGGCTCGCCGTCGATGCTGATCCGCTCGCTCATCCGCTCGAGGTGCGGGGAGGTGAAGCGGCCGGTGCGGAGGTCGAGGGCGCGCAGCAGGGTCTCGATCATCCGGCTGGTGCTGGTCTTGCCGTTGGTGCCGGTCAGGTGGATCGAGGGGAAGGAGTGCTGCGGCTCACCGAGCAGCTCGGTGAAGGCCTCGATCCGGTCGAGGCTGGGCTCCAGCCTGGTCTCCGGCCAGCGCGACAGCAGCGCGTCCTCGACCTCGGCGAAGGTCTCGGCGAGGCGGGGGGCGTCGGGGGCAGTGTCGTGGGCGTCAGTCATCGCCCTCCGAGTCTATTGACCCGCTGCACCCTGCGACGACTCGTCGCCGGGCACCCGGACGACGTGCTCGGCCATGTCCACCGTCGGCTCGTAGCCCAGCGCCGCGTAGATCTTGTTGGAGGTGGGGTTGGCCCGGTCGGTGAACAGGCACATCCGGTGGCCCGCAGCCAGGCCGCGCCGCGTCAGCTCGCCGACGACGTACGACGCGATCCCGCGCCCGCGGAACTCTCGGGGCGTGAAGACCGGACCGATGCGGGAGACGCCGTACGACGGCAGGCCCGCGCCCGTCAGGTGGGCGATCGTGCCGTCGGGCAGCTCCCACAGCCACTCGACACCCTCCCGGATGCGGACCAGCACGCTGTCGAGCGTGTTGTGCTCACCCGAGGCGGGGTCGGGCTCACGTCCGGCCTGCTCGTCGGCCTCGACGTGGAAGGCGGTGAACCAGGACAGCACCAGGGCGGCGTCGTCCTCGGTCGCGAGCCGCAGGCGTCCCTCGGGCGCAGGCGGCACGGTGACCGAGGTGGCCTCCCACAGGCGGGTCGCCTTGTCGGCGACCACCACTCCCCCGGCCAGCTCGGCCGTGGCGCGGGCCAGCACCTCGGCCCCGGGGAGGGCACCGTTGGCGCCGCCGAGCAGCTCGCCGCGCTCGTGGAGTGCCGCGGCGAGCAGGCGGGCGGCCGCGTCCGGCATGGGCATCGAGAAGGACGGGTGGGGCGGGAAGGGGGCGGTCCGCATGGTGGCGCTCACGACCCTGCCCGGGGCGTCGCGCACGACCACCCACCAGCGCTCGAACGGCGCGTCGACCTCCGCCCAGGAGCCACGCCCGGCCGCGAGCTCGCGCGCCGTCCGCTCCGTGACGCTGGCGATGACGCTCCCCATCACCGGGTCGGCGGCGAGCACGTCACTGGCCGCGTCGAGGAAGGGCTGCGGAGCGTCGAAGAACTCGAGCGCGAAGGCGCCGTCAGTCGGGAGAGCCATGTCGTCACGCTAGGGGTCGGTGCACGTGCGTCGATACTCGTTTTCGCAGGCCGGAGGCCCGTCAATAGACTCGGCGCATGACTGAGAACCCCAGCACCCAGGCCCCGGACACTGGTCCGACGACAGCGAGCACCGACCAGCGTGCCGTCGTCGTACCGGAGCGTCCGGCGCTCGAGGGGCTGGAGGACAAGTGGTCGCAGCGGTGGGCCGACGAGGACACCTACGCCTTCGACCGCACGCAGCCGCGGGAGAACGTCTACTCGATCGACACCCCGCCGCCCACGGTGAGCGGTTCGCTGCACGTCGGCCACGTCTACTCCTACAGCCACCCCGACCTGATCGCGCGCTACCAGCGGATGCAGGGCAAGGCCGTGTTCTACCCGATCGGCTGGGACGACAACGGCCTGCCGACCGAGCGGCGCGTGCAGAACTACTTCGGCGTCCGCTGCGACCCGACGCTGCCCTACGACCCCGACTTCACGCCGCCGGAGAAGCCCGACGCCAAGAAGCAGGTCCCGATCAGCCGGCCCAACTTCATCGAGCTGTGCGAGCAGCTCGTCGTCGAGGACGAGAAGGCGTTCGAGGCGCTGTGGCGCCAGCTCGGGCTCTCGGTCCAGTGGAACCCGACCTACACGACCATCGGCGACCACTCGCGCACCGTCAGCCAGCGCGCGTTCCTGCGCAACTACGCCCGCGGCGAGGCGTACCTCTCCGAGGCGCCGACGCTGTGGGACGTCACCTTCCAGACCGCCGTCGCGCAGGCCGAGCTCGAGGCACGCGACTACCCGGGCGCCTACCACCGCGTCGCGTTCCACCGCCCGGACGGCACTCCGGTCCACATCGAGACCACGCGTCCCGAGCTCATCCCGAGCGTCGTCGCGCTGATCGCCCACCCCGACGACGAGCGCTACCAGGACCTCTTCGGGACCACGGTCACCTCGCCGGTCTTCGGCGTCGAGATCCCGGTCCTCGCCCACCACGCGGCCGAGCCCGACAAGGGCGCCGGCATCGCGATGTGCTGCACGTTCGGCGACCTCACCGACGTGATGTGGTGGCGCGAGCTCAGCCTCCCCGTCCGCACGGTCGTCGGCCGCGACGGGCGCCTCACCCGCGAGACGCCCGAGTGGCTCAGTGCTGGTTCGGGTGGGGCCGAGGGCGCCGCGACGGCGTACGCCGAGATGGCCGGCAAGACCACCTTCAGCGCCCGCGAGGCGATCGTCGCGCTGCTGCGCGAGTCGGGCGACCTCGACGGCGAGCCCAGGGCCACCCAGCGCATGGCGAACTTCTACGAGAAGGGCGACAAGCCGCTCGAGATCATCGCCACGCGCCAGTGGTACATCAAGAACGGCGGCAGGGACGCGGCCCTCCGCAAGGAGATGCTGGTCCGGGGTGAGGAGATCACCTGGATCCCCACCCACATGAAGCACCGCTACGACAACTGGGTCGGCGGCCTCAACGGCGACTGGCTGATCTCACGCCAGCGGTTCTTCGGCATCCCGTTCCCGGTCTGGTACCCGCTCGACGCCGACGGCGAGCCCGACCACGACCACCCGCTGATGCCGACCGAGGCGCAGCTGCCGGTCGACCCGTCGACGCAGGCGCCGGAGGGCTACACCGAGGACCAGCGCGGCAAGCCCGGCGGCTTCGTCGGCGACCCCGACGTGATGGACACCTGGGCGACGTCCTCCCTCACCCCGCAGATCGCGGGTCAGTGGGGCGTCGACGACGACCTGTTCTCGCGCGTCTTCCCCTACGACCTGGCCACCCAGGCGCACGACATCATCCGCACCTGGCTGTTCTCCCGCGTCGTCCGCGCGGACTTCGAGCAGCAGGTCGTGCCGTGGTCGCACGCGATGATCTCCGGCTTCATCGTCGACCCCGACCGCAAGAAGATGTCGAAGTCCAAGGGCAACGTCGTCGTCCCGACCGACATCCTCGACAAGTACGGCGCCGACGCCGTCCGCTGGCGCGCCGCCATCGGCCGTCCCGGCATGGACTCCCCCTTCGACGAGTCGCAGATGAAGGTCGGGCGCCGCCTGGCGATGAAGGTGCTCAACGCCTCGAAGTTCGTCCTCGGCAACGTCGGCGCCACCGAGCTCAGCCCGGCCGTCGTCATCAACCCGGTCGACTGCGCGCTGCTCGGCAGTCTCGAGATCGTGGTCCGACGGGCGACGGAGGCCTTCGACGCCTACGACTACACGACCGCGCTCGAGGTCACCGAGAAGTTCTTCTGGGAGTTCTGCGACGACTACCTCGAGCTGGTCAAGGAGCGCGCGTACGACGCCGAGGGCGGCGTTGGCACCGACTCCGCGCGCGCCACCCTGGCCATCGCGCTGCACGTCCAGCTCCGGCTGCTCGCGCCGTTCCTGCCCTACGCCACCGAGGAGGTCTGGTCGTGGTGGCAGGACGGCTCCATCCACCACGCCTCGTGGCCCACCGCCGCCGACCTCGGCTCGGCTGCTGCCTCTCAGCCGCTGGTCCTCGACGCGGTGGCGGCTGCGCTGACCGGCATCCGCGGCGCCAAGTCGCAGGCCAAGGCCAAGATGCGCGCCCCGCTCTCCCGCGTCGAGATCACCGGCCCGGCATCCCTGGTGGAAGCCGCCCAGCAGGCGCAGGACGACCTACGGGCCGTCGGCACCATCGTCGGTGACCTGGACTTCGTCACCGACGAGTCGGCCACCGAGCTGCGGGTCACCGCCGCCGACCTGGCGCCCACCGAGGACTGAGCACGACCGATCCCCCTCCCGCACCTGCTGGACGGTGCGGGAGGGGGATCCGTGCGTCCGGGAGCTCCTCCGCACCGCCGAGCGGTGGTGGGGCGTCAGCCCTTGCCGTTCCCGTGGCCGTTGTTCGAGCCGGGGCCGTTGCCATTGCCGTTGCCGTTGCCGGGGTTCTGCGCCGCCTGCTGCGCGGCCTGGGCTGCTGCCCGCTCGGCCTCGCGCTGGGCCTTGGCGGCCTCCCGCTCGGCAGCCCGCTGCTCCTTGGCGGCCTCACGCTGAGCCTTCGCGGCCTCCCGCTGCGCGGCACGCTGAGCCTTCTCGGCCTCCCGCTGCGCGGCACGCTGGGCCTTCTCGGCCTCCCGCTGCGCGGCACGCTGGGCCTTGGCGGCCTCCCGCTCCGCGGCACGCTGGGCCTTCTCGGCCTCCCGCTGCGCGGCCCGCTCGGCCTTCTCGGCCTCCCTCGCGGCGTCGCGGTCCGCCGACGACGAGCCGTCGTCGTCCGAGGACGCGGGGTCGGAGGACTGCGCGGCAGCAGTGCCGGAGTCGTTCGAAGAGCCACCGGACGTGCCCGCCGCGTCGGTGTCCTCCGACGCCGTGTCGCGGGACGCCTGCTCGGCTGCGGCGGCGACCACTGCCTCCAGCGGCTGGGCGCTCAGCTCGGCCGGGATGGCGGCCGGCGCCTCGGGCGCAGCGGGCGCCACCGGCGGCTCGAGCGGGGCGCGCTCGACCGGCGCGGCGATGGGCTTTCCGGGCCGGACGATGTCGCTGAGGCCGAATCCGCGACTGACCGACACCGACATCAGGACGGCGCAGAGCACGGCGACGAGCGCGAAGCCGACGAGCGGCCGCTTCTGGTCAACCCCCACGGGGTCCCCTTCCCACATGCTGACGAGACGCCAGTCTCTCCGGGCCATGACGCATGTCCCGCGTCGATGGCCCGGAATAGCCCGAAATGACTAGATCGCCATGGTCATGTCGGGCCAGGGGTCAGGCGGACTTCTTCTTCCGGCCCTCGGCCTCGCGCGGGATGAGGGTCGGGGCGACGTCGTCCTCGACGACCTCGCGGGTGACGATCACCTTCGCGACGTCGCCTCGCGAGGGGACGTCGTACATCACGTAGAGGAGGACCTCCTCGATGATCGCCCGCAGGCCGCGGGCACCGGTGCCGCGCTCGAGGGCCGCCTCGGCGATCGAGTCGATCGCGTCGTCGGTGAACTCGAGCTCGACGCCGTCGAGGTCGAAGAGCTTCTGGTACTGCTTGACGAGCGCGTTGCGCGGCTCGGTGAGGATCTGGACGAGCGCCTCGCGGTCGAGCTTGCTCACGCTGGCGATCAGCGGCAGGCGACCGATGAACTCGGGGATCAGGCCGAACTTGGTGAGGTCCTCGGGACGGACCTGGACCAGCAGGTCGTCGGCCTCGCGCTCGGCCGCGCCGCGCACCTCCGCGGTGAAGCCCAGCGACTTCTTGCCCACGCGCTGCTCGATGATCTGCTCGAGGCCCGCGAACGCACCACCCACGATGAAGAGGATGTTGGTGGTGTCGATCTGGATGAACTCCTGGTGCGGGTGCTTGCGACCACCCTGCGGCGGGACCGAGGCGGTCGTGCCCTCAAGCATCTTGAGCAGTGCCTGCTGCACGCCCTCACCGGAGACGTCGCGTGTGATCGAGGGGTTCTCCGCCTTGCGGGCCACCTTGTCGATCTCGTCGATGTAGATGATGCCCGTCTCGGCCTTCTTGACGTCGTAGTCGGCGGCTTGGATGAGCTTGAGGAGGATGTTCTCCACGTCCTCGCCGACGTAGCCGGCCTCGGTGAGCGCGGTCGCGTCTGCGATCGCGAAGGGGACGTTGAGCATCCGGGCGAGCGTCTGCGCCAGGTAGGTCTTGCCGCAGCCGGTGGGGCCGATGACCAGGATGTTGGACTTGGCGACCTCGACGACGTCGTCCTTGGCCTTGCCGCTGACGGGCTGCAGCCCGGCCTGGACGCGCTTGTAGTGGTTGTAGACCGCGACAGCGAGGGACTTCTTCGCGTGCTCCTGGCCGATCACGTAGGAGTTGAGGAACTCGAAGATCTCCCGGGGCTTGGGCAGCTCCTCGAGGCTGACCTCGGCGCCCTCGGCGAGCTCCTCCTCGATGATCTCGTTGCACAGCTCGATGCACTCATCGCAGATGTACACGTTGGGGCCCGCGATGAGCTTCTTGACCTGCTTCTGGCTCTTTCCGCAGAAGTTGCACTTGAGCAGGTCGCCACCGTCACCGATACGTGCCACGAGTCGTGTCCTCCAGTCTCGCCGGATGGGGGCTCCGGCACTCCACACCTTGCACAGTCGTGCTTGACCAAGGGCCGTACGACGGTACCCCGTGCCGGCCCCGGACGGGGGCCGGACACGAGATGTCGTCGACCATCATTTCGAGCCTCGGCTCAGCCTCGGCACGCCCTCAGGCGAGGGCCGGGGCGCCCTTGCGGGACTCGATGACCGCGTCGATCAGGCCATACTCCACGGCCTGCTCGGCGGTCAGGATCTTGTCGCGCTCGATGTCGCGGCTGACCTGCTCGATGTCCTTGCCGCTGGACTCGGAGATCATCTTCTCGAGCAGCTCGCGCATGCGCAGGATCTCGTTGGCCTGGATCTCGATGTCGGAGGTCTGGCCGAACGTGCCCTCGGTGTAGGGCTGGTGGATCAGGATGCGGCTGTTGGGCAGCGCCATCCGCTTGCCCTTGGCGCCGGCGCCGAGCAGGATCGCGGCCGCCGAGGCCGCCTGGCCCAGGCACACGGTCTGCACGTCGGGCTTGATGAACTTCATCGTGTCGTAGATCGCCGTCAGCGCCGTGAACGAGCCACCGGGGCTGTTGATGTAGATGCTGATGTCGGTGTCGGGGTTCATCGTCTCCAGGCACATCAGCTGGGCGATGACCGCGTTGGCCACGTCGTCGCTGATCGGCGTGCCGAGGTAGATGATGCGCTCCTCGAACAGCTTGGCGTAGGGGTCGATGCGGCGGAAACCGTAGGAGGTGCGCTCTTCCCACTGCGGGATGTAGTAGTTCATGGGATTCAGTCCTTGGTCCGGGCCGGGCGGCCCTCGTCGGCGGCTTCGCGGGCGCTGGTGATGACCTGGTCGACGAGGCCGTAGTCGACGGCCTGGTCGGCGGTGAACCACCGGTCACGGTCGGCGTCGGCCACGACCTGCTCGACGCTCTGGCCGGTGTGCTCGGCGATGAGGTCGAGCAGCACCTTCTTGATGTGCAACGACTGCTGGGCCTGGATCTTGATGTCGGACGCCGAGCCGCCCATGCCCGAGGAGGGCTGGTGCATCATGATGCGCGCGTGGGGCAGGGCGTAGCGCTTGCCCTTGGTGCCGGCGCAGAGCAGGAACTGGCCCATCGAGGCCGCCAGGCCCATGCCCACGGTCGCCACGTCGTTGGGGATGTAGTTCATCGTGTCGTAGATCGCCATGCCGGCGTCGACCGAGCCGCCGGGGCTGTTGATGTGGAGGAAGATGTCGGCCTCCGGGTCCTCCGCGGAGAGCAGGAGGAGCTGCGCGCAGATCGCGTTGGCGTTCTGGTCGCGCACCTCCGAGCCGAGGAAGACGATGCGCTCACGGAGGAGGCGCTGGTAGATGTGGTCGTCGAGGCCATACATCCCACCGGCGCCGTTCATCTCGGGCGAGAGGGCTGGGCTGGAGTTCTGGTTCACGCTGGCGACACTAGCCGGAAGGACGGACACTTCCACGCGCTGACCCACCCTGTTCGCCCACAGCGGATTCAGGGCCGCACCCTCAGTCGAGGGCGACCTCCTCCAGCACCTCCCGGAAGACCCGCCACCGCTCCGGGCCCACCTGCGCTGCCCACGCCTCGTCGCAGGCTGCCAGCACCGCCGCGGCACGGGCGAGGGCGTCACGGCCGGCGTCGGTGATGCGTACGACGCGGGCCCGGGCGTCGTGGTCGGCCACGGTCACGGTCACCATGCCGAGCGCCTCGAGCTGGCGGACGAACTGGCCGCACCCCTGGGTGGTCATCTCGGCGCACTCGGCCAGCTCGCTGATCGTCAGCCCCTCCTGCGGCAGCCACTCCAGCACGCGCAGCTGGGAGGGCCGCAGGTCGGGCGCGTCCGCGGCCAGCCGCTCGCGCAGCCGTCCGAAGACCATCCCCATCAGCATCGGCAGGTGCGGTCGGGCCGCCGGAAGCCTCTTGACGCCAGTCATGAAAGCAACTTACATTCCTTGTCCATGAAAGCAACTTTCACGCCGTTGCCCGGGGTCGACCGGCGTGAGGTGCTCGGGGCCGACGACGTCACCGGCGCCGAGCTCGAGGCGATGGTCGCCGAACTGTGGGACCTGCCGTCGGTACGGCTGCTCGACTCCACGGCCGAGCCCGTCGCCTACGACGTCCCGTCGATCCTCACCGGCGCGCGCACGTGGGTCCACGGGCACGCCGACGCGGGGAACGGTCCGGCGCCGTTCACCCTCTTCGTGAAGCGAGTGCACAACTGGCGGCACTCCCCCGCCTTCGCCGGCGTACCTCCTGAGATCGGCGAGTGGGCGGCCGCCTCGCTCCCGTGGCGTGCTGAACCACTCGTCTACGCCTCCGACCTGCGCGAACGGCTCCCCGAGGGACTGACGATGCCGCGCGGGCTGCGCGTCGAGGAGCGTCCCGACGAGACCGCCGTGGTCTGGATGGAGGCCGTCGCGGCCGACCCCGTGGCGTGGGACGCCGACGACAGCGTCCGTGCCGCGCGCCTGCTCGGCCGGCTCTCCGCCAGTCCCGAGGTCGCGGGGCTGGCCGGCATCGACCCGCAGCCGTGGCACGTCGACAGCTTCGTCGCCGGCCGACTGGCCCACACCGTGCTCCCCGGCCTGCACGACGACGCCACGTGGCGCCACCCCGTCGTCGCCGAGCACTTCGGCGACCTGCGCGACGGCCTCCTGGCAGCAGCACGCCACCTCGACGTGCTGGCGCAGGAGTTCGCCTCCTCCCGCCACCTGGCCTCCCACGGCGACGCCTGCCCCAACAACCTGCTGCGCCGCGCGGGCGACCCGGGCTTCACGCTGATCGACTTCGGCTTCTGGCGGCCCCAACCGGTGGGCTTCGACCTGGCCCAGCTGCTGGTGGGAGACATCCAGATCGGGCAGCAGGACGCCGACGACCTGCCCGAGCGAGCGGCCGCGTGCGTGGCGTCGTACGCCGCCGGGCTCGCCGACGAGGGCCTCGACGTCTCGCTGCAGGAGGTCCGCCGCGCCCACGCCGTGAGCCTGATGCTGTTCAACGGCCTGCCCAGCCTGCCGCTCGAGAGGCTCGACGACCCCGACGAGGCCGCGCTGGACCACTGGTCGCGCCAGCGTGCCGCGATCGCCCGCTACGCCCTCGACGTGCTCGAGCTGACCGACCGCTGAGTTTCGCTGACGCGCGGTTTCGCTGACGCGCGGCGTCCTCCTCCCTAGGGTGGGACGGTGGACGGGGGACACCGGCTCAGCCGGGCGGCACGCTGTGCCGGGGCGACACTGGCGCTCTGCATGACCGCGTGCGGCACGCAGTCCTCCTCGGACGAGCCCGCACCGAGCCCGTCCGTCTCGTCCGGGACCGCTGACGCGGCAGCGATGCGCGAAGCGGAAGCGACGGTGCGGGCCTTCTTCGCGGTGAAGGGGCGAGCCGAGGACCCGTTCAGCGTCCGGCTCGACAAGCAGGCGGCCTACCTCACGTCCCCTGACGTCAACCCGGCCGCAGCGTACGAGTCCAGCACGAGCGACCGCCCGTCGCTCATCACCGACGACGAGGTGAGCGTCGAGCTGTCCGACATGCGGTGGGTCGGGGACGAGATCCTCGTCGACTTCGAGTTCCGCAGCACCGGCCTGAGCTATCCGATGATCGGCGACGAGGTGCAGCGCGACGACCCACTGGCTGCGGAGGGCCACTGGGACGGCACCGCGACGCTCGAGCAGCGTGACGACGAGTGGTTGATCAACGACCTGACGATCGTCTCCTCCGGCGGCTCGATCAGCTGACCCCCGAACGACACGACCGGCGCCCACCCGAGGGTGGACGCCGGTCGTGGTGCTCGTGGTGCGGGAGGCTCAGGCCTCGTCGGACTCCGCCTTCTCGGGAGCGGCAGCCTCGTCGGTGCTCGTCTCGACCGGCTCCGCGCCGATCGTGCCGTCGGGGCGCAGGTTCTTGAGCTCGACCACGTTGCCCGAGGCGTCCTTCACGGTCGCCGCCTCGACGATCGTGGCCAGCGCCTTGCCGCGCAGGATCTCCTGCACGAGCTCGGGGATGTGGTTGTGCTCGAACATGTGGTTGGCGAACTCCTGCGGGTCCTGGCCGGACTGCTGGGCGCGCCGCACGAGGTGCTCGGAGAGCTCGGCCTGGTCGATGCCGAACTCCTCCTTCTTCGCGATCTTGTCGAGGATGAACTGGGCGGCGACGGCGTCGCGGACCCGGCGCTCGAGGTCGGCCTCGAACTCCTCCTGGGTCTGGCCCTCGTCCTCGAGGTACTTCTCCATGGTGATGCCGGCGAAGCCGAGCTGCTGCTCGACGTTCTGACGACGGGCGTTGAGCTCGTCGGTGACCATCACCTCGGGCAGCGGGATGGAGACCTTCTCCAGCAGGGCCTCGAGGACCGCGTCGCGGGCGGCGGCGGCCTGCTCGAGGCGCTTGCCGCGCCCGAGGCGCTCGCGCACGTCGGCGGTGAGCTCCTCGGCCGTGTCGAACTCGGAGGCGAGCTGGGCGAACTCGTCGTCGTACTCGGGGAGCTGCTGCTCCTGCACGGCCGTGACCTTGACCGTCACCTGGACGGGCTCGCCGACCAGGTCACCACCGGCGAGCTCGGAGTCGAAGGTCGCGTCGTCGCCGGCGGAGAGGCCGACGAGGGCCTCGTCGAGGCCGTCGATCATGCCGCCGCGGCCGACCTTGTAGGACATGCCGGTGACCTCGCCGCCCTCGACGGTCTCGCCGTCCTTGGCCGCGACCAGGTCGATGGTGACGAAGTCGCCGTCGGCAGCCGCGCGCTCGACGGGGACGAGGGTGCCGAAGCGCTCACGCAGCGCCTCGACCTGCTCGTCGACGTCGGCGTCGCTGATCTCGACGTCCTCGACGCTGGCCTCGAGGCCGTCGTAGGCCGGCAGCTCGAAGTCGGGCTTGACGTCGACCTCGGCGGTGAACTCCAAGGACTCGTTGTCCTCGAACTTCGTCACCTCGATCTCCGGCTGGGCCAGCGGCTCGAGGTCGTGCTCCTGCAGGGCAGCCATGTACTGCTGCGGGACGACGGCGTTGATCGCCTCGTCGAGGACCGGGCCGCGGCCGACCTGGCGGTCGATGACCGCCGGCGGGACCTTGCCCCGGCGGAAGCCCGGGACGTTGATCTGCTTCGCGATCTTCTGGTACGCCGCGTCGAGGCTCGGCTTGAGCTCCTCGAAGGGCACCTCGACGGTCAGCTTGGCCCGGGTGGGGCTCAAGGTCTCGACGGCGCTCTTCACAAATGTCTCCTGATGCTGAAGGTCTGTGGGTGGACCACACGGGGAAAGGTGCGGCATCGCCACGGCACGGAGCCCGGCGACCGCAAACCTCGCCAGTCTATCGACGGCGCGCGCACAGGCCGAATCACGCGAAGCGTGGCCCTCGCCGGCGTGACGGGTGGGGCTGGAGTCGGCTGGTGGGTCGGGGCGACAGGACTCGAACCTGCGATCTCCTGCTCCCAAAGCAGGCGCGCTAGCCACTACGCTACGCCCCGCCAAACGGGCCCCGACGCGCTCCGGGAGGAGACGCCGCGGCCTGCTTGGAGCGGATGACGGGAATCGAACCCGCGTAGCCAGTTTGGAAGACTGGGGCTCTACCATTGAGCTACATCCGCGCGCGTCCCGACGACGTGGTTCTCGCCGGTGCGGGTGTCATGGTGCCACACGCGTGAGCGTGCGCCCCAACCGGCTCAGCGCCGGTGCACCAGCAGCAGGGCGCGGTCGTCGTTGCGCGACCCTAGCGCCTCGACGAGGCGGGTGGCCCCGCCCTCGAACTCGCCGCGCAGCAGCCGCTCGGCCTGGCCGAGCATCCGGTCGATGCCGAGCGCGATGTCGCGGTTGCGGGTCTCGACCATGCCGTCGGTGTAGAGCAGCAGCGCATCGCCGCGGCGCATCTCCCCCGAGACCGCGGGGAAGCTCGCCCCGTCGATGAGGCCCAGGATCGGCCCCTCCGACTCCAGCACCTCCCAGCGACCGGAACCGGCGTGGCGCAGGGCGGCCGGGGGATGACCGGCGCTGCGGATGTCGTAGTGGCCTGTCGCGAGGTCGAGCGAGAGGTGGATCGCGGTGGCGAACCCCTCGTCCCAGTCCTGCTGGAGCAGGAACCGGTTGGCGCCGTCGAGGAACTCACTGGGCGGCAGGGCGCTCAGCAGCCCGCCGAGTGCGCCGCACAGCAGCAGGGCGCGGGTGCCGGCGCCCTGGCCCTTGCCGGAGACGTCGACGACGGCCACCTCGAGGCGGCCCTCGACGCGCGAGGCGACGACGAAGTCACCGGCGAACGGGGTGCCCCCGGCCGACCGGAGCTCGCTGGCGGCGTACCACTCCGCGGGCAGGTCGGGGATGCCGCCCTGTCGAAGGATGCGGTCGCGCAGGTCGACGAACATCATCTCGCCCTGGATGCCCGCCACGCCGAGGCGCGTGCGACGGAACGACGACAGCAGCACTACGAACCCGAGGCCGAAGATGATGGCCACGGTCAGCGCGATACGAAGGTCGATCTTCTCCTGGGTCGGCACCACCAGGGCCAGGACCAGGAGCACGAAGACCACGAACCACGGCAGCTGCCGCGGCCCCAGCACCAGGCTGGAGAGCACCAACGGGACGAGCAGGCTGACCAGCGGGAGGCTCTCGTCGAAGCGCCAGATGGCCAGGCCGATGAGAACCGTCGCGACGACGAGCGCGACCAGGGTGCGCGACCCCCGCGGAACGAGCCGGTTCGCGGCGGTGTTGAGCGATGGAGAACTCATCCCCGAGCCCCTCCTGCTCTCCCGGTCCCCTTGGTGGCAGATCGTACGGCCCGGGAGCGGAACTTCGGCTGGCATTTGGGGCACCAGAACGTGTTGCGTCCGACCAGCTCACCGGTACGCACCGTCGCCCCGCAGACCAGGCAGGGCTGCGAGGTGCGGCGGTAGACGTAGACCTCGCCCCCGTGGTCGTCCTTGCGGGGTGGGCGCCCCATCGCCTCGGGGGTGTGCTCGGGTCGCACCGTGTCGATCCTGCCGGTGCGCACGCCCTCTGCCATGAGCTCGACGAGGTCGGCCCACATCGCCCGCCACTGGCCGCTGCGCAGGGTGTTGCCCGGGCGCAGCGGGTGGATGCGGTGCCGGAAGAGCACCTCGGCGCGGTAGACGTTGCCGACGCCCGCCAGCACCTTCTGGTCCATCAGCAGGTCGCCGATCGCCCGAGGGCTCGCCGAGATGCGGCGCCAGGCGAGGTCGGGGTCGGCGTCGGGTCGCAGCGGGTCGGGACCGAGGCGCCCCAGGATCTCGGCGCGCCGCGCGGCACCCACCAGGTCGCAGATGATGGCGCCACGCAGGTCGGCGTACGCCGCCGGGCGGGGGTCGACGGGGTCGCCCACCGTGACCAGACGCAGTCGTACGGCGCCGACCGGGTCGGGCACCACGCCGCCCGCGGGCGTCGTACGCACGTCGAGCTGGCCGATCAGGCCGAGGTGGACGTGCACGACGCGCTCACCCTCGAGCTCGAGGAACAGGTGCTTGCCGGCGGAGTCGGCACCGACCACGCGCGAGCCGTCGAGCTGCTCCGCGTCGGCGGCGAAGCGGCCCTGCGGTGACGACACCCGGACCCTCCGCCCAGCGAAGGCGGCGGTCAGGTCGTCGGCCAGCTTGCGAAGGGTGTGCCCCTCAGGCATCCGCGTCGTCGGAGGACGTCTCCGGGTCGGGACCACGCAGGGCCGACTCCGGCAGCGGGGGCAGCTCGCCCGACTCGTCGTAGGTCGAGAGCTGGCCGATGCGACGCACGTGTCGCTCGTCGCCGGAGAAGGGCGTGGTCAGGAAGACCTCGACGAACCGGGTCATGTCGTCCACCGGGTGCATCCGGCCGCCGACCGAGACGACGTTGGCGTCGTTGTGCTCGCGGGCCAGCACCGCCGTCTCCTCCGACCAGGCCAGGGCACATCGGATGCCCTCGACCTTGTTGGCCGCGATCTGCTCGCCGTTGCCGGAGCCGCCGATCACGACGCCCAGGCTGTCGAGCCCCTCGGCGCGGTCGGCCGCGACCCCCTCGGCCGCCCGGAGGCAGAAGCACGGGTAGTCGTCGAGGGCGTCGTAGACGAACGGACCGTGGTCGACGGCCTCGTAGCCGTGGTCCACCAGCCAGGTCATCAGGTGGTCCTTCAGCTCGAGGCCGGCATGGTCGGAGCCCAGGTGAACACGCATGGGAGGAGTTTGGCAGAGCCGGACCGCCGGCACCGAAGCGGCTGAGTGTGGCTGCGGACTCGCAGCGCTCCTCGCGCCCGCTCGACATGAGGGAGGGCAGCGGCACGGCTGTCGGGACCGATGCCCCGGCCTCCCCGTCCCGGCGTCGAATCATCCACATCGGGGACTGGCCGGCGTTGACGGTGGGACACGAGTCGTGGGACAATCGAACACACGTTCGACGACGGCTCGGGGAGATGAGATGACGGCGGCTCAAGCAGACGGTCAGGTGTGGCAGGCCGCCGACCTGCACGCCCTCGCCGATCTGCTCGCCGACCTGACACCCGGTGCCACGCCGGTCGACCACCTCGACCAGCTCGAGGCCCTCGAGCGGATCACGTCAGCCGCCGCGGCGGCGAAGGTGGTCGTCACGGCCACGTTCGCAGACGCTGCCGACACCGAGGTCGACGTGGACGTGCCTGTGAGCGGTCGGCGTACGCCGCCGCGGGCGATGTCGATCGGCGCCGAGGTAGCGCTCGCCACGATGGCGAGCCCCCACGCAGGTGAGCAGCGGGTGCTGCTGTCGCGGCGGCTGCGCGACCACCTCCCCCTCACCCTGAGCGCCCTCGCCCGCGGCGAGCTCACCGAGGAGCGAGCCTTCGCCATCGCGCGCGAGGTGGCCCACCTCACGCCCGAGCAGCGCAGCATGGTCGACGCCGACCTCGTCCCACGACTGGCCGGCCTCGGCGACGTCCGCCTGCGCCAGGCGGTGCGCCGCTCGTGCCTCACCCACGCCGCCGAGTCCGAGACCCGGCGTTGCCGACGAGCTCGCGCCGACCGGCGGGTTACCAGCCGTGCCCTCGACGACGGCACCGGACAGCTCACCGCCACCCTGCCCCTCGAGGTCCTCGCCGCGGTCCGCACGGCCCTCGACGCTGCGGCCGCGACCGCCCGCACCGACGGTGACGTGCGCACCGCCGGGCAGGTCCGCGCCGACACCCTCGCCGCCCGGATCACCGGCGCCGAGACCGTCACCGACCCGGTCCCGGTGCGCGTCAACCTCGTCATCGGGGTCGAGTCCCTCCTCGACACCGGCACCGAGCCCGGCCTCGTCCCCGGTGAGGGGTTCCTGCCCGCAGCACTCTGCACGGAGTGGGTACGCCGCGCCAGCGACGCCGCGAAGGCCACCCTCCGGCGACTCTTCGCCAGCCCCGAGGACCGGGTGCTCGTGGCGATGGAGTCCACCAGCCGCCGCTTCGACGGCCAGCTCGCCGAGCTCCTCGACCTCCGCGACGCCGGCACCTGCCGCACCCCGGGCTGCAACGCCGCCATCCGGCACCACGACCACATCACCCCCGCCGCCGATGGCGGGCCCACCGAAGCCGCCAACGGCCAAGGCCTGTGCGAGCGCTGCAACTACGTCAAGGAATCACCCGGCTGGACCTCCTGGGTCGCCGACCCCGGCCACAAGCACCTCCACGAGGTCCACAGCGTCACCGAACACCTCCGCATCACCCGCTCCACCTCACCACCACTACCGGGCGGACCAGCAGGCACCGTCGGCTACTCCCCAGTCGAGCTCCGGCTCGCCAGCAACTACACCCTGGCCTCGTAGTCCCAGGCCTCACGGGCAAGACCACCGTGGCAACGCCGGCGAGGCAGGAACCAGCTCGCCGTGATCTCGCAGGACGTGGTCCGTCGAGAGGTGCTGTGGGCGAACGATCGAGCGGGCAACCCGGCCATCGGCATGATCGACGTGATGGCCCGCTACGCGCTGGACCAGTGCTTCTCCGCCGACCGTCGAGGGCATCCTGCATCCCGACCGCTACGGCGACACGGAGCGGCGTATGTCGACGGCCTCGACGAGACGACCATCCGCGCCGGGAAACCGTGGACGACGTCATCGGACGCGTGAGCAGCGACTGAGGGTGAGCCTGGGGCTAGGCGTCGGAACAGGTTGAAGAGGTCGACAGTTCAACCATGGTTGTGCAGACCCCGACCCTCGGAGTAGACCTAGTGATGCTCACGAGGTGCCCGAAGATGCTCGCTCGCGCAGTCGAGCGCCGGCGGGCACCCCGTGAGACCAGCCGGACGATGATCGCCGGCGCCGCCGCTCAGCCAGCTGTGAGGTGCTGGTCGAGCCAGCCGGCGACCTGGCGCACGAGGGGCTCGGAGGCCGTGAAGGTCGCGTGCCGCCAGAAGCCGTGTGTCTGGCCCAGGCAGCGGATGCCGACGACCTCGACCCCGGCCTCCGCGATGCGCCGGGCGAGCTCCTCCCCCTCGTCACGGAGCGGGTCCGCCTCCGCCGTGGCGACGAAGGTGGGCGGCAGGGTGTGCAGGCGCTCCGAGAGCAGCGGTGCGAGGTCGGGGTCGTCGTAGTCGGCCTCGGTGCGGGCGTACTGCTCCCAATACCAGGTCGCTTCAGCGGGGTCGAAGCCCGACGCGGCCCCCAGCTCCCACGACGGAAAGGCGTTGCGCGGGTCGAGGAAGGGGTAGATGAGTGCGACCGCGGCGAAGAAGCCCGGGTTGCGCAGGGCAGCCACGACGGCGAGGTTGGCGCCGGCCGAGTCGCCGTGGGCGGCGTACGGCCCGGTCAGGCCCGACCCGGCACCTTCCCGGCGGAGCCAGCCGACGACCGTGTCGAGGTCGTCGGGGGCGGCGGGGAACGGGTGCTCCGGCGGCTGGCGGTAGTCGACGCTCAGCACCGCCCGGCGGCCGCGGTTGGCCATGCGCCGGCAGATGCCGTCGTGGACGTCGACGTCGTTGAGCACGAACCCACCGCCGTGGGCGTGGACGACGAGCCCCGGCACCGCGTCGGCCGGGACGTAGAGCCGGCAGCGGACACCGTCGGCGTCGACGTCCTCCACGCGGGCGACGTCCTCCCGCGGCTGGCGGAGGTTGAAGCGACGTACGTCCTCGCGGTGGGCGGCGAGGTCGAAGCCGGGCGCGCTGAGGTCGGGACCGGCGTCGGCCTCGACGGCCGCGCGGACCTCGGGGTACATCACGGGATCAGCGCGCCATCAGCGCGTCGAGGGCGACCGCGACAGCAGCGGCGACGCGGAAGTCGACCCGCTGGTCCGGCACGGTCACGCGGTAGCGGTCACCGATCGACATCTTGCGCTCGACCGAGAAGAGCGGCGCACCACCCGCGTCGACGAAGTCGAAGTGGATGGGGATGAAGTCGAGCTCGGTGAAGCGGCGCAGCAGGCCGGCGACCTGGTTGCGCTCCTGGCCGGTGCCCGCGTAGCCGGGGCCCTCGATGTGGAAGGTCGAGCGCAGCAGCGAGGCGCCGAAGTCCTTCCGGAAGAAGCCGATCTGGGCGCCCGACTCGTCGGTGATGTCGTAGCCGGCGTTGAGGTCGAGCTTCCTGCGCGCCTTGAAGCCGAACACCGCGCGCGACTTGCTCGCGTCGGAGAAGAAGGTGACCTGCTCCTTGAAGGCCATCCGCTTCTGCTCGGCGAGCGCCATCAGCCGCGTCGGGTTGCCTGACTCGTCCGACTCCGACACCTCGTAGCGGTTGACCATCATCGTGAGCTTCTGCTTCACCACGAAGTGGGGCAGGTACATCTCGGCGGGCGTCCCGGACGTCATCGGGAGAGCTCCTCCTCGACGACCGACGGGTCGAGCTTGGTGAAGACCGGCGTGGGCTTGTCGACCTTCGCCCCGACCACGACCGGGCGTGACTCCCACGCCGGCGTCGAGGTGTACTCACCGGTGATGACCGAGTACGACATGTGGCCGGCGCCGTTGTCGGTCTCGAGCTCCTCCACCTGCTCGATGCGCGGCATCGGCATGAAGTCGCCCTCGCCGCCGAGCACCGCGTGCACCTTGTTGGCCGCGTGCGGGAGGAACGGGGAGAGCAGCGTGTTGCAGTCGCTCACGCACTGCGCCGCGACGTGCAGCACGGTGCCGAGCCGCTCGCGCTGGGCGTCGTCCTTCATCTTGTAGGGCTCGGTGACGGTGAGGTACTTGTTGACCTCGCCGACGACCCGCATCGCCTCGGCGATGGCCGCGCGCAGACGGTGCTTCTCCACCAGGCCGCCGACGGTCGCGAAGCCCTCGCGCACGGTCGCGAGCACCTGCTCGTCGACCTCCTCCAGCGGGCCGGCTGCGGGGATCTCGCCGAAGTTCTTGGCGATCATCGTGGCGGTGCGATTGACCAGGTTGCCCCAGCCCGCGACGAGCTCGGAGTTGTTGCGGGTGACGAAGTCGGACCAGGTGAACGCGGCGTCGGAGGTCTCGGGTCCCGCGGCGCAGATGTAGTAGCGCAGCGCGTCCGGGCCGTAGCGGGCGAGGAAGTCGCCGACGTAGATGACGTTGCCGCGGCTGGTGGAGAACTGGGAGTCGCCGAAGGTGAGGAACTCGCTCGAGACCACCTCGGTGGGCAGGTTGAGCGTGCCGTACGTCCCCGGCTCGCCACCCTTGTCGCCCTTCCCGTTGTAGGCCAGCAGCTCGGCCGGCCAGATCTGGGAGTGGAAGACGATGTTGTCCTTGCCCATGAAGTAGTACGACTCGGCGTCGGCGTCGTTCCACCACTCGCGCCACTTGTCTGGCTCACCGAAGCGGCGGGCCCACTCGATGGAGGCGGACAGGTAGCCGATGACGGCGTCGAACCAGACGTAGAGGCGCTTGGTCGGCTGGTCCTCCCAGCCCGGGACCGGGATGCCCCAGTCGATGTCGCGGGTCATCGCGCGCGGCCGGATCTCCTTGAGGATGTTCTGGCTGAACTTGATGACGTTGGGGCGCCACAGGCCGGTCGCCTCACGCTGGTCGAGCCACTCCCCCAGCGCCCCGGCGAGCGCCGGCAGGTCGAGGAACCAGTGCTGCGTGTCCTTGAACTCCGGGGTCTCCCCGTTGATCTTCGAGCGCGGGTCGATCAGGTCGGTCGGGTCGAGCTGGTTGCCGCAGTTGTCGCACTGGTCGCCGCGCGCCGCGGTGTACTTGCAGATGGGGCAGGTGCCCTCGATGTAGCGGTCGGGCAGGGTGCGACCCGTGGAGGGGCTGATCGCCGTCTTGGTGGTCTCCTCGACCATGTAGCCGTTGCGGCGGCACGTCTCGAACATCTCCTGCACCACCGCGTAGTGGTTGCCGGTGGTGGTGCGGGTGAAGAGGTCGTACGACAGGCCGAGGCCGCAGAGGTCGTCGACGATCACCTGGTTGTACTTGTCGACCAGCTCGCGGGCGGGCAGCCCCTCGTTGTCGGCCAGCACCAGGATCGGCGTGCCGTGCTCGTCGGTGCCGCTGACCATCAGGACGTCGTGTCCCGCCATCCGCATGAACCGGCTGAAGACGTCGGAGGGCACGCCGAAACCGGCGACGTGGCCGATGTGGCGCGGGCCGTTGGTGTACGGCCAGGCGACGGCGGACAGGACACGAGTCATGGGCGCAAGCCTAGTGAGGCACACCGACCGGTCCCGAGCCGGTCCTGAGTGCGGCACGCGGGGATCGCCCAGCACCTAGGGTGGCGCCGACGGTCCGTGGGAGGTGGGATGTCGGTCGACCTGGTGCTCATGCTGTCGGCGGCCGCGGCCGGTGGCCTGCTGGCACATGCCCTGCGCCTGCCGCCGATGGTCGGCTTCCTGGTCGCCGGCTTCGCCATGGCCGGGGCGGGTGTGACCGGGACGTCTGCGCTGGACGCGCTGGCGGAGCTCGGAGTGGTGCTGCTGCTCTTCGCGATCGGGCTCAAGTTCGACGTGCGCGTGCTCGTACGCCGCGAAGTGCTGGGGGTGGGTGCCGTGCACGCCCTCCTGAGCATCGGGTTGGTGCTGACCGTGCTCGCGACAGCTGGCGCCCTCGGGCTCCGCCTGCTCGCGGGAGTCGAGGTCACCGACCTGCTGCTGGTCGCCCTCGCCCTGTCGTTCTCCAGCACGGTGGTCGCGGTCAAGGTCCTCGAGGAGCAGAACGCGACACGTTCGCTCCACGGGCGCACGACCATCGGCATCCTGGTCGTCCAGGACCTGGTCGCCGTGGCCGCACTCGCCGTCGTCGAGGGCGAGGCCCCCAGCTGGTGGGCGCCGCTGCTCCTGCTCCTGGTGCCCGCCTCCTGGCTGGTCCGCCGCATGCTCGACGGGCTCGACCACGGCGAGCTCCTCACGCTCGTCGGAATCACCCTCGCGCTCGTCCCCGGCTACGCCCTGTTCGACGCCGCCGGGCTCAAGGGAGACCTCGGGGCCCTCGCAGTCGGCGTCCTGCTGGCACCCTCGTCGAGGGCGGAGGAGCTGGCCAAGTCCATCTTCTCGGTCAAGGAACTGCTCCAAGTCGCCTTCTTCCTGTCCGTCGGCCTGCATGGAGCACCCGACCCGTCAGGCATCGCCCTTGCGTTGGCTCTCGTCGCGCTGGTGCCACTCAAGGCCGTCCTGTTCGCGCTGCTCCTGCGGGCCTCCGGCTTCCGGGTCCGCACGGCGACCCGGGCGGCCGCCTCCCTCGGGAGCTTCTCGGAGTTCGCGCTCATCGTCGTCGTCGCGGCGACCGCTGCCGACGCCGTCGATCGCGAGTGGCTCGCCACGATCTCGACGGCCGTCGCCATGAGCTTCGTCGTCGCATCAGTCACGAGCGCCGCGGTGGACCTCCTGTCGTCCTCTGCGTCGCGCCGGGTGGCAGACCCCGCGCGGCTCCATCCGGAGGAACGACCCATCGACCTGGGACGCGCCGATGCGTTGGTGCTGGGCATGGGGCGCCTCGGCCGAGCAGCGAGCGGGCGGCTCGTCGACACGTACGGCCTGCGCGCCACCGGTGTCGACTCCGACGCCACGCGGGTGGACGACCTGCGCGCCGAGGGTCTCCACGTCGTCGAGGGGGACGCCACCGACCCGCTCTTCTGGGCACGCGTCAGCGACGAGGGCACCGTACGCCTCGTCGTCCTGGCAATGCCGTTCCACGGCAGCAACGTCGCGGCCCTCGACCAGCTCCGTCGCAGCGGGTTCGGTGGAGCGGTGACGGCGGTGACTCGTTACGACGAGGAGGTCGCCCACCTCGCAGAGCGCGCCGCTGTCGTCGGTCTCTACGACGCAGCGGGCGCCGAGCTGGCGGACCAGGCCGTGCGCGCCGCCGGCCCGGACCCCGGCATCAGCTGAAGTCGAGGTCGCCCGTGCGGGAGCGCTTGAGCTCGTAGAAGTAGGGGAACTTCGCGACGGCGACGGCGCCGTCCCAGAGCTCGCCGGCCTCCTCGCCGCGCGGGATCTTGGAGAGCACCGGACCGAAGAACGCCGAGCCGTTGATGTGGATGGTCGGCGTGCCGACGTCGTCGCCGACGGCGTCCATGCCCTCGTGGTGGCTCTTCGCCACCGCGTCGTCGAGGGACGCGTCGTCCCACGCGTCGATCAGGTCGGCGGGCAGGCCCACGTCGGCCAGCGAGGCGGCGACGGTGTCCCGCGACAGCTCCTCGCCGTTGTTGTGCCGCCGCGTGCCGATGGCGGTGTACCACTCACCCAGGGTCGCGTTGTCGTGGAGCTCGGCGATCTTGATCGCGACGCGCACCGGCTTCTCGGTGCCCTGGAGCATCTCGCGGTAGTCGGCGGGGATGTCCTTGTCCTTGTTGAGGTAGGCCAGCGACATCACGTGCCACTGCACGTCGATGTCGCGGACCTGCTCGACCTCGCGAATCCAGCGCGAGGTGATCCAGGCGAACGGGCAGAGCGGGTCGAACCAGAGATCAGCGGTAGCCATGCCAGGCACAAGTGCCCCTCCGACGCTGGTATTCCTCGAGCCCGGTGGCAGGATGCCCGCATGCCTGGAACCAACCTCACCCGGGACGAGGCCGCCACCCGCGCCGCCCTCCTGGACGTCACGGCGTACACCGTCGACCTGGACCTGACGTCAGCCACCCAGCCGGACGAGACCACCTTCGTCTCCACCACCACGCTGGAGTTCACCTGCCGGCAGCCCGGCACCGACACGTTCGCCGACCTCGTCGCCCCCCACGTCCGCGAGATCACGCTCAACGGACGCAGCCTCGACCCCACCACGGCGTACGCCGACAACCGCATCGCGCTCGACGGCCTCGAGGCGACCAACACGCTCGTCGTGACCGCCGACTGCGCCTACTCCAACACCGGCGAGGGCCTGCACCGCTTCGTCGACCCGGCCGACGACAAGGTCTACCTCTACAGCCAGTTCGAGGTGCCCGACGCCCGCCGCGTGTTCACCACCTTCGAGCAGCCCGACCTGAAGGCCGTCTTCACCTTCAACGTCACCGCGCCGTCGCACTGGGTGGTCGTCTCCAACGCCGCCACTCCCGAGCCGGTCGAGGCTGGGAACGGCGCGTCGGTGTGGCGCTTTCCCACCACCAAGCGGATGTCGACCTACATCACCGCGATCGTCGCCGGTGAGTACCACGGCGAGTTCGACACCTACGAGGGCAAGTTCGGCACGATCCCGCTCGGCCACTACTGCCGCCAGTCGCTCAAGGAGCACATGGACACGGCCGAGCTGGTCAAGCTCACCAAGCAGAGCTTCGAGTGGTTCGAGGAGCAGTTCGACTACCCCTACCCGTTCGGGAAGTACGACCAGCTCTACGTCCCCGAGTACAACGCCGGGGCGATGGAGAACGCCGGCTGCGTGACGTTGCGCGACGAGTACCTCCCCCGCAGCCGCCAGCCGCGCTCGTTCTTCGAGTTCCGCGCCTCCGTCATCACCCACGAGATGGCCCACATGTGGTTCGGCGACCTCGTCACCATGAAGTGGTGGGACGACCTCTGGCTCAACGAGTCGTTCGCCGAGTGGGCCTGCTACTGGTGCGAGGCCAACGCCACCGAGTTCACCGACGCCTGGACCGGGTTCGCCAACGCCCGCAAGCAGACCGGCTACCGCGCCGACCAGCTGCCCTCGACCCACCCGATCGCGGCCGACAACGTCGACCTGCACGCGGTCGAGGTCAACTTCGACATGATCACCTACGCCAAGGGCGCCTCGGTGCTCAAGCAGCTCGTGGCGTGGGTCGGCATCGAGCCCTTCCTCGAGGGCCTGCGCGCCTACTTCAAGGAGTGGGAGTACGGGAACCCCGAGTTCAAGGACCTGCTCACCACCTTGGAGAAGTCCTCGGGCCGTGAGCTGCAGGGCTGGGCGCAGGAATGGCTCCAGACGGCCGGCGTCAACACCCTCGCCCCGTCGTTCGAGCTCGACGGCGCCGGCGCCTACTCGTCCTTCGCGGTCAGCCAGACGGCCCACGAGGACTGGCCGACGCTGCGCCGCCACCGCCTCGGCATCGGCCTGTACGACGAGGTAGGTGGCCGGCTCGTCCGGCGCGACTACCTCGAGATCGACGTCGAGGGCGCCAGCACCGAGGTGCCCGAGCTCATCGGCGTGAAGCAGCCGGCGCTGCTGCTGCTCAACGACGAGGACCACGCCTACGCCAAGATCCGCCTCGACGAGCGGTCGCTGGCCACCGCGATCGGGTCGCTGTCCACCTTCGAGGACTCGCTGCCGCGGGCGCTCGTCTGGGGCGCCGCGTGGGACATGACCCGCGACGGCGAGATGCGCACCCGCGACTGGGCCGACCTGGTCCTGGCCAACATCGGCCAGGAGAGCGACGCATGGGCGGTGACCCGGATCCCGGCGTCCACCGCGCTCGCGATCAGCTTCTACTCCGACCCCGCGCACCGCGGTGAGCTGAAGGCAGCCTGGGAGAAGGGCCTGCGCGAGCTGCTGCTCGCCGCGGAGCCCGGCAGCGACCACCAGCTCACCTTCGCCCGGTCCTACGCCGGCGCCGCCCACAGCGACGCCGCGCTCGACGACCTCATCGGCCTCCTCGACGGGTCGTTCGAGGTCGAGGGCCTCGCCGTCGACCAGGACATGCGCTGGGCGCTCATCACGGCCCTTGCGAAGCAGGGTCGCTTCGGCGACGCCGAGATCGACGCCGAGCTCGAGGTCGACAGGACCATCTCGGGCAAGGAGCAGGCAGCCGCGGCCCGCGCCGCCCAGCCGACCGCGGAGGCCAAGGCGGCCGCGTGGGACGCGCTCCTCGACCCCACGACGCCCAACGAGACGTCGCGCGAGATCGCGTTCTCGATCTTCCGCTTCGGCCAGGAGGACGTGCTCGAGCCGTACCTGGAGAAGTTCCTCACCGCGTCGGAGACGCTCGTCGACGTGCTGGGCTTCCACAAGGCCTCGACGATCCTCGAGTACGGCTTCCCCCGGCCGCTCGGCTCGGAGGCCACGCTTACCCGGCTCGACGAGTGGCTCGCGGACAGCTCGGCGCCCAAGCAGGCGCAGCGCTACGTCGGCGAGGCGCGCGCGGAGATCGCCCGCGCGCTGGCGGCGCAGCGCTACGACGCCCGCTGACCGGTTCCAGAGCACACGGCGGAGCCCTGAAGTCACCCGATGACCTCAGGGCTCCGCCGTCCTCACGTCGAGAGGAGCTGGCGGTGACCGACCCCGCCCTGCTGGCGCTGCACGCCGTACGGCTGCTGGGCTTCGCGGACACGGCGCGAGTGGCCGCGCGCTACCGGCTCGATCGCGACGGCGTCGGGTCGCACCTCGAGGACCTCCGGGCCCGCGGCTGGGTGACCAGGAGCGAGTTCGCCGGGACCAGCGGCTGGTCCCTCACCGACCGCGGCCGATGCGAGGACGAGCGACTGCTCGCCACCGAGCTGGACGCCACCGGCGCTCGTGACGCCGTGGCGGAGGCCCACACGCTCTTCCTCCCGCTCAACGGCCGGCTCCTCGACGCGGTGACGCGGTGGCAGCTGCGTCCGGTCGGCGCGAACGCGTTCGCGGCCAACGACCACAGCGACTTCCGTTGGGACGACCGTGTCCTGGCCTCACTGGCGGCGATCGGTCGCCGGCTCGGCCACCTCGAGGCCGAGCTCGTCGGCGCGCTGCCGAGGTTCGCGGGCTACGTGTCGCGGTACGACGCCGCGCTGGCGCGGTCGGTGGGTGGGCAGCACCGGTGGGTCGACGGTGTCGGCATCGACTCGTGCCACGTCGTGTGGATGCAGCTGCACGAAGATCTCATCGCCACGCTCGGGCTCGAGCGTCGCGCCGGGGGGTGACCAGCCCTCAGGCGTGGAGGGTCTTCTGCGGCCGGGCGTGCTCGGCGAGCATGGCGATGCCGCGCTGGAGACCGACCAGCAGGTTGCCGGCGGCGAACTCCGACGACATGGCCAGGACGGCGAGCTCGACCTCGGCGTCGCTGAGGTGTCGGCGTACTTCACCGCCGGTGACGACCTCGATGACGCGGCGGCGCGGGTCGACGAGCACCAGCACGCTGCGGGCCGGCACCACGAGCCGGTTGTGGAGCCGGGTCGCCCAGGCGCGGGTGTCCTCGCCCTCCACCGGGCCGACGTAGACCGAGAACTCGAACCGGCAGGTCTGCTCGGCCAGACGGATCGTCTTGTCGAGGGCGAGCCGGTCGGTCTCGCTCAGCACCTCACCAGCGGCCACTTGCGCCACCTGCTCGGGAGTCGTCGCCATCGGGGGCGGGGAGCTCGGCGACGCCCTGGCGGGGTCCGCCGATCCACTGGACCTCGCCCGCCGAGTGGTCGGGCAGGAGCTTCTCGCCGCGGACCATGGCCGGCAGGTAGACGGCGACCGCGATGAGCGCGAAGAGCAGCAGCGGGGCGCCGACGAACAGGCCCAGGGCGCCGAGCACGTCGAGGCTGGAGTGCTCGGTCTGGCCGCCCCAGCCCTCGGGGACGTCGGCGTGGGCCGGCGCCGCGAGCAGGGCGAGGACGGCGCCGGCGGCGAGGGCCGCGGCACGGCCCGTCCGGCGGGCACGCGGGCTGCGGGACGAGCGGGCGGGACTGACGTGCGTGGTCACGGGCAACAGGGTATCGCCCATACTGGCCGGCATGCCTCACCCCCTCACCACCCCGATCATGAACATGACCGAGGTCTCCGGGAGCGAGACCAATCCCTGTGAAGACGACGCGAGCCTGTGCAACCTGACGTACGACCAGACCGGCGACGCCACGCTGTCGACGGCCGTGGACTGGGTCGTCGGCAAGCCGTCGGCGCTGCTGGGACTGATCCTCATCGGGCTCCTCGTCCGGTGGGTGCTCCACCGCCTGATCGACCGCGTCGTCCGCAAGGCCGAGCACGGGGTGCTGCCCGACCGCCTCAGCCGTGCCGTCTCGGGCGGCCGCATGGGGGCTGCCCTCAACCTGCGTGAGGACCCGGGCTACACCCGACGTGTCCAGCGCGCGGCCACGATGGGCTCCCTGCTCAAGAGCATCGTCACCGGCGTCGTCCTGACCGTCGTCACGTTGATGTTCATCGCCGAGCTCGGCTACGACATCGGCCCCCTCATCGCGAGCGCCGGCATCATCGGCGTGGCGATCGGCTTCGGCTCGCAGGCCTTGGTCAAGGACTTCCTGTCCGGCATCTTCATGATCTTCGAGGACCAGTACGGCGTCGGCGACGTCGTCGACCTCGGCGAGGCCTCCGGCACCGTCGAGGCCGTGAGCCTGCGCGTGACGCGGCTGCGCGACGTCAACGGCACGGTCTGGTACGTCCGCAACGGCGAGATCCTCCGCGTCGGCAACATGAGCCAGAACTGGGCGCGCACCGTGATCGACGTCACGGTCGGCTACACCGAGGACCTGGTCAAGGTCCGCAGCGTGCTGGAGGAGGTCGCCCACGACCTGTGGGAGGACGAGGACTTCAAGGGCCTGGTCATCGAGGAGCCGGAGGTCTGGGGCGTGGAGTCGATGGGGGTCGACGGCGTCGTGGTCCGGGTGACGTTGAAGACCGCGCCGATGGAGCAGTGGGGCATCGCCCGGGCGATGCGCGAGCGGGTGAAGGCGCGCTTCGAGCACGAGGGCATCAACCTCGCGGTGGCCCAGCGCGTGCAGTGGCAGGAGAGTGCGCCGTCGGCCGCGAACGCCGAGCCGGCGGAGGAGGCGTAGCCCCGGTGCGCGTCGCGCTGGGGCGAGCCGGGAGGATGGTGGCGTGACGACCACGTTCTACGACGAGATCGGCGGCGAGGAGACGATCCGCACGATCGTGCACCGCTTCTACGCCGGCGTGGCGCAGGACGAGGTGTTGCGGCCGATGTACCCCGAGGCCGACCTCGGTCCCGCGGAGGAGCGGTTCACGCTGTTCCTCATGCAGTACTGGGGCGGCCCGACGACGTACGGCGACACGCGGGGGCACCCGCGGCTGCGGATGCGCCACGCCCCGTTCCGCGTGACGCCCGACGCGGCGCAGCGGTGGCTCGTGCACTTCCGGGCCGGGCTCGACGAGGCCGGCCTCACCGAGGAGCAGGACGCCAGGTTCTGGGACTACGTGACGCACGCGGCCCAGTTCATGGTCAACTCGATGGAGTGACCGCGGCGACCATCCCGCGGAGCTCCTCGGGCACCGGCGCGGGTCGCCCGGTCGCGCTGTCGATGCACACGCCGACCACCTTCGCCCGGGCCAGCACCTCGTCACCGTCCCGGACGACCGACTCGAAGACGACCGACGTGCTGCCGACGTGCGAGACCCAGGTGGAGCAGTCGTAGGGCTCGGCACGGAACAGGATCGGGCGTCGGTAGTCGACGTCGGTCTGGGCGACGACGAGGTGGAAGCCCTGGCCCAGCTCGCGGCCGCTGGCCACCATGAGCTGGATGCGCGCCTCCTGGAAGTACTCGAAGTACTTCACGTTGTTGACGTGGCCGTAGACGTCGACGTCACTGAATCGCACGTGCACCGGGTAGCGCCCGCCCGGCACCTCGACGACCTCCGACGGGGCCGGGGGCCGCACCGGCTCGTCCGGCTCGAGCAACCGGCCGAGCGACTCGCGCTCCTCGGGGTGGAGCCGCCGCGGTCGCTCGGTGGCGAAGACGTAGGGGGTGAGCACGGTGCGCGCGCGGAGGAAGACGGTGCGCTCGCCCGACTCGTCCTCCTCGAAGACCTCGTAGGCCATCGTGAAGCTCGCGGCGCGGATCTCGGTGACCCAGCACTCGATCGAGACCGGCTCGAAGCCGAACGTCAGCGAGGCGACGTAGGTGACCTCGTGCCGGACCACCACGACGCCCTCGGCCAGGTCCTCCGCACGGCTGTCCGGGGCGTGGGTGCGGAACATGTCCACCCGCGCCTCCTGGAGGTAGTCGACGTAGGTGACGTTGTTGACGTGGCCGAGCAGGTCGAGGTCGGCCCACCTCAGGGGGCAGCGGTAGAGATGGCGCACGCCCCGATCGTCGCAGATGATCGGCCGCCAGCCGGTCGAGGCTCAGTGGGCGAAGTGCAGGCGGCCGTAGTAGGTCGGGATGGACTCCCGGCGACCGATGCGGTCGCTGCGGGTCTCGCGGAGCGCGGGCGGAACGGCGACCAGGGCCAGGACGAGGGCGGCGAGGGCGGCGACGCCGACGAGGACCAGGAGGGCGATGGCGGCAACGGGGTCGAGGAGCTGCATGTCGGTTCCTTTCTACAGGTGTAGAACTTCTACGTATGTAGAAGCGTACGCCGACGTCGCCCGATCGCAAGTCGGGCCGGTAGTGTCCTGCGTCACCGCGCGCCCCGTCCCGGGCGGCGTACGAGGAGGAGAGCGTGAGCCACGCGCGCGAGGAGCTGTCACCGCGTCGCCGGCAGATCCTGGCGGCGGCGACGACCGTGCTGGCGCAGCAGGGCAACCGCGGGCTCACCCACCGTGCCGTCGACCGCGAGGCGGGGCTGCCCGAGGGGAGCTCGTCGGCCTACTTCCGCACCCGCGACGCACTGCTCCGAGCCCTGGGTGACGTCGTCGCGGACCGGCTGGCCGCCGACGTGGCCGCCCTGGGTGCGAGGCTCGCCTCGTGCCCCGGCGACCACGAGCGCGCGGTCACGGAGGTGTCCCGGCTGTTCTCGCGGTGGCTCGGCGAGCCCGACCTGCTGGCCGCCCGGCTCGAGCTGACCGTCGCCGCGACCCGCGACCCGGCCCTCGCCGAGCGCTTCACGCAGTGGCGCGACGACCTCGTGGGCATGGTGCGCGGGGTGATGGAGGCAGCGGACGAGGACGGCGGCGCATCGGCCGAGACCCTCGTCGCGGCGCTGGACGGCGTGCTGCTCGCGTCGCTCCTCCTCCCCCGGCGACGACGTCGTACGTTCGTCAGCGACAGCGTCGAGCAGCTCCTGTCGGGGCTCGGACCCAACCCTGCGCAGACCTGATCCCCCACACCGCACTAGGGTGCGCAGAGACCGTGCAACCGCCAGTGAACCGGAGTTCTCCATGCCCGAGGCAGTGATCGTTTCCGCAGCGCGCACCCCCATCGGACGCGCGAACAAGGGTTCGCTGAAGGACTTCCGCCCCGACGACCTGACCGTCCTGGCCGTCCGGGCCGCGCTGGACAAGATCCCCGGACTCGACCCGACCGCGATCGAGGACCTCCTCCTCGGCTGCGGCCTGCCCGGCGGGGAGTCGGGCAACAACATGGCCCGCGTCGTCACCACCCTCCTCGGCCTCGAGGTCCCCGGCGCGACGGTCACGCGCTACTGCTCCTCGTCGGTGCAGACCACCCGGATGGCCTTCCACGCCATCAAGGCCGGCGAGGGCGACATCTTCGTCTCGGCCGGCGTCGAGACGGTCTCCCGGTTCGCCAAGGGCACCTCCGACCACCTCCCCGACACTCGCAACCCGCTCTTCGCCGACGCCGGCAGGCGCACCGACGAGATGGCCAAGGGCGGCCAGGACTGGCACGACCCGCGCGAGGACGGCCAGCTGCCCGACATCTACATCGCCATGGGCCAGACCGCCGAGAACGTCGCCCGGCTGCGCGGACTGGACCGCAAGGAGCTCGACGAGTTCGCGGTCCGCTCGCAGAACCTCGCCGAGAAGGCCATCTCCGACGGCTTCTGGGAACGCGAGATCACCCCGGTCACGACGCCCGAGGGCACGATCGTGACCAAGGACGACGGCCCCCGCGCCGGAGTGACGTACGACGCCATCGCCGGCCTCGACCCGGTGTTCCGCCCCGACGGCGTCGTGACCGCCGGCAACTGCTGCGCGCTCAACGACGGCGCGGCCGCGGTGGTCGTCATGAGCGACACCAAGGCCGCCGAGCTCGGTCTCACCCCGCTCGCCCGCATCGTCTCCACCGGCGTGTCCGGCCTCTCCCCCGAGATCATGGGCCTCGGCCCGGTCGAGGCGACGAAGAACGCGCTGAAGTACGCCGGCATGAGCATCGGCGACATCGACCTCGTCGAGATCAACGAGGCCTTCGCCGCACAGGTCGTGCCGTCCTACCAGGACCTCGGCATCGACCTCGACCGGCTCAACGTCAACGGCGGCGCGATCGCCGTCGGCCACCCCTTCGGCATGACCGGCGCCCGGCTCCAGAACACGATGCTCAACAGCCTGGACTGGCACGACAAGACGACCGGCCTGATCACCATGTGCGTGGGCGGCGGCCAGGGCATGGCGATGATCCTCGAACGGCTCTCCTGAGCCGTTCCGGGGCGTTCGCGCACTAGGCTTGCCCCATGACCACGACGGGGGAGCCGCGCTGGCTCGGTGATGACGAGCAGCACTCCTGGCGCGCCCTGATGATGGGGATCACCCTGCTGCTGGAGCGTCTCGACGACGACCTCCGGCGCGAGTTCAGCATGTCGCTGACCGAGTACGAGGTGCTCGTCCGGCTGTCCGAGCGACCTGGGCGGGCGATGCGGATGGCCCAGCTCGCCGACGCGATGGCCCACTCGCGCAGCCGGGTGACGCACACGGTCGCCCGGATGGAGGCGGTCGGCTACGTCACCCGCGGCACGACGCCCGAGGACGGGCGCGGCGTCGTGGCGACCATGACCGACACGGGTTACGACCTGCTCGTGCGGGCGGCCCCGTGCCACGTCGAGAGCGTGCGACGCAACATCGTGGACCTCGTGCCCGCGGAGGACTTCGCGGCGGTGGGACGGGTCTTCGACCGGGTGTCCGACCACCTCGTCAACCGGCACCCGGAGTCGGAGATCCGCCAGTAGCACTCAGTCTCGGGTGAGGCGCCGGTGGGTGACCCGGTGCGGGCGGGCGGCCTCGATGCCGAGCCGCTCGATCTTGTTCTCCTCGTAGGCGGCGAAGTTGCCCTCGAACCAGAACCACTTGGCCGGGTCCTCCTCGTCGCCCTCCCACGCCAGGATGTGGGTGGCGACGCGGTCGAGGAACCACCGGTCGTGCGAGGTGACCACGGCACAGCCCGGGAAGTCGAGGAGCGCGTCCTCGAGCGAGGACAGGGTCTCCACGTCGAGGTCGTTGGTGGGCTCGTCGAGCAGCAGCATGTTGCCGCCCATCTTGAGCGTCAGCGCCAGGTTGAGGCGGTTGCGCTCACCACCGGAGAGCACGCCGGCCTTCTTCTGCTGGTCGGGACCCTTGAAGCCGAACGACGCGACGTACGCGCGCGAGTTCATCTCGAAGTTGGCGACCTTGATGAAGTCGAGGCCGTCGGAGACGACCTCCCAGACGTTCTTGTTGGGGTCGATGCCGCCACGGCTCTGGTCGACGTAGGAGATCTTCACGGTCTGACCGACGGTGAGGTCTCCCTCGTCGGGCTGCTCCTGGCCGGTGATCATCCGGAAGAGCGTGGTCTTGCCGACGCCGTTGGGGCCGATGACGCCGACGATGCCGGCGCGGGGCAGCTTGAACGAGACGTCGTGCATGAGCGTGCGGCCCTCGAAGCCCTTGCCGAGCTTCTCGGCCTCGAGCACGACGTCACCTAGGCGCGGACCCGCTGGGATGTTGATCTCGGAGGTGTCGATCTTGCGCATCCGGTCGGCCTCGGCCGCCATCTCCTCGTAGCGCGCCAGACGCGACTTGCTCTTGGCCTGGCGGGCCTTGGGGTTGGAGCGGACCCACTCCAGCTCCTTCTCGAGCATCTTGGCGCGCTTGGCGTCCTTCTGCCCCTCGACCTTGAGACGGTCCTTCTTGGTCTCGAGGTACGTCGAGTAGTTGCCCTCGTAGGGGTGCGCCTTGCCGCGGTCGAGCTCGAGGATCCACTGCGCGACGTTGTCGAGGAAGTACCGGTCGTGGGTGACGGCGAGGACGGCACCGGGGTAGGACGCCAGGTGGCCCTCGAGCCACTGGACGGACTCGGCGTCGAGGTGGTTGGTGGGCTCGTCGAGGAGCAGGAGGTCGGGCTGTTGGAGGAGCAGCTTGCACAGCGCGACGCGGCGGCGCTCACCACCGGAGAGGTTGTCGACGAGCACGTCCGGCGGCGGGCAGCGCAGGGCGTCCATGGCCTGGTCGAGACGGCTGTCGAGGTCCCACGCGCTGGCGTTGTCGAGCTCGGTCTGGAGGTCGCCCGTCTCCTGCATGAGAGCGTCCTGGTCGGCGTCGGGGTCGCCCATCTCCATGTAGGCGTCCTCGAGGCGCTTCATCTTGGCCTTGAGCTCGCCGACGGCCTCCTCGACGTTCTCCAGCACGGTCTTGCCCTCGCTGAGCGGCGGCTCCTGCTGGAGCATGCCGACGGTCGCCTCGGGGTCGAGGATCGCGTCGCCGTTGTTGGCGTGGTCGAGCTGCGCCATGATCTTGAGCAACGAGGACTTGCCCGTGCCGTTGGGTCCGACGACGCCGATCTTGGCGCCGTGGAGGAACGAGAGGGTGACGTTGTCGAGGACGACCTTGTCACCGTGGGCCTTGCGCACGTTGCGCAGTGTGAAGACGTACTCAGCCATGCGGGCGAGCCTACGGGGAAGCGACCCCGCCCCGACAATCGCACCCGTCGGCCCACGACCCGTCAGGCGCCCGGCGTCAGGCCGCCCGGGCCGGCTGCTCCACCTCGGGCGCGGGCTCGCTCGCCGGGACCGGGCGCGTGAGGACCGTGGTGCCGAACGAGAGGTCGTGGCCCACCGCGGAGGCGACGACCTCGAAGGACGTCTGCGGCTTTCCGTCTCGCTCCCACACGTCGGCAACCAGCCGACCGTGCACGACCACGGGGTCGCTGCTCGCGAGCGAGCTGGCGACGTGGCGGCCCAAGCGGTTCCATGCCTTGACGGTGTGCCAGGTGGGGGTGCCCTTGACCCACTCGCCGTCGCGGTAGCGCGTCGGGGTGCACGCCATCCGGAAGCTGGCGACGGCCCGCCCGTCGGTGAGCTCTCGCAAGGTGACGTCGCCGCCGATCCATCCGGTCAGCGTGATCCGCGTGTCGTTCATGTGTGTGCCTCCTGGTCGTCCGCGGCAGCTGGTCCGCCGCACCTGCCCCAAGGCTCCGGCCGACGACCGACGCCGGAGCTTGCGGTCGCGTCGATCCTGTGGACGACGGGAGATCGGCCCGGGCTGTGGACGATTCGTGGCCCAGCGCGGCCGAGTGGCGACAGCTCAGCGCAGGGCGGCCGACAGCCCGTCGCGGACGGCGGCGTAGGAGGCGAGCTCGGCCTCGATCGGGGCCACGACCAGCTCCGCCGAGACCTCGGAGATCCCGTCGCGCAGCCGCTTGTCGGCAGCCCGGGCGCGCGAGCGCGCGGTGAGCGCGACGAGCCAGCGGCAGACGAGGGCGAGGAGCAGGCCGAGGCCGATCCCGCCGAGCAGCAGGAGGGTCGGCAGCGGGAAGGCGCCCACCTCCGGGGTGGGCGGCTCGGGCAGCCGGGCGTAGGACCCCAGGGTGAGCAGCGCGAGCCAGCCGGCGCCGACGATCGCGGCGAGGATCAGGACGTACTGCAGGACGCGCACGACGCCGGCCCACCACGGGATCTTCGTCGCGCCGAGGTCGGTCGCGGCGACAGCGCGGTCGAGGCGGTCACCGAGGTCGGGCAGACGCGACACCGACGCAGCGCGCACCGCGCTGGCCCAGGACGGCGCCATGCCCTCCCCCACCTGGTCGGCGAGCGCGCGCACCTCGGTATCGACGCGCGCACGCTGCACACCGGTCGCCTGCGGCACGGAGGTGCGCGCGGCGCCGGTGAGCTCCTTGCCCGCCGAGCCGAGGTCGAGGTGGAGGCGCTTGAGCGGGTCGGGCTTGAGGCGCGAGAACCACGCGGTGACGGGCCAGCCGGTCGCGCGGTTGGCACGCATCCGGGTCGAGTCGGCCACCGCCTTCACCACGGTGGGCACCCCGGCCGCGTCGGCGAACGCGTCGTTGAGCGCGGCGACGCGCTCCTTCGACAGGGTCGGCACCTTGCCGGCGCCGGTCGCCGTCTCCAGGCGCTGGGCCGCGGAGCGCACGTCGGCCTCGAGGCGCGAGCGCGTGACCTTCTTCTCCGCGACGCGCTTGGCGATCATGCCGCGCAGCTCCTCGATGCCCCAGCCGTGGCGAGCGCTGACCGGCAGCACCGGGACCCCGGCGAGGCCGTCGGCCTCGAGGAGGCGGCGTACGTCGTCGACCATGCCCGCGCGGCGGTCCTCCGGGACGGTGTCGATGTGGTTGAGCACGACCAGCATCACGTCCTGGTGGCCCGCGAGGGGCTTGAGGAAGCGGTCGTGGATCGCGGCGTCGGCGTACTTCTGCGGGTCGAGGACCCACACCATCATGTCGGCGAGCTGGACGAGCCGCTCGACCTCGAGGTGGTGGGACACCTCCGTGGAGTCGTGGTCGGGAAGGTCGAGGAGCACGACGCCGCGCATCTCGACGTCCTCGTCGGCCTTGGACAGCATGGAGTCGCGGGTGACCTGGTGGCGGGCGGGGATGCCGAGCCACTCCAGCAGCTCCTCGGCGCCCTGCTTGCCCCACACGACCGCGGTGGCCCACGACGTCGTGGGACGGCGTACGCCGACCGCGGCGAGCTCGAGGCCGCTCAGCGCGTTGAAGGTGGAGGACTTGCCGGAGCCGGTGGCGCCGCCGAGTGCGACCACCGTGTGCTCCGCGGACAGCTTGAGCCGGCTCGCGGCGCGGGCGGCCACCGCGCTGGCGTCGTCGACGACCGCGTCGTCGACCCGACCGCGCGCCGCCTCGGCGGCGCGCTCGAGTCCGTCGACGCGCGCGCCGATGTCAGAGCTCCTGGTGACCAGCTTCTT
>NZ_JABJQZ010000003.1 GCF_013155335.1 Nocardioides sp. zg-1230 | reverse complement strand
GGCTACGCAACCGCGGAATCGACACCCTGCCCAGCATCAGAACCCAAGACCCGGCAGACTAGACAACACGAACCGGTGGCCTCGTTTTCGAGCGTCGGATCGGCCTCATTTTCGAGCGTTGCCGACACCACCAACAGCCAAGCAAGAGCTCCAACGCCCAGAATGGCACGCACCATCGTCCCAAGTCGGACGACCAAGAGGGGGACCTGCACCCCGGGCTCCTCCCACGAAGGCATCGCGGACACCGCGAAAGACCATCTTAGGCGTCACGATGCTTCCTGCGCCCGAGTGCGCGTTCGCTCATTGCCCGCCACTGCAAACCAACAAGTCCACAGCGCTACACGCACACACGGGGGTTGTGTAGGCGTAAGGGGAACCATAGTTACTACTGCCCGTCACGTCGGCACAGAGTAGGCGTTTTGGGCACGCCGGGGAGTTACTACTCAATCCGGCAAACACGTCACCCAGGCTCATTTTCCGGTTATTGCTGGGTTGGTGCAGGGTAACGGGTAGTTACTCTGACCGCCCGCGAGGCATTGAAGGGGCAGCCCCGCCGAAGGGCTTCACGTTCACAACACCCACCGATAGTCCAGACGCGGGGTGTCAGTCAGCAGGTTCTCCGTTGAGTTGTTCCGCCACGTGACTGTGATCCGCCCGCGGCTCTGGTGAGGTTGGCGGCCCTTGCCCGAGGGCGAGATCACTATGTACTTGAGGTACCGAGCCACGATCTCCCGCTTGACCGAAATGTCCGCTGTCTCGAACTCCTCGAGGCCCCGCAGGAACCGATCAATCTCCGACGTGTCCTCCGCCAGGGAGGCAACAGTCACCATTCGCTTGCGCCGCTCCTCCTTCAACAAGACGACGAGATCCTCCATGTCCAAGTCGCCTGCTCGGTGCCGCTCGTGCAGTGACTCGATGCGCCGGTCGGTCTCGTCCAACTCGGCTTGGTAATCCCGCGACTCGAAAGGCTCGCCGACTCTCACCTGCTGGTGCAGGCTGGCGACTCGTCCACCGATGGGCCAATCGACCCAATCGGCCTTGATCCCCACCGTCCCGCATCCACCCATGGCGGGGTCGCAGCGGTACCGCCCGTTGCTGCCGGACATGGTGGCCTTACATGCCCCGCAGACCAGGAACCCACTTAGCAAGTATTTGCGAGCCCTACCCCGCGTCTGGCCCGGTGTTGGCCGCTGAACCGCCTCAAAGTCCACCTCGGACACCAAGGGCGTGACTTGAGAGTTGCCAACCACCTGACCGTTGTGCACCGACCGTCCCGCGTAGCGCTGGGTGCGCAGGAGTCGTGCGGTCTGCAGAGGAACCCACTGTCCCCCGGTCACAGTGCGGATGTCCCGCATCCGCAAATCACGCGAGATCGAACCGTGCGACTCCCCAGAGCGCGCGCGGGAGAAAACCTCGCGGACGATCGCTGCCTCACCCTCATTGACCGACCAGTCGCGGTTGTACCCGAAGAGCCTGTAGCGACCGCCGAGCGGTTTGCCATCTGCCAACGCCTGCGCCTTTTGGCGGGCCGTTCTCTCCGCGATTCTGTCGGCTTCCTGACGCGCAACCGCACCCTTGATCCGCGCCATCATCTTTCCGTTGGCCGTCGTGAGGTCGACGTCCCCCGAGACGTTCGCTAGCTCAACTGCGTACCTCTCGGCCAAGAGGATGAAGGACTCCAGCTCCATCGGCTTGCGAGTGAGACGGTCCAGGTCGTACACGACCACGGCCGTCACGTTCCCCGCCTCAATCTCGTGCAGCATCTGCTCGTACTGGGGGCGCGGCTTGTTCTTCGACGCAGACACATCGTTGTCGACATACTGGTGTGTCACGCTCCAGCCGAGGGCCTCCGCCTTGCGCGTGCAGTCCTGGACTTGGCGTGCGACTCCGAGCCCTTCCCCAGCACTGTCGCGAGAGATCCTGGCGTAGATGACTGCATCCACCGAGCACCTCCAAATAGCTCTAAGAAATCATACAAGCACTTCTTCGACTCGATCTTCCTCCAGGCCGGGGGTGCGCTCACCGACGACGGCTCGGCCGCGACCGTCGAGGGAGGCCGCAAGCCGTACGGGCTCTACGTCCACGGGCGCTACGACACCACCGGAGCGGTTCGCTCGGTCCAGTCGATCGTCGGTGCGCTCGCCTGGCGGCAGAGCGCTCCCGTCCTCGACGTGCTGGGCGACGTGGGCGAGGCGGACCGCGAGGCGGCGTACGAGCTGGGCGGCACGCTCGCGGCGCTGGTGATGGGATGAGACGGCTCCTCGCGATCCTGGCCACGGCGGCGCTGCTGTCGGCGTGCACCTCACCGACGGACACGCCGGCGGACGACCCCACCGCGTCCCCCTCGTCGGCACCCAGCCCGACCGAGACCGCTCCTCCGGACCCGGGCCCGACGCCGGAGGTGGGTGAGTGCCACGACCTGTCCCTGCGCCAGGCGGTCGCCGTGGTGGGTCGCACGGCGCCGGTCGCGTGCCGCCGCGCCCACACGGCCCAGACCTACTTCGTCGGCCGGCTGGACCTCACGACGAAGTCCGGCTTCACCCGCCGGGTGGACTCCCGGGCCGCCCAGCGGCAGATGAGCCGGGCCTGCACCACCCGGCTCCCCCGTCACCTGGGACGTACGCCGCGGGAGCTGCGGCTCAGCATGGTCCGAGCGGTCTGGTTCAGCCCGAGCCCCGCGCGGGCGGAGGCCGGTGCCGACTGGTTCCGCTGCGACGTCGTCGCCGTCGCCGGCCCCGGGAAGCTGCTTCGGCTCCCCCGCCGGACCAAGGGCTGGGCGGGGCCGGCCATGTGCGCGACCGCGGCGCCCGGCGCCCGCGGCTTCCGACGCGTGACGTGCGGCGCGACGCACTCGTGGCGCGCGCTCGCGACCGTCGACATCCCCGGTCGCAGGCTGCCCGCCCGCGGCGTGGTGGCCGCCCGCATGGACCCGGTCTGCCGCGACGTCGCCGCGGGCGCCACCGACGACCCGCTCGACCTCACCTGGTCCCAGGAGAGCCCGACGCGCGAGCAGTGGGACGCCGGGCAGCGCTACGGCATCTGCTGGGTGCCGGCCTGACCCGAAGCCTGTCAGAGTGGGCCCATGTCGAAGGTCGCGATCGTCGGAGCCGGAGCCGTGGGAACGGCCATCGCCTACGCCGCCCAGATCCGCGGCGTGTGCCGCCAGCTCGCCCTGTTCGACCTCAACGCCCAGAAGGTGCGGGCCGAGGTGCTCGACCTCAACCACGGGATGCAGTTCACCCCGATGGCCGAGATCACGGGCAGCGACGACCTCGCCGTCTGCGCGGACGCAGACGTCGTCGTCATCACGGCCGGGGCCAAGCAGGACCCCGGCCAGAGCCGGCTCGACCTCGCCGCGGCCAACGTCGCGATGTGCCGTGACCTGGTGCCGGCGCTCGTCACCCTGGCTCCCGAAGCCCTGCTGCTCGTCGTGACCAACCCGGTCGACGTGGTGACCATGGCGGCCCTCGAGTTCTCCGGATGGCCCGGCCACCGCGTGTTCGGGTCCGGCACGGTCCTGGACTCCTCCCGGCTGCGGTTCCTCATCGCCGAGCACACCCACGTGGCCGTGCAGAACGTCCACGCCTACATCGCGGGCGAGCACGGCGACTCCGAGGTGCCGCTCTGGTCCACCGCCACGATCGGTGGCGTGCCGGTGGAGGACTGGGAGTCGCCCGGCGTCGGCCGCCTCGACGCCGACGCCCGTGCCCGGATCCACGAACGGGTGGTCACCGCGGCGTACGAGATCATCGCGGGCAAGGGCGCCACCAGCCTGGCGATCGGCCTCTCCGTGTCCCGCATGCTCGAGGCGGTCCTCCACGACGAGCACCGCGTCCTCCCGGTGACCTCGCGACTCGACGGAGTGCACGGGCTCTCCGGGGTGTGCCTCTCGATGCCGTCGGTCGTCGGCCGGTCCGGCGTCGAGAGCGTCCTCGCCACGCCCCTCAGCCCGGACGAGCGGGATCGGCTGGCAGCGTCCGCGGAGGCGGTGCGCTCGACCGCTCGGAGCCTGGGCCTCTGATCCTCAGAAGCCGAGCTTGCGGAGCTGGCGCGGGTCGCGCTGCCAGTCCTTCGCGATCTTGACCTGCAGGTCGAGGTAGACCGGCGTGCCGAGCAGGGCCTCGATCTGCTTGCGGGCGGCGGTGCCGACCGACCGCAGCCGCGACCCCTTGTGGCCGATCATGATGCCCTTCTGGGAGTCGCGCTCGACGTAGAGGTTGGCCACGATGTCGAGCAGCGGCTTGTCGTCGGGCCGGCCCTCCCGCAGGCCCATCTCCTCGACGACGACCGCGATCGAGTGCGGCAGCTCGTCGCGGACACCCTCGAGGGCGGCCTCGCGGATGAGGTCGGCAGCGAGCGCCTCCTCGGGCGCGTCGGTCAGGTCACCGTCGGGGTACAGCGGCGGTCCCTCCGGCAGCAGGCCGACGAGGAGGTCGGCGAGCAGGTCGACCTGGTCGCCGGCCACCGCGGAGACGGGCACGATCTCGGCCCACTCGGTGCCGGTCTCCTCACCGAGCGCGGCGATGTCCACGAGGTGGCTCGCCAGCTGCTCGGGGGTGACCAGGTCGGTCTTGGTGGCCACCGCGATGCGCACCGTGCGGCGCACCTTGCCGAGCTCGGTGACGATGAACCGGTCGCCGGGGCCGATCTTCTCGTTGGCCGGGAAGCACACGGCGACCACGTCGACCTCGGCCCAGGTCGTGCGCACGAGGTCGTTGAGCCGCTCGCCCAGCAGCGTGCGGGGACGGTGCAGGCCGGGGGTGTCGACCAGGATCAGCTGGGCGTCGTCGCGGTGCACGATGCCGCGCACCACGTTGCGGGTGGTCTGCGGCTTGGAGGACGTGATGACGATCTTCTGCCCCACCAGCGCGTTGGTCAGGGTCGACTTGCCGGCGTTGGGGCGCCCGACGAACGACGCGAAGCCGCTGCGATAGCCCTCCGGAGCCTCGTAGAAGGCGCCCGCCGGAGCGACACCGGAGAGGTCGAAGTCCTCATCCAGCTCCTCATCCAGCTCGTCATCCAGCTCGTCGTCGTGCCCGAGGTCCTGGTCGTCGTTGTCAGCCATCGTTCGCCTCCTCGGACCGGGCCGCGTCGTAGTCGGCCCAGATCTGCTCGTCAGTCTTGCCTGCCGCCTTGCCGGCGCGCCAGACCGGTCCGGGGTCGACCGCACGCGGCTGCCGCGCGGCGGTGGCGCGCCAGTAGCCCATCACGTCGTAGTGGCTGGTCGGCAGCCCGACCTCGCGCATCAGGTGCTTGCGGATCGCGCGCATCTGGGCGGACTCCCCCGCCATCCAGAAGTAGCCCTCGCCCTCGGGCCACTCGATCCCCTCGACCACCGTCGCCAACGCGCTCTGGCCGGGAGCGGGCGGGGCCAGCCACGTCACGTCGACGTCGGACGGCAGGTAGCCGGTCAGGTCGTCGGGCACCTCCGCCATGACGTACGTCGGCAGGTCGGGACGGGTCTCGGCGATGCGGGCCATCGCCGGCATGGCCGTCAGGTCGCCGACCAGCAGCAGCCAGCGCGCGCCGGCCGGCGGCACGAAGGACGCCTTCGGCTCGGTGATCGTGACGGTGTCGCCGACGCAGTCGCGCATCGCCCACTCGGTGACCAGGCCGACGTCGTGGACCACCACGTCGAGCGTCAGCTCACCGTCCTCGAAGGACCGCACGGTGTAGTAGCGGCTCTGGAACTGACCGGGCACGACGAGGCCGACCCACTCGTCGGGGACGCCGGTCGAGGTGAAGCCGTCGAGGTCGTCGAGCACGAGCCGGACGAGGTGGTCCGAGAGCGGTTCGCGGCGACGTACGGTCGCCTGGAACTGGGCTGCACGGGTGCTCACCCGTCGAGGTTATCGGTGGCTCACCAGTCGGGACGCATCGGGAAGTCGGAACGGCCGTCGTCGTGGTTGCGGGTCGCGAGCACCTGGTGCAGCTCCACCTCGTCGCGCTCGAAGCCGACGCGCGAGCCAGCGATGTAGAGCCCCCACACGCGCGCCGTCCCCTCGCCGACCTCGGCCACGCACTCGTCCCAGTGCTCGACCAGGTTGCGGTTCCAGTCGCGCAGCGTGGCGGCGTAGTGCAGGCGCAGGTTCTCGGTGTGCTGCACCTCGAGGTCCTGGTCCTGCGCGGATCCGATGATCGTGCCGGACCCGATGAGCTCCCCGTCGGGGAAGACGTAGCGGTCGATGAAGTGCCCGGTCTCCTGGCGCCGGTTGTGGCGGCGGGTGATCGAGTGGTTGAGCAGGCGTCCGCCGGGCCTGAGGCGGTCGCGGAGGTGGCGGAAGTACGCCGGGTAGTTGCGCACCCCGATGTGCTCGGTGAGCCCGATGGAGCTGACCGCGTCGAAGCCGGACTCCACGACGTCGCGGTAGTCGAGGTGGCGCACCTCAGCGAGGTCGCTGAGCCCCTCGCGGTCGATCGCCTCCTTGGCCCACTCGGCCTGCTCGAGCGACAGCGTCACGCCCAGCGCGCGTACGCCGTGCTCCCGGGCGGCGTGCCGGACCATCGTGCCCCAGCCGCAGCCGACGTCGAGCAGGCGCTGGCCCGGCCGGAGGTCGAGCTTGCGGCACGCGAGCTCGAACTTGGCCGCCTGGGCCTCCTCGAGCGTGGCGTCGGGCGCCTCGTAGAGCGCGCAGGTGTAGGCCATCGACGGCCCGAGCACGAGCTCGTAGAAGCGGTTGGAGACGTCGTAGTGGTGAGAGATCACCTCGGCGTCGCGGGTCATCGAGTGGCGCAGCCCCTCGACCGCGCGCCGCCAGCGGGGCAGGTGCTCCTGCGGCGGCGGCGCGGGCGGTCGCAGGTGGGAGAGGCCGAGGCTGCGGGCGATGTGCAGCGCCTCCGACGGGGCCGGGACCCGGAACTTCGTGTGGTCCTTCAACAGCACGAGCGCGTCGTAGGGATCGCCGGGATGGACACCGGACAGGTCGAGGTCACCGCTGACGTAGGCCCGCACCATGCCGAGGTCGCCGGGAGCCGTCATCAGGTAGGCGAGTCCGCGCTCGTTGTGCAGCTGCATCCCGACGGGCGCGTCCGGAGGACCGGCGCTGCTGCCGTCGTACGCCGTGAAGTGCAGCGGCAGCCCGCCCCTCACCAGCGAGTCCATCGCGGCGCCGATCGTCAGGCGTGCCGTCGCACCGGAGCGCGACCCCGGGTCCGTGTGGAGGGTCATCGTCGCTGCACCACCTTGTCGTAGAGGGACGTCAGTCGGTCGTCGGGGTCGTGGGCGGCCTTGACGCGGGCCAGGTGGGCGCCGCCGTAGAGACGGTCGAACTCGTCGGGCGCGTAGAAGGCCTCCGAGTAGAGGCTCTTGTGGCCGCCCAGCTCGGAGACCTTCGCCTCGATCGCGCGGTTGCGCGGCGAGGAGGGCGCGTCGGGGCCGACGTTGACGATGCCCCAGAAGCCGACGTTGACGTACGTCGTCCCGCGGGTCAGAGGGTAGCCGGGCCACTCGCGGTCGCGCAGCCGCAGCGGGCACAGCCACACCGGGCGCATGCCGACCTCGCGGTCGAACCAGTCGAGGAACTCCGGCAGCCGCTCGACCGGCACCTCGACGTCCTGCACGACGCGCTCGCCCCGGGGCCGTCCGGCGCGACGGTCGAGCCGGTCCGCGACGCCGAGCCGGCGGTCGAGGGCGACGAGCTTCCAGTAGACGTCGGAGCGACGCAGCCGCCGCGGCCAGACCCGCCGGACGACCGGGTGCTGGGCCCCGAAGGCCCGCGAGCACCAGAACCAGTCGGTGTCCCAGCGCCAGAGGTAGCCGTGCATCGTCAGTCGGTCGGTGGCGCGCTGCTGCAGCGACCGGTAGAAGACGTGCTGCCCGGTGTAGTCGCTGGTCGGGCCCGGTTCGTCGGTCCACCGTGCGAGCGTGAGGTAGAGCTCGTCGGGGGCGAAGGCGACGCCGTCCACCGCGTCGACCCGCTCCCCCGCCCAGGCGCGCTCCTCGACCACGCGGGTGACGGCCTCGGCGAGCGCGGCGGCGTCGGGGAAGCGGACGTGCCGGAGGACGACGTACGACGGCACCTGCTCGAGCTCGATGCGCAGCCGGGTGGCGTAGCCGAGCGACCCGTAGGAGTTGGGGAAGGCGTCGAAGAGGTCGTCACCCGGCTTGGTCGTGACCACCTCGCCCGCGCCGGTGAGCACGTCCATCTCGAGGACCGACTCGTGCGGCAGGCCGCTGCGGAAGCTCGTCGCCTCGATGCCCAGGCCGCTGACCGCGCCGCCGAGCGTGATGGTCCGAAGCTGCGGCACGACGAGCGGGATGCGGCCGTGGGCGAGCGTCACCTCGACGAGGTGCTCGTAGGTGCACATCCCCTGCACGTCGGCGACGTCGCCGTCGACCTCGATGACGCCCGTCAGCCCGGAGACGTCGAGACCGGTCGCGGCCGCGGACCGGCCGCGGAAGAGGTTGCTGGTGCGTTTGGCCAGCCGCACGGGGGCACCCGGCGGCAGGGCGGCGTAGGACTCCCTGAGCCTTGCCTCCCGGGCAGCGTGCTGCTCGCGACCGACAGTCGTTCGCACCCCTCCACGCTAGCGATCCCGGACCGCCGGCGCGAGCACGTCACTGGACCAGGGGCTGCTCTCAGGTCGAGGTCGAGCGGGCGATCATGCCGCGCTCGTCGCCGACGTGCACCGGGACGCCCGGTCCGGCGAAGTCACGTACGGCGTCGAGGACGGGCTCGGTGCCGGTGAGCACGACGGCTGCCTCGAGGCCTGCCGAGCCGGACGAGACGGCCATCGCCACGCACACCTCGAGCGCCGACAGGTCGAGGTGCTCGAGCCGCACGCTGGCGGCGGCGTAGGTGCGTCCGTCGAGGTCGCGCACCGCCGCCCCCTCGTCGGCGCGGGCGCGGGCGCGCGTCGCGCGGGCGAGGGTGACCAGCTTGGCGTCCTCCTCGCTGGGGCTGGCCACGGGGCCGGTGGCGTCGTGAGTGCTCATGCGAGAACCCTAGGCCGGGTCCTCGTCGGACTCGTCGGCCTCCGGGGCGAGCAAGGTCACCAGCACGGTCCCGATCTTGTTGCGGCGCCCCGTGGCGCGCTCGGCCTCCAGCCGCAGGCCGTGGCACTCCACGACCGAGCTGGGGATCGGGACCTTGCCGAGGTGCTTGGCCATCAGCCCGCCGACGCTGTCCACGTCGTCGTCCTCGACGTCGAAGCCGACCAGCTCGTCGAGGTCGTCGACCGGGTAGCGCGAGGACACCCGGATGGCGCCCCCGTCGAGGTGCTCGACCTCGACCTCCTCGGCGTCGTACTCGTCGGTGATCTCGCCGACGATCTCCTCCAGGACGTCCTCGATCGTGACCAGCCCCGCCGTGCCGCCGTACTCGTCGACCACCACCGCGATGTGCTGGCGTCGCGCCTGCAGCTCGGTGAGCAGCGCGTCGACCGGCTTGGAGTCGGGGACGTAGTGCACCGGCCGCATCACCTCGTCGACGCGCTGGGTGAACTCCACGTCGGGGGCCTCGAAGTCGCGGCGCACGATGTCCTTGAGGTAGGCCATGCCGACGATGTCGTCGAGGTTCTCGTCGATCACCGGGATCCGGGAGTAGCCGCTGCGGAGGAAGAGCGAGAGGGTCTGGCGCAGGTTCTTGTGCCGCTCGACGTAGACGACGTCGGGGCGCGGGACCATCACCTCGCGGGTGATGGTGTCGCCGAGCTCGAAGACCGAGTGGATCATCCGGCGCTCGCCGGACTCGATGATCGCGCCCGCCTCGGCCATGTCGACGAGCTCGCGCAGCTCGGTCTCGGTGGAGAACGGGCCCTCACTGAAGCCCTTGCCGGGCGTGATGGCGTTGCCGAGGAGGATGAGCAGCGCCGGGATGGGGCCGAGGATGGTCGTCACCAGCGACAGCGGGCCGGCCGACGCCAGCGCCACGCGTACGTCGTGCTGGCGGCCGATGGTGCGCGGCGCGACGCCGATCACCACGAACGACACCACCAGCATCACGCCGATGGTGGTCAGGAAGGTCGGGACGGGCGAGCCCTGGTAGGCGTCGCGCGCCCACGTGGCGACCAGCACGATCGCGCTGATCTCGCACAGCAGGCGCATCAGGAGCGCGGTGTTGAGGTAGCGCGCGGGGTCGTCGAGCAGCTTCACGAGCCGGACCGCCCCGGGCCGACCCTCGGCCTTCAGCTCCTCCGCGCGGGCACGAGAGAAGCCGCCCAGGGCGGCGTCGGCAGCGGAGAAGAGGCCGGCAAGGACGACCAGCAGGGCGGCTGAGCCGAGCTGCCAGATGTCAGCGGTCATGTCAGGCGGGACCGGCGTCGGCGCGCCACTTCTCGAGCAGCTCGCCCTGCAGCCCGAACATCACCGCGTGCTCCTCGGGCTCGGCGTGGTCGTAGCCGAGGAGGTGCAGGATGCCGTGGACGGTCAGCAGGTCGATCTCGGCCTGGCCTCCGTGCCCGGCCTCCTCGCCCTGCCGCTCGGCGACCGACGGGGCCAGCACGAGGTCGCCGAGGACGCCCTCCTCGGGCTCCTCGTTGACCTTGCCGGGGCGGAGCTCGTCCATCGGGAAGGCCAGGACGTCGGTGGGGCCCTCCTTCTCCATCCACTGGCCGTTGAGCGCGGCGATGGTGTCCTCGTCGACCGCCTTGATGCACAGCTCGGCCTGCGGGTGGACGCGCATCTGCTCCATCACGAACTGCGCGAGCCGGGAGAGGCGGCGTACGTCGACCTCGAGGCCCGACTCGTTGAGGACCTCGATGCTCATCGCTTGCTCCTCGGTCCGCTGCTCTTCGGGCGGGCGGCCTCGGCCTCGGCGTCGAAGACGTCGTAGGCCTCCACGATGCGACCGACGAGGCGGTGGCGCACGACGTCGGTGCCGGTGAGGCGGCAGAAGGTGATGTCGTCGACGCCGTCGAGGATGCCCTCCACGACCCGCAGGCCCGACTTCGTGCCGGATGGCAGGTCGACCTGGCTGGTGTCGCCGGTGACGACGATGCGCGAGCCGAAGCCGAGACGGGTGAGGAACATCTTCATCTGCTCCGGCGTGGTGTTCTGCGCCTCGTCGAGGATGATGAAGGAGTCGTTGAGCGACCGGCCGCGCAGGAACGCCAGCGGGGCGACCTCGATCGTTCCGGCGGCCAGCAGCTTGGGGATGGTCTCGGGGTCGACCATGTCGTGCAGCGCGTCGTAGAGCGGGCGCAGGTAGGGGTCGATCTTCTCGCTCAGCGTGCCGGGCAGGAACCCGAGCCGCTCCCCCGCCTCGACGGCCGGGCGGCTGAGGATGATCCGGTTGACCTCCTTGGCCTGCAGGGCCTGCACGGCCTTGGCCATCGCGAGGTAGGTCTTGCCGGTGCCCGCGGGGCCGATGCCGAAGGTGATCGTGCTCTTGTCGATCGACTCGACGTAGCGCTTCTGGTTGAGCGTCTTGGGCCGGATCGTGCGACCGCGGTTGGACAGGATGTTGAGGCTCAGCACGTCGGCCGGCCGCTCCTGCGTCTCGGTGCGCAGCATCTGGATGATCCGCTCGACCGTCTCGCCGGTGACGCCCTGACCGGTGCGGACCAGGGTGACGACCTCGTCGAGGAGGCGCTCTGCCATGGCGACCTCGGCCGACTCGCCGGACAGGGTGATGCGGTTGCCGCGGACGTGGACGCTGGCGTCGAAGGCCCGCTCGATCAACCGGAGGTGCTCGTCGCCGGGGCCGAGGACGGAGACCATGTCGATGCTGTTGGGGACGACCACGGTGTGGGTCGGTCGTTCCTGAGGGGTGCCTGGCTGGTTCGTCGCAGTCATGGATGCCCGTGGGGGCGGCCTTCCGGGTCGGTGGCAGAGCCCCTCCATGCTACCGGGGGTCACTCAGGGGCGGGTGACCTGCAGCATCCCGAGGCACATCTCGTCGGTGGTGCCCTCGCCCCACACGACGTAGCGGTCGGGCTGGCCCTCGAAGGCGGGCAGCTTGTCGCGCAGCCACTGGACGTGGCGGCAGGTGACCTTGACCTGCTCGAACGGCTCGAGCCGGATCGGGTCGATCGGCCGGCTGCCCTGGTCGTCGAAGTCCCACACCGGGATGTCGAGGATGGTGCGCGCCTGCGGGGTGCCGGGGTTGACCTCGATCTTGAGCGAACGACCGAGCAGGTGCATGTGGCCTGCGACGCCGTGGATCGTGATCGGGTCGGCGAGGGTGCGCACGCACGACTGGACCTCGCCGGCGCGCGGCTTCCCCCCGCACAGGAAGTAGAGGAGGTCGGCGGTGTTGCCGTCCGCGCCGAAGCGCTCCTTCACGTCGGCGACCGCAGCCTCGCGGTCGCACAGCTCACCGTCGGAGTGCTTGGGCCTGCACGGCAGCTCGACCGGCGCGGGGAGCAGCATCGTGCTCAGCGCCTGGTAGTCACGCTTGCCGGGCGCGAGGCGGAGCTGCGCGGCGGACGTGTCGGGCTGCTGGCCGGCGAGCAGGTTGTAGTGGACCTGCATCACGATCCGGCTGCCCTTGCGCAGGCGGATGCCGTAGCCGGGCTTGGTGACGGACTCCTCGCCGCCCGGCGCCCAGGCGCCGATCCACGACGAGCGGTTGACGTCCTGGAAGCGGTCGAGCCCGGTGCCGCCGAAGCACGTCCACCCCTCGTCCTCCTCCGCGGCGTCCTTCGCCTCGGCGGCGGCCACCTGCTCGGGCGTGACCTGGAACAGGATCACGTGGTGCACCACGTCGGGGTTGCCGGGCAGCACCTGGGTGCCGGTGAGCCAGGCGTCGCGCTCGAGCTCGGGGTCGAGCAGGAAGCAGCGGTAGTCGTCGGTGCCGGTGCCGTAGGGGGCGGACGGCGTGTACGCGCCGGGCATCGCGATCGTCGTACGCGTCTCCCCCGCGCGCAGCCGGCGTGACTTCGCGGGCTCGGCGTAGTGCCCGCTGTGCCCGGCCTGCCCGGTCTCGTCGGCCCCGTCGGTCTGGGCGTCCGCGGTGGACTCGCTGGTCGGGGCGTCGGCGGGCTGGGTGGCCTTCTGATCGGCCCCGCCTGCGCCGTCGGCCCCACTGCAGGCGGTGAGGGCGAGGAGGCCGCTCGCGAGGATCGCGGCAAGGGCGGTGCGGGTGCGGGTCATGGGCTCAGACCAGCGTCTCGCTCATGCGCGACGAGCCGCCGAGCACGTGGAGGTGGGTGTGGAACACCGTCTGGCCGGCGCCGGCGCCGGTGTTGGCGATGAGGCGGTAGTCCCCGTTGCCCGAGGCCTTCGCCACCTCGTCGGCGAGCGAGACCAGGTGGCCGACGGAGGCCGGGTCGGCGGCCGCGGACGCGGCGGCGTTGTCGTGGTGGTCCACCGAGATGACCAGCGCGTGGAACGGCGCCTGCGGGTTGAGGTCCTTGATCGAGACGGCGTGGTCGTTGCGGCCGAGCACGTCGGCCGGGACCTCGCCGGCGACGATCTTGCAGAAGATGCAGTCGGGGGCCGTCTCGCTCATGCACCAAGCCTAGGCTCTCGCGACGCGGCGTGGGACCGGAAGCGGCGCCTGCGCGTCCCACTACCGTGACGAGCATGACCTTCCCCACCATCCCTCGACCGGTCCGACCGGCCCGGCCGCGAGCCGTACGACGCTGGGCGGGCGCCGCGGCCGTCGTCGTGGCGAGCACCCTGGCCCTCACCGCGTGCAGCGACGACGCGACGCCGGTCTCCGACGAGACGGGCACCGCGACCGAGGAGCCGCAGCCCTCGGAGGAGCCCGGTTCGACCTCTCCTGCCGAGTCCCCCACCGAGTCGCCCGAGCCGACCGAACCCGCATCCGAGTCGCCGGCCGCGTCCGGCACCGCGGTCCCGGTCTACTTCGCCGGCGACGGTCCCGGGGGCCGCACCGTGCTGTTCCGCGAGTTCCAGCGCGTCGAGGGCGACCCGCTGACCGAGGCGGCCCGGCTGGTCGCCGGAGGCGGCCAGCCGGTCGACCCCGACTACCGGACGCTCTGGCCCGGCGTCGAGATCGCCTCGGTCCAGGCGACCGACGGCGTGCTCCTGGTCGAGATCCCCTCGGACGGCTTCACCGACCGCCCGGACGGGATGTCGAGGCGCGACGCGAAGCTCGCCCTCCAGCAGCTCGTGCGCACGCTGCAGGGCGTGCAGCAGGAACGCGTGCCGGTGCAGGTGCAGCGCGAGGGCGGGGCACCGCTCTTCGGCCTGCCGACGGAGGCGCCGTTCGAGGCGGCCTCCGTCCTGCGCACCCTCAACCTGGTCAACATCACCTCCCCGGCCGAGGGCGACACCGTCACCGGCGACACCCTGACCGTGACCGGCGTGGCCAACTCGTTCGAGGCCAGCGGGCCGTGCCGGCTCCTGCAGGACGGCCAGGAGGTGGCGATCGAGCCCTACCAGACCGAGGCCTGGATGGAGGACCGGCTCTTCCCGTTCGAGGTCGCGCTGCCGCTCGACGGCGTCAGCGGCGAGGTCGTCGTCCAGTGCGAGACCGACGACCCCTCCGGCGGCGCTGAGGGCAACGGCCCGGCCGTCGACACGAAGACGGTCACGGTGCAGTAGCCGTCGGGATCAGGCCCAGCGGGAGGTGCGGGCCAGCACCGCGGCGACGGCGACGACACCGGCGGTGGACGTGCGCAGCACCTCCGCGCCGAGACGTACGGCGTGGGCGCCGGCGTCGGTCAGCACCGCCTGCTCGTCGGGACTGATGCCGCCCTCCGGCCCCACCACGAGCACGATCCGGCCCGCCTCGGGGACCTCGAGCGCGCCCAGCGGCAGGGTGGCGTCCTCGTGCAGCACCAGCGCGAGGTCGGCCTCCGCGACGAGGGTGGCGAGGTCGGCCGTTGAGGCCAGGGGCGTGACGGTCGGCAGCCAGGAGCGCCGCGACTGCTTGGCCGCCTCGCGTGCGGTCGCCTGCCATTTCGCGTGGGACTTCGCGGCGCGCTCGCCCTTCCACACCGCCACCGACCGCGAGGCCGCCCACGGCACGATGCGGTCGACCCCGACCTCAGTGAGGACCTCGACGGCGAGCTCACCGCGGTCGCCCTTGGGCAGGGCCTGCACGACGGTGATCGCCGGCTCGGGCCGGGGATCCTGGGTGACGGACGAGACGGTGACGGAGAAGGTCCGTTTGCCGGTCGAGGTCACCGACCCCGTGACCGAGGTGCCCTGGCCGTCGGTCAGCACGACCTGCTCACCCTCGCGCAGGCGGCGTACGGCGACGGCGTGGTGCGCCTCGTCACCCGTCACCTCGACGACCGAGCCGGGCGCCGTGCCGTCGAGCGATTCGACGAGGTGGACCGGGAGCGACATCGGTGGCGGCCCGGCTCAGCCCTGGAAGGCGTCGCGGAGCCGGCCGAACATCGACTTGTGCGGCGCCTCGTTCTTGCCGTCGGGCTGCTCCTCGCCGCGGATCGCCGCGAGCTCGCGCAGCAGCTCCTCCTGGCGCGGGTCGAGGCGGGTGGGCGTCTCGACGGCGATGCTGACGACGAGGTCGCCGCGACCCCCGCGCAGGCTCGGCACCCCGAAGCCGCGGACGACCTGCTCGCTGCCCGACTGCGTGCCGGGGCGGATGTCGAGGTCGTAGGTGGTCACCGTCTCCGACGAGTCGTCGGACGAGGCCGGCAGGTCGGCCTCGAGCAGCGGCAGCGTGAGCTGCGTGCCGAGCGCGGCCGCCGTCATCGGCAGGGAGATCGTCGTGTGGAGGTCGTTGCCGTGGCGGGTGAAGGTCGGGTGGGACTCGACGTGGATCTCGACGTAGAGGTCGCCGGCCGGGCCACCACCGGGACCGACCTCGCCCTGACCGGTGAGCTGGACGCGGGTGCCGTGGTCGACGCCGGCGGGGATCTTGACCGTCAGGGTGCGGCGCGAGCGCACGCGGCCGTCGCCGGAGCACTCCCGGCAGGGGTCGGGGATGATCGAGCCGTAGCCGCGGCACGCCGCGCACGGGCGCAGGGTGCGGATCTCGCCTAGGAACGAGCGCTGGACCACGGCGACCTCGCCCTGGCCGTGGCAGGTCTCGCAGGTGACCGGCTTGGTGCCGGGCGCGGTGCCCTGCCCCTCGCACGCCTCGCAGCGCAGCGCGGTGTCGACCTTGAGGTCGCGGGTGACGCCGAAGGCGGCCTCGGCGAGCTCGACGTCGAGCCGGATGAGGGCGTCCTGCCCGCGGCGGGCACGCGAGCGCGGGCCGCGGGTCTGGGCACCTCCGCCGGCGGCACCGCCGCCGAAGAACGCGTCCATGATGTCGGTGAAGCTGAAGCCCTGCCCGGCACCGCCGAAGCCCTGGCTGAACGCGTCACCGCCACGGTCGTACGCCGCCCGCTTGCCGGGGTCGCTCAGCACCTCGTAGGCGCGCGAGACGTCCTTGAACCGCTCCTGGGTCTCCGGGTCGGGGTTGACGTCGGGGTGGAGCTGCCGCGCGAGCTTGCGGTAGGCCTTCTTCACGTCGTCGGCGCTCGCGTCGCGCGAGACGCCGAGGATCTCGTAGGGGTCCTGGGTCACTGGTTTCCTTCATCGAGGATCCGGGAGACGTAGCGCGCGACGGCGCGCACGGCTGCCATGGATCCGGGGTAGTCCATGCGGGTGGGGCCGACGACGCCGAGGGAGCCGAGGTGGAACTCCTGCGGGCCGTAGCCGGTGGCCACGACGCTCGTGGCCGAGAGCTCGGAGTAGGGGCCTTCGTGGCCGATGCGCACCGTCAGCGCGTCGGTCCCCGACTCCCCCAATAGCTTGAGCAGCACGACGTGCTCCTCCAGCGCCTCCAGCAACGGTCGTACGGCGGTGTCGAAGTCGCCGTAGCGGGCGAGGTTGGCGGTGCCGCCGACCGCGACGCGCTCGTCGCTGCGGTGGTCGGACATCGCCTCGGTCAGCACGGTGACGATCGCGCGGGCGGAGTCGACCTGCTCCGGGCGTACGTCGTCGGGCAGGTCGGCGAGCGCCACGGTGGCGGCCGCGATCTGCACGCCGGCGCTGGCCTGGTTGACCGCGACCCGCAGCTCGGCGAGGTCGGTGTCGACCACGGGTGCGTCGAGCTCGACGAGGCGCTGCTCGACCCGACCGGTGCTGAGGATCAGGATGACCATCACCCGGGTCGGCGTGAGCGAGACCAGCTCGATGTGGCGGACCGTGGAGCGCGAGAGCGTCGGGTACTGCACGATCGCGACCTGGCGGGTCAGCTGGCTGAGCAGCCGCACCGAGCGCTGCACGACGTCGTCGAGGTCGACGGCGCCGTCGAGCAGGGTCGCGATGGCCCGCCGCTCGGCCGCGCTCATCGGCTTGAGCGTGGTGAGCTTGTCGACGAAGAGCCGGTAGCCCTTGTCGGTGGGCACGCGACCGGCGCTGGTGTGGGGCTGGTGGATGTAGCCCTCGTCCTCCAGCGCCGCCATGTCGTTGCGGACCGTCGCCGGGGAGACGCCGAGGCCGTGCCGCTCGACGAGCGCCTTGGAGCCGACCGGCTCCTCGGTCGCGACGTAGTCCTCCACGATCGCGCGGAGCACGTCGAGCTTGCGGTCGTCGACCATCGAGGCCCTCCTCTGCACGTCGGCTTCTGGCACTCGGATTATCCGAGTGCCAACACTACTAGGAGTCCGTAGGCTCGCCGACATGCCGGACGACACCCCACGCTTCACCGAGGTCGCACCCCGAGTCTGGGTGGCGCACTACGACTGGATGCAGGTCAACATCACCCTGGTCGGCGGGTCCGACGGCCTCCTCATGATCGACACACACGGGTCCGCCGCCGAGGCACGCGTGGTCGCCGACGACGTACGCCGGCTCGGCGCGGGCCCGCTGACCGGGCTGGTCAACACCCACGAGCACTGGGACCACCACTTCGGCAACGCCACCATGGTCGAGCAGTTCGGCGAGATGCCGATCCACGCCACCGAATGGGCGCGCGACCACATCGAGGACTCAGCCCGAGGTGTCTTCGAGACGTACGAGCAGGCCGCCGATCACCCGCGTCGTGAGGAGATCCTCGCGACCACCGTGCGTCTGCCGACCCACACCTTCTCCTCCGCCGTGCAGCTCGACCTCGGCGACCGTGCCGTCGAGCTGATCCACCCCGGGCGGGGACACACGGCCGGCGACCTCGTCGTACGCGTGCCGGACGCCGACGTGCTGGTGGGCGGCGACCTCGTCGAGGAGTCCGACCCGCCCTTCATCGGCGACGACTCCTGGCCGCTGGAGTGGCCGATGACGCTCGACCTCGTCCTGGGCCTGATGACCGACGCGACCGTGGTGGTGCCCGGTCACGGGAGGGTCGTCGACAAGGCGTTCGTGCAGGACCAGCGCGTCGAGCTCGGCGTCATCGCCGAGACCATCCGCGACCTGGCCTCGCGCGGCGTGCCGCAGTCCGAGGCGCTTGCCACGGGCGAGTGGCCGTGGGACCCCGAGCTGCTCGAAAGTGCCGTCCGGCTCGGCTACGAGCACCTGCCCCGCAGCCAGAAGCGGCTGCCCCTCGTCTGACCGGGCCACACCCCCCGGGGGCTGGTCCCGGTGCGGTCGGCCCAGTAGGACTGGGGCATGACCGAGAACAGCGAGTCCCAGACCGACAACCCGGAGTCGACCGACACGCCGAAGGCGGGCAGCGGCACCAGCCCCGCCGACTCCGACCACTCCGGCGGTACCGCCTCGCCCGACGACGCGACGCTGGGCGGCATCTCCGACGACCAGCTGCCCGAGGACCTGCAGCCCGGCGAGGACAACCCGCTGGCCGAGCCTCTCGACCCCGACGACGAGGCGACCAAGAGCCGCGAGGAGCTCGAGATGGACGCCACCCAGGAGGACCTCGGCAACGACGACGGCGCGAGCCAGGCGCCCGACCAGGCCGGGGACGCCGAGTCCGGCGGCGGCGCCGGACAGGACACGTCCTCCGACGACTGACGTGAACTGACCGGCGTGCCACCCGGCCTGCGGGCCGGGCGACGCCTAACGTGGACCGGTGCCCCAGGATCGCTACGGAACCGACGTCCTCTCCGGTGACTGGCGTGTCCCGAGGAACGGCCGCGCCACCGAGGTGCCGACCGAGCTCGGGATGGTCGTCGAGGAGGTCACCACCGACTGGTGCGGCGAGGTCGTCGCCGTTGACCGCGACATCGACACGCTGACGCTGGAGGACCGCCGCGGCAAGCGGCGCACGTTCCCCCTCGGCCCGGGCTTCCTGCTCGAGGGCAAGCCGGTGATCCTCACCCGCCCGGTGCGGGCCGGCGCGCCCGCCGCTCCCGCGCGTACGGCGTCGGGATCCGTCGCGGTGCCCAACACGCGGGCCCGCGTGGCCCGCGCCAGCCGGATCTTCGTCGAGGGCCGGCACGACGCCGAGCTCGTCGAGAAGGTCTGGGGAGACGACCTGCGGATCGAGGGCGTGGTGGTCGAGTACCTCGGCGGCGTCGACGACCTCGCCGAGCACCTGCGCGACTTCAAGCCGGGCCCGCAGCGGCGCGTCGGCGTCCTGGTCGACCACCTGGTCGCCGGGTCCAAGGAGGCGCGCATCGCGCAGGGCATCGCCCGCTCCCCCATCGGCAAGCACGTCCTGGTCGTCGGCCACCCGTTCATCGACATCTGGCAGGCGGTCAAGCCCGACCGGCTCGGGATCGCCCGCTGGCCCCACGTCCCCAAGGGCATCGACTGGAAGACCGGCACCTGCCAGCAGCTCGGCTGGCCGCACCGCGACCAGGCCGACATCGCCCGCGCCTGGAAGCACATCCTCGGCCGGGTCACGTCCTTCGCCGACCTCGAGCCCGCGCTCCTCGGCCGGGTCGAGGAGCTCATCGACTTCACCACGGCCCCCTGACGGGAGCGATGCTTCAGTCGACGAGGTCGCGGACGATCGCGTCGGCGAGCAGCCGGCCGCGCTGGGTGAGGACGAGCCGCTCGGCGGCGAGCTCGACGAGGCCGTCAGCCACGAGCCGGGCGACGTGGGAGCGGCCGGTGGCCTCGAGGGCCGTGACCGGGAGGCCCTCGACGAGCCGGATCTCCAGCAGGATCCGCTCCACGCGCTGGTCGTGGTAGCCGAGCACCTCGCGGGCGAGGGCCGGGGACACGCCGCGGCCGAGCCGCTCGGCGTACGCCGCCGGGTGCTTGACGTTCCACCAGCGCACGCCGCCGACGTGCGAGTGCGCGCCCGGGCCGACGCCCCACCAGTGGCCGCCGGTCCAGTAGAGGAGGTTGTGGCGGCACCAGTGGTCGGGCGAGGTCGCCCAGTTGGACACCTCGTACCAGCTCATCCCGGCAGCGGACAGCTTCTCGTCGACGAGGTGGTACTTGTCGGCCAGGTCGTCCTCGTCGGGCATCGGCAGCTCGCCGCGCTTGACCTGGCGGCCCATCGCGGTGCCCTCCTCGACGATGAGGGAGTAGGCGGAGACGTGGTCGGGGCGGCAGCCCAGGGCGGCGTCGACCGAGGTCTCCCAGTCGGCCAGCGACTCCCCCGGCGTGCCGTAGATGAGGTCGAGGCTGACGTCCTCGAAGCCGGCCCGGCGGGCCCACTCCACGGCAGCGGGCACCCGCATCGGGTCGTGGGTGCGGTCGAGCGTGCGCAGCACGTGGTCGACCGCGGACTGCATGCCGAAGCTGATCCGGTTGAAGCCGGCGGTCCGCAGCTCCTCGAGGTCCCAGGCGGCGACGCTGTCGGGGTTGGCCTCGGTGGTGATCTCGACGTCGTCGACGAGCCCGAACTCGGCCGCGGCACTGGCCACGATGGCGCCGAGGTCGGCGGGCTTCAGCAGGGTGGGGGTGCCCCCGCCGAAGAAGATCGTCTCGATGGGGACGTCGCGGTGGCCGAGCACCTGGCGCGCGAAGCGGATCTCGCGGATCGCCGCCTCGGCGTACGACGAGCGGCTGGCACCGACCTCGTCGCCGAGCTCCTGGGCGGTGTAGGTGTTGAAGTCGCAGTAGCCGCAGCGCACCGAGCAGAACGGCACGTGCACGTAGAGGCCGAACGGCTTGCTGCCGAACTCAGCCCACGCCTCGTCAGGCAGCAGGCCGTCCTCGGGGGCGACGTCGCCGTCGGGCTGGGCGGGGGGCACGCCGGTATCCAACCACGCGCCGGACGCACGAACGGGTGCCGGTGGTCTCCCACCGGCACCCGTGTCGTCGAACCGTCCTAGGCGTACATCTGGTCGATGAGCGCCTGGTTGTTCTCCTGCACGACGTTGCGCTTGACCTTCATCGAAGGCGTGAGCTCACCCGACTCGACGGTGAGGTCGTGGTCGAGGAGCTTCCACTTCTTGATGGTCTCCCAGCGGTTGAGGTGGCTGTTGAGCTCGTCGACGTAGTCGCCGACCATCTTCTGCACCTCGTCGGACTGCACGATCTCCGTGTAGGACTTCCCGCCCATGCCGTTCTCCTCGGCCCAGCCGGCCATCGCGTCGGGGTCGAGGGTGATGAGCGCGACGCAGTAGTTGCGCTCGTCGCCGAAGACCATGAACTGGCTGGCGTAGGGGCAGACCGCCTTGAACTTCGACTCGATCGCCGGCGGCGCGATGTACTTGCCGCCGGAGGTCTTGAACAGCTCCTTGATACGGCCGGTAATGACCAGGTGGCCGTCCTCGTCGAGGGCGCCCTTGTCACCGGTGTGCAGCCACCCGTCGGAGGTCAGCGTCTTCGCCGTCTCCTCGGGGAGGTTGTGGTAGCCGTCCATCACGCCGGGACCCTTGATCATGATCTCGTCGTTGTCGCCGAGCTTGACCTCGCTGCCCGGGAAGACCGGACCCACGGTGCCGAACTTGTTGCGGTCGGGGTGGTTGACGAAGGAACCGGCCGAGGTCTCGGTGAGGCCGTAGCCCTCGAGGATCTTGATGCCGGCCACGCCGAACCACTCGGCGATGTCGCGGTTGAGCGCCGCCGCACCGGAGATGAAGAAGCGGACGTTCCCACCGAAGCGGTCGCGGATCTTGGAGAAGACCAGCTTGTCGAACAGGCCGTGCTGGACCTTCAGGCCGATCGGCACGGACTGGCCCTCGCGCTTGCGGCGCTCGACCTCGAGGCCGACGTCGAAGGCCTTCTTGAAGATCTTCTCCTTGGCGCCGCCCTCGGCGGCCTGCATGGTGATGATGCGGCCGTGCGCCTTCTCGAAGATGCGCGGTGCGGCACCCATGAAGGTCGGCTTGACCACGCCGAGGTTGTCGACGATCTTCTCGACGCGACCGTCGATCGCCGCGGCGAAGCCGCAGGCCATCTGCGTCGACATCAGCACCTTGCCGAACGAGTGGGCCATCGGCAGCCAGCGGAACTCGAGGTCGCTCTCGGACAGGATGTTCTGCGCGCGGATGGCCTCGCCCTCGTAGACCCACGAGGAGTGCCGCAGCCGTACGCCCTTGGGACGGCCGGTGGTGCCGGAGGTGTAGATGAGGGTCGCCAGCTGGTCGGGGCGGATCGCCTGCGACGTCGTACGCACCACGTCGGGCTGCTCGGCGAGCTTCTCGGCGCCGAGCGCGGCGAGGTCGTCCAACGAGATGATCCAGTCTCCGTCGGTCTTCCCATCGAAGGTGACGACCTTGCTCACGTGGGGCAGCTCGGAACGGTGCGCGGTGAGCTTGGCGACCTGCTCGTCGTCCTCGGCGAAGACCACACGGCTCTCGGAGTCGCCCAGGATGTAGACGGTGTCCTCGGCGTTGGTGGTCGGGTAGACCGTGGTGGTGGCACCGGCGGCACACATGATCGCGAGGTCCGCGAGGATCCACTCGTAACGTGTGCCGGACGCGATGCCGACGCGCTGCTCGGGCTCGACGCCCAGCGCGATCAGGCCCGCGGCCAGCGCCTCGACCTTGTCGCCGGCCTGCTTCCAGGTGACGGACTCCCACGCCTCACCCCGCGGGAAGCGGAAGGCCTCGGCGTCGGGGGTCGCGGTGACGCGGTCGAAGAACTGGACGGCGACGTTGGGCGGCATCGTGTCGAGGAAGGCCGTGTCGATGGTGGTCGGCATCTGTTACCTACTCATTCGTCGGAGCGTGGCGCGGCAGCACCACACAGCGGGGCAAGCTGGAAGACTTGGGCTGTAACCTAGATCACTGGGTTTACCCAGCGGTAGCAAACGCGGCGAATGTCCCGTCAGACGGGCGACATTTCGACTTTGGTCAGTCCTGGACGGCCTTGGTGACGGCGATGCAGCGGGTGATCCACTCCTGCTCCGCGGGCAGCAGGTCACGTCCGGCCCGGCGCGCGTCCTGCACGGCCCAGCCGGCGTTGAGCACCATCCGGACCACCACCCAGTCCCGGGCGCGCGCCTCGTCGAGGCCGCCTGCGTCGACCAGCGCGTGGAAGCGGCGGCGCAGGCCGTCGCGCACCGAACCCACCGCGCTCGCGCCACTGAGCTCCTCCATCCGGTTCCAGAGCATCGGCGCGGGCTCGTAGTGCGGGTCGCCCGCCATCGGCTTGGGGTCGATGGCCAGCCACTCCCCTGCGTCGTCGGCCAGGACGTTGGCGTAGTGGAGGTCACCGTGCACGACCACCGGCGCGACCTCGTCGGCGAGCAGGTCGGGCCCGAGCGACAGTGCCTGCTCGACGTAGCGTCGCGGGACGGGGACGTCGCGGCCGAGCGCGTCGAGGTCGTGCAGCCACCGCTCGACGTACGACGCAACGGTGGCCAGCTGCGGCATCGCCGGGATGTGGAGCCGGCCGTAGAGCGCGCCGACCACCTCACAGGCCTCGACCTCCCAGGAGTCGCCGAGGTCGGGCCCGGGGAGCCAGTCCAGGAGGAGCGCCCGGCGGCGCGGGTCGGCCCGTTGCAGTCGTACGGCGCCCCTCCCGCCCCAGTGCTGCAGGGCGAGTCCCTCGTGCAGGGACTCGTCGTCGCCGTCGAAGCCGACCTTGAGGGCACCGGGCGCGCCGTGGGCGTCGACGACCGGCAGCACCAGCGAGCAGAAGCCGTGGAGCGAGGTGGCGACCTGCCGCAGCCCCCACTCGCTGAGCAGCTCTGCGGCCAGCCGCGGCAGCCGGTCCAGCCAACGTCCCCAGTCGTCGCCGAGCGCCCGCTGGGCGAGCAGCCCCGCAGGGATGGTGACGGGCATGCCGCGAGCCTAGGGTGAGGGGCATGGGTGGACGCGAGCAGCCGTGGTCGGACGATGAGGTCCGGCACGGGCGCATCCTGGTCCTGAGCGACAACCCGATCGCGCGGTCGATCGCCGCCATCGCGTCCACGGTCGGGCGCACCGTGGTGGTGGAGGCCGCCGACGACGGAGGCCCGGGTCTGGACCCGCGGGCCGGTGACGCGGTGGTGCTGTGCGACCACGACGCCCCGGACGCACCGGCGGTGCTGCGAGCCGCGCTGGCCTCGGAGGCGTCGTACGTCGCGATGATGGCCAGCCGGGGCCGGGCGGCCGGCCTGCTCGAGGACCTGACGGCGGAGGGCGTGGACGTGTCGACCCTCCACGTCCCGGCGGGCCACGACCTCGGCGGCAAGGGGCCGGGCGAGATCGCGCTGTCCGTGGTGGCGGAGGTCGTCGCCGAGTCCTACAACCGCCCCGGCGGCCCGATGCGCGGCTGAACCGCGCCCTGGTGCTCCTCACGGAGGCTCGCCCAAGCGGCCCGCACGTGGGATCGCATGACGGACTCGGCCCACTCGGCGTCGCGCGCTGCGAGCGCCTGCACGATCTCGTGGTGGTGCGCGAGGCTGCGCCGCATGGCCTCAGGTGAGTAGTGCGAGAACGTGCGCCAGACCAGGGGCACCTCCACCACCGAGGACACCAGGCCGACCAGGCGGCCGTTGCCGGACGCCTCGAGCACGGCGCGGTGGAACTCGTTGTTGAGCTCGGTGATGGCGTCGAGGTCGGGCGGCCGGCGTCGCGCCTCCTCGTCCATCCGGTCGGCGAGCGCCCCGAGCGCGTCGAGGTCGGCCAGGCCGGTGGCCGCGGCGAGCCCGCACCCCCACGGCTCGAGCTGCGAGCGCAGGCTGAAGATCTCGTCGAGGTCCCCGACGCCCCAGTCCTCGACCTGGACGCCGCGGTTGGGCTCGTGCCGCACCAGCCCCTCTGCCGCGAGCCGGCGCAGGGCCTCGCGCACCGGCGTACGGCTCACCCCGATCGCCGCGGCCAGGTCGCCCTCGCGCAGCCACTCGCCACTCGCGCGCTCGCCGCTGAGGATCTGCCGGCGGATGGTGGCGTAGGTGACCTCGGCCGCCTTGCCTGCGTCGGCGACGTCCGGGCCTGCGTCCTGCGTCATGGTCGCGAACCCTAGGCCAGCTGTCGGCGTACCGCAATTGTATGCAATTCATGGATCGACCGTTGACGCCTGCGGCTGTACCTCGCTAGCGTCGGCGTCGTCCACTATGACCTGCCTCACACAGTGGGTCCAGGTTGCATACGAAAGGCCGTGCGTGCCCCCCTCGTCCGCCCTCCCTCTCGACGACCTCCGCGTCGTCGAGCTCGGCCAGCTCCTGGCCGGCCCGTTCTGCGGCCAGCTCCTCGGTGACTTCGGGGCGGAGGTCATCAAGGTCGAGGACCCGGCCCACGGTGACCCGATGCGCCAGTGGGGCCGCGAGAAGCCCTACGGGCAGTCGCTGTGGTGGCCCGTGGTGGCGCGCAACAAGAAGTCGGTCACCGCGGACCTGCGCACCGAGCGCGGTCAGGACCTGGTCCGGCGCCTCCTCGCCGACGCCGACGTGCTCATCGAGAACTTCCGACCCGGCACCCTCGAGCGCTGGGGCCTGGCTCCCGAGACGCTGTGGGAGACCAACCCCGGCCTGGTCGTCACCCGGGTCACGGGCTTCGGCCAGACCGGTCCGTACGCCGCCCGCGCGGGCTACGGCTCGATCGGCGAGGCGATGGGCGGGATCCGCTACGTGACCGGCGACCCGGACCGCCCGCCCGCTCGCTCGGGCGTCTCCCTCGGCGACTCCCTCGCGGCCACCTTCGCCTGCCTGGGCACCCTCGTCGCCCTGCACCAGCGCGGCCGCACCGGTCGCGGCCAGGTGGTCGACTCCGCCATCTACGAGGCCGTGCTGGCCCTGATGGAGTCGCTCGTGCCCGAGTGGCAGGTGGCCGGCTACCAGCGCGAGCGGACCGGCACCACGCTGCCCAACGTCTCGCCGAGCAACGTCTACCCCACCGCCGACGGCGAGATGGTCCTCATCGCTGCCAACCAGGACACCGTGTTCCGCCGGCTCGCCGACGTGATGGGCCGCCCGGAGCTGGCGACCCACGAGCACTACGCCACCCACGGCGCCCGGGGGAAGCACATGGAGGAGCTCGACGGCCTGATCGCCGAGTGGAGCACGACGGTGGCGGCCGACGACCTCCTCGAGCGCCTGCACGCCGGCGGCGTACCGGCGGGGCGCATCTTCCGCGCCAAGGACATGCTGGCCGACGAGCACTTCGCCGCCCGTGAGGCGATCGTCCGCCTGGCCCACCCGGACCTGGGTGAGTTCGCGATGCACAACGTCGCCCCCAAGCTCTCGGAGAGCCCCGGGTCGGTCCGCCACGTCGGACCGGCCCTCGGCGAGCACAACGACGCGGTCTACCGGGGCCTGCTCGGACTCGGGGACGACGAGCTGTCGTCCCTGCGCGCCGACGGCGTCATCTGAACCGCACCACACGACCACCAAGGGAGAGCAGCATGACCTACCGGCTCGGCGTCGACGTGGGTGGCACGTTCACCGACATCCTGTTGATCGACGAGGACTCGGGCGCGACGTTCCGCGCCAAGACCTCCTCCACCCCCGAGGACCAGTCCGTGGGCGTGCTGCGCGGCATCGACCAGGCCTGCGCGGCCGCCGGCATCGAGCGGACGTCGGTCGGCGACGTCTTCCACGGCACGACGGTCGCGACCAACGCCATCCTCGAGGGCAAGGGCGCCCGGGTCGGGCTCGTGACGACCCACGGGTTCCGCCAGGTGCTGCAGATCGCCCGGTCCTTCGTCCCCGGGGGCCTGGCCGGCTGGATCATCTGGCCCAAGCCCGAGCCCCTGGCCGCGCTGGAGGACACCGTCGAGGTGCGCGGGCGCATCGCCAGCGACGGCACGGTGGTCACCGAGCTCGACGAGGACGACGTACGCACCCAGCTGCGAGCGCTGGCCGGCCGCGGCATCGAGGCCCTCAGCATCAGCCTGATCAACTCCTACGCCAACGCCGCCCACGAGCAACGGGTCGGCGAGATCGCCGCGGAGGAGCTGCCCGGCATCGCGGTGTCGCTGTCGTCGTCGGTGCTGCCCGAGCTGCGGGAGTACGAGCGCACGATCACCACGGTGGCCAACGCCGCGGTCCAGCCGCAGGTGAGGCGCTACGTCGCCAACCTCGAGGACCAGCTGCGCGACTCGGGCGTCAGCGGCTCGCTGTCGATCCTGCGCAGCGACGGCGGGCTCGTCTCGGCGGGCGTGGCATCGGACAACCCGGTGAACCTCCTGCTCTCGGGACCCGCAGGAGGCGTGACGGGTGCCGCGTGGGTGGCCGCCCAGACCGGCCACCGCAACTTCCTCACCTTCGACATGGGCGGCACGTCGACCGACGTCGCGCTCGTCGAGGACCTCGCACCCCGCATCGGCCGCGAGACCACCGTGGGTGACCTCAAGGTGCGCGCGACGTCGGTCGACGTCCGCACGGTGGGTGCCGGCGGCGGGTCCATCGCCCACGTCCCGCCGCTGACCCAGGCACTGCGGGTCGGCCCCCAGTCAGCCGGTGCGGCGCCCGGCCCGGCGGCGTACGCAGCCGGTGGGACCGAGCCGACCGTCACCGACGCCAACGTGGTGCTCGGCCACCTCCCGAGCGCGCTCGCCGGTGGCGAGGTCGCCCTCGACCCTGACGCGGCCCGCGCCGCCGTGCAGACCATCGCCGACGCCACCGGGCTCGACTCCGTCGAGGCCGCGGCGGCCGGCATCATCGACATCGTCAACGAGAACATGTTCGGCGCCCTGCGCCTGGTCTCGGTGCAGCAGGGCTTCGACCCCCGCGACTTCGCGCTCGTCGCCTTCGGCGGGGCCGGACCGCTGCACGCCAACGCACTCGGCCGGCTCACGGGCTCGTGGCCGGTCATCATCCCGCCCTCGCCCGGGGTGCTCTGCGCCTACGGGGATGCGACGACCAGCCTGCGCGACGAGGCGGTCCGCACCCTCGTACGCCGCTTCTCCGAGCTCACCGACGACGACCTGCGCGCCATCCTCGACGACCTCGCCGCGTCGGCGCGCGGGACGCTGACGGCCGAGGGCGTGCCCGAGGACGACCTCCGGGTGACCTACTCCGCGGACCTGCGCTACCACGGCCAGGGGTTCGAGATCCCGGTGCCGGTCGACATCGACGCCTTCGACGGCAGCGGCGGAGGACTCGCGGCGCTCGGCAAGGCGTTCGACACCGAGCACGACCGGTTGTTCTCCTTCGTGCTCGACGCCGAGCACGAGCTCGTGACGCTGCGCGCCACCGCCGACGCTCCCCGGCCCGAGGTCGGGTCCGTCCAGCTGGAGGACGGCGGCGCCGACCCCTCGGCCGCTCGGGTGGAGCAGCACCGGATCTGGTCCGACGGCGCGATGGTGGACGCCGACGTCTACGACCGTTCGCTGCTCCTGGCCGGAAACGTCGTCACCGGGCCCGCCGTGATCACCGAGATGGACTCCACCACCCTCGTCCTGCGGGACCACGCCGCCACCGTCCATCCGAGCGGCAGCCTCCTCATCCGACCCGTCGACCAGAGCCAGGAGGGCTGAGCCATGGCACGCCTGATCGAGACCAACACCTCCCCGATGCAGCAGGTGGAGGTGGACCTGGTGACCCTCGACCTCGTCGAGAACGCCCTGCGCAACGCCCGCTACGAGATGGACGAGGTGCTGTTCCGCACCGCCCTCTCCCCCGGCATCCGCGAGCAGCACGACGAGTTCCCGCTCATCGCGAACCGCGACGGCAAGATGATGGTCGGCCAGTTCGGGCTGTCCATCCCCGACTTCCTCGACAACTTCGACGGCACGATCGAGGAGGGCGACGTCCTGCTGACGTCGGACCCCTACTCGTGCGGCGCGGCGATCAGCCACGCGAACGACTGGCTGGTGGTGATGCCGATCTTCTTCGACGGCCGCATCGTGGGCTGGTCGTCGATGTTCGGCCACATGTCCGACGTCGGCGGCAAGACCCCGGCGTCCATGCCGACGGACGCGCGCACCATCTACGAGGAGGGCGTCGTCATCCCGCCCTTCCGGCTCTACAAGAAGGGAGTGCTCGACGACGACGCGCTGCGGATCATCCTCAACCAGGTCCGCAAGCCCGACTGGAACCGCGCCGACCTCAACGGCATCGTCGCCGCCTGCCGCACGGCCGCCCGCCGCGTGCAGGAGCTGTGCGCCCGCTTCGGCGTGGACACCTACAACTCGGCGCTCGACGCGCTGCTCGACCGCAACTACCGCGCGATGAAGACGCTCCTGGCGATGGTGTTCGAGGAGGGCAAGACCCTGTCCTTCACCGACTACATCTGCGACGACGGTCTCGGCTACGGGCCCTACGAGCTCAAGCTGAGCCTCACCCGCACCGGCGACAAGGTGCTGCTCGACTTCACCGGCAGCAGCCCGCAGGCCCAGGGACCGATCAACTACTACATCAACGAGAACCTCGTCCGGATGTTCTTCGGGATCTACATGATCACCGTGGCCGACCCGCAGATCCTCTGGAACGACGGCTTCTACCCCCTCGTCGACGTCGAGATCCCGGACGACTCGTTCTGGAAGCCCCAGTACCCGGCCGCGCTCAACGCCCGCAACCACGGCATCGGTCGCGTGTTCGACCTCTTCGGCGGTCTGCTCGGCCAGACCAACCCCGACCTGCTCAACGCCGCCGGCTTCTCGTCCTCACCGCACTTCATGTACTCCGGCACCTACGGAGAGGGCGACCGGAAGGGCGAGTGGTTCCAGCTCTACTCCATCGGCTTCGGCGGCATCCCCGGCCGCCCGATCGGCGACGGCCCCGACGGCCACTCGCTGTGGCCGTCGTTCGTCAACATCCCCTGCGAGTACCTCGAGTCCTACTACCCGCTCCGCATCGAGCGCTGGGAGACCGTGGCCGACACCGGAGGCGCGGGCGTGCACCGCGGCGGCAACGGCGTCGACGTGGCCTACCGCTTCCTCGAGGCCGGCACCATCGCGATCCACGACGACCGCTGGCTCACCTATCCCTGGGGCGTCAACGGCGGCGAGCCCGGCGCTCGCGGCCGCAAGTGGCTCGAGCGGGCAGACGGCACGACCGAGGTCCTCGGCAGCAAGGTGCACGACGTACCCGTGGCGCGTGGCGACCTGCTGCACTTCGTGACCTGGGGCGGCGGCGGCTGGGGCGACCCGCTCGCCCGTGACCCCGACCTGGTCGGGCTCGAGGTCAGGCGCGGCCTCGTCTCGGCCGACGGCGCCCGCAGGTACGGCGTCGTGTGCGACGAGGCCGGCACGGTCGACGTCGCCGCGACCGAGTCGCTGCGCAGCGAGCTGGGCGCCGGACGGCCCGACCCGCTGCCCACCTTCGACATGGGTCCGCCGCTGGAGACGATCCTCGAGCGCGCCCTCGAGGAGACCGGCCTGCCCGCTCCGCGGCCCCCGATCCCCCGGTGACCCCACGTGACTGACGAGTCCACGCTGCCACCGGGCGACCCCTTCGGGGGCTCGCTCCGGCCGGGCGCGTCCCCGGTCGTCCTCGCCGTCGACATGATGCGGGCCTACTTCGACCCCGCCAGCGCACTGTGCCTGCCCGACGACGCCTGCCTGCACTCCGCCGCCCGGGTGCTGGCGGCGGCCCGGCAGCACGAGGTCCCGGTGGTGCACACCCGCGTGCGCTACGCCGCCGGCGGGGCGGACGGTGGGGTGTTCTTCCGCAAGGTCCCCGCGCTGCGGGACCTCGTCGGCGACGGGCCGATGGGCGAGCTGATGGCACCCGTCGCGCCGACGGACGACGAGCTGGTGGTCGTCAAGCAGTACGCAAGTGCGTTCTTCGGCACCTCCCTGGCCTCCACCCTGCACGCGCGCGGCATCGACACCGTGGTCGTGATCGGCGTCAGCACCAGCGGGTGCATCCGCGCCACGGCCGTCGACGCGATCCAGCACGGCTTCGTGCCGCTGGTGGTCGCGGACGCGGTCGGCGACCGCGCCCCCGAGCCCCACGCGTCCAACCTGCGCGACCTGGCGGCCAAGTACGCCGAGGTGGTCGACGAGGCGACGGCCCTCGACTACCTCGCCGACGCACGAGGCGGTGACCGGTGACAGCGCCGGACGCGACGGACCGCCTCGGCCGGATGGGCATCGTCGAGGTGGCTCCTCGCGACGGCCTGCAGAACGAGAGCACGATCCTCTCGACCGCGGACAAGGTCGAGCTCGTGGAGCGGGCGGTGCGCGCCGGCGCCCGCCGCATCGAGGTGACCAGCTTCGTCAACCCTGCCCGGGTGCCGCAGATGGCCGACGCCGACGAGGTGATGGCTGCTCTCCCCCGTCCCGACGGGGTCTCCTATGCCGGCCTGGTCATGAACGACCGCGGCCTCGACCGCGCCCTGGGGGCCGGGGTGGACGAGGTCGACGTCGTCGTCGTGGCGACCGACACCTTCTGCCTGCGCAACCAGGGCGTCACCACCGAGGAGGCCTGCCGGCAGGCCGCCGCGCTCGTCGGCAGGGCCCGCGAGGCGGGGCTCTTCACGACCGTCACCATCGGTGCCGCCTTCGGCTGCCCGTTCGAGGGCGAGGTCCCCGAGGAGCGGTTGCGCGAGGTGCTCGGCCGTGTGGTCGACGGGGGGCCCGACGAGCTGGCGCTGGCCGACACCATCGGGGTGGCCGTGCCGACCCAGGTCACGTCCCGGCTCGCCCTGGCGCGCGAGGTGGCCGCCGGCTCCGGGGTCGACGTACCCCTCCGCCTCCACCTCCACGACACCCGGCACACCGGCGTGGCCAACGCCGTGGCCGCCCATGCCGCGGGGGTCCGCACGCTCGACGCCAGCATCGGCGGGACGGGCGGCTGCCCGTTCGCCCCCAACGCGACGGGCAACGTGGCCACGGAGGACCTCGTCTACCTCTTCGACCGGATGGGCGTGGACACCGGCCTGGACCTCGCCACCACCACGGTGACGACCGCCTGGCTGGAGCAGCGGCTCGGCAAGCGCCTGCCCGGGGCGCTGCTCCGGGCCGGCGGGTTCCCGTCGGAATCGCAGTAGCAGGTCCCGGCGCCGCACTAGGGTGACGGCATGCTCAGCTGGGACGACCTGGCAGCTGCGTCTCTGTCCCGCCAGTTCCCCGACGACCCCGGCACGGTGGCCGGCCGGGTGGGGGCCATCGGCGACCTGCAGACGCAGACGGCGCGCTCGGCCTTCATCGGCCTCGGCGCGCGGTTCCCCGGGGTCACCCATGCCGAGATCACCGCGGCGTACGACGCCGGGGAGATCGTTCGCGGGAGCACGATCCGCGGCACCGTCCACACGGCCACGCCCGAGGGCTACACCGTGCTCGCAGAGGCGACCCGCGTCGGGCAGCACCCGCGCTGGGCGCGCCTGCTCGGCCTCAGCGACGTGCAGCTCGCCGACCTGTGGACCTCCCTCGAGGGCCACGCCCGCGAGTGGCGCACCCCGGACCAGCTCCGCGCCCACGTCGACGCGTGGCTGGGCCGCCACGCCCCCGCCGCGCTCGACGCGGCCGCGGCGGGTCCGGGCCGCTACCTCGGCTTCGCCCACGGCGGCCTCGTGCGGCGTCCGGCCTCGGGTGACCGCTGGGAGGGGCAGGGCAAGCCGGTCTACGGCACCTTCGACCGCACCGGGCCGGCCACGCTGACCGACGTCGTCCGACACCACCTCCGGGCCCACGGTCCGTCGTCGCGGCAGGACGTCGCCTGGTGGGCCGGCATCCCGCTCGCGGCGGTGGCGGACGGGCTCGCCGGCCTGGAGGTGGTCGAGCAGGAGGGGCCCGGCGGGCGGGTGTACCTCGACCTGCCGGACGCCCCCGCGCCGCGGGACCTGCCGGGCGTGCGGCTGCTCCCGGAGTTCGACGCCCTGCTGTGCGGCTACGACTCGAAGGCTCGCGACCGGTTCGTGGACCCCGAGCACCACCGACGGCTGTGGAACGAGTCCAACGGGATGCTGCTCCCGCCGCTGCTCGTCGACGGACGGATCACCGGCCGCTGGCGGGCGGCCGGAACGACGCGCCGTCGTCCGCTCGAGGTGACGTGGTTCGCGCGGACGAGGCGGCCGCGCCGGGCCGAGCTCGACCGGCCCGTGGCCGCCCTCGAGTCGGCCCTGGGCATCACGGTCACCGAGGTGACCCTCACCCGTGAGGCGGTCTGAGGGGCTGGTCCTTGAGGTAGTCCCCCGGCGTCATGCCGGTGACGGTGCGGAAGTCGTGGGTGAAGTGGGCCTGGTCGGCGTAGCCCAGGTCGGCCGCCATCTCGGCGAGGCTGCCGCGTCCCGCCTTGAGCGCCTCCACCGCGTCGTGCAACCGACGTCGCTGCAGCAGCCACTTCGGGCTGAGTCCGATGCGCTGCTCCACCAGCCGCTGCAGGCTGCGCTCGGACAACCCGGCCTCGCGGGCGAGCTCGTCGACCCGGGTGATCTCGGGCTGCTCGCCGAGCCGGGCCACCAGCCGGTTGACCAGGTGGCCGGCCGTGTCGACAGGCAGGTGGCCGGCCAACCAGGACTCGACGTGCGCGATCGCGGCGAGGTGGGCGGCGGGGTCGTGCGGGTCACCCTGCATCTCCGCGCGCACGTCGTCGGGGAGGGTGGTGTCGACCTGCAGGTCGCGCAGGTCGACCCAGGTGTCGGCGACCTCGGCGACGGACCGGCCGAGGACCAGCCGGCCGGCGGCGGGGGTGAGCATCGTGCCCACGGCCCAGCCGTCGCCCTCCAGCGTCACGCTCGACCGGCCGCGGGTGACACCGTAGAAGCGGGCATAGGTGTCGCTGACGACCACCAGGCAGACCGGGTGTTGGAGCGTGCTCTGCGTCGACGGCTCGGCCAGCGACCAGACGGGGACCCAGTAGCGCTCCACCAGGTCGGCGAGGCGCTCGCTCGGCGCATAGCGGTGGATCGGCGGCGACGGCCGGCTCACGCCCGTCAGGTGGGCCCGGTCGATCGGGTCCACCCGCTGCGGGCCGTCCGCCCCCGTGCGGTTGGTCATGTGTCGGATTATCACAATCGCCCCCGACGCCTGCGCAGCCACAGTGGGGACATGACGCAGACCACGACCCCGACCACCGACGACCTCCTCTCACTGTTCCAGCAGCGCGCCGACCGGTTCACCCGGGTCGTGGAGGCGGTCGACGCCTCCACGGGCCGGTGGGACGTCCCCTCACCGTGCGAGGGCTGGAGCGCCCGCGACGTCGTCGGCCATGTGCTCGAGACACAGCGTGACTTCCTCGAACGGCAGGGCCTGGCCGCCGGCCCCCAGCCCGACCTCACCGACCCGGCCGCCGCGTGGCGGGCCCAGCGCGCCCACGTCACGTCGGTGCTCGCGGCCGACGGCGTGGCCGCCCGGGAGTACGACGGCTACTTCGGCCCGACGACGATCGCCGCCACGATCGCCGACTTCTACGGCTGGGACCTCGTCGTGCACGGCTCCGACGTCGCCCGCGCCACCGGGCAGGAGTGGTCGGTCAGCGACGCCGAGGCAGCCGACCTGCACGCCACGGCCGACGGCTGGGGCCCCGCGCTGCACTCCGAGGGCGTGTGTGCCGACGCCGTGGAGGTCGGCCCGGACGCCTCGGTGACCGACCGGCTGCTGGCCCGGCTCGGTCGCGACCCCGGCTGGCAGCCGTCGATCAGCTGACCTGCTCGAGCGTCGCGACCGCCACGGTGCACCGGCCGGTGACCTCACCGGGACCTCGCACCAGCGTGCCCGCCGCCGGCCCGTCGCGGTGACCCGAGACGACGTACGCCGCCTGGTCCGCGGCCACCGGCAGGGTCGAGGAACGCCCCAGCTCGAGCACCGTGACGAAGGCCCGGACGAGCAGCGGGTCGACGACCACGTCGAGCACCCGGACGGGGCCCTCCGGCACCGACGCGGCGGCGGTCGCGTCGCCGGGGAGGGCGAACGGTCGGTGCGGCTCGACGACGTGCGCCTCTCCGTCGACCTCGAGGTCGAGGACCGGCCCGTCGACGACGGTCAGCAGGCGATGGCGACCGGGAGCAGCCGGGAAGGGGCCGTCGCGGTCGACGTCGGCCAGGCTGATCCGCCAGGACCCGTCGTCGGCCCGCGCGAGCTCGCGCGTCACTTCTTGCCGGACTTCTCCGCCGGCTGCGTGGTGGACAGCGCCGCGACGAAGGCCTCCGGCGGCACCTCCACGGAGCCGATGTTCTTCATCCGCTTCTTGCCGGCCTTCTGCTTCTCCAGCAGCTTGCGCTTGCGGCTGATGTCGCCGCCGTAGCACTTGGCCAGCACGTCCTTGCGGATGGCGCGGATGGTCTCGCGAGCGATGACGCGCGCGCCGATGGCGGCCTGGATCGGCACCTCGAACTGCTGGCGCGGGATGAGGTCCTTGAGCTTGCCGGCCATCATCACGCCGTAGGAGTAGGCGGCGTCGCGGTGCACGATCGCGCTGAACGCGTCGACCGGCTCGCCCTGCAGCAGGATGTCGACCTTCACCAGGTCCGCGGCCTGCTCGCCGGAACGCTCGTAGTCGAGGGAGGCGTAACCCTTGGTGCGCGACTTCAGCTGGTCGAAGAAGTCGAAGACGATCTCGCCCATCGGCAGCGTGTAGCGCATCTCGACGCGGTCCTCGGAGAGGTAGTCCATCCCCTGCAGGTTGCCGCGCTTGAGCTGGCAGAGCTCCATGATCGTGCCGATGTAGTCGGACGGCGCGAGGATGGTCGCCTTCACGACGGGCTCGCGGACCTCGGCGACCTTGCCGTCGGGGTACTCGCTCGGGTTGGTGACCTCGACCTCGGTGCCGTCGTCGAGGGCGACCTCGTAGACCACGTTGGGCGCGGTCGAGATGAGGTCGAGGTCGAACTCGCGCTCGAGCCGGTCGCGGGTGATCTCCATGTGGAGCAGGCCGAGGAACCCGCAGCGGAAGCCGAAGCCCAGCGCGCCGGAGGTCTCCGGCTCGTAGGTCAGCGCCGCGTCGTTCAGCTGCAGCTTCTCCAGGGCGTCACGCAGGCCCGGGTAGTCGTCGCCGTCGATCGGGTAGAGCCCCGCGTAGACCATCGGGTTGGGGTGCTTGTAGCCGCCGAGCGACTCGGTGGCCCCGTGGTGCTGGGAGGTGACCGTGTCACCGACGCGCGACTGGCGCACGTCCTTCACGCCGGTGATCAGGTAGCCGACCTCGCCGACGCCGATCTCGCCCGCCTTCACCGGCTCGGGGCTGATCACGCCGACCTCGAGCATCTCGTGGACGGCGTTGGTCGACATCATCTTGATCCGGTCGCGGTGGCTGAGCTTCCCGTCGACGACCCGGACGTAGGTGACCACGCCGCGGTAGGTGTCGTACACGGAGTCGAAGATCAGGGCGCGTGCCGGCGCGTCCGCGTCACCCACCGGCGGCGGGGTCTGCTTCACGATCTCGTTGAGCAGCGCCTCGACGCCGACGCCGGTCTTGGCGCTGGTGAGCAGCACCTCCTCGGGCTCGCAGCCGACCAGGCCGGCGAGCTCGGCGGCGTACTTCTCCACGTTGGCGCTCGGCAGGTCGATCTTGTTCAGCACCGGGATGATGTGGAGGTCGGCGGCCATCGCCAGGTAGAGGTTGGCCAGCGTCTGCGCCTCGATGCCCTGCGCCGCGTCGACGAGCAGGACGGCGGCCTCGCACGCCTCGAGGCTGCGGGAGACCTCGTAGGTGAAGTCGACGTGGCCCGGGGTGTCGATCATGTTGAGGACGTAGGTGCCGGGCTCGGCGTCCTCGGAGTTGTCCGTCGGGACCGTCCACGGCATCCGCACGGCCTGCGACTTGATCGTGATGCCGCGCTCGCGCTCGATGTCCATCCGGTCGAGGTACTGCGCGCGCGAGGCCCGCTCGTCGACGACGCCGGTCAGCTGCAGCATCCGGTCGGCGAGCGTCGACTTGCCGTGGTCGATGTGCGCGATGATGCAGAAGTTGCGGATGATCGACGGGTCGGTCGAGCCAGGCTGCGGCGCGTTCTTGAGGCTCACGGACTGCTTTCAGGAGTACGACGGCGGGGTCGGAGCATTCTCCCACGCGGGCCGTGGCCTGCCGAACCGGCGACGTGGGAGCAGGTGCAGCCGGACGCTAGCGTGCAGGGGTGACCTCTCGGACCGGAACGACGCTGCCCCTGGTCCCGGCAGCAGCCTTCGTGCTCGTGTGGTCGTCCGGCTACATCTCGGGTCCCGCGGCGGTCGAGGCGGCAGGGCCGTTCTCGGTGCTCGGCTGGCGGTTCGTCCTGGCGGCACTCCTCGCCGCGGGACTGGCCGTGGCGCTCCGGCGGCCGACCCGGATGGACCGGCACACCTTCCGCCGGGTCGCGGTCGTTGGCTTCGTGATGAACGCCGTCCAGTTCGGGCTGATGTACGTCGCCTTCGACCTGGGCCTCGGTGCGACGCTCGCCTCGCTCCTGCACGCCCTCAGCCCCGTCCTGACCGCCCTGCTGGCGGCTGCCGTCCTGGGCGAGCGGGTCTCGATGCTCCAGGTCGCCGGTTTCGCCACCGGGGTCGTGGGGGTGCTCCTCGTGCTCGGCGCGGACCTCGGCCACGCCGGCGGTCCGGTCGCGGTGCTCGTCGGGTGCCTCAGCATGCTGACCCTCAGCCTCGGCACCCTCGGCCAACGCTGGATCGGTGCACAGCCCGACCTGCTGTGGTCGGCCGCGGCACAGTTCGCCGTCTCCGCACCGCCGCTGCTCGTGCTCGGGTGGCTCACCGAGGGCGTCTGGCCGGTCACCGACGCCCGGCAGGCGGTCGTGTCCGTGGTGTTCCTCGCGGTCGTGAACTCGATCGTCGGCCTCGTGCTGCTGGCCCTGCTGGTGCTGCGCGGCGGGTCGGGGGCGGCGGCCAGCCTCTTCTTCCTGAGTCCCCCGGTCACCGCCGTGCTCGCCTGGCTGGTGCTCGGCGAGACCATGTCGCCCACCCAGCTCGTCGGCCTGGTGGTCGCGGTGGTCGGGGTGGGCGCGGCGACGCGCACCCGTCGTACGCCGGCTCCGGTTCCGGACCCCGACCCTCAGGACGTCGGCACCCAGTAGCGCCGCTTCACCCCGCGCACGTCCTCCAGCACGCCGCCCGCCGCCTCGATGACGCGGATCGAGCCGAAGTTGTCGGTGTCGCAGGTGACCAGGGCCGGGTCGATCCCGAGCCCGAGCGCCCACGGCAGGGCGTGCTGCAGCATCGCGGTCGCGTGGCCCTCGCGCCGCCGCGTCGGGCGCACGTCGTACCCGATGTGCCCACCCACGTCGAGGAGGAAGTCGTTGAGCCGGTGCCGGATCGCGATCCGGCCGAGGTAGTCCGCGCCGTCGATCCACCACAGGGTCGTGCACGGCACGTGCCACTCCGGGCGCGGGGTGTCCTCGGCGGCGTCGGCCCGCACGGCCGCGACGAAGGCCGCGAAGGCGTCGGGGTCCTTCCAGCCGGGCGCGTTGTGCTCGATCCACGCGGCCGTCTGGCTGAACTCGGCGCCCTCGGCGACGAACTCGTCCATCGCCTCCAGGAACGACTCGCGGACAGTGGTGGTCGGCAGCACGAGCTCAGGCATGGCGCCAGTCTCGCTGGGCGCCCGCCGGGACCTCCACCCGATATCCGGTCGTGGCGCTCCCGAGTCGTGGGGAAGGATGCCGCCATGGCCCGCTCCTCCTCGATCGCCCCCTACCCCGCCCCGCACGGGAAGACCGCGCGGCGGCTCGAGTGGTCCTTCCTCCCGCCCAACCTGCGGGCCTGGATCGAGCGGAAGTGCGGGTCCCCCGTCGTCTCGGCGGTCTCCCAGACCAGCGGGTTCACCCCGGGCTTCGCGTCCGTGCTGGCGTGCGAGGACGGGTCGCGCCACTTCGTGAAGGCGGCCTCGGTCAAGGCACAGCGGATGTTCGCCGACTCCTACCGCGAGGAGGCGCGCAAGCTCACCGCCCTGCCGGAGGGCGTGCCCGCCCCGCGCCTGCTGTGGCACCTCGACGACGACTGGGTGGTGCTCGGCATCGAGTACGTCGCCGCCCGCGCGCCGCACCGGCCGTGGCAGGCCGACGACCTCGACGCCCTGCTCGACTCCCTCGAGGTCGTCGCCGACGTGATGACGCCGTCCCCACCGGAGCTGCGGCTCGACACGGCGGCCGACGACTTCGCCCCGCTCCTCGAGGGCTGGCCGGACCTGCGCGAGCGGCGTACGGACCTCGACGCGGAGCGGCTCGCGGAGGCCGAGACGCTGGCGCGGCGCTACGCGGAGGTCGTCGGCGGCGACACGCTGGTCCACACCGACATCCGCTCCGACAACGTGCTCATCGACCCGGACGGCCGGGCACTGGTCTGCGACTGGAACTGGCCGGTGCGCGGCGCCGCGTGGTTCGACTCGTTCGCCGCGCTCATCGGGCCGCGGGGCGAGGGTGTCGACGTCGACGCGGTGATCGCCCGGCGCCGCCTCCTCCGGGACGTCGACCCGGAGGCCTTCGACGTCAACCTCGCGCTCTACGTCGGCTACTTCTTCACCCAGTGCGAGCTGCCTGTGCCACCGTCGTCGCCGCACATCCGCGACCACCAGCGGTGGCAGGGCGAGGTCTGCTGGGACTGGCTGGCGGAGCGGCGGGGCTGGGTGTGACCGCCCCGCGCGCGGTCGGCGTACGCCTCACCTACGACGCCGTGCCGGCCGCGGTCCGCTCCTGGGTCGACGAGCAGCTCGGCTCACCCGTCGTCGCGACGGCCGAGCAGGTCGGCGGGATGTCACCGGGGTGCGCGACGCGCCTGACGTGCGCCGACGGCACCCGCGCCTTCGTCAAGGCGGTCGGCGCCGAGCTCAACCCCGACACCCCGGTCCTCTTCCGTCGCGAGATCGGCGTGCTCCACCACCTCGGCGAGCACGAACTGTGGGCGCGGCTGCTGGCGTCGTACGACGACGGAGCGTGGGTGGCGCTGCTGATCGAGGACGTCGAGGGACGCCACCCCGACTTCGCGGACGCCGCGGAGCTCGAGTCGGTCCTCACCGGGGTCGAGCGGCTTGCTGAGGTGCTGCAGCGCCGTGACGTCCCGGCGTCGGTGGACCTCGTCGACGTCGCGCACGTCTTCGGCAAGTGGGCCCACTGCCTCGCGACGCTGGCCGACGCCCCCGCCGCGACCCCCGTGCCGGACTGGCTGCGCTCCGACCCCGAGGGCTGGGCCGAGGTGCTGCACCACCACGCCGCCCTGCCGATGCCGCACGTGGCCCACTGGGACATCCGCGTCGACAACCTGATGCGGCGCCCCGGCGGCGAGGTCGTCTTTGTCGACTGGGGCACGGCCGCGCGGGGTCCCTCCTGGGCCGACCCGCTGCTGGCGCGGCTCGAGCGGGTCGACGACCCGTGGTTCGACACCTCGGCGGCGTCCTCCCCCGCGCTCGCGGCGGCCGGCGAGGAGGCCGTGACCGCCTTCCTCGCCGGCTTCGGCGCACACCTCGCGGTGCGCTCGGTGGTCGCGGTCGACGTCAACCTGCCCACGCTCAATGATTTCCGCATCCGCGAGTCGCGCAGGATGCTGGAGGCCGTCGCCCGACGCAGCGGACGTTGATCCGTTTCCGAGTGCTCAGGCGATTTGGGCGCCCGCGACGCGTGCCGGTAGTGTTTCTCCCTGCATGTCCGGCACCCGACCCTCACTCCGTCTGAGAGCGGGGGATTGCCAGGCAGCCGACAGGCACCAGACTTCCATTCCAGACCAGTTCTAGCTCCGAGGATCCACACGTGGCGAACATCAAGTCCCAGATCAAGCGCAACAAGCAGAACGAGCTGCGCCGTCAGCGCAACCAGGCGGTGAAGTCGCGCCTGAAGACCGCCGTGCGCAAGTTCCGCGAGCTGTCCGAGGCCGGCGACAAGGACGCCGCCGCGGCTGCCGGTCGCGACGCGATGAAGGCCCTCGACAAGGCCGCCTCGAAGGGCGTCATCCACGCCAACCAGGCCGCCAACCGCAAGTCGTCGATCGCCAAGAAGACCGCCTCGCTCTGACGCGGACCTTCACCTGCGACACCCGCCCTCGTGGCGGGTGTTCTGCCTTTCCGGGGCGCTCAGCGCCCGTCGCGCAGCCCGGCGACGGTGAGCACCAGTCGCTCGAGGGTGTAGGACGCGTCGTGGGCCTGGCCCTTGATGTCGGCGTCGGCGTGGGCGACGGCACGGACGGCGGCGGCAATGCCCTCGGGACTCCACGAGCGTGACTGGTCGCGGACGGTGCGCACCTTCCAGGGAGGTACGCCGAGGTCGCGGGCGAGGTCGGCGTCGCGGGCGCCGCGCGGGGCGCCGAGGTAGCGCGCGAGGCTGCGGGCGGACGCCGCCATCGCCGAGGTGACCAGCACCGGGGAGGTCCCGGAGTCGAGCGCCCAGCGCAGCTCCTCCAGGGCCGCGGCGCGACGGCCGGCGAAGGCGGCATCGGCGACGGTGAACGACTTGGCCTCGGCGCGGCCGCCGAAGTAGCGCTGGACCTTGTCGACGGTGAGCGGCTCTCCGTGGAAGTCGTTGGTCAGCTGGTCGGCCGCGGCGGCCAGCGAGCGCAGGTCGGTGCCGACAGCCTGCACCAGGAACGCGGCCGCATCGGAGTCGATCCGCGCGCCGTGCGAGGCGACCTCGGAGGTCACGAAGCCGACCATCTCGCTCGGCCTGACCTCCTCCGACTTCACTTCGGTCACCGGCGACAGCTTGCGGAGCTTGGTCAGCACGCCGCTGCCCTTCTGCCCGCCGGAGTGCACGAGCACGAGGGCCACGTCGTCGGCCGGGGCGCCGCAGTAGTCGAGGAGCCCGTCGACGGACTCGTCGGGCAGGTCCTCCAGGCCCCGGACGATGACGCACCGGATCGAGGAGAACAGCGACGGCGCGGACATCTCACCCAGGGACGCCAGCGTCAGGTCGGAGGCCGTCGACTCGGCCATCTCGGCCTCGGCGTCGTGGGCCCGGACGGCGTCGCGCACCGAGGCGACGGTGCGCGACGAGAGGTACTCCTCCTTGCCCGTCACGAGGACGACGTGGCCGAGGACCTGCGCGGCGGAGGGAGTGCGAGCCATGGTGCGCCCAGACTATCCACCGGCGACGACACCGAGCTCACCGTCCCGGACCACCACGACCACGTCGCCCGAGACGTCCGTGCGCCACACCTCCGCGCCCGCCGCGGACAGCGCGGACAGCAGGTCGGGAGCGGGGTGCCCGTAGTCGTTGTCCTCCCCCACCGACACCAGCGCGAGCCGCGCGCCGAGCGAGGTCAGCCAGTCGAGGTCCTGGTGCCGGCTGCCGTGGTGGGGCACCTTGAGCACGTCGACCCGCAGCCCGGCGAGGTCGCGGGCCAGCGCCGCCTGCGCCGACGGCTCGACGTCGCCGGTCAGCAGGACCCGCACCCCGGCGACCTCGGCGACGAGGACGACGCTGGCGTTGTTGGGCGCGCTCTCCGCGGGGTCGGTGGGCCTCGCTCCCGGCCGGGGCCACACGGTCTGGAGCGTCACCTCCCCGATCCGGCGGGTGAGCCCGTACGCCGCGGGCACCGGTTCGCGACCGACCGCACGCCCGACCTCGGTGACGCCCTCGCCCGGCTCGTGCAGCGCGGTGCCCTCGACGTCGTCCACGTCGCGGCCGTCCAGCACGCCGGCCGCCCCGCCCACGTGGTCGGCATGGAAGTGCGTGAGCACGAGGAGGGGCACCGAGGCGACCGCGAGCCGGTCGAGGCAGGCGTCGGTCGCCTCCGGCTCGGGGCCTGCGTCGACGACCACCGCGGACGCGGGTCCGGAGCGCAGGACGAGGGCGTCCCCCTGCCCGACGTCGCACATCGCGAGCACCCAGCCGTCGGGCGGCCAACCGGGGCTGGGCGGCCGGACCAGCATGACCACCACCAGCAGCCCGGTGCAGGCCAGCGTCGACCCCGGTCGGCCGAGCACCCGCGGCGCGAGCGGCACCGTCAGCAGGCAGAGCGCCGTGAGCAGACCGAGAGCGACGGGGCCCGTGCCCCAGTCGACGGCCGCCGTCGGGATGCCCGCTCCCCACCGGGCGACCGCGATGATCCAGCCTGCCGACCACGCCGCCGGGGCCGCGACTGCGACACCGAGGGGGTCCCAGACCAGCCCGAGCAGGCCGCCGGACAGCCCGAGCACGGTCGCCGGCGCGACCGCAGGTGCGGCCAACAGGTTGGCGCCCACCGCGACCAGGCTGACCTGCCCCGAGAGGGCCGCCACCACCGGCGTGCAGGCGACCTGGGCCGCCAGCGGCACCGACACCGCCTCGGCGACCCAGCGCGGCGTCCACCACATCAGTGCGTCGCGCCAGACCGGGGCCAGCAGCAGGATCCCCGCCGTCGCCAGCGCCGACAGCGCGAACCCCGCCGTCACGGCCAGCCGCGGCCAGACCAGCAGCAGCCCGAGCACGGCGACCCCGAGGCCACGCACACCCCGCGACCGGCCGTTGCGACCCATGCCGACCAGCGCCACGGAGCCCATGGCGGCAGCGCGTACGACGCTGGGCTCGGCGCGCGCCGTCAGCACGAAGCCGACGATGCCGAGCACGCCCAGGGCGTAGAGCCAGGGGCCGCGCACCCCGACCCAGCGACCGAGGACGAGCAAGAACCCCACCACCAGCGTCAGGTTGGTGCCGCTCACCGCCAGCAGGTGGGTCAGCCCGGTGGTGCGGAAGTCGTCGGCGAGGTCGGGGTCGAGCCCGCCGTCGTCCCCGACCACGAGCGCCGGCACCAGCTCGCGCGCGTCGGCGTCGCGTCCGGCGACCGCGGCGCGCACCGATCGTCGTACGCCCGCGGCGGCGTCCCACCAGACGTCCGGCTCCCCCACCACCCGCGGCTCCCCGGTGGGACGTACGAGGGCGGCGACGTCACCGTCCCCGGGCACCAGCCGCGCCGTCGTCTCCAGCCTCGTGCCGAGTGGCAGCCGGGGCCAGCCGGCGTCGGCCATCACCACCACCGGTGCGGCGAGCGACCAGGCGCTCCCCCGGCCCTCGACCCGCGTCACCTCGGCCCGGACGACCTGGAGGTCGCCGAACCGCCCGCTCGCCATCCGCACGTCCGAGGTCAGCTCGAGCTCGAGGTCCACGACCGCGCCGTCGTCGGCCAGCGCGGCGAGGGGTGACGTCGTGAGCAGGGTGTGCTGGAGTGCGGCGACGCCCGCGACCGCCACGAGCGCTCCGAGCGGGCCGAGCCACGCGAGGGACCACCAGCGGCGGACCACTCCCGTCCCGACGACCGCGACGGTCGAGACGACCGCCCCGAGGGCCACCCACCCCGGCGCGAGCAGCACGACGAGCGCACCCGCCCACGCGCCGAGCCCGAGGGCGACCGCGCGCAGGTCGGGCACGACCGCCGGTCAGAGCGTGACGAGCGGGGCGAGGTCGGCGAGGGTGGCCTCCCCGATGCCGTCGACCTCCAGGAGCTCGTCGACGGAGGTGAACGCGCCGTTGGCGTCGCGCCAGGCGAGGATCGCGTCGGCCGTCACGGGCCCGACGCCGGGCAGGGTGTCGAGCGCGGCCTGGTCGGCGGTGTTGAGGTTGACGAGCGTCGCACCGTCGGGGGCCGGGGCGTCGACCGTGCCGGCGACGCCTGCCGCGGGGGCGACGCCCACGAGGATCTGCTCGCCGTCGACGACCGGGCGGGCGAGGTTGAGCGAGGTCAGGTCGACGCCGCGCCTGGCACCGCCCGCCGCGTCGAGCGCGTCGACGACGCGCGAACCGGCAGGCAGCACCGCGATGCCGGGGCGACGTACCTTGCCGGCTACGTCGACCACCAGCTCCTCACCGGCGTCGGTCACCCCCGGACCCTGGTCGCCCGGTGCCGCAGCGTCCGACGACACCACGGGGGCGAGCTGCTCGGGCGACCCGGACTCGGATGCGGACCCGGAGGCCGAGGGTGCGACCGGAACGGCGCGGGCCTGGTCGCGCACCGCCCACCACGCGGCGATCCCGACGGCCAGGGCCGCGACCACGGCGACGACGGCGACGTGCACCGGACCGAGCTGCAGGCCGCCGACCCGCAGCCGACGCGAGGCGTGACGCCCGGGCAGCGGCGGGACGACGGGGACCGCCGCAGGTACGGGAACCGCGTCGGGACGCTCACGGACCCGCGTGTGCCCCCACGCCGGGTCGGCCGGGCCAGCCGGGTCGGCAGGCTCGTCGCGCACAGCGGCGAGCTCGGCGCTCAGCGTCGCCAGCCGCCGCGACACCGCCTCGGCGTGCTCGGAGGACGACTGGGATCGGCGCATGCCTCCACGCTAGGAACGCTCGCGCCGCGTCGACAGGGGCGATCGGCAATCTGTGGACAGCGGTCCCGTGTCTCGCTCAGGGCCGCGGGGCGACGCAGACCGCGACCATGCCGGGCCCGACGTGCGCGCCGAGCACGGCCCCGAGCTCGCCGCACATCACCTCGCGCCCCTCCAGCCCGTCAGCGAGCCGGTCGGTCAGCGCGGCGGCGAGCTCCTCGGCGCGGCCGGCGTTGGCGAGGTGAGACACGCACACGTCGACCGGCTGGTCGCCGGCCGCCTCGACCGCCAGCTCGGCGAGGCGCGCGAGGGCGCGCGACGCCGTACGCACGCGCTCACGCGGTGCGACCCGGCCCTCGGCGATCTCGAGCAGGGGCTTGACCGACAGCGCGCTGCCGAAGATCGCCGCGGCGGCGCCGATGCGCCCGCCCCGTCGCAGGTACTCCAGGGTGTCGACGTAGAACAACGAGGTCGCCGCCTGCCCGCGGGCGAGAGCCGCCCGGGCAGCCTCCTCCGCGGTCCCGCCGGAGTCCAGCACGTCGGCCGCCGTGAGCGCGGCGTAACCGGTCGCGATGCCGACCTGGCCGGAGTCGACGACGTGCACGGGCAGCTCGACCTCCAGGGCGGCGAGCTGGGCGGACTCGAAGGTGCCGCTCATCTCGCCGGAGAGGTGCACCGACACGATCTCCTCGGCACCCTCGGCCGCCAGCGAGCGGTAGAGCTCGGCGAACAGCGCCGGCGCCGGCCGGGAGGTGCTGACCGGGACGAAGTCGCGCAGCGCCTCGGCGACCACCTCGGGCGTGGCACCGTCGGGTCCCTCGTCGAGCACCCGGGCGCCGATCACCACCTGAAGCGGCACGACCCGGATGCCGCGCTCCTGCGCCAGCTCGGCGGGCAGGCTCGCGGTCGAGTCGGTGACGATGACGGTGCCGGACACATCCCGAAGGCTAGTGGCTCCGGACCCGCGCCCGGAGCCTCGCTCGCGGGCGGCCCCGTCCTTGCGGGGCGTGGTGGCCTCAGGTTGGATGTCCGGATGCCCGACCGGCCCGAGCGCTTCGCCGACGCACTCCGGGCCGCCATCGACGCCCGCGGCCTGGGCCTGGACCGGATCACCGAGCACCTCGCCCAGCGCGGGGTGTCGGTGAGCGCGGCCACGCTGAGCTACTGGCGGTCCGGGCGCAGCGAGCCCGGGCGCCGGTCGTCGCTGGCGGCCCTGCCGCACCTCGAGGACGTCCTGGGCCTGCCGTCGGGCAGCCTCACCGCCACCCTCCCCAGCACCCGGGAGCGCACCCCGCGCCGGGCCGTGCGGGGCCTCGACGTCCTGTGGCCCGAGGAGGCGCACTCGGCCGTCCTGGGCCGGCTGGACACCAGCTGGGACACCGAGCTGGCGCGGGTCTCGGTGCACGACATCCTGCGCCTCGGGCCGGACCGTCGGCAGGTGCGCCTCACCGTGCGGCAGGCGATGCGGGCGCGCGCGGACGGACCCGACCGCCGCGTCGTGATGCACTCCCAGGACGACCTGGGCTCCGGCCTGCCGGAGATCCGGCCGCTGCGCGGCTGCGCGTTGGGGCGGGTCGAGCGCGACCCCGAGGCGGGCGTCGTCGGCGCGGAGCTGCTCTTCTTCCGGCCGCTGCGCCGCGGCGAGACCGTGATCGTGAAGTACGACGTCGTCTCCCCCGCCCCCGGCCCGTGCGAGCGCGAGTACACCCGCCGGCTGCGCCTGCCGATGCGCGAGTACCTGCTCGAGGTCGCGTTCGACGCGCGGGCACTCCCCGAACGCGTGGCGGCCATCACCGAGGGCCGCGAGCAGCCGATCGCCCTGGACGAGGACCGACGGGCCCACCTGGTGCACACCGACACCGCCCCCGGCACGACCGGGATCCGCTGGAGCTGGCCGAGCAGCTGAGGCCGGGACCCGGGGCGAGGACCGGGCGGGAGTTAAGTGTTAAGCGAGGCCTGCCCCTTGCCCGGGACCGCGCCGGCCGTCAGGGTCGGCCTCGTCCATCTGTCTCGGGAAGGATCCACGATGAACCATGCACGCCCTCGACTGGCAGCAGGCCTGATCGCCTCGCTCGCCGGTGCCGCACTCGCCCTCACCCCGACCGCCACCCACGCGGCCGGCACGGAGGAGCCCCAGGAGGCCCCGCAGGCCTCCGTTTCCGACGACGGCCTCGCGCCGGTCCTCGGCACCGCCGCCGACGACCGCTACATCGTGGTCCTCGACAAGGAGGCGCCCGGCAAGAGCCTCGGCGCCGCCAAGGCCGAGGTGCGCGCCGAGGGCGCGACCATCAGCCACACCTACACCGCGGTGCTCGACGGCTTCGCCGCCCGGCTCAACGCCAAGGCGCTCACCGCGCTGCGCAAGAACCCCAACGTCGCCTACATCGAGGCCGACAAGCCGGTGCAGCTCGACGCGACCCAGTCCCCCGCCACGTGGGGCCTGGACCGGATCGACCAGCGCGACCTGCCGCTCAACAACGCCTACACCTACAACGCCACCGGCGCGGGCGTGACCGCCTACATCATCGACACCGGCGTGCTCAGCTCGCACTCCGAGTTCGGTGGCCGCGCGGTCACGGGCTACACCGCGATCAACGACGGGCGCGGCACCAGCGACTGCAACGGCCACGGCACGCACGTCGCCGGCACCGTCGGCGGGTCGACGTACGGCGTCGCCAAGGGCGTGCGCCTGGTGGCGGTGCGGGTGCTCGACTGCAACGGCAGCGGGTCCAACTCCGGCGTCATCGCCGGCGTCGACTGGGTCACCCAGAACCACACCGCGGGGTCCCCCGCCGTGGCCAACATGAGCCTCGGCGGAGGCATCTCCTCGGCCCTCGACACGGCGGTCAGCAACTCGATCGCCGACGGCGTCACCTACGCCCTGGCCGCGGGCAACGACTCCGGCGCCAACGCGTGCAACAGCTCGCCGGCCCGCGTCGCGGCAGGCCTGACCATCGGGTCGACGACCAACACCGACGCCCGGTCGAGCTTCAGCAACATCGGCTCGTGCCTCGACATGTTCGCCCCCGGCTCCAACATCACCTCTGCCTGGCACACCGGCACCTCGGCGACCAACACCATCAGCGGTACGTCGATGGCGACCCCGCACGTCGCCGGCGCCGCGGCGCTCTACCTCCAGGGCAACCCGTCGGCCTCCCCGGCGACGGTGGGCAGCGCGCTGATCACCAACGCGACGCCCAACAAGGTCACCAACGCCGGGACCGGCTCGCCGAACCGCCTGCTGTACGTCGGCACCGGCGGCACCACCCCGCCGCCGGACCCGACCCCGACCACCTGCAGCTCCATGCCCGAGACCGAGACCGGCTCGCTGACCTCCGGTGGCGTGTCCTACCACCCCGGCACGAGCGACTACTACAACTCGGGCGCCGGCACCCACGTGGGCTGCATCTCCGGCCCCTCGGGCACCGACTTCGACCTCTACCTCGAGAAGTGGAACGGCTCCACCTGGGTCGTCGTCGCCCAGGGCATCAGCAGCACCTCGCAGGAGACGATCACCTACACCGGCACCTCGGGCTACTACTCGTGGCGCGTGGAGTCGTACTCCGGTTCGGGCAGCTACACCTTCGGCCTCGACCGACCGTGACGCACGCCTGAGCACGACACCGGCCCCGCGGCATCGCCGCGGGGCCGGTTCGTCGTTCGCTGGACGGAGCAGGGCGGGTCGGGTCAGACGACGATGTTGACCAGCTTGGGCGCGCGCACGATCACCTTGCGCACCGTCGCGCCGTCGATGGCCCGCTGCACGCCGGCGTCGGCCAGCGCAGCCGCCTCCAGGTCGGCGTCGGACACGTCCGGGGCGACCTCCAGGCGCGCCTTGACCTTGCCCTTGACCTGCACGACGGCGGTGACGGTGTCCTCCACCAGCAGCGCCTCGTCGACCTCGGGCCACCCGACCCGGACGACGGTGGGCTGGTGGCCCAGCCGCTCCCACATCTCCTCGGCCGTGTAGGGCGCGACCAGGGACAGCAGGATGGCCACCGCCTCGGTCGCCTCGCGCACCGCCGGGTCGGCCGGCCCGCAGCCGGAGTCGATGGCCTTGCGGGTCGCGTTGACCAGCTCCATCACCCGGGCGACCATCACGTTGAAGCGGTAGGTCTCGACCAGCTCGGCCGCGTCGTGCACGGTGCGCGCGGTCGTACGCCGCAGCGCGATGTCGCCGGTCGTGACGTCGACGCCCGGGGCCGAGGTGACGTCGCCCGACAGCCGCCAGGCCCGCTGCAGGAAGCGCAGCGACCCGTCCGGCGACATGTTGGCCCAGTCGATGTCGTCCTCGGGCGGGCCGGCGAAGACCAGCGTGAGGCGCACCGAGTCCACGCCGAACGCCGCCAGCTGCTCGCCCAGGTTGACGCCGTTGCCCAGGGACTTGCTCATCTTCTTGCCCTGGTTGATCACGAAGCCCTGGTTGAGCTGGGCCGCCCACGGCTCGCGGAAGTCGACCAGGCCCATGTCGTTCAGGACCTTGGTCATGAAGCGGCCGTAGAGCAGGTGCAGCACGGCGTGCTCGACGCCACCGACGTAGAGATTGCACGGCATCCACGCGTTGACCTTCGCGCTGTCGAACGCCTGGGTGTCGTCGTGCGGCGAGCAGTAGCGGAACATGTACCAGGACGAGTCGACGAAGGTGTCCATGGTGTCGGTGTCGCGCGTCGCGGGGCCGCCGCAGGTCGGGCACTCGACCTGGACCCAGTCGGTCGCCCCGCCCAGGGGCGAGGTGCCCTTGGGCTTCAGGTCGGCGCCGCGCAGGTCGGGCAGGGTGACGGGCAGCTGGTCCGCGGGGACCGGGACCTCGCCGTCGACGGGGCAGTGGATGATCGGGATCGGCGGGCCCCAGAAGCGCTGGCGGCTCACCAGCCAGTCGCGCAGTCGGAAGTTGACCGTGCCGCGACCCAGCCCCTGGCGCTCCAGGTAGGCGATCGTCGTGGTCTTGGCCTCCGCGACGCCCATCCCGGACAGGTCGATCTCGTCGTTGGCGGAGTTGATCGCCGGACCGTCGCCGGTGAAGGCCTCGCCCTCCCAGCCCTCGGGCGGCTGGACCGTGCGGACGACCGGCAGGTCGAACGCCTCGGCGAACTCCCAGTCGCGCTGGTCCTGGCCGGGGACCGCCATGATCGCGCCGGTGCCGTAGTCGGCCAGCACGTAGTCGGCGGCGTACACCGGGATCCGGGTGCCGGTCAGCGGGTTGGTCGCGTGGACGCCCAGGAAGACACCGGTCTTGGCGCGGTCGGTGGCCAGCCGGTTGATCTCGGTCTCCTTGCGGACCTCGACCAGGTAGGCGTCGAGCGCCGGGCGCTGCTCGTCGGTGACCAGCTCGGAGGCCAGGGCAGCGTCGGCCGCCACCACCATGAAGGTCGCGCCGAACAGCGTGTCGGGCCGCGTCGTGTAGACGGTGACCGGCTCGTCACGACCCTCCACGACGAAGTCGACGTGGGCACCCTCGGAGCGACCGATCCAGTTGCGCTGGGCCGTGACGACGCGGTCGGGCCAGGTCTTCTCCAGCTCGTCCAGGCCGTCCAGCAGCTCCTGGGCGTAGTCGGTGATCTTGAAGTACCACTGGGTCAGCTCCTTCTTCGTCACCTCCGCCCCGCAGCGCTCGCACATGCCGCCGACGACCTGCTCGTTGGCCAGGACCGTCTGGTCCTGCGGGCACCAGTTGACCGGGCTGTTCTTGCGGTAGGCCAGGCCGCGCTCGTAGAGCTCCAGGAACAACCACTGCGTCCAGCGGTAGTAGCCGGGGTCGGAGGTGTTGAAGGTGCGCGTCCAGTCGAACGACGCGGCGTACCGTTTGCACGACTCGATCGAGCGCGCGATGTTGGCGCGCGTGTAGGTGTCAGGGTGCTCGTCGTTGCGGATCGCGGCGTTCTCCGCGGGCAGGCCGAAGGAGTCGAAGCCCATCGGGTTCAGCACCTCGTAGCCGCGCTGCCACCAGTAGCGCGCCACCACGTCGTGCAGCGCGAACACCTCGGCGTGGCCCATGTGCAGGTCGCCGCTCGGGTAGGGGAACATCGTCAGCGCGTAGCGCTTCTCGCGCGGGCTGTCGTCGTCGGCCCGGAAGGGCTGGAGCTCCTCCCAGACCCGCTGCCACTTCGTCTCGGTGGCGGCGATGTCGTACGTCGCGCGCTCGGCGTCGTGGGCTCCGGTGTCTGGGCTGCTCATGGCGTGTCCTCTGCAGGTGCGGGTGGTGCTGGAAGTCAGGCTGGGTCGGGCATGAAAAAACCCCTCACATGGAGGGGTGGCCGCGCGTCGGTCTCCGCGGGTGGGAGATCCCGATCAGCGCGGCTGTCGAAGAAGGAGCTGCTCGTGCACGGCACCAGCATACCTCCCCGGGATACTGCACGGCATGAGCGCTGACCTGAGCAGGTACGACGACTGCCTGCGGCTCCTCACCGAGCTCCCCCGCCACGTGCCCGCCCTGCAGGTGGTCGTGGTCAACGGATCCGCGGTGACCGGCGGCTGGGACGAGCACTCCGACCTCGACGTCGAGGCCTGGTGCAGCGGCGACGCCGCGACGACGTACGACGCCGTGCTCGCCCTTGTGCGGCGCGAGCTCGACGTCGACCACGTGTGGGAGCTGCCAGAGGCCACGTGGCCCACCGGCCGGCAGTGCTTCATCCACCTCCAGCCCGACGCCGCCGACCTGTCCCGCCCGACGCGCCTGCTCGACGTCGTCATCCAGACCACGCCGGAGCGGCTCACGATGGACACCCGCCGACACGGCGTACCGATGGTCCTGCACGACCCCGACGGTCTCCTGCTGCTCGAGGACGACGACGAGGCGGAGATGCAGGCGCAGCGTGCGCAGGTCGTCGACCAGGCGACCGCACGCCGGCAGACCGGGGCGTGGCTGGTGGAGCGGGCGATCGCGCGGGGCGACCTGGCCGAGGCGACGGGCCTCCACCTGCGCTTCGCCGTCGAGCCCCTGGTGCGGCTGCTGCGGGTCCGGCACTGCCCGGCACGCCACGACTTCGGGCTGCGCTACCTGCGCACCGACCTGCCCGCAGGCACGGCCGAGCAGGTGGAGGCGCTGCTGCCCGGACCCGGTCTGTCGGACCGGGCCCGGGCGGCGTTCGCCTGGCAGGACGAGCTGCTGCGCGAGCTGACCAGTGAGGTCAGCGGACGAACTGCGGGGTGAACGGCGGGTTCCACCACTCGCCGTTGTAGGCCTTCACCGCACCGATGACGTGCATGATGCCGGCCACGACCGGGGGCACGAGGAAGACCGGCAGGAAGACGACGAAGCCGATGCCGAGGGTGACGAGGCCGAGGACGACGTAGAGCACCGTGGCGACGACGAGCCAGATGAACATGGAGATCTGGACGTTGATCGAGTTCGCCGCGTGCGCGCGGACGAAGGGGCCACGGTCCTTGTAGATGACGTAGACCGCGATCGAGGCCAGGAACCCGAGGAAGCCGGCGGAGCAGATCATCGCGACCACGGCGCCGGCGTGGCTGATCGCGCCCCAGGTGCGCTCGTCCTGCGGGGACATCGTCGTCGGGACGGCGCGGTATGCGCTCTCCGGCTGCTGGCCGTAGGCACGCGTCGGGTCGCCCGCCTGCGGGTCGGTGGGGTACTGGTCGGACATCTCACTCACTCCTCGGGCGGGCCGGGTGCCCGCTCCCTTGTCGATGACAAGCCAAGCACGCCGGTGGGCCGGAATCATCCCCTTCCGGGGTCGAGTCAGGGTGGCCTCAGGGGCGACCGCGGGACCCTCCTCGGACAGACCCGCGGCGGCCCGGGGTAGTCCAGTGAGGACTGGCTGCCGGGCCGGGGTAGTCCAGCGAGGGATGGTCGTCGTACGCCTCCAAGACCGACCACAGCCCACTGGACTACCCCGCGCTGCGCGGCCCGCCCGCCCCAACCGTCCAAGAAGTGTTTGACAGTCGGCCACTCCGTCGCCCACACTCGCTCCCCAACGACTCGTGGAGGGTGAGATGGACGAGGCCGACTCCGAGGCAGTGGCGCGGCTGCGCGCGACGGCGCACCCGGTGCGGCTGCGCATCATGTCGCTGCTCACGGCCGAGGCGATGAGCGCCGCCGAGGTCGCCCGCGCGCTCGACCTGACCCACGCCAACGCGTCCTACCACCTGCGCCAGCTGCACGACGTCGGCGAGCTCGTGGTGGAGAGCGAGGAGAAGATCCGCGGCGGCGTCGCCAAGCGCTACCGGTACGACGCCGCGCGGGAGGTCGCGGACCGCTCGAGCGCGATCGACGACCGGATCGCCTACGCGCGCGCCAGCAGCGTCGAGGTCGAGCGGCGGCTGCGGGACGCAGGGCGCGGGTCGGGCTCGTCGAGCGACCTCGAGGCCTGGGTGCCGCTCGAGGCATGGCGGCGCGCCCTCGACCTACTCCACGAGGCGTCCCACCTGCTCCACGCCGAGGCCCGGCCGGCCGGTACCCCCGACACCGTGCACATCAGCCTCACCACCAACGCCTTCACGATGTCCGGCGGCCTCGAGGGCGACGAGGCCCGCTGGGCGCCGGGACGGGAGACCGACCGATGACCTGGGCCTCCGCGATCGCGCCCCTGCGCAACCGCAACTTCGCGTGGTACTTCGCCTCACGCCTCGTCAACACGCTCGGCAACATGATGGCCAGCATCGCGCTCGCGTTCGCCGTGCTGGACATCACCGACTCCCCTGCTGCCCTCGGCCAGGTGCTGGCCGCCCACACGATCCCGATGATCGCGCTGCTGCTCTACGGCGGCGTGATCGCGGACCGGTTCCCGCGGACCCTGGTGCTGCAGTTCTCCAACCTCGCCTCCGCGTTCAGCCAGGGCGCCATAGCCCTGCTCGTGCTGGCGGGTGAGGCCGACATCTGGATGCTGGTCGCGCTCTCCATCGTCCACGGGATCGTGTCCGGCATCGGGTTCCCCGCGATGGCCAGCGTGCTGCCACAGCTGGTCGAGCGCTCGGAGCTCCAGCCGGCCAACGCCCTGGTCTCCCTGACGCGCAACGGCATGATGGTGCTCGGACCCACGATCGGCGCCCTGCTGGTCGTCACGGTCGGCTCGGGCTGGGCCCTCGCCGTCGATGCCACCACCTGGTTGCTCGCCGCACTGCTCCTCATGCCGGTGCGCCTGCCCGCCAGGCCGCCCCGGGCCGAGGTGCCCGACACGCTGCGCGAGCTGCGGGAGGGCTGGTCCTTCTTCTGGGCGACCCCTTGGCTGTGGATCGTGGTCGTCGGCTTCAGCGTGCTCAACGCGATCCACGCGGGCGCCTGGTCCACGTTGGGGCCGGCGGTCGCCGACGACACCATCGGTCGCCAGGCCTGGGGCATCGTGCTGTCGGCTGAGGCCGTCGGCCTGCTCCTCACCACGATCGTCCTGCTGCGCGTACGCCTCGAGCGACCGCTGCTGCTCGGCATGCTCGGCGTGGCGATGATGGCGCCGCCGATGCTCCTGCTCGGCGTCTCCCCCACCCTTGTCGGCCTCGTCACCACGGCCTTCCTGGCCGGGGCCGGGATCGAGGTCTTCGGCATGGGCTGGAACCTGGCGATGCAGGAGAACATCGAGGACGGCATGCTCTCGCGCGCCTACTCCTACGACGCCCTCGGCTCGTTCGTGGCGATACCGGTCGGCCAGCTCGCCTACGGCCCGCTCGCACTCGCCTTCGGCTTCACGCCGGTCCTGGTCGCCTCGGCGGTCGCGTACGTCGCCGTGGTCGCCCTCGTGCTCTGCTCCCGCTCCGTGCGCGACCTCCCGCGGGCGCCGATGACCCCCGTGACGAGGGTGACGAGCGGCACGTCCTAAGGTCCGGGGGCATGAGCGTCATGGATCTCTTCCGCCTCGACGGCAAGGTCGTCATCGTCACCGGCGCATCGAGCGGGCTGGGTGTCGCGTTCGCGCACTGCTTCGCCGAGGCAGGCGCCGACGTCGTGCTCGGAGCCCGCCGCGTCGACAAGCTCGAGCGGGTCGCGGACTCCGTCCGCTCGACCGGCCGGCGGGTGCTCACGGTTGCGACCGACGTGGCTGACCCCGAGCAGTGCCAGCGGCTCGTGGACGAGGCGATGGCGAAGTTCGGCCGGGTGGACGTGCTCGTCAACAACGCCGGCGTCGGCACGGCCGTTCCTGCCACCCGCGAGACGCCCGAGGAGTTCCGCTCCGTCATCGACGTCAACCTCAACGGCTGCTACTGGATGGCCCAGGCGTGTGGCCGCGTCATGCAACCCGGGTCGAGCATCGTCAACATCTCCTCGATCCTCGGCCTCACCACCGGCGGCCTGCCGCAGGCGGCGTACTCCGCCTCGAAGGCGGGCCTCGGCGGCCTCACCCGCGACCTGGCCCAGCAGTGGATGGGCCGCAAGGGCATCCGGGTCAACGCTCTCGCGCCGGGCTTCTTCTCCTCCGAGATGACCGACACCTACCCCGAGGGCTACCTCGACAGCGTGATGACCCGCGTGCCGGCCGGCCGCAAGGGCGACCCGCACGAGCTGGCCGCAACCGCAGTGTGGCTGGCCTCCGACGCCGCGGGCTACGTCACCGGGCAGACGATCCCGGTCGACGGCGGGCTCACGATCGCCTGAAGGGGGGGCTGATGTCCCACGGGGACTACAAGGCGTTCTTCGCGGCGGCCTGCGCCGGCGACGTCGAGCTCGTCCGCCACCACCTCGACGCCGGGGTGGACGTCGACTTCGTCCATCCGGAGCTCCAGTCAACCGCGCTCGTCGCCGCCATCGAGGAGGGTCGTGCCGAGGTGGCGCTGCTGCTCCTCGACCACGGCGCCTCCCCGACGCTGGTCTCCCCGCTCGAGGCGATGACGCCACTGGAGGCGGCCCGGACCGCCGGGCTCGAGAGAGTCGTCGCCCGGCTCAGCCGCGCCGCGCCGGCCACCTGACGAGGGCGACCCCGTCGAGGACCACGGCCGGTCCGCCGTCCGTCCCCGCAACCGTGAGCTCCAGCGTCACTGCCGGCACGGAGCCGTCGTCGTCCCACACCATCGACCAGCGCGCCGAGCCGTCGTCACGAGGCTCGCCGACCTGGAGACCCAGGCCCTCACCGTGCCGGACCGGGTCGAGCCCGAGGGCGACCAGCAGGTCGCTGACGCGACCGGGGTCGGGAGGCGTCAGCACCAGCGACTCCACGACCGGACCGTCGGGCGGACCCGCACCCATCGGGGTCATCCACTCGATCAGGAACGGCAGCGAGCCGTCGTACGGCCCCGGGCCGACGTCGCAGACCCGCCACTCGAGCAGCTCGCCGTCGGGCGTGCGGCGCGAGCCGGGCACCGGCGGGCCGGGCTCGAAGCCGGCTGCCAGCAGCGACGTACGGGCCTCGTCGAGGTCGTCGACCGCCACGGCCCACGAGATCGGCCCGCGCGCCGAGCGGATGCGGTCGAGCCACGGGTTCGACTCGTCGCGGCCGGCCGCGATCAGCTCGACGTACGCCGCGCCGGGACCGCGCACGAGCACGTTCTCCGTGCCGACCGGGTGCGCTCCCCCGCGCTCCGCGGACAGCCCGGCCGCGCGCCAGCGGGCGGCCGCGTCGTCGAGGTCCTCGACGGCGACGACGAGGTGGTCGAAGCGGGCGGCCATCTCCTCGGAACGGGTCAGGAACGGGCGGCGGCGAGGATCTCGGCGACGGCGGCGATCAGCCCGGCGATGTCCTCGTCGCTGGCGACCAGCGGCGGGGCGAAGCGGACGGTCGAGCCGTGGGTGTCCTTGGCGAGGATGCCGCGCGCCATCAGCGCCTCCGACATCTGGCGACCGGACATGAGGGTCGGGTCGATGTCGATGCCGGCCCAGGCGCCGCGGACGCGGACGTCGGACAGACCCTGGCCGACGAGCGGGCCGAAGCCGGCCCGGAGCTGCTCGCCGATCTCGGCCGAGCGCGCCTGGAAGGTGCCCTCCTCGAGCATGGCGACGACCTCGGTGCCGATGGCCGCGGCGAGCGGGTTGCCGCCGAAGGTCGAGCCGTGGGAGCCGGGGGTGATGACGTCCATGACCTCGCGGTCGGCCGCGATCGCGGAGACCGGGTAGATGCCGCCGCCGAGCGCCTTGCCCATGATGTAGATGTCGGGGACCACGTCCTCGTGGTCGCACGCGAACGTCTTGCCGGAGCGGGCCAGGCCGGACTGGATCTCGTCGGCCACCATCAGGACGTTGCGCTCGGTGCACAGCGCGCGCAGGTCGCGCAGGAAGCCCTCGGGCGGCATGACCACGCCGCCCTCGCCCTGGATGGGCTCGAAGAGGACGGCCACCGTGGTGTCGTCGATGGCCGAGGCGATCGCCTCGATGTCGCCGTACTTCACGCCGCGGAAGCCGGTGGTGAACGGGGCGTAGCCAGAGGTCGCCACGTCGTCGTCGGAGAAGCTGACGATGGTGGTGGTGCGGCCGTGGAAGTTGCCCTCCATCGTGATGATCGTGGCCTGGCCGGCGGGCACGCCCTTGACCTCGTAACCCCACTTGCGGCTGACCTTGATCGCGGTCTCGACAGCCTCGGCGCCGGAGTTCATCGGCAGGATCATGTCCTTGCCGGTCAGCCGGCACAGGGCCTCGGCGAAGCCGCTGAGCTTGTCGTTGAAGAACGCCCGGCTGGTCAGCGTGAGGCGGCCCAGCTGCTCGCGCGCGACCGCGACGAGACGCTCGTTGGAGTGGCCGAAGTTGAGCGCCGAGTAGCCGGCCAGGCAGTCGAGGTAGCGCTTGCCGTCGACGTCGATGACCCACGCGCCGTCGCCCTCGGCGAGCACCACGGGGAGCGGGTGGTAGTTGTGCGCTGCGTAGCGCTCGGTCGCCTCGATGTGGGAGGCGGTGCGCTCGGAGATCTGGGCGGGGGTGGTGCCCGTGGAGACGTCGGTCGCGGTCATGGGCACATGGTGCCACCGAGCCCGTCCGAACGCCGAGTCCACGCCTCGCCGGCGGATCGGGGACTTCCGGCTCGCCCTGGGCGAGCCAACGTTCCCCGATCACCGAAATGCCAGAAGGCCCGCGGGTGTCCGCGGGCCTTCTGTGTTGGTGGAGCTGAGGGGACTCGAACCCCTGACCCTCTGCATGCCATTGCGACAGAGCCGCTTGGTGTTCGTGCAGGTCAGGGCCGATTCCACGCTCGGAACGCTGAGTCCGAGGTGAGCCGCAGACCACGGCAGACGAGCGCCGACGAGGGGTGGCCCGTGGTCTAGAAGTGGTCGAGTTGGGTCAACCGGGGTCAGCGTCGGACAGATTGCTTCCAACTGCGATCCGGAGGCCTCGGAAGCCTTGGCGCGCGGGTCGGAGCCTGCCTCGATGTCGGCCTGCTGTCAGAACAGAACGGCGTATCCCAGTCGGTCGGTCGCACGTCCGAGGAAGATAACTGGGAGGTAGTGCGGCGCTGGTTGATCAAGTCCGGAGCGACACGGGCGATAGGTCAGTCGGAACCCTTGTGACTGTTCGACTGTGTGGGTCCTGAGTTCTCCAGAACGGACGCCGGGCAGAGCCAACCGGCTCGTGTCCGGCGTCTTGCTTTCTGGCGCGAGCCTTCCGAGAGGAAGCCCCATGGATCTGACCAAACCGCTCATTCGCGTCGACGCAAGGACGACACCGAAGGACGGCGACCACCCGCTGTCGCTGGCCGAGCTGCTGCACGTCAGTTCGAAGACGGCGTGGCGGATTGTGCGCGACGGGAAGGTGCAGTCCGTCAAGGTCGGCGCTCGTCGCCTCGTCCTGCCCGAGAGCGTCGAGGCCTACCTCGCCCAAGGCGGCGACGCCTGAGGGCTGCCCGGTTCCTCGTCTCCCCACGATGCAGACGGGGTTCCGAGCACCCTCAGATGCGCTGCTTCTTGACAACTAAACATTGACCTCGGCCATATGAAGCAATTTATTTCCGAGCCCCAAATGGATGCCCGTATTCCCTAGGTTTATGCCATGCGGTAACCAGCAAGCCGCAAGGCACTAGGCAAAGGAGGAATGCGAGATATGCCAAAGAGTCACAGCGACTTTCCGATCAATCTGACATTTCGGGTGTCGATCAAGCAACGCGACTATCTGAACGAAGTTGCGGCCATGCACGGGATCACTTCGAGCGACTACTTGCGGGCGCTGCTCGATGCAGCTCTTGTCGCGGAGGCGAAGTCCACCATCGGCGCTCGGGGGGCGGACGACGCTACGGCGGTCGCCCGCGCCCAGGAGGTCATTCACGAAGCGATGGAAGGGGTCCCCGATGCGTGAACTCGAACAGATCCGCGAAGAGCTCGACCGGACGTATGACTACCAGCTCAAGGCCGAGGACGCGGTACTCGCTCAGCGTCGACGCACCAAGGAACTTGAGGACATCTACGCAGAGGAGCGGGCTGGCAACCAGTCGCTCCCGCCACACCTGAGGGGCTGACCGATGGACTACTACGCACAACAGGCGTTCCAGATGAGGAACGTGCCCGGCCTCAGCATCGCTGACAACAACTTCATCGCAACGTGGGAGGCGAGGGCTCGGGCGGCAGACGAGCAGCGGGTTCGGAGCGAGATTCGCGACAGCCGAGCACGCGACCAGCAGAAGGCCAAGGACGTCCTTGCTCGCCTTGACGGCCTACAGGAACGACTGGTCGCTGTCCGCAAACAGGCCGAGCGCAACGAGGTGCCGTGGAAGGACTTGGCGAAGCTCCAGAAGCGGCTGATCAACGAGCGCATCACCTTGGAGAAGGTGCTCGAGTCTCTCCAGTCCGTCGAGGCCAAGCGACAGGCGATGGACGAGGACCCGGTCGGTTACCTGACGGAGTTCTACTCCCGCTTCCCCACGCTCAACGACCGCAGGCCGAGCCTCGCCGTTGACCTCGCCGAGGACCAGCGGAAGCGAGGTGCGGCGGCCCTCATGTGACATCCGGACGCTCCGGGGCTAGGCGGAGCGCCACTCATCCGAACTGAACCCGGTGACCCCGCGAGGACGCGCCAACGAATCTCGCGGGGCACCATCAAACACACGGGAAGGTGTGTGGTTAGCGTGCCTAGCCAGCGTAACGCCCAAGAGCCCCCACTCACGTGGGACGACCTGAACCACATCCAGGACAGTCACGGTGTCCGACCGACCGGGGTCAAGCCACGGAAGTCGGTCCGCCTGCTGCACGAGGTCTACACCGCGTGGGAGGAAGAGCAAGGGCTTCGCTCGGGTCGCGGATACCTGATGCCCGTCCATCTGCTGAGCGGTCGGACTCGCCAGCACCTGCGAGCACGAGGCCGGATGGTCGACCGACTCGCCCTCCGAGCGCTGATCCTCGACGCGCTCAACGACCCCCGCAGCGGCCTCACCATCGAGCCGCGACCCTTCCGCCGCTCCGCGGCCTGAGTCTCCGAGCGGGTGGGGTGTTTTCGTAACGCGCCAGCCCCGCCCGCTCGGTCCTATCAGGGGTGCGGCTCAGCCGCGCATTCAGGGGACGCCCTCAGCATAAAGAAGATCCGGCCCCACCGGACGGGTCAGAACGGTGAGGCCGGAAGTTCGCGGTTGATTAGGCCGCAGGCGTGAAAGGAAGAAGCGCCACGGCCCATTGTTCCACGGTCTGTCAGCGAGAAAACCTCTCGCCTGAAATTGGTTGGAGCAGGGCAATGAATTTTGAGCCCGGATAAGGGGCTCACATTCCGTAGGCTGGTGCCAGCCGACGTGATTAGCGGCAATAACGCGAAAGGAATCGACGTGAAGAAGCTCGCCCGACGGCATTATCGAATGCTGGTTGACGAGAGCGGGATATCACCCGAGGTAGTGAAGCAGCGGGGCTATCGCACGATCCGCGACCCGGAGGAACTTCGCGAGTACGGGTTCCGCCCTCGCGTTCACTGGCGAGGCAGCGAGAGGGGTCTACTGATCCCTCTGCATCCCCCGACTCCTGCCCCCTCCCTGACTCCGTCACCCGCGATCTACCGGCCCGACGTGCCAATCGTTGATCCGGAGTCGCAGCGCCAGTTGAAGTACCTCGCTCCGAGACGGGCCCGGAACTACATCGACGTCCACCCGTCGATGCTTGAGCGGCTTAAAGACCCGGGCGTTGGAGTGCTAATCACCGAGGGCCACAAGAAGGCTGACGCTGCGACGTCTCGCGGGCTCGTCTGTCTCGGACTCTCGGGCGTGGACAACTTCGTGTATCGGCCGCGTAGCGAGAGCGGCCGTCCGTACTCGTACTCGGTGCCGTGCGACGAGTGGGGTCACTTCCCTACGGAGCGCGCGTTCACCATCGTGTTCGACAGCGATCAGGTCACTAACCAGAAGGTGCAGGAAGCTCGGCAACGCCTCACCGGCTTCTTGCTGCGCTTGGGTGCCCGGGTGTTCTGGGCCGACCTGCCTGCCGGACAGAACGGGGCCAAGACGGGGCTAGATGACTACTTCGTTGCTGGGCACACCGTCGGCGATCTACGGGCTCTGGTGAGGCCGTCGCACAGGAGGGGGCCGCAGGGAGAAGCGGGCTCGGGACAGGTCGCGTCGTGAGCAATAAGGGCAACTCTCAGAGCGCCCACGCGACGCTCCTCAGCAAGGAGCTGGGTCGACTTCGCGTGAGGCAGGAAGCGGCGCGCATCCTGGCTGAAGAGGAAGCCGAGAAGCGCCAGATCGTGCTTCCGAGGCTGACGTTGGCTGAGGCGCTTGCCCGCCCGCGACCAGACGAGACGCCCCATCGCATCGAGGGCTTCCACGAAGTGGGCCACAGCACCACGATCACGGCTCGTTTCAAGACGGGAAAGACCACCCTCGGCGGAAACATGCTCCGCAGCCTCGCGGACGGGGACGACTTCCTCGGTCGCTACTCGGTGATCAAACCCAGCGGCCGGATCGGGTTGCTCAACTACGAGCTGACCGACTCGGACATGCTCGACTGGCTAGAGGATCAAGGCATCCGGAAGCGCAAGCGCATCGCGCTGCTGAACCTGCGCGGAGTGCCGTTCAGCCTCGTCGGCACGCGCAATCAAGAAGAGCTCATCAAGTGGTGCTCGGAGATGGACGTTGAGGTCCTTCATCTCGACCCGCACCGTCGAGCGTTCAAGGGCTTCGGTAGCGAGAACAGCAACGACGACGTGAACGCCTTCACCGACGTGCTCGACGTGATCAAGGAGGAGTCAGGAGTCAAGGACTTGTTTCTCTACGTACACACCGGGCGAAGCGAGCAGGGCTTCGGTGAGGAGAGGTCGCGTGGCGCAACAGCCCTCGATGACTGGGCCGACAATCGCATGATCCTTGCCAAGGACGAACATCAGGATCGCTTCCTCTACATGGAAGGCCGCACGGGCTCCGGCTACGTGCCCGAGTTCAAGCTGGAGTACGACCGCAGCACGCGTCGACTCACGGGGGCTGACGGCAACCGCCGAACCAACGGGATCGACAAGTGGAAGCCCGAGATTCTCAACGCCCTAGCAACGGTCGAAGGCAAGGGCGCGATCGTCGGCGATCTGGAGAAGCGACTCAACGTCACGAAGAAGGGCGGACTCAGCGGAGCGCTGTCGAGCTTGGAATCCGAGGGGCTCATCGTTCGAAAGAAGATCGGTCCTTCCACGAGGCAGTGGCTCAAAGAGCACGCTCCGAAGGAGGAGTCGTGACGCCTTCCCGCCTTCCCTCCGCCTTCCCTCCCTTCCCCTCCGTGGCTGCTGGAGGGAAGCCCTTGATTCCCTCCCCTCCGCCCCTTAGGGGGAGGGAACAAGGGGCTACCTCCCAGCGCACAGCCACATATCGGCTTCTTACTTCCCTCGACCGCAGGAGTCAGTAGTCATGACCACCAGTAGGCACGCGTCGATCCGAGACCTCGTCTGGGGCTGGTTCGAATCAGACGGGCGGCCGACGCTCCTGTTCAGCGATCTGAGCAAGGGGCTCTGCGGTAAGGGTCGCGTCATCAGTCGACTCTCCTCCTCCCCACGGCAAGCACTACGAGACGCGCTGCACGAGCTTGAGGCCGAAGGGCTCGTCTCACTCGCGCCGGCGAACGTCGGAAGGTACGGCAGACCAGGACTTCGCATCGAGGTGATCGGCCTCGACTCAACCCATGAAGAGAGGAACCTATGAGCAAGCCGAGACGACGTGGCGGGGCGTATCCGCAGAAGGTCCGATGTAAGGCGACGAACCGCTGGGGCGAGCAGTGTGCCAAGTGGGCGATGAAGGGCAGCGTCGTGTGCAACAAGCACGGCGGAGCAGCACCTCAGGTCAGGCGCAAGGCTCAAGAGCGCATCCTCATGGCACAGGACGACGCGGCATCGATGCTCGTCAAGGCGATGGGCGACAAGCGCATCCCGTTCTCCGAGCGCCGCAAGGTCGCTGAGTTCCTGCTGACCTATGAGAACCGCAACGAGGTCAAGGTCATGATCGAGCCGTGGCAGGAGGCCCTCGACGGAATCCTGGTCGACGTCGGTGACGACATCGTGGACGCCGAGATTGTTGAGGAGACCCGCGCTATTCCGCCATCCAACGTCGAGCGGCTGCCTTCCCTGCTCCACGACCGGCCACCGCACCCGCTACCCGGCCCACGGCTGCGCTAGTCACCGACGAGCATCGGCGCATTCGGCCTTAGAACGTGGGACCAGCCCCGATGTGGGCACCGAGGCCGACCCGCATTCGCTCACCCCGCAGATCGGCTGTCGCTATGCGACCTGCCGCCACATCCCACAGCCCTCGGCATGGAACGAGAAGTCCGACGCCGAGATGGTGGCCTCTACCCGAAGGCCGCTGGAGATGAAGTTGTTGTCGATGATGTTGCCTGCGGAGTCAAGACGCTCCCAATAGCAATTCTCGACGTTCTCGGTGAAGTATGTTCCGGGCTGGACACCCGTTCCGACGCGATAATTGCCGTCGCCGAAGGCGCGGCCTTCCTTGATCGCCGTCTGTAGAACACCGACGTCAGCGATACGTGACCTGATCGCGGCAGCATCGGGATGGTTGGGGCAGAGCAAAAGGGCTTGCTGCGCTTCCTTGACCTGTCCATCTCCCACGGGCCACTCGTTCATCGTCCAGTTGGTGCCGTGCTCCACACACTGCTCGTACGGAATTCGGAGTGTGTACTTGTCTGGCTTCTTGTCGGCGTCGTTGAGCGCCTGCTCGATTCCAGACACGGGCTCCAGGCGACCTCCGTACGACTCGCAGTACACCGTCGGCCCGAACGCTCCCCGCTTCTGCGGTAGAGGCGTGTTCCAAACTTCCTTCCAGTTCGGCTTGACCCGGTCGATGAGAAACCGAGTCCTGCCGCCCTTGACGTCGCAGACAACCTCGATCGACTCCGGAACGTCGGCCAGCGGGTTGTTCGGGTAGACGTCCTGATCGTCTGGCACGCCGTCACCGTCCTTGTCCGGAGGTGGCGGGGCTGGCTCCGTCGTCTCGGTGTCGGAGGGCTCGGCAGACGGGGTAGTGGTGGCGCTTGTGTCTGCATTCGCCTCCTTTGAGTCCCCCTCGCCACCGCATGCCGATAGGGCAGACAGACAGACAACCAGCACCGTCGCAGTCAAGGAACGCATGACAACGATCTTTGCCGATACCTCGGCCTCCCGCTGGCGAACGCCGCTTCCCGACTGCTCCCGTGGTCTCCTCGTTGGTCTCCTGACGCGCTGAAGCGCGGACTCCGCTGGTCAGACGACGAGTGCGGTTCTGCCAGCGCAGCAGAGGGTCGCCCTCCCCTCACTCCACACGGAGATGGAGCAGCAGAGGTCCTTTCGATCCCTGCCCTTCGTTCTGTACGCCTTGTCGGCCCTCGACAGCAGAGGGTCATTCACCGATAGGAGATTCACATGGCACCTAAGAAGCAGTACGTCGGCCCAGTCCCGGGAGAGAAGGGCATCCGCTACCGGCACAGGAAGGACGACCCGTTCACGCTGCGCGGATATGAAGTGCGATACCGCGATCCGAACACCATCTCCAGCAACGGCGAGGCGATGGTCCGAGGTAGGACCTTCCGCACCTTGAAGGAAGCGAAGGCATTCCAGATCAGCACGGCGCAGGCGATCAGCAATCGGACCTACATCAGTCCGGATCGAGGCGCGGTCACGTGGGCGACGGTGAGCAACGAGTGGCTCGACGCGTTCGGCGAAACTCTCCGACCGCGGACCGTCTCGGGCTATCGCCACCTTCTGAGTCGCCACCTCAGCCAATGGGACAACGTCGCCATCTCCGACATCAGCCGCGAGGACGTTCGCCGGCTGATCGAGAACATCCGCAAGCCTCGCCCCGCCCGCCTCTCCCCCACGGGCAAGGTGCTCGCGAAGGGCAAGCCCAACGGATTGAGCCAGGAGACTGAGCACAAGATCTTCAGCGTCGCGCGGTCAGTATTCGCCTACGCAGTGGAGGAGCGGTACATCAACGAGGCTCCGACGGAGCACTTCCAGAAGCGGCTACGCAAGATCAGTGGGAAGGACTTCGAAGCTCGCCCGCTGACGAGGCACCAAGCCGAGGCGATCATCGGCCACCTGCCGGAGGGTCGCTACCGGCTCTTCGCGCTACTGGCGTTCTGGACGGGCTTTCGACCGGGCGAACTGGCGGGTCTCCGAGTCCGCAACGTCGACCAGTTGCGGTGCCGCGTGCAGGTCGAGGACACCATCCAGGACCTCAACGGCGTGCTCAGCGTGGGGCGAACGAAGACGGTCAAGTCCAAGGGTCGGGTCGTGCCGGTGCCTAAGGCAGTCATGACTGAGTTCTGGTCCTACGTCGAGGATCGCCGGCTTGGCGCTGACGACTTCGTGTTCGCGGATCAGGGCGAGTTCTTCGTCTACAAGATGTTCGCCCGCAGGCAGTGGAAGCGGGCAGTCAAGGCCGCTGGCTTCACCGACGAGAACGCGCCTCGTGTGTATGACCTCCGGCACTCCTTCGCGAGCCTGCGAGCCCAAGAGGGCGTCCCTCCCCACGTCTTGAAGGACTGGATGGGCCACACGTCGATCAAGACCACGATGGACGTCTACACGAAGGTCTATCAGGACGACCCGAGCATGGACGCAATCGTTGAGCGGCTTTACGGCGGGGGTAGAGACGACGTGGTCAGCATCGCGCCCCTACCGGACAATGGACGGCCTCAGGGGACGACCTTGTAAACGCTGGGAGGTAGTCCGGCGTCGAGGCGGTGATCAATCAACACGTTGTACGCAACGGCCATACGGCGGATCGGTGGTGCGACCGCGTTGCGCATGGTGTCGAGCGCCCGTGCAAAGAGCTCTGGATCACGGAGAAAGTTCCGAGCACTCCCGCCCGCCTCGGTGTTGAACTCCTTGGCGGCGTTTCGAATGATGCGCAGGTCGTAATCGAGGGCATCACCCTGCTCTACACGTGCCAACTCTCCAGTCATGATGTCGCGCACTTCCATCATCGAGACGCGACAGAACTCCGGGTCTTCCTGCGCCACCGCTCCGTAGAACACCTCACGGATCTCTATGTCGGCTAGCACCCGACGAACGATCTCGCGATTCGTGGGCAGATATTCCCACTGGATCGACCACGGACCGACGCCAGTAATCCGAATTCGCTGCCCACCGAAGTTCAAAGCCATCCGCGGATTCTAGGCACATCGCCTACGCCAGCCGAGGGTCGCCACGCTCGACCCGAGCGTGACGGACCCAGCGTCGACCACGGCTGCGACCACGGCGGCTAGCCAAAGCGCCGCTTCAACCGCTCTGTCTCGAACTGCCAGAGTCGCTTGACGCCACCCTCGCGGATCATCCGTCGGGCCTCGTAGAAGTGATCCCACCGCTCCTCACGGCGGTCATACCTCAGCCGGTCCGTCGAGACGACCTTCAGGCCGTTGTGCGAGTTCCACTTGTTGAGCGTGTCCCGCACGTTGCGGACGGCATCCACTAGTTCGGCAGCGTTGTCCCTTGGTGCAGTCGTGTGCTTGTAGGGCTCAAGGTCAAGGAGCAACGGCGGGTCGTCGTACTCCTGCTTCCCGGTCATGTCGGTGTACTTGACGTGAGCCGAATATGAGAGCGGGACGTCAGCGCCGTCCTTGAAGAACTCTGGCCCTGTGCCCATAGGGAGCCTGATGACTCGGCCAGGAGCCATCAGGGGAATCGGAGATTCGAAGATGCTGAAGTCCGGCACGCGCGCTTTGACGGTGGCTTGCAGGGGCTTGTCAAAGGTCACCCGAACGTCACGAGCCGGGGTCCGACCAATGTTGCGGACCTCCAGCGCAACGAAGAAGCCCTTGAAGTACCAATCCACTAGCACGTAGGGCCGGTGCTCCAACTCTCGGAGCCGACGAGATTCGCCCAACTGCCGGAGCGCGATCACCCCGAGAACAATGTAGACAACGACCGCTCCGACCGCGCCGAATGCAGCCCACTCTGCTGCGCCCCACTTCGTCACATCCATGAGGAGCAAGGTAGTTGCCAGCTCCGACATCGTTCGTGAGCCCAGAACCGCGCCAATCATCTGTGTACTGGTCCGCAGGACCAACGAAGGAGACCGCCATGCCCAAGGCACCGACCGCCGCCTACCGAGACGGCCTGACCATCGGACAGCTCGCCCGCGAGTGGGAACGCTCGCCCGACTTCGTCCGCAGCCAGATCGCGGACGGCAAGCTCGCGACCGACGAGCGCGGCTGCATCACCATCAAGTCGCTCCGCGACTTCTATCGGGCCCACCCGCACCCGCTGGCCGGGTGACCTGACCCAAGGCCCCGAGCCTCGTGTTCAATGCCAAGCATGAAGCTCCACACGGGTCAGGTCGGTCCGGCAGGCGAACACTTCGTCGCGGCAGAGATTCACCGGCGCGGCGGCTATGCCGTCACCTTCAGCGGCAACATGAAAGGGATCGACCTGCTCGCCAGCGATGCGGAGCATCTCCGCAAGATCGCGATTCAGGTAAAGACCAAGACGGCGGGCAGTTGGCACGCCAACGTGGCGCGCGACGCGCATCCCCGGCAAGAGGACCCGACAGAAGAGAAGTTCTGGATCTTCGTCGACCTCGGTCCGGAGCATCCCGACTTCTACATCGCGCCCGCTTGGTGGGTGGAGAACGACATTCACGAGCACCACGCGGCCTATCTCGCTCGCCACGGCGGTCAGCGAGCACGCGGTGGCACCAGTCAACACCACGCGATCACGAGCAAGCGATTGACCAAATGGAAGGATCGCTGGGACGTTTTGGGCATCTTGCCGGTGGGCTAACTGCGCCACGTCAGCCGACACGGCCCCTTTCGGCCACTAGACCGAGGAGCAGGGGTCGGGTGGCCCGAGGGGCCGACACACCGCTCTTCACGCGCCAGAGTCGGCGCAGCGGCTATCGCTGCCAGTGCTGCCAGCAGGCCTCGCGCTCATCTTCGGCGTCTCCGACGAACGCGTCGCCGACCTCCCCAACATCACTGCGAACGACCAGCGACGCGAGCGACGGCTCATCGCGTCGGAAGCAGTCCTCGCTGAGCACGTCCAGCGCCGGGCCGAGCCCCTGCGGCAGGTATGCGTTGTCGGTCGCGACCGCTGCATCCTTATACGTGACCGTTGTTCCTCGGCGAGCGGCATCGACGAGGACTGGGCGCAACTTTGCTAGCGCGTCGTACATGTTCTGCGTGACCCGGATTTCTTTGTTGTTGCGCGCCGTGATGAGGACAACCTCGTCTAGCGACACCTTGAGATCAGTCATCCGTCCATCATTCCTGAGTGCAGGGAATTACGTCGTCAAAGAGAGGCCAGCCCGTAGGCCAGCCCCTCTCGGAGTCGTGCTTTCAGTTGTGACGGCGGCTCACGCCTTCTTCGCCTCCACGGTGTGGACGATGACCTCGCGGGCGCCCTTAGTCCACGCCTTGTCGTGGTCACCAGCCTCCACCGCGTGGGCGAGGGCGAGGTTCGTCAGGAAACGTCGGGCGGTCGCAGTGGACACCTTCAACGACTCGGCAATGCTGTCCACGGTCGCGCCACCCTCCCGCATCTTCGCGACAGCCTCGGCCTGCTTCCGCTCCTCCGTCCCCACGGCGAGGTAGGGAAGCGAGCGGGTCGTCTTGTTGGCGCGGACCTTGATCAGCGCGGCCTGCCCAGTCGTGAGCGCTTCGATCAGGGTCTTGGGCTCAGGCTGCGGCTCGGACTCCTTCTTCGCGGTCGCCTTGATCTCGACCGGCTCGGGCTTCTGCTCTTTCGGAGCAGCCTTCGCGGCGGGCTTGCGGGTCGCGGACTTGCGGGTGGTCGTGGCGCTCATGGTGGCCTCCTGGCCTCTCGTGGAGACCCGCTCTGGGCCTCCGGTGAGAGCAGGCTGCAGAAGATCGCACGAGAAGTTCAGACGCCCTCGGGAGGGGGCAGAGGCGATCAGGGCACGACTTCGGCGACCACCTGCGGAAACTCCCTCAGAAGATTTCTCGTGGACTCGTCGCCGTCATCACCCGCACCCGACTCCCGACTCCGACTCCCGACTCCGACTCCGGCCCCCTCCCGTCACCAGAACGCCGACGGGTGGCGTGCCCACCACTACCGACACGCGGGCGTTCGGGCAGCTCCCCAACGCCACCGGACATCGGCTCGCGGCAACACCAGCGGCATGACATGAGGTTGGGGCGGGTCACGGGCATGTGAAGCGGCCGACCAAGCCCGACCCGTGGTCTGCGCCGTGGTCTCCCGCTCATCTCGACCAAATGAGAATCGGCGGCCTCCCCGCGTTTCTGCAGGTAGACCGCCGATTCCTTCTTGTGGAGCTGAGGGGACTCGAACCCCTGACCCTCTGCATGCCATGCAGATGCGCTACCAGCTGCGCCACAGCCCCAACAGCGCAGAACATTAGCCGACACCCGACCGGCAGGTGAAATCGGGGTCCCCTACCCCGTGACGAGGCGCCAGAGCAGCCAGATCCCGAGCACCGTGACGGCCAGGCCGGCGAGCACCGGGACCAGCATCAGCGCCACCGCACCGACGACGTACGCCGTGCTCGGCGGCTCGCGGAGCGGCTGGCGCTCGACCTCGCGGAGCAGCAGGCGGAGGTTCTTGCGGTTGGCCCGGTGGGCGACGTCGAGGAGGTCGCCGACGCCCGGGACCAGGCCCAGCAGCGCGTCGACGACGAGGTTGAGCCCCATCCACGCCAGCACCGGCATGGGCACGCGCGCCCGGATCGCGTCGCGGACGATCATCCCGGACAGGGCGCTTCCGACGACGTCGCCGATGCCGGGCACCAGCCCGATCACCGCATCGAGGCCCAGCCCGATCCGGGTGCCGGGCACCGTCACGGCGTCGTCCATGACCTTGGCGAGCTGCCGGCTCAGGGCGAGGTCGACCTCGCGGGCGCGGTCACTCACCCGCGACCCGGTTCCAGGCGGTCAGGCGCCACCGCACGACCCCTCCGGTCCAGGTCGAGGCGGAGTGCTCGAGCACGATCCAGCCGCAGTTGGCGAGCACCCCGAGGGACTCACCCACCTCGTCGTGCCACTCGAGGAAGGCGGGCACCGCGACCCGCAGGGCTGCGCCGTGGGACACGACGAGGCCGGTCTCGCCGTCGCCGAGCGCGTCGGCGTACGACGCCAGGGCCGGCAGGAAGCGCGCCAGCACGTCGTCGGGGGTCTCCCGCCCGGGGATCGCCTCGACGTCGCCGGCCACCAGGGCGGCGTGCTCCTCGGGGTGGGCGGCGGCGTACTGCTCGTCGGTCAGCCCGACGCGGTGCGGGCCGATGTCGAACTCGCGCAGCCGGGCGTCGAGCACCGGCTCGAGCCCCGCCTCGGCCGCGACGACGGCGGCGGTGCCGGCGGCGCGGGCGAGGTCGGAGGACCACACCGCGACCGGGGACAGGGCCGCCAGGACGGGCGCGACGGCCTTGGCCTGCGCCTCACCGACCTCGTCGAGGGGTACGTCGGCGTGGCCCTGCGCGCGACCCGTGTCGTTCCACGCCGTACGGCCGTGGCGGAGCAGGACCAGGCGCCTCACGCGAGGGTCAGCGGGATGAGCGGGCAGTCGCTCCAGAGTCGCTCGAGGGCGTAGAAGGACCGCTCCTCCTCGTGCTGCACGTGGACCACGATCTCGCCGTAGTCGAGGAGCACCCAGCGCCCCTCCTTGTGGCCCTCGCGGCGGATCGGCTTGGCGCCGGCCTCGCGCAGCTTGTCCTCGACCTCGTCAACGATGGCCTTGACGGCCGGCTCGTTGGTCGCGCTGGCCAGCACGAAGGCGTCGGTGATCGCGAGCTGCTCACTCACGTCGAAGGCGAGCACCTGCTCGGCCTTCTTGTCGTGCGCGGCCTGGGCCGCGATCTCGACGAGCTCGATGGCGTGGTCGGTGGCAGTCATGCAGTGTCCTTGCTGGTCTTCGTGCTCGTGGTGGTGCTCGTGGTCGTGCTGGCGGTGTAGAGGTGGTGCTTGGCGATGTACTGGACGACGCCGTCGGGGACGAGGTACCAGACGGGCTCGCCGCGCCGCTTGCGCTCGCGGCAGTCGGTCGAGGAGATCGCCAGGGCGGGGATCTCGACCATGGTGACGCGATCGGCGGGGATCTTGGCGAGCGCCTGGGGGTCCATCTCGTAGCCGGGGCGCGTGCAGCCGACGAAGTTGGCGAGCTCGAAGAGCTCCTCGACGTCGCGCCAGGTGAAGATGTCGGCGAGGGCGTCGGCGCCGGTGATGAAGAACAGCTCCGCGTCGGGCATCTCGGCCTTGAGGTCGCGCAGCGTGTCGATCGTGTAGGTCTTCCCGGCCCGGTCGATGTCGACGCGCGAGACGTAGAAGCGCGGGTTGGCGGCGGTGGCGACCACCGTCATCAGGTAGCGGTCCTCGGCGCCGGTGACGACGCGGTCGCTCTTCTGCCACGGGTCGCCGGTGGGCACGAAGACGACCTCGTCGAGGTCGAACCACGCCTGCACCTCGGACGCGGCCACGAGGTGGCCGTGGTGGATGGGGTCGAAGGTGCCGCCCATCACCCCGACGCGGCGCTGCCCCACGGGACCGGTCACCGGATCAGCTGTGCTCGCGACCGCCACCGAAGGAGACCACGGCCAGCAGCAGGACGAGCAGCAGCGCCAGGGCGATGGCACCCACGACGTAGGGGTGGACGGCAGGCTCGCTCTCGGCCTCGGCGGCCAGCGTGATGACGGTGCTCAGCATGGCGTCACCCTACCGGCACCACCGGTGCGTCACCTGACGTGGCCCTCGCCGACCACGACGTACTTGCTCGACGTCATCTCCGGCAGCCCCATCGGGCCGCGGGCATGCAGCTTCTGCGTGGAGATGCCGATCTCGGCGCCGAAGCCGAACTCCCCGCCGTCGGTGAAGCGGGTGGAGGCGTTGACCATCACCGCGGCCGAGTCGACCGCGGCGACGAAGCGCCGGATCGTGGCCTGGTCGCGGGCGAGGATCGCCTCGGTGTGACCCGACGACCAGCGGCGGATGTGCTCGATGGCTCCCTCCACGTCAGCCACGACGGCCGCGGAGATCTCCAGCGCCAGGAACTCCGCCGCGTGGTCCTCGTCGGTCACGGGCACCACGTCGTCGTACTCCGCGAAGGCGGGGTCGCCGTGGATCAGCACCCCGGCGTCCTGGAGCGCCTCCACGACGAGCGGCAGGAACTCGTCAGCGACGTCCTCGTGCACGAGCAGCGACTCGGCGGCGTTGCAGACGCTGGTGCGGTGGGTCTTGGAGTTGAGCACGATCGCGAGGGCCTGCTCGAGGTCGGCCGAGGCGTCGACGTAGACGTGGCAGTTGCCGACCCCGGTCTCGATGACCGGCACCGTCGACTCCTCCACCACGCTGCGGATCAGGCCGGCCCCGCCGCGCGGGATGAGCACGTCGACGAGCCCGCGGGCCCGCATGAGCGCCTTGACGCTGTCGTGGGTCTCCCCCGGCACCAGCTGTACGACGTCCTCCGGCAGGCCGCTGCCCGCCAGCGCGCCGCGCATCGCGGCGACGATCGCAGCGTTGCTCGACCGGGCGCTCGACGAGCCGCGCAGGAGCACCGCGTTGCCGGCCTTGAGGCAGATCCCGGCAGCGTCGGCGGTGACGTTGGGGCGGGCCTCGTAGATCATCCCGACCACGCCGAACGGCACCCGCACCTGGCGCAGCTCGAGCCCGTTGGCCAGCGTGCTGCCGCGCAGCACCTCGCCGACGGGGTCGGGCAGGGCGGCGACGTCGCGCAGGCCCTGCGCCATCGCCTCGAGCCGGGAGTCGTCGAGGCGGAGCCGGTCGACGATGTTGGCGGGCGTGCCGCCCACCTCGGCGCGCGCGACGTCCTCGGCGTTGGCGGCCAGGATGTCCGCGGAGGACCCGACGAGGGCGTCGGCCATGGCGTGCAGGGCGGCGTCCTTGGTCGCCCTCGTCGCCGTGGCGAGCTCATGGCTGGCGGTCCGGGCCCTTCGCGCCACCTCGTGCACTGCCGCCTCGCTGCTCATGCTCTCCAGCGTAGGCCCGGCGGGCCTAGGGTGGCGCCATGTCTCGCATCACGGGGGTGATGGTCGCGCTGGCGACCGCAGCGGCTGTCCTGACCGGCTCGACCGTGGGCGCCTCGCCACCCGCGCCGGCTGACGTCCCGGGGGTGGACGACCTGCCGCGGGAGATCGAGGGCGGGGTCGAGCTGACGCTGGCCGACGGCGACCTCTTCCGCGTGTGGGTGGGCCGGGGCCAGCGCGCGGTGTGGAGCAAGCGCCTCGACGCCACGACGGGTGTCTGGAGCGGGCGCCGGGTGGTGCTGCGGGAGAAGGATCTCGCCTGCGGCAGCGTCGAGGCCCGCACGAGCAACGGCGCCGTGGCGGTCATGGCGGCGTGCAGCTCCGCGAGGACCTACGCCGAGGACCAGGCCCCGACCGGCTCCCACGCCCTGTGGTCGGCCGACACGGTCACCTGGTCGTCGTACGAGCTCGAGGGCGAGGCCTACGACGAGCCCGGCATCTCCCCCGACGGGAGCAGAGCGGTGTGGCCGGAGCTCCGCGGCTACGTCACCTGGGGACCGGAGGGCTTCACCCGCCACGCGCTCAGGACTCCGGGCCGGGAGTACACCGCGACCGCCACCATCACCGACGCCGCCCAGGTCTCCTACCTCTACGGGGCCGACGTCGCCCCGCGCCGCTGCCGCCTGCTCGTGCTCACCCGCACCGGGGACGTGGCGCCCGCTCGGCAGGAGGTTTCGCTCGACGATGCCTGCCAGGACGCCAGCTTCGCCAACGTCGACTCCGACACCGCCTGGTTCGGCGACTTCAGCGACCCCGGCCGGGTGACCGTCATCTCACGAGCCGACGCGGTCTCGCCCTGGGCCGTCACCGCGATCGCTCCGGCCGCTGCTCCGGGGCTCGACGCTGCCGACGGCCGGCTCTCCACGCGCTTCTTCACGGCCCCGGGGCAGGGCCTGTACGCCGTCGGCTCGGCGGGGCGTCGCGTGGTGCGGGCCCAGGCCTACGACCGTGCCAGCCAGACCTGGGGCGCCCCGACGATCGCGTACGACGCCGGCCGCAGGCGCTGCGCGTGGGGCGACAACTGGTGGGCCGAGCCGCCGGGCGTCCTGATGGCCGCCCTGAAGTGCGGCGGTCGCCATGTCGTCCTCACCGTCCGCGACGGCACCCCGTGGCAGGCGCTGCGCATGGGCCGGCACCCCTACGGCCTGTCGCCCGACGGCCGCTACGTCGCCGTCCCCGGTCGCACCCGGACCCACGTCATCTCCCCCGAGCGCGGTGTGGTGACCCTGCCGGGCGGGGTGGGTGGTCGGTGCGACGTGGTGGTGCCCGACGGCCCGGAGGCCGCGGTCCTGCTCACCTCGGCCGGCCGGCACCGGGGGTGGCCCACCGTGCTGAAGGCGTCCACGGCGGACGGGTGGCGGACGCTGTCGCGCACCCGGCTGCCGACCTTCCCGACGGACTGCCTCGGGGCCCGCTCGTCCAACTTCGAGCTGCCCTACCGCTTCGACCTCTTCGCGAGGTGGACGGGCTACACCGTGCGGCTCGTGGAGGACGACGGCGAGTGGGCGGTCCGGCGCACCCGGCGTTGAGCCCGGACGCACGACGACCCGGCAGGGTCACCCTGCCGGGTCGTGCGCGTGATGCGTTGCGGGTCAGCCCTTGCGCGCGGTGATCTTCTCCGTGGCGGCGGGCAGGACGGTGTGGAGGTCGCCCACGACGCCGAAGTCGACGAGCTCGAAGATCGGCGCCTCGGGGTCCTTGTTGACCGCGACGATGGTCTTCGAGGTCTGCATGCCGGCGCGGTGCTGGATCGCGCCCGAGATGCCGTTGGCGACGTAGAGCTGCGGCGAGACCGTCTTGCCGGTCTGGCCGACCTGGAAGGCGTGCGGCATCCAGCCCGAGTCGACCGCGGCGCGCGAGGCACCCACGGCCGCACCGAGGCTGTCGGCGAAGCCCTCGACCGGCTCGAAGTTGCCGCCGGTGCCACGACCGCCGGAGACCACGATCGCGGCCTCGGTCAGCTCCGGGCGACCGGTGGACTGGCGCGGCTGGGTGGCGACCACCTGGGCGGTCTTCGCGACGTCGCTGATGGTCGCGGCGAACGCCTCGACCGCGGCGGCACCTTCCGCCTCCTCGGGGGCAGCGGAGTTGGGCTTGACCGTGATGATCGGCGTGCCGGTGGTGACCTTCGCCTGGACCGTGTAGTTGCCGGCGAACACCGACTGGGTCGTCGTGCCGTCGTCGGCGACGTCGACGGCGTCGGTGATCAGGCCCGAGCCCAGCTTGATCGCCAGGCGACCGGCGACCTCCTTGTTCTCGAACGTCGAGGGCAGCAGGATCGCGGCCGGGCTGGTCTTCTCCGCCAGCTGCTGCAGGGCCTCGGCCTTCGGCGCGACGAGGTAGCCCTTGATCTGCGCGTCGTCGACGACGTACACCTTCGCGGCGCCGTACTTCTTCACCTTCTCGGCCACGGCGTCGCCCTGGTCGGGCGAGCCGAAGAACACCGCGACGGGCTCGCCGAGGCGACGCGCGATGGTGAGCAGCTCGTAGGTCGGCTTCTTGACCTCGCCGTCGGCGTGGTCGATGACAACAAGAACCTCAGACATCTCTGGCTGCTCCTCAGATGAACTTCTTGGACGCGAGGAAGTCGACCAGCGCGCCGGCGCCCGAGCCGTCCTCGTCGGTGACGATCTCGCCGGCGGTGCGCGGCGGGCGGGCGGTGGTGTCCTCGACCTGCGTGTAGGCCACGGACAGGCCGACCTGGTCGGCGTCGAGGCCGAGGTCGGTCAGCGACCACGTCTCGAGCGGCTTCTTCTTCGCCGCCATGATGCCCTTGAACGACGGGTAGCGGGCCTCGCCCGACTGGTCGGTCACGCTCAGCACGATCGGGAGGGTCGCGCCGATGACCTCGGTCGAGCCCTCGTTGTCGCGCTTGATGCGGACCTGGTCGCCCTGCGACTCCACGACCGACGCGAGCGTCACCTGCGGCATGCCGAGGCGCTCGGCGAGCATCGCCGGGACGACCGAGCCGGAGGCGTCGGTGGAGGCCATGCCGCAGACCACGAGGTCGGCGCCGGAGTCGGCCTTGACCTTCTCGATCGCCTTGGCGAGCACCAGGGAGGTGCCGAGGTAGTCGGAGCCGGCGATGGCGTCGTCGACGACGTGGACGCCGGAGTCGGCACCCATCTGGAGCGCCTTGCGCACCGCGTCGACGGCCTTCTCGGGGCCGACGGTCAGCGCGGTGACGGTGATCTCCTCACCCTCGCGCTTCTCCCGGAACTGCAGCGCCTGCTCCACGGCGTACTCATCGAGCTCGGACAGCAGGCCGTCGACGCCAACGCGGTCGACGGTGTTGTCGTCCTCGAACTTGCGGTCGGCCGTGGCGTCCGGCACGTACTTCACACAGACAACAATGTTCATGGTGGTGTGGCCTCGCGGCCCCTCCTGTGCACTCGGATGTGGCTATGAGGTTACTGGTCGGTCAACGACGACCGGAATGGCGATCGGGGTGCAGTCGCTCACAGTGACACTGTCACGGTCGGTCCGCGACCCCGCCCGCTCCGGGCGCCGTCAGGGCTTGATGATGCGCTCGAGGACCCGTCCCACCACCAGCCACGCGATCGCCGCGAGGCCCCAGTTGAAGAGGGCGTTCTTGACCTCGGCACCGTCGCCGCGGAACTGCTTGATGCCGTCCTGGCGGGAGAAGATCCCCAGGTCGGCCCACGAGGCGCCCCTGAGGATCGCCTGGACCAGCTCGTTGGACTTGTTGGCGTCCAGCGCGATCAGCAGCGCCCCCACCGCGAGCAGCAGTGCGGCGAACGCGCACGCGAGCCACACCAGCTGGGCGAGCGTCGCCCGGATCTTCGTCGTCACGTGGTCGTGTTCCTCTCGGTGGTGGGGCGCGGCGGGGGCCCCGGAGGGTGGCGTGGGCGGGGCGGTGTCAACGGACGGGGGGGTGGCGGGGGGG
>NZ_JABJQZ010000002.1 GCF_013155335.1 Nocardioides sp. zg-1230 | reverse complement strand
TGGTGGGCTCGGGGCGCCGGTTTTTGTGTCGTCTGGGGGTGGTGTCCCTGGGGGGGGGGGCCCCCTCCGCGCCCCACGAAGGTTGCCTTGCCCGGTCCGTTCTCAACGAACGAGGTGATGCCGCGGGTACGGTCCTCGGTCGCGAAGACCCCGGCGAACTGTTGGCGCTCGATCTCCAGCCCGGTGTCGAGGTCGACCTCGCTCCCCCGGTCGATGCACTCCTTGGCCGCGCGGATGGCCAGCGCGGCCGCGTTGCTGAACTGGGCGGCGTACGCCGTCGCCTCCGCGAGGACCTGGTCCGCGGGGACGACCCGGTCGACCATCCCGATGCGCAGCGCCTCGTCGGCCTTGACGAAGCGTCCGGTGAAGATGATGTCCTTCGCCTTCGCGGTGCCCACGAGGCGGGCGAGCCGCTGGGTGCCGCCGGCACCGGGGATGATGCCGAGGAGCACCTCGGGTTGGCCGAGGACGGCGTCCTCAGCGGCGAAGCGGAGGTCGGCGGCCAGCGCGAGCTCGCAGCCACCACCGAGGGCGTAGCCGTTCACTGCGGCGATGACGGGCTTGGGGATCCAGGCGATCGCGGTGGTGGCCGAGCTGACCGACGCGGAGACCTTGACCATGTCGGAGTAGCTCAGGTCGGCCATCTCCTTGACGTCGTTGCCGGCCGCGAAGACGCGCTCGCCACCCCACACCACCACGGCCCGCACGTCGTCGCGCTCGGTGAGCTCGGCCGCCGCCTCACGCAGGTCGGCCTGCACCTGGACGCTGATCGCGTTCATCTTCGGGCGGTCGAGCCGCAGGACCGCGACCCCGTCGGTCACGTCGATCGAGACGAACTCCATGGTGGCTCCTTGTCCGTGGGACGGCGTCGTGGACGCGGCGCGGATGGCCGCGGTGCGAGCCGCATTGTGCCGTGTGCCACTCGTGCGGCGACAATGGCCTGCGTGACACCGCCCCACTGGAGGACCACCGCCTGGCAACACGACGGCGAGACCATGTCGGTCTGGCCGGGTCGCAACTACCCCCTGGGCGCGACGTGGTCCTGGGACGCGACCAACTTCGCGGTGTACGCCCCCGAGGCGCGCGCGATGTGGGTCTGCCTGTTCGACGACGACGGCGTGGAGACGCGCCACCGGCTGACCGAGCTCTCGCTGGGCGTGTGGCACGGCGCCGTCCCGGGCGTGGCCCGCGGCGCGCGTTACGGCTACCGCGCCGACGGCCCGTGGGACCCCGAGGCCGGCCTGCGGTTCAACCCGGCCAAGCTGCTCCTCGACCCCTACGGGAAGGCCGTCTCGGGAGACCTCGTCGTCGACAAGGCCATCTTCGGCTACGTGATGGACGACCCCGCGACGCGCAGCGACCTCGACTCGGCGCCGTACGTCCCGCGCAGCGTCGTGGTCCACGACGACTTCCAGTGGGGCCCGGACACCTCGCCCCACCGCCGGTGGCGCGACACCGTGATCTACGAGATGCACGTCAAGGGCATGACCGCCCTCCACGACCGCGTGCCCGAGGAGCTCCGCGGGACGTACGCCGGCCTGGCGACGCCTGCGGTGACCGACTACCTCAAGGACCTCGGCGTCACGGCGGTCGAGCTGCTGCCCGTGCACCAGTTCTTCTCCGAGCCCGCCCTCGCCGAGCGCGGCCTGGTGAACTACTGGGGCTACAACTCGCTGTGCTTCTTCGCCCCGCACAACGCGTACTCCTCCGCCGGTGACCGCGGCCAGCAGGTCACCGAGTTCAAGCAGATGGTCAAGGACTTCCACCTCGCCGGGCTCGAGGTCATCCTCGACGTGGTCTACAACCACACCGCCGAGGCGGGCCCCCGCGGGCCGACCCTCAGCTTCCGCGGGCTCGACGACCGTGGCTACTACCAGCGCGTCGTGCCGCCGGCCCCCAAGCCCGGCCAGAAGCCCGAGCCCGTGCGCTACTGGGACGTCACCGGCTGCGGCAACACCGTCGACGCCACCCACACCCAGAGCCTGCGGATGATCCTGGACTCGCTGCGCTACTGGGTCACCGAGATGCACGTCGACGGCTTCCGCTTCGACCTGATGAGTGCGCTGACCCGGACCGACCAGGTCGTCGACATGGGCTCGCACCTGCTCACCGCGATCGGCCAGGACCCCGTGCTGCGCCACGTGAAGCTCATCGCCGAGCCGTGGGACGCCTCGATGGACGGCTACCGCGTCGGGCAGTTCCCCCCGCCGTGGATCGAGTGGAACGACCAGTTCCGCGACACGGTGCGCGACTTCTGGCGCGGTCACTCCGGCGGCGTACGGACCGTGGCGACGCGGCTGGCCGGCTCGAGCGACCTCTACGCCGACGACGGTCGCTCGCCCTACGCCTCGGTCAACTTCATCACCGCGCACGACGGCTTCACGCTGCGCGACCTGGTGTCCTACAACGACAAGCACAACGAGGCCAACGGCGAGGACAACCGCGACGGCACCGACAACAACCGGTCGTGGAACTGCGGCGTCGAGGGCGAGACCGACGACCCGGAGGTCGTCGCGCTGCGGCGCCGGCAGGCGGCCAACCTCATGGCCACCCTGTGCTTCTCCAGCGGCGTGCCGATGCTCACGGCCGGCGACGAGCGCGGCCGCACCCAGGGCGGCAACAACAACGCCTACGGCCAGGACAACGAGACCTCGTGGATCGACTGGCGCCCCGACGACGCCTGGTTCGACGTCTACGAGATCACCAAGACCGCCCTGCGGCTCCGGCGCGAGCACCCCGCACTGCGGCAGCGGCACTGGTTCGAGGGGCGGCCGACCATCAAGGGCGGCATCAAGGACCTCGTCTGGGTGCACCCGAGCGGGCGCGAGATGACCGTCGACGACTGGAACGACGACAGCATCCGCACCATCGGGATGTTCCTCAACGGTGCCCCCCTGCGCTCCCCCGGCCCGCACGGCGAGCAGGTGCGCGACCGGTCGTTCATGATCTGGCTCAACTCCGGCGTCGACGACGTCGAGCTGGTGCTGCCGGCCAACCAGTGGGTCCACCACGGCGAGGTCGTGCTGTCGACCAACACCGACATCGCCGTCGGGACCCCGGTGGTCGCGGGCGGCACGATGGAGCTGCAGGCGCGCTCGGTGCTGGTGCTGCGCCAGACCTAGGGATCAGGCCGGGGCGCCCATCCACTCCATCGGGTCGCCGGCGTCGAGGTCGGTGATGCCGAGGTTCTCGAAGGCACCGAGCACGACGAGGCGTCGTACGGCGGCGAAGGTGAGCACGTGCGCCACCATCCCGCCGTAGGTGAAGACCTTCGGGGTCTCGCAGGTGACGTCGACGAAGGTGTCGTCGAGGCGGCCCTCGTCGACGGTCGAGCGCACCTGGTCGAGGAAGGCCGGACCCTCCTGGGCGAGCTCGCGGCGCAGCGTGCTGAGCGACTTGCCGCGCTCCTGGGCGAAGTCGTAGCGACGCTGCTCGACGGCGGTGTTCCACTGCGCGAGCTGCCCGACGAGGCGGCCCAGCACGGAGCGGATGGTCATGTCGTCGTCGATCGTGGCGATGGGCACCTCGATCGGGGCGTCGAGCTGCTCGTCGCTCAACCGGGCCGCGCTCTCGATCATCTCGCCCGTCAGCCAGACGTGGTGCTCGATCATGCGTGTCATCAGGTCCATCGGGGTCACCTCTCGTGCGGTCGGTAGGCGGAGGCTGCCGGGTGGGTGGAAGTGCACGCCGCTCGGCCCGTCGATCCGGGTACGGGTGGGGTGCTGACGCCAGCGGCTCGGCGCGGCGCCGTACTCCCGCGCGAACGCCCGGGTGAACGCCTCGTGCGAGCCGAAGCCGGCCTCGAACGCGACGTCGACCACCTGGTCGTCGCTCGTCAGGAGGCGGTGGGCCGCGCGCTCCAGCAGCAGCCGACGGCGCATCCGCTCCGGCGGCTCACCGCCCGCGGCGGACACCACACGGGCGAGGTGGAAGCGCGACAGGTGGAGCCTGCGGGCCCGCTCCTCGTGGCCCATGTCGAGCGTCTCGGCCAGGGTGTCGAGGAACGCGGCGAAGGTGTCGGCCGCTGTCGTCATGGCCCCCACTCTCGCCCGTGGGCCGGACGTGCGCTTGATCCCACGTGCGCAGTCTGCGCCCGCTCAGGCCGGCTGTGCCACCGTCGCGGACTTGGCTGCCGCGATGACCTCGGTGAGCCGGTCCCGCAGCTCCATCAGCTCGTCGAGGTCCATCCCCAGGCGCTGGAGGATGGTGCCCGGCACCTCGAGGGCCTGCGTGCGCAGGTCGCGCCCGCGGGACGTCAGCGCCACCGCGAGGCTGCGCTCGTCCGCCGGGTTGCGGTCGCGCCGCACCAGGTCGGCCGCCTCGAGCCGCCTCAGCAGCCGCGAGAGGGTGGCCGGGTCGAGCTCCAGCCGGCGGCTGAGCTCGGTCACGGACAGCGGCTCCTCACCCCACAAAGCCAGCATCACGAGGTACTGCGGGTGGGTCAGGCCCATGGGCTCGAGCACCGGGCGGTAGACCGAGATGACGGTGCGCGACGCCACGGCGAGGGCGAAGCAGACCTGACGCTCGAGAGCCAGGGGGTCGGTCGAGGAATCGTCGATTCGGCTGGCCTCGGGCATTCCGTTAGCCTAGCAATGGTTGTCACAGCACACGATTCGTGAGAGAGGCTCGCATGGCCGGCAGCGTTCCCGCCCGACGTACGGAGAAGGGGCGCGGTCACCTGCTCGACCTCGACGCCCCGCGCCGAATCGTGAAGGACCCCGAGAAGGACGCGCGCGACCTGGCCCGGGTGCAGCGCTGGGTGATGTCGACCCTGGCCGTGACCACGATCCTCCACCTCGTGGTGGGCCTCGTCGTGGCAGCCGTGATGCTCGACGACTCCCCCACCTCGTCCAAGGTCGGGCTCAACGTCATCGCCGGCATCTTCGCCGCCATGGCCGTCGCCGTCGGTCGCGCGATCCACGGCAAGCGGATCGTCTCGCCGTGGTTGCTGCTCGCGGTGGTCCCGACCGCCGTCGGGCTCTGGCTGACCTTCGGCTGAGGCTCCCTCAACCCGCGGGTTCGAAGACCTCGACGAGGTTGCCCGCCGGGTCCGCGACGAGGAACTGCCGCCCTCCCGGTCCCTCGACGACCTCGCTGCGGAGCGTGGCGCCCGCGGCCCGGAGCCTGTCGAGGTGTGCGTCCAGGTCGTCGACGACCAGGTGGATGCGGTTGCGCCCGGGGGCGGACTCCTCCGGCGGCGTGGCGCGCGCCCCCGAGCTCTGCGGACCCGAGAGCAGCACCCTGAGCCGGCCGCGTACGACGTCGGCGAAGGCGGGCGCGGGATGGCTCAGCACCTCGAAGCCCAGCAGCTCGGTATAGAAGGCGACTGCTGCGTCGACGTCGTCCACGACGTAGCGGACGCTCGCGTACTCGTCAGCCATGAGACCTCACTCCCTCGCCCCCACACTCGCGCGGGTCGCTCCCGACGTCAACGAGAGACGGTCGCGGCCGCGGCGCCGTGGCTAGAGTCGGGACCATGGACTCCGACGCCGACCGCCCCGGGGCCGAGAGGCCCGAGCCCGACTACACGACGCTGCCCGAGGGTGTGCGCCTCTCGGACACGGTCGGGGGTGTCGATGCCGACCGGCCGGTCGACCCGGACGACGTACGCAACGTGGACCAGCACGCCGCGACGCGCGACGACTGACCGCGCCTCCCGACGGTCGCGTCAGAGCCCGAGCACCTGCGCCGCCACGAGGTACGCGCCGCGCACGCCCGCGGGGTCGCGGAGGTCCGGGTCGTCGTCGGCCACCGCGGCCGCCCGCGCGCGCACCGCTGCGCCCGGGTCCGCGGTCGTCAGGTCGGTGGCCAGCGCCGTCACCGCCAGCGCGAGGTCGTGCTCGTCGAGATGGTCGAGTGCCAGGCTGTCGTGCAGCAGGCCCGCCGCCTCCGCCATCACCTCGCGCGCGGTCTCGGCGTCCACGTCCGGTCGAGACGACGCGGCGGCGTCGGCAGCCGCGAGGAAGGGCTCGAGGATCCCGGGCCGAGCGGTCGAGGGCATGCCACGATCGTCCTCGCGACCACGGGGCACCGCAACGCGTCTCGGCCGTCGTAGGTAATAACCCGGATGCGGAACGGGCACGGGGAGGCGCACGCTGGGACGCCACCACCGGCGTCGGAAGGAGACGTGCCATGTGGGACACCGTCCAGACCAGCAGGACGCACCTCAGCCACGACCTGCCGTGCCCGGGGTGCGGCCACGCCGCCCACTCGTTCCTGCCGTGCAGCGACCTCTGTCACTGCCGCCGGCGCAATCCGCTGGCGACGAGCTCGGCCGCCTGACGACCGAGCCCAGCGGTGCTCAGGCCGGCTCGGCGACCAGCCCGAGCTCGGCGACCGAGGCCAGCGACTCGTTGCGCGGGACGACCCGGACGGTGTAGCCGAACGGGCCGGAGACCGCGAGCGGCACGGCGGCGTCGAAGCGGTGGCGGTTGCCGTCGTAGGACTCCCCCACCAGCATCGGCGTCACCGACGTCGCGGTGAGGACGTCGTCGGAGCCGATCCGCCCGTGCACGACCTGCACCTCGACGTCGTCGGTCGAGAGCGAGCCGAGCGCCACCCAGGCGCGGACGTTGAGCGTCGCACCGACGACGGCCTGGTCGCCGACGCCCTCGGAGTCGACGTGCTCGACGCGGACGCCGTGCCACGCCGCGCGGACCTCGTGCTTCCAGCCCGACAGGGTGCGGGCCCCGGCGTAGTCGGAGTTGAGGGTGCGCGAGGTGTGCGCCGCGGGGGCGTAGAGCTCGCGGACGTAGTCGCGCACCTGGCGGGTGGCGAGCACCTTGGGGCCGAGCGACTTCAGCGTGTGGCGCACCATCTCCAGCCAGCGCGGGGGCACGCCCTCGTCGTTGGTCTCGTAGAAGCGCGGCACGACGTCGGTCTCGAGCAGGTCGTAGAGCGCGTTGGCCTCGAGGTCGTCACGCCGGTCGGCGTCGTCGATGCCGTCGGCCGAGGGGATCGCCCAGCCGTTGTTGCCGTCGTACCACTCGTCCCACCAGCCGTCGAGGATCGACAGGTTGAGGCCGCCGTTGAGCGCCGCCTTCATGCCGGAGGTGCCGCACGCCTCGTACGGGCGCAGCGGGTTGTTGAGCCACACGTCGCAGCCGGGGTAGAGCGGCTGCGCCATCGCGATGTCGTAGTTGGGCAGGAACGCGATGCGGTGCCGGACCTCCGGGTCGTCCGCGAAGCGCACCATCTCCTGGATGAGCCGCTTGCCGGTCTCGTCGGCCGGGTGCGCCTTGCCCGCGATGACCAGCTGGATGGGGCGATCGGGGTCGAGCAGCAGCTTCTTGAGGCGGGCGGGGTCACGCAGCATCAGGGTGAGCCGCTTGTACGTCGGCACCCGGCGCGCGAAGCCGATCGTCAGCACGTCGGGGTCGAGCGCGGTGTCGATCCACGTGGTCTCGGCCGCGGCGTAGCCGCGCTTGGTCGCCGAGCGGCGCATCCGGTCGCGGGCGTCGTCGACGAAGCGGGTGCGCAGCGTGCGCTTGAGGTCCCAGATCTCCCGGTCGCTGATCTGGTCGACGAGCGGCCAGAGGGCATCGGTGTCGTCACCGTCGACGTCGGCGCCCCGGCTCGCCGCCAGCTCGATGACCTCGCGGGCGATCCAGGTCGGGCCGTGGACGCCGTTGGTGATCGAGGTGATCGGCACCTCGGCCTCGTCGAAGGCCGGCCAGAGGCCGTTGAACATGCCGCGCGACACGTGGCCGTGCAGCTCGGACACGCCGTTGGCGCGCTGGGCGAGGCGGAAGCCCATCACCGCCATGTTGAAGACGCCCGCGTCGCCGCCCTCGTAGTCCTCCGCGCCGAGCGCGAGGATCCGGTCGACCGGGACGCCCGGCGTCGGCGAGTTGCCGCCAAAGTACTGGGAGACGAGCTCACGCGGGAAGCGGTCGATGCCCGCAGGCACCGGCGTGTGCGTGGTGAACACCGTGCCGGCGCGGGAGACCTCGAGCGCGGTGTCGAAGTCCAGGTGTGGCCCGGCCTCTTCGACGGTGAGCTCACGGATGCGCTCGATGCCGAGGAAGCCCGCGTGGCCCTCGTTGGCGTGGAAGACCTCCGGCGCCGGGGCGCCGGTGATGCGCGACCACACCCGCAGGGCGCGTACGCCGCCCACGCCGAGGAGCAGCTCCTGGCGCAGCCGGTGCTCGGAGTTGCCGCCGTAGAGCCGGTCGGTGACGTCGCGGTAGTGGGCGCTGTTGTCCTCGATGTCGGTGTCGAGGAGCAGCAGCGGCACGCGCCCGACGTGGGCGACGAGGATCCGGGCCACCAGGTCGGGCCCGTCGGGCAGCGCGATCGAGACGGTGGCGCGGGTGCCGTCCGCCTCCCGCAGCTGAGTCAGCGGCAGCTCGTCGGGATCGAGGACGGGGTAGCTCTCCTGCTGCCAGCCGTCGCGGTCGAGCGCCTGCTTGAAGTAGCCGTGGCGGTAGAACAGGCCGACGCCCACCAGCGGGATGCCGAGGTCGGAGGACGCCTTCAGGTGGTCACCGGCCAGGATGCCGAGGCCGCCGGAGTACTGCGGCAGCACCGACGTGATGCCGAACTCGGACGAGAAGTACGCGATGGCGCGCGGCGCGTCGTCGCCGGCCTTGCGGGCGTACCAGCGGTCCTCGGTGAGGTATCGCTGCAGGTCGGCGTGTGCCGCGTCGAGACGACTGCGGAAGTCGCCGTCCTCGACCAGCTCGTCGAGCCGCTCGCGGCCCACGGCGCCGAGGAAGCGCACCGGGTCGCACTTGACCTGGCGCCACAGCTCGGGGTCGATCGAGGAGAACACGTCCTGGGTGGGCGGGTGCCAGGACCAGCGCAGGTTGCCGGCCAAGGTGGACAGCGCGCCCAGGGGCTCGGGCAGGACAGGACGGACGGTGAATCGTCGGAACGCTCGCACGGACCAGCACGCTAGGCCATTTCTTGGAACGATCCAAGAGCACCCCCTCCGGCGAGGCGCGGCCCACCCGCATAACCCCTGCCCCGCGCCGCAGTTGTTGCGGGCATGACCCGACCCCGTCCTCACCTCGGCCGCACCTCGCTGGCCGCCGCGATCCTCCTCGCGATCTCCACCCTCGGCACGGTCGCCTCCCCGGCCACCGCCGAGCCCGACACGATCACCCCAGGACCCACGCCGCCCGACGTCCGCACCCTGGGTGACCCGGTCGGCGGTCCACGCGACGTCGACACCCGCGGCACGGCCGCGCCCACCGCCGACCAACGCCGGGCCGTCTCGGCGATGGGTGGCGTCACCGCCCGCTGGGGCTCGCTCGGCACGCCCGCCTCGATCCTGCCGACCGACGGGAGCCTCGGCGTCGCTCCCGGTGCGCCGGTCGATGCGGCCCGCGCCTGGCTGCGGGGCAACTCCGCCGCGTTCGGGATGTCGGCAGACGCCGTCGACGACCTCGTGCTCGTCAGCTCGCAGCGGTTCGCCGACTCCGACGCGCGTGCCGTGCTGTTCCGCCAGGACTTCGGCGGCCTCGCACCCGCCGTCGGCGGCCTGGTGACCGTCGGCGTCGCGAACGGGGAGATCGCCTACGTCTCCTCGTCCCTGGCCCGCCCGACCGGAGCGATGCCCGAGGCGACCCTGTCACCGCTGCAGGGATGGCTGCGGGCCGCGACCGACCTGTCCGTCGGCGTCCCCGCGGCGCAGCTCGACGACATCACGACCACCGTCGCCCGCGGCTGGTCCCGGCTGACCGTCCCCGGCTTCGCCCAGGAGCAGCAGGTCCGCCGGCGGGCCCTGCCGATGGCCGACGGCTCGGTACGACCGGTCCTCGAGGCCAATGTCGTCAACGTCGCCGGTGGCGCCTCCCTCGCCTTCACCTCGCTCGTCGACGGCGTGACCGGTGAGGTCCTCGTCCGCCACAACAAGACCGAGAACCACGTCTACAACGACGTGTTCACCGGCGCGATCACGCCGACCGAGTGCGGCCCCAAGCACCCCTTCGAGCTCGACGACGATCTCACCAGGTCGATCACCGCGGTCGCCACCGGCCTCCCGGTGGACGACTTCGTCGTGAAGATCCTCCGCGGCGACGACGTCCTCGTGTCGGGCGACCTGGCCACCAATCCCGAGGTGGCGACGTACTCCTCCGCCGCGATCCCGGCCGGCACCTATGCGGCCCAGGTGTGTCCGTTCGACGCCGCGTCCGTCGTCGCCGGGCAGTACACGCTCGCGGTCAGCACCAGCGACAGCGCCGCGCCCTCGACGGGGGACCTCGTCGGCAACCCACGGTGGCGCTGGTTCACCGCCAACCCCACGCTCGACTCCCCCACCGAGACCCCGGGCAACTCGATCATCGGTTGCTGGCACGCCGAGGCCGGCTGCAGCTCACCGCCGACCCCGCTGCGCAACGTCGCGGCCTTCGGGCCGTGGGACGCGATCGGCGCGTTGCCGACCTTCACGACCGTGGGCAACAACGCCAACACCCACGAGGCGTGGGCCAGCCCGCTGACGCCGGGAGGCCTGTCCCAGGCGCCCGTGTCGCCGGAGCGCAGCTACACCGCAGAGTTCGAGGACCGCTGGAACAACAGCCGCTGCGACGTCGCCGAGCTGGTGCCGGGAGGCAACGACATCGACGCCTCGGTCGGCAACCTGTTCGCCGCGCACAACCGGATGCACGACTACTCCTACTACCTCGGCTTCACCGAGGAGAACTACAACCTCCAGCTCGACAACGGCGGCCGCGGAGGCGTCGGCGGCGACCAGGAGGTGGGCAACGCCCAGGCCGGCGCCATCACCGGCGGCAGCCCGAGCTTCCTCGGTCGCGACAACGCCAACCAGATCACGTTGCAGGACGGCACGCCCGGCATCACCAACCAGTACCTCTTCGAGCCGATCGCCGGGGCGTTCTACGCACCGTGCACCGACGGCGGTCTCGACATGGGGATCGTGGGGCACGAGTACACCCACGCCATCACCAACCGCATGGTCGGCGGTCCCGATGAGGGGCTGACCTCCGAGCAGGGCGGTGCGATGGGTGAGTCGTGGGGCGACCTGGTCGCCGGCGAGTACCAGTTCTCGCACGGATACAGCAATGGCGGCAACGTGTGGGCCGTGGGCGCCTACGCCACCGGCAACACCGACACCGCGATCCGCGACTACTCGATCGACGACAACCCGCTCAACTTCTCGGACTACGGCTTCGACTCCACCGGCCCCGAGGTCCACGCCGACGGCGAGATCTGGAACGGCACGATGTGGGAGGTCCGCCAGGCGCTCGTGGAGGCGTACGACGCCCGCTTCCCGTACGACGACGCGGCGCTGCAGCTCGCCTGCGCGCAGGCCACGCCGACGGCCACGCCTCGCCCCGTCGACACCTGCCCCGGCAACCGCCGCTGGGTGCAGCTGATGTTCGACTCCTTCCTCCTCCAGCAGGGTGCGACCTCGATGCTCGACGCCCGCGACGCGATGATCGCGGCCGACCGGATGCGCTTCGGTGGTGCGAACGAGGACGTCCTGTGGGCGGCCTTCGCCCGGCGTGGCATGGGAGTCGACGCGTCGGTGGCCGATGCCGACGACCACGAGCCCACGCCGAGCTTCGCGAGCCCGACCGGGCCCAACGCGTCCATCACGTTCGCGACGACGGGCTCGGCCCGGATCTACGTCGGCGACTACGAGGCTCGCGTCACGCCCGTGGCCGACACCGACCCGGGCACCGCCCTCGGAGCCAGCGCGACCTTCACCCCGGGCACCTACGAGATGCTCGCCGTCTCGCCCGACCGCGGCTTCACGAGGTGGACCATGACGGTCCCCGCCGACGGCGCATCACGCATCGAGACCGTCGGCGACGTGGTCAACCTCGCCAGCTCCGCGGCGGGCGCCGCGGTCATCGGGGCGACGGACGGCTCGCTCAACCCGGAGGCGCTCATCGACGGGACCGAGGCCACCAACTGGGGCGGCGTCACCGAGGCCCAGGTCGACGAGTCGAACCCGTCGGTCGCCGTCGACCTCGCCGGCGACGTCAGCACCGTGCGCCGCGTCCAGGTCAGCGCCCACCTCACCCCGGCACCGGAGTCGGGCACCGGGGTGCCGCTCGCCCAGGAGGACCCGGACTCGGGCTCGCGATTCACCGCCCTGCGCCAGTTCGCCCTGGAGGCGTGCACCACGGCCTGCGAGTCGGCGGACGCCGTGTGGACGCGGTTCTACACCTCGCCCACCGACGCCTTCCCGAGCACCCTGCCGCGCCCGGTCGCGCCGACCCTCACCATGCGGGGGTTCGACGTTCCCGACACCGAGGCCGCCGCCGTACGCCTGGTGACGCTGGAGAACCAGTGCACCGGCCAGGAGGCCTACGCCGGGCAGCAGACCGCCAGCACCACCGTGCCCACCGACTGCAAGACGGGCTCGGACCGCGGCACGATCGTGCACGCCGCGGAGCTGCAGGTCTTCGGCGAGGACGCGACGCTGCCCCAGCAGCCGGGCGCCCCCGGGACCGGCACCGACGACGGGACCGGCACCGACGACGGGACCGGCAGCGACGGGACGGGCAGTGACCCGGACACGGCGCCAGGGACTGCCGACCCGACCACCGGTCCGACCGACGACCCCACCAGCAGCAGCACCACCGGCACCCCCACCGCGACCGCGCTGCCGACCCGCACGCGGATGATCGTCAAGCGCGCCTACCAGACCCGCCGCAAGCCCGCCCCGGTGCTGTTCCTGACCGTGCGCTCGGCAGCGGAGAAGGAGCCCGGTCGGTTCGTGGTGCGTCTGGCCGCGAAGAAGTGGAAGGTCGTCCCCACCGCCGACGGCACCGCCCGCGTGCGCGTCCCCCGGAAGGCGCTGCGCCCGGGACGTACGACTGTCCGGGTGCGCTTCCTGCCAGCCGACACGAAGGCGTTCACGTCGTCGAGGACGCGGCTGCGCAGCATCACGGTGGCGTCGGTCCGCTGACCCGGAGACGCCGGAGCGAGGACGACCGCGGTCGAGCCGTCCCAAGGGGTGGCCCCGACCGCGGTCGGCTTGCGTGCAGGGTCCGGGTTCGCAAGTGTGGCCCCATGGTTGGACGGATACCCGTGATGGATGTCTCGCCCGTGGTCGACCTCGGTCGACAGTCGGCCAAGGCCACTGTCGGCGAGCCGATGCCCGTACGCGCCTCGGTGTTCCGCGAGGGCCACGACCAGCTCGCCGCGGAGGTGGTGGCCACCGACCCCTCGGGCCGCACGCGCGACCCGGTGCGCATGCGCCCCGACGGCGACGCCCCCAACCGCTACGTCGCCCACGTCACGCCGGACGTCGAGGGCGAGTGGACCTTCGAGATCCACTCGTGGTCCGACCCCCTCGCCACCTGGGAGCACGACGCGGGCATCAAGATCCCGGCCGGGGTCGACGTCGAGCTCATGTTCACCGAGGCGCGGCTCCTGCTGGAGCGCGTGGCCGCGGGGACGGGCAAGGACGCGCTCGACGAGCCGTCGGCCGCCGTCGTCTCGGGCGCGGTCGCAGCCGCGACCGACACCAACCGTCCCGTCGGCGCGCGCCTCGCAGCCCTCCAGGACCCCGAGCTCGAGGCGGTGCTCCTCGCCCACCCGCTGCGCGAGCTGCTCACCGTCACGGGGCCGTTCCGGTTCCGTGCCGACCGCACCCGCGCGCTCTTCGGGAGCTGGTACGAGTTCTTCCCCCGCTCGGAGGGCGCGACGCGCGACGAGAAGACCGGCAAGGTCACGAGCGGCACGTTCCGGACCGCGGCCAAGCGCCTCGACCGGGTGGCGGAGATGGGCTTCGACGTCCTCTACCTGCCGCCGATCCACCCGATCGGCGAGGTCAACCGCAAGGGCCCGAACAACACCCTGACCCCGGGCCCCGACGACACCGGCTCGCCGTGGGCGATCGGCAGCAAGGACGGCGGCCACGACGCGATCCACCCCGACCTCGGGACCTTCGAGGACTTCGACGCCTTCGTGGCGCGGGCTCGCGAGCTCGACATCGAGGTGGCCCTCGACCTCGCGCTCCAGGCGGCGCCCGACCACCCGTGGGTGACCACCCACCCGCAGTTCTTCACGACGCGTGCGGACGGCACCATCGCGTACGCCGAGAACCCGCCGAAGAAGTACCAGGACATCTACCCGATGAACTTCGACAACGACCCGGCCGGCATCTGCCGCGAGGTGCTGCGGGTCGTGAAGCTGTGGATGTCGCACGGGGTGCGGATCTTCCGCGTCGACAACCCGCACACCAAGCCGCTGGCGTTCTGGGAGTGGCTGCTCGCGGAGGTGCGGCGTACGGACCCCGACGTGCTCTTCCTGTCCGAGGCCTTCACCAAGCCGGCGATGATGCACGGCCTCGGCGCGGTCGGCTACCACCAGAGCTACACCTACTTCACGTGGCGCACCGGCAAGCGCGAGATCGAGGACTACCTCGTCGAGGTCGCGCACGAGTCCGACCACCTGATGCGGCCCAACTTCTTCGTCAACACCCCCGACATCCTCCACGCCTACCTGCAGTACGGCGGCCCGGCTGCGTTCAAGGTGCGCGCCGCGCTGGCCGCCACGGGCTCGCCCAGCTGGGGCGTGTACGCCGGCTACGAGCTGTTCGAGCACGTCGCGGTCAAGCCGGGGTCCGAGGAGTACCTCGACTCCGAGAAGTACCAGATCCGCGTCCGCGACTGGGACAAGCGCGACGCCGAGGGCACCACGCTGGCGCCGTACCTGACCCGGCTCAACGAGATCCGACGCCACCACCCGGCCCTGCAGCTGCTGCGCAACGTGACGATCCACTCCAGCGACGACGACCACGTGCTGGTGTTCTCGAAGAGGCACGAGGACGACATCGTCATCTCCGTGATCAACCTCGACCCCCACGGCACGCGCGAGACGATGATCCACCTCGACATGCCGGCGCTCGGCATGGAGTGGCACGACTCCTTCGTCGCCCACGACGAGATCACCGGCGAGGACTGGAGCTGGACCGCGCACAACTACGTCCGGCTGGACCCCGGCTACGAACCTGCCCACGTGATCGCCGTCAGGAGGACCCGTTGACCGACCACCCCACGTCGTCCCAGATGCCGATGGACGCGACCCGTGCGACCGCCGTCCTCAACGCGGAACCCGAGTGGTTCCGCACGGCGGTCTTCTACGAGGTGCTGGTGCGGTCGTTCCGGGACTCCAACGGGGACGGGACCGGCGACTTCAAGGGCCTGATCGAGAAGCTCGACTACCTCGAGTGGCTGGGCGTGGACTGCCTCTGGGTCCCGCCGTTCTTCACCTCGCCCCTGCGCGACGGCGGCTACGACGTGGCCGACTACAACAACATCCTTCCCGAGTGCGGCACGGTCGAGGACTTCCACGAGTTCATCGACGCCTGCCACCAGCGCGGCATCCGGGTGATCATCGACTTCGTCATGAACCACACGAGTGACGCCCACCCGTGGTTCCAGGCGAGCCGCAGCGACCCCGAGGGCCCCTACGGCGACTTCTACGTCTGGTCCGACAGCGACGAGCTCTACCAGGACGCCCGGGTCATCTTCGTCGACACCGAGCCGTCGAACTGGACGTGGGACCCGGTGCGCCAGCAGTACTTCTGGCACCGGTTCTTCCACCACCAGCCCGACCTCAACTTCGACAACCCCAAGGTCCACGACGCGATGCTGGAGGCGATGGCGTTCTGGCTCGACATGGGCCTCGACGGCTTCCGGCTCGACGCGGTGCCGTACCTCTACGAGCGCCCCGGCACCAACGGCGAGAACCTCCCCGAGACGCACGACTTCCTCAAGAAGTGCCGCCGCTTCGTCGACGAGCACTACCCGGGCCGCGTGCTGCTGTGCGAGGCCAACCAGTGGCCGGCCGACGTGGTCGAGTACTTCGGGCCGGAGGAGACCGAGGACGGCCGCTGGGTGGGCACCGAGTGCCACATGGCCTTCCACTTCCCCGTGATGCCCCGCATCTTCATGGCGGTGCGCCGCGAGTCGCGCTTCCCGATCTCGGAGATCCTCGAGCAGACGCCGGCGATCCCCGACGGCTGCCAGTGGGGCATCTTCCTGCGCAACCATGACGAGCTCACCCTCGAGATGGTGACCGACGAGGACCGCGACTACATGTGGTCGGAGTACGCCCACGACCCGCGCATGAAGGCCAACATCGGCATCCGCCGCCGCCTCGCGCCCCTGCTCGACAACGACGTCAACCGGATGGAGCTGTTCACGGCGCTCCTGCTCTCGCTGCCCGGATCGCCGGTCCTCTACTACGGCGACGAGATCGGGATGGGCGACAACATCTGGCTCGGTGACCGCGACGGCGTGCGTACGCCGATGCAGTGGACGCCGGACCGCAACGCGGGCTTCTCCAACGCCACGCCCGGCAAGCTCCACCTGCCGGCGATCCAGGACCCGGTCTACGGCTACCAGTCGGTGAACGTCGAGGCCCAGCTGGAGAACACGTCCTCGCTGCTGCACTGGACGCGACGGCTGGTCCACGCCCGGCGCCGCCACCCGGCCTTCGGGCTCGGCGACTTCGTCGACCTCGGCGGATCCAACCCGAGCGTCCTGTCCTACATCCGCGAGCACCGCGGGGACGACGAGCGCGACGTGATCCTCTGCGTCAACAACCTGTCCCGCTTCCCGCAGCCCGTCGAGCTCGACCTGCGGCAGTGGGAGGGCATGGTCCCGATCGAGCTGCTGGGCGGCGTGCCGTTCCCGGCCGTCGGCGAGCTGCCCTACCTGCTGACCCTGGGCGGCTACGGCTTCCTGTGGCTGCGGTTGACGGATCCGAGCAACACGGGAGGGGAACCGTGAGCACGATCGAGATCAAGGCCTGGATCGACGAGGCGCGCTGGTTCGGTGGCAAGGGACGCGACTGGGAGCTCGGCGACGTACGACGCGTCGGCCGGCTTCCCGACGCGCCGGACTGGCTGCACGTCACGATCGAGCTCGCAGAGGTCGCCTACGCCGACGGCACGAACGAGCTCTACCAGCTGCCGCTCGCCTTCTACACCGAGCCGCAGGAGCGCATCGCCCACGCGCTCATCGGTGAGTGGGAGGACGACGAGCTCGGCCACGCGTTCGTCTACGACGCGCTGCACGACCGGCAGGCGATGGCCCTCTGGCTGGCCGCGTTCGCCCGTCACGGCGTCGACCCGGCCCCACCGTCCGACGTGCGGGGCGACCTGATGTTCCACCGGCTGCCCGGGCACGACCTCGACATCGAGGCCCACTCGACCCTGTTCTCCGGCGAGCAGTCCAACTCGTCGGTGGCCTTCGGCGAGGACGCGCTGATGAAGGTCTTCCGCAAGGTGACCCCGGGGGTCAACCCCGACATCGCGATCCACCAGGTGCTCACCGAGGCGGGCTCCACCCACGTCGCTGCGCTCTACGGCTGGCTCGACCTGGTCGACGAGGACACCAACACGACGATCCAGCTCGCGATGCTGCAGCAGTTCCTCCGCACCGCGAGCGACGGCTGGGACCTGGCCCTGGCCAGCGTCCGCAACCTGTTCGCCGAGGCCGACCTGCACGCCGACGAGGTCGGCGGCGACTTCGCCGGCGAGGCCGCGCGGCTCGGGGTCGCGCTCGCCGAGGTCCACGCCGACCTCGCCGCGCACTTCCCGGTCGAGCGGCGCGAGGCCGACGCCCTGGGCGAGCTGGCCGGGGCGATGGAGGGCCGGCTGGTCGCCGCGCTCGACGTCGTACCCGACCTGGCGCCGCACGAGGCCCGGCTGCGCGAGACGTTCGCCCGGCTCCGCGAGCTCGACGGCGTCGCGGTGCAGCAGGTCCACGGCGACCTGCACCTCGGCCAGACCCTCCGCACCGTCAAGGGCTGGAAGATCGTCGACTTCGAGGGCGAGCCGGCCAAGCCGCTCGCCGAGCGGCTGAAGCCCGACTCGGTCTGGCGCGACGTGGCGGGAATGATCCGCTCCTTCGACTACGCACCGCGCGTGGTGGCCATGACCGGTGGCACCGACGCCGGCGGTGAGGCCGAGCAGCGCGCCTACCGGGCCTCCGAGTGGGCCGCCCGCAACCGCGCAGCCTTCCTCGACGCCTACACCGACAAGCGCGGCGAGGTGGTCGACGGCGTCAACGAGGCACTGCTCGACGCCTACCTCGCCGACAAGGTCGTCTACGAGGCGGTCTACGAAGCACGCAACCGTCCGGGATGGCTCTCCATCCCCCTCGCCGCGCTGGAGGAGACCTCATGACCAAGCCCCCCACCACCCCCGTCACCAAGCAGGTGGACACCCACGCCCCCGGCGAGCTCGACCTCCACCTGATCGGCGAGGGCCGCCACGAGCAGCTGTGGACCGTGCTCGGCGCGCAAGCCGGTCCCGACGGCACGTCGTTCCGCGTCTGGGCACCCAACGCCCTGGAGGTCCAGGTGGCCGGCGAGTGGGCCGGCTGGGACGGCGCGGCGCACCCGATGACGCGCCTCGACGGCTCCGGCGTCTGGCACGCCCACGTCGCGGACGCCGGCGTGGGCTCGCAGTACAAGTTCCGCATCCGCGGCGCCGACGGCCAGTGGGTCGACCGCGCCGATCCCCTCGCCCAGTACGCCGAGAAGCCGCCGAGCTCCGCCTCGCGCGTGTGGAAGTCGCAGCACGAGTGGAACGACGACGCGTGGTTGGAGAAGCGTCGTACGAGCCAGCCGGTCGACGAGGCCATGTCGACCTACGAGGTGCACCTCGCGTCGTGGCGCAAGCACTACTCCGGCGAGCTCTACTCCTGGGACGAGATCGCCGACGCCCTGGTCCCCTACGTCTCCGACCTCGGCTTCACCCACGTCGAGCTCATGCCGGTGATGCAGCACCCGTTCGGCGGCTCGTGGGGCTACCACGTCACCTCCTACTTCGCGCCGGACTCCCGCTTCGGTGACCCCGACGGGCTCAAGCGGCTCATCGACCGCCTGCACCAGGCCGGTGTGGGCGTGATCCTCGACTGGGTCCCCGGGCACTTCGCCACAGACGAGTGGGCCCTGGCCCGCTTCGACGGCACCCCGCTCTACGAGGACCCCAACCCGCAGCGCGGCTGGCACAAGGAGTGGGGCTCCCACATCTTCAACTTCGGGCGCAACGAGGTCCGCAACTTCCTCTACGCCAACGCGGTCTACTGGCTCGAGGAGTACCACGCCGACGGCCTGCGCGTGGACGGCGTCGCCTCGATGCTCTACCTCGACTACGCCCGCGAGGACGGCGAGTGGTCGCCCAACAAGCACGGCGGCCGGGAGAACCTCGAGGCCGTGCAGTTCCTGCAGGAGATGAACGCCACCGTCTACAAGCGGGTGCCCGGCATCGTCACGATCGCTGAGGAGTCCACCGCCTGGCCCGGTGTCACCGGTCCCACCAGCGACGGCGGGCTCGGCTTCGGCTTCAAGTGGAACATGGGCTGGATGCACGACTCGCTCAACTACGTCTCCAAGGACCCGCTCTACCGCAGCCACCACCACGGCCAGATGACCTTCTCACTGGTCTACGCGTTCGCGGAGAACTACGTCCTGCCCATCAGCCACGACGAGGTCGTCCACGGCAAGGGCTCCCTGCTCCGCAAGATGCCCGGCGACCGCTGGCAGCAGCTGGCCAACCTGCGCGCCTACCTCGCCTACATGTGGGCGCACCCCGGCAAGCAACTGCTCTTCATGGGGTGCGAGTTCGGCCAGGAGTCCGAGTGGGCCGAGAGCCGCGAGCTCGACTGGTGGCTCCTCGAGCACCCCGAGCACGCGGGCGTGCACGCGATGGTGCGCGACATGAACCGCGCCTACACCGAGACCGCCGCGCTGTGGGGCCGCGACAACGACCCGTCCGGCTTCCAGTGGATCGACGCCAACGACGCGGGCGCCAACACCTTCTCGTTCGTACGCCGGTCCCCCGGCGAGCCCGACCTGGTCTGCGTCGCCAACTTCGCCGGCAACCCGCACGAGGGCTATCGCATCGGCCTGCCGTCGGCCGGCACCTGGACCGAGGTCCTCAACACCGATGCGGAGTCCTACCACGGCTCTGGGGTGGGCAACCTCGGCTCGATCACGGCGGTCGAGGGCGACCACCACGGCCAGCCGGCGCACGCCGACATCGTCGTGCCCCCGCTGGCCACGGTGTGGTTCCGGAAGGACTCCTGACTCAGGTCAGCTCGATGATCCTGATCATGCCCATGAAGGCGTGCGGCATGCCCTTCATGTCCGGGTCGGGGAAGAAGCACATCACCGCGTAGTGACCCGGGGGCAGGTCGTAGTCGACGGTCATGCTCTGGCCGGCGCTGAGCGAGCCGGTGAGCAGCCGACCCTCCAGGAACGGCGGCGGAGGTCCGGCCGGCCCGGCCTGGAACGACTCGAGCACCTGGTCGGCGGTGGTCCCCTCCACGACCTGCTGCATCTCCACGAAGTGGGGGACGCCGGAGCTGCGCCTGTTCTTGAAGAGGAAGCGACCGTCGGCGGGCAGCGACGACGCACCACCCCACGCGAGGCCCTTCTTGGCGATGATGCTGCCGTCCACCCGCGGCGTCTTGGACTGCCGCGGGGGACCACTGACGCTGAACGACCTCCCGACGACGACCCCGCGCTCACCGACGGAGAACGGCGCGTAGGTGCCTGCCTTCGGGAAGACGATGGTCGCGTCGCCGGCTGTCGTCCCGCCGATGATGGTGGTGTTGTCGATCGCGCGTCGCAGCGCCTTCACGTTGCACTTCTCGCCGCACTTGTTGACGTCCGCGACGAACTCGTCCGGACCGTAGCCCTCGTCGAACCCCACGAACTCGACAGTGGCGGAGCCCTTGACGGTCAGGTGGACGCGTCCGGCCCGGAGGCCGTCCGTGCCCTTGACGTTGATGCCGCGTTTCGTGGCCTTCGCGGTGAGGTGGGGCATGGCGGCCGGCGCACTGGCCGTGGCAGCGCCGGAGGCTCCGGCTGTGGTGGGTGCAAGGAGGACGGGCGTGCTCGCGAGCGCGGTCGCGCACACGATCGCCACTGCCCTGCGCAGTCCGGTGGGCACGTGCATGGTGGTCAACCCTTCTCGAGGAGCGGTGCCGCCCGGCACCACCTTCCAGTAGTGGCACGGATCCACGGGCCCCGTCATCATCGATTTCAGTGACATCGGAGCGATGTCCAGACCACCCGAGTTCCGGGGATGCCGGCACCCGGTCGCTCCTGCACACTCGGGACGATGAGGGGGATGTGGCGCCGCCGACCGGCGGCCTGGCTGGCTGGCATCGTGACGTGCGCGATCGCGCTCGTGGCCGTCGACGCCGGTCCCGGACCCGAGGGGCGTACGGCGTCCGCGGAGCCGGTACGCAACGCCACGATCGTCGTCGAGGAGGGCGGCACCCGGTCAGGGTTCGCCACCCCGGAGGTGACCGTCGGTGGCGGCGGGACCATCACCGTCGTCAACCTCGACTCGATGGACCACACCGTCACGTCCGTCGCGCGCACCGCCGACGGGACCCCGCTGTTCGACGTACGCGTCGCCGCCGGCACGTCCGCGACCGTCCCGGGGATCGAAGGCCTGTCAGCCGGCGCGTGGGCGTTCTTCTGCAAGTTCCACCCCAACATGCGGGGCGTGATCAACGTCGAGGGCGTCGCCGGCGGCGCCGAGCCGGTCGACACCCGCTTCGAGCAGCCCCTGGTCGTCCCGTCGACGCGCCGCGGTGCCGACGTCCGGCTGGTCATGCGCCGCGCGAAGGTGCGGGCCCTCCCCCACGGACCGCGCACCTCGATGTGGACCTTCGACGGCAGCTACCCCGGCCCCACCATCCGGCGTCGCGGCGGGCGCGGCACCGAGGTCACGGTCGTCAACCGGCTCCCCCGCGGCGCCGGCTCGACGACGACGCACTTGCACGGCGACCACCACGCGTCCGCTGACGACGGTCAGCCCACCACCCAGCTGGTCCCGCGCGGCGAGGAGCGCACCTACGACTACCCCCTCGTGGTCGACGGCCGCCCCACGCCCGGCTCGTTCTTCTGGTACCACGACCACCGCATGGACCGCACCGCCCGCAACAACTGGCGCGGCCTGCAGGGCATGTTCATCGTCACCGACCCGCCCACCCGCGGGCTGCGGCTCCCGTCGGGGCGCCGAGACGTGCCGCTGATGGTCTCCGAGCGCTCGTTCACCCCGGGCAACCAGCTGACCGACCCGTTCGCCGCCGGTCCCGAGATGGCCGGCCACCACGGCGACATGACGTGGACCGGGCCCGACGCCCCGCCGGACGACGCCACCGTCGGGGACAAGGTCCTGGTCAACGGCCGCTACGCGCCGTACCTCGAGGTGTCCGCCACGCGCTACCGCCTGCGGCTGCTGAACTCCTCCCCGTTCTCGAGCTACAACTTCACGCTGTCCGACGGCAGGCCGTTCCTGCAGGTAGGCACCGGCAGCGGTCTGCTGCCAAAGGCGGTCGTCCGGTCCAGCGTGCTGCTCGGGCCGGCTCAGCGCGCCGACGTGGTCGTGGACTTCAGCGGCGCCACCGGTCAGCGCCTCGTGCTCGCGTCCGTGCCGGCCGCGAGCGGGATCTCCGGCGACGACGCGCGCGAGACGCCGGTGATGGAGTTCCGCGTGGGTGCACCGGCCAGGGACGCATCGAGGCTGCCGTCGCGGTTGCCGTCGCCGAAGCTGGTCTCCCCCGTCCCCGCGAAGGTGTCGCAGACCTGGACCTTCGGGCTCGAGGAGACCTCCCACCACGGCAGCGCCTGGACGATCAACGGCCGCGCCTTCGACCCTCGCCGGGTCGACCACCGCTCCCGCCTCGACACGGTGGAGCGGTGGCGTTTCCGCAACACCAGCGACGTCACCCACTACGTTCACATCCACGCCGAGCAGTGGCGCACCCTCCTGCGTGACGGCCGGCGGCCGCCCCCGTGGGAGCGGGGACTGGAGGACACCTGGCGGCTCGAGCCCGGCGAGGAGGTCGAGGTGGCGGCCCGCTTCACCGACTACACCGGACCCTTCATGATCCACTGCCACATGCTCGACCACGAGGACCACGGGATGATGGCGCGGTTCGACGTCGTCCCCTGATGTGGCACCAACTGCCTGCATGGTGCTGTGCTCCCGTGGCTAGGGTGGCACGGTGCCCGACGAACAGCCGACGCTGACTGATGGGACCATCACGCTGCGGGCGTGGCGCGACGACGACGTCGCCGAGGCGGTGGCCGGCCACGACGACGAGATGGCCCTCTGGCTCGGGTGGGACGCCGGCGAGGTCACCGAGCAGACCCACTCGGCGGCGATCGCTCGCTGGCGTCGACGCTTCCTCGCAGGCGAGCAGGCGTCCTTCGTGGTCGAGCACGACGGTCGACTGGTGGGAAGCGTCGAGCTGACCCGCGAGGGCAGCGCCGGGGCCAGCCTGCGGTGGGCCCTGTACGCCGGCCACCGGGGCCGCGGGTACGCCGCTCGTGCCGTGCGCATCCTCGTGGACTGGGCCTTCGCAGATCCGGACCAGGGCGGACTGGGCCTGCAGCGGGTGGAGGCCCGCATCGACCCGCGCAACGACCGGAGCCGCCGGGTGGCGACCCGGGCCGGGCTGCGCCTCGAGGGCGTGCAACGAGTGGCGCCGGGCATGGGCGACCGCGCCGACGCCACGTCGTACGCCGTGTTCGCGCGGCTCGCGACCGACCCGCCGCTGTCCGACCCCGAGAGCTTCCGTTCCCTCCTCAACTCCTTCCTCCCGCGCAAGCGGGCGATCTCGCAGATGCTCGTGCGCGACCGCGAGGGCCGGGTGCTGCTGTGCCAGCTGACCTACAAGCGCGACTGGGACCTGCCCGGCGGCGTGGTCGAGGTCGGCGAGTCGCCGCGCGTGGCCGTCCAGCGCGAGGTCGAGGAGGAGCTCGGCCTCGCGATCGAGCCCGGTGACCTCGTGCTCACCGACTGGCTGCCCGCGTGGGGCGGCTGGGACGACGCCGTCTGCCTGGTCTTCGACGGCGGGACGCACGGGCCCGAGGTCTTGGCCCGAGTGGTGATGCAGGAGCGCGAGATCCGCGACGTGCGCTTCTGCACGCTCGCGGAGGTCGACGAGCTGGCCGCCGACTTCACCTCTCGGAGGGTGCGCGCCGCGGTCGAGGGCGACCAGCCGTATACGGAGTCCGGTCGCTGAGGCAGGATGCCTGCATGACCTGGGTGTACGACTTCGCAGAGGGCAGCAAGGACCAGAAGGACCTCCTGGGCGGCAAGGGTGCCAACCTGGCCGAGATGACCAACCTCGGCCTGCCCGTCCCACCGGGCTTCACGATCTCCACCGAGACGTGCCGCGCCTACCTGGCCGAGGGAGGTGAGCCCGATGGGCTCGCCGAGGAGGTCACCGAGCACCTCGCGGCGCTCGAGGAGGCGATGGGCAAGAAGCTCGGCGACGCCGACGACCCTCTGCTGGTCTCGGTGCGCTCGGGAGCCAAGTTCTCGATGCCGGGCATGATGGAGACGGTCCTCAACGTCGGCCTCAACGACACCTCGGTCGGCGGCCTGGCCGCTCGCAGCGAGGACGAGCGCTTCGCCCAGGACTCCTACCGCCGGCTCCTCCAGATGTTCGGCGGAACCGTGCTGCACGTCGACTCCGAGCTGTTCTCCGAGGCGCTCGACGAGGCCAAGCGGGCCAAGGGCACCGACTCCGACCTCGACCTCGACGCCGACGACCTGCGCGGCGTCGTGGAGACCTTCAAGGCCGTCATCAAGGAGCAGACGGGCCGGGACTTCCCGCAGGACCCCCGCGAGCAGCTCGACCTCGCGATCCGTGCGGTCTTCGACTCCTGGAACACCGACCGCGCGCGGCTCTACCGCCGCCAGGAGCGCATCCCCGAGGACCTGGGCACGGCCGTCAACGTGCAGGCGATGGTCTTCGGCAACTTCGGCATGGACTCCGGTTCCGGCGTCGCCTTCACCCGCGACCCGGCCAGCGGCACGCAGGGCGAGTACGGCGACTACCTGCAGAACGCGCAGGGCGAGGACGTCGTCGCCGGCATCCGCAACACGGTGTCGCTGGCCGACATGGCCGAGATCGACCGGACGTCGCACGACCACCTCATGCAGATCATGAGGCGCCTCGAGCGCCACTACCGCGACATGTGCGACATCGAGTTCACCGTCGAGCGCGGCAAGCTGTGGATGCTGCAGACGCGCGTGGGCAAACGCACCCCCGAGGCTGCTTTCCGGATCGCGGTCCACATGGTCGACGAGGGCCTGATCCAGATGGACGAGGCGGTCCTGCGCGTCACCGGCGACCAGCTCGCCCAGCTGATGTTCCCCCGCTTCGACGAGTCGTCGGAGCGCACCCTGCTCGCCACCGGCATGAACGCCTCCCCGGGCGCCGCGGTCGGCAAGGCGGTCTTCGACTCGGACACGGCCGTGGAGTGGACCGAGCGCGGCGAGGACGTGATCCTGGTGCGCAAGGAGACCAACCCGGACGACCTGCGGGGCATGGTCGCGGCGCGCGGCATCCTCACCAGCCGGGGGGGCAAGACGTCGCACGCCGCCGTCGTCGCGCGCGGCATGGGTCGTACGTGCGTGTGTGGCGCCGAGTCGCTCGACGTCGACACGAAGGCCAAGGAGTTCCGCGTCCGCGACGGCGAGGTCGTGCGCGAGGGCGACGTGATCTCCATCGACGGCACCACCGGGGAGGTGTTCGCCGGCGCCGTGCCGGTCGCGGACTCCGTCGTGGTGCGCCACTTCGAGGGCGAGAAGCTCGACGACGACCTGGCCCTGGCGGTCTCGCGGATCATGGCGCACGCCGACGGCGCGCGCCGGTTGCGGGTCCGCACCAACGCCGACACCCCCGACGACGCCGCCCGCGCCCGTCGCTTCGGCGCCCAGGGCATCGGGTTGTGCCGCACCGAGCACATGTTCCTCGGCGAGCGGCGCGAGCTCGTCGAGAAGCTCATCGTCGCCGAGGACGAGGACGGCGTCGAGGCCGCGCTGGCCGAGCTGCTGCCGCTGCAGCGCCAGGACTTCACCGAGATCCTCGAGGCCATGGACGGCCTGCCGGTCACCATCCGGCTGCTCGACCCGCCGCTGCACGAGTTCCTCCCCGACCTCACCGACCTCAGCGTCGAGGTCGCCCTCGCCGAGGAGCGCGGCCAGGTCGACGAGCGGGCCGCCACTCTGCTCACCCACGTACGCCGCATGCACGAGCAGAACCCGATGCTCGGGCTGCGCGGCGTGCGTCTGGGCATCCAGATCCCGGGCTTGTTCCGGATGCAGGCGCGAGCGATCGCCGAGGCCGCTGCCGACCGGATGGAGGTCCACGGCACTCCGCGCGCGGAGATCATGGTTCCGCTGGTCGCCAGCGTGCGTGAGCTCCAGATCGTCCGCTCCCAGCTCGAGCGGGAGATCAGGGAGGTGCAGGAGTCACGAGGGGTCAAGCTCGACATCGCCATCGGCACCATGATCGAGCTCCCCCGGGCGGCGTTCCTTGCCGACCGCATCGCCAAGTCGGCCGACTTCTTCTCCTTCGGCACCAACGACCTCACGCAGATGGCCTGGGGCTTCTCGCGCGACGACGTCGAGTCCGCGTTCTTCTCCCGCTACTTCGAGCACGGCATCTTCGACGTGTCGCCGTTCGAGTCGCTCGACCAGCTCGGCGTGGGCGGCATGGTCGAGATGGGCACGAAGAAGGGTCGCAAGACCCGCTCCGACCTCAAGGTCGGCGTGTGCGGCGAGCACGGCGGCGACCCGCTGTCGGTGCACTTCTTCGATCGCGTCGGGCTCGACTACGTGTCCTGCTCGCCGTTCCGGGTGCCGGTCGCGCGGCTCGAGGCCGGTCGGTCGGTGCTGGCGAAGCGCGCCTCGACGAGCTGATCAGAAGAGCGCCGACGCCAGGTTGCGGCGGCCCGCCAGGACGCGCGGGTCGTCGTTGCCCACCGCGGCGAAGAGGCCGAGGAGGTGGTCGCGGGCCTTCTCCCGGTCCTTGTCGGAGGTGCGCGCGACCAGGTTGACCAGTCGGGTGAACGCGTCCTCGACGTGCCCGCCGAGCATGTCGAGGTCGGCGACCAGGGTCTGGGCGTCGACGTCGTCGGGGGCGTCCGCTGCGGCGGCGCGCGCGGCATTGAGGTCGACCCCCTGCGTCCGCTGCATGACCTTGGCGATGGCGAGGCCGCCGGCTGCCTCCACGTCGGCCGGGTTGGCGTCCACCAGCTTCTGGTACTCCGCGACGGCGGCGTCGACGTCTCCCGCAGCGAGCGCGTCCTGGGCGGGGGCGTAGCGCGGGTCGACGACCTCCTCGTCACCCTCGGCCGCGGGTGCACCGCCGGCCCGCGGCTGGTGGCGACCGGTGATGCCCTGGGCGGTGAGCTGCTGGCCGACCTGGGTGAGGGCGGTGCGCAGCTCGTCGATGGGGAGCGGGTCCTGCAGCAGCGGCATGGGGCGTCCGTCGACCACGGCGACGACCAACGGGATCGAGGGGATCTGCATCGCCTGGGCGATCTGCGGGACCGCGTCGATGTCGACGAGCCCGAGCAGGTAGCGGCCCTCGTGCTCCTCGACCACGGTCGCGAGGTCGTCGGCGAGCTGGCCGCTCTCGGGCATCCGGGTCCGGGAGTAGAACGCGAGGAGCACGGGCGCGGTCATCGACTGCTCGAGCAGGCCCTGGAACCCCTGCTCGTCCACGACCACGCTGTAGGAACGGGTGTCGGCCGGCGCGCCGGGCGCGGCCGCGGCGGCCGGGCGGGGCGCGGGCGCGCCGGCCGGGGCGGCGGGCCGGCCGAGACCGGAGAGGTCGATGGCACCGGGGCGGCTGAAGGGCTGCTGCGTCATGACCCAATCCTAGGGAGACGCGCCACGTCCGCGGGCGCGGGTCGGTAGCCTCGCTCCATGGGATCCCGGGGAGCCGCCCTGATGACGCGGCACCGGCGCAACGTCGGCCTCCTCGTCCGCTTCGGCGTCGTGGGCGCCTCCGGCGTGCTGGTCAACCTGCTCACCCTGGTCCTCCTGCGCCGCTTCGGCCCGCACTTCGACGAGGCCGTCGTCGCGCTCGGCTCGTCCGGGTTCAACCTGCGCTGGTACCACGTGTACTCGACGATCGCCTTCCTGGTCGCCAACCTGTCGAACTTCCAGCTCAACCGCACCTGGACGTTCAAGAGCAACCTCGCCGCCCCGTGGTGGCGGGAGTACTGGCCGTTCCTCGCGGTGGGCCTGGCCGGGCAGGTGATCGGCCTGGCCCTGCTCACGCTCCTCATGCACCCCGGCTCCCCCATCAGCCTGCCGCGCGAGGTCTTCGACGACTCCTCCGGGCTCCGCAACCGGCTCTACTGGTCCCAGCTCATCGTGATCGTCCTGGTGACGCCGCTGTCGTTCGTGCTCAACAAGCTGTGGACGTTCGCCGCCGTGCGCAGCGCCCGGCTCGGTCTCCTCGAGGAGCGCCGGAGCGACGACGTACGCGTGCCCTGAGGCGTCTCCTCACCTGTCGCCGGGCCGCTACCGCGTGGTAGAACTTCCCGGGGTTTCGACGGGAGGGCGCCACGCCATGACGACAGCGGGGTCGTACGACTTCAACGGCTACCAGGTGCTGGTCATCGGCGGCACGCGGGGCGAGGGGCACACCATCGCCTCGGCCTTCGCTTCGTCGGGGGCCTCGGTCACCGTCACCGGCACGATGATGCTGCGCTCGCTCTACGACACCGACCTCTCGGCCTTCGACTACGAGTCGGTCAACCTCGCCCGGCAGGAGTCGATCGACCACCTCGTCGGCACGATCAGCCACATCGACATCCTCGTGCTCGCAGCGTCCTGCCACCTCCCCTACGGCCTGCCGCCCGGCGAGCAGGCGTTCATCGCGGGTGCGGCCCGCTCGGGGCTGCTCGGCCCGATGTTCCTGACGACCCGGCTCCGCCTCAAGCTCGGCCAGAGCCCCGCCCTCGGCGGCGGGTGCGTCGTCAACACCGGCGCCGTGACCAGCTGGCTCCAGCTCTCCAGCACGCCGGAGGCCGCGCAGCGCGAGCTGGCCGAGACGACGGCGCGTGCCGGTCGCAACTGGGCCGGCCTCGGCGTGCGGGTCAACTCCGTGCTCCGCGAGGGCCGCTCGGTGCTCCCCCGCCAGTACGCCCCGAGCGCGCCGGTCGGCGGCAGCCGGGTCGCCGGCGACACCATGGTCCGTGCGCAACCCCGGGCCAGCGATGCCGTCACGGACGCCACCTTGTTCCTCGCCAGCAGCGCCGCTGCACGGATCACCGGACAGACCCTGCGCATCAGCTGACCGGCTCCCGGCGACGGTCGTCCGGGCAACATCGGCGAATCGCCGCGCGCAACGAGCGGGCGAGGTTACGGTTCACCCACACGGAAGCAACAGGGGGTCCACAGGGGTCCCTCGCCGCCTCGGGTCGGCCGCTCCCTCGTCGCTCGGAAGGACGTGCCCCTTGACCGCAGACCCCGTCTCCCCCCACCCGCTCGCGCGGGGTGGCTCCTGGGCCGGCCGCGCCTCGCGCCGGGGGCGCGCCGAGCTCCTCGAGCAGTCACCCGGCGCCGGCACGCCCGTGTGTCACCTCTGGACGTCGCTGGTCGACGTGCTCGCCGCCCTCGACGGGCCGTCCTCGGCACTGCTGGCGACGGTGGACGGCGACGCGGTGGCCGTCCACGGCCTCGCGAAGGACGACGTCGCCCGGATCGCGCGCCAGAGCAGGGCGGCGTTCGCGGCGCGCACGCCCGGCGGGCCGGACCCGGACGAGGCGGTCGACACGGTCGAGCTCACGGTGGGCCTGCGCCACACCGTGATCGCGTCGGTGCCGGCGCCGACGCCGACCGACGAGCGCCACCTGCTCACCGTGACCGCCCAGGGGGTGAGCGTGCAGGTGCTCGAGGCCTGGACGCGCCGGCTCGCCGACGACATGCACGAGGCCCTGGCGGCCTCCGCCTAGGTCGCCGCGTCGTCGTCGAGCAGCTCGTCGGCGGCGGCGTAGGGGTCCACCTCGCCGGCGACGACGCGCTCGGCGAGGGCGTCGAGGTCGGCGCCGGACCCGGCCCGACCCCAGCGCTCGCGCAGCGCGGCCAGGGCGATCGCCTCCACCTCGCGACGGGCCCGGAGCGTACGCCGGCGGGCGAGCTCGCCCGACTCGCGCAGCCAGGCCGCGTGCCGGTCGACCTCGGCGAGCAGGTCGTCGATGCCCACGCCCGTGGTGGCCACTGTCTGGACCACGGGTGGTCGCCACGCCCCGTCGCGTCGCTCCGCCATGGCGAGCATCGTCCGGAGCTCGCGTCGCGTGCGGTCGGCCCCCTCGCGGTCGGCCTTGTTGACGGCGTACACGTCTCCGATCTCGAGGATCCCCGCCTTGGCGGCCTGGATCCCGTCGCCCATCCCCGGGGCCAGGAGCACGAGCGTGGTGTCGGCCAGCCCCGCGACCTCGACCTCGCTCTGCCCGACGCCGACGGTCTCCACGACGACCACGTCGCAGCCGGCGGCGTCGAGGACCCGCACCGCCTGGGGCGTCGACCACGCGAGGCCGCCGAGGTGGCCGCGCGCACCCATCGAGCGGATGTAGACGTCGCGGTCGAGCGCGTGGTCGCCCATGCGCACCCGGTCACCGAGGAGGGCGCCACCGGAGAAGGGCGAGGAGGGGTCGATCGCCAGGACGCCGACGCGCTTGCCCGCTCGTCTCATCGCAGCGATGAGGGCGTTGGTGGAGGTGGACTTGCCCACCCCCGGGGCGCCGGTGATGCCCAGCACGTGTGCGCGGCCGGCGTCCGGCCCGAGGGCCGCCATCACCTCGCGCAGGAGCGGCGAGGCGTCCTCGACGAGGCTGATCAGCCGGGCGACGGCGGCCGGGTCGCCCTCACGTGCCCGCGCGACGAGGTCGGGGACCGCTGGGGCTCCCCGCCTCGCCACGCCGGACGTCACCGGTTCCTCACGCAGACGGGACGCGGACGATCAGGGCGTCGCCCTGGCCGCCACCGCCGCACAATGCGGCCGCGCCGACACCGCCACCGCGGCGCTGCAGCTCGAGGGCGAGCGTGAGCACCACCCGCGTGCCGGACATGCCGACCGGGTGACCGAGCGCGATCGCGCCGCCGTTGACGTTGACCTTGGCGTCCTCGATGCCGAGCTCGCGCGCCGACGCGATGCCGACGGCGGCGAACGCCTCGTTGAACTCCACGAGGTCGAGGTCGGCGGGCGAGATCCCTTCCTTCTCGCACGCCTTGGCCGTCGCGGCGGCCGGCTGCAGCTGGAGGGTGGAGTCGGGGCCGGCCACCTGACCGTGCGCACCGATCTCCGCGAGCCACGTCAGGCCCAGCTCCTCGGCCTTGGCCTTGCTCATCACGACCACGGCCGCGGCGCCGTCGGAGATCTGCGACGCGGATCCTGCGGTGACGGTGCCGTCCTTGCTGAAGGCCGGGCGGAGCTTGCCGAGGGACTCCACGGTGGTGTCGCCCCGGACGCCCTCGTCCTCGCTCACCACGACCGGGTCGCCCTTGCGCTGCGGGATCTCCACGGGGACGACCTCGTCGGCGAAGACGCCGTTCTTCCAGGCGACGGCGGCCTTCTGGTGCGAGTACGCCGCGAAGGTGTCCTGCTCCTCGCGGGTCAGGTTGGCCCCGGCGGCGTTGCACTCCTCGGTGAGCAGGCCCATCGCCTGCGAGGTGAACTGGTCGAAGAGGGCGTCGTAGGCCATGGAGTCGACCAGCTTCACGTCGCCGAACTTCACGCCCTCGCGCGACTTCGGCAGGAAGTGCGGGGCCTGGGTCATCGACTCCATGCCGCCGGCGACGACGATCTCGCACTCACCCGCACGCACGAGCTGGTCGGCCAGCGCGATCGCGTTGAGGCCGGAGAGGCACACCTTGTTGATCGTCATGGAGGGCACGGACATCGGGATGCCGCCCTTCACCGCGGCGACGCGGGCGGGGTTCTGGCCGGCGCCGGCCTGGATGACCTGGCCCATGATCACGTAGTCGACCTGGTCGCCGGTGACGCCCGCCTTGTCGAGGGCGCCCTTGATCGCGACCCCGCCGAGGTCGGCGGCCGACTGGTCCTTCAGCCCGCCGAGCAGCCGGCCGATCGGGGTGCGAGCCCCCGCGACGATGACCGAGATTGAGTGGGCCGAGTCGGACATGACGGTGCCTCCAGCGATCGGTTCGAGATTGGGGGGTCGTGCTCCTTCGGACACTACCCACCACGGCGGCCCCGCCGGGAGGGTGTCCCCGCCGGGCAGGGTGAGGCGCTCGTCACATGACCGGCCACCTCGACGAGGGATCACCAAAATGTGGGAGCCCCCCCTCCGCCCACCCCTACAGGTGAGGCGACGTGGTGGGATTTTCCCCAGTCGCGGTCCTCGGGAAATCGCCTTCACCCCCACCACCCGAGGAGTGCTTCGATGAACCGGTTCCGCCGTACCTCCACCTCCCTCGCGGCCGTGGCCACGGCCGCAGCGCTCGCCGTGGCGCTGGCCGCCCCGCCCGCCGGCGCCCGCACCGACGACCTGGCCGGCCTCTGGCTGCTCAACGAGGGATCCGGCCAGGTCGCCCACGACCTCTCCTTCAACGGCAACCGCGGCCAGCTCGGATCGACCCCCGAGGCAGACGAGCACGACCCGACGTGGGTCTCGCTCCCCCGTTTCCTGTTCCTGAAGCGAGCGGCCCTGCGGTTCGCCGGGTCGCAGAGCGTGCGGATGGCCGACGCGCCGTCGCTCGAGCCCGACGGCGTGACCGTGCTGGCCCGGGTGCGCAGCACCGGCCCCGGCCAGTTCCGCTACCTGTTGTCCAAGGGTGCCTTCCAGTGCGAGAACGCGTCCTACGGCCTCTACACCGGCGCGTCCGGCGGCCTGGCCTTCTACGTCTCCGACGGCAGCAGCGTCCACCTGTCCGCGGACGCCGGGCCCGACCTCTGGGACGGCGCCTGGCACACGGTGCGGGGCACGTTCAACGGCGGGGAGCTGCGTCTCTACGTCGACGGCGCCCGGGTGGGCGCCCCGGTCGCCGCGCCGGTCAGCGTCTACTACGGCATGCCCACTGCCGACGACTTCTACCTCGGCGACTACGTCGGCCCGTGCGCCAGCCCGCTCGGGTTCATCGGTGACATCGACGCCGCGGCGGTGATCGGCCACTACGACCCTGACGCCGGCCTGGCCCAGTAGACGCGGACGGGGAGCCGGCCGGGGGCGCGGGAGTGGCGACCGTCACACACCCTCGCCCCCGCGCCCGGCGTCGTACAGCATGTGCCCATGACCCCCGAGCTGAGCGACGTCCGGCACCTGTTCACCGCCATCGACCACGTGGGCATCGCCGTGCCCGACCTCGACGCTGCGACGGCCTTCTACCGCGAGGCCTACGGCATGGAGGTCATCCACGAGGAGGTCAACGAGGAGCAGGGCGTCCGTGAGGCCATGGTCGGCGTCGGCGACTCCGGCTCGTGCATCCAGCTGCTGGCGCCCCTGACGCCCGAGTCGACGATCGCCAAGTTCCTCGAGCGCAACGGCCAGGGCATGCAGCAGCTCGCCTTCCGCGTCGACGACGTCGAGCACGTCGCCGACGTGCTGCGCTCGCGCGGCCTGCGCCTGCTCTACGACGCCCCGAGGCGCGGCACGTCCGACAGCCGCGTCAACTTCATCCACCCCAAGGACGCCGGCGGCGTGCTGGTCGAGCTCGTCGAGCCCGCCGCCCACCCGCACTGACGCCGTCACCGCAGCGACGTACGTCACACCTCCGACCGCTCGAGGTTACTCGCCGGTATCTTGACCGCCACCCGTGCCACCGATGCCTCACCCGATGCCTCACCAGGAGACACCCGTGCAGAACATCCTCGACGCCATCCAGTCCGGCAACGCCACCTCGGAGGACTTCGCGAGCCTCCAGCTCCCGGACTCCTACCGCGCCGCCTTCGTGAAGAAGGAGGAGGTGGACATGTTCGAGGGCCTCACCGCCAAGGAGAAGGACCCCCGCAAGTCCCTCCACGTCGAGGAGGTGCCGCTGCCGGAGCTCGGACCCGGTGAGGCCTTCGTGGCCGTGATGGCGAGCGCCATCAACTACAACACCGTGTGGACCTCGATCTTCGAGCCCGTCTCCACCTTCGGCTTCCTCGAGCGCTACGGCCGCAACAGCGAGCTGACCAAGCGCCACGACCTGCCCTACCACGTGGTCGGCTCCGACCTGGCCGGCGTCGTGCTCAAGACCGGGCCGGGCGTCACGAAGTGGAAGCCCGGCGACCGCGTCGTGGCCCACTGCCTCTCGGTGGAGCTCGAGGGCCCCGACGGCCACAACGACACGATGCTCGACACCGAGCAGCGGATCTGGGGCTTCGAGACCAACTTCGGCGGCCTCGCCGACGTCGCGATGGTCAAGGCCAACCAGCTGATGCCCAAGCCCGAGCACCTCACCTGGGAGGAGGCCGCCTCCCCCGGCCTCGTCAACTGCACGGCCTACCGCCAGCTCGTCAGCAAGAACGGCGGCGACATGAAGCAGGGCGACAACGTCCTCATCTGGGGCGCCTCCGGCGGCCTCGGCGGCTTCGCCACGCAGTACGCCCTCAACGGCGGCGCGACGCCGGTGTGCGTGGTCTCCAACGAGGAGAAGGCGAAGATCGCCCGCAGCATGGGTGCCGAGCTGATCATCAACCGCTCGGAGGAGGGCTACAAGTTCTGGAACGACGAGGGCACGCAGCAGGACCCGAAGGAGTGGAAGCGCTTCGGCGCCCGCATCCGTGAGCTCACCGGCGGTGAGGACATCGACATCGTCTTCGAGCACCCGGGGCGCGAGACCTTCGGTGCGAGCGTGTTCGTCACCCGCAAGGGCGGCACCATCACCACCTGCGCGTCGACCTCCGGCTACATGCACGAGTACGACAACCGCTACCTCTGGATGAACCTCAAGCGGATCATCTCCAGCCACTTCGCCAACTACCGCGAGTCGTGGGAGGCCAACCGCCTCATCGCCAAGGGCAAGATCCACCCCACCCTGTCGAAGACCTACACGCTCGACGAGGTCGGCCAGGCCTCGCTCGACGTCCACCAGAACGCCCACCAGGGCAAGGTCGGCGTCCTCTGCCTCGCCCCTGAGGAGGGTCTGGGAGTGCTCGACCACGAGATGCGGGCCCAGCACGAGAGCGCCATCAACAGGTTCCGCGGGGTCTGATCCCGCGTGGGGTCTCGGGCCTGAGACCTTTCACACCCCGGTTCGCGCGACTCGATCGAAGTCGCCCGCGAGCCGGGGTGTGTCTTTTGAGGGGCATCGGAGAGACTGGCACCGACGCAGTCCGTACGACGTGAGAGAGGGTGCCTCACCATGGCTTCCGACCAGGGCCTGTCCATCTTCGACGAGCCGGAGTCCGCCGACGGCAAGGCCACCTCGAGTAGTCCCGCCGCGGGTGCGACCGCCGGCGAGGAGACCCAGGTGCTGCCCGTCACGCCCAGGGACGAACCTCGGGCCGAGCCGAGGACCACCCCCGCCAAGCCGGCTCCCCAGCCGACCGCGGCACCCGCGCGGCCGACGTCCCCGTCCGCCCCCGCCGCCCCTGCGCCGGCTCCGACCCCGGATGCCCCGGCAGCCGCGAGCGCCCCGACCTCGGCAGCACCGTCCGAGACCGAGGCGACCCGGCGCTCACCGGTGGTCCCCCCGGCCGCGCCGCGCCCCGCGGTGCCCACCACGACCGCCGCTCCCCTCCCCGTCGTACGCCGCGGTGGCTACGACAAGTCGGCGGTGGACCAGCGCGTCCACCAGCTGCTGAGCGAGAAGTCCGGACTGGCCACCAGCCTCGCCAGCAGCGAGGAGCGCGTCATCGAGCTCGAGGCCGAGCTCGAGGGGCTGCGCCGGGAGGTCGCGGAGAACACGAACCCGACCTACGCCGGGCTCGGTGGCCGCGCCACCTCCATGCTCAAGATGGCCGAGGACGAGGCGGCCGACGTGCGCACCGCCGCGCGTCGTGAGGCCGACGAGATCCGCGCCCAGGCCGAGCGCGACGCCCACAGCATCCGCGCCGACGCCGCCCGCGAGGCCGACGACATGCGCATGGTCCAGCTCAAGGAGCTCGACGAGATGCGTTCGCGGCTCACCGCCGACGCGGAGACCGAGCGCGGTCTCGCCAAGGCCGAGGCCGAGGACCTGCTCGCCTCCGCCCGCCGCGAGTCCGACCAGGTCCGCCTCGCCGCCCAGCAGGAGACCAACGAGATGCGCGTGACCGCGACCCGCGAGGCCGAGCAGGCGCGGGCCGCCGCCGACCGCGAGGTCCAGGAGGCGCGTCGCACCCTCGCCGTGGAGAAGGAGCGGCTCACCCGTGAGGCCGCCGAGCACCACAGCAACGCCACCGCGGAGACGCAGCGCCTCGTCGCCGAGGCGGAAGCCCGCGCCAACGCCGCCGAGCAGCGGGCGCGCGAGGCCACGGCCCAGGCCAACGCCCACCGCCAGCAGGCCCAGACGGAGTCCGAGGGCCTGCTCACCCGGGCCCGGCGCGAGGCCGAGCAGATCGTCGCCTCGGCCCGCACCCAGGCCGACTCGATCGGGGCGACCAGGGTGGCCGAGGCCGAGCGGGAGCTGGCCAACATCCAGGCCGAGGTCGACCGCGCCGCGAAGCGTCGCGACGCCATCACCGCCCAGCTCGGTGCCCTGCGCGACGTGGTCGCGGGCTTCGGCGAGGACGAGTCCTGAGCTGGCGCGAGCGACTCCGGGAGCGCATCACCTCCGACCCCGGCAGCTCGGACGACCCACGCCCTGCCTCGGACGCGACGGTCGCGCTGCGCCGGGCATCTGACGACCCCGCCGAGCTCCCCCAGGCGCTCGAGGAGGTCGTCGACCAGGTCAACGACGACGCCGACCGCGCCGAGGCAGCAGCAGACGCGGCCGAGGAGTCGGCCCGCTCCGCCTCCGTCATCGCCGAGAAGATCGACGACGCCACCGACCTGGTCGTCGACGAGGACACGCCGGCGCCGTACGTCCCGGCCGAGCCGGCCCCGGCTCCGCTGCTGCTGCGGCACTCCCCCTTCAACATCGGGTTCTTCGGCGCCCTCGGCGCGCTTCTCGCGGTCTTCCTGAGCGAGCAGCTGCTCAGCATCTCCTCGGTCCTGGTGCTGCTGGTGATGTCGATGTTCCTCGCGATCGGGCTCAACCCGACCGTCGAGCTCTTCATGCGTCGCGGTCTGCGGCGCAGCCTGTCGGTGCTTCTGGTGCTCGTCGTGGTGATCAGCGTCCTGTCGCTCTTCGTCGTGGCCATCGCGCCGGTGATCAGCGAGCAGATCGCGGCGATCACCCGCAACGCTCCGGGCTGGCTCGACGACCTGCAGAGCAACGCCCAGGTGCAGAGGCTCGACGACAGGTTCGACGTCGTCGCCAAGGTGCGCGAGTACGTCCAGAACGGCGACTTCGGAGAGCGTGTCTTCGGCGGCGCCCTCGGCGTGGGCCTTCGCGTGCTCTCCGCCGTGGCCAACAGCTTCATCGTCCTCGTGCTGATGATCTACTTCCTCGTCTCGCTGCCGAGCATCAAGCACGCCGCCTACTCCCTCGCGCCCGCCTCGAAGCGTCCGCGGGTCAGCGAGCTGGGCGACAAGATCATCCGCTCCACCGGCGCCTACGTCGCCGGCGCCTTCCTCGTCGCGGTCTGCGCGGGCCTGAGCACGCTGATCTTCTCGTTCGTCGTCGGGCTGGGCGACTATGCCTTCGCGCTCGCCTTCGTCGTCGGACTCTTCTCGCTCATCCCGGTCGTGGGTGCGTTCGTGTCAGGAGCGCTCATGACGCTCCTGGCGCTGACGGTCTCCCCGACCGTCGCACTGGTGGCGCTGGTCTACTACATCGCCTACCAGCAGGTGGAGTCCTACTTCATCTACCCGCGGATCATGAAGAAGTCCGTCGACATCCCGGGGTCGGTGACCGTGGTGGCCGCCCTCGTCGGCGGATCGCTGCTGGGCATCGTCGGCGCCCTGCTGGCCGTGCCGGTCGCCGCGGCGCTCCTGCTCCTGCACCGCGAGGTGTTCCTCAAGCGGCAGGACGCCCGCTGAGGTCGTGCTCCGGCTCCGGCTCGGGCTCCGGCAGGGGCTCGACCAGGAGCGGCGCCCGCCCCTCACCCAGCTTGACCACGACCACGCCGGCCAGCACCAGCAGGCCCCCGGCCAGCTGGATCGGGCGGGGCAGCTCGCCGAGGAGCAGCCACGCCCAGATGACGGCCGCGAGCACCTCGCCGAGGGCGACGAAGGACGCCAGCCGGCTGCCGAGGCGACGTCCGGCCAGGATGCCGGTGACGTAGGCGAAGGCAGCGGTGACCAGCCCGAGCAGCACGACCGTGACCCACCACGGGAGCGTGAAGCCGTCGTACGCCGCGTCCGCGGACGAGGTGTCGAACGGCAGGACGCCGATCGCACCGGCCGTCCCGAGCACGACGCTCCCGACGAGGAGGCCGCCGGCGGCCAGGCTGATGCCCGGCAGGCCGTTGCCCTCGTCGGCGGAGATGATGAAGTAGCTCGCTGCGCCGACCATCGCTCCCAGCGCCCACAGCACTCCCACGGTGCTGAGCTCGGCACCCGAGATCACGTCGAGCACGAGCACCAGCCCGCCCGCGGCCAGCACGGCACCCAGCACCGTCAGACCGGACGGGCGGTGGCCGTGGCGCACCCACAGCCAGACGACGACCGCGACAGGCGCGGTGTACTCCAGCAGCAGCGCGACGCTGACCTGCATGTAGGTGACCGCGTAGAAGTAGCAGAGCTGCGCCCCGGCGACCGCGGTGATGCCGTAGACGGTGACGAGCCCGGCGTTGGCGCGCAGCAGGTGCATCCGTCCGCGCAGCGCCAGCAGGCCCGGCACCAGGAGGACGAGGGCCGCGAGCGAGGTGCGCAGGGTCACCGCTGCGCCGGCGCTCCAGCCGGTGTCCAGCAGTCCGCGCGCGAGTGCCCCGGACATGCCGAAGGTCACGGCGGACGCCACGGCGAGCAGCAGCCCGGCCGCGGTCCGGGACGATCGGGTGTCATGGGTCAAAGCCGTCACGGTCATGACCGTAGGCGCGACTCCTGTAATGTGTCAACATGCTTTTCACGGATGACACGGACGCGTCGCTGCAGGCAGCCGTCGCGCTGGTCAACTCCACCGACGAGCCCGGCCAGCCGCTGGGCTCGGTGGACGACCTGTCGGCGTTCCTCGCCTCCTGGCCCTACACGGGACGGCACGACGCGACCGCCGACGAGCTCGAGTCCGTACGCCGGCTCCGCCCCGCGCTGCGGTCGCTGCTGCTCGCCGACCGCGACGAGGCGGCGGCCATCGTCAACGACATGCTCGCGCGGGCCAAGGCGCTCCCCCAGCTGCAGCGCCACCACCACTGGGACTGGCACCTCCACGCCGTCGACCCCGACCGGCCGCTCGACGAGCGCGTGGTGGTGGAGACCGCGATGGCCATGGTCGACGTCATCCGGGCCGACGAGATGTCCCGGCTCGACACCTGCGCGGCCGACGACTGCGACGACGTCGTGCTCGACCTGTCCCGCAACCGGTCGCGCCGCTACTGCTCGACCACGTGCGGCAACCGCGAGGCCGTCGCGGCCTACCGGGCGCGCCAGCGCACCTGAAGGGCGGCTCCTGGCTCAGGGCAGGAAGCGCCGCAGCACCTCGAGGAAGACCTCGGGCTGCTCGGAGTGGACCCAGTGGCCGGCGTCCTTGACCAGCACCCGCCGGTTGCGCGGGAAGCGGCGGTCCATCTCCGGCGCGTAGTCGTCGGAGATGTAGTCGGAGTTGGCGCCGCCCACCCACAGCACCGGGCCGTCGTACGACGCGTCACCGAGCTCCTCCGCGGGCCAGCCGACGAGCGATGCCATCTCCTCGCCGAGCAGGTCGAGGTTGACCTGCCAGTGCCAGCCGTCGTCGGTGCGTCGGAGGTTCTGCAGCAGGAAGCTGCGCACGACCCGGTTGGGCACCGCCTCCTCGAGCGCCGCCTCCGCCTGGCCGCGGCTGCCCAGGGAGCCGAGGTCGAGCTCACGCATCGTCTCGATGTAGCCGACGAACTCCCGCCCGCTCTCGTACGCCGCCGGGGCGATGTCGACCACGACGAGCCGCTCGACCAGCTCCGGGTGCCGCAGGGCGAGGCACATCGCGATCTTGCCGCCCATCGAGTGTCCGACGAGGGCCACCGGCTCGTCGCCCAGGTCGGCGGCGACGAGGTCGGCCAGCTCGAGGAAGTCGAAGGTCTCGGTCCAGGGCGAGCGCCCGTGGTTGGGCATGTCGAGGAGCACGACCCGGTGGTCGGCACTGAGGGCCTTCGCCGCCTGCGTCCAGTTCTTGCCCTGCCCGAAGAGGCCGTGGCAGAAGACGACGCGGGGCCCGGACTCGCCGAGCTCGGTGCGGTGCAGGCTCACCGGCCCATCCTCCCGCAGGGGCGTCTGGCCACGGCCACCGACCCTCGACGGTGAGGGTGGGGACTCAGAAGTCGAACCCGTCGAAGCCGTCGAACATGCCGCCGATGCCGTCGCCGATGCCGCCGAACATGTCGCCGAGGCCCTCGCCGATCGCTCCGATGCCCTCGCCGAGGCCGTCGAAGCCGCCGCCGAAGAGCATGCCCATGAACATCCAGTCCATCGGCGAGAAGGCGCCGAAGTAGCCCTGCGCGTAGGGCTGGTAGGCCCGCCCTCCCTGCCAATAGGGGACGCGCCGCGAACCGACCATCACCTTGCGGATGTCGGGCTCGGCGCCGGCACGCACCCGCTCGACGTCGAGCGCGCACGCGGGGACCTCGCGCTGCGCGCCGCCCGGCGGGGTCCACGGCACGTCCGCGACCGACAGCCCGTGGCGGGGGTCGAAGAAGCACGGCGGCCGGCGCTGCGGCAGCGGCTCCCCCGCCACCCGCGCACGCACGCACGCCATCGCATAGCGACCGTCCTCGAGGATCTCGGTGACGTGCTTGACGTCCTCGGGGCGCGTCAGCGCGGCAGCGGCCGTCTTGGCCGACTCGTAGGAGTCGAGGGCGCGCTGGTAGTCGGCGTTGGCGCCCGCGTCGAGCGGCTGCCCTGCCATCTCGATGTCGAGGTCCTGGAGCTCCACGCCGAGTGCGGTGACGTCCTCCTCGGCGAGCTTCTTCACCGGTGCGACCTCGGACTCGACACGCGCCAGCTCTCGCTTCTTGCTCGTCTTGCCCGCGCCGACGGCGACCGCGACGAGGCCGCCGATGACGACCAGCAGGAGCACGAGTTCCATGGCCCCAGAGTACGCAGCGGCGGCAAGGTCACGCGGGCTGGCTCGGGTGGCTCGGACCTGCAAGAGCAGGCCGCCCATCGACCCCCGACGATGTGCGACCTGCTCCGACAAGCGGCCGGTGGGCAGCGGGGCCATCCCCTCGCGCGGCCTCGATGCCCTCGGCGTACGAGAAGACTCCCGCGAAGCGCCCGGTCCCGGCATCCGTAGTCCTACGTAACTCCTGCGCCAAGGAGCGATAGATTCCTTTCGTGCTGTCCCCCTGTCTCGGTCGTGACGACGTCCAGCGCGCGCTGCACGAAGCACTGGAGGAGTCGCGATGGGTCACAGTCGTCGGCCCGCCCGGCAGCGGCAAGACGCTGCTGGTGCGCCACGTCGCGGCGACCGCGGCCGCCTCGTGGGTCGACGCGCGCAACCTGCACACCATCGACGACGTGCTCGTCGCGGCCCTGGAGAGCCTCGATGCCGAGACCGCGCCCGGCGACTCCCTGGTGGGCGCCCTGGGTCGGGCGGTCGACGGACGCGAGTGCCTCCTCGTGCTCGACGGGCTCGACCTCGACACGACCGCTGCCGGCCCGGTGCTCCAGTCGGTGCTCGATGCCACCCACGAGGCCCGCGTGGTGGTGACGGCACTGACCACGGCCAGCCAGCCGGCGGAGTCCGTCGTACGCGTCGGACCGCTGCCGGTGCCCTCCCAGCGCTCCCCGCTCGAGGGACCCGCGGTCGAGCTCTTCCTGCGCCGCATCCGCACCGCGGGCGGCCAGCAGGTCGACCTGGCGGAGCAGGCACACGAAGTACGCCGCCTGCTGCGCGCCACCGGCGGGCTGCCGCTGCTCATCGAGCAGGTGGCCGTGCAGTCCGCACTCGTCGGGCTGAGCAACGCCATGTCCGCGGTCAGCCTCGACCAGGCCGTCGACTCCGCCCACGACCTCCTCGACGAGGCCAGCGCCACGGCCCTGCGCCGCATCGGACTGCTCGACTTCCAGGTCGGGCTCGGCGTGCTCGCCCGCGTGCTGGACGTCTCCGTGCCGGAGGCCGCCGAGATCGCCGGCAACCTCGTGCGGCGCAGCCTGCTCGAGCTCGACCCGCAGGGCCACTTCGACATGCTCTCGCCCATCCGCGGTCGCGCCCGGGCGCTGGCCACGCCCGAGGACCAGGCGGCGGTCCGCGCCGGGCTGCTCGCGTGGGCACAGGCCCACGCCCCGGAGCACGACAACTACGGCGCGGCCGACGCCGAGTGGCTGGGCGACCTGCCGGCGATGCGGCACGCCGTGCTCACCGCGTGCGCGGACCCGGCCACCCGCGCGGACGGCTACTCCGTCGCGAACCGCATCTTCTCCTCGCTCTACACCTCGATGCGGGCCCGGGAGGCCGTCGAGATCCTCGAGGGCGCCCTCTCGAGCGGGGACGGACCGCCCGCCATGGGCGCCCAGATCGCCCGACGGGCCGGGATCGCGGCCTCGGAGATGCGCGGCACCTACGAGGGGCTGTGGCTGCTCGCGCGATCCGACGAGCACGCCTCGGCCGCGCCCATCCCCGAGGAGCAGCTGTCCAAGACCGCCTCCATCCGGGCCGAGATGCATCTCGACGCCGGCGACCTGGCCAGTGCCGAGGTCGAGGCCAGGCGCGCGATCGACCTCGACCCCGACGGCTCGATCACCCGCCAGGCCACCCGCACGCTGGCCGACGTCTATGCCTCGCAGGGCCGTTTCGCCGAGGCCACGGAGGCCGCCGTCGCCGCGATGCCCGCCCGCACCACCGGCGACGAGCGATGGATCGACCTGTCGCTGCGCACCGTGCTGGCCCGGATCGCGCTCGAGCAGGGACGCATCGCCGAGGCGATCGCCGCCACGCGCGCCGTCGTCGTCGAGGCCCGCGAGCTCGCCGAGGACCGGGTGGGGCTGCTCGCCGAGACGCTGCTGCGCAACCTCGACCCGTCCTGGGTGCCCACCGACGTCGTCCGCGAGACGCTGCCGTGGGCCGTCCGCCTGCCGGTGCTCGCCCAGGACGGTCGCGACCTGCTGGTCCGGGGCGACGCCAAGCGGGCCGCGGGCCTGGCGGCCGACGTCGTGGCGCTCGCCGACTCCGCCCGCCTGGGTCGCGACGGCGTCGACGCGCGGTTGCTGCTCGGTCGCGCGCTGGTGGACCTCGGCGACCTCGACCAGGCCACGACGACGTACCTCACGGCCCTCGACCACTGCCGCACCATGGGCCTGCCGCTGCGCGCCGCCGACGTGCTCGACGGGCTCGCCGGGGTCGCCCGGGCGCGCGACCTCCCCGAGGCGCGCGACCTCGCCGCGGCGGCCTTCGCCCTGCGGACGCCGCGCAAGGCGGTGCGCTGGGGCTACTCCGCCGACTACGACGTGGTGCCGGCCCACCGGGCACCCGACGAATGGCTCGACGGCGACGACCTCTCCACCGACGGCGTCGCCCTGATCACCACCGTCTTCAGCCGCACCACGTCGGCGAGGCCGTCGGTGCTCGACGCCCTCACCGCCGCCGAGCGGCAGGTCGCCGAACGGGTCGCGCACGGTCTGACGAGCCGGCAGATCGCGGAGGAGCTCTACGTCTCGCCCCGCACGGTCGACGCGCACCTCACCCACATCTACCGCAAGCTCGACATCAACACGCGCGCCCGGCTCGCCGCGCTCGTGGTCGACAACCGCTGACCGGGCACTTCCTGCCCGTCCTCCGTGGGGGTGCCGCTGTCGGTGGTCCGCGGCAGGATGCCGGTATGAGCCGGACCATCCAGGTGACCTTCGACGCCCACGACCCCGAGGCGCTGTCCCGCTTCTGGGCCGACGCGATGGGCTACGTCAACCCGGGCCCGCCCGGGCGCGAGCTCGCGCCGGGGCAGGACCCTTTCGACGCGTGGCACGACTTCCTCGGCGAGATCGGCGTGCCCGAGTCGGAGTGGAACTCCCGGTCCGCGGCCGAGGATCCCGACGGGGCCGGACCGAGGTTGTTCTTCCAGCGGGTGCCCGAGGGCAAGACCGCCAAGAACCGCGTCCACCTCGACCTCCGCGCCGCCCCCGGTCTCGGGGGTGAGGAGCGGATGGCCGCCCTCGAGGCCGAGTGCGAGCGCCTCGTCGCCCTCGGTGCCTCGCGGGTGGAGCGTCACGAGCCCGCCCCGCCCATGACGGCCGGTCACCTCGTGATGCGGGACCCCGAGGGCAACGAGTTCTGCCTCGATTGACCAGCTCGTCAGCGCGCGCTGTAGTCGCGGAAGCCGCGACCGGTCTTGCGTCCGAGGTAGCCGGCCGTCACCAGGTGCTCCAGCAACGGGGCCGGGGCGAAGCCCGGCTCACGGAACTCGAGGTAGAGCTCGCGCTGGATGGCCAGCGAGACGTCGTTGCCGACCACGTCGAGCAGCTCGAACGGCCCCATCGGCAGCGCACAGCCCTGCTTCATGGCGGTGTCAATGTCGTCGGCGGTGGCGTAGTGCGCCTCGAGCATCTTCACCGCATCGTTGAGGTAGGGGAAGAGCAGCGCGTTGACGATGAAGCCGGAGCGGTCGCCGCACCGTACCGCGACCTTGCCGACCTTCTCGCACAGCGCGAGCACGGTCTCGGTGACGGCCTCGTCGGTGGCGACGGTGGACACCACCTCGACCAGCTTCATGATGGCCGCCGGGTTGAAGAAGTGCATGCCGATCACGTCCTGCGGACGCTTGGTCACCTTGGCCATGGAGATGATCGGCAGCGACGACGTGGTGGTCGCGAGGATGGCGCCGGGCTTGCAGATCTCGTCGAGGTTCTCGAACAGCGTGGTCTTGATGGCGAGGTCCTCGGCGATGGCCTCGACGACGAGGTCGACGTCCTTGAGGTCGTCGAGCGACGTGGTGCCACGGACCCGGCCGAGCACCTCGAGCTTCTGCTCCTCGGTCGCGCGCCCGCGCTGGATCTGCTTGTCGAAGTTCTTCGTGATCGTGGCGACCACGCCGTCGACCTTGTCCTGGCCCCGGCCGGTGAACAGCACGTCGTAGCCCGCCTTGGCGAACACCTCGACGATGCCCGAGGCCATCGTGCCGGTGCCGACGACGCCGACGAGCGAGATGTCGTGGCGCAGCTGCGGCTTGTCGTCCGCACTCGGGGTGTGGGCGTCGGCGACGACGACCGGGCTGTCGGGCGCCTCGTAGGTGTAGAACCCGCGGCCCGACTTGCGACCGAGCAGGCCCGCGGTGACGTACTGCTTGAGGATCGGCGCCGGCGCGTGCAGGCGGTCGCGGCCCTGCTTGTACATCGTGTCGAGGATCTCGTACGCCGTGTCGAGACCGATCAGGTCGAGCAGGGCGAGCGGGCCCATCGGGTAGCCGCAGCCGAAGCGCATGGCGGCGTCGATGTCCTCGCGGGAGGCGTACTTGCCCTCGTACATCGCGACCGCGTGGTTGAGGTAACCGAAGAGCAGCGTGTTGGCGATGAAGCCGGCCTTGTCGCCGCACACGACGGGGTTCTTGCCGAGGTCGACGAGCAGCGACTGCACGGCGGCGAGCACGTCGGGCTCGGTGACGACGGTGCGGATGATCTCGACGAGGTTCTGCACGGGGGCGGGGTTGAAGAAGTGGACGCCCACGACCCGTCCGGGCCGGGCGTTGGCGGTCGAGATCTCGGTGACGCTCAGCGAGGAGGTGTTGGTCGCCAGGATCGCGTCGGGGCGGACGATGTCGTCCAGCGTGCGGAAGATCGACTTCTTGACCTCGAGCGACTCGATGACGGCCTCGACCACCAGGTCGGCGTCGGCGAGGTCCTTCATCTCGGTCGTGAGCGTGATCCGGCCGAGCAGCTCGTCGGCCTGCTCCTGCGTCATCTTCTCGCGCTTCACCGCGCGCCCGGTGGAGTGCTCGAGGTGCTCGCGCCCGCGCTGCACGGCTGCCTCGTTGACCTCGACGCCGACGACCGCGTAGCCGTTGCGGGCGAAGACCTCGGCGATGCCGGCACCCATGGTGCCGAGGCCGATCACGCCGACGGTGGTGAACTCGCGGGTAGCCGTCTCAGTCATGGACGCATGCTCCCATGCCGTCCCGGCATCACGGATGTGGGAAGCGTCACTCCGCCGGGGTCGCCTGAGGGCGGACGACCCGGACCTCGTCCCCCGGTCGGACCGGGCCGGGACGCACCACCTTGGCGCACAGCCCGCGCAGCCGGCGTGGCCTGCCCTCCGGACCGTTGACGAAGGCCAGGGCGTCCTTGCCGAACCGGGCGATGAACTTGCCGCACCCGTTGTGGGGCTGATCCGTGACGACGATGACCGCGCCGTCGGGACCGCCGATGTGCAGCTCGCTCCAGGCCGGGAGGTTGTCGTGCGACAGGTCGAGGTCGACGAACATCTGGTCACCGGCCAGCTGCTCGCGCCCGGGCTCCTGGGCGAGGAACTCGATGAGGCGGTGGTTCATCAGGTTGAGCTGCATGTCGGGGTGCGGCGAGCCGTCCGCGGTCCGGCGGCTCCCCCGCTCGACCCACGTGTCCCCCACGAGGCCCGCGGTGACGTCGAGGTGGCCGACGCCGAGCACCTCCCGCGCGCCCGGGCCGGGACGGCGTACGACCGCGCGCAGCACGCCGACGTCTCGCGGGCTCGCATCGACCGTGGGCAGGAAACCGGCGATCTCGTCGGTCGTGCGGTGCGGACGGAGCACCCGCCGCATCCAGATCCGCCTACCGTGTCGCGACAGCCCGAGCCGCTCCTCGTTCGCCGAGATCGCGAGCTGGGAGGCCGTGCGCGGGTCGTCGTCGGCGAACTCGGTGAAGCCGTGCCGGGCGTAGAAGGGTGCGTTCCACGCGATGTCGGCGTACGTCGTCAGGGTGAGCGCACCGTGCCCCTTGAGCGTCGCCCGCTCCGCCACGCCCTCCAGCAGCGCGGTCCCGACGCCGCGTCGCGCATGGTCGGGGTGCACCGAGATCTGGTCGAGGTGGGCGTGCGACTCGAGGTCGACGACGTGGGCGAAGCCGATCGCGGGGTCCCCCGCCACCAGGATGAAGCCCGGCTCGGCCGCCCGGTCGTGCCCGCTCACGGCCGGGGAGGCGAGCGCGTCGCCGGTGAGGTCACCGAGTGCGTCCTCGAACATCGCGAGACCGGAGTCCTCGATCGCCGCGAGCAGGGGGAGGTCACTCGCTCGCGCGGGGCGTAATGCGTGGTCGGTCACGAGGTCACTGTAGATTCGCCCGTCGTGAGGATCGTCGTCGCACGCTGCCAGGTGGACTACGCCGGACGGCTCTCGGCCCACCTGCCGCTCGCCACCCGCGTCCTGATGCTCAAGTCGGACGGATCAGTGCTGATCCACTCCGACGGCGGCTCCTACAAGCCGCTCAACTGGATGTCGCCGCCGTGCACCGTGCGCGAGGGGGTCTCGGAGGACGGCCAGGCGGAGTGGCTCGTGACGGCGACGAAGTCCGACGACACCCTGCGGATCCTCATCGACGAGGTGCTGCACGACACCTCCCATGACCTGGGTGTGGATCCGGGCCTGCAGAAGGACGGCGTCGAGAAGCACCTGCAGGAGCTCCTCGCGGAGCACCCGGCGAGCCTCGCCGAGGGCCTCACCCTGGTCCGTCGGGAGTACATGACCGCCATCGGACCGGTCGACCTGATGTGCCGCGACGCCGACGGCCTCTCCGTCGCCGTGGAGATCAAGCGGCGTGGTGAGATCGACGGCGTCGAGCAGCTCACCCGCTACCTCGAGCTGCTCAACCGCGACCCGCTGCTCACCAGCAAGGGGCCGGTCCGCGGCATCTACGCCGCCCAGGAGATCAAGCCCCAGGCCCGCGTGCTCGCCACCGACCGGGGCATCGCCTGCGCGCTCGTCGACTACGACGCCCTCCGCGGGATGGACGACGCCGAGCACCGGCTCTTCTGATGGCTCTCTGAGCCTCCGGTCCAGGGCACGCGGACGGCGCGAGTCACCACCTAGAGGTTGTCCACAGCCCCCGGGGCAGCCACGGCCCCGCTGTCGGACATGGGTGGGACCGTCCTGTGGAACCCACCCCAGGAGGTACGCATGTCCCGATCCAGCAACCTGACGCCACGGCGAGAACATGGTGACCTTTCCCGGCTCGAGAGCATCGAGGTCCTTGACGAGCCATTGACCTTGCTCTTCAGCGCCTTGCTGCGCCTCCAATTCGGAAGAGCGCGAGGTGGGACGGTCCCGGTGTCCGCCACCATGACCACCGAGGAGGGCCATGCTCTCGAAGAGCGATGCTCCGCTCCGAGCAGGACGATCCAGAGGACACTCGAACACGGGGTCAGCGCGACTGCGACCGCTTCATGAGTGTCGTTCAGCAGGTCTTCGAGGCAGTGGCCGTGGCCCACAGCAAGGAACCGCCGTCGTTCGGCCCGCGAGACCGTCGACGCAGGTGAGCGGGGCCACTCGGCCAGCACCCGTCCACGACTCGCCGGTGTCCAGATCGCGACACGCGGGAACTGGTCGCACATAAGCCGGATCGTGCGGCCCCAACCGGCGCTGTCCGACCAGTCCTGTCGCTACCCTCGCACGGTGACAGCCAGCCCGCCGGAGCGCATCTTCCACATCGCCACGGCCGCGGACTGGCGACGGACGCTCGAGACCGGGACCTACACCACCTCGACGATCGGGCGCACCCTCGAGGAAGAGGGTTTCATCCACGCCAGCCGGCGTGAGCAGGTGCCAGGCGTCTTCGACCGCTACTACCGCGGCGCGGGCGAGCACCTCGTGCTGCTCACGATCGCCCCCGAGCGCCTGACCGCGGCGGAGGTTCGGGTCGAGGCGGTCGGCGACGACACCTATCCCCACGTCTACGGGCCCATCGACCGCGGGGCCGTCGTCGACGTGACGCCGCTCGACCGGCGCGGCCGGCCCGAGACGCTCACGTCGCTGTGGGTGAAGGGGATGGCCGTACGCATGGGGCTGGCGCTGGTCGTGATGCTCGGCGTCGCGATCCTGCTGTGGGCGCTCGGCGTCACCCGCTGACCGGCTCCCCCGCCCACGACCGCGCCACCCAGCCGTCGGCGTCGGCCTCGAGCGCGACCACGCCGCAGTTGGGCAGCGGCAGGTCGCGGGTGTGGTCGGGCGCGAGGTTGCGCGCCAGCAGGGGCAGGGCCATGCACATCACGCCGCCGTGGCTGACCACCAGCACCGACTCGCCCCGGTGCGCGTCGGCGACCTCGTCGAGCACGGCGCGATAGCGCTCCACCACCTCGAACCCGCTCTCGCCCCCGGGGATGCGGGCGGAGAGGTCGCCGTCCAGCCAGGCGGCGAACGTGGCCGCGAAGGGATCTGGGTCACCGGTGGTCCCGGCCGCGTCACCGACGCCGAACTCGCGCAGACCGGAGCGTACGGCGACGTCGACGCCGAGCCGCGCGGCGACGATCTCCCCGGTCTGCACCGCGCGCGACAGGTCGCTGGTCCAGACCCGGGCGATCCGCTCGCCCTCGAGGCGGTCGCCCAGCTCGCGCGACTGGACGCGTCCGAGCGGGCTCAGCCAGCCGCCGGCATCGCTCAGCAGCTCGCTCTCGTAGTCGGCCGCACCGTGCCGGGCCACGATCACCCGGGCGGCGCACTGGAGGTCACCCATCGACCAGGCCCGCCACCTCGTCGGCGCTGCCCCACGACAGCGTCATGCCGGCGCCGCCGTGGCCGTAGCAGTGGATGACGTCACCCACCCGCTCGAGACGCACCCCGGGGCGGGCCGGGCGCAGCCCGACCTTGTGCCGCAGCACCCGGGCGCCCTCGAGGGCCGGGACGAGCGCCGTCGCGCGGTGCAGCACCTGCTCGGCGACGGCCGGGTCGGGGGTGCGGCTCCACTCCCCCTCGACCTCCGTGCCGCCGAGCACGACCTCGTGGGTGCGCGGGACGACGTAGGTGAGCCCGGACCTGTCGAGCGTCCAGCGGTCGAGGCCGACCTGCTCGACGACCACGACCTGGCCGCGCACGGGGTACACGGCGGGGTCCGCGCCGAAGTGCCGGGAGCCGAGACCGGTGGCGTTGACCACGAGCCTCCCGTCCGCGGGCAGCGCGGACAGGTTCATCCGGGTGAGGGTGCCCCCGAGCTCCTCCACGCGCGCGACCAGCCAGCGCAGGAAGACCGGCATGTCGACGACCGGGCTGACGAACGTCCAACCGTCGGCGTAGCCCGGCGGCAGCGCCGTCTCGCGGTCGAGCGACGGCACCGCGCCGCGCCACCAGGGGTCGGGCTGGTGCTCGCGCAGCACCTCGGTGCCGGTGAGCATCCGCACCCCCGTCCGCTCGTCGGCGGCGAGCATCGCGAAGACGTCGTACGACGTCCTCCCCCACGCCGTCACGCGGTCCTGCGGGAGGGCGCGGTAGGGGTACCAGAGGGCCGCGGCCACCGCGGAGGTCGTCTCGAGCGGCAGGTCACGCGCGACGACGTCCACGCGGTGCCCCGCCTCGAGCAACCGCACGGCGCAGGTCAGTCCGACGACCCCGGCCCCCACGACGATGACGCGCCCCATGGGTGCAGTCTGTCAGCCCCCGGCGCCGGCCTGGCGCGGAGCCGTGGGGTCCTCCCCCTCGTCGCCGTGCTCGCGGGCGACGTACTCCTCGATGTCCTCGATGTCGTCACGGTTGCGGGTGGCCACGGCCAGCAGGTCGCTCATCGTGGCGACCTCCTCGACCTGCTCCTTGATGAACCACTGCATGAACTGCTCGGACGCGAAGTCGCCCTCCTCGCGCGCGGTGCGCAGCAGGCCGTTGATCTGGTCGGTGACCCGGCGCTCCTGGGCCAGGGCGAGCTCGACCGGCGCCACCACGTCCGCGAACGTCGACGTCGGCGCGTCGACGCCCGGGATGACGACCTCGGCGTCGGTGTCGACGAGGTACTGGACCATCATCATCGCGTGCCCGCGCTCCTCGAGCGCCTGCTCGTAGAAGAAGGCCGCCATGCGGGGCATCGTGAGGGCGTCGTAGTAGATCGCGCAGGCGAGGTACTGGTTGTGGGCGGCGAGCTCGTTGCCGATCTGGGCGTTGAGCTGCTCGACGAAGCGGGAGGCGGGCACGTGGGCTCCTCGGTGGGGGTACGGGGCGGTCGCCGCGTCGGCCGGGACGTCAGGCGGCCTTGGCGAGCTTCTTCTTGGTGACCTTCTTGCCATCGAGCCGCACCAGCTTGCGCTTGTGCACGGTGTAGCCGGCGGGAAGGGTGCCTTCCTTCAGCATGCGCAGGGGGCAGCGCTGGCAGCGCTTCTTCGCCACGCAGCACTCGGTCTTGGGGAGCTTGCGCGTCAGCCGGACGGGGTCGCCCGCCTTGGCCCCCAGCTTCTTGTCCTTCTTGCCCACGCCGGGAGGGTAGCAGAGGGTTAGGCCAGCCTTACCTGTCCTCGTCCAAGCCGTGGGCAGCTCGGATCACGTCCACGAAGCCGCCCATGATCTCGGTCAGACCGAAGTCCTTGGGCGTGTAGACCGCGGCGACGCCGCGCTCGATCAGCGCCCGGGCGTCCGAGCTCGGGATGATCCCGCCCACGATGACCGGGACGTCCCCGAGCCCCGCGGCCTCGAGCCCGTCGAGCACGTCGGGGACCAGCTCCATGTGCGAGCCGGAGAGGATCGAGAGGCCGACGAGGTGGACGTCCTCGGCCACGGCCGCGGCGACGATCTGCTCGGGCGTGAGCCGGATGCCCTGGTAGATCACCTCGAAGCCGGCGTCGCGCGCTCGTACGGCGACCTGCTCGGCGCCGTTGGAGTGACCGTCGAGCCCCGGCTTGCCCACCAGCACCCGCAGTCGACCGCCCAGCTCCTCGCCGGTCGCCCGGACCCGCTCCCGCACGGCGGCGAGCTCGGCTCCGGCGGCCCCCGCGTCCGACACCGCACCGACGGCGCCGCTGACACCCGTGGGCGCGCGGAACTCGCCGAAGACCTCGCGCAAGGTTCCGGCCCACTCCCCCGTCGTGGCGCCCGCCCGGGCCGCGGCCAGCGTGGGCTTCATCAGGTTCGCGTCGGTCTTGGCCGCCTCGGCCAGCGCCGCCAGCGCCTCGGCGACCTCGGTCTCGTCACGCTGCGCCTTCCACGCCTCGAGGCTGGCCAGCGCGGCGCGCTCGGCCTCGGGGTCGGCGGCCTGGATCGCGGCGTCGAGGTCGGCGGTCAGCGGGGACGGCTCGGTCGTCTCGAACCGGTTGACCCCGACGATGACCTCCTCGCCGGACTCGATGCGGGCCCGGCGGGCGGCGTGGGCGGACACGAGGTTCTGCTTCATGTAGCCCGACTCCACGGCCGCGATCGCCCCGCCCATCGCCTGGACCCGGTCGATCTCGGCCCGGGCGCCCTCGACCAGCTCAGCGACCTTGGCCTCGATGACGTGGCTGCCGGCGAAGATGTCGTCGTACTCGAGCAGGTCGGACTCGAAGGCGAGCACCTGCTGGAAGCGCAGCGACCACTGCTGGTCCCACGGCCGCGGCAGCCCGAGCGCCTCGTTCCACGCCGGCAGCTGGACCGCCCGGGCGCGGGCGTCCTTGGACAGCGTCACGCCGAGCATCTCGAGCACGATGCGCTGGACGTTGTTCTCCGGCTGGGCCTCGGTGAGGCCGAGCGAGTTGACCTGCACGCCGTAGCGGAAGCGGCGCATCTTCGGGTCCTGCACGCCGTAGCGCTCGCGCGTGATCTCGTCCCACAGCTGCACGAAGGCCCGCATCTTGCAGGTCTCCTCGACGAACCGGACGCCGGCGTTGACGAAGAAGGAGATGCGACCGACGACCTTCTCGAAGTCGTCCTCGGAGACCTGGCCCGAGCTCCGCACCTGGTCGAGGACGGCGATCGCGGTGCACATGGCGTACGCCAGCTCCTGCACGGGCGTCGCGCCGGCCTCCTGCAGGTGGTAGCTGCAGATGTTGATCGGGTTCCACTTCGGGATCTCGTGGACCGTGTACGCGATCATGTCGGCGATCAGGCGCAGAGAGGCCTCCGGCCCGAAGACGTAGGTGCCCCGGGACAGGTACTCCTTGATGATGTCGTTCTGCGTCGTGCCGGCCAGCAGGTGGGCGACCTCGTCGGGCGAGAGGTCGGGGTTCTGCTCCTCCGCGACGACCTGGTACATCGCGAGCAGCCACATGGCCGTCGCGTTGATGGTCATCGATGTGTTCATCGCGGTGAGCGGGATGTCGTCGAAGAGCTTGCGCATCTCGCCCAGGTGCGGGACGGGTACGCCGACCTTGCCGACCTCGCCGCGGCTGAGCGGGCTGTCCGGGTCGTAGCCGGTCTGCGTCGGGAGGTCGAAGGCCACGCTGAGCCCGGTCTGCCCCTTGGCCAGGTTGGTGCGGTAGAGCGCGTTGGACGCCTCGGCCGTGGAGTGGCCGGCGTAGGTGCGCATCACCCAGGGGCGGTCCTTCTGGTGGACCGCGGGCGTGGCCGGAGATTCCGTCATGGCGACACAGTAGGGCGACGGTTACCCACCAGTCACCGGCCCTGCGTGTGACTGATGCCTCATGGCCGCGGTCCGGCCGGCTGCTGCCGTGCGCCGCCTGAAGGGGTGCGGGTCGGTCAAATCTTCGGGAAGTCTCCGACGTTGTCAGGGGTCGCCTGACGTGACGATCGTGGTCACATGACGGCTCGGTGAGGAGCAGGGGGCTCCTCCGTGGGGGATCTCGTGGGGATTTCGTCGTGTCGCAGAACAACCGTTCCAACCGTGCCTGCTCGACCCGGACCCAGCGCACCGCGCTGACGGCGCTGCTCTTGGCCGTCCTGGTCCTGACCGGCCTCGGCCCGGTCGCCGCAGCGCCGTCGGGTCCGAAGGCCCCGCGCCTGGCCTCCATCGGCAACGCGAACCTCGTCATCGGGGAGCGCCTGGTGGTCCGGCCGCGCGCCACCGACCCCGACGGTCCGGAGCGGCGCCTGCGGTTCAGGGTCGCGGGCAAGCCGCGTTGGGCCAGGTTCAGCAAGCGCACCGGCGTCCTCAAGGGACGCGCACCCGAGTCCGCCGAGGGGCGCCGCTACCGCGTCGTGCTGACCGTCACCGACGGACGCCGGTCCGACCGCGAGCGATTCACCGTCCGGGTCCGGCGCAACGGCGCTCCCGTGGTGGCTCCGGTCGCCGACGTCGTCGCGACCGCCGGCGCCCCGGTGCGCGTCACCCCGTCGGCCACCGACCGTGACGGCGGCCCGCGCGAGCTCACGTGGGTCACCACGTTCGCCCCCCTCACCGGGCGCACGCCGGCGGGCAGCCCCGCCTGGTTGGCAGCGTCGCCCGCCACCGGCGCCGTCACCGGGACGGTGCCCTCCTCCGCGGTGGGGATGGGGTGGCAGGTCACCAGCCAGGTCTCCGACGGCCTGGCCGTCGCCTCGGTCTCCTACCGGCTCACCGTGCGCAACCAGGCACCCACCCTCACCGCCCCCGGTGCGCGCGCCGCAACCATTGGGAGCGCCCTGAGCGTCCAGCTCGTCGGCGCGGACCCCGACGGCGCGCCCGAGCCGGTCTCCTACCGCGCGGACGCGTCGACCCTGCCTGCGTGGCTCGAGCTCGACCGCGCCACCGGCGTCGTCTCCGGGACGCCGCCCGCGGGCTCGGTCGGCGCCTACGCCCCCCGCTTCCGGACCGACGACGGCCTCGACACCTCGGCTTGGGAGGTGCTCGCCCTGGGCGTCGTTCGCGAGCCGGCGCCGGACAACCGGGCCCCCGTCGTGGACGACGCGTCCATGCAGGTCGCCGAGGGCCCGGCCGGCGCCCGCGTCGGCACGGTCGTCGGCGACGACCCGGACGGGGACCGACTGACGTGGAGCGTGGCAGGCGACGGCTTCGCCATCGACCCCGCGACCGGTGTCGTCACCACGACGGCACCGCTGGACCACGAGGCCGGCTCCACCCGCACCGTGGTCGTCCGCGCGAGCGACGGGCGGCTCAGCGACACAGCCACCGTCTCCATCGCCGTCACCGACGTCGACGAGTCCCCGGTCATCGACGGCGTCGAGGACGTCACGACCCCCGAGGACCAGCCGATCAGCCCGATCGCTCTCGCTGCCACCGACCCCGAAAGCGAGGACGTCACGATCACCGTGACCGGTTTGCCCAGCGGCCTGACGTACGACGCCGGCCGGGTCGCCGGAACCCCGACCCGCGCCGGCAAGGCCACGGTGACGGTGTCGGCCACCGACGGCACCTCGACGCCGGCGGCGACGACGTTCACCGTCACCGCCACCGAGGTCGACGACGCGCCGGTGATGCCGGACCAGACTCTCACCGTCGGTCAGGGCACGGCTGTCGGAGGACGCGTCGGCACGCTGACGGCCTCCGACGAGGAGACGGCGACGCTCGCCTTCTCCAGCGCAGACGCTGACTTCGCTGTTGCTGCTGACGGCACCGTGACCGTGAAGAGCGACGCGGCGACCGCCTCCGCGGGCGTGAGGACCTTCACCGCCACCGTCAAGGACGCCCCCGGCCGGACCGGCGTCGACGCGACCATCACGGTCAACGTGACGCCGCGCGACGACCGCGCTCCCGTGATCGACGACCAGCAGCTCGAGGTCTCCGAGTCGGCCGCCGCCGGCGCCATCGTCGGCACGGTCGAGGCCACTGACCCCGACGACGACACCGTCTCCTACTCCATCACGGCGGGCAACGGCGCCGGCCGGTTCACGCTCGACGCGGCCACCGGGGAGCTCACCCTGGCCGCCCCGGTCGACTTCGAGGACGTCAAGGCCTATGACCTCACGGTGCGCGCCAGCGCGGGCCTGCTCAGCAACGAGGCCACCGTGGCCGTGACGGTGACCGACGTCGACGAGGCGCCGGTCATCACGGCGCTGCCCGACGTGAGCACCGACGAGGACCAGGCGATCAAGCCGATCACCGTAGAGGCCACCGACCCTGAGGGTGACCCCGTCACGCTGACCGCCTCCGGCCTGCCGGCCGGGGTCCGCCTCGACGGCAGCCGGGTCGTCGGCACCCCGGAGCGGTCCGGCAGCTTCCCGGTCACCGTGACCGCGAGCGACGGCAGCCTCTCCTCGGCCGAGACCCTCACCATCACCGTCACCCCCGTCAACGACGCACCGGTGCTCGCGCCGCTCGACGACGTGACCGCGGTCGAGGGCGAGGCGGTCGACCCGGTCGCGGTGACCGCGACCGACGAGGAGGACGGCGAGCCCGTCGTCACCGTCGAGGGCCTGCCCGCCGGCTTGTCCTTCGACGCCGAGGCCGGTGTCGTCGGCGGCACCCCCACCGTCGGCGGCACCTTCTCGGTGACCGTCACCGCGGAGGACTCCGACGGCGCCGAGGCGAGCGACACCTTCGCCATCACCGTCGAGGAGGTCAACGACGCTCCCGTGGCCGGCGACCCGACCCCGGCCAGGGTCGAGGCGACCGTGGGCGAAGCCGTGGACACCATCGTGCTCGTGCCCGCCACGGACGAAGAGGGGGACGAGCTCACCCGCACCGTCACAGGCCTGCCGGCCGGGATGACCGGCACCGGCACCACCACCGGCGTCGCACTCACCGGCACGCCGACCGAGGAGGGCACGTCCACGGTCACCGTGAGCGTCACCGACGGCAACGGTGGCGAGGACACTGCCACCTTCGAGGTCGTGGTGGCGGCCGCACCGGCCACCCCGTGCCCTAAGCGGTCCACACTCGAGTGTGCCGACCTCGCCGTCGACCTGCCCTTCTCGCTCGCCTTCACCGGCGACGAGGGCGGTCTCGACGACACCGGTTTCACGATGGTCGACCCGCCGTCGCTGCGCTTGGGCGTCGACCAGGCGCCGGCCCCCGCCACCCCGACGTACGCCGACGCCCCCGGCTTCGAGCCCGGTCTGCTCACGGCCGGCGACGAGCAGCTCACGATCACCTCCACCAAGGGCATCATGTACCGCGCGCCCGGGCAGAGCCCGGCGGCGACCGCGCCCAACGCGCAGCTGAACGCCCTCGGCGTCGGCGTGCGTGGCTCCGCGACCGGCTACGACCTCACCACCACGATCGTGGCGCCGACCTTCCCGGGGAGCACGAACGGCGCCCAGCAGGGCGGGCTGTGGTTCGGCCTCGGCGAGGACGACTACGTCAAAGCCGTGGTGTCCCGGGTCTCCGCGACCACCAACAAGGTCCAGCTGCTGCGCGAGGTGGGCGGTGTCGCCACCCCGGGCACCGAGTTCGAGCTGAACAGCGCGGCGTTCCCGAGCGGGCAGGACGTCCGTCTCGAGCTGCAGGTCGTGGACACGGCGGGCTCCGGCGGGCAGGCCCAGCTCTTCTACACCGTCGGTGCCGGCACGCGCACGCTGCTCGTCGACCCGACCAACACCGTCGACACCGATGCGGTCGCCGCGCCGCAGTCCTTCCTGGACGGCACGGCGGTCGGCGGCGATGCGGCCCAGTCCTTCGCCGGGTTGTTCGCCACCAAGCGCAACGCCGCCGTCGGCGACGTGACGCCCGTGACGTTCGGCGACTTCTCGGCCCAGGCGCACGAGGTCCCCAACACGGCACCGGTGATCGCACCGGTCGGCGACGTCGCGGCCGTCGAGGGTGTGGCTCTCGACCCGGTCACCGTCACCGCGACCGACGCCGAGGGTGACGAGGTGACCATCACCTCGGACCTCGACGTCGAGGGCCTCGCCCTCACCGACAACGGTGACGGCACGGCCACCCTGGCGGGCACGCCGGCCGTCGGCACGTCGAGCGCAAGCCCGTACGACGTTGTCGTGACCGCCTCGGACGGTCGATCGACCGGCACCCGGACCATCCGGATCACCGTCGCGGAGCCCGGCGCACCCTGCCTCCCGATCACCACGGAGCCCTGCTCCACGGTGCGGGTCGACACCCCATACGTGCTCGACTTCGACAGCTCGCAGAGCGGCCTGGCCGGCACCGGTTTCACGATCGTGGACGACCCGTCGACCCGCGGCAACGTGGACCAGGCTCCCGCCCCGACGACGCCCAGCACGCCCGACGTACCCGGCTTCGAGCCCGGCCTGCTCGCGCAGTCGGCCGGCAACCTGCGGATCACCGCGACCAAGGGCATCGCCTACCGGCGTCCGGCCGACAGCGCCGGCACCAACTCGCAGCTCAACACCCTGGGTGTCGGCCTCGCGGGCGGCACCGCCGGCTACGAGCTCGCGACGACCGTGGTCGACCCGACCTTCCCGAGCACCGGAGCGACGACCAGCACGCAGAGCCAGCAGGGCGGACTGTGGTTCGGCCTCGACGAGGACAACTACGTCAAGCTGGCCGTGGTGCGGATCACAGCGACGACCAACAAGGTGCAGCTGCTCAAGGAGGTCGGCGGGATCGCGCAGCCGGCCACCACCTACGAGCTCAACTCGACCCCCTTCCCGAGCGGTCAGCGCGTGCGCCTGGTCCTGCAGGTCGACGGCTCCGGCGCGCAGCCGGTGGTGCGCGGCTCCTACGCCGTGGGTGACGGCCAGCCGACGGTCCTGACGGACGCGGCCAACACCGACGGCTCGACCCAGCTGCCCGTGCCAGAGGCGTTCCTGGCCGGTGCCGACCTGCCCTCCGGGACGGGTGGACCGGTCAGCTTCGGTGGCCTGTACGCCACCAAGCGCGCAGCCGCAGCCACCGACCAGGTCGTGGTGTCCTTCGCCGACTTCTCCGCCGAGCTCATCGGTGGGGTGGTGGAGCCGTTCACCCCGCTCGACGTCAAGGTCGACTTCACCTCCGAGGCCGGCACGCCGGTCGCCGGCTACCTGAAGGACTACGGCCAGGCCTACGGCCAGCGCACCGGCGCCCAGCAGGGTGGCGGCGAGCACGTCTTCGGCTGGGTCAAGGAGAACAGCGAGGAGGCGCTCTCGCTCGTCGGGAACGGCCGGGTGCGCGGACGGACCGGCGTGGACCCGCGGCTCGACTCCATCATCCACATGCAGTTCGCCGACGTGCCCAACGCCGCTTGCCCGCCCAACGTGTGCCAGGACGGTGACTGGCAGTTCGCGGTCGACAACGGGACGTACGACGTGACGGTCGCGGTCGGCGACCAGCCGGGGGCCACGAGCTATGACAGTCTCCACGCGGTCAACGTCGAGAACTCCGCGCTGGTCGAGGGGTTCACCGGCACTGCCTCCGCCGAGTTCGAGACCGCCACCACGCGCGTCGGGGTGGTCGACGGCGAGCTGACGATCAACGCCACCGGTGGCACCAACACGAAGCTCGCCTACGTCGAGATCCGCTCGGCCAGCACGACCACGGCCGACCCCCTGCCGTTCGTCGTGCAGGCACGCCCGGCCAACCGGTCGCTCGGCGCGCCGCTGGGCGAGGGTGTCGCGAGCGACGTGCACCTGGTCGGCACGAGCGCCGAGCCTGGTCCGGTCGACCCGGCGACGGTCACCGCGGACAGCGTGCGGCTCTTCGAGGTCGTCCCGGGCAGCGCGCCCGACGTCGAGGTCGGGGGCAACCGCAACACCACCGGTGGCGGGGACTCGATCAACTTCCAACAGACCGGCGACCTCAAGCCCAGCACGACCTACCGCTTCGTCGTCGACGGGGTGAAGGACACCCGCGGTCGCACGTTCGTCCCGTTCCGGTCCCTCTTCACCACGGGCACCGGTGAGGTGGAGCCGCCCGACGGCACCTTCGACCCGGTCACCGGCGTGGACTTCCAGAAGGTCGACCTCGGCAAGAACGGCAAGTACTTCGCCTCGCTGGTCGTCCACCAGGGTCACCTGTGGGCCACCACCATCGGGCAGGGCATGTTCCGCTACCCGATCAACGCGGACGGGACGCTCGGTGCCGAGCAGCCGATCAACGCCTTCCTGGGCCGCGCTGCGGTCGGGCTCGTCTTCGACCGCACCGACCCCAGCGTGGCGTGGGTGACCCACGCGACGGCCAACATCGGGAACGAATCGCAGGCGTTCGGATCCAAGCTCAGCCGCGTCGACTTCTCGGGCGGGGTGTCCAACCCCGTGGTGTCCGACGTCTTCGTCAACCTCCCCCGCTCGCAGAAGGACCACCTGTCCAACTCGATCTCCTACGGCCCCGGCGGGCAGCTCTACTTCCTCCAGGGCTCCAACCAAGCCGCGGGAGATCCCGACGGCGCATGGGGCAACCGGGGCGAGACGCTGCTGACCGCAGCCATGCTCACCTTCGACCCGGCAGCCACCTGGCAACGGGTGCAGGCCTCCGGACCGGTCGACGTCCAGACCGTCGACAAGGGCGGCTCCTACGACCCCTTCGCCAATGGTGCGCCGCTGAAGATCTACGCCACGGGCATCCGCAACGCCTATGACCTCGTGCACGCCTCCAACGGCAGCCTCTACGTGCCGACCAACGGCACCGCAAGCGGCGGCAACAGCCCGGGCGTCACCGCCAGCGGCGGCACCCTCACCCGAACCGGCCAGGTCCCCGGAGGCGACGTCACGTCCGAGTGCGCGACGCGACGCATCGACGGAACGCCCTACACCTCACCGAGCGTCCCGGCGGTGACCAACCACAACACCCAGCGTGACTTCCTCTTCGACGTCGACGCCGGCGGCTACTACGGCCACCCCAACCCCTCGCGCTGCGAGTGGGTCCTCAACAACGGCGGAAACCCCGAGGGCGCCGGCTCGGGCGGCTCGAAGTACGCCGCCTCGGTGGCGCCCGACCGCAACTACCGCGGGTGGGCCTACGACTTCGAGTTCAACAAGTCACCCAACGGCATCATCGAGTACCGCTCCAACACGTTCGGGGGCAAACTCAAGGGTCGTCTGATGGTCGTGCGGTTCTCCAACTTCGACGACGTCTTCACGCTCGAGGCCGCTGACAACGGCCAGGTCGAGGGGGGCCAGGCCGGATCCACGATCGGCGGCTTCTCCGGCTTCGACGACCCGCTGGACATCGTCGAGGACCTCGACACCGGCAACCTCTACGTCAACTCCTACGACCAGAGCAGCGGTCAGCCGCGGCTCTACCTGCTGCGGGTGCCCGACGGCCAGGGCGGGGCGGACGTCTCGCTGAGCACCCGTCGTCTGGTGGGCAACCAGGTGACCTCGGCCGGCTCGCGGACCCTCGGGACCGTGAGGGTGACCAACGACGGGAGCGAGGCCACCACGGTGACCGCGGCCGACGTCAGCGGCGCCGGCGCGGCGGCGTACTCCCGGACCACCAGCACTCCGCTGCCGGCCACGCTCGCGCCGGGAGCCTCCATGACCGTCCAGATCGGCTTCGACCCGAGCAGCGAGGGCGTCGCACCCGCCTCCCTGGGCTTGTCCCTCAGCGCCGGCAGCGCGCCGTCCGTCTCGCTGCGCGGCCTCGGCACCGACGGCCTCGGCGGCTCGGCGGAGCCCTCCCTGCAGTACGTCTTCGACGCGTGGGAGCTCGGCATCGACACCGGGGACGACAACGACACCTCCAACGAGATCCACTCCAGCTCGAGCGAGCGCGTCTCCCCCACCCTCGGCGACAGCATCGACGTGGAGACCTTCACCCGCTTCGCCGACGGCCCCGTCACGGTCGAGCCGATCTCGGTCTTCGGACCCACCGACACCAACCCGGTGACCGAGGTCTCGTGGTACGACGACGCCGCGCCCGCCGACCGGCAACCGCTGTTCTCGGTGTCGAACTCGCCCGCCTCCAACGGGCAGACTCTGACGCCGACCACGACCGGGGCGCTGCAGTTCGACCCCGGCCAGGCGACGTTCGGTTTCGTCTCGCGCTGGCCCTTCTTCGCCAACCGCCTGGTGCACAGCCAGGACTCGCTCAACACGTTCAGCGGCGCGATCGGCAACCACGTCCGCGTCTACCCGCTCGTCGAGGGTGCACAGCGCGTCCCGCACGCCTACGTCGTCGCGACCGAGGAGCACACCTCCGGCTTCGACTACAACGACGTGGTCTTCATCGTGCGCAACGTCGAGCCCGCCGGTGGCACCCAGCCCCCGGGCCAGGGCATCCGGGTCAACTTCCAGAGCGAGGCCGCGCCGGTGCCGACCGGCTACCTGCGTGACTTCGGACAGGCGTACGGGGCGAGGACCCTCACCGACCAGGGCGGCCTGACCTACGGCTGGATCAACGCCACGACATCGGCTCCCGAGGGGCGCACGACGTCGGGCCGCGACCGCAACCTCGCCGCGGACCAGCGCCTCGACACGTTCATGCACATGCAGTACCAGCAGCAGAGCGCACCCAACTGCACGGCCAACAACTGCAACACCGGCACGTGGGAGCTCGCGCTGGCGGACGGCACCTACCAGGTGACCGGCGCGCTGGGCGACCCCGCCACCAATGCCGACCCCGAGGCCCACCAGGTGCGCATCGAGGGCGTGCCGCTGCTCGCCGCCCCGCACGTTCCCAGCGGGCCGGCGGGGAGCGCGGGCCACCACGCGACCGGCACGCAGGTCGTCGAGGTCGCCGACGGCGAGCTCACCGTCGACGCCGTCGGCGGCACCAACACCAAGCTCGACTACCTGGAGATCACCCCCGTCACGAGCGGCGGTGGTGGGGAGACGGTCGCCCAGGTGAGCTTCCAGCCCGCCTCCGCGCCGACTCCGGCCGGATGGTCGGCCGACACCGGTGAGCTGTTCACCGAAGCGCGCGGCTACGGCTGGGTGCGCACCGAGGGCGGGGCGGCCAAGACCGCCGACACCCGTGTCCGCACGCAAGACCCGGACCCACTGACGAGCACGCTCATGATCGTGGACGACACCGAGGTCGCCGGGGTCGTCGACGGGGAGTGGGAGCTCGCACTCGCCGACGGCACCTACACCGTCACCGCCTCGGTGGGTGACCCCGGCTACGCCGACTCCTCGCACGGCCTCGCGGCCGAGGGGGTGCCCCTCGTCTCGGGCTTCGTCCCCTCGGGCGCCGGTGACTACCGGGTGGCGACTACCACGGTCGAGGTGGCCGACGGCAGGCTCACCCTTGCCTCCACCGGCAGCAACACCAAGGTGCAGTGGGTCAGCGTCGCGTCGGGGTCGGAGGTCGACGTCATCCCGCCGACCGTCGACCTGTCCGTCACGGGCGTCAGCGGCGCTGGGGGCTACGTCCGCTCGGCGACGGTCGTCGCCGACGTGACCGACCGCGGCGGGTCGGGCATCGAGTTCGTCGACTGGACGTTGGACGGCAAGGACGTGACCCGACCGGCCGACGACCGCCTCGAGGTCACCGGGCTCGGCGCGCACACGGTCACCGTCACCGCCACCGACGCCGCCGGCAACGACACCACGGCCACACGCACCCTCACGATCGTCGACGGAAGCGTGGCTGCGATCGCGATCGCCAACCAGGACGCGCAGCGGGTCAACGGCACCGTGGTCCCCGGCATGGCCGAGGACTTCCTCGTCATGCACCACCTCAACAACAAGTCCACGAGCACGCCCAGCCATGCGAACGCCGTCACACACGACACCGCGACGTTGCGGATCAGCAACACCGATCCCGACGACCCACTCGTCGTGACCGGCCTCGCCCTGTCTGCTCCACTCGACCCCACCCCGGGACTGCGCACCAGCACGACCAACTTCACCACCCCCGACACCACGTTGCCGCTCACGGTCGCACCGGGTGCCAGCCACGACTTGCGTGTGCGGTTCGGCGGGGCGGGCAGTCGCGGCGCGTACGGCGCGACCATGACCGTCACGTCCAACGCCGCCAACGCGCCCGAGCTGCCCGTTCAGCTGCGCGGCTACTGGCAGCCGCAGCCCGAGGGCGGGGTCGAGCCGACCATGACCGAGGTCGCCCGGGTCTTCGGCTGGACCACGTCCATAGGCGAGCCGCTCGAGGACGCCTACAGCGGCCCGCTGCAGGGCGACGAGGTCCGCTCCCTGCTCTGGAAGCGGCTCGACCCGTCCCGGCCGGTCACCGCGCGCCAGCTGACCGCGCTTCACGGGTGCTGCGGCGAGACCGGCGACAACATCGCGAGTCCGATCTCCGGCTCGCACGACGGCGCGTGGGGCCAGTCGTTCTACCCCCGGGTGGCCCAAAGCGGCACCGCGCCCGCGACGGCCCCCTTCCAGCAGGGGCAGGCCAACCCGGGCGGCAGCTTCCCGCTGACGATCGCGGGCTACACCAGCAACAAAGCGCCGACGTCGAGCGACCCGGCCAACCTCGGCATCCGCGTCTGGCCGGTCGAGATCGGGGGGCGCACCGTCCCCGGGGCCTACATCGTGGGGCAGGACTTCGTCCAGAACGGGTGCGGCGGCGGCAGCGCCAACTGCGACTACCAGGACAACGTCTTCCTGATGACGAACATCGCACCCGTCGCCTCGGCGGACACCACCGCCCCCGCGGCGGCACCCACCGGCGTCACCGCGACCGTCACGGGCAGCGACGTGCGGGTCACCTGGAACGAGGTGGCCGCGGCCGACCTCGGCGGCTACGTCGTCGAGCGGCAGGCGGCCGGAGCGACCTCCTGGACGCGGGTCAACGCAACCCCCGTGGCCGGGCTGTCGCTGCTCGACACCGCAGCGCCGGGCAACACCCAGGTCTCCTACCGGGTGCTCGCGGTGGACACCTCCCAGAACGCCTCAGCCCCGTCAGCCACCGCGAGCGTCACCACGCCCCCGCGGGCGCAGGCTGCGGTGCGTATCAACGCCGGCGGCCCGGCGGTGAACACGGGCGGGGTCGCATGGGGCGCGCAGCAGTACGGCACGGGCGGCAAGACCTACACCAACGCCGTCGCGGTCGCCGGGACAACCGACGACGTCCTCTACCAGTCGGAGTACTCCACCGCGACGGGTGGCATCGACTACGACATCCCGGTCCAGAACGGGACCTACACGGTCCGGTTGCACTTCGCCGAGATCTACTTCGGCGCCCCCGGAGGCGGGCCCGGCGGGACCGGACGGCGGGTGTTCGACGTGGCGGTCGAGGGGCAGCTGCGTCTGGACAACTACGACATCGTCGCCGACGTCGGGTCCGCGACAGCGGTGGTGAAGTCCTACACGGTCCAGGTCACCGACGGGAAGGTCGACGTCGACCTCGACTCCGTGGTCGACCAGGCCAAGATCTCCGCGATCGAGGTGGTGCCGGCGGGCTGAGCCGGTCCGACCGGGACGGGTCGCCCCAGTGCTCAGGCGGTGGCGGCGACCCGCTCGACCTCGATCGCGTGCGCGAGCCGGGCCAGGTGCACCATCCGGCGCACGGCCGGGCCGGGGTTGCGGACGGTCAGGTGGTGGCCGGCGAGCCAGGCGTGGCGGGTTGCGACCGCCAGCAGGCGCAGGGCGGTCATGTCGATCGTGGACACGTCGGTCATGTCGATGACGACGTCGTCGTCGAGCACGTCGATGACCTCGTAGATGGCGTTGCGGACCTCCCACGTGCTGCGCACGTCGAAGGCCCCGTGCAGGACGAGCACGTGTCCGTCCGTCGCGATGTCCGCGACGACGTCCGAGACGATGTCCATCCGGTGCTCCTCACCGGCGTCCCCCGACGCCTGAACGTGACCCCTGTCACTGCTACTGACGTAGTTGTACCCCGTTCGGTTGCATCGATGCCTCACCTTTTCCGGCGCGTCCCGGCGGTTAGGCTCAGCCCTATGGTCAACCTGACGCGCATCTACACCCGCACCGGCGACGCCGGACGCACCCGGCTCGGCGACATGAGCGAGACCTCGAAGACCGACCTGCGCCTCGAGGCGTACGCCTGCGTCGACGAGGGCAACGCCCACATCGGTGTCGCGCTGGCTCACGGCGGCCTCGAGGACGACGTCGTCACGGTCCTCACCCGCGTGCAGAACGACCTCTTCGACGTGGGTGCCGACTTCTCCACGCCCGTCGTCCCCGACCCGGCGTACCCCCCGCTGCGCGTCGAGCAGGACTACGTCGACCGGCTCGAGGCGTGGTGCGACCACTACAACGAGGACCTGCCGGCCCTGCGGTCGTTCATCCTCAACGGCGGCACCACCGCGGCCGCCCACCTCCACGTCGCCCGCACCGTCGTACGCCGTGCCGAGCGGGCCGGGTGGGCGGCCTGGGCCGAGCACGAGGACACCATGAACGTCCTCGCGATCACCTACCTCAACCGTCTCTCCGACCTCCTGTTCATCCTCGCCCGCCACGCCAACCGCGAGAACGGCGACGTGCTCTGGGTGCCCGGCGGCGAGCGCTGACAACCGCCGCCCGGGGGCTGTGGAGAGCGCCTGCCCGCTGTCGGCCCGCGGTGACACGATGAGCCACCCATGGACATCCGCCACGCGCTCACCGACGCCTACCTGGCCGGGTTCTTCGACCCCGGCACGCTGGCCCGCGCCCGGCACTACCTCGAGGCGGTCGAGGAGATCGAGGTCGTCCACGAGACCGACAGCTCACTGACGGCCACCGCGACGGTCCTGGGCACTGCTCCCGTCCCCTACCAGGTCCAGTTCCACGCCGAGGTCGACGTGGCAGTCGACTGGGTCTTCAGCGCCTGCTCGTGCCCGGTCGCCCGCATGTGCAAGCACGGCGCGGCCGTCGCGCTGACGCTGCGTTCCCCCGCGCCCACGGCCGCCGGTCCGGCCTGGCGCCACCAGCTCGGCCGGCTGACGGGCGACCTCGAGGCCCGGGCGCGCTCGACGCTCACCGGCCAGCGCCTCGGGCTCGAGCTCAGCAGGCGGCCGGCGTCACGCTGGTCCCGCGGCACGGCCGGCGAGCTCTCGATGCGCCCGGTGCGGCCCGGGGCACGACGCGGGTGGGCGCGCAGCGGCGCGGAGTGGAGCGACATCGCCGGGCCGGTCGCGACCTCGCGCTTCGTGCCCGCCCAGGTCGACGCCCTGCGGGCCCTCCACCGGGGCCTGGTCGCCCGCCACGCCTACCTCGTGGCCGGAGCCCCCTCCGCCCTGGAGGACTACGGCGACCGACTGGTGCCGGCCCTGCGCCACGCGGTCTCACAGGGGGTCACCCTCGTCCCCGGCGCCGGGCTCGCGGCGGTCACCGTCGCACCGGAGCCGGCGGAGGTCGTGGCCGACCTGGTCGAGACCGACGACGGTCTGCGGCTCGACGTCTCCGTGCGGCTGCAGGGTCGACGCTGGCGAGGGGGCGAGGTGGTCCCCCTCGGTCGGCCCGCCACGTCCGTGGCCCTGTTCGAGGACGACGAGGTGGTGCTGGCCGAGCTGGTCGACCCGTGCCACGACGCGCTGATGGACCTCGTCCTCGACCGCCGGGGCGTGACCGCACCGCGTGACGACCGCGACGCCTTCCTGGAGGCGGTGGCACCCTTGGTGCGCAGCCTCACGGTCGAGTCGTCCGACGGCTCCGTGGAGGTGCCGGCGCCGCCCCGCCCCCGGCTCGCGCTGACCGTGGCCTGGCAGTCGTCGACCTCGGCCGAGCTCCGCTGGCAGTGGGTCTACGGCGACCGTCGCTGCGACCTCGCCGCGACCGACCCGCTCGACGGCATGCGCGACCCTGCCGCAGAGCGCTCGATCCTCGCCACGCTCCCCGACTCGCTCGCACCGTCCGCCACGCCGTCGGGGCCGGTGCCGGACTCGGTGTCCGGAGGCGACGCTCTCGCGTTCGCCCTGCACGACCTCCCCCACCTGCGCACCCTCGCCGACGTCGACGTCGAGGAGCGCACGCCTCCCGACTTCCGTGAGTCGACCGAGGACCCCGAGATCGCCTTCGTGCTCGCCGAGGCCCAGCCCGACCACACCGACTGGTTGGACCTGGAGGTCCGGGTCAGCGTGGACGGGGAGCAGGTCCCGCTCCCCGACGTGCTGGCGGCCCTCACGCTCGGCGAGGAGTTCCTCGTGCTGCCCAGCGGCCTCTACGTCACGCTCGACCGACCCGAGTTCGCCCGGTTGCACGAGCTGGTGGCACTGGCGGCCCAGCTGCGCGAGTCGGACACTGACCGCCTGAGCGTGGGCTCCCACGACCTGGCCGTGTGGGCCGAGCTGGCCGACCTCGGCGTCGTCGACGGGCGGGCCGCGGCCTGGGTCGAGCGGGCGACCGCCCTGCGCGACGTCACCGAGCTGCCGCGTCCCGACCCGCCGGCGAGCCTGACGACCGAGCTGCGCCCCTACCAGCGCGACGGCTTCTGGTGGCTGGCCTTCCTGCACGCCCACGGGCTCGGCGGGATCCTGGCCGACGACATGGGCCTCGGCAAGACGTTGCAGGTGCTCGCGCTCGTCGAGCACGTGCGTGCCTCCGGGCTCGAGGCGCCCTTCCTCGTGGTCGCGCCGACCAGCGTGGTGACGGCGTGGCGCCAGCAGGCGGTCACCCACGCGCCGGGCGTCCGCGTGGGCGTCGTACGCCGCCGCACCGACGACGTGGCGCAGATCGCCGCCACCCACGACGTGGTGGTCACCACCTACGCCATGCTGCGGCTCGAGCGCGAGCAGTTCGCCGGGCGACGATGGAGCGGACTCGTGCTCGACGAGGCGCAGCAGGTCAAGAACCACCTCGGCAAGACCTACGCCGCCGTCCGCTCGATCGACTCCGACTTCCGTCTCGCCGTCACGGGCACCCCCTTCGAGAACCGGCTGATGGAGCTCTGGGCGCTGCTCTCGATCACCGCGCCCGGCCTCTACCCCACCTCGCGGCGCTTCCGCGACGTCGTGGTAGGCCCGGTCGAGAAGGACGGGGACGAGGCGGCGCTCCAGCGCTTTCGCACCCGCATCCGTCCGTTCGTCCTGCGACGCACCAAGGACCTCGTCGCGTCCGAGCTGCCGCCCAAGCAGGAGCAGGTCCTCGAGGTCGAGCTCGAGCCGCGCCACCGCAGGATCTACGACACCCACCTCGCCAAGGAGCGCCAGAAGATCCTGGGGCTCGTGGACGACTTCGACCGCAACCGGATGGCCATCTTCGGCGCACTCACCCGGCTGCGCCAGCTCGCCCTCGACCCCGCGCTCGTCGACCTCGCCCACGACCGGGTCGGCTCCGCGAAGACCGAGCTGCTCGCCGAGCACCTCCTCGAGATCACCGCCGAGGGCCACCGCTCCCTGGTGTTCAGCACGTTCACCTCCTTCCTCCGCCGCGTGCGCGACCGGCTCACCGAGGAGGGTGTCGCGACCGTCTACCTCGACGGCACGACACGCGACCGCGAGGAGGTCATCGAGGCCTTCCGCCGCGGCGAGGCGCCGGTGTTCCTGATCAGCCTCAAGGCGGGCGGCACCGGCCTGACCCTCACCGAGGCCGACTACGTCTTCCTGCTCGATCCCTGGTGGAACCCCGCCGCCGAGGCGCAGGCGGTGGACCGTGCCCACCGGATCGGGCAGGACAAGCACGTGCTCGTCTACCGGATGGTGGCCACCGACACCATCGAGGAGAAGGTGACGGCCCTCAAGGCGCGCAAGGCCGAGCTCTTCGCCAAGGTCGTCGACGGCGGCGGCGCCACGTCGACCGGCATCACGGCCGACGACATCCGAGGCCTGTTCGAGGAGTGAGGCTGCGAGCCGTCCTGGTGCAAGTGGCTGCGCGGACGGCGCCTCGCGGCGAGAATGCTCTGGAACATCACCGACACGCTCCGAGGAGAGACGTGCACCCCCAGAGCTCCGCCGTCGCCCCTCCCCCGCAGCTGGCCACGATGACCAGCTTCGAGGACGCCTGCCGGCTGGTCCTCGACCACCTGCAGACCCACGTGCCGATGGGGTTCTGGACGGTGTCCCGGGTCATCGAGGGGCGGCAGGTCTACCTGGAGGTCGCGCCCGACAACGACCTCGGTCTCGCCGTCGGCGGGGGGACCGCCTGGAAGGACTCGCTCTGCCACGCGATGTGGGTGACCGGGGCCCCGAGCGTCGCGCCGGACATCTCCCGCGTCCCCGCCTACTCCGCCAACAGCGCGGCCCGCGCCCTCGGCGTCGCGAGCTACGTGGGCATCCCGGTCCACAACAGCGACCGCACCCTCTTCGGCACGATCTGCGGCCTCGACCGCGAGGCCCGGCCCGAGTCCTTCTCCGAGCTGGCGCCGCTGCTGGAGCTGCTCGGCCAGCTGCTCGGCGTGGTCCGCGAGCTGGACGGCCGGGCGGTGTCCCTGGCGCGTCGCCTCGAGCTGACCCTGCAGGAGTCGGAGACCGATCCGCTGACGGGGCTGCGCAACCGGCGCTCGTGGCGGCACGCGTGCCGGACCGAGGAGGCTCGCCACCACCGGCTGGGCGACCACGCGAGCATCGTGGTGATCGACCTCGACGGCGTCGAGCAGGTCGAGGACCGCGACGGTCACGCCGCCGGTGACGCGCTCCTGCGCCGCGCCGCGCGGGTGGTGCGTGCGTCGTCGCGCCGAACCGACGTCGTGGCCAGGCGCGACGGCGACGAGCTCGCGGTCCTGTGCCCGCAGACCACGGCCTCCCAGGTCGCCGTCTACACCGACCGGATCCGCTCCGAGCTGGCCGCTGCGGGACTCTCGGCAGGGATCGGTGCCGCCACGCTCGAGCGGGCGGGCACGATGGTCAAGACCGAGGCCGCCGCGGAGGCCGCGACCTACGCCGACAAACGCCGTCCCCGGACCTGCTAGCCGACCCGCGCCGACTCGGTGACCCGCTGCTCGCGGGCAGCCGGCACGACCAGGGCCGCGGGCATCAGGAGCACGGCGACCACCAGCAGCGCCTTGAGCGTGCCGACCTCGTCGCCGACGAAACCGAGGAGCGGCGGACCCGCGAGGAACGCCGCGTAGCCGATGGTCGACACCACGCTGACTCGCGACGCCGCACGGACGGGGTCGTCGGCCGCGGCGCTCATGCCGACGGGGAAGCCGAGCGAGGCGCCCACGCCCCAGAGCACGATGCCGACCACGACCAGCGCGGGCTGGTCCGCGAGGACGATCAGCAGGACACCCGCCCCCGCGAGGGCCATGGTGCCCCACAGCACGACGACGCGGCCGAACCGGTCGATGAGGCCGGTCCCGGCGAAGCGGCCGGCGGTCATCGCCAGGACGAAGACGGCGAAGCCGGCCACCCCCACCGCGTGGGAGACGTCGTGGCCGTCGACGAGCGCGACGGCCAGCCAGTCGTTGGCCGTGCCCTCGGTCATCGCCAGGGCCAGCACCATCACGCCGATGAGCAGCGTGCGCGGCTCGAGCCAGGCACGTGCTGCCGAGGACGCGGTCTGCTCGTGCCGTTCGGCGACCGGCAGGAAGGACGGCGACGTGCGCCAGACCAGCACGATGGCGACCAGCACCACACCCACGAGGTGGGCCACCGCGGGCACGTCGAGCTCGATGAGCAGCGCGCCACCCAGGGCACCGACGACCGTGCCGCCGCTGAAGCCGGCGTGGAAGCGCGGCATGATCGTGCGCCTCAGGCCGCGCTCGACCTCGGCTCCCTCGACGTTCATGGCCACGTCCCACACACCGATGCCGAGTCCGTAGACGAAGAGCCCGGCCACGGTCAGCGGCAGCACGTGGCCCAGCCCGAGCGCGGCAGCGGCCATCCCGATGGTCGCCGCGGCCGCACCGAGCCGCACGATGCGCACGGTGCCCAGGGCGTTGATGGCAGCGCCGGTCGTCGGCAGCGCGAGCACCGACCCCAGGGCGATGGCGAGGAGCACCAGGCCGAGCTGGCCGTTGGTGAGATCGAAGCTGGACCGCACCTCGGGGATGCGGGAGACCCAGCTGGCGAAGACCAGACCGTTGAGGAAGAACGTCAGCCCCACGGCGTTGCGGGCGGCGGTCAGGGTCGGCACGGGTGCTGCTCCTCGGTGCGATGGCGAAACGTTTCGATCGAATCGATTCGATGCTATCGTCCACGACGTGCCCGGTCCAACTCGTACCTCCGCGCGCACGCCCACGATGGCCGACGTGGCCGCTGCCGCGGGCGTCTCCCTCTCCACGGCCTCGCTGGCCTTCTCGGGCAACAAACCGGTCTCCGCAAAGACCCGCGAACGGGTGCTGGCCGCCGCGGGGGCACTGGGCTACGCCGGCCCCAACCCGCTGGCCCGCAACCTGCGCCGGGGCCGCAGCGGCGTGGTGGGCGTCGCCGTGGGTCGGCTCAGCACGGCCTTCCGCGACCCGGCAGCGCTGCCGATGCTCGACGCCGTCTCCGAGGTCCTCGACGCGGCGGGCCTGGGCCTGCTGCTCATGCCCGAGGGCGACGAGCACGCGGGCCTCCCCCTCGACGCGGTCATCTACGACATCTGCGGGTGCGAGACCTGGGGGGCGTACGACGACCTGGTGGCGCGTGGCGTCCCGCTGGTCGTCGTCGAGGGCCCGGCGTGGCCCGGTGCCACCTACGTCGACGTCGAGCACCGTCGCGGCGCGGCCGACGTGGCCCGCCACCTCCACGACCTCGGCCACCGGCGGGTGGCGACCCTCACGCTGGAGCCGTCCCACCCCCAGCGCGAGCGTGAGGCGGGGCTGCGCGAGGTGTTCCCGGACGCGGAGGTCATCGGTCCGTGCGCGAGCGACCTCGTCGCCGCCCAGGCCATGGTCGGCGGGTGGTGGGACGACGGCGGCGAGGCGACCGCGGTGGTCTGCCAGAGCGACGTACAGGCCGCGGGCGTGGTGCTCGAGGCACGACGGCGCGGAATGGAGGTCCCCGATGACGTCAGCGTCGCCGGCTTCGACGGAGTCGCGACGCCGTGGCTCGACCTCGAGCTGACGACGGTCGTGCAGCCGCTGGCCGAGAAGGGACGGGCCACGGCACGAGCCGTGCTGTCCCGCATCGCCGGCGAGGTCGTCGACGACGTGCTGCTGCCGGTCCGGATGCGGGTGAGTGGTTCGACGGGCCCCGCTCCGAACGAGGTTTGACTAGCGCTTGTTCCAGTCGGTGCCGGGCGGGCCGGCCTCGAGCCAGGACTGGAAGCCGGTGAGGGACGCCTCGCTCATCGCGATCTCCAGCGGCTCGCCGTCGTACTGGCACGACGCCACGACGTGACCGTCGTAGAGGGACATCTCCTCGGCGCCGGCCGGGGAGCGCCGACCGGCGTACTCCAGCAGGTCACGGGCCCACACGCGCTTGGGGCGTGGCGACAGGGAGAAGATCCGGAACCACTCGAGCGACTGCCCGGAGTAGCGCCCGATGCCGAGCAGCCAGCCTCGCCCCGGGTGCTCCGTGCGCGCCCGGTAGCTGAGCTCGAAGGTGCCGCCATGACGCGCCAGCAGGCGGCGTCGGACGATGAGGGCGATGCCGTAGAGCAGGGCGAGGAGCAGGCAGAGCCCGACGATGTCGAGCGCCCATTCCCAGACCGGCATCCACACCCCTCGAACGCAGTGAGCGCACGAACCCTGCGGTTCGTGCGCTCACCCTAGCGGTCGGTCCGGAAGCCTCGTCAGGAGGCCCGCTCCACGGCACGGATCCGGGCCTCGGCGCGGCGCACGGCCTCCTGGGCCGCGTCGTCGTTCTCGCCGGCGCCCTTGGCCCGCTCGAGCTCCTGGCGGGCCTTCTCCAGGTCGATCTCGTGGGACATCTCGGCGCGCTCGGCCAGGATCGAGACGCGGTTGTCGGCGACCGAGATGAACCCGGCGTCGACGGCCGCGATCCAGGTCTCGCCCTCGGCCGTCTGCACGTCCACCACGCCCTCGATGATCGAGGACAGCAGCGGCGCGTGGTTGGGCAGGATGCCGACGTCGCCCTCGGTGGTGCGGGCGATGACCATGGTGGCCTGGCCCGACCAGACGAGCCGGTCGGCAGCGACCAGCTCGACCTGGAGGGCCTTGTCGGTGGAGTCAGCCATCAGAGGCTCTTCTGGATCTCGGCCCACTTCTGCTCGACGTCGTCCAGACCGCCGCACATGAAGAAGGCCTGCTCGGCCACGTGGTCGTACTCGCCGTCAGCGATCTTGTTGAACGCCTCGATGGTGTCGGCCACCGGGACGGTCGAACCCTCGATGCCGGTGAACTGCTTGGCGACGTAGGTGTTCTGCGACAGGAAGCGCTGGATGCGGCGGGCTCGGGAGACGATGATCTTGTCCTCCTCGGAGAGCTCGTCGACACCGAGGATCGCGATGATGTCCTGGAGCTCCTTGTTGCGCTGCAGGATCTGCTTGATCCGCACGGCGCAGCGGTAGTGCTCTTCGCCGATGTACTGCGGGTCGAGGATCCGCGAGGTCGACGTCAGCGGGTCCACGGCCGGGTAGATGCCGAGCGAGGCGATCTCTCGCGAGAGCTCGGTCGTCGCGTCGAGGTGCGCGAAGGTCGTCGCCGGGGCCGGGTCGGTGTAGTCGTCGGCGGGGACGTAGATCGCCTGCATGGAGGTGATCGAGTGACCACGCGTCGAGGTGATGCGCTCCTGCAGCTGCCCCATCTCGTCGGCCAGGTTGGGCTGGTAGCCCACCGCGGACGGCATGCGACCGAGCAGCGTGGAGACCTCTGAACCGGCCTGCGTGAAGCGGAAGATGTTGTCGATGAAGAGCAGCACGTCCTGCTTCTGCACGTCGCGGAAGTACTCCGCCATCGTCAGCGCCGACAGGGCGACGCGCAGGCGCGTGCCCGGCGGCTCGTCCATCTGACCGAAGACGAGGGCGGTCTGGCCGATGACGCCGGCCTCCTCCATCTCGACGATGAGGTCGTTGCCCTCACGGGTGCGCTCGCCGACACCGGCGAACACCGACACACCACCGTGGTCCTTCGCCACGCGGGCGATCATCTCCTGGATGAGCACGGTCTTGCCGACGCCGGCACCACCGAACAGGCCGATCTTGCCGCCCTGCACGTAGGGGGTGAGCAGGTCGATGACCTTGATGCCGGTCTCGAACATCTGCGTCTTCGACTCGAGCTGGTCGAAGGCGGGCGCCTTGCGGTGGATGCCCCACCGCTCCTTGACGTCGAGGGTCTCGCCCTCGGCGAGGTTGAGGCAGTCACCCGTGGTGTTGAACACCTTGCCGAGGGTCACGTCGCCCACGGGAACGGTGATCGACTCACCGGTGTCGGTCACCTGCGCACCGCGCACGAGGCCGTCGGTGGGCTTCATCGAGATGGCACGGACCATGCCGTCACCGATGTGCTGGGCGACCTCGAGGGTGATCGTCGTGGTCTCGCCGCTCAGGGTCAGGTCGACCTTGAGGGCGTTGTAGATCGCCGGCATGGCGTCGGTCGGGAACTCGATGTCCACGACCGGGCCGATGACGCGCGTGATGCGACCGACCGAGCCGGCGTTGCCGCTCGTCGTGGTCTCTTCAACAGTGGCAGTCATGTTCTCTCACTCACTCCCGGCGTTGGCGTCGGCGAGGGCGTTGACGCCACCGACGATCTCGCTGATTTCCTGGGTAATACCGGCCTGGCGGGCCTGGTTGGCGATGCGGGTGTACTTCTTGATGAGCTCGTCGGCGTTGTCCGTCGCGGACTTCATCGCCTTCTGCCGCGCGGCCAGCTCGGAGGCGGCCGCCTGCAGGAGGGCGAAGAAGATGCGGCTCTGGACGTAGCGCGGCAGCAGGGAGTCGAGCACCTCCGAGGGGGACGGCTCGAACTCGTAGAGCGGCAGCAGGTCGGCCTTGTCGGGGGCCTCCGTGCCCTCGACGACCTCCAGGGGCAGCAGGCGCACGGCCGTGGGCTCCTGGCTGAGCATCGAGCGGAACCGCGTGTAGACGACGTGGACCTCGTCGACGTCGCGGACGTCGGACTCGTTGTCCTCGGCGTCGGCGAGGAACGCCGCGATCAGCGTGGCGCCGATCTCGGCCGCGACGTCGTAGGTCGGCTGGTCGGAGAAGCCCGTCCAGGCCTGGACGACGTCCCGCTGACGGAACTTGAAGTAGGCCTCACCCTTGCGACCGCTGGTGTAGAGGTCGACGTCCTTGCCCTCGCCCTTGAGCTTCTCGACGAGGCGCTCGGCCTCCTTGATGACGCTCGAGGAGTAGGCGCCGGCCAGGCCGCGGTCGGAGGTGACCACGAGGACGGCTGCCTTCTTGGGGTCCTCGGGCTCGGTGGTCAGCGCGTGGTCGACGTTGGAGAACGTCGCCACGGCCGACACCGCGCGGGTCAGCTCGCGAGCGTAGGGCGCGGCCGCCTGGGCTCGCTGCTGGGCCTTGATGATCCGCGAGGCCGCGATGAGCTCCATCGCACGCGTGATCTTCTTCATCGACTCCGTCGACTTGATCCGCGCGCGGTACTCGCGTACGGAGAGAGCCATGGCGTCAGCCCCGCTTCTGCTTGACGATCTGCTCCTGCTCGACGTCCTCGTCCTCGAGGGCGACGTGCTCTTCCTTGCCGGCCTTGATGCTCTGGCCGTCGGAAGTCTCGAACTGGTCGAGGAAGGAGTCGTAGGCCGAGGCGAGCTCGGCCTCCGCGTCGTCGTCGAACTTCGTGGTCTCGCGGATGCCGGCGAGGATGCCCTCGTGGCTGCGACGCAGGTAGTCGATGAACTCGTGCTCGAAGCGCAGCACGTCGTCGGTCGGCACCCGGTCGAGACGACCGGTGGTGCCGAGCCACAGTGACGCGGTCATCTCGTCCAGCGGGTAGGGCGAGTACTGCGGCTGCTTGAGCAGGGCCATCAGGCGCTGGCCGCGGTCGAGCTGTTGGCGCGACGCCGCGTCGAGGTCGGAGGCGAACATCGCGAACGCCTCCATCGCGCGGAACTGCGCCAGGTCGACCTTGAGCGAGCCGGTGACGGCCTTCATCGCCTTGGTCATCGCCGAGCCACCCACGCGCGACACCGACACGCCGACGTCGATCGCCGGGCGCTGGTTGGCCGCGAACAGGTCGGACTGCAGGAAGATCTGGCCGTCGGTGATCGAGATGACGTTGGTCGGGATGAACGCCGAGACGTCGTTGGCCTTCGTCTCGATGATCGGCAGGCCGGTCATCGAGCCCTTGCCCATCTCGTCGGACAGCTTCGCGCAACGCTCGAGCAGCCGGCTGTGCAGGTAGAACACGTCGCCCGGGTAGGCCTCGCGGCCCGGCGGGCGGCGCAGCAGCAGCGACACGGCGCGGTAGGCCTCGGCCTGCTTGGTCAGGTCGTCGAAGACGATGAGGACGTGCTTGCCCTCGTACATCCAGTGCTGGCCGATGGCCGAGCCGGTGTAGGGGGCGAGGTACTTGAAGCCGGCGGAGTCGGACGCCGGGGAGGCCACGATGGTGGTGTACTCCAGCGCGCCGGCCTCCTCGAGGGCGCCACGCACGGAGGCGATGGTCGAGCCCTTCTGGCCGATGGCGACGTAGATGCAGCGGACCTGCTTGTCCGGGTCGCCGGTCTCCCAGTACTGCTTCTGGTTGATGATCGTGTCGATGGCGATGGTGGTCTTGCCGGTCGCACGGTCACCGATGATCAGCTGGCGCTGGCCGCGGCCGATCGGCGTCATGGCGTCGATGGCCTTGATGCCGGTCGCGAGCGGCTCGTGCACCGACTTGCGCTCCATCACGGACGCGGCCTGGAGCTCCAGGGGACGACGTCCGGACGTCTCGACGTCGCCGAGGCCGTCGATCGGGGTGCCGAGCGGGTCGACGACGCGGCCGAGGTAGCCGTCGCCCACCGGGACCGAGAGGATCTCGCCGGTGCGACGGACCGCCTGGCCCTCCTCGATCTTGTCGAAGTCACCCAGGACCACGACGCCGATCTCGCGGGTGTCGAGGTTGAGGGCGATGCCCAGCGTGCCGTCCTCGAACTCGAGCAGCTCGTTGGCCATGACCGAGGGCAGTCCGCTGACGCGGGCGATGCCGTCAGCGGCTTCCGCGACGGTGCCGACCTCTTCCGTGGTCGCCGTGTCGGGCTTGTAGTCGGACACGAAGCGCTGGAGCGCGTCCCGGATCTCGTCCGGACGGATGGAAAGCTCCGTCATCTCATCTCACCTGTTCCTGGGTCTTCACTGCTCGAAAGTTCTGGACTCGAAAGTTCTGGGTGCTGCGTGGTGCCGTCGTGCTCAGCCGGCGAGGCGGCGCCGGGCCTCGTCGAGACGGCTGGACACCGTCCCGTCGATGACGTCGTCGCCGGTCTCGACGCGGATGCCGCCGATGACGTCTGGGTCGACGACGACGTTGAGGTGGATCTCCCGGCCGTAGTTGCGCGAGAGCGCCTCGGCCAGCCGCTGCCGGTCGGCGTCGGCGAGGGGACGGGCCACGCGGACCGTGGCCACACCCTGACCGCGGACCTCGGCCGCCACCTTCTGGTAGTCGGCCAGCGCCACTCCGACGGTGCGGTAGCTGCCCGAGAGCGACTGCTGCACGAGCGCGACCGTCGCCGGGAGCACCTTGTCCCCCAGCAGGTCGGCCAGCAGCCGCGACTTGTCGTCACGGTTGCGGGCCGGGTCGGACAGCGCGTCACGCAGCTCGGGGTTGTCCTGGACGACCCGCCCGAAGGCGAACAGCTCGTCCTCGAGGCGACCGGCGTCGCCCCCCGCTGACTTCGCCACCGAGATCACACCGAGGCGCTCGAGGGCGTCGGCGAGGTCGCGGCTGGCGGTCCAGCGCTGGGCGACCGCGATGGTCACCACGGCCAGCGCCAGGTCGGAGACCTTGCCGGACAGCACCTGACGGAGCAGCCCGGCCTTCGCGTCGCTGTCGATCGACGCGTCGGTGGCGACGCGGCGAAGTGCGGGCTCGGAGCGGAGGAGGTCCGCCACCCCGAACAGGTCCCGACCGACCGCGGCCGCGTCACCGGCGCCCGTGAGGGCGCCGGCGGTGGCGGCGTAGGCGTCGGCAGAGGCTCCTCGCATCATCAGTTGACGCTCCCCGACTGGGCCGAGGTCGTGCCGTTCTGCGCCTCGAGCTCGGACAGGAACCGGTCGACCACGCGGCTCTGGCGAGCCTCGTCGTCGAGGCTCTCGCCCACGATGCGGCCGGCCAGGCCGGTCGCGAGGGCGCCGACCTCGGCACGCAGCGAGGTGACCGCCTGCTGGCGCTCGGCCTCGATCTGCGTCTTGCCGTGCTCGACGATCCGGGAGGACTCGGCCTGGGCCTGCTCCCGCATCTCCGCGATGATCGCGGCACCCTGCTCGCGCGCCTCCTCACGGATGCGCGCGGCCTCGTGCCGGGCGTCGGCGAGCTGCTTCTCGAGCTCGGCGAGCTTGGCGTCGGCCTCGGCCTGCTTGGACTCGGCCGCGCTGAGCCCACCCTCGATCGCCTGCGTGCGCTCCGCGAAGGTCTTCTCGAAGCTCGGCACGACGAACTTGCGCATGAGCACGAAGAGGATCGCGAAGACGATCAGGGCGAGGATGACCTCTGACCAGACCGGCAGAACCGGACTGTGGGTCTCGCCCTCTGCCGCCGCCAGGACGATGTGGTCCATGAGTCGAACTCCTACGGTCTAGAGCTGGGTGCGACGGTCGTCAGAGAGGCAGGACGAACGCGAGCGCGACGGTGATGATGAAGAGCGCCTCGGCGAGAACGAAGCCAAGGATGGCGATCGACTGCAGACGGCTCTGGGCCTCGGGCTGGCGCGCGACACCGGAGATGAACGCGGCGAAGATCAGGCCGATACCGACACCGGGACCGATGGCGGACAGGCCGAGACCGACCAGGTTGATGGAGCCTTCCACGGCTTTTCCTTTCGTCGGCGACGCGTCTCTCGCGCCGCTGTTTGGCGAAACTTGTGGGGTGGTGCGGATCAGTGCTCGTCGGCGAGGGCCTCGCCGATGTACATCGAGCTCAGGAGGGTGAAGACGTAGGCCTGGAGGAACATGACCAGCATCTCCAGGAAGCTGACGCCGATGCCGAGCCCGAAGGACAGCAGGCCGACGGCTCCGTAGAGCAGGTTGCCGCTCGCGAGGAGCGCGGCACCACCTGTGGCGAACAGGATGAGCAGCAGGTGGCCGGCAAACATGTTGCCGAACAGACGGAGCGTCAGCGTGAACGGCCGGATGATGATGTTGGAGAAGAACTCCAGCGGGACGAGCAGGAGCAGGATCGGGCCCTTGACGCCACTGGGCATCGTGGCGTGCTTGAGGTAGCCGAGCGGCCCGTGCTTCCACATGCCGGCACCGATGTAGAGCAACCAGCTCATCAGCGCGAGCGGGACGATGAAGCCGATGCGGGAGAAGCTGGGGAACTGCAGGAACGGGATCACGCCGTAGTAGTTGTTCACGAGGATGAAGGTGAACAGCGTGAAGAGGTAGGGCACGAACTTCATGTAGTGCTCGCTGCCGATGTTGTCGCGAGCCATGTTGTTGCGCACGAAGCCGTAGACCATCTCGCCGGCGAACTGCAGGCGGCCCGGCACCAGCGAGGCGTTGCGCGTGGCGGCGTAGAAGAAGCCGAAGACCAGGACGGCCGACAGCGCGAGCAGCAGCATCGGCTTGGTGACGTCACCGAAGATCGGCGGCAGCTCGAAGCTCCCGGGGCCGGGGGCGTGGAATCCCGAACCGCCCTCTGCCGCGACAGGCTGGCTGTAGCTCACTCCGACTCCTCGATGCTCGTCTTGTCACTCGTCTGGGTGGTGCTCTCCTGCTCGCCGGCCGTGAGCCGGGTCAGCTGCAGGATCATCAGGTACGTGCCGAGGCCTGCGCCCAGCAGGACTCCCACCGCCACCAGGTAGCGGGTGCCCAGCCACTGGTCCAGCAGCCAGCCGACCGCGCCGTAGAACAGCACCCCGGCCACGAGGTAGCTGGGAGCGCCGTTGCTGCGAGGTTGGGAGGAAGAGGCACTGGACTCGGCCATCGCGCCCCGAACGTTAGCAGTCGCGGTGACCATCACTCACCCCCGGGCGGGAGGTCGAAGTAGGGCGCCCGCTCGCGCGCGGTCAGCACGAGGTGCGCGGCCGTCCACACCACCGTGGCGAGCACCATCCCCGCGGCCAGCCAGCCGCGCGCCTGGTCGCCGGAGAACGCCTCGCCCCGGGTGATGGCGAGGAAGACCAGCAGCACGATCGCGAGCTGGGTCGCGTAGGTCACGAGGGCGACCAGCAGCGATGCCGTGGGCATCGCGCTCGCGACGACGTGCAGCGACAACGTGCCGAAGGACACCACCAGGACCACCAGTCCGGCCCCGACCGCAGCGGCCGCAGCCGCCTCCGCGCCGTGCACGACGGCGGCGAGGACCATCAGGAGCACCCCGGCGAGGGCCGTCAGGGCGGCTGCTCGGACGACGACCCGGACGCCCGGCACGAGGCTGCTGCGGCGAGTGGTCGCGCGGCTCTCGGTCGTCATGTCGGCGGCCTGTCTGGTGTCTTGATCCGGTGCGTGAAGTGCTCGTGAAAACTATCACAAAGTCTGCGGGCAGCCGCAATCACGACCCCGCGACGGGCTCGTCCGCCCGTCCCTCGACACTGGCGTTCTCGGGAAGCCCGGTGTCCCCCAGACCCGTCTTGCGCGGCCGGTGGAGCTTGGGCAGCACGAAGGTCAGCGTCACGCTCAGCACGATCATCGAGCCGAGGCCCCACCACACCAGGGGGTCGTCGAACAGGCTGACCAGGACCGCTCCGGTCGCGATGGTGAAGGCCCACGTCCACATGATCAGCACCGCACGCCGCTGGGAGTGGCCGATCTCGAGGAGGCGGTGGTGCAGGTGCTGCTTGTCGGCACTCATCGGCGAGCGGCCCGCGCGCGTGCGTCGTACGACGGCGAGCACGAGGTCGACGATCGGCACCATCAGCAGCGAGATGGGAAGCAGGACAGGCAGCACCGTCACGAAGAGGCTGTTGCCCGTGGTCTCCGGCATGCCGACGAACTGACCGGTCAGCGTGAGCGCGCTCGCGGACAGCACCAGCCCGATGAGCATCGACCCGGAGTCACCCATGAAGAGGCGGGCGGGATGGAAGTTGTGCGGGAGGAAGCCCGCGCACGCCCCGGCCAGGGCGGCGCTGAGCAGGGCGCCGGTCGTGGCGAGGGTCAGGTTGGTCTGAGCGGAGGCGAAGTAGCAGTAGAGGAAGAACGCCGCCGCCCCGATGCCCACCACGCCCGCAGCCAGGCCGTCGAGCCCGTCGACGAAGTTCACGGCGTTCATCGTGCCGATCACCACGACCAGGGTCAGCACCGCGCCCTGCACGTCGTCGAGGGAGAACTGGGTCCCGTCGGCGGCCGGGAAGTAGTAGAACCGCACCCCCTGCGTCACCAGCAGGCCGGCGGCGAGGACCTGCCCGCCCAGCTTGGTCAGCGCGTCGAGCTCGAAGATGTCGTCGATGACGCCGACGGCGCACACGAGGGCGCCCGCCAGGAGGACGGCCCCGGCGTCGGGGAGGACGAACTCCTCGCTCGTCGACAGGAACGGCAGGTGGCGGGCGACGAGGTAGGCCGCGTAGAGCCCACCGAGCATGGCCAGGCCGCCGAGGTAGGGGATCGGCTCGGCGTGCACGTCGCGGTCGCGGACCTTGGCGACCGCTCCGGTGCGCAGGGCGATCTCCCGCGCGACGACCGTGAGCAGGTAGGTCACCGACAGGGCGACCAGGAAGACGAGGAGGTACTCCCGCATCCGGCCTAGCCCTGGTCTTCGAGCACGACCCCGTGCTCTTCGATCGCGGCGTTGAGCTGCTCCAGGGACAGCGCGCCGAGCCGCAGCACGCGACCCTCGGGGACGGTGACGTCGACGATGGTCGAGGCCTCCCCTCCCGGAGAGGCGCCGGCGTCGACGATGACCGCGACGGCGTCTCCGAGCATCTCCTCCGCCTGGTCGGCGTCGGTCGCGGCCGGTCGGCCGGTGAGGTTGGCAGAGCTGACGGCCAGCGGCCCCGTGCGCTCGAGGACGGCGAGCGCCACCTCGTCGTCGGGCATCCGCACCGCGACGGTGCCACGCGTCTCGCCGAGGTCCCACATGAGCGAGCCCTGCTGCCGGCACACGAGCGTGAGCGGTCCGGGCCAGAACTCCTCGACGAGGGTGCGCGCCCAGGGCGGCACGCTCTCCGCGAGCGCGTCGAGGGTGGTCGCGGCCGAGACGAGCACCGGCGGCGGCATCTCGCGGCCGCGTCCCTTGGCCTGCAGGAGGCGTCGGACGGCGTCGTGGGAGAACGCGTCGGCCGCGATGCCGTAGACGGTGTCGGTGGGGATGACCACCAGGTCACCGCGTCGTACGGCGCCGGCCGCGGCGCTCACCGCCGCGTCCCGCTCCTCCTCCGTCGAGGTCGCAAGCCTGTCCACGTCGCTCATCGTGCCAGCCGCGCGGTCAGGTAGCGCGGTCGACCCGCGAGGTCGGGGTGGTCGACCACGTCGACCCAGCGGCCGGACGCCGCGAAGACCCCCGGCGCGGCCGCTCCCTGGACGTCGGCATGCTCGGCGCCCGCCACTCCCCCGGGCCGCAGGAGCAGGGCGGCGCGCCGCTCGAGGACGCGCATCGCGTCGAGGCCGTCGTCGCCGGAGAAGAGCGCGAGGTGGGGGTCGTGGTCGCGGGCCTCGACGGCGACCGACTCCCATGCCTCGAGCGGGATGTAGGGCGGGTTGCACACGACGACGTCGACGGTGCCGGCCAGGTCGTCGAAGGCGGTGGCCATGTCGCCGGGGCGCAGGTCGACGCCGGTGCCGGCGAGGTTGCGCTCGGCCCAGGCGAACGCCTGCTCGTCGAGCTCGACCGCGTGCACCTCCGCGTCGGGGACCTCGTCCGCGACCGCCCGCGCGATCGCCCCCGAGCCCGTGCAGAGGTCGACGACCACCGGCGCCCGCTCTCCCTCACCCCTCGCGGAGACGAGCCGGGCCTGCTCGATCGCCCACCCGGCCAGCAGCTCGGTCTCGGGGCGTGGCACGAAGACACCGGGCCCGACGGCGAGCTCGACGTGGCGGAAGGCCGCCGTGCCGACCAGGTGCTGCAGCGGCTCGCGGGCAGCGCGGCGCGCCACCAGGGCGTCGTACCGCTCGTGCTGGTCGGCGTCGAGGTCGTCGATCAGCAGCAGCCGGCCGAGGCCGACGTCGAGGACGTGGGCGAGCAGCAGCTCGGCGTCGCGCTCGGGCGAGGCGACGCCCGCCTCGCGCAGCCGTGCCGCGGCGGCGCGGCGCAGGTCCCGGGCGCCGCTCATGCGGGGTCCCCGCGGCGTTGTTCGGGGGAGCGAAGCGGAGGAGAGGAACGTCGTGGGGTGCTCATGACTCGAGGGCCGCGAGCCGGGCGGCCATGTCGGTCTCCACGCACGAGTCGAGCACCGGCTGGAGGTCGCCGTCGAGCACCTGGTCGAGGTTGTAGGACTTGTAGCCGGTGCGGTGGTCGGAGATCCGGTTCTCCGGGTAGTTGTAGGTGCGGATCCGCTCGGAGCGGTCGACCGTGCGCACCTGCGAGCGCCGGGCGTCGCTGGCCTCCGCGTCGGCGGCGTCCTGGGCAGCCTGCAGCAGGCGCGAGCGGAGGATCCGCATCGCGGACTCCTTGTTCTGCAGCTGGCTCTTCTCGTTCTGGCAGCTCGCCACGATGCCGGTGGGCAGGTGGGTGATGCGCACGGCCGAGTCGGTGGTGTTGACGCTCTGGCCGCCGGGTCCGCTCGAGCGGTAGACGTCGATGCGCAGGTCGTTGTCGTCGATCGTGACGTCGATCGGCTCCGCCTCGGGCGACACGAGGACGCCGGCGGCCGAGGTGTGCACGCGGCCCTGCGACTCGGTGACCGGCACCCGCTGGACCCGGTGCACCCCGCCCTCGAACTTGAGCAGGGCGTACGGCGCCTGGCCGGGCTCGACGGTCCCGCGGGCCTTCACGGCCGCCGTGACCGACTTGTAGCCGCCGAGGTCGGACTCGGTGGCGTCGAGCAGCTCGACGCTCCAGCCGCGCGTCTCGGCGTAGCGGGAGTACATCCGCAGCAGGTCACCGGCGAAGAGCGCGGACTCCTCGCCGCCCTCCCCCGACTTGATCTCCAGCAGGGCGTCCTTGCCGTCGGCCGGGTCGCGCGGCACCAGCAACCGGCGCAGCCGTTCCTCGGCGGTGTCCCGCCGCGCGGCGAGGTCGTCGGCCTCCTGCGCGAAGGCCGGGTCGTCGGAGGCCAGCTCGCGCGCCGCCTCGATGTCGTCACCCAGCCGGAGCCACTCCTGCCAGGTGGTCACGACCGCGGTCAGCTCGGCGTAGCGCTGGTTGAGCTGCTTGGCCAGGCGCTGGTCCGCGTGGGTCTCGGGGAGCGCGAGGCGTCGCTCGAGGTCGGCGTGCTCCTCGCGCATGCCGTCGACTGCTTCGAACAACGGTGACTCCTCGGTCCGGGTCGGGACGGGTGGGACGGGTGGGCAGACGACAAGGCGCCGGCCTCCCGCGGTGAGCGGGCGACCGGCGCCAGGCGTGGACTACTTCTTGTCGGCCGGAGCCTTCTTGGCGTAGCGGGCCTCGAAGCGGGCGACGCGGCCGCCGGTGTCGAGGATCTTCTGCTTGCCGGTGTAGAACGGGTGGCACTGCGAGCAGACGTCGGCGTGGATCGAGCCGGAGGTCGCGGTGCTGCGGGTGGTGAACTTCGCGCCACAGGTGCAGGTCACCTGGGTCTCGACGTACTCGGGGTGGGTGTCCTTCTTCATGGTGTCCTCTCGAATTGCTCCGGGTCGCCCGCGTGGATGCGTAGTGACGTGAACCGGAGCCGGCGCACAAGTGTGCCACCGGTGTGAACAACGGCGCCAATCCATGGATTCCCGCTCGGGAACCCCCGGTCAGCGGGCGCCGACGACCTTCGTCACGGCCTGCGGGGAGTCCGCGGCGGCGAGCTGCTTGCGCAGGTCGCCGACGACGGCACCCTCGGCCGGGGCGAGCAGCTTCTCCTCGTGCCGGGTCCCCGAGGCCGCCACGTCGACCGCGGGCACGATGCCCTTGGCCGCGCGGTCGGTGCTGAGCACCAGCTCGAGGTTGGCGGCCCCCGCGAGCTCCTCGAGGAAGAACTCGTCGGTGGCCGAGCCGGTGCCGACGGCGACGGTCGCCAGGATGGTCAGCGAGCCGCCGTCCTCGACCGCGCGCGCCGCGCCGAAGAACTCCTTCGTCGGGTGCACCGCCGAGGCGTCGACGAGGCCGGCGAGGACGCGGCCGTTGGCCGGCGCGGCCAGGTTGTACGCGCGACCCAGCCGGGTGAGCGAGTCCAACAGGACGACCACGTCGTGGCCGAGCTCGACCAGCCGCTTGGCGCGCTCGATGGCGAGCTCGGCGACCAGGGTGTGGTCAGCCGGCTGCCGGTCGAAGGTCGAAGCGACGACCTCGCCCTTGACGGCGCGCTGGTAGTCGGTGACCTCCTCGGGACGGGTGTCGACCAGGACCACCATGACGTGGCACTCCGGGTTGTTGGTCGTGACCGACTGGGCGATCGACTGCAGGAGCGTCGTGGCACCGGTGCGCGGAGGCGCGAGGACCAGACCGCGCTGACCCTTGCCCACCGGGGCCGCGACGTCGACGACGCGCCCGATCAGGTCGGCGTCCGTGGCCAGGCGCAGCCGCTGGTGCGGGTGGACCGGCACCGCGTCGACGAACTGCGGGCGCTCCTTGGCGCCCTCGGCCTCGGTGCCGTTGACGCTGTCGATGCGGACCATCGGGTTGAACTTCTCCCGGCGCTCCCCCTCGCGCGGCTGGCGCACCTGGCCGACCACCGCGTCGCCGCGGCGGAGGTGGTACTTCCGGACCATCGACAGCGACAGGTAGACGTCCTCCGGGCCGGGCAGGTAGCCCGACGTCCGCACGAACGCGCAGTTGTCGAGGACGTCGAGGATGCCGGCAGCCGGGACCAGGACGTCGTCCTCGAGGATCGTGGTGTCGGGCTCGTTGCGGCTGCCACCCTGACGGGCCGTCGTACGGTCGCGTCCGCGACGACGGCGGTTGCGGCGGCTGCCGCCCTCGCCGTCCTCGTCGTCGTCGCCGGCGTGCTGGTCCTGCCGGCTCTGGTCCTGGCGGTTCTGGTCCTGACGGTTCTGGTCCTGCCGATCCCTGTCCTGCCGGTCCTGACGGTCGCGGTCCTGGCGGCTCTGGTCCTGGCGGTCCCGGTCCTGCTTGCCCTGCTGGTCCTGCTTGCCCTGCTGGTTCTGCTGGTTCTGCTTGGCCTTCTGGCCCTGCTTCTGGTCCTGCTGCTTGTCCTGCTTCTGGTCCTGCTTCTTCTGGTCCTGCTTCTCGGAGCGGTCGGGCTTCTGCTCGGACCTCTGCTCGGACCTCTGCTCGGGGCGCTGCTCGGGCTCCTTCTCGGAGCGGTCCGCGGTCGTCGCCTCTGCCCGCTCGGCCTGCTGCTCGGCCTGGCGCTGCTTGCGGGTGCGGGTGCGTACGGTCGTCTGCGGCGCCGGCTCGGGGGCCGCGGCCGCCTCCGTGCTCTGCTCCGGCTGCTGGGCCGGCTGCTCGGCCCGGGCCGGCGCGGTCTGCGACGGCGCCGCCTGGGCCGGCGCGGCGTGCGCCTGGGCGCCGCCGGACTGGAAGGCCCGGATGGCGTCGACGAGCTGAGCCTTCTTCATCGAGCCTGCTCCGGCGATGCCAAGGCCCGCGGCCATCGACTTGAGGTCGGCCAGGAGCATCGAGCTGAGCCCGCCGGACTTCTTGGCAGGCTTGGTGGCAGCGTTCTCCGCAGCAGCAGAGGGGGTCTCGGTCACGTGGATCCTTCGCACGTCGCGTCGCCTCCCGGACCGACACGTGCGGCCGGCGAGGCGGATGGTGGTCGCCCGTCCACGCGGACCTCGTGACATCGCGAGGACGGGGACGGGCTGGTACGCCGAGCGGCGCGCGGTCAGGTTAGCAGGGACGCGGCCGTCCGAGAGCACGTCGGTGCAGAACTGCGGCACCGTTCGCCGCGCCAACCGGGGTGGCGGCGGTCAGAGGAGGATCGCGCCGCTCGGCTCGATCGCGAGGTCGTGGCACGACCAGCCGGCCGGGCAGCGGGCGGTGAGGGCCGAGGTGTCGGCCGACCCGAAGGCCAGCACGGTCGGCCCGGCACCGGAGACCACGGCGGGAACGCCGTCCGCGCGGAGTCGGCGTACGAGTGCCAGCGTCTCGGGCATGGCGGGTTCGCGCTGGTCCTGGTGGAGCCAGTCGCGGGTCGCGGCGAGGAGGTGCTCGGGCTGACCGTTGAGGGCGGCCACCAGCAGCGCGGCGCGACCGGAGTTCGCGGCGGCGTCGGCGTGCGGCACGGACTCCGGCAGCAGGCCGCGGGCGACGGTCGTCTCCACCCCGGTCGGCGGGACGAACGCCACGGCGGTGATCCGCGGGTCGACCCCGGCACGGACGGCGTACCAGTGCCCGTCCTCGCGTCCGGAGATCACGAAGCCGCCGTAGAACGCCGGGGCGACGTTGTCGGGGTGGCCCTCCAGGTCCGCGGCGAGGTCGAAGAGCGCGTCGTCGGAGGCGAGCAGCTGGCCGCCGGCGACCAGGGCCCGCGCCAGGACGACGCCGGCCACGATCGCGGCGGACGACGAGCCGAGCCCGCGGGCGTGCGGGATGGCGTTGCTGCAGCGCAGGCGCAGGCCGGGCGGCTGCTCCCCCATCAGCTCGAAGGCCGCGCGCATCGACCGCACCACCAGGTGTGACCCGTCGCGCGGTACGCCGTCCGCGCCGGCGCCGTCGACCTCGACGACCAGCCCGTCGGGCAGCACCTGCGCCTCGAGCTCGTCACGCAGCGACAGCGCCAGGCCGAGGGAGTCGAAGCCCGGGCCGAGGTTGGCCGAGGTCGCCGGGACGGTGACCCGCACCGGCCCGTCGACGAACTGGGCCATCAGCCGAGGCCGGCTGCGGCAGCGGCCGCGTCGACATCGGCGTCGACGACCGTGTCGACGATGTCGCCGCAGGACTCCAGCGCGGTGGCGGTGTCCTTGAGGCCGTGGCCGGTGACGGTGATCGCCACCGTCGCCCCCGTGAAGACCTGGCCGGACTCCAGCGCCGCCAGCAGGCCGGCGACGCCGGCGGCCGAGGCGGGCTCGACGAAGACGCCGTCGTTGCGGGCGAGCTCGAGCTGGGCGGCGAGGATCTGCGCGTCGGAGAGGGCCGCGAAGCCGCCCTCGGACTCCTTGGCCGCCTGCTCGGCGAGGTGCCACGACGCCGGGTTGCCGACCCGGATCGCGGTCGCCTTGGTCTCCGGGTCGGGGAACGGCTCACCGGTGACCAGCGGCGCCGCGCCCTCGGCCTGGAAGCCGAGCATCCTCGGCCTCTTGCTCGCGCGGCCGAGGTCGGCGTACTGCTGGTAGCCGAGCCAGTAGGCGGAGATGTTGCCGGCGTTGCCGACCGGCAGCAGGTGCACGTCGGGCGCGTCGCCGAGGAAGTCGACGATCTCGAACGACGCCGTCTTCTGCCCCTGCAGCCGGACCGGGTTGACCGAGTTGACCAGCTCGACCGGGTAGCCCTTCGACAGGCCGATGGCCATCGACAGGCAGTCGTCGAAGTTGCCGCGCACCATGATGACCTGCGCACCGTGCACGACCGCCTGGGCGAGCTTGCCGGCGGCGATCTTGCCCTCGGGGATGAGCACGAGCGGCTTGAGCCCGGCCTTCGCGGCGTACGCCGCCATGGACGCCGACGTGTTGCCCGTCGAGGCGCACACCACTGCCTCAGCGCCGAGGTGCTTGGCGTGGGAGATCGCGGCCGTCATGCCACGGTCCTTGAACGAGCCGGTCGGGTTGTCGCCCTCGACCTTGAGCCAGACCTCTCCCCCGGTCAGCCCGGAGAGCCACTCGGAGTGCACGAGGGGGGTGCCGCCCTCACGAAGCGTCACGGCGGGCATGCCCTCGGGCAGGTCGAGGAGGTGGCGGTACTCCTCGATCACCCCGTGCCACTGGTGGGTCCTGACGGTGGTGGTCATTCGTCGCCTCCCTCGACCCGCATCACCGAGGTGACCTCGCGGACGATGTCCATGCTGCGGAGCTGGTCGACCGTTGCGCTGAGCGCGGCGTCGGGCGCGGCGTGCGACACGACGACGAGCTGGGCGTCGGCGCCGCGGCCCTCCTGGCGGACGGTCTGGATCGACACGTCGTGGTCGGCGAACGCGTTGGCCACGGCCGCGAGCACGCCGGCGCGGTCGTCCACGTCGATCGCGACGTGGTAGCGGGTGCGGGTCTCCCCCATCGGCAGGACGGCACGGTCGGCGTACGCCGACTCGCCGGCGCCGCGGGTCTCGGCGAGGCGGTTGCGGGCGACCGTGACCAGATCACCGAGCACGGCGCTCGCCGTGGGCGCGCCTCCCGCACCGGGGCCGTAGAACATCAGCTGTCCGGCGGCCTCCGACTCGACGAAGACGGCGTTGTAGGCCTCGCGGACACTCGCGAGCGGGTGGGAGCGCGGGATCATCGCCGGGTGGACGCGGGCTGCGACCTGCTCCTGGCCGTCCGGGCCCGGGCGCAGCTCGCAGATCGCGAGCAGCTTGACCACCGAGTCCATGTCGCGGGCGCTGGCGACGTCGGCCGCGGTGACCTCGGAGATCCCCTCGCGGTGGACGTCGGCGGCGGTCACCCGCGAGTGGAAGGCGAGGCTGGCGAGGATGGCCGCCTTGGCCGCGGCGTCGAAGCCCTCGACGTCGGCCGTCGGGTCGGCCTCGGCGTAGCCGAGCTCCTGGGCCTCCTCGAGCGCCTCGGAGAAGCCGGCGCCGGAGGTGTCCATCTTGTCGAGGATGAAGTTGGTGGTGCCGTTGACGATGCCCAGCACCCGGGTGACCCGGTCGCCGGCGAGCGACTCGCGCAGCGGGCGCAGGATCGGGATCGCACCGGCGACGGCCGCCTCGTAGTAGAGGTCGCGCTCGGCCTTGGCCGCGGCCTCGAACAGGGTCGGGCCGTCCTCGGCGAGCAGCGCCTTGTTGGCCGTGACGACGCTGGCGCCGTTGTGGAGCGCGGACAGGATGAGGGAGCGCGCCGGCTCGATGCCGCCGATCACCTCCACGACCAGGTCCACGTCGTCGCGGGCGACCAGGCCGTGCGCGTCGGTGGTCAGCAGCCCCTCGGGCACGTCGACGTCGCGGGGCGCGTCGAGGCGTCGTACGGCGACCCCCACCAGCTCGACGGGTGCACCGACCCGGGCGGCCAGGTCGTCGTGCTGCTCGGCGAGCAGCCGCACCACCTGGGAGCCGACCGCACCGCAGCCCAGCACGGCCACACCCAAGGTGCGCTTGTCACCCATACTCATGCGCGTACTCGCTTCGTTCCGTGCGCACACGAGGCACGAATCACGCTGTGCTGGATGATTCGCTCGCTTCGCTCGCTCATGAAGAAACACCCACATCGGTCGCCAACAGGTCGGCCACAGTCTCTCGTCGCAGCACGGTGAAAGTCTTCCCGTCCCGAACTCCGATCACCGGAGGACGCAGGGCGTGGTTGTAGTTCGACGCCATGGATCTGCAGTAGGCACCGGTCCCGGGCACCGCGACGAGGTCACCGGGACGTACGTCGCCGGGCAGGAACTCGTCCTTGACGACGATGTCCCCGGCCTCGCAGTGCATGCCCACGACCCGCGACAGCGCGGGCGGTGCGCCGGACGAGCGCGAGGCGATCGTGGCGGAGTAGTCGGCGTCGTAGAGGGCGGTGCGGATGTTGTCGCTCATCCCGCCGTCGACGGACACGTAGGTGCGCACGAGCCCGCCGTCGAGGGCGACCTCCTTGACCGTGCCGACCTCGTAGACCGTGCACATGGAGGGTCCGACGATCGCACGGCCGGGCTCGATGGACAGCCGCGGCACCGTGATGCCGAGGCCGCGGCACTCGTGCTCGACGATCTTGGAGATCTCCGTGGCCAGCTGCGCGGGGTCGGACGGGTCGTCCTGGGTCGTGTAGGCGATGCCGAAGCCGCCGCCGAGGTCCATCTCCGGCATCTCGACGCCCACCTCCTCGACGACGCGCGCGTGCAGCGCGAGCACGCGACGGGCGGCCACCTCGAAGCCGGAGGTGTCGAAGATCTGGCTGCCGATGTGGGAGTGGAGGCCCAGCAGGCGCAGCCCCGGCGCGTCGTGCACCCGGCGTACGGCCTCGAGCGCGTTGCCGCTGGCGATCGAGAAGCCGAACTTCTGGTCCTCGTGCGCGGTGGCGATGTACTCGTGCGTGTGGGCCTCCACGCCGGCGGTGACCCGCACCATCACGCCCACGGTCCGCCCGAGCTCGGCCGTGACGGCGGCGAGTCGCTCGATCTCGTGGAAGGAGTCCACGATGATCCGCCCCACGCCGAGCTCGACGGCCCGCTCCAGCTCGCCGAGGGTCTTGTTGTTGCCGTGGAAGCCGACCCGTTCCATCGGGAACCCGGCCCGCTCGGCGACGGCCAGCTCGCCACCCGAGCAGACGTCGAGCGACAGCCCCTCGTCGGCCAGCCACCGGGCGACGGTGGTGCAGAGGAAGGCCTTGCCCGCGTAGTACACGTCGTAGTCGGAGAAGGCATCACGGAAGGCGCCGGCGCGGCTGCGGAAGTCGGCCTCGTCGAGGACGTACGCCGGCGAGCCGTGCTCGCGCACCAGCTCGGGCAGCGGCACGCCGCCGACGCTCAGGACGCCGTCGTCCTTGGTGGCCGTTCGCGACCACAGCAGCGGGACGAGGGCGTCGGGGTCGCTCGGCTCACGCAGCCAGTGCGGGCCACGCAGCGCGCCGTCCGCGTGGGCCCAACCGGACGGGTGTGCGGTGGGCACGCCCGATCACATCCTCTCGGGAGCCGAGACGCCGAGCAGGTCGAGCCCGTTGGCGAGGACCACGCGAGTCGCGTCGACCAGCATCAGCCGCGCCCGGTGGAGGTCGGACGTCTCCTCATCACCCCGCGGCAGCACGCGGCAGCTGTCGTAGAAGCGGTGGTAGGTGCCGGCCAGCTCCTCCAGGTAGCGGGCCACGCGGTGCGGCTCGCGCAGCTCGGCGGCCGCCTTCACCACCCGCGGGAACTCGGCGAGCGCACGCAGGAGCTCGCCCTCCTTCTCGTGCGTGAGCAGCTCGGGGTGCGACGCGGCGGTGACACCGAGGTCGGCGGCGTTGCGCATCAGGCTGGACACGCGCGCGTGGGCGTACTGCACGGTGAAGACGGGGTTGTCGTTGGTGGCGCGCGACCACAGGTCGAGGTCGATGTCGATCGGGCTGTCGCTGTGGTAGCGGGCCAGCGCGTAGCGGCTGGCGTCGACGCCGATCGCGTCGACGAGGTCGTCGATGGTGACAACCGTGCCAGCGCGCTTGGACATCCGCATCGGCTCGCCGTCCCGGAGCAGGTTGACCATCTGGCCGATGAGGATCTCGAGGTTCTTGCCCGGCTCGTCGCCGAACGCGCTGCACATGGCGTTCATCCGGCCGACGTAGCCGTGGTGGTCGGCGCCGAGCATGATGAAGCAGCGGTCGAAGCCCCGCTCGCGCTTGTCGAGGTAGTAGCCCAGGTCGCCGGAGATGTAGGCCGGGGTGCCGTTGGACCGGATGATCACGCGGTCCTTGTCGTCGCCGTACTGCTCGGTGCGCAGCCACAGCGCGCCGTCGGCCTCGTAGGTGTTGCCCATCTCGGTGAGCCGCTCGATGGCGCGCTCGACGGCACCGGAGTCGTGGAGCGACTTCTCGTGGAAGTAGACGTCGAAGTCGACCCCGAAGTCGTGCAGGGACTTCTTGATCTCGTCGAACATCATGTCGACGCCGACCTCGCGGAAGACCTCCTGGGCCTGGGCGTCGTCGAGCTCCTTGACGTCCGGGCGGCGCTCGACGACCGCCGAGGCGATGTCGTGGATGTACTGGCCGCCGTAGCCGTCCTCAGGGGCCGGCTCGCCCTTGGCGCTCGCGAGCAGCGACGAGCTGAAGCGGTCGATCTGGGCGCCGTGGTCGTTGAAGTAGTACTCCCGGGTGACCTCGGCACCGGTCTTCTCGAAGATCCGGCCCAGGGCGTCGCCGACCGCTGCCCAGCGCACGCCGCCCAGGTGGAGCGGCCCGGTCGGGTTCGCCGAGACGAACTCGAGGTTGATCTTCTCGCCCGCGAACGCGTCGGAGGAGCCGTACGCCTCGCCCGCCGCGACGACGTCGGCCGCGACCTGCCCCTGGGCGCCGGCCTCGACCGTGACGTTGAGGAAGCCCGGCCCGGCGACCTCGACCTCGGCGATGCCGTCGGAGGAGCGCAGGCGCTCGGCCACGAGGTCGGCGAAGGCCCGCGGGTTCGTTCCAGCCTTCTTGGCGAGCTGGAGCGCGACGTTCGTGGCGTAGTCGCCGTGCCCCTTCTGCCGGGGTCGCTCCACCGTGACCTGGGTCGGTACGCCGTCGGGCAGCGTGATCGCGCCGTCGGCCACGAGGGCCTCCAGCACGTCGACGATGGTCTCGGAGAGCTGATCAGGATTCACCGGGCAAGCCTATCGGCGGCCCGCAGCAGGGACCGAACCGGTTTCACGCCGTGGCCCACAGACCCGCAGCACGTCCTGCCCTAGGGTTCTGGGCGTGACGACGCACCCCACCTACGACCAGCTGATCGATCTCCCGGCCTACGTCGAGCAGCCCGTGCCCATGCCCTTCGAGGACATCAACGGCCACCTCAACGTCCGCCACTACATCGGCATCGCCAGCGAGGGGCTCGACGAGTCGCTCGTCGAGGTCGGCATCCCGCAGATGTGGCCCCTGACCCACGGTCACGCGTGCTTCACCGCCGAGCACCACGTCACCTACCTCAACGAGCTGCGCACCGGCGACACGATGTCGGCGCGGGTGCGCATGCTGGGCCGCTCCGAGCGGGCCGCCCACGTGCTGATCTACCTGCTCGACGAGACGCACCAGCGGGTGGCGTGCGTGGTCGAGGAGATCTTCCTCCACATCGAGCTGGAGGACCGGCGCACCGCACCCTGGCCCGAGGACGTCGCGGCCAAGCTCGACGCCCGGATCGGCGAGCACGAGGCCCTACCCTTCCCGGCCGACACGTCCGGGTCGCTCGCGCTGCGCTGAGGCGGTTTCACCACGGCGCCGGGCGACCGGTAGTCTTCACCGCGCACCAGGTCCGGAGCGGTCCGGAACGGTGCGGGCCTCCGTAGCTCAGGGGATAGAGCACTGGTTTCCGGTACCAGGTGCCGCAGGTTCGAATCCTGCCGGAGGCGCCCTGTGATGTCTCAGGACATCAGCGACAACGGACTCACGACAGACGTGGGTCCGTTCGTCATTTCCGGCCGGGCCTGGACGGCCGCGTGCGGTGACCTGACTTCGGGACCAAAGACTCCTGTCCACGCGGCAGCGGCGTCGTACCGTCTGACCAGGACTCCAGGTCGACGCAGGGGGCGCACATGAGCGGTGGATTCGGGATCGACCTCGGAACCGCGAACACGGTGGTCTGCCACCGCACGCGCGGCGTGGTGCTGGACGAGCCGTCCATCATGGTCGTGCGCCCGTCCGAGGCGGGCCGGCGACGCGTGCGCCCGCTCCTGGTCGGGCACGAGGCGCGCGACCTGCTCGGCCGCTGCCCGGTCGGGCTCACCGCCATGCGGCCCCTCCACGACGGGGTGATCGTGGACCTCGAGGCCGCGCGGGCCTTCATGGCCGCGCTCCTCGACAGGGCGGCGCTGCCCCCGTGGCAGCGGGTCGGCGCACGAGCGGTCATCGGGGTGCCGGCCGGCGCGACCGCGCTCGAGCGTCGAGCGCTGCTGGAGGTGGCGGACGAGGCGGGGATGCGGAAGCCGGTGCTGGTGCCCGAGCCCATCGCCGGAGCCCTCGGGTGCGACCTCAACCCCCTCGAGCCCCGCGCTCACATGGTCCTCGACATCGGCGGCGGCACCTCGGAGATCACCGCGTTCTGCTACGGCGGCGTCCTGTCGCACCGGTCGTCCCGGGTCGCGGGCGACGAGATGACGCTGACCCTCCACCGCTACCTGCGCGCCGAGCACCAGCTGCTCGTCGGCGAGCTGATGGCCGAGACCCTGAAGTGCGCGGTGGACGGGGACGACCGCCTCACGACGGTGGTGCAGGGCATCGACCTCGCCACGGGTCGGCCGCGGCTGAAGACGATCGAGCTCGCCGAGGTCCTCGAGGCGTTGAGGCCCACGGCCGACGTCATCATCGCCTCGCTCGCGGGCGTCCTCGACGACCTGCCGCCGCAAGCGGCCGACGACATCCTCAGCGAGGGCGTGACGGTGTTCGGCGGCTCCAGCCTGCTGCGGGGCTTCGACGAGCTCGTCGAGGCGGCGCTGGGCTTCCCCGTGCGGATGGCCGAGCGACCGCTGTACTGCGTGGCGGAGGGCGCCGCGCGCTGCCTGGCCATCCCCGACGTGGTGCGCGCCTACGAGGACACCTTCCTCGACGCCGCCTGACCACGAAGTCGGGGCTGCAGCCGGTCACCGGCGCCGGGACGGAGGACGTCCCGTGCGCAGGATCTCCTCCTCGTGGTCGAAGAAGTACTGCAGGACCGGAAGCACGACGGCGCCGGACGTGCTGACCCCGTGACCACCGCCGCGGACGAACGAGGTCGCCACGACGCGCGGGCGCTCGATCGGGGCGGCTGCGGTGAACCACGAGTCCGGAGCACCGTTGAGCGCCGACGGGTCCTGGGCGGACCCCGTCTTCGCGCCGGCCTTGACGGGCAGGGCCGTCAGGATGCCCGCGGTGCCGGACGACGCGGCGAGGGCCATGCCGTCGCGGACCGGCCCCAGCCTGTCGGCGTACGGCAACCGCCGGGGTCGTGGCCACCGGAGCGACGTGCGGCCCCGCCCCTCGCCGTACGCCAGGCCGAGGTGCGGCGTGACCATGGCGCCGGTCGCGATCCCTGCGGTCCAGAGGGCGTCCTGCAGCGGCGTGACCGTCAGGTAGCCCTGTCCGATGCCGAGGATGACGGTGGAGCCGGGGAACCACGTCCCGCCGTCGCGGGCGACCGAGTCCGGGGTGCCGAGGTAGCCGCCGACCTCCCCGGGCAGGTCGATGCCGGACGGTCGGCCGACGCCCAGGCTCCGTGCCGTGCTGATCATCGGCTCCGGGCCCATCGCCCAGGCGAGCTGGTAGAAGTACACGTTGTTGGACCAGGAGATCGCGCTCGGCAGGTCCTGCGCGGGCAGGGGCATCCAGTTGCCGAAGGAGTGGTCGCCCAGCGTCCACGAGCCGCCGCCCGGCAGCACCCGGTCCGGTGGCACCGTGCCGTCCCTCATGCTGGCGGCCGCCACGACGAGCTTGAACGTCGACCCGGGCGGCGCTGCCACCTGGGTCACGTGGTCGAGCATCGGGCTCCCGGGCTGCCGCGACGCCCGGGCCAGCGCGCGGTTGTCGACGGGCGGTCCGAAGATCCGGTTGTCGTACGACGGTCGGCTGGCCGTCGCCAGGACCTGCCCGTTCCGCGGGTCGAGGAGCACCGCTCCGCCGAGGTCCCCGAGCGGCTGGCCCGGCCTGCTGCGCAGGACGGCGTCGAGGGACCGGGTGAGCTCGCGCTGCAGACCGAGGTCGACGGTGAGGCGCAGGGTCCTCCCCCGACGGGGCGCGGTGTACGGGCCCATCGCCATCGGCGTGCCCGCCGGGGTGACGTAGACGCACTGGCGTCCGTCGGTGCCGCGCAGGATCGGGTCGTAGACCTGCTCGAGGCCGGCGCGGCCGGCGATCGCCCCGAGGGCCAGGTCGGGCCAGCGCTCCATCTCGACGGGGGTGGCCACGCCCGTCCAGCCGAGGACCGGGCCGAGCACGTCCCCGGCGGGGTAGCGCCGACGGGTCTCCGGCACCACGAAGACCCCGGGCAGTGCGGCAGCGCGGACGCGTCGACCGGCCGCCGGCGGGAGGGAGGCCACGGTCAGGTCACGGCTCGCCCGGTTCCGGCGCAGCACGCGACGCAGGCCGCTCTCGGGCCGCGCCGTGAGGGCGGCGAGGGTGGGCACGTCGGCGCGCCGCACCAGGGCCGGCACCACCGCCACCCGGTGCCGCCGGACGTCGAGGGCGAGCAGTGCCCCGTGCCGGTCGGTGATCTCCCCGCGCGCTGCGGGGACCCGGGTGCAGCGCAGCATCTGGTCGAGCGCGGCCTCGCGCAGCTGGGAGCCCTGCGCGCTCTGCAGCTGCCAGACGAAGCCGACCATCGCGACCAGGAGGGCCGTCACCGCGACGGCCGTCGTGCGGAGCAAGCGCGGCCGGGCCCGGTCCGGCCGGCCGCGGAGCCAGAGGCGGTGGGCCTCGCCGTCCGCGCCCAGCGCCAGCACCAGCCCGAGGGCGGCGATGTGCACCGCGGCCGCCGTACCGCCGTAGCTCAGCAGGGGGAACGGCACCCCTGCCGTGGGGATCAGTCCGAGGTTGCCTGCCCCCGAGACCGCGACCTCGACGCTGACCAGCGCCGCGAACCCGGCCGCGGCCAGTGCTGCGGGACGGTTGCGGCTGTGGCGGCTGGTGCCGACGACCCGCCAGACGAGCACCGTCGCGGCGAGCACGGCCGCCGACCCGGCCAGGATCCCGAACTGCTCGACGATGCTGGCGAACGCCAGGTCGGTGTGCCGGTCCGGCAGGTAGAGCCCGACGAGCTGGTGAAGCGGGTGGTCCGCGCCGCCGGTCAGGCCGCCCCAGGCCAGCGCGATGTGCATCTGGCGGATCGCCCACCCCGGCCCGTCGACGTCGGTCGACCCGCTCAGGAAGGCGTGCAGCCGCTCCTGCTGGTAGGGGTGGAGCAGCTGCTCGGCGAACGGCAGCGCGACGGCACCGAGGACGAGCAACGGCACGAGGACCTTGAACGGGATCCGGCCCAGCACCAGCATCGTCCCGGTCAGGGCACACAGGACCAGTGCGGTCGACAGGTCGGGCTGGAGGAGGACGAGGCCGATCGGCACGGCGGCGACGAGCGCGGCGGTCGCGAGCCGGCGTGGCCACGACCGGTCGCTCCCGAGGACCAGGGCCAGCACGAGGAGCAGGCCGAGCTTGGCGAGCTCGGACGGCTGCATCGAGAAGGGCCCGAGGGCGATCCATCGCTGGGCACCCCGCACCGACATGCCACCCACGTCGACCGCGAACAGCAGCAGGACGCTCACGCCGTAGCAGCCCCACGCCAGCCAGCGCAGGCCGGCGGTACGCCACCGGCTGAGGACGACGAAGAGCACCACGCCGCAGACCACGACGACCAGCTGGTGCCGTACGGCCGCCTGGTCACCCAGGGCGGCGAGGTTGGCCAGGCCGAGTGCCACGAGGAGCGCCACTGCTCCGACGGCGAGGGGATCGAGGAGGCGCGGGACGGGGAGGCGGGCCGGACGGCCCGGTTGCGGGCGGGACGGACGTGCGCCCAGCAGCCCGCGCTCCACGCTGAGCATGGCCGGCTAGCAGCTCGGGGAGGACCCGGCGACGGGCACCGGGGGCGACTGGGCGCGGGCAGGGGTCGTCGTCGCCGCGACGAGCACCACCGGGCCCCGCTCGGGGATCGGGACCGATGAGGTGGCGTAGACGCGCGTCCAGCCGGGCTGCGCGCCCACGCCGACCGGAGGTGACCAGCGGAGCTCGCCGGCGCACGACGTCGCCGTGCCCACGCGCCAGGTCACGACCCGGACGTCCGAGGCGGGACGCAGGCGCACCGTCACCGTGACCGGGCACGGCGCTCCCCTGTCGCACCCGGCGACGGGCCGGAGCTCGAGACCGGTGACCGCTCCGGCCTGCCGCGGTGCGAGGCTCGCGAAGCGCGGCCGGGCCGGCCGCTCGGAGGGCGTGGGCGAGGTGCGGGCTTCCCCGGACGGGGCGGCAGTGGCGGGGTCGCCACCCTCCGCACCGGCGCTCGCGTCACCCGTGCGGCGGGTCAGCACGTAACCGCTGCCCGCCGCGGCCGCCACCAGGAGCAGGGCGATCGCCGCGGCGCGGCGGGCGGGCCGCCGCCGACGCCCCGAGGGCCGGCCATGCCACGGTGGGCGCGACCGGGCTAGCCTCGTCACGGGAGGGCTCGCGACGGCGAGCGGCGCCCGGGTGCTGGCAGCGAGGTGCGCGGACGCGCCGACGAGGTCGGCCAGCTGGGCGCCGAGACGCTGGGGTGCGCTCGCACCCAGGACCTCCACCAGTCCCGCCTCGAGCCGGGCCGCTCGCGCGCCCGGTTCCAGGCCCGGCTCCGCGGCCGCCTCCTCCAGCCTGCGCAGCAGCACGAGCTGGGCAGGTGCCGGGTGGGCCGGCAGCCGTCGAGCGTTGCGGCACAGCTGACCGAGGAGCTCGTCGAGCGCGGCACCGGCGTTCCCCTCCGCGCGCGTGGCCGCGACGCCGCCGGAGCGGGTCAGGGCTGCCGCCCAGAGGTCGTCGTCGGACAGCGACCCACCTGTCGCCCGCGACGCACCGACGGACTCGAGCAGCCGGACGGACACGAGGGAGGCCTCCGCGGGGCTGAGCGTGACCGCGGTCAGCAACCGGTGCAGCGGCACCCGCCCGGCTGCTGCAGGCTCCGGTGGCTCGGCGGTGGGCTCGTCCTGGACGTCGGGAGGTGGTGGACCGGTCTCCGTGAGCCGCGGCGCCGAGATGTCTTCAACCATCGGGACCCCCGTTCCTGCACACCGGGAGCACGGCGCCTCGCGCCGCCGCCCGCATGCGTGACGACCTCCAGTATCGGGAGCGCGCTCCTCTCCCCCACAGGGTCTTTGGACCTCATTCCGGCCGTGACCTGTCCGGCTCCCCGTCGTTGAGCGGGCGAGGGAGCTGCCGGCCGGTCATTCGGACGGCCGGGTGTCGCTCCCCGCAGACCCTGGGAGGGGACATGGAGAAGACCCAGCGACGGCTCGTCGCCGCCGTCAGCCTCGGCCTCAGCGCCGCGCTCGCGTTGTCCACCGGTGCCGCGCCGGCGCAGGCGGGAGGTTCCACCGATGCCCGGGCAGCGGGGGCGGACCAGCTCACCGGCTTCGGCTACCGCGGTGACGTCTACGGCGTGAAGCTCGTGACCGACAGCGTCGAGGCGCTCGACCTCAAGGACGCCCACGCGCAGCAGCTGTGCACCCGGGCGGCCGGCAGGGTCGTCGAGCAGCAGAGCGCGGTGTCGGTTCCCGACAACCCGCTCATCCAGGTCTCGGCCAGCACCAGCCGCACCGAGACGTACGTCGACGGCGAGACGCACGGCGTCCGCGGCACCAACACCATCGGCGACATCAGCATCGGCGGGACCGTCGGACCGCTGACCACCCCCCGCCTGGTGATCAAGGGCCTGCAGACGACCGCCCATGCCTTCCACACCCCGCGGGGCTACGGCCACGACGAGGGGTTCACCTTCGCCAGCATCTCCCTCGAGCTCCTCGACAACACCGTGGTCGAGCAGCTGCCGCCCGAGCTCCAGCAGCTCCTCGCCCCGCTCGACCAGGTCGGTGACACCGTCTTCACCGGCACGCAGCAGGCCGCCCAGCAGGTCTTCCAGGTGCTGAGCGACGTCACGAAGCCCATCATCATCCCCGGTCTCGGCACGATCGCGCTCGGCTACGAGAACGGGCGCGCCAACCGCCACAACGCCCAGTCGCAGGCCTCCGCGCTGCGCATCGAGGTCACCGCCGGCGACCGCCGCCAGCTCGTCGAGCTCGGCACCGCGCGCGTCCGGATGGGCGGTCCGGCCCCGGCCGGCGTCTTCCGCTCCGGCGGCACCGCCATGGACTACCAGGCCCTGCAGGGCGCCCTGCGGTTCGGCAACGTCCAGCACAAGGCGCTCCCCTGCCAGGGCACCCGTGGCCGGACGCAGACGTACCAGGTCCCCCACGCCACCCAGCTCGTCCCGGTGCCGGTGCAGCTCGAGGGCGTGACCTACCAGGTCAACGGCGACCAGTTCCGCGCCAAGGCCGGCAAGAAGCGCGGCAAGGTCGCCAAGGGCTGGTCGCGCACCGCGATCAGGTCCGTCTCGATCCCCACGGCCCAGCTGGTGATCACCGACGTCAGCTCACGTGCGGCCATGCGCCAGAAGGCCGGCAAGCGGGTCGGCTCCAAGGTCTCGACCGGCGTGGGCTCGATCACCGTCGGCGGGCAGCCGCTGGCGGTCCCGGCGCCCGGCGAGGTCGTCGAGCTGCCGAACGGCGTCGGCGAGATCCAGCGCCAGCTCGTCGACACCGGCTACCGCGGCTCCCAGGTCATCGGGCTGCGGATCAAGCTCTACGCCGACGCCGTCGTCATCGACCTGGCCCGCACCGCGGGACGGATCTACGAGGGCTGACCCGGTGGGCGGCGGCCCCGGGGCCGCCGCTCAGCAGCGTCGCAGGGCGGCGTCCTGCCGGGCCTCGCGCCCCAGGCGCCGCGCCTGCGCCACGTCGGGGAAGACCACGCTGGCGGCTCCCACGGACCCGATCCGCCCGCGCACCACGCACGTGGTGATCTTGCGCGGGTCGACCTGGGCGACGGCCTGGGCGATCTCGAAGAGCTCCCCCGGCGAGGCGTTCGTGTCCGTGTGGGCCATCACCGACATGACGCCGCGCTCGATGAAGCCGGGCACGTCGGCCTGCGCGCGGATGCGGGCGTGGATGCCACGCAGGGTGCGCTGCTGGTTGGCCGAGCGGTCGAAGTCACCGCCCGGCAGGTTGTAGCGGATCCGAGAGAACGCCATCGCGTCGTAGCCGCCGAGACGGATGCGACCGCGGGCGAACCCCTCCTTCTTGAGGTTGGGGTCGGTGAAGCGGCGCGGGTTGGTGACGGTGATGCCCCCGATGTCGTCGACCATGTCCTCGAAGAACGGGAACCGGGTGACCACGACGTAGTCGGGCTCGATGCCGATCAGGTTGCGCATCGCGCCGGCCATCCCGCGCGGGCCGGCGAAGTAGAGGGCGGAGTTGATCTTCTCCCGTCCGTGGCCCGGGATGGCGACCCACGAGTCGCGGGGCACGCCGATGGCGGTGGCTGCTCCCGTGCGGGTGTTGATGCCCACCAGCTGCAGGGCGTCACCGCGTGCCCGGGTCATGGCCTGACCCGGCCGGGCGTCCGAGCCGACGCCGAGGATCCAGACGACGTCCTCACCGCCGGTGGCGACTCCCTGGGCGTGCCGGATCCTCACCAGGCTGACCTCGGTCGGCTGGACCGCCGAGGTGGGTACGACGAACGCGGTGACGGCCAGGACCGCCACGAGGGCGACCGTCCGCGCGAGCCTCATGGTCCGTCCCATCACCGGGCTCCCTTCGCGACGTCGTACCCGAAGACGCGCCAGGCGCCCCGCTTGCGGGTGAGGAAGAGCCGCCCCCGCACGGTGGTGGTGCCGGTCCTGCTGCCGGCGGTGTCGAACGTGAGGACGAACTGCGCGGTCACCGCCCGCGCCTCTCGACCGGTGGCGAGGATGTCGATGGTGACCCGACGCTTGCGGGCCGTGACCGAGTCGATGCGTGGACCGGCGACCTGGTTGGTCAGCAGGGCCTTGTCGGCCCGGGCGCGCTCCTCGGCGGCGGCGGTGAAGCCGGGGAAGGCGGAGGGGAAGCTGCTGCGGGGGTAGGTGCCGCCGAGGTAGGCCGCCTCCCACCACCGGTCGACGACGGCCCCGACCTGCTTGCGCACGGCCTTGCGCCTCGCGTCCGGGAGCCGGCCGTGGACGCGGTGGATCCCCACCCTGGTCGGCTCGGGGTGCGAGGCCAGGCTCGCTCGCGAGTCGGACCGGCTCAGCCGCTCCGGAGCCGCGGACGGCTCGGCGGCGGACTGGCAGGCGGAGGTGAGCGGGACGAGCAGGACGAGCGCGAGTCCCACGACGCGTCGGGCGCGGTGGGCATGGTGGACGCTGCCTGGTGAGGGGCGGGGCATGAGGAGCTCCAGGCGGATCGAGCGGACGACGGGGGGTCCAGTGACGACGAGGACGACGGGGGGACGGACGGGGTGAATGACGGGGGTGACTGACGGGTAGCTGGTGGTGTGGTCGACACCATGCCTCACCAGTCGAACCCGGCCCTGCATTTGCGTGCGTGTGCGACTAGCCTTGTCGTCGACTTGGTCAATCCTCGCGCGATCACATCTGGAAGAGGCGAAACAAGCGTGGCGCAGTCCCCGAACGGGCAGTCCGGCAACCAGTCCTCGGTTGCACCGTCATCTGACCTGGGAGCCAACGAGTGGCTCGTGGAGGAGATGAAGGAGCAGTACGACAAGGATCCCGCGAGCGTGGGGCCGGAGTGGGCGTCCTACTTCGGCAACGGGAGCGCCTCCCCCGCCCCCAACGCCCAGAAGACGCAGTCCCAGCCGCAGGCGAGCACGCAGACCCAGACCCAGACCAAGGCCCCCGTGACGTCCCAGGCTCCGGCCAAGGCGCCGGCGAAGGCCCCCGCCCAGCCCGCCGCCAAGCAGGCCGACAAGCCCGCCGACAAGCAGGCCGACAAGCCCGCCGACGGGGCCGCTGACAAGCAGGCCCCGGCGAAGTCCGCGACCGCGACGCCGCGACCCGCGGCCGCCGCCGACGAGCCGGCGAAGGGCTCGGCCAAGCCCGTCGCGAAGGACCCGAAGCCTGCCGCGCCCACGCCGGCCGCCGACGAGCCGACCTACACCGTGCTGCGCGGCGCGCCCGCGCGCACCGCCGCCAACATGGACGCGTCGCTGTCGGTCCCGACCGCCACCTCGGTGCGCTCGGTCCCCGTCAAGCTGCTGTGGGACAACCGCACGGTCATCAACAACCACCTCGCCCGCGCCCGCGGCGGCAAGGTGTCCTTCACCCACATCATCGGCTACGCGCTGGTGAAGGCGCTGCGCTCGATGCCGGAGATGAACGTCGGCTACGAGGTCCGCGACGGCAAGCCCAACCTGATCACGCCGGCCCACATCAACCTCGGCCTCGCGATCGACATGCAGAAGCCCGACGGCACCCGCCAGCTCCTCGTGCCCAACATCAAGGGCGCCGAGGCGATGGACTTCGCCGCCTTCTGGACGGCGTACGAGGACATGGTCCGCAAGGCGCGCGACGGCAAGCTGGCCGTCGCCGACTTCCAGGGCACCACGATGTCCCTGACCAACCCCGGCGGCATCGGCACCGTGCACTCGGTGCCGCGGTTGATGGCCGGGCAGGGCGCGATCATCGGCGTCGGCGCCATGGAGTACCCGCCGGAGTGGCAGGGCGCCTCCGACGAGGCGATCAACCGCAACGCCATCAGCAAGGCGATGACGCTCACCTCGACCTACGACCACCGGGTCATCCAGGGCGCGCAGTCGGGCGAGTTCCTCAAGCGCGTGCACGGCCTGCTGCTGGGCGAGAACGACTTCTACGACGAGATCTTCCGCTCGCTGCGCATCCCCTACGAGCCGATCCGCTGGGCGCGCGACGTGGTGGCCACCCACGACGACGACATCGTCAAGCAGGCTCGGATCCTCGAGCTGATCCACGCCTACCGGGTCCGCGGCCACCTGATGGCCGACACCGACCCCCTGGAGTACCGCCAGCGCAGCCACCCCGACCTGGAGGTGGAGTCGCACGGCCTCACCCTGTGGGACCTCGACCGCGAGTTCGCGACCGGGTCCTTCGGCGGCGAGGGCCGGCGCTTCATGAAGCTGCGCAACATCCTCGGCATCCTGCGTGACTCCTACTGCCGCACCACCGGCATCGAGTACATGCACATCATGGATCCCGAGCAGCGCAAGTGGATCCAGGAGCGCGTCGAGCAGCCGCACGTGAAGCCGCCTCGCGAGGAGCAGCTGCGCATCCTGCTCAAGCTCAACCAGGCCGAGGCGTTCGAGACGTTCCTGCAGACCAAGTTCGTCGGGCAGAAGCGCTTCAGCCTCGAGGGCGGCGAGACCACCATCCCGCTGGTCGACGAGATCTGCGAGGCAGCCGCCGAGACGGGCCTCGACGAGGTCTGCATCGGCATGGCCCACCGCGGCCGGCTCAACATGCTCGCCAACATCGTGGGCAAGAAGTACAGCCAGATCTTCCGCGAGTTCGAGGGCAACATCGACCCGCGCACGGTCCAGGGCTCCGGCGACGTGAAGTACCACCTCGGCGCCGAGGGCGAGTTCATCGCCGGGTCGGGCGACAAGATCAAGGTCTCCGTGGCCGCGAACCCCTCGCACCTCGAGGCGGTCAACCCGGTCCTCGAGGGCATCGCCCGCGCCAAGCAGGACCTCCTCGACCAGGGCGAGAAGTTCCCGGTCCTCCCCCTCCTGGTCCACGGCGACGCCGCGTTCGCCGGGCAGGGCGTGGTGGCCGAGACCCTCAACCTCTCGCAGCTGCGCGGCTACCGCACCGGCGGCACCGTGCACCTGGTGATCAACAACCAGGTCGGGTTCACCACCGCACCCGGCTCCTCCCGCTCGTCCCTCTACGCCACCGACGTGGCGCGGATGGTGCAGGCGCCGATCTTCCACGTCAACGGCGACGACCCGGAGGCGTGCATCCGCGTCGCCCGGCTCGCCTTCGACTACCGCCAGGCGTTCAACAAGGACGTCGTCATCGACCTCGTGTGCTACCGCCGCCGCGGCCACAACGAGGGCGACGACCCGTCCTACACGCAGCCGTTGATGTACGACCTCATCGAGCAGAAGCGGTCGGTGCGCAAGCTCTACACCGAGTCGCTGATCGGTCGTGGCGACATCACGATCGACGAGGCCGAGCAGGTCCTCAAGGACTACCAGCAGCAGCTCGAGCGGGTCTTCACCGAGGTGCGCGAGGCCAGCTCGGAGGCACCGACCGAGTGGACGACGGTCCCGGACTACCCCGACAAGCCGGCCGGCGAGTTCTCCACCGCGGTCACGCCAGAGGTGCTCAAGCGGATCTCCGACAGCTACGTCACGCCGCCGGACGGCTTCACCGTCCACCCCAAGGTGATGCCGCAGCTGCAGCGCCGCGCAGCCGCGATCACCGACGGTCCGATCGACTGGGGCACGGGCGAGATCCTGGCCTTCGGCTCGTTGCTGATGGACGGCCGTCCGGTGCGCCTGGCCGGTCAGGACTCGCGCCGCGGCACCTTCGTGCAGCGCTTCGCGACGATCATCGACCGCACCAACGCCGACGAGTGGACGCCGCTGACCAACCTCACCGAGGACCAGGCCAAGTTCCACGTCTACGACTCGCTGCTGTCGGAGTACGCCGCTCTCGGCTTCGAGTACGGCTACTCCGTGGCGCGGCCCGAGGCGCTCGTGCTGTGGGAGGCGCAGTTCGGCGACTTCGTCAACGGCGCGCAGACCGTCATCGACGAGTTCATCTCGGCCGGCCAGACCAAGTGGCGCCAGCAGTCGGGCGTGGTCCTGCTGCTCCCGCACGGCTATGAGGGCCAGGGTCCCGACCACTCGTCGGCGCGCATCGAGCGCTTCCTGACGATGTCGGCCGAGGACGCCATGGTCGTGGCGCAGCCGTCGACGCCTGCGTCGTACTTCCACCTGCTGCGTCGCCACTCGCTCGGCGAGGAGCACCGCCCGCTGATCGTCTTCACGCCCAAGTCGATGCTCAAGCGCAAGGAGGCGGCCTCGCAGCCGGCCGACTTCGTCGGCGACACCACCTTCCGCGCGTTCATCGGTGACGACGCCGCCGACCGCGACAAGGTGGAGACGCTGATCATGTGCTCGGGCCGGGTGACGTGGGACCTCATGGTCGAGCGGTCCAAGCGCGACAACGGCGACGCCTTCGCCATCGGTCGCATCGAGCGGCTCTACCCCAACCCCGTCGAGGAGATCAAGGCCGAGGTTGCGAAGTACCCCAACCTCAAGGCCGTCCGCTGGGTGCAGGACGAGCCGCGCAACATGGGCCCGTGGCCGCACTACCAGCTCAACGTGTGGCCGGAGCTCGAAATGACCGTCGAGCCGATCACGCGTCCTGCGTCGGCGTCGCCGTCGGTGGGCACGGTGAAGCGCCACGTCGAGGAGCAGAAGACGCTGCTCGACGCGGCCTTCGAGTCGCCGCGCGCCGCCGGCCACGACTACTGAGCCGGGGCCGGACAGGCAGTCAGGAGCATGGGTGTACTTCACTGATCGTGGGATCGAGGAGCTCGAGCGGCGCCGGGGTGACGAGGAGGTCACCCTGGCCTGGCTCGCCGAGCAGCTGCAGGCCTTCGTCGACGCCCACCCCGACTTCGAGGTGCCGATCGAGCGGCTGGCCACCTGGCTGGCCCGGCTCGACGACCCCGAGGACTGAGGGGCGGGCGTCGCGGTGACCTCCGGGCTCGCCGCCGACCTCGGCTACGCGCACGCGACGGGCAACCCCGTGCACCGCGTGGTCCGCTGGGGTGCCGGCACCCGCGCCGGCGGGTGGGTGTTCTCGCGCGTGCTGCGGCACCTCGACGACGTCGTGGGTCGGCTGACGGGTGGGCGGCACAGCGCGCCGGGGCTGCTCGCCGGGCTCGAGGTCCTCGACGTGACGACGACCGGCCGCCGGTCGGGACGGCGCCGGACCAGCCACCTGATCGCGACGCCGTACGACGGCGGGCTGGCGCTGCTGGGCACCAACTTCGGCCAGGCCGCGACGCCGGCGTGGGCCCTCAACCTCGAGGCCGACCCGCGTGCGACCCTCACCTACCGCGGCGCCACGCGGGAGGTCGTCGCGCGGGCCGCGACGCCCGCCGAGGCCGAGGAGGTCTTCGCGCTGGCCTCCCGGTCCTACCCCGGCTACGCCCGCTACCGGCAGCGCGTCGGGCAGACCCGCCGGATCCGGGTGTTCGTGCTCGACCCGGTCTGACAGGTGGCGATCAGGTCCCTGTGCGCGGGACGACCGGGCGGACCGTCACGTCGGGGATCGTGGCATCGGGCGGCAGGTCGATGACGTGGAGGATCGTGTCGACGACCGTCTCCGGGCTGATCCAGCGCGAGGCGTCGTAGGTGCGACCCTCCTGCTCGTGCACCTTCTCCTGCATCGGCGTGGCCGTGCGGCTGGGGTAGACCGTGCTGACCCGCACGCCGTGCTCGACCTCCTCCGCGCGCAACGCGTCGGCGAAGCCACGCAGGCCGAACTTCGAGGCGGCGTACGCCGACCACTCGGCGCTCGCGCTCAGCCCCGCGGAGGAGTTGACGAAGACCACCGTGCCGCGGGCGGTGCGCACGTGCGGCAGGAGCTCGCGCGACAGCACCGCGGGCGCGGTGAGGTTGACGGCGATCTGCTCCTCCCACGCCGCGAGGCGCAGTCGCTCCACCGGCGCCAGCTCGACGACGCCGGCGACGTGCAGGAGCGAGTCCACGGGGCCGTCGACCTGCCGGCCGATGCCGTTGAGCGTTCCCGGGTCGGCGAGGTCGGCCACGAGGACCTGCGCGTGCGGGAACGTCTGCGCGAGCTCGGCCGCTCGGGCGTCGCTGCGAGCGATCAGGACCAGCCGGTCGCCGCGGTCGGCGAGGCGGTGGGCGAGGGCGAGCCCGATGCCCGAGCCTGCCCCGGTGACGACGTGCGTGCGGCTCATCGGGTGAAGACGATCTTGCCGAAGACGTCACCCTCCGCCATCGCCGCGAAGCCGTCGCGGGCCTGCTCCATCGGGATGGCCCGGTCGACGAGCGGCCGGGCGCCCGTGGCGTCGAGGAGCTTCACGAGCAGGTCGAGCTCACCCCGGGTGCCCATCGTCGAGCCGATGATCGAGAGCTGCTTGAAGAACACGTGGGTGAGGCCGGCGTCGTCGACGTTGGGGCCGGACGTGGTGCCGCTGATCACGATGCGGCCGCCGGGGCGCAGCGAGCGGATGGAGTGGGTCCAGGTGGCTCTGCCGACGGTCTCCATCACCGCGTCGACCTTCACCGGCAGCCGCGCGCCGGACTCGAACACCTCGTGGGCGCCGAGCTCGCGGGCACGCTCGCGCTTGGCCTCGTCGCGGCTGGTGGCCAGGATCGTCAGCCCGGCCGCCCTTCCCAACGTGATGAGCGCGGTGGCGACCCCGCCGCCGGCGCCCTGCACGAGCACCGTCTCGCCGGGCTTGCACCCGCCCTGCACGAAGAGCATCCGGTAGGCCGTGAGCCACGCGGTGGGCAGGCAGGCCGCCTCCTCGAAGGACAGCGAGGCGGGCTTGGGCACGAGGTTGCGACGCGGCACGACCACCTGGTCGGCGAACGTGCCCTGGTGGCGCTCGGAGAGCAGCGACCGGCCCGGGTCGTCGGCCTCGGCACCCGTCCACCGGGGGTCGCCGATCACGCCGTGGACGACGACCTCGTTGCCGTCCTCGTCGACGCCGGCGGCGTCGCAGCCGAGGATCATGGGCAACGACTCCTCGCGCAGTCCCACGCCACGCAGCGACCACAGGTCGTGGTGGTTGAGGCTGGCGGCCTTCACCGTCACGGTCGTCCACCCGTCGGGCGCCTCGGGAGCGGGTCGCTCCCCCACCACCAGGCCGCTCAGCGGGTCGTCGGAGGAGAAGGACTCGGCGTAGACAGCGAACATGTCCCGACCCTAGCGAGTCACTCCTGTTATCCGGTTGCGGGTCGTCACGCCGAGCGGTTGGGTTGGCCGGTGAGCATCGACGTACGTCCCTCGGAGGACGCCGCCACCTACCTGGCCACCGACCAGCTCGTCTGGTTCGGCGAGGTCACCGACGCCGACGCCGAGCACCTGCGGCTCGGGCTGCCCGAGGACCAACGGTTCGTCGTCGACCTGCCCGACGGTCCGGACGACCTGCACAGCGGGATCTACGGGGTCCGCCCGATGGAGATGTCGCTGCCCGGCGGTGCACTCGTGGCGATCGCCGGCCTCACCTGGGTCGGCGTACACCCCGACGCGCGGCGCCGCGGTGTCCTCGCCGCGATGATGACCGACCACCTCGCCCGTACCCGCGACGCCGGGACCGCCCTCTCCGCACTCCATGCGAGCGAGGCCGCCATCTACGGGCGCTTCGGCTACGGCAACGCGGTCCTCACGCACCAGGTCACCCTCGGCCGCGGCACCACGTTCACCGCCCCGCACCTCGAGGACGAGGCCGCCGCGATCACCACCCACCTGCTCGACATGGCCGCCCCCGGCGTCACCGAGCGGATGCGCGCCTGCCAGCTGGCCGCGGCACCGGACTTCCCCGGCACGATCGTCGGCTCGCCCGACTTCTTCTCCCTCATGGCCCACGAGGCGCCGGAGCAGCTGCGCGACAAGGAGCGGCGCCGCATCCTCCTCGCCCGCCGCGACGGTCAGGACATCGGTTTCACCGGCCTGCGCCGGGAGCACAAGTGGGAGAACGCGCGTCCGTCGGGCACCGTGGTCGTCGGCACCCTCTGCGGCTCCCCCGCCGCGCGGCTCGCCCTCGCCCGCCGTGTGGTCGACCTCGACCTGATGGGCACGACCAAGCTCGAGAACCTCGGCCTCGACGACCCGCTCCTCGGCTGGATCGGCGGACCGCGGAGCGCCGGCAGCCTCCAGACCTGGGACAGCACGTGGGTCCGCCTCGTCGACCTCGAGGCCGCCTGGCCGCTGCGCTCCTACGAGGCCGACTGCGACGTCGTCGTGGAGGTGGTGGACCGCTACGCGCCCTGGAACGCCGGGCGCTGGCGGCTGACGGCCTCCTCCGGCATCGGGTCTGCCACGCGCACCGACGCCGACGCCGAGCTCGCCCTCGACATCGCCGTCCTCGGTGCCGGCTACCTCGGCCACTCGATCGGCGGCCTGCTCCGGGCCGGGCTCGTGCAGGACCACCGCTCGGGGTCGTACGCCGAGCTCGCTCGCGCGATGCGCACCCTGGTGGCCCCGGAGCCGTCGATCGGCTTCTAGCGTCGGCCGCCCGACCGTCGGCGCACGTGCGGCGCGTGTGGCCCCCGACACGGCGATCCAGGGGTCAGTTCCGCCGCACGTGCGCGGTCAGCCGTCGATCGGGTTCTAGCCGGGGCGGGCGATGATGCGGACGCCGTCGGCGGTCGTCTCGGTCGTCGTCCGCGCCGGGGTCACCATGACGTACTCCTCGTCGACGGTCGTCGCGGAACCGCAGACGGCGTACCCGGCGAAGATCACGCCAGACTCACCGTCGTTGTTGAGCTGCACTGCCCACCCGTTGTCGGGGATCGTGTCGCTGTCGGCACCGCTCCCGAGCATGTTGTCGTCGAACGGGAACGAGCTGTGCATGCTCAAGGTCGTCCCAGAGCCCGTCGCAGCCGGCCCGCCCCCGGTCGGGGACAGGCCGTCGGGGCAGAAGAGATAGAGCGTCGTGACCCCGACCGCCGCGTTCAGCGGCCCGGTCCGGACGTAGACCAGGTCGAGGTCGCCACTCGCACCGGCCGGGCCGGCCGGCCCCTGAGGTCCGGCGGGGCCCTGCGGACCGGCCGGTCCCTGAGGTCCGGTGGGCCCCTGGGCGCCACCGGGCAGCTGCCCGACACCGAAGTCGCGGGACTTGAGGCTGCCGTCGGCGACCGTGCGGGAGTCGACGGCCCCCTTCGCGAGGTCGGCGCGTCTCACGCCTCCGTCCTTGATGTCCTTGCTGGTGATGAGCTGCGCGGCGTACGCCGTCCCGCCTCCGAGCGCGAGAGCAAGAGCCACCGTCGAGGCGACGGCCGAGTAGCGGCTCGAGCTGAACATTCCACCCATGAGCACTCTCCTTCCGGATGGCGCCGACCCCGATGGTCGGCGTCCCGACCACCGTGCGGCGTCGGCGGGGCCCGGCGACAGGGACGCACGTCCCGGGCGGTCGGGAATCAAGAGTCCGCAGGTTCAGAGGCGCACGTGGAGCGTCGCCGCCCACGACGCGGCGTCGGGGTCGTCGACGTCGGTGACGGCACGCAGGGTCGCGTGCGATGCTCCCGCCTCGAGCACCATGAGTCCCTCGACCTTCAGCACGCTGCCTCGCACCTCCGGGAGCCGCACCACCTCGGTGACCCGGTCGTCGCGGATCAGGGCCAGGGCCGTCGCGGTGACCGGCCCGTCGTCGCGTGCGTTCGGGCTGTCCTCGGCCGCGGCGCTGGCGAGCAGGCCCTCGTCGGGGAGGTGCACGACGTCCGTGATCGCCAGGCCGACGCCGTCCGCCGACCCGAGGTCGTAGTGCACGGGCCGCGACACCTGCAGGTCTGCCGCAGCCACCTCGCGGCGTGCCGCGGCGAGGGCTGCGCCGATATCGAGGTCCACGCTGCCGGACGGCAGCCCCGCCGAGGGCAGTCCGCGGTGGAACCACCGCAGCGTGTCGCCGACGACGCAGGCACCCTCGAGGTTCAGCACGTCGTGCGCGACGTCCAGCGCTGCGGCGACGGTTGCGTACACCTCGGTCATGTCGGCGACGACCACGCGCGGTCCACCCTCCTCGAGGTGCAGCAGGCACCACCGCATCCGCCGCGACGAGGAGCCCGACCCCATCAGCAGCACCGCCGGTCCCGCACCCGTCGTCACATGGCACGCCGCCTCGAGGTCGGGCTTGAGGTGCTTGGTGCCTGACTCCTCGTCGAACACCTCGTGCCCGTCCACCGGCGGCAGGAGTCGTACGCGGGTGGCTCCCTCCTCCGGGCGGAACCACGCCGCGTGGACGGTGTCGTCGGAGGCGACGAGGTGTCCGTCACCGAACGGCGCGACCGCGGAGGCCGCCCGCACGGGCGTCCCGTCCCCGAACCGCAGCCGCTCCGCCCCCGACACCTCGACGTCCATGCCCCGATGCTGCCAGAGCAGCACATCGCGCGGCGCGTCCAACAGGGCGAACCTGGGCGCGCCAGCCTGCTCGGGCGTGCCGATCCGGCCCGGGCAGGACTTCGTCCTGTTCGACGCTCTGCGACCGCCCGGCCCGGGGTCGGGTCAGCGGCGCGCGACCCCGTCGCGGCGGGCGGCGTCGGCCACCGCGGAGCGTACGGCGCCCGGGACGCGCGGGTCGAAGGGCGACGGGATGACCAGGTCCTCGCGGAGGTCGTCGCCGACCAGCTCGGCGAGGGCGGTCGCGGCGGCGACCTTCATGCCCTCGGTGATCGCGGTGGCGTGGACGTCGAAGGCGCCGCGGAAGATGCCGGGGAACGCGAGCACGTTGTTGATCTGGTTGGGGTAGTCCGAGCGCCCGGTGGCGACGACCCGGGCGTACCTGTTCGCCAGGTCGGGGTGCACCTCGGGCGTCGGGTTCGCCAGGCCGAAGATGATCGCGTCGGCGGCCATCGAGGCCACGATCTCCTCGGGCACCTGCCCGCCGGAGACGCCGATGTAGACGTCGGCACCGGCCATCACGTCGGCCAGGCTCCCCGACCGACCGGACACGTCGGCGGTGTCGCGGGCGAGTGCGGCCTTGACCTCCGTGAGGTCGGCGCGCTCGGAGTTGAGCACGCCCTTGCGGTCGAGGACCGCGACGTCGCGCACCCCGGCCTCGAGCAGGATGCGCGCCACGGCCACGCCAGCGGCACCGGCGCCCTGCACCACCACGCGGACGGTCGCGGCGTCGCGACCGGTCAACCGCAGCGCATTGGTCAGCGCTGCCAGCGCGACGACGGCCGTGCCGTGCTGGTCGTCGTGGAAGACCGGGATGTCGAGGCGCTCCTTCAGCCGGGCCTCGATCTCGAAGCAGCGCGGGGCCGAGATGTCCTCGAGGTTGATCCCGCCGAAGCTCGGCGCGAGCCGGACGACGGTCTCGATGATCTCGTCGACGTCGGTGGTGTCGAGGCAGATCGGCACGGCGTCGACGCCGCCGAACTGCTTGAAGAGCACCGCCTTGCCCTCCATCACCGGCATCGCGGCGGCCGGGCCGATGTCGCCGAGGCCGAGGACCGCCGTCCCGTCGGTGACGACGGCGACCGTGTTGGGCACCCACGTGTAGTGCTGGGTCATCGACGGGTCCGCGGCGATGGCCTCGCACACCCGCGCCACGCCGGGCGTGTAGGCGAGGGAGAGCTCGTCCGGGCCGGTCAGCGCGGCCGTCGAGCGGATCTCCATCTTGCCGCCGACGTGCAGGTCGAAGACGGGGTCGCCGGCGTGCGGGTGCGAAGCCATGCCCGGGATACTGGCACAGGTCAGGGGCCTGCGAGCCTGCGTCCCACGCGTGGGGAAGGCCACACTCGAAGGCGTACGACGGCCAGCACGTCGACCTCCGGCACGGGCCCGCGGTGGCGGGAGTCGACGCCCTCGTCGGGGTTGTCGCTCAGCAGCCACCAGCCGGCTGCGCCGGAGCGCGTACGACGTCCCTCGACCGCACGCTTGACCGCGACCGTGCCGTCGACGAACCGGGCGACGACCAGGTCGCCGGGCCGGGGCGAGGCGCCGTACCGGACGAGGAGAAGATCGCCGTCGCGCAGCGTCGGGAGCATCGAACGACCGCGCACGACAGCCGTCCCGAACGGGGGCCCGGAGCGTCCACCCCGAGGGGCGGGACCCCGCTGCAGACGCCTCTCCACGCGGAGTAGTGTCGCAGCAGATGCACATCTTCCCGATCGAGAGGAATCCGATGCTTCGCCACCTGCTGCTCGCCCCCACCGTCGAGGTCTCCGCCCACTGCGACCTTCCCTGCGGCGTCTACGACCCTGCCCAGGCCCGCATCGAGGCCGAGTCGATCAAGGCGATCATCGCCAAGGTCGCCGACAACGACGACCCCGACTTCCGGACCCGCGCGATCCTCATCAAGGAGCAGCGCTCGGAGCTCGTCAAGCACCACCTGTGGGTGCTGTGGACCGACTACTTCAAGCCCCCGCACTTCGAGAAGTACCCCCAGCTGCACACCCTCGTCAACGAGGCCACCAAGCTGGCCGGTGCCTCCGGCACCAAGGGTGAGCTCGACGCCGGCAAGGCCGACGAGCTGCTCGCCAAGATCGACGAGATCGCGGAGATCTTCTGGGAGACGAAGAAGGCCTGAGCGAAACGAAGGCCTGACGCTCTCGACGCCGCACCGACCTCCGGGTCGGTGCGGCGTTCTGCTTCCCCGTCACGCCATGGCGCCGTTGGGCCCCTTCGCGACAGCACCCACGTTGTGGTCCTCCTTGCCGCAGCGCAGGCAGCGGAGGAACTTCCCGGCCCGCTCGCCGTCGGATCCGACGGGGTAGGAGATCTTCGTCCAGCGGTGGTCGAAGAGCTTGCAGGTCGTGAACCGCTTGAGGTTGTTCATCCAGATCACCGTCCTCCCCCCGCTCCGACGAGTCTGCTCCTCCCCGGGCGACCCATCAACGACCCGCGACGCGAGGTCTGGACCGCCAGGAGGGCTCCGGCTGGCTAGGCTCCGGCTGGCTGGGCACCGCCCGGCGGACAGGAGGGCCGATGATCGAGCAGGTGACGTTGCGCGACGGCACCGACGCCTTCGTCGTACCACTGGAGCGCACCGACCGGGCGACGCTCGTGGCGGAGTTCGAGACCCTCTCCCCCGAGTCGCAGCGCCGCCGTTTCCTCGCGCCGGTCCGGCACCTGAGCGACACCATGCTGGAGCACCTCGTCGACGACGTCGACGGCGTCGACCACATCGCCCTCGTGCTGTGCGCGGAGACGAGCCCCGACGTCTACGACCCGGTCGCCCTGGCCCGGATGGTGCGCTACGCCGACGCCACCGACGCGGCCGACCTCGCCGTCACCGTCAAGGACGAGTGGCAGGGTCGCGGCGTCGCGACCGCGCTGCTCGAGGTGCTGGTACGCAGCCGTCCGGTGGGCGTGGACCGCATCATCACCGAGGTGCTCCAGGACAACCCCGCGTCGCTGGGGATGCTGCGCCGGCTCGGCCCGGTGGAGCTGGAGGACGAGGGCAACGGGGTGTACGGCGTCGTCGTCGAGCTCGAGCCGAACGCCTCGGTGGACGGGTCGGTCCGTACGCCGTCGCCGGTGCCGGTGGCACGCGTCGGTCGCCGACCAACCGCGCTGCTCCACGAGCCTCGCCACCGCCACGAGCTCCGCACGCGCGACCAGGTGTGTCCGTGGTTCCAGTGATCGTGACGGCTAGGGTGTGCGCAGCATCGGCCTCGAGGACGGGACACTGACGCAGATGGCAGACAACACGGGGACATCTCGCGCCGACGTCGAGCTCCGGCTCCCCGCCGAGGGAGCCTTCGCGACGATCGTCCGCACCACGGCGGCCGGGCTCGCCGCCCGGCTCGACTTCACCATCGACGACATCGAGGACCTGCGCATCGCCATCGGCGAGGCGAGCGCGCTCGTCATCCCGGAGGCCGATCCCGGCACCGACCTCGTCGCCACCTTCTGGTTCGGTCCCGGCTCGATGACCGTCGAGCTGCAGGTCGAGGCGATCGACGACCCCCCGCTCGACACCGAGAGCTTCGCCTGGCAGGTGCTCGACACGATGGCGCAGGACGCCTCGGCAGGACCCGAGGGTGGACGCTTCCGCGTCCGCTTCACGGTGACGTCGGCGGTGGCTGCGGGAATGACAGGTGCCGAGCTCTGACATGAGCCGAGACACGGGGGACACGGGGGACGACACGGCAGGCGACGCTGCCCATGACCACGAGGCCGACGGCGTCGCGCCCAGCGGTCTCGACCACGTACGTGCGCGCAGTGCCGACCTGTTCGGGGTGCTGCGCGACGACGAGGCGAGCAGCGCCGAGCGGGCCGTGGCGCGCGACGACCTGGTGCACCTGCACCTGTCGTTGGTGGAGCACTGCGCCCGGCGCTTCCGCAACCGGGGCGAGCCGTTCGAGGACCTGGTGCAGGTCGGCACCATCGGCCTGATCAAGGCCGTCGACCGCTTCGAGACCGACCGCGGCGTCGAGTTCTCGACCTACGCGACACCGACGGTGATCGGCGAGATCAAGCGTCACTTCCGCGACAAGGGCTGGGCGATCCGCGTGCCACGCCGCCTGCAGGAGCTGCGGATGCAGATCGGCAGCGCCACCGGCGAGCTGACCCAGAAGCTGGGTCGCTCCCCCACGCCGCGCGAGCTGGCCGAGGTCATCGGCTGCACGGTGGAGGAGATCATGGAGGGCATCGAGTCCTCCCACGCCTACGCGACGCTGTCGCTCGACGCCTCGGACGACAGCGACGACGGCCCCCCGGCGATGCTCGCCACGCTCGGGGTCGAGGACGCCAACATCGAGCACGTCGAGGTCCGCGAGTCGATCAAGCCGCTCCTCGAGGGCCTCGGCGAGCGCGAGAAGCGGATCCTGCTCCTGCGCTTCTTCAAGAACATGACGCAGTCCCAGATCGCCGAGGAGATCGGCGTCTCCCAGATGCATGTCTCCCGCCTGCTGACGCGCACGCTCGCCCAGCTGCGTACGTCGCTCGAGGCCGACTGACCCGACCGACTGACCCGACCGGCTGACCCGACCGGAAGGGACGGCCGGCTACCGCTCGGGCGGCGCGTCGTCCTCCAGCACCCGGGTCGTCGCCGGGTGGAGCAGGCCCGCGACGACGACCAGCGCGACGACCGCGAGCCCGATCGCGACGAGCGTGGTGGGCGCGTCGCGGAAGTTCCACGCCAGGCCGAGCTGGATCAGCTGGGCCATCACGACCGGCCCGCGTGCCCAGCGCCGCGCCTTCCACAGCGACCAGGCGCACCAGGCCAGCCCGGCCGCGGCCACGAGGAAGAACATCGTCGTGGTGACGCCCATGGTGAGCCGGATCGAGCGTAGGTTGGCCAGCTCGAGGACGGCCAGCACGAGGAGCAGGAACGCCTCGACGGCGACCAGCGCAGCCGCTACCGCGAGCGGGGGCGGCACGGTAAGGTCGCGGTCACGGGGATCCACCGGGGGCGTAACGGTCACCGGGCAACAGTAGTTGTGACGGACACGACCAGCAGCGGGGGTTGTGTGAACGTTCAAATGTTGTCAGTCTGGTCGCTGCGCTGTCATGCGCCCGGGCCCAGCTGAACGTCCGCCAACAGCAACCGACGTGATGTGAAAGAGGGATTCCCCCACCCATGGATTGGCGCAGCCGCTCCGCATGCCTCGATGAAGACCCCGAGCTCTTCTTCCCCATCGGCAACACCGGGCCCGCGATCCTGCAGATCGAGGAGGCCAAGCAGGTGTGCCGTCGCTGCGAGGTGCGCGAGCAGTGCCTCGCGTGGGCCCTCGAGGCAGGCCAGGACCACGGAGTGTGGGGTGGCCTCAGCGAGGACGAGCGCCGCGCGCTCAAGCGACGCAACGCCCGGGCCCGCATCCGCACGGCCTGAGTCAGTCGACCGGCAGGTCCGCCTGCACGCGCGTGCCCCGGCTGCCCGGTCCGATGTCCAGCACGCCGCCGAGCTCCGACTCCACCAGCGTGCGCACGATCGACAGGCCGAGCTGGGTCGAGGAGTCGAGGTCGAAGTCGTCGGGCAGCCCCCGGCCGTCGTCCTCGACCACGACGTGGAGGCGGCCGACGATGCGGCGTGCGGTGACCACGACCCGGCCCGACGTCTCGGCAGGGACCCCGGCGTAGCCATGCTCGACGGCGTTCTGCAGCAGCTCGGTCAGCACCATCGCGAGCGGCGTGGCCGCCTCAGAGGGTAGCTTCCCGAAGGAGCCCTCACGCACGACCCGGACCGGCACCTCCACGCCGCTGACGTCGACGACCATCGACCCGAGTCGGTCGGCGATCTCGTCGAAGTCGACCGTCTCCTCCACCGCGTGGCTGAGCGTCTCGTGCACGATCGCGATCGACCCGACCCGGCGCACGGCCTCCTCCAGCGCCGCCTTCGCGTCCTCCGCGGGCGTACGACGCGCCTGGAGCCGCAGCAGGGCGGCGACGGTCTGCAGGTTGTTCTTCACCCGGTGGTGGATCTCACGGATCGTGACGTCCTTGGTCACCAGCTCCCGGTCGCGGCTGCGCAGCTCGGTGACGTCCCGCACCAGCAGCAGCGCACCGCTGCGCTCACCCTGCGGACGGAGCGGGATGCTGCGCACGATGAGGGTGACTTCGTCGGTGCCCACCTCGGTCGCACGGCCGTCGCGCCCACCCAGCACCGCGCTCAGCGTCTCCTCGTCGGGGCGCCAGCGGGCCGGCACCAGCTCGCGGGTGAGGTCGGTGAGGACGTGGCCGGCGAGGTCTCCCTGCAGGCCGAGCCGGCGGTAGGCCGAGAGGCCGTTGGGGCTGGCGTAGACGACCCGACCGGCCGGATCGAGACGGACGAAGCCGTCGCCGACGCGGGGTGAGTCGGCGTGGTCGCTGCGCTGCCCGCTGAGCGGGAAGTGCCCGGCCGCGATCATCTGGGTGAGCTCGGCGGCGGTCTGGAGATAGCTGAGCTCGAGGCGGCTCGGGGTGCGTACGCCGAGCAGGTTGGTGTTGCGGGCGATCGTCGCGATCACCCGTCCGGCCCGGCGCACGGGGATGACCTCCACGCGCACGGGTACGTCGTCGCGCCACTCCGGGTCGCCCTCGCGCACCAGCCGACCGGTCGTGTAGGCCTCGTCGAGCATCCGGCGGCGCCCGGTCGGGATGAAGGTCCCGAGGACGTCGTCGACCAGCGCCGTCGGGCCGGTCGTGGGACGCATCTGCCCGCCCGCCCAGTAGCCCCTGCCCTCGCGGTCGGGGAGCCAGAGCACGAGGTCGGCGAAGGAAAGGTCGGCGAGGATCTGCCAGTCCGCCATGAGCAGCTGGAGCCAGGCGACGTCGTCCTCGACGAGGTCGGTGTGGGCTCGCACGAGCTCGTGGAGGGAGGGCACCCGGCCAGCCTAGGGCCCCGGACGGACCGGGCTGGGGCTGTGTCGGGGAGGGCTGGCAGGATGGGCGGCATGTCGCTCGGGTACTGGGACCAGGTGCAGAAGGCCGGGTTCGAGGTTCCCTCGGACCGCCCGCTCGACGACCTCACCGCCGAGCTCACCACGATGCTCGGCTCGACGCGTCCCGAGGTCCGCGACGGCACCGCCTACCCCGCCCTGGCCACCTGGATCGACAACGGCGTCTACGACGACCTGCTGGGCGGGCTCGGCGACGGGATGGTCGCGGGCCTCGCCGTCGGGATCGGCGAGGTCGGCACCGACACCGTGTTCCGGCGCAGCTTCAGCGCGCTCGTCCTCGCCGACTGCCTCGAGCGCGACAACACCCAGCACCTGCTCCCCGGCGCCAAGGTCATGGAGTGGGGCGACCGCATCGTGACGTGGTTCCTCGCCGAGCAGGACACCCGCGGCTTCGTGGCCGACAAGGGGTGGGCCCATGCGGTCGCGCACGGCGCCGACACCCTGGGCGCCCTCGGCGAGTCGCCGCACCTGGCCGGCCCGGAGCTCGCGGTGCTGCTCGACGTGCTCGCCGAGCGGCTCCTGCAGCAGCCGGCCGACGCGCCGCTCGCGGCCGGCGAGCCGGACCGGATGGCCCACGCGGCGATGCGGATCCTGCGCCGCAACGCGCTCGGCGTGGACGTCCTCGAGCCGTGGGTGCACCGCGTCGGGGCCGCCGGCAACCCGTTCGGGGGCCCGGTCGACCACGACCCGTTCGCGTCGAGCGCGGCCCCCCAGGCGTTCCTCCGCGCCCTGTTCGTCCACCTCTCGCTGGCGCCCGACCCGCCGGCCGTGCGGCCTGACCTGCTGCTCGTCGTGATCGAGGCGCTCCGCATGACGAACGCTCCCTACTTGCGAGTAGACACCCGCTAACCTGCGGGCATGAGCAGCAGCGAGATCACCGGCCACAGCGGCGAGCTGGCCGTCCAGGTCGCCCGAGCCCACGGCGTCGAGACCATGTTCACCTTGTCGGGGGCCCACGTCTTCCCGATGTACGACGGCGCGGTGAAGACGCAGCAGGAGGGGCAGGGCCCGCAGATGCGGCTGCTCGACGTGCGCCACGAGCAGACCGCCGCCTTCGCAGCCGAGGCGACCGGCAAGCTCACCCGCGTCCCCGGCCTGGCCGTGCTCACCGCGGGGCCGGGCGTCACCAACGGCATCAGCGCCATCGCGCAGGCCCAGTTCGCGGGCTCCCCGATGGTCGTCGTCGGCGGTCGCGCGCCACAGAACCGCTGGGGCACCGGCTCGCTGCAGGAGCTCGACCAGCCGCCGATCATCGCGCCGGTGGCGAAGTCGGCGAAGACGCTCATGACGGCCGGCGACGTGGCGGCCGGCATGGACGAGGCCTTCACCCTGGCCCGCTCGAGCCACCGGGGCCCGGTCTTCGTGGACATCCCGATGGACGAGTTCTTCAACTCCGCCTCCGGCAGCGTCGGCTCCGGCGAGGGCACCCGCATCGAGCCGGACGGCGACGCCATCGTCGCGATCGCGGGCCTCCTCGCCCGCGCCGAGCGGCCGGTGCTCATCCTGGGCACCGACGTCTGGGCCGACCACGCCGAGGCGGCCGCGCTGCGCTTCGTGGAGGACCTCGGCATCCCGACCCTGACCAACGGCATGGGCCGCGGCGTCATCCCGGGCGGGCACCGCTCGCTGGTCACCAAGGCCCGCGGCGCCGCCCTGTCCGGCGCCGACCTGGTCGTCGTGGTCGGCACGCCTCTCGACTTCCGCCTCGGCTACGGCGCCTTCGGTGGTCCCGACAAGAACCCGACCGGCGAGTTCGCGCGGGTCGTCCACATCGCCGACTCCCCCGGCCAGGTCGCCGGCCACGCCGAGCTCGCCGCCTCCGTGTCCGGTGACCTCACCACCGTCCTCGACGGCCTGCAGGCAGCCGTCGAGCGCGGCGACAAGCCCGACTGGCGTGCGTGGTCCGACCAGCTCGCCGACCAGGTGAGGACGGCTGCCGAGCGGGACGCCCAGCTCCTCACCGCCGAGGCCGACCCGATCCACCCCGCCCGCATCTACGGTGAGCTGGTCCCCCGGCTCGAGGACGACTCGGTCGTCATCGGCGACGGCGGCGACTTCGTCTCCTTCGCCGGCAAGTACGTCGAGCCGAAGCGGCCCGGCGGCTGGCTCGACCCCGGTCCCTACGGCTGCCTCGGCGCCGGCCTCGGCGCGGCGATCGCGGCCCGCATCGCGAGACCCGACGCGCAGGTGACGCTCCTGCTCGGCGACGGCGCGGCCGGTTTCTCGCTCATGGACGTCGACACCCTCGTGCGCCACGACCTCCCGGTCGTCATGGTGATGGGCAACAACTCCGCCTGGGGCCTGGAGAAGGGCCCGATGCAGATGCTCTACGGCTACGACGTCGCCGCCGACCTCGCCCAGCGCACGCCGTACGACGACGTGGTGAAGGCGCTCGGTGGAGCCGGGGAGACGGTCACCGACCCGAAGCAGATCGGGCCGGCCCTCGACCGGGCGTACGCCGCCGGAGTGCCCTACCTCGTCAACGTCATCACCGACGTCGAGGCGGCCTACCCCCGCAACACGTTCGGCATCTGAGGTCCCGGCCGTGACCGGGCTGGAGGTGCGTCGCATCCGCCCCCAGGAGCACGCAGCGGCCGGCGAGGTGTGCGTGGCGGCGTACGACCCGCTGCTCACGGGCGCCGAGGACGACTACCGCGACCGGCTGCGCGACGTCGCGACCCGTGACGCGCAGGCCGAGGTGTGGGTGGCCGCCCTCGACGACCGGGTGGTCGGCGTGGTGACCTACTGCCCGCCCGGCTCGCCGTGGCGGGAGATCGGGCGCGACGACGAGGGCGAGTTCCGGATGCTGGCGGTCCACCCGGCCGCGCAGGGCTCCGGTGCCGGCACGGCACTGGCCCGGCTGTGCGAGCAGCGCGCACGCGAGGACGACGCCACCGGGATGGCGCTGTCATCGCTGGCGACGATGGCCGCGGCCCACCGGGTCTACGCGCGACTCGGCTACGTCCGCGACCCCGGCCGCGACTGGTCACCGGTGCCGGGCGTCGACCTGCTCGCCTTCCACAAGTCCTTCTGAGGCGATCAGCAGCGGCGCGCCGTGGACGGGTCGTCGACGTCGTCGAAGCACACGGTGCCCCACGGGAGAGCGGTCATCCCCGAGCGCACGTGCTGCCAGGTCCAGGCGATCCACGAGCCATCCTCCTGCGCCGTCACGGTGACCACGCTGCCGTTCGGCGTCAGCCACGTCCGCACATCGCCCTCGTCGAGGAGGTCGATCTCGCCAACCGCCTGCAGCGAACGCAGCTGGTCACCGTCTTGCGCCAGCACCTCGACGTACGACGGGTCGGAGGCCGACGTCACGAAGAACGAGGCGCCGTCGACGCCCATGGGCTGCACGGTGGAGATCCGCGGGTCGCCGATCGCGAAGTCGTCGTAGCGCACCGTGCGGCCGTCGTCCCCCTCGACCACGAGGCTCGGGTCGGCGAAGGCCTCCAGGCGTGCGCTGTAGCGATAGCCCTCGCGGAAGTCCGCCCTCTCCCCGATGCCGAAGGTCTCGGTCGCGACGGTGTTGATGTAGGGGAGGAAGCCCTCCTCGGCCTCCGACCCGCACGGCTCCTGTCCTTCCGGGAACATCACGCGGCACGAGGCGTCCCCGGCGCGCAGGACCCCGTCGTCGCCCAACCGCCACTCGTAGGCGTCGACCTCGTAGCGCTCGGGGCGCAACAACGTCATGTTGCCCGCGGCATAGGCGTCGACCGTCCGGCTCGACCACAGCGCGCCGTCCTCGAACCAGTAGTCGTGGAGCCGCACCATCTCGTAGTGCGCCGACGCCGTGCCCGGCAGCGGCACCTGGCCGCGCTGGAGCAGGTCGGGGTGCTCCGGCACGGCCTGGACCAGGAGGCCGTCGCGCAGGTCGAAGACCAGCGGGCGACCGCCTCCGCCGACTGCCTCGGCGTCGTCGTAGTAGAGGACGAGCTCCTGGTCGCCGTCCCCGTCTGCGTCGATCGGATCGAGGACGTTGGTGGCGATCGTCGTCCCCACCTCCGCGATGCCGTAGGCGTCCTCGCCCGTGCTGCTGAGCGTCGTCTCCAGACGGAAGCGGCCGTCGAAATCCGGGGTGGGCTCACCGCGGAAGACGACCTTCTCGTCGACCCCATCACCGTCGAGGTCGAGCCGCGGCGGGGTGTCGAGGTCGTTGCGCTCCCAGCCCCGGCCGACGTCGGCCGGAAGCTCGAGCTCGGGCTGACCCGGCCGCGGCGCGACGTCGTCGGACCGCGGGTCGCGGGCGAGGCCCTGGAAGACGGCACCGAGCACGAGCAGCACGACCGCCGCGGTGGCGAGCAGCACCCAGGGCGACTGCCAGCGCGGCCGCAGGTCGACGGCCGGGGTGAGCGGGGCCAGGTGCTCGGGCTGCACCAGCTCGGCGCGCGCGGACAGGGCGGCGCGGAGGCGGTCCTCCATCTCGTTCATCGCTCCTCCTTCCCCGAGCTCGTGACGGTCATGGCCCGCTCCAGCGCGACGAGCGCGCGGCTGGCGGTGGACTTCACCGTCCCCTGGCTGATGTCGAGCGTCCGAGCGATCTCGGCCTCCGACAGGTTCGACCAGTAGCGCAGCACCAGGACCTCCCGCTGCCGGGGAGCGAGCTGCTGCAACGCCTCGATGACCTCCCGGTGCTCCTCCGCCAGCACCGCGCTGTCCTCGGGCGTGGGCGGCGACAGGTCGTGGGGTGGTGAGTACGCCCGTGCCGTACGACGTCTCCGCAGCGCGGACCGCGCCGTGTTGACGACCGCGACGCGCAGGTAGGCGAGGGCCTTCGACGGGTCCTCGACCGCATGGGGTCGGCGGGCGAGCGCGGCGAACGCGTCCTGGACGACGTCCTCGGCCGAGGCGAGGTCGTCGACGAGCAGCACCGCGAGACGTACCAGCGACAGCCGGTGGGCGGCGTAGAGCTCGGTGATGTCCACCGATGGCTCGATCCCGGTCCCCACCCCCGCGGTCCTCGCTCCCATGTCTGGTAGACGTGTGTCAGTCCCACAGGTTGCCCCACCACGCCCCCGAATCCCGGAAGGCCTGCCCATGCCGCAGCTCGAGCCCGCCACGCTGACGTACGTCGTCACCGACGACGACACCGCCGCAGCCGTCGGCAGCGGGTCGCTACCCGTCCTCGGTACGCCGCGCCTGCTCGCCTGGCTCGAGGCCGCCACCTGCGCCTGCCTCGAGCCCGTGCTGCCGGACGGGTCGACCAGCGTCGGCACGCGGGTGCAGGTCGAGCACCTCGTCGCCAGCCCCGTCGGCGCAGCGGTCGAGGTCAGCGCGTCCAGCGCCTACGAGGACGGCCGCCTCCACCGCTTCACGGTCAGCGCGCGCGACATCACGAGCGGCAAGGTGCTCGCGGCCGGCGAGATCACCCGGGTCGTGGTCGACTCCGAGCGGTTCCTGTCCCGGCTCGGGTGATCCGGGCCGGGGCTCAGAGCTGGTCGCTGAAGTTGTCGGCCTGTGCAAGGCCTGACATGTCCAGGAACCCCCGGCTGGCCGGGGATCGCTGAAGTTGTCGGCCCGTGCACGGCCGGACATGTTCAGGTTCTGGAGAGCCGGTCGGCCCTCAGAGCTCGCGGAGCACCCGGGCCGGGGATCCGACGGCGACGACCCCGGCCGGCAGGTCGCGGGTGACGACCGAACCGGCGCCGACGACCGTGTCCGCCCCGATGGTGACGCCCGGGCAGACGATCACGCCGCCGCCGAGCCAGACGTTGTCGCCGATCGTGATGGGCTCGGCCGCCTCCCACTTGTCGCGGCGCGGTTGCGGCTCGAGCGGGTGCGTGGCGGTGAGCAGCTGGACGTGGGGGCCGATCTGGACGTCGTCGCCGATCGTGATCGTGGCGACGTCGAGGAAGGTCACGCCCCAGTTGACGAAGGTCCGGGCGCCGATCGTCGTCTGGTAGCCGTAGTCGCAGTGCAACGGCGGTCGTACCTCGCTGTGCTCGCCGAAGCCGCCCAGCAGCTCCTCGAGCAGCGTCCGACGTCCGTCGCCGTCGTTGGGGTCCATCGTGTTGATCCGGTGGGCCAGGCCCTGCGCACGCCGCGACTCCTCGGCCAGGACCGGGTCGTCGGCGATGTAGGGGTCCCCCGCCAGCATCCGCTCGCGCATGCTCTTCCCGCTCATCGGCCCAACGTACAAGGCGGTCGGATCACGTCGGGTCAGTTCGGGTCCTGGCCGAGACCGGCGCGCCTGCCACGCGCGATCGCCTCGGCGCGGTCGGCCGCGTCCAGCTTGCCGAGCAGCGTCGAGACGTGGTTGCGCACCGTCTTCTCCGAGAGGAACAGCTCGCGGGCGATCCTGCGGTTGTCGAGCCCCCGCGCCACGAGGTCGAGCACCTCCCGCTCGCGCTCGCTGAGCTGGGGGAACGCCTCGCGTCCCGGGCGGTCGGCCACACCGCTGAACCAGCCGCCCAGCCGGGCGGCGACCGCCGGACTGAAGACTGCGCCCCCGGCCGCCACGGTCGCGACGGCGTGAAGCAGGTCGGCGCGACCGGCTCCCTTGACGACGTACCCGCGGGCACCGGCACGCATCGCGGCGACCACCGCGTCGTCGTCGGCCGACATCGTGATGACCAGGATCCCGGTGTCCGGTGACGTGGCGAGGATCTCGCGCGCCGCGTCGACCCCGGAGCCGTCCGGCAGGTTCAGGTCCATGAGGACGACGTCGGGCCGGAGAGCGGCGGCCATCTCGACGGCCTCCCGGCAGTCGCGCGCTTCTCCCACCACCTCCGTGTCGGGTGCCCCCGTGAGTGCGGCCCGGACGCCGTCGAGGAAGAGCGGGTGGTCGTCGACGAGCAGGACGGTTGTCATCGCAGATCTCCTACGGCGTGCGGGAGCAGGGCGTGGACGGTCGTCCCCGACTCAGAGGTGTGCACCTGCAGGGTCCCACCGACCTCCTCGGCCCGCTGCCGCATCGACGCCAGTCCCAGACCCGACCCGGTGGCAGGGCTCCCCGCCGGGTCCATCCCCACCCCGTCGTCGGTGACCTCGAGCACGACCCCCGCGCCGTCACGGACCCGCAGGACCACCCGTCCCGCTCGTGAATGGCGTACGGCGTTCGCCAAGGCCTCCGCGGCGATGCGGTGGAGTGCGACCTCGACCGCGGGGTCCGCCGCGACGTGCTCGTCTATGTCGGCCTCGACCTCGCGTCCCGGCGTCCGGACCCGCTCCGCCAGCGCGGACAGCGCTCGTGCGAGGCCGAGCTCGTCGAGTGCAGCCGGCCGCAGACCGTCGGTGATCGCACGGACCTCGTCGACCGCCTGGGAGATGCCGGCGACGGCCGACCCGAGCAGACGGTCGACGTCCGGCTGCTCGCACACCTCCTGCGCGGTCTCGACCTGCAGGCGCAGACCTGCCAATGTCGCGCCCAGACCGTCGTGGAGGTCGCGACGCAGCCGCAGGCGCTCGTCCTCCCGGGCCGCCACCAGAGCCTCGCGGCTCCTCTGCAGCTGGCGGTGCAGCTGCAGCGCGGCGACCGCCGGCGCGACCTGGTCGGCAACGCCGCTCAGCACGACACGGTCGCGTGGGTGCAGCTCCTGCTCCCCGGCACGCGGCCACACGTCCAGCTCGGCCACCACCTCGCCGCGATGTCGCAGCTCGAAGGCCGTCGGGCGACGTTCGCCGACCGCTCCTGCCACCGCGACCGGACGGTCACGGTCGTCGCCGGACAACCACACCCGTGCCCCCGGCAACCGGAGGGTGTCGACGACGGTGTAGCACACGACCTGGGGGACGAGGTCGACGTCGAGGCCGGCCCGGGTGAGCCGGGCGCCCAGCTCGCTGGTCACGGCGAACGGGTCGGCACGGTCGCCGTAGAACATGCGGTCCACGCCGGCCGCCAGCCGCCTGGCGAGGGGCTGCATGACGGCACCCGTCACACCGGCGGCCACGGCGGCGCTCAGCGCCGACCTGTGCTGGGGCAGGGCCTGCAGGACGGCGAACAGGCTGAGGTAGGCCCCGGCGAGGCACGCGCCGAGGCTCCCCGCGACCAGTGCGCGCCGTACGGCGACGTCGAGGTCGTAGAGGCCGTGCCGGGTGATGGCCACACCGATCGCGACGGGGACCAGTGCCGCGGCGAGGGCCTGCGCCAGGATGTCCACCGGGGAGGGCAGCGGTCCCTGCGCGAGGGTCACCACGACGAGCAGGCCCGCGGCCGCGAGGAAGACGACCACCTGGCGGCGTGCGAGCCCGCGCGAGCGCACCAGTCGTACGACGAGCGACGCCATGGCGGCCAGGCCGGCGGGGACGAGGAGCACGACGGCGATCACCGTCAGCCCGCGCGAGGCCGCCAGGTGGGTGAACGGCTTGGTGAGCTCGATCCGGCCCTCGAAGGTGAGCGGGTGGAGCGCGAGTCCCGCCGTCAGCAGCACCAGGCCCACGACCGCTGCCGCGGCGGCGGATAGCCACAGCCGGCCCGGGAGCAGCCCGTCGGGGTAGAACAGCGGGACGAGCGTGAGCAGGGTGAGGAAGCCCGGCACCCACATGCTGCTCAGGAGCACGACCGCGACGCCCGTCGCGGTCGAGGACTCCGTGGCTGCCTGGGCGCCGACGGTGGCGAGGGTGGCGACGCCCGAGCAGCCGCCGGCCGCCAGGAGGATCCACGCGAGGGTGCGTCCGCCAGGACGCAGGGCCGGCGAGCTGAGCACCAGGAGTGCTGTCACCGGGTAGATGATTGCGACGACGGCGTCGACCGGCACCTCGCCGGCCACCGCCAGGTCCCACGCGTCGAGGACCGTCACCAGCGCAAGCGCGAGCGCGCCACCGAGGATCCCCGGAGCGGCAGCCAGCGTCGCGCCCACGGTGACGGGACGTGACCGGGGTCGCGACGCTGGCTGCACGAGGCGGATCCTAGGTGTGGTGGACGTGGCCGGTGACGCTTTCAGCGACCGCGTCGTCGGTCGGCGGCCCAGGCCGTCCCGGCGAGGACCCCGCAAGCGAGGACGGACGCGGACCAGGCCACGCCCTCCCCGAGCGCCAGCCCCGCGGAGCCCGTCCAGACCATGGCCGCGGCGAAACCGAGCGCCAGCACCCGTGCCGCGGGCAGCAACGCGGCGAGCAGGGAGTAGGAGGCCAGGACGATCGAGATCCACGCCATGTCGAAGTAGTGCGGGTTCTCCGCGTGGTAGCCGGTCGCTGCGTCCTGGAGCGCGAGCTGGTCGATGGCGTAGGGCAGGAGGACGGCGCTGGCCACCAGCGCGACCGGCATCAGCACCGGGTGAACCTGGACCGGGACGCGCAGGCGCGGGCGGAGGGGCAGGCAGGCCCACAGGAACGCACCGGGGACGCCGACGACGAGCATGAGGACCGGCGCACCGCCGCCCTGCGACACCGCGGCCGAGACGGCCCCCGCCAGCACGAGCACGAGGTGTGCCCAGCCGGCGGCGGCACTGGGTCGGCGGCCGTGCCACCCGGCGCGGAGCATGGCCAGGATCGGCACGAGCCAGAGCGCGCAGAGGATCTCCCCCTGTCCGGTGAGCTGGTGGAACCTGTGGTCGGCGTCCGCACCGGTCAGGAGCATGCGGGTGATGTTGACGGCGAACATCGCCGGCACGGCGCACGCGAGCAGACCGCTGGCGGCCAGGAGCGATCGCCGGCCGCGACCGATCGCGCGGGTCGGGTCGCCGGTGGTCGAGGGGACGTGGGGCTGGGTGACGTGGTGTGTGGTCATGGCCCTGACTCTGCGGTTCCCGCTGTCCCGACCGCATCGGACAGATGTCCCGACGCCGTCCCGGCCATCGCCGCTCACCCGGCTGACGTCACGCCCACGGGTCCGTGACCTGGCGCAGCAGGCGCATCGTCTCCTCGAGCGCGCGCATGCGGGCGGAGCCGAGGTGCTCCTCCCACTGCCCCAACGCGACGGCCACGACGGCGTCGGCCGCGTCGCCCACCTCCCGGGCCCGCGGGGTGAGCCGGACCAGCTTGGCCCGGCCGTCGTACGGGTCGGGGACGCGCTCGACGTAGCCCGCGCGCTCGAGCTGGTCGACGAGGAAGCTCGCGGACTGCTTGGTGATCCGCGCCCTCGCCGCCAGCGTCACCAGGCGCGACCCATCGGGGTCCACCTGCGCCATCAGGCGGGCCTGCGTCGGCGTCACGTCGGCTGCACCCGCGGCCACCAGGGCGTCGTACGCCCGTGCCTCCAGCGAGCGGGCGGCGACGTACATCAGCACGCCGACGTTGGGCTGCGGGTCGTCCGTTGACGTCTCGTCCGGCACGGGTCCATGATAGTCAGAGAATCTGACCAATGGAGCACACCATGGACAGCGACACGACCTGGCGCCACATCGACACGGAACGCGCCGCCCTCGCCGACGTCCTCGCCGGGCTGCCTGACGACCGGTGGCGGGTGCCGTCGCTGTGCGCCGACTGGACGGTCCGCGACGTGGCCGCCCACCTGGCGCTCTCCCACTCCGGCGTGCGCGAGCTCCTCGGGGCCTCCGTGCGGTCGGGCTTCCGCTACCGGGCGATGATCCGCGACACCGCGATCCGCTGCCCGCTCACCCACGAGCAGATCGTGGACCGGCTGCGCAGCTTCGTCGGCTCGAGGCGGACCGTGCCGATGGTGTCCGAGCAGGAGCCGCTGCTCGACGTCCTGGTCCACACGCAGGACATCTGCCTCCCCCTCGGCCTCGAGCACCCGATGCCGACCGACGCCGCCGTTGCCGCGCTCGAGCGCGTGGTCTGGTGGTCGCGGCGCTTCCCGATCGGTCCCCGCCTGCGCGGCGTCCACCTCGTCGCCACCGACGTGGGGTGGGAGGCCGGATCGGGACGCCGGGTGGAGGGACCGGTCCAGTGGCTGCTCCTCGCCGCCGCCGGTCGCAGCATCGCCCACACCCACCTGCGCGGTGCGGCGGAGACCTTCGTCCGCACCTGACCGCGGACATGCAAAAGTCCCCGCCGCGGCGGGGACTTCTACGAGATGACGGCGCGGGTGCGCGTCAGGCGTTGGGGCGCTTGCCGTGGTTCGCGCCCTTCTTCTTGCGAGCGCGGCGCTTGCGTCCGGTCTTGCCCATGGTGGTCCTCCTGGAATCGGTGCTCGGAGCAGTGTCTCAAATCCGCCCGGAGGCGGCGAATCGGGTCAGGCGTTGCCCTCGGTGATCTGGACCCGCACCTCGCGCAGCTGCAGGCGTACGCGGTCGCGCAGCGACTCCGGAGCCGACTCCGAGCAGGAGCGGGCGACGAGCTGCTTGACGGCCTTCTGCAGGTCGTGGCGCTCGAGGCAGGGCCCGCACTCGCGCAGGTGCATCTCGACGACGGCGCAGTCGGCCTGGTCGAGCTCGTTGTCGATGAAGTAGACGATGCGCTCGATGTAGTCGACGCAGTCGTCGCTGCTCTCCATGCCGTGCTCGTGGCTGCTCACGACTCGCTCCCCTCTCCCGGACCGGGCACGGTGGACGCCGGCAGGAGGTCGTTGGCCCGCACGTAGTCGGCGAGCATGTCGCGCAGCTGGCGGCGCCCGCGGTGCAGGCGCGACATGACGGTGCCGATCGGGGTGTCCATGATCTCGGCGATCTCCTTGTAGGGGAACCCCTCGACGTCGGCGAGGTAGACCGCCAGGCGGAACTCCTCGGGCAGGCGCTGCAGCGCGTCCTTGACCTCCGAGTCGGGCAGGTGCTCGAGCGCCTCCATCTCCGCGGACCGGAGGCCGGTCGAGGAGTGCGACTCCGCCCGGGCGAGCTGCCAGTCCTCGACGTCCTCCGACATCGACTGCTGCGGCTGCCGCTGCTTCTTGCGGTAGGAGTTGATGTAGGTGTTGGTGAGGATGCGGTAGAGCCAGGCCTTGAGGTTGGTGCCGGGCTTGAACTGGTGGAAGGCGCTGTAGGCCTTGGCGAAGGTCTCCTGCACCAGGTCCTCGGCATCGGCCGGGTTGCGGGTCATCCGCATCGCTGCGCCGTAGAGCTGGTCGAGGTAGGGCAGTGCGTCGCGCTCGAAGCGCGCGGAGCGCTGGTCGGCGGTCTCGTCCTCGACGGCGACCTCTGCAGGTGGGGACATCTCGTCCCGGAGGGATTCAGTCATCGCCTCCCACAGTACCGCCGTGGGCCGATCGAGGGTCATCGCAGTCACACCGACCAGAACACGTCACCCTCGCCGGGGATTCCCGACCACCTCGCGCACCAGCCACTCCAGGGTCGACTCGACGACGATCCCCATCGCCTCGTCCTGGGTCACCTCACCCCGCGCGGACACCTTCAGGGAGTGGTCGCCGCCCGGGATCACCACCAGGTCGAGCCCGTCGAGGTCGCCGGGGAACTCCTCGGGCCGGCCCATCGGGTCGCGCTCCCCCTGCACCACGAGCGTCGGCAGGCCGACGGCCTGCAGCTCCCCCAGCCGGGTCGGTTCGGTCCGCCCGGGAGCGTGGAGCGGGAACGACAGGGCCAAGCAGCCCGTGGCGCCGAGCGACCGCGCCGTGCGGGCCGCCGAGCGGGCGCCCGCCGACCGGCCACCCACGACGAGGGGCGTGCGCACGCGCATCACGTCGGCGGCACACCGCAGCGCCGTGTCGAGGGTCGGCGGGGCGGTCGCGATCTTGCGGCCCGCGACCCGCCAGGGCTGCTCGAACAGGACGACCGTCACGCCCTGGGCGGGCAGCGCGTCGGCCAGCGCCCACAGGTCGCGGGCGTCCACGCCGCCGCCGGCGCCGTGGCTGAGCAGCAGGGTCGCCATCGGGCTGGTGGCACGTCGCGTGTGCAGACGACCCTCGCCGTGGGGGGTGTCGACCGACCGGACGGACGCCTTCTTCACTCGATCTCCTCCACGGGCAGCGGCTCCACGAGCTCGGGTCCGTTGTTGCGCACGTTGCTCACCAGGGTCGGCACCGGGTAGGCCTCGAGGCGGCCGGGGGCGGCGGGCACGAGGAGGGAGATGTCTCCGGGTGTGGTCGGGTCGAGCCACGCGTGCCAGCGCTCGCGCTCGACCATCAGCGGCATCCGGTCGTGGATGTGGCCGAGCGAGTCCTCTGCCTCGGTGGTCAGCACCGTGCAGGTCCAGCGGAAGCGGTCGGGGTCGTCCTCGGACCTCGTCGGATCACGCCAGATCTCGTAGAGCCCGGCCATCGCGAGCACGCCGCCGTCCTTGGGACGGATGAAGAACGGCTGCTTGACCGGCTTGCCCTTCGCGTTGGTGCGGGACGTGGGGTACCACTCGAAGTAGCCGTCGGCGGGCAGGAGCGCCCGTCGGGTGGCGAACGCCTTGCGGTAGGCCGGCTTCTCCGCGACGGTCTCCATCCGTGCGTTGATCATCCGGTTGCCGATCGAGGGGTCCTTGGCCCACGACGGGACGAGTCCCCACGTGAGGACGCGCAGCTGGCGCTGCGGAGGCTCCTCGCTCTCCCGCGACGGGGGCCGCTCGACCACGGCGTAGACCTCCTTGGTCGGCGCGACGTTGTAGTCGGGCGCGAGCGGCGCGGCGATCCGGGTCTCGACGACCTCGAACTCCTCGACGAGGTCGTCCGGGCTCCGGGATGAGGCGTAGCGACCACACACGGCACCCACCCTAGGGGAGCCGGCCGACAGGGTCGGCTCAGCGTGGATCCAGGCTCAGCCGCGGGCCAGCTCGTCGAGCAGCATGCCGGCGATCGCGTCCGTGCTCGGCAGCCCCTCGATCCACACGCGGACCGGGGAGTCCGGCTCCGCCCGGTCGAGCAGCGTGCGCAGCACCCGGACCCGTCGCCCGAGGTGACCGTCGCGCCGCGTCAGGATCCCGACCCGGTGCAGCCCGAGCCGGGCCACCGTCTCGTCACGCGCGAACGCCGTGCGCGCGAGCTCCCCCGCCCGCGCCAGGCGCATGGCCCGGGTGAAGTGGTCACCGGGCTCGTCGGACGGGTCGTCACCGGACGGCATCTCGAAGACGACCAGCGCGAAGCCGCCGATGCCGTTGTCGGTCCCGGCTCCCCCGAGCCGGTAGAGCTCCGAGAGGCGGCTGCGCAGGTGCGCCTGGCTGGACAACCCGGTGAGCGGGTCCTCGCAGGACAGCTGGTTGAGGTAGCCCAGCGTGGTCTCGCTCCACGCGGTGAGCAGCGCGGTGACGACGTCGTACGACGGATCGGCGCCGGTCAGGAACCGCCACGTGTCGCGCAGCCCCGCGAGGGTCTCCTCCATCGACGCCCCGTCGCGAGCCAGCTCCTGGCCCGCGACGGCGCAGACGCCGAGGACGTCCGATCCTGAGGTGAGCGCCTCGCCGACAGCCTCGAACCGGTGCGGCAACCCCGACCGCTCGACGGTGGGCTCCGGCTCGCTCACCCCAGGATCGGCGGCCGTGACTCGACGCCCACGCATGGCGAAGATCCTCACGGCACACCCCCTCCGGGTTACTCCAGTCATGCTCTGGGCATGCTCTGGTGGTGTGACGGGCCTCATGGCCACCCATGACGCGAACTCGGGCGAAAATCCCGATTCTTCACTTTCGGGGGTGGTCGACGCCCCACCGGGGCTACAGTCGGATGGCCCGGCGACCGCCGGGTGGTGTTCGGGAAGCGTCCAACCATGAGCGTGCAGTCATGAGCGTGACCACCAGCGTCGAGGCGCCCAGCGACGCTGAGCTGATCTCTGCTGTCCGCGGCGGGGACATCGACTCCTACGGCACGCTCTTCGAGCGCCACGTCGACGCGGCCCGCCGGCTCGCGCGCCAGCTCGTGCCCGCGGGCGACGCCGAGGACCTCGTGTCCGAGGCCTTCGTGAAGGTGCTCGGGGTGCTGCAGCGGGGTGGCGGGCCCGACCTCGCCTTCCGCGCCTACCTGCTCACCGCCGTGCGGCGACTCCAGGTCGACCGCTTCCGCGCCGGGGCCCGGCTGCACACCACCGACGACATGGAGGCCTTCGACCCGGGCGTGCCGTTCCGCGACACGGCCGTCGAGGGTTTCGAGAGTGCCGCGGCCGCCCGCGCCTTCGCCAGCCTCCCCGAGCGCTGGCAGCTCGTCCTGTGGCACACCGAGGTCGAGGGCGACAAGCCCGCCGACATCGCGCCCATGCTCGGGATGAGCGCCAACTCGGTCTCCGCGCTCGCCTACCGCGCCCGCGAGGGCCTGCGCCAGGCCTTCCTGACCCAGCACGCGGCGGAGCTCGACGAGGACACCTGCCGGTGGACCCACGGCCAGCTCGGCGCCTACGTGCGCAACGCCACGTCGCGACGCGACGCCGCCAAGGTGGAGCACCACCTCGACGAGTGCCGCTCGTGCATGGCGATCTACCTCGAGCTGACCGAGGTCAACTCCAACCTCGGCGGCCTCCTCGCCCCGCTGCTCCTCGGCGGCGTCGCGACCGCCTACCTCGGCACCACTGCCGTCTCCGCCGCGGCCCCCGTCGGCGTGGGGGTGCTCGTGGGACGCATCCGCGATCTCGTCACGTCCAATGCCGGCGTCGCGGCCGTCGCCGGCGTGGCAGTGAGCACCGTCGTCGTCGCCGGCGGGATCGCCCTGAGCATGCGCGGCACCGACGCGCCGACGGCGGCACCGACGCAGGCCTCCACGTCGGAGAGCGCGCCGGGATCGGCGGGGTCAGCGGGCTCGGGGGGCTCGGGGACGACGAGCTCGGGTGACGCCTCCTCCACCGGTGAGTCCGCGACCAACGCTCGGGGCGGGTCCGACTCACCGGCGCTCGCCCTGCCACCCGGCGACGTCGAGGACACGCCGGGATCCGTGCCCGGCTCCGACGCGCCCCCGGGGGCCGACACCACCGACCCGACGCAGGGTTCGGACGACCCGACCGGCAACCCCACCTCGGACCCGACGGGCAACCCCACCGGCGACCCGACGGGCAACCCCACCGGCGACCCGACCGGGAACCCGACCGGGAACCCGACCGGCAACCCGACCGGCAACCCGACCTCGAACCCGACCGGCAACCCGACCGGCAACCCGACCTCGAACCCGACCCAGAACCCCACCCAGAACCCCACCCAGAACCCGACGTCGGATCCCACCCAGAACCCCACCCAGGACCCCACGCAGGAACCGACGCAGGAACCGACGCAGGAACCGACGCAGGAACCCACCCCCGAGCCGCCCGCAGCCGACGCCTCGGTGACCGGGACCGTGGGCGGGGCCCGTCCGACGTACGTCGTCGTGGTGCGCGTTGCCGGCCTCGCCGGGGGGGCGACAGCGCAGCTGAGGATCGAGGGCGTCGACGCGGAGGTCGTGCGCACGGCTGACGGGCGCTGCACGGCAGTGAAGACGGTCGCCACCTGCCAGGTCTCCGGCGACACCTCCGTCGCCGTCGAGGTGGTGATCCCGCGGGGCGGCAGCGTCGTCGCCACCCTCGCCCCGTCCGGGGCCGACTCGAACGCCGGCAACAACACCTGGCGCGCGACCCTCGGCTGACCCCGACCGGCCCCCCAGCCACGCACCCCTGCGGACGGAGCGTGCTCCCCGCGCATCGTGTAGACAGGGGCCCATGACGATCACCCGGTTGCTCGCACGTCCCATGCTGGCCACGATCTTCGTCGCCGGCGGTGTCAACGCCCTCCGCAACACCGAAGGCCACGCCGCGAAGGCGAAGAAGGTGACCGACAAGGTGGTCCCGGCCGCCCAGAAGGCGGCGCCCCAGGTGCCGATCCCGTCCGACCCGGCCACCCTCGTCCGCATCAACGCCGGCGCCCAGATCCTCGCCGCCGCCGCGCTCGCCACCGGACGCGCCCCGCGGCTGAGCGCCAGCGTCCTGGCGGCCTCGCTCGTGCCGACCACGCTCGCCGGTCACGCCTTCTGGAACGAGACCGACCCGCAGGCCAAGAACGCGCAGCGCCTGCAGTTCTACAAGAACACCTCCGTCCTCGGCGGGCTGCTCCTCGCCGCTGTCGACACCGAGGGCAGGCCCGGGCTGGCCTGGCGGGCCCGCCGCGCCGCCGCCGACGTGCGCCGCGAGGCCAAGCACGTCGCCAGGGAAGCGCGTCGCGAGGCGAAGTTGGCCAGGGCCCAGCTGACCTGACCTCGATAGGGTGCGCGGGTGACTGACCTCTGGCCGGCCCCGCGCCCCACCGCCCCCCTCGATCGGGTCGTGTCGTTGCCGGGGAGCAAGTCGCTCACCAACCGCGCGCTGGTCCTCGCCGCGATCGCCGACGGCCCCAGCGTCGTACGCCGTCCACTGCGCTCGCGCGACACGCTGCTCATGGCCGCCGCCCTCACCTCGCTGGGCACCGGCGTCGAGGACACCGACGGCCCGGGAGCCGGCGACTGGCGCGTGACCCCCGGCGCCTGGGACCGCGACGCCGACGTCGACTGCGGCCTCGCCGGAACGGTGATGCGCTTCGTCCCGCCCGTCGTCGGGCTGGCCGACGGCACCGTGCGCTTCGACGGCGACCCCCACATGCGGCTGCGCCCGGTCGGCCAGATGCTCAGCGCGCTCAGCGCGCTCGGTGTGCGGGTCGACGACGGGGGCCGAGGTGCCCTGCCGTTCGCGGTGCACGGGACGGGGTCCGTGCCCGGCGGCACCGTCACGATCGACGCCAGTGCGTCGTCGCAGTTCGTCTCGGCGCTGCTGCTCGCGGGGGCCCGCTACGACCGGGGCGTGGACGTGCGCCACGTCGGCAAGCCGGTGCCCTCCCTCCCCCACATCGAGATGACCGTCCAGATGCTCCGGCAGCACGACGTCGAGGTGGACGACGCCGACGCCAACCGCTGGGCGGTCGCGCCGGGCCCCGTCCGGGCGGTCGACCACGACATCGAGCCCGACCTCTCCAACGCCGCGCCCTTCCTCGCCCTCGCCGCCGCCACCGGCGGCCGGGTCACCATCACCGACTGGCCCGCCGCCACCACGCAACCCGGTGACGAGCTGCGCGAGATCCTCACGCTCATGGGCTGCGAGGTGACGCTCGCTGGCGGCGACCTCACCGTCGTCGGACCCCCGCGCCTGTCCGGGGTCGACCTCGACCTCCACGACGTGGGCGAGCTGACCCCTGCCATCGCCGCCCTCTGCGCCCTCGCCGACTCGCCCTCCCACCTCCGCGGGGTCGCCCACATCCGCGGCCACGAGACCGACCGGATCACCGCGCTCGCCACGGAGCTCGGACGCCTGGGAACCGACGTCACCGAGCGCGAGGACGGGTTGACCATCCGGCCGTCGACGCTGCACGGCGGCACGTTCCACACCTACGCCGACCACCGCATGGCGCACGCCGCCGTCATCCTCGGGCTGGCCGTGGACGACGTGCTCGTCGAGGACGTCGCGACGACGTCGAAGACGTTCCCCGACTTCGCCGGCGCGTGGAGCCGCGCGGTGCACGGCGGTCAGCCGTGACGGGTCGCTACTCCGAGCACGACCACGAGCACTACGAGCGACCGCGCCGCCGCACCCGCCCGCGCACCAAGGACCGGCCCACCTACGACGATGCCGTCGACGCCCGCGTCGTCACCGTCGACCGCGGCCGCTTCACGCTGCTGCTCGACGGCCGCCGGGTGATGGCGATGAAGTCGCGGCCCCTGGGTCGCAAGGGCGTCGTGGTGGGCGACCACGTCCGGGTGGTCGGCGACACCAGCGGCGCCGACGGGTCGCTCGCGCGCATCGTCGAGGTCGTCGAGCGGACGACCACGCTGCGCCGCACGGCTGACGACGACGACCCGGTCGAGCGCGTCATCGTCTCCAACGCCGACCAGCTCGTCGTGGTCACCGCCCTGGCCGACCCCGAGCCGCGCCCGCGCCTGATCGACCGCGCGCTGGTGGCGGCGTACGACGCCGGGATGGCGCCGCTGCTCTGCCTCACCAAGGCCGACCTCGCCGATCCCGAGACCCTGCTGTCGACCTACCGCTCGCTCGGCGTGCCGTGGGTCGTCACCCAGCTCAAGGGTGAGGGCGCCGGCGACCTGACCGAGCTGCGAGACCGCCTGCGCGGGCGCACCAGCGTCCTCGTCGGCCACAGCGGCGTCGGGAAGTCGACCCTCGTCAACGCCCTCGTGCCCGATGCCCACCGCGAGGTCGGGATCGTCAACGCGGTGACCGGTCGCGGCCGGCACACCTCCACGAGCGCCTACCTGCTCGAGCTCCCCGACGCCGAGGGCTGGATCATCGACACTCCCGGCATCCGGTCCTTCGGGCTTGCGCACGTGCAGCCGGAGAACCTCATCGAGGCGTTCCCCGACCTCGACGAGATGACCGAGACGTGTCCGCGGGGCTGCACCCACGGCGGCGACGAGCCCGAGTGCGGGCTCGACGAGGCCATCGAGGCCGGCGAGGCCGACCCCGACCGGGTCGAGTCCTTCCGTCGGCTGCTGGCCGCCCGGGAGGCGTCCAGCGACTGGTGACGCCGATCAGCCACCCCAGACGGCCCGCGCTCCGGAGTCGCCGGCGAGGTAGACCGTGACGAGCAGCGCCACCGCACCGGCCGCCAGCAGCACCGCGACCGGGATGCCGAAGCGCGTCTCCCGCGCCCCGCGCCCCGATGCCAGCGCAGAGCTCCCGCCCAACGCCCACGCCGCCAGGCCGGCGACGGCGACGTAGCCCAGCGCCACGTTGCGCAGCATCTCCCCCGCCTCCTGGTGGTCCTCCACGATCGGCGCCAGCTCGGGGCGCGCCGCCAGCAGGTCCTCACCGGCCACGACAGCGACGAGCGCGGTGACGGCGGTGACGGCGGCCAGCACCACGACGGGCCACCGCAGCAGCCAGCGCCACCTCGGCACGGCGGCGTAGACCAGGCCGGTGAGCGCCGCGAGCGGCCCGAGGACGACGACTGCGTGCACGACGAGCGGGTGCAGCGGCACACCGTTGAGCTCCATGCCTGCAATGTAGGGCGTGTTGCTGGGAATAGCCTGTGAACATGCCCATCACCGGCTCCAACGACCACACCGACGACCTGCGGCTGGCCCACGTCCTGGCCGACGACGCGGACTCGCTGACCCAGGCCCGCTTCAAGGCGCTCGACCTGCACGTCATGAGCAAGCCCGACCTCACGCCGGTGACCGACGCCGACAAGGCCGTGGAGGAGGGCATCCGACGCACGCTGTCGCGCGTGCGCTCCCGCGACGCGGTCGTCGGTGAGGAGCAGGGCACGACCGGGCACAGCCAGCGCCGGTGGATCGTCGACCCGATCGACGGCACCAAGAACTACGTGCGCGGGGTGCCGGTGTGGGCGACCCTCATCGCGCTCGCCATCGACGACGAGGTCGTGCTGGGCGTGGTGTCCGCCCCGCAGCTGCAGCGCCGGTGGTGGGCCTCGGCGGGCAACGGCGCCTGGACGGGTCGCTCCCTGCTGAAGGCCACGAAGTGCGAGGTCTCCGACGTACGCCGCCTCGAGGACGCGTCGCTGAGCTACTCGTCGCTGTCCGGGTGGGACGAGCGCGACCGCCTCGACGACTTCGTGTCCCTGTCCCGTCGCTGCTGGCGCACCCGCGCCTACGGCGACTTCTGGTCCTACATGCTGCTGGCCGAGGGCGCCGTCGACCTCGCCGCCGAGCCCGAGCTCGAGCTCTACGACATGGCAGCCCTCGACGTCATCGTCCGGGAGGCCGGCGGCCGGTTCACCTCGCTCGACGGCACCGACGGGCCGTGGGGCGGCAACGCGCTGGCCTCCAACGGCCACCTGCACGACGCCGCGCTCTCCTTCCTGGGCGCGACGGACGACGACGGCACCGACCCCGACGTGCCCAGTCGCGGGCCCGGCTCGGTGAGCAGCCTGCGGGCCCGGCAGGCCCCGCCGGTGCTGGACTGAGTCCGCTTCCAGTCGGGGCGTTCGGCACTGTCCCTCGCGGTCCGGCTTGGCTACGGTGACTTCTCACCAGTTCTGCGGGACGAGAGGGCGGACACCATGAAGATCAAGGACGTCATCAAGGGCAAGGCCAGCCAGGCGGTCGTGACCATCGCCCCGGAGGCCACCGTGCGCGAGCTGGTCGCGCTTCTGGCCGAGCACAACGTCGGCGCTCTGGTGGTGAGCGAGGACGGCGAGCGGGTCGCCGGGATCGTCAGCGAGCGCGACGTCGTACGCCGCCTGCACGAGGACACCGCGGTCCTCGACAGCGCCGTGAGCACGATCATGACCGCCGACGTGCGGACCTGCGCGGGCGACGACGGCCTCACCGACCTCATGCAGACCATGACCGAGCACCGCATCAGGCACGTCCCGGTGGTGGCCGACGGTCGGCTGACCGGCATCATCTCCATCGGTGACGTGGTCAAGAACCGGATCGGCGAGCTCGAGTTCGAGCGCGACCAGCTCGACCACTACGTGCACCAGACCTGACACACCAACGAATTGGAGACACTTGTGAGCGAGAAGCCCGACGTCGACCCGCACATGGGCGACGCGCCCGCCGACCTCGAGGTCACCGACCTCGTCGAGGGAGACGGTGCCGAGGCCACGTCCGGCTCCACCGTCTCCGTCCACTACGTCGGCGTCGCCCACTCCACGGGCGAGGAGTTCGACGCGTCCTACAACCGCGGCACGCCCCTGCAGTTCCGCCTCGGCATCGGCCAGGTCATCTCCGGCTGGGACACCGGGGTGCAGGGCATGAAGGTCGGCGGTCGTCGCCGGCTCGTCATCCCGCCGCACCTCGGCTACGGCGACCGTGGCGCCGGCGGTGCCATCAAGCCGGGCGAGACGCTGATCTTCGTGGTGGACCTGCTCGAGGTCCGCTGACCCGTCCTGCCCGGACGTTCGTCAGGCCTGGGCGTCGTGGACCAGGATCGCCACCTGCACCCGGTTCTCGACGCCCAGCTTGGTGAACAGCCTCCCGACATGGGTCTTGACCGTCGGGACGCCCATGTAGAGCTCGGCCGCGATGTCGGCGTTGCTCAGCCCGCGCGCGACCGCGTCGGCCACGTCGCGCTCGCGGTCGGTGAGGGCATCGAGGGCCGCGCGTGCCGACCGCGCCCGGTCCTGCCCGCCGGTGTCGCGGGCCGCGCGGGTGACGGCAGCGATCAGCTGGGCGGTCACGCTGGGCGACAGCATCGGCTGGCCGGCTGCCACCGTGCGGATCGCCTCCACGAGGCGGGCCGGCGGGGTGTCCTTCAACAGGAAGCCGGCCGCACCGATGCGCAGCGCGCGCAGCACCATGTCGTCGGTGTCGAAGGTCGTCAGCACGATGACCTTGAGGCCGGGGTCGGCGGCCAGCAGCTCCTCGGTCGCACTGAGCCCGTCACGCACCGGCATCCGGATGTCCATCAGCACCACGTCGGCGCCCGACGCCGGCACCATCCGCAGCGCCTCCTCGCCGTCGCCGGCCTCGGCGACGACGGCCAGCCCGGAGTCGCCGCCGAGCATCATCCGCAGGGCTGCGCGCACCATGGGGTCGTCGTCGACGACGGCGAGCCGGACCACGCCCCCGCTGCTCGTGCCCGTCACGTGGTCCACGGTATCCACGCCCGTACGGCGTAGCCGCCTCCCGGGTCGGTGCCGTGGCTGATCCGGCCACCCGCGAGGGCCGCGCGCTCGGCCAGGCCCAGCAGGCCCAGGCCTGACGCCGGGAGGTGCTGCGGTGCCGGTCCGACCGGGGCCGCGTTGCGCACCCCGATGACCAGCCCGTCGTCGGGCGAGCCGGCCACGTCCACGGTCACCGCGGTGCCGGGCGCGTGCTTGCGGACGTTGGTGAGCGCCTCCTGCACGATCCGGTACGCCGTCCGGCCGGTGCCGGGAGGTACGTCGTCCGCGACGCGGTTGGACAGGCGTACGCGCATCCCACCGGCCTGCTCCTCCGCCACCAGCGCGGCCACGTCGTCGAACCCGGGCTGGGGCGGCTCGGGGACGGAGTCGGTCGGCTGGGTCGGGTCGCGGAGCACGCCGAGGACGGCCCGGAGGTCGGAGAGGGCCCGGTGGGCGTTGTCCTCGATCGACTTCGCGGCACTCCCCCGCTCCTCCTCGCTCAGGTCGGTGCGGTAGCTGAGGGCACCGGCGTGCATCGCCACCAGCGAGATGCGGTGCGCCAGCACGTCGTGCATCTCGCGGGCGATCCGGGTGCGCTCCGCCGCCTGCGCCTGGGCCACGCGGGCCCGCTGCTCGCGCTCGGCGGTCAGGGCGCGATCGCGGTAGGAGTCCACGAGGTCGCGCTGGGAGCCCATCGCGTAGCCGGTGGCGACCAGGATGCCCACGACGAGGCAGCCGAACGCCGTGGACGCCCACAGGGGCAGGGTGTCCTCGGTGATCCCCACCCGCTCCTGGACGATCCCGGCGAGCACGTTGAGCGGAGCCACGACCGCCAGCAGACGCCAGCGCCGGTGGGATGCGAGCGAGCCGATGATCCACGACCCGGGACCGGCGCTCGACGCGGAGACGAAGGAGAACGCCGCGAGCAGGCCGGCGACGAGCGCGGGACGCCGGTGGCGCCAGCGGATCAGCACGAACGACACGAGCCCGAGCACCGGGTCGCCGACCAGCCACCACAGGACCACAGGTTCCGGGGCGCGCTCCGCGGCGGCCACCAGCGGGATCCCCCAGACGGTCAGGCTGATGAGCGCCGCCAACCCGTAGCGCCAGGTCGCTGCGAGCCGGCCTGTCCCCACCATGGCACCGACCCTAGGCGCACCGCCCGGCTGACCGCGTCCGACCAAGGTGTCGTCGCGAGGCTCACGCCGATACCCAGGTCGGACCCCGCCGACCCCTGCGCCCGATGTCCCGGACGTCTGTCGCGACGAGGCTGGAGCCATGATCACAGTCGAGAACCTCACCAAGCGCTACGGCGGGTTCACCGCCGTCGACGACATCTCCTTCGAGGTCCGTCCCGGCAGCGTCGTCGGCTTCCTCGGGCCCAACGGCGCCGGCAAGTCCACCGCGATGCGGATGATGACCGGTCTCACCCCGCCGACGTCCGGGCGGGCCACCATCCTCGGCCAGCCCTACCGCGAGCTCCACAACCCCGGCCGCCAGGTCGGCGTCATGCTCGACGCGTCCGCGCAGCACCCCGGCCGCACCGGCCGCGAGGTGCTCCGGGTCGCCGCCGTCTCGATCGGCGTCTCCAAGGCGCGCGTCGAGGAGGCGCTCGCGCTCGTCGGCCTGACCGACGAGGAGGCGGGACGCCGGGTCCGCAACTACTCGCTCGGCATGCGCCAGCGTCTCGGCATCGCCGCCGCGCTGCTCGGCGAGCCGCAGGTCCTCGTGCTCGACGAGCCCGCCAACGGCCTCGACCCGCAGGGCATCCACTGGATGCGCGGGCTGCTGCGACGCTTCGCCGACGGCGGCGGGACCGTGCTGCTGTCGAGCCACCTCCTGCACGAGGTGCAGATCGTCGCCGACGACCTCGTGATGATCGGTCGCGGCCGGATCGTCGCCATGGGCTCCAAGGAGGAGCTCCTCAGCCGCGGCGGCACCACGGTGTCCTCCACCGACGACGGCCGCCTCGCCCGGCTGCTGCAGGCCGCCGACGTACCCGTCACCCGGACCGGCTCCGGACTGGTGGTCGAGGCCGAGCCGCGCGTGGTCGGCGAGATCGCCGCCCGCGAGTCCGTCGTCCTCCTCGAGCTGCGATCCGGCGGCTCGGAGGGCCTGGAGGAGATGTTCCTCGGCCTCACGGCCGCCACCTCTCGTGAAGGAGACGCAGCATGAGCGCCACCGCAAGCACCCAGAGCACCGCACCCGCTGTCGGCGGCCCCAGCGGCTCCGCCGGCGCACCCACCGCCCTGCCCGGTCGTCCGGGAGTTCCCTTCTCGCGCACCCTGCAGGCCGAGGTGCGCAAGATGGTCGACACCCGCGCCGGCCGCTGGATGGTCATCGTGATGGCCGCGCTGACCGTGGTGATCCTGGCCGCCTTCGTCCTCTGGGGCCCCGCCGAGGACGCGACGTTCGGCAACCTGCTCCAGATCTCCACGCTGCCGCTGGCGATCCTGCTGCCCGTCGTCGGCATCATGGCCGCCACTGCCGAGTGGACCCAGCGCACCGGCCTCGTCACCTTCACCCTCGAGCCGCGGCGCGGTCGCGTCGTGCTCGCCAAGGCGCTCGGCGCCCTGGCGCTCGGACTGGTCGTCATGGCCGTGGCCTTCGCAGCCGCCGCGCTCGCCAACCTGGCCGGCACGGGCACGTGGGACCTCGACGCCGCGGCGGGGGGCGGGCTCGTGCTGGCGCTGCTGATCTACGTCCTGCAGGGCGTGGCGTTCGGGCTGCTCTTCCTCAACACGCCCATCGCGATCGTGACCGTCCTGGTCCTGCCGACCGCCTGGAGCATCGTCACGCAGGTCTTCAGCTCGCTCGCCGACGTCGGGCAGTGGCTCGACCTGGATGCGGTCACCCGCCCGTTGTTCGACGGGGAGATGGCGGGGCAGGACTGGGCCCAGCTCGGCACCGGCGTCGGCTTCTGGGTGCTGCTGCCCCTGGCGATCGGCACCTGGCGGGTCCTCAACCGTGAGGTGAAGTAGCCGGGGGGCGCTTCACCTCATCGCGTCGCCACCCCTCACCAGGGGACGTCGATCTCGACCTCTCCGGTGGCGACACGGGCCGCCAGCCCGCCCAGCGTGACCACGTCACCAGGGGCGAGCTGGCGGCCTCGCCGCGTCTCGACCTCCCCGTTGACCTGCACCGCTCCGTCCGCGATGACCGGCTTGGCCTCCGCACCGCTCTCGACGAGGTTGGCGAGCTTGAGGAACTGGCCCAGCCGGATCGACTCGTCGCGGATCGGGACGTCGACAGGCTCGCTGGTCGGTGGCATGTCTCTAGGGTAGGTGTCCGTGCGCACCCGAAGCCTCCTCCTCGCCGTGGCATCGCTGTGCCTCGTGACGTCCCTGTTCGCCGCGACCACGCCCGCCGCGCCCGCCGACGCGCGCCCTGCCGCCGTGGCCGGCAAGACCGGTTGCGAGGCCCAAGCCGGGTTCGAGGTGTGCTTCACCTCGCCCCCCACCGTCCCGCGCGACCCGACGGTGCTCGACCGGGCGAGTCGCCTCTTCGACACCGCCGGCCCGGGCGACACGATCCGGGTCGCGATGTTCCGCTGGGACATCAAGGCGCCGACCGACGCGATCCTGGCCGCCCAACGTCGCGGCGCGACGGTGCTCCTCGTCGGTGACGACGACCTGCGCCTGAACCGGCACGGACGCCGCCTCATCAAGACCCTCGAGGAGCAGGACCCGGCACGACGCAACGTGACGATCTGCAAGGGCGCCTGCCTGCCGTGGCGCGCTCCCGGGCCCTACCCCGACAGCCAGGACGTGCAGCACCTGAAGTTCTACGTCACCGACATCGGCGGCGTGCAGTCGTTCATGACGTCGTCGGCCAACCTCGAGGACCGGCAGTACCGCCAGTACAACTCGTTCATCAAGATCGACGACCCGGGCCTGTACGCCTTCGGGGTGGCGTACTTCTCCCGTCTGGAGGCCGAGGGCCTGAAGGTCGACGGCGAGCGGTGGGACGACCGGCGCAAGGTCTGGAAGGGCGGGTCGGTGACGGCGGCCGTCTACCCCAACCGCAGCGACCTGCTGCTCTCCACGCTCAAGGACATCTCCTGCAGCAGGGGCGCGCGGGACGTGTCGGCGATGTTCGCGGTGATCCAGCGCGCCGACGTGCGCGCCCAGCTCGCCCGTCTCTCGGACCGCGGCTGCCGGGTGCGGATCATCACCTCGCGCGACACGGTCGAGAACTGGGTGCAGCGGTCGCTGCCCAGCGGCGACATCCCGGACCGCCAGGTCCGCACTGTCCTCACCCACGACAAGATGCTCGTGGTGGACGCGAAGTTCCGCGGAAAGGCGACCCAGCTCGTCCTCACCGGCACCTCCAACACCACCTGCGGGGGCCTGCTCTACAACGACGAGGTCATGCTCCGCGTGGTGGGCAACAGCTGGCTGCACGACCAGTACCTCGCGCACTTCGACGACGCGTACGCCCGCGCGTGGCAGAGCCGCTCGCGGATCATGCCCGTCATGAAGCCCTGCCGCCGCTGACTCGACGTCAGTGCACGAGCAGGCTGATCGCGTGGATCAGCACGCCGACCAGGCCGCCGACGATGGTGCCGTTGATCCGGATGAACTGCAGGTCGCGCCCGACGTGCAGCTCGATGCGGCGCGCCGCCTCCTTGCCGTCCCAGCGCTCGATCGTGTGGGTGATCACGGTGGTGACCTCGGCGCCGTAGCGCTCGACGGCGAAGACCGTGAGGTCGGCGGCGACCCGGTCGAGGCGCTCGCGCAGCGCGGCGTCGTCGCGCAGCCGCTCAGCGAAGGAGCTGAGCTCGACGAGGAGGCGGTGCCGTACGGCTCCCTCGGGGTCGCGGATCGAGCCCAGCAGTGCGGAGCGCATCGCCTTCCACAGGGAGATCGCGGTCGTGACGACCTGCGGGTGCTCGAGCAGGCGCTCCTTGAGCGCCTCGGTCCGGCGGACCGTCTCCTCGTCGTTGAGCAGGTCGTGGGCGAGCTGGCCCAGCATCGAGTCGAGCGCCTCGCGGGCGCGGTGGTGCGGGTCGTCGCGGATGTCCTCCAGCCACGCGAGTGCCTGCACGTGCAGCCGTGACGTGACCGCGTCGTTGAGCTTGGGCGGTGCCCACCACGGGGCCCGCTCCTCCAGCACCCGGGTGAAGGTCTCCGGGTTGTCGCGCAGCCAGCTGTAGAGCTCCTCGACGGCGAGGTCGACCAGCCCGTGGTGCAGGTCGTCGCGGAGCACCTCCATCAGCGTCGAGCCCAGCAGCGGAGAGATCGGCTCCTCACGGAACCGCGGCACCAGGGCGTGGGTGACCAGGTCGGCGATGTGGTCGTCGCGGACCTTGCCGAGCGCGATGACGGCGACCTCCGCCGCCTCGTCGACCACCCGCCGGGCGTGGGCCGGCTCCTCCAGCCAGGCGCCCACCCGCGCGGAGATCGTGGCCGCGGCCACGCGCTCGCGGATGATGTCCTCCTGGAGGAAGTTCTCCCCCACGAACTCCTCGAGCCCCTTGCCGAGCTCGTCCTTGCGCTTGGGCACGAGGGCGGTGTGCGGGATGGGCAGGCCGAGCGGGTGCTTGAAGAGCGCCGTCACGGCGAACCAGTCCGCGATGGCGCCGACCATCGACGCCTCGGCGCCCGCGTTGACGAAGCCCCAGAACCCGTCGCGTCCCAGCGTGGCGACGTACACGCAGGCCGCGAACAGCAGCAGCCCCACGGCGACCGTACGCATCCGGCGCAGGCCGCGGCGACGGGCCTCGTCGGCGCCCGGGTCGGGCGTGATGAGGGAGATCGGGGGTGGGCTCGGCGGCGGGCTCGTCGAGGAGCGCGCGGAGGAGCCCCGGGAGGAGGTGGCAGAGGTGGCGGCCATGGCAGCCATCCTCCCCCAACCCCTGTGACGACCCGCGTGCCAGAATGCCGCGCATGTCTCGCACCGTGATCACCTTCGGCACGTTCGACGTCTTCCACGTCGGGCACCTGCGCGTCCTCGAGCGCGCGGCCGAGCTGGGTGACCGCCTCGTCGTCGGCGTCTCCGCCGACGCCCTCAACGAGCGCAAGAAGGGCCGTGCCCCCATCTTCAGCGAGCGCGAGCGGCTCGCGATCGTCGGCGCCCTGAAGGTCGTCGACGCCGTCTTCGTCGAGGAGAGCCTGGAGCAGAAGCGCGACTACATCCTCGAGCACGGCGCGGACGTGCTGGTGATGGGTGACGACTGGGCCGGCAAGTTCGACGAGCTCGGCGACGTCTGCGAGGTCGTCTACCTGGCCCGCACCCCGGCGATCTCCACCACCGCGATCATCGAGCACATCGCGGATCTCTGATCGTGTCCCGGCGGTGCCGCCGGGTTAGGGTCGTGCGGACATGACCTACACGAGGGGAACCATGCGCAGACTCGTCACCACCGCCGTGGCCATCGCACTGGTGGGCGGGGCGCTCGGCGCCCCGGCCGTCGCTGCTGACAACGACCGTCCGGGCGTGCCCGGATCCTTCCCGGGATCGGCCGGGGTCCTCGACCCCTCCGACCTGCTCGAGCTCACGCCCGAGGCCGCACTGCCGGTGCTCGAGGAGCAGCTGGAGCCCACGGCCACCGAGACCCTGACGACCGCGCGCCGTGTCCTCGCCGGCAACGCCCGTCCCAGCGACCCGTCCGCGACGCTCGTCCTGCGCGACCTGTGGATGAAGCGGTCCCAGCTGCGCGGTGCCGAGCGGCGCCAGGCCGACGCCCTCCTCGCCCGCCCCACCGACGGCGTGAGCGACGACCAGGGGTTCGGCTACACCGTTCCCGAGGCGCCGCCGCTGTGCAACACCCGCCTGTGCGTCCACTACGTGCCGACCGGAGCCGACGCGCCGCCGTCGCCCGACTGGCCGGCCCAGAACCTCGCGGTGATGGACTCGGTGTGGACGACGATCGTCGACGCGATGGGCTACCGCGCGCCGGTGAGCGACGGGGCGCGTGGCGGCAGCCCGCTCTTCGACGTCTACCTCAAGGACCTCGGCGGCGACCTCTACGGCTTCTGCGCCGGCGAGGACCGCGCCAAGAAGCGCACCGCCTCCGGCTACTGCGTGCTCGACAACGACTTCGCCGCCGCGCAGTTCCCCAACGGCACCCCCTACGACAACCTGGTCGTGACCGCGGGCCACGAGTTCTTCCACGCCGTCCAATACGCCTACGACTACGCCGAGGACCCGTGGATGATGGAGTCCACGGCCACCTGGATGGAGGAGCGGATCGCGACGACGGTCAACGACAACCGCCAGTACCTCCCGGTCAGCCAGATCTACGCCCCCAACATCCCGCTCGACGCGTTCAGCCGCACCAACGGCTTCCAGTACGGCAACTGGGTGTTCTGGGAGTACCTCACCTCGCGCTACGGCAACGGCCTGGTGCTGAAGACGTGGAAGCAGGCCGGCAGCCTCAAGAAGGACGGCGGGAAGAACAGCCTCCCCGCGCTGCAGAAGGTGCTCAAGCGCAAGGGCGGCTTCCACAAGAACTACGCCCAGTTCGCCGCCGGCAACCTGACCCCGGCCGCCAACTTCCCCGAGGGCGCGGAGTACCCCGGCCCCAAGGTCCGGGGCGCCAAGCTGCTGAGCAAGCGCAAGCGCGCCAAGCGCTTCGGCACCAAGGTCAACCACCTCGCCTCCGCGTCCTACGTCTACGGCCCCGGCAAGGGCCTCGACGGCAAGAAGTGGAAGCTCAAGCTGATGGTCAAGGGCCCCGCCAAGCGCACCTCGCCGGCCGCCGTGGTGGTCGTGCACCAGCTGGACGGCAAGCGCAAGGTCAAGATGGTCCGCCTCAACCGCGGCGGCGACGGACACCTCAAGGTGGCCTTCGACAACCGCAAGGTGGGCGCCGTGTCGGTGACGCTCGTCAACGGCTCGACCCGCTACCGGTGCGGTCGCGAGACGCTGCTCGCCTGCGCGGGCAAGCCCCTCGACGACCGCCTGCGCTTCGCGGTCAAGGGGCGCGTCACCAAGTGATGATCAGGACCTGATCCGCAGCAGGGCGTGGAGCGCGGCGACGCACTCCTCGACCAGCTGCGACAACGAGACCGGGCGTTCGCCGGGCGGCACTGCCGACCAGGTGAGCGCCCGGTCCTCTGTGTAGGCCCACCACGCGCGTACGACGTCACGCCGCTCCTCCGGCACGTCGAGCGCGGCCACCACGCGCTCCGTGCTGCCGTCGCGGACCGAGTCCATGACCTCGCTGACGCGTGGATCGGCGACGCCGTGGCCGTGGACGAGCGCGAGGTAGAACCCGCGCCGGCGCTCGATCTGCTCGATCATCAGCCGCGTGGTCATCTCGACCTGCGCCTCCCCCGGCGCGTCCTCGTCGGGCGCCGTCGTGCGCAGGATGCGGCGGCCGGCCGCCGCGATGCAGGCGAGGTAGAAGTCGGTCTTGGTCGGGAAGTAGTGGAACAGCAGTCCCCGGGAGATGCCGGCCTCGGTGGCGATGTCGTCCATCGACAGGTCCTGGATCGGCGTCTCGACGATCTTGGCCAGACCGATGGCGACGAGCTGGCGACGTCGCTCGTCCGCGCTCAACCGACGGCGTACGCCCTCCGTGGGAGCGGTCGCGGCGGTGTCGGACATGCTGTTGAGCATTGCTCAACAGTGTGCGAAGGTCAACGTCATGGACTTCTCCCTCTCCCCACGCGCCGCCGACCTCCGCGACCGCGTGCGCGCGTTCGTCGCCGACGAGATCGAGCCGATCGAGGCCGAGGCGCACGAGCGGATCACCCGCCTGCGCGAGTCCGGTGGCGACAGCTGGACCCCCGACCCCGTCATCGGCGAGCTGCAGGCGAAGGCGCGGGCCCAGGGCCTGTGGAACCTCTTCCTGCCCGCCGCCCACGCCGGGCGCTACGCCGCCGACTTCGGCACCGACGGCGGCGAGGGCCTCAGCAACGTCGACTACGCCCCGGTGGCCGAGGCGATGGGGCGCTCGTTCCTGGCTCCCCTGGTCTTCAACTCCAACGCCCCCGACACCGGCAACATGGAGGTGCTGCTCAAGTACGGCACCGACGAGCAGCGCGAGCAGTGGCTCGAGCCGCTGCTGCGCGGGGAGATCCGCAGCGCCTTCTGCATGACCGAGCCGGCCGTCGCGTCCTCCGACGCGACCAACATGGCCGCCACGGCGGAGGTCGACGGCGACGAGGTCGTCATCAACGGGCGCAAGTGGTGGTCCACCGGCGTCGGCAACCCCGACTGCAGGATCTTCGTGTTCATGGGTCTCTCCGACCCCGACGCCGACCGCCACTCGCGCCACACGATGGTGCTCGTGCCGCGCGACACCCCCGGGGTGAAGGTCGAGCGGATGCTCACCACGATGGGCTACTACGACGAGCCGCTGGGCCACGGCGAGGTGTCGTTCGACGACGTGCGGGTGCCGGCGTCCAACGTGCTGCTCGGCCCCGGTCGCGCGTTCGAGATCGCCCAGGGCCGCCTCGGGCCCGGCCGGGTCCACCACTGCATGCGGGCGATCGGCCTCGCCGAGCGCGCCCTCGAGCTGGCCTGCGCCCGCGCGGTGTCGCGCACCGCCTTCGGCAAGCCGATCGCCAACCTCGGCGGCAACCGCGAGCGCATCGCCGACGCGCGGATCGCGATCAACCGCTCCCGGCTGCTGGTCATGCACGCCGCGTGGCTGCTCGACCAGGGGATGAGCCGCGAGGCCTACTCCGCGGTGAGCGAGATCAAGGTGGAGGTGCCCAACATGGCCCTCGACGTCATCGACATGGCCATCCAGCTCCACGGCGGTGGTGGGATGAGCGACGACTTCCCGCTGGCCGCCGCCTGGGTCGGCGCCCGCACGCTGCGCCTGGCCGACGGGCCCGACGAGGTGCACCGCAACGTGGTCGCCAAGATCGAGCTCGGGAAGCACACGGCATGAGCGCCACCGAGAGCCGGCGTGTGCTGGTCACCGGGGCAGCCTCCGGCCTCGGGGCGGCGCTCGTCGCTGCCTTCCGGTCCCGGGGCGACGACGTGCTCGCCACCGACCGCGTCGCCACGTCGTCTGTCGAGGGTGGCATCGACCTCGTCCTCGACATCACCTCCGACGACGACTGGGCCGCGGCCGTCGACGCCGTCCGGGAGCGCTGGGGCGGCCTCGACGTGCTCGTCAACAACGCCGGCGTCGCCGGCGGTGGCCGGGTGGACCGCTGCACGCTCGAGGAGTGGCAATGGATCACCGACATCAACCTCTTCGGGCTGGTCCGCGGCACCAGGGCGTTCGTCCCGATGCTCAAGGAGCAGGGCTCCGGGCACCTGGTCAACGTGGCCTCGCTCGCCGGCCTCGTCCACCCCGGCGGCATGGGCTCCTACAACGCCACGAAGGCCGCGGTGGTGGCGTTCACCGAGACCTGCGGCCACGAGCTGGCGTCGTTCGGCATCCGGGCGAGCGTGGTCTGCCCCTCCTACTTCCGCACCAACCTGATGGACTCGATGCAGGGCACGGACGAGGTCGTCGGCCGCGTCGTCGGCGGGCTCGTCGAGCGCTCCAAGGTCACCGCCGAGGAGATCGCCGCCGCCGTGCTGGCCGGCATAGACGCCGGGGAGGACGTCATCGTCCCCGACGAGGCAGCGCGCCAGGCCTACTTCCTCAAGTGGGCCGACCGACCCGCCTACGACGCGGTCATGCGCGACCAGGCGGTGAAGCTCCAGGCGGCTGGGGCGGACGCATGACCGCCGCGGTGCCGGGCGCCCGCGAGGTGCGCGCGGAGGACGCCTTCGACGTCGCGCGGGTCGCGGCGTGGATCCGGGCCCAGGCGACGACCCCCGAAGGCCTCGACGGGGAGCCGGAGGTCCGGCAGTTCACCGGCGGCGCGTCCAACCTCACCTACCTGCTGCGCTACCCGTCCGGCCGCGACCTCATCGTGCGACGTGCCCCGGCAGGCACCAAGGCCAGGGGCGCCCACGACATGCGGCGCGAGTACGTCATCCAGTCGGCGCTCGCGCCGGTCTTCGACCACGTGGCGACGATGGTCGCCTTCTGCGACGACCCCGACGTCATCGGCGGCGACTTCTACGCGATGGACCGCATCCCCGGCGTGATCCCTCGCAGCGAGTGGCCAGCCGATGTCCCGCTCTCCCCCGAGCAGGCGCGCGAGCTGTGCCTCCACGCCGTCGACGTGCTCGCCGAGCTGCACGGCATCGACCCGGAGGCCGCCGGGCTGGCCGACCTCGGCAAGGGCGCGGGCTACGTCCGCCGCCAGGTCGAGGGCTGGTCGACGCGCTACCGCAACGCCCGCACCGACGACGTCCCCGACCTCGAGTCGGTCATGGCCTGGCTCGACGCCCACCAGCCCGACGACGTGGCGACCTGCGTGATCCACAACGACTTCAAGCTCGACAACCTCGTGCTCGACGCCGACGACGTCACGCGCGTCGTGGGCGTGCTCGACTGGGAGATGGCCACCCTCGGCGACCCCCTGATGGACCTCGCCGGGTCGATGGCCTACTGGGTGCAGGCCGACGACTCCGAGGAGTTCCAGATGGTGCGGCGGGTGCCGACGCACCTGCCCGGGATGCTGACCCGTGACGAGTTCGTGGCGGCGTACGCCGAGCGCACCGGCCGGACGGTCACACCGGAGCAGTGGCGCTTCTACGAGGTGTTCGGGCTCTTCCGGATGGCGGTGATCGCCCAGCAGATCTACTACCGCTTCTTCCACGGGCAGACGACCAACGAGATGTACGCCCTCTTCGGCCCGGCCGTGCAGATCATCTGCCGCCGCCTCGACGGGCTCGTCGAGCAGGGAGACTCGTGAGCCGCATCCTCCTGGTGCGGCACGGGCAGGCGTCGTTCGGCGCCGCGGACTACGACGACCTCTCCCCCACCGGCCACGAGCAGTCCCGCGTGCTCGGTGCCGCGCTCGCGGCCCGCGGGGTCGTGCCCGACCTCGTCGTGGCGGGTGAGATGAGGCGCCACGCGCAAACCGCGGCCGGGGCGCTCGAGGGGGCGGGTTGGTCGGCTCCCGTCGACGTCGATCCCGGCTGGAACGAGTTCGACCACCTGCAGGTACTGGCGGTCCACGACGAGCCGACCACGGTGGAGGGCGAGTCGGAGAAGGCCGCGTTCCAGCGGTGGTTCGAGGAGGCGACCCGGCGCTGGACATCGGGCGACCACGACGAGGCGTACGACGAGTCCTTCGCCGCCTTCACGGCGCGGGTCGGGGCTGCGCTGTCCCGGCTCGCGGACGCGCTGCCCCGGAGCGGCACGGCCGTGGTGCTGACCAGCGGCGGTCCCGTCGCATGGGCCGCCGCGTCGCTGCTCGCCGACGCCGACCGGGCGCGCACCGACCTGTGGCTGCGGCTCAACCCGGTCTCCCTGAACACCGGCACCTCGACGATCGTGCGCGGCTCGCGCGGCACGACGCTCGTCACGTTCAATGCCGCCGACCACCTCTCCCCCGACCTGATCACCTACCGCTAGCCCCACGCTTCCGGCCCCACTCCCAGGAGATCCTCCATGCCGACGACACTCATCACCGGCGCCAGCAGCGGCCTCGGTGCCGAGATGGCCCGCCAGCTCGCCGCCCGCGGGCACGACCTCGCGCTCTGCGCACGACGTACGGACCGCCTCGACTCACTCCGCGCCGAGATCCTGGTCGCGCACCCGGGCGTCCGCGTCGTCGTCAAGGCACTCGACGTCAACGACCACGACGCCGTGTTCCGCGTCTTCGAGGAGTTCCGCGACGAGCTCGGCGGCCTCGACCGGGTCGTCGTCAACGCCGGCCTGGGCAAGGGCCAGCCCCTGGGCACCGGCCGCTTCGACGCCAACCGGGAGACCGCCGAGACCAACGTGATCGGCGCCCTCGCCCAGACCGAGGCCGCCGCCGCGATCTTCCGCGCCCAGAGCTCGGGCCACCTCGTGATGGTCTCGTCGTTCTCCGCGCTGCGCGGGATGCCGAGGAACATCACGACGTACGCCGCCACGAAGGCCGCGGTCGCCCACCTCGCCGAGGGCTTCCGCGCCGACGTGCACGGCACGCCCATCAAGGTCACGGTGCTCTACCCCGGCTACATCGTCTCCGAGATGTCCGGCACCTCGGCGAAGACGCCCCTCATGGTCTCGACCGAGAAGGGCGTGCGCGCCATGGTCGAGGCGATGGAGAAGGAGAAGCGGTCCGCCGTCGTCCCCGCCTGGCCCTGGGTGCCGCTCGGGTTCGTCGTCAAGCGCGTGCCGACAGGGCTGCTGCGCAAGCTGGGCTGACGCGCGTGCGTAGGGTGTCGGCCATGCCCGACAACGTCCTGTGGATCGTCACGGACGACCAGATGCGTTCCACGCTGAGGTCGATGGACCGGACGTGGCGGCGCCTGGTGCGCAAGGGGGTGCACTTCCGGCGGGGCTACAGCGCGATGCCGCTGTGCGGGCCGGCACGCGCCTCGATCCTCACCAGCCGCTACCCCCACAACCACGGGTGCGACAGCAACATGACCCATCCGCCGTTCGTGGCCCAGGGCCACGACCGAGACACGGTCGCCACCCGGATCAAGGCTGCCGGCTACGACACCGGCTACTTCGGCAAGTACATGAACGGCCTCGCCCAGCAGCCGTCGTACGTCGCCCCCGGCTGGGACCGCTGGGTCGCGCTGCTCGACGGCATGATCGACGACCCGCGGGTGAACGTCGACGGCACCGTGCGACAGGTCGCGTCGCAGCGCGAGTTCGACCGGTTCGCGGCGAAGAGGCTCCGACGCTTCATCCGGCGCCGCGAGGACGACGGACCGTGGTTCGCGGTGTTCGCGCCCACGGCGCCCCACGGGCCCTACACGCCGAGCCCCGAGCACGCCGACGACTTCGACGACGTCGCGTGGGACCCGCCCGCCTCCAACGAGGCCGACATGGGCGACAAGCCGACGTGGATGCAGGACCTGCCGCCACAGGACCGCCAGCGCATGCGCAGGATCTACGAAGGCAAGCTCGAGGAGCTGCAGGACGTCGACGACCAGGTCGCGAGCGTGCTCGACGTCCTGCGGGAGACCGGCCAGCTCAGGCGCACCTGGATCTTCTTCGTCTCCGACAACGGCTACCTGCTCGGCGAGCACCGGCTCTTCCACAAGTCCCAGCCCTACGAGGAGTCGGCGGGCATCCCGTTCGCCGTCCGCGGTCCCGGCGTCGAGCCGCGCACGGTCGACGCGCTGGTGTCGCAGGTCGACCTGATGCCCACGACGCTCGACGTGGCCGGTCTGGACCCCGACGCCGGCCGCGACCTCGACGGCCGCTCGATGCTGGAGCCCCTGAGGTCGGGTGACTGGTCCGGCTGGCGCCGCCGGCTGCTCGTCGAGAACACGAACCTCGACTGGTCGATGATCCGTGAGGGCTCGTCCGCCTACGTCGAGCACCACGACGCGGGCGAGTGGGAGCTCTACGACCTCGAGCGCGACCCCCACCAGCTCGCCAGCCTGCGCGACGCCGACGTGACGGAGTGGGGACGGAAGACCGGCCAGTTCTCCCGCGCCCAGGGCCTCGCGCTGCGGGCACTCGAGCAGTAGCCGCTCGGGCGCCACCCGTCACGCTGGCCCCGCGTCGACGACGTCGCCGTTGCGCGGCAGGCCACCGCCGAAGCTGATGGCGACGGCGGACGCCCGTGAGGGGTCGGTGTGGTCCATCGCCTGCAGGTGGACGTGGGGTTCGGTGCTGTTGCCGGAGCTGCCGCACCGCCCCAGGACCTCGCCCACCCGGACGTGCTGCCCGAGCCCCACCTGGACGCTGCCGCGTCGCAGGTGGCAGACCGCGACCACCGTGCCGTCGACGGTCTCGACCATGACGTGGTTGCCGGCCAGCCCCAGCCAGCCCGCTGCCAACCGCCGGCGCTGGGTGACGGCGTACCCCACGGACGGCAGCCCTCGGTAGGCGTCGTGGTCGGGCTCCTCGTCGTGCACAGCGACGACCGTGCCCTCGGCAGGCGCGAGGACCGGGCGACCGAACCCCGGGAACCGCTCCGGCGGCTCGGGACGCAGCAACGACCGCAGCGTGAACGGTGCCGTGCGACCCGCCCGGTCGACCGGGACGAAGTCGATCGAGAAGGACGTGGCGAGCAGGGAGGTGCCGTGGCTCGGCACGCGATCTCCGGGGCTGTTCTGCGTCAGCCACCGACCCTCGAACGGGTAGGCCAGGTCCACCGTCGGCAGCACCGGACCGCCCCCTCTCCACGCCATGACGACACCCTGCAGCCTCGGGCGCGCGTGCGCCACCGGTGCTGAGCGACACTGGCGAGGTGATCTCCCGTGACCTCGCACGCCGCCTGCACGACGCTGGACTCGCCTGGTCGCCGAGCAACGGCGACCGGTTCTGGCTGCCCGAACGCGATCTCGACGAGGCTGACTTCCTCGTCAGCGACATGGTGATCGAGGTGCGCGACGTGGCCGCCGGGCGCGTCCTCGCCTTCAACGGGACCACCGAGTGGGCACTCGACGGCGTGGAGGACCACGAGGCGGTGTGGCTGCCCCGCCTCGACCAGCTGCTCGACGTCCTCGGCGCGCGCTTCCTCAGCCTGACCGCGCGCTCGGGCGGGCACGTCGTACGCGTGCAGGTCGGGCAGGCGGAGGAGGAGCACGTCGACGTCGGGCCGGCCGACGCGGCCGCGCGCGCCGTGCTCAGCCTGCTGCAGCGGGACGCGCCGGGGTGACGGGGATGGCCGGGCGGGCGCCGGAGGACCTCTTCGACGGGTTCCCCGCGGGCCTCGCGGTGTGCCGGGCGGTCGAGCAGGCCGTGTCCACGATCGGCGACGCATCCATGGCGGTGACGAAGAGCCAGGTCGCCTTCCGACGCCGCCGAGGTTTCGCCTACGTCTGGCGACCGGGGCAGTACGTCGACAGCGACGTGCCCGCGGTGCTCTCGATCGCCCTGCCCCACGAGGTCACGTCCGACCGTTTCAAGGAGGTCGCCCACCCGGCGCGCCACGTGTGGATGCACCACCTCGAGCTGCGCGACGCCGCCCAGGTCGACGACCAGGTCCGCGCGTGGCTCCGGGAGGCGTACGCCGCGGCGGGCTGAGCCTCCCGTCCGCCATCGGGTCCGCTCTGCCCGACAGTCGGCCGTAGAGGAACAGGTGTCGCGTGCGGCATCATCGACGTGTGGTCGTTCTGGTGCCGCGACAGATCCGGATGACCGGGATGACAGGCAGCGTGCCCTACTACGGCGGGCGCTTCACCCCGGCGCAGGCGTACGCCGCCTCGCACCCGTCGCCGCCGCCCGCCCCGCCTGCCGCCGAGCAGCCGTCGGCCCGGCCCGCGCAGGACCCGATGGAGGCCCTTCAGCACCTGCTCGACGCCGGCGTGCTCACGCAGCAGGAGTTCGACGAGCTGCGGGAGCGGGTCGAGCGGTGAGCGGGCCGGTCCAAGTCCTGGTGGTCGGGTTCGAGGCGCCGTCGTTCTCCGGCGAGGTGCTGGCCGAGCTCACCCGGCTGCGCGAGCGCGGCGTCGTACGACTGGTCGACGTCCTGCTGGTCGAGCGCGGCGACGACGGGACCTTCGAGGTCCTCGAGCCGCCGCCCGGCAGCGATCCCGACCTGGGCAAGGTCGCGGCAGAGGTCCTCGGCGGAGGTGGCGAGACAGATGCCGACGTGCCCCTCGACGAGGCGTGGTCGCTGGCGGACGCGGTGCCGCCGGGCGGGGTCGCCGCCGTCGCACTACTGGAGCACCTCTGGGCCGAACCACTCCTGGCGGCGATCGGGCGTGCCGGCGGCCGTCCGCTCGGTGAGCTGTGGCTACCGGCGGGTGAGCCGCCCGGGTGACACGATGCCGGGGTGCGTGCGGTGGTCATCGATGCAGTCCGGGGACGTCCGACGGTCCGGCCGGTCGCCGACCCGGCGTGTCCGCCCGGCGGGGTGGTCGTGCGCGTCATAGCCACCGGGATGTGCCGGAGCGACTGGCACGCGTGGGCGGGACACGACGAGATCGCGTTCCCGCACGTGCCGGGCCACGAGCTGGCCGGCGTGGTCGTGGAGGTCGGCGACTGTGTCGGCCGGTGGAAGGTCGGCGACCGGGTGACGGTGCCGTTCGTCTGCGGGTGCGGTCGCTGCGAGTGGTGCCTGTCCGGGAACGCCCAGGTGTGCCCCGACCAGCAGCAGCCGGGCTTCACCCACTGGGGATCCTTCGCCGAGCACGTCGCCCTGCACTCCGCGGACACCAACCTCATCGCCCTCCCCGAGTCGGTCGACTTCGCAACCGCCGCCGGCCTCGGGTGCCGCTTCGCGACGGCGTACCGCGCCCTCGTCGGACGTGCCCGCGTCACCGAGGGTGAGTGGGTGACCGTCCTCGGCGCAGGGGGCGTGGGACTCAGCACGGTGATGATCGCCCGCGCGCTGGGATGCCGCGTGGTCGCGGTTGACCGCAACCCCGACGCCCTCGCCCTGGCCGCGGACCTCGGCGCGAGCTGCGTGCTTCTATCCGACGGCTCGGACGTCCCGGCCGCCGTCGCCGACCTCACGGGCGGCGGGAGCCACGTCGCGGTGGACGCCGTGGGCAGCGAGCAGACCTGCGCCGACGCGATCCACAGCCTCCGGCGCCGCGGTCGCCACGTGCAGGTGGGCCTGCTGCCGCCGGTCGACGGTCACCCGCGCGTGCCGATGGACCGGGTGATCGGCTGGGAGCTCGACGTGCTGGGCAGCCACGGGATGGCCGCCGTCGACTACCCGGACATGCTGGCCCTCGTCGAGCAGGGCCTGCTCCGGCCCGACCAGCTGATCGGGCGCACCATCGGTCTCGACGAGGCCGCGGCACTCCTGCCCACCTTCGACCAGGCCACCGCGGCCGGCATCACGCTCGTCGACCCTGCTCGCTGACGATCACTTCTCGTCCCGGCGAGCGGGGCGGAGGCTTATCCTCGAGACACCGGAGGAGGCGCTGATGCAGTCGACGACGATGGTCACGACCGGGGATGGTCGAGCTCTGGCGGTCTGCGAGTGGGGGCCCGCTGACGGCAGTCCGATCTTCTGGCTGCACGGCACTCCGGGCAGCCGGTACCTGCGTCACCCGGGCGACCGTTACGAGCGTGCCGGGCTGCGCGTGCTCACCTACGACCGGCCGGGCTACGGCGAGTCGACCCGCGCACCCGGGCGCACCGTGTCCGACTCCGCGGCAGACGTGACCGCCATCGCGGACGCCTTCGGGCTCGACCGTTTCGGGGTGGCGGGAGTCTCCGGCGGAGGACCTCCCGCGCTCGCCGTCGCCGCCCTGGCCACGGATCGGGTGACCCGCTGCGCAGCGATCGTGTGTGGTCCTCCCCCGGAAGCCGACGGCCTGGACTTCCTCGCCGACCTGACCGAGGAGGATCGCGCGTTCTGGCGACAGGCCAGCGAGCGCGGCGAGGAGTACCTGCTCGGCGAGTTCGAGGACGCGGCGGCCTGGGTGCGAGCGGGGATGCCCGACCTCGGGTCCGGGACACCGGGCTATCGAGAGATGCTGCAGGAAGCCTTCGCCGAGGGGGTTCGCTCGGGCCCGTGGGGCTTCGTCGACGACTTTCTGGCCGTGACCACCGCATGGGGCTTCGCAATCGGCGACGTCGCGGTGCCGACCAAGGTGATGCTGGCTCGTGAGGACACGTCGGTCCCGCCGAGTCATGCAGCGTGGTGGTCGCAGCACCTGACCAACGGGGAGGTGGTCTGGGTGGACGGCGACCACTTCGGGCCCCGCGACGCGCAGGAGATGGAGCTGCTGGCATGGGTCGGCGGCGCGTAGCCCTCGCGCGCTAACCCGTCGGCGTACCGCTGCCCACCGAGCGCGCACGGGCACGAGCGCGCGCCGGGACGTAGAGCGCGAGCGTCAGCACGACCGCCAGCGCGGAGACCAGCGGGGCGGTCATGGCCAGCAGCGAAGCCCCAGCCACCAGCACGGCGAGCGTGGCGGCCGCGTCGGCGACCGTGCCGCGTGTGGTGGACAGCTGATGGCTCACCCTCCCAATGTGGGTGAGAACCCCGGATCGTGCGCCCCACGGGCACCCCAGATCAGCCGGAGATCAGCCGAATGGACGAGGAACCACCGTCCCAGCGGCCGGAGAGGCGTGCCCGCAGACCGATGGCACCGAGCAGCCGTCCGGAGATCGTGGCACCAACGACCCGAGAAGAAGGAAGAGACCGTGAGCACTTCGACCATGACCTCGACAGAGACGACGACAGCCCTGCACGATCCGCCGATGCCGGTCAGGTCACGGCTCGCCGCGACCTGGGCCAGTTTCATGTTCTTCTACGTCTACGTCGACCACCTGCACCTCTACAAGCCCGGCGCCATCGAGGACATCCTGGCCGGCGTCGTCTTCGAGTTCGACATCAGCCAGACCTTCGCCTTCACCTCGCTCGCGCTCGTGGGGATCCCGGCCCTCATGGTCGTGCTGTCCACGGCGTTGCCGGCCCGGGCGAACCGCACGCTCAACCTCGTCGTGGCATCGCTCTACATCCCCGTGTCGGTGTTCAACCTGTCCGGCGGGTCCTGGCTGTGGTTCTACGGCCTCGGCGTCGTGGTCGAGGTGATCCTGCTCGCCTACATCCTCCGCTCCGCGTGGGCGTGGCCCCGCACGGCGTCGTAGACGCCGTACGGGCCAGGCACGCGACCTAGAGGGTGGACCAGACGAGCGCCCGTCCGACGAGGGCGTACTGACCCTTGGGGTGGGCCCGGTACAGCGGTTCGCTGCCGAACAGCACCACGCCGGCACCGGTCTCGTCCTCGCCCCGGACCACCACGGCCTGACCACGCGCGGCCTCGGGGCCGCCCGTGCCGTCGGGCCTTGCCCGCCAGTGCCCCGAGACCAGGGGGCCGTCGATGCTGTAGGTCTGCTCGACGGTCACGTCGCTGCCGAGCCCGGTGAACCAGGACGGAGCGCTGACGAAGGTGTGCGGGGTCGCTCGGTCGGTGAGCGGACCGCCGGAGTTGTCGACGCGTACGACGCCGTTCGCGTCGGGCCTGCCGGCGACCCGGGAGGCCACGAGGAGCCCGGCGGCCTGGTTGAACGTGGCGCCGGTGGCGCCTCGCGTGACGACGCCACCCCCGGACTCGAGGAACGCGGTGAAAGCGGCTCGCGCCTGCGGCGTCAGGGCGGCGTACGACAGCCCGCTGGAGACGAACAGGGTGTCCACACCGGTCCAGTCGAACCCGCTGTTCAGGGTCGTCGTCGACACCTGCTGCACTGTGAAGCCCATCTCCGCCAACGCGAAGAGCTCGTCCGGCGGAGCCGCAGCCGCGATGACCGTCTCCTCCATCGGCGTCCCACCGGTGCTCCCCGCGGCGCGGAGGACCACGCCGTACCGGTCGGCGACCTCCGCCACGACAGCGGGGTCCGGGGCGGGCAGCACGACGGTTCCCTGGTCCGTCCACTGGACCTCGGTCCCCGTACCGGTGAGGTAGTTCAGGGCCTCGACGTCCTTCGGGTCGTCGAGACGGAGCTCGAGCGGACCGCTGCCCTCGACGCTGCCGGTGCCGTCGGCGACCGCGACCGGCTTGCTCACGACGGAGAGAGCACCGTCCTCGACGGTGTCCACGGTGGCGCCCCAGAGCAGGCTGAGGCTCCAGCCGGAGATGTCGTACATCTGGTCGACCCGGTCACTGATGTCGGAGCCCTCGTCGAGGATCACGTTGGCCAGGCCGCGCTTCGGCTGGTGCATGTCCACGACGTAGCTGCCGGCGGGGTACTGCTTCCCTCCGGCCGAGAACGCCTTCGTGGCCCTCGCGACGTCCACGTCGTTGGCGACGAGGTGGTCGACGAGCCGGGCTGCGGCGACGGCCGATCGCTGGTCCGCGCCGGCCGGGATCACGTAGGCGCGGGGGAAGTCGGTGGTGTAGACGTCCTCGGGACCGATCTCGGGGAACAGGTCGGAGGTGACTTCCCGCTGCTCCTCCCCTGCGGCACCGCGGCGGAAGATCTCGATTTGATCGGCGATCAGCTCGGCGCGGTTCTCGTCGGCGTACGCGATGGAGGCGCGGACGGCCGCCTCGGCGACGTCGGTGTTGATGGCGCTCCGCCGGCGCAGCTCGTCCACCGGCAAGTTGTAGGAGGCGTTGTTGACCCGCAGCGGGATCTCGACGGTGTGCGAGACGGTGCCGTGGAAGGCGGCGTACTGCGGGGTGAAGATCGGCGGCCAGTCGTCCCAGCCCTCGTCCCAGTCGCGGAACGGGATCACCGCGGGCTGGACCCCGTCCCTCGCCGGGGTGTAGCCGAGACCGTTCACGGCGGCCTCCATCCCGAGACCGTTGGGGTAGGCGTGCTTGATGAACAGGTCGTACTCGTAGTTCTCACCGTGCGGCGGTGTCGTGGGCTCGATGAGCGTGCCGTTGACGTACCCGTGCAGGTCGAGCATCACGAGGGGCTGGGTGTCGATCAGCGCCTGGCGCACGCCCCGCACCTCTGGCTGGCTGCCCGTGATGAAGTCGCGGTTCATGTCGAACCCGTTGCCGTTGGCGCGCGTGTTGGCCACCCGGCCGTCGGGGTTCATCGTCACGACGAAGTAGAGACGGGTCCGGTCCAGCAGCGACTCGACCGCCGGGTCGTCACTCGTCGCCAGGTCCTCGATGACGCGCAGGTTGGCGTCGGCCCCCTCGAACTCGTTGCCGTGGATGTTGCCGTTGAAGAACAGCGGGGCCTTGTAGCCCTTGACGATGCTCGCGTCGCGGGTGGCCTGCGCGGCCTGGTCCACGATGCGCCGACGCAGCTGCTCCTGACGCCGGGCCTGTCCCGGAGACTCGGGGGACGTGACCGTGACCAGGTAGACGTCACGCCCGCGCGCGGTCTCGGCGATGACCTCGGCACTGACCCGGTCGCTGGCCTGCTGCAGCTCATTCAGCTTCGGGGCGATCTCGTGGTACGGCACGAGCCCGAGCTTGATCGCGGCGTCGGACGGGTCGGCCGGCGGCTCCTCCAGGACGGTCTGGCGCGGGAACGCACGGTCGACGCCCCGGGCGACGTCGAGCGCCTTGCCGGCGCCCGGATCCGGGGCGTGGTCGACGCGGAGGTCGCGAGACTCCTGCTCGCGGACCGGGTGGTCCTCGCGTGGATCGGCCGCGGCGGGCGCGACCGCGGCCAGCAGGCCGAGGGCGAGGGCCGAGGTGAGGACTGACGTACGCCTGCGGTGGTTCATGGCTTCTCCCCGCGCTAGGAACAAGCTAAAAGTAAAACACCGGCGTCCGGCCAGCAGCAGGCCCAATTTTGGTGGTTCGCTTCCTGGCCCGGCGTGGTAGAGCGACAACAGTTCTCGCGGGTCGCGTGTCGTACCTCGTGGCGTGCGGGCTGCGGCATCATCGGGCGCATCGAGCGGAGGGACGGGATGGTGAGGGTCGATCCGGGCAGTGGGTTCTGGTTTCACGGCGAGTGGATCCCTGATCCCTACGAATGGCTCGAACGGTTCGACGACGCCGAGGTGATGGACTGGATCGCGGAGCAGGAGACGGCCACTCACGTGCTCCTCGACGCGGTCCCGGCGCGGGACCGGTTCCGCGCCGCCGTGAGCCGTGCGTCGCGCTACGAGCGGCTGTCCCGGCCGGTGCGCGCGGGCGGACGCGAGTTCGTCTGGCAGGCCGCACCCGACGACGAGAAGCTCGCGTTGCGGATGCGCCGCGAGGCGGACGGGCCGCTCGAGACCGTCCTCGACCCGAACACCTGGCCGACCGCCGAGGCGCTCGTGTACGCCGTACCGTCACCCGACGGCAGGTTGGTCGCCTTCGGCACGGCGACCGGAAGCACCCACGACGCGCGGATCCAGGTCCTCGAGATCGACACCGGAACCGTTCTCGCCGACGAGCCCAGCGGCACGAGCCACTATCGCCCCGCATGGCGACCGGACTCGGGGTCGTTCTTCTATCCCGCGGTTGCCGACGCGAACGAAGTCATCCTCGAGCACCGCATCGGCACGGCTCAGGATCGGCAGGTCTTCGGCGGTCACGCCGACTACTGGTGCTGGGTCGACGTGACCGAGTGTGGCCGGTACGCCGTCCTGTACCAGTGGGACTTCGTCCACGCGAACACCGTGTCCCTGCTCAGGCTGGCCGACGACGAGCTGCTGCCGGTGACGACGACCATGCAAGCCGTGAACCAGGTCCAGGTGGTCGACGACGACCTGCTCATCGTCACCGACCTCGAGGCACCGCGCGGCCGGCTGTGCAGGGCACCACTGATGAGCCCAACCGTGTGGCACACCGTCATCGCCGAGGGCAACGACACCCTGCAGACCGTCAGCGGGATCGGTGGGCGCTTGTACGCGGTCTACTCCCACGCCGCGTCGCACCGAATCACCGTGCACGCCCCAGACGGCGCCAAGATCCGCGATGTCGCACTGCCCGGTCTCGGATCGGTCAACGGGAACGAGGGGGGCGGGGTCGTCAGCGGCGTCACCGGAAGCTGGAACGGCGACGAGGTGTGGGTCGAGTTCCAGTCATTCGTCCAACCCTTGTCGATCTACCGCTACGACTTCGATGACGACGAGCTCACGGGCTACCACGTGCCTGATGGGGCGATCGACGCCGTGACCGAACAGGTCTGGTACGAGTCGAAGGACGGCACGCAGGTCTCGATGTTCATCGTGCGGCCCAGAGGGGCCGACGGACCACTGCCGACGCGGATCAGCGGGTACGGCGGGTTCAACATCGACATCTCGCCGTGGTACTCACCCGTCCACGCGGTCTGGCTCGAGAACGGCGGAGCCCTTGCCTTCCCCAACATCCGCGGCGGCGGTGAGTACGGACGGGAGTGGCACGAGGCCGCCATCAAGACCAACCGGCAGAACGCGTTCGACGACTACATCGCCGCCGCCCGTTGGCTCGTGGACAACGGCTGCACGACGACCGGCCAGCTGGTCTCGCGCGGGAACAGCAATGGCGGCATCCTCGTGGCTGTCACCGCCCTGCAGGCGCCGGACGCGTTCCGGGCCGTCTTCTGCCGGGCGCCGACGCTGGACATGATCCGGTTCACCCGGTTCGACAACGGCCGAACCGCGACCGTCGAGCTCGGCTCGCCCGAGGACCCGGTCGAAGGTGCGTACCTCGCCGGGTACTCGCCGTACCACAACGTCCGGCCAGGGGTCCGGTACCCGGCGATCGCGTTCGTGCCGGCGATGAACGACACGTTGGCGCCGCCGTACGACCCGGTGAAGATGGTCGCCCGGATGCAGGCAGACGCCACCGACGGCGGGCCGTACCTGCTGCTGCCGCTGCGCGACTCCGGACACGGCGGCGGCACCACCCGGTCCGCGCTGATCGAGCAGGACGTCGACGAGCTGTGCTTCTACGCCTGGGCGCCGGCGACGTGATCCGGACCGTCCTTCGCAAGAAGCTCGTCAGCGGCGTCGCGCAGGGCTGCGGCGCACTGTCGGTGGACGACCACGGTGACGGGAGTGGGCTCCCAGTAGTGCACGCGTGCCGCCTCCCGGCTGGCCGCGTCGTCTTCGTGCTGCGCCAGACGCAGCAGCTCCTGACGCAGCGCGTCGTGGAGCAGGTGGGTCTGGGTGGCGTGCTGGGTGGCGGGCTGCGTGGCGGGCTGGGTGGACATGGTCGGCTCCGTCCGGTCAGCCGTAGGCGTGCGAGAGGTGGACCAGCTTCCAGAGGCGGGTGCGCCGGCTGGCGGACGCGGTCGCGGCACCGACGTTGCTGCGGCGCTTTGACTGCCTGAGCTCGCGGGCGAGGCGCTGGTGGTCCGCCTCGCGGAGGCGGTCGGCGATGATGACTCGGCTGATGGCTTCGGCTTCGTAGGGGGACATGTCGGGCTCCTTCGCTGGGATCTGGGTGATGAACCGATCCTGAGCCGCTGCCATGGAAAGTTCTGTTCGCCCGAAGACACTCCGCCCTTTCTCAGGGACTGAGTCTGCGCAGCTCCGCCCGGTCGAGGACCTCGATCCGTGAGCGGCTCAGGCGGACCACGTCGCGGTCCGCGAGCCGCTGCAGGACCTGGTTGACCGGCGGCCGCGTCGCACCCACCAGGTCCGCGAGCTGGGCCTGGCTGAGCGGGATCACGACGGCGCCGTCGCCCCCGCCGTAGGCATCTGCGAGGTCCAGGAGACGGCGGCAGACCCGGTGATCCAAGCTCTCGTACATGGTCTCGAGGAGTCGCCGGCTGAGGAGGTCGATCCGATCGGCCAGGAGCGTGGACACGACCCGCTCGATGCCCGGGTTGTGCTCGCAGAGCCGGTCGAAAGCCGTAACCGCGACCGCGAGTGTCCGGCTCTGCTCGAGCGCCGTCACCGTCGCCGTGCGACGTCTGTCGGTGCGCAGCAGCGCAAGCTCGCCGAAGTAGTCCCCGGGCGAGAGGACCGTGAAGGTCGCGGCGGCGCCCGACGCCAGTGTGCCGCTCACGGCCAGGTGGCCGCGTTCGACGAGGTGCAGCGAGTCCGCCGGGTCGCCCTCGTGGCACAAGATCTCGTTGCGCGCGAACGTGCGGGGGTGGGCGAGGGCGAGGAACGCCTCCCGATCCTCGGCTCGCAGCGGTTCGAGCAGCCGCCACACGGCGTCAGTGAAGCACACCGACCCGAGCAAGGGCGTCGAGCAGTGCGCCGCGCCCGACCGGCTTCACGAGGTAGGCCGCGGCCCCCAGCGCGGCGCCGCGTTGCTGCTCGTCCACGATCGACACCACGATCACGGGGATGTCGCGGGTCTCGGGGTCCTGCTTGAGGGCGGTCAGCACCGCCCAGCCGTCCATGCCCGGCAGCCTGATGTCCAGCAGCACCGCGCTCGGCCGGCTCCAGCGCACGGCCTCGAGCCCAGCCGCCCCGTCGCGCGCGGCGATGACCCGCACCGAGGCGCCGTCGAGGAAGGCCGTGAACAGATCGAGCGAGGGTCGGTCGTCCTCGATCACCACGACCTCGCACATCCCGGAGGTCGACACCGGAGCGGCGGCGTCGTCGCTGGTGCGCGACGGAAGCGTGAAGCCGAAGGTGCTGCCGACACCCACCTCGCTCTCCAGCCACATCCGGCCGCCGAGCAGCTCGACGATGCGGCGCGACAGGGTCAGCCCGAGTCCGGTGCCCTCCTCGCGGGAGGGACCCCGCCCGCCCTGTTGGAAGGACTCGAAGATGCGCTCACGATCCACCTCCGGGACGCCGACCCCGGTATCGGTCACCGTGACCTCGATGTCGATCGGCGTACGCCGTGCCCGCACCGTCACCGAGCCGCCGTCGCCGGTGAACTTGACGGCGTTCGTCACGAGGTTGAGCACGACCTGCTTGAGCCGCAGCTGGTCGGAGTACGCCTGGACCAGGCCCGGCTCGACGTCGACGGTGAGGTCGACCCCGTGCGCCGTCGCCCGCTCACGGAGCATGGTCACCGCCTCCTCGAGGAGCAGGCGCAGGTCGAACGCGGAGTAGTCGAGCTCCATCCGTCCGGCTTCGACCTTCGAGAGGTCGAGGATCTCGTTCAGCAGCTCGAGCAGGTGCTTCCCGGAGCCATGGATGTCGCGCAGGTACTCCTCCTGTCGTTCGTTGATGTCGCCGAACATGCGCTCGAGCAGCACCTCCGAGAAGCCGAGCACCGCGTTGAGCGGGGTGCGCAGCTCGTGCGACATGCTCGCCAGGAACTCCGACTTGTGCCGGCTCGCCAGCTCCAGCGCCAGGCTCTGCTCCTTCAGCTCCCGGAAGAGCTGGGCGTTCAGCAGCGTCAGCGCCGACTGGCTGGCGAAGGTCTCCAGGAGGTCGACGACCTCCGGGGAGAAGTCGCCGGTGCGCTTGCGCCGCACGATCAGCGAGCCGACGATCGTGTCCTCGCGAAGCAGGGGGACGGCGACGAGGGAGGACCACCCGGCGCCGTGCAGGATCGCCAGGTGCGGGTCGAGCTCGACGGCCGTGAGGTCGGGGACGACGATGGGGCGCCGCTCCAGCGCAGCTCTCCCGACGAGCGTCGTGTCGAGGTCGATCCTCACGGAGCGCAGCTGCTCGACGACCTCGGGAGCCGTGCGGTGGACGCTGCGCACGACGAACCGGCGTTCTCGCTCGTCGTACTCCATGATCGAGCCACCGTCGGTGCCGGACAGTGCGACCGCATGCTCGGCGATCGTGTCGAGAACGTCCTGGAGGTCGAGGGTGGAGCTGACTGCCTCGCCGACCGCGCGGAGCGCCTCCAGCTCGTCGACCTTGCGGGCCAGCTCCGCTCCTCGCATCTCCAGCTGCTGGACCAGCCCGACTCCGTTGACGGCAATGGCCGCCTGGACGGCGAACGCGCTGACGATGCCCACCTCTCGGTCGTCGAACGGGCGGACCTCGTTGCGCCACACGTTGAGGGCGCCGACGACCGCGTCGTCGACGATCAGAGGGGCGGCGATCACGGTGCGGAAGCCCGCCGATCTCTGCAGGTCGTGGCGGCCGAAGTCCGGGTCGGCCAGCACGTCGCGGATCTGGAGCGTCCTCCGCTCCAGACCGACGCGTCCGGTGAGGGTCTCCCGGTCCATGGAGATCGGGTGCTCGGTCAGCACCCGCCGGGACTCCTCGGACATCCCGACCGTCTCCATGAGGCGGAACGTGTCGCCTTCCAAGAGGTAGAGGTGCGCGGCCTCCGACCGGCACAGCCTGCGCGCGTTCTCGACGATGGTCGTGAGCACCGCGTCCGGATCCGCGGTCGACCGGCCCATGGCCTCGAGCACCTCGGACGTGGCGCCGAACTGGTCAGCCAGGGCGTCATAGTCCCGGCGGAGCCGCTCGTGCTCCGCGGCGCTGACGGTTCCCCGGTCCGGGAACGGTGCAGGTTCGACCACGGGCGGTCCCTCCCTGCGGTCGGGCACCCCTCGACCGCACCGACCAGTCTCCACCCGCGTCGCCAGGGTCGGCAACCACCGGGCGAGTCTGCCAGCGCCCGGTTGGTCGGGGCTGGACCGCTTCTGGCCCGAGTCACCCTGGGAGGGCAAGAGACCCGTTCGCCTAGGGACGGTCGACGATGTGGGCCATTGGCGGCGGAATGGGCTAGGTCTGGATGTCACGGATTCACGCAACAGTCCCGTCACCGAGAACAGTCGATTAGGTCGTCCCCGGGCTGGGAGACTTACCCCGTGAAGGACACCGACCTGACTCCGCGCGAGCGAGCCGGGTACAACCTCGGCGAGCCGGCAGGATGGGAGTTGGCCGAGTCGGAGGACCGCCTCGAGGCCGACGACGTATTGGGGCGACTCGTCGCGATTACGCTCTTCGAGTTCGGCGAGAACAAGGACGACTGGTCGGTCGCATTCAACGACGATGGTTTCATCACCGCCCTGGTCGCGGACGGCAAACTTTTCGACGGTGGCATCAGCGTCCACGTATGGCCGAATGACCACCCGCCGCCGCACGTGCACATCCTCAAGAAGTCCGAGCCCGACCACGAGTACATCAAGATCAACCTCGAGACCGCCGAGATCGACGGTGACCTGCCGCCCTGGGCGAACTCTAAGCAGGTGAAGAAGATGAAAGCTCTCGTCAGGAGGCACCACGGACTGTTCGCTGGGTGGTGGGAGAAGAACCACGGCGACGTTGTCACGCTGTTGGCTTGAGGGCTGAATGGGTGACGCAGGTTCAGTCCAATCCACTAGCGGCTTGACGCGCTACCCGCCCGCAGGCGGGCTGGCCTCGCCCATTGCTTGCTGCGTACGAGGAGGGACGAACGGCCCTTCAGGGCTGGATACTCTGAGCTCAGCGGGCAGTGCGCAGCATGGCAGTGACAGCCGCCTGGCGCTTCTCTACTGGCAGGCTCCGCAAGCCGGTCATTCGCGTGCTCTCAGCCGAGCGGACCATGAGTCCCTTCTTGGGGGCGGACACAGTGGAGCCCTTGCGAGTCACGCGCAGGTGCTTCTTCTTCGCCATGTGTGCTCCTCCAGCCGTGCACCTGATGGTGCGAGATCGACTCTACCTGTGAAGCGAAGGCTAGGTGCGACCACCGACAGCGCGAATCCGAATGCCGATCGCGACGGCGAGGAGCACCAGTTGGCCTACTAGCAAGGCTCTCAACGTCCACTCAAAGGAGCCTTGGTCAAGTCCCAGGACTAGCGCGGCCGCTGTCGCAAGCAGGACCGTCGCGACCGCGAAGTTCACGAGTCGGGGAGCGAGCAAAAGGCGGGATACCAACGGATGCTCGGGACCTCTGGCCACGAGCGCGATGAGGACGGCTGGGACAGCGAGCATCACCGCTGCGACGGCGGCTGCTCGATCGGCTTCTTGTATCGCGTCGAAGAGCCGGTCGGTCCAGATGCACCCTGCACCGAGGAGCAACGAGGCAACGATCGCGCCAGCGACAGTCTGGTTGACAAGCCCCGCGGCGGCAGGGCGTAACTCCAGATCGGCGAACGACAAGGACCCAAGCGGCGTCTTCTCGCCGCTGATGTGCGCCGTCGGCCCCGTCGCCGGCGAGATTAGGACTTCCCGCGTGACCAACTCTCCCCTGTCATCCGTGTCCGAGACTCGAGCGGTGAGGCCAGCGATTGCCAAACCAGGCGGGGCGTGTATCTCAACGTGCCAACTGGCAACACTGGACCACGCAGCCCCCTCGAACCGATAGCCGTGAACTGTGGCTAGGGCATTGAACTGCTCGCCCTCACCGATGTCGCCCTCATGTTGCAGCTTCACCAGCGAGCGTGAGCCGACGAAGTCGTTGGGCACCTCAACGACAAGAAGGAAGTTAGCCGCGAGATCGCTGGCGATAGCCATTAGCTCGCACCGCCGTCGCCCGCTTTGGAAAGAGTTCGACCCAAGCGCTGCAGTTCCGGGTAGGCGGCGTCGGCGTCCGTGGCGAACACGATTCTGTGCAGGGTTAGCCCCTCGCGATCTGTTAAGTCGCGGCCGAGGAGCCCGGTCAGGTAGGAGGTCAGAGCCGCCTGCGCGAGGCGGCCGTTGTCGTCTCTTCCCCACACGGACAGGGCCGTGCCACTGGCATCGGTCACGTCGAGGCGTTTCAAGGACTGTTTTCGAATTGTGGCAAGAGGCACAGCAGTCCGGCCCCTGCTCGCAGGTATGGCGAGCGACTGGTCGACTGTGAAATCCCACGAAATTCTCTGACGCGTCTCGCCGTGCTCTTCAAGTGAGTAGGTCTCAACTCGTCGGTGAGTCCATTCCTGCTGAGTGCTGATCAGTTCGAGTGCTTTGCGTCCGTCGGACCATCCGGACCGGACGCGCTCGAGGTGGGTACTACCATCGCTCGGTGGCTCCGCTTGAAGCCAATCGCGTAGGGACGCTCGCAGTCGTTGACCTAGCGCGTCCAGTGCAGACACCGACTCATCCCCCGATTCGCCATCTCGAGCTTCCGCTCGCACCGTATCGGTGGAAAGCCAACTAACCGAGGTCAACTCGCAGTGAGGTCTCCGATGCCACAGCAACTCATGACGGCGACAAGCGGCGGAAAGACACACGTTTGATCGCGTGACGGTCAACCAAGATCCTTGGTCGGCACTTCGGTGGCGGGACGGCGTGCGCGTTTCGGCGCCCCGCGTTCCCACCAGTCGATCGGCGGGCCTTCATGCAGCTGGCCCGCGGTGACCTGGACGTTGCCGATGTTGCAGAACTTCCATAGCTCTTTCGCGGCACGCGAGTACTGGAACAGGACCTCGTCGACGTCGAAGGCCTCAAGTTCGCCGCTGCGGAACCGGTCGATCGCTTCGGCTGCGTGCGCGAGAGTTCGGCGAGCTTCGCTTCGTGGTAGGCCGCTACCGCCTCGCGTGCCTCGCGACGATCCGACTTCTGGGACACGAACTGAGGCTAATGCGAATCAATAAGAATTCGTGCACTGATCGCGGGCAGATCCGGACGTTCGCATCGGCGCGTCCAGACTTGCGCGTATGGATCGTGGAGTTCTAACGGTCACCGCCGGGCAACACGTCTTCTCGGTTCGACGACGTCGACTTACCACCTGCCCTAGACGGTCGGCCCGAGTCTGGTAGCAGGAACCCAATGGACACGCCGCCGACCCACAACACCATGAGCATGAGGCCGACGAAGACAAGCGGCGCGAGAAGGGCCAACACGAGGATTACTCCCAGGACGATGGTCCAGCGGCGCCAGCCGAGCGCGTTCCTGCCCGCGGTAGTCGCCGCAATGAGTGCGGCACCACCGAATCCAGCGAACCACAGCACAATGGGGTGAGCAACGAAGGAGGACACTCGAACTGCCAGCCCGAGCTCCGCGTCCATGGGCACCGACTCGTTGTTCAAGGACAAGGCCAGGGGTGGGGCCGCGAAGATCGCGCCGCCGACCAGAAGAACCGTCGCAGTGATGGAGCCTGCGATCCGAACGCCGTGTGACGCCTGGCCAGCGCCTCCCTTATGAAGGAGTTGAGCCAATCCGACGACGAACGCGATGAACAGCAGCACGGAGACCCCGCACAGCGTGGCCGCAACGATCGCTTGAACCCGATTTTCGGAGTCGGTCCAGAAGTCGAGGGCACCTTGATTTGAAGTCGAGATGTCAGGGGTGTCCAGCATGGTGAAGTAGACGAAATAGATCAGCGCGAACGCTAGCCCTGTCAGCCCCGTGAGTCTCTTGTTCATGACACTCCTCCCGGTGGTATGGGATGGTCGACAACGCTACTCCCGGTTGTTGGTGGCGCCCATGCCACGAGGGCGCAGCCTCATTGCCTGGTCCTCGCTCGTAGGCTGTGATCGTCCGATCCGCCTGGTCGACGCCGGTCGCGGCCGACGCCTCAATAACCGAGTCTCGGCAGATCCGGACGTCCCCGACAGGCGGCGGAATGCCGTAGCTCCTGAGCCTCGCTTCGGTTCCCGCCCTGCCCCATCCCGCTCGTTCCCGCCCTGCCCCATCCCGCTCTCGCGTAACACGTCTGGCTCCGCGCCGATCTCGCGTAACACGTCTGGCTCCGCGCCGACAGCAGTCCCTCCTACGGCACTGTTGAACTCGTACGCTGGAGCCGTGGCAACGATGTGGACCGACACCCTCGTGATCGGGGTGGCTTCGAGCGCACTCTTCGACTTGACCGAATCGCATGCCGTCTTCGACGAATACGGCGAGGACGAGTACAGGGCTTTTCAAGAGGCGCAGTACGAAGAGCAGCTCGCGCCCGGCATCGCGTTCCCGTTCATCAGGCGCCTGCTCGGTCTGAACGACTTGGCTACCGGGCAATCACCGGTAGTCGAGGTGATCGTCCTGTCGCGAAATGACCCTGAGACCGGGGCTCGAGTCATGCGGTCAATCGAGACGCACGGACTCCCGATGACGAGGGCTGTCTTCACGCAGGGACGTTCGCCATACAAGTACATGCCGGCTTTTGGGATGAAGCTCTTCCTCTCCGCGAATCCGAAGGACGTCGCGGAAGCTATTGGGCTCGACTTCCCGGCTGGACAGGTCGTGGGGTCGGTGGGCGATCTGGCCGCCGACGATCCTGACGACCGCGATCTACGAATCGCCTTCGACTTCGATGCCGTCCTGGCGGACGACTCGGCGGAGAAGGTCTACGTCGCCGAGGGCATCGAGGGCTATCACGAGCATGAAACGACCATGGCCGAGGTCCCGTTGCCACCCGGTCCCATGAAGGACCTGCTCGCGGCCATCAACCGAATCCAGGACCTCGAAGATGCGAGGGCGAAGGATGATGACAGCTACGCCCGCCGCCTCTTCGTCTCAATCGTCACGGCACGGAACGCGCCCGCATACGCACGAGCCATCAAGTCGTTGAAGTCATGGGGACTGCGCGTCAACGACGGATTCTTCTTGGGCGGTTGGGAGAAGAGCTCCGTGTTGGAGATCTTGAAACCACACATTTTCTTCGACGACCAGATGTCGCACCTCGAAGGGACTCGGAGCTTGGTACCCAGCGTCCACGTCCCATTCGGCGTCAAGAACTCCTAGCGCGCCCTAGTTAACGCAAACTGAGGCAGGGCGCTGGACCCGACAGTGACCGACTATCCGCGGTCGGTGCGCGCCGGTTCGCGGCGGTATGACGCGGCTTGGTTGTCTGCACGACCTCACCGGGCGCACCATGAAGTACAGGAGTTGAACAACCCAACTCCCAAAATTGCATGGCTCAAGCTACGGAGCTTTCAGATCGCGAGAGCGAGTAGCGAGCTGATGCCCAAACACGCCGGCCGCGGGCCGTGTGTATGAGTTGTCCGGGAGGGTGGGGAGCCAATGAGCGTTGGCATCAGAATGCATGCACTCTGGCTTGTTACGTCGTTGGCGGTCGCCAGCCCTCATGGGGCGGGGAGCGGATCCGGTTCGCCAATAGGGATAGAGGCGACCTGCCTCGCTCAGGTGGCGACGATCGTCGGTAGGCCGGAGATGGAACTGCTCGAAGGCACTGACGGTGCTGACGTGATCGTCACGAACGGCGCTATCGAGGTCGACGCGCACGGCGGGGACGATCTGGTGTGCGTCACTGGAAAGGCTCCTCCGTTCGGGGCGTCCGTCGTGCTTGGCCCCGGATCGGATCAGCTCCTGGGCAACCTCTCTGGAGACGACTATGTCTACGCGGATGATGAAGCCGAGGGCGAGGTGGATCGCGACATCATCTTCACCGGTGGGGGCAACGACTATGTGGCGACCGGTAGCCAGGAACGTGGCGCCATCGCTAGCCAAGACCAGATCGAATTAGGTGGAGGCCGCGACCACCTCAACCTCAACGGCCCAGTTTCGTTGGCGGCAACTAGCTCTGGTGGCGCCGGTCGCGACCTCATCTACTGGCCCGCGATCGCGCCGCGTGGTGTTGCTGTGGCTGTCGACAATGTCCGTGAGGAGTTGCGCCTGAACGATGACGTCGTCATGGAGTGGGACGGATTTGAGATCTTCAGGGCACTACCGGGGATCCAGGGACCCTTCACCTTTCGGGGCTCAAGCCAGGGCGAGACGCTCGGAGGCCCGGTCTTCTTCGTGGAGGATCGGTGGAAGGTCGACGTGCGGATGGGCGGTGGGCGAGACTGGGTGACAATCATCATCACGGGCGCTGGCGCAGGTACCCAGATCGATGGCGGCGGTGGTGCAGATCGACTCATCGCTCATTCACTGGACAGCGCCGTCGTCCGTGGTGGCGTGGCCATATACGGCAGAGCTGGCAACGACCGGCTGATTGGAAGCGATCGGAGCGACCGTCTGCGAGGTGGTCGCGGGCACGACGTTGCCGACGGGCGGGACGCAACCGATCAGTGCAGGGCTGAGGTTCGCACGCGCTGCGAGTCCTGAGGGGCAGGCTTGCACTTGTCGATGTCTGCACTTCTAAGGGCGACAGGCTAATCCGTCACCGTCGGTTTGGAGTTGGTGACCAACGAGTGCCTGACCCGAGCTCCGGCACATTAGAGGAAGATCCACTACTCCGAGACGCGCCGACAGGCGGCGGAACGACGCTCCGGCTCGTCAACACGGTTGCTGGAGTTCACTGGATTCGTGCCGTGCACTAAGCCCGCCGGAGCAGGTGCGCACTGCGCCGACGTCAGGAACTCCTTGCGCCGTTCCGCTGACGGCGGCCTATTCCCGTGTCTAGCCTCACGGGTCGACAAGTCGCCACTCCGTGATGCGGAACAGCGGCACCACCAACACACGGGGGACCAATGAACGACCAGCCCTACCCGCCCGCAGACACGACGACGGCCCCGACGCAGCCGCCTGCCGACGTACCTGTGGCTGGTCAGCAAGCAGCCCCTCCGCCGCCGGCCAAGCCGGTCTTCGCGCCGGGAAAGTCGCCGAGCGGGGGAGCGGACTGGCGCAAGATCGTCGTCCCGCTCGTCGCGGCGCTCGTGGCTGTCCTTGCCGTCTGGGCCTACACCGCCGCGCCCGAGGGCGGAGCCTTCGCCGACGCGCGCAGCGACATCGAGTCGATGGACGACGCGAACAACGCCCGCACTGAGGGAGCGCCGCAGCAAGAGGTCGTCAACGGCTGGACCACCATCGAGTACCTCAACCTGCTCTCCACCCAGCAGGAGCACGACAACGACCGCCGCGACATGCTCCTGCTCCTTATGCTTCTGAGCGGCCTGACCGCGTTCACCTACACGCAGGCACAGCGCCGAGCAGGCCGCGAGGACGACGAGCCAGGCGACGCCCATCGGTAGCCCCGGCTCGACCCGCCGAGCCACAGGACGACATCCCCGGTGATTCAGCGGGCGCGGCACCTCGTCCGGGACCTGACGCTCACGCGGCGGAATGACGCGCTGCGCGTTGAGTGTCGGTGGCTGGCTGCACACTGAACTCATGACTGACTGGATCGACCCAAACGGCTGGCCTCGCGATCGCTACTCAGGTGTGGGTGGCGGCCAGTACACCGGAGTTGGTGGCGGCCTCTATACGGGAGTCGGTGGCGGCGCTTACACAGGTGTCGGTGGTGGTGCCTACACGGGTGTTGGCGGAGGGGCGTACACCGGGGTCGGTGGTGGCCTCTATACCGGTGTTGGCGGCGGTTGCTACACCGGCGTTGGCAGTGGCCTGTACACCGGTGTTGGCGGCGGTTGCTACACGGGCGTTGGCGGCGGTCTCTATACCGGGGTTGGGGGCGGGGCCTACTCGGGGGTCTCAAGTCCCACGCCGCGACGAAACTGGCCGCCAATCCCGATCTTGCTCGCTCACCTTCGTCGCATCGGCCTCGACGCTCACGCCGACCTTGTCGCCGGCGTCTACGGGATCGACGGCTGATCGACCGCCTCGCGCTAGGCGTCAGCGGGCCGAATGGCGACGGCTCGGGGCTTAGCGATGACTGAGCGATAGCGGCGGCATGACGCGCTGCCAGGTCGAGCAATCGATACTCTTCCTCGACTTTGTGCTCGCGGTTGGCCAAACGACTGCGCTGCCCACCCGCTATGGAAGAGAGCCCAGCAATGGAGTGGTGGAACGCAGTCCTGCCCGTCGTCACGCTCGTCATCGGTTACGTCGGCACGTTGGTGACCGAAGCCGCACGGGGCAGCCGTGATCGCCGCATCGCCAAGGAAGACCGCGAGGATGCGCTGAGCGTGGCGCACGCCGCAGAGCGGCGCGCGTTTGAGCTGCAGACCTTGACGGACCTCAAAGCCGCGCTAGCCGACCTGGGGCGCGCGGCGGGCAGGGCTCATCATTTCGACCTCATGGCAGCACGAGAGAACGGAAGTGCGACCATGCCGAGTACGCAACTTCCAGAGGACGTCAACGCGGCCCTTTTTGACACGAACGGACGCGTCCAGTCGCTCGTGGGGCTCGTCATGGACGAGGCTGCTAGGACTAAGGTCAGCGAGTTCACCTCGGCTGTTGCTCGGCTCGGGGCGACAAGCCGACCAGAGACCCAGGCCGAGAGGGAACTTCTAGCCGCAGTTGAGCTGCTCGAAGAGGCTCAGCGGCTGCTGTCTGAGCGAATCCGCTCCATCTACGGAGGGCAGGCGAGCAACTCGTGATCCAACGCGCCGGCGGGGGTGCTGGCCCATCCACACGGCGGAAGGACGTGCCCAGGGGCGAAACGACGCACCCATTGCGGGCAGGTACGGCGATTCAAACTCCGCGGAGGTATCCGTATTTCTGCGGCTCGGCCAGGACCGCATCCACGGTGGCGGCAGCGCTGCTATCGCTGAAGACCGCCCTCAAGACCTCGATCGCCGCATTTCGATCGCCCGCTTCGATCGCGGCATCCCACTGCTCGATTAGGTCCGCTGTTACGAGGGCTTCGTTCACCGTCATGCCGCGGAGGTTTGGACGCTGCTCACCCACGCCTTCACAGTACGGCTCAGAGTCGCCCGCAGGCAGACCGGACGTCCCCGGCAGGCGGCGAAAGGACGCGGGACGGAGCCAACTCCCGGGTGTCGCTCGGCGTCGTTAGGGTCGAGGAACCAGCCCGCGCGAGTGGAAGAAGCCGTGAACACACACCCGACCGAAGAGACCGTCCTATCGATTCTCCGCGAGGCCCTGCTTGCGGCGTTGTCCACGTTGGACGGTGCCGCCGATGGGACGATCTTGCCCGAGCAGGTCTCAGCTCACCTCATGCAGTGGGAGACGACATTCGACCAATATCGGGCGCGCCTACCAGAGTCGGCACAGCACATGAGCCGCTCCGTCCGGATGGCACTTGGCGAAGCTCTCGGCGGTGTTGCGCTAGCGAGCCTCGACGACCGAATGGTCGGGCACGAACTGAGCCAACACGACGAGCAATGGAACGAAACCGCGCGTCGCTACTTGCTGGACTGCCTGAAGTGGATCGATGCGTGGGCCGCGCGTTCGCGACTTCCGTTTTTTCAGCCCAGGCTTCCGAGTTTCGACGCATGGCTTGACGCCAGGCAGCACTGAGTGGACGCCATCCGCGGCACCCTCGAATCGGCGCCAACAGGCGGCGGAAGGATGCGGTGATGGGTGCGGGCTAGCGCCCCGACGGCGCGGCACGTTGAACCCGCGGATCAGGGGTCGAAAGAGCAGTTGCGAATCGGGTCGACCGATAACCTCGCGTTCATGCATCCGGACTGGTTCGACTGGCTCAATCTAGTTGTCACAGTCCTCGCCTCGCTCGTGCCAGCTTCGTTAGCCATCGCCCTTTGGCGGTCGGATCGCAACGAGTCCATTCGGGGCCGCCGGGACGCGGCCACCAGAGAGTTCGTTCACCTCTTGGCCGTTGGCGACCCCGTCCTTGTGAGGTTCAGGGACTTCACTCATTTCGCCGACGTAATGGGAAGAGGTGCCATCGGGCTGCTTCTGCTCATTAGTCGCTACATGGAGTGGGACAGAGACTACGAGGAGCCCGACGAGTCCGGCCGGCCGCGTGAACCTCGGATTGACCTCTCCGTCGACGTCACCGACGCGATTCGACGCTGGAACATGGATCCGGCCTATCGCGCAGACCTCACCGAGGCGGCACTCGCGAACGGGGAGGTGTATCCCGAACCTGAGGACAACCGGATCATCTCACCGTCGACAAGACGCGCGGCTGAGGACAAGATCTTGAAGGATCCGGCGTACCGGGTGTGGCTGGCCGGCACCAGGCTGGCGCCGGCACGGATCCGCTGGCGGCGAATGCGCGACAGGCTGGCGCGGCGCAAACATTCCCCGAACGAGCCCTTGAACCCACTCGCCACGAAGACCTACCTCGAAGATGAGGAGATCGGTGGCGACCACTGGTTGCGCGAACGGACGACCGCCGACTGACGGAACACCGCGAAGCTCCAGGCGACGCTTCGAGTGATTCGGGTGCTACAGATCCGGACATTCGAAAGGCGGCGGATAGACGCGGGTTCCTACTCGTCGCTTGGGTGGTTCACGTCGATTACGAATCGCGCCCAGCCAGTCCGGTCGACTTCATCGCGATGCTTTTTCCAGTCAAACACCTTGAGTAACCCCCCGGTCACTGTCCCAGCGTGCGGTAGAGCAAGATTGAGCAGCGGGATCCCAGCTCGGCCGACGGTCTCCCGGAGGCTCGCCTTCGCAGGCAAGTCGCGTAGTGCCTTCCTTGCGTACTCATCAGCGAGGCGCGTGATCGATCGCGCACGTTCGCTCGCCTCTTCTCCGCTGTCGTCTATCTCCTGCGACAAGAACCGGCGGAACGACTCAACTTCGGGATGGCCACGAAGTTCCTCGATGCTTCGGTGATAGCTACCGCGACGATTCCATCGGTTGGGGACACGGATCGACCCGAGCTCGTGGGCCACATCGATGTGCTGCTCGGTGAAGGTTGAGCGTGGTGGTGGCGCTAGCTCTTCGAGGGCTCCGCCCAGAGACTGAACAGCGAGACTGTTTGTCAGCACGTCTACTCCCTCGCGTTGCAGTGACGCCGCGATACCTATATCAGCGAAAGCTGTCCGCACATCTGCGGCATTTCCGGTGATCGGTAGGCCCGGCGGCAGAGCCTGTAGCGGTCTCGAGTGGTTGTCGATGGTGCACGCAGGATCGCCTCCTGTGATGCTGAAGAGCGCTTGCTGCCAGCCATCCCAGCGGAAGTCGCCGTATTGGGCCTGCTCTGACAGTTCAACGAACTGTTCGACCGCCACGGATGCCGTCTTCATCAGTTGATCGTCGTCTTCGAGGAACTCCACATACTCCAACTTGCGCATATCTGACGGACACGTGGCGCGACTCAGAAACAGCAGGCGGTCGTAACAAAGCAGCAGCCCGTTCACGTCCTCCAAGACTGGGTTGGGTAGATGCTCCCGCCGTCCGCGCGGCCGTTGATAGTCATACCCGATCGGACCCGAGAGGCCCACGAAGAGAGTCCGCACCTAGCGATTCTCTCCGCCGCAGCAAGTCCCCGCCAGAGGCCCAGCGCGAGTCGGGCCAGATCGCGCGGACAGGCGGTGACTTGAGGGCGTGGCCGTTACTCAGTCCTGGCCTGTCAAGCAGGCACACAGGGCGGCTTGGCTGACGCTCGGGGGACCGCAGCCGAAGGACGCACCTCGCAGCGACAACGCCGGGCGTCAGGGGCGGCGCGTACCCCTACGATCTCTAAGTGGCTAGTTCCAAAGGCGCTGACGGCGAACAGGTTCTTGAACTGCTGGCGCTACATGGCTATTTCCTCAACGCAAGCTTCCTTCGTGACGTGTTCATGCGCAGGGTCAGGCGCGCGCAGTCATCGGAAGCAATCGATCCCGTCACCTTCATGGACGACCAGATCTCAATGAGCCTCTGGTACGCCACGCTCTACGTCGTCATCGAAGGGTGGCGACAAGCGAAACTCGCCGACCCCGACGTCGATGCACTATTGGCCGACAACCACGCTGACCGTCTGCGGCGCTTCCGCAACCAGGTGTTCCACTACCAGCGCGAGTACGACAACCCGCGGTTGCTCGACTTCCTCGGGGAGGACGACGCCGACGCGAAGGCTGCGACGGATTGGGTAAGGCGGACCCACGCCGCTCTGGGCACAGCCATCGAGAGAGCAGTTGAAGAGCGACTGGGCCACACTGTCCCTCGGTTCTAACGCCTGAGGTGCTTCGTCAAGTGCCAAACCGAGTCGCCTCGTCCTTGCACGCGCGCGACGCGGGTCGTAGTTTCACCGATGCGGCGGAATGGGACAGGCTGAGGCAAGACACTCCATGTCTCGAACGGACAACTGGAGGAGTCCTCTCGCGAAGTAGTTGACGGCCTGATCGACGGCCTGTTGTTCGTGCTGGGCACTACGGAGCACTTCGAACAGGCGATCCAAGACGCGACGAGCTGATCGCGTGGCGGTACCGTCACAGACGCACAACACGACGCTGGGGTGTGCGTCTTAGTGGACGTTGGCATGCCCTCCATTGCCACCGATGTCCCCCATCTAAACCCCGGCGACGTAGGCGGTGAGGAAGTGGACGCCGTGACGGTCTAGGTTTCCGCGGGCACGGTCGTAGTGCTCGGTGGTACGCGGGTCGGCGTGGCGGGCGAGGATCTGCGCGTCGCGCAGTGGCACGCCGGCGTCGAGAGCGTTGGTGATCGCGGCGTGGCGTAGCGAGTGTGGGCTGATGTGACGTGGGATGGCCGCCGCTTTCGCGATGCGGGCGACCATTCGGTAGGCGTCTCGGCGGTCGATGGGGTTGCCCGACACGGGGCGCAGGATGAGTCGGCCCTCGGTCCGGCTGCCGCGGCAGGCTTCGAGGACGCGCAGCACGGGCACGGTGATGGGCATGGTGGCGGGCTTGTCGCCCTTCCCGACGAGGTGCAGCACTCGATGCCCGCGAAGTGTTTCGGCGTAGTCCTCGATCCGGACCGCGGCTGCCTCGGATGCTCGTAGGGCGTTGATGCCGAGCAGGAATGCCAGCGCTCCGTGGTGGACGGTGAGCGTTTGGGAGACTTGGAGGAAGCGGATGAGCTCGAGCCGGTCCAGTCCTTGGGTGCGGGATTCGTCGCGGTGCACTCTTGGCAGGCGTGCGTAGACAGCCGGGTCGGACACGATGAGTCCGTCGATGTGGGCGTACTTGAAGTAGCCGCGGACGGCGTGCATCGAGGTGATGACAGAGGACGCGATCAGGCCGGCTTGTGCGAGGTGTCGGATGTAGAGCTCGATGTGGGCTCGCCGGATCCCGACGAGCGGGTCGAGGGCGTTGCTTTCGCACCAGACGAACCAGCGCCGCAGTTGGGAGGCGTACAACGTGTGGGTGTGCCCGGAGTAGCGGGCGAGATAGGAGACGGCCGCGAGCTGGGCTGGCGTCATCGCATCGGGCTGGAACGGCAGGATCGTGTTCATCGGTGTCACCCTGGCGGAGTCGGGCAAGCCCCGACCTGGTCCGCCGAATGAGGACGAGGCACTTGCCCGAGGCTAGGTCCGCGCCGTTGCCTAAGACTCAGTCGGACAGGCATCGCGGCGATATGACGCGGCCAAGCACGCTACCCGGGCTCGGGCTGGCAGCGCCGTCGGTGGCGGCGCGCCATGTGGAAACGCCACGCGGCCACAGGAATGTCGTGAGCCAACACACGAACCTACGTCGTCGTTTCGCTAGGGCACCCGCCGTGCGCGACGTCGAGCTCTTCCCGAGCGGCTCGCGAGGGTCTGGAGCGCGCTCAGCCGGCGGTGATGTCCATCGACGCCCCCAGAGGTGGGTGTAGCCCCTGAATGCGGTACATCTGTGCGTTGTACGCCGCTCTCGTCAACGGTCCAACTTTGCTGGGTCCCTCGGTGGTGAATTGGGAGATTTCGGGGGCCTTTCGATGGTCAACTCCAAGCGTCTTGGTACACCTCTGCTTGTGCTCGCCGCCGGTGTATTCGTGCTCGCTTTCCCGGCTCCGCCAGCGGTCGCTGCCTCGGACTCTCCTGTATGCCCGGTTGCTGAGGACCTGACGGATGCGCATCACCCGCAGAAAGCACTCGCCCTTATCGCGGCCGCGCGAGACGACGCGGCCTTGCCAGCGATCTGTGGACCCGAAGAGTCCGCCGCTGCCGAAAAGGTAGCGGAGGCAGCCACTCTCGTGCCAGCCGCAACGAAGGCGGAGACGGACGCCAAAGATCTGGACGGCGCCGACGAGGCGGCGCTCGTCGAGGGGTGGCGTGCGGCGCTCACAGCCGCGAACGCAGTGCTGGCGATCGATGCTGACAACGTTGAGGCCCAAGGCATCCGTGACCGTGCCGACACGCATATCCCGAAGGCGGCCGAGCAAGCAGTTGACAGCAACGCGTTTACACGGGTCGACGCTGACGAGTCGGAATGGAAGAAGTTCAAGAAGTCAGTCGTCGACCCCCTATCGACCTTGCTGCTCGCAGGACTCGCCGTCGTCCTTGGCATCGCCGTCGCTGCTCGCCTACTACTGCTTCTCTGGTCGGGGACGTGGCCCCGCTTCACACTGAAGGCGCTCACGATGTTGTCGGTAGCGGGTGCGGTCACCGCAATAGTTGCTTTGGCGTCACCATGGTGGTTGGACTCCGCCAAGCCGTGGCTGGTGGGTTGGACGATTGCGATCTACGCCGCGAGCGCTGTCTCGTGGGCGATCGTGCTGGGCAGCCGCATGCGCTTGACGGTCCAAGTACGCGATGCAGCGGGCAAGGAAGATGAAGGCGCGGCAACCCAGCTCATCGCGATGCTGCGCGAACTCGGTGGCGATCCACCGGCGGGACTTGAAGTGCCCCGCGGCACAGATGTGGACGTTCTAAATGGCAAAGCCATCACGGACGTTAAGAACGGCTGGCTCGCCGCCGCACTCACGGCCATGCAGGTGCTCCTGGGGGTTACCCCATGGAGAGTCGTTGTCGACCTACGCCAAAGCGGAGAAGCGCACGCGGTGATGACTCGCAACGGGAGGAACGTCGGTTCCGCAGTCCTTGAGAAGTGCCCGCTCGGTAGCGCGGGACCGTCAGTCGACACCGTCGACATGGCCGCAGCGTTCGTGCTACTTAGATTAAGCGACGGGTACGGATCTGGATTCGACGGTCTTGTGGGCGCCCAGGACTGGCGCAGCGTCGGGTGGCAGTACGCGGCGACAACCGGCGACTTCAAGAAAGACCAAAAAATCGACCTCCTTTCACACGCCATCGACGTGGACCCGGAGAATCTAGCTGCGCAAATCGCGTTCCGCCACGAGCTCGATCGATCAAGCGCCGATGACGCGGTACTAGAGCGGTATGTGGCATGGCTCTACGCCCGGGTCGTCGAGCCGAAGAATGCTGGCACAAAGTGCCGACCCATCCGCGTCCGGCTCCTGCACACGGCTACCGCGGTGACGTTGAACCGCCGGCACCAGCTGGCGGGTGAGCAGAAGGACCAGGCGCGGCGTTGCGGGAAGGAACTAGCCGGTTTGCTGCTCGCTGAGGTGGCCGAACTCTCCGTAGAGGACCCATTCGGTCGGTCACTGCGACCAGTCGCCAAGGTGCTGCACGGCATCGCGTACGGCTACGTCCCGGATGCTGTCGTCACTTCAGCACTCGGGTCGACGACCCTGGACTACGACCTCGCCTGTCTGTACGCCGAACAAGGCGATACGAAGGAAGCAATCAATCGGCTTGCGCCCGTGATGGCGGGTACTGGTGGCCGCGACGAAGTATCCAGCGATCCATTCCTGATCGACCTCGCAAAGAGCACGGAGTTCCTTACCCGCTACCCAGGCACACCGCGTTCGGACATGCTCGATGTCGATCCGTTCAAGCCCCACGCCTACCGTCTGCGCGCGGCGGGACTCACAACGCCGCGAAGCCTCGTGGCTCTCTCGATATCGCAGTTGGCGACAATTGGCGACGTCAGGACCTACGTCCTTGTCAGGAGACTGCGCGGGCTGGCCGAAATCCTGGTACATGCCCCTAGCGGAACCGCCAAGTTGAAGTACGAGGTCATTGAGGTTCTCTATGAGCACGGCATCCGCAGCGGAAGGGACCTTGAACGGCAGGCAGTACACGTCGCCACAATCGCAGCAGCGCTGCGCAAGCGTGCGCTCCTCCTAGACGAAAGCGGTCGACGTCTGATCTTCGATTGGCTCCAAAGCGCAGCAAGGTGATGTCGCAAGTGTCGCCGATGTGTCCGGCATCAACGAGCCTGCGATGAAACGGCTATGCAATCGCGGCGGAAAGATGCGCATGCGCCAGCGCTTGAGCTGCATGTCGCAACTTGGCCTAGTGAGGACTCAGTCCTACGTAAAAAGGTCCAAGATGGGCGATCAGAGCACACAGCGCTGCCCAGTGCACCCGCCGGCAATTTAATCTGCGAGCAGACCGGATGGGTCTGGTCGCACACAGCGACTTCACGTTTGGGGCGATCGTCGTAACCCGGCTGTCGCGTGCCGACTGCCGCGCGCGGTGTCCGCGGACGGCACCTATGTTGCCGCTGCGCGTCGCACCACCACCTCGCGATCTCGGCTCTCCCGGGTCTCACCAGTCGACCTGTAGTCCGCGTCGGAAGCCGACGTGAGGTTGGCAGGGCGGCGATGGCAAGCGCATGTGGCGTCTCTGGCTAAGCCCCGGACACTCCGTGCGAGAGACGACCTGCTGCTAGGTCGGTGAGGTCAGTAGGGTCGAGTGGCGGCACGGTGACGCTCATAATCTTGGGGTGGTCGGTCCTAGTTGCGTGCTCGTCGTCGGCGAGGTGCGTCTCGTGGAGCTTTTCGCCCGGACGGAGACCGGTGAAGACGATGTCGACCCCGGTTGCGCCGGAAAGGGCGATCATTCGCTTGGCGACGTCCAGGATTCTCACCGGCTCCCCCATGTCCAGCACCATGACGGCACCCAAGCCTCCCATCGCTCCCGCCTGCAGGACTAGCTGGCAGACCTCCTGGATGGTCATGAAGTAGCGCGTGACATCGGGGTGGGTGACGGTGATCGGCCCTCCGGCCTTGATCTGGGCGTTGAAGGTGTTCAGCACCGAGCCGCGAGAGCCCAGCACGTTACCGAAGCGGACGCTGACGTAGTGCCTTGATTTGATATGCTCGCCCTGCCACGCCGTCAACTGCTCCGCGATCCGCTTTGTCGTGCCGAGCACGCTGGACGGGTTGGCCGCCTCGTCGGTTGAGATGTTGACGAAGTGCTCCACGCCGTGCCGCGCGCTGAGCCGAAGCAGGTTCAAGGTGCCCAGGATGTTTGTCTTCCAACCCTCGTCGGGGAATCGCTCGAGCATCGGCAGATGCGTGAGCGCTGCCGCGTGGAACACGATCTCGGGCTTGTGCTCGGCGAAAACCCGCGCAAGCGCGGCCTGGTCGCGGATATCCACCAGGACGGTGTCGGGGCTGTCTAGCAGACCGTGGCCGTAGATGGAGAGCTGCACGTCGCGCAGGCCAGACTCGTCGCGGTCAAGCAAGATCAAGCTTCCCGGGCTGGAACGATTAATCTGACGTGCCAGCTCCGCACCGACCGACCCGCCCGCTCCGGTGACGAGGACACGCTTGCCGGTCAGATAGCCGGCGATGTCATTGCTGCCGGTAGACACCTGACGCCCCAGGGCGTCGGCCATCTCGACCAGGCGGGCGTCTTCCATCGTCCAAGCGCCGCTTGGGACTCTCTGGCCGCCGATGTGGGTGTTTCTGGCCTCGGAACTGCCCACCGTCGGAGCCGCCGCCCCTTCGCGCGTTGCACGCTCCTCGCGCGCAGCGACCGTAAGAAGGACAGCGCCCAATACGCCGAATAGAGCGATTCCAGCAGATATCAGCAACGTGGTCATGCGTCGACCTCATTGACCTTGGTCTTCGCCACGGTAACGCAGAACCCAACTACCACGGCGTAAAGAACGGCGTTGTACGCGGCGAACGCAGTCTGCGTGTGGGCCCTCTGCCCTGGTTGCACTGACCCAACGAAGATCACCAATACCGCACCGGTCGCTACTACCAAAACTGTGTTCCAGATCTTACGTGCCCGCTGACTCTCAAAGTGGTGGGACCGCCGCAGCATGGCGAAGCAGAGGAGCACTGCCGGGACCATGAGAGTGCCCTCGGATACCCACTTCACCACTGCGGCCCACCAACCGTCCCCCTGCATTACCCAAAGGGCGAAGCCACCCAGCGCCAGTGGCAACAAAGCTGCAAAGACCTCCGAGTCCCAGTCGGTCACTTTCGTCACCCTGACCACCTTACGAGTCGACTACTTGTCGTGGCGCGTGGTTCGAAGCCGAGGGAGAAGGGTTCGAGGTGCGCTACTCGGCGGATCCGCGAGCCTGCGTGCCACCCGCTGACACTAGTACGGTTTTCCACCAGTCTCGCCGGACGAAGGGCGTGCTGCCGCCACGAGACCGGCGAACATCGGCTGCGTGCCGGCCCTTCTCGAGATGGACGGTCAGGATATCGAGCGCTTAGCGCGCTGCTCTGTGCCCGCAACCTCCTCATCGGCACGCTTTGCGCGTGAGGAGATAGTCACCGGCCTCGATCAACCGCGCTAGTCGTTCGCAGCAAGGCCCAAGCGGTCAGGTCGAGCTACACCGGCACGCGGCGGAAAGACGTGCCTCCTACGCGCACTGTCTGCGGCATGGCCGGACGGAGCCCGCAGCGTGGCAACCGGTTGGACGGCAACGCGACGGTCCGCTCAATAACGGAGCAGGACCGGCCTACCCACCTGTCGCCGGCAAGGTCGCCACCTAGCGCGCGAGGGCTTATACGACCCCCTCGACGTTCACCAGGTGTAACGTTGGGATCGGAAAGTGACGCTCCATCCGTCGCACGGCAAGCCAACGAAGCAACCGAGCGGTCCGGCGTGAGCGCGACTCGTGCCGACGAAGCCTCGACTCGGGCGGGTGCCCCAGACGCATCCCGGGAGGTTCGAATTCGTGGCTGATCTCGCGGTTGTCGCCTACAAGGGGCCTGGCGAACAAGAAGCGGCCGAAGCGCTGTCTCAGGACCTACCCGACGCCTGGACGCTGATCGCAGGGTGCCAGCTCCCGACCCGCGAACGTGACGACGTCGACCTCCTAATCATTGGCTCGAACCGGATCTTCGTCATCGAGATCAAACACTGGGGACCCGTCGTCGAAATCGCCGGCGATCACTGGCGTGTAAACGGGCAGAGGCGAATCAGCCCTGTGGACCGCAATAGCCAGGTCGCGCGTCGCGTCTCGGCGTTGCTGCGTCGGTCTATAGGTGGATTCAACGCCGCTGCCGACGAAGCGCGGCTGGTGGTCCCCAGGCTGCTGCTGTCGCACCCCGAGGCCTCGTTCACCGTCTCAGGCAGGACAGAAGACAACTCGACTGTGCTGCTCCTCCGAGATGCCGCTACAGCGCTACGGGCAGCGGATGCGGCCACAACCGCTCTCAGCCAGATTCGCGACGAGGTGGCCGGCTTCCTATATCCCGGTAAGCCGCGACCACAGCCGGATCCCGCGCTCGACGACGACGCCGGAGACCAAACCGAGCAGGCCCTGGATGAATCGACCGCCGAGCGCCGCCCTAACGTCGACGACTCCGCCGGAGGAACGCTCGTTGTGTACATCGTCGAGAATTCGGAAGCCGTTGTTCTGGTCGAGGCCAGAGACCCCGACACCGGCGAGGAGCTCATGCTGACGGTCCCACGCGAGTTCGTCCTCGACGAGCTCGAGGTCGGCGCACCGGCATTGCTCGACCTGGGTGCCGGGCTGGATGGGAGCAGAGGCCCGACGCTCACGGTGATGCCCCCGCTGGCAGTGTCCGACGACGAGGTGAACGCCGCATTCGACTGGGCAGACTCGATTCTGGCAACCGTCGACGACAGCGACACCAGCCTTGGATAGCGCATTCTCCGGCCTGACGGCAGGGACAAGGCCAGCCGAAGACGAAGTCCAGGTCGCGGTCCTCGGGAGAGGCGTCGGCGAGTCCATCGTCGTCCACATCGGAGAAGACCGATGGATCGTCGTCGACAGTTTCAATATGCGTGACGGAGACGGGTTGGTGGTCCCAGCAGCTCTGCACTACCTGGATTCGATCGGTGTCGGGATGGATCGAGTCGTCGCCTTGGTCATCTCCCACTTCGACATCGACCATGTCCGGGGAGCATCACGACTCTTCGCCGAAACCGCCCGGGACGCCCGACTCGTCTTGTCCGGAGCTATGGCCGCCCGCGAGTTCCTGGCGCATCTCAGACTGGCCGACCGCCCCGGGAAAGGCGGCGACGCAGGCGTTCGAGAGTTGCGGACCCTCCTCGCTCTGATCGATCCGCCCGGTACCGGTGGACGGGTCCTCGAACGTTGTCGAAGGGACCAGTCGCTACTACGCAATCTGCAGGGGGGATCGCTCACGCCGACCACATACGGCATGGCGCCTTGCGAGGACACGATCACCGAGTTCACCGCTCAGGTAGCTCCCATCCTCGCGGGGAACGCGCCGCAAACCCTCCCGAGACCGCTACTCAACCGAGCTAGCGCCGCCATCCACCTACAAGTTGGCGACCGGGCCATATTGCTGTGCGGGGACTTGGAGCACGATGATCGCATTGGATCACAGGACCGCGGCTGGGGCGGCGCTCTGCTCCCTCTACACGGGAATCCCGCGACCTTCGTCAAGTTGGGCCACCACGGAAGCCAGAACGGCGACCACGAAGACATTTGGAACCGTTTGACCGCGGCCGATTGCGTGGTGGCGGCAGCCCCGTACACGGCGCAAGTCGATTCGCTTCCAACTGAGGCGGATATCGCTCGAATCGTGAGCCGCGGCCACACGCTGTACGTGGCCGGCGCCACGGCTACTCCGACGGAGACAATCGAGAGCGGCACACTAGGCGACCTAAGCCGTGCCGGTGTGAAAGTCAGCAGACGGAAGGAGCGCCCGGGCGCCGTCGTCGGAACCTGCTCCGCCATCGGCGATGACGCGTGGGTCGTGACCGAGTACGGATCGACAACCGCCCACCGCTAGGAGGCGGGATGCCGACCAGTCGTATCGGTCTTGCCCGGGGCATCGCCGCCAGCACGTCGTCAGGTGATTCAACCACCTCGTCTAGTCGCCGGACAGTCCGCCTCCAGCGATGGCCGAGGCCACCGTCGACCTAGTCCGGCGATTGGGGCCGACACCGGGGCAGCGTCACCGCATTCGCCCCGACGGCGTCCCCGAGGTCCGAACCGGCGACGACCTCGCGGCGGGCGGGGTAGGTCCGCCAATGGCCGATTCGCTCGGCTGACCTGTTGGAGCCAGGCCGGCCGCCGTCGCTGACCGAAGCTCGTCGCATATCCCCGCCGGGAGTCCGGGATCATCAACCCATGACAGCACCGGGCGTGGGACAGTGCGGCCGAGTTAACCACGCAGAGCGGTCCGTTCAAACGGCGCTGCTGGTTGAGCAACTTCACTCAGTTGTCGACGACTTGATGCCATGCACGCGGGACGGAAGTTTCCGCTGAACGGCCACCTCGTCGGTTCCATCGGCGAGGCGGGCGCTGAGGCCCTTTTCGACATCACGTTTGTCCCGGCGTCGTCCACCGGACATGACGCGTCGCCGGCGACGGACGAAAGGTCGAGATCAAAGCGACGTACGGTTCGAGCAGCGTTGCCATACGTCAGACGTCGAACCGCGCCACCGCAGCCCTCATTGTGCTGAAGCTCTCGAGGAAGCGTGGCACACAGCATGAGGTGGTCTTCAACGGTCCCCTGGTCGCAGCGCTTCACGCCGCTGGGAAGTTCGGCAGCAATGGGCACGCCCGTATGGGCCTGAGCCGTCTCGAAACATCGACCAGGCTGTTAGGCCCGAGACTCGCGTACCTCGACGCTGACCCTGAAGGGGCGAAGTGAGCGCATAGTCATCGCGTCGCACAGGCACAAGCGGCTGGATGTGGACGTGCCGAAAGGGCTGCAGGCCCGCCGCGGTAGAGCGTTTTGAGGTCGAGGCGACCGAGGTGACGACGCCCTGAGGTGACGTCCTCGAAGCTTGAACGGCTCGCGAGTCTGGCCGCCAACATGTCCTGAAACCGCCTCATCGGGCGACAGGGATGATAGATACAAGAGGTGACCGACCCGGGACCCTTTGTGGATGGCGAACTCTCGAACGAGTTTGCCAGGATGCGCGAGAAGATCCCGGCAGTGGTTGAGCATCGCCAGGCGTTCAGGCTGCTCGGCGCTGAGATTCGCTTCATCCGTAAGTACGCAGATGGCACATGGGTGCTTCTCCTGAACACCGGTGAGGCGCTCGCCGGCAGATTCGGACTCACTCGTGACGTCATGGTCATGTATTCGCCGACGCACGAATTACAACCAGCCATCCTGGGGTCCGCAAAGAAGCGCCGCGACGAGCTGCCCCGAACCTTCTCGTGCGAAGACCACTTCATCCTGGTCGCCAGCAGTGACCCCCATGCCGCGGCGAAGTTGCACGCGTGGGCACAAAGCGAGCCAACGCTAGGCATTCACCTACCCCACCGGAGTACGCCTGACGCCATCGCACGAACTCTTATCGCGGAGATGCAGCGCAAGCTCGCAAGTCGCAACTTGTATGACGAGACACTCCCCGTCACGGGAGCAGACTTCTTCGGTCGGCGCACGGAGTTGACGAACCTGCAGGAAGAATTACGGCAGGGAAAGGTCTGCGGCGTCTTCGGACTTCGTAAAACTGGGAAGACGTCCCTCGTCAAAGAGCTGGGCCAACGCTTCGTAAGCGGTAACGACAAGCGCATTTTTGTCTTGCGCGACCTTGAGAGTTTGCCCCAGCAGAGCGGGCGCCTGAGGGTGGAGCTCGTTCAAGAACTGCGCCAAGGTCTCCTTGAGGGATTCCGTGCAAAGCAGGTTCGGAGGGGAGACCTAAACGACCTTGGCTTAGAAGCCTCGGTGGGCGACCTCAAGCGCGCGCTCGCGATCAGTCTCAATGACTGCCAAAAACGCGGAATCCAAGTCGTTTTAGCGCTGGATGAAATTGAGTCGCTAGTCGGTGATGCAGAGACCCTCCGCCATGACGCCCGACCAGAAGTTCCCGAAGCGCTAGGAGCGCTTCGATCGCTGGTACAAGAACACTCCAACTTCAATGTAGTGATCTCAGGAATCACCAGCGCCATCATTCACCGGGGCCAGTTATTCGGAGTGGAGAATCCGCTGTTCAACTGGGCGCGCTCCTACTATCTCGAGCCGCTCTCTCGAATCGAGGTGGACGGACTTACCACCGACGTAGGTCGCCGTATGGGCGTTCAATGGTCCTCGGACGCACTCGACACCATGTATGAGATCTGTCTTGGGGATGTCTTTTTGCACCGAACCCTAGCTGCCACCGTTGTTGACACTCTCTCGCAGGATACGTTCCCGATGTTGGTCAGCAGCGACAATGTCGAAGCGGTGAAGAAGCGGTGGCGCCGCGGCGTAGCCGAGCGTCTTGCACAAATGTTCGGTTCGTTCGAACGCCACTACCCGACCGAAGCAAGCCTGCTGCGACTTGCGGCAGCAGGTGACGCCAGCCTCGAGAGCTTGGAGGCCGAGTACCCGATCGAGATGGGCCGTTTGATAGATCTCGCTTTGGTTGCAGAGGCGCCTGCTGGGGACCTCAGTTTCGGATCGTTGTGCCAAGTCCTGCACCAGGCGCGAGTGTTGTGAGCCCTTCTGCGAAGGACTGGTACCCAGAGTTGTCGAGCTTCTTCGCTCGAAGTGGTTCATTAGCGTTCACCCACGTAGCAGCAGTTCATCAAACGCGTGACTTTCTAGATGCCCTATGGAGCGTGGATCCGACGGCCGAGACCACTTACTTCGACCTGTCGGATCCCGCCCTGCGCGCCTGGGCGGCAACCGCGAATGCGGCCGAGATCGCGATCGTCAGCCCAGGTGACCCCTCGCACGGCCATCGGTTGATCGAGGACGCACTCTCCGAACTTCGCGAGAGACTGTCCGATGCACGTGGCCGTGGGGCAAGCATCTGGTTCATGTCGGACTATCCGCTATCCCGATTCCCCGTTCTGGCCGCGAGCTCCTTGTTGGCAGATGCCGAGACGGTGCGCTTACGCCTTGTGAGTGACGAGTTCGCGAAGGCATGCGTGCTCCCGCTCGTTGAAGATGAGGCCACGGCAGAGCGCGTGGTCCGGTTCGCTGGTGGTTCGCGCGCGCTTCTAGAGGAATTTGCGGCTGTGGACTCGCTCGCTGGGGGCGCGAACGAAAAGCGTCGGGCTGCCGCGGCTGCAGAGAAAGAAGTTGCTAGCCGGGCATGGGATCAGCTCGGCCCCGACCTCCTCAGTTTGATGGATTCGTGGGTGTTCGAATCCTGCCTAGAACACATCTCGCCAGAAGAGGTCCCGAACGAAGCAATCCTGGCCAGCTTGATCGGTAGTGGGTTAGTTCGTATGGGCGACCGTGATCTTCTCCAAATTCTACCGTTCGAAAATCGTCAGATTTGGATTGACTCGTTGGCTGACGCCGTCGCCCGCTGTACTAAGGCGCCGGACTCCTGGATCCGGGTAGCATCGGAACTGTTCACCCTGGAACGTCAGCTTCGCGGCGCGGTGGCGGTTCGGTTGGAGGAAGAGTTCGGTCCTACCTGGAAGACGGACGGGTTGCACGAGTTTGCCGCTGGATTGGTTGAACTTGCGCGTCGAGACGGGATTGCGTCAGCCGTCGAGGTTGATCGCATACGCAGTCCACTCGATTGGATGCAATTGGCGGACTTGATCACGGTTGCCGAGCGCTTGTGTGCCGTGGCACCTGTACTTGGTCTGCGCGCCGACGAGTGGCAGCGTGTTCGCTCGGAGGTGCTTCATGTGCGTCATCGGATTGCACACATGCGTCTACTCCGCGCCGGTGATCTCGAGGCCGTACGCAGGGTGCACCGGCTGATTGAGCTACGCAGTCGCATGTGACCCATTCTGGGCGAAGTGTCGCTTACGAGCGCCCCCGTCGCGCCCCCACTCGGGCAGCAGAAGAACCCTGCAGCGCATCGGCTTACGTCCGCCTGGCGAAGGTCACCTTGTTGTCCGCGTGGACGGTCATCGCGTAGCGGGAGTCGTGGGCCAGGCGGTGGTGGCGCGGGCACAGGAGCCGGCCGTTGGCCAGGTCAGTGAGGCCGCGGCGCGACCAGGGGTCGTCGTGGTGGGCGTGGCAGCCAGACGCCGACGTCTCACACCCCCGAGCAGTGCAGCCGCCGTCGCGGAGGCCGAGCGCGATGCGCTGAGCCTTGGTGAACAGTCGTGCCGCCCGGCCCAGGTCGAGGGGCTGGGCGCCCGAGCCCAGCACGGCGGGGATGATGCCCGCCTCGCACGCCAGCCGCCGCGCCTGCCCGGCGGACATTCGTGAGCCGTCGTCGAGCATCGCGGTCGCGTGCTCGGCGAGCAGCTGCTCGAGGGTCATGGTCACCACCACGGTGGCGTTGACGCCCGCGGTCTGCGGCGTGGCGTGGGACGGGTAGCGCTCGATGTACTCGATGAGCGCCTCGCCGAGGCGCCGGCGTAGGGGCTTGAGCTCGCCGGACTCGGCCCGCAGCTCGGCCTCGGTGTGCCGCGCGGGGTTCGCGAGGGCCAGCAGGTGGCGCTTGAGCATCGCGCCTACGTGGGACGGCACCGTGAACCGGCCATGGCTCCGGCCGTTGCCGTCGTCGCTCATCACGAGCTCGACGCCCGCGGTCGCGCGGGCCTCCTCCGCCTCCAGCACCGACTGCTCGTGGCACTCCCCCACCTCGGGTGCGACCACGTCCAGGATGCGCTTGCCTATCCGGCGCAGGTCGCGGGCGTCGTGCTTGATCGCGAGCTGCAACAGCGTGGTCTCCGCGAGCTCGCGGGTCTCGCTGTCCACGCGGGCCGGCAGCGCGTCGACCGCCTCCGCGATGATCCGGGCCTGCTCCGCACGCAGCCCACCCGACGTCAGCGCCGTCGCCACCGCCGGGTGTTGCTCGAGGGCCCGGCCCAGCGCCAGGTCACGCCGCGCCTCACGCTGCGTCGTTCGCGTCTGCATCGCCACCCAGGCCGCCGCGTCGCGCACGCCATGCTGCTCTCCGACGTCGTCGGAGGCGGCCAGCACCCGCGCGGTCAACGCATCCAGCTGCGAGCGGATCTCAGCCAGCGCCACCAGCGCCGTCTGCTTCTCCCCCACCGTCATGAACGTCGGCTCCACCGACGCGGCGGCCTTGAGTGCGGCCTGGACCTCCGCGGCACACCCGATGATGGGATGCACTCAGGCCACCTCCTCGCACGCGCTCACGGACACCCACCCAGTCCCGGGGTGGTGCGGTGAGACGTGCCGGCCCGTTCGCCACGGTCGCCACCTGTGAGCTCGCCTTTCGACGGCATCCCGCCAGCACCAGGACGGGTTCTATGGGTGACTGTCCCGACCCCGGGAACATCGTCGCCTCAGACGAGTCCTTTGCGGGTCGGCGTGCTACACCAATCGTACACCTGTTCGAACCACTCGACAAGAGCGGTGGTGCTAGATCATGGGCTGGGTCGGCAACCTGGGATCGGCCGACAAGCCCGCCGCCTAGCTCCAGGTGATGACGCAGGAAAGCAACCCGCACGGCAACGTGGTGAACGTCGTCGCCCACCGCTGACGCCGCCCAGGTCAGGCCCGGGCGGGCCGGGGGCTGCAGCGTCAGCTGCCGTTGCACGCCTGTCCCGGCGAAGGGACGAACTCCTTGAGCCCGGCCCGCACGAACATCCCGTAGCTCTGGATACCGTGGTAGCGGTCGACGCCACCGGGGCTCTGGTTGCCGCGCACGGCGAGCGCGTCGTCGTCGAAGCCCGGGGGGTTCTGCTCGACGGAGTCGACGGTGTCCAGTCCGGAGAACACGCACTCCGACGCGGCGTTGCCGGGCGCGGGGATGTCCTCCCCGTTGCCGTTGACCTCTCCGGCGCTCGCAGCGCCGGCTGTCGCCAGCACCAGTCCTGCTGCTGCCGTTGCTGACATCGCGATCATGCGCTTCATGGTCGTGCTCCTTCCAGGCCCGACGAGCGCCAGACGCCCGGACGGCACCCTGGCAGGTGCATTCTTCGCTCGTCCCCCGCGACGGAGCCATGCCCGAGCCGGGTCATTTGAGGCGCCGCGCACACCTCACCACCACCTCACAACCAGCGACGCACCCTGCGGACGTAGGCGTCGTACTCCTCACCGAAGCGCTCGCGGAGGAACCGTTCCTCCGGACGGACGGCGCCCCACCACACGAGCCACCACGAGACCGGCAGCGCCACCACCGCCCATAAGCTGGACGCCAGCAGTGCGACCCCGAGGTGCAGCGCGAGCAGGCCGACGTACAACGGGTTGCGCGAGAGCCGGTAGGGCCCCGCCTCGATCAGCGCCATCGTCGCCCCGCCCGGCAGCAGCCCCGTCCGGTGACGCGCGAAGGGCCACAGCGACCACCCGTTCCAGACCAGGAAGAAGGCGACCAGAGCCCACCCGGCGGGGACCCGCCAGCCGCCGAGCGCGACCGGGTCACCCCAGCGGGACGTGGCGAGGAGCCCGACCAGGAGGGGTACGCCGATCGCGACCGGCGGCCAGAGCCGGAACCTGACCGTGTCGCCGCTCAGTAGTCGTCACCCTCCGACGGCTCGGGCTCGCGGGTGATGTGCATGGCCGCCTCCTCGGCGGAGGCGCCGGCACCGTCGATGCCGACGTCGTAGGCGACCTCCTGCTTGTCGACGTCCTCCCCCAGCCCGGAGTCGGGCGCGACCAGGCGGCCGGTGCGCGGGTCGGCCTCGTCAAGGCCGAGCTGCTCGTCGAGGGCGTTCTCGTCCTCGCGGTCGTCGTCGCGGTCGTCCTCGGCGTAGGGGTCGATGTCGGGCTCCTCCTCGGCGAGCTTCTCGTCGAGAGACTCGCCCCGGCGGCGCTCGGCCTCGGTGGGGTAGTCGTCGTAGCCCTTCGGCGCCCGGTCGGGCGGCGAGTAGCCCCGGTCGAGCACGTCCTCGAGGTCACCGTCGTCCAGCGTGTCACCGGGCTGGAGCTGATCCTCGTCATCGACCGACATGTCGAGGTAGGTCTCGCGTTCCTCACTCATGAGTACAGGCCTACCGGAGGAGACGGGCCCGGACAAGGGCCGAGCGGCCCGTCAGCCGAGCTCGCGCTCCAGGGCGTCGGTGAGCAGCGCGACCAGGGCCTCGGTCTGGATGTTGGCCGAGGACCCGACCTCCTCGTCCGAGCCGTCGAGCGCCCGGGCGGCGAGTCCGGCCTTGGAGTCGATCAGCTCCGCGATCCGGGTGTCGATGGTCTGCGCGGCGATGATGCGCCACGCGGTGACGGGGTCGCTCTGGCCGATGCGGTGCACGCGGTCGATCGCCTGGGTCTGCTCGGCGTCGGTCCACGACAGCTCGGACAGCACGACGTTGGAGGCCACCTGCAGGTTGACGCCGACGCCGGCCGCGGCCAGCGAGCAGACGATGACCTGCACGTCGGGGTCGTTGACGAACGCCTCGATGGCCCGCTCGCGCGCGCGGGGGGTCTGGTCGCCGCGGATCGAGGTGTGCTTGAGGCCGCGGCGGGTGAAGGTCTCCTCCGCGATGTCCATGACGTCGACGTGGCGGGCGAAGAAGACCACCTTGCCGACGTTGCGCGCGAGCTGCGCGGCGTAGTCGGCGGCGAGGCCGGCCTTGGCGCGGCCGATGCGCCGGAACATCGAGAAGACGTTCTCCCCGCCGGTGCCCTGGTCCATCTCCTCGCGCTCCCACGTCGCGACGCGGCGGACGAGCTCGTGGTCGATGCCGTCGACGACGGAGCCCGTACGTCGGGTCTCGAGCGCCGCCTTGTAGCGCTGGACCAGCCGCCGGGCGAGGTCCTCCTCGGCCGCCCGGATCGAGCGGGTGTCCTCGTCGTCGAGCTCGACCGGGATGTCGGCGATGCGGCGGGCCGGGATGTCCTCGGCGACGTCGACCTTGCGACGCCGCACGATGCCCATGTCGATGACCGCCTTGCGGGCCGCGGGGTAGAACGCGTGGTCCGCGGGGGTCAGGTCGGTCTCCTCGAGCGACTCCATCAGCCGGGCCAGCGGCTTGGTGTCGTCGACCCAGCCGAGGAACTGCCAGATCGCGCGGAAGTCCTCGATGTCGTTGATCAGCGGCGTGCCGGTCAGCGCCATCAGCAGGGGGCGGGCGGTGCGCGACCGGAGCTGCTCGGAGAGCTCGAGCACGTGGCGCGAGCGCTGCGAGGTCTTGTTCTTGATGAAGTGGGCCTCGTCGACGACCATGCCGCGGAAGCCGAACGAGCCGAGCCAGCCGACGTGGCGGTCGAGGATCTCGTAGTTGACGATGATGACGTCGGCGAAGGCGTCGACCTGGCCGCCGTCACCGTGGATCACGGTGGCGCGGCGACGCGGCGTCCAGCGCTCGGTCTCGCGGGCCCAGTTGGTCTTGACGACGTTGGGGCACACCACGAGGAGGGGGTAGGCGTCCGCGGCCTGCGCGGCGAGGAGCGCCTGCGCGGTCTTGCCGAGGCCGGGCTCGTCGGCCAGCAGGAACGTGCGGTGGCCGTCCGCGGCCGCGGCGATCATGCGCGCCTGGTGCGGCATCAGCTCGAGCTTGCCGGGAGCGCTCAGCGAGGTGGCCTCGGGGAGGTCCATGCACGAGGACGAGCCGCCGAGCTCGAAGGAGCGGAACAGCGGGCCGAGCAGCTCCCAGGAGGACAGCCGTCCGTGGACCGAGCGACGCTCGCGGCCGATGCCGAAGTCGGGCTTGAGGAACGGGTTGGCCAGCTGGTGCTGGAGGACCGACTGCGGCACGACACGGCGCTCGCCGAGCCCGGGGCCGGCCTCGTCGTCGGGCTTCGGCTCCTCCGGCGCCACCTCGACGCCGGCCTTGCGCAGCATCTCCAGGCGCAGGTCCCGGGCGCTGTCGGTGACGACGGCCTCCTCCGAGAGCAGCCCGAAGAGGGAGGGGTCGCGGGTCGCGGTCTTGGCAAGGATCGTCGCGATCCCGTCGAGGCGCTTGAGCTCGTCGGCCTTCTGGGCGTCGGTGAGCTCGGCCGAGGCGCGTACGTCGCTGCGGTGCTCGCGCACGAGGAGCGCGACGACCTGGAAGCGCACCCGCTGGCCGGGCGCGAGCGGGCCGCGCTGCACGGCCGACTCGAGCTCGCGCACGGCACGCGCCAGGACGGGGACGATGCCCTCGTTGTCCTTGTGGCGGGCGTGCGCAGGGGTGCGGCGGTTGCCGCGTTGACGCTGGCGCTGGGCCAAGGTGTCCTCCCGGACTCGGGTACGCGTCGTAGGACAGGCGAGCCCGTGCGGCTCTGCCTGCACGCCACGGCGTGGAGGTGTGGAGCGGGCGTCAGGTGCGCGGTGTCCGGCGGATCGGGGGTGATCACAGCGGCACGGCGTCTGGAACGCTGTCCCCCACTGTAGCCCCCGGGGGCCCGTTGCCGGTAACTATCCCGCTCAGCGCGCCGCGCGGTGGTCGACGATCCGGCGCATCTTGCCGACCGAGCGCTCGATGGAGGCGACGTCGACGACGTCGACCCCGACGCTGACGCCGATGGACGCCTTGATCCGGTGCGCCAGCTCGGCCTGAGCAGCGGTGGCCTCGGCGTCGGTGGTGGCGTCGCGTCGCTCGACGCGGACGGTGAGCGTGTCGAGGTTGCCGGTGCGGTCGAGGTGGCACTGGAAGTGCGGCGAGAGGGTCGGGATGCCGAGCACGATCTCCTCGATCTGCGTGGGGAACAGGTTGACCCCGCGCAGGATGATCATGTCGTCGGTGCGGCCGGTGATCTTCTCCATCCGCCGCATGCTCCGCGCAGTCCCCGGCAGCAGCCGGGTCAGGTCACGGGTGCGGTAGCGGATCACGGGCATCGCCTGCTTCGTGAGGGTCGTGAAGACCAGCTCCCCCTCCTCCCCGTCGGGCAGCACCTCCCCGGTCACGGGGTCGATGACCTCGGGGTAGAAGTGGTCCTCCCACACGTGCAGGCCGTCCTTGGTCTCGACGCACTCGCTCGCCACGCCGGGGCCGATCACCTCGGACAGGCCGTAGATGTCGACGGCGTGCATGTCGGTGCGCTCCTCCATCTCGCGGCGCATGTCGTTGGTCCACGGCTCCGCGCCGAAGATGCCGACCTTGAGCGACGTCGAGCGCGGGTCGACGCCCTGCGCCTCGAGCTCGTCGAGGATCGAGAGCATGTAGGACGGCGTCACCATGATGATGTCGGGCTCGAAGTCGCGGATGAGCTGCACCTGGCGCTGGGTCATCCCACCGGAGACGGGCACGACGGTGCACCCGAGGCGCTCGGCCCCGGCGTGCGCGCCCAGCCCGCCGGTGAAGAGCCCGTAGCCGTACGCGTTGTGCAGGATCATCCCCCGCCGACCGCCCGCGGCCCGGATCGACCGTGCCACGACGTCGGCCCACATGTCCAGGTCGTCGCGCGTGTAGCCCACCACGGTCGGCTTGCCGGTCGTCCCGCTCGAGGCGTGGAGGCGTACGACGTCCTCGCGGGGCACCGCGAACATCCCGAACGGGTAGTTGTCGCGCAGCGTCGCCTTGGTGGTGAACGGCAGCCGGGCCAGGTCCGCCAGCGACCGTACGTCGTCCGGGCCGACGCCGGCCTCGTCGAAGGCCCGGCGGTAGTGCGCGACGTGGTCGTAGGCGTGCCGCACCGACCACTGGAGCCGCTCGAGCTGCAGGGCGCGCAGCTCCTCGACGGGTGCCGTCTCGATCGGTTCGAGGTCGCCGGGCTGGGGAGAGAGGTCGAGCACGGTGTGGTCCTCCGGTCGCGCGCAGGGGGTCGTGAGAACGTTCATCCATGTCAGAGCCCGTACGACGGGGCCGGCCCGGCCACGACCAGCAGACGGTGCTGCGCGTCGCGATCGAGCTCTTCAACCGGCAAGGCTACGACGCGACCAGCATGGGCGACCTCGCTCGCGAGCTCGGCCTGACCAAGTCCGCGATCTACCACCACGTCCCGAGCAAGGAGCACCTGCTGGAGCGCGCCCTCGACGAGGCGCTCGACGAGCTCGCTGCCGCGCTCGACACCGTCCACGCCGACCGGTCCCACACCCCCGAGGAGCGCCTCCGGGCCGCCGTGCGCAGCAGCGTCGTCGTGCTCACCGAGCACCTGCCCGCCGTCACGCTCCTGCTGCGGGTGCGGGGCAACACGCCGGCCGAGCAGCACGCACTCGCACGCCGACGCGAGATCGACCACCGCCTGGCGGAGATGGTGCGCGAGGCCGCGGACACCGGGGCCATCCGCGCCGACATCGACCCGCTCCTGGCCAGCCGCCTCGTCTTCGGGATGGTCAACTCGATGACCGAGTGGCTCCGTGACGGCCGCGACGGCCACGCCCTCGCCGACACGGTCACCTCGCTCGCCTTCGACGGCCTGGTGCGGCACCGCGCCTGAGCGGGTTCGGGACGGGCTCAGGGCTCGAGGCACGCCGGGGTGGAGTCGCCGGGCCCGTCGGGGTCGAGCGTGCTGCCGCTCCTGTCCCGCAGGACCACGCGGTCCACGGTCGGCAGCTGCTTGAGGGTCGGCAGGATCTCACCGGCGATGCTCACCGTGGAGCCGCCGCTGCTGCACCGGCCGGTGAGGCGCAGGTCGGCCACGCCGCCGGAGACCGTCAGGTCGTCGTACCCCGTCGTGCCGGAGCGCAGCACCCGCAGGCCGTTCGCTCGCTCACGCGGCAGCGGACCGGCGTAGAGCCGGTCCATGGGGCCGGTGGCGGGCGTGCCGGGCCGGACCGGTCGCGTCCGGGCCACGAAGAACGGCTCCCGGTTGTCGACGAACCGGTCGCGGTGGAAGAACCACACCTTGCGCTGGACGGTGGCGAAGCCGGCGCCGACCTCGACGACCACGCGGGGTGGCGCCTGCAGCGTCGTGACCCGGACGGGCGTCCGCTTCGCCAGCCCGATGCCGTACGTCGTCACCGCCTCGAAGTCACCCGCTCGGACGGCGGTCATCACGTTGGGCAGGGCGTACGCCACCCGGCGCGGGGCCGCGGTCGGCGACCCGTCGTCGGCGTGGGCCTGGGCCGGCTCGAACCGCACCCGGAGCAGCGCCTGCCCGGCAACGCGGACGCGTCGACCGGACCCGTCGGCGAACAGCCGGTCGACGTAGCCGACCTGGCGCTTCGCGGGCAGGCCGCCACGGAACTCGAACACGACGCGGTCGACGTCGCCGCGGTGGGCGGCCCGCACGGCGACGAGCACCGGCGTAGGCGGCGGTGTGGTCACCGACGCCGGGGGCGCCGCCCCACCGGACGACGGGGCGACCAGCGCCGGGGCGAGCACCAGCGCCAGCAACGGCGACATCCACGACATCCTCATGACGTGCCTCCAGACGGACCCGCGCACCCGGCGCGTCCTGCTCCGAGGCTAGGGACTCCGTCGCCGCCCGGGTAGGGCCGTCGGACCCACCGTGCGGGTCATCTGAGCGAGCGGCTCCTGCCCCGGAACTCGGCGATCACGGTGTCGCCGGCGCGCACCGTGACGTCGTACAGTCCCGAGCGCCCGCGCAGCGCCACCTCGCGCGCGTGGGCGTCGAGCACCTGGCCCAGGCGCGCCGGCTCGAGGAAGTCGACCTCGAACCCGGCGGCGACGGTGACGGGGCCGCGGGAGTTGCACGCGAGCGCGAACGCCGAGTCGGCGAGGGAGGCGACCAGGCCCCCGTGGCAGAGGTCGTGGCCGTTGACCATGTCGGCGCGCACGGCCATCGTCACGCGCGCCTCGCCCGGGCCGAGCTCGACGAGCCGCATCCCCAGCGCCGCGCTGGCGGCGTCGGCCGCCCACATGTCGCGTGCCGGTTGCAGGGCGTCAGGCATCGAAGTCGACGGTGACGGCGTCGCTGACGGGGTAGGTCTGGCAGGTCAGCACGAACTGCTGCTCGACCTCCTCGGGCTCGAGGGCGTAGTTGCGCACCATCTCGACCTCGCCCTCGACCACCTTGGCCCGGCAGGTGCCGCACACGCCGCCCTTGCAGGCGAACGGCAGGTCGCTGCGCACGGCCTGAGCGGAGTCGAGCACGGTCGCGTTGCGCGGCATCGGCGTGGTCGTCGTACGTCCGTCGAGCACCACGGTCACGTCGCTGGTCACGCCCTCGACCACCCGGTCGGCGTGCCGGAGCTCCGGCGGCGGCTCGTCGACGTAGAAGAGCTCGAAGTGCACCTTCTCCTTCGGCACGCCGAGCTCGGCCAGCACGGTGCGCGCGTCGTCGATGAGGCCGTGCGGGCCGCAGAGCCAGACGTGGTCGACCGAGGCGAGGTGCACCTTCAGCGGCAGCAGGCGGCGGAGCCGGTCGGCGTCGAGGCGCCCGGAGAACAGCTCGACGTCGCGGGGCTCGCGCGAGAGCACGTGGACGAGGTCGAAGCGCGGGCCGTGGAGGTTCTTGAGGTCGCTCAGCTCCTCGGCGAACATCACCGAGGTGGTCTCGCGGTTGCCGTAGAGCAGCGTGACGCTGCTGGCCGGGTTGGCCAGCACCGACGCCGCGATCGAGAGCATCGGCGTGATCCCGGAACCGGCGGCGATGCACAGGTGGCGGCCGGGGCTGGCCGGGTCGGCGCGGAAGCTGCCGGTCGGCGGGGCCACCTCGACAGGCTCCCCCGGGCCGACGTCGTGGATGAGCCAGGAGGAGAACATCCCGCCGGGGATCTCGCGCACGCCGATGCGCGGAGCTGCCCCGGCCGGGGCGCAGATGGAGTAGGAGCGGCGGTGCTCGACGCCGTCGACGACCCGGCGCAGCGTCAGCGACTCCCCCGGCTCGAAGGCGAACAGCTCGCGCAGGTCGTCGGGCACGTCGAAGGTGACCGCGGCCGAGTCGTCGGTCAGCGGCTCGACGTCGCGCACCGTCAGCCGGTGGAAGGTGGTTGCCACGACTCAGATCTCCTTTACGTGGTCGAACGGCTCGAGGCAGGACGTGCAGCGGTACTGCGCCTTGCAGGCGGTCGAGCCGAACTCCGAGACCAGCTCGGTGGCGGGTGAGTCGCACTGCGGACAGCGCACCTGGCGGGCGGTCGGGAGGAGGGTCAGCGGGATCGGGCCGGACGTCGACGGCGCCGGGCCGGGCGGGGAGATGCCGGCCGCGGCAAGGGCCGTCCGGCCCTCGGGCGTGATCCAGTCGGTGGTCCAGGCCGGGTCGAGGCTGACCCGCACCTCGACGCGGTCGAACCCGGCGCCCTGCAGCTCGCGGACGAGGTCGTCGCGCATCGCCGCCATCGCCGGGCAGCCGGAGTAGGTCGGGGTGATGTCGACGACGACGTGGGAGTCGCCCACCACGTCGACGTCGCGGAGCACGCCGAGGTCGGCCAGGGTGAGCATGGGCAGCTCGGGGTCCGTGACCCGCTCGGCCACGCGACGCGCGCGCTCCGTCGTACGACTCATCAGCCTCACTCCCGTCACCACTGACCCAGCGGGTGGGCGCGAGCCACGGACTGCATCTCGGCGAGCATGCGGCTCAGCGGCTCGCCGTGCATCCCGTCGCGACCCGTGCGGCCCAGCACCCCGGCCCGGCGGGGCGCCTCGGGGCGCGGCACGCCGGCTGCGATGAGCACCTGGTCGAGCACGTCCTCGGCGGCCTCGCGGACCGATGCCGGGTCGACGCCGACGCCTGAAGCGGCGGCCGCCGCCTCGACGGGGTGGGTGTCGAAGAGCTCCGGCCACAGCGGCCACAGCCCGTCGAGCGCGGCGAGCAGCCGGCGGCGCGACTCGTCGGTGCCCTGCGCGAGCGTGACGAACCAGCGCGCCGAGTAGTCGCGGTGGTAGGCCAGCTCCTTGACGCCCTTGGCCGCGACGGCCGCGAGCACGTGGTCGCGGCTGGAGCGCAGGCGCTCGAAGGTCGCGAGCCGCCAGACCGAGAACAGCAGCACCCGGACGGTCGCCTCCGCGAAGTCGCCGTTGACGAGCTCGGTGAGCCGCACGTTGCGGAACTCGTGGGCCTCGCGGAAGAACGCGAGCGCGTCCTCGGGCGGTGCCGGCGAGCCCTCGGGCAGCCGCGGGACGACCGACTCGTCGGCCTTCGCCGCGCGGGCGAGCAGGAGCCGCGCCTGGCCGAGCAGGTCGAGCGCGATGTTGGACAGCGCGATGTCGTCCTCGAGGTCGGGCGCGTTGCTGGTCCACTCCGAGATCCGGTGCGACATCACCAGCGCGTCGTCGCCCAGCATCAGGGCGTACGCCGCCAGCGTGGGCGCGTCGACGCCCTCGGGGATGGTCGTGTCGACGCCGGCCAGCGGGTCCTCGAAGTCGGTGCCGAAGGCCCAGTGGGCGTCGTTGACGAGCAGGCCGGCGTAGGCGTTGTCGTGCTCGTCCTCGGGCGTCGTGTGCACGTGGTCCTCCATCACATGTGGGGGACGTTGTCGGCGATGGCGTAGAACGTCGGGTGGCGGTAGACCTTGTCGCCGCTGGGGGCGAACATCGGGTCCTTCTCGTCGGGGCTCGAGGCGGTGATCGCGTCGGCGCGCACCACCCAGATGCTCACGCCCTCGTTGCGGCGTGTGTAGACGTCGCGGGCGTGGAGCAGCGCCATCCGGTCGTCGGCGGCGTGCAGGGAGCCGACGTGGACGTGGTTGAGGCCGCGCTTGCCACGGACGAAGACCTCGTAGAGCGGCCACTCGGGCTCCGGAGGGGTCACCCCCTGCCCGGTCGGGACGTCCTTCAGCGGCACGGCCCCGTGGCCGCCCTCGGCGGAGAGCTCGCTCATGCGTTCGCCTTCCTCTGCCCGGCCGCCCGCTGCTTGGCGGCGTACGCCGTCGCGGCCTCCCGCACCCAGGCGCCGTCCTCGTGGGCGCGGCGGCGGTGGGCCATCCGCTGCGCGTTGCAGGGGCCGTTGCCCTTCACGCCCTCCATGAACTCGTCCCAGTCGGGCTGGCCGAAGTCGTGGTGGCCGCGCTCCTCGTTCCACCGGAGCTCGGGGTCGGGGAGCGTGACGCCGAGGGCCTCGGCCTGCGGCACGGACATGTCGACGAACTTCTGCCGCAGCTCGTCGTTGGTGTGGCGCTTGATGCCCCACGCCATCGACTGGGCGGTGTTGGGCGAGGCGTCGTCGGGCGGGCCGAACATCATCAGCGCCGGCCACCAGAAGCGGTCGACCGACTCCTGCACCATGGCGCGCTGCTCGTCGGTGCCGCGCATCATGGTGGCGAGCAGCTCGTAGCCCTGGCGCTGGTGGAAGGACTCCTCCTTGCACACGCGGATCATCGCGCGGCCGTAGGGACCGTAGGAGGTGCGGCACAGCGGCACCTGGTTGCAGATCGCGGCGCCGTCGACCAGCCAGCCGATCGTGCCGACGTCGGCGTAGGACAGCGTCGGGTAGTTGAAGATCGAGGAGTACTTCTGCTTGCCGGCGATCAGCAGCTCCGTGAGCTCGAGCCGGGAGACGCCGAGGGTCTCGGCCGCGGAGTAGAGGTAGAGCCCGTGCCCGGCCTCGTCCTGGACCTTGGCGAGCAGGATCGCCTTGCGGCGCAGGCTGGGCGCCCGGGTGATCCAGTTCCCCTCGGGCTGCATGCCGATGATCTCGCTGTGCGCGTGCTGGGCGATCTGGCGCACGAGGGTCTTGCGGTAGCCCTCCGGCATCCAGTCGCGGGGCTCGATCCGCTCGTTGCGCGCGATCGTGGCCTCGAAGCCGGCCTCGAGATCGCCCGCGGGCGGCGTCTGCGTGAGTGTCATGCGTCCTCCGACGTGGGTCTGCGACCACATTTACTGACCGATCGGTCTGCTATTAGTGTGTCACCCGTCACCCCGGGCACGCAAACACCGCGGCCCCCACCCGACGCCGACCCGACTTCGAGGGAGTCCCCCGTGACCCGACTGCTCGAGAGCTACGCCGCCGGACGCTGGTACGCCGCCTCCGCCGAGGGCCACCCCCTCCTGGACGCGGCCACCGGCGAGGAGGTCGCGCGGATCTCCAGCGCCGGGCTCGACCTGGGCGCGATGGCCCACCACGCCCGTACGGTCGGCGGTCCCGCGATCCGGGAGATGACCTTCCACGAGCGAGCCCTGCTCCTCAAGGAGCTGGCCGCCCACCTGACCGGGCTCAAGAACGAGCTCTACGAGCTCTCCCTCGCCACCGGCGCGACCCGACGCGACTCGATGATCGACATCGACGGCGGCTTCGGCACGATGTTCAGCTATTCGTCCAAGGCCCGCCGCGAGCTGCCGAACGACATCGTGGTGTGCGACGGCGACCTCGAGCAGCTCGGCCGCACCGGCGTCTTCATGGGCCAGCACGTCTACACCTCGCGCCCCGGCGTGGCGGTGCAGATCAACGCCTTCAACTTCCCCGTCTGGGGCATGCTCGAGAAGCTCGCGCCGGCCTTCGTCGCCGGGCTCCCGTCGATCGTCAAGCCCGCCAGCCAGACGGCGTACCTCACCGAGCTCGTCGTCCGGCGGATCATCGAGTCGGGCATCCTCCCCGAGGGCTCGCTCCAGCTGCTCGCCGGCTCGGCCGGCGACCTGCTCGACCACCTCGGCGTGCAGGACTCCGTGGCCTTCACCGGCTCGGCCCACACCGCCGGCATCCTGCGCCAGCACCCCTCGGTGCTCCACGGCGGCTGCACGCTCCAGGTCGAGGCCGACTCGCTCAACTGCTCGGTGCTCGGCCCCGACGTGACGTCCAGCGACCCGGAGTGGGACCTCTTCGTCAAGGGCGTCGTCACCGAGATGACCGCCAAGGCCGGGCAGAAGTGCACGGCCATCCGCCGCGTCATCGTGCCGTCCGCCGTGGCCGACGAGATGACCGACGCGATCGCCGCGAAGCTGTCGACCATCACGGTCGGCAACCCCGACGACGAGTCCGTCCGGATGGGTCCGCTCGCCTCCCTCGGGCAGCGCGAGGAGGTCCGCAAGGCCGTCGAGGCGCTGCGCTCCTCGGCCGAGGTCGTCCTCGGCGACCCGAGTGCCACCACGGGGTTCGCCGGTGACGGTGAGCGCGGCGCCTTCATGGCGCCCGTCCTCCTCCGGGCCCGCGCCGGCGCGGTGGAGCCGCACGACGTCGAGCCCTTCGGCCCGGTGTCGACCGTGATGTCGTACGACTCCCTCGACGAGGCCGTCACCCTGGCCGCGCGCGGCAAGGGATCGCTGGTCGGCTCGGTGGTCACCCACGACCCGGAGGTCGCCCGCACCCTGGTCCTCGGGCTCGCTCCCTGGCACGGCCGCATCCTCGTCCTCGACCGCGACGACGCCCCCGAGAGCACCGGCCACGGCTCTCCCCTGTCGATGCTGGTCCACGGCGGCCCGGGACGCGCCGGCGGCGGCGAGGAGCTGGGCGGCGTACGCGGCGTGCTGCACCACATGCAGCGCTCGGCGATCCAGGCCTCCCCCGACATGCTCACCGCGATCACCGGTCGATGGACGCGCGGCTCGCGGCGCACCGAGACGCCGGAGCACCCGTTCCGCCACTCGCTGGCGACGCTGCGGGTCGGCGACACGATCGCCTCGCAGCCGCGCGTGATCTCCCGCGCCGACATCGACCACTTCTCCGAGTTCACCGGCGACACCTTCTACGCCCACACCGACCCGGAGGCGGCCGCGCAGAACCCGCTCTTCGGCGGCATCGTCGCCCACGGCTACCTCATCGTGTCGATGGCAGCAGGGCTCTTCGTCGACCCCGCCCCGGGGCCGGTGCTCGCCAACTTCGGCGTCGACAACCTGCGCTTCCTGACCCCGGTCAAGGCCGGCGACTCGATCCGCGTGACGCTCACCGTCAAGCAGGTCACCCCGCGCTCCTCGGCCGACTACGGCGAGGTCCGCTGGGACGCGCTCGTCACCAACCAGGACGACGAGCCGGTGGCGACCTACGACGTGCTGACGCTGGTGGCCAAGGAGGGCTGAGCACTACCCTCGCGCCGTGAGCCGGTCAGCGCAGCGCCTCGTCGGGATCGTCGTGCTGCTGGTCCTGGGGATGCTCAGCCTGCCGGCGACGGCGTACGTCCTCGACGACCCGGGCACGGAGAACTGGATCGTCCCGGTGCAGCTGCTCGCCATGGCCGCTGTCGGCGCGGCGGTCACGATCGCGCTGCCCGGCCTGGCCCGCGAGGGCGCGCCGACCGGGCGCCGCGCGCTGACGGGCGCCTGGTGGGGCCTGGCCGCGGCGTTCGCCGGCGTCGTCGTCTCCTGGCTGTTGATCAACGGGCTCGGCGGTGCGTGATCACCATGCCGGCGCCCGGTAGGTTCGGGGCCATGGCACAGAAGAAGTCCTGGGGCGACATGACGCCCGCGCAGAAGAAGCTCGTCGCCGTGGCCGGGATCGTGGAGGTCGCCGTCACCGCGTGGTGCGCCAAGGATCTCAAGCAGCGCCCCGCCGAGCTCGTGCGCGGACCCAAGCTGCTCTGGGTCCCGGCCCTGTCGGTGCAGCCCGTCGGGCCGATCGCCTACCTGCTCTGGGGTCGCAAGCGCTGACCCGCCGGGTCAGCCGGCGAGGTCGGCGTAGCCCCCGCCGTTGACGACGTCGGTGAACCCGAGGTCGCGCATCTGCTCGACCGCGCCGGTCGCGCGACGACCCGACGCGCAGTAGACGACGTAGGACTCCTCGCGGGGCAGCTCGGAGATCCGCTCGGCGAAGTCAGCCGCCTGGTAGTCGATGTTGACCGCGCCGTCGAGGTGGCCGGAGTCGAACTCCTCGGCGGTGCGTACGTCGACGACCTCGGCGCCGTCCGCGACCCGCGCGAGCGCGTCGGCGGCCGGAATCGGCGCCGCGCCGTCCGAGGCCGACGACGATGCGCCAGCAGGCTCGGAGGTCTCGTCCGCCCCGCAGGCCGCGGCTCCGACGAGCAGCACGGCCGCCGACCCCAGCGCGGCGAGGCGGCGGGTCGCACGACGGGAGGGATGGATCGGCTGCACGTCCTCGAGACTAGCCTTCGAAGGCGACCTCGCTGCTCCAGTCTGCGTCCGGCCTCGCGACCGCGTCCCAGATCGCGTCGGCCACCCGGTCGGGAGTGAAGGCGCCCTCGCGCGAGAGCGCCCCGCGCACCGTCACCGACACCGCGCGGATGCCGTCGCCGGACAGGGTCTTGTCGATGCTGTGCACGAGGTTGCGCACGCCCGCCTTCTGCACGCCCAGCGACGCCGCGCCCTCCCACGGGTCGTCGGCCGCCATGCTGCCGGTGACGCTGATCCGCCCGTCTGCGGACATGAAGGGTCGGGCGGCCTGCACGACGCTGAGCAGGGCGCCCACGCCGAGCGCGACGTCCTCGAGGAGCTCCTCGACCGTGAGGGTCAGCGGGTCCTTCTCGCGGAAGGCACTGGGGTTGAAGTGCAGGACGTCGATGCGCCCGGTGTGCTCACCGAAGCGGCGTACGGCGTCGCGTGCGGCCTGCTCGTCGGTGACGTCGGCGCACGCATGGCCCACTGCGGCACCGCGGGCGCCGAGGTCGGCGGCCAGCTGGTCCAGCACGTGCTGGTCCTGGCCGAGGAGCGCCACGTCGTAGCCCTCGTCGGCGAATCGGCGTGCCACCGACCCGCTCACGCCCGGCCCGGCGCCCACCACCACGATCACTGGCTTGCTCATGGGGCCGTTCTACCGCAGGTCAGGGCTTGTGGGGGTGCTCGCCCGTGGGGTCGTCCGGGATCGCGTTGGGTCCCTGCGAGCCCTCGTCGACCTCACCGGGCTGCGGGTCGGGCTGGCCGGCCACGGAGTCGCCGGAGCTGATCGGCTCCGGGGCGTCCGCTGCCATCTCGGAGACCTGGCCCTCCTGGCCGTCCTGGTCGGTCTTCTTGTCCTGTCCGTCTGAGGTGTCCATGCGTCCAGACAAGCACCGGCCACCTGAGCGGCTCACCTGTTCGGGCGGTGGGTGGCCCCGGGCGGCTGGCTACGGTCGCAGGATGACGCGCTTCGGATACACGCTGATGACCGAGCAGAGCGGCCCGCGGGAGCTGGTGTCGTACGCCGTCGCCGCCGAGCAGGCCGGCTTCGACTTCGAGGTGATGAGCGACCACTACTCGCCGTGGCTCACCGAGCAGGGGCACGCACCGTACGCCTGGACGACGCTGGGTGCCGTGGCACAGGCGACCGAGCGCGTGGGCCTGATGACCTACGTGACGTGCCCGACCCTGCGCTACCACCCCGCCGTCGTGGCGCAGAAGGCCGCAACGCTGCAGATCCTCGCCGAGGGCCGCTTCGTCCTCGGGCTGGGCAGCGGCGAGAACCTCAACGAGCACGTCGTGGGTGAGGGCTGGCCCGCGATCGCCGAGCGCCAGGACATGCTCGCCGAGGCCATCGAGGTGATCCGCGCGCTGCACACGGGCGAGCTGGTCGACCACCGGGGCGACTTCTTCCAGGTCGACTCCGCCCGCATCTGGGACCTCCCCGAGCAGGGCGTCGACATCGGCGTCGCCGTTGCCGGCGACCGGGCGATCGAGCGTTTCGCGCCGCTGAGCGACCACCTGGTTGCTGTCGAGCCGAAGGCCGAGATCGTCGAGTCGTGGAACGAGGTCGAGGGCGCCCCGCGGATCGGCCGGGAGGCTCGCGCCGTCGGACAGATCCCGATCTGCTGGGACCCCGACGAGGACACCGCCGTCAAGCGGGCGCACGAGCAGTTCCGTTGGTTCGCCGGCGGCTGGTCGGTCAACGCCGACCTGCCCACCCCGGCCGGATTCTCCGGCGCGACGACGTACGTCCGCCCCGAGGACGTCGCCGGGTCGATCCCCTGCGGCCCCGACCTCGACAAGATCGTGGAGGCGGTCTCGGCCTACTGGGAGGCGGGCTTCACCGACGTGGCCCTCGTCCAGGTCGGCGACGAGGGGCAGGACCGCTTCATCAGCGAGGCGGCCGGCCCGCTGCTGGAGAAGCTGCGGGCGGCCGCCCCGTCGTGACCTGCGCGGCGTGAGGCGTCAGCGCCAGCCGAGGTCGGGCGCCACGTCGGTGAGCACCGTCTCGAGGATGTGGGCGTTGTAGTCCACGCCGAGCTGGTTGGGCACCGTGAGCAGCAGGGTGTCGGCGGCGGCGACCGCCTCGTCGTCGGCGAGCTCCTTGACCAGCACGTCGGGCTCGGCGGCGTACGTCTTGCCGAAGACGGCGCGCAGGTTGGCCTCGATCTGGCCGAACTGGTCGGAGCTCGAGCCCTCGTGGCCGAAGTACATCCGGTCGAGGTCGGTGGTGATCGGCATGATCGACCGGCTCACCGACACGCGGGGCTCACCCTCGTGGCCGGCCTCGCGCCACGCCTCGCGGAAGACCTCGATCTGCTTGCGCTGCTGGACGTGGAAGGGCTCGCCCGTCTCGTCGGCCTTGAGCGTCGAGCTCATCAGGTGCATCCCCTTCTCGGCCGCCCAGCGGGCGGTGGCGTCGGAGGCGGCACCCCACCAGATGCGCTCGCGCAGGCCCTCGGAGTGCGGCTCGATGCGCAGCAGGCCGGGCGGGTTGGGGAACATCGGGCGCGGGTTGGGCTGCGCGAACCCCTCCCCCTCCAGCACCTGCAGGAGCACCTCGGTGTGGCGGCGGGCCATGTCGGCCTGGTCCTCGCCCGCGGCGGGGGCGTAGCCGAAGTAGCGCCAGCCCTCGATCACCTGCTCCGGTGATCCCCGGCTGATGCCGAGCTGGAGCCGGCCGCCCGCGATCAGGTCGGCGGACCCGGCGTCCTCGGCCATGTAGAGCGGGTTCTCGTAGCGCATGTCGATCACGCCGGTGCCGATCTCGATCCGGCTGGTGCGCGCGCCGACCGCGGCGAGCAGCGGGAACGGCGAGGCGAGCTGGCGCGCGAAGTGGTGCACCCGGAAGTACGCCCCGTCCGCGCCGAGCTCCTCGGCCGCGACCGCGAGGTCGATCGACTGCAGCAGGGTGTCCGACGCCGAGCGCACCGCGGACTGCGGCGAGTCGGTCCAGTGGCCGAAGTTCAAGAACCCGATCTTCTTCATGCCTGGTCCAACGCTCAACCACCGGCGTTGTTCCCGGGCCTGACCGCCCTCGCCGGCCGGGGTAGTCCAGTAGGCAACGGTCGCGACGGGTGGGTAGTCCAGTGGGAAACGGCCGTCAGATCGGCAGATTCGCGACCATTTGCCACTGGACTACCGCTTGACGGGAACGGCCCTGCGATGTGCAATATATTGCATGCCGGTGCCCACGTCCCCCAACCCACTGCGACCCAGCCTCTTACGCGAGACCGTCCACGACCGGCTCCGCGACGCGATCGTCGACGGCACGCTGGCGCCGGGCGAGGTGGTCCGCGACACCGAGCTCGCTGCCTGGCTCGGCGTGAGTCGTACGCCCGTGCGCGAGGCGCTGCTGCGACTCGGCGACACCGGCCTGGTCAGGTCGGCCCCGGGACGCTCGACCGTCGTCGCCGAGATCGACCTCGCCGAGGTGCGCGAGGCCCACGCCGTCGTCGTCGCCATGCATCGGCTCGCCGTCACCGAGGCGGTGGCCCGGCTCACCGCGGGCGACCTCGACCGGATGCGCGAGGCCAACGAGCGCTTCGCCGCGGCGATCGGTGCCGGTGACACCGACGCCGCGCTCAGCGCGGACGACGCCTTCCACCGCGTCGCCGTCGAGGTGTCCGGCAACCGGGCGCTGGCCACGGTGCTCGACCAGTTCACCCCGGTCGTACGCCGCCTCGAGCGCCGCCGCTTCGCCAGCCACGCCGGCACGGAGTCGGTCGACCTCCACGCGCGACTGGTGGAGGCCTGCGCCAGCGGCGACGAGCAAGCGGCGGCCGACGTCGCCTTCCGCACCTGGCAGAACCTCGCCAACCTGATCCCCGACCCGACCGACTCCCAGGAGACCCCGTGATCCTCGACCAGTTCCCACGTCACCCGCTGACGTTCGGCCCCTCCCCGATCCACGAGCTGACGCGGCTGACGCAGCACCTCGCCGGCCGGGGTGGCGGTGCGACCGTGTGGGCCAAGCGCGAGGACGTGAGCAGCCCTCTCGCGTTCGGCGGCAACAAGGTCCGCAAGCTGGAGTACATCGTCCCCGACGTGCTCGCCTCCGGCGCCGACACGCTCGTGTCCATCGGCGGCTACCAGTCCAACCACACCCGCCAGGTCGCCGCCGTCGCCGCCCACCTCGGTCTCAAGTGCCGGCTGGTGCAGGAGAAGTGGGTGCCGTGGGACGACCCGACCAACACCCAGGTGGGCAACATCCTGCTCAGCCGGATGATGGGCGCCGACTCGCGCCTCGACCCCCACGGCTTCGACATCGGCATCCGAGACTCCTGGAAGGACGCGATCCGCGAGGTCGAGGAGGGGGGCGGCACGCCGTACGCCATCCCGGCCGGCGCCAGCGAGCACCGCCTCGGTGGTCTCGGGTTCGCGAGCTGGGCCTTCGAGGTGGCCGAGCAGGAGAAGGCGCTCGGCGTCACCTTCGACACGATCGTGGTCTGCACGGTCACCGGCTCCACGCACGCCGGGATGATCGCCGGGTTCGCCGCACTGGAGGACCTCACCGGCGTACGACGTCGCGTGCTCGGCATCGACGCCAGCGCCACGATCGAGAAGACCCGCGACCAGGTGGCCCGCATCGCCCGCCACACCGCGGAGCTGATCGAGCTCGGCCGGGATCTCCGCGATGACGAGATCACCGTCCTCGAGGGATGGGCCGGCGAGCTCTACGGCCTGCCCGTGGACTCGACGATGGAGGCGATGGCGCTCGGCGCGCAGCTCGAGGCGATGATCACCGACCCCGTCTACGAGGGGAAGTCCCTCGCCGGGCTGATCGACCTGGTCACCTCCCGGGAGATCCCCGCCGACTCGCACGTGCTCTACGCCCACCTCGGCGGGCAGCCGGCGATCAACGCCTATCACTCGCTCTGGCCTGCCCAGGGCTGAGCGCTCCCTGGACACGTGTCCGTGAAGTCGCCCCTCGGTTGCCGATCCGAGGGCGACATCTCGGACACGTGTGGCGGTCGGGCCCCAGCCCGTCGCACGTGCGGCGCATGTTGCCCTCGAATCGGCCGTTCGAGGGCCAGAGCCGCCGCACGTGCGGCACCCGCTACCGTCGCGGCGTGCCGGACGACGTGGACTTCCCAACCGCACTCGCCTGGGCCGGCTCCGCGACCGGGTCGCGGGTGACGTCGTACGACGCCCTCGTCGGCGGCCTGACGTCGACGATGCTCGCGCTGCGGCACGACGACGGCAGCGAGTCGGTGCTCCGGCTGATGACCGCCGAGCCGTGGCGCACCCACGGAGCCGCGCTGACGAGCCGTGAGCGGGACGCGCAGCTGGCCATGGCCGAGACGCCCGTGCCGGCGCCGAGGAGCCTCGCCCTCGACGCGGACGGAAGGGTGGCCGGCGTCGCCGCGCACCTGATGTCCCGCCTCGACGGTGAGCTGCTCGAGGACAGCCACGAGCCCGGTGACCGGCAGCTGGGGGCGATGGCCGACCTGCTGGCGACGATCCACGACCAGCATCCGGCCGAGCCGTTCCGCACCTTCCAGTCCTGGGCGTGGGAGGAGAAGTGGGTCGTTCCATCCTGGTCGCGTCACCCGGAGTCGTGGCGCCGCGCCTTCGAGGTGCTGGCCGGGCCGGCACCGGCGTACGAACCGACGTTCCTGCACCGCGACTTCAGCCACCGCAACCTGCTGTGGTCCGGGGACGCGATCACCGGGGTGGTCGACTGGGTGGAGACCTCGACCGGCCCAGCGTGGCTCGACGCGGCCCACGCGGCGTCCAACCTAGCACTGGCGTACGGCACTCACCCGGCGCTCGAGCTCCTCCAGCACTACGCCGCCGAGACCGGCACCCGGGCCGATGCCCACTGGCTCGTGATGGACGCCGTGGGCTACCTCCCGCCACCGGGTAAGCGGCCACTGTTCGGCCGCACCGACCAGCTCGGGCGCCTCGACGACTGGCTCGACCTGGTCGTGCGCGACGTCACCCTCGGCTGAGGGCGAAGTCGACGGCCGCCAACGCGTGCAGCCGCGTGGTGGCGAAGACGGGGACGTCGACGTCCTGGGGTCGCAGCAGCAGCTCGATCTCGGTGCAGCCGAGGACCACGCCCTCGGCCCCGTCGGCGACCAGCCGGTCCACCACGTCGACGTACGCCGCCCGCGACGCCTCGCGGACGACACCGTGGACGAGCTCGCCGTAGATCACCTCGTGCACCAGCTCGCGGTCCTCCCCCGGCGGGACGAGCGCCTCGATGCCGTGCGTGGCGAGCCGGTCGCGGACGAACGCCTGCTCCATGGTGAACCGCGTCCCGAGCAGCGCGACCCGCGACAAGCCGGTCGCCCGGACGGCCTCGGCGGTCACGTCGACGATGTGGATCAGCGGGACGTCGGTGGCCGCCTCGATCGCGTCGGCGACCTTGTGCATCGTGTTGGTGCAGAGCACGAGGCACTCCGCGCCCGCCACCTCCAGCGCGGCACCCTCGGCCGCGAGCAGCGCGCCGGCGGCCTCCCACTCCCCCGCGGCCTGCATGGCCTCGACCTCCGCGAAGTCGACCGACGACATCAGCACGCGCGCCGAGTGGTAGCCACCGAGGCGCTCGCGCACCGCCGCGTTGAGGATCTCGTAGTAGAGGGCCGAGCTCTCCCAGCTCATCCCGCCCAGCAGGCCGATCCTGCGCATCCTCGGTCCGGTACCCATGCCTCCATTCAACAGGGCGTGTCGGCGCGCGGGGCTAGCGTGGCGACATGGCCAGCACGCCGCTCGTGAGGTCCCGCGGGTTCGTCGTCCACCCGGCGACGCACGCCCGGTTCGACGACGTGCGCACGATGGTGGGCCCGAAGAACCCGGCCTCCAGCGTGTGCTGGTGCCTGAGCCACCGCATCCCCGCGAAGGAGAACCGCGAGCTCGCCGGCCCCGCGCGCGGTGCGTACGTCGAGTCCCTGACGCGCAGGCGCACCAAGCCCGGGGTGCTCGCCTACGACGGCGACGAGGTCGTCGGGTGGGCGGCCGTCGCGCCCCGTGCCGAGCTGCCGTTCGCCCGCTCCACGAAGATCCCGCACGTCGACGACCAGCCGGCATGGTCGGCCTGGTGCATCCGGGTTCGTCCCGGGCACCGGGGCCGCGGCATCTCCCACGTCCTGCTCGAGGGTGCGGTGGCGTACGCCGTCCAGCAGGGCGCGCCGGTCGTCGAGGGCTACCCGGTCGACAACCGCGGGCAGAAGGTCGACCTGACGATGGCCTACGTCGGCACCCGCAAGCTGTTCGAGGACGCCGGCTTCGAGCTCGCCGCACGCACCGAGGCCACCTCGGCGAGGTTCCCTCGTGTGGTGATGCGACGCGCGACCTAGGCTGGAGGCATGCTCCGGACGTGGTGGGCGGCGCTCGCCCTGCTGGCGATCTTCGCCATGCACGGCCTTGCGTCGCACGCCAGCGCGGCCGAGCCGATCCCCGTGCCAGTCCCAGCCTCGACCCAGAGCGTGTCGAGCGTGACGGACGCGCACCACGCGGCGCACCACCCGGCGCACCACGGTGCCCAGCACGCAACACCCGACGCAGCGCGCGACGCGGCGCCGGTGACGCCCGTGGCGACGCTCGACGGCGATGGCCACGACGGCGGCCAGCACGCGATGCAGGTCCTCGGGCTGTGCGTCGCGGTCCTCGCTACCGCCGCGATCGCCCTGCTCCGGCTCGTCCGCCCCGCGCCGGGCCTCGTCGCCGTACGTCCGCGGGCCCTGCGCAGCGCGACCGCCCCGGTCGCAGCCAGGAACGCCCACGCCCCACCGGACCTCCACGCCCTGTCGGTCCTCCGCTGCTGAGCCGCCCGCCGGCCCGGCCGGCTGACGCGACCTCACAGCAGCACGGACACCACCGACAAGGAGACCCCCATGTCCGCACGCACGCATGTTCGCGCGCGCCGCGCCACCGCGGCAGCGCTCTTCCTGACCCTCACCGGCGCCGGCCTCGCCGGCTGCGGTGAGGACGACGCCTCGGGCGGCACCCCCGCCGCCGAGCACACCGCAGCCAACGGCGACGTCTACAACGACGCCGACGTCGAGTTCGCGACCGAGATGATCCCGCACCACGCCGACGCCCTGGTGATGGTCGACATGACGCAGGGTCGCCGGCTGTCCCCGGAGTTCGCCCGCCTGACGGAGGACATCCGGGAGGCCCAGGCTCCCGAGATCGAGATGATGGCCGACTGGCTCACCGACTGGGGCGAGGAGGTCCCCGAGACCTCCCGCGACCACGTCAACAGTCACATGGGCGATGGCGACATGGGCATGGGCGACGGGATGGGGATGGACCCCGACGACCTGGCCGAGCTCCGCGACTCCGGCGCCAACATGTTCGAGACCATGTGGATGCAGATGATGATCGAGCACCACGAGGGCGCCATCGAGATGGCCGAGACCGAGCAGGCCGAGGGCCTCTTCCCCGACGCCATCGCCCTGGCCGAGTCGATCGAGGAGAGCCAGACAGCCGAGATCGAGCTCATGGAGGAGCTGATCGACCGCTGACCGGCGCGTGGCGCGGCACGACCTACGCGCGTGCCGCGCCACGCCCGCTCGCTCCCCCGAGTCGGCGGGAGCGACCGCCCTGCTACCGTTTGTCAAGTAACTCAGTGGACTATGAGGGGAGCGGGCGTGCGGACGAACGAGGGTGACTGTCGGGTCGTCGTGGTGGGTGCCGGTGCGGGAGGCACCCTGGTGGCCACCCACCTGGTGACGGCCCTGTCCTCGCGCTTCCGCGTCGAGCTGGTCGACCCGGCGCCGAGCACAGGGCGCGGCCAGGCCTACTCCACGACCGACGAGCGACACCTCCTCAACGTCCCGGCCTCGGGCATGAGCGCGTTCCCCCGCGACCCCGAGCACTTCCTGCGCTGGCTCCGCAACCACCACGACCCGAGGTTCCAGCCCCATGACTTCGCCCCGCGCGCGGTCTTCGGCCGCTACGTCGAGAGCCTGCTGACCACCGCGACCGAGTTCCCCGGCAACGCCCGGCTCGTACGCCGCCACGCCGAGGTCGCCGACGTCACTCGCGCCGACGACAGGTTCGTCGTCGAGCTCTCCGACGGGGAGCAGCTCGAGGCACGCGCAGTCGTGCTGGCCACCGGAAGCCGGCCCGGCACCGGCTGGGCCCCGCCCGAGCTGGCGGCCGACCCCCGGCTCGTCGCCGACCCGTGGACGCAGGAGATCCCCGAGGTCGGTGACGTGCTGATGCTCGGGTCGGGCCTGACGATGGTCGACCTCGCGATCACCGCCGACCGCCCCGACCGCACCATCCACGTGGTCTCGCGCACCGACGCCGTGCCGCACCCGCACGTGCTGCCCACGACTCCCCCCGTGCCGCCCCCGCCCGGGATCACGCGCACCCAGGACCTCGACACGCTGCGCGCGACGCTCGCCGCGCACGTGGAGGAGACCGTCGCGGCCACCGGCGACTGGCGCGCCGCCGTCGACGGCCTGCGTCCGGTCACCGCCCAGCTCTGGCGGGGCCTGTCGGAGGCCGACAAGCGCCGCTTCATCACCGAGGACGCCCGCTCGTGGGACGTGCACCGCCACCGGATGGCGCCGGCCACGTCGCGACGGCTCGACGCCGTCGCCACCGTGGGGCGACTGGTGCGCCACCGCGGCACGCTGGCCGCCGTACGCGCCGACCGGTCCGCACTCCACGTCACCCTCGACGACGGGACGACGCTGCGGGTGGCGGCCGTGGTCAACTGCACCGGCCCCGTCGGCACCATCGCCGCCGACCCGCTGCTCACCCGACTCGCGCAGTCGGGCCTGGTCCGTCCCGGCCCGGCTGGACTGGGAATCGACACCGCCGACGACGGACGCATCCTCGGCACCCTGCCCGACACGCTCCCCTTCCTCGCCGTCGGCTCGCTGCGCCGCGGCAACCTGTGGGAGTCCACCGCCATGCCGGAGATCCGCGAGCAGGCCTACGACGTGGCTCGGATCGTCGCACGGTCGCTGCACGGCGAGGCCCGCCGCCGACCGGTCGACCCCTACGGACTCACCCTCTCCGCCAGCCAGGACGCCGCCGAGCTCTACAACGCCGCGCTCGGTCGCCTCCTGCGCCTGCAGGACGGCGTGGAGGAGGGACTCGACGCGGCGGTCGCCGCGGACGGGGGCTTCGTCCAGGCCCACGCGGCCCTGGCGCTGCTCGGGCACGAGTGGGGCGCCACCACGCACTGGCGCGAGTCGCTGCGTGCCGCCCACCGGGCCGCGTCCGACCGCCACCTCGACGACCGCGAGTCGTCCTTCCTCGACGCCGTCACCACCCGGCTGCGCGCCGACGAGGCGACGGGCGCAGCGGCCCTGCTCCGGCACGTACGCCTCTTCCCCCGCGACGCCCTCGCGGTCAGCGTCACGGTGTCGACCGTCGCCTTCGGCGGTCTCACCAGCGGCACCCAGACCGCGCAGCTGGTCGAGTCCCTCGGCCGGTCCTACGGCGACGACTGGTGGTACGCCGGCCAGCTGGCGTTCGTCCGCCAGGACCAGGAGCGCTGGGGCGAGGCCGAGGACCTGGCCTCCTACGCCCTGTCCGTCGAGCCCGCCTCGGGGCATGCCGTCCACGCCCGCGCCCACGTCCACTACGAGACCGGCGACCACGATGCCGGTCTGGCCTGGCTCGACGAGTGGATCCGCACCCGCGGGCCGGAGGCCAACCACCGCTCGCACTTCTCCTGGCACGCGGCGCTCCACGAGCTCATGCAGGACGACGTCGCGGCCGTACGCCGCCGCTGGGCCCGGGAGCTCGCACCCTCGGTCGTCAGCGGCAGCAGGGTCGTGGTCGACAGCGGGTCGTTGCTGTGGCGCGGCCGGGTGACCGGTGCGTGGACCGACGACCTCCCCGTCGCCGAGGTCCGGGCGCAGGCCCCCGCGGAGTGGCTCACCGCGCCGCCGACGCCTTTCGCCGCGATGCACAGCGCCGTGCTGCTCGCCGCCGACGGCGACGCCACCGCGCTCACCGGGCTGGAGGCCCACGCCCGGCAGAGCGACGACCGGGTCTTCGCGACGTCGTCGCTCCCCTGTGCACCGGGCTCGTCCAGGTCGTCGAGGAGCGGTGGAACGCCGCCGCGGCGACGCTGACCGGTGTGGTCGCGACGATGGCGCCGCTGGGCGGCAGCCGGGCCCAGCGCGAGGTGGTCGAGGACACGCTCGTGCACGTCCTGGCGATGGCGGGACGCTCCACGGAGGCGGCCGAGCTGCTCGACCAGCGGCTCTCCCGCCGCTCGTCCGCCCTCGACGCTCGGCGCCGCGCCGTGCTCGGCACGGCGCGCACGGCAGTCGACTCGACGACGTACTGAGCACAGTGGGGAGGATCGTCCTCGACATGTCAGGACGATCCTCCCCGTTGTCGGCCGCGACTGCCGTCGGCGTACGCCGCTCAGCCGTCGAGGTCGGTGGTGCGGGCGACGAGGTCGGCGAGGAGGGCGGGCATTCCGCCGGCCGCGACCACCCGTCGCTGGCGGTTGGGCTCGGTCTCCCCCGCGAGCTCGCGCTCGAGCTGCTCGAGCGGCGCGTCCAGGCGGTCGGCAGCGAGCACGTCCCGCGCCTCGGTGACCACCCTCGCGGCGACCTCGCGCAGGGGGCGCAGCGATCCGTCCACGTCCACGACGCGGGTGTCGAGGCCGTAGCGCGCCGCCCGGTGGTCGTTGACGGCGAGCACGTCGTCGTCGAGGTCGACCTCGTCGGGCGACTCCACCGCGCGTCGGGCGATGCCCTGCACCAGTGAGGTCAACGCAGCGACGGTCGCCAGGGACGGCACGGCGTCCATGACCCGCACCTCCAACGTCCCCAGCAGCGGTCGCGGACGCATCTCCCACCACACGTAGGTGTGGTCGGACGCCTCGGCCGCCGTCATCAGCGCCTCGGTGCGCGCGACGTAGTCGTTCCACGACCGCAGCAGCGGCGGCATGGTGGTGCGGGGGTAGGACCGGATGATGGCCGCCCGTGCCGTGGCCTGACCCGAGTCCAGCCCGTGCCAGTACGGCGATCCCGCGGCCAGTGCGCGCAGCAGCGGCAGGCGGTTGCGCAGGCCGCGGTAGGCCAGCATCGCGGTGTGCTCGTCGGGCAGCCCGACGTGCACCTGCAGGGCCGCGGTCGGCGTGCGCAGCAGGCCGGCGTACTCGTCGATGATGCGGTCGTAGCGCGGCGAGGTGGTGATGTCGGGGACGCCGACGGGCGCGGTCGGGTGCACCCCGCAGGCCAGGACCTGGCCACCCTGCTTGGCGACGAGGGCACGGAGGTCGCGCAACGAGCTCCACGCGTCCTCGGCGCTGCGGCACACCGGGGTGTTGAGCTCGACCTGGTCGACGTAGATCTCGCCGGTGACCACGCCTTCGTCCGACCCGGTCTGCGACATGGCTTCGACGAGCGGCCCTGCCGCCGCACCCATCAGCTCGTCGGCGTCGTCGACGAGCATCAGCTCCTCCTCCACGCCGACGGTGAACTCGCCTCCCGGTGCGTGGGGCGGAACGTGTGACGACACTCAGCGCCTCGGCGGCAGCGACAGCCGGAGGACCTTCTTCCACGCGCTGCCGACCTGCTTCCACAGCGGCGCTGTGTTGTAGGCGAGGCCGTGGCGCTCGAAGAGCTCGCGGACCGGGCCGGCGACCTCGCGGTAGCGGTTGCTGGGCAGGTCCGGGAAGAGGTGGTGCTCGATCTGGTGCGAGAGGTTGCCGCACAGCACGTGGAGCAGCGGCGGCCCGGAGATGTCGGCGGAGCCCAGCATCTGCCGGACGTACCACCGCCCGCGCGTCTCGTGCTCGTCGATCTCGGCGACCTCGAACGTCTCCACGCCCTCGGGGAAGTGGCCGCACATGATCACCGAGTGGCTCCACACGTTGCGGACCAGGTTGGCCACCAGGTTGGCGGTCAGGGTCGTGCGGGCCGAGCCGGTCGGCGCGGACAGCAGCGGGTGCAGGACGTAGTCGCGGAACGCGTTGCGGGCGGCCCGGCGCCCCGTCGTACGCATCTCGCCCTTCTGCTGCTCGGAGAAGCCGCTGCCCGTGCGGAGGGACTCACCGAGGTCGAGGTCGTACATCGCGATGCCGTACTCGAAGATGCACGCGTTCACGAGGTTCCACAGCGGCTGGGCGAGGTGGCGCGGCTCCCACTCCTGGGCCTCGTCGACGCGCAGGATGCCGTAGCCGAGGTCGTTGTCCTTGCCGAGCACGTTGGTGTTGACGTGGTGCCGGTCGTTGTGGGCACGCCGCCACTGCTCCGGGGCGGACGCGTGGTCCCAGTCCCAGGTCGAGGAGTGGATCCGCGGGTCCCGCATCCAGTCCCACTGCCCGTGGAGCACGTTGTGCCCGATCTCCATGTTGTCGAGCACCTTCGACAGCGCGAGCGAGGTGGTGCCCAGCCACCACGCGGTGCGGCTGCGACTGCCGAGGAGGACCAGCCGCCCGGCCACCTCCAGGCAGCGCTGGACGGCGATGACTCGGCGGACGTACGCCGCGTCGCTCGCGCCGCGGTCGGCGATGACCTCCGCGCGCAGGGCGTCCAGGGTGCGGCCGATCTCGTCGACCTCGGCCTCGGTCAGGTCGGCGTACGACCGACGTGTGGGGGTGTGCTGGAGGAAAGCGACCATCGCTCCCAGTGCCCCGTTCCGGCGCTCCCATGCATCTCGCAAATGCCCTCCGTACGGGTGGACTGAGACCCCCGACCCCGGGGGTACGGAGCGGCCATGACCGAGCAATCCCACCACGACCAGGACGCGGATCCGCCGACGCCGGACGGGGAGGAACCCGACCAAGGGCAGCTGCGGCCGGGCTCCGAACCGGCCAGCGACCCGGACCCCGATCCGGACGCAAGCACCACCACCACCCACTCCGAGGAGGACGCATGACGACCTACGGAAACGACCCACTGACCACCACCACCCCGAGCACCACCGGAACCACCGGAACCACCGGAACCACCGGAACCACCGGAACCACCGGAACCACCGGAACCACCGGCGGCTACGACGCGGGCGGCTACTCGTCGGGCAACAACTCCGGCACCACCGACAAGGCCAAGGACACCGCCTCCACGGCGGCCGACCAGGGCAAGCAGGTGGCCGGTACCGCCAAGGACGAGGCACTCAACGTCGCCGGAACCGCGGCCGAGCAGGCCCGCAACGTCGTGGGCGACGCCAAGCAGCAGGTCACCACGCAGCTGAACGACCAGGCCACCACCGGTCGCGACAAGCTGTCGGAGACCCTCCGGACGCTCGGCGACGACCTGCAGAAGATGGCGCAGGGCGAGGGCCCGTCCCAGGGCATGGCGACCGACCTGGCGCAGCAGGTCTCCGACCGGGTGCGCGCCTTCGGCAGCCATCTCGAGAACCGTGAGCCGGCGCAGCTCCTCGACGACGCGCGCGACTTCGCGCGTCGCCGTCCGGGCACCTTCCTGGTGGGCGCCCTGGCTGCGGGCGTCGTGGCCGGGCGGATGTTCCGCGCGACCGCCGACGGCGCGGCAGCGGCTTCGCTGGCCGAGTCCGGAGGCACCACCGGCGCGTCGGGCACGACGTACGGCACCGCCCCGACCTACGGCACCACTGGCGTGGGGACGGGACCGATGGCCACGACCGGCGGCGCTGGGTACGACACCCCCGGGCAGCACCCGACGCAGACGATGCCGTCCAGCCTGGACTCCAGCTCGACCGGCGTCCCGGGCCAGCGCACGCAGGACACGCCGTGACAGGGGCGCAGGGCTTCGATCCCGTGCCCCCGACGACCCCCACCCGCCCGGGCTCCCACGTGGCGAGCGCGGGCGTGGAGGACGAGCGCAGTCTCGGCCAGATCGTGGGCGACCTGAGCAACGACCTGACCACGCTCGTCAAGCAGGAGCTCGAGCTGGCTCGCACCGAGCTCAAGGAGGAGGCCACCAAGGCCGGGAAGGGTGCCGGGATGCTCGGCGGTGCCGGCGTGTCCGGCCTGCTCGCCCTGATCCTGGGCTCGTTCGCCCTGGCCTACCTCCTCGACAACTGGATGCCCGTCGAGCTGGCGTTCCTGATCGTCACCATCCTGTGGGCGATCGTCGGCGCCGTCCTCGCGGCCAGGGGCCGCAAGGAGCTCAAGAACACGAACCCGCAGCTGCCGGAGACGCAGCAGACACTCAAGGAGGACGCAGCATGGGCCAGAGCACAGAAGAACTGAGGGCAGAGATCGAGCAGACGCGGCAGTCGATGACGACCGACGTCGACGCCCTGCAGGACCGGGTGAGCCCGTCGGCCATCGTCGAGCGGCGCAAGCAGGCGGCCCGCGGCCGCATGCTCGGCGTGCGTGACAAGGTCATGGGCACCGCCCACGGGGTCAGCTCGTCGGCGTCCGGCACGGCAGGGTCCGCCAGGGACTCCGCAGGCGGTGCCGTCGACTCCGTCAGGGGCACCGCCCAGGGCGCCGTGAGCGGCACTCAGGACAAGGTGCAGGGCTCGCCGCTCGCGGCCGGCCTGGTCGCCTTCGGCGCAGGCATGATCGTCTCCGCACTGATCCCCGCCTCCGAGAAGGAGGCCGTCGCGGCCGGTCACGTCGTCGACGCCGCCAAGGAGCACGGCCAGCCGGTCGTGGACCAGGCGAAGTCGGTCGCCCAGGACGTCGCCAGCGACGTCAAGGAGACGGCCGCCGAGGCGGCCCAGGAGGTCAAGGACACCGCCTCCGACAGCGCCGGCAAGGTCAAGTCCGAGGGGCAGTCGGGAGTGGACGAGGTCCGCTCGCAGACGCAGTCCTGAGCACGACGCAGAACCGGCCCGTCCCCATCTGGGGGCGGGCCGGTTCTGCGTGTGCACTCAGGGCCGCGCGAAGTCTCAGTCGCCGGTCGCCCCGGGAGCGAGGCTGACGACCTCGCCCCGCGCCGGGCAGCGGAGGTCCGCGGCGAGACCGGCGGCTCCCGCCCGCTCGACGAAGTCGCCCAGCGGGGACCGGAAGACGGTGTAGTCGTCGTGGTGCACCGGCACCACGACCTTCGGTCGTGAGCGCTCGACGAAGTCGACGCCCATCGGCCCGTCCATGGTGACCGTGCGCAGCAGCACGCGCGTGCCGCCGAGGTGCACCACGGCCGCATCGATGGCGGGGAACCGGTCGCGGACCTCGTCCACGTGGGCGCCGGTCAGCGTGTCACCGCTGACGTAGACGCAGCGTCGTACCTGCCCGTCCGCGATGTGCTCGAGCACGCTCCCCATCACCGGGGGCAGCATCTTCCCGAGCAGGCCGCGAGCGTGCACCGCCGGGACCGCGGTCACCCGCAGCTGCTCCCCCGCCTTGGTCAGGGTGTGCTGGTCCCACGTCTCCAGCGCGTGCGCGTCGAACCCCCACGAGCCGAGACGTCGTACCGCGTGCGGCGTGGACAGCACCGGTGTGGACCGGTCGAGCCGCTCGCGGCTGACCCGGTCGAAGTGGTCGCCGTGCAGGTGCGAGAGCAGCACCGCGTCGAGCGTCGGCAGAGCCTCGGGCTCGATCGCCGGGTTCGTCAGCCGACGCGAGGACAGGCCCCACCCCAGGTAGGCCCGCTGCCCGCGGTGCAGGAAGTTGGGGTCCGTCAGCAGCGTGAAGGAGCCCAACGACATCACCGTCGTGGCGGTGCCGATGAAGTGGAGCCTGTCCCCGGTCGTCACCGTCACGCCTCCGCGCTCAGCGACCGACGCCGGTGGCGCCGGGTCGCTTCGCCAGGAGGACCCCGAGCGCGATCATGCCGACGCCGAGGACGAGGTGCAGCCAGTCGTCCGCGGTGTTGAGCGGGACGAAGTTGGCCTGCGAGTCCTTGTCCACGACCAGCCCGTAGAGGAACAGGAGCAGGTAGACCGCACCGCCGCCGACGAGGAAGGCACGCGCGCTTGCTGGCGTCCGCGCGAGGGCCATCCCGGCCACCCCGAAGAGGAGGTGGACCACGTTGTGCAGGACCGAGACCTGGAACAGGCCGAGCAGCAGGGCGTGCGACTCGTGACCTGCGGTCTCCATGCTGCCCCTGTCGGTCGTGATGCCGGGGATGAACCCCAGCACGCCGACGAGCAGGAAGGCCGCACCGACCAGCGCGGCCGCCGCCTGGACGGGCGAACCGGACGCGGTGGACCTCGACCGGAGACGGGTGTCCTCTGTCATGGTGTGCTCCTCTCGGGTGCCGAACGACCTCGGCGTGGGACCCGCTCCGTACCCTCGGATCGGTGGCGCACGCACTGCTCCCACCCGGAGTGGGGTGCCTGCGGGCTCGTGGCGCATGTCACGGTCTGGTGCGACACCGAACGGGGTACTGACGTGTCCCGGACGCAGAACCTGACGAGAGGAACCGCTGGTGAACCCCATCCGCCTGGTCACCGGAGCGCTCACGCTCCCCGCACACGCCGCCGCAGCCGTCATCGGCACCTCGGTGGGCGTCGCGACGACCGGAGTGCGTACGACGGCTCGCATCGTCGGCCGGGTGATCGAGCAGGCGTCGGGCGCGGGCCCCGCCCCGGCGGCCCCGTGGCCCGGCGAGCGCACGGCCCCGTCCCCGGTCGACCCGGTCGTCGGCACCTCCACGACGGCCGACGTCCCCGCCGACCTCGCCGCCGACCTCGCCACTCCTGCGCCTGCGCCTGCGCCTGCCCGTAAGGCTCCGGCCAAGAAGGCGGCGGCCAAGAAGGCGGCGGCCAAGAAGGCGCCCGCGAAGAAGACGCCCGCGAAGAAGGCACCGTCAAAGCAGGCCGCGGTGCTCGCTCCCGCGCTGGGTCTCAGCGAGGACGAGGTCGAGGCCATCACGGACGACGGCCCGGTGACCCCGTCGGGCATCCCGGCCGCGGGCGAGGGGGTCAACCCCGACACGACGGAGACCGACCTGCACCAGCCGGGCACCGAGCCGCTGATGGACCCCGCCACGGTCAAGGCAGCCGTCAGCGAGTCCGAGATGATGCGCCGGGCGGCCGACCCGGACAAGGGCTGAGCCCGGCGCTCGTCGGGGCGGGTGTCGGCGCGTCGTCCTATCCTCGACAGCGTGCACCGGATCTTCACGACGAGCGTGGCCTCGGTCTACCCGCACTACGTCGCCAAGGCGGAGCGCAAGGGCCGCACCCGGGCAGAGGTGGACGAGGTCATCGAGTGGCTGACGGGCTTCGACCGCGCGCAGCTGCAGGCCCACCTCGACGACGGCACGACCTTCGAGGAGTTCTTCGCCGCGGCGCGGCTCAACCCGCGGGTCGACCAGATCACCGGCTCGGTCTGCGGGGTCAAGGTGCAGGAGGTGGAGGACCCGCTCATGCGACAGATCCGCTACCTCGACAAGCTGGTCGACGAGCTCGCCAAGGGCCGCCCGATGGAGAAGGTGCTGCGGACCTGAGCGGCTGGAGCCCGGTGTGCTGGGTACGGAGCAGCATGGAATCCCGCCCCCACCCGCACGTGGCCTGGCGTCGACGCGTCGTCCACGGCGACGGCGTCGACCTGGCGGTGCACGAGACCGGCGACCCCGACGCCCCCGCGGTCGTCCTCGTGCACGGCTACCCCGACACGCATCGGATGTGGCTCCCCGTGGCGGAGCGCCTGGCTTCCCGGCTGCGGGTCGTGCTCTACGACACGCGCGGCCAGGGCCTGTCCCCCACAGACGCGCCTGACGCGGCCTTCGCGCTCCCCCACCTCGCCGCCGACCTGATGGCCGTGGTCGACGACGCGAGCCCCGACCGTCCCGCCCACGTCGTGGGTCACGACTGGGGGTCGGTGCAGGCATGGGAGGCGGTGTGCGAGCCCGGTGCGGCCGCGCGGATCGCCTCGTTCACCTCGATCAGCGGGCCCAACCTCGACCACGTCGCGGCATGGGTCCGGCGTACGCTCCGCCGCCCGACGCCGGCCGCCGTCGCCCGCCTCGCGGGCCAGGGACTCGCGTCGTCCTACGTCCCCTTCCTCGTCTCACCGCTGGCACCCCCGGTCCTGGGGATGCTGGGCGGGCACGACATGGTCTCGGGACTGCGCTACTACCGCGGCAACGTCGCTCCGCACCGCCGCCCTCGCGAGCGTCGTACGAGCGTGCCGGTCCTGCAGCTGGCCCTGACCCGCGACCCGGCGGTCCGCGGGGCGGCGCTCGAGGCCAGCGATCCCTGGTGCGACGACCTCCGACGCCGCCACCTGCCGCTGGGGCACTGGGCGCCGCGGACGGACCCCGACGTGATCGCGGCCGAGATCCTCGACCACGTCACCACCGCCGGGGGACGACCGACGGAGGGCGCCCGGTGACGCGGGTGCCGGCCGAGCTCACCGACCGCCTGCTCGACGTCCGCAGGATCTACCACGAGCGCGGCGTCGACCGCTTCCCACGCGCCCGCGAGGTGCTCGCCCGCTTCCCCGACGCCGAGCGCATCGAGGTGCTGTCGCACCAGGCCATCCCCGGCCTGCACGGCAACGCCGGTGCGGTCGAGGACTGGGTGCGCAACAAGCGGGAGGTCATCGTGCTGGGCGAGAAGAAGTCGCTGACCGCGCGCCGCAACGGACGGTCGGCCGACTGGATCGCCCCCTCCACCGCCAACGGGTGCGCCATGGCCTGCGCCTACTGCTACGTCCCCCGCCGCAAGGGCTACGCCAACCCGATCACCGTGTTCGCCAACATCGAGGCGGTCCTCGGCTACCTCGAGCGCCACGCCGGGCGGCAGGGGCGCAAGCCCGAGCCCAACCAGTGCGACCCCGTCGACTGGGTCTACGACATCGGGGAGAACAGCGACTGCTCGGCCGACGCGCTCGTCTCCGACAACGTGCGCGACCTTGTCGAGCTCTTTGCCCGGCTCCCCCACGCCAAGGCCAGCTTCGCGACCAAGCTCGTCAACCGCGACCTGCTGACCTGGGGTCCGCGCGGCGGCACCCGCGTGCGCTTCAGCCTCATGCCCGAGGGGCCGTCGCGCGCCGTCGACATCCGCACGTCCCCGATCCGCGACCGCATCGCCGCGATGGACGACTTCGTCGAGGCGGGCTACGAGGTGCACGTGAACCTCAGTCCCGTGATCGTGCACGAGACCTGGCTTGCCGAGTGGGCCGAGCTGCTCGAGCAGGTCGCTGACGGCACCAGCGCCCGCACCCGCGCCCAGCTCGCGGCGGAGATCGTCTTCCTCACCCACAACGAGGACCTCCACGAGGTCAACCTGGGCTGGCACCCGAAGGGCGAGGGGCTGCTGTGGCGTCCGGACCTGCAGGAGGCCAAGCGCAGCGAGAGCGGGCAGGTCAACGTCCGCTACCGCACCGGCTGGAAGGGCCGCTGGGTCCGACAGCTGACCGACCTCGTCGAGGAGAAGCTGCCCGGGTGCCGGGTTCGCTACGCCTTCTGACGAGCCTGCTGCCCGACGGTCCGCTCAGCCGGTGACCAGCCGATCGGTCACCGCACGCAGGGGCGGCCAGCCGCCTCGCCCGCGCCGGGTCACCGCGAAGGCGCGCAGCCGGACCTCCGGGTCGCGCAGGCGTACGACGCTGACGCCGCGCCGCGACGCCCGTCCCCGCGGGAGCAGGGCGACCCCTCGACCGGCCACGACGAGGTCGTCGACCAGCTCGAGGGAGTCGATGCGGTGCACCACGTGCGGCACGAACCCCGCGCGTGAGGCGAGGGTGCGCAGTGCGTCCTCGTCGGCGGTGTGGCGTGAGTTCACGATCCAGTCCCGGTCGGCGAGGTCGGCGAGGGCGAGACGTCGGTCCCGGGTCGGCACGCCGATCCCCCACTCGAGCTCCCACAGCGGGGCGACGACGTGGTCGTCGCGCCACTCCGCGGGCGCGAGGTCGTAGTCGTAGACGAGTGCCAGGTCGACGTCGTCGCGGGCGAGGAGGTCGAAGGACTCGAGGGGCTCGTACTCGTGGATGCGCACCTCGATGCCCGGGTGGGTCGTGCGCAGGTCGTCGATGGCGGGCAGCAGCGACCTCCTGATCGCCGAGGCGAACCCGGCCACGCGCACCACGCCAGCCGGCTCCGCCGTCGGGTCGAGGTCCAGGCGCGCGGACTCGACGGCAGCCAGGATGGTCACGGCGTGGTCGGCCAGGCGTCGTCCTGCGGGCGTCAGCCGCACCCGCCGGCCGTCGGGCTCCAGCAGCGGGCTGCCGACGTCGCGCGCGAGTGCGGCGATGCCCTGCGAGACGCTCGACGTTGTCGTGCCGAGCGCGTCGGCGACCTCGTGCATGGAGCCAAGGCGGGACAGCTCGAGCAGCATGCGGAGCCGGCGTACGTCCATCTCCCCATTGTGTCGATCTGCTGAACGAACTGTCCAGCAGAGTCACGTGGACGCGAACGGTCCTGGCACCGTCTACTGGTGCCATGCACTCCACCACCTCGCGCTCCGCGGCTCGCACGGGTGCGTCGATGGCTGTCGCCTCGATGCTCTGCGTGCAGCTCGGCCTGGCCGCCTCCGTCGGCCTCATCGACGACATCGGTGCGTCCGGCGCAGCCTGGATCCGGCTCTTCTGGGCCGGGGTCCTGCTGCTGGTCGTGGTGCGACCGCGCCTCGCGTTCTACTCGCGCGAGGCACTGTGGTCCGGCGCGGCGCTGGGCGTCGTCACCGCCGGGGTCACCCTGCTCTTCATGGCCGCCGTGGCCCGTCTCCCCCTCGGCACGGCCAGCGCGCTCGAGTTCCTCGGTCCCCTGACGATCGCCGTGTGGCGCAGCCGCGGCGTCGGTCGGTCGTGGGCCGCCGTGGCCGCCGTCGGCGTCCTCTTCCTCACCCAGCCCTGGACCGGGGCGGCCGACCCCGTCGGCGTGGCCTGCGCGCTGGGCGCCGCCGTGTGCTGGGCGGCGTACATCCTGCTCACCCAGCGCGTCGGCGACGCCGTCAGCGGGCTCGGCGGACTGGCCGTCTCGATGCCCGTGGCCGCGCTCGTGGCGACCCTCGTCGCCGGACCCGGTGTCATCGGGCACCTCACGCCGCAGCTCCTGCTGTACGGGTTGGGCCTGGCGATCCTGCTCCCGGTCGTGCCCTTCGCCCTCGAGCTGCTCGCGCTGCGCCGGCTGACCACCGGGGCCTTCGGGACCCTCATGGCCCTGGAGCCGGCCTTCGCCCTGGTCATCGGCTTCCTCGCCCTCAGCCAGGTGCCCAACGGGATCGCCGTCGTGGGCATCCTCCTCGTCGTGGCCGCGGGCATCGGGGCCGAGCGCACTGGTGCTCGCGCAGTCGCTCCCCCGCGGTCGCCGCGCGACCCGGTCACTGCATGAGCCCGCGGCGAGCGGTCCTCACCAGCGGCGGTCGAGGAAGTACGGCGACTGGTAGCCGTCCTCCCAGAAGGGCGTGTAGCCGAAGTAGCTGTAGACGGGCCCGTAGTCGACCGGTCCCGGCAGCTCGGGGTCGTAGTCGAACCCCGAGGCGACGTGGAGGTCACTGCGCTCGAGCCGCACGTGGGCTCGGACGCGCGACACGGCGTCGACCGGGACCAGCCGCTTGTGCTCGCCGATCCCGAGGATGCCGCCGGACGCGACCACGAGCAGCCGCGCGCGGTGGTCGACCGAGTCGACCAGGATCTCCTCCACCTCGCCGACGCGGTGCTCGCGCACGTCCAGCACGGTCATCCCGCGCACGTCGTCCTGCTCCTCGGCCAGGCTCGTCCGATCGTCGGCGAGCGGCAACAGCTCCAGCGTCGTGGTCATCGGCGCGTCCTCCCGTGAGTGTGGCCGTCGAGCCTCGCACCCCGGTGTGACGGGTGGTCGAGGCAGCGCATTGCAGTTGCGTGACATTGCCGCGCCAACTCGCTCGCTGCCGCGCCGCTGAGACACGATGGCACGATGGACGACATGCCCACGCGAGTTCTGGTCCTCGAGGACGACGCCGGGCTCCGCACGTCGCTTCGGCTGGTGCTGGAGGACAGCGGCTACGCCGTCGTCGAGGCCGACGAGGCCGAGGCCGCCCTCGAGCTGGTCGAGCAGGGCGTCGACATCATGCTGGTCGACCTGATGCTCGGCGGGGTCGACGGGTTCACCTTCATCCGCCGCGCGCGCCCCCGGACGCAGGCCCCGATCGTCGTGATCAGCGCACGTGACGGCGTGCAGGACATCGTGTCGGCGCTCGAGGCCGGGGCGGACGACTACGTGACGAAGCCGTTCGAGGTGGAGGAGGTGCAGGCCCGGCTGCGCGCGCTGCTGCGGCGTCCGGCCCTGGTCGGCTCCTCGGCAGGCAGTGGCGACGAGCTCGGGCTCGCCGACGACGGGCGGCCCAGCGACGTGGTGGTCCTCGACGCGGTCGACGGGCCCCTGGTCTTCCACCGCGCCGGCGCCCAGCTGGTCCGCGGCGACCGCGACATCCACCTCACGATGACGGAATACCGCCTGCTGTCGGTGCTGACCGAGAACATCGGACGCGTCCTGAGCCGCACCGCCCTCCTCGAGCACGTGTGGGAGCGCGGCTTCTTCGGCGACGAGCGCATCGTGGACGTGCACGTCCGACGGCTGCGCAAGAAGCTCGAGCTCGACCCGGGCGAGCCCCGCACTCTCGTGACGGTCCGAGGACTCGGTTACCGGCTCGACGCACGGTGACCCCCGCGCTGAACCGCCGGCTGCCCCGACCGGGTCTGCGCGCCTCGGTGACGGCGGCCTTCGCCCTCGGTGCACTCCTGCTCTCGGTCGCACTGTCCGTGGGCACCTACGTCTCCGCCCGGCACCTGCTGCTCGAGCAGCGCGAGCGCACCGCCCTGCGCCAGGCCTATGCCGACGCGGCGCTGGTCCGGAGCGGCCTCGGCACCTCCGGCACCCCCGTCAGCGAGGTGCTCGGCGGCGTCGCGCCACCCGCGGGCGCCTCGATGTACGTCCGACGCGACGGCAGCTGGTACTCCTCGAGCCTCGACCAGTCCGGGGAGGACCTCACCGAGGTGGTGCGACCCCTCGTGGCCGACGGCGAGGTCGGGGTGGGGTGGACCTCGCAGACCGACCCGCACGCGGTGGTGGTCGGCATCCCCCTCCCGGCCGTCGGGGCGGAGTACTACGAGGTGTCGGTCGCCCGGGAGCTGGACGCCACGCTGCACACGCTCGCCGTGGCGCTCGCGGTCGGCGCGGCGCTCACCACCGTGGCGGGCGCCGGTCTCGGCCGGGCCGCGAGCAGGCGGGTGCTGGCGCCGCTGACCGACGTCACGCGGGCGGCGGTCGACATCTCGGCCGGCGACCTCGAGAGGCGGTTGCGTGACACCGGCGACCCCGACCTCACGGCCCTCGTCAGCTCCTTCAACGACATGGTCGACGCCCTCCACAGCCGCATCCAGAGGGACGCGCGATTCGCAGCCGACGTCAGCCACGAGCTGCGGACCCCGGTCACGACCCTGACGACGAGCCTCGCCCTGCTGCAGCGGGCGGACGACCTCAGCCCTCGGGCGCAGCAGGCGGTGCGGCTCATGTCGGACGAGCTGTCGCGCTTCCGGCGCGCCCTGGAGGACCTGCTCGCCCTCGGCCGTCTCGAGGCCGGGATCGACGAGGCGAGGGTCACGACCACCGCGGCGCACGAGCTGGCCCGGCAGGCGCTCGTGGCCAGCGGACGACGCACTGCGCTGCTGGAGGACCTCGACGGGGCCGACGCCGCGCCGGGCCCCCTCGTGCTGGTGGACCGCCCGCAGATGGTGCGGGCGCTGGTCAACCTCTACGACAACGCCGACCTCCACGGGGACGGACTGGTGTCGGTCCAGGTGGCGACGCAGGCCGGACGCGCCGAGATCCGCGTCCGCGACCGAGGTCCAGGCGTGCCCGAGCCGGACCGCCGGCGCATCTTCGAACGGTTCGCGCGAGCGGGCGCGTCCAAGCCCGGGACCGGCAGCGGTCTCGGCCTCAGCCTGGTCGCGGAGACCGTGCACCGGCACGGCGGGGACGTCCGGTGCGGGTCCGCCGGCAGCGGGGCCGAGTTCGTCGTCGCGCTCCCCCTCGCCGACCGCACGGAGGGTGCGTCATGAGATGGCTCCTTGCCCTCCCGCTGCTGCTCGCCACGACCGCGTGCGGGCTTCCCGACGAGGAACGCAGCCGGACCGTCGACGCCGACGTGGTGCCGTACAACCTGCTGACGACCGCCGAGCAGGAGCCGGAGGACACGGACACCGGACCGGCGCACCCCCGAGGGGAGCCCGTGGTGTTCTGGCTGCGCCGGGACGGCAGGCTGACGACCGCACCAGTAGGTGCGACGTGCGACGACCCGGTGGCGCAGGTCGTGGAGGACGTGCTCGCCGCGCTGTCGGCGTCCCCCACGTCGGCGGACGGCGCTGCCGGACGGACGTCCGCGGTGCCTCCCTCGGCGCGCCTGGAGCTCGTGGCGCTCGAGGACGGCGTGGCCGTCGTGGACCTCGACCCCGTGGCGCTCGGGGACGCCGAACGCCTGCCGCTCGCCGTGGGGCAGCTGGTGCTCTCCGTGTCGTCGGCGCCCGGCGTCGACGGACTCCGGCTGGTCACCTCGGGCGAGTCGGTCGACGTGCCCCTGCCGGACGGCGCGCTCGCGGACCGCCCGGTGACGGCGGCCGACTACGTCGAGCTGCTGCCCCCGGGACTCGTCGCGGGCGCGGGCGCCGCGCGCACGCTGGCGGACGACGTCGGCTGCCCCACATGACAGCTGTGTGACGGCGACGTGTCGTCGTCCCGACGATCAGCGAGCAGGCCGGTCGAGGTCCTTGTCCACGCCCTCCGCGGCTGTCTCCATGGAGACGGAGCCAACGAGAGGAGCCCGACATGTTCACGATGACCCACAAGGCACGAGCCGTTGTCAGCCGGGTGACGGCGCACCCTCGTCTCGGCGAGGGGTCCGGTCTGCGCATCGCGTCGCAGGACGGGGGGACGGACGCCCTCGGAGTGGGGATGACGTCCGGCCCGAAGGAGGGCGACGAGGTCGTCGAGCGTGAGGGTGCGCGGGTGTTCCTCGACGAGGCGGCGGTGCCCCGGGTCCGGGGTCGGCTCCTCGACGCCGTGACCGAGGACAGCGGACGGGTGCGCTTCGTCGTACGACGCGCCGGCTGAGGTCGCCCGAGGACGTGAGGGCGGGCCTGGGGGCGGCCCGCCCTCACCGTTCCTCTGAGCTTCCTCAGCGGGCGAGTCGGTCGGTCATCTTCGCCATGGCCCGCTCGAACTCACCGGGCTTCACCAGACCACGTCCCGGGTGGCCCGGGGCGTCGTTGACGGTCGAGGTGTCGTAGGCGAACGTGAGGACCGCCGTGGCGATGGCGTCGGAGTTGACGTCCAGCGCGTGCACGTTGACGTTGCCGATGAGGGTGTAGTCGTCGCGCAGCTGGTCGTAGAGCGCCTCGTCCTGGCCCTCGCCGGTCAGGTTGTCGCACGGCTCGTGGTAGCACGGGTCGTACGACGCCCCGGCCACGCCGCCGTAGAGCTCCGCCTCGGCAGCGGTCTTCGGCACCTCGGCGCCGGTGAAGAGACCACCGGCCGGGATGCCCACCGCGATGAACGGCCCGTAGTCGGAGCGACCGGAGAACTCGCTGTCCTGGAACGGCTCGCCGCGGTCGGAGTAGTACTTCTCGAAGACGTCCTCGATCTCCGCCGAGCCCTCCGGGATGAAACCGGGAGCAGCCGTCCCGCCGGAGTTGTCGCCGTCGTAGACGCCGAACATGTAGTTGGGCGAGGCCACCATGTCGAAGTTGAGGTAGAGCGCGATGTCCTCGGCCTCCTCCTCGCTCAGCTGGTCGACGTAGTACTCCGACCCGAGCAGGCCCTCCTCCTCCGCGCCCCACCAGGCGAAGCGCACGGTGTTGGTGGGCTTGACCTTCGCCATCTGGATGGCGGTCTCGAGCAGGGCGGCGCTGCCGGACCCGTTGTCGTTGATGCCCGCACCGTCCTGGACGCTGTCGAGGTGGGCACCGGCCATGACGGTGTTGTCGTCGTTGCCGGCCTTGGTCTCGGCGAGGACGTTCGACGCGGTGCGGATCTCGGCGGCGTAGTCGACGGTCACGGTGACGGTGGCCCCCGGGGTGCTGGCCAGGTCGGCCCCGACCTCGGTGAGCGCGAAGACCGCAGGGATCGTCAGGCCGGTGGCGTCACCGATCATGCCGACGAGACCAGCGGTGTTGTTGTAGATGACCACCCCGGCCGCACCCGCGTTCTGGGCTGCGAGAGCCTTGATGGCGAATCCACACCCGCCTCGCTCGATCAGCGCGATCTGCCCGGCCGCCATGCCGGCGAAGTCGCCCGCCTCGCAGCCATCGGTCGCGTCAGCAGCGGGGATCACGAAGAGCGTGCCGGTCGCGGTGCCCTCGGGGACACCGGAGTCGAACCGGTTGCGGATGAAGTCACTGCCCTCCTCCCAGGTCGTCGGGTTCGGGGAGACCCTGATCAGCTCGGAGTTCTCCTCGAAGTAGGGGAACTCGAACTCCTGGACCGTGGGGTCGTAGCCGGCAGTCTCGAGCTGCTCGACGACGTAGTCGACGGACGCGTCGTAGCCGGGCCGGCCGGCGGCCCTGTCCCCGTTCTCGTCGGCGATCTCCTGGAAGGCCTCGAGGTGCTCGACGACGCCGTCGACGGTCACCGCCTTCGTGAGCTTGCGGACGGTGTTGTTGTTCGGGTCGGCGTACGCCGGCGGGCTGGTCATGGCGCCGAGCAGGGCCGCTGTCGCGGCCGCCGTCACGGCCAGGTGGAACCGTCTGGGCATCAGGGATCTCCTTCGCACAGTGAATGGGGGGATCCCGACACTAGGGCGCCGCTCGGCGCCGAGGGCATCCCCACGATGGGGTATGCCTCCGCTCCGGTTCGACCGCCGCGGCCCAGGCCGCGCACCCACGGCTCACAACAGCCAGGGGATCAGTCGCCCGTCCGGCAGGCCGATGGTCTCGTCCGGCGGCGCCGAGGCGACGGCGGCGGTGAACGCCTCGAGCCCGGTCGCCAGGGCCCGGCGGTCCGACGGCTTCATGCGGGCCACGACGCCGTCGACGAGCTGCTGCCGGCGGGCCATCAGGCCGTTGACGAGGCGAGCACCGTCGTCGGACAGCGCCAGAACCACGCTGCGCCGGTCGTTCTCGTCCTCCTGGCGCGTCACCCTGCCGGCGCTCGCCAGCTGGTCGCACGTCCGGCTCGCGTTGGACGGGTTCACGTCGAGGTGCTCGGCGATGGTCGAGAGCCGCATCGGGCCACGCGAGTTCAGCAGCACCAGCACCCGCAGCTGGGGCACCGTGATCTCCTGGCCCACCTCGGTGAGCGTGCGAGCCACGATCGCCGTCAGTGTGCGGGACACCGGCATCATCGCCTCGGTCGCCCGCTCGCGGTCGGGGTCCACATCGACCTCCTGGTCGGTCGTCGGAAGGGGGTCGTGCGTCACAGCTGTTGGCGTACGCCGGGCTCGTGCTCGACCCCGGCCACCTGGCTCGCCCAGTCGCCGGCCACCGCACGGGCGGCTGCCCCTCGCCTTCCGAGGGGCAGGACAGTGCGTGACTCGCTCCCCTCGAGCTCCAGCGCCAGCGCCGCGCAGAGGCTGTGGACGGCCAGCACGACGCCGACCCAGCCGGCGGCCTCCATCCAGCCGCGTCCTCCCTCGAGCTCCGCCACACCCGTGACGGCGAACCTGGTGGCGCTGAGCAGGATCACCGCCATGGGGACGACCTTGGCCCGCGCAGCGGTCGCGGGGACCAGCAGACAGGCTGCCGAGCAGAGCAGGATGACGCCCAGCCCGTCGCTCGCCGCCCCCGGCGCAGACGTGAGCGTGGCCAGGCAGGCGGCCGCCCACGTCCCGGAGAGGATCCCCATGCCGGTCGCGGCGACGGGGTCGCGCGCGAGGAAGCTCATGACGGCGGCCAGCAGCTGCAGCGGCACCGTGAGCACCAGCACGCCGAGCGCGACCGTGTGGCCTTCTGTCGGGGGGATCCACCTCAGCTGTACGGCTGCGAACGAGAGCGTGGCCACGCCGAGGGCGAGGAACCCGAGCGGCAGGGCCGTGGCGATGGGCCGCAGCATCACCCGGGTGGTCGGGCCGACGGGCTGGGTCGCGGGTTGGCCTGCGGCGTGGCTTGCGGGGTGGCCTGCGGCGTGGCTTGCGGGGTGGCCTGCGGGGTGGCCTGCGGGGTGGCCTGCGGGGTGGCCTGGGGGGTGGGTGGTGTCGGACATCGAGGCCCTCTCAGCCGGTGACCATGACCTGGGCCGCGGTCTCCTTGACCTTGGCGTTGGCCCAGCGCATCTGTCGCAGCGTCTCGGGGTGGCAGTCCTGCGTGACGGCGAGAAGCTCGGTGTCCCGCATCGCCTGGGCGGTCTGGGCGAGCACCTCCCAGTCGAGGGACACGCCGGAGGAGACCCGGTGGATGTGACGGAGGTCGGCGAGCAGCAGCAGCGACGGTTCGTGGTGGCGTCCCACCAGCTCGGCGCCCTTCTGCTTCATCCTCGCCACGAGCGTCGACTCGTCCTCCGGTTCCGGGTCGAGGTCGAGGCCGTAGTCGCCGCCCACCCGGGCCAGCTCGCGCACGTGCTCCTGGGACCACCGTGCGATGTCGCGCGCCACGTAGAAGATCTCGTGGTCGGTCCTCTGCTGGTCACTGAGGTTGAGCAGGGCGCCGGCGAGGTCGTTCTCGGAGCGGTGCAGCTCCTCGATGGCCGCACCGACCTTGTTGCCGTGCAGGCTGCGGAGCGTGGTGACGATGTTCATCTGTCGACCTCCGTGGTCGTGCTGTCCTCGCGGGCGAGGGCGGTTGCGATGCCTCTGGTGGCTGGTACGTCGCCGTCGACCGGCCGCGAAGCAGTCGTCGTCGGCGCAGGCGCGGGGACGCCGCCGGACTCCTGGACGCGCTCCGCCGCGGCGGCGGCCGTCTTGAAGATCGGCTGCTTCGAGGCCGGGTCCCAGTCGGTGAGCGTCAGCTCGTTCGCGGCGCGGCCGTGCTCGTCACCGCCCGGCTCGTGACCGGATTCGGTGTCCCAGTAACCGTAGTGGAAGGGCAGGAACAGCACGCCCTCACGGATCCCGCTGATCCGCAGCCGGGCGGTCACCTCCCCGCGGGGGGTGGTGACCCGGAGCAGGTCGCCCTCGGCCCATTGCTGCTCCGCCGCGTCCGCGCCCGAGGTCTCGACCCAGACGTCGGGCGCAGCGGCCTGCAGCTCCGGGGCGCGACCGGTCTTGGTGCGGGTGTGGAAGTGGTAGAGCGTGCGCCCGGTGATCAGCTGGAAGGGGAAGTCCTCCGACGGCAGCTCGTGGGGCGGGAGGTACTCGCCGGCCTTGATGACCGCCTTCCCGTCGGGGTTGAGGGCCTTGTACTCGGTCGGGGACACCGCAGCGCCGGTGACCAGATCGCGGCCGTAGCTCTCGCAGTAGTCCGGCCGCGACCAGAACTCGCCGTCGACGTAGATACGCTCCGTGCCGTCCGGGTGCTCGTCGTTGCACGGCCACTGGATGCCGCTTCCACCGCGGAGGTTGTCGTAGGTCATGCCCGTGTAGTCGCACGGCCGCCCGCGGGTGCACTCCTTCCAGGCCTTGAACGCCTCCTCGGGGGTGCGCCACTTCACGAGCGGATCGCCGTCCTTGTCGCGCAGGTCCAGCCGCCGGGCGTAGTCGAGGAGGATGTCCAGGTCGGGCCGCGCCTGTCCCGGCGGGTCGACCGCCTTCTCCGACAGGTGGACGGTGCGGTCCACGTTGGTGAACGTGCCCGTCTTCTCTCCCCAGGTCGCGGCCGGGAGGACCACGTCGGCGAGCTGGGCCGTCTCGGACAGGAAGATGTCCTGCACGACCAGGAAGAGCCGGTCCTGCGACAGGATCGAGCGCATCCGTTGTAGCTCGGGCATCGACACGGCCGGGTTGGTCGCGGTGACGTAGAGGAAGCGGATGGAGCCGTCCTCGATGTACCGCATCATCTGCATCGCGTGGGTGGGCGGCGAGTAGTGCGGGATCTGCATCGGATCGATGTTCCAGACCCCGGCGAGGTCCTCGATGTGAGCGTCGTTCGACCAGTTCCGGAACGCCGGGAGGTCGCCGTCGGCCCCAGCCTCCCGGGTGTTCTGCGCGGTCGGCTGGCCGTTCATCTGCAGCAGCCCGCAACCGGGCTTCCCGAGCATGCCGCGGACGATGTGGACGTTGTTGACCTGGACAGCGGCCGCGGTGGCCTGGTGGGACTGGTAGAAGCCCTGCAGCACCGTGGAGAAGAGCCGCTCCGAGGTGCCGATGAGGCGCGCGGCCTTACGCAAGTCCTCGACCGGGACGCCGCAGACCTCGGCGGCGCGCTCGACGGTGTAGCCGTCGAGCATCTTCTGCAGCTCGGGAAAGCCGACCGCGTGCGCGTCGACGTACGCGTGGTCGACCCAGTCGTGCTCCAGCAGCTCGTGCAGCAGCGCGTTCATCAGCATGACGTTGGTGCCGGGACGGGGCGCGAGGTGCACGTCCGCGTGACGGGCGACCGGCGTCTCCCGCGGGTCCACGCAGATGATGCGGGGCGGGTTCGGTCCGGCGAGGCGGTCGAGGACGCGCGTCCAGAGCACGGTCTGGGTCTCGGCCATGTTGTGGCCGTAGAGGCAGATGGTGTCGGCATGGTCGATGTCGGTGTACGACCCGGGCTGGCCGTCGCTGGCGAACGACTCCTTGAGTGCCGCGGCCGCCGTGGCGGTGCACAGCCGGGTGTTGCCGTCGACGTGGTTGGTGCCGATGCCGCCGTGTGCGATCAGGCCGAGGGTGTAGTACTCCTCCAGGAAGAGCTGGCCGCTCGTGTAGAACGCGACCGAGCTCGGACCGCGCTCCTCGAGCAGCTCGCGCGTCCGGCCCGCCACCGCGTCCATCGCGGTGTCCCAGTCGGTCTCGACGAGCTCCCCGTCGCGTCGGACGAGCGGCGCGGTGAGCCGGTCGGGCGAGTTGTTGGCCTGCCAGCCGTACAGGTCCTTGGGGCCGAGGCGACCGTGGTTCACGCGGTCTCGGGCTCGACCCCGCACCCCGACGATCCGGTCGTCCTTCACCGCGATGTCGATGCCGTCGCCGTTGGAGTGGAGGATCGAGGCCGACTGCACCCAGCGATCCACGTCCTCCGGCTCGAGGTCGTCGGCCAGGTGGGTGTCCACCCGTACCGGCCAGTCCCCGCCACTGCCGTAGGGCGTCCGCCGGCCCCACGGCTCCGCGATCCTGTCGACTCGTCGCACCCGACCCACGTCCTCGTCCGCTCGACACCGGCGCGCGCCTGTGTCGCTGCGCGTCCCTGACCAGTTCGCCGTACCCGACCTCCTCGGTTCGATGCGCCACCGCAATGAATTGCTTGCGCCGACGCATGGACCATGCCGCACTGGGCACGGAGACGGACAACACCCCGTTCGAGAGGAAGCCTGAGATGACGCACACGATCACCGCGATGATGGACAGCTCGCCGGCCGAGGTCGCCGTCGACCGGCAGTTGCTGGCCGAGTGCATCCAAGCCTGTCTGGAGTGCGCGCAGACGTGCACCGCCTGCGCCGACGCGTGCCTGAGCGAGGAGTCGGTGGCCGACCTGCGCCACTGCATCCGCACCGATCTCGACTGCGCCGACATCTGCGAGACCACCGGACGCGTGCTGTCGCGACACACCGCCCCCGACGTCGCCATCCTCCGCGCCGTCCTCGAGGCGTGCGCCCGGGCGTGCAAGTCCTGTGGCGACGAGTGCGCCCAGCACGCCGAGATGCACGAGCACTGCCGGATCTGCGCCGAGGCCTGCCGCCGGTGCGAGGAGGCTTGCAACAACCTCCTCGCCGCGCTCTGACCATCGCCTCCACTGCCTGAGGCTCGAGAGGGAGGCCGATGTTCTTCGACAGCTGGTCGGGACTGGTCCGCGTCGCCGTGGTCGGGACGTGCGCCTACGCCGCGCTGGTCGTGCTGCTGCGCAGCTCCGGCAAACGTACGCTGGCCAAGCTCAACGCCTTCGACTTCGTCGTCACCGTCGCCCTCGGCTCGACGCTGGCGACCGTGCTGCTGTCGTCGACCGTGGCTCTCGCTGAGGGCGTCCTCGCGCTCGCGCTCCTGGCCGCCCTGCAGTACGTCGTGGCGTGGGCGTCGACGCGAAGCCGGAGGGTCGAGCGTCTGGTGAAGTCCCGGCCCGCGTTGATCTACCGCAACGGGTTCCTCGACGACGCCATGCGGCGCGAGCGGGTCACGAGGGGCGAGGTCGCCCAAGCGGCACGCGGACAAGGTCACGCCGACCTGGGCTCGGTCGCCGCGGTCGTGCTGGAGACCGACGGGACGTTGAGCCTCCTCACCCAGCAGCCCTCGCCGGACGACGTCCGGTGAGGAGGTTCCTGACGCGCCTGCGCGACAAGTTCTGGGTGCTGCCCCTCGTCTTCGCCCTGCTCGCCGCGCTCCTCGGCCTCGGGCTAACCGCGCTCGACGACTGGCTCGACACCTCACTCACGCTCCCCCTGCTGTTCGCCGGCGGTCCCGAGGGAGCCCGATCCCTGCTGTCGGCCATCATCACCTCGATGATCTCGTTCACCGGCCTGGTGTTCTCGATCACCGTCGTGGTGCTCCAGCTCACCAGCAGCCAGTTCTCCCCACGTGTCCTCCGCACCTTCCTGCGCGACTGGGTCAACCAGGTCGCACTCGGGGTCTTCGTCGCGACCTTCGTCTACTCGCTGGTGGTGCTCCGCGCCGTGCGGGGGACGGCCGAGACGGACACCTTCGTCCCGCAGATCTCGGTGACCGTTGCGTTCGGCTTCGTGCTGGCCAGCGTGGTGGTCTTCCTCCTCTACATCGACCACATCGCACAGTCGATCCGGGCCGCGACGATCATCACCCAGATCGCGAAGGACACCCGCGAGGCGATCGAACGCTCGTACCCGGCGGACACCGAGGCTCGGCCCCGAGTCGCCCCGCCTGCGACGGCAGGGCACCGCGTCGCGGCGGAGGCACCGGGCGTCGTCCAGCAGGTCGACGACCAGGGCCTGCTCGCGCTGGCCGCAGAGCACGGGGCGACCATCCGGGTGCTGCGGGCGATCGGCGAGTTCGTGCCCGAGGGTTCGGCGCTCCTCGACGTGCACGGCGAAGACCTGCCCGACGAGGAATCCCTGCGCGCGCGGGTGCACCTCGGAAAGGAACGGGTTCTCGACGACGACCCGGGCTTCGGTTTCCGCCAGCTGGTGGACATCGCCGAGCGAGCCCTCTCCCCCGGGATCAACGACCCGACCACCGCCGTCCAGGTGATCGACCAGCTCCACGACCTGCTGCGGCGCCTGGCTGCCCGCCCCCTGCCCCAGCGCCAGACGTTCGACGAGGACGGCCGCCTCGCAGTCCACGTGCCGCGGGCGACGTTCGAGGACCACCTCCGCCTGGCCGTCGACGAGATCGCGCACTGGGGCGCCGACTCCGAGCGCGTGCAGCGGCGCCTGCGCACGATGTTGGTCGACGTCCAGGAGGCGGCACTGCCGGAGCACCGCGACGCCGTCGCTCGAGCGCTGCGCTCGCTGGGCCAGACTGCACCCGTGGCCCGAGACGGACCCACCCCGCTGCCCACGGACGACCACCTGCGCTGACCGCCCTGCTGCCGTCCCGCAGATGGTTGCGCGAGCGCATGGATCGCATCTCGAACGGGCACGGACGCAGTGCACGGGGACGACGACCAGATCGAGGAGATGGCGACATGGCCGAGGACTCCGCGGGACACCGCGACACGAAGGGTTCCCGTTCCGAGGAGCAGAAGCCGCACGACGGATCGGACCACAGCAACGGACGCATGTACGCGCGACTCGGGCTGATGATCCTGACCTCGACCGCGCTCATGTTCGCCCTGACGTACACCAACGTCTTCAGCGTCGACCACGTCCGCTTCAGCGAGGAGCGCGTCTACATGGCCGTGCTGATGGGCTCGATGATGGCACTGGTGATGCTCGCCTTCATGGCGGGGATGATGTACCGGGACCGGCGGCTCAACGCGATCGTCGTCGCAACGGCCCTGGTGCTGGGGGGCGCAGCGTTCTACCTGTCCCGCTCGCAGGCCCTGGTCGAGGACCAGAGCTACATGAACGCGATGATCCCGCACCACTCCATCGCCATCCTCACCAGCGAGCGCGCCGGCATCGAGGACCTCCGGGTCCGCGAGCTCGCCGACGGCATCGCCGCCACCCAGCGCAAGGAGATCAAGGAGATGGACTGGCTCGTCCAGGACATCGAGGAGAACGGACCGGCGACCACCCGGGAGGAGGCCGATGCCCGCCCGGTGCCCGACTTCAGCGGCTCTGCCGAGGCCTCGGCGACGGGCGTCCGCGTGCTGTGGGATGCGCTCGGCGCGGTCCCCGCACGACCCCTCGGGCTGCCTTGAGCGACCTCGACAGCTGGGTCGTCAGCAGCCTGGGCCTCGTGGTGGTCGCTGCGACGCTGCGCGACATCTACCACACGCTGTGGCACCCAGTGGCTTCGGCACCCTCGCCCGGACCGTCCTGGCCCTGAGCTGGAGGGCGAGGACGCGGCTCCTCTATTCCAGCTACCTGCACGCGGGCGGGGGCACGGCGCAGGTCCTGGCCGCCTTCGCCCGCGACCACGGCCACGGCCACGACGAGGTCGCGACGGCCCCGGGCGGGAGCTGATCGCGACCGGCGCCCCGCACGTGCACACCCCGGTGGTTTGCAGGAGGAGCTGCGACCCTGACGGACGTCAACGGCTGTCGACGTCGTCGGTGACGAACTGCCGCGCGACCACCACGTCCGTCGAGGAGTGCGCGAGGATGGACAGGCTGACGGTGAGCGCCGTGAGGTGGAACAGCTCGTCGGCGAGCCCGATGCCGGACTCGAGCACGATGAGTCCGTAGACCACGGAGGCGAAGCCCTTGGGGCCGAACCACATCGCGGCGGCCTGCTCCCGCCGCCCCAGCCCGGAGCCCAGGAAGGCCACCCACAGAGCCAGCGGTCGCGCCACCACGAGGGCCAGGACGGCGAAGGCCCAGCCCGTCCAGGAGATCTCCTCGAGCAGGAAGGTCGGTGTCATCAAGGCGGCGAAGAGGAGCACGGCAGCCAGCTTGAGCTGCTCGGCGACCAGCTCACCGAGCTGCTCGAACTCATGGCGCAGCTCGTCCGACATGGTCGCCACCGTCGCCCCGGCGGCGAACGCGCCGAGGAACAGGTTGGCGTGCGTGCTCAAGCAGAGCCCGAGCACCAGCAGGCCCAGTGCCGCCGGCAGCAACGGCTGCAGGTGCGTGACACTGGCGAGGAACGGCAGGCGCTCCAGCCGCAGCACCACCCAGGGCACCCCGACCCCGATGACGATCCCGAGGGCCAGCTCTTCGGCCAAGGCCCAGCCGCTCGTGTCGGTCCCTCCCGCGGCCGCGAGGAGCACCAGCACCACGGGCAGCGCCAGTCCGTCGTTGACGCCGGACTCGACGTTGAGCAGGTGACGCAACCGCCCCGGCACCTCGCGACGTCCGACGATGGCAGCGGCGAACACGGGGTCGGTCGGTGACAGCACGGCCCCCAGCAAGAGGGACTCGAGCCACGGGAGGCCCGCGACCCAGTGGCCCAGCGCCGCCGTGACCAGCAGCGTGAGCGGAAGACCGAGCACCAGGGCGCGTCCCGGGAGTCGCCACGCCGCCCGGAGCTCGTCTACGCCGACGCGCATGCCGTCACTGAAGAGCACCGAGAACAGGGCGAGCTCCGCCAGCACCGAGACGGCCGGGTCCCCGGACTGCACGTCCAGGACGCCGAGCACCCCCGGGCCGAGCACGAAACCACCGACCAGGAACAGCACCGCCGTCGACAGCACCGTCCGGTTGGCCAGCTCGGACAGCAGCACGCCGACCACCAGCAGGGCAGCGAAGCAGACCAGCAGCAACGCGACGTCCACACCATCTCCTCGTTCGTGACCGCCCTCCGTACCCACTCGACGAGGGGCGACCCACGCTCTTTCCTCCGCGCTCGTTCACCCGACGCGGATGAGGCCGTCCCGCTCGGGGTCGTGCGGTACTGGTCGGACGACCGGGCCACCCGGAGGGTGAGGGCAAGGGGTGAGGGAACCGCTGTGGGACGACGACTCGTCAGGATCAACCGGGTGGCCGCTTGTGCCTTCGTGGTCGGCGGCTCTTCGCCACGGGGGCGCTCCTGGCCCAGCGAGGCGAGGCGCTTGTCGCCGTCGACACCACCTACCTCGCGATGCTCGAGGTCGGCGGCGGCCGGGTCGCCGTACGCGTCCACGACCTCACGTGGTGGGTCGTGGCGGTGAATCAGCGAGCTCGTCAACGGGGGCCTTCACCGGCGCCGTCTGCTTCGCCATCGGGGGCCTCGTCCACCCGCCCGACCGTCCGACCCGACACCTGTGGAGGAGCAGCAATCCCATGAGCACACTGGGCAAGCGTGAGGCCGAAGCGCTCTTCGGCAACCGGTTCCTGACCGAGAAGGCGCCGGCGACGTCCTTCCCCGAGGGCGGCATGAGCCCCACGGAGGCGATGCGACTCGTGGCCGAGGACCTGGCCCTCGAAGGCGATCCGCAGCGCAACCTGGCCACGTTCGTGACCACCTGGATGGAGCCGGAGGCCCAGCGGATCATCGCCGAGAACCTGCACCGCAACTTCATCGACCACGCGGAGTACCCGATCTCGGCCGAGATCGAGCAGCGCTGCGTGCGGATGCTGGCCGACCTCTTCCACGCCCCCGGCCCGACGACGGGGTGCCGGACCCAGGGCTCGTCCGAGGCGATCATGCTCGGCGCGCTGTCACTGAAGTGGAAGTGGAAGGAGCGCCGACAGGCCGCCCACCTGCCGACGGACCGGCCGAACCTGGTCTTCGGGGGCGATGTCCACGTGGTGTGGGAGAAGTTCTGCCGCTACTTCGACGTCGAACCCCGGATCATCCCGCTGGCGGAGGGCAAGTACACGATCGGCCCCGAGGACGTCGAACCCCACCTGGACGACAACACGATCGGCGTTGCGGCCGTCCTGGGCACCACCTTCACCGGGCACATGGACGACATCGTCGGCATCAACGACCTCCTGCTCGACATCAGGACCAGGCGCGACCTGGACATCCCCCTCCACGTCGACGGCGCCAGCGGGGGCTTCGTCTGGCCCTTCCTCTACCCCGACTCACCGTGGGACTTCCGACTCGAGCAGGTTCGCTCCATCAACGTGTCGGGGCACAAGTACGGGCTCGTCTATCCGGGCATCGGCTGGCTGGTCTTCCGCGAGCAGGCCGACCTGGCCGAGGACCTGGTCTTCTACGAGAACTACCTGGGCACGCTGGACGCCACCTTCACCCTGAACTTCTCGACGGGTGCGGCGATGGTCCTCGCGCAGTACTACAACTTCGTCCGCCTGGGACGCGACGGCTACACGTACGTGATGGAGCAGATGCAGCAGAACGCCGACGCGCTCGCGACCAACCTGCGCGAGAGCGGCCGGTTCGAGGTGATCGGCGCCGGTGCCGAGCAGCTGCCGCTCGTGGCGTTCCGGCTCGCCGGCGAGCACACGTCGTACGACGAGTCGGACATCGCCTGGCAGCTGTCGGCGGAGCGGGGCTGGATGGTGCCGGCCTACACCCTCCCCCCGAAAGCGGAGGACGTGAAGATCATGCGGGCGCTGGTGAAGGAGACGATGAGCCGCGAGCAGGTGGAGCGGCTGACCCGGGACATCGAGGACGCGTGCACCACGCTCGACACGAAGGGCGGGACGGCGCACGTCGAGCGGGAGAAGACCAAGAAGGGGACGGGCTACTGACGACTCCGGCGTACGAGCAGCACGATCCGCAGTCGGCGGGCGACCCACCGGTCGTCGACGCGGCGGCAGTCGTCCGTTCGCGACCGTACCTCGCGGCCCTGCTGCTCGCCGCCGTGCTCGGCGTGCCCATCTCGGCCGTCGCCTACGGCTTCCTGGCGCTCGTCACCGAGGTCCAGCAGCTCGTCTTCGTCGACCTGCCCGACGCGATGTTCGAGGGGGGTGCGCCCGCCTGGTGGCCAGTGCCCTGGCTGGCCGTGTGCGGGCTGCTGACCGGGCTCACCATCCGCTACCTGCCCGGCACGGGCGGGCACTCGCCCGCCTTCGGCTTCCAGACAGGTGGAGGTCCGCCGACCCCCAAGGAGCTCCCCGGCGTCGCCCTGGCCGCCCTGACCACGTTGAGCCTGGGCGCCGTCCTCGGACCAGAAGCACCGCTGATCGCCATCGGCGGCGGCCTCGCGGCGTTGACCGTCCACCTGGCGAGGAAGGACGCGCCCCCGATGGCGCTGACAGTCATGGCGTCGGCAGGCAGCTTCGCGGCGATCAGCACCCTGCTCGGCTCCCCCGTGCTCGCCGCGTTCCTGATCATGGAGGCGGCCGGCATCGGTGGCGCGACACTGACGCTGGTGGCGCTTCCCGGACTGCTGGCGTCCGGCGTGGGGGCACTCGTGTTCATCGGGATGAACAGCTGGACCGGGCTCGGGAGCTTCTCCCTGTCCCTGACCTCCGTGCCGCCGGCCACCGACCCGACCATCGCCACGATGCTGTGGGCCCTGCCGATCGGAGTCGGCTGCGCAGCCCTCAGCTGGCTGATCCGCTGGATCGGGCTGTCGTTGCGGCCCCTCGTGCACGTCAACCGGGTGCTGGTGACGACGGCGCTCGGTCTGGCCATCGGCTCGACCGCGATGGTCTACCAGCTCGTGTCGGACCGCAGCTTCACGCAGGTGCTGTTCTCCGGCCAGGACGCCCTGCCCGAGCTGGTCGCGGACGCGACGTCGTACTCGACCGGGGTCCTCCTCCTCCTCGCCGCCTGCAAGACCCTGGCCTACGGCCTGGCCCTGAGCGCCTTCCGCGGAGGACCGGTCTTCCCGGCGATGTTCATCGGCGCCGTCCTCGGCATCGCGGTCTCCGGGCTGCCCGGCATGGACCTGGCGCCCGCGATCGGCATGGGGATCGGCGCGATGTGCGCCGCCATGCTCCGACTCCCCCTCACCTCGACGCTCCTGGCCACGCTGCTGCTCGGCGCGGACGGCGTCTCGGTCACGCCGCAGGTCGTGGTGGCCGTGGTCGCTGCGTTCCTGGTCACCACCCTGCTCCCGGCTCCCCGTGCTGGGACCACGTGAACCCGGCCCGAGCCGGCCTGGGTCAGAGCCGGGACAGGGGGCGTACGACGTGCTCGCCGAGGGCCCTGACGAATGCCACTGGGTCGCCGTGGAGCGGCATCACGTGCACCTCGTCGACGCCGACGTCCGCGAGGGCTCGCATCTCCTCGACGAAGGAGGCGGCGCCGGCGGCGTGCTGGCCGACAGATCCGTTGTAGAGCACGGTCCTGCGGATCTCGTCGTACTGCCGGCCCTCCCGCTCGCACCAGTCGCGCAGGACGTCGAGCTTGTGGACGACCTCGTCGGGGCCGGCCCCGGCCGCGGCGAACACGTTGCAGGCATCGGCGTACTTCGCGACGAGCCGCAGCGTCTTCCTCTCCCCGCCGCCGCCGACCATGATCAGCGGGCGCGGTCGCTGCAGGGGCTGTGGCGAGTTGATCGTCTCGGCGAGCTGGTAGTGGGTGCCCTCGAAGGGACCGTCGTCGTCGCTCCACATCTGGCGCACGATGAGGAGGGTCTCCTCGAGCCGTTCGAAGCGCTCGGCGAGCGGAGGGAACGGGACACCGAGGGCGCGGTGCTCCCGCTCGTACCAGGCCGCACCGAGTCCGAGTGCGGCACGCCCAGCGGAGAGCACGTCGAGGGTTGACACGATCTTGGCGAGAAGGCCCGGGTGGCGGTAGGTCACCCCTGTCATCAGGAGCTGGAGCCGCACCGACGTGGTGTGGGCCGCCAGGAAGCCCAGCGCGGTGTAGCCCTCCAGCATCGGGTCGTCCGCGGCGGACAGGAAGGCCAGCTGGAGGTAGTGGTCCATGAACGAGAGGTTGTCCAGTCCGGCCTCCTCGGCGGCCCTCCCGGTCGCGGCGAGCGTGGGGCCGATCGCCTCCGGGCCACCGGCGAGGGTGAAGTTCACCAGGTGCACGCCGAGCTTCATGGCTGCTCCTCAGTCTCAGACGTCGCGGCTCAGCGGACGATCTTGAAATTGAAGTGGCCGGTGCCGAGCGTGCCCATGAGTCGCAGCCAGACGGGCAGCAGCATCTCGGTCCCGCGGGCGGTCTCGATGCCGCCGAGGTCGATCACGTCGTCGTGACCGAAGGACTCGAGCAGCTCCACCACCGTGGCCTTGGCGGCGGCGTCCTCGCCGGAGACGAAGACGGTGCTCGACTCCCCCAGCGCCTTCGGGTCGACCATCAGCGAAGCCGTCAGGGTGTTGAGGCTCTTGACGACCCGCGCCTCCGGGAAGGCACGCTGCACCTGTTCGCCCAGGGAGTCGGTGTCCTTGACGGACAGGGTGGGAGGGAAGCCGGCGGAGAAGTCCAGCGGGTTGGCGATGTCGACGACCACCTTGCCGGCCAGGTTGTCCGCGCCGGCCATCTCGAGCACGTCGAGGGTGGCCGCACCCGACGAGGCGTTCACGACCAGGTCGGCGCGGGCGGCCGCGTCGGCGAACGTGGCCACCTCGACGCCCGCGTGCGCCGCGTGCCATGCGGAGAAGGGCGCGTTGCCCATCTGGTCGGGTTCGGTGCGGGCCAGCGTCGCCCCGGGGTCGCGCGTGCCGATCACCACGGAGTGACCGAGCTCGTCCAGGCGTCCGGCGATCGCCTGGCCGACCATGCCGGTGCCGAGAACTGCGATGTTCATGGGGGAACGTCCTTCGAAGAGGGATGAGTAGACAGATCTGTCTGCCACCTCGATGGACGCTATCAGACAGATCTGTCTACCATCAAGGGGTGACCTCCTCCCCCGCCCGCGACCGCATCCTCGACACCGCGTTCCGGCTCTTCTACGCGCGTGGCATCCGCGCGGTCGGCGTGGACCTGATCATCAGCGAGTCCGGCGTGGCGAAGGCGACGTTCTACAAGCACTTCCCTGCCAAGGACGAGCTCGTGCTCGCCTACCTGGACCGGGTGGACGCGATCTGGACGGCCCAGCTCCACGCCGCCGCCGAGGCAGCCGGACCCGAGCCGGCCGACCAGCTCGTCGGGCTCTTCGACGCGCTTGGTACGGCCTGCCGGCGGGAGGGCTACCGGGGCTGCGCGTTCATCAACGCAGCCGCCGAAGCGGCGCCCGGCACCGCCATCCACACGCGCACGGTCGCCCACAAGCGGTCCGTCCTCGCCTGGATGCGCGACCTCGCGGCACGCGCCGGCGCCGAGGACCCCGACGCCCTCGCGCGCACCCTCGCGCTGCTGCTGGACGGGGGCCTCTCCGACGGCGCCCTCGCTGCCGACCCCGGAGCGCCGCGCGCCGCGAAGCTCGCGGCAGGACACCTGGTCGCGTCGGCGACGCCCACGTCCGGCGCCGCCTGACGGCTCAGGAACCCACGACGGTTCGCCCCCGAGCCTCACGGCGCAGCGGCCGCGCCCCGGCGAGCAGGACGAGCACCGACACCACAGCCAGGCCGGCGAGCAGCGCGAACGTCGCGTCGTAGGAGCCGAGCACGGTCGCGAGCACCGCACCCACCCACGGCGCGAACGCCGCGACGACGGTGACGGCGCCGGTCAGGATGCCGTTGCGGTGACCGATGTCGCCCACGCCCCACCGGTCCACCACGGCGGTGGCCTGGATCAGGGTGAAGATGCCACGCACCGTGCCGGAGAGGAACGAGAGCACGCACACGAACGCGTACGGCGACTGCCAGAGCGCCAGCGCGCCCGTGGTGGCCACCACCCCGGCGATGGTCGTCACCGCGCGGGTGGTCGGCCCGAGGCGGCTGAGCACCGGCCCGTAGAAGACCCGGCCCACCACCTGCCCCACCCCGCCGACGCCGAGCGCGACGGCAGCCTGGGACGTCGTGAGGCCGTTGCCGGTCAGCAGCGGCACCAGGTTGATGACGACGGCGTACACGGCGAACCCTGCCAACGCCATCGCCACGACCAGCAGCGTGAAGGCCCGCACATCGAAGGGCACGCACTCGGCGTCCGCGGTCGAGCTGGCGACCGTCGTCGGGTCGGTGTCCGGCTCGGCCCGACTGCGCGTCGACACCCACCTCGGGCGTAGTCCCCACGCATGCAGCGGCACCGTCGCCAGAAGGACGACGGCCAGCACGAGGTAGCTGCTGCGCCACCCCAGATGGACGAGCAGGAGCGCGGTCAGCGGCGCGAAGACCGTCGAGGCCAGACCGGCGACCAGCGTGATGGCCGTGAGCGACCGGATCCTGCGGCGTGCGTCGCGGCCGGCCCATCCGGTCACCGCCGCGAACGCCGGCGCGTAGAGCGTCGCGGACATCGCGGCGCCGACCACGATCCAGGCTGCGAAGAACCACGGCAAGCTCGGCGCGACCGCCAGCGCGAGCACCGCGACAACGGCCACGGCAGAGCCTGCCGTCATCACGTTGCGGGGGCCGGCGTGGTCGATGTGGCGCCCCACCCACACCCCGCACACGCCTGAGGTGACGAGCGCGAGCGTGAACGCCGCGACCAGCCACACCATCGGCCACCCCTCAGCAGTGCTGATGCTGGTGGCCAGGACGGGGAAGGCGTAGAACATCACGCCCCAGGACACGATCTCGGTCACGCACAGCACGACCGTGACCCGGCGCAGGGCGGCGTGCGGGAGCCCGCGGTCATCGACGACCGCGGGCTCCACGCCTGCCGTTGCTGGCTCCACCGTCTGGTGCTCCCGATGCCGGTGTCGGATCAGCCGCAGCTGGTCGAGGCGCTGGCGGGAGAGGCGCCGATGGTGATGGCCTCCGGCGCAGAGACGATCGACAGGGCGGGCGCGGTGCCGCAGCAGCCGCCCGCCTCCGACGCCGCCGGGGCGCCGTCGAAAAGTCCGGAGCCGCCGCACACGCCCGTCTCGGGCAGGACGAGCTCGACGCGGTCGGCTGCCTCGAGGTCGCCGTCGATGGCGGCGACCACGGACCGGACCTGCTCGAAGCCGGTCATGGCGAGGAACGACGGGGCCCGGCCGTAGGACTTCATCCCGACCAGGTAGAGGTGGGGCTCGGGCTGGGTGAGCTCGCGGTGGCCGTGCGGGGCGACGTCGCCGCACGAGTGCAGGTCGGGACGGATCTGGTCGGCCAGCACCCGCACCGCACCCAGGGCCGGGTCGAGGTCGAGGCGGACCTCGGACAGGAACGTGAAGTCGGGTCGGAAGCCGGTGACGACGATGACCTCGTCGACGTCGACGACCTGCTGCCCGTCGACCGAGGTGAGGACGAGGCGTCCATCAACCTGGGTGTCCACCGAACCGGTGCGGAACTGGGTGAGGGTCGTCACCAGGCCGCTGGCCGCGGCTGTCCTGGCGTCCTGGCCGAGCTTGCCGCGCTGCTCGAGCTGGTCGTTGTCGCCGCCGCCGAACGCGTCACCGACCGCTGGGCGGCGCAACAGCCACGACACCTTGGTCGACGGGTGCTGCGCGGCGAGCTCACCGAGCCCGACGAGGACGTTCTGCGCCGACGCGCCCTTGCCGGCGAGCGCGACGTGCTTGCCGGCGAACCGGGCAACGACCTGCGGGTCGGTGAAGTCGGGGATGCCGTAGGTGATGCGTCCGGCGACCTCGGGCTCGCCCAGGGCGGGGTAGCCGTCCGCGCCCAGCGGGTTCGGCTTCGTCCACGTGCCCGAGGCGTCGATGACCGCGCGAGCGAGCAGCCGCTCGCGGCCGGACGGGCCGTCGACGTGGACGGCGAAGGCGTCGTCGGCGCGACCGGAGTCGACCATCCGGTCACGCGAGGCACGACCGACGCCCACCACGCGGGCGTCGAAGCGCACCTGCACCTCGTCGGTCGCGTCCAGTGCGGACGCCAGCGGGGTGAGGTAGTCGGCGACCCAGTCGCCGCCGGTCGGGTACGCGCCCTGGTCGGGGGCGACCCAACCGGTCGGGGCGAGGAGCTTCTCCGCTGTCGGGTCGACGAGCTCGCTCCAGGGCGAGAAGAGTCGCACGTGGGCCCACGCGCTGACGGAGGCTCCCGCTGCCGGGCCGGCCTCGAGGACGACGGCGCTCATCCCGCGGGCCTGGGCGTTCGCGGCGGCCGCGAGGCCGATGGGGCCGGCGCCGATGATGACGACGGGCAACGAGGCCAGCGGGGAGGCCTGCGCTGAGGACTGGGGAACGGCGGTCATTGGCGTGCTCCTGGGACATTGACGATGGTCGATGCGTGAGACAGTATCGACCTGCGTCGATGGAGACAAGGCTTTCATCGACATTCTTCGATGTAAGGTTGCGCCGTGACCACCACCAACCCTGATGCGGCCGTCGACTCCCTCGACCAGACCCCGTGCCTCGACCCGGCGTGCGGTCCCGTCGTGGACACGGACGCCGACGACCGGGTGCTCGACCGCGCGGAGGCAGAGAGGTTCGCGAGCTGGTTCTCGACGCTGTCCGACCCGACCCGGGTGCGACTGCTGCACGCTGTCTCGACCGCAGCGGCCGGGCACATCCGCATCGGCGACCTGGCCATCGAGCTGGGCATCAGCCAGCCGACCGTCACCCACCACGTGCAGAAGCTCGCCGACGTCGGCTTCCTCTCCGTGGACCGCGTCGGCACCAGCAAGCACGTCTCGGTCAACCCCGCCTGCTGCACCGGCCTGCCCCACGCCGCAGACGTCGTCATGGGCACCCTGGCTGCCCGGCCCTGCTGTCCCGAGGACCTCCCCGCCGACGTGACCACACGCGCGATGGCCGACGACGACCTGCCCGTCGTGCGCGACATCTACGCCGAGGGCATTGCCACCCGCAACGCCACCTTCGAGACCGAGGTGCCCGACCTGGCCGCGCTGGCGGCGAAGTGGCTGCCCGGGCACCGCTGGATCGCCGAGGCCGAGGTCGACGGCCGCACCCGGGTCGTCGGCTGGACCGCCGTCAACCCGGTCTCCGAGCGCGCCTGCTACGCCGGCGTCGGCGAGTCCTCGGTGTACGTCACCGAGGCCGCCCGCGGCCGGGGGGTCGGGAAGTCGCTGCTGTGGCGCCAGGTCACGGAGGCCGACGCCGGCGGCCTGTGGACGCTGCAGACGTCGATCTTCCCGGAGAACCGGGCCTCCATCGCCCTGCACCACGCGGCCGGGTACGCCACCCTCGCGGTCCGCTCGCGCATCGCCCAGCTCGATGGCGTCTGGCGCGACACCGTGCTCCTCGAGCGCCGCAGGGCCGACTGAGCGGACCGGCGCTGCCCGTCGTGCAGGGTCAGGCGAGGACGGAGGGCGGGAGGTCGATGTCGGGGACGAGCTCGACCAGCAGGCGACGAACCCGGCCATCGATGTCGGCGATGACGGCGCGCACCGTCTCCTCGTCCTGGCCGCCCGGGTCTGCCACCGGCCAGTCGACGTACGTCACGCCCGGGACGTAGGGGCACTCCTCGCCGCATCCGAGGGTGATGGCCATGACGGACGCCTCGATGGTCTCCCGGGTCAGCTTCGTCGGGGTCTCCGCCGAGGTGTCCAGGCCGAGCTTCGCCAGCGCGTCGGCGACCTCGGGGTGGATGTGCTCACCGGGCTGCGTGCCGGCCGACAACGCGACCACGCGGCCGCCGGCGTAGTGCTCGGTGAGGACGCGGGAGATGACCGAGCGGCCGCCGTTGCGGATGCAGGCGAAGACCACGGTCGGGGCGTGCGGCGTCTCGCGCGTGCTTGCGGAGTCGGTGGCGGAGTCGGTGGCGGTGTCGGTGGTGGTGTCGGTCATGGTCATGCTCCTGCGGGTGAGGTTTCGGTGGCGCGAGTGGGCCGGGGGAAGAAGCGGCGTGCCCAGAGGCTGACGTAGACGAGGCCCACGAGGACGGGCACCTCGATGAGGGGGCCCACGACGCCCGCGAGCGCCTGGCCCGAGGTGACGCCGAAGACACCGATGGCAACGGCGATGGCGAGCTCGAAGTTGTTGCCGGCCGCGGTGAACGACACCGCGGTGGCTCGCTGGTAGTCGAACCCGAGCGCCTTGGTCAGCAGCATCGAGCCTCCCCACATGAGGAAGAAGTAGGCAAGGAGCGGCAGCGCGATGCGCGCGACGTCCAGGGGCTGGTTGGTGATGGTGTCGCCCTGGAGCGCGAAGAGCAGGACGATGGTGAACAGCAGGCCGTAGAGCGCGGCCGGGCCGATGCGGGGCAGGAAGGTCCCCTCGTACCACTCGCGGCCCTTGGCTCGCTCCCCGAACGTCCGGGTCAGGAAGCCTGCGAGGAGCGGGATGCCGAGGAACACCAGCACGGACTTCGCGATGGACCACATGGAGACGTCGAGGTCGGTCTGGTCGAGGCCGAGCCATCCCGGCAGGACCTGGAGGTAGAAGTAGCCCAGGACCGCGAACGCGAGGATCTGGAAGACCGCGTTGAGGGCAACCAGGATGGCGGCCGCTTCGCGGTCACCGCAGGCCAGGTCGTTCCAGATGAGGACCATCGCGATGCACCGCGCGAGTCCGACGATGATGAGGCCGGTGCGGTACTCGGGCAGGTCGGGCAGCATCAGCCACGCGAGCGCGAACATCAGCGCGGGTCCGAGGACCCAGTTGAGCAGGATGGACGTGCCCAGCATGCGTCGATCACCCGTGACGTGACCGAGCTCGTTGTAGCGGACCTTGGCCAGCACCGGGTACATCATGACGAGCAGACCGATGGCGATGGGCAGCGACACCGAGCCCACCTCGACGGCGGCGAGGGCGTCGTCCAGGCCCGGGACGAACCGTCCCAGGAGCAGGCCGCCGACCATGGCGACGCCGATCCAGACCGGCAGGAACCGGTCGAGGGTCGACAGGCGGTGCAGGACGTCGCCGTCTGCCTCGCCGTGGGAGGCGCGGGGTGTCTCGGGGGTGGTGTGGGTCATGCCTGCTTCCCGGATGCGATGGTGGATGTGGCGGCGGGAACACCGAGGTCGGCCAGGAGGTCCAGCACTCGCCGCTCGACCTCGTCACGGATGGGCCGTACGTCGACCAGCGACTGGCCGGCGGGGTCGGTGACGTCCCAGTCCTCGTACCGCTTGCCGGGGAACACCGGGCACGCGTCGCCGCAGCCCATGGACACCACGACGTCGGCGGCACGGACCACCTCGTCGGTCCACGGCTTCGGGAACTCGGCCGCGATGTCGATGCCGCGCTCGGCCATGGCCTCGACGGCTGCCGGATTGACCTCGATGCCGGGCTCGGACCCGCCGGACCAGGCGATGGCGTTGGCGCCGGCGTGGTGGTTGAAGAACCCCAGCGCCATCTGCGAGCGGCCGGCGTTGTGGGTGCACAGGAACAGCACCGTCGGCGTGCCGGTGTGCGCCAGACCCTCGACCTTGGCCAGGGCGTGCAGTCGCTGACGCGCCCACCGTTCAGCCAGGAGCGGCAGGAACCGGATCACGGTGGCGCGGTCGGCGAACTGGTCGAACGAGGACTCGAGGAACCGGCCGATGGTCTGGGGTCCGTAGAGGCCCGTGAACTCCTCGGCCAGCCGGGCAGCGGCCGTCTTGAGCGCGAGCTGCTGGTCGAGCGACATCCATGCCGGCTGCCGGTCCTGGTGCTGTTCGGTGGTCATGACGGGCTCCTAGGACGCGTCCGCGGCGGGCTGGGATGAGAGGCGAGGGGCCAGGTCGGCGACCCGGCCGGCGATGTCGTCGTACGCCGCATCGAAGGCCGCATCGGTGCCGACCGCGACCGGGTCGGGCACCGACCAGTGGCTCACTCCCGCCAGGCGAATCGGCGTCTTGTCGTCAGTGGCGTACGTGTCCTCGTGAGCGGCATCGCACACGGTGACCACGTAGTCCCCGTCGCGCAGCAGCCCGTCCAGGGACTGCGGCCGCTCCTGGACGAGGCGCAGTCCGTGCCGGCGCGCCGCGGAGACCGCGCCCGGTGCGATCGCGGGGCCGGGGTGCGTGCCGCCCGAGGCCACGGGGATGGGGCTGACCTGCTGCCACAGCGCGGCCGCGAGCTGCGAGCGTGCGGAGTTCGCGGTGCACACGAACACCACCCGCTCCACCGAGGCGACCTCCGTGCCCTGCGCGCTCGCGGCAGGCAGCAGCCCGACCAGGCGCTCACGGTGCAGGCGCAGGTAGGTGCGGCGCCTGTCGGCATGGGAGCGGTGCCGCGACACGATGGCGACCTGCTCCAGCACCTTGAGGTGATGGGCCAGCAGGTTCGAGGGCAGTCCGAGCTGGGTGCGCAGCTCCCCGGGCGAGGCGTCACCGGCATCCAGCACGTCGACGATCCGCAGACGCGCAGGATCAGCCAGCGCCGCCAGCGCCGCCACCCGTGCGTCGAAGTCCATGACTCGTCCGTTCGCTCAACCGTTGTTGAGTCAATAGTGGCTGATCAAACGACCGGGGCGCAACTCGCGCGCCGAAGCCGTCTTGCGCTAGCGGTCGATGAGTGCCGCCGCTGTCGCCTTGGCCGATGGTCCGACGCCGGCCAGCGTCGCGGACGCGGGCCCAGTCCAGTCGCCGTACCCGACGAGGTGCAGCCGGGGCTCGGCCAACGCCTGCGTCCCCGAGGGGCCACCCACGGCGATGCGCCCACCCCGGGCCAGACCGAGGGGACGCAGGTGACGCAGCGCGGGACGGAACCCGGTGCACCAGATGACCGTGTCGCACCCCTGGGTCGTGCCGTCCGCCCAGGCGACACCGCCGGCGGTGAGCCGGGTGAACATCGGCTGAGCGTGCAGGACGCCGCGGGCCCGGGCGTCCTTGACGCTGGCGACCATCACGATGTCGCCCAGCCCGGCCACGCCGGCATGCGCGCGCCCCTGCTCGAGCGCCTCGATCCGCGCGCGGGCGGTCGCGAACAGCACCCGGCCGTCCACGTCGTCGGGCAGGAACCGCGGCGGCCGGGTCGCGACCCACGTCGTCTCGGCGACGGTCGAGACCTCCGCCAGGATCTGCGCCGCCGAGTTCCCGCCACCCACGACGACGACCCGCTGACCGGCGAAGTCCCCCGGGGACCGATAGCCCGCGGCGTGCAGCTGCCGGCCGGCGAAGTCCCGCATTCCCGGGTACGACGGCCAGAACGGTCGGTCCCACGTCCCGGTCGCGGACGCGACCGCGCGGGCAGAGATGGTGAGTCCAGCCGTGTCGACGAGCAGGCGACCGTCCGACCCGTCCTCGGCTCGGCGCACGGACCCCACTCGGTGCGGGCGCAGCACCTGCAGGTCGTACCGCTCCTCGTACCCGGTGAGGTACGCCACCACGTGGTCGCGCGGTGGGAAGCCGCGGGTGGCGTCGTTCCACGGCGGCATCATCCACCCCGGGAGCGACGAGAAGCCCGCCGGCGAGAACAGCCGCAGCCCGTCCCAGGTGCGCGGCCACGCCCCGCCGGGTCGGTCCGCCGCATCCACGATCACGAAGTCGCGCCCCGGCGCGAGGCCGGCGCGCCGCAGGTAGAACCCGGTGGCCAGACCGGCCTGGCCGCCACCGATCACCACCACGTCGGCCTCGACCTCCCGCCGGGCCTCGAGGGCCGGTGCGGGCATCTGCGTGCTCCCAGGCACTCTCTCTCCTCAGTGGGCGAGGCGGGTCCGCCTCGCCCGTGTGCGCGTTCGGTCGCGCCCATCGTCGCGCACGTGCGAGAGAGCCCGTGGCGACATCGGGCGACGGCGCCGTACGGAGTCCTGCTCAGGTCTCACGCTGAGTCGGCCATGCATCCGCTCTCGGCGTGAGTGCTCAGTGCGAGCCGAACCACAGCCGCGCGGTCGACGACCGAAGTCTCGCGAAGCCTCACCGGCGCGGTGCCTTCAAGCAACCCGTCTTCGACCCGGAACGCCATCCCGATCGCTCTGAGCAGGCGCAGCGAACGGTCGTTGGAGGGCAGGACGGTTGCCTGGATCCTGTCTATCCCTGATACCGAGGCCACAGTCATCAGAGTGTCGAGAAGAGCGGTTCCGAGCCCGCGACCCTGATGGGCGTCAACCACCTCGAATGCGATCTCGGCTGTGCCGGGAGCCACTCGGATCAGTCGCCCGATTGCCACGGGGTGCCCGTCGATCTCGCCGACCCAGGCAATGTGCGAGTGACCGTCGACGGCCGTCAGAGCCGTGCGCATGGAGCCGGTCAGCTGCGACAAGCCCGTCAGGTAGCGGTGGTACCGGGAGGCGGGGGACAGTGCGTCGAACACAGCATCAAGCACAGAGTGTTCCTCGGATCGGACAGGCCGGAGGGTAGCTGTCGCACCGCCCGCTGACTCGAGGACAACGCCGGTCGAGCAGGGGCGCGTCACTGGCAGCCACAGCCATCGCCGGCCGCGGCACCGCAGCAGTCGGACTTCTCGCTGGCATCGCAGCACGTCGACTGCTTCGCCCGTGAGCAGCAGGACGATGTCATGCCCGCGGTCGTCGCGGGCTCCGGCATCGATGCGTCGGATCGGGAGTCGGTGGGATGTGTGGTCATCGTCTTTCCCTTCGATCGGATTGTGCCTGTGCAGGACTCAGACGTCGACGCGCCCCAGAAGACGCACGTCAGGACCACCACTAGATATTGACAGACATCGATATCGTGGCGACCATGGCTGTCGAGGCCGACCCGGCCGATCTCGGCTTCACGACGAGGAGCCAGTCATGGCGGCAGACGAGAGGTACGCAGGCGAGACCCCCACGCCCGAGACGCTCGAGTCAGTGTGGAAAGAATTTTCCGGCGAGTTGCGTCAGTTCATCGGTCGCCGCGTGTCCCGGCCCCAAGATGCCGATGACATCCTGCAGCTGGTGGCTCTACGCATGGTGCAGAGCTCGGATGAGCTCCGCGACCGTCGGACGGTGCTCGGTTGGCTCTTCGCGGTCACCCGCAACGCGATCACGGACTACTACCGAGCGGCCGTCCACCGGCGCGAAGTGATGACCGACATGGTGCCGGAACGTCCTGTTGCCGACGTCTCCGCTGACGAGGACACCCAGCGGGCGTTGACCAGTCTCGCCGCCTGCATCCGACCGTTGCTCCGACTGCTTCCTGCGGACCAAGCGGCCGCTGTCGAGCTCGTCGACCTCAGCGGTGTCAGCCAGGTCGAGGCGGCCCGAACCGCTGGGCTCTCGGTCTCCGGGATGAAGTCCCGCGTCCAGCGCGGGCGGAGAGCACTCCGAGATTCCCTCACGGCGTGCTGCCACCTGCAGCTCGACGTGCGCGGCGAGGTTCAGGAGTTCGAGCCCCGCCGGCAGACCGACTGCGGCTGCGCGGCCTGACAAGGGCGCCACGTCGCCGAAGGCGCTCTGGCGACGTTGCGTCCTTTGGTCTCCGGCTTCGTCTGAGTGGTTGACCCAGACCACAATGCCCAGGAGACGCTCCATGACAGCCATCGACACGTCACTCGACCACCAGGTCAGGTCGGCTCACCGACAGAGGCGGCCGTCTGGCGATCTCGTCGTCGATCTGCTGCTATCTGGGCCGATGAGCTGTGCGCCCTGTCTGGACGCGATCGAGGAGATCGATGAGGCCGCCGCCCTCCTGGCGCCGGAGCTGGCGGCCAGGGGCACCTCACTACGGGTTCGGGTCACGGCCCGCACGGATCCAGCCATCGTCGGCGCACCTGACGCCTGGACCCTCCTCGAGCTCCGCGTGAACGGGGTCGCGATCGAGTCCGATGGCACGCACATCTGCGGAGACGAGGCCGCAACGCACTGCGGGACCTACGAATGGGACGGGGCCATGTACGCCGCTCCCCCGGCCGAGCTACTGACTGGCGTCATCCACGACCACCTCGACAACAGGACAACCGCGGAGCCCTAGGGCGTCCGGTCTCGCTCATCGCCGGTCCGATCACTCCTCGCTCGCCCAGCCCGTACGCGGTGATGCGCCTCGGCGGTCCTCGCTGAGCGGATCGGTGACGGCGTCTCGGACGTCGAGTCGGTCGTCTCCACCGCCAGCCAGACCTCGTGACCACTCACCGAAGCGTTTGCCCGCGGCCACAGCCCCGCATCGCCGTGGACCGCGAGTACCTCGTCGTCACGGCAACCCGCCGCTGACGCCGCCCACCACCACCCCGAAACCGAAAGAGGAATCATCATGGCCACGTTCAACAATCGGCGCACTGCCATCTCCGCCGCAGTTCTGACTGCGCTCGCAGCAACGGCGTTCGGCACGGCCACCGCCACGGCCGACCAGGAGGAGCGCACCAGCGTCACCGAGCCGTTCGATGAGCTGACACGCATCTACCCGCCCACCGACATCCCTCGCATCTACCCTCCGACGGACCTGCACGAGCCGGCGGCCCGCACCGGGGAGTGACGTCCCGAGTTCGAGGACCAATCATCGGCGCACATGCGGAAGGCCCTCACAGTCAGACTGTGAGGGCCTTCCGGATTTGTAGCGGGGGCATTGTTTGGCCCCGCGCACCTTGGCTTCTGTGGTCTGCTCATCCACGCTCACTTCCCTGGTCGTGCCCCACATTGCACCCTGTATCGGAGGCTCACGTCCCATGATGTTCACACAATCGGTTCGACAAACATGGTGCCGCTGACCTGATCCTGTGCAGTGCCTCAAGGGTAGGGGCCGTGATGCCACGGCTGGGTCGGCGACGTCGTTGTCGCCGCGAGTCGCTACGTTGCCCGCATGTGGTTCCGCAAGGTCGAGGTGCCGGACGAACTGGTCGAGGCAGCAACGGAAGGCAAGCTCGTCCTCTTCGTTGGGGCGGGGGCGTCCCTCGACGAGCCGTCAGGCCTTCCTGACTTCGCGAATCTGGTGCGCGACGTCGGAGCGCGTGCCAACAGCGTGCCAACGGAGCGTGACCTGGAGCGTCCCGATGTGTTCCTGGGTGACCTTGCAGACCTTGAGATTGACGTTCACACGCTGGTCGCGAACGCGATCAACAAGCCCGGCAGCCGGCCGAACCGCCTCCACGAGGCGATCATCGACCTGGCACAGGTGCACCCCAACCCCCGGGTGGTCACTACCAACTACGACCTACATCTTGAACAAGCCAGCCGCAGCAAGGGGTTGGATCTCGACGTCTACCGCGCGCCCGCGCTGCCGGTCGGCGACGACTTCACCGGCATCGTCCACCTGCACGGGGCCTTGGACCAACCCCCTCGCAAACTGGTGGTGACCGACGAAGACTTCGGCCACGCCTACCTGCGTGAGGCATGGGCCGCCCGGTTTCTCGACCGCATGTTCTCAGCCTTCTCTGTCGCCTTCATCGGCTACAGCCACGGCGACATCGTCATGCAGTACCTGGCGCGCTCCCTTGGCCGCGAGGGGCGACGTTTCGTCTTCACGGATGATGCCGACAGCCGCGAGTGGCGGAGGCTCGGGCTCCGTCCCGTGCACTACCCGGTTGACGGCTCGTCCCACGTGGCGTTGGTCGACGGGCTCGAGCGCTGGGCCGAACTCACCTCGTGGGGACGACTCGCTCATCGTCGCCGTATCGCCGAACTGGTCGGCAACGGCCCGCCCACCATCCCCGAGGAGGTCTCGTACCTCGAGCAGGCCCTTGGTGACCCGGAACGGGTTCGCTACTTCACCGAGCAGGCTCGTGGATCCGACTGGTTGTTGTGGGCTGCGAACCGTCCCGAGTTCAACTGGCTGTTCAGTCCGACGGCTCCCTCCGGCGCAGACCGGACGGTCGCGCAGGCACTCACAACCTGGGTGGCCGACCAGTACGTCATGGACGAGCAGGAGTCACCCACCGCTCTTCGCCTCCTTCGCAGTCGGCCGTGGAGCCCCGGCATGTGGGACACCGTGGCGCACCGGCTGTTCGCCCAGGAGCGACGCGTGCCGGACTGGCAGGTGCCGTGGCTCGTACTCGTTCTGCATCGCTCTCCAGCCGACGACGGCGATCTGCTCGACATGCTCCTGTGCAAAGAGTCATGGAAGGAGCGCCCCGACCTCGCGCTCATGTTGCTGGAGCACCGCACGCGGTCACTGCCCCGGTCCGGTCTGGACTTCGGGCCCTCGAGTGACGCGCCTCGGTTCGAGGTCGCATTCATGGGCGACGACCACTGGCTCGACGAGGCATGGAAGAAGGTCTTTATCCCGCTGCTGCCTCAGCACGCACCGGAGCTGCTGGACCTCGCGGTCCGCCAGCTGCGCGACGCCAATCGGCTCGCTGGAGCGCTCCAGCCGGGGTTCGACGCTCTGTCCTTTGGCCGCTCAGCGATCGAACCTCATCCACAGGACGAGTTCCGAGAGGTAGCCGACGTGCTGATCGATGCAGCTCGCGACAGCCTCGAACACCTCCTCCACGCGTCGCCCCAGGAGGGGGCTGCGGCGGTCGATCGGCTCGCTCGCGCGCACGTGCCCATCCTTCGGCGCCTCGCCGTGCACGCATGGCGCCTGCGCGAGGACCGGTCTCCCGACGAGAAGCTGCGCTGGATCCTCGACGAGAACCTGCTCTTCGACCTCGACCTCCAGCACGAGGTCTACATGCTCCTGGAGGACACTGTCGCGCTTGCATCAGACGACGCCGTCGGCGCCGTGTTGGATCGCGCGAAGGACGGGCCGCAGGACGGAGCGGAACACTCGCCGTACGTCTCCTACAACCTGCTCGCCTGGCTCCACAGCGCCGCACCGGAGAACGCCACCATCGCCGAGGAGTTCACCACGCTGCAGGAACAGAATCCTGAGTTCGAGCCTCGCGAGCACCCGGATCTGAACATGACGATGACGTCGGGGTTCGTGGAGAACGCGGAACCGTTCACCCGAGACGAGCTCCACGGACTCATCGCGTCGAACCCGGACGAGGCGTACGCAGCCATCCGGTCGTATGCGACCGCCGACGAGTTCCGGCTCAAGGGCCCGACCTGGACCGGAGCGCTGAACGCGCTGCGCGGGTGCGTGACCCACTACCCCGGCGACGGGATCCGACTGGCAGAAGCGCTGGCGCCGGACGACACCGACGTTCGCGACGCCCTCGTTCGCGCTTGGAGCGCGGCGAACTTGTCAAGCACACCCGAGCAGGCCAGCGGAGTGGAGACCCTTGATCAGACCCGGCCGCACCGCAATGACGTCACGCCCCATGACGTACTCACAGTGATCGCGTCCTGGCCAGTGGATGCCGTGAGGTCCGCGGTCGCCAACATGTTCGCGCGCGGCGGCACCGCCGACCACCCGACCGCATGGCACACGCTGATACCCGCCCGCCGCCTGGCCACTGACCTCTGGCCCCCCACGCAGGTCACCGGCAACGTCGTGGACAGCGAGGACCTCTACCTCGAGGCCATCAACCATCCGGCCGGCGACCTCGCCCAGTTCTGGATGAACGTGGTCGCCGACGAGTGGCGGGCTCACACCGACACATGGTCCGGCTTGCCTGACGAGGTCCGGGCAGAGCTCGACCGGATGGTCCAGGACCAGTCCCGTAACGGGCTCTTGGCCCGTGTTCTGCTGTCGACGAGACTCCGCTTCATCATGGGGGCGGATCCCGCGTGGGCGAAGTCCCGACTCATGCCCTTGTTCTCGTGGGACCGGGACGAGGCTGATGCCTTCGAGGTGCGTGGGATCTGGCGGTCGTTCGTGCAGTTCGGCCAGTACGACGACCAGATCCTCGCCGACGGGCTCCTTGACGCGATGTTGGCGACGATGCGACGCGCGAACGATCTCGACGACGACGAAGCCGTCGCTCAGCTTGGCCGCCAGCTCGCGACCGTCGCCATGAAGTCCTCGCTGGACCCGAAGGGTTGGTTGCCCGCACTCACGACTGACGCGCCCAGCGTCCTGCAGTTGGCTTGGATCAGGTCAGTCGGCCGGCAACTGCGCGAGATGGACCCGAAGGACGCCTCCGCGCAGTGGACCCGCTGGATCAGGGAGTACTGGACCGCACGGATCGACTCCCTACCTCGACCGTTGACCGCTGACGAAGCGTCGGCCATGGCCCTGTGGGTTCTGGGACTACCTGATGACCGGCTGGCGGCGGTCGAACTCGTGGAGCGCACCGACGCCGGCCTGGTGAAGGATGACCGCGTCCTGATGCACCTCACCGGCTCTCGCCGCGAGCACGAAGATCTGACCGGCGACCCTGAGACTTGGGCGCGCTACCTGGTTCACCTTCTGCGGGGCACCACGGAGCCGCCCTGGGGGCTCGACCACTACCTGCGCGAGATCGTCGGCGTTCTGCGGCCGGTGGCACCTTCAACCCTGCTCACCGAGCTCATCGAGGAGGCCATGCGCCTCGGATGCACCGCCGCAGCGGACTGGTGACCAGGCGCCGTTGACGCACGCCTGCTGCTCTGGGATGACCACGCGCTGCCCCAATGCCGGCGGAACTCGAGCGCCTGACAGACCGTCACTGAATCGAGCAATGAGCCAGAGAAGGTGGAGACGGGTGCATGAGCGGGCCGGCCGCGACCTACGACATCGAGCTCTCCCCGGCCGCGCGTCAGCTCGAGATCGCGTACCTGCACGACGTCGACCTCGTCGCCGGCCAGGAACCCGCAGTGGGCGACCGGTTGGTCCTTCGCGACGAGGGGCTGGCTCTCTGGGATGCCGAGGTCGTCGCGCTCGAAGAAGTCCGCTTGGGGCACAAGTACCGTCTACACATCGGCCCGCGCTCCGGGTAGCGGCGGCCCGACCGCGTCCACAGCCGGCGGCCGGGTGCGCACGGATGTCGTGATCACCCAGGACCCTGACGGCATGAGCACTCCTGAACAGCGCGCCCAGTGGCGCCGACGTGCGACCTGGCTGACACAGCTGGGCTTGGCCCCCGACGAGCCCGCACCGCGCAGAGATCGTCGAGGAGGTCGGCCATGCCGCGCTCGACCTCCTGGATGAGATCGACCGCCTCGAGGACGAACTGCGCGAGTCGCGCCGCATCGGCGTCTGGCTCTACGACCACCTCTCCCCCGGCGTCCGCATCCTCCTCGGCGATGTATCCGAGTGGCCGTGGCTCGTGACTGACACCGAGAAGCGATGACCGCGGTGCCGACATCCGTACCGCCCATGAGGGCACTGCGTAGCCTGCGCCTCAGGGCACGGTGACTCCCCATGACCGACCACGACCACGACCACCGCGCCGAAGCTGCCTTCCTCGACTACGTCGCTGAGCCGACGCCGGACAACGCCCACACGGCCGAGCTGGCCATCGCCCTCCTTCAACGCGGGTACGACGCAGTCCTGCGACAGTTGGACGGCGACGCTGTCCCTCCGCTGACGCCTGCGCACACCCACAACGCTTGGGACGTCCCGGAGGCCTGTCTCGAGGGCAGCCTGACGGACCTCGCGGAGGGGGTGTTGGAGAACCGGCCGGCGACACTCGCCCATGGTCTCGAGGCCCTGCGCGCACTGGTCCACGACGTCGACGAGGCGAGACGTTACGCACGACTGCTCTACCAGCAGGTGGCGTTCGGGGTGATCGACTACGGCGCCCTCGGAGTGCCGATGGACCCGGATGAGTGGCCAGTCTGGTTGACGTACTACGACGGCGAGGAGCCTGCGCGGCAGGACCCCGCGCCGGGGTAGGCCGCGCCAAGGACAACGCGGAGTGAGGAGGAGCGCATGGATGCGCTCCTCCTCACTGGTTCTACGGGTGCATGAGGGCAATGCCCTCGGTCAGGGTCTCCCTGACCTTCTGCTGGGTGTCTCGTCCGAGGACGATGAGCTTCTCGAGCGAGTTCTTGGCCTGGTTGGCCAGCCGGCCGACCTCGTCGAGCTGGCTGATGCCCGCGAGGGCGACGTTGAGACGCGCCTCGACCTGGTCGAGGTCGATCTCGGACCCGTCGTCGTGCCTGACCTTCAACATCGCCACGTGCTCGCGAAGGAGGAGGTAGATGAGCTCCACGCTCGCGGGCTGCGAGCAGCTGACGACGTACGCACAGGTGTCGACGCGGGCGAACGATCCGCCACCAGGCACCTCAGCGTCTGTGGGGACGAGCACGAGACCCCCGGCCGCGTCGCGGACTCGGCACGCGTCGGCGAGCTCCTCGCGGTGCTGCTTGGCCGTCAACGGACGGGTGCGGGACTTCGCCTCGATGACGATCCTGACCTGACGGCCGTGACCGGTGATGGCCTGCGACAAGGTCGCCACGCCGTCACCCGTGCGCCGGGTAGTTCCTCCGGCGCCCGGCTGGCTGCCGGTGCGCTCGAAGAGGTCGCCGGCGGCGGTCACGACGTCGTGGCAGAGCGCCATGGCGTCGTCCTCGTTGGCGGCTCCGATCGCGCGGCTGCTCTTGGCGCCGGCGGTCTTGGCCACCTGAGCGGCCTCGACCAGGCCTCTCACCAGAGCCAGCTGCTCGCCGAGCTCACGTCGCGTGCCGCCCAGCTCATCGAGGAGGTCCTGCCGCAGCATGCGGACAGGTCCTTCTCGGTCGAGCGAGAGCGCATCACGCACGGACTCGGAGTGGCGCGCGAGCGCCGTGGTGATCTCCTGGACTCCGGCGTCCTGGACGGCTCGCGCCGCCTCCATGACGCTGGCCCGGACGCTCCCCGCCTGGCCGGCCAGAGCGGCCTCGACCTGGGCGGGGAGCTTGTCGAGGACGGCGCCGGCCGCTCGGGCCACGGCCTCCTCACCGCCGCGCAGCCGGGTGAGCGTCTGGTCGAGACTGGCCAGTGCCGCTCCGGACTTCTCGTCCACCCGCTCGGCGAACGCGTCGAGGGTGCGGGTGAGGCTGCCGGTGTCGATGCCGGCCGTCCCGAGCGAGAGCGCGACCAGCCCGACGGGGATTGCCCGCCGGACCAGGTCGGCAGCGGCTTCGGGACCGTGCTCGGACATGTGGGACCGGACGAGCGCCGCCGCCTCACTGTGGGTGACCGAGAGGTCGTGGATGACGACCGTGTCGGTGTTCACGGCGACCGGAGCTGCTCCCTGAGGGATGTGGGCGACGGTCATCGGGCGCCTCCCAGACCGGCCGGCAACGGCAGGTCAGCCGGAAGGCCGAGCCGTGCCTTGCGGCAGATCAGGCAGTCCTCCGGCGGGGTCTCCGCCGTGTGCAGCAGGGCCGCTTCCCAGCCCCAGAGCTCGTCGAGCACCGGGTACGGGTCGTCCAGCCGGTCGCTGAGGGCGTCCTCAACCTGCAGCTGCAGGTCGCGCAGCGACGCCTCGTCGGGGCTGTGGTGCGCCGCCGCGGAGGCGGTGCGGTAGGTGAGCTGCACCCAGAGGTCGAGGAGACGCTGCGTCTCCCGATCACGGGGCGGAGCGGGGCTGGCAGTCAGCGCGAGCGCGGGCTGCGGCTGGTTCATCGGTGTCACGTGGACCCTCCAGCGGGTGTCGACCGCAGCAGTAGGGGCCGGATGCCCCCGCCGTCTGCGGGGGCTCTGTTGTGTGGCCCACTGCCACAGGTCTGCGCGGAGGCGCCCGACACAAGAAAGTGGGCCAGATCACACGAGAAGGGGGGTGAGCCTGATTGCGGAGTGATCGACGACGGCGACTTTCAGTAGTCGTCGCGACAGCGGCAACCCATCTGCCTGATCACACCGAGGATCCACATGCCCACCTCCACGCAGTCCCCCATCACCGTCTCCCCCGCGCCCGCCAACGACGTCGCGATCGTCGTCCGCCTCCCTCAGGACCTCCGTGAGGCCCTCAAGGCACGCGCCGCAGCCGAGGACAGGTCCATGGCCTCGGTCATGCGCCTGGCGGCACGGCAGTACGTCGAGAGCGAGGTGACCCTGTGACCGCCCAGACGCTGCAGCCGGCGGTCACCGACGGCACTGCGACCCCCGACGCGTCGTACGAGCTCTTGGGCCGCCTGCGCCTGGCGAGCCGACTCGACAGCCGAAGCACGCCTCCTGAGCTCGGCCCGGACGCACTGCACGGGATCTCCGGACGGATCGTCCAGGCCCTCGCCCCCCTCACCGAGGCGTCGCCCCCGGCGATGCTCCTGACCCTGCTCGTCTCCTTCGCCGCCATGGTGGGGCGCAGCGCCTACGTGAGCGTCGGTCACCAGAAGCACTACCCGATCCTCTTCGGCGTGGTGGTCGGATCATCAGCCCGGGCGCGGAAGGGCACGTCAGCCGCCGCGGTCCGGCCTGTCCTGGACGCCGCCGACGGGGACTTCATGGCCACGCGACACATGCGAGGTGGCATCCAGTCCGGAGAAGCCCTCATCCAGGCACTCGCGTCACTGGCCGAGGGTCCAGAGAACGACGGGGATCAGCGCCTCCTTCTGACCGAGGAGGAGTACGGGCGTCTGCTCACCGTCGCAGGACGTCAAGGCTCGATCATCTCCCCCATCCTGCGGTCGGCTTGGGACGGCGACGCGCTCAGCGCCCGGACGAGGGCGGCGACGCTCGTGGCGGAGCAGCCCCACCTGTCCGTGCTTGGCCATGTGACGATCAACGAGCTCAAGGCGGTCCTGAAGCCGGTAGACATCGCCAACGGGTACGCGAACCGGTTCATCCACGTCCTGAGCCACCGTGGTGCGCTCCTTCCTGAGCCCGGGCGTCTGGCCCCGGCCGAGGTCGATGCGTTCGGGACGGAGCTGCGCGCTGCGGTCACCTTCGCTCGCAGTGCCGGCGAGGTCGCCCGCAGCGAAGCGTTCCGCCAGCGGTGGGACTCGCTGTACAACATCGTCGAGTCACAGCCGTCCGGCGGCGACGTCTACGACTCGCTCACCGTCCGAGCGAGCCCCCAGATGCTGCGCCTCGCCACGATCTACGCGCTGCTCGACCAGTCGGCGACGATGGAGCCGGTCCACCTCAGCGCCGCGGCGGCGCTCTGGGAGTACTCCGAGGCGTCGGTCGCCCACATCTGGGGAGCCACCCTCGGTGACCCCGACCTGGATCGCCTCTACTCCGCGGTCTCCGCGGCCGGCCCCGAGGGCCTCAACCGAACCCAGGTCAGCGAGGTCTTCTCCAAGAACAAGGCCAGGTACGAGCTCGACGCGCTCGTCCTGAAGCTGGTCGACCTGGGCATGGCGACGGTGTCGGCCCGAGCGTCCGGAGGGAGGCCCAGTTCCATCCTGACGGCCGTGCGCTGACGAAACAGACGAAAGAACGAAGAAGTCTCTCGAGGCTCCTTCGTTCTTTCGTCTGTTTCGTCATCTGGGACCTGCCGATGTCGCGTCGACGAAACGCCGGCCACGGGGCCACGGTCTGGCACAGTACGCAGCATGTCTTCCCCGCGGCTGGTCTCCATCGGATACGAGGGTCGCACGGCCGAAGACCTGGTTGATGAGCTGACCGAGCAGGGCGTCCGCGTCCTCGTCGATGTACGCCTGACACCGCTGTCACGCAAGCCGGGGTTGTCGAAGCGCCGTCTTGCAGAACGTCTCGCTGCAGCTGGCATCGACTACCTGCACCTGAAGGCGCTGGGGAACCCGAAGGAGAACCGTCAGCCGTTCTGGGACGGCCGGGTCAAGGACGGCTGCGAGGCCTTCAACGACCTGCTCGACTCCGACGAGCCGCAGGCAGCCTTGCAAGCCATCGCAGACCTGACGGCCACTTCTACGGTCGCCATCTTGTGCTTCGAGCGCGATCACGACCGGTGCCACCGACAGGTCGTCACGGAACGTGTCGCGGACCGCATTCCCGCCGGACGCAGCGTGGTCTACGCGTGACGTCGCACCAGCGCCGCGGCTCTGGTAGCCCTAGTCGAGCAGAGTGAGCTGAGGTTCGAGCCTGCCGGGATCGTGCGGAGGCCAGAAGACACCGAGGATGAGGTAGCTCTGCTGATGCAGGTGCTGGTTGCCCACGAAGAAGTAGGTGTCGCGCTGGGGGCCGCACAACTCCCCCAGCCACTTGTCCCTCAGCATGCGCCGCACAGTCTCGTGGTCGTGCTCGCGTAGCCACCTGCGGGCGGCACCACCCACCTCCCAGTCGACGCACGTCTGCCTGTGGTTGCCTGCGCAGTCGTCGTCAAGGCACTGCCACCGGTATCGGACCGTGAACGGCGGCGCCTCGAGCGGCTCGCGCGCCTCCCCGAACAGGTCAGCTTCGGCAGCCATGAGCGCCATCGCCTTCTGGGCTTCGGAGAAGTCCGGAGTGTCGTCGACCTCGACGTCGAGCACCTTCGCCGGCCGCACCATCGCGAGGGACGGCATCGGCCGGCCTTCCCGCTGCCCTCGGTTGAGCTCGCACATCGTGTGCAGGTCGGCCAGGCCGCTCAGGATGTCCCAGCGCCGCCGCCACGAACCGCCCGGTCGGGTGTCGACGACTTCGCCCAGCGTGGCGGAGTCCATGTTGGGAGTGTGGCTCTCCGGCCGGGCGTCGCTGCGAGGCCGAACGATGTCGACTTCCATGACCTGGTACTTCTTGAACTTCACGACCTTCTCGAGGTCGCGGAACGGCACCGGGAACAGCCGTATCCACTCGGGGCGGTCCCCGTCGAGCCGAATGCCGGCGACGCAGACAACCTCGCCGTGCTTCTGGCTCAGCGCCGGCTGCGCCTTCACCGTCACCAGGACTCGAGCGCGTTCGCGCATCACCAGATCCCCCTACCTGCAGATGCTCAAGCCGTCCACGCCCCCGCGCCGACCCCAATGCGCTGCACAGTAGACGACGAGAGTCTTCGGTGGGGATGTTCAGTGAGAGGGCGCGCGATCTTGTCCCCAGGACGTGCGCGCTCACGGGTTGAAGGCATGGCCAACACTCGTGACCTTGTGCTCCAGGCGTACACCGCCGAGCTGAGCCGCCTTCGTGCCCTGTCTCCTCCCCTGCTTGCCAGCGAGCTCGAGGAGACCTCGCCGCTGTGGGCACCGGTGACGGTGAGCACCTCAACGGCCTGGCCGTTCGGTTCGACGCCACAACCCTGACTGCCCCCTCGCCGTGCCGCTGCCACTGCCACGTCCAATGCAGTGCGCACCCTGCCTTGCTGACGGGGTCGACCGACCCTGCCGTACAGACAGGAGGGCAGCGTGCGGACCCATGAAGCCGAGGCGGCTGCCGTGGCGCTGATGACCGCTGCAAGCACAGCAGATGACGAATGCCCTCGGCTCGCCACCCGACTCGCGTTCACCCCAGCCGATGACCGGGTGCTCATCGCGTTCTGCCTCGTGGAGGCCTGCTGGTCATGGGCGCCGCGAACCGCCTTGAGTGACCACCCCGTCCTCGGCCCGGCGCTCTTCTCACTACGAGCCGACGATGCCCTGGCCGTTCGGTCCGCGTTGGTCTCGGCAATGACCGGCAGGACCCCCGGCAGCTACGCCGCGCTCCTCGTCCAGCTCGCGTACGCGGCCGTACACCTCGTCCCTGACATCAGCGACCGGTTGCGGGCCCGAGGCCTTGCCGTTGCAACCGACCCGGACGCCGCATCGATCAGACCGGCCGGGAACGGACGGTGAGCCCCCGAGGCCGCCAACTTCAAGTTCTTCCCCAAGGTGGAGAAGTGCTCGCCCATCTCGGTGGGTCGGAACTTCTCCATCGATCCATTGCGTCGGGCGACCTCGCCGGCACGGTGCACCGCACCTACCCGAGGAGGACCCCTTGACCCAGTACACCGACCGCAAGGTCTACAACCCGCTCGCCACCAAGCTTGGCGCCGGCCGACCGACTAGCGGTCACCTGATCCGCTTCTCCCTCGTTCGCGACGCGGGCGGCAGCGCCGGTCAGCGCGATTCCCACTTCAGCATCTACTGCAACGACCCGGACATCGCCAAGATCAGTCAGTTCCCCGAGGAGGCCTGGGACCCGGCACAACCCGACGTCGGAGCGAAGCACGGCATCACGTGGATCACCATGGCTGACCTCCATCACGACGCGACCGGTCACGAGCCGGTCGCAGCAGTCGTCTCTGTCGGCGACGTGGTGTTCCTCAACATCACGCTGTCCTCGACGATCAAGCACATCGTCCGCCTCGACGGCGAGGACCTGAACGGCGTCACGGTGCTGGTCATGTCGCTGCTCAACCACTTCCCCACCCTCCGGGAGGTCTGCTGGGCCGACGACGTCACCCGCGCCGGACGCGATCGCGCTGACTGGTCCACGATCACGAACAAGTGCAAGATCCGCGACGTCACGATGGTCTTCGGCGGCCAGCGCTACGACCAGTCCATCCCCGGCGATGAGCTCGCCCTCGGCGCCCTCGGCCTCGTCGGCGGAAGCGACGACCCCAACCGTCGCCGACGCATGACGGGCAAGCGACTGATGAAGTACAAGGCCGGAGGTGCGGCTCTTGCCGAACGGCAGATGCCGTACGGCTGGTGCCACAAGAAGGACAAGCACGGCCGTTCCGTCGAAGAGGGCAACCGCGGGCTGGTCCCGGAGGCCCAACCCGAGATGGCACCCGTGATCGAGGCGATCTACCGTGCCCATGCCGCCGGCGAGACCTACCAGGACCTCACTGCCCGGCTCGCGGCCTTCGAGGCGGAGGGCATGATCACACGCCGCGACCACACAGACCTCGACAACACGTTCGCTCGAGCACTCGGTGACGACAACGCGTCCTACGGAGCCGCGAAGAGCTTCTTCTGCCGCAGCGACTCCAACCCGCGCGCGCTCCCCAGCGACCTCGACGTCGCTCGCTACCTGGACGGCGAGGACCCCGCCGACGTCTTCGACGCCGACGTGCGGTTCTACATCGCCAAGGTCGAGCTCATCAGGACGGGTAGGTACTTCCGGCGCCTCAGCAACGACATCCGAGGCCGCAACATCGTCCTCGACGGCATCCCGGCCACCTACCGCGACGACCTCGACGAGTACGGGTACTTCGACGTCCTCTCCGCACCGTGGGGGTGGCCCACCGACGACCAGGGCAACGAGATCGCCCGCTTCGGAGTCCCCGACCGCGTCTGCCGCCAAGTGGCCGCGCGACTCCTGCGCGAGCTCCGAGCCCCCAAGGCGCCCTCCGGCGGACAGGCCCACCACACCCCGACCCGCCGGGCGCTCCAGTGCTTCCCGAACTGGGTCGTCGCGCCGGGCCACCTCGGGTCGAAGTACGACGACGAACCCACCCAGTGGGGCGTCCAGGCCCGCGTCAACAACAGCGGTCGGGCCAACGCGATCCTGCTCTTCCGACGTGAGTCCGCCGGCGCGGGAACTCGCGGCGGGCGCGGGTGGAGCTACTTCGGCCCCGGCGAGACCAAGCCCGACCACACCGCCGCCACCTTCTCCTTGACCGAGCTCGCGGCATCCGTCGCCGCCCGCCTCGACCACGGCGTGAGAAGCCTTCTGGACCCCACCACGATCGCCCAGCTCACAGAGACGCAGCGACGCAGCGACGATGCCGACCCGACCACGACCTGGCGCCACCAGATCGCATTGAAGACAGCCGCCAGGACGTCGCTGGAGGAAGAGATCAAGGGTCACCGCACGATGGCAGCACTCAGTGCGGCGGCCGGCGACGAGGATGAAGCAAAGGCCTACGCAGCAAACATCCCCGGCGTGAAGACGAAGGTCGCCGCGCTCGACGCAGAGATCGCACGGCTCGAGGCGAAGACCCGCAAGCACCACGCCGGATCCGCCACCACGCGACCCGACCATGCCAACATCTCGGTAGCCGCCCACCTCGTCGCCGGACTCGAGGCCGCAGCACGAAACAACGGAGAAAGTCCGTCCAGGTTCGGCACGCTGTGCGACGAGACGTTCATCGACTGGCGCTTCGACGTCGATGGCGAGGACGTCGTCTGGGCGTGCACCGCGTTGCTCCCTCTCGCCACGCGCGGACACGCCCAGCTCCCGCTGACCAGCCGGATCCGCAACGTCCGCACCCGGACCGGCAAGAACCTCGCCAACACCGACACCGTCGTGCGCTACCTCTTCGAGGAGGGCCGGGACCTGACGGCCACCGCGGACCTGCTCCAGGTCACCCGCGAGACGCTCCTCAAGAAGCGAGTCATGCCGTGGCTGGTGGCTAACGGCGTCACGGCTCGGGGCGCCAAGTGCGCGCTCGTCGACCACCCAATCTCCGAGGTTCGTCAGGAGCTCCACCGATGGGTGACGCGACAGCCAGGCACCCCCAACTCCCCCACCAGCGCCTACACAGAGCGACTGCGTTCGACCTACACCGATCTGAGCCTCTCGTGGGGGGACGCCGCGGTCCCGGACGACACCGCCTGGATCACCGCCGCCCTCGCCCTGCTCACCGTCGACACGGCCACGCGCCGGCACGGACTCCCGATCCTCGACGTCGCGCTCGCCCTGGGCAAGACCGAAGACGAGATCCGCGAGCTGGTGAAGCCACAGAGGCGATCCGGGGGCTTCACACGGCCCGTCTACCTCGCCTACGCCAACCAGTCCAAGACGCACGTGAAGGCGATCCCCTGCCCGCATGGCAAGTGCCGCCGCCGTCGCCACGCCGACCACGTCGTCCTACTGCCTGAGGTCGCCGCGAGCGGCTACGGCGTCATCTGCTCGCACTGCCGTCGCGCACCGGCGCAGGATGGAGCCTGGCCGGTGACGCAGTACCCCACCACCTACCTCGGACGCTGGACCAGCGCCGGCGCTGGCGGAAGCCTCCGGGAGGGTCCTCGCACCATCCGAAGCCCCCGATGAACAGTGAGCCGAGAAGAGGGCTGGAGCAGTGATGCGCAGTAGCTGGCGTTCAGCGCATCTCGCCCTTCTCCCAAGCGGGATAGGGACGGCTGCTGAGGATGACCGGACCGGCCGAGAAGCCCGCCTCGTCGAAGAGGAGCGTGGTGGCATGGCCGAGCTGCCCTTCGCAGGCTCGGAGAATCAGGGCGTCCGACATGCTCTCCGTCCACATCATCATGCCGTCGCGGAAGACGGGCAGGTGCGGATCCGGCAGCTCCAGGGAGTCGTAGGTCCAGAAGCGGTCGGGCTGGTCGGAGATGAAGTTGGGAGCGGCGTTAGACCACAGGTGCGTCGTGAGCGGCGCAGGGATGGAGAGGGTCAGGGTGAGGGCCTTGTTCTCGGTCATGGCACTGAACGTGAGCATCCTCAGAGGCCGCGCAATCAACTCCACCCTTGAACTGGCGAGTCCCGGGCGTGTGTCCGTGGGTGTCACTCTGTTGACCAGGTGCTCCCGGTCGGGACACTGCGGCGGTTCGCCCGAAGGAGCGGTCGATCATCGAGGACCAGAGGGCCCTGAGGACGCGTGAGGTCGATGTCGTGGACATCGGCGGCGGACAGGCGGGGCTAGCCACCGGCTTCTACTTGAAGCGGGCTGGACTCGCGCCGGGCCGCAAGCTCGTCATCGTGAATGCGGCAGACCGACCGGGCGGGGCGTGGCCCCCCACGTGGGACGGATTGCGGCTGTTCTCCCCACGGCCACCTTCTCCTCCTGCCGGGCTGGATGATGCCGCCCTGGGATGACGCGACCCGAGGCTTTCCGCCTCGGGACCACGTGGTGGAGTACCTGAGGCGCTACGAGGACAAGTACGACCTGCAGGTGTTGCGGCCGCATCGGGTCGGGTCAGTACGTCGCGCCGACGACGACCCTGGCGGCCGGCTCTTCGTCTCCACAGAGGCGCTGACCTTGTCGGCTCGCGCGGTCGTGTCCGCGACGGGAACGTGGGACAGTCCGTTCTGGCCGACGTAGGACATCACACCTAGTGGTCGCCCCGGCTGCGAGAACCAACAGTGTGAGTCCCGCTCCGAGAGCCCAGGGGTTGCCGAGGAACCCGCCGAGGCCAGCAAGCGCGCCACCGGAGATGAGGAGTGGCAGGGCGCAGCCGAAGGCCATGAGAAGCGAGGCGCCGGCGGCCAGGATCAGGCCACCGCTTCCAGTCTGGTTGTCGCGGCCGGATGTCATCTCGATGCTCGTCTCGTGCTGGTGCTGAGTGGCGGTGTCAGCAGCAGCCGTGGTTGTCGCCCGCGCTGGACGGGTCGACCTGGAGTCGGCTGAGCCGTCCGGCGCTGATGGCGGCGCCGATCTGGTACGCGTCGGCGACGGGGATGACCTCGCCGTCGGGGTGCTGCTCGAGCCAGGGTTGGGCGTCCTCGAGCGAGGCGAAGTAGTGCACCTGGTTGCAGAACGAGGTGCGGATCGAGGGGTCCTGACCGACGTTGACTAGGGAGACCACGGCGGTGGCTGGCTCCACCGTGAGAACACCGGCGGCGGGGTCGACGGTAGCGCGGATCGTCTCGCCGCTGACCGGTGAGACCGACTCCACCTCCGCGGCGTGTTCGAGGAGCGCCGGGTAGATGAGGGTGTCGAGCGCACACCAGGTGTAGAGCTCCTCGCCGGCCACGGTGAACCGATGCGGGGTGGGGCGCAGGGTCAGGCCCTGGCCGATGATGCGACCTTGGTCGTCGTACTCGGTGTCCGGGGCGGCGGCGAGGCCACGGCGAACGTCGTCGACGGTGCCGCCGGAGGCCTCGGCGAGCTGCTCGAGGGTCACGGGGTCACCGTCGAGCAGCAGCCGAAGCAACGGAATGTGGAGGGCGGCGTCGAGGCCGGTTTCCTCGGTGTTGGCGAGCCGGCTGGTTAGGTCGGTGCTGAGGTTCGACATGTGGTTCGACATGGGGGTGCCTCCGTCGCGGTGAGATCTGGGGGTGGTGCTGGGCGTGGTAGTGCCTGCTGCGGTCAGGCGCAGCAGGACAGCTTCGAGACGTCGGTGGTGAAGGACTTGGCGGCTAGTCGGATGCCTTCGGCCATGGTCAGGTAGGGCGCCCACGCGTCGGCGACCTCGGTGATGGTCTTGCCGAGGACGTGCACACCGGCGGCGGCCAGTTCGCCGGCGTCCTTGGTGACCGCGGTCAGGCCGAGGATCTCGCCGGTGTCGGCGTTGATGGCCATTTTGATGAAGCCGCGGGTGTCGCGGTTGACCCGAGCCCGGGTCAGGTAGGTCAGCGGCAGCACCCGGCAGTCGCAGCGGATCCCGGCGGCAACGATTTCCTTCTCGGTCATCCCGACCGCGCCGATGGCGGGGCTGGTGAACGTCACGCGTGGCAGCCGGGTGTAGTCGACTGCCCGGTCTGCGTCGGCGAAGGCGTTCTCGGCGACCGTCGTGCCGTGGTAGGCCGCGACGTACACGAACTCGGGGTGGCCGGTCACATCGCCGGCGGACCAGATCCTGGGGTTGGAGGTCTGCAGCCGATCGGTCACGACGATTTCGCCGAGCTCGCCGACCGTCACTCCTACCGCGCCCAGGTTGAGGCCGTCGGTGACCGGTCGCCGGCCGAGGGCGATCAGGACGTGGTCGGCGCGGAACTCCTGCTCGCCTCCGGACACGTCGGCAGTGGCGACTACCTGCCCGGTCGCCTCGTCGCGGGCCAACCGGGACACGGTCGCACGCCGGACCACTCGGATGCCTTCGTCGGCGAAGACCTCCTGCAGCGTCCGGGAGACCTCGGGTTCCTCTTTCGATGCCAGCCGCGAACGCACCAACACGGTCACCCTCGAGCCGAGCCGGGCGAACAGCTGGGCCTGCTCGAGGGCCACGTAGCCGCCGCCGAGGACCAGCAGCGAGTCGGGCACGTCGGTGAGTTCCATCGCGGTGGTGGAGGTCAGGTGGTCCACGGTATCCAGGCCCTCGATAGGCGGTGCCCAGGCGTGGGAGCCGGTGGCGGCCAGGTACTGGTCAGCCTCGATCACCTCAACGGTCCCGTCGGCCGCGGTGACCTCCAGGACTGGGGAGTCCGCGGTGCCGGCGAAGGCTGCCTGGCCCTTGGCGACACGCCAGCCGTAGGCCTCGGCGACGTCGATGTACTTCTCGCCCCGGAGGTCCTCGACCAGGTCCTGCTTGCCGGCAACGAGCGCCGGCATGTCCACGCCGGCCGCGGAGGTTGAGATTCCGGGGAACCGGGTGGATGCGTCCGCTGCGACGTGGCGGGCCTCGGCGGCCGCGATGAGCGCCTTGGATGGCACGCAGCCAGTGTTCAGGCAGGTGCCTCCGAAAGCACCACGCTCGACCATCACCACCGACTTGCCCAGCCCGGTCGCCTTGATCGCCGCGGCGAACGCCGCGCCACCCGACCCGACGACGGCAAGGTCGTACGTCGTCCCCATGAGGGGTACCTCCTGATGGTTGAGGACTCATCCGACCGCGCCATACTGGACCTTCCAGTGCAGGGGAAGGTCAAGCCCGGGCCGGAGAACAGTGGAGGTCGACATGCGGATCGGGGAACTGGCCGAGACGGCCGCCACGACGACGAAGACGCTGCGCTTCTACGAGTCACAAGGGCTCTTGCCGCCCGCCGAACGCACCCCGGCCGGCTACCGCGACTACAACCCGGACACCGTCGCCCGGATCGACTTCATCCACCGCGGCCAGGCCGCCGGGCTCACGCTCGCCCAGATCCGACAGGTCCTCGACATCCGCGACCGCGGCCGAGCTCCTTGTGACCATGTCCGTGACCTGCTGGATGCTCGGCTGGTCGCCATCGAGCGCCAGATCGCCCACCTGACCGCGCTACGTGACAACATCAGCGAGCTACGCGACCACGCCGCAGAGCCGGAGCCCGCCACCTGCAGTCCCGACCAGATCTGCCGATACCTCTAGCACGCAAGTGGTCCTGGACTCCACCTGGACGTCTACTCGAGCGTGAGCTGAGCCCGGTGGAAGTCGTAGTGCTGGGTCGCGTACCGGTAGACCTGCTCAAGCGTCATCGTCTCCTGGAAGAACGGGTCCCAGTCGACGGGGAAGTGCATCCGACGGGCCAGCGCCGCATCGGACTCCGCATCCAGACGTCGATGAAGCAGGCCGATGGTGCGGTCGAACTGCCGGGTCAGATGGGGCCCGTGGAAGACGAGCGCACCGCCGACAGCACCCGCGTAGTTGACGTGGTGGAAGGGCCGCGTGCCCGCGTTCAAGACGGCGGCGAAGGCGCGGCTGAACGGCTCGGGCAACCGGCCGAAGAGGCGCACCAGCAGAAGCAAGCGGCGGACGAGCAGGTAGCCGAACGCCATGTGCCACAGCATCTGGCCGTTGGTCCATCGCGTCCCGTTCGTGCGTCGGCGAAGGTCGTCTGCGGTCGCGCGCGAGACGAGCTGATGCAGGTCGGTGCGCACCCGCTCCAGCTCGGCATGGATGCTCGCCCGGTCAGCCGGCTGCTCCTCCAACGCCATGAGGCAGTGTCTCGCGTGAAGGGTTCGTTGAGAACAGGACTACGCACGCCTGCGGAGAGTGCCACCTCGACCACGAAGTGGGACAATGGGAGCTCCAGAGACGCACCCCACGAGTCGTCTCCACCGAGTCATGCGAGGAGCGCTACGTGCAGGTCGAGCTGCTGTACTTCGACGGATGCCCGAGCTGGCAGGTCGCCGACCAGCGCCTGCACGATGCGCTCGCCCTGACGGGCCGGGGTGACGCAACCGTGCACCGGCGGCGCGTCGAGACTCCCGAGCAGGCCGACGACCTGGAGTTCATCGGCTCGCCGAGCATCCGCATCGACGGACGGGACCCGTTCGTCACTGGTGGCGAACAGGTCGGACTGGCATGCCGCATGTACCCCACGCCAGCTGGCCTGAGGGGCTCACCGGAGGTAGAGCAGCTGGTGGAGGCGTTGCGGTGAAGAAGGGCCTTCTTGTCGTGGCTGGGGCATACGTCGCGGTGGCCGCTGGCACCCGCGTTGCGGAAGCCCTTGGTGCGAGGTGCTGCGGCTGCCCGGACGGCTGCTGGTGCCGTCGCCCCGGCGCGAGCCTGTTCCGGTGGGTGTTCCCGTGGCGTCACAAGCTCGCACAGCCCGCGGACCCGGAGCCGGACGAGTCCGACGCCGCATAGCGCGCCTGGGCCCAGGACGAGTCCTCGGTCGGCCTTGCGCCGCTCGAGGAGCACGATGTCGCGCCACACGCCGTCGAGCCGAGCGATGCGGGAGCGAACCGCGGGAGTGCCATAGCCGGCCGTGTGTCCGCAGGGCGATGGAGGCACGGTTCTCGGGGAAGACGGCCGACTGCAACGTCCACAGGCCGCCGGTACCGGGCCGCCATGTCCTTGCTGGTGCTGCAGCGGACTCGACGCGACCGGCCCGAGGACCGCCGACTGCTTCGACGTGCTGGCGGGCGTTCGGCGAGCGGGTCAGGCGGGTCGGGGTGCATACATGATGACCGCGACCCCGACCAGGCACACGAGCGCTCCGACGACGTCGTAACGGTCGGGCCGGAAGCCGTCCACGGCCATGCCCCACGCGAGGGAGCCGGCGACGAACACCCCGCCGTAGGCGGCGAGGATGCGGCCGAAGTTCGCGTCGGGCTGGAGCGTTGCGACGAACCCGTAGAGACCGAGTGCGATGACGCCCGCGCCAACCCACAGCCAACCGCGGTGTTCGCGTACCCCCTGCCACACGAGCCAGGCGCCACCGATTTCGGCGACGGCCGCAAGGGCGAACAGGAGCAGGGACTTCGCGACGGTCATGAGCGCAGTCTCCCAAGGCGTGCGGCCCTCACGACGACGGCCAGGCACCGGTGTGGCGGGGGTGCTCAACTGACGGCGCGAAGCGTGCGCTCAGCTGTCGTCGGCGGTGCGCGTGGGTAGGAGCGCCACCGGCATGGTTCCGCCGACGGTGGCGTCGGCGCGCGGTGTGCACGACGTCTGTCGTGAACGTGCCCGACGGGTGAGCAGGGCCGCGACCGCGAGCAGGCCGACGACGAGGGCGAACACGACACCGGCGAACACGAGCGTGACCGCTGTGGCGGCGAGGCCGGCCACACCGAGGAACCCGACGACGGGAGCTGCGCAGCACACGGCACACGCGGCTGCCGCGCCGCCGATCAGGTGTCGGTTGCCGGGCCGGTCGGCCGCGGTGTCAGGTCCGGGCATGTCCGTCATCGTTGCGCCCGGATGTTCGCTGCCGGTGCGGGCTGGCTGTCGGGGTGGAGGGTGATGGCCTCGAACGGGATGGGGCAGCACGGCGACGACGCGCACGCCAGGAGGTCGTCGCAGCCGGCATCGAGTGCGGCGGTGAGGTTGTCGCGGATGGCGGTCAGGTCGGAGATGCGTACCTCCACCTCGACGAGCTTGGTGTGCGCGCGTTGTTGGAGTCCGGCGTCGATGCGCTTGCCGTGGCGGTGGCGGCCGAGCTCGAGCAGGTCGGAGACTTCGTCGAGCGTGAACCCGAGGCGTTGGGCAGCCTTGATGACCCGGAGCACGGTGACGGTCTCGGGTGGGTAGAGCCGGTGTCCCCCGGGGCTGCGGTCGGGGGCGGCGAGGAGGCCGCGGCGTTCGTAGTAGCGCAGAGTCTCGATGTTGAGGCCGGCGGCGGCTGCGACCCGGCCGCGACGCATCCCTACCGTGTCGGCGACCGCTCCCCCGGCCTGCTGGGCGGCGTTGAGGGCGCTCATGATGCTGCCGCCAGCACGGCGCGGGCGTGGTCGAGGAGTCCCGTGAGGACGCCGGCGTGTGCGGGCAGGACGTCGATGTCGAGGCTCACGTTGCCGGGTTGGGGCTCGCTGATGGTGAAGGTGAAGAACGAGCAGCAGGCCATCTCGGCTTCGACGAGCCGGCGGGCGCGGTGCGCGAGCTCGATGTCGCCGGTCAACACCAAGTGCGCGTACGTGTCGCTGGGCTGGTCGATCGAGCGCAGCGACGTGGTGAACAGGTCGTCGAACTCCGCGACGCGTAGGGGTCGATCGGCGGTTGGGAGGGTGCATGCCTCGACGTCGGCCCATGCCAGCCCGGTGCCGGGGGCGTCGCCGCTGGCGCTTTGGTCCATGAGCCCACGGTAAGCCTGTACCCGGGTACAAGATGCAAGGCCTTGGCTGAGGGTCGCTCAGCGTGTGCCGGTTCGCTGCCGAACTGGGGCCTTTCGACCCCATGAACGGGACCCGTCCGACACATGCGCCAGAGTCCCCACGCCTGATGAAGTGGTGGTGAAGCGGACGGGCCATGAGTGAGGTGAGTGTGATGTGGGGCGACTACGACAGGATGCACGAGGGGTACGGCTTTGGGTGGTTTGCGCTGATCGTGTTGCTCTTGGTGCTCGTCGGTCTTGCAGTTGCGCTGCTCGTGGTGATGTTGCGCAGTCCTGGACGCGGCGGGTCTGGCTCAGCGACCGGCTCGACCACCGGGCCGAACATGGGCTCATCTGAGGCGGCCCTCATCCTGCGGCGACGGTTCGCAGCCGGAGAAATTGACGAGGACGAGTTCCGGCGTCGCCTATCCGCCTTGTCCGACTCGTGATCGTCTCAGCGGACGAGGGTGCTCAGTTGTGTTCCAGAACCGTTCGAGGATGAGCGCGACCACGGCTAGGTAGGCCGCGGTGAGGATGACGGCGTGGTTGCGGCCAGCGCCCGCGTGATGGCGCTGTTGTTCGCCCGTGCACCGAGGGCCCCGTGGTGAGATTGGAGGGTGACGTGAACCCGCCGTTACCGGTGCGGCACCACTGCGGCCAAGGTGCGTGCCACGAAACCGAGCAGCAGGTACACGCCGAACAGGCCCAGCGCGGTGACGCTCACTGGTCCTCACCAGGCGGGCTGATCTGGAACACCTCGAGGTTCCGTGCGGACTCGCTGCCCGCGTCAGCGGCAGGGGCGCAGCATCCGTCGCTGCATCCACCGTCAGAGCTGCAACCGCATGCGTCGCCTTCATGGTCCGTGTCGTGGTGGCTGGAGCCAACGGCGCCGCAGCAGCCTTCACCGCGCCACGCCTCCCGGCCTTCCTTGACCGCGACCGCGGCGATGATGAGGCCGGCAATGGGGTCGGCCCACGACCAGCCGAGGGTGGCGTTCAGCACCAGGCCGACGAGGAGCACGGCCGAGAGGTAGGTGCACAGCAGGGTCTGGGTGGAATCGGCGACGACGGCGTTCGAGCCGAGCGCCTTCCCGGTGCGGCGTTGCGCCCATGACAGGAACGGCATGATGGCCAGCGACGCGATGGCGAGACCGATGCCGACCGGGGAGGCGTCGGGGTCGTGGTCGCCCAGCAGGGCGCGGACCGACTCGAACGACACGTACGCGGCGAGCGCGAAGAACGAGAATGCCATCAGCCGCAGCGCCTGCCGCTCGCGGCTCTCGGGCATCTTGTGGCGGAACTGCCACAGGATGATGAGGCCGCTGGAGACTTCAACGATGGAGTCGAGGCCGAACCCGACGAGCGCGACGGAGCCCGCGACGATGCCGGCGGTGATGGCGATGACCGCCTCGATGACGTTGTACGTCACCGACGCCGCGGCGAGCAGCTGGGCCCGGCGGCCGAGCCTGGCTCGCTCGGAGGCCGTCAACGGCGCGTGCTCGTGCGTCGTGACCGTGTGGTCGTGGGACGTCATGCGGTCTCCTCACTCGCAGGATCGGATGGGTGGAGCGTCGTGGCGCCGTAGTTCTCGCACAGCGCGACGGCCTCACCCGTGGCGTCGAGCAGCTCGTCGGCGCCGGCGAACAGTCGCAGCAGCAGGTCGGGGTGGGTCAGCGAGTACACCGACGCCCGGCCCTGCGCGCGGGAGGTGACGAGTCCGCAGTCCTTGAGGCAGGCCAGGTGCTTGGAGCACGAACTCTGCGGGAGGCCCAGGTGGTTGACGAGGTCGACGACGCGTTGTTCGCCTTCGCTGAGTCGCTGCAAGATGGCCAGCCGTGCAGGGTCGGAGAACCCGTGGAACAGGCACGCGGCCGCGGTGAAGCCCGCGTACGTGCGAGGCGAGCTCATCGTCTCAGTCATCACAAAACGTGATGTTAGCCCAATGCGCGTTGCTTGGAGCCCCGGGCTAGCTCACCTGCCTGGATGCACGTCACGGGCGAGCCCGGGAAGTCCGCAGAATCGCGACCGCTGCTCGAGGGCGACGGCCCCGTCGAGGTCGGCGGCGAGCAGGACGAACGACCCGGCCGAGTAGGCCAGCGACGAGAGCAGCAAGCATCGCGAGCCAGCCCAGCGCGATGAGGAGCGAGGCGGTCTCGTCGAAGCTGCTGGTCAGTGCGGCGTCGTAAAGGACCCTGCTGGCTCCGTACCCCGGTAGCAGGTGCGCGAGGGTGGAGAGGTCGGGGTTCAACATGGGACTCTGCTCGATCGCGAGGTCGAGGAACGGGAGGAGGAACGCGACCAGCACGCCGCCGACGCGGCCGAAGAGCCAGCCGACCAGGACGCCGACGAGGGCGTAGGTGGACGCGATGAGCAGGTTGGCCAGCACGTACGGGCCCCACTGGCCGGGTTCGAAGAACAGCGCGGTGACCGTTAGTGAGGCGGCGGTGACGACGAGGGCCAGCACGGCCACGACAAGGAGTCGCGACGTGAGCAGGCTGACCGGATGGAACCCCGCCAGGGCGAGCCGTCGGTCGGCGGCGCGTGCACCGAGCGCGGTGAACAGCCCCACGACGGCAGCCAGCGCTCCGACCGAGATGGGCGCCATCAGGCCGGGGTGGGTGTCAGGGAACCAGAACGTCGCGGCCACGGTCCGGCCGGCTTCGCGGACCATCATCGTTTCGTAGCCCTCGGGCGTGGTGAAGGCGGACAGGGCGACGAAGAGGCCCGGGACAGCGACCATGAGCGCCCACAGCACCCGGTTTCGGCTGATTTCACGCAGGCCCATCTGGGTGCCCACGGCGAGCTGGCCGCGGGCCGAGCTCGAGCTGGTGCGGGCGTGGGTCCGCGCGGTGCGGCTGGTGGCCGCGACGACCATCCAGCTGAGTGCGACGGCGACGAGGGTCCAGATGAGCGCCCAGCCCAGATCGCCGGGCCGGCCCGCGTGACCGGACGGCTCGTCCATCATCCACAGGCTCAGGTAGTGGGTCGGGAAGACCTTGGACACGAGGGTGTCGGCGGGCCGGAACGCAGGCCCGAAGACGACGTCGACGAGCCAGACGAACAAGACGAGCACCGTGCCGTTGACCGGGTTGGCCACCAGGGCGCCGATGAGGGCGCCGAGGGCCAGGTAGATGACCGCGAACATCACGGTGGCCGCGGCGACTCGGGCGGGGTGGTCGAGGCCACCGACGCGGACCACGAGCGTCAGGTAGGACGCGGTGGCGGCCACCACCGCGAGCGCGGCTCCGGTCGTCATGCGTGCCAGGACCAGGCGTGCCGCGGGTAGTCCCGCCAGGACGAGGCGCTGGTCGGCGGCGCGGGCGGAGCGGACCTGGAAGTACATCGCGACCGCGGCAACGAACCCGGCCGTCCAGCCGGCCGTGGTCGTCTCGGCCTGAGGTCCACCCTGGCCGCCCAGGAGCTCGCCGGCATCGGTGATGACACCCCCCACGATGGCGACGAACACGACCGGGACGACGACGAGCAGGCCGAGGGTCACCCGGTTGCGGGCTGCCTCGACGAGGAAGCGGCGCACCAGCAGTCCGCCGCCGATGGGGACGCGAACGGAGGTGTCGACGGTGCTCATCGGGTGCTCACTCAGACGGACGGTCGTGCGGTGGTCGGTCGTGGGTGGTGCCGTCGTGCAGCTGGACGATGCGGTCGAAGCGGTGCTCGTCGACGACGAAGTGGCTGATGATGAGCACGCTTCGGCCTGCGGCCCGGCGTTCGGCAACCAGGTCCCAGAACCGCAGGTAGGTGTCGAAGTCGAACCCGGCGTACGGCTCGTCGAGGAGCAGCACTTCGGGGTCGGCGAGCAGCGCCAGCCCCAGGTTGAGCTTCGACAAGGTGCCGCCGGAGAGCTGGTCCGCGCGCGTGCCAGCGTAGCGGGTGAACCCGAGGGTCTCGTAGAGCCGGCGACGCGACGTGTGCTCGTCGGCCGGGTTCATCCGGTAGGCGTGCCCGAACAGCTCGAAGTGCTCATCGCACGTCAGGCGCTCGTACACGACCGGCTCCTGGGGGCAGTAGCCGAGCCGTCCGACGTGCTCCACGGTGCCGGCGTCCGGGGCGAGCTCGCCGAAGAGGACCTTCATCAGTGTGGACTTCCCCGACCCGTTCTCCCCAACCAGGCCGACCACCTCACCTGGCAGCAGCTCGAGGTTCGCGCCTTTGAGGACCGCCTGGGCGTGACGGGCCGGCCAGATGCCGCGCCGGTACGACTTCTCGACACCGGACGCGGTCATCAGCGGCCGGCCAGCCGCCGCAGATGCGGTGTGGCCGGCGGGGTGAGGTGTGGCGTGGGCGGTCATGACGACCTCAGCGGTCCTGAGGGTGCTGGTCGTCGGAGCGGTCGTGGGACGGCGTGCTGCTGTCGTTGCTGCCGCCGTGGTGCATCCCCATCATTCCGCCCATCATCACCATCATCATCAGCGGGCAGATGAGGGCGATGCCGACGACGGCGAGGGTGCCGGCGGGGACGCCGACCCACAGTGCGCCGACGACGGCGATGGCGGCTGCGACCGCGAACAGCCCGAGGTTCGGGGTCCGGGTCATGTTGGTGTTCATCGTTCTGCTCCTTCTCGTGGGTGGGTGAACGGGTGGCTCGTGGGTGAGCGCGTGGGGTGGGTTCAGAGGCGGATGACCTGGCGGATGGCGGCGGCGACCTCGTCCATGCGGGCCTGTCCGGCGTCACCGGACTGGCGGGCGGCTTCGAGGACGCAGTGGCGCACGTGGTCGTCGAGCAGCCCGGCGGCGACCTCTTCGGTCGCTCGGGTCACGGCGGCGAGCTGGTTGACCACGTCCGGGCACCAGCGGTCGTCGGCGACCATCTTCTGCACGCCGCGGACCTGGCCCTCGATGCGACGCAGCCGCACCAGGTAGTCCTCACGCCTGCCGGCGTAGCCGCGGGTAGCAGGTAGGGGCGTACCGGCGGACGCGTCGGATGGCAGGTGGCACTCGTGCGCTGCCGCGCTAGTCGGGCGGGTCGCGTCTCGGGTGCTTTCTGTTGCGGCCATGGCGGGCTCCTCACGGGTTCAGCTCTTGCTCCCATGGTCGCCCCGCATACCCCCCGGGGGTAGGGTCTTTCGTCCCGCCTTGACGCCGGTTCAGCTTCTCGCGGGTGCTGCCGACCGTGGACGACGACAACTGGCCCACGCCGCCTGGGTCAGCCGAGTACGACCTGCACCAGGTAGAGCACCGCCAGCGCCAGCGCCATCACCCCGAGCAGCGTTCTCAACGCCCGTTCGGGGATGTGGGGCTGGAGCGAGGCTCCGACCCACCCGCCGGCCAGCCCACCGAGACCCGTCGCCACGCCCAACGACCAGTCCGGCGCCACCGGGCCGGTCGCATCCAAAGCGATGACCGCGTACGTCACCACCCCGACCAAGGACGTCACCCAGGTTGAGAGCAACGCCACCGGTGCCACGGTGGCCACCGCCATGCCGGTGCCGACCAGGATGGGGCCGAGGACGGAGCCGCCGCCGATGCCGTAGATGCCGCCCACGACCCCGATGACGAACGCCAGCACACGTACCGTCCTCGGGGACAGCCGCCGCTCGATCGAGCCTGGTGCGGGCTTGCGCAAGATGAACAGCCCGACCGGGGCGAGCACCGCCGCCGCCAGCGCCCGGAACACGTCCGGGTCCGCGACCACGTACACGCGGATGAGCGCCCCGAGCACCACCCCGGGCACCGAGCCGGCCAGCAGTTGGCGCGTGAGCGCGCGGTCGAACTGCCCGCGCCGGCGGTAGCGCGCCAATCCGCCGGGTCCGGAGATGACGTTGAAGAGCAGGTTCGTCGGGGTCACCCGCGGGTTCGGCACGTGAAGCACCGAGAGCTGCACCGGGAGCAGGAACACTGCGCCGGACACACCCACTGGCGTGGTCACCGTGGCGAGCACGAAGCCGGCCACCAGCCCCACCAGGTCCCGCTGCCAGTCCACATCGTCTCCCCTCGCCAGCAGGCGCATCCTGTCAGCGCGCCCGACAGCAGGACCGGCTGGTCCACAACACGCCGGCCAGAGGTCGAACCGGTGGGCCGCTACCCCAGACGCTTCATCGTGCCGGCGAACTCACCCGAGAGTGAGCTCGATCTGCTGGTCGGGCTCGAGCCGCAGGTCGGCCGGGTCTCCGGCGACCGGGGTGCCGTTGCTGGTGACGGTCACCTTCGCGTCACCCTTTGCCTTCACGCCGCCGACCTGGGTGGGTGTGAGGGTCACGCCCCACTGGGTGAACAGCTGGCCGAGGGTGAACTTCTCACCGACCGTGTGGGCCTCGATGTGGATGGTGCCGTCACCCTCGTGAGTGTGGACCGCGGACATGGCGCCGGTGTTCGGGTCGACGCCGATGTTGGGCGGCACGGGTACCGGCTGGCCGTCAATGGTGACGGCCAGGTGGGGGTGGTAGTGCTCGGCGGTCCCCATCGGGCCGAGGTCGAGGCCGGCGGCGGCGACGCGGGCGGGCACGTCGGCCGGGGCGGGCCACGGCGGGAGAGAGGCGTCGTCGGGCGCCGCCGCGGCGGTACTGGACGAGGTCGAACCGCTCGCGCCGGTCGGACTGGTGTCGCTGGTGGTGGCTGGCTCGTTGTTGCATCCGGCGAGGGTCAACGTGAGGGCCGTCGTGACGACGGCCGCAAGCACGATGGGGGTGGGGGTCTTCACGACGCTCTACTTTCCAAGAGAGGGGGACGCGTCCGGTCTCGGCCGGTATGCGGGACGGGGGAGGCGCGCGGGCGGACGTCACCGAGGAGCCGATGGCGTCCGCCTGCGCTCGAGCTCAGGAGCTGAGGAGCTCCTTCATGGTGTCGATCTGGGCCGTCTGCGTCTCGATGACCTGACCGGCGAGGTCGACGGCGTCCTTGAACTTGCCCTCGGCCTGCTCGGTCTGCGCCATCTCGACCGCGCCCTCGTGGTGCTCGATCATCATCTCGAGCCACATGTCCTGGAACTCGCCGTCGGCGGAGTTCTCCAGGTCGTCGATGTCGTCCGCGGTCATCATCCCGGGCATGTCGTCGTGGCCCATGTCGTCCATGTTGTCGGACATGTCGTCCATGTCGTGGCCACCGTTGACGTGGTCGCGCATCGTCTCCGGCACGTCCTCGCCCCACTCGGTGAGCCAGTCGGCCATCGTCTCGATCTCGGGGCCCTGCGCTTCTCGGATGTCCTCGGCCAGCCCCTGAACCTCCGGGTCGAGGGGGCGGTTGAGGGTCAGGTCGACCATCGAGAGCGCTTGCGCGTGGTGGGTCATCATGTCGCTGGCGAAAGTGACGTCGGCGTCGTTGTGCTCGGTCGTGCTGACCTCGGCCTGGCCGGCCGCGTCCGAGGTGTCGTCGCCGCAGGCGGTGAGGCCGGCGCCGAGGACAAGGGTGAGCGCGAGCGCGGTGAGCGCACGCGTGCGGGTCTTGGTCTTGTGCATGGGAAGTTCTCCTGGTCTCAGGTAGTCAGTGGGGTGTTGGAGGCAGGCGGAGGCGTCACCCGGCCGGAACGCTGCTGTCGAACGCGCGAGGCAGTCGCGGTCGAGCTCAGCGGTGGCGGGCGGTCGCAGGACCTGTCAGCACCTGATGACGGAGAACTGCCACTCGTAGGGCGGGCCGGTGCCACGCACCCACTGCAACGCCCGCTCACGCACAGCGGCGGGCATGAACGCGGCCGGCAGCAGCGGTCGGAAGAGTCGCGCGGCGAGCACCACCAGCAGCGTGAGCGCCGCCGCGGCGAGCATGACGACGCACAGCATGACCATGCCGGCCATCCCGTGTCCTGAGCCGTGTCCCGAGCCGAAGTCACCGTTCACACTGGTGCCGGCGGCCGCCATCGCGGTGTGTGCGGCAGCGGCGGCGTGGTGGTGACTGGCGTCGGATGTCCCTGCTGCCATCGCCGCGTCGTGGCCTGCCGGCGTGCTCATCGCGGCCATCGTGCTTGCAGGAGCCGCGGCGGCGGACGGGGCGCCGTGGCTGGCCAGGGCGTGCATGCCGAGGATGCCGACGACCAGGGCCGCCACGAGGGCGGGCAGCCAGGGGCGGCGGGCGCCGCGCCCAGCAGTCAGCGCCCGTAGGACTCGCCTACGGGTGCTGACGGCGGTGGAAGGCACTGGCTTCATCGTTCTCGATGGTACGGAGCCGCTGGTCTCACGCCAGTTTCTGGGTCCGCAGCCGGAGCGCGTTGATGATGACGCTGACCGACGACAACGCCATCGCGGCCGCGGCGATGACCGGCGACAGCAGCCACCCGAACACCGGGTAGAGCACACCGGCGGCGATGGGGATGCCGACGGTGTTGTAGCCGAAGGCGGCGAGAATTCCGATACGAACGTTCCCCATGACGGCGTGGGAGAGCTGGCGGGCGTGGGCGATGCCGTTGAGGTCGCCGCGCAGCAGCGTGACGCCGGCAGACTCCATCGCGACGTCCGTGCCGGTGCCCATCGCCAGGCCCACATCCGCAGCGGCCAACGCCGGAGCGTCGTTGACGCCATCGCCGGCGAACGCGACCACGCGGCCCTCAGCACGGAGCTTGTTGACGACGTCGGCCTTGTGGTCGGGCAGCACCTCGGCTTCGACTCGGTCGATGCCGAGCTCGGCGGCGACAGCCTGAGCGGTGACCTGGTTGTCGCCGGTGAGCATGATGACCTCGATGCCCTCCTTGCGCAGCGCCGCCAGAGCAGCCGGGGTCGTCTCCTTGACCTGGTCGGCGATGCCGATGACACCCGCGGGGGTGCCGTCGACGGCGACGAGAACCGCGGTCGCCCCCGTACGGCGCAGCCGGTCCGCCGTCTCGGCCAGTCCTGCGGGGTCGATGCCCTGACTGGTGAGGAACCCCGCGGTGCCGATGAGTACCTTGCGGCCCTCGACGGTCCCGAGGACGCCCTTGCCGGCCGGGGCGTCGAAGTCAGCCACCTCGGGCAGCCGCGCCCCGCTCGCCCTCGAGCCGCCGGCACTGTCGGCCTGGGCCTTGTCGACGATGGCACGCGCGAGCGGGTGCTCAGAGGCGTTCTCCACCGCGGCTGCGAGCCGCAGCAGCTCCGCGGCGCTCAGGTTGCTGAACCCGTCTGCGAGTTCGACCGCGACGACCGCCGGCTTGCCCTCGGTAAGCGTCCCGGTCTTGTCGACGACGACTGTGTCGACCTTCTCCATCCGCTCGAGCGCCTCGGCGTTCTTGATGAGGACACCCATCTGGGCGCCCCGGCCGACCCCGACCATGATGGACATGGGCGTGGCCAGGCCGAGCGCACACGGGCAGGCGATGATGAGGACGCTGACCGCGACGACCAGCGCGTGGGCGAGCTTCGGGTCGGGGCCCACGAGGGCCCAGATGATGAACGCGAGCACGGCGATGCCGATGACGGCCGGCACGAACACCGCGGACACCTTGTCGACGGTGCGCTGGATGGGCGCACGGGAGCGCTGCGCTTCAGCGACCATCTGCACGATGCGGGCGAGCATGGTGTCTCGACCGACCGCGCTGGCGCGCACGAGGAGCGCCCCGGTGGAGTTGAGGGTGCCGCCGATCGCGTTGTCGCCCGGCTCCTTCGTCACGGGCATGGACTCGCCAGTGACCAGCGACTCGTCGACCGCGGACTTCCCTTCCTCGACGACGCCGTCGACGGGAACTTTCTCGCCGGGGCGGACGCGGAGCAGGTCGCCGAGCTGAACCTGGTCGAGAGTGACCTCCTCCTCTGTGCCGTCGTCACGCACCCGCCTGGCGGTCTTCGGGGACAGGTCGAGAAGCGCCTTGATGGCACCAGAGGTCGCCTCACGGGCGCGAAGCTCCAGCACCTGACCCAGGAGGACGAGGGTGGTGATGACGGCGGCCGCCTCGAAGTACACGTCGACTGCGCCGTCTTCGCGGAACGCCGCGGGGAAGATGCCCGGGGCCAACGTTGCGACGACGGAGAACAGCCAGGCGACGCCGGTGCCCATCGCGATGAGCGTGAACATGTTCAGCCTCATGGTGCGTACCGACGCCCAGCCGCGGGTGAAGAACGGCCACCCGGCCCACAGGACCACCGGTGTGGCCAGGACGAGTTGGATCCACGCGGACGTCGTGGCGGACACGGCGTCGTGCAGCGGTTCGACGAGGTCGCGGCCCATGCCGAGGATGACGACGGGGATGGAGAGCGCGACGCCGAACCAGAAGCGGCGGGTCATGTCGCGCAGCTCCGGCGACGGGCCGGAGTCGACCGTGACCACGACCGGCTCGAGCGCCATGCCGCAGATGGGGCACGCCCCGGGGCCGGGTCGACGGATCTCGGGGTGCATCGGGCACGTGTACTCCACAGCCTCCCCGTCGCCGGGCGTGGGTGGGGCAGTGCCGCTGGCCGTCGCAGCGTGTCCGCCGCGATCGTGAGCGTTCCCGGCGTGGTCGTGCTGGTCGTGCTGGTCGTGGCTTGCGTACCGGTCGGGCGTGGCCTGGAACTTGTCCTTGCAGCTCGCCGAGCAGAAGTAGAACTCCCGTCCGTCGTGCGTGAGCGTGTGCTCTGTCGCGGTCGGGTCGACGCTCATTCCGCACACCGGGTCCGTGATCTGGTGCGTCGTAGCGGTGTCCGGTTCGTGCACGTGCGCGTTCATGTCCTCAACCATACCCCTAGGGGGTATGTAGTCAAGGGTCGTAGGCACCTTGTTCCGGGTGCCGTTGGCCACGCCCTGCGCAGCAAAGAGTCACGCTGACGGCGGCACCCACGACCTCCACGCGAGCCGGACCGCCTCATCGGTCGCGTGGAGGGAGGGGTATCGAGCTTGGACCCGTCAGACGGCCAGCGCGAGGCGTGACGGGTCGTGCTCGGCGAGATACCTCAGCACGCTGACCCGAGTCACGTGGCGTCGCCGCTGGTGCTGCACGCGCACCAGCATTCCGTCAGCAACGAGTGCGTCGATGTCCGCGCTCGCCAGTCCGGTTGCGGCCGACACCTCGGCCCACGTCATCAGGTCGTCGCGGACCGTCGGAGTGGGACGGCGAACCGGCTGCTGGGTGGCCCCGGCGAGGCTCTCGCGGGTGACCATGCGACGACCGTCGTAGGCGCGCTCGTCCTTGTCCAACGTCCCGTCCTCCACGAGGTGCTCGACCGCAGCCACCGTCGTACCGAGCTCCTTCGCTGCCTTGGAGTAGGGCACGGCGCGGCGGTGCAGTTCTGCCTGGTGTGCGTAGTGCTCGCGCAGGAGGGCGGCAGTTGCGGGCGGGACGATGAAGTCGCGCTCGCCCCAGGCCTCGAGCTCGAGCCCCTTCGCGCGGACGAACTGGTACACGGTGTGGTAGGTCGTCTGGACCTCATCGGCGAGCCGGACGAGCGTGATCTGGGTGCTGAGCCGCTGGCGCAGTGCCATGGCGTCGCAGAGACGCACCCGCCGCTCCTGCCCCTTGCCACGACCGCCGCACGGGACTGACGGCACTCGACCCTCGGCCATCCAGAGACGCGCCGTCTTGGGCGTGACGTCCCAGAGATCGGCAGCCTCGACGGTCCCGAGGAGCGGCTCCCCGCCCTCGTCCGTCGTGAGGACGAGGGAGCCACGCTCGGCGAGCTCGGCGTCGATGCGCGGACCGTCCAACGCGAGGAACTTCTGGTTGCCGGTGGTGCAGCGGACGGTGGTGGGGATGACGAGTCCGACCGGGAGGTTGGTGGTGAGCTCCTTCTGGATGAGGACGGCGATCTTCCGCGCGGGGCGGAGCTTCGGGTCGTCGAGGAGGTAGCTGCGGTGGAGGACGGCGGTGCCGGCGAGGTGGCCGGCGAATCGCCGCGTGTGGGTGCCCTTCACCTTGAGGCGATCGAGGTCGGACAGGATGGTCCGTCGCATGTCGTGGGGCGTGCAGGAGAAGACCTCGTCGATCACCTCCTCCTCAGGCGTGCAGTCGACGCGGGCGGCCTCGGCAGCATCCGCCAGGGCGGTGCGGAAGGCAGCCTGGCCGCCGGCGTCTCGGCGGTTGAGGCCGGGGATGAGGCGAGCGTCCTGGCGGATCACGCCGTCGGCGTCGGTGTGGAAGACAGCGACGACGAGGCGGATGAAGTCCATGAGGGCGGGCGGGACGACGAGCGCGCGCTTGGAGTTCTTGGTCTTGAGCTCGTCCTTGTCGTCGCTGGTGACCTTGGTGCCGTCCGGGGCGATCTGGGTGAACTTCTTGCCGCCCTGCGTCTTGACCGCGACGGCGCCGTACTGGCCCGGCCCCTGGTCGAGCACGTCGTAGACGCGGATGCCGTAGGCCTCGCTGATGCGCAGCCCGAGGATGCGCATGACCCACAGGGCGAGCTGGTGCACGACGTGCAACCGCGAGGCGATGTCGGCGCAGCGCGTGAGACTGACGGGCTGGCGCTCAGCGCTGGGCGCCTTGTCGGTGATGTGCATGGCGAGGCTGCTGCGGTCCTGCGGGACGTCGACGCCGTGGTCCAGGGCGTACTTGCAGATTTCCTCGAAGGCCCACATGACGTCCTTGGCGACGTCCTGGGAGAGGCTGCCGTTGGTGCGCGGTCCTCGGCGGAGCTCGCCGCCGGGGCCGAGGATGTCCTCGTTGTAGAGATCGGAGACGAGGAAGCGGTGCACCGCGGAAGACGGGTCGACGGGAACGAGCTTGCCTTCGGCCTTGCGGCGCTTCAGCGTCGACTTGGATGCCATCTTGGGGAGCTCGAGGGCCTCGGCCATGGTGACCAGCTGGGTCGGGTCGACGCCGTCCGGGACGCGGACCGTGATGTCGGTGTTCGACCGGGTGAGGGTCGCCTGCAACGCCTTCACCTCGTCACGCACCATGGTCTCGAGCACGAGGCCGCGCTCGTTCATGAAGGCGGCGATGCGCTTGATGTGGCCGAGGGTCGAGGTGGCGCGGTCGTGCTTGCCGCGCCGCAGCTCCTCGTAGCGCTCGGCGTGCCACCGGTCGGCCATGGCGCGGAAGTCGGTCCCGGTCTTCTGGGTGCGCTTGTTCGCGACGCGTCCCTCGGCCCCGGGGGTGGGGAGGTCGGTGTCGCTCTCGATGGCGGCGATGCCGGCGGCGATCCAGCGGTCGACGGCCTCTTCGGTGGTGAAGGTGTAGGTCCGGCGCTTGGTGGCGCCGCGGCGAATCGGGAGGCTGGCGGTCCAGCCGCCGTCGGTCTGCTTCTTGGAACCGGTCAGCTTGCGGCTCATGCTGCACCGCCCTTGCGGACCAGGCTCTTGAGGAGGGCGATGGTGTTGGCGCGCTCATCGGCGAGGGCCGCCGCGGCGGTGAGCTTCTCCTCGAGGCGGATGACCTGCTCGCGGAGGGCCTTGGTCTCCTTGGACTCGCGCCGGGCGGCGAGCTCGTTCGCGACCTGCTCGATCTGGGAGGCGTCGAGGACGTCGGTGGCGACGAGGTCGCGGACCGGGACGCGCCAGGTCTTGCGGCCGGTTTCGTCCTGGGTGGCGTTGGGCCAGCGGCCCTTGCCGGAGTCGTTCCAGGTCTTGATGGTCTTGAGGTCGCGGCCGGTGAGGTCGGCGATCTCGCTGAGGGTGAGGGTGGTGTCGGGGCTGTAGGTGGCCGGCGTGTCGCCGGGCGTCATGGGGGTCATGTCGCAGGACCGTCCGAGGCGATCAGGGTCCGGCAATCCCCGCCACCAGCCGGGCTCAACTTTCTTCAGGAGTCGTCCCTCGACGCCCCCGGATGCCCCCGATCGCCCTCGATCGGGGACGCAAGGCGGTGCAGTACACGCGTGGATCGAACGGGGGATGCACCTGGTGCGACCAGGGTCACCTAGGTCATTCGAGAAACAATCAAGCCGACAATCGACCCCGGATAGGCGCATCGGGCCACTAGATGTGGGCTGAAATGCGCTTGGCCCCCACAAGATGTGGGGGCCAAGGTGCGAATCTTTTGATTCTTGAGTAGCGGGGGCAGGATTTGAACCTGCGACCTCTGGGTTATGAGCCCAGCGAGCTACCGAGCTGCTCCACCCCGCGTCGGTGAACAGAACATTACAGGGGTGGTGGGCCGAGCCCAAATCGGGGGTCAGCCGATCTGGCGCACGGCCTGCCGGATGAGTTCGCGCCCCTCCTCCATCAGGCGAGCCCAGCGCACGGTGTCGCCGGCCTGCTGGGCCTCGTCGGCCTCGGCGAACTTCGCGTCGGCCTGGCGCAGCAGCTCGGCGACGTCGGTCTCCCCACCGGGCTCCTGGGTCGGCTGCGAGCCGGGCGACTCGGTCGGTTCCTCGGTCGGCGACTCGGTCGGCTCCTCCGTCGGCTCCTCGGACGACCCGTCCGTCGAGGCGTCGGAGGTCAGGGCGTCCTCGATCGCGCCCACGAGGGTCGTGCCGATGCCCACCCTGTTCTGGTAGGAGACCAGCACGAAGCGCAGGATCGGGAAGTTCGACTCGCCGTCGCGGCGGGTGTAGACCGGCTGGACGTACATGAACTCGTTGCCGATCGGCACGGTCAGCAGGTTGCCGGGCACCCGGTTGGCGTCACCGGTCGTGTAGGGCAGCAGGGCTGCGCTGACGTCCTCGTTGGTCGCGAACGTGTTGGCGATCTGCAGGGGTCCGCCCGTGGGCTCGTTGGGCAGCTGCAGCACCGAGACCTTGCCGTAGTCGTCAGTGGTGGCGTCGCTGTTGACCGCCATGTAGGCCGCCAGGTTGTTCTCCTTGTCGCGCGGCACGTAGACCGAGGTCAACGACCACGTCTCGCCCTCCCCGGTGTCGGTGAACAGGCGGTAGGGCGGCTGCAGGCGCGTGGTGCGTTGCGGGTCGCTGGGCACCTCCCAGCGGCTCGAGCCCTCGAACCACGCCGACGCCGACGTCTCGTGGTAGCGCTGGAACTGGAAGCGCTGGGCCTTGAACAGGTCCTCGGGGTAACGCAGGTGCTCGATGAGCGCGTCGGGGATCTGGTCCTTGGGCTGGACGGTGTCGGGGAAGACCTCCGTCCAGGCCTGGAGGATCGGGTCCTCCTCGTCCCACTCGTAGAGGGTCACCGTGCCGTCGTAGGCGTCGACCGTGGCCTTGACCGAGTTGCGGAGGTAGTTGATCTCGTCGGTCGGCAGGGTCTGGAAACCGGTGTTCTCCTGCAGGGAGTCGTCGGTCATCTCCTCGAGCGACTCGCGCTGTGACAGGGGGTACTTGTCGGTGACGGTGTAGCCGTCGAGGATCCACTGGATCCGCCCGTCGACGACGGCCGGGTAGGGGTCGGAGTCCACGGTCAGCCACGGGGCGACCTTCTCCACCATCGTGCGGGGGTTGCGGTCGTAGAGGATCTTCGAGTTCTCGTGCACGCGGCTCGACAGGATCAGGTTGGGCTCGCTGAAGCGCACGGCGTAGAGCAGCTGGCTGAAGACGTTGCCGATCGGCACGCCCGCCTCACCGTCGTACGTCGTCGCGACGTCCTCCTCGCTGCGGTCTCCCTGAGGCAGGTCGAACTCGACCGGCGCGCCGCCGGGGCGCTGGCCGACGATGCTGTAGGTCGGGCTCTGCTCACCGAAGTAGACCCGCGTCTCGTAACCGTCCTCGCCGGCGACGCGGCTCAGGGTGTCCTCGTCGGCCTCCGCTCCCTCGGCCCACTGGATGCCGGTCTGCTGGGTGGAGTCGTCCTCGGGCCGCTGGTTGGCGAAGGCCGCGATGACGCCGTTGCCGTGCGTGTAGGCGGTGTGGAGGTTGGACCAGTTCTGGTCGTTCTCGGCGAGGCCGCTCTGGTCGAGCTCGCGGACGCCGAGCACCACGGCCCGGTCGGTGCCGTCGATCTCGTAGCGGTCGACGTCGAGCACGTTGGGCACGGAGTAGTAGGCACGGACCTGCTGCTGCTGCTCGAAGATCTCGCTGACGATCTGCGGGTCCACCAGCGGGATGCCGTCGGTCATGCCGTCCAGCGTGTCGAGCTCACCCGCACCGTCGACGGCCGCGCCGACGTTGCGCACGTCGATCTGGTCGAGCTGGTAGGCCGCGCGCGTCGCGTCGATGTTGGCCTTGATGTAGGGGCCCTCGCGGTCCGGCACGTTGGGGTTGACCCGGATCGCCTGGACGAGCGTCGGCACGATCAGTCCGAGGATGATCGCGGAGAGCGCGAAGAGGGCGACGCCGACCGACGGGAGCAGCCAGGTCCGGCGCCAGATGTTGGCGAGGAAGAGCAGCGCGCAGACGATCGCGATGCCGGCGAGGATCTCCTTGGCGGGCAGGACCGCCTTGTCGTCGGTGTAGCCCATGCCGGTGAAGATCGAGCCGGAGTTGGTCACCAGGTCGAAGCGGTCGAGCCAGTAGTCCACCGCCTTGGCCAGCACGAAGAGCGCCAGCAGCGCGGACACCTGGATCTGCGCGGCGCTGGTGAGCCGCTCCCCGGGACGGGCCGAGAGCCGGATGCCGCCGAAGAGGTAGTTCATCACCAGCGAGGCGATGAGGCCGACGACCGCCAGGGCCATCACGAAGTCGACGATGTAGTGCCAGAACGGCAGGTCGAAGACGTAGAAGCCCACGTCCTTGCCGAAGTAGGGGTCGGTGGTGCCGAAGTCCTGGCTGTGCCGCCACAGGGAGTAGCTGCGCCATTGCCCCGAGGCCGACGCGCCGGCGAAGAGACCCATCACCGCGGCCGCACCGCCGATGACCCAGCCCATGCGAGGTGCGAGCAGCTGTCGGTAGCGGTCCATCCCGTCGTCGGGCATCCCCGGCATCCCGGGCCACAGGACCGGCCGGTAGCGGTAGGCCATCGCCATCGTCACCGCGACGACGGCGGCCATCAGCCCGGCGAAGACGAAGAACAGGCCGATGCGGGTGAGGAGGAGGGTGGTGAAGACCTCCTGGTAGCCCACCGAGCCGAACCACAGCCGCTCGGTCCAGAACGACGCGAACGCGCTCAGCAGCATGAAGGCCAGGACCAGGACGATCGCGGTGATGACGAGGGCACCAGGTCGGCGGGAGGTGCTCGCGGGGCGGGCGCCGCCCGTGCCACCGGGACCACCCGGCCGCTGGGGGCCGTCGGGTCCGGTGGGTCCGCTGGGTCGGTCGAAGGGATTGCTCATGGCCTCAGTGGTTCTCGTCGGGGTGGGGCTGGGTGTCGTGCGCGAGGTCGTGCAGGTGGTCGTGCAGCGTCGCGTGGAGGAGGTCGAGGAGCCCGGGGACGAGCTCGGTGCCGTTGACCACCGACTGCTCGTCGTCGTGGGCTCGCAGCCGGAGGGCGCAGTACGACGCCCCGGCGCGCGTCACGCCGGCGACCATTCGCACCTCCTGGCGCTCGGGGTGCTCGCGCGCGAACAGCTCGGCCGCCGTGGGGTCGTCGGGGATCTCGTCGTCGACGTCGGGCGGGAGCACGAGCCGCTCGATGACGGCCGCGCACCCGGCGACGCTGTCGGGCCACGCGATGGTCGTCAGCGCGTCCTCGAGCACCTGCCCGGGCGGCAGGCCGTCCTGCTCGATGGGCGTGAACGACCCGTCGTCGCCGGGACCGTCGATCGCCATGGCGGCCGCCAGCGCGGGCTCCTGGGCGACGAGCGTCGCGGTGTCGACGAGGGCGTAGAGCCGGGCCGGCTGGTCCCACCCGTCCTGGGCGACGTGCGCCTCGATCTCGAGGACGGCGGCGGCGAGGGCCGGGTCCTCCGGGAGCGCGTCGGGCGCGCTCGGGTCAGGCACGCCGTCGGGGGTCGGGTCGGTGGGGCTCGTCATGAGGCGGTCTCCTCGCAGCTGGGGAGGTCGGCGTCGGGGTCGGCGACCCAGTCGTCCAGGGTCTTCACGGCACCGTCCATCGTCGTGGCCTTCGCCAGCCGCATGTCGCCGGGGTCCACTCCCCCGATGCCGTCGCAGTTGTCGGCAGGGACGAGGAACAGCTCGGCCCCGGCGTCGCGGGCGGCGGCGATCTTCTGCTGGATGCCTCCGATCGGGCCGACCTTCCCGGCCGGCGTGATCGTGCCAGTGCCGGCGATGTCGGCGCCTCCGGTCAGGGAACCCGGGGTGAGGGTGTCGTAGATGGCGAGCGACATCATCAGTCCGGCGCTGGGACCGCCGATGTTGTCGGCGATGTCGACGCTGACCTCGAAGGGGAAGTCGAAGCCCATTCCGGGGGTGATGCCGATGCGCAGGTCGCCGTCGACGTCCTCGGGGGTCACGTCGACCTCGACCTCCTCGTCCCCACGGCGTACGACGAACGCGATCGGCTCGCCGGGGGACGCGGCATCGACGGCGTCGACGACGTCCTGGGCGTCGGTGACCGGCGTGCCGCCGACGCGGAGGAGCACGTCGCGCACCTCCAGCTTGCCGTCGGCGGGCAGCCCGGGGGTCACGTCGAGGACCTCCACGAGCGGCTCGACCTCCTCGCCGAGCTGGGTGAGCGCGGCGGCGACCGCGGTGTCCTGGGAGGAGACCATGGCGGCCTCGGACTGGCGGTCGCTCGACTCGTCGGTCTCCTCGGGTGCGTAGATCGAGGACCGCGGCCAGACGGCGGCGTCGGGGTCGAGATAGGCGCGCAGGAGCTCGGGGAGGCTCACGTCCTCCTGCGGGGTGCTGACGTAGACGGTCGTCATCCGCAGCTCGCCGTCGTCGTAGAAGGCGTCGTGTCCGCTGACCCGGACGATCTCCTGGCCGTCGTCCTCGGCGAGTATGTCGACGGTCGGACCGGGGTAGTAGGTGACGTAGGGCAACGGCACGAACGCGGCCGTCGCCCACAGCACGGCCAGGAGGCACAGTGCGAGCAGTCCCGCCCTGGTCCGCTGACTCATGCGCGCAACTCTCTCAAACGGCAGCAACTGCGCGGCAACGAGCCGTCGATCAGGAGGCGCGGCGGGTGGTGCCGGCGCCCGGGCCCGCCCCGTGGCTGGGCCGGACGGCGATGCCGGTGCTGCGGTCGCGCACCGGTGCCGACGTACGTCGCGTGCCGGCCGGCAGCTCCTTGGCGATCGCCTTGCCGAGGCGCTCGACGGCGACGTCGCGGTCGACCTCGCCACGACCGTCACGACCGGCCCACGACACCCACGCCATCGCGACGAGCGCGACGACGCCCGAGGGCACGAGCCACAGCAGGATCTCCACGCGACGAGAGTAGGGGCCGCGGCAGTCCTCGGCGGGGAGGCCCTACGGCGTGCCGACCCACTCCTCGGTCCGGTCGTCGAAGACCTGGTGCTTCCAGATCGGCACCTCGGCCTTGAGCGTGTCGATCAGGTCCCGCGAGGCGGCGAAGGCGTCGCCGCGGTGCGCCGCGGTCGTCGCCACGACGACCGCGAGGTCGCCGATGCGCAGCTCACCGACCCGGTGCACCGCCGCCACCCCCCTGACGTCGTGGTCCTGCGCCACCCGGCGGCAGACGTCCTCGAGCCGGGCCAGCGCGGTCGGGTGCGCGGAGTAGTCGAGCGCCGTGACGCCCTTTCCGGAGTCGTGGTCACGCACCTGTCCCACGAAGAGGGTGAGGCCGCCGGCGCCGGCGTCACCGAGCGCGTCGAGGACCTCGCTGACGTCGAGCGGGGTGTCGCGGATGTCGACGAGGCGCACGGGATCGGACGTGGGGTCGCTCACGCGCCGAGTCTAGGCGTGCCACTGCTGGGCGCGGTGAGTACCGTGGACGCCATGAGTGACACCCCCGGAGGTCCCGGATCGTCGGGTCAGGGCCCCGACGACAACAACCCGTTCAAGGGCACCCCGTTCGAGCAGATCTTCTCCCAGATGGGCGGCTTCGGCGCCGGTGGCGGTATGCCCGACCTCAACGCGCTGATGGCCCAGATGCAGTCGCTGTTCGCGCCGCACGACGGCCCGGTGAACTGGGAGACGGTCACCGACCTGGCCCGCCGCGCCGCCGCCCAGGAGCCCGACCCCACGATCAGCCCAGCCCAGTCGGGCGCGGTCGCCGACGCCGTACGCCTGGCCGACCACTGGCTCGACACGACGACCGGGTTCCCGTCGGGCGTGACGACCACGGCCGCGTGGTCGCGGGCGGAGTGGATCGTGGAGACGATCCCGGTGTGGAAGGTGCTGGTCGAGCCGATCGCCGGCTCCGCCACGCAGGCCCTGGGCCAGGCGATGCCCGAGGAGATGAAGCAGCTCGCCGGCCCCCTCATGGCGATGCTCGGCAAGGCCAGCGGCGCCATGGTCGCCTCGCAGGTCGGCAGCGGCCTCGGCGCGCTCGCCGGTGACGTGCTCAGCGCCTCCGACATCGGCCTGCCCCTCGGGCCCATCGGCAAAGCCGCCCTGCTCCCCACCAACGTCGCGGCCTTCGCCGAGGAGCTGCCCGACGTCTCCGCCGACGACGTGCTGCTCTACCTTGCGCTCCGCGAGGCCGCCCACCAGCGCCTGTTCGCCGGCGTGCCGTGGCTGCGCGACCACCTCATCGGGGCGGTCTCGGAGTACGGCGCCGGCATGGACTTCGACACCTCCGGCATGGAGACCAAGCTGCGCGAGGTCGACATGACCAACCCCGAGGCGATGCAGGACGCCTTGGCAGGCGGGCTGTTCGACCCCGAGCCGTCGGCGGCCCAGAAGGCGGCGCTCGAGAAGCTCGAGGTCACCCTGGCGCTCGTGGAGGGCTGGGTCGACGAGGTCGTCAGCCAGGCCACGGCCGAGCGGATGCCGGCCGCCGCCAAGCTGCAGGAGACCGTACGACGCCGGCGCGCCGCGGGTGGCCCGGCCGAGCAGACCTTCGCCACCCTCGTCGGGCTCGAGCTGCGGCCCCGTCGGCTGCGCGACGCCTCCACCCTGTGGGGCTCACTACGCACCCGTCAGGGCACCGAGGCCCGCGACGGCGTCTGGATGTCCCCGCACCTGCTCCCCACGGCCAGCGACCTTGACGACCCGCTCGGCTTCCGGGAGGACTCGGTGACGCCCGGCGAGCTCTCCGAGGAGGAGTTCGACGCCGGGCTGCGCGACCTGCTCGACGGCGGCGACAGCGGCACCCGCCCCAGCGAGTGACCCTCCACGCGAACGCCGTCGCGGCGCTGTCGGACTGGGTCGCGCCGACCCGCGCCCAGGCGGAGCTGCGCGAGCGCTACCTGGCGCACCTCGCCCAGCACGCCGACGGGCTGGCCAAGGCGTGCTTCCCCGACCACCTCACCGCAGGCGCGATCGTCGTGTCGCCCGACGGCGGTGCCGTGCTGCTGAACCACCACCGCAAGGCCGACGCGTGGCTGGCCTTCGGCGGACACCTCGAGCCGGATGACGCGTCGCTCGCGGATGGCGCGCGACGCGAGCTGGTCGAGGAGTCGGGCCTGTCGTCGTTCGACTTCGACGACGAGCCGCTCTCCCTCGACGCGCACGCCGTCGAGTTCTGCTCCGAGCGCGGCACGGTGCACCACCTCGACGTACGGTTCCTCGCCACGGCCGACCCCGACGCCTACCACGCGACCAGCGAGGAGTCGCTCGACGTGCGGTGGTGGCCGGTCGACGACCTGCCGGCGACCTTCGACGACATGTACGTCCTCATCGACGCCGCCGTCGCGCGGGTGCGGTCGGCTCAGTCGTCCTCGACGCCGGGCGGCGGCTCCAGCCGCGCGGCCGCGGAGTAGCCCTCGAGGTAGCCCTTGGCCTTCTCCGCCCGGGGGTAGCGGTCGACCCACGCCCAGAAGGCCGGCGTGTGGCCCGCCTCGAGCAGGTGGGCCAGCTCGTGGACGAGGACGTAGTCGACGACCCAGCCGGGCACCTTCTGGAGGCGGTTGCTGAGCCGGATGGTGCCCTCGCCCGGGGTGCACGACCCCCAGCGGGCGTTCTGGTTGGTCACCCAGCGCACCGAGGCCGGGACCGCGAGGCCACCGAAGTAGAGGTCGTTGAGCTTGGCCGCGCGGGCGACGAGGTCGTCGTCGGAGCGCAGCCGGCGCCTCTCCTGCCGCTCGATGCGGGCCACCATGTCGGCGACCCACGTCGCCTCGTCGCGCTTGCTCATGGTGGCCGGGATCAGCACGACGATGCGGTCGCCGTCACGGTAGGCCGAGACCGTACGACGTCGGCGGCGCGAGCGGCGCACCTCCACGTCGGGCGGGATGGCCGGGGTGCTCATGTGCCGAACCTAACGCCCACCACCCACACCGAGGGGTGGGCGCGCTGGCGGAGCCGCACTCAGGGCCGCCCTCAGAGCCGCGCCGAGGCCCATTCCAGCAGCCGGTCGCGCTCCCAGGTGGTGACGATCCGGTCGGGGTCGATCCCGACCTCGGTGGCCCGGGCGGCGCCGTGGTCGAGCATGTCGAGCTGGCCGGGCGCATGGGCGTCGGAGTCGATCGCGAACAGGCAACCGAGGTCGCGGGCGAGCTCGAGCAGCTTCGTGGGCGGGTCGCGCCGCTCGGGTCGCGAGTTGATCTCGACCGCCACCCCCTCCTCCGCGCACGCGGTGAAGACCGCCCTCGCGTCGAACTGGCTCTGCGGTCGCACGCCCCGGTTGCCGGTCACCAGGCGACCGGTGCAGTGGCCGAGGACGTTGGTGTGCGGGTTGCGGACCGCCGCGACCATCCGCCTCGTCATCGAGGCGGCCTCCATCTTGAGCTTGGAGTGGACCGACGCGACGCGGACGTCCAGCCGGTCGAGCATCTCCGGGGTCTGGTCGAGCGACCCGTCGTCGAGGATGTCCACCTCGATCCCCTTCAGCAGGGTGAACGACCCCTCGAGGTGCTCGTTGACGGCGTCCACGACGCCGAGCTGGCGCGCCAGGCGCTCGGCGCTGAGCCCGTTGGCCACCCTCAGGCGCGGGCTGTGGTCGGTGAGCACGAGGTAGTCGTGCCCCAGCTCCATCGCCGTCATCGCCATCTCCTCGAGCGGGGAGCCGCCGTCGGACCAGTCGGAGTGCGAGTGCAGGTCGCCGCGCAGCCGGGCGCGCAGCTCCTCCCCACCCCGGGCCAGGGGCCCGGCGGTGCCCTCCAGCCTGACCAGGCGCTCGGGCACCACGCCGTTGCACGCGTCGGTGATGACGGCCGCGGTGCTGGGGCCGATGCCGGGTAGCTCGGTGAGCGTGCCGTCGGCGGCCCGACGGCGTACCTCCTCCTCGGGCAACGGCAGGATCGTGCGCGCCGCCTTGCGGAAGGCCTCGATCCGGCGGGTCTCCTCCCGCTGGCGCTCCATCAGGAACGCGATGCGCCTCAGCGTCGCCACGGGACCGCGAGGGGTGCCCGCCGTCGACTCCTCGCCCACTGTTTCTCCTCCACAGCCCGGTCACCGGTGAAACCGCTGGTCACCCGCACAGTACGGCGCCCGCGCCGGGCGTGTCGCGCACAGGGTCGTCCCCATCCCCGGTGGCCCCCTCCACGGCCGCGGGGGCGCGGTGCACACCGTCTCCACAGGCCTGTCCACAGGGGTGGACACCGATCCGTTGACCGCGCACGTGGCCGGCCCTAGCGTTGCGACCAGAAGGGCCCCACGGCTCCTCGACGCCGGCTGGGGAAGGCAGGCGTCGGAGGCTGCGGGGCCCCTTCTTCGTCCAGTCCCGGGCTCAGCCGGGCTCAGCGGCCGCGGAACTGCGGCGCCCTCTTGTCCTTGGCCGCCGCGATGCCCTCCTGCAGGTCTGCGGTCGCGAGCGTCATCGGCTGGGCGAGCGCCTCCCACTGCAGCGCGGACTCGAAGTCGGCGTGGCCGCCGTCGGCGAGCGCGACCTTGGTCAGGCGCGCCGCGATGGGAGCGGTGGCCGCGATGCCGGCCGCCGTCTCGAGCACCTCGTCGAGGAACACCCCGGGGTCCATGACGCGCGAGACGAGACCGAGCCGCAGCGCCTCCTCGGCCTCCACGACGCGACCGGTGAGCAGCAGGTCGCGCGCGTGGGCGGCGCCCACCACCTGGGGCAGCAGCCAGGTGCCGGCCATCCCGGCGTGCATGCCGAGCTTGTTGAAGGGCACGCCCAGCTTGGCGCCGTCCGCGGCGTAGCGGATGTCGCAGGCGAGCGCGAGGCACAGGCCGGCCCCGATGGCGGCGCCGTTGACGGCCGCGATGGTCGGCACCTCGAGGCGCCGGATCGACAACCAGGCGCGGTAGAACGGCAGCATCCGCGAGCGCAGGTGGTCGACGGTCGCGTCGGGCTCGCTGGCGATCCACGAGGTGTTGCCGCCCGAGCAGAAGGCGCTCCCCTCCCCCGTGACCACGACCGCACGCACGGACCGGTCGGCGGCGAGCTCGTCGATGGCCGCGACCCACGACGAGGTCATCTCGTCGCTCATCGCGTTGCGCATCGCGGGGTTGTCGAGGGTCAGCAGGACGACCCCCTCGGAGGGGCACTCGAGGCGCAGGTGGGGACGGTCGGCGGAGGTCTCTGGCATGGCCCGAGGGTACTGATCCGGCTGAGCGTAGAAGGACCCGGATTCACGCTCAGCGCGTGTGGTGCGTGAGCGTGGGCCACGCGTGGCGTAGGGTCGTCGACGGAGCGCTGGCAACCGCCAGCTCACCCCGGCGGGCTTCCCCGAGAGACTCCCCGTCGCGACGACCAAGGAAAACAAGCAAGGAGGCCGTCATGGCGGAGACCTGGAGCGGTGAGTTCTACTGCGTCAAGTGCAAGGAGAAGCGCGAGGCGGAGGGCGAGATCAAGGTCAACGACAAGGGCACCAAGATGGCCAAGGGCGTCTGCCCGGTCTGCGGCACCAACCTGAACCGCATCCTCGGCAAGGCCTGAGCCTCACCACTTGAGCTCATAGCGGCGGCGTCACCCTCGGGTGACGCCGCTGCTGCATTTCCCAGCGCGTGGGGTCTGTGGACGACGGCCCACACGGGGCGCCGCCGTGGCACCGTCGCGGGGTGCCCGTCCGTCCCACCGTCCGTCCCACCCCGTCGCCGTACGCCGCTCGCGTCCGAGCGCAGCTCGACTGCCCTGACGCGTGGGCCGACGCCGTCGTCGCGACGCTGGCCGTCGCCGGTGTCGTCGTCGACCCGACGGCCCCCGTCGGCGTCGCGGTGGCTCCCGGCCGCCTGGTCTCGGCGGCCGTCGACGCCTGGTGCGTCGACTCGCTGCCCCATGTCCTGGTGAGCGTCCAGCCCTACGCCGTCGAGGTCGGCCCGTGGGTCGCGCCCGGGGTCGGTCCGTGCGCGCGGTGCGTGGCTGCCGGCGTGCTCGACGAGGGCGGCCCGGCGCCGGCGGGCGCGGTACCCCGCCCGCTCCTGGCGGTGGGCGCGGGCACGGTCGCCCGGGACCTCGGTGCGTGGTCGCGGGGCGAGGTGCCGCACACGTGGCTCACGTCGTGGCGCGTCGACCACGAGCCGCTGCCCGTCGCACGACGCTGGAAGCGTCACCCCTACTGCGGGTGCACCTGGTTCGAGACCGCGACCGACGCGGGGTGAGCGCGGCTCGTTCCGACGGGGAGCTCACCACCACTCGCTGTCGAGCTTGCTCTCCATCGCGCGCAGGTGGGTGCGGGAGCAGGTGTCGCAGAAGGCGCGCCGCCGGCCGTTCTCGACCGCGGTCGTCCACGTGAGGGTCTCCCCCTCCGGGGCCTGGGTGCCGCAGAAGTCGCACGTCACGAGGTCGGTCACGTCTCGAGGCTACCCTCCGCAGCCCGTCCGCGGGCGCCGCGCGCACGGCAGGGAAATGGCAGTGAGCCGGTACGTCGTCACCGTGACGACGTACCGGCTCACCTGGTGTGCTCACCCGCGATCAGGGCGAGATTGCGTCCCTCGGCCGGGTCGGCCTCGGAACCTGTCAGATCACGCGAGCGAGGGCGAGACGCGCCTGCTGCGCGGCCTGCTCGGCCTTGCGGCTCATACGACGGGCCAGGACCAGCTGGCGGCCGCGTCGCAGTTCGTGCGCCTCTCCCAGGCGCGCGGTCATTTGCGCGCGTGCGAGTTCTTCATGCATGAGATTCATGTCGTGTCGTCCGTTTCGGTAGGTCTTCATGAGTGGTGGTGTTCCTTGTGTTTCCTCGGAGGTGACTGAGCGGTGACGCCTTACGCGGCTGCCCCGTCCTTCTGGTTCTGGCCGGCCTGAGCGGCGACCTGTTCGGACTTGCGGGGCCGGCCTCGCGGCCGCTTGCGCGGGATCACCACGCCCTGGAGGAAGAGCTCGCCTCCCCAGACGCCCCACGGCTCACGCCGTTCGAGGGCTCCGTCGAGGCACAGCGCCCGCACCGGGCAGTCGATGCAGAGGGCCTTGGCGTGCTCCACGTCCGCGGGGGACTCGGCAAACCACAGCTCTGCGTCGTTGACGCGGCAGGGCAGCAGCTCCTCATTCACTCCGGCAGCTGCGTCGTGCAGGGCTCCGAGCGGGGCCTGGGGCTCCATCTCGGTCTGGTCGGCAGCTCGGTTGCGGTCGAGAACGCTGATGGTCATGTGTTCACCTCCTACTCGTTGACCTGATCGCGGGTTGATGACGCTTGGGACAAACAGAAAGGCCGCGGATCCCGGGTTTCGGGTTCCGCGGCCTGGAGGCTGCCGATGCGAGTCTTCTCAACTCGTCGGTGGACTCCAGGCTGGGAGACCCGGGAAGACGCCCTTGACGCGCTCGATGGACACAGCGGTCCCCTGGAGCGCAGCTGCGACATCGACACCGAGGACGCGCACATCAGTGGCGCAGCGGTGGCCGGCAGCGGGCATGCCGAAGGACGGCGTCCAAGCCGTCGTGGTCTTCGTGTAGTTCTCCATGGGGGCCACCTCCTTCGGGGCGTCGGGCGCGGATCCTTGTCAGGGATCCCATGCGCGTGGGTTGTTGGAGGGAACGTTAGACCCCTCACATCGTCAGGGGCAAACCATTTAATGGGTATTACCGAGATTTCTTTTCCGGAGCCCTTCCCGAGCTCGTGCGGCACCCGTTCAGGCGCCCGCCTCGGCGACCAGCGCGAGGACCTCGTCGCCGTACTTGGCGATCTTGCTCGGGCCGACGCCGCTGATCGCCCGCAACCCCTTCTCGTCGGTGGGGACGTGCTCGGCGATGAGCTGGAGCGTCGCGTCGGTGAAGACGACGAACGCCGGCACGCTGTCCTCCGCGGAGCGGGCCAGCCGCCACTCACGCAGCCGCTCGAAGAGTGCCTCGTCGTAGGAGGCCGGGCAGTCGGCGCAGCGACCGGTCTTCTTCTCCACCGACGTCGACAGGGCCTTGCCGCACTCACGGCAGTGCATGGCGGCTCGGTTGCGCCGGGTGCGCTCGCGGCGCTGCCCGGACACACCGGGCACGCCGTCGAGCAACGGCACGAGGAAGGGCGAGCTGCCCCGGGTCGACCGACCGCCCGGCTCCCGCGCGGTCGCCCACGACACGCTGAGCTCGTCACGCGCGCGGGTCATCGCGACGTAGAGGAGGCGGCGCTCCTCCTCGACCTCGGCGGGCGTCTGCGCCTGGGAGATGGGCATCATCTTGTCGTGCATGCCGGCCACGAAGACGGCGTCCCACTCCAGGCCCTTGGCCGAGTGGATGGTGGCCAGGGTGACGGCGTCGGCCACGGGCGCGTGCTGCTCGCTGGCCCGGCGGTCGAGGTCGTCGACGAAGTCCCCGACACCCGCGTCGGGACGCTCGCGGCCGAAGTCGGCGGCGAGGTCGACCAGCGCCTGCAGGGACTCCCACCGGTTGCGGACCTCTCCCCTGCCCTCGGGCGGATCGGTGGAGTGGCCCATCTGCGACAGCACGGCCACCACGGCCTCCGACACCGGGCCCGACGCCTCGCCCGAGCGCGCGGCACCGCGGACGAGAGTGATCGCCTGCCGCACCTCGGGGCGGTCGAAGAACCGCGCGGCACCGCGTACGACGTAGGGGAGCCCGCGCGCCGCCAGGGCCTCTTCGAAGCGCTCGGACTGCGCATTGATGCGCAGCAGGACGGCCATCCGGCTGGCGGGCGTCCCGGAGGCCCGCAGCGCGGCCACCCGGTCGGCGACCGCGTCGGCCTCGGCGACCTCGTCGGTGGCCTCGCGCCACGTGATGCGGGCGCCGGACGGCCGCTGGGCGACCAGGTCGACGCCCTTGCTGGGGGTGCCGTCGAGCAGCCGGTTGGCCGCGGAGACGACCTCCGGGGTCGAGCGGTAGTTGCGGACCAGCTCGACGCTCGTGGCCGACGGAAAGCGCTGGGTGAACTGGCGGAGGTAGCGGGCGTCGGCGCCGGCGAACGAGTAGATCGTCTGGGCCGGGTCGCCGACGACGCACAGCTCGTCGCGCCCGCCCAGCCACAGGTCGAGCAGGGCGTGCTGGAGCGGGGAGACGTCCTGGAACTCGTCGACGACGAACCACTTGTACTGGCGGCGGACCTGGGCGGCCACCGCCTCGTTGTCGGCGAGGAGACCGGCACCGAGGAGGAGCACGTCCTCCATGTCCATCCGGCCCTGGCCGCGCTTGACCTCCTCGTAGGCGTCGAACGCGCGGGCCACCACCTCGGGGTCGAGGCCCGACACCGTGCGGCCGCGGGCCCGGGCTATCGCGGCGTAGGTGTCGGGGCCGGCGTTGGAGACCTTGGCCCACTCGATCTCGCTGGCGAGGTCGCGCAGCGTGGCCTGGTCGACGCCGAGCCGCTGGCGCCGCGCTGCGAGCGCGAGCATGCCGAGCTTGGACTCCACGAGCTCGGGGAGCTCGCGCTGGTGGACACGCGGCCAGAAGAAGCGCAGCTGGCGCAGCGCCGCGGAGTGGAAGGTCCGCGCCTGCACGCCGGGCGCCCCGAGCGCACGCAGGCGCTCGCGCATCTCACCGGCCGCACGGGTGGTGAAGGACAGGGCCAAGACCTCGGTCGGCGCGTAGACCCCTTGGGCCACGCCGTGCGCGATGCGGTGCGTGACCGCGCGGGTCTTGCCGGTCCCGGCGCCGGCGAGGACGCGCACCGGTCCGCGCAGCGCCTCGGCGACCTGTCGCTGCTCGGGGTCGAGCGCTTCGAGCAACGGAACAACTCCTGCGACGTCGTGGTTGGGATCGGTGGAGGGTGTCGACCACCCTCGCCGTTGAACCCTAGACGCCGGAGGGGACACTCCCACCCATGACCTTCACGATGTTCAGCACCCCGTGGTGCGGCTACTGCCACCGTCTCAAGAGCCAGCTCGACCGCGAGGGCATCGAGTTCTCGATCGTCGACATCGAGCAGGAGCCAGACGCCGCGTTCACCGTCGAGCAGGCCAACGGTGGCAACCAGACCGTGCCGACCCTCCTCTTCTCCGACGGCAGCACGCTGACGAACCCGTCGGTGGGGCAGGTCAAGGAGAAGCTGGCCGCGCTCTCGTGATGCTGGCGTGGAGCCCGGTCCGCGTCGGGGTTAGCCTGACGTCGTGTCACTGCTGAACTCGATCGACCGCGACCACGTCCTGACCGCGATGGAGACCTGGGACGCGGCGGGTGGGGCGAACTACATGCTCGTGCGCGGCGGCGTCTCGACGCACGTGCTCCTGCACCACGGCAAGGAGTACGACGCCGCGGCCATCGCCGGCATCGCCCACGGCCTGGCCACCGGGCGCACCCTCACCCCCGCCGACATCCCGGGCGGCTCGGCCGGCGCGAGCAAGCACCTCGTCCGGCTGGGCTTCGACATCCGCGACGACTCGCCGCCGGCTCCCCAGCGGGTGCCGGGCACGCGCTCGACCGCGCCTCGTACGCCGCGGACGACCACCACCCGTGCGACGACCTCACGCCCGCGTGTCGCCGCCAGCGACCGGGTCGACAAGCTGTGCCCGACCTGCTTCCTCGCGCTGCCCGCCACGGGCATCTGCGACAACTGCGCCTGACCGGCGTCGACCTCAGCCCCAGCCGGGGCCGTCGAGCGGGCGCCCGAACCAGCTCTCGATGAGCGAGGACGAGATCGAGATGCCGCGGGGCACGACGAGCTCTCCGGAACGGCCGGCGGCGTCGAAGTCCGTGCGCGTCCACCAACGCGCCTCCTCGATCTCCGCCCCGTCGACGTCGATGTCGGTCGTCAACGCCCGCCCGGTGAACCCCAGCATCAGGCTGGCCGGGAGCGGCCAGGGCTGGCTGCCGAAGTAGGTGACCTCGCCGACCCGGACGGCGACCTCCTCGTGCACCTCACGGCGTACGGCGTCCTCGAGGGTCTCGCCCGGCTCGCAGAAGCCGGCGAGGGTGGACCAGCGGCCGGCGGGCCACGCGCTGTTGCGACCGAGCAGGATCGCCTCGTCGTCACCCTCGCCGTGCGTGATCGCCATGATCACGGCCGGGTCGGTGCGCGGGAACTGGGCGCGGTCGCACTGCGTGCAGCGCAGCTCGTGACCGGCGGCGCGACTGGCCAGCGTGCCGCCGCACCGGGGGCAGAACCTGGTGGCGTGGTGCCACTCGGCCAGGCCGATGGCGTGCATCACGAGCGGCGCCTGCTGGGGCGTGCCGTCGGCGAGGAGCGTCAGGACCGAGCGCAGCGGCACCCACTCGTCCGGCTCGCCCGGGGCATCGCCCGGAGGGACGAGGACGGCCACGTGGACCACGCCGTCGCTGTCCCCCAGCAGCACGAGGGTTCCGTCCGGAGCCTCGCCGGGGCCGACCCACTGCACGGCGCCGTCGACCGGGCGCAGCCGGTTCCCCGCCACGACCAGGACGCGCGTCGCCGGGTCGGACATCTGCTCGGCGAGCCAGACCTCGTCGGTGCGCCGCAGGCCCATCCGGTTGTGCGCGTGCAGGGACAGGGCGACGTGCGGCAGGAGGCGTTCGGGGCTCACCGCGTCAGGCTAGCGCCGTACCTCTTTGACAATCATTCTCAAGTGCGATGAGAATGATTCTCATGAAAACTCCACGTCTCCGCGTCCTGCTCGCCACCCTCGTCGTGCTGGGGGCCTCGTCCTGCGGCACCGCCACCGACACCCGTTCCTCGTCCGACGAACCAGATGCCGCCGGCTCCGGCGGCACCGCCGACACCGCCGACACCGCCGAGTCGGCGGGGACCGAGGTCGCCTCCGCCACCCCGCGCCTCGCCGTCACCCACGACGGGGGCGTGATGGTCGTCGACGTGACCAGCGGGGAGGTGGTCGCCGACGAGCCGATGGAGGGCTTCGTCCGCGTCTCCCCCGCCGGCGGCGTGCTCCTCGAGGCCGCGGAGGCCGGGCACGTCGTGGCGCACAACGGCATCACCACGCTCTTCGACGACGGCACCGGCACCATCACCGTGCTGGACCCCGATGACCTGGCCGTCGGCTCGCCGGAGGTCACCACGCAGGCGACCGACGAGGCGCATCACGGCGTGGCCGTGCGGCTCGTCGACCGCAACCTGTTGATGACGGTCGGTGACGAGGAGTCGCGCTCCGGCGTACGCCTCATGAGCCCCTCCGGAGCGGTGCTCGCCGAGACCGACGAGTGCCCCGGCGTGCACGGCGAGGCCTTCGCCGAGGACGCCGCAGTCTTCGGCTGCGAGGACGGTGCGGTCGTCGTCGACGGGCGCGACATCACGAAGGTCAGCAGCCCCGACGCCTACGGACGGATCGGCAACCAGGCGGGCTCCGAGGTCTCGCCCGTGCTGCTCGGCGACTACAAGACCGACCCCGACGCCGAGCTCGAGCGGCCGACCCGGGTCTCCCTCATCGACACCCGCAACGCCTCGCTGCGCCTGGTCGACCTCGGCACCAGCTACAGCTTCCGCTCGCTCGGGCGCGGCCCGGAGGGCGAGGCGCTCGTCCTCGGGACCGACGGCGCGATCCACGTCCTCGACCCCGGCACCGGTGAGCGCGTCGACACGATCGAGGTCGTCGACCGGTGGCGCGAGCCGCTCGACTGGCAGCAGCCCCGTCCGGCGCTCCACGTCGTCGGCTCCACGGCGTACGTCACCGACCCGCGTCGCGACCGCGTGCACGTCGTGGACCTCGACCGCGCGCGCGTGACGAAGGCGCTCGACCTGCCGCACACGCCCAACGAGGTCGTGGCCAACGCAGGCTGACCGCTCCGTGTCCCTAGGCTGGGCGCCGTGAGCACCCACATCGGCGCCCAGCCCGGCGACATCGCCCCCACCGTCCTGCTGCCCGGCGACCCGCTGCGGGCGCGGTGGATCGCCGAGACGTTCCTCGACGACGCGCGCTGCTACAGCGACGTGCGCGGGATGTACGGCTTCACCGGCACCTGGAACGGCCACCCGGTGTCCGTCCAGGGGTCCGGGATGGGCCAGCCGTCGATGGCGATCTACGTCAACGAGCTGTTCACCCACTACGACGTCGAGTCGATCATCCGCGTCGGCTCCTGCGGCGCGGTCACCGACGACGTCGGGATCCGCGACGTGATCATCGCCTCGGGTGCCTGCACCGACTCCTCGATGAACCGGATCACCTTCCACGGCATCGACTACGCCCCGGTGGCCGACTTCGGGCTGCTGCGCGGTGCGGTCGAGGCTGCCGAGGCTCGCGACGGCGGGTCGCCCTTCCACGTCGGCCTCCTCTTCTCCAGCGACTCCTTCTACCCCTCCCGCCCCGAGCTGCTGGGCGAGATGGTGAAGTACGGCGTGCTCGGTGTCGAGATGGAGGCCAGCGCGCTCTACACCCTCGCCGCGAAGCACCGCCGCAAGGCGCTCGCGATCTGCACCGTCTCCGACCACATCGTCACCGGCGAGGAGACCACGTCCCAGGAGCGCGAGCAGACCTTCGGCGAGATGGTCGAGATCGCGCTCACCGCTGCCCTCCGCTGAGCCGACGTACGCCCGCGCGGTGGCAGTCCGCCGCCTCGCTGGGCGGTGGAGTGACGCAGGTTCCGGGCGTCGAAAAGGTGTCTCACCCACCGCCCGGTGGGCGGTGGTCCACCCACACTTCGCGCGCCCGGAAGGTGGGTGGGCCACCGCTCGGAGCGGTCAGAGGTCGAGCAGCCCCTCCAGCTCGGCGCGGCCGGGAAGGTCTGCCGGCTCGACGGTGCGCCCGGAGCGGACGTAGTGGAACGCCGCGCGGACCCGCTCGAGGGGCGTGCCGGTGAGCTCGGACCAGGCGAGGCGGTAGAGCGCGAGCTGGAGCGGGTCGGCGGTCTCGTGGCGGCTGGTCTTCCAGTCGATGACGAGGTAGCCGTCGCCGGACTCGGACGACTCGGCGTAGACGGCGTCGATCCGGCCGCGGACCACCTGGCCACCGAGGACGAGGGCGAAGGGGGCCTCGACGGCGTGGGGCGCCCGGTCGCCGAAGGGTCCGTCCTCGAAGCGCTTCACGATCTCGCCGAGGTCGGCCTCGTCGTCGATGCCCGCGTCGGCGCGGCCGGGCAGCTCGTCGGGCTCGATGAGCGCCTGCTGGCCGAACCGGTGCTCGATCCAGGCGTGGAACGCGGTGCCGAAGCGGGCCGCAGGCGCCGGCGGGCGCGGCATGGGTCGGGCGAGGTCGCGGGCGAACGCCTCGGGGTCCTCGCGCAGCCGGGCCAGCGCGGTGACGGACAGGCTGTCGGGAAGCGCGAGGTCGACGGTCGTGGCCCGCTCGGCGCGAGCCTCCACGAGCAGCTGGGCCAGGTCGTCGTCCCACTCGGCGACCCGGGCGGCCTCGACCATGTCGAGGCCCTCGTCAGGGGCGGTGGGGTCGACGGAGCGTACGAGCTCGGCAGCGGCCAGCCGCCGCCGGGTCTCCTCGCCGGTGCCGGGCACCGGCCACGGGCGCGAGGTGTCGACGTCGTCGTTGGGGTTGGGCGACTTCGGCGGCGGCTTCTCGAGCCACCGCTCGACGGGCTGGCCCCACTCCTCGAGCTGGTCGCGCACCACCCGCTGGTAGTCCGACGGCCCGAACGGCGTCGCGCGCTGCCCCCAGACGTAGGACGTCACCGACAGGTGGTGGGCGGCGCGGGTGTAGGCGACGTAGCCGAGCCGGAGCTCCTCCTCCGCGTCGTGGGCCTTGGTCGCCGCGCGGTAGGCGTCGAGCGCGAGCTTGTCGTGGCCCGCGAGCTGGGGCTGGTCGGCCCGGTCACCGCGCAGCGGGGCCGGGAGCACAGCCGGCGACGAGGTCCACAGCGTGCGCGAGCGGTTGCTCGGGAAGCGGGTCTCCCCCACGCCGACGCAGAACACCGACGACCACTCGAGGCCCTTCGCCCGGTGGACCGTCAGGAGCTTGACCGAGTCGGCGGCGGTCGGGGTGGCGACGTCGAGGCCGTTGCCCTGGTCGTCCTCCGCGGTCAGGTAGGCCAGCAGCGCCGGCAGGGTCACGTCACCGTCGACGGACTGGAACTCCGCGACCGCCTTGACGAACAGGTCGAGGTTGTCGCGGCGGGCGGCGGCGGCCTGTGACGTCGCGGAGGCGAGCTCGACGTCGACGCCGGTCGTGTCGATGATGCGGCGTACGACGTCGAGGAGCGGGTCGCCGACGTGGGCGCGCAGGCGACGCAGCTCGGCCGCCAGCAGCCCGAAGCGGTCGAGCGCCTCCGCCGAGTAGGCGGCCTCCCCCGGGGACTCCACGGCGTCGCTGAGGGCCGGGAGCTCGGAGGAGTCGATGCCGTCGGCGATCTGCAGCAGCTGGTCGGCGATCGACGCGGCCTCCTTGCGCCCGCGCACGCCGGCGATCTCCGCAGCGCGCTCGGCCAGCAGGCGCAGGTCGCGCGGGCCGATCGCCCACCGTGGCCCGGTCAGCAGGGTGAGCATCGAGGAGTTGGCCGTGACGTCGTGCATGAGCGTCAGCGTCGCGACCACTTCCGCGACCTCGGGCAGCCGGATCAGGCCGGACAGTCCCACGATCTCGACCGGGATCCCGGCGGCGGTGAGGGCGTCGTAGACCTCCTCGCCCTGCGCGTTGTCGCGGCTGAGGACGCCGATCTCGGCCCAGGTGGTGCCGGCGTCGTGGACCCGCTGCACCTCGGTCGCGAGCCACGCGAGCTCGTCGGCCGCGCGCTCGAACACGTGGGCCTCGACGTGCCCCTCCGCGGCTCCGTCGGCCGCCCGCAGCCGCGCGACCTTGTCGCCGTAGGCGGCGAGCAGCGGCTCGGCGAGCCGGTTGGCGACGTCGAGGATGCGGCGGTCGGAGCGCCGGTTGACCGTCAGCGGCAGTCGCGCCGGCTCGCCGTCGGCTGCGGGGAAGGTGTCGGCGAAGTTGAGGATGTTGGACACCGACGCGCCGCGCCAGCCGTAGATCGCCTGGTTGGGGTCGCCCACCGCCATGACCGGGTGGCCGAGCCCGTGGTCGGGGTCGGGCCCGGAGAACAGCCGGGCGAGCATCGTGGCCTGGGCGACCGAGGTGTCCTGGTACTCGTCCAGCAGGACGACCTTGAAGCGCGCCCGCTCGAGCTCGCCCACCTCGGGCTGCTCCTCGACCAGGCGGGCGGCGAGGGCGATCTGGTCGCCGAAGTCCATCAGCCCGAGGTCGGCCTTGAGCCGGCGGTAGCCGGTGACGAGCTGCAGCAGCTCGGCACGCCGGTCGATGGCGTTGATGGCCTTGGCGGGCGGCTCGAGGTAGGTCTTGCGGGCCTTGCCGGCCTGTTCCTCCGCCAGGGCGCGCTCGAACCCGCGCCTGGCCTCCTCGTCGACGCGGCGCAGGTCGTCGGGGTCGACGAGGTGCTCGCTCATCGCGCCGTCGAGGGCCAGGAGGTTCTGGATGGCGGTCGCGGGGTGGTCGGTGAGCAGCTCGATGTGGCCGGTGAACCGTTCGATCACCCGGGCTCCGAGCTGGTAGCGCGACGCGTCGGAGACGACGCGGGTGTCGGGCTCGTGGCCGATGCGGAGCCCGTGGTCGGTCAGCAGGTTGGCGGCGTAGGCGTGGTAGGTCGCGACCGTCGGCTCGAGCACGTCCTCCCCCTCGGCGACCACGGACCGGTCGAGCAGGCCCGCAGCACCGAGGGCGGCGGTGACCCGCTGGCGCAGCTCGGCCGCCGCCTTGGTGGTGAAGGTGAGGCCGAGGACCTCCTCGGGGCGGACCTTGCCGGTCGCCACGAGCCAGACGACGCGCTGCGCCATCAGCGTGGTCTTGCCGCTGCCGGCGCCCGCGACGACGACCGTGGGCCGCAGGGGCGAGGTGATCGCGGCCCACTGCTCGTCGCTGGCGGGGTGCTTGGCGCCCATGAGGACGCGGAGGTCCTCGGGCGAGTCGAGGCGAACCGGTGCGGGGAGCTGGCTCACTGGACGGTCACGCTCCCTGCGCCCCGGGCCGGGCAGATGGCCGTGAAGGGGCAGTCGCGGCAGTGGGGGCCGGTCGTGGCGGGAAAGGTCTCGTCGCGGACGAGGTCGGCTGCCCGGGCGAGGCCGGCGCGGAGGGTGACGCGCTCGGGCCCGGCCTCGGTGTGCGGCGGCTGGGGCTGCACCTTGGCGACGGCGGAGTCGTCGTCGATGCCGAGCTGCACCAGCTCGGCACCACCGGAGGCGACGGACCGCCCGGCCGACTCGTCGACGGCCCCGGTGTCGACGGCGTACTGGTAGAGCGCGAGCTGCAGGTTGCCCGCGACCGACGGCCCTGTGGGCGCGCTGCGGGCGCTCTTGAAGTCGACGACGACCACCCGGCCGTCGTCGTCGATCTCGAGGCGGTCGGCGAAGCCGGTGAGCAGGACCGGCCGACCGTCGACGTCGACCACGCTCTGGAAGCGCTGCTCGGCGCCGAGGAACTCGCGCGGGTTGTCGAGGTGCCAGCGGACGAAGCGGGCGACGGCCTTGCGGATGCGGGCGAGCTCGCGCTGCCGCGACCACGGCGTGCGGAAGGCGAGCCGGTCCCACACGGCCTCGACCTCGGCCATGAGCGCCTCCACCTCGGCGGGCAGGTCGCCGACGGCGACCCGCTCGGCGAGGGCGTGGAGGACCTGCCCGAGGTTGGCCGACTGGTGGACCGCGGAGACCCCGCCTGCCTCCCGCTCGAAGAACCACTGGGCGGGGCAGACGAGGATCGACTCGAGCATGCTGGCCGAGATCGGCACGGGCCGGTCGGGGTCGCGGATCGGCTGGACGGACCGGCTGGCGCTGCGGGTGCCCCACCACGTCGACGGGTCGGCGGCCGGCACGAGCTGGCGTCCGCTGACCTCCTCGGCGGCCAGCGCGGCGAGGCGGCGAGCGGCCGCCTCGCGCAGCGCCGGTGTGGCGCCCGGGTCGGCGGCCGTGCGGCGCAGCTCGGCCACGAGCCCGCCCAGCGACAGCGGTCGCGGCGGCCGGCCGTCCTGGTGGTCGACGGTGACGCCGAGCTCCTCGAGGAACCGCGACGGCTGCTCCCCGTCGTCGTCCGGCGATCGGACGGCGCTCACGACGAGGCGACGGCGGGCGCGGGTGCAGGCGACGTAGAAGAGGCGCCGCTCCTCCATGAGCAGCGCCCGCGTGGTCACGGGCGGGACGAGGTCGGGGTGCCCGGCGGCGTCGACGCCGATGCGGTCGGCGCCGAGGAGGGTCGTACGACGGCGCAGGTCGGGCCAGCCCTCCTGCTGCACGTGTGCGACCACGACGAGGTCCCACTCCAGGCCCTTGGAGCGGTGGGCCGTGAGGAGCCGCACCGCCGCACCGCGCACGCCCTGCTCGGCGAGCGTGTCGGCAGGCAGCTGCTGGGCGACGACGCTGGCGAAGAACGCGGCGACCCCGACGTGGTCGCGCTGGTCGACCGCGCGCGAGGCGAGGTCGAAGAGCGCCACGATCGCGTCGAGGTCGCGGTGGGCCCGGCGGGTGCTCGCGCCTCCCATGTCGACCTGGCGGCGCAGCCGCTGGGGCCAGGCGGTGCCGGACCACAGGTGCCAGAGCACGTCCTCGACGCCCGCCCGCTCCGCGAGCATCCGGGCTCCCCCGCGCAGCAGCTCGGCGAGGGCGCCGGCGCGTTGGACGTCGGGGCCCTCGAGCCCGTCGAGGAAGTCGGGCTCGACGACCGCGAGGCGCAGCAGCTCGCGCGACGTGCGCCGCACAGACGGGTCGGCGACGTCCTTCTCGCGGGTGCGGAGGCGGCGCACCAGGGCGCGCAGGTCGGACGCGTCGAGCCCGCCGAGCGGCGACAGCAGCAGCGACTCGACGCGGCCCGGGTCGAGGAAGTCGGGCGAGTCGGGGTCGTCGTTGTCGAGGTTGACCACGGCGCGCAGTCCGTCGAGCAGGGGCACCACCGCCGGGTCACGGACCAGGGGCAGGTCGTCGGACGCGACCTCGACGGGGACACCAGCGGCGGCCAGGGCGCGGCGCAGCGGCGGGATGCTCGTGCGGCCGGAGCGGACCAGGACCGCCATCCGGTCCCATGCGATGCCGTCCTCGAGGTGGGCGCGCCGCAGCAGGTCGGCGAGCCGCTCGGCCTCGGCGCGCTCGGTGTCGTAGGTGACGACCTCGACGCGGCCGTCGCCCTGCGGGCCGGCGACGGCCTCGGGCGAGAGGAACGCGTCCCGCGCCGCGGCGTCGATGCTGCCGGTGAGGGTCAGCCGGTGGGCCACGCGCCCGGCGGCCAGCAGGATCCGCGGGCCGAACCGGCGGGTGCGCTGCAGCACCACGACCGGGGCCGGGGCACCGGTGACGGTCGGGAAGCTCGCCGGGAAGTCGAGGATGCCGCGCACGTCCGCACCGCGGAAGCCGTAGATGGACTGGTGCGGGTCACCCACCACGGTCAGGTCGCGTCCGTCACCGGCCAGCGCGCGGAGCAGGGCCACCTGGCCGGGGTCGGTGTCCTGGTATTCATCGACGAACACGTGCTGCCAGCGCGCCCGCAGCTCGTCGCGGTGGGTCTCGGCCTCGATCACGGCCCGGCGGATCAGGTCGGAGTAGTCGGTGGCGCCGAGGTTGTCGAGGACGGTGAGGTACTGCTCGAGGAAGAGGCCGGCGGCCACCAGCTCCGGGAGGTCGTGCTCGATCCCGAGGGCGCGCAGCCCGGACGGGTCGAGGCCCTTCTCCCGGGCGCGGGCCAGGACGGCCTGGACCTCGCGCACGAAGCCCCGGGTGCCGGCGGCCCGGCGCAGCGGCTCGGGCCACACGACCGACTCGGGGTTGTCGCGCAGCAGCTCGCGCAGGACGACGTCGGCCTCGGGCGCGGACAGCAGGCGGATGGCGCCCTCGTAGAGCTCGGCCGGTGCGTACTTCCTGACCAGGGCGTAGGCGAAGGAGTGGAAGGTCGAGCACGACGCCGCCGCGGTCGTGCGCGCGACGCGGGCGGTGACCCGGTCGCGCAGCTGCTCGGCGGCCTTGCGGGAGAAGGTCAGCGCGAGGACGGCGTCGGGTGAGGCCCCGCGCTGTTCGATGCGGTCGACGATCGCCTCGACCAGCGTCGTCGTCTTGCCCGTGCCCGGTCCGGCGAGCACGAGGAGCGGGCCGCCCTCGTGGTCGACCACCCGCTGCTGGTGCTCGTCGAGCTCGGGCACCACGACCGAGCGGTCGGGGGCCACCAGCCGGTAGCGAGGCGTCGTACTCACAGAAGACACCCCATCACGCGGGACCGACAGTCGCCTGCCGGCCCCGCGCGAGGATGTGGAGAAACCTCAGCCGAGGTCGACGATCGCGGCGACCGGGCCGCCACCCTCGGGGCCCTGGTGGGCCGCGGAGACCGAGACGAAGACGGCCGGGTCGCCGGTGACGGCAGCGGTGACGCCACCGACGCACGACTTGATCTGGCGGTGCCAGTGCACGTCGGAGTCGTCGAGCATCGCGTTGCGCCTGCCCCGCACCATGCCGTCCTGGCTGGCCTCGCACTTGAGGAAGACGTTGACGAGCTTGCCGTCGAGGTCGCTGGTGCGCGGCCGCTCGGGCAGGTCGAGACCGGCGGAGCGGATGGCCTCCCAGATGCCGTCGGCGTCGAGGGCGTCCTTCATCACCGAGTGACCGATGCGGTAGCGACCGCCCACACCCTTCGCGTTGCCGACCACGACGATCTGGGCCTGGTCGAGCTCGACGCCCGAGGAGCACGACGCCACCGAGGAGTAGAGCTCGCGGTTGTGCATCACGTCGGCGTCGGTGGGCATGTCGATCTCACCGAGCGCGACGGCGATGCCGAGCCCGGTGACGCCGTTGGAGAGGTCCATCGACTCGTGGGTGTGCTCGGTCCACACCTTCTTGCCGCGCGACTTGGCGTCGCGGATGGTGTGGATGGTCAGCAGCGGCGTCTTGGTCTGCACGTAGTGCACGTCGGCGGGGTCGGTGATGCCGGCGCGCTCCATGGCGACCTTCACGCCCGCGGCGACCTTCTCGATCATCGCGGTGTAGCCGATCTCCTCGGGCAGGATGGCCTCGCTCATCGCGAAGCCGGCCGTCAGCCGCAGCTCCTCGCGCGACGGGTCGTCCTCGGGGACGTCGGTGGTCGCGAAGATCGTGGCGTGGGGGCTGATGACGCCGTCGGTGCCGCCGGACCACACGATCGGGATGCCCTTGACCTGCTCCGGGTCGGCGCCCTTGGCGACCAGCGCCTCGCGGAAGGCTCGGTCGGCGATGATGCGGGTGTAGTCGTTGACACCGCCGTTGCCCTCGGTCTTGCCGATGATCGCGAAGACGCGGTCGGCGGCGATGACGCCCTCGTCGACGAGCTTCGTCAGCTCGGAGGCGTCGGCCACGGAGTGGATGGGGACCTTGCGGACCTCGATGGCGGAGGGCATGCGGTGCTTCCTTTCGTTGCGGTCAGGTGGGTACGACGACGGTGCCGGCCTCGCCGGCGACGGCCGCGGTGATCTGGTCGAGGCTGGTGATGACGCCCGTGCCGCCAGTGGCCTCGACGAAGCGGCAGACCGCGTCGACCTTGGGCCCCATCGAGCCGGACGCGAAGTGGCCGTCGGCGGCGTGGGCGCGCAGGTCCGCGACGCTGACCCGGCCGAGCGGCTCGGCGTCGGGCTCGCCCCAGCGGATCACGGCGTTGGGCACGTCGGTGGCGATGACGAGCACCTCCGCCCCGGTGGTGCGGGCGAGCAGGGCGGCGCCGAGGTCCTTGTCGATGACGGCCTCGACGCCGGCGAGCGACCCGTCGGGACGGCGTACGTGCGGGATGCCGCCACCGCCGTTGGCCACCACGACGAAGCCGGCCTCGATGAGCGCCAGGACAGCGGGGGCGTCGAGGATCTCCCGCGGCTCGGGCGAGGCGACGACGCGGCGCCAGCCCTTCTCGCCGCGGTCCTCCCACGTCTCGCCGTGGTCGACGAGCACCCTGGCCTCGGCCTCGGGAAGGTGGCGACCGATCGGCTTGGTGGGATGGGTGAACCCGTCGTCGTCGGCGTCGACGAGCGTGCGGGTGACGAGCGCGGCGCTGCGCCGCTCGATCCCCCGGGCGGCGAGCTCGCGGTCGAGGGCGTCCATCAGGACGAAGCCGAGGGTGGCCTGCGTCTGGGCGCCGCACCAGTCGAGCGGGACAGGGGGTACGACGCCCGCGGCGAGCTCGTTCTTCACCAGCAGGTTGCCGACCTGGGGGCCGTTGCCGTGGGTGATGACGACGTCGTGGTCGTGCTCGAGGAGTCCGGCGACGGCCGCCATCGCGACCTGCGCCGCCTCGATCTGGTCCTCCGGGCGCGCCCGGCCGTCGGCGTTCGTCATGGCGTTGCCACCGAGTGCGAGCAGGACCCTCATGGCGCAAACCTAGTGTCGCCGCTCACACGCTCCCCACGGCAGATTCGACCAACGACTCAGCGATTCGCTGGCAACAGTTGATACTGGGTGCGTGGGCGTGCGCAACAACCTCGTCGAGGGTGTCTCGTGCTCCGGAAAGACGAGCGTCGTCGACGAGATCGAGCGGCTCGCCGGGCTCGTGCCGTAGTGGCGTCCTCTGTGGCGCACGTGCGGCGGATGTGGCCCGCCAGGTAGCGGATCGAGGGCCAGGTCCGCCGCACGTGCGGCACGGCGCCCCTCAGACCCAGGCGAAGTAGCGCAGGTAGACGTAGGCCCAGGCGACCAGGAGCGTCATCACGGTGACCACGACGCCGTACCTGGTGAACCCCCAGAAGCTGATCGGCTCCCCCGCCTTGGCCGCGATGCCGAGCACGACCACGTTGGCGCCGGCTGCGACGGCGGTGGTGTTGCCGCCGAGGTCGGCCCCGAACACGAAGGCCCACCACAGCGGGCTGTCGGCACCGGACGCCCCGGTCCCGGCGACCATCTCCTCGACGACGGGGACCGTGGCGGTCGTGTAGGGGATGTTGTCGACGAAGGCGCCCACGATCGCGGAGCCGAACAGCAGCGCTGTCGCACCGAGCAGCTGGCGCTCCCCCATCGCCTCGGCGGCCCACTCGCTCACCGCACCGATGACGCCCACCTGGACGAGCGCACCGACGAGCACGAAGAGCGCCATGAAGAAGGCGAGGGTGGCCCACTCGACCTCCTCGAGGAACTCCTCGGGCTCGGTGCGCGAGACCAGCACCATCGCGCCGGCTCCCATCATCGCCACCACCGACGGGTCGAGGTGCATGACGGAGTGGAGGCTGAAGGCGACCATGACGAGCAGCAGCACGAGGAGCGAGCGGCGCAGCATCCGGACGTTGGTGATCGCGTCGACGGGGCGGAGGTCGTCGAGGCCGTGGACGTTGCCCATCACCGTCATGTCCTTGCGGAACAGCCAGCGCGCCATGACCACGAAGAGGACGAGCAGGATGATCGTCAGCGGGAGCGAGTGGACGAGGAAGTCCGTGAACGTCAGCCCGGCCCGGCTCGCGATGATGATGTTGGGCGGGTCGCCGATCAGCGTCGACATCCCGCCGATGTTGGAGGCCAGGATGAGCGAGATCAGGTACGGCGCCGACGGCAGCTGGAGCCGCCGGCAGACCGACAGGGTGACCGGGGCGACGAGCAGCACGCAGGTGACGTTGTCGAGGATCGGCGCCACGGCGGCGCCGACCAGCACCAGCAGCACGAGCAGCTTGTAGGGGTGGCCGCCCGACTTCTTGGCCGCCCACAGCGCGAGGAACTCGAAGAGCCCGGTCTGCTTGAGCACGCCGACGATGATCATCATCCCGAAGAGCAGGAAGATCACGTTCCAGTCGACGCCGGTGTGCTCGTCGAAGAACGCCGTACGCGCGTCGACGAGGCCGATGACGACCATGCCGGCCACGCCGCCGAGCGCCGCAGCGACGCGATGGACGCGCTCGGTCGCGATCAGCGCGTAGGCGACGATGAAGATCGCCAGGGCCGCCGAGGTGAGGATCACGCGACGCCGACCTTGCCCCGCCTGCGGACGCCGAACGCCCGCGCCGAGCCCGCGGGGTCGTCCATCTCCTCGGCCCAGCTGGCGAGCCGGCCGTAGCGGCTGACCGACCGCAGCCGGTCCTCCACCTGCGCGACCTGGCCGAGGGCGGCGACGACCAGCACCTGGTCGCCGCAGCGCAGCACGGTGCGGGCGTCGGGGACGAGCACCTCCTTCCCGCGCGCGAGGATGGCGACCCCCGACCCGGACGGCAGCCGCAGCTCGCCGACCTCGACGCCCGAGAGCCGTGACGCGGGCTCGACCTTGAAGCGCAGCAGCACCGCGTCGAGCCGGTCGAGGGTCGCGAAGCCGATCGAGACCTTGTGGACGAAGCTGCCCTTCTCCTGCCAGCGGGGCTGGCGTCCGCGCCCGATCGCCAGCCCGACGGCGAAGCCGATCGCGGTGGCGATCAGGGCCACCGACACCGCGACCTCGAGCAGGTGGGGGGTGTCGTTCATGCAGCACCACCCGTCAACTGGGCCTCGACCTCGAGGACCGACAGCGCGGTGGCCTCGGTGCCGAGCGGGAGCAGGCGGGTGAGCTCGGCCGGCCAACGGGTCTCGAGCGCCTCGAGGTCGTCGACGAGGGACTCCACCTCGAGCTGCTCGACGGCCCGGGCGACGGTGTCCTCGGCCAGCCGCGCGGCCTGCGTCGCCGGGGTGTACGCCGAGCCCGGCTGGACGTCGCGCACCTGCACCGTCAGGTCGGCGAGGGCCACCACACGGACGCCGTCGCTCGTGCGGGAGCGCACCACGAGCGGCAGGACGCGCGGATCCGTCGACACCGCCTCGAACCGCTCCAGCCCGGGCCAGCGGGCGACGAACCCGTTGCGGCGCACGCGCACCACCTCGCCGCGTCGCAGCACGAGGACGAGCTCCCCGGGCGCCACGCGGCGTACGCACGTGAACGTCGCGAACAGCAGCGCCGGACCGACGATCACCAGCCACACCACCCAGGCGGCCCCGGTCGGGTCGACGGCGGTGTTCTCGTCGGGCGGTGGCATGCCCCGAGTCTTCGCGGAGCGGGCGGTCGCGACCATGGGTGCCCGACCCCATCTGGTGGGCTCCGGTGGGGCTCGGGATGGGAAGGTGGTCGGCATGCGTCTGCCCAGCCACCTCCCGCTGTTCTGGACGATCTGCCTGATCAACGGCGTCGTGCTCGTGGTCGCGGCGCTGCTGCTGCTCCTCTCCCCCGCCCGGGTCTCCGCCGACGCGGTGTCCTCGGAGTTCCTCGTCATCGGTGTCGGGCTGGTGGTGATGATCCTGACCAACGCCCTCCTCATCCGCTGGGCGCTGGCGCCGCTGCACCGGCTGATCGCGCGGCTCGAGGACATCGAGCACCTCGAGCCGACCGAGCTCCCCGAGGAGGGGGCCGGCCCGGTGCTCGGCATCGCCCGCAGCGTCAACGGCCTCCTCGACCGCCTCGCCGAGGAGCGGCGCACCGGCGACGCCCGCGCGCTGGCCGCGCAGGAGGCCGAGCGGCACCGCATCGCGCAGGAGCTGCACGACGAGGTGGGGCAGAGCCTGACGGTCGTCCTGCTGGGCCTCAAGCAGCTGGAGTCGCAGGCCCCTGCCGCGATGGTGCCCGAGCTGGCGGCCGTGCGGGAGAGTGCCCGCACCGGCCTCGACGACGTACGGCGGGTGGCGCGGCGCCTGCGTCCCGGCGTCCTGGAGGACCTGGGCCTGGCGAGCGCCCTGGCCGCGCTGGCGACCGAGTTCTCGGACCGCAGCTCCGCGTCGGTGCGGCGCTCGTTCGCACCCGGGCTGCCGGCGCTGAGCCCGGAGGCCGAGGTGGTCGTCTACCGGGTGGCGCAGGAGGCGCTCACCAACGCGGCCCGGCACGCCGACGCGCGCGCGGTCGAGCTGTCCCTGCAGCGGCTCGGGTCCCACGTCGTGCTGGAGGTGCGCGACGACGGCCGCGGCTTCACCGGCCTGGCCGAGGGGTCGGGGCTGATGGGCATGCGCGAGCGTGCGGCCCTCGTGCAGGCCGAGCTGTCGGTGATCAGCCAGCCGCGGCACGGCACCACGGTGCGGCTCAAGGTGCCCGTCGCCACCACCGGGGAGGTCGTCGCGTGATCCGGATCCTCCTCGCCGACGACCACACCCTGGTGCGCCGCGGCGTACGTCTCATCCTCGAGCAGGAGCCCGACCTGTCGGTCGTTGCCGAGGCGGCCGACGGGGCCGAGGCCGTCGAGCGGGTGCGTGACACCGTGGTCGACCTCGTCGTCCTCGACATCGCGATGCCGCGGATGACCGGCCTGCAGGCGGCGTCCGAGATCGGCCGGCGGCGCAACCCGCCGAAGATCCTGATGCTCTCGATGCACGACAACGAGCAGTACTTCTTCGGCGCCCTCAAGGCCGGCGCGAGCGGCTACGTCCTCAAGTCCGTCGCCGACGAGGACCTCGTCGGCGCCTGCCGTGCGGCGATGCGCGGGGAGACGTTCCTCTACCCCGGCGCGGAGGGCACCCTCGTGCGCGACTACCTCGACCGGCTGCGCCGCGGCGAACGGGTACCTACGTCGGTGCTGACCGCCCGCGAGGACCAGGTGATCAAGCTGATCGCCGAGGGCCGGTCCTCGCGCGAGATCGCCAAGGAGCTGCACATCGCGCTCAAGACCGTCGAGGGCCACCGGGCCAACATCCTCGGCAAGCTCGGGATGCGCGACCGGGTGGAGCTGACGCGCTATGCCATCCGGGCGGGCCTGATCGAGCCCTGACGCACTGGCGGGGCCGGGGCAATTGGTCCCACGCCGTCGAGCCGTGCGGCCCTGTCGCGGTGGGCCGGGTGCGGTCGAGGCTCGGTCCGAGGGGACCGACCCGGAGGGAGCGTGATCACGGTGCTCGACCGCCTCGTGGGTGCGGGCGCGGCACTCCTGGCTGCCGGAGCGGCGCTCCAGGTCCTCGGCCGACGGGCCGGGTCCACGGCGGAGGAGCGCGCCGCCCGGCTCCCGGGCGACGACCTCGTCGTCCACCCCCAGATGGTGATGGACCATGCGATCACCGTGGCGGCCGACCGGGAGGAGGTCTGGCCCTGGCTGACCCAGATGGGCTGGCACCTCGGGGGGTGGTACACGCCCACCTGGGTCGACCGGCTGCTGTTCCCGGACAGCTGGGCGAGCCTCGACCGGCTCGACCCGCGCCTGGTCCGCGACCTGCAGGTCGGCGACGTCGTACCGGACGGCCGGCCCGGGACCGCGCACTTCCGCGTGGCCCAGGTGGAGCCGCCTGAGCTGCTCGTGCTGGGGTCGGTGACCCACGTGCCGCCAGGGTGGGCGGTGCGCCGCGGGGCGCACATCACGTGGACCTGGACGATCCACCTGACCGCGCTGCCGGGTCGCGCCACCCGCGTGCACCTCCGGGTCCGCGGGCGCACGAGTCCCGGGTGGCTCACCGCGCTCTACGTCGCCACCATCGTGCCCTCCGACGTCGTCATGTCCCGCGGGATGCTGCACGGGCTCAAGGCTCGGGCAGGGGCTCGCCGGGCGCCCCGGGAGTCGGGGCGTGCGCCGCTGGACCAGGAGCTCTACCTCGAGCGCGACCGGCGGGCTCGCGCCTGACCACTGTCAGGCTCGGGGCAGGTTCCACCCGTCGGCCGGCGGGCGCAGCGTCATACCAACCCACACCCATGCCCAGCGGTTCGGATGACGCCCGCGGTCCGGCGCGCGACTGCCGCAGTGCAGCTGTCAGGGATCGCCGACGACCCGGGCGAGGTGAAGCGTGAGGTCACGGCGCAGATCGACCTGCTCAGGCAGCACGTCGCGGACCGCCTCCAGCGCGGCCTCCCGCACGGTCGGCGGGAGCTCGAGCCAGGCGGAGATGGTCGACAGCAGGCCTACGTAGTCGTTCCTCGACAAGACGGTCGGGCTCGGCAGCTCGACCTGGCGCACGTCCGTGAACAGCGGAGACGCAGTCAGCTCGGTGCCGGGCCACCGCATCGGACTGTCCTCCGGCGTGCCGTCGGGCGACGGGATGTCGTCGCTGGCGAGGTACGGCGCCCGGGCCCCCGCGACCTTGGCGGCCAGGTCGGGATCGGCGAGGTCGAGCGGCCCGCCGAGCGATGCGAAGACGCCACCTGGCACGAGGAGGGCGGCGACCCGCTCCCACCGGCCCTCCGGGCGCGTCCAGTGCATGGCCGCCGCGGCGTAGACGAGGTCGTACGTCGTGGTGAGCGGCAGGTCACCGAAGGCGCCGCGAACCGTCGTCACCCCCGGGACATGCCTACGCAGCACGGCGAGCATCGCCTCGTCGGGATCCGTCGCGGTGATCTCGATGGCGTGCGCCGCGAAGGCGCGTGTCGCCTTGCCGGTGCCGGCGCCGATCTCGAGCGCCGTGGCGACGGGACGCCCGGCGTACTCGAGCACGGCGTCGACGAGCTCCGGCGGGTATCCGGGCCGATAGCGCTCGTAGGCCGTTGCCACCGATCCGAAGCCGAGGGCGCGGCTCACTTCTCGACCCGCCGCAGCGCCGAGGTGACTGTGACCACGCCGGCACCGAACTCCTCGTCGGCCCACGCCTGGATGGACCCGTCGTCGTGAACGACGGAGATCTCGACGGTGTTGCTGATGGTGCCGTAGCCGCGACCGAGGCCGCCCGGCAGGTCGCCGAGCGCGTCGGCGACCTCGCGAAGCCGGTCCTCGGTGTTCGCGAAGCGCGTCACGCACAGGGCGCCGCCCCAGACCTCCCGTATGGCCTGCTCGGCCCGGACCAGGTCGTCGGTCACAGCGACGTTGAGGACGGTGTGGCGGGGGTCGTTCATCGCACGCTCGACCTCGAGCGCCGACTCGCCGCCGCCGTCGAGGCCCTGCGCCTCGTCCCACCTCGGGTTGATCGTCTGGTCGCCCCACGAGAGGGCGTAGTCGGGCAGCCTCGCGGCCACCTCGTGGGCGGCAGCGACGTCATGACCCCGCCGAGGCAGAGGACCGGGCCGGCGCCCTCGTCCAGCACCGTGGCGATTGCGCGCACCGGGCCGTCGGCCGGCAGCATCGCCGTCGGCGAGGCGGCGGGCGGTGGCGGCTCGGCGCCCCTTTCCCTGTCGCCGCTCTCGCGGTCTCCGCAGCCCGACAGCACGGCTGCGAGCAGCAGGACGAGCCCGATCCCCCGGTTCATCCCCGAAGCATCCGGGCGCCACCTGTCCTGGGCAACGGTCGTTGCAGGATCGTGAGGTTCAGGGGAGGTTCCACCAAGTGTCGAGCCGCGCCACGGCGGGCGTCGTACGCCCCTCGCGCAGCACGCGCGAGAGCCGCAGGAGGTAGGCCGCGATGCCGGCGGCGCCCTGCATCCAGCCGACGCCCGGCGGAAGGAGCGGGTCGTCGTTGCGGTGCTCGGTGAAGCGCCAGCACGCGCGGTCACCCTCCACGATCGCGCGATCGACGAGCGCGTCGCCCAGGACCTGCGCGAAGGCGAGGTCGTCCTCGATGCCCAGCCGCTGCCAGGCGTCGAGGAACACGTCGCCGACGCCGGCGGTGCCGCAACAGCGACCGTCGTTGTCCCAGAAGCCCGGGTGGCGACGCTCGGGGACTCCCGAGGTGCGGACGGCGTGCAGGCAGCGGCGGTGCCACTGGGCGGGGGTCTCGCCGGCGACCTCCTCGACGCCGGCGTGCTCGAGGGCGGTGAAAAGGAACGAGGTGCCCGTCGGGCCGTGGCACCAGGTGTAGGTCCGCTCCTCGAGGCCCGGCGCGGGAGGGAAGGCGACCGGCACCACGAAGCCGTCGCCACTGAGGTCGCCCAGCGTGACGAGGTGCTCGGCACCGCTGCGCGCGGCCTCGACGAGGTCGGGCCGTCCGATCTCGCTGCCGGCCACCGCGAGGGCGCCTGCGATCCCGGCGAGGCCGTGCGACCAGTTGGGCATGTCGCGGCGACGGTCGAACGGTACGTCGCCCCGGAAGCGCTCAGGTACGTACGGCCAGTCGGTGCCGGCCGGGGTCGGCTCCCCCTCGGCGAGGAGGATGTCTGCGGCGTGGTGGGCCAGTGCCTCGGCGCCGGCGATGCCGTGCCGGTGCGCCCAGGTCGCGGCGAGCAGAGCTCCGGCCGTCCCGAGCGTGACGTCGTTGATGCGGGTGTGCGGCGGGTAGGTCGGCGCGACGAGGTAGGGCTGCTCCCACCCGTCGTCGGCAGCCAGCTCGGCCAGCCGTGCGATCGCGACGTCACTCCCGTCGGCACCCAGGGCGCTGAGCACGCCGAGGTCGCTCGCCGCACCGTCGAAGTAGGTGGCGAGCGGCTGCGTGAGGAGCCCCTCCCGGATCCGCACCGCGATCCCGTCGGCGAGCACGGCCTCCTCGTCGGTCCAGTCGCGGGACTGGCGTATCTCCGCGAGCACGTGGGCCAGCCCGCCGATGCCGCTGTGCATCCCGTCGCGCTCCTCGGGCGGCCCACCCTCGTGGGGCACGGACACGGGGATCCACGGCCCGTCGTCCCACCGGACCTGGTCGAGCACCCAGCGCCAGGCCGCGGCACCCAGGTCGGCGTACGTCTGCTGATCGGTCACCTGCCGATGATGACACCGCGTCGCCCGAGCAGCGCCTCCAGCACGCGCGTGCCCACGGGCAGTCCGTGCTCGTCGTAGTAGGCGAACATCGCGCTGAGCCAGGGATGGGTGCCAGGGTCGCCGACCTGCTGCACCGGCACCCCCGCCTCCGCCGCCAGCTCGCGGCCGGTCGCGACCCTCGTCGCGAGCTCGTACGTCGCTCCGCTGTGCCCGTCCTCGGTGAGGACGGCGGCCGCGGCCCGGCCCAGGTCGGCGAGGTCGAGGAAGCCGAACGGCACGTCCGGGGAGTAGGGCAGGTCGAGCGGACCGGTGAGGTCGAAGTTCTGCAGGTAGGCGCCGGGCTGGAGGATCGTCCAGTCCAGCCCGCTGCGCCGGACCAGGTCCTCGCTCACGGCCTTGCCGACGTGGTGCGGCATGGCGGGCACGTAGGGCGAGGCCACCGAGTGGTAGACGACCCGGCCGGCGCCGGCCTCGGTCAGTGCGGCCAGCGCCGACGTGACGTAGGACGGCTCGTCAGGGTGCAGGTTGGGTGCGATGACGTACGCCGCCTCGCACCCGGCCACGGCCGACGCGAGGTCCTGCCAGTCGTTGCGTCCCAGCGGCCGGGCCTCGATCCCGCGTGCGGCGAGCGCGTCGCAGACGGCGCGCCCGGTCTTGCCGTGGCCACCGATCACTGCGACGCGCCGCACCGACACGCCTCAGATCCGGTCGACCTCGGCGGACGCTGCGCCGTCGGCGAGCGAGGCGTAGCCAGGACCGCGGTCGAAGAAGGCGTCGTCGTCCTTGCTCCACGCCGCGCGCCCGGCACGCTCGGCCTCGGTCGACGTCGCGTCGAAGCCCAGGTCGCCCGAGTCGGCAGAGCCGGTCAGCACGACGCCGTAGTCACGCAGCGCGGCCTCGGCCGAGACCTTGCGCCACACGACGTCGCGCACGACGAGCTCGGGGTCGCGGGCCAGCGGGTCGCCCCAGCCGCCACCACCTGTCGTACGGATCCGGACGACCTGGCCGGCCTTGATGACCTCGGCGTCGGCGAGGGCGTCGACCTCGCGCTCGTCGGGGCCGCCCGGGTCGATGACGACCTGGAACGGCGAGCCGGCCTTGCCGCCGCGCACGCCCCAGCAGGCGAGGATCGAGCGGTCGGCGATGGACATGAAGTGCGCGTCCTTGAGCATCCGGATGTGCTTCTCGTAGCCGAGGCCGCCGCGGTACTCGCCCGCGCCGCCGGAGTCCTGGGCCAGCCCGAGGCGCTCCACGATGAAGGGGAAACGCGACTCGGTGAACTCGGTCGGCAGGTTGCGGGAGTCGGGGACGACGTGGATGGTGTCCTCGCCGTCGGCGTAGTAGCGCCCGCCCGAGCCGCCGCCGAGCACCTCGCGCATGAGGTAGTCGTTCCCGTCGAGGTCCTTCCCGTAGACGCCGGTGTAGCGGATGGTCTCCTGGTCGGCCGGCATCTTGCCGTCGACCGCCTTGGCCACGACGCCGGCGAGCACGCCGAGCAGTCGCAGGATGACGAACGTGCGGGCGTTGGTCGGGCCCGGGTGGATCGGCGTGAGCAGCGTGCCCTTCTCGGGGAAGCGCATCTCGATGAGCGGCACGATGCCCTCGTTGACGTCGAGCTCCGCCATCCGCTCGGGGGTGTCGGCGAGGTTGCGCAGGATGGGCGCGAGCCACTTCTTGAGGAAGTTGCCGCCGACGTAGTCGCCGCAGTGGTTGATCGGCCCCTTGGCCTGGGCGCTCGTGCCGGTGAAGTCGATGATCAGCCGCGGCCCGGCCGGACGGCCGTTCTCGGGGTCGGCCGGGGCGTCGCTCACCTTGGTGAGCGTGATCCGCTGGGTGTGCAGCTGCGGCTCGTCGACGCCGTCGTGCTCGGCGTAGTCCTCCCAGACGTAGGTGCCGTCGGGGATCTTCGACAGGATCTCGCGCCGGTAGGTCTCGGTGGTCGCGTCGAGGATCGCGTCGAACGACGCCTCGATGGCGTCGCGGCCGTAGCGCTCGAACAGCTCGCCCAGGCGCCGCGCCCCCATCAGGCAGGCCGAGCACTCGGCGTCGAGGTCGGCGGCGAGGCTGTCGGGCATCCGCGAGTTGCGGGTCATGATCCGCAGCGCCGACCTGTTCGGCACGCCCGCGTCCCAGAGCTTGATCGGCGGGACCGCCAGCCCCTCCTCGTACACGGTGGTCGCGTTGCTCGGCATCGAGCCGGGGACCGCGCCGCCGATGTCGTCGTGGTGGCCGAAGGCCTGCACGAACGCAACGACCTCGCCGTCGTGGAAGACCGGCACGGTGACGCACAGGTCGGGCAGGTGACCGATGCCGCCCTCCGACTCGTAGACGTCGTTGTGGAAGAAGACGTCGCCCTCGCGCATCTCCTCGATCGGGTAGTCGCGCACGATCGGGTGCACGAGCGCGCTGTAGGAACGGCCGGTCAGCTTGCGCAGCTGCCGGTCGTGGATGCCGGCGCGGAAGTCGTGGGCGTCGCGGATCATCGGCGAGCGGCTGGTGCGACCGATCGCGGTCTCAACCTCCATCTCGACGCTGGCCAGCGTGCCCTGGACGATCTCGACCAGGATCGGGTCGACCGTCGTGCCCTCAGCCGTGAGGCGGCCGCCGTGCTCGTAGGCGGTCGGCAGGCCGGCCGGGTTGACCGGCTTCGCGGTGACGTACGCCGGGTCCACGGCGCGGGTGCTGACGTCGGTCGTCGAGGTGCTCATCGGGCCGACTCCTTCCGGATCACGAGGTTGGCCCAGTCGTCGACCACGACCTCGAAGCCGGGGTGGACGGGGATGGTCGAGCCGAACTCCTCGACGATGGCCGGGCCGCTGAAGGCGTCGCCGGCGCCGAGGTCGCTGCGCCAGATGACGGGCGTGTCGACGTAGCCGTGCTCGGCGTCGAAGCAGACCTCGCGGCGGCTGCGGACGGCGCGCTCGAGGGCGTCGCCCTCGGCCTTGTCGAGGGTCGGGATCTCCGGCCGGGTGATCGGGCCGATGCCGGTCACACGGAGGTTGACCCACTCGACCTGCTGGGTGGCGTCGCCGCGGAAGTCGTAGCCGTAGAGCTGGCGGTGCTCGGCGTGGAACGTCTCGGCGACCTGGGCGACGTACGCGTCGTCGACGGTGCCTTCGGGCGCTGCGACCCGCACCTCGAAGGCCTGGCCGACGTAGCGGACGTCGATGGTGCGCTGGAAGCGGTGGTCCTCGGGCGCGAAGCCCTCCTTGGCCAGGGCAGCGCGGGCCCGGTCGGTGAGGTCGTCGAGGACGGCCTGCACGGCCGCGTGGTCGAGCGCCGACTCCTTGGCGACGTGCGTCTGCACGTAGTCGTTCTTCACGTCGACGGTCAGCAGCCCGAAGGCACTCACGTTGCCCGGGTTGGGGGGTACGACGACGCCCGCGAGGTCGAGGATGTCGACGAGCCGGCAGGCCAGCAGCGAGCCGGAGCCGCCGAAGGTCGTCAGCATGAAGTCGCGGACGTCGAGGCCGCGCTTGACGCTGACCTGGCGGAGCGCGTTGGCCTGGTTCCACGCCGAGATCTCGAGGATGCCGGTGGCGCAGCGCTCGAAGTCGAGGCCGAGCTGGTCGGCGAGGTCGGCGATGCCCGCCCGGGCGGCCTCCACGTCGAGCGGGATCTCACCGCCGAGGAGGTGAGGAGGGATCCGGCCGAGGGTGACGTGGGCGTCGGTGATGGTCGGCTGGGTGCCGCCCTTGGCGTAGCAGAGTGGGCCCGGGTCGGCGCCCGCCGAGTGCGGGCCGACCTTGAGCGTGCCCTCGGGCGAGAGCCAGGCGATCGAGCCGCCGCCCGCGCCGACAGTGACCACGTCGATCATCGGGATCTTGCTCGGGTAGGCGCCGACCGTGCCCTCGGTGGTGAGGGTCGGCTCGCCGTCGAGGACGACGGACACGTCGGTCGAGGTGCCGCCGCCGTCGCAGGTGAGGATCTTCGGGAAGCCGGCGACCTTGGCGATCAGCGCCGCACCGAGCGCGCCAGCGGCCGGACCGGAGAGCACGGTGGTGATGGGCTGGTGCACGACCTCGTCGGCCGACAGCACGCCGCCGTTGGACTTCATCACGTAGAACGGGATCTCGTTGCCGGTGAAGTTGACCAGGCGGTCGGAGATGCTGGTGACGTAGCGGCTGACGTTGGGCTTCACGGCCGCGTCGACCAGCGTGGTCATGGAGCGCTCGTACTCGCGGTACTCGCGCAGCACCTCGCTCGAGATGGACACGACGGCGTCGGGGTGCTCGCGGCGCAGGATCTCGCGCATCCGCAGCTCGTGCTCGTCGTTGGCGTAGGCGTGGAGCAGGCAGACGCCGATCGTGGTGATCCCCTGGTCCTTGAACCACCGGGCCGCGGCGACGGCCTGGTCCTCGTCGAAGGGCCGGATCTCGGAGCCGGTGAAATCGAGACGACCGCCGACGGTGCGGACCCGGTCGGCCGGCACGATGCGGTCGGGCTTGACCCAGAAGTAGGAGTTGCCGTAGCCGTCGGGCACCGACTGGCGGGCGATCTCGAGCATGAACTCGTAGCCCTCGGTCGTGATGAAGCCGAGCGCCTCGACCTTGCCCTCGAGGAGCTTGTTGGTCGCCACGGTCGTGCCGTGCGAGACGGCGGTGATGTCGCCACCGTCGCCGCCGACGATCCCGAGGATCTTCTCGATGCCGGCGATGAAGCCGTCGGCCGGGTTGCCCGGCGTGCTGGGGGTCTTGGTGGTGACCAGCTCCCCCGTGTCCTCGTCGAGGGCGACCACGTCGGTGAACGTGCCTCCGGTGTCGATGCCGATCCTGATCCGCCGCGCGCTCATGGGGACGATTCAACCGATCCCGCCACCGCGGTGACCACGGCAAGGTCTGCCGACGGATCGTCGATTGCTCGGCAACACCTGCCGGGAGTCGGAACAGGCGAAGGGCCCTCGACGGTATGAGCGTCAAGGGCCCTTCTGGTGAGGATCAGGTCGCCGAAGCGTCCAGGTCCTCGGAGGTGACCGGTCCTGTGATGCTTCCGGTCGATCGCTCCTCCTGCTGCGTCCCAGCCACCCATCACCTGGTGCCTGCGACGTTCCCCGGCGTACCGGTTCGCGTCGTACGGACTCGTCGTCGGAGCCATCCCGCCTCCCCTTGCGGGGCTGCGTAGGACCAGTTCTACGCCCGCGGAGTCCCAGGTCACAAGGGTCTTTCGGCCCCGATCTGGACATACTTCGGGTTCCGGCGCGTCGTGCACAGGCGGGGGTCGTTCATCCCCAGCTCAGCGGACGTCGTGCACACCCTTGTCCACAGTCTGTGCACACCTCGTCACGAGGCGAGCAGGTCCTCGACGGCGGCCGCGACCTCGAGCAGCCGACGGTCGGCGCCGTGACGGGCGACCAGCTGGACGCCCACAGGCAGCCCGTCGGCGGTGCGGCCCGCGGGGACGGAGATCGCGGGACACCCGGTGACGGTGATGAAGTACGCCGAGCGCATCCAGGCGAGGTAGTCGGGCATCTCCTGCCCGTTGATCGTCTCGGGGAACTCCTGCTCCACCGGGAAGGGCGGCACCTGCGAGGTCGGGAGCAGCAGCACGTCGTGGTCGCCGAAGAACAGCCGCATGGTCTCCGACAGTGAGGTGCGCTGCGTGTAGGCGCGGGCCACGTCGGCACCGGTCAGCGGCTCACCGGCCCGGATGTTGGCCTCGAGCGAGGCCTTGAACGACGACGGGTGCTCCGCGAGGAGCCGACCGAGCTTGGCCTGGAAGTGCCACGCGCGGAGCGTCCGGAAGGTGTCGTCGGCCAGCGAGAGGTCGGGGTGGGTCTCGGCCACCGACGCACCCGCGTCGGAGAGCCGCGCCGCTGTCGCGCGTACGACGTCCGCGACCTCGTGGTCGACCACCAGCGCGCCGCCGAGGTCGACCGAGCAGGCGACCCGGAGACCGGCCGGCGGGGCGGGCGTCAGCGGCGGCGCGAAGGAGGAACCGGGGTCGCCGAGGGCCTGCGGGGCGCGCGGGTCGGGACCGGCGATCACCGACAGCAGGAGCGCGAGGTCGCCGACGTTGCGGGCCATCGGCCCGCCGACCGACGTGCTCTCCCACTGGTTGTAGAGCGGCCACTCCGGCACCCGGCCGAGCGAGGGCCGCATGCCGACGACGCCGCAGAACGACGCCGGGTTGCGCAGGGACCCGCCCATGTCGGAGCCGTCGGCGAGCGGCACCATGCCCGACGCCAGCGCGCACGCCGCTCCCCCGCTGGACCCGCCCGCCGAGCGCGTCGGGTCGACCGGGTTGCGGGTGACGCCGAAGACGGTGTTGAACGTGTGGGAGCCGGCCGCGAACTCCGGGACGTTGGTCTTGCCGATGAAGACCGCGCTGGCCGCGCGGACGCGCTCGACGAGCAGGTCGTCGTGGTCGGCGACGGCGTCGGCGAAGATCGGCGAGCCGTAGGTCGTGCGCCAGCCCTTGAGCGCGTGGGTGTCCTTCACCGCGAAGGGCAGCCCGTGCAGCGGGCCGACCTCCTCGCCCGAGGCCTGCGCCTGGTCGGCGACGGCCGCCCAGGCCCGGGCGCGCTCGGCGTCGAGGGAGACGATCGCGTTGAGCTCGGGGTTGCGCTCCTCGATCCGGTCGAGGTGCAGCTCGAGGAGCTCGCTCGCAGAGATCTCCCCGGACCGTACGGCGGCGGCCTGGGCGCGGGCCGTGGAGTCGACCGTGACGACCGTCATCGGCGGCGCCCGAAGATCCCGCCCACGACGACGCCGAGGACCACGAGCCCGGCGCCGACGGCGACGCCGGTGAGGAAGTCCTGGCGCGATGCGGCCGCCGGCGCGGGAGCCGGGGCGGTGAAGACCTGCCCGGCGGTGACCGGGCCACCGGCGGGTGCCACGGCCGGCGCACCCGCCGCCGCAGCCTCGGCAGGGGCCGCCGCCGGGCCACCGGCGATGGCCGCGTCGACGTTGCCGAAGAACTCACCGGCCATGCGACGCGACACGCTCGTGAGCATCCGCTGTCCGACGCCGCCGATCATCCCGCCCACCACCGCGTCGGCGTCGTACGACACCTTGGTGGAGGAGCCCTCGTCGAGGAACCGCACGTTGACGGTGGCCCCGATCGTGCCGGGGGCGCCGGCGCCGTCGAGCTTCATCACCAGCGACTCGTGCTCGACGAGGTCGGTGAGCACGCAGGAGCCGGCGTACGTGCCCTTGATCGAGGCGACGCCCGCGGTGACCGTCATGGCGTAGGCGTTCTCACCGGTCGCCTCGAGGCGCTCGCAGCCCGGGATCGTCCGGACCAGCACGGCCGGGTCGAGCAGCGCGTCCCACGCCTGCTCGACGGGCGCGGCCAGCGTGTTCTCTCCGGTGAACTTCATGCGGTCTCCTCAGACAGGGGGTGGGGTTCGTCGACGTGCTCGAGCCGCAGGGCGAAGAGCTCGGACGGCGAGATCGGCATCGACGTGATCGGGAAGCCCTCGGCGTCCTCGATGGCCGCGGCGAAGACGGCGGCGGACGGGATGACGCCCGCTTCGCCGGCGCCCTTGATGCCGAGCGGGTTGAGCGGGGACGGGGTCTCGAGGTGGTCGATGTCGATCGACGTCGGGACCTCGGTCGCGTAGGGCATGAGGAAGTCCATGAACGAGGCGTTGAGCAGCTGTCCCGACTCGTCGTACGCCATCCGCTCGTAGAGCGCGCCGCCGACGCCCTGCGCGACGCCGCCGTGGATCTGGCCCTCGACGATCATCGGGTTGATCAGGTGGCCGCAGTCGTGGACGACGGCGTACTTGAGGATCCTGATCTCCGCGGTGTCGGGGTCGGTCTCGACGATGACGGCGTGCATGCCGTTGGCGAAGGTCGAGCGCGGCGGGGAGTAGAAGTCCTTGCCCTCGAGGCCGGGCTCGTCGTCCTCGGCCACCGGCGGCTTGCCCGGGTCGCCGACGGAGAACTGGGTGGCGGCCTTCGATGCCTCGTCGAAGGCGTAGCGCAGTGGGTTGGAGAGGACGGCGACCGTGCCGAGGTCGATCGAGGCGTCCGTGCCACGGACGGACACGACGCCGTCGGCGATCTCGAGGTCGTCCTCGGACGCCTCGAGTGCCTCGGCCGCGATCCGCAGCGCCTTCTCCTTCGCGCGCAGAGCGGCGAGATGGATCGCCGAGCCGCTCATCACGGCCGCACGCGAGGCGAAGGTGCCCACGGCGTAGGGCATCTTGCGGGTGTCACCGGTGGTGATCTCGACGTCCTCGAAGCGCACGCCGAGGGCGTCGGCGACGATCTGGGCGAACGCCGTCTGGTGGCCCTGCCCCTGGGTGGTCAGGCCGGTCGCGACCTTGACCTTGCCCGAGGTCTCGATGTGCACGTGGGCGCCCTCGTAGGGACCGACGCCCGTGCCCTCGACGTAGCACGCCAGGCCGATGCCGACCCTGCGCCCCTGCGCGGCCATCTCCGCACGGAAGTCCTCGAACTCGTCCCAGCCGACCAGCTCCTTGAGCTTGGCCAGCGAGGCCGGGTAGTCGCCGGAGTCGTAGGTCAGCTCGCGCCCGTCCTGGAAGACCAGCCCGTGCTCGTACGGGAACTCGTCGGGCTGGATGAAGTTGGCCGAGCGGACGTCGGTGCGGTCCTTGCCGAGGTAGGCCGCGATCGCGTCCATGGTGCGCTCCATGACGAAGCAGCCCTGCGGTCGACCGGCGCCGCGGTAGGGCGTGACGATCACCGTGTTGGTGTAGAGCGACTCGAAGGCGACCCGGTAGTTCTCCGGCTTGTAGGGCCCGAGCAGCTGGGTCGAGGTGATGATCGGGACGATGAGGCCGTACGGCGTGTAGGCGCCGTGGTCGTGCCAGAACTCGACGTTGAGCCCGAGCAGGCGGCCGTCGTCGTCGAAGCCGACCTCGACGTGGTGCTGCTGGGCGCGCTCGTGGGCCGAGGAGATGAAGTGCTCGCGCCGGTCCTCGGTGAACTTCACCGGCCGCCCCAGCGTCATCGCCGCCAGCGGCACGAGCAGCTCCTCGGGCCACGGGTGGTTGATCTTGACGCCGAAGCCGCCACCGACGTCGGGGGTGACGACGTCGACCTTCGCGAGGTCGAGGCCGAGCTTGGCGGCGACGCAGCCGCGCACACCGGTCGACGTCTGGGTCGAGGACCACACCGTCAGGCGGGACGTGTCGGGGTCCCACCGGGCCACGGTGCCGCGCCCCTCCATCGGCGTACAGGCGGAGCGCTCGACGTCGAGGTCGAGCGTCAGCGTGTGGGGCGCGCGGGCGATGGCTGCGCGGGCGTCACCGTTCTCCTGCTCCATCCGCGCGCCGACGTTGTCGGGCACGTCGTCGTGCACCGTGCGCTCGGCGGCGCGTGCGGCGGCGATCCCGACCACGGGCTGCAGGTACTCGTAGTCGACGCGGATGCGCGAGACGGCGTCCTCGGCGACGTAGCGGTCGACGGCGACGACGAAGGCGATCGCCTCGCCGACGTAGTTGACCTCGTCCTTCGCCAGGGCGTACTGCGTGCGACCGTGGGTGAGGGTCGGGTGCGGGATCAGCAGCGGCAGCGGCTCGGCCATCGCGCCGGTCAGGTCGTCGTAGGTCCACACGGCCACGACGCCCTCGACGTCGAGCACGTCGGAGACGTCGATGTCGACGATGCGGGCGTGCGCGTGGGGCGAGCGCAGCACAGCCGAGTGCAGCAGCCGCGGGTCGTCGGTGAGCAGGTCGTCGACGTAGCGTCCCTGGCCGCGCAGGAAGCGCTGGTCCTCCACGCGCGGCACCTTGGCGCCGAACATCTTCGTCGTCATGCCTCGCCCCGCTCGGCCTGGATCTCCGCAGCGCGGAGCACCGACTTCACGATGTTCTGGTAGCCCGTGCAGCGGCAGAGGTTACCGGCGATCATCTCCCTCGCCTCGTCCTCGGTCGGGTCGGGCGTCTCGCGCAGGCCGGCGGTGATGGTGGTCAGGAAGCCCGGCGTGCAGAATCCGCACTGCAGGCCGTGGCAGTCGGAGAACGCCTGCTGCACGGGGCTGAGACGGCCCTGGGGCGAGCCGTCGTCCTCGGTCAGGCCCTCGACCGTCGTGATCTCGGCGTCGACTGCCGAGACGGCGAGCATCAGGCACGAGCGCATCGGCGTGCCGTCGACCAGCACCGTGCAGGCCCCACACACGCCGTGCTCGCAGCCGACGTGCGTGCCGGTCAGTCCGCAGTCGTGGCGCAGGGCGTCGGACAGCAGGCGCCGCGCGGGCACCTGCACCTCATGGACGGACCCGTTGACGTGCAGGCGCACGTCGTGGAGCTGTTCGGTGGTCACGGGTGGATCGCCTCTCCTGCCCGCGAGCGGGCGTGGTCGGTCGCAGCCGCCATGACGCGCGGCGCCAGCACCTTCACGAGGTGGGCGCGGTAGGCGGCGGTGGCGTGGATGTCCTCGGCGGGGTCGAGCTCGGCGAGGGACTTCGCGGCGGGGTCGTCGAGCGCGTCGGTGACGTCGACGACGACGGGGACGTCGCTCACCGAGACGAAGCCGATCCGCGCGCGGGTGACCTCTCCCCCGTCGGTCTCGACGAGGGCGGCGACGCCCACGAGGGCGTAGTCGCCGTGACGGCGGGCGATCTCCTGGAAGGCGACGCCGGCAGCGGGTGCGAGGGCCGGGAAGAACGCCTCGACGGCGACCTCGTCGTGGGCCAGGGTGGACTCGAGCGGGCCGGCGAACAGCTCCGCCGCCGGGATCGTACGACGACCGCGCACCGACGCGACGTCGACGGATCCCTCCAGCAGTCGCAGCACCATCGGCATCTCGGCCGCGGCGTCGGCGTGCACGATCGAGCCGACGGTGGTGCCGCGGTTGCGGATCGTCGGGTGCGCCACGTGGCTCAGCGCCATCGCGAGCAGCGGCTGGGACTCCTGGGCCTCGGCCGAGGCGAGGACCTCGGCGTGCCGGGCCAGGGCCCCCACCCTGACCCCGTCCTCGGCCACGCGGACGTGGCCGAGGTCGGGCAGGGCGTTGATGTCGACGAGCATCGAGGGTGCGGCCAGCCGCATGGAGAGCAGCGGGACGAGCGACTGACCGCCGGCCAGCACCTTCGCCCCCTGCTCCCCCGCGAGCGCCGCGAGGGCTTCCTCGAGGGTGGTGGGTCGCAGGTAGGCGAAGGGTGCGGGCTTCATCGCTTGTGCGTGCCTCCGGAGGCCGCGTCGTCGACGCCCTCGTCGTAGTCGGGGTGGCTCATGTTGCGGGTGACCGTGCCGGCGCCGGTGCCGGTGCGGCCCTTGACCATGTGGAAGAAGACGATGACCAGGATCGTGCCGAGGGCGATGCCGCCGAGCTCGAAGTCGTCGCCGAACGTGAGCGTCACGCCGCCGATGCCGGCGATGATGCCCGCGGACAGACCCACCATGTTGACGGGGTTGCCGAAGTCGATGTTGTTCTCGACCCAGATCTTCGCGCCCACCAGTCCGATCATTCCGTAGAGCACAACCGTGATGCCGCCGAGGACGCCGCCCGGGGTCGCGTTGACCACCGCGCCGAACTTCGGGCACAGGCCGAGCAGGATGGCCACCAGAGCAGCGACGTAGTAGGCCGCCGAGGAGTAGACCCGGGTCGCACCCATGACGCCGATGTTCTCGGCGTACGTCGTGGTCGGCGAGCCGCCGAACGCGCTGGCGAAGGCGGTCGCGAGACCGTCGGCTCCGATCGCGCGTCCCATGTAGGGGTCGAGGTCCTCGCCGGTCATCTCGGCGACGGCCTTGACGTGGCCGGTGTTCTCCGCGACGAGCGCGATGACGCCGGGCAGGACGAGCAGGATCGCGGTGAGCGAGAACGACGGGCCGTGGACGACGGAGACGCCGTCGGCGAGGGTGCCGCTCGGCAGGCCGATCCAGCTCGCCGCCTCGACACCGGCCCACGAGACGCGGTCGTGCTCGGTGGCCTCGGTGGCGCCTCCGAGCACGGAGGTGATGGGACCGAAGGTCAGGTCGAGGAGCCACGACAGGAGGTAGCCGAAGACCAGGGCGAGGAAGACCGCGATGCGCGACCAGAAGCCGGGAAGCATCACGGCGGCGAAGACCATGAAGGCCGCGGTCGCCAGGGCGACCCACTGGTCCTGGGGCCAGTAGATTCCGGCGACGACCGGAGCGAGGTTGAAGCCGATCAGCATGACCACCGCGCCGGTGACCGCCGGCGGCAGGATGCGGTGGATCAGGTGCGCGCCGGCGAAGTGCACGAGCACGCCGACCGCGGCGAGCACCAGGCCGCCGACGAGGATCGCGCCGGTGACGTACGACGAGTCGTTGCCCTCGTCGAGCGCGCGGATCGCCGCGACCGAGGCGACGAACGACGCGCTCGTCCCGAGGTAGCTGGGCACCCGGTTCTGCACGATCAGCAGGAACAGGATGGTGCAGAAGCCCGAGAACATGATGGCGAGGTTGGCGTCGAGCCCCATCACCAGGGGGAACACGAAGGTGGCGCCGAACATGGCGACCACGTGCTGGGCACCGAGCCCGATCGTCTTGCCCCACGGCAGGCGCTGCATCGGCAGTACCGCTTGCCCCGGCGCGGGATCGACCACTTCCCACTTGAACATCGACATGTGCAGGCCTCCAGATCTGACGGGGTGGTTACCCGAGAAGCCACAAACTAGTGCGGTCCATCTCACACCCTCACTGGCGACATCTGCCGAAGGAACGCCGGAGTCGCTGACAAGTTCTCGGGCGGGTCGGGGTACGCCGAACGGCTCGAGGGGCTCGGCGCGCCCGGCCCGACCTCACCACTTTCGGTCATCTCGGCGTCCGGGGCCGCGCCGCCGGCGATGCGGCGCCCTAGCGTCGCCGCCGCGTCTCTCGGGCGTCCGGACGCACGACCCCAAGGAGATCAGCGATGAAGAGGATCCTGGCAACGATCGTGGTGGCCCTCGCGACCGTGGGAGCGACCGGCACGGCCGCGTCCGCGGGCGAGATCACCGGCACCGGCAACCCGACCCCGGTCAACGGCTACAACGCGAACTCGATCTGCGCGTTCTCGGGCCTGGACGACATGGACTTCGAGGCGCCGGTGCAGCCCGGTGTCGTGCAGAACTGGGGCAGCATCCCCAAGGAGGTCCGCGACTTCCTGGCCACCATCGGCGAGCACCCCGGCACCGCGTGCAACGGGAGCAGGAACGGCACCAAGGGCTGAGGCGCTGCCACACTCGCGGAGTGACCGAGCTCCGTCGGGCTGACGCCGCCGACGCGCCCGCGCTGCAGCGGATCGCGTCGGCGGCGTACTCGCCCTACCTGCCCCGCATGGGTGGCCAGCGCCCCGGTCCGCTGGACGCCGACTACGTGGAGGCCGTCGAGGTCTCCGAGACCTGGGTCGCCTGCGTCGACGGGGCACCGGTCGGCCTGCTGGTGCTGTCCGCGGACCCACCGGACGTGCTCGTGCTCGAGAACGTCGCCGTCCTCCCCGCCCACCACGGCCGCGGGATCGGCCGCGCGCTCCTCGAGCTCGCCGAGAGCCGCGCGACCGCCCGCGGCTGCACGCGGATCCGGCTCTTCACCCACGTCACCATGGTGGAGAACCAGGCGCTCTACGAGCGCATCGGCTACGCCGAGACCCACCGCTCGACCGACGACGGTGTCACGCGGGTGTTCTACGAGAAGGTGATCTGACGGGTGTTGCGCGCCCGCCGGCCTCAGCCCCGGCGGAGGATGTCGAGCAGCACCTGCGGGTAGTTGGTGATGATGCCGTCGACGTCCCAGCGGATCGCGCGCCGCATGTCCTGACCGGCGTTGACGGTCCACACGTGCGCCTCCATGCCCTGGGCGTGGATCTGGTCGACGGTGGCCTCGTCGATCGCCCCGAGCGCCGGGTTGACCTGCTCCGCCCAGGTCGCCGCCGCGGCGATGTCCGCCACGGTCGGCCTGGTCCCGTAGAGCAGCCCGACGGTCACGTCGGGTGCCCGGTCCTTGTAGGCCCGCAGCCAGAGGTGGTTGAAGGACTGGACGACGACCCGATCACGCTGCAGCGCCCGGTTGAAGACCGGGAGCGAGCGCAGCTCCTTGTCGAGGTCGACCTCGATGCCGGGGTAGAGCTCGGGTGCCTTGGGCTCGAGGAGCATGCCGGCCCGGTCCCCGACCGCGTCGACCCACTCGGCCAGCGTGGGCACCCGCTCCCCCGTGAACTCGGGCGCGAACCACGACCCGGCGTCGAGCTGCTTGATCTCGGCGAGCGTGAAGTCGCGGACGTTCCACGGCGCACGATCGGGGAAGACCTGCTCGACGTCGGTCGTGCGTGCGAGCGTGACGTCGTGCATGATCACCAGCTCACCGTCCGCGGTGCGCTGGATGTCGTTCTCCACCACGTCGGACTTCTGGGCGATCGCCAGCCGCACCGCGGCGAGCGTGTTCTCCGGCGCTGCCCCCGACGACCCGCGGTGGGCGACGACGTCGATCGCCGGGGCCGGTGCGGCCGACGCGCTGGGCGTCGACAGGGCCACCACGGCGCCGAGCAGGGCGGTGGTGAGGGCTGGAATGGACAGGACTCGTGCGGTACGCCGCATCCGGATCTCCCGAGGGTGTCAGGGCCCTGCCTGATCGGCCGGGTCTCACCCGACACCGTGGTCGGCTGAGACCAACGGGCGGTGACCAGCGTCCCAACCGGTCGCGACGGCTCCCCGGCCGGTTGCGGAACCACTAGGTTCACAGGTCATGACCACGGGGGAGATCGATCAGGTGCAGGACGACGACGAGCTGCGGGCGGGGTTGAGGCGGCTGGTCCACCAGCTCCTCCGCGACGAGGAGCCGGTCGACCGTCGGGGAGTGGACCTGATGCCGGTCCTGGACGCCCACCTGGGTGCCGGGGCCGACGAGCTGCCCGTCGTGGTGGAGCCGATCGCGGTCCACCGGTGGGCCGACACCGACATCGCCCTCGCCACGATCGCCGGACGCGACCCGGAGGCGAGGTTGCTCGGCATCGGAGGCGGCGACCAGCGCCACCACAGCTCGTTCGGGGACCTCATGTCCCAGGGCCCGTGGGGTCGCTTCCGCAGCGGCCAGGTCGACCGCCTCAACGTGCCCACGGGCCCCGACAGCGAGCGGGCGACCGTCGCCTTCGGCCTCCACCTCTTCCGTCACGACGGGGCGCCGGTCGTCGTGCTGCAGCGGGTCGGCAACCCGCAGTACGGCTCGCAGTCGCGCCTCGAGGTGCTGGCAGCCGACGACGACACGGCCGCGGCCCTGCTGGCCGAGGTCCGTGACGAGGCGATGCGGAGCAGCGTCCTGTGGCGGCAGGTGATCAGCTTCAGCGGCAACCCCTACGAACGCTCGATGTCCGGGCTCACGTTCCACCACCGGCCCGACCTGCCGGCGAGCCACGTGGTGCTGCAGGACGGCACGCTCGAGCACGTGCGCGCCCACGTCGTCGGGCTCGCGGAGCACCGCGACCGCCTGCGCGAGAGGGGCCAGCACCTCAAGCGCGGCGTCCTGCTCTACGGACCGCCCGGCACCGGCAAGACCCACACCGTCCGCCACCTCGTGGGTGCCGCGCCGGACACCACGGTGGTGCTCCTCAGCGGTGCGGAGATGGTGCACGTGGGCGCCGCCGCCCAGATCGCCAGGGCGCACCAGCCGGCGATCGTGGTGATCGAGGACTGCGACCTGATCGCCGAGGACCGCGACCACCACTACGGGGGCGGGCCGTCCCCGCTGCTCTTCACGCTGCTCGACGCGATGGACGGCCTCGACCCGGACGCGGACGTCGTCTTCCTCCTCACCACCAACCGCGCCGAGGCGCTGGAGAAGGCGCTGGCCCAGCGGCCGGGTCGGGTGGACATGGCCGTCGAGATCCCGCTCCCCGAGGAGCCGGCGCGTCGGGCGCTCATCGAGCTCTACAGCGCCCAGGTGGACTTCACGTCGGATGCGGTGGCGCGGGCAGCGCGCGAGTCCGCGGGCACCACGGCGTCGTACGCCAAGGAGCTGGTGCGTCGCGCGGTCCTGCTCGCGGCCCTGGACGGACGCGAGCCGGGCGACGACGACCTCGACGCCGCGACCGCCGAGCTGCAGTCCGACTCCTCCGCTCTCACGCGCGCCCTGCTCGGTTCGTCCGGCTGATCAGCCCACGATCTCCAGCGCCCGGAGGGCGACGGCGACGTCGAGGCGCAGGTGGGGGTCGGTGGCGACCGGTCCGAGGATGCGCTGCAGCTTGCCGACGCGGTAGCGCATCGTGTTGTAGTGGAAGAACTGGGCGCGCGCGGCCTCGGCGACGTTGAAGTTGGTGTCGAGGAGCACCTGGAGGGTCTCGCGGAGGTCGGCGGCCTCGGGGGTGCGCTCGGCGAGCGGGCCGAGCACGTCGGCGGCGAACGCCGTCAGCTCGGCGCCGTCCGGCACGAGGGCGAGCAGCCGGTGCAGCCCGAGCTGGTCGAAGCGCGTCACCGAGCTCCCCCCGTGCACGCGTCGGCCGATCTCGACGGCCCGCTGCGCCTGGCGGAACGCCTCGGGCAGCTCGCCCAGGCCGTGGGAGACCCGGCTGACGCCCGCGGAGAAGGCGATCCGTCCACCGCCGCGGTCGCCGCGCACGGCGGCGATGATCCGGTCGACGGCGACGTGGGCGTCGGCAGGGTCGCCGGACAGGTCGACCGGCACCAGGGTCACCACCTCGCGGCTGAAGGCGACCGACGCGATGCTCGGGTCCACCGTCGCCGAGACCTGTCTCCAGGCATGGGCGAACCGGTCCTGCCACGCTCGGCGGTCCTCCGGCTCGGGGGCCAGGGCGGCGATCGCGTCGGGGTCGAGCACCGCCACCACGACCATCACCGGGCGGTCGAGGTGCCAGCCGAACGCCTGCGCGTGCTCGGCGACGTACTCCTCGTCACCGGCCCGGCCCAGGAACACGTCACGCAGGAAGTCGCCGCGGTACTTGTTCTCCACCGCGGTGATCGCCTCCACGCGCGTCACCAGCAGCGCGGCCACGATCGCGGCGCGCTCCAGGGCGTGCACGTCGGAGGAGTGGATCCTGCCGTCCGGCCGCAGCGCCACCAGCCGGGCGAGGTCGACACCCGCCGCGACCACGCGTCGGACGAGCGCCTCCCCCGCACCGACCGCCGTGCCGTCGGCGTCGATCCGCTCGACGCGCAGGCGCCCCGTCGGGTCGAGCAGGTCGGCACCGGCCAGCGTCTCGCGCTGCGCCTCGTCGAGGTGGGCCGCGCGCTCGCGGCCGTCGGTGGAGGTGAAGACGACGCCGCAGCCGAGGGCATCGCCGACGGCCTCCGCGATGGCCGCGAGGTCGCCACCCTCGAGCACGATGTGGGTCAGGGCGGTGTGGAGCGCGTCGGCGCGCTCGAGCGCGGCGACGGCCTCCGGGTCGCTTATCAAGTCTTGGCCCACATTCACCCCTTGGTCCGACAAGTTCTCACATTCGCGAGTGTCGCACGAGCCGTTAGCGTCTGGGGAGTGATGTCCGGACCGATCTCCGTCGCGGCACCGCAGCGGGTGCACGACCGGCTCCGCGAGGCGTCCGACGGCCCCCGCGAGGTCGTCCACGCGAGCAGCACCGCCGTGTACGTCGACCTCGACGGCTGGTGCCTCGGGCTGGTCTCGGCGACGGCGACCCGCGTGCCGTGCGCGCTCTGGTCGACCCTGCCCGACCTCGGTGTCCTCGACCCGGTGGTGCAGGTGCACCGCGGGGAGCTGGTGGTCGGCGACCGGCCGGTGCGGGTCACCCGGCTCGTCGACCCGCGCGTGACCCGGGTGGGACGTCATGAGATCTCGAGGTTCGAACCGACGATTCCCATGACGTCCGGGCTCGACCTCCCGGCCGACGGCCGACTGACCCCGGCGCACCTCGACCGGCTCCTCGGGCGGGGCCCCGGCCTCACGCCGCTCGGCGACGACGTGCTGTCCGGGTGGCTCACGACCCGCGCCGCGCTCGGCCAGCCGGACGACGTGCTGTCCGCGGCCGTACGACGACGCCTCGGCGTCACCACCCTGCTGTCGGCCACGCTGCTCGACTGCGCGATCCGGGGCGAGGCGCTGCCCCAGCTCGCCGACTGGCTCGCCGAACCCACGGACGCCACCACGGACGCGCTGCTCGCCGTCGGCGCCACCTCGGGCGCCGGCCTCCTCGCCGGCGCCGGGCTCGCCCTGGCCTCGATCGAGGACCACACCACACCCCGGAGGGTTGTCGCATGAAGGACCACGTCGAGCTCCGCAGCGGCGCGTACGCCGACTCGGTCACGCTGCTGCAGGTGAGCCGGGCCGTCCAGGTCACCCCCGGCGTCGTGGCGGCACAGGTCGCGATGGCGACCGGCCTCAACCTCGAGGTGCTCGAGGGCATGGGCTTCGCGATCCCCGCCTCCTCCCCCAACGACATGGTCGTCGCGCTCCGCCTCGACGACGACGCCGACGTGGCCGCCGCGCTCGCCGCCGTCGACGCGGCCCTGGCACCCACCCGGCCGACGGCCGGCGACACCACGGTGGCCCCGCCCCGCACCACGGCGAGCGCGCTGCGTCGTACGGGCGGCGACGCCCTCGCCCTCGTCTCGGTGCCCGGCGCCAGCGCCACCGTCGAGGCGATGGACGCGCTCGAGGCCGGACGCGACGTCATGGTCTTCAGCGACAACGTGCCGGTGGCCGAGGAGGTCGCCCTCAAGCAGTACGCCGCCTCTCGCGGCGCGCTGGTCATGGGACCCGACTGCGGAACCGCGGTCGTCGACGGCGTCGGGCTGGGGTTCGCCAACGCCGTGCGCCCCGGCCGGATCGGCATCGTCGCCGCCTCCGGCACCGGCTGCCAGCAGCTCCTCGCGCTGCTCCACCACGCGGGCGAGACGTCCGAAGGCGTCGGCGTGCGCCACGCGCTCGGCGTGGGTGGTCGTGACCTGTCCGCGGCCGTCGGCGGCCTCGCGACCCGCGAGGCCCTGCGCCGGCTCGACGCCGACCCCGACGTCGACCTGGTCGTCGTGGTGTCCAAGCCGCCGGCCCCCGAGGTGGCCGAGGCACTCGCCCGCGACACGGAGGCGCTCGCCACGCCCGTCGAGCTCGGCCTGCTGGGGCGCGGCCAGCGAGACCTCACCGCGGTCGCCGAGGCCGTGCTGGAGCGGCTCGGCCACGAGGCGCCCGAGTGGCCGGTACACGGCACCGACAACACCGGCCCCGCGACCGGTCCGCTGCTGCGCGGGCTCTTCGTCGGCGGGACCCTGTGCGACGAGTCGATGCTGATGGCGACCGAGGTCCTCGGCCCGATCCGCAGCAACATCCCGCTCTCCGACGACCTCGCCCTGGGCGACGACCTGCTCGTCGACGACCACACGATGGTCGACTTCGGCGACGACGCACTGACGCAGGGCCGGGCCCACCCGATGATCGACCCGACGCTGCGCAACGAGCAGCTCGCCCGGGCCGCCGCGGACCCCGCGACCGGGGTGATCCTCCTCGACCTCGTCCTCGGCCACGGCGCCGAGCCGGACCCCGCAGCCCTCCTCGCCCCGGCGATCGCCGAGGCCCGCCGGGACCGGCGAGTCCCGGTCGTCGTCAGCCTCGTCGGCACCGACCTCGACCCCCAAGGCCTCGACGCGACGCGCGACGCCCTCGTCGCCGCCGGCGCCGAGGTCCACCTCTCCAACGCGTCGGCCACCCGGCGCGCCATCCAGCTGATCGAAGGAGCGGCCCGATGAGCCAGCCCACCGTCGTCACCGTCGGCGCCGACATGTTCGCCGACGCCGTGGCCGGTCAGGCCGTGGACGTCGAGCGGGTCGACTGGCGCCCGCCGATGCCGGGCACCGAGGCCGACCTCGCGACCGTCGCCACCGACCCCCGCCGGCCCGACGCCAACCGGAGGGCCGTCGAGGCGATGCTGGGCGTCACGGCCCACCTCGTCGACGTCGCGCCCGCCTCCGAGGTGCTCGGCCTCGAGAAGGGTCAGTTCCTGCACGCCGGCCCGCCCATCGAGTGGGCGCGAACCTCGGGCCCGCTGCGGGGCGCGCTGATGGGCGGCGCCGCGCTCGAGGGACTCGTCGACGACCCCGAGGACGCCGTCGCGCTCTTCGAGTCCGGATCCTCGGTCAGCCTCGAGCCGTGCCACCACCGCAGCGCCGTCGGCCCGATGGCCGGCGTCGTCACGCCGTCGATGTGGATGTGGGTCCTCGAGGACCGCGCGACCGGTCGCCGGACGTACTGCTCCCTCAACGAGGGCCTGGGCAAGGTGCTGCGCTACGGCGCCTACTCCCCCGAGGTGCTCACCCGGCTGCGCTGGATGGGCGACGTCCTCGGCCCGCTGCTGCAGGCCGCGGTCCGTGGCACGGAGGAGGCCACCGACGTCACGGGCATCCTCACCCAGATGCTCCAGATGGGCGACGAGGCGCACAACCGCAACCGCGCCGGCACGCTGATGCTCCTGCGCGACCTCTCCCCCGCGATGGTGAGTGCCGGGTTCGACGGCGAGGACGTCGCCGACGTGCTCCGCTTCGTCGGTGGCAACGACCACTTCTTCCTCAACCTCGCGATGCCCGCGTGCAAGCTCGCGCTCGACGCCGGGCGCGACGTCCCGGGCTCCACGATGGTCGTGGCGATGGCCCGCAACGGCACCGACTTCGGCATCCAGGTCTCGGGCACGGGCGACGAGTGGTTCACCGGCCCGGCACAGGTCGCGGAGGGCCTGTTCCTCGGCGACTACGGCCCCGACGACGCCAACCCCGACATCGGCGACTCCGCGATCACCGAGACCGCCGGCATCGGCGGCTTCGCGATGGCGACCGCCCCGGCGATCGTCCGCCTCGTCGGCGGGACGGTGCCCGACGCGCTGGCCACCACCCGGCGGATGCACGAGATCACCCTCGCGGAGAACCCGCGCTGGTCGGTGCCCGTGCTGGAGTTCCAGGGCACGCCCACCGGCATCGACGTCACCAAGGTGTGCCGCACCGGCATCCTGCCGCAGATCAACACCGGCATGGCCGGCGCGGTCGCGGGCGTCGGCCAGGTCGGTGCCGGACTCGTCACCCCGCCCGCGGAGATCTTCCCGAAGGCGCTCGCCGCCCTCGCGGTCCGAGCCCCGCAGTCGTAGTCGCCCGGCCGGTCCTGGCCTGGGCGGGCCGGCCCGAGCGGGGCGAGGCCGGCCGGGCCGGCGTGGCCGGGCCGGGGCGCGGGATAGTCCAGTGGGAAGTGGTCGTCTGGAGGCCTTTTCGCCAGCCAGATCTCGCTGGACTACCCAGATGTGGCAACCCGATCTCACTGGACTACGCCCCGGGCGACGACGCAGGCCAGCGCCGCGACGCGCCAGGCGCGCCAGGCGCGTCAGGCGGAGGGCGCGGGTCGCTCGTTGTAGACGCCGGCCGCTTCCTGGCCGGTGAGCCCGGCGATCGCGCCCATGATCCGGTCGGTCAGGTCGCGGCGCGCGCGACCGCTGGGGACGCCGTCGTACTCACCCGCGACCGTGATCGGCTCGCCGAAGCGGACTGTCACGTCGACCTTGCCCAGCCGCGGGCGGCTGGAGCCGACCGGCTGGATGTCCTCGGTGCCCTGCAGGCCGACGGGCACCACCGGGCAGCCGGCGGTCAGGGCAAGGTGGGCCACGCCGGTGCGGCCGCGGTAGAGCCGGCCGTCGCGCGAACGGGTGCCCTCGGGGTAGATCCCGAACGCCTCCCCGCGCCGCAGCACCTCGAGCGCGGTGTCGAGGCTGGCGATCGCGGCCTTGGTGTCGTCGCGGTCGACCGGCAGCATGCCCAGTCCCTCGAACCACGCGCGGGTGAGCGTGCCCTTCACGCCGGTGCCGGTGAAGTAGTCGGACTTGGCGAGGAAGACGACCTTGCGCGGCACCACGACCGGGATGACGACGCTGTCGAAGAACGAGAGGTGGTTGCTGGCCACGATGACCGGTCCGGTGGCGGGCACGTGGTGCAGGCCTTCGACCTCCGGGCGCCACACGGCACGGGCGAGCGGAGGGATGACGCCGTGCGCGACCGTGTAGAGCATGGCGGTCATTCTGCCCCGAGGCGCGGCGACCAGAACGCCCGTGTCAGATCCACGGATCCGCTGGGCCGCAGCGGGGTGCCCTCCTCGAGGTAGGCCTGGCGGGCCTCCTCGTCGTGGGAGGGCGGCAGGGACCCGTCCGCACGGACCACGCGCCACCACGGCACCCCGCCCCCGTGGGCGGCGAGCACCGACCCGACCAGGCGCGGACCACCCCGCCCGAGCCGCTCGCCGACCACGTCGGCGATCGCGCCGTACGTCGTCGCCCGACCCCTCGGGACGGACTCGGCGCACTGCAGCACGAGCTCGGCGTAGAGCTCGCGCTCCTCCTCGGTCGTCATGACACCTCGGGTCGGACCAGGCGGGCGGTGGCCAGCAGCAGGGCGACGACGGTCGCTGCGGCGGCGAGCCACAGCCAGGAGGGTGCCAGTCCCGGGTCGAGGCCGCGGACAGCGAGCCAGGTGACCGGCAGCGGCACGAGTGCCAGCACGCCGCGGGCGAGCCACAGCCGTGCCAGGCGCGGGTCGACGGCGAGCGTCGAGGGGCCGTACGACGCCAGGGTTGCGGCGAGGTGCGCGGCGACGAGCAGCACGCCGACCACCAGCAGCCGCCAGTCGACGACGTCGTGCACCGCCCACCAGCCGCCGACGAGCACCAGCGGAACGACGCCCACGGCGTGGTCGGGCAGCCACGCCCAGGCCGCTGCGGAGACCACGACACCGACGACGACCCACCCGTGCGGCACCTGCGGCAGGGCGAGCGCCAGCGCGGCGCAGGGCAGCGCGAACAGCAGCGCGCGCAGCGCGACGACGGGCACGGTGACCCCGGGGCGCAGCAGGCGCATCACGTGCGCACCTTCGGCACCCGCTCGCGGCGCGCCAGCTGGTGCAGGACCGTGTCGAGCGTGCGAGGCCCGCGCCACGGCACCACGGGCGTCCCGAGCGCGGACAGGTGGCGCAGCCGGTCGTCGCGCTCGATCCGCCGCATCCGCGCGGCCAGGGTGGGCAGGGCGAGCCGGTCGGAGCCCTCCGGTGCGTCCAGGGCGTCACCGAGGGTGTCGATGACGACCACCGAGGCTCCCCTGCGCTGCAGGCTCGCCGTCGCGGTCACGAGCGGCGTGAAGAGCATCGGCGACAGGACGTAGACCGCGCTGCCCGCGCCCGCGCCTAGGTCGAGCCGCTCGGGGGCGGCGCTGCGCGCCCCGGCGCGCACCCGGGCGAGCGTGCCGTGCAGCCGGTGGAGGTGGCGCGGACCGGACCCGAGGGGCACCCGTGCGCCGTCGGCGGCCACGACGAGGAGTCCGACCCGGTCGCCGGTGCGCACGTGGTGCTCGGCCAGCGCGGCAGCCGCGCGGACGGTGAGGTCGAGGGTGCTCGCCGCGCCGTCGATCCCGCCGGAGACCCCGAGGTCGCGCAGGCCGTCGACCACCAGCCACACGCCCGCGTCCTGCTCGGCACGCGTGGTGATGACGTGCAGCTCGCCGGTGCGCAGCGAGACCGGCCACGTGATGCGCTTGAGGCGGTCGCCGGCAGCGAAGGGGCGGATGCCCTCGAGCTCGGTGCCGCTGCCCAGCCGCCGGGACCGGTGCCGCCCGACCAGGCCGTCGGGCTGCGGCACCTCCGCGCGGCTGTCGTACGGCGCCCGCTGCGGCAGCACGACGAGACCGCTCTCGGGGAGGTCGACCGGACCCCAGCGCCACCCTCCCCACCCGCTGGTCAGGGCGACCCGTTCGGCGCCGACCGCGCGCCGGCCCCACCGGCGCGGGCTGAACTCGAGCCCGGGCAGGCCGTCCGCGACGAGCGAGCCCGATGCCCCGTAGGTCGGGGAGGTGGCGACGTGGGCGGCGCGAGCGCCGACCCGGGTGACGTGCTCGACCCCGGTGAGGTCGTCGACCTCGAGCCGCGAGGTCGTGCCCTGCCCCTCGTGGAGGCGGTGGTGGTCGATGCGCGCGACGACCCGCGGGGCGTGGCGCGGTCGCGACGCGAGCCCCACCGCGGCCAGCACGACGAAGGGGGCGGCCAGCACCACCAGCACCTCCTGGCCCAGCACGATCCCGCCGGCGATCCCGCCGAGCGCGATCAGGCAGGCCCGGACGAGCGCGGGGGTCGGCCGCCACGAGGTCACCGGTGCGACTCCAGCGTACGCGGCGCCTCCACCGACGACAGGACCGCGTCCACGACGCGCAATCCGGACGCCTGCGTCATCCAGAGGTCGGGCTTGACCGTGATCCGGTGCGCCAGCACGGCGCGCGCGACCGCCTTGACGTCCTCCGGCACCACGAAGTCGCGGCCGCGGATCGCCGCCCACGCGCGGGCCGTGAGCACGAGGCCGAGGCTGCCGCGCGGCGAGGCGCCGGTCAGCACGTCGGCGTGGGCGCGGGTCGCGGCCACGACCGCGACGCAGTAGCGAGCAACCGACTCGTCCACCACGACCCGTTCGACGGCGGCCTGCACCGCGGCGAGGCCGCCGGCGTCGGTGACCTGGGCGACGTCGACCTCCTCGCGCTGCCGGTCGAGGCGGCGGCGAAGCACGTCGTACTCCTCCGACGCGCTCGGATAGCCGAAGGCGACGCGGAGCAGGAAGCGGTCGAGCTGGGCCTCCGGCAGCGGGTAGGTGCCCTCGTACTCCACCGGGTTGGCGGTGGCCAGCACGTGGAACGGACTCGGCAGCGCGTGCGTCTGGCCCTCGACGGTCACCTGTCCCTCCTGCATCGCCTCGAGCAGCGCGGCCTGCGTCTTCGGCGGGGTGCGGTTGATCTCGTCGGCCAGCAGCAGGCCGGCGAAGACCGGGCCGGCCCGGAAGTCGAACTCCGCGCGACGCTGGTCGTAGACGTAGGAGCCGGTGAGGTCGGCCGGCAGGAGGTCGGGGGTGAACTGCGCGCGGGCGAACTCCAGGCCGAGCGCCCGGGCGAAGGACCTCGCGGCGAGGGTCTTGCCCAGGCCGGGGAAGTCCTCCAGCAGCACGTGGCCCTTGGCCAGGATGCCGGCGAGGACCAGCGCCAGCACCTCGCGCTTGCCCACCACCGCGCGGCCCACCTCGTCGAGGACGCGCTCGGCGAACTCCGCCACCTGGGCGGGATCAGTGCGGGGATCAGCTGCGGTCACGGACGTCCTCGATTCGGGTCAGGATGTGGTCGATGTCGGCCGGGGAGAGCCGGCCTGCGTCGGCGAGCTCGCGCTCGACGGCGTCGCCGAGGTCGGGGTCACGGCCTCGTGCGAGTGCCACGAGCCGGCGTGCCAGGGCGTCCGAGGGCTGGTCGGCCTGCTGGTGGCTGGAGAGCACGCGGAGGTCCGAGGTGGCCTCGTCGACCCGGTCCGCCGACGACGTCGTCCCCTGCTGCCACTCCGCGGCCGGCACGTCGACGATGTCGAGGACCAGGAACGCCAGCGCCAGCACCACGACCGACCACACGGCGTACGGCAGGGGGCGGGGGTCCATGTCGAGCAGCAGCGTGACGACGTACCCGGCGCCCGCCAGGGCCACACCGCCCGCCAGGCGGCCGCGCCACCGCTCGCGGAGGCTCACGTCCGGGCCCCCAGGCTGTGCCGGATGGCGGCGAGGGCGGCGAGGGCCTCGGAGCGGTGCGCCTCGGTGACCGCGTGGTCGGAGAACCGGGCCTCGCGATAGAGCTCGGCAAGCCGGTTGACGGGCCCGGCGTCGGCGTCGGCGAGGTCGAGGATGCGCAGGGCGTACTCCGACGACGTCTCCGAGACCCGCCGGCCCACGCCCGCCCGCTCGCCCTGCACCTCGAAGCGGTGCCAGGCGGCGACGATGCCGTTGCGGGGGTCGCCCTCGCGCAGCAGGGTGTCCTGCTCCTCCGCGTCGGCGGCCACCTGCTCCGCGACCCGGACCGGCTCGTCGAGCACGGCGAACGCGATTTCGTCGCGCTCCTCCGGGCGGATCCGGCGGGCCCGGACCTCCCGCAGCACCGCGGCGAGGAGCCACAGCACGAGTGCGGCGACCCCGGCCACCATGGCCCCGAGCAGGATCCAGATGATCACCGACATCCACACCGGTGGCGGCCTCTCGACGACCTCCTGGCCGTCGTCCGAGGCCTCGACGGGGTCTTTGCAGTAGAACCGCTCGACGACGTCGTTCGGGTCGTCGCCGCTGGGTGAGCCCGCGTCGTCCGCGACGGGCGGACGAGGAGCGCACGTCTCGGTGGTGGTCGTGGCCTGGCGCGGCCCGGGCCCGGTGAAGACCTCGTCGGGGCCGATCAGCGTCGCCCACGCGACCAGGACCATCAGCAGGCACGCACCGGCCACGGCGGCGACGGCGCGCAGGCCGGGCGGCCAGTTCCCGAACGCACGCATGGCGCGACCCTAGGTGACGGGGTCGCGCCATGCGAGGGGGGCACGCCTGGTGGGGACAGGCGCCTCGGGCAGGTCAGAGGATCGGGCTGAAGGGCTCCGTGCCCGGCACCAGACGGAGGCCCGCGATGCCGCTCGTGGCCTGGGCGTAGGCCAGCTCATGGGCCAGGTCGCCGACTCCGTTGGAGCCCGCGAGCGGCGCCAGGGCCAGCGTGGACAGCGTGCCGAGCGCGTTGCCGTCGGCGTCGAGGAAGGCCGAACCGGAGTCACCGGGCACGCCCGGGGTCACGGTGTAGACCGGGTGGGACCACCCTTCGCCCTCGGTGCCGAGGCTCGTGCCCTGCTTGGGCGAGAGCTGCTCGATGCCCGCACGCAGGCTCGAGTTCCCGTAGGAGTAGACGGTGTCGCCGGCGGCGGTGCCGGACATGTTGAGCGCGACCGGGCCACCCCAGAACGGGACCGACGGGTTGACCTTGTCGGCGTCCGCGGCGTCCACCCGCACCAGCGCGAGGTCGTTGTAGGCGCAGGCGTTCTCGTCCGTCTCGCCGGCGCGCTGCATCGCCAGCCACGAGGAGTAGACGAGCGTGCCACCACCGACGCGGGTGCCTTCGGACACCAGCGAGCCGCCCTCGACGAAGTCGACCTTCGTGCCGAGCGGCAGGGAGCCCGCGTCGCAGCCGTTGGTGTCGGTGGCCTCACCGGTCCCGGCGCAGTGCGCCGCGTAGCCGACGTACGTCGTGCCGGCGGTGTCGGTGTAGACGAAGTTGGCGGTGCACTGGGCGCCCTCGGTGTACATCTGCACGCCCGGGTGGATGGCGGCCGACGCGGCGGGCGCCCACGCGACGCGCGCCTGCTTCTCGGGGGCAGCAGTCGCGGGGGCGCTCGTGGCGGCTGCGGCCACCAGGCCCGCCGCGGCCAGGGTCAGGACCTTCGTGGGAGTACGCATGTCCCTCCAACGACGTCCGCCGTCGGAGGGTTACGCGTCAGTACGCCGGCTGGCTGGGGTCGACCTGGCTGACCCACGCGACGACACCGCCGCCGACGTGCACGGCGTCCGCGTAGCCGGCGCCCTTCACGATGGCGAGCACCTCGGCCGAGCGGACGCCCGACTTGCAGTGCAGCACGATCGGCTTGTCGCTGGGCAGGTCGCCCAGGGCGTTGCCGTTGAGGAACTCGCCCTTGGGGACGAGCCGGGCGCCGGGGATCCGGTTGATCTCGAACTCGTTGGGCTCGCGGACGTCGATGAGCTCGAAGTCGCGGGCGCCCTCCTCGCGCTCCTTGAGCATCGCCTCGAGCTGGGTGACCGAGATGGTCGACCCGGCGGCGGCCTCGGCGGCCTCGTCGGAGACGGCCCCGCAGAAGGCGTCGTAGTCGATGAGGCCGGTGACCGTGGGGTTCTCGCCGCACAGTGCGCAGCTGGGGTCCTTGCGGACCTTGAGCTTGCGCCACTCGAGCTCGAGGGCGTCGTAGATGACGAGCTTGCCGATGGCCGGGTCGCCGATGCCGGTGAGGAGCTTGATCGCCTCGTTGACCTGGATGGAGCCGATGCTCGCGCACAGCACTCCCAGCACGCCGCCCTCGGCGCAGCTCGGGACCATGCCCGGCGGCGGGGGCTCGGGGTAGAGGCAGCGGTAGCACGGCGCGTCGTCGGCGAGGGTCGGGGCGAAGACGGACGCCTGCCCGTCGAAGCGGTAGATCGAGCCCCAGACGTAGGGGATCTTCAGGAAGTAGGCGGCGTCGTTGACCATGTAGCGGGTCGCGAAGTTGTCGGTGCCGTCGACGATGAGGTCGTAGCCCTCGAAGACCTGCAGCACGTTGTCGTTGTCGAGGCGCTCGGGGTGCACGACGACCTCGACGTAGGGGTTCACCTCGGCGATCGACTCCTTGGCCGACTCCGCCTTGGAGCGCCCGATGTCGGACATGCCGTGGATGATCTGGCGCTGCAGGTTGGACTCGTCGACCTCGTCGAACTCCGCGATCCCCAGCGTGCCGACTCCGGCCGCGGCCAGGTAGAGCAGGGCGGGCGAGCCCAGACCGCCGGCGCCGATGACCAGCACCTTGGCGTTCTTCAGCCGCTTCTGTCCGGCCATGCCCACGTCGGGGATGATCAGGTGGCGGCTGTAGCGGCGCACCTCGTCGGTGGTGAGCTCGGCGGCGGGCTCGACAAGTGCGGGGAACGACACGTCTTCTCCTTGACTCGGGTGTGGGTGCAACAGCACCCGCGTCCTCCATGTTCCCCGCGGACCCACCAGGCACCCGACCGGTCCCGGGATGCGGACGCGGTGCCGACCGAGTGCCGACGGGTGCCGCCACCGCAGCATCTCCGGCCTCTGGGGTGGATTGCGAAAGTTTTCCTTGCCAGACCCGTCGTGGCTGGGGTGGAGTAGCCCGCTGGTGACCCGTTGTGACCACTTCTGGTGTTCGTCCGGGTCGTCCATCACCATCCCCCCACCTCTCGGAACACGGAGAACTCCCTGTGAAGAAGAAGTCACTGTCCGGCCTCGTGGCCGGTACGGCGTGCCTCGCCCTCGGCGCGGCCGCCCTCCCCGCGGCAGCGGTCCCCTCCGACGGCGCCCCGGCGTCCTCGGAGCAGGTCCGGGCCAAGCCCGACAACCGGACCTCGCCGCAGATCCGCAAGCAGGCCCGCCTCAAGGCGAAGGCCCGCGCGATGCTCGAGAACGGCACGGCCAAGGCCCGCACCCAGGCCGACGGCAGCCAGGTCGTCGAGGTCGCCGAGGGCGAGTTCGTCGAGCTCGGCGAAACCGGCGAGGACAAGATCTGGACGATCCTCTCGGAGTTCGGCAACCAGGGCTCGCGCAAGCTCGGCGAGACCCCCGGACCGCTGCACAACGAGATCCCCCAGCCCGACCGCACGAAGGACAACTCCACGACCTGGGAGCCGGACTACGGCAAGGCCTACTACGACGAGCTCTTCAACGGCTCGGGCGAGTCGATGGCGAACTTCTACTCCGCCCAGTCCAACGGCGCCTACACCGTCGACGTGACCACCGAGGACTGGGTCACGGTCCCGGGCAACGCGTCGACGTACGGGGACAACGCGGTCGAGGACGACGGCGGCTCGTGGTCGTTCATCAACGACACGGCCGACGCGTGGGCGACCTCGTCGGGCAAGTCGACCGCGGAGCTCAACGACTACCTGAAGCAGTTCGATGTCTGGGACCGCTACGACTTCGACGAGGACGGGAACTTCGACGAGGCCGACGGCTACATCGACCACTTCCAGGCCGTCCACGCCGGCGAGGGCGAGGAGGCCGGCGCCGACCCCGACGCGATCTGGTCGCACCGCTGGTACGCCTACCCGACGACCGCCGGGTCCGAGGGCCCGTCCGTCGACGGCAAGCCCAACCTCAACGGTGGCGCGCGCATCGGTGAGAGCGACTACTTCATCGGTGACTACACCGTCGAGCCTGAGAACGGCGGCCTGGGCGTCTTCGCCCACGAGTACGGCCACGACCTCGGCCTGCCCGACTTCTACGACACCAACGGCGGCGACAACGGCTCGTCCTTCTGGACCACCATGTCGTCCGGCTCGTGGCTCGGCCACGGCGGCGCCGACGAGGGCATCGGCACCCAGCCCGGCAGCTTCGGCCCGGAGGAGAAGCTCTTCCTCGGCTGGCTGAAGTACACCGAGGTGAACAAGGGCGAGGGCACCCGCAGCATCAGCCTCAGCCCCTCGGAGAAGCAGGTCGACGGCGCCTACCAGGCCGTCAAGGTGAACCTGCCCCAGGCCACCACGACGCAGGCCCAGGTCGACATCCCCGGCGGGGACTACGCCTGGTGGTCCGGTCGCGGAGACGAGCTGCGCAACACCCTGACCCGCGACGTGCCCGCCGCCACCTCGGTCACGGTCACCGCCGACGGGTGGTACGACATCGAGCAGGGCTACGACTTCCTCTACGCCCAGTACTCGACCGACCAGGGCACCACCTGGACCACGATCGGTCGCGGCCTCACCGGCTCCAAGACGCGCTGGGGCGGCCTCCGGTTCAGCTACAAGCCGGGCGGCCAGGCCACGAAGTTCCGGTTCCGCTACGCCACCGACGGCGGTGTGAACGAGGCCGGCGCGTTCCTCGACAACATCTCGGTCAAGGCCGACCGGACCACCTTCACCGACGACGTGGAGACCCTCGACGCCGGGTGGACGGCCAAGGGCTGGAAGCGCTCGACCGGCCTCGAGACGGTGTCGGACAACCGCTACTACCTCATCGAGAACCGGCAGTACGTCGGCTACGACGCCACCCTGGCGGAGGGCCCGTACAACTTCTCCGAGGCGATCAGCCGGCCCAACTGGGTGGAGTTCTTCGACTTCCAGGACGGCATGCTCGTGTGGATGGTCGACCCGACCACCGCCGACAACAACACCTCGGTGCACCCGGGCTCCGGGTACGCCCTGCCGGTCGATGCCACTCCGAACTCGTTCACCTACGAAGACGGCAGCAGCCCGACCAACCGGCGTGAGCCGTTCGACGCCACCTTCGGCCTCGACATGATCGACCCGACCTGCCTGCACAAGCAGGTCGCAGCGGACAACGCCGAGGGCTACACCACGCTGGAGACGTGCGCCGGCGGCGTGAAGCAGCAGGCGACCTTCGACGACACGCTGGTGTCTGCCTACTACGACGGCACCGACAACCCGCAGAACTCGGTGCAGGTCGCCGGGGAGGGCGTGAAGGCCACCGTCAAGAGCGTCGACGGCGCCAGCCGCACGATGCTGGTGGACGTCACCTACTGAGGCGTCGCCCGACACACGGGGAGGGACTCCGGCACGACCGGGGTCCCTCCTCGCACGTCCGGCTGCCGATAGGCTCGGCGTGGCCTACCCGGCAGTACCTTCCGGCTGCACGGCCCAGCAGCACTCCAGCACCACCCCCCGGCAACAGGAGCACGACGTGACCGCAGGCAGCACCGACACCACGTCCGACGGCGTCCACCCCCGACCGCGCGGCGGCCGGATGCCGCGTCGCGAGCGTCGCGTGCAGCTGCTCGAGTCCGCGCTCGAGGTGTTCGTGGCGCAGGGCTACCACGCCGCCGCGATGGACGACATCGCCGACCGCGCCGGAGTCTCCAAGCCCGTGCTCTACCAGCACTTCCCCGGCAAGCTCGACCTCTACCTCGCGCTGCTCGACACCTCATGCGACCTCATCATCGACAACTGTCGCGAGGCGCTCGCTTCGACCAACGACAACCGCGAACGCGTCGCGGCGACGATGAAGGTCTTCTACAGCTACGTCGCGTCCGAGGAGGGCGCGTTCCGGCTGGTCTTCGAGTCCGACCTCACGAGCGAACCCGATGTGCGCGAGCGGGTGGACCGGGTCACCACCGAGTGCGCGTCGATGATCGCCGACGTGATCCGCACCGACACGGGTCTGCCCGACGAGGCCTCGGAGCTGCTGGCAGTGTCCCTGGTGGGAATGGCGCAGGTCTCGGCGCGGTTCTGGCTCGCGGGCGGCGGCGAGATCGCCCAGGACGACGCCGCGGCCCTCATCGCCGGCCTGGCGTGGCGCGGCATCCGGGGCTACCCGATGACCGACGACCACTGACCGGCGACCACTCACCCGGCATCATCGAGACGACACCCCAACCCCCTGAGCTGAGGAGCAACATCGTGGAGGTCAAGATCGGCGTGCAGCACGCGCAGCGCGAGCTGGTGCTCGACACCGACAGCACGCCCGAGGACATCGAGGCCCGACTCACCGAGGCGCTGTCCGGCAACGGCGTGCTCCGGCTGGCCGACACCAAGGGCCGCTCCGTCGTCGTGCCTGCCGACAAGGTCGCCTACATCGAGCTCGGGTCCCCGACCGCGAGCACCGTCGGCTTCCGCTGAGGCCCACCGCCCGGGGTGATGACACCCCATCCCTTGGGGCGCGCGGTGATTGAACCGGCCCACGCCGGGGAACATGATGGAGAAGCCGGCACACACTGCCGGCACTCCCGTCACGAGCTCGTGGCAAAGAAAGGTGGCCCATCATGGTCGTAGATCTCATCGTCCTCCTCATCATCGGAGCGATCATCGGTCTGCTCGGCAAGTTCGTCGCACCGGGCGACAAGGACAACATCCCCATCTGGCTCACGATCCTCTGCGGCATCGGCGGCGTGCTGCTGGGCTACTGGATCTACTCCCTCTTCGGCGGCGACGGCTCGCGCGGCGTCGACTGGGTCCGCTGGATCGTCGCGATCCTGACCGCGGCCGTCCTGGTCGTGATCGCCTCGACGGTGACCGGCCGCAACACCGGCAGCCGCTCGCGACTCTGAGGCGACCCGCGCGACAGCACGAGGCCCCGCATCCGACGGATGCGGGGCCTCGTCACGTCGATGCGTCAGGAGCCCGGCTCAGGCCTCCAGCCCCAGCTGCGCCATCCGGGCCGCGTGCAGCTCCGTCAGCCGGGTGAACATCCGGCCCATCGCCGCCAGGTCGAGCCCCGGGCGGTCCACTCCCCCGGCCAGCAGGGCCGTGAGGGAGTCGCGGTCGCCGGCGACGCGCTGGGCCTGGGTGAGGGCCTCCCCCATCAGGCGCCGGCCCCACAGGGCCAGCCGGCCACCCAGCCGGTGGTCCGCGGCGATCCCGGCACGCACGCGCTCCACGATGAACGCCGTCTGCCCGGAGTCCTCCAGCGAGCTGATGATGACCTCGCGGGTCTCGGCGTCGAGGTAGGCCGCGATCTCGCGGTAGAAGTCGGCGGCGAGCCCGTCACCGACGTAGGCCTTGATGAGGCCCTCGTAGTAGTCCGACGGCGCCGTGTGGGCGTGGAAGCTGTCGAAGCTGGGCCGGAAGGCCTGCATCGCCTCGGTCGGGTCGGCGCCGAGCTGCTCGAGGCGCTCGACGAGCTTCTGCAGGTGCCCGAACTCGGCGGTGGCCATCGCCCCGATCGCGATCTTGTCGTCGATCCCGGGTGCCAACTTGGCGTCCTCGACGAGGCGCTCGAACGCCGAAAGCTCGCCGTAGGCGATCGCCCCGAGGAGGTCGACTGCAGCGCGGCGGTAGTCCTCGTCGGGCGATTCCGTCATGTTCGCAGCCTAGCGATAGCATCATGGTGACCGAGCCGCCGACGCATCTGCCGGTGGCCGCCTGTATGTGCGCGGTCGGCACTTGCCCGCAGGGGCTTTCGAGTGGGCTGACCGCATACGCGTGGGACAACCCGACTCATCGAAAGCGACACCACTTCGTGACCACCTTCCGTGAACTGGGCGTGCTGCCCGAGATCTGCGACGCGCTCGACCGCGCCGGCATCACCACCCCCTTCGCCATCCAGGAGATGACCCTCTCGGTCGCCCTCCTCGGCACCGACCTCATCGGCCAGGCCCGCACCGGCACCGGCAAGACCCTCGCCTTCGGCATCCCGGTCCTGCAGCGCTCGATCGCGCCGACCAACCCGGCGTACGCCGACCTGCCGCAGGGCAAGCCGCAGGCGCTCATCGTCGCGCCGACCCGCGAGCTCGCGCTGCAGGTCTCCGGCGACCTCGCGCTGGCCAGCAAGGACATGGGCCTGCGGGTCCTCACCGTCTACGGCGGCGTCGGCTACGAGCCGCAGCTCGAGGCACTCGACGCCGGTGTCGACATCGTCGTCGGCACCCCGGGCCGTCTCATCGACCTGGCCAACCGCCGCGCGCTCGACCTCTCCCACGTGCATGCCCTCGTGCTCGACGAGGCCGACGAGATGCTCGACCTCGGCTTCCTGCCCGACGTCATCACCCTCATCTCCAAGACGCCCGAGACCCGCCAGACGATGCTGTTCTCGGCGACCATGCCCGCCGCGATCGTGGCGCTGGCCCGCACCCACATGCGCCACCCGATGAACATCCGCGCCGAGTCGTCGTACGAGAACGCGACGGTCCCCGCGACCGCGCAGTTCATCTACCAGGCCCACGACCTCGACAAGCCCGAGATCATCGGCCGCGTCCTGCAGGCCGAGGACGCCGACAAGATGATCGTCTTCACCCGCACCAAGCGCCAGGCGCAGCGCGTCGCCGAGGACCTCCAGGAGCGCGGCTTCAAGGCCTCCCCGCTCCACGGCGACATGGCGCAGGTCGCGCGTGAGAAGGCGCTGGCCCGCTTCCGCGAGGACAAGATCCAGGTCCTCGTGTGCACTGACGTCGCGGCCCGCGGCATCGACGTGCGCGGCGTCTCCCACGTCATCAACTACACGTGCCCCGAGGACGACAAGACCTACGTGCACCGCATCGGTCGCACGGGCCGCGCCGGCGCCACCGGCACGGCGATCACCTTCGTCGACTGGGCCGACGTGCACCGCTGGAAGATGATCAACAAGGCGCTCGACCTGCCCTTCCCCGAGCCGCAGGAGACCTACTCCACCTCCGAGCACCTCTTCCACGACCAGGGGATCCCGGCCGGCACCAAGGGCCGCGTCGTGGACCCCGCCCCGGTCGAGAAGAAGGAGCGCGCGCCGCGCGAGCGTCGTTCGGGCTCGGACCGCTCGGACTCCTCGTCCGCCTCGTCGTCGGGCGATGCCCCGCGCCGTCGCAACCGCAACCGCCGTCGCACCCGCGGCGGCCAGTCGGTCGAGGCCCCCAAGGCCTGACCCACCGGCCTCCGGGTCACCTCGTCGCGCGAGCGGGCTTCTTCGCCGCCTTCTTCTTGGGGCGGGAGGCCCGCTCGACGAGGTTCCGGGCGACCTCGCGGTAGGCCGTGGCGCCCTTGCTGCTGCGGCTGGTGGCGAGGATGGACCGGCCGGCGGCCGGGGCCTCGGCGAACTTGATGGTCTTGGGGATCGGCGGCTCGACGACCTCGAGGTCGTAGGTCTCGCTGATCGTCTCCAGCACCGTGCGGGCGTGGTTGGTGCGACCGTCGTAGAGCGTGGGCAGCACGCCCCAGACCTCGAGGCCTCGGTTGGTGAAACGGCGTACGTCGTGGACCGTGTCGAGCAGCTGCCCCACCCCGCGGTGCGACAGGGTCTCGCACTGCAGCGGGACGAGCACGCCGTCGGCCGCGGTGAGAGCGGCGACCGTCAGCACGCCGAGGGACGGCGGGCAGTCGAGCAGGACCCAGTCGTAGGCCCCCTCCTCGGACTCCTCGAGGTCGTCGGCGAGCTGCTCGAGTGCACCCTTGATCACGTGCTCGCGGCCGGTGCGGGTGAGCAGGTCGGCCTCCGCCCGGGCGAGCTCGATGGTCGCCGGCAGGACGTCGACGCCCTCCTCGGTCTCGAGGATGACCTCGGTCGCGTCGACGCCCTGGGTCAGCACGTGGTGCACCGAGATGTCGAGGTCCTCCGGGTCGATGCCGAGGGAGAAGGTCAGGCAGGCCTGCGGGTCGAGGTCGACCAGCAGGACCCGGTGCCCGAGCTCGGCCAGCGCGGCACCGATCGAGGCTACGGACGTGGTCTTGGCGACCCCGCCCTTCTGGTTGGCGACGGCCAGCGTGATGGGGGCCGCTCCCCGGCTCTTGGTGCTCATTGCGGGCAATTGTGCCGGACCGGGTCGCACGCGCACGCCGGGTCCTGAAATGCTGGTGGTATGAGCACCTCCTTGATCACCGGCGCGACCGCCGGCATCGGCCACGAGTACGCCGTCCAGCTCGCCGCACGCGGCGACGACCTCGTCCTCGTGGCTCGCGACTCCGCCCGCCTCGAGCAGGTGGCCGAGGACCTGCGCCGCGCCCATGGGGTCGAGGTCGAGGTGCTGGTCGCCGACCTGACCGACCGCGAGCAGCTCGCCACGGTCGAGGCCCGCCTCGCGGACCGCGACCGGCCGGTCGACCTGCTGGTCAACAACGCGGGCTTCGGGCTCAAGAAGCGCTTCCTCGACAACACCGCCGACGACGAGACGGCCATGCTCGAGGTCCTCGTCACCGCTGTCCTGCGGCTCAGCCACGCCGCCCTCGGCGCGATGGCCGAGCGCGGCCACGGCGGCATCATCAACGTCTCCAGCGTCGCCGCCTTCCTCCCCCGCGGCACCTACTCGGCGTCGAAGGCGTGGGTGAACAGCTTCAGCGAGTGGGCCCACCTGGAGTACAAGTCACGCGGCGTGAAGGTGATGGCGCTGTGCCCGGGCTTCACCAAGACCGAGTTCCACCAGCGGATGCAGGTCAAGCGCGGCGAGGGCTTCATGTGGCTCGAGGCCGACTTCCTCGTGCGCAAGTCGCTCGAGGACTTCGACAAGGGCCGCGCGTACTCGATCCCCGGCGCCCAGTACAAGACGATCATCGCCCTGACGAAGGCCATCCCCAACCGCGCCCTCCGGCTCACGCAGAACATGGGCCGCCGGTGACGGTGCGGACCTGACGGAGGTGCGGGCCGGCCCCCACAGGCGGCAGCCCCACAGTGGGGAACATCGTGCTCGACATGTCACGACGAGACTCCCCGCTGTGCGACGGGCGCGGATCTCGCGACGTTTGGCTAGAGCGTCGCGAGCCACGCCTCCACTCCGCGCGCGGGAGCACGAGGTCGAGCCAGGCGCCGTACGCCGAGTCGAGGAGCCACCGCTCCCCCGCCACGACCTCGCCGATCAGCTCGCGCTGGACCACGCCGTCCACCGGCACCCAGCCGGGCAGCCAGGTCAGCTCGCCGACCAGGGCCACGGGGTGGCCGGTCCGGGCGCCGACGGCGAGCGCGGCCGTCGACTTGCCGCTCCCCGTGACGCCGTAGAGGAGCACGCGGTCGGGGAGTGGTTTCGAGGCTCGCTGCGCTCGCACCTCAACCACCGAGAGAGGGCCCCGCGAGCGAGAGGAGCCGCTCGTAGTGCTCGGGGGCGGTCGTGTTGACCCCGAGGTCGTGGTCGACCTTGCCGAGACCGTGGTGGTCGCTGCTGCCGGTGACCACGAGGTCGAGGTCGGCCGCGATGGCGCGCAGCTCGGCGCGGTCTGCTGCGGAGTGGTCCTGGTGGTCGACCTCGATCCCGGCGAGGCCGAGGTCCTTGAGCTCGGCGAGCGCCTCGGCGGACAGCACCGACCGGCTGCCGCGACCCCACGGGTGCGCGAGCACCGCGACACCTCCCGCGTCGACGAGGAGGGGGATCATCTCCTCCAGCGCAGACGCGTAGCGGTTGACGTAGCCGGGCTGGCCGGGGCTGAGCAGCGTCGCGAACGCCTCGGTGCGGTCGCGGACCACGCCGAGTCGCGCGAGGGCGTCGGCGACGTGCGGTCGTCCGGCAGCCACGGACCCGCCCGACTCACGTCGTACGTCGTCCTCGGAGATGTCGATGCCGTGGGCGCGGAGGGCCGCGACGATCGCGGGCGTGCGCGCGGTGCGCCCCTCCAGGATGCGGTCGAGCTCGAGCACCAGCGCGGGGTGCGTCGGGTCGGGGAGGTAGCCGAGCAGGTGGACCCCCCGGTGCCCGTAGCGCGTGCTGATCTCCAGCCCGGGCACCACGGTGATGCCGACCTCGTCGCCCGCCTGCTGGGCCTCCGCCCACCCCGACATCGCGTCGTGGTCGGTGAGCGCGACGACGTCGAGTCCGGCCGCCGCGGCCTCGCGGACCAGGTCGCCGGGGGTGTCGGTGCCGTCGCTCGCCGAGGAGTGCGTGTGGAGGTCGATGCGCACGTCAGCTGTTCCAGCTCAGCAGGGCCGGGTGCTCGCGCTCGTAGCCGAGCACCGACACGGTCGAGGTGTCGAGCTTGAAGAACCGCCCCTCGGCGGCGGTCTGCTCCAGCCACCGTGCCGTGAGGACGCGCAGCGAGTGGCCGTGCGCGAAGACGAGCGAGCGGTCGTGCTCGCGCGTGCGCCGCACCACGCGGTCCAGGCGCGTGGCGACCTCGTCGGCGGTCTCGCCGCCGGGCACGGGATGCGTCCACACCGTCCAGCCGGGCACGTCCTCGCGGATCTCCGGGGTGGTCACTCCCTCGTAGTCGCCGTAGGCCCACTCTACGAGGTCGTCGTCGACCTCCGCGTCGGCGAAGCCGGCCAGCTCGGCCGTACGACGCGCGCGCCGGCGGGGGCTCGTCAGGACGAGGTCGAACTCCACCTCGGCCAGGCGAGGGGCCAGCGCTGTGGCGGCCTCCTCGCCCTCGTCGGTCAGCGGCAGGTCGGTGACGGACGTGTGGCGGCCGTCGCGGCTCCACTCGGTCTCGCCGTGCCGGACGACCCAGAGCTCGGGACCTGTGCTGGACATGTCCGCGAGTCTGTCACGCGCGTCGGACGGGGCTGCCACGATGCTCGGCATGACGACGGCCGACCTCCGCCGCGCCCGGTGGGCGATCGCTGCCGCGTTCGCCGTGCAGGGCCTGGTGTTCATCAGCCTCACGACGCGGCTGCCGCGCTTCCAGGAGCGCTGGGACCTCGGCGAGCTCGAGCTCTCGGCCGTGCTGCTGATGATGGTGCTCCTCGCCGGGGTCGGCTCGCTCGTCGCCGAGCGGCTCGCACCGCGCCTCGACAGCGCCGCGGTCCTGCGTGCCGGGCTGCTGGTGGTGGCGGTCTCGGTCGCGACGGCCGTCCTGGCCCCGACCACGGTGGTCTTCGTGCTCGGCCTGGCGGCGTACGGCGTCGGCCTCGGGCTCGTGGACGCGACGGGCAACATGCAGGCCGTGGCCCTGGAGCACCGCTGGGGCCGGGTCGTGCTGCCGTCGTGCCACGGGGCGTGGACCCTCGGCGGCATCGTCGGGGCCGTCGCGACCCTGCTCACCGGCGACGTCCCCTGGCCCGCGGTGGCGCTGGTGGCCGTGCTCCCGCTCGCGGCGACGGCGGCGTCGTACCTCCCCCGCGACCACGGCCCAGCGGCCACCAGCACCGAGACCGACGTGCCGTGGCGCGCGATCGTGACGGTCGGGCTGGCGCTCGTCGTGTTCTACACCGTCGACACCGCAGCGGCCACCTGGGGGCCGGTCTACCTCGACGACGAGTTCGGCGCCCCCGACGGCCTGGTCGCCCTGGCCACTCTGCCCTACCTCGTGGCCAGCGGCATCGTGCGGCTGGCCGGCGACCGCCTGACCGAGCGGGTCGGCGCCGTCCGCCTGCTCCGGGTCGGCGCGGGCATCGCTCTGGTCGCGCTGACGATCGTGGTCGCGGCCCCGTCGTGGCCGGTCGCGGTGCTCGGCTTCACGCTCCTCGGCTGCGGGGTGGCGGTGGTGGCCCCGTTGAGCTTCTCCGCCGCGGCGGCACTGGCCGGGCGTGACGCCGACCCGGCGACGCGACGGGCCCGCGTCGACGCGGTGGTCGCCCGGTTCAACCAGTTCAACTACGCCGGCGCGCTCCTCGGCGCCGTCATGACAGGAGCCGTCGGGTCCGGCTCGCTGCGCGTCGGCTTCGCCGTGCCCCTGGTGCTCGTGGTGGCCCTGTTCTGGCTGGCGAAGGCGTTCGCGCCGGCGGACGAGGTGCCCGCCGGCGCGCGCCGGTGACCGGGTCCGGCCTCAGACGCCGCCGCCACCGGCCTTGCGACGGTGCATCGGCTTGGCGACGTTCTTGTCGTTGACCTCGGAGCCGTGGGCCTTCTCGCGCGAGTCGGCCCGGTCGTCGGGGTGGTCGTGGCCCTTCTTGCGATCGAGGGCCTCCCGCATCTTCGCCTTGATGTCTGCGTTGGGGTCCTGATCAGCCATGAGGTCCTCCTCGTCGATGACGGTACGGGGTGCCCACCCTGCCAAACGCCCCGCGCGGGGTCGAGCGCTTAATGCCTGCGGAGCACGTCGACACGCGCGCCGAGCTTGCCCATCGTGCGGTAGACCCGCCAGCGGCAGTCGCCCAGCATGACGTCGTACGCCGCGTCGCCGAACTCGGACCGGTAGCGCCCGGGGTCGCGCAGCAACCGCGCCAGGTGGAGGAGCGCGCGGCCCCCGCTGCCGTCCTGCTCCTGCGACCACTCCCCCCACTCGGTGGACAGGTCGAGGGTGTCGACCACCTCCAGTCCCGACCGGGCGATCGCGTCGTCGATCACCCCCGGGTCGGCGGAGGAGGGCACCACGCCCATGACGTCGAAGAGCTGGACGGCCTCCTCCTGGCCGAGCAGGTCGGTCGCCACGGCCTGGAACGCGACGACGTGGCCGCCCGGCCGGAGCACGCGAGCGAACTCCGCGAAGGCGTCCTGGGGGTGCTCGACGTGGACCATCACGTCGCGGCACCAGACCAGGTCGAGCGAGGCGTCGGCCACCGGCACGTGCGTGGCGGTGCCGCGCTCGAACGCGAGGCGGGAGGCGATGTCGGGCACGAGGTCGCGGCGGGTGGCCCGGGCGAGGTCGAGGTGCCGCTGCACCGGGTCGATGCCCAGGACGCGGAATCCGAAGTGGGTCGCGAGGCGGACGGCGTGGGCGCCCTCGCCGCAGCCGACGTCGACGACCCTGCTGTCGGGGCGCAGGTCGAGCTCGCGCACCACCTGCAGCAGCACCGACGGGTCCCGCGGTGCGAGGCTCTCGTCGAGGCGGGCCGCGAAGGCGGCCTCGAGCCGCGGGTAGGTGTCGTAGAAGAACGTGCGATCCCAGGCCACGGAGCGAGTCTGCCGTCCTCCAGTAGGGTCACCGGCATGGCTCGCCGCGTGTTCCTCCACGTCGGCACGGCGAAGTCCGGCACCTCCTTCCTGCAGGACTTGTGGTGGCGGCACCGCGACGAGCTGCGTGGTCGTGGCCTGCTGCTGCCGGGCCGGCGTCGCGACCACTTCGCCGCGGCAGCCGTCGTCAAGGGCATGACCGCCGTCGTCGAGACGCTCAGCGACCGCGAGCTGGACGCGTGGCAGCGGCTCCTCGAGGAGGCGGGGGCGTGGCGGGGCGACGTCCTGCTGACCAACGAGCACTTCTCCGACTCCCCCGCCGAGGCGGCCGCCGCCGCTCTCGCCGACCTCGCGGGCGCCGCGGACGAGGTGCACCTGGTCGTGACGGCACGCGACCTGGGGCGGGTGCTGCCCTCGGCGTGGCAGCAGCGGGTCAAGATGGGCGCCCGGCAGCGCTACCGCCGCTTCCTCGCCACGGTGCGACGCGACGAGGACGACCAGAAGTTCTGGCGCTACCAGGACGTGCCGGCGATCCTCGCGCTCTGGTCGGGCGGCCTCCCCGCCGGGCGCGCCCACCTCGTCGTCGTACCTCCCCCGGGCGCGCCGCGCGAGGAGCTGTGGCTGCGGACCGCCTCGGTGCTCGGCGTCGACGTCACCGGCCTCGACACCGAGGCCCACCGGCCCAACGACTCCCTCGGCCTCGTCGAGGCGGAGCTCCTGCGGCGGGTCAACGAGCGGCTGCCCCGCGCGGAGCGGTCGCCCGAGCTGACCCGCCACGTGAAGGGGACGTTCGTCCCCGAGGCGCTGGTCGGCTCCGCGTCGCGTGAGTCCTTCGTCCTCCCCGCCCGGCACCACCCCTGGGTGCACGAGCGGTCGGCGGCGATCGTCGCCGGCCTGCGGACCAGCTCGTACGACGTCGTGGGCGACCTCGACGACCTGCTGCCGGCACCGCCCCGCGACGGCCGTACGCCCGACGACGCGACCGACGAGGAGCTGCTCGCCGCCGCTCAGGTCGTGCTGTCCCGGCTGGGGCTCGCGGACGAGACCGGTCTCGACGCCGCGCTCGCCGCGATCAGCGACGACCTGCGCGCGCGGTGCGCCCCAGCCCCCGCCGAGCGGTGACTCAGCGCGGCACGAGCGCCCAGTAGTCGAGGTCGAGCAGGACCCCGTCGGCGTACTTCTCGTCGTCGCCGCGCAGGGTCATCGACTCGTCGCGGCCCCGGGTGGCGACCAGGCGGAGCCGCAACGCCCCGACGCCCGGCGCGTCGAGGGTCGCCGTGTCGAGGACCTCGGACCAGGCGTGGACCGTGTCCCCGGCGAAGGCCGGCGCGAGGTGGGCGCCGGCGTTGATCGCCGCGACGAGCTGGGCGTTGGCCAGGCCGTTGAAGGACAGCGCCCGCGCCAGGGAGATCACGTGGCCGCCGTAGACGAGACGCCGCCCGTCGGGGCGCGCGTCGGTGTTGAAGTGCACCTTGGCGGTGTTCTGCCACAGGCGGGTGGCCATCATGTGCTCGGCGTCGGTGAGCGTGACGCCGTCGACGTGGTCGATGCGCTCCCCCACCTCGTAGTCGCCGAGCCGGTACGGGCCACCCGCGGCCACGACGTCGTACGACGAGAAGTCGAGGCCGGCGGGCACCACGAGGTCCTCGGCGGCCACGGTCGGGGCCAGCGACGGTACGACGGTCTCGGGGGCCGGCGACTCGGCGGAACGCTTGTGGACCATGACCCACCGCGCCCAGTCGATGGCGACCTCGCCGCGCTGGTTGGTCGCGGTCGAGCGCACCCACACCACGCCGGTGCGGCCGTTGGAGTTCTCCTTGAGCCCGATGACCTCCGAGCGGGTGCGCAGGGTGTCACCCGGCACCACCGGCACGTGGAAGCGGCACTCGGCGTAGCCGAGGTTGGCGACCGCGTTGAGCGAGACGTCCGGCACCGTCTTGCCGAAGGCGACGTGGAAGCCGATCAGCTCCTCGACCGGGTGGGCGGACAGCCCGACCGACGCGGCGAACGCGGCCGACGACGGCACGGCGAACCGCGTGGGGTAGATCGCGCCGTAGAGCGCCCGGTCGCCCTCGGTGATCGTGCGCGGGGTCGCGTGCTCGATCACCTGCCCGACGGTGAAGTCCTCGAAGAAGTTGCCGGCGTTGGTCTTCATGCCGGACATCGTGCCGCAGCGGCGCCGCGTCGGGCCGCCGCGGTCACGTGGGATGCGTCACGCGCCGCAGCGCATCACCCGAGCCGGCCCTCGACCTCGACGCAGCTGCCCCCGCGGGCCGAGCTGGCTTCGATCGCGGCCAGCACCCGCTGGACGGCCAGACCGTCCTCGAAGGACGGCGTCGGCTCACGGCCCGCCGCGAGCGCGGTCAGGAAGTCGGCGGCCTGGTTGGTGAAGGGGGCGTCCCACCCGAGGACGTGCCCGGGCGGCCACCAGCCGTCGATGTAGGGGTCCTGCTGCTCGGTGACGAGCCGGCGGGTGAAGCTGTCGGCGCCGTCGAGGCACACGTCGAGGTGGTTGAGCGACTCGAGGTCGAAGCGCAGGGCCCCGTCGCTGCCGTAGACCTCGATGCCGAGGGCGTTCTTGCGGGCGGTCGCCATGCGGGTCACCTCGAGGCTGACCACGGCGCCGCCGTCGGTGCGCAGGGTGCCCCACGCGGCGTCGTCGACGGTGACCTCCTCGGGGCCGTCTGCCCCGGTGCGCTGCGGCACGAAGGTGTGGGTCGTCGCGTTGACCGCGGTGACCTCCTGGCCGAGCAGGAAGCGCACCTGGTCGACGGCGTGGGAGGCGAGGTCGCCCAGCGCGCCCGAGCCGGCCAGCTCGCGGCGCAGCCGCCAGGTCATCGGCGCAGTGTCGTCGGCCAGCCAGTCCTGCAGGTAGGAGACGCGCACCTGACGGACGTCGCCGAGCCGGCCGTCGGCGACGAGGCGCTGGGCCAGTGCCAGCGCGGGCACGCGCCGGTAGTTGAAGCCGACCATGGAGTGCACGCCGCGCTCGCGGGCGGCTCGTGCGGTGGCGACCATCTTCTCCGCCTCGGCCATCGTGTTGGCCAGCGGCTTCTCGGCGATGACGTGCTTGCCGGCCTCGAGCGCCGCGATCGCGACCTCGGCGTGCAGGTGCCCGGGGACGCACACGTCGACGACGTCGATGTCGTCGCGGTCGAGCACCGCGCGCCAGTCGGTGGCCGACTCGGCCCAGCCGTACTGGCCTGCGGCGGCCGCCACCGCGTCCGCGTCACGACCCACCAGCACCTGCTGGCGTACGCCGGGAGCGCCGGGGCGGAGTGCCGCGACGTTGCGCCATGCGTGGGAGTGGGCCTTGCCCATGAAGGCGTAGCCGATGACGGCGACTCCCGGGGACCCGGCGGCGCCCGATGCGCTGGGTGTGCTGGTCACGTGCTTCTCCTGACTTGCGGTGGCGGTCGCTCAGGCGAGCGACCGGAGGAAGGACAAGCCGTCTCGGGCGAGCTCGTCCTGGGTGGGTGCCAGCGGACGCCAGATGGAGGCGGCCGTGGCGATGGAGGCGTTGTCTGCGGTGAAGCTCTCGATGACGAGGGGGCCGTCGTAGCCCACCTCGTCGAGAGCGGACAACAGGGCCGGCCAGTCCGTCTGGTCGCCGCCGGGGGCGCCGCGGTCGTTGCCGCAGACCTGGACGTGTGCCAGGTGCTGACCTGCGGCTCGGACCGCGTCCGCGCTGGAGCGCTCCTCGATGTTGAGGTGGTAGCTGTCGAGGGCCAGGCCCAGTCCCTCGCCGAGCAACGGCTCGAGGGCGGTGAGGGCCTGGTCGACGGTGTTGACGAGGGAGGTCTCGTAGCGGTTGAGGGGCTCGATCCCGAGGCGTACGCCGCGCGCGACCGCGTGGTCGACGACCGGGGCGAGGTGCCTGCGGAGATCGTCGTACGCCGCCTCCCGCTGGTCGGTGTCCATGCGCCAGACCCGGCCGGTGGAGGCGTAGAACGGGCCGCACACCGAGCGCGCGCCGACACCGGCGGCGAAGTCGATGCAGGCCCGCAGGTAGTCCTGCGTGTCGGCCACGCACGAGGCGTCGACGAGGTCACGGCCCGGCGCCATCGCTCCCACGACGCAGGGCGTCAGGCCGGTCTCGGCGAGCACGTCGGACACGACCGGGACGGTGAGGTCGCCTGCGTTCTCGAGCGGCAGCTCGACGGCGTCGAAGCCCATGTCGGCGATCCGGCGCAGCAGGTCGGCCACGTCCGCGTCGGTGAGCGGCGAGGTCCAGACCCACGTGTTGACGCCGATCTCTCGCATGGGCCGTCCTTCCAGGATTCGTCCGGGGTACGTGCGGGGTGGGAGGGGTGACGGTGGGCCGGGCGCGAGCCCGGCCCACCGACGGGTGGATCAGATCATGATCGGATCCGTCTCAGTGCCGGATCAGGGGATCTGGCGCTCCTGCCAGACCTCGGGGTAGCCGGGAAGGTCCTCTCCGCCGAACTTGGCGTAGTGGCCGTCGGGCATGCCGTCGTTGGCCTCGAGGTAGTCGCCGCGCTCGTCCTCGGTGATCGGGGTCTGGGGCAGGACCCACTCCTTCGGGACCTCTTCGCCGGCCCAGATCTTCTCGAGCGCGAGGAGCGGGGTGCGCCACTGGAAGTTGGAGTAGACGGGCGCGAGACCGGTGAGACCGGTGTCCTCCCACTTGCGCAGGAAGCTCATCTCGTCCTCGCCGGTCATGACCGGCAGGTCGGCACCGAAGTCCTCGAAGGCCTCGATGGCGGCGACGGCACCGTCGCCGGCGTCCATCCACACGCCCTGGACCTCACCCTTGTTGAGCTCGTCGGTGATGAAGGTCTTGATCTCGGTCGGGTCGGCGCCGGTGAAGAAGTCGACCGCCTCGATGCCGTTCTCCTCGAAGAGCTTCTCGGCCGCGGCCCAGCGCTGCTCGAGGACGTCGACGCCGGGAAGGATGCGCAGCGCGACGACCTTGTCACCCTCCTCGAGGTTGTCGATGAGGAACTCGGCGGTGTCGATGCCCCACGCGAAGCCACCGATGGGGTGGATGAAGCTGGTGGCGCAGTCGGTCTCGACGCCGCGGTCGAAGACGATCACGGGCTTGCCGGTCTCGCACGCACGCTCGACCGCGTCGGTCATGGCGGCGGTGGAGTTGGGCGAGATGATGAAGGCGTCGCAGTTGCCCTCGGAGATGAAGTAGTCGATGTCGGCGATCTGGGTGTTGTCGTCGTCGCCGGCGTCGCGGGTCTCCATCTCGGAGATGACGCCCTTGTCCTGCAGGTCCTTGAGCTGCTGGTTCATGGTGATCCAGCCGGTCTGGCGCCACGGGTTGGAGATCGAGGCGTTGGCGAAGCACGCCTTGCCCGCCTTGTTGGACTTGTACTCGGCGGTGTCGGTCATCTCACCGTCGATGTACTGCAGCCACGGGGTCTCGGGGTCGCCCTCGAAGGTCGCCGAGCGCTGCTCGTACTGCTCGTCGTAGACGGCCTGGTCGAACCATTCCTCGCCGCCCTCCTCCGGGCTCTCCGCGGCGTCGGGCGACTCGGACGTCTCCGAGCTCTCGTCGGTGCCCGACGCGGAGTCCGTCGGGTCCTCGGTGCTGCAGGACGTGGCGAACACCCCGAGCAGCAGGGCCGAGGCCACGGCCATCGGCGCGCGGTGGATCTTTCGGCGCATCAGATTTCTCCTGTTTCAGTGCCCGGGCGGGCAGTGGTGGGTGATGGTGCGGGTTGAGCAGGTGTGGCGGGTTGTGCAGGTGGTGACGCCCGAGGGGGTCGCCGGCCGAAGGACCACGCACGGCCGGCAGCAGCGACGGCGACGATGATGATCACGCCCTGGACCGTCGGCCTCCAGGTCGATTCGATCTCCTGGAAGTTGAGGAACGAGAAGAGCAGCTCGAGCGCGAAGGCGCCCGCCGCGGCGGAGAGGAGCCAGCCGCGACCGCCGCCGAGGACGACGCCGCCGAGCACGACGGCGGTGATCGCCGTGAACTCGTAGCCGGCCCCCACCGAGGGGTGCACGCCGGCGTAGCCGACGAGGAGGATGCCGGCGACCGTGGCCGAGAGCGACGACAGCATGAAGGCGCGGGTCTTGACCCACCAGACGTGGGCACCGGCCAGGCTGGCGGCGTCGGGGTTGTCGCCGGTGGCGATGATCGTGCGTCCGAACGGCGAGCGCATCAGCCACACGCCGGCCCCCATGATGACCACGAGGATGATCACGGGGTAGGGCAGCACCTCGAGGACGGGGACGTCCTGGATGCCGCCGCGCCCGATCTCGCGGAACGTGTCGACCGGGTTGCCGGTGGCGGCGCCGCCGGTCAGGAACCGGACGAGCCCGCCGAGGGCCAGCATGGTGCCGAGGGTGACGATGAAGCTCGGCACCCGCAGGATCGTGGTGCCCAGCCCGTTGACCAGTCCGACGATCACGCCGATGAGCAGCATGAGCGCGATGGCCGGGAGCACCCGGCTCTCGTCGTCCCCGATGTAGTTGCCGGCGATCACGACCTGTGTGGCGATGACCGCGCCCATGGAGAGGTCGAACTCGCCGGAGACGATCACGTAGTACTGGCCCATGGCCGCGATCGCGATCGGTGCGGTGCGACCGATGAAGCGGATCAGCTGCGGCGGGTCGCCGAAGGAGGGGTTCGCCCAGACCACGGCGAGGAAGAGGATCGCGGCGAGGATGAACACCGCGCCACCCGGGGTCACCGCGCCGCGCAGCACTCGCTGGACCAGCGAGCCCTCGGAGAGCGGGAGCGTGCGGCCCGCCGTGCTGGGGGTGGAGGTGGTGGCGCTCATGCGGGCTCCCCCTTCGTGGACGGGCCCTTCGAGGAGGGGACGGGGAGGACGGGTCTGGAGGCACCGAACCGCGGTGGGCGGCGTACGACGCTGCGGCGGGCGTAGACGGCGACGGCGAGGACGATCACCAGGCCGCGGACGAAGTCCTTGAGGAACGGGTTGACCTGCATGACGCCCATGACGTTGTCGAGGACCGCGAAGATCGCGACGCCGCCCATGGTGCCGACGACGCTGCCCTTGCCGCCGGCGAGCAGGGTGCCGCCGAGCACGACAGCCGCGATGGACAGCAGGTCGTAGCGGCCCTGCGACCCGATGGTCGGCGACCCGACGCCGGTGCGCGAGAGCAGGAGGAGCGCGGCGAGACCGGCCAGCACCGAGCAGAGCACGTGGGCCGAGACCACCGGGAGGGTGGTGCGCACGCCCGACATGCGGGCGACGTCACGGTTGCCGCCGATGGCGTAGACGTGGTGACCCAGCCGGGTGTAGCGGAGCAGGAGCGTCACCAGCACCGCGCAGACCAGGAGGACGAGGAACGCGGTGGGGATCCAGCCCACGATGCCGCTGCGACCCAGCAGCCGCAGGTCGGGAGCTGCGCTGCCGTGGCTGCCCTGGTAGTTGGTGCCGAGGTAGCCGCTCACGATCAGGCCGATGCCGAGGCTGGCGATGAAGCCGTGCACGTGCAGGACGCTGACCAGCAGCCCCATCACGAGGCCGATCACGGCGCACACCACGAGGGTGTTGAAGACCGCGGCGGGGATGTTGCCGTCGAGGCCCTTCATGCCGCCGGCGGCGATCACGGTCGCGAGGCTCACGACGTAGGGCACCGACAGGTCGAGGCTGCCCACGAGGATGACCAGCGTCTGGCCGATCGAGATCAGGCCGAGCACGCTCATCGCCGTGAGGACGGCCCAGATGTTGCCCTGGCTGAAGAAGTTGCGTCCCTCGATGCCGGTCAGCACGGCCGACACGGCGATGACCGCGACCAGCACGAGGTAGATGAGGGCGGTCGAGTCGAGCTGCCGGGACCCGCGCGGTCGCGCGGCGCGCCGGCGGCGTACGGAGTCGCGGGGCTCCACGCTCCCGTCGGGGTCGGGGGTGTGCGCCGGCTCCGGCGTCCTGTCGGTGGTGGCACTCATGCGGCTTCCTCGCTCGCTGCTCCGGTGGCCATCGCCAGCACGGCTTCCTCGCTCGAGCCCGCCGGGAGCTCGCCGGCGAGCAGCCCGTCGCGCATCACGAGGATCCGGTCGGACATGCCGATCACCTCGGGGAGCTCGCTGGACACCATCAGCACGGCGACGCCCTGACGGGTCAGCTCGCGCATCAGCTCGTACACGCGGTGCTTGGCGCCGACGTCGATGCCGCGGGTGGGCTCGTCCATCAGCACGACCAGCGGGTCGATGCTCAGCCAGCGGGCCAGCACGACCTTCTGCTGGTTGCCGCCGGACAGGAACTGGACCTCCTGGGCCAGGCTGTGGGCGGCGACGTCGAGGTTGGACAGCACGCCCGGCATCTCGCGCCGCGCAGTGGTGGTGCGCCGTGGGAAGACCGAGCGCACCACGCCGAGGGCGTTGTCGAGGATCGACTGGTTGAGCGCGAGGCCCTTGGCCTTCCGGTCCTCGGTGATGAACGCGAGCCGGGCGCGCACGCCCTGGCGGGGGCTGCTGACCTCGAGCGGCGACCCGTCGAGGGTGATGGTGCCGCGCGAGACCGGGTGGACGCCGAAGACGGTCTCGAGGACCTCGGTGCGTCCGGAGCCCTGCAGTCCCGCGATGCCGACGATCTCACCGGCGCGGACCTCGAGGGAGATGTCGTCGACGTAGCCGTTGCCGACTCCGGACAGCGCGAGCCGCACGTCCCCGACGACGACGTCGGCGGGCTTCTCGGGGAAGTACGTCGTCAGCGGACGGCCCACCATCAGGCGCACGAGCTCGGCCTCGGACAGCTCGGCGGCCGGCCGGGTGGCCACGTGCTGGCCGTCCTTGAGGATCGTGATCGTCGTGCAGAGGTCGAAGATCTCCTTCAGCCGGTGCGAGACGTAGACGATCGCCACACCGCGTTCGGTGAGGCGACGGATGATCGAGTAGAGGAGCTCGACCTCGTGGTCGGCCAGCGCTGCCGTCGGCTCGTCCATCTGGATCACCTTGGCGTCGAAGCTCACCGCCTTGGCGATCTCGACGATCTGCTGCTCGGCGACCGAGAGGCTCCGCACGAGGGTGCCGGCCTTGAGGCCGGACACGCCGAGCCCGGTCAGCAGCTCCTCGGTGTCGCGCCGCATGCGCCCGGTGTCGACCGGACCGAACCGGCCGAAGCGACGGGGCTCGCGGCCCAGCCAGATGTTCTCGGCGATGGTGCGCTCGAGGAGGAGGTTGAACTCCTGGAACACGGTGGACACGCCGGCGCGCTGCGCCTGGACCGGGTGGCTGAAGGAGACCTGCTCGCCCCCGACCACGATCGTGCCGCTGTCGGGGGTGTAGACGCCGGCGAGCATCTTCATCAGCGTCGACTTGCCGGCGCCGTTCTCGCCGACGAGGCCGTGGACCTGGCCCGCGCGGAGCGTCAGGTCGAGTCCGTCGAGCACGGTGTTGCCGAAGAAGCTCTTGGTCATCCCGGTCGCGACGAGGGCGTTCCCACCCTGCTCGCGAGCCGGTTCGTTCGGGGGGTTGATCGGGGGCACGGCGACACTGTGGCACGCGTCACGGGCTTTTGTCGAGCACCTACCAAAAGTGTTACCTCTAGCGTGCAAAGTCATGCATGTGCTTGACTCCGCCCGTGCGCACCGGTGAGCTTTTCGATCTCCTCCGTGACGGAAGGCCCTGGACCCGTGCCCAGCTGGCCGAGGCGACGGGGCTCGCGCGGTCGACGATCACCGCTCGCATCGACACCCTGATGCGGCTGGGCCTGGTCGCCCCGTTCGGCGGCGCCCGGTCGACCGGCGGCCGCCCGCCCGCGCTCTTCGCGCTCAACCCCACCGCCAAGCTCGTCGTGGGCGTCGACGTCGGTGCCACCCACGCGCGGGCCGCGCTGACCGACCTCAACGGCTCCATCCTCGGCGAGGTCGACGCCCAGATCGCCGTCGCCGACGGCCCCGAGGCCGTCCTGTCATGGGTGGTCGAGTCGGTGCGTGACCTCCTCGAGACGAGCGAGCGCCCGGTCACCGACCTCGCGGCCATCGGGATCGGCCTCCCGGGCCCGGTCGAGCACTCCACCGGGCGCCCGATCAACCCGCCGATCATGCCGGGCTGGGACCGCTTCGACGTGCCGGCCTACCTCCAGGAGCAGTACGACGTCCCGGTGCTGGTCGACAACGACGTCAACATCATGGCCCTCGGCGAGCGGCGCGGGCACCTGCGCGACGTCGACGACCTCGTGCTGATCAAGGTCGCCACCGGCATCGGCGCGGGCATCGTCTCCGGCGGCGTGCTGCAGCGCGGCGCTCAGGGCACGGCCGGCGACCTCGGGCACGTCCGGGTGCCGGGCGCCGACGACGTACCGTGCCGGTGCGGCAACTCCGGGTGCCTCGAGGCCGTGGCGGCAGGACCGGCGCTGGCGGCGGCGGTGCGCGCCCAGGGTGAGCAGGCCGAGACGGGCGGCGACGTGGTCGAGCTCGTGCGCTCGGGCAGCCGGGTCGCGATGGGCGTCGTGCGCCAGGCGGGGCGCGACATCGGCGAGGTCGTCGCCACGATGGTCAACCTGATCAACCCGTCGGTGGTCGTCATCGGCGGCCAGGTCGCGGGAGCCGGCGAGCACCTGCTGGCCGGGATCCGCGAGTCGGTCTACCACCGGTCGCTGCCGCTGGCGACCGAGCACCTGCGCATCGTGACCTCGCGCGCGGGCGGCGAGGCGGCCGTGCTGGGCGCCTCCGCCCTCGCGATCGAGCACGTCCTCTCCCCCGACGTCGTCGAGGCCGCCAGCGAGGCGCTGGCCGCGGCCGACGCCGCGGCCGAGGCGGCCGGGGGCCGCTGATCCCGGCTCGGACCGCGGCTCAGCGCAGCTGGTAGTCCTTGAGCAGGCTGCGGCCGATGATCATCTTCTGGATGTCGGAGGTGCCCTCGCCGATGAGCATGAACTTGACCTCGCGCATCAGCCGCTCGATCTCGTACTCCTTGGAGTAGCCGTAGCCGCCGTGGATGCGGAAGGAGTCCTCCACGACCTCGTTGGCGTACTCGGAGGCCACCATCTTGGCCATGCCGGCCTCGACGTCCATCCGCTGGCCGGTGTCCTTCAGCCGCGCGGCCTTGACCATCATCGTGTGCGCGACCTCGACCTTGGTGGCCATCTCGGCGAGCCGGAACAGCACCGCCTGGTGCTCGGCGATCGCCTTGCCGAAGGTCCTGCGCTGCTGGGCGTAGGCGATAGCGAGCTCGAAGCCGCGCCACGCCAGGCCGCACGCGCGTGCCGCGACGTTCACGCGCCCGACCTCGACGCCGTCCATCATCTGGAAGAAGCCCTTGCCCGGCTCCCCACCGAGGATCTGGTCGGCGCCGATCTGGTGCCCCTCGAGGATGAGCTCGGTCGTCTCGACGCCCTTGTAGCCCATCTTGTCGATCTTGCCCGGCACGGTGACGCCCTGGGCGGTCTCGCCGAACCCGGCCTCCTTCTCCACCAGGAACGTCGTCATGTTCTTGTAGACGCTCTCAGCGCCCTCGTCGGTCTTCGTCAGCACCGCGACCAGGGTGGAGGTGGCGCCGTTGGTCAGCCACATCTTCTGGCCCGTGATCGAGTAGCTGCCGTCGTCAGCCTTCGTCGCCTTGGTCGACACGGCCGACACGTCGGAACCGAGGCCGGGCTCGGACATCGAGAACGCGCCGCGCACCTCGCCGGTCGCCATGCGCGGGAGGTAGTTCTGCTTCTGCTCCTCCGTGCCGTGCTGGATGAGCATGTAAGCCACGATGAAGTGGGTGTTGATCACGCCCGAGACGCTCATCCACCCGCGCGCGATCTCCTCGACCACCAGGGCGTAGGTCAGCAGCGACTCCCCCAGCCCGCCGAACTCCTCGGGGATCGTCAGGCCGAACACCCCGAGCTCCTTGAGCCCCTCGATGATCTCGGTCGGGTACTCGTCGGCGTGCTCGAGCTCCTGCGCGACCGGGATGATCTGCTCGTCCACGAACTGCCGTACGGCCTTCAGGATCTCGGTCTGGTCCTCGGAGAGGCCGTCGGTCTGGCAGAGGCGGGGCATGTGGTGGCTCCTGGGCGCTCGCGGCTGGATCGCTCGGAGTCTAGGTGTCGACCGAACGCCGGGGGCAGGGTCCCGAGCCGAGACAGTCGTCACAGTCGCCGGATGGTCGGGCCCGCGTGAGAGAGTGAACGCATGCGAGCCACCCGAACGATCGGACCAGCCCTCGGAGCCTCCCTCGTCCTGCTCCTCGCAGCGTGCGGGGAGGACACCCCCGACACGGGCATCGACCCCTCGTCGGAGACCTCCTCCTCCGAGACTCCCACCGAGACCCCCAGCGAGACGCCCACCGCCGCGCCGGTCGAGCCGGTCGACTTCGGCACCGAGCCGGCCGTGGCCGAGCGCTACAAGAAGGCCGCGCTGCGCGCGACCAGCGACGAGCTCATCACCATGGTCCCCTCGGCCCTCCCGGAGGGCTGGACCACGGTGGGCGGCGGCTACCAGCCCGACCCGCAGTGGTGGCGGATGGAGTTCACCGCACCGACCGGTGACGTGGTCCTCGACCAGCTTCCCGGCACGAGTGACGACGTGCTGGCCGACCAGCCCGACCTCGTGGCGGCCGACGACGTCGACCTCTCCGACTGGGGCACCGGCGACTGGTCGGCGTGGGACCACGAGGGCGCGACCGTGCTGGCCTACGACCTCAAGGGCAGCACCGTGGTGCTCCAGGGCCCCGACCTCGAGACCGTCCGCGGGCTCGCCGAGACCCTCCTGCCGGCCGACGAGGCCGGCGAGCAGGAGGGCTGAGCCTCAGCTCAGTCGTTCTCCCAGGTCGGGCCCGCGCCCTTGAGGCGGTCGGGCTCGACCGTCACCATCGGGCCGACGCCGACGCGGCGGCCGTTGACGGTCTTCCAGGACGAGTACGTCGTGGTGTAGGCGTCGCGGCTGTAGGGCTTCTGCCACATGAGGTTGAAGTTCTCCATGTAGTCGCGCACGTTGCCGCGCCCGTGCATGCTGAACAGGATCTCGTCCTGCGGCGTGCCGAGGCTGGACCAGTTGGTCGAGCCGGTCCACACCATGTTGCTGTCGACGTTGCCCTTGTAGGAGCCCTTCAGCACGAAGTACTTGTGGTGCGTGTAGCGCTCGATGTTCTCGGGCATGTTGTCGATCTCGGGGTCACCGGTCGGGACGTCTTCCTTGAGGTTGAAGCCGGTGGAGCGCAGCGGCACGCGCCCACGGGCGGTCGCGGCACCGATGTGCTGCTTGGTGTGGAAGCCCATCAGGCCGTAGTTCACCCGGAGGTTGCAGCCCTGCGCGTAGAGGTCGCGGAGCTTGTCGGCGATGTAGTTGCCGCGCTTGCCGCGCATCGAGTGCATCGACAGCGCGAGCTGGGTGCGGCGCTGCGCGCCCGCGGCATCGGTGTAGACGCACTGGATGTTGTTGAGGATGTCGAGGACGGCGTCGTTGGACGGCGTCGTGTAGCGGGGGAAGACGATGTTGTAGTACTTGTGCTGGTCGCCCGAGGGGCAGTTGAGCCCCGCCTCGCAGAACCCGTAGGTCGCACGGCGCTTGTCCCAGTCGGGACGCATGTCGTTGAACAGCGCGATGTACTGGTCGTACAGCGTCGCCTTGCCGACCGTGGTCCACAGGTCGTTCCACTGCCAGCGCACGGCGTTGAGCGTCATGTTGTAGGAGCCGAGCATGACGACGTTGCGGTTCTTGCCGGTGCGGCTGAAGAGGTAGAACTTGCTGTGCAGGTTGTTGTACTCGTTCTCGTCGGCGCGGCAGCCGGACGTGCACCGCTTGAGGAAGTTCTTCTTCTTCGTGTTGTGACCGAGCACCTTCTGGATGCGGACCTGCGCGCCGGGCACGAGGTGGTCGTTGAGCAGCACCTTGACCTTCACGCCGCGCTTCTTGGCGCGGATGAGCTCGTCGGCGAAGACCTGGCGGTCCAGCGAGTAGGCCGAGATGGTGATCCGCTCGCCCTTGGGCGTGTTGCGGATCGCACGCAGCACGTGGCGCTCGATGACGAAGCGCTTGCTGGGGATCATCGGGTTGTTGAACTTCGCCCCGGTGGGGACCTTCCACTTCTTGTTGGGCTTGCCGGGCTTGCGCGCGGCGAGTCCCGTCAGCGGGGCCGACGACGACGCGTCAACCGCACCCGGGGTCGGTGCGGGCGCGGCGGTGGCACCCGAGGTGGACGCGGCCAGCGAGGCCAGGAGCCCACAGGTGGCGAGCAGGACGACGAACTTGGAACGCACAAAGACTCCTACGTGGCACCCTCAGGGCGCCCGGATCAGAGATTCCCCCGACGTGGCGGCACATCACCTGTGCTCGCGCGGACGTCGGCCACGATATCAGCGACGAGTCGCGAGGCCGATTCGAGAAGTTCGTCGGTGGTGACCGTGTCGGGCTCGCGCCCCGGGGCACCCCCCGTGTCCGCGGTCAGCGTCGCGAGGTCCCCCAGCACGTGGAAGCCGCGGTCGGCGATCAGCGCCGTGGCCGCGCGGTCGAGCTCGGCGAACCGCTCCCGGTGGTGCGCCGGCAGGCCTCCGCGCTCACGCGGCTGCCGGGCCAGCAGGTCCTCGGCGAGGTAGCCGCGGATCCACACCCCGCGCTCCTGCGCCGAATAGGGCGGGAGGTGCTTGTTGACCAGCCGGAGGGTCTCGATCTGGACGATCCCGAGGGCGGGGTTGACCGCATCGGCGGGCGCCTCGAAGGCGCCGGGATCGACGCCGAGCACCTCGGCGAAGTGCCGCCAGTGCAGGTCGCGCGGCTGGCCGGCCCCGGGCATCACCAGGACGTGCACCCGCTCGGCCGGCAGGTCGGGGGTCCACCGCTCGAGGACCCCGGCCAGGTCCCAGGTGCGCATGCTGAACTCGGGCCCACCCGCGGCCTTGCCCGCCATCACCGCGTCGAGGTCGACGGTGCTGCCGTTCTTCACCGACTCCTGCCACCCGGCCGACACCACGCTGGCCGCGTCGCGCGCGGTGACCACGAGGTGCACCTCGGCGTCGGGGAAGTCGGCGATGGCCCGGGAGGCCTGCCGCGCGCTCGCCCCGCAGAGGAACTCGTGGGTGATCAGCACGTCGCCGGACTGCGCGGACGCCTGGTCGACGAGCCGCCGCCACGCCCCGGGTGCGTCCGGGTGGCGTCGGGCGAGCCGCGGCCGCTCCTGCAGGTCCAGCGCTGCCCAGAGGTGCTCGCGGTGACCGAACCCCGGCAGGAACAGCCCCGCCGACCGCAGGGGGGCGCGGTTGGCCCAGACGACCTGCTGGAGGTACGTCGTCCCGGTCTTGGGCAGCCCGATGTGGAGGAACACCCGGCGTGGCCCACCGTGGCCGCGCGGGCCAGCGCTCAAGAGAAGTCCTCGCGGTACTTCCCGAGCAGCTCCTCCAGCTTCTCCTCGTCACGCGCGGCCACCGGCAGCAGCAGCTCCGTCACGACGTCGGTGAGCTCGGCCAGGCGCACGTTGAGCGCGCGGTTCTCCTGGACGGCCTCCTCGAGCGCGGCGACGCGCTTCTCGAGGTCGCCGCCGACCTCGGGGCCGGAGCGGTGCCCCCTCCGAATGCCCAGTCCGAACATGTCTGCTCCCACCTCACGCGTTCCAGTCGATGATCATGCGGCACACCTGCGAGCTCCCGGGCGCGTCCGAGACGTGCTCGCGGACCTGCTCCAGGACCCGGCCTCCGGACTCCGCCACCTCGGCCGCGACGATCGCGGGGTCGAGGGGCTTGCGGGCGCCGGTGCGGCGAGCGTAGCCGTCGCGGCCCTTCTCGCTGAGGAACTGCAGGTGCAGGGTGCCGTTCGTCCCGGCCACCACCATGCGGGCCGCGCGCAGCATGTTGAGGCGACCCCGGCGACCGAGCCGCTCGACGACGTGGACGCACCCGACGGCGCGCGGGCCGGGCATCCGGGCGATCCAGGCCGGCACGGCGAGCACGTGGCGCAGCTCGAGGAGGTTGAAGAGCTGGAAGGTCACCCGCGGGTCGTCGGCGCGGCGCTGAGCCTCGGCGTCGTAGGCGTAGGGCTGGAAGTCGAGCCCGATCGCGGTCACGCCGCGGTCGGCGAACCACGCGACGTCGGTGCCGCGGCCGCAGCCGATGTCGACGTACGTCGCGAGGTCGGGGTGGCGTGCGGCGACCGCCTCGGCGACGGCCGAGACCGACGCGGCGTGGTGCGCGGTGCGCTTGTGGTAGGCGTGCCAGCCGGCGCGTCCGGTGCGCATCCCGCGGAACCAGCCGTTGAAGAGCTCGATGGTGCTGGCGGGGGTGGTGAACTTGTAGGCCGGGTCGGGCACCCGCCAGTGGGGGCCGTACGTGGCGGTGAGGAACCTGTCGGCGTCGGCCGGCACGGGGAACTCACGTCCCTCCAGCGAGGCCGTCCCGAGCGGGTAGATCCACTCGCGCTCGAACGGCACGGCGATCTCACCCATCAGGTAGAGCTTGCCGTCGCGCATGAACCCGCCGAAGACGTCGAGCCCGCGGTCGAGGCCGTCGCTCTCCAGGACGTGGACCTTGAGGGCGATCGCGCTGTAGCGGGTGACGCGGTAGCCCATGTCGGTGAGGGCGCGCTGGATCCGGAAGGACTCGCGGATCACGTCGACCGGGTGGTCGTAGGTGCTGACGTAGCCCAGGTCAGCGTCGCTGTCGTGGCCGATGAGGCCGCCGTCGCGGATCGCGCCCAGGGCCGTGCCGTAGGCGAGGAAGGCGTCGAGCCCGGCCCGGCGCAACGCGCCGAGCACCTCCTCGATCGCGTCGAGCAGCGGCTCGACCTGGGCGGCGTCGCGGGTGTCGAAGGTCTCGACCAGCTTGAGCGACTTGTCGAGAGCCAGCGGACGGCCGGCGGGGTTGACGACGGCGATCCGGTCGGGGCGCTCGCCGAACTGCACCTCGCGGGAGAAGAGCACGGTGTCGGTGCCGGGGTCGCTGAGGGTCACCTCGGTGACCCCGTCGAGGAACGGCCGCAGGGGCTTGGGCCACTGCAGGCTGATCCCGTCGTCGCTCCGCTCGCCGTCGCGGAGCAGCCAGAACGACCAGATGCGGCGACCGTCGAAGGCCACGTCGACCAGCTGCTCGGGGGCGTCGGCGACCAGCAGGCCCGCGGCGTCGATCCGGAGGACCTCCAGCGCGCCGGGACGCCGCAGCTGGCTCAGGGACCTCACGCGGCGGACTATACCGAGCGGCCCGCCCGCGGCCTCGGGGGCTACGGGGCCTCGGTCTCGCCGTCGGTCTCGTCGTCGGTCGGGTCGTCGGTCCCCGGCTCCGCGACGCCCTCGGTGAGGGTGGCGGTGGCGTGCACCATGTTGTGGTCGGACGCCTGGCCCGTGCCGGTGACGGCGTAGCCGCCGAAGGCGATGCCGGTGGAGCCGAAGACCCAGTCGACCTGCATCCCGGACGGAGGCGAGCAGCCACCGGCCGAGCTGCCGCCCGCGGCGGCGGTGAAGACGCCGCCCGCGGTGAAGCGGCAGAAGATCTCGGCGCGCTCGTTGTAGTCGCCGGTGGCGATCACAGGAGTGCCGTCGGCCTGGTGGAGCTCGGTCAGGTGGGCGACCTCCATGGCGGCCGCCTCGGCCCGCCACCGGGCGTTGTTGCCGAGGTTGGGCGTGTCGGCGGGGTTGTGGAAGTTCGCGAACCACGCCCGGCGTCCGGTGCTGATCGACTCCAGCAGGACGACCGGCATGTCGATCCGGTTGCCTCCGGCGTAGGGAATGGGAAGCGTGTGCGCCTCCACCAGCCGGAACATGTCGGAGCGCCAGGCGATGTTGAAGCGCACCGACCGGTTGCCGAGCGACATGCCCGGGTAGAGCGAGTACTCCCCCGCCCGCGAGGTGAACATGCCGTACTGGCTCTGCTCGAACTCCTGGAACCCGACGACGTCGATCCCGTTGCTCCGCAGCTGGCCGATCGTCATGTCCATGCGCGGGCCGGCGTCGGGCCAGCCCGGCCGGTTGCCTCCCGGCCCCGTGTGGGAGTCACCGAGGACGTTGTAGCTCGCGACCTGGAACTCGAAGGACTGCAGGCGCTGCTCGACCTCCCTCACCTGCCGGGAGACGCGGGCGGCGAGCCGGCGCTGGGCGGCACGGAAACGGCGTACGGACGCCTCGAGCTGCTCGGGCTCCGGGTGCTCCGGCTCGGCACCGGCCGAGCCCGAGGGCCGGCCTGACCCGTCGGACCCTTCATCCCCGGCCGCTGCGCCCGGGTCGTCGGACGCATCGGACGCAGCCGTGGCCTGCGAGGCGCCCGTCCGGTCGGTGGCCACCTCGTCGACCGCGGAGTCCGACCAGAACGACGCCCACACCACAGCGGCGATGATCGCGAGCACGAGGAAGGGAGCCCACAGCTCGACACGCGAGCGGCGCGGGCTGCTCGGGGTCTCGGGGTCCTTGTGCTTCACGGCCACCTTCTGCGGGGGGTGAGCCGACGCCCCGGCGGACGGCGCCACGCGGGACGTGGGCGGCTCGGAGCCGCAAGCCTAACCGGGCGCCGCAGCGCCGCACCAACCTTCTCGGATCAGGACCCCGGGACCAGCAGCGGGTCGAAGACCTGGAAGCGCTGCTCCGGGTCCATCGACGAGGCCGGCACCGGCGGGACACCCAGCGTGCGCGTGACCAGGTTGGTCAGGTCGCCGACCCGGATGGGCTGCGCGCCGGAGTAGCCCGTCTGCTGGCTGCCGGGCGAGCTGAACGACGGGTTGAGGGAGTAGAGGTCGCTCGCGGCCGGAACGCCCGGACCCGTCACCCACATCGGCACCTTGTAGCTCTTCGCCCAGGTGCGCGAGGAGCCCTTCGACTTCTGCGCGCCGCCGGTGCCGGTGACGACCAGCAGCGTCGTGCCGTTCATCGCCGGCGACTTGGCGATGCTGCGGCGGATGCCGGCGACCTTCTGGAACGCCTTGCGGACCGCCTTCTCGTACGCCGCGCCCTTGAAGCCGTCGTCGAGCCCGGCCTTCAGGACCCCCGACAGCTCGATGACGCTCAGCTCGGCGGGCTTGCGCTCGATCGTCTCGCGCCACCAGCCGACGGCCTGGGCGTCGTCGCGCTTGATCTTGAACCGGTCGATCTTGGCCGTGCCGTCGTCCACGCCGTAGGGGTCCTTGCCGCCGCTCTTGCGGTTCCAGCTGCTCAGGACGAAGCGGGTCTCCTTGCGGCTCGAGGCGAACATGGTGCGCCCCGAGTTGTTGTGGGCGAGGTCGAAGAGGCTGGAGACGTACTGGCCCGCCGAGTCGTGGACCGTCGACGGCAGCTTCTTCTCGGAGCCGACACCGTGTCCGCCCCTCTTGGGGAACACCCGGCGCCCGGTGAGCAGCGTCGTCAGGTTGGCGTCGGCCTGGGTGCTCTCAGTAGCGGTGCGCGCGTTGGTGGTCGACGCACCGTTGCTGACCATGCGCGTGGCCTCGCCGGGGGCCTTCGAGCCGCCGGCGATGGCCGAGGTCAGGCCGGGGACGGCGACGACCACGACGTGGTCGACACCGTTCGGCGCGGAGGCCGGCACGACGGCGTTGGAGTAGTAGAGGGGGTGGTCGCTGGTCTTGGAGACGAAGTCGTTCCACACCCGGGTGTAACCGTTGAAGAAGACGTCCTTGGTGCCCATGATCCAGTCGATCGCGCCACCGGCGGGCGGCTGGCAGGTGCTGCCGTCGACGTAGCCGCCGCTGGCGGACCACATGTTCGAGCCGGGTGCGACCTTGCAGTAGTAGCTGCCGCGCTCGTTCTTGTCGCCGAGGGAGATGAACGGCGCGTCGGGGTAGGCGGCCCGCAGCTCGTTGGCGAGCGCGACCTCCATCGCGAAACCGGTGTCGCGGTAGGACTGCGCCGGACCGCGTACGTCGGCCGGGTTGTGGGTGTTGAAGAACCACACCCGACGGCCGGTCTCGACGTTCTGCAGGAGCACCGCCGGCATCCGGCTGGGCACGCCGTCGAAGTAGGGGATCGGGATCGTGCGCGCCTCGAGCAGCGTCCAGACACCGGTGTTCCACCCGATCGAGTTGACCGAGGGGCCGGCCGGGTTGTCGAGGCCCGGGTAGGTCTGCCAGGAGGTGCCCATCAGCTCGCCGAAGCGGGCCGCCTGCGGCGGCTGGAACTCCTGGAAGCCGACGACGTCGAGGGTGTTCTGCTGGAGGAGGCTCACCACGCGGTCCATGCGCACGGTGCCGGACTCCCAGCCCTTGCGCTTGCCGCCGGGAGCGGTGTGGTCGGCACCGAGGACGTTGAAGTTGCCGACCCGGAAGAAGGTGGCCGGGGTCGTCTGCGCGGTGTCGGCCGCGCGGGCCGTGACGGGCGCGGCGGCGGGCTGGGCAGCAGCCGCGGACGCCGGGCCGGCGTCGGGAGCGGTGGGGGCCACGAGCAGTGCCGTGGCGAGCGTCAGACCGACGGCGCCGAGGCGTCGGAAGGAGGACGGGCGCGAGGAAGCAGACGTGCCGGGCATGGAAGGGGCCTCACAGATGTCGGGGAAGTGGCGTCGTCGAGGTGACCCGACCGTGCCCGTCCGCCGCACGTCAGACGTGTCGGCCCGGGCCCGATCGATGTGACAGAAGTGACTCGTGCTACATGAGAGTACACCACGGCTCCGGCGCGGAGGCGGTTCCGGAGAGCGGACGGCACGCTACCGTTGCGGCCGTGAGCACCACCCCGACCCGCGTCTTCGTGGCCCGGCTCGTCGGGCTGCCGATCTTCGACCCCCAGGGCGACCAGGTGGCCAAGGTGCGCGACCTGGTCGTCGCGCTCCGCACCGAGACGAGCCAGCCGCGGGTCCTCGGCATGGTCGCCGAGGTCTTCGGTCGACGCCGGATCTTCGTGCCGATGACGCGCATCACCGCGATCGACAGCGGTCAGGTGCACACGACGGGCCTGCTGAACATGCGTCGCTTCGAGCAGCGCTCGACCGAGACGCTCGTGATGGGCCAGATGCTCGACCGCACGGTCACGATCAAGGACTCGGGCGTCACCGGCGTCGTGTACGACGTCGCGATGGAGCAGGCGCGCAACCGCGACTGGGTCCTCTCGCGCGTCGCGGTGCAGGAGCCGAGCAAGGGGTTCCGGCGGCGCGGGCAGACCCACGTCGTGGAGTGGCGCGACGTGACCGGCCTGACCCGGCACGAGCCCACCCAGGGCGCCACCCACCTCATCGCGGCGCTCAACGACATGCGTCCGGCCGACGCGGCCAACATGATCCACGACCTCCCGCCGGAGCGGCGTACGGCCGTCGTGGCGGCCCTCGACGACGAGCGGCTGGCCGACGTGCTCGAGGAGCTCCCCGACGAGGACCAGGTCGAGATCCTCGAGCACCTCGACTCCGAGCGTGCCGCCGACGTGCTGGAGGAGATGTCGGCCGACGACGCCGCCGACCTGATCGCCGAGCTCAACCCCGAGACGGCCGCGACGCTGCTCGGGTTGATGGAGCCCGACGAGGCCGAGGACGTGCGGCGCCTGATGTCGTACGACGACGACACCGCCGGCGCGATGATGACGCCCGAGCCGGTGATCCTCTCCCCCGACGCGACCATCGCCGACGCTCTCGCTCACGTGCGCAACCCCGAGCTCACCCCGGCCCTCGCGGCGCTGGTCTACGTCTGCCGCCAGCCGTTGGAGACCCCGACGGGTCGGCTGCTGGGGGCGGCGCACATCCAGCGCCTCCTGCGTGAGCCGCCCTCGACCCTCGTGGCCGCCGCGCTCGACGAGTCGATGGACCCGCTGCGCCCCGACGCCTCGATGGACGAGGTGGCGGCCCACCTGGCCACCTACAACCTGGTCGCCGCGCCCGTCGTGGACGACGAGGGCCGCCTGCTCGGCGCGATCACGGTCGACGACCTGCTCGACCACATGCTGCCCGAGGGCTGGCGCGACCGGGCCCCGCGACCCGGACCGATCACGGGAGGTGCCCGGTGAGCACCGACCGCCGCATCCGGCTCGACACCCCCCGCGACACGCGCCGCCAGCTCGTGCGGCGCCCGAGCGTCGACGCCGACGCGTTCGGCGTCTTCGCCGAGTCGTTCGCCCGCTACATGGGCACCGCGAAGTTCCTGCTCTGGATGACGATGTTCGTCGCGGCCTGGGTCGCCTGGAACGTCCTCGCGCCGCGTGACCTGCGCTTCGACGAGTTCCCGTTCATCTTCCTGACCCTGATGCTCAGCCTGCAGGCGTCGTACGCCGCTCCGCTGATCCTGCTCGCCCAGAACCGCCAGGAGCAGCGCGACAAGGTGGTCGCCGAGCAGGACCGCCAGGCCAACGCCCGGGCCCACGCCGACATGGAGTTCCTCGCCCGCGAGGTCGCCTCGCTGCGGATGGCGGTCGGCGAGGTCGCCACCCGCGACTTCCTGCGCTCGGAGCTGCGCGGACTCCTCGGCGACATCGAGGACCTCTCGCGCCGCGAGCCCGAGGACGAGCCGACACCGTGATCCCACGGGGTGGCTCGTAGACTTCGTCCTCATGAGCACCCCCACGCAGCAGCAGGTGATGGACGCCCTGGCGACCGTCAACGATCCCGAGATCAAGCGCCCGATCACGGACCTGGGGATGGTCGACTCCGTCGAGGTCGCCGCGGACGGCGCGGTCGCGGTCCACGTGCTGCTGACCGTGGCGGGGTGCCCGCTCAAGGACACGATCAACCGCGACGTCACCGCCGCCGTCACGAAGGTCCCCGGCGTCGCGTCGGTCGACCTCACCCTCGGCGTGATGACCGCCGAGCAGCGCGCCGGCCTCAAGGAGATCCTCAGCGACGGGCGCGCCCAGCGCGAGATCCCCTTCGCCCAGCCCGGCTCGCTCACCAAGGTCTACGCGATCGCCAGCGGCAAGGGCGGCGTCGGCAAGTCGTCGGTCACGGTCAACCTCGCCCTGTCGATGGCCGCCCAGGGCCTCAAGGTCGGCATCGTGGACGCCGACATCTACGGTCACTCGGTGCCGGCGATGCTCGGCGTCGCGGACACCCGGCCGACCCAGGTCGACGACCTGATCATGCCGGTGCCCACGCCCAGCGGCGTCTCGGTGATCTCCATCGGCATGCTCAAGCCCCGCCGCGACCAGGTCGTCGCCTGGCGTGGCCCCATGCTCGACCGCGCACTCGTGCAGATGCTGGCCGACGTCTACTGGGGCGACCTCGATGCCCTGCTGCTCGACCTGCCCCCCGGCACCGGCGACGTGGCGATCTCGCTCGGCCAGCACCTGCCGAGCGCCGAGGTCGTCGTCGTCACGACCCCGCAGGAGGCGGCGGCCGAGGTGGCCGAGCGCGCCGGCACGATGGCGTCGATGATGCACCAGCGGGTCGTCGGCGTGATCGAGAACATGAGCTACCTCCCCTGCCCCCACTGCCCGGCCGAGGACGACCACCGGCTCGAGGTCTTCGGCAGCGGCGGCGGTGCGCGGGTGGCGGCGACGCTGTCGGGACGGTTCGGCTACGACGTACCGGTCCTCGCCCAGATCCCGCTCGACATCTCCCTGCGCGAGGGCGGTGACGTCGGCAAGCCCATCGTGGAGGCCGACCCGTCCGCCCACGCCGCGCGTGAGCTCACCCGGGTCGCCCAGACGCTGTCGGGGCGCGGCCGCGGGCTGGCGGGCATGCAGCTCGGGCTCACCCCGTCCAGCAAGTTCTGACCACGTCCGACCACCGCTCCGGGCAGGCAGTAGGTTCTGAGTCATGTTCGACGTCGGGCTCCTCGAGCTGGCCGTGATCGCCCTCGTGGCGGTCGTCGTGCTGGGTCCGGACAAGCTGCCCGACCTCGCCCGGCAGGCCGCGCAGCTGCTCCACCGGGCGCGCGGGCTCGCCACCAACGCCCGCGACGAGCTCCGCAACGAGCTCGGCCCGGAGTACTCCGACCTCCAGCTGCGCGACCTCGACCCCCGCACGATCGTCCGCAAGCACATCACCGAGGCCATGGCCGAGGTCGACCGCGAGCAGGCGGAGGCCGCCAAGCAGTCCGCGCTCCCCGAGGGCCACGTCCCGCCCTACGACGTCGAGGCCACCTGACGCTCGGGTCAGTCGTCGCGGCTCTGCACGGCGACCAGGCCGGCGTACGGCACGAGGAAGACCTCACCCGAGGTGGCGCGCCCCTCGAGGAAGTCGACGCCGACGCGCAGGACGTACGCCTCGTGGCGGGTGCCGTCGGCCAGGTGCAGCAGGCAGCGCGCCTCCGCGTCCGCGAGGCGGCGCAGGGCGGCGCGCAAGCCGAGGCGGTCGATCGGCGACCAGGCGACCTCGGGCACCGAGCGCTCGCTCGCGCCGCGTACGCCGGTGACGGCACGGAGCGGGACGATCCAGTCCTGACCGGTCCCGCTGAGCAGGCACCACTCCTCCCCCACCCGGGCGAGCCGGCCCTCGAGCCGGCCCAGGTGCGGGAGGTCGAGGGACACGCCGCGTCCGCGCGAGGCCATCAAGCGGCTGGCGAGCGTGACGGAGCCGTACTCGGTGCGCGCCCGGTCGGCGAGCTCGGCCTCGCGGTCGGCCTCCCATGCCGCCGCGGCCTGGCCCTCGAGGTCGTCGAGCAGAGCGAACAGGTCGTGCTCCCAGGACATGGGCCGAGCCTAGTCAGGCAGGTCCACCCGTTCGCACGTCTCCGTCGCGGGCCGGCAGCGGGCGAGTGCCCCGTCACCGTCAGGCGACACCAGCACGGCGAGCAGCTCGTCGGCCGTCTCCCACTGCAGGTCTGCAGCGTCGAAGCGCCAGCCGTCCGGCGCGGTGAGGACGCCCTGGTCGGAGCCGTCCCGACGCTGCACGTGCAGCTCGGCGGGTCCCCAGGCCTCGCCGCCCGTCGTGCCCGGGAGCACGTAGGCCAGCCACTGGTCGCTGGCCTCCAGGGCGTCGTGGGTCGGCACCGGACCGAGCCGGGTCAGCGTGCCGTCCTCGGCGAGCCCGGCGAGGTAGGGCGCGCCCTGCTGACCGTCGGTCCGGTCGTACCTGCCCTCGTTCGCCACCAGGCCGACATCCGTGCTGCCGATGACGACCTGCCCGGGCGCGGTCTCGGCCAGGTCGACGGTCGCGTTGTCGACCAGCGGCCGCCAGAGCCACTGGAAGCGCGGCCCGCGGGCGACGACGAGCCCGTCGTCGGTGACCGCGACGGCGCGCGGCGCAGGGCTCATCTCCCCACGCGGCAGGTCGACCGCGCCGAAGCCCTCCCCTGCCCACTCCGTGTCGGCACCCACCAGCCTCCACCTGTTGCCCGGCTCGGTCAGCACGTGTGCGGTGTAGCCGCCGCCGGGTGAGATGACGACGGACTGGTCGATCTGGCCGTCGATCCGCTGGGGCTCCGCGTCGTAGCCCCACCACCACGTGCGGTCGGCACGCAGGCCGACCCAGTGGGTGCCGCGTCCTCTCGCGGTGAACCACTCCCCGGGCACCTGGACGCCTCCGACGTGGAGCTCGTGTCCCACCACCAGCGGGACGCCCGTCGCCGTCCCGGCCCCCTGCCCCGTCTCCTGCCCCGTCTCCTGCTCTGCCGTCTGTCCCGTCGGCTCCGCGGCCGCGGGTGCGTCGCCGCCCCGCTGCTCCCCACACCCGGCTGTCGCGGCGAGCAGCGCTGCAGAAGCCACTGCCCCGATCCGGGCTCGTGTCGTCGTGCACCTCATCGTCCTCGTCCCCCTTCACCCTGGGAGACGTCTCAACGGCCCCATCGGTTGCTCGACGCCCCGAAGCCCTGTGGAAGAGCCGTTGACATCGTCGACGAACGTTCGTTGAATGATGCAAACGCACGCAAACGGAAGGATAGCGTGATGTCTCGGGGGATGCTTCACACCATTCGGCCGTACGCCGTCTGGCTGGGGGTGACGGTCGCCGCGGCGGCCGCGGCGGTGTCCGTTCCCGGGGCGTGGCCCGACGCGGCAGGGGCGGCTCCCCGGCAGACGGCCGACGTGATCGTCGCCGGGTGCGCCACCGCGCTCGCCCTGTCGCTGGGCTGGCTCTGGCTGGTCACCTCGGTGGCGGTGGTCGAGCTCGTGGCGGGCAGGGAGCCTCGGGGCGGAGGTGCCACGCGGCGCCTGGTCCTGCTCGCGTGCGGCGCTGCCGTGGTGGCCGGCACAGCCGTCCCGGCGCAGGCCGCGGGTGGCGACGGTGCTGAGGTGCTCGTCGGGCTCCCGCTCCCGGAGCGGCCGGCCGCACCGGCCGGACTGCGGGCCGCGCGGGCCACCGCACCCAACGCCGCCACCGGCACCCCCGGCATCCCCGTCGCGCGCCCGACGGCTCCCGACACCTACGTGGTCCGGGCCGGCGACTCGTTGTGGTCCATCGCTCGCGCGCATCCGGCGCCGGACACCGACGTGGAGTCCCGCTGGCGGGCGATCTGGCGCCACAACCACGACGTCGTGGGCGACGACCCCGACCTGATCCACCCGGGCCAGGCGTTCCGCCTGCCGGCCACCGACGCACCTGCTGCCGCACCGACCGACACCGACCAGGACGGAGAACGACGATGAGCACACCCGACACCGCCGAGGCCGAGGTCATCGTGCTCCGGCCCGACGCCAGCATGGCCAGCGTCCAGGGGGCACTCGCCCTGGACCTGACGCCGCGCACCGCTCCCCCGCGGCCGCGGCTCCGCAGCACCCGCGCGAGCGACCTGGCCGACCTCGAGCGCGCCTCGCGCGAGCAGGTGGACGCCTTCGTCGGCCGCTACCTGCAGGCCGCGGTCGAGATCGCCGCCGGCGACCGCCCGGTCGCCCAGCTGCTGCGCCACACGGTGCCGGAGGTCTTCGACGCGCTGTCCGGGCGCGCCCGCGCGGTCACCGCGGCGGGCGGCCTCGCACCGGGCCGGGTCCGGGGACCCAACCCGGCGCGGCCGGTCGTGGTCGGCGTACGCACCGCCCTGATCCGCAGCGACGCGGTCGAGGCGAGCGCCCACGTGCGCTACGGCCGGCGCTCACGCGCGGTCGCCGCACGGTTCGAGGTCGTGCGCGATCGCTGGCAGTGCGTCGCGATCACCTGGGGTTGAGCTGCTCAACCAGCGGTGATGGTCAGCCGGGGTGGTCAGCCGCCCATGGTCGCGCGACCGGTGGCGCCGCCCGGGGCACCGTGGCAGCGCTTGAACTTCTGTCCGGACCCGCACGGGCACAGCGAGTTGCGACCGACGCCGGCGAACGGGTCGTCCTCGGCCGACGGAGCCGCGTGGACCTCGGCCTCGCCGTCCTCCGACGGCGCGCTGTAGGACAGGTTCTGCGGGCGGCTGGGCCGGTCGAGGCCCTTGGCCCGGATCGTGGGCGCGTGGGACTGGGCCTGCGCGAAGTCGATCTGCGGCGTGGCCGCGGACACCTGCGGCGCGGCCTGAGGCGCCGCCGCGAGGACCGACTCGTCGGACGTGTCGACGTCCTCCTCGTCCTCGACCTCCACCTGGAGGTTGAACAGGAAGCCGACCGACTCCTCCTTGATGCCGTCCATCATCACGGCGAACATGTCGAAGCCCTCGCGCTGGTACTCCACGAGCGGGTCGCGCTGGGAGTAGGCACGCAGGTAGATGCCCTCGCGCAGGTAGTCCATCTCGTAGAGGTGCTCGCGCCACTTGCGGTCGAGCACGGAGAGCACGACACGACGCTCCAGCTCGCGCTGGACCTCCTCGCCGATCTCGTCCTCGCGGCGGTCGTAGGCCTCCTGCACGTCCTTCTGCAGGTCCTCGATCAGCTTCTCTCGGCTGAGGCCCTCGACGCCGCCGGCCTCCTTGACCACGCCCTCCTTGGTCAGACCGACCGGGTAGAGCTGGTTGAGCGCGGTGAACAGGCCGTCGAGGTCCCAGTCCTCCGCGTAGCCCTCGGTCGCGCCGCGGACGTAGCCCGCGATCACGTCGTCGAGGAAGCCGCGGATCTGCTCGCCGAGGTCGGCGCCCTCGAGCACCCGGCGGCGCTCGGCGTAGATGACCTCGCGCTGACGGCTCATCACGTCGTCGTACTTGAGCACGTTCTTGCGCGACTCGAAGTTCTGCGACTCGATGTTGGCCTGCGCGCCGGCGATCGCGTTGCTGACGCGCTTGGCGTCGATCGGCACGTCGTCGGGCACCTTGAGCACGGTGAGGATCCGGTCGACCCACTCCGACTTGAACAGCCGCATCATCTCGTCCTGCAGCGACAGGTAGAACCGGGACTCACCCGGGTCGCCCTGACGACCGGAACGACCGCGGAGCTGGTTGTCGATGCGGCGCGACTCGTGCCGCTCGGTGCCGACGACGTAGAGGCCGCCGAGCTCGCGGACCTCGTCGTGCTCGGCAGAGACCTGCGCCTTGATCCGCTCGACCATCGCGGGCCAGGCCGCGTCGTAGTCCTCCGGCGACTCGACCGGGTCCAGGCCCTGCTTGCGCAGCTCCTGGTCGGCGAGGAAGTCGACGGAACCACCGAGCATGATGTCGGTGCCTCGGCCGGCCATGTTGGTGGCGACGGTGACGGCGCCCTTGTGGCCGGCGAGCGCGACGACCTTGGCCTCGTCTGCGTGCTGCTTGGCGTTGAGGACGGTGTGCGGGATGCCGCGCTTCTTGAGCAGGTTGGAGAGGTACTCCGACTTCTCCACCGACACGGTGCCGATGAGGATCGGCTGACCCTTCTCGTGGCGCTCGGCGATGTCGTCGGCGACGGCCTCGTACTTCGCCTCCTCGGTCCGGTAGACGAGGTCGACGTTGTCGACGCGCTGCATCGGGCGGTTGGTCGGGATCGGGACCACGCCGAGCTTGTAGATCTTGTCGAACTCGGAGGCCTCGGTCATGGCCGTACCGGTCATGCCGGAGAGCTTGTCGTAGAGGCGGAAGTAGTTCTGCAGGGTGATCGTGGCGAGGGTCTGGTACTCCTCGCGGACGGTCACGCCCTCCTTGGCCTCGATGGCCTGGTGCAGGCCGTCGTTGTAGCGGCGACCGGCCAGGATGCGGCCGGTGTGCTCGTCGACGATGAGCACCTCGCCGTCCATGACGACGTACTCCTTGTCGTTGCGGAACAGCTCCTTGGCCTTGATGGAGTTGTTCAGGAAGGAGATGAGCGGGGTGTTGACCGAGTCGTAGAGGTTGTCGATGCCCAGGTGGTCCTCGACCTTGGTGATGCCGGGCTCGAGCACCGAGATGGTGCGCTTCTTCTCGTCGACCTCGTAGTCGGTGTCGCGCACCATCGAGCGCGCCACCTTGGCGAACTCGGCGTACCACTTGACCTCGTCCTGGGTCGGGCCGCTGATGATGAGCGGGGTGCGGGCCTCGTCGATGAGGATCGAGTCGACCTCGTCGACGATGGCGAAGTTGTGGCCGCGCTGGACGCACTCGGCGACCGAGTCCGCCATGTTGTCGCGGAGGTAGTCGAAGCCGAGCTCGTTGTTGGTGCCGTAGGTGATGTCGCAGGCGTAGGCCTCGCGACGCTCCGCGGGACGCATCGACGGCAGGATCACGCCGGTGGTCAGGCCGAGGAAGTGGTGGACGCGGCCCATCTGCTCGGACTGGAACTTGGCGAGGTAGTCGTTGACCGTGACGACGTGGACGCCCTTGCCCTCGAGGGCGTTGAGGTAGGACGGCAGCACGGCGACGAGGGTCTTGCCCTCACCGGTCTTCATCTCGGCGATGTTGCCGAGGTGGAGGGCGGCCGCACCCATGACCTGCACGTCGAAGGGGCGCATGCCGAGCACGCGCTTGCTCGCCTCGCGGACGGTGGCGAAGGCCTCCGGCATGAGGTCGTCGAGGGTCTCGCCGTTGGCGAGCCGCTCCCGGAACTCGTCGGTCATCCCGCGGAGCTCGTCGTCGGTCATCTTGACGAAGTCGTCCTCGATGGCGTTGACAGCCTTGGAGACGGCTTCGAGCTCGCGGAGGATCTTGCCCTCGCCGATGCGGAGGAGCTTGTCGATGATGGCAGGCACGAGTGGTAACTGTACCCACCGGCTCCAGCCCGGGCGATTCGGCTGCGTCGACCCCGTGAGGGGCCCCGCGGTCGGGTCACGACCGGCCCTGCAACCGGTCGACAAGTCGTCTGCAAGCGATGCGCCGCACCGTGGAGGTCGAGTCGCCCGGACCCGCCGGGCGGCCGGGCACCGCAGGAGCACATCGTGAGCGCCACCGCAGCACTGCAGACCGACACCCGGGTGATGAACACCCTCCACACCTTCTTCCGCCGCGAGCACCGCCTCGCCGGCGGCCTGCTCCGCGGCGTCGCCGACGGCGACACCGCCCGCTCCCGCGTCGTGGGGCACCACCTCGACTTCCTCTCACGCGCGCTGCACCACCACCACACCGTCGAGGACCGGGTCCTGTGGCCGCTGCTGCTCGAGCGGGTGCCCGACGAGCTGGCACCGATCGTGCACCTGATGGAGTCGCAGCACGAGCGGGTCGACGGGCTGATCGGGGAGATCGGCACCCTGCTCCCCCGCTGGACCCTCGACGCGGACGCCGCCACCGCGGCCCGGCTGGCCGACCTGTTCGACACCCTCTACGTCCACCTCGTTGAGCACCTCGACGCAGAAGAGCAGCGCCTGCTACCGATCGCGGCCCGCACGGTGACCCAGGCCGAGTGGGACCACATGGGAGAGGTGGCGCGCCGCGAGGCGCCGCGCAAGGACGGCCTGCTGGCGCTCGGCATGTTCCAGCACGAGGGCGACCCGGAGGTCTTCGCGTCGATGATCGGGGACGCTCCCGGTCCCGTCCGGTGGCTGCTGCCGAGGCTGGCGCGCCGGGCGTTCCGCCGGCACGCCCTCGCCGTGCACGGCACCGCCACTCCCTGAGCGGGGGCCGACGGTCGCACCGCGACGCCCTCAGAGGCGGGCGAGCTCGGCCTCGGTGCGCGCCACCCAGGCCGGCAGGTCCAGCTCGTCGTGCACCCGGCGCGCCTCGAGCAAGTGCGTCCGTGCGGCGGCGGTGTCGCCCAGCACGGCGGCCAGCCGGCCGAGGGTGAGGCGCATGCTGCCGTGGAACCCCACCGGGACCGCGATGGCCAGGCGGTCGGCGTACGGCACCAGGGCGTCGTGGAGGTCGCGCGCGGCGTCGCGGTCGCCGAGGAGGGCCCACACCTCGGCGCGCAGCGGGACCAGGTACAGCCACAGGTAGTCGCGGACCAGCTCGGGCTGCTCGCCCCAGCTCCCGAGCAGGGTGCGCAGCTCGTCGAGGCGACCGGTGCGTGCGAGCGCGAGGGCGTGCCCCTCGCGCACGGCGGGGTGGAACCCGCGCAGCCCACGCAGCATCGGCTCCAGCTCGGCCAGCCGGCCCTGGAGGTCGCGCAGCTGCCACAGCTGGCACAACCCGATCCCGTTGCCCGACTCGGCGATCGTCGCCTGCAGCGCCTCCCCCTCCGCGATCATCCGCTCCGCGTCGTCGAGGCGCCCGTCGAGCTGGGCCCGCAGCGCGAGGCACCAACCCGTGACCATGAGGTTGGTGGACAGGTGGTGGCGCTCGGCGATCTCGTGGGCGCGTACGACGTCGGAGCGGGCGTCGTCGAGCCGGCGCAGCTCGGCGCGGTCCTGGGCGCGGCTGGACAGGGCGACCGCGTGGTCGAGCGGCTGGCCCTCGGTGGCGGCGAGCTCGACGATCTCGTCCGACAGGGGCATCCGGTGGTGCAGGAGCTCGGGACGGAGCAGCGCCCGGTGGGCCAGGCGCAGCACGGTCAGCTCGCGCTGGCCCCGGCGACCCGAGCGCCGCACCGCGGCGATCGCCTCGTCGGCCAGCCTGGTCGACTCCTCGACGGCGCCCGGCTTGTGCAGGTGCTCGGCGGCGAGCGCGGCCGTGAGGTGCGCCCGCGTGAGGACGTCGTCGGCGGGCAGGAGGTCGCGCACCGTGCGCCAGAGCGCGATCGCGTCGTCGTCGTACTCCGGGGCGACCCGCCACCCCCAGACGACCCCCTCGGTCACCGAGAGCAGGGCGTCCGCCGCGGCCCGCGGGTCCCCGCGGTCGAGGGCGGAGCGGGCGGCCTCCTCCACGGGCGGCCACGACTGCACGGCTCGCGAGGTGCGGACCAGGGCGCGGGAGTGGGCGACGAGGACGTCCTCGCGCTCGACGGCCTCGGCGGTCGGGTCCATCGCCTGCAGCTCCGTGGCGAGGGTGGTCATCCGCAACGCCTCGTCGTACGCCGACGCCTTCACGGCCTCGGCAGCCGCACGCCGGGCGAGCACCCAGCCCGAGCGGGCGTGGGCAGGACCGGCGAGACGGTAGTGCTCGGCGAGGTCTGCCGCGACCTCCCCGACGCGGCCGGCCCACACGCGTTCGAGGGCGGCGGCGACCTGGGCGTGCAGCCGGGCGCGCACCGGCGCCGGCAGCGCCTCGTCGAGGGCGTCGCGCACCAGGGCGTGGGTGAACCGGTAGCGACCGGGTCCCTCCTCGTCGACGAGGCCGAGGACCTGGGCCCCCTCGATCGCATCGGCCACGCCCGCGGCGTCGCCGGTGAGGAGGTCGAGCACCGCGACGTCGAAGCTCCGCCCTGCGACCGCCGCCGCACCGAGCACGTCGACGGCGCTCGCCGGCAGCTGCCGGGAGCGTTGGCGTACGACGTCGCGGACCCCGCCGGGGACGGCGCGCCACGCCGGCGCGCCGGCGTCCCCGAGCGCTCCCTCGCTCACCAGGAACCGGACCAGCTCGGTGAGGTAGAACGGGTTGCCGTCGGTGCGGTCGCGGAGCAGGGCCGCGACGTCGTCGGTCACGTGACGGCCCGAGCGGCGGCTCGCCCAGGCAGCGACGGCGTCGACCCCGAGCCCACCGAGGTCGACCCGCACCGGGTCGAGGCGGGCCAGCACGCCGAGCGCCTCGGCCAGGCCCTCGCCGACGTCGGCGGGCGCGACCCGGGTGGTGACGACGAGCACCGCGGGCACCTCCTCCAGTCCGCCGGCGACCCGGCGCAGCAGGCGCAGGCTCTCCGCATCAGCCCAGTGGAGGTCGTCCAGCACGAGGAGGACGGGCGCCCCGGCGCCCAGCGCGTCGAGCACCTCGTCGGCCTGCCGGAGGCTGACCGACGCCGCGTCGCCGGGGCTGTCCGTCGCGCCGGCCGCCGGGCCGAGCACGTCGCGGACCGACTCCGCTCCCAGCACCTGACCGAGCGCGCGCGACCAGGCGTGCAGTGGTGGCGACCCCTCGGCGTCCCAGCGCCCGCGCCCGACGCGGAACCCCTGTGCCGCGGCCAGCTCGGCGACCGCCTCGGCCAGTCGGGTCTTGCCGATCCCCGGCTCGCCGCCGACGACCACAACCCGACCCCGCCCGGCCGCGGCACCGGAGAACGCCGGGGCGACGGCGGCGAGGGCGTCCTCGCGGCCGAGCAGTGGGTCGTCGACCGCCGCGGCGGGTGCCGGGTCGACGACCGGCGCGGGCGACGGCGCCGCCGGCGCGGCGACCAGCGGCGCGTCGAGCTGCGGGTCCTGCCGCAGCACCAGCTCCTCGAGCCGCCGCAGCTCCGGTCCGGGGTCCACCCCGAGCTCGTCGGCGAGGTGCTCGCGCGCCCGGCGGAGGGTGGCGAGCGCGTCGCCCTGCCGGTGCGAGCGGTAGAGCGCGAGCGCGAGGAGCCACCACAGCCGCTCCTGCAGCGGGTTCGACCCGACGAGGCGCTCGAGCTCGGGGACGGCCAGGTCGTGCTCGCCGCGTCCCAGGCGCAGCTCCCACAGCCGTGCCAGGGCACCCGCCCGCAGCTCCTCCAGCCGCGTCGCCTCCGCGCGCACCGACGGCGTGTCCACGCCGGCGTACGCGTCCCCGCGCCACAGCCCGAGCGCGTCCGTCAGCAGGGCCGTGGCTCTGTCGTCGTCGGCCCGGCGGGCGTCGTGCAGGAGCGAGGTGAAGCGGCTCGCGTCGACGCCCTGCTCGTCCACGGCCAGCGAGTAGCCGGCCGCGTGCGTCCGCAGCCGCGTGGCGGCCGACCCCGGGGCCCGGTCGGGCTCGAGCGAGCGGCGCAGGCGGGCGACGTACGACTGCAGGGACGCCTCGACGCGGGCGGGCGGGTCCTCGCCCCAGATCTGGTCGATGAGCAGCTCGACGTGGACGGGTCGTCCGACGGCGGCCACGAGGAGCGCGAGCAGGGCGCGCGGCTTGGGCCCGCCTAGGTCGGCGAGCCCACCGGCGACCTCCACCTCGACATCGCCCAGCACCCGGACCTGCACGCGGCCACCCTAGGTGGCGCGGCAGGTCCGGGTCTTGTCGGATTTCGGGTACGTCTAGCCGACCAGCGCCGGCTCCGGGACCGAGGCGGTGCGCCGCCCGGGAGCGCCGGCCAGGCCGGTGGCCAGCGAGAAGAGCGCCAGCGCGATGCCTGCCACGGCGAAGACCGGGCTGAGCTCGGCCCGCGGGAACAGGATGGTGAGCGGGACGGAGAAGGCGTGCGCGAGGCCCGCCACGACGCCGACGAGGGCGATGCCTCGTCGCCAGCCGGTCCACACGCGCCCGAACGACCAGGCGAGGAGGACGATGGCCCAGCCGGTGACCGGGTAGAGCACGGTGGCCAGGCCGATGTGGGTCATGGCGACCGGTGCGGCGTGGCCGTGCGCGAGCTCCTCGGAGTCCACCACGGCGGCGAGGTGGAAGAGGGTCTCGATGACGTAGATCGAGACGATCACCGCGACGATCGTCAGGGTGCGCTGGATCGAGGCGGGCCAGGCACGTGAGCGGACCGCGGCCCAGAGGCCGAGCGCCAGCAGCACGGTGCTCACGGCCACGAGCGTGTGCCCGGGCACCCACTGCTCGTCGGCGGTCATGGTGGCGAGCTCCTGACGGAGCGTGTCGGAGCCGTCGGCGGCGGGGTGCATGGGGCCGCCGGCTGCGAGCAGGACGCCGGAGGCGACGAGCAGGAGGCGCCAGCCGTGGGTGCGGAACAAGGACATCAGAGGGACCTTTCGAGTCGGTGGTCGCACCACCGTCCCGGCCACCGCTTGCAGGACGCTTGACGTCGGCTGGCAGCGACCGTCAGCGTGCGGCGGCGGTCGACGCAGCCGCCAGTGCCGGTGCCAGGTCACCGCGCCCGCCGACCACCACGTCGTCGAGACCGAGCCAGCCTGCGAGCCGTCGCAGCTCGGCGGCCAGCTCGTCGGCGGTCTCCTCCGGAGCACCGGGCTCGGCGAAGGCGCCGGGGACGAGCAGGCGCCCCGTGGCCCGGTCGGCCTTGAGGTCCACCCGGGCCACCAGCCGGTCGCCGAGGAGGAACGGCAGGACGTAGTAGCCGTGCACGCGCTTGTCGGCCGGGACGTAGATCTCGATGCGGTAGAAGAAGCCGAAGAGCGCCTCCGCCCGGGACCGTTCCCACACCACCGGGTCGAAGGGGCTGAGCAGCGTGCGGGCGGCCACGCGTCGCGGCACACGGGCGTCGCGGTGCAGGTAGGCCTGGCGCTTCCAGCCCTGCACGGCCACAGGGGTGAGCTCCCCGGCCTCGACGAGGTCGTCGACCGCCACCTTCACGCTCGCCTTCCCGGGCGCGGGCTGGAGGCGCAGGCGGTAGTAGTCGGCCAGGCACGCGCTGCTCGCGACGCCGTGCGAGCGGGCCGCGCGGCGTACGAGCTCGGTGACGGCCTCCTGCGGCGTCGGCGTCGGTGCCGCGAGGACGGCGGCCGGCAGCACCCGCTCGGGCACGTCGTAGAGCACCTCGAACTGGCTGTTGCGCCCGGCGATGGCGACCTCGCCCACGAGGTAGAGGTAGTCGAGGACCTTGCGCGCCTCCGACCAGTTCCACCCCCAGTGCTCCTTCGTGCGCGGGCCGGTGCTGAGCTCGTCCTCGAGGTCGCGCGCGGTGACCGGTCCACGGTCGCGCACGGCGTCGAGCACCTGCGGCTCGAGCGTCGCGTCGGCGGAGAAGCCCCACTTGCCACGCTCGGCGCGGTAGGACTCCATCCGGTGCCGCATCAGCGGCCACAGCTCGACCGGCATCAGCGCCTGGACGTGTGCCCAGTACTCGACCAGCCGGCGAGGGCGGTGGGGCGTCCCGTGCTGGGCGCGTCGCAGCAGCTCCACGTCGTAGGGCCCCATCCGCGAGTAGAGCGGCATGAAGTGGGCGCGCTGGAGCACGTTGACCGAGTCGACCTGCAGCACCCCGGTGCGCGCCAGCGTGCGGTCGAGCGTCGCCATCGTCGGCGTGGCGTGCGACCGGTCGGTGAAGCCCTGCGCGGCCAGGGCGACGCGGCGCGCCTGGAGACGGGTGAGCGACTCCAAGGTCAGGGCAGGTCGAGGAGCTTCTCGCGCATGGCGTACATGACGGCCTCCATGCGGGAGTGGAGCTGCAGCTTCTCCAGGATGTTGCGGACGTGGTTCTTCACGGTGTTCTCGGAGATGAAGAGCTCCTTGGCGACCTCGCGGTTGTTGAGGCCCTTGGCCACCAGCCGCAGGACCTCGAGCTCGCGCTCGGTGAGGCGGAGGGCGGGGCCCTGCTCGCGCTCGGGCTTCGACATCTGCTTGAACTCGTCGATGAGCTTGACCGCCATCGACGGGCTGATCAGCGACTGGCCCTCGTTGACCACGCGGATGGCCTGGGCGACCTCCTCGATCGAGGAGTCCTTGAGGAGGTAGCCGGCGGCGCCGTTCTTGACCGACTCGTAGAGGTCGGCCTCCTCGTCGGAGACGGTGAGCATGATGATCTTGGTGGCCGGCACGGCCTCCTTGATCGCGCGGCACGCCTCGACGCCCGTGCGTCGCGGCATCCGGACGTCGAGCAGGATCACGTCGGGCGCTGTGGTGATGGCCAGCTCGGTGGCGGTGATGCCGTCGGCGGCCTCGCCGACGACCTCGATGTCGATGTCACCGCCCAGCAGCATGATGAGGCCACGGCGGAAGAGCTCTTGGTCGTCGACGACCAGGACACGAACGGGTTCGTTCCCAGCGGATGTTGCCTCGGTCACGCGCGCATCATGTCATGCGCGCGTGACCGTTGGCAGGGGGTCGCCTCGGTCTCGGGTCAGTCGACCTCGAGGGAGATGACTCCGTAGTCGTAGCCGCGCCGGCGGTAGACCACGGCCGGCCGCTCGCTCTCCTTGTCGACGTAGAGGTAGAAGTCGTGCCCGACGAGCTCCATCTCGTAGAGGGCCTGGTCGAGCGTCATCGGGACCGCGGCGTGGGACTTCTCGCGCACCACGAGCGGGCCGTCGCCGGTCACGGTGATCGGCCCGACCTTGCGCTCGACGACGTCGTCCTCGTCGCCGGAGGTGTCCTCGAGCTCGGGCATCGCGGCCAGCGCCTCACCGACCGAGACGTGGTCGTTGCGTCCCTTGTGCACGCGGCGCCGGTCGGCGGCGCGTCGCATCTGGGCCTGCATCTTGTCGAGGGCCAGGTCGAGGGCCCCCATCTTGTCCTCGGCGGCAGCCTCCGCACGGATCACCGGCCCCTTGGAGAACGCGGTGAGCTCGACCTTGGTGGACCGGTCGTGCTGGCGGGGGTTCTTCTCGAGCTCGACCTCCACCTGGACGCGCATGATCCGGTGATCGTGCTTCTCCAGGCGGCTGAGCTTCTCGGACACGTGCTCGCGGAACCGGTCGGACACCTCGCAGTGCCGTCCCGTGACCACAACCTCCATGTGAACCTCCTCAACTAGCGAACGGTCCGCACCCCTCCATTTCGCCGCGGCGGCACACCCGCCGGGGCAGGGTGGGATGGAGCCCGCCCGGCCGACCTGGTCTTCGACCCCACAACCGCCTGCTGAAGCGTTCGCAACTTCTCCGTCACTACTGGCCTTCTCCCGGCATCCGGCACATCTGGCGCCGGAGACGGGGCAGGACTTACTTCTAAGCCGCACCGTGATCGTCCGCCGGACAGCGCGCTGCAGGACAGCGCGGTGCCCGGGGACTTACGTGGACCGTTTCGCCTGCGACTGGCATCGGCTTGCCACGGGTCTGGCCTGGCGACGCACCTCGCGGTGCCGCGCGCAGCCCTCTCCGTGACGCAACCACGGACCCGGGCGGACTCCATGACAAGACGCTAGCCCCTCCACCGCCCCGGGCCAACCGCGGGGTCACCTGTCGGGCGGGACGGCCGGTCCGCGCCGTCTCGTGGCGGCCACCGCGGCGACCGCGACGGGCGGCAGACCGACCGCCTCGAGCGCCCGCTGCGCCTCGCGGGCGGTCGAACCGGTGGTCAGCACGTCGTCGCAGACCACGACGTGGGCGTGCCGGAGCCGACGCCCGAGGCGGGCGAGGGACGGGGACGGGCAGCGCATCGAACCGGCCATGTTGGCGGCCCGGCCGCCGGCGTCGAGACCGGCCTGGTCGGCGGCGCCCCGTGAGACGAGCAGCGGCGCGACCACCGCGGGACGGTGGCGGCGTACCCGCGCGGCGGCGACGTGGGTCAGCGCCGCCGTGGCCTCGTAGCCCCGTCGCCGGCCCGCGCCCGGCCGCGACGGCACCGGGACCAGCAGCAGGGGCACGCGCGGGTCCAGGTCGGCGGCGGCACCGTGGACCGCCCGGGCGAGGAGGTCGCCGAGCACCCGCCGGTGGCCCCACTGGCCACGGTCCTTGTGGCCCACCACCAGCGCGCGCACCGCTCCGTCGTACGCCTCCACGACCCATGGCGTCGCCAGCCCCTCGGGGACGGGCGTCGGCCAGGCCACCTGCGCGGTGCCGGACAGGGCCGCGCGGCAGGTCGGGCACAGCATCCGGCCTGGGAGGTCGCACCCCACGCACCGGCTGCCGAGGAACAGGTCGAGGGCCTCGTCGAGCACGCGTCCATGCCAGCAGGAGGCGTCGTACGACGACAACCGCCCGCGTGCCGCCTGTGGATCAGCCGACGTAGGTGAGCGACGTCAGCCCTGGGGCCAGGTCGGGCACCTCACGCTCGGGCCGGGTCAGGCTGAAGACGGACCGGCCCGCCACGGCGTAGATCTCGACGAGGTCCACGGGGGTGGACACGAGCGTGCGGAGGCGTCCGCGCAGGCTCGTCGCGCCGCCGGTGGAGATCTCGCCCGGAGCCCCGTCGACGGAGACCGTGCGCACCTGCGCGAGGTCGTCGGTGATGATGTCGCGCAGCACCGACACGGTCGTGGGCGAGCGCCAGGCGACGTCGCGGATGCGGGCGGTGTCCTCGGTCGGCAGCGAGAGGGACTGCGGCCGGGTGAAGCCGACGACGGCACCGGCGGCGTCGTGCCGGATCCGGACCGCGACGACGCGGTCGGTCGAGCCCCGGCGCACGACGGCCACCAGCCGGCTGCCGTCGCGCGAGACGATCAGCTCGCTCAGGCGACGGCCGGTGAGGCCCGGCACGGTCACCTCCCCGGCGACCCCGTCGGCGACCTGGATGACCCGGGCCCGTCCACCGTTGCGGTCGAGCACCCAGATCCGGTCGCGGTAGTCCCAGTGCGGAGCGGCGAGGTCGACGGCGCCGGCGACGACGGTCGCGAACTCGCCCGTGGGCGCCTCCGTCGGGGCGACCACCAGCTCGGAGCCGGTGGCGGTGGTGCCGGCCACCCGCGAGCCGGCGAGGTTGACCCCGATCGAGCGCAGGTCGACGGGGGGGTCCTCCTGCCCCAGCGGACCGAGGGTGGGTGCGAGCTCACCCATGCGTCCGGTGACCACCCGGCCCCGGTCGAGCGCGTAGAGGTCGGTGCTGGCGGGTACGCCGTTGGGGTCGTAGGCGCTGCCGAACTGGAGGCTCACCTGCGGGGAGCCGCTGGGGCCGACGATGGTCCGGCCGCCGATGCTGAGCTGCACGGCGCCGATGCGTGGCTCCTGCCGCAGCGTCCACACGAGCTGCGCCAGCATCCGCTCCGTCGTCAGCTCGTCCACCGCGTCGGGGTCGCCGGACAGGGAGACCTCGGCGACGCCGGAGACGATCGGGACCGACAGGCCGTGGGTGGTGCCGGGCGGGAAGTAGCTGCGGGCGACGTCGTCGAGGTCGGCCGAGGTGGTGGTGAGCAGCCCACGCACCAGCGAGGACGCGAGCTGCTCGCCCCGCGGCACGAACACCGGCTCGGGGACCATCACCTCGGTCGTCGGGTCGAAGTAGTAGAGCGAGGCCCGCTCGTACCAGTCGTCGAACCACGACTCCGGGACGACGAGGGCGTCGGGCACCTCGTCGATGCGCCACTCGCCGTCCTCCTTGACCAGGCCGATCGACAAGGTGGCGCCGGCGCGGGTGCGCTGCCAGGCGCCGCGGGCGTCGTAGAGGTTGACGTCGGTCATCGCCACGCGCACCGACGTGCCGGCGGTGACGTCACCGAGCTCGGAGTAGGTGATGATCTGCTGCTCCGGGACCCACTCCTCGGCCGCCTCGCGGGACAGGAACTGACGAGCGACGCGGGCGCTGACCGGGGTGGCCGTCATGGCCTCGAAGAAGCCGTCGACGATCTCGGAGGTGGCCTGGCCGGCCTGCGGGGGGCGGGGGTCGAAGGAGATGCCGGGCACGTCCTCGGCGACGCCGGTCCCCTCTGCCTCCTCCACCGGGCCGGAGGTCGGCATCTGCACGCAGCCGGCGAGCAGGCACGCGGCCACGACCGCGCCCACGACCCGAGCCGAGGTGCGCACTGGTGCGAGCAGGCGTTTCACGCCGTCTCCCGGGCGTCGACCGGCACGAGCGGCAGCGGCGAGTGGCGCAGCTGGGTGCCGAGCTGGCGGGGCAGGGTGAGCCGGAACTGGGCGCCCTCGCCGGGGCGGCCCCACGCCTGGAGCCAGCCGCCGTGCAGGTGGGTGTCCTCCAGCGAGATGGACAGGCCGAGGCCGGTGCCGCCGCTGGTGCGGGCCCGGGCCGGGTCGGCGCGCCAGAACCGGTTGAAGACCATCGCCGACTCCCCCGGCCCGAGCCCCACGCCGTGGTCACGCACCGCGATCGCGGCCGACTGGAGGTCGGCGCCGACGAAGATCTCGACGTCGCGGCTCTCGGCGTGGTCGATGGCGTTGGTGACGAGGTTGCGCACGATCCGCTCCACGCGGCGTACGTCGGCCTCCGCGACGCAGGGCGTACCGGGGTCGTGCAGCACCACGCGGGTGTCGCGCTGGGCGGCGAGCGCCGACGTCATGTCGACCACGCGGCGGGCCACGTCGAGGAGGTCCACGTCCTCGGTCTCGAGCACGGCGGCGCCCGCGTCGAAGCGGCTGATCTCGAGCAGGTCGGCCAGCAGCGTCTCGAAGCGATCGAGCTCCTTCTGCAGCAGCTCGGCGGCGCGACCGGTCACCGGGTCGAGGAAGGGCTTGGCGTCGTGGATGACGTCGCTGGCCATCCGCACGGTCGTGATGGGGGTGCGCAGCTCGTGGGACACGTCGGAGACGAAGCGGCGCTGCAGCCGGCTGAGCTCCTCGAGCTGGCGGATCTGCTTCTGGAGGTTGGACGCCATCTGGTTGAACGACGTGGCCAGGCGGGCCAGGTCGTCCTCGCCGGTGACGCGGAGCCGCTCCTGCAGCTGCCCGGCGGCGAGGCGTTCGGCCACGCGACGGGCCATCCGGATGGGGGTCACCACCTGCCGGGTCACCAGCCAGGTGAGGCCGGCCACGAGCAGCAGCAGCGGCACGCCGGCGATGAGCATCGCCCGCGAGACCAGGGCGAGCGTCTCCTGCTGCTCGGCCAGGGGGTAGAGGAAGTAGAGCGTGTAGGTGTTGTCGTCGGCGGGCAGGCGGACCTGGCTGCCGACGACGATGCCGGGCCCCTCGGGCAGGCCCTGGATCGGCCGGCTGGTCTGGATGTCGGTGTAGGTCCACGCCGTCGGGGAGAGCGAGTCGAAGCGCGCCTGCATGGACTCCGGCACGCTGGAGAGCTCGAGGCCCTCGGTGAACTTCGCACCACCGTCGGCCAGGCGCACCCCCTCGTCGATCGGCGGGGACAGCACGACGGCGAAGCCGGCGGTGGCGCCCCGCGTCTGGAGCGGCTCGACGAGGGCCTGCTGCTGGGCCGACTCGTCGACATCGACACCGAACGCCGCAGCCAGCGCCGCCCGGGCCGCCTCGGTCTCGCTCTCGGCCTCCTGCACGACGGCCTCGACCCGGTGGTCGAGCAGCCCCTCGCGGGTCTGCTGGATGAGGAACCAGCCCACGATGCCCACGACCGCCGCCGAGAGCAGGACCGTGCTGACCACGACACGCGCCTGCACCGAGCGCCGCCAGAAGGCGGGCCCGTGCCGCATCACCGGTGGGAGCCGGTCGCGCATGCTCACCCGTGGACCCCTAGGACTTGCCGGCCTTGTAGCCCACGCCGCGCACCGTCACGACGACCTCCGGGTTCTCGGGGTCGTGCTCCACCTTGGAGCGCAGGCGCTGGACGTGCACGTTGACCAGCCGGGTGTCGGCACTGTGCCGGTAGCCCCAGACCTGCTCGAGGAGCACCTCGCGGGTGAAGACCTGCCACGGCTTGCGGGCCAGGCACACGAGCAGGTCGAACTCGAGCGGGGTCAGGTTGATCGCCTCGTCCCCGCGCGTCACGGAGTGGCCGGCCACGTCGATCGACACGTCGCCGATGGTCAGGCCCTCGTCGGGCGTGACGTCGTTGCGGCGCACGCGCGCACGGACGCGGGCAATGAGCTCCTTGGGCTTGAACGGCTTGACGATGTAGTCGTCGGCGCCGGACTCCAGGCCGACGACCACGTCGACGGTGTCGCCCTTGGCGGTGAGCATCACGATCGGCACGCCCGACTCGGCGCGGATCTCCTTGCAGACGTCGATGCCGTCCTTGCCGGGGAGCATCAGGTCGAGCAGCACCAGGTCGGGCCGGTAGTCGCGGAACGCGTCGAGGGCCACGTCACCCCGGCCCACGATGCGGCTGTCGAACCCCTCCTGGCGAAGCACGATGGAGAGCATCTCCGCCAGGGAGGCGTCGTCGTCGACGACGAGCACGCTGCCGCGTGCGGGTTCGGCGAGGTCGGTCATGGCGCCAGTCTATTGGGGCGCCATGACCGACCTCAGCGGAACGCCGGTGCCGCTCAGTAGCGGTAGTGGTCGGACTTGAAGGGGCCCTCCACCGGGACGCCGAGGTAGGCGGCCTGCTCCTTGGTGAGCTCGGTCAGCTCGACGCCGAGGGCGTCGAGGTGCAGCCGGGCGACCTCCTCGTCGAGGTGCTTGGGCAGCACGTGCACGCCCAGCTCGTAGTCGTCGGCCTTGGCGAACAGCTCGATCTGGGCCAGCACCTGGTTGGTGAAGGAGTTCGACATCACGAACGACGGGTGCCCGGTGGCGTTGCCCAGGTTGAGCAGGCGGCCCTCGGACAGCACGATGACCTTCTTGCCGGGCTTGCCGTCCTCGGACGGGAAGATCCACTGGTGGACCTGCGGCTTGATCTCGTCCTTGACGATGCCGGGGATCTTGGCCAGGCCGGCCATGTTGATCTCGTTGTCGAAGTGGCCGATGTTCCCGACGATCGCCTGGTGCTTCATCTTGTGGAAGTGCTCGACGGTGATGATGTCGAAGTTGCCCGTCGTGGTGATGAAGATGTCGGCGGTCTCGACGACCGACTCGAGGCGCTTGACCTCGTAGCCGTCCATCGCGGCCTGCAGCGCGCAGATGGGGTCGATCTCGGTGACGATGACGCGGGCACCCTGGCCGCGCAGCGACTCCGCGGAGCCCTTGCCGACGTCGCCGTAGCCGCAGACGACCGCGACCTTGCCGCCGATCATCACGTCGGTGGCACGGTTGATGCCGTCGACCAGCGAATGGCGGCAGCCGTACTTGTTGTCGAACTTGGACTTCGTGACCGAGTCGTTGACGTTGATCGCCGGGAAGAGGAGGGTGCCCTCCTTGAACCGCTCGTAGAGGCGCAGCACACCGGTCGTGGTCTCCTCGGAGACGCCCTTGACCAGCGGCGCGCGCCGGGTCCAGCGCTGCGGGTCGGACTCGAGCGAACGGGCCAGGACGCGCAGCACCTCCTTGAACTCCTCGTTGTCGGTGGAGTCCTGCGACGGCACGGCACCGGCCTTCTCGTACTCGACGCCGAGGTGCAGCAGCATCGTGATGTCGCCGCCGTCGTCGAGCAGCATGTTGGGGCCGCCCTCGGCGAAGTCGAAGACCTTCTCCGCCTCGTCCCAGTACTCGGCGAGGGTCTCGCCCTTCCAGGCGAAGACCGGGACGCCCTGCGGGTCCTCGGGCGTGCCGCCCTTCGACGGGGGCCCGACGACGACCGCGGCGGCCGCGTGGTCCTGGGTGGAGAAGATGTTGCAGGTGGCCCAGCGGATGTCAGCGCCGAGGGCCGCGAGCGTCTCGATCAGCACGGCGGTCTGGATCGTCATGTGCAGCGAGCCGGCGATGCGCGCACCCTTGAGGGGCTGCTCCTTGCCGTAGCGCTCGCGCATGGCCATCAGGCCCGGCATCTCGTGCTCGGCGAGCTCGATCTCCTTGCGGCCGTAGGCAGCGAGGTTGAGGTCGGCGACGTTGAAGTCCATCGGTTGTCTCCTGGTGTGGTGGAGCCGTCTGCGCCGCACATCTGTGCGTCGTCGGGATCTCCCGCGCGGACCAGAAGAGGGTAGGACGCTCGTCAGCGATTCGGGGAATCCTCGGCGGGCGGGTCGACGCGCTTGGTGGCCTGCTCGTCGGAGGGCTCGTCGGCGTGCCCGTCACCGTGCTCGTCGGCGTGGCCCGAACCGTGCCCGCCGCCGATCCCGAAGGCGTGGAGGACTGCCAGGACGATCCCGCCCACCACCAGTCCGACGAGCCCGGACAGGACCGTGTTGAGCAGCCAGCCGAGGATGGAGCCGAGAGCCCCGCCCACTGCCTGGTGCACCTCTTCTTCCCAGTGGTGGATGAGGTCGTACGGCGCGTGCAGCGCGTCGCCGACCGCCGTACCCTCGAGCAGCCCGTCGTGGCCGCCGATCTCGTAGAGGCTGACCAGGAAGATGTGGCCACCGACCCACAGCATGGCGAGCGTGCCGATGAGCGAGATCGCCGTGAGCAGGCGCGGCATCGCGGAGACCAGGGCGAGGCCGAGTCGCTGTGAGCCCTTCGAGGGCTTCTCCGCGAGGTGGAGGCCTACGTCGTCCATCTTCACGATCAGCGCGACGACGCCGTAGACGAGGACCGTGATCAGCACGGCGACGGCTGCGAGGACGATGGCGCGCATCCAGATGCTGGCGTCGGGGTCGGAGCTGACGACCTCCTTCAGCGCGATGACCATGATCTCGGCGCTCAGGATGAAGTCGGTGCGGATGGCACCGGCAACCGTCTTCGCCTCGTGCTCGGGACTCAGCTCACCCGTGCTGGTGAGCTGTCCCTCCGCCTCCTCTGCCACGGGCTCGTGGCCTCGGACCTTCTCCCAGACCTTGTGGGCTCCCTCGTAGGCGAGGAAGCCACCGCCGAAGATCAGGATCACGGGCAGGAGCTGCGGCAGGAACTGCCCCAGCAGCACCGCGGCGGGCAGGATGAAGAGGAGCTTGTTGCGCAGCGAGCCGATCGCGATCTTCTTGATGATCGGCAGCTCGCGAGCGGCCGGGGACCCGTGGAGGTACTGCGGGGTGACGGCGGTGTCGTCGACCACCACCCCCGCGGCCTTCATGCTCGCCCGACCAGCGGCGGCGCCGACATCGTCCACGCTGGCTGCTGCGATGCGCGCGAGGGCGGCGACGTCGTCGAGGAGGGCGAACAGTCCGCCGGCCATGGGCGATCCTTCGGGGTCGTGGGACACGTGAGGTGTGGCCGGGCCAGCCTATCGGCGCCGTGCGCGACGTACGGCGCCGCCGTCGAGGTGTACGTCGCCACGACGGGGCTCACCGCAGCCGGCGCGGGTCTGACTGCCCTGGCGGACCGAAGGCCCCCACCTCCAGCCGCACCACCCAGCGCCACTTCGCGATCTGGCGGTCGCGGGCGAAGCCGAGATCCTCGTAGAGCGACTCCGGCCCGGTGTGGAGGTAGGCCCCGCGCTGCGGCTTCCGGTCGACGACCTGCTCGGGATATGCCTCCACGACTCCCCCGCCGCGCTGCCTGATCTCCTCGAGGACAGCGGTGACCGCTGCGCGGGCCACGCCCCGCTCGCGGTGCTTGCTGCCGGTGAAGATGCACCCGATCCGCCAACGCGGCAGCTCCTCGAGGTCCTTCTCGTAGGCCTTCGGGTTCTTGATGTGCGGGAGTTCCGCCGGGCTGCCGAACTGGCACCACCCCACCGCCTGGTCACCGTCGTAGACGAGGACCTGGTGCACCGTGCCCTCGCGCGTGTGCTTCTCCTTCGCCGCCCGGTGCTCCTCTGACGTGCCGCCCAAGCCCTCTGGATGGAAGCCCATGCACCAGCACCCGCCCCACACGCCGTTGTTCGCCTCGACCAGCGCCGCGAAGTCGTCCCACGTGTCGGGGGCGAGGAGCCGGGTCGTGTACGTCGTCACGGGTCCACGCTAGGTCGGTTTCCGGTCGATCTGCTTCAGGAACGGCCGCTCCCCCATTCCTCGACGGCCACGCCGGCGTGCTTCAGCTCGGACCCGCTGGTCGCCGCGAAGCCGGCGACGGTGTCACCACGAAGGATGACGAAGCAGTCGATGCCGCGACGCGCATCTCGCGGATGACGGGACGTGACATGCCCGGACACTAGCCTCGGCAGATGACCTCGCCCGTCGACACCGCCGACCACGACTGGTTCGTCGAGGAGCGGGAGCTCGAGAGGCACGAGGACCGCCGGGGCCGCCGCCACGCCTTCGAGCACCTCGACCCGCGACGCACGGCACTGGTCGTGGTCGACATCGTGCCGTTCTTCGTCCGCGAGTCGGCGTACGTCCGCGGTGTGGTGCCGCGGGTCAACCTCCTGGCCGCTGCGCTCCGCTCGGCGGGCGGCGTCGTGGCGTGGGTGGTGCCGGGCTACGCACCGCCGAGCGCCAAGGACCGGGAGTTCTTCGGTGACGAGGTGGCCGAGCGCTACGCCCGCTCGGGCGGCGACGGTCCACCCAGGTCGCGGCCGGACCCCTCGCTCGCGGTCGCCCCGGACGACCTCGTCGTCGAGAAGACCGCACGCAGCGCCTGGTCCCCCGGCTCCTCCGACCTCCCCGACCTCCTCGCGGCCCGCGACGTCGACACGCTGGTCGTCACGGGCACGGTCACCAACGTGTGCGTCGAGCACACAGTGCGCGACGCGAGCACCGCCGGGCTGCGCGTCATCCTGGTCGCCGACGCGTGCGCCGCCATGCGCGACCAGGACCACAACGCCACCCTCCACGTCGTCCACCGCTCCTACGGCGACGTGCGCCCGACCGACGACGTGCTCGACCTGATCGCCGCCGGGAAGCGCGCGACGCGCTGATCGTGGAAGATCCGAGTCACCTGATGACTCAAAATCTCCACGAACTGTCTGTGTTGATCCGCTGCGAGGATGTCTCGATGAACGACACGAGCGCCTACACGGGCGACGACTTCTACTGCGACGTGGCGATCCCCCGTGCCGTCCCGCTGGAGGTCGTGAACGAGGACGACCTGGTTCTCGCCTACCACCACACACGGCCGTTCTGGCAGGTCCACCTCGTGGCGGTGCCCAAGCGGCACATCGCCTCGTTCACCACGATCGGGCCGGGCGACGAGGCCGACGTCCGAGCGCTCCTCGGGGTCGTCCAGCGGCTCGCGCGTGAGGTCGAGGAGAAGCACGGCGCGGCCGCAGTGCTGACCAACCTCGGCACCTACCAGGACTCCAAGCACCTCCACGTCCACGTGCACTCGGGCCCGCAGGTGCGCTGAGCGCCGAGGCTAGTCCTCGACGAGCCCGACGCGGAGGTACTCCGCGGCGTAGGTGCCGGTGAGCAGCAGCGAGGCGTAGCGCGCGACCTCGGCGTCGGCGTCGGTCTCGAGCACCTCGACCCGTACGCCGTGGCGCGCGGCGGCGGCCTTCAACGTGCCCGTCTGCTCGCGCACGACCGGGTCGTCGGACCGGTCGTCGAGGATGAGCAGCAGCGGTCGGAGGTCGCCGGGCTCGTCGGCGAACGGGTCGGCGAAGACGTCGTGGGGCCGGGTGGCCTCGATGACCGGGAGCAGGTGCTCCGCGTCGCCGGCGAGCGCGGACCGGCCGGTCGTACGACGCAGCGACTCGGCGAGCCGGCGGGCCGCCCGGGCCGCCAGGACGGAGCCGCCCCAGACGAGCGGGTTGGTATCGGCCATCGCGATGGCCAGCATCTTGGCGGGGTTGACGGCGAGGTCGCGGTGCGGCGAGCAGTCCTCGGCGACCCGGTCGAGCGAGGCCGCGACCGACTCGGCGTCGGCCTGGGGGCCGAGGTGGACGTGCGCGAGGTAGTCGAGCACGACGACCGCCGTCGCGAGCTGGTCGCCCGTCACGGTCGGCAGCAACGTCACGTGCCGACCGGCGGCGTGCTCCCCCACGAGCGAGCGCTCGGGGCACGCGACCACCACCTGGGCGCCGCGGCGTACGGCTTCGGCGACGGCCGACGCCGACCCGTGGTCGTTGCCCTCGGGCGCGAGCATGACGACGAGATCGAGGGCTCCCGCCCACCCGGGCAGGCCGGGGTTGGGCCACGCCACGAACGGCACCGGGCACCACGGCTCGAGCACGGCGCGGAGCAGACGGGAGTCGGGGCCGGCCGCGATCACCGCCCGTGGCCGGGCCTCGTCACGACCCCGCGCGATGGCCTCGGCGGTCGCCTCAGCGGACTCGTGGGCCTCCCGACGCACGCGCGCACCGCTCTCAGCGAGCGTGCGCAGCCGGAGGTCGACCGTCTCCAGCACCCCGGCGTCGTCCAGCCGGGCCTCGTCGAACCAGGTCGCCACGGCCAGCTCCTCGGGGTCGTCGGGCGGAAGCGTCGTCAGGCGGGCTTGCGGGCCTCGTCGACCAGCAGCACCGGGATGTCGTCGCGGACCGGGTAGGCGTTGCCGCACCCCTGGCACACGAGCTCGTCGCCACCACCGGAGGTCGTGGGTGCGAGCTCGCCGTGGCAGGCCGGGCAGACGATGATGCTCAGCAGCTGCTGGTCGATGTTCACGCCGATGATCCTAGGGGGTGCCGGGCACCGTCAGTCAGTGGGCGCGAGGACCCGCAGGTGACCGCGCTTGGAGCCGCGGGTCGGGTCGTCGGTGGAGTGCAGCGGCACCGGCGCCGGGGCGGGGCGGGCCGCCTCGCGGACCGCGTCGGCCAGCGCCAGCAGGTCGTCGCTGCTCGGCCCCTGGGCCTTGGGGTCGGGCGCCAGGCGGAGCACCTCCCACCCGCGCGGGGCCGACAGCCGCTCGCTGTGCACCTCGCAGAGGTCGTAGGCGTGCGGCTCGGCGTACGTCGCCAACGGCCCCAGGACGGCGGTCTGGTCGGCGTAGACGTAGGTCAGCGTGTTGACCGCAGGACGGCCACACGCCGTCCGCGAACAACGACGGGCAAGGCTCACGGCGCCGACGCTACCCGCCGGACACACGCGGGGCGCTTAGGCTCGCGGCGTGGACATCGAGGCGGGCGAGGCGAGGCGCCGGACGCGGGACAGGCGGGGCCGCGGCATGCGCGGACCGGGCGTGCTGCCCGAGCGACCGGGCACGCCGGCACTGCGGACCGCGCGGCAGCGCTTCGACCAGCTGGTGCTCGACGTGGTGACCCCGCTGGACGAGCGGTGGCAGAGCCACCTCGGGCTGGTGGAGTACGCCGTCGAGGACGCGCCGATGCTCCCCGACGACTGGCCCGACGAGACCGTTCCGCTGTCGTCGCTGGTGCGCGGCAAGGGGCAGGAGCCGACCCGGCTGGTCATCTTCCGCCGCCCGATCGAGCACCGGTCGACCTCGCGCGACGAGCTCGAGGCCATGGTGCACACCGTCGTGGTGGAGCAGCTGGCCGAGCTGCTCAACCTCACGCCGGGCCAGGTCGACGAGAGGTACGCCGACTAGCGTCCGGCCTACCGCTGGGCGGGACGCACGTCCGCGACCTCGCTGGTCGTCCCGAGCTGCGCGAGCGGGAGGACCGAGAGTCCGCTGTCGCTGACCTCGACGGACAGGACCGCGCTGGTGCGCTCCACGCCCAGCTGGGCGAGCACCGCCTCGTCGGGCACCCGGATGCGCGCCGCCGTGGAGGGGTCGACCTCGACACGGCGCTCGCGGACCACCGCGTCGCCATTGGAGTCCCAGGCCCGGAGCACCACCACGCCCGGCGCGGTCGCGCCGGTGACGACGACGCGCTTGGCCCCGGCGGGCAGGGCGACGGCTGCGTCGCCCTCGACCGACGACCCCGCCGACGTCAGCGCGAGGTCGGTCGCGGTCCGGGTGCGGAGCGTGGCGGTGACCGGCCCGGTCGCCTCGAGCCGGAGCGCCTGCACGCCCTGCAGGTTGCGCCCGCGCAGCACGCCGCTGAGGTCGACCTCGGTGACGGTCGCCGGGTCGAGGCTCACCTCCTCGACCCCCGACGGGGCGAACTCGCTCTCCTCGCTGACCAGCTCGAGCGCGACCCGCACCTCGCTGTCACCGGGGTTGGCCAGCGTGAGCACACGGTCGGCGGCGCTCGTGCCGATCCCGGCGACGTACGACGTCGCGGCGGGCGCGGACTGCGCGGGGAGCCACTCGCGGACCGGGCGGTCGCGCCCGACCGGGTCGACCACGTCGACCACGCTGGACGCGAGCCGGCCGCGCGAGACGGCGACCCGCACGGCCAGCGCGTCGCGGTTGGGCACGACGTCCGAGAGGTCGAAGGAGGTGGACCGGCCGCCCGGCACGCGGACGCCGCGGAGCGCGGGCACGTCGACGAGCCCGCTGCCGTCCCAGACGGTGACGTCGGCGACCGCGGGACCGCGGTCGGGGTTGATGAGGGTGAGCGTGGAGGTGTGCTCGGCCGACGCACCGACGCCGGTGAACCACCGCTCGGGCGTCGGCTGGTCGCACCCGGTCGCCGAGCCGCCGCCGGACCGCGATGCGACGAGCCCCGGGGCCAGCTCGCCGCTGCCGTTGACCACGACGTACTGCCGCTCGGTGCGGGACGCGACGCCCCCGGACAGCTCCTGCGTGTCCTCCCGGCGTCCCACGCGTAGCGCCAGCTCGCCCGAGGCCAGCGCCGTGGTCCCCATGCGGACCTCGTCGGCGCCGGGCAGGCGCGCAGGGCAGACGGCGGTGACGCGGTCGAGGGGTGCCTCGGTGGGGGCGAAGGACGACGGCGCCTGCTCGGCCGGTCGCACCAGCGCGAGGGCCGCGACGGTGAGCAGCGGGATGAGCACGGCGAGGATCGTCACCGGCGACGGGCGGGTGCGGGTGGTCTCGGCCGCGCGACGGCGACCCCCTTCTGTGGGCTCAGGCATCGCGGTCCCCCTCCCGGCGCTGTCGGACGGTCGGGGCGGCGAGCACGAGCGCGAGCACGACGGCGAGGCCCTGCACGACGAGCAGCGCCGTGCGCCACCACGGGCTCGGACCGTCGAGGGACGCCGGGTCGAGGGGCCGGTCGACACGCCAGGCGCGGGTGGTGCGGTCCTCGGCGCTCGCCTGCTCGAGCCCGGCGGTCGCATCGAGCAGCGAGGAGATCCGACCGTCGGCGGGCGAGGCGAGGACGACGTACTCCACGCCGCGTGCCCCCAGGTCGGCCACCACGGTGGGCGTCGGCGCGGACACCAGGTCGCGCACGTCGCTGGTCAGCCCGGCGTCCTCGTCGGCCAGGGTGAGGATCTCGTCCTCCCCCACCGTCGTGCCGTCGTCGCGGCGGATGCGGTAGGTGACGCCGTCGTCCACGGACCCCGACAGCACCAGCACACCGTGCTCCTGGCCGAGCAGCGAGCTCTGCTGCATGTAGACCGGGACGGACTGCTCGGCGTCGCGGGCCAGGACGTCGTCCTGCTCGGCGGTCAGCCACCAGCCGAGGCCGCCGAGGGGCACGGCCGCGGCCACCACGGCGAGCGCGACGGCGAGACCGCGCTGCCACCACGGGTGGTGGTCGGCGAGGCGCCGCAGGTAGGCGTCGGCCCCGAGCACGACCGCCACGACCCAGGTGCCCTGGAGGATCACCACGAAGAGTCCGAGGCTCGGCCGGGTGGTCACGGACGGGAGGTCGAGGGTCACGTGCGACAGCACGCCGGAGACGACGGCGGCCGCCAGCGCGACCAGCCAGCAGATGAGCACCGGCACCCGCGTGCTCCGCGGGATGAGGGCCGCGACGGCCAGCAGGCCGAGCACTGCCCCGAGCCACCCCGGCGCACCGAGGTCGTTCAGCCGGCCGGTCACGAGGCCGCCGAAGGTCACCTGGTCGACGGTGAGGCGTCCCGCCTCCAGCAGCAGCCCGGCCCCGGAGCCGGTGGTGAGCAGCGGCAGCAGCCAGGGCGCGAGCAGCACGGGTGTCGCGGCCACGGCGACCACCGGCGGGCCCCAGCTGTCGCGCTCGCGCAGCAGGCGCGGGGCGATGACGGCCGCCGATCCGAGCACGACCGCGGTCGCGAGCAGGGCGAAGAGCCAGAAGCCGGGCACGAACGCGGCGCCGAGGGCCAGGAGCACGGCCGTGCGCCAGGCGGCGCGCCAGCGTCGGTCGCGGTCCGGGTCGACGAAGCCGAGTGCGGCGTGCGCGGTCCAGGGCAGCAGCGCGGCGACCGCGACCGTCCCGAAGCGGCCCTCGCTCCAGGCTCCGGCGGTGACCGGGACGAGGGCGTAGGTCAGCGCGCCCCACACCACCAGCCACCGCGGCAGCCCCAGCGGGTCGACGAGCCGCCCCACCACCTTCAGCAGGCGCCACGCGCCCCACGCCGCTACGGGGACCGCGAGCAGCATGAGGCCGGAGACGACGGCACCGGTGTTCCCGAGCAGGACGGAGGCGGCGAGCGCGAACGGCAGCACGTAGGCCGGGGCCGGCACGTCGGTGCCGGTGCCGAGCGGGTGCCAGCTCGACACGTGCAGCCGCCACCAGTCCGCCGCGGCGTCGGGCACCGGTGACAGCGCGCCGCCGGTGATCGTCCCGAAGGCCTCGCGCGCGCCGAGCACCGCCAGCACGCCGAAGAGCGCCAGCACCACGGCGACCGGGTTGGTGAAGAAGCGGGCGACGAAGCCGGTGTCGGTGAGGTAGGCGTCCTCGTCGTCGTTCGACGTGCCGGCACCGCGGCGCTCGTCGCGCGCGGCCGGTCCACCTCCCGGCGCGGACTCCGCCCGGGCGATGCGGCGCCGCTCGGCGACGTCGGAGGCCTGATTGGTCGCGGCGGAGACGAGGTCGGTGACGAAGTCGAGGCCGTGGCGGTAGGGCAGCCACCACGGGGCGAGCAGGCGCCGTACGTCGGCGGGGTCGCCCTGCCGCAACCGGGCCCGCTCGCGTCGCGCGGCGAGGAGCTGCCGAGGGCGTCCGTGCACGGACAGCGCTGCCGCGAGCTCGTCCAGCGCCTCCCCCACCGAGCGCACGGCGAGGAAGCCGACCACGCGCAGCAGCGAGCCGAGGAAGAGCCGGACGTACTGCCAGGCGAACCCGCGCGAGGACACGTTGGCGAGCGACGTGAGGAGGGCGGCGCGGCGCTCCTGGTAGTGCGTGTGGCGCCCGGTGAGGGGCGTACGCCGGATCCCGCGGTGCGCGGCCTCGGCGTGGAAGACCACGGCCTGCGGCACGACGAGGGTGCGGTGACCGGCCAGCGCGGCGCGCCAGCCGAAGTCGATGTCGTTGCCGAAGATGGGCAGGTCCTCGTCGAGCCCGCCCAGGGACTCGAGCACGGACCGCCGCACGAGCATGCCGGCGGTGTTGACCGCGAGCACCTCGCGCACCTCGTCGTGCTGGCCCTGGTCGTACTCGCCGCGCTCCAGACCGGTCTCGCGGTGTCCGGTGCCGGTGATCGTGAGGCCGACCTCGAGGAGGCGGCGCAGCGAGGGCCACTCGCGCAGCTTGGGGCCGAGGATGGCCACCGTCGGGTGCTCCCGGGCAGCGTCGAGGAGCTCGGCGAGCGCCGTCGGAGCAGGGTTGCTGTCGTCGTGGAGCAGCCAGACCCACTCGTCGTCGCCCGACGCCTCGGAGGGCGGCGCCAGGTCCAGGCCGTGGCGCACCGCGGCGGGGTAGCTGGTCGACCCGGGCACCACGTCGACGACGGCCTGCTCGCCGAGGGCGTCACGGAGGAGGGCGACGCTGTCGTCACGGCTCGTGGTGTCGACGGCCACGACACGGTCCACCGGGAGGGTCTGCCCGCTCAGACCGGTCAGGACTGCTGGGAGCCACCGCGCCCCGTCATGACTGACGAGAAGCGCTGTGACGATCACCGGAGCACCCTAGCGACGGGTCCCCGAGCCGCCGAAATGCCGACGGGGTGGAGCGACGGAGGTGGAGCGGAGGCTCAGACGGCCCGCTTCTTGAGCTTGCGGCGCTCGCGCTCGGACAGACCGCCCCAGATGCCGAAGCGCTCGTCGTTCATCAACGCGTACTCGAGGCAGTCGTCGCGGACCTCGCACGTCAGGCAGACCTTCTTGGCCTCCCTGGTGGAGCCGCCCTTCTCGGGGAAGAACGCCTCGGGGTCCGTCTGCGCGCACAAGGCGCGGTCCTGCCAACCGAACTCCTCGCCCTCGGGCTCGAGAAGAAACAGTTCTGCTCTCATGGCTGACGCCCTTTCGACCCTGTTTTCAGAACTGGACGAGACACTGGAAACAACCTAACGACACTGTGGGAATTACATGCCTGTCGTACCCCGCAAGTCAAGCCCGGATCTGATATGGCCATTCCGCTTCCGGCAGGCTGTTCCTATGTCATCATCCGCGTCCACGCTCCGCCGTATCACCGTCCTCTCCGGCGGCGTCGGCGGGGCCCGCTTCCTCCAGGGACTCCTGCACGGCCTGCGCTCGGGCGTCGTCGCCGGCGGGTCCGCCGACACCGAGGTCACCGTCGTGGCCAACACCGCCGACGACTGGTGGGTCCACGGCCTCAAGGTGTGCCCCGACCTCGACACCGTGATGTACACCCTCGGCGACGGGATCGACGTCGAGCGCGGGTGGGGCCGCCGCGACGAGACCTGGAGCGCGCGCACCGAGCTCGAGGCGTACGGCGTCGAGCCGACGTGGTTCGGCCTCGGCGACCGCGACATCGCGACCCACCTGGTCCGCACCCAGATGCTCGAGGCCGGCTACACCCTGTCCCAGGTCGCCGAGGCGCTGTGCCGACGCTGGCTCACGCCCGTGCACGGCGCCACGGTGCGGCTGCTGCCGATGAGCGACGACCGGGTCGAGACCCACGTGGCCGTGGCCGACCCCGACAGCCCCAGCGGGCGGCGGGTCATCCACTTCCAGGAGTACTGGGTGCGGCTGCGCGCCGCAGTGGCGGCCGAGGCGGTGCTCGTGGTCGGCCAGGAGGCCGCGACCCCGGCCCCCGGCGTGCTCGAGGCCATCGGCGAGGCCGACCTCGTCGTCCTGCCTCCGTCGAACCCGGTGGTCTCGGTCGGCACGATCCTCGGGGTGCCCGGCATCCGCGACGCGGTCCGCGCGACGTCCGCCCCCGTGGTGGGCCTCTCCCCCATCGTCGGCCCCTCCCACGTGCACGGCATGGCCGCCCAGATGCTCACCAGCATCGGGGTCGAGGTGAGCGCCGGCGCCGTCGGTGCCCACTACGGCGCCCGGTCCGCGGGCGGGGTGCTCGACGGCTGGCTGGTCGACGAGCGCGACGCCGACCAGCTGACCGGACTGGACCAAGCCGGGATCCGGGCCGCGGCCGTGCCGCTGATGATGTCCGGCGACGACGCCACCGCGGCGATGGCCGCGGCCGCCGTCTCGCTCGTCATCGACCCCGCATGAGCGCCCCCGTGGGCCGGCTCGAGGTGTGGGCGCCCGACGGGATGCCCGAGGTCGCAGCCGGGGACGACCTGGCCGCGCTCGTGCTCGCCGCGCTCGGCGACGGCGCCGACCTGGCCGACGGCGACGTGGTCTGCGTGACCAGCAAGGTGGTCAGCAAGGCCGAGGGACGCACCCGGGTGGGCGACCGCGAGACCGCGGTCGAGGAGGAGACTGTCCGCGTCGTGGCGCAGCGCGGCCCCGTGCGCATCGTGCGCAACCGTCTCGGACTGATCATGGCGGCGGCCGGTGTCGACGCGTCCAACGTGCCCGCCGACTCGGTCGTGCTGCTCCCCGTGGACCCCGACGCCTCCGCCCGGTCGCTGCGCCGCGAGGTCCTCCGGCGCACCGGGACCAACGTGGGTGTCGTGGTCACCGACACGTCGGGTCGTGCGTGGCGCGAGGGGCAGACCGACCTCGCCGTGGGCGCCGCCGGCCTGCTCGTCGCCGAGGACTTCGCCGGCCGCACCGACCCCCACGGCAACCCCCTCGCCGTCACCCTCCCGGCCGTGGCCGACGAGATCGCGGGTGCCGCCGAGCTCGCGCAGGGCAAGCTGGCGGGACGGCCGGTCGCCGTCGTGCGCGGGCGCGCGGACCTCGTGCTACCGCCCGGGGATGACGGCCCCGGCGCCGCGTCCCTCGTGCGCCCCGAGGGCGGGGACCTGTTCGGCTGGGGCGCCCGCGAGGCCGTCGTACGCGCCCTGGCCGGGGACGAGTCCGACCGGGCTCCCTTCGGGGCGCCGGTGGACCTGCCCGAGCTCCAGACGCAGGTGGGGCGGGTCGTCGGGCGTGGTCGATCGATGACCTCGACGCTGTCGCTGACCTTCGACGGCGACCCCGACCGCAACGAGCTGCGGCTGCCCGAGGGGTCGGACCGCACGGCCGTGGCGGCGGTCTGCTTCGCGAACGGGTGGCGGATCCGCCGCTGGGAGGAGTCGGTGGCAGGCGTCGTGTGCCACGTCTCACCCGTGACTACGTAGACTCTCCCACCGCAGGACCGACCCAGCACTCGACCGAGAGACACCGAGCACCGTGGCCAAGCAGGCAAAGACCGACCGTCAGGCGGTCATCGACTCCATCCGCTCCCAGCAGTCCAAGCGCGAGAACCGGCGCGGGCTGGCGATCGTGGGCGTGTGCGTCCTCGTCGCCGTGCTGATCGTCGGCGCCGCGGCGTTCAAGCCGATCAAGGACTGGTGGGACCTGCGGGCCTATGCCTCCGACTCGCTCGGTGAGATCGGCGCGAAGGCGTCGGTCTGCCAGGACGTCACGACCAAGTCGGCCGAGGGCAGCCAGGACCACGTCGAGGTCGGCACGCCGATGACCTACCCCGACGCCCCGCCGGCCTTCGGCCAGCACTGGAACATGTGGGACAGCATGGAGCGCAAGCTCTACACCGCCTCCGACCGTCCCGAGCTCGGCGAGCTGGTGCACAACCTCGAGCACGGCTTCACGATCCTCTGGTACGACGAGACCATCGCCGACGACTCCGACCAGATGGACGTGCTGCGCGGCATCGCCTCCAAGCTGGAGGGCACCGACAACCTGCGCGACAAGTTCAAGGCCGTGCCGTGGACCTCCGAGGACGGCAAGGACTTCCCCGACGGCCAGCACGTCGCCCTCACCCACTGGTCGCTCGGCGGTGTCGGCGAGACCGACCCGACCAAGCAGGTCGGCGTCTGGCAGTACTGCTCCGAGGTGAGCGGCGCCGCGCTGGACACCTTCATGCAGGACTACCCCTACATGGACTCCCCGGAGCCCAACGCCGTCTGAGGCACAACTCGTGACGACCTTCGCCGAGGTGCTCGCAGCCCAGCTGCGACGCGACCCCGGACGCCCGCTGCTGACGTTCTACGACCACGCGAGCGACGAACGCGTCGAGCTGTCGGTGACGACGTACGCCAACTGGGTGGCCAAGGCCTCCGGACTGCTGAGCGACGTCGCCGACCTCGAGCGCGGCATGTCGCTGCGCATCGACCTCCCGCCCCACTGGCTCTCGCCGGTGTTCCTGGGCGCGGCGTGGACGCTCGGCCTGCGGGTCACCACCTCCGACCAGCCGGACGCCGTGGTGTGCGGCCCCGACGGCCTCGGGGCCTGGGCGCCCCGCGCCGGGACCATCCCGGTGCTGGCGTGCAGCCTGCGCCCGTTGGGCGTGCGGTTCGCCGAGGCGCTCCCGGCCGGCGTGCTCGACGTGGGCGTCGAGATCTGGTCGCAGCCCGACGGGTTCACCGCGTGGGACCCGCCGACCGGCGACGACCCCGCGACCGACGCGCTGACCCAGCAGCAGCTCTTCGGGCCGCCCGCCGACCGCCCGCACGACCTGACGGCCGCCGTCGGGAGTGATCTCACCGACGGCGGCCGTCTTCTCTCGGTGGCCGACCCGGCTTCCCCACCAGGAATGGCCACCTTCACCGAGCCCCTCGGACGAGGAGGCTCGCTGGTCCTTGTCCGCAACCCCGACCCGGCTCGCCTCGACGACGTCCACGACGCCGAACGGGCGACTGCCCGGGCCTGATCGCGCTGCTCCCGCGCCGCCTCACCCGGCCAGGTCGAAGGCCCCCAGTCCCTCGCCCAGCACCCGCGGGTCGGAGACGCCGGACTTGCGACCGGAGTAGAGGTACGCCACTCCGCTCGCGCGGTCCCGGACGACGTAGTCGGCCGAGCCCTTGAGGGTCATCGCCTGCACGCCCAGCACCCAGTCGAAGCCGGAGAGGTCGGCAGGGAGCCCGGCCGGCGCGGGGACCACGCCACCCTTGACGAGGATGCCGGCGCCCACGCCGGCGCCGTTGCCGGGCCAGACCGTCAGCCGGCTCCCGCTCGGGGTGCCGATGAGGTCCGGGAGCCCGTCGCCGGTGACGTCGCCGACCGCCCTCAGGCCCTGCACCGGTCCCCAGCCCTGGCCGAGCACGGTGCCCACCGCGAGCGTGCCGGTGCCGGTGCCGGCGAAGAACCACAGCTGGCCCGAGCCGTCGCGGGTGAGCACGTCGCCGAACCCGTCGCGGTTGACGTCGCCGGCGTTGAGGATCGTGTCCATGCCGGCGAAGGAGACGCCGGTGTCGATCGGCGCGCCGAGCTCGAAGGTGTCGCGGTTGGCGACCACGACGAGCTGCTTGCCGGAGACGCCGATCAGATCCGCCCCGGCACCGCCGACCATGTTGGCGCCGGTGATGAAGCGCATCGTCTTGAGGTTGGTGGCCGGCCCCAGCGCGGCGCCGTAGGTGCCGTCGCCGCGTCCGGGCATCAGCATCATCTTGCCTTTGGACGTCCGGGCCACCAGGTCGGAGCGTCCGTCGCCGTTGAAGTCACCGGCGACGACCCGGTTGTAGCCGCTCCACTTCCCGGCGACGCGCCTGGGTGCGGCGAACCGGCCGGTGCCGTAGCCCGTCTGCAGGAAGAGGCGGTTCTTGGTGCGCAGCAGCAGGTCGGCGCGGCCGTCGCCGTTGACGTCCCCGGCACCGACGACCTGCCGGTAGTTGCCGTAGCCCTTGCGCGTGACCTTGCGGGCGAAGCCGCCCTTCTCGGTCCCGAGCAGGGTGGCGAGACGACCCTTGAACCGGGCCACCAGGTCGTTGCGGCCGTCGCCGTTGATGTCGCCGGCGGCGGTGACGAGCGAGTAGCCGCGGAGCCGCAGCTTGCGCGTGGTCTTGCCGAACTTGCCGTTGCCCTTGCCGGCGCGGACCCGGACGTCGCCGGACTTGTCCGCCGTCACCAGGTCGGGCAAGCCGTCCCCGGTCAGGTCGGGCGAGACGAGGACGTCTGCGCGCTTGTCCCAGCCGCGCTTGCCCACGACCGTACGGGTCTGGAAGGACGTGAGGCCGCCGGTCGGCAGCACCAGGCCACGGCCGTCGGAGGCGCGGCGGACGACGAGGTCGGGGTACGGCGAGGCGTCGAGGTTGTTCTGCGGCGCGGGCTCGGCGATCGGGACCTCGGTCGGCGGGGGCGGCGGGACCGCCGGCGCCGATTGGGACGCATACGTCCGGATCAGCGGCAGCTGGGCGTAGAGGTACTTGCCGGGGCACGCCGTCGAACCCGCGTCCCGATGGCCGTTGATCGCCTGGAACGTGCCGCGACCGATCTTCTGCGACGTCGACGCGGGGTTGACCCCGTGCAGCGACAGCTTCCACGCGAAGAGTGCACCGTAGGCACGCAGCATCACGTCGGGCGGCTGGACGGTGTCGAAGTTGCCGATCGCCGACATCGCGAACGAGTAGTCGTTGTAGTTGAGCGTGTGGGCGCCGACGACCGGACGGTCGATGCCGCCGTAGCGGCCCTCCCAGATCCGGCCGAACCGGTCGACGAGGAAGTTGTAGCCGATGTCGCTCCAGCCCCGCGACTTCACGTGGTAGGCGTAGATGCTGCGCAGGAGCGCCGGCACCTGGGCCTCGGAGTAGTCGTTGGCGTTGACCGTGTGGTGGACGAAGCCGCCGCTGATCGAGCCGTAGCGCAGGGCGCTCTTGTTGCGGATGCTCTCGTCGGCGCCCCACTGGGCCCGCGAGAAGATGGTGGGCTGCGCGACGGCCTGCGTGCGCGCCGCCTGGAGCGTGATGCCCTCGGAGGCGGCGTCCGTGCCCTCCTGCTGCGCGAACTCCTCGTCGTACGACGCACCGGGGTCGCTCTTCGCGGCATCGGCCGGCGCCTCGGTCTCGGTCCTCGTGGCCGACCCCGGGTCGACCACGGCGAGGGAGAGGTCGTCGGGCAGGGCGACGCCGTCGGTGCGGGCCTCGACCTGGACGTCGTCCACGTCGCCCACGAAGGTGGGCTCCGTGCCGGGACGGGCGGCCGCGGCCTCCGCGCTGTCCGGGTCGGGCCCGTGCTCGTCGTGGTACTCCAGGTCCTCCCAGGCGCTCCACTCCTCGCCCTCGCGGGTGCGGACGCGGAGGGTGATCTGGTCCTCCTCGAGCTCCTCGCCGCTGGCCCAGGTGACCCCGACCGCGCCGAAGGCGTCCACGGGCTGCGGCGTGCTGACCACGCGTGCTTCCGAGGCCCCGCCCGCGACCGTGCGTCCCCGCAGCCCGGCGAACCCGCCGGACTCCCCGGTCAGCGGCACCTCGGTCACGGTCGGCGTCACCGCCGCGGTGGGGACGGTGGCCGACATGAGCGCCGCGGGGGCGGTCGTGGCGGCGGGGGCACCGGGCGTCTCCCCCACGATGTCGAGGGACACGACACCGGAGGCGGGGGTGAGCACGACGAGCACGACACCCAGGGCCAGCACCTGCTGGCAGAGGGTGACGAGGCGGGCCTGAAGAGGACGCATGACAAGACTCCTGCTGTGTGGGGGAAGGTCACACAAGGCAGGAGTTTCACACCAGTCACATCAGTCACGGAAGGGTTTCTGAGTAACTACAACGCTGTAATTTCCACTCGACACGCCGTTACACCGGTGTAATTCTGACCGATTGTGCCCCGAAAATGCCTCGAGCGGTGCGTCAGACACGTTTTCTGCGGTCGAAACGTGTCTCACACACCGCTCGGGGGCGGGCTGGGGTTGGGCTGCCTAGATGTCGGCGCCGAGGCCGTCGTCCTCGCCCTGGTCGTCGTCGCCCTCGTCGTAGTGGAGGTAGCGGATGCCCTCCTCGACGTCGCCGTCGAAGCCGAGGCGCCCGCTCTCCATGACCAGGACCCGGTCGCAGAGGTTGCGGACGGAGCCGGGGGCATGCGAGACGTAGAACATCGTCACGCCCGAGCGCACGATCTCGTCCATGCGCCGCTTGCACTTGCGCTTGAACGGCCGGTCCCCCACCGCCAGGGCCTCGTCGGCGATGAAGATGTCGGCGTCGACGTTGACCGCGACCGAGAACCCGAGGCGTGCCTTCATGCCGGAGCTGTAGTAGGCCACCTCGGTGTCGAGGAACTTCCCGAGGTCGGCGAAGTCGACGATCTCGTCGAACTTGCGGTCGGTCTCGGCCCGCGACATCCCAAGGATGGCCGCGTTCAGGTAGAGGTTCTCCCGCCCGCTCAGGTTGTTGTCGAAGCCGGTGCCGGTCGCGATCAGACCCGCGATCCGGCCGCGCGTCAGCACCGAGCCGCTGTCGGGACGCATCACGCCGCTGATGAGCTTGAGCAGCGTCGACTTGCCGGAGCCGTTGAGGCCCATCAGGCCGACCGACTCCCCCTCGTGCACCTTGAAGCTCACGTCGTCGACGGCGTTGAAGGAGTCGTGGGTCTTGCGGCCGCGGGCCTTGGCCAGCACCGTCTGCTTGAGCGAGCGCTGGTAGGACAGCGTGAACGCCTTGGTGGCGTTCTCCACCTGGATCATGGTCGTCATCACAGACGCTCCGGGACGCGGGCCTCGAGACGGGCGAAGATCCGCTGCGCCAGCACCAGCAGCACGAACGCGATGGCCGTCATCACCAGGCCGCGGGTGAAGAGGTGGTCGGGCAGGTGCACCGCGGCCGTCGCCTCGGGGTCGCTGGTGGTGCCGGTCCAGAAGCCGCGCTGGATCAGGAGCACGGCCTCGGCCATCGGGTTCCACAGGTAGTAGGTCGCGATCGGCTCGCCGAAGCGCTCCTGCACGAGGGTGTAGGGGTACATCATCGGCACGCTGAAGGTGACGAACTGGGTGAGGGTCTGCGCCACCTTGCCGATGTCGCGCATGAAGACGTTGCCGACGCTGAAGAGCAGCCCCAGGGCCAGCCCGAGCGCGGCCGTGAGGGTGAAGCCCAGCAGCGCCGCCGCCATCCCCACCGGGTCGGGGCGCCACCCGAGGAACACGCACGGCACCACGAGGATCACCAGCATCGGGATGGTGTGCCAGCCGGCGACGAGCATGCGGGCCACCGGGAACATCTCGCGCGGCACCGGCAGCTTGGTGATCAGCGACCTGTTCTGGACCAGCGACTGGGTGCCACCGTTGAAGGTCTCGGTGAAGAAGTGCACGATCACCATGCCGGCGAACAGGTGGATGGCGAAGTTCTCCATCCCGGCGCCGCGGCCGATCATCACCTGGAACAGGAAGTAGAACATGCAGAACCGGATGGCCGGCTGCAGGTAGCTCCACACCCAGCCGAGCACGGTGCCCTGGTAGCGCGACTTGATGGTGTTGCGCACCAGCATGCCGAGCAGGTAGCGACGGCGTACGACCTCGCTCAGGCCCGTGGCCGCGGGCGGGGCCAGCGGCAGGGCCTCCAGCTCGGCCGTCGTACGCCGGGCCGGGCCGGGGGCTGTCGTGCTCACGGGCGGCTCACTCGGTCGTGCCCGCAGCGCGGTCGGAGCCGTCGGTCCAGGGGGCGAACGTCTTCTCCCACGCCTCGGGCGAGGTGATCTCGCCGAGGGCGTCGCGGTACTGCTGGGCCAGGGCGGGCCACTCACGGTGGAAGCGTCGGTGGATCGCGACGGTCCGCTTGAGGAGGTCGCGGTACTCCTCGGGGTCGCGGCGGTAGAGCGCCACCGAGCTGCCGTCGTTCATCGACACGACGGCCGAGTCGTACTTGACCAGGTTGAACCACGCGGCGTCCATCGCGGTGAGCTCGGCCTCGGGGTAGTCGCGCGACATCGACCGGATGGGGCGCAGCTGCCGGATCGGGGCGAGCCCGGCGCCGATGAGCGTGCTGAGACGACCGGGGATCTCGATGTCGGACTTGCCCTTCTTGGGCGGCTTCTTGCGCCGCACCGGCGGCAGCTCGTCGCGGTCGACGTGCAGCTGCGCGTCGACGAACTGCTTGCGGAAGGCGTTGACCTCGGGAAGCTTCGTCGCGAGCTCACCGTGGAGGGCGTGCGGACCCGCCAGGACGTCCTCCATCGCGAGGTGACGCAGCTCGGCGGTGGAGTACTGCAGCGACGCGAGGTGCTTGACCTGGTGGTTGAACGACTCGCGGACCATCCGCCCACCGCGCTCGTAGGGCGAGTGCAGCAGCGCGGCGATGATGCGGTTGCGGTGGTGGAAGTAGGCCTGCCAGTCGACGCCGTCGTTCTTGTCGGTCCACGGCACGTGCCACACAGCGGCGCCCGGGAAGGACACGGTCGGGTAGCCGGCCTCCTTGGCGCGCAGGCCGAACTCCGAGTCGTCCCACTTGATGAAGAGCGGCAGCGACAGGCCGACCTCCTCAAGCACGACCCGCGGGATCAGGCAGGAGAACCAGCCGTTGAAGTCCACGTCGGCGCGCTTGTGCAGCCAGCGGGCGGAGCGCAGGTTGCGGGCCGCGAAGTCCCAGTCGCTGTAGCCGTCGAGGCGGGTCTGCCACCAGAAGCGCCAGGGCTGGACGATCTCGCCGAAGGAGTGCAGGCGCGAGCGGGAGTAGATGCTGAACATGTGGCCGCCCACGATCGTGGGCCGCTTGGCGAGGTCGCCGAAGGTCACCGCACGGATGATCCCCTCGGGCTCGCAGACCACGTCGTCGTCCATCATGAGCGCGTAGGTCGCCGTGCCCTTGCGGATGCTCTCGAGCTGGCCGCGGGCGTAGCCGCCCGACCCGCCGAGGTTGCCCTGCACGATGACCCGCAGCCGGTCGCCCAGCGACTCCTGCGCGGCCGGGAAGTACGTGGACTCCACGAGGGGCTTGCTGCCCTGGTCGACCACCTGGACGGTGTCGAGGTAGGGACGCAGGTCCTCGTCGTCGGCGATCTGGCCGAGGAGCTTGGCGCAGAAGTCCTGCCGGTTCATCGTGGTGATGCAGATGTCGGCGGTGCCGTGCTGGGCGCGGTCCTCGGGAACCTCGGCGGTCCACCGGGCCGACTCGACCACGGCGCCGTCGTCGCCGGCGACGATGTCGTACCAGTACCAGCCGCCGTCCACGAACGGCGTCAGGGTCAGCTCGAACGCGAACGTCTCGGCCTCGTCGGACGAGACGGTGGTGGAGTCGACGACCTGGTTGTGGCCCGCGGCCATGGACTTGTAGACCGTCACCACGGTGCCGGCGCCGCGCACCTGCACGGTCAGGGTGACCTCGTCGACGACGGTGTAGCGGCGCCAGTAGGAGGCCGGGAAGCCGTTGAAGTAGGTACCGAAGGAGACCATCTGGCCCGGCTGGGCGCGCACGGCCGTGCGCGAGAGGACCTGGTCGGGGCGCAGCTTGCGACCGGTGGAGGTCGACTGCCGGATCGCGGCGTTGTTGAGGTCCTTGGCGGCCTTGTTGCCGCCGACCTCGTGCCGGCTGGTGTCGAGGCGGGCCTCCTCCAGGTCGACGTAGAGCGCGAACGTGTCGGGGTCGCGGTCGACCGGGAGGATCTGCCGCTGCAGCAGACGGGTGGTGGTTGTGGTGGTGCTCATGCGTCGATGCCTCCGCTCGTGAGCTCGGCGCCCTCGGTGAAGTGCGGCTTGAGCTTGTTGTCGTACATCGACAGGGCGGCACCGATGGCCATGTGCATGTCGAGGTACTTGTAGGTGCCCAGGCGGCCGCCGAACAGCACCATCGGCTCGGCCTTCGCCAGCTCGCGGTACTTGAGCAGCTTGGCGCGGTCGTCGGCGGTGTTCACCGGGTAGTAGGGCTCGTCGCCCTCCTCGGCGAAGCGGCTGTACTCGTGGACGATCACGCTCTTGCCGGGCAGGTGGGTCTTCTCCCGCTCGGGGTGGAAGTGCTTGAACTCGATGATGCGCGTGTAGGGCACGTCCTGGTCGTTGTAGTTGACCACGCCGGTGCCCTGGAAGTCGTCGGTGTCGACGACGCTCTCCTCGAGGTCGACGGTGCGCCACGACAGGCGGCCCTCGGAATTGCCGAAGTACTCGTCGACCGGGCCGGTGTAGACGATCGGGACCTTGCCCTTGTAGTCATCGGCGACGGAGAAGAAGTCGGTCTCGAGGCGGACCTCGATGTTGGGGTGGTCGGCCATCTTGGTCAGCCACGCCGTGTAGCCGTCGGTGGGCAGGCCCTCGTAGGTGTCGCTGAACCACCCGTTCTGGAAGGTGTAGCGCACCGGGAGGCGGGTGATGATGTCGGCGCTGAGCTCGGTGGGGTCGGTCTGCCACTGCTTGGCGGTGTAGCCCTTGATGAACGCCTCGTAGAGCGGGCGCCCGATCAAGCTGATCGCCTTCTCCTCGAGGTTGGAGGCGTCCTCGGTGACGATCTCGCTGGACTGCTCGGCGATCAGCGCGCGGGCCTCGTCGGGCGTGTGCGACTTGCCGAAGAACTGGTTGATGAGCGCGAGGTTCATCGGCAGGGAGTAGACCTGCCCCTGGTACTTCCCGAACACGCGGTGCCGGTAGTCGGTGAACGACGTGAACCGGTTGGCGTACTCCCACACGCGCTCGTTGGAGGTGTGGAACAGGTGCGCGCCGTACTTGTGCACCTCCACGTTGGTCTCCGGGTCACGCTCCGAGTAGGCGTTGCCGCCGAGGTGGTGACGACGCTCGAGGATGAGCACGCGGAGACCGAGCTCCTCGGCGCACCGCTCGGCGATCGTGAGACCGAACAGGCCGGCGCCGACGATCACGAGATCGGGGAGCTGGTCGGGGGTGTGGTCGGTGTCGGTCGTGGGGCCCTGGGACAAGGGATGAACTCCTTGGGTGAGAAACGCGGGGTGAGTCTATCGAGGGGGGCGGGCGGAAGCCGTCAGGCGGCGCATGCCCCGCGCGGAGGCCATGGCGCGGATCACGTTGCGGGCCTCGGCCCGACCACCGCGCACGGGGCTGAGCAGCACCACGACGAGGGTGATCAGCCACGGCTTGAGGCGCACCAGCACGTTCTCCCCGTGGCGGAGGTGCACCACGAAGAGGTTGCGGTACATGTAGAAGCCCTTCCACCCCGACAGGTCGTGCTGCTGGTTGAAGTCGAGCTGGCGGACCAGGACGGCGTCGCGCACCGCCCAGATCCGGCGGCCGGCGCGGCGGGCGCGGACGGCGTACTCCGCGTCGTCGTAGAAGATGAAGAAGGACGGGTCCGGGAAGCCGATCTCCTCGATCACGCCGCGGCGGACCATGAAGCCCTCGAAGGCGACGTTGTGGACCTCGACGAGCTCCGGCATCGAAGCCCGGTCGGCGAAGGTGCTGTCGACGGTGGACCGCTTGGGCTTGATCGCCAGCGGGTTGCGCAGGTCGAACTCGACGGCCGCCTTCTCCACCAGCGCGCCTGCGAGGTCCTCGCGCACGGCGATCAGGCAGTCCTCGTCGACCGCCATCAGCGCCTCGAGGCAGCCGGGGGCGGGGACCACGTCGTCGTCCATCAGCCACACCCGGTCCCACCCGGCGTCGTACGCCGCCCGCACGCCGAGGTGGAAGCCGCCCGCGCCGCCGATGTTGTCCGGGTGGTGCGTGACGTGCAGGGGCAGGTCGGTGCGCGCCGCGAGCACCTCGCGGGTGTGGTCGGTGCTGGCGTTGTCGACGACGATGACCGCGTCTGGACGGCGCGTCTGGGCGGCGAGCCCGTCGAGCATCCCGGCGAGCAGGTCGGCGCGGTTGAAGGTGACCACGACGACCGCCACCGTCTCGGGCGCGGCCGGGTCGGTCACGACAGGAACCTCCGGTGGCCGTCGAAGTCACCCGCGATGCCGGCGCGCATGGCGCTGGCGCTGAGCCGCAGCCGCGAGAGGCTGGGGCGGGTGAAGGCGTAGAACCACGCGGTCTTCACCACGAAGGCCAGCGCGTGCAGCGGACCGCGGTAGTCGCGCAGGTTGACCAGGTTGTTGCGGGCCATGCAGTAGTGCTTGAGGTCGCTCGGCGAGTCGTTGTAGGTCGTGCGACCGAACATCATCGGCGTGCCGAGGTTGCCGACGCTGGGGTGGCGCACCGTGGCGGTGACCACCGTGGCGACGCGGGCCCCGGCCTCCTCCGCGCGGAGGCGGTACTCGTGGTCGTCGCCCCAGATGAAGAACTCCTCGCGCGGCAGCCCGATCCGGTCGACGAGCTCCTTGGTGACCAGGACGCCGTTGAAGGGGATGACGATCCCGTCGATGCGGTCCCGCTTCGCTGCACGACGTACGTCGTCGACGGCGTGCACCACGCGGGTGCTCCCGGGCAGGCGGATGGGGAACACCAGCCGCCCCGGGTCGGCCTCGTCGACGACCAGCGGGCCCCAGAAGTCGAGGTTGTCGGTCTCCAGCAGCAGCTGGTCGAGGCAGTCGACGTCGGGCAGCCCGTCGTCGTCCATCAGCCAGACCAGGTCGGCGCCGCGGTCGATCGCCCAGGCGAGGCCGTCGTGGAAACCGCCGGCACCGCCGCGGTTGGTCCTGAGCGTGCGTCCGCTGAGCGGGACCTCGCCGGTCGTCGGGCGGGCGGCGAGCCACTCCCCCGTGCCGTCCGAGGAGGCGTTGTCGACGACCAGGACCTCGGCCAGCCCGTCGACCTGCCCGAGCCGCGCCACGAGCTTCTGGAGCAGCGCGAGACGGTTGAAGGTGACCACGACCGCGACGATGCGAGGCAGGGGTCCGGTGGTCACGGCGTACACACTAGGGGCGCCACAGCCGCGCTCAGCAAACCGCGCCCAGGTCCTCCGACTGGTTGGCGGCGTAGCCGGTGGACAGCGAGCCGACCGACCCGCCCGCGACGGCAGGGGGCGTGCTCGGGGTCGCCGGGGCGGCCGGGGTCGAGGCGGCGCCCTGCTCCGGAGCCGGCGACCCGGCTGCCGGGGCGGTGGTCTCGGCGGACTCCCCCTCGGCCGCCTCCGCGGTCGTCTCGGCGGTCGCCTCCGCGGTCTTCTCGGGCGCACGGCCCTCCGCCTTCGCGATGGCCGCCGCGACCTTGGCGTGCACCTCGTCGATGTCGGGGTTCGCCGTGTTGACCATGGGCGGCACGAGCGAGAGCGTGGCGATCTTCTGGCTCTTCGCCTTGAGTGCGAGGTCGACGAAGCGGTCCACCTCGCCGCGCGGGACGTTGGTGGAGACCATCGCCGAGCTGGCCCCGGCGATCTTCTCGAAGTTGCGCAGGGCGTCCTGCGGGCTGACCTGCTGGAGCATCGCGCTCATCACGCACTTCTGTCGCGCCATGCGCGAGTAGTCGTCGGAGTCGTGGCGTGCCCGGGCGAACCAGAGGGTGTCCATGCCGTTGAGCGTGCGCGTGCCGGGCTCGATGTAGCGGAAGAACGAGTCGTGCGGCAGGCCGACGGGGATGCGCTGACGGACGTTGAGCTCGACGCCCCCGACGGCGTCCACGAGGTCCTTGAAGCCCTCGAGGTTGACCATCGCCCAGTAGTTCATCTCCAGGCCGGTGATCCCCTCGACGCCCTCGATGGTCGCGTCGACTCCGGGGTGCTTCGAGCCCTTGAACAGCTCCGCGTGGTCGAGCGCCCAGGTGGCCAGGCCGTTGAGGTACATCCCCTCCTCGTCGAAACCGTCGGGGAACTGCTCGCCCATCACCGAGCCCTCGGGGAACGGGAAGTTCTGCATGTTGCGCGGCAGCGAGATGAGCAGCGCCTTGCCGGTCTCGGCGTCGATGCTCGCGACGGTCATCGAGTCGGGTCGCAGACCCCAGCGGCCGGCACCGGCGTCGCCGCCCATGAGCAGCACGTTGTAGCGCCCGTGGTGGGCGCCGACGGCCTTGCCGTCGCCGAACATCGAGAGCATGAAGTCGCGCTGCACGCCGATGACGTGGGCCCCGAAGAGCAGCGCCCCGGCGACGCTGAAGCACAGGAAGCCGTTGACGCCGACGACCGCGAGCCGGTGCTGGCGCTGCAGGGTCAGGGGCTGGCCGAGCCGCCAGGCGTCGACGAAGAGGTAGGCCCAGCCGACGGCCAGCGCCATCAGGCCCAGGCGCAGCACCTGCAGCAGCACCGTGCTGGTGCCGGCCCAGAAGGCGAGCCCGTGCCAGAAGTACGACGTCACGACAGCGAGGAGGCCGACGACGAGCAGCGTGAGCCAGGTCCAGAGCGCGATGCGGCCCACGCGGCGCTTGCCGGACACCAGCTGCGCCGATCCCGGGAGGACGAGGGTCATCAGCATCAGCGTCACCGCGCGGCGGAACCGGACGCGCTGGGCGCGGTCCAGCGTGGTGAACCGCTGCTGGTGCGACCCGGGGGGCGGGGCGGACGGCATCGGGGGGCCTCTCTCTGCTGGGGGAAGTCAGCCCGCCCAGTATCACCAGTCACACCCGTCCCAGCGGCCCACGACGCGCCGTGGGCGGCAGGTCAGGGAACCAGCGCCTCCGTCACTCCTCGCGGCCCCGGTCGATCTCGGTCTTGCGCGCCAGCCGGTGCGCGCGCCGGATCTCGGCCTCGCGCTGACGTCGGACGTCGCCGGGCGTCTCGGTCTCCAGCGGCGGGACGGGCCGCGGGTGGCCCTCCTCGTCGATCGCGACGAAGACGAAGTAGGCGCTGGCGACGTGGACCGGCTCGTCGCTGGCGTTGCCCCACGGCTGGGCCTCCACGCGGACGCCGATCTCCATCGACGACCGTCCGGCCCAGTTGACCTGGGAGTAGGTCTTGATGATGTCGCCGACGTGCACGGGGGCGAGGAAGGTCATCTCGTCCATCGCCGCGGTGACGGCCGGTCCCCCGCTGTGCCGGTGGGCGACCGCACCCGCGGTGGAATCGGCGAGCTTCATGATCTCGCCGCCGTGCACGTTGCCCAGCAGGTTCGCCTCGCTCGAGTGCGCCATGATCCCCAGGCTCACCCGGCTGTACGACGTGGGGCGCGCCGTGCTGAGCTCGCTCATGGGCCGCACGGTAGCGTCTTCGCCCATGGCTGATCGTCCGCAGGGCTCCGGGGTGCCCGAGAAGGGAACACCCGAGTACGACTGGCTCTACGGGAGCCAGTCCAAGAACCCGCCGAGCGACGCCACGCAGCGCGTTGAGGCGCAGCGGCCGGGCGGCCGGGCCGACGAGACCCGGGTGATGCCGGTGGCCCGCCGCGAGGCGCGCGGGTCGGGCGGGCAGCCCCCTTCCCCGACGCGTACGCCGGCCGCGGCCCCGCCGCCGCGGCCGAAGAAGAAGCGCCGGTGGGGCCGTCGCCTCGGCGTGGTTCCCCTGGTGCTGATCCTGCTGCTCGTCTACCTGCTCGGTGTCCCGCTCTACCACTGGACGACGATCGACAAGGTCGACGCCACGCCCTCGGGTGACCGGCCCGGTGACCAGCCCGGCACCAACTACCTCATCGTCGGCTCAGACAAGGCCGACGACCTGACCGACGAGCAGCGCGAGGTGCTCGACACCCCCGAGCGCGGCGGCACCAACACCGACACGATCATCGTCCTCCACACCGGATCCGGGGGTCGCACGATGATGTCGATCCCGCGCGACACCCTCGTCGAGGTCCCGGACGGCGGCACGCAGATGATCAACGCCGCCTTCGCGAGCGGCGGGGCGCCCCTGCTGGTCCAGCGGGTGGAGGCGCTGACCGGCATCCACATCGACCACTACGTCGAGCTCGGCTTCGGCAGCGTGATCAACACCGTCGACGCCTTCGGCGGCGTCGAGATCTGTCCCAAGCAGGACATGAAGGACCCCCGCGCCCGGCTCGACATCGAGAAGGGCTGCCAGGAGGTGGACGGGCTGACGGCGCTCGGCTACTCCCGCTCGCGCTACGTCACCGCCCTGAGCGACCTCGACCGGGTGGCCCGGCAGCGCGAGGTGATCAGCGCCCTCGGCGACGAGGCGATGACACCGTGGACGTTCGTCAACCCGGTGCGCTACTGGCGGATCAACGAGGCGGCCTCGGGCGCGATCCGGGTCGACGAGGAGATGAACCCCGTCGACATGGGCCGCTTCGCCCTCGCGATGACCGGCGAGAGCAAGACGTGCACGATGCCCAACCTGCCCGCACCCAGCGACCCCAACCGGCTCGTCGCCGATCCCGACCGGGCCCCGGCGCTGTTCAACGCGATCATCGAGGACTCCCAGGTCCCCGGGAAGGCCTGCACGCCGACGGGGCGCGTCCGCCAGTAGGCGTCGTGGCGTGGCGCTGACCCGTCGATGTGTGGACCTACGATCGGCCGATGACTACGGGAACCATCCTGGCAATGGGCGGTGGCGGCTTCTCGATGGAGCCGGACAACCCCCTTCTGGATGACTTCCTGTTGTCGCTCGTACCTCGCTCAGGTATGCCCAAGGTGTGCTTCTTGCCGACTGCCAGCGGCGACTCTGACGGCTACATCGAGCGGTTCGAGCGGGCCTTTGCCGCACCGCGCGCCCGTGCCTCGGTCCTGTCGTTGTTCAAGAGAGAGCACGCCGACCTTCGCACGTTCGTCCTCTCGCAGGACGTCATCTATGTCGGCGGTGGAAACACCGCAAACATGCTCACGCTGTGGCGCATGCACGGACTCGACGCGATTCTCGCCGAGGCGCTGAGCGCGGGTGTCATCCTCGCCGGGCTGAGCGCGGGAATGAACTGCTGGTTCGAAGCCTCGGTGACCGACTCATTCAATGTCAACGACTTGCAGCCGTTGAGCGACGGCCTGGGCATGCTGACTGGGAGCGCGTGTCCCCACTACGGCGGGGAAAAGCACCGACGGAGTACGTATCTCGCCCTCGTGTCTTCAGGACGCCTACCCGGTGGGTACGCCGCCGATGACGGCTGCGCCCTTCTCTTCCGCAATGGGAACTTCGCAGATGCGGTGTCGTCCCGGGCGGGAGCGCGGGCGTTCCAGGTTCACGAGACGGACGGCGTTGCCGTCGAAGCACCGGTCCCTGTCCGATTCCTCGGGACGTGATCCGTGGGCGTCCGGCTCTGCCGCGATTGCCCGATCCCCAACCTGTTCGAACCTTGTCGTACGAACATATGTTCGATAGAATGAGGCATGTCGTCACCCGCCCTTCAGTCGCAGCCGCCCCCGGCGGCCGACGAGGCGACTGCGAAGCAGGTGCTGGCCCTCGCCACCAGCGCACTTCGGGCCCGTCGCCTGGCGGAGGTGGAGGAGATCCGGCTCGCGGTCCAGTGGGCCGTTGCCCACGGACACCCGCGCGACGACCGCGATCCCATGGTGACGCCCGGCGGTGACGGCACCCCCACGGTCCGCGACCACGCCATCCCCGAGCTGGCCATGGCGCGTGAGACGCACCCGGCGACGACGCGGGCGCTGATCGCCGACGGCCTCGACCTCGCGCACCGGCTCCCCCGCACCTGGGCAGTCGTCGAGGCCGGCGACTGCGAGCCGTGGGTGGCGCGCAAGGTCGCCGTCCTCTCCCGCTCGCTGCTGTCCGAGCAGGTCGGTCGCGTGGACCGAGCGGTCGCCAAGGCTATCGCCGGCCATGCCCCGTCCACCGTTCTCGAGATCGCCCGAGCCAAGGTCATCGAGGCCGACCCCGAGACCCACCGCGCCGAGCAAGAACGATCCCGCCACGAGCGCTACGTGCGCCTCTCCCGGGCCGACGAGTTCGGCTACCGCCACATCATCGCCCACATCACCGCCGGCGACGCCGTCTGGATCGACGCCATGGTCGACCGCGTCGCCGAAATCCTCGCCGAGACCATGGGTCACGACCACAACCACGACGAGCTCCGCTCCCTCGCGCTGGGCTGGCTCGCCCGACCCGTCGACCTCCTCAAGCTCCTCCTCGAACACACCCAGACTGGCGAGCACACCGACACGGACACCGAGACCGGCGAGCCCGGTGAGCCCGGTGAGCCCCAGCAGCCGGCGTGGGCGCCCGACCACATGGCCGACACCATCGACCGGCTCTGCTCACTCCCCGCCCGCACGCTGGCCATGCTCCGCGGCCGCGGACGCCTCTTCGTCCACCTCACCGACGACGCCCTCCGCACCGGGAAGGGCATCGCCCGGGTCGAAGGCGTGGGCCCCATCGACGTACGCCAGCTCCACGAGGTCCTCGGCAACGGCGACGTCACCCTCACCCCGGTCCTCGACCTCGCCCAGCGCCGCCGCGTCGACGCCTACGAGCACCCCGAGGCGGTCAAGGACCACGTCTGGGTCCAGACCGGCGGCGACTGCTTCCCCTTCACCCCACGCACCGCCACCCGCGACGGCGTCGACTACGACCACGCCATCCCCTACGACGACACCGGACCACCCGGCCAGACCGGCCCCCACAACTCCGGCCCCCTGCGCCGACGCCACCACCGCACCAAGACCCACGGCGGGTACACCACGCGCGTCGTCGGCCCCGGACGCCACCTCTGGCGCACGCCCCACGGCCAGGCCTTCCTCGTCGACCACACGGGGACGCACCGGCTCCCCGAGCAACAGGGCACAGCCATGGCAGAGGCCATCCAGGACGGGGTAGAGCTCTACTTCACGGCACCAGTCGCCTACCGAACCTCCTAGCCGCGGCGGCCGGGACCGATCTCAGGGTCGGTCCCGGGGTGATCCCCCTTGTCCGACCTCAACCTTCGGCGTACGCTCGCGATATATCGCGATACGTCAGCGATAGGTCACGACGTACCGCCCCGATGACATCTCACACAGACCCGAGGGAGCAGACATGGGACACCAATGGCCCGGCGCCGACTGGCCCGGCAACGACGAGAACAACCAGGGCAACGGCGGCGAGCCGGACTACCGCCGGCCGCGCGGGACGTCTGACTGGAGCAGCTGGGGGCAGGCGTTCTCCGGCGGCGGGCGCGGGCACCGCGGCGGTCCCCCGCCGTGGCTCGGCGAGATCTTCGGCTTCGCCACCGCCCAGCAGCGCCCGCAGCAGCGGGGCCCACGAGTACGTCGCGGCGACGTCCGCACCGCGATCATCGACGTGCTCCACCGCGCGCGGAAGGCCGACGAGCCGATCAACGGCTACCAGGTCATCCAGGAGATCGCCGAGCTCAGCAACGGCGAGTGGCGCCCCTCTCCCGGCTCGGTCTACCCGACCATCCAGCAGCTCCAGGACGAGGGCCTCGTGGAGTCCGACGACGAGCACGGGCGCCGCACGATCCGGCTGAGCGACTCGGGCGCGGCCTGGGCCGAGGAGAACGGCACCGAGCTGGCCGCCGTGTGGGCGCCCTTCGCCCGCACCGAGCAGGCGCCGGCGGACCAGCCGTCCGGCCACGCCGACATCAAGAGCGAGATCGGGCAGGTCGTCAGCGCCGTCTGGCAGCTGGCCACGCAGGGGTCCGACCAGCAGAAGAAGGCCGCCCTCGACGTCCTGGTCGACACCCGCCGCCGGCTCTACGGCATCCTCGCGGACGGACGGGACGCTGAGCGATGAGCGTGCCGGACCCGCGCATGCGCATCTCTGACAGCGATCGCGAGCGCGCGATGGCCGACCTCGCGACCCACTACGCCGACGGGCGCCTCGACCACGAGGAGTACGACGAGCGGCTCGACGCGATCTGGACGGCGCGCACCCGCGCCGACCTGGCGGTGCTCTTCAGCGACCTGCCGCGGCCCCAGGCGCAGCCGGCGCGCGCGCCGGTCCGCGCGCCGGCGCGGCCCGGCTCGCGCTCCCGGCTGCCGCTGCTCCCGATCCTGGCCGTGCTCATCGTGCTGAGCGTGATCGCCGAGGCGCCGCTGTTCCTGCTCATCTTCCCGCTGATGTGGTTCATGCACCGCAGGCGCGGTCCGTTCGCGCCGCCCCCGCCGGGTCGCGCCGACTACCGGCGCCACGGGCGCTCGCACGGCTGGTAGGCCGAGCCACCCGTAGGGCGCTCCCGTCTGCGACGATGAGCGCGTGACGTGGGAGGCGAGGGTGGAGCGGGCACGCGCCCCGCACGCCCTCGCCCGCGCCGTCGCGGCGACGACCGTCGCCGTCACCGGGGCCGCCACGGCCCACACGTGGGCCGGCGGTGACGTGCCCACCGGTCCCGGACTGGCGCTGGTCGCCGCCGTGGTCCTGGGCGCGAGCCTCCTGGTCTTCCGACGCGACGTGCCCGGCTGGGCCCTGCTGCCGGCGGTCGCGCTGGCGCAGCTCGGCGTGCACGAGTCCTTCGGCCTGGTCACCGGCCACGAACACGCGGCCGTCGCCGACGCTCCCGGCCAGGGCTGGTCGTGGCAGATGGTCGGGGCGCACGCCTTCGTCACCCTGCTGACGGCGCTGCTGTGGTGGGCCGGGCGGCGCGCGGCGTCGTACGCCGTCTCCCTCCGCGCGCACGCGGCGGTCCCGGTCGCCACCCGCGTACGGCGCCGGTCGCCCCGTGCCGCGGCACGCTCCTCGCTCGTCCTCCTGCTCGTCGCACCGAGACGCGGTCCGCCGCTGGCGGTCCTGCCCACCTGAGCCCGGTCCGGGCCCGGGTGGTCACCCGACCCCAGACCCGCACCACACCTCAGGAGAGACATGTCCATCCGCACGATCGCGCGCCTCGCGGCGCTCCCGGCCGCCACCGCCGCCGTCGCCCTCTCGTTCGCCGCGCCGGCGGGCGCGCACGTCACTGCCACGCCGTCGACGGCCGCGGCAGGCGCCTACACCGTCGTCACCTTCAGCGTCGGCCACGGCTGCGAGGGCTCGCCCACCACCAGGCTCGAGATCCAGGTGCCCGAGTCGGTGCTGTCGGTGACGCCGAGCCGAAACCCGTTCTACGACGTCGAGAAGACGATCGAGCAGCTCGACGAGCCGGTGGCCGACGCCCACGGCAACGAGGTCACCGAGCGCACCGCCTCGATCGTCTACACCGCCACCACGCCGCTCCCCGACGGGCAGCGTGACGCGTTCGAGCTGTCCTTCCAGCTGCCCGACGCCGAGGGCGAGACGCTGAGCTTCCCGACGATCCAGACCTGCCAGAAGGGCGAGACCGGCTGGGTCGAGGTCCCCGCGGACGGCCAGGACCCGGACGAGCTCGAGAGCCCGGCGCCGGCCTTCGAGATCGTGGCCGCCGAGGCGGGCAGCCACGGTGACGAGGCTGCAGCGGAGCCCGCCGCCGACGAGGCGGAGGCGACCGCGGAGGGGTCCACCGAGGCAGCCGCCGACGCGGGCGACACCTCGCCGGCCCTCGGCTGGATCGGTCTCGTGGCCGGCCTGCTCGGCCTGGCCGCCGGCGGCCTCGCCCTCGCCCGGACGCGCTCGTCCTCGTGACGTCGCCGGCGCGACCGGTGCGGCGGCACCCGGCCCTCCCCGCGGGGTGGGCTCGGGTCGCTGCCGCACTGGTCGCGCTCGCGCTCGTCGTGCTCGGGGCCGCACCGGCCTCGGCGCACGCCGAGCTGATCGACTCCGACCCGGCCGAGGGAGCCGTCGTCGAGACGGCGCCCGACACGGTCACGTTGACCTTCAACGAGCCCGTGCGGCTGACGTCGCAGGAGATCGCGGTGTACGACGCGGCGGGCGAGGAGGTCGAGGCCACCTCCCGTGCCGGGGGCACCGAGGTGACCGTCGGGCTCAGCGGCGCGGCCGACCTCTCCGACGGCACCTACGTCGTGTCGTGGAACGTGCTCTCCGGCGACGGCCACCCCATCTCGGGTGCGCTGACGTTCTCGGTGGGCGCACCCTCGGCGTCGGTGTCGGCGCCCCCGGAGCCCCAGACCTCCTCGGCCGGCGTGACCGTGGTCCGCGACGTCGTCACCGTCATCACCTACGTCGGCCTGCTGCTCGCCACGGGACTCGCCCTGTTCCTCGCCCTGGTCCTCCCCCGCACCTGGGCCGGCACCCGGACGCGTGCCCGCCTGCGCCGGCTCCTCCTGTACGCCGCAGGCGCGGGGGCGGCCGGCATCGTCCTGCAGCTCCCGGTGGCAGCGGTCTACGGGCAGGGGCTCGAGCTCTCCGACATCGTGTCGGCGTTCGACCCCGGGCTGGTGCGCAACGAGCTGCTGAGCGCAGCCCTGGTGCTGGTCGGGCTGGGTCTCGCGGCGGGAGCGGCCTCCGAGGCCCCGCCCGACCGCCTGCGTGGCTGGCTGCTGGCCGGAGGCGCGACGCTGGCGCTCGCAGGCCCGTCGGTGGTGGGGCACACCCGCGCCTACGAGCCGTCGCCCCTGCTTGTCGCAGCCGACGTGCTGCACCTCCTCGCGGGCGCGACGTGGTTCGGCGGGCTCGTCGGGCTGGTGCTGTCACTGCATGCGCTCGCCGGTCGCGAGGTCGTCGCCGCGACGACGCTCGCCCGGTTCTCCACCCTCGCCGGCGGCCTGCTGCTGGCGGTCGCCGCCACCGGCACCCTGCTCGGATGGCGCATCGTAGGGTCGTGGTCCGGCCTGGTCGAGACCCGCTACGGCTGGCTGCTCCTCGGCAAGGTCGCCATCGCCCTGGCTGTCGCGGCCCTGGGTGGCTGGAACCGCTGGCGCACCCTGCCGACCGTCGCCCGCGCCTCCGGCCACGGCGATCGCGAGCGCGCCGCCGCCGTGGTCACGCGGGCCGTCCGCGTCGAGGCGGTCCTGCTCGTCGCGCTGCTCGGCGTCACGGGGTTCCTGGTCAACCAGTCCCCACGCCCCGCGCAGGTCGAGGCCGCGTCCGGCACCACGGGGGTCGGCTCGGCCTCGGTCGGCGACCTGCGCGTGCTCGCGGTAATGGACCCGCGGCGTACGGGCTCCAACACCCTCCTCGTGCAGGTCCAGGACGCGGCGGGCGAGCCGTACGACCCGCCCACGACCCCGGTCGTCTCCCTGCGCACCGAGGGGCTCGACCTCGGCACGGTCGTGGTGACCCCGGTCGCCGCCGGCACCTATCGCGGCGAGGTGGTGGTGCCGCGTGCCGGCCAGTGGGACGTGCAGGTGGGCATCGCGCTGAGCCGCTTCGAGAACCCGGTGACGACGCTCACGCTGAGCGTGCGACCGTGAGCTCCACCGGCACCGTGTGCAGGAACCCGTCGACGCGCACCTGCGCGAACAGGCGGTAGCCACCGGGGTCGTCGATCTCGGCGTGGAAGGTCAGCTCGGAGCCCGCCTCGGTGACCTTCGGAGCGGCGAGGGGGTGCAGGTGCACCATGGCGCCGGTGTCGCGGTGGAAACCGGTCACGTGGCTGTAGGCGCCGAGGTAGGTGCCGAGCTCGACGGGCCGGCCCTCGGCGTCGCGGACGACGAGCCGCAGCTCGCCGTCGGGGCCCGTGGTCGGGGCCTCCGAGACCGACACCGACACCGCCCGGTCCTCCGCTGCGGTGTCACCCGGGTCACCCGGTGCCAGCGCCAGTGGGCGCCCGAGCACGACGTGGTCACCGTTGCCGCCCTCGTCGACCGCGATGAACTCGGTGACGACCCGGTAGCCGCCGGCGTCGGGCACGTCGAAGGGCGCGGTCCACGTGCCGTCCTCGGCCCGGGTGGGGTGCAGGTGCCGGAAGACGGTCAGGTCGTCGTTGACGACGTAGAGGTGCAGCTCCTTGGTGAGCTCCTCGACGTAGTCGGTGACGGGCTCGCCGTCGTGGTGGTCGATGCGGAAGCGGAGCTCCCCGATGCCGTCGCGCCGCTCGCGCACCTGCAGGCCCGCGAGGGAGTAGCCGACCTCGCTGACCCGGGTGCCGTCACCGACAGCGAGCGACGTGTGGCCCTGGCCGGGGGCGTGCGTGTGACCCGCGTCGACCTGGCCGACCGCGTCGTCGTCGCTGGAGCTGCACCCCGCCAGCAGGGCGCCGGACAGGACGAGCGGGAGGGCGTAGCGCAGCACGGCGCCAGTATGCCGAGCGCCTCCCTGCTCGCCGTCAGCGCACCACGGCGACCGGGCACTCCGCGCGCTGCAGGACCGCCTGGCTCACCGACCCCAGCAGCAGGCCGCCGAAGAAGCCGAGCCCGTGCGAGCCGACCACGACGAGCGAGGCGTCGTGGGAGGCGTCGACCAGGCACGGCACCGGCGCCACCGGCACGGCCTCCTGCTCCAGGAAGACGTCCGGGTGGTCGACGCGCAGCCCGGCGATGCTCTCGGCGAGCAGGACCTCGCGGTGCGCCAGCCCCTTGAGCGCCCGGGGGTCGCTGCTAAAGACGTCGGTGGACGGTGCGTGCGTGCGCCAGGCGTGGAGGGCGACCACGCGCGCCCCGGTCCGCTCGGCACGCCGGCAGGCGTACTCCAGCGCCGCCGAGCTCGCCGACGAGCCGTCGACGCCGACCACGATGCGTGGGTCCGACCCGCGGGTGGGGCGTACGACGACCACGGGGCACGGCGCGTGCCGGGCCAGGTGCTGGCTGACCGAGCCGACGAGCAGGTCCTCCGCCCGGCCGTGCCCGCGGCTCCCGACGACCACCTGGTCGGCGGACGCCGCGGCGCCGAGCAGCTCACCGGTGACGTGACCGACCCGCGTCTCGGCGACGACGTCGAGGTCCCCCAGCGTCTTCTCGATGCCGGCCAGCGCCTCCTCGCCACGGTGCACCGTCTCGGCACCCCACGGCGACGTGAGGGCGTCGTCGATGGCGACGACGTGCAGGCCGCGACCGGTGCCGCGCGCCTCCTCCGCCGCCCAGCCGAGGGCCAGCTCGGCCTCGGGTGAGCCGTCGTAGGCGACCAGGATCCGGCGGGTGGGCGTGCGCGTGGTGTCCATGCCCCCAGCGTCTGCCGGGCGCGCGTCGGACGACAGGTGAGGACGGCCCCTCCCGGTGGGGTCCAAGGACCCTGCCGACCCCGAGCGCATCACCGTACGGTCATGTCATGGAGGAGCAGCCGATCACCCGCCTGGACACCGAGCAGTGCTGGGAGTTCCTGCGCCACCACGAGTTCGGCAGGCTGGCCCACCACCTCGCCGACGAGGTGCACATCGCCCCCGTCAACTACGCCGTCGACCACGACCCGGCCACCGGCCACCGCACCCTGCTGTTCCGGACCGCCGAGGGCTCCAAGCTGCTCGGCGTCGCGATGAACCCCGACGTCGCGTTCGAGGTCGACGAGATCGTCGGCGAGCACGCCACCAGCATCGTGATGCGTGGCCGCGCGCGCCGGCTCGAGGAGGACGAGGAGCACCGCGCCGAGAACCTGCCCCTCCGGCCGTGGGTCGCCACCGAGAAGTGGAACGTGGTGGAGGTCGACGTGACCGAGATCAGCGGGCGGCGCTTCGAGCTGTCCCGGCCGTGGCGCCACATCACGCCGGACTGACCGGGTCAGCACTCCACGACGTTGAGGGCGAGGCCCCCGCGGGCGGTCTCCTTGTACTTGTCCTTCATGTCGCGCCCCGTCTCGCGCATGGTCTTGATCGCCTTGTCGAGGGAGACCACGTGTGAGCCGTCACCGCGGACGGCCATCCGGGCCGCCGTGATCGCCTTGATCGAGGCCACAGCGTTGCGCTCGATGCAGGGGATCTGGACGAGCCCGCCGACCGGGTCGCAGGTGAGCCCGAGGTTGTGCTCGATGCCGATCTCGGCGGCGTTCTCCACCTGCTCCGGGGTGCCGCCGAGGAGCTCAGCCAGTCCGCCGGCCGCCATCGAGCAGGCCGAGCCGACCTCGCCCTGGCAGCCGACCTCGGCGCCGGAGATGGAGGCGTTCTCCTTGAAGAGCAGGCCGATGGCCGCCGCCGTGAGGAGGAAGCGGACGACGCCGTCGTCGTCTGCGCCCTGGACGAAGTGGTGGTAGTAGTGCAGCACCGCCGGCACGATGCCGGCGGCGCCGTTGGTCGGCGCCGTCACGACCCGTCCGCCGGAGGCGTTCTCCTCGTTGACCGCGAGCGCGTAGAGGGCCACCCACTCCATGGCGCCCAGGGGGTCGGGAACGCCGGACGCCCACTCGACCTCTAGCCGGGATCGCAGGTCTGCCGCCCGTCGGCGTACCTTCAGGCCTCCGGGCAGCACGCCGGTCGTCCGGCTGCCGCGCTCGACGCACTCCTGCATCACCTGCCAGATCGCCAGCAGGTCGCGGCGCACCTCGTCCTCGGGCCTCCGGACGACCTCGTTGGCCAGCATCACGTCACTGACCCGCAGGCCCGTCGCCCGGGTGATGGCGAGCAGCTCGTCGGCCGTGGTGAAGGGGTGCGGAACGGGCGTCTCGTCGGCCACCAGCCGCCGGTTGCCGAAGTCGTCCTCGCCGAGCACGAAGCCGCCGCCGACCGAGTAGTACTCGCGCCTCTTCAGCTCAGCGCCCCCGGCCCCGAAGGCCTGGAAGACCATGCCGTTGACGTGGAGCTCCAGCCGCTTGCGCCGGTGCATCAGGACGTCGTCGGCCGAGAACGGCACCGGGTGCTCGCCGGCGAGCTCGATCCACCCCGAGGACAGCACCGCCTGGACCATCGGGTCGGCCGCCACCGGGTCGACGAGGTGCGGCTGCTCACCGGCGAGGCCGAGGACGACCGCCTTGACGCTCCCGTGGCCGTGGCCGGTGGCACCGAGCGAGCCGAAGAGCTCGACGTGGACGCGGGCGACGTCCCGGAGCAGGTCGTCGGCGCGCAGACCGTCGACGAACAGGTGGGCCGCCTTCATCGGACCGACCGTGTGCGAGCTGGAGGGACCGATGCCCACCTTGAACAGGTCGAAGACGCTGACGGTCATGCCGATCCCTCCGCTGCCGCCGACGTCGGCGGCCGCATCCTCGATGATGATCCAGCGGCGGGCTGAGGGCAAGACCATTGTTGCGCAACGCGCGTAGCGTTGCGCAGGACGCAACCCGTTGAGCTGAATGACGGCCACCACGCCCGCGGGTCAGAGCTGGGACTGCACCCCCGCGAGCAGCTGGCGTGCCATCACGATCCGCTGGACCTGGTTGGTGCCCTCGTAGATCTGGGTGGTCTTGCCACTGACACACAACCGCTCTCACCTGCGCGAACACCCCGCCGACGGCACACAGGCGTCACACGACCCGTGCCGACGTGTGCCACGTCACACCGAACAGTGCCTGCGGCGACTGCCCAGGATCGGCCGACAGGGACCGGTCATTCGCATGACCGAGACCTACGGCTTTCGCCGAGATGCTGGGCATCAGCGTGCGCCACCTCGACGACGTCCGGGCGGAGGACGAGACCTTCCCCGAGCCCAAGATGCTGGGCAGGTCGCCTCGCTGGGCACCCTCCGCGATTCGCCGCTGGATGGACGGCGACGCCGGTGCCGCGATCTGCGCCTGCATCAAGGCTCCGAGCCGTGGCCGCCCTTGATAGTCCTTTCGGCGAGACTGTGCTCGAGACCTGCATGAGCGGATGTCACGGAGGAACGTCGCGCCATGTGAGCGCAGCTGAGCACGCCGTTCTCGATCCCGTTCGGGCAACAACTCACACGAACCCTGAGTGCCTTCGGGTGGCGCCGGGTCGGGTATCAGTGAGCGACCAGGGCCGCCTGCAGGAGATCCTGCGAGGCCGGCTGGAGGGCGTCGTCGCCGACCTCGAGCCGCACGTCGACGAGGGAACCGGTGAACGGGAAGCCGCGGCCGCCCTCGCGGGCGTAGTCAGAGGTCACGGGGGTCCCGCGGTCGATGCCCACGTTGAGGGCCTGGTCCATGGAGAAGAAGAACGGGATGGTCCGCTCGACGCGTCCGGACCCGACCTCGTCGCCGTCGACCAGCAGCGTCACGCCACCGCCCTTGCCGAAGCCGCCGCCGTCGTAGGCGAAGCGGGTCTCCAGCAGGTGGGCGCCGGGTTTGACCGGCACCTCGGCACGCACGTGAGTCACCTCTACGGCACCGAAGTTGTAAGCCAGCGTCAGCAGGCCCTCGCGGACGTAGACCGACCAACCGCCGAAGCCGCCGCCCTGGGCGACCAGCACGCCCTCGGCGCCGGTGTCGGGCACGTGCACGCGGGCGCGCACCGACCACGAGGCGTTCTTGACGTTGGGGACGGCCGACTCACGCAGGTTGCGGGCGCCCGGCCGCAGGGTCACCGCGGTCAGCGGGGACTCCGGCCGCGGCCGCAGGTCGGCCCCGAGGCGGTTGCCGATGTTGCCGTCGTCCATCGGGAGGACGTGGTTGCGTCGCGCCTCGGCGAGGAAGAGCTCCTGCAGCTCGCGCAGCTTCTCGGGGTGCTCGGCCGCCACGTCGCGGGCCTGCGTCCAGTCGCTGCGCGTGTCGTAGAGCTCCCAGACGTCGTCGTCGAGACGCACGTCTGGGTTGTCGATGAGCCACGGCGTCTTGTGCTTGGCGACCGCGGTCCAGCCCTCGTGGTAGATCCCGCGGTTGCCGAACATCTCGAAGTACTGCGTGTGGTGGGTCTCCGGTGCGCTGCCGTCGCGGATCGAGTCGGCGAAGGAGACGCCGTCGAGGGCCTCCTGCTCGACGCCGTTGACCGTGCGCGGGACGGGTACGCCGGCGAGGTCGAGGATCGTCGGGAAGACGTCGTTGACGTGGTGCCACTGGTGGCGCACCGATCCCGGGTCGGTGACGCCCGCCGGCCAGTGGACGACCAGGCCGTTGCGGGTGCCGCCGTAGTGGGAGGCGACCTGCTTGGTCCACTGGTAGGGCGTGTCCAGCGCGACCGCCCAGCCGGCCGGGTAGTGGACGTAGGTCTCCGGGCCGCCGAGCTTGTCGAGCTGGGTGGCGATGCGCTCGGCGGTGTCCTCGACGCCGTTGAAGCGGAGGCTCTCGTTGAGGGTGCCCTCGAGCCCGCCCTCGGCCGAGGCGCCGTTGTCGCCGAGGACGTAGAGGACGACGGTGTTGTCGAGTTCGCCCAGGCTGCGGAGGTGCCTGACGAGGCGGCCGACCTGGACGTCGGTGTGCTCGGCGAAGGAGGCGTAGAGCTCCATCAGTCGCTCGGCGACCAGCCGCTGAGTCTCGTCGAGCTCGTCCCAGTGCGGGATGCCGGGCGTCCACGGCGCCAGCTCGGCGTCCTCGGGGACCACCCCGAGCTCCTTCTGCCGGGCGAGGGTGATCTCGCGCTGGGCGTCCCAGCCGTGCGCGAAGTCGCCGCGGTTGCGGTCGCGCCAGTCGCGCGGCACCTGGAACGGCGCGTGGGTGGCGCCGAAGGCGAGGTAGGCGAACCACGGCTTGGCCGGGTCGTGGGTGCGGACATCGGTCACCCAGTCCTGCACGCGGTCGACGAGGTCCTCGGAGAGGTGGTAGCCCTCCTCCTCGGTGGCCGGCGGGTCGACGAAGGTGGTGCCGTCGACGAGCAGCGGCTCGAACTGGCTCGCCTCGGCGGCCAGGAAGCCGTAGAAGTGGTCGAAGCCCTCACGGGTCGGCCAGCGGTCGAACGGACCGGCGGCGGTCTGCTCCCACGGCGGGGTCTGGTGCCACTTGCCGAAGGCGGCGGTGGCGTACCCGTTGTGCGAGAGCGCCTGGGCGAGGGTGCCGGCGCTGGCGGGGCGCATGCCGTCGTAGCCGGGTAGGCCGTTGGTGATCTCCAGGACGGTGCCCATGCCGACGGCGTGGTGGTTGCGGCCGGTCATCAGCGACTGGCGGGTCGGTGAGCACAGGGCGGTGGTGTGGAAGCGCGAGTAGCGCAGGCCGGCTTCGGCCAGCGCGTCCGCGGCGGGCATCCGGCATGGGCCACCGAAGGCCGAGGAGGCGCCGAAGCCCATGTCGTCGATGAGGACGACGAGCACGTTGGGCGCCCCGTCCGGAGCGCCGAGCCGCGGACGGGCCGGGAGCGGTTCGCGCTGGTCGCGCAGGTCCTCGGCGGCGGTGTAGTCCGGCCGGGCGCCGGACTGGGGCAGGTGGTGACGGTCCATCGGTGCGGGTCTCCTGTGATCGATCAGACGTGGTCAGGTGTGGTCAGTGGTGCAGGTCAGGCAGGTCGGCCACGCAGCGGAAGCCGACGTTGGAGGACGAGGACTCCGGGGTGGTGCTGGAGCGGGCGGCGACGCGGTAGCGGCGGCAGTAGGAGTCGTGGCAGAGGAACGACCCGCCGCGGATGACGCGTTGAGTGCCGTACGCCGGTCCGGTCGGGGCGTCGAGCGGCGACTTGGCGTAGGTGTGGACCGAGAACCAGTCCTGGCACCACTCCCAGACGTTGCCGACGGTGCTGAACAGGCCGAATCCGTTGGGGGCGAAGGAGCGGGCCGGCGCGGTGCCGGCCCAGCCGTCCTCGGCGGTGTCCCGCTCGGGGAAGTCACCCTGCCAGATGTTGAGCCGCCACTCCCGCGTCCCGTCCCCGCGGTCGTCACCCCACGGGAAGCGGCGGGCGTCGGGGCCGCCGCGGGCGGCGCGCTCCCACTCGGCCTCGGTCGGCAGGCGGCGGCCGACCCACGTGGCGTAGGCCTGCGCGTCGCGCCAGGAGACGTGGACGACCGGGTGGTCGCCGATCTCCGACACGTCGGAGCGGGCTCCCCCGGGGTGCCGCCAGCTCGCGCCCTGTACGGCCAGCCACCACGGCGTGGTGTCGAGGCGGCGTACGACGTCGGACTCGCGGGCGGTGAGCAGGCCGTGGAAGACCGCCGAGACGCCGGCGTGCTCGGCGTCGGTGACGTGGCCGGTGGCATCGACGAACGCCGCGAACGCATCGTTGGTCACCGTCGTCTCGTCGACGAGGAAGGCCGGCAGCCGCACCGGGTGGAGCGGCGTCTCGCCGTCGGCGGGGTCGCCCTCCCCGAAGGCGTCGCCCATCGCGAAGACACCGGCGGGGATCCGCACCTGCGGCCCGGCAAGGCCGGCACCAGCACCGGGTCGGACCTCGGCGGGGGCGACGGCCAGCGTCGTCCCCGCGCCGCCACCGGAGCAGCAGCTCACGACACCAGCTCCTCGCGCGCCTGTCCCGCCCGGCTGGCCGGGTCGGGCACCGGCACAGCGGCGAGCAGGTCCCGGGTGTAGTCGGCGCTGGGCGCGGCGAAGACCTCGTGCACGGGCCCCGTCTCCACCAGCCGGCCCTCGCGCAGCACCGCGACGCGGTGGGCGACCTCGTGCACCACGGCGAGGTCGTGGGTGATCAGCAGGCACGCGAAGCCGAGCTCGGCCTGGAGCCGCGCGAAGAGCTGGAGCACCTGCGCCTGCACCGACACGTCGAGCGCACTGGTGGGCTCGTCGGCCACGACGAGCGTCGGCTCGAGCGCCAGCGCCCGCGCCACGGCCACGCGCTGCCGCTGGCCGCCCGAGAGCCGGTGCGGCAGCCGGGTGGCGTACGACGCCGGCAGCGCTACGGCCTCGAGCAGCTCGCGCACCCGCGCGTCGCGCTCGGCGGTGGTGCCCACCTCGTGGACGTCGAGGGGCTCGCGGATCGAGCGGCAGATCGGCATCCGCGGGTCGAGCGAGGCCTGCGGGTCCTGGTGGATGAAGGCAATGTCGCGCCGCAGCTCGCGGCGCCGGCGGGCAGACGCCGTGAAGAGGTTCTCCCCCTCGACCAGCACCTCTCCGCCGGCCAGCGGCACCAGCCCGGCGGCCAGCCGGCCGAGGGTGGTCTTGCCGGAGCCGGACTCGCCGACCAGGCCCATCACCTCCCCGCGCCGTACGTCGAAGGTCACGTTGGTGACCGCGGGGAAGGCGCGCCCGCGCTTGCTCGAGCCGTACGCCACGTGGACGCCGTCGAAGCGCACGACCGGGATCTCCTCTGGCGCGACCTCGCGCAGCGAGCGTCGTACCTCCGTGCCGGGCTCGGGGAGGCTCAGCACCGAGTCGAGCAGTGTGCGGGTGTAGGCGTGGCGCGGCCGCGCGAACAGGTCCTCCGTCGACCCTTCCTCCACGACGTTGCCGGACTTGAGGACTAGCACCCGGTCGGCGACCTGCGCGACGACGCCCATGTTGTGGGTGATCAGCAGGACGCTGGTGCCGGTGCTCTCCCGGATCCGCCCGAGCAGGGCGAGGATCTCGGCCTGCACGGTCACGTCGAGGGCGGTGGTCGGCTCGTCGGCGAGCAGCAGCTCAGGCTCGTTGGCCAGCGCGAGTGCGAGGACGACCCGCTGCCTCTGGCCGCCCGAGAGCTGGTGCGGGTACTGCGTGAGCCGGCCGAGGGGGTCGGGGATCTCCACCTGGCGGAGCAGGTCTATCGACCGGGCCCGCACGGTGTCGCGGTCGCGGGTGCCGTGCGCCCGGAGCGCCTCGCGCAGCTGCCAACCGATCGTGCGCACCGGGTTGAGCGCGGTCTGCGGCTCCTGGAAGACCATCGCGACGTGGCGGCCGCGCACCTGGTCGAGGCGGTCCTCGGGCGCGCCGAGCAGCTCCTGGCCACGGAAACGGATCGAGCCGGTGGCCGTGGCCCCCTCCGGCAGCAGGCCGAGTACGGCCCGCGCGGTCATCGACTTGCCGGAGCCGGACTCGCCGACGAGGGCGACGACCTCGCCCGGCTCGACCGTGAGGCTGATGTCCTCGACGGCCGGGCGCGGGTGCGCGAAGGAGATCGCAAGGTGGTCCACGGCCAGGAGCGGCGCGTGGTCGGTGGGCACGGGGGTCACGGCGCCTCCTGGCGTGTGGTCGGTGGAGTGGGGACGGGGCTCAGGCACGGCGGGCCTCCGCGAGCGCCTGCGAGATGAGGAGCAGCCCGAGCACGAGCGCCACCACGACGGCCAACGGGCCGACGGCGAACCAGGGCGCGTCGTACATGTTGCGGACCCCGTCGCGGATCAGGGACCCGAGCGAGGGCGTCGGCGGGCGCACGCCGAGGCCGAGGAAGCTCATCGCCCCCTCGATGAAGACCGCCACCGACATCGACACGGCCAGCTGCACGGTCAGCGCCTCGAGCGAGTTGGGCAGGACGTGGCGGCGCAGCACCCACAGCGGCCCGGCGCCGACGACCTGCGCGGCCTCGACGTAGGGCATCTCGCGCACCAGCCGCACCGACGTGCGGACCATGCGACCGAAGACCGGGACCTCCGCGAGGACGATGACGAGCGCCACGGTCCACAGGCCAGGGCCCATCACCGCGCTGAGCGCGATGGCGAGGATCAGCGAAGGGAAGGCGAGCACCACGTCGAAGACCCGCTGCGTCACCACGTCGGCGATGCGCCACCAGCTGCTCAGCAAGCCGATGAGGGAGCCGAGCACCGCCCCGACGGGCACGGCGAGGAAGACGACGAACAGGTCAACACGGATGCCGGACAGGGTGCGGGAGAAGACGTCGCGGTTGACCTCGTCGGTGCCGAGCCAGTGCTGGCCCGAGGGACCGACCAGGTTGGCGCCCGGCACCTGCTCGGTCGGTGAGTACGGCGCCAGCAGAGGCGCGGCGAGGCCGAGCAGGACGACGACCCCAACGAGGACCACGCCCACCAGACCGCGCCCGTGGCGCAGCGGGTGGCGCGGGCCGGCCTCACGGCCGTCCTCGTCGAGGGCGGGGTCGTGGATGGTCGGGTCGATGAGCTGGTCGACGGCGGGGTCCACCAGCGGGTCGGTGGTGTGGCTCAACGGGTGCCTCCCTCGATGCGGATGCGGGGGTCGAGCGCTGCCTGCAGCACGTCGGTGAGCAGCTGGGTCAGCACGAAGACCGCCACCGACAGGAGCAGCAGCACCTGCACGACCGGGTAGTCGCGGGCCGAGATGCCCTGCTCGACGAGCCGGCCCAGACCCGGCCACGCGAAGATCGCCTCGACGAGCACGGCGCCCCCGAGCAGCGTGCCGAACTGGATGCCGAGCACCGTCAGCGAGGACGGCAGCGCGTTGCGCAGCGCCTGCGTCAGCACGATGCGCCGCCGCGGGATGCCAAGTGCCCGCGCGGTCATCACGTAGGGCTGGCGCATCTGCGTGCGCAGCGACTCGGTGAGGAAGCGGGTCAGGGCCGCGGCGGCCGGCAGTGCCAGGCAGACCGCCGGGAGCAGGAGATACTGCAGCGTGATGTCGGGGCGGGCGAGGTAGCCGTCGGGGGGCGTGCCCCCGGCGGGCAGAAGCGGCAGCAGCACCGCGAACACCAGCACCAGCACGAGGCCGGTGACGAAGGTCGGCACGGCCACCGCCACGGTGTTCACCGCCGACATCACCGCGTTGAGCCACGGCCTGTCGAGCACCACGGTCAGCGTGCTGGTCGCCAGCGCGAGCAGCGCGGCCAGCGCGAGGGCGGTGAAGGTCAGTACGAGTGTGTTGGCCGCACCGTCGGCGAGCAGGTCGCCGACCTGCCCGCCGAGGCGGTAGGACCGGCCGAGGTCGAGGGTGAGCACGTGGCCCAGCCACACGACGTACTGCGAGAGCAGCGGACGGTCCAGCCCGAGGTCCGCGCGGATCGCCGCGCGGGCCTCGGGGGTGGCGTCCGGTCCGGCGAGTGCGGCGACGGGGTCGCCGGGGACCAGCCGGATCAGCGAGAAGACGAGGAAGGAGGCCAGCACGAGCACCAGGAGTGTCGAGGGCACCTTCCGCAGGACGTACCGGCCCATGCCCTCAGCCCCCGATGGTCACGTCGTCGAGCTGCAGCTCGTTGCGCTTGGACCAGGTGTAGCCGCTCACGCCCGAGGTGGTGGCGACCTGCGGCGTGAGCGTGGCGATCTCGAGCAGGAACGCGTTGTCGAGGAGGTCCTGGTTGAGCTGGCGGTAGATCTCCAGGGCCTCCGCGTCGGTGCCGTCCGGCCGCTCCCACGCCGCCTCGGAGTGCGCCTTGTAGTCGTCGTCGACGAAGTGCGAGGCGTTCTTGTCGGCGTTGAACGGGTAGGCACTGACGGCCAGCGTCGAGGGCGTGAACTGCGCGTAGTTGTGCTGGAGGATCCAGAGGCCCTCGAACTCACCCCCGATGAGCTGCTTGATGAACTGCGTGTACTCCACGGGCACCAGCTCGGTCGGGATGCCGACCTCCTCGAGGTTGGCCTGCACGATCTGCGCGACCGCCTCGTAGTTCGCGTTGCCGGCGGGGTAGGTCAGGGGCAGGGTCTTGGTGCCGCCGACCTCCTCGACGAGCTTCTTGGCCTTGTCCACGTCGAGGAAGTAGTGCTTGGCCTGCTCCTCGTCGTAGGCCAGGGACGTCTCGGCCCACGGGAGGGAGTTGGCCACGGCCGCCTGGCCCTGGAAGACCTCGTCGACGATGCGGTCGCGGTCGAGGGCGTACGCCACGGCCTGGCGCAGGCGGACATCCTTGAGCAGCGGGTTGGCCACATTGGCGCCGACGTAGATCTGCCCGTCCGCTCCGGTCGCCTGCTCTACGTCGAACTTGCTGTCCTCGGCGAGCGTGGCGAGGTCGCGGTTGGACGCACCGGTGATCAGGTCGACCTGGCCGGAGCGGAGCGCGGAGACCTGACCCTGCGGGTCGCTGATGATGTCGATCTCGACCTTGTCGACCTCGGGCGCGCCGTCCCAGTAGTCCTCATTGGCGGCGAGCTCGACCTTGGCGTTGGGCGTCCAGGACTCGAACGTGAACGGCCCGGTGCCGACGTAGGCCTCACCGGTCTTGAGCTGGTCGAAGCTCTCGCTGTCGATGATCGGGACCATGTCGAGCAGGTCGAAGATGTTGCTCAGCGGATGGGCGAACTGGAGGGTGATCGCGTGCGGGTCGCTGGTGTCGAAACCGGTCACCGCGGCGGCGGTGCGCTGGAGCTGCACGGTCCACGTCGGGTCGGCCCACGTCTTGATGCTGAACTCGACGTCCTTGCTGGTGAAGTCGCGACCGGAGTGGAACGTCACGTCGTCACGCAGGTTGAGCGTGAGGGACTTCCCGTCCTCGGAGAGCGTCCAGTCGGTGGCGAGCGAGGGCTGCGGGTCGACGCTGTCGAGCGGGTAGTCGACGAGGCTGTCGTAGACCGAGCCGATCAGGGTGTTGACCGTGTCGCTGGAATTGGTGAAGACGGTGGCGGGCACGATGTCGTTGGTCGCGCCGATGCGCAGCACCTGCTCGCCGCCCTCCGATCCGCCGCCGCGCTGCTCGGCGACGGCCGAAGAGCAGCCTGCGATCGCGGAGGCGACGAGCGCCGTGACGGCCAGCAGGCCGGCCACCTTCGTGAGCGAGTGTTGGGGTCGCGTGGTCATGCGATCTTGCCTTTCGTTGCGGACGACTCCGGGGACGTCCGGGGTGGGTGTGCTGGTGCTGACGGGACGAGGCCGAGCGGGTCGTCGTAGACCGGCCCGATGGCGACCGTGCAGGCGGTGGTGGCCTGGATCCCGGCGCCGAAGCGTGTGAAGGAGACGTCGACGCTTCCGAGCGCGGTCTGCGCCTCGAACCCCTCGACGGCGACCTTGAGAGCCGGCTCGTACGCCGTGAACGCCTGGCCGACGAGGACGACGCGATGGGGGGCAGACATGTCGCGGACGATCGCGGCCACCCGGCCGAGGATGCGGGCGCGGTCGAGGAGAAGGTCGTGCGCGGCGTCGGAGCCCTCCCGCGCGGCGGCCACCACCTCGTCGATGTCCGCACCCGGTCCGACCACCCCGGTCGCGACGGCGCGACGGGCGACGCCGAGGTCGGAGTACGTCGCTGCGAGGCAGCCCGTCCGTCCGCAGGTGCACGGCTCGTCCGAGCCGGTCGGGAAGTGGGTCAGGCTGCCAGTGCGGGACACCTCGGTGTGGGAGCCGCGGTCCACCGCGATCGCGAGTCCGACGGTGTTGCGCGCGTAGATGTAGAGGGTCACTCCCCCGGTGCCGTGGCGACGGTGCAGGAACTCGGTGGCGGCCATTGCGGCGACGTGATCGGCAGCGACCACATCGAGGCCGACGACCTCGTGGAGGCGGTCGCGCGTGGCGTCGCGGTCGAGCCCGAGGTCAGCCCACGGCGCCACCAGGCCGGCGACCAGCGGCGCGCGACCCGGCTGGGTGCCGAGCAGCTGGGCGGCGAGGCGCCCGAGCTCGTGGAGGTCGGGGTCCTGGTCGACGGGCTGCGCGATCGTGCGGTGGCAGATCACCCGGCCCCGCAGATCGCCGACCGCGACGCTGGCGACGCCGCGCCCCAGGTGGAAGCCCAGCGTGGCGAAGCGCGTGGGGTCCACCTCGACGGGGACGCCCGGGCGACCGTTGACGCCCACGGGCGCCGCGTCGGGCCGCTCGCGCAGCAGGCCCGACCGCACCAGGGCGGTGACGGTGCGGTTGATCGTCGGGACGCTGAGGCCGGTCGCGCCAGCGATCGCGTCGCGGGCCACCGGGCCGGCATCGCGGACCTCCTCCATCACCCGGCTGGCCGGGGTGCCGAAGCGACCACGGGTCAGCGTGATCATCGGGTTGCCGTGGGACATCAGGCTCCTCGGATCGGACTGTTTGGTCAAAGTCGATTGGATTACTACACAAACTCTAACCATGTCAGGACTCGGTTCCTTGCAACGGCTCACTTCCCAAGCGAGTTCTGGTCAACGCGATCCGAACCGTTGGCGCGCCCTCGGCGCCGGGGGATCGTGGCGGCTCCCACGAACGAAAGGACTCCCATGACGCTCCAGCTCGAGCAGGACCTCTCCAGCGACCTCCAGGTGCAGCAGCTCGGCGGCCGCATCGGCGCTCGGATCGACGGTGTCCGGCTCTCCGGCGACCTCGACGACGCAGCGGTGCAGCGCATCCGCGAGGCGCTGCTGAAGCACAAGGTCGTCTTCTTCCGCGGCCAGGACCACCTCGACGACGACACCCACATCGCCTTCGCCGAGCGACTCGGCACCCTCACCACCGCCCACCCGACCGTCAACACCGGTAGCGAGCGCATCCTCAGCCTCTCGGCCAACAAGGGAATGGCCGCCAACAGCTGGCACACCGACGTCACCTTCGTCGACCGCGTGCCGGCCTTCAGCGTGCTGCGCGGCGTCACCATCCCGCCCTACGGCGGCAACACCGTCTGGGCCAACACGGTCGAGGCCTACGACCGCCTCCCCAACGCGCTCAAGGCGCTCGTCGATACCCTCTGGGCCGTCCACACCAACGAGTACGACTACGCCGAGCACAACGAGAACGACGAGGACCCCGACGACTACACGGTCTTCAAGCGCAAGGATTTCGCGTCCACCGTCTACGAGACCGCCCACCCGGTGGTGCGCGTGCACCCCGAGACCGGCGAGCGCTCCCTGCTCCTCGGCCACTTCGTCAAGCAGTTCGTTGGCTTCAACAGCCTGGAGTCCAGCACCCTGTTCAACCTGCTGCAGGCGCGGGTGACCCGCCTGGAGAACACCATCCGCTGGACCTGGCAGCAGGGCGACGTCGCGATCTGGGACAACCGCGCCACCCAGCACTACGCCGTCGCCGACTTCGGTGAGCAGCGCCGCGAGGTCCGCCGCATCACCGTCGCGGGCGACGTACCCGTCTCCATCGACGGCCGCCACAGCGAGGTGCTGAAGGGCGACGCGTCCGGGTTCGCCGACATCGACGCCCTCATCAGCTGACACCAGCACCCGCACGACGCACAGGAGCCCCCGCCCAACCCGCGGGGGCTCCTGCTGCATGTGAGGAGTGGCTGCCGCGAAGTCGAGCGATTCGCTTGACTTTCGCGTCGACCGCGAGTTGCCTGTAACCGTGGTTACATCACCTACATCCCGGTCCCGCGCGGAGCGCGTGTCCTGGGTCGTACTCATCCACCGGGTGCCGCGCGAACCATCCACGCCCCGCATCTCGATCTGGCGCAAGCTCCGTGCGCTGGGGGTGGCACAGTTGAGTGACGGCACGGTGGCGTTGCCGGAGGACGCCCGGACCCGGGAGCAGCTCGAGTGGGTGGCCGACCAGGTCGTGCAAGCCGGCGGCACCGCGCTGCTGCTGCGTGCTCAACCGCTGGCCGGGCGGGACGAGCGCGCACTCGCGGCCGGCATGGCGGAAGCGCGTGCTCAGGAGTACCGCGAGCTGGCGGCCGCAGTCGCCACCGCCGCGGCAGCCGACTCGACGCCGGCGGAGGGCGCCCGCACGGTGCGGCGCCTACGCAAGGAACTGCGTGCCATCCAGCGGCGCGACTTCTTCCCGCCACCGGAGCGGGACGCGGCTGCCGCGGCCGTCGCCGACCTTGCCGCGAAGCTCACCCAGCCCGAAGCCGTGGCCCCGCGGCGGGCGGCTGCCGACAGGACGAGGAGCCGGGCATGAGGTGGGCGACCCGTGCGGGCATCCACATCGACCGCGCGTCCTCGGCGTGGCTGCTGCGCCGGTTCGTCGACCCCGACGCCGAATTCGTCTTCGTCGACGACCCCGACGACGTGCCTGCCGACGCGACCCCGTTCGACATGCGTGGCGTGGAGTACGGACACCATGGCGCCGACTGCACCTTCGAGACCATCCTGCGCCGCCACGACCTCGACGACCCGGTCTTGTGGCGGATCGCCGCCATCGTCCATGAAGCCGACCTCGAGGACGACCGCTACGACGCCCCCGAGGCACCCGGCCTCGACGCCGTCCTGCGCGGGCTGTCGATGACCCAGGACGACGAGACCGTCATGGCGCTGACCGGACCGCTCTTCGACGGCCTCTACGACTACTACCGACGCAGCCTCCTCCTCGGAACGGAGACCCCGACGTGAGCACCCAGCACGAGAACACCCGCCCGGCGACCACCCGCCCGGAGACCGCTCATCCGGTCGCCACAGCCGGCGGCGCGGAGGAGCCGCGACGGCACTCCCACGACGTCATCCCGCTGCGCGAGGCGACCAAGGCGTGGTTCGCCATCTCGCTGCAGACCTTCGGCGGCCCCGCCGGTCAGATCGCGGTCATGCAGCGCATGCTAGTCGAGGAGAAGCGCTGGATCGGGCAGCATCGGTTCCTCTTCGCGCTCTCCTACTGCACCCTGCTGCCCGGCCCGGAGGCACAGCAGCTCGCCACCTACGTCGGCTGGCTCCTGAACGGAGTGAAGGGCGCCCTGGTTGCTGGGATCCTGTTCATCCTCCCCGGCGTCGCCGCCCTGCTCGTGCTCTCCGGCATCTACGCCGCCTACGGCGACACCACCCTCGTCGAAGCGCTGTTCCTCGGCCTCGCCCCGGCTGTCATCGCCATCGTCATCCAAGCCGTCATCCGCGTCGGGAAGAAGGGCCTCGGCCACCCGGCACTCATTGCCCTCGCCGTCGCCTCGTTCGTCGGGCTGACGTTCTTCGGCGTCCCGTTCCCCGCCGTCGTGGGCCTGAGCGCGCTGGCCGGCTGGCTTCTCGGCCGCCGCATCCCCAACCTCACGAAGCCGGCCAAGGCAGCCACGGACGACGGCCCCGCGCCGCTCATCAGCGACGACGCCCTGCACACCGAGCTGCCGTCAGGGCGCCGTGCCGCTGCGATCCTGGTCGGCGGCCTGGTGCTGTGGTTCGCGCCGGTGCTGCTCGCCGGCCTGTACTTCGGCCGGTCCAGCATCTTCGTCGACCAAGGCCTGTTCTTCTCCGGCGCGGCCGTCGTCACCTTCGGCGGCGCGTACGCCGTCCTCGCCTACGTCGCCCAGCAGGCCGTCAACGTGTACGGGTGGCTGCTGCCCGGCGAGATGGTCCGAGGACTCGCCTTGGCCGAGACGACGCCAGGGCCGTTGATCATGGTGGTCCAGTTCGTGGCGTTCGTCGGCGCCTACCGCTCACCGGGCGACCTCGACCCGTGGGTCGCCGCAGTCCTCGCAGCGTTCCTGGTGACCTGGGTGACGTTCGTGCCGTGCTTCCTGTTCATTCTCCTCGGCGCCCCTTACGTCGAACGACTCCGCGGCAACCACGCCCTCGCCACCGCACTGGCCGGCATCACCGCCGCCGTCGTCGGCGTCATCGCCAGCCTTGCCGTCTTCTTTGCCCTTCACACCCTTTTCCACGACACCGGAAGCGTCACCGCCGGCCCGTTCGACTTCGAGTACCCGCACCTGGCGTCGCTCGACTGGGCGTCGCTCGCCATCACCGCCCTCGGGTGCGCGCTGATCTTCTGGCGCGGCTGGTCGGTGCTTCGCACCCTCGGCGCGTGCGCGCTCACTGGCATCGCCATCGGCGTCGGCGCGACCCTCACATGAGCGCGCACCGTCACCCCCAGCCTGACGACGTGCTCGAGCAATGGGGATGGGGCTCGCACGAGCTTGCCATCGTCGCCGTCTGGCTCGAGATCTGTGCCCTGCTGGTCATCTGGCTGTCCTAGCTGCGCTTCACGTTGAGACCTCGAACGTGCAGACGCGGGCAGACGCCCTCGCCATACCGCGGGCGCCGCGCCGCCCAGGTGCTCCTGTGCTGACGACCTCCGCTGGTGTCACACAGCCGGCACACAAGTGGTGCAGTTCGGTTCCTCGGAGTGCCGATTCTTGCCGCCGGACCACTGCACGGCGTCACACCGACGGCACAATGGCCCCAACTTCGGAGACTGGACCGCGGAGAAACCACAGGTCAGAGCTCTGACTGAACCCCTGCAAGGAGCTGACGTGCCATCACGATGCGCTGGACCTGGTTGGTGCCCTCGTAGATCTGGGTGATCTTGGCGTCGCGCATCATCCGCTCGACCGGGTAGTCGCGCGTGAAGCCGTAGCCGCCGAGGACCTGGACGGCGTTGACCGTCACCTCCATCGCGACGTCGGAGGCGAAGCACTTGGCCGCCGCACCGAAGAACGTGAGGTCGTCGTCGCCGCGCTCGGAGCGACCGGCGGCGGCGTAGGTCATCTGGCGGGCCGCCTCGACCTTCATGCCCATGTCGGCAAGCATGAACTGCAGCCCTTGGAAGTCGGCGATCGACTTCCCGAACTGCTGGCGCTCCTTCGCGTAGTCGAGGGCGTAGTCGAGTGCCCCCTGGGCCACGCCGACGGCCTGCGCGGCGATGGTGACGCGGGTGTGGTCGAGGGTCTTCATGGCAGTGGTGAAGCCGGTGCCCTCCTCGCCGATCATCCGGGCGGCGGGGATGCGGACCTTGTCGAGGTAGACCTCGCGGGTCGGCGAGCCCTTGATGCCGAGCTTCTTCTCGGGCGCTCCGAAGGAGACGCCCTCGTCGGACTTCTCGACGACGAAGGCGGAGATGCCGCCGCGGGTCTTCTTCTCCGGGTCGGTGACGGCCATGACGGTGTAGAACTCGGACTCGCCGGCGTTGGTGATCCAGCGCTTGACGCCGTCGAGCACCCACTCGTCGCCGTCGCGCACCGCGCGGGTCTTCATGCCGCCCGCGTCGGAGCCGGCGTCGGGCTCGGACAGGCAGTAGGAGAAGCCGCCCTCGCCCGCCGCGAGCTTCGTCAGGTAGGTCTGCTTGAGCTCCTCGGAGCCGGCGATCTGCACCGGCAGCGAGCCGAGCTTGTTGACCGCGGGGATCAGCGAGGACGACACGCACGCGCGGGCGACCTCCTCGATGACCAGCACCGTGGCGAGCGCGTCGGCGCCGGCGCCGCCGTACTCCTCGGGCACGTGCGGGGCGTGGAAGTCGGAGGCGAGCAGCGCCTCGGCGGCCTCGTGCGGGTAGCGGGCCTCCTCGTCGACGGCTGCGGCGTGGGGCGCGATCTTCGCGTCGGCGACCGCGCGGACGGCCTCGCGGATGGCCTGGTGCTCCTCGGAGAGGGCGTAGAGGGGGAACTCGCTCATGACCCGAGATTCTAGGACGTCCATGCTTTCCGCAGGAGGTGTCCAGCGTGTGGCGATGGCCACCCCGGCGTCAGCGCTGGGGCGGCTGTCTACGGTGGAGGCATGACCACCTCGGAGACCCACCCGGTGAGCCGCGACTGGCAGGACCCGGCGACGATCGACCGCATGCTCGACGAGGCGCAGACCTGGGCCGTCGTCGGCCTCTCGGGCGACCCCGGCCGTACGGCGTACTCCATCGCGTCGCTGCTGCAGGAGCGCGGCAAGCGGATCGTCCCCGTCCACCCGGTCTTCGCCGATCCCGGCGCGCCCGCCGTGCTCGGCGAGCAGGGCTACGCCACCCTCGCCGACGTGCCCGTGCCGATCGACGTCGTCGACGTCTTCCGCCGGTCCGACGCTGCCGGCGAGTTCGCCGACCAGGCGGTCGCAGTCGGCGCGGGCGGGGTGTGGTTCCAGCTCGGGGTCATCGACCAGGAGGCCTTCGACCGCACGACCGCGGCCGGCGTGCCGATGGTGATGGACACGTGCCCCGCGATCGAGTGGAGCAGGCGCCGCCGCTAGCGGCGAGGCTGCCCCGTGCCGAGCGCGGTGAAACGGCGCCGCGCGTCGTCGAGGCCCTGCTGGTTGTCGGCCCGTTCGACGCCGCCGGTGAGGTCGTCGGCGGCGAGCCGTCCGGCGAAGTAGACGCCCTGCACGGCCTCACGGAGCCGGCGGAACGCGTCGAGGTGCCGCATCTCCTCCGCGGCGAGCGGGCCGCGCGCCCGATAGGTGTCCACGAACGCGGCCGCGTGCTCACGGCCGCCGAGGTACATCACGGCCGACGCGACGTCGTACAGCACCGGCCCGCGCCGGGCACCGGCCCAGTCGATCAGGCCGGTCACGCCAGTCGCGTCGTCGTGCACGAACGCCTCGGGTGCGGGATCGGTGTGCAGCACCGACCAGGTGAGCTCGAGCGGGTCGGTCTCGGCGCGGACCGCCTCGACGGCGGCCTCCAGCCAGGGGTGGTCGGCGACACCGGGTGCGTCGGCGGCGAGCCAGTCCGTCGCGAAGGTCGAGGTGGCCGGGCCCGGGGCCGGCCCACCGGCGCCGTGGACCCTCGCCAGGACGTGGGCCATCCACGCCTGCTCCTCGTCGGACTCCCCCTCGAGCTCGCGGCCCGGCACGTGCTCGAGGAGTGCGAGCGCTGCCCCGGGCAGGACCAGGTGTCCGTCGCGGGTCGGCACCGGGCGGCCCGTCACGACCCCCGCCCCGGCGAGCGTCGAGGCGACCCCGCTGCCCGCCACGAGTGCGTCGACACCTCCCGGCGGGACGTGCTTGGCGACGTAGGTCGCTCCCTCGTGCTCGACGAGCCAGGTCTCGGAGTTCATGCCGCCGCCGAGCGGTCGCACCCGAGCCGCCCGCAGGCCCCAGTGGTCGGCCAGCAGCTCGCCCGGGTCCCTCACGCGCCGAGCTCGACCGTCGCCTCGGCCATGGTGATGCCGAGCTGGCCGAGGGCCTCCTCGAGCACCCACATCACGTCGAGGGTGTCCTGCAGCGGCATGACGGGGCTCTCGGTGCGCCCCGCGGCCAGGCAGCGCTGCACCTCCTCGGCCTGGTGCACGTAGCCACGCCCGGTGGGCAGCCGCTCGACCTCCGCGGGCTCCGCCCCGTTGCGTCGTACGACGAGCGTGCTGGGGTGGTAGAACGGCGGGACGACCTCCACGGAGCCCTCGGTGCCCACGACGATCGCCCGGCCGGGCGTCTGGCTGGCCAGCGTGCAGGTGAGCGACGCGGCGCGCCCGTCGTCGTACGACAGCTGGATCGCGGCCGACCGGTCCGCGCCGTTGGGGTACGTCGTCCCCGTCGTGGTCACCCGGTCGGGGCGGCCCAGGAGGTGCTGGGCCAGCGACACCGGGTAGACGCCGAGGTCGAGGATGGAGCCGCCACCGAGCGCGAGGTCGAAGAGCCGGCTGGCCGGGTCGAAGTCACGCTGCGCCCCGAAATCGGCCTGTACCAGCAGCACCTCGCCGATGTCGCCGGCGGCGACGAGGTCGCGGAGGTGGGCGACGACCGGCTGGAAGCGGGTCCACATCGCCTCCATGCAGAACACCCCGGCTGCACGGGCGGCGGCGACCACCTCCTCCGCCCCGGCCAAGGTGGCGGTGAACGCCTTCTCGACCAGCAGCGGCGTCCCGGCCTCGATCGCGGCGAGCGCCAGGTCGTGGTGCTGCGGGTGCGGGGTCGCGAGGTAGACCACGTCGACGTCGCCGCGGCGGCCGGCGTCGACGAGGTCGCGGTAGGTGCCCGACGCGGGCGCACCGAAGCGCTCGGCGAAGGCGGCGGCCGAGGACGATGCGCGGCTGCCGACGAAGGCGATCTCGGCGTCGTCGGTCAGCACGAGGTCGGAGGCGAAGGCGGCGGCCATGCCGCCGGTCGCGGCGATTCCCCAGCGTGTGGTCATGCGAGGACCCTAGACACCACGTGCTCGGCGATGGCCAGGCTGGAGGTCGCACCGGGCGAGGGGGCGTTGCGCACGCAGGTGACGCCGTCCGCCCGGGTGATGCGGAAGTCGTCGACGAGGCTGCCGTCGCGGTCGACCGCCTGGGCGCGCACGCCGCTGCCGGCGCGGGTCACGTCGGCGACGCCGATGTCGGGGACGTAGCGCGAGGCCGAGCGCATGAAGGCCCGCTTGGACGCCGAGCCGACGACCTCGTCGACGCCGGTGCGCCAGTGCTCGCGGGCCAGCCGCCAGAAGCCGGGCCAGGCCAGCACGTCGCGCAGGTCGGACGCGGAGACGTCCCGGCGCCGGTAGCCCTCGCGCCGGGTCGCCAACACGGCGTTGGGCCCGACCTCGAGGGAGCCGTCGACCCGTCTGGTGAAGTGCACGCCGAGGAAGGGGTAGCGCGGGTCGGGGACCGGGTAGACCATGCCGCGCACCAGGTCCTGCTTCGCAGCGTCGACGCCGAGGTACTCCCCCCGGAACGGCAGGATCGCGGGGCTGCGCTCACCGTCGACGAGCGCGGAGACACGGTCGGCCTGCAGCCCCGCCGCGACCACCACGTGGTCGAAGCGCAGCGGCGCCGGGTCCCCGTCGACCTGCACCAGCACCGCGTCGCCCTGGCGCCGGATGCCGACGACGCGCGCCCCCAGCCTCACGCCGCCGCCCGCCGCGAACACCTCGTCGGCGAGTGCCTCGGTGATCGCCGGGTAGTCGGTGATCGCGGTCTCCGGGGAGTGGAGCGCGGCCAGGCCGCGCGCGTGGGGCTCGACGTCGGCGATCTCCTCGGCCGGCAGCCGGCGCAGGCCCGGGACGCCGTTGGCGCGGGCGGTCTGCTCGAGGGCGTCGAAGCGGCCCATCTCGTCGGCGTCCACCGCGACGACGAGCTTGCCGCAGGCGTCGTACGCGATCGCATGCTCCGCGCAGAAGTCGCGGAGCAGGTTGCGCCCCCGGGCGCAGAGCTCGGCCTTGAGGCTTCCCGGCTTGTAGTAGATGCCAGCGTGCACGACGCCGGAGTTGTGGCCGGTCTGGTGCGCGGCGAGCCGGTCCTCCTTCTCCAGCACCACCACCTCGGTGCCGGGACGCCGGCGGACGACCTCGCGCGCGATCGCCACGCCGAGGATGCCGCCACCCACGACGCCGACCCTCTGCTCCCCCACGGGCCAGACGCTCGCGCCTCGTGCGGTCGCCGTCAAGCCACATTGCCGTTCATCCCACAATGGGGGGATGCGCGACCTCCACGTCCCTCCCGGCCCGGGCCTGCCCGAGGGCCTTGTCGTGCCTGCCGCCGAGCTGGTCGAGCGCTTCTCGAAGTCGCCCGGTCCCGGGGGCCAGTCGGTCAACACGACCGACTCACGGGTGGAGCTCGAGCTCGACGTCGCGTCCTCGACCGCCCTCACCGACACCCAGCGGGCCCGTGCCCTGCGGCGCTGGCCGTCCGGTCGGGTCACCGTCGCGGCGTCCGAGCACCGCTCGCAGCACCGCAACCGGGTCGCGGCGCGCGAACGCCTCAGCGACCTGCTGCGCCGGGCGCTGGCCCCGCCGCCGCCCGTCCGCCGCCCGACGCGGCCGAGCCGGGGCGCGAAGGAGCGGCGCCTCAAGGCCAAGAAGGAGCGCGGCTCGACCAAGGCCCTCCGCGGGCGGGTGCGCGACCGGGACTAGAAGCCGACGCGGCGGGTCGCACCGGACGCCGCCTGGCGTACGACGTCACCCTTGGCGTGGGCGGTCTCGGCGAGCTCCGCCTGGTAGTCGACGAGGCGCTGCTGCAGGTCGGCGTCGCTGGTCGCGAGGATGCGCGCGGCGAGGATGCCGGCGTTCTTGGCGTTGCCGATGGCGACGGTGGCGACCGGGATGCCGCCGGGCATCTGCACGATCGAGAGCAGTGAGTCCATGCCGTCGAGGTACTTCAGCGGCACCGGCACCCCGATGACCGGCAGGGGCGTCACCGAGGCGAGCATCCCGGGCAGGTGGGCCGCTCCCCCGGCGCCGGCGATGACCACCGACAGCCCGCGGGTGTGGGCCTGCCGGCCCCACTCGATCATCTCGGTGGGCATCCGGTGTGCGGAGACGACGTCGGCCTCCCACGCGACGCCGAGCTCGGTGAGGATCTCGCCGGCGGCCTGCATGACCGGCCAGTCGGAGTCCGACCCCATCACGATGCCGACCCGTGCCTGCTGCTGCTCGCCCATGGGGGTCTCCTTCACTCGCTCTCGTTGCCCAGGTCGCCGCGGAACCAGGCCGCGGCGTGCCGCGCCCGCTCGAGGCAGTCGTCGAGGTCGTCGCCGTAGGCGTTGACGTGGCCGACCTTGCGCCCGGGGCGCAGGTCCTTGCCGTAGAGGTGCACCCGCAGGTGCGGGTCACGGGCCATCGCGTGCGGCAGGCCGTCGTATAGGTGCCCGCTGTCGGTGGGTCCGCCGAGGATGTTGACCATCACGGTCCAGCGCTCACGTGGGGCCGGCGAGCCCAGCGGGAGGTCCATGACGGCGCGGAGGTGATTCTCGAACTGGGACGTCACGGCGCCGTCCTGGGTCCAGTGGCCGGTGTTGTGCGGACGCATCGCCAGCTCGTTGACCAGGATCCGGCCGTCGGTCGTCTCGAAGAGCTCGACGGCGAGGATGCCCGTGACGTCGAGCGCACCGGCGACCCGCAGGGCGATCTCCTGCGCCTGACCGGCGAGAGCGGGCGCGAGGTCGGGCGCGGGGGCGATGACCTCGTGGCAGATGCCGTCGAGCTGGGTGGAGGTGACGACGGGGTACGCCGCGGCCTGGCCGCTGGGGGCCCGGGCGACGAGGGCCGAGAGCTCGCGCCGGAAGTCGATCAGCTCCTCGGCCAGCACCTGCACGCCGGCGGCCGCTGCGGTGTCGAAGGCGACCTGCGCCTCCTCCGGCGCACGCACGACCCACACGCCCTTGCCGTCGTAGCCACCACGGGTGGTCTTCAGCACGCACGGCAGGCCGAAGGCCTCCACGTCGGCGGTGGAGGTCACGACGGCGTTGCGCGGGCACGGGACGTCGAGCTCGGCGAGGCGGCGACGCATCACGGCCTTGTCCTGGGCGTGGACGAGCGCCTCGGGCCCGGGACGTACGGCGACCCCGTCGTCGGCGAGCGCGTGCAGGTGGGCGGTCGGGACGTGCTCGTGGTCGAAGGTGACCACGGCCGCGCCGTCGGTGATCTTCCGCAGCGTCGGCAGGTCGGTGTAGTCACCGACCAGGTGGTCGGGGATGACCTGGGCGGCCGAGACGCCCTCGGCCTCGGCGAGCAGGCGCAGCGGCAGGCCGAGCGCGATGGCGGGCTGGGCCATCATCCGGGCCAGCTGGCCACCCCCGATGACGGCGAGCGTGGGGGCGCGGTGCGAGCCGGTCGAGGACACGACCGGAGCCTATGCGACCCGGTGCGCGGGCCCTGCCGCGGTCTCGCTGCTCCTCAGCCGACGACCGTGTCGGCGGTCGGCTCGAAGCGCAGCCCGCGACCACGGTGGGTCGTGATCAGCGTGGGCCTGCGGGGGTCGTCGCCGAGCTTGCGGCGCAGCCAGCCCAGGTGCACGTCGATGGTCTTGGAGTTGGTGTAGAACGACGTCTGCCACACGTCCGCCATGAGCTCGCCGCGGGTGACGATGTCGCCCGGGCGCGCCATCAGGGCGTGCAGGAGCTGGAACTCCTTGCGGGAGAGCCTGATCTCACGGTCGCCACGCCACACCTGTCGCGAGGTGGGGTCGAGTCGTACGTCCTGCACAGCCAGCACGCGGTGAAACGTAGGGACCGCCCGGCCCCGAGGTGGTCCTTATGGGTGAATTGTGGACGACTGGTCTGGTCCACCTCGGCCGGTCAGCGGCGGCGTACGGCCACCGGCTCCACGAGCCCGAAGCCACGCACCGGGCGCGCCGGCAGGCGGCGGTCCTCCCACTCCTCGTCGGGGAGCAGGTCGGCGGTGTTCTGGTCCACGATGAGCCGGTTGCGACGCGCGACCTGGGTCAGCCGCGCGGCCATGTTGACGGGCGGTCCGAAGATGTCGCCGAGGCGCTGGACCACGGGACCGCTGGCCAGGCCGAGCCGGACGTCGGGCATCTTCGGGTCGCGGCCGATGACGTTGATGATCCCCTCGGCCACCCCGACCGCCTCCTCGGCGGTGTTGGTCACGAAGAGGACGGAGTCGCCGAGGCTCTTGATGATGCGGCCGCCGTAGCGGGCCACCACGTCCTGGCACCGGCTCTCGAAGACCTCCACCAGGTCGCCGATCTCGTCGCGGTCGAGCGTGTTGGACAAAGCCGTGAAGGAGACCAGGTCGGCGAACCCGACGGTCACGTCGATGGTGTGGAGGTCCTCGTCCTTCGCGCCCATCGCCTCGATCCGGCCGACAGCGGCGGCGAGGTGGCGTCGCCAGGCGTAGACCAGGAGCCGCTCGAACGGCGGGTTGATCTCGTCGATGAGCCGCATCGCGGACCCGATGCGCGAGCCGGTGGCCTCGTCGCCGGCCTCCATCTCCTCCACCCGGCTGACGAGCGTGGAGACCTCCCAGTCGGCGAGCCGGGCCATGGTCTGGCCGACGCCGCGGGTGAGGTTGACGGCCGTGTCGAAGTCCACGGCCCCGGAGTCGACGAAGCCCATGAGGGTCGAGACGGCCTCGATGTCGGCGGCCGTGTAGGCCTTCTCGCCGCTGAACTCGGGGAAGCCGAGCGCGCGCCACAGCCGCCGGGTCTGCTCGATCGTCACGCCGCTCCGGGCGGCGACCTCGACGGCGTTGAAGGCCGGGTCGCTGCGCAGGATGGCGTGGTCGAGCTGCTCCCCCGGCGCCCCCTGGGGTCCGGTGTCCGGGAGGCCGCGGCGCTTGCGGTCAGGCGCCATCGTCGCGGCGGTCGCCACTCGAGAGGTGGTGGAGCTGCTCGGCGACCTGCAGCTGCACCTGCTCGACGTCGGGGATGTCGCGGAGCATGACGCTGCCGGCGGTGCTCGCGTCGGAGACGACCAGCGTGCCGCAGCCGAAGATGCGGTCGATCACGCCGATCTCGAAGTCCACGCCGCTGATGCGGTTGAGCGGGATCGTGCGGCCCTCCTTGGACACGAAGCCGGACCTCTTGATGAAGCGGCGGTTGGTGAAGGTGTAGGTCGTGGTCAGCCAGCGCAGCAGCGGGCCGACCAGGAACCACCCGAGCGCCACCAGGAGCAGCGCCCAGACGGCCAGGCTGGGGAACGAGCCGTCGACCAGCCCGTCGAGGAAGACGGACGCCGCCAGCGCCGCCAGCACGACCAGCCCGGGGAGCACCAGCGCCTTGGGATGCGTCCGGGTGGAGACGACGACGTGCTCACCGGGGTTGAGGAGCTTGCTCGGGAACGCCACGCAGCGATCATGTCATCCGGGGTGCGTGCCTGCTAGGCAGGACGCACGTGCACGACGTCGCCCGCGGCCACCGTGAACGCCCCGTCGTCGGTGCCGACCACGAGTGCCCCGGACGCGTCGATGTCGAGCGCCTCACCGCGTCGTACGTCGCCTCCCGGCAGGTGGACGTCGACGGTCCGGCCCAGCGTCACGCACACGTCGGCGTAGGCCCGGCGCAGCGACTCCACGTCGTCGAGCACGCCCTGCAGGCCGTGCAGCGAGCCGAGCACCTGGCTCAGGAGGCCCGTGCGCTCCACCGGCTCCCCCGTCTCGAGCGAGACCGACGTCGCGAGCGCGACCGGGAGCTCGTCGAGGGTCTGGTCGACGTTGATGCCGACGCCGACCACCGCCACGGGGCCCGCACTGGTCTCGACCCGCTCGACGAGAATGCCGCAGACCTTGCGCCCGGTGCCGGACCCGTCGTCGACGAGGACGTCGTTGGGCCACTTGAGCGCGACGTCGGGCAGCCGGTCGGCCAGCGCGGCCTGGACGGCGTACCCGGTCAGCAGCGGCAGCCACGACCACGACGCGGGCGGTACGTCGGGGCGCAGCAGCACCGAGAACGTCAGCGACGAGCGCGCCGGAGTCTCCCACGACCGGTCGAGGCGACCACGCCCGGCCGTCTGGTGCTCGGTGACCAGCACGAGCCCCGGCTCCTCCCCGGCGCGGGCGCGTTCCGCGACCGCCGCGTTGGTCGAGGGAGTCGACTCGACGACCTCCACGCGCCAGCCCGCGGGCGCCGTGAGCCGGTCGAGGTCGAGGGGTGGGCGAGGTGCCGGGCTGGACGTCATGGGGTCTAGATTGCCCCACATGAGCGCACAGCCGGGTGAGGGCACCGACGTCCCGTCGGAGTCGGAGATCGACGTCCACACGACCGCGGGCAAGCTCGCCGACCTCGAGCGGCGCCTCGACGAGGCCGTGCATGCCGGGTCGGAGAAGGCCATCGAGAAGCAGCACGCCAAGGGCCGCCGGACCGCCCGCGAGCGCATCGAGATGCTCTTCGACGAGGGCACCTTCGTCGAGCTCGACGAGCTGGCGCGGCACCGTTCGACCGCGTTCGGGCTGCAGAAGAACCGCCCCTACGGCGACGGCGTGGTCACCGGCTACGGCGAGGTCAACGGCCGCATGGTGTGCGTGTTCAGCCAGGACTTCACCGTCTTCGGCGGCTCGCTGGGTGAGGTCTACGGCGAGAAGATCACCAAGGTCATGGACCTCGCCATGAAGACCGGCTGCCCGATCATCGGCATCAACGAGGGCGCCGGCGCCCGCATCCAGGAGGGCGTGGTCTCCCTCGGCCTCTACGGCGAGATCTTCCGCCGCAACGTGCACGCCTCCGGCGTCATCCCGCAGATCAGCCTGATCATGGGCAACTGCGCCGGCGGGCACGTCTACTCCCCCGCCGTCACCGACTTCACCGTCATGGTCGACCAGACCTCCGCGATGTTCATCACCGGTCCCGACGTCATCAAGACCGTCACCGGCGAGGACGTCACGATGGAGGACCTCGGCGGCGCGCGGACGCACAACACCAAGTCGGGCAACGCCCACTACATGGCCTCCGACGAGGAGGACGCCATCGAGTACGTCAAGTCGATGCTGTCCTTCCTCCCGCAGAACAACCTCGACCCCGCGCCGACCTACGACGAGCAGCCCGACATGGAGATCACCGGCACCGACCGGGCGCTCGACCGGATCATCCCCGACGGCGCGAACCAGCCCTACGACATGCACGACGTGATCACCGCCGTGCTCGACGACGAGGACTTCCTCGAGGTCCAGGAGCTCTTCGCCCCCAACATCCTCATCGGCTTCGGCCGCGTCGAGGGCCAGTCCGTCGGCGTCGTGGCCAACCAGCCGATGCAGTTCGCCGGCACCCTCGACATCGACGCCAGCGAGAAGGCGGCACGCTTCGTGCGCTTCTGCGACGCGTTCAACATCCCCGTGCTGACCTTCGTCGACGTCCCCGGCTTCCTGCCCGGCACCGACCAGGAGTGGGACGGCATCATCCGCCGCGGCGCCAAGCTCATCTACGCCTACGCCGAGGCCACCGTCCCGCTGATCACCGTGATCACCCGCAAGGCCTACGGCGGCGCCTACGACGTGATGGGCTCCAAGCACCTCGGCGCCGACATCAACGTCGCCTGGCCCACCGCCCAGATCGCCGTGATGGGCGCCCAGGGCGCCGCCAACATCCTGCACCGCAAGACGCTGAAGAAGATCGCCGAGGAGGGCGGGGACGTCGAGGCCCGCCGGGCCGAGCTCATCGACGAGTACGAGACCACCCTCGCCAACCCCTACATCGCCGCCGAGCGCGGCTACATCGACGCCGTCATCTCGCCGCACGAGACCCGCGTCGAGGTCATCCGCGCCCTGCGGCTGCTGCGCACCAAGCGGGAGACCCTCCCGCCCAAGAAGCACGGGAACATCCCCCTCTGATGACCGGCGAGTCGTCCGAGTCGCGGGTCCCGCTGCTGCGGGTCATCAACGCCGACGCCACCCACGAGGAGGTCGCGGCCCTGGTGGCCGTGTTCTCCGCGCTGGGGTCGGGCGGCGGCGAGCCGCCGCAGAGGCCCCGGCCGACCTGGAACCACCCCGCGCGCGGCGTACGACGTACGCACCGCAGCGGACCCGGCGCCTGGCGGGCCAGCGGCCTGCCGCTCTGAGTGCGGCCGGCGTCTCCCCGCTCGCTGAGCAACGGTCCGCTCCACTGTCGGGTCCCGGGGCTAGGGTCGCCCGCGTGACCGAACCCCTCCAGCACGAGCGCCGGATCGACGCCCTCTGCGACGCCTACGTCGAGGACTACTGCGCCCTCGACCCGCTGACCGCCACGTCGATCGGCGTCGCCGGGCACGAGCACGAGCTCACCGACTTCTCCCCCGCCGGCTTCGACGCCCGCCTGGAGCTGGCCCGGAGGGCCGTGGCCGCCGTCGAGGCTGCGACGCCGGTCGACGACCGCGAGGCCGCGGCGAAGGACGCGTTCCTCGAGCGGACCCGCCTCGAGATCGAGCTGGAGGAGGCGGGAGTCAACCGCGCGCGGATGTCGGTGCTGTGGAGCCCGCTGCACGAGGTCCGGGGAGTGTTCGACCTGATGCCGACCGAGGGCGAGGAGGCCGTCGCGGCCATCGCGTCCCGGCTCGCCGGCGTACCGGCCGCCCTCGAGGGCCTGCGCGTGACGCTCTCCGACGAGGCTCGCAAGGGCAACGTCGTCGCCTCACGGCAGTACGCCGAGGTGGCCGAGCAGGTGCGCCGCTGGACCGGGCAGACCGGCGAGGCGGGCGACTTCTACCTCGGTCTCGTCGACCGGGTGCAGGGCGGCGACCGCGACGAGCTGCGGGTCCTGGCCGGCGCCGCGAGCGCCGCCACGGCGGCGTTCGGGCTATTCCTCACCGACGAGCTCGAGCCGCAGGGCACGGAGCGCGAGGGGGTCGGGCGCGAGGTCTACGCGCTGGCAAGCCGCTACTTCCTCGGCGCAGAGGTCGACCTCGACGAGACCTACGCCTGGGGCTGGACCGAGCTGCAGCGGCTCTCCGACCTCATGGCCGCCACCGCCGAGCGGATCCTCCCCGGTGCCGGCGTCGACGCTGCGGTGGCCCACCTCGACGCCGACCCGGACCGCATCGTCCACGGCCGGGAGGCGTTCCGCGACTGGATGCAGGAGCTGGCCGACCGCACGATCGTCGCGATGGCCGACGTGCACTTCGACATCCCCGAGCCGGTCCGGCGCATCGAGTGCATGCTCGCCCCCACCAACGACGGCGGCATCTACTACACCGGCCCGTCCGAGGACTTCGAGCGGCCGGGCCGCATGTGGTGGTCGGTGCCCGACGGCATCGACGACTTCCACCCCTGGCGCGAGGTCACCACGGTCTTCCACGAGGGAGTCCCCGGCCACCACCTCCAGGTCGCCCAGACGGCCTACCGCAGCGACACCCTCAACCGCTGGCAGCGGCTGATGTGCTGGTGCAGCGGGCACGGGGAGGGCTGGGCGCTCTACGCCGAGCGGCTGATGGAGGAGCTCGGGTTCCTCGACGACCCGGCCGACCTCCTCGGCATGCTCGACGGCCAGTCGTTGCGGGCCGCGCGGGTGATCGTCGACATCGGGATGCACCTCGAGCTGACCATCCCCGAGGACAACCGGCTCGGCCCGGACGGCACCGCCTTCCACCCCGGCGAGACGTGGACCCCCGAGCTGGGGCTGGAGTTCATGCGCCTGCACTGCCGGATGGACGACGAGGTCATCCAGTTCGAGGTCAAGCGCTACCTCGGCCTGCCCGGCCAGGCGCCCTCCTACAAGGTCGGCGAGCGGATCTGGCTGGAGGCCCGCGCGGCCGTGCAGGCGCGGCAGGGTGACCACTTCGACCTCAAGACCTTCCACCGCGAGGCCCTCGACCTGGGCTCGCTCGGGCTCGACCCGCTCCGCACGGCGCTGGGGCGCCTGTGACGACCGCCCGCGTCCCGCTGGTCCTGGCCTCCGCCTCCCCCGCCCGGCTGGCCACGCTGCGCTCGGCGGGCATCGAGCCGGTCGTGATCGTCAGCGGGGTCGACGAGGACCAGGTGGACGGGCTGCCGCCGGCCGAGCTGGCGCTCCAGCTCGCCGAGCTCAAGTGCGCCGCCGTCGCCGCGCGCGACGACGTACCTCCCGACGCGCTCGTCCTGGGCTGCGACTCGGTGCTCGAGCTGCAGCCGGCGTCCGGCTCGGGCGGGCACGGTGAGGCGCTCGGGAAGCCGCGCGACGCCGACGAGGCGCGGGAGCGATGGCGGTCGATGCGCGGGCGCACCGCGGTCCTGCACAGCGGCCACAGCCTGCACGAGGTCGCCACGGGACGGGTGGCCGCGGCGACCGGTTCGACCCTCGTGCACTTCGCCGACGTGGGTGACGAGGAGATCGACGCCTACGTCGCGACGGGCGAGCCCCTGCACGTCGCCGGCGCGTTCACCATCGACGGCTTCGGCGGCGCCTTCGTGCGCGGCATCGAGGGTGATCACCACAACGTGGTCGGCGTGAGCCTGCCGCTGCTGCGCGAGCTGGTCCTCGAGCTCGGCCACGCGTGGACCGACCTGTGGACGTGACCCGCTAGCATCCCGGGCGTGGGGAGTGGGGTGCACGGGGGCACGGCGGGAGGGCCGGAGGCCGGTCCCGGCGATCGCTACGGCATCCGCGAGGAGCGGCTGCTGACGGGTGCGACGGTGATCACCGCTGTCCGCACCGTCGCGTCCGTGGTGCTCGCCGCGATGGCCGCGCACCAGCAGAGCCTGACCCTCCTGGTCGTCTCTCTCGGCGTCTACTGGGTGGGCGACATGCTCGACGGCTTCTACGCCCGGGTGCGCGACTGCGAGACCCGCATCGGCGCCGTGCTCGACATCATGTGCGACCGGTTCAACGCCGCCGCGTTCTACATCGGGCTCGCGTGGCTGCAGCCCGACCTGTCGCCGGCGATCTTCGTCTACCTCGCCGAGTTCATGGTCGTCGACTGCTTCCTGTCGATCGCGTTCCTCGCCTGGCCGATCCGCAGCCCCAACTACTTCTTCGTCGTCGACCGCACCATCTGGCTGTGGAACTGGTCCAAGCCGGCCAAGGCGGTCAACAGCGCGCTCTTCGCCGTGCTGCTGCTCGTCACCGGCTGGATGTGGGTCGGGCTGGTGATCGCCTCGGCGCTCCTGGTCCTCAAGTGCGTGTCGCTGCGCCGCCTCGCGCAGATCGGCCTGCCCGTCCCGGGAGCCACGGGCTGATGCTGTTCTGGAGCGTCATGGGCGCCTCGATCGCTTCCGCCCTCGTGCCGCTCATCAACATCGAGGCCATCCTGGTGGTCTCGGTCAGCCAGGCGCCCGGCCAGCTGTGGGGCCTGCTCGTGGCCGCCACGATCGGGCAGATGCTCGGCAAGATCCTCTGGTACTGGGGCGGCATGCACGTCGACCGCGCGCCCTGGGTCCACCGCCAGCTCGAGAAGCCCAAGGTGCGGGCCTCGTTGGACAAGTGGCACGAGCGCGCGGAGGGCCGGCCGTGGTTCACAGCCGGCCTGCTGTTCATCTCCGCCAGCACCGGCATCCCGCCGTACGCCGTGACCGCGGTGCTCGCCGGCACGCTGCGGGTGCCGTTCTGGATCTTCATGGTCACCGGCCTGCTGGGGCGCGGCCTCCGGTTCTGGGCGGTCGTGACGGGGACCTCGTCGCTGGTGCACCTCTTCTGAGGTCCCCGCCACCCGGTCAGCCCGGTGCGGTCACTCGGCCGCGGCCCACGCCTGTCGGAGGCTGACCCGCCCGCCCGTCTGCAGCAGCGCCCGGCGGTAGAGGCGCTCGCCGACCCAGACCGTGACCGCCGCGAACGCGGCCAGCAGGCCCAGCGCGAGCAGCGGCTCCCACCACTCCACGCCACCGGCGAGGATGCGCTTGGGCATGACGACGGCGGAGACGGGCGGGATGAAGGACGCGACCACCTGCCCGCGGCCGTCGAGCGAGAGCCCACCGAAGAACATCACGAGCATCAGCATCGTCAGCGGCGTCGAGGTCGCCTGGAGGTCCTCGGTGCGCGAGGCGAGCGACCCGGCGACCGCCCACAGGCAGGCCAGCGCCACGAAGCCGGCGAGGAAGAAGCCGATGAACCACGCGGTCGGGCCGGACAGCGCCGGGACGTAGGACGAGAAGGACGTGAACGACAGCCCGACCAGACCGACCGCGAGGTAGACCAGCAGCTGGATCATCGCCAGGGCGGTGTTGCCGAGCACCTTGCCGGCGAGCAGGTGCCGCAGCGGGATCGCGGCCGCGATGATCTCGACGATCCGGCTCTGCTTCTCCTCGATCACCGACGAGGCCAGCTGCATGCCGAAGACGAGGGCGGCGAAGTAGAAGAGGAAGACGAACACGAAGCCGACCGCCTCGGCCACGCCGGCCTTCTCGGCGTCGCCGCGCAGGAAGTCGGTGCTTACGGTGCTGCCCGCCTGCAGGGCCTCCACCGTGGTGCCGACCTCGGCGGCGTTGTCGGACAGCACCTGCTGGTTCACGACCGCCCTCACGACGTCGGTGAGGGAGCCCTGCTCGCTCGACTCCGAGGTGAGCTGCCAGCCGTCGCCGCCCGGGTGCAGCCAGGCATCGACCTCGTCGTCGAGGAGTGCGGCCTCGGCTGCGTCACGGTCGTCGACCTCGACGACCGTGACCTCGACGTCCTCGTCGACCTGCGGCGCGCCGTCCGCGACCGCCGTGGCCATCGCGACCGAGTCAGGCGTGGCAGCCAGGGTGACCCGGTCGGTGCGCTCCTCCTGCCACGCGTTGAAGCCGATGAACCCGGCGATCAGCACGACCATGAACGCCGTGCCGAAGAGGAACGACTTGTCGGTGATCCGCGAGACGACCTCCCGGCGGGTGACGAGCAGCCAGGCGGGCTCGGTGCTCCTGTCGGGGCTGTTCTCGGTGCTCTTGTCGGTGCTCTTCTCCGTGCTCATGCGGTGGCCTCCCGGTAGATCTCGCTGAGGGCCGGGCGGACCCGGACGAACTCGTGGACGTCGCCGCGGCTGGTGGCCTCGGCGACGAGGTGCTGCTCGGCACCGTCCCGGCGGACCTCCACGAGGGCGGTCGGGCCGTCCAGGTCGAGGACCTCGAGCCCGCCCAGGTCGCGGACCCAACCGGCGTCGCCGCCGAGGACGAGGCGGAAGCGCGGCACCCCCGCGTCGCGCAGCTCCGCAACCGTCCCGGCGGCGACCCGGCGTCCCTGGGACAGCACGACCAGTCGGTCGCACAGGCGCTCGACGAGGTCGAGCTGGTGGCTGGAGAAGAGGACCGGCACGCCGTCACGGGTGTACTCGCGGAGCAGGTCGACCATCGAGTCGACCGCCCTCGGGTCCAGCCCCGAGAAGGGCTCGTCGAGCATGAGCGCGGCCGGCCGGGGCAGCACCGAGGCGATGATCTGCACCCGCTGCTGGTTGCCCAGCGACAGCTTCTCCAGGTGGTCCTTGGTCCGCTCCCCCAGCCCGAACCGCTCCAGCAGCTCGGTCACCTGGGTGCGGGCGGCGACCCGCTCCATACCCTTGAGCTGGGCGATGTAGACGAGCTGGTCGAGGATCGGCTGCTTCGGGTAGAGGCCGCGCTCCTCGGGCATGTAGCCGATCCGGCGGCGGTCCAGCCGCGTGATCGGCCGGCCCTGCCACAGCACCTCCCCCTCGTCGATGCCGAGCACGCCCATCACCATCCGCATGGTCGTGGTCTTGCCTGCGCCGTTGCCGCCGACGAAGCCGGTCATCAACCCGGCCGGCACGTCGAACGACACGTGGTCCACGGCGACGTTGTCCCCGAACCGCCTGGTCAGCTCCCTGATCTCCAACATGGCCATGACGCTAGTGACCGGAGTGGTCGGTGTGATCCGCCGCGCGACGGAACCTCGCAGCGGAGCCCGTGTCGGACGCGCTCACTCCTCCGTCGGGAGGATGAGGCCGGCCTCGTAGGCGTAGATGACCGCCTGCACCCGGTCGCGCAGGTGCAGCTTGGCCAGCACGTTGGACACGTGCGTCTTCACCGTCGCCTCGCCCAGCACGAGCGTGCCGGCGATCTCGCCGTTGGACAGGCCACGGCCCAGCAGCACCAGCACCTCCCGCTCGCGGGCGGTGAGCAGCGCCAGCCCGTCCGGCTCGGGTCGGTCGGCGGCTGCGCCGGCCGTGCCGTCGGGCGCCGTCGACCCTGCGGCCATCCTGCCGATGACGCGGCGGGTCACCTCCGGCGCGAGCAGTGCGTGCCCACGACCTGCGGCGCGTACGGCGTCGAGGAGCTGCTCCGGCCCGGCGTTCTTCAGCAGGAAGCCGCTCGCCCCCGCCTGCAGGGCGTCGAAGAGGTAGTCGTCGCGGTCGAAGGTCGTCACGATGACGACGTGCCCGAGGTCGTCGGCGACGAGGTGGCGGGTGGCCTCGATGCCGTCCATCCGCGGCATCTGGACGTCCATCAGCACCACGTCGGGGCGGGTCGCCCGGGCGCGCTCGATCGCCTCCACCCCGTCGGCCGCCTCGCCCACGACCTCGATGTCGTCCTCGACGGACAGGACCATGGCGAAGCCCGAGCGCACCATCGCGTGGTCGTCGACGAGCAGCACCGTCAGCGGTCGCTCCGTCACGACGCCCCCAGCGGGTAGCGCACGCGGACCCGGTAGCCGCCCGTCACGCGCGGTCCGATGTCGACCTGGCCGTCGTGGGTGGCCGCGCGTTCGCGGATGCCCAGCTGGCCGAGCCCGCTGCCGGAGGTGCCGTGTCGCGGCCGGCCGTTGTCGACGACCTCGACCTCGGCGTAGGCGGCGGCCTCGTCGACCCGGACCACGACGGAGACCGTGTCGGCGGTGCTGTGGCGTCGGACGTTGGTCAGCGCCTCCTGGACCGTGCGGTAGATCGCCAACGCGATGCCGCGCGGGAGCCGGCCGGTGGCGCACGCCTGGTCCTCCACGACGTCGAGGTGGACGGCGAGCCCCTCCCGGCCCGCCTGCGCGACGAGGTCCGGCAGGTCGTCGACGCCCGCCTCCGACGTACGCGCTCCGGTCGCGGTGTCCGCGCCGTCGGCCCCGTCGGCCCGGCGGTCCGCCGGACCTTCGCGCAGGGTGCCGAGAAGGCGCCGCATCTGCGCCAACGCGTCGCGCGAGGCCTCCTCGACGTGCGAGAGAGCAGTACGCGCCGCGTCGGGGTCGCGGTCGAGGACCCGCCTCGCCGCGCCCGCCTGGATGCCCATCGCGGACACCCCGTGGGCGACGACGTCGTGCAGCTCGCGCGCGATGCGCAGGCGTTCGTCGACGACGGCCTGCTCGCGCAGGCGGCCGGCCTGCGCGGCGATCGTGCCGGCCTGCTCCTGCAGGCGGATGCGCTGCCGGGCCGCCCGCCACGACACGCCACCACCGACGATGGCGCCACCGAAGTAGAGGACGTTGACCAGCAGGGTGATCGCCACGGCGGCGGGGATGGCGCCGAAGAGCCCGATCCGCTCGCCGTCCTCGGTCTCGTCGATCATGTCCTGGGCAGCCGAGCCCACGGCGAACTGCCAGGTGATCCAGGCGAACATGAACAGCACGATCGTGCCGACCACGACCACCATCGCGCGTCGGTCCCGGGCGTAGGCGACGCCCGAGAGCAGCGCGACGAAGTAGACGATCTGCAACGACACCTGCCCCATCACCTGGGGCATCGTCACGCCGACGACGAACATGTGCAGCGCGGCGAGGCTCGCGACCGCCAGCGGCCACCGGCGCCGGCCCACGAGGAGGACGGCTCCCGTCGACACGGCGAGCCACTGCGTCCACACCGGGGCGTCGGTGCGGTCGAGACCGCCCGCGCTGCGCACGAGCTCGAGGGCCAGCAGGCTGAACGCCTCGACGCTCGCCGCCAGCACGACGTCCTGGCGCCCGACCGGCGGCCGCGGACGCTCCCACTCGTCGTCCACTCCGAACCACGTGAGTGCGCGCTGGCTCGTGGTGGGCATGGGGCGAGGTTAGATCGGGCCGCGCGTCACCGGATCCGTCGGGAGGGGGAGATCAGCCCCTGACACACTCCCGCCATGACCGTCGTCGCCTCGCTCGCCCTCTTCGCCCTGGCCGCGCTCGCGGAGATCGGCGGCGCGTGGCTGGTCTGGCAGGGCGTGCGCGAGGACCGCGGCTGGATCTGGGTGGGCGCCGGCTTCATCGCCCTCGGCCTCTACGGCCTGGTCGCCACCCTGCAGCCGGACGCCCACTTCGGGCGGATCCTGGCGGCGTACGGCGGTGTGTTCGTCGCCGGTTCGCTGGCCTGGGGGATGGTGGCCGACGGCTTCCGCCCCGACCGCTACGACGTCGGGGGCGCGCTGATCTGCCTGGTCGGCGTCGCGGTGATCATGTACGCCCCGCGCCCCGCCTGACCGGTTCAGGCGATGTAGTCGCCGATCCACCGTCGGATCGCACCGAGCGTCTGGTCATCAACGGCGCCGAGACGCCCGTCGACCCGGTCACGGGAGATCGCGCGCACCTGCTCGGTCATGGCGAATCCGGCCACGTCGGCTCCGGCCAGCGGGACGTGGTTGTCCCACCCGCGGTCGACACTGGTGACTGGCACGACGATCGCCAAGGTCGTTACGGCGTCGTGGAAGAGCTGGTTGCTCACCACCACGACCGGACGCCGTTCGGCCTGCTCACGACCCACCGTCGGGGTGGGGCGTGCCCACACCACCTCACCCGCCACCAGGCTCACGACCACGCCGTGTCGTCCTGCCAGCTCTCGGCCTCGAGGTCGTACCGCTCGTCCGGTGGGGTCTGCGCCATCTGATGGCGCAGCCGGGCGAAGCGGTCGCTACGAGCCTCGTGCTCCAGCAGTGCCTCGAGGTGCTCACCCAGCGTGCGGCCATGGGCAGACGCGCTCTGCTTGAGCCTGTCCCGCAGGTCGGCCGACACCTTGATGGTCGTGGAGGTCATACTCGGAGTATACCGAGGCGCCCGGCGTCACTCGACCGGCAGGCCGAGACCGCGCGCGATGAGCATCCGCTGGACCTCCGAGGTGCCCTCGCCGATCTCGAGGACCTTGGCGTCGCGGTAGAACCGGGTGACGGGGTACTCCTCCATGAAGCCGTAGCCGCCGAAGACCTGGGTCGCGATGCGGGTCGCGGTGACCGCCGACTCCGTGGCGTAGAGCTTCGCCACGGCGGCCGCCTGCTTGAACGACCCCATGGTGACCGAGGAGGACCCGGCGTCCATCGCGTCCTTCATCGCGGCCGCCTTGTAGGTCAGCAGGCGCGAGGCGTCGAGCATCACCTGCAGGTCGGAGACCTGGAAGGCGAGACCCTGCTTGCGTCCGATCGGCCCACCGAAGGTCTGGCGCTCACCGGCGTACTGCAGCGACATGTCGAGGCACGCCTGGATGCACCCGACCGCGAGCGCGGCGATCGCGACCCGGCCGTCGTCGAGCGTGGCGAGGAACTGCGCGTAGCCGCGACCCCGCTCACCGAGCAGGTTGGCCTCGGGGACCCGCGCGTCGGAGAAGGACAGCGGATGGGTGTCGGACGCGTGCCAGCCGAGCTTGTCGTACGCCTTCTCCGCGGTGAAGCCGGGCGTGTCCGAGGGGACGATGATCGTCGAGATCTCCGGGCGACCGCCCTCGCGCTCCCCGGTCCGGGCGGTCACGGTCACCAGTGAGGTGATGTCCGAGCCGGAGTTGGTGATGAACTGCTTCGAGCCGTTGACGACCCACTCGCCGTCGTCGAGCACCGCCTTGGTCTTCGTCGCTCCGGCGTCCGAGCCGGCGCCCGGCTCGGTGAGGCCGAAGCCGGCGATCTTCTCACCGGCCACGAGGTCGGGCAGCCACGTCTTCTTCTGCTCGTCGGTGCCGTAGGTGAGGATCGGGTTGATCCCGAGCCCGACCGCCGCCTCGAGCGTGATGCCCATCGACTGGTCGACGCGGCCGACCTCCTCGATCGCCAGGCACAGCGAGGTGAAGCCGCCGTCCTCGCCGGCCATGCCCGCGCCGCCGAACTCCTCCGGCGCCGTCAGCCCCATCAGGCCGAGCGCGCCCATCTTCTGGACCACGTCGGTCGGGAAGTGGTGGTCGCGGTCCCACTGCGCGGCGTGCGGCGCGATCTCGGCCTCGGCGAAGTCGCGGACGCTGCGGCGGAACTGCTCGTGCTCGGGGGACAGCTCGAAGGTCATGCGAATGAGACTAGCGCCACAGGTTAGCGATCGCTAACCCCGCCCGTCCCGACGTGCCGTGTGCGCGACGTGGCCGATGCCGCCCGCGACCTCGGCCTGGCGGCGGTGTGCGCAGCTGGGGGTCGCCGGCGGGGCTGCGGCGCGTCGCCAGGTGGGGTGACGGCTGGCTCGCGTCGGCGTACAACACCACGCCGGCGGGACGCCGAGCGCGTGCTCGTCGACGTCCTGGGTCCCCTCGTCCGGCGCGACCCCGCCGAGCTCCGCGAGCAGGTCTGCGTCGGCACGGCCGAGCACTGTGCGGGCCTCCTCGGGCGGTACGCCTCCGCAGGCTGCACGCGGATCCACGTCTGGCCCCTGGTCGACGAGGTGGCCCAGCTCGATCGGCTCGCCCGCGACGTGCTGCCGCGCGTGCACGACTGAGAGCCGGGCGTCCGCCTGAGGGCCGCCGGTCCGTGTGACGCACGCAATTCCTCGCCCGGGCTCGTCCGGGTCTAGAGTTAGGCCAGCCTAAGCAAAGTAAGGACACCCCCCGTGACGACTTCCCCGCGACGCACGACCACGCGCGCCGGCGTGGCCCTCGCAGCCACCCTCCTCACCGCCTCCACCCTGTCGGGGTGCGGCGTCTTCGGCTCGCCCGACCTCGTCATCTACAACGCCCAGCACGAGCAGCTGCTCGACGAGATCGTGCCGCTGTTCGAGGAGGAGTCCGGCCTCGACGTCGAGCTGCGCAGCGGCAAGGACCTCGAGATGGCCAACCAGATCGTCGAGGAGGGCGAGGACTCCCCCGCCGACGTGTTCCTCACCGAGAACTCCCCGGCCATGAGCATCGTCGACAACGCCGGCCTGTTCGCCGAGCTGCCCGAGTCGGCCACCGCGACGATCCCCGAGCAGTACGTCCCGGCCGACCGCACGTGGACCGGGTTCCTCGCCCGCTCCACCGTCGCGATGTACAACACCGACACGATGACCGAGGCCGACATGCCCGCCTCGATCCTCGACTTCGCAGACCCCGAGTGGCAGGGCCGCGTCGCCTTCTCCCCCACCGGCGCCGACTTCCAGGCGATCGTGTCGGCCGTCCTCGAGCTCGAGGGCGAGGAGGCCACGGCCGAGTGGCTCGCCGGCCTGAAGGCCAACGGCGTGATCGTGCAGAACAACCTCGTCGTGATGCAGTCGGTGGACTCCGGTGAGGTCGACGCCGGCATCGCCTACCACTACTACTGGTACCGCGACCGCCAGGAGAACGGCGAGGACTCGGACACCTCGGCCCTGCACTTCTTCGGCGACCAGGACCCGGGCGCGTTCCTCAGCATCTCCGGCGCCGGCATCCTCGACAGCAGCGAGAACAAGCCGGCCGCGGAGGAGTTCGTCACCTGGCTGACCGGCACCGAGGCGCAGCAGGCGATGGCGGAGTCGTACGCCCTCGAGTACCCGCTCAACCCGGACGCGAGCCTGGCCCCCGAGGTCAAGCCCTTCGACGAGCTCGAGCCGCCCGCGGTCGACGTGGCCAGCCTCAACGGCCCGCAGGTGACCGAGCTGATGACCGCGGCAGGCCTGCTCTGACCACGTTCGCTGCCCGCACCGGGCGTCGTACGCCGCTCCCGCTCCTCGTCGCGGGGGCGGCGGTGGCCGTCCTTGCGCTGGTGCCGCTGGTCTACGTGGCCGCCTACGTGGTGGTCATCGGTCCGGTCGACCTCTGGCACCTCCTGGCCCGCCCGCGCATCGCGGAGCTGCTCCGCAACACCGTCACCCTCGCGACCGCCTGCATGGCCGCGACCGCCGCGCTCGGGGTCGCGCTGGCCTTCCTCGTCGAGCGCACCGACCTGCCGGGCCGCCGCCTGTGGCACGGCCTGCTCGTCGCCCCGCTGGCCGTCCCCGCCTTCGTCAACGGCTACGCGTGGGTCTCGCTGGACCGCAGCGTCCACGGCTTCGCGGGCGCCTTCACCGTCGTGACGCTGTCCTACTACCCGCTCGTCTACCTCCCGGTCGTCGCGATGCTCCGCCGCCTCGACCCCGCGCTCGAGGAGTCGGCCTGGTCGCTCGGCCACTCGCGCGCCCGCACCTTCCGCACCGTCGTGCTGCCGCAGCTGCGCCCGGCCGTGCTCGGCGGCGCGCTCCTGGTCGGCCTGCACCTGCTGGCCGAGTTCGGGGCACTGTCGCTGCTGCGGTTCCCGACCTTCACGACCGCCATCTACGACCAGTACGGCTCGACCTTCAACGGCGCCGCGGCCACGGCCATGGCCGTCGTCCTGGTGCTGCTCTGCCTGGTCCTGCTGCTCGGCGAGCTGCGGCTGCGCGGCGACCGGCGGTACGCCCGCCTGGGCCGCGGCGCCGCCCGCAGCGCCGTGCCCCTCACGCTCGGCCGGTGGCGCCTGCCCGCCCTCGCAGCTGCCGGCTCCGTGGTGGCCCTCGCCATCGGCGTCCCGGCCTACTCCCTCGTGCGCTGGCTGGTCGTCGGCACGTCGACGGAGTTCCCGCTGGCCGAGCTGGTCGAGGCGCTCGTCGCGACGGTCGTGCTCGCCCTCGCCGGCGCGGTCGTCACCACGCTCGCGGCGATCCCGGTCGTCTGGCTGGCCGTACGCCACCGGGGCTGGGCGAGCACCGTCATCGAGCGCAGCACCTACGTCGCCAACGCGCTGCCCGGCATCGTCGTCGGCCTCGCCCTGGTCGTGGCCTCCCTGCGCCTCGTGCCGGCCGTCTACCAGACCGCCGCGCTGCTCGTGGCGGCGTACGTCATCCTCTTCCTGCCCCGGGCCGTGGTCACCGTCCGCGCCGGGCTGGAACAGGCGCCGACCGTGCTCGACGACGTGGCGCACAGCCTCGGCACCGGCCCGCTCGCCACCGCCCGCCGGGTCACCCTGCCGCTCATCGCGCCCAGCCTCGGGGCCGGCGCCGCGCTGGTGTTCCTCGCCATCTCCACGGAGCTGACCGCGACCCTCATGCTCTCCCCCATCGGCACCAGCACGCTCGCCACAGAGTTCTGGTCGGCATCCTCCGAGCTGCGCTACGGCGCCGCCGCTCCCTATGCGCTGCTGCTGGTCCTCGTCTCCATCCCCGCCACCGTGCTGCTGATGCGCACCGACAGCCCCGCCACCCGCACCGAGAGGGTCCCGGCATGAGCTCACTGACCGTCTCCGGCGTCACCAAGTCCTTCGGCTCGGGCCCGGCCGCCACCCGTGCCGTCGACGACGTCACGCTCCACGTGCCGCACGGCTCGTTCACGACCGTGCTCGGCCCGTCGGGCTGCGGCAAGACCACGCTGCTGCGCCTGATCGCCGGCTTCCTCGTCCCCGAGTCGGGCAGCATCGCGTTCGGCGACAAGATCGTCGCCGGCGACGGCGTGCGCCCCCTGGCCCCCCAGGCGCGTCGGGTCGGTTACGTCCCCCAGGAGGGCGCGCTCTTCCCCCACCTCGACGTGGCCGCCAACATCGCGTTCGGCCTGCCCCGCGAGGCCCGCGGCGGCTCGCAGGCGGGTGACCGGGTCGCCGAGATGCTCGACCTCGTCGAGCTGCCCGCCGACTTCCGCGACCGGCGGCCCGACGAGCTGTCCGGCGGCCAGCAGCAGCGCGTCGCGCTGGCCCGGTCGCTCGCGCCGCAGCCCGCCGTCGTGCTCCTCGACGAGCCCTTCTCCTCCCTCGACGCCAGCCTGCGCGACAGCACGTCGCGGGCCGTGCGGCGCGCGCTCGAGGCGACCAACACCACCGCCCTGCTCGTCACCCACGACCAGAACGAGGCGCTCTCCCTGGCCGACCAGGTCGCCGTGATGCGCGCCGGCCGGCTGGTGCAGTCGGCCCCGCCTAGCGAGGTCTACCTCTCCCCCACCGACCCGCAGGTCGCGGAGTTCGTCGGTCGCGCCGTCGTGCTCCCCGGCACCGCCACCGAGGCTCGCGCGACGTGCGCGCTGGGTGAGGTCGTGCTGACCGAGCCCACCACCGGACCGGTCGCCCTGATGATCCGACCCGAGCAGGTCTTCGTCGACCTCGCCCACAACGAGGGCGACAAGGCCGTCGGGGTGCGCGGCACCGTCGAGGAGGTCAGCTACTACGGCCACGACTGCGCCGTGCAGGTCCGCCTCGACGAGGGCACCTCGGTCCTCGCGCGGATGGCCGGCGTGCGCCACCCCGGGCCCGGCGACACCGTGCACCTGCGCGTGACCGGCCTGGTCCGCGCCTACCACCCGGCAGGCGCGCCGTGACGCTCACCTCGCCCCAGCCCGCCCTCGACCGGTCCACGCGGCTCGGACCGGTCCTCGACCACGCGCGGTTCGGCTCCGCCCCCGCGGTCGTCGCCGGCGACGAGGTCCTCACCCATGCCGACCTCGCGCAGCGCGTGGCGGACCGCGCGGCCACGTGGGGCCAGAGCCGCCGGCTCGTGCTGGTCGAGGGTGCCGACGACCTCGACTCGCTCGTGGCCTACCTCGCCGCCCTCCAGCACGGCCACGTCGCCCTCGTCGTCCCCGACGACCGTCCCGCGCAGCGCGACGCGACCGTCGCCACCTACGACCCCGACATCGTGTGCACGAGCGGCGCCCGCGACGACGTACGACGCACCGCGAGCGCGCACGACCTGCATCCCGACCTCGCGCTCCTGTTGAGCACCTCCGGCACCACCGGCTCGCCCAAGCTGGTGCGGCTCTCGCGCGACAACGTCGCGAGCAACGCAGCCGCCATCGCCGACTACCTCGGCCTCACCTCCACCGACCGCGCCGTCACGACGTTGCCGCTGCACTACTGCTACGGCCTGTCGGTCCTGCACTCCCACCTCGCCGTCGGGGCCAGCATCGTGCTGACCGACCTGAGCGTCGTCGACGAGTGCTTCTGGGACCTCGTCGCGCGCACCGGCGTGACCGGTCTCGCCGGCGTCCCGCACACCTTCGACCTGCTGGCCGCCAGCGGCTTCGAGGACCGCGACCTCCCCACCCTGCGCCGGGTGACCCAGGCAGGCGGGCGGCTCGCGCCGGACGACGTACGCCGCTGGAGCAGGTTCGGCCGCAGCCGCGGGTGGGACCTCGTGGTGATGTACGGCGCCACCGAGGCCACCGCCCGGATGGCCTGGCTGCCCCCCGACCTCGCCGAGGAGCACCCCGGCAGCATCGGCGTCGCGATCCCCGGCGGGCACCTGCGCCTCGACGAGTCGGTCGACGACCGCCCGGGCGTGGGCGAGCTCGTCTACTCCGGCCCCAACGTGATGCTCGGTTATGCCGAGGAGCCGGCCGACCTGGCCCTGCCGCGCGTCACGACCGAGCTGCGCACCGGCGACCTCGCCCGCGAGCGCGACGGCCTCTTCGAGGTGGTCGGGCGGCGCAACCGCTGGGGCAAGGTCTTCGGGCTGCGCCTCGACCTCGACGCCGTCGAACGCGGCCTGCGCGCCGACGTCGACCGGCACGCCCGGGTCGTCGCCACCGGCCGGGCGGTCCACGCCTTCGTCACGAGCGGTCGCGGCAGCGCAGCCGCTCGGACGCTCGTCGCCGACCGGTGCGGCATCCCCCCGCACGCGGTGCGGGTCTCCGTCGTGCCGCAGGTGCCGCACACCACCAGCGGCAAGCCGGACTACGCCGCCCTGGGCGACCTGGCTGCCCAGGTCGAGCAGGAGGAGAGCGCCCCGGACGCTCCCGCCCGGGCCGTCCGCTCCGACGTCGTGCGCGTGCTCGGCCGCCCCGACGCCACCGACGACGACTCGTTCGTCTCGCTCGGCGGCGACTCGCTGTCCTACGTCGAGCTCGCGACACGGCTCGCCGACCGCTTCCCCGCGGGGCTGCCGTCCGGGTGGCACGTGAGGAGCATCGGCGAGCTCGAGCGGCTCGCGGTCGACGCGGACGCCCGACCGGGAACCGAGGAAGCCGGCGAGCCCACGGGCGACGACCGTCCGCGCTCCCGCACCCACCTCGACACGTCGGTCGCGCTGCGCGCGCTCGCGATCGTGATGATCGTGGCCAGCCACGTCGACCTCGTGGGCCTCGAGGGCGGCGCCCACCTGCTCCTCGCGCTCGCCGGGTTCAACTTCGCCCGCTTCCAGCTGTCCGCACCCGGCGACGCCGGCACCCGGCTGCGCCACGGCCTCGCCGGCCTGGCCCAGCTCGTCGTCCCGGCGGTGCTGTGGGTCGGCGCCGTCGCGCTCGCGCTCGGCAGCTACGACCTCACCACGGTGCTGTTCGTGCGCGAGGTGGTCAACGGCTCGGAGTGGGACGACCAGTGGCAGCTGTGGTTCCTCGAGTCGCTGGTGTGGCTCACCGCCGCAGCACTGGCCGCCACCACGCTGCCCGTGCTGCACCGGCTCGAACGTCGTACACCGTTCCGGTTCGCGCTCGGCGTGCTCGCCGTGGCGACCGTGGCCCGGATCGCCGAGGTCGGCCTGCGGGCCGGTCCCACCGAGCGCTACACCACCCTCGTCGTGGCGTTCTTCTTCGCGCTCGGGTGGGCCGGCGCGCGGGCGACGACCACCCGCCAGCGGGCGGTCGTCTCCGCCCTGGCCCTCGTCCTGGTCGCGGGGTTCTTCGGCGAGGTGCACCGCGAGGTCATCGTCCTGGGCGGTTTCCTGCTGCTGCTGTGGCGTCCGCAGGTGCGGGTCACGCCCCTCGTGGGGCGGGTGGCGGGCGTGCTCGCCGGCGCCAGCCTGTTCATCTACCTCACCCACTGGCAGGTCTATCCGCCGCTCGAGGACGCCGGTCACCAGTGGCTCGCCCTCGCGGCCTCGGTCGCTGTGGGCATCGCCTACGGACGCGTCGTACGTCCGCTGCACCAGGCTGCGGCACGCGCGATCCTGCGCCAGAGGTAGTTCGGGCCCGCCCCCAGCGGGCGCCCCAGTGGCCTGCAAGAGGCGTCCAAGAGCGGTGCAAGGACGCGGTCCGAGGCTGTTCGGCATCCACCCGAACATCCGTGAGGACCACCACCATGTCGCTCGACCTCCACCACCTCGGCCGCTCGACCGCGGCGCACCCCTGGCGCACGATCTGCGCCTGGATCGTGCTCGCGGCCGCGGCCCTCGCCCTCGCCGCCACCGTCGGCGGCACCCCGCAGGAGAACTGGGACGTCCCCGGCGCACGCGCCCAGGTCGGCGTCGACCAGCTCCGCGAGCACACCCCGGGTGCCGGCAACGCCAGCGCCACGGTCGTCGTGCACGACCGCGACGGGGCGCCCCTGACCGACGAGGTCCTGGCGCCGCTCGCCGAGCGGCTCGGCGCCCTCGACCACGTCGTCGCGGTCGCGCCGCCCCGCATGAGCGAGGACGGGGACACTGCTCTGCTGTCCGTCGCCTACGACGTGCCCGTGACCGACACCGACATCTACCAGGACCTCGAGCCGCTCGAGGGTGCCGTCGCGCCGACCGAGAGGGCCGGCCTCCGGGTCGAGCTGGGCGGCGACCTGCCGGAGACCGCTGCTGCGCCGATGCGCGGCAGCGGCGAGCTGATCGGCATCGTGGCGGCCCTTCTCATCCTCGTGCTCGCCTTCGGGTCGGTCGTCGGCGCCGGGCTCCCCATCGTGGTGGCCCTGTGCGGTCTGGGCGTCGGCTCGGCCGGGATTACCCTGCTGGCGGCCACGATGGACGTCAGCCCGTCCGCGCCGATGGTCGCCTCGATGGTGGCGCTCGGCGTCGGCATCGACTACGCACTGCTGTTGGTCACCCGGTTCAGCGAGTTCCTGGCAGCAGGACACGAGAAGACCGACGCCGCCGGACGCGCCGTCGCCACCGCCGGCCGGTCCGTCGTCTTCGCCTCGGCCACCGTGCTGATCTCCTTGCTCGGCCTGCGCCTCTCGGGCCTGCCGACCTACGACGCCTTCGGCTTCGCGACCGCCGTCGCCGTGGTCGCCGTCGCCTCCGCGGCGCTCACCTTGGTACCGGCGCTGTGCGGCCTGCTGGGGCGCCGGCTCCTGCCCAGGAAGGTACGCCGTGCCCGGGGCGCCGTCGGGAGCCCGCTCATGGAGCGCTGGGCGGCCCGCGTCGGCCGACGTCCGGTCGTGTGGGCGGTGCTGGCCGCGACCGTCATGCTCACCCTGGCCGCTCCCGCCCTGTCGATGCGCACCTGGCCGCAGGACGCGTCCGCCCAGTCCACCGAGCTCACCACGCGTCGCGCCCACGACCTGGTGTCGGCCGAGTACGGTCCCGGCGCCAACGGGCCGATCCTCTTCGTCGTCACCGCGTCGGAGGTCTCGAAGGCCGGCACGGAGTCGCTCGCCGCCTCCATCGGCGCACGCGACGACATGGCCACGGTCTCCCCGGTCACCACCTCGCCCGACGGGGCGCTGCGCCTCTTCTCGGCGGAGCCGCCCTTCGGCCCGACCGACGAGCGCACCGCCGACCTGGTGGCCGACCTGCGCGCCGACGTCCCGGACGGTGTCGAGGTCACCGGCACCACGCCGCTGTTCGCGGACATCGCCGACCTGCTCGCCACGCGGTTGTGGCTGGTCGTCGGATTCGTCGTCGGCATCTCCGTGCTGCTGCTCGGCCTGGTCTTCCGCTCGGTTGTCGTGCCGCTCAAGGCAGCGGCGATGAACCTGCTGTCCATCGGCGCGGCGTACGGCGCCGTCACCGCGGTCTTCCAGTGGGGCTGGGGTGCCGGCCTCCTCGGCATCGACCACCCGATGCCGGTCTCGAGCTGGCTGCCGATCCTCCTCTTCGCCATCCTCTTCGGCCTCAGCATGGACTACGAGGTCTTCCTGCTCTCGCGGATCCGCGAGGAGTGGCTGCACTCCGGCGACGCCCGCGGCTCGGTCGTCCGTGGCCTCTCGCACACCGGTCGGGTCATCTCTGCGGCCGCCGCGATCATGGTCGCCGTCTTCCTCGGCTTCGCCACGGAGGTCGACGTCGTGGTCAAGCAGCTCGGCCTCGGCATGGCGGTCGCCGTCGCGCTCGACGCCACGCTGGTGCGGATGGTGCTGGTGCCCGCCACGATGACCCTCCTCGGCCGCCGGAACTGGTGGCTGCCGGCCTGGCTCGACCGCGCGCTGCCCACCGTCCGGGTCGAGGTGCCCGACCACGGCGGCGACCTCGACACCGACCTCGACGACGAGCTGGACGAGCTCGTCCCCACCCGCACGCCGGCCGGCGTGTGAGCACCCACCCGACCCGATCGAAGGAGCACCTGATGACCACCACCACCCACCCCGACTGGCCGACGCAGATGATGCTGGCGGGCCAGACCGCCGCACACGAGGGACCGGTCGACATGTTCATGATGTACGTCATGCACCACGCGTTCCGGCGCGACCTGTCGATGCTGACCGAGGCCGCCCGGGTGACCCCGGTCTCCGACCGCACCGCGTGGCGGCTGCTCGAGCAGCGCTGGAGCGTCTTCCACGAGGCGCTGCACGGCCACCACACCGGTGAGGACACCGGCCTCTGGCCGCTGCTGCTGGAGCGGGCCGAGGAGTCCGAGCGGCAGACGCTGCTCGACATGGAGGCCGAGCACGCCGAGCTCGATCCGCTGCTCGAGGCCTGCGGGCGGGGCTTCACCCGGCTCGCCGACCACGCGGACGACGACGCCCGGGCGGCGCTCGCGGTCCGACTCGTTGCGACCCGCGAGTGCCTGGCGCGACACCTGCGGCACGAGGAGACCGAGGCCATCGCGATCATCCAGCGACGGCTGACGCAGGCGGACTGGGACCGGCTCGACGAGGAGCACTTCAAGGAGGACCTGACGTTCGGCAAGGTCGTCCGCATCGTGCCCTGGGCCGCCTCCGGGCTCCCGCGCGAGGTCCTCGACCGGGTCTTCGCCAAGACCGAGCCCGGGTTCAAGGTGATCTGGCTGCTCACCCGGCGTCGGTTCGCCCGGCGACAGGCACGCGCTCTGCGCCACGTGGTGTGAGGCCCTAGAAATCGAGCTCCTCGCGCACCCCGGCGAACCACTCGGCGGCGAGCGTGAGCTCCCACTCCGCGCACAGACGGACGGCGTCGTCCGCGTGCCGGGCGGCGAGCTCGCGCTCGCCGGTGGCGTGCGCGGCCATCGCCAGGAAGTGGTCGACGAGCCCGACGATGGTGCCCGAGCCGCCGGCGGCCGGCCGGCCGGCGTACGGCGCCAGGCGCTCGTAGGCGATCGCCGCCACCTCGGGGACCCCCACCCGCAGTGACGCCTCCGCGGCCATCGCCAGCGTCAGCGACGAGAACCACCAGTCCGCAGAGAGCTCCGGCATCTCCGGGTGCAGCAGGGCGCGAGCCTCGTCGAGCCGCCCTCCACGGGCGAGCAGGAGCGCGACGGGGGCGTCGACGGGCAGCACCCGGACCTGCGCCAGCGCGTCGACCATGCCGATGAGCTCCTCGTCGCGACCACCCCAGACCAGGTCCATCAGGACGGCGCCGAGCACGGCGTCACCGGCCTGCGGGACGGCCACCTGCTCGGACATCGCGACCATGTCGGCAGTGAGCGCACGCACCGTGTCGAGCTCGCCTCGCATCGCCCTCCACGGGATCTCCAGACCGTCGCAGAACAGGCGCACGAACAGCTGGCGCACAGTGGTCGCCCGCGCCCGTGTCTCCTCGATCTGGTCGAGCAGGCCGACCACCCGGCCCGACTCCGAGGTGGCCGAGGCGTGCAGCGCCGATGCGGTGCACAGCGACACGGCGTCGTCGAGCCGGCGGGCGAGCTCGACCGCTTCCGCGGTGAGGGCGTGGCGCGTGTCGGCGGTGCCCGGTCGCCACGTGCTCATCGGCACCGCCAGGAGCGTGTCCAGGAGGACCTCCTCGTCCCCCAGCCGACGGGCCATCGCGAGAGCCTCCTCGCTGAGGGCCTCTCGCTCCTGGACGGAGGACTGGTAGTAGACCTCCGTCGCCAGCGCGCTCATCGCCCGGCACCGGGCCACGCTGTCACCGGGCGGGAGCGCGTCGAGGCAGCGGCGGAGGATCGACACCACATGCCTGTCGACGTAGCCCCACTCCCCCGTCTGCCACAGCGCCTTGGTGATCAGCAGGCCGATCGCGCGCAGCTCACGCTCGACATCGCCGTCGACGAGCGCCAGCGCACGGTGCACGGTCTGGCGCAGGAGCACCAGCTCATCGGTGAGCTGGTAGCCACGGGCCAACGCGCAGAGCAGGTCGAACCGTTCGTCGTCGGTGGCCTGGGTGTCGGCCTCGAGGGCCGCGAGCCCGTCGGCCAGCAACGTCACCTCCTCGTCGTAGGCGAAGACGGAGTCGGCGGCTGCGGCGGCCGTCCGCGCGGCGCGCCAAGCACGGCCGGCGGAGGTGGGCCCCGCAGCCAGCCAGTGGCGCGCCACCTCGCTCTCGCGACCGGCCACCCCCTCCAGCAGCTCGGCCGTGCGGGCGTGGATGCGTGCGCGCCGGCTCTGCGAGATGGCGGCGTAGCAGGTGTCGCGGACCAGCGCGTGGGCGAAGCGGAACCGGTCCACGCCGAGCTCGCCGACCAGTCCTGCGGCGAGCGCTGGGTCGAGGAGGTCGAGCGCCGCGTCCTCGCTCGTCCCGAGCAGGCCGGCCAGTGTAGGGACGTCGAACTCGCGGCCGATCACGCATGCGTCGCGCAGCGCCGACAGGGTCGCCTCCGGCAGCGCAGAAAGACGCCGGCGGAGCACATCGTTCACGGCAGCGGGCGGGTCCTCCTCCGCCAGCAGCGACGCCAGGTCGCCGCCCTCGCGGGCCAGCCGGGCGTACTCGACGAGGAAGAACGGGTTGCCGTCCGTGCGCGCGCGCAGCGCACCCGCCTCGGCAGCCGTCGGGGCGGACTCCGCCACGGACGTGACCACCTCGGCCACCTCGTCGGCGCTCAGGCCGGCCAGCTCCAGCCGCAGCGCGTGGCGGCGGGCGAGCATGTCGGCCACCACCGCCAGCTGCCCGGTCGGCGCGGGCCGGTGCCGCCAGGTGCACACCACCAGCAGACCGCCCGCCTCGGCCTTCTCGACCAGCAGCCGCAACACCCGCAGCGTGGAGGTGTCTGCCCAGTGGAGGTCGTCGAGGAGGAGCACCACCTGCCGTCGTCCGGCCGCGTCGAGCAGTGTCCCGGCGATCGTCTCCCAGGCCCGGAACCGGGCGGCGCCGTCGTCGGCCTCGCTGTCGGTCGACGGCAGCTCGGCGCCCAGCGCGGTCAGGATCGCGGCCCACGGGTAGAGCGGCGGCGCTCCCTCGTCCTGCGAGCAGCGGCCGACCAGCACCTCCGCCCCCTGGGCACGGGCCACCTCCGCGAGCTCGGCGCACAGCCGGCTCTTGCCGATCCCGGGCTCACCGGTCAGCGCGGCGAACGCGGGCGCCTCGGCGGACTGCTCCAGCAGGCCCACCAGGGCGGCCAGCTGGTCGTCGCGGCCCACGAGTGGCAGGCCCTGCACCGTCCGTCGCGGCACCTGCGGCCCCCGTTCCGGCCTCGGCGCCGCGGCCGCCGGTGCGGGCCCGTCGCTGGACCCGTCGCTGGACCCGTCGCGGGACCACTCGAGCTCGGGGTCCTGGCGGAGCACGGCAGTCTGCAGCCGGCGCAGGTCGACGCCGGGCTCGAGCCCCAGCTCGTCGGCGAGCAGCTCACGGACCTGGCGCAGCGCCTCGAGCGCGTCGGCCTGCCGGCCCGACCTCGCCAGCGCGAGCGCCCGCAGTCCCCAGAGCCGCTCGCGCAGCGGGTACGTCGTGGTCAGCACCTCGAGCTCCGCCGCGACCGTGGAGTGGTGCCCGAGGGCGAGTCCGGCGACCGCCCGGTCCTCCAGGGCGATCGCTCGCAGCTCGTCCAGACGGGCCCGTTCGGCCATCGCCGCCGGCGCGTCCTCGAGCTCGGCGTACGGCGTGCCGCGCCACAGCCCGAGCACGTGCCTCAGCTCCTCCAGGAGAGGGCCGGCCGACGCGAGCGACGGCTGCGGGAGCGTGACCGAGCCGAGCACGGTGTGGGCACGCATCACCGTCGACTCGAACTCGCCCGCGTCCACGTCTGCCTCCGGCACGACCAGGGCGTAGCCGCCGTCGCGCGTGACCAGCAGGTCCGAGGGAGCGCGCAGGGCACGGCCGGGCTCGAGGGCGCGGCGCAGCCGGGCGACGTACCCCTGCAGGGTCGCGGTCACGGCGGTGGGCGGCGTGTCACCCCACAGCAGGTCCACGATCCTGTCGGCCGGCACGGGCCGCCCGAGGTGCAGTGCGAGGGCGGCCAGCAGGGCCCGCTGCTTGCGAGAGCCCAGGTCCACCGCCCGGCCCTCGAGGCTGGCCTCCGCCGCTCCCAGGATCCCCACGCGCACGAGCGCACCTTAGGACGCGGATGGGACGGGGGGCGAGAGGATCGGGGCGAGCGATACCCTGCCAACCGTGCCCGAGACGACTCCCCTGAAGAAGGTCCTCATCGCCAACCGCGGCGAGATCGCGGTCCGCGTCATCCGCGCCTGCAAGGACGCCGGCATCGGCTCCGTGGCGGTGTACGCCGACCCCGACCGCGACGCGCTCTTCGTACGGCTGGCCGACGAGGCCCACTCCCTCGGCGGCGCGACGCCGGCCGAGTCCTACCTCGACATCGCCAAGATCATCGCCGTCGCCGAGAAGACCGGCGCTGACTCGGTGCACCCCGGCTACGGGTTCCTCGCCGAGAACGCCGACTTCGCCCAGGCCGTCATCGACGCCGGGCTGATCTGGATCGGTCCCCCGCCGGCCGCGATCGAGGCGCTGGGCGACAAGGCCCGGGCCAAGCACATCGCCGACAAGGCGAAGGCCCCCCTGGCCCCGGGCACCAAGGACCCGGTCAAGGATGCCGACGAGGTCGTCGAGTTCGCCAAGGCCAACGGCCTGCCGGTCGCGATCAAGGCCGTCTTCGGCGGCGGCGGGCGCGGCCTGAAGGTCGCCCGCACGCTCGAGGAGATCCCCGACGCCTACGAGTCCGCGGTCCGCGAGGCCGTCACCGCGTTCGGTCGAGGCGAGTGCCTGGTCGAGAAGTTCCTCGACAAGCCGCGCCACGTCGAGACCCAGTGCCTGGCCGACCAGCACGGCAACGTCGTCGTCGTGTCCACCCGCGACTGCTCCCTGCAGCGCCGCAACCAGAAGCTCGTCGAGGAGGCCCCTGCGCCGTTCCTCACCGACGAGCAGCGCACCGAGCTCTACGAGTCGTCCAAGCGGATCCTCACCGAGGCCGGCTACCACGGTGCCGGCACGTGCGAGTTCCTCGTCGCGCAGGACGGCACGATCTCGTTCCTCGAGGTCAACACCCGCCTCCAGGTCGAGCACTGCGTCTCCGAGGAGGTCACCGGCATCGACCTCGTGCGCGAGATGTTCCGCATCGCCGCCGGCGAGGAGCTCGGCTACGGCGACCCGGAGATCCGCGGCCACTCCATCGAGTTCCGCATCAATGCCGAGGACGGCGGACGCAACTTCATGCCCGCCCCCGGCACCCTGACCCGCTGGCACGCGCCGGCCGGCCCCGGCGTACGGCTCGACGGCGGCTACGACCAGGGCGAGACCATCCCCGGCTCGTTCGACTCCCTCATCGCCAAGCTCATCGTCACCGGCAAGGACCGCACGCAGGCCCTCGAGCGCTCCCGCCGTGCCCTCGACGAGTTCGTCGTCGACGGCATGCCCACCGTGATCCCCTTCCACCGCGCAGTGGTCTCCGACCCGGCCTACGTCGGCGCCTCCACCCCGTCCGGCGAGGGCTCCTTCGACGTCTACACGCAGTGGATCGAGACCGAGTTCGACAACCAGATCGAGCCGTACGCCGGTGACGCGGGCGAGGCCGACGAGCAGGGAGAGCGGCAGAAGGTCACTGTCGAGGTCGGCGGCCGCCGGCTCGAGGTCGTGCTGCCCGCCGGGCTCGGCGGACTGGCCGCGAACGGCAACGGTGGAGGCGGCGCGAAGAAGGCGGGCAAGCGGTCCGCGAAGAAGGCCGGCGCCGCGGCGTCCGGCGACTCGGTCACCTCGCCCATGCAGGGCACCATCGTCAAGGTCGCCGTCGAGGAGGGCCAGGAGGTCGCCGAGGGCGACGTCGTCGTCGTGATGGAGGCCATGAAGATGGAGCAGCCCCTCAAGGCCCACAAGGCCGGCACCATCGCCGGGCTGCAGGCCGAGGTCGGTGCCACCGTCACCAACGGCGCCGTGATCTGCGAGATCAAGGACTGATCCCTGTGGTCCGACGGTCGGGCTACCCCAGACCCACGGCCTCGACCAGCGCCGCGACGTGGTGCTCGAAGAGGTCGCCCGGGTTGCTGAAGGTGTCGGCGCCGTACTGCCCGAACACCTCGAACGACACGCAGCCGAAGAGCGCCGCCCAGGCGAAGAGACCGCGGGCGACGAGCCGGTCGGGCGCGGTGATCCCGACCTGTCTGCGGATCCGGGCGAGGTCGCGGGACAGCCGCCGCGGGGCGACCGGCGCGTCGTCGAGCACGATCGCCCCCGCCCGCCACGCGTCCTCCCACACCTCGACGAGCCGGCCGACGACGCGGGTGCCGGGGCCGGTGGTCTGCTCGGCCGGGGCCTCGTAGCCGGGCACGGGGCTGCCGAAGAGGAGGGCGTACGTCGCCGGCTCAGCCAGTGCCCACGCGCGGGTGGCGCGTGCGATCGCGACGACCCGGCCGATGTGGTCGTCCCGGTCGATCGGCTCGAGCGCGGCGTCGACCGCGTCACCGAGCTCGTCGTAGCCGTCGATGACGAGGAGGGTCAGCAGCTCGTCGCGGCTCGCCACGTAGCGGTAGATCGCTGAGGACACCAGCCCCAGGTCGCGCGCGACGGCCCGCAACGACAGGGCCGCGGCCCCCTCGGTGACCAGGTGCTCGCGACCGATGCGGACGATGTCGCGCATGGTCTGCTCGCGCGCCCGGGCGCGCGGGGACAGGTGCGGGGAGGAGTCGTCCACGGCCCCATCCAAGCACATGTGCGAGCACCGGTGACAAACGAGAGCACTGCTCTTGCTTTGTCGTCACCGATGCGCCATGCTGGTCAAACCGAGAGCACCGCTCTCCTTTTCTGACCACAGGAGATCCCCATGAACACCGTGCACGTCGTCACCGGCGCCGGCCCCGTCGGCTCGACCGTCGCCCAGCAGCTCGCCGAAGCCGGTCAGCAGGTTCGCCTGCTGACCCGCTCGGGCAGCGGCCCGGTCCACCCCCTCATCGAGCGGCGGCGTGTCGACGTCTCCCGGCCCGAGGCGCTGGCCGTCGCCTTCGAGGGAGCGGTCGCGGTCCACCACTGCATCCACGGGTCGTCGTACGACGCCCGCGTCTGGCGCTCCGAGCTGCCGCAGGCCGAGCGCGCCGTCCTCGAGGCGGCCGGACGCGTCGGTGCGGTCGTGGTCTTCCCGGAGAGCCTCTACTCCTACGGACCGGTCGAGGGCACCATCACCGAGTCCACGCCCCGCACGGCGACCACCGGCAAGCTCGGCGTGCGCACCGAGCTGCTCGCCCAGCGCGACGCCTCGGCCACCCCGACCGTCAGCGTCGCCGCATCCGACTTCTACGGCCCGCTCGTCCGCAACGCGCACGCCGGCGAGCGCCTGGTGCCGACGGTCCTGGCCGGCCGGACGATGCGGGTGCTCGGCAGCCCCGACCAGCCGCACTCGTTCACCTACGTGCCCGACCTGGCCGCCGCGATGATCACCGCTGCCGCGCGCCCGGAGCTCTGGAACTCGTTCCTCCACGCCCCCACCGCTCCCCCGGTCACCCAGCGGCGGCTCGTCGAGCTGGTCGCGGCCGCCGGGGGCGTCCCGGCACCGCGCACGTCGAGCATCCCGCCGTGGGTGCTGCGCGCCTCCGGCGTGGTGTCGCGCGAGATGCGCGAGCTGGCTGAGACGTCCTACATGTTCACCGACCCGTTCGTCATGGACTCGAGCGCCAGCGAGGCCCGGCTCGGGCTCTCCCCCACCCCGCTGACCGATGGTCTCGCACGGACGGTGGCGTGGTGGCGCACGCAGGAGGAGGTGGCGGCCGCCTGAGCCCGACCGGGGTACGGACGGGTAACCCAGGTCACACCCGTCACTCGATAGCGTGCGGCCCATGTTCTCCAAGGTGCTCGTCGCCAACCGTGGCGAGATCGCAGTCCGGGCCTTCCGTGCAGCACGCGAGATCGGCGCGCGCACAGTGGCCGTCTTCCCCCACGAGGACCGCGGGTCCGAGCACCGGATGAAGGCCGAGGAGGCCTACCAGATCGGCGAGGAGGGGCACCCCGTACGCGCCTACCTCGACCCGGACGCCATCGTCGAGGTCGCCGTGCGGTGCGGTGCCGACGCGATCTACCCCGGCTACGGCTTCCTCTCGGAGAACCCGGCACTCGCCGAGGCCTGCGCCGCCAACGGAATCACCTTCATCGGGCCCAGCGCCGAGGTGCTCACCCTCACCGGCAACAAGGCCCGGGCGATCGCCGCCGCCAAGGCCGCCGGCGTGCCGGTGCTGGAGTCCGTGCCCCCGTCGACGGACGTCGAGGAGCTGCTCGCGGCCGCCGAGGAGATCGAGGCCCCGCTCTTCGTCAAGGCCGTCGCCGGTGGCGGCGGCCGCGGCATGCGCCGCGTCGACGACCGCGCCGACCTGCGCGACGCGATCGAGACCTGCATGCGCGAGGCCGACGGCGCCTTCGGCGACCCGACCGTCTTCATCGAGCAGGCCGTGGTCGACCCCCGCCACATCGAGGTGCAGATCCTGTCCGACGGCACCGGGTCCGAGGACGGCGTCATCCACCTCTACGAGCGCGACTGCTCCGTGCAGCGGCGCCACCAGAAGGTCGTCGAGATCGCCCCCGCGCCCAACCTCGACCCCGAGCTGCGCGACCGCATGTGCGCCGACGCGGTCCGGTTCGCCCGCGAGATCGGCTACAAGAACGCCGGCACCGTCGAGTTCCTGCTCGACCCCACCGGCAAGTACGTCTTCATCGAGATGAACCCGCGCATCCAGGTCGAGCACACGGTGACCGAGGAGGTCACCGCCGTCGACCTCGTCCAGTCGCAGATGCTCATCGCGGCCGGCGCCACCCTCGCCGACCTCGACCTCACCCAGGACTCGGTGCAGCCGCGCGGCTTCGCCCTCCAGTGCCGCATCACCACCGAGGACCCCGCCAACGGCTTCCGGCCCGACACCGGCAAGATCACGACCTACCGCTCCCCCGGCGGCCCGGGCGTACGCCTCGACGGCGGCACCACCTACAGCGGCGCAGAGATCAGCCCGCACTTCGACTCGATGCTCGCCAAGCTCACCTGTCGCGGCCGCACCTTCGAGGCCGCGGTGCAGAAGGCCCGCCGAGCCCTGCTCGAGTTCCGCATCCGCGGCGTCTCCACCAACGTCGGGTTCCTCCAGGCCGTGCTCGCCGACCCCGACTTCGCAGCCGGCGGCGTCACCACGTCCTTCATCGAGGACCACCCGTCCCTCCTCAGGGCCCAGCTCGGGCGCGACCGCGCGACCAAGCTGCTGGCCTACCTCGCCGACGTCACGGTCAACCAGCCGCACGGCCGCGCCCCGGTGACGGTGTCTGCGGCCAGCAAGCTGCCCGAGCTCGACCGGTCGCAGCCGGTCCCCGACGGCACCCGGCAGCTGCTGCGCGAGGTCGGGCCGGACGAGTTCGCGCGCCGGCTGCGCGCCCAGAAGCACGTCGCGGTCACCGACACCACCTTCCGCGACGCCCACCAGTCGCTGCTCGCCACCCGCGTCCGCACCCGCGACCTTCTCGCCGTCGCCGAGCACGTCGCGCGCACCACACCGCAGCTGTGGTCGGTCGAGTGCTGGGGCGGGGCGACGTACGACGTCGCGCTGCGCTTCCTGGCCGAGGACCCGTGGGAGCGGCTGGCCGCCCTGCGGGAGGCGATCCCCAACGTCGGCCTCCAGATGCTGCTGCGCGGTCGCAACACCGTCGGCTACACGCCCTACCCGACGCAGGTCACCGAGGCCTTCGTGCAGGAGGCCGCCGAGACCGGCATCGACGTGTTCCGGATCTTCGACGCCCTCAACGACGTCTCCCAGATGCGCCCGGCCATCGACGCCGTCCGCGCGACCGGCACGTCGGTGGCCGAGGTGGCCCTGTGCTACACCGGCGACCTGTCCTCGCCCGACGAGCGGCTCTACTCGCTCGACTACTACCTGCGCCTCGCCGAGCAGATCGTCGATGCCGGCGCCCACGTGCTGGCGATCAAGGACATGGCCGGCCTGCTGCGGGCGCCCGCCGCCCGCACCCTCGTCACGGCGCTGCGCGAGCGCTTCGACCTGCCGGTGCACCTCCACACCCACGACACCCCCGGCGGCCAGCTCGCCACGCTGCTCGCGGCGATCGACTCCGGCGTCGACGCCGTCGACGCCGCCTGTGCCTCGATGGCCGGCACGACGTCGCAGCCGGCCCTGTCGGCGCTGGTCTCGGCGACCGACCACTCCGAGCGCGAGACCGGGCTGTCGCTGGCCGCGGTCAACGCGATGGAGCCCTACTGGGAGGCCGTCCGCCGGGTCTACGCCCCCTTCGAGTCCGGCCTGCCGTCGCCGACCGGACGCGTCTACCGCCACGAGATCCCCGGCGGCCAGCTCTCCAACCTGCGCCAGCAGGCGATCGCGCTGGGCCTCGGCGAGCGGTTCGAGCAGGTCGAGGACATGTACGCCGCGGCCAACGACATCCTCGGCAACGTCGTGAAGGTGACGCCGTCGTCCAAGGTCGTCGGTGACCTCGCGCTCGCGCTCGTCGCCGCCAACGCCGACCCGGCGGAGTTCGAGGCCGACCCGGCGTCGTACGACGTCCCGGACTCCGTCATCGGCTTCCTCAACGGTGAGCTGGGCGACCCACCGGGCGGGTGGCCCGAGCCGTTCCGCACTAAGGCGCTCGCCGGGCGCACCTGGAAGCAGCCCACCGAGAGCCTCACCGACGAGCAGCAGGCGGCCCTGGCCTCCGACCGCCGCTCGACGCTCAACGAGCTGCTCTTCCCCGGCCCCACGGCCGCCTTCCACGAGTCGCGCGACTCCTACGGCGACCTGTCGGCGGTGTCGACCATCGACTACCTCTACGGCCTGCGTCGCGGCGAGGAGCACCGCGTGCAGGTGCGCGAGGGCCGCGAGATGCTGTTCGGCCTCGAGGCGATCAGCGAGCCCGACGAACGCGGCTTCCGCAACGTGATGGCGACCGTCGACGGCCAGATGCGACCCGTCCAGGTGCGCGACCGCAGCATCTCTGCCGACGTCGCGTCGACCGAGAAGGCCGACCCCACCAACACCGGCCACGTCGCCGCGCCCTACGACGGGGCGGTGACGGTCACCGTCGCCGAGGGCGACGCGGTCGAGGCGGGCCAGACGGTCGCCACCATCGAGGCGATGAAGATGGAGGCTTCCATCACCGCGCCGGTCGCCGGGACGGTCAGCCGCCTCGCGGTGCCCGCCACGCAGGCCGTCGAGGGCGGCGACCTGGTGCTGGTGATCAGCCCTCGTTGAGGACGATCACGTCGGGGTCGGGCTCGGCGTACTCAGTGACCTCCTCGGGGTCCGCCCCCGTCACCTCACGGAACACCTCGACCGCGACGGCGCGCATGCCGTTGATCTTGGGGTGGAAGGGCGCCGCCACGCCCGCGCGGAACCGCGGGCCGTTGACCCACGCCCGGCCCTTCGCGCACACGTCGTGCCCGTCGGAGACCGCCGCCATGTCGACGTACGACGCCCCTGCCGCCCGCGCGCCGCGGCGCATCGAGGCGTTGAGGAGCCCGGCGACCTCGGCGACCGGCTCGAGCACCTCGGCCGGCACGCCGACGGCACGGCAGGTGCCCTCGGTGGGCAGGATGTCGGGGTAGCCGACGACGAGCACCTCCGCGTCGGGGGCGGCCTTCGCGATGCGACGCACGGCCTGCTGCACGCGGCCGGCGACCTTGCCGGTGTCGGCGCGCAGCTGGTCCACCGGGCAGATCGCTGCCGGACCCCGCTGGCACTGGATGAGCGAGTCGTAGATGCCGAAGTCGTTGCCGCCGATGCCGAGCGTCACCAGGTCGGTCTCGGCCGAGAGCGCGTCGACCTGGGGTGGCGCGGTGTTGCCGTCGAACATCACCATCGGCTCGACGAGGTCGCGGGTCGTCGCGGCCGAGCAGGTGACGTCGGTGTAGCTGGCGACGTCGAGCCAGTCGGCCACGAAGGCCGGGTAGTTGTCCTTCGAGCGCGCGCACCCCTGCGGGTCGGTGCGCATCGTGCCGATGAACGGGCCCGCGGAGAACGAGTCGCCCATCGCGACGTAGTCGACCCGGGTGGTGACCTCGGTGTCGACGACGGGGTCGGGCAGGTCGACGTCGCCGTCGCCGGCCGCCTGGCCGGACTCGCAGGCGGACGCGGTGAGGGCGAGGGCGGCCACTGCCGCCGCGAGACGGAGCCGTCGGGTCACAGGCGTGCGGGCCCCTTCTGGCGCGGCAGCACGCTGAACGTGAACCAGTCGGAGGGCAGGCCGAGGAACGAGCGGGCGTCGTCGCCGCTCACGCTCACCCGGCCGCCGGTGAACACGAACGCCATGGCGGTGACGCGACCGCCCCACTCGCCGTTGCCGTCGCGCGCGACGACCTCGATGCCGGTGAGGTCGCCCATCCCGGGCCACTGCTTCTCGACCTGGGTGTCGTCGATCGTCCTGCTCCAGGTGGAGTACGTCGGGTTGGCGAGGCCGTCGTAGGGGTCGACCTGCGCCACGAGGTAGGGCATGGAGCCGGCCGCGGAGAAGCCGCCGTTGCTAGCCGAGAACTGCGTGAACGCCGGGCGCCCGTCGTGGAAGAGGCCCTGCCCGGCGGTCGCCTGGATGGCCGCGGTCGCCGCGTCGTGCTCCACGTCGACGCCGCCGTAGACCTGGCACTGGGTGGTGTCGCAGAGGTCGTAGTGGGCGGCAGCGGGCTGCGATCGCTCGAAGGCCGCGTAGGTGCGCGCCGCGACGGACTGGGCGCTGACCGCCGCCGAGGTCCAGAGCGCGGGGACCTCCTCCGGCACGACGCCACGCAGGTAGGCCTCCATGCCGACCCGGTTGACGGTCTCGCGCTTGCCGCCCTCCCGTGCCGCCACCGACTGCAGGGTGCCGCGGTAGTCGCGACGGTCGCCGGGCAGCACCAGGGTCAGGCTGCTGTCGGCGGATCGGAGCTCGGCCTCGCCGCGCACCTTCTTCCACCTGCGCCACGAGCCGCCCTTCGTCCACTGCACGGCGGTGTCGCGCCCAGCAGCGACCAGGCGCCACTTCCTGGCGCCGTTGGAGGGCAGGCGCCAGGTGCGCGAGCGACCCACCGAGCCGACCCTGAGCCCCCGCTCGGCCACGACCTGCACGTCGCGCCCGGTGTCGGCGGTGATGAGCACGCGGACCTTGCCGCGGACAGCGCCCCACGTGGTGCCGGGGTAGTAGAACTCGTTGATCTGCTGCCACGTCAGGCCCTGCTGGGCCGCGCCGAGGGCGCCGTACTGCGACATGCCGTGGCCGTGGCCGAAGCCGTGGCCGGTGATGGTGATCGCGGTGCTGCCCGGCGTGGACCACGCCTCGATCGCCCGACGGGGCTCGGCAGCCGACGTGTCGGCGGACGCCGGCAGGGCGGGCAGCAGCAAAGCGCTCGCGGCGAGCGCGAGCAGCAGGCGGGTACGGGTCGTCATGTGGTCTCTCCCCCGAGAACGTTCGGCGAACCTCCGAGGTTACAGGCGGGCCGGGCGGCCGGGGCATGGACCAGGAGATCTGGGGACTGTCACACCCGCCTGTGACACTGGACGGGTGCCCGAGGGAGACAGCGTCTGGAAGCTCGCGCGTCGGCTGGACCGCCAGCTGACCGGGCACACGGTCACGCGTTCCGACTTCCGCACGCCCGCCCTGGCCACGCGCGAACTCTCGGGTCGCGAGGTGGTCGGTCACGACACCCACGGCAAGCACCTGCTGACCCGGTTCTCCGGCACGGCCGGCTCCCCGCCGGCGACGCTGCACAGCCACCTCCGCATGGACGGCTCCTGGTCGACCCTCGCGCCGGGCAAGCGACTCCCCGCCAAGCTGCAGCCCCACGTGCGGCTCGTCTGGACCCTCGACGACGGGCGCACGGTCCACGGCATCCGGCTGCACGACCTCGCCCTCGTGCCCACCGACCGGGAGGCCGACCTGGTCGGCCACCTCGGGCCCGACCCGCTGCGTGACGACTGGGACGCCGAGGAGGCGGTGCGCCGCCTCCTCGCGCAGCCCGACGTGCCGCTGGTGACCGCGCTGCTCGACCAGCGGTCGATGGCCGGTCTGGGCAACCTCTGGGCCAACGAGCTCGCGTTCCTCAGCGGGGTGAGCCCGTGGACCCCGATCGGCGAGGTCGACGTGCCCCACCTCGTCGAGCGGGCCGCCGCCATGCTGCGCCACTCCGCGACCGTCCCCGGCGCCTACCAGGTGACCACCGGCTCACCGGTCAGGGGCGACGACCACTGGATCACCGGTCGCCAGCGGCAGGGGTGCCGCCGCTGCGGCGGTCCGGTGAGCGTGCAGGCCGAGGTGCCGGGCGACGCCGCCAACCGCCGTACGTGGTGGTGCCGCTCCTGCCAGCCCGGGCCGGGGCCCGAGGCCCGGGTGGGCGACGGGCCCGGGATCAGACGTGGTGCAGGCGCCGGGCGGCCTCGGCGACCGACCCGCTCATCGACGGGTAGACGGTGAACGCCTGGGCGAGCTGGTCGGCGGTCAGCGACTCCGCGACCGCGACCGACACCGGGTGGATCAGCTCGGAGGCGCGCGGCCCGACCACCACGCCACCGACCACGATCCCGGTGCCGGGACGGCAGAAGAGCTTCACGAAGCCGTCGCGCACGCCCTGCATCTTGGCGCGCGCGTTGCCGGCCAGCGGCAGGGTGACGACCTCGGCGGCGATCTCGCCGGCGTCGACGGCCTGCTGCGACCAACCGACGGTGGCGATCTCGGGCGAGGTGAAGACGTTGGAGGAGACCTTCTTGAGGTCGAGCGGTGCCACGGCGTCGCCGAGGAAGTGCCACATCGCGATCCGGCCCTGCATCGCGGCCACCGAGGCGAGCATCAGCACGCCGGTGCAGTCGCCCGCGGCGTAGATCCCCCGCGCCGACGTGCGCGACACGCGGTCGACGGTGATGAACCCGCCCTCGTCGACGGCCACGCCCGCGTCCTCGAGGCCGAGGTCGGCGGTGTTGGGGATCGAGCCCAGCGCGAGGATGCAGTGGCTGCCCGAGACCGTACGGCCGTCGGTCAGGGTCACCGTGACCTCGTCGCCGTCGCGGGTCACCGACTGCATGCGCGAGCGGCTGAGCACCTTCATCCCGCGGCGGGTCGCGACGTCCTCGAGCACCGCCGAGGCGTCGGCGTCCTCGCCGGGCAGCACCCGGTCGCGGCTGCTGACCAGCGTCACGTCGATGCCGAGCGCGAGGTAGGCGCTGGCGAACTCCGCGCCGGTGACGCCCGAGCCGACCACGATCAGCTTCTCCGGCACCTCGGTCAGGTCGTAGACCTGCTCCCAGGTGAGGATCCGCTCGCCGTCGGGCTGGGCGCTCGGCAGCGTGCGGGGCGCGGCCCCGGTGGCGACGATGATCGCGTCGGCCTGGAGGGTCTCCTCGCCGTCCGCGGTCGTGGCGACGACAGTCAGGTCGGGCCCGAGACGACCGCGCCCGGTGAGCACGCGTACGCCGTCGCGGTCGAGGCGGGCGGCGATGTCGGACGACTGGTCGGCCGCGAGCTGCTTGACCCGGGCGTTCACCCGCGCCAGGTCGACCGAGATCGTCGTGGCCGCGTCGCCCTGGTGGTCGTGGAAGTTGACCCCCAGCTCGCGCGCCGTCGACATGTCGGTCATCAGCTCGGCGGTGGCGATCAGCGTCTTGCTCGGCACGCAGTCGGTGAGAACCGCCGACCCGCCCACGCCGTCGGTGTCGACGACGGTGACCTCGGCGCCGAGCTGGGCCGCGACGTGCGCGGCCTCGTAGCCACCGGGGCCGCCGCCGATGATGACGATGTGGTCGGCCATCAGAAGTTGATCATGTGGCCGGCGATGCCGTGCACGGCCTCCTTGACGGCCTCACCCAGCGTCGGGTGCGCGAAGACGTTGCGGGCCACCTCGTCGGCGGTGAGGTCCCACTGCTGCGCCATCGTCAGGACCGGCAGCAGCTCGGTGACGTTGGGGCCGATCATGTGCGCGCCGATGATCTCGTTGTGCTCGGCGTCGGCGACGACCTTGACGAAGCCGATCGGCTCCCCGAGACCCATCGCCTTGCCGTTGGCGCTGAACGGGAACGACGCCGTCTTCACGTCGTAGCCCTTCTCCTTGGCCTGCGCCTCGCTGTAGCCGAAGGACGCGATCTGCGGGTTGCAGTAGGTCGCGCGCGGGACGAAGTCGAAGGCGACCGGCATGGTCTCGGCGCCGTTGATCGTCTCGGCCGCCACGATGCCCATCGCCTCGGCGACGTGGGCGAGCATCATCTTGCCGGTGCAGTCGCCGATGGCGTACACGTTGTCGACGTTGGTGCGGCCGAAGTCGTCGATCTCGATCGCGCCGCGCTCGGAGACGCTGACGCCGGTGTTCTCGAGGCCGTAGCCCTTCACCCGCGGCGCGAAGCCGAAGGCGGCGAGGAACTTGCCGGCCTCGAGCACCTGCTCGTCGCCGCCCGCTGCGGGGGCGACGGTGACCTTGACCCCGGAGCCGGTGTCCTCGACGTTCTTCACGGCGGTGGAGGTCAGCACCTTCACGCCGAGCTTCTTGTACTGCTTGGCCAGCTCCTTGGAGATGTCCGCGTCCTCGGTCGGCACCATCCGGTCGAGGAACTCCACGATCGTGACGTCGACGCCGAAGTTGGCCATCACGTAGGCGAACTCGACTCCGATCGCGCCGGACCCGCCGATGATGATCGACTCGGGGAGCTGGTCGGTGAGGATCTGCTCCTCGTAGGTCACGACGTTCTCGCTCAGCTCGACGCCGGGGACCAGGCGCACGGTCGCGCCCGCGGCGATGATGAGGTTGTCGAAGGTGTAGCCGGTCTTCTGGCCGTCCTTCTCCACGTCGATCCCGGTCGCGCTGGTGAGGGTGCCCCAGCCGTCGATCTCGGTGATCTTGTTCTTCTTCATCAGGAAGTGGACGCCCTTGACGATGCCGGCGCTGACGTCGCGGCTGCGCTTGTGGGTGGGCCCGAACGACATGGTGACGTCGCCCTCGATGCCGAACTTCGCCTTCTCGTGCTGGAGCGTGTGCGCCAGCTCGGCGTTCTTCAGCAGCGCCTTGGACGGGATGCAGCCGACGTTGAGGCACACCCCTCCCCAGTACTTCTCCTCCACCACGGCCACCTTCTGGCCGAGCTGGGAGGCGCGGATCGCGGCGACGTAGCCACCGGGGCCGGCGCCGAGGACGAGGGTGTCGAAGTGCGTGTCGGTCACGCCTCCACCCTAGTTGTCGGCCCGCGCTGGGGAACACCCGAGGTCGTGGCTCGATACTGTGTCGCCCGTGACCCTGTACGCCGCCTACGGGACGAACCTCGATCCCGCCCGCATGGGCGAGCGCTGCCCCCACTCGATCCTGCACTCCACGGGGTGGCTCACGGGCTGGCGGCTGACGTTCGGTGGCGAGGAGCACGGCTGGGACGGCGCCCTCTCCACGATCGTCCAGGACGCCTTCGAGCAGGTCTTCGTCGCGGTCTACGACGTCACGCCCGAGGACGAGCGCGCCCTCGACGGCTGGGAGGCCGCCGACACCGGGCTCTACCGCAAGACCAAGGTGCGGGTGCAGACGCTGACCGGCGAGCTCGTCGTGTGGGCCTACGTCCTCGACGCCTACGAGGGCGGCCTGCCCTCGGCGTCCTACCTCGGGGTCCTCGCCGACGCGGCGGACGCCGCCGGCGCCCCGGAGGACTACGTCGCGGCCCTGCGTCGCCGCGCCTGCCGGTCCACCGGACTCTGAGGCGAGGTGCCGGGTCGGCCTCAGACTCGGTCTAGAGTTCCGGACGTGACCCACGCTGCCACCGTCCCCACCCCCTACGAGAGCGCGGCCGAGGCCGCCGCCCGGCTCGCCGAGCTGACCGGCGTGGAGCGCCACGACGTGGCCCTGGTGCTGGGCTCCGGCTGGCTCCCGGCCGTCGACGCGCTCGGCGAGGCGACCGCCGAGATCGACACCACCGACCTCCCCGGCTTCAGCGCAGCCGCGGTCGCCGGGCACAGCGGCAAGATCCGCTCGATCCGCTGCGCGGACGCGGAGGGGCGCGAGCGCAACCTGCTGGTCTTCCTCTCCCGCACCCACTTCTACGAGGGCAAGGGCGTCGCCGCCGTCGTGCACCCCGTGCGTACGGCGGCCGCGGCAGGTTGCTCGGCCATCGTCCTCACCAACGGGTGCGGCGGCCTCAAGGAGGGCTGGCAGCCCGGGCAGCCGGTGCTGATCTCCGACCACATCAACCTGACGGGCACCAGCCCGATCGTCGGCGCGAACTTCGTCGACCTGACCGACCTCTACAGCCCCCGCCTGCGAGCGATGTGCAAGGAGGTCGACGGCTCCCTCGACGAGGGCGTCTACGTGCAGTTCCCCGGTCCCCACTACGAGACGCCCGCCGAGGTCCGGATGGCCGGCGTCCTCGGCGGCCACCTCGTCGGCATGAGCACCACGCTCGAGGCCATCGCCGCCCGCGAGGCCGGCATGGAGGTCCTCGGCATCAGCCTGGTCACCAACCTGGCCGCCGGCCTGAGCGGTGAGCCGCTCAACCACGAGGAGGTCCTCGAGGCGGGTCGCTCCGCCGCCAGCCGGATGGGCGGCCTGCTCAGCCAGGTCGTCACGCGGATCTGAGGCCTGCGATGCGCGTGCTGGTCACCGGCGCCGCCGGCAGCATCGGCCGGGTGGTCACCACCGGCCTGGCGGCGGCCGGCCACGAGGTGGTGGGGCTCGACCTGGTCCCGCCGCCCGACGGCACGCCGTTCCCCTGGCACGAGGCCGACTGTGCCGACGCGGACGCCGTCGAGGCGGTCTTCGCGGAGCAGCGGCTCGACGCCGTCGTCCACCTGGCCGGCATCCCCGAGGAGGCGTCGCTGCCCGACGAGCTCACCTCCCACGTCGTGACGACCGCCGCCCTGCTCGACGCGATGGTCGCCCACGACGTGCCGCGCATCGTCTACGCCTCGTCCAACCACGCCGTGGGCCGCACGCCGCGCGCCGACGGGGTGCTCACCGAGCACGCCCTCCCCCGGCCCGACACCTACTACGGCGTCGCCAAGGTCGCGGCCGAGGCGCTCCTGCACCTCTTCGCCGACCGCCACGACATCGACGCCGTCGCCTGCCGGATCGGCTCGTTCCTCGAGGAGCCGGCCAGCCTGCGCGGCCTCTCGACGTGGCTCTCCCCCGACGACTGCGTCCGCATGGTCGAGGCGGCCCTGACCACCCCCGCCCCCGGATACGCGGTGCTCTACGGCATCAGCGCCAACACCCGCGCCTGGTGGGACCTCGAGCCGGGGCGCCGACTGGGCTACGAGCCGCAGGACGACGCCGAGGCGTACGCCGACCGCGTCGAGGCCGGCCCCGACGACGAGACGGAGGCCGCACACGTCGGCGGTCCCTACGCGACGGCGGCGTTCCACCGGCCCGCACTGGGTGCCTGATCGAGGCGGGCGGGGCACGAGGGACCGGATGAGCTCGCCCAGCGATCTCGAGGTCGCCCTCGCGGCCCTGGAGGCGGAGCTCCTCCGCCTCCAGGCGCCGTTGGTCCACCACTGGCAGCCGGGCGCCGAACCCGGCGCGGTGACCGGGCAGCTCGCGACGTGTGGGGCCGAGGCGCTCCCCGACCTCCTCGCCTGGTTCGGTTGGCACGACGGCACCGGGGTGTCTGCGACGACCCCGCCGGGCGCGCCGTGGCTGTCCGACGACACGTGCCTGTTCGGGGTCTGGCACCTGCCGACGCTCGGTCAGGCGGCGGTGCTGCACCACGCCGCGCTCGCCCTGGAGGACGAGGCCGGTGTCATCGAGGCGCTCGGCACCGGCTGGTACAAGGACGGCTGGTTCCCTGTGCTGGTGGCACTCGACGGTTGGCTCGTTTGTGTCGACACGATCGGGACTGCAGGCCCGGTCGGGAGCCTGTTCGTGTGGGACACCCACGCTGCCAACGACCCGTTCGACCTCCGACCGTGGTACCCGAGCCTCACCGGCATGGTCGCGGCCATGGTGGCCGCCTACCGGAGCGGGCGGATCACGCCGACCCAGGGATACATCGAGCTCGAGGACCTCCCGCCGGAGAGCCGGCCACTCGCCTACTGAGGCCTCCGCCCTTGACTTGGAGCGCACTCCAAGTCGGACACTGGTCGGATGACCAGCCTGAGCATCGCCGAGGCGGCCGAGCGCACCGGGCTCACCGCCCACACCCTGCGGTACTACGAGCGTGACGGGCTGCTGCTGCACTCGGTCGACCGGGCCCCCTCAGGTCATCGTCGCTACACCGACGAGGACCTCCGGTGGATCCAGATGGTGACGCGGCTACGCGCCACCGGCATGCCCATCCGGGACGTACGCCGCTACGCCGGCCTGGTGCGCGACGGCGACGGCAACGAGTCCGAACGCCTGGCGCTGCTGCTTGCCCACCGCGAGGTCGTCGAGCGTCAGCTCGCCGAGGTGACCGGCCACCTGCGCGCGATCGACCACAAGATCGCGCTCTACGAGAACAAGGTCGCTCCAGCCCCTTGACCTTGAGCGCGCTCGAAGGCGAAGGGTGGCAGGCATGAGCATCCAGACACGACAGATCGGCTCCCTCACCGTCTCCGCCCTAGGCCTCGGCTGCATGGGGATGTCAGAGTTCTACGGCACCCCCGACGAGCAGTCGGGCATCGACACGATCCACCGCGCCCTCGACCTCGGCGTGACGTTCCTCGACACCGCCGACATGTACGGCCCGTTCACCAACGAGCGGCTCGTCGGCAAGGCCATCGCGGGCCGCCGCGGCGAGGTGCAGCTCGCCACCAAGTTCGGCAACGAGCGCAACCCCGACGGCTCGTGGGTCGGCATCAACGGCTCGCCTGACTACGTCCGCCGCGCCTGCGACGCCTCGCTGGAGCGGCTCGGCGTCCACCACATCGACCTCTACTACCAGCACCGCGTGGACAAGACCGTTCCCATCGAGGAGACGGTCGGCGCGATGGCCGAGCTCGTCGAGGCCGGCAAGGTGCGTCACCTCGGGCTGTCCGAGGCGTCCGCCGAGACGATCCGCCGCGCCCACGCCACCCACCCCGTTTCCGCGCTGCAGACCGAGTACTCCCTCTTCACCCGTGACCTCGAGGACGAGATCATCCCCGTCCTGCGTGAGCTCGGGATCGGCCTGGTCCCCTACTCCCCGCTGGGCCGCGGCATCCTCACCGGGGCCGTCACCCGCGAGTCGCTGGAGTCCGACGACTCCCGCGCCACCGGACGCTTCCCCCGCTTCAGCGGCGACGCCCTGGACGCCAACCTCGCCCTCGTCGACAAGGTCAGGGAGCTGGCCTCGGACAAGGGCTGCACCCCCGGCCAGCTCGCGCTGGCGTGGGTGCTGGCGCAGGGCGACGACCAGCTCGGGGTCGCACCGATCCCCGGCACGAAGCGCGTGAAGTACCTCGAGGAGAACGTCGGCGCACTCGACGTCGAGCTCACGGCCGACGACCTGGCCGCGCTCGAGCAGGCCGTGCCGCGCGACGCGGTCGCCGGCGACCGCTACGGCGACATGTCCACCATCGACGCCTGAGCTGGCCGCTGCGAGGGTCAGGTCGAGGCGATGCCGACCCGGCCCTCGCGGAAGGCGTCGACGAACAGCGCGTGGTCCTCGCGGACGCGGACGGCGTACGCGATCCCCCAGCCGCACAGCCACGAGACGAAGTCGTTGCGGCGCCCCTCCAGCGACGCGGCGATCGCCTCCTCGACCTGGAAGTCCACGAGGTCCTGCTGGCTGTCCTCGTCGGAGGCGCAGTGGATCTTGGCGGTCGCGCGTCCGAGCAGGTCGACGACGGCGCGCATGTCCTCGGGCTCGTTGATCTCGCTCCAGTCGAGGTCGACCTCGTAGGGCGACACCTCGGAGACGACGTAGCCCACGCCGTCGATGCTGGTGTGGCCGAGCAGCGGGTCGGTGTGCACCTGCAGGGCCCGCTGGCTCACCGCGGTCCGGTGGCCCTCGTGGTCGAAGTAGGCGTCGACGTCGGCGGTGTCGACGAAGCGGCTCACGGCCGGGATGTTGGCCTGCTTCATGCTGAGCACCACGTCGTTGTCGAGCGCCTGGCTGTAGCCCTCGACCAGCACGTTGTACGCCGGCAGGCCGGCACTTCCGATGCCGAATCCGGACTTGCCGACGACGTCGCGCAGCTCGTAGAACAGGTCGCGGTCGAAGCGCTTGGACTCCGGGATCGTGTCGAGGTAGGCCCGGAAGGCGTCCACCACCTTCGCGCGCTCGGTGCTCGACAGCCGCCGCGTCGTCCCGTCCTCGGTGAACTTCCTGGTCCCTCGCTGCATCTCGGTCACGCTGTCGAGGAGGTCGGCCCGCCGCATCCTCCGCGCCGACTCCAGGGCGGTGAGGACCGGCCCGTGGGCCGTGTCGAGCCGGATCTCGAACTCCTCGTCGTCGTGGGTGCCCGTGTAGTGGTTGACCTGGGCGAGGTAGGAGCGGGCGTAGCGGGCGATGAGCTTGCGGATCGCGTCCTCGGGCAGCGCCTTCTGCCAGCCGAGCAGCGCCAGGCTCGCTGCGAACCGCTGCAGGTCCCAGGTGAACGGACCGAGGTAGGCCTCGTCGAAGTCGTTGATGTCGAAGATCAGCCGACCGTCGGAGTTGAGGTAGGTGCCGAAGTTCTCGACGTGCAGGTCCCCGTGGATCCAGATGCGCTCGGCCCCGCGGTCGGCCCAGTCGTCCTCCTCGCCGGTGACGTCGCAGTAGAACAGGCACGCCGACCCGCGGTAGAACGCCAGCGGGTCGCGCGCCATCTTGCGGTACTTCGCCCGGAAGGCCGCCGGGTCGGCCCGCATCAGGGGCGCGAATGCGTCACGCAGCACCTCGACGATCACCTTGGTGCGGGCGTCGGTTCGTGCAGTGGCCATGCGGGCACTCTAGGACCGGGTGGCCAGTAGGTTGGGGACCATGGCAACCACACAACTCGGCCCCAACACCGTCAGCACCGTGGGCGAGCTCCCCACGGTCGGCTCCCAGGCTCCCGGCTTCGACCTCGTCGACTCGAAGTTCGAGGCCCTCACCGACGCGGACGTCTCCGGCAAGCGCGTCGTGCTCAACATCTTCCCGAGCATCGACACCGGCGTGTGCCAGGCGAGCGTGAAGAAGTTCAACGAGCTCGCCGCCGGCCTCGACAACACCGCCGTCGTCAACGTCTCGGTCGACCTGCCCCTGGCCCAGGCCCGCTTCTGCGGCGCGGAGGGCATCGACGACGTGCTCGTCGGCTCGGCCTTCCGCTCGTCCTTCGGCGAGGACTACGGCATCGCGATGGCCGACGGGAGCTGGAAGAGCATGCTCGCCCGCGCCGTGGTCGTCCTCGACACCGACCGCACCGTGCTGCACACCCAGCTCACCGACGCGATCGGCGAGGAGCCCGACTACGACGCAGCGGTGGCCGCGCTCGGCTGATCGACCGCACACACGCACACGACCGTGGCCGCGGACCCGACATCGGGTCCGCGGCCACGGTCGTCCTGCGTCAGTGCGCCTCGTCCCCCGCGCGCGCCTGGTGGATCAACGCCTCGTAGGCGTCGCACGCGTGGGCGTACTGCTCGGCGACGACGTCGGGGTCGTGCCACCAGAACCTGCTCCCGGCCGACGCCGGGACCCGCCCACGCACCGAGGTGGCGGGAGCCGGACCGGGCAGCACGGCGTCGCGCCCCGAGGCGCGGACCGTGCGGAACGGCTTCAGCAGCTGCCGCGGGGTGTGGCGCTGCCCGCCGACCATCGTCATCCGCACCCGCGCCGCCGCGTCGATGTCGCGGAGCGGGTTGCCGTCGACGGCGATCAGGTCGGCCACCTTGCCCGGGCGCAACGTGCCGACGTCGTCGCTGACCCCGAGGTAGCGCGCTGGCGTGACGATCGCGGCCCGCAGAGCGGCGTACGGCGACCATCCGTAACCCACCATCTCCTGCAGGTTGGCGTGCACCCCGATCGCGACGTTGTCGAGCGGGCTGTCGGTGCCGACCAGCACCTGGCCGCCGGCCCGGTGGATGCGCAGCAGGCTCCGTGCCTCCTTGCACTCCGCGCTCGCGCACCCGGGGTCCGACGGCTCGGTCGCGTTGTCGGCCGTCGCGGTGAGCAGCGACTCGCGCTTCCACGGCGGCAGCAGCCGCAACCGTCGGTCACCCTCGAGCTCGCCGGCCGTGAGGAAGTCGGTGGTGAACAGGGTGGTGGTCACCGTGCGGTTGCCCCGGCCGTAGAGCAGCGGCACGTCGTCGTAGCTGTTCCCGGTGGGCGTCAGCGTGTGGGCGTAGCCGAGCCGCTGCGTCGCGGCGAGGTGCGTGGTGCCGTCCTGGCCGACGAGCGCGCCCGGGGTGAGGTAGTGCGACGACGACGGGACACCGAGGGCGTGCGCGGCCGAGACCACCATCGCCATCCGGGTCGCCTGGAGCCGCACGTAGGACTTCACGAAGTCGTAGTCCAGCCGCCGGGCCCGAGTCAGCTCACGCCTGACCTGGGCGTCGCTGGTGGTGGGCCGCATGAAGTTGTAGTAGACCCGCGACCCGTCGACCGGCTCGCCGGTGGCGTAGAAGCGGGGTCCCACCCGGACACCGGCGCGCAGCGCGTCGCGGTCCTCCATCGCGCGGTAGACCTGGTCACCGACCGACAGGGTCGAGGTGATGCCCCACGCCAGGCTGATCCGGCCCTGGCGGTCGCCGAAGAATCGCGACTCGTAGGCCTGGTGGACGTGGGAGTCCATGAGCCCCGGCATGACGGTCAGTCCGGAGGCGTCGACCACCTTCCCGCCGCGGTGCGGGCGGTGCGGTGCGATGCTCCGGATCCGGTTGCCGACCACGGTGATGTCGACGTTGCGGCGCAGCTTCCTGGCCTGGCCGTCCCAGAACCGTCCGGCGTGGACCACCTGGCGTCCGGTGCGGACCCGGGGTCGGTAGCGCAGCGGGACGTCGACGGTCCGGGCCCTGCCGGTCCGGGCGTTCGCCAGGCGCAGCCGGCCCTGCGACAGGTAGAGCAGCTTGCGCGAGTCCCCGCTCCAGGACGGCGCGTCGGCGACCTCGCCGTTGACCCGCTTCGGGTCACCGGTCGGCGTGCCGGTGGCGTCCACGCGCATCACGTGCAGCTGCGAGCCCATCACGAACGCCATCCGTCTGCCGTCGGGCGACCAGACCGGGCCGTCGTCACCGCGGGTGGACAGGGACGCGTGGCGGTCCCCCGGCTCGACGTAGCGCTGTGCACCGGTCGCGACGTCGACGACGAGGATCTGGCTGACTCCCTCGCGGAACCGCTGCGAGTAGGGCCGCACCGAGGCGAAGGCGAGCGTCTGCGAGTCCGCCGACCACGTGGGGCGGCCGGGACCGAAGAGGGGGGTCACCAGCTCCCGGACGTCGCCGCTGGCGAGGTCGAGGACGTACGTCGCCCCCTTCTCGTCCTGGAACGCCAGCGACTTCTCGTCGGGCGAGAAGGACGCGGACACCTCGGCCGAAGGCAGCGCGGTCACCCGGCGCTGCCGGCCCGAGCGCAGGTCGCGGACGTAGATGTCCTCGGTGCCGGCGCGGTCGGAGCTGTAGGCGATGCGTCTGCCGTCCGGGGACCAGACGGGGTTCACCTCCTGGTAGGAGTCGCGGGTGAGGCGACGCGGCGTGCCACCGATCCGCATCAGCCACAGGTCGTTGAGGGCGACGAAGAGCACCCGCTTGCCGTCGGGCGACAGCTGCGGGGTGAGCACTCCAGAGAGGCGTCGCGGCGCGCGCGAGTCGAAGTCGTGCTCCTTCTTCGGGTACGTCCGCCCCGTCAGCCGGATGTCCGCACTGAAGGGCACCTCGGCCGTGGCGCCGGTCGAGGGCACGACGGTCCGGATGCCGCCGTCGGCGGTGTAGAGGATGCCGTCCGCGCCGGTCCACTCCGGGGTGAAGAGGAAGACGTCCTGCCCCTGGGTCACCGCCCGGCCGTCGACCTTCAGGTCCGCGCGGGTGCCCTGCTGCTCGACGTACGCGACCCGCTGGCCGTCCGGCGCCATCGCCGGGACGTTGAGGGTCACCCCGGCTGCCGGTCGGGGCACCAGCACCGTCGACGCGCCCGCCCGATCCGTGGCGACCACCTGGTTGTCGGCGACGTGCACCACGCGGTCGCCCCCGGGCGACCAGGACGGCGTGAACTCCTGCCCGGGCGCCGTGGTCCACTGCGTCAGCGCCCCGGTGGCGACCTCGACGCTCCAGATGTCATAGCTGCCGGCCCGGTCGGAGGCGAACGCGACGTGCTTGCCGTCTGGCGACCACCGCGGCTCCCGGTCGTCGAAGCCTCCGCTGGTCAGCTGGGTCAGGTCACTGCCGTCCGCAGCGGCGGTCCAGATGTGGAACCCGCCGTCGCGGTAGGCCTGGAAGACGAGGCGGCCGTCCGGGCCGACGTCCGGTCGGGCCGCCTCGTCCGCGGCCGTCGTGAGGCGGCGGGTCTCCCCGCCGCCTGCGGGGACGCGGTGCAGGAGGCCGTGCAGGTCCATGACGATCGAGCCGTCAGGGGCGAGCGCAGCGGCGATGTTCGTGCCCTCGGTCAGGGTCACGGTGACGGCGCGGGGCTGGGTCGAGCCGTTGTCGGCGGCTCCGGCCGGAGGCGCTGCCGCCATCACGGCGGCCGCGACCACCAGGGTGGTGACGCTCGCCGTGGCCCGGCGCAGCCGCCGGGGCAGGGTGGTGGGTGTCGTGTTCATGGTGCTCCCGAGAGTGAAGTGGTCACTGGTGTGACCCCCGTCACTGTGCGCGCGGGCTCCGCCGCAGCGCCAGAGCGGACCTGCGCACCGGGACGAACGGTCGGAGATCTGCGTCGAGCGGTCGCCTCGGCGCTACTGGCGCCGGGCCAGCCAGTCGTGCTCGACCTGCGGGAGCAGTCCCGAGGCGAGGAAGGTCGCGGCCAGGTCCCTGTCGCCCATCAGGGCGCGGAAGTACGCCGGCAGCCGCAGGCCGTGCCCGGGCCGGTGGACGACCTCGACCGGGTCTCCCGTCCTGATCGCGCCGGGCTCGACGACGGCGAGGTAGGCACCCGTCAGGCCGCGCTCGGCGAAGCGGCGTACCCATGCCCGCTCGGCCATGTGCTTGGCGAACGTCGCGCACGGGATGCGCGGCCCGCACACCTCGAGGAGCGTGCCGCCGACCCGCCACCGCTCCCCCACCTCGGCGGTGTCGACCTCGAGTCCGACGGTGGTGAGGTTCTCGCCGAACATGCCGTCGGGCAGGTCGCGGCCGAGGTGCTCGCCCCACCAGTCGAGCTCCTCGCGGGCGACGGCGTAGACGGCCTGGGTCGTCCCCCCGTGGTGCTTGCGGCTGATGATCGCGTCGCCGACGACTCCGCTGCCGAGCCCGCCGCGCTTCGGCCCGGGGTCGCGCACCTCGATGAGGTCGACCGGGCGCTTGTGGATGCCGCTGGGCCGCTTCAGCCCGGGGACCTCCCCGGCCGCGCCGGCGTTGACGGAGCGGACGGCGGCTGGCACCCGCACACGCTAGCCGCCGGGCGCTCACCGCCGCGCGGCAATACCGCGACAGGAGCCGTCGGCAACGATCGTGGAGGATCAGGGTCACCCAGTGACCTTGAGATTCCACGATCCTCTGATCTTCCGAAGATGCGGTCCCAAGGTCGCCCCATGACGGAACGGGTGGCTGTCTACATCGACTTCGACAATGTTGTGATCTCGCGCTACGACCATGTTCACGGCAAGGGCGCTTGGGCGCACGACGGCGCGCGGGACCATGACCTCGGAGCGATCATCGACTACGCCACGTCCTTCGGCGTCGTCGCTATGACTCGTGCGTATGCCGACTGGTCCGTGCGAGCGAACGCCGCGTACCGAGAAGACCTTGTGAATCAGACAGTCGACCTGGTCCAGCTCTTCCCCGTCTCCGGAACGAAGAACGGTGCGGACATCCGACTCGCGGTCGATGCCGTCGATGACCTGTCGCGGCACCCCGACATCAGCCATGTGGTGCTCGTCGCCGGTGACTCCGACTATGTCCCGCTTGCCCAGCGCTGCAAGAGGCTCGGCCGCGGCGTCGTCGGCATCGGAGTAGCGGGTTCGACAAGCCCAGTGCTGGTGCGGGCCTGCGACGAGTTCGCCAGGTACGAGGAACTGCCCGGGGTTACGCCCGACGAGGTCTCGGAGACGCATCCCGCGCCCGTCGGAGCCGTGACCCCTGCCCTCGTCCCACCGAGCGCGCCGCCAGTGGGGCCGGGCGGGACGACGAGAACAACGTCCGGACACGCGAGGGCCTCCGCCCTGCTCGTACGGACTTTGAAGGTCGCGAAGAAGACCGACGATGGATGGGTCTACGCCGCCGCCCTCAAGAGCCAGATGAAGCGCATCGACCCGGCGTTCGACGAGAAGTCTCTTGGTTTCTCGTCATTCAAGGTGTTCGCCGACTCGTGCTCGGCCGTCGTCACCACCAAGATGCGGGACACCCACCAGCTCGTACGCCTGCGTTGAGTCGGGCCTCAGGAGTCACCGGAGTGGCAGACGGCCTCGACGTTGTTGCCCTCGGTGTCGCGGACGAAGGCGCCGTAGTAGGCCGGGTGGTACTCCGGCCACAGCCTCGGCTCGTGGAGCGACTCCGCCCCGGCTGCGACCGCCTCGGCGTGCCAGGCCCGCACCGTGGCGGCGTCGGGGGCGCTGAAGGCCACGTGGACCTCGCGGTTGGGGCCGACGCCGTCGAAGGTGCTGATCCAGAAGTCCGGCGCGTCGGTGCCGTAGCCGATGGCCTCCTCGAGGTCCATCAGGCGCCGGTGCCCGAGCACGCCCAGGACCCGGTCGTAGAACGTCGCAGCACGCGGCAGGTCGGTGCAGTTGATGCCCAGGTGATCGATCATGCACCGATCGTGGCACCGCCCACCGACAACGTCATGACCTCCGGTCGTCCGGGCAGCCACCGGCCATGACGTCCCACGGCCCCGGGTGGGGATAGCGTGCGTCCATGACCGACCGGACCGACCACACCGACCTGCTCGAGGCCGCCCGCGCCTGGGCCGCCGAGGACCCCGACGAGCAGACCCGCGCCGAGCTCGAGGCGATTCTCGCCGCGGCCGAGCGGGGCGAGGAGACCGACCTCGCCGACCGGTTCGCCGGCACCCTCGAGTTCGGCACCGCCGGCCTGCGCGGCGCCCTCGGCCCCGGCCCCAACCGGATGAACCGGGTCGTGGTCACCCGCGCGGCGGCCGGCCTGGCGGCGTACCTCCGCGACACCGGCCACGCCGGCGGGTCCGTGGTGATCGGGTTCGACGCTCGCCACAACTCCGACGTCTTCGCGCGCGACACCGCGGAGGTGATGACCGGGGCCGGGTTCAAGGCCCTGGTGATGCCGCGGACGCTGCCCACCCCGCTGCTGGCGTTCGCGATCCGCGAGCTCGGCTGCGCGGCCGGCGTGATGGTCACCGCCAGCCACAACCCGCCGCAGGACAACGGCTACAAGGTCTACCTCGGCGACGGCAGCCAGATCGTGCCACCCGCCGATGTCGAGATCGCCGCCCGGATCGCTGCGGTCGGCCCGCTCGCCGAGCTGCCACGCGGTGACGCCGGCCGCGTGGTCGGCGAGGAGATCGTCGACCGCTACCTCGACACCGTCGCCGGCCTGGCCGAGGACGGACCGCGCGACCTGCGCATCGTCTACACCCCGCTCCACGGCGTCGGGGGTACGACGGTCGCGCAGGTGCTAGAGACCGCGGGATTCGACGCCCCGCACGTCGTCGAGCAGCAGGAGCACCCCGACCCCGACTTCCCGACGGTCTCCTTCCCCAACCCCGAGGAACCGGGCGCGATGGACCTCGCGATGGCGCTCGCGGCGGAGCAGAAGGCCGACCTCGTGGTCGCCAACGACCCCGACGCCGACCGCTGTGCCGTCGCGGTGCCGGACGTCCACGGCTGGCGGATGCTCCGCGGCGACGAGGTGGGCGCCCTCCTGGCCCACCACCTCATCGCGCGCGGCCGGACGGGCACCTACGCCAACTCGATCGTCTCCTCCAGCCTGCTCGGCAAGATGGCCGCCGCCGCCGGACAGCCGCACGAGGAGACGCTCACCGGCTTCAAGTGGATCGGCCGGGTCGAGGGGCTCGCGTTCGGCTACGAAGAGGCGCTGGGCTACTGCTGCGACCCCGAGCACGTGAAGGACAAGGACGGCGTCTCCGCGCTGCTGCTCGTCTGCGAGCTCGCGGCGCAGGCCAAGGCCGAGGGCCGCGGGCTCACCGACATCCTCGACGACATCGCCCGCCAGCACGGCCTCCACGCCACCGACCAGCTGTCGGTGCGCTTCGAGGACCTCGCCCAGATCCCGGCGACGATGGACCGCCTGCGCAGTACCCCGCCGGCCTCCCTGGGCGGTCTCGCGGTCGAGCGGGTCGAGGACCTCGCGGAGGGGTCGGCCGCCCTGCCGCCCACCGACGGCCTGCGCTACACGCTGGCCGAGGGCGCCCGCGTCATCGTGCGTCCCAGCGGCACCGAGCCCAAGGTGAAGTGCTACCTCGAGGTCGTGATCCCGGTGGAGTCCGGTCCCGACGGGAGTGGCCCCGACGCGGCCCGCATCTCCGCCGCGGGACGCCTCGACGCCATCAAGGCCGACCTGCGAGGGACTGCGTTCGGCGGCTGAGCCGGAGGACCCGAGGTCCGCGGACCAACCGCTACGCTCGGCCCATGGTCCGGACCGTCGCCGACGTGGCAGCCCGCGCGCGCTTCGCGCTCGTGCTCGCCCTGCTCGGCGTCGCGTCCGTGCTCGCCGCGGCCTCGCTTGACCCGACGGCGACCGCCCAGACCGTGGTCGTCCTGACCGCCCTCTCCGCCGCCAGCACCCTGACCGGCGTGCACTGCCTCCTGGCCGTGCCGGACGCCGGGATCCACTCCCTCAGGCCGCGCCGTCGCGCCGCCGACATCCCGCTCGTGCTCGCCGGACGGACCACCGACGTGGTCCACCCGGTGCGTCCGCGCGCTCCTGGACGCGTCTGACCCGTCGCCCCGCGCGACGTCGTACAGACCCTTCCACCTCATCCAGGAGACCACCCATGTCACTGCTCGACCCCATCAAGCACGTCCTCGCCGTGGTCCTCGCGACCACCCACGACGGCCTCACCGCCCTCGGCGCCTCCGCCGACTCCGCCGCCACCTGGGTCCTCGGCATCGCCTCGCTCGTCGTCCTCGTCCGGCTCGCGCTGCTCCCCTTCGTCATCCACGGCGTCCGCCAGGCGCACGCGGCGGCCCGGGCCCGGCCCCACCTGCAGGGCATCACCGAGCGCTACCGCGGACGCACCGACGTCGAGAGCCTGCGCGCCCACATGGAGGAGCGCCGAGCCGTGTCCGCCGAGCACGGGGTGAGCCGCCTCGGCTGCCTGCCGGTGCTCGTGCAGCTACCGGTGTGGCTCGGGCTCTACCACCTCGTCTCCGATGTGGCCTCCGGCGTCGCCGTCGGCGCGATGGGCCCGGGCCTCGTCTCGTCGTTCGGCGCCGCCTCGGTCGTCGGCGTCTCGCTCGCCGGCCATGGCTACCTCGGCTCCGGCGGCGTCCACCTCGCGGTCGTGGCCGGGCTGGCCGTGACCGCGGCCGGGCTGTCGTACGTCACCCAGCGCTTCGTGGTCGCGACCAACACTTCGACCGAGGGCATGCCGGAGGCGATGGTCGCCGCCCAGCGCCTCATGCCGGTGTTGTCGGCCGGTGGGCTGCTCCTCGCAGGCGGCGTGGTGCCCGTGGCGCTGCTCGTCTACTGGGTGTGCAGCTCGACGTGGACGCTCGGCCAGTCGGCGGTCGTCGCGCGCTGGTGGCCCACGCCGGGGACGGCGGCCGCAGCCCGACGCCTCACGGTGTGATGACCAGGTTGCCCACCTTGCGGCCCGAGTCGACGATGCGGTGGGCCTCGACGATCCCGCTGAGCGGCAGGGTGCGGTCGACGACCGCCCTCACCTCGCCCGCGGCGATCCGTTCGAGCCACCAGGCGAAGCTCTCCGGGTCCTCCGAGGAGACACCCGCACGGACGTTGCCGCGCGCGAGGACGGTCTCGGCCAGGCCGGCCACCGCGAGGACCAGGACGCCGCCGGTCGCCAGCAGCGCGCGTCCCGAGCGCCGGTCGAGGTTGCCGACGGTGTCCAGCACGACGTCGTACCTGTCGGGCAGCTCGGCCACCCGGTGGCGGGCGTGGTCGACGACCTCCTGGGCACCCAGCGAGCGCACCAGGTCGGCGTTGCGGTCGCTGCACGTGCCGGTGACGTGGGCGCCCGCGAGGTGGGCGAGCTGGACGGCGGCGCTCCCGACGGCGCCCGAGGCCCCGTTGACCAGCACCCGCGTGCCGGGACCGACCAGGTCGCCCAAGAAGTGCCGGGCGGTGCTGCCGCCGAAGAGGATCGCGGCGGCCTGCTCGTGGTCCACGCCGGCCGGCTTGGCGCAGACCCGGTCGACGCGTACGGCGACGAGCTCGGCGTGCGCGCCCATCCGGGTCCCGGTCATCCCGCAGACCTCGTCGCCGACGGCGACGCCGTTCACGCCCGGGCCCACCGCCTCGACCACGCCGGAGTAGACGACTCCGAGGACCGACCGCCGGGGACCCCGCCACCCGATCGCGAGGCGGGCAGGCAGCGCGAAGCCGGGCGGGAAGCGACGCCCCCTGATGCGGGCGTCGCCCGAGGTGACAGCCGTGGCGCGCACACGCACCAGCACCTGACCCTTGCCCGCCACCGGGTCCGGCACGTCCCGCACGGAGACGACCTCGGGCGGGCCGTACCGCTCCACGACTGCTGCCTTCACGACATCTCCTCCTGGTGCCTTACACCTGTAAGTCCGGCGTTCGACACAGTAGCCTTACGCCCGTAAGTCAGCCAACCCAGGAGCAGCCCGTGTCCAGACCACCTCTTGCTCGACCAGCACTGTCGACGCAGCGCGTCGTCGACGCGGCCAGCCGGGTGGCCGACGCCTCGGGGCTGGGCGGGGTGAGCATGCGCAGCGTCGGCCGCGAGCTCGACGTGGAGGCGATGTCGCTCTACCACCACGTCGCGAGCAAGGAGGCGCTGCTCGACGGGCTGGCCGACTGGGTCTTCGAGCGCATCGACACGCCCTCGGCCTCGGGCCCGTGGCGCGCCGAGATGGAGAGGCGGGCACACTCCGCGCGCACGGTCCTGGCCTCGCACCCGTGGGGACTCGGGCTCATCGAGTCGCGCCGCTCCCCCGGTCCCGCGACGCTGCACCACCACGACGCGGTCATCGGCTGCCTGCGCACGGCCGGCTTCACCATTGCGCTCGCCGCTCACGCGTTCTCGGTGCTCGATGCCTACGTCTACGGGTTCGTGCTCACCGAGGTGAACCTGCCGTTCGCGCCCGGCGAGAGCCCGGACGACTTCGTCGCCGGCCTCGGTCCCCTGGCCGTCGCGTACCCCCATCTCGCCGAGATGGTCAACGAGCAGGTCGTCGGACGCGACTACGCCTACGGCGACGAGTTCGACTACGGCCTCGCCCTGGTGCTCGACGGCATCGAGCGGCGCGTCGACGCCGAGGTCACAGGAAGAAGCTGACCACCAGGAGCAGGGCTGCCGCCCCGATCAGGGCGAGGGGCAACACGGCCGGCTCACGGCGTACGGCGTCGGGGAGCGCGCGCTGCTCCTCCGAGCCGCCGGTGACTCCGGTGCGCTCGCGAGCGGCATCGACGAGCTCGCGGAGCCGCTGCTCGGCCCAGTCGGCGTAGTTCATCCCCTCACGCGTGCCCTCCTCCGCGGCGGACGGGTCGCGGCGGGAGGTGACCGTCTTGCGCCACGTGCGGCCGAGCACGGTGCTGACCAGGCGCCGGTCGCCGGCGCGGACGGCGAGGACCTGCCGCACGGCCATCTCCTCGACCGCGGCCAGCCGGATGCGGACCGTCTCGCCGAGGTTGCGCATGACCAGGTGCTCCTCGGTGGCCCACAGCGCCGGGCGCAGCATCGAGGCCCAGGCGAGCACGCCGACCAGCAGCGCGGCCGCCCCCACCCACGCCGGGAAGCCCTGGTCGCGGTAGACCACCGCGGCGACGACGAGCGTCGCGCTGAGCGCCACCGCCGACCATCCGGAGAGCCGTCCGCTCGTGGGCTGGAACCGCTCCACCACGGCCTCACCGTCGTCCTGCAGGCGTGCCATGATCTCCTCGCGGTTTTGGGCAGACATTGGCCCCCTGCGGATTGCCGGGGGCGTCCGCGCCAACTCTATGCTGGGTCGGTGACACCCACTGCCAGCTCAACGGCGAGCTCCGCCTCCGCGACCGGCGTCTTCGACGACATCGTGCGCTCGGAGTCCTCGCTCCGCCGCTTCCTCCACGGACTCCCCGGGGTCGACCAGGTCGGGTGCGAGGCCCGCGCCGCCGGCCTGGCGACCCGATCGATCAAGACCACGTCGAAGGCCTACGCCATCGACCTGGCCATCCGGATGGTCGACCTGACCACGCTCGAGGGCCAGGACACCCACGGCAAGGTCCGCGCGCTCGCGTCCAAGGCGATGCGTCCCGACCCCGCCGACCCGACGTGCCCGGCCACCGCGGCCGTCTGCGTCTACCCCGACATGGTCGCCACCGCCAAGCAGACTCTCGGCGACAGCGGCGTCCACGTCGCAGCCGTCGCCACGGCGTTCCCCAGCGGCCGCGCGGCGATGGACATCAAGCTCGCCGACACGCGTGACGCCGTCGAGGCCGGCGCCGACGAGATCGACATGGTCATCGACCGCGGCGCGTTCCTCTCCGGGCGCTACCTCGAGGTGTTCGAGGAGATCGCCCAGGTCAAGGAGGCGTGTGGGGACGCGCACCTCAAGGTGATCTTCGAGACCGGCGAGCTGCAGACCTACGACAACGTGCGTCGCGCCAGCTGGCTCGCGATGATGGCCGGCGGCCACTTCATCAAGACCTCCACCGGCAAGGTCCAGCCGGCCGCGACCCTCCCGGTCACGCTGATCATGCTCGAGGCGGTCCGCGACTTCCGCGAGCAGACCGGGCAGATGGTCGGCGTCAAGCCCGCCGGCGGCATCAAGACCACCAAGGACGCCATCAAGTACCTCGTGATGGTCAACGAGATCTGCGGCGACGACTGGCTCGACCCCGACTGGTTCCGCTTCGGCGCCTCCACGCTGCTCAACGACCTGCTCATGCAGCGCACCAAGATGACGACCGGTCGCTACTCCGGTCCCGACTACTTCACGCTGGACTGAGGTCCCACCATGTTCGAGTACGCCCCCGCACCCGAGTCACGCGCCATCGTCGACATCAAGCCGTCCTACGGCCTGTTCATCAACGGCGAGTTCGTCGACGGCAACGGCACGTCGTTCAAGACGGTCAACCCCGCCACCGAGGAGGTGCTGGCCGAGGTCGCCGAGGCCAGCGACGCCGACGTCGACGAGGCCGTCAAGGCCGCCCGCCGCGCCTACACCCGCGTCTGGTCGCGGATGTCCGGCGCCGAGCGCGCCAAGTACCTCTACCGGATCGCCCGGATCATCCAGGAGCGCGGCCGCGAGCTCGCCGTCCTGGAGTCGATCGACAACGGCAAGCCGATCAAGGAGTCGCGCGACGTCGACGTACCGATCGTCGCCGCCCACTTCTTCTACTACGCCGGCTGGGCTGACAAGCTGAAGTACTCCGGCTACGGCGAGACCCCGCTGGGTGTGGCCGGCCAGGTCATCCCCTGGAACTTCCCGCTGCTGATGCTGGCGTGGAAGATCGCCCCGGCCCTGGCCTGCGGCAACACCGTCGTGCTCAAGCCGGCCGAGACCACCCCGCTGACCGCGCTGCTGTTCGCCGAGATCTGCCAGCAGGCCGACCTGCCGCCGGGCGTCGTCAACATCGTCACCGGCGCCGGTGAGACGGGCCGCGCCATCGTGTCGCACCCCGACGTCGACAAGGTGGCCTTCACCGGCTCCACCGAGGTCGGCAAGGCGATCGCCCGTGCCGTCGCCGGCAGCGACAAGAAGGTCACCCTCGAGCTCGGCGGCAAGGCCGCCAACATCGTCTTCGACGACGCCCCGATCGACCAGGCCGTCGAGGGCATCGTCGACGGCATCTTCTTCAACCAGGGCCACGTCTGCTGCGCGGGCTCGCGCCTGCTGGTGCAGGAGTCGGTGGCCGACGAGGTGCTCGAGCGGCTCAAGCGCCGCATGTCGACGCTGCGCATGGGCGACCCGCTCGACAAGAACACCGACGTGGGCGCCATCAACTCCGGCGAGCAGCTCATGCGCATCCGCGAGCTGTCCGAGGTCGGTGACGCCGAGGGCGCCGAGCGCTGGGAGGTCGCCTGCGACCTGCCCACCAAGGGCTACTGGTTCCCCCCGACGATCTTCACCGGCGTGTCGCAGGCCCACCGGATCGCCCGCGAGGAGATCTTCGGCCCGGTGCTGTCCGTGCTGACCTTCCGCACGCCGTCCGAGGCGGTCGAGAAGGCCAACAACACGCCGTTCGGCCTCTCGGCCGGCGTGTGGACCGACAAGGGCTCGCGCATCCTGTCCATGGCCAACCGCCTCCGCGCGGGCGTGGTCTGGGCCAACACGTTCAACAAGTTCGACCCGACCTCGCCGTTCGGCGGCTACAAGGAGTCCGGCTACGGCCGCGAGGGCGGGCGCCACGGCCTCGAGGCCTATCTCAAGACGCCCAGCCTGAAGGGAGCGGACGCGTGAGCCGCATCGACGTACGCAAGACGTACAAGCTCTACATCGGGGGCCAGTTCCCCCGCTCGGAGTCGGGCCGCTCCTACGTCGTCAACGACGCCAAGGGCCGTCTGCTCGCCAACGCCGCCCAGGCCTCCCGGAAGGACGCCCGCGACGCGGTCGTCGCCGCCCGTGCCGCGTTCGGCGGCTGGTCCGGGAAGACGGCGTACAACCGCGCCCAGGTCGTCTACCGCGTCGCGGAGGTGCTCGAGGGCCGTCGTGAGCAGTTCGAGGCCGAGATCCGCGCCTCGGAGGGCGTCACCCCGGCCAAGGCCCGCGCCGCCGTCGACGCCGCGATCGACCGCCTCGTCTGGTACGCCGGCTGGGCCGACAAGATCACCCAGGTCGTCGGCAACGCCAACCCGGTCGCCGGCCCGTTCTTCAACCTGTCCACGCCCGAGCCCAGCGGCGTCATCGCCGTCGTCGCCCCCCGCGGGCCGCTCCTGGGCCTGGTCAGCGTGGTCGCGCCGCTCATCATCACCGGCAACACCGTCGTCGTGATCGCCAGCGAGGACCACCCGCTGCCCGCGATCACCCTCGGCGAGGTGATGGCCACCAGCGACCTGCCCGGCGGCGTCGTCAACGTGCTCACCGGTTCCCAGGCCGAGATCGCGCCCTGGCTGGCCTCGCACATGGACGTCAACGGCATCGACCTGACCGGCATCGAGGACGCCGAGCTCGCCGCCGAGCTCGAGGTGGCCGCGGCCGACAACCTCAAGCGCGTACGCCGTCCCGCACCCGACACCGACTGGCTCGCCGAGCCCGGCCTCGACCGGATGACGCAGTTCCTCGAGACCAAGACGGTCTGGCACCCGATCGGCGTCTGAGCCACACACCCGAGAAGCTCGAAGTCCCCTCGCACATGGTGCGAGTGGACTTCGAGCTTTCTCTTTGTCGCCGTCGGGGGCGTGTGGGGAACCAGATGCACCCCAGACCGAGCGTTCGAGGTGTTGATGGTTCCCCAGGGAGCCGGGTGGGGAACCGTCGGGTAGTGGAATGCCAGGTTCAGCAGCCCGAGCGTTCCCCGTGCGAGCCCGGGACGGAGAGAGCAGCTCGACAACGGGAACGGGCCGTCACTCCGGAGAGTGACGGCCCATTCCTGTGCCAGCGAGGATCAGCGGTTGAGCAGGGCCGAGGCCAGCACGCCGAGGATCTCGTTGGGGTTGTTCACGAGGTAGTTCTGACCACCGGTGGCGGCCGCGATCTGCTCGAGCTCGCCGGTGTCGGCGTCCTGCGAGATGCCGATGATGATCACCTTGACGGGCTTGGCCGGGTCACGCAGCGACTTGAGCTGGTTGACGAGCGACTCGAGCGACAGCGAGCTCGAGTCGTCGCTCGCACCGTCGGTCATGATGACCACGGAGTTGAACCACGCCGGGTCCCACATCTCCTGCGCGTGCTTGTAGGCGGCCAGGGTGGTGTCCATGACACCGGTGCCGCCTCGCACCTTGCCGGGGAGGGCGGTGGCGATCGACCGGACCTCGTCGCCGTGGGTCTTGCCGTCGGCGCCCGGGGCGTCGAGCCGATCGAGGGGCGAGTACTCGGCCCACGAGGTGCCGTCCTCGCCGCGGTTCTTGGAGAAGCCCCAGATGCCGATCCGGGCCTGGGCCGGGAAGGCGTCGAGCGCCACCTGGGACGCCGTGACGGCCAGCCCGATGCGGGTGGTGTCGCCGATCGCCATCTTCATCGACCCGGAGAGGTCGACGACCGCGAGGATGCTGGAGGGCACCGAGAGCACGCGCCACTGGCGCAGGGTGTCGTCGGTGGTCTTCTGCGGCACCTTGGAGAGCACCGGCGCGCTGCCGAGGCCGATGTCGTTGGGCAGCGGGGCCCCGTCGGGACCGCGCAGCTCCGCGGCCGCGATGGCCTCGACGCCGGCGCTCGAGGAGAACCAGCGGCCGAGGGCACGGCCCACGCGGGCGGACAGGTCGCCGCCGGAGGCGAGGATGTCCTTGCTGCCGCGGTTCACGTCGATCAGCGGGTACTGCAGCATCGGCACGCCGGTCTTCGGCGCCACCAGCGCGAGCTGGTCGTTGCTGCGGCGGGCTGCCAGGTAGGCCTGCTCGGTCGCGGGCACCAGCTGGGTGCTGGAGGCGGTGATGGTGGAGAGGTCGGTCTCGTTGGCGCTGCCGGCGACGGCGCGCTCGCCGTAGGTCTGGGCGACCGGGACGGTCTTCTCCTCGATGGTCTGCGCGGTCTCGCCCGTCTTCTTCATCTCGGCGTACGGCGCGAGCAGCGCGAGCGCGGAGGCACCCTCGGCGCTCGGGTCGGCCATCGCCAGGCTGCCGCCGTCGAGCACGGCGGACCAGGAGGCCGGGGCCTCGGCCGCGGGGCCGCCGATGAGGCCGACCGGCGTCTGGGCGAGCACGTCGGCGATCGGCGTACCGGTCCACCCGGCGCTGGTCAGCTGGCCCTTCCAGGTCGGGCTGTCCGGGATCCAGATCTCGGGCAGCTCGGAGTTGGGGTCGCTCAGCAGCGCGACGACGTCCTTCACGGTGCCGGCCGTGACCTGGATGTCGATGCAGGGCTCGTCCTCGTTGACGTCCTTGACAGCCTCGTTGACGAGGTCCTCCATCACCGGGGCGGTGGTCAGCGTGACCACCTCGGAGATGCAGTCGGCGCCCTCGGGCTCACCGCTGGCACCGCGCACCGCGAAGAAGCCGATGAGGCCGACGACGAGCGCGAGCGCGAGCCCGCCCAGCACGAAGGTCTTGGCGGGGCGTCCGCCCGGGCCGCCGGAGCTGTCCGCGGTCTCGGCCGCGGTCGAGTCGTCGAGACTCATGGAGGTCCTCCCACAGAGGTGTCGATCGGGGGTCTGGGCGAGACTAATGTCAAGCCTTTACCCTCCGTGGCCGAACGACGAAATGAGTTCGCAACAAATGAGCACAGCCCAGGTGGTCGTCCTGGCCGGACCCAGCGGCGCCGGGAAGTCCCGGCTCGCCGAGCGCCTCGGACTCCCCGTCCTGCGCCTCGACGACTTCTACAAGGACGGCGACGACCCCTCGCTCCCCCGCATCACCCACGGCGCGAACGCCGGGCTCGTCGACTGGGACCACCCCGACTCCTGGCACGAGGCCGATGCGTTGGCCGCGCTGCGCGAGCTGTGCGCCACCGGGCGCACGGAGGTGCCGGTCTACGAGATCGCCCGCAACGGGCGCTGCGGCACGCACACCGTCGAGCTCGGCGGCGCCACCCACTTCGTCGCGGAGGGCATCTTCGCCCCCGACGTGGTGGCCACCTGCCGCGAGGAGGGGATCCTCGCCGCCGCCTACTGCATCACCCAGCACCCGCTCGTGACGTTCTGGCGTCGCCTCACCCGCGACCTGCGCGAGCACCGCAAGCCGCCGCTGGTGCTCCTGCGCCGCGGGCTGGCCCTGCTGCGCGACCAGCAGCGGGTCGTCTCGCACGCCGTCCGGCAGGGATGCCGGCGGGCGACGGGCGACCAGGCCTACGCCGAGCTGTCCGCCGACACCGACGCCGCTAGCCGGCGATGAGGGCCGCGTAGCCCGGCTTGACGACCCCGTCGATGATCGCGAGCCGCTCGTCGAACGGCAGGAACGCCGACTTCATCGCGTTGATGGTGAACCAGCGCAGGTCCTCGAGCGTGTAGCCGAACGCCTCGACCAGCCCGAACATCTCCTGCGTCATCGACGTGCCGCTCATCAGGCGGTTGTCGGTGTTGACGGTGACCCGGAAGCGCAGGTCGGTCAGCAGCCCGATCGGGTGCTCGGCGAACGACGTCGCGGCGCCGGTCTGGATGTTGGAGCTCGGGCACATCTCCAGCGGGATGCGCTTGTCCCGCACGTAGGCCGCCAGCCGGCCCAGCTCGACCGAGCCGTCGTCGTGGACGGTAATGTCGTCGATGATCCGCACGCCGTGGCCGAGCCGGTCGGCGCCGCACCACTGGATCGCCTGCCAGATGGAGGGCAGGCCGAAGGCCTCGCCGGCGTGGATCGTGAAGTGCGCGTTCTCGCGCTGGAGGTACTCGAAGGCGTCGAGGTGGCGGGTGGGCGGGAAGCCCGCCTCGGCGCCCGCGATGTCGAAGCCGGCGACGCCGCGGTCGCGCCAGGCGATGGCCAGCTCGGCGATCTCCATCGACCGCGCCTGGTGCCGCATGGCCGTCAGCAGCTGTCGTACGACGATCCTGCCGCCGCTGGCGGCCATCGCGGCGTCGAAGCCCTCCTGGACCGCGGCGACGACCTCGTCGAGGGTCAGCCCACCGCTGACGTGCTGCTCCGGTGCGTAGCGAACCTCGGCGTAGACGACCCCGTCGGCGGCGAGGTCCTCGACGCACTCACGGGCGACGCGGGCGATCGCCGGGCCGGTCTGCATCACCGCGACCGTGTGGTCGAAGGTCTCCAGGTAGCGCACGAGCGAGCCGGAGTCGGCCGACTCGGCGAACCAGTGGCCCAGGGACTCGGCGTCCTGGGCCGGCAGCTCGTGGCCGACCTCGGCGGCGAGCTCCACGATCGTCTGCGGACGCAACCCGCCGTCGAGATGGTCGTGCAGCAGGACCTTGGGGGCGGCCTGCACCTGGTCGCGGGTGGGAGTGCTCATCGGCACATCCAATCAGGGCCCGCCCGGGTCAAGCACTATCTTCGTGCGCATGCGCACCTTCACCACGCTCGACGAGGTCGTCGCCGCCGCCGGTTCCGAGATCGGCACCAGCGAGTGGCTCCTCGTCGACCAGGCCCGGATCGACGCGTTCGCCGACGCCACCCTCGACCACCAGTGGATCCACGTCGACGTCGAGGCGGCCGCGGCCGGGCCGTTCGGGACCACCATCGCCCACGGCTTCCTCACGCTGAGCCTCCTCCCCCACTTCGCCTCGCAGGTGTTCCGGCTCGAGACGCCGGGCGCCCGGCTCAACTACGGGCTGGACAAGGTGCGCTTCCCCAGCCCGGTGCCCGTGGACAGCCGGCTGCGGTCGCACGTGCGCTTCGGCGAGGTCCGCGAGCTGGCCGCCGGCAAGCAGCTCGTCGTCGAGCACACGGTCGAGATCGAGGGCCACGACAAGCCGGCCTGCGTGGCCGCCCACGTCGTGCTGCTGCTCGGCTGACTCCGCGCCACGCAAGGTCCGTCAGCGCGACAGCACCGCCTGGGCGAACACCCCGAGGATGTCCTCGGGCTCGGCGGCCAGGTAGGCCTCGCCCCCGGTGACCCGCGCCATCCGGCGCAGGGCGTCGAGGTCGGCGTCGCCGCTGATCGCGATGCCCACCACCCGCACCGGCCTGTCGGGGTCCTTGAGCTCCTCGAGGCGCTGCAGCAGCGCCTCCAGGCTGATCGACCCCGGGTCCTCGTTCTGGCCGTCGGTCATGAGGACGACGGCGTTGGAGTAGTGCGGCCGGTAGTTGCGCAGCGCCTCCCGGTAGGCCGCGAGCGCCGTGTCGTAGAGACCCGTCCCCCCGTCGGTCAGGCCGGGCAGCTCAGCGGCCCGCTCGCGCAGCGCGTAACGCTGCGTGCGGCCGAAGCGCAGGTCGTCCAGACGCCGGATGGGCTCGAGCTCGCGCCAGTCCTGCCCCGGCCCTCCCTTGTCGATGGAGAACACCCACAGCCCCACCCGCGCGTGGTCGGGCAGGAAGCCCAGGCCGATCCGGGCGGCGTCGGCCAGCAGGTCCATCCGGGAGCCGGTCCCTGCGTCGAAGTCCATCGACCCGGAGGCGTCGACCACGGCGAGCATCGCCGACGGCACGCTGAGCGAGCGCCAGGACAGCACGGCCTCGCCGATCGCCTTCGCCGAGGGCGCGGGTAGCGATCCGCGCGACTCCTCCGGGTTGCGCAGGCCCTCGGCGGCGATGAGAGCCTTCCCCTCCTCACCGGCGAGGTAGGCCCCGAGCGCGCGGGCGAGGGCGCGGGACCCTTCGGGGGCCTCGCGGCTGAGCGTGAGCGGGAAGTCGAGCACCGGAGAGCCGACGTCCGGGGTGAGGTCGCGCAGGTCGCCACGGCCCTCGACCGAGCGGAAGTCCTGCTCGGTGGTGACGACCAGGCGGGGCGACCGGCGCGGGAACATCGCTGGGCGCACCGCGGCGTCCTGGCCGTCGACCCGACGCGCGCCCTCCGCCTGGGCGAAGGGCACCAGCATCTGGCGGGCCTCGGCACGGCTGCGACCGATCGCCCGCGCCTCGACACCGGGAGCCGTCAGGGCCAGGGCGCCGGCGAGCGACGACTCGGGGTCAGGGGTCGACACCAGTCCGGACGCCTCGGCATCACCCCACGAGGGCCACTGGCGGGCTCGGCCCCCGCCCACCAGCAGGACCGGCGTCCGGGCCAGGCTCCCCACGAGGAGCTTGGGCCGGGCGGCCCGGCCGAGGTAGGCCTCAGTGGTCAGCACGTGTGCCTCGGGGATCCAGATGTCGGGCAGGTCTCCCCCCATCGAGACACCCTGCGCGACGGCGATGCCCGGCCGTGACGCCGGATCGACCTGCACGCAGTCGGGCGTGACGTCCGCGAGCGCGGCCACCACGACGCCGTACATCTCCGGGGCGACCGCGACGTCGACGCTGCGGAACTCCGCGCAGCCGTCGGACGCCGCCGTGCCGTCGTCGTCGCGCGAGAGGGCCAGCCAGGTGGCGCCCGCGCCGATCGCCAGGCCCGTCACCAGCACCACGGCCGCCATCACGGCGGTCGACATCATCGTCGCGCGGCCACGCCCGCGCTCGTCGTTGCTCTGCATGGGGTCCCCCAAGATCCCGAAGGTAAAGAAACGCTAGGCAGGGGGCCCGATGGAGCCGTTGCTACTGGTCGGTCATCGTCAGAGTTGGGGAGGACCGTGCGCGCGGTCGGTGACGCTCAGCCGATGCGGTCGAGCACGATGTCGCGGCGGGCGTCCGCTGCGTCGGCGGCGCCCTCTCCGGACGCCACCGTGTACCCGTCCTCGAGCGAGGCCAGCGCCCGCTCGAAGCGCTCCGGCTCGTCGGTGAGCAGGGTGAAGAGGGGCTCGCCCTCGGTCACCACGTCACCGGGGCGGGCGTGCCACACGACGCCGGCGCCGGCCTGCACGGGGTCCTCCTTGCGCGCCCGCCCGGCACCGAGCCGCCACGCGGCCATGCCGACCGCCATCGCGTCGAGGCGGGTGAGGGTGCCGCTGGTCGGTGCGGTGACGACGTGCGACTCCTTCGCCTGCGGCAGCGCCGCGTCGGGGTCGCCGCCCTGGGCGCGGATCATCCTCTTCCAGGCGTCCATCGCCGAGCCGTCGGCCAGCTTGTCGGCCGGGTCGACGTCGTCGCGGCCGGCTCCGGCGAGCATCTCGCGGGCCAGGGCCAGCGTCAGCTCCACCACGTCGGCCGGACCCCCGCCGGCGAGCACGTCGACGGACTCCTGCACCTCGACCGCGTTGCCAGCCGTGAGGCCGAGCGGGGTGGCCATGTCGGTGAGCAGCGCGACCGTGTGCACGCCTGCGTCGGTGCCGAGCGCGACCATCGTCTCGGCGAGCTCGCGCGCGGTGGCGAGGTCCTTCATGAAGGCGCCGCTCCCGACCTTGACGTCGAGCACCAGGGCGCCGGTGCCCTCGGCGATCTTCTTGCTCATGATGGAGCTCGCGATCAGTGGGATCGCCTCGACGGTGCCGGTGACGTCGCGCAGGGCGTAGAGCTTCTTGTCGGCCGGCGCGAGGCCGTCGCCGGCGGCGCAGATGACGGCGCCGACGTCCTCGAGGATCGCGAACATCTCCTCGTTGCTCAGCGCGGCGCGCCACCCGGGGATGGACTCGAGCTTGTCGAGCGTGCCGCCGGTGTGGCCCAGACCGCGGCCGGAGAGCTGGGGGACGGCCACCCCGCAGGCGGCGACGAGCGGGGCCAGGGGCAGGGTGATCTTGTCGCCGACACCGCCGGTGGAGTGCTTGTCCGCGGTCGGGCGCGAGAGCGCGGAGAAGTCCATCCGCTCCCCCGAGGCGATCATCGCGCCGGTCCAGCGCGAGATCTCCCGGCGGTTCATGCCGTTGAGCAGGATGGCCATCGCGAGCGACGACATCTGCTCGTCGGCGACCTCCCCGCGCGTGTAGGCGTCGATCACCCAGTCGATCTGGCTGTCGGAGAGCTCGTGCTTGTCGCGCTTGGCGAGGATGACCTCGACGGCGTCGTGGGCGGCCACTACTTGATCCCTTCAAGGTCGTCGGGTCCGAAGGCGTCGGGGAGCACCTCGGACATGGGCTTGACGCCCGAGACGGTCCAGACCAGCAGGTCACGACCGCCGTGCTCGAAGAGCAGCTGGCGGCACCGGCCGCACGGCATGATGATCTCGCCCTCACCGTTGACGCACACGAAGTGCGTGAGCCGGCCACCACCCGTGGCGTGCAGCTGCGAGACCACCCCGCACTCGGCGCAGAGCACGACGCCGTACGCCGCGTTCTCCACGTTGCAGCCCACCAGGACACGCCCGTCAGCGGCTCGCGCGGCCGCGCCGACGGGGTAGTCGGAGTACGGCGCGTAGGCGTGGCGCATGACGTCGACGGCACGCTCCCGGAGGTCGTCCCAGTCGTCCTGGTCCCAGCTGTCTTCCACGCGGACACTATGGCGCATACGGGAGAGCCACGGTCTTTGGCAGGTCTCGCCGAAAGATGTCCGGCGGGTTTTATGTCTCAAACACATTTCAGAAGTCGCGAACCTCGTGACGGGGTGCCCGGGGACAGGCATCATGCTCCCCGAAAGCGACCCCACTCCGGGGGCACGAACTTGGAGGCATTTGTGAAGAAGTCGAGGAAGGTCGTCTCGAGCGGCCTCGTGGCCCTGCTGACGGCCGCGACCCTGGCGGCGTGCGGTGACGCACCCGAGGAGGAGACCACCGGGAGCGGGGGCAGCGGGGAGGCCGCCGCCAGCGACTTCCAGCCGTGCATCGTCTCCGACGCGGGTGGTTTCGACGACAAGTCGTTCAACCAGCTCGGCTTCGAAGGCGCCCAGCAGGCTGCCGACGAGCTCGGCGTCGAGCTCACCCCCGTCGAGTCCAACAGCGAGAACGACTACGGCCCCAACCTGGAGAGCCTCGTCGGTGAGGGCTGCGACGTCATCGTGACCGTCGGCTTCGCCCTGGCCGCGGCCACCAAGGAGTCGGCCGCCGCCAACCCCGACATCGAGTACGTCCTCATCGACGACTCCGCCGACGGTGGCGAGGACGGCGCGACCTTCGACGGCAAGGCCGACGAGCCCAACATCAAGCCGCTGCTCTACAACACCGCCGAGGCCGCTTTCCTCGCCGGGTACGCGGCCGCCGACTACACCAAGACCGGCAAGGTCGGCACCTACGGCGGCATGCCGTTCCCGACCGTGACGATCTTCATGGACGGCTTCAAGCAGGGCGCCGAGTACTACGCCAAGGAGAAGGGCAAGGACGTCGAGGTCGTCGGCTGGGACGGCAAGAACGGTTCCTTCACCGGTGGCTTCGAGGCCAACGAGGCCGCGACCAGCACCGCCAAGCAGATCCTCGACCAGGACGTCGACGTGATCCTGCCGGTCGGTGGCCCGATCTACCAGGGCGCGATCACCGCGATCGAGGACTCCGGCAAGGACATCGCGATGGTGGGCGTCGACGCCGACCTCTTCGAGACCGACCCGAACACGCAGGACTACGTCATGACCTCGATCCTCAAGGGCATGAAGGTCTCCACCTACGAGGCCGTCATGGCCGCGGGCAACGACGAGTTCGACTTCGAGCCCTACATCGGCACCCTCGAGAACGACGGCGTCGGCATCGCCCCGTTCCACAACTTCGAGGACAAGGTCAGCGGCTCGCTGGCCGGTGAGCTCGACGAGGTGAAGGCCGGGATCATCGACGGCTCCATCAAGGTCGAGTCCTACCTGGGCTGATCGCCACCACGCTCCACCACGGAGGGAGGCCGACGGGTTCGTCGGCCTCCCTCTGCCATGTCGGACCGGTTGCCACACGACGGCACCGACCTTTGGCAGATCTCGGGGCAGTGCGCCCCCGACGTCGCCGGTTACCCTTCCCCGCGCGCCTTCGCGCAGCGCCGTACGCGCCCGCTGCCGGGCCCTGAGCCGGCCCCCCGTACCAGACCCCGGTCCAGACCTCTGGACCCTTCTGACCCCTAGGATGCGATGCCATGAGACTCGTCCTGCGAGGCATCACCAAACGCTTCGGCAGCGTGGTGGCCAACGACTCGATCTCGCTCACGGTCGAGCCCGGGGAGATCCACTGCCTCCTCGGCGAGAACGGCGCCGGCAAGTCCACGCTGATGAACGTGCTCTACGGCCTCTACAAGGCCGACGAGGGCGAGATCGAGCTCGACGGCGAGGTCCAGCACTTCACCGGGCCCGGTGACGCGATGGCCGCCGGCATCGGCATGGTCCACCAGCACTTCATGCTCATCCCGGTCTTCACCGTCGCCGAGAACGTGATGCTCGGCAACGAGACCACCGGCTTCGCCGGCAGCCTCGACCTCGACGCCGCCAGCAAGCGCGTCACCGAGATCTCCGAGCGCTTCGGCTTCCACGTCGACCCCGACGCCCTCGTGGAGGACCTCCCGGTCGGCGTGCAGCAGCGCGTGGAGATCATCAAGGCACTCTCCCGCGACGCCGAGCTCCTCGTCTTCGACGAGCCCACCGCGGTGCTCACGCCCCAGGAGACCGACGAGCTGATGGAGATCATGCGCCAGCTCAAGGAGGCCGGCAAGGCGATCGTCTTCATCACCCACAAGCTCCGCGAGGTCCGCGAGGTCGCCGACCGCATCACCGTCATCCGGCTCGGCAAGGTGGTCGGCGAGGCCGACCCCAAGGCCAGCAACGCCGAGCTCGCCTCCATGATGGTCGGCCGCCCGGTCGAGCTGGTCGTGCACAAGGACGCCCCGAAGCTCGGCGAGCCCGCCCTCGTGGTGAAGGACCTCCGCGTCGTCGACGTCGCCGGCAACACCCACGTCGACGGCCTGAGCTTCACGATCCGCGGCGGCGAGATCCTCGCGGTGGCCGGCGTGCAGGGCAACGGCCAGACCGAGCTCACCGAGGCCCTCCTCGGCCTGCAGGAGGACGTCCGCGGCTCCATCACCCTCGACGGCGTGGAGCTGGTCGGGCGGTCGACGCGCAAGATCCTCGACGCCGGTGTCGGGTTCATCCCCGAGGACCGCCAGGTCGACGGCCTCGTGCCCGGCTTCACCATCGCCGAGAACCTCATGCTCAACCGCAGCTTCAAGTCCCCGTTCGCCCGGAACGGCTCGCTGCGGCTCGGCGCGCTGCGCGAGTTCGCGCAGAAGAAGCTCAAGGAGTACGACGTCCGCGCGCGCGACATCGACTCGCTGGCCGCCAACCTCTCCGGCGGCAACCAGCAGAAGGTCGTCGTCGCCCGTGAGCTCTCGCGTGACCTGCGGCTGCTCGTCGCCGCCCAGCCCACGCGCGGCGTCGACGTCGGCTCCATCGAGTTCATCCACAAGCAGATCGTCGCGACCCGCGACAGCGGCATCCCCGTCCTGGTGGTCTCTACCGAGCTCGACGAGGTGGTCGCGCTCGCCGACCGCATCATGGTGCTCTACCGCGGGAAGGTCGTCGGCATCGTGCCGGCCGACACCCCCCGCCAGACGCTCGGACTCATGATGACCGGCGAACGCCCGAAGGACCTGAAGGACGTGGTCGCATGAGCGACACCGGCAAGAGTGACGCCGAGAAGCCCCAGCCCGACGGTTCCGCGTCGAGCACCGCGACCACCGAGGCCGCGCCCGAGACCGACCCGCACGACGCCCCGGACACCCGCGGCGACCGGTCGCGCTCGCTGCTGCGCGAGATCGCCTCCGGCGACGTGCTCGCCGGCGTGCTGGCGGTGTTCCTCGCGATCTTCGTCGGCTCGGTGATGATCGCCGCGACCGACGACACGGTGCGCGAGACCGCCAGCTACCTCACCGCCCGGCCCTCGGACTTCTTCACCGCGGTGTGGGAGGCGATCTCGGGCGCCTACAGCGCGATGTTCCGCGGCGCGATCTTCAACTACAACCTCACCGAGCCGGCCCAGCAGTGGCGGCCGCTCACCGAGACGCTGAAGTTCGCGGCCCCGCTCATCCTCGGTGGCCTCGGCGTCGGCCTCGCCTTCCGCGCGGGGCTGTTCAACATCGGTGGCCGCGGTCAGATGCTCATCGCCGGCGGCGTGGCCGGCTGGGTCGGCTTCCAGCTCGACCTGCCGCTCGCCATCCACCTGCCGCTCGCCATCCTCCTCGGCATGGTCGCCGGTGCCCTGTGGGGCGGGATCGCCGGCGTGCTCAAGGCCCGCACCGGGGCCCACGAGGTGATCGTCACGATCATGCTCAACTACGTCGCCTACTACCTGCTCTTCTACGCCCTCACCAAGGAGTGGCTGCTCAAGACGCCGGGGTCGGTCAACCCGAAGTCGCCGCCGATGAAGGAGTCGGCGCAGCTGCCCAAGGTGCTCGGCGACCAGTTCAACCTGCACCTCGGATTCGTGCTGGCCCTCCTCGCGGTCGCTGTCGTGTGGTGGGTGCTGAACCGCGCGACGTTCGGCTACCGCATCCGCGCCGTCGGTGAGAACCCCCACGCCGCCCGGGCCGCCGGCATCGACGTCGGCCGGACCTACATCGTCGTGATGATGGTCGCCGGCTCGCTCCTCGGCCTCGCCGGCATCAACCAGGTGCTCGGCACCGTGACCAGCGGCGTCTCGCTCGACCTCGACGCCGCCATCGGGTTCGACGCCATCACGGTGGCTCTGCTCGGTCGCTCGCGTCCGCTCGGCATCCTCGCCGCCGGACTCCTGTTCGGCGCCTTCAAGGCCGGCGGATTCACCATGCAGACGTCCGAGAACATCTCGGTCGACCTCGTCCTGGTGGTCCAGTCGCTGATCGTCCTCTTCCTCGCTGCACCTCCCCTGGTGCGTGCGATCTTCCGGCTCCCCGCCCAGGAGGCCAAGTGAGCACCGTGACCCCGACGGCCCCCGACACCGGCGGCCTGGCTCCCGACCCAGCGGTCGCGCCCGCCCGCCCCTCGGGCGGACGCAAGCTCCCGGTCGCGCTCGGCGTGCTCACCCTGCTGCTCGCGGCGATCCTGCTGGGTTCCCCGCACTCCGGCGACACGACGTTCCAGCTCGCGGCCGACAGCGACTTCGTCACCCTGCCCGACATCGTGGTGCCCTCCGGGCCGACCGCCTGGGTGATGGTGGTGATCTGCCTCGCGCTCACGGCCGAGTCCATCCGCCGCCTGCTCACGCACCTGCGCCAGCCCGGCTGGATCCCGATCGGCTTCGCGATCGCCTGGATGACCGGCTTCCTGAGCTGGGCGGCGGTCGACGGCCGCCTCCTGGTCGTCAGCCTCCTCGGCGGCGCCGTCGCGCTGGCGGTCCCGCTCGTCTTCGGCGCCCTGGGCGGCGTGCTGGGTGAGCGCGCCGGCGTGGTCAACATCGCGATCGAGGGCCAGCTGCTCCTCGGTGCCTTCGCCGCCGCGGTCGCCGCGTCGACGACGGGCTCGCCGTGGGCCGGCCTCGTCGCCGCTGCCGTCGCGGGCGCCCTGGTGGCGCTGGTGCTCGGCCTGTTCGCGATCACCTACTTCGTCGACCAGGTCATCGTCGGCGTCGTGCTCAACGTGCTCGTGCTCGGCCTGACGAACTTCCTGTTCCGCCAGGTGCTCACCCCCAACGCCGAGACGCTCAACAACCCCGACCGCTTCCAGCGGCTGCCGATCCCGATCCTGGGCGACATCCCGCTGATCGGCCCGATCCTGTTCCGCCAGACGCCGCTGGTCTACCTGCTCTACATCGTCGTGGCCGTGGTGGCGTACGCCCTCTACCGCACGCGCTGGGGACTCCGGGTCCGCTCGGTCGGTGAGCACCCGAAGGCCGCCGACACCGTCGGCATCAAGGTCAACCGCACCCGCTACCGCACGATCCTGCTCGCCGGGGCGATCGCGGGCATGGGCGGCGCCTACTACAGCCTGGTGTCGGTGTCCCAGTTCAACCGCGAGATGACCGGCGGCGCCGGGTTCATCGCGCTGGCCGCCGTCATCTTCGGCAAGTGGGACCCGATCCGCGCCACCCTGGCCGCGCTGCTCTTCGGCTTCGCGACCAACCTGCAGGGCGTGCTCTCGGCGATCGGCTCGCCCGTGCCGAGCCAGTTCATGCTGATGCTCCCCTACCTCGTCACCATCTTCGCGGTGGCGGGCCTGGTGGGCCGCTCGCGACCGCCGGCAGCGGACGGCGTGCCCTACCGACCACAGTAGGAACCCCCCGCTCCCCCGACCCCAGGAGGGCCCGGCGCCGTGTGCGCCGGGCCCTCCTGCGTCCTTGTGGAACGGGCCTCCCGCCCACGGGGACGCGAGTAGGATTTCGTCGTGAACGACGTGCGCGTGATCGCCTACTTCGCAGGCGACCCGACGAGGACCTACCAGCTGGCGCAGTGGCTCGAGGTCCTCGAGGTGCTCGACCGGGTGCACCCGGTCGGTCTCGTCCTGCGCGACCCCGACTCGGCCGAGCTGATCGCCTCGCGCACCGAGCTGCCCGTGCTCACCGCAGCGACGTTCCCCGAGCTGACCGAGCTCTACGCCGGGCTCGACGCCAAGGTCGTCCTCTACTGCAACAACTCCGTGCTCAACTTCGAGTCCCTGCTCGACAGCCGCATGCTCCACGTGCACGTCAACCACGGCGAGAGCGACAAGCAGTCCATGGCCAGCAACAACGCCAAGGCCTACGACCGCGTCTTCGTCGCCGGGGACGCCGCGGTCCACCGCTACGTGACCGGGCTCCTCGACTTCGACTCCTCCCGGCTGGTCCGCGTCGGACGACCGCAGCTCGACCTCCCGCACCCGCCGCTGCTGGCGCCGAGCACGCGACGCACGGTGATGTACGCCCCCACCTGGGAGGGCGACGCCGACTACAACGACTACACCTCCCTCGACTCCCTCGGCGAGGCGATCGTCCGGGCGATCCTCGAGGTCCCCGACGTCCGCCTGGTCTACAAGCCGCACCCCAAGGTCACCACCAGCCTCACCCCGGTGATCGCCGACGCACACCTGGCCGTCATGGGACTGATCGACGAGGCGGCGCGCCTCGACCCGGCCGCGGGGCACAAACGGGTGCTCACCGGTGACATCCTCGCCGTGATGCCCGGGTGCGACGCCATGGTCACCGACGTGTCCTCGGTGGGCCTGGACTGGCTCTACCTGCACACCGACAAGCCGATCCTCCTCACCGATCCCCACGGCGACCTCGAGGCGCTCCACCACCAGGCACCGATCAGCCGGTGCGCGGACGTCGTCGGCCCCGACGACGTACGCCACCTCGCCTCGCTCCTCGCCGACCGGCTCGCGCACGACGAGCACCACCTCGCCCGCGTCGCCATGAGGCACCACTACTTCGACGACCTCGACGTCGGCGAGAGCACCGGTCGCTTCCTCACCGAGGTCAGCCGGCTGGTCACCCTGCGCGACGAGCTCCTCGCGGGCGGGGCGCAGGCCGCGATCACGGCCTGAGTCGAGGCCGTACGGCATCAATGGCCCGGCCTCGCCGCGTTCCCCGCGGCGACGTCACACGCTCCGGGTGATGCCCGGCACCGCGACGCGCTGCACAGTCGGTGTCGGACGGGTGTCGTGGCGGCACGGCGTCCCGTCAGGGAAGGGAGCACAGGATGACGGTCAGACCCGACGAGGCCCCGGCCCGGCTCACCGACGCCCAGGTCGGCGAGGTCCTGGCCCTGGCACGGGACGCCGACAGCGTCGAGCTCAAGCTCACGGTCCCGGACTCCTACCGGCGCCAAGCTGCCATTGCGCTCGGCGTCGACCCGCTCGACGCGCAGATCCGGCAGGTGTACTTCTTCGACACCCCTGATCTGGCCCTCAACAGGGTCGGCGTGGTCGTGCGGGCTCGCCGGGTCCAGGGACGGGGCGACGACTCCGTGGTCAAGCTCAGGCCGGTGACACCTGCGGATGTGGAGCCGGAGCGGAGCTCGGACGACATGGTCGTCGAGGTCGACGCCATGCCCGGTGGCTTCGTGTGCTCGGCGTCGATGAAGGGCACGCTCGGCCCGAAGGCCGTCAAGGAGGTCGCGTCGGGATCCAAGGGCATCCGCACGCTCTTCTCCAAGGGGCAGCGGCGGTTCTACGCGGCTCACGCGCCCGATGGCCTGGGGCTGGACGACCTGTCCGTCCTGGGGCCGATCACCGTCTTCAAGCTCAAGCTCCGACCCCCGGAGCTCAGCATGCGCCTCGTCGCGGAGCTCTGGTTCTACCCCGACGGGTCGAGGATCGTCGAGCTGTCCGCCAAGGCTCCGCCCTCCGAGGCCTTCCAGGCCGCAGCCGAGCTCAGGGCCTTCCTGGCCGGCAAGGGCCTGGACGTCTCGGGCGAGCAACAGACGAAGACGAAGACCGCGCTCGAGTTCTTCTCCGCCGAGCTGTCGGGGGACCCGGGCGCGACGCCGGCTGCCGGGCCGGGGTGACCCGGACAGGCGGCCGGTCACATGAGCACAGGTGCGCCAGATGACAGCTCCATGGCCTCCCCTCGGAGGTCGCTGCTCCGCGTCCTGCCGATCGTCGATCAGCTGCGCGACTACCAGCGGGGCTGGCTGCGCGGTGACCTCGTCGCCGGTGTCGTGGTGGCGGCGCTGATCATCCCCAAGAACCTCGGCTACGCGGGGATCGCCGGTGTGCCACTCGAGAACGGGCTCTACGCCGCCGCCGCCGGCACGATCCTCTACGCCCTCCTCGGCACCTGCCGCCAGATCTCGATGGGCCCCAGCTCTGGCCTGGCCGCCGTCGCCGGCGGCGCCGTGCTGGCGACCGGCCTGACCGACCCCGCCGACGTGGCGACCCTGGTGGCCGGCATCACCCTGACGAGCGGCCTGTTCTTCCTGGTGCTCGCGGTGCTCCGGATGGGGTGGCTGTCCCAGTTCCTGTCCCGGGCCGTCGTCACCGGGTTCCTCTTCGGCGCGGCCATCGACGTCGTCGTCGGGGAGCTGCCGAAGCTGACCGGCACCGACAGCAAGGGCAGCAGCTCGTTCGAGGAGCTCTGGTCGTGGCTGTCCACGCTGGACGAGGCGCACCTCGCCACCGTGGTGGTCGGCGCCGTGGCCCTCGTCGTCGTCTTCGGGCTGCGCTGGATCGCCCCACAGGTCCCCGGCGCCCTCGTGCTGCTCGTGGGCGGACTCGTCGCGGCGGGCGTCCTTGACCTCGAGGGCCGCGGGGTCGCCCTCGTCGGAGACATCCCCAGAGGGCTGCCGTCGTTCGAGGTGCCCGACGCCGGTCTTCTGGTGGACCATGCCGGCACGGTCCTCGTGGCCGCCTTCGCGCTGGTGATGATCGGGTTCTCCCAGACCGCCGGGGATGCCCGGGCCATGGCGGCCAGGCACCACTATCGGGTCGACGTGGACCAGGAGTCCGTCGCCCAGTCGGCGGCCAACATCGGCGCCGGCGTCCTGCACGGGATGCCGGTCTCCACGAGCCTCTCCGCCACCTCGCTGAACGACCGGTCGGGCGCGCGCACCGGTCTCGCGTCCCTGACGTCGGGGACCACCGTCCTGCTGGCGCTCCTCTTCCTCGCTCCCCTCTTCTCGTCCCTGCCCAAGCCGGTCCTCGCCGCCCTCATCGTCGAGGCCGTCGTGATGGGGATGATGGACCTCGGGGAGATGCGACGACTGCGCAGGGTCTCGCGGGCCGACTTCTGGGTGGCCGCGGCAGCGATCCTCGGGACCCTCGTGTTCGGGGTCCTCGCCGGCGTGGTCATCGGCATCGCCCTGTCCCTGGTCTGGCTGGTGTACGTCGTCACGCACCCGCTCGTGTCGACGCTCGGGCGCGAGCCCGGCACGCAGGTGTTCCGCGACCTCGAGACACACCCCGAGGACGAGACGACCCCCGGCACCGTGGTCCTGCGGATGGACGGCGGCGTCTTCTTCGCGACCGCGGACGCGCTGGTCGACCAGGTGCGCGTCGCCGTGCTCACCCCCGGCGTGCGCAGCGTGGTGCTGCACTTCGCGGGGGTCAACTTCATGGACTCCCAGGGGGCGGCGACGGTGTCGGAGATCGTGCGGATGACGGAGGAGTCGGATGTCGAGCTGCGCCTGGCGGCGGTGCGGCCGGCGGTACGACGGGTGCTGGAGCGGCAGGGTGCGGTGGAGCTGCTGGGGGCCGACCACATCCACGGCAACGTGCACAGGGCCGTGGCCGCACTGGGAACGTCCCACTCCCTCCCGGCTCAGGGGCTGGGAGGGACCGAGAAGGAGGAGGGACAATGACCACGAGCGACCCCACGATCCACCCATCCGCGCCGACCGTCGTACCGCGGTGGGAGTGGCGCACCTTCGGCGACGACCTCGACCAGCTCGGCGCCCTCGGTTCGTTGCGGGCCGCGGCATCCGTGGAGAGCCAGGAGACCTATCTCCTGTCGATGTACGGCGACGCCTCCGTGAAGGTGCGCGACGGCGTCCTGGACGTCAAGGTCCTCCAGCAGGTCGACGGCGCGGGGCTGCAGCTGTGGCTGCCGACGATGAAGGCCCCACTCCCGCTCGACCCCGACGCGGTGGCCGCCGCCTTCACGGCTCTCGGCGCACCGCCCCCGACGCCCCGGCGGACCGGGCTCAGCCTGGTGCAGCTGCTGGGCGACCTGGTCGCTCCGCGTGACGACGTACGCGTCGTGGTGACCCGCAAGCGCCGCCGCCGGTCGGTCGTGGACAACTGCATGGTCGAGCTCACCGAGGTGGTCGCCGAGGGACGCACCGCCAGCACCGTCGCCGTCGAGTCCCCCGACCCCGGCGTCGTGTCCCGGACGATCAGGCGGCTGGGGCTGGACGGTCGGACCAACGTCTGCGTGCCCAGGGGGCTCAAGTCGATGCTCGGCTGGGGACCGCGACGGTTCGCCGTCGTCGACGTCGGCACCAACTCGACCAAGTTCGCCATGGGTCGCCTCGACGCGGACGGCGTCCCGAGGATCGAGGTGGACACCGCCGTGGTCACCCGGCTGGGCGAGGGCCTGGCGGCGACCGGTGAGCTGGCGCGCGCGTCGATGGACCGCATGGTCGACGCCATCGCCGACCTGGTCGACGAGGCCCGACGTGACGCTCCGCTCGACATCGTTGCGGTGGGTACCGCCGGACTCCGGCAGGCGTCGAACCGGGACCAGCTCGTGGCGGCCGTCCACAGCCGCTGCGGGGTCGTCGTGGAGGTCATCTCGGGCCGCGAGGAGGCGCGGCTCGCCTACCTGGCCGCCGTGTCGAGCCTCTCCCTGACCGGCGACCGGCTGCTGGTGTTCGACTCCGGCGGCGGCAGCAGCCAGTTCACCTTCGGGAGCGTGGACCGGATCGAGGACCAGTTCAGCGTCGACGTGGGAGCCGCGCGGTTCGCCGAGCGCTTCGGGCTCGCGGACGCCGTACCCCGCGAGCGGGTCGAGGAGGCCCTCGGCGCGATCGCGGCAGAGCTCGCCTCGCTGACGAACCGACCACGCCCGGACATGGTGGTCGCGATCGGTGGCACCTCGACCAACCTGGCCGCCGTCAAGCACGGTCTGCACGACTACGACCCGGGCGTCGTCCACGCGACGATCCTCGACCTGGGCGAGGTGGACCGGCAGATCGAGGCGTTCCGGACCCGCTCCGCCGAGGAGCGGCGGGCGATCGCCGGGCTGCAGCCGGCCCGGGCCGAGGTGATCCTCGCCGGGGCGTGCGTCGTCCGCACGATCCTCACGCTCACGGGCCAGGACGCCCTGACCGTCAGCGACCGCGGGCTGAGGCACGGTGTCATCGCGGAGCGGTTCGGCTGAGAACGCGCCTTTTCGAACGCCTGGACCGCCCGGGCCGGCGCATGCGGGGCGTATACCGCGGGGTACGGTGCAACGCACCCCACCCGAACTCTCGGAGGTTCTGATGGCTCCCGGCGATCTCGGCCGCGATCGCTCACCGTCGAACGACGCGACCCTCGGCGCGCAGGCGCTGGCGCAGGGCGGTGAGCGCTACGCCTCGATGTTCACCCACCACCCCCACGCGACCTACTCCGTGGACCCGGACGGCTACTTCACCGACGCCAACGAGCGCACGCTCGAGATGACCGGCCTGACCCTGGACGAGCTCCGGCAGGCCCACTTCGCGCAGGTCATCCACCCCGAGGACCTGCCCGCCATCCAGGAGGGTTTCGAGGGGGCGTTGGCCGGCGAACCGCAGGTCGTGGACGCCCGCGTGGTCAGCGCCGACGGCGAGCACACCGACATCCGCTGCACCGCGATCCCGGTGATCGTGGGCGGCGAGGTCGTCGGCGTGCACGGCGTCTCCGAGGACGTCACCGAGGCCAAGCGCGTGCTGCGGGAGCTCGAGGAGGCCAATGCCGCGAAGAGCCTCTTCCTGGCGACCGTCGCTCACGAGGTCCGTACGCCGCTGGCCGCGCTCATCGGAGCGTCCGAGCTCCTGCTCGACACCGACCTCGCACCCGAGCCGGCCCACTTCGCGCAGATCGTGCACCGCTCGGGCGACCGTCTGTTGCACCTCCTGCAGGAGATCCTCGACTTCTCCGGCCTCGAGGCCCACCAGACCGTGCTGCGCCGCGGCCCGGTCGACCTCCGCGAGATCTTCGGAGAGGTGTCGTGCTGGGCCGGTCAGCTCGCCGAGGCGAAGGGCGTCTCCACCACCATCGCCGTCGCCGACGACGTGCCGTTGGACGGCACCGGCGACGCGCGGCGGATCCGCCAGGTCGTCACCAACATCGTGGAGAACGCCATCACCTTCACCGAGCGCGGCTCCGTCGACGTGCACGTGTCGGCCCGGCCGTCCGGTGACGACGTCCCGGGCGGCGCCACCTGGATCGACGTACGCGTGCGCGACACCGGCATCGGCATCGCCCGCGACGACCTGGGGACCCTCTTCGGGCCGTTCGTCCAGGTCGGCCCGCAGCCCGCCGGCGACCGTCTGGGCGTGGGCCTCGGGCTGGCGATCGCACGCGAGCTCGCGGCGCTGATGGACGGCCGGCTCGAGGTCGAGTCGACTCCCGGCGAGGGCAGCACCTTCACCTTCGGCTTCCCCCTGCCGGTCGCCTGAGGATCAGTCGCTGAGCGCTGTCACCGCTGCCTCGGCCAGCACGCGGGCCGCGATGGTGGTGGCGCCCTCGTCGACGCGGAGGTTGCCCTGGTGCAGGTCGTACGTCGGTCCGCCGGGCGTGCGGGTGCCGAGCCGGGCCATCGCCCCGGGGACGGAGTCGAGGTACCACCCGAAGTCCTCGCCCCCCAGGCTCTGGGCCGTGGAGACGTGGCCGTGCACGCCGAGGACGTTCTCGACCGCCGTGCCGAGCAGCCGCGTGGACTCCTCGTGGTTGACGACCGGCGGCACCCCGCGCTGGTAGGTGACCTCGGCGGTCACGCTGTAGGGCGCCACGATCGAGGTGATCAGCTGGCGGATCAGGTGCTCGGCGTCGGCCCAGGCGACGGCGTCGAGCATGCGGACCGTGCCGGCCACCACCCCGCCGTGGGGGATCACGTTGTGGGCCGAGCCCGCACGCACCATGCCCCAGACCACGCTGACCCCGGCGCGCGGATCGAGACGTCGGCTCAGGATCGCCGGCAGCTCGGTGATGACCTTGCCGAGGGCGAACGTGAGGTCCTCGGTGAGGTGGGGGCGCGAGGTGTGGCCGCCCTTGCCGATGAGGCGCACGGTCAGCGCGTCGGCGGCGCCGGTGAGCGGTCCCTCGCGCAGGCCGAGTCGGCCCACGTCGAGGCTCGGGTCGCAGTGCAGGCCGAAGACGTGGGAGACGCCCTCGAGCGCTCCGGCGGAGATCAGCTGCAGCGCTCCGCCGGGCATGACCTCCTCGGCGGGCTGGAAGAGCAGGCGGACGCGCCCGGGCAGCAGGCCGCGGGCGGCGACCTCCGCCAGCGCGAGCCCCGCGCCGACGAGCCCGGCCGTGTGGACGTCGTGGCCGCAGGCGTGGGCGACCCCGGGGTTGGTGCTCCGCCACGGGTCGGAGATCAGGTCGTCGACCGGCAGCGCGTCGAGGTCGGCGCGCAGCGCGACCAGCCGGCCGCCGTGCCCGATCTCGGCCAGCACTCCGCCACCGTCGGGTCGCCTCACCGTCCAGCCGGCCCCCTCCAGCGCGGTCACGACCGCGTCGGAGGTGCGCTCCTCGGCCCAGCTCAGCTCGGGGTGGGCGTGCAGGTCGCGGCGGAGCGCGACGAGCTCGTCGGCGTACTTGTCGACGACCTCGGCGATGACATGGGTGGCAGGGAGTTCCGGTGGCATGACCGACCCAGTCTACGGGCGCGACCCCTCCCCCGGGCCCGCTACGCACCGACCGAGACGCGCCTAGGTGACGTCCCCGTCGTACGCGGCGAGGATCCGATCTGCGGCGAGCGGAGCCGGCAGCTCACCAGAGAGCACGGCCCGGCGTACGTCGTCGCGCACCGCGGCGACCCCGGGCGAGGAGCGCAACCGCTGGTCGAGCTCGTCGCGCACCAGTGCCCAGGTGAACTCGAGCTGCTGCGCGGCGCGCTTGTGGTGGAGGCCGTCGACACCGAGGTGCTCGCGGTGCGCGGCCACCCGCTGCCACACGTCGTCGACGCCGGCCCCGGTCAGCGCGGAGCAGGTGACGACGGGTGGGGCCCACTCGGAGTGCCCGCGCACCAGGCGCATCGCACCGGCCAGCTCGCGCGCAGCCACCCGGGCACCGGCCTCGAAGTCGCCGTCGGCCTTGTTGACCGCCACCACGTCGGCGATCTCGAGGATGCCCTTCTTGATGCCCTGGAGCTGGTCGCCGGTGCGGGCGAGGGTGAGGAAGAGGAAGGTGTCGACCATCCCGGCGACGGTGACCTCCGACTGCCCCACGCCGACCGTCTCGACCAGGACGACGTCGTACGCCGCCGCCTCGAGCACCAGCATCGCCTGCGTCGTCGCGCGGGCCACGCCGCCGAGCGTGCCGGCCGTCGGCGAGGGCCGGATGAAGGCCTGCGGGTCGACCGAGAGCGTCGCCATCCGGGTCTTGTCGCCAAGCACCGAGCCCCCGGTGCGCACCGACGACGGGTCGACGGCGAGGACGCCGACGCGGTGCCCGGCCCCGGTCAACCGGGTGCCGAGCGCCTCGATGAAGGTGGACTTGCCGACCCCGGGTACGCCGGAGATGCCGACCCGGGTCGCCATCGGGCGCTCGGTCGACGCCAGCGTCGTCAGCAGGTCGCGCGCCGCCGCCCGGTGCTCGGGGCGCGACGACTCGACGAGGGTGATGGCGCGCGCGACCGCGGCCCGTTGCCCTGCCTGGACCCCCTCGACGAGGGCGTCGACGTCGATCGGCCGCGGCATCAGGCTCCCGGCTCGTCCCCGTGCTGTTCCCGCAGGCGCGCGATCAGGTCGAGGGCGGACTCGGCGATCACCGTGCCCGGCAGGAACACCGCGGCGGCGCCCATCTCGTGGAGCGTCGGGACGTCGTCGGGCGGGATCACGCCGCCGATGACGACCATGATGTCGGGCCGGCCCTGGTCGGCCAGCGCCTGCTTCAGCGCGGGCAGCAGGGTCAGGTGGCCGGCCGCGAGTGAGGAGACGCCGACGATGTGCACGTCGGCGTCGATCGCCTGCTGGGCGACCTCCTCGGGCGTGGAGAACAGCGGCCCCACGTCGACGTCGAAGCCGAGGTCGGCGAACGCGGTGACGACGACCTTCTGGCCGCGGTCGTGCCCGTCCTGGCCCATCTTGGCCACGAGGATGCGCGGGCGGCGGCCCTCCTCGGCCTCGAACTCCTCCGTCGCGGCGAGGACGGCAGCAACGGCAGAGCCCTCGGCGGCGCCGGCCTCGTCGCGGTACACGCCGCTGATCGTACGGATCACCGCCTGGTGGCGGCCGTAGACCTTCTCCAGCGCGTCGGAGATCTCCCCGACGGTCGCCTTCGCGCGCGCCGCGTCGACCGCCAGCGCGAGGAGGTTCCCGTCGAGGGAGCCGCCGCCGACCGGGCCGCGCTCGGCGCTGTTCGTCAGCGCCTCCAGCGCACGGCGTACGTCGTCGTCGTCGCGCTCGGCGCGCAGCCGCTCGAGCTTGGCGACCTGTTGGCGGTAGACGTCGTCGTTGTCGACGCGCAGCACGTCGAGCTTGTCCTCCGCGGCGAGGCGATAGGTGTTGACGCCGATGACCTTCTGCGCGCCCGAGTCGATGCGCGCCTGGGTGCGGGCGGCTGCCTCCTCGATGCGCATCTTGGGGATGCCCTGCTCGATCGCGGCTGCCATGCCGCCGGCCCGCTCGGCCTCCTGGATGTGGCCCCAGGCCCGCTCGGCGAGGTCGTGGGTGAGCTTCTCGACGTAGTAGGAGCCGGCCCACGGGTCGATGACCTGCGTCGTGCCGGACTCCTGCTGCAGCAGCAGCTGGGTGTTGCGGGCGATGCGCGCGGAGAAGTCGGTCGGCAGCGCGATCGCCTCGTCGAGGGCGTTGGTGTGCAGCGACTGGGTGTGCCCCTGGGTCGCGGCCATCGCCTCGATGCACGTGCGGCCGACGTTGTTGAAGACGTCCTGCGCGGTCAGCGACCAGCCCGAGGTCTGGGAGTGCGTGCGCAGCGAGCGCGACTTGGGGTTCTGCGGGTCGAAGTCGTCGACCAGCCGCGCCCACAGCGCCCGGGCCGCGCGCATCTTGGCGATCTCCATGAAGAAGTTCATCCCGATGGCCCAGAAGAACGACAGGCGCGGGGCGAACTGGTCGATCGTCATGCCCGTGTCGAGGCCCGCGCGGATGTACTCGACGCCGTCGGCGAGCGTGTAGGCCAGCTCGAGGTCGGCCGTCGCCCCGGCCTCCTGGATGTGGTAGCCCGAGATCGAGATGGAGTTGAAGCGAGGCATCTTCTGCGAGGTGTAGGCGAAGATGTCGCTGATGATCCGCATGCTCGGCGCCGGCGGGTAGATGTAGGTGTTGCGGACCATGAACTCCTTGAGGATGTCGTTCTGGATGGTCCCCGCGAGCTGCTCCGGCTCAACCCCCTGCTCCTCGGCCGCGGCGATGTAGAGCGCCAGCACCGGCAGCACCGCGCCGTTCATCGTCATCGACACCGACATCTCGTCGAGCGGGATGCCGTCGAACAGCGTGCGCGTGTCGTAGATCGAGTCGATCGCCACGCCCGCCATGCCGACGTCACCGCGCACCCGCGGGTGGTCGGAGTCGTAGCCGCGGTGGGTGGCGAGGTCGAAGGCGACGCTCAGGCCCTTCTGCCCGGCCGCGAGGTTGCGGCGGTAGAACGCGTTCGACTCCTCGGCGGTGGAGAAGCCGGCGTACTGCCGGATCGTCCACGGCTGGGTGGTGTACATCGTCGGGTAGGGCCCGCGCAGGAACGGCGCGATCCCGGGCCACGTGTCGAGGCCGTCGAGGCCCTCGAGGTGCTCGGGTCCGTAGACGGGGAGGATGTCGATCCCCTCCGGGCTGCGCCACGGCTCGTGGTCAGCCGCTGGTTGAGCAGCCGAGGGACGAGGCGTGTCGAAACCGAGGCTGACGTCGGCGAAGTTCTCCGGAATGCTCATCGGGCGAGCTCCTCTCGGATCCGGCCGAGGAAGCCGAGCGCATCGACTCCCATGGCACACGAGTCATCGACGTCGGTCACGGTCTTCTCCCCCGGCTTGCCCGCCAGGACGACGTACGACGCCCCTGCCGCCCGCAGCGCGGCGACGAGGTCGGCGCCCCACTCGGCGTACGCCGCGTCGGTGCCGGCGAGGCAGACGACGGGCTGGCCGGCGTAGGCCTCCAGCACCGCGTCGACGCCGTCGGTCGCACCGGCCGCCTCGACGGAGACGCCGCCGGCGGCGAACAGGTTGGTGGCGAAGGTCGCGCGCGCGGTGTGCGCGGCGATGGGGCCCATGGTGGCGAGGAAGACCGGCCGCCCGGCTGGCTCGGCGCGCATGTCGTCGAAGGCCCAGCCGTAGTGGTGCGTGTAGCGGTGCGGCTTGTGCGGGCGCTCGGGCAGCACCTCGTCGAGGTTCGGGAACTCCGAGACGCCGGTCAGCGGCCGCGAGCGGTCGGCGACCTGTGCGTCGCGCTTCGCTGCGACCTCCTTGACGCGCGCCTTCACACCGAGTCGGGCAGCGTCGGCCAGCGAGCCGCCGTCGGACTCGATGCGACCGAGCTCGGCCCACCCGGCGACGGCGAGGTCGTCGGTGAGCTTCTCGACGGCGTACGAGCCGCCGGCGGGGTCGGTGACGGCCGCGACGTGCGACTCCTCGATGAGCAGCGAGGAGGTGTTGCGGGCGATCCGGCGCCCGAACGCGTCGGGCAGCCCGAGCGGCTCGTCGAACGGCACGACGGTGACGGCGTCCGCTCCCCCGACACCCGCGGCGAAGGCCGCGACGGTGCCGCGCAGCATGTTGACCCACGGGTCGCGGCGGCTGGTCATCGGTCGGCTCGTGACGGCGTGCAGCGCCATCTCACCGCTCCCGCCGCTGGCCTCCAGCACGCGGGCCCACAGCCGACGGGCCGCGCGCATCTTGGCGATGGTCGGGAACTGCTCGTCGGTGGCGGCGAGCCGGAACTCCACCAGCCTCGCCGACTGGTCGACGGTGAAGCCCTCGTCGGCGAGGAGGCGGAGGTAGGACGCACCCGTGGCGATCGCCCAGCCCAGCTCCTGCGCATCGCTCGCGCCCTGGTCGTGCAGTGCCGTCCCGTCGACGAGCAGCGCGCGCACGCCGAGCTGGAAGCCGCGGCGGGCGACGGGTGCGAACAGGTCGCGCGCCGTGGCGTCGTCCCCACGCACGCGGGAGTGGAGCATCTCGAGCGTCTGGAGGTCGAAGGACAGGTTGGTGCCGGGGTGCAGCGCTCCCTCGACGCCCTCCAGGAAGGTGGCGAAGGCCTCGACCTGCTCGGTGGAGGGCCGGTCCAGCACAACCGGTGCGAGGTCGAGCAGCACGCCGTCCAGCAGGACGTCCCAGTCGTGCTCGCCCTCGTCGTCGAGGTGGAGCAGCAGCGACGTGGCGCCGTTCTCGAGGTCCTGCAGCGCTGCCTCGTTGGCTTCCTTGTCGTCGACGACCTCGACCTGCGCCCGCACGTCCCACGCGCCGACTCGCTGCGGACGACCCGCGGTGGTGAGGCCCTCGAGGTCGGCCTGCTGGCCGATCGGGGCGACCTCGACGCCGTCGAGCGTCGTCCGCGTGAGCACCGACCAGACGTCGGCGTCGGGTGCGTCGTCGCCGAGGCGCCGCGCCTTGCGCAGCACGGCAGCGGTGGCCGCCTCCCACGCCGCGACGTCGTACGCGTCGCCGTCGCCGACGAGCCGGAGCGTGCCCTCCGCGGGCTGCAGCTCCTCGGGCTCGTCGAGTCCGCCTGTGGGATCACCGGGGAGGTCGGTCATGCTGCGCAGGATAGGCCCGCGCCGTGGCGAGGGTCACTGCCGCCGGCTATGGGATAGGTCACCGTCCCGGCCCGCCGCCGGAGATTCCCGGCCGACCGGGACGCGGGCCCCATGTGCTCGCCGCCGCGCGTTCCTAGCGTCGTGGCCATGGCAGACGTCTTCCTCCACGTGGGTCTCTACAAGACAGGGACGACCACGATCCAGGGCGCCCTGGCGGCCACGGCGGAGCAGCTCGCCGCCGCGGGGGTGCTCTTCCCGGGGGGCCACCGTGCCCAGCGTCTCGCGGCGTACGACCTGCTCGGCCAGCGCGTGGGGGGCGAGCTGCGCGGGGAGGCCGCGGGGGCGCTGGGCCGGCTGGTCGACCTGGTCGCGGCCCACGACGGCCCGACCGTGGTGATCTCCGAGGAGGAGCTGTCCCTGGCGCGGCCGCGCCAGGCGCGCCGGCTGGTGCGCGCGCTCGCGCCCCACCGGGTGCACGTCGTCGTCGGCGCCCGCGACATGGCGCGCACGCTGGTCTCGGCGTGGCAGCAGACGATCGTCAACGGCGGCACCGCCACCTGGGCGGACTTCGTGGCGTCGGTGCGGGGACAGGAGGGCGCGCCGCCGAGCGAGGGCGTGTCCTTCCACTGGCGCCACGACCTCCTCCGCGTCGTCGACAGCTGGTCGTCGGCGGTGCCGCCCGAGCGGGTCCGGCTCGTCACCGTGCCACCGCGGGGCGCACCGGGCGGGGCCCTCCTGGCGCGTTTCGCCGAGGCCGCGCAGCTGCCGGCGGACTGGCCCGGCGACCAGCAGGTCGCCCGCAACGTCTCGCTGGGTGCGGCGGAGCTGGAGGTGGTGCGGCGCCTCAACGAGGCGGTCGGCGACCGCTTCAACGCCACCCAGCACCGCTTCGTGATCGAGGCCGGGATCCGGGCGCGGCTGGCCGGCACGACCGCCCGGCCGCTCGAGCTGCCGGCCGAGCACCTCGGGTGGGCGCAGTCGTACGGCCGGCGGCTGGTGGCCGAGCTCGAGCGCCGCGGTCTCACGGTTCACGGCGACCTCGGCGACCTGGTGGCGTACGACGCCGCGGCGGCGGGCCCGGCCCTCGACGAGCTCACCGAGCCCGAGCTGCTCGCCGCCACCCAGGCGGCGCTCGTGTCGATGGCACTCGACCACGGGCGCCTCTTCCGGCGCTACCGCAGCGCCTTCCTCGAGCGGGAGGGTCGGCTGCCGGGGCCTGCCGAGGTGCTGACCAGCCAGGCCCGGGCCGGCGGGTTCTGGTTGCGGAAGCGGGCCGTCCACCACGCCGACGAGAACGGGCTCGCGGCGCGCGCGGCGCAGCTCTACCTGGCTCGCACCTCGCCGTCGTCGCAGTGGTGACCTACCACCCTGCGACGTGCTCGACCACCAGCCGCGGCACCAGGTGGTCGTCGTCGCCCGTGGAGGCGTCGGGGAAGTCGAAGACCGCCACCATCAGCTGCAGCGGGTACGTGGGCGGGCGCGGGCAGCGACGCAGCTCGTGCCCATCGAGGGTGAAGACCGCGACGTCGGCGTCCCAGTCGACGGCATACGTGTGGAAGCCGGACACGTCGACGTCGACCCGGGGCGCCGCGAAGTCCTGTGTGAGTGCCGGGTCGCGGAACGCCTTGATGCCGATGCCCACCTCGGCGGACCCCGGTTGCACCGCGTTGCCGAAGACCTCGACGACGCACAGCTCGCCGCATCGCAGCTGCTGCTCGTCGTCCTCGAAGCCGGACATCCAGAGGGCGGCCATCGAGCGGTGCGACAGGTCCATGGCGCAGCGGATCTCGACGTGGCCGGACGCAGGCAGCCAACCCTCGAAGCGCGGCTGCTCCTCCTTGACCGTCAGCCCCTCGGCGAACCGCTGCTGACCGCGGGTGCTGCCGACCGGTCCCGACCAATTGCCCGACTGGACGCCGGAGACGCGCAGCGGCGGGTCGTGGTCGTCGGGGCACCACACCGGGTGGTCGACCGGGACGTCCAGCACCAGCCGGCCGCCTTCGATGCGGTGGCTCGCCGACGTGGCCGCGCGGGAGCTCCACGCAGGCAGGTAGTGCGGCAGCCACACCGACAGGTCGAGCCCGTCGCCGTCGAAGTCGTCACGGAGCACTGGGTCAGAGCTCCTCGCGGCCCTCGTTGTCCTTGTTGCGGATCCCGATCTTGTTGCCGAGCCACACGAGCGGGTCGTACTTCCGGTCCGCGACGCGCTCCTTCATCGGGATGATGCCGTTGTCGGTGATGTGAATGCCCTCGGGGCACACCTCGGTGCAGCACTTGGTGATGTTGCACATCCCGAGGCCGGCCGCCTCCTGCGCCAGCTTGCGTCGGTCGTGGGTGTCGAGGGGGTGCATGTCGAGCTCGGCGTAGCGGATGAAGAAGCGCGGCCCGGCGAAGTGCTGCTTGTTGTCCTCGTGGTCGCGCACGACGTGGCAGACGTCCTGGCACAGGAAGCACTCGATGCACTTGCGGAACTCCTGCCCGCGCTCCACGTCGACCTGCATCATCCGGCGCTTGCCGTCGGCGTCGCGCGGGCCGAGCTCGGCGTACGGCAGCTCACGCGCCTTGCGGTAGTTGAATGACACGTCCGTGACCAGGTCGCGGACCACCGGGAAGGTCCGCATCGGCGTGACCGTGATCGTCTCGGACGGCTCGAAGTCCGACAGCCGCGTCATGCACATCAGCCGCGGTCGGCCGTTGACCTCGGCACTGCAGGAGCCGCACTTGCCGGCCTTGCAGTTCCACCGGATCGCGAGGTCGCCGGTCTGGGTGGCCTGGAGGCGGTGCAGCGCGTCGAGCACGACCTCGCCCTCGGACACCTCGACGGTGTAGTCCTGCAGGTCCCCGCCGTCCTGGTCGCCCCGCCACACGCGCAGCTTCAGGTCATAACTCATGAGTCAGCTCCCTCGAAGTGGGCCCTACTGGAAATGGCGGAGCAGGTCGTCGGGCATCTCGGGCAGCGGCTGCTCGGCGAGGGTCACACCGGTGCCGGCGTCGTCGAGGCGGACGACGAGGTTCTTCGTGCCCCACTCGGCGTCGGTCTTCGGGTAGTCGTCGCGCGTGTGGCCCCCGCGTGACTCCTGCCGGGCGAGCGCCGCCTTCGCGATGGACTCCGAGACGACCAGCATGTTGCGCAGGTCGAGGGCGAGGTGCCAGCCCGGGTTGTACTGGCGGTGGCCCTCCACCGACATCCGCTGCGCCCGCTCCTTGAGCTCCTCGATCCGCACCAGCGCCTGCTCGAGCTCCTCGGCGGTGCGGATGATGCCGACGAGGTCGTTCATCGTCTGCTGGAGCTCCTGCTGGATCGTGTACGGGTTGTCGCCGCCCTCCATCTGGAACGGCGTCAGCGCTGACCACTCGCCGGCCCGGATCGACGCGTCGGTGACGGCGGGCCGTTCCGCGAGGCCGCCCTCCCCGAACTGCAGGGCGTACGCCGCTGCCGCCTCGCCGGCGCGTCGCCCGAAGACCAGGAGGTCGGAGAGGCTGTTGCCCCCCAGGCGGTTGGAGCCGTGCATCCCGCCCGAGCACTCACCAACCGCGTAGAGGCCGGTGACCGAGCTGAGCTCGGTGTCGGGGTCGACCTCGATGCCGCCCATGACGTAGTGGCAGGTCGGCCCGATCTCCATCGGCTCCTGGGTGATGTCGACGTCGGCGAGCTCCTTGAACTGGTGGTACATCGACGGCAATCGCTTGCGGATGAAGTCGGCGTCGCGGCGCGAGGCGATGTCGAGGTAGATCCCGCCGTGCGGTGACCCGCGGCCAGCCTTGATCTCGGAATTGATGGCGCGCGCGACCTCGTCGCGGGGCAGCAGCTCGGGCGGTCGGCGGTTGTTCTTCTTGTCGTCGTACCACCGGTCCGCCTCTTCCTCCGTGTCGGCGGTCTCCGCCCGGAAGAAGTCGGGGATGTAGTCGAACATGAAGCGCTTGCCCTCGGAGTTCTTCAGCACCCCGCCGTCACCGCGCACCGACTCGGTGACGAGCAGGCCCTTCACCGACGGGGGCCACACCATCCCGGTCGGGTGGAACTGCACGAACTCCATGTTGATCAGCGAGGCGCCGGCCCGCAGCGCGAGCGCGTGGCCGTCGCCGGTGTACTCCCAGGAGTTGGAGGTCACCTTGAACGACTTGCCGATCCCGCCGGTGGCCAGCACGACCGCCGGGGCCTCGATCGTCACGAACCGACCGGTCTCGCGCCAGTAGCCGAAGACGCCGGACAGGGCGCCACCGTCGTCCTTCAGCACGTCGGTGACGGTGCATTCCATGAACACGTCGATCCCGACCTGCACCGCGCGCTGCTGCAGCGTGCGGATCATCTCGAGGCCGGTGCGGTCGCCGACGTGGGCGAGGCGGGCGTACTTGTGGCCGCCGAAGTCGCGCTGGCTGATCAACCCGTCCTCGGTGCGGTCGAAGAGGGCACCCCAGTCCTCGAGCTCGAGCACCCGCTCGGGCGCCTCCTGCGCGTGCAGCTGCGCCATCCGCCAGTGGTTGAGCATCTTGCCGCCGCGCATGGTGTCGCGGAAGTGGACCTCCCAGTTGTCCTCCGGCCACCGGTTGCCCATCGCTGCCGCGATGCCGCCCTCGGCCATCACCGTGTGCGCCTTGCCGAGCAACGACTTGCACACGATCGCGGTCTCCGCGCCCGCCTCGTGCGCGGCGATCGCGGCCCGCAGGCCGGCACCGCCCGCCCCGACCACCACCACGTCGTACCGGTGGCGCTCGATGCCGCCCTCGGCGTAGTACGACATCTCGTTGCCGGTCATCGGGTGCCTGGTGTCGCTGGTCATCTAGAAGAACCTCACGTCCTGGATCACTCCGGTGGCCAGCAGGTAGATGTAGAAGTCGACGACCGCCACCGAGAACAGCGAGTACCACGCCCATTTCCCGTGGCTCTCGTTGAGCCGCGACACCCAGGTCCAGAGCTTGTAGCGGACCGGGTGCTTGGAGAAGTGGCGCAGCCGGCCGCCGACGATGTGGCGGCACGAGTGGCACGAGAGCGTGTAGAGCCAGATGAAGACGATGTTGACGATCATCAGCAGCGTGCCCAGGCCCATGTGGATGCCGCTGGTCTCGCCGTCGCCGACGGCGTACTCCGCGGGCATCGGCCGGAAGGCCAGGACCGTGTCGAAGGTCAGCACCAGGCCGACCAGCACGGCGGCGTACCAGAACCAGCGGTGGACGTTCTGCAGGATGAGCGGGAACCGGCTCTCCCCCGAGTAGGCCCCGTGGGGCTCGGCGACGCCGCACGCCGGCGGGCTGAGCCAGAAGGCGCGGTAGTAGGCCTTGCGGTAGTAGTAGCAGGTCATCCGGAAGCCGAGCGGGAAGATGAGGATGATCAGCGCCGCGGACAGCGGCCACCAGGCGAACGGCTGGCCGAAGTCCGAGGCGCCCTCGACGCAGTCGCCCAGGCACGGGGAGTAGAACGGCGACAGGTACGGCTCGGCGTAGTAGTCACGGCCCATGAACGCGCGGATCGTGGCGAAGACGACGAAGCCGGAGAAGACCACGAACGTGGCCAGGGGCTGGAGCCACCACCGGTCCTGGCGCAACGTCCGCGCGTCGATGCGCGCGCGGGTTGGGCTGCTCACGCCGCGGTCGGTTGTCGCCATGCGTCCTCCGTGAAGGTCCGGCAATCCGGGAGTGCTCCCGGACGACGGTCCCGACTATGACCTGTGTCACGCCTGAGCGGAAGACAACGCGCCCAGCAAAACCTCACACGCCCTCGGCGCGTCGTGCGCCCGACCGCCGCGATACCGTGGCGGCGTGGCATCCCAACTCACTCCCCCTCGGCCCACGCTGGTGAAGGGTGCGCGGGCCTCGCGCACGACCATCGCGCTCAAGCTGGGCATGGCGGTCAGCGGCTTCATCTTCCTCGGCTTCGTGCTCGCGCACATGTACGGCAACCTCAAGGCCTTCGCCGGACACGACGCGTTCAACGAGTACGCCCACCACCTGCGCGAGCTCGGCGAGCCGATGCTGCCGCACGAGGGCGCGCTCTGGATCCTGCGACTCGGCCTGATCCTGTCGCTGGTCGTGCACGTCTACTGCGCCGTCGTGCTCTGGCGCCGCGCCGCTCGCGCGCGCACCACCAAGTACGTCATGAAGAAGGACACCGGCGCGACGCGGGCCAGCCTGATGATGCGCTGGGGCGGCGTGACGATCCTCGTGTTCCTGGTCTGGCACCTGCTCAACTTCACGATCGGCAAGGTCAACCCGCAGGGCGGCTCGACCAACGACCCCTACAACCTGATGGTCGACACCTTCGACCTGTGGTGGATGACGCTGATCTACATCGTCGCGATGCTGGCGCTCGGCGCCCACCTGCACCACGGCATCTGGAGCGCGGCGCAGACCCTCGGCTGGACCGGCACCGCGGCCAAGCGGCAGCGCGCCAAGGTCTTCGGCTTCGTCACCGCGCTGATCGTCTCGATCGGCTTCTCCCTCGTCCCGCTCGCCGTGCTCGCGGGCATCATCACCAAGTAAGGGGTCACCGCACGTGAGCCACGACAGCCACGACATGGACATGCCCGACACCGTCACCTCGACGGAGGCGTCGCACAGCGGATCGCTCGACGGCGACTACGACGACGCCGCGGGCTACTACACCCCGGGCACGCCGCTCGTCGACACGAAGGCGCCGGAGGGCCCGATCGCCGACCGCTGGCAGAACCGGAAGTTCGAGGCCCGCCTGGTCAACCCGGCCAACCGCCGCAAGCTCTCCATCATCATCGTCGGCACCGGCCTGGCCGGCGCCTCGGCCGCGGCCACGCTCGGCGAGGCCGGCTACAACGTCAAGACCTTCTGCTACCAGGACTCGCCGCGGCGTGCGCACTCGATCGCCGCGCAGGGCGGCATCAACGCCGCGAAGAACTACAAGGAGGACGGCGACTCCGTCCACCGCCTCTTCTACGACACCGTGAAGGGCGGCGACTACCGCTCGCGGGAGTCCAACGTCTACCGCCTCGCCGAGGTCAGCACCAACATCATCGACCAGTGCGTCGCGCAGGGCGTCCCGTTCGCCCGCGAGTACGGCGGCCTGCTCGACAACCGCTCCTTCGGCGGCGTGCAGGTCTCCCGCACGTTCTACGCCCGCGGCCAGACCGGTCAGCAGCTGCTGATCGGCGCCTACCAGGCCCTCGAGCGCCAGATCGCCGCCGGCACGGTCTCGATGTTCACCCGCCACGAGATGCTCGAGCTGATCGTCGCCGACGGCAAGGCGCGCGGCATCATCGCCCGCGACATGGTCACCGGTGAGGTCCAGACCCACCTCGCCGATGTCGTCGTACTGGCGTCCGGCGGCTACGGCAACGTGTTCTACCTGTCCACCAACGCGATGGGCTCCAACGTCACCGCCGCCTGGCGCGCGCACCGCAAGGGCGCCTACATGGCCAACCCCTGCTACACGCAGATCCACCCGACCTGCATCCCGGTCTCCGGCTCGCACCAGTCCAAGCTGACGCTGATGTCGGAGTCGCTGCGCAACGACGGCCGCATCTGGGTGCCGAAGAACCAGGCCGACTGCGACAAGGACCCGCGCGAGATCGCCGAGGAGGACCGCGACTACTACCTGGAGCGGATCTACCCCTCCTTCGGCAACCTGGTCCCCCGCGACATCGCCTCGCGGGCCGCGAAGAACGTCTGCGACGAGGGTCGCGGCGTCGGCCCCGAGGTGGACGGCGTACGACGTGGTGTCTACCTCGACTTCGCCGACGCGATCGACCGCCTCGGGCGCGACGCGGTGGCCAACAAGTACGGCAACCTCTTCGACATGTACGCCCGGATCACCGGCGAGGACCCCTACTCGGTGCCGATGCGGATCTACCCGGCCGTGCACTACGTCATGGGCGGCCTGTGGGTCGACTACGACCTGCAGTCCACGATCCCCGGCCTGTTCGTCACCGGCGAGGCCAACTTCTCCGACCACGGCGCCAACCGCCTCGGCGCCTCGGCGCTGATGCAGGGCCTGGCCGACGGCTACTTCGTCCTGCCCCACACGATCCGCGACTACCTCGCCGACGGCCCGTTCGAGCCGATCAGCGAGGACCACCCGGCGGTCGTCGAGGCACGCACGTCGGTCACCGAGCGCATCGAGCACTTCCTGTCCGTCAACGGCACCCGCAGCGTCGACTCCTACCACCGCGAGCTCGGCAACATCATGTGGGAGTACTGCGGCATGGAGCGCACGGAGACGGGCCTCAAGAAGGCGATCGACCTGATCCGCGGGCTGCGCGACGACTTCTACCGCAACGTCAAGGTGCTCGGCACCAGTGAGTCGCTCAACCAGTCGCTCGAGAAGGCAGGTCGCGTGGCCGACTTCTTCGAGCTCGGCGAGCTGATGTGCATCGACGCCCTCAACCGGCGCGAGTCCTGCGGCGGCCACTTCCGCGGCGAGTCGCAGACCGAGGACGGCGAGGCGCTGCGCCACGACGACGAGTTCGCCTACGTCTCCGCGTGGGAGTGGGCCGGGCTCGACGAGCGGCCCGTGCTGCACAAGGAAGACCTGGTCTACACCGCCATCGAGATGAAGCAGCGGAGCTACAAGTAATGAACCTGACCCTCAAGATCTGGCGTCAGCCCGACGCCGCCAGCGCTGGTGCGATGCACACCTACGAGCTGGCCGACGTCTCCCCCGACATGTCGTTCCTCGAGATGCTCGACGTGCTCAACGAGCAGCTCAACGACAAGGGCGAGGACCCGATCGCGTTCGACTCCGACTGCCGCGAGGGAATCTGCGGCATGTGCGGGCTGATGATCAACGGCGACGCGCACGGCCCCGAGGTCACCACGACCTGCCAGCTCCACATGCGCTCGTTCAGCGACGGCGAGACCATCACGATCGAGCCGTGGCGCTCCGACGCCTTCCCGGTCGTCAAGGACCTCGTCGTCGACCGCGGCGCCTTCGACCGGATCATCCAGGCCGGCGGCTACGTCTCGGTCAACACCGGCTCGGCGCCGGAGGCCCACTCGGTCCCGGTCCCCAAGGACGACGCTGACCGCGCCTTCAACGTCGCGACCTGCATCGGCTGCGGCGCCTGCGTCGCCGCCTGCCCCAACGGGTCGGCCTCGCTCTTCATGGGCGCCAAGGTCACCCACCTCGGCCTGCTCCCCCAGGGCCAGCCCGAGCGCGACGAGCGCGTGGTCAACATGGTCGCCCAGCACGACCACGAGGGCTTCGGTGGCTGCACCAACATCGGCGCCTGCACCGCCGCCTGCCCCAAGGAGATCCCGCTCGACGTGATCTCGCAGCTCAACAAGGACCTCCGCACCGCGATCAAGCACGGTCACTGAGCAGGTCCGCTCCACACGCAACGAGGGCCGGGGGTCGCCCCCGGCCCTCGTTGCGCGCCCCGGGGTCTGCCCCCTGCTGCCCGAGCGGTGATCCACCCACATTTGAGGCCTCGCAAGTGTGGGTGGACCACCGCCGGGGGCCGCGTCCGTGTTGCCCAACCGGTCGTCGGTGGCCCAGCCACAATCGACCGCTCGGAAATGTGGGTGCGCCACCGCTCGCCTATGCGGCGCGCTGGCGGCGTACGAGGTCGCGGAGCGGCTTGAACAGCGTGGGCCACGCGCCGTCGAAGTTCGGCGGCGGACCGTCGTACCCGCGCGCGACCACGGCGCGGTGCACCAGCCGGACGGTCGCCTTCGGCGAGCGCAGCCGCTCCTTTGTCACCTGCTCGTACGGGATGCCGTTGCGGCGGTAGGCCGCGTAGCGGTCGATGTCGGCGACGTACTGCGCCCGGTCGTCCTGGTGTTGGCTGCCTTCGTACTCGACCGCGAGCCCGAAGCTCTCGAACCACAGGTCCGGCGTCACGGCGGAACCGTCGGCGAGCTCGATGATCTGGTTGACCTCCGGCACGGGCAGCTCCGCGAAGACGACGTACGCGACCAGCTCCGCCTCCGGCAGGGACCGGCAACGCGCGTCGAGGAACGGCAGCACGAACGATGTCTCGGGCACCCCGCGGCGCCACCGCTCCTCCGTCAGCAGCTCCTCGAGCAGCCGGAGGTCCATCAGCTCGCGGTACAGCAGTACCGACCCGACTTTGATCGCATCGACGAGCCGCGACTCGGCACAGAAGGCGAGGAACGCCGCCTCTGCACTGACGCCGTGCTCGTCGTGCGGCGGCATCTTCACGGTCCGGTGCAGAAACACGCCATCCAGCACCAGGTGGAGGTCGCCCCCGACGACGAAGTGCAGCGGGAACGGCGCCCCGACGTCGAGCCCCAGCTCGCGCAGCCGCGTCGCACCCGTCGTACGCGCCGTGTCGGGAAGCGCCAACCTCGCGGCGCGCAGGCGGTCGTTCCACGTCAGCACGTGGTTCCGGTGGCAGTAGACGCCCTTGTGCAGTCGGTGGAAGCGGGTGCCCTCGAGCACGCGCGCGGGGACGCCGGCGGCGATCGCTGTGGGCCGGTCGAACGGAGCGTGCAGGAACTCGTGCGGAACCAGGAACATGTGCCGATTCCGCCACGTGCTGGACTCCCGCACCCGGCCGCGACCCCGGGGTTGGGGACAACAGGGCAACACGACGACCTGTGGACGTCTGGTGGCCCACGGCGAGCTGGCGGTGGTCCACCCACAGTTCCGCCAGCCGGAGTGTGGGCTGACCACCGCTCGCTGCCGACTCGCTCGGACTCGCTCGGTCAGCGGTGATCCACCCACGTTTTCCGGCGGCCGAATGTGGCTGGACCACCGCTCGGGAGGGCGGAGAGGGGCAGCGCGCGGGACGAACCCGGGCGGGAGGGCGGGTCAGCGGCGGCGGAGGAGGGCGACGAGGCCGAGCATCGTGGCGGCGCCGGCGGCGAAGGCCGCCTTGGGCGAAGTCGCGCCGGGGGCGGTGGGGCGTACGACGGTCGCAGCCGCGGCGAGATCGATACGGGGGCCCTCGGGCATCTGGTCGACGACCCGGTTCGCGTCGCGGAGGGCGCGCGCCTCGGGCGAGGTGTGGGCCCACGCGGCGGAGAGGACGACGACGCGGGAGAAGTAGTTGATCCAGACGAGCAGGATCAGCGCGATGCCGAAGGCCTGGAACGCGGCGGACTCGGCCGTCGCCTTGAGCAGGAAGGTGGAGAGCTGCTTGAGGACCTCGAACAGCACGGCACCCAGCAGTGCACCGGACCACAGCGACCGGCTGGGGATGTCGGGCTGGGCGAGCAGGCGGAAGAAGGCGAAGTAGAGCACCGTGTTGGCCGCCAGGCCGAGGCACAGCGCCAGCACCCAGAAGAAGCCCTCGGCGACCGCGCCCAGCTCGAGCCACTCCATGATCGGGGTCAGCACCTTGGTCGCGACACCGGACACCGCGACGCTCGCGACCAGGATCGAACCGAGCGCCATGAGAGCGAGCACGTCACGCAGCTTGCCCACCACGAAGCTGGGCTGCTCGCGCTCGGGCTCCTCGAAGATCGCCATCAACGCGGTGCGCATGCCCGAGAGCCACCCCAGACCGGAGTAGAGGGTCAGCAGGATGCCGACGCTGAAGATCCCCGGAGCCGCGGACTGGAGGGTGTCGAGCGGGACCCCGCTCTCGCCGCCGACGAGGTTCGGGAGGACGGAGTTGGCGGCGTCGACCAACGTGTCCTCGGCGTCCTTGTAGACCTCCGTCACCTGGCCGAAGATCGCGAAGGCGAGCGCGAGGATCGGGAAGAACGACAGGAACGCGAAGTAGGTCACCGCGGCGGCGAGGGCGCTGCCGTTGACCTGTCCGTAGTGCTCGACCGCGCGCACGAGGTGGTCGAGGAGCGGGCGACGCTCGCGCGCGTCACCGATGCGCTGCTTGACGGTGTCGAGGACCGGCACGCTCTCAGCCCAGCTCGAAGTGGTCGGTGACCCGCCAGCCGGTGTCGGCCTCGTGGACGTAGAGGCTGAACGCGTCGACGGCGAAGCGGCACTCGAAGTCCGCGAGCTCCGCGAACGCCCGGTCGAGCGCCTGGTCGTCGAGGTGGTGGGCGATGGTGACGTGCGGGTGGTAGGGGTAGTGCAGCTCGACCTCGAGCGGTCCCTGTCGTACGGCGCCCGCGAGCACCTCGCAGCCCGAGATCCCCTCGGCCAGGGTGACGAACACGACCGGCGAGACCGGGCGGAACGTGCCGGTGCCGCGCAGGTGGATGTCGAACCGCGGGACGCTGGACGCAGCACGGGTCAGGTGCGCGCAGACGGTCTGGAGGTCGGCGTCGGGCACCTCGGTCGGCGGGACCAGCGTGATGTGCGTGGGGATCTGCGTCGCCGTCGTGTCGCCGACGCTGGTCCGGTAGTCCTGGAGCTCTGTCGCCCAGGGCTCAGGAATCGCGATCGCTACTCCGATGGTGGGCACCCCCGAGACCCTACAGAACCCCTTCGCGACGTCGCTCGGCCCCTGATTAGGATCGACCGCGTGAGTGACACCTTCCGCGCCGCACAGGTTCGCAGCGACGCCATCGAGGAGCAGATGGCGAAGGACCCGGCCTCGCTGCGCATGCTGACCGGGGACCGTCCGACCGGGGCGTTGCACATCGGCCACTACTTCGGCTCGATCCGCAACCGCCTCCGCCTCCAGGACAGCGGCGCCGAGATCTGGCAGCTGATCGCGGACTACCAGGTGATCACCGACCGCGACATCGCCGGCGACATCGCGGGCAACGTGCGCAACCTGCTGGTCGACAACATCGCGGCCGGGCTCGACCCGGAGAAGGCGACGATCTTCACGCACTCCTCGGTGCCGGCGCTCAACCAGCTGATGCTGCCCTTTCTCAGCCTGGTCAGCGTGGCCGAGCTGCAACGCAACCCCACCGTCAAGGACGAGGCCAAGTCGGCCGGCATCACCTCCATCGGCGGCCTGCTGCTCACCTATCCGGTGCACCAGGCCGCGGACATCCTGTTCTGCAAGGCCAACGTGGTGCCGGTCGGTCGCGACCAGCTCCCCCACCTCGAGCAGACGCGGGTGGTCGCGCGCCGCTTCAACGACCGGTACGCCCCGGTGTTCCCCGAGCCCGGCGCCCTGCTGTCGGAGGCGCCGCTGATCCTCGGCACCGACGGCACCAAGATGAGCAAGTCCAAGGGCAACGTCGTCGAGCTGCGGATGAGTGCCGACGAGACCGCCAAGAAGCTCAAGGGCGCCAAGACCGACAGCGACCGCCTCATCACCTACGACCCGGACGGCCGCCCGGAGGTGGCCAACCTGCTGACGCTCATTGGCCTGTGCGAGGGCGTCGACCCGGCGGCGGTCGCCGAGGAGATCGGCGACGGCGGCGGCGGTGCGCTCAAGGGCCGCCTCACCGAGGCGATCAACACCGAGCTCGCCCCGCTGCGGGCCCGCCGCGCCGAGCTCGAGGCGGACCCGGGCTACCTCGACGAGGTGCTCCGCCGTGGCAACGCCCGGGCCAACGAGGTCGCCGAGGCCACGCTCGACGAGGTGCGCGAGGCCATGGGGATGGTCTACGGCTGGGCGTGACGCACGTCACACTAACGCGTGATGTGACTCACGAGTAGGTTCCCTCCATCGGCCGGTCCGGGTCCGGCCGGGAGGGAATCGCCATGCACACCGCTCCGCTCCGCCGCGCGCTCGCGACGGTCACGACCATGCTCACCGCCACGATCGCCGCCACGGCCGCGACCACCGCACTCGGTACGACGTCCGCGCACGCCGTCGTCGACGAGCCGCCGCGGCCCGCGTTCTACGAGGCCCCCGCGACCCTGCCCGCCGGCAACGGAACCGTGATCCGCAGCGAGAAGATGACGTTCCTGCTCGACCCGCTCGACGCGACGAGCCTGGTCCGCAACGCCCAGCGCGTGCTCTACACGACGACCAACCGCCGCGGCACGTCGATCGCCGTCTCGGGCACAGTCCTGGTGCCCAGCTCGCCGTGGGTCGGCCTCGGGTCGCGCCCGGTCATCGGCTACGCCCCGGCACCCAGGGCATGGCCGACCGGTGCGCTCCCTCGCGCCAGTTCTCCGAGGGCATCGAGTACGAGGGCATCGGCATCGAGGGCCTGCTGCTGCGCGGCTACGCCGTCGCGATGCCCGACTACGAGGGCCTCGGCACAGCCGGCATCCACACCTACATGGACCGCGTCTCGCAGGGCCGCGCCACGCTGGACGTCGTACGCGCCGCGCAGCGACTGTCCGGCACCGGGCTCAGCAGCGCCAGCCCCGTCGGCCTGATGGGCTACTCCCAGGGCGGCGGCGCGGCCGCCTCGGCGGTCGAGCTGGCCCCGACCTACGCGCCCGACCTCAAGGTGCGCGGCGCAGTCGTCGGCGCGGTGCCGGCCGACCTCGCCACGGTGGCGACGAACCTCGACGGCGGGCTGTTCTCCGCGTTCGCGTTCTTTGCGCTGCGCGGGCTCGCGGCCAGCCACGACGTGGACCTGACGCCCTACCTCAACACCGCCGGACGGGCGGCGATGGACGGCGTCGAGCAGGACTGCGTGTTCGACCTGCTCGACAACGCCTTCGTCCGGTCGTCGACGCTGAGTGCCGACGGCCGACCGATGTCGGAGCTGATGACGCGGGAGCCGTTCGCCTCGATCATCGAGGCGCAGCGCATCGGCACGATCCGGCCGCGGGTCCCGGTGCTGGTCACCCACTCCGTGCTCGACGACACCATTCCGTACGGCGTCGGCCGGGCGATGGCGCGGTCGTGGTGCGCGTCCGGGGCCAACGTCCGGTTCTCGACCAACGTCGCGCCGCTCCACGTCGGTGGCATGGCGCCGCACCTGGCCGAGGCGCTGCCGTTCTTCGAGGCGCGTTTTGCCGGGCTGCCCGAGCTCGGCAACTGCTGGTCGCTCTGAGCGCAGGCCCCGCTCTCCCGGTGAGCGGCGACCTGCGCCCAGGACGGAGTCAGACGGCCCAGCCGACGTTCTCGGCGACCAGGTCGGCTGCCGGGTAGATCCCTCGCAGCTCCTCGCGCCGCCTGAGCAGCTCGACCACCGCACCCGTGTTGCGGTCGGCCAGCTGCCGGCGACGCTCCACCTGCCGCGCGATCTTGTCCTCGTCCATGACGTCCCCCTCCGGAAGATGTTGGGCGGCCTGCCCGCCCTCATGGATTGGATCGTTCCAAGTCTGGGCTACGCAAGAGTTCCGCCCGTGTTAACACCACGCAACATCAACGGAAAGAGCGTGCACGGTCCTGCCCGCAAGGCAGCGCCGATCAGGCGGGTACGGCGTCCCGTCCCCGCACGTGGAGGGCGGCGGACAGCAGCAGGATGGCCACCCCGGCGACGGAGAGGCCGAGACCGACCAGGGCGGGGGCGCGGAGCCCCCAGCCGGCCGCGATGACGAGCCCGCCCAGCCACGCGCCGAGCGCGTTGGCGATGTTGAGCGAGGCGTGGTTCATCGCGGCACCGAGGGTCTGGGCGTCACCGGCGACGTCCATCAGCCGCAGCTGGAGGTTGACCACCAGCACCGAGCCGAGCGTGGTGATGAGGAAGACGACGGGCAGGGCGGCCCAGCCGTGGGGGGCGGCGAGCCAGAAGGCCAGCATGGTGAAGGCCATGCCGACACCGCCGATGATCAGCGAGCGGAAGATCGACCAGTCGGCCATGACCCCGGCCAGCCAGGTGCCGGCCACCATGCCGAGACCGAAGGACAGCAGGAAGACCGCCACCGACCGCTCGCCCAGGCCGGCGACGTCGGTCACGACGGGGGCGATGTAGGAGTAGACGGCGAACATGCCGCCGAAGCCGACCGCGCCGGCGAGCAGGGTCAGCCACACCTGCGGGACCTTGAAGGCGGAGAGCTCGCGGCGACCGCTCGCGCCCGCGTCACCGGGCACGGACGGGACCAGCCACGCGACGAGCGCCAGGGTCACCACGGCGAGGGCGGCAGAGGCCCAGAAGGCCGCGCGCCAGCCGAGCTCCTGGCCGAGCACGGTGGCCGCTGGTACGCCGATCACGTTGGCGACCGACAGGCCGAGCATCACCAGCGAGACCGCGCGGCCCTTGCGGGACGGGCGCGCCATGCTCGCGGCCACCAGCGAGGCGACACCGAAGTAGGCGCCGTGCGGCAGCCCGGCGGCGAAGCGGGCGAGCATCAGCTGTTCATAGGACGTCGCCAGCGCGCTCAGCCCGTTGCCGACGGCGAAGGCCGCCATCAGGGCCACCAGCAGGGCGCGACGCGGGAGGCGGGCACCGAGGAACGCCAGCACCGGCGCGCCGACGACCACCCCGACGGCGTACGCCGAGATGACGTGCCCACCGGTCGGGATCGAGACGCCGACGCCGGCGGCGATCTGGGGCAGCAGGCCCATCGTGACGAACTCGGTGGTGCCGATGGCGAACCCGCCCATCGCCAGCGCGAGGACGGCGAGGCCGAAGTGGCGCGCGGTCACCGAGGGGACGTCGAGGTCGCCGGAGGGGTCGGCGGGCAGGGCGGAGGTCTCGGCGGTCGTGGTCATCACCTGGCGCAAGGAGGGGCGCAGCGGGTTTTGTTCCCCGGCAACGGCGCGTCGGAGCGGGAGGTGGCCGGGATCACGGCATCAGGGCGGCACCAGGCCGGGATCAGACCGGGTCGGTCGCAGCCGCGGGGGCCGCCGCGCGGCGTCGCTCCCAGAGGTGGAGGGCGAGGTCGACGACCGTCTTGAGGCCGAGGAGGAGCAGCACCGGCGCCACCTCCTCGAGCCCGGTCGTGGCGTCGTCCGTCCCGACCGAGCGGAGCACGAGGCCGAAGCCCAGGATGATCGCGACGTGCAGCACGAGCATGCGGGGGTAGGGCTGCCACATGGCGGTCGAGGTGGAGACCCGCCACCGCTCGCCGTTGTCGTACCAGTTGATCCACAGCGAGCCGAGGTGGCTCAACGCCAGGACCAGGCCGGCCAACGCCCACGTGCCGGGGTGCAGGTCACCGCCGGACAGGAAGGCCATGACGAAGGCGAACACGCCGTGGACGAGCGTGAAGATGCCGTAGTGGAGGGCGAAGAAGAACGACAGCGCCCCTGCGTCCGAGGCGTCGACCGGTCGTCCGTTGAGGGTCATCCGGCCCCGGGCGTGTCAGGGCCGCGGGCGGTGCGGACCTTGACGATGGTGATCGCCCAGTAGGAGACGTTCTCGATCCAGTAGACGACGAAGACGTCACCGACCGACATGTGGCCGGCCCACACCGCCCAGAGGGGCAGCAGGTTGCCGAGGACCAGCCAGCCCGAGGAGAGCAGGGGCGCGCGCGGCGGCCACTGCTCCCCCGTGGTCATGTCGTCGTGGTGTCCGTGCTCAGCCCAGCGAGGCGATGGCGTCGTTGAACGTGGCCGACGGGCGCATCACCGCGGCGGCCTTCTCCGCGTCGGGGCGGAAGTAGCCGCCGATGTCGGCCGGCTTGCCCTGCACGGCGAGCAGCTCGTCGACGATCGTCTGCTCGTTCTCGCGCAGCGAGGTCGCAAGCGAGGCGAACGCCGCCGCGAGGTCGGCGTCCTCGGTCTGCTTCGCCAGCTCCTCGGCCCAGTAGAGGGCGAGGTAGAAGTGCGAGCCGCGGTTGTCGATCGTGCCGAGCTTGCGACCGGGCGAGCGGTCCTCGTTGAGGAACGTCTCGGTGGCCTTGTCGAGCGTGTCGCCGAGGATCTTCGCCCGCTTGTTGTCGTCGTAGTCGGCGAGGTGCTCGAGCGAGGCGGCCAGGGCGAAGAACTCGCCCAGGCTGTCCCAGCGGAGGTAGTCCTCCTTGACGAGCTGCTGCACGTGCTTGGGGGCCGACCCGCCGGCACCGGTCTCGAAGAGGCCGCCGCCGTTCATCAGCGGGACGATCGAGAGCATCTTGGCGCTGGTGCCGAGCTCGAGGATCGGGAAGAGGTCGGTGTTGTAGTCGCGCAGCACGTTGCCGGTCACCGAGATGGTGTCCTCGCCCTTGCGGATGCGCTCGAGGGAGTACGTCGTCGCCTCGGCCGGCGCCATGACCTGGATGTCGAGGCCCTCGGTGTCGTGGTCGGCCAGGTACTTCTGGACGAGCGCGATGAGGTTGGCGTCGTGGGCGCGGGTCTCGTCGAGCCAGAAGATCGCCGGGGTCTCGCTGGCCCGGGCACGGGTGACGGCGAGCTTGACCCAGTCGCGGATGGAGGCGTCCTTCGTCTGGCAGGCGCGCCAGATGTCGCCGGCCTCGACGTCGTGCGACATCAGCACGTCACCGGAGGCGTTGCGGACCTCGACCTTGCCGGCCGCCGGGATCTCGAAGGTCTTGTCGTGCGAGCCGTACTCCTCGGCCGCCTTGGCCATCAGGCCGACGTTGGGCACCGAGCCCATGGTCGAGGGGTCGAGGGCGCCGTGGGTGCGGCAGTCGTCGATGGCGGCCTGGTAGACACCGGCGTAGGAGGAGTCCGGGATCACCGCGAGGGTGTCCTGCTGCTCGCCGTCGGCGTTCCACATCTGGCCGGACGTGCGGATCATCGCCGGCATGGAGGCGTCGATGATGACGTCGGAGGGGACGTGCAGGTTGGTGATCCCCTTGTCGGAGTCGACCATCGCCAGCGCCGGCCCCTCGGCGAGGCCCTTCTCGAAGGCGGCCTTGATCTCCGCGCCGCCGTCGACCTTGTCGAGGCCGGACAGGATGGCGCCGAGGCCGTCGTTGGCCGACAGGCCCGCGGCGGCCAGCTGCTCGCCGTACTGGGCGAAGACGTCGGCGAAGTAGGCGCGCACGACGTGGCCGAAGATGATCGGGTCGGAGACCTTCATCATCGTGGCCTTGAGGTGGGCGGAGAACAGGACGCCGTCGGCCTTGGCCTTGGCCACCTGCTGCTCGAGGAACTCGTCGAGGTGGGCCGCGCTCATGAAGGTCGCATCGACCACCTCGCCCTCGAGGACCGCGAGACCCTCCTTGAGGACGGTCTCCTGGCCGTCGCTGCCGACGTGGACGATCGACAGGGTGTCGTCGGCCGGGAGCACGACGGACTGCTCGTTGCTGCGGAAGTCGTCGTGGCCCATCGTCGCGACCGACGTCTTCGAGTCGCTGCTCCACGCGCCCATCGAGTGGGGGTGGGCCTTGGCGTAGTTCTTGACCGAGGCGGGCGCGCGACGGTCGGAGTTGCCCTCGCGCAGCACCGGGTTGACCGCGGAGCCCTTGACCTTGTCGTAGCGGGCGCGGACCTCGCGGTCCTCGTCGGTCTGCGGGTTCTCGGGGTAGTCGGGCAGGTCGTAGCCCTGCGACTGCAGCTCGGCGATGGTGGCCTTGAGCTGCGGGATCGAGGCGGAGATGTTGGGCAGCTTGATGATGTTGGCCTCGGGCTTCGTCGCGAGCTCTCCGAGCTCGGCGAGCGCGTCGTCGAGGCGCTGCTCGTCGGTGAGCCGGTCGGAGAACTGCGCGATCACGCGACCGGCCAGCGAGATGTCACGGGTCTCGACGTCCACACCGGCGGTCTTCGCGTAGGCGGCGATGATCGGGAGGAACGAGTACGTCGCGAGCAGCGGCGCCTCGTCGGTGTGGGTGTAGATGATCTTGGCCATGTACGACAGCTCCTGCAGCTCGTGATCTGGTCCGGTCATAACTCTTGACGTCAAGATACCTGACGCGGGGAAGCGGTGGCGACTCGCCTACCCTCGCACCCCTCTCCCCACGCCGCTAGGCTCGCAGCGGCCTACGAGGGGTACGGCCACCTGACTCTGGAGGAACTCGCGATGAGCGACACCGTCGAAGACACACCGACCACCGGGCAGAAGTTCACGGGAGAGGCACTGGGCACCTTCGTGCTGGTGTTCTTCGGCTGCGGCACCGCCGTCTACAGCGGCGGCGACCTCGTCGCGACAGGCCTGGCCTTCGGCCTCACCGTCCTCGTGATGGCCTACGCCTTCGGGCGCATCTCCGGCGGTCACTTCAACCCGGCCGTGACGCTCGGCGCCGTCCTGGGCGGACGCCTGCCGTGGAGCCAGGTCGGCATCTACATGGCGGCGCAGCTGCTCGGCGCCCTGCTCGCCGGCGCCGTGCTCTTCGGCCTCGGCCACGGCTTCGACGGCTTCGTCGCCGAGGGCAACATGGGCCAGAACTTCTTCGGCGACCAGGGCTCCGGCTTCGCCTGGTGGGCCGCCCTGCTGCTCGAGCTGCTCATGACCGCGGTCTTCGTGTGGGTCATCCTCGCCGTCACCGACGCGCGCAACGAGGTCAACGTCGCGCTCGGCCCGCTCGCGATCGGCCTGTCGCTCGCGATGATCCACTTCGCCTCGATCCCCCTGACCGGCACCTCGGTCAACCCGGCCCGCTCGATCGGCGTCGGCGTCTTCGCCGGCACCGATGCGGTCGTCCAGCTGTGGCTGTTCGTGCTCGCTCCGCTGCTCGGCGCCGCGATCGCCGGCCTCACCTACCCGGTCCTCTTCGGCCAGGGCGCCGAGCCGGTCGCCGGCTCGGGCCTCAACTTCGGCGGCGGCAAGAAGGACCAGTTCGTGCCGGGCAACTACGAGGCCCAGTGGAACCAGGGCCAGCCGGGCAGCTGGGGCCAGCCCGGCGCCGCGTGGGGCGCTCCCCCGCAGCAGCAGTGGGGCCAGCCCGGCCAGCAGCCCGACCCGGCGTACGGCGCGCCGCAGGCCGCTCCCCCACAGCAGCCCCAGCAGCCCGGGCAGCCCGGGCAGTGGGGTCAGCCCGTACCGCAGCAGCAGCCGGCCCAACCCGGTCAGTCCCAGCCGGGTCAGTGGGGTGCGCCCCAGCAGCCCGGCCAGCAGCCGCAGCAGCCCGGGCAGAGCGCGCCCGGCCACTGGGGCAACCCCGAGGGTGACGACGACGGCCGCACCCAGGTGCGCCGACCCGACTAGCTCCGCTCAGTCCTCGACCAGCTCGGCGGTCCAGCCGGCATCGAGGTCCTGCAGGCCCACGAGGCCGACACCCTTCTCGTACACCGTGCGGGTCGAGGTGTCGGCCTCGTTGCGCAGCTGCACCAGCTCGCTGGACTGGTCCTCGATGGTGGCGCTCGCGCGCGGCAGGTCCGAGACGTCGTACGACAGCCAGCCGTCGCCGAGCCGCGGGTCGGCGGGCATCGCGAGCCCGGCCTGCGCGCCGCCGTCGCCCGCGCGCCAGGAGGTGTCGCCCACGTCCGCGCCGACCAGCCACACGTTCCCCGCCTCGTCCTGGGCGTAGAGGTGGGTCTCCACGGTGGTCGCGCCCTCGGCGAGGTCGGTCGTGGTCTCGACGGCCGTGGCGTCGAGGCCAGCCACCGGGACCGTGCCGTCGCGCACGTCCACCACGATGCTGCCCGTCGTGCGCCCGTACTCGCGGACGTCGTAGGTCCACCGCGTCCCCGGCTCGAGCGGCAGCCACGGGTTGTCGACGCCCCGGACGAAGTCGGCGGGCGCCGGGGTCGGCGTCGGGATGACGAGGCCGTTGATGCCCGGGGAGTCGTAGGGCGCGGGCTGACCGATGCCCGCGCAGCCGGTGAGGCCGACGGGACCGAGCAGGACCGTCGCCAGCGCTGCCGCCGCCAGCGGGCGGCGTACGGCTCCGGGCCCCCTCGTCATGGGCGCCAGCATGCCAGCCGCAGACCAGCGGTCGACGGCGGATCGGGCGCTGCTAGCGTCAGCCGGACAACCCGGAACAGATCCGAGACCACCCTCACGAGGAGTACGAACCGTGACCTCCGAACCTCTCAAGGTGGCCGTCACCGGCGCCGCCGGTCAGATCGGCTACAGCCTGCTCTTCCGCCTCGCCAGCGGTGCCCTGGCCGCGGACCGCCCGATCGAGCTGCGACTGCTCGAGATCGAGCCGGCCCTCAAGGCGCTCGAGGGCGTCGTCATGGAGCTCGACGACTGCGCGTTCCCGCAGCTCGCCGGCGTCGAGATCGGCTCGGACGCCGAGAAGATCTTCGACGGCGTCAACCTCGCCCTCCTCGTGGGCGCCCGCCCCCGCGGCCCCGGCATGGAGCGCGGCGACCTGCTCTCGGCCAACGGCGCGATCTTCACCGCCCAGGGCAAGGCCCTCAACTCCGTCGCCGCGGACGACGTGCGCATCGGCGTGACCGGCAACCCGGCCAACACCAACGCGCTCATCGCGATGAGCAACGCCCCCGACATCCCGCGCGAGCGGTTCTCCGCGCTGACCCGCCTCGACCACAACCGCGCGATCTCGCAGCTCGCGGCCAAGACCGGGGCCAGCGTCACCGACATCAAGAAGATGACGATCTGGGGCAACCACTCCGCCACCCAGTACCCCGACCTCTTCCACGCCGAGGTCAAGGGCCAGAACGCCGCCGAGCTCGTCGGCGACCAGTCCTGGCTGGAGAACGACTTCATCCCGACCGTCGCCAAGCGCGGCGCCGCGATCATCGACGCGCGCGGCTCCTCCTCGGCCGCCTCGGCCGCGTCGGCCACGATCGACGCCGCCCGCGACTGGCTGTTCGGCTCGGCGCAGGACGACTGGGTGTCGATGGCGGTCGTGTCCAGCGGCGAGTACGACGTCCCCGAGGGCCTGATCTCCTCGTTCCCGGTCACCACCTCGGGTGGCGACTGGTCGATCGTCGAGGGTCTCGAGATCGACGACTTCTCCCGCGCCCGGATCGACGCCTCCACCGCCGAGCTCGCCGACGAGCGCAAGGCCGTCACGGAGCTGGGTCTCATCTGATCACCTGCGAAGGGCCGGACCCGTCGGGTCCGGTCCTTCGTGCTGTCTAGAACCCGCCGGGCTGGTCGGGGATGGACCCGGCGAGGAAGATCAGCAACCCGCCGAGCACGATGAGCACGGCCGCGTCGAGCACCTTGTGACGTACGGCGAGCATGCCGGCGTCGCGTCGCCGCAGCACCAGCCGCACGGCAGCGGCGAAGATCAGCGCCCCGCCCATCAGCCGGATGCCGCTGCGCCACTCGCCGAGCGCCACCACGACCAGCGCGACCGCGACGACGCCGAGGACGAGCAGGTAGAACGCTCCCCCGATCGTCGAGGGGTAGCGGCGCGGTTCGTCGGGGTCCTCCGGGGGCGGCTCGGCCGAGACCGGCGGCACCGACTCGGGGGGCTCGACGGTCGGCTCGGGCCGGTCGGGGCGCTCGGGATCGGCCATGTCAGGACCGGACGGACTTCTCGGCGATCTCCACGATGTTGGTGAGCAGCATCGCGCGCGTCATCGGCCCGACGCCCTTCGGGTTGGGCGAGACCCACCCCGCCACGTCCCACACGCCGGGGTCCACGTCGCCGGTGACCTTGCCGTCCACGCGCGAGACGCCGACGTCGAGGACGGCCGCACCCGGCTTGACCATGTCGGCGGTGATGATGCCGGGCACGCCGGCGGCCGCGACGACGATGTCGGCGCTGCGCACGTGCGCGGCGAGGTCGCGCGTGCCGGTGTGGCACAGCGTGACGGTGGCGTTCTCCGACCGGCGGGTCAGCAGCAGCCCGAGCGGGCGCCCGACCGTGATGCCACGGCCGACGACCACGACCTCCGCACCGGCGATCTCGACGCCGTGGCGGCGCAGCAGCTCGATGGCGCCGACGGGGGTGCAGGGCAGCGGGCCCGCCTCGCCCAGCACCAGCTTGCCGAGGTTGACCGGGTGGAGCCCGTCGACGTCCTTGTCGGGATCGACCCGTGAGAGCAGCGCGAACTCGTCGAGCCCGGTGGGCTGCTGGACGATGAAGCCGGTGCACGCGTCGTCGGCGTTGAGCTCGTCGATGACGGCCTCCACCTCGGCCTGGGTGGCCGTGGCGGGCAGGTCGCGGCGGATGGAGGTGATGCCGATCTCCGCGCAGTCCTTGTGCTTGGCGCCGACGTACCAGTGCGAGCCGGGGTCGTCGCCCACGAGCACCGTGCCGAGGCCCGGGGTGATCCCGTGCTCCTTCAGCGCGGCGACGCGCTGGGCCAGCTCCGCCTTGATGGTCCGCAGCGTGGCTGCGCCGTCGAGGGTCTGTGCGGTCACGGTGGTCATCCTAGGGAGAGGGAGATGGGCTGAGGCCTGCGCGTCCGTGATCAGTGGAAGAAGTGGCGCGCGCCGGTGAGGTACATCGTCACGCCGGCGGCCTCGCAGGCCGCGACCACCTCGGCGTCGCGGACCGAGCCACCGGGCTGGACGATCGCCTTCACCCCGGCGTCGATGAGGATCTGCGGGCCGTCGGCGAAGGGGAAGAACGCGTCGGAGGCGGCGACCGCGGACGACGCCCGCTCCCCCGCCCGCTCGACGGCGAGGCGGCAGGAGTCGACGCGGTTGACCTGACCCATCCCGACGCCGACCGAGGCGCCGCCGGAGGCGAGCAGGATCGCGTTCGACTTCACCGCCCGGCAGGCGCGCCAGGCGAACGCGAGGTCGGCCAGCACCTCGTCGGAGGCCGCCGCCCCCGTCGCGAGGGTCCAGGTCGACGGGTCGTCGCCCTCGGCGGAGATCACGTCGCGGTCCTGCAGCAGCAGCCCGCCGGAGATCGACCGCAGGTCACCGCCGCCGCGGGTGAGCGGCGCGCACTCGAGGACGCGGATGTTCTTCTTGGCCCGGAGCACCTCGACGGCGCCGTCCTCGTAGCCGGGCGCGACGACGACCTCGGTGAAGATCTCGGCGACCTGCTCGGCCATCGCGACGGAGACCGGGACGTTGGTGGCGATCACGCCGCCGAAGGCGCTGACCGGGTCGCACTCGTGGGCCTTGCGGTGGGCCACAGAGATCGGGTCAGGCACGTCGTCCGAGCAGACCGCGATGCCGCACGGGTTGGCGTGCTTGATGATCGCCACGGCCGGCTCGTCGAAGTCGTACGCCGCCCGCCGCGCCGCGTCGGCGTCGACGTAGTTGTTGTAGGACATCTCCTTGCCGTGGTGCTGCGTCGCCTGGGCGAGGCCGGGACCGCCCGGCAGGAAGCCGTTGCTGTAGAGCGCGGCGGACTGGTGCGGGTTCTCCCCGTAGCGCAGCACCGCCTCCTTGGTCCACGTCGCGCCCATCCACGCCGGGAAGCCCGATCCCTCACTGGTGTCGGTGAGCACGTTGCCCATCCACGACGCCACGTGGACGTCGTACGTCGCGGTGTGCACGAACGCCTCGGCGGCGAGGCGCTGGCGCTCGGCCAGCGTGAACCCGCCGGCGGTGACGGCGGCCAGCACGGCGTCGTACGTCGCGGGCGAGGTGACGATGGCGACGCTGGGGTGGTTCTTGGCCGCGGCGCGCACCATCGACGGGCCGCCGATGTCGATCTGCTCGACGCACTCGTCGGGGCCGGCGCCCGAGGCGACGGTCTGGGTGAAGGGGTAGAGGTTGCTCACGACGAGGTCGAACGGCTCCACGCCGAGCTCCTCGAGCTGCGCGACGTGGGTGTCGAGGCGGCGGTCGGCGAGGATGCCGGCGTGCACGCGCGGGTGCAGCGTCTTGACGCGGCCGTCGAGGCACTCGGGGAACCCGGTCAGGTCCTCCACCTTGGTGACGGGCAGGCCGAGCGACTCGATCAGCGCGGCCGAGCCACCGGTGGAGACGAGCTCGACGCCGGCCTCGTGGAGGCCGCGGACCAGGTCGTCGAGACCGGCCTTGTCGTAGACGGAGACGAGCGCTCGGCGGATCGGGATGCGGTGCTCAGCAGACACGGGACTCCTCGGTCGATTCGAGTCGGGGGCACCCAGGCGTTCGATGGTCCCCGGCGTCACTCCCTGGTGGTGACCCACCTGCGCCAGTCGTGTGCCCTCAGACTACCGAGCCCCGGCGCCGATGCGCACCTTGCGGCCCTCGACCGTGATGCCCTCGCGGGCGATGCGGCCGACGGTGTCGACGAGCATCGCGCGCTCGGCGGTCTTGATGCGCTCGTGCAGCGACTCGACGTCGTCGTCGTCCTCCACCGCCACCGGCACCTGGGCGATGATCGGCCCGGTGTCGACACCCGCGTCGACCACGAACAGCGTCGCGCCGGTCACCTTCACGCCGTGCTCGAGCGCGTCGCGCGGACCGTGCATGCCGGGGAAGGCCGGGCACAGCGCTGGGTGGGTGTTGAGGGTCAGGAACCGGTCGAGGAACGTAGGTGAGAGCAGCTTCATGAAGCCGGCCGAGACGACGAGGTCGGGCTCGAAGCGCTCCACGACGGTGGCCAGCGACGCGTCCCAGCCCTCGCGCGTCTCGAAGTCGGACACCTTCCGCACGAAGGTCGGGATCCCGGCGCGCTCCGCGCGGGCCAGGCCCTCGATGTCCTCCCGGTCGGCGCCGACGGCGACGACCCGGGCGCCGTACGCCGGATCGGCGCAGGCGTCGAGCAGCGCCTGCAGGTTGGTGCCGGACCCCGAGACGAGGACGACGAGGCGGGTGGGGCGGTTCACGAGGCGTGAGTCTAGGCGCGGTGCGAGGGCGCGGATCCGGCTGTCCGCTCCCGGACCAGCCGGCTCGCGACCAGGGCAGCGATCGCCGTGGTGACCGGCACGGCGGCCAGGATCCCGAGCCCGCCGACGAGTCCGCGGACCACCTCCTGCGCCACGACCTCCTGGCTGACCGCGATCCCGAAGGGCAGCGACAGCGCGGAGAAGACCAGCATCAGCGGCAGGGTGGCGCCGACGTAGGCCAGCACGAGCGTGTTGACCGTGGAGGCCGCGTGCGAGCGACCGATGCGCATCGCCCGGGTGAAGAGCGAGCGGGTGCTGGCGTCGGGGTCGACGTCGGCGAGCTCCCAGACCGCCCACGTCTGGGTGACTGTGACGTCGTCGAGCACGCCGAGGGCACCGATGACCAGTCCCGCGAGCAGCAGCCCGCGCAGGTCGACCTGCGCGGCGATGCCGGAGATGTACTGGCTGCCCTCGTCGACCAGGCCGGTGAAGTGGCCGACCTCGGTGAACACCCACCCCACGCCGCCGATCACCACCAGCGACACCAGGGTCCCGAGCATCGCGACCGTCGTCCGGACGCTGAGGCCGTGCGAGAGGTAGAGCGTGACCAGCATGATCGCGGCCGCGGTCGTCACGGCGACGAGGAGCGGCGAGGAGCCCTCCATGATGGCGGGCAGCGTGAACGCAGCGATGAGGACCAGCGAGTACGCCAGGCTGGCGAGCGCTCCGATGCCGCGCCAGCGCGACAGGGCGAGGACGCCCACCGCGAACAGGATCAGCAGCACGAGAAGCGGCGGTCCGCGGTCGAAGTCCTGGAAGGCGTACTGCTCGCCGTCGGGCGCCTGTGCGGTGAACGACACGATGATGCGGTCACCCGCCACCACCTCCGGGGCCTGCGAGCCGTAGGGCAGCAGCGCCTCCGTCTCACCGGGGGCGCCGGGGCCGCTGAGCAGCTCGACCTGCGCGAGCTGGCACCCCTCGACCTCCTGCCGGCACGGACCGATCGACTGCACCTCCGCGGTGCCACGCTCCACGTCGACGCCCGGCCCGCTGACCTCGAGGTCGCCGTCGGGCCACAGCACGACGAGGCCGACGAGGGTCGCCAGCACCAGCGGCCCCACCAGGGCCGCCATCAGCAACCTGATCTGCCGCGGCGCCGGCCCCCACGAGGCGCTCGCACCGTGGCTGTGTCCAGCCCCCACGGTCAGTCCTCGGCGACGGAGTCAGAGCCGGTGCCGGAGCCGGTGCCGGTGCTGGCGGCGGGTCCCGGGTCGGACGGGACGCTGCGCGCGGCACGCCAGGCGAACCACGCCAGCACCGAGGCACCGAGGAGCGCGCCGATGCCGCACGCCGTCACGGCGTGGACCAGGACGTCACGGGTGAAGGGCCCGACGAAGCGCATCCGACCAGGTCCGGCCGCGCCACCGGACAGCGAGGCGAGCAGCGCGAACCCGACCCCGGCCGCCAGCCCGCCACCGCACCCGGCGAGGGCGATCCGGTCCCAGGTCAGGAGGCGGCCGCGCAGCGTGCGGTGGGTCGTCACCGCGGCGACCAACGTCGGGAGTGCCAGCAGCGCACCCACCCAACCCGGCGGGGTGCCGACCGCCGGCAGCGCGGCGAGCAGCGGCACGACCGGGAGCGGGCCGAGGACGACCGCCCCGGGCGAGACGAGCGTGGCGCCGCCCACCGCGAACCCCGGGCCGAGCAGCCACGAGCCGGCGAACAGGGCGGCGTTGGGGGCGAAGGCGGCGTTGACGAGGGCGTAGAGGCCGGCCTCGCCCGGGCTGGGGTGCAGCCGCGAGGTCATGGTGGCGGCCTCGTCGAAGGAGGCGACGAAGCCGATGAGGAAGACCAGGGCAGAGACGGCCAGGAGACGCGCCAGCACCGCGCCCGCGACGGCGGCGCCCGCTCGCACCGAGGCGGGCAGGAAGGCCGCCCAGATCGCCGCACGGCCCGACCCGATCGCGATGGCAGGAGCGGCGACGAAGGCCGTCAGCAGGAGGGTCCAGCCGAGCACCCGCGGCAGCGACGGGTCGGCCGTGGTGCCGGCGGCGAGGGTCGCGACCACCACGGCCACGACGGCGTACGCCGCGAAGAAGAGGGCGATGGCGGTCGGCACGGTGAAGTCGCGCTCGCCGTCGGAGATCCGGTCGGCGTCGGGCCCGTGGCCGGACACGGAGTCGCCGACGCGGTGGCCGAGCCGCCACATCGACCACGCGGCGATCGCCGTGACGCCGAGGGGGACGATGGTGATCCGCGCGCCCATCACCGTGATGCCGGAGCCGTGACCGGCCAGCCAGGCGAGGGCGCCCACGCGCATGCCGTCGCGGGGTGCGCCGTGCACCCCGGCGTCGGTCGCGAACCAGCCGATGACGCCGATCGCGAGCAGCACCACGAGCGGGCCCAGCGCGGCGAGCGCCCCGCCGAGGGTGGCGATCAGCACGAGCGGACGCGGCCGGGCAGCGTCGGTCCGTGCGTGGTCGGGTCGGGTGAGGAGCGACGTCATGGCCGCCCCATCATCACCCGCTCCCCTCGGCAGATCGCGCTGCCACGCCGCCCCGGCGATGTGCGGGGATCGATGTGCGCCACGTGACCACCTCCCGTACCGTGGAGCGGTCATGAGGAGCCCCGAGACCTTCGACGCCTACTACGTCGAGACGCGCAACCGCCTGCTGCACGAGGCGTACGCCCTCACCGGTGACGCGCCGGCGTCCCGCGCCGCCGTGCGCGACGCCTTCGTGGTCGCGTGGCACCGCTGGCGCAAGGTCGGGCAGCTCGAGGACCGCGACGGCTACGTCCGTCCCCTCGCCCTCGGCCGTGCCCGACGGCGGCACACCGCCCGGATCTGGCACCGCGACAAGTCCCTCGACCCCGACGTGCGCAGCACGCTCGAGGCGCTGTCCAAGCTCACCACCCGCCAGCGCGAGCTGCTCGTGCTCAACGTCCTCTCGGCCCTCTCGCTCGGCGAGGTGGCACGCACGGTTGGCCTGCCGCGGGCCGACGCCGAGCGGGAGCTGCAGACGGCGAGCTCGCAGTTCTCGCTGCACCGCGACGCGCCGACGACCGACATCCCGCGGCTGCTCCACGCCCTCGCCGGCCCGCTCGAGGACATCCGCTGGCCCCGCGCCACCGTCATCCGGCGCGCCGGCGCCGCGCGACGTCGTACGCACACCGTCATCGGCGCCGGACTCGCCACCGCCGCGCTCCTCGCCTCCGGCTCCCTCGTCGCCACCGGCGCCGGCGCCGAGCCCACCAGCCTCAGCGAGGAGAAGGCCACCCCCGGCGTCACGGTGCACGAGCCGGTCGCCGACGAGGTCGGGGCGGAGATGATCAGTGGCGACTCGCTGCTCTCCCCGGCCCAGCTCGCCCGGTTCGGCCCCGGTCTCGAGTGGACCGAGACCGCGACCACGGACAACCTGACCGGCGACGGCCTGCTGGCGCCGTGCCAGCGCGAGCGGTTCGCCGACCCCGACGGCATCACGGCGGTGGCCCGCACGTGGGAGGGCAGCGAGACACGCGTCGAGAAGAGGAAGGTCGGCAAGGGCGACCGCCAGCGCACCCGCGAGCGCGAGGTCACCGACGTGCGGTCGACGGCCGTCGAGATGGTCGAGATGTCGCGCAGCCCCCGGCAGGCGGCCCAGGGCTTCGACACGGCGTCCCTGTGGTTCGCCGGTTGCATCGACCCCCGCACGCAGCTGATGGACACCCGCACCGTCAAGCGCGTCGGCGACGAGGCCCGCACGTTCCGCCTCCGGTCGTGGGGCAAGGAGCCGGCCACCCTGACCGTTGCCATGGCGCGCAGCGGCAGCCTCGTGGTCACCCAGGTCGTGCGCAGCCAGGGCCGGCCCGTCCCGGACAAGGCCGTGCTGACCGGGCTGTCCGCCGCCGTCAACGGCGTCTGCGGCGCCGAGGGCGCCGGCACCTGCGCGGGGCGCGCGAAGTCCCGCGCCACTCCCCCGCTCGCGATCGGTACGCCGCCGGGGCTGCTGTCGGTGGTCGACCTGCCGCCCGTCGCGGGCGTGCGCGGCCCCTGGGTCGGCACCGAGCCCGAGAAGGCCCGCAACAACTACGCCGCGACCCGCTGCGACCGCACCACCTTCCAGGGCAAGGGCATCAGCAAGGCCCTGACCCGCACCTTCCTCTTCCCCGAGACGCCCAACGCCTCCCAGCTCGGCCTCACCCAGACCGTGGGCGCGATGAGCCCGGGCAAGGCCGGCACCTTCGTCGACCAGGTCCGCGACCGCATCCGCCAGTGCGGGCGCGCCAACCTGGGCACCGACGTCACCGAGCTGGCCTCGAGCGCCAGCAAGGCCGGCGACCTGAGCGTCTGGGCGCTGACCTTCGAGATCAACGACAGCCAGTCGTTCCCGTTCCTGATGGCCATGGTGCGCGACGGCGGTGCCGTCTCCCAGCTCGGCTTCGCTCCCGACCGCAACATGACGATGTCGCGCGCCGACTTCGTCGACCTCGCCCGACGCGTGGCGCAGCGCCTCGAGCCGCTCGACTCCTCACGCTGACGACGCAACCTGCCGACGCAACTTTCCGGCCCGTGAGGGTGTCTCACCGGCATGAAGCGCCGCGCACGGTTCGTCACGGCCGCACTGGCGTGCGCCCTGACGCTCGCCGGGTGCGGCGACCGGTCGTCCGGCGGAGCGGCGCCGGGCGGCTCGTCGGGCTCCGTCACGACGGCGAGCGACCGGACCGCCGGCACCACCATCCCCGACGACTTCCCGCTGTCCTCGGGCATGGGCGGACCCGCGGACACCGTCCCCACCTCGCGCACCGGCACCGGCCTGCGTGACCTCGAGCTGTGCGGCACTTCCCCGCTGCGCGGACTGGGCACCCGCGACCGGATGGTCGCCGACAACAGCGGCGGCGAGTCCGCCGACACCCGGGAGCTGCTGGTCCTGGGGGCACCCGAGGACGCCGTACGCCTCGCGGAGCGGCTCGCCGGTCTCGCCTCGGACTGCGCCGAGCCGGACCCCGGCCGTGACATGGAGACGCGCACCGAGGTGCTCGCCTCGCCCTTCGGCCCCGGGCCGGCCACCACGCTCCTGCAGACCTACAGCGTCGACGGCGAGCCCGGCACGGGTGCGACCGTCGTCCACGTCGTGCCCGTCGGGGCCGCGCTGCTCGTGAGCTCCACCTACGGCCAGTGGACGCGCGACGGCGCCCCGGAGGCGGTCGACGCCACCGTGGCGCCGCTGCGCAGGACCGTCGCGGCCCTCACGCTGTTCGGTGAGACCCCGACGACCTCGCCGTCCACCGAGCAGTCCACCGAGCCGTCCACCGAGCCACCCACCGGGCCACCCGCCGAGCCGACCGACTCGCCCACCGAGACGCCCAGCCAGCCGACCGCTCCTCCGTCCGCTCCCTCGTCCGAGCCACCGTCGTCGCCGTCCACGCCCGCGCCGACGTCCCCGCTGCCGTCCGGTGAGCCGACCCAGCGGACCGAGGAGATCCCCGACGACTTCCCGTTGCTGGCCGGATGGCCCGAGGACGCGACGGCCGAGCCCGGCGCGGACAACGGCAGGCAGGGCCCGAGCCGCACGGCCGAAGCCCCGGAGCTCCGCGCCTGCGGCCAGGTGTGGCGCGACCCCGAGCACGTCGACCGCCTGGTCGCCGGATGGGCCAACGCGGAGGACTACCGGAGTCGCCAGCTCACGACGTACCAGGACGCCGCCGCTGCCGACGCGGCGATCGAGGGCCTCGCGGACCACCAGCGGGCCTGCCCGAGCGAACCGGTGGGCGAGGACGGCTTCGGGACCACCCGCGAGGTCCGCCCGGTCGAGCTGGGCGACGAGGCGTGGGCGATACTCGAGCGCGACACCTTCGACGGCAGCCCGTCGGTCTTCGGCGAGAGCGCGCTGGTCGTCCGGGTCGGTCGCGCCCTGCTGGTGGTGCGCCACGGGGGGCACGCCGGCTATCCCGACGGCGACGGGCGGAAGCAGGTCGAGGCCATGGGCTCACAGGCTGCCGTTGCGATCGCGAAGATGTGTCTGTTCACGAGAACGGGGTGCTAGAACCATGTCCATTCCATCGACCCTGGCCAGTGCGGCCTGTCCGACGCTGCCGTCACCACGTCGACTCTCCGCCGTCGCGCCCGTGCGCCTGCTCGGCGCGCACGTCGTGTGGCGGCTGCTGTGGGAGGCGCACCCGCCCACCCGCCACGACCGGCACGCGAAATCGCAGACGGCCCCGCAGGTGGACCTGCGGGGCCGTCTGGAAGAAGCTGTCGATCGCGACTGAGCGCTCCTCGACCCGAGGTCAGAGCGACTCGAGGATCTCCCGCATCAGCGCGGCGGTCTCCGACGGCGTCTTGCCGACCTTGACCCCGGCGGCCTCGAGGGCCTCCTTCTTCGCCTGGGCGGTGCCCGACGAGCCCGACACGATGGCGCCGGCGTGGCCCATGGTCTTGCCCTCGGGAGCCGTGAAGCCGGCGACGTAGCCGACGACCGGCTTCGTCACGTGCTCCTTGATGTAGGCCGCGGCGCGCTCCTCGGCGTCGCCGCCGATCTCGCCGATCATCACGATGGCCTTGGTCTCCGGGTCGTTCTCGAAGGCCTCGAGCGCGTCGATGTGCGTGGTGCCGATGATCGGGTCACCACCGATGCCGATGGCGGTGGTGAAGCCGTGGTCCTTCAGCTCGTACATCATCTGGTAGGTCAGCGTGCCCGACTTCGACACCAGGCCGACCGGGCCCTTGCCCGCGATGGTGTGCGGCGTGATGCCGGCCAGCGACTCCTCGGGCGTGATGATGCCGGGGCAGTTCGGACCGATCATCCGGGTGGACTTGCCCTCGAGGTAGGCCACGACCTCGGCGGTGTCGAGGACGGGGACGCCCTCGGTGATCACGACGAGGAGCGGGATCTCGGCGTCGATGGCCTCGATGCAGGCGTCCTTGGTGAACGCCGGCGGCACGAAGGCGACGGACACGTTGGCGCCGGTCTCCTTCATCGCCTCCTCGACGGTCCCGTAGACCGGGAGCTCCTTGCCGCCGAGCTCGACGGTGGTGCCGGCCTTGCGGGCGTTGACGCCGCCCACGATGTTGGCGCCGGACTCGACCATGAGGGTGGTGTGCTTGGCACCCATGCCGCCCGTCATGCCCTGGACGATGATCTTGCTGTCCTTGTTGAGGTAGATGCTCATCTGTTCAGTTCTCTCTCTCAGGCCTGGTGGGCGAGCTCGGCGGCCTTGTCGGCCGCGCCGTCCATCGTGTCGACCTGGGTGACCAGCGGGTGGTTGAGCTCGTCGAGGATGCGGCGGCCCTCCTCGACGTTGTTGCCGTCGAGACGGACGACGAGGGGCTTGCTCTCCTCGTCGCCGAGGATCTCCAGCGCGCCCTTGATGCCGTTGGCGACCTCGTCGCAGGCGGTGATGCCGCCGAAGACGTTGACGAAGATGCTCTTCACCTGCGGGTCGTTGATGATCACGTCGAGGCCGTCCGCCATCACCTGGGCGTTGGCGCCGCCACCGATGTCGAGGAAGTTGGCGGGCTTCACGCCGCCGTGCGCCTCGCCGGCGTACGCGACGACGTCGAGGGTGCTCATCACGAGGCCCGCGCCGTTGCCGATGATGCCGACCTGGCCGTCGAGCTTGACGTAGTTGAGGCCCTTGTCCTTGGCCTTCGCCTCGAGCGGGTCGGCCTCCTCGCGGATCTCGAACTGCTCGTGGTCGGGGTGGCGCACCTCGGAGGCGTTGTCGTCGAGCGACACCTTGCCGTCGAGGGCCTCGAGCTTGTCGCCCTCGAGCCGGGCCAGCGGGTTGACCTCGACGAGGGTGGCGTCCTCCTCGACGTAGACCTTCCACAGCGCCTGGACCATCTCGATGGCCTGGTCGCGCAGCTCGGCGGGGAACTTGGCCTCGTCGACGATCGCGGCGGCCTTCTCCGGCGTGACGCCCTCGAGGGCGTCGATGCGGATCTGCTTGACGGCGTCGGGGTTGGTCTTGGCGACCTCCTCGATCTCCACGCCGCCCTCGACCGAGGCGATGCACAGGTGCGAGCGGTTGGAGCGGTCGAGCAGGAAGGAGAAGTAGTACTCCTCCACCGGCGGCGTCGCCGGGGTCACCAGCACGCGGTTGACGCGCAGGCCCTTGATCTCCATGCCGATGATGTCGCGGGCGTAGGACTCGGCTTCGTCGGCGGTCTTGGCGATCTTCACGCCACCCGCCTTGCCGCGTCCGCCGGCCTTGACCTGGGCCTTGACGACGGTCACGCCGCCCATCTCCTCGGCAGCCGCACGAGCCGCCTCCGGGGTCTCGGCGACGACACCCAACGTGGTCGCTACTCCATGCTTGGCGAAGAGCTCCTTCGCCTGAAATTCCATCAGGTCCACGAGAGTGACCAGTCCTTTTCGTTGCGAGCAAGGGGGATTACCTCTCGGCACCCTAGACCTCCTGAGCGGGGTCGCACGAGGTCGGGTGAGCGTGGTGGTGCTCACGCCCGGGCTAGGTTGGCGAGCATGCCCACCCCGAAGCGCGACGCGAGCTCAGCGGTGATGTGGTTCCGGCGCGACCTCCGGGTGCGCGACAACCCGGCCCTCCGTGCCGCGCTCGAGGAGGGGTCGGTGACCGCGCTCTTCGTCCTCGACCCGGCCATCTGGGCGACCGCCGGGCCGGGCCGCCAGGCGTGGCTGGCCGCCAACGTGCTGTCCCTCGCCGAGCGGATCCCGCTGAGCATCCAGCACGGCGACCCGAGCGACGTCGTGCCGCGGGTGGCCGGCGGACGGCGCGTGCACGTCGCGGCCGAGACCACGCCCTACGGCCGCCGGCGCGACGACGCGGTCGGCGACCAGGTCGAGCTCGTCGCCACCGGGTCGCCGTACGCCGTGGGGCCGGGGCTCATCCGCAACGGCAGCGGCGAGCCCTACCAGGTGTTCAGCGCCTTCGCCCGCGCCTGGCGCGAGCACGGCTGGCCGGAGCCCGCGCCGACGCCACGCTCCCCCGACCTCGAGCCGGCCGACTCCCACCAGCGGGCGCTCGACCTGCTGGAGAAGGCGGTCGCCGACGCGCCGTTCGAGCTGCCCGGCGCCGGGGAGGACGCGGCGTGGCGGCGCTGGCGCGCCTTCCGCGACGAGGGACTCGGGAGCTATCCCGAGGAGCGGAACCGGCCGGACCACGACGGCACCTCGCGACTCTCCCCCTACCTCCACCTCGGGGTGCTCCACCCGCGCTCGCTGCTCGCCGAGATCCCCCACACGTCGACGTACGCCACCGAGCTGGCCTGGCGGGAGTTCTACGCCGACGTGCTGTGGCACACGCCGTCCTCGGCCTGGAAGGACCTCAAGCCCGCCCTGCGGGGCATGAGGTACGACGACCCCGACGACGCCGTCGAGGCATGGCGCACCGGCACCACCGGATTCCCGATCGTCGACGCCGGCATGCGCCAGCTCCTGCACACCGGGTGGATGCACAACCGGGTGCGGATGATCACCGCCTCCTTCCTCACCAAGGACCTCCACGTGTGGTGGCCGGTCGGGGCGCGCCACTTCCTCGACCTGCTCATCGACGGCGACGTGGCCTCCAACAACCACGGCTGGCAGTGGGTCGCCGGCACCGGGACCGACGCCTCCCCCTACTTCCGGGTCTTCAACCCCGTGACCCAGGGGCTGAAGTTCGACCCGCAGGGCGACTACGTACGCCGCTGGGTGCCCGAGCTGGAGCACCTGCCCGGCAAGGCCGCCCACGAGCCGTGGAAGTCCGACGTCGGCTACGAACGGGACTACCCGCTGCGCATCGTCGACCACGCCGACGAGCGGCAGGAAGCGCTCGAGCGCTACCGGGCGGCACGTGGCTGAGCACTGCGTCACGCCCGCGCGTCCGTTTATCGGCCGCCGAGCGGGGTACATGAACTTATTTGGTCGAGGGTTGCACTTTCCCGTGATCCTTCCGTTACAGTCGTGCGCGGTCTAGCCGACCCGACCCCCCCGACGACCCGGCAGATTGGTAACTCCTTCATGGGCAACCACCGAGCGGAGCGCGCTCCCAAGCGACGCACCTCGGCAACGGCTGCACCCGTGAGCGGCAAGCGACGTGCCTCCACGCCGCCGCGCCGCTCCGTGGTCCGGCTGCCGTCCCTGCCCCTCGTCGCCGGTGTGGCCGTGCTGGCGGTCTCCGCCGGTGGCGCCGTCACCGGGTCCGGTTCGGGCGTCACCGCCCTCGCCTCCACCGGCTCGGCCGTCGAGGCCACCCAGGCCATCGGCTCCGCGGCCGGACAGGCCCTGACGCGCCGCAGCGTCGTGGTGAGCCGCGACCACGTCCGCGACTCCGGCACCGAGGAGACCGACCCCGAGCTCGTCGCGCTGGCCGAGAAGCAGATGGCCGAGCGCGCCGCAAAGCTCGAGGAGATGCGCCGGGCTGCGGAGAAGCAGGCCGCGAAGATCAAGGAGAACAAGTGGGTTCTCCCCCTCGCCAGCTACGGCATCACCGCCACGTTCGGGCAGTACGGCCTCTGGGCGAGCTACCACACCGGCCTGGACTTCAACGCCAACAGCGGCGACTCGATCCTGTCCGTCGCCAACGGCACCGTCACCGAGACCGGCTACGACGGCGCCTACGGCAACAAGACCGTCGTCACCCTCGATGACGGCACCGAGATCTGGTACTGCCACCAGACCTCGATCTACGTCTCGGTCGGCGACCGCGTCAACGGCGGTGAGACCATCGGCACCGTCGGCGCCACCGGCAACGTCACCGGCTCCCACCTCCACCTCGAGGTCCGCCCCGGCGGCGGCGGTCCGGTCGACCCGTTCCAGGCCTTCGTCGAGCACGGCATCGTCCCCTGACGGGGACGCGTCAGCGGCCCCGAGGTCAGGGGAGATTGAGCAGCGCAAGCGCCTGAGCTTGCGAAGGCGCTACCGCGCGTGTCGAAATCTTCGACCCGTGTGCGCGACCGCCCCAGTCGAGCGACCCGCGGCTGAGGAACGAAGCCGCGGCGAGCGAGGCGCCCAGCGGCGCCTGAGCCGCATCTCACGCACCGCCCAACGGCGCGTCGTACGCCGACACCCGCGCGAGCGGTGGCCGACGGCTCAGGGAACGGGCGTCAGCACGGGCCTTGCGCGAGCGGCGTGAGCACCTGCCCGAACGGGGCACCGTCGAGGTAGAGCTCGCGGATCTCCAGGATCCGGTCGGACACTGTCTGGGGCGCGGTCACCGCCTGCGCCTGGAAGACCTGGGCCAGGCACGGAGCCTGCGGGCTCGGCGCCCCTGCCGCGGCGGCCGGGCCGCCGGCCACGAGGACCGCCGCTCCGGCTGCCACCGCCGCCGCCACGCTGATCGCTGATGTGCGCATGCTGTTCCCCTGTCGCAGGGCCCGTGTCCCCCGGGCCGAGTCCTCGGACGGTAGTGGCACGGCCGGACCCCTGTACATGCGCACCCGAGCTCGCGGCGGCGCGGACTAGACACCCCGCGCGTCGCCCAGCCGAGCGACGCGCGGCTACGGAACGACGCCGCTGAGAAGTGTGGCGACCAAGGCGGGTCTCGACACGCCGGATTCGACCTCGTGCCACGGTCGAACGTCTCGCTCGACCATCATCAGAAGCTCTTCGGCGCTTCGCTTCTCAGAGCTTCTCGACCGGCGCGTAGCGCAGGAGCAGACGCTTGACGCCCTCGGAACCGAAGTCGATGGAGGCCACGGACTTCTCGGCCACGCCCTCGACGGCCACCACGGTGCCCATGCCGAAGGAGTCGTGCACGACCCGGTCGCCCGGTGACAGGCTCGGGATCTCGCGGGCGGGCTTGGCCTTGGCGGCCGCGTCGGCCCGCAGCGCGGCGGAGCTGAAGTTGCGCCGTCCGGCGTCGGTGGGGGTGCCGAGACGCGTCGAGCCGCCGGTCAGGTCGGCGCGGCCCCAACGGGTCTGCTCGGCGGCCGTACGGCGCCAGTCGACGAGGTCGACCGGGAGCTCGTCGAGGAACCGGCTGGCCGGGTTGTGGCTGGGCGCGCCCCACGCGGAGCGGACGAGGGCCCGGGAGACGTAGAGGCGCCGCTGCGCGCGGGTGAGGCCGACGTAGGCGAGCCGGCGCTCCTCCTCGAGCTCGGGCTGGTCGCCCAGCGAGCGTTGGTGGGGGAAGACGCCGTCCTCCAGACCGGTGAGGAAGACGACCGGGAACTCCAGGCCCTTGGCGGTGTGGAGGGTCATCAGGGTGACGACGCCGGAGTCGTCGCCGTCGGGGGCGTCGGGGATCTGGTCGGCGTCGGCGACCAGGGCGACCCGCTCGAGGAAGTCGCCGAGGCCCACGGCGACCGTGCCGGCCTCGACCTCGGCCGGGTCGGCGCTGGGCCCGGGCTGGGGGTCCTCGGCGAACTCGCGGGCGACCGCGACGAGCTCGGCGAGGTTCTCCGCACGGGTGCCGTCCTGCGGGTCGTCGCTGGCCTCGAGCTCGGCGAGGTAGCCCGATCGCTCCAGCACGGACTCGAGGATCACGTCGGGGCGCTCGTCGGCCTCGACCATCGACTGCAGCTCCTGCACCATCGCGACGAACGCCTCGATGTTCTTCAGGCTGCGCGTGGCCAGGCCCGGGGCCTCCGCCGCCCGGGTCAGGGCCTCCCAGAAGGTGATCCGGTCGCGGTCGGCCAGGGCGGCGATGCAGGCCTCGGCACGCTCGCCGATGCCGCGCTTGGGGGTGTTGAGCACCCGCCGCAGCGAGATCTCGTCGGCGGTGTTGACCAGCATGCGGAGGTAGGCCAGCGCGTCGCGCACCTCCTTGCGCTCGTAGAAGCGCACCCCACCGACCACCTTGTACGGCTGACCGGTGCGGATGAACACCTCCTCGAACACGCGGGACTGCGCGTTGGTGCGGTAGAACACCGCGACGTCGGCAGGGCGTACGTCGGCGTCGTCGACGAGCTTGTCGATCTCCTCGCTGACGAAACGGGCCTCGTCGTGTTCGTCGTCGGAGACGTAGCCGACGATCCGCGCGCCCTCCCCCGCGTCGGTCCACAGCCGCTTGGGCTTGCGACCGCGGTTGTTGCCGATGACCGAGTTGGCCGCGGACAGGATGGTCTGCGTCGAGCGGTAGTTCTGCTCGAGCAGGATCGTCGTCGCGTCGGGGAAGTCCTGCTCGAAGTCGAGGATGTTGCGGATGTCGGCGCCGCGGAAGGCGTAGATGGACTGGTCGGCGTCGCCGACGACCATCAGCTCGCTCGGCTCGACCTCCTGGTGTCCTTCCTCGAACACAGTGCCCATCTCCAACGACGTCCCGCACAGCTGCTGGATCAGGCTGTACTGGGCGTGGTTGGTGTCCTGGTACTCGTCCACGAGCACGTGGCGGAACCGGCGGCGGTAGTTCTCGCGGACGTCGGGGAACGCCTGCAGCAGGTGGACCGTGGTCATGATGAGGTCGTCGAAGTCGAGCGCGTTGGCCTCGCGCAGGCGGCGCTGGTAGGCGCTGAAGGCCTTGGCGTAGGCCTCCTCGAAGGAGTTGCGCGCCTCCTTGGCGGCATCCTCGGCGTCACGCAGCTCGTTCTTCTGGTCGGAGACCCAGTGGAGCACCGCGTTGGGCTGGTAGCGCTTGGGATCGAGCTCCAGGTCGCGCAGCACGAGCGTCATCAGTCGCTTGGAGTCGGCCGCGTCGTAGATCGAGAAGTTGGACTTGAAGCCCACCCGGTCGATCTCCTTGCGGAGGATGCGCACGCACGCGGAGTGGAAGGTCGAGACCCACATGACCCGCGCCCGCTTGCCGACGAGGTCCTCGACGCGCTCCTTCATCTCGGCCGCGGCCTTGTTGGTGAAGGTGATCGCCAGGATCGAGCCCGGGTGTGCCTTGCGCTCGTTGATCAGCCAGGCGATGCGACGCGTCAGCACCCGGGTCTTGCCCGAGCCCGCGCCGGCCACGACGAGGAGGGGCGGCCCGGCGTGGGTCACCGCCGCCCGCTGGGGCTCGTTGAGCCCCTCGAGGAGCGGGTGGTCGCGAAGCTCGAACAGGGCCTGGTCGGCGGGGCCGGTCGGGGAGGTGTCAGTGGGGGTCATCTCGCCCCCAGCCTATGCGGGGGCGGTGACAGTCGATCAGGCGTGGGCGGGCGACCAGAAGACCGCCACCGCGATGTTGGCGATCGTCAGCGCGAGCAGGCCGAAGTAGAGCCCCTGCGGGATGCTCGGCTTGCGCATGTTGACCATCACCAGCACCAGGATGACCAGGCCGATGGCGAACTTGACGCCGATCTTGGCGTGGTCGGGCGAGCCCAGGGTCTCGAGCACCCCCACCAGCAGCAGCCCGGCGAGGAACGCCGTCCCGGAGCCGTCGCGCATCAGCGAGTTCACCCGCTTGTCGTCGTCGCGCACCTGCACGAGGAGGCCACCGAGGAGGGCGGCGTAGCCGAGGATGTGGACGAAGAGCAGCACCAGCCGCAGGGTCTCCATGCGCCCCACCCTAGTGAAGGCGGGACGTCCGCCGATCAGGCCCGGTGCTTCTTCGGCTTCGGCGCAGGGCGTACGACGAGCACCGGGCACGGCGCGTAGTGCTGCACCCGCTGTGCCGTGCTGCCGACGAGCACCGCGTCGCTGAGGCCGCGCCCGCCCGCCGCGACCACGACCAGCCCGGCGTCGTACTGCTTGGCGGCCTTGATGATCTCGTTGGCCGCCGAGCCGCTGCGGATGCGCTTGTTGACCTTCGGACCCCAGCCCTCGAACACGGCAGCGATGGTGTCGACCGCGCTCTGCGCGGCGTCGCGGAACGACCCGTCGAACTGCTGCTCGGACACGTCGTCGGCGAAAGCCACCGAGGCCAGGGGCCGGATGACCGCGACGACGGAGATCTCGGTGACCTTGGTCGGGTCGGCGAAGGACTTGAGGTGCTTGGCGGCGGCCAGCGACTGGCGCGAGCCGTCCGTGGCGACGATGACGTGCATGTCAGCCCTCCTTGGTGGCGGTGGAGTCGTCGAGGTCGGGGGTGCGCGAGCCGGTGCCCCTCTTGCCGAACAGCTGCTCGGCGAGGTAGAGCACCACTCCGACGGCGAGCAGCCCGGCGCACCAGTAGAGCGACGCGGGGTCGTCGTAGATGGCGTAGTAGAGGATCGCCAGGTTGCCGACCAGCCCCACGACCAACAGCGGCGTGCTGGCGCGGAACGCCCGCTCGTCCTCGTCGTGTCCGCGCAGCTTCAGGCACGTCACGATGACGAGCGCGTAGATCGCGAGCAGGAAGACGACCGTGACGAGGGCCAGTCGGTTGACGAGGTCGAGCTTGCCGCCGGCCTCGGTGACGAGGGTGCCGGTGACGAGCAGGCCGCCGACCACCAGGCCACTGAACAGCAGGCCCACCCAGGGGCTGCGCCGGCTCGCGTGGACCTTGGCGAAGACTCCGGGGACGACGTCCTCGCGAGCCATTCCGTAGAGGATGCGGGGCTGCGTCACCAGGGTCACGAGGGTCGTGTTGGTGATGGCCACGAGCGCGATGATGGTGAAGATGGTGGTCATCAGGTCGGTGGAGAACGGGAGGATCCCCTGCTTGACCACCTCGAGGAGCGCCACCTCGGAATCGGCCAGCTTGTCGGTCGGCACGGTCAGCGCCGCGGCCATCGACACGAGCACGTAGACCACACCGGCCACGATCATGCCGCCGATGAGGGAGCGCGGGAACGCCCGATAGGGGTCGATGGTCTCCTCGGCCACGTTGGCGGTGTTCTCGAAGCCGGTCATCGCGAAGAAGGAGAGCGCCACCCCGGCGAGGACGGCGAGCGCCGGGTTGCCGGAGACGCTGATGTCGGTGAGCGTGCCGAAGTCCGCGTTGCCCTCGGCGATGTACCAGATGCCGATGATCATCACGATGACCAGGCCGCTGAGCTCGATGAAGGTCATGAGCATGTTCATCACGACCGACTCCGTGATGCCGATGTAGTTGATGACCACCAGCACGGCGACGAAGACCAGCGAGACCAGCAGCGCCGGCGGGCCGCCGCCGTCGAAGAGCTGGCCGAAGTACGAGGCGAACCCGGCCGCCAGCGAGCCTGAGGCCGCGAAGCTCGCCGACAGGAAGGACACGGTGACCAGGAATGTGAGCGCCTTGTTGCGAAACGCCTTTTGGACGTAGAGCGACGAGCCCGCCGCCTGGGGGTACTTCGTCACGAGCTCGGCGTACGCCGCTCCGGTGATGGCCGCGACGGTGACGCCGGCAGCGAAGGCGATCCAGAACGCGCCGCCGACGGCGGCCGCCACCAGTCCGATGAGGACGTAGATGCCGGAACCCAGCACGTCCCCGAGGGTGTAAAAGAACAGCTGCGCGCCGGTGATGGACCTCTTGAGGCCGTTGTCGTCGTCGGTCGTGGGGACGGTTGCGGTCGAGTCAGCCACAGGAGGGTCGCTTCCGAGTGCGAATGGGACCCCCCGACCCCACCGGTTCCGCCTGCTCTTGTCAATCGTCGCCCACCCGCACGGGCGCGTCCCCGCGTCAGAGCAGACGGCGGTCGGAGGCCCACTTCGTCAGCTCGTGACGACTCGACAGCTGGAGCTTGCGGAGCACCGACGACATGTGCGTCTCGACGGTCTTGACCGAGATGAACAGCTCCTTCGCGACCTCCTTGTAGGCGTAGCCACGGGCGATCAGCCGCATCACCTCCCGCTCGCGCTCGGTGAGCCGGTCGAGGTCCTCGTCGACCGCGGCCACGTCGATCGACCCGGCGAAGGCGTCGAGCACGAACCCGGCCAGCCGCGGCGAGAACACCGCGTCCCCACCGGCCACCCGGGTGATCGCATCGACCAGCTCGGGACCGGTGATGGTCTTGGTGACGTAGCCGCGGGCGCCGCCTCGGATGGTGCCGATGACGTCCTCTGCGGCGTCGGAGACCGACAGCGCGAGGTAGAGCGTGTCAGGCGACGGCTGGCGGCGCATCACCTCGACCCCTCCCCCGCCGGGCAGGTGCACGTCGAGCAGCACGACCTGCGGCTGCAGCTCTCGTACGACGGAGATGGCAGCGTCCGCGTCGGCCGCCTCACCGACGACCTCGACCACACCGGCCCCGCTCGCGGCCAGCTCGGCGCGCACCCCTGCGCGGAACATCGCGTGGTCGTCGACCAGCACGACCCGCACGGGACGCGTCTGGGGGGCCTGGGTCATCGGGTCTCCTCGGGATCGTGCGGCAGGTCGTGCGGCTGGTCGTGCGGCTGGTCGGGGTGGGCGCGCTGGCCGGTGCGGGGCATGTGGAGCCGTACCTCGGTGCCCTCACCGGGAGCCGAGCGTACGTCCGCGCTGCCGCCGTGGCGCGCCATCCGGTCGACGATGCTGTTGCGCACGCCGTGGCGGTCGCCGGCCACGGCGCCGAGGTCGAAGCCCGCGCCGCGGTCGCGGACGAACACGTCGACGGCCCCGGCGGTGGTCTCGGCGTAGACGTCGGCCCGCTGGGTGCCGGCGTGCTTGGCGACGTTGACCACGGCCTCGCGGGCGGCGAGGACGATCGGGCGGAGCGCCTCGTCGAGGTCGCAGTCGCCGACGGTCACCACGTCGACGACGACGGGGTGCTGCGACTCGACGTCGGCTGCCATCTCCTTCAGCGCCCCGGCGAGCGTCGTCGCGTCGGCGGTGTCGGCCTCGAAGAGCCACTGGCGCAGGTCGCGCTCCTGCGAGCGGGCGAGGCGGGCGACGGTGGTGGCGTCGTGGGCGTTCTTCTGGATGAGCGCGAGGGTCTGCAGCACCGAGTCGTGGAGGTGGGCGGCCATGTCGGCACGCTCCTGGGTGCGGACCCGCTCGGCGCGCTCGGCGCCGAGGTCGCTGACCAGGCGCAGCGCCCACGGCCCGACCACGATGGCGAGGCCGAGCAGCCCGAGCAGTCCTGCGACGAGCACCGGGACGGCGAACGTGGCCTGTCCGGCGGCGACGGCGAAGACGATGAGGGCGGTGACGATGAGTCCGAGGCCGGCGGCGATGCGGGCGTACGCCGCCCACCCTCCGTTGCCGAAGATCGCCCGGAAGGGGTCGATGCGCCCCGAGGAGTCCGTCCATCGCTCGCGCTGGGCCTCGTCGGCCTGGCGCCACAGCAACCCGATGCCGGCGATGCCGAGGACCACGGGCCAGAACAGGACCCCCTGGCCGAAGATGCCCTCGACGCCGAGGACCACCCCGAAGAACAGGGCACCCAGCGCGATCGCCGGTCCGGCGTCGCGCAGCCGCGAGCGCCGCCCCGGTCGCTTGCCGGTGCGGGTGGCGCTCTCCAGACCGGGGGCGCCGACCTCGAAGTGCTGGTCAGCCGGCAGGAACATCCACAGGCCGGCGTAGAGCATGAGGCCGAAGCCGCCGAGGAACGCGGTGGCGACGAAGAAGCCGCGCACCCACAGCACGGGCACGCCCAGGTGCTGGGCGAGGCCTGCGGCGACGCCACCGGCGATCGGCGCCGAGATGTCGCGGTAGGCGCGACGGGGCGCGCCCGCCCGCGGCGGCCGGGCAGCCGGGTGGCCGGCCGGGGGCGTCGACGGGGGTGCGGGGGGCGTCGGGTGGCTCATCGTGCCTCCATCGTCGCAGGCGCGCAGGTGCGCGACCATGAGGACTGACCCCGAGCCGACCCTGACCCGGACCCCGGGAGCCACGCCCGGAACGCGGGACGCGGATCAGGGCTGTCCCCGATGGTGCGCGGCGGTGATGACGAGGAGAGTTGAGCCATGGACAACGCCACCCCTCCGAACCCCGCTGACGCCTCCCCGCCGTCATCCTCAGCGGCGACAGATCCCGCCCCGGGCACCCCGCCCCGGCCGGGACCGCGGGTCACCCGCGACGAGATGAAGGACCTCGGCCGCCTGCGCCGCAGCGTCACCGACCGGCACGTGGCCGGCGTCGCCGGCGGCATCGCCCGCCACCTCGATGTCGATCCGATCATCGTGCGCGTGGCCCTCGTGGTGGCTGTCTTCTTCGGCGGCGCCGGCCTCCTGCTCTACGTCGCCGCCTGGATCCTCGTCCCCGAGGAGGGGACCGCGGACGAGCCCCTCGGCCTCGACCAGCGCAGCCGCACGATCGCCCTCGTGGGCGTGGGCGTGCTCGCCCTCGTCGCGGCCCTCGGCGACTGGGCGGGGGCGTTCTGGTTCCCCTGGCCGCTGGCCATCGGCGCCGCGCTCGTCGTGTGGTTCCTGCACCGCAAGCAGCAGTCGGTGCCCCAGGCCGGTGGCACCACGCCGCAGGCGTACGACGGCGGTCTGGGCGCCGACCCGGCCGCCGGCTATGCGGGCTACGACCCGGGCCACGGCGCCGGGTACGAGACGGGCTACGGCACGGGGTACGACCCGGCGTACGGACCCGTGTCGGCCCACGACCCGGCCGGCCCGTGGGCGTCGTACGACCGACCGCGGCGACCGCGCAACCCGCGCAAGCGCGGACCGATCCTGTTCTGGTTCACGCTCGCGCTGATCGCCCTCGCCGAGGGCGTCCTCGGCGTCGTCGACGTGGCCGGCGTACCGGTCGCGGACAGCGCCTACCCCGCACTCGCGCTCGGCATCACCGCCCTGATGCTGGTCGTCGGCTCGTTCTACGGCCGTGCCGGCGGACTCATCCTCGTCGGCCTGGTCGCTGCGCTGGCCACGGCCGCGGCGACCGTCGGCGGCAGCATCGGCGACGAGACCCACTTCTACGCGCCGACCGACGCGAGCGAGGTCCGCCAGGCCTACGACTTCGGTGGCGGCCGCTTCACCCTCGACCTGTCGGACGTCTCCGACGTCGACGAGCTCGACGGCCGCGACATCTCCATCGACGGGGTCGGCGGCGTGGTCGAGGTGGTCGTCCCGAACGGGATGGACGTCGACGTCAGCACCCAGGTCGTCGGCGGCCAGAGCCAGGTCTTCGACCAGCGCAGCGACGGCTTCGACATCACCCAGGACGGGTTCCTCGACGGCGGCGACGACGTCCCGGACATGTCCATCACCATCGACCTGGTCGGCGGCGAGATCCTCGTCCGCGAAGCGGCCTGAGGAGATCTGCCATGACCGAGCACCGCAACGACGACGCCGACCTCTACGGCCTCGACGCGACCTTCGACACCTACGGCCCGTACGACGAGCCGATGACGGGCCCGCTCGACGCACCCGCCAAGCCGTCCGGCCTCCACCCGGTCAACATCGGCCACCTCGTGATGGGCGTCGCCTTCGCCGGCATGGTGCTGGTGTGGGCCCTCGTGCAGGGCGATGTCGTCGACACCTCCGAGCTCCGCTGGCTGATGCCGATCCCGTGGCTCGCGGCCGGCGCTGCCGGGCTCGCCGCGACGGTCTGGCCCTCCCGGCGGCAGCTCGGGGCCTAGCCCGTCACGGGTCCGGGACCGTCACGGCCCCAGCGAGCAGGCGGGCAGCGCGAACCACCGGAGGTCGTCGAAGTCCTCCGTGAGGTGGGCGGTGTCGGACCAGTCGGGCGGAGACGCGGCGGCCATGATCGCGCGGCCCTCGTCGAGGTGCTCACGGAGCGCCGAGACGGGGGCCGTCTGCGTGTGCCGCGGGTAGGTCATCGCACCGTCGGCGGCGTAGCTCACGTCGGCCAGGCGCAGCGGCGGCTCGACGGGGCCCGTGCGGTGGTGCCAGAGACCGGTGGCCGGGTCGAAGCGGTAGTCGCCGAGGAGGCGCCACCCCTCGCGCGCCACGAGGCGGACGGCCTCGGTGACGTAGGTGAAGACCTCCTCGTCGACGAAGTAGTTGAAGTTGACCCGCACCCAGCCCGGCTTGATGCCTTCGCAGCCTCCGCGGATCTGCTCCTCGTAGCGATGGCTGTGGTCGAGGTCGATGTCGAGCAGCCGGTGGCCGTAAGGCCCGGCGCACGAGCAGCCCCCGCGGGTCTGGATGCCGAAGAGGTCGTTGAGCAGCGCGACGACGAAGTTGTGGTGGAGGTAGGTGCCGTCGGGTGCCTTGACGACGAAGGACACGATCGAGAGCCGCTGGGCGTCGAGGTTGCCGAGGATCTGGATCGTCGGCTCGGCCCGCCAGGCCTCCACGGCCCGCTGGAGCAGCTCCTCCTCGTGGGCCTGGATCGTCTCGACGCCCACGGCCTGCTTGAGTTGGAAGACCAGGCCGGCGCGGATCGACTCGACGATCGCGGGCGTGCCGCCCTCCTCGCGGTGGGCCGGGTCGTCGAGGTAGCGGTGCTCGGTCGGGTTGACGTACATCACCGTCCCGCCGCCGGGCACGACCGGTACCCGGTTGGCCATCAGCTCGCGGCGCACGACGAGCACCCCCGGGGTGCCGGGGCCGCCGATGAACTTGTGGGGGCTGATGAAGATCGCGTCCTTGCGGGAGGTGCCCGGGCCGTACATCTCGATGTCGACGTAGGGCGCGCACGCAGCGAAGTCCCAGAAGCTGAGGGCGCCGTGCTCGTGGAGCAGGTCGGCGACGCCCTCGGTGTCGGTCACGATGCCGGTGACGTTGGAGGCCGCTGAGAACGAGCCGATCTTGAGCGGGCGGTCGGCGTGGCGCTCGAGCTCCTCGCGCAGGTGCTCCAGCGAGACCCGGCCGTCGGCGTCCTCGTGGATGGTGACGACGTCGGCGATGGTCTCGCGCCAGCTCACCTCGTTGGAGTGGTGCTCGAACGGGCCGATGAACACGACGGGGCGCTGGTCGGCGGGGATCGCGGCGCTGAGATGGTGACGGTCCTCCAGCGCGCACGGAATGCGCAGGCCGAGGATGCCGATCATCTTGTCGATCGCGGCCGTGCTGCCGGAGCCGCAGAAGATGACCACCGTGTCGTCGTCACCGCCGACGGCGTCGCGGATGATCCGCCGGGCGTCCTCGCGCAGCCGGGTGGTCTGGAGCCCGGTGCCGCTCGCCTCGGTGTGGGTGTTGGCGTAGGCGGGAAGCACCTCGTGGCGGATGAAGTCCTCGATGAAGGTCAGGCTGCGGCCCGACGCGGTGTAGTCGGCGTAGGTGACGCGGCGGGGACCGTAGGGGCCCTGCATCACCTGGTCGTCGCCGATGACGGAGGCACGGATCCGCTCGAGCAGGGCGGTCGGGGTCGCGGTCGGGGTCGCGGTCGGGGCAGCACCGGCGTACGTCACGACGACGAGCGTACGCCGGTGCGAAGCCCTGCCTGTCACCGCTGCGAGGCGGTCTGGCCCACGCGCTCGCGGAGCACCGCGAGCGCCTGCTCGGGGTGGTCGGTGATGACCCCGTCGACCCCCGCGGCGAGCAGCGCCCGCACCTCCCCCGCCATGTCTCCGAGCGCGTCGGGCGCGTCGCCGCGCCGCAGGTCGGTCGGCAGGAAGCGGTTCTCCGCGCGCACGGTCCAGGCGTGGAGGGTGAGGCCGCGGCGGTGCGCCTCACGGACGAGCGTCGATGGGGTGCCGACCGCTCCCGCGGCATCGCGGGGCAGCACGAGCGACGTGTGGGCGCCGAGGCCGTCGGCGTACTCGTCGATCTCGTCGAGCTCCTCGGACGTCACCCGGTGCCCGCGGTCGAGCAGCTGCAGGAGGGGCAGCCGGGTCCGCGTGGCGAGGCGCCGCAGGACCGGCGCCTCGAAGGACATCAGCGTCACCCGCGCCCACGGGTGGTCGAGGCCCTGGCGGGCGAGCTCGCGCAGCAGCGGCACGTCCAGCGGGAGGCCGGCCGCGTCGTGGTGGGCGGCGTGCTTGAGCTCGAGCGCAACGCCTACCGTGCGGCCGCGCCGCAGCGACTCGGCGCCGACCATCGCCAGCACTTCGGTGAGCGTCGGCACGCCCTCCGCACCGTCGTACGCCGCGTTGCCGGGCCGGGTGCCCGGCATCCGCTCCCTCGCGGCGAGCGTCTTGAGCTCCGCGAGCGTGAGGTCCTGGGCGAACCAGCCGTGCTGCTCCACGCCGTCAACGACCATCCTGCGGCGCAGGTGCGCGAGCGCTGGGCGGTCGGCCACGTCGGTCGTCACGCTGAGCTCGAGGTCGTGGCGCGCCACGAGCACCCCGTCGCCGGTGGCGACGAGGTCGAGCTCGATGTCGTCGGCGCCCATCCGGATGGCGGTGCGGTAGGCGTCGAGGGTGTGCTCGGGACGGTGCCCGCTGGCGCCGCGGTGCGCAACCACGGTGGGGGTGGGGACCAACGACGAGGTCGAGACCTCCCTCAGCTGGGGCGCCTCGCGGGTCACCGTCATGGCACCACGCTGCCCGGACCCGGGGACCGCACGGTGGTGCCGCGATGACCTCAGGGTGAATGCCGCATGATGACCGCGTGACGCTGCCGAGCTTCCCGTCCCTCACGTCCCTCCCCGCCGTCGAGCACCCGGACCTCGTCGCTCCCCCGGTCGCCGCCGCCCTCGCGGGGTGGCCCGGGGCGACCGAGGTGGCGGTGGTCGAGATCGACCCGGACCTCGCCGACACGGCCGCGATGAGCGAGGCCTACGACATCCCGATGGCGGCGGGCGGCAACTGCGTCGTCGTCGCGGGCGTGCGGGCCGGCGACGAGCGGATCGCGGCGTGCGTGGTCCGCGCCGACACCCGTGCCGACGTCAACACGCTCGTGCGCAAGATGCTCGACGTGCGCAAGGCCTCCTTCCTGTCGATGGAGCGCGCGGTCGCCGAGACGGGCATGGAGTACGGCGGGATCACTCCCTTCGGGCTGCCCGAGGGCTGGCGCGTGCTGGTCCACGACGCGCTGCTCGACGAGCCCGTGGTCGTGCTCGGCAGCGGCGTACGACGCTCCAAGCTGCTCGTGCCCGGGCGCGTGCTCGCCGACCTGCCCGGCGCCGAGGTGGTCCCGGGCCTGGGCCGCTGAGCCCGGCAGTCGCGAATGCGAGGCGCGGCTCCGGGTACGGGACGGGCTCCCCGTACCCGAGGTCTGGAGACCTGCATGTCCAGCAACACCCTGTCCCGCACGCTCAACGACGTCGGCCTCGCCGCTTGGTTCGGCGGCACGCTGGCCAACGCCGTCGCGCTCAACCCCGCCGCAGGCGCGGCCGACTCCCCGTCCGGCGTCGGCTCGGTGGCGAACACCGGCTGGGACCGGTGGACGCCCGTCAACGCGGCCGCCATCGGTGCGCACCTGGTCGGCAGCACCGGCCTGCTGCTCGGCAACAAGGGCCGCGTGGTCGGCCAGCGTGGGGTCGCGAGCACCTCTCTGGTCAAGACCGCCCTCACCGGTGCCGCGATCGGCGTGACGGCCTACAGCCGGATGCTCGGGCGTCGGGTCTCGGCCGACACGCAGGTGCCGGCCGAGTCGGGCACCGAGCCGTCGACCCGCACGCCGCGCGACGTCGCCGAGGCCCAGCGCAAGCTGAAGCTCCTGCAGTGGGCGGTCCCCGCGCTGACCGCCGCCATGATCGTGCTGGACGCGCGCCTCGGTGAGCAGCAGCGACCGTCCAACGTGGTCGAGGGCGTGCTCGACAAGGTCACTGCCCGGGTGCCCGGCCTGTCCTGATGACCGGCGCCCGGCTGGTCCCCGTCCGCAGGGGGCGTGCCCCGCGCGGGATCGTCCTGGTCCTGCACGGCGGGGCCAGCCGCGGCGACCGGGCGATGGTCAGCCCCGCGCAGCTCTCGGTGCTGCGCATGGTGCCGCTCGCGCAGCGGATCGCCCTCGCGGGCAGGTCGCGGCTGGCGGTCCACCGCCTCCTCAACACGCACCGCGGCTGGGACTCCCGCACCACGCCGGTCATGGACGTCGCGTGGGCGCTCGACCGCGTCACCGAGGAGCACGGCGACCTGCCGGTCGCCCTCGTCGGCCACTCGCTGGGCGGGCGCGCCGCGCTGCTGGCCGGGCACGACCCCCAGGTGCGCAGCGTGGTGGCCCTGAACCCCTGGGTGCTGCCGACCGACCGGGGCGGGCTGCACGACACGCAGGTCCTGGTCGTGCACGGCGGCGAGGACCGGATCGCCCTGCCCACGCGCTCGTCGGAGCTCGCCCGCCGACTGGAGGCGACGACCCCGGTCGGCTACGTCGCCATCCCCGGCGGACGGCACGCGATGCTCCGGCACGCGCGCGCCTTCGAGTCCTACGCCACCGACTTCGTCACCGCCACCCTGCTCCGCACCGCACCCCGCACCGATGCGGTGGCCGCCGTCCTCGCCGGGTCGACGTACGTCGAGGGGTGAGGCATTCTGCCCGCAGTGACCGTCAGTCCTTCTGCGGGATCCGCAGCCGCTGGCCGACCCGGATGACGTCGGGGTCGGTGATCCGCGGGTTCGCGGCGACGACCTGGGCGACCGTCGTACGGGTGAAGTCGCGCAGCGTGCGCACGATCGAGGCGAGGGTGTCGCCCGCCTCGACGCGGTAGAGCAGGAAGCCGCGGAGCTCGGCGAACATGATCACCTCGACCTCGCGGAGGTTGAAGCCGGGACTCGGGCCCTCGTCGGGGAGTCCGGGGTTGTCGCCAAAGACCTGCACCGTGAGCCGGGTGCCGTCGCGTGGCGGGTGCGGCACGGTCACCCGGGTGGAGAACTCCCCGACCGCCGCCATGCCGCCGACGGACTGGGCCGAGTCCTCCGCGAGCACACGTCCCCGCCCGTCGAGCACTCGGATGCCGATGGTGCCCTCGAAGCCGTTGCCGATGCCGGCGACGAGGAATCGTCGTCCGACCAGGTCGTCCTTGGCGGGCTGGCGCACCCGCACGTCTGTGATCAGTCCCATGGTCGAGTATCACCCTTGCACCGTGACAGTGACACTGTCACGATTGCCGCATGCGCCTCGCCACCCTGCTGATGTACGACGGCAACCCGCGCAAGGCGGCCGACGACGTGGTCGCGCTGGAGCGGGCGGGGCTCGACAGCGTGTGGGTCGCGGAGGCCTACGGCTTCGACGCGCCCACGCTGATGGGCTACCTCGCGGCCAAGACCGAGACCGTGCAGATCGGCTCGGGCATCCTCAACATCTACTCCCGCACCCCCGGCGCCCTGCTGCAGACCGCGGCCGGGCTCGACAACGTCAGCCAGGGGCGCGCGATCCTCGGCCTCGGCGTCAGCGGACCGCAGGTCATCGAGGGCTTCCACGGCGTGCCCTACCGCAAGCCGATGGCGCGCACTGCCGAGGTCGTCGACATCATCCGGCGCGGCCTCATGCGTGAGCCGCTGACCGCGGACGGCGAGTTCCACCTGCCGCTCGACAAGGAGCACGGCGCGGTCACCGGGCTCGGCAAGCCGATCAAGCTGCTGACGAAGCCCGAGCGCGACACCATCCCGATCTGGATCGCCGCGCTGGGCCCGAAGAACGTCGAGCAGACCGCCGAGATCGCCGACGGCTGGATCCCCCACCTCTTCCACCCCGAGAAGGCGCACGTCGTCTGGGGCGACTCGCTCGCGGCCGGCACCGCCAAGCGCCTCGACGGCCTCGGCCCGCTCCAGGTGATGGCCGGCGGCATGGTCGCGATCGGGGAGGGCCCCGAGACCAAGGCGCTGCTCGACTTCGCGCGCCCGGTCTTCGCCCTCTACGTCGGCGGCATGGGCGCCAAGGGCAAGAACTTCTACAACGACGTCGCCCGCGCCTACGGCTACGAGAAGGAGGCCGAGGAGATCCAGGACCTCTACCTCTCCGGCAAGAAGCGGCAGGCCGAGGCGCTCGTCCCCACCGAGTGGCTCGAGGCCGCCAACCTCGTCGGCTCGGCGTCGTACGTGCAGGAGCGCATCGCCGCGTTCCGCGAGGCCGGCGTCACCGACCTCAACATCACACCCGTCAGCGACGACCCGGCTGCGACCGTGGCCCAGGTGAAGGAATGGGTGTCCTGAGCCTCGTCCACGCGCCGGGCCGCTACGCCAACCTCCGCCGGATCCGGTCCCTGGACCCGGAGGTCGACCACGACGAGATCCTGCGGCTGACCGCCCGTCTCGAGTTCCCGTGGGACTACTCCCAGGGCACGGGCACCGCATTCATGCGCGACTACGGCATCCCCTCGATCGCCGCCCTCCTCGACCGCACACGGGAGTTCGAGGACCACGGCACCAAGCGCTACGACGACACCATCCTCATCGGCGACGAGGCCACCCTCGACGGCATCGACTCGCCGCGCTCGCACGCCGCGCTGCGCCGGCTCAACCGCATCCACGGCCACTACGACATCCCCGACCACGAGCTCGCCTACGTCCTCGCCACCACCGTCGTGGGCCCGGTCCGCTGGATCGAGGCCAACGGCTGGCGCCGGCTCGACCCCGTCGAGCTGGCCGCGATCACGAAGGTGAGCACCCGCTTCGGCGAGCTGATGGGCCTGAAGGGCCTGCCGACGACGTACGACGGCTACCTGGCGCTGCTCGTCGACTACGAGCGCCACCACTTCGCCCACACCCCCGCGGCCACCCGGCTCGCGGAGGCGTCGATCCGGATCGCGCGCGACCTCGCGCCCGCCCCGCTGCGACCGCTCGTGCGGCGCGTCACGATTGCGGTGATGGACGAGCCCCTGCGCGAGGCGCTCGGCCTTCCGCGCCAGCCGACGTGGTTCGTCCGTGCCGTACGCGGTGGGCTCAGGCTGCGCGGCCGGCTGCTGCGGCTGGCTCCCCCGCGCCGCACGGCGTACGTCCACCGGCCGACGACGTACCCGCACGGCCACCGGCTCGAGGACCTCGGTCCGCTGTCCATGCTCGACCAGCTCAACCGGGTGTCCGCAGCGGCAAGCGGGTACGGCGCACCATGATGCATCGATCTCCCCTGTCCCTCGCCGGCGCCGCGTCCGGAGTGCTGCTCGCGGTGGCCGCCGCGATCACCGGCCTGGTCCGCCGCGACAAGGCCCTGCACCCCGTCGGCCACCTGGGGACGGGCCGGCTGACCGTCACCGACCCTGCGCCCGCCCTCGGAATCGAAGCGTTCTCCCGGGCCGGCACCCGGCCATGCCGAACCCGGTGGTCGCGATCGATGGGCCTCCCGCAGGGGTGGCCCGACATCGAGGGTCTCGCCCTCCGGCTCCAGGCCGCCGCACCTGACGGGGCCGACGGCGACCTGCTCTTCGCCAGCACCGGCGAGCGTGGCTGGAACCGCTACCTGCTGACCCTGCGGGGGCCGGGCCGGTTCGGCCGACTGACCACGCTGCTCCCCGCGAAGGCCGGCGGACGCGCCGTGACCTTCCGCCTGAGCCCGCAGTCGGATCCCCACGAGGGCCTGCCGCCAGCGACGTACGCGCTCGACCTGGCCCTGGGCACCGGGGACTGGCAGCCGGTCGGCAGCATCGACGTGACGTGGGCCGAGGCGGACACCGCCGACCGGTTCGACCCGATCACCCACCCCCTTGCCGGACTCGAGCAGTACGCCGTCGTCGAGGGCCTGCGCGAGCCTGCCTACGTCGCGGCGCGGGCAGTGGCCTGCGCACGTCCCACCACCGGAGGAAGACACCATGCCTGACCGCCCCAGCATCCTCGAGCAGGAGCACGAGGACTTCCGCGCTCTCGCACGCGCCTTCTTCGACAAGGAGGTCGCCCCGCACCACGCCGCCTGGGAGCAGGCGGGCGTCGTCGACCGCGAGGTGTGGCGCAAGGCGGGCGAGCGCGGGCTGCTGTGCTTCGACGTCGACGAGGCCTACGGCGGGCCGGGCATCAAGGACTTCCGCTACAACATGGTGCTCGCCGAGGAGTCCGCGCGGGCCGGGGCGTCGGGCCCGGGCTTCGCCGTGCACACCGACATCATCGTCCCCTACATCTCCTCGCTCGGGACCGAGGAGCAGAAGCAGCGCTGGCTGCCCGGCTGCGTCTCCGGCGACCTGATCACCGCCATCGCGATGACCGAGCCCGGGGCCGGGTCGGACCTGCAGGGCATCCGGACGACCGCGGTCGATGCCGGCGACCACTACGTCCTCAACGGGTCGAAGACCTTCATCTCCAACGGGATCCTGTCCGACCTCGTGATCGTCGTGTGCCGCACCGATCCCGACGCAGGTCACCAGGGCATCTCGCTGCTCGTCGTCGAGCGAGGCATGGAGGGGTTCGAGCGGGGCCGCAACCTCGCGAAGATGGGGCTGCACGCCCAGGACACTGCCGAGCTGTCCTTCACCGACGTACACGTGCCGAAGGCGAACCTCCTGGGCGCCGAGGGGTCGGGCTTCGTCTCCCTGATGGAGAACCTGCCGCAGGAGCGCATCTCGATCGGCTGCATCGCCGTCGCCGCGATCGAGCACGTCCTCGACCTCTGCCTGGCCTACGCCAAGGAGCGCGAGGCCTTCGGCAGGCCGATCGGGAAGTTCCAGCACAACCGCTTCGTGCTCGCCGAGATGGCCACGGAGGCGCACATCGCGCGGGTCTTCATCAACGACTGCGTGCTCCGGCTCAACGCCGGGAAGGTCGACACCGCGCTCGCCTCGATGGCGAAGTGGTGGACCACCGAGCTGCAGAAGCGGGTCGTCGACGCCGGCGTCCAGCTCCATGGCGGCTACGGCTACATGGACGAGTACCCGATCTCGAAGGCCTACACCGACTCGCGGATCCAGACGATCTACGGCGGCACGACCGAGATCCAGAAGGAGATCATCGGACGCATGCTGGGGCTGTAGATCACCGGCCGCAGTCGTTAGGTTCGGGGCATGGACCTCTTCGAGACGGACGACACCCAGACGATGACCCGCGAGGAGGCTGCTGCCCGGCTGCGTGCCCTCGCCGACTCGCTCGCCAAGCACAACTCCGTCGAGTTCTCCCGCGGAGGCGGCCGGGTCACGGTGGCCGTCCCCGACCAGGTGAACCTCAAGGTGGAGGTCGAGCTCGGCGACGACAACGAGATCGAGATCGAGCTCACCTGGTAGCCAGCACCTCGCGCAGCCGGGCGGCGAACTCGTCCGGCTTGCCCGTCTGGCCGTACTCGCCGCCCAGGAAGCCGTTGTGCCCGCCGGGGAAGACGACCGGCTCGACGCCCAGCTCACGCGCGACGGCGTGTCCGGCCCGGCCGGCGATCTCGCCGTCGTCGGGGCCACCCGACTCCTCCCCCACGCCCAGCACGACGCGGGTGGGAGCGGCACGGACCGCGTCGAGGTCGGGGACGCGGGAGCACCCCCCGCCCCGCATGTTGGCCATGAGGCCGTCGTCGCGCGTGCCGTCGTCCTCGGTGGGCAGGCCGAACACCGCCGGGTCCGGGACGGGTTCGTCGCCCGTCCACTCACCGCGGTGCATCACCAGGCTGATGAAGCGGGCCATCCCGGGTCCGATGCCGGCGGCGTCGTAGGCCGCCACCAGCTCGTCGCACGCCCGGACGATGGCGGCGCCGTCGGGCAGGAGCGGGGCCATCGGAGGCTCGTGCGCCACCAGGAGTCGTACGTCGTCTGGGTGCGCGGCGACGAGGAAGAGCGCGTTGACCGCGGCACCGGACGAGGCGAACAGGTCCACCGGGCCGACGCCGAGCGCCTCGACGAGCGCATGCAGGTCCTCGGCGTGCTGCTCGGGCGCGACGGCTGCGGCGTCGTTCTCACGCGTGCTCCGGCCCACGTTGCGCGGGTCGGTCAGCACCAGCACGCGGCCCTTGAGCCGGGACGCGAGGCTGCCGAAGCCGGTGCTGTCCATCGGCGATCCCGCCAGCACCAGCGGCGGGGACTCGGGCGTGGCGTCGGCGAGGTCGCCGACGACGTCGAAGGACAGGACGGCGCCGGGCACCGCGACGGTGCCGGGCGTGCGGGGAGCACCGGTCATGGCGCCATCATCGAACCGGTCGCGGATCGTCCGCAACGACCCCTAGCCTGCCCGGGTGACAGACTTCAGCGAGCAGGACCTCAGCGGCTCGACCTTCCGGCGGGTGGATCTCTCAGGCAGCACGTTCCGGGGCGCCGACATGAGCGGCCTGGACGTCCGCGAGGTCGACCTGAGCCGCAGCCGCGTGCGGGCGGCGTACTTCGACGGCGTCCGGATGACCGGCGTCGAGATCCCCGACATGGAGATCAGCGGCGAGGTGCTGCGCCTCGTGGTCAACGGGGTCGACGTCGTCCCGCTCGTGGAGGCCGAGCTCAACCGCCGGATGCCCGAGCGCGCGCTGATGGCGCCGACCGACGTCGCCGGCTTCCAGGAGGCGTTCGCCGTCCTCGACCGGCTGTGGGGCGAGACGATGGGACACGCCCGGACCGTGCCCGCCGAGCAGCTGCACGAGCAGGTCGACGGCGAGTGGTCGTTCATCGAGACCCTGCGCCACCTCGGGTTCGCCCACGCGTGCTGGGTGGGCGGCGTGGTGCTCGCCGACCCGTCCCCGTGGCACCCGCTCGACCTGCCCTGGGACGAGGCTCCCGCGCACGAGGGTGTGCCGTGGGCGCGACGGGTGCGGCCGGAGCTGCACGAGGTCATGGCCCTGCGTCGGCAGCGCCGCGCGACCGTCGCGGAGGTGCTCGACGGGCTCACCGACGCCGGGTTGGGTCGAGCGGTCTCATCCGCCACGCCGTTCCTCACCGACGCCACCGGGCTCACCGTCGCGGACTGCCTGCGCGTCGTCCTCAACGAGGAGTGGGAGCACCGGCTCTACGCCGAGCGTGACCTCGCGGTGCTGGCCGAACGCTGACCCGCTGCCGCACACTGGGCGGGTGAGCGACACCGAGACCCTGGGCGCACGGCTGGCCCACGCCATCGCCGCCAAGGACGAGTCCGCCCTGCGAGCCCTGCTCGCCGACGACGTCGACTTCCGGGGGCTGACCCCCGGGCGGACGTGGGAGGGCAGCGGCCCGGACGAGGTCGTGCAGACGGTGCTCGGCTCGTGGTTCGAGCCGCACGACGAGATCGAGCGGGTCGTCGACGTCACCGAGCGCGACGACGTGGCCGACACCTCGCACGTCAGCTACCGCTTCGACCTCCGCACGCCGGGCGGCTCGTTCGTCGCCGAGCAGCAGGCCTACTACCGGGGCGGGCAGACGATCGAGCACCTGCGGGTCATGTGCTCGGGCTTCCGCCCGAGGTGATGCAGGCCTCCTGACGTCCCGCTCATGGGCGTCACCTCCGCGGGGTACTCCTGCCGGGTGACGAACCCTCCCTCCCGATCCACACTGTCCGCGCGGGTGCGCGAGGCTGCCGAGCGATGGTTCGGACACCGGGAGCTGCTGCCCGGTCAGGAGGAGGCTGTGCAGGCGCTCCTCGACGGACGCGACGTGCTGCTCGTCGCACCCACCGGGGCCGGCAAGTCCCTGGCCTACCAGCTCGCCGGCATGCTGCTCGACGGCTGCACGGTCGTCGTCTCCCCGCTGCTCGCGCTGCAGCAGGACCAGGTGGCCTCGCTGGAGACGGTCGGTCTCAGCGCCGCGCGGTTGAGCTCGGCCGAGTCCGCCGAGGAGCGCGAGCGGATCCTCACCGCGGCGCGCGACGGCGACCTGCGCTTCCTCCTGCTCTCCCCCGAGCAGCTGGCCAATCCCGACGTGCTCGCGGACGTCGCCGCCCTCGAGCCGACGCTCGTCGCGGTCGACGAGGCGCACTGCGTCTCGTCGTGGGGACACGACTTCCGCCCCGACTACCTGCGGCTCGGCGAGCTGGTCCAGCAGCTCGGCTCGCCGCGGGTCATCGCCATGACCGCGACCGCCGCGCTGCCGACCCAGCAGGACATCGTCGACCGGCTCGCCCTGCGCGAGGCGCTCGTCGTGCTCACCGGGTTCGAGCGCGACAACATCGCGCTGACGGTGGAGCGCTTCTCCGACGCCGACGAGCAGCGCGAGCGGGTGCTGGCCATCGTCGACGAGCTGTCCCACGACCGCGGCAGCGGCGTCGTCTACTGCCGCACGCGCAAGGGCGCGGAGTCCGTCGCGGAGTCGCTCGTCGAGCGGGGCCACGACGCCGCGGCCTACCACGCCGGCCTCTCGCAGCGACGCCGCGACGAGGTGCACGAGACCTTCATGGCCGGCGACCTCCCGCTGGTCGCGGCGACGTCGGCCTTCGGCATGGGCGTCGACAAGCCCGACATCCGCTTCGTGGTGCACGCCGACGTCCCCGAGTCGCCGGACACCTACTGGCAGGAGGTCGGGCGGGCCGGCCGTGACCGCGCCGTCGCGACGGCGGTGCTGGCCTACCGGGCCGAGGACCTCTCGCTGGGACGCTTCTTCACCACCCCGATCCCGAAGCGAGCCGACGTACGCGCTGTCCTCCGCGCCATGGAGGCGACCGGCAGCGACGACCCCCGTGAGCTCGGCGAGCACCTCGACTTCGGGCCGCGGAAGGCCGGTCGGCTGGTCAACCTCGTGGGCCTGGCCCGCGAGGCCGGCGACCTCCCCGCCGACGCGGGCCTCGGCGCGATCGTCGACGCCGTCGTGGAGCGGGCCGAGGCACAGCGCAAGCTGGAGGGCTCGCGGGTGGAGATGATGCGCGCCTACGCCGAGACCGAGCGCTGCCGCAGCGCGTTCATGCTCGGCTACTTCGGCGCCGAGGTCCGAGACCGGTGCGGGATCTGCGACAACTGCGTGGCCGGCCTGGCGCCCGACGAGACCGCGGCGCCCGACGTTCCGTACGCCGTCCAGGCCACGGTGCGCCACGCCGAGTTCGGCCTCGGCACCGTCACCGACGTCGAGGAGGACCGGATCACCGTGCTCTTCGAGGACGAGGGCTACCGCACCCTGGCTCTCGACCTGGTCGAGGAGCGAGGGCTGCTCGAGGTCACCTGAGCCGGTCCGCCAGCGCGCGCCCGAGGCGTACGCCGGAGAGCCAGGCGGTCTCGACTTTGGGTGTCTCGCCCCACCCGTCGCCGCAGGCGCCGACGAGACGGTCGCCCTCGACGAGGGCGTAGGACTCCTCGCGTCGACCCGTCGGGCGGGCGAAGGTCCAGCGGTGCACATGGACGTCCTCGGGCTCCCCGACGTCGAGCAGCCGCCGGACGGCGTCGAGCACCGCGGGCACCGCTCCGGCCGGGTCGTCGAGGTGGCGCGCGGCACGCCCGGGTGTCGAGTGGGCGACGAGGACCGGGGCGTCGTCGCCGCGGCGCCGGCCGTCGTCGGCGATCCAGGCGACGTCGGGGTCGTCGTTGACGAAGGCGCCGTCGAAACGGCCGGTCGGGCTCGCTCCGTCCCACGTGCGGTCGGCCCACCACGCGGCGACGGCGATGACGGGCTCCCACGCGCGGTCGAGGACGTCCGCCACGGGATGGTCACCGACGAGCCGGCGGGCCTGGGGGTCGGGCATGGCGAGGACGACGGCGTCCGCCTCGAGCTCGTCCAGCGACCCGACCTCCCGCCGTTCGACGGTGAGGTCGGCTGCGAGGTCCTCGACCAACGACCGCAGGCCGCGGGGCGCTCCCCAGCGCACGGGGCCGTCCTTGCTGTCGGCGCGGCCATCTCCCAGCGCCGTGAAGGTGTCGGTCCACTCGCGGGCGAGGCCGCGGGCTGCCCAGTCGTCGACGACGGCCGCGAACCCCGGGTCGCTCACGGTGAGGTAGGACGCGCCCAGGTCGACCCGGCGGTCCCACAAGGTGCGGGCCGCCATGCGACCGCCGGGGACGCGACCCCGATCGAGGACCACGGCGTCGACGCCGCCCGCGCGGAGCTCGCGCGCGCAGGCCACCCCCGAGAGGCCGGCTCCGACGACGACCACCCGCCTCATCGGCGCCCCTCCAGCAGTGCGTCCGCCGCACGCTGGCCGCTGACGAGCGCGCCCTGGATCGATCCGGTGTCGCGGTGGTCGCCGCACACGACCACGTCTCCGTGCCGCACCGGTCGGGTCGCACTGAAGGGCGCCGGCTGCGCCGGGAGGGCGTGCGGCACCTCGTGGCGCACGACGACCTCCCACCGGGTCGGATCGACCCCGAGGAGGTCGCCGGCGTGGCGCCGCATCTCGTCCGTGTCGGGTGCCCCACTCGGCCCGAGCAGCGCCGAGCCCTGCACGAGGTACCGGCCCGGTGGGGCGTACGACGGTGCGGCGCGCGAGACGACCGCCGCGTTGACGAGCGGACCCACGGGCGTTTGCCGCGCGTCGACATGGAGCAGGTCGGTGTCGGGAGCCGTCGGGGCCGACCACCAGACGGTGACGACGCCCTTGGTCGGCGGGACCGGGACACCGGTCAGCTCGGCCGCCTCGGGCGCACCGGTGGCGACGACGACGTGGTCGGCAGCCCACGTGCCGTCGTCGGTCTGGACCGACGTACCGGTGACGCGACGCACCGGCTGCCCCAGTCGCACCCGGTCGCCGAGCGTCGCGGCGAGCTGCTCGGGCAGCGCCTGCATGCCGTCCCGCGGCAGCGCCGGGACCCCGCGGACGAACATCCAGGTGAGCAGCAGGGCGAAGCGGTCGGCGGTCGTGCCGTCGTCCTCGAGCAGCACCCCGGCGAAGAACCGGTCGACCACCCGTCGCAGCAACCCGTCCACGCCGGCCCCGTCCAGCGCCGTACGCCGGTCCACGTCGGCGCGGCGCTCCAGCACGTCGGACAGCTCGGTGGTGCGCCTGGGTCGGAGCAGCGGGGCCGCCCAGCGCGCCAGGGCGGCGACCTCCTTCGGTCGCCGGGCTGCGGTGCGCAACGTGGCCGGGACCAGGGCCGGGCTGCGGAGCGGGTGGCCCAGCACGTCCATGCCGTTCTCGGTGCGGGCGGCCACCCCCGCGCCGAACGGCTGCAGGTGGAGGGCGTCGACGTCGACCCACCGGCGTACGGCTGGGTAGGCGGGGTTGAGCAGCTGGAAGCCGCGGTCGACGAGGAACCCGTCGACGCGGTCGGTGCGGATCCGGCCGCCGACCCCGTCGGAGGCCTCGAGGACCACGACGTCGCGTCCGGCCCCGGCCAGCACCTGCGCACATCGCAGCCCGGCCAGCCCGGCGCCCACGACCACCACGTCGGCTCTCATGCGGTGACCCTAGGTGAGCACGCCAACGAGGGCTGCGTGCGACTTCCCGTCCGTCCCGGCCCTACCGGGACTGCCGCCCCGTGCGTGCGGCCCGCGCCCCGCCCATCCTGAGGACATGACGGTGTCCGACATCCCAGGCGCCGGGCGCCGCGCGACCCCCGCCGAGCTCCGGGTCCCCATCGTGATGGTGCTGGTAACGACCTTGCTCGTGGGCTGCAACGTCGGCGGGGCGGGGTCGCCCGGGGGCGCGGGCTCGACCGGGTCCTCCCCCGATCCCTCGACGGCGACGGCGTCGGAGGACTCGTCGTCCGGCACGTCGCCGAGGCCGATGGCGCAGCACCGGCTCGACAAGCTGGCGCACCTCCTCGAGCGGGTCGAGGTCCTCAACCGCGTCCCTCCCGACTTCGAGCTCAGGGACGTCGACTACACCTCCCCCAACGACGCCGTCGCCTACTTCGTGGCCCCGGGGATCAACGACCGAGGAACGATCATCGCCACCACCGACGACAACTGGGCCCACGCCGCGCGCATCCGCATCAGCGACGAGCTCGCCGACCTCGTCGACTACGCGCCACTCGGCCGCGGTGCCGTCGCCATCAAGGCGCAGGACCAGTACCCAACCCGGATGTACCCGCCGTTCGTCCTCTACCCGGACGGCGACACCAAGCCACTGCGAGTCACCGACCGTCGAATGCCCGACGACGACACCGAGGTGGTCGGCAGGGCAGTCCACGACCTCCTGTTCTACTACCGCGACGAGAGGTCCCCCGGCCTCTGGGCCGCCGACGTCGAGGCGGCTGTGGTCTTTCCGATCGCTCGGTCGCCGAACGGTGTCGTCCACCAACACCTCCCGGGACGCGACCGCACCCTGATGAACGTCCTGGAGTACCGGCGCGGCATCGCAGGTGGAGTCTGGCGTTACGAGACCTCTCCCGACGACGGTCGTTCGTGGCACCGCACGGACGTGAGCCTTCCGCTCGGACACATGAACCTGCACTGGTACACCGACGTCACCACGCATGCGGTCGGGCCCGGACGCCGGCAGGCGATCGCGATGTCGCACGCCTGGGAGGACCTCCCGCTCTACATGTGGGAGCTGTGGTGGACCGACGACGAGAAGGAGTTCCGTCGTGTCAGGCTGCCGCGGGACCGGTTGCGCTTCGGCGGCATGGCGTTCGCATCGGACGGCGCGCTGCTGATCGCCGAGGTGGGAGGCTCGGACCACTACTGCGACCAGCTCACCTGCAACCGCCCCGGCCGCATCTGGCGACTGGCCTCCGGCGACGCCGTGCCGGAGCTGCTGCCGAGCGCTCCGCCGCTGTTCGGCCCCTTCTGGGCCGTCGGCATCCGCTTCTCGGGCGGACTGATCGTGGCGCGCACCGGGATGCGCACGATCGCGGTCTCGAAGGACGGCTACGTCTGGACGGACGTCACGCCCGGCCGGCGGGACCTCGAACGGCGTCGACCCGGCTGAGCGAACCAGGTCTCACCGGGCCGGCAGGGCCATTCGGTTCCCCTGCGTGATGACGTCCGGCACTCCCTCGCGCCTCCATGCACACGGAGTCTGGGAGACAGGCGGAGCGTCCGTCAGTCACGAGGAACGGGGACAGACATGCACACCACCATCACTGCGTCAGCGGGCCTGCTCCTCGCAGGGCTCCTCGTGGCGCTCGGCTCCGTCACGGGCCCAGCCTCTGCCAGCACGGGGCAGGACTTCAGCCACCACGTGCGCGACTGCCAGCAGGCCATGGGCTTCGACGGCGCGATGAACCCGGGAATGCACCAGGGACTTTCCGGCTGGAGTCCCGACCACGTGTGCTGAGCGATGGAACGGCCTGTCCCACCGGACTTCCGACCGGCGAACCCGGATCAGTTCTCGCAGGCGGTGCCGTCCTTGTCGCGGTCGAGCCTGCGGTAGTTGGTCCAGTAGACCTGCACGGCGAGCTTGGTGGTGGCGGGACGGGAGTAGCCGTCGCGCACGGCCTTGGCAGCTGCGACAGGACCCTTGGCGACGCCGTTGGGCCACTTGGCCGTCAGCGCGTCGCAGGAGCGGAAGGACGGGGCCGCGGCTTCGGCCGGGGACAGCACCACGAGTGGCGCCGTGACAGCGAGCGCCACGAGCGCTCCACGGAAGGTCTTGATCATGTCGGGACCGTACGTCCGACACACGTCGCTCCGCAGCGAAAGCAGAGGAGTGCCTGAACCGGTCGACTCGTGCCGGATCCGGTATGGAGCGCCCCAAGCGTCTCTGCCCGTGGGCGCGGAGAAGCCTCCTGGTGAGATTCGGGCGTGCGAACACCCTTGCGAATAGTACTCATGGCGGATAGACTATCCGTGAACTCCTGGATGGGGGTGTGCTACGAGGGCCTCGGCCCAGTTGGCGTCCTGGTGACGACCCGTTGACCTGCCGCACGCGCGTGCGGCCTGTGAATCGTCGTCGAAGGAGGCCGCTCGTGACCCGTCACCTGATCATCGCTGCTGCCTCCGACGTCCGTGCGTCGCTCAAGGCCGTTGCCGACGCGAACCCGACGTTCATGACGACACAGGAGAAGGCGACGGCGCTGGTCCAGCTGGCCGCCGCCGAGGCCCAGCTGGGCGAGCTGCGGTTGCGGATCCTCGCCGACGCCGGCGACCTCGCCGAGACGACCGCAGCCAAGGATGCCGCCGCGTGGTTGGCGCGGCAGACCCGCACGCCGTACGCCGACGCCCGCGCCGACCTGCGCCTCGCGACCGCGCTGGACCGTGACCGTCCCGTCTTGGCCGCGGCGATGCGCGACGGCGCCGCGTCCCTGGCTCAGGCGCGCGTCATTGACCGCGCTCTGCGCAACCTGCCCGCGGCCGTGGATGCCGAGACCGTGGCGCTGGCTGAGAAGCACCTCGTCGACCACGCGGGCGAGTTCGGCCCCAAGGAGCTGGGGAGGATCGGGCGCCGGATCCTCGACGTCGTCGCCCCCGAGATCGCCGAGGCCGCCGAGGCTCAGCGGCTGGCCGACCTCGAAGCCCACGCGGCCGACAAGACCCGCCTCACCATGCGACGCCTCGGCGACGGCACCACCCGCATCTCCTCCCGCGTCCCCGACTCCGCCGCGACCCGGTTCGCCACCTACCTGGAAGCGTTCACCAACCCCCGCGTCGAGCGCGAGGTGCAACCACCAGCTGACACCTCGCTCGCGGGAGACGCGACGGCCCACGACCCGGTCGCGCGGATGGCCTACCCCAAGCGGATGGGCCAGGCGTTCGTCCAGCTCCTCGAGAGCCTCGACCCCACCCGGCTGCCCGTGCACGGGGGCGACGCCACCACGGTCGTCGTCACCATCGACCTCGAGTCGCTGAAGGCGAGGCTCGCCACTGCTGACCTCGTCGGTGCCGGGCTCGTCCCCGGCGACGAGCTCACCGGCGATGCCATCACCGCCGCCCAGGCCCGACGCCTGGCCTGCAGTGCGAAGATCCTGCCCGCCGTCCTCGGCGGCGCCAGCCTGCCCCTCGACCTCGGCCGCGTCCGCCGCCTCTTCACCCCCGCTCAACGCAAGGCCCTGCTGATTCGCGACCAGACCTGTCGGGCCGAAGGCTGCGACACGCCTGGCACCTGGTGCGAAGCCCACCACCTCGACCCTTGGACCACGGGCGGACCTACCGATCTCGACAACGGCATCCTGCTCTGCAGTCACCACCACCACCGCGCCCACGACACCAGCTACCGCACCGACCGCCTCCCCAGCGGCGACCTCCGCTTCCACCCACGCAGATAGGCCGAAGGAAGGTACGGCGTCACGGGCCCAGGCTCTAGCCAGGCCCAGGCTCTAGCCACGCGAGTGGTGGCTCGGAGGCGCTGCACACCGCCGCTTCAGCGCATCTATCGAGATCGATCGACCTGTCAGTCCGCCAAGCGATGTCGGTGCTTCGGGGCAGCATGCGCCCTATGGTCTCCGTGGTCCAAGCGTTGCAGCTCTTGGAAGTAGCGCGCGCCGGACGCCACGAATCGAGGACCACAGGATTCTCGGCGCTGGACGAATCCACTGGAGGATTCGATCTCGGACAGTGCTGGATCGTGGTTGGAACCCCCGGCCAGGGGCGCAGCGCACTAGCTGCTCAATGGTCCTGGTTGCTGGCCAGCCAACACGACTTCACTACGGAGTTGGCCTCGACGAGGGAGCCGGTGACCCGTACTGCGGCCCGCCTCGCAGCGTTGGTCGCGAAAGTCCCGATGAGTCACTTCGGTCATCGCGGGTTGTCGGGACATGATCCGGAGAAGCTGCGCATAGTCGGCCCGAGGCTGGAGTCCGCGCCCCTCTCGATAGTTGGGCCGGGCGATCTTTCGATGGCCGACGTGGACGTGGATGGGCTGTCGACTTCGCAGGTGCTCGTCGTGGACGATGCTCACCAATCGAGCGGAACGTTTCCGCGACGAATAGTCGAGCTCACCGCTCGCGGGCACCTCGTCGTCTTGACGCTCCCCCGCGATCGAGTTGTATCCGAGGCGGGAATCGATCCGATGTGGGCCGACGTCGCGGACTTCATCCTCGACATCGATCGCCCCGACCTCCTCGAGCGCACCTCATTGCGACCTGGCGAAGCTGACCTCCACCTCGTGCGCAACCGCTGGGGACCGACTCAGTCTCACTTGGTCGCCTTTCAAGGGCACTACTCGCGATTCGTCGATATGGCCCATGGCTGAACTCGAACGGTGGAAGGGTCGATGACCTAGTCGCCGTCAGCCTGCTATCAGTGGACGTTCCTCCAGCCGCCGCCATCGGCTTGCTCGACACAAGCGCGGCGGAGTTCAGTCGGCTCCTGACCGAGCTCGGCAGTGATCGCGACCTGGCGGAGGAAACTCAACCGTGGAGTGATGACTGGGCGGGATGGAGACTTTGGACCGAGCTGATGGCGCTACCAGGCGTAGGCGCCACAACTGCAAGCAAGCTCCTGGCTCGGAAACGACCCCGTCTGCGCCCCATCTATGACTCGGTAGTCGCGACCGTGATCGATTCCCACGACATCTGGGAGCCCCTACGGCGGCTCCTCACCGAGCAGAACGACATCCATCTGCGCCTCCTGCACCTGAGAGAGCAAGCCGGCCTCACGGACGCCGTCACAGCACTCCGTGTCTTCGACGTGATCGCATGGATGGAAGGCAAGGGCGCTAGCTGAGGCAGTGCCCACGACAGCGGATGCGTCACGTCGCCGTATGTCGGCGATCCCCCAAACCTCGGACCTTCCGCACATCCAGTCCTGCAGAACTCGATGGTGAGCTGTCGGCCACCCATGTGAAGGTGCAGTCGTGGCGAACGACGAGGCGCGGAGCCGAGCGGCAGAAGCGAATGACCATTTCCGTCCGGTGGAATTCTCTGGCGAGACAGTCGTCCGACCAGCAGGGCCTCAGAGCCGAACGGAGCATGCGTTCTTGCGCCATCGTCGCGAGAAGGGCTTGGATTGTGTCCCCGAACCGCTGTCGCTGGACGAAGAGCTCGAGGTGCTCGGATACATCGCTGGAGAGAGCGGCGGGGACGGGTGGAAGCACCAGCACGACGAGCGGGGCCTGCGTTCGGCAGCACGACTGCTCCGACGCATCCACGACGCCGCCGCTGACTGGGTTCCGCCGCAGGGCCGGGTCTTTGCCGCGCCCGCGACCGCTGCAGGCGGCGACGTGTTCGTCCACGGCGACCCCGGGCCATGGAACTTTGTATGGCGAGACGGAGAGGCGGTGGCGCTCCTCGACTGGGACTTCCTGCACCGTGCACGACGACTGGACGACGTGGCGTACGCCCTGCTGTGGATCGCCCCGGTGCGCGACGATGGAGCGTCTCTGGAGTGGCATCACTTCCCGCAGGGGCCCGACCGTCGCGCCCGCATCGACGCCTTCCTCGCGGCCTACGGGATGGGGGCCGACTTCGACGTGGCTGACGTCGTCATCCGACGCCGTCACGCGACCATCGAGCACGTCCGCTCATTGGTCGCCCAAGGGGTGGAACCTCAGAAGACCTGGGTCGCTGAGGGAAGCCTCGAGGAAGAGAAGGCGGAGATCAGTTGGATCGAAGCGAACAGGGCGCTCTTCGATCCACTGACGTGTGCACCGGACACCTCAGCCGGTGCCTAGGCTGGGGCAGCCATCCCCCAGCAGGAACCGAGGTCCGCGTGCCCGCCAGCCGTTCCGCCCGACAGAGGAAGGCCAGCGCCGAGGCAGGAGCGCTGGCCGAGGTCCGCATCGACGTGAGCCCCGACAACTCCTTCGCCTACAAGATCTCGTGCACGGAGTGCGATGTCCCGCGACCCGGGACCGGCACCCGCGCCTGGAGCACGCGCCGGCCGGGCGAGGACAACGGCTACATGGCCGCGATGGACCGATGGATCCTGCACCTCACGTCCAAGCACCCGGACGTCGAAGCGCCCTGCCTGAGCTACCTGTCCCAGGCGCGCGCACGTCTTCAGGAGCGACGCGACGCCCGAGACTGAGGAGCCTGCCCGCCCCTCCACACGGCCGATCCTGCTGCTGCCGGGAGCTCAGTCCTGCTTGTCCTCAGCCAGGTCGAGAGAGTGCAGCAGCGTGTGTTGCACCTTGGTCCACTGAGCGCTCCAGGCCTGGAGCGGCACCAGGGAACGCTCCAGGACCTCCAGCTGGTCGTCCAGGACGGCCAGCTCAGCCGTGATGGCCTGGATGGTCAGCCTCTTGGCACGGATCTCCTTCAGGACGATCTCGAGCTCGGCTCCCACCTGCGGCGCCGACTCGACCGCTTGGCGCATGGAGACGAGCATGCGGTTGGCCGAGGAGAGGACTGGCTCCGGGACGACAGCCTGCGCGCCCGCCCCTCCGGCCCGGGCGATCTGCTCCACCAGCATTCGCGTGCTGCTCAGGAACTGATCCGTCGCCGAGTGCACGAGGCCCCTGTGCTCCTGCTGCGGCTCGTCGTGGGACCCATCGTCCCCCGCGCTGGCGTCCTGGTCCATGACTCCATTGTGGCGTACGAGCCGCCCGCGTGCGATGCGTCGGAGCGCCGCGGCGTCGTAGCCTCGAGAACGTGAACGCCCGGTGGCCGACCTCCCAGCAGGCGTTCGCCGACGCCGCGGAGTGGTTCGTCGCGACCACCACGCTGGTCGACGGCAGGTGGGACGCACCCGGGCTGGGTGAGTGGGACGTGCGCAGCCTGGCCGGCCACACGAGTCGCGCGCTGCTGACCGTGGAGACCTACCTCGGTCGGCCCGCAGAGGTCGCCGAGGTCGACTCGGCCGCTGCGTACTACGGAGCGACCCGGGCGCTCGCCGCCGGCCCGGGCGTGGCGGAACGCGGTCGCGAGGCAGGGTCAGCACTGGGTGCGGATCCTGTCGCCACGGTGGCAGCGATCGCCGCCCGGGTGCTGCCCCTGGTCGCTGCCTGCGACGGCACCGAGGTGGTCACCACGATCGCCGGCGGGATGCGACTGAGCGACTACCTGCCGACGCGCACGTTCGAGCTCGTGGTGCACACCGCGGACCTTGCAGCGGCGATCGGCGTACCGTCCGAGCCGCCAGCGGTTCCCGCTGCGCAGGCGCTCGAGCTGGTCGCGGACCTCGCCGTCGAGCAACGGGCCGCGGGCCCGCTCCTGCGTGCCGTGACCGGTCGGGAGGGACTGCCGCCGGGCTTCTCCGTGCTGTGAACGTGGCCCGCCCGGGGACCCGTTGCCCGGGGGAAGGCTCCCGCGCGAGAATCGGATGATGGACCGAGACCCGGTTCCTCTATGCCACCCAGGAGCCCTTCGTGTCCGACGCGGCCATGCGGCCCACCTTCCACTTCACCCCCGCCCGCAACTGGATGAACGACCCCAACGGTCTCGTCTGGCACGACGGGGAGTACCACCTGTTCTTCCAGTACAACCCGCAGGGCAGCGGGTGGGGCAACATGTCCTGGGGGCACGCGGTCAGCCGCGACCTCCTCCACTGGGAGGAGCTCCCGGTCGCCCTGGAGCACACGCCCACCGAGGCCGTCTTCTCCGGCAGCGTCGTGGTCGATCGTGCCGACACCTCAGGTCTCGGCGGCGACGACGCCCCAGCGATGGTGGCGATCTACACCAGCCACGACCTCCTCACCGGGCACCAGGGGCAGTCGGTCGCGTGGAGCACCGACAGCGGACGGACGTGGACGCGCCACCCGAAGAACCCGGTGCTCGAGATCGGCTCCACCGACTTCCGGGACCCCAAGGTGTGGTGGTACGCCGAGGGCGGCTGCTGGGTGATGGTGGTCGCGCTCTCGACCGAGCGCGTCGTACGCCTGTACCGCTCCGACGACCTGCTCGCCTGGACCCACCTCAGCGACTTCGGACCGGCCGGTTCGGTCGACGGCGTCTGGGAGTGCCCCGACCTCTTCACGGTGGCCGTCGACGGGGATCCCGCCCGCACGCGCTGGCTGCTGGTCGTGAGCGTGCAGGAGGGCGCGCCCGCCGGGGGGTCGGGCACGCAGTACTTCGTGGGCGACTTCGACGGCACCACCTTCGCGGCCGATCCGTCGGACGGGAGTGTGTCGTGGGTCGATCACGGTGCCGACTACTACGCCGCGGTCTCGTTCAACGACGAGCCGCACGGCCGCCGGCTGCTCGTCGCCTGGATGAGCAACTGGGACTACGCCAGGGACGTCCCCACGCGTCCGCACCGTGGCGCGATGTCGACGCCCCGGGCGTACGAGCTGCGCACCCGTGGCGACCGGCTCGTCCTGGCGCAGACGCCGGTGGTCGAAGGTCTTCCGGGCCCGGTGCGCCTGGCCGAATCGCAGGACGTGCACGACGGTGTGCATCCCCTTCCCGAGGAGTTCCGGGCCACCAGCACCGTGCTCACCCTGGAGCTGGATCCCGGCACGGCATCCCGGTGCGGCCTCCACGTGCGTGCCGGGGAACGCGAGCGCACCGTGGTCGGGTACGACGCCGCTCGGCGCGCGCTCTACGTCGACCGGACCACCTCGGGAGACACCGACTTCCATCCCGGCTTCGGCGCCGTCCACACCGCTCCGCTCGAGCTCGACGCCGACGCCGCACTGGTGCTCGAGGTCCACGTCGACGCGACGTCGGTCGAGGTCTACGCCGACGGTGGACGTGTCGTGATCACCGACCAGGTGTTCCCCTCACCCGGCAGCGACGGCATCGCGCTCTTCGCCGAGGGCGGCACCGCCCACCTGCGCCACCTGACGAGCACGCCGGTCGAGCGAGGGTGACGCACCCCTACCCTGAGCCCATGCCTCCCACCCGCACCCGCCGCGCCAGGGCTGCGAAGAAGCGGCAGCGGCGGATGGCGGCGGTCGAGCACGACCTGAGCCCGGGCGAGTGGACGGCGCTGCAGGAGGCGTGGGGCGGGTGCGCCTACTGCGGTGCGACGGGCACGCCGGTGCAGAAGGACTGCGTGCTGCCCATCTCGCGGGGCGGTCGCTACACGCTGCTCAACGTCGTGCCCGCGTGCGCCTCGTGCAACGCGAGCAAGTGCAACGACGAGGTGACCGGGTGGCTGCGCCGCAAGCGGCTAGACGAGCGCGCGTTCCTGACCCGGCTCGCGGCGGTGCAGGCGGAGCTGCGGCAGCCGGTCGAGGCGCAGGCGCCTACAGCGGAGTGTCCGCCGGCACCACCCGCAGCACGCTGAGCGTGCCGGCCTCGCGGCCCACGACGACCTTCACCCCGTCGAGCCGCTCGAGCGAGTCGCGTACGTCGTCGACCTCGAGGCGGGTGTCGACGGCGATGTCGGCGTCGCGGACCGGCACCGCCGCCTCCGGCCAGTCGGCCGAGTCGACCTCGAAGGGGTCGAAGTCGGTCTGGGCCGCCGACCACAGCTGCAGCGCGGACTCGGCGACGATGTCGTCGGTGGTGGGCTGATCGGGGGTCATGCGTCGAAGGTACCCACCTGGGTGCAGGTTGACCGGCGCCGGTTGACTGACCGGATGGCCACCCGACTCCTGCTCCTGGCGGACACCCACCTCCCCAAGCGGGCCCGCAACCTGCCCGCCGAGGTGTGGCGGGCGGTCGAGGAGGCCGACCTCGTCGTGCACGCGGGCGACTGGGTCGACGTACGCCTCCTCGACGAGCTCGAGGCGCGTTCCGCCAGGCTGGTCGCGTGCTGGGGCAACAACGACCACGGCGAGCTGCGCGAGCGCCTGCCCGAGGTCGCGCGCGTCGAGGTCGAGGGACTCCGCCTCGGGGTGGTCCACGAGACCGGGCAGGCGAAGGGCCGCGAGGAGCGCATGAGCAGGGAGTACGCCGACCTCGACGTGCTCGTGTTCGGCCACAGCCACATCCCGTGGGACACCGTCACCACGACCGGGCTGCGGCTGCTCAACCCCGGCTCCCCCACCGACCGCCGGCGCCAGCCGCACTGCACCTACCTGACCGCGACGGCCGAGGACGGCGGGCTCAGCGACGTGGTGCTGCACCGGCTCCCGCCACGGGCGTAGGCGCCCACCCGCCGTCGTCGAGCGAACGGGAGCCCGCCCGCATCACCACCCAACCCAGCGCGACGAGGGCCGCACCGATCGCGAGGAAGCCCAGGTCCCACGCCAGGGGGCCGCCGAGGTCGTCGCGCACGTGGTGCACGCCGAGCAGCTGGTGGTCCAGGAGTCCCTCGACGACGTTGAACCCGCCCCACCCGGCCAGCAGCCCGCCGACGTGGAAGCGCCAGCTCGGTGGCAGCCGGCCCTGGCGCCACTGCACGAGCGTGACGACCGACGCCCCCACCACGACGAACCACGTGATGAGGTGGAAGAAGCCGTCGGCCAACGTGTTGACCTCCAGCCCCGCCACGGTCGTGACGGGGTGGTCGGCGGTGGCGCTGACCATGTGGTGCCACTGGAGGATCTGGTGCAGCACGATCCCGTCGACGAACCCGCCCAGCCCGACGCCGTACATCAGGCTCGCCGCGGCGGACGGGGGCTCTCCCACAGTCGTCGTCATGGGCCAGTACCCATGGCCCTAGCCAGCACACGCTCGGCACTCCATGATGTGACCCCCGCCACAGGACCGACCCACCCGAGGAGCCGGAGATGACCGCGACCGAGACACACCCCGACGTGCTGGCAGTGCGCGAGGAGTACGAGGCCCGCATCCTCGGCCTCCACATGCCGGCCACGGTGCGGCAGGCCGCGGAGAAGTACGGCGACCAGCCCGCCTTCTCCGACCGGTTCGACGTGCCCGAAGGGGAGACCTGGTCGACCATCACCTGGGCCGAGACGTGGGAGCTGACCCGCCGGGTGGCCGCCGCCCTGATCGACCTGGGCGTCGAGCCCGGCGACCCGGTGGCGATCATGGCCGCCAACCGCACCGCGCACACGCTGGCCGACTACGGCGCCATGACCGCGGCCGCGGTGCCGATGTCGATCTACAACACCCTCGCCCAGGACCAGGTCGCCTTCATCGCAGGAGAGTCACGGCCCGTCGTGGTCGTGCTGGAGGACCACGACCGCTACCAACGCTGGGAGAAGGCGCTCGACGAGGTCGACTCGATCCGCCACGTCGTGATGCTGGCCGACGCCGACCGCGTCGACGACCCGCGCGTGATGACCTGGGACGACCTCCTCGCCCGCGGCGAGGACACCGGTGCGGTCGACGAGCGCATGGAGCGGATCACGCCGGACCTGCCGGCGACGTTCCTCTACACCTCCGGCACGACCGGCAACCCCAAGGGCGTCGTGCTCACCCACCACAACGTCATGTACGAGGCGGTCTCCACGCTCGACGCCGGCGGCCTGCACGGCCCGCAGCGCACGATCAGCTACCTGCCGCTCGCGCACATCGCCGAGCGGATCCTGGCGACGTACGCTCCCCCGTTCCTGGGCAGCCACGTGCACGCGATCCCCGACCCCGCCGGGCTCCTCGGCGCGCTCGGCGAGGTGCACCCGACGGCGTTCTTCGGCGTGCCGCGCGTGTGGGAGAAGATCAAGACCGGCATCTCGGCCAAGCTCGCCGAGGACCCCGACCCCGCCAACCAGAAGCTCGTCACCGACGCGATGGCCGCCGGGCTCGCGTGGACGCAGGCCCACGAGTACGGCAACGAGATGACGCCGGAGGTCGAGGAGGCCTACGCGAAGGCCGATGAGGCGATCCTCGGCTTCCTGCGCCTGCTGCTCGGTCTCGACCAGGTGAAGTGGGCCGCGAGCGCCGCCGCGCCGATGCCGCTGGAGGTCGCCAAGTTCATGGGCGGCCTCGGCCTGCGGGTGTACGACGTCTACGGCATGACCGAGACGACCGGGGCCTTCACCTCCAACGGACCCGACGCGTTCAAGCTGGGGACGGTCGGGCGCCCCAACCCCGGCATCGAGGTGCGGCTCGACGAGGACGGCGAGATCCTGTGCCGCGGGCCGGTCAACACGCCGGGCTACTACAAGCAGGAGGGGGCCACCCGCAACCTCATCGACGCCGACGGCTGGATCCGCACGGGCGACATCGGCACGGTCGACGAGGACGGCTTCTACTCCGTCGTGGACCGCAAGAAGGAGCTCATCATCACCTCGTCGGGCAAGAACATCGCCCCCTCCAACATCGAGAACTACCTCAAGGAGTCGCCGATCGTCGGCCACGCGATGGCCCTCGGCGACGACCGCTCCTACGTCGTCGCGATCCTCACCCTCGACGGGGAGATCGCCCCGCACGTGGCCGCGAAGATGGGCATCGAGTTCACCGACCTGGCCGACCTGTCGCAGAAGCCCGAGATCCGCGCGATGGCTCAGGCCGCCGTCGACGAGGCCAACGAGCGCCTCTCCCGCCCCGAGCAGGTGAAGGCCTGGGAGCTGCTGCCCGACGAGTGGACGGCGGAGTCCGAGGAGCTCACGCCGACGCTCAAGCTGAAGCGCCGCGTCGTGAGGACCAAGTACTCCGACGTGGTGGACAAGCTCTACACGTGACGTTCGACCTGCAAGCCCACCGCGGCGGCGCCGGGCTCTGGCCCGAGAACACCCTCGAGGCCTTCGGTCGCGCCCTCGCACTGGGGGTCACCACCCTCGAGCTCGACGTCCACCTCACCGCCGAGGACGACGTCGTGGTCCACCACGACCCGACCGTCCGCGGCGAGCTGGCCGACGCGAGGCGCATCCGGGAGCTGACCCGTCGCGACCTGCCGCCGACGATGCCGCTGCTGCGGCAGGTCGCCGCGCTGCTCGACGAGCGCGGGGCGGACCCCGTGCGGGTCAACCTGGAGGTCAAGTACGACGCCCTCGACGCCAGCGGCCTGACCAGCCGCGAGGCCTTCGTCGAGCGGGTCGTCGATGCGCTGCGCATCGACGGCCTGGTCCCGCGCACCAGCATCCAGTGCTTCGACTGGGGCGTCCTCGACCGCGTCGGCGAGGCCGAGCCGGGCCTCGCGCGGAACCTGCTCGTGTCGCCGAAGTACCTCCGCGACACCGAGGGGTCCCCCTCGCCGTGGTTCGACGGGCTCGCGGTCGCCGACGACTTCATCGCCACCGCGGCCCAGCAGGGCTTCACGGCGATCTCGCCGATCCACGGCTCGCCCTTCCGCTCCGGCGTGGCCGACCCCGACTACACCCCCTTCACGACCGCGGCGCTCGTCGAGGCGGCCCACGGCGCCGGGCTCGCGGTCGTCCCCTACGTCGTGGACGACGAGCCCACCATGCGCCACCTCGTGCGGCTGGGCGTCGACGGGCTGATCACCAACCGTCCCGACCTGCTGCGGGAGGTCCTCGCGTCCGAGGGTCTCGAGCTGCCGGAATCCTTCCCCGGCTGAGGGCAACCCCGGGGCAGTGCGATGCGTCTCCCATGCATGAAGACCCTGCCTCGGGCGATCCTCCTCGCCGCGACCGCCGTCGCGCTCTCCGTCTCCCTCGCCGTCTCCCTCGCCGCGACGACGCAGGCGAGTCCGGCGACGTCGACGTTGGGGAAGGCGGCACGCACCGTCCTCGACGTCTCCGACCTCGAGCAGGGCGCGCCTCCCGCGATCGCGTGGTCCGAGCGACGGTCCGGCCGCACCGTCATCCACGGCGTCGGCGGCACGAGGACGCCGGCGCCCAACAGGCTCGACCAGTTCGCGCCGATGGGGTCGGGCCACGTCGTGCAGACCATCGGCCGCGGTGCGACCACCCGCTGGATCGCCGCCGACGGCACGCCCGGCCGCGGCGAGTGGCGCACCGGCTACGGCCTCGCCGTCTCCCCGAAGGGCGAGGTCGTCGCGTTCGCCGGCCGCGCCGGCCGGGTGTGGACGATCGACCAGGAGGGCGACCGCGTGTTCCGCTACCACCGCCCGCCGGTCACCGGCACCGCCCACGCGGCCGCGGTCACCGGCGAGAACTGCAAGGAGGCCGAGGGCGACCCCGGCGTCGGCTGCTCGATCGCCGTCAACGGGCCGCACCGCGCCTTCTACACGTCGTCGCACGGCATCGTCGACACGATCCCCCACCTGCGCCAGACCGACACCGGCCGCGGTCGCTGGCTCGGCGGCCTCACCTCGGCCTCCGACTTCGGCTCGTGCAGCGCGATGCTCCGCAGCTGGCGGGTGAGGTGGCGCACCTGCGACAACCAGCTCTCCGACATCTCGACCGACAACCGCCACGTCCTCGGCACCCCGGCGTACGCCGACGGCTTCGGCCCCGGCGCGCTCGACGTCCTCGCGACCGCTGACGGCTCCGTGGTCCACTCCTTCACCCCCCGCCGCGGCGGCGGCTCGGCGACGTACTTCGACGAGGCCTGGGAGGACGCCGAGCACGTGCTCGTCGTGACCTACCAGGACGGCGAGTGGGCGGTGGTCCGGCTCGGGATCGACGGGTCCATGGAGTACGCCGTCGCGCCGCGCCGCGGGTCGATGGACACCTGGTCCCCGTTCCAGCTCCAGACCCGCTGAGCCGCGCGCCCGGGGCCCTCCCTGTCTAGACCTCGGGGCTATTACCGATGCGCGGATCGGCTCGCGCCTGTTCGACTGGGGGTCATGCACCGACAGATCGCCGGGTCCCTCACGGGCCGCATCACGAAGTGGGTCGTCCTCGCCGTCGCCGTGGTCATCACCGGTTTCATGGGGATGTTCTCGACCCAGCTCGCCGACGTCCAGAACAACGAGGCATCGTCATGGCTGCCCGAGTCGGCCGAGTCGACCCAGGTGCTGGAGGAGCTGTCCGAGTCGGTCGACCCCAACGACATCCCGACCCTGGTGGTCTACCACCGCGACGGCGGGCTGACCGAGGAGGACCTCGCCCAGATGGAGGCCCACGGGCCGGAGATGGCCGAGCTGGACGGCGTCACCGAGGAGGGCGTGCTGACACCCGCGGCCGCCGAGGCCGCCGCCGCGCAGGGCGCACCGGTGCCGACGCTCGTGGCCGACGACGGCGAGGTCGCCTACCTCTACTTCGTGCTCAACTTCGGCGCCGACGGGTGGAACGCCATCCCCGACGCCGCCGACGAGATCCGCGACATCGCCACGCTCGACGGCGGCGAGGTGCACCTCGCCGGCTTCGGCGGACAGGCGGCCGACTCGGCCGAGGCGTTCGAGGGCATCGACACCGACCTGATCTTCGCCACGCTCGCCGTGGTGATCGTCATCCTGCTCTTCACCTACCGCAGCCCCGTGCTGTGGCTGCTGCCGATCATCTGCGCGGTCGTCGCCAACACGATCGCGACCGGCCTGGTGTACCTGCTGGCGAAGCACGCCGGTCTCACCGTCAACGGGCAGAGCCAGGCGATCCTCAGCATCCTGGTGATCGGGGCAGGCACCGACTACGCCCTGCTGCTCGTCGCGCGCTACCGCGAGGAGCTGCGCCGGCACGCCGACCGCCACGACGCGATGGCCTTCGCGCTGCACCGGGCCTCGCCGGCGATCCTCGCGAGCGCCGCGACCGTGGCGGTCGGCATGCTCTGCCTGTCCTTCGCCGAGCTCAACTCCACTGCCGGCCTCGGTCCGGTCGCCGCGATCGGCGTCGTCGTGACGATGGTGGTCATGCTCACGCTGCTCCCCGCCCTCCTGGTGATCTGCGGGCGCTGGGTGTTCTGGCCCAAGCGCCCCGCCTTCGGCAGCGCCGAGCCCACCGCCGACGGCCTCTGGGCCGGTGTCGGCCGCCGGATCAGCCACCGCCCGCGCCGGGTCTGGGTGACCACCACCGGGCTGCTGCTGCTCGCCTGCCTCGGCCTGTTCCGCCTCGACACCGCTGGGCTCGCGACCGAGGACACCTACACGAAGGAGTTCGACTCCATCAAGGGGCAGAAGCTGCTCGAGGAGCACGGACTGTCCGACAACTCCAACACCATCCAGGTCGTCACCGCCGCCGACCGTGCGAACGACGTGGTCGCCTCGCTCGAGGGGATCGACGGCCTCGGCGAGGCGGGCGACGTCCAGCCGCTGGGCGACGGGCGCGCATGGTTCGAGGCCACCATCGACGCCGACATCTCCTCCACCACCGCCGCTGACATCGTGGAGTCCTCGCGCGACGCCGTGCACGCCGTCGACGGTGCCGACGCACTGGTGGGTGGCGGTTCGGCGTTCTACCTCGACACCAAGATCGCCTCCGTGCGGGACAGCTGGGTAATCATGCCGCTGGTGCTGCTCGTGGTGCTGCTGATCCTCATCGGCCTGCTGCGCGCGCTGGTCGCGCCCCTCATCCTCATCGCCACCGTCGTGCTGTCCTTCGGCGCGGCGCTGGGCATCTCGGCGCTGCTGTTCGAGTACGTCTTCGGCTTCGCCGGTTCCGACCCCGGGTTCCCGCTCTTCGCGTTCGTGTTCCTCGTGGCGCTCGGCATCGACTACAACATCTTCCTGATGACCCGGGTGCGGGAGGAGACCATGCAGCACGGCACGAGGCGCGGCTCGCTGATCGCCCTCGCCTCCACGGGCGGCGTGATCACCTCGGCCGGCGTCGTCCTGGCGGCGACGTTCCTCGTCCTGGGATCGTTGCCGCTGGTGTTCCTCGCCGAGCTCGGTGTGGCCGTCGCCCTCGGCGTCATGCTCGACACCCTGGTGGTGCGGTCCGTGCTGGTGACGGCCCTCAACCTCGACCTGGGCGGCAAGATCTGGTGGCCCAGCAAGCTCGACCGCGACGACGCCCCGCTCACCGCCGAGGAGGCGGAGGCCCCCCTGGAGACGGTGCACTAGCGAGAGGGTGCACTAGCGAGGGAGGGTCAGGACCTCCGCGCCGTCCTCGGTGATGGCGATGGTGTGCTCGCTGTGGGCCGTCAGGCAGCCGGTCGAGCTGCGGAGCGTCCACCCGTCGTCGTCGGTGACGAGCTCGTCGGTGTCGGCCATGATCCACGGTTCGAGCGCCAGCAGCAGGCCGGGGCGGAGCTTGTAGCCCCGACCCGGTCGGCCGTCGTTGGACACGTGCGGGTCCTGGTGCATCGTGGTGCCGATGCCGTGGCCGCCGAACTGCATGTTGATCGGGTAGCCGGCGTCGCCGAGGACCGTGCCGATCGCGTGGGACAGGTCCCCGATCCGGGCACCGGGGCCCGCAGCGGCGATGCCGGCCGCCAGCGCCCGCTGGGTGGTCTCGATCAGCTCGACGCTCCCGGCCGGGCGGCTCTCCCCCACCACGAAGCTGATGGCGGAGTCGGCGGCCACCCCGTCGAGGCGGACCGCGAGGTCGAGGGTGAGCAGGTCGCCGTCCGCGAGGCGCTGGTCACGCGGTCGACCGTGCAGCACGGCGTCGTTGACCGCCGTGCAGACGTAGTGGCCGAAGGGACCGCGACCGAAGGACGGGGCGTAGTCGACGTAGCAGGACTCGGCGCCGGCCTCGCGGATCATCTCGGCCGTCCAACGGTCGAGGTCGAGCAGGTTGGTGCCGACCTCGGCGCGCGAGCGCAGCGTCTGCAGGATGTGGGCGACGAGGGCGCCGGTGCGACGGGCGCGGTCGACCTGGGCCTGGGTGAGGATCTCGATCATCGCGGGCTCATCATCTCAGTCCCAGCCTCGCACATCGCTTCCGCGTGGACCCGCTGCACAGGTCGTCGAGGGTCATGATGCCCTCCGCGACGAGCACGGAGGTGAGGGTGTCGACGGTGACCTCGCTGTCGGTGTAGAGCCAGGACTCCACGCCGTCGACGTCCACACCCCCCTCGACGGGGTTGTCGGCGAGGTAGGCGACAGCCAGGTCGGCCGCCCGGTCGCTCATCGGCCCGGTCGGGACGTAGGTCATCGACTGCTCCTTGCCCAGGACGACGTCGCGGGCGGCCTCGACGTCGGAGCCCGACCGGCCGGTCGGCGCGCCGCCCTCCAGGCCGACGAACCGGTCGGAGCCCGGGACGAGCTCACCGAGCGACACGACCGGGAGGTCTCCCCCCGTGAGCGTCGCGAGGTCGTCCGGGTCGACCGGCACCACGACGACGACGTCCGCCGACGCGGCCTCGGCCTGACGGGCCTGGCTCTTCTGGGTGGCGGCGTCGCCCTCCGCGTCGTACACCCGCACGCGGCACTCGTCGCACGTGGCCTCGACGCGGTCGGTGAGCCGTTCGACGTCGACCACCCGCGACGAGGCGTCACCGGCGTCGTCGACGAGGACGGCGATCGTCGGCTCGTCGCCGGCGCAGCCCGACAGGAGCGGGGCGACGACGAGGGCGGCGGTGAGGAATCGGGTGAGGAGTCGGGCGCGGAGCATCCCGAGGAGGTTATCGGCTGGCCCACCGGGAACGGCGTCGGCGGGGCCACTCATCCGGCCAGGCGCGTGCCGACGCCGACCAGGGCCGTGCCCAGGGCGGCGACCGGGTCGACGAACAGCGGCTCCAGGGCGATCTCCGCGGCTCCCAGCAACGACGAGTCCGAGCCCAGCCCCGGCAGGGTCAGCGTCACCGACTCGAGGGGCGCGGGGAGTGCGCGGTCGGCGAGACCGGCCTCGATCTCGGGACCCACCAGCGCGTAGAGCGAGCGGAAGTAGCCGCCGAGCACGACCTGGCGGGGGTTGAAGACGTTGACGATGCTGGCGATCCCGTGGCCCAGGGCGCTCCCGGTGGCACGGAGCGCCGCCGACGGCTCCCCGAACCCGGCCAGCACCTCGTCGAGCTGGGCGACCTTGTCGACCGGGCAGTCGATGGCCTCGGCGATGGCGTGGGCACCGACCTCGGTCTCCCAGCAGCCCCGGTTGCCGCAGTGGCACTCGCGACCCGCCGGGTTGAAGCGCAGGTGGCCCACCTCCCCGGCATATCCCGCGGCACCCTCGAGCCGGACGCCACCGGTGATGACGCCGGCTCCGACGCCGACGTTGCCGGAGAGGTAGATCAGGTCGTCCACCCCGACGGCCACCCCCCGCACGTGCTCGGCGAGCGCGCCCAGGTCGGCGTCGTTGGCGATCGACACCGGCACGTCGAGGCCGAGGGCGGCCAGGACGATCCCGCCGAAGGACACGTCGTGCCACTCGAGGTTGGGGGCGAGGCGGATCAGGCCGTCGCTGCTGCGCACCAGGCCCGGGACGCTGATCCCGATGCCGACCAGCTGGGCTGCGTCGGGGACGCCCTCGACGACGCAGCGGATCAGCCCGGCGACGGCCGCGCCCACCTGCCACGCCTCACCGTCGCTGCGCACGGGGGCCTGCGCCCGCTGGAGCACCCGCCCACCGAGGCCGATGCGCGCCACCACGGCGCGGTCCACCCCGAGGTCGACGGCGATCACGAACGGGCCCTGCTCCGCGATGCGCACCCCCGCAGACGGGCGACCGGCGCCCTGGCGCGGGGTCCCCTCCACGGGGAGGGCGCGCTCGGTGATGCCGAGTGCCTCCAGCTCGTTGACCAGTGCGGCAATGGTGCTGCGGTTGAGGCCCATGAGGCCGGTCAGCTCGGCGCGCGAGATCTGGCCGGCTCCGTGGACGTGCCGCAGGACGGTCCCGAGGTTGTGGCGACGCGCGAGCTCCTGGTTGGTCCCCAGGCCCGGGCGCCGGCGGGTGGTCATGTCGGGCCCTACACGCCGGCGGAGGAGCGACGACGCCGCGAGATGGCGTCGACGCTCGCAGCGAGCAGCAGCACGCCTCCCGTGACCAGGAAGTTGATGTAGCTCGCCTGGTTGAGCAGTCCGAGGCCGTTGGGGATCGTGGCGATGACGAGGCCGCCGACGACGGCGTCGAGGGCTCGGCCACGGCCGCCGAAGAGGCTGGTGCCGCCGATGACCGCGGCGCCGACGGCGTACAGCAGCTCGTTGCCGCCACCGGATCCCGGCGAGACCTTGCCGGTGTAGGAGGCGGCAAGCAGGCCGCTGATGGCGGCCATGCTCGAGCAGATGACGAAGGCCATGATCCGCACGCGGCGCACGTTGATGCCGGCGCGCCGTGCCGCCTCGGCGTTGCCGCCGACCGCGTAGAGGTGGCGACCGAAGCGGGTCTTGGTCAGGATGAACGTCCAGAAGAGGAGCAGCGCGATCACGACGGGGGCGACCCACGGGATGCCGGCGATGGTGAACAGGTCCGGGTTGGGCGCGCGGTTGGCGCTCAGGAGGGCGGTCAGGCCGAGCACGATCACCGCGAGGACGGCGATCTGGATGACGACCAGACCGAGGGGCTTGTGGACCAGCCCCTTCGCCGAGAGCGAGCGGTAGCGCCACAACGAGAGCGCCGCGAAGCCCACGACGATCAGGATCGCAGCGATCCAACCCGCGGTGACCGGGACGTTCTTGATCGACAGACCACGCAGGACCTCGTCGTTGAAGCGCAACGACCCACCCGAGCCGATGAGCCGCAGCGGCACCGCCTGCAGGGCGAGGAAGAACGCGAGGGTCACGACGAACGACGGGATGCCCAGCATCGACACGAGCGCACCGATGGCGAGCCCGATGAGCGCGCCGCAGGCGATGCCGGCGAGCGTCGCCATCCACCAGGTCCAGTCGTAGTCGATGAGCATCAGCGCGATGATCGTGGCCGAGGCGCCGCCCGCGACGCCGGCGGACAGGTCGATCTCGCCGATCAGCAGGACGAAGACGATGCCCATGGCCAGGACGATGATCGAGCCGGCCTGGATGACCAGGTTGGCCATGTTGTAGGTCGTCAGGAACCGGTCGTTGAGCGAGGCGAACACGACGAAGAGGAAGACCAGGCCGAGTATCGCGGGCAGGGAGCCCATGTCGCCGCCGCGCAGGCGGTTGACGTAGTCGCGGGCCGAGTCACCGATGGTGGCGGCCTGCCGGTTGTCGTTGTCGAAGCCGCTGGGGGCGGGGCTGGGAACGGACGCGGTGTCGGTGTCAGTGGTCATGGTGGGGTCTCCGGTCCTTCTCAGACGTCCGCGGTCAGGGGGTTCTCGGCGATGCCGAGGTCCCCGGAGCGTCCGGCGGTGATGAGCTCGACGATCTGGCTGTGCGTCACGTCCTTGGCCGGGACGTCGGCCGCCACCCGGCCGAGGTAGAGCGCGGTGATCCGGTCAGCGACCTCCAGGACGTCGCCCATGTTGTGCGAGATCAGCACCACGCCCAGGCCGCGGTCGGCGAGCCGGCGTACGAGGTCGAGGACCTGTCGCGTCTGGGCCACACCGAGGGCCGCGGTGGGCTCGTCGAGGAGGACGACCTTGGAGTTCCACAGGACCGCCTTGGCGATGGCCACGGTCTGACGCTGACCGCCGGAGAGACTGGCGACGCTCTGGCGCACCGACTTCACGGTTCGTACGGAGAGCGAGGCGAGGGTCTCGCGGGCACGGGTCTCCATGGTGACCTCGTCGAGGCCGAAGCGGCTGGTCTCCTCGCGCCCGAGGAACATGTTCTCGACGATGTCGAGGTTGTCGCACAGGGCGAGGTCCTGGTAGACGATCTCGATGCCGAGGGCGGCCACGTCGCGCGGCCCGTGCACGTCGACCTCCTTGCCCTCGAAGAGGTACTCCCCGCTGTCGCGGCCGTAGATGCCGGCGATGATCTTGACGAGGGTGGACTTGCCCGCACCGTTGTCGCCGACGAGCGCGGTGACCTGTCCGGGATAGACGGCGAAGTCGACGTCGTGCAGCACGTGCACCACACCGAAGCTCTTGTTGACGCCGCGCAGCTCGAGCAGCGGTTCAGGCATTGACCTACTCCGATCCAGAGAATTTGTTGTCCGCGTCGCGGAACGGCATCCGGGTCGCGCACGACCCGGACACCGCTCCGCACGAGGCGATCAGGAGATGCCGGCCTCGGCGCACAGGTCGGCGAAGTCGCCGGTGCACACGTCCTCGGCCTTCTGGCCCCCGTCCTCAATCACGTCACCGACGTTGTCCTTGGTGATGGACTGCGGCTCGAGCAGGATCGAGGGGACGTCGCGGCCACCCTCGCTGTCCTCGGTCGTGCCGGTCGTCTCGGCCTCGTCGCCGTTCACCAGCGCGATCGCGGCGTCGGCCAGCGCGCCCGCCTCCTGCGTGGCGGACTTGTAGACCGTCATGCACTGGGTGCCGGCGAGGACGTTCTGCAGGCCCTCGACCGTCGCGTCCTGGCCGGTGACCGGGACCTTGCCGGCCTGGCCGTTGCCCTCGAGGATGCTGATCGCGGCACCGGCGAGGCCGTCGTTGGCCGCGAGGACGCCGTCGACCTTGCCGTCGGCAGCGGTGTAGAGCTGCTGGAAGATCGTGGCAGCCTCCTCGTTGTCCCAGTCCGGCACCGCCTGCTCACCGACGACGGTGTAGTTGCTGATCTCGTCGAGCACGCTGTGCGCGCCCTCGGAGAACAACGTGGCGTTGTTGTCGGTGGGTGAGCCGTTGAGGTAGACGATGTTGGCCTTCTTGTCGCCGAGGCAGTCCGCGAGGCCCTGGCCCTGCAGTTCGCCCACGACGGTGTTGTCGAAGGACACGTAGTACTCCGCCGAGCCGCCGAGGGTCAGGCGGTCGTAGTCGATGGTCGCGACGCCCTGCGAGGCGGCCTTCTCCTGGATCGCAGCGCCCGACTCGGAGTCGAGGTTGACGATCGCGAGGACCGTCACGCCGTCGCCGATCATGGTGTCGGCGATCTGGGTCATCCGCTCCGCGTCACCCTCGGCGTTCTGGATGTCGTAGTCGACGCCGGCCTCGTCGAAGGCCGCCTCGAGGGCGGGGCGGTCCGCGCTCTCCCAGCGCACCGAGGACTCGGTGTCGGGGAGGATGACGCCGATCTTGCCGGCCGCCTCGCCGCCACCGCCGCTGTCGCTGCCGCTGTCACTGCCGCTGTCGCTGTCGTCGCCGCAGGCGGTCAGCGCCATCGAAAGTCCGAGCAGGGGGACGAGGACCAAACTGTGCTTCCGCTTCACGCGAACCGCCTCCTAGCGATCTGTCGTACGTCGGCTGCCGCTCAGCGCGGAGGCGCGTACATATGTTGTTCCACGCAACATATGGAGTGATCACCGTCACGTCCAGATCGATGGACCCGCTGTTGCCGGTTCGTTACCAAAACGGGGTGCGGAGGCCCCTGTGGACTGGACCACCCACCCGCCGTGAGGGCTAGCGTGGCGCCATGACCGGCCTCGACGTGTCCGCCCCGCCCGTGCCGCGGTCGGAGGAGGTGCTCACGCCCGAGGCGCTCGCCTTCGTGGCCGACCTCGACGCCCGGTTCCACGACCGGCGCGACGAGCTGCTGGCGGCGCGTCGGACCCGGCGGGCGGAGGTCGCGCGGACCGGCCGGCTCGACTTCCTGCCCGGGACGGTGGACGTGCGCGCCGCTGCGTGGACCGTCGCCCCGGTGCCCGACGACCTGCGCGACCGCCGCGTCGAGATCACCGGCCCGACCGACCCCAAGATGGCGATCAACGCCCTCAACTCGGGCGCGCGGGTGTGGCTCGCCGACCTTGAGGACGCCAACACCCCGCACTGGCGCAACGTCGTGGGCGGACAGCTGACGCTCCGCGACGCCGTACGCGGGCAGCTCACCTTCACCTCACCCGAGGGCAAGCAGTACGCCGTCGCGGACCCCGCGCACGCGCCGGTGATCCTCCCCCGCCCGCGCGGCTGGCACTTCGACGAGGCCCACCTCACCGCCGACGGCCGGCCGGTGGTCGCCGCGCTGGTCGACTTCGGGCTCCACTTCTTCCACAACGCCCGCGAGCTGCTCGCCGCCGGGAGCGGTCCCTACTACTACCTGCCCAAGCTGGAGTCCCACCTCGAGGCGCGGCTGTGGGACGACGTCTTCACCCACGCCGAGGCGACGCTCGGTGTGCCGCACGGATCGGTGCGGGCGACCGTGCTGATCGAGACCATCACGGCCGCATTCGAGATGGACGAGATCCTCTGGGAGCTGCGCGACCACGCTGCGGGCCTGAACGCCGGCCGGTGGGACTACCTGTTCAGCATCATCAAGAACTTCCGCGACGCCGGCCCCGGCTTCACCCTCCCCGACCGCAACGCGGTGACCATGGCGGCCCCGATGATGCGCGCCTACAGCGACCTGCTCGTGCAGACCTGCCACCGCCGGGGCGCCTTCGCGATCGGCGGGATGGCGGCCTTCATCCCGAGCCGTCGCGACCCCGAGGTCAACGAGCGCGCCTTCGCCAAGGTGCGCGAGGACAAGACCCGCGAGGCCCGCGCCGGCTTCGACGGCTCCTGGGTGGCCCACCCCGACCTCGTGCCGGTCTGCCAGGAGGTCTTCGACGCCGTCCTCGACGACCGTCCGAACCAGCTCGACGTGCTCCGTGACGACGTGTCGGTCGCCGCTGACGACCTGCTCGCGGTCGGAGAGACGCCCGGTGAGCGCACCGAGGCCGGGCTGCGCGGCAACGTGCGGATCGGCATGCAGTACCTCCACGCCTGGCTGTCGGGCAACGGCGCGGCCGGCATCGACAACCTCATGGAGGACGCGGCCACCGCGGAGATCTCGCGCTCGCAGGTGTGGCAGTGGGTCAACAACGGCGCCACGCTCGACACCGGCGAGGTGGTCACGCGCGAGCTCGTCGAGCGGCTGGTGGCCGAGGAGCACGAGGCCCTCGCCGGCGCGGTGAACGACGACGCCCGCCGGCTCTTCGTCGACTGCGCGCTCGGGGAGCACTTCCCCGACTTCCTCACCCTGCAGGCGTACGACGTCCTGCTGGCGCGGGGCGACTGACCGGCCGGCTGACCGGGCTGCCGACGGGGCGCACGAACCCGCCCGAGGCCACCTGGTCGCCCCCGACCCACACGTCGGCGACGTCGGCGTCGCCGGCGAGCGCGAACACCTTGCCGAGCGCCTCCTCCGGCGACCCGGCGTGCCGCAGCCCGATGTCGAGCGCGGTGCCGACCGGTGGCCGCACGCAGATCGCGTCGAACTGCTTGCCGGGGCTGAGGTCGCCCGTCACGTCGCCGAGGCCGAGGGCCGCCGCGCCGGCCGCGGTGCTGAGGTGGAGGAGGTGGCCGGCGGCGAGCGGCAGCCCGTCGGCGCCGAGCAGGTGCTGCAGGAAGTAGGCCTGCAGGCCCTCCTTGAAGATCGAGAACCCGGTGCCCGCGCCGACGTCGCTGCCGAGCGCCACGCGCACGCCGGCCGCGACGTGCCGGCGCAGGGAGAACATGCCCGAGCCCAGGGCGGCGTTGCTCGTCGGGCAGTAGGCCACGGCGGTGCCCCGGGCGGCCAGCACGGCGAGCTCGGCGTCGGTCGGGTGGACGTTGTGCGCCAGCACCGAGCAGCCGCCGAGGAGCCCGTGGTGGTCGTAGGTGTCGACGTAGTGCTCGCGGTGCGGGAACTGGTCGGCGACCGTGGCCACCTCGGCGTTGTTCTCGTTGACGTGCGAGGTGAAGCAGGCGCCGTCGACGACGGAGAGGACGTCGGCGCAAGCGGCCAGGATGTCGTCGGAGGCCGACAGCGCGAAGCGCGGCGTGACGGCGTAGCGCAGCCGACCGCGCCCGTGCCAGTCCTCCGCCAGGCGCACGGCCTCGTCGTGCGACCGCTCCGCCGTGGTCAGGAGCGGCTCGGGCAGCACCCGGTCGCTGACGACCAGCCCGCTCGTGATCCGCAGCCCGAACCGCTCCGCCTCGGCGAACAGGGCGTCGACGGCGGGCGCGAAGTGGGAGCCGAAGACCAGCGACGTCGTCGTCCCCGCGGCGATCAGCCCGGCGACGAGCTCACCGGCCACCGTGGCGGCGTACGTCGTCGACGCGAGGCGCTGCTCCTCCGGCAGGGCGCACCGCTCGAGCCACTCCAGCAGCGGCATGCCGAGGGCGCCGATGATGCGCACCTGGGGGAAGTGGACGTGGGTGTCGACCAGGCCGGGCAGGAGCAGCCCCGACCGCAGGTCGATCACCGGCGCTGCGGGGTGTGCGGCGGCGACCGCGGCGAAGGGGCCGCGCTCGGTGATCACACCGTCGTCGGACACCGCGAGGCCGAGGTCGTCGTCGTAGCGGAAGGCCGGGCCGCCGGTGGTGAACGGGTCGTCGGGGGCGTCGTAGGCGCGGGCCCGGTAGACGACCCCGGCCCCTCGAACGGTCACCGGAGGGACCGCGCGGGGTCGGCCGCGAGGAGGTCCATCAGCTCGGCCGCCACCGAGACGGCGATCGCGGCCGGCACCTTTGACGTGGAGCTGGAGGAGGGCCCGGACAGCCCGATGGGGCAGCGGACGCGGGCGATGGTCGCCTGGTCGTGGCCCTCCACCGCCAGGCCGGCGCGGAAGCGGGCCCACTTGGCGGCCGACCCGATCAGCCCGATCGAGCCGAGGTGGGTGCAGCGCAGCGCCGCGTCGCAGAGGGCGAAGTCCTCGGCGTGGTCGTGGGTCATCACCAGCAGGTGGGTGCCGGCCGGGACGGCTCCCAGCGCCAGCTCCGGCACCGGTGAGTGGTGGACCCGCACCCGCGCCTCGCCGTCGGCCGGCAACGCCAGCCGGTCGTCGTCGAGCAGTCCGGGACGGGAGTCGACGAGGTGCAGGTCGAGGTCGTGGGCCGCGAGGATGCGGGCCAGCTGGAGGCCGACGTGGCCGACCCCGAAGATCGCGACGGACCCGACCACGGGCAGCGGCTCGAGCAGCAGGGTGACCTCACCGCCGCAGCACTGGCGGCCGTGGTCGGTGCGGGCCTTGTCGGTGAGGCCGAGGACGAGCTGCTCGGGGACGTCGGTCCCCTCCGCGAGCATCGCCCGGGCGCGGGCGAGGGCGGTCTCCTCGAGGTTGCCGCCGCCCACGCTGCCCCACGACCGGTCGCCCGCGACGACCATCTTGGCGCCGGCGTCGCGGGGCGCGTGCCCGCGGACCTCCACGACGGTCACCAGCACCCCCGCCTGCCGCTGCTCCCGCAGCCGCTCGACCGCTCCCAGCCAGTGCACGTCAGGCCTCCCCCGCCGCGTGCGCGGCCTGCTCGGACCGTGGGTGCAGGGCCGGCGCCGCCGGGTCGGGCCGGTCGGGCACCGCGCCCGGCAGGCCCTCGACGACGTGGTGGGTGACCGCGCTCCGGGCTCGCTCGGCCGCCCAGAACACGGCCTCAGGCGTGGCCGGGGAGGCGAGCTCGACGGAGATGCCGTCGGGTCCGAACGCCGCGACCGCCTCGCGCAGCGCCTCCCGCACCGCGAAGGCGAGCATGAGCGGCGGCTCGCCGACCGCCTTCGAGCCGTAGACGACGCCGTCCTCGTGGGCGTGCTCGAGCAGGGCGACGTGGAGCTCCTCGGGCAGCTCGCCCAGGCTCGGGAGCTTGTAGGTGCTCGCGGACTGCGTGGTCAGCCGGCCGCGCCCGGGGCCGTCGGACTCGTCCCAGCGCAGGTCCTCCATCGTCAACCACCCCACGCCCTGCACGAAGCCGCCCTCGACCTGGCCGATGTCGACCAGCGGGGAGAGGCTGTCTCCCACGTCGTGCACGATGTCGACCCGCACGGTGCGGTGGGCGCCGGTGAAGCCGTCGACCTCGACCTCCGCTGCCGCGACCCCGTAGGCGAAGTACTTGAACGGGTGGCCGCTCATCAGCGTGGAGTCCCAGTGGATGCCCTCGGTCCGGTAGAAGCCGGCCGCCCACAGCTGCACCCGGCTGAAGTAGGCCTCGCGCACGAGCTCCTCCCACGGGAGGCCGCGCCCTGCGTCGACGTCGCGCAGGCGTGCGAGGACCTGCTCGCAGGCGTCCTTGACGGCGCCACCGTTGAGGTCGGTGCTGGAGCTCGCCGCGGTCGCCGACGTGTTGGGCACCTTGTCGGTGCGGGTGGGTGCCACGCGCACCTTGTCGAGGGGTACGCCGAGGGTGGTGGCGGCGACCTGCAGCATCTTCGTGTGCAGGCCCTGGCCCATCTCCGTGCCGCCGTGGTTGATCAGCACCGAGCCGTCCTTGTAGACGTGCACGAGAGCGCCGGCCTGGTTGAAGGCGGTGAAGTTGAAGGAGATGCCGAACTTGACCGGCGTCACCGTGAGGCCGCGCTTGCGGTGGGGGTGGGCGGCGTTGAAGGCCGCGACCTCGGCGCGACGGCGTACGACGTCTCCGGTGGCGAGCACCTGCTCCCACGCGGCGGCGAGCCGCCCGGGGTGGCGCACCACCTGGCCGTAGGGCGTGGCCTGACCGTCCACGTAGAAGTTGCGGCGGCGCAGGTCGACCGGATCGATCCCGAGCAGCGGGGCGCAGCGGCCGAGGATGTCCTCGACGACGAGCATCCCCTGCGGCCCGCCGAAGCCGCGGAAGGCGGTCTGCGAGGTCTTGTGCGTGCGCGCCACCCGGCCGTGCAGGAGCACGTGCGGGATCCAGTAGGCGTTGTCGACGTGGCACAGCGCCCGGGCGAGCACCGGCTCGCTGAGGTCGAGGCTCCAGCCGCCGTCGGAGGTCAGGGTCGCCTCGAGCGCCGTCAGCCGGCCGTCGTCGTCGAAGCCCACGCGCCACTGGGCGTGGAAGCCGTGGCGCTTGCCGGTCATCGTCATGTCGTGGGTGCGGCTCAGGCGCAGGCGCACGGGGCGTCCGGTGAGGACGGCACCGAGCGCGGCGACAGCGGCGAACCCGTGCGGCTGCATCTCCTTCCCGCCGAAGCCGCCGCCCATCCGCAGGCACTGCACGGTGACGTGGTGGCTGTCGAGGCCGAGCACGTGCGCCACGATCTCCTGCGTCTCGCTCGGGTGCTGCGTGCTGCTCTGCACGAACACCTGGCCGGCCTCGTCGACGAGCGCCAGCGAGGCGTGGGTCTCGAGGTAGAAGTGCTCCTGCCCGGCCATCTCGGTGACGCCGCTGAAGACGCGGGCGGCGCCGGCCAGGCCCGCCTCGACGTCGCCGCGAGCGATGACCGGCCGGCCGCCCTGGAAGTGCTCGGCCTCGATCGCCTCGGCGAGCGACACGATGGCGGGCAGGGGCTCGTAGTCGACCTCGACCGCCGCCGCCCCCAGCCGGGCGGCCTCGAGGGTGTCGGCCAGCACCCAGCACACCGCGTGCCCGACGAACATCACGATCTCGGGGAAGAGCGGCTCGTCGTGCTTCACGCCCGCGTCGTTGGTGCCCGGCACGTCGTCGGCGGTCAGCACGCGCACGACGCCCGGGACGGCGAGCGCGGGCGCGGCGTCGAGCCGGGTGACCCGGGCGTGCGCGTGCGGAGAGCAGACCGGGTGCGCGTGCAGCACGTGGGGCGTGCGGTGCACCAGGTCGTCGGTGTAGAGGGCGTGGCCGGTGACGTGGAGGGCCGCGCTCTCGTGGGGCAGCGCGAGCCCGACGACAGCGTCGTCGGGGCGGTCGGAGAGGCGGCTCACGACTCCCCCTCCTCGTCCCACCAGGCCCGTAGCGCGTTGCCCAGCATCGCCGAGCGGTAGGCGGCGCTGGCGCGCTGGTCGTCGATGGGCGTGCCCTCCCCCGCCAGCACCGCCGACGCGGCCTCGACGGTCTCCCCGATCCACGGCCGGCCCTCGAGGGCCGCCTCGGTGGCGCGGGCCCGCAGAGGGGTGGCGGCGACGCCGCCGAGGCCGATGCGCGCCCTCACGACGGTGCCGTCGACGACGTCGACCGCGGCTGCGACCGCGACGCTGGAGATGTCGTCGTAACGCCGCTTCGCGATCTTGCGGAAGGTGGTGCGCCCGGCCAGCGGCGTCGGCACCCGGACGGCGCGGATGAGCTCGCCGACCCGCAGCACGGTCTCGCGGTAGCCGGTGAAGAATTCGGACAGCGCAACCTCCCGGTCCCCGGTGGTGGACGTCAGCACCAGCGACGCGTCGAGCGCGAGCAGGGCGGGCGCGAGGTCGCCGATCGGCGACGCGGTGGCGAGGTTGCCGCCGATGGTGGCGCCGTTGCGGATCAGCGGCGAGGCGAAGAGCGGCCACACCTCGGCGAGCAGCGGGACGGTGTCCCCGAGCGCGTCCTCGACCTCGGCGAGGGTCAGCGCGGCACCGATATCGACGGGGCCGTCGGTCGAGACCTGGCGCAGCTCGGGCAGCCGGTCGACCGCGACGACGTACGACGCCCGGCGACCGCGCAGGTTTGCCTCCACGCCCCAGTCGGTGGACCCGGCGACCACCACCGCGTCGGGGTGCTCGGCGAGCAGCGCGAGGGCCTCGCCGAGGTCGGCGGGACGGGCGAAGCCCTCGACCCGGGTGGGTACGGCGTCGGGCGCGGGCCGCGCCTGCCGCTCGGCCAGCGGGTCCGCGGGCGCCGGGGCTTCGAGCGCGCGCGCCGCGTCGCGGATCGGGCGGTAGCCGGTGCAGCGGCAGAGGTTGCCGGCAATCGCGTGCAGGTCGAAGCCGTCGGGCCCCTCCCCGCGGTCGGGCCGGTAGTACTCCGCGGCCATGGAGCAGGCGAAGCCGGGCGTGCAGTAGCCGCACTGGGAGCCGCCTCCCGCAGCGAGCCCGGCCTGCACCGGGTGCAGGTGCTCGGGCGTGCCGAGGCCCTCGGCGGTGACGACCTCCTGCCCGTCGAGCGCGAGCGCCGGCACCAGGCACGCGTTGACCGGCGTCCACCGGCTCCGCGCCCCGGCGGGGCGCGCGACCATCACCGCGCAGGCGCCGCACTCCCCCTCCGCGCACCCCTCCTTGGCGCCGGTGAGCCCGAGGCCGCGCAGGAAGTCGAGCGCGTTGGTGTGGGTGGGCGTGCCGGCGAGCGGGCGTGGCTGCCCGTTGACGGTGACCTGCGGATCCGGCACGTGCTCTCCCCTCGGGCAAGCGCTTCTGCGCGTGGCGTGGTGCGGCGCATGGTTCAGGGAGTCACGGGCCGCCGGTTGTCCATGCCGAACGACGACCTGCCACCGTCCATGCTACGTGACCCGGGTCACATCAGGGGTGCAGCCGCGGGTGCCGGTTGACGTCCTTGTAGAGCAGGTAGCGGAACCGCCCGGGCCCGCCGGCGTAGCAGGCCTGCGGGCAGAAGGCGCGCAGCCACATGAAGTCGCCCGCCTCCACCTCGACCCAGTCCTGGTTGAGCAGGTAGACCGCCTTGCCCTCCAGGACGTAGAGCCCGTGCTCCATCACGTGGGTCTCCGGGAACGGGATGGCTCCGCCCGGCTCGAAGCTCACGATGTTGACGTGCATGTCGTGGCGCACGTCGAGCGGGTCGACGAAGCGCTGCGTGCCCCAGGCGCCGCCGGTGTCGGGCATCGGCTCGACCGCCACATCGTCCTCGTGCACCACGAACGGCTCGGGCACCTCCACGCCGTCGACGCGTTCGTAGGCCTTGCGGATCCAGTGGAACGTCGCGCTCGACGCGCTCGTGTTGCGCAGCGTCCACGTCGTGCCGGGCGGGAGGAAGGCGTACGTCCCGGCGCGCATCGCGTGCACCTCTCCCCCGGCCTCGTCGCCGACGCGGAGCTCGGCGGCCCCGTCGACGACGAAGAGCACCGACTCCGCGTGGGGGTCGGCGTCGGGCCGGTCCGACCCCCCGCCCGCCGCCACCTCGACGACGTACTGGCTGAAGGTCTCGGCGAAGCCCGACAGCGGGCGGGCGATGACCCAGAGGCGGGTGTCGTCCCAGTGCGGCAGCCGGCTGGCGGTGATGTCACTGAGCGTGCCGCGCGGGATGACGGCGTACGCCTCGGTGAAGACCGCCCGGCCCGACTGCCCGGTGGTCAGGTCGGTCTGCGACGGCAGCCCGCCCCGCGGGACCCAGTAGCTGCTCATGCACCCCTCCTCAGCAGTCGTCCCCGTGGTCCGGCCGCCAGGTCGACCGGACGCCCGCGCAGCCAGGTGGCCCGCACGGTGCCGGTGAGCGTACGCCCGGCGTAGGGCGAGACCGGGTTCTTGTGGTGCAGCGCGGCGGGGTCGACGATCCAATGCTCGTCGGGCGCGAACACGCAGAGGTCGGCGTCGGCGCCGACGGCGATCTCGCCCTTGCCGGCCAGGCCGACGCGTCGGGCCGGCGCGGTGGCCATCCAGCGCACCACGTCGGTGAGGGGTACGCCCCGCTCGCGGGCGCCCGTCCAGACGACGGGCAGGCCCAGCTGGAGCGAGGCGATCCCGCCCCAGGCTGCGGCGAAGTCGCCGGTGTCGCGGGCCTTGAGGTCGGCGGTGCACGGCGAGTGGTCGGTGACGACGAGGTCGATGTCGCCCTGTACGAGCGCCTGCCACAACGCCTCGCGGTTGGCGGTGCCGCGGATCGGCGGGCAGCACTTGAGCTCGGTGGCGCCGTCGGCGATCGTCGCCGCGTCGAAGTGGAGGTAGTGGGGGCAGGTCTCCACCGTGACGTCGACGCCGTCGGCCCGCGCGGCCCGCAGGGTCGGCACCGCCCCGGAGGCACTGAGGTGCACGACGTGGGCCCGCCCGCCGGTGCGGCGGGCCGTGTCGACGACGAGCCGGATCGCTCGCTCCTCCGCCGCGTCGGGCCGGCTCTCCAGGAAGCCGCTGTACGCCGTGCCGTGGGCGCACTCGGCGATCTCGTCGGCGTCCTCGGCGTGCACGACCATCAGCGAGCCGATCCGCGCGGTCTCGGCCATCGCGTCGGCGAGCTCGCCCGGCGCGAGGTGGGGGAACTCCTCCACTCCGGAGTCGAGCAGGAAGCACTTGAAGCCGAGGACCCCGGCCTCGTGGAGCGGGCCCAGGTCGGCGACGTTGCCCGGCACGGCGCCGCCCCAGAAGCCGACGTCCACCCACACCTGGTCGGCTGCGACGCGGCGCTTCTCCTCCAGCGCCGCGACCGTCGTGGTGGGCGGGATGCTGTTGAGCGGCATGTCGACGATCGTGGTGACGCCGCCGGCCGCCGCGGCCCGGGTGGCGCTGGCGAAGCCCTCCCAGTCGGTACGGCCCGGCTCGTTGACGTGGACGTGGGTGTCGACCAGCCCCGGCAGCAGCACCTCGTCGTCGGCCAGCACGACCACCTCGGCACCGCCCGCGTCCGCGTCCACCGCCCCGACCTCCACGACGACGCCGTCGCGCACGCGCACCGACGCCGCCCGCTCGACCCCTCCGACGACGGCGCGGGCCGCCCGGACGAGGGTCTCGGGCCCGGCCTCCTCGGCCACGCTCAGCTGCCCCGGTAGGTGGAGTAGCCGAAGGGGCTCAGCAGGAGGGGCACGTGGTAGTGCCCGTCGTCGCCGACGGTGAACGTGACCACGACCTCGGGGTAGAAGGCGGTCTCGCCCCGAGCGGCGAACCACCCGCCCGTGTCGAACCTGAGGACGTGGTCCTCGGCGACGAGGTCGGCGGCCAAGGAGCCGACGCGCCCGTCGGCGTCGGTGACCGCCTCGGCGAGGACGTTCCCGTCGGCCGCCTCCAGGGTGATGCGCAGGCCCTCGGCCGGCCGGCCGGCCGCGGTGTCGAGGACGTGGGTGCTCAACGACGCCATCAGGACACTCCCTCCTCTGGGTTTCCGCTCGTCTCCCCCATTGGCTCCCCCAGCTGCTCCCGCATCCGCAGGACCGCGATCTCGGTCAGCTGGTCGATCGTGGCGGCGCGCTCGAGGCCGTCGCTGTTGTCGAGGCGCTGCTGCAGGTGCTCGAGGATGTCGTGCCCGTCGCGTCCCGCCGCCCGGACGATGAACACCCGGCCGAAGCGCTCCTCGTAGGCCCGGTTGCCCTCCGCGAGCCGGCGGGCGAGGTCGGCGTCGTCCCGGTCGACGCCGGACTGCTCGCGCGTCGAGTGGGCCGCGTCGTGCCGGTCAGCATCGGCGCGCTCGCCGATCCTCGGGTGCCGGGCCAGCGCCTGCTCGAGCTCCTCGTCGGAGATGGCCGCCGACGCCGCAACCATGGCGGCCTCGACCTCGCCGACGGTCTCGTAGGGCCGTCCGGCCACCACGCGGTCCGCCCACAGGGGCGCGTCGAGGCAGGTGAGCAGCAGCCCGCGGGCGTCGTGGTCGGTCAGGGCGTTGAAGCGCGCGACGCTCATCGGTCCTCCCGCACGACCACGGCCTCGATCAGCCCGTAGGGCCGGTCGGCGGCGATGAAGACCTCGCCCGGGTTGTTGAGCCCGAACGGCTCGAGGTCGACGAGGTGGTGGTGCTTGTTGGGCGCCGTGAAGCCGATCGACTCGATGTCGTCGTGGGCCTCGAGCACGACGCGTCCCATGGCGTAGAGGGTCTCCTGCAGGGCCCGGCTGTAGGTCGTGGCGAACGTCTCGAGCAGCAGCGCCCGCACCGACTCGTACGTCGTGCTCCAACCGGGCCGCGCGCCGTCGCGGTAACGCCACTCGGCGCGAAGCGCGGTCGCGAGGATGCGGTCGTCGGCGTCGGACAGCGTCGTGTAGTCGTCGCGGAGGAAGCCCTTGAACTCCGAGCCGGTGGACTTCAGCACCACCATGTCCTTGAGCCCGGACGTGACCGCGGCACCGGCCGCCGTCACCTCCACCACCGAGGTGCGCACCTCGCCACCGCGACGTACGAACGCGTGGTCGTGGCCGAAGCCGTTGACCGGGATCCGGTCCCACGCGTACTCCTCGACCTGCACCACGGCACCTCCTGCGGCCGACGTGGCCTCGAGAAGCCGACTGCCGAGCGCGATCGCGTAGTCCTCGGGCGAGTCGACGCCGTGCTTCTTCGCGAAGGCGAAGGCGGTGTTCTTCTGCGTGTCGGTGGGCAGCACGTGCGACTGGTCGCCGTCGGTGTGCGCCGCGGTGAAGTCGCCGTAGAGCGCCGTCGACACGTTGAGGTCCCTGATCTGGTGGCGCTCGGTGTCGCGCACGATGCGCACGACGCGTGACTCCGCCTTGCCGTAGCGGTTCGGTCCCAGCACGATCCCCATGCCTCAGCCTGCCTCTCCGTGGGCGCGGTGCGCCAGCCGTGCGAGCCGGTGCGCGTCCAGCCCGGTCCTCCCGGTCACCTCGTCCTGCGACAGGGCACCGCAGTCGGTCCCGCGCAGCAGGAAGTCCGCGAGCGCCCGGGCGGTCGCCGGCTCGTCGAGGATGCCGGAGTCGCGGCGCTCCACGTAGGTGCGCAGCCGGTCGGCCGCGGACGCGAGCCCGTCGCGGTAGAAGCCGAACGTCGCCGCGAACCGCGTCGACAGCTGCGCCGGGTGGAGGTCCCACCCCTGGTAGAAGCCGCGCTCCAGCGACCGGCGTACGAGCCGCAGGTGGTTGGCCCACGCGGCGGTGACCTCGTCGGGGCCACCGACCGGCAGCACGTTGGTGGAGCCGTCGGAGAGGCGTACGCCGGTGCCGGCCGCGGCCGCCTGCATGACCGCCTTGGCGTGGTCGGCGACGGGGTGCTCGAGGCTCTGGTGGGCCGCGGCGATGCCGCAGGCGGCGGAGTAGTCGTAGGTGCCGTAGTGCAGGCCGGTGCAGCGACCGGCCGAGGCGTGCACCATCCGTGCGACGAGCGCGCTCCCGTCGGGACCGAGGATCGACTGCGGCGTCTCCACCTGGATCTCGAAGCGCAGGGTGCCGTCGTCGAGCCCCAGCTCGGGCTCGAGCCGCGCCGCCACGTGGACGAGCGCCTCCACCTGCTCCACCGCGGTGACCTTGGGAAGCGTGACGACGAAGCCCTGCGGCAACGGCCCGTGCTCGACGAGCCCGGCGAGGAAGAGCGTCAGGGTGCGTACGCCGCGGGCCCGGGTCGGCGCCTCGAACCCCTTGAACCGGATGCCGGTGAACGGTGCCGCCGCCCCGCCGTCAAGCGCGGCACGCAGGTCGCCCGCCGCGCGTCGTACGTCGCCGTCCTCCTCCTCGTCGGGCCGGGTGCCGTAGCCGTCCTCGAAGTCGATGCGCAGGTCCTCGACGGGCTCGCGCCCGAGCTTCGCGCGCACCAGCGACAGCAGGTCGCGATCCCCGTCGAGGAGCGCGAGCAGGCGGTCCTCGTGCTGCTCCACCGCGGCGAGCGCCGCCGCGCCGTGGTCGCCGACCAGGCCAGGGTGGAAGCGGTCGGCCGGGACGTACACCGTGTGCACGGGCTGGCGCCCGGCGCGCTCACCCGGGTAGTGGGCCGCGAGTGCCGCGTCGACGTCGGCGAGGCGTGCGTCGAGGTCGCGCGCCAGACCATCGACGAGGTGGTCGAGGTCCGGACGCATGTCGGCACCCTAGACCCGGGTCAGTGCGACGGGGGGCGCTTCCGCTGCGGGGCCGGGCGGGTCGGGTCGTCGTCGGGCCGGTCGACGTCCTGGGGCACCACGACCGGCCGCCAGCGAGCCCAGCCGATGAAACCTGCGGCGAACGCGATCAGCGCCAGCCCGGTCCAGAGGTTGGCGTTGACGCCCCCGGTCTTGGCCGGTTCGTGCTCGCCCAGCAGCCCGGCGAGCACGAGGATCACGCCGTAGATGCCCATCAGGGCGCCGATGATGTTGCGGATGTCGAACGCACCGGCCTTGCGCGGAGCGTCTGTGGTCCCGGACTTCCCGGACGTGTCGGTCATGGTGGCCCCTCTCAGAAGGCGAAGTTGAGGACGATGACCATCGCGAGCGAGATGCCGGCGAGCGGCAGCGTGCGACGCCACCAGGGGTACGACGCCTCGTTGGGGTCGGTGCGGTCCTCGCGCGGCGTCTCGGAGTAGACCAGGCCCTTCAGCTCGGAGGCGGGCTTGGGCTTCGTCACCAACGAGACCACCACGCTCAGCACGATGTCCACCACGAACGCGACCGACGCCGCGAGGAACGCCACCCCCTGGCCCGAGAGCTCGAAGACACCGGCTGCCGCTGTCCGGTCGACCGCGACGGCCGACAGTGTGCCCGCGACGAGACCCACCCAGCCGGCGGTCGGGGTCATCCGCTTCCAGAACATGCCCAGGATGAACGTCGCGAAGAGCGGCGCGTTGAAGAACCCGAACAGCGTCTGCAGGTAGTTCATGACGTTGTCGTAGCCGAGCGCGATCTGAGCGGTGAAGATCGCGATCACGGTCGCCCCCACGGTGGCCAGCCGGCCGATCCGCAGGTAGTAGTCGTCGGAGTGGTCCTTGCGGATGTAGCGCTGCCACAGGTCGTAGGAGAAGACCGTGTTGAAGGCGGAGATGTTGGCCGCCATGCCGGCCATGAAGGCCGCGAGGAGACCGGCGATCGCGAGGCCGAGCAGGCCGTTGGGCAGCGTGTCGCGCATCAGGAGCAGCAGCGCGTCGTTGTAGGCGACCCCTTCCCCGGACGCGCCGCCCTCGGGACTGCCGCCGTTCTTGAGGTCGATCATCTCCCTGACCAGGACGGCGGAGATCATGCCGGGAACGATCACGATGAACGGGATGAACATCTTGGGGAAGGAGCCGATGATCGGCGTCTTCCGGGCGGCGGAGATCGAGTCGGAGGCCATCGCCCGCTGGACCTCGACGAAGTTGGTCGTCCAGTAGCCGAAGGACAGGACGAAGCCGAGCCCGAACACGATGCCGATGACCGACAGGAGCGGGGAGTCGAAACCGGAGAGCGCCTGTCCCGGCCACGCGTTGAGCTGGTCGGCCGCTGGTGGCGCCTCCGAGGCGGAGGACGCTCCCTCCGAGGCAGCGGCGATCTTGTCGGTCAGCCCGTCCCACCCGCCGACGCGGTGCAGGCCGATCAGGGTGAGCGGCAACAGGGAGGCCACGATCACGAAGAACTGCAGCACCTCGTTGTAGATCGCCGCACTCAACCCGCCGAGGGTGATGTACGACAGCACCACGACGCCCGCCACGATCAACGCGATCCAGATCTCCCAGCCGAGCAGGGCACGCACGATCCCCGCGAGGAGCGCGAGGTTGACGCCCGCGATCAGCAGCTGTGCGACCGCGAAGCTGATCGCGTTGACCAGGTGCGCGCCGGTCCCGAACCGTCGGAACATGAACTCCGGCACGGAGCGCACCTTCGAACCGTAGTAGAACGGCATCATCACGACGCCGAGGAACAGCATCGCCGGGACCGCGCCGACCCAGAAGTAGTGGAACGTCGGCAGGCCGAGCTCGGCGCCGTTGGCCGACATGCCCATGATCTCGACGGCGCCGAGGTTGGCGGAGATGAACGCCAGGCCGGTCACCCACGCCGGGAGCGAGCGTCCGGAGAGGAAGAAGTCGATCGAGTCCGACACGGACCGCCGGGCCATCACGCCGATGCCGAGCACGAAGCCGAAGTAGATCGCGACCAGCAGGTAGTCCAGCCAGTTCGCGTCGATCAGGGTGTCGGACACGCGTGCCTCCCGAGCGTCAGCGGTGACCCGGTCGGGCCACCCAGCAACCTAGACCCCTCCCCACCGCGCTGCGACCACCCCGTGGTGGGTCAGTCCAGCTCGGTCCGCCCTTCCGCCGCCCTTCCGTCGCCCTTCCGTCGCCCTTCCGTCGGGCGACCGGCGGTGCGATCCTCGGAGGAGGAGAGGCATCGACATGGAGTACCGCGACGCGCACCGGGTCCTGCAGGACCGTTTCGACACCCGCCGGCTGGCCGACCGCCTCGGCAGCGTGGCCGGCGACGACCTGACCGCCTTCAAGGACTTCATCGAGGCGCGCGACATGTTCTTCCTCGCCACCGCGGACGCCGGCGGGCAGCCGCAGTGCTCCTACAAGGGCGGCGACCCCGGCTTCGTCCGGGTGGTCGACGCATCGACGCTCGCCTTCCCGCTCTACGACGGCAACGGGATGTTCCTCAGCGCCGGCAACGTCACCGAGAACCCGTCGGTCGGGCTGCTGTTCATCGACTTCGCCAACGGCTCGCGCCTGCGGCTCAGCGGCGAGGCCTCGATCGATCCCTCCGACCCGCTCCTCGCGGAGCTCCCCGGCGCCAAGCTGGTCGTCCGGGTGCGTGCGCACGCCGTGTTCCCCAACTGCCGGAGGTACGTCCACACGCACGGTCCGCAGCGGCGCTCGGTCTTCGTGCCCGTCGAGGGCGCCCAGCCGCCCGTGCCCGACTGGAAGCTCGACGAGTGGTTCGACGGCACGCTCGCCGACGGCGACCCCGCGCTGGATGCGACCAACCCCAGCGCGCCGTCGATCCCGCAGTTCTGAGGCGTCAGCCTCCGACGACGACCTGCGCGGCTGCCCGCGCAACCCCTCGACCGAGACCTGCCTGGAGGAGGCCGGCTCGGTCGAGGGCACCGCCACCAACGTAGGCAGTTCGGGTCCCCGCTCGCGCCGGCAGCGCTCAGTGTGTATGAGCGGGGCGTGAACTGCCTACGTTGCTCACTCCCACTCGATGGTGCCCGGGGGCTTGGAGGTGATGTCGAGGGTGACCCGGTTGACCTCGGCCACCTCGTTGGTGATGCGGGTGGAGATGCGCTCCATGACCTCGTAGGGCAGGCGGGCCCAGTCGGCGGTCATCGCGTCCTCGGAGGTGACGGGGCGGATCACGACGGGGTGGCCGTAGGTGCGACCGTCGCCCTGGACGCCGACGGAGCGGACGTCGGCGAGGAGCACGACGGGCATCTGCCAGATGTCGCGGTCGAGGCCCGCGCGGGTGAGCTCCTGGCGGGCGATCGCGTCGGCCCGGCGGAGGATGTCGAGGCGGTCGGCCGTGACCTCGCCGATGATCCGGATGCCGAGGCCGGGGCCGGGGAACGGCTGGCGCCACACCATCTCGGCCGGCAGGCCGAGCTGCTCGCCGACGAGGCGCACCTCGTCCTTGAAGAGCGTGCGCAGCGGCTCGACGAGCTCGAACTCGAGGTCCTCGGGGAGGCCGCCCACGTTGTGGTGGGACTTGATGTTGGAGGTGCCGGCACCGCCGCCCGACTCGACGACGTCGGGGTAGAGCGTGCCCTGCACGAGGAAGCCGACCTTGTCGCCGTGCTCGGCCGCCTCGCCGAGCACCTCGACCTCGGCGGCCTCGAAGGCGCGGATGAACTCGCGGCCGATGATCTTGCGCTTCTCCTCCGGGTCGGTGACCCCGGCGAGGGCGGCGAGGAAGGTCTCGCGCGCGTCGTAGACGTGGAGGTTGACGCCGGTCGCGGCCACGAAGTCGCGCTCGACCTGCTCGGCCTCACCCTCGCGGAGCAGGCCGTGGTCGACGAAGACGCAGTGGAGGCGGTCGCCGATGGCGCGCTGCACGATGGCGGCCGCGACGGCGGAGTCGACGCCGCCGGAGAGCCCGCAGATGGCGAGTCCGGTGTCGCCGATCTGCTCGCGGACGCGCTCGATCTGCTCCTCGGCGATGTTGAGCATCGTCCAGGTCTGGCGGGCGCCGGCGATGTGGTGCAGGAAGTGCTCGAGCACCTTCTGGCCGTGCTCGGAGTGGAGCACCTCGGGGTGCCACTGGACGCCGGCGAGGCCGCGGCCCACGTCCTCGAAGGCGGCGACCGGGGTGTCCTCGGTGGAAGCGAGCACGGTGAAGCCCTCGGGGGCCTTCGCAACGGAGTCGCCGTGCGACATCCAGACCTTGTGCTCGGCCGGGATGCCCTCAAGGAGGGTGCCCGGCTCGGAGACGGAGACCGGCGTACGTCCGTACTCGCGCGCGCCGGTGTGGGCGACCTCGCCGCCGAGGCCCTTGGCCATGAGCTGGAAGCCGTAGCACATCCCGAAGACCGGCACCCCGGCCGTGAAGACGTGGTCATCGATGCCCGGGGCGCCCTCGGCGTACACGCTCGACGGGCCACCGGAGAGGATGATCGCCTTCGGCTTGCGCGCGAGCATCTCGGCGACCGGCATGGTGTGCGGCACGATCTCGGAGTAGACCCGCGCCTCGCGGACGCGCCGCGCGATCAGCTGGGCGTACTGCGCCCCGAAGTCGACGACGAGGACCAGGTCGTGCTCTCCAGGCTGCGTCACGCACCGAGTCTATCGGCGCGACCGCCCCGGGCCGGGATCGGCCCGGAGTCGCCCCAGGGCCCGATCGGGGAGGGAGGGTGATCGGGCCCTGGGGCTTGGCTCCCAGCCACTGCGAACAGTTGCCGAGACGAGAGACCCGGCCCTTGGGAGGGAGCATGACTGCCGGGCCCCTCACCCGGCCCAACGACTCCTCCGGGGGGTGGTTACGGCCTCGACCCGACCGAGTTCACCGGGACCCGGCCGGCCGCGCCGGGATCAGCTGATGCCGACGATCGGCAGGCGCAGTGCTCCCGGCGCGGCGTCCGGGACGGCCGGGTTCTTCGGCTCGACGGGGGCGAGCCGACGGTAGGTCGAGCCGAGCGCGGGCCGCGGGTCCGCCTCGCCCTTGTTGGGCCAGAACGCCATCGCCCGCTCCGCCTGGGCGGTGATGGTGAGGGACGGGTTCACCCCGAGGTTGGCCGACACGGCCGAGCCGTCGACCACGTGCAGCCCGTCGTAGCCGAAGAGGCGCTGGTAGGGGTCCACGACGCCCGTCGCGGGCGAGTCCCCGATGGCGCAGCCGCCGATGAAGTGCGCCGTCAACGGCATCCCGAGGGGCTCCCCGATCGCGCCGTAGGCCTGGCGGGCGCCCATGATCCGCGCCAGCCGGCGGACGGCGTCGTACGCCGACGCGATGTAGGTCGGGTTGGGGGCGCCGTGGCCCTGGGTGGACGACAGGTAGCCGATGCCGCCGCGCTTCTTCCAGACCGTGGTGATCGAGTTGTCGAGCGTCTGCATGACCAGCGCGACCACCGTGCGTCGTGACCACGAGTTGAGCGAGTAGAGGTCCTTGAGCCCGTTGCGCTGGCGCCAGAGCTCCTTGCCCCACGTGCGCCACCGCTTCTCGCCGAGCACCTCGTCGACCAGCACGGTCGCCATCAGCGGCATCACGTTGCGACCGCGGCCGTAGCGGACGGGCTCGACGTGCGTGTGCTCGTCGGGGTGGAAGCTGGAGGTGATCGCCACGCCTTCCGTCCAGTCGACGGCGTCGTCGTTGGCGGTGGCCCAGAGGATCGCCTCGGAGTTGGTGCGCGTGAGGACACCGAGCCGGTCGGAGATCTCGGGCAGCGAGCCCTCGGCCTTCAGGCGGTGCAGCAGGCGCTGGGTTCCGATCGCGGCCGCGGAGAACACGACATGGTCGGCGGTGAACGTCTTGACCGCGCGCCGCCGCGACAGCTTGGCCTTGGTCCAGCGGGCCGTGACCTCGTAGCCGCCCCCGGCGCGCGGGCGTACGTCGGTGACGGTGGTCAGCGGGTGCACGACGGCGCCCGCCTGCTCGGCGAGGTGGAGGTAGTTCTTGACCAGGGTGTTCTTGGCGTTGTGCCGGCAGCCGGTCATGCACGAGCCGCAGTTGATGCAGGTGGATCGCTCGGGCCCGGCGCCGCCGAAGAACGGGTCGGGCACCGTCTCGCCCTCGGCCTGCCCGGGCTCGCCGAAGAAGACGCCCACCGGTGTGGGGTGGAACGTGTCCCCGACGCCCATCTCGTCCGCGACCTGCTTCATCGCCACGTCCGCAGGCGTCGTCCGGGCGTACTCCGTCACGCCGAGCATCCGCTTGGCCTGGTCGTAGTAGGGCGCGAGCTCGGACTTCCAGTCCGTGATGTGCGCCCACTGTGGGTCCCGGTAGAACGGGTCCGGCGGCTCGTAGAGCGTGTTCGCGTAGTTGAGCGAGCCGCCGCCCACACCGGCGCCGGCGAGGATGAAGCAGTCGTGGACGATGTCGATGCGCTGGATGCCGTAGAGACCGACCTCGGGGCGGAAGAGGAACTTCTTCACGTCCCCGCCGTTCTCGGGCAGCTCGTCGTCGGCGAACCGGGCGCCGGCCTCCAGCACGCCGACCTTGTAGCCCTTCTCCGTCAGCCGCAGGGCCGAGACCGAGCCGCCGAAGCCCGACCCGATGACGAGGACGTCGTAGTGGACGGACACCTCAGGCCATGCCGAGCTTGTTGAGCACCCGGAGCGCGCGGGTCATGACCTTGGCGTGGGTCTCCTCCGACATGCCGAACATCGGCGCGATCGGCACCAGCCGCTGGGTCGCGACGGACTGTGCCTCGGTGTAGCGGTGGATGCCCTCGGCGCCCTGGCGGCGGCCGAGGCCCGAGTCCCGCATGCCGCCCATCGGGGCACCGAGCGAGCCGAAGGTCGCGCCGTAGGCCTCGTTGACGTTGACGGTGCCGCACCGGATGCGACGGGCGAGAGCGCGGCCGCGCGCGGTGTCGCGGGTCCAGACCGAGGCGTTGAGGCCGTAGCTGCCGTCGTTGGCGCGCTCGACCGCCTCGTCCTCGCTGTGGAAGCGGTAGAGCGAGACGACGGGGCCGAAGGTCTCCTTGCCGAAGCACTCCATGTCGGCCGAGACGCCCTCGAGGATCGTGGGCTCGAACACGAAGGGGCCGAGGTCGGGGCGGTGCCGGCCGCCGGTGAGCACGCGCGCCCCCTTGGCGACGGCGTCCTCGACGTGCCGGGTCACGGTGTCGAGCTGCGCCTGGGAGATCAGCGAGCCGATGTCGACCGACCAGTCCTGGCTGGCGCCGAGGGTCATCGCCTGGGTGCGCGAGACGAAGGCGTCGACGAACCGGTCGTAGACCTGGTCGGCGACGAAGAGGCGTTCCATCGACACGCAGAGCTGGCCGGCGTTGGAGAAGACCGCGCGGGTGGCGCCCTCGGCGGCCCGCTGCACGTCGGCGTCACGGAGCACGAGCATCGGGTTCTTGCCGCCGAGCTCGAGCGAGCATCCGATGAGCCGCTCGGCGCACCCCTGGGCGATCTTCCGGCCGGTGGCGGTGGAGCCGGTGAAGCAGACGTAGTCGGCATGGGCGACGATCGCACCGCCCACCTCGGGACCGGGCCCGGCGACGACCTGCCACGTCTCGGGCGGGAAGCCCGCCTCCTCGAGGAGCTGCGCGGCGAGCAGCGCGGTCAGCACCGTCTGGGCATCGGGCTTGGCGACCACCGCGTTGCCGGCCAGCAGCGCGGGGATGCCGTCGCAGAGCGCCATCGTGAGGGGGTAGTTCCACGGCGAGATGATGCCGACGACGCCCTTGGGCACGCGGTTGACCTCGGCCCGGGTGAGCAGCGGGAACATGCCACCGACCCGGCTGGTGTCGAGGTGCTCGTGCGCGGTGCGGGCGTAGTAGCGCGCCGTCAGGGCGACATGGGCGACCTCGAGGTAGGCGTCCTTGCGTGCCTTGCCCGACTCCCACACCACCAGGTCGATGAGCTCCTCCTGCCGGTCGAGCAGCAGGTCGTGCAGCCGGAGCAGGGCTGCCGCCCGGTCGTCGACCGAGGTGGCCCCCCACGACGCCTGGGCGCGGCGAGCCCGGACGAACGCCTCGGCGACGTCGGCGGGGCTCGACTGGGGGACGTGCGCAAGCGGCGTGCCGCCGATCGGCGACGCCACCGCGACCGTCTCCCCGGTGGTGCTGACGAGGCGCCGCGTCAGGCTGGCGACGTACGCCCGGTCGAGGCCGTAGGCCGCGGTCGCGTCGTGCTCGGGGTCCGCGGGCCCGTCGGTGACGGGACCGGAGGCGGGGGTCTGCTCACTCATCCTTGCAGCGTAGGTCGCGGCTGACGCCGTTGCTACCGGTTGGTCACTTCATCCCAGCATTCGACATATCCGCCCGTTTTGTCCAACCGGGCGCGAGCCGCCGCCACGTCTAGGCTCGCCGCATGACGACGCCGGTGCCCGCCTCCGCGCCCTTCGCCCTGTCCACCCGCATCCTGGCCGGATCGCTCATGGGCGCGCTGGTGGTGATCGGCGTCGCCCTGTCGGTGGTGCTGCCCGCGCCGGACACGTTCCCCCTCGCGCCCCTGGCGGTGCAGGTGCTGGCCGGCGTCGCCGCGCACCTGTTGCTCGAGGCCGTCGGCTACCGCACCCCGGCGCTGGCCACGAACCTCACCGACGACGAGGCCGCCGCACAGGCCCGCACCCGCTGGCAGGCGCTGATGATCATGCGGTTCGCGATCGCGGAGTTCGTCGCGATCGCCTCGGTCGCGGCGGCGTTCGTGCTGCCCGACGGCAGCATCCTCACCTACCTCGGCGGCGCCGCCGTCTCGCTGGTCCTCATGGTCGTGCACGTCTGGCCGGGCGCGCGGCCGGTCGGCAAGGTCGCCGACGCGCTCGAGGCCGGCGGCAGGCGCTCCGGCCTGCGCGAGGCCTTCGGCCTGTCGGCACCGGGTCCGAACCAGCGGCTCTAGACGATCTCGGGAGCCTTGACCCTCGCCTCGTCGGCCTCCTGGTCGGTCGGCATGAGCTGGCTCTGCCGCTCCGCCTCGACGCGGCGCAGGTAGTGGTCCACCTCGGCGTCGGTCTGCGCGTCGTCCCAGCCCAGCGCCTCGGCCATCAGCTCCGCAGCCGGCCTGGCGGCGGCGATCCCGCGGTCGAAGGTCTCGATGGACACGCGCGTACGCCGGGCCAGCACGTCGTCGAGGTGGCGCGCGCCCTCGTGGGTGACGGCGTAGAGCACCTCGGCGCGCAGGTAGTGCTCGGCGCCCGGCAGCGGCTCACCGAGCTCGGGGCGACGGTGGATCAGCGCGAGCAGCTCGTCGACGAGCCCGCCGTAGCGACCGAGCAGGTGGTCGATCATCCCGATCTCCAGGCCGGACGCGCGGCTGAGCGCGACCCGCTGGTTGGTGCGCGCCTCGTGGCCCCACGCCCCCATCAGCGGCACCCGGTCGGTGATCGAGGAGGGCGTGGCGTCGAAGTCGCGGATGGCGTGGTCGACGGCGTCGCGCGCCATGACGCGGTACGTCGTCAGCTTGCCGCCGGCGACCAGCACGAGGCCGGGCACGGGGTTGGTGACGGTGTGCTCGCGGGAGAGCTTGGTGGTCTCGCCCATCTCGCCCTCCTTGCGCATCGGCTTGAGGAGCGGCCGGAGGCCGGCGTAGACCCCGACGACGTCGCGGTGGTCGAGCGGGTCCTTGAGCAGCCGGTTGGCGTGCTCGAGCACGTAGTCGATGTCGGTCTTGCTGGCGGCGGGGTGGGCCAGGTCGAGGTCCCAGGCAGTGTCGGTCGTGCCGATGATCCAGAAGTCGTCCCACGGGATCACGAACAGCACGGACTTCTCGGTCTTGGTGATGAAGCCGCACTCGGACCGGATCCGGTCCTTGGGCACGACCACGTGGATGCCCTTGCTGGCGTCGACGTCGAGCTGCGCCTTGCCGCCGACGAGGTCCTGCACCTCGTCGGTCCACACGCCGGCCGCGTTGATGACGACGCGGGCACGGATCTCGAGGTCGCGCTGCCCCTCGAGGTCGCGGGCCCGTACGCCGACCACGCGGTCGCCATCGCGCAGGAACCCGGTCACCTTGGTGCGGGTCGCCACGTGGGCCCCGTTGTTGGCGGCCGTGCGGGCGATGGTCATCACCAGCCGGGCGTCGTCGACCTGGCAGTCGTAGTACCGGATCGCACCGTGGAGGTCGTCGGTGCGGATGTCGGGCGCCATCCGGGCCAGCTGCTTGCGGAAGACGTGCTTGTGCTTCGGCACGCCCATGTCGTACTTGCCCGTCATCGCCATCGTGTCGTAGAGCGCGACGCCGGCACCGACGTAGGGGCGCTCCCACGCGTGCTCGAGCGGGTAGAGGAACGGCACGGGCCGGACCAGGTGCGGGGCGAGCCGGGTGAGCAGCAGGCCGCGCTCCTCGAGCGCCTCCTTGACCAGCGCGAAGTCGAACATCTCGAGGTAGCGCAGGCCGCCGTGCACCAGCTTCGACGAGCGCGACGAGGTGCCGGACGCGAGGTCGCGCTGCTCGACGAGCCCGACCTTGAGGCCGCGGGTCACCGCGTCGAGCGCGGCCCCCACTCCGACGATGCCACCGCCGACCACGAGCACGTCGAGCTCACCGGACCCGAGCTGCTGGAGCGCGTCGGCGCGCTGGTCGGCATCGAGGGCCTTGGCGAGCGTCATGCAGTGAGTGTCTCAGGCACGCCCGAATCCACGTCGCGCTCCGATCAGTGCTGGACGACGACCTCGATGCGCTGGAACTCCTTGAGCTCGGTGTAGCCCGTGGTGGCCATCGCGCGGCGCAGGGCGCCGACCAGGTTCATGGTGCCGTCCGCGACCCGGGAGGGGCCGAACATGATCTCCTCCAGCGACCCGACGGGCTCGAAGCCGACCCGCTCGCCGCGGGGCAGCTCGGCGTGCGTGGCCTCGCTTCCCCAGTGGAAGCCGCGGCCGGGCGCCTCGGTCGCGCGGGCGAGCGGCGAACCGATCATCACCGCGTCGGCGCCGCACGCGATGGCCTTCGCGATGTCGCCCGAGCTGCCGATCGAGCCGTCGGCGATGACGTGGACGTAGCGGCCGCCCGACTCGTCGAGGTAGTCGCGGCGGGCGGCGGCCACGTCCGCGACGGCGCTCGCCATCGGCACCGCGACACCGAGGACCGTCCGCGTGGTGTGGGCGGCCCCGCCACCGAAGCCGACGAGCACGCCGGCAGCGCCGGTGCGCATCAGGTGGAGGGCGGCCTGGTAGGTCGCACACCCGCCCACGATGACCGGCACGTCGAGCTCGTAGATGAACTCCTTGAGGTTGAGCGGCTCGGCCTGGCTGCTGACGTGCTCGGCGGAGACGGTGGTGCCGCGGATGACGAACATGTCCACGCCGGCGTCGACGACGGCCTTGACGTGGTCCTTCGTGCGCTGCGGCGAGAGCGATCCTGCGACCGTGACGCCGGCCGCCCGCACCTCCTTGAGGCGCTCGGTGATCAGCTCGGGCTTGATCGGCTCGGTGTAGATCTCCTGCATGCGGCGGGTGGCCTCGTGCCCGGAGAGGCCGGCGACCTCCTCGAGCAGGCCCGTCGGGTCGTCGTACCGAGTCCAGAGCCCCTCGAGGTTGAGCACGCCCAGGCCACCCATCTGGCCGAGGGCGATCGCGGTGGAGGGCGACATGACCGAGTCCATCGGCGCGGCCAGCACGGGGATGTCGAAGCGGTAGGCGTCGATCTGCCAGGCGGTGCTGACCTCCTCGGGGTCGCGGGTGCGCCGCGAGGGCACGATCGCGATGTCGTCGAAGGAGTACGCGCGGCGACCGCGCTTGGCACGGCCGATCTCGATCTCGCTCATGCTCGGCAGCCTATCGGCGAGCAGCAGGTCCGGCCGGGCCCCCACCCGACCGGACCTCCTTGACCCGGAATCCATACCCCATATTTGGATCCGGTCACATCGTACCCAATTCGGGAGCGAGTGGGGCGCCTGTCTCACGCGAGTCGGTGGCCGGCCCGTCAACGGCTGTGCGAAGCGACCGTCGCAACCACGCGGCGTACCTTTCGACCGTCCAGCCGCGGTGCTGCGCGAGGGTCAGGTAGGTCTCGGCGCGCGTCAGCAGGTAGACCTCGTCGACGGCGTCCGGGGCCGGCTCACCGCGCGCGAGGAGCCGTGCCACGTCGCCGCACATCACCGCGTGACCGAGGTGCGCGCCACGGACGAGGTCCCGCAGGGCCGGGTCGGCCTCCGCGCCGTGCGCCAGCACCGGCACCAGCGGCCCCATCGGTACGACGATGCTGCAGGCGAACTCGACGAACCGGTCGAGCCGCATCTCGACGTCGGGTTCGTCCTCGAGCCGCAGGTCGGCGAAGGCCTCCAGCAACCCGCCCCGCTGCCCGAACCCGGCGGACCGGAAGGCCGCCATGAAGACACCGGCCTTGCCGTCGAAGGTCTTGCTCACCAGCTCGACCGACACGTCGGACTCGGCGGCGACCAGGGCGAGGGTCGTGCCGGTCCAGCCCCGCTCGGCGAACAGCCGCGCCGCCACCTCGGCGACGTGGAGCCGTCGTCGCTCCGCGGCCGCGCGGCGCCCGCTGGCGTCGTACGAGCGGCGCTCCGGGGCGGCGTCCTGCTCCACCCCGCGAGCCTAGGCGACCCATCGCCTCACCCGGTGTGGTGGACCTCCTGCAGTCCGTGGACCGGGGTGTCGATGCCCTCGTGCCGGGCCTTGAGCTGCAGCGCGAGGTAGAGGGAGTAGTGCCGCGACTGGTGCAGGTTGCCGCCGTGCATCCAGAGGTTGTCGACCTGGGTCGGCTTCCACATGTTGCGCTGCTCGCCCTCCCACGGACCGGGGTCCTTGGTCGTGTCCGACCCGAGGCCCCAGCACTTGCCCAGTCGGTCGGCGGTCTCCTGGTCGACGAGGTCGGCCACCCAGCCGTTCATCGAGTTGTAGCCGGTGGCGAGGACGACGACGTCCGCGGGCAGCGTGGTCCCGTCCTCGAGCACGACCGCGTCCTCGGTGAGGTGGTCGACCTGTCCCTGCACGAGCTTCACGTCCCCGTTCGCGACCAGGTCGGCGGCACCGACGTCGATGTAGTAGCCGGAGCCGCGGCGCAGGTACTTCATGAACAGCCCCGACCCGTCGTCGCCCCAGTCGTGGCGGAACCCCGCCTTCTCCAGCCGCTCGTAGAAGTCCTTGTCCTTCTCGGCCATCGCCTCGTAGGCGGGGATCTGGAAGGTGTGCAGGATCCGGTAGGGCAGCGAGGCGAAGATGAGGTCGGCCTTCTCGGTCGTGACCCCCGCGGCCAGTGCCCGCTCGGAGTAGAGGTCGCCGAGCCCGATCTCCATCAGGCTGTCGCTCTTGACGATGTGGGTGGACGAGCGCTGCACCATCGTCACGTCCGCGTCGTGCTCCCACAGCGCTCCGCAGATGTCGAAGGCCGAGTTGTTGCTGCCGATGACCACGGCCTTCTTCCCGCCGTACGCGTCGGGGCCGGGGTGGGCGGACGAGTGGTGCACGTCGCCGCGGAACACGTCCGTGCCGGGGAGGTCGGGGATCCGCGGCTTGCCGCTCATCCCGGTGGCGAAGACCAGGTGGGTCGGCCGGAGGGTGAGTGGCTTCCCCTCGCGCTCGACCTCGACCGTCCACTCCTGCGTCTCCTCGGACCAGCTCGCGCTCGCGGCCACGGTGCTGGACCAGTAGGGCACCTCCATGATCCGCACGTAGGACTCGAGCCAGTCGCCGATCTTGTCCTTGGGCGCGAAGACCGGCCAGTTGTCGGGGAACTTCAGGTAGGGCAGGTGGTCGTACCAGACCGGGTCGTGCAGGCACAGCGACTTGTAGCGGTTGCGCCACTGGTCTCCGGGCCGCGGGTGCTTGTCGATGACCAGGCTGGGCACGCCGAGCTGGCGGAGCCGGGCGCCCAGGGCGATGCCGCCCTGACCGCCGCCGATCACCAGGACGTACGGCTGGGTCGTGCTGCCGAGGCTCTCGGCCTCGGCCTGGCGCTGCTCCTTCCACGTGACCCGGTCCTTGGTCGCGCCGTGGTGGGTGCCCCTCGGTCGGTGGGTCCCGCGCGGCTCCTCGTGTCCCTTGAGCTCGTAGAGCGCGGTCAGCAGCGTCCACGCGCGGTCCTCGCCGTCCTCCTGCGTCAGTCGGAGCAGGCCGTTGCCGCGGCCGACGCTCGTCTCGAAGCCGATCCATGCGGTCACGACACCGTCGGCCTCGTCCGGGGGCTCGGTGGTCGCCATGCTCGACGGGGCGACCCGCACCCCGACGTCGGTGACGAGGTCGGCCACCGCGCGGCGACCCTCGACGGTCTTGATGTTCCACGTGAAGGCCACCAGGTCGCGCCAGTAGCAGTCGGTCGCGAACAGCCCTGCGGCCTCCTCTCCATCGCCGGCCGACACCGCTGCCTCGAAGCGGGCGAGCCACGCGTCGACGCGTCTCTGGGGGTCGCTCGCGCCGCTGGTGGTCTCCGGGTCCAGGGTCTGGGTCATCGTGTCTCCTTCGCCTACGCTGGTGTGACCGAGCACACACCTCGCACGCCCGGTGGCGACAGGGTTGCGAGACGTTGCAACGGCCCGGCCCGGAGGGACATCCATGACCGACCGCGAGCTGCACCGCAGCCGTGAGGCCGCGATGTCCGGTGCTGCGCGCGGACCGCGGGCCCGCACCGAGATCGCTGCGTCGTGGCGGCGGGTGGCCGCCACCGGCCTCGACCCGGGTGCCGGCGCCGAGATCCCGCCGCTCGTCGAACTCGAGCTGGAGCGCCGCCGTGCCGCGAGCGGCCTGGCCGACCTGGTCCCCCGCCTCGCCGAGTCGCTCGCACCCGTCGTCGACGCCGGCCAGCTGGTGGTCGTGGCCGACGGCGAGGGACGCGTGCTGTGGCGCCTGGGCAGCAGCGCGGTGCGGCGGATGGCCGACGACCTCGGCTTCGTGGGCGGCTCGGCGTGGACCGAGGCCAACGTCGGGACCAACGCGATCGGCACCGCCCTCGTGCTGGGCGCGGCCGTCCACGTGCAGGGGCCCGAGCACTTCGTCGAGTCGCACACGCAGTGGGGCTGCGCCGCGGCGCCGCTCGTCGACCCGTGGACCGGACGCACCCTGGGCGTCCTCGACGTGAGCGGACCCAGCCGGGGCATGCATCCTGCGGAGCTCGCGCTCGTGCAGCTGGCGGCGCAGATGACGTCGTCCGAGCTGGTCGCCCGGCACCGCGCCGACCTCGACCGGCTGCGGGCACGGGCCGCTCCCCTGCTGGCCGGCCTGACCGGCGATGCCCTCGCCATCGACCACGCCGGGCACCTCGCCGCCGCGATCGGCAGGCGCAGCCCCGACCGGGTGGCGCTGCCCGACCGGCTCGTCGCCGGGCGGGTGTGGCTGCCCACGCTCGGCCACGCCACGGCCGAACCGCTCGACGGTGGCTGGTTGCTGCGCCTCGAGGGCGGCGAGGAGGTCGAGTCATCGACGTCGTCGCTGGTCCTCGAGCTCGACGGCGACCCCCGCCTGCGCGTCACCGGCTCCAGCGGCTCGTGGTCGCGCAGCCTGTCACCACGCCACGCCGAGATCATGCTGTCGTTGCTGGCCGCCGGTCCGGAGGGACGGACGGCGACCCAGCTCTCCGAGGACCTGTTCGCCGACCCCGGCCGCACCGTCACCGTCCGTGCCGAGATGTCGCGGCTGCGCCGGCTCGCAGGCAGCCTGCTGCTCTCCGCGCCCTACCGGCTCGCGCCCGGCCTGGCGACCGAGGTCCGCGGCGACCGGGTGTCGGCCCTGCCGCGCTCCTCCGCCCCGGTCGTACGCCGGTGGCGCGCCGCTGCTGCGTGAGGCTTCGGCAACGGCTCGTGCACAGCTCGGCAAAGCCGGTCACGCGTTCCCGACGCCCTGCCTACCGTCGTGCAGGTGGGGGGACGAGGGAGCAGAAGGCTCGCGCGCGTTGTCGCGGTGACCTGCCTGGCGAGTGGGGTGCTGGGTGTGGGCGCCGCGGCAGCGCACGCGGCCGACGACTACCCGTGGGCCTGGCAGGGCCAGTGCCCGATCCTGCCGCTGCCGGTGATCGAGGAGCCCGAGCCGACTCCTCCGCCCGCACCGCCCGCCACCGATCCCGCCCAGCCCGGCCAACCGGCGCCCGCCGTCGTGCCTCCTCCGCCGCCCCCGCCGCCTCCGCCGGTCCTCGACCCGGTGTCCGGCCACCTCTACGACCCGCGCGGCCCGCGACCGACCTGCGCGCGGAACGTCTGGTCGATCAACGGCTCCATCGGCGACCCGTGGGGATTCGTCCTCCGCAACTGCACCAGCTTCGTCTCGTGGCGCCTGCACGAGCGCAACGGCCTCGCGGGCTTCGCCAACCACTTCCGGGGCGAGCACTGGGGCAACGCCGACAGGTGGGACGACGTGGCGCGCCGGCTGGGCTACCGGGTCGACTCCGTGCCCGCCATCGGTGCCGTCGCGCAGACGGACGCGGGCCGCGTCGGTCACGTGGCGTGGGTGAGCGCGATCGGCCCCGGCACGGTGACGATCGAGGAGTACAACCACGCCACGCCCGGGGGCTACGGCACCCGCACGGTCCCGGTCGGCGACTTCCGCTACCTCCACCTCGCCGACGTCGCCCCCTCGCCGCTGGTCGGCTCGGACCGGCCCGTCGTCTCCGCGCCCGACGTCCGCGGCGGCTCCTGGACCGCGCGCGTCGACGACAGCGGCACCCTGCTCGTGGCCGCCCCGGGCCGTCCAGCCCGGACGGTCGGCGCGCGGGGCGCCTTCACCCCGGTCGTGGCCCCGGCACTGAGCGTCGACCACCGCGGCCGGCCGTGGGTGGCCGCGACAGCGCGCGACGGCCGGGTGCTCGCCGGTACGGCGCGGCGTGGGCGCCAGGTCCTGCGCGTCGTCGGCACGTCGGCGCCGACCGCGAGCCCCGCGCTCGCGCAGTCACGCACCCGACGCCCGGTGCTCGCGACCGTCTCGGCGGACGGCACCCTCGTCACCCGGCGCCTGACCCGCGCGGGTCGCTGGAGCCGTCCCGACCGCGTGGGGCGGCCGGCGTCCTGGTCGACCCACACCGCGCCCGTGCTCGGCAAGGACGCGACCGGCCGTACGTGGCTGGTGGCGGTCGGCGCCGGGGGCGCCACCTACGCGCAGTCGCTCGAACGCGGCCGCCTGCAGCGGCTGGCCGGACCGGCGGGGTCGCCCACCTCGACGCCAGCGCTCACCACCGCCGGCGACGGCACCACATTGCTGCACCAGGTCGCCGCGACCGGACGCCTCGTCGTACGCACCCTCGCCGGTCGTCGGTGGACCCGGCCCGACACGCTGGCCGGGCAGTGGTCGCCGTACGCCTCACCGGCCGTGGGCGAGGCCGGCGGGGGCCTGCACGTGGTGGCCACCGACGGCACCGGGGCCGTCGTCGTGCGGAGCGCCGTCCGGGGTCAGCCCCGCCTGCCGGTCCGCGTGCGCGCCCCGCGCGACCTCACGCGCTCGCCCGCTCTGGTGACGCGTCGCGAGGCCGGCCTCTTCGTGGTGACGCGCTCCGGACCACGCCTGCTCGCCCGACCGACGCCGGCCGTCGTCGACCCGCTGCCGAGCCGACCCGACACCACCCGCTGAGGGCTGGTCAGCTGCCGCTGTAGTTGGGCGCCTCGACCGTCATCTGCACGCCGTGCGGGTGGCTCTCCTTGAGCGAGGCCGACGTGATGCGGACGAACCGGCCCTTGTCCTGCAGCTCGGGGATGGTGCGGGCGCCGACGTAGAACATCGACTGGTTGAGCCCGCCGACGAGCTGGTGCGCGACGGCGGACAGCGGACCGCGGTAGGCGACCTGGCCCTCGATGCCCTCCGGCACGATCTTGTCGTCGCTGGCGACCTCGGCCTGGAAGTAGCGGTCCTTTGAGTACGACTTCTTGCCGCGGCTGCTCATCGCGGCGAGCGAGCCCATGCCGCGGTAGGACTTGAACTGCTTGCCGTTGACGAACACGACGTCGCCCGGCGACTCCTCGCAGCCGGCGAGCATCGAGCCCACCATCACCGCGTCGGCGCCGGCGACGAGTGCCTTGGCGATCTCCCCGGAGTGCTTCATGCCGCCGTCCGCGATGAGCGGGACGCCAGCGGGCTTGGTGGCCAGGGACGCCTCGTAGACGGCCGTGACCTGCGGGACGCCGACGCCGGTGACCACGCGGGTGGTGCAGATGGAGCCCGGCCCGACGCCGACCTTGACCGCGTCGGCCCCGGCGTCGACGAACGCCTGGGCGCCCTCGCGGGTGGCGACGTTGCCGCCGATGACCTGCACGTGCTTGGTCGCCGGGTCGGTCTTGAGCCGGCGCACCATGTCGAGCAGGAGGTGCACGTGCCCGTGGGCGGTGTCGGCGACGAGCACGTCGACCCCGGCCTCGACGAGGGTGGTGGCCCGCTCCCAGGCGTCGCCGAAGTAACCGATGGCGGCGCCGACCAGCAACCGGCCGTCGGCGTCGTAGGACGCGTGCGGGAACTGCTCGCCCTTCACGAAGTCCTTGACGGTGATGAGGCCGCTCAGCCGGCCCTCGCCGTCGACGAGCGGCAGGCGCTCGCGCTTGTGGGCCCGCAGGAGCGTGGTGGCCTCGTCGCGGGAGATCCCGACGTGCCCGGTGATCAGGCCGTCGCGGGTCATCACCTCGTCGACCTTGGTGGTCGCCCACTCCGCGACGGGGGTGAAGCGCAGGTCGCGGTTGGTGATGATGCCGAGCAGGTGGTTGTCGACGTCGACGACGGGCAGGCCCGAGACGCGGTACTCACCGCACAGGCGGTCGAGCTCCTCGAGGGTCGCGTCGGGGCCGATGGTGACGGGGTTGGAGATGATCCCGGTCTGGGTGCGCTTGACCAGGTCGACCTGGCGGGCCTGGTCCTCGATGGAGAGGTTGCGGTGCAGGACACCGATGCCGCCCTCGCGGGCCATCGCGATCGCCATCCGCGCCTCGGTGACGGTGTCCATCGCGGCGCTGATCAGCGGCACGCGGATGGAGATCTCGCGCGTGAGGCGGGTGGTGGTGTCGATGTCGCTGGGGGCGAGGTCGGACTCCCCCGGCAGCAGCAGCACATCGTCGTAGGTGAGGCCGAGCGCAGCGAACTTCTCCGGGATCTCCACGGGCCCATTCTACGGGCGGGAGCGGCGGGTCGGCGACGCCCCCGTACGGCGGACAGGCCCGCACCGGAGTCCGGTGCGGGCCTGTCGCGGTCGAGCTGTCGAGCAGGTGGCGGTCAGTGGCCGTGGCCGTGACCGTGGCCGGCGGCGGCCGCCGGCTCCTCCTCCTCGGGCTTGTCCACGACCAGGGTCTCGGTCGTGAGCAGCATCGCGGCGATCGAGGTCGCGTTGACCAGCGCCGAGCGGGTGACCTTGACCGGGTCGAGGACGCCCTGGGCGACCAGGTCGCCGTACTCGTCCGTGGCGGCGTTGTAGCCGTTGCCGACACCGAGCTCGCGGACCTTGGACGTCACGACGTAGCCGTTCACGCCACCGTTCTCGGCGATCCAGCGCAGCGGCTCGTCGGCGGCCTTGCGGACCACGCGGACACCGGCGGCCTCGTCACCGGTCAGGCCGAGGTTGTCCTCGAGCACCGACACGGCGTGGATGAGCGCGGAGCCACCGCCGGGGACGATGCCCTCCTCGATCGCGGCGCGCGTCGCGGAGACGGCGTCCTCGATGCGGTGCTTCTTCTCCTTGAGCTCCACCTCGGTGGCGGCGCCGACCTTGATCACGCAGACACCGCCGGCGAGCTTGGCGAGGCGCTCCTGGAGCTTCTCGCGGTCCCAGTCGGAGTCGGTGTTCTCGATCTCGGCCTTGATCTGGTTGACGCGGCCGTCGACGGCCGTGCGATCGCCCGCACCGTCGACGATCGTGGTGTTGTCCTTGGTGATGACCACGCGACGCGCCTGGCCGAGCACCTCGAGGCCCACCTGGTCGAGCTTGAGGCCGACCTCGGGGGCGACGACCTGGCCGCCGGTGAGGATCGCGATGTCCTGCATCATCGCCTTGCGGCGGTCACCGAAGGCCGGGCTCTTCACTGCGGCGACGTTGAAGGTGCCGCGGATCTTGTTGACCACCAGGGTGGACAGCGCCTCGCCCTCGACGTCCTCGGCGAGGATGAAGAGCGGCTTGCCGGTCGCGATGACCTTCTCGAGCACCGGGAGCAGCTCCTGGATCGAGGAGATCTTGCCCTGGTGGAGAAGGATGTAGGGGTCGTCGAGGACGGTCTCCATCGACTCCGGATCGGTGACGAAGTAGGCCGAGATGTAGCCCTTGTCGAACTGCATGCCCTCGGTGAACTCGAGCTCGGTGCCCATGGTGTTGGACTCCTCGACCGTGATCACGCCGTCCTTGCCGACCTTGTCGAAGGCCTCGGCGAGCAGGTCGCCGATGTGGCTGTCGCGGCTCGAGATCGTGGCGACGGACGCCATGTCCTCGCGGGACTCCACCTCGCGGGCCGCCTCGCGCAGGGCGTCGCCGACGGCCTCGGCCGCCGCGTCCATGCCGCGCTTGAGACCCATCGGGTTCGCACCGGCCGCGACGGCGCGCAGGCCCTCGTGGACCATGGCCTGGGCCAGGACGGTGGCGGTGGTGGTGCCGTCACCGGCGATGTCGTTGGTCTTGGTGGCCACCTCCTTGGTGAGCTGGGCACCGAGGTTCTCGAACGGGTCGTCGAGCTCGACCTCGCGAGCGACGGTCACGCCGTCGTTGGTGATCGTGGGGGCGCCCCACTTCTTGTCGAGGACGACGTAGCGGCCCTTGGGGCCGAGGGTCACCTTGACGGCGTTGGCGAGGGCGTCGACGCCGCGCTCGAGGGCGCGGCGGGCGTTCTCGTCGAACTCCAGGATCTTGGGCATCTAAGTGCTCCTAGGGAGAAATGAAAAGGACCTGACGTGCCTGGCGCCCGGCTGGCAAGGCGCCGCCGCGAAGGCGACCTCTGAGCGAAGCGGGTCATCGAGCGGCGGCAACGCCGCCAGCCGGGATGCCAGGTGCGTCAGGAGACGACGGCGAGGATGTCGCGGGCGGAGAGAATGAGGTACTCCTGGCCGGCGTACTTGACCTCGGTGCCGCCGTACTTGCTGTAGATGACCTTGTCACCCACGGCGACGTCGAGCGGGACGCGGTTGCCGTTGTCGTCGATGCGACCGGGACCGATCGCCACGACCTCGCCCTCCTGGGGCTTCTCCTTGGCGGTGTCCGGGATGACCAGGCCGGAGGCCGTGGTCTGCTCGGCTTCGAGCGTCTGGACGACGATGCGGTCCTCGAGGGGCTTGATGTTGACCGACACTTCGGATCAACCTCCACTTTCTCTTTCAAGAGATCATCAGGACGTGGGCTCGTGGTCCGGCGGCACGCCGTCGCGGGGGTCGTGCCAGGCCCACGAGCGTTGGCATTCTCGGGGTGAGAGTGCCAGAGCAGACGCTAGCACTCTGCCCAATCGAGTGCTAGCGGGTGTCGCCGCTGACAGGATGACGGCGTGGAGATCGAGACGCTGGACTGGCTGCGCACGGTCGACGGTGCCGAGCTGCTGGCCGCTGCCGCCCAGGCCTGGACGGACCACCCGGGAGACCCGGTGCGGGTCGCGGGCGTCGTACGACGTCTCGAGCCCGACGCCGAGAAGGCCGCCGCGGCCACCACCCAGGCGCACCTGCGGACCAGGGCGGTCGCGAAGTTCGGTGAGGCCGCCCACCTGATGTTCTTCACCCCCGACGCGCTGGAGCAGGCGACGCGCACGCGAGTGGCGGACCACCGGGCCGCCCGGCTCGCTGCCGCCATCCCCGGCGGCAGCGTCATCGACCTCGGCTGCGGGATCGGCGGCGACCTGATGGCGTTCGCGCGCGCCGGGCTCGTCGCGGGCGGGGTCGACCTCGATCCCGTGCGCGTGGCGATGGCGCGTGCGAACCTCGAGGCCCTGGGCCTCCCCGGGGCCGCGCAGGTGGGTGACGCGACGACGATCGACCCGCGTGCGTTCGACGCCGCCTTCGCCGACCCGGCGCGACGGGGTGGTCGCGGCCGGGTGTTCGACGTGGAGGGCTGGACGCCGCCGTGGGCGTGGGTGCTGGACCTGCTGGCCCGCCGCTCGCTGGTGAAGGTCGCGCCGGGCATCGGGCACGACCTCGTCCCGGTCGGCGTCGAGGCGGAGTGGGTGAGCGACGGCGGTGACGTCAAGGAGGCCGTGCTCTGGTCGCCGGACCTGTCGACCACCGACCGTCGCGCCACCGTCATCGGCGAGCACGGTCTCGCGACGCTCACCGATGAGGACTCGCCCGCCGACGGGGAGGCGGGGACGGAGGTCCGCGAGGTCGGGGACTACCTCTACGAGCCCGACGGCGCCGTGATCCGCGCCGGGCTGGTGACCGCGGTCGCCGCCGGCGTCGGCGGTGGGCTGGTCGACCCCCACATCGCCTACGTCACCAGCGACGCCTCGTTCCGTACGCCGTTCGCGCGGGGCTACCGCGTCGTCGAGCACCTGCCCTACCGCGAGAAGCAGCTCCGCGCCGCCCTGCACGAGCGCGGGATCGGTCGCCTGACGATCAAGAAGCGCGGGGTTCAGGTCGTCCCCGAGGAGCTGCGCAAGCGGCTGGCCCTGCGCGGGGACGCCGAGGCGACGCTGGTGCTCACCCGGGTCGCGGGGCAGGGGACGGCACTGCTCGTCGAGCCGTTCTGAGCGGTCCCGCCGGTCCCGCGTTGCGTCAGCAGCCCGGCCGCGCGACGCCCGCCACGGTCACGGGCAGCCGACCCGGCGCCGCGGCCTGTCCGGTCAGCACCTCGACCAGCACCTGCATCGCCGCGGGCGTGTCCCCGTAGGTCGCGATCCGGGTCGGGGCTCCCACCCGGCCCAGCACCCACGGGCTGTCGGTGGCCACGGCGACGTCGCCGTCGACCGGGGCGTCCCTGAACCCGGTGAAGCCGACCTGCGTGCCCGCGGCCAGCCGGGCCTCCTCACCGGCGTTCCACGCGTCGAGGCGCCGCTCGCGGCGTGCCTCGGCCTTCTCCCAGGCACGGAGGCGCTTCTGGAAGGCGCGCTTGCGCTCCTTCTTCCTGCGCTCGGGCCGCGGCTTCGCCGTCGTCAGGTCGGCCGGCGGCGAGCGGCGCGCCAGGACGGTGATCCCGGCAGCCTGGGCGGCGGGCGTGAACGTCCCCACCGCCCCCGGGTCGCCGTACGCGTGCACGGCGTCGCCGACCAGCCGGCCCGAGCACGCGCCGTCGGTGACGGTCACGGCGGCGGCGGACAGGCGGCGCGAGGCAGCCTGCGCCGAGCCGCTCGCCTCACCGGGTCCGGAGAGGTGCGTCAGCAGGGCGATCTGCCGGGCGGCTGCCTGCTCGAGGCGGCGACGGGGCAGGCCGCCGGTGCGCACCGCACGGACCAGCGCAGCCCGGGCCACGGCCGGCGACGGAGGCATGAGCAGCACGTCCGACCCCGCGCGCAGGGCCTGCACCGCCGTACGTCCCGGGTCGCGGCCGCGCGTGACGGCTGCCATCTCGAGCGAGTCGGTCACCACCAGGCCCTGGAAGCCGATCTCCTCGCGCAGCAGACCTGTGACGACCTCGCGCGACAGGGATGACGGCACCCGGGGGTCGATGGCGCGGACGTCGAGGTGGCCGACCATGACCGCCGGGAGCCCGGCCTCGACACCGCGGGCGAAGGGGACGAGGTCGGACGCCTCGAGCTCGGCCCGCGTCCTGGTCTGCACCGGCAGTGTCAGGTGGCTGTCGGCCGGCACGGACCCGTGTCCCGGGAAGTGCTTGATGACCGGCACCACGCCGGCTGTGCTGAAGCCGGTGGCCGCTGCGACGACGTGCTCGGCGACCACGGCGGGGCGTGACGAGGCCGACCGTGACCCGATCGTCGGGTCGCCGGGGCCCGAGGTGACGTCGGCGTCGGGTGCGAAGTCGACGGTGAAGCCGAGCCCGCGCAGCTCGGCGGCGCCGGCGGTGTACGCCTGCTGCGTGAGCCCGGGGTCGTCGGCGGCGCCGGCGCTCATGAAGGCCGGAAACCGGGTCGCCGCTCCACGCAGCCGCTCGACCACGCCGCCCTCCTGGTCGACGCCGAGGAAGAGCGGCCACTTCCGTCGGACCTGGCTCGTGAGGGTCCGGTTGACGGCCCGGACCTGGTCGGCCGAGGCGACGTTGGCGCTGAAGGCGATGACCCCGCCGAGGTGCAGGTCGCGCACCATCCGCACCGGAGCCGCGGTGCCCTGCCAGTCGGCGACGATGACCTGTCCCGCGAGGTCCGGCAGCCTCATCCGGCCGACGATCCGCGCCGCCCGGTCCAAATCCTCCCGGACGGGGCCCCAGCCCTCGGCCAGCCCGAGCGCCTCGGACGGCGTCGGCGGGACGGTCGGCGTGCTCGTCGCAGCCGCGCTCTCGGTCGACCGCTCCTCGTCCCGACCCGGGTCCTGGCCGTCGCACGCGGCCAGGGAGGCGACCATCGCGAGGAAGGCTCCGAGGCTCGCCAGGTGGGAGGCCGGTCGCGAGCGCATCGCGCCATGGTGGCACGGCACCCCGGATCACTCACCGCCCGTGGCGGTCCGGACGCTCCCAGGGCCAGTCGACCTCGAGCCAGCCGGCCACGGCATCCGCCAGCGGCTGGTCGAGCGCGGCGCGGTCCGCGCGCACCCAGGACTGCACCTCCACGTCATGCTCGGGCGACGCGGACGGGTAGAGGTAGACGCACCCGATCACCTCCGCGCTGTCCGGGTCGAGGACGGTGAAGGTGAACCCGCGTCGCGCCTCGAAATCCGCCGCGTGCCGCTCCAGGTCGGCGCGGTTGTCCTCGAGCGACATCCCGTCCACGGGCGGCCAGGACCCGTCCGGGTAGCCGGGGGTCGCGCGGATGTGCGCGATGCTCGACGTCCACGCCGCATGGTCCGACTCGTTGTGCTGCGGCCCGAGCGGCTCGAGCACGACGTCGTCGGTCGCGAGGTGCGTGGGCGGGTCGAAGTCGGCGGGCACGAACGACGGGCTGGTCATGCCCGCGACGCTAGGACCCGCCCGCGCACCCGACAACGGAATATCGCTCGGCGCGCGGTGGCGACGGAGGGTTCACTGGACGCGTGCACACCACCGTCCTCGTCGAGGGTCACAGCGACGCCGAGGCACTGCACGCGCTCGCGAAGACGTACGGACGCGACCTAGCCGCTGCGGGCATCGACGTGCGGCCGATGGGTGGGATCACCAACATCCGGGCCGTCGCGACGAGCCTGCACGCCCACGGCCACCGGTTGGCGGGCCTGTACGACGCTCCCGAGGTGAGGTTCGTGCGCCGCGGCCTCGCTGCCGCGGGCGTCACCGCGGACGAGGGCGCCGACCTGGAGCCGCACGGCTTCTTCTGCTGCACTCACGACCTCGAGGCGGAGCTCCTGCGCGCGCTCGGCACGGCGCGCGTCGAGCGGGTGATCGCGGCGGCCGGCGAGGCCCGCTCGCTCGAGCGGCTGGCGCAGATGCCGGCGCAGGCGGGCTGGTCGCGCGAGGACCTGCTCGCGAGGTTCATGACCTCGAGGAGCGGCCGCAAGGAGAGGTACGCCCGACTGCTGGTCGAGGCGATGCCCCGAGGGAGCGAGCCGGCACCTCTGCGCGCGCTGCTCGCCCACCTCGGGGTCGGACCGGTCGGCTGACGATCGTCAGACGTTGGCCCTCTCGTCGCCGATGGTGGTGTCGGGACCGTGGCCGGTGTGCACGACGGTCTCGTCGGGCAGCTCGAGGAGCCGGCGACGGATCGACTCCTTGATGAGGTCCTCGTCGGAATAGGAACGACCCGTGGCACCCGGACCACCCTGGAAGAGGGTGTCACCGGTGAAGACGCAGCCGAGGTCGTGGACGTAGAGGCACACCGCGCCCGGCGCGTGGCCCGGCGTGTGGATGACCGTCACCGCCGCGCCGCCGACCGTCAGCGTCTGGCCGTCGGCCAGGTCGACGTCCCACAGCTCGGCCCCCTCCTCGTCACCACCGTGGGTCAGCTCCCACAGGGGCCGGTCGTCGGGGTGCAGCAGGATCGGCGCGCCGGTACGCCGACGCAGCTCCGGCGCGACGCGGACGTGGTCGTCGTGCGCGTGCGTGCACACGATCGCCTTGACGGTCCGGCCGGCGACGACCTCGAGGATCGCGTCGACGTCGTGGGGAGCGTCGATGACCAGGCACTGCTCGTCATCGCCGATCACCCACACGTTGTTGTCGACGTCGTGCGTCTCCCCGTCGAGGGAGAAGGTGCCCGAGACGACGGCGTGGTCCACGCGCGCGGTCACGACGGGGTCCCCGCGGAGACGGGAGCGGAGCGAGCGTCTTCGTGGGGTGTCAAGACCACCACCGAGCGCAGCACGTCGCCGCCGTGCATCTTCTCGAAGGCGGCCTCGACGTCGCCGATGCCGATCTCCTCGGTGACGAAGGCGTCGAGGTCGAGGCGGCCCTGCTGGTAGAGGTCGACCAGCATCGGGAAGTCGCGCGAGGGCAGGCAGTCGCCGTACCAGGAGGACTTGAGAGACCCACCGCGGCCGAAGACGTCGATGAGCGGGATGACGGGCACCTTCATCTCCGGCGTGGGCACCCCGACCAGGACGACGGTCCCGGCGAGGTCGCGCGCGTAGAACGCCTGCTTCCACGTCTCCGGGCGACCGACCGCGTCGATCACCACGTCCGCGCCACCCTCGTGGCCGGTGCCGTCCGGCGGCGGCGTCAACGAGCGGATCGCCTCGACCGCGTCGACCTCGCTGGAGTTCACGGTGTGCGTGGCGCCCAGCGAGCGCGCCTTCTCCAGCTTCCGGTCGTCGATGTCGACGGCGATGATCTTCGAGGCTCCCGCGAGCGCCGCGCCGGCGATCGCGGCGGCACCGACGCCGCCGCAGCCGATCACGGCGACCGTCGAGCCACGGCCCACGTTGCCGGTGTTGATCGCCGCGCCGAGCCCGGCCATGACGCCGCAACCGAGCAGACCGACAGCCGCAGCCCGCGCCGAGGGGTCGACCTTCGTGCACTGTCCGGCCGCGACCAGGGTCTTCTCCGCGAACGCGCCGATGCCCAGCGCCGGCGAGAGCTCGGTGCCGACCAGGTCGCCCTCGGCGAGCGTCATCTTCTGGGTCGCGTTGTGGGTGGCGAAGCAGTACTGCGGCTCGCCACGGTTGCAGGCCCGGCAGTCGCCGCACACCGCGCGCCAGTTCAGGACGACGAAGTCACCCGGCGCGACACCCGTGACGTCAGGGCCGACCGACTCCACCACCCCCGCGGCCTCGTGGCCCAGCAGGAACGGGAAGTCGTCGTTGATGCCGCCCTCCCGGTAGTGCAGGTCGGTGTGGCACACCCCGCAGGCCTGGATCGTGACCACCGCCTCGCCCGGGCCGGGGTCGGGGATGTTGATCGTGGTGAGCTGCACCGGCTCGCCCTTCGCGAGCGCGACGACGGCCTGGACCTGCTGCATCGATGTGCCTCCTGTGAGTGGGGTCGACCCGAGCCTGCCAAACGTCTACCAACCAGATGCAACCACCTGCCCACGAGCCGCGTCCTCACCCCGACACACCACGCCGGAGAACACGCGGACCGACAACAGGACTGGAGGTGGAGGATGGGCGCCACACTCGTCGACATGGGAGCGCAGGACCGTCGGGGCGACCTGTCCGACAAGGACGCCGACTTCTCGGCGTACATGTCGGCGCGCCAGCCGGCGCTGTACCGGACGGCGTACCTCCTCGCCGGCGACCACGCCGGAGCCGAGGACCTGCTGCAGACGGCGTTCGCCAAGCTCTACCTCTCCTGGGACCGGATCCGCGACCGCGAGGCCCTCGACGGGTACGTCCGCCGGATCATGGTCAACGAGAACAACTCGCTGTGGCGTCGGGCGTGGAAGCGGCGCGAGCACGCGACGGACACGATGCCCGAGACCGGGGCGCTCGACACGTACGACGACGGCATGGGCGGGGTGCTCTGGTCGTTCGTCCAGACCCTGCCGCCCAAGCAGCGCTCCGTCGTCGTGCTGCGCTACTACGAGCAGCTGAGCGAGGCCGAGATCGCCGACGTCCTCGGCATCTCCGTCGGGACGGTCAAGTCGCAGGCCAGTCGTGCGCTGGCCGCGCTGCGGGCACGCGCCCCCCACTCCCTCCACCCCCACGAGTCCGGAGACGATTCCCGATGAGCCCCACTCCCCTCGAGGACCAGGTGCAGGAAGCGCTGCACCGCACCGCCGACCCGGTGGAGCGCGCACCCTTCACCGTCACCGACGTCCGGACCCGCGCCCGACGCATCCAACGCCGACGGACCGCCGTCGCAGGAGCAGCGGTCGCCGCGGTCCTGGCGATCGCAGTACCGGTCGGCGCGAACATGGTCGGTCCGACCCCGCGGAGCGAGGTCCCGCCCGTCACGCAGCCCCCGGCCCCGAGGATCACGGAGACGGTGCGCATCGACCCGCTCAGCGCGGCCGTCGGCGGCGAGCTCTCGCTACCCCTCATCGACGTGAACGAGCAGCGCCTGGTCGTCGCCGGGGAGACCGTCGACCTCCCGCGACGCTACGACCAGCTGACGCCGTACGCCGACGGCTGGGTCGGGATCACCTTCATCGACCCCCAGGACGAGGGCGCCGTCGGGGTCCAGGTGCTCGGTCCCGACTTCGAGGTGCTGGAGGAGGCGTCGCCGACCAGCCACCTCGCCGTGTCGACGGACGGCTCGCGGATCGCCTGGGCCGAGCACGACGGAGAGCGCTGGACGGTCGTCGAGCGCGACCGCGACGGGACCCGGGAGGAGCGCCGGACCTCGCTTCCGCCGGGGCCCGCGGACGCCCGCGTCCGGCCGGTGGGCTTCCTCCCCGGCGACGCGCTGCTCATGGGCACCACGGACCCGGCGACCGGCCAGGAGTCGGCGCTCGTCGTCGGTCCCGACGGCAGCACCTCCCCCCTGCCCGGCTCGCTCCGCGTGGGCTCGTCGTCCGAGGTCACCGCGCTCATCTCGGTCCAGACCCGGTTCACCGGCGACGGCTCCTGCTGGCAGGTGCGCGACGCCGGGGCCGGCGGCGCGACGGTCTGGCGGACGTGCGACTACTCGCTCCTCGGCTTCAGCCCCGACGGCCGCCACGTGCTCGGCTTCACCGACTACCTGACGGCAGGAGGCTCCCCCACACTGGCGGTCCTCGACGCCGCGACCGGCGAGCGAGTCGTCGACTTCGAGGTGGCCGGAGCCCGGACCGGCGTCGTCGCCATCAACCCCGAGGTGGCCTGGGAGGACGACGGCACGGTCGTGGCGACGCTCGTGACCAACCAGCGGCAGTACGTCGTACGGCTCGGGCTCGACGGCACCGTCGAGCGGGTCGGCGGCGAGGGCCTCGACGTCGCCCCCGGCGATGTCGCGCTCAAGCTCGCCGCTCCCGGCGTCACACCCGGCTGAGGGAGATCACAAGCGCATCCGCGGGCTGGAGTAGCTCGCGATCACCGACTGGAACAGCTCCTGCTGCACCTCGTCCGGCACCTCGAGGTCGAAGTTCACCTGGACCTTCGTGACGTGGTTGTCCTCCCACAGCGTGGCGGCGTGCATGTCGTAGTACTTGTCCCTCGCGGTGTAGTAGCCGGAGGTGAGCCCGCCCATGAGGACGTCGTCCTGCTTCTCGTAGCCCTTCGGCTTGCGCCCGCGCGTCCAGAAGTACTTCTCCGCCTGCTTCGGCGTCAGCACGTCACCGCCCGTCGCGACCACGCTGAGCAGCACGCCGCCGCTCTTGCCGTCCACACGCCCGAGGGCGGAGTCGACGACGACGGAGTCGAAGGTCTGGTACCAGCCCTTGGGGATGTTCACCCGGATGTCGCTGACCTCGAGCCGCGGTCCGGAGGCGGGCTCGGCCGTCTCGGTCTCGGGCACGAGCAGCGGCTCGGTCGGGCTCGGGGTCAGGCTCTCCGTGGGGTCGTCGGTAGGGGACGCCGACGAGGTCTCGGCACCGGACGGGTCGGTCCCGCCGTCGCCGCCCCCGCACGCGCCGAGCGCCAGCACCGCCAGGATCGAGACCGCCACGGGCACGGTTCCGCGTCCACCCATCGTCGTACCCCCGAGTCGTCGTCGCACGGCCAGACGGTAGCGGACCCAGCACTTCGCGCACGTTTCGCGACCGGACGGGATGATCTGTGAAAATGCGCCGCACAAGTGGTTTCGCCGTCTCGAGCGGCGGGAATGGGGGACGCATGCTGACCGCTGCCGACGTAGGACTCGTGACCGATGTGATGAGGGGCATCAACGCGCCCGAGAGCCTCATCCAGAGCATCACCGCACTGCTGACCAGCACCTCCGACGGCCTCGGTGGCACGAGGGTCACCCCCGTGGGGACGGAGCACTTCGGCGGCTCCACCACCGGCCACCGCCTCGGCGTGAACGCCCAGATGGCGCACCAGGAGGCCGAGGACGAGTTCCAGAAGCTCGCCGACTCCCTGCGCGGCTACAGCGACGCCATCAAGCTCTGGGCCGACGAGGTCCAGGGCGTCGACGGCAGCACCAACGCCGAGATGACGACTCGTGCGGCCGCGCTCGCCCAGGTCAACGACACCATCGACCACGCGCGCGACCAGTCCGCGAGCAGCACCATGGGCGACGGCCGGTACACCGAGCCGCCGGCCGCAGGGGACGGTGCCTGATGACCCACGGACCCGAGCGCGCCCGCCTGCGCACCTACCTCACGGGCGCCAAGGACGAGGCCAGCGACCTCGCGGGCGACAACTGGAGGCACTGCGGCTACATCCTCGCCGAGACCGCCGAGGTCCTGCGCCGCGGCGCCAGGCAGGTCCGCGACGGTGAGGGCGAGGGCCAGGAGGGCGGCCTGTCCGGGATGATGGCCGACGCCCTGCTGGCGGCCTTCGAGGCGTCGTCGTCCAGCATGGAGGAGAAGGGCACTCGCCTCGTCGCCGGCGGCGACGCGCTCAAGGACACCGCGCGGGTGATGGCCAACGCCAAGACCGCCGAGGCGGGCATGGCCGACCTCCAGCAGCCGCCGCCCTACACGGCACCCACCCCGTCGCCGGGCGCACCGCCCACGCCGGAGGAGATCCAGGCCGAGGCCACCAAGCGGCAGGCCGCCAACCAGGAGATGGCGTCCTACAACGCGGCCCGGGCGGCACAGGAGGCCGCGGCCGCGCAGTGGACGCAGAAGCTCGACGCCGTGTTCCTCGGCTCGATCCCGCCGATGAAGGCGATCCACGGACAGCCCGACCCGACCGAGCCGCCGCCGTCCGTGCCCAGCAGCCCGTCCAGCCCCTCGCTCCCCGTGACGCCCTCGACCCCCGGCACGCCCGACCCGACCACTCCAGACCGTCCCGGTGGCGAGACCGGGGTTCGGACCGACGGCGTCGTCCGGGGCGAGCCGGTCTTCGAGGAGGACCCCGAGAAGCCCGAGCGGCCCGAGAAGCCCGAGCGACCCGAGAAGCCGGTGGACCCGGTGGACCCGGTGGACCCGCAGCAGCCGCGCAACCCGATCACCACCCCGACCCACCCGACGCACCCGACCGACGTCCCGGGCCCCACGACCACCGTGGGCGGTTCGTCCCAGAGCGGGGTCACCTACAACCCCACCGCGGGGCAGGCTCCCGGCGGCGTGACGGCTGGCGGGTCGACCGGCGGCGTGAACGCGGCTGCCCTGGGCGCTGCGGGTGCCGCCGGCGGCGCCAGCGGCATGGCCGGCGGCATCCGCGCCGGTTCGGCTCCTGCCCCGACCGGCGGCTCGCCGGCCCGCCCGATCGGCGCGACCGGTCGCAGCGCCAGCGCGGGTGCGCTCTCGCGTCCCGCCGGCGCCACCGGCTCGGCAGCCTCACGCGGCGCGTCGGCCGGCAGCCCGGCTGCCCGCGGCGCCTCGGCCGGCTCCTCCGCTGCTGCCCGCGGCGCCGGGTCGGCCTCCGCCCGCGGCGCGGGTGCTGCCGGCGCCCGTGGCGCCGGCTCCGCCGGCGGTCGCGCGGCCGGCTCGGCCGGTGGCCGCGGCGCTGCCCAGGGCTCCGGTGGCCGGGGCTCGAGCGGTGCTCGCGGGGCGGGTGCCGGCGGCGCTTCGGGTCGCGGCGGCCGCAAGGGCGACCGTGACCAGGCGACCGAGCGCGACAGCCTCGTCTACGAGCAGGACTGGCTCGGTGACGACGACGTCGCTCCCGGAGTCCTCGACTGAGCATCGCCTCGTTCGGGTGTTCGTGATGCAGGTCCCCGCTCTCGGGCGGGGGCCTTCGTCATGTCGGCCCGTCAGGCGACGACGGTGGTGATCGGCTGTGAGGAGTCGGCCGGCAGGTCGAGCAGGGACGGCGTACGACCTCGGGCGACGAGCTCGGCACCCAGGGCGGCGACCATGGCGCCGTTGTCGGTGCACAGGCCCGGCCGCGGCACGCGCACGCGGATGCCCTGCGCTGCGGCCCGCTCCTCGGCCATCGCGCGCAGCCGGCTGTTGGCGGCCACACCGCCGCCGATGAGGATGTCCTCGATCCCGCGACTGGTGGCCGCGTCGATCGCCTTGCGGGTCAGCACGTCGCACACCGCCTCCTGGAAGGACGCCGCGACGTCGGCGACGTCGATCGTGGCGCCCTCACGCTGCTGCGTCTCGACCCAGCGCGCAACGGCGGTCTTGAGCCCGGAGAAGGAGAAGTCGAAGCGGTGCCGCTCGAGGTCGCGGCGGCTGGTGAGACCACGCGGGAAGTCGATGGCGACGCTGTTGCCGCTGCGCGCCTGTTTGTCGATGTGGGGCCCGCCGGGGAACGGCAGGCCGAGCAGCCGGGCGACCTTGTCGAAGGCCTCCCCCGCCGCGTCGTCGATCGTCGAGCCCATGGGCTCGACCCCGACGGTGACGTCGGTGACCTCCAGCAGGCTCGAATGGCCACCGGAGACGAGCATGGCCAGGCACGGCTCGGGCAGCGGACCGTGCTCGAGCTGGTCGACCGCGACGTGCGCAGCGAGGTGGTTGACGCCGTAGATCGGCTTGCCCAGGCCGAGCGCCAGTGCCTTCGCGCTCGCCACGCCGACCAGCAGCGCCCCGGCCAGGCCGGGGCCGCTGGTGACGGCGACGGCGTCGATGTCGCTGAGCGCGATGCCGGCCGTCTCCGCGGCGCGCTCGATCGTCGGGACCATCGCCTCGAGGTGGGCGCGGCTGGCGACCTCCGGCACGACGCCGCCGAAGCGGGCGTGCTCCTCGACACTGCTGGCGACCGTGTCCGCCAGCAGGGTGTGCCCCCGGACGATGCCGACCCCCGTCTCGTCGCAGGAGGTCTCGATGCCGAGGACCAGCGGCTCGTCAGTCATGGGCCGTCGCCGTGTGCTCGCGGGCGGCGCCCGGCAACCAGCGACACATCACCAACGCCTCGGACCCGTCGCGGTAGTAGTGCGGGCGCACGTCGATCACGCTGAACTGCCGCGCCACGTAGAACCCGAGGGCAGGGGCGTTGGCCACGCTCACCTCCAGCAGCATCCGCGAGGCGCCCTCGGTGTCGACGAGGAGCTCGTCGAGCAGTCGCGAGGCGATGCCGGTGCGCCGTGCGTCGGGACGTACGCCGATGCGGAGCAGGTCGACGATGTCGCCCGCGGTCATCGTGACGGCGTAGCCGGAGAGGTCGTCGGCGACGACGAAGCGGCGCCCGAGGCCCTCGATCTCCTGGCGGACGAGCTCCTCGCTCCACGCGTCGGGTCCGAACAGCTCCTGCTCGAGGGCGACGAGCGCCGGCAGGTCGGCGAGGGTGGCAGGTCGGATCACGACACGGGCTTTCTGGGTGCGCCGGCGACCGCGTCGGGGCGGCGCAGGTAGAGGGGCTCGGGGTCGAGCAAGTCTACGAGCTCGGACACGACGCCCGCAGCCAGCCAGCCAGCGCTCGGCCGGACGGGGGCGATCGCGTGCGTGAACGCGTCGGGGTAGAGCTCGGGGCCGGCGCCCGCCACGGGAGCGTCGGTGGCGACCTCGGCCGGCCGGGTGACGACCGGCCCCTCGAGGCGCCGGGCGTCCGCGTCGTAGGAGGCGAGGTAGACCTCCTTGCGTCGCGCGTCGGTGGCGACGAGGAAGCTGCCGGGCGTGGTGCGGCTGCCGACGACCTCGAGCGCGACGGCGTCGAGGGAGCAGACGCCGTAGACCGGGACGTCCAGCACGAACCCCAGGGTGCGTGCGGTGACCACGCCGACGCGCAGCCCGGTGAACGGACCGGGGCCGACCCCGACGGCGACGGCCGTGAGGTCCTGCCGGACGACGCCCGCCTCGCCCATGCAGCGCTCGATGAGCGGCGCGAGGTGCTCGCCGTGCTTCATCGGCTGCTCGGACGAGTGCTCGACGACGACCCGCTCACCGTCGTGGAGGGCGACGGAGACCAGCGGGGTCGCGGTGTCGAAGGCGAGGAGCACGGCGCCGAGGCTACTGGTCGAGGCTACGAGCCGACGATCCAGCGCAGCGAAACCCGGCGTGGGTCGAGCTCGTCGGTGGTCGGTGCGTGGCCGACGGCGCGCTCGATGACGACCTCGAGTCGCGAGTCGGCGAGGCTCGCGGCCAGGCCGGCTCCCCACTCCACCACGGTCACGGCGGAGTCGAGGGAGGCGTCGAGGTCGAGGTCGTCGAGCTCGTCGAGACCGCCGAGGCGGTAGGCGTCGACGTGCACGAGGTCGGGCCCGTCGCCCAGGGCCGGGTGCACACGGGCGATGACGAACGTCGGTGAGGTCACGCCCCCGCGCACTCCCAGGCCCTCCCCGAGGCCCTGGGTGAAGGTGGTCTTGCCGGCCCCCAGCTCGCCGGTCAGCACCACGAGGTCGCCGGCGACGAGGCCCGAGCCCACGCGGGCGCCGAGGTCACGCATCGTCTCGGCGTCGGGGGCGTCGAAGGTCGTGCCGAGCCACCGGGCGAGCTCGACGTAGGGGCTCGTGCCCCCGGTGACGACGAAGTCGTGGGCCTCCCAGAAGGCGACCGTGCCGGGCAGCTCCTCGCGGGCGACGACCCGCACCGCCGAGCGGCCGGTGGCCGCCTCCACGGCGGCCTCCACCAGCGCGGAGGCCACCCCCCTGCCCTGGGCGTCGGGCGTCACCCCGAAGCGACGCAGCACCAGCCCGTCGGGGTCGGGGTCGAGGACGACGCATCCCACGGGCCGGTCGTCGAGCACGGCGAGCAGTCCCCCGCGCCGGGCGAGCAGGCGCCGTACGGAGCCGAGGTCCTCGCCGAGCGCGTCGGCCGGCGGGTCGAGCACGGGCCGTGCCCCGAACGCCGCCTTCACGACCGCGAGCACCTCGGCGGCCGCCTCGGGACCCACCCGGCGTACGACGACGCTCACAGCAGACCCTGCCCCTGTGCGAGGGAGATCAGGTCGTCGAGCTCGGCGGTGACCTGCTTGTGCTGCTCCAGCAGCACCATGTGACCGGCGCCCTCGCACTCCAGCAGGCTCGAGCCCGGGATCCGGCTGTGCAGCTTGCGGCTGTGCCCGATGGAGGTGATCTTGTCCTCGGTGCCGCAGATGATCGACGTCGGGACGCGGCCGAGCGGCTCGAGGTGGTCGAAGTGGTCGAGGGTCGCGAAGGCGGGGTAGAAGTCGGCCACCACCGCGAACGGCGTCGCGTCGAGCATCGAGAAGACGAACTCGACGTGCGAGGCGGGGACGGGGTCGGTCCCGAACGCGTAGCGGTCGGTGAACACGTCGGCGACTGCGTGGCCCCACGCGCGGGCGAGGTCGACGATCTTGTGCCCGCGGTCGAGGGTGCGCACGGCGCGGCCGACGAACCGCCCACCGAGGCCGAGTGGCAGCATCGGGAACAGGATGCGACCGGGGTCGAGGCCACCGGCCGTGGTGGACATCAGGGCCGCGCCGACCACCTTGTCTCCGAACAGCTCGGGGTAGTGCTCGGCGAGGGAGATGACGCTCATCCCGCCCATCGAGTGGCCGACGACCACGCACCGGCCCGGCACCGTGTGCTCGATGACGCGGTGGAGGTCGTGGCCGAGCTGCTCGATCGTGCAGTGCTCCTCGTCGGAGCGTGCCGACCGGCCGTGGCTGCGCTGGTCGTAGAAGACCGTGCGCACCTGGCCGCGGTAGGCGGCGCGCTGGAAGTGCCAGCAGTCGAGGTTGAGGGAGTAGCCGTGCACGAACACGACGGTGAGGTCGTCGTCGGTGGCGGGCAGGCCACCGAAGTCCTCCGGCTCGTCGATCTCGACGTGCAGGTCGACCGCGTCGTCGGTGACGACCACACGCGGCGCGCTGTGGAGCTCACCGAACTCCACCTCCTCGCCGGCGACACGGTTGCCGATGACGCGGTTCTGGCGCGCGATGCCCACGGCGCCGGCAGCAGCGGCCAGGCCGGCTGCGCCCACGACGGTGCCGAAGATGCGGCCCTTGATGCTCAACGGGTGGCCCTCCCGGAGACCTCGGTCTCGTCGGTGTCGGGGTCGGTCTCGATGTCGATGTCGGTGTCCGTGTCGACGTGCCGGCGGGTCAGCCGACCGCCGACCCGGGTCACGATCTCGTAGCTGATCGTGTCGACGGCGTCGGCCCAGTCCTGCGCGGTGGGCTCGCCACGGTCGCCCGGGCCGAAGAGGACGACCTCGGTCCCGGTCGGCGGCAGCTCGCCGTGGAGGTCGACGACGAGCTGGTCCATGCACACCCGGCCGCGGATCGGTCGCTGCGAGTCCTCGACCCAGACGTGGGCGGTGTTGCCGGCGGCCCGCGGGACCCCCTCGCCGTAGCCGACGGGCACGACCCCGATGGAGGTGTCCTCGTCGGCGTGCCAGGTGTGCCCGTAGGAGACCCCCTCCCCGGCCCGCACGACCTTGCTCATCACGAGCCGGGCGCGGACGGTCATGGCGGGCCGCAGCCCGATGCGTGGGGTGGTGCCGGGCGCCGGGTCGAGGCCGTACGTCGCGATGCCGCAGCGGACCAGGTCGAAGTGCGACGAGGGCCGCAGCAGGGCCGCGGCGGAGTTGGCCAGGTGGGTGACGTCAGGGTCGAGCCCCGCTGCGTCGGCCAGCGCGAGTGCCTCGCGGAACGCCGCCTCCTGGGCGTCGTTGGCCGGGTGGGCGGGCTCGTCACTGGCGGCGAGGTGCGACCAGAGGCCGGTGACCGTGATCCGCCCCTGTCGCTCGAGGTCGCTCGCGACCGCGAACAGGTGCTCCCACTCCGAGCGGGGCGCTCCTCCACGCGACAGGCCGGTGTCGACCTTCAGCTGCACGCGCGCGGGGCCGACCGCGGCGATCTCCTCGAGCTCGGCCACGGAGTAGGCGGTCAGCTCGATCCCGGCCTCGACGGCAGCGGCGAAGTCGTCACCGGGGGCACTGAGCCAGCAGAGCAGGTGACCGTGGTCGCCCGCGGCGCGGAGGGCGAGCGCCTCCTCGAGGGTCGCGACGCCGAGCCAGTCGGCGCCTGCGTCGCGGGCGGTGGCGGCCACCTCGACCATGCCGTGCCCGTAGCCGTCGGCCTTGACGACCACCATCAGCTGGACGGGACCGTCGACGCTCACGAGGTCCTTGAGGATGCGGACGTTGTGCCGAACGGCAGCGAGGTCGACGACGATCTCGGCGCGTGAGGGCACGGGATCGCTCATGCGAGCGATCATCCCAAACCTTGCAGCGTGTCGCGCACCAGCCGCGGGATCTGGACCGCGACGCGGCTCGCGGTCAGCGGTCCTCCTCCGGCCGCCTGGGTGGCGGCGGCCCCGTGCAGCCACGACCCGACGGACGCGGCGTCGTACGGCGCGAGCCCGACGGCCAGGAGGGCCCCGACCAGGCCGGCGAGCACGTCGCCGGCCCCGGCGGTGGCGAGCCACGGCACCCCGGTGGTGGTCACGCGCACCCGTCCGTCCGGGTCCGCGACGAGGGTGTGGTGGCCCTTGAGCAGCACCACGCAGCCGAAGCGGTCGGCCGCGGCGCGCGCGTGCGCGAGCGGCGAGGCCTCCACCTCCTCGCGCTCGACCCCCAGCATCGCGGCCAGCTCGCCGGCGTGGGGGGTCAGCACGGCGCCGGGCAGCGGACCGTCGACGTGGCGCAGGGCGTCGGCGTCGACGACGACCGGTACGTCGTCGGCGCGGGCCTCGGCCAGCATCGTGCCGGCGTCGTCGCCACCGCCGGGACCGACCACCCAGGCCTGGACGCGGCCCTCGCCGACCACCTCGGGGTGCGCGCTGCGCACCGTGTCGGCAATGGCGTGCGGCCCGGCGTAGCGCACCATCCCGACCAGCCCCGTGTTGGCTCCGGCGACGGCGAGCAGCGCGGCACCCGGGTAGGTGCCCGAGCCCGCGCGGACGCCGACGACGCCGCGGGTGTACTTGTGGGCGACGACGTCGGGCCGCGGCAGCAGCTCACGCACGTCGGCGGGCTGCAGCGCCTCGACGGCCGGGGCGCCCAGGTCGGTCTCGTCGAGGCCGAGGTCGACGAGGTGGACGGTGCCGCTCGCGAGGCAGGCGGGGTCGACGAGGTGGGCGACCTTGTGGGTGCCGAAGGTGACCGTCAGGTCGGCGCCGACGTGCGGACCGTCGAGGGTGCCGCCGTCGACGTCGACCCCGGACGGCACGTCGACCGCCACCACGGGCACCGCGGGGAAGCGCTCCAGCGCCGCCATCGCGTCCGGCCGCAGCCCCGGACGACCGCCGATGCCGACGATGCCGTCGATGAGCACGTCGGGAGCAGGGTGCAGGACGTCGAGGTCGCGGGTCGCCCGTCCGCCGGCGGCCTCGAACGCGGCGAGCCCGGCGGCGTGCACGCGGTCGGCGAGCAGGACCGCCTCGACGGCCGCGCCGCGCGCTGCGAGCCGCGCGCCGGCCCACAGGGCGTCTCCACCGTTGTCACCGGGTCCGACGAGCAGGAGCACCCGCCGGCCGTAGCCGCCGCCGAGCAGGTCGAGGACGGCGGCGGACAGGCCTGCGGCGGCGCGCTGCATCAGGGCGCCGTCGGGCAGGCGTGCCATCACGGCCGCCTCTGCACGACGTACGTCCTCGACGAGGTGGGCGCGCAGCACGGCAGCTCCTCAGCTCTCCAGGACCACGACGGCCGAGGCGATCCCGGCGTCGTGCGACAGCGAGACGTGGACGTGGGCGACCCCGAGCGCCTCCGCGCGGGCGGCGACCGTCCCGCGGATCTCGAACCGCGGGCGCCCGGTCTCCTCCGAGACGATCTCGGCGTCGTGCCACGCCATCCCGACGGGCGCCCCGAGCGCCTTGGCCATCGCCTCCTTCGCGGCGAAGCGCGCCGCCAGCGACGCCGGTGGGCGCGACGCCTCGTCGTCGGTGAACAGCCGCCCCCGCAGGGACGGGGTGCGCTCGAGGGACTGGACGAAGCGGTCGATGTCGACCACGTCGATGCCGACGCCGATGACGGGCACGGGAACCTTCCCGGCCTACTCGACGGTGACGGACTTGGCGAGGTTGCGCGGCTGGTCGACGTCGTGGCCGAGCTGGGTGGCCAGCTCGCACGCGAACAGCTGCAGCGGTACGACGGCGACGAGGGGCTGGAGCAGCACCGGCACCTGCGGCAGCGTGATCAGCACGTCGGCGTAGGGGGTGATCGTGGTGTCGCCCTCCTCGGCCAGGCAGAGGGTGCGGGCGCCGCGCGCACGCACCTCCTGGATGCCGCTGATCATCTTGTCGTGCAGCTGGTCACGGCCGCGGGGCGGCACGACGCACAGGATCGGCAGGCCCTCCTCCACCAGCGCGATGGGGCCGTGCTTGAGCTCGCCGGCCGCGAAGCCCTCGGCGTGGAGGTACGCGATCTCCTTGAGCTTGAGCGCCCCTTCGAGGGCCACCGGGTAGCCGGCGTGGCGACCGAGGAAGAGCACCGAGCGGTTGTCGACGTGGTCGCGGGCGAGGGCGTAGACCTCCTCCGCCTTGGCGAGCACGGTCTCGATGTGGCCGGGCATCTCCTCGAGCTGGTCCATGACCTGGGAGATCTCGTCGCCGTAGCGGGTGCCCTTGACCTGCGCGAGGTAGAGCGCGAGGAGGTAGCAAGCGACGAGCTGGGTCAGGAAGCCCTTCGTGGACGCCACGCCGATCTCGGGCCCGGCGTGCGTGTAGATCACGCCGTCGGACTCGCGCGGGATGGTCGAGCCGTTGGTGTTGCAGATGGCCAGCACCTTCGAGCGCTGCACCCGGGCGTGGCGGATCGCCTGCAGGGTGTCGGCGGTCTCGCCGGACTGGCTGATCGCCACGACGAGCGTCGAGGCGGTGAGGATGGGGTCGCGGTAGCGGAACTCGCTGGCGAGCTCGACCTCCACGGGGATGCGGCACCAGTGCTCGATGGCGTACTTGGCCACCATGCCGGCGTAGAACGACGTACCGGCCGCGATGATGATGATCTTGTCGATGTCGCGCAGGTCCTGGTCGGACAGCCGCATCTCGTCGAGCTGCAGCAGGCCGTCGGTGCCGCGGCGCCCGAGGAGCGAGTCGGCGACGGCGCGCGGCTGCTCGAAGATCTCCTTGCGCATGAACCAGTCGTGGCCGTCCTTCTCGGCGGCGGAGAGGTCCCAGTCCACGTGGTAGCGCCGGCCCTCGGCGGGCGTGCCGTCGAAGCCGGAGACGCTGACGCCGTCGCGGGTGATGGTGACGACCTGGTCCTGGTCGAGCTCCATCGCCTCGCGGGTGTGCTCGATGAAGGCCGCGACGTCGGAGCCGAGGAAGTTCTCGCCCTCGCCGATGCCGACCACGAGCGGGCTGTTGCGGCGGGCCGCGACGACGCGGTCGGGGTCCTGGGAGTCGACGGCGACCAGGGTGAAGGCGCCGTGCAGGCCGCGGCAGACGTTCTGCATGGCGACCGTCAGGTCGACGCCGGTCTCGAGCTGCTCCTCGAGCAGGTGGGCCGCGACCTCGGTGTCGGTGTCGGAGGCCATCTCGACGCCCTCGGACTCGAGGCGGGCGCGCAGCTCGGCGAAGTTCTCGATGATGCCGTTGTGCACGAGTGCCACCCGGCGCTCACGTCCGAGGTGGGGGTGGGCGTTGCGGTCGGTCGGCGGGCCGTGGGTGGCCCAGCGGGTGTGGCCGATGCCGGTGGTGACCTGCGGCAGCGGGGAGTCGGCGATGGCCTTCTCGAGGTTGGCCAGCTTGCCCGCGCGCTTGTCGGAGACGATCGAGCCGCCGTCGACGAGCGCGATCCCGGCGGAGTCGTAGCCCCGGTACTCCAGACGCCTGAGGCCCTCGATCACGACGCCCTCGGCCGGCTTGGCACCTACGTACCCGACGATTCCACACATGGCCGGGGAGTCTATCGGCAGGCCGCTGCACGGCTGCGCCCCCGTGCGGTGCCACAATCGCACCCATGTCCGAGGTCGCACCGCCCTCCAACGGCGGCGCCGACGGCACCCCAAACGGCAATCCCATTGGTAATCCCAACGGCAATCCCAACGGCAATGAGACCTCCCCCTACGTCGAGCTCGAGCGGGCCGCGTGGGCGCAGCTCGCCGGCAAGGCCGAGACGACGCTGACGCGCGAGGAGGTCGCCCGGCTCCGCGGCCTCGGCGACCAGCTCGACCTGCGCGAGATCGAGCAGGTCTACCTCCCGCTCTCGCGCCTGCTGAGCCTCTACGTCGCGGCCAACTCCCGGCTGCACCGCGAGCAGGAGGAGTTCCTGCACCGCGTCACCCCACCGCGTACGCCGTTCGTGATCGGGCTCGCGGGCTCCGTCGCGGTCGGCAAGTCGACCACCGCCCGCGTGCTGCAGCAGATGCTCGCCCACTGGCCCGAGCACCCCAACGTCGCGCTGGTGACGACCGACGGCTTCCTGCTCCCCAACGCCGAGCTCGAGCGCCGCGGCATCCTGCACCGCAAGGGCTTCCCGGAGTCCTACGACCGCCGGGCGCTGCTCAAGTTCGTCATCGACATCAAGTCGGGCCGCGACGAGGTCGAGGCGCCGATCTACTCCCACCTCGTCTACGACGTCCTGCCCGACGAGAAGGTCGTGGTCAAGCGCCCGGACATCGTGATCGTCGAGGGCCTCAACGTCCTGCAGCCCGCCCGCATGCGTGACGACGGCCGCACCGGCCTCGCGGTCAGCGACTTCTTCGACTTCTCCGTCTACGTCGACGCCGCGCTGACCGACATCAAGCGCTGGTACGTCGACCGCTTCCTGCGGTTGCGCGAGACCGCCTTCCGCGACCCGGCGTCGTACTTCCGCAAGTACGCCGCCCTCTCCCACGACGAGGCCGTCGACCAGGCCACCCGCATCTGGGACTCCATCAACGAGCCCAACCTCGTGCAGAACGTCGCTCCCACCCGCTCCCGCGCCAACCTGGTGCTCCGCAAGGACGCCGACCACTCCGTGCGCTACGTGCGCCTGCGCAAGCTCTGAGAGGTCTGCCGCACGCCTCATCCGAGGCTGCCGCGACGACTGCGAGGGGATTGGGCGGGAGGTCACACGGGATCGTCGAGTCCTGAGGTCACCGGGTGACCTCAGGACTCCACGATCTACCGGGCCAGCTCGATGACCGGGACGGTGCCGGAGCACCCCGGACAGCCGGGACTCCGACGCCGGCGTACGTCGCTCAGGCCGCGGCCGCGGTGAAGCGCTGGCGCCGGTGGCGCGGCTGCTCGATCTCGTCGAGGAGGGCGACGGCGTAGTCCTCGGCGCTGATGAAGTCGCCGGCGGGGGTGTCGAGGGCGGTGGCGTAGGCGCCGGTGCGCTCGCCGGGTGCGATGACGGGCGCGGGGCTGAGGAAGGTCCAGTCGCACGACTCCGGCGCCGTGCGGAAGAGGTCGAGCGCGGCGGCACCGGAGGTGGCCTCGGCCTTGTACTCCTCGGGGAACCCGTCGGTGTCGAGCAGCCGGGTGCCGTCGGGGGTGAGCAGCGAGCCGGCGCCACCGACGAAGAGCACCCGCGTGTCGCCCGCGTGCTCGAGCAGCGTGGAGACGGAGGCGAGCCAGGGCTCGTGGGACTCGCCCGCGCGGCTCGGCCCGGTCGCGGAGATGACGACGTCGTGCGACCCGGCGGCGTCCCGCACGGCCGCGGCGTCGGCCATGTCGGCGCCGGTCGACCGGCTGAGCGAGGTGACCTGGTGGCCACGGGCGGTGGCCTCGGCGGCGATGCGGGAGCCGACCATGCCGGTGGCTCCGAACAGGGCGATCTTCATGGTGTGTCCTTCGGTGAGGAGAGGGGTGGACCACTGACGGTAACCACTGGTAACCAAGCACTTCAACGTGCTATAAGTACCTCATGGTAACCATGCGTGACGACCGCGGCGACGCCTTCGACCCCGAGTGCCCCACCCGGGTCGTGCTCGACCGCATCGGCGACAAGTGGACCGTCCTGGTCATCGGCGCCCTCCGTGACGGCCCGTTGAGGTTCACCGAGCTCCGGGCGCGCATCGGCGGGGTCGCGGCGAAGGTGCTCACCCAGACCCTGCGCGCGATGGAGCGCGACGGCCTGCTCACCCGCACGGTGCACGCCCAGGTGCCGCCCCGGGTGGACTACGAGCTGACCGACCTCGGCGCGTCGCTCGGCGGCCCGATCCAGACGCTCACCGACTGGGCCGAGACCCACCTGACGCAGATCCTCGGGGCGCGTGCGGCGTACGACGACAGCGCGGACGCGCGCTGATCACAGCCGCTTCTGCAGCTCCAGCAGCGTCTCGATGGTGCGGTAGCCCAGCGCCTCGTTGACGGCGTTCATCCGGGTGTTGACCTCGGCGTTGGAGGTGTCGACGGACACCAGGTCGGGGTACGTCGCCACCGCGAGGTCGTGGGTCGCGAGCTTCAACGCCAGCCCGAGCCGCTTGCCGCGGTGGGCCGGGTCGACGAGGGTGATGCCGATCTGGGCGTGCGCCGGGTCGGTGTCGTTCACGCGTACGTCGCTCACGCCGGCCACGGAGCCGTCGGGGGCGAGCGCCATCGCGGTGTGCACGTGCCGGCCGACCGACACCTGCAGCTGCTCGGCCTCGCGGATGCGCTCGGGCGTCCACTCCGAGGCCCGGAGGTCGAGGTCGCCCAGCGGGATCTCGGAGAACAGCATCCCGAGCAGCCGACCGAAGGAGGCGACGTGCTCCTCGGGGCAGACGGTGTCGAACGTGATGATCCGGTAGCCGTCGGGCGTCGGCGCCTGAGCCGCCAGCGACTCGCGACGGTCGAGGTAGTCGGCGACCGCGATCTCCTTGATGGACTCCCGGCTGGCCACCTCGAAGCCGCGCGCGCGGGCGAACGCCTCCGCCGGCGCCGTTCCTCCCGGCGGCAGGTACGCCTCGCCGGTGAGGGTGGTGCGACCGTGCCCGCCCGCGATGACCTCGATCTCGGCGAGCAGTGCGGACCCGATCCCCTCACGGCGCCGGCCCGCGTCGACGTACACCGCCGAGCCGGCGAGGTGCAGGTTGTCCTGCGAGGTGATGATCGCCATCCCGGCCCCGACCATCACCCGGCCGTCGATCGCCCCCAGCAGGGTGGTCGAGCGCTCGGGGTTGTCCGCCGGCAGCCCGATGCGGCTCTGCTCCCACAGCGGCCACGGCGTGCCGGGCCGGTCGGCGGTGGCAGCGTGCCCGACCTCCCACCACGCCCGCAGCGCTGCCTCGTTGCGCGGGTTGATCTGCTCGATGTCGACCACGCGGTGACCGTAGCCGCGCACCCCTGCGCGCGCACGCCGATATCTGAGGACGTGGTGGACGTCAGGTCGGGCCGTGGACGTCCGTGGTGTCCTCAGATATCCGGGTGCGCGGCGCGGGACACTCGGACAGGGTGGCGGCATGACCACCGACTCGCCGCTCCGCAGCCGGCTCCGTGCGGCGCTGCTCGACGCCCGCCGCGCCCGGGACGCCGAGACCGTGTCGACCCTGCGGACCGCGCTCGCGGCGCTGGAGAACGCCGAGGCCGTGCCGACCGAGCGCGTCGCCGGCGCCCTGGAGGACGCACCCGTCGGCGTCGGGGCCGCCGAGGCCGAGCGCCGCGTGCTGAGCGAGGCCGACGAGCTCGCGATCCTCGACGCGGAGATCGCTGCGCTGCACGACGCCGGGAGGGCGTACGCCTGCTCGGTCCCCGAGCGTGCTGCCGCGGCCCGCGAGGCCGCCCGCCGGCTCGGTGCCCTGCGCGGGGCTTAGCGGCGCGCGGCGCGACGTCGGCGTGCCGCCTCGATCCGGTCGGCCTCGCGGACCGCCGACCTCGCCATCACGCGCCCCCGCCAACGCACGATCGCTCCGATCAGGAGGACGAAGGCGGGCAGGCCGATCCCCAGCCAGAGCCAGGTGGCGAGCGGTGAGCTCGTCTCCATCGACGAGCCGTCCGGTGAGACCCACATCGTCCAGGTGTCGCCGACCTCACGTTTCGCGGGCCCCGAGCGACGGAACGTGGCGGTCCGCACGTCGTCGCCCTCGGACCAGCGCAGTTCGTAGGAGGTCAGGGTGCGGTCGTCCTCCCCGGGGCGGGGGCCCTCGCGCACGGCGACGACCGTCGTCTCCGTCTGGTCGGTCCCGCCCAGCAGGTGAACGCGCGTGCCGGGCATCAGGGCGACGAGCACCACGGCGAGCACCAGCCCCATCCCGACCCCGAACGCGACGTCACCAGGTGAGAGCCAGCCGCGGTGCTGAGCCTCCCGCTCCTCGAAGCCGGGCCGTGGATCGTCGGTCACAGCAGACGCTGCCTACAGCGCCAGCTGGCGGCGTACGACGTCGGCGAGCCGCGAGGCGACGCCCTCGGCCTCGTCCTCGGTGGGCGCCTCGACCATCACCCGCACGATCGGCTCGGTGCCCGAGGGGCGCAGCAGGATGCGGCCCCGCTCCCCCAGCACGGCCTCCTCCTCGGCGACGGCCGCGGCGAGCACGGCGTCCTCGTCGGCGCGCGACTTGTCGACGCCGGAGACGTTGAGGAGGACCTGCGGGAGCCGGGTCATCACCGCGGCGAGGTCGGCCAGCGACCGCCCGGTGGTGGCCATCCGCTCCATGACGTGCAGCGTGGTGAGGATGCCGTCACCGGTGGTGGCGTGGTCGCTGAGGATGACGTGGCCGGACTGCTCGCCGCCGAGGTTGTAGCCGGAGACCTTCATCGCCTCGAGGACGTAGCGGTCGCCGACCTTCGTCTGGCGCACGCCGACCCCGCCGGCGCGCATAGCCTGGACGAAGCCGAGGTTGCTCATCACGGTCGCGACCACCGTGTCCTTGGCCAGCCGTCCCTGCTCGAGCAGCGAGAGGGACAAGATGGCGAGGATCTGGTCGCCGTCGACGACGTTGCCCTCGGCGTCGACCGCGAGGCAGCGGTCGGCGTCACCGTCGAGCGCGAAGCCGGCGTGGGCGCCGTGCTCGACGACGGCCTTCTGCAGGTCGCCGAGGTGCGTGGAGCCGCAGTCGTCGTTGATGTTGAGGCCGTCGGGGTCGGCGTGGATCGCGATCACGGTCGCGCCGGCGTCCTCGAGCGCCCGCGGACCCGCCGCGTGCGCGGCGCCCTCGGCGCAGTCGAGGACGACCTTGAGCCCCACCAGCGGGTGGCTGATCGTGCTCTCGAGGTGTGCGGCGTACTCCTCGACGGCACTCTCGTAGACGTCGACGCGGCCGACGGCACCGCCGGTGGGCCGCTGCCACGGCTCCCCCATCCGGCGCTCGATGGCGATCTCGATCGCGTCGTCGAGCTTGTGCCCGCCGCGGGCGAGGAACTTGATGCCGTTGTCGGGCATCGGGTTGTGGGAGGCCGACAGCATCACGCCGAGGTCGGCGCCGAGCCGGTCGGTCATGTAGGCCACGCCGGGGGTCGGCAGCACGCCCAGCAGGAGCACGTCGACCCCGGCAGAGGCGAGGCCGGCGACGACCGCGGCCTCGAGGAACTGACCGGAGATGCGTGTGTCGCGGCCCACGACGGCAAGGGGGCGGTGTCCCTCGAACTCGCCGCGGTCGGCCAGGACGTGTGCCGCACAGACGGAGAGGTCGAGGGCCAGCTCGGCCGTGAGGTCAGCGTTGGCCAGGCCCCGGACCCCGTCCGTGCCGAAGAGTCGCGTCATGGCCCGGGAGCCTACGGGTCCGCGGCACCCGGCACCGAACCGAGAGGACATGCGACGAGGCCCGCACCGTCGAAACGACGGTGCGGGCCTCGAGGTGCAGGCTGGGTCAGCGCTTGCTGAACTGCGAGGCCTTGCGGGCCTTCTTGAGACCGGCCTTCTTGCGCTCCACGACGCGGGCGTCGCGGGTGAGCAGACCGGCCTTCTTGAGCGCCGGGCGGTTGGCCTCGACGTCGACGGCGTTGAGCGCGCGGGCCACGCCGAGGCGCAGCGCGCCGGCCTGGCCGGCGATGCCGCCGCCGTGGATGCGGGCGATCACGTCGAAGCGGCCCTCGAGCTGCAGCTCGACGAACGGCTCGTTGGCGATCTGCTGGTGCAGCTTGTTGGGGAAGTAGCTGTCCATCGAGCGACCGTTGATGGTCCACTCGCCGGTGCCGGGGACGATGCGCACGCGGGCGACGGCCTCCTTGCGGCGGCCGGTCGCACCGGCGGGCGCGATGGTGGCCGGGCGGGCGGGGGTGTCGGCGGAGGCGTCGCTCTCGGAGGTGTAGGAAACGCCCTCGGCGTTCGCCTCGAAGGTCTCCTCGACCTCGGTGGTGTTCTCAGTCATCTGTGAGTCCTCAGTCACTGGGAGATCTGCGAGATCTCGAACGGGATGGCCTTCTGGGCCGCGTGCGGGTGGTCGGGGCCGGCGTAGACCTTGAGCTTCTTCAGCATCTGGCGACCGAGCTTGTTCTTCGGGAGCATGCCCCACACGGCCTTCTCGATGGCCTTGCGGGCGTCCTTCTCGAGGAGCTCACCGAACGGGGTGGCCGAGAGGCCGCCCGGGTAGCCGGAGTGGCGGTAGGCCATCTTGGTGGTCTTCTTGGTCCCCGACAGCGACACCTGGGAGGCGTTGACGATGATCACGAAGTCGCCCATGTCCATGTGAGGAGCGAAGGTCGGCTTGTGCTTGCCGCGGAGGAGGTTGGCGGTCTGGACGGCGAGGCGTCCGAGGACCACGTCGGTGGCGTCGATGACGAGCCACTCGCGCTGGATGTCAGCGGGCTTGGGGCTGTACGTGCGCACGGCGGTATCCCGTTCTGGTTCGTTGGTCCCGGCCCCCGGACGAGGGCCGGCTGGTGCTGCTGCGGCTTCTGACGAACACGGCCCGGATCGCTCCCCCGCTCCACGAGCGGGAGACGAGGGATGACGTCCGGATCTGCACCCGCACCCGGAGGGGCGGACGCGGCAGGAGTCGCGACCAGCAAGATTACGGCGCGCCGAGCGGGAGGGTCAAAACGGCGGTCACAACGGCAGAGGCCATGATGACCGCGTGCGCAACGGCGGCGTGTCCTTCTGGTGGCAGCAGGTCGGGCTGCCCACCCGCACGGACCCTCTCGGTGGGGACGACACGTGCGACGTCGCCATCGTCGGCGGCGGCCTCACGGGCCTCTGGGCGGCGTACTACCTCGTCGAGGCCGACCCCACCCTCGACATCCGTGTGGTCGAGGCGGAGTTCGCCGGCTTCGGCGCGTCGGGCCGCAACGGCGGGTGGCTGTCCAGCGAGCTCGCCGGCAGTGCGCGGACGTACGCCGCCGTGGCGGGCGAGGACGGCGTCCGACGTCTGCGCGACGCGCTCCGCGCCACGGTCGACGAGGTCATCGGCGAGGCGGCACGGGAGGACATCGAGGCCGACATCGTCCGCGGCGGCGTGCTGACCGTCGCGCGGTCGGAGGCCCAGCGCCGACGCCTCGCCGGCGAGCTCAGCGCGGCACAGGTGGCCGAGCGGATCCGGGTGGCCGGGGCGGTGTCGGGCCACCTCGACCCCGACTGCGCGCGGGTGCAGCCGGCGAAGCTGGTGGCCGGTGTCGCCCGCGTCGTGCGGGAGCGCGGCGTACGCATCCACGAGGGCACCCGCGTCGCGTCGGTCTCCCCCGGCACGGTCGTCACCGCGCGCGGCACCCTGCGCGCCCCGGTGGTGCTGCGGTGCCTGGAGGGCTTCACCGCGGGGCTCGCCGGCCACCGGCGCGACTGGCTGCCGATGAACTCGGCGATCGTGGTCACCGAGCCGCTCACCGCGGCGCAGTGGCGCGAGATCGGGTGGGAGGGCGAGGAGCTGCTCGGCGACGAGGCGCACGCCTACTGCTACGCCCAGCGGACCGCCGACGGCCGCATCGCGATGGGCGGACGCGGCGTGCCGTACCGCTTCGGCTCGCGCACCGACGTCGACGGCCGCACCCAGGACCGGACCGTCGAGCAGCTGCGGTCGACGCTGACGGCCCTCTTCCCCTCGCTTGCCGACGTGGGGCTCGAGCACGCGTGGTGCGGCGTGCTGGGCGTGCCGCGTGACTGGAGCGCCAGCGTGGCGTACGACCCGGCGACGGGCCTCGGCCATGCCGGTGGCTACGTCGGCTCGGGGCTCACCGCCACCAACCTGGCCGGTCGCACCCTGCGCGACCTGGTGCTCGGCCACGACACCGAGCTGACCCGGCTGCCGTGGACCGGGCACCGCGTGCGGAGGTGGGAGCCGGAGCCGCTGAGGTGGGCCGGCGTGCACGCGCTGTACGGCCTCTACCGCGCCGCGGACCGTCGTGAGGACGCCGGCCTGCCGCGCACCAGCCGCATCGCCCGGGTCGCCCACCGCGTCGCGGGACGCTGACGTCGTACGTCGCCACCGGACGTCCCACGCTGGACACCTGATTCGCGGTCGTCACGGGCTCCGGTCTAGGTTGAGGGGACCCCACAGACGTACAAAGACGTATGAACAGGAGCCGACGTGACCGACGTTGCGGCCAAGGATTCCCTGACTGTCACCGACAACCGGACCGGTCAGACGTACGACATCGCGATCACCGACAACACGATCGCCGCCAAGGACCTCGGGCAGATCCGCCTCGATGAGGAGCAGCCCGGTCTCGCGACCTACGACCCCGGGTTCGTCAACACCGCCTCGTGCCGCTCGTCGGTGACCTACATCGACGGCGACAAGGGCATCCTGGAGTACCGCGGGTACCCCATCGAGCAGCTCGCGGAGAAGTCCAACTTCCTCGAGGTGGCCTACCTCCTCGTCCACGGCGAGCTGCCCACCAAGGAGCAGTACGACTCCTGGGTGCACGAGATCACCTACCACACGTTCGTGCACGAGAACGTCAAGTCGTTCATGCAGGGCTTCCGCTACGACGCCCACCCGATGGGCATGCTGATGGCCTCCGTCGGCGCGCTGTCGACGTTCTACCCCGACGCCCGCAACATCAGCGACGCCGACAACCGGCACATGCAGATCGTGCGCATGATCGCGAAGATGCCGACCCTCGGCGCCTGGTCGTTCCGCCACGCGCAGGGCAAGCCCTACGTCTACCCGGACAACGACCTGGGCTACACCGCGAACTTCCTCTCGATGCTGTTCAAGATGAGCGAGTCGAAGTTCGAGGCCGACGAGCGCCTGGTCAAGGCCCTCGACGTGCTCTTCATCCTCCACGCCGACCACGAGCAGAACTGCTCGACCAACGCGGTCCGCTCCGTCGGGTCCTCGCAGGTCGACCCCTACTCGGCCGTGTCCGCCGGCATCGGCGCCCTCTACGGCCCGCTGCACGGTGGCGCCAACGAGGCCGTGCTGCGGATGCTCAAGCGCATCGGCAGCAAGGAGAACATCCCCGCCTTCATCGACGGCGTGAAGGACGGCAACGAGCGCCTGATGGGCTTCGGCCACCGGGTCTACAAGAACTACGACCCGCGCGCGAAGATCATCAAGAAGTCCGCCGAGGACGTCTTCGAGGTCACCGGCACCAACCCGCTCCTCGACATCGCGCTCGAGCTGGAGAAGATCGCGCTGGAGGACGAGTACTTCGTCAAGCGCAAGCTCTACCCCAACGTGGACTTCTACTCGGGCCTGATCTACGAGGCCTTCCAGTTCCCGCCGGAGATGTTCACCGTGCTGTTCGCCATCGGCCGTACGCCGGGCTGGCTGGCGCAGTGGTCCGAGCTGGTGCAGGACAAGGACCAGAAGATCGCCCGCCCCAAGCAGATCTACACCGGCGACCGCGAGCTCACCTTCACCGCCGCGTCCGAGCGCTGGGCCTGAGCCACACGCGTCGAGTCGGCGCATCCTGACACCGCGAACGTCAGGATGCGCCGACTCGGCTGCATTTCGGGGTCAGGATGCGCCGCCGCGCCCTTGCGCAGCGCCCGCACACCCCAGTGGTCCGCGCCGGGACCGTCACGGCGTCCGCGGCCACCGTGCTCCCCTTCACGACCGCGTCCGTGCCGGAGGCCTGCACGTCGTGCAGCGTCCAGCCGGACCCCGTGCCCGCGACCGTGGTGGGGGCGGCACCGGCGTTGATGACGACCAGCACGCCGTCACGCCCCGGGTCGGCGTCGGACCCCGCCGTGTCGTCGACGAGCATCGCGACGACACCGGGCTCGGCGTCGAGGAAGGACACCTTGGCCTGGATCGCCTCGAGGCTGCCGAGCCGGAACAGGCGCGACGACGTACGGATCCGCAGCAGGTCGAGGGCGCGGGTGTGCGCCTCGTCCATCGCGGCCGGCGTCGGGTCGAGGGCGGGGTCGGCGAGCAGCGGGCGCATGAAGTCCCACTTGGCCTCGTTGTCCGCGCGGAGCGGGAGCCCGGAGCCGAACGTGTTCTCCCGACGCTGCCAGTCGACGCGGTTGAACCAGTCGCCGGAGTCGTAGGAGTTGCGGTCCAGGCTCTTGGAGCGCAGCAGGTCGGTGCCGGCGTGCCAGAACACCACGCCCTGCGACAGCGCGACCGTCGACAGCGACACCGTGTTCATCCGGACCCGGTCTGCCATCGAGGTGCCCTGCGGCAGCTTGAAGGCGAGCGAGTCGAAGAGCGTCTCGTTGTCGTGGGCGTCGACGTAGGTGACGGTCTCGGCAGGGTCGGCGGCGTAGCCGGCCGGCTGTCCGTTGTAGTCCACCTCGGACCCGAGGACGTCCTCGCCGTCGGAGCTGCGGAAGGAGAAGTCGGCCAGGTTGCCGGCCAGGCCCAGCTTCACCAGGTCCTGCGCGTGCAGCAGGTCCGCCCGCTGCTCCTCCGCGGTGCCGTTGACGGGCGCCCCGTTCGGGTCGGTGAACAGCCCTGAGCCGAAGCCCTGCACGCGCGGGTCCTCGTCGAAGGGACCGCCGCCGCGGACGGCGTCGCGCAACCGGTCGCTGAACGAGCCGATCCCGGAGCCCGCGAGGTTGGCCTGGGTGGCCTGTACGAACCGGGCGTCGTCGGCGACCTCACCGAAGTTCCAGCCCTCGCCGTAGAGGTAGATGGACTTTCCGTCCACGCCGTCGTGCTTGACGGTGAGCCCGTCGAGCGCAGCCCGCAGCCGCGTCATGTTCTCGAGCGAGTGGTGGCCCATCAGGTCGAAGCGGAAGCCGTTGACCTTGTAGTCCCGCGCCCACGTGAGCACGGAGTCGATCATCAGCTTCTCCATCATGCGGTGCTCCGTCGCGGTGTTGGAGCAGCAGGTGGAGGTCTCGACGGCACCCTTCGCGTCGAGGCGGTGGTAGTAGCCCGGGACGACGCGGTCGAGCACCGACTTCGGGTCCTGGCCGCTCGCGGCGGTGTGGTTGTAGACGACGTCCATCACGACCTGGAGCCCGGCGCCGTTGAGGCCCTGGACCATCCGGCGGAACTCGACCGTGCGTCCGGGCCCGTCCGGGTCGGTCGCGTAGGACCCCTCGGGAGCGGTGTAGTGGAGCGGGTCGTAGCCCCAGTTGAAGCCGTCGCGCTGGCGCACGGCGTCGATGCACTCCTGCTGGCGCGTCGAGTCGGGCGGGAGCGAGGCGAGGTCGCAGGCCGGGGTCTGCTGCGCCGAGCGCCGCTCCTCGATCGTCGCGATGTCGAAGGCGGGCAGCAGGTGGACGGTGTTGAGCCCGGCGTCGGCGAGCCTGTGCAGGTGGCGCATGCCGGCCGTGTCGTCGTGGGTGAACGCGAGGTAGGTGCCGCGCTCGGCAGCCGGGACGGTCTCGTCGCCGATGGAGAAGTCGCGCACGTGCAGCTCGTAGACGCTGCGGTCCTCCGGCTCCGCCACAACGGGCGCCCGGGTCCGCGACCAGCCGGCCGGCGCGAGAGCCGGGTCGGCGAGGTCGACGACGACCGACTGCTCGGAGTTGGTCGTCAGCGCCACCGACCAGGGGTCGGTCACCCGGTTGGTGACGACCTTCCCGGCGGCCGGGGAGTACACCGTGACGTCGTAGGTGTAGCGGGCGTTGCGCCACGACGCCGGCCCGGACGCGGTCCAGGTGCCGTCGCGTCGACGCGTCATCGGTACCCGCCGTCCCGCGACGGTCGCGGTGACGTCCTGCGCCGTCGGCGCCCACAGCGTGAGGGTCGGCCGGTTGCCGCGCCACGTGACGCCGAGGTCGGCGTCGGCCGCGTCGTCGTACACGTCGTCGAGCACGCCGGGCAGCTGGACACCGGTGGCGTCGTTCAGCACGCCACCGGTGTCGTACGACGCCACGGCCACCTGGCCGGTGAGGATGTCCGGCACCCGGCGCGCGGTCGCCCGGTCGAGCCGGAACGCCTCGTAGCCGGCGAGGTGCGGGAAGTCGGCGAGCACGTCCGCCGGCAGGCCGGCCGGGTCGTGGGTCAGCGGCGCGCTGGACCCGCCGGTGACGGCCTCGGCGTCGACGCCGAGGCCCCCGGCCTGCGACCAGTGCAGGCGGTAGCGGCGCGACCCCGGGTCGGGCACGTCCCAGGCGACGAGGTCCTCACGCAGCCACTGGGCCTTCGCCTTCGAGAGGTCCGGCGACGCGCCCGCGGCGCGGCTGGACACGGTGAGCCGGTGGGTCGCCACGTCGTAAGTGAAGACCATCTCGACCCCGCTGGCGGGGACGTCGAAGGCGATGTCGGCTCCACCGGCCGCGCCGCCGTCGCCGTAGTTCTCGTCCCACGACAGTCCGTGGGTGACCTTGGTGGCGTAGCTGCCGGCGGGCAGGGCGGTCGTGGTGAACGTGAAGGTGCCGTCGCCGTCGGGGTCCTTGAGCCAGCCGCGCATGCAGTCGGGCGCCCAGTCACCGGCGCAGCCGAGCTCGGACTGCATGCTCCCGGCCAGCGTGACGATCGGGCCGTTGGCGTCGGTGGTGACCCAGTGCGAGCCGTGCTCGTAGTAGAACGTCACGTCGCGCGGCGCGTCCAACGCGAGCGGGATGTCGCCCCCACCGGGGTTGCCGCCGGCGCCGTAGTTCTCGTCCCACGAGCCGTCGATCGCGGCCTTGTAGGCGTAGCTGCCGGCGGGCAGCGACACGGTGCGCTTCCACACCAGGTCCTGCGGGTCCAGCGACATCTGGGCCTCGGCGCAGTCGGGCTGCCAGTCCCCCGGGCAGCCGATCTCGGAGTTGTGGCTGCCGGGCATCGAGACCGCGCCGGGCTGGGTGACCGGCCCGCCGGTGCCGCCGCCACCGGGCGTCGGCTCGGTCTCGGGGTCGCCGACGACGGCGTACGTCGAGGCTGCCGACAGGTTGCCGCTGCTGTCGCGCAGGACCGCGCGGTACTCCAGGAGGGAGCCGTCCGCGAGGCTGCTGACGTCGTGGAAGACGCGATAGGGCGCGTTGTCGTCGGTGCCGAGCGGGGTCCACCCGTCCGCGCCGGCTCGACGCCACGCGAGGGTGACCTGGTTGAACCCGCCGTCCGGTACGCCGACCGTGACCGGGGCGCGACCGCCGACCGTGCCGCCGGCCGAGGGCTTCTGGAACTGCACGGCCGGAGCCTCCGAACGTCCCGGGAGGCGGCCGGCCGCGCGCCACACCACCGCCGAGAGCGGCGGGACCGTGATCGTCGTACGTCCCTCGGCGTCGGTGCGGAGCGACTCGCGGCCCGCCGGCCAGACCTGCCTGAAGGAGCTGCGACGCATCTCGGTGCCGACGGTGACCGTCTTCGCGGTGGTGGCGTTGTTGACCGCGACGAGCAGCTCGCGGCGCTCGCGGGCGTCGATGCGGCTGAAGGCGTAGACCCCGGCCTCGCTCGAGGCGTAGCGGTGCAGCTGCGCGCCGTCGGCGAGCGCCGGGTAGGTGCGGCGCAGCGTCGCCAGGCTCCGGATGGTGCGGTAGAGCGGGTGTCCCGTGTCGTAGTTGTCCACGGCCGTCGTGGCGTCGGTGCCGATGAGGTCGTTGTCGTTGTAGGACGCGACCTTGCTGGGGAACATGTCCTCACGGGCGTCCTTGTCACCGCCGTCGCCGACGAAGCCCTGCTCGTCGCCGTAGTAGACGACCGGCTGGCCGCGGGTGAGGAACATCAGCGCGTGCGCGAGCCGGTCGCGCTCCAGCACGGAGTCGGCGCCCTTCAAGAACGTGCCGATCCGGCCCATGTCGTGGTTGCCGAGGAACGTCGGCGACGCGTACGCGTTGGAGTCGGTGTCGGTGTACCAGTCGTCGGCGGCGTAGAAGTCGCGCAGCCGCGTCGTCGCCCCGCCCTTGGCGAAGCCGACGGCCCGGTCCTGGAACCCGAAGTCGAGCGTGGCGTCGAGGCGACCCTCGGTGCTGAAGGTCGAGAGGTAGGCCGGGTCGGCGTCGTAGACCTCGCCGAAGGCGAAGAAGTCGTCGTTGCCGATCGAGGCGGCGTGCTCGCGGATCGCGGGGGCGAACTCCTGCCAGAACTCCATGTTGACGTGCTTGGCAGTGTCGATGCGAAAGCCGTCGATGCCGAGGTCGACCCACGTCTCGTAGATGTCGGTCATGCCCTCGACGACCTCGGGCTTCTCGGTGAACAGGTCGTCGAGGCCGACGAAGTCGCCGTACGTCGACGACTCGCCGGCGAAGGTGGAGTCGCCGCGGTTGTGGTAGTTCGTCGTGTCGTTGAGCCACTCCGGGACCTTGACCGTGCGGTCGGCCTCGTTGCGGAACGTCGGCGTGTAGGGGAACGAGGTGGCCGCGTCGAGAGCCGGGAAGTCGTCGGTGCCGGCGAAGTCGCGGTCGTCGAACTCCGCGCCGGAGGCGTCGACGTAGGGCGCGTCGGCCTTGCTGACGTAGCCGTGCTCCCCCTCCGCGTAGTCGATGACGTCCGCGGTGTGGTTGGTGATGATGTCGAAGAAGACCTTGATGCCGCGCCCGTGCGCCTCGTCGATGAAGGCCTCGAGCTCGGCGTTGGTGCCGAAGTGCGGGTCGATCTGCGTGAAGTCGGTGACCCAGTAGCCGTGGTAGCCGGCGCTGGCGTCGGAGCCGCTCCCCTGGACCGGCCGGTTCTTGAAGCTCGGGGTCAGCCAGATGGCGGTCGTGCCGAGGTCGGCGATGTAGTCGAGGCGGTCGGAGAGGCCCTGCACGTCACCACCGTGGAAGAAGCCCTTGTCGGTGGGGTCGAGGCCAGTCGCGAGCCGGTCGCCGGTCAGGCCGCCCGCGTCGTTGGCCGGGTCGCCGTTGGCGAAGCGGTCGGCCATCACGAAGTAGAAGTTCTCCCGCGTCAGCGGGCCGCGCAGCGACGTGCCGGCGAGTGCGCGGTCGGCCTGGGTCGGGGTGGCGGAGGGCTGATCGGCCGGCGCCACCGCGACCCGGTGGGACGCGTCGTCGTAGGTGAAGTGCAGGCGCGTGGGGTGCTCGAGCACCAGCGGCAGGTTGGGGCCGTCGGCCGCGCCACCGACGCCGTAGTTCTCCTCCCAGGAGCCGTTGACCGCGACCTTGTACTCGTAGGTGCCGGGAGGCACCTCGGTCTGGAGCTCCCACGAGCCGTCGGGCAGGCGGTCGAGGCCCGAGGCCTCGCAGGCCGGCGCCCAGTCCTCGGCGCACCCGACCTCGTCCTGGAGGCTGCCCACGAGCGTGACCGAGGACGGAGGTTCCGCCCGATGGTCCGCGCGGGCGGGGGTGAGGGGCGCCAGCGAGGCGACGAGCGTGGCCAGGGTGGCCAGGCCGAGGAGGGCAGGGGACGAACGACGCACGATGGCTCCCGAGACGATGCGAGGCCCCCGGCCGCGGATGGCCGGGGTGGCGCCGGTCACACTAAGGTCCGCCTGAGAGAACTTGCAAGGCCTGCAAGATCTTTCATGTCCGTCCCGCGGCGCGGACCCCCGATCTTGCAGGAACCACCCGGATCGACCCCCTCGGCCCACCCTTCTGGTGCTTCATCCGACCCGCTCCGGTCACTACACTCTCGACCTACTCGGGGCGACGGGGGACGACGGGGCGGTCACGGAGGTGACGTGGGGACACGTGGGGACACCACCCTCGGCACGGTGCTGCGCGCGCTGCGCGAGGATGCCGGGCTCTCCCAGGAGGAGCTCGCCGAGCGCGCCGGCCTGAGCCCGCACGCGATCAGCGCCCTCGAGCGGGGCACCCGCACGCGTCCCTACCCCCACACCCTGCGCGCGCTCGCCACCGCCCTCGACCTCTCCGAGGAGCAGCGAGCGGCGCTGCTCGCGGCCGTCCCTTCCCGGACGCGCGCTGCCGCCACGACCACGGCCGGCGCCACCGTCGGCAGACGGGAGCTGCCGGTCCCGGCCTCGCCGCTGATCGGGCGCGACGACGACGTCGGGCGGGTGGCCGACCTGCTCCGCACGAGCCGTCTCGTCACGCTCAGCGGCCCCGGCGGCGTCGGCAAGACCCGCCTGTCCCTGGCCGCCGCGGCAGCGGTCCGCGACCGCTACGCCGACGGCGTACGGCTGGTCGAGCTCGCGCCTCTCCTCGAGCCCGGCCAGCTGCTCCCCGCGGTCGCCGACGCCGTGGACGCCACCCGCGACCCGTCGCGGTCCGTCAGCGACGACATCGTCGACCGGTTGCGCGGCTCGAACCTGCTCCTCGTGCTGGACAACGTGGAGCACCTCCTCGACGCGGCGCCGGCCGTCGCCGCGATCGTGGAGGCCGTGCCCGACCTGTCCGTCCTGGCGACCAGCCGGGCGCCCCTGCGGGTGCGGGGCGAGACGGAGTACGCGGTGGAACCGCTCGAGGTGGAGGACCACCCGGACGGGACGCCCTCCCCCGCCGCCCTGCTCCTGCTCGACCGCGCGCAGCGGGTCAACCCCGGCTGGGGCGCCGACCCCGCCGACGCCGTGGCCGTCGGAGCCACCTGCGAGCGTCTCTCCGGCCTGCCACTCGCCCTCGAGCTCGCCGCCGCCCGGGCGCGGCTGCTCGACCCCGGGTCACTGCTCGAACGGCTCGACACGGCGCTGCAGGCCGGACCACGCGACCTCCCGCCGCGCCAGCGCACGATGCGCGCGACGCTCGACTGGAGCCAGGGCCTGCTCGACGCGCCGGCCCGCCGGCTGCTGCGGCTCATGGGCGTCTTCGTCGGCGGCACCACCCTGGTCGACCTCGAGGCGATCGCCACCCGGGTCGGGATCGCCCGTGAGGAGGTCGTGACCAGCCTCGAGGAGCTGGTCGAGCACTCCCTGGTCCTTGCCGGGAGCTCGGGTCGCGTGCGGATGCTGGAGCCGGTGGCCCAGTACGCCCGCGACCTGCTGCGCGAGGCGGACGAGTGGGAGGAGGCGGCGCGGGCCCATGCGGCTCACTACCTCACGGTCGCCGAGGCCAACCACTCGAGCTACCGCGACGGCGGCCAGGTCGCGGCGCTCAACCGCATCGACCTCGAGCACGCCAACCTCACCGCGGCCGCCGAGCGCTCCCTGGCGGCCGGTGACGTCGAGACCCCCGCCCGGATGGCATGGGAGCTGTGGCTCTACTGGTGGCTGCGCGGCGACCACGACCACGGCCGGCAGTTCGCGGAGACCGCCCTCCACCACGCCGCGGACCTGCCCGACGACGTGCACGCCCGCGCTGCACTCGCTGCCGCCACGATGGCCTTCGCCATGGACGACGTCAGAGCGGCCGCCAGATGGTGGGCACGCTCCCACGAGCGCGCCGGCGCCGACCCGGCGATCCTCTCCAACGCCGTGGCGGGCGAGGGCCTGGTGTCTCTCGTCGACGGCGATCTCGTCGTGGCCCGCGAACGCTTCGAGGCGGCCAGGCGCCACGCCGAGGTCGCCGGCCCCGAGGTCCAGTGGACCTGGGGGCTGACGCACGTCTGGCTGGGCACGGTGGCACTCCTCGAGGGCGACGCGGACGAGGCCGTGCGGCTCATCGAGGCCGGGCTGGAATCGGCGACGAGCCGGGAGGACCGGCTGTCGTCCTACATCGCGCTCTACAACCTCTTCCAGGTCGAGCTCGGGCGCGGCGACCACGCCGCCGCCCGCCGCCACCTCGAGGAGAGCACCCGGCTGTCGCTGGAGACCGGCGACCAGGCCAACCTCGCCTACCTCCTCGACGCGGGCGCGGTGCTCGCCGCGGCCTCCGACCAGCACGCGCGGGTGCCGCTGCTGCTCGGTGCCGCACAGGCGATCCGCGAGGCGCAGGGAGCGCAGGGCTACGGCTACTACCGGCCCGACCCCGACGCCATCACCGCAGCGGCCGACGACGCGCGGTCGCACCTCGGCGCCGACCGCTACGACGACGCCCTCGACACCGGGCGCGGCTTCTCCCCCGTGCAGGCCGCGGCGATGCTGCGCAGCCCCGACCCGGCCTGACGGCGGGCCTGACAGCGGCCCGTACACCCCTCGTACACCTGCAGCTGTCCGTGGTCGACGGCGTCGTAGGCGCTGAGGGTGGTGGCACGGCACGCACCCGTGCCCCACCACCTGAGGAGCTGCAGATGAGCACCACGCTCGATCCGTCCACCGCGTCCGGTCCGCACCGTGACGCCAGCACCGGCGCACCGACACGGCCGCCCGGCCGCGGGTGGGTGCTGGCGGGCCTCGGCGCCGGTCTCGCCGGGGTCGCATCCGTCGTGGCCAGCAGCCTGGTCGACGCGGTCTACGACCCCGCCAACGACGGGGACCCCGTGGCCATCGCCGAGGCCACCTCGGACCTGGTCCCGCAGATCCTGACGTTCCACACCGCGACGATGGTCTCGTGCGCCCTGCTGGTCGTGTTCGCGGCCGGCCTGCACCGGCACCTGCAGAAGCGCACGCACCCCGACAGCATCGTGCCGGGCGTCGCTGCGATCGGGCTCGTGATGGTCTGCGTCGCCCAGCTGATGGGCGCCGGCCTGACCACCGAGTTCGCCTTCGCGTTCGCCGCCCCGGACGATGCCTTCGTCCCCGAGTCGGTCGCGTTCTTCGGCCACTGGGTCGGCACCATCCCGTGGCTCTGGGGCGGCATCGGTCTCACCGCCCTCGCCATGGCGAGCGCCGCGCTGAAGCAGGGCACGTTCGCCCGCTGGGTCGGCTGGACCAGTCTGGTGCTCGGCGGCCTGACCACGCTGTTCCTGGTCAGCCCCGTGCAGTACATGGCGGGCATGACCGGCCCGATCTGGCTGGTCGTCGTCTCGATCGCGCTCCTGCGCTCGTCTCAGGCGCGCCGGGCCTGAGATGACCTCCATCGTGGAGGAAGAGGTGCGGGCGGCGCCCGACTTCGCGTCGTACGTCGCCGCACGGCGGCCCGCGCTCCTCCGGTGGGCGCACGCCGTCGCGGGCGACCCGCACAGCGCGGAGGACCTGCTCCAGGACTCCCTGGTCCGGGTCCTCCCCCGCTGGGACGGCATCCGCGAGGGCGCCGCGGCGGACGCCTACGTGCGGCGCACCATCACCCGCCAGTACGTCAGCTGGCAGCGGCAGCCGTGGCGGCGCGACGAGGTCGCCTCGGCCGCCGTGCCCGAGACCGGCCGGACCGCCCACCCGGTCGCCTGGCCGGTCGCCTGGCCGGAGGCGACCCCGGAGACCGCCGGGCACCTCTGGGACCTCGTCCTCGCGCTCCCGCCCCAGCAGCGCGCCGCCGTCGCACTGCGCTACTACGAGCAGCTCAGCGTGGCCGAGACCGCCGCCGTGCTCGGCTGCTCGACCGGCACCGTCAAGTCCAACACCAGCCGCGGTCTCGCGGCACTCCGCCGGCTCGCCGCCGAGCCGGCACGCTGATCCCCAGAGAGGACCGTCCCCATGTCGTCCACGCCCAGCACCGGCCCCGCCGGCACGACCTGGCTGCCCGCCGACTTCCGCCACCCGACCCGGGTCGAGGTCCCGTTCGGCCACCACCTGCGGCCGATCCGGGCCGAGGACACCGACCTCGACATGGTCGCCGTGATGGGCTCGCGCGAGCGGCTCTGGAGCATCTACGGCGAGGCGTGGGGCTGGCCGCCCGCCGACATGACGCACGAGGCCGACCGCGCCGACCTCGCCCGCCACGCTGCCGAGATGGAGACCCACGAGTCGTTCAACTACGCCTTGTTCGACACCGACGAGACGGCGCTGCTGGGGTGCGTCTACATCGACCCGCCCGAGAAGCCCGGCGCCGACGCGGAGATCTCGTGGTGGGTCGTGGACGAGTGCGTGGGGACCGAGCTCGAGGCGGCCCTCGACGAGCTCGTGCCACGGTGGATCGCCACGGAGTGGCCGCTGGAGCAGCCCCGCTACGTCGGGCGCGACCTCCCCTGGGCCGAGTGGCTGGCACTACCCGACCTGCCCCGCTGAGGTCTCCCCGTGATCCGCGGCGAGGTCTCTGCACCTTCCCAGCCCGTTCTCAGGGCATCCACAGGGTCCCGACGCATCGTCGATGACATGAGCGACGGACAGACCCCCCAGTACGGCGGCCCGCAGCAGCCGCAGCACCCGCGACCGGCCGACGACAACCCCTACCAGCGCGCCTCCTCCGGGTGGTCCGGCACGGACGCGCACCACACGCAGCCGATCCCGCCGACGTACGGCGCCCAGGCGGGTCTCCCGGTCCAGCACCCCACCCAGGCGCCGCCGCGCGATCGCAGCCGGGGGCGTGCGGGCCTGGTCGCCGCCGTCGTCGCCACCTCCCTGCTGGTCGGCGGAGGGGCCGGCATCGGTGGCGCCGCCTGGTGGGACGCCACCCAGGACGGGTCGGACGGCTCGTCCGCGGCGAGCCCCGTGTCGACGTCGCAGGTCTCCTCGCAGTCGGAGGCGCCGCCGGCCGACGGGTCGGTCGAGTCGGTGGCCCAGAAGGTGCTGCCCAGCGTCGTGAAGATCGACGTCACCACCGCCGAGGGCGCCGGTTCGGGTTCGGGCATCATCCTGACCGCGGACGGCACGATCCTCACCAACAACCACGTGGTGGAGGGCGCCGAGGCGGGCGGCGTCACCGTGTCGTTCGACGACGGGACGAGCGCGGAGGCGGAGGTCCTCGGCACCGACCCGCTCACCGACACGGCGGTCATCCAGGCCGAGGGGGTCACCGACCTCACCCCGGCCACGATCGGCAAGTCGGCCAACCTCGGCGTCGGGGAGGGCGTGGTCGCGATCGGCTCGCCCTTCGGCCTCGACGCGACCGTCACCAGCGGCATCGTCAGCGCGCTCGACCGGCCGGTCAACGTCGGCTCCGACGACCAGGGCAACTCCACGACGTACCCCGCGATCCAGACCGACGCCGCGATCAACCCGGGCAACTCCGGTGGTCCGCTCGTCGACATGACCGGAGCCGTGGTCGGCATCAACTCCTCGATCCGGACGGCCGCGTCGCAGTCCCCCTACGGAGGGGCGCAGGGCGGTTCGATCGGTCTCGGGTTCGCGATCCCGATCGACGAGGTGATGCCGATCGTCGACCAGATGGCCGCCGGCGAGACCCCCACCCACGCGCGACTCGGCGTGTCGGTCGGCGACCCGCAGACCGGCGACGCCGCGGGTGCGGTGGTGCGCGAGGTCACGGCGGGCTCGACGGCGGAGAAGGCAGGACTGGAGGCCGGCAGCGTGATCACCCGGGTCGACGACCAGCGGATCACCGGCGCCGACTCCCTCGTGGCGACCATCCGCTCCTACCGCCCCGGCGACTCGGTGACCGTCACCTGGACGAGCGGCGGCGAGGAGCAGAGCGCCGACCTCGTGCTCGACTCCGACGCAGCCCAGGGCTGAGTCACCCCGCCGACGGGTCCGACACCGCACTCCCGCCCCCACCAGCTGGGGGCGGGAGTGCGTGCGTGGACCCGTTACCGGGCGACCGACATGATGGGGCCAGCCGCCCCACCCGAGGAGTCACATGCAGCTCGAGCTCAGCCCCGCCGACGCGGAGTTCCGGTCGAGGATGCGGGAGTTCTTCACCACCAAGGTCCCGCAGGAGATCCGCGACACCGTCCTCGAGGGGCGCCACCTCACCCGGGACCAGATCGTCGAGGCCCAGCAGACCCTCAACGCCGAGGGCCTCGCCGTGCCGCACTGGCCAGTGGAGTGGGGCGGCCAGGACTGGACCGAGCTCCAGCGGCACCTCTGGCACGAGGAGATGCAGCGCGCCGGCGTGCCGATCCCGCTGGCGTTCAACGCGTCCATGATCGGGCCCGTGATCGCCCACTTCGGCACGCAGGAGCAGAAGGAGCGCTTCCTCCCCGCCACCGCCAACCTCGACATCTGGTGGTCGCAGGGCTTCTCCGAGCCCGACGCCGGCTCCGACCTCGCGAGCCTGCGCACGACCGCGGTGCGCGACGGCGACGACTGGGTCGTCAACGGGCAGAAGACGTGGACCACGCTGGGCCAGCACGGCGACTGGATCTTCACGCTCGTCCGCACCGACCCAGAGGTGAAGAAGCAGGCCGGCATCTCGATGCTCCTCATCGACATGACCACGCCCGGCGTCGAGGTGCGACCGATCGAGCTCATCGACGGCGGCCACGAGGTCAACGAGGTGTGGTTCTCCGACGTGCGGGTGCCGGGCGACCTGCTGGTCGGGGAGCGGGGCGGCGGCTGGACGATCGCCAAGTTCCTGCTCGGCAACGAGCGCGTCGGCGTGGCGCCGGTCGGTGCGACCAAGCGGGCGCTCGCCGCCCTGAAGGTCAACGCCGGCCCCCTGATGGACGACCCGCTGGTCCGCGCCCGCGTCGCCGAGCTGGAGAACGACCTGCTCGCGCTCGAGCTCACCGCGCTGCGGGTGGTCGCCCACTCGTCCGACGGCGCGCCGCACCCGGCCTCGTCGGTCCTCAAGCTCCGGGGCACCGAGCTCCAGCAGGCCGTCAGCGAGCTCGCCCTCGACCTCGCCGGCCCGGCCTCGCTCGCGGCTCGCGCGGGCGACGACTCGCCCCAGGAGGGCTGGGCGAGGCGGGCCGCGCCGACCTACCTCAACCTGCGCAAGGCCTCGATCTACGGCGGCTCCAACGAGATCCAGCGCCAGATCATCAGCCGCACGATCCTGGGACTCTGAGGGGCCCGGAGAGGACTTGGCATGGACTTCACCTACGACGACGAGCAGCAGGCCCTGCGCGAGGCCGTCCGCGGCCTGCTCGCGACGACGTACGCCGACCACGAGGCGCGGCGCCGCACGGTGGCCGACGACCCGGGGTTCGACCGTGCGCTCTGGGGCCGCCTGGCCGAGATGGGCGTCCTCGGGTTGCCCTTCAGCGAGGCCGACGGCGGGGTCGGCGCCGGCCCCGTCGAGATCGGGATCGTGTGCCAGGAGCTCGGGCGCGTGCTCGCCCCCGAGCCCTACCTGTCCGGGGTGGTCCACGCCGGCGGCCTGGTCGCCGCGGTCGGCACGACCGAGCAGAAGGCCGACCTGCTGGGCCGCCTCAGCGCCGGCGAGGTCCTCCTCGCCGTGGCCGACACCTCGCCCGGCGGCCGCTGGTCCGCGGGCGCCGACGGCGTACGTGCGTCCGACTCGGGCCCTTCGACAGGCTCAGGACAAGCGGCCTGGACCCTCGACGGCGTCGCCGACCCCGTGATGGGGGCCGCGTCCGCCGACCACCTCGTCGTGACCGCGGCGCTGCCCGACGGCGGCACCGGCGTCTTCCTCGTGGACGCCGCCGACGCGTCGGTCACCGGCTACGCCGCGGCCGACCTGACCCGGGCGGCCACGGTGCGCTTCGAGGGCAGTGCCGCGACGCCGCTGGGCGAGCCCGGCCGCGACCTGTCGGCCAGCATCGCCACGATCAGCGACCTGACCCGGATCATGGGCGCCAACCAGGCGCTCGGCGTGATGCAGAGCCAGGTGCGCGCCACCACGGAGTACCTCAAGAGCCGCAAGCAGTTCGGCGTCACGCTCAACACCTTCCAGGCGCTCACCTTCCGCGCCGCCGACATGTACGTCTCGCTCGAGCTCGCCCACAGCACCATCGACTGGGCCACCATGACGATCGCCGGCGGAGACCGCGAGGCGGTGGCCGACGCCGCCGACCGCGTCGGGCTCCAGGTGAGCCGGGCGGCGCGCCACATCGGGCAGGAGGCGATCCAGCTCCACGGCGGCATCGGCATGACCGCGGAGTACGCCGTCGGCGTCGGCACCGCGCACCTCACCGTGCTCGAGCAGTGGCTGGGCAACGCCGGCCACCACCTCACCCGCCTGTCCGCGCGGGTCGCCGACCACGAGCTCGTGGACGCCATCTGATGGACCTCTCCCTGACCGAGGAGCAGCAGGCCTTCCGCGACCTGGCCCGTGACTTCCTCGAGCGGGAGGCGGTCCCGCACCGGATGCGGTGGGACCACGACGAGTCGGTCGACCTCGCGATCGTGCCGAAGATGGCCGAGCTGGGGTTCTTCGGCCTCACCATCCCCGAGGAGTACGGCGGGGTGGGCGGCGACTACGTCACCTACTCGCTGGCCATGGAGGAGCTCGGCCGCGCCGACTCCGCGCTTCGCGGCATCGTGTCGGTCAGCAGCGGGCTGGTCGGCAAGTCGATCCTCGACCACGGGACCGAGGAGCAGAAGCAGGAGTGGCTGCCCCGGCTCGCGTCGGCGACGGCGCTCGGCTGCTTCGGCCTCACCGAGCCCGGGACCGGCTCCGACGCGGGCAACCTCACCTCCCGCGCCGTCCGCGACGGGTCGGACTGGGTGCTCGACGGCCAGAAGCTCTTCATCACCAACGGGACGTGGGCCGACGTGGCGCTCGTCTTCGCGCGCACCAGCGACGACGGCCCGCGGGGCGTGACGGCGTTCCTCGTCCCGACCGACTCCCCCGGCTTCGAGGCGCGCGAGGTGCGCAACAAGCTCGGCCTGCGCGGCCAGGCGACCGCCGAGCTGTTCCTGAACGGCGTACGCGTCCCGGACTCGGCTCGGCTCGGCGAGGTCGGCCGCGGGTTCCGGATCGCGATGGGCACGCTCGACAAGGGCCGGCTCGCCGTCGCCTCGGGCTGCGTCGGGATCGTGCAGGGCTGTCTCGAGGCGTCGGTGGCGTACGCCGGCGAGCGCACGCAGTTCGGCAAGCCGATCGCGTCCTTCCAGCTCGTGCAGGACCTCATCGCCGACATCTCGCTCGACGCCGACGCCGCCCGGCTGCTGGCGTGGCGGTGCGCCGACCTCATCGACCGCGGCGAGCCCTTCGGGGTCGCGGCGTCGAAGGCCAAGCTGTTCGCCTCGGAGGCCGCCGTGCGCGCCGCGAACAACGCGATCCAGGTGCACGGCGGGGCGGGCTACGTCGACGACTTCCCGGTCGCGAAGTACCTGCGCGACGCACGCGTGATGACGCTCTACGAGGGCACCTCGCAGATCCAGAAGCTCATCATCGGCCGCGCCGAGACGGGCATCAGCGCCTTCGGCTGACGCAGCAAGGCCTTGGTACGCCCCTAGACTCCCGCCGTGCGCCCGGCAGCCGCAGTGCCTCCCGTCGTCGGCCTGGCCGTCGCCGCGCTCGTCGTCGTGCTCACCGGACCGGGCGACAGCCCGGCGCCCGCCGCGACGCCCGCGGTGCCGCAGGAGATGGCGGGCTACTCGCACCTGACCGGGTCGGTGTCGGCGTCGCCACCGGGGCCCGTCGTCGCGCTGTGGCAGCACGGCTACGGCGTCGAGTTCCTCGACTTCCCGCAGGCGGTCGTGCTCGGGGCCGGTGGCGACAGCTACCGCCGCGTCGACGTGGCCGAGGAGCGGGCGGGCGGCGAGACCCAGGGCGACCCGGCGCCGATGCTGCTGTCGCCCGACGGCACCCGGGTGGCGGTCGGCGACCACGACATGGACCGCCCCGACGTGGTCGTGGTCGACCTGGCCACCGGCGAGACCACCCGCCACCCGCTCCCCACCGGTCGCAGCGTCGTACCGGTGGCCTGGTCCGCGGACGGTCGGACGCTCGCGAGCCTGGTCTCCGACGAGGCCACCAACCCCTACTCCGGCGGCCGGATCACCGGCGACGTCGCGGTGCTGGACCTCACCGACGACACCGCCGAGGTGCTCGAGCTCGACCGGTCGTCCACCGGGGCGGCCTTCTCCCCCGACGGGTCGGAGGTCGCGGTCGACCAGTCCGGGGTGGTCAGCGTCGTGGACCTGCAGGACGGTGCCGAGCGGAGCCTCCAGGTCGGCGGCGTGCTGGCCGGGCCGGCGGCCTGGTCACCCGACGGCCGGCTGCTCGCGGTCACGACGACGAAGCCGGCCCCGGCGTCGCCGGGTGTGGAGGCACCCGGCATCCCGACGGGGCTGGCCTTCGTCGACGCGACCGGGGGCCGCGGCGAGGTGCCCGACCCTCTCCTGCTCGACCTCACCGGCCCGGGGCGCGTGCTGGGCTGGTCCGGCCCGGACGAGGTGCTCACGGTGCTGGCCGTCGACGGCACCGACACGTGCTGCGGGGACGACCAGCAGACGCTCTCGGGCGTCCCGCTGGACGGTGCCGAGCCGCGCACCCTCATGCGGATGTCCGACCTCACGTCCTACGGCGTGGGCCGCTTCCAGCTGGCGTCGTCGGTCGCGGAGACCCTCACCGTCGTCGATCCCGACACCGTGGACCGCGGGCCCTGGCCGTGGCCGGCCCGCGGCGTCCTCGCCGTGGCCGCCGGCCTGCTGGCCTGGGCCCTGGCGCGGCTCGCGACCCGCCGCGCCCGTCGGTCCTAGCGCCCCGCCCAGCCGCCGAGCCACGCCGCGAGGGTGACGTCCTCGGTCCACGGGCGCAGCGAGGTGTCGAGGGGCGCGCCCGCGGGCGCCAGGTCGGGCCGCCCCCACCGCGCGGCCCGGCGCTGCAGGCGCAGGTCCTGCAGCTCGGCGCGGCCGCCGACCAGCTCGCGGGAACCGGTGCACCCGTCGAGGCCGTCGACGAGCGAGGTCCACGCCGCTGGATCCCCGCTGAGGCCCTGCCGCACCTGGAGGTGCAGCCGCGCCGAGGCGGGCACGTCCTGCTCGGCCGGGACGACACGGGGGTCGGCGCCCACCAGCTCGCGGTGCCCCTCGGGGAGGCGTACGACGGCGCGCGGCAACGCGGCCAACAGCGAGTCGACGGTCACGAGCAGCTCGGCGTCACCGAGCGTCGGGGCGAGGGTGACGACGAGGTCGGCCGGGCCACGCCCGAGACCGCGCCAGGTGGTGCCGGGCGCGGAGGTGCGGTCGGCGACGGCCACTGTCTCGGCCAGGAGCGCGTCCGGGTCGAGGTCGCGTGCGCCGGCGTCGGGACCGTCGTGCCAGGCGACGGCGTCGCGACGGTGAGCCACCAGCCCGCCCGCGGTCCAGGAGCGGTGGGCGAAGTCCCAGTCCTCCCCGCCGTAGGAGCTGAACGTCTCGTCGAAGCCACCCACCTCGTCGTACCACCACCGGCTGCACGCCAGCACGGCGCTGATGACGAACCGGTGGCTGGTGTGGTCGGCGCCGAGCAGGTCCCGGCTGTCGTCGTACGCCTCGCGGAGCCAGGCCGGCTCCGGCAGCTCCCGCGGGGGTGCGACCTCCTCGATCGATCCGTCGGGAGCGGTGCCGGCGAGGTCGGCGTGCCGCCGGCGTCCCACGACCAGCGCCTCGGGAAGGGCCTCGGGGAGGGCGACCATGCGCTCCACGAAGTGCGGCTCGGGCGTCGTGTCGGCGTCGAGCAGCACCAGCAGCTCGCCGGTGCTCGCTCCGACGCCGAGGTTGCGCGCGGCCGCCGCCCGGAAGCCGTCGTCGTGCTGCCGCACGAGGCGTACTCCGGCAGGCACCTCGGGCGCCGTCGCCGACCCGTCGTCGGCGACGACGACCTCGTCCGGCGGGCGGGTCTGGCGGCGGAGCGCGGCGAGCGTGCGGTCGAGCTCGTCCTGCTGCTCGAAGTGGGTGATCACCACCGACACCCGTCGCCGGTGCGTGCCGTCGGGGGCGAGGTCCCAGCGGTTCCCCGGCACCGACGTGCCCCAGGGCGGGGCGGTCATCCGACCGACGCCCACCACGCGCGGTAGGCCGCCGCCGTCTCCTCGAGGCGCGGGCCGAGGTCGGCGCTCGGCGACGTCCACGTCGAGGTCGGTCGGCGCAGCGCGGCGTCGAGGCACGGCACGAGGGTGGCGTCGTCGAAGAGGTTGAGGGTCCCGGGGCGGAGCGCGGCCATCTCGCGGGCGTACGACCCGTCGCGCACGAGCGGACGTCGACCGGCGGCGATCCAGGAGTTCAGGCTGCCCGAGGCGGACACGTTGCGGTGCGCCGTCACGCCGACCGACACGTCGCGCAGGGCGCGGACCAGGTCGTCCTCGACGACCCGGCCGGTGACCTCCACCGGGACGCCGCGCTCGCGGCTGGTGCGCACCAGGGCCTCGACCTCGTCGGCATGACCCGGCGCGGCGTCGCCGAGCACGCGCACGGACGCCATCGTGCCCGCGCGGCGCAGCGCGGCGACCGCACGGACCACCTGGCGGTGGCCCTTGCCTGGGTAGACGAAGCCGAAGACGCCGACCACGGGCTCCGCCGGGACGAGCCCGGCCACCGCGCGGGACGGACCGGCCGGACCCGGCGTGGCGTGCACGGGCAGCGGGATGACCGTGCCGCGGGCGCCGGCGGCGATCCACCGGTCGACGAGCGCGTGCTCGTGCCACGAGTTGGTCGCCCACGCGTGGCTCGCGCGCACGATCCGGCCGTACGCCTCGGCGCGCGCGGCGAACACAGGCCCGTCGGTCGGCTGCGGGACGTCGTGCAGGGTCACGGTCAGCCGCACGCGGCGGGCCAGCTGCTCCACGGCTGCCGCCGCGTCGCGCGGGTCGCGGCCCAGCAGCCGGTCGGTGAGGTGCAGGTGCACCGCCGCGCCGGGCACGAGCTCGGCGACGTCGCGGACGACGGGCGCCCGGGCAGCGTCGGCCACCTCGCCGGCGTACCGCGTGACGCCGTGCGTGTCGGGCCCCAGCAGCAGGTGGTGCGGCGCCGAGGGGTCCGCGTCGCGGAGGTGGGAGGCGGGCCTGAGCATCCCCTCATCCTCATCCACGTTGGACAGACCCGTGCTCCCCCCAAAGCGTGGGTCAGGTCCGCTGGAAGTCCCCCAGCCGTGCGACCGGCCGGAAGCCCAGCGCCTCGTTGACGCCGATCATGTGGCTGTTGACCTCGGCGTTGTACGTCGTCAGGCGGGTGACGTCGGGGCGCTCGCGCTGCAGCAGGCGCAGGGCGGCCACCTTCACGGCCACGCCCAGCCGGTGGCCGCGGTGCTCGCGCCGCACGAGCGTGCCCCACTGGTAGGCGCGGCCGGGCTCGTGCACGGTCGTGGCGAGGTCGGAGTAGGCGACCACCTCGCCGGACGCCGACAGCGCGACGGTGTTGTACTTCCTGCGCCCCTGCCGGGCGATCGTGGCCTCACGCTCGCGCACCGCCTCGGTGCTGACCGCCTCCGGCTCGAGCTCGAGGTCGCCGGTCGGCGCCTCGGTCGCGAGGGTCGAGGTGATCTCGGCCCACCCCTGCAGCAGGTCGTCGGGCACCGGCCCGCTCCACGAGCGCAGGGTGTACGCCGCGTGGGCGCGGGCCGCGTTGTCGGCCAGCCCGGACAGCAGGTCGTCGGCGACCGGCAGCGTGAGCTCGCGCTGCACCTCCGACAGGGCGAGGTCGAAGCCCCGTGCCCGGGCGAACTCCGGACCCGGTGCGCCGGCACCGTCCGAGCCGGCGTCGTAGGGCCACGACGAGAGCCCGGTCAGCACGCGGCGCCCGCGCGAGCGGGCCTCCTCGTCGAGCCGCGCCAGGACGGCGGTCCCGATGCCCCGGCGGCGGAGGGCGGGCAGCACGTGGACGTCGAGCTCGGCCAGCTCGATGTTGTCCAGCAGGGGCGTGCGCAGCCAGCCCGCACCGACCGTGTCGCCGTCCACCACGGCGGACCAGGCGCCCGACCAGCTGTGGCTGCCCCCTGCCTGCACCATCGCCCGGAGCTCCTCCAGCTGCCACGGCGTCGCCACCTCGCCCAGCTCGTGGCGGGCCGAGGTCTCGTAGACGTGGTGCCAGGCGCCGAAGGCGGCGTCGTCGGCCGGGTCGACCGGCGTGATCGTGACGCTCATCGGGCGCGGGACACCCGGCCCTCGTCCCAGACCGGACCGTCGGACTCGTAGACCTCGCCGTCGGCGCCGTAGACCAGGAAGCGGTCGAAGCCGCGGGCGAACCACCGGTCGTGCGTCACCGCCAGCACGGTGCCGTCGAAGGCCTCGAGCCCGGCCTCGAGGGCCTCGGCGGACTGCACGTCGAGGTTGTCGGTGGGCTCGTCGAGCAGCAGCAGCGTCGCCCCGGACAGCTCGAGCAGCAGGATCTGGAACCGCGCCTGCTGGCCACCGCTGAGCGACTCGAACCGCTGCTCGCCGGCGTGCGCGAGCTCGTAGCGGTCGAGCACGCGGCTGGCCGCCTCGCGCCCCATGCCGTCACGGTGGTCGTCGCCGCGGTGCAGGATCTCCAGCAGGGTGCGCCCGACGAGCTCGGGGTGCTCGTGGGTCTGCACGAACCACCCCGGCCGCACCCGCGCCCCGAGCTTGGCGCTGCCGGTGTGCGCGACCGGTGCAGGCGGTACGCCGACGGGCTGGTGCTCGATGTCGGGGTCGCTGCCGCCGGCGGCGAGGAGGCGCAGGAAGTGCGACTTGCCGGAGCCGTTGGAGCCCAGCACGGCCACCCGCTCGCCGTACCAGACCTCGAGGTCGAACGGCCTCATGAGATTGGTCAGCTCGAGGTCGGTGCACACCACGGCCCGCTTGCCCGTGCGGCCGCCCTTGAGCCGCATCTTCACCTGCTGCTCGCGCGGCTGCTCGGTCGGCGGCCCCGCCTCCTCGAACTTCTTCAGCCGGGTCTGCGCCGCCTGGTAGCGGCTGGCCATGTCGGAGTTGTACGCCGCCTTCTGCTTGTACATCAGCATCTGGGTGCGCAGCTTGGCGTACTCCTCGTCCCAGCGGCGGCGCAGCTCCTCGAAGCGCTCGAACCGCTCGGCGCGCGCCTCGTGGTAGCTCGCGAAGCCCCCGGGGTGCGTCCAGACGAGGTTGCCGGCGCTGCCGAGCTCGACCGTCACGATGCGGGTGGCGGTGTTGTTGAGCAGCTCGCGGTCGTGGCTGATGAACAGGATCGTCTTGGACGACTCGCGGATGCGCTCCTCGAGCCACATCTTGCCGGGCACGTCGAGGTAGTTGTCGGGCTCGTCGAGCAGCAGCACCTGGTCGGGACCCTGCAGCAGGTACTCCAGGACCAGCCGCTTCTGCTCGCCTCCCGACAAGGTGGTGAGCGAGCGGTAGCGGGCCCGGTCGTAGGGCAGCCCCATCGCCGCGGTGGTGACCTTGTCCCACACCACTTCGAGGTCGTAGCCACCGACGTCGCCGTAGTGGCCCAGCGCCTCGGCGTACGCCATCTGCACCGGCTCGCTGTCGTCGTCCATGAGCCGCAGCTCCTGCGCCGCGACCTCCTCGGACCAGCGACGTACGTCGGCGGGCGCGACCGACAGCAGCAGGTCGGCGACCGTCTCGTCGGCACCCCCGTGACCGACGAACTGGCGCATCACCCCGAGCCCGCCCGAGCGCGTGACCACACCGGCGTGCGGCTTCAGGTCACCCGTGACGATCCGCAGCAGCGTGGTCTTGCCCGCGCCGTTGGCGCCGACCAGCGCGACCTTCTGCCCGTCCCCGACCCGGAAGCTGACATCGTCGAGCAGCACCCGCCCGTCCGGCAGCTCGTACCGCACCCCGGCGACATCCACGTGACCCACGGCGGCATTCTCGCAAGCCACCCGGTCCCCCGTCGCGTGGATATCCGCGCGACTGCCGTCGCTGGTCGAGGACGGACGAAAACCAGTCACAGAACCACCTGAGAAGGGCTGGCCAGGAACCGTCCACAACCGGGTGAACTCAATCGGTTGTTGCAACTCGATCGTGAGTGAGAGGTTGCGGCGCGTGCCGGGAGTGAGGTTGACCGCGGATCAGCGGTTGGTGATTGAGCGGGCGTACATGGCGGGGTTGCCGCAGGCGACGATCGCGGCGTTGGTGGGCAAGCATCCGTCGACGATCTCGCGGGAGCTCCGGCGTGCGGGGTCGTTCGGGACGCGGTCCCCGCGTGCTCGCACGGCACGCGCCGGCGGGCGTGGTTATCGGGTGAAGTACTCCGCGAAGTGGTCCCAGCGTGAGGCCGCCAGGAAGGCCCGCCGGCCGAAGGCGCGGCGGCTGGACCATGCGCCGTTGCGGGAGAAGGTGTGGGAGCTGCTGAAGGACGACTGGTCCCCGGAGCAGATCGCGGCGATACTGCCGGTGTTGTTCCCACGCGATCTGAGGATGCGGGTGTCGCACGAGACGATCTACCAGTCGCTGTTCGTCCAGACCAAGGGCGAGCTGACCGCGCACCTACGCAGCCAGCGGCAGCGCCGCAAGCCCCAGACAGGTGGCGCGAAGCGGGTCACGCTCGGGATCACTGACGACATCCGGATCTCACAGCGCCCCGCCGAGGCCCAGGACCGGGCGGTGCCCGGGCACTGGGAAGGCGATCTGCTGCTCGGCGGCACGGGCAAGGGTGCGGTGATCACGCTGGTGGAACGGTCCTCACGGTTTGTGCTCCTCGCACCGCTACCGGGTCGGCACACCGCGGAGATCGCTCGGATGAAGCTGAGCGAGATGATCGCGACCCTGCCGCTGGAGCTGCGCAAGTCGATCACCTGGGACCGCGGATCAGAGATGGCCCAGCACGCCAGGTTCAGGACCGAGACCGGGATGCCGATCTTCTTCTGCGACCCTCAGTCGCCTTGGCAGCGCGGGACGAACGAGAACACCAACGGCCTGCTGCGTCAGTACTGGCCCAAGGGCGCGGACCTGCGTCACCTCACCGACACCGACTGCGACTCGGTCGCCTTGAAGCTCAACACGCGCCCCCGCAAGACCCTGGAATGGCAGACTCCCGGCCAGGCCCTCAACCAGAGGCTCGTTGCAACAGCCGTTTGAGTCCGCGCCGTGGCCGGTGTCGGTGATCTTCCGTACAATCGAACACATGAGCGAAGCGCTGGCAGCGGCGGAGGCAGGCGGGGTCGAGGACCTCGCGGCTACCCACCTGCTCGCCGCGATCAGGGCCTCCCGCGAGATCGAGCACGCTGAGGCCGCTCGCCAGCTCGTCCTCGCCGCGGCCTGGGCCGACCTCCATCCGCCGGAGTCGATCCACGACGCCGCGTCGTTCACCGTGCCGGGCTTGGAGCACGAGGAACCCATCGCCGGCGAGGGGACACCGCTGGTGGCGGAGTTCTGCGTGGCCGAGCTCGGCGGGGTGCTCGGGATGTCGTCGACCGCGGCGAAGAAGTTGATCGGCCACGCGCTCGAGCTGCGTCACCGCCTGCCCCGGTTGTGGGCGCAGGTCCACGCGGGTCGGGTTCCGGCGTGGAAGGCGCGGGCGGTGGCCGAGGCCACCATCCACTCCTCGCCTGCTCTGACCAAGGAGGCGGCCGGGTTCGTGGACGCGCAGGTCGCCGCGGTCGCCGGTCGGGTGGGGCCGGCGCAGCTCGACCGGTTGGTCGCGGAGGCGATCAAGCGCTACGACCTCGCTGTCGCGGATCCGACCCAGGATCCGGAGGACGGCTACCTCCACGTCGACCCACGTCACGTCACGATCGACACCCAGGACGTGCACTTCGCCGGCACCATGCGCATCGAGGCCGATGTCGACATCGCTGACGCCCTCGACTTCGACCGTGCGGTGGCGCGCGGCGCCGAGATGCAGAAGGCCCTCGGGTCCGCACTGCCCCTTGATGCTCGACGGGCCAAGGCCCTCGGCGACCTCGCGAGGACGCAGACCGCCCTCGACCTCACCGGAGCCGGAGCCGACCCGCAACGCCTGCCCGCGGCACGTGAGGTCGTCCTGCACGCCCACTTCGACGCCCACTCCGACGGGGGTTTCTCCGGCGACACCACCGTGTTCAGCCGCACCGGCCGTCTGGAGGAGGGCCAGCGGCTCGTCCTGCTCGAGCAGGTGCAGGAATGGTGCGGCGACTCCGGCACCAAGGTCACGATCAAGCCGGTCATTGACCTCAACACCCAGCTGGCCACCGATGCCTA
>NZ_JABJQZ010000001.1 GCF_013155335.1 Nocardioides sp. zg-1230 | reverse complement strand
CATTGCGCCGCGTACCGTCCGGGGCGCGACATTGCGCCGCGTACCGTCCGGGGCGCGACATTGCGCCGCGTACCGTCCGGGGCGCGACATTGCGCCGCGTACCGTCCGGGGCGCGACATTGCGCCGCCTGTCGGCGCACCTCAAGTATCCGGCCATGGCGATGTGCGAGTGGTTCTGGGGACGTTGATCAGGCGGGACCGGTGGTGTGCAGTAGCGGTGCGAGGGCGTCGAGCAGGGCGTTGACGTGTCTGGGCGGGGTTGTGTCGTTGTCGGTGCTTTCGAGCTCGCCTACCTCGAGTCCGACGACCTCGGACTCGGCGAGTACCGCGGCGGCGGCGTGGAGGTCGTCAAGGCTCAGGCCGTTGGGCACGAGGTAGTCGGTGGGGACGGTGCCCGGGTCGAGGACGTCGCAGTCGATGTGTACGTAGACGGGGCGTCCGTTGAGGGCCGTGCGGAGGTCGTCGGCGATTGAGGGGCCGACCTGGGCGAGCGTGATGGTTCCGGCGTCGATGAGTTCCTGCTCGGGGGGGTCGAGGTCGCGGGCTCCGACGAGGATGACGTTCTCGGTGCGCAGGCCGCTGCCGAGGCCGGAGTTCCACAGGCCGAGGGGTCCGCTGAGGGCGAGGCCGCCCAAGTAGCCGGTGCTGGTGGTGTCGGGGGTGTTGAGGTCGGCGTGGGCGTCGAACCAGACGATGACGGCGTCGGGGCGGTGTGCGGTGACGACGGGGAGGGTGGCGAGCGCGACTGCGCACCTGCTGGAGGCGGTGAGGGGGATGAGCCCGGCGTTGAATACCCGGTCGAGTTCGGCGGCCATGGCCTTGAGGGTGGGGGTGGCGGCGTCCAGTTCTTCCTTCCATCCGACCGACAGCGCGGGTTTGGGGGTGCCGACGGTGGTGGCCTTGATGCCGAGCCGCGTCGACAGCGCGTCCGCCAGCTCGCGGGAGCCGATCATGGCGAGGTCGTTGTGGTCACCGGCCCGGCCCGCGAAGTGGGTGAGGGCTGTGCACCGGGCAGGTCCGCGGGCGTGCGCGCCCGTTTCGGCGGAGGGACGGGTGGACGGGGTGGCGGCCGGGGCACACATCGGGTCTCCTGGGAAGGGCGGGGGCTTGATAGACGTCCACGACGGTAGGAGTGCGCGATGTGGGGACGCAACGGCCACAACGTCGACGTTGTGCGCGCTCGCGCGGCATTCTGGGCGGCACGCGTAGGCTGATTGCGTGTTGGACGACCTGGACCATCGCCTCATCGCTGTCCTGCGTGCCAACAGCCGAACCCCGGTGGCTGTGCTGTCCAGAGAACTGGGCGTCAACCGCTCCACCGTGACTGCACGCATTGACCGGCTCGTGCACTCCGGGGTCATCGAGGGTTTCACGCTTCGCCTGAGCAACGACGTGGACCGTGATGTCGTGCGAGGGGTCACCACCGTGGTCACCGCTCCGAACCAGGGTCAGAGCGTGGTGCGAGAGATCCGTGGCTACCCCGAAGTCGAACGCCTCCACTCGACTACTGGCGCGTGGGACCTGGTGGTCCAGCTGCGATGCCGCAGCCTGTCGGAGTTCGATGTCGTCCTCGAACGTATCCGCGCCTTGCCCGGCGTCCGCGACACCCAGACCAGCCTGTTGTTCAACTCCCTCACGGTTTAGCAAGACGGGTCCTGCTCTCATGCTCTTTCGGCGACGGGAGAGGGTTGATAGACGAGCACTACGTTGCTGGAGCCGTCGAAACGACGCACCCCGGCCAGCTTCAGGTCCGTCGGTGTCTCGAGGTAGCGCTTGCCGCCGCCGAGCCACCGCGCGCCGATCATGAGGTGGAGCTCGTCGACGAGCCCGAGCCTGAGCAGCCCGTTGACCATCGAACGGCTACCGAAGATCACGCACTCACCCTCCCGCTCGGCGAGGACATGGGCGATGCTGCTGCGGGGCACGACGGTCGTGCGCGTGCGCCACGCTGAGTCCTGCTCGAGGAGCAGGTTGTCGGAGACGACAAGGACATCGACCTCGTCGTAGCGCCGGCTGATGCCCCTGCAGTCGTCGCTGAGCGCCTGCGCGAGGAAGGGGTTGGCGTCAGCGGGCGCCGGGGGTTGATGCTGCACATCGGGCCAGTAGGCGCCGAAGAAGCCGTACGACGTCGCGCCGAGCAGGACGGTGTCAGCTGACATGATCCGCTCGAGGTTGTAGGCGTCGAACGCGGCGTCCATGGGCAGGTCCATCACACCCCGTGGGCCCTCGGAGAACCCGTCAAGGGAGACGATGGATGAGGCGATGACACGGGCCACGGTGGGCTCCTCTCGTGTGCGGGCTGAGTGCCCGCGGTGGGTGGTCTCACACCGGGGACGGAGCCGAATCGAACTTCTCGACACGAAGTGTGCGGAACCCAAGGCCCCGGATCTGTCGCCTTCCGCACGGTCGTCAGGGTGACCCATTCCGCCGCTTGTCGGGGACGGCGGGGCATGCGTTGTCCGGCTGCCCATGAGTGGTCGTCGCTGCGCGGCGAAGGCGCCGCCCACTTGAGCGGTGCTTACCGTGTACTGGCGCAGAGGGCTGTGGGCACCATCGGCCTTGATGTCAGTGTCAGGATGTGCCGGTGCCGCACGTCTCCGACCCAGCAACGCTGACGCTGCACGCAGTGCGGATCCTTGGTTTCGCCGACACGGGCCGCGTCGCACGAAGGTTCCAACTCGACCGCGAGACGGTAGAAATAACCCTCGAGGACTTCCGGGCATCCGGTTGGGTCACACGATCCGAGTTCGGCGGAACGACAGGATGGTCCCTGACCGATCAGGGACGACGCCAGAACGAGGACCGGACAGCGGCCGAGCTCAATGCCGCCGGGCTTCTCACCGTGGCTGCGGTGCATCGCGAATTCGTGCCCCTCAACTCCCAGTTCCAGAACGCCGTCACGAAGTGGCAGCTGCGCCCTTTGGGAGGCAACGCCATGGTGGCAAACGACCACACCGACTTCCGCTGGGACGAACGGGTGCTGAGGACGTTGCAGTCCATCGGTCGACGGCTGGTTCCACTGGAGGAGGAACTGACCGGACAGCTGTCGCGTTTCGAGGGTTACTCCAAGCGCTATGACACCGCCACTGCCCGCGCCTGGGCCGGGCGACGCGAGTGGGTTGACGGTGTTGGCATCGACTCCTGCCACGTCGTGTGGATGGAGCTCCACGAGGACCTCTTGGCGACCCTCGGGCTGCAGCGTGGCCCTGACAACTGACGCCGTTTCGTCCTGCATCCGTGGAAACGTGGTGCCACATTCCGCCGCCTGACGGCTCCCGGATGCCTGTCGGCGGAGGTGAGTGCTCACTCGCGGCAATCATCAAGCTCGTCAACCTGGCGCGGCAGATCGCCGAAACCGGCGACCTGCCACAGGCGCCCGACCGTCGGCCCCCGTCCGGCCGCTTCATAGCCCAGGCTCGTTGACCAGCGGCGACCACGGCGCGACACTCGCAGAGACGGCTCCCTGGTGGGCCCGATGCTCGGGAGGGGACGCACATGCTCATGAGACTGCTGACTGGACCGGTTCTCCTGTCCTTCATCGCTGGGTTGCTGCTGGTTGCCCCAGCACCGGCGCAGGCCGGGATAGCTCGGTGCGAGGTGAGGGCGTTCGAGCCTCGCCGCGTCACCCCGACGGACCCCGACGCCGGCATCGAGGGGACGCTGACGTGCGACCCCGACGCGCTCCCGAGCAGGTTCACCAACACGGTCTGCCTGCAGGTGAAGAAGGGGGACCGATTCGTCGACGCGGGCTGCTGCCGGGTCATCGAGGTTCGCGTCTCTACGAGGCCATGGAACATGTGCGCCGAAGGCTGGCCGCTGCTGGCTGGAACGCACAAGTACCGAACCCGCGCACGCGCCGTCCGCCTCTCCACCGGTTCGGCAGAGACCGACTATTCCCCGAGCAGGACGTTCACGAAGTAGCTGCACCGTTGGTCAGCGTTGTGCAACTCATCACCGCGCGTGGCCTTGTGCAGCGTGAAACGAAGCCGGTCACGCTGGGACGCACCGACATGTCGCATCTCGCGCGACATTGCGCCGCGTACCGTCCGGGGCGCGACATTGCGCCGCGTACCGTCCGGGGCGCGACATTGCGCCGCGTACCGTCCGGGGCGCGACATTGCGCCGCTTGTCGGGACATCCGGCTCTTTGAGAGCGGGTGACAGGTGAGAACACCAGTCGGCTGCAGCTCGGTGACGACCCGCCCGCCGGCGGATCCGCCGCTCGGCAATGGGTACAGAGGATCCAAGTCGTTCTGCAGTCATGGTTGTCGTACGGCCAGGGCCGGGTGGTCAAGAAAAGTGGGTACCCGGTCCCCTTTCGGGTGCAGGCCCCAGGTTCAGTCGATGGTGGGGAGCGCGCGGGTGCGGGCGATGTCGCTCGCGACAGCCACCAGCTTCTGGTTGGTCTGGCTGGAGATCCGCCGCAGGTAGTCGAATGCCTGATCGGCATTGACGTCAAGTCGCTCCATCAGGATCCCCTCGGCCCGGCCGATGACCAGACGGCTGATGATCGCCATCCCGAGCTGATCGATCTCTCGTTCGGCAGACATCGAGATGGCCAGGTGCCCGGCCAGGGCCTGGGCGACGGCGACGTCGTCGACGTCGAACCGGTGGCCACCCACGGCGTAGAGGCTCAGTGCGCCGTAGGAGTGGTCATCTGCAAAGACGAGCAGCGACATCATCGAGGTGGCGCCGAACTCGTGGTGGACCCTGGGCGCCCACTCCGGCCACCGCTCTTCGGTCGCGAGGTCGACGACGATCATGGTGTCCTGGTCCTTGCGGACGCTCAGGCACGGGCCTTCGCCCAGCTCGTGCTGCAGCTCGTTGGCGCGGCGAACGAAGTCGTCAGTGCTTACCCGCGTGAGCAGGCCGCCCTTCTCGTTGATGGTGATACCGGCGTGGTCGCACCTGGCGACCAGGCTCACGGCCGCGCCCACGGCAAGCCCCAGACGCGCGTCCTCATCGGGCGCCGACCGCAATGCTCTGGCCAGTTGCCCGAACTCACTCATCCGCTGATTCGCTTCACTCACTGGGTCAGTATGGGCTGACACGCAGCACGTGGGTGTGCCCATTGTTCGAGCAATCGTGAGGAAGCACGGCTACCGCCACGAGCGCGCGTCACTTCGCCGCGTTGCGCTCGCGGCGGGGGGGGGGGGGGGGGGGGGGGGGGGGGGGGGGGGCGCCAAATAACCCCCAGGGCCCCCGCCACGTGGGTTAAGCGCCCCCCCCCCCCCCCCCCCCCCGCCCCCCCCCCCCCCCCCCCCCCCCCCCCCCCATCGGTGTGCGGCTCGCTATTCGCCCGTCGGTCCCGTCCATCTGGTGAGCTTGGGAGCTCGAGCTGCGTCGTAGTACTCATAACCATCAGGCAAGAACGTGTAGGCCGCGACCTTCATGTTCCCTGCGTAGTAGGTCGACGGATCGGCCGTTCCCACCGTTGCGTCGCAACGACGGTCGTAATGGAGCGTTGCGGCTGTTGAACTCCACTTCACGATTGCCTGTGGGCACCAGAACTTGGGTTCGCCCTCGAACAGGTGCCGAGCCTCCAAGCGCGTCTTCCCGCTACGAGTCCGCCACGCGGTGAACTTCACGGTGCTACCGAGAACCCAGCGCACTGTCGTCTCTCGCGAAAGCCCATTGATCTGGACTTGCAGTGACACCTTTCCGTCGTGCCTGCCTCCATGGCGCTGGTCAATACGGACGGCACGAATATCGGCTCCGTCCACCGAGTCCTGCGGATCAACCGACTTTGTCACGTCCGCGTGTGCTGGCGCTGCGAGCAGCAAGCTGCTTACGACTAGCGCCCACGCGGACAGAGACCTTGCGTTGATGCTCACGTCTCATGAAAACACGACACCCCACGCGCAGTACGCCAAACAAAGCTAGTGACTCGCCCTGCGCATTGAAGGTGCGTCAAACCGCCGCTTGTCCGCGCGGGCCAAACAGCCGACGCAGCCCGGTCTGCATGGACCGGCAAGTCAGGGCGCTCAGCGCCGGTCGCATTCAAACGTCCGGATCTAGCAGCGGTGGAGTGTGTGGATCAGTGTCTCGCGTTGCGGATCGGCTTGCGGAGGCGATGCACAGATTTCCGCGTGGGCTAGCGTTCAAGAAATGACGTTGAACCATGCGCGCCGCGGAAGCGGCAGGCCGTTGTTGCTCGTGCACGGTCTGGGCGCTGGATGGCGATCCTGGTCCCCGATCATCGACGAGCTGGCCGAGAGCCGTGAGGTCATCGCCGTCGACCTGCCGGGTTTCGGCGAGTCGCCTCCTTTGACCGGCGAGGTCTCGATCGCCACCCTGACCGACTCCGTCGCAGAATTCGTTCGCGAACAGGGTCTGGACGGGGTGTCGACGGTCGGCCAGTCGATGGGTGGTCGAATGGTGCTTGAGCTCGCACGGCGAGGCGTCGGCGGCGACACCGTGGCGTTGGACCCGGGTGGTTTCTGGAGCGACCGCGAGCTCGCCGTCTTCGGGGCCACGCTTCGGCCATCGATCGCTCTGGTCCGGGCGCTTCGAGGCACGCTGCCAGCACTGCTGGGCAACCCCGTGGGAAGGACGCTGCTGTTGGCGCAGTTGTCGGCGCGGCCCTGGGCACTCTCGCGCGAGATCGTGCTGCCGGATGTGCGCGGGCTGGCTGAGTCCCCGTCGACTGGCGCGGCCTTGGACGCCCTGACCAAGGGGCCCAAGCAGCAGGGTGCGCCGGCCGGCACTGTGCCCGGCCGGGTCACGATCGGTTGGGGTCGTCGTGACCTGGTGACCGTGCCGAGGCAGGCCGCACGTGCGACGGAACTGTTTCCGGACGCGGTGCTGCACTGGTTCGAGCGGTGTGGCCACTTTCCACAGTGGGACGCACCGCATGAGGCGACCCGACTGATCCTCGACAGCACCAGTTGAGGTCGGTCGCGCTGCCCGGCCGACGAGGGCGCTTGTCGCCCTAGCCGGATCGTCATTCGGAACGGGTCGAACTGCGTCTTAACGCCGCCTGAGTGTCAGCCGAACTTCACGAACGCGCGCAGGGAGCCGTCGTCGAAGTCACGCGTCTCCGCGAAGCCGAGGGCCTCGTAGAACGCCCGCTGGCCCGGTTCGTCGTCGGTGAGCAGCACCTTCTGCCGGACGGACTCGAACGGGGCGAAAGCCTCCTCGACGAGCCGCTTCCCCAGACCGCGACGCTGCTCGGCGGGACGGACCACGACGTCTTGGAGATAGGCGATCGTGGCGCCGTCACTGATGACGCGGGCGAGACCGAGGAGCTGCCCGTCCCGACGAGCCACAGCCACGCGGCTGGAGCCCCGCATCGCGCGGTGCAGGGTCTCCGGGTCGCTCGCGTACGTCGCCCACCCGACGGCGTCGTACAGGCTCACCAGTTCGTCCCTGGCGGGAACATCGGCTGCTGTGATGTCGACAGTCATCTCGGCATCATCGGCCGAGCAGAAGCGTCGCCCAAACCGAATATCCAGAACGCAAGGCACCGGCTGTGCCGGCACGGTCGCGGTCTCGGGCCTCCCCAGAGATTCATTGCTCAGGCGAGAGCGGAGTCGGGGATCCAGTTCCCGTGGAATCCCTGCGGCACCCGGACCGGAAGGTGGACCGTGGCCACCGGATGTCCGAAGTCGTGGGCATCGATGATCACCAGGTCGCTGGCGCCGCGCGTGGCGTCGTACACGTAGCCCATGAGCCAACCGTCGTCCTCGCCGGCCGCGCTGTCGGCCGGGACGAACACCATCTCGCTGGCGATGCGGCCGGGGCCCAGGTCCATCTCGACGGTGGTGCCGCCAACGAGGTCGTGCTTGCGAATGGCAGTTCGGGGGTCATCGCCCAAGGCGCCCAGGTCGAGCACCGACGACTGGCCGATCGTGAAGCCGTAGCGGTGGCGGCTGCCCGTGAGTCGTTCGTCCCCGCGGGGGAACTCGGTGCCGCGATCGTCGATCGTCTCGGTGAGGACCTTGCGTGCCCGTGGGTCGATCGTCCAGCGCTCCAGACGCGGGCGGTCAGACACGGGCTCGCCGTCCTCGGCGAAGGCATGGTCGTGCACGACCAGGTCGATGACCACTCGATCACCCTCGTCGAAGGCGTTGAGCGGGTGGTAGACGAAGCACGGCTCGACGTCGATCCACACGACGTCGGACGCGGTGCCCGCCCGGGGCAGGAGTCCGACCCGGGCCCCGTTGTCGGGGCGCCAGCGGAAGGGCAGGGCCAGACCCTGGAGGGCAAGCTCCAAGTCGAAGAGCACGGGCAGGTCGAAGAGCACGACCCGCGACGCGGTCAGGCCCATGTCGTGGAGCATGACCGGAGCCGGGAGGTCGATGTCGACAGTGCTGACGAGCTCCCCGGCCGGGTCCATCACGTGGTAGCGCAACGCGGGGTTGTCGAAGCCATAGCTCATCACGTGCATCTCGCCGGTGCTCGGGTCGAACTTGGGATGAGCGTTGATGCCTCCGGGGAGAGGGCCGCCGAAGTTGCGCGTGGCGACCGTGTCCAGGTCACCAGTCAGCTCATAGGGCAGCGACCCCTCGGTCACGGCCAGGATCCGGCCGGCATGGGCAAACACGTTGGTGTTGCCCGAGCCGGCGTACCACCCGCCGTCCTCGCGGGGCACCGGTGACTCATCGAAGTGCGCGCTCGCCTCGGGGCTGCGGACCCAGCGGTTGCGGTACCAGCGTGGCCGACCGCCGTGCAGGTCGACGCCGTGCACCATCCCGTCGCCTGCGAACCAGTGGTACGTGTCGACCTGGGCTGCGAACGGGTTGGGCCCGGTGCGGATGTACCTGCCCGCCAGGCCCGGCGGCACCGCGCCCGTGACCTCTAGATCCGTAGCGGTGATCTCGGTGGCCACTGGCGCAAAGTTGCCGTCGAGGTATTTCGCTGCAGTCATCGTCTGCTCCCTGGCATCGGGCCGCCCAGCCAGCATCCCCAATAGACACCCCCGCCCGCTGTGCGTCAATGCGCCGCGAGGCGCGTCTAGTCAGCGTGCTCGTCGTGGGGGGGGGGTTCTAGGCGCCCCCCCCCCACCTGGGGGGGGGTGAGGGCCGGCGGGGGGGACAGGACAAGGCCCCCCCCCCCCCGGGGGGGCGACCGGCCCCCGCCCGGGGGGGCGCGGGGGGGGGGGGGGGGGGGGGGGCCCCCCCCCCCCCCCCCCCCACGACGTGGTGCCTGGTCAGGGCAGGCGGGTGATCCGGTCCTGCGGGCCGGGCGCCACGGTGCCCTGTGCGACGAAGTACTTCTCGAGGGCGTCGAGGTCGACGTCGCCGCCGAGGCGGTCGGTGCCCTCGCGCAGGATCGTGTAGCCGTCACCGCCGTCGGCCATGAAGTTGTTGACGGTGATCCGGTAGCTCGCCGCCGGGTCGATCACGGCTCCGTTCAGCGTGATGGACGCCGGGTCCACCTTGCTGCCCGTGGGGGCCGACGCGCTCCAGCTGTACGCGAAGCCCTCCGACACCTGCAGGATCCGGTTCTGGCCGACGGCCGGGTTGTCGAACTGCTGCTCGAGCAGCGTGTCGATCTGCTCGCCGGTCACCGTCATGGTGACCAGGCTGTTGCCGAACGGCTGGACCGTGAAGGCCTCGCCGTACGTCACGTTGCCGTCCCCCTCGCCGGCGGGGCTGCTGGGGTAGGTCAGGTCGGCGCGGATGCCGCCCGAGTTCATGAAGCCGATCACGGCTCCACCGAGCTCCGGAGCCGTCGTCGCCTGGAGCTGCGCGTCGGCGATGACGTCGCCCAGGGCCGACTCGCCCGCAGCGTTGGCCCCCCGGGTGATCGGCGCGGTGATCGAGCCGATGACGCGGTTGGCCAGCGGTGCGGAGAGTCCGACGTACTTCGTGACCAGCTCGGTCAGCGCCGGGTCCTTGGGGACGGTGCGGGTGACGATCGTGTTGTTGACGGTGTGCGCGACGACGTCCTTGGTCGCCCGGCTCAACGTCAGGTCGATGTCGGTGACGAGGCGGCCGGCGGACGCTGCCCCGGTGACGATCTTGCCGTCGATGAGGCAGTTGACCGCCCAGTTGGTGTGACCGGTGACGACCACGTCGATGTCGTCGTCCATCCGGTCGACGATCGGCGGCAGCGCCCCCGAGGGGTTGTTGCAGCTGTTGATCGTCGTCTCGTTCAGCCCACCGGTGACCGATCCACCTTCGTGCAGCAGGACCACGAACGTCTCGACGCCCTGCCTCTTGAGGACGGGGACCAGCGCATTGACCGAGTCGGCCTCGTCGAAGAAGTCGACGTTCGAGATGCCGGCCGGCGTCACGATGTCAGGCGTGCCCTCGAGGGTCATGCCGATGATGGCCACCTTGACGCCGTTGAAGTGGTGGACCTTGTACGGCGGGAAGATGGTCTCGCCGCTGTCCTTGTACGCGACGTTGGCGGCGAGGAAGTCGAAGTCCGCGCCGGCGAACCCGTCGCCGTCCTGGCAGCCGTCGACCGGGTGGCAGCCGCCGTCCTGCATGCGCAGCAGCTCGTCGACGCCCTCGTCGAACTCGTGGTTGCCCACGCCGTTGTAGTCCAGGCCCATCAGGTTGAAGGCCTCGATGGTCGGCTCGTCGTGGAACAGCGCGGAGGTCAGCGGCGTGGCGCCGATCAGGTCACCGGCGGACACGAAGATCGTGTTGGGGTTGGTCGCGCGCAGCTGGTCGACGTGGGTCGCGAGGTACTCGACGCCGCCCGCGTCCGTCGTACCGATCCGGCCGCCGGAGCCGCCCGGCGGCTCCAGCGCGCCGTGGAAGTCGTTGAGGCCGAGGATCTGGATCGTCGTGGTCTGGGCCTTCTCGGCCCGGCCCGGCTGGGGATCACCCGCGGCAGGTCCTGCCGTCGCGGCCATCGTCAGTCCGAGCGCGGCCACCAGGGTGGCCGGCAGAGCGAGCTTGTTCCTCATCCGTGACTTCCTTCACTGCGCGCGCCAAGCACGCCAGCGTGGCATCCGGGCCGCACGCAGTGCGTGGCATGAGTGGGTGTGGGTGGCGACCATAACCACCGATCAGCCCGGCCGGAAAGGGGTCCGCGGCCACCCCCAAGATTGGGTAACGCTGCCCGTCACAGGCCGTCAGCCCGTAGCCAGCCTCCGCGAGTGCGGCTTACCCTCGGGCTCCCCCCCTACCCCGAGGACTACTCGTGACCGACATGCGCAGATCGACACACGGTTCAAGTCGCGGCTCGGCGAGGGCGGTGCGTGCGGCCGTGCCGCTCACCATGCTGGCCAGCCTCCTTGCGGTCGCACCTGCGGCTGAGGCTGTTGCCCCGGACTCCGCGGTGTTCATCAACGAGCTGCACTATGACAACACCGGCGCCGATGTCGGGGAGTTCATCGAGGTCGCCGGGCCGGCAGGCACGGACCTGACGGGATGGACGATCGTTCCCTACAACGGGAGCACCGGAGCGACGTACACCCCGCAGGGCGCCCTGACCGGCACCCTGGGCGACGACACAGGATCGGGCTTCGGCTTCCTGTCGGTGCCCCTGGTCCTGCAGAACGGCGCGCCTGACGGTGTCGCACTGGTGGACGCCGGCGGCGGCCTCGTTCAGTTCCTCTCCTACGAGGGAACGATGACCGCGGTGGGAGGACCTGCCGACGGTCTGACGAGCACGGACATCGGGGTCGTCGAGAACGGCGCCGGCCCTGTCGGTGAGTCGCTGCAGCTCACCGGCACCGGTGACTCGTACGCCGACTTCACGTGGGCGGCGTCTGCCGCCGAGACGCCCGGTGCCGCCAACCGCGACCAGGTGTTCGTCGCGTCCGGGGACCCGCAGCCGCCGACGATCAGCTGCGAGCCCGGTGTCGAGACGACCACCGGTGAGGCGGCCACGTCACCGGTGTCGGCCACCGACGCCGACAGCGGCATCGACGACCTCGCCATCACCTCGGACGCGGTGCCGGGGATCACGCTCGAAGGATCGACCGCCCCCACGCAGGAGGGAGAGGCCGCGACCGCGACCCTCACTGTCGCGGGCTCGACCGCGGTGGGCACCTACCAGGTGCAGGTCACGGCCACGTCGGACGACGACGCCCAGGCTGTCTGCACCGTGACCGTGACGGTCACTGCGCCGCTGGAGACGAGCCTCATCTCGACCGTCCAGGGCTCGGGATCCGCATCGCCGCTCGTCGGCCAGGAGGTCCAGGTCGAGGCCGTCGTCACCTCCCTCATCACGGATGACGACGCCCTCAATGGCTTCTACGTCCAGGAGGAGGACGCCGATGCGGACGCCGACCCGGCGACGTCCGAGGGCATCTACGTCTTCTGCGGTTCGACCTGCCCGACGGGCCTCGCCGCCGGTGACCGGGTGGAGGTGGCCGGCACCGTCGCCGAGTTCTTCAACAACACCCAGATCGACGTCACCGACGGGTCCGTCGACGTGCTGGCCTCCGGCCTGCCGCTGCCGAGCGCCACCGTCGTGACACTGCCGGCCAGCTCCTCAACGACGGCACCCGCCACCTTCGAGCCGGTCGAGGGCATGCTCACGACCATCTCCACCACCCTGGCGGTGAGCGAGTACTTCGAGCTCGCGCGGTTCGGCGAGGTCGTCCTCACGGCCGACGCGCGCGAGTTCCAGTACACCCAGACCAACACGCCCACCGTCGAGGGCTACCAGGCGTTCCTGGACGACCTGGCCACGCGCCGCATCATCCTGGACGACGACAGCAACGACGAGAACGACGCCACCAGCGGTCCGCTCAACAACGAGCCCTACTACTACCCGACGCCGGGTCTCAGCACGGGCAACTACTTCCGGGGCGGGGACACCATCACCGACCTGACAGGTGTCATGGAGTACTCCTTCGGGGCCTGGAAGCTGCGCCCCGTGCCCGGTGTGGACTACACGTTCGAGGCGGCCAACCCCCGCCCCGCCTCCCCCGACGACGTCGGCGGCAGGCTGCAGGTGGCGAGCTTCAACGTGCTCAACTACTTCGCGACGATCGACACCACGTCGTCGAACAACAGCGGGCCGTGCGGCCCCAGCGGGACCGACGACTGCCGCGGTGCCGACTCCGAGCAGGAGCGGCAGCGCCAGCTCGCCAAGATCGTGGCTGCCCTCAAGACGATCGATGCCGACGTCTTCGGGCTGATCGAGATCCAGAACGACGCGGGTCTCGCCACCCAGCAGATCGTCGACGCGCTCAACGCCGCCACGTCGCCGGGCACGTACGACTACATCGACACGGGCTTCATCGGCACCGACGCCATCAAGCAGGCCTTCCTCTACAAGACCGCGACCGTGGCGCCGGTCGGCGACCACGACCTGCTCACCGAGGAGGACGACGCCCGGTTCGACGACGACGCGAACCGTCCGGCCCTGATCCAGACGTTCGAGGAGATCGCCACCGGCGAGCGGTTCACCGCCGCGGTGAACCACCTCAAGAGCAAGGGCTCCGGCTGTGGAGCCGGCGACGACTCGCCCGCCGACGGGTCCGGCAACTGCGACCTCACCCGCACCCGCGCAGCAGCGGCACTCGCGGACCACCTGGCGAGCGACCCGACGGGGAGCGGCGACCCCGACTTCCTGATCATCGGTGACCTGAACTCCTACTCGATGGAGCGGCCGATCACCACCCTCGAGACGGCCGGCTACGTCGACCTGCTCGAGCGCTCCGAAGGCCTGGAGTCCTACGGGTACGTCTTCGACGGTCTCCTCGGCCACCTCGACCACGCCCTGGCCACCGAGTCGCTCGCAGCCCAGGTGACGGGCGCCGGCGGCTGGAAGATCAATGCCGACGAGGTGCCGTTGTTCGACTACAACGACGAGGTCCGCGACGCGGGCGAGGCAGCCTTCGAGCGCGAGTCCTCGGCGCTGCCCCTCTACGAGCCCACGGCGTACCGATCGAGCGACCACGACCCGGTCATCGTCGGCCTGAGCCTCGACACTGCTCCGGTCGCGGACGCCGGGGGGCCGTACACGGTCAAGCCGGGTGCGCGCGTCGAGCTCGACGCCTCGGGGTCCTACGACCTCGAGGGTGACGAGCTCACCTACGCGTGGGACCTCGACGGCGACGGTGAGTTCGACGACGCCACCGGCCCCGTGGCGACCTTCCGGGGAAACCGGCCGCCGGGCAGCTACCCCGTCGCGGTCCAGGTCAGCGACGGCGACGAGTCGACGATCGACGAGACCGTCGTCAACGTGGTGCCCCGCGGCCAGGAGTCCAGCTGAGCCGCAGCGGGCGAGACATGCCAGGGGCAGGCGGCGACCATCGTCGGGACCCCCGGGGGCAGGATCGTGGGCACGGAGGGCGCGGACGTCATCGTCACGAACGGTGCGACGCGTGTCGGCGCTCTCGGCGGCGATGACGTGGTGTGTGGAACCGGCATGGCCGGCCGGCCGAACGCCGACATCATCGACTCGTCCGGCTACGTCTTCTGGAGCGGCGTCCAGACCGCCCCGGGGGCGGTCGACGTCGGCCTCGACAGCGACCTGTTCCTCCGATCGGCCCTCGGCGACGTGCGCGTGGACGCCAACGGGTCCGTCACCGGAGGCGACACGTCTCTGACGTGGACCGGCGACCTCGACAACTTCAGGTTCGACACGGAGGCCGCGCGCGGGACGCTCACCTTCCGCGGCACTGATGAGAACGAGACCCTCCGGGTCGACGCCCCGGCGACCTTCAACCGTGACGTGCAGCTCGGCGGCGGGAGCGACATCTACCGGACCAACGGCCTCGGCGGGAGGTCGTCGATGGTGAAGGGCAACAAGGGCGACGACAGCCTGATCCTCGACGTGCCGACCCTGCGGCTCGAGGCCAAGCTGGACCGCCGGGTGGACGACAAGGACAGCCGGGCCCCGACCCGCATCCGCAACTTCGAGAGCCACGTGATGTCCGCCAAGACGGCAAAGGTCCGCGGGACCAACCGGGGCGACACGATGAAGCTCGTTGCCTGCCGGGTGAACGCGGACGGCGGGCCGGGCAAGGACGTCATCAAGCAGCTGGTCGAGTACGGCGACAGCGAGGACGAGTACGGCCCCTTGGCCGCCTTCGGCGTCTCCGCCGACCTCGGCACCCCGAGGTGCGGCACCCACCGCGCGGTGATCTCCGGCGGCCGTGGCCGCGACATCATCGTGGGCGGGCCCGGCAAGGACCGCCTCATCGGCGGCCAGGGCAAGGACCGCGTCAACGGTGGACCCCGGTACGACGTCTGCCAGGGCGAGCGGGTGCGGACGTGCGAGCGCCGGATCCGGTAGCCGTTCGCGTCCCTACCCGCGCCTCCGGCGGATCTCGGCGTTGACCGCCGGGATGATCTCGTGCAGGTCGCCGATCACGGCGTGGGTCGCCTTGGTGACCATCGGGGCGTCCGGGTCGGTGTTGATGGCGAGGATGGCCTTGGCGCTGCTGCACCCGGCCCAGTGCTGGATGGCGCCGCTGATGCCGCAGGGGATGTAGAGGTCCGGCGAGATCCGGCTGCCGGTCTGGCCGACCTGCTCGTGGTGCGGTCGCCAGCCGAGGGAGGTCACCACCCGCGAGACGCCGAGCGAGGCGTCGAGCAGGTCGACGAGCTCGAGCAGGTCGTCGAACCCCTCGGCGGACCCGGCGCCGCGGCCGGCGCCGACGACGACCTTCGCGGACTTCAGCGTCCCGGACAGGTCGGGCTCGGGCTCGTCGGTGGAGACGACGCGGGCGACCAGGTCGGCGTCGGGGACGGCGGGCGTCTCCACGACGAGCTCGCCCGCGCCGGGTGCGTCCGCGGGGCGCGCCTCGACCGCGTGGCCGGCGACGGTGAAGAGGGCCGGGCGCTGGGACAGCTGCATCTCCTCCAGCGCCGACCCGCCGACCACCTGGCGGGTCACGGTGAACGGCGAGAGCCCGCCGAACGACACGACGTTGGCGGCCATCGGCACCGCGGCTCGGGCCCCGAGGTGGGCCAGCACCTCGTTGCCGCGCGGGGTGCCGGACGCCATCACGACCACAGCGCCCGCGCTCGCACGGACGTGCTCGACGCCGGTGGCCCAGGCCGCGCCGGAGAAGGCGTCGTAGGCCGGCCCGGTCAGCGCGTGGACGCGGCGCACGCCGTAGGAGGCGAGGACGCCGGCGAGGGCGTCGTCGGGCGCACCGATGACGACCGCGTCGATCGGGACGCCGCCACCGGCGGCGGACAGGTCGCGGGCGAAGGTGATCGCCTCGCGAGAGGTCTCGACGGCCTCGCCCGCGGGCGAGACCTCGACCAGCACCACGATCATCGGGCCAGCACCCCCAGTCGCTCGAAGAGGTCGACCACTGCGGGAGCGGCGGCGGCGCCCTCGCCGAGCACCTCCACCGTCGAGGGCGACGGCGGCGGGAGGACGAGGCGCACGCGAGAGGGCCCGGCCGGCTCCGCGGCCGGCTGCCGCTCCTCGACCGGCGCCTTCTTGGCCTTCATCCGGCCCGGCACCGTCGGGTACCGCGGCTCGACACCGCCCTCGAGCACGGTGACGACGGCGGGCAGCGGCACCCGGTAGGTCTCGTGCCCGACGGGTCCGGCGCCGCTGGCGGTCACCACCCCGTCGGCCACCGATACCGTGCTGACGCCGTTGACGACCGGCCAGCCGAGCTCGTGGGCCAGCCGGATCCCGACCTGGTGGTCGCCGCTGTCGGCGGCGTCGTTGCCGAGCAGCACCAGCTCGTGCGGGGTGCCGGCAGCCTCGTGGTCGCGGACCACGACCGCGAGCTCGCGCGCGACGTCGGCGGGCCCGAACGCCTGGGCGTCGGCGAGGACGTGGGTGGCCGCCGTGCAGCCGACGGCGAGCGCCGAGCGCAGCTGCTCGACCGCGTCGGCGTCGCCGAGCGTCACCACGGTGGCCCCGCCACCCTGGTCGGCGGCGATCCGCACCGCGAGCTCGACGGCGCACTCCTCGTGGGCGCTGGTGGTGAAGCCGGCGAAGCGGCCGTCGACGCCCTGGCCGTCCTCGGTGAGGACGACCTCGCTGGACGAGTCGACGACCCGTTTGACGCAGACGAGCGGGTTCACCATCACCTGATCCGCTCGTTGGACGGGTCGAAGAGGGGTGTCGCATCGATCGAGCCGACGGTCACGGGGTAGAGCTCCTCCATGTAGGACACGGCGAGCTCGTTGCCGATCACCGCCTCTTCGGGCGGGAGGTAGGCCATCAGCACGTGCTTGCCGAGGGAGGGCGCCGACCCGGCGCTCGTGACGTAGGGGTGGTGACCGTGCCCGTCGGTGAGCGTGCCGCCGTCGCGGGTCAGGATCGGCTCGCCGCCGAGCATGTAGCGCTTCATGCCCGACGCCGACGTGTGGTCGTCGACGGTGAGAGTGCACAGCACCGCCGCCGGGGCAGCCTCGCGCTGGGCGAGGTAGGCCTCCTTGCCGACGAAGTCGGCGGCCTTGACCTTGGGCCGTTGCATGCCGGCCTCCACGATGGTCCGCTCGGAGTCGAGCTCGGCGCCGTAGGCCCGGTAGCCCTTCTCGATGCGGCCGGTCGTCCCGTAGACCCCGATGCCGGCGGGTACGGCGCCGTGCGGGGCGCCCGCGTCGAGCAACGCCTCCCACAGCTCGGCCGCCCGACCCATCGGCACGTAGAGCTCCCAGCCGAGCTCGCCGACGTACGAGATGCGCGAGGCCAGCACCGGGACGCCGCCGAGGTCGGCCTCGCGACAGGTCAGGAAGCCGAACCCGGCGTCGGAGACGTCGTCGGAGGTCAGCGAGGAGACGATGTCGCGCGCCCGCGGACCCCAGACACCGATCGTGGACACGTCGTCGGTGAGGTCGATCAACGTGGTGGCACCGTCCTCGGGAAGGTGCCCGGAGAACCAGGCGCGGTCGGCCATGCCGTGGGCGCCGCCGGTCACCACGCGGAAGTGGTCGTCGCCGAGCCGCATCACGGTGAGGTCGGAGCGGAAGCCGCCCTTGGGGTCGAGCACCGGCGTGTAGATCACCTTGCCGACCGCGACGTCGCACTGCGCCACGCACGTGCGCTGGACCGCGTCGAGGGCGCCCGGGCCGGTGATGTCGAAGATGCAGAAGGCGGACAGGTCGATGACCGCCGCGGCCTCGCGCATGCGGAGGTGCTCGGCGTTGATGATCGCGCTCCACCACCGGGAGTCCCACTCGTGCTCGCGCGGCATCACGGCGTCGCCGTACTGCTCGAGCAGCGGTGCGTTGGACTCGTACCAGAAGGGCCGCTCCCAACCGGCGGTCTCGAAGAAGACGGCGCCGAGCTTGGCCTGGGAGTCGTGCATCGGGGAGAGCCGCTGGTCGCGGTCGGACTCGTACTGCTCGCCGGGGTGGACGATGCCGTAGGTCTTGATGAAGGACTCGGTCGTGCGCAGGCGGGTGTGCTCGCGACGCTTCTGGTGCTGGTGGAAGCGCGCGATGTCGCTGTGGTGCAGGTCGATCTCGGAGTGGCCGTGGGTCATCCACTCCGCGACCGCTCGCCCGACGCCGGGTCCCTCCTTGATCCACACCGCGGCGGCGGTCCAGAGGCCGGCGACCTCGCTCTCGCCCAGGATCGGGTTGCCGTCGCAGGTCAGGGACAGCAGGCCGTTGATGGCGTAGCGCATCTCCGCGCCCTCGGCTCCGAGCAGCTCGGGCATCAGCTCGTAGGCCTGCTCGAGCTGGGGGTCGAAGTCGTCGGAGGTGAAGGGCATCTCGGTCGGCGACAGCTTGGCCTGCTCGATCGAGGGGATGTCCTCGGGCTCGTGGAGGATCGCCCGGTGGGCGTAGGAGCCGACCTCCATGTCGGCGCCGTGCTGGCGCTCGTAGCAGAAGGTGTCCATGTCGCGGACGATCGGGAAGGAGATCTCCCCCTCCTTCTCCGCCAGCTGCGGGCAGGGGCCCACGCTGATCATCTGGTGCACCGCCGGCGTCAGCGGGATGCTCACGCCTGCCATGTCGCCGAGCTTGGGGCTCCACACGCCCGCCGCGATGACGACGGTGTCGGTCTCGATGTCGCCGCCGGTGGTGCGCACGCGGGTGATCCGCCGTCCGCGCGGCCCGTCCTCGGTGTCGAGCCCGACGACCTCGACCGTCGGGACCACCGTGAGCTCGCCCGTCGCGAGCGCCCGCTCGCGCATGATGGTGCCGGCGCGCAGCGAGTCGACCACGCCCACCCCGGGGGTCCAGAACGCCCCGATGAACTGGTCCTCCTCGATGAACGGGACGCGCTCCTTGACGAAGGCGGGACTGACCAGCTCGGACTCGATGCCCCAGGCCCGCGCGCTGGACATGCGTCGCCGCAGCTCCTCCATCCGCTCCTCGGTCCGCGCGATCTCGAAGCCGCCGGACTCGGTGAAGACGCCCATCTCCTTGTACTGCGCGACCGAGTCGAGGGTCAGGTCGGTGATCTCGCGGGAGTGGTCGACGGTGAAGATGAAGTTGGACGCGTGGCCGGTGGACCCGCCCGGGTTGGGCAGCGCCCCCTTGTCGATCTGCACCACGTCCTTCCACCCGAGGCGGGTGAGGTGGTGCACGAGGCTGTTGCCGACGATGCCGGCTCCGATCACGACGACGCCGGCGGTCGCGGGGACATCTGCCATGGCTGGCTCCTGTGCGGGCTGACTCGATGAGTTGCGTATCACGCAACTCGTTGCGCTATGTGCGACTCCTGAAATGTACGCCGCCGCCCCCGCGCACTGTCAAGGGTGCGCGGGGGCGGTCGGTCGGTCGGTCGAGGAGGACCGGGCTGGGTCAGGCCCGCTTGTCCTCGTCGGGGCCCGGGCTGACCTCGTCGGGGTCGGCGCCGAGCGCCGCAAGGGCGACCGAGTGGTTCTCCACCGAGTCGTACCTCTGGGCGTGGAGCACGGCCTTGCGCACGCGCGACGGGAGCGTCGACTCGTACGGCTCCGCGCGCAGCGACTTCATCAAGGACACGCACATCGCGCAGATCACCAGCATGAACGGCCCCGCCACGATGATCACCAGCGTCTGCAGTGCGCCCAGCCCACCGGAGAACAGCAGCACGGCCGCCACCGCGCCCTGCGCGACGCCCCAGAAGATGACGAGCCAGCGCATCGGCTCCTCCTTGCCGTGCTGGCTCAGCATGCCCATCACGATCGAGGCCGAGTCGGCGCCGGTGATGAAGAAGATCGCCACGAGGAACACGGCCAGCACGACGGTGATGCTCGAGAGCGGGTACTCCCTCAGCGTCGCGAACAGCGCGCTCTCGGTGCCCTGGTCGGCGAGCACCGCGCCGAGGTCCTTGGCGCCGGAGAGCTGCAGGTCGAAGGCGGAGCCGGCCAGGATCGAGAACCACACGAACGAGACGAGGCTCGGAACCAGGATCACGTAGATGACGAACTGCCGGATGGTGCGCCCCTTGGAGATGCGGGCGATGAACATCCCGACGAAGGGCGTCCAGGAGATCCACCAGGCCCAGTAGAAGATCGTCCAGGCGCTCAGGAACTCACTGCCCCCGAAGGCTCCGGTGCGGAAGGCCATCGTGGGCAGGTGGGTCAGGTAGCCGCCCAGCGACTCGGTGAAGGTGCTCAGGATGAACACCGTCGGCCCGACCACGAAGAGGAAGAAGACGAGCAGGAGCGCGGCGATCGCGTTGGCGTTGGAGAGCAGCTGGATGCCCTTCTCGACGCCGGTGACGGCCGAGAGGACGAAGCACAGCGTCAGCACCGCGATGACCCCGACGGTCAGCCACCTCGACTGGCCGCTGCCGAAGACGTCGTCGAGGCCGCCCGTGATCTGGAGGGCGCCGAGGCCCAGCGACGTGGCGGAGCCGAAGAGGGTGGCGAAGATCGCGATGATGTCGATCGCCTTGCCGGGGCCCTGCGTGGCGCGTGCCCCCAGGAGCGGCCCGAAGGCCCCGGAGACGAGGTTGCCGGCACCCTTGCGGTAGGCGAAGTAGCCGATCGCGAGACCGATGACGCTGTACATCGCCCACGGGTGGAAGCCCCAGTGGAAGAAGGCGTACTCCATCGCGACGCGTGCGCTGTCGGGGGTCGACGGGTCGCCGCGGCCCGGCGGGATGCTGCTCGCGTCGGTGGCGGTGAGGTAGGTCAGCGGCTCGGCGACCCCCCAGAACATCAGTCCGATGCCCATGCCGGTCGCAAACATCATCGACACCCACGAGAACGTCGAGAACTCCGGCTTGGAGTCGTCGGGACCGAGCCGGATGTTGCCGTAGCGGGTGATTGCGAGGTAGGCGGAGAAGAGCAGGAACACCGCGCTGACGAGGATGAACAGCCAGCCGAACAGCGACGTCAGCTCGCCGAGGATCGTGGACGTCGTCTCGCCCATCCCCTCGGAGTCGATCGTGCCCCAGAGGAGGAACGCGACCGCCAGGCCGGCAGCGACGCCGAAGGTCACCTTGTCGAGCGGGAAGTGCCCGTCCCTCCCTGCAGGTGGGACCACGGACTCGCCCACGGGTTCCTTGAGAGCCATGTCGCCTACCCATCCGGTTGCGTCTTGCGCAACCTAGTGCGTGACTTGCAACGAACGTACGATGGCCCTCCCCCGGGCGGGTGTCAAGGCCGCCCGGGGCCCGCTGCCCCCTACCCGATCCAGGCGTCGACCTTGTCCTGGTTCTCCTCGATCCACTTTGCCGCTGCGTCCTCCGGCGACATCTTGTCGCTGGTGATGTACGCCGCGACCTGGTTCTGGTCGTCGTTCGTCCAGCTGAAGTTCCTCACCAGGTCGACGGCGGTGGAGTCGGACTCCGACCACTCGGTGGAGACGAACTTCTTCAGTGGCGTCTCCGGGTAGTCACAGGCGACCGTGGCCGGGTCGTCCTGGCACCCATCGGTGTACTCCGGCAGCTCGACCTGCTCCATCGGGACCTCGGCATGGATGTACTGCGGCTCCCAGAAGTAGCCGATGAGCCACTGCTTCTTGTCCTGGGCCTGCTCGAAGGCCGTGATCGTCGCGGCCTCACCGCCGGAGAAGACGACCTTGAAGTCGAGGTCGAGGTTGTCGATGATCGCCTCGTCGAACTGGACGTAGGACGGGTCCGAGCCGAGGAACTGACCCTTCCCGCCGGACTCCGACGTCTCGAACTCCGCGGCGTACTTGTTGAGGTTCTCGTAGCTCAGGATGTCCGGGTGCTCCTCCGCCAGCCACCCGGGGACGTACCACCCGATGATGCCGACGTTGCCGTTCTCGCCGAAGTCGGTGGCGCTGCCGTCGCCGCCCTTCTCGGCGACGAACTTCTTCTCGAGGTCGGGGTGTCCCCAGTCCTCGATGACCACGTCGACCTCGCCCGTGCCGAAGCCCTGCCAGGACACGTCCTCCTTGAGGTCCTTGTAGTTGACCGTGCACCCGAGCTGCTCCTGGGCGACCTGGCCCACGACGTAGGCGCTGGCCTCGTAGCCGACCCACGGATTGACGGCCATGTTGAGCTCGTCGCACTGCCCGCCCGCGGCGTCGGCCTGCTCCTCGTTGGCCTGGGTCTCCTCATCGATCGACCCACCTCCGCAGGCGGCAACCACTGCCAGGCACCCCACGGCCGCAACCGCCCGGGCTCCGCGCATCCATCTGTTCTGCATTCCGGTCTCCTCAGCTACGTCGTGCGTTGTGCGTTCCTTGTGTTTCCGAGTCGGGTGTCGCGGTCGGTCAGCCCATCGCGGACCGCCACCAGGGGCGTTTGGTCGGGTCGTGGGTGACGGCGTCCTGGTCCGCTGCCGCGCGTGCGATGCGGTCGATCATGATCCCGATGAGGACGATGGTGAGGCCGGCGCACGCGCCCTTGCCCCACTCCTCCGACCGGGAGAAGCCCAGGACGATGTCGTAGCCCAGCGCGCCCGCGCCGACCAGGCCGCCGATGACAGCCATCGACAGCATGTAGAGCAGGCCCTGGTTGGCGGCCAGCACGAGGGAGCCGCGGGCCATCGGCAGCTGCACCTTGGTGATCTCCTGCCAGGTCGTGGACCCGGTCGACCGGGAGGCCTCCACCGTCGTCGGGGAGACACCGCTGACCCCGTCTGCCACCAGCTTGATGGCGACCGGAGCGGCGTAGATGACGCCGGCGAGGATGGCGGTGAACCGTGAGGGTCCGAAGAGCGCCAGGATCGGGATCAGGTAGACGAACGGCGGGATGGTCTGGCCGGCGTCCAGCACCGGTCGCAGCAGCAGGTCGACGGCTTTGGTCCGGGCCATCAGGACCCCGAACACCAGCGCCAGCACCATGACCAGCACGGTGCCGACCAGCGTCATGTTGAGCGTGATCATGGCGTCGTGCCAGAGGTCGAAGAACCAGATACCGGCGACGCAGATGACGGCCGGGACCAGCGCCCGCATCCCGCCCAGGACGAAAGCGAGGGCGAGGATGGCGGCTGCGGAGACGTACCACGGCGACTCGGCGAGCAGGTCCTGCATCGGGTTCAGCAAGCCGTAGGTGATCAGGTCCTTGAACCACTCGGTCACCCCGCCGAAGACGTCGATGAACCAGTCGGTGAACCTGTTCACGGCGTCGGCGATCGTCCTCCCCAGGTCGTTCTCCGGGAACTCAGCCAGGTCGGGGTAGTAGCGCGAGGCCCACAGCGCCACCACGACCGGGACCGCGGCCGCTGCGAGCACGATCCGCCTCCTGCGCAGGTCGATGCCACCGCGCGCGGCCTTCTCGGAGGCCTCGCTCGCAGCGGTGGTCGACCGGTCGAGCATGACCGCCATCACGACGATCAGCATGCCTGGGACGAAGGCGCCGCCGACGTCGTTCTTGAACAGCGCCGAGAGCACCGGCTGGCCGAGGCCCGGCCCGTCGACGTACGCCGCGATCGTGGCCATCGACAACGCCGCCATGATCGTCTGGTTGATCCCCACCACGATGGTCTTGCGGGCCATCGGCAGCTGCACCTTGCGCAGGCGCTGCCAGCTCGTCTGCCCGGCCGAGTCGGTGGCCTCGATGGTCATGCCCGACACCGAGCGGATGCCGTGGCCGGCGATCCGGATGAGCGGGGGCAGCGCGTAGATCAGCGTGCAGACGACCGCAGCGCTCGCGCCGATGCCGAAGAACAGCACGATCGGGAGCAGGTAGACGAACGACGGCATCGTCTGGAGGATGTCGAGGATTGTGTTGAGGACCGAGGCTCCGGCCCGGTTGGTGGTGCCGAGCAGCACTGCCAGCGGCATGCCGATCAGGATGGCGACGCTGACCGACACGAAGGTCACGATCAGCAGGTCGATGGAGTCCGACCAATAGCCGAACAGTCCGAAGGAGAAGAACGACGCGGCCACCAGGAGCGCGATCCGCCAACCCGCCACGGCCAGTCCGACCCAGGTCGCGACGGCGGTGACACCGATCCAGCCGATCTGCGGCACGGGGCGCGGGAAGTCGGGGATCGAGATCATGCGCTGCAGCCACTCGACGGCCGTGGTGAACCACTCGCCGAGCTGGTAGGTGAACTGGATGACCGGGTTCGTGTCGCGGCTCGCGAGGACGGCGTCGCGGAACTCGGTGAACTGGTTGTGCAGGTCGGTGTGCTCACGGGCACCGAGCGCGAGCGTGTCCTGGCCCTTGGTGAAGGACCACACGACGATCCACACCCCGACCACGACCAGGGCCCAGGCCCAGCGGGGCAGGGACCGCGGCTCGGGGGGAGGCGGGGGCGGTTCGGTGGCCGCCGGCTGCGGCGGGGGCGCGAGGACGGTGCTCATGCCTTCGCCTCCTCCTCGGCCACCACCACGCGGAGGATGTCCTCGTCGTCGACCACACCGACGAGCCTGTCGCCGTCCAGCACCCGGCACGGGCCCTGGTGGTCGAGGACCACCCGGGCCGCGTCCCGGACGACCTGGTCGACCTGCAGGGCGGGCCCGTCGAGGGCGTCGCCGTCCGGCTCGTGCATCACCCACTTGAGCGTCAGGACGTGCGAGCGCGGCACCTCGGAGGTGAAGTCGCGGACGTAGTCGTCCGCCGGCGCACCGATGATCTCGTCGGGCGTCCCGACCTGGACGATCGCGCCGTCGCGCATGATCAGGATCCTGTCGCCCAGCTTGAGCGCCTCGGCCAGGTCGTGGGTGATGAACACCATCGTCTTGCCCAGCTCGTGGTGGAGCCGGATCACCTCGTTCTGCATGTCCCGCCGGATCAACGGGTCCAGGGCGGAGAACGGCTCGTCGAAGAGCAGGAGGGAGGGGTCACCGGCCAGCGCACGGGCCAGCCCGACGCGCTGCTGCATGCCGCCCGACAGCTGGTCGGGGTAGGACATCTCGTAGCCCGAGAGCCCCACCAGGTCGACCACCTCCTGCGCCTTGGCCCGTCGTTCCTTCTTGGGCACGCCACGGATCTCCAACCCGTAGGCCACGTTGTCGATCACCTGCCGGTGCGGCAGCAGGCCGAAGTGCTGGAAGACCATCGAGGCGTGGTTGCGCCGCAGCTCACGCAACTGCGACTGGTTGGCCTTGGTGACGTCGTCGCCCTCGATGATCACCTCGCCCGACGTCGGTTCGATGAGCCGGGTGAGGCACCGGACGAGGGTGGACTTCCCGGAGCCGGACAGGCCCATCACCACGAACACCTCACCGGGTGCGACCTCGAAGGACACGTCCTTCACGCCGACGACGCATCCCGTCTTCGACTTGAGATCGGCCCGCGACAGCTCGGCGTCGGGGGTGCCGATGATGGAGTCCGAGCCCTTGCCGAAGATCTTCCAGAGGTGACGCACCGACAGCGCCGCGTCGCCGGTGGGTGCGCTGGTGCCGGTCTCCCGGTCGGTCAGGGTGCTCATGGCTGCTCCTCGTGGTTGCGACTGTCGCCCGGTGGGTACGGCGGTGTGCCGTCGCGGTGCCGGTAGTAGGGCACGTCGGCCGCGGGCAGCGGGGTGTTCCCGGCGATGAGGTCGGCAGCCTTCTCGGCGACCATCATCACGGGGGCGTAGATGTTGCCGTTGGTGACGTAGGGGAACACGCTGGCGTCGACGACCCGCAGGCCCTCGGTGCCGTGGACCCGCATGCTGCCGGGGTCCACGACCGACATCTCGTCGGTGCCCATCTTCGCCGTGCAGGAGGGGTGCAGCGCGGTCTCGGCGTCCTTGCGCACCCAGTCGAGGATCTCCTCGTCGGTGCCCACCACCGGACCGGGCGAGAGCTCACCGCCGTTGAACGGGGCGAAGGCGGGCTGGTTGAGGATGTCGCGCGCCACCCTCACTGCCTCGACCCACTCCCGGCGGTCGTTGTCGGTGGACAGGTAGTTGAAGAGCATCTTCGGCTTCTGCCGTGGGTCCGTCGAGGAGATGCGCACCCACCCGCGGGTGTCGGCGTACATCGGTCCGATGTGCACCTGGTAGCCGTGGGCGTACTTGTCCTGGCCGGGCGCCGCCGAGCCGTCGTAGCGGATCGCGATCGGCAGGAAGTGGAACATCAGGTTGGGCCAGTCGACGTCCTCGTTGGAGCGGCAGAACCCCCCGCCCTCGAAGTGGTTGGACGCCGCGGTGCCGGTGCGCTTGACCAGCCACTCGAGCCCGACCAGCGGACGGTTGCGCCACTTGAGTCCCTCGACGATCGAGACGGGCTGGAGCGAGGAGTACTGGATGTAGACCTCGAGGTGGTCCTGGAGATTTTCTCCCACCCCCGGCAGGTCGTGCACCACCTCGACGCCCAGCGGTCGCAGGTGGTCGGGGTTGCCGACCCCCGACAGCTGCAGCAGCTGCGGGGAGTTGATCGCGCCGCCGCACAGGATGACCTCACCCGCGCGGACCTGCTCGTGCCGCCGGCCCGCGCGGAGGTAGTCGACGCCGACAGCCCGGCGGCCCTCGAAGCGGATCCGCGTGGCGTGGGCGAAGGTCTCGACGGTGAGGTTCTTGCGCTTCATCACCGGGTGCAGGTAGGCACGGGCCGCGGACATCCGCACGCCCTTGACGATGTTGCGGTCGAAGCGTCCGAAGCCCTCCTGGCGGTAGCCGTTGACGTCGTCGGTCAGGGGGTAGCCGGCCTGCTGCGCGGCCTCGAAGAACGCACTGAAGAGCGGGTTGGTGGCCGGACTCCGCTCGAGCTTGAGCGGTCCCGACCCGCCGCGCCACGCGTCGGCCCCGATCTGCCCGTCGGGCAGGACGAGCGACTCCATCCGCTTGAAGTAGGGCAGGCAGTGCCGGTAGTCCCACGACTCCATGCCGGGCTCGCGGGCCCATCGCTCGTAGTCCATCGGGTTGCCGCGTTGGAAGATCATCCCGTTGATCGAGGAGGACCCACCGAGCACCTTGCCGCGGGCGTGGTAGATCCGGCGACCGCCCATCGCCGGCTCCGGCTCGGACTCGTACCTCCAGTCGTAGAGCGGGTTGCCGATGGGGAACGGCAGGGCGGCCGGAGCATGGATCAGCGGGTCGAACCGGTCGGTGCGTCCGGCCTCCAGCACCAGCACCGAGGTGCCCGGGTCGGCGGAGAGCCGGTTGGCGAGCGCGCACCCGGCGGAGCCACCTCCCACGATGACGACGTCGTACCGGTCCGCTCCCATGGTCCTCGCCTACTCGCCGAACCAGCGTTGCGGCACGGGGCGGATGTTGTGCCACACGTGCTTGGTCTCGCGGTACTCGTCGAGGCCCGCCTGCCCGAGCTCGCGCCCGGTGCCGGACTGCTTGTAGCCGCCCCATTCGGCCTGGGCGACGTAGGGGTGGTAGTCGTTGATCCACACCGTCCCCATGCGCAGCCGCCCGGCCACCCGCTGCGCCCGACCGGCGTCCTGGGTCCAGACGGCCCCGGCCAGGCCGTAGATCGAGTCGTTGGCGATGCGCACGGCTTCGTCCTCGTCGCGGAAGGTCTCCACGGTCAGCACCGGGCCGAAGGACTCGTCCTGGGTGACCGACATGCTGGTGGTGCAGCCGTCCAGGACCGTCGGGAGGTAGTAGAAGCCGTCGGCCAGGGCGGGGTCCTGCGGGCGCGCACCCCCGCACCGCAGCACCGCTCCCTCTGCGAGGCCGCGGGCGACGTAGGCCTCCACCTTGTCGCGGTGGGCGGCACTGGTCAGCGGGCCGGTCTCGGCCTTGTCGTCGAAGGGCCCGCCGAGCCTGATCGCACCCGCACGCTCGACGAGGGCGTCGACGAAGGAATCGTGGATCGACTGCTCGAGGAGCAGCCGGGCGCCCGCGGAGCACACCTGGCCGGAATGGAGGAAGACCGCGGTGAGGGCGAAGTCGAGGGCCACGTCGAGGTCGGCGTCCGCGAAGACGATGTTGGGGTTCTTCCCGCCGAGCTCGAGGGCGACCTTCTTCACCGTCGCCGCGGCGGTCGCCATGATCGCCCGGCCCGTCTCGAGCCCGCCGGTGAACGAGACCAGGTCGACGCGCGGGTCCGAGGAGAGCGGGGCGCCCGCGCTCGCGCCGGCTCCCAGCACGAGGTTGCCGACCCCCGCGGGCAGGCCTGCCTCCTCGAGCAGCCGCATCAGGTGGATCGCGGAGTGGGGTGTCAGCTCGCTGGGCTTGAGCACGAAGGTGTTGCCCGCCGCGAGGCAGGGCGCGACCTTCCACGAGACCTGGAGGAGCGGGTAGTTCCACGGGGTGATGAGGCCGCACACGCCGATCGGTTCGTGCACGATGCGGCTGACCACGTCGGGGTTCCCGGTGTCGACGACGCGCCCGGCGTCCTCACTCGCCACCCGCCCGTAGTGCCGGAAGACCGAGACCACGTCGGCGACGTCGTACTGGCTCTCGACGAAGCGCTTGCCGGTGTCGAGCGACTCCATGCGGGCCACCTCGTCCGCATCGCGCTCGAGCAGGTCGGCGAGGCGCAGGAGCAGGTCCCCCCGCTCGCGGGCGGACGTGGCGGGCCAGCTGCCCTCCTGGAACGCCCGGTGCGCCGCACCGATGGCGAGCGCGGTGTCCTCGCCACCGGCCTCGTCGACCTCGCCGACCACCGAGCCGTCCGCGGGGCAGCGGATCTCGCGCCGGCCACCCGCGGCCGCACTCGCCCACGCTCCGTCGACGTACAGGTCAGGCATCTCGACCACCTCGGCACTTGTTGCGCATCTCGCAACCGGGTGCTCCGAGCGCAACCAGCCACCTTCGCAGGATCCTGCGACGGCCCGTGGTCGTCAAGGGCTCAGCAGCTCACGTGCCGACTATCGATGACCCCAGCCGAGCCGGTGCGACACCTCGCCGGCCGCCTTCTCCAGCAGCGCGATGACCTCGTCCGTCCGATCCGGGCCGAGGCGGAACGACGGACCGGACACGCTCATCGAGGCGACGACGTCGCCGTGCGCGTTGCGGATGGGGGCGGCGACCGCCGTGAGACCGACCTCGAGCTCGTCCACCGCCACCGCGTAGCCCTGCTCGCGCACCCGCGCGACCTCCTCGCGCAGCTCCCGTCGACCGGTGATGGTGCGCGGCGTGTAGGTCGGCAGCGTGCCGAGGACGGCCTCGAGACCGGCGTCGTCGAGGCCGCCGAGGAGCACCTTGCCGTTGCTCGTCGCGTGGAGGGGGATGTGCTGGCCGACCCAGTTGTGGGACTGGAGGGCCGAGGATCCTGCGACCTGGTCGAGGTAGAGCGCGGAGCTCTCGGCGAGGACCGCGATGTTGACGGTCTCCCCCGTGTCCGCGGCGAGCTGGCGTGCGATGGGCCGCGCCTCCTGCACGAGATCGAGACGTGCCGTGGTGGCGCCGGCGAGCCGCAGGATGCCCACGCCGAGGCGGTAGCGGCCCCGGTCGGCGGTCTGCTCCACGAGCCGGTGGGCCTCGAGGGTGGCGACCAGGCGGAACGCGGTGCTCTTGTGGACGCCGAGCTCGGCGGCGATCTCGGTGACGCCGGACTCGCCCGTGCGGGCCAGCACCTCGAGGATCCCGAGCGCCCGGTCGACCGACTGCACGCCGGCGCCCGTCACGGCAGGGCTCGGGACCGTGTCCACCATGGGGCGACACTAGCGCAGGAGCTGTTGCGTATCGCAGACTGCGTTTCGTCAAGCGCAACACCGCTGGTCCCTTGCCCCGGACCTCTCCCGCGTCAGGAGCCACCATGTCGCACGGCCCCACCGGAGCCGACTTCGTCCTCACCCTCTCGTGCCCCGACCGCCCCGGCATCGTCCACGCGGTCTCGGGCTTCCTCGTCGAGTGCGGTGCCAACATCGTGGAGAGCCAGCAGTTCGGCGACCGGCTCAGCGACCGCTTCTTCATGCGCATCGCCTTCGTCACCGAGGCCGCCGCCGACGCCGCCGACCTCCGCGAGGGCTTCGGTCGCGTCGCCGAGGCGTACGCCATGCAGTTCGAGCTCTGGTCGGCCTCGGCGCCCTACCGCACGTTGATCATGGTCTCCAAGCACCTGCACTGCCTCAACGACCTCCTCTTCCGCGCCAGCACCGGGGCGCTGCAGGTCGAGATCCCCGCGATCGTGTCGAACCACCCCGACGCTGGCGAGCTGGCGCGCTCGTACGGCATCGAGTTCCACCACGTCCCGGTGACGCCCGGGACCAAGGCGGAGGCGGAGGAACGCCTGCTGCAGCTCGTCGCCGACACCGGCACGCACCTCGTCGTCCTCGCCCGCTACATGCAGGTGCTGTCCGACGACCTCTGCCGGCGGCTGTCGGGGCGGGCGATCAACATCCACCACTCGTTCCTGCCGAGCTTCAAGGGAGCCCGGCCCTACCACCAGGCCTTCGACCGTGGCGTGAAGCTGGTGGGCGCGACCGCGCACTACGTGACGGGCGACCTCGACGAGGGACCGATCATCGAGCAGGACGTCATCCGCGTGGACCACGGCTACGACCAGGACCAGCTCGTCTCGGCAGGACGCGACGTGGAGGCGCAGGTGCTCTCCCGGGCCGTGCGCTGGCACAGCGAGTCGCGCGTCCTGCTCAACGGCGAACGCACCGTCGTCTTCCGCTGAGACGGCGCCACAGAAACCCACCGACCACCGAACACCACCTCGACCACCTCGACCAGGAGCCCGTCATGCAGTCCGACATCGAGATCGCCAACGCCGCCGTCCTGCGACCGATCCGCGAGATCGCCGAGGAGACGCTCGGGATCGCCGAGGAGCACCTCGTCCCCTACGGCCACCACAAGGCGAAGGTCGACGTCGGCTACCTCACGTCACTGGCCGACCGGCCGCTCGGCCGGCTCGTGCTGGTCACCGCCCTGTCCCCCACACCGCCCGGCGAGGGCAAGACCACCACGACCGTCGGCCTGACCGACGCGCTCCACGGCCTGGGCCACCGGACGGTGGCATGCCTGCGCGAGCCGTCGATGGGACCGGTCTTCGGCATGAAGGGTGGCGCGGCCGGCGGCGGTTGGAGCCAGGTCGTGCCGATGACCGACATCAACCTGCACTTCACCGGCGACTTCGCCGCCATCGCCGCCGCCAACAACCTGCTCTCGGCACTCATCGACAACCACGTCCACCACGGCAACGAGCTCGACATCGACGTGCGCAGCGTGAGCTGGAAGCGCGTCGTGGACACCAACGACCGGGCGCTGCGCGAGGTCGTCGTCGCGCTGGGCGGGCACGTCAACGGCTTCCCCCGCGAGGACGGCTTCGACATCGTCGTCGCCTCGGAGCTGATGGCGATCTTCTGCCTCACCGAGTCGTGGGCCGACCTCAAACGACGCATCGGGGACATCGTCATCGGCTACACCCGGTCGATGGCGCCGGTCACCGCCCGCGACCTCGGCGCCGAGGGAGCCATGGCCGCACTGCTGCGCGACGCCCTCGCCCCCAACCTCGTCCAGACCCTCGAGGGCGCACCTGCCTTCGTCCACGGCGGCCCGTTCGCCAACATCGCCCACGGCTGCAGCTCGGTGATGGCCACCCGCGCGGGCCTGCGGCTGGCCGACATCGTCGTCACCGAGGCCGGCTTCGGCGCGGACCTGGGCGCCGAGAAGTTCGTCGACATCAAGTGCCGGAAGTCCGGCCTGCGTCCGGACGTGGCGGTCGTGGTCGCGACCGTGCGTGCCCTGAAGTACCACGGCGGGGTGGCGTTGGCCGACCTCGGGCGGGAGGACGTCGCGGCCGTGGAGGCCGGCATGACAAACCTGCGCCGTCACCTCGCCAACATCCGCGACGTCTACGGCATCCCCGCCGTCGTCGCGGTCAACCGCTTCCCCTCCGACACCGACCGGGAGGTGGAGCGGGTGGTCGCGCTGGTGGCCGACGAGGGCGTGCGGGCCTTCCCCGCCACCCACTTCGCCGACGGTGGCAACGGCGCGAAGGCACTTGCGGAGGGCGTCCTGGCGTCGCTGGCCGAGCCGTCGCCGTACGAGTTCTCCTTCACCTACGACGACGACCTCTCGCTGACCGAGAAGGTCGAGGCCATCGCCACGCGCCTCTACGGCGCAGGACTGGTGACCTGGGACGCCAAGGCACGCCGACGCCTGCAGCGCATCGAGCGCGACGGCTACTCCCGGCTGCCGGTCTGCGTCGCCAAGACCCAGTACTCGTTCTCGACCGACCCGGCCTCGCTGGGCGCGCCGTCGGGGCACGAGCTGCACGTGCGGGAGGTACGCCTATCGGCCGGCGCCGGGTTCGTGGTCGTCGTGTGCGGCGACATGATGACCATGCCCGGACTGCCGCGCGACCCCTCGGCAGCGCGCATCGACCTCGCCGACGACGGCACCATCCTCGGGCTCAGCTGACCCGTGCCGGCACCTGTCAGTCGCCGAGCTCGGCGCGCCGGCGGATGACGTAGTCCTCGAGCTCCTCGCGGACGGCGTCGTCGAGCGGCGGCTGCTCGTACTCCTCGAGCGTCTTCTGGTACGCCACGGTCGCGCGGTCGTTGGCGTCGTGGCCGCCGTTGCGCATCCACCGCTCGTAGTTCTCAGAGGACGACAGCAGCGGGCGGTAGAAGCACGTGCGGAAGCGCTCCATCGTGTGCATCGCGCCGAGGAAGTGACCTCCGTGGCCGACCTCCTCGTGCGCGCCGAACGCCATCGAGTCCTCGTCGATCTCCAGGGGCGTGAACTCGTGGCGGAGCATCTGGAGCAGCTCGACGTCGACGATGAACTTCTCGTAGCCGGCGACCAGGCCGCCCTCGAGCCAGCCCGCGGAGTGCATCACCCAGTTGGCGCCGGCCAGGAAGGTCGGCATCAAGGTCATCAGCGCCTCGTAGCCGGCCTGCGCGTCCGCCACCTGTGACGAGGTCAGGCCGCCGCCGGTGCGGAACGGCAGCCCGAAGTGGCGGGCGATCTGCCCGGTGCACAGCAGGCCGAGGCCCGACTCCGGCGTGCCGAAGGTCGGCGAGCCGGACTGCATGTCGATGTTGGAGAGGAACGAACCGAAGATCACCGGCGTCCCGGGCCGGACCAGCTGTGACAGCGCGATCCCCGACAGGGCCTCGACGATCTGCTGCACCAGGGCGGCGGGGATCGTCACCGGCGACATCGCGCCCATCAGGATGAAGGGCGTCAGCACCACCGGCTGGCCGGCCGCCGAGTACTCGAGCTGCGCCTCCAGCATGCGGTCGTCCCAGCGCAGCGGCGAGTTGCAGTTGATCAGCGAGATGGTCGCCGGGGTCTCCTCGATCGCCTCGCGCGAGCCGAACAGGATCGAGGTCATCGCAATGGTGTCCGCGGCGTTGACCCCGGAGACGACGTTGCCCATGTAGACCTTGTCCGTCAGCGTCTGCAGCGCGTAGGTCATGTCGAGGTGACGGCTGTCAAGCGGGGTGTCGTTGGGCTCGCAGATCACGCCCCCGGCGGAGTCGAGCACGGAGAAGGACTGCGCCAGCTTGGTGAAGCTGCGGAAGTCCTCCATCGTCGCGTCGCGGCGTACGTCGCCCTGCCGCACGAACGGCGGCCCGTAGACGGCGCCGAAGGCCATCGAGTCGCCGCCGATGTGGATGTCGTTGGCGTGGTTCCGCGCCTGCACGTCGAACTCGCGCGGCGCCTTGGCGACCTGCTCGAGCACGAAGTCGGGGTCGAGGAAGACCGTGTTGCCCTCCACCCGCTGGCCTGCCCGGCGGAAGAGCTCGAGGGCGCGCTCGTCCATGAACTCCACGCCGATCTCGGTCATCAACCGGCGCCACCCGCGATCGAGGGTCGCCATGGCCTCCTCGGACAGCACCTCGTAGCGCGGCATCGTGTTGTGGAACACGGATCCTCCCTTGACCTCGACCCACCCGGCTCATAGCCTCATGATGTGGAACACGGTTCCACATCATGGAACCTCTGGGAACCCCTCCAGCGAAGGAGCCGATCGTGAGCGACGCCGCCACCGGCACGCGGGCGCTTGACCGCGCCGCCGACCTGGTCGCCACCGTCGTGCACGCCGACGAGCCGATGTCCTTCGCCGACCTCCAGGACGCGAGCGGGCTCGCCAAGTCGACGACCTCGCGGCTGCTCACGGCCCTCGAGCGCTCCGGGCTCCTCGAGCGCGACCCGGCCGGGTCCTACGTCGCCGGCCGGCTGTTCTGGCTCTACGCCGCGCGCCACGACCCGTGGGAGGAGCTGGTCCGGCTGGCCCGCCCGGTCATGGACCGCCTCGGCGCCGACACCGGCGAGACCGTGCACCTGAGCGTCACCCGCGGCGACCGCGTGGTGCAGGTGGCACAGGTCGCCTCGACCTTCCTCCTCGGCACCCGCGACTGGACCGAGATCGAGGTCCCGGCCCACTGCTCGGCACTCGGCAAGGTCCTCCTCGCATGGGGCGCCCTCGAGCTCCCTCCCGGCGACCTCGAGCGGCCGACGCCCCGGACGCTGCCGGACCGCGACGCCGTACGCCGCGACGGCGAGCTGTGCCGTGAGCGGGGCTGGGCGCTGACCGAGGACGAGCTGGAGATCGGCCTGACCGGTGTCGCCGTCCCGGTCTTCGGCATCCGCGGCGAGGTGATCGCCTCCCTGGGTATCTCCGGTCCCACCCCCCGGCTGGCCCAGCGGACCGACGAGCTCGGCCGCCGCCTGCTGGACCAGTCCGCGGCGCTGTCGTCACTGCTGCGCGGTCCCGCCCGTCCGACATCCGCACACCGCACCGCGCGCACCGAGGAGAACGAGGAGGTGGTCGCATGACCCCCGAGGAGATCCTGCAGGCCCTCTACGACGAGACGCTGGTGGGCAACGCCCCACGCGTGCTCGACCTGACCAACCAGGGGCTCGACCTCTCGATGGAGCCGCAGACCCTGCTCTTCGACGCGTTGATCCCGTCGCTCGAGGAGGTCGGCGCCCGCTTCGAGCGGGGCGACTTCTTCGTGCCGGAGATGCTCATCGCCGGGCGCGCGATGGCAGGTGCCATGGAGCGGTTGCGACCGCTGCTCGCCGAGACGGGCGTGGCCACCATCGGCAAGTTCCTGATGGGCACCGTCAAGGGCGACGTGCACGACATCGGCAAGAACCTCGTGAACATCATGCTCGAGGGCGCCGGATTCGAGGTGATCGACCTCGGCGTGCAGGTGGCGCCGGAGAAGTTCGTGTCCGCGATCGACGAGCACCAGCCCGACATCGTCGGCTTCTCGGCGTTCCTGACCACGACGATGCCCATGTTCAAGGCCAACATGAACGCCCTCGAGAAGGCCGGCATGCGCAACGACGTGATCGTCATGGTCGGCGGCGCACCCGTCACCCAGGAGTACGCCGACGCCGTCGGGGCCGACGGCTACGCGGCCGACGCCTCGCAGACGGTGAAGCGCGCCAAGAGCCTGCTCGAGGCGAAGCGTACGAAGGTCCCTGCCTGATGAGCCCGGCCGAGCCACTGCGCACGGTCCTGCGCTCCGCCTCGCGCGAGGTCGTCATCGGGCACGACACCCGGTTCACGGTCATCGGCGAGCGGATCAACCCCACCGGTCGCCGCATCTTCCAGCAGCAGCTGCGCGACGGCGACTTCTCCGCGATCGAGCGCGACGTCAAGGCCCAGGTCGAGGGCGGCGCCGACGTCCTCGACGTCAACATGGGCGTGCCCCTCACAGACGAGCCCGACCTGCTCGCCAAGGCCATCACCATGGTCCAGGACCTCACCGACCTGCCCGTGTGCATCGACTCCTCGGTGGTCGAGGCCCTCGAGGCCGGCCTGGCCGCCTACCAGGGCCGGGCGCTGGTCAACTCCGTGACCGCGGAGGACGACCGACTCGAGCTGATCCTCCCGCTCGTGAAGAAGCACGACGCCGCGATCATCGCCCTGCCCAACGACCACGACGAGATCCCGATGGAGGCCGACAAGCGGCTCGAGCTGACCGCCAAGATCGTCCGGGTCGCCACCGAGGAGTACGGCATCGCCCAGGCCGACATCGTGATCGACCCGCTGGCCATGCCCATCGGCGCCGACACCACGACCAGCCTGGTGACCTTCGAGGTGATGCGCCGCATCCGCGACGACTTCGGGGTCAACATGACCTGCGGGGCCTCCAACGTGTCCTTCGGGATGCCCGGTCGCCACACCCTCAACGCCACCTGGCTGCCGATGGCGATGACGTCAGGACTCACCAGCGCGATCATGGACGCCCGGACGCCCCAGGTGGTGGAGGCGGTGAAGGCCGCCGACGTGTTCCTGGGCCACGACGACTGGGGCATGGCCTGGATCTCCGCCCACCGGGCGAAGCAGGCAGCCGCCGAGGGCGCGTGACGGCACCACGATGAGCCGACCGCCCGACGGGCCGGACTTCTCGCTCGCCGACGTCGCCCGCGAGGGCCTGATCGAGAGGCCGGGAGCCGAGCCGGTGCCGCACGACGGCACCGGTCGCGTCGACCTGTCCTTCACCGTCCGGACCACGGCCGAGGACGGCGCGGAGGTCGCGCCGACCGTGCGCGGCGTACGCGTCCCTCCCGGCGTGACCGTCTTCGACGCTGCTTCGTGGAACGGCATCGCGATCGACTCGACCTGCGGGGGCCACGGCACCTGCCACAAGTGCCGTATCCAGGTCACGTCCGACGTCGAGGTCCCCCTCACCCGCCACGACGTCCGGACGTTCACTCCCGAGCAGCTCTCCGCCGGCTGGCGCCTCGGCTGCCTGCTGCACGCCACCCGCGACCTGACCGTCGAGGTCCCGCCGCTGACCACGCGGCCCAAGGCCGCGACGGTGGGCATCGGGCGCCAGGTCATCCTGCGCCCCGCCCTGCAGAAGCGCTACGTCGAGCTCGACGAGGCCACGCTCGCCGACCAGCGCACCGACCTCGCCCGCCTCACCGACGCCATCGACGACCTCGAGCTGACCGCCGACCTCCACGTCCTGCGGCGGCTCTCCACGGTGCTGCGCGAGGCCGACTTCAAGGTGACCGCTGTTGTGCTCGACGAGGCGCTCGTCGACGTCGAGCCCGGTGACACCACGGCGATCCGCTACGCGATCGCCTTCGACCTCGGCACCACGACGGTCGTCGGCACCCTGCTCGACGTCGGCACCGGGACCCCGCTGGCCGTCGCCTCCAGCCTCAACTCCCAGCAGCCGTTCGGCGGCGACGTCATCACCCGGATCAGCGCCACGATGATGGACCCCGAGGCCCTCGGCCGCCTCCAGCAGGCCGCCGGTGCCACCCTCGCCGACCTGGCGCGGCGCGTGTGCAGCGAGGCAGGGATCGAGCCCACCGACGTCTACGAGGTGGCGGTCGCCGGCAACGCGACGATGACCGCCCTCGTGCTGGGCATCGACCCCGAGCCCCTGGGCGTCGCCCCGTTCGTCATGTCCGCGGCCAGGCCGCCCGAGGTGCTGGCCTCGGAGATCGGGCTGGACCTCCACCCCCGCGCCCGCGCGTTCTTCTTCCCCGCGCTCGGTGCCTACGTCGGCGGCGACATCGTCGCCGGCATGCTCGCCACCGGCATGGACCGCGACAAGCGCACCCGCCTGTTCATCGACGTCGGCACCAACTGCGAGATCGTGCTGAGCAACGGCGAGACGCTCCTCTCCACCGCTGCCCCCGCCGGCCCGGCCTTCGAGGGCGGTGCCATCCGCTGCGGCATGCGGGCCGCCGACGGGGCGATCGAGGTGATCAAGGTCGACCCGCACGCCGACGACCCTGCCGAGGCCGTGCGGCTCGGCGTGATCGGCGACGTCGAGCCGAGGGGGCTGTGCGGCTCCGGACTGGTGGACGCCGTCGCCGAGCTGGTCAGGGTGGGGCTGCTCGACAGCACCGGACGCCTGGTGCCCGACGGGGAGGCGAAGGAGGTCGCCCCGGCCCTGGCCGACCGCCTGGCCCTCGTCGGCGAGGAACGGGTCTTCCTGCTGCACCGGCCCACCCCCGACGCCGAGCCCGCCGAGTGCGTCTACCTCTCGCAGCGCGACGTCCGCGAGCTGCAGTTCGCCAAGGCCGCGATCTCCACGGGCTGGTCCCTGCTGCTCGACGAGCTCGGACTGGAGCACCGCGACGTCCAGCAGGTGCTGCTCGCCGGCTCGTTCGGGAGCTACCTCTCCCCCGCGTCGGCCGTCCGGATCGGCCTGGTTCCGAGGCTTCCCGTGCTGCGGATCGTCGCCGCCGGCAACGTCGCCGGCGAGGGGGCGAAGATGGCCCTGCTGTCCGTGCGCGAGCGCGCCGGTGCCCTGGCACTGCTGGAGGAGGTGACGTATGTCGAGCTCTCCGACCGTCCCGACTTCAACGACGCATTCGTCGACCAGCTCGGGTTCTCCTGACCGGGTCGCGCTGATCGCGTGCGGAGCCCTCGCCCAGCCCGCCGCGGCCGTCGTCGCCCGCAACGGCTGGGCCGTCGACGTACACCCGCTTCCGCCACTGCTGCACAACCACCCCGAGCAGATCGCGGGCGAGGTGCGCACGATGGCGGTGCGGCTCGCGGCGACGTACGGCCGGGTCGTCGTCGGCTACGCCGACTGCGGCACCTACGGCGCCCTCGACGAGGTGTGCCGCGACCTCGGGCTGGCCAGGCTGCCCGGCCTGCACTGCTACGACGTGTACGCCGGGGCCTCCCGCCTCGAGCGCTTCTTCGACGAGCAACCCGGCACCTACCTGCTGACCGACTTCCTGGTGCGGTCCTTCACCCGCACCGTGGTGCAGGAGATGGGCCTCGACCGCTACCCCGAGCTGCGGGAGGCCTACTTCGGCAACTACACCCGCGTCGTCTGGCTGGCCCAGGCGCCGGACGACGAGCTGCACGAGCTCGCCCGGCAGGCAGCCGCGACGATCGGCCTGCCCCTCACGGTCGTCGGTACCGGCGACCACGGGCTCGAGGAGGCCCTGGCCGGCCTGCTCAGTCCCTGAGCCGCTCGAGCATGGCGGTGCGCCACGCCTCGGTCTCGGCGACCTGGTTGAAGGTGAAGACGTGCAGGCCCTCGACACGAGCGCCGTCCTCCCCCAGCGCGGGCGCGCACTTCTCCAGGAAGGACTCGCCGGTGAACCCGCCGGGTGCGGCGAGCCGGGCGAAGAGTCCCTTGTTCTTGGCGAGGAACTTCGTCGACTCGCCGACCCCGATCCTGGTCGCCATGGTGAGCAGCTTGGTGCGCTCGACCGGGCCGGGCATCCCCAGCAGCAGCGGCATCGTGACGCCGCGGGCACGGAGCCTGCGCACCCAGTCGCGCACGCCGGCCGGGTCGAAGGTGAGGTTGCTGACGATGTGGGTGGCGTAGTGCCGCTTGTCCCACATGGACTGCACGGTCAGGTCGTCGTGGATGGTCGGGTGCGACTCGGGGTAGCCGGTGATCCCGACGTGGGCGAACGGCGATCCCATCGCCTTCAGGTCCTCGAGCAGCGCGAGGGCGTCGGGGTAGTCACCGACCGCCTCGGCGTCGCCTCCGGGCACGAACACCTGGCTGATGCCCTTGCCGCGCAGCCGCTCGACGATCTCGGCCAGCTCGGTCCGCCCCGACACCATGCGCGCTGCGAGGTGGGGCACCACGAGGTAGCCGTGCCCAGTCAGACGCTCGGCGAGGTCGAGCGTGGCCTCCAGCCCCTTCGACGGCGAGGCGGTCACCGTGACCGTGCGGTCGCGGGCCAGGTGCGTGAGGACCTTGTCCTCGGTGGCCGCGGTGGGCAGCACCTCGTAGCGTGCGTTCTCCAGCAGCCGGACCAGGGTCGCCGCCGTTCGCTTGTTGCGCATGGAGCAACTCATTTCGTGATGCGCATCCCTGGCGGCCCACTCTAGTGGTTCGCGCAGCCGCCTGAACAGGCATCGGCGCCCCCGAAATGGCACGAGGGGCGGCCACCTCACGGTGACCGCCCCTCGTGGAGCGACTAGCGGATCGTCACTTGACGGTGACGGTGGCGCCGGCGGCCTCGAGGGCCTCCTTGGCCTTGTCCGCGGCAGCCTTGTCGACGTTCTCGAGGATCGTCTTGGGGGCGGCCTCGACGAGGTCCTTGGCCTCCTTCAGACCGAGGGAGGTCAGGGCGCGCACCTCCTTGATGACGTTGATCTTCTTGTCGCCGGCGGCCTCGAGGACGACCTCGAACTCGTCCTTCTCCTCGGCGGCGGCGTCGCCACCGGCAGCGCCACCGGCGGCCGGGGCGGCGGCCACGGCAACGGGGGCAGCGGCGGTCACGCCGAAGGTGTCCTCGAACTGCTTCACGAACTCGGAGAGCTCGATCAGGGTCATCTCCTTGAAGGCGTCAAGGAGCTCGTCGGTGCTGAGCTTCGCCATGATGGCAAACCTTTCGTCAGTGGGCGGCAGCGTGGCGCGGAGCGACACGCTCGCCCGATGTGTTCTGTAGGTGGTGTACGTCGGCCCTGGTCAGGCGTCGGTGGACTCGGCGGCCGCGTCGGCCGTCTCGTCGGTCGCCTCGGGCTCGGCGGCCTCCTCCGAAGAGGCGGCCTCCTCGACCGGGGCGTCCTCGGCAGCCGGAGCAGCCGGCGTACCGGCACCACCTGCGAGGATCGTGGGGTCCTGCTCGGCCTTGGCCTGCAGCGCACCCGCGAGACGGGCGGCCTGGGCGATCGGGGCGTTGAGCAGGTAGACGGCCTGGGAGAGCGAGGCGAGCATCGCGCCCGCCAGCTTGCCCATCAGCACCTCGCGCGACTCGAGGTCAGCCAGCTTGGCGACCTCGGCAGCGTCGAGGGGCTTGCCGTCCAGCACTCCACCCTTGATGACAAGAGCGGGGTTTGCCTTGGCAAAGTCACGCAGACCCTTGGCGGCCTCGACCACGTCTCCATTGATGAAGGCGATGGCGGTGGGGCCGGTCAGCAGGTCGTCGAAGCCGTCGATGCCAACCTCGTTGGCGGCAATCTTGGCCAGCGTGTTCTTGACCACGGCGTAGTTGGCGTTCTCGCCGAGGGAGCGCCGCAGGTCCTGCAGCTGCTTCACGGTGAGCCCGCGGTACTCGGTCAGCACAGCGCCGGCGGAGTCGTTGAAGGACTCAACGATCTCTGCGACGGCGGCAGTCTTTTCTGGCCGCGCCATGGGTCTCCTTCCGGGGTTGACCACCGGCATCAGGCCCACAGACGACGAACGCCCTGAGCACAGGCTCAGGGCGTGGATGCGGGCGAACCCGCTGCTCTGAATCCTGCGCCGGCCGCCCGCTCCTGCGGACCTTCGGTCACGAGCGAGGAGCTCACGACAACCTGCGGTCTCTGGTTTCGAGTGGAACAGTACGCGTCGGGGCGCGGACCAGACAAATCGGCGAGCGGAGGCGGGAAACACCTCAATCGCCCCACGCCGGCCGCCCATCACTGGTCCAATGACCTCGTGGATCACCAGCTCATGACCGTCGGGGCCTCCCTGGCCCGCAGCGACGAACGCATGCTCACCGGTCGCAACGCCGCCGGACGCCTCTGGAAGACCGGCTTTGCGGGCCTCGACCCCCTGATCGGCGGCGGGATGCGGGCCGGCTCCCTGGTGCTGCTCGCCGGACCGCAGGGCCTCGGCAAGTCGACGTTCGCGCTCCAGGTCGCCCGCAACAACGCAGCCACCGGGCGCCCGGTCCTCTACTTCTCCTACGAGCACGACGCCGAGGACCTGACCCAGAAGCTCATCGCCATGGAGGCGGGCGAGCTCGACGACTCCGACCAGGTGCGGGTCAACAGCATCCGCTCCATCTTCGACGACCTGTGGGTCAGCTCGCTGGAGCACCGCCTGGAGTCGGTCCCTGCCGGTGTCGAGGCGCTGACCCGGGTCGCGCAGTACTCCGAGATGTTGTTCGTGCACCGCTCCACCGGCACCCGTACCGACCTCGCCGCGATCCAGAACGCCATCGATGCCGTGCGCGAGCTCTCCGGCACGACCCCGCTCGTGATCGTCGACTACCTGCAGAAGGTGAAGTCGAGCCACGCCGACGAGGAGTCGAGCACCACGGAGATCGTCGAGGGCCTCAAGGACCTCGCCATCGACATCAGCGCGCCGGTCCTCGCGATCGCCGCGGCCGAGAAGGAGGCGCTGCGCTCGGGCAAGCGGATGCGCGCGAACGACCTGCGCGGATCGAGCGCCCTGGCCTACGAGGCCGACGTCGTGCTGGTGCTCAACAACAAGTTCGACATCGTCGCGCGCCACCACCTGACGTACGACCTCAGCAACGCCGAGCGCTTCCGCGACTACGCCGTCCTGACGGTGGAGAAGAACCGGTTCGGCCGCGACGGCGCGGTGCTGCAGTTCCGCACCCGCTTCGACCAGGGTCGCTACGAGCCGGAGGGCACGGAGGTCAAGGAGCAGCTGATCGACGAGCGGGTCTTCCGGGAGTGAGGCGAAGCCGAATGCGCTGAGACGGCCGGGGGCGCTAGCACTGCTTGCAGTGCGACGCCCCTCGGCCGTGTCAGTCTGGCGACCCGCCCGCCGTGGCTCACATCCCCGGCTGCTGGGTGACCTGGCTGGACGGGGGCTCCTCGATCTCGACCTCGGTGCCGAAGTCGGAGTAGGTGCCCTCGGTGGTCGTGGTGGTCGGCTTCCCACCGCCGACGGCCGGGATCTGCATGGTCTGGGTGAACTTGCGCGGCAGGTCGTCCGCGTCGACCCACATCTCGGTCACGAGCTCGTCGGGGAGCATCTCGGCCATGGCGGGCGGGAACTCCATGGCCTTGAGGTACTGCGTCGGGTCGAGGGTGATCCGGTAGTGGTTGGCCTCGACCCCGTCGACGTCCTCGGTGCCGACGAGCTCGAGCTTCTTCGGCGCCTCCATGGCCTTGAACATGACCTCGGGATCGGTGGCCTTGCCGATCATCCCGAACAGCGAGTTGGGGTCGCTCAGGTCGATCTTGAGCCACTTGTCGCCGGTGCCGAGGTCGGGCGACTTCATGTACATCGCCTTGCCGAGCAGGATCATCTCCATCGCCTGCGCACCCGTGCTGGACGCCTGCATCTCGACGCCGTCGTCACCGAACCGGGCCTGGCCGGTCATGGTCTGGGTCTGGCCCGCGGAGCCGGAGGTGGTCTCGAAGGCGAAGGTCTCGGCCTCGCGCATCGCCTCCATCACGGCGGGGTAGAACTCGTCGGCCGAGAGCTCGGCGAGCGCCGCCTCGGCCGGATCCTCGCTCTCCTCGCTCGAGGTTTCCTCGTCGGTGCTGTCGTCGCTGCTCGTGTCGGTGGCCGAGCTGGAGGTCTCGTCGGCGCCGGAGTCGTCGCTGCACGCGGCGAGCCCGACCCCCATGGTCAGCACCAGGGCGGCGGAGCCGAGGCGGCGGGTGAGGGACGTGACGCGCATGTGTGTCTCCTGGGACGAGTGGTACGGCGATGTCGGCGGCGGGTGTGCCACTGACGTTCTACCCGATGGCCCCCCAGCCAAACGGTGTCCGGGTCCGTGGAAGCAGAACGGCCCGGCCGCCCCGAGGGGCGACCGGGCCGTCAGGCGGCGGTGGATCAGGCCTGGACGGCCTCGTCCTCCGACGCGACGTTCTTCACGCGGTTGGGGTCGACCTGGATGCCGGGGCCCATCGTCGTGGAGACGGTGATCTTCTTGATGTAGCGGCCCTTGGAGCTGGCCGGCTTGAGACGCAGCACCTCCTCGAGGGCGGCGGCGTAGTTCTCCGCGAGCTGGGCCTCGGAGAAGGACGCCTTGCCGATGATGAAGTGCAGGTTGGCGTGGCGGTCGACGCGGAACTCGATCTTGCCGCCCTTGATGTCCGTGACGGCCTTGGCGACGTCGGGGGTCACCGTGCCGGTCTTCGGGTTGGGCATGAGCGAGCGCGGGCCGAGGACGCGGCCGAGGCGACCGACCTTGCCCATCATGTCGGGCGTCGCGACGACGGCGTCGAAGTCGAGCCAGCCACCGGCCACCTTCTCGATCAGCTCGTCGCCACCGACGAACTCGGCGCCGGCCTCGCGGGCAGCCTCGGCCTTGTCGGCGTTGGCGAACACGAGGACACGGGCGGTCTTGCCGGTGCCGTGCGGGAGGTTGACGGTGCCGCGGACCATCTGGTCGGCCTTGCGCGGGTCGACACCCAGGCGCATGACGACGTCGAGGGTCTCGTCGAACTTCTTCTTGGAGCCACCCTTGGCGATCTTGATGGCGGCCAGCGGCGCGTAGAGCTCGTCCTTGTCGAACGTCTCGGCGGCCGCGCGGTAGGTCTTGCTGCGCTGCATGGTCTTCTCGTTTCTCTGGTGCGAAGGATGTGGTTAGCGAGCCAGCGCGGCTCTCCCACGTGTCAGTCGGTCGTGACGCCCATCGAGCGCGCAGTGCCCTCGACGATCTTCATGGCCGCGTCGATGTCGTTGGCGTTGAGGTCGGGCAGCTTGGTGGTGGCGATCTCGCGCACCTGGTCCTTGGTCAGCTTGCCGACCTTGTCCTTGTGCGGCACGCCGGAGCCCTTGGACAGACCGGCGGCCTTCTTGATGAGCTCGGCGGCCGGCGGGGTCTTGGTGATGAAGTCGAACGAGCGGTCCTCGTAGATGGTGATCTCGACGGGGATCACGTTGCCGCGCATGGACTCGGTCTGGGCGTTGTAGGCCTTGCAGAAGTCCATGATGTTGACGCCGTGCGGGCCGAGCGCCGTACCGACCGGCGGGGCCGGGGTGGCCGAACCGGCCTGCAGCTGCACCTTGACGAGTGCGGCGATCTTCTTCTTGGGAGGCATTGCCTTCTTCTTTCTCTCGTGTGGTCATGACGAGGGCACCTGCCCCCTGCCACGGGTTGTTGCTCGTTCATTGTCGGGCCGCGCGGCGGCCCGGACGAAATCGTCAGACCTTCTGGATCTGGCTGAAGCTGAGCTCGACCGGCGTCTCGCGGCCGAAGATCTCGACGAGGGCCTTCACGCGCTGGGACTCGGCGTTGATCTCGGTGATCGTCGCGTGGAGCGTGGCGAACGGACCGTCGACCACCATGACCGAGTCGGAGACGTCGAAGTCGGCGACCTCGACCGGCTTGCGGGGCGTGGTCGCAGCACCCTTCTCGCCCGAGGCAGCGGCCTCGGCCTCGGCGACGGCCACGACGGCCGGCGCGAGCATGTCCTCGACCTCGCTCATGCTCAGCGGCACGGGCTGGTGGCTGTGGCCGACGAAGCCGGTGACGGACGGCGTGTGACGCACGGCGGACCAGGACTCGTCGGTGAGGTCCATGCGGACCAGGACGTAGCCGGGGAGGACGGTGCGGGTGACCATCTTGCGCTGGCCGTTCTTGATCTCCGCGACCTCCTCGGTGGGGACCACGATCTCGTGGATGTAGTCCTCCATGTTGAGGGAGATGATGCGGTTCTCGAGGTTGTGCTTGACCCGCTTCTCCATGCCGGAGTAGGTGTGCACGACGAACCAGTCGCCAGGCTTGGCCCACAGCTCGCGGCGGAAGGCCTCGAGCGGGTCGTTGTCCTCGGCAACCGGGGCGGCCTCGCCGCCCTCGGCGTCGGCAGAGTCCTCGTCAGACACCTCGGCGGCGTCGTCGCCGGCCTCGTCGGTCACGTCCTCGGTGTCCTCGACGACGTCGGCGTCGGCGTCCTCGGGGGTCACCTCGTCGACGGACTCGACCTGGTCGTCGACCTGGTCCACGTCATGGTTGTCAGACACGTCTCACTCCGTAGTTCGTAGCTGGGGGCGGGGAACCGTCTCCCCCGTCGTCACTGGGCGCTGCTGCCCGCGAAGATCTCGAAGACCAGCTTTCCGAAAGCCAGGTCGAGGACCGTCACGAGCGCCATCACCACGACGACGAAGACCAGCACGACGAAGAAGTAGGTGATCAGCTGCTGCTGGGTGGGCCACACCACCTTGCGGAGCTCGGCCACCACCTGGCGCAGGAACGTGGCGGGGCTGGTGCGCCCACGGTCGTCGCCGCGCGAGTCGCGCCGGTCCTGAACCGCGTTGCCGTCAGCCACGTCATCCACCTTCTCGTTGTTGCTGTGCAGTGTTCCTCGCAGGGCACGAGGGACTTGAACCCCCAACCTTCGGTTTTGGAGACCGATGCTCTGCCAGTTGAGCTAGTGCCCTCCGGCGGTCTCGTCCCCATCGCTGGGGGCATGCCGAAGCATGTGGCGAAACCACCAATCCGGAAGCATACGGGGCGGGCCCAGTCCCAGTCGAACCGAGGCACCCCACCGGTCGGCGGGACGCCCACGGCGTCCCCCTACGATGCGTGCATGGCAGGTGCGGGGGCGAGGCCGTCGGAGGGTGCTGGGCCGCGCCGCGAGGTGTCCCGGCTGCCGAAGGCGCACCTCCACCTCCACTTCACCGGGTCGATGCGCCACGAGACGCTGCTCGAGCTGGCCGAGCGCGACGGCATCGCCCTGCCCGACTCACTCGTCGAGGACTGGCCGCCGCAGCTGAGCGCGGCCGACGAGAAGGGCTGGTTCCGCTTCCAGCGCCTCTACGACGTGGCGCGCTCGGTGCTGCGCACGCCCGACGACGTACGCCGCCTGGTGCTCGAGGCCGCCGAGGACGACGTGCGCGACGGGAGCCGCTGGCTGGAGATCCAGGTCGACCCCAGCGGCTATGCCGCCCGTTTCGGCGGCATCACCGCCTTCACCGACCTCGTCCTGGACTGCGTGCGTGACGCCTCGGAGCGCACGGGGCTCGGGATGGCGGTGGTGGTCGCGGCCAACCGCACGCGCCACCCGCTCGACGCCCGCACGCTGGCGCGCCTCGCCGGCCAGTACGCCGGTCGGGGCGTGGTCGGGTTCGGGCTGTCCAACGACGAGCGCCGCGGGCGCACGGAGGACTTCGAGGGAGCGTTCCGGATCGCCGACCGCGCCGGCCTGCTGCTCGTGCCGCACGGCGGCGAGCTGCGCGGGCCGGACCACGTGCGGCAGTGCCTCGACCGTCTCGGCGCCCACCGCCTCGGGCACGGCGTACGCAGCGCCGAGGACCCCGAGCTCCTCGACCGGCTCGTCCAGGACGGTGTCGCGCTCGAGGTCTGCCCGGTCTCGAACGTCTCGCTCGGCGTCTACAGCGACCTCACCTCGGTGCCGCTGCCGCAGCTGCTGGCTGCGGGCGCGACGGTCGCGCTCGGTGCCGACGACCCGCTGCTCTTCGGCTCCCGGCTCGCCGGCCAGTACGCCACGATGCGCGCCGCGCACGACCTCGACGACGCCACCCTCGCCCGCCTGGCGGAGATGTCGTTCGAGGCGTCGCAGGCTCCGTCGGACGTCCTGGCCGCGGCGAAGCAGGACATCGCCGCCTGGCTGGCCTGACGCTCAGAGGGAGCAGCCGACCGTCACGGGCTCGTTGACCAGCGTCACGCCGAAGCGCTCGCGCACGCCGTCACGCACCTCGCGGGCGAGGGTGAGCAACTCCTCGGTGGTGGCGCCGCCGCGGTTGGTGAGGGCGAGCGTGTGCTTGGTGGACAGGCGCACCCGCTCCCCCGCCGCCGCGCTGGCGTAGCCCTTGCCGAAGCCGGCGTGCTCGATGAGCCACGCGGCGCTGGACTTCACCGTGCCGTCGGGCTGCTCCCAGCGGGGAGCGCCGTCGGGCAGCGCGGCGGCCTGCTCGGGGGTGAGGAACGGGTTGGTGAAGAACGAGCCGGCGCTCCAGGTGTCGTGGTCGCCGGCGTCGAGCACCATCCCCTTGCCGCCCCGCAGGGCGAGCACCGCGTCGCGCACCGCGGCGAGCGGGGCCCGCTGCCCGGGCTCGATGCCGAGGCGGCGCGCCAGCTCGGCGTACTGCACCGGCTCGGACAGGTCGCCCTGCCGCAGCTGGAAGGTCACCTCGAGCACGACGTAGCGGCCGGGCTCGGCCTTGAAGCGACTGTGGCGGTAGCCGAAGCCGCAGTCGGCGGCGGCGAAGGTGCGTTGGGTGCGGTCGACGCGGTCCCAGGTGCGGACGCGGGCAATGGTCTGCGAGACGTCCTGGCCGTAGGCGCCGACGTTCTGGATCGGCGTCGAGCCGACGGCGCCGGGGATCCCCGACAACGCCTCGATGCCCGCCCACCCCTGGGCGACGGCGTGGGCCACCAGCTCGTCCCAGTCCTCGCCGGCGGCCACCGTGAGCACCACGCCCCCGCACTGGGCGAGGGCGTCCACGTCGCAGGTGTCGGTGTCGGCGTCCACACCAGTCGTCGCGACCTGGACGACCAGGCCGTCGAAGCCCTGGTCGGCGACGACGAGGTTGGAGCCGCCCGCCAGCAGCAGGACGGGCGTGCCGGCGGCGTCGGCGTCGGCCACCGCCGCGACCAGCTCGGCCTCGGTGGTGGCGCGCACCCACGCGCGGCCGGGACCACCCAGGCGCAGGGTGGTGTGGTCGCGCAGGTCAGGCACGGACGGCGGCCTCGCGGACGACGGCCTTCGGCATGCCGAGGACCTTCTGGCCCCCGCAGGTCACCTCGAGCGCGAGCGTGACGAGACCGTCGGCCACCGACTTCACGGTGCCGCCGACGACCACCTCCGCGCCACCCTCGGCGGGTACGACGACGGGGCTGGTGAACTTCGCCCCGAGGTCGACGACCTCGGCGCCGCCGGTCCACTCCGCGACCGCACGGCCGACCAGGGCGAGCGTGTACATGCCGTGGGCGATCACGCCGGGCAGGCCGACGCTGCGGGCGACGTCCTCGTCCTGGTGGATCGGGTTGTGGTCGCCGCTCGCCTCGGCGTAGGCCACGAGGTCGGCGCGGGTGACCGTGAAGGTCCTCGGCTCGAGGGCATCACCGGCGTTCATCGACGTGGTCATGAGGCGTCTCCGGAGGAGTGGACGAGGGTGGCCTTGCCGGTGCAGACGACCGCGCCGGTGGCGTCGGTGATCTCGCTGGCGGTGGCGATGATGTCGGCGCCGCCGATCTGGCGCAGCCCGGTCACGGTCAGGGTCGCGGTGAGCTCGTCGCCCACCGCGAGCGGGCGGGTGTAGGCGAAGCGCTGCTCGCCGTGGACGATGCGGTGGAGGTCGATGCGCTCGGCGTCGAGGAAGGCCTGCATGGCGTCGAAGGCGAGCACGATCGGGAACGTCGGCGGGACGACGTCACCGGGCTCGCCGGGCCCAGTGGGGTGGCCGACGGCGGCGGCGAATGCGCCGACCCGTTCGGAGGTCACGGTCAACGGTGCCGGCGCGGGGAACTCGCGCCCCACCAGGGAGGGGTCGACGGGCATGTCACGACCCTAGCCGGGTACGACGCAGTCGCACACGGCGTGGGTCGGGAGGTCGAACAAGCCCGCGGCTGAGCCGGCGAAGCCGCGACGGCGCGTCGAAAGCCGCGCCCGAAGACGCAAACGACCCGTCCGATGACTCGGACGGGTCGGTGCGACGGGGAAGAACGCGTCAGCGGGTCTCGCGGTGGGCCGTGTGGTTGCGGCAGCGCGGGCAGAACTTCTTCAGCTCGATCCGGTCGGGATCGTTGCGGCGGTTCTTCTTGGTGATGTAGTTGCGCTCCTTGCACTCCGTGCACGCGAGCGTGATCTTGGGGCGAACGTCAGAGCTCTTGCTGGCCATTGGGAGATCCTTGGGTTTGCGGGTGAGGCGGAGACTTGGTGGTAGCGGGGGCGGGACTCGAACCCGCGACACCACGATTATGAGCCGTGTGCTCTAACCACCTGAGCTACCCCGCCGCGGAGGACGGACGACCCCGGAGGGAGGTCCGACCCAGAGCCCCTTTACGGAATCGAACCGTAGACCTTCTCCTTACCATGGAGACGCTCTGCCGACTGAGCTAAAGGGGCAACGACGGAGAACGATACACACGCCCCGCCACGATGAGAAATCGGCTCAGGCGGCGCCCGGACCGGCCTGGATCCGGGGCCATCCGACGGCCTCCTCGAGCTCGTAGGACAACCCCAGCAGGCGGGCCTCGCGGCCGGCTCCGGCGCCCAGCATCATCCCCTGCGGGAGCCCGGCGGCGGTGGTGGCGAGGGGCAGCGAGATCGCCGGCTCGCCGGTCGCGTTCTGCAGCGGCGTGAACGCCACCCAGTCCATCAGCCGGCCCATGATCTCGTGGTAGTCCTGGTCGGGTCGCAGGTGCCCGACGCGTGGCGTCTCGGTCGCGAGCGTCGGGGTGAGCGTGACGTCGTACGACGCCCGGTGCTGGGCGGCGAGGCGCTGCGAGCCGCGCAGCACCGCGATCGAGAACGGCTGCTTGTGCAGGTTGCGCGCGGCGTGCCGGGCCAGGCCGAGGGTGAGGTTGTCCAGCTTCGCCGGGTCGAAGGTCGGGCCGTAGTCCTTCTTCCCCCGTCGGGCGACGACCAGCGCCAGCATCGACCAGAACCGGACGAAGTGCTCCGGGAAGCTGGCCGGAACCGGGTTGTCGACCTCCTCGACGTGGTGGCCGAGCCGTTCGAGCAGCGCGGCGGTGCGCAGGGTGAGCTCGCGCACCTCCGGGCTGCAGGAGCGGCCGATGCCCTCGGTGACGACCGCGACGCGGAGCCGGGCCTTGCTCGGCCGGGTCACGTCGCCCACCGGAGCGAGGTACGGGTTGCGCCACACCTTCTCGGCCTCGCGGTAGAACGCGGCGGTGTCGCGGACGCTGCGGGTCAGGACGCCGTCGGAGACGATCCGCACCGGCATCTCGCGCATCATCCGGTCCTGGGCGAGGCGACCGCGGGTGGGCTTGAGGCCCACGAGCCCGTTGACCGCCGCCGGGATCCGGATCGAGCCGCCGCCGTCGTTGGCGTGGGCGATGGGCACGGCACCGGCCGCGACGAGGGCGGCGGAGCCGGCGGACGAGGCTCCGGCGTAGTGGTCGGGGCTCCACGGCGAGCGGACCGGGCCCAGGCGCACGTGGTCGGCCGCGCCGGAGAACCCGAACTCCGAGAGCTGGGTCTTGCCGAGCGGGATCAGCCCGGTGGCGAGGTACATCCGGGCGAAGTCCCCGTCGGCGGCCTGCGGCTGCCCGACGAACGCGTCGGACCCGTGCTGGGTCGGCATGCCGGCCACGTCGACGTTGTCCTTGACGAACGTCGGCACGCCTGCGAACCAACCGCCGCGCGGGTTCCTGGCCTCAGCGCGGGCGCGGTCGTAGGCGGCGTACGCCACGGCCCCGAGCGCGGCGTCGACCTGCTCGGTGCGCGCGATCGCGGCCTCGACGACCTCCGGCACCGACACCAGTCCGGAGCGCAGGGCCTCGACGAGGCCGGTGGCATCGAGGTCGGTCAGGGCGTCACCGGCGGAGAAGGCGTGCACGCGCGTCATAGCGGGGCAGCCTACGGACTGCCCGGGTCCGGCGGGAGGGGTGAAATCGGTGGTGGTCCGTGGTCCTCGTGGGGCAGCGTGGTCGCCATGAGCAGCAGCGACCACTGGGACGCCGAGACCGCGACGACGTACGACGAGAGCTCGGCGTTCATGTTCGAGCCCGAGGTCCTCGACCCGGCGGTCGACCTCCTGGCCGGGCTCGCCGGGGACGGCGCCGCCCTCGAGCTGGCCATCGGCACCGGCCGCGTGGCCATCCCGCTGGCCGACCGCGGCGTCCCGGTCTCCGGCATCGAGCTGTCGCAGCCGATGGCCGACCAGCTCCACCGCAAGCGGGCCGACCTCCCAGTGGTCGTCGGCGACATGGCCACGGCCCGCGTCGAGGGCGAGTTCAGCCTCGTCTACGTCGTCTGGAACAGCATCGGCAACGTGCGCACCCAGGCCGAGCAGGTCGCGACCTTCCGCAACGCCGCCCGCCACCTGGCGCCGGGCGGTCGCTTCGTGGTCGAGCTCTGGGTGCCCGGCATCCGTCGCTTCCCACCCGGCCAGGCCGCGGTGCCGTTCCACGTCGGGCGGCGTCACGTCGGGTTCGACACCTACGACATGACCACCCAGCAGGGCACGTCCCACCACTACCGCCGGCACGACGACGGCACGGTCACCTACGGCGAGAGCAACTTCCGCTACATCTGGCCGAACGAGTGCGACCTCATGGCGCAGCTGGGCGGGATGGGGCTGGAGCGCCGTGTCGCCGACTGGCACGGGGCACCCTTCACCAACGACAGCGAGAGCCACGTCTCGGTGTGGTGCAAGCCCGCCTGACCCGGACCGCCTCAGCCGGCGCACCCGCGCCGGTGGCACCCCTCGAGGTGGTCGTCCACCAGACCGACCGCCTCCATGAGGGCGTACATCGTCGTAGGGCCGACGAACGCGAACCCCGCCTTCTTGAGCGCCTTCGACAGCGCCACCGACTCCACCGATGTGGTGGGCACGTCCACGGTGGTGCGCGGCGGCGGACCGGGCTCGGGACGGAAGGACCAGATGAAGGCCTCCAGCCCGCCCTGCTCGCGCAGTGCGACCGTGGCACGCGCGTTGGTGATCGCCGCGTCGACCTTGCGGCGGTTGCGGACGATGCCCGCGTCGGCCATCAGCCGCTCCACGTCGCGCTCGTCGTACGCCGCGACCACGTCGGCCTCGAACCCGCCGAAGGCGGCGCGGAAGTTCTCCCGCTTGTCGAGGATCGTGCGCCACGAGAGACCGGACTGGAAGGCCTCGAGGGTGAGCCGCTCGAGGTGGGCGGCCTCGCCGTCGACGCGCAGGCCCCACTCGGTGTCGTGGTAGGCGAGGTTGACCGGGTCGCCCGCACCCCAGGGGCAGCGGGCCACCCCGTCGTCGCCGACGACGGGACCGGCGCCGCTCAGTGCCGTTCCTTGAGCCGGACGTTGGGCAGGACCGGCGCGGGAATGGGCGGCAGGCCGAGGTCCACCGTGCCGAAGCGGCCCTCGGACACCTCGCGGCCATCGGCCACGACGCCGCGCTCGTCGAAGCCGTCGCCCGCCGCGATCTGGTCCTGCCACTCCCGGCGGTAGCCGGCGATCTCGTCGTGGCTGCGGCCGATGAAGTTCCACCACATCACGATGGCCTCGCCGAACGGTGGCCCGCCGAGGACGAGGAGCCGGGCCTCCTCCTGCGCGGTGACGGTGAGGGTGGACCGTCCGTGCGGGAGGTGGGCGAGGTCGCTGGGTGCCAGCTCCTGGCCGTCGACGTCGATCGTGCCCACGTCGAGCAGGACGCCGTGCTCGAAGGTGGGGTCGACCTCCACCTCGAGGCTCTTGCCCGGGGCGAGCATGACCTCGGCGCCGAGGAGCGGGGTGTGGACCTCGACGGGTGAGCTCGCGCCGAGCACCGAGCCGATGAAGACCCGCGCCTCCCAGCCGGGCCCGCGGACGGGGTCGGGCGCGAAGTGCTCGAAGCGGGGCTCGACGTGGCGGCTGTCGTCGGGCAGCGCGATCCACAGCTGGGCGCCGTGGAGGGTGGTGGTGCCGGGCGTGGAGACCTCGGTGTGGCTGATGCCGCGCCCAGCGGTCATCAGGTTGACCTCGCCGGGGCGCACGGTGGCCAGGCTGCCGACGGAGTCGCGGTGCTCGATCTCGCCGTCGAAGAGCCAGCTGACGGTCTGCAGGCCGGTGTGCGGGTGGGCGGGGAGCACCATGCCGCCGGTCTCGTCCACGGCGTCGGGCCCGTAGTGGTCGACGAAGCACCAGGCGCCGATCAGGGAGCGGTGCCGTTGCGGGAGCGTGCGTCGTACGCGCATGGCCCGGGGACCACCCAGCGGGACCTCACGCGGAGCCATCACCTCGACATCCGTCATTGATCGCCACGGTACCCGCAGGGGTGAATGTGCGCAGGAGGGCCGCCGGACTCGGCCGGCCGACGGGCGTGAGCCGGGTCACGCTCGACCGCTGCGTCGGAACAAGCGACGGGTGGTGCCTGTTGGCGGGTGTCGTGCCCTCCCTCTTCGAGCCCCTGTCCCTCGGTGCCGTCCGCGCCGACAACCGCGTGCTGATGGCTCCCCTGACCCGGATGCGCGCCTCGGTGCCGGGCGACGTGCCCAACGACCTGATGCGCGAGTACTACGTGCAGCGCGCCGGCGCCGGCCTGCTCATCTCCGAGGGCACCCAGATCAGCCCCGAGGGCAAGGGCTACATGGACACCCCCGGCATCCACAGCGACGATCAGGTCGCGGGCTGGCGCCGGATCACCGACGCCGTGCACGAGGCGGGCGGGCTCATCGCGGCTCAGCTGTGGCACGTCGGCCGGGTCTCGCACGAGTCGTTCCACGGCGGCGAGCGGCCCGTCTCGGCCAGCGACGGGCCCTACCGCAACCGCACCACCGTGCGGGGCGAGGACGGGCGACCGACCCGCGTCAGCTGCCCCGTGCCGCGCCCGCTCGCCCTAGACGAGATCCCGCGGGTGATCGAGGACTACCGGCGCGCAACCGTGAACGCCCGCGAGGCCGGCTTCGACCTCGTCGAGATCCACGGCGCGCACGGCTACCTGCTCCACCAGTTCCTCGCCGCCGACAGCAACCTGCGCACGGATGCGTACGGCGGGTCGCTGGCCAACCGGGCACGGCTGATGCTCGAGGTCACCGACGCCGTCGTCGACGCGTGGTCCGCGGACCGCGTCGCCGTCCGGATCTCCCCGATCGGGTCGTTCAACGGGACCGAGGACCCCGAGGGCGCCGAGGCGGGGCTGTACGTCGCCGGTGAGCTCGGCCGCCGCGACCTCGCCTTCCTGCACCTGTCGGAGCCCGACTGGGCCGGCGGGCCGGCGCTGGACGACGACTACCGCCGCGCCCTGCGGGCGGCCCACCCCGGTCCGATCGTCGGCGCCGGCAGCTACGACCTCGCCAAGGCGGAGCGGCTGCTGGAGGCCGGCTTCGTCGACGCGGCGGCCTTCGGCCGGTCGTTCATCGCCAACCCCGACCTGCCGCGCCGACTCGCCGAGGGGCTGCCGCTCAACCCGCCGCGGCCCGAGACGTTCTACGGCGGCGACGCCGAGGGCTACACCGACTACCCGGCGTACGGCGCGGCCTGAGGCGATCGCCGCCCTTCCCCACGCGTTATCCGTTCGTGCCGGCAGGGCACCGGCACCTAGGGTTCGACACGACATGCAGGACTACCCACCCCGGATCGCGACGTTCTACACGGGTTCAGACGACGCACCCACTCCGGACCCCGACACCCGGTCTCCCCTGGCGTTCCTGCGGTGGGTCCTCGGCCAGCAGAAGGCGCTGATCGCGCTCTCGTCGCTCTGCTACGCGCTCTGGTTCCTCCCGATGACGCTCGGGCCGTGGATCTTCGGCCGGGCCGTCGACGACGGCATCGTCGGCGGCTCCGAGTCGGCGCTCCTGGGCTGGGCGGCGCTGCTGCTGCTCGTGGTCGTCATCGGCGGCGTGTTCGGCATCGTCTCGCACACGCTGGTGGTGCGCAGCTGGCTGGTCGCGCTCTACGGCGCGCTCGAGATGGTCACTCGCAAGGTGGCGCAGATGGGCCACGTGCTCCCGCGTCGCGCGCCCACCGGTGAGGTGCTCAGCGTCGCGTCGAGCGACTCCGACGAGTTCGGCGCCCTCACCGAGATCCTGGCGCGCGCCACGGGTCAGCTGGTGTCCTACCTCACCGTCGCGTTCATCGTGCTGACGATGTCGTGGCAGCTCGGGCTGCTCACCCTCGTCGCGGCCCCGGTCCTGGTGGGCGCGGCGCTGCCGCTGCTGCGGCCCCTGCACCGGCGCCAGCAGCTGGAGCGCTCGCGCACCTCCGACCTGACCTCGCTCGCGACCGACATCGTGGCCGGGCTCCGCATCCTGCGCGGCATCGGCGGTGAGCAGACCTTCGGCGCCAACTACGCCCGCCAGTCGCAGTCGGCCCGCCGGGCCGGGGTGTCCGCCGGCATCTGGCAGGCCGTCGTCGAGGCCGTCGGCGTGCTCCTCTCGGGCATCTTCCTCGTGGCGCTGGTCTGGCTCGGCACCCGACAGGTGCTGGACGGCACGCTGAGCGTCGGCCAGCTCATCACCTTCCTCGGCTACGGCCTCTTCATGGTCGGCCCGATCCGCACCTTCTTCGAGTTCGCGCAGAAGTGCACGCGGTCGCTGGTCAGCGCCCGCAAGGCCATCGCGATCTTCGACCAGCGGCCCCCGTGGCGCGACCCGGCCGAACCGGTCGCCCTCGACGGCACCGCACCGCTGCACGACGTCGCCAGCGGGCTCACCGTCCAGCCCGGGCTCCTCACCGTCGTCGTCAGCGCGGTGCCCGAGCAGAGCGCGGCCCTGGCCGACCGCCTCGGGCGCTACCTGCCCGCCGACACCGAGCCGGTGCCGGTGGGCGAGGACCACGGCTCCAAGGGGCGCGCCGCCCGTCGCTCCCGGGCCGAGCGGGCGGCCGAGCGGGCCCGCATCGCGGCGCTCGACGAGGAGCGGGTCCGCCGCCCGTGGGGCGTCACCCTGGGCGGGGTCGACCTGTCGCGCGCCCGCCTCGACGACGTACGACGTCAGGTGCTGGTCAGCGACACGACCAGCCAGCTCTTCGCCGGCACCCTGCAGGACGCCGTGGACCCGCACGCCCGGCTGACCCGCGAGCAGGCCGAGGAGGCCCTGCAGATCGCGAACGCCGAGGACGTGTACGACGCCCTTCCCGAGGGCTGGCAGGGCCAGCTCGACGAGCGCGGCCGCGGCCTGTCCGGTGGCCAGCGCCAGCGCGTGGTGCTCGCCCGCGCCATCGCCGCCGACGCACCGGTCCTCGTGCTGGTCGAGCCCACGTCCGCGGTCGACGCCCACACCGAGGCCCGCATCGCGGCCCGGGTCGCGGAGGCCCGCCGGGGCCGTACGACCGTGGTCACGACGGTCTCGCCGCTGTGGCTCCACCACGCCGACCGCGTCGCACTGCTGCACGACGGCACCGTGGTCGCCGAGGGCCGCCACGCCGACCTGCTGGCCGGCGACGAGGCCTACCGCCGCGTGGTCACCCGCGACCTCGACGAGGAGGCGGTCCGATGAGCACCGACCTCCTCGCCACCTCCGCCGACACCTGGCGCGACCGGGCCGCGGACCCGCCGGCCGTCCCGCCCGAGCTCGACCCGCCCGGCCACGTCGGGCTGCGCGAGCGCAGCCGCGCCCTCTGGCAGCGCCACGACCTGCGCCGCCAGCGCGCCGAGGCCGTCTACGACGCCTCGCGCAACCCGGTGCGCGGCTGGCCGGTCTCGGGCAACCGCGCGGTGCTCGCCTTCTTCGGCGACCTCGTCCGGCAGCGCAAGCGCGCCTTCGCGCTGATGGTGGTCCTCAACGCGCTCGCCGCCGGATCAGCGCTCGTCGTGCCGCGGCTGCTCGGGTCGCTCGTCAACCGCGTGGACGCCCAGGGCGCCGCGGCCACCGGTCTCGACACGCTCGCCCTGGCCGTGGTCGGCGTCGTCGTCCTGCAGGCACTCTTCACCTTCGGCGCCCAGCGCACCTCCACCCACTTCGGCCAGGACCTGCTCGCGTCGGCTCGCGAGCACGTCGTGAGCACGATCCTGCGGCTCCCGGTCGGCCGCGTCGAGGGAGCCAGCACCGGCGACCTCGTCACCCGCGTCACCCGCGACGTCGGCACCATGGCCCGGTCGGTGCAGTGGGGCGTGCCACGGCTGCTGATCTCGCTGATGACCGTCGTGCTGTCGGTCGTGGCGATGCTGCTCAACTCGGTCGTGCTCGCCGTGCCCGCCCTCGTGGTGTTCGCCCTCTGCACCCCGGCGGTGCGCACCTACCTGCGCCGCGCGCCGAAGGCGTACATCACCGAGGGCGCCACCTACTCCCGCATCAACACCACCCTGACCGAGACCGTCGAGGGCTCGCGCACCGTCGAGGCGCTCGGCCTGTCACAGGCCCGGGTGAAGGCGGGCTCGGACGACATCGCCGTCTCGGCGCAGGCCGAGCGCTACGGCATGACGCTCCGCAACGTGCTCTTCGCGGCGCTCAACGCGGCCTTCCAGGTCCCGCAGGTCGTCACGCTCGTCGTGGGCGCCTACGGCTACAGCCGCGGCTGGGTCGACCTGGGCCAGATCACCACCGCCCTGCTCTACGTCGTCGCGCTGGCCGAGCCCCTCGACGCCGTGATCGGCGAGGTCGACCGCCTGCAGGTGGGCGCCGCCTCGACCAGCCGCCTGCTCGGCATCGCCGAGGTGCCGCCCGACCGGGAGCCCGGCGACCGGCTGCCCCACGGGGTCGAGCTGGCCGCCGAGGACCTCCGGTTCGCCTACCGGGAGGGCCACGACGTGCTGCACGGCGTGGACCTGCGGCTGCGCACCGGCGAGCGGCTGGCGGTCGTGGGCCCGAGCGGGTCCGGCAAGTCGACCCTCGGGCGCCTGTTGTCCGGGATCAACCGCCCCCGCACCGGCTCGGCGCGCGTGGGCGGCGTGGACCTCGTCGACCTCCCGCTCGAGGTGCTGCGCACCGAGGTCGCGCTCGTCACCCAGGAGCACCACGTCTTCATCGGGTCCGTGCGCGACAACGTCCTGCTGGCGCGCGAGGACTCCCCCGACGACGCCGTACGTCAGGCGCTCGCCGCGGTCGGCGGCCTGTCGTGGGTCGAGCGCCTGCCCGAGGGGCTCGACACGCTGATCGGCTCCGGCCGCTTCTCCCTGACGCCCGCGCAGGCCCAGCAGGTCGCCCTGGCCCGGCTGATCATCGCCGACCCACACACCCTCGTGCTCGACGAGGCGACCTCGCTCATCGACCCGCGCACCGCCCGCACGCTCGAGGGGTCGATGAACAACCTGCTCGAGGGCCGCACCGTCGTGGCGATCGCCCACCGGCTGCACACCGCCCACGACGCCGACCGCATCGCCGTGGTCATCGACGGGCGCATCGTCGAGCTCGGCAGCCACGACGAGCTGCTCCAGCTCGACGGGGAGTACGCCGACCTCTGGCACGCCTGGACCTCCTGACATCGAGCCCGGGCGTTCGCCTCCTCAGCCGTCGAGGCTGCGGTCGAGGTTGATCACGGCGCTGATCAGGCTGAGGTGGGTGAAGCCCTGGGGGAAGTTGCCCAGCTGCTCGCCGCTGAGGCCCACCTGCTCGGCGTACTGCCCGAGGTGGTTGGCGTAGGTGAACATCTTCTCCAGCGCGAGGCGGGCGTCGGCGAGGCGACCGGCGCGGGTCAGCGCCTCGACGTACCAGAAGGAGCAGAGGGAGAAGGTGCCCTCCTCGACCGGGCCGTCCCCGCCGTCGGCGGCGGTGACGCCGTCACCGAAGGCGTCGGCGTCGTAGCGCAGCACGAGGCTGTCTGAGACGAGCCGCTCCTCGATCGCGGCGAGCGTCGAGAGGAAGCGCGGGTCGTCGGGGGCGAGCATCTTCACCATAGGCATCAGCAGCGCACCGGCGTCCAGGACGTCGCTGTGCGCGAAGGCGGTGAAGGCGCCGAGGTCGTCGTTCCAGCACTCGGTCATCACGCGCTCGTAGATCTCGTCGCGGGTGGCGGCCAGCTCGGTGAGGTCGCCGGGCAGCCCGCGGCGGCGGGCCACCCGCATCATCCGCTCGACGGCGACCCAGCTCATCACGAGCGACGAGGTGTGGGTGCGCGGGTCCGACCGGATCTCCCACATGCCGGCGTCGGGGCGCTGCCAGTTGTCCATCAACCAGGAGACGATCCGGCGCAGGTCGCTCCACGCGTCGTGGCTGATGCCGCGCCCGTGCTTGTCGAAGAGGTAGACCGAGTCGACGATCTCGCCGTAGACGTCGAGCTGCAGCTGGTCGACCGCGCCGTTGCCGACCCGCACGGGGCGGGAGCCGCGGTAGCCGGCGAGGTGGTCGAGCTCGCGCTCGTGCGGCAGCCCGCCGTCGAGGTCGTAGAGCACCCGCAGCGGGCCGAGCTCGTCGTCGCACTCGTCGGCCGCCTCGCCGAGTCGCTCGGAGAGGAAGCGCACGAACGCCGCCGCCTCGTCGGTGAAGCCGAGGCGCAGCAGCGCGTAGACGCTGAAGGCGGCGTCGCGGACCCAGACGTAGCGGTAGTCCCAGTTGCGCGAGCCGCCGATGGTCTCCGGGAGGCTGGTGGTCGGGGCGGCCACGATGCCGCCGGTCGGCTCGTGGCACAGCAGCTTGAGGGTCAGCGCCGAACGGTCCACCCACTCGCGCCACCGGCCGGTGTACGTCGACTGGGCGAGCCAGCCGCGCCAGTAGGCCGCCGTCGCCTCGAACAGGTCGGCCACGTCCGAGCGGGCGCACCCCTGGGCGGGCTCGCCGGGGGCCAGGACCTCGAGCACGAACAGGGCCGACTCGCCGGTGGCCAGGCCCAGCCGCGCCGTGGCGGCGGTGGCGGCGACGTCGAGGTCGACGGTGCTCGACAGGGCGAGGTGCACGTCGCCGTCGGCGAAGCGGACGACGCCGTCCTCGAGGCTCAGGTCAGGGTCGGTGCTGCCGTAGTCGGGCCGGGGCGCCATGTGCATGGTGAGGTCGACCGTGCCGCGCAGGCCGACGACACGGCGGACGAGCCGCTGCCGGTGGTCGGGGTCGTGGGCACGCAGGACGGGCATGAAGTCCTGCACCTCGACCACGCCGTGCTCGGTCATGAAGCGGGTGACGAGGATGTTGGTCTCGGGGTGGTAGTACTGCTGGCTGCGGGCGTCGGGGTCGTCCGGTCCCAATCGCCACGAGCCCCCGTCGGGGTCGAGGATCGAGGCGAACACGCTCGGCGCGTCGAAGCGGCCCGGGCAGAACCAGTCGATCGTGCCGTCGGTCGCCACGAGGGCCGCGGTGCGGAGGTCCCCGATCAGGCCGTGGTCCGCGATGGGCGCGGCCGGGCCGACCGGGCCGGTCGCGCCGGGTCGGTCACTCGCCATCGGCGTCGCCGCTCCCGAGCCGCCAGCCGCCGTCGGGCAGGTCGAGCGCCTCGGTGGGTCCCCAGGACCCCTGCTCGTACGGCAGCGGGGCCGGCCGGTCGTCGAGCACCGGCTGGCACACCTCCCACAGCCGCCGCGTCTCGTCGGCGTGCGCGAAGAGCGTGTGGTCGCCGTGGAGCACGTCGAGCAGCAGGCGTTCGTAGGCCTCGAGCGGCTCGTCGTGCGGGAGCTCCTCACCCAGGTCGAGGCGCATGGTGGCCGGCGCGAGCTCCATCTCCGGTCCCGGCCGCTTGCCGAGGACGTCGACGTGGATCTTCGCCTCGTCGGTCAGCTCGAGGACCAGCTCGTCGCGCGCCCGTCCCTCCCCGAAGACCGTCGAGTCGGGGGCCCGGAAGCGGAGGGTGACCGTGCGCCGGGTCTCGGCCATCGCCTTGCCGGTGCGCAGGTGGAACGGGACGCCGCGCCACCGGTCGTTGTCGACGCGGGCCTCGAGCGCGACGAAGGTCTCGACGTCGGAGTCCTCGTCCACGTCGTCCTCGCCGCGGTAGCCGTCGTACTGGCCGAGCACGACGCGCGCCGGGTCGAGCGGCTGGACGTCGGCGAACACCGCGGCGCGCGCACGTCGTACGGCGTCGGCCGACCACTCCCCCGGGTCCTCGAGGGCGACCGCGCCGAGGATCTGGAAGAGGTGGGTCGAGACCATGTCGCGCAGTGCGCCGGTGGACTCGTAGAACGAGCCGCGGCCCTCCATCGCCAGCGTCTCGGGCACGTCGACCTGCACCGACGCGATGCTCTGCCGGTTCCAGGCCGGCTCGAAGAGGGCGTTGGCGAAGCGCAGGGCGAGCAGGTTCTGCACGGCCTCCTTGCCGAGGAAGTGGTCGATGCGGAAGACCTGCTCCTCCTCGAACACCTCGTGCACGTCACGGTCGAGCTCCTCGAAGGACTGGAGGTCGAGCCCGAAGGGCTTCTCGATGACCAGCCGCGCCCGCTCGGCCAGCCCCTCGCGCCCGAGCATGCCGACCATCCCGGACATCGCGGTCGGCGGCACCGACAGGTACACGAGGCGGCGTACGTCGTCGCCGAGCGCCTCCTCGACCTCCCGCACCCGGGCGGCGAGGTCGGCGCCGTCGTCGGCGTCGGAGGTCTGGAACGACAGGCGGTCGAGCAGGTCCCGGACGACGTCGTCGTCGAGGTCGTCGATCGAGTCGCGCAGCCCCGAGCGCACCTCGTCGCGGAAGTCGTCGTCCGACCCCGGGGAGTGCCGACCGCTGCCGATGACGGCGTAGTGCTGCGGCAGCCGTCCGGCCGCTGCGAGGCGGTAGAGGCCGGGGAACAGCTTGCGCGCCGCGAGGTCGCCGCGGGCGCCGAAGAGGAGGAAGACGCAGGGCGGGAGGTCTGCGGAGCTCATGCCGGCCACGCTAATGACCACCCGAAGAGGGGGTCCGGGCCGGAGACGGGCTCAGCTGTTGCTGTAGACCGCCGGCCCGCCGTCGTCCCCAGCAGCGTCGGGGCCGCGCCCCGCCCACGTCCAGGCGTACGCCGGATCCTCCACCGAGAGGCCGCCCTCACCCAGCTCGAGCGGGGCGAACGTGTCGACCATGACGGCCGACTCGTCGAAGTACTGCACGCCGAGGCTGGCCTCGATCGCGCTGGGCTGCGGCCCGTGGGCGTGACCACCGGGGTGGAGGCTGATCGAGCCGATGCCGATGCCCGATCCCTTGCGGGCCTCGTAGTCGCCGCCGACGTAGAACATGACCTCGTCGGAGTCGACGTTGGAGTGGTAGTAGGGCACCGGGATGGCGAGGTCGTGGTAGTCGACCTTGCGGGGCAGGAAGTTGCAGATGACGAAGTTCCAGCCCTCGAAGACCTGGTGGACCGGCGGCGGCTGGTGGACCTTGCCGGTGATCGGCATGTAGTCCTCGATGTTGAACGTGTAGGGGTAGAGGCAGCCGTCCCAGCCGACCACGTCGAAGGGGTGGGTGGCGTAGGTGAGGCGCGATCCGACGATGCCCGCGCTCGTGCGGTGCTTGACCAGCACCTCCACGTCGGTGCCGTCCGCCTGGAAGGTCTCGGCGGGGCCGTGGAGGTCGCGCTCGCAGTAGGGCGCGTGCTCGAGGAGCTGGCCGAAGCGCGAGAGGTAGCGCTTGGGCGGGTGGATGTGGCTGTTGGCCTCGATGGCGTAGAGGCGCGACGGCTCAGCCGGGACCCAGCGGTGGTCGGTCGCGCGCGGGACGACGACGTAGTCGCCGGCGCGGTAGGGCACGACGCCGAAGACGGTCTCGACGACACCGGTGCCGGACTCGACGAAGACGCACTCGTCACCGATGGCGTTGCGGTAGAGCGGCGAGGGGTCGGTGCCGGTGACGACGTAGGTGAGGCGCACGTCGTTGTTGCCGAGCACCAGCCGGCGGCCCTCGACCGGGCAGGTGCCGGTGGAGAGGTCGTGGAGCTTGAGGTGGCGCGGCTTGAGCGGGTGGTTGGGGGTGCGTGACTGGTCGGGCAGCTCCCAGACGGTGCTGTCGGTGATCGCGCTCGGGACGCCGCGGCGGTAGAGCAGCGAGGAGTCGGAGGAGAAGCCCTCCTCGCCCATCAGCTCCTCGCGGAAGAGGTGGCCGTCGTCGTCGCGCAGCTGGGTGTGGCGCTGGCGCGGCAGCCGGCCAAGTGCTCGGTAATGGGCCATCGCTCGATCCAATCATCCGACTATCGGACGCAGGTGTCCGCTATCTGGTGGCTAGAGTAGCCCCGTGGACCCCGATCCTGCACCTGTCGATCCCACCTCGCCGCCCCCTGCCTGGCCCGCGGAGTGGCGCGGCCTCGTCGACGACGCCGCGATCTTCCCGCCGGGCGACGTGCCGCTGCACGACGCGACCGCGGCACACACCGCGCGCCGCGGGGAGTGGTATGCCGACCTGGTCGGCAGCTTCGTGCTCCGTGACACCGACCTGCCCCACGTGCGCGGCTTCGGCGCCCCGCTGTTGGTGGTGGTCACCGGCGGGGCGGGCCAGCTCGCCGGACCCCTCGGGGCGGCCGACCGGCTCGGTCTGCACGTCGCGGCCGTCGAGATCGCCGTGCGCGACGTCGACGACCCGGTGGGCAACGTCCGGCGGATCGATGCCGCCCTGCGTGCCGCGGAGGTCGACGTACCCCTCTTCGTCGAGCTGCCCGGACCTGCCACCGCAACCTGGCTCGCGGCCGCCGACGAGGTCGCCGCGTGCGGGCACCAGCTCAAGCTCCGCCTCGGCAACGTCGACCACGACCTGGTCCCGGACTCCGCGACCGTCGCCGCGTGGATCGATGCCGCCCTCGACCGGGAGACCCGCTTCAAGGCGACCGCGGGGCTGCACCGGGCCGTCCGCCACGAGCCAGAGGGGGGCGGTGCGCACGGCTTCCTCAACGTGCTGGCTGCGACGAAGGCCCTCTGGGACGGCGGCACCGTCGACGACGCAGAGGCCACGCTCGAGCAGCGCGACGGCGCTGCGCTCGCGGCGGGTCTCGCCGACGGAGGCGTCGACGCGGCGCGGCGCTGGTTCACCTCGTTCGGCTCGTGCTCGGTGACCGAGCCGCTCGACGACCTGGTCTCCCTCGGACTCGTTCCGGCCCCCACTTCCGACCTCACTTCCGACAACGAGGAGGACGCATGACCGCGCACAGCTGGGTCGAGGGAGCCGCCGGCTCCGGGTTCGACGTCGACCACCTGCCTTATGGCGTCTTCGCGCGCTCCGGCGAGCGGCCGCGAGTGGCCGTGCGCATCGGCGACCAGGTGCTCGACCTGAGCGTGGTCGCGGCGGCCGACATGGTCGACACCCACGCGCTGTTCGACCAGTCCACCCTCAACCCGTTCATGGCGGCCGGGCCGGCCGTGTGGGAGTCCACCCGGACGTGGGTGACCGGGCTGCTCACCGACCAGACCGAGCGCGACCTCGTCGAGCCCGCACTGGCGCCGGTGGACTCGGTGACGATGCTGCTGCCGTTCGAGGTCGGCGACTACGTCGACTTCTACGCCTCCGAGCACCACGCCTCCAACGTCGGGCGGATGTTCCGCCCCGACGCCGAGCCGCTCCTGCCCAACTGGAAGCACCTCCCCGTCGGCTACCACGGCCGCTCGGGCACGGTCGTCGTGTCGGGCACCGACGTCGTACGACCGTGCGGGCAGCGGAAGGCGCCGACGGAGGACGAGCCGACGTACGGCCCCTCCCAGCGGCTCGACATCGAGGCCGAGCTCGGCTTCGTGGTCGGCGTGCCGTCGGCGATGGGCGACCGGGTCGCGACCGCCGACTTCGCGCGCCACACCTTCGGCGTCGTCGGCCTCAACGACTGGTCCGCACGCGACATCCAGGCGTGGGAGTACGTCCCGCTCGGCCCGTTCCTCGGCAAGTCCTTCGCCACCTCGATCAGCGCGTGGGTCACGCCGCTGGCCGCCCTCGACGCCGCCTGGACCGACCTGCCCGGCCAGGACGACCCGGAGGTCCTCGACTACCTCCGCGTCGACGGACCCGCCGGGCTCGACATCGAGGTGGAGGTGGTCCTCGAGGGCGAGGTCGTCGCCCGCCCGCCCTACCGCACGATGTACTGGTCGCCGGCCCAGATGCTGGCCCACACCACGGTCAACGGCGCCAGCGTGCGCACCGGCGACCTCTGGGGCTCGGGCACCGTGTCGGGGCCCGAGCGCGACCAGCGCGGCTCGCTGCTGGAGCTGTCGTGGGGCGGCAAGGAGCCGTTCACCGCCGGCGGTCGCGAGCGCACCTTCCTCGAGGACGGCGACGAGGTGGTGCTGCGCTACTCCGCGCCCGGCACCGGTGGCGGCCGCATCACCCTCGGCGAGGTCACCGGCCGGATCCTGCCCGCCCGCTGACCGACCGGGTCCTAGGCTGCAGGTCGTGAAGCAGCTCGGCCAGTACGCCGCCCCGCGGCACGTCGTCGCCCACCTCAGCGACCCGCACCTGATCGGCGGCGGCGGCCTCCACTACGGCGTCATCGACAACGACGCCAACCTGCGCCGCACGCTCGACCGGCTGGCCGCCGTGCACCCGGCGCCGCAGGCGATCGTCTTCACCGGCGACCTCGCCGACCGGGCCGAGCCCGACGTCTACGACACCCTCCGCTCGATCGTCGAGCCGTTCGCCGCGGGGATCGGCGCGACGGTCGTCTGGACGATGGGCAACCACGACGAGCGCGCGCCGTACGCCCGGGGGCTCTTCGACTCCGACGACACCGGGCCCCAGGACCGGGTGCACGAGGTCGACGGCCTGCGGATCGTCGCCCTCGACACCAGCGTCCCGGGCTACCACCACGGCGACCTGACGCCCGACCAGCTCGCGTGGCTCACCGACGTCCTGGCCACTCCCGCCGAGCACGGCACCCTGCTGGCGATGCACCACCCGCCCCTCCCGGTGCCGATGCTGCGGGCCGCCGAGCTCATCGAGCTGCACGACCAGCAGGCGCTGGCCGACGTGGTCGCCGGCACCGACGTGCGCGGGATCCTCGCCGGTCACCTGCACCTCTCCACCTGGTCGACGTTCGCGGGCGTGCCGGTGTCGGTCGCGGCAGCCAGCTGCTACACCACTGACCCGGCCCCGGAGGACCGCTTCGTCTCCGGCGTCGACGCCAACCAGGCCTTCACGATGGTCCACACCTACGACGACCGCCTCGTCCACACGCTCGTGCCGCTCGAGCGGGGCGTCGAGGTGAGCCACATCGGCTCCGACATCGCCGAGGCGCTCGAGACCATCCCGCTGGAGCAGGCGCGCGAGCTCGCCTCCAGCAAGACCTCCCAGTTCAACTCCTAGCCCCCAGGAATCCTGCCTTGCGACTGCTGCTCATGCGCCACGGCCAGACCCACGCCAACGTCTCGGGCGAGCTCGACACCGCCCACCCCGGCCTCGAGCTGACCGAGCTCGGTCGCGCCCAGGCAGAGGCCGCCGCCAAGGCCATCGCCGAGCACCACCTCGACGCGATCTACGTCTCCAGCCGGGTGCGCACCCACCAGACGGCCGCGCCGACCGCCGAGCAGCGGGGCCTCACCCCGACCGTCGTCGACGGGCTGGAGGAGATCGACGCCGGCGACTTCGAGATGCGCAGCGACCACGACGCCGTCGCCGGCTACATCGGCGCCGTCGCCACCTGGCTCGAGGGCGACCTCACTCACCGGATGCCGGGCGCCGAGACCGGCGAGGAGTTCCTCGCCCGCTACGACGCCGCCGTGCGCACCATCGTCGCCGCCGGCCACGACACCGCGCTGATCGTCAGCCACGGCGCCGCGCTGCGCACCTGGGTCTCCACCCGGATGTGCCCGCACCCCGACGCGCCGTCCGTCCACCAGCCGCTGCACAACACCGCGCTCATCGTGCTGGACGGCCACCCGGACACCGGCTGGGAGATGGTCTCGTGGCAGGGCCACCCCGTCGGCGGGGAGTTCCTCGAGGACCCGGCCGCCGAGGACCCCACCGGCGACCTCGACTCCGACGGGGACGGCGAGATCGGCTGACCGTCGCCGCACCTGCGGCAGTGAAGATGTCATGCAGCCCCGAAGTCGGGCCTACACGCCCTCGGTGCCGATGCCCGGGTGGACGAAGGGGTGCCCGGCCCGCATCTGCTCGACCGAGCCGGGGTGCACGCGGGCCAGGTGGGCCAGGCCGCGGCGGCGGTAGCGGAGGGTCTGGACGACGCCGAGCGTCCAGAAGAGGTACTGCACGGCCAGAGCGAGCTTGAAGTCGCCGAGCGTGTAGGTCTCCATGCCGCCCGGCGAGGACAGGTCGAGCACCACGCCGATCAGCGCCATCGTCAGCAGCGAGGCGGTGAAGCCACCGATGTTGACGAGCCCGTTGGCGCGCCCGGTCTCGTGCGGGGGCGTGAACGAGCGGGCCAGGTCGAAGCCGACCATCGAGGCCGGTCCGCCGCTGGCCGTGGCGAAGGCCATCACCACCACGAGCCAGACCGGCGCGGCGCCGGGCCAGAGCAGGACGGCGGTCCAGGGCACCACCATGGTCAGCACGACGCCGACCACGATCCAGGAGCGGTAGTAGGGCAGCCGGCCCACGAGCCGCGCCAGGACGAGGCCGCTCACCACGGCCCACGCGGTCATCGCCATCAGCAGGGTGCTGGCCTCGCGGGACGACCAGCCGAGACCCTGCACCAGGAACGGGTAGCCCCACAGCAGCGCGAAGACCGTGACGGAGAACTGCGAGGAGAAGTGCGACCACATCCCCAGCCGCGTGCCGGGGTTTCCCCACACGGTGCGCACCGACTGGGCCAGCGCCCGCAGCTTGACGGCCACCACGTCCGAGCGCCGGTAGGGCGAGTCCTTGACGAGGGCGAGGACCGCGACGAGCAGCACGATGCCGACGCTGGAGGTCAGCGCGAAGGTGCGGGTCCAGCCGAGCTCGTGGAGGAGGTACGCCAGCGGCCCGGCGGCGACGATCGCGCCGAGCTGGCCGGTCAGCCCGGTGAGCTGGGTGACCATGGGCGCCTGTCGCACCAGGAACCAGATGGTCACGAGCCGGATCACGCTCACGAACACCATCGCGTCGCCGGCTCCGACGATCGCGCGGGACGCGACCGCACCGGCGTACGAGGTCGAGAAGGCGAAGCCCAGCTGGCCCGCCGTCATCAGCGCGAGACCGGCGAGCAGCATCGTGCGCGAACCGTAGCGGTCGAGCAGCACGCCGACCGGCACCTGCATGGCGGCGTAGACGACCAGCTGGAGCACGGTGAACGTCGCCAGGCTGGTGGCGTTGATGTCGAACCGGTCGGACGCGATGATGCCCGCGACGCCGAGCGAGCTGCGGTGGAAGACCGCCAGCACGTAGACGGCGAGCGAGACCAGCCAGATGACCCAGGCCCGCCGCCTCCCGATGTCGTGGATCTGCTCCGCGCTCACTCCTGTCCGGCTTCGCGGTCCACGCCGAGCGCGGAGGAGAGCTCCGCGCGCGTCGGCGGGTCGGCACCAGGACGGGAGACGTTGATGGCCGCGCCGACGGCGGCGGTGGTGACGACGTCGAGCAGGTCGCGGTCGGTCAGCGCTGCGAGTGCCTCGGCGGCATCGCGTCCGTGCACGCCGAGCGCGAGGAGGGCATCGATGAGCACGCCGCTGAAGGTGTCGCCCGCACCGACCGTGTCGGCCACGGCGACCGGCACCCCGGGCACCTCGAGCGCGGTCCCACCAGGACGTACGGCGACCGCGCCGGCCCCGCCGCGCGTCACGACGACCAGCCCGGGACCGGCGTCGGCCCACCGGGTGGCGGTCGTCACGGGGTCGGCGTCGGGGTGGAGCCAGTGCAGGTCCTCGTCGCTCACCTTGACCACGTCGGCGAGCTCGACGAGCTGCTCGACGCGGGCCACCGGGCCGGTGCGGTCCGGGGTGATCGCCGGGCGCGCGTTGGGGTCGAGCGAGAGGAGCGCCCGCCCGCGGTGGGTCCGGAACGCCTCGAGGACCGTGTCGGCGCCCGGGTCGAGGACGGTGGCGATCGAGCCCACGTGGAGCACATCGCACGCCTCCTCGGGCACCGACCGCAGGTCCCAGTCGAGGTCGAACTCGTAGGTGGCGGCGCCCGACTCGTCGAGCGTCACCGCCGCGCTCGACGTACGACCCGAGCCGGTCGGTCCGGCCAGGACGGTGACGTCGCTGGCCTCCAGCCAGGCCCGGACGGCGGCACCGCGCTCGTCGTCGCCGAGAAGCGTGACGAGGCGGACGTCGCGCTCGAGGCGGCCGAGGGTGATCGCGACGTTGGCGGGGCTGCCACCGGGGTGGTCGCGGGTCGTCCCGCCGGGGCCGGGCACCACGTCGACGAGCGCCTCGCCGACGACGAGGATCCGGGGCTGCGCGTCGGTCATGCCCCCATCATGCCCGTGCCGGCCCGCCGCCCGACAGCGCCACCGCGCGGGCGAGACCCGGCGCCAGCGGCATCCGCGGGAGGAGGGTCGCCTGGACCGCGTGGTAGAGGTCGGGCTTGCCGGGCCACACGCTGGCCTGCGGCCGGTTGGACGCGTCGAGCTCGTGGTGCCACGACCCGCGCCTGTGGTCGAGGAGGTGCTCGCGGGCGTAGGCCCACCACTCGGCGTAGCGCCGTGCGTAGCCCTCCTCGCCCGTACGACGGTGCAGCGCCGCGGCGGCCGCTATCGCCTCGGCCGCCACCCAGTGCATCCGCTCGCGTACGACCGGCCGGCCATCCCAGTCGGTCGTGTAGACGAAGCCCGGCGCCCCGTCGGCGTACCAGCCGTCCGCCACCGCGCGGTCGAACAGCAGGCGCGAGGTGTCGAGGAGTCCGGGCGGTGCGGCGTCGCCGAGGGTCGCCTCGAGGTGGAGCAGCAGTCGCGACCACTCGAGTGCGTGCCCGACGGTCGCGCCGAAGGGCTTGAACGGGTCGTCCGGCCGGTCTCGGTTGAGGTCGAGGTCGACCGACCAGTCGGGGCGGAAGTGCTCGGGCAGCCGGCCGTCGTGGGACGGCGCGAGCTCGAGCACCAGGCCGGCCAGGCGCGCCGCCCTCCGGTGCCACACGTCGTCGCCGGTGGCGTCACCGACGGCGAGCATCGCCTCGACCGAGTGCATCGTGGAGTTGAGGCCGCGGTAGGGCGCGGGTGTCGTCCAGTCCCGGTCCCACTCGTCGAGGACGCGTCCGAGGTCGTCGTCCCAGAAGCGCTCCTCGAAGACCTGCATCGCCTCGGTGAGCAGGTCGTCGGAACCGGGCAGGCCCGCGACGACGGCGGTCGAGCCGGCCAGCAGCACGAAGGCGTGGGCGTAGCAGGACTTGGCGTCGTCGGGTTCGCCGGCGGGACCGACCGCGCCGAACCAGCCACCGTGGTCGTCGTCGTGGAGCACCCCGCGCAGGCCGTCGAGCGCGCCGGACGCGATCGCCGCCGCACCCTCGACGCCGAGCAGCGAGCCGAGACCGTAGACGTGCACGGTGCGGCTGGTGATCCACGTGTGCACGGGCCGCGAGAGGTCCGGGGCGCCGTCGTCGTCGAGCCACGCGGCGCCGCCGGCGGGGTGCACGACGCGGCGGCCGAAGCCGAGGAGGCGCCGGCACTCGCCGTCGAGCCAGGCGTCGTCAGGAGGGGCCTGCGTGGAGGGCTGGTCGCTCACCCGGGCAGTCAAGCAGTGACCACCCACGACGCACGAGACCCCCGCACACCGTGCGGGGGTCTCGCGACTGGACTGCGTCCAGTGGCAGGTAGAGGATTCGAACCTCTGTAGGCAATGCCGGCTGATTTACAGTCAGCTCCCTTTGGCCGCTCGGGCAACCTGCCGGGCCGTGCGGAACAATAGCAAGGCACGCACTTCACCACGAATCGCCGGGGCACGCTCCAGGAGGCCCCACGACCAGCCCCTCAGGAGGCACAACACCATGGCTGACTCGAGCTTCGACATCGTGAGCAAGCTGGACCGCCAGGAGGTCGACAACGCGCTCAGCCAGGCGGCCCGCGAGATCGCGACCCGCTTCGACTTCAAGGGCACCGGCGCGTCCATCGAGTGGAAGGGCGAGCAGGCGATCGAGATCACCGCTTCCGCCGACGACCGCGCCAGCGCGGTGCTCAGCGTCTTCCAGGACAAGCTGATCAAGCGCAACCAGAGCCTCAAGATCCTCGACGCCTCCGAGCCGCGCCAGTCCGGCCAGGTCTCCAAGATCGACATCGCGCTCAAGGAGGGCATCACCTCCGAGGACGCGAAGAAGATCTCCAAGCTGATCCGCGACGAGGGCCCCAAGGGCGTCAAGGCGCAGGTGCAGGGCGACGAGCTGCGCGTCTCGTCGAAGAAGCGCGACGACCTCCAGGCCGTCCAGCAGCTGGTGAAGTCGCAGGACTACGACTTCGCGGTGCAGTTCACCAACTACCGCTGATCCCGGCCGCGCCGAGACGGTTCTGTTGGGAACGTCGAAGATTCCTCGAAGCCCCTGACGGCGGTCGTCGCGGCGCCTACGTTGCTGCTACGGGCGTGGCGACCGCACACGAGTCGGCCGCCTCGCCGGGGGGACGAGAACGCCCCACGACCAGGGGGTTGGTCGTGGGGCGTTCTTCATGCGTGGGTGACCCCGATCGCTCACGGGGGTCGAACGACCGGGGTCGGGATGAGTCTAGGCAGGCCCGCGGTGCCACCGAAGGCGAAGGTGTTGTGACTCGTTTCACCAGCCGCCGCTGAGCGACGCCAGCGCGCCGACGAGCGCCACGACCGCGCGGACGGGGTCGGCGGGCAGCGGGAGCGCCCCGATCTCGGCGAGGGTCTGCGCGTCGGCACCGCGCCCGGCGGCGTAGAGGGGGTGGTCGGCGGCGAGCTTGCGCAACGCCGAGGCGTGGGAGGTGAACATCGTCGGCCGCGTCGCGGCCAGCACGACCGCGTCGGCACCGGTGCCCCGCGCAGCGGTGAGGATGGCCGGGACAGGGGTGTCGGCCCCCAGGAACCGCACCCGCACTCCGCGCTCGCGCAGCATCAGAGCCACGCACAGCAGAACCATGTCGTGCCGCTCCCCCGGCGGGCAGGCGAGCAGGACGACCGGCGCGACCGCCGTGGCGTCCGCGAGCACCGGCGCCGGGGGTACGGCGGCCAGTGCGGTCAGCTTGCGCCGCAGCATGTCGCTGACGAAGTGCTCGTGGGCGACCGACAGCGTGCCGGCCTCCCAGCGGTCGCCGACCTCCTGCAGGAAGGGCAGCACGACACCGGTCACCGCTCCGGAGAGCGGGACGTCCCAGAGGAGCCGGGCGATGGCGACCTCCGCGGCCTCGGCGTCGAAGGTCTCGACTGCGGCCCACAGCTCGTCGGAGGTCGTCGTCGTGATGGTCACGGTCGCAACCTAGCCGCCACCACGCTCGCTCGTGACCTTCTGGACGACGCTCCGAGGCTCAGACGGCCGCCGCCATGCGCGGGACCACCGTCGCACCCGCCGCAGGGGTGAGCCACACGGTGCTGCCTTCCGCGAGCCCGTGGGCCCGGGCATGGGCGCGCGTCACCACGACCGACACCTCGTCCCCGTCCACGGTCAGCACGGTGAGACGTACCTCGAAGCCGATGCGGACCATCCGGGAGACCGTGCCCTCGACGCTCCCCGCGAGCTGGGGCGTGGAGTCGAGCTCGATGTCGTGCGGACGGAGCGAGACGCCGCCGAGGTGGGTCACCTCGCCGAGGAACGACATCACGAAGTCGTTGGCCGGCTCGTCGTAGAGCTGGTCGGGGGTGCCGACCTGCTCGACGCGACCCTCGTTGATGACCACGATCTCGTCGGCGACCTCGAGGGCCTCCTCCTGGTCGTGGGTCACGAAGACGGTCGTCACGTGCACGTCGTCGTGCAGGCGCCGCAGCCAGTCGCGCAGCTCCTTGCGGACCTTCGCGTCGAGCGCGCCGAACGGCTCGTCGAGCAGCAGCACCGACGGCTCGACCGCGAGGGCGCGGGCGAGCGCCATGCGCTGGCGCTGGCCGCCGGAGAGCTGCGAGGGAAGGCGGTGGGCGAACTGCGAGAGGTGCACGAGCTTGAGCAGCTCGTGGACGCGGTGCTCGATCTCGTCCTTCGGGCGCTTGCGGATCTCGAGGCCGAAGGCGACGTTCTTGGCCACCGTCATGTGCTTGAAGACGGCGTAGTGCTGGAAGACGAAGCCGACGTTGCGCTTCTGCGCGGGCAGGTGGGTGGCCTCGACGCCCTCGATGGAGACCGATCCGGTGTCGGCCTTCTCCAGCCCGGCGATGATGCGGAGCAGGGTCGACTTGCCACCGCCGCTGGGCCCGAGCAGGGCGGTGAGCTGGCCCGTCGGGATGGTGACGTCGACGTCGTCCAGCGCGACGAAGTCGCCGAACTTCTTGTTCAGGCCTCGGACCTCGATGCTCATGACTGACCTTTCAGGGGTGGTTCTTGGGACGGATGATCGCGACGATGACGATGCAGGCGACGGAGACCATCGCGAGCAGGAAGGCGGTGGCGTACGCGCCCTGCTGGTCGAAGTTGAGGTACTTCTCCTCGACCGCCAGGGTCGCCGTACGGGTCTGGCCGAGCACGTTGCCGGAGACGACCTTGACCGCCCCGAACTCGCCGAGCGAGCGCGCGAGCGTCAGCACGACGCCGTACGTGATGCCCCACTTGATGGAGGGCAGGGTGATCCGCCAGAAGCGCTGGAACCCGTTGGCGCCGAGGCTCTCGGCCGCCTGCTCCTGCTCGGTGCCGATCTCCTCGAGCACCGGCACGATCTCACGGATCATCAGCGGCAGCGCCACGAAGGTGGTCGCCATGATGATGCCCGGCGTCGAGAAGATGACGTCGAGGCCCCAACCGGCCAGCGTCGGACCGAGCCAGCCGTTGCGGCCGCCGTAGACCAGCACCAGGGCGAGGCCGACGACGATCGGCGAGACCGAGAGCGGGATGTCGAGCAGGGCGTTGAGCAGCCGCTTGCCCGGGAACTCGTAGCGCACGAGCAGCAGCGAGACCCCCACGCCGAAGAGGGTGTTGATGACGACCGACCACACCGCGACGTACGCGCTGAGCTGCAGCGCCACCACCATGTCGGGGTCCTCGAAGAGCGAGCGGATCGACCCCCACCCGTCGTCGAAGGTGTTGGTGACGACCAGGGACACCGGCCACGCCACGAGGAAGAACAGGTAAGCGGTGACGATCAACCGGAGCAGGTAGGTCACGGGTGTCTTTCGCACCCGCGGGGGCCGGCGACGTTCCTCGACGGGAGGCGCCTCGCCGGCGACCGGGTGGATCAGCGTGTCAGCCACGTGCGGCCACCCGCCTCTGGATCAGGTCCAGGACCACGATCACCGCGAGCGAGATGGCCAGCAGCACGGTCGCGACGGCGGCGGCCGCAGCCACGTTGTCGTTCTCGATGCTGCTGAGGATGCGCACGGAGGTGACCTCGGTCTTGAACGGGAGGTTGCCCGAGAGCAGGACGAGCGAGCCGTACTCGCTGACGCCCCGGGCGAAGGACAGGGCCGCGCCGGCGGTGATGGCCGGCGTGAGGCTGGGCAGGATGATGCGGCGGAAGACGGTGAACCGGCTCGCGCCGAGCGAGGCAGCCGCCTCCTCCACATCGCGGTCGAGCTCCTCGAGCACCGGCTGGACCATGCGGACCACGAACGGCAGCGTGACGAAGAGGAAGGCGAGGAAGACGGCCGGGCGCTGGTTGGCGATGTCGACGCCGATCGGGCTGCCGGTGCCATAGAGCGAGAGCAGCACCAGGCCGGCGACGATGGTCGGAAGTGCGAACGGGATGTCGATGAGCACCTCGAGCACCGACTTGCCCCAGAAGCGGTCGCGGACCAGGACCCAGGCGATGATCGGGCCCATCACGACGTTGACCGCGGTGACGCCGGCGGCGGTGAACACGGTGAGCTTGATGGCGGCAGCGGTCTGGCCGTTGGTGATGGTCGCCCAGAAGACCTCCCAGCCGCCGTCGATGGCGGTGACGACGACGGCCGCCAGGGGGATCAGGACCAGCGCACTGAACCAGATCATGGCGATGCCGAGCCCGAGCCCCGACGACCGCGTGAGCGTGGAGCGCGGCCCCGACCGGCGAGGAGTCCTCGCCGGTCGGACCGCTGCGATCTCAGTGGATGTCATGGCAGAGATGGGGGTGTGACGTGACGCCGCAGGTCACTCGAGGGACAGTCCGGCGCCGAGGATCGCCTCGAAGATGAGGCCGTTCTCCTCGTCGAAGAACTTCGTCGAGACCTCGTCCCAGCCGCCGAAGTCGTCGTCGACGGTCAGCAACGTCCCGACCTCGGGGAACGGGTTGGACGGGTCGGCTGCGCCCTCGACCGTGCCGCCGTAGTCGACGTCGTCGCGGATCGGGCGGAAGCCGGTGAGGGCGAACTGCTTCTGGCCCTCGTCGGACAGGACGAAGTCCAGCCAGGCCTGCGACGGCTCGGAGGCGTCCTCGAGGATCGCACCCGCGTTCTCGATCAGGAGGCTGGTGTCGGGGAGGACGTACTCGAAGCCCTCGTCGTTCTGGGCGGCGAGGATCGCCTCGTTCTCGTAGGCCATGAGGACGTCACCGGTGCCACCGAGGAAGGCGGTGGTGGCGTCACGACCGCTGCTCGGCAGGGACACGACGTTCTTGAAGAACGCGTCGACGTACTCGGTGGCCTCTTCCTCGGTGCCACCGTCGCTGATCACCTGGCCGTAGGCGGCGAGGGCGTTCCAGCGCGCGGCACCGGAGGACGCAGGGTTGGGCGTGACGATCTCGACGCCCGGCTTGACCAGGTCGTCCCAGTCCTTGATGTCCTTGGGGTTGCCGTCACGGACACCGAACACCACGACCGAGCGGGAGACGACGCCCTTGTTGTCACCGGCGTCCCAGTCGTCGGCCACGAGACCCTCGTCGACGAGGCGGGTGACGTCGGTCGGCACGGAGAAGTGGACGTAGTCGGCCTTGAGGCCCGCGGCGACCGCGCGGCTCTGGTCGCCCGAAGGACCGTAGGAGGTCTGGAACTTCACGCCCTCGCCGTCGGGCGTCTGGGTGAACTCCGTGGCGATGTTCTTGTTGGCGGCCTCGGGGACCGCGAAGCCGACGATGTGGATGGTGTTGGCGGCATCCTCGTCGCTGCTGCTGGCGCCGCCGGGGGCGCACGCGGACAGGGCCAGTCCGGAGACTGCGAGTGCGGCCGCAAGAGCGGCACGTGAACGGATCTGCATGGGGGATGCTCGACTTTCTCGATCGGTGTGCAATGTCGAGAAACATACATGACTTTATTGACTGCAAGGACATTGACCGGTCTTCGAGCGCGTGTCGTGGACCACACCTGCAGCGAACGGGGTACCGGAGAGGCGTCCATCACGTGGGGAGCGGCGGGATTCTGCTGGCGCCGCGACTATCGTGGGCAGCTGGGAGATCACTCTCGAGACACGTAGGAAGCAGGGCAGAGGTGACCCACACCGACAAGCAGGTCAAGCAGCTCGACCGCGTCATCATCCGGTTCGCGGGGGACTCCGGTGACGGCATGCAGCTGACCGGTGACCGGTTCACCCAGGAGACCGCGGCGTTCGGCAACGACCTGGTGACCCTGCCCAACTTCCCCGCCGAGATCCGGGCGCCGCAGGGCACCCTGCCGGGCGTGTCGTCGTTCCAGGTGCACTTCGCCGATCACGACATCCTGACCGCGGGCGACGCGCCCGACGTGCTGGTCGCGATGAACCCGGCCGCGCTGCGCGCCAACCTCGGCGACCTCCACAAGGGCGCGACGATCATCGTGGACACCCACGACTTCACCGCTCGCAACCTCACCAAGGCCGGCTACACCGCCAACCCGCTCGACGGCGACACCCTCGCCGAGTACGCCCTGCACACCGTCGACCTCACCGGCATGACGGTCGAGGCGGTCAAGGCCTTCGGCCTCTCCCGCAAGGACGCCTCGCGCGCGAAGAACATGTTCGCGCTCGGGCTGCTGTCGTGGATGTACGGCCGTCCCACCGACCCCACCACGGCGTTCCTCACCAAGCGCTTCGCCAAGGTGCCCGACATCCGCGACGCCAACCTCGCGGCGTTCAAGGCGGGCTGGAACTTCGGCGAGACCACCGAGGCCTTCGCCGTGCAGTACGAGGTCAAGCCGGCCGTCCTGCCCCCCGGCACCTACCGCAACATCACGGGCAACCTCGCGCTGGCCTACGGCCTGGTCGCCGGCGGCGTGCAGGCCGGTCTCCCGGTGTTCCTCGGCACCTACCCGATCACCCCCGCCTCCGACATCCTCCACGAGCTGTCGAAGCACAAGTCCTTCGGCGTCACGACGTTCCAGGCCGAGGACGAGATCGCGGGCGTCGGCGCCGCCATCGGTGCGTCGTACGCCGGGCACCTGGGCGTCACCTCCACCTCGGGCCCCGGTGTGGCGCTGAAGTCCGAGGCGATCGGCCTGGCCGTGATGACCGAGCTGCCGCTGGTCGTCGTCGACGTCCAGCGCGGCGGCCCCTCGACCGGCCTGCCGACCAAGACCGAGCAGGCCGACCTGCTGCAGGCGATGTTCGGCCGCAACGGCGAGGCTCCGGTGCCGATCGTGGCGCCCCAGTCCCCCGGTGACTGCTTCGCCGCCGCGGTCGAGGCGACCCGGATCGCCGTCACCTACCGCACGCCGGTGCTGCTGCTCTCCGACGGCTACCTCGCCAACGGCTCCGAGCCGTGGCGGGTGCCCGCCGTCGACGAGCTGCCCGTGATCGACCCCGCCTTCGCCACCGAGAAGAACCACGGCAGCGGCGACGACGCGGAGTTCTGGCCCTACCTGCGCGACGAGAAGACGCTCGCGCGCCCCTGGGCGATCCCGGGCACCGCCGGTCTCGAGCACCGCATCGGTGGCCTCGAGAAGGGCGACGGGCACGGCAACATCTCCTACGACCCCGCCAACCACGACTTCATGGTCCGCACCCGGCAGGCCAAGGTCGACCGGATCGCCGACTCGATCCCGCTGGTCGAGGTCGACGACCCGTCCGGCGAGGCCAAGGTGCTGGTCCTCGGGTGGGGGTCGACCTACGGCCCGATCGGTGCCGGCGTACGCCGCGTGCGCAAGGCCGGCTACCAGGTCGCCCAGGCCCACCTGCGCCACCTCAACCCGTTCCCGAGCAACCTCGGCGAGGTCCTGAAGGGCTACGACAAGGTGCTCGTCCCCGAGATGAACCTCGGCCAGCTCTCGCTGCTGCTGCGCGCCAAGTACCTCGTCGACGCCGTCGGCTACAACCACGTCCGCGGACTGCCCCTCAAGGCCACCGAGCTCGCCCACGCGATCGGTGAGCTGGTGGGTCAGGCCGAGGGCATCGACGTCGAGCTCGGCGTGTGGGGCGAGCCGACCCAGAAGGAGCACATCTGATGAGCACGGATCTCGGCCTCCCCGGCCTCCGCTCCGGGACCGAGCAGGTCCCGGCGGCCGACGGGCCCCAGACCGGCAAGGACTTCACCTCCGACCAGGAGGTGCGCTGGTGCCCCGGGTGTGGCGACTACGCCGTGCTCAAGGCCGTCCAGTCGTTCCTGCCGGACCTGGGCCTGCGCCGCGAGAACATCGTCTTCGTCTCGGGCATCGGCTGCTCCTCGCGCTTCCCCTACTACCTCGACACCTACGGCATGCACTCGATCCACGGCCGCGCGCCGTCGATCGCGACCGGCATCGCCACGGCCCGCGAGGACCTGTCGGTGTGGGTCGTCACCGGTGACGGCGACGCGCTGTCCATCGGCGGCAACCACCTCATCCACGCCCTGCGCCGCAACGTCAACATGACGATCCTGCTCTTCAACAACCGGATCTACGGCCTCACCAAGGGGCAGTACTCCCCCACGTCGGAGACCGGCAAGGTCACCAAGTCGACCCCGATGGGCTCGCTCGACCACCCGTTCAACCCGGTGTCGCTGGCGCTCGGCGCGGAGGCGTCGTTCGTCGCCCGCACGATCGACTCCGACCGCAAGCACCTCACCTCCGTGCTCGCCGCGGCCGCGGCCCACCGCGGCACGTCGCTGGTCGAGATCTACCAGAACTGCCCGATCTTCAACGACGGCGCCTTCGACGCGATCAAGTCGCCCGACACCAAGTCCGACGCGATCATCCCCCTCGTGCACGGCGAGCCGATCACGTTCGGCGCCACGCTCGAGGACGGCCGCGGGTCCAAGGCGCTCGTCTGGGACGCCGCCACCGGAGGGGTCACGGTCGTCGCGACCGCCGAGGTCGACGCGGCGGACATCCTGGTCCACGACGCCCACAACGACGACCCCACGATGGCCTTCGCGATCTCGCGGCTGACCGCGGCCGACTACCTCGACCAGTCGCCGATCGGGATCTTCCGCCAGGTGGAGCGACCGACGTACGACGACCAGGCGCGCGAGCAGGTCACGTCCGCGACGACCGGGGCCGGAGATGGCGACGCCGCCGACCGCTCCACCCGTCTGGCGGAGCTGATCGGCGGCGGCGACACCTGGACGATCATCTGATCGTCGGGCCTCAGTCGAAGTAGAGGGTCCAGACCTTGCCCTTGGTGTTGCCGTAGCCGTTGGAGTGGTCGACCTTCGAGCGCCACTTCCACCGGCCGCGGTCGGGGGCGAAGATGCGCGTCTTGAACACGCCGCTGTCGTTGGTCTTGACCTTCTTCACGGTCTTCCACTTGCAGCTGCCGCACTTCTTCTTGAGGATCTTCACCTTCTGCTTGGCGTAGGGCAGCAGGGTGCCGTCGATCTGCGGCTCCATGACGGTGCCCTTGAGCTTGAAGGCGTTGTAGGAGACCTGCTTGTCGCGCGGCGGGACCTCGTCGATGATCCGCTTCGGCAGCGACCCGGCACCGGCGCTCGTGGTGAGCACGCCGACGACGAGCAGGGCGGCGACCAGAGTCGCCAGGACGGTGCGGAGAGTCCGCATGGTGAGTTCCCCCTCGAGTGGTGATGTCTGACTGCCGCAGGGTCCCGACCCCGAGGCCACCCCATCGTAGGTGACGGGGCGCCTCTAGACTCCGGGAGTGCCAGATAGCCGACGCGGACTGATCTTCGGCGCACTGGCCTACACCCTCTGGGGCACGTTCCCTCTCTACTGGACGCTGCTCGAGCCGGCCGGTGCGCTCGAGATCCTCGCCCACCGCATCGTCTGGTCGGTGCTCACGATGCTGGTCATCCTGGTGCTGGCACGACGCGTCGAGCAGTTCCGCGCCCTGCTCCGCGACCGGCGCAGGCTGCTCCTGATCAGCTGCGCGGCCGTCGTCATCACCGTCAACTGGGGCGGCTACATCTGGGGCGTCAACAACGGCCGCGTCGTCGAGACGTCGCTGGGCTACTTCATCAACCCGCTCGTGACCGTGCTGATGGGCGTCCTCGTCCTCGGCGAGCGCCTGCGACGGCTGCAGTGGGTCGCGATGGCGATCGCGTTCTTCGCGGTCGTCGTGCTGACCCTCGACTACGGTCGCCCGCCCTGGGTCGCGCTCGTGCTCGCCTTCTCCTTCGGCACCTACGGCCTGCTCAAGAAGCAGGCGGGTGTCGGCGCCGTGGAGAGCATCACGCTGGAGACCCTCATCATCGCGCCGTTCGCAGCGGCGTACGTCGCCTGGCTCGTCGCCACCGGCGCCTCCACCTTCGGCACCAACGGCGTCGGGCACGCCCTCCTCTTCACCACCACCGGCGTGATCACCGCCGTACCCCTCATGCTCTTCGGCGCCGCGGCGATCCGGGTCTCGATGGTCTCGCTCGGGCTGCTGCAGTACCTCGCCCCCACGATCCAGTTCGCCCTCGGCATCCTCGTCTTCCAGGAGGACATGCCCGCCAGCCGCTGGATCGGCTTCGGCCTCGTCTGGGTCGCGCTCGCGATCTTCACCGTCGAGGCGCTGAACCACCGCCGCCGCCAGCTGCGCCTCATCGCCCAGGCCAGCGCCGTCTGAGCCCTTCCCTGGCGGCGTACGACACGCGGGCGGCGGTGGCCCACCCACATTCCGGCGACCAGAAATGTGGCTTCACCACCGCTCCCCCGGGCAGCGGTGGGTCACGCAGGTTTGCCGGCCGCGGAACATGCCTGACTCACCGCTCGCGCAGGCCGACGCGGTCTGAGTGAAGCCGCTCGTCTGACCGGGTTTCGACTCAGGAGGTGCGGGTCGCGACGATGTCGGCGAAGGACTCCAGCGCCGTACGGACGGGGCCGGGGTCGAGGGCCTCGAGGAGCTTCTTGGCGCGGGCGGCCTCGGCGAGCACGTGGTCGCGGGCCTGGTCGATGGCGGGGTGGCGACGCAGCAGCTCGAGCGCCTCGGCGTGCTCGGCGTCGTCGGCCAGCGGGCGGCCGAGCAGCGACAGCAGGCGGGCGTCGGCCGGGTCGGTCGAGGCCTGGGCCATGAGGACGGGGAGAGTGGGTACGCCCTCGCGGAGGTCGGTGCCGGGCGTCTTGCCGGAGGTGTCGGACTCCGAGGCGATGTCGAGGATGTCGTCGGTCAGCTGGAAGGCCGAGCCGACGATCTCGCCGTAGGAGCTCAGCGCCTCGACGACCTCGGGGCGGGCGCCGCTGAACATCGCGCCATAGCGGGCGGAGGTCGCGATCAGCGAGCCGGTCTTGCCGGCGACGACGTCGAGGTAGTGCGCCAGCGGGTCCTCGCCAGGGCCCGGCGGGACCGTCTCCATGATCTGGCCCTCGACGAGGCGGGTGAACGTGCGGGCCTGGATGAGGACGGCCTCGGGTCCGAGCTCGGCGGTGAGCTCGGAGGAGCGGCCGAAGAGGAAGTCGCCGGTGAGGATGGCGACGTTGTTGTCCCAGCGGGCGTTGGCCGTGGTGGCACCGCGGCGCAGGGACGCCTCGTCCATGACGTCGTCGTGGTAGAGCGAGGCGACGTGGGTGAGCTCGACGACGCAGGCGGCGGTCTCGACCGCCTCCGCGTCAGGGTCGGGACCGGCCTCGGCGGCGAGCAGCACCAGCAGCGGCCGGAACCGCTTGCCGCCGGCCATCATCAGGTGGGCCGCGGCCTCCGAGACGAACTCGGCACGCCCCTTGCAGTGGTCGGCGAGCATCTCCTCGATGCGCGCCAGCCGCTCGACCAGCCGCTGCTCGAGAGCGGGGTCGACGACGGGCATGGCGAGGGGCGAGTCGGTCACCTGATGAATTCTCCCGCAACCGCCGCGAGGTCGAGCACCGGGCCCGGCAGCACGCCGAGGACGAGGGTGATCGCGGCGCCGACGGCGATGGTCGTGGCGGTGAGCACCGAGGGGTACGCCACGCTCGGACCGTCGCCGACCGGCTTGTCGAAGTACATGACCTTGATGACCCGGACGTAGAGGAACGCCGCGACGATGCTCGCGAGCACGGCCGCGACCACGACCGGCCAGGCACCCGCCGCGAGGGCCACCGAGAAGACCGCGAGCTTGCCCACGAACCCGGAGGTGAGCGGGATGCCCGCCATGGCCAGCAGGAAGAACGCGAAGACGGCCGCCACGACCGGCGACTCCTTGCCCAGGCCCGCCCACCGGTCGATGGCGGTGGTCTCGCCACCGCCGTCGCGCACCAGGCTGACGACCGCGAAGGCGCCGATCGTCGCGAAGCCGTAGGTCGCGAGGTAGAAGAGCACGGCCTGGACCGAGCTGATCTCGCCGACGGCGAGCTGGTCGGAGGCCTGCAGGCCCACGACGCCGGTGAGGATGAAGCCGGTGTGCGCGACCGAGGAGTAGGCGAGCAGGCGCTTGATGTCGGTCTGCGTGATGGCCAGCGCGGCGCCGACGAACATCGAGAGCACGGCGATGATCCAGAGCATCGGCTGCCACGACCAGCGGTCGGCGCCGAGCGCGACGTAGAACAGGCGCATGATCGCGCCGAAGGCGGCGACCTTGGTGCCGGCCGCCATGAAGGCGGTCACCGGGGTCGGCGCGCCCTGGTAGACGTCGGGCGTCCACGCCTGGAACGGCACCGCACCGACCTTGAAGAGCAGGCCGACCGACAGCAGGCCCGTGCCGATGAGCAGCAGGCTCTGGTTGCCGACGTCGTTGCGCACGGCCTCGTTGATCGCAGCGAAGTCCAGGGAGCCGGCGTAGCCGTAGAGCAACGCGGCACCGTAGAGGAAGAAGCCGGACGAGAAGGCGCCGAGCAGGAAGTACTTGAGCGCTGCCTCCTGGCTGAGCAGGCGACGCCGACGGGCGAGGCCGCTGAGCAGGTAGAGCGGCAGCGAGAGGACCTCGAGGCCGACGAACATCGTGAGCAGGTCGTTGGCCGCCGGGAAGAGCATCATGCCGAAGACCGCGAACATCATCAGCGGGTAGACCTCGGTGTGCTCGCGGTTGGCCGCGATGGACGCGGTCTCCGCGTCGGTGCCCGGCACCGCCGCGGCCTGGCCGGCGAACGCCGACACCCCGCCGTCGAGGTGGCGCTCGGCGAAGAGCAGCACCCCGGCGATCGCCAGCGCGAGGACCAGGCCCCAGATGAAGAGGCTCGGCCCGTCGACCGCGATCGTGCCACCGACGGCGAGCACGCCGCGCGCGGCGCCGTCGTCGTACGTCTGGACGTCCTGCGCGACGAGCACGACACCGACGAGGGCGAGCACGAGGCCGCCGAGGGCCAGCACCACCTGGGCGGTGTAGCGGACCGAGCGCGGGAGGAACGCCTCGACGACGACGCCGAGGCAGGCGACACCGAAGACGACCAGCAGCGGCCAGAGCTCGAAGTACTCGACGCTGGGCTTCACGAACTCGGTCACTGGGGACCACCCTCCTGGCCGATGCCCACACTCGCGAGCGAGTCGTGGACGAACGGGTTGATGACGTCGAGCAGCGGCATCGGGTAGAAGCCGAACAGCACGAGCGCGAGCAGCAGCGGGGCGAGGATGCCCACCTCACGACGGTCGAGGTCGGCCACCGGGGCCATGCCGACCCGGTCGGGTCCGGTCATCGTGCGCTGGTACATCCAGAGCGCGTAGAACGCGGCCAGGACGATTGCGAGCACCGCGACCGAGCCGACCAGCCAGTGGTGGTCGAACGCGGCGATGATGACGAGCATCTCGGACACGAACGGCGACAGGCCGGGCAGGCCGGCTGCGGCGAGGCCGCCGACGAGGAAGAAGCCGGCGAGCACCGGGGCGGCCTTCTCGACCCCGCCCATCTCGCGGATGGAGGCGGTGCCGGTGCGGTGGATCAGGAACCCGGCCACCAGGAACATCAGCGCCGTCGCGATGCCGTGGTTGACCATGTAGAGGATCGCCCCGGTGCTGCCGTTGGAGCTGAAGACGAAGATGCCCAGCACGATGAAGCCGAAGTGCGAGAGCGACGTGAGGCCGATGAGGCGCAGGACGTCGTCCTGGCCGATGGCGACCAGCGCGCCGTAGATGATCGAGATCAGCGCGAGCACGACCACGACCGGTGTCGCCCACTGCGACGCGTCGGGCAGCAGCCCGAGGCAGAACCGCAGCATGCCGAAGGTGCCGATCTTGTCGAGGATGCAGACCAGCAGCACCGAGGTGCCGGTGGTCGCCTTCTCCGTCGTGTCGGCCAGCCAGGTGTGCACCGGGAACATCGGCGCCTTGATCGCGAAGGCGACGAAGAAGCCGACGAACAGCCAGCGCTGCGTCGTCTCGTCGATGTCGAGGGCGGCCAGGTCGCTGATGAGGAAGCTCGGGTTGCCCGCGTTCGCGGAGACGACGTAGAGCCCGATCACCGAGGCGAGCATGATGAGGCCGCCGGCGAGCTGGTAGATGAGGAACTTGGTCGCGGCACGCCCCCGGCCGGCCCGGCCGAAGCCGCCGATGAGGAAGTAGGCCGGGATCAGGGTCGCCTCGAACACGACGTAGAAGAGCAGCACGTCGGTGGCGGTGAAGACGGCCAGCGACATGGCCTCGAGGGCCAGGGTCCAGGCGAAGAAGGACTTCGCGCCGTTGTTGCCCGGGGCCTCCGACTCGTGCCAGCCGGCGAGCAGCACGATCGGCACGAGGACGACCGTGAGCAGGACCATCAGCAGGCCGAGGCCGTCGACGCCGAGCGCGTAGTGGACCCCGAGGGACTCGATCCACGTGCGGGTCTCGGTGAGCTGCATGCCGCCGCCCAGCGTGTACTGCGTCGCGGCCACGATGCCGGCGACGAGGGTCGCGGCGGCGAAGCCGAGGCCGACCAGCCGGGCGACCGCAGCCGGCACGAAGGCCGTGACGAGCGCGCCGACGAGCGGCAGCAGGATCAGGACAGTCAGGATCATCCGAGGTTCACCGCCAGCAGAGCGAGGACGACCAGCAGGGCGCCACCGAGGAGGGACAGGGCGTAGGAGCGGACGAAGCCGTTCTGGACTCGACGCAACGTGGTGGACAGGCCGCCGACGGCGGAGGACCCGCCCTCGACGACACCGTCGACGCCGACGCGGTCGAAGGTGGCCAGGCCACCGACCAGTCCTGCTCCGGGACGTACGACGACGGCGTCGTTGATCGCGTCGCCGTAGAGGTCGGCGCGAGCGGCGCGGGTCGCGAACGACACGTCCTGCGGGGCCTCGCGCGGGATCTCGCGCTTGCCGACCAGGAACCAGGCCGCGGCCACGCCGAGCGCGACGACGGCGGTGATGATCAGCGTGATCACGATGGCCGGCAGCGGCGGCTCGTGGTGCTCGGCGACACCGGTCACCGGCTCGAGCCAGGTGACGATCCAGTCGCCGAGCAGCAGGGCGCCGCCGAGGACGGACAGCGCGGCCAGCACGATCAGCGGCACGGTCATCACCTTGGGCGACTCGTGCGGGTGCACGTCCTTCTCCCACCGCTTGGTGGTGAAGAAGGTCATCAGCATCAGGCGGGTCATGTAGAAGCCCGTGATGCCGGCGCCGAGGAGGGCCAGGACGCCGATGACCAGGTTGTCGGCCAGCGCCGACTCGATGATCTTGTCCTTGGACCAGAAGCCGGAGAAGCCCGGGAAGCCGATGATCGCAAGGTAGCCCATCGCGAAGGTCAGGAAGGTGACCGGCATCGCCTTGTTGAGCGCCCCGTAGTGGCGCATGTCCACGTCGTCGTTCATCCCGTGCATCACCGAGCCCGCGCCGAGGAACATGTTGGCCTTGAAGAATCCGTGCGTCAGCAGGTGGAAGATCGCGAACGGGTAGCCCACGGGACCGAGTCCGGCGGCCAGCATCATGTAGCCGATCTGGCTCATGGTCGAGCCGGCCAGCGCCTTCTTGATGTCGTCCTTGGCGCAACCGAGGATCGCACCCCACAGGAGCGTGACGGTGGCGACGACGACGACCGCGGTCTGCGCGACGGGCGTGAGCTCGTAGATGAAGTTCGAGCGCACGACGAGGTAGACGCCGGCGGTGACCATGGTCGCCGCGTGGATCAGGGCCGAGACCGGGGTCGGGCCCTCCATCGCGTCGAGCAGCCAGGCCTGCAGCGGCACCTGCGCGGACTTGCCGCACGCGCCGAGCAGGAGCAGCAGGCCGAGGGCGTTGAGGGTGCCCTGGCTCGCCTCGCCGGCGAGCTCGCTGACCGCGCCGAAGTCGGTGGTGCCGAACGTCGCGAACATCAGCGCGATCGCCAGCGACAGGCCGATGTCTCCGACGCGGTTGATCACGAAGGCCTTCTTGGCCGCGGCCGCGGCCGACGGCTTGTGCTGCCAGAAGCCGATGAGCAGGTAGGACGCGAGGCCGACGCCCTCCCAGCCCAGGAAGAGGCCCACGAAGTTCGCCGAGAGGACCAGCATGAGCATGGCCGCGACGAACAGGTTGAGGTAGCCGAAGAAGCGGCGGCGACGGGGGTCGTGCTCCATGTAGCCGATGGCGTAGACGTGGATCAGCGACCCGACACCGGTGATGAGGAGCAGGAAGAGCGCGGCCAGCTGGTCGTAGAGCAGATCCATGCCGACCGTCAGCGAGCCGGTCTCGAACCAGGTCCACAGCTGCTGGCCGATCTGGCGCGACTCGGCGTCGCGGCCGAGCAGCGCGAAGAACAGCACGAGGCTCAGCACGAAGGAGAGTGCGGCCATCGCGGTGCCGAGGAGGTGGCCGTGCTTGTCGGCGGTCGCCCTGAGCGAGGTCGGCAGGAACGGCGCGACGCCGAGCAGCAGGATCGCGCCGAGCGCCGGGAGCGCGATGACCAGCCAGAGCAGGTCGAAGACACCGCCCGCGCCCATGTCGGGCGCGACCACGGGGGTCGTGTGGGCGCCCTCCTCGGCCATGGGGAGGCCGACCGCGAGGACTGAGTGGGACAACAGGTTCACAGGTGCTCCCTCAGTACTTCAGCAGGCTGGCGTCGTCGACCGAGGCCGAGCGTCGGGTGCGGAAGATGGTCATGATGATCGCGAGTCCGATCACGACCTCGGCAGCCGCCACCACCATCACGAAGAACGCGGTGATCTGGCCGTCGAGGTTGCCGTGCTGGCGGGCGAACGCCACGAACGCCAGGTTGCAGGCGTTGAGCATCAGCTCGACGCACATGAACACGACAATGGCGTTGCGGCGCGTGAGGACGCCGACGCAGCCGATCGTGAAGAGGATCGCCGAGAGGACGATGTACTGGGTCACTTGACGTCCTCTTCCGTGCTCGCGGGCGCGCCGGCCTTGCCGGAGGTCTCGGGCATCGTGGCCGGGTCGTGCCCGTCGAAGCCGGCGATCTGACGTCGTACGTCGTCGATGTCGTCGGCGAGCGCGGGAGCCGAACGGACCGTGCCGCGGGCGGCGAGCACCCGGGAGACCGACGACTCGGCGGCGGTGCCGTCGGGCAGCAGGGCCGGGGTGTCCACCGCGTTGTGCCGGGCGTAGACGCCCGGCGAGGGCAGCGGCCCGAGGTGCTTGCCGTGCTCGGCGTAGTCACGCATGCGCTGGGCGGCGAGGTCGGCCTGCGTCTGCTTCGGCGTCAGGCGCTCGCGGTGGGCGAGCACCATCGCGCCGAGGGCGGCGGTGATCAGCAGGGCGCTGGTCGCCTCGAAGGCGAAGACATAGCGGGAGAACAGGATGTTGGCGATCGCCGGCACGTTGCCGCCGGCGTTGGCCTCGTCGAGCCCGACCACCGCGCCGAGCGCGACCTGGCTGACACCGAGCACCAGCACGGTGCCGAACAGCAGGCCGAGGACGACCGCCATCACGCGCTGGCCGCGGATGGTCTCCACCACGGAGTCGGTCGCGTCGACGCCGATGAGCATCATCACGAAGAGGAACAGCATGAGGATCGCGCCGGTGTAGACGATGATCTGCACCGCGAAGAGGAACGGCGCGTCGAGCACGGCGTAGAGGAACGCCAGGCTGATCATCACGACGGCGAGCAGCAGCGCGGCGTGCACGGCCTTGCGGACGAACAGGATGCCCAGCGCGGCGGCCACCATGATCGGGGCCAGGATCCAGAACGTCATCGGGGTCCCCTCGGAGTTGTCGTGCGGAGGAGCGCAGCGGGGGAGGACGAGAACTTCGTGGGGTGGTTCATCGGGTGGCCCCCCGGTAGTAGTCACCCTCGTCGTCGCCGAGTCGCATCGCGTGCGGCGGCTCCTCCATGCCCGGCAGCAGCGGCGCCAGCAGGTCGGACTTCTCGTAGATCAGGTCGGCGCGGTTGTCGTCGGCGAGCTCGTACTCGTTGGTCATCGTCAGGGCGCGCGTCGGGCACGCCTCGATGCACAGCCCGCACAGGATGCAGCGCAGGTAGTTGATCTGGTAGACGCGGCCGTAGCGCTCACCGGGGCTGAACCGTCCCGAACCGTCGGGGAGGTCGACGTTGGACGCGCCCTCGACGTAGATCGCGTCGGCCGGGCACGCCCAGGCGCAGAGCTCGCACCCGATGCACTTCTCCAGGCCGTCGGGCCAGCGGTTGAGCTGGTGCCGGCCGTGGAAGCGGGGAGCCGTCGGCAGCTTCTCGAACGGGTACTGCTCGGTGACGACCTTCTTGAACATGGTCCGGAAGGTGACGCCGAACCCGGCGATCGGGTCCCAGAGGCTCTCCTTGATGCCCTTGGACCCCTGCCCGGACTGAGGGGACTCACTCATGGTTCTCCTCCGCTGCAGCGGTGACGGTGGTGCGGCTCTGGGCGAACGACAGCGGCGCGGCGCCTCCGCGGACGGCACCGCCCGTGGGCATCGGCGGCACGGGGAAGCCACCGGCGAACGCGTCGTGCGGCTCCTCGCTCGCCTCGATCGCGGCCTCCTCGTCCGAGGTGTCGCCCTTGTCGCCGACGAACATCAGTCCGACGGTCAGGACGAGCAGCACCGCGATGGCGGCGACGAGGTAGGTGCGGTTGATGTTGCCCTCGAGCGAGATGACGCGGATCGTCGCGACGGCCACGATCCAGGCCAGCGAGACCGGGATGAGGATCTTCCAGCCCAGCGCCATGAACTGGTCGTAGCGCATGCGGGGCAGCGAGCCGCGCAGCCAGACGAACAGGAAGATGAAGCAGAAGACCTTGCCGAAGAACCACAGCAGGGGCCAGTAGCCGCTGTTGGCGCCCTCCCACACGTTCTCGATGCCCCACGGCGCGGCCCAGCCGCCCAGGAAGAGGGTGGTGGCGATGGCCGACACGGTCGCGAGGTTGATGTACTCGGCCAGGAAGAACAGGGCGAACTTCAGGCTGGAGTACTCGGTGTGGAAGCCGCCGACCAGCTCACCCTCGGCCTCGGGCAGGTCGAAGGGTGCTCTGTTGGTCTCGCCGACCATCGAGATCACGTAGATCACGAACGACGGCAGCAGGATCAGGCCGAACCACAGCCGGTCCTGGGCGGCGACGATCTCCGAGGTCGACATCGACCCGGCGTAGAGGAAGACCGCGACCAGCGCGAGGCCCATGGCGACCTCGTAGGAGATCATCTGCGCGCTCGAGCGCAGGCCGCCCAGCAGGGAGTACGTCGAGCCGGACGACCAGCCACCGAGGACGATGCCGTAGATGCCGATCGAGGCGATGGCGAGCATGAAGAGCACGGCCACCGGCATGTCGGTCAGCTGCAGCGGGGTCTCGTGGCCGAAGAAGTTCACCACCGGGCCGAGCGGGATGACCGCCCAGGTGACGAAGGCGGGAACGACGGCGATGACGGGCGCGAGCAGGAAGACGACCTTGTCGGCCGCCTTGGGGATGATGTCCTCCTTGAGCGCGAGCTTCACGCCGTCGGCCAGCGACTGCAGGAGGCCGAAGGGGCCGTGCACGTTGGGCCCGACGCGGTGCTGCATCCGGGCCACGACCCGGCGCTCGAACCAGATGTTGAAGAGCGTCAGCAGCACGAGGATCAAGAAGATGAGGACGGCCTTGAGGGCGATGACCCACCACGGGTCCTGGCCGAAGGCGGCCAGGCCGGGGTCGGGCAGGTCCGCCGCCAGCGGGGCGAGATGCATCACTGGACCCGTCACTGTGCTGCTCCCTTCAGGGTGACCGTGCTGCCGGGCGAGGCGAGCTCGGCGAGGACGCCGCGACCGATCGACCGGGCCGGGACCCAGACGACGCCGTCGGGCATGTCGGCGACCACGACGGGCAGCGTCATGCTGCCCCGGTCACCGGTGACGGTGACGAGCGGCTCGTCGCCGGGCTGGGCCTCGAGCATGCCGAGCACCGACTCGTACGACGCGCGGCTCACGCGCGCGACCGGCCTGCGGGCGGTGGCGCGGAGGTGCTCCTCGCCGTCCTGCATCGAGCCGAGGTCGATGAGCTGCTTCCAGGTCGCCAACGCGAAGGCGGTCCCGGCGTTCTTCGGGGCCTTGGCCGGCTTCGGTGCCTTGCCGGCGTCGAGTGCCGGGCGGGCGCCGTCCCACGGGCCGAGCGACTGCATCTCGTCACGCACCTCGGCGACCGTGCGGAAGCCGAGCGGGCGACCGTGCCCGATCGCGGCGAGCTCGTCGGCGATGCCGGACAGGACGCGCAGGTCGGGCAGCGACGCCGGGTTGGCGAACACCGCGTCGAAGGACCGCGCGCGCCCGTCCCACGTCACGAAGGTGCCGGCCTTGTCGGTGACCGGGGCCACCGGGAGCACGACGTCGGCGACGCGGGTCACGTCGGTCTCGCGCAGCTCGAGGCTGACGACGAACCGGGCGACGTCGAGGGCGGCGCGGAAGGCGGCGGGGTCGGCGGTGTCGTCGGGGTCGACGCCACCGACGACGAGGCCGCCGAGGTCGCCCTTGGCCAGTGCCGCGACGATGGCGTTGCCGTCACGGCCGACCTTGGCGGGGAGCTGGTCCGCCCCCCATGCGGCGCCCAGGTCGACACGGGCTGCCGCCTCGGTGAGCGGACGTCCGCCGGGCAGGAGGTTGGGCAGCGCACCGGCCTCGACCGCGCCGCGGTCGCCGGCGCGACGCGGCACCCACGCGATGCGGGCGCCGGTGCCGGCGGCGAGCTCGGCGGCTGCGCTGAGCGCACCGTGGGTCTGGGCGAGGCGCTCCCCGACGAGGACCACGGCGTCCTTGGTGACGCCGTGCTCGGCGTCCTTGAGCGAGCCGATCACCTCGACCTCGGTGCCGGGCGCGGCCGGCACGAGGCGGCCGTTCATCTTGGTCAGCCCGCGCGAGGCGTAGGGCGCCACCGACACGACCTGCGTACGACCCTTCCTGGCGGCCTTGCGCAGCCGCAGGAAGAGCGTCGCTGCCTCGTCCTCGGGCTCGAGGCCCAGCAGCACCACGACGGGAGCTGCCTCGAGGTCGGCGTAGGTGACGTCACCGGCGAGTGCGACGTGGCTGGCGAGGAAGCTCGCTTCCTCGGCGCTGTGCGGGCGGGCACGGAAGTCGATGTCGTTGGTGCCGAGGGAGACCCGGGCGAACTTGGCGTAGGCGTAGGCGTCCTCGGCGGTCAGCCGGCCGCCGGTGAGCACGGCCGCGGCGCCGGCGTCGCGCAGGCCGCGGGCGGCCACGGCGAACGCTTCGGTCCACGATGCGGGGCGCAGCACGCCCTCCTCGCGGACCTGCGGGTAGGTGATCCGGTCGTCGACCTGCGTGTAACGGAAGGCGAAGCGGTCCTTGTCGCTGATCCACTCCTCGTTGACCTCGGGGTCGTTGCCCGCGAGGCGCCGCATGACCTTGCCGCGACGGTGGTCGACGCGGATCGCGGCCCCGCAGGCATCGTGCTCGGCGACCCCGGGCGTGGAGACCAGGTCGAAGGGACGTGAGCGGAAGCGGTAGTCCGCCGAGGTGAGCGCACCCACCGGGCAGATCTGGATCGTGTTGCCGGAGAAGTAGCTCTCGAAGGGCTCGCGCTCGTAGATCGCGACCTGCTGCAGCGCACCGCGCTCGGCGAGGGCGATGAACGGGTCACCGGCGACCTGCTCGGAGAAGCGGGTGCAGCGCGCGCACAGCACGCAGCGCTCGCGGTCGAGCAGCACCTGGGCGGAGATGTTGATCGGCTTGGGGAACGTGCGCTTGATCCCGCCCTTGGCCGAGAAGCGGCTCTCGCCGCGACCGTTGCTCATCGCCTGGTTCTGCAGGGGGCACTCGCCGCCCTTGTCGCAGACCGGGCAGTCGAGCGGGTGGTTGATCAGCAGGAACTCCATGATTCCCTGCTGGGCCTTGTCGGCCACCTCGCTCGTGGCCTGGGTGTTGACCACCATGCCCTCGGCGACCGGCAGCGTGCAGGAGGCCTGAGGCTTCGGGAAGCCGCGGCCGTTGCCGGCGTCGGGGATGTCGACCAGGCACTGGCGGCACGCGCCGACCGGGTCGAGCAGCGGGTGGTCGCAGAAGCGCGGGATCTGCACCCCGACCTGCTCGGCGGCGCGGATGACCAGCGTGTCCTTGGGGACGCTGACCTGGACGCCGTCGATGGTCAGGGTGACCAGGTCGACGTCGGTCTTCTCCGGCGCCTTGTCGGTCGCTGTCATGCAGTGGCTCCAACCGGTGCGAAGGCGGTCGAGGCGGCCGGGTCGAACGGGCAGCCGCCGTGGGTCAGGTGGGCGAGGTACTCGTCCCGGAAGTACTGGATCGAGCTCGAGATCGGGCTCGTCGCTCCATCGCCGAGCGCGCAGAACGCGCGGCCCAGGATGTTGTCGCACTGGTCGAGGAGCAGGTCGAGGTCGTCCTCGCTGCCCTCGCCCTTCTCCAGGCGGGCCAGGGTCTGCGCCAGCCACCAGGTGCCCTCGCGGCACGGGGTGCACTTGCCGCACGACTCGTGCTTGTAGAACTCGGTCCACCGCAGCACCGCGCGGACCACGCAGGTCGTCTCGTCGAAGATCTGCAGGGCGCGGGTGCCGAGCATCGAACCGGCCGCGCCCACGGACTCGAAGTCGAGCGGTACGTCGAGGTGCTCGGGGGTCAGCAGCGGCGTGCTGGAGCCGCCGGGCGTCCAGAACTTCAGCTCGTGACCTTCTCGGACCCCTCCGGCCAGGTCGAGCAGCTGGCGCAGCGTGATGCCCAGCGGGGCCTCGTACTGGCCGGGGTTCTTCACGTGCCCGGACAGGCTGAAGATGCCGAAGCCGTTGGACTTCTCGGTGCCCATGCCGGCGAACCAGGCGGCGCCGTTGGTGATGATGCTCGGCACGGAGGCGATCGACTCGACGTTGTTGATCACGGTCGGGCTGGCGTAGAGCCCGGCCACGGCCGGGAACGGCGGGCGCAGGCGCGGCTGGCCGCGACGTCCCTCGAGGCCCTCGAGCAGCGCCGTCTCCTCGCCGCAGATGTACGCACCCGCACCGGCGTGCACGATCAGGTCGAGGTCGTAGCCCGAGCCGTGGATGTTCTTGCCGAGGTGGCCGGCCAGGTAGGCCTCCTGCACGGCGCGCTGGAGGCGACGGATGACGTGGAGGACCTCGCCGCGCACGTAGATGAACGCAGTGTGGGCGCGGATGGCGTAGGAGCTGACGATGACGCCCTCGACCAGCGTGTGCGGGCTGGCCATCATCAGCGGGATGTCCTTGCAGGTGCCCGGCTCGGACTCGTCGGCGTTGACGACGAGGTACTTCGGCCTCGGGTTGTCCTGCGGGATGAAGCCCCACTTCATGCCCGTCGGGAAGCCGGCGCCACCGCGGCCGCGGAGACCGGAGTCCTTGACGGCGGTGATCACGTCGTCGGGCGTCATCGCGAACGCCTTGTCGAGGGCGGCGTAGCCACCGCGCTCCTCGTACGACGCCAGCGTCCAGGCGCGCTCGGCGTCCCAGTTGTCGGTGAGGACCGGGGTCAGTGTGTCCGTCACTTGCTCTCTCCCTCCGGAGCGGTCCAGCCCTTCTCGCGGGCGATCGCGAGACCGGCCAGCGAGGCAGGACCGGCGGCCGGTCCCTCATCGGCGCGGTCGTCGGGGAAACCGGCCATCACGCGCTCGGCCTCGCGCCAGGTGCACAGCCGCGGCCCACGGGTCGAGTGGACCTCGCGTCCGGCGCGCAGGTCGTCGACGACCTGGACGGCCGACTCGGGCGTCTGGTTGTCCATGAACTCCCAGTTGACCATCATCACCGGGGCGTAGTCGCACGCCGCGTTGCACTCGACGTGCTCGAGGGTGATCTTGCCGTCCTCGGTGGTCTCGTCGTTGCCGACGTCGAGGTGGTCCTTGAGGCGCTCGAAGATCAGGTCGCCGCCCATGACTGCGCACAGCGTGTTGGTGCAGACGCCGACGTGGTAGTCGCCGACCGGCTTGCGCTTGTACATCGTGTAGAAGGTCGCGACCCCGTTGACCTCGGCGGCGCTGATGCCGAGGACCTCGGCACACGCCTCGATGCCCTCGGGGGTGATCCGGCCCTCGACCGACTGCACGAGGTGCAGCATCGGCAGCAGGCCGGACCGGGCCTCGGGGTAGCGGGCCGCGATCTCGCGCAGCTCGGCCCAGGTCTTGTCGTCGAGACTCATCTGTCGACGCCTCCCATCACGGGGTCGATCGAGGCGATGGCGACGATGACGTCGGCGACCATGCCGCCCTCGCTCATCACGCTCGTCGCCTGCAGGTTGGTGAACGACGGGTCGCGGAAGTGCGCGCGGAAGGGTCGCGTACCGCCGTCGGAGACGACGTGGGCGCCCAGCTCGCCGCGCGGCGACTCGATCGGGACGTAGGCCTGGCCTGCCGGGACCCGGAAGCCCTCGGTCACCAGCTTGAAGTGGTGGATCAGCGCCTCCATGGACTCGCCCATGATGTGGCGGATGTGGTCGAGGCTGTTGCCCATGCCGTCGCTGCCGATGGCGAGCTGGCTGGGCCACGCGATCTTCTTGTCACCCACCATCACGGGCGCGCCCTCGAGGCCGGCGAGGCGGTCGGCGCACTGCTCGACGATCTTGAGCGACTCCCACATCTCGTTGAGCCGGATGCGGAAGCGGCCGTAGGAGTCGGCGGTGTCCCAGGTCTGGACCTCGAAGTCGTAGTCCTCGTAGCCGCAGTAGGGCTGGGTCTTGCGCAGGTCCCAGGCGTAGCCGGTCGAGCGGAGCACCGGCCCGGTGAGGCCGAGCGCGAGGCAGCCGGCCAGGTCGAGGTGGCCGACACCTTCGAGGCGTCCCTTGAAGATCGGGTTGGCGTTGCAGAGGGCGGCGTACTCCGGGAGGCGCTTCTTCATCAGCGCGATGAAGTCGCGGATCTCGTCGAGGGCGCCGGGCGGGAGGTCCTGGGCGACGCCGCCGGGGCGGATGAACGCGTGGTTCATGCGCAGGCCGGTGATCAGCTCGAAGAGGTCGAGCACGAGCTCGCGCTCGCGGAAGCCGATCGTCATCACCGTGAGGGCGCCGATCTCCATGCCGCCGGTCGCGATGGCGACCAGGTGCGAGGACATGCGGTTGAGCTCCATCAGGAGCACGCGCATGACCTGCGCCTTCTCGGGGATGTCGTCCTCGATGTCGAGCAGGCGCTCCACGCCCAGCACGTAGGTGGCCTCGTTGTAGAACGGGGAGAGGTAGTCCATGCGGGTGCAGAACGTCGTGCCCTGCACCCAGGAGCGGTACTCCATGTTCTTCTCGATGCCGGTGTGGAGGTAGCCGATGCCGCAGCGGGCCTCGGTGACCGTCTCGCCCTCGAGCTCGAGGATGAGTCGGAGCACGCCGTGGGTGGAGGGGTGCTGGGGGCCCATGTTGACCACGACCCGCTCCTCGGCGGACTCGCCGATGCTCTGCGTGATCGAGTCCCAGTCCTGGCCCGTGACGGTGAAGACGCGGCCCTGGCTGGTCTCGCCGGGCGCGGCGTAGAAGTCCTGCTCGGTAGTCATTCCGGGGTCCCCGATCGATTGTTCGTGGAGGAGCGGAGCGGAGGAACGGAGAATCGAGTGGGGTGGATCATCAGTTGTACGACCTTCGCTGGTCCGGCGGAGGGATGGACCCGCCCTTGTACTCGACGGGGATGCCGCCGAGCGGGTAGTCCTTGCGCTGCGGGTGGCCCGGCCAGTCGTCCGGCATGAGCACCCGGGTCAGAGCGGGGTGACCGTCGAAGATCAGCCCGAACATGTCGTAGGTCTCGCGCTCGTGCCAGTCGAGCGTCGGGTAGATGCTCACCAGGCTCGGCACGTGCGGGTCGCTGTCCGGCGCGGTGACCTCGACGCGGATGCGACGGTTGTGGGTCATCGACGTCAGGTGGTAGACCGCGTGCAGCTCGCGACCCGAGTCCTCGGGGTAGTGGACGCCGCTGACGCCGGAGCAGAACTCGAAGCGCAGCGCCTCGTCGTCGCGGAGCATCTGCGCCACGAACGGCAGGTCCTCGCGGCGGACGTGGAAGGTGATCTCGCCGCGGTGGACCACGACGCTCTCGATGGCCGAGGTGAGCTCGGTCGCCTCGAGCCGCGCCTCCAGCGCTCCGGCCACCTCGTCGAACCAGCCGCCGTACGGCTTCTGCGAGGGCGGCGGGAACACCGTTGCGCTGACGAGGCCGCCGTAGCCGGACGTGTCGCCGGTGCCGGAGACGCCGAACATGCCGCGGCGCTCGCCGACCGCCCGGACCTCACCGGTCGGGGCGGGCACGTTCTCCGGGGACTGCTCGGGCGCCGGCTGCTCGACGCCGCTGCCGGTGCCGGTCTCGGACTTGGCCTTCTCGAGGTTGCGCTCCTCGGCGGGACGCGCGGCCTCGTTCTTGTCGGTCTTGTCGTCGGACTCGTCCTGGGCCTTGCCGGCGGCCTTCTCGTCGGGCTTGTCGCTCACCGGAGCAGACCCTTCATCTCCGAGGTGGGCAGGGCACGCAGCGCGGCGGTCTCGAGCTCGGCGACCTCGTCGCGACGGTTGGCACCCAGCTTGGTGTGCTGGACCTGGTCGTGCAGCTTGAGGATCGCGTCGATGAGCATCTCCGGGCGCGGCGGGCAGCCGGGGAGGTACATGTCGACGGGCACGACGTGGTCGACGCCCTGGACGATCGCGTAGTTGTTGAACATGCCGCCGGAGGAGGCGCAGACCCCCATCGCCAGGACCCACTTGGGCTCGGGCATCTGGTCGTAGATCTGGCGCAGGACCGGGGCCATCTTCTGGCTGACGCGGCCGGCGACGATCATCAGGTCGGCCTGGCGGGGGCTGGCGCGGAAGACCTCCATGCCGAAGCGCGCGAGGTCGTACTTGGGGGCGCCCGTGGTCATCATCTCGATGGCGCAGCAGGCCAGGCCGAAGGTGGCGGGCCAGAACGACGCCTTGCGCATGTAGCCCGCGACGCCCTCGACGGTGGTCAGCAAGACACCCGACGGCAGCTTCTCTTCGAGACCCATCTCAGATTCCTCCCGTTGAGGGTCGCCAGGTGCGTGCAGTGCCAAGGCCGAGGAGCGAAGGCGACCCGGGTTTGGTCGTCGAGCGACGAGAACGCCGGCAATGTGCGTACATGGCGGCCATCAATCCCAGTCCAGTCCGCCGCGGCGCCACACGTAGGCGTAGGCCACGAACACAGTGCCGATGAAGAGGACCATCTCGACGAGGCCGAAGAGGGCCATCTGGTCGAAGTGGACGGCCCACGGGTAGAGGAAGATGATCTCGATGTCGAAGACGATGAAGAGCATCGCGGTGATGAAGTACTTCACCGGGATCCTTCCGCCTCCGACGGGCTGCGGCGTCGGCTCGATGCCGCACTCGTAGGAGTCGAGCTTCGCCCGGTTGTAGCGCTTGGGACCCACGACGGCGCTCATGATCACGGAGAAGACCGCGAAGCCCGTCGCGATGAGTGCCAGCGCCAGGATCGGCGTGTAGAGCTCCATCGCTTCCCTTCCGGTGGACCTGCGCCACGCCCTGGTGGGCCTGTGCCGTGAGACATGTGCCCTTGTGAATGGCTTCACGAGTGGCGCGGGCCACAGTCTAGGACTCCGGTGTCACATACGTCACGTGGGGGTCCGGACCAGCCCGGACGCCGCGATTGCGGGCCTGACCTGCGGATTTAGGTGACGATTGCGTGCACTAAATGCGCTGCGACTGGTCAGGCGGTCGCGCGGTGCAGCGCGACGATGCCGCCGGTGAGGTTGCGCCACTCGGGCCGCTGCCAGCCGGCCTCGGCGACCATCTCCGCGAGTCCCTCCTGGTCCGGCCAGGCGCGGATCGACTCGGCGAGGTAGACGTAGGCGTCGGAGGCGCTCGCGGTCAGGGAGGCGATCGCGGGCAGCGCGCGCATGAAGCCGTCCATGTAGAGGCTGCGGAACGCGCCGTTGGCGGGGGTGCTGAACTCGCACACCACGAGTCGGCCGCCCGGCCGGGTGACGCGGAGCATCTCCCTGAGCCCCGCCACCGGGTCGACGAAGTTGCGCAGGCCGTACGAGATCGTCACCGCGTCGAACGTGTCGTCGAGGAACGGCAGCCGGGTGCCGTCGCCGGCGACGAACGGCAGCGACGGCCGGTCCTTCTTCCCCTGCTGGAGCATGCCGACCGAGAAGTCGCACGGCACGGCGGTGGCCCCGTGGGCTCCGAAGGGCTCGCTCGAGCAGCCCGTGCCGGCGGCGAGGTCGAGCACCAGGTCGCCGCGCTGCGGCGCGACGGCGTCGACCATGGCGCGGCGCCAGGTGCGCTGGATGCCCGCCGTCATGAGGTCGTTGGTGAGGTCGTAGCGCTTCGCCACGGTGTCGAACATGCGACGAACGTCGGTCGGTTGCTTGTCCAGGTCAGCGCGGGCCACGCCGCGAGCGTAGGCGTCCGAACCCCGGAAGGTGCAACGCGGGGTGGTCGTCGTACGTCCCTATGATCACCACGTCGATCTCCAGGTCGACGGCTTCCGGGGGAGGACCCACATGTCACGTCACCGCGCTCCTGCGCTCGTCCTCGCGGTGCTCTGCGCCCTGATCTGCACCCTGACCGGTGTTGGCGGCGTCGCCGCGTCCGCCAGCGCATCCGCCGCCCCGACGGCGCGCGCCGCCTTCGCCCCGATGCAGCTCGGCGACTCGGGGTGGCGAGTGCGGGTGCTGCAGAGCCGGCTGCACCAGCTCGACCTGCACTCCGAGGTCGTCACCAACCGGTTCGACCGCGAGACCCGTGACGGGGTCGCGACCTTCCAGCGCCGCCGCGGCTGGACCGCCGACGGTGTCGTCGACGAGCGCACGTGGCTCAAGGTCGTGAGCCTGACGACCGAGCCGACGACCGAGGCGCTGCACAACGTCTACACCCCCGGCAGGCCGCTGCTGCAGCGCGGCGACACGGGCATGTGGGTGCGTCAGGTGCAGGCGCGCCTCGCACAGATCCGCTGGTACGACGCCGAGGTGACCGGTCGCTACACCGGCGCGACGGTGAAGGCGGTGAGGGGCTTCCAGGCGAAGCGGCGGATCCCGGTGACCGGCGCGGTCGACCGGCGCACGCTGACCCGGCTCAAGGCGATGACCCGGGAGCCGACGAAGGCCGAGCTGTTCAACATCGAGCCCTCGGGCCCGGCCCTCGACCAGCGCTGCCTCTCGGGGCGGGCGATGTGCATCGACAAGACGTCACGCTCGCTGCGCTGGGTCGTCGACGGCGTGGTCCTCGAGACCGTCGAGGTGCGCTTCGGCTCCGACGAGCTGCCCACGCGCGAGGGGGCGTTCACCGTGTTCCGCAAGTCGCGCGACCACGTGTCGAGCCTCTACGACACGCCGATGCCCTACGCCATGTTCTTCTCGGGCGGGCAGGCGGTGCACTACTCCCCCGACTTCGCCGCCAACGGCTACGACGGCGCGTCCCACGGCTGCGTCAACGTGCGCGACCGCGCCACCGTCGCGTGGCTGTTCGACCGGGTCCGGCTCGGCGACAAGGTGATCGTCTACCGCTCCTGAGCGAGCCGGCTCAGGAGCCGGGCGTGCCGGCGAGCGAGAAGGCCGAGTCCAGCCCGTCGCCCGCCCGACCACGACGCGGGAGCGAGACCGAGGCGGCCTCGACCTGCGGCGCCGCCGGTACGTCGACCACCGCGTGCTCGCGCGACAGCTCGAGCCGGACGGCCGGGTGGTGCGCGACGCGTCCGAGGCGGAAGCCCAGCGTGGTCGCCAGCGCGCTGATCCTGCGGTGGACACGGGCGTCCATCACCAGCACCCGCAACCGGCCGCCCCACCAGGGCGCCAGGGCGGTGACCTCGGCGGCGAGCTTGCGCTCCTTCGAGCCGAGCCGCGCCTCGGCGACCTGGGCGGACGCGGCGTCGAGGACCTCGCTCGGGGTCGCGTGCCACGGCGAGCCGTCGACGGTGCCGGCCTCGAGGAGGTCCTCCAGCACCCGGGCCGCCGTGTGGTCGAGCAGCACGTGGGTCGGCGCGACGTGGGCGAGGGCCGCCTCGAGCTCCTCCGGCCTCTCGACCCACGCGAGGGTGAATCCCGACGTGAGGTGCGCGTCGCGCGCGACGGTCGTGAAGCGGTCGGTCGCCTCGCCGGTCAGCAGGACGACGTCCGTGCCGGTGATGTCGGACAGCGCACCGGAGCACTCGGGGCGGAAGAGCCAGGCCTGGGCCTTCTCCCGGGGCAGGCCCAGCACCGGCGCGGAGGAGGCGCCGGCGCGCGCGCCGGCAACCCAGGACAGCAGGTCGGGCTGGCGCTTGCGCCGCTCGAGGCCCATCCCGCGCAGCCGCTCCCACGAGCGGTCGTCGCACTCGAAGAGCTGGGCGTCGGCCAGGGCGGCACGCCGCAGCAGCGACAGTCGGCTCTCGTCGTCGACGACGACGAGCCGCACCTCCACCTCGTCGAGGAGCCGACCCACCTCGGCGGGATCGAGGTGCTCGGGCAGCAGCAGCGGCACCGCGCCGGCGACGCGCGTGGCGAGCTCGAGCTCGAGCTGGCGGACGCCCGTCGGGACCCGGATGACCACCACCTGGCCCGGGTTGACCCCGGCCTCGATCATGCCGGCGGCGCCGTCGATCACGCGGCGGTAGAGCTCGTTCCACGTCAGCGTGGTCCACGAGCCGTCGCGCACCTCCGTCACCGCGACCTCGAGCGCGCGGTTGCGCGCGTGACGCTCCAACCGGACGAGCGGAGATTCGTGGGCAGGCACGTGCGGGCTCCTGGGCATCCTGGGGGTGTGTCGGTCACCGGGCAACCTAGGTGACCGACGCCTCTCCTGTTCGCCGTTTGGCCGATCTCCCGTCCTCGCCCTGCACGCCTCGGCGTAGGCTCCCCACTCGTGACGACCCCCGCGTCCGCCTCCACCCCGCCGCTCGTCGTGCGCACCGTCCCGGTGGACCCGTCGGATCTCCCCCTCCTCGACCTGCTGCCCCGGCAGGAGCCGGTCAGCTGGCTGCGCCGCGGCGAGGGCCTGGTCGGCTGGGGTGTCGCCGCCCGCCTGGAGACGTCAGGACCGACCAGGTTCAGCGACGCGGTGAAGTGGTGGGCGGAGACCGTCGCGCGCGCCGACGTCGAGGACCAGGTGGCCGAGCCGGGCACGGGCCTCGTCTGCTTCGGTGCCTTCGCCTTCGCCGACGAGCCCGGTGACTCCGTGCTCGTCATCCCCCAGGTCGTCGTCGGGCGTCGCGGCGACCGGGCCTGGCTGACGACCGTCTCGGTCGAGGCACCCGTGCTGACCCCCGCCCCCGCTCCCGAGCCGCCCGTCGGGCTCGTCTTCTCGGACGGCGCCCGCAACGGCGAGGAGTGGATGTCGGTCGTGGCCGAGGCCGTCCGGCGCATCACCTCCGGCGACCTGGAGAAGGTCGTCCTGGCCCGCGACCTCATCGCCACCACCGACGAGCCGCTCGACGTCCGCTGGCCGCTGCACCGGCTGGCAGCCCAGTACGAGATGTGCTGGACCTTCCACGTCGAGGGGCTGTTCGGCGCCACCCCCGAGATGCTCGTGCGCCGTGAGCGCGGCCTGGTGACCTCGCGCGTGCTGGCCGGCACCATCCGACGTACAGGCGACGACGAGCGCGACCTCGCCCTCGCGGCGACCCTGGCTCGCTCGTCGAAGGACCTCGAGGAGCACGAGTACGCCGTGCGCTCGGTCGCCGACGCCCTCGAGCCGCACTGCTCGTCGATGAACGTGCCGGAGGCGCCGTTCGTCCTCCACCTGCCCAACGTCATGCACCTGGCCACCGACGTCAACGGCGTCGTCCACGACGACGCGACCTCGCTGCAGCTGGCCGAGTCGCTCCACCCCTCCGCAGCCGTGGGCGGCACCCCGACCGTCGAGGCGACGCGCCTCATCGCGGAGATCGAGGGGATGCCGCGCGACCGCTACGCCGGCCCCGTCGGCTGGATGGACGCCTCCGGCGACGGCGAGTGGGGCATCGCGCTGCGCTCGGCGATGGTCACCGAGTCCGGGGTCCGGCTCTTCGCCGGCTGCGGCATCGTGGCGAGCTCGGACCCCGAGGCCGAGCTGGCGGAGTCGCAGGCGAAGTTCGTGCCCGTCCGCGACGCGCTGGGCGCCGGCTGACCCGAGCCGCTCAGAGGTCCTGGCCGGGCTCGCGACGCTCGAAGGCCTGGCCCTCGGGCAGCAGGTTGGCCATGTGGGAGGCGACCATGTCGAGGCCGACGTCGCTGTAGACGCGGTCGTGGATCGCCAGCGACCGGGGTGCCGCGACCTCGCGCACGAAGTCGATGGCCTCGCTGACCTTGAGCCAGGGCGCGCTCACCGGCGCGAGGAGCACGTCGACCGTCCGTCCGGGCGGTGTCAGCGCGTCGCCCGGGTGGAAGACGCTCGCTCCCCCGGACTCCAGGACGTAGCCCGAGTTGTCGAAGCGGTCGTAGTCGGGATGGATCACCGCGTGCTTCTCGCCGACGACCTCGACCGCCGTGCCCGCGACCTCGAGCCGGTCACCGGGCCGCACCACCGTCACGCGCTCGGCGACCTCGGGGGCCTGCTCGCGGAGCAGCCGCTCCACGGCGGCGATCGTCCAGATCGGCACGTCACTGTCACGGAGGTGGTGGGGATGCACGTGGTCGGCGTGCTCGTGGGTGATCAGGACGGCGTCCGCGCCCTCGAGGGCGACAGGGTCGGTGAACACCCCCGGGTCGAGGACGACGACACCGCCGTCACCCTGCACCCGGACGCACGCGTGGCCGAACTTGGTGATCCGCATGGTTCCCACCATAGGCGCGCGCCGCGACCGGGGAATCGCCGAACGGGTGGGGCCAAAGGTTAGGGTGGTGCAGCCTCCGACGGGTGGAGTGCCCTGGGGGAATCACCAATCGCACCCGAGACGAAGAGAGTTCTTTATGTCTGCACGCCGCGTGCTCGCAGGCAGCGCCGTCGCGCTGCTCCTGCCCGCGTCCCTGCTCCTGACGGTCGAGACCGGCTCGGCCACCGACTCCGTCGCGCCCACCGCGTCGACGTCGTCGCTGACCAAGAAGGCCGGCCAGAAGATCTCCGTGGAGGTGCTCCCGCAGATCGTCCAGCAGGGCAAGCGCACCGCCAGCGCGGACTCCGCCAAGGGCGCCGTGACCGCGACCATCAAGCCGGTCAAGGTCGGCCGCAAGGTCGTCCTCGAGCGTCTCGTCGGGACGTCGTGGAAGAAGGTCGGCACCGCCAAGCAGGAGCGGTCCGGTGACGCCAACTTCCGGGCCAACGTCTCCAGCGGCGGCGCGGCGATCACCTACCGCGTCACGGCGCAGAAGTTCAAGGGCCTCAAGAAGGTCTCGAGCTCGGCCGCCGACACGTCGCAGTGGCTGACCCCGACGTTCACCGACGAGTTCTCCGGCGGCTCGCTGAGCTCCGTGTGGAGCATGCGCGGCCAGGACTACGAGCCGTCCAGCAAGCGCAAGTGCTCCAAGGGCGACCCGAAGGCCGTCAAGGTCGGCGGCGGCACCCTGCGCCTGAGCGTCATCAAGGACAAGTCGGCCAAGGGCAAGTGCAAGGCCACCTCGCGCAAGCTCAAGAAGAAGATCTCCTACCGCCTCAACGGCCACGTCGGCACCGAGGGCGCGTTCAGCTACCGGTACGGCGTCGCCGCCGCGCGCGTGAAGATGCACAAGTCGCAGGGCCAGCACTCGAGCTTCTGGTCGCAGCCGGTCGGCGGCAACGGCCCGGGCAGCGACGGCCACGAGATCGACATCATCGAGTACTTCGGTGACAAGCACCCGCAGGGCGGCCTCACCAGCTTCATCCACTGGTACAAGGGCAAGCGCCTGATCAAGACCGGCTCGTGGATCAAGGACTCCAAGTCGTTCCTGCAGAACAAGCGCGACGGCTGGTCGAAGAACTACCACGTCTTCTCGGTCCAGTGGACGCCCAAGACGATCATTTTCCGCATCGACGGCAAGGAGACCTGGCGCACGTCCAAGCGCGTGTCGAAGGCCCAGCAGTACCTCATCCTGAGCCTGCTCGCCTCCGACTACGAGGCGCTGGAGATGAACGACAAGAAGCTCCCGCAGCACATGTACGTCGACTGGGTCCGCGTGTGGGAGACCCCGCAGTCCTGATCGACTGACACACCACAGCACGACGATCCGCGCGCTGGCCCTTCCGCTTTCAGGGGAGGGCCAGCGCGCGGATCTTTTCGTCCAGCTCCCGTCGGTTGTCGCGACGCACCCGCGCCTCGACGACCTCGATGCCGCCGTTGGGCATCGCCAGCGCCTGCTCGAGCTCGGGCAGGCTGCCGACCTGCAGGTGCGGCACCCGGGCGGCCGCGCAGACGCTCGCCAGGTCGACCCCGTGCGGGGTGCCGAAGAGGGTGTCGAAGCGGTCGGCGTGCTCAGGAGCGCCCTGCTCGAGGGTCGCGAAGATCGACCCGCCGTCGTCGTTGACCACGACGATCGTCAGGTCCGGCCGCTCCTCGTGGGGGCCGAGGAAGAGACCGGTCGTGTCGTGCAGGAACGTCACGTCGCCCATCAGGGCGACCGCGCGTGACGACTGCGGCCGGCCGAGCGCTGCGCCGACCGCCGAGCTGATGGTGCCGTCGATGCCGGCCAGGCCACGGTTGGCGATGACCTTGCGACGACCGCCGACCTCGTAGCGGGCGACCATCAGGTCGAGGTCGCGGATCGGGTTGGAGGCGCCCACCACCAGCAGGCCGCCGGGCGGCAGCGCGCGGCTGACCGCCCCGGCCACCTCGTACGGCGTGAGGTCGGGCTCGGCGGCGAGCAGCCGGTCGAGCTCGCGGGACGTCGTACGGTCCGCGGCGCGCCAGGCGTCGGCCCAGGCGGGGTCGTCCGGTGACGCCACGTCGACCTGGTCCGCCTCCTGCGCGACGGCGTACGGACGTCCGGCCCACATGCCGCGCGGGCGGGCCGACACCACCTCGACGTCCTCGCGGGCGAGGAGCCGGGCGACCGGCCGGGACAGGGTGGGATGGCCGAGCACGACCACCCGCTCGACCTGCGCCCCGAGCTCACCGGCGAGCAGCAGCCGGTAGGCGCGGATCACCGCGTCACCGGTGCGGCAACCGCTGGAGGGCTCGGCGAGCAGCGGCCAGCCGGCCTTCTCGGCGAGCACGCGCGCGGGCGGGCCGGCGTCGTCGCCGGCGACCACGACCGTGCGCGGACCGGGCTCGAGGACGAGGCGCGTCATCGGGGCGCCGACCGCGGGCACCGGCCACTCGGGCACCTCTCCCCCGTCCCAGCCCGCGTCGTCGGGCAGGAGCGGGTCGTCGAGCTGCACGTTGAGGTGGACCGGGCGGCGGCCGTCGTGGCCCCGCACGAAGGCGAGCAGGTCGACGAGGCCGGACTCGAGGTCCCCCTCGGACACGTCGAGGGTCGGGGCGAAGGTGCCGAAGATCCCCACCTGGTCGGTGGTCTGGTTGGCGCCGGTGCCGCGCAACGGCGCGGGGCGGTCGGCGGTCACGACGACGAGCGGGACCCCGGCGTGGGCCGCCTCCATCACCGCGGGGAGCAGGTGGGCGACGGCGGTGCCGGAGGTGCAGGTGACCGCGGCGGGACGGTTGGTCACCTTGGCGAGCCCGAGGGCGACGAAGCCCGCCGTGCGCTCGTCGACCCGGGTGTGCAGGCGCAGGGCGCCTGCCTGCGCGGCGTCGAAGAGCGCGAAGGAGAGCGGCGCGTTGCGGGAGCCGGGGGCGACGACCACCTCACGCACCGCCGCACCGCGCAGGGCGGTCACCACCGCACGGGCGAGCCGGGTCGAGGGGTTGGTCATGTCGGCCGATCCTGCCCCACCGACGCCAGCCGGGCGCGCCAGTGGTCGACCCGGTCAGCCGGCGCCGCCAGCCGGGCGAGGGCGGCGGGGTCCACCTCGGGGTGTCCGACCCGGAGCATGCCGTCGACCGGCAGCATCGGCTCGGTGACGACGTCGTCGGTGAGCAGCTGCACGGTGGCCAGCCCGCACGCGTGGTGGAGCTCGGGCAACGCAGCCGCGAGGGCCACGCCGGCCGCGATGCCGACGCTCGACTCGACGGCGCTGGACACCACGACGGGCAGGCCGATGTCCTCGGCGATGCGCAGGCAGGCACGCACCCCACCCAGGGGCTGCACCTTCAGCACCGCGACGTCCGCCGCCTCGAGGTCGCGCACCCGGTAGGGGTCCTCGGCCCGGCGGATCGACTCGTCGGCGGCGATCGGCACAGCCACGCGTCGTCGTACGGCCGCGAGGTCCTCGACGGCCGCCACCGGCTGCTCGACGTACTCCAGCCCGCCTGCGGCCCGGTCGATCGCCGCGATCGCGCGGACCGCCTCGTCGACGTCCCAGGCACCGTTGGCGTCGACGCGCACCAGGCCGTCGGGCCCGAGGGCGTCGCGCACCGCCTCCACGCGCGCCAGGTCGTCGGCCAGCGTCTGGCCGCGCTCGGCGACCTTGACCTTCGCCGTGCGGCAGCCGCCGGCGGTGACGATCGCGTGCGCCCGCTCCGGGTCGGTGGCCGGGACGGTGACGTTGACCGGTACGACGTCACGTAGCGGCTCCGGCCAGCCCACGTCGGCCGCCTCGCGCGCCGCGGCGAGCCACGGGCGCGCGGTGGCGTCGTCGTACTCCAGGAACGGCGACCACTCCCCCCACCCCGCCTCGCCGCGCAGCAGCACGCCCTCGCGCACGGTGATGCCGCGGAACCTCGTGCGCAGCGGGATGGAGAAGACGTGCAGGTCGGCCGTCACAGCGCGGCCCGGATGGCCTGCCGGTCGACCTTGCCGTTGGGCAGCAGCGGCAGGCTGTCGACCCACCGGAACTCGCGCGGCGCCCACGAGCGGGGCTGCTCGAGGCTGACCCAGTCCCGCAGCTCGCCCTCGCGGACGTTGCCGACCACCACGGCGACGACCCGCTGGCCCCACTCGGGGTCGGGGACGCCGAGGACCTCGGCGTCCTTGACGAGGAGGTGCTGCCGCAGGCGTTGGGCGACGGCGGACACGGGGATCTTCACGCCGCCGCTGACGACCACGTCGTCAATGCGCCCGATGACCTGCAGGCGGCCGTCCTCGTCGAGGCGTCCGGCGTCGGAGGTGAGGAACCATCCGTCGACGACCGACTCGGCGGTCAGCGCGGGGTCGTCGGCGTAGTGGCTGAACAGGGTGGGTCCGGCGATCCGGATGCGCCCCTCGGCGCCGATCGTGACGCCCACGCCGTCGAGGGGGACGCCGTCGTAGACGCACCCGCCGGAGGTCTCGGAGGAGCCGTACGTCGCCACGACGCGCACGCCCAGCGCTTCGGCCCGCCTGCGCACCTCCGGGTCCATCCCACCGCCGCCGACCAGGACGGCGTGGCAGCGCGCCAGGGCTGCAGCCTGCTCGGGGTTGCCGACGATGCGGTGAAGCTGCGTGGGCACGAGCGAAGCGAACGTCGGGGTGTCGGCGTGGTCCGTGGCCATCGCGCGCCCGACGTCGAGGCCGTCCACGACGACGGGCTCGTGCCCGGCGACGAGGGAGCGCACGATGACCTGGACCCCGGCGACGTACGACGAGGGCAGCGCGAGGAGCCACCGTCCCGAGGCACCCAGCCGGCGCGCGGACGCCTCCACGCTGGCCAGGACCGCCCGGCGCGGGATGACGACACCCTTGGGCTTCCCCGTGGAGCCGGACGTCTCGATCAGGAGCGGCGGCGAGGCATCGGCCTCCAGCCACCTCGACAGCTGCCGGATGGCGACGGAGGGCTCGTCCGACGGGCGCAGGAAGCTCACACGGCGAACGCTAGTGGCTCGGCCGCGCCGCGCGGCCTCCGGTCGTGGCGTACGTCGTAGTGTCGCGACCATGACCGCGTACTGGATCACCACCTACAAGGCCGTCCACGACCCCGACAAGGTGGCGGCCTACGCCACGCTCGCCGGTCCCGCGCTGACCGCGGCGGGCGGACGGTTCCTGGTGCGCGGTCTGCCGGAGGCGACGTTCGAGAAGGGCGAGACCACCCGCACGATCGTCATCGAGTTCGCGTCCGTCGAGGCGGCGGTGGCCGCGCACGACAGCGAGGCCTACCAGGAGGCGCTCCGCGCCCTCGACGGCGGCGCCGACCGCGACATGCGCGTGGTGCCGGGGGCGTAGCCGCTCCTCCCGGCCCTACCCGGGCCGAGGCCGATGGGCGCCGTGGCATCGTGGAGGGATGGACGCCTTCCGGCTCGTCGTCACGGTCGTCGTGATGGTGGGCGTCGTCGTGGCCATCCTGCTCTTCGAACGACGCCGGGCCGAGCGCATCCGGCGCGACACCGGACGGATGGCACAGGGTCGCTACGACGCTGACGGCGAGGACGATCGGGAGCCGTAGCCGCACGCATTTCCCCACAACTGGGGCGTGTCCCACGGTCGAGCGCGACCTACGGTCCAGAGAAGTGCTGGAAGCTCTTTTCTCCGGAGGAGATGGCATGGAGGGCAACGGGGGAACGTCTGCTCCGGTCAGGCTGCTGGTCGGGACCTTCCTGGTGGGCACCGTGCTGGGCCTGCTGGGCGTGATCGTGTGGGTGGGCATCGACGGCGACGGCGACGACGCACCCCGACAGGCGAGCAGCAGCGCTGCTGATCCCGGGGGCGAGAACGAACTGGGGACCGATCCCGGGAGTGACCTCAGCCCGGCGCCGCCCCAACCCGTCGCCGACACCCGTCCGGAGCGCTGCTCCGACGCAGCCGCGGCGCTCGAGGGACCACTCGACGCGGCGCGGCCGGCCCTGCGCCAGTGGGACGTGCACGTCGAGGCCATGAACCAGCTCGTGGTCGGCGAGATCACCCTGCAGCAGGCGACGCGCTTCTGGGACCAGACCAGGCTGGGTGCCCAGCGCAACGTCGAGCGCTTCCGGAGGGCCTGGGCCTCGCTCGAGCGCACCGGCGTCGACTGCCCGGGGCCCGCGCTGCTCGGGCCGGCACCCGCGGCGGTGCGCTCGTGCTCGCGCCTCGTGGAGGCCGAGCTGGAGGTCGCACAGAAGGCGAAGACGTCGATCGACACCTGGGAGAGGCACGTGCACCACATGGACATGCTCAAGCTGGGAACGCTGTCGCCCGAGAAGGCAACCGAGATGTGGTTGCAGATGTGGAAGCGTGGCGTCCGCGACCTGGACGTCTACCGCTCCGCTGCGCGCAAGCCCGCGCTCGAGGCCGGATGCCCGGGCTCCGACTCCGGCAGCTGAGGCCCGAACCGCCCAGGTCGCCTCAGGTGGCGACGGCCTCGCGGACCCGGTCGAGCATCGCCTGCTCGCCCGCGCTGACCTGCTCCGCGCCGAAGCCCATGAAGCCGCCCTCCTTGGCGGCCGCGGCCGCGGCCTCGGCACTCGCCAGCAACCACGCGCCGTACGCCGCCGCCTCCTCGGCAGTGGCCTTGGCGGCCACGATCGCCACCACGGCACGGAGCTCGCCGACCACCTGGTCCCCGACCGCCGGACCCGTGGGCTTGTAGCCCTTGAGCGGGTGCCGGCGCTCCTGCACCATCGCCTGGACGTCGAGCGCCACGTCGGCCAGGAGCTCTTCGCGGCTCGGCGGACTGGTGGCCGACTTCATCGCCGCCATCGTCTCCTTCGCGGCCTCGATGGGGCCGCCGGGGTCGGCGAGGGAGATCGCCAGCCCGGCCACGAACGGCGCCCGCACGATCCGGGCCCAGTCCTCCTCGGAGAAGTCACTCTTGGTCGTCACGCCATCGTCCCTTCCGTGCGCGGTGGCCGCACCCCGAGCGGGCTGGGCCGCAGCCAGTCTCCGGTGCGGCCGCTGCGTTGTCCTCACACCCGGCGAGGGAGGACGGGACGCGATCGTTCCCCGATCGGGTCACGTGGCGGCAGCCACCCGCACCCCGGGCGGGAGGTGCGAGCCGTCACCGATCGCGTCGTCGAGCCATGCCCCGATCACGCCTGCCAGCTCCACGGGGTGGCTGAAGTTCACGGCGTGCGCGGCCCGGTCGACCAGGGCGACCGTCAGGTGCTCCGGGGCGAGCCGGGCCACCTCGCGGATGCGGCCGGGGGGCGGCAGGAGCGGATCGCGGGTCCCCAGTACGGCAAGGGTCGGGACGGGGGTGTGCACCAGTCGCTCGAGGGACGGGAAGCGGGTCAGCTCGGCGAAGAGCCGCAGCCCGTTCAGTGGCCCGAACCTCACGTAGTCGGGGAGAGCGACGGGGAACATCCTCGTGCTCTCCCGGAACACGTCCCGCGCCAGCTGACCGACGGCGCGGCCCAAGGGCTGGTTGTGCACCCCTCCAGCCGGCGAGACGAGGACGAGCCGGTTCACCCGCTCGGGCGCGCTGTGCGCGACCTCCAGGCTGATCGCGCAGCCCATCGAGTTCCCGACCAGGACGGCCTCGTCGATCTCGAGGTCGTCGAGGAGCGCGATGGTGCACTCGGCCAGGGCCGGGATGTCGAGGACGTGGTCCCGGCGCTCGCTGCGCCCGTAGCCGGGAAGGTCCGGCACCACGTTGACCCCGCGAGCGGCCAGCGCCCGGGCGGTCGGCATCAGGTAGGCACCGGAGATCGCGAACCCGTGCAGGTGGACGATGGGAACACCGTCACCGGACGTGCTGCGCCGGCAGTGGACCGACGTGCCTCCCACCTGCCGCCGCTCGTCCACCCAGCCGTCGCCTGGTCCGGGGTGGGCCCTCATGGGCCGAGGCTAGTGCTCCCGGCACGGTCCCCGCCGCGGCCGGCGCACGAGCATCGCGATTTCTGGGGACCCGCCGCCGGTCCGGCTTCGGTAGCCTGCGAAGGTCCCGTGGAGAACGAGGAGGGTCACCCATGGGGGTCGCACCCGCCGACGACTGGCGCCGCGGCGAGGCCGTGGACGCGCCGCCTCCGACGTCGCCACCCGCCTTCGAGCTGGCACCGGACGACGTCTCGAGCATCCCGCTCTGGCCGGTGCAGGAGATCGTCGACGGCGCGTTCTTCGTGATCGGCACCGTGCTCGTGATGTGGCTGGGATGGATCGTGATCGCGGTCGGCTTCGACGACGGCTGGTACGCGATCGGCGCGGTGCTCCTGTTCTGGCTGCTGCTGGCCTACGTGGGGCTGCCGCGCCTGCAGGAGGTGCTCTCGAAGGTCTACGTGCCCGACTACTTCATCGGACGGACCCTGACCGACGTGGGCGTGCTCGGCGACCCGGTCAACCTGGCGGTGGACGGCACCGAGGCTGACATCCATGCTGCCCTGCGCCGAGCCGGCTGGACCCTTGCCGACGAGCTCACCATCCGCTCCTCGTGGCGGATCGTGGTCTCGTCGGTGCTGCGCCGCCCCTACCCCGAGGCCCCGGTCTCGTCGCTGTTCCTCTTCGGTCGGCGGCAGGCCTTCGCCTACCAGCAGGAGGTCGACGGCAATCCGTCGCAGCGCCACCACGTGCGGTTCTGGCCGGTCCCGCACGGCTGGAAGCTGCCCGGCGGGTTCGAGGTGCAGTGGCTGGCGGCCGCGACGTACGACAAGGCGGTCGGCATCTCCCTGTTCACCCTCCAGGTGACCCACCGGGTGGACGCCGACATCGACATCGAGCGCGACTACGTCGTCGACACCGTCCGCTACGCGGTCCCGGACGCCTCCCTTCGGGTCGTCAAGGACTACTCCAGCGCCTTCACCACCCGCAACGGTGGCGGCGACGTCGTACGCACCGACGGGAGCCTGCCGATCCTCGACCTGACCGGACTGCAGGCGCCGGAGCCGGACCGGGTGGAGCAGGCCACCGACGCGTTGTCGCGCGCGGCCTCCCACCGGGTCCCGCCGCCGAGCCTCCTCGCCGCGGCCGTGATGAGCATCGGCAAGGCCACCGTGACCCTGGCGACCGTCCTCGTCGCCGCCTTCCAGAGCGCGAGCGCCCCGACCACCGCCTCGGCCCGCGAGGTCGCCGTGATGGGAGGCAGCGCCCTGCTCCTGATCGGCCTGTGGGTGTTCATGCTCGCCCACCGCGCGTGGGCCCGGACCGCCCTCATGGTCGTGTGCACCGCGGAGGCGGTCACGCAGCTGCTCGACCTCGGCGCCGCCGCCGAGGTGCACTTCCTCGTCCTGACGAGCACCGCCATCTCCGTCCTCATCCTCATCGCGGTCAGCTCGGCCGGAGCCCGGCGCTGGGTGGGGCTGGGTCCGCGAGCCTGAGCCCGCTCCCGCGGCGCGGCGGCGTCCGAAAATCGCAGGACACTGTCGGTGCGACCGACGAGAATGGCCGGCGATGTTCACAGCGCTGATCGCCTACCTCACCCCACCCTCTCGGCTCGCCGGTCGCCTCTCGACCCAGTCGCTGCTGTTCGCCCTCGGCGAGGGCACCTTCATGGCGGGGTCGGCGGTGTTCTTCACCGAGGTGGTCGGCCTGACCGGGCCGCAGGTCGGCCTCGGCCTGACGCTGGCGGGCATCGCGGCGTTCATCGCGGCCTACCCGATGGGCAAGGTCGTCGACCGCTTCGGCCCCAAGCGCTGCTGGGCGATCAGCTCCGCCGGCCAGGCGGCGCTGGTGTGCAGCTGGCCCTTCATCGACAGCTTCGCCGGCTACGTCGCCCTCGCCGTGGCCCTGGAGGTGGTCGGCTCATTGGGCGGCGCCGCCCACGGGGCGTACACGATCGACGTGCTCCCCGCGGCCGAGCGCGTCGAGTCGCGCGCCTACATGTACTCCGCGCTCAACGTCGGGTTCACCCTCGGCGCGCTCGCCGGTGGCATCGCCCTCGCCACGGAGTCGCTGACGGTGATCTCGGCGCTGCCGTGGTTCACCGCGGCCGTCTTCGCGTTCAACGCCGTCAACGTCACCCGCCTCCCCCCGGCCTCCCACGACCTCAAGACCACCGAGGAGCGCAAGGTCCGGGTCGAGGGCCCCGGACCGATGAAGAACGTCGGCTGGCTGGCCGCGTCGTTCTGCAACGGCACGCTGTGGACCAACCAGGTCATCCTCAACCTCGTCATCCCGCTCTGGCTGGTGCAGAAGACCGACGCCCCGTGGGTGGTGCTCGCCTTCCTCTTCGGCACCAACACGGTGATGTGCATCCTGCTGCCGCTGGCCGCCGCGCGCGGGGTCCGCGACCTCTCGACCGGGCTGCGGGCGATCCGGATCTCGACCGTCTTCTTCATCGTCTCCTGCGTCATCACGCTGTCGACCCACCACACCCTCGGCCTGCTGACGGTCGTGCTGTTCTTCCTCGGCCACGTGACCCTCACCGGCGCCGAGCTCTTCCTCTCGGCCGCCAGCTGGACCTTCGAGGCCGAGCTGATGGACCCGCGCCGCCGCGGCGAGTACCAGGGCGCAGCCGAGCTGATGGGCACGCTGGGCCGCGTCTGGGCGCCCGCCCTCTACACGTTCCTCGTGATGGACTGGAGCTCGCTCGGCTGGCTGGTCATCGCCGCCCTCGTCACCGCGGCGGCGGTGGGCCTGCACCCGTCCGTGCGCCTGGCCCGCCGCTTCCTCGAGCAGCACGTGCCGGCCGACATCCTGGCCGACGCGACGTCGTCGGCGAAGGCCGCCGAGCCCGCGCCGCTGGGGCCGCCGACGGTGGAGCAGCCGGCGGAGCCTGGCGGCGCCAGCCCGCTCGGCTCCTGACACAATCCGGCGGTGACCTCCTCCGCTGACTGGCTCGCCGGCGCCCGGCCGCGCACCCTCCCTGCGGCGGTCGCTCCCGTGCTCGCCGGCACCGGCGTGGCGGCGTACGTCGACCAGGCCCCGCTCGGCGACCTCCAGTGGTGGAAGGCCCTGCTCGCGCTCGTCGTCAGCCTGGCGCTCCAGGTCGGGGTCAACTACGCCAACGACTACTCCGACGGGGTCCGCGGGACCGACGCCGACCGCGTCGGGCCGATGCGGCTCGTCGGGTCGGGCGCGGCGTCGCCTCGCGCCGTGAAGGCGGCGGCCTTCGCCGCCTTCGGCGTCGCCGCCGTGGCCGGCCTCGTCCTCGCTGCCACGACGGCGTGGTGGCTGGTCGCGGTCGGACTGGTGTGCGTCGTGGCCGCCTGGTTCTACACCGGCGGCGGAAAGCCCTACGGCTACCTCGGCCTCGGCGAGGTGATGGTGTTCGTCTTCTTCGGCCTCGTCGCGGTCGTGGGCACGACCTACGTGCTGACCGAGACGTGGGAGTGGCCGGCCCTCTACGCCGGCACCGGCATCGGCGCGCTCGCGTGCGCCATCCTCGTGGCCAACAACCTCCGTGACATCCCGACCGACACCGTCGCGGGCAAGCGGACGCTCGCGGTGCGGCTCGGCGACGAGCGCACCCGGTCCCTCTACGCCTTTCTCGTGCTGGTCGCCGCGGCCGCCGTGGTCGCCGTGGCCGTCGCCACCACCTGGTGGGCGCTCCTCGGCCTCGGGTTCCTCGCTCGCGCACTGCCCCCCACCCGGGCCGTCCTCGGCGGTGCGAACGGCCCGGCCCTCATCCCCGTCCTGGCCGCCACCGGCGCCTCGGAGCTGCTCTGGTCGGTCCTGGTCGCAGCGCCGCTGCTCGTGCTGGGCTGAGCCCCGAGGACCGGGCGACAAACCCGGTGGCCTGAGCCCGGCGCGCTCACTAGCGTGGCCGGGTGGACTACGACTTCGCGATCCTCGACCTCGCCGACGACTCCGACGACGCGTCCGCCCGGCGCAGAGGCTGGGTCGGTGCGGTCCTGCGCGGCTTTCGCGACCCGCGACCCGACGACGAGCTGATCGACCGGTGGGTGGGCCACTACCGCGAGGACCGGGTGACGGTGCGTGGCGCGTGGCTGCCCGCCGGCGAGTTCGGCGCTGGGCCGATGCCGGTGGCGACCTACGCCAGCCTCGACAAGACCCTCAACGCCGGTCGGGAGCTGCTGCCGCTGCGGATGGTCACCGACGTCACCACGAGCGCCGCCCACCGGCGCCGCGGCCTGCTGCGCCGGATGATCGAGGACGACCTGGCCGACGCCGTCGAGCAGGGCGTCCCGATGGCGGCCCTGACCGCGTCGGAGGCCACGATCTACGGCCGCTGGGGCTTCGGGCCGGCGACGTTCCGCCATGCCGTGGAGGTCCACACCACCCCCGGCTTCGCGTTCCGCGACTTCACCGACGCCGGCCGCGTCGAGCTCCTCGAGCCGATCGACGCCTGGCCGCACGTCAAGGCGGTGTTCGATGCCTTCCACGCCCGGCAGCGCGGCTCGGTCGAGTGGCCGACGCAGTACCAGGACATCCACACCGGCGCCTACGACTTCAACGGCAGCGGCTCCCACCGCAAGATCCGGGTCGCCCTGCACCTCGACCAGGACGGGCAGGTCGACGGCTTCGCCGTCTTCCAGCACGGCGAGAAGGACACGGTGAGCGTCGACGAGATGGCCGCCCTGACCCCGCAGGCCCAGCTCGGCCTGTGGTCGTTCCTCGCGGCGATCGACCGGGTGAAGACCGTGAGCTTCGGCCTCTTCCACCCCGACGACCCGCTGATGTGGGCGCTGACGGACCTCAACCGCGTGAAGACCACCGAGCTCCAGGAGTTCCTCTGGCTGCGGGTCCTCGACGTCCCACGGGCGCTCGCCGCCCGCCCGTGGGCCGCCGACGGGGCGCTCGTGCTCGAGGTCGACGACCCGCTGGGTCACGCGGCCGGACGCTACGAGGTCGTCACGCGCGACGGCGTCGCGGAGCTCGTCCGAACGGACGCCGATGCCGACGTCAGGCTGACGAGCGAGATGCTCGGCTCGCTCTACCTCGGCGGCGTCCCCGTCCTGCAGCTGCACCGGGCGGGCCGCGTCGACGGGGCGCCCGAGGCCGTACGCCGCTTCGCCGCGATGGCCGACCTCAGCGAGCCGGCGTACAACCTCACGGGGTTCTGACGGGGGCGCGACCTGACCCTGGTTCGGAGGGACCAGCCTTGCGCCTTGACGGCCGTTCGACGTCGTCGCACGCTCAGAGGTAAACGTGTCGGCCTACGTGCTCGTACGCGGCCAGGAGGCGGCGCTGGTCGACTGCGGCCTCGGCAGTCGCGTGGAGGAGATCGGGGCGGTGCTGGGAGCCGCCGGCACGTCGGGGCGGCTCCTGCGGCCGGTCGCAGACGGTGAGGAGGTCTTCGGCCTGCAGGTGGTCGACACCCCCGGGCACACCCCCGGCCACATCGCCGTCTTCGACACCGATTCGAAGGTGCTCGTCGCCGGCGACGCCATCACCAGCACCCTCGACGGGCTGCAAGGCCCCATGCGGGAGTTCACGGCTGACATGTCGACGGCCGAGGCGTCGGTCCGCAAGCTGGCCGCTCTGGAGCCGCAGGTCGTCCTCGTGGGCCACGGTCCCCCCGTCCAGCTGGACGCCGCCGCCCAGCTGCGACGGCTGGCCAGCTCCCATGACCTGACCACGACGAGGTCGACGACCGCCCAGGCGCTTGGAACAGGTCTCGCTCTCGGCGAGGCCGAGTCCGCCCATGGTCCACGTGTTCGACGCTGGGACCCGTTCTACGCGAGCCGACCCGAGCTCAGTGTCCGCCGAGGACCTCACCGACGGCGGAGGCGAAGACGATCAGGAACGTGAGGGACGCGAGCACGATCACCAGCACCGATCGTTCCTTCTCGCGGAAGATGGCCAGGCCCGAGGTGACGAGGGAGGCGAGAGCGAGCCCGATGATGCCGATGCCGATGGCGATGCTCAGCGCCCGTGGCAAGTAGGAGACGAGGATCCACACAGGAAGCACCAGGTAGAGCAGCACGGGAAGCAGGAGCCACAGCGCGCGGCGACCCATCGGAGTGCGAGGCAAGGCGTACATCTCGATCCTCCCGTCCGGACCACCCGGTCCGTCCTCTGTCTCCCGGGACCTGGCTCCAGCCAATCGCGAGATCGGGCGGCGAGGCAGAGGCTTAGGTACGCACGGGGCCGGGACCGATGCACTCATCTGCCGTGACCAGCACGTTCATGTCCGGGATCCGCGCGAGTGTTCGCTAGCGTCCGGACCATGACGCCAGCGCCCGCGCACGACGACGTGGTGCCAGGGAGAAGCCGGGTCCGGGGTGGCGGGGTGAAGCGCTCTGGAGCGGTGCTCCTGCTTGCCTTGGTCGCCGGGGCTGCCACGGCGTGCGAGAGCCTCGGTGGTGGGCTCGACATCGTCAACGAGACCGACCAGGTGCTCTACAACGTCGAGCGCATCCCGCCCGACGGCGGGAGGTGGCAGCTGACCATCAACGACTGCTCTGACACGGACCTCGAAGTCACCACCAAGGACGGCACGGTGTTCGCCGAGCTCAGCGAGAGGTGGTGCCCCGGCCAGGTGTGGACCATCCGGGGAGAGGACGACAGCGTGCTCGAGGACAGGTGATCCCCGAGCGTCAGTCCTGGTCCTCGCGCGCCTTGCGCTCCTCGAAGGCCGCGGAGGCCCGGGACGCGCGCGACTCTACGCGCCGTGCGAAGGCCTCGCGCTGGCGGTTGAGGATGAAGTACGACGCGATGCCGGAGATCAGGAACGCCAGGATCACGGCCCAGAAGAGGTTGTAGCGACCGTCGAAGACCAGGGCCATGACACCCACCACGACGCCGAACGACGCCAGGAACAACGCGATCCGCATGACGGTGTAGACAACGAACTCCTTCACGCCTCAAGACTAGGCGCACCCCATTACATTGGAGGAATGCTGAAGGTCCTGCTCGTCGTCGCTGTGATCGCGGTCGTCGTGTGGTTCCTCGTCAGGCTGACGCTGCGTCGCCTCGACGGTGGGGGCACGTCACGCCCGCGGGTGATCGGGCCCGACGACGACCCCGACTTCCTGCGTGGCCTCGACCGGCCCCGCAAGCCCGAGGACGACTGACATCTCGGGCGCGGCTCCCTCGGCGTACGAGTGCTGGCTGGAGGAGCTGAAGAAGTTGATGCCGATGAAGTTGAACCACAGCGTCGCGGCACCGACCAGCGCCAGGATGGCGGCGTTGCGGCCGCGCCACCCCGCCGTCGCGCGGGCGTGCAGGTAGGCGGCGTACACCACCCACGTGATGAAGGCCCAGACCTCCTTGGGGTCCCAGTTCCAGTAGGCCCCCCACGCCTGGTGCGCCCAGATCGGACCGGTGATGAGGACGGCGAACGTCCACACCGGGAAGCCGAAGGCGTGCATCCGGTAGGACAGCCGGTCGAGCACCTTGGGCTCGGGGACCCGCGCGAGGTAGCCGGTGGTCGACGTCGAGCGGGCCTTGACGAGGTAGAGCCCGGACAGCAGGGCGCCGATCGTGAAGGCTCCGGTCGAGATCACGGCCGCGACCACGTGGATCACCAGCCACGGGGAGTTGAGCGCGTCGGGCAGCGGCAGCACCGCGTCGTCGAGCCCGAGGAAAGCCGCCATCAGGGCAGCCACGACGAAGGTGGTGACCAGCGGGCCGAGCCACTCGATGTCGAGGCGGAGCGTGGCCAGCACGAAGATCAGCGCCACCACGAAGGTGCCCGAGATCGTGAACTCGTACATGTTGCCCCACGGCACCCGGTTGGGGTCGGCCGCGAGTCCGCGGGCCACCAGCGCGACGAGGTGGACGAGGACCGCGAACACCGTCAGCACGAGGCCGAGTCGACCGGCCACCTCGGTACGACGGCTCGGTCCGGCGGGATTCTCGACACCGGAGTCGCTGCTCGCGCCTGCGGGGCGCGCGGCGACCGTGGCGAGCTCGACGTCGTCGGCCCCCACCCGGGCAGCCGTCCGCAGGGTCGCCAGCTCGAAGAAGTAGGCCAGCATGGCCAGGAAGTAGAGCACCGCCGCGGCGATGACGCCCTGGTAGCTCAAGACCTCCCACTGTGCGTCCGTCACGACTCGTCCTCCTTGGTGCTGGTCTGCTTCGTCCGGGTCGGGTCCTGCAGCTGTGCCACGACGTCCGCCAGCTCGGCGGCGCCGTCCTCGGGGTCGCCGCCCGAGGACCGGTCGAGCCGCGCGAGCTCGACCAGGGTGGTGCCGTCGTCCTGCCGGCGGGCGCGGACCCACAGGCGCCGCGGCCGCACGAAGAGCGAGGCCAGCAGGCCCAGCAGGGCGAGCACGACGCCGGCCAGTGCGACCAGCTTGCCGGGGGTGCGGCTGATCTGGATCTTGTTCCAGCGCTCGACGCCCTCGAACGTCACCGAGCCGAGCCCGTCCGGCAGGTCGACGCTCTCGCCGGGGCGCAGGTCCATGCGGAACGGCTGGCCGTTGGGCTTCGTCACCTGGGTCGCGCCGGCCTTGTCGAGCACGTAGACCGACGAGGCCGAGCCGTCCTGGAGGCCGAGGTCGCCGGTCCACAGGCTCATCGAGATCAGCGGGTCGCCCAGCGCGCCGAAGATCGACGACGGCATGGTCAGGTTGCCGCCGGCGTCGCGGCCCATCGCGAACGTCGGGTAGAACGCACCCTCGAGGCCGATCTGCTGGGGCCGGGCGAACGGCGCCTTGACGACGCCGAAGGACTCGAAGGTCTGCGCGTTGGTCGGCAGGAACACCACGGGTCCGCTCTTGGTGACCTCGCCCTCGCCGTCGCGGATCGTGATGACCGGGGCGTAGCCGTGGCCGATGAGGAAGACGTCGGTGCCACCGATGGTGAGCGGGTGGTTGACCTTGAGGTCGTAGGTCTCCGTCTCGCCGCCGGGCTCGGTCTCGTAGTCGAGCGTGGCGACGAACTCGCGCGCCATGCCGGCCCGCTTGCCCTCGGTGAGCCAGTCGACGTCGAAGTCGGTGATGCTGAAGGAGAACGGCTCCATCACGTCGGGGTCGAAGAGCGCGCCCGGGGCGAAGTCGTCGTACTGCGTGAGGTTGTTGGAGAAGCCGTAGCCGTCGCCGTTGAGCAGGATGACGCCACCCTTGTAGCCGAACAGGCTGCCCGCGGCGACGCCGACCAGCACGACGATCACGGCGAGGTGGAAGAGCAGGTTGCCGGCCTCGCGCAGGTGGCCCCGCTCGGCGGCGACCGCGTCCTCTCCCTCGACGTGGTGGACGCGGAAGCGCCGTCCCTTCACGACATGGACCGCGCGGGCCAGCACGACGTCAGGGTCCTCGTCGGTGGTGTACGACGTGCTCTCGGGCAGGCGCGAGAGGTGGCGGGGCGCCCTCGGGGGCTTGGCCCGCAGGGCGCGGGCGTAGACGAACAGGCGCGGGATGATGCAGCCGACCAGCGAGATCATCAGCAGGATGTAGATCGCGGAGAACCACACCGAGCCGTAGACGTCGAACAGGTCGAGCCGGTCCCAGATCGGGGCGAGCCGCGGGTGGTTGTCGCGCCACTGGCTGACAGCCAGCGAGTCGATGTTGTCCTGCGGGATGACCGAGCCCGGGATCGACGCGAGCGCGAGCAGCAGCAGCAGCACCAGCGCCGTACGCATCGAGGTGACCTGCCGCCACGACCACCTCGCCAGCTCGCGAGCCGTCAGCTCGGCGGGCAGGGCGGTCGCCTGGCGGTCGTCGGAGGGCCGCTGGCGCAGGTCGGGCTTGAGGTCGGTCACACCGGCACCGTGAATCCCTGGACGACCTGCAGCTGGAGCCACTGCACGATGCGGTCCCACCAGCCGGTGACGAGCAGGACGCCGACGAGGATCATCATGACGCCTCCGAGGCGTACGACGAGCACCTGGTGCCGGCGGACGACGGCGAACGCGCCGAGCATGCGGCGGTAGGCGAACGCGGCGGCGATGAAGGGCAGGCCGAGCCCCAGGGCGAAGACCGCCGAGAGCAGAGCCCCTCGGCCGGCGGTCGCCTCGTTGACCGACAGCACGTTGATCGCAGCGAGCGTCGGGCCGACGCACGGCGTCCAGCCGACCCCGAACAGGAACCCCAGCAAGGGCGCCGCGGCGAGACCGACGGCGGGCACCTTGTGGATCCGCCAGTCGCGCTGGAGGAAGCCGAACCCACCGAGGAACGCGACCCCGAGCAGGATCGTGATGATGCCGAGCACGAGGTTGAGCTGACGCGTGTGGGTGAACAGCCACGCCCCCGCCGCGCCGGTGAGGCTGCCGAGCAGCACGAAGACGACCGAGAAGCCGAGCACGAAGAGGGTCGCGCCGAGCACCATCCGGCTGCGGCGCGCCTGGTCGAGGTCGCCTCCCGAGATGCCGGTCGCATAGGACAGGTAGCCCGGCAGGAGCGGGATGACGCAGGGGCTGAAGAACGAGATCAGGCCGGCGGCGAGGGCCACGGGGAGGGCCAGCACCATCGAGCCGGACAGCGCGGCGTCCTGGAACCAGTCACTCATCGAGGACCGCCTCCACGAGCGAGACCAGCGTCTGCGTGGTCGGGATCCGGCCGTTCACGGACGCGGCGACCCGGCCCTCGGCGTCGAGGACGACCGTGCTCGGGATCGACCGCGGCGTCAGGGTTCCGGCGAACGGGAGCAGCGCAGCCCCGTCGGGCGAGTAGACCGACGCGTAGGGGACCTCGAGGTCGCGGACGTAGGCGGCCGCGTCGTCCTGCGAGGCGTCACGGATGTTGAGGCCGATGAACTGCACGTCGTCGCCCAGCGCGGCGGCCGCCTCGTTGAGGTCGGGCTGCTCGGTGATGCACGGTGGGCACCACGACGCCCACACGTTGACGACCACCGGCCCGCCGCGCAGGTCGGCGAGGTCGACGTCACCACCCTCGAGGTCGGTGCCGGTGAGGTCGACGGGCTCGCCCCGGTCGGCCGGCGCCACCTCGGTGGGGACGCCCGTGCCGGAGATGTAGCCCTTGTCGCCGGTCCCGGACAGGCCGGAGCAGCCCACCAGCGCGAGCAGGCAGACGAGGCCCACGACCGGGCCCAGGAGCAGGCGGGCGAGCTTCAGGGCCGGTCCTCCTGCGGGGCTCCGCCGGCGGAGAACGGGGCGGAGCGGTCGGCCACCGGGATCAGGTCGCCGGCCGGCTCGGAGTAGCGGACCTGCGTCACGCGGTCGTCGTCGAAGACGATGCTCGTGAGCGAGCAGAGCGTGCACTGGCGGGTCTTGGGGTGGTGGAGGTAGCTGCGCTTCTCGAGGAACAGCCGGGTCGTCCAGATCGGCAGCTGGTGGGAGACCACCACGGCCTCGTGCCCGGCCGCGACCTCGCGCGCGTCGTGGACCGCCGCCATCATCCGACCGGCGATCTCGTCGTAGGGCTCGCCCCACGACGGCTTGAACGGGTTGTACATGTGACGCAGCAGCTCGGGGTGCTTGAGGAAGGTCTTGGCACCGCCGCCGAAGTCGACGCCCTGGAACTTGTTGCCCGACTCGATCACGCGCGGGTCGACCTGCGGCGTCATCGCCAACCGCTCCGCCAGCGGCGCGAGGGTCTCCTGCGCGCGCTCCAGCGGCGACGTACGGAGGTGGACGATGTCGCGGTTGCCGATCGACTCCGCGATCCGCTGCGCCATCTGGTGGCCGAGGTCGGACAGGTGGAACCCGTCCATCCGGCCGTAGAGGATGCCCTCGGGGTTGTGGACCTCACCGTGCCGGAGCAGGTGGACGGTGGTCTGGACTCCCATGTCAGTTGCCTCCCGCTGCCGCGGCCGCGATCGCGGCGGCCGGCAGGGCGTCGATGATGGTGGACACGGCCCGGTCGTCGTGGGCCGCCGAGACGAACCATGCCTCGTAGGCCGACGGGGGCAGGTAGACGCCCTGGCCGAGCATCGAGTGGAAGAACGCGGCGTAGGCGCCGGTGTCCTGCTGGCCGGCCTCGGCGAAGTCGCGGACCGCGCCGTCGCGGAAGAACACCGAGAACATCGTGCCGGCGGTCTGGACGACGTGCGGGACGCCCGCGGCCTGCAGGTGCTCCGAGACGGCCGCCCGGATGGTCTGCGCGGTGGCGTCGAGCTGGGCGTACACCTCCGGCGTCGCCAGCTGCAGGGTGGCGAGGCCGGCCGTGGTGGCGACGGGGTTCCCCGAGAGCGTGCCGGCCTGGTAGACCGGCCCCTCGGGCGCGAGGTGGGCCATCAGGTCCGCGCGGCCGCCGAAGGCCGCAGCGGGGAATCCGCCGCCCATCACCTTGCCGAAGGTCATCAGGTCGGGCGTCCAGCCCTCGACGGCGCCGTCGAGGCCCCAGCCGCCCTGCTCGGTCGCGCGGAAGCCGGTCATCACCTCGTCGCTGATGAAGAGGGCGCCGTGGGCGCGGCAGGTCTCGGCGAGGAAGGCGTTGAAGCCCGGCGCCGGCGGGACCACGCCCATGTTGCCCGGGGACGCCTCGGTGATCAGGCACGCGATGCGGGGGCCGTGCTTCTCGAAGGCGGCCTGCACGGCGGCGCGGTCGTTGTAGGGTAGGACGAGGGTCTCGGCGGCCGCGGTCGCGGGCACGCCGCTGGTGCCGGGCACCGCCAGCGTCGCGACGCCCGAGCCGGCCTCGGCCAGCAGCGGGTCGACGTGGCCGTGGTAGCAGCCGGCGAACTTCACGACGAGGTCGCGGCCGGTCGCGCCGCGCGCGAGCCGGATCGCCGACATCGTCGCCTCGGTGCCGGAGGAGACGAAGCGGACCCGCTCGACGGGGGTGCGGGCGACGATCTCCTCCGCGAGCTCGACCTCGGGCTCGGTCGGGGTGCCGTACGACGTACCGCGGGCCACCGCGCCGGCGACGGCCGCCTGCACGTCTGGGTGCGCGTGGCCGAGCAGCATCGGGCCCCAGGAGCAGATCAGGTCGACGTAGTCGTTGCCGTCGGCGTCGGTGAGCCAGGCGCCGGAAGCCGACGTGATGAAGCGCGGCGTCCCGCCGACCGCGGTGAACGCGCGGACGGGCGAGTTCACGCCACCGGGCGTCACGGCCCGGGCGCGCGCGAACAGGGCCTCGCTGGCCGCGGTCGTCGTGGGGATGGTCGCGGAGGTCACCGGGTCATTGTCACGCAGGAGGGCAAGGGATCCCCAGTCGGTGCGCGCGCAGGTCCCCCCGTTGTGGGTTGGCGCACAGGCGACGCGCGCGTAACTTGGTGTGACGAATCGTCGTTGACGAGGTGTGGACGTGCCCGGAGGGGGTACGAGGAATCCATTCCGAGCACGGGACGACCAAGGGGAGTGCACTACATGTCGAGTTCCGCCCGACTGCACCGAGCGATCGCCCTCGTCCCGCTCGCGATCCTCTCCGCGGCGTGGACGGCCAACCTCGCGGGCGTGGGCGTCGACCCGGCGAGCGCCGACCCCGACGGCTCGCAGACCCTCCCCGACGGCACCGTCCTGCCGGCCGAGGCGATCGAGGCCCCGGCCAGCGTGGGCGAGCCGGTGACTCGCGCCGCCGCGCTCACCCCCGGTTCCGCCAGCGACATCCCTCAGGCAGCCCTGTCCGCCTACCAGCGGGCCGAGGCCGTGATCAACGAGGCCGACAAGGGCTGCAACCTGACGTGGGAGCTCATCGCCGCCATCGGCCGCGTCGAGTCCGACCACGGCCGCTTCGGCGGCAACGCCCTCGACGATCGAGGCGTGGCCCGCCCCGGCATCTACGGCATCGCGCTCGACGGCAAGAACGACACCCAGCGCATCCTCGACACCGATGCCGGGCAGTACGACGACGACACCCGCTTCGACCGGGCCGTCGGCCCGATGCAGTTCATCCCCTCGACGTGGTCGGTCGTGGGCGTCGACGGGGACAACGACGGCACCCGCGACCCGCAGGACATCGACGACGCAGCCCTCGCGACGGCCGTCTACCTCTGCTCGGGCGACGACGACCTCTCGACGGAGAAGGGCCAGCGGGCCTCGGTCTACCGCTACAACCACTCGAACGCCTACGTCGACCTGGTCTTCGAGATCATGCAGGCCTACCTGGACGGCGACTTCAGCGCCGTGCCCACCTCGACCCTCACGTCGGGCGTGATCGTCCCCGAGGCCACCGCCCCGTCCGGCGGCAACGGCGGGAAGGGCGGTGACGGCGGCCGCGACGACGGAGGCAGGGGCGGCAACGGCGGCAAGGGCGACGACTCCTCGCCCACCAAGGACCCGACCCCCAGCCAGACCCAGACCCCGACCTCCACGCCGACGCAGACGCAGACCCCCACCCCGACGCAGGACCCGACGTCGTCGCCGACCCAGGACCCGACCCAGGACCCGACCCAGGACCCGACCAAGGACCCGACCAAGGACCCGACGGTCGTGCCCACGGTCGACCCGACGAGTCCCCTGCCGTCGCCCGCCCCGACCCTGCCGACGCTCCCCACCAACACGATCACGGCCACCCTCACCTACGCCGAGGCGCAGGCCCAGTGCCTCGCCAGCGGGATCTCGGCCCTCGACCTGCCGGCCCTCAACGCCTGCATCGACAACCTGATGAATCCTTGACCGCCAGCGCTGACCGAGGCACGAGGTCGGCGCGTGGGGCGGTCAGCGCTGCAGCAGGCGGGCAGCCTCGGAGGCCCAGTAGGTGAGGATCACGTCGGCGCCGGCGCGGCGGATCGAGGTGAGGGTCTCCATGACGGCGGCCTCGCGGTCGATCCAGCCGTTGGCCGCGGCGGCCTCGAGCATGGCGTACTCACCGGAGACGTTGTAGGCAGCGACCGGCACGTCGACGGCGTCGCGCACGCGGCGTACGACGTCGAGGTAGGGCAGGGCCGGCTTCACCATGACGATGTCCGCTCCCTCTGCGACGTCGAGGAGCACCTCCCGGACGCCCTCGAGGGCGTTGGCGGGGTCCTGCTGGTAGGTGCGGCGGTCGCCGACGAGCGAGGAGTCGACGGCCTCGCGGAAGGGCCCGAAGAACGCGGAGGCGTACTTCGCGGAGTAGGCCAGCACCGACACGTGGCTGTGCCGGGCGGCGTCGAGCGCCGAGCGCACCACGGCGACCTGGCCGTCCATCATGCCGCTGGGCCCGACCATGTCCACGCCGGCCGCGGCCTGGGCGAGCGCCATCTCGGCGTACGCCGCCAGCGTCTGGTCGTTGTCGACCTCGCCGTCGGGGGTCAGCAGGCCGCAGTGGCCGTGGTCGGTGAACTCGTCGAGGCACAGGTCCGACATCACGGTGAGCTGGTCGCCCACCTCGGCGACGACGTCGGTGATGGCGAGGTTGAGCACGCCGGCCGGGTCGATCGCACCGGACCCGGTGGCGTCCTTGGTCTCCGGGATGCCGAAGAGCATCACGCCGCCGAGACCGAGCTCGGCGGCCTCCGCCACCGCCCGTTTGAGCGAGTCGCGCGAGTGCTGGACGACGCCGGGCATCGACGAGATCGGGCGCGGCTCGGCGAGACCCTCCCGGATGAACACCGGCAGGACCAGCGAGCTGGGCACCACGTGGGTCTCGGCGACCATGCGGCGCAGCGCAGGCGTGCGCCGCAGCCGCCGGGGTCGGATGGTCGGAACCTGGACGTGCGTCTCGTCGCTCACGTGGCCATCCTCCCCGAGCGCTGGTGGCAGCGGTGACCCACCCACATTCGGCACGCTCGGAATGTGGGTGGGCCACCGCTCGAGGTGACTACTTGGCGCGGGCCTTGCGGCGCCCCGACGCGGTGCGCTCGCTCGGGCGGGTCACCGGCTCACCGGCCTCGATCATCGCGAGGCGACGCGAGGCACCGAAGTCGGCGAGGGCGTCGACGAGGACCTCCACGTCGGGCGTGGGGGCCAGCACGTCGACCCGCAGGCCGTGCTCCTCGGCGGTCTTGGCCGTCTGCGGGCCGATGACCGCGATGATAGTCGACGGGTGCGGCTTGCCGGCGATGCCGACGAGGTTGCGGACCGTCGACGACGAGGTGAAGACGACGGCGTCGAACTTGCCGGTCTTGATGGCGTCGCGGACCGGCGCCGGCGGCGGGGTGGCGCGCACCGTGCGGTAGGCGGTGACGTCGTCGCACTCCCAGCCGAGGTCGACCAGGCCGGCGACGAGGTTCTCCGTCGCGATGTCCGCGCGGGGCAGGAAGACCCGGTTGATCGGGTCGAGCACCTCGTCGTAGGGCGGCCAGTCCTCGAGCAGGCCGGCGGCGGACTGCTCGCCCGACGGGACGAGGTCGGCGCGCAGGCCCCAGTCGGCGATCGCCTGGGCGGTCTTGTCGCCGACCGCGGCGATCTTCAGCCCGGAGAACGCGCGGGCGTCGAGGCCGTACTCCTCGAACTTCTCGCGCACGGCCTTGACCGCGTTGACCGAGGTGAAGGCGATCCACTCGTAGCGACCCTCGACGAGGCCGCGGACGGCCTTGTCCATCTGGAGCGGGTTGCGCGGCGGCTCGACCGAGATGGTCGGCACCTCCTCGGGCACGGCGCCGTACTCGCGCAGGCGGCGCGACAGCGAGCCGGCCTGCTCCTTGGTGCGGGGCACCAGCGCGCGCCAGCCGAAGAGCGGCTTGGTCTCGAACCACGACAGCGTCTGGCGCAGGTCGACGACGTCACCGATGACGGTGATCGCCGGCGGGGCGATGCGCGCGGCGCGGGCGTCGGCGGCGATGTCGGCCAGGGTGGAGATGAGGGTCTGCTGCTCGGTCGTGGTGCCGACGCGGGTCATCGCGACCGGCGTCTCGGGCGAGCGGCCGGCCTCGACGAGCGCGGCGGCGGTCTCGCCGATGCTGCCGACGCCGGAGAGCAGGACGAGGGTGCGGTCGTCGGCGTAGGCGCTCCAGTCGATCTTGTCACCGCAGGTGACGACGGCCATCTCCTTGTGGCGCTTGGTGGTCAGCGGGATGCCGGCGTAGGCCGGGACCGCGCTCACCGAGGAGACGCCGGGGACGACCTCGAAGCCGACGCCCGCCTTGACGCAGGCCTGTGCCTCCTCGGGGCCGGAGGCGTAGAGGAACGGGTCGCCGGTCATCAGGCGGACCACGCGCTGCTTCTTGCCGTGGCGTACGACGACCTTGGCGCGGGCCGCGTGGGTCAGGGGCTGGCCGTCCTCGCCGAAGCCGCCGTCCACGATCTCCGGGCCGCCGACGAGGCCGTCGGGGCCCTCGACGAGGCCGAGGACCGAACGGACCAGGGCGACGTGGTCGGGGGCCTCGGTCACGATCACCTCGGCACCCTGGAGGAGCTCCACGGCTCGCACCGTCAGCAGGCCCGGGTCACCGGGTCCGCTGCCGACGAACGACACCCAGCCCTGGGCCGGGGTGGGCGCGCCCATGCCAGTCGTGCCAGTGGCCTGGGGGGTCTGTACTCGCGTCATGCGTGCTGGTTCCTCACTGGTGGTCCCTGTACAAGTGGTGCTTCCATCAGGTCTGCTGCTCCCTCGGCGAGCATGTCGCTCGCGAGGCGTGTTCCGATCTGTGCGGCCTCGGCGACGGGGCCGGTGGCGCTCATCCGCACCGACAGGCCGCCGTCCTCGGAGAGGACCACGGCGCGCAGCCACAGCTCCTCGCCGTCCTCCCCCTCGACGACCTCGGCGAGCGCACCCAGCGGGGCCGAGCAGCCGGCCTCGAGGGTGGAGAGCACCGCGCGCTCGGCGGTGACCGCGGCGCGGGTGGCGGAGTCGTCGAGCCGGGCCAGCGCTGCCACGAGCTCGGTGTCGCCGGAGCGGCACTCGATCGCCAGGGCGCCCTGGCCGGGCGCGGGCAGCATCTGGAGCGGGTCGAGGACCTCGGTGACCTCGTCGAGGCGGCCGAGGCGGGCCAGGCCTGCGCGGGCCAGGACGATCGCGTCGACCTCGCCGCTGCGGACCTTGCCGATGCGGGTGTCGACGTTGCCGCGGATGCCCCGCAGCTCCAGGCCGAGGCCGAGGGCCGCGAGCTGGCTGACCCGGCGCGGCGAGCCGGTGCCGAGCCGGCTGCCCACGGGCAGCTCGCCCAGGGTCAGGCCGTCGCGGGCCACGATGACGTCGCGCGGGTCCTCGCGCGGCGGGACCGCGGCGAGCGCGATGCCGTCGGCGGGCGTGGTCGGCAGGTCCTTGAGCGAGTGCACGGCGAGGTCGACGTGGCCGTCGAGCAGCGCGTCGCGCAGGGCACTGACGAAGACTCCCGTGCCACCCATCTGCGCGAGCGGAGCGGCGCTGCGGTCACCCTCGGTCGAGACCTCGACCAGCTCGACCTCGCGACCCAGGGTTGCCTCGACCATCCCGGCGACCAGCCCGGACTGGGTGGTGGCGAGGGCGGAGGCGCGGGTGCCGAGACGGAGTGCAGCGGTCATGACTGTCCCTCCGCCCGGGAGATGGCGTCGACCGCGTCGGGGTCGAGGCGGAAGAGCTCGGCGAGGGCGGCGGTGTAGGACACGGCCGGCTCCGCGTCGGCGAGCTCCTTGACCCGGACGGTCGGCTCGTGGAGCAGCTTGTCGGCGACCCGGCGCACGGTCTGGAGCACCTCGGCGCGGGTGGCGTCGTCGAGGCCCGGCAGGCGCGTGGCCAGCCGCTCCATCTCGGCGTCGACGACCGCGGTGGCCATCGAGCGCAGCGCGACCACGGTGGGCGTGACGCTCGCCTGGCGGCGTACGGCGAGGAAGGCGCTGATCTCCTGCCCCACGATGGTGCGTACGTCGTCGACGCCCGCGGTGGCCTCGAGGCCGCGCAGCTCGTCGGCGAGGCCGGCGAGGTTGATCAGCTCGACGCCCGGCAGGTCGGCCAGCGACGGGTCGACGTCGTGCGGCAGCGCGAGGTCGATGACGGTCAGTGGCCGGTCGCTGCTGCCCCGCGCGGTGACGACGTCGCCGAGGCGCACCAGCGGCTCGGGCGCACCGGTGCAGGAGATGACGATGTCGGCGGTGGCGAGCTCGCCGACCAGCCGGTCGAGCGGCACCGAGGTGGCGGCGTACTCGTCCGCGAGCCGCTGCGCCCGGGAAGCGGTGCGGTTGAGCACGGAGATGCTGGCCGCGCCGTTGCGCGACAGGTGGGCGACCGCGAGCGAGGCCATCGCGCCGGCGCCGATCACGAGGGCCTTCGCGCCGTCGACGGGCACCGAGCTGCGCTCGAGCGCGGCGGTGACCAACGACGGGGCCGCGCGGTCGATGTCGGTCTCGGCGTGGGCCCGCTTGCCGACGCGCAGCGCCTGCTGGAAGAGGGTGTTGAGCGCCGGACCGACGGTGCCGTGCTCCTGGCCGACGCGCAGCGCCTCGCGGGTCTGGCCGAGGATCTGGCCCTCACCGACGACCATCGAGTCGAGGCCGGCGGCGACCTGGAAGAGGTGGGAGACGGCGCCCTCGTCGTAGTGGACGTAGAGGTGCGGAAGGAGTGCCTCGGTGGACTGCTCGGCCCGGGCGACGAGGAGGCCGGACAGGTCCTCGACGCTGCCGTGGAAGCGGTCGACCTCGGCGTAGACCTCGAGGCGGTTGCACGTGATGATCGCTGTCGCCTCGGAGACGTGGTCGCCGCCCATCACGTCTTGGATGAGCTTGGTCGCGCCCTCACCGTCGAGCGCGAGCTTCTCGAGCAGCTCGACAGGCGCAGACTTGTGGGAGATGCCCACCACGAGGACGCTCATGGCCGTACTCGCTTCGCTCCGTGCGCCCATGAGGCACTCGACGCACTGCGCTGGATGATTCGCTCGCTGCGCTCGCTCATGCCGTCACCTCCGTCGTGGGGAGGCCCGACTTGCGCTGCTCGTGGTAGGCGAGGATCTGCAGCTCGATGGAGAGGTCCACCTTCCGTACGTCGACGCCGTCCGGCACGGTCAGGACGGTCGGGGCGAAGTTGAGGATGCTGGTGATGCCGGCGGCGACCATGCGGTCGGCGACGGACTGGGCCGCGACGGCGGGCGTCGCGATCACGCCGATCGACACGGCGTCCTCGGCCACGATGGACTCGAGGTCCTCGAAGGACCGGACGTCGAGCCCGGCGACGACCTCGTCGTGCCGGTCGGGGTCGGCGTCGAGGAGCGCCACCACCCGGAACCCACGGCTGCGGAATCCGGAGTAGTTGGCGAGGGCGTGACCGAGGTTTCCGATGCCGACGATGACGACCGGCCAGTCCTGCGTCACGCCGATCTCGCGGGCGATCTGGTAGCGGAGGTACTCCACGTCGTAGCCCACGCCGCGGGTGCCGTAGCTGCCGAGGTAGGAGAGGTCCTTGCGGAGCTTGGCGCTGTTGACGCCGGCAGACGCGGCGAGCTCCTCGCTCGAGCAGGTCGTCGTACCGCCCTCGGCCAGGCCGGTCAGGGCACGCAGGTACACGGGAAGCCGAGCGACAGTTGCCTCGGGAATGTCCCGGGCAGAGTCGGGGGTCCGTGCGGTCACAGCTGCTTCTTCCTAGTCCCCGCGAACCTCGCGCGGACTCCGCCACTGTAGGAGTTTGTGAACGGGAGAACAAAACGGGAGAACGGCGGGCTAGCACATGTGAGAAGACCCACCCGAAGCGGGGGTCCCACGACTTGCGCAGGCCCTGTCCGGGGGCGTATCCGCGAGGGCTGTCGGGAACGGAGGACAGCCCCCCGCCGGCATGTCACGATGCACGGGGCGAGACGCCTCGGGGACACGCACCCCCGGAGGGACGGGAGGGACCGAGGATGAGGGTCAGAGCGATCGTGGCGCTGCGAGAACGGCTCAAGGGACACCGACGTCGACCCCGTCAGCCGGGGCTGCTCGCGGGCGGTCCTGCACCCGACCCGAGGCGTCCCCAGCAGTCCCTCGACCCCAACGCCAGGTTCATCGGCGAGCAGATGGGGGGCGGCGGGGAGGGGTAGGCGCGCGCCGTCAGCCCACGACCTCGCGGAGCATCCGGTCCGAGGCGAGCAGCGCCTCACGGTCGTACGTCGACGAGCTCGCCAGCAGCTCGTCCGCCTCGGCGCGCTCGGCCAGGGACTCGAGACGGCGGCGCACGGCCTCCGGGCCGCCGGCGACCGCCCGGTCGAGCGAGGCCTCGACGCGTCGGCGTACCTGGCTCGACCACGTCGCGGCGCGGATGGACGGCACCGACTCCAGTGGCGGGAACTCACCGTTCCGGCGGGACTGCGCCATCGCCCAGGCCTCGGGCAGGGCGAGCTGACGGGCGGTCGCGTCGTCGTCGGCGACGAGGACGTCGAGGGAGATCGTGACCCGCGGCGCGCTGCCCTCGTGCGGGACGAACGAGCGGCGGTAGCGGGTCAGCGCGTCGGGGAGCTCGTCGGAGTCGAGGATCGGGCCTCCCACCACCACGGACAGGCCCAGCCGTGCCGCGACCTCCAGCCCGCGCCCGGTGGCGAGCAGGTGCATCGGCACCGGCCGGCCGGTGGCGGGGCGGGCGGTCACCTCGGCGGTGCCCTCGAGATGGCCGCGCAGCTCGAGCAGGTCGTCCTCGAAGGTGTCGCCGTCCTCGTGGTCGCGGCGCAGGGCGCGGCGCACCGGCGGCGTGAAGCCGAGCGACCGGCCGAGGCCGAGGTCGACGCGACCGGGATGGAGGGAGTCGAGCACGAGGAACTGCTCGGCGACCACCAGGGGCTGGTGCAGCGGCAGCATCACGCCGCCCGACCCGATCCGGATGCGCTCCGTACGGGCGCCGATGGCGGCCAGCAGGACGGCCGGCGCACCCGACGCGATCCCGGGGACGGCGTGGTGCTCGGCGACCCAGAACCGGTCGAAGCCGACCTGCTCCGCGTGCACCGCCCTGGCCACCGTCGCCTCCAGGGCGGCGGCGTCGGGCGCGCCGACGCGGGTCCTCGAGCGGTCGAGCAGAGAGAGCCTCACGCCTGGCCCAACGCGTCATGTCGCCGTCGACATCCCGGACGGGATGACGCGCTCCTCACGCTCGGAGGGCCGCCCGCAGCCGCGTCTCGTCGACGCGCCAGAAGTCGTGCTGCCTGCCGTCGACGAAGGTCACCGGGATGTCCTCGCCGAAGCGGTCCTCGAGCTCGTCGTCGGTGGTGATGTCGACCTCGTCGAAGGACTCCCCCATGTCGGCGCACACTCGCGCGACGACCTCGCGGGCGGCGTCGCAGAGGTGGCAGCCCGGTCGGGTGTAGAGCGTGATCCGCGGGGTGCTCATGGGAGGAGCCCCTGCACCCGACGTCGCTCGAGGCCCCGCAGCCGCCCCTTCTGCACCTTGCCGGTCGCGGTGAACGGCAGCTCGTCGACGACCTCGATGCGGGTCGGCTGCTTGAAGCGCGCCAGCCGTACGACGGCGTGCGCGCGCACGGCCTCCTCGAGGTGGGGACGGGCGTGGGCGACCCCGCCGACCGGGACGACGTACGCCACCACGGCCTCGCCCGTCGCCTCGTCGGGCACCCCGATGACGGCGGCCTCGGCCACCCCGTCGACCTCGCGGATGACGTCCTCGACCTCGGTCGGGTAGACGTTGAAGCCGCTGACGATGACGAGCTCCTTGACCCGGTCGACGAGGAACAGGTCCCCGCTCGCGTCGAGGAAGCCGACGTCGCCGGTGCCGTACCAGCCCTCCTCGTCGGGGCCGTCGGAGCCGTCGGGCCAGTAGCCGCTGAAGAGGTTGTCGCCGCGCACCTGGATCTGGCCGGGGTCCTCCCCCTCGACCTGGCCCCACGTCTCGTCGACCAGTCGCAGCTCGATGCCGGGCAGCGCGGCGCCGACGGACCCCGCCCGGGGCTCACGGCTGCACAGCGTGCTCGTCACCACCGGCGACGCCTCGGTGAGGCCGTAGCCCTGGTGCACGGGGATGCCGGTGCGCGAGGTGAACTCCTCGATCACCTCGGGCTCCAGCGGGGCCGACCCCGACAGCACGAGCCGGACCGGCCCGAGCCGCTCGCGCAGGTGCTCGTCGGGCAGCCAGTGGGCGAAGACGGGCGGCGCGATCGGCACGACGGTGCACGCCTCGTCGTCGATGAGGTGGAGCACCGCCTGCGGGTCGAACTGCTCCACCAGCAGCAGCCGCGCCCGGTGCCGCAGGACGCCGCCGAGCACGGCGTTGAGGCCGTAGACGTGGAAGAGCGGCAGCACGCCGAGCACCACGTCGTCGCCGTGCATCATCGGCGGCTCGACGGCCGCCACCTGCTCGATGTTGGCCAGGAGCGCGCGCTGGCTGAGCATCGCGGCGCGGGGCAGGCCGGAGGTGCCGCTCGTGTAGAGGAGCGCGGCGAGCTTCTCGGGGTCGGGCAGCGGCGGGACGGGGCGTACGACGTCCGCGCGGAGGTCGTCGAAGGCCAGCTCGCCCTCACCGGGCGCGGTCCCCGTGACGACGACCGTCGGCCGGGCGACGTCGGGGTCGAGCTCGCCCAGCGCAGCGCGTACGGCGTCGAGCGCGGTCTCGTCGGCGACCACGAGCCGGGTGCCGGAGTCGGCGACCATCCGGGCGAGCTCGCCGGGCGTGGACCGCGGGTTGACCGGGACGGCGACGACCTGGGCGCGGAGCACGCCGAGGTAGGTGGTGACGAACTCGATGCGGTTGCCGATGGCGATCATCACCCGCTGACCGGCACGGATGCCGTGGGTCCCGAGCCCGGTCGCGATGCGGGCCACCTCGTCCTCGAGCCGGGACCAGGTGAGCGAGCGACCGCCGCTCTCGACGAGGGCCTGCCGGTCGGGGACCTCGTCGGCAGCCTCGGCCACCAACGCGGAGATGTCGTTGCGCGGCATGCGTCGATCCTTCCACAGCCCGGCGGCGGAGCCGGGCGCCGCTACGCTTGAGGGGTGACCCCGTCCGAGCGGCCCCGGCGCCTCAACCTGCAGCAGCGGTCGGCCCTCGCGGGCGAGGCTGCGGCGGCGTCCGCGGAGGTCGAGAACGCCCTCGCCTGGCCGAGCGACCCGACGGCGGCCGCCTTCTTCGACGTCGACAACACCGTCATGCAGGGCGCCAGCATCTTCCACTTCGCGCGGGGTCTCTACCGCCGTCGGTTCTTCACCACCCGGGAGATCGCCTCGGCGGCGTGGAAGCAGGCCTACTTCCGGATCGCGGGCGTCGAGGACCCCGAGCACGTGGCCGACGCACGCAACTCCGCCCTGTCGTTCATCGCCGGGCACACCACCGCGGAGCTCGAGGAGCTCGGCGAGGAGATCTTCGACGAGGCGATGGCCCACCGCGTCTGGCCCGGCACCCGCGCCCTGGCCCAGCTCCATCTCGACGAGGGCCAGCGGGTGTGGCTGGTGACGGCCGCACCGATCGAGATCGCCACCATCATCGCCCGGCGGCTCGGCCTCACCGGCGCCATGGGCACGGTCGCCGAGCACGTCGACGGCGTCTACACCGGCCAGCTCGTGGGCGACCTGCTGCACGGGCCGGCGAAGGCGGAGGCGATCAAGGCGCTCGCCGCCCGCGAGGGCCTCGACCTCGCCCGCTGCTCGGCCTACTCCGACTCCAGCAACGACCTCCCGATGCTCTCGCTGGTCGGCGACCCCTGCGCGATCAACCCCGACGCCCGGCTGCGCGCCCACGCGCGTGCCCACGGCTGGCGCATCCACGACTACCGAACCGGGCGCAAGGCGGCTCGGGTCGGCTTCCTCGGCGCCGCCGTCGCCGGCGCGGTGACGGGCGCCGTCGCCGCCGGCGTGAGCCTGCGCGGGCGCGACCGCTCCGCCTGAGCCCTCACCCCCCGAGGTGTAACCCGTAGTTACTCACGGGTTCACAAGGCCGACCGGGGCCCTTATCGTGGAGGATGCTGCAACCGGGAGGGGACACCGCATGCGGTCGACGAACGACCTCGATCGTGCCTTCGAGCACGGCATGGACGCGCTCAGGCGCGCGGTCGTCGCTGCCCTCGCGGTCCAGCCCGCACCCCGGCCCGCCCTGCAGCTCGCCGGCCACGTGCTGCTCGCCGAGACCGCGGCGCCCGGGGGTCGCGTCGGTGGGCCGAGCGGCTCCTCCGGCGGTCCCGTGGGCGACGAGGACCGGGCGACGTCCTCGGAGGTCGACGAGGCCGAGCGCGAGCGGCTGATCGCGCTGGTCGAGCTCGCCCGCGCCGGCGACAAGGAGGCGTTCGGCCTCCTCTACGACCACTACCAGGCCTCGGTCTACCGCTTCCTCTACTACCGCACCCGCTCCCAGACCCTCGCCGAGGACCTCACCTCCGAGACCTTCTTCCGGGCGCTGCGCAGCATGAACGGCTTCCGCTGGCAGGGCAAGGACTTCGGCGCCTGGCTGATGACCATCGCCCGCAACCTCACGATGGACCACTTCAAGGCCGGTCGCACCCGCCTGGAGCTCACCACCGAGGACATGTCCCCGCACGACGACACCACCGAGGGACCCGAGGGCGCGGTCATCGCCGGGCTCACCAACGAGGTGCTCCTCAAGGCGCTCACCGAGCTGCCGGTCGAGCAGCGCGAGTGCCTCATCATGCGGTTCCTGCAGGGCCTGTCGATCGCGGAGACGGCGCAGGCCCTCGCCCGGTCCGACGGCGCGGTCAAGCAGCTCCAGCTGCGCGGCGTACGCAACCTCGCCAAGCTGCTGCCGGAGGGGTTGAGAGACACGTGACACAACCCGTAACCCCTGCCTCGTCTGGCTCGTTCGTCCCAGTGGGAGGACCCGCCAGCAGTGAGACAGGACGACCGCGATGACAGCCCCCTTCTCAGCACGACGACGTGCTGACGAGTTCGAGGCACTCCTCTCCCGTGACCCCGCAACCACCTCGTCGGGGCCGTCAGGACGTGATGCGGAGCCGTACGCCGACCTGCTCGAGGTCGTGGCCGACCTGCGGGCGGTGCCGCCCGTGGCGGCCCGCCCGGAGTTCGTGGCGTCGTTGCGCGAGCGGCTGATGGCGGAGGCCGACACCGCGCTGGTCCGCCAGCCCGCGGCACCGTCGCGCCTGGCGATGCCGGCCTCCTCGCGCACCCGACCGCGCCGCCTCGGCGCGCTCCTCGGCGGCGTCGCCCTCGTCGGCTCCGCGGCCACGATGGCCGTGGCCGCCCAGACGGCCCTCCCCGGTGAGTCGCTCTACGGCGTCAAGCGCGGGATCGAGTCCGCACAGGTGCGCCTCGCGACCGACGACGCAGCCCGCGGTCGCACCCTGCTGGCGCAGGCCGGCACGCGTCTCACCGAGCTCGAGGAGCTCGCCGCCGGTGACGCCGGCCGCGACCAGCTGGTCCCCGACACGCTCGACTCCTTCACCCGCCAGTCGAGCGACGGCGTGCGCAGCCTGCTCGTCTCCTACGAGGCGACCGGCCGCGACGTCGACGCTCAGCTCGCGCGGGACTTCACCGCCACCAGCATGGACCGGCTCGAGCGCCTCCAGGGCGAGCTGCCCGAGAGCGCCCGCGACGAGCTGCTGGCCGCGGGGCGGACGCTCGCCGACCTCGACCTCGAGGTGAGCAACGCCTGCGCCACCTGCACCGGCGGCATCACCATCACGCCCGAGTTCCTGCTGACGAGCGCCCCGCAGCGCGACCTGCTCTCCGGCCTCGACACCGACCAGCTGACGCTGGAGGGCGCGCCGATCTCGGGGCAGGACCTCACCGGCATCACCGTCCCCGAGGTGCTCGACCCGCAGCAGGTCGTGCCGACCACGCTGCCCTCGACCACGCCCGGCCCGTCCTCGGCCGTGCCCGACCCGACGGGCACCGATCCCGTCAAGCCCGAGCCGACCAAGCCGGTCAAGGACATCACCAAGGGCCTCACCGACACGGTGACCGACACGACCGACGACGTCACCGACGGCGTGACGGACACGACCGGCACCCTCACCGGTCAGCTCGACGACGCGACCGGCGGCGCGCTCGGCGGCCTCACCTCGGACGCCGACGACGCGACCGGCGGGCTCATCGGCGAGGTGACCGGCACCGTCGACGGGTTGACCGACGGCACGCTCGACGACGCGACCGGCGGCCTCCTGCCCTGACCGCGGCCGCGCCGCTCAGCTGAAGACGCCGCCGCGGTCGCGCAGCAGGTCGAACAGCGTGTGCTGGATCGTCTCGCGCACCTGGTCGGTGACGTTGAAGACGAGCATCGGGTCCTCCGCCTCGCCGGGCTCGTAGGCGTCGGTGCGGATCGGCTCGCCGAACTCGAGGATCCACTTCGAGGGCAGCGGCACGAGGCCGAGCGGCCCGAGCCACGGGAAGAACGGCGTGATCGGGATGTAGGGCACGCCGAGCAGCCGCGCGAGCGCCGGCACGTTGCCGACGAGGGGGTAGATCTCCTCGGCCCCCACCACGGAGAGCGGGATGATCGGCACGCCGGTGCGCAACGCGGCCGAGACGAAGCCGCCCCGCCCGAAGCGCTGCAGCTTGTAGCGCTCGCTGAACGGCTTGCCGATGCCCTTGAAGCCCTCCGGCCAGACACCGACCAGCTCGCCGTCGGAGAGCATCCGCTCGGCGTCCTCGGTGCAGGCCAGCGTGGCGCCGCCCTTGCGCGCCAAGGAGCTGACCAGGGGCAGCTTGAAGACCAGGTCGGCGCCGAGCGGGCGCAGGAAGCGGCCCGCGTGGTCGTGCACCGTGAGCATGGTCATCAGGCCGTCGAGGGGGACGGTGCCGGAGTGGTTGGACACGACCAGCGCGCCGCCCTCAGCGGGGATGTTCTCCAGGCCGCGGACCTCGAGGCGGAACCACTTCTCGGCGATCGGGCGCAGCGCGGCCATGAAGAAGCGCTCGGTGAGCTCGCGGTCGAAGCCGTAGTCGTCGACCTCGTAGTCACCCTCGAGGCGGCGGCGCACGAACGCCATCAGCTCGGCCGCGCGACGCTCCCAGTCGGCCCCGAAGACCTCCTGCGCGGCCTCCTGCAGAGCCGACAGCCAGTCGCCCACCGGGATGCCGGTGGTCGGGGGTGGCGTCGCGGACGCGTCGTCGGCCGGCGGCGGTGCAGCCGCCTCGTCGATCGGCGGGGTGGCCCGGCCACCGTCGGCGCGGGCCTTCTTCCTCGGCGCGCCCGGCTTGGCGGACGAAGCCTTGCGAGACGACGAGGGCGCCAGGTTGCGGGCGGCCGAGGACGGCCGAGCGCTGCCGGAGCCGCGACCGGGGCGGCCGCCAGTGCCGATGGGGATGACGACGGCGTCGTCGCCGTCGCGGCGACGGGCTTCCTCAGGCACGACCGGCCCCTTCCTCCACGGCGGGCGCCACCGAACGGCAGAAGTCGGCGAACGCCTCGGCCGTGGTGAACTGCGGCTCGAAGCCGAGCACGGTGCGCATCCGGGTGGTGTCCACACCCCGACCGTAGGTCAGGAAGCCCAGCTGCTCGGGAGAGAAGTCCGACACGCGGGCCTGTCGCATGGTCGAGCCGAGCCGTCCGACGGCGAAGCGCGGCAGGGCGACCGACGGCGTGCCGAGACGGCGTACGGCCTGGCTCAGCGTCAGCAGCCCGTCACCGGCGACGTTGAAGGTTCCGGGCGAGCTGTTGGTCGCCGCGTGGCACAGCACCCGCATCAGGTCGTCCTCGTGGAGGAGCTGCAGCCGCGGGTCGAAGCCCAGGACGCGCGGGATGAGCGGGAGCCGGAAGTAGTTGGTCAGCGGGCTCGAGACATGGGGCCCGACCACGTTGGCCGCCCGGATCAGCGTGACGTCGACGTCGGGGCGTCGACGGGCGAAGCCACGGACGTAGCCCTCGATCTCGTAGACGTCCTTCGCGTAGCCCGACGAGGGCAGGCGCTTGGGGCCCATGTCCTCGGTGAACATCGCGGGGTCGCGCGGACCCGATCCGTAGACGGTGGTGGTCGACTTCACGACCAGCCGCTCGACGGTCGACGACCTCTGGCACGCAGCGAGCAGCTGCATCGAGCCGATGACGTTGAGCTCTTTCATCGTCCCGCGACCGCCGGCGGAGCCGGGCGTCGCGATCACGCTCATGTGGACGACGGTGTCGACGTCCTCCTTGGCGATGACCTTGGCGATGACGGGGTTGCGGATGTCGGCGCGGACGAAGGAGACGTCGCCGATGTCACCGCGCGGCGGGACCACGTCCACGCCGATGACTCGATCGATGGACGGGTCGCCGGTCGCGGCGCGCGCGAATCGTCGTCCGATGTCCCGGGAGATCCCGGTGACCAGCACGACCCGCCCCATGGTCGAGGGGTGTTACTTGCCGAGCTTGCGGCGCTGGACGCGCGTCTTCTTGAGCAGCTTGCGGTGCTTCTTCTTAGCCATGCGCTTGCGCCGCTTCTTGATGACAGAACCCACGAATCAGACCTTTCCTTGCGGCCGACGTTCGTCGGCCGGACCCGCATACCCTACTTGCCGGGTGCGAGGAGCGCGGAATCGAGTCGGACCCGTGGATCCCCGCCGGAGACGGGATCCGTCAGCCGGCGTTGTAGAAGCTCTTGCGGAGGTACTCGTTGACGTCGTCCTCCCGGACCCGGAAGGAGCGGCCGACGCGGACGGCCGGCAGGTCGCCGCCGTGCACGAGCCGGTAGACCGTCATCTTCGAGACGCGCATCCTGGCCGCGACCTCGGCGATGGTCAGGAACTGCGCCTCGGACATGTCGCCTGGGGTGTTCTCAGCCATGGTGTGCACCGATCCTTCTGCGCGGCGACGGCACCGGATTTCCGCACCGGCGTCACAGGCGTGCCGCTCTCGCTGACAATAGGGCTCGCGTGACGCATGGGGAAGAGGAACGCCAGAGAAACTTGTGTGACTGCGGCGTGTCGGGTTGCGTCCTTGACGAACCGGGCTTGTTCCGGCGGCGCCGACCGTCAGGGAAGCGGGTCGAGGCCGTGCAGCGGGAAGACCTCCATGCGCGTCGCATGGATGGCACGGTCCAGCCACGTCTCGGGGTCGTAGCCCCCCGACCAGTCGCGGTAGGCCGGGGTGCGGCCGTCGGTCATCCGGTGCGGTGCGGTCGCCCCGATCACCTGCTCGACGTGGGCCCGCCAGGCCGGAGGCGTCGGTTGCGCGGGATCGACCGGGGAGCCGGAGACGATCGCCAGCAGGTGGGTCCAGGCGCGGGGCACGACGTCGACGACGGAGTAGCCGCCACCGCCGGTGACGACCCACCGCCCGTCGGCGACCTCGTGGGCCAGCTCGTGCAGCGCGAGGTAGGCCGCGCGCTGTCCGTCGACGCTGAGCATCATGTGGGCGAGCGGGTCGTTCATGTGCGAGTCGCAGCCGTGCTGGGTGACCAGCACCTGCGGGGAGAACTCACGCAGGATGGGGGGTACGACGGCGTGGAACGCGCGCAGCCAGCCGGCGTCGGCCGTGCCGGGTGGCAGCGCGACGTTGACCGCGGTGCCCTCGGCGCCGGGGCCTCCGGTGTCGCTCGGGAAGCCCGTACCGGGGAAGAGCATCTGCCCGGTCTCGTGCAGGGAGACGGTGAGGACCCGCGGGTCGTCCCAGAAGATCTTCTCGACGCCGTCGCCGTGGTGGACGTCGATGTCGACGTAGGCCACCCGCTCGGCACCGTCGGCGAGCAGCTGCTTGATGCCGACCGCGACGTCGTTGTAGATGCAGAAGCCGCTGGCCTTGTCGGGCATCGCGTGGTGCAGGCCGCCGGCGATGTTGACGGAGTGGAGCGACTCCCCGCTCCAGACCTGGCGGAACGCCTCGAGCGTGGCGCCGACGACGTGGGCGCTGGCGAGGTGCATGTCGGCGAAGACCGGGTCGTCCTCGGTGCCGAGGCCGCGGGCGGCGTCCTCGAAGCCGGGCGTCGCCCCGGCCCGGGTGACGGCCTCGATCAGTCCCGCGTCGTGGACGGTCGCGATCTGCTCGTCCGTGGCCACCGGCGCGTCGACCCGCTTGATGCCGGCGAGCACCCCGAGCTCCTCCGCCAGGCGCATGGTCAGGTCCACGCGGACCGGTGACATCGGGTGCGTGGGCCCGAAGTTGTACTCGCAGAGCGTCTGGTCGAAGACGACCGACGCAGGCCCCGGACACTCCATGTGGCGGACGTTACTCCCACCTGCCGTCACCGGACGCGGGCGACCACCACCGTGTTGCCGAGATAGCGCTCACCGTCCCAGTCGGTGCACGTCACGAGCACCAGGTCCGGGGCGCCCGTGGGCGAGAACAACCGACCGGCACGGGCGGCCACGTCGGCCCTCCCGAGGTCGCGGACCGAGCGGACCGTGAACTCGAGCGCGCGACGGTCCGTCATCACCTCGACCGTGTCCCCCACCTCGACATCGGCGAGGTCGTCGAAGACACCGCCACCGTCGTGCACGGTGTGCCCGGTCAGCACCGCGGACCCGCGGCTGCTGCCGGGACGGGCCCCGCCGCGCCACCAGCCCACGAGCCGCGGGTCGGCGGGCGGGACCAGCGTCCCGTCGGTTGCCAGGTCGACCGCGACGACGGGCGCACGCACCCCGAGGCTGGGGAGCCGAACCGCGACCGGGCGCCCGGGCCGGTCGGGCGTCGTACGCGTGGCCGGGGATCGCTGTGGGGCGACCTCGGCCGGGAGGCGGGGGGCGGCCGTGCTGTCCGATGGCGCGGCAGGCTCGGGGCGCAGGGTCGTTGCCGCCATCGTCCCCACCACGACCAAGGCCAGCAGCACGCCGACCAGCGTGGTCCAGCGCGCGACGGTCAGGAGACGCGACGGTCGCATCGTGCCCTCCCTCCGTCGCCCGCCCCGCGGGACGTCACCCGGCTCGCCGCCGGGTGACGTCCTCGGTCGCGGTCAGGCGTGTCGGATCCTCACCAGCACTCCGCCGGCCGAGGCCAGCAGGACCATCCCCATCCCCGAGAGGACGATGCCCCACAGCTGCGCCGTCGCGGTGCCCGCGCCGGGAGCCGAGGCGAGCCCGGCATCGACGGCGGTCGGCACCGGAGCGGCCGGCGGGGCCGGAGGCTCGGACGCCTGCGCGCCCAGCACCTCGGGCGCGGCCGCCTCGGGCGCCTGCGACTGCGGGACAGGGGCAGGCTCCTCCACTGCTTCCACGTCCTCCTCGGCCGGCTCTGCGGTCGCGGTGGTGGGTTCCACCTCAGGCGGTGCCACCACAGGCGGTGCCACCTCGGGGGGCGTCACCACGGGCGGGGTCACCACGGGCGGGGTCACCACGGGCGGGGTCACCACGGAGCGGACCTGCTTCTGCCACAGGTAGTCGAGGTGGCTGACCTCGGCGACGGCAGGGGTGAAGGTGCGCGTGCGCTCTTCCACCCGGAAGGTCTCGTCCTGACCCTCGATCACGAACGACCCGAAGTAGTACCAGTCCGCGTTGCCCACACCACCGTCAGGACCGTGGCTTGCGTAGTGCAGACCCGTGCCGGTGTACGGACCACCATCAGGTGCGCTGGTCGAGGTCAGGTGGCCAGGAGGCTCCTGCTCGGCGTTCGGCTGCCAGTTGGCGTCACCTTCCGGACGTGTCGGGACGGGAGGCGTACCTTCCACCGGGCCACCCCTCCACGAGAAGTGCCGGAAGACCGTCTGGTCGGCCGTGCCGTCACCGTTGCCGACGACGCGGTACTCGTGGGTGTCGGTGTCGGCCGGAGGCGGTGGCGTGAGGTCGGTAGCACTCCACGCACTCCACTCGCCGTACGACTCAGGGACCGCGATCGTGGTCACGTGCGTGGTCGGCTCTCCCACGGGAGTCCACCGCTCGGTGTCGGTCGTGGGCCCGGGGGGCGCGTTCTCGTGGGTGAGGACGGGGTCGCCCTCGTTCACCCACTCCGTGTAGTCGACCGATTGAACGGCGCGCGCGGGCGTCGACTCCGCCGTCCCGGCGGTGACGAGGAGCAGACCGCCGGAGGAGACGGCCAGGAGGCCGGTGATGGCGAGCCCGAGTGCCACCCTGATCGTGCTTCTGCGTTCTCTTCTGGGTGTCGCGGACATGACCACCACCCCACTTAGGTATCCGCGAGATGACCTGGTCGGTCACTTCCATTGTCACTCGGAGTTACCCCGGGTCCCAGCGTTTGTGACCAACCAGACGGAAACCGTCTCGACGGGCGGAAACCCGCATGCAGAGCGGGTTTCCGGCGTTGTGGGTGGTGTCGTCAGCTGCCTTCGGCGAGCTCGCGGGAACGGTTGCGGGCCGCCTCCATGGCGGCCAGGAAGGCCGCACGGACCTTGTGGATCTCGAGCTCGCGGAGGGCCGAGGCCGTCGTACCGCTGGGTGAGGTGACCTGCTCGCGCAGCACGACCGGGTGGGTGCCGGTCTCCCGCAGCATCGCCGCGGAGCCGACGAGCGTCTGCACGACCAGCTCGGTCGAGGTGGCACGCGGCAGGCCGAGGTGCACGCCCGCCTCGATCATCGACTCGACGACGAAGAAGATGTAGGCCGGTCCGGACCCGGAGATGGCGGTGACGGCGTCCATCTGCTTCTCGGGGATGCGCAGCACCTTGCCGGTGGAGGCCATCAGCGACTCGACCTCGGCCAGGTGCGCCTCGTCGCAGTGGGAGCCGGGCGAGATCGCGGCCATCCCCTCGTCGACCAGCGCGGGCGTGTTGGGCATGACCCGGACGACGGCGACGCCCTCGGGCACGTGCGACTCGATGAACGACGTGGTGATGCCGGCCGCCAACGACACCAGCAGCTGGCCGGCCCGGAGGTCGGGGGCGATCTCCTCGAGGACGTCACCCATGTCCTGCGGCTTGACGACCAGCGCGACGGTGTCAGCCGTGGCGGCGGCCTCGCGGTTGGAGACGACCGCCACGCCGTAGCGCTCCTCGAGCTCGCGGGCCCGCTCGGCGCGCTTCTCCCCGACCATCAGCTGGTCGACGCGGCGTCCGGCGCGCACCAGCCCGGAGAGCAGGGTCTCCCCCATGACGCCGGCGCCGATGATCGCTGTGCTCATGGGGCCAACCTACTTGGCCTCCGCGACCCTATTTCTTGCTGATCAGGGAGCGAACGAAGAAGGCGAGGTTCTGGGGCTTCTCGGCCAGCCGCCGCATCAGGTAGCCGTACCACTCGGTGCCGTAGGGGATGTAGACGCGCACGGTCTCCCCGGCAGCCGCCAGCCGCTTCTGCTCCTCGGGCCGGATGCCGAAGAGCATCTGGAACTCGTAGGTCCCCGGCCGTCGGCCGAAGCGGCTCGCCAGCGACGAGGCGATCTGCACCATCCGCGGGTCGTGGGTGGCGATCATCGGGTAGCCCTGACCGGCGAGCAGGACCTTCAGGCAGCGGACGTAGGACTTGTCGACGTCGATGCGGTCCTGGAAGGCGACCTTCTCCGGCTCCATGTAGGCGCCCTTGCACAACCGCACGCGTGAGCCCTCGTAGGCCAGCGCACGGCAGTCGGCCTCGGTGCGTCGCAGCATCGCCTGGAGCACCGCGCCCGTCTCGGGGAAGTCCTTGCGGAGCTCGCGGAGGATCGAGAGCGTCGAGTCGGTGGTGGTGTGGTCCTCCATGTCGAGGGTCACGGTCGTGCCGGCGTTGCGGGCGGCTCGGCAGATCTCGCGCGCGTTCTCCAGCGCGACCTTGTGCCCGTTGTCGGGGAGGAACTGGCCGATCGCGCTGAGCTTGACCGAGACCTCCGCGTGCGGCGCGAGGCCCTTGGTCGCCAGGTCGGCGAGCAGCTCCTTGTAGGCCGCGACGGTCGCGTCCGCCTGGGCGGCGTCGGTCGTGTCCTCGCCGAGGTAGTCGAGCGTCACCCGGAGGCCCTCGTCGACCAGGCCCGACGTCGCAGCGACCGCGTCGGCGGTGGTCTCGCCCGGCACGTAGCCGGTGACGATGGAGCTCGAGACGGGCATCGTCGAGACGAGCTTCTTGACCCCCTGGCTGCGGGCGAGGAGCAGGATCGGCTGGCGGAGCAACGACATGGCGGCAAGGCTACGCCGACCTCCACCGAACCTTCACAGCTCCTCCACCCCATCCGGGCCGGTGTTCTCCTAGCGTCGTCGGCATGACGTCGGCCCTCTCCTCCCCCACCTCCCGGTACGCCCTCGCGCTGGCCCTGTCGGTCGGCACCGTCCTGTTCCTCCTCTTCGGCATCGGTGCCCTCGGCATCGTGGGTGAGGGCGACCGCGACTGGCTCTACCTCGCCGCGCCCGCCGTCCTGCTGGTCGTCGCCGCGGCGACCCGGTTCCGCCCGCGCGGGATGGTGCTCGCACTGGGCGCCGCGGCGGCCACCACGCTGGCGGCCGGGGTCGTCGCCGTGGTGCTGGTCGCCACGGACCGGGCCGTGGCGTCGATCGCCGACGTCGTGATGATCACGGCGATGTACGCCGCTCTCTTCGCGGCTGCCGGATGGCTCTTCAGCCGGGTCCCGGAGCCGCCGGTCGACGCCGTCGCGAGCGACATCAGGCGGACGTGATGGCAAGGCGGAGGGCCGAAGGCGGGCCGCTGGGCCCGTCGAGCGCCCGACGACGCCGCCAGCGCGCCCGCATGGTGACGCGCAGCAGGTGAGAGACCGGCGGATTCGGGTCAGGGTGTCCGACGCCTGAGGGTCGCGGCGCCGAGCGCGAGCGCACCGAGCGCGAAGCCGGCGACGACCAGCACGTTGCGCCACACCTCGCCCGTGTCGGCCGCCCCGACGAGCTCCTGCATGGCGTCGACGGCGTACGACATCGGCAGCACGTTGCTGACCGCCTCGAGGACCGCCGGCATCGCATCGCGCGGCACGAACAGCCCGCACAGCAGGATCTGGGGCAGCACGAACGCCGGCATGAACTGCACCGCCTGGAACTCGGTCGTCGCGAAGGCGCTGACCAGCAGCCCGAGCGCCGTACCGAGGACCGCGTCGGCCACCGCCACCACGCCGAGCAGCCAGATCGGACCCTGCACCTCCAGGCCGAGGAGCCCGACGCTGACGGCCACCGCCAGCACGGACTGCACGGCCGCGAGCAGGCCGAAGGCGAGCGCGTAGCCGAGCAGGAAGTCGAGCTTGCCCATCGGCATCGTGAGCAGCCGCTCGAGGGTGCCCGACGAGCGCTCGCGCAGCGTCGTCACGCTCGTCACCAGGAACATCACGATGAAGGGGAACATCGCCAGCAGGCCCGGCCCGAAGCGGTCGAACAGGTCGCCCGGGAGGTCGGCGAACATCCACCACAGCAGGGTGATCAGCACGCACGGGACGACCAGCAGCATCGCCAGCGTGCGGTGGTCGCGCCGGATCTGCGTGAGGACGCGGCCGGCGACGGCGAGGGTGGTGCGGGCGCTCATCGCAGTGGCGCTCATGCCGCACCGCGCCCTTCGACGAGGCGGAGGAACGCCTGCTCGATGTCCGGCGCCCCGGTGCCGCGGCGGACCTCTTCGGGCGAGCCGTCGGCGATGATCCGACCCTCGCGCATCAGCAGCAGCCGGTGGCACCGCTCGGCCTCGTCCATGACGTGGCTCGAGACGAGGACCGCGGCCCCGCGGTCGGCGATCCGGTGGAACAGGTCCCACAGGTCGCGGCGCAGCACCGGGTCGAGACCGACCGTCGGCTCGTCGAGCACCAGCAGGTCCGGCGTACCGAGGAGGGCGACCGCCAGGCTCGCCCGGCTGCGCTGGCCGCCCGAGAGGCGGCCCACGACCTGGGAGCGGTGGTCGTCGAGGCCCACCGCGGCGACGGCCTCGTCGACCTGGGCGCGGTCGACGCCGAGCACGCGGGCGAAGAATGCGAGGTTCTCGGCGACGGTCAGGTCGTCGTAGACGCTCGCGTCCTGGGTGACGTAGCCGATCCGGGTCCGCAGGGGCGGGCTGCCGGCGGGCTCCCCCAGCACCTCGACCGTCCCCGACCGCACCTGCTGCGCGCCGACCAGGCACCGCATCAGGGTGGTCTTGCCGCAGCCGCTCGGGCCGAGCAGGCCGGTGACGCCCGCGGTGACGTCCAGCGAGATACCGGGCAGCACCTCCCGCTCACCGCGTACGACGACGAGGTCGCGCACCTCCACGACGTTTTTCATCATGTGTTGAATTGTGCGCCGGGGTCAGGTCGCCGTCAAGCCCCTCGTGAGCGGTGGTCCAGCCACCTTCCGCGGGTGCCGAACGTGGGTGGACCACCGCTCACCGGCGCGCCGCTCGGGACACGCCGAGCAGCGGTGGTGGAGCCACATTCTTGGGTGCGGCAAATGTGGGTGGGCCACCGCTCAGGGCGCGGAGGGATGGAGGGGCGTACGGCGACTACGGGAGGTCGCCGGTCAGGTAGTGCTGGATCACCGGCCCGATGCGGGCGACGACGTCGTCCGCGGACATCTGGGCCATCGGCGGGAGGGCGATGAGGTAGCGGGTGACGATCAGGCCGACGACCTGGCTGGCGACGAGCGGGATCCGCACCTCGGGCCGGTCGGCGACGAGCTGCGCCAGGACCGGGCCGACGACGACCGGGATGAAGCCTTCCTGCAGGAGCGTGGCCCCGTCGGCGCTGAGCACCGAGCGGACGACGGCCAACAGCTGCACCTGGGTGTCGGGGTCGTCCCAGACCGACAGGAAGGTGCGCAGCAGCCGTTCGCCGGCGCCGTCGGCGCCCTGCGCCACGACCGGCGCGAGGACCTCGCGCGGGTCGACGGGCATCTCGAGCGCGGCGAGGAACAGGTCGTCCTTGCTGCCGAAGTAGTGGTGCACGAGCGCGGGGTCGACGCCGGCCGACGCGGCGACGGCGCGGATCGTCGTACCGCGGAAGCCCTTCTCAGCGAACGACGCCCGCGCGGCGGCGAGGACCTCGGCCCGGGTGTCGGGGGCGCCGGGGCGACGGCCGCGGGACGTGCGGGTGGTCATCGCGGGCTCACGGCGTCGGTACGGCGAGGTGGGCGCGGGCGAACTCCAGCGACTCGGCCAGGTCGGCCTCCCGCTCGACGCGGTTGGCCGCCCGCCGGGTGTTGATCTCCAGCACGACGTGCCCGGAGAAGCCCGTGCCCGCGAGGTGGCGCAGGAACTCCTGGGCCCGCATCACGCCGCGACCGGGGACGAGGTGCTCGTCCTTGGCCGACCCGGTGCCGTCGGTGAGGTGCACGTGCCGCAGGCTCCCGCCCATCCGGTCGGCCATCTCGATGACGTCGCTGCGGGCGATCGCGGCGTGCGAGAGGTCGATCGTGGTGTTGGCGTAGTCCTCCTCGCTGGGGTCCCAGCCGGGGACGTACATCTGCATGCCGCGGCGCGAGGAGGCCCGCCACGGGTACATGTTCTCGACCGCGAACGCGATGCCGGTGCGGGCCTCGAGCGACGCGATGCCCTCGACGAAGCCGGCGGCGTAGTCCTTCTGCCACCGGAACGGTGGGTGGACGACGACGACGTCGGCGCCGACGGCCTCGGCCATCTCCGCCGACTTCTCCAGCTTGCCCCACGGGTCTGTGCCCCAGACCCGCTGCGTGAAGAGCAGGCAGGGCGCGTGGACCGCGCAGATCGGGACCTGGTGATGGTCGCTGAGCTTCTTCACCGCGTCGACCTGCTGGCTGAGCGAGTCGATGCCGACCATCACCTCGACCGCGTCGTAGCCCAGCTGCGCTGCCCACCCGAAGGCGTGCGCCGTCGACTCGGGGTAGACCGAGGCGGAGGAGAGCCCGACCAGGGGGGTGGACCGCGAGGAGGACGACGTGGACATGGTCAGCGCTGCCTGGTGACGACCGAGATCTGGTCGAGGCGCTCGAGGATCACGCCCTCGCGCAGCGCCCAGGGGCAGATCTCCAGCTCGGTCAGGTCGAAGATGTCCATGCAGGCCTCGGCGACGAGGGCGCCCGGGACGATCTGGTGGGTGCGGCTCGGGGAGACGCCGGGGAGCTCGGCGAGCTCGTCGGACGACATGTCCATCAGCTTGGGGATCCAGCCCGAGAGCGTCTCGAGCTCGAGGGCGCGGGGCACGAGCGGGCCGTCGCCGCTCGGCGCGGCACCGCAGATCCGCGCCAGGGAGCGGAACGTCTTGGAGGTCGCCGCAGCCCGGTCGGGCACGCCACCGCGCAGCAGGTGGCCGGCGTCGCGGGCGATCTCGGCGCGCACCTGCTTGCGCAGCTCGCGTACGTCGTCGTCGCTGGGCCGGCCGCCGCCGAACCAGGCCCGCGCCATCCGGGCCGCGCCGAGCGGGAGCGACCAGGCGACGTCGGGGGCCTCGTCGGTGCCGCCGGCGATCTCGAGCGACCCACCGCCGATGTCGAAGACCGCGAGCCGGCCGGCCGACCAGCCGAACCAGCGGCGTACGGCCAGGAACGTCAGCCGCGCCTCGTCCTCGCCCGAGAGCACCTCGAGCCGGACGCCGCTGTTCTCCTCGACGTGGGCGAGCACCTCGTCGGAGTTGACGGAGTCGCGCACGGCCGAGGTGGCGAAGCCGAGCATCTCCTCGCAGCCCTTGTCCTCGGCGATCTGCGTCGCCGAGGCGCAGAAGTCCGTGAGGGCCTTGATGCCCTTCTTGGTCACGGCCCCGTCCTCGTCGAGGTGCTCGGCGAGGCGCAGCGGCTGCTTGTGTGAGGACGCCGGCAGCGGCGCGGCACCGCCGTGCGCGTCCACCACCAGCAGGTGGCCGGTGTTGGAGCCGATGTCGAGGACGCCCAGGCGCATGAACCCCAAACTACTAGGCTTCACACGTGCCCGAAGTCGACCTGGTCTTCCCCCGCGCGTTCGTGGAGTTCGCCGATCCCGCCGACGAGTCCCAGGTGTTCCGCTGCGACCTGACGTGGCTCACCTCGGCCTACACCTGCATCTTCGGCCAGGGGTGCCAGGGCATCTACGCCGACGCTCCCGACGTCGGCTGCTGCACCCTGGGCGCCCACTTCGCCGACAAGGACGACGAGAAGCGGGTGGCGGCGTTCGTCGCCGAGCTCACCCCCGACGACTGGCAGCTCCACCCCGGCCGGGCGGTGCGCAAGGCCGACTGGATCGAGGCCGACGACGACGGCGAGCGCAAGACCCGCGTCGTCGAGGTGGACGGCCAGCAGGCGTGCGTCTTCCACAACCGCACCGACTTCACCACCGGCGCCGGGCACGTCGGCGCCGGCTGCGCGCTCCACGGCCTCGCCCTGCGCCAGGGGCGCAACCCGCTGGAGACGAAGCCGGACGTGTGCTGGCAGCTGCCGATCCGCCGCCAGTTCCGCGAGGTCGAGCGACAGGACGGGACGGCCTACACCGAGGTGTCGATCGGCGAGTACGACCGGCGGGGGTGGGGGCCGGGCGGTCACGACCTCGACTGGTACTGCTCGGGCAACACCGAGGCACACATCGCGCCCGAGCCGGTCTACGTCACGAACGAGCCCGAGCTGGTCGAGCTGATGGGCGCTGCGGCGTACGCCGAGCTGGTCCGCCATTGCGAGGCGCACGTGGTTTCGCGTTCCGCGCTCGCACTGCACCCCGCGTCACCGCAGCACTTTTGACCGAAGCCACGCAAAAGTGGCGGACGCGGCGTTGAAAGTGGTTGTGACGTGCATTACCTTCGACAGGTGGCACCCTCCCCCAACCCCCGGCCCGAGGATCACGGTCCCGCCGGCCGTCTCGGCATCTGGTTCATCGGCGCACGCGGCTCGCTCGCGACCACCGCGACCATCGGCCTGAGCGCCCTCGCGGCCCACCTGACCGACGAGACCGGCTGCGTCTGCGCCCATCCCGACCTCGACGCGCGCGGCCTGCCGGCCTACGCCGACATCGTGGTGGGCGGGCACGACGTCGACACCCTCCCGCTCGTCAAGCAGGCCGAGCGCCTCGTGGCCGGCGGAGTGGTGCCGGGCATCCTCGCCCACCAGGTCGGCGCCGAGCTCGAGGCGACCGAGGCCCGGCTGCGTCCGGGCGTCCGCCACGGCGACTCCGCCGACCAGCGAGCCGACGTGGAGCGGCTCGCGGCCGACATCCGTGACTTCGCCGCCGCCGTCGACCGGGTGGTCGTCGTCGACGTCTCGAGCACCGAGCCGCCGCACGACGCCGGCACGGACGCCGACACGTGGGCCGGTCTGGAGGCGGCCTGGACGGCCGGCCGGGCGCCCCTGTCGCCGAGCTCGGTCTACGCCTGCGCCGCGGTCCTCGCCGGGGCGGCGTACGTCGCCTTCACCCCGAGCCCCGGCATCGACGTCCCGGCCCTGCGCGAGCTGGCCGACGAGCGCGGCCTCCCCTACGCCGGCAGCGACGGCAAGACCGGCGAGACGCTGGTGAAGTCGGCCCTGGCCCCGATGTTCTCCACCCGGTCGCTGGCCGTGCGGTCGTGGACGTCGATCAACCTGCTCGGCGGCGGTGACGGCTCGACGCTGGCCGACCCGGCCGCGCGGGAGAGCAAGACCAGCACCAAGCGCTCGGGCCTCGAGTCGATGCTCGGCCACCCCGTGCCCGGGCCGATGCACATCGACTACGTCGAGGACCTCGGCGACTGGAAGACCGCCTGGGACCACGTCCGCTTCGACGGCTTCCTCGGCACCCGGATGACGATGCAGTTCACCTGGGAGGGCTGCGACTCGGCCCTCGCCGCACCGCTGGTGCTCGACCTCGCCCGCCTGACCGCGCGCGCGGTCGCGGTCGGCGAGACCGGCCCGCTGACCGCCCTCGGCTTCTTCTTCAAGCAGCCGATCGGCTCGGACGAGCACCGACTCGCGCAGCAGTGGGAGGCCCTGCTCGCCTGGTCGACGGCGTGCGCCGACCGGGTGACGACGTGAGGGCCGCCGACCTCGTCGAGCTCACCCGGGCCCCCGCCGCGTTCTCCATCCCCGGCGACGCGTGGTCCGGCGCGGCGCACGCGGCGGCGGGTGGACGGGGCTGGGCGATGCCGGTCGCCTCCACCTGCCTCTACTGGTCCGGGATGGCCTTCAACGACTGGTGCGACCGCCACGTCGATGCCGACGAACGCCCCGAGCGGCCGATCCCCTCGGGCCGGGTCAGCCCCGACGCCGCCCTCGCCGTGGCTGCTGGGCTCGGCGCCGCGGGCCTCGGCGTCGCTGCCCTCCTCGGCGGTCGCTCGGCCGTCGCCGTCGGCGTCCCCCTCGCCGCGATGGTGGTGGCCTACGACGCCGTCGCGAAGGACGCGGCGATCGGCCCCCTCGCGATGGCCTCGACGCGGGGCCTCGACGTCCTGCTCGGCGCGCACGCCTCGCCGACCAGCGCCTGGCAGCCCGCCCTGGCGATGACCGCGCACACCGCGGGTCTCACCTGGCTCAGCCGCGGCGAGGTGCACGGCACCCGCCCGGAGGTCGCCGCAGCGGTGACCGCCGGCACCGCCGTCGTCGCGGCCGCCACCGCCCACGCCGCGTTCCACGACCCGCACGCCGGTCGCCTCGCCCGCGCGGCCGGGGTCGGCCTGTCAGCGGCGTACGCAGTCGTGGTCGGCCGCGCCCAGGCCCGGGCGGCCCAGGACCCGACGGCCGAGGCGGCGCGCACCGCCACCCGCACCGGGATCGGCGGGTTCTCCCTCCTCCAGGGCGCGTGGCTGGCGCGCCGCGGCCGGCTGGTCGCCGCCGCGACCGTCGTCGGGGCAGGTCCCGCCTACCGCACCCTCTCGCGCCGCTGGAGCCCGACGTGACCGCCCGGGAGCCCGGCCGACTGCGCCTCGGCTACGGCAGCAACGGCTTCTCCGGCCACCGGTTCCCCGACGCGTGCGAGGTGATCGCGGGGCTCGGCTACGACGGTGTCGCCCTCACCCTCGACCAGCCCCACCTCGACCCCTTCGCCGACGACGCGGCGGCCCAGACGGCGCGTGCCGCGAAGTCGCTCGCCGACCACGGCCTCGCCGTCGTCATCGAGACCGGCTCGCGCTACGTCCTCGACCCGTGGCACAAGCACGAGCCCACGCTGGTCAGCGACGGTGACCGCGGCCCGCGGATCGAGCTGCTGACCCGCGCGGTGCGCATCGCGGCCGACCTGGGCGCCGAGGCGATGTCGTGCTGGTCGGGCGTGCTGCCGGAGGGCACCGGCCCCGAGGAGGGCTGGCGCCGGCTCACCGACGGGCTCGGTCCTGTCCTCGACCTCGCGCACGACCTCGGGGTCACCGTCTGCTTCGAGCCCGAGCCCGGGATGCACGTCGACACCGTCGACGAGGCCCTCGAGCTGCGCCGCCGGCTCGGCGAGCCCGACCACCTCCGCCTGACCCTCGACCTGGGCCACCTCGTGTGCAACGAGCCCCGTAGCCCGGAGGCGTCCGTCGCCGTCGCGGGCCGCCTCATCGGCAACGTCCAGGTCGACGACATGGTGCGCGACGTGCACGAGCACCTCGAGCTCGGCACCGGCGTCCTCGACCTCGACGCGGTCCTTCGCGCGCTCGTCGCCACCGGCTTCACCGGCCTCGCCAGCGTGGAGCTCCCCCGCCACTCCCACGCGGCACCCACGGTCGCCGCCCGACAGATCGCCGCACTGCGCGCGTCGCTCGAGCGCCTCGGCGCGGAAGGAGAACCAGCGTGACCGCCATCCAGCCGCTCGCCGACCACAGCGTCATCGAGGCCGCCCTCGACGAGGGCGCGCAGGAGCGGTGGTACGCCCTCCGCGAGGAGGTCGCAGCAGACCCGGCACGGCTCGGGCGGGTCTTCCCCGCCGTCGCTCGGACCACCGGGCGTGGTCCGCTGCCCGGCGCCGACGGCGTACTGCTCGAGGACGCCGTACGCGTCGAGCTGGTGGCCCTGGTCGCCCGCAGGGTCGACCCCGACGCGCTGCTGGCCGAGCTGCGCGAGGTCTACCGCTACGGCGACAGCGACGAGAAGCGCGCGGTCCTGCACGCCCTCAACGGCATCGAGGCCGCCGGCGCAGGAGCGCTCGACGGCAGCGACCTCGTGCTCGACGCGCTGCGCACCAACGACACCCGCCTGGTCGCCGCCGCGATGGGCCCGCACAGCGACCGGCTCGACGACGACTCGTGGCGCCAGGGCGTCCTCAAGTGCCTGTTCACCGGCGTGCCGGTCGCCTCGGTCACCGCTCTCGCCCGTCGCGCCGACCGCGAGCTCGCCGAGATGGTGCAGCGCTACCGGCGCGAGCGCGAGGCGGCCGGACGCGACGTACCCCTCGACGTGCAGGTCGTGCTCGACGCCTGCGCCGCCTCCCCCGAGCAGTCCCAGCAGACCCGGCACGAGCAGAAGGACCTCTGATGCGCATCTTCGACCCGCACATCCACATGACGTCGCGCACCACCGACGACTACGAGGCGATGCACGCCGCCGGGGTCCGCGCACTGGTGGAGCCCGCGTTCTGGCTGGGCCAGCCCCGCACCAGCGTCGGCTCGTTCACCGACTACTTCGACGCCCTCGTGGGCTGGGAGCGGTTCCGCGCCTCGCAGTTCGGCATCGCCCACCACTGCACGATCGCGCTCAACCCCAAGGAGGCCAACGACCCACGCTGCGCCGAGGTGCTCGACGTGCTCCCGCGCTACCTCGCCAAGGACGGCGTGGTCGCCGTGGGCGAGGTGGGCTTCGACTCGATGACCGTCGAGGAGGAGAAGGCGTTCGTGCGTCAGCTGGAGCTGGCCGTGGAGTTCGAGCTGCCGGCGATGGTCCACACCCCGCACCGCGACAAGGAGCAAGGCACCCGCCGCACGCTCGAGCTCGTCACCGAGTCGGGGCTCGCCCCGGGCATGGTCGTGGTGGACCACCTCAACGAGGTCACCGTCGACCAGGTCGACGAGGCGGGCTGCTGGATGGGCTTCTCGATCTACCCGGACACCAAGATGGACGAGCACCGGATGGTGGCCATCCTCGAGCGCCGCGGCCTCGACCGTGTGCTGGTCAACTCCGCCGCCGACTGGGGTCGCAGCGACCCGCTCAAGACGGCGAAGACCGGTGCCGCGATGCTCGAGGCGGGCTTCAGCGCGGACGACGTCGACCGCGTGCTGTGGCGCAACCCCGTCGAGTTCTTCGGGCAGAGCGGCCGGCTGCTCGTCGACCCCGACCTCGCGGACGACGCCACGACCGGTGCCGACGCGTCGGCCACCTTCGAGGGCAACTCCATCCTGCGCGGCTCGCGGGACTGACGATGAGGCTGCGGCACCCCGACGGCACCGTCGTCCACCTCGGCTACGGCACCAACGTCCTGCCGGCCGAGGACGTCGACGGCCTGATCGCCCAGGTGGGCACGTACGGCGACCGGCTGCGCCAGCACCTCGGCACCGACCGGGTCGGCCTCGGGATGTGGCTCCCGGCGGCCGCCGCGCGCCGGCTCGCGTCCGACCTCGACGCCGTCGCCCGGCTGCGTGAGGCGATCGACGCGCACGGCGTCGAGATCGTCACCCTCAACGCCTTCCCCTACGCCGCCTTCCAGGACGAGGTCGTCAAGAAGCGCGTCTACCACCCGACCTGGGCGGAACGGGCCCGGCTCGACTACACGCTCGACGTCGCCCGGGTGCTGGCCGCACTGCTGCCCGAGGACGTCGCCCGCGGCAGCATCTCGACCCTGCCGCTGGCCTGGCGGGCGCCGTGGCTGGCCGACCGCCAGTCGCAGGCCGAGCTGCACCTCAAGGCCCTCGCCGAGGGTCTGGCCGAGGTCGAGGCCGAGACCGGCCGCACCGTGCGCGTGGCCTTCGAGCCCGAGCCCGGCTGCGTCGTTGAGACGATCGCGGAAGCGGTCGACCGGCTCGACTCCGCCGACCGCGAGCGCATCGGCGTCTGCCTCGACCTCTGTCACCTCGCCGTCGGCTTCGAGGACGCCGCCGAGGCCCTCGCCCGCCTCGACGCCGCCGGCCTCGACGTGGTCAAGGTGCAGCCGGCCGCCGCGCTCGTCGTCGACGACCCGGCCGACCCCGACGCCCGCGCCGCGCTGACGTCGTACTCCGAGGACCGCTTCCTGCACCAGGTCCGCCAGCGCGTGGGCCAGCGACTCGCCTCACGCGACGACCTGCCCGACGCCCTCGAGGGACGGCGGCCGCTGGACGACCGGTCACCGTGGCGGGTGCACTTCCACGTGCCGGTCCACGCCGACCCGGCCCCTCCGCTCCGCAACAGCCGCGACGACCTGCGCGCGTCGCTCGCCGCCCTCCTCGGCGGCGACACCGCCCGCACCGACCACCTCGAGGTCGAGACCTACACCTGGTCCGTCCTGCCCGACGGTGCCCCCGCCGACGACGACGCCCTGGCCGCCGGGCTCGCCGCCGAGTTGGCGTGGGTCCGCGACCAGCTCGTCGGGCTCGGCCTCACCCCGCTCGACTGACACCCCCGTTCCCCACCCAGACAGGACGCCACCGTGGCCCACCCCAAGCTGCTCGTCGTCGACCTCGTCGGCCTCACCCCCGACCTGCTCCGACACATGCCGAGGCTGCGGAGCCTTGCGGCGCAGGGCTCCCAGGCGACCCTCGAGCCGATCCTCCCCGCCGTGACGTGCTCGGTGCAGTCGACCTTCCTCACCGGCCTGCCGCCGTCGGGGCACGGCGCCGTGGGCAACGGGTGGTACTTCCGCGAGCTGGGCGAGGTCTTCCTCTGGCGCCAGCACAACAAGCTCGTCGACGGCGAGAAGGTGTGGGAGACCATCCGGCGGGAGCGTCCCGACTACACCGTCGCCAACGTCTGCTGGTGGTACGCCATGGGCATGACGACGGACTACACCGTCACGCCGCGGCCGATCTACTACGCCGACGGCAAGAAGGCCCCCGACTGCTACACCCGCCCGCCGGAGCTGCACGACGAGCTCGTCGGCGCGCTCGGCGAGTTCCCGCTGTTCACCTACTGGGGCCCGACCGCGGCGATCGCCTCGAGCGAGTGGATCATCGCCGCCACCCGCCGGCTGATGCCGCGCAGCGACCTCACGCTCTGCTACGTCCCGCACCTCGACTACGACCTGCAGCGCTTCGGCCCCGACTCGGACGAGGCCGTGCGGGCCGCCCGCGAGATCGACACCGCCCTGGCTCCGCTCCTCGACGACGCCGAGCGGACCGGCGTGACCGTGCTGGTGCTCTCGGAGTACGGCATCACCCACGCCGACCAGCCGGTGGACGTCAACCGGATGCTCCGCCGCAGCGGGATGCTCGAGGTCTACACCCAGGACGGCATGGAGTACCTCGACCCCTGGACCTCGCGCGCCTTCGCCGTCGCCGACCACCAGGTCGCCCACGTCTACGTCGACGACCCCGCCGACCTGGAGACGGTGCGCGGTATGTGCGCCGACCTGCCGGGCGTCGACCAGGTGCTCGACCGCAGCGCCCAGGCGGCGTACGGCCTCGACCACGAGCGCTCCGGCGACCTGGTGCTGGTCGCCGACGAGACCGCGTGGTTCACCTACTACTACTGGCTCGACGACGCCCGGGCGCCCGACTTCGCCCGCGGGGTGGAGATCCACCGCAAGCCCGGCTACGACCCCGCCGAGCTGTTCTTCGACCCCGAGGACAAGGCGGTCAAGCTCAAGGCCGGGCTCACCCTCGCGCGGAAGATGGCGGGACTGCGCTACGCGATGAAGGTCGTGCCGCTCGACCCGTCACCGGTGCGGGGCACGCACGGGCGGCTGCCGAAGGACCCGACGCTCGGCCCGATGCTCGTGTGCAGCACCCCGGACGCGGTCGCCGGCTCGGTGGCCGCCACCGACGTGCGCGACCTGCTGCTGAGGCTCGCCGGCACGTCTTGACGTCAAGAAACCAGACCCCGGTGTCGCACGCACGGTGCGCGCGGACCAGAATCTGGTCATGCGCCTGGACCACGTCAGCTTCGCCGCCGGACCTGATGGACTTGCCAGCACCGCCCAGCGCATCGGGGGGCTGCTCGGCACGGAGTTCGTCGACGGCGGGATCCATCCCCGCTTCGGCACCCGCAACATGACCCTGCCGCTGGCCGGCGACATCTACATGGAGATCGTCGAGGTCCTCGACCACCCCGCCAGCGACAAGGCCCCCTTCGGCCAGGCCGTCCGCGCCCGCTCCGCCCTCGGCGGCGGCTGGCTCGGCTGGGTCGTCTCGGTCGCCGACATCACCCAGCTCGAGGCGCGGCTCGGCCGCGAGGCCGTGAAGGGCAACCGGCGCCGTCCCGACGGCACCGAGCTGCTGTGGCAGCAGATCGGCGTCAACGGGCTGCTCTCCGACCCGCAGCTGCCCTTCTTCATCCAGTGGCAGTCCTCCCCCGCCCTGCACCCCAGCAACGGCGCGACCGGCGACTTCTCCCTGGACTGCCTCGAGATCGCGGGCGACCCGCAGCGGGTCAGCGAGTGGCTGGGCGAGACCGTCGAGGCTCCGCTCGAGGACGTGAAGGTCGAGTGGGTCGCCCCCAACGGCACCCCCGGCATCGTCGCGGTCCAGCTGCAGACCCCCAACGGCCTGGTGCGGATCTGAAGCCCCGCCCCTCCCCGAACATCTGGAACACCCCCGAGCTCTACGAGCTCGAGAACCGCGCCGCCGACCCCCACGACCGCATCGTCACCGCGATGCGCGAGATCGGCGACTGGGCCGGGCGCACGGTCCTCGACGTCGGCTGCGGCAGCGGCTTCCACCTCCCGCTGTGGGCCCGGTCAGCGGCGCAGGTCGTCGGCGTCGAGCCGCACCCGCCGCTGGTCGCCCTCGCCCGGCGGCGTACGCGCTCGCTCGCCCACGTCCGCGTCCTCGAGGGTGGCGCGCAGGACCTGCCCCTGCCCGACGCGTCCGTCGACGTGGTCCACGCCCGCTGGGCCTACTTCTTCGGCCCCGGCTCCGAGCCCGGTCTCCGCGAGCTCGACCGGGTCGTACGCCGCGGCGGGACGGCGTACGTCATTGACAACGACCCCACCCGCTCCACCTTCGGCGGCTGGTTCCGTCGCGGCTTCCCGGAGGTCGACCCCGAGGCGGTCGAGCGGTTCTGGTCGATGCACGGCTGGCAGCGTCGGCCGATCGACATGGACTGGTCCTTCGGGTCGCGCGAGGACCTCGAGTCGGTCGTCCGCATCGAGCTGCCGCCCGCCGCTGCCGAAGAGGCCCTCGCCTCCCACACCGGCACCGAGGTCGACTACGCGGTCAACCTGTGGTGGCGCCACTTCTGAGCTTCGGTCAGCTCGACCCGCGGATCGCCAGCGTCGGCTCGAGGAGGACGCCACGGGTCTCGACGGGCTGGTGCGACAGCAGCGCGCGCAGGGTGCGGACGATCTCGACCGCGACGTCCTCCAGCGGCTGGCGTACGGACGTGAGGCCGACCGGGTAGACCTGCGCGACCTGCGAGTCGTCGAAGCCGACGACGGCGATGTCCGTGCCGGGGGCGAGCTGGCGGATCCAGAGCGTGTGGAGCACGCCCATCGCGAGGGTGTCGGACGCACACACGAACGCCGTGGGCGCGGACTCGTCGAGCAGGACGGCCGCCGCCTCGGCCCCGCTGTGCACGACGTCCTCGACCCGCGAGGCCAGGCCGGTGGTGGACAGGCCGTTGGCGTGCATCGTGCGCACCCAGCCCGAGCGACGGTCCTCGCCGATCGGGGAGTCCTTGCGCCAGCCGATCCAGGCGATGCGGGTGTGACCGCGGTCGATGAGGTGCTGGGTGGCGAGCGCGATGCCCGCGGCGCCGTCGACGTCGACCCACACGTGCCGGGCGACGTCGTCGTCCCACGGCCGGCCGAACGCCACGAAGGGGGCGCGCTGCTGGCTGAGCCAGGTGGCCTGCGGGTTGCCGAGGTAGGTGTCGGTGACGACGAAGGCATCCACGGCGGTCGAACGCAGCAGGTTGTCGTAGCCACCGACCGGGTCCTCGTCGTCGCCGGGGAAGAGGAGGACGTGGTAGCCCACCTCCTCGCTCGCCTCGACGAGGGAGTGCACGAAGCGGTCCATCGCCGCGTTGGCGGTGCCCTCCTGGGCGGGGGCGAAGCGCAGGCCGATCAGCGACGACGTCCGGGTGCGGAGGTTGCGGGCAGCCCGGTTGGGCGAGTAGCCGAGCTCGGCGATCGTCTGGCGCACGCGCTCGAGGGTGTCGGGGCGCAACAGGTCGGGGTTGTTGACCGCGTTGGAGACCGTCTGGCGCGAGACGCCCGCTCGCTCGGCGACGTCGGCGAGGGTCGGCGGGGTCACGGGCAGCGTGCTGCCGCTGCGGTGCTCGTTGCGCGCCATGCTTCCCCCGTCCCGATCGCCCTAGATCGATCCAATCGAGGTGAGCATAAGCCCCGGGCTTCCTCGCGCACGCCCGCCGGACGGGTGAGTGCCCACGCGCGGCGCGCGCCGCGGTGTCGGTGCGCTCACCTAGCGTGGGGCCCATGTCGACGAAGACCGCCCGGACGCGCTCCTCCTACCGCTGCTCCGAGTGCGGGTGGGAGACGGCCAAGTGGGTCGGCCGGTGCGGCGAGTGCCAGGCCTGGGGGTCCGTCGCCGAGGCGGGTGCCCCCACCCTGCGTGCCGCCGCTGGCCCGGTGTCGACGCCGGCGGTGCCCATCGGCCAGGTCGCCATCACCGAGTCGGTCGCACGCTCCAGCGGCGTGCCCGAGCTCGACCGCGTGCTCGGCGGCGGGCTGGTGCCCGGCGCCGCGATCCTGCTGGCCGGCGAGCCGGGCGTCGGCAAGAGCACGCTGCTGCTCGAGGTGGCCGCGCAGACCGCGCGCACCCGCCAGCGCACCCTCTACGTCACCGGCGAGGAGTCCGCCGCCCAGGTGCGCCTGCGCGCCGACCGCACCGGCGGCGTGCACGACGAGCTATTCCTCGCTGCCGAGACCGACCTGGGCGCGCTGCTCACCCACATCGAGGACGTGCGCCCGACGCTGCTGGTCGTCGACTCCGTGCAGACCATCGGCGCCTCGGGCATCGACGGCGTGCCCGGCGGGGTGACACAGGTCAAGGAGGTCGCCGCGGCGCTGATCCGGGTCGCCAAGACCCGCAACATCACGACCGTCCTCGTCGGTCACGTCACCAAGGATGGCTCGATCGCCGGGCCGCGGGTGCTCGAGCACCTCGTCGACGTGGTCCTCCACTTCGAGGGCGACCGCAACTCCCGCTTCCGCATGGTCCGCGCCATGAAGAACCGCTACGGCCCGGTCGACGAGGTGGGCTGCTTCGACCTCTCCTCCGAGGGCATCGCGGCCGTCACCGATCCCACCGGGCTCTTCGTCGAGCACCACACCCAGGACGTCTCCGGCACCTGCGTCGCCGTGACGATGGAGGGACGCCGCCCGCTGCTGGCGGAGGTCCAGGCGCTGCTCACCGCGTCGCCCCTGGAGCGACCGCGCCGCACGGTCTCGGGCGTGGAGTCCTCGCGGGTCGACATGGTCCTCGCGGTGCTGCAGCGCCACGCCCGCCTGCGGATCGCCGGCAGCGACACCTTCGTCGCCACCGTCGGCGGGGCCAAGCTCCACGACCCGGCAGCCGACCTGGCGATCGCGGTCGCCGTGGCCAGCTCCCACCTGGGTGTGCCGCCGCCGCGAGGTGCCGTGGCCATCGGCGAGATCGGTCTGGCCGGCGAGCTGCGCCGGGTGCGCGACCTGCCGCAGCGCATCGCCGAGGCGTCGCGCCTCGGTTTCAAGGTCGCCGTCGTGCCCCGTGGACGGGCGCTCCCGAGCGAGCGCGGGATCCCGTCCCGGCGCATGGTCGACGACCTCCGGGTGGTCGAGGTCGACGACGTCGTGGGGGCGCTGCTCACCCTCGACCTCGTGCCGCCACTCTGACGAGCGGGTCACCGAGTCCTCGCCCGAGTCCTCGCTCAGCGGAAAGGATCGGTGGATCGGGTCCGCGCACCCCTACACTTCACCCGATGGCGCACGGGGGCGCCCGAGGAGAGAGCACGTGGAGGGACCGGTGGCAGAGCGCATCGACGAGCAGCTGAGGCTGCGCGCGACCCTGGCCTCGATCGCGCCTGGCACACCGCTACGAGACGGGCTCGAGCGGATCCTGCGCGGGCGCACCGGCGCGCTGATCGTGCTCGGCCAGGACCGGACCGTCGAGTCGATCGCGACCGGCGGCTTCACCCTCGACGTGCCCTTCACCGCGACCGGCCTGCGCGAGCTCGCCAAGATGGACGGCGCGATCATCCTCGACAAGGACATCACCCGGGTCCACCGGGCAGCGGTCCACCTGATGCCCGACCACACGATCCCGTCGGAGGAGACCGGCACCCGGCACCGCACCGCCGAGCGCGTGGCTAAGCAAACCGGCCACCCCGTGATCTCGGTGTCGCAGTCGATGCAGATCATCGCGGCCTACGTCGGCGAGATCCGCCACGTGCTCGAGGACTCCGGCAAGATCTTGTCCCGCGCCAACCAGGCGCTCGCCACGCTCGAGCGCTACAAGCTGCGCCTCGACGAGGTGTCCGCGACGCTGTCCGCCCTCGAGATCGAGGACCTCGTCACCGTGCGCGACGTGGCAGTCGTGGCCCAGCGCCTCGAGATGGTCATCCGGATCGCCCGCGAGATCGAGGACTACGTCCTCGAGCTCGGCACCGACGGGCGCCTGCTGTCCCTCCAGCTCGAGGAGCTCGTCACCGGGGTCGACGCCGAGCGCGACCTCGTCGTGCGCGACTACCTCCCCGGCGGCCGACGCCGCCTGGCCAGCCCGGCCGCCCACATCGCCGAGCTCGAGGCCCTCTCCCCCACCGAGCTGGTCGACCCGGCCTCCGTGGCCCGGGCCATCGGCCTCGGCGGCGCCGAGCACCTCGACGCCGCCGTCGCCCCCCGCGGCTACCGGCTCCTCGCCAAGGTCCCCCGCCTCCCCGCCGCCGTCGTCGACCGCCTCGTCGACCACTTCGGCGGGCTCCAGCAGCTGCTCTCCGCCGGCATCGAAGACCTCCAGGCCGTCGAGGGGGTCGGCGAGCTCCGCGCCCGCAGCGTGCGCGAGGGCCTCTCCCGCCTCGCCGAGTCCAGCATCACCGAGCGCTACATCTGAGACGCGCGGTCGACCGCGAGGAGCGAGCGGTCGACGTGGGCGCGGCCAGATTGAGCAAGGCCCACGACCGAAGGGACGAGGTCGTGACGGCCGCGTCGAAATCTCACCTGAGCCGCCGCCCGAGCGGTGGCCGAGCCACATTCCTCGGCCGGAGAATGTGGCTCCGACACCGCCCACCCGCGCGACGTACGACGACCTCAGCCGGCGAGCAGCACCGCGACGCCCGAGACGAGGTTGAGCAGGACGAAGCCGCTGGCGACGACGACGGCGACGACGGCCGGGGAGCGCCCGCGGGGCTCACCGAGCCGCATCGCCCGGCGCCCGTAGAGCACGGCGGGGACGGCGGGCAGGACGAAGACCAGCAGGGCGGGCAACGTCGCGACCACCATCACCCACAGCTCGGCAGGCTGGTCGCCGCCCGGCGGGTGGCCGAGCGCCGAGGCCAGGCCCTCCCCGACCCCGAACGCGAGGAAGAAGGTCACGACGAAGCCGAGCAGGGACCACCAGGCCCGGCGCAGGCTCGTGGTGGCGTCCGTTTCCAGGTGCACGCGGGTGGCGGTCATGTCCCTCACCCCCAGACGACGACGAGGACGACGAAGGCGAGCGCCGCGGCCAGCGCGACGACGAGGCCGAGCTCGGCCCGCGGCTCACGGGGACCGCCGCGCGCCCAGTAGTAGCCGACCGGTACGCCGGCGAGCCCGACCGGGAGCCAGAGCAGACCGACGACGCGCGCCCAGTCGGGTGGGTTCACGGCATCGGCGAGACTCAGCAGGTACGCATACCCGACGGCGAGCGCGAACAGGATGCCGAGCACCAGCGTGACAGTTCCGGCGACGGCCGCGCCGGGAAGGACGCCCTTCTTCTCGAGGGTCCTCATGACACACCTCCTGGAACACCTCAAGCGTCCCGCGCGCGAGCACCCCGCCACAGGGTCGAACGGCCCGAACTACCGGGAGAACCGGTGGAGTCCGGGAGGACCGGGCACGGTGTCGGCCGTCAGCCGGCGGAGTTGCCGGCGCCGTCCTCGCCGGGCGTGTGCGCGGTGTCGCCGTTCTTCTTGTCCTTGCCGCCCTGCGGCTGCGGGTCGGCCGTCGTGGTGACGACCGCGGGCACACCGCCGGTGAGCTCGAACTGCACGTCGGTGGCGTCACCACCGAGGGCGGCGGCCTGCACGTGGTAGAAGCCGGGCATCGCCCACTCGGTCCACTGCGTGCACTCCTCGTCGGAGCGCTTGGCCGACCACGTCACCACCACCGGGGCGTCGACGGCCTGGCGGACCACCACGTCCTGCGGCGGGATCGAGGCCGGGCACTCGCGGCTGCTCCAGATGTAGTCGCTGCCGGAGGTGATCGTCACCGTCATCGTCTCCGGCGACGCCTGCCAGGTGCAGGCCTCGGCGGTGATGGTGCGGAGGTTGATGGTGATCGGGACGTCCGCACCGCCGGGGGCGGACGTGAGGACGGGTGTGGCGACGATGTCGGACTCGGTGCACGGGCCGGTCGGCTCGGCCAGCACGGGCTCCGGGGGCACGACCTCCTCGGTGCGGTTCTCCCTGCCCTTCTTGCCCTTCTTGCCGGCTCCCGGTGCCACCTCGACGGTCGGACCGGCGGTGGGCGCGGCCGTCGTCGCCGCGGTGGTGGCGCCGGCCTGGGTCGCCTTCGCCGTCGACTCGTCCTTGGCGTCGGCCGAGCCGCCGAGGACGCGGGCGATCACGACGACGAGCAGGATCGGGACGGCGAGCACGATGATCCGTCGGGTCCAGTAGACCCGGGCCGGGAGCGGCCCACGAGGTCGTACGGTCGTCGGCATGGGCTCAGGTTAGGGAGCCGCCGCCCCGTCTCGGCGGAGGCGCACCGGCTCACCTACGATCGCCGCGATGGATGCCCCCTCTCCCAGCGCGCTGCACGACGCGGTGCTCGACTGGTACGACGGCCACGCGCGGGAGCTGCCGTGGCGCGGGGTGTCCGCCACGCCCTGGTCGGTGATGGTCAGCGAGTTCATGCTCCAGCAGACACCGGTGGCACGTGTCCTGCCCGTGCACGCCGCCTGGCTGGAGCGGTGGCCGACCCCGGCCGCGCTCGCCGACGACTCCACCGGTGAGGCGGTGCGGATGTGGGGCCGGCTCGGCTACCCCCGCCGCGCGCTCCGCCTCCATGCCGCGGCGACGGCCATCGTCGAGCGCCACGACGGCGCGGTGCCGGCGTCGTACGACGACCTGCTCGCGCTCCCCGGCGTCGGCGACTACACGGCCTCGGCCATCGCCAGCTTCGCCTTCGGGCGGCGGCACGTCGTGCTCGACACCAACGTCCGCCGGGTGCTGGTGCGGGCGGTGTCGGGGCAGGAGTTCCCGGCGCCTGCCGTCACGCGTGCCGAGCGCGACGTGGCGACGTCGTTGCTCCCCGACGACGAGGCGACGGCGGCCACGTGGGCCGTTGCGACGATGGAGCTCGGCGCGCTGGTGTGCACTGCCCGCCAGCCGACGTGCGCGGCCTGCCCGGTCGCCGGGGTGTGCGCGTGGCGCGGCGCCGGCTTCCCGGCGTACGACGGACCTCCCCGCCGCGGGCAGGCCTGGGCGGGCACCGACCGGCAGTGCCGCGGGCGGATCCTCGCCCTCGCCCGTGAGGCGGACTCGGTCTCGGCCGAGCAGGTGGAGGGCGCGTGGCCCGACGCCGGGCAGCGCGAGCGCTGCCTGGCCGGGCTCGTCGCCGACGGGCTCCTGACGCAGATCACCCCGGGGCGCTGGGCGCTCCCGGGGTGATCGACTGATGCCTGGGGTCAGGCCTCCCTGCTCATGACTCCGTGGACTTCGGGATGTCCGTCGGTCCGGCGGAGTCGTCAGGACCCTCGCCCGTCGGACCCTCGACGACCGTCTCGAGCGGCGGCATGTCGGGGACCGTGGAGTTCTTCTGGCCGCGGAAGGTGAACTTCGCCTGCGGGCCCTCGCCCTCGACGTCCACGAGCACGATCTGGCCCGGGCCGACCTCGCCGAAGAGCATCTTCTCGGCGAGCACGTCCTCGATCTCGCGCTGCACCGTGCGCCGCAGCGGACGGGCACCGAGGACCGGGTCGAAGCCGCGCTCGGCCAGCAGCGCCTTGGCGGGCTGGGTGAGCTCCAGGGACATGTCGCGGTCCTTCATCCGGAGCTCGACGGCGTCGATCATGTTGTCGACCATCGCGACGATCTGCTCCTGCGACAGCGGCGGGAACACGACGATCTCGTCGACACGGTTGAGGAACTCGGGGCGGAAGTGCTGCTTGAGCTCCTCCGACACCTTGCTCTTCATCCGCTCGTAGGAGCCGGCAGCGTCGCCCATCTGGCCGAAGCCGAGGTTGACGGACTTGGAGATGTCCTTGGTGCCGAGGTTGGTGGTCATGATGATGACGGTGTTCTTGAAGTCGACCACGCGACCCTGCGAATCCGTCAGGCGACCCTCCTCGAGAATCTGCAACAGGCTGTTGAAGATGTCGGGGTGGGCCTTTTCGACCTCGTCGAAGAGGACGACGGAGAACGGCTTGCGGCGCACCTTCTCGGTGAGCTGACCGCCCTCTTCGTAACCGACGTAGCCGGGGGGCGAGCCGAACAGTCGCGACACGGTGTGCTTCTCGGAGAACTCGCTCATGTCGAGCTGGATGAGCGCGTCCTCGTCGCCGAAGAGGAACTCCGCGAGCGTCTTGGACAGCCAGGTCTTACCGACACCGGACGGGCCGGCGAAGATGAACGAGCCACCGGGACGCTTGGGGTCCTTGAGCCCGGCACGCGTACGACGGATCGCACGGGAGAGCGCCTTGACGGCCTCCTCCTGCCCGATGACGCGCTTGTGGAGCTCGTCCTCCATCTTGAGCAGACGGGTGGACTCCTCCTCCGAGAGCTTCACGATCGGGATGCCCGTGGCCACGGCGAGGACCTCGGCGATCAGTTCCTCGTCGACCTCGGCGATCTCGTCGAGGTCACCGGCACGCCACTGCTTCTCGCGCTCGGCACGGCGGGCGGAGAGCTGCTTCTCCTCGTCGCGCAGGCGGGCCGCGGCCTCGAAGTCCTGCCCGTCGATGGCGGCCTCCTTGCGCTGGCGCACGTCGCCGATCTTCTCGTCGTACTCGCGCAGGTCCGGCGGCGCGGTCATCCGGCGGATGCGCAGGCGCGAACCGGCCTCGTCGATGAGGTCGATCGCCTTGTCCGGCAGGAACCGGTCGGAGATGTAGCGGTCGGCCAGCGTCGCCGCCGAGACCAGCGCCTCGTCGGTGATGGTGACGCGGTGGTGGGCCTCGTAGCGGTCGCGCAGACCCTTGAGCATCTCGATGGTGTGCGCGATCGAGGGCTCCTGCACCTGGATCGGCTGGAAGCGGCGCTCGAGCGCGGCGTCCTTCTCGAGGTACTTGCGGTACTCATCCAGCGTGGTGGCACCGATGGTCTGCAGCTCGCCGCGGGCCAGCATCGGCTTGAGGATGCTGGCGGCGTCGATCGCACCCTCGGCAGCGCCGGCACCGACGAGGGTGTGGATCTCGTCGATGAACAGCACGATGTCGCCGCGGGTGCGGATCTCCTTGAGCACCTTCTTGAGGCGCTCCTCGAAGTCACCGCGGTAGCGCGAGCCGGCGACCAGGGCGCCGAGGTCGAGCGTGTAGATCTGCTTGTCCTTCAGCGTCTCGGGCACGTTGCCCTTGACGATGTCCTGTGCGAGGCCGGCCACGATAGTGGTCTTGCCGACGCCGGGCTCGCCGATGAGGACGGGGTTGTTCTTCGTGCGGCGCGACAGGATCTGCATCACGCGCTCGATCTCCTGCTCGCGCCCGATGACGGGGTCGAGCTTGCCCTCGCGCGCAGCCTGGGTGAGGTTCTGGCCGAACTGGTCGAGGACCAGCGAGCTCGAGGGTGCCTCACCGCCGGAGCCGGAGGTCTGGGCGCCGGCCGTGGCCGACTCCTTGCCCTGGAAGCCGCTGAGCAGCTGGATGACCTGCTGGCGCACCCGGTTGAGGTCGGCGCCGAGCTTCTGCAGGACCTGGGCCGCGACGCCCTCGCCCTCCCGGATCAGGCCGAGCAGGATGTGCTCGGTGCCGATGTAGGAGTGGCCGAGCTGGAGCGCCTCGCGCAGCGAGAGCTCGAGCACCTTCTTGGCGCGCGGAGTGAACGGGATGTGGCCGGAGGGGGCCTGCTGGCCCTGGCCGATGATCTCCTCGACCTGGGCGCGCACGGCCTCCAGGGAGATGTCGAGGGACTCGAGGGCCTTGGCGGCGACGCCCTCGCCCTCGTGGATGAGGCCGAGCAGGATGTGCTCGGTCCCGATGTAGTTGTGGGAGAGCATGCGGGCCTCTTCCTGGGCCAGCACGACAACTCGCCGGGCTCGGTCGGTGAACCGCTCGAACATGTGCGCTCCTCTACGTCTGCGTGGTCCACGGTGCTTCCCGTGGGGCCGGGAACGCGGACACTGGGCTCAACGCCCGACATCAGCCTACGTGTTCCCACCCCATGCACGAGCCCGTCCGCTCACAGCGAACGGGCTCGGCGCGAGGAGGGGTCGTACGTCAGTGGGCGGCGTCGTAGGCCTGCTGCACGTCGGCGGAGATCCGGCCGCGCTCGGAGACCTCCATGCCCTGCGACTTGGCCCACTCGCGCACGTCCTTGGTGTTGGAGGACGACGAGGAGGAGCCGCCGGAGGAGCGCCGGGTGCGACGGCCGCCACCGGTGACCTTGCGGGCGTGGCCGACGTAGCCGCTCAGCGCCTCGCGCAGGGAAGCGGCGTTGGCGTCGTTGAGGTCGATCTCGTAGGTGGTCCCGTCGAGGCCGAAGGAGACGGTCTCGGTGGCCTCGGTGCCGTCGAGGTCGTCGACGAGGACGATGTTGACCTTTTGTGCCATGGTGAATTCCTTTGTTTTTTGAGCGCTGCGGTCTCAACGCGTCGAGCGCAGTGTGGCATTGCTCGGCGAATTCCACAAAGGAGTCAGGAATTCCCTGACGGCCCCTCTTATTAGCGCTTCAGGAATTGCGCTCGAATACGAGTCGCAGACCATGCAGGGTGAGCCAGGGTGAATGCACGGTGAAACACGAACAATCGTCGACGAGAAGCGCCGCCAAATGGCCGGTCGAAATGACGGTGACGTCGTCGGGATGCACCCCGAGCTCGGCGATCATGCGCGCCACCAGGCCCTCGACCTGCGCCGCGACACCGAAGACCATGCCGCTCTGCAGCGCCTCGACGGTGTTCTTGGCGATCACCGAGCGCGGACGCGCAAGCTCGACCTTGCGCAGCTGCGCCCCGCGTCGCCCGAGCGCCTCGAGCGAGATCTCGATCCCCGGCGAGATGGCCCCGCCGACGTACTGCCCCTTGCCGTTGACGACGTCGAACGTCGTCGCGGTGCCGAAGTCGACCACGATCGCCGGACCGCCGTGGAGGGTCGCGGCGGCCAGCGAGTTCACGATCCGGTCGGTGCCGACCTCGCGCGGGTTGTCCATCAGGACGGGGATGCCGGTGCGCACCCCCGGCTCGACGACGATGGCGGTGACGTCACCGAAGTGGCTCTCGAGCATCTCGCGCCACTCGTGCAGCACGGCCGGGACCGTCGCACACACGACGATGCCGTCCACGTCGTCGAGCCGCTCGGCGAGCAGCCCGCGCAGCAGGACCGACCACTCGTCGGCGGTGCGGCGCTCGTCGGTGTTGACCCGCCAGTGGGCGGTGACCTCCTCCCCGTCGAGCAGGCCGAGGAACGTGTGGCTGTTGCCGATGTCGGCGGCGAGCAGGCTCATGCGGCGCTCATCCCACGAGGTCCGGGGTGGTGAGGTCCATGCCGATGTCGAAGACGACCACCGAGTGGGTGAGCGCCCCGACCGAGACGAAGTCGACGCCGGTCGCACCGATCCGCGCGGCCCGCTCGAGGGTGATGCCGCCGCTCGCCTCGAGCGGCACGCGCCCGGCCGTACGTCGTACGGCCTCGGCCATCAGCTCGTCGGTCATGTTGTCGAGCAGGATCCGCTCCGGCGGCTCGGGCAGCGCGAGCAGGTCGTCGAGCTGGTCGAGCGTCGTCACCTCCACCTCGACCGGCAGCCCGGGATGGCGGCCGCGGATGGCCTCGAGCGCGGGGAGCACGCCGCCGGCTGCGATGACGTGGTTGTCCTTGACCATCGCCATGTCCTGGAGGCTCGTGCGGTGGTTGAGCCCGCCGCCGCAGCGCACGGCGTACTTCTGCAGCGCCCGCAGCCCGGGCAGCGTCTTGCGGGTGTCGAGGACCCGCGTCGGCGAGCCGTCGAGCGCGTCGACCCAGCGGGCGGTCGCGGTGGCGATCCCGGACAGGTGGCAGGCGAGGTTGAGCGCGGTGCGCTCGGCGACGAGCATCCGCTGGGTCAGTCCCTCGACCCGCATCACGACGTCGCCCTTCGCGACGCGGGTCCCGTCCGGCAGGCGGTCGGTGATCGTCGCGTCGGCGCCCACCATGGAGAAGGCGACCGCGGCGACGCCGAGCCCGGCCACCACACCCGGCTCGCGCGCGGCGAAGACGGCCTCGGCGCGGGCGTCGAGCGGGATCGTGGACTCGCTGGTGGGGTCGACGCGCGGCTCCTCGGGCAGGTCCTCCTCGAGCGCGCGCCCCACGACCTCCCACACGTGGTCGGGGTCGAGGCCCGCGGCGACGAGGTCGTCGAGGACCTCGGCAGGCACGTCACGCAGGCTCGTCATGTCAGCACCTCTGCAGTCGAGGGGTCGGTCGAGGGGGAGTACGTCCACTCGACCGCGACGCGACCGTCCGCGTCCAGCCAGGAGTCGACGTGGCCGGCCCTGGTGTCGTCGCGGTCGGGGTGGTCCTCGCGCCAGTGGGAGCCGCGGGTCTCGGTGCGCAGCGCGGCGGCCTCGGCGAGCGCGGTGCTGACCGTGAGCAGGTTGGTGGTCTCCCAGGCCGGCGTCCCGGCCTCGGCCTCGCCGTGGTCGAGCGAGCCGAGGAACGCCAGCGCCTCGGCGAGGCCCGCCGCGTGGCGCAGCACCCCGACCCGGGTCGTCATCGTCTCCTGCATCGACCGGCGGCGGTCGCCGGAGACGAGCCCGGCCGGGCGCTCGTCGGGGACCGGGTCGGCCCAGTCGCGCAGCTCGCCGGGCAGCACCTCGGCGATGCGCCGGGAGAACACCAGCCCCTCGAGCAGCGAGTTGGACGCCAGCCGGTTGGCGCCGTGGACCCCGGAGCAGGCGACCTCACCGGTGGCGTAGAGGCCCGGGACCGTCGTACGTCCCCACAGGTCGGTGGCCACGCCGCCGGACGCGTAGTGCTGGGCGGGTGCGACCGGGACGAGCTCGGTCACCGGGTCGACGCCGTGCTCGCGGCACACGCCCAGGATCGTGGGGAAGCGGCGTTCCCAGAACGACTCCCCGAGGTGCCGGGCGTCGAGCCACACGTGCGGGCGACCCGTCTCGATCATCCGGCGGGTGATCGCCTTGGCGACGACGTCGCGCGGGGCGAGGTCGGCGAGCGGGTGCTCGCCCTGCATGAAGCGGTCGCCGTCGTCGTCGACGAGGAAGGCGCCCTCGCCGCGGACCGCCTCCGAGATGAGCGGCTGCTGGCCCTGGGAGTCGGGGCCGAGCCACATCACGGTCGGGTGGAACTGGACGAACTCGAGGTCGCGCAGCCGGGCGCCGGCGCGCATGGCGACGGCCATCCCGTCGCCGGTGGACACGCTGGGGTTGGTGGACTGGCTGAAGACCTGGCCGAGTCCACCGGAGGCCAGCACGACCGCGCGGCAGTGCACGGCTCCCACGCCGTCGTGCTGGCCCTCGCCGAGCACGTGCAGCGTGAGGCCGGCGACGCCCCCGTCGGCGGCACGGAGCAGGTCGACGGCCAGAGCGTGCTGGATGACCTCGATCTCGGGCGCCCGGTCGACCGCGGCGATCAGCGCGCGCTGGATCTCCGCGCCGGTGGCGTCACCGCCGGCGTGGGCGATGCGGTCGCGGTGGTGGCCGCCCTCGCGGGTCAGCGACAGCTCGCCGTCGGGGTGGTGGTCGAACTGCGTGCCGAGCGCGATCAGCTCGTGCACCGCTTCGGGGCCCTCGGTCACCAGGACCCGGACGGCCTCGACGTCGCAGGCGCCGGCCCCCGCGACGAGGGTGTCGTGCTCGTGCTGCTCGGGGGTGTCGCCCGGTCCGAGGGCCGCCGCGATCCCGCCCTGGGCCCACTGGGTCGACCCGGCCGCGAGGACGTCCTTGGTGACGACGAGCAGGCGCAGCGCCGGATCCTCGGCGTGGATGCGGAGCGCGGCGGTGAGCCCGGCGATGCCGGACCCCACCACGACGACGTCGGCTCGGGTGGTCCAGCCGGGGGCCGGGGCGCGCAGGCGGCCCGGGACCGGCCGGTGGAGGATCATCCGCGCAGGCTATCGAGCGAGGACGTCACCGCGGGACAACGTCTCGTCCCCGAAGGTCTCGGCCGGGTCGAAGCCGGTGCCCATGACCTTGTTGTCGGCGTCGACGAAGACGACGTGCGGCTTGAGCTCCTTGGCCTCCGCGGTGTCCATCTGGCCGTAGCCGATGAGGATCACCGTGTCGCCGGGGTGCACCAGCCGTGCGGCGGCACCGTTGATGCCGATCACGCCCGAGCCGCGCTCGCCGGCGATCGTGTAAGTCTCCAGGCGCGCGCCGTTGGTGACGTCGACGATGTGGACGAGCTCGCCGGCGAGCAGGTCGGCGGCGTCGAGCAGGTCCTCGTCGACCGTCACCGACCCGACGTAGTGCAGGTCGGCCTGGGTGACGGTGGCGCGGTGGATCTTGGACTTCATCATCGTGCGCAGCATCAGCTGCTCCTTTCAGGTGGTCGAGGCCGCTGTGGCGGTCCCCGCCGGGGCCGCATCGGGGGCGATGCGGTCGAACGTGAGGGGCATGTTGTCGATCAGGCGCGTGGTGCCCACCCGCGCGGCCACGAGGATCCGTCCCTCGCCGACCTCGGGCGGCTCGCCGAGGTCGACCGACGTGAGCGCGAGGTAGTCGAGCTCGAGGCCCGCCTCGGCCTTGAGCACCGACATCGCGGCCCAGCGCGCGGCAGGTACGCCGTACGCCGCCCGCTCCTGCGCGGCGCGCAGGGCCCGGCTGAGGGCCGTCGCGGCCCGCCGCCCGTCGGCGTCGAGGTAGCGGTTGCGGCTGGAGAGGGCGAGGCCGTCGGGCTCGCGGACCGTCTCGGCGCCGACGACCTCGATGCCCATGCAGAGGTCGCTGACCATCCGGCGGATGAGGGCGAGCTGCTGGTAGTCCTTCTGCCCGAAGACCGCCACGTCGGGGCGGACCAGGCCGAACAGCTTGGCGACGACGGTCAGCACGCCGTCGAAGTGCCCCGGGCGCGAGGCGCCGTCGAGGATCGTGGCGAGGGTGCCGGGCGAGACCGTGACGCCGTCGTGGACGGAGTCGTGTCCGAAGCCGCCGGGGTACATCTCCTCGACGCTCGGGGCGAAGACGATGTCGACGCCCTCCGCCGCGCAGACCTCCAGGTCGGCGTCGAGGGTTCGGGGGTAGCGGTCGAGGTCCTCGGTCGGGGCGAACTGCATCGGGTTGACGAAGATGCTCACCACCACGGGCCCGTCGGTCGCCGCGCGCGCGGTGCGGATGAGGCTGGCGTGGCCGTCGTGCAGGGCGCCCATGGTGGGCACGAAGGCGATCCGGCTGCCGGCACGACGGGCGGGTGCGAGCAGGCCGGCCAGCTCCTCGCGGGTCGACGCGAGGGCGGGGGTGGAGGTCATCGAGACTGCCGGTCGCGGGGGGTCGGGGCCGCCGGGCTGTCGGCGGCGTCGAGGACGCGCAGGATGGCGGCGGCGCGGATCGGCAGGATCCGGCCGTCGGTGACGGCCCGGTCGAGGGTGGCGCGCGCCATGGCGACGTACGACGGCAGCGTGTGCGGAGCGGTCGTGGACAGGTCGGCGACGTGCGCGCGCACGGTCTCCACGTCACCGCGAACGATCGGCCCGGTCAGTGCGGCGTCACCGTCCTCGAGCGCGTTGTCGAGCGCTGCGGTCAGCAGCGGGCGCAGCGTGGCGGCGGGGTCGGCGGCGCCGGCGGCGGACAGGATCTCCATCGCCTCGGCGACCAGGGTGACGAGGTGGTTGGCGCCGTGGGCGAGACCTGCGTGGTAGAGCGTGCGGTGGTCCTCCCGCACCCACATCGGCGTACCGCCGAGGTCGGCGACGAGGGACTCCGCGAGCGCACGGTCGCCCTCGTCGGCGGTCACGCCGAACACGCAGCCGGTGAGGCGCGGCAGGTCGACCTCGGTGCCGGTGAAGGTCATCGCCGGGTGCAGGGCGACGGTGCGGGCACCGACCGCGCGGGCCGGCTCGAGCACGGCGAGACCGTGGCGGCCGCTCGTGTGGACGACGACCTGGTCGGCGTGGATCGCGCCGCTCGCGCTGAGCATGGTGACGACGTTGGACAGCATGTCGTCGGGAACTGTGAGCAGCAGCAGGTCGCTGGCGCGCGCGACGTCGGTCGGCTTGGCAACCGGCACTCCCGGCAGCAGCGCGTCGATCCGGCGGCGCGACGCGTCGGACTCGCCCGCCGCGGCGACGACGTCGTGCCCCGCGGCGCGGAGGGCGGCGGCCAGGACGGCGCCCACCCGGCCAGCGCCGATCACGCCGATCCGGCGCGCACCAACAGTCTTCGTCATGTCGACCTCTTCGTTTCAGTCCCTCTCGGGTACCGATCTACTGCGATCAACATCGAGCCTACGCCTGCGGATTCCACAGGGGGAACGGGACGGGGGCGTGACGAAGGCCACGTCCTGCGTCGCACACCCGATATCTGAGGACGTGGTGGACGTGATCTGGGTCAGATCACGTCCACCACGTCCTCAGATATGTCAGCGGCGGAGAATCCGACGGGCGGTCGTGTTGCCGGCGAGCTGCACGACCTGCACCAGCGCGACGATCGCGATGACGGCGGTCCAGGTGACGACGGTGTCGAACTGCCGGAAGCCGTACTGGAGGGCGAAATTGCCCAGCCCGCCGCCGCCGACGACGCCGGCGACCGCGGTCATGTCGACCAGCGCGACGAACGCGAAGGTGTAGCCGAGCACCAGCGGCCCGAGCGCCTCGGGCAGCACCACGGTCCGCACGATCCGCGCCCGGCTGGCCCCGACGGACCGCGCCGCCTCGATCACGCCGGGGTCGACCGTCACGAGGTTCTGCTCGACGATGCGGCTGATGCCGAAGGCAGCGGCGAGCGTGAGGGCGAAGATGATCGCCGGGTTGCCGATGCCGGTGCCCACGACCACCCGGGCGAACGGCTGGACCGCGGCGATGAAGATGACGAACGGGATCGGTCGGAAGAAGTTCACCAGCACGTTGAGCACGAGGTTGACGGGTCGGCTGGAGTAGAGGCCGCCGCCGCGGGTGACGTACAAACCCAGTCCCAGCAGCAGGCCGAGCAGGCCGCCGAGGGTCAGCGTGATCGCGACGATGTAGAGGGTCTCCCACGCTGCCTCCCAGAAGAGGGGCCAGAGCTCGCTCATGTTGGAGTCGGTCATCGGGCCAGCTCCTTCGTCGGGACGAGTGCTCGTACGGCGTCGACGGCCGCGTCCACGGCTGCGGGATCGCCGTCGAGGGCGAGGGTCAGGTTGCCGAAGGTCGCGCCCTGGACCTCCTCGATGCCGCCGAAGACGAGCTCGAAGCGCACGCCGTGCTCGAGGAGCACCGCGAAGACGTCGCTCTGGCGTACGTCGTCGCGGAAGGCGAGCGTGACGAAGCGTCCGGCGTGCCGGGCGTGGAGGGCGGCCAGGGCCTCCGGGTCGGGCTCCCCGTCGACGATGGTCGAGACGAACCTGCGGGTGACCGGCTCCCGGGGGTCGGAGAGCACCCGCACGACCGGTCCCTCCTCGACGATGCGACCGGCCTCCATGACGACGACGCGGTGCGCGAGGCTGCGCACGACGTCCATCTCGTGGGTGATGACCACGATGGTGATGCCGAGCTCGCGGTTGACCCGGCGCAGGAGGCCCAGCACCTCCTGGGTGGTGTCGGGGTCGAGGGCGCTTGTCGCCTCGTCGGCGAGCAGCAGCTGCGGGTTCGTCGCGAGCGCCCGGGCGATGCCGACCCGCTGCTTCTGGCCGCCCGAGAGCTCCTCGACGTGGCTGTGCGCCTTGTCGGCGAGGCCGACGAAGTGGAGCAGGTCGGAGATCCGGGCGTTCCGCTCCTGCGTGGGGACGCCCGCCACCTCGAGCGGGTAGGCGATGTTGCCCCAGACGGTGCGCGAGCGGAACAGGTTGAACTGCTGGAAGATCATCCCGATCCCCAGCCGCACCTCGCGCAGCTCGCGCTCCTTGAGGCCGGTGACCTCCCGGCCGCCGACCCGCACGCTGCCCGCGGTCGTGGTCTCGAGCGCGTTGATCAGCCGCACCAGGGTGGACTTCCCGGCGCCGGAGTAGCCCACGATGCCGACGATCTCGCCGGACTCGACCGTCAGGTCGACGCCGCGGATCGCCTCGACGGGCGTCCGGCCGCGGGCGGCCGGGAACGTCTTGTGCACGTCGGTCAGCTCGACGAGCGGCATCGTGGGCTCCTCCCCTGCTCGGGTGTCGGTCACTGCTGCGCCGCGGACTATCGCTGCGCGGCGGTGTCGGCCTCGACGTCGTCGAGCGAGGCCTGCAGGTCCTCCTGGGGGATCTTCACCAGCTCGGCGGTACCGCCGGAGACGTCCTGCACGCCGTCGAGGACGGCCTGGGTCTCCTGGTAGACCTCGACGAGCTTCTGCAGCGTCGGGTCGTCGCGGTCCTCGGCGCGGACGGCGAAGACGTTGACGTACGGCAGCGCGTTGGGGTCCTCGACGTCGTCGGTGGCCAGCGCGTCCTCGAAGGAGAGGCCGGCCTTCTCGACGAAGTCGTTGTTGATGACCGCGGCGGCGACGTCGGGCAGCGAGGTCGGCGTGAGGTCGGCCTTGATCGCCTTGACCTGCACCGTGGAGGCGGACTCGTCGATGTCGGCCAGCGTGGAGAAGATGGAGCCGCCGTCCTCGAGAGTGATCAGACCGGCCGACTGGAGGATCAGCAGGGCGCGGGCCTGGTTGCTGTCGTCGTCGGGCACGACCACCGTGTCGCCGTCCTGGATCTCCTCGACGGAGTCGACCTTCGAGGAGTAGAGGCCCAGCGGGTAGATCGCGGTGGATCCCAGCGGCACGACGTCGTCGTCGTTCGCGACGTTGTACTCCGCGAGGTAGACGATGTGCTGGAACTGGTTGATGTCGAGCTCGCCCTCGCTCAGCGCGGGGTTGGGCTGCGTGTAGTCGGCGAAGTCCTTGACCTCGAGGTCGATGCCCTCGTCGGCCGCGGCGTCGACGAGCAGCTGCCAGTAGGGGTCGCTCGCACCGACGGTGCCGAGCACGACCTTCTCGCGCTCCTCACCGCTGGCGGCGCCGGCGTCGTCGCCTCCCCGGGACCAGAGGAAGGCGGCCACCAGGGCGACCGCCACGACGACGGCGATGCCGACCAGGAGCGGCGTACGCCCCTTGGCGGGGGGTGCGATCTGCGGGTGGTTCTCGGGCATGGCGGAGCCTCTCGTCGTACGTCCCTGAGCCAGGGGAACCTCCGGACCCCGCACCGGTATGCCCCGGACCGGGTGTGAACCGCCTCACCCGACGACGGTCGCGACCTGCGCAGGCTCAGTCGCAGTGGGCAGCGCGTACCGACACCGACGCCGCGACCTCCAGCTCCGGCCGGGCGAGGACCTTCCGGACGGCTCTCGCCAGGGAAGACCCGTCGGCGCCGTAGAGGAACACCGTGATGCCGTCCGCTCCGACGACGGAGCCGTCCACGTCGCCTTCTTCTTGCACGCCGCGGGCGAGCTCGTCGAGCAGTCTGGGCAGGTCGCCTGCCCAGTCCGGATCCAGCCGCAGCAGGACCGTGTCGTACCGCCGCGGCCCGTGCCCGGCCGAATGCCGCGCTGCCACCCCAGCCCACCATGGCTGCTGCGACATCGGGAGCGCCCCCCGCGCGATGAGTTGCTGCACGAACGGCGCGACGTTCTTGAACCCGAGGACCCGGTCCGATGGTCGTCCCCCCTTCTCGGCGGGCGGGATCTCCGCCGAGGACCGGTCATTCACCAGGTCGGCCGCCTTGGTCACGGCGTGCACCATGGCGCCGTGGGCCGTGGGCGTCTCACGCTGGAACTTCGGATCGGGCCAGGAGCCGGCCGGCTCGGCGTGAGCGAGGTGACGCCAGTGCCCTGAGGTCAGCCCGCGGACCCCGGTCACGACCGCCGTCAGCGCATCCTCCGGACCCAGCCGTTGCCACACCCGGTCCTCCAGGGCGCCGGCGTCGACCGCAAACAGGTAGGCCATCATCAAGTAGTCGGGCGTCACCACTGCGGCGTAGCCGAGCGCCACGGCCTCCCCCTGAAGCGGGATCGCGAACCAGTCCCCGGCCCGAGGTGGATGCCTAGAGGACAACTGTCGTCCGAATCAGGCGCGCAGGTGCAGCTTGGCGTGGTCGGGGTCGTCGACGACGAAGGGACGCGGTGCCCGCGGCAGCCAGGTGTGCGTGACGTGGTCGACCACGTGCACGCCCTCGGGGGGCTCGATCTCGACGACGCCTTCGGGGACCTGCCCGTCGTGGAGCGCGTTCCAGACCAGCCACTCGCGGCGCTTGCGCCGGTTGCGGATCGAGGTCGCGAACGACTCGGGGTTGGTCCAGTGGGCGAACTCGTCGCCGTCGAGCCACTTGAGCTCGACGCAGAGCCCCTGCGGCAGGGCGAACATCTCGATGTGCTCGGGCGTCGTGCGGATCTCCCACTCCGGCGCCTTGGTGTAGACGTAGTCGGGGCTCATCGGGAAGCCCCACTCCTCGATGTTCCGCAGGCCGAGGTCGAGGTAGGCCTTGCGGTCCGACTCGATGTAGAGCCCGTGACGCGGGAAGCGGATGACGGTCTCGGCCATCCCGACCTGCCACGACAGGTCGGCCATCGACACCTCACCCTCGGTGGTGAGGACCATGTCACCGTCCCACTTCCACGAGTAGCGGGTGCGGACGTGGGAGAAGCACCAGTTGTAGAAGTAGGCCAGCGAGTGGACCGAGCGCTCGTTGACGGCGAGGTGCTCGGCGCCGGCGCGGGCCACCTGGAAGGGGTACTCCTTCAGGGTGAACCGGTCGGACAGGCCGTGCTCGGCTGCGACCCGCAGGGCCTCCTCGCCGGTGCCGTCGTCGGACCCGTTGTCGACGAGCAGCACGTGGTCGCACGCCCGCAGCAGCGGCGGCAGCACGAAACGCAGGCCGGGGGCCTCGTTCTTGACCCGCAGCACCGCGGTGGCACCGCGGCGCAGCCCGCCCGGCTGGTTCCACGGCCAGACGATGTCGAACTCGTCGTGGCCCTCGATGTTGGTCAGGCCGTGGCCCGAGCCGATCGGGATGCTCACGGCTGCCCGTCCCGCTCCCGGCCGAGCGCCTTGCGGACCCCGCGGCGCACCGACGGCGGGATCGCGGCGCGTACGTCGTGGGGCACGCGGTCGGCGAGTGACCTGGAGCTCCCCTCGGCCGCGGCCTCGTGGAGCGCTCGTCGCCGGGCCTGGTGCCGCGCGTGCTCGGCGGTCGAGCGGCTGATGGCCGCCGCCTCCTCGTAGAGGTCGACGTACTCCGCCCGCAGCTGGTCGAAGGTCTCGTGCGCGGCGGCGGTGTCGCCGCCCTCGTCGGCGAGCTTGTTGAGCTCCTCCCACGTCTGGCCGGTGAGGTCGTGCAGCCGCCTGGGCAGCGCGAGGTCGTCGAGCGTGGCGCTCACGCGGCGCAGGTTGGGGTCGATGAAGCGGTGCACCTCGCGGATCTGGTCGCTGCGGGTGTGGATGATCGTCTGCAGGTCGAGGGCCTGGCCCATGGCCGTGGTCGTCCTCACCCAGTCGGTCAGCAGGTCCTCGTAGCGCACGAAGACGCGGCCCTGCGCCGCGTCGCCCTCGCCCACCGCGTCGACGCTGCGGGTGGCCCGCTCGGTGTGGAGCAGCATGTTGACCCAGCTGGCGGCGAGGTGCGCCGAGCCGAGCTTGTTGGCGTAGTACTTCTGCTTGGAGCCGACCACCTCGGCGGGCGGGCGCAGCATCGTGGCGAAGACCGGCGTCGCGCCCGTGCGGATCGCGGCGACCCGCCACAGGCCGAGGAACCAGCTCAGCCGCGGGTCCTTGACCACGAGCTCGGGGTGCTCGGCGAAGTGGGGCTCGAGCCACTCGCTGACCCGGATCCTCGCCGGCTCGCGGCTGCAGATGCGGCCGGTGTCGAACCACGCCTCCGGGCGGCTGTCGCTGACCTGCACCAGCGCCTCGCGCAGCCACTCGTCGTGCACGTCGACCACCCACTGCGGCTCGCTGAAGCCCCGCGGGTTGGAGTCGTCGGGCGGCACCTCGGGCAGCGGCACGTGCATGCCGAGCCGCGACACGATGCCGGCCAGGGTGCTGGTGCCGCTGCGGCCGGCGCCGGCGACGAAGAGGACCTTCCGCGGCACTCCGTCGGGGTTCATCTCGTCGATCGCTCTGGGCTGCTCGGTCACGGCGGGCAGCCTACCGGCGCGGGGCCATGTCCTAGGGTCCGGCCGTATGAGGCTGTTCTCCCGCTCGCCCCTCCTCGGCGTGGTGATCCCGGCATGGGGCGTGGAGGACTACCTCGACGACTGCGTCCGCTCCCTGCTCGCCCAGACGCACACGCGCTGGGAGGCGGTGATCGTCGACGACGGGGCGACCGACCGCACCGGCGAGCTCGCCGACGCGTGGGCGCGACGCGACCGGCGCATCAGGGTCGTCCACTCCGTCAACGGCGGCCTGGGGGCAGCCCGCAACCTCGGCGCCCAGCACGTGCGGGGCGACCTGCTCGCCTTCCTCGACTCCGACGACGTGCTGCCGCCGACGGCGTACGCCGACCTGGTGGGCGCGCTCGGCAGCACGGGCTCCGACTTCGCGACCGGCTCGATCGTGCGCTGGGAGGGAGACCGGCTCGTCGAGCCACCGTGGATGCGGCGCCTCCACCGGCCGCTGCGGGGAGCGCGCGTCGAGGACCGGCCCGAGATCCTCGGTGACGTCTTCGCCTGGAACAAGGTCTTCCGCAGGCCGTGGTGGGACGACCGCGGCCTGTCCTGGCCGGAGGGCGTGCGCTACGAGGACCAGCCCACGACGACGCGAGCGTTCCTCGAGGGCCGTTTCGACGTGCTCGACGAGGTGGTCTACCGGTGGCGGATCCGCGAGGGCTCGATCACGCAGACCCGGGCCTCCTCGCTCCAGGACCTGGCCGACCGCTGGGAGACCAAGCGGACGTCGCTCGCGTCGGTGCGCGAGCACGGGTCGGCCGACGTGGAGGCGGTCTTCGTCGACCGGGTGCTGGCCGGTGACCTGTGGCGCTACTTCCTGCTGGTGCCGGGGTGCACGCCGGAGTGGTGGCGGCTGCTGCGCTCAGGCGTGCTGGAGCTGTGGGGTCGACGTTCGCTGGTGCACAGCGGCCTGCCGCCGGTCCACCGGCTGGCGGGCTGGCTCGTCGAGCAGGACCGCCGCGCCGACGTCACCGCGCTCATGGAGTGGGTGGCGACGCTCGACGGGCCCGCCCCGCGGGTGCAGGACATCGCCACGGGGTCGTGGCGGCTGTCGGTGCCGCCCTCGGTGCTCGACGAGACCACCGTGGATCCCGCAGCGCTGGCGCTGCGGGACCACGAGATGTGACTGATTTCGACGCGCCCGTCGCGGGGGCTTGCTCAATCTGGCCGAGCCCACACCGCGAGCTCGTCCCTCGCTCGCGGCTGCTCGTCTCAGAGCAGGCCTTCGGACTCCAAGAACTCCTGGGCCACGTCGGCCGGCTGCTCGCGGTCGATCTGGACGCTGACGAGCAGCTGGCCGAGGGTCTCGTTGTCGAGCGCCGCCATCAGGTCGTTGAGCGGACCCTCGATGTCGGGGTTGTCGGCGAGGAAGTCGGTCGACACCGCGGGGATGAGGTTCTGCGCGGGCTGGATGCCCTTGTCGTCCTCGAGCAGGAGCAGGCCCTGGTCCTCGAGCGTGCCGTCGAGCGTGCTGGTCTGACCGAGCTGGGCCTCGCCGTCGAGCACGGCCTGGAACGTCTCGGTCGAGGCGTAGCCCAGCGGCTCGAGGGTGATGTCGATGCCGTAGGTGTCGACGAGCCCCTTCTCGCAGTCGGTGCGACCCTTGCAGTCGGGCGCGGCGGCCAGCGTCACGGCCTGGCCCTCGAGGTCGGAGAGCTTGGTGACGCCCTCGGCGTCGGAGAACTCCTGGCTGGCGAAGTAGCCGTTGGCGGAGAATGCCTCGGACGGCTCGAGCAGGGTGATGCCCTTCTCCTCGAGCAGCGACGCGCCCGCGTCGATGGTCTCCTGGGCGTCGCTGGTCGACAGCGGCTCGGCGTCGGGGCCGTTGGCGTCGGTGTTGAGCTGGTCGACGATGCCGGCGACGTATTCCGGTGCGATCTGCACGGAGTCGGGCATCTCGTTGAGGTAGATCGGGCGGGTGTCGACAAGGCGGGTCTCGACCTCGTAGCCCTCGGCCTCGAGGACCTGCTGGTACATCGCGGTGACGAGCGCGGCCTCGTCGAAGCTCTGGCTGCCGATGACGACGGACGTGCCCTCGCCACCTCCCCCGCCGGAGCCGGAGGTCGAGTCGTCGTTCTCGGAGGCGAGGTCGTCGCCGGCGCAACCGGCGAGCAGGGCGGTCAGGGCCAGACCGGTGACCGCGATCAGCGGACGTCGTACGTGCATGTCGTCAAACCTTCTGTGTCCCGTGGCGAGGCCACGCGTGTCCGGTGATGCGAGCGGGTCCGCTCAGCTCCCGGTGGGAGCCTCTGCCACCGTAGACGAGGGCACCGACAACCCGTCATCACGATCTGGTGACGGAGCGCGCGGCATCGGGTCGACGGCGCGCTGGACCGCGGCCGCGGCGAGCTCGAGGACGAGGGCCACGAGGGCGACGACCACGGCCCCCGCCATGCCCTGGGCGTAGTCGTTGCGGGCGAAGCCCTCGGTGATGATGCGCCCGAGACCGGGCCCGGCGACGAGCGCCGCGATGGTGGCGGTGGCCCACACCTGCACGAGGGCGAGGCGCACGCCGGACGCGACCACCGGCAGCGCCAGCGGCAGCTCGACGCGCCAGAATCGCTGGGCCGGTGACATGCCCATGCCGTCGGCGGCCTCCTGGACGTCGGACGGCACCTCGCGCATCCCGACGTAGCCGTTGGTGATGAGCGGCGGGAGCGCGAAGAGCACGAGCGCGATGAGGGTCGCGAGGCCGGCGCGCCCGTAGGGGCCGAAGTCGGCCGACCCCGGCCAGTCTGCCGCGACCAGCAGGGCCAGCAGGGCGAAAGTGGGGACGGCACGGCCGACGTTGGAGATGTTGACGGCGAGGAAGCCGCCCCTGCCGAGGTGGCCGAGCCACAGGGCGAGGGGCAGCCCGAGCAGCATGGCGGCGACGAGCGCGGTGGCGGTCAGCAGCAGCTGCTCGAGAAGTCGTGCGACGAGGCCGCTGCCACCGGTCCAGCTGTCCGGGTCGAGGAGGTACTGCCAGGTCTCGGCGAACAGGTCCATCAGCGCGCCCCCGCCGTCCAGGGCGTCAGCACCCGCTGCAGCAGCACCAGCACGACGTCGAGGACGACGGCCAGCGCCACGCACAGCAGTGCGGCGGTCATCAGCTCGGCGCGGAAGTCCCGCGCGACGCCGTGGGCGATGAGGTCACCCAGGCCGCCGTACGCCACCAAGGTGCCGACGGTGGTCAGCGCGATCGTCGACACGGCCGCGACGCGCAGGCCGGCCATCACGACCGGCAGCGCGAGCGGCATCTCGATCCTGGTGAGCATGCGTGCGGGCCCGTAGCCCAGGCCCCGGGCCGCCTCGCGTACGTCGTCGGGCACCGAGCGCAGCCCGTCGAGCAGCGCCCGGACCAGGATGGTCAGCGCGTAGAGGCCTAGCCCGATGACCACCGTGGCGGCCGACAGGCCGGTGAACGGCACGAGCAACGGCAGCAGCGCCAGCGACGGGACGGTGTAGACGCCCGTGCTGAACCCGAGGACCGCGGACTCCAGGCGCGGCAGCCGCCGTGCGACCAGCGCCAGCGGGAGGGCGATGGCGATGCCGAGCGCGAGGGCGGCGAGCGTGATGAGGACGTGCTCGACGAGCGCATCGGTGATCTGCTCGTGCCGGTCCTCGACGTACTGCCAGCAGAACCACTCGTTGACGAACCGGCTGTAGCAGCTCGGCCCGGAGTCGGCTGCCCCCAGTATGGTCACCGCATGGACGCTACACGGGGCGCCGAGCCGATGATCCGGCTCGAGGGCGTGGGCAAGACCTATCCCGACGGGACCGTGGCCGTCCACGAGCTCGACCTCGACGTCGCCCGTGGCGAGATGGTCTGCCTCGTCGGCCCGTCGGGCTGCGGCAAGTCGACGACCCTCAAGATGATCAACCGGCTGATCGAGCCCACCACCGGGCGCATCTGGCTCGACGGCCAGGACGTCACCGACGCCGACCCCGTCGAGCTGCGCCGCGGCATCGGCTACGTCATCCAGCAGATCGGCCTGTTCCCCCACCAGCGCATCGAGCAGAACGTGATGACGGTGCCGCTGCTCTACGGGGAGTCCAAGGCCACCGCGCGCGAGCGCGCCCACGAGCTGCTCGACACCGTCGGCCTCGAGCCCGCGCAGTACGCCAGGAAGTACCCCCACGAGCTGTCCGGCGGCCAGCGGCAGCGCGTCGGCGTCGCCCGGGCGCTGGCGGCCAACCCGCCCGTGCTGCTGATGGACGAGCCGTTCGGTGCCGTCGACCCCGTCGTGCGCGGCCGCCTGCAGGACGAGTTCCGTCGGCTGCAGGACGAGCTCGGCAAGACCGTGGTCCTGGTGACCCACGACATCGACGAGGCCATCCGGATGGGCGACCGCGTGGCCGTCTTCGCCGCAGGTGGCCGGCTCGTCCAGTACGCCACCCCCGGGGAGCTCCTCGCCCACCCCGCCGACGAGCAGGTGGCCGACTTCGTGGGCTCCGGCGGCCTCCGCACGCTCACCGTGACCCGCCTCCGCGAGGACCACCTCGAGCCCCTCGACGGTGTCTCCACCGGCGACCTCGGCTCGGCGATCGACATCGACTCCTCCCTCGAGGACGCGCTCGCCGCGATGCTCCGCGACGACAAGCCGATGGTCGGGGTGCGTCGCGGGCCGACGTTCCTCGGCGTGCTCACCCCCGCCGGGGTGCACCGCGCGCTGCGCGAGTCGCTGCGCTGAGGCCGGCGCCGATCGTCAACAGGCGATCCGATCGGCCGGCGGGACGCGTTCGGGGGCGCACGCCACGGCGACGTTCCCCTGCACGATGCGCGAGCGCACCGCCTCCAGCTCGGGGCGCAGCTCCTCGAGGTGCCCTCCGGAGAAGGCAAGACCAACCCCACCGTTGGAGAGGTCGTACCGGTGGACACCCGATCGGAAGTCGTCGCGCGCGTAGCCGGCGACGGCGTCGTAGACGGCCTGGTCGAAGCGGAGCACCGCTGAGGTGAGGACGTGGGACCGCCACCCCTGCACGTCCGCCGTACCGGTCACGGCTCCCAGCTCCTCGTAATGGTCGAAGTCAGCACCGATGACCCACAGGTGCGATCGGTCCGTCGACCTTTCGACTGCGGCTTCGAAGGCACCCAGCCCAGAGTCACCCGCAGCGGCGAGCACGACGTCGGCTCCGTCGCGGAAGAGGCGTCGTGCGGCCTGCTCCCCGGCCTGCGGATCCCCGAAGCCCAGCCCGAAGTCGGGCGGCGAGGCCAAGTAGCGGACGAGGACCCGGACGTCGGGGTCGGCCGCCTCCACTCCAGCCGCGAAACCGGTCTCGAAGGGCCACACCGTCGGGAAGTCCACGCCCCCGAGGAAACCCACGACACCGGTGCGAGTGGTCCGCGCAGCGACATGGCCCGCAAGGTAGGCGGCCTCCTGACTGGCGAACCGGACCGTGGCCAGGTTCGGCTCCCGCGCGACGTCCGGGTCATCGAGCGCCACGAACGTCGACCGCGGGTGGCGGCGGGCAAGGGTTGCGAGGTCCGTTCCCAGGGTGAAGTCGACCACCAAGGCGCCCTCTCGGAGGTTGTCGTCGATGAGGGGGGCGGCGTCGTCAGTCTCCGGCACCAGCTCGCGACCCACGAGTGAGAACTCGGTCACGCCACGATCGAATCCCTGCTCGATCAGGCTGTTGAGCGTGCCGTCCGAGGGTTGGACGAGCAGCACGTCACCAGGTGGGTCGAGCCGGGTCGCAGCGCTGCGGCCCGGCGGGTCGGGCCTCTGGACCAGTGCCGCGGCCAGCAGCAGGACGCACGCCGGCAGGAGCCACACGACGACACGAGCGGCGCGCGGCCGGTCTCGGCCGACCGCCGCGTCGGGGGGCGAGGATCCCGGGCCCGTGACCTCGACGTCCGGTTCGAGCGACGGATCCCGCTGAAGGATGCGCGCGTGAACCGATCGCAGCTCCGCGGACGGCAGAGCGCCCAGCTCGTCGTCGAGCAGACGTCGGGCCTCTTCGTAGGTGCGCAGTGCCTCCGCCTGACGGCCCGCGCGGGACAGTGCTGTCATGAGCACCAACCTCGACTGCTCCCTCAACCCGTCCACCGAGAGCACCTCCCGCGCAGCGGCCATCGCCCGCTGAAGGTCGCCCTGGGCGAGACGGACGGTGGCCAGCGACTCCAGCGCCTCGAGCCGGAGCTCGTGCAGGGAGCTCCCGGTTCCGGGTGGGTCACCGACGGACACGTCGGCCAGAGGCGTCCCACCCCACAGGCGCAGTGCGTCCTCGAGCGTGGCCGCCCCCAGGCTCCAGTCCTCGGACGCAGCCAGACGACTGCCGTCCGCGACCATGCGCCGGAACCGCAGGACGTCGACGGCGTCAGGTCTGACATCGAGCCGGTAGCCGTGGTGAACGGTGTCGATGCGAACTCGGGAGCCTGACTCCTCCAGCACGCGCCGCAGCGCCGAGACGTAGAGCTGCAACGAGTGCGCGTAGGTCCTCGGCGGCCGCCCGTCCCACACCAGGTCTGCCAGCACGTCGCGGGGCGTGACGTCGCCGGCCCTCAGCGCGAGCACGGCGAGAACAGCCGCCTGCTTGGGGGACCCGAGGTCTCTCGCCCCGAGTCCCGGGTGCACCCAGACGGGACCGAGGAGCCGGATCAGGCACGAGGTGTCCACGTCCCCCACCTCGGCAGTGTGGCACAGCCCCCGCCGGGCCGACGACGCCTGCCGACCCGTTGTGGAGCCCTCTAGACCAGATCTGGAGCGATCCTGAAGTGGCGGCAGGAAGCGTCGTGCTCCCACTGACAGGAGTCGACATGGACCGGAGAACGCTGCTTCCATCATTGCTCGCACTACCGTGCCTGTGCCTTGCGGCCTGCTCCGAGGATCCGACGGGCACACCCAGCGACGACGCACCGCAGACCGCTGCGAGCGCGCCGATCGACGCTGCGCGGACGGGCCCGACCCAGGTCCGGTGGACGATCGCGACCAACGACGGACCCGACACCCCGACCGGCGAGGCCATCGCCCGCCTGACGGTCCTGCTGCACGAGACGTCGGGAGGGACGATGCTGCTGGTGCCGGCCTGGGAGGCGGCCGGCAACCCCGACGACTGGGACCAGGCCGTCGCGCGCACCGTCATCCGTGGTGACCACCAGCTGGGCTTCGTGCCCGCACGAGCCTTCGACGCGCTGGACGTCTCCTCCCTGCAGGCACTGCAGACGCCGTTCCTCCTCACGTCCACGAAGCGGGTGGGGGTGGTCGTCGAGAGTCCCGTGGTCGACGAGCTGATGGAGGGGCTGGACGACATCGGGCTCACCGGGCTGGCCCTCTACCCCGAGGACGTGCGCCGGCTCTTCTCGTACGGCGATCCGCTCACGACACCTGCGTTGATGTCGGACGCGGTGGTGCGAGCCCCGTACTCACGCATGACAGATGCCGTCCTCGCCCGTGTTGGCGCGACGACGACGGACGTCCAGTCACACGCCTGGGACGCCGCGGTGGCGTCGGGTGAGCTGAGCGGCGTCGAGTCGTCGTTCGCAGGCGTCCTCTCCACCGGAACCGCCGCCCGCCTGACGACGGCAGCGAACCAACCGCTGTTCCCGAAGGTGAACGTGCTGTTCGTCAACCGCGAGGACTTCGAGGGCCTGGAGGAGGATCACCGCAAGGCGTTGCGAAGGGCCGCCTTCCAGCTCCAGAAGGAGGCGCGCGACTGGCCGGACGAGTCCGAGGACGCCCGCGCCTTCTGTGCAGCCGGCGGCCGGGTGATCGAGGCAACGGTGGACGACGTGCGCGCGCTGCGCGGCGCCCTTGTGGCCGTGGATCCGCCGGCGGACCCCGACAGCACTCGTCGGCTCGCGGACGAGATCGCCGAGCTGGTGGTCGACCTGCCCAGGACGGACGGGGTGGGCACCTGCTGAGTCCGGCTCAGCGCACCGTCACGTCCTTGTGCCACGACTCGGTGACGTACTTCGTGCCCCAGCCCATCGCGGTGTAGAGCCCGTCGGCCCCGGTCGGTGAGTCGGCGTCCACCTCGAGCCCGACGCGGTCGCGACCGCGGGCGGCGGCGTCGGCGATGATCGTGCGGAGCAGGCCGGTCGCCACCCCGCGACCTCGCGCGGACTCGAGCACGCCGAGGTAGGAGACGTACGAGCCGTCGGGCCCGGTGCCGGACTCGCTCACGGTGCCGACCAGGGCGCCGGCCGGCTCCGGCTCGCCACCCTCACCGTCGACGATCTCGGCGAGCCACCAGTGGTCCCACCGATGGCCGGGGTCCTCGCGGAGCCGGTGGATGAACTCGTCGAACGTCTCCTCCGACGAGTTGAAGTGGTCGGTGAACGCGCCCTCGAGCACGTCGTGCACCGCGCGCAGGTCGGCCTCGTCAGGCATCCCGTCGGAGTCGGGACCGCCCTGCCGCTCGACGAGGCGGAAGACCACGCCCTTGCGCTCCCAGCGCGCCGGGTCGGGGACCAGCTCGGCCTCCGCGGCCTCCACCGAGCGGCTCATCTGCCACCAGGTCCGGACCCGCTCGAAGCCGGCGTCGGCCAGCCAGCCGTGCTGGCGCTCGTCGTCGGCGAAGGAGCCGGTGTCGATCTGCTGCTCGGTCAGGCCGCGGGCCGCGCCGACCGCCCTGGCCTGCGACTCGGCCCACTCGAGGAGCACCTCGCTGCAGCGGTCGGCGGCCCGCTCGTCGACGTCGCGGGCGACGATGTGCACGAAGAGCATCCGGCCCTCGGCACGGTCGTGCACGCTGCCCCAGGCCTGGATCCGGCCGTCGGGGTCGCGTACGACGAGGTTCTCCCGCATGGCCGCGCCGCGCTCGGAGACCTCGACGCGTACGTCGTCCTCACCCGATCCCGCCCAGCCGCGGCCGGCGCGCTCGTGGTCGCGCAGCAGCTCGGTCAGCCGCTCGACGGTCGCCGGGTCGTCGCCGTCCGGCGTCTCGGCCACCCAGCCCGCCGGGAGCCCCGGGTCGTCGGGCAGCGCATCGGTGGGGTCGCTCTCGAACCGGTTGTCCTCAGGGATCACGGTCGGTCATTGTTCCGTACGCGCTCCGGGCGGTGCGCCAGCCACCTTTCCGACGTACGGGATGCAGGTGCGGCACCGCTTGCCGGGCGACACGCCCCGCACGCGGAGACAGCGGTGGCCCACCTACGTTCCCGGCGTCAGGAACGTGGGTGGGCCACCGCTCAAGCGAGGGCCGAACCGCGGGGGCTCAGGCGCTCTTGTGGTTGCGGCGCGCGGCGGCGGCGCGGAGCGAGTCGAGCTCGGCGCGGAGGACGTCGAGCTCCGCCTCGAGCTCGGCGACGACCACGATCGCCTCGGCGGCACGGTTCTCGGCGTCGTCGCGGCCGAGCTGGGCCTCGTCGCGGCCGCGCTCGGCGGCGTCGGCGCGGCGGGCCTCCTGGCCACGCTTGAGGGTCTGCTCGGCAGCGTTCTTCTGGGCGTTGGAGAGGGCGCGCTCGAGGACGTCGATGGCCTCCTCGCGCTCGTTGATCTTGCGGCGCATGTCGGCGGCGAAGGCCGCGGACTCGGCCGTACGACGCTCGGTGAGGGCGCGGTACTCCTGCGCCTGGACCGCCCGGTCCCGGGCGGCGTCGCGGCGGGCCTGCATGAGCTCGGAGTGGGTGATGCGGGTCGCGGCGGCGCCGGCGAGCACGGCCACGACGGCAGCGACAGCGGTCAGTCCGGCCGAGGAGGACGCGAGCGCGCCGATCACCAGGGCCGCGCCGACGGCGAGGAGCGCGACGGCCACGGCCAGGCGCGTGCTGCGCTGGCGGCGGCGAGCAGGCGTGCGGGACGCCTGGGACTGCTGTGACTGCTGGGAAGGCATGGCGCCAGACTAGGGGCGCGGCCGTCCCCCGTCCGCGCGACACGCACGCTCGAGGGCGAGCGAGGCGAGGGTCACCCCGGCCGCGCCGACCGCCGCGACGAGCGCGCGCAACACCCAGCGGTCGGCGTAGTGGGACTCGTCACCGAGCCAGCTGACGGCGTAGCCGACGTAGCCGGCCGTCACCAGCGCGCCGGCGAGCGCGCACGCGCGGGCCAGCACGAGGCGGTTGACGGCCTGGTGCGGCTCGAGCCGTTCGCCCCGCACGTGCACCGTCTGCCACGTGTGCCAGGCGAGGAAGCCCATGATCGCGGCGACCATCACCAGCACCAGCGCCTGCGCCCAGGACACCAGGGGCGGGCGGCCGGCGACCGCGTCCATCACCGGGTGGAGCGCCCACCCGAGCGCCAGGCCCACGACGGTGCACGCCGTCAGGGCGCGGGCGGACGTCGGGCGGAGGGTGCCGCGCGGCTCCTCGGGGTCCCCGTCAGGCTCCGGACCAGACTCGGTCACTCGACCTCAAGGGTGAGGTCCTCGCGCCTCTTCACGCCCGAGGAGTCGGAGGCGTCGAGCAGCTCGGCGATCGGGCCGCGGTCGGGGAAGACGGCGTCGGGCTCGAGGTCGTGCCACGGCTGCAGGACGAAGGCGCGCTCGTGGGCGCGCGGGTGGGGCAGGCGCAGGAAGTCCTCGTTGGCGCGGCGGTCGCCGACGACGATGAGGTCGACGTCGAGGGTGCGCGGGGCGTTGCGGATGTCGCTGCGCTCGCGGTCGAAGGCGTCCTCGATCGCCAGCGCGCGCTCCATCAGCCGGGCGGCGGGGAGCGTGGTGTCGGCGAGCAGGACGGCGTTGAGGTAGGGGCGCGAGCCCTCGGGCGCGTCCACCGGCTCGGTCTCGTAGACGGGCGAGACACCGGTGACGAAGAAGTCGGGGGTGTCCGCGAGGGCGTTGACCGCGCCCTGCAGGGACGCCAGGCGCTCGCCGAGGTTGGAGCCCAGGCCGACCACCACCCGACGGATCGGGTGCATCTCGCCGGTGAGGGAGTCGGCGTCCACGATGTGGGGGTTGGGGGTCTCAGTCATGAGCGTTGCCTCGCGTTCTGGTGATCGTCAGCGCGACGTCCGAGTACGTCGCGTCGATGGGTGCATCAGGTTTGTGGAGCGTGACTCGCGCCCATTCAACACGAGTGTCCAACAGGCATACATCGGTGATGCGTTGAGCGACGGTTTCTATCAGGTCGACCGGGTCGCGCTCGACGGCAGCCTTCACGTCGGCCACCAGCGTGCCGTAGTTCACGGTGTCCGCCAGGTCGTCCGAGGCGGCCGCCGGGCGGGTGTCGATGCCGAGCACGAGGTCGACGACGAAGACCTGTCCCTCACGCCGTTCGAAGTCGAAGACCCCGTGGTGCGCGAAGCACTCGATGCCCGTCACGGCCAGCTCGTCGCTCATGCGGTCTCCCCTGGTGTCGCGTCGCGGAGGGCGGCGACCACGGCGAGCGCGTCGCGCGTGGCTCGTACGTCGTGCACGCGCAGGACCTCGACCCCGCGGACGGCCAGCACCGTGACCAGCGCGACGTGGGCGTGCTCACGCTGGTCCACGGGCCGCGGAGAGCCGTCCACGGCAAGCAGCGAGCCGAGGAACGACTTGCGGCTGGCGCCCACGAGCAAGGGGCAGCCCAGCTCGCGCAGGACGTCGATCGCGGCCAGCAGCTCCCAGTTGTGGCGCGGCTGCTTGGCGAAGCCCAGCCCGGGGTCGAGGAACACCCGCTCGCGGGGGACGCCGGCGGCGAGGACGGCGTCGAGGCGCTCGCCCAGCTCACGACGTACGGCCGCGACGACCCCGTCCGGCGAGTAGTCGGTGAAGTCGCGCATCCGGTCGGCGTGGGCGCGCCAGTGCATGGCGACGTAGGACGCGTCGCTGTCGGCGACGACGTCGAGGATCCGCGGGTCGGCGAGGCCGCCGGAGACGTCGTTGACGATCTGCGCGCCCGCGGCGAGGGCCGCGGCGGCGACCTCGGCGCGCATCGTGTCGACCGACACCACGGCTCCGCCCGCCGCCAGCTCGCGGATCACCGGGACGACCCGGTCGAGCTCCTCGGCGACCACCGGACGGGTCGCCCCGGGCCGGGTCGACTCGCCGCCGATGTCGAGCACGTCGGCGCCCTGCGCGAGCAGCTCGCGGCCGTGGGCGACCGCGGCCTCGGTGGTGTCCCAGCGGCCGCCGTCGGAGAACGAGTCGGGGGTGACGTTGACGATCCCCATCACCCGGGTGACCCGGGCGACGGAGGGCACGCCCTGGCTCACCTGGTGCCTGAGTGGATCAGCGCCATCGCCTCGGCGCGGGTGGCCTGGTGGGTGAGGAAGGCGCCGCGCACGGCCGAGGTGATCGTGCGGGCGCCGGCCTTCTTGACGCCTCGCATCGTCATGCAGAGGTGCTCGGCCTCGATCACCACGATGACGCCCCGCGCCTCGAGGATCTCCATCAGCGAGTCGGCCACCTGCGTGGTCAGCCGCTCCTGCACCTGCGGGCGCTTGGCGTAGACGTCGACGAGCCGCGCCAGCTTGGACAGGCCGGTGATCTTGCCGGTGTCAGCCGGGATGTAGCCGACGTGGGCCACGCCGGTGAAGGGCACCAGGTGGTGCTCGCACATCGACCACAGCTCGATGTCGCGCACGAGGACCATCTCGTCGTGACCGAGGTCGAACGTGGTCGTCAGGACGTCCTCGGGCCGCTGGCGCAGGCCATGGGTGAGCTCGGCATAGGCCCGGGCGACCCGCGCCGGCGTCTCGAGCAGCCCCTCGCGGTCGGGGTCCTCGCCGATCGCGAACAGCAGCTCGCGCACCGCTGCCTCCGCCCGCTCGTGGTCGAACGCGGGCACGTCCTCCGGCGCGCGCAGGGGCACGGTGACCGGGTCCGTCACCGTGCGTCCGGGTGGGGCGGGGCGGGCGTCTCGGGACCGGCCTGCGGGGAGCCGTGGATGTCGCCGCCCGCGCCGGGCGGCGTCAGGACGGCGCCGGCCTCCGGCTCGTCGGGGACGGCACCCGCGTGGGCGCGGTCACGGATCTCCTGCGGGATGTCGACCGGCGGGATCGTCGACGGCACGCGCTCGGGCGAGCCGGTCCAGGCGGGCCGGGCCGGCCGCCTCAGCAGCGGCTCGAAGATCTCCGCGATCTCGCCCTTGTCGAGCGTCTCCTTGTCGAGCAGGGCAAGGACCAGCGCGTCGAGGACGTCGCGGTTGGTCTCGAGGATGTCGAAGGCCTCCTGGTGGGCGTGGCCCAGCAGCGCCTTGATCTCGCTGTCGACCGCGGCGGCCGTCTCCTCGGAGTAGTTGCGCTGGTGGCCCATGTCGCGGCCGAGGAAGGGCTCTGAGTTGCTGTCGCCGAGCTTGACCGCCCCGAGGCGCTCGGTCATGCCGTACTGCGTCACCATCGCGCGGGCCAGGTTGGTGGCCTTCTCGATGTCGTTGCCGGCGCCGGAGGTGACGTCGTGGAAGATCAACGCCTCCGCTGCCATGCCGCCGAGCATGTAGGCGAGGGAGTCGAGCATCTCGCTGCGGGTCTGGGAGTACTTGTCGCGGTCGGGCAGCACCATCGTGTAGCCCAGCGCGCGACCGCGCGGCAGGATCGTCACCTTGTGCACCGGGTCGGTGCCGGGCAGGGCTGCGGCGACCAGGGCGTGGCCGCCCTCGTGGTAGGCGGTGACGAGCTTCTCGCGCTCGCTCATCAGGCGCGTACGACGCTGCGGGCCGGCGATGACACGGTCGATCGCCTCGTCGAGGGAGGCGTCGGTGATCATCTTGGCGTTGCTGCGCGCGGTGAGCAGCGCGGCCTCGTTGAGCACGTTGGCCAGGTCGGCGCCGGTGAACCCGGGGGTGCGGCGCGCGATGCTCAGCAGGTCGATGTCCTGCGCGATCGGCTTGCCGCGCGAGTGCACCTTGAGGATCTGGTGGCGACCGTTGAGGTCGGGGGCGTCGACCTGGACCTGCCGGTCGAAGCGGCCGGGGCGCAACAGCGCGGGGTCGAGCACGTCGGGACGGTTGGTGGCCGCGATCAGGATGACCCCGCCGCGCACGTCGAAGCCGTCCATCTCGACGAGCAGCTGGTTGAGGGTCTGCTCGCGCTCGTCGTGGCCGCCGCCCATGCCGGCGCCGCGGTGGCGGCCGACGGCGTCGATCTCGTCGATGAAGACGATGGCCGGGGGGTTCTCCTTGGCCTGCTCGAACAGGTCGCGCACGCGGCTCGCGCCGACGCCGACGAACATCTCGACGAAGTCGGAGCCGGAGATGGAGTAGAACGGCACGCCCGCCTCGCCGGCGACGGCGCGCGCGAGGAGGGTCTTGCCGGTGCCGGGCGGGCCGTAGAGCAGCACGCCCTTGGGGATCTTGGCGCCGACGGCCTGGAACTTGGCCGGGTCGGTGAGGAACTCCTTGATCTCGCCGAGCTCCTCGATCGCCTCCTCGCAGCCGGCGACGTCGCTGAAGGTCGTCTTCGGCATGTCCTTGGTGATCAGCTTGGCCTTGGACTTGGCGAACTGCATGACGCCACGGCCGCCGCCGCCCTGGGCCTGGTTCATCAGGAAGATGAACAGCAGGATGATCAGCGCGAAGGGCAGCAGGGTGGCCAGCAGCGACCCGAGGAAGCTGGGCTGCGGGACGGTCGAGTTGTACTTCTCGATCGTGCCGGCGGCCTTCTGCTCCTGCACGGCCGACAGCAGCGCCTCCTGCTGGCCGTCGATGTACTGCGCGACGACCTTGTCGCCGTCGTCCCGGGTGCCCTTGTCGAGGGTGGCCTGGATCTCGAAGTCCGCTCCGTTGAACTCGATCTCCTCGACCTTGCCGTCGTCGATGTAGGAGGCGAGGGTCGAGGTGTCGACCTCGTCGTAGCCGTCGCTGGGCGCGAGGAACTGGATCGCCAGCAGCACCGCGAAGGCGGACAGGACGATCCACAGCCAGGGACCCTTGAATATGCGCTTCACAGGCAACTTTCAGCTGTTCGGAGGTGGAGAGGCGACGCTACACGTCACCCGGACCCTCATTGTTTCAGGCGGGGTGAAGCGGGGCGACCCCGATGCGCCCGCGCACGACCCCGGTCAGGAGTAGACGTGCGGCGCGAGGGTGCCGATGTCGCGCAGGTTGCGGTAGCGCTCGCGGTAGTCGAGGCCGTAGCCGACGACGAACTCGTTGGGGATGTCCCACCCGACGTACTTCGGCTCGACCGGCATCGACAGCGCCTCGGGCTTGCGCAGCAGGGTCGCGATCTCGACGGTCGCGGGGTTGCGGCTCGAGAGGTTGTTGACCAGCCAGCTCAGCGTCAGCCCGGTGTCGATGATCTCGTCGACGATCAGCACGTCGCGGCCGCTGATGTCGGTGTCGAGGTCCTTGAGGATCCGCACCACGCCGCTCGACTTGGTGCCCGAGCCGTAGGAGCTGACCGCCATCCAGTCCATCTCGAGGTGGCGCGGCATCGAGCGCGCCAGGTCGGCCATCACCATCACCGCCCCGCGCAGGACGCCGACGACGAGCAGGTCCTTGCCCTCGTAGTCCTCGGTGATCTGGAGGGCCATCTCCGCCAGCCGCTGCTGGATCTGCTCCTCGGTGAAGAGGACGTTGACCAGGTCGTGCTCCACGTGGGACGAGTCCATGGGCGTCAGCCTAGGGGGACGCCGGTGCCTCGATCACCAGCAGCCCGTCGCGGCGCAGGGCGCGGAGCGGCCCGGGCAGGTCGATCCACTTCTGGCCGCGCCAGCCGACGAGCAGCCCGTCGACGGCGAGGACGTGGTCGCGGGTCAGCTCCGACGGGGGTGCGCCCGAGTCGAGGGCGGCGCGACGGATGACGCGGTGGCGCAGCGACGGCGGGGCGGCCGCGAGAACCGTGACGTCGAGACCGCCGTCGCGGGACGCCTCGGACAAGACGTCGAGGGCCAGGTCGTCGAGCAGGGCGGTGTCGTCACGCAGCTGATCGGCCGTGCGGGCGAGGGCCTCGGCGATGCCGGGGCCGAGCTCGGCCTCGAGCACCGGCAGCACCCGTTCGCGCACCCGCACGCGGGTGTAGCCCGGGTCGGCGTTGTGCGGGTCGTCCCACACCTCGAGTCCCTCGACCAGGCAGGCGGTGACGGTGTCGGCACGACGTACGCCGAGCAGCGGGCGCGCGAACACGCCGAAGGCCGGGCGCATGCCCTGGAGCGACCGGCCGCCCGAGCCGCGGGTGAGGCCGAGCAGCACCGTCTCGGCCTGGTCGTCGAGGGTGTGGCCGAGCAGCACGAGCCCCGCCCGCAGGTGCTCGGCCACCTGCTCCAGGACGGCGTACCTCGCCTCGCGGGCGGCGGCCTCGGGCCCCATCCCGGACGCGGCGTCGACCTCCACCCGGGCCGTGAGCGTCTCGTCGACGCCCATCGACGCGAGCTGCGCGACGACGCGATCGGCCTGCTCGGCGGAGCCGGGTTGCAGGCCGTGGTCGACGGTCACCCCGACGACGCGCATGCCGAGCTTGTGCCCCTCGAACACGGCCGCGGACGCGAGGGCCAGGGAGTCGGCGCCACCGCTGCACGCCACGGCGACGGTCTCCCGGCCACCGCCTCGCGGCTCGGGCCGGGCCAGGGTCCGGCGGACCGGCAGCCGGACCGCCGCGATCGAGGGGTGGAGCGTCACAGCACCCGGGCGATCCAGGCGTCGGGGTCGGTGATCTCGGCCTTCGACGGAAGCGTCTCCGGGCCGGTCCAGACGGTGTTGAACTCGTCCATGCCGACCTTGTCGACGACGTGGCGCACGAACACCGCGCCGTCGCGGTACTGCGCCATCTTGGCGTCGAGCCCGAGCAGCCGGCGCAGCAGCTTGTCGAGGGAGCCGACGCCCTTGCGACGCTGGTTGAACTTGCGGCGGATCTCCTCCACCGACGGGATGACGGTGGGACCGACGCCGTCCATCACCACGTCCGCGTGACCCTCGAGCAGCGACATCACGCCCGTGACGCGGTCGAGGATCTCCTTCTGCTCGGGCGAGGAGACGAGGTCGATGATGCTGCCGTTACCACCGCGGAGCACGTCGGCGCCGCGTCGCAGCCCGTCGAGCAGCGCGCTCGGCTCGAGGGTGTCGGCGACGGCGTGCATCTGGGACATCAGGTGCTGGCCGAGCCACGGGTTGGCGGTGAACTGCACCCGGTGGGTCTCCTCGTGCAGGCACACCCACAGCCGGAAGTCGGTGGGGTCGGCGCCGATCTCGCGCTCGACGTGGACGATGTTGGGCGCCACCAGCAGCAGGCGTCCGTTGGGGTCGTGGAACGGGTCGAACTGCCCGAGCACCTTGCTGCTGAGGAAGCCGAGCATCAGCCCGACCTCGGCGCCGGTGACCCGGGTGCCGACGGCCTCGGCGAACGCCGACGGCGGGCCCTTCTTCTCGATGAGCTTGTCCACGACGGGGCTGAGGAGCTTGGCGAAGCCGTCGGCGTTGGCGCGCAGCCACCCGGTGCGGTCGACCACGAGCACGGGCGCCGTGCCGTCCTCGGCGTGCAGCCCGGTGAACTCGCGGACCAGCGGGGTCGAACGGTTCGCGCCCTCACGGAGCTCGACGACCGCGGCCGCGGCCTCCTCGGGCGTCACGTCCGGCCCCGGCCCGGCGATCCGGGATCCCACGGTGACGGCGAAGTCCCAGTCGACGAGGTTCATGTCACGACACTAGCCGGGAGCCGCGAATCGCCGGTCGGACCGCACGTGCGGCGGATGTGGCCCCCAGCGCGCGCGATCGAGGGCCAGGACCGCCGCACGTGCGGCGTACAGGGGACCAAGCCCACTCAGCGTGTGCAGCGGCAGGTGGCGAGCGAGGCGGCGGCGCGGTCGAGGGCCTCCTGCGCGTCGAGCCCGTCGAGCGGTGAGACCTTGTCCGCCCCGAAGACGAAGGCGAGCGGCTCGCCCTCGCGGTCGACGGCGATGCCGGCGAGGGCGTGCACCCCGGTGAGGGTGCCGGTCTTGGCACGCACCAGCCCGCGCGCGACCGCTGGCCCCTCGGCGAAGCGGTAGGTCAGCGACCCGGTGAACCCGGCGACCGGCATCCCGGTGACCAGGCTGCGCATCGCCTCGCCGTCCGGCCCGGCCGCGTGCTGGACGAGGTCGATCAGCGTGGAGGTCACGACCCGGTTGCGGCGCGACAGGCCGGAGCCGTCGTACACCTCGGCGCCGGCGACGTCGATCCCGAGCCCGCCGAGGGTGGCGAGCACCCCCGCGGCGCCTGCCTCGAACGACCCGGTGCCGGAGGTGGCGAGGCCGACGTGGTGGCCGACCACCTCGGAGCCCTCGTTGTCGCTGACGTCGAGGATCCGCTCGGCGACCTGGGACAGCGGCGCGCTCTCGACCGAGGCGAGCTCCTCGGCTCCTGCTGGTACGACGACCCGCTGCGGCCGGCCGGTCACGCGCAGACCCGCGGCCCGGAGGGCGTCGGCGAAGACCCGGGCGGCCGCCAGCGACGGCTCGTCGGACTTGAGCTCGCTGTCCGGCTCGTCGCCCCCGTCGACCATGAGCGCGGTGATCGGGCTGACGATGTCGTCGGGGACGTAGTCGCGGCGCCAGGCCGGGTTGTCGGTCGGACCGGCGAAGAGGCTGTCGTCGAAGCGGACCCGGACCCGTCCCTCACCGCCCAGCGCCTCGGCGGCCTCGAGGGCGAGCGTCGTCACGTCGGCGCGGGCGGGGTACGTCGACTCGGCCTCGGCGAGCGTGACGGACCTGCTGGCCAGCAGCGGGTCTCCCCCGCCGACGAGGACGACGTCGCGCGGGCCCGCGCCCCGCACCACCCGCGTGGTGAAGGTGTGGTCGGGCCCGAGCGCCTCGAGGGCGGCACCGAGGGTGAGCAGCTTGGTGGTCGAGGCCGGCAGGTAGCGCCCGTCCCCCGTCGTCCACTCGGGCGAGCCCGGCGCCAGGGCGGCGACCGCCCCGACGACGTGGCGGCCCAGGTCGGGGTCGGCGAGGTCGGTGCCGACGGCCGCGGCCACCCGCTCCGGGGCGAGGACGCCCCCGGCGTCGAGGGCGACGGCGTCGTCGCCCGGCGGCGACCAGTCGGGCAGGTCGAGCCCGGCGGGTGCGAGCACCTGCTCGGGCTCGGTCACCGGGTCCGCGGCCAGCCCAGGCAGGTAGCGCTGTCCCCACTCGTAGCGGTAAGCCCCCAGGCCCGCCGCGAGGAGCGCGAGGACCAGCAGCGTCGGCAGCCAGTGCCGGGCCGATGGCCGACGGGACCGCCGGGACCGACGGCTCGAGTGGCGTAGGTCACGTCCCACCCTTTTCGACCCTCTCGCTTCGCGCATCGGGGCCATTGTGCGCGACACTGCCCCGAGACCAACGCGTCGGGCTCGCGGCCGGACGCAGCTGAGCGGCCCGAAGGCGTGCCGGAGATGTGGAGGAAGACGTGCTGACGTTCGACGTGCTGGTGGAGATCCCCAAGGGTGAGCGCAACAAGTACGAGGTCGACCACGAGACCGGGCGCATCCGCCTGGACCGCATGCTCTTCACCTCGACGGCCTACCCGGCGGACTACGGCTTCATCGAGAACACCCTCGGCCAGGACGGCGACCCGCTCGACGCGCTCGTGATCCTCCAGTCGCCCACCTTCCCCGGCTGCCTCATCGAGTGCCGCGCCATCGGCATGTTCCGGATGACCGACGAGGCCGGCGGCGACGACAAGGTCCTCTGCGTCCCGGCCCACGACCCGCGCCTCGAGCACCTGCGCGACATCAACCACGTCTCGAAGTACGACCGCCTCGAGATCCAGCACTTCTTCGAGGTCTACAAGGACCTCGAGCCCGGCAAGTCCGTCGAGGGCGCCGACTGGGTCGGCCGCACCGAGGCCGAGGCCGAGGTCCAGGCGTCGTTCGAGCGCTTCAAGACCGAGGGCCACGGCAACGACCTCGACAACATCGCCGACGACAGCCTCGGCGAGGACGCCTGAGGCGAGGCTGCCGCCGCTCCCCAGCTTCCGGGGTCAGGCCACGACGGCCTCCGCGACCGTGTGCGCCGGCTCGAGGGCCTCGGCCAGGATCTCGGTCACCCGTCCCACCGGACGTACGTCGAGCTCGGCGAGCAGCTCGGCCGGTACGTCGTCGAGGTCGGCGCGGTTGCGCTCCGGGACGTAGACCGTCGCCAGGCCGGCCCGCTGGGCAGCCAGCAACTTCTGCTTCACGCCGCCGATCGGCAGCACCCGTCCCGACAGCGTGACCTCACCGGTCATGCCGACGTCGGAGCGCACCGGCCGGCCGGTGAGCAGCGAGACGAGGGCGGTCACCATCGTCACACCCGCTGACGGACCGTCCTTGGGGATCGCGCCCGCCGGGAAGTGCACGTGGATCGACCGCTCGAGCGCGGCCGGGTCGATGCCCAGCTCGTCGGTGTGCGCACGCACCCAGGACAGCGCGATCGACGCCGACTCCTTCATGACGTCGCCGAGCTGGCCGGTGACGGTGAGGCCGGCCTTGCCCTCGGCGACGGACGTCTCGACGTAGAGCACGTCGCCGCCGAGGCCGGTCACGGCGAGACCGGTGGCGACCCCTGGGACGTCGGTGCGCTCGTGGCTGTCGGGCGTGAAGCGCGGGCGGCCGACGAGGTCGGTCAGGACGTCCACGTCGATGTCGAGCCGGTCGACCTCACCGGTCGCGAGCCGGGTGGCGGCCTTGCGGAACGCCTTGGCCAGCAGCCGCTCGAGCTGTCGTACGCCGGCCTCGCGGGTGTGGTTGGCCGCGAGCTCGCCGAGTGCGTCGTCGGAGACCGTGACCTCGTCGGCGGTCAGGGCGGCCCGCTCCAGCTGGCGGGGGACGAGGAAGTCGCGCGCGATGGCGACCTTGTCGTCCTCGGTGTAGCCGTCGATGGTGACCAGCTCCATGCGGTCCAGCAAGGCCGTCGGGATCTGCTCGACCACGTTGGCGGTCGCGATGAACAGGACGTCGGACAGGTCGAGGTCGAGCTCGAGGTAGTGGTCGCGGAAGGTGTGGTTCTGCGCCGGGTCGAGCACCTCGAGCAGGGCTGCCGCCGGGTCGCCGCGGTAGTCGGCGCCCACCTTGTCGACCTCGTCGAGCAGGACGACCGGGTTCATCGAGCCGGCCTCCTTGATGGCCCGCACGATGCGGCCGGGCAGCGCACCGACGTACGTCCGTCGGTGGCCGCGGATCTCGGCCTCGTCGCGCACGCCGCCGAGGGCGACGCGCACGAAGCTGCGGCCCAGGGCCCGGGCGACGGACTCGCCGAGCGACGTCTTGCCGACGCCGGGCGGGCCGGCGAGCAGGACCACCGCGCCCGAGCCGCGCCCGCCGATGACCTCCAGGCCGCGCTCGGCCCGGCGGGCGCGGACGGCGAGGTGCTCGGTGATGCGGTCCTTGACCTCGTCGAGGCCGTGGTGGTCGGCGTCGAGCACCGCGCGCGCGGCCGCGACGTCGTGGGAGTCCTCGGTGCGCTCGTTCCACGGCAGCTCGAGGACGGTGTCGAGCCAGGTGCGGATGTAGCCGGCGTCGGGGGCCTGGTCACTGGAGCGCTCGAGCTTGTCGACCTCGCGCAGCGCCGCCTCGCGCACCGCGTCGGGCAGGTCGGCGGACTGGACGCGCGCGCGGTAGTCGTCGGAGCCGTCCGGCTCGCCCTCGCCGAGCTCCTTGCGGATGGCGGCGAGCTGCTGGCGCAGCAGGAACTCGCGCTGGTTCTTCTCCAGGCTCTCGCGGACGTCGGTGCTGATCTTGTCGTTGACCTCGTCCTCGGCGTCGTACGCGCGGGTCCACCCGATGAGCAGCCGGAGCCGCTCGTCGACGTCCGCTGTCTCGAGCACCTGGCGCTTCTGCTCGGCGTCGAGGTAGGGCGCGTAGCCGGACATGTCGGCGAGGGTGGCGGGGTCGGTGATGCGACGGACGGTCTCGATGACCTGCCACGCCTCGCGGCGCTCGAGGACGGAGACGACGAGGGCGCGGTACTCCTCGGCGAGCTCGAGGGTGGTCTCGGTCGGCGCCACGTCGGGGACGTCCTCGGCCTCCACCCAGAGGGCGGCGCCGGGACCGGTGACACCGGCGCCGATGGCGGCGCGGCGCTCGGCGCGCAGCACCGCGGCGGGCCTGCCGCCGGCGAACCGGCCGACCTTGTCGACGACCGCGACGACGCCGTGGGTGGCGTAGCGGTCCTCGAGACGGGGAGCGACCAGCACGCGCGGCTGGTCGTCGGGGCTGTCGCCACGCTGTGATTCCGTGGCGAGCCGCGCGGCGTCGATGGCCGCACGGGAGGAGTCGTCGAGCTCGATCGGGACGACCATGCCCGGCAGCACCACGACGTCGTGCAGGAACACCACCGGCAACGCGGTGGGGAGGGTCTGGTTCTGGGTCATGTCTCGTCCAACCGCAGGCCGGACGGCGGTGATACCGGATCCGGTTTCGCCCACCGCGAACGCGGCCCCCGCCGGCTGTAACGCCGGCGTTACAGGCGCGCCAGGGGGACCTCGCCCGCCACCCGGTCCAGCTTGTCGGGGTTGCGCACCAGGAACAGCCGCGTCACCACCCCGTCCTCGACGAGCATCGTGCCGACGCCGTCACGCCGGCCGGCGATGACGAACTGGATCGCCGGCGAGCCGTTGAGCCAGACCGGCTCCATCTCGAGCGCCTCCGGGGTGACGGCGGTGAGGAAGCGGAGGACCTTGTCGCGGCCGTAGATCGGGTTGAGCGCGGCCTGCACCTTGCCGCCCCCGTCGGTCATCAGCACCACGTCGGGCGCCAGCACGTCCATCAGTGACTGGAGGTCACCCGTCTCGGTCGCCGCGCGGAAACGCTCGATCACCGCGTCGCGCTCGGCCGCGCTGACCGACGTCCGCGGGCGGCGCTCGGCCACGTGCGCGCGGGCCCGGCTGGCGATCTGGCGCACCGCGGGCTCGGACTTCTCGACCGCCTCGGCGATCTCGGCGTACGGCACGTCGAAGACCTCGCGCAGCACGAAGACGGCCCGCTCGGTGGGCGGCAGCGTCTCCAGCACGAGCAGCATCGCGGTCGAGACGCTGTCGGCGAGCTCCACGTCCTGCGCGACGTCGGGCGCGGTCAGCACTGGCTCGGGCAGCCAAGTGCCGACGTAGTCCTCGCGGCGCCGGGCGAGGGTGCGCAGCCGGTTGAGGGCGAGCCGCGTGGTCACCCGGACCAGGTAGGCCCGCGGGTCGCGCACCTCCTCGACCGGGACCTCGGCCCACCGCAGCCAGACCTCCTGCAGCACGTCCTCGGCGTCGGCGGCCGAGCCGAGCATCTCGTAGGCGACGGTGAAGAGGAGGTTGCGGTGGGTCACGAAGTGCTCGGTGCTCACCTGCTGATCGTCCCAGCCTGCGCGAGGGGCAGCTCGCAGACGTCGCTGAAGCCCTGCGAGGCCAGGCCCATCGCGGAGTTGAAGCGCGAGCGCTCGTTCTCGACGGCGACCATCATGGTCAGCTCGACCACCGCGGCGTGCCCGAGCCGGCGGTCGAGCTCGGCGACCATCTCGTCGGTGACCTGCGGCGGCGTCACGGTCATCGCCTCGGCGTACGCCATCACGTCGCGCTCGAGGTCGGTGAAGACGTCCGACTCGCGCCACCGCGGCACCTCGCGCACCTTGGCCTCGTCGAGACCCTTGGTGTGGGCGAGGAAGTAGCCGAAGTCCAGGCACCACGAGCAGCCGATGACGCCGGCGCTCGCCATCTCGGCGTACGACTTGAGGTGCGGGTCGAGCGCCGACCACCGGCCGACCTTCTGCTCGAAGCCGAAGACGGCCTTGAGGACCGGCTTGTTGTGCCAGAGGACGTAGGCGTTGTCGGGGACCTGGCCCCACATGCGCTTCGCGACGCGGGTCATCAGGGCACCGTACGCGCCGTCGATTCGGGCCTTCGGCAACCGGAACTGGCTGGGCATGTCATCTCCTCGTGGGTAGGTGGATGGCATGGAGACACCGGCCGGGTCAGACCTGTGACAGGAACCCGTCCACCGCCCGCGCGACCTCGAGGTGGATCTCGACGGTGCGGACCGCGTCGGGGGTGCCCATGGAGTGGTCGGCGTCGGGCACCTCGAGGACCTCGCACCCGGCGTCGGCGAGCTCGCGCGCCACGGCCGGGTCCCACAGGTCGTCGGCGAGGCCGCCGACGAGGAGCTGCCTGCCGGCGTTCGCGGCGATGCCCTCGGCGACGACCGGGTCGACGAGGAGCGGGGTGAACCAGACCGCGTCGAGCCCGCGCTCGGCGGCGTACGACGCTGCGCGGGTGCCGAGCGACTTGCCGACCACCAGCACGTGGTCGGCGTCCTCGCCGGCGTGCGCCGCGGCCACGTGACGGCGTACCCACGCCTCGGCGTCCTCGTCGCCGCGGCTCGTCGCGTCCCACCAGAGCTGCTGGACGGTGAGGTCGTGCTGGAGCAGCGCGCGGGTCGCGAGGTCGAGCAGCGGAGCGGCCGGCGAGTACGCCCGTCCCGGCGCGACGATCGCGAGGCCGCGGCTCGCGCCGACCGGCTCGAAGCGGGTGGGCAGTCCTCCGAAGGTCATCCGAGGTCCTCCTGCTCGATCTGCTGCTTGGTCGCGCGGAAGTAGCCGATCCCGCCGTGCAGCGTGAGGTCGACGTCGCGACAGCCGGACTCCCGCAGCCACTCGACCGCCTCGGCCGTGCTGCACATCGGGCCGAGGATCCCGGCCCGGGTGCCGGCCCACCGCAGCGGCTCGTAGCGCGGGCCGGTGTCGGTGAACAGCGAGCTCCCGGTGAGCACGGCGCCGGGGGCGAGCACCCGCACCATCTCGCCGATCGCCCGGCGCGGGTCGGGGAAGCAGTGCAGGCCGGTCAGCGAGACGACGAGGTCGAAGGAGGTGTCGGCGAACGGAAGGGCGCCGACGTCGGCGAGGGCGGTGGTCACCTGATCCGCGACCCCCAGCCGGGTCGCGGCAGCGCGCGCCCGGGCGAGCATCGTCGTCGAGATGTCCGCGGCGACGTAGTCGATGCCCTGTCCCGGTCGCAGGCCGCGCAGGGCCACCCCGGACCCGGTCGGCACGTCCAGCACGCGCGCCCCGCGCGGCAGGGTGCCGATCTCGGCAGCCGTCTCCCACATCAGCGACAGGTCGCTGCCGGTGCCGGCGCGCCAGGCCGCGCCACCGACGCGGTCGTGCTCCACGAGCCAGGGGTAGACGTAGGACCACAGCGGGTCCTCGTGCCAGCCGCCCAGCCCGGGGAGCTTCACGTCAGGCGTCCGCGCCGATGGGCCAGCCGAGCAGCTCGGGGCTGCGCAGCATCTCCTCCGGCACCCCGAAGGCATCGACGAGGTCGACAGCCAGCGGCCGGACCTTGCGGCACAGCGCGTTGATCTCGCGACTGATCGCCTTGGAGCGGGCGCTGGAGAGGCGGCCGTGCTCCATGAACCAGGCCCGGTCGGCCTCGATCGTGGTCAGGGCGTGGAGGTCGCACAGCAAGTTGAGCGCGACCTTGAGGTCGCCGTCGGGCAGGGTCGCGGTCTTCGCGACGAACGCCTCGAGCACCAGCCGCTCGGTGTGGGCGCGGGCGGCGGCGATGACGTGGTCCTGCACCCGGGAGAAGACCGCACCGGGGTTCATACCCTGGTCGATGCCGCGCTTGAGCCGGCGGGCGACGCCGCCGATCATGTGCTCCTCGCGGAAGCGCAGCATGGCGAGCTGGTAGTTGGGGTCGAGCAGCCCGGCCTCCTGGTCCCACGTGTCACCCCCGGGCAGCAGGTCGCGCACGGACTGCACGAGCTTGTGCACCGCCGTGCGCTCGACGACGGTCTCCACGGCGAGCCCGGCGACGAAGCGGGCCATGCCGAGCTGGTCCATGTCCTCGAACTCGCCGGCGTAGTCGGTGAGCAGGCCCTTGGCGACGAGCTGCAGCAGGACGTGGTTGTCGCCCTCGAAGGTGGTGAAGACGTCGGTGTCGGCCTTGAGCGCGGCGAACCGGTTCTCGCTGAGGTAGCCGGCTCCGCCGCAGGCCTCGCGGCACTCCTGGATGGTGCGGGTGGCGTGCCAGGTGCCGAGGGCCTTGGTGCCGGCTGCGCGCGACTCGAGCATCCGCCGGGCGTGCTCGTCGCTGCCCTCCTCGATCGGCCCCGGGCCGGAGAAGACGTCGTGGAGCTGGCCTGAGACGACCTCCTGCGCGAAGTGGAGGGCGTACGTCCGCGCGAGGAGCGGCAGCAGGCGGCGCTGGTGCATGCCGTAGTCGAGGAGCACCTGCTCCTCGTCGGGCGACGTCGCCTCGAACTGGCGGCGGCGCACGGCGTAGCGGGTGGCGATGGTGAGCGCCACCTTCGCGGCGTTGATGCCGGCGCCGCCGACGCAGACGCGGCCCTGGACGAGGGTGCCGAGCATCGTGAAGAAGCGCTTGTTGGGGTTGTCGATCGGCGAGAGATAGCGGCCCTCGGGGGTCACCTCGGCGAACTGGTTGAGCAGTGCCGTACGCGGCACCCGCACCCCGTCGAACCAGATGCGACCGTTGTCCACGCCGTTGAGGCCCATCTTCGGGCCGCAGTCCTCGATGCGTACGCCGTCGCGGACGCGACCGCCCTCGCGGACCGGGACGACGAAGGCGTGCACGCCGTGGCGCTCGCCGGCAACGTCGAGCTGGGCGAAGACCACGGCGAGCTCCGCGTGGGCCGCCGCGTTGCCGATGTAGTCCTTGCGGCTCGCGTCGTCGGGCGTGGTGATCACGAACTCCTGCGCCTCGGCGTCGTACGTCGCCACGGTGCCGAGCGCCTGCACGTTGGAGCCGTGCCCGCTCTCGGTCATGGCGAAGCAGCCCATCGTCCGACCGCTGACGAGGTCGGCGAGGTACGCGTCGTGGTGGTGCTTGGTGCCGAGCTGCAGGATCGCGCCCCCGAAGAGGCCGAACTGCACGCCCACCTTCACCAGCACCGACAGGTCGCCGTAGGCCAGGGTCTCGAAGGCCGCGATCGAGGCGCCGATGTCGCCGCCCCCGCCGTACTCCTCCGGGAAGCCCATGCCGGTCTGGCCGGTCCCGGCCATCAGCTCCACCACGTCGCGCACGCGCTCACGGAAGTCGGTGGTGCTCATCTGCTCCTGGTCGAGCAGGACCTGCGCGTGCTGGGCGAGGTTGTCGCGGACGAGGTCGCGGACCTCGCGGTAGCGGCCGTCGAGGAGGGTGCGCAGCGCGTCGACGTCGACCTCGGGCTGGCGGTAGCCCGAGTCGTCGGCGTGCACCGCGTCGTCGTCGACGGGCGTTGTCGCGGTCTCCGGCTCGACGGTCGGGAGCTCGTCGGCGATGGGCGGAACCTGGTCGGTCGACATGTCGCCAAGGTAGCCGGGCGGGTAGGTTCACCGCGATGAACGTGTCGGATGCCACCCCTCCGGGCTCCCCGGGCGCGCCGCTGGGGACCATGGCCTACAACTTCGCCGTCGTGGGCGTGCAGAAGGGCGGTACGTCGACGCTGGCGGTGACGCTCAACCAGCACCGGCTCGTGTGCCAGGCGCCCGACAAGGAGCGGCACTACTTCGACGACGAGACGGTGAACTGGTCTGCCCCCGACCACGAGCGCGACTACACCGCACCGCGCCGCGCCCGCGTGCACCGGCTGCTCGGCGACGCCTCCCCGACCTACCTCTACTGGCCGCACGCGTTGGAGCGGATGCGCGCCTACAAGCCCGACATGCCGCTCGTCGCGGTGTTCCGCGACCCGCTGGAGCGGCTGTTCTCCCACTGGGTCATGCTGCGCTCACGCAACCTCGCCTGGCCCGACTGGCCGGACTTCCTCACCGAGTGGCCGCACACGTCGCTGCCCGACGAGGTGCCCGACCCCGCTGAGGTACGCACGATGCGGTGGCGGCACATGACCGGCTTGGCGCGTGGGTTCTACGGCGAGCAGCTGCAGCGCGGCTTCGAGCTCTTCGACCGGCCCCAATGGCTCCTGCTCGAGCTGCGCACGATGCTGGCGGACTTCCCCTCGACCGTCGACCGCACCACCGACTTCCTCGACCTGCCGCGCTTCGAGCACGTGCCGCCGCTGCAGAACTGGCACGCCGGGGCCGAGCAGGTGCCGGGCACCGCCCCCACCGCCGGCGACCTCGCCCGTGTCGCCGAGGTCTACGCCAAGGACCTCGCGCTCTTCGAGGAGCTCTCGGGCATCGACACCTCGGCCTGGCCGACCCGCCTCATCCTCGACGGGCGGCTCGACCCCGGCGAGCTGGCGGCCCGCTTCGCGCGGAAGGTGCGCTGAGGGTTCAGGGGCGGGCGAAGAAGTTCGGCGCGCGCCAGTAGTACATCGACTCCTGGCTGACCGGTCGGCCCGTGCGCGGCGCATGGATGATCTGGCCGTCGCCGATGTAGATCGCCACGTGGTAGATCGAGCTCGGGCTGCTCGAGGACCCCCAGAAGACGAGGTCGCCGGGCGCCAGCTGGGCGGCGCTGATCTTCGTGGACTGGGTGTACTGCGCGACCGAGTAGTGGGGCAACGTCTTCCCGCCCGCGGCCCAGGCGCCCGACGTGAGGCCCGAGCAGTCCCACGCGTCCGGGCCAGCGGCACCCCACTTGTAGGGGTCGCCGAGCTGGGACGTGGCGAACGCGATCGCAGCAGACGCGCCCGACGCCGCCGGTGGCGGGGGCGGGGTCGGCGTCGGGGTCGGGGTCTCCGTCGGTGCGGGGGTCGGCGTCGGGGTTTCGGTCGGCGTCTCGGTTTCGGTCGGCGTCGGCGTCGGGGTTTCCGTCGGCGTCTCGGTCGGCGTCTCGGTCGGCGTCTCGGTCGGCGTCTCGGTCGGCGTCGGAGTCACCGTGGCCGTCGGCGTCGGAGCTGCGGACGGGGTCTCCGTCGGCGTGGGGGTAGCGCTCGACGTCGGGGTCGGCTGCTCGGCCTGTTCCTGCTCGGCCTGGTCCTGGGCTTCCGCCTCAGCCTGCGCGTCCGCCGCAGCCTGGGCCGCAGCCTGGGCCGCAGCCTCCGCCTCCGCCTGGGCGGCGGCTGCGGCTGCCTCGGCGGCGGCCCGCTCGAGCGCGGACTGGCGCTTCTCCGCCAGCCGCACGCTGATCCCCTCGAGCTCGGCGAGCTCGGCGACGAGGTCGGCCTTGGTGGCGGAGACCGACTGGGCCTCGGCGCCGGCGGCTGCCTCGGCAGCCGCCGCGGCATCGCGGGCCTCCTCGGCCTCGGCCTCGGCGGCCGTGGCCCGCTCGGAGGCCTGGGTGGCCGTCGACGCGGTGACGTCAGCGACGGCCGACGAGGCGAGGAAGGCGTCGTACTGCTGGTCGAGGGCAGCCGAGGTGTTGCCCATCGTCACGGTGCGGTCGATGAGCGACTCGATGCCGTCGGCCTCGACGACGGCCGAGAGTCCCTGCACCTGGGTGCCGTCCTCGTAGGACTGCACGACCGTGGCGGCGTAGAGCGCTCGTTGTGCCGCCACGTCGTCGCGAGCAGCCTCCGCGGCCTCCTCCGCCTCCACGGCGTCGGCGCGGGCCTGCTCAGCCCGCCAGCGGGCACCGTTCCACGCCTCGGCGGCCTGGGCGGCGCGGTCGCCGGCGGACTCGAGGGCGAGATCGGCGCGGATGAGGTCGGCCTGCACGGCCGCGACATCGCGGCCCTTCGCGTCGGCGCGCTCCTCGGCGGCAGCGACGTCCGCCGTGCTCGGGACCGGGTCCCCGTCGGCGTACGCCGCGTGCCCGCCGCCCACCGCCAGCCCGGCGACGAGCACGACCGCGCTGGCCCAGCGCGACGTCGTACGACGCTGCGGCTCGTGGTCCTGCGGCGCTGTGACGGGCACGGGGCTCCCCTGGTGGTCTCGGGCCCGCGCGACTTCCCCTTCGCACGGGCAACTCGAGGCACGTTAGTGAACTTTCGTCACACGGGGAACAGTTTCCTCAACTTTTTCACCCGCCACCGGCGTGTCGGCTTGCGAACTACATCGCTGTAGTTCTCACGAGCGCGACGTCATCCGAACCCGCACCCATGGCTGCCGGTTCGTATGACGCAGCGGCCGGAGGCCGAGGAGGAGCAGGGCGTACGCCGGTCAGTCGGCGTCGACGGGCACCTGGCTGGTCGTGGAGGTGGGGTGGCTCGACAACCCCTTGCGATCGAACTTCTGCCCGCTGGCCAGCCCGCCGAGCCAGAAGGCGAAGAGGGCGATGACGACGCCGGCGAGGTCGTCGGCGATGTAGTGCCAGCCGAAGTAGAGGGTCGCGACGACGGTGATGGCGAAGTTGGCCCAGAAGACGATGTGGAGCACCTTGTTGCGCAGCGTGTACTGGACCATCAGCGCGACGAGCAGGGTGATCGCGACGTGGAGCGAGGCAAAGCCCGCGACGGACTGCACGGCTCCCTCGGCGCCGTCGCGGATGACGCCCTTGCGTCCGTAGAACAGCGACTCCATCAACGCGCTCGACCCGGTCTCGGGGAGGTCGGCGTAGAGGTAGCTGTACTGGAACCCGGGGCCGAGGGTGGGCAGCGCGTAGTAGGACGCGGTGCCGAGCGACCAGGCCAGGCACTGCGAGGTGGCGAACCAGTAGCCGAAGGTGATGTTGCGCGACCACACCAGCCAGGCGGCGAGCGCGAGGGGCACCAGCGGCAGGAACCACAGGTAGATCGTCGACAGGATGTGCGCGGAGAAGCCGGTGCCGAAGATCGTGTGCAGGATCGTCGCGGGCTCGTGGCCGAACATCAGCGCCCGGTCGATCAGGTGCAGCTCGCGGTCGTACTTGTCCTCGCCCATGAGGAAGGGGAGGAACGACTTGAGGTTCCGGTAGCAGACGTAGGTGATGTAGAAGGACACCAGGCCCAGCACCACGAGGGTGATCCGCTCGCGGTCCCAGTGGGTGCGGATGCGCTCGCGGACGATGTCGGGCATGAGCGCCGGCTTCATCTTGGAGTACCAGACCGCTCGCGGCAGCAGGTCGAGCAGGAACGCCCCGAGGATCAGCAGGGGCAGGCGCAGCCACGCCGGGCCGAGGAAGCCCTCGGGGTCCACCAGCCTCCGGTCGAGCACGAGCGCAGCCGTGACAGCCAGCACGCCCATGGTGGCGGCGACTCCCACGAGCAGGGCATAGGCCGGTCGGTACACGGACGTCAGTCTAGGGAGGGGTCAAGCCCGGGCCGTGATCGGCGGCACGGCGAGACGGGTCACGTCGACGCGCAGCGACACCTCGTCACCGGGGGCGATCCGGCCACCGAGCGGGGCGACCGCGTCCACGGCACCGACGCCCTCGACGTCGACGACGAGCCGCACCAGCTCGGGCGTCACGCGGGCGGACTCGACGACGGCGCGCAAGGGGCCGTCGTCGTCGACGACGAGGGCCGAACGGCGCAGCGCTACGGCGTACGCCGGTGGCAGCCCCGCGGCGTCCAGCACCCGCCGCGCGCCCGGCTCGCGCAGCACACGGGCGTAGCCGAGGAAGAGGGCGGTCTCCTCGTCGACCGGCTCGCGCCACACCTCGTCGATCGCGCCCTGCTGCACGACGCGGCCCGCGCGCATCACCGCGAGCCGGTCGGCGAGCGCGAAGGCCTCCTCGTGGTCGTGCGTGACCAGCAGCGCCGTCGTGCCGGCGGCGTGCAGGATCGCCCGCAGGTCGCCGGCCAGCCGCTCGCGCAGCGACGCGTCGAGCGCCGACAGCGGCTCGTCGAGCAGGATCAGCCGCGGCTCGACGGCCAGGGCCCGGGCGAGGGCGACCCGCTGCCGCTCGCCCCCGGACAGCGTGCCGGGCAGCCGGTCGTCGTAGCCGGCGAGCCCGACGAGGTCGAGCAGCTCGCGCACCCGCTCGGCGACGCGGGCCGACGGCGTACGACGCAGGCGCAGGGCGTAGGCGACGTTGCGGGCGACGGTGAGGTGGGCGAAGAGCTGGCCGTCCTGGAACATCAGCGCGAAGCCGCGCTTGTGGGTCGGTACGCCGGCCAGGTCGGCGCCGTCCCAGGAGATCGAGCCGGCGTCGAGCGGCTCGAGGCCGGCGACGGCGCGCAGCAGCGTGGACTTGCCGCAGCCCGACGGGCCGAGCACGGCGAGCACCTGCCCCGGCTCGAGGTCGAGGGACACGTGGTCGACGGCCGCGGTGGCGCCGTAGCGCACGGTGACGTCGGTGAGCTCAAGCATGGTCCTAGAACGCTCCCACACCCGGCACCCGCAGCCGCTCGACGGCCAGCATGACGGCGGCGGTGGCGACGGCGAGGACGACCGAGGCGGCGAGCGCCATGCCGTAGTTCATCTCGCCCGGGTGCCCGATCAGCCGGAAGATGACGACCGGGAGGGTCGGGTCGGTGTCGCGGGCCAGGAAGGACGTGGCCCCGAACTCCCCGAGCGACGCGGCGAACGCGAACCCGCTGGCGGCGAGCATCGGCTTCCACGCCACCGGCAGGTCGACGGTGAGGAGCGTGCGCCACGGCGAGGCGCCCAGGGAGGCGGCGGCCTGGCGCTGCTGGTCGTCGATGCCGCCCAGCACGGGGGTCAGCGTGCGCACGACCAGCGGCAGTGCCACGAGCGCCTGTGCCATCGGCACGAGCAGCGGGGAGTCGCGCAGGTCCAGCGGCGGCTCGGCGAGGGTGATGAGGAAGCCGAAGCCGAGGGTCACGGCACTCACGCCCAGGGGCAGCATGAAGAACCCGTCCAGGGTCGAGCGCAGCCGGCGCTCGGCGACGAAGTGCGAGCGCCGCGTCACGATCAGCGACACCGCTCCGCCCACGAGCAGCGCCATCCACGTCGCGTCGACGGCCGTGCGCAGGCTGGTGGCGAGCGCGGTGGTGACCGGCACGAGCAGCGCCTGGTCGTCGCCGGTCGTGGAGAGCGCGCGGTAGTTGTCGAGGCCCCACCCGTCGCCGACGCTCAGCGAGCCGAGGACCAGCGTGAGGATGGGCAGCAGCATCGCGACCAGCACCAGCAGCGTCGCGACGACGACGGGCGCGTCCGAGCGGCGTACGGCGCGCACGGGCGTCACGGCCCGCTGGGTGGTCGGGTCGGGGGTCGCGCGCAGCCGCGCGGCGAGGGCGAGCAGGCAGAGGACGGCCACGATCTGCAGCACCGACAGCGCGGCCGCTGCCTGCAGGTCGAAGACCGTCGTGGTGAGCAGGTAGATCTCGGTCTCGATCGTCGCGTGCCGGACCCCGCCGAGGGTGAGCACGATGCCGAAGGCGGTCGCGCAGAACAGGAAGACGATGCTGGCGGCGCCGACGATCGCGGGCCGCAGCGCCGGCAGGGTGACCGTGCGCAGCACCTGCCACGGCGTGGCGCCCAGCGCGGCCGCGGCCTGCCCCGGGCGCGGGTCGAGCGACTCCCAGGCGACGCCGACGGTGCGCACCACCACGGCGACGTTGAAGAAGACCAGGCCGCACACGATGGCGATCGGCGTGCCGTCCAGGCCGAGGAAGCCCAGGGGGCCGCCCTCCCCCAGCAGCTGCCGGAACGCCACCCCGACGACCACCGTCGGGAGCACGAACGGCACCAGCAGCGCGGCCCGCACCGCGGCGCGGCCGGGCAGTGCGAGCCGGTGCAGGGCGTACGCCGCCGGGAGGCCGAGGACGACCGCCAGCACCGTCGCGAGGCCCGAGGTCCACACGGTGAACCAGGCGACCCTTCGCACGCGGGGACGCGCGAGGACGTCGAGGACCGCCCCCGGCGCGAAGGTCCCGTCGACCACGAAGCCCTCTGCGAGCATGCCGGCCACCGGCAGCAGGAAGAGCACGCCGAGCACCAGGACGGGCCCCGCCGCCAGGAGCAGGAGGGCCGCAACGCGCCTTGCTCCGGCGGACCGTGGTCTCGACACGCTCGTCCCTCGCTGCTCAACCAGCGGTCGTCATCGCGAGATGACGTCGGTCCACTCGGTCAGCCACTGCTCGCGGTTGGCGTCGATGTCGGCGGGGTCGACCTCGTAGGGGTCGCTGGGCTGCGGGGCGAACGCGGCCCAGTCCTCGGGGACCGTCGCGCCCGGCATCACCGGGAAGACGTACATCGACTCCGGCAGGGCGCTCTGCACCTCGTCGCCCAGCATCCAGTCGACGAGCGCCTCGGCGCCCGCGGGGTTGTCGGCGCCCGCCAGCACGCCGGCGTACTCCACCTGCCGGAAGCAGGTGTCGAGCAGGGCCGCCGTCGAGGTCTTCCCGCCGCTCACGGTGAAGGCAGGCGAGGAGTCGTAGGACACGACGATCGGCCGGGTGCCGTTGTCCGACCCGGCGGTGAAGTCGCCGTAGTAGGCGTCCTCCCACCCGTCGACGACCTTGGCGCCGTTGTCGAGCAGGTCGGTCCAGTAGTCGGACCAGTCGTCGCCGAAGGCCGCGACGGTGGCGAGGAAGAACGCCATCCCGGGGCTGCTCGTCGAGGCGCCCGGGGTGACGAAGAGGTCGCGGTACTGCTCGTCGGCGAGGTCCTCGAGGGTGCGCGGCGGCTCGAGGCCCTCCTGCTCGAACCACGCGGTGTCGACGTTGACGCACACGTTGGCCGAGTCGATCGGCACGAGCCGGTCGCCGCCCTCGGGCAGGACGTACTCCGCGGGCGGCGTGGCCGTCGTGGTCACCTCGGCGAAGGCGTCCTCGCCGAGCGGGCGGGACGCGAAGGTGTTGTCGATGCCGAAGGCGGCGTCGGCGATCGGGTTGTCGGCGGTGAGGCTGAGCTTGGTGGCCAGGGTGCCGGCGTCGCCCGCGGCGCGGACCTCGAGGTCGTAGCCGGTCTCCGCCTCGAACGCCCGCACCAGCTTCTTCGGCAGGTGGAACGACTCGTGCGTGGCGAGGACGACGGTGCCCCCGGCCTGCTCGGCCCCGTCGGAGGAGGGCGACTCCGTGGCGCGCGGCTCCTCGCCGCTCCCCACGAGGCTGCAGCTGCTCAGCAGCAGGGCGGAGAGGATGGCCGGGATCGATGCCGTGCGGGCAGCGCGGACGCGTACGTGCTTCATCTGGACTCCCTTGCGCCGGTGCTAACCGGATCAGGTTCGGAGGGTCTGCGGCTGGTCCGCACTCTCAGCACGCCTGCACGTGCTCCCCTGTCTTCGTGGTCCCACCCTAGCGCCGACCCCAGCGGCCCCTACGCTGCCTCCCATGCCGAGCCGTCGCCACGACCTCCTCGCCCGCCTCGTGCCCGTCGTACGCCGCTCGCGCGAGCTCGACGACGAGCCGACCGAGCGGGCGCGCGTGGAGGCCTGGCACACCACCCTCGACCAGGGGCTCGAGCGGGCGCTGCCGACCCGTCTGGTGCCGCGCTTCGCGAGGCGCTGGGAGGCCACGGTCACCGACATCGGCTTCCCCTGCCACGTCCTGACGCCGCGCGGTCGCCCGGCGACCCGGACGCTCTACTACGTCCACGGCGGCGGCTTCATGGCACCGATCGACCCCTTCCACGTCCGCTACGCCACCCGCCTGGCCGACGCGATCGGCGCGCGGGTCGTGATGCCCGACTACCCGCTCGCCCCCGAGCACACGTGGAAGGACTCCCACGACGCGCTGGTCGACGACGCCGCGCGCTGGGCGGGCTCCGACGGCGGCATCGTCCTCGCCGGCGACTCCGCCGGCGGCGGGCTCGCGCTCGCCATGGCCCTCTCGATGCGGGACCGCGGGCTGCCGCAGGCGTCGTCGCTGGTGGTGCACGCGCCCTGGGTGGACCTCACCACCTCCACGCCCGAGACGTTCGCCGCCGACGCGGTCGACCCGTGGCTGTTCATCGGCAAGGTCGAGGCGTACGCCGCGTGGTGGGCGGGGTCGGCCGACGACCTCGGCCGCCCGGAGGTGTCCCCCGCGCTCGGCGACCTGACCGGGCTGCCGCGCGCACTCATGCTCTACGGCACCCGCGACCTGCTCGCCCCCGGCTGCCGGCTGCTGGCCCGACGGGCCGCGGAGGCGGGCTGGGACCTGACCGCGATCGAGGAGCCGGACCTGATCCACGTCTACGGCCTGCTCCCCGTCGTCCCCGAGGCGGCCCGTGCCTTCCGCCAGGTGAGGGCGTTCGTCCGGTGAGGGTGCTGGTGGCGGGCGTCGACGACCTCGCGGTGCGGACGGCGTACGACGTGTGGCGGCTGCGCCAGCAGGTGTTCGTCGTGGAGCAGGACTGTCCCTATCCCGATCTCGACGGCCGCGACCTCGAGGAGACGACGCGCCACGTGGTGCTGGTCGACGACGACGAGGGCGACGGCGCGGCCGTCCTCGGCACCCTGCGCGTCCTGGACGACGGCGGGTGGGCGCGCATCGGCCGGGTCGTGGTCGCGCCGACCGCGCGCGGGCGCGGCCTGGCGGCCGTGATGATGGACGAGGCCATGGCGCTGTGCGGCGACCGCGAGGTGCGGCTCGACGCCCAGACCGGGCTCACGTCGTTCTACGAGGGCTACGGCTTCGTGGTCACAGGCCCGGCGTTCGACGAGGACGGGATCATGCACGTGCCGATGGCCCGACCCGAGCGGACCCGCCGGTAGGCCTTGCGCCCGCTGCCGGGCGAGCGAGACTGGAAGGACACGGCTCGCCCAAGGAGATGATCGCCGTGATCACGCTCGCCCACGACCTCGACACGACCCACCACGACCTCCAGCACCGGCTCGCCCTGGCCAGCAGCGCGCGACCGGACCTGCGCCACCCCCGCGACCACTACGCCGCGATCGACACCTTCCTCGCCGTGGCCAGCCGCCACAACGCGGCGATGGTCGACGCCATCGCCCCGCTCGTTCGCGACCTCCCCGGCGGCCACGACCTCGCCCACGACTACCTCGCCACCAGCCGCAGCTACGAGGAGGCCCTCGCCCAGGTTAAGGCCCGGCTCTACGGCTCCACCTACGCCGTGGCCCGGCCGTGGCCCGACATCTGGGCCGAGGTGCACCGCGAGCTCGACGCGGTGTGCGCCCTCGAGCGCCGGCTCGCCGAGGCGCTGCTCGACGAGGACGACGGCACCGAGGACCTCGGCACCCGCCTCCACCACGCCGAGCTCGTCTCGCCCACCCGTCCGCACCCGTGGATCCCGCACCAGGGAGTGGCCGGCCACCTCGCCCGCGCCGTGGCCCGACGGGTCGACCGGTTCTGGGACGCCGCGGAGGGCCGCATGGTCCCCGAGCCCGTGCGCCACCACGACCGCACCCACCAGGGCAGGCTCACCCAGTACCTGCTGGCGGACCCCCACCTCGACGACGAGGAGGAGTGACAGCGCCACCGAGCGGTCCGGGGATCAGCCGTCGACCGCGACCATGACGACCGGGCCCAGCACCTCCTCGCGGACCAGCCGCGACGATGGGTCGACGCCGCCGATCACGGTGGGCGCGAACCACCAGCCGGGGCGGTCGAACGGCTGACCGCCGAGGGCGACGTCACCGCCCTCGGACCGGCCGAGGTCGACGTAGCGGCGCACCCGCTCGCGCGCGACCATCGAGCGCAGCGGCCCGCAGGTGCTGGCGGGGTCGGCCGGGTCGCCGACGACGACGTCCTGGGCCGCGGCCACCGCGGCGTGCAACGCCTCGGCGTGCCGGTGCACGGGTACGACGACGCTCGTGGGCAGGCGGCAACCCTGGCCTGCGTTGGCGACGACCGCACGCGCGGCCGCCGCGACGACCGCCTCGAGGTCGGCGTCGTCGGCCGGGCGGACCGTGCGCGGACCACCGACGTCGAGGCGGACGCGCTTGCCGGCGCGCTCCCCCGCGACCTGCACCCGCTCGGCCACGACGGACGACCCGGTGAGGGAGACCTCGTCGACGCGCTCGTCGAGGGTGAGGGCGATGGCGACGTCGACGTCGCGGGTGGTCACGACGTTGAGCACCCCGCGAGGCAGCACGTCGAGGGCGATCCGGCCGAGCTCGATCGCGGCGGTCGCGGCCTCGGGGGCTGGCTTGAGCACGACCGTCCCGCCGGCGCCGAGCACGCGGCCGACCTCCGCGAGCGCCACGGCCAGGGGCGAGGTGGCGGGGGTGACGACGGCGGTCACGCCCGCCGGCTCGCGCTGCGGACCCGCGGTCGCCGTCGACATCGCAGCCAGCGCGTCGTCGAGGTGGTCGGCGCGCAGGGCGACCGGGAGCCCGGTCTCCGCCGCCATCAGGGCCACGAGCTCGTCGGCGTGGTCGGCGACGGCGGCGGCGAGGCGTCGTACGGCGTCGGCGCGCAGGTCGGCGTCGGTGCTCCACTGCGTCGCGTCGAAGGCACGGCGGGCGGCGGTGACCGCGTCGCGGGCGTCGGTGACCCCGGCGTCCGGGACGTCCCACAGCGGCTCCGCCGTGGCCGGGTTGCGGGCCGGGAAGGTCCAGCCGTCGGCAGTGGGCCGCTCCACGCCGTCGACCGGCAGCCCCCGAGGGCGGGCGTGCTTGCTCACGGGGCAACTCCATCACGAGCGCCCCGTCGGCCCCACCACCCGGTCGGGCGGCATCCCCCGGCCCGATGTGGCTAGCCTCGGGACCATGCGCGACGACCTCGGGGCCGACGTCCCCCTGCAGTCCCCGGCAACGCGGGTCGTCTCGCTCGTGCCGTCGCTCACCGAGGCCGTCGCGGCCACCGCGCCCGACCGGCTGGTCGGGGCGACCGACTGGTGCACCCACCCCGCCGACCTCGACGTCGCGCGCGTGCGCGGCACCAAGAACCCCGACCTCGCCGCGATCCGCGCCCTGTCCCCCGACCTCGTCGTGGCCAACCAGGAGGAGAACCGCGAGCTCGACGTACGACGCCTGCGCCACGCCGGGGTCGCCGTCTGGGTGACGCGGATCGAGACGGTCGAGGAGGCGCTGGAGTCGATGACGCGACTCCTCGACGAGGCCCTGGGGTTCGACGAGCCCGACTGGCTGGTCGAGGCGCGCTCCCTGTGGTCGCTCCCGGCGCCACGGCGGCTCGCGGTCGCCGTGCCGATCTGGCGCGACCCGTGGATGGTCGTCGGGTCGCCGACCTACACCGACGACCTCCTCGCCCGCGCCGGCCTGGCCAACGTGCTGGCCCACGGGCCGGCAGCGCACGACGGCCGCTACCCGACGGTGACCCCGGACGACATCGACGGCGCCGGCGCGGACGTCGTACTCCTCCCGGACGAGCCCTATGTCTTCACCGCCGACGACGGCCCGGAGGCGCTGCGCACACCGACGCGGCTGGTGTCGGGCCGGCTGCTGACCTGGTACGGACCCGCGATGGTCGAGGCGCACGCCGTCCTCACCGCCCTGCCTGAGTAGCCTCCCCTCCCATGACCCGCGACCCGATCAGCGAGGCCCACCGGCAGTGGGTGGCCCACGGGTGGGGTGACGCCGCCGACGGGATGGCGATGGTGACCTCCGTGGTGCGCGCACAGCAGCTGTTGATGGAGCGGATCGACGCCGTGCTCCGCCCGCGCGGGCTGACGTTCGCCCGCTACGAGGTGCTCCGGCTGCTGTCGTTCAGCCGCGGTGCCGCGATGCCGATGTCGCGGCTGGGGTCGCTGCTGCAGGTGCACCCGACGAGCGTCACCAGCGCGGTCGACCGGCTCGTGGCGCAGGGCTACGTGGAGCGCGTGCGCAGCGACGAGGACAAGCGCGTCGTACGTGCAGTGCTGACCGACGCCGGGCGCGAGGCCGTCGAGGAGGCGACCGACGCCCTCAACGGCGAGGTGTTCGAGGCACCCGGCCTCCCCGGCAGCGAGGTGCGGGAGCTGACCGACCGGCTGACGACGCTCCGGACGAGCCTCGGCGACGGCTGACCGGGAGCGCCCCCCGAGGTGACTCGCGAGTAATACTTGGAAGTCCTACTATCTACTCATGGCCGACCTGCACACCCCTCAGCACCCGATCCGCCTCGTCACCGCGTCCGCGCTGTTCGACGGGCACGACGCGTCGATCAACATCATGCGGCGGATCTTCATGAGCCAAGGCTGCGAGGTCATCCACCTCGGGCACAACCGCTCGGTGCAGGAGGTCGTCGACGCGGCGCTGGAGGAGGACGTCCAGGGGGTTGCGGTGTCGTCCTACCAGGGCGGCCACGTGGAGTACTTCGAGTACCTCGTCGACTCGCTGCGCGCCGCGGGAGCGGGCCACGTGCGCGTGGTCGGCGGCGGTGGCGGCGTCATCGTCCCGAAGGAGATCCAACGGCTTCGCGAGTCCGGCGTCACCATCTTCTCCCCCGAGGACGGCCAGAAGATGGGCCTCGTCGGGATGATCAACTCCGTCGTCGCCGACTGCGACGTCGACCTGTGGGCCGACCAGCAGGTCACGGCCGAGCAGGTGCTCTCGGGCGACCGGTTCGCCGTGGCCCGCGCGATCACCGGCGCCGAGGGTGGCCGCCTCGACGAGACGCTGATGGAGGAGGTACACCGGGCCGCTGCGCGCCGCGTCGTGCCCGTCCTCGGCATCACCGGCACCGGCGGCTCGGGCAAGTCGAGCCTCACCGACGAGATCGTCCGCCGCTTCCGCACCGACCAGCAGGACAAGCTCCGGATCGCGGTCATCGCGGTCGACCCGACCCGTCGCAAGGGCGGGGGTGCGCTGCTCGGCGACCGCATCCGGGCCAACTCCCTCGACGGCGACCGCGTGTTCTTCCGCTCGCTGGCCACCCGCGGCGCCCACGAGGTGCCCGAGCACCTCGCCGACGTGATCGACGTGATGAAGGCCGCCGGCCACGACCTGGTGATCGTCGAGACGCCCGGCATCGGCCAGGGCGACGCCGGCATCGTGCCGCTGGTCGACCACTCCCTCTACGTCATGACGCCGGAGTTCGGCGCCGCCTCGCAGCTGGAGAAGATCGACATGCTCGACTTCGCCGACAGCGTCGCGATCAACAAGTTCGAGCGCCGTGGCGCCAAGGACGCGCTGCGCGACGTCGGCCGCCAGCTGGTGCGCAACCGCGAGGCGTTCGGCAAGCAGCCCCACGACATGCCGGTCTTCGGCACCAGTGCCGCGACCTTCAACGACGACGGCGTCACCGCGCTCTACCAGCACCTGCGCGCCGAGCTCGCCGGCGCCGGCCTCGAGGTCAGCGAGGGCACGCTGCCGCACGTCGACGTACGCCACTCCTCCGGCATCCGGCAGGTCGTGCCCGCAGACCGCGTCCGCTACCTCTCGGAGATCACCGAGACGGTCCGCGGCTACCACGCCCGCACATCCGAGCTGGCCGCGGCAGCCCGCCACCTGCAGCGCGTGCAGCACGTCGCCGACCAGCTGGCCGACGGCGACCTGGGCCGGGTCGCCGAGCTGCTGGAGTCCGCGCGCAAGGCGGTCCCGCACGAGGTGACCGAGCAGGTCGAGCGCTGGCCGGCCATCGTGGAGTCCTACTCCGGCGACGAGCAGGTGGTGAAGGTTCGCGACCGGGAGATCACCACCCGCCTGACCCGCGAGTCGCTCAGCGGCAACAAGATCCCGCGCGTCTCGCTCCCCCGCTTCACCGACCACGGCGAGCTGGTGCGCTTCTGGCGCAACGAGAACCTCCCCGGCTACTTTCCCTTCACCGCCGGCGTCTTCCCGTTCAAGCGCGACAACGAGGACCCCGCCCGCATGTTCGCCGGCGAGGGCGACCCGGCGCGCACCAACCGCCGCTTCAAGATCCTCTCCCACGGCAACGACGCGACCCGCCTCTCGACCGCCTTCGACTCGGTCACGCTCTACGGACGCGACCCCGACCCGCGCCCCGACGTCTACGGCAAGGTCGGCACGTCCGGCGTCTCGGTCGCGACGCTGGACGACATGAAGGCGCTGTACGACGGCTTCGACCTCGTCGCGCCGACGACGAGCGTCAGCATGACGATCAACGGACCGGCCCCGACGGTCCTGGCGTTCTTCCTCAACACCGCCATCGACCAGCAGGTCGACGCGTTCCGCGAGCGGGAGGGGCGCGAGCCGTCCGAGGAGGAGCGCGAGCAGCTGGCGGCGTACGCCCTCGCCAACGTGCGCGGCACCGTGCAGGCCGACATCCTCAAGGAGGACCAGGGTCAGAACACCTGCCTGTTCTCCACCGAGTTCAGCCTGCGGATGATGGCCGACATCCAGGAGTGGTTCATCGAGCACGAGGTGCGCAACTTCTACTCGGTGTCGATCTCCGGCTACCACATCGCCGAGGCCGGGGCGAACCCCATCAGCCAGCTCGCCTTCACCCTCGCCAACGGCTTCACCTACGTCGAGGCCTACCTCGCGCGCGGCATGGACATCGACGACTTCGCGCCCAACCTGTCGTTCTTCTTCTCCAACGGCATGGACCCCGAGTACTCCGTGCTCGGTCGCGTCGCCCGCCGCATCTGGGCGGTGACGATGAAGGAGAAGTACGGCGCCTCGGAGCGCTCGCAGAAGCTGAAGTACCACGTCCAGACGAGCGGCCGGTCGCTGCACGCGCAGGAGATGGACTTCAACGACATCCGCACCACGCTTCAGGCCCTCATCGCGATCTACGACAACGCCAACAGCCTCCACACCAACGCGTACGACGAGGCGGTGACGACCCCGACCGAGGACTCCGTGCGCCGCGCGCTGGCGATCCAGCTGATCATCAACCGCGAGTGGGGGCTGGCGATGAACGAGAACCCGCTCCAGGGCTCCTTCGTCATCGACGACCTCACCGACCTCGTCGAGGCGGCGGTCCTCGCCGAGTTCGACCGGATCAACGAGCGCGGCGGCGTGCTCGGCGCGATGGAGACCGGCTACCAGCGCGGCCGCATCCAGGACGAGTCCATGCTCTACGAGCACCGCAAGCACGACGGCTCGCTGCCGATCATCGGCGTCAACACCTTCGTCAAGGAGTCGGCGGCCGACGCGCAGCCGAAGGAGGTCGAGCTCGCGCGGGCGACCGAGTACGAGAAGGAGTCGCAGCTCTCCCGGGTGCGTGCCTTCCAGGCCGCGCACGGTGCCGAGGCGCAGGAGGCGCTGGCCCGGCTCAAGGACGCCGCGATCTCCGGCGACAACGTCTTCGCCGTGCTGATGGACGCCGCCCGCGTGTGCTCGCTCCAGCAGGTCACCGAGGCGTTCTTCGAGGTCGGCGGGCAGTACCGCAGGAACGTCTGAGCTCGCGCACGAGCGCAGCGAGGACGCGACGCGAAGAGGTTGAGGAAGCCCCGCAGCGGGGGGCGCGGTGCGGAACCGTCGGGCTGCGTCCGCCTGCGTCTGGCGACCCGACCGTTCCCCAGACGCACGTCCGCCGAACAGCACCCGATATCTGAGGACGTCGTGGACGGATCGGGCCGGAGCTCACGACCAGGACGTCCTCAGATATCAGGCCCTGGGTCGGCGGCTGGCAGGTCGAACCGGAAGACCGTCCCGGTGCCGGGCGGGGTCGTGAGGCACTCGATGGTGCCCCCGTGGCGCTGCACGATGGTCTTGCAGATCGACAGACCCATCCCGGTACCCCGGAAGTGGGCGCGGACGGCCCCGCTGCGGTGGAAGCGCTGGAAGATCAGCGCCCGCTCGGAGTCCTCGACGCCGACCCCCTGGTCCTCGATCTCGACGACGACGCGCGATCCCTGGCGCCTGGCGCGCACGGTGATCATCGCGGGCTCGCCGGGCTTGGCGTACTTGACCGCGTTGCCGATGAGGTTGCCGAAGAGCTGCCGCACCGCGACCGGGTCGGCACGCACGGACGGCAGGTCGGGTGCCGCCTCGAGGACGTCGTCGGGCCCGAGCAGCCCGGACACCTGGCCCAGGACGCCACCGGGGCCGACGATGGGCACCTCGCGCGCGGCGATCTCACCCGCCTCGGCCAGGGCGTGCTCGAGCAGGTCGCCGATGAGCTCCCCCATCTGCTCGGAGGCCCGCTCGGCACGGCGCAGCGGCTCGACGGCCTCGGACCCGGGTTCCAGGTCGTCGACGGCCAGCGAGAGCCAGGACCGGATGGCCGAGAGCGGCCCGCGCAGGTCGTGGGCGGCGGTCGACGCGAAGCCGGCGAGCGGCCGCAGCCCGGAGCGGTGCTCGGTCACCTCCCGCAGCACGAGCAGCACACCGGGGTTCCCGCTCGTGCGGGACAACGTGGCGCGCGACACGGCCAGCACGACCTCCTCGCTGTTGGGGAGCGGGATGACGACGTCGCCGACGCCCAGCTCGGCACGTACGGCATCGGTGTGGGACCGCTCGGGGTCGCGCAGCAGCGCGACGAGCTCGGCCAGCGCCTCGTCGTCGGTGGTCGCGAGACTGACCCGGTGGGCCAGCCGGCGGCTGGCGCCGTTGCTGCGCTCGACGCGCCCGTCGGGGTCGAGCACCACCAGCCCCTCGTCCATGCTCTCGGTCATCTCCGCGAGCAGCTCGGCCTGCTCGGCGGCGTCGGCGCGGGCCGCGGTCTCGGCGGCGTACGACTCGTCGACCCGGTCACCGAGCGCTCCCACCGCCAGCCCGGTGAGCAGCACGGCGACCATGAAGAGCTGCGAGACCAGCACCTGGACCACCGGGTCGTCGATGGCGGCGAACGGGCCGTGGTCGGTGAGGCTGAGCACCAGCGCGATGCCGCCCAGGACCAGGCAGTGGAGGGCTGCGGGGAACGTGCGGAAGCGGGCGGCCGACCACACGGCGAAGGCGATGACGAGGTAGGTGACGGGGTAGGGCTGGACGAAGAGCACCACGGTCGCGGCGACCGACACCACCCACAACAGGGCCAGCTCGGTGTCCGATCCACCCCGGGTGCGCGCCGGGATCGTCTGCGTGCGCCACTCCCACGCGAGGTGGCCGACCGCACCCACCGTCACGACACCGACGAAGTGGCGTGCGAACCACGCCACGGGGGTCAGCGCCTCCACCGGGACCCCGTCGAGCCAGAGGCCGAGCGTCCCCACTACGGCGCCGAGGGCGCAGCCGATGGCCGCCGCCCCGGCGGTTGCGGCGAGGTTGCGGGGTGACCGGATGCTGTGGGTGCCCCCGGCGCCCAGCATCGTCGGGCACCACCGGCGCAGCAGGAGGCCGGCGACGGCGGTCTGCAGCGTCACCGACACCGCGCCGAAGAGGCCCAGCAGCGGCGAGACGCCGGTCGCGACGACGACACCGAAGTGGAGGACCAGCAGCGGCGCGAGCACGCGCAGCACGTGACGGGGCGACTCGGCGAGCAGCCACAGGAACGCGACACCCGAGCCGGGCCAGACGAGGCTGACGACCTGGCCCTCGATCGCGGTCGCTCGTCCGACGAGGGTGAGCACGACGTACGCCGCGGCGAAGGCGGTCGCCCGTGCCGGCGACAGGGCCCTCGTCATGCGCAAAGACTACGACCGGGTACGGGCGTCCCGAGGGGGTTCGCGGAGCGCAGACCTCACGATCTGCTCACATCTGCCGCAGAAACCGCGGCACGGCGCGACAGTAGCGCGGGCAGGGGTCCAGACTCGGGCGCATGTCCCTGCGCAGCCTCGTCGCCGACGACGAGCCCGACATCCGCGACTTCATCGGGCACGTGCTCGAGCGCGCCGGCCACGTCGTCACCCTCGCCGGGGACGGCGCCGAGGTCCTCGAGCACACGTCGGCGGAGAGCTTCGACCTCGTGGTGGTCGACCACCACATGCCACGGCTGACGGGCCTCGCGGTCGCCGAGGAGCTGCGCCGCTCCAGCCCGTCGACCAAGGTCCTGATCATGTCGGGGGACCTCGACGTGGGCGACGAGCACCGGCACTTCCTGCCCAAGCCGTTCAACCGGCGCGAGTTCCTCGCAGCCGTCGACACCCTCCTCGCCCTCCCCGGCGGCGGGTGAGCGGCGCGCCTAACGACCCGAGGCGGACAGGGCGAGCCCGGTGTCCGCGTCGAAGAGGTGGGCGCGGTCGAGGTCGACCGCGACCGAGACCCGCTGCCCGGGCGTGCCCGTGACAGTGGGCCGCGCCTTCACCTTCACCATCTCCGCGCCCACCTTGACGTCGACGACGGTGCGGTCGCCGAGCGGCTCCAGCCCGTAGAGCTCGCCGGGCAGGGCGGCGTCACCGCGCTCCTCGACCGACACGTCCTCGGCCCGCAGGCCGAGGAGCAGGGGGCGCCCGTCCTCGGCGGTGGTCCAGCGCGGTCGCGGAAGGGACCAGCCCTGCTCCCCGACGAGCCGGTCGCCCTCGGCGCGGCACGCGAGCAGGCTGATGCGGGGGCTGCCGACGAAGCCGGCGACCCACTGGTTGGCGGGCCGCTCGTAGACCTCGGTCGGGGTGCCGACCTGCTGGACCCGCCCCTCCCTCAGCACCGCGATCCGGTCGGCCATGGACAGCGCCTCCACCTGGTCGTTGGTGACGTAGACGAAGGTGCCACCGAGCGTGCCGTGGATGCGGGTGAGCTCGGTGCGCATCTCCACGCGCAGCTTGAGGTCGAGGTTGGTCAGCGGCTCGTCCATGAGGAAGGCGCGCGGGCGACGGACGAGGGCCCGGGCCAGGGCGACACGTTGCATCTCGCCACCCGACATCTGCGCGGGACGACGCTCCAGCAGCCGCTCGATGTGGAGCAGCTCCGCGACCTGCTCGACAGCCGCGGCGATGTCGCTCGAGGAGGCCTTGCGGGCCCGCAGCGGCGAGGCGATGTTGTCGTACGCCGTGAGCCGCGGGTAGAGGGCGTAGCTCTGGAACACCATCGCGAGGTCGCGCGCCGCTGGGGTGTCGGCCGTGGCGTCCCTCCCGTCGAGGTGCACCGTCCCGTCGTCGAGCTTCTCCAGGCCGGCGATCGCCCGAAGGGTCGTGGTCTTGCCGGCACCGGACGGACCGAGCACCACGAAGAACGAGCCGTCGGGCACGTCGAGGGTGACCCCGTCGAGGGCCTGCACGTCGCCGAACGACTTGCGCATCCCGTGCGCTGCCACGGTTCCCATCAGGCCACCAGCTCTTCCGTGCTCGTGTCGTAGACCGGCGGGGTGCCGCCGGCATGGCGCAGCCCGACCTGCTCGTCGGCGGCGAACTGGATGGTCGGTGGCATCCGGACCCGTACGTCGTTCGCGCCCCCGTGGTCGACCACGTAGATGATCTCGTCGCCCAGGGCCTCGGCCGAGACGACCCGCGCCGGAACGGTTCGCTCGGCACCGGGCGCGGTGACCTCCAGCGCTTCCGGCCGTACGCCGGCGACGAGGGCACGGTCGCGCGGCAGCCCGTCCGGCGGTGTCAGGACGAGCCCACCGGGACCACGCAGGGTGCCCTCGGCCACCTGCACCTGGATGAGGTTCATCGGCGGTGAGCCGATGAAGGCGGCACAGAAGAGGGTCGCCGGCCGGTCGTAGACCTCCAGCGGGGTGCCGACCTGCTCCACGCGCCCCTTGTTGAGGATGGCGATCCGGTGCCCGAGCGACATGGCCTCGACCTGGTCGTGGGTGACGTAGACCATCGTGGTCCCGAGCTCCGCCTGCAGGTGCTTGATCTCGGTGCGCACGTCCGCGCGCAGCTCAGCGTCGAGGTTGGTCAGCGGCTCGTCCATCAGGAAGGCCCGCGGCCGGCGGACGAGGGCGCGGGCCAGTGCCACGCGCTGCTGCTCGCCTCCCGAGAGACGCTGCGGCTTGCGGTCCAGCAGGCGCTCGAGCTGCATCATGCGCGCGACCTCGGCGACCCGCTCCCTGACCTCCTTCTCGGGCTTGCCCTCGGCTCGGAGGGGGAAGGCGAGGTTGTCGCGGGTCCTGAGGTGCGGGTAGAGCGCGTAGAACTGGAAGACCATGGCGATGTCGCGCTCCGCCGGCGGCAGGTCGTTGACGAGCGTCCGGCCGATGCGGATGTCGCCGGAGGTCTGCCGCTCCAGCCCGGCCATCGCCCGCAGCGTGGTCGTCTTGCCGCAGCCCGACGGACCGAGCATCACGAACAGCTCACCGTCACCGATCGACAGGTCCACGTGCTCGACCGCGACGGTGCCGTCGGGGTAGCGCTTGTGCAGCGAGGTCACCTCGATCCCGGCCATCAGCGACGCACCGCCCCGAGGGTCACGCCGGCCACGAGGTGCTTGCGCACCAGGTAGGCGAACACCAGCACCGGCAGCGCGAACACCACCGCGGACGCCGCGACCAGGCCCCAGTCGACGGTGGTGCCGCCGATGAGCCCGGCGATGGCGGGCGGGGCCGTCCGGACCTCCTGGCTGGACGTCAGGAAGATGGCGAAGACGAACTCGTTCCACGAGAAGATCAGGGCGAAGACCGCCGTCGCGGCGATGCCCGGCACGAGCAGGGGCAGCGTGACGCGCCAGAACGCCTGGAGACGGGTGTAGCCGTCGATCATCGCGGCGTCCTCGTACTCCGCCGGCACCTCGTCCACGAAGCCCTTCATCATCCAGATGGTGAACGGCACGTTGAACGCGGCGTAGATGAGGACCAGGCCGAGCTTGGTGTCGATCAGCCCGAGCGTGCGGTACATGAGGAAGATCGGGATCACCACGACGACCGGCGGCATGAAGCGCGTCGAGAGGATGAAGAACAGCTGGTCCTTCTTCGCCTTGAGCGTGAAGCGCGAGTAGGCCCACGCCGCCGGGACGCCCAGGACCGTGGCGAGCACGGTGGAGGCGCCCGCGACGATCACCGAGTTCAGGAGCGACCCGGACAGGTCCGACCGGCCACCGCCCGGTGCGACGAACACGTCCTTGTAGTGGTCCAGCGTGACGTCGAAGCCGAAGAACTTCGCGGGAACGGCGTAGACGTCGCGGTTCTCCTTGATGGACGTCTCGAGCATCCACAGCACCGGGAAGAGCATGGCCACCGCCAGCGCAGCGAGGAGCAGGACCTCGACCACCATCCGGCCCCGACCACCGCGGCGACGCTGCGGGTGCGCGTCGTCCGTGGCGGGACCGGGCACGGCCTCGTCGATGGAGATGGCCATCACCCCTCCTTGAGCTTGTTGAGGTAGCGCAGGTAGAACTGCGCGAGGACGATGACGACGAGGACCATGAGGATCCCGTACGCCGACGCGAGGCCGGTGTTGAAGCCGAGGAACGCGACCTTGTAGACGTGGAACGACAACGTCTCGGTCGAGACCCCGGGGCCTCCGCTGGTGAGGATGTAGACGAGGTCGAACAGGCGGAACGCCTCGATCGCGCGGAACATGACGGCGATCAGGAGCAGCGGCCACACCAGCGGCAGCGTGATGTTGCGGAAGCGGAACCACTCCGACGCGCGGTCGATGGACGCGGCCTCGTAGAGGTACTTCGGGACCGCGGTGAGGCCGGCGAGCGCGATGAGCATGATGAACGGCGTCCACTGCCACGTGTCCACCACGATCAGCGACAGCAGCGCCGTCCGCTGCCGGGTGAGCCACTCCACCTGCCCGAGGCCGAGCGAGCCGAGCATGGAGTTGATGACCCCGAACTGGGCGTCGAGCATGAACTTCCAGAACAGGCCGACCACGACCGGCGACAGCATCATCGGCACCAGGAACAGGGTGGTCAGCACGCCGCGTCCGCGGGTCCGCCGCGAGATGAGGTAGGCGATGCCGAATCCCAGCACGGTCTGGAGCACCACGGCCCCGGTGACGTAGACCAGCGTCGTGAGGGCCCGTTGCCAGACCTCCGGGGACGTGAGGACGGTGGTGTAGTTCTCGAAGCCGACGAAGTCGGCCGGCGCGGCGCGCGTGGCGGAGTAGTCGGTGAAGGACAGGTACAGCGCCCACAGCAGCGGGAACACCGACATCGTCAGCAGCAGGAGCATCGCCGGCGAGATGAACAGCAGGGCGAGCCGGCGGTCGGTGAGGCGGGGGGACCGCCCCGGTGCAGGCGGCGAGGTCGCGGACGCCTCCTGCACCGGGTGGTCGGTCGTGGTGGTCATGGTCGTCGACTCACAGCCCGCCGCCGCTGGAGTCGAGCACCTGCTGCTGCTGCTCGGCGATGTCGTCGAGCGCCTCCTCGGGGTCCTTCGCCCCGTTGAGAGCAGCGTTGACGTTGGTGTTCTCGATGTCGATCAGCTGGGCGTACTCCGGCACGTTCCACATGTCGCGCATCCGGGACACCGAGTCGGCGTACACCTGGTTGAACGGCCCGGCCTCGAGGAACTCCGGGGACTCGAGCGCGTCGGTGCGCGCCGGCACACCACCGGCTGCGGCCCACTTCTTCTGGATGTCCTCCTGCTCGAACCACGTCATGAAGTTCAGCGCCTCGGCCTGCCGCTCGGAGGGGGCGTAGGCGGAGATGTGCATGCCCATCCCGCCGAGCGGCACGACGTCGGCGTCCTGCGTGGGCAGGGTGGCGAAGCCGAGCTTGTCGAGGATCTCGTCCTCGGTCCCGCCGAGTGTCGACTGTGCGGGGTCCACCAGGCCTCCGGCGGCGGCGATCCACTGGAACGCGATGCAGGCCTTGCCCTGCGCGACCGCGGCGTTGACCTCGTCGATGAACCAGTTGCCCGAGCCCTTGGCGGTCAGCGGCTTCATCTCGTTGACCAGGACGTCCATGGCCTTCTGGCCGGCCTCGTCGTTGATGACGCCCTCGATCGTCTTGTCCTCGGCGTTCCAGAGGTTGCCGCCGTAGACACCGTTGACCGTGTTGTACGTGACGGCTGCCGCGTCGGAGCCGTTGGCCTGGTGGAAGGCCAGGCCGCTCACGCCGGGGTTCTGCTCCTGGCACGTCCGGGCGGCGTCGATCATCTCGTCCCAGGTCTCCGGCGGCTCGTCGCCGATGAGGTCCTTGCGGTAGATCATCGTCCACGTGTCGCCGAGCAGCGGCAGGCCGTAGAGGCTCGCGTCCTCGTCGCGCTGGCCGGTCTCGGCCTGCGGGTACTGGCCGTAGGCGGCCAGGAGGTAGGGGTCGTAGGCGTCGACCTCGATGTTCTCGTCGACGAAGTCGGTGATGTCGAGGATGTTGCCGTTGGTCACCGCCTCGCCGATGTGCTGCGAGTCGAGGATCGGGATGTCGAAGTCGGTCTGGCGCGCGGCGAACTGGGTGAACATCGCGTCGTGCCAGTTGGCGTTGGGCACCGTGTTGACCTCGATGGTCACGTTGGGCCGCTCCTTGGTGTACTCCGCGTTGGCGAAGTCCTCCAGCGCCTGGGCCGGCGGCCACTCGAACCAGATGAAGCTGAGCGTCAGGGGGTCGTCGGTCAGCTCGGGGATCGTGGCGGGCGCCTTGGGTCCGCTCGCCGCCTCCGCGCTGCCCCCGCCACCGTCGTCATCACCGCCGCCGCAGGCCGCCAGGGCCGAGGCCACCAGGATCGCCGCCGTGGCCAGGCGTGCCGGCCGGCCGGGAAGGGACCTGCGTCCCGCTCGCTGTAGGTACCGCATCTGCTTCCTGCTTCCTGCTCGGGGTGGGGTGATCGGGTGGTGCTGGCTGTCCGAGACGTCCGAGAAGACGGGTGGGTGCTACCAGGAGGTGGCGACGTACTGGGCCTCCAGGAACTCGAGGAGCCCCTCGGTGCTGCCCTCGCGGCCGAGCCCGCTCTGCTTGGTGCCGCCGAACGGGGCGGCGGGGTCGGACACGAGTCCCCGGTTGAGCCCGACCATCCCGCTCTCGAGGCGCTCCGCGAGACGGAGGCCGCGGGCGAGATCGCGGGTGTAGAGGTAGCTGACCAGGCCGAGGTCGGTGTCGTTCACGACCGGCAGCAGGTCCTCCTCACGCTCGAAGCGCACGATGGGCGCGACCGGGCCGAAGACCTCCTCGTGGAGGACACGCGCGTCGGGTGGTACGTCGACGAGCACGGTGGGCGGGTAGAACGAGCCAGGACCGTCGGGCACCCGACCGCCGATCATGGCGCGGGCGCCTCGCTGGACGGCGTCGCGGACCAGCAGGTCGACCTTGCGCACCGCGTGGTCGTTGACGAGCGGTCCGCACTGGGTCGCCTCGTCGGTGCCGGGGCCGACGTGCACGTCACCCATCCGGGAGATGAGGCCCTCGACGAACGCGTCGTGGACCGAGGCGTGCACGTAGAACCGGTTGGCGGCCGTGCAGGCCTGGCCGCCGTTGCGCATCTTGGCGACCATCGCGCCCTCCAGCGCGGCGTCCACGTCGGCGTCCGCCAGGACGATGAAGGGGGCGTTGCCGCCGAGCTCCATCGCTGACTTGAGCACGTTGTCGGCTGCCGTGCGCAGCAGCACCCGGCCGATCTCGGTGGAGCCGGTGAACGACACCATGCGCGTGCGCCGGTCCGTCAGCATCGCCTCCACGACCGGGCCCGGGTGGGAGGTGGTGACGACGTTGAGCACGCCGGCCGGCAGCCCGACCTCCTCGAGGAGCGCGGCGACGGCGAGCGCGGTGAGGGGGGTCTCGGCCGCAGGCTTGAGCACGGCCGTGCAGCCTGCGGCGAGCGCCGGCGCGATCTTGCGGGTGGCCATCGCGGCCGGGAAGTTCCAGGGCGTCACGAGCACGCTGACACCGACGGGCTGGTAGGTCACCAGCAGTCGGTTGGCACCGCTGGGGGCGTGGCCCACCTGGCCGCGCAGCCGGACGCCCTCCTCGGCGTACCAGCGGAAGAACTCCGCCGCGTAGGTCACCTCACCGCGGGCGTCGGCGAGCGACTTGCCGTTCTCGAGGGCGATGAGGAGCGCGATCTCCTCGGCCCGCTCGTGCATGAGGTGGAACGCCTGCATCAGGAGGTCCGCCCGGTGGCGGGGCGAGGTCGCGGCCCAGCCGGCCGCGGCGCCGGCCGCCGCCTCGACCGCCGCGATGGCGTCGTCGGTGTCGGCGTCGGCCACGGTGGCGAGCACCGACCCCGTGGCCGGGTCGCACACGTCGAGCCGGCGCCCGCTGGCGGCGGGCCGCCAGGCACCGCCCACGTAGAGCTCGGTCGGGACGTCGATGACATCGGCGACCGGGCGCAGCACCTCGTCCACGACGGTCATCGCGCACCTCCCGTCGCGCCGAGGCCGGCGGGGGCGGGCACTGCGCGAGGTGGCACCGCCTCGCGCAGCGCCCGGCGGTCACCCGCGTGGGCGGCGCGGACGATGTGCTCGAGCGCGTCGACGTCGAGCGGCCGCGGGTTGTTGGCGACCAGCCGCTCGGCCCCGGACGCCTGCTCGGCGGTCCAGCGCAGCTGGTCGGCCGGGAGGCCGAGCTCGTCGAGTGTGGTGGGGATCCCCACCGAGGCCAGCAGGGCCGCGACGCGGTCGATCGCCTCGTCCGCGAGGTCCTCGGCCGACCACTCCGGCGAGGCACCCATCGCGACGGCGACGGCGGCGAGCTCGGGGACGCGGGCGGGGCGGTTGAACTCCATGACGTAGGGCAGCAGGGCGCCGACGCCCACGCCGTGGGGCGTGTGGGTGAGGGCGCCGACCGGGTACTGGATGGCGTGGGCCGCCGCCGTGCCCGCGGTACCGAGGGCGAAACCGCCCGCGGTCGCGCCGAGCATCATCGCCTCACGCGCCCCGACGTCGCCGGGCGTGGACCACGCGCGGTGGAGGCTGGCGGAGATCAGTCGTACGCCGAGCAGGGCGTAGGTGTCGGTCAGCTCGTTCTTGCCGACGAAGACGCGTTCGGTCGCCAGCTCGCTGGTCACCGGGCGCCGCACGGCGGTGAACGCCTCGACCACGTGCGACAGCGCGTCAGCCCCCGCGCTCGCGGTGAGCGGGGGCGGACACCTGACGGTGAGCTCGGGGTCGCACACGGCGGCGTGCGGGATGAGGTGGGGGCTGGAGATCCCCACCTTGCTGACGCGGTCCGGGTCGGTGAGCACCGCCACCGGCGTCACCTCGGACCCCGTGCCCGCCGTGGTGGGCAGCGCGACCACCGGGAGGACGGGCCCGGGCACCCGGAGCTCGCCGTAGTAGTCGGCGGGCGTGCCGCCGTGGGTCAGCAGCACCGCGACCGCCTTGGCCAGGTCCAGACAGCTGCCGCCGCCCATCCCGACCACGACGTCGGGTCCGGCTGTCGCTGCGAGCTCGGCGCACCGGATCACCTGGTGCACCGGGACGTCGGGCTCGACCTCGGCGTAGGACGTGACGTGCACGCCGGACTCCTCGAGGAGGCGGACGAGGTGGTCGAACTCGGGGGTGGCGCCGAAGCGCGCGTCGGTGCAGACGAGGGCACGGGAGCCCAGCGCCGAGACGACCGTCCCGAGCGCATGGCGCTGCCCGGCTCCGAACAGGACCTGGCGCGGACCGCGCAGGACGCCGAGCATGCTCATGAGGGCTCCGTGGTGAGGAGGGATGAAGCCTTGCCGTCGGACCCATTTCATATACGATCCGATTGGTGCGAGAGCATGAGCCACTACACCGGCCCCTGTCAACAGGTCCGGCCACGACACGTTGAGAGGTGACCAGGGATGGACCGCACCCGCGGACGCTTGGCCGACGAGGTCTACGACACGCTCCTCGGGCAGCTCATGTCGCTGCGCATCGAGCCCGGCTCGCGGGTCACGATCGACGCGCTCGCCCGCGAGCTGCGCGTCTCCCAGACCCCCATCCGGGACGCGCTCAACCGCATGGAGGCCGACGGCCTCGTGGTCCGGGTGCCCCACGCCGGTTACCGGATCCCGCCCCAGATCACGCGTGAGAGGTTCGAGGACATGGTGGAGATCCGCCTGCTCCTCGAGCCCGCCGCTGCCCGACATGCGGCCGAGCGCGCCTCGTTCGAGCAGGTCAGCAGCATGCGGCAGATGCTCGACGACATGGCCGAGCTCGTCGAGGGCGACCGCCATGTGGCGTACGGCGCCTTCGGCCTGCGCGACGCCGCCTTCCACGACCTGGTGGCCGACAGCGCGGGCAACCAGGTGGTGCGGGAGGCACTGGCCCGCCTGCACACCCACGTGCACCTGTTCCGCCTGCTCTACGACGCCGAGGTCACCTACCTCGCCATGGGCGAGCACGAGGAGGTCCTCGGCGCGATCGCCGCGCGCGACCCCGATGGCGCCGCCTACGCCATGCGGCGCCACATCCTGCTCTCGCGCGACCGCTTCCGGCGGCTGTTCGACGAGTCCGAAGAGGCGGGTCGGTCCGGACAGGGCCTTGACGGCGACACCGGTCCGCAGGAATCCTAGGCAGATCAAATCCGATCCGATCGGGTTGGCGGTCAGCCCACCCGCCCCAGAGTGCGAGGAGAACCCAGGTGCCCAGAGCGCTGCTCATGACCGGTGACGCCGCCGAAGAGCTCGACACCATGTATCCCTACTACCGCGTGCAGGAGGGCGGCTGGGACGTCGACGTGGCGAACCTGACGATGCGGGACGTCCAGCTGGTGATCCACGAGTTCGACCCCAACTGCGACGCCTACGTCGAGAAGAACGGCCGCAAGCTGCCGGTCGACGTCACCTGGGCCGAGGTCGACCTCGAGCGCTACGACGCGTTGATCATCCCCGGCGGTCGCGCCCCGGAGTGGATCCGGGTCGACGCCGACGTCCGTCGCATCACCGAGCACTTCTTCGCCCGCGACCTGCCCATCGCCCTGGTCTGCCACGGTGCCCAGGTGCCGGCGGTCTACGGCCTGTTGAAGGGCCGCAAGACGGCGTGCTTCCCGCCCATCACCGGCGACATGGAGAACGCCGGCGCCACGGTCGTCGACGCTCCTGACTGCGTGGACGGCAACCTCGTCTCGTGCCGCGGCTGGCCCGACATGCCGCAGTTCGGCCGGGCCATGATGGAGGTCTTCGACAAGTCCATCGGCGACGCGTCGGCATGACCACGACCGCATGACCTCGACCGCATGACCACGACCGCCGACGCTGCGGTGCTCGAGCACCGCAGCGTCGAGGTCGCCGGAAGCCTCGTGCACGTCGCGGAGACGGGCACCGGGCCTGCTGTGCTGCTCTTGCACGGCTCGGGCCCCGGCACCACCGGGGCCGGCGCCTGGACGACCACGGCCGTGGCGCTGGCGTCGTCACACCGCATCGTCGCCCCCGACCAGGCGGGGTTCGGCCGCACGCCGCTGCCTGACGGGACCACGGGCGGACTGCGCGTGTGGACCGAGCAGGCCGCCGGGTTGATGGACGCGCTCGCCGAGACGTCGTACGCCGTCGTCGGCCACTCGATGGGGGGCGCGGTCGCCCTCGCCCTCGCCGCCGCGCGGCCACGTCAGGTCACGCGCGTCATCGCCGTCGCGACCATGGGGGCCCCCGACGCCCCGCTCTCCAGCGACCTCAACGCGGTGTGGGCCGCCGCCCCTGGCGAGGCCGGTGCCCGCGACATGCTGGGCCGCCTCGTCCTCGACCAGTCGCTGGTCACCGACGAGGCGGTGCAGGCGCGCGCTGACGCGATGCGGGCCGGCGCGGAAGCGTTCGCGACCATGTTCCCCGCACCCCGCACCCGCTGGGTCGACGACCTGACCTTGTCGGCCGCCACCCTGGGCGCCGTGCGCGCCCCCGTGCTGCTGGTGCACGGCGCGCAGGACCGGCTCACGCCGCTGTGCACGGCCGCGCTGCCGATGCTCGACCACCTCAGCGACGTGCGCCTGCACGTCCTCGGCCGCTGCGGCCACGCGCCCCCGCTCGAGCAGCCCCCTGCGTTCCAAGAGCTGTTGCGGGGATTCCTGGCGCTCTGAGCCAGCGGCTGCTCAGAGGTTGATCGTGATGTCCGCGTCCTTGCGCAGGTCGTCGACGAGCGCCGTGGCCACCCGCCCGGTCTCCTGGCTGGTCGCCTGCTCCACGAGCTGGTCGCGCACCTGGGCGAAGGGCGGGAACTCCTGGCCACCGCCACCGGAGGCGGCCTGCTGCTGCTTGGCCTGGTCGTAGATCGCGCGCAGCTCCTTGTCGGTCGGCTCGATCGGGCCGTTCTCGTCGGCGACGAGCTGCTCGACCAGCGCCTGCGTCTCGACCTGCTCGCGCGCCTGGTCGGCGCTCACGCCCTGGGCCTCGACTGCCTCCAGCAGCTCCTCGGCGGACTTCATGCCGTTCTGCTCGGCGAGGTCGGTGAGCTCGGCGTCGACGGCCTCGTCGGTGACCTCGAGCCCACGCGACTCGGCCTCCTGCATGAGCAGCTCGGTGTCGACGAGGTTGTCGGCGGTCTGCTTGCGCAGGGCCTCCTCGTCGGGCTGCTCGCCACTCATCTGCGCCTGGGCGGCCGCCTGCTGGAAGGCCGCCTCGTAGATCGGGACGAACTCGTCCTTGGTCACCTCCTCGCCGTTGACCTCGGCCACCACGTCGGGGATGGCGTCGAGGTCGGGCTGGGGGCCCTCGGCGGCGTCGGCGGACGCGTCCGCCGACGGCGACGTGCTCGCCGAGGCGTCCTTGCCGGAGTCGGAGTCCGACGAGCCCGGGCCGACCATGTAGGCGGCGAAGGTGAGGGCGGCTGCGACCGCCAGGACGCCGACGGCGGCGAGGATGCGGGAGCTGAACACGGAGGTCTTCGTGGAAGTCATCAGCGTCGACGGTACGCACCCAACCTGAGCGCGGTCCTCAGGGTTCTCAGGTCGTGGCCGGGGTCATGACGCAGGTCACAGGTCGTCGAGGGAGTCGGGTACGACGAGCGCGTCCGGGTCCTGGCGCACCGGGAGCTGCGCGAGCGCCGTACGCACGAGCGTGAGGCGGGCCGCGACCGCCACCTTCTGGCGCAGCCGGCCCACACCGCTCTCACCGAGCGTCTGCTCCACGGCCGCCGTGATCTGGGCGTCGGTGAAGGTGGGCCGGGTGCCGGCGGGCACCTCGACGTCGGGCAGGGCCAGCAGCACCGGCAGCACCTGGCTCCCGACCGCCTCCAGCAGGTGGTAGCGGTCGATCTTGCTCATCGACTCCCACGCCGCCTCTCCCTTGGCGCGGCGGCCGACCTTGCCGCCGGCCACGATCTTGGCGGCGGCCGTGACGGCGACGGTCAGCTCGTGCTCGGTGAAGCGCATGGCTCCAGTGTGCCCCGTCACCGCGTGCGCTCACCGCGGAGGGGTGAGCCCCCGGAAGTGGCTCCCGACGACGTCGTCGGTGCGGGAGTAGTCGGTCGCGCTGGACTCGAGCAGCGTGACGACGGTTCCCACCGCGGCGTGGTCGACCGCGGTGTCGTACGCCGTCGGGCCGCCTCCAGCGCACCCCGCGCCCGCTCGAGGGCCACGCGGGTCAGCGACAACCCGTGCCGCAGCCCGGCGGCACGCCCCACGAAGGCGGTCGCCGCCGCCCCGGACCACACCGGCACGTCCTGGGCGTCGGCGAGATCGGTGCGCACGCCGAGCAGGTCGCGCGTCCCCGCCAGGAGGTCCTCGGCGCGTGCGCGGACGGCCGCCGCGTCGCCCGACACCAGGCGGGCGTACTCGATCTCCGGGTCGGTCACGACGCCTCCCGCGGCCTCAGGTCGAAGCGCCCCGTCGCACCGGGGTGCAGCGGCAGGTGCACGAGCTCGCCCTCGGTGCCGCCGACCAGCTCACAGGCGCCGGACGGCACGTCGCACGTCATCAGGGTGAGGGTGTCGTCGGGTCCGACCGCGTCGCCGTCACCCGGTCCGTCGACCGCGACACCGACCACGGTCGTGTCGTCGAGCCAGCGCGACAGCGTCCACCTGGCGGTGCCGGTGTTCGGCACGACCTCGTCCACCGAACGGGCCACGACGACGTCGCGCAGTCCGTCGCGCTGCTCGATGCGCCAGGAATCGTCCGGGCTCGCCAGCGGGTCGGCCGGGGCACCCGGGGGCTCCTCGCCCTCGAGCGCCCGGCCCTCGCCGGTCGCCAGGTCGTACGCCCAGTCGCCGTTGACCACCCGGGCCGCGACCTCCTGGTCGGTGATCCCGAGGATCTCCACCTCCGCCTCCAGCAGGTGGTCGACGGGGTCGTCGATGCCCGAGGTGTCCATGCCGTCCTCCGAGGTGGTCTCCTTCCCGGAGGAGAGGTCGAACAGCCGCATGACCGCGCTGCCCTCGTCGGTGTCGGCGTCGAGGACCGCCAGTGCACCCCCGTCGGGCGAGACGGCCACCCCGGTGCCGGCGACGGACAGCCCGGTGTCCTCGGCCTCGCTCCCCGGGGCCGCGAACCACAGTGGGGCGTCGGTGAAGGTGACGTCGTCGTCATCGCCCTCGGCCGGGACGAAGAAGACCCCGTCGCCCCCGACCAGGAACGCGCGCACCGGGGTGCCGGTGTCCACCGTGGTCCCGTCGGCGAGGTGCACCGTGGACCCGGCGGCCCACGCCAGTCCCTCCGTCGCCACCGGGGCGCGGGAGGTGCGCCAGGCAGCGGAGTCGTCGAGGGCCGGCTCGTCGCCGGCGCAGCCGGCCATCGCACCGGCGAGCACTGCCAGTGCGAGCGCGGCCGCTCCCCGTGCCGTCCCCCGTGCGGTCATGCGGTGATCGTGCCACCCCCGTGGCCGCCTCGAACCCGTCCGGTCATCCTTGTCCTCGACCCGCCCCGCCCTGGAGGACCCCGTGCGCCTGCCCGACCTGACCCCTGCCCAGCTCGACGGGGCGCAGCGCGCCCTGCGCACGCGCATCGTGGGCGGGCCGCGGGGCAGCGGTCCGCAGCACTTCCCCCTGGAGCGCGAGGACGGCTCCTTGACCGGTCCGTTCGGCGTGATGCTGCACGAGCCGGCGCTCGGGGCGCCGCTGCAGGAGCTGGGGTCGGCGATCCGCTACCAGTCCGGCCTCAGCGCCCGCACGCGAGAGATCGCGATCCTCGCCGTCGCCGCCGCGACCGGCAGCGCGTTCGAGGCCTGGGCCCACGAGCGGGTCGGACGAGCCGTGGGGCTGACCGAGGCGGAGGTGGCCGCGCTCGCCGACGGCTCGTTCACCTCCGGCGACCCCCACGAGGCGGCCGCCCACGCCTTCTGCCTCAGGCTGCTCGACGGCGCGGGTCCGGGCGCGCGCCTCGACGACGAGGCCTACGCCGCGTACGCCGCCGCGCTGGGCACCACGACGATGACCGAGCTGGTCGTGCTGGTCGGCTACTACCGCACGCTCGCCCAGCTGCTCGACGTGTTCGACGTGGGGGTGCCCGGCGATCAGTAGTGGGCGGTCATCACGTGCTTGATGCGGGTGTAGTCGTCGAAGCCGTAGCCGGACAGGTCCTTGCCGTAGCCCGACGCCCCGAACCCGCCGTGCGGCATCTCGGAGACGAACGGGATGTGGGTGTTGACCCACACGCAGCCGAAGTCGAGCTCGCGGGTGAGCCGGTCGGCGATCCCGACGTCGCGGGTCCACACGCTCGCGGCCAGGCCGTAGGGCACGCCGTTGGCCATCGCGACCGCGTCGGCCTCGTCGTCGTACGACTGCACGGTGAGCACCGGACCGAAGACCTCCTCCTGCACGATGCGGTCGTCCTGCCGCACGCCGGTGACGACCGTCGGCGCGAAGAAGAAGCCCGCCTCGCCGTGCCGGGCTCCGCCCGTGCGGACCGTCGCGTGGTCGGGAAGCCCGGCGAGGAACGCCTCGACCTTCGCGAGGTGGGTGGCGTTGTTGAGCGGGCCGTAGTCGGCGTCGGTGTCCGACGGCGGCCCGGGGCGGGTGCCCTCCGCCTCTTTCACGAGCAGGTCGACGAGCTCGTCGTGGACGCTGGCGTGCGCGACGACGCGCGTCGCGGCGGTGCAGTCCTGGCCGGCGTTGAAGTAGGCCGCGGCGGCGATCATCTCGGCGGCTCGCGGCAGGTCGGCGTCCGGCATCACGACCGCGGGCGCTTTGCCGCCGAGCTCGAGGTGCACGCGCTTGAGGTTCTTCGCCGCCGAGAGCGCGACCTCCGTGCCCGCCCGCACGGAGCCGGTGATCGCGACGAGGCCGGGGGTCGGGTGCTCGACGAGGTGGCGACCGGTGGAGGCGTCACCGTTCACGACGTTGAGCACCCCGGGCGGCAGGATCGCGCCGGCGATCTCGGCGAGCAGCACCGTCGAGCGCGGCGTGGTGTCGCTGGGCTTGAGCACGATGGTGTTGCCGGCGGCGAGGGCGGGCGCGATCTTCCAGATGGCCATCGCGAAGGGGTAGTTCCACGGCGTCACCTGCCCGACGACGCCGATGGGTTCGCGCCGGATGGCGGACGTGTGGCCCTCGAGGTACTCCCCCGACGACTTGCCCTCCAGCAGCCGGGCAGCGCCGGCGAAGAAGCGCAGCTGGTCGACGCCCTGGTCGACCTCCTCGCTCGCGACGTAGCGCACCGGCTGGCCGGTGTCGCGGGCCTGGACCTCGCTGATCTCGTCGCGCCGCTCGGCGATGGCGGTGGCGAGGTCGAGGAGGTGGGCCTGCCGCGCGCCCGGCGTGAGGCGCTTCCACGAAGCCGAGGCGCGCTCCGCGGCGGCGTACGCCCGGTCGACCTCCTCGGGCGTCGAGATCGGCGAGCGGCCGTCGGGCAACCCGGTGACCGGGTCGACGAGGTCGATGAAGTCGGTGGTGTCCGACGCGACGAGCTCGCCGTCGACGAAGTTGCGGATCGTCTCGCTCATGGTGCTCCTCGTGAGGCCTGCGGTCAGGCGACGTAGATCTTGCGGATGGTCTCGTGGACGACCCAGGTGGTGCGCTCCCCGGCCCGGAGTCGTACGACGCTGCCCGGGCCGAGGTCGACCTGCTCGCCGTCGTCGGCGAAGGACACCGTGCCGGAGCCCGACAGCACCACGAACACCTCGTCGACCTCGACGTCCGTCGCGGTGCCGGGGGTCATCTCCCACACGCCGACCTCCACCCCCGACACGGCGGCGAGCGCGCGCGAGCCGGCCTCGGGGGCGCCGTCGACGACGGTGCCGGGGTCGAGCGGGGTGGTCGGCACGGCGGCGGCGACGTCCAGCACACGGGTGGTCACGCGGGTCATGTCGAGCATCGTGCCCAGCGCCGGGGCACCGGCGGACCGACGATCTGTCGTCACTTCGCCCGCCCACCCAACAGTTCGTCTGCCACGAGCGCGACGTGCAGCGAGACGCGGACGTCGGGGTCGTCGAGGTCCGCGCCGAGGACCGACTCGATCCGCGCCAGCCGGTCGTAGAACGCGGCCCGCGACAGGTGCAGGCTCGCGGCGGCCTCGGTCTTGCTGGCGGGGTGAAGCAGCAGGGCGCGCAGCGCGGCGAGGAGCTCGGTGCGCGAGCCGTCGGCACGGTCGTGCTGCTGCAGCGGCCCGAGCTCGCGCTCGACGAAGAGGCGCACGCGCTCGTCCTCGCCGAGCAGGGCCAGCAGCCCGCGCAGGTGCAGGTCGGCGAGGCGGTGCACGTCGGGGTCCTTCCCGCGCCGGGCCTGCGGGACGGCGTCGGCGACCTGCCCGGCCTCCGCGACCGTCCGGGCCACGCCGGTGCGGTCGGGCACGGTGCGGCCCGCGGCGACCACGACCTCGTGGTGCGCCAGCACGCGCGCGGCCAGCCGGTCGACCAGGTCGTCGGCGTCCGCGCCGGGCGAGGTCGAGACCAGCACGCGCAGGTCGCGCTCCACCTCGCAGACCAGCGCCGGGAGCCGGAGCGCATGGGCCGCGCGGACGACGGTGGCGGCCACCTCGTCCAGGTCGACCGGAGGCACGGCCCCGACCCGTCCGCGTACGACGACGCCGGTGAGGCTGCGCCGGTGCACCGGGAAGCCCGCCAGCTCGCAGCGGCGCCCCACCTCGTCGGCGCCGGCGTCGTCGGAGCCGCGACCCTCGGCCAGGCCGGTGAGCAGCTCGAGGTGGGTGCGGCGCATGAGCGTGCCGCGGTCGCGGTCGTGCAGCCGGTGCAGCGCGAGCGCCGAGGCGGCCCGCTCGGCGACGGCGACCAGCCGCTGCGACGGCGCGTCCGGCGACCCGATGACGAGGCGGCCCCAGGCCCGGTCGGTGGTGCCGAGACGGGTCACCAGCCAGCCGTTGGCGGCGTCCCAGCCGGTGCGGCCGGCCACCTCGACGCGCCTCGAGCGCGCCGGCCAGCCGTCGAGGAAGCCGTCGTCCGCGTCGGGTCCGGAGAAGTAGTCGAGCGGCCGGTGCTGCGCGTTCTCGACGACGACGGGCGCGTCGGCCAGGCGCTGCACGGCACGGAGGATGTCGACGGGGCTGGCGAGGTCGTTGCTGAGCTCGGTGAAGGTCTCGTGCACGCGCTGGGCCTCGCGGAGCTCGGCCAGCTGCTGGTCGACGACGCGCTCGCCGATCTCCTGGGCCAGTGCCGCGAACCGGGTCTCGCGGGCCAGCACGACCAGCGGGAGGCCGTGCCGCTCGCAGGCGGCGACGAGGGCGTCCGGCAGCGCGTGCTCCCATCGCCGGCCGAGCTCGACGACGACGCCCGCGCTGCCGACGTCGGCGAGCTCGTCGACGAACGACGCCAGTCCGGCGGCGTCGTCGTCCTCCGGCAGACCAGTGCCCATGGTGAGCAGCAGGTCGCCCGCGCGCAGCAGCTGGCGCACGTCGGGGCGTTCGGTGGCGTGCACCCAGCGGATCGCCCGGTCGGTCCCGGCGACGCCGGCGACGACCTCCGGGGCGGCGCGGCGGAAGGTGGGCAGCTCCAGCGCCTCGCGGAGCGTCACCCCCGGCGTCACGTCCACCACGGCCTCGCCCTCCTCACCGACGCAGCCTACGCGTGAGCAGGGTGACGATGTGTCCGGCAGACGTGGCCGATGCCGACGATCCGACACCCGCCCCGACGTCGTACGACGAGCAGGATGGCGCCATGACGGACAACGCTGCCGAGATCGTGCACTGGGTCGACGGCTCCCCCCTGACCGGCTCCCCGACCGGCTGGGCCGACGTCACCAACCCCGCCACCGGGCAGGTCACCGGCCGCGTCGCTCTGGCGAGCGAGGCCGACGCCACCCACGTGATCGCCGCCGCCTCGCGCGCCGCGAAGAGCTGGGGCACGACCTCGCTGGCTCGGCGTACCCAGGTGCTCTTCGCCTTCCGCGAGCTGCTCAACAGCCGCAAGGGGGAGCTCGCCGCGATCATCACGAGCGAGCACGGCAAGGTGCACTCCGACGCCATGGGCGAGATCTCGCGTGGCCTGGAGGTCGTGGAGTTCGCGTGCGGCATCGCGCACCTGCTCAAGGGCGGGCACAGCGAGGAGGCCTCGACCGCGGTCGACGTGCACTCCAAGCGCGTGCCGCTCGGCGTGGTGGGCATCATCAGCCCGTTCAACTTCCCCGCGATGGTGCCGATGTGGTTCTTCCCCATCGCGATCGCCGCCGGCAACACCGTCGTGCTCAAGCCGAGCGAGAAGGACCCCAGCGCGGCGAACTGGCTGGCCGCGCTGTGGCAGGAGGCCGGGCTGCCGGACGGGGTCTTCAACGTGCTGCACGGCGACAAGACCGCCGTCGACGCGCTGCTCACCAGCCCGGAGGTGCAGGCGATCAGCTTCGTCGGCTCGACCCCGATCGCGGAGTACGTCTACGAGACCGCGAGCCGCCACGGCAAGCGCGTCCAGGCCCTCGGCGGCGCGAAGAACCACATGGTCGTGCTGCCCGACGCCGACCTCGACCTCGCCGCGGACTCGGCGGTCAACGCGGGGTACGGCAGCGCGGGCGAGCGCTGCATGGCGATCAGCGTGCTCGTCGCGGTCGACCCGATCGGAGACGAGCTCGTCGCCCGGATCGCCGACCGCACCCGCACGTTGCTCATCGGCGACGGCGGCAGGTCCGCGACGGGCGAGGACCCGTCCGGCAGGGAGGCCGACATGGGCCCGCTCGTGACCAGGGCGCACCGTGACCGGGTCAGCTCGTTCATCGCCTCCGGCGAGGCCGCCGGCGCGAAGGTCGTCGTCGACGGCCGCGACGTCGCCGCCCGAGGCGGGGAGGAGGGCTTCTGGCTCGGTCCGACGCTCTTCGACGAGGTCACCCCCGACATGGACGTCTACCGCGAGGAGATCTTCGGCCCCGTGCTGTCGGTGGTCCGCGTCGGCACCTACGAGGAGGCCGTCGCGCTGGTCAACGCCAACGAGTACGGCAACGGCACCGCGGTGTTCACCAACGACGGCGGCGCGGCTCGCCGCTTCGAGGCCGACGTGAGGGTCGGGATGATCGGGGTCAACGTGCCCGTCCCGGTGCCGGTCGCCTACTACTCCTTCGGCGGCTGGAAGCGCTCGCTCTTCGGCGACACCCACGCCCACGGCACCGAGGGCGTCCACTTCTTCACCCGCGGCAAGGTCGTCACCACCCGGTGGATCGACCCGGCCAACCGCCCCGAGGGCGGCCTCGAGCTGGGGTTCCCGCGCAATGACTGACCTGATGAGCAGCACCAGCGACCTCGGCAGTGACTTGTCGGACACGTACGACGCCGGGCGGGCCTACGAGCTCGACCGCGCGCACGTCTTCCACTCCTGGTCGGCCCAGGCCGAGATCAGCCCTATGGTCATCACGCGCGCCGAGGGCAGCCACGTGTGGGACGGCGACGGGAAGCGCTACCTCGACTTCTCCTCCCAGCTCGTCTTCACCAACCTCGGTCACCAGCACCCGCGCATCGTGGCCGCGATCCGGGAGCAGGCCGAGCACCTGTGCACGATCGCCCCGGCGATGGCCAACGGCACCCGCTCCGAGGCCGCCCGCCTGGTCGCGAGCCACACCCCCGGCGACCTCGACCACGTCTTCTTCACCAACGGCGGCGCCGACGCCAACGAGCACGCCGTACGCATGGCGCGGCTGCACACCGGCCGGCACAAGGTGCTGACCACCTACCGCAGCTACCACGGCGGCACGCACCTCGCGGTCAACATGACGGGTGACCCGCGCCGGTGGGCCAGCGACCACGGCTCGGCCGGCACGGTGCACTTCTTCGGGCCGTTCCTCTACCGCAGCCCGTTCCACGCGACCACCGAGGCCGAGGAGTGCCAGCGCGCGCTGGAGCACCTCGACCAGGTCGTCGCGCTCGAGGGCCCGGCCACGATCGCCGCGATCGTCCTCGAGGCCATCCCCGGCACCGCGGGGATCATGGTCCCGCCCCCGGGCTACCTCGCCGGTGTGCGCGAGATCTGCGACCGCCACGGCATCGTGCTCGTCGCCGACGAGGTGATGTCGGGCTTCGGGCGCGCCGGTCGGTGGTTCGCCGTGGAGCACGGCGGCGTCACCCCTGACCTCCTGACCTTCGCCAAGGGCGTGAACTCCGGCTACGTCCCGCTCGGCGGCGTCGCGATCAGCGACGAGATCCACGCGACCTTCGCGCACCGCGCCTACCCCGGCGGGCTGACCTACTCCGGGCACCCGCTCGCCTGCGCCGCGGCCGTCGCCACGATCCGGGCGATGGAGGACGACGACGTCGTCGGGCGGGCCGCCCGCCTCGGCGACGAGGTGCTCGGCCCCGGCCTGCGGGCGCTCGCGGAGATGCACGAGTGGATCGGCGAGGTGCGCGGCACCGGCGCCTTCTGGGCCGTCGAGCTGGTCAGCGACCGGTCGACGCGCGAGCCGCTGGCGCCGTATGGCGGGTCCAGCCCGCAGATGGGCGCGATCGTGAAGGGCTGCCAGGAGCGCGGCATGCTGCCGTTCAGCAACTACAACCGCATCCACGTCGTGCCGCCGCTGACCACGACCGACGACGAGGCGCGCGAGGGCCTCGACATCCTCGACGCCGCGCTGACGGCTGCGGCGGGGTGACAGCCCACCGCACCGCGTACGAGCGGCACGCCCCGGACCCGCGGCTCGTGGCGGAGTCGCTGGCGTCCAGCGAGCAGGCGGTGTTCTGGCTCGACGACGTCGGTGCCGCGCCGGCGTACGACCCGCTGACGGCATCGACGCGCGCCGACCTGACCGTCGTGGGCGGCGGGTACCTCGGGCTGTGGACGGCCGTGCACGCGAAGCGGCGCGACCCCGGTCGCCGGGTGGTGCTGCTCGAGGCCCAGACCGTGGGATGGGCGGCGTCGGGCCGCAACGGCGGCTTCTGCGACGCGTCGCTGACGCACGGCGAGGACAACGGGCGGGCGCGGTGGCCCGAGGAGTACGACGTCCTGGCGCGGCTGGGTGCCGACAACCTCGACGCCTTCGAGGCCGACGTGCGCGAGCTCGGCCTGGCCTGCGAGTGGGAGCGCACCGGCGCCCTGTCGGTCGCGGTCGAGGAGCACCAGGTCGACTGGTTGCAGGATGCCCCTGACGTCTTGGACCGCGAGCAGGTGCGGACCCGGATCGACAGCCCGCTCTTCCTGGGCGGGGCGTTCGAGCCCGACACGTCCGCGCTCGTGCACCCGGCTCGGCTCGCGCTGGGCCTGGCCCGGGCGGCCGTCGACCTCGGCGTCGAGGTCCACGAGCACTCGGCGGTGACGGGCTTACGCCGTGAGAGCGGTGCGGTGCAGGTCGCGACGGCCCGGGCCGTCGTGACGTCGGACCATGTCGTGCTCGCCACCGGCGTCCACCCGTCCCTGCTACGCCGCAACCGGCTCATGACTGTGCCGGTCTACGACTACGTGCTGGTCACCGAACCGCTCTCCACCGAGCAGCTGGCCTCCATCGGCTGGGCCGGACGGGAGGGCCTCGGCGACCTCGCGAACCAGTTCCACTACGCCCGCCTGACCGCCGACGACCGCATCCTGTGGGGCGGGTACGACGCCGTCTACCCGGCGGGCGGTCGGGTGCACGTCCGCCACGAGGACCGCCCCGAGAGCCATGCCCGGCTGGCCTCGCACTTCCTCGCGACCTTCCCGCAGCTCGAGGGCGTCCGGTTCACCCACCGCTGGGCCGGCGCGATCGACACCTCCACCCAGTTCGCGGCGTTCTACGGCACCACCCACGGCGGCCGGGTCGCCCACGCGGCCGGCTTCACCGGGCTCGGGGTGGGCGCCACCCGCTTCGCCGCCGACGTGCTCCTCGACCTGCTGGCAGGTCAGCCGACGGAGCGCACCGAGCTGCGGATGGTGCGCAAGCGCCCGCTCCCCTTCCCACCCGAGCCGCTCGCCTCCGCCGGTATCAACCTCACCCGCTGGTCGCTCGACCGCGCCGACCACCGCGAGGGTCGGCGCAACGTGTTCCTGCAGGCGCTCGATCGGGCGGGGCTGGGGTTCGACTCCTGAGCCGGCGTCAGCTGGCGCGTGACGGCGTGGGCCTCTCCTCCGACCGCTGCCACAGGCTGCGCAACGACGCGGCCAGCGCCGGTGCCTCGGCCCGGTGGGGCGGGTCGAAGTGATGACGGCGAGGGAAGACCTCGAGCCAGAAGTCGTCGAAGACGCGCGTCAGGCGCTCCGCCTCCTCGCGGAACTGGTCGGGGTTGCTCTGGGCTCCGAGAGCGAAGTACACGGGACGGTCGAAGCCTCGTAGTGCATCCCGATCGAGGTCGTAGGTCCGGAAGGCCTCGATGATCGCGCGTATGCCCTGGGGACGCCGCGCCATCCAGGGTGGCGGCGGTCCCGGTGGCGGAGCCGGGGGCTCCACCCCACGGCGCAGCTGGATCCGGACGAAGGCGGGCATCGACTCCTCCGGGGGCAGCGCTGCGAAGCGGCGGTACTCGGGCCACAGCGCCTGGTGGGCCCGGCTGGCGTCGTCCCAGTTGCCGGCCCACGCCGGCTCGAGCAGCGCGAGACTGGTGAGACGCTCGCCGTGCAGGGCGGCACACGCCAGCGCCACCGAACCGCCGGCGGAGTACCCGACCAGGTGGAACCGGTCCCACCCCCGCGCCCGGGCGGCCTCCAGGACGCCGGTCACTTCGACGTCCAGGGAGTATCCGGCCGGCGGGGTGTCGGCGACGTACACCTCCAGGTCCTTGGCGACCGCGTCCACGTCGACGCCGAGCTCGGCGAGCAGGCTGGCGAACGCGTCGGCTGCAGGCATCACGATCCCCGGCAGCAGGATGACTCGCCACGTCTCCATGCCAACAGGCTCCGCCGGTGCTGGCTCGCACGCAACCTCAGGGAGGATGCGGCTGAGTGCGACGATGAGTGGCACTCGCGTCCTGTCGGGAACGTCAGGGCGATCAGGGGGCAACCATTCGTGGCCTCCGACGCGTAGGAGTGGGATGGCGGAGAAGTCGGAGTTCGACGCCTTCGCTTCGGCGAGGTGGGGATCGCTGGTGCGGACGGCGTACCTGCTGACGCGGGACCAGGGCCACGCCGAAGACCTCGTCCAGGAGGCGTTGACGAAGCTGTGGTTTGCCTGGGACCGCGTCGACGGCGATCCGGGGCCTTATGCGCGACGGATCCTCGTGACGACGTACGCGTCATGGCGTCGGCGTCGGTGGTGGTCGGAGCTCGTCTCCGAGCGTGTCGGCGAGCTGCCCGCACCGAGCTCCGACACGGTCACGGACGTCGACATGTGGACCGCCATCGGCCGCCTTCCGCGAGGTCAGCGGGCGGTGCTCGTGCTGCGCTACTTCGAGGACCTGACGGAGTCCGAGACGGCTGAGACGCTCGGGTGCACGATCGGCACTGTCAAGAGCCAGCACGCCAAGGCGCTGCGCCGGCTCCGGATGGCTCGCATCGGCTCCGAGCCGAACCAGGAGGCGCAGGCATGAGTATCGAGATGGTTCGGAGGGTCCTGGCCGAGCGCGCCGAGGACGTCGCGAGCAGCGGTCCCGATCTGGCAGGTCTTCACGCCCGCGTGGCAACCGAGCGCCGCCGCCGTCGCGTGCGGTCCGCGTCAGCCTCGCTGGCAGTCGTTGTCGCACTGGTGGCCGGAGCTGTTCTCGGTGGGGGATTCGACAGCGGCACCCCCGATCCGGCGCCGGCACCTCAGCCCACACAGACCCGTGCTCCCGCCGCCGAATGGCCCCTGGGGCAGCCACTTCCCCACCGTCCGGACCAGGTTCACGTCGTCCCGACGCCGTACGACCGGGCGGATGTCCGGCCGGCGCGCGTCCTCGCGACTCTTCGCAACGACCCGGGCAGCTCGACCCTTCAATGGACGGTGGACCGAACCGCTGACATGACCTACGTCCAGGAAGCCTGCCGTGGCGCCACAGGCACCTGGCTGGTCGTTGACGGTGCCCGCGGCTCCAGCTCGACGACACCCTGCGGAGGGAGTGGCGGTCTTCAGGATCAGCCGATGCCCACGATGCCGTTCCTCGTGGACCACGGTGTGGTGCTGCCCGAGATTGGAGAGATGCTGAATGCCTTCGTCACCACTGCGGACCCGGCGGACGTGAGCGGGCCACGGGAAGCGGAGCGCGGCATCCCGCCTGAGACGAGCGCAGCCGTCGAGCTCGTCGTGTGGGGCCAGGACTTCGTGCCGGTCGCGACTCTCCTGGGACGTGGGGTGTCACCACTCGGTGTGGCAGCGGGACGGGACTGGTGGTTCACCTACGGTGTCGAGGCAGCCACGGGCGCCGACGACCTGGTGCTCGAGCTGCCGGCCTCGCCCGTTGACCGGGTGGTGCAGACGATGGCTGACTACGGTCGGTTCGACCCGCGCGGAACGATGCCGTTCGTGGAGATCCTGGTGGACGGTCGCAAGGTCGACCATCGATTCGATCCACCTCGGGTGAACTTCCAGGACGAGACCACGGCTTTCGTGCCGGCCGGCGAGCCCCACACGGTCGTCCTGGAGGTTGCCGAGGGAGAACCGGGCGACGTCGACTTCGGAGCGGCCGTCTTCGAGGCAGGTACTAGTAGATAGTCACGCGGGAAGATGTCGACGCCTGCGGGTGCCGACACCTTCAGTCGAGCGAGACCGGTACGCACGCAGTCTCATGGACGACGGCGGCGCTGGCGTCCGTGACCTGCCAGCGGAGGTAGTACGTCGTCCGGGGCAAGCCCTCGACCGCCGCCGGGACGAACGTCGTACCGCTGCGCGCATTCCCGGCGGTGTTGGTCGTCATCGTCGCCGTCCCGGGCACCGCCACCACCAGGTCACCGCAGTCGGGGTCGCTGTAGGCGTAGAGATTCATCACGTACGTCTGTCCCGGTTCCACGTCGTGCAGCAGGTACCGCTCCTGTGCATAGATCCGCGGACCTTGCGCGTGGATGTCGATCACCCACCCGTGCACCGACCCGTCGGCCACCGAGGACAGTGGGTACCGGGTGGTGTGGAACCCCTGGTCGGCCTGGGCTGGAATCGCGGGAAGCAGGAGCAGAAGGCCTGTCAGCGAGGCGAGACGGGCCAAAGGAGGCATGGGGGTCGCTCTGGTCAGGAGCAGACGCTTCACGAGGTTGTGCATGGGAGTGACCTTCAATCGGCACAGGAGCGTTGGGGGGCACGGGTTGACTGCTCCGCCTGTGGGGTGACGAACCGGAATCCCGGCTCGCCCTCGTGTGCGCTGACCGCGCAGGGGTCGTGCACTGCCAGCGTGCGACGCTCGGTGGCGGGTGTCATCGCCAGTGCGGGGGAGGTCCAGACCACCCACGATCGCGACCGGTCGGGTTGTGGGAGCTCGCACGGCAGGCGCGAGCGACAGTCACGCGTAGTAGAGGTCGACGCCGGCGGGTGCTTCGAGGATGATCCGGGCTTGTTCGGGGTGGATGCGGTGGGTGCCGGTGTGGTCGATGAGGAAGCCCATGTTGTGGGGGGTGAGCCAGACGTAGCGGCCTTCGCCGCACTGGCGTGAGCGGTAGCCGGCGTGGGTCTTCCAGCGGTGGTGTCGTCGGCCGAGGGGGCCGGAGTTGTGGGATCCGGTCTGGCCGGGCGGGGGATCTCGACCCTCGTCGCCGCTCTGGCCGTGGTCGTAGGGGGTGGGGTGGTCGAGGTCGACGTGGCGGCTGGTGGAGGTGGCGTAGGGCCAGTAGTCACCGCCGGTGACGAGGTGGACCTGGTCACGCAGCGACTCGGGGTGCTCGTAGGCGGTGTGGCGGACGCGGTCGGAGAGGTCCTTGACGGGCTGGACCGTGAGGTCGTGGCGACCCAGGAGCTCGACGAGCCGGGTCAGGGTGACCGGGCCTAGGCCCTCGACCCGCGCCACCCCTGCCACGCCGTCGACCCCGTCGAAGCCGTGCAGGGACGCCTCGTGCAGGTGGACGTGCAGCACCGCTTTGGGGGCGAGGGGTCGTACGTCGACCTCGCGCAGGGCGTCGAGGAGGTCGGCGGGGAACGCCAGCGCCCGGGAAAGCCCCCGCTCCGCTCCCGGCTCCAAACCCAACTGGCTGTCCTCAAGGTCGAGGTCGAGGTCCGGTTCCGGCTCGACGACATCCTCGGGCTCGGCCACGTCCTCGGTTTCGGTCTCGGCCACGTCCTCGGCCACGTCCTCGGCCACGTCCTCGGCCACGTCCTCGGGCTCGGGCGCGGGCTTGGGCGGGCTGTCGGTGTGTTCGAGGAGGAGGGTGAAGAGCTCGGCGGGGCGGGCGAGCCACCCGAAGGCGAGGGCGCGGAGCTCGTCGGGGTGGGCCTCGGGGTGGCGCGGGGCGAGGATCTCGGCCACGCGGTGCACGATCGCGTCGACCGCGGCGGCGTCGCCGGCCTCGAGGCGGGCGATGAGGGTGCGCAGGCCGTGCTCGTCGGTGCGGCCGAGGCCGACGTAGCGGCGGCGGCGTTCGGCCTCGCACCGCTCCTCGTGTACGGCGGGGTCGGCCTCGATGATCTTGGCTGCCGCGACGTCGAGGACCCGGCCGATGGCCTCGGTGGCGATCATCCGCGACACCGCGGAGTCGACCAGCCCGACGGTGTCGGCGCCGAGGTGGCGCGACAGCTTCGCGACCCGGCGGGCGACCCACACCTCGCACTCCCCGCGCCGGCAGACCGCCCAGGTGAGCGGGAGGCGGTGCTGCAGGTCGAGCACGTCGGCCAGGGCGTGCTGGGTCGCGGTCGCCCCGGCGCCGCGGGCGAGGGCGATCTCGCCGAGGCAGAAGTCCTGCACCCCCGGGGTGCCCTGTCCGCCGACCTGGCGCAGCACGTTGCCGATCCGGCGGGCGATGCGGCCGTCGGGGCCCTCGGTCGGGTCGGTGGAGTGGACCGCGGCCCAGGCGGCGAGCACCTCGAGCTTGTGGACCTCCGCCAACCTCGCGGCGTGCTCGGCCTCGGTCGCGGCGGCCAGCAGGCCGGTCGCGTCGAGGTCACAGAGGTCGCCGTTCATGAGTTCCACGCTAGACGTGACCACCGACACTCACCCCGCCAGATCACGCGTGGATCCACATGACGGACACCTATTTCCGACCATCTGATCGACGGTGAGGAGATGAGCCGCGTCGTGCTGAATCGCTTGAGCGCGACGTCCGACTGGGGACCGATGAACAGGTCGGCAGTCCGAGACTGCCGGGCGATGGACACCACGCGGCACGCGGAGGGATGCTGGCTCGATGGGGGCGCTGCCGCGGCCTGATGTCGCTCCCGGACCCCACCGGGAGCTCGTCGACGCGCTCCACGACCTGCACCACCACGCCGGATGGCCGAGCCTGCGCCGCCTCGCCGGACACAGTGGCGTCTCGCACACCACGGTGTCGAAGGTGTTCTCATCCCCTTCCGTCCCGACCTGGGGGACGCTCGAGCTGTTGGTCGAGGCGTTGGGAGGGGACGTCGCGCGCTTCCGCGACCTGTGGTTGGCGGCATCCGCCCCGGCGTCCCCCTCCGAGCCGCGCCTCATCGCCGGCCGGGTCGCCGAGCTCGCGACCGTGCGTCACCACCTCGAGTCCGGCTCCGGCCCGCTCCTCGTGACCGGCGAGGCGGGCATCGGCAAGACCACCCTCGTGACGACCGCCGTCGAGACCGCCGACGCCCGCGTCGTCGTCGGCCGGTGCCTGAAGCTGTCCGGGGAGGTGCCGCTGCTCCCGGTCATCGACGTGCTGCGCTCGATCCTGGGCATCGAGGACGGGGAGTGGCTCGAGCAGGCGCTGTCGGACTGTCCGGCCTACGTACGGGCGTCACTCGGCCGCCTGCTGCCCGAGCTCGACACCGTCTCGAACGGCACCCCGCACGACGACCCCTGGGGCCTGGAGAAGCTCTACCTCTCGATCACCACCGTCCTCGACGTTCTCAGTGCCGCGCACCCCGTGGCCGTGATCATCGAGGACGGTCACTGGGCGGACCGCAGCACGCTCGACCTCCTCACCCACATGACGGGCGCGCCGCCGCAGTGTCCGCTGGTCATCACGTGGCGAACGGGTGACCCCGACGTGCCGGGTGACCACAGCGAGTGGCTGTCGCGGGCCCGGTGGACCTCGGGCGTCCCCTCGGTGGACCTCGGCCCGCTGACGCCCGAGGAGACGGCGGAGCAGCTGAGGCTGCTGACCGGGTCGAGCGACGCCGCGGCGGCACAGCGCATCCACGCGAGGTCCGAGGGACTGCCCCTCTACACGGTGCAGCTGGCATCCAGCCCGGACGGAGCCGGTCTCCCCCAGCACCTCGCGGACCTGCTGGACCGACGCATCGGCGACCTCGACGACGACGCCTGGAGCGTGGCCAGCGTGCTGGGCGCGGCCGAACGCCGCATCGGCCCCGCACTGCTCAGGAGCGCGAGCGGGCTCGAGGCCGACCGGTGCGCCGTGGCCCTCCGTCGGCTGGCGCGGCGCAGGTTGCTGCGGACGGACACCTCGGACGACGCGGAGCTGGCGCACCCGCTGCTCGTGGATGCGGTCCGCCGTCGACTGCTGCCGGGCGAGGGCGCGCACGTCCACGGCCGGCTCGCGCAGGCCATGGCGGAGGAGCCCGGCGTGGAGCCGGCGGAGGTGGCCGACCACTGGCGCGCCGCCGGTCGCCCCGATCAGGAGGTCGGACCCCGGGTCGCTGCTGCGACCCGCGCCCATGACCGTTTCGCCCACCGCGAGGCGCTCGAGGCCTGGCTGCGGGTGCTCGAGCTGTGGGACGCCGGGAACCCCACGGACGGCATGGGGCTGTGGGACGTCCTGGCAGGGGCGCTCGAGTCGTCGATCGAGGTCGGGGACCTCGACACGTCCCGAGCCCTCGTCGCCCGGGCCGAGGGGCTCGACCTCCCGGACCGCCGGCGCGGCGCGATGCTCACGCTCGTCGGTGTCTTCCTCATCGACGACGGACAGGCGCCCGAGGGCCTCGCCCTCCTCGACGAGGCCCTCGCGCTGCTGGAACGACACGAGCCCTCGCCAGAGCTCGCCGAGGTGCTCGCGGAGCGGGTGAACTTCTTTCTGCAGTCCGGTCGGTACGACGACGTGAAGGCCGCCGTACGTCGTCGGCAGGAGCTCTTCGGCGCCGAGGACGCTCGGACCAGACGTCGTTGGGAGGCGTCATCGATCTGGCTCGCCGCCCATGACGGAGACCTCGACCAGGCCCTGGCGACCGCTCGGGACGTCCTCGGAGACCGGTACGCGGGACAGGATCCCTTCGCGGACCTGGTCATCGCCGCCAATGCGACCGGGGTCATGTCCTTCGCCAACGTGCCCCCTCGCGAGATCGAGGAGCTGGCCCGCAGCGCACTCCGAGAAGCGGATGCCAACAACCTGACCGAGAGCTACCCGTCCGTGATCGTGCGCATCAACATCGCTGTGCCCCACCTCAACACCGGCGACCTCGTCGGCGCACGAGACGCGCTGGCCCCCGTGACCAGCTCGGCCCCGAGCCTCAACACCGCCGACGCCCACGTCGTGCTGGCCGCCATCGAGCTGCGCGAGGGCCACCTGGACGCCGCGCTCGACCGGTGGCGGCGAGCGGACGCGCAGGTGTCCAACCACAACCAGAACTGGGCGGAGGGGGTGCACTGGCACGTCGAAGGCCTCATCTGGGCCGGCCGCATCGACCTGGCACTCGAGCTCCTCGAGGAGGCGATCGAGGTGTCGCTGCCGACCGAAGCGGTCTTCAACACGGTCCCGCTGCTGTGCCTGCGTGCTCGTGCGCTGGCCGACCAGCTGGACCGCGATGGCACCGCCCGCGCAGAGCGGGCCGCGGTCACCCAACAGCTCCGACGCCTCGCAGCCAGCGCGCCACGTGACCCGTTCGAGGCGCGGCCGCCCTACGCTGCGATGCCCGCGATGGGGCACCTCTGGCGGGCCGAGCTGGCCCGCGCCTGCGGCGACCCCGCGGTGCACCTGTGGGTCGCTGCAGCGGTCGCGTTCGACCGACTCGGCTGGCCGCACAACGCGGCGTACTGCCGGTGGCGCGCTGCCGGGTCAGCCCTGCAGCACGGGGAGGGCACCCGCGCCGCCCGTCTGCTGGCTCGCGCCGCTGCTCAGGCCCGCCACCATGCGCCGCTCTCGGCCGCGATCGCGGCGACGGCCACGACCCGAACGAGAGCCAGTGGTCATGCGACGTAGAGATGGACGCTCGCACCCACCTCGCTGGACGACGACCCCGCGCCGTGGGAGGCAGGAGACGGCTCAGCCAGCCAGCTCGCGGAGAGCGGGTACGACGTCAGAGCCGAGGGCGGCGAGGAGCTTCTCCTGGTCGTGGCCGGGGCCGTGGAGGACGAGGTGGTCGAAGCCGGCGTCGACGTAGGGACGGACCGCGTCGACGACCTCGTCGGGCGTCGTCGCGACGATCCAGCGTGAGGCCACCTGCTCGATCGGCAAGCGGTCGGCGGCGGCGGCCATCTGGACGGGGTCGTCGAGGCGATGCTTCTCCTCGGCGCTGAGCGACAGCGGGGCCCAGAAGCGGGTGTTCTTCAACGCCTCCTCGCGAGTGGCGGCGTAGGACAACTTGATCTCGATCATCCGGGCGAAGTCGCGCGCCGGGCGGTCCGACGCCGCGCGGCCCTCGTCCACGGCGGGCAGCAGCTTGTCGGTGTAGAGGTCCATCCCCTTGCCGCTGGTGCAGATGAAGCCGTCGCCCACGCGTCCGGCGTACTTCGCCATCTGCGGTCCGCCGGCGGCGACCCAGATCGGGACGCCGCCCTCGGGCCGGTCGTAGATCGTGGCGTCGACGGTGCGGTAGTAGTCGCCGTCGAAGCTCACCCGCTCGCCGGCCCACAGCTCGCGCATCAGGCGTACGGCCTCGCGCAGCCGGGCCCAGCGCTCCTTGAAGTCGGGCCACTCCGGCAGCCCGACCGAGATCTCGTTGAGCGCCTCGCCGGTGCCGACGCCGAGCACGACGCGGCCCGGGCTGAGCAGGGCGATCGTGGCGAGCTGCTGGGCGAGCACGGCCGGGTTGTAGCGGAACGTCGGCGTCAGCACGCTGGTGCCGAGCACGACGCGCTCGGTGCGTTCACCGAGGGCCGCCAGCGCCGCGAGCGCGTTGGGGGCGTGGCCGCCCTCGTGGCGCCACGGCTGGAGGTGGTCGCTGACCCAGACGCTGTCGAGGCCGACCTCCTCGGCGCGGACGCCGAGCTCGACGAGCTCGCGGGGCCCGAACTGCTCGGCGGAGGCCTTGTAACCGACGACGAGGGAGGGGGTCACCGCGCCATGGTGGCACGGCGACCCCCAGCAGCCCCGCCCAGATCAAGCAAGGGTGCAACGGTCGTCAGGCGGCGGGCGGCCGCTCGACCAGACCGACCCGCAGGTCGGCGAGGATCCGCGTCAGGACCCGCGACACCTGGGCCTGGGTCAGCCCCACCGAGTCAGCGATCTCCTGCTGCGTCTGCTCCTGGTAGTAGCGCAACCGCACGATCCGGCGGTCGCGAGCCGTGAGGCCGCGCATCAGCGGCTCCAGCATGACCTTGGCCTCGGCCTGCGCCAGGGCGCGGTCCTCGTCGCCCAGCAGGTCGCCGAGCGACGACGAGCCGTCGGCCACCGGGGCATCGAGCGAGGTGGGCGTGAAGCACCCGTCGGCGGCGAGCGCCTCCACCACGTCGGAGGTGTCCTCCTCGAGGTGGGCAGCGATCTCGCTGGGTCGGGGCGACCGGCCGAGCTCTCGCTCGAGCTCCTCCTGTGCACCGGCGATGCGGGTCTGCAGGTCCTGCACCCGGCGAGGCGGGCGGACCATCCAGCCGGAGTCACGGAAGTGGCGGCGCAGCTCGCCGCGCACGGTCGGGACGGCGAACGACAGGAAGTCGTGGCCGGCGTCGGGATCGAAGCGCTGGGCGGCCTTGGTGAGGCCGAGGAGCGCGACCTGCTCGAGGTCGTCGAGGTCGATCCCGCGGTTGCGGTAGCGGGAGGCCATGCTGCGGGCCACGGCCGCATTGGTCTCGATGAGCTGACGGGTCAGCTCGTCGGCGTCCGACTGGCGGCGGACGTCACGGAGGTCGCTGACGATGGCATCGGTGCGACGGGCACGGGCCCGGCCCTCGAGGGGCCGGGTGGAACGAGGCTGGACGGGGTTGGGTCCAGCGGGGCGTACAGGGGCGATCGACATGGAATCCACGGCTCGCTTCCTGGGTGTTGATGGCGCCTGCCGTGGTCTCCAGCAAGACGATCAACCACCACGGTTGCATGGTCTGGACCACCACGACAGCCGCAAAGCGAACTCACCCGTCAGGACGAGGCGCGAGTCAACGTCTGTCCAGGGTTCTCGCCGAAGACCTGCCGGTACTCGGTCGCGAAACGACCGGGGTTGAAGAAGCCGAATCGGGCGGCGGCGTCGCCCACGGTGGCCACGGAGCCGTCGCGCAGCACCTGGTGGACCAGGTCGAGGCGCACCTGCCGCAGGTAGGCGTGCGGCGTGCAGTCGAGGTGGCGTCGGAACGCGTACTGCAGGGCCCGCGGGGTGACGTGGCACTCGCGGGCGATGTCGGACATCGTCAGGTCGTCACCGGCTCGATCGTCGATGATGCGCTGCGCGAGACGTACGACGGACTGGGTGGCGTCGCGGGCGTCGCGGACGATCCCACGGTCGTCGCCCGCCAGGAGGTTGTTCTCGAAGGTGTGCAGGAGGCTGTGGGCGAGGAGGCGCGAGGCGTCGGCCTGGCCGACCGAGTCGTCGGCCGCCACCGGCGTGACGCTGAGCCGGTCCACCACGGCTCGCCACTGGGCGGCCGCGGCACGCGATCGCGGCACGAACCTGGCGAACGTGAGGTCGGCGCTGGTCTTGTCGGGGTCGATGTCGGCGATCGCCGCGTCGAGGACCCCGACCGAGATGCCGGTGTTGCGCACGTCGTAGCCCGTGCCACCTCCCGAGAAGGGCATGTCCCACCCGGCTGCCAGGACGGTGTCACCCTCACGTCCACGGTCGGTCACGGATCTGCGGGTGTACTCGATCTCGCCGCTCAGCACGTCGACGACCACGAGCGACGGCAGGGGGTCGGCGTCGAACTCGACCGGACCGTCGATCTGGAGCCGGTCGAACGACACTCCTCCGCGATCGCGTCGGCGGTGGTGGATCGTTCCCATGCGACCGTGCAGGCCCAGCGAGGAGCCGTATGCGGTGTCGAGCCACTCGCGAGCCTGGTCGCCATCGCCCTCGAAGTCGAACACCTCGGGGGTGTCAGTGCGGGGTGCCCTGTCGGGCATGGGGCACCTCCTGGAGGAGAGTGCGGACGACCCGACGGCTTGAGTCTTCTCGACTGTAACCCAGTCCGCTCGTTTGCGCCCCTTCGGATGTGCCCGGTCCAGCCTGTAGGGTGGGAACCGCTCCAGTTCGACATCCGCCCTGTGTCCGCGGACCTACGTCATGCAAGAGGTGACGATGTCTGCCACACCCCTTTTCCCGGGCGAGCCTGCCCGTCAGGACGACGCGCTGCGCGACGAGGTCGCACAGCTTCACGAGGCCGTGAGGTCGCAGCGGGACATCGGCATGGCCATCGGCCTGCTGTCAGCGCGCTACGGCTGCAGCACCGACCAGGCCTGGCGGACGATGCTGCGGGTCTCCCAGGACAGCAACACCAAGGTCCGCACCGTCGCGCGCGTGCTCGTGGCGACCCACGACGGCACCGCCGACGCCGCCGACCACGAGGCGCTGGGGACGTTCGTCGCGCACCTCCCCGCGTCCGGCTGGCCGGAAGGCCCCCCGGTTCAGGGATAATCCGACGTCATGAGCATCGATGACGGCGCGCTCGCCGAGAGCCTGCGCCGGCTGTCCCAGCCGCGCGACGACGACGGCAGCATCACCTCGGCCCTCCAGGTCGTGGTCACCGCCTGCGTGGACCTCTTCGGGGTGGACGGCGCAGGCGTGCTGATCGCCGACGAGCAGGACATCCTCGTCTACGCCGCCGCCAGCGACGGTCCGGGACGGCTGCTGGAGCAGACCGAGGCGGAGGCCGGCGAGGGCCCGTGCACCGAGGCGTTCGTCCAGGGCCGGGTGGTGACCAGCCACGACGTGACGGCCGAGTCCGACCGATGGCCGACCCTCGCCCGTGCGATGGCCGAGCAACCCGTGCGCGCCGTGCTGGGCACGCCCGTGCTCCTCGGGGGCGTACCGGTCGGCACCCTCGACGTCTACAAGAGTCGTCCCCACCACTGGGACGACAGCGAGCAGGCAGCAATCGGGCGGTACGCCGAGCTCATCTCCACCACCCTCGGTGCCGCCCTCCAGGCGCACACCGCCGGCGAGCTCGCCAAGCAGCTGCAGTACGCCCTCGACTACCGCGTGCTCATCGAGCGAGCCGTCGGCTACCTGATGGCCAAGCACTCGCTCGACGCCGTCGGCGCCTTCAACGCCCTGCGCAACGCCGCACGCAGCCGGCGCACCAAGATCGGTGTCGTCTCCGAGATCGTCCTCGACACCGGCTCCCTGCCGGCCTGAGGAAGACCTCAGTCGTCCACCGGCTCGGCGGACCGCTCGTGCGGGATGGCCCGCGTCTCCACGATCTGCGTGGCCACGTCGCGCAGCTTGACGTTGGTCGTGGAGGAGAGCCGTCGCAGCAGCTCGAAGCTCTGGTGCTGGTCGATGCCGTAGCGCTCCATCGCGATGCCCTGCGCCATGCCGATGACGTGCCGGGAGCTGACGGCGGTCTGCAGCGTGCTGGCGCGGCGGGCCGACGACAGCGCCGTGGTGGCATGGACGGCGTACACGAGGGCGAGGTCGACGACGTCGCGGTCGTCGAACGCTCCGGGCCGGGTGCTGTAGAGGTTGAGGGCGCCCAGGGGCTCGTCGCGGTCGGTGACCGCGACGGCCAGCAGCGACCCCACGCCCAGCTCGGCGGCGCGCGGGCCCCAGGCCGGGTAGCGGGAGTCCGAGCCGACGTCGCCGCTGCGCAGCCAGCCGCCTGTGTCGGCGATCTCCAGGCACGGCCCCTCGCCGATGGCGTACTGGAGCGCGTCTGCCTCCCGGGCGAGGGCGTCGCTGCTCGCCAGCGTCCGGTGGCCGCGCGACGTGCGGATCGTGAGGCTCACCTGGTCGGCCTCGGGGACCAGGTCGCGCATCCGCGTGACGATCGCGCGCGAGGTGATGGCCTCGTCAGGCTCCTGCTGCAGCTCTGCTGCGAGTGCCGCGAACACGGCCAAGGAGTCATGGGGTGGCAATGAGGATCCTTGAAGGACTTGCGTCTGAGACCCGTGTTCTGGAGTCGGGATGAATTTATCGCCCCCGCGAGCCGTGGCTCAACGCGACACCTCCCATGGGAGGTAGTTCGTCGTCTTGAGGTGGTGCTCGTGCATGACCCTCGTGCGCGCGGGTACCGCTGCGCGTGACCACCTCCGACATGACGACGGACGCGCGCTCGGCGCTGCCGGTGCCGCGTCCCCGGACCGGGCGTCTCGTCATCGCCTCGGTCCCCGCCAACCACGTGTACGTCCGCCACCTCGCGCCCGAGGACGGCTCGGGCCCGGTGCGCCTGCCCGACCCCACGCCCCCGGGAGCGGCGACCCCGCAGCAGTGGTGGCCCCCGGTCATGCTCGACGCCGCCTGGGTCGAGGCCAATGACTTCGACGTCTTCCACCTCCACTTCGGCTTCGACGCGCGCACGCCCGCCGACCTCGAGGAGCTGGTTGCCGCGCTGCGACGCCGCGGCAAGCCGCTGGTCTTCACGGTCCACGACCTGCGCAACCCCCACCACCTCGACCGCGAGGCCCACGACCGCCACCTCGACGTCCTGGTGCCGGCCGCCGACGCTCTGATCACCCTCACCTCGGGAGCCGCGGCCGAGATCCGCGCCCGCTGGGGTCGGGAGGCCGTCGTGGTGCCGCACCCCCACGTCGTACCCCTCGACGTGATGCGGCAGGCCGCCTCGATGCGCGAGGTGCGCGGGCGCGGACCGGGTGAGCGCGAGCTCCGCATCGGCATGCACGTCAAGAGCCTGCGCGCCGGGATGCACCCGCACGCGGTGCTCCCCGTGCTCGTCGACGCCGTCCGCGACCTGCCCGGCGCCGTGCTGCAGGTCAACGGGCACCGCGACGTGCTGCTCCCCGAGGGGGCGAGGTACGACGCCGAGCTGGCCGAGACCCTGCAGGGCCACGCCGGCCGGGGCGAGCTCGACCTGCGCATCCACGACTTCCTCGACGACGACGCGCTGTGGGCCTACCTCGCCTCCCTCGACGTGTCGGTGCTGCCCTACCGCTTCGGCACCCACAGCGGCTGGCTGGAGGCCTGCCGCGACCTCGGGACCGCCGTCATCGCGCCCTCGTGCGGCTACTTCGCCGACCAGGCGCCGGTGCTGACCTACCAGCACGACGAGGACCACCTCGACGCCGACAGCCTGGCGGCGGCCGTGAGCGCGGCCCACGCCGGCCACGTCGCAGCCCCGCCCAGCGTGGAGGACCGGCGCCGTCAACGCGCGGAGGTCGCCGAGGCCCATGCCCTCGTCTACGGGTCGGTGGTGGGTCGACGGTGAGGATCTGCCTCATCGCCTCGAGCCGCTTCCCCATCCGAGAGCCCTTCGCCGGCGGCCTGGAGTCGATGACCTGGACGACCGCGCGCGGCCTGGCCGAGCGCGGGCACGACGTCACGCTCTTCGCCGGTCCCGGGTCGGACGCCTCGCTGCCGGTGCGGCTGCTGCCGTTGTCGACGGTCCAGATCAGCTCGGCGGCGATGGCCGACAAGTTCGCCCCCGGGCCGGGCTGGCTGGCCGAGCACCACGCCTACCTCGCCCTCATGCTCTCGCTGGCGCGCACCGGCGCCGAGGAGTACGACGTGGTGCACAACAACAGCCTCCACCACCTGCCGATCGCCATGTCCCCGGCGGTCGACGTGCCGATGCTCACCACCTTGCACACCCCGCCGCTGCCGATGATCGAGTCGGCGGTGGCGCTCTGCCCGCGCCCGCCGCGCTTCGTCTCGGTGAGCGAGTGGACCGCGAACTCATGGCGCCACGCGGTGGACAGCGACGTCGTGCTCAACGGGCTCGACCTGCGCGACTGGCCGGCAGGAGCCGGCGGCGGACCGGCCGTCTGGTCGGGCCGGATCGTGCCCGAGAAGGCACCCCACCTGGCGGTCGAGGCCTGCCGCCTCGCGGGCGTGCCGCTGGTGCTGGCCGGTCCTGTGCAGGACCAGGCCTACTTCGACCGCGCGGTCGCCCCGCTGCTCGGCGTCGACGCGATGTACGCCGGCCACCTCGCCCAGCGAGAGCTCTCGCAGTTGCTGCGGCAGGCGTCCGTGGCGGTGGTGACGCCCATGTGGGACGAGCCCTACGGCCTCGTCGCCGCCGAGGCCATGGCCAGCGGCACCCCCGTCGCGACCTTCGCCCGCGGCGGCCTGAGCCAGGTGGTCTCGCCGCAGGGCGGCGTCCTCGCCGCACCCGGCGACGCGGCCGCCCTCGCCGAGGCCGTCGTGGCCGCTGCCCGGCTCGACCGCCGCGCCGTGCGCGCGTACGCCGAGTCGACGTGCAGCGCCGACGCGATGGTCGAGGGCTATATCGACCTCTACGCCGAGCTGACCCGCCAGGACGACGCGGCGTGACCCGCGCTTCGCGAGTCCTCGGCTACTACGTCCACCACGTCGGCAGCGGGCACCGGCACCGCGCCGGGGTGCTCGCCGCCCGGCTGCGGCGCGAGGGCGTCGCGGTCACCGGGCTGTCGTCACTCCCCCGGCCCGAGTCCTGGGTCGGGGACTGGGTGCAGCTCCCGCCCGACGACGACGACGGCGAGCCCCGCGACGTCACGGCCCACGGGCACCTCCACTGGGCCCCGCTCCAGCACGACGGGACCCGGTCCCGGGCCGCGGCGCTGAGCGCGTGGCTGGAGGCCGCACGACCGGAGCTGCTCGTCGTCGACGTCTCGGTCGAGGTGCTCCTGCTCGCCCGCCTCCACGGCGTGCCGGCCGTCGGCGTGGTCCTCCCCGGGCGTCGTGACGACCGCGCACACCTCCTCGGGTTCGGGGTCGCCGAGGCGCTGGTCGGCTTCTGGCCGAGCACGGCGCGCGACATGACGCCCGGGCTGCCGGACGACCTGCGCGACCGGCTGGTGCCGGTCGGCGCGCTGTCCCGCCACCCGGTGCGAGCGACGCTCCGTCGGCGCGCAGACCCGCCCGAGCGCACCGTCGCCCTCATGCTCGGCTCGGGCGGCCACGACGTCAGCGCCGACGACGTACGCCTCGCGCGCGGGGCCACCCCCCACTGGCGGTGGCACGTGCTGGGCGCGGACCGCAGCACGTGGGTCGAGGACCCGTCGGCCGTGCTGGCCGGAGCCGACGTCGTCGTCACCCATGCCGGGCAGAACGCGCTCGCCGAGACCGCCGCCGCCCGTCGGCCCGCCGTCGTGCTGCCGCAGCACCGGCCCCACGACGAGCAGCGCACGACCGGCGCGGTGCTGGAGGACGGCTGGCCGGCTGTCGTGCGTACGTCCTGGCCGGATGCCGGCGAGTGGGCCGACGTGCTCGACCGGGCAGCTGCCCTCGACCCCCACCCCTGGACCCAGTGGTGCGACGGCTGGGCGGCCGACCGCTTCGCGGAGGTCGTGCTGACCACGCGCGACCGGGTGGGCGCGAGGTCCGCGCCGTGACCCGCGTCGCCGTCGTCACGATCGCCCACGGCCGCCACGAGCACCTCGCTGCCCAGCACCGCTCGCTCGCCCGCGGCACGATCCGGCCCGACACCTACCTCTGCGTCGCCATGGACGACCCGCACATCCCCGTTGACGAGGTGGACGGACTCGTGCGCGACGTGGTCCCCGTCGACCGCGGCCCCCACGGTGGGCTGCCGCTCGCCACCGCGCGCAACCTCGGTGTCCGGACCGCGCTCGGCACCGGCGCCGACGTGGTCGTGCTGCTCGACGTCGACTGCCTCGCCGGCGCCGGGCTCGTGGCGTCGTACGCCAACGTCGTCACCACGCGACCGCACCGCATCTGGTCGGGCCCGGTGACCTACCTGCCTCCCCGCCCGCCCGGCGGCTACCCCGCCGACCCGGCCGACCTCGCCGCCTGGGACGACCCGCACCGGGCCCGACCGGCCCCGGCCCCCGGCGAGCTGCTGGAGTCCGAGGAGCCCGACCTCTTCTGGTCGCTCTCCTTCGCCGTGGGCCCGAGCACGTGGGAGCGCCTCGGCGGCTTCTGCGAGGACTACGCCGGCTACGGCGGCGAGGACACCGACCTGGGTCGTACGGCGATCGCCCGCGGCATCGGCCTCGGCTGGGTCGGCGGCGCCCGGGCCTACCACCAGCACCACCCGGTCAGCAGCCCACCGGTCGAGCACCTCGACGACATCCTGCGCAACGGCCGCCTCTTCCACGAGCGGTGGGGCGAGTGGCCGATGACCGGGTGGCTGGAGGAGTTCGAGCGACGGGGACTGGTGCGGCGCGAGGATGGGCACTGGGTGCGAGAGACGCCCGAGAGGCATTCGCGAGCACAGTGAAGGAGACAGCATGAGCACCACGACCCGCACCTTGTCGGCCACGCCGGAGCAGGTCTGGGAGGTGCTGTCCGACGGCTGGCTCTACCCGCTGTTCGTGGTGGGTGCGTCCCGGATGCGCAACGTCGACGACACGTGGCCCGCCGTCGGCTCCAAGCTCCACCACAGCGTCGGCACCTGGCCGCTGCTCATCGACGACACGACCGAGGTGCTCGAGCTGGAGGAGGGCACGCGCCTGCTCCTCAAGGCCCGCGGCTGGCCGGCCGGAGAGGCCCACGTGGAGATCTCCCTGCGCCCCGACGGGGTCGGGACCCTCGTCACCATGAAGGAGGACGCCACGGCCGGACCCGGCCTCCTCATGCCCAAGCCCCTGCGCGACCCGCAGCTGCACTGGCGCAACGTCGAGGCGCTGCGCCGGCTGGCGTTCGTCGTGGAGGGCCGCACGCGGTGAGCGCCGGCTCGTCCGGCGCCTGGGACGCCATCGTCGTCGGCGCCGGCCCCAACGGGCTGGTCGCCGCCAACCACCTCGTCGACGCGGGCTGGCGGGTCCTGGTGCTCGAGGCCCAGGCGACGCCCGGCGGCGCGGTCAGCAGCGACCGCGAGGTGCACCCCGACTTCGTCCACGACACCTTCAGCGCGTTCTACCCGCTGGCCGTGGCCTCGCGGGCCATCACCGACCTCCGGCTGGAGGACCACGGGCTGGCCTGGGAGCACGCCCCGTCGGTGCTCGGGCACCCCTTCGGCGACGGGCAGTGGGCGGTGCTCCATCGCGACCGCCACGACACCGCGGCCGGACTCGACGCGCTCCGCGCCGGCGACGGTGACGCCTGGCTCGAGCTCTGCCGCACCTGGGACCGCATCGGGACCGCGCTGGTCGACGGGCTGACCTCGCCCTTCCCGCCCGTGCGAGCGGGTGCGCGGCTCGTGCCGGCGCTGGCCCGCGCCGGCGGCCTCGACGTCGTACGCCGGCTGGCGACGCCGGTCTCGTCGCTGGGTCGCGAGCTCTTCGCCGGCCCCGCCGCGGCGCTGCTGCTGGCCGGCAACGCCGGTCACGCCGACTTCCCCCTCGCCTCCCCCGGGTCCGGCGTCTTCGGCGTGCTGATGACGATGCTCGGCCAGACGGTCGGCTTCCCGGTCCCGCGGGGCGGTGCGCAGCAGCTCACCGAGGCGCTCGTGACCCGATGCACGAGCCTCGGCGCGGAGCTGGTGACCGACGCCGAGGTGACCGGCATCGACGTGCGCGGCGGCCGCGTGGTCGGCGTACGTACCCGCGACGGACAGTCCTACGCCACCCGCGCGGTCCTCGCCGACGTGTCGGCCACCCACCTCTTCGGCCGCCTCGTCGCCGAGGAGCACCTGCCCGCACGTCTGGTGCGGGGCATGCGCCACTTCGAGCTCGACCCCGGCACCGTCAAGGTCGACTGGGCGCTCTCGGGCCCCGTGCCGTGGACCAACCGGCCGGAGCGCGCGCCCGGCACCGTGCACGTCGCCGACTCCGTCGAGGAGATGACCCAGACGCTGGCCCAGGTCTCGTCGGGGGTGGTGCCGGACCGGCCGTTCCTGCTGACCGGCCAGATGACGACCAGCGACCCCACCCGGTCCCCCGCCGGCACCGAGTCGTTCTGGGCCTACACGCACGTGCCGCAGCCGGAGAAGACCCGCCGCGACGCCGCCGACGAGGTCACCGGTGAGTGGGGCCACGACGACGCGCAGCGCTTCGCCGACCGGATGCAGGCGCGCATCGAGGCGGTCGCGCCCGGGTTCGGCGACCTCGTCCTCGAGCGCCGGGTGCTGGGCCCGCACGAGCTCGAGGCGCGCAACGCCAACCTCGTCGGTGGCGCCGTCAACGGCGGCACCTCCCAGCTCCACCAGGAGCTGGTCTTCCGCCCCGTCCCGGCAATGCGCGGCCGGGCGTCGACCGGCCTGCCCGGGCTCTACCTCGCCTCCGCCTCCGCCCACCCCGGCGGTGGCGTCCACGGCGCGGCCGGCGCCAACGCCGCGCGCGCCGCCCTCTGGCACCGAAGGATCCGCCGATGACCGACCAGCTGACCTTCGGGTCCCTCACCATCGCCTTCGACGACCGCGTGCTGCGGCCCCGGGAGTGGACGGCCGCGCAGTCGGACTGGGCGGCCGACCTCATGGCGACCGCGCCGGGCGGGACGGTGCTCGAGCTCTGCGCGGGCGCCGGCCACATCGGCCTCCTCGCGGTCGCGACCTCCGGCCGGCGCCTGCTCTGCGTCGACGCCAACCCCGTCGCGTGCGACTACGCCCGCGCCAACGCGCTCGCCGCCGGCATGGCGGACCGGGTCGAGGTCCGGGAGGGTCGGCTGCAGGACGTGCTCGAGCCCGGCGAGCTGTTCCCGGTGATCATCGCCGACCCGCCGTGGGTGCCCCGCGAGCAGACCGGCCGCTACCCCGAGGACCCGCTCACCGCCATCGACGGCGGCGACGACGGCCTCGACGTGGCCCGTGCCTGCCTGGCCGTCGTCGACGCCCACCTCGCGCCCGGCGGCTCGGCCGTGCTCCAGGTCGGCACCCGCGCCCAGACCGACGCCCTCCGCCAGGAGCCGTGCTTCACCGAGGGCCGGCTCGCGATGGTCGAGGTGCGCCAGCAGGTGCGCGGGGTGCTCGCGCGCATCGACCGCGCCTGACGTCGTACGACGCTCGCGCGCCGCGCCGCCCCGAGGAGCGGTGGTCCACCCACATTTCCGGGCCGCGGAATGTAGCTCAGCCACCGCTCGGCAGGCCGACGGGAGGGTGGGGAACGAGAAGCACCCGCGCGCGCCGGTTCGGCCCGCAGGTCGTTCCCCCGTCGGGTCGGGTGGCGTTGTGCCCGTACGGCGGCGCACCCGAGGAGCGGTGGTCCAGCCACATTTCCGGGCCGCCGAATGTGGCTCAGCCACCGCTCCCCAGCGCACCCTCGTACGACACGCCCGTGGGCGGTGGCCAGCCCACACTTGCGAGCTCAGGAATGTGGGTGGACCACCGCTTCCCCGTGCACGCGGCGGTCCGGGCGCGGAGGAGAGCCCGTCGTACGACGCTTCAGCGCGGGATGACCTTGTGCGTCCCGTCGCACCAGGGCAGGCGGCTGGACTTCTCGCAGCGGCAGAGGGCGACCACGGGGCGGTCGACGGCGTGGACGGTGCCGTCGAGGTCCTGCACCGACTGCGCACCGCGCAGGAGCATCGGCCCGTGCGGGACGAGCACCACGTCGGGGTGGTCGAAGTCGCGCCCGGCTTGACTGCTCATCGCTGGTCCTCCCACACCCCGAGCATCGCCGTCGCGAAGCGGGCCTCGACGTCGAGGCAGGTCCAGGCTCCGAAGAGGATCTCGGCCGCCTGGTCGGGCTCGTCCTCGGCGAGGGTGCCGCAGATGTCGCGAGCGGCGAGGTGCTCGTGGATGGCGTCGGCCTCGACGTGCTCGTCGTAGTAGGCCGACATCGGCCCGTCGAGCCCGAGCCGCTCGAGCCCCTGCACCATCTTGCGCGAGGGCAGCGAGCTGGTCATCTCGAACGCGGCCAGGTGCCCCATCGCCGCACCGCGCAGGCGGCGGTGCAGGCCGAAGAGGGAGCCGGCGTTGTTCATCTCGAGGTTCTCGACGATGGCGTCGTCGACGTAGGCGCCGTACTCGGCCCGCAGGCCGACGGCCTCGAGCCCGCGCGCGAAGAGGTGGGAGTGCAGCCGGTTGGGGTCGCCGTCGCCGTACTCGTCGAACTGCAGCGCCATCAGAGCGGCCTTGGCCCGCACCGGGAGCCGCGGGACGACGAAGGCTGACGGGTCGGACTCCTTGAGGTGGTAGACCGAGCGCTGGCGCAGCAGCTCGAGCACCTGGTCGCGCTCGAAGTGCCGGCGGACCCGGTCGGCCAGCGACGGGCCGTCGTCCGCGGCGACGATCTCCTGCAGCGCGGTCGGGACCTCGGCCGGAGCGGGCGCGGTGGCGGACGGCACCGCGGTCGTCCACCGCTCGCGCAGCCGCTCCTCGAGGGCCGTCTCGAGGCCGCGTCGTACGCCGAGCAGGTCGGGGTCCCACTCGGCGCGGTCGTCGGCGTCCTCGAAGCCGCGGAACGACAGCTCGTGCAGCGTCCACAGCGCGATCGACTCGTCGTCCCACGAGTCCGCGGCGGGGGCCGAGCCGGTGAGTCCCGGGTCGGCCAACCGGGCGACGAGCCACTCGCTCAGCCCGCCGCGCGGCTTGGGCAGCCTCACGGCCGGAACACCACCTTCACCATGCCGTCCTCCTTGTCGCGGAACTTGCGATAGGCCTCGGGGGCCTCGTCGAGGGGCAGGTGGTGGGTGGCGAACGACTCGACGCCGAGCACGTCCTCCTCCTGCTCGAGGAGGGCGAGGATGTCGTCGCTCCAGCGTCGGACGTTCGCCTGGCCCATCCGCACCTGGATCTGCTTGTCGAAGAGCTGGAACATCGGGAGCGGGTCGGTGGGGGCGCCGTACACGCCCGAGATGCTGATGGTGCCGCCGCGACGCACGCTGTCGATGCAGCTCATCAGCGCGGCCAGGCGGTCGACGCCGAAGTTGAGCATCACCTTCTCCTGCACCTTCTTGGGCAGCAGGCCGAGCGCCTTCTGCGCGGTCTCCGCGACCGGCGAGCCGTGGGCCTCCATGCCGACGGCGTCGATCACGGCGTCGGCGCCGCGGCCGTCGGTCAGCTGGCGTACGGCGTCGCCGACGCCGTCGACCTCGGTGAAGTCGATCGTCTCCGCACCGCGGCCGTGGACACGGGCGAGACGCTCGCGCACGGAGTCGACGGCGATGACCCGCAATCCGCGGTGCAGGGCGATCCGGGTCGCCATGTCGCCGATCGGGCCGGCGCCGACGACCAGGAGCGTGCCGCCGTCCTCGACCGCGGCGTACTCGACGGCCTGCCACGCGGTGGGCAGCACGTCGGACAGGAAGAGGAACCGGTCGTCGGTCGGGCCGTGCGGCACCTTGATCGGCAGCGTGTCGGCGAACTGGACCCGCAGCAGCTCGGCCTGCCCACCGGGCACCTGCCCGTAGAGCTTGCTGTAGCCGAGCAGGCTGGCGCCGGTGCCGGTGTCCCTGTTCTGGGTGGTCTCGCACTGGCTGTAGAGACCGCGCGAGCACATCCAGCAGGTGCCGCAGCTGATGTTGAAGGGGACCACCACACGGTCACCGGGGACCAGGGACGTGACCGCCGAGCCGACCTCGCGCACGATGCCCATCGGCTCGTGGCCGACGATGTCGCCCGTCGTCATGAAGGGCGTCAGGGGGTCGTAGAGGTGCAGGTCGGACCCGCACAGCCCGGTCGAGGTGACCTCGACGACGACGTCGGTGCGCTCCTCGATGACCGCGTCCGGGACCTCCTTGACCTGCATGTCCTGCTTGCCCTGCCACGTGACTGCCTTCATGGATGCGGTGACCTCCTCGGTCGGTCGTGCTGTGTGCTCGATCGTGTGCGTGATGCGTCCCCGACCAGTGCCCCGCAGGGCTGCTTCCATGCGTGCATGACGGGCGCGTGCGCGGGGAACGCATGACCCGTGAGCAGTGACGCGAAGCCGACCGAGCCAGAGCCGACCGGGATGGAGCCGACCGACGCGGCGCGTGCCGACCGCATCGCGGAGCTGGCGACGTCGCACGGTCTGCGGGTGGCGGTCGCGGAGTCGCTGACCGCAGGACGGATCTCGTCGTTCCTGGGTCGTGGCGAAGCCGCGAGCGAGTGGTACCGCGGCGGCGTCGTCGCCTACGACGAGGAGGTGAAGTTCGAGGTGCTGGGCGTCACCCGCGGCCCCGTGGTGACCGCCGCGTGCGCGCGCGAGATGGCGGACGGCGTACGCCGCCTGCTGGGCGCCGACGTCGCCCTCGGTATCACCGGGGTCGGTGGCCCCGGCCCCCAGGAGGACTGCCCGCCGGGCACCGTCCACCTCGCCGTGTCCACCGAGGCGGGCACGCGGCCGCTGCACACCCGGTTCACCGGGGACCCCGGGGAGGTCGTCGCACGGGCGACGAGCCTCGCCCTCGACGAGCTGGTGCGCGAGCTGGAGGGCCGGCGGTCCGAGCGGGCCAGCTGACGTTGCGCGGCGGGTCGGGAAGTGGGAGCGTGGAGGTCCGCCTTCACCCTTAAGCAGGTGCCTCATCAACGACGTCTTCGAACGTCAGCTGGCCGACGCCGTACGTGAGCTCGACGCCCAGGTCGATCCGCCGCACACCCTGCAACGGCTCGTCGAGATCACGCCCGAGTTCTTCACCGCCTGCGACCACGTCGGCATCTCGGTCGTCGAACGGGACAAGATCCGCACTCCCGTCGCCACCAGCGAGCGGCTGCGCGAGCTCGACCAGGCCCAGTACGAGCTGGGCGAGGGGCCGTGCCGCGAGGCGATCCGCGAGCACGCGACCGTCCTGGTGGACGACCTCGCGACCGACCCGCGGTGGCCCTCGTGGGGCCGCGCGATGGTCGAGGAGCTCGGCATCCGCTCCAGCCTCAGCTTCCGCCTCTTCACCCGGCCCGACCGCACCTGGGGTGCGCTCAACGTCTACGCGACCCAGCCGCGCTCCTTCACCGACGAGGACGTGCTGCAGGGCCACACGATCGCGGCGATGGCGGCGGTCGCCCTGGCACGGTCGATCAACGACGAGCAGCTCGTCCGTGCGATCGAGACCCGCACCGTGATCGGCCAGGCGATGGGGATGATCATGGAGCGCTACGCCCTCGACGAGGACCGCGCCTTCGACGTCCTGCGACGGCTGTCCTCGCAGGCCAACGTCAAGCTCCGCGACCTGGCGGCCCAGGTGGTCGCCACGCGTGAGCTCCCGGAGCAGGGCGTCCCGGAGCAGGGCGTCCCGGAGCAGGGCGTCCCGGAGCAGGGCGTCACCGCGGAGTAGGACCGGGCGAGGACCCGCCCGTTGGCAGGTGGTGCCGGACGGGCGTGGTCTGTGAGCCTCGGAGCATGGACGACCAGCCCGCTCCCGAGCACCAGCGGCCCGACGGAGTCACCGACGAGACCGTCGAGGCGGTCGGCAAGGTCTCGGCCGCGCTCGACCACGTCGAGGACGCGCGGGGCCACCTCTACGCCTTCCACCGCCTGATGGGCAGCGCCGAGTCGACCTTCGAGGAGGCCGAGGCGCTGGTGCGCGAGGCCGGCCACGACGAGCTCGCCGACGCCCTCGACCGCGACGTCCTCGGGCAGAACCCGCTGCCCGGCATGTGGTCGTTCCAGATGGTCGAGGCCTTCGACGACGGCTTCTACGCGCGCACCAAGGAGCTCCACCAGCGCATCCTCGACGAGCTCGTGGACGGGCAGCGCCACGTCTTCGAGGCGGAGATGAAGGAGCTGCGGCGCACCCGCGGGCGCGAGGGGCACGAGGCGAGGCCCGCCGACGTCGAGGGCCACCCCGAGTACGACGGCTGAGGGGACGGGAGCCGCCTCAGCCCCGGTCGCGCAGCTGCGGGAGCACGTCGGACCCGTAGGCCGCGATCATGTCGGCGTAGTGCGGGCCCATGTTGGCGACGTACACCTCGCTGAAGCCCGCGTCGACGAACGGCGCGTAGGCCTCGACGTGCTCGGCGACGTCGGGGCCGAAGGCACCCTTCTCGGCGAAGGCCTCGCGCGTCACCAGCTCGCTGGCCTGCTCGAAGTGCTGCGGGCTCGGCAGCACCTGCGCGAGCTCGCCGGGCACGCCGGAGTTGGGCCACAGCTGGTACGCCGCGTCGATCGCCTCGTCGCGGGAGGGTCCCCAGGCGACCTTGAAGCCGGCCTGCGTGGGTGCGTCGGCGCCCTTGGCGGCGCGGAACGTCTCCACGGACTCGGCGTCGGGCTGGGTGGTGACGAAGCCGTCGGCGATGCGGCACGCCACGTCGAGCGCCTTCGGCCCGAAGGCGCTCATGTAGATCGGCGGCGGCTCGTCGGGCAGCGTGTAGATGCGCGCCGTGTCGACGGTGTAGTGCCGGCCGTGGCGCGAGACCACCTCCCCGGTCCACAGCTCGCGGATCACCTCGACGGCCTCCTCGAGCATCTCGAGGCGCCGCTCGGCGTGCGGCCAGACGTCACCGAGCACGTGCTCGTTGAGCGCCTCGCCGGTGCCCACGCCGAGGGTGAAGCGTCCCTCGCCGAGCAGCACCGCGGAGGTGGCCGCGGCCTGGGCGACGATCGCCGGGTGCGTGCGCACGGTCGGGCAGGTGACCGCCGTGGTGACCGGCAGGTCGCACACCTGCGCGACCGCACCGATCATCGACCACACGAAGGGCGACTGCCCCTGCGCGTTGGTCCACGGGTGGAAGTGGTCGCTGATCCAGAGGCTGTCGAAGCCGGCGCGCTCGGCGAGCCGCGCCTGCTCGAGCAGCTCGTCCGGTGCGTACTCCTCGCAGGAGAGGAAGTAGCCGAACCGGGTCATCGTGCGGCGCGGAGGGGCACCCGGGGAGCGCGGGTCGGCTCGGGCTCGGGCGTCATGAGCAGCCCGTGCTGGATCGCCCAGAGCACCGCCTGCGAGCGCGAGGTCACCTCGATCTTGGAGTAGGCGCCGCGGATGTAGGACTTCACCGAGTTGATGCTGAGGTTGGTCTCCTCGGCGATGTCGCGGTTGGCCTTGCCGGAGGCGATCATCGAGAGCACCTCGGTCTCGCGCTGGGTGAGGGGCCACTTCTCGGCAGCCGCCTTCTCCGCCTCGGCCTGACCGGTCCAGGCGTCGACGACGACGCGGCCGTCGGCGATCTGGAGCAGGTTCCACACCAGGCGCCGGGCCGGCAGCCACTTGCTGACGAAGCCGGCGGCGCCGCGCGACATCTCGGTGGAGACGGCCTCGGGGCTGCAGTCCCAGCCGAAGGCCACCATCCGGGTCGGGAAGCGCTGCGGGGCAGGCCGGACGCCCGCGGATCGGCGGTGGGGTTCGTAGAGGGTGAGGTCGCACAGGGGCGCCGGACCGTCGGCCCGGTGCGCCACCAGGGTGACCAGTGCGGAGTGCGGCTCGAGCATGGCGCGGAGGCCGTGGACGACGAGCTCGCTCTCCTCCATGATCGCCACCTTGACGTGGCGGGTGACGGGGGCAGTAGGTCGTTGTTGCATGGCCCGCAGTACCCCGATGGGCGGGGCGCATACGCCCCGCGGTGGGTGGACCTATGCCAGCAGCACCCGGGCCACGCACGCCGCCTCCGACTGGGACACGCCGGCGCGCTCGGCGGACTCGCGCAGCATCACCGCGGCCACGTCCGTCGTCACCGCCATCCGGGCCGCGACCAGGCCCACGGCGACGTCGACGAGACGCTGCTCGCGCAGCCGCTCGGGCGCCTGCTGGGCGCGACGGAGGGTCTCGAACCCGAGGTCGGCGTTGGTGACGGCACCCGCCTGCCAGGCACCGAGCGCCTCCACGAGCCCGTCGATGCGGTCGCGGAAGGCGTAGGCGGTCGAGGCGTAGAGGTCGATGTTGAGCACGGCTCGGCCGTGCTCCACCACCGGCAGGCACACGGTGCTGGCGATCGCGCCGAACGCGCGCTCGCGGGCCGTGTCGGCCCAGTCCAGCTCGTCGAGGGGATGCACCTCCGCCGGCGGCGGCCCGGGTCCGGAGTCGCCGGTCCTGTCGTGCCGAGGCTCGTCGTGCCGCGGCTCGCCCGTCGCCGCGCGGTCGACGAGGGTGAAGGTCAGGTCCTCGTCGAGGAGGGTGACGCTGAGGGCGACGCAGTCCGGCACCGAGCGCACGGCCCAGCCCTCGATCACCCGCAGCAGGCCCTCCATGTCATCGATGGACGCCGTCACGTACTCGTCCAACGCCTCCCGACTCTGCGGCAGCAGCTCCATATCGATCCCCTCGACACATCGGTGTTGCCTGAGCTCTCGATGGTCCTCCCCCCGCCCGGGGCCACACCACACCCGCTGGGGCGGCCACCCCGCGCCCGCGCATGGGGCCACGGACGTCGGGGTACGACGCTGCCGTGAACGCCGAGACCCTGCCCCGCCCCGTCGTCGTCCTGGACCTGGACGGCACGCTGGTCGACTCGGTCTACCAGCACGTCGTCGCCTGGCACGCCGCCTTCCACGACGTCGGCCTGCACGTCAGCGCCGTACGCGTCCACGAGGCGATCGGGATGGGTGGCGACCGGCTCGTCGCCCACGTCGCCGGCGACCCGGCCGAGTCGGCCGTGGGCGAGGACGTGCGCAAGCTGCACGACGAGTACTTCCGCTCCCAGCTCCGCACGGTGTGCGCCCTCGACGGCGCCGCCGACCTGGTCGAGGCCCTCGCGGGCCAGGGGCACCGGCTCGTGCTGGCCAGCTCCTCGGAGAGCGACCTCGTCGACGACCTGCTCGAGCTCGTCGACGTACGCCGTCACCTCACGGCGGTCGTGACCGGCTCGGACGATGCAGCCACCAAGCCGGCGCCCGACATGGTCCGGCTCGCCATCGAGCGGGCGGGCGGCGAGCCCGGCGGCCGGGCCGTCGTGGTCGGCGACGCCGTCTGGGACGTCCTGTCCGCCGAGGCCGCCGGGGTGCCGTGCGTCGGGCTGCGCAGCGGTGGCGTCTCCGCCGAGCGGCTCACCTCTGCCGGGGCGGGAGCGGTCTACGATGGCCCGCGCGACCTGCTCGACCGCCTCGAGGACAGCCCGCTGCGCTCGCACTGAGCCGCGAGCCCGGACGTACGAAACCCGCCGGAGTCACCTCGCACGGCGTACGGGAGGTCAAGACCGGCGGGTCTCGCGCTGGCCGCCGTGGTCCTGGCGGGACCACCCCGGCGTGTAGTGGTTGTACCCCCCAGGGGTGCACCTCATGCACCCCCGACTGATCCCATTCGTGACGGGGTACGGGGACGGCGTCCCGCACCCCCACCGCAGGAGATGAGATGACGCAGTCCGACGACCCGACGCAGGAGCCGTGGACCGACCCGCAGACCCACCTCGACACCGACCCGGTCAACGCCGAGCCGCAGCCCGAGGACCCGGCCGCCGAGGTGGAGGACGAGTCGTGACCTCGCTCTGGCTCGACCGTGCCGCCCCCGTCGCCGACGACCCCCTGCCCGAGCCGGGCGAGGCGCTGGACGCCCTCGTCGTGGGCGCCGGGCTCACCGGTCTGACGACCAGCCTCCTGCTCGCCCGGGCCGGCCTACGCGTCGCATGCGTCGAGGCCCGGCAGGTCGGCGCGGTCACCACCGGACGGACCACCGGCAAGGTCTCGCTGCTCCAGGGCACCCACCTCTCCCGGATCCGCCGCCACCAGTCCGACGACGTCGCCGCGGCCTACGTCGACGCCAACCGCGAGGGCATGGAGTGGCTGCTGCGGTTCTGCGACGACCACGGCGTGCCCGTCCAGCGCCGCACCGCGGTGACGTACGCCGCCGACGAGCAGGAGCGCTCGTCGGTCGAGCAGGAGCACGAGGCCGCGTCCGCGCTCGGCCTCGACGTCGCCTGGCGCGACACCCTCGACGTCCCGTTCCCGCACGTGGCCGCGACCACGCTCGCCGACCAGGCGCAGCTCGACGCCATGGACGTCCTCGGCGCGCTCGCCGAGCAGCTGCGCGCCCACGGCGGCACCCTGCACCAGGGCCACCGCGTGCGGTCGGTCTCGAAGGGCGGCCGGCCCACGGTCCGCCTCGAGGGCGGCGAGAACCTGACCGCGGAGCACCTGGTGCTCGCGACCGGCACCCCGATCCTCGACCGTGGCCTGCACTTCGCCCGGCTCGAGCCGCAACGCTCCTACGTGCTCGCCCTCGACGGCGCCGGCCCGATGGACGGGATGTACCTCTCCGCCGGCTCCGACGCCCGGTCGGTGCGCGACGCCCCTGGCGGCACGCTCGTCGTGGGCGGCGCGGGCCACGTCGTCGGCCGCACGGACTCCCACCTCGCCCACCTCGAGGCACTGCGGGCGTGGACCGCGAAGTGGTACCCGGCCACCTCCGAGACCCACCACTGGTCGGCCCAGGACTACAGCAGCCCCGACGGGGTGCCGTACGTCGGACCGCTCCGGCGCGGCGGTGACCGGATCCACGTCGCCACCGGCTACGAGAAGTGGGGCATGACCAACGCGGTGGTCGCGGCGCGCGCCATCTCCGCCGACATCCTCGGCGACATGCCGACCTGGGCACAGACCCTCAGCGGTCGGGCACCGTCGGCGTCCAACGCCGCCGAGCTGGCCCGGATCAACCTCGGGGTCGGGGCGGCCGTCCTCACCGGCGCCGTGCGCACCGCCCGCGAGCGGCTGCCCGGAACGGCCGGACCCGCCCAGGCCCGCGCCTGCGGCGTGGTGGGCGTGTGCACCCACCTCGGCGGCCTGCTCAAGTGGAACGACGCCGAGGAGACGTGGGACTGCCCGCTGCACGGGTCGCGCTTCTCCCGCGACGGCGACGTGCTCGAGGGGCCGGCGACCCGGCCGCTGCTGAAGCGACCGGGCTCGGCCGCGGGAACCGGGGACCGGGTGGAGTGATGTCGCAGATCCGCCGCGTGCTGCTGCTCGTCGCCGCCGTCGTGCTGCTGGCAGGGTGCGGCTCGGTGATCCCCGACGACTTCCCCGCCGATCCCGACGGCACCCTCGACCGGGTCCGCGGCGACGGCGTCCTCCGCGTCGGGGCCTCCCCCCGGCCCGGCTGGGTCGACGTGGCCGACGATCCGCCGGCGGGGCCTGAGCCGCGGCTCGTCCTGGGGTTCGCCGACCACCTCGCCGCCGAGGTCCGGTGGACCGTCGCCGGCGAGGAGGAGCTCGTCCGGCTGCTCGAGGGCGGCGAGATCGACCTCGCGGTCGGCGGCTTCACCGACGCGAACGCGTGGGTCGACAAGGTCGGCCTGACCCGGGCCTACACAGAGGTCGAGGTCGCCGGCACGACCGAGGCGCACGTGATGATGGTGCCGTTGGGCGAGAACGCCCTGCAGTCCGAGCTCGAGCGCTGGCTCGACGCCCAGCCCACCGCGGGCGGTCGCCCATGAGTCGCACGGAGACCTCCCCGTCCGGCGGGTCCGGGCACTGGTTCGGGCACACCGAGCTGCCGCCCGAGCAGGCCGACGCACTGCGCCGGGCCAAGCGGCTCGAGGTGATCACGCTGCTCTACATGCTCACCTGCGTCGCGGTGGTGTTCGCGACGGCCGGGAGCTCGCAGGCGATGAAGACGGCGTGGGTGGAGGACTCACTGGCGCTCGTGCCACCGCTGGCCTTCCTGGTCGCCGTACGCATCGGTCGCCGTCGTCCCACCGCCGACCACCCCTACGGCTTCCATCGGGCCACCGGCGTCGGCCACCTCACGGCGGCCATCGCGCTGCTGGCCGTCGGCCTGCTGCTGGCCGTCGACTCCGCGATGGGGCTGCTGCGCGCCGAGCACCCGCCGATCGGCACGGTCCGGCTCCTCGGCCACACCTTCTGGGCCGGCTGGCTGATGGTGGCGGCCATGGTCTACACCGGCATCGGCCCGTTCGTCCTGGGCCGGATGAAGCTGCCGCTCGCCGAGAAGCTCCACGACAAGGTCCTCTACGCCGACGCCGACATGCAGAAGGCCGACTGGATGACGGCCGCCGGCACCATCGCCGGCGTGCTCGGCATCGGCCTCGGGCTGTGGTGGGCGGACTCCGGCGCGGCGCTGCTCATCTCGCTGTCGATCGTGCGCGACGGCTGGACCAACCTGCACTACTCGACCACGGCGCTGATGGACGAGCGCGCCCGGACGTACGACGACGAGCACCCGCACCCGCTCACCCGACGCGTCGACGACGTGCTGGCCAGCCTCTCCTGGGTCGACGACAGCCGCAGCCGCGTGCGCGACCAGGGCCACGTCTTCCACGTCGAGTCGTTCGTGCGCCCGGTGTCCGGTCGGACCCCGACCCTCGAGCAGCTCGAGGCGGCCGCCGACGTGCTGCGCGAGCTCGACTGGAAGGTCCACGACGTGGTCGTCGTGCCGGTGCGCGACCTGCCCGAGACGATCCCCGACCCGGACGCCGACCCGGACCAGCCCCCGCCGGAGAACTAACGGTTCCCGCAGACCAGGTCGGCGGACAACGCCGCCTCGGCCGACAGCTCGACATCCGGGCCGCACACCAGCTCGAGCGGGTCGGCCGCCCGCTCGACGGCGGCGACGGCCTCGTCGAAGGCCGCGACCACGTCGCTGCACGCGTGCTCGAGACCGATGCGGGTGAGCGCGGAGGTGGACAGGTCGCCGCTGAGCGCCAGCTCGACGGTCCAGTCACCGGCGTCGGTCCGCACGCAGTCGGCGGCGGCGGTCTGCTGCAGGGCGGCGAAGTCGAAGGTGTCCGTGCCGAGCTCGTCCTCCACCGCCGTACGCCAGTCCGCGAGCGCCTCCGCCTCTGCGGCGTCGGCCTCGGTGCGGGCGGTCGTGCCGGACGCGTCGGCCTCCCCGCCGCAGGCGGCGAGCGTGGGGACGAGCAGGGCAGCGAGGACGGACGTGAGGACGAGGGGGCGGAGGGCGAGAGCGCGCATGACGGGCAGGCTAGGAGCCGGGCGACGGACCCGTCCGGGGTTTGTTACCGATCAGTACGTGATGCTCGACTCACTGCGCTGCCGGGTGGTCAGGGCACGTGCCGCGATGAAGCCGCCGATGGCACCGAAGAGGTGTCCCTGCCACGAGACGCCGGGCTGGCCGGGCAGCACGCCGAGCAGCGCGCCGCTGTAGAGCAGGAAGACCGCGACGCCGATGAGGATCTCGGAGGTACGGCGGTTGAGGAAGCCGCGCACGACGAGGTAGACGATCCAGCCGAAGATCAGCACGGACGCGCCCGCGTGGGTGCTGCCCGGCTGGGCGAAGAGCCACACGCCGAAGCCGCCCACGACCCAGATGATCGCGGTGGCGGCGAGACCGCGGGCGACGCCGGTGGCAAGGGTGAGGAAGCCCAGCACGAGCACGGGCACGGTGTTGCTGACCAGGTGGTCGAAGCCGAAGTGCAGGGTCGGCGCGAACGCCACGCCGGCCAGCCCGTCCTCGCTGCGGGGCTGGACGCCGTACGCGTCGAGCGGATTGCCCGTCGCGGCGTCGAAGATCTCGAGCACCCACAGCAGCGCGACGAAGCCGCCCGTGACGAGCGCAGCGCCCTTCCACGCGGGCTCGCGGGCGGTGGTCTGCATGCCCTTCATCGTGGCATCCGCCCTGAAACCGATGCCTAGCGGCGGGCGGCCACCTCGGGTGGGAATCCGCCGGTCGACACGGTGCCCCAGCGGGTGGGCGTGATCCGGAGCAACGACTTGCCCTGGTCGACCATCGCCTCCCGGTACTCCTGCCAGTCGGAGTGCTCCCCGGCGATGGAGCGGAAGTACTCCACGAAAGCGTCGAGCGCCTCCTCCCCCTCGCTGGCGTCGAGCACCTCGCACGTCCCGTCGACCTGCACCCACGCGTCGTCCCACTCGTCGGAGAGCACGACCACCGAGACACCTGGCCGCTGCCGCGCGTTGCGAGTCTTCGCGCGCTGCGGGTAGGTCGCCACGACGATGCGGCCGCTGTCGTCGACGCCTCCGCTCACCGGTGACGCCTGCGGGCTGCCGTCCGCGCGCTCGGTGATGAGCAGCATCCGGTGCCGCGGGCGTACGAACTCCAGCAGCTCGTCGAGCCCGACCTCGGTGTTCGTCGCGATGTTCGGCATGGCGTCGAGGTTAGCGAGGGTCATTTCCGCAGATGACGCGGCTCGGGGATTCCCCTGACCGGTCGGGGGCCGAAGACTTGATGACCCGGCTCTCTCTGGAATCGAGGCCTCCCATGCGCAGACTCGCTCCCCTCAGCGCCGCGGCAGCCGCGGCCACCCTGCTCGCCGTCGCCGCCGGCGGCGGTCCTGCCACAGCCAAGCCGATCGACAGCGGCACCATCCACGAGGAGTTCAGCTTCGTCGTCACCGGATTCTGCGGCGTCGACGACCTCGACGTCGAGGTCGAGAGCGTCAATGACTTCCGTTTCCGCCTGGGGTCCCGGGGCGCCGCCCAGCTGCCCTACTTCCTCGAGCAGGCAACCGTCCACCAGACCATCACGAGCCCGGACGACGACCGATTCGTCACCTACGCGTCACGCACGATCGGCAAGGACCTGAAGGTGACCGACAACGGTGACGGGACGTTCACGATCCTCGTGCTGGGGACGGGCAACGAGACCTGGTACGGGATGGACGGGAAGGCCATCGCCCGCAACCCGGGCCAGAGCCGCTGGGAGATCCTCATCGACAACAACGGCACTCCGCAGGATCCGTCCGACGACGAGTTCCTCGAGTTCCTGGGCGACGTCAAGGGATCCACGGGCCGCACGGACGACGCCTGTGCTGCGATGGTGGCTGAGCTGACCTGATCGACATTCGCCGTCTCGATCCAGGGCCACATCTCGGACACGTGTGCGTCACGCCTGCCTGTCAGCCGCCGGGCATCGACCTGCTCGATGGGTACCGCGGCCCGAGCCAGACGCCTCACCCGCCGACGACCGGCTCTCCCCCGACCCACACCCGCTCGACCCGGGCGGCACCGATCTCGTCCGGGGCGTCGAACGGGTCGCGGTCGAGCAGGACGAGGTCCGCGACCGCGCCGGGCTCGACCTTCCCGGCGTCGTCGCGGTGGCAGACCCACGCCGAGCCGGAGGTGTAGGCCGCGAGCGCGACCTCGAGGGACAGCGCCTGATCGGCGAGGAACGGCTCGCTCCCGGCGGGACCGGGCTCCCCGTGGGCCATCCGGTGGACGGCGACGTGGATCGCCCGGAGGGGGTCCGGGGTGCTGACCGGCCAGTCGCTCCCGGCGACGAAGCGGGCGCCGGCGCGGTGGAGGTCGCCGAAGGGATACTGCCGTGCCGCCCGCTCCGCACCGAGGAACGGGATGGTCAGGTCGACCATCTGGTCGTCCAGGCAGGCCCACAGCGCCTGCAGGTTGGCGGCCACCTGCAGCTCGGCGAACCGCGGCACGTCTGTCGGGTGCACCAGCTGGAGGTGCGCGATGTGGTGCCGACGCCGGGGGTCGGTGCCCTCGAGCGCGTCGAGCGCCTCGCGGACACCGCGGTCGCCCAGCCCGTGGACGTGGACCTGGAAACCGGCCTCGTCGAGCGCGCCGACGATCCCGCGCAGCGCCGCCGGGTCGACGAAGGAGAGGCCCGAGTTGGTCGTCGCGTGGCCGCACCGGTCGAGGTAGGGCTCGACGAGCGCCGCGGTCCCGTTCTCCGCGACGCCGTCCTGCATGATCTTGACCGAGGTCGCGGCGAAGCGGCCGTGGGAGTACGCCGAGCGCCTCCCGACCAGTTCGGCAACCTGCTCGAGGCCGCGCTCGCGCTCCCACCACAGCGCCCCGACGACCGTGGCCACGAGGTCGCCCGACCGGGCCGCACGCCGGTAGGTCGGCCCGGTGTCCTGCATGCCGGCGTACGACCCGACGATCGCGTCCTGCCACCCGGTGATGCCCAGCGACAGGAGGTGGCGCTGCCCCTCCAGCAGTCCGGCGTACAGCGCGTCGGCGTCCGGCACCGGCAGCACGTCGAGCACGAGGTCCATCGCACCCTCGTGCAGCACGCCGGTCGGCTCGCCCGAGGCATCGCGCTCGACGCGCCCGTCGGCCGGGTCCGGGGTGTCGCGGGTGATGCCGGCGACCTCGAGCGCGCGGGAGTTGACCCACATGCCGTGGTGGTCTCGGTTGACCAGCGCGGCAGGGCGGTCGCCGACCACGGAGTCGAGCTCGGCCGCGGTCGGCAGCCCGCCGGGGAAGGCGGCCATCGCCCAGCCGCCGCCCTGGACCCAGTCGAGGTCGGGACGGGAGGCGGCGTACGCCGCCACGTGCGCGAGGTAGGCGGCACTGTCGACGGCGAGCTCGCTGAGGTCGCAGGTCAGCCGTTCGAGACCGCCCTGCACCGGGTGGACGTGCGCGTCGGTGAAGCCGGGCAGGAGCAGGGCCCCGCCGCAGTCGACGACCTCGGCACCGGGCGTCCGCAGCGACCCGCCCACCGCCGCCACCCGACCGTCCCGCACCAGCACGTCGCCGACCTCACCGAGGTGGCGGAACCCGTCGAAGACCCGGGCGCCGGTGAGGACGAGGTCACGCATCCCCACGCGACCGCTCGTGCAGCGCGCGGACGCGGTCGTCGTACGGCGCCACGGGTCCGTGGACGCGCACGCCCGGCGCGACGTCGGTGACCGGGAGCGCCGCGACAGGTGAGGCGGGCAGGCCCCACTCCGCGCGCCACTGCGAGAGCTGCGCGGACGAGGCGGCGTACACGATCGGGCCCAGCCCGACCCACGCGTGGCCGGCGGCGCACATCGGGCAGTGCTCGCCGGAGGTGTAGACCACACAGCCGGCGCGCTCGGCGGCGGGCACGTGGGCCGCGGTCCACTGCGCCAGCTCGAGCTCGGGGTGGGCCGTCGGGTCCGAGCCGGACACCTCGCGGTTGCGCCCGGAGCGCAGCACGGCACCCGATGCGTCGACCAGCACCGAGCCGAAGGCCCCGTCCCCGTCCGCGAGCGCCTCCTCGGCCAGTCGCAGGCACAGCTCGAGGTGGTCGGCGGCACCGGGCAGGTCGGGCAGGTCGTGCGTCTCGGTCGGCATGGGCCCAATGTGGCACCCGTTCGGGCGGTCTGCCACCTGCGGGCGCCTGCCTACTGTCGAGCCATGACCACCGTGAGCCGCACCTTCGACGTCCGTCCCCAGCCCACCGTCGTCATCGACTACCTCAAGGACTTCGGCAACGCCGAGGAGTGGGACCCGGGCACCGAGTCGTGCACCCGCCAGGACTCCGGCCCGGTCCAGGTCGGGTCGTCGTGGCACAACGTGTCCAAGATCGCCGGGGTGTCCACCGAGCTGACCTACACGCTCCAGCAGCTCACCGACGACACCATCGTCCTGGTCGGGCACAACGACACCGCGCGGTCCGTCGACACCATCACGGTCGTGCCGAGCCCCGACGGCCCGGGCAGCCGCATCACCTACCACGCGGAGATCCGGCTCAAGGGCGCGGCCAAGGTCGCCGACCCGGTCATGAAGATCGTCTTCGAGAAGATCGGCAGCGACACCGAGGACGACATGACGACCGTGCTGAACCGCCTCCCCGCCTGAGGCGCCGTAGTCTCGGTCCATGACGGGGAGCGACGAGCGCTACAACGCCGCCGGACGGGTGCGGCGGTCGGCCTACGAGGCCGAGATGGAGCGGCTGCAGGAGCAGCTGGTGCTGCTGCAGTACTGGATCCAGTCGCAGGGCCTGAAGGTCCTGGTGATCTTCGAAGGTCGCGGCTCGGCCGGCAAGGGCGGGGTGATCAAGCGGATCACCGAGCGCACCAGCCCGCGCACGGTGCGGATCGCGGCGCTCCCCAAGCCGACCAGCCGCGAGCGCACCCAGTGGTACTTCCAGCGCTACGTCGAGCACCTGCCCGCGGCCGGTGAGATGGTCCTGTTCGACCGCAGCTGGTACAACCGCTCGAACGTCGAGTGGGTGATGGGCTTCTGCACCGAGGACGAGCACCAGGAGTTCCTGCGCAGCTGCCCGGAGTTCGAGCGGATGCTGGTGCGATCGGGGATCGTGGTCCTGAAGTACTGGTTCTCGGTCAGCGCCGAGGAGCAGCTGCGTCGCTTCGAGGCACGCAACGACGAGCCGCTCAAGCGGTGGAAGCTGTCCGACATGGACCTCGCCGAGCGCGAGCTCTACATCCGCTACTCGATGGCGAAGGACACCACCTTCCAGTACACCGACATCAAGCAGGCCCCCTGGTACGTCGTCCCGTCCGACGACAAGCGCGCAGCCAGGCTCAACTGCATCAGCCACCTCCTCTCGCAGTTCGACTACGAGGACGTGGCGCCGCCGCGCGTGGAGCTCCCCGAGGTGCGCGACATCCCGTACGTCCGCACACCGGCGCACGAGCAGACGTTCGTGCCCCAGGTGTTCTGAGCCCCGGGGCTGCTGACGACGGGCGCGGCCGGCACGTCAGCAGCAGCGGCCCACCGCCTGGTGCTCGCGCTCATGGTCCCGCCGGCGCTCGAACTCGCGCCGCGACATCGGCTGGTCGCCGAACTCCCGGCACTCCGCGAGGTAGTCGTCCCACCGGGCCTCCCCGGTGAGCTCGCGGACGTACCAGCGCAGCCGGCGGGCCACCTGCAGCACGGTCGTCATCGGTGGCTCCCCACCTCTCGGCCGTGCCCGGCGGCCTCCCACTCGCGCACGGCCTCCTTCTCGTCAGCCGTGGCGAAGAAGTCGGACGGCTGGACGAGGTGGGACTCGTGCCACGGCACCTCGGTGGTCGGCAGGCTGCCGGCCCGCAGCGCCTTGATCCAGATGACGAACGCGTTGACGACCACCACGAGCACGAGGAGCGCGAACGTCGCCTGCAGGGTGCCGTTGACGGTCGAGTTGAGGACGATCTGCTCCATCTGGTCGACGTCCGTCGCGGGCGCGAGCAGCTCACCGGCGTCGAGGGCGTCGGCGTAGCGCTCCCGCTGGGTGAAGTAGCCGATCGCGGGGTTGTCGGAGAAGACCTTCTGGTAGCTCGCCGTCATCGTGGTGACGAGGTCCCAGGCCAGGCCGATGCCGGGCACCCACGCCCACTTCACCTTGCCGTGCTTGATCAGCAGGGTGACGCACAGCGTCAGCGCGATCGCCGCGAGCAGCTGGTTGGCGATGCCGAAGAGCGGGAACAGCTGGTTGATGCCACCCAGCGGGTCGGTGACCCCGACGTAGAGCATGTAGCCCCACAGGCCGACCACGACGGCGCTGGCCGACCACGAGGCCGGCTTCCAGGAGAGGTCGGCGTACTTGGGCCACACGTTGCCGACCGTGTCCTGCAGCATGAAGCGACCCACCCGGGTGCCGGCGTCGACGGCGGTGAGGATGAAGAGCGCCTCGAACATGATCGCGAAGTGGTACCAGAACGCGGCGAGCCCGCCGCCGAACGCCTCGGTGAAGATCTGGGACATGCCGAGCGCCAACGTCGGTGCGCCACCCGTGCGGGAGATGAGCGTTCCCTCCTCCACCGCTGCCGCCGCCGCGGTGAGCTGGTCGGGCGTGATGGTGAAGCCGAGGCCGGCGACGAACTCCGCCGCGGTGGCCGGGTCGGCCCCGGTGGCGCCGGCCGGGCTGTTCATCGCGAAGTAGAGACCCGGGTCGATCACGCTGGCGGCGATGAGGGCGCTGATCGCGACGAACGACTCCATCAGCATGCCGCCGTAGCCGATCATCCGGACCTGGCTCTCCTTCGCCACCATCTTGGGCGTCGTGCCCGAGGAGATGAGGGCGTGGAAGCCGGACAGCGCACCGCAGGCGATGGTGATGAAGACGAACGGGAACAGCTTGCCGGCGAAGACGGGGCCGGTGCCCTCGAGCGCGAAGTCGGTCACCGCCTCCTGCTGCAGGACCGGCGCGGCCAGGATGAGCCCGACGGCCAGCAGCACGATCACGCCGATCTTCATGAACGTGGAGAGGTAGTCGCGCGGCGTGAGCAGCATCCACACCGGCAGGATCGAGGCGATGAAGCCGTAGAGGACCAGACCGAGCGTGAGCTGCTCCTTCGAGAGCGTCAGCGCCTCCTCGAGGCCCATCTGCTCGACGTAGCCGCCCCCGATGATCGCCAGCAGCAGCAGGGCGACGCCGATCGCGGTGACCTCCGAGACCCGGCCGGGACGCAGCACCCGCAGGTAGTAGCCCATGAACAGCGCGATGGGGATGGTCAGGCCGATCGAGAACACGCCCCAGGGCGACTCGGCCAGGGCGTTGACGACGACCAGGGCGAGGACGGCGAGGATGATGATCATGATCGCGAAGACCGCGATCAGGGCGGCGATGCCGCCCACCACACCGATCTCCTCGCGCACCATCTGGCCCAGGCTTTTTCCGTCGCGGCGCATCGAGAAGAACAGGACGACCATGTCCTGCACGGCTCCGGCGAAGATGACGCCGACGATGATCCAGATCGTGCCGGGCAGGTAGCCCATCTGCGCGGCCAGCACCGGGCCGACGAGCGGGCCGGCGCCGGCGATCGCGGCGAAGTGGTGCCCGAACAGGACGTGCCGGTGGGTGACGTCGAAGTCGCGGCCGTTGTCGTAGCGCTCGGCCGGCGTGGCCCGGGTGTCGTCGACGCCCAGCACCCGGTAGGCGATGAACCGGGCGTAGAAGCGGTAGGCGATCGCGTAGGAGGACAGCGCCGCGAAGAGGATCCAGAGGGCCGAGACCTCCTCACCGCGTGACAGCGCGAGGACGGTCCAGCAGACGGCACCGACGAGGGCGACCGCCCCCCAGATCGCGATGGCCTTGGGGGTCATCCGGCGGGGGCCGCCGGACGGGGCCGGCGAGGCGGGCGTGTGCGTCGACTGGGTGGACATGGATCGACTCCTCGGTGCTCAGGCGCGCCCCGGCGGGGCCGCGAGCCTTCCCCTGATGAGTACCCCTCTTCCCGGTCTTCTCGCAAGATCCTCAGAGGTAGCGGCGCGGAGGCGTCCAGTGGCGCCCGAACTCCAGGTCGAACGACTCGGGCTCGAACGGGCTGTCGCCGCCGGCGGGGAAGCTGGACAGCTCCCCGAACACGACCCGGTCGGGGAGGTCGTAGAGGTCGACGCGGACGAAGTCGGTGTCCTGCCCGAGCCGCTCGGCCATCGCGATCATCTCGTCGAGCCGGTCCGGGCGCGGCGGCGCGGGCTCGGCCCACGGGTGTCCGCCGCTGAGGGGCAGGTGCTCCCAGTCGCGGGTGAAGAAGTCCTGCGTACGCCGGTCGAAGCGGCCGCGGTCGACTTGGACGTAGTGGCAGGTGCCGTGGAAGACGAAGAGCTTGTAGTCGTCGGGGACGCCGCCGTCCGGTCCGACCAGCAGCTCCTCGACCAGGACCTGACGGGACACGTGGCCGTAGGCCCACTCGCGGTTCGGGCCCTGCCCGTAGAGCTGCGCCAGCCACCACCGCGCCATCTCGACGAGCCCCTCGACGGGCGCGTGCTCGGGACGCACGTGGCGGTAGACCCAGCCGTAGCGCGGCTCGGGCAGCCGGGCGTCGGCCGGCGCCGCGTCCGAGACGATGACCGCGACGCCGCTGCCGTGGGTCGGCTTGAGGACGTACGACGACGGCAGCGCCGCACCGGTGAGGTCGGTCGGCTCGTCGGTGACGAGGTGCACCCGCGGCAGGACCTTCTCGCCGAGGACCGCGGCGACGTGGTCACGCACGGCGGCCTTGTCGGCGAACGTCACCAGCAGCGGCCGGTGGTCGCGCAGCATCTTGTAGCGAACCTTCTCGGTGAAGGTGCGCGGCCGTCTCGTCCGCCACAGGCGCTGCCAGCGCACCAGCCGGCTGCGCTCGCGCCACGGGACCGGTCGCGACCGTGGCAGCTCGACGACGACGGGGGTGGTCACGGGGGCGGTCACGGCTGCATCCTCCCGGACCGCCCGCGCCCGGCCGCATCGGTGCCACCATGGCCCCCATGGACGTCGAGCTCGCCGAGGTCAGGGACTTTCTCGCCGCCCACGCGCCGTTCGACCGCCTGCCCGCTGCGGAGCTCGCCGCGCTGCCCCGACGGTGCACGATCCGCTATGCCAGGCGCGGCACCGTCGTCCTCGACGTCGGCGACCACGGCGACGGGCTGTACCTCGTCCGCTCGGGCGCCGTGGAGGTGCGCGACGAGACCGGTGAGCTGGTCGACCGGGTCGGCACCGGTGAGGCCTTCGGCATGAGCTCGCTGCTGGAGCACCGTCCCACCCGCTACCGCTGCACCGCGGTCGAGGACACCCTGCTGCTGGTCCTCGAGCCGGCGGCGTTCGAGGAGCTGACGCGCGACCATCCCGACGTCGCGACCTTCTACGCCGCCACCCACCACGCGCGCCTGTCCCGGGCCATCGGCAACCTGCAGCGCGCGACGTCCGGCAGCACCGCGCTGGGCACGCGCGTCGGTGACCTCGTCACGCGCGAGCCGGTGTCGACCGACCCCGACGCGTCGGTGCGCGAGGCCGCGGGGACGATGTCCCGGGCCGGCGTCTCGTGCATCCTCGTCGTCGAGCACCTCGCCCTCCTGGGCATCGTGACCGACCGCGACCTGCGCAACCGGGTGCTCGCGGTGGACCTGCCGCCCGACAGCCCGGTGCGGTCGGTGATGACCGCCGACCCCGTCACGCTCTCCGAGGACGCGCTCGCCTTCGAGGCGCTGCTCGAGATGGTGAGCCGCAACATCCACCACCTCCCCGTCGTCGACGACTCCGGGCGCCCGGCCGGGCTGGTCACCACCACCGACCTGGTGCGGCTCGAGAACGCCAACCCCGTCTACCTCGCGGCGGCGATCGCCGGTCAGCCGACCCTGGCCGGCGTCGTGGCGGAGGCGCCCGGCATCCACGCCGTCCTCGGACAGCTCGTCGAGCGCGACGTCAGCGCCGCCGACATCTCGCGCGTCGCGACCGCGCTCGGCGACGCCGTACGACGACGCGTGGTGGCGCTCGTCGAGGAGGAGCTGGCCGGCGAGGGGCTGGGGCCGCCGCCGGTGCCGTACAGCTGGGTCGTGCTGGGGTCGGCCGCGCGGGACGAGGAGGGGTTCACCGCCGACCAGGACCACGCCATCGTGCTGGGCGTGGAGCCCGACGAGGACGGTGTGGCGTGGTTCGCCGCGCTGGCCGAGCGGGTCACGGCCGTGCTCGAGCAGTGCGGTTGGCCGCGCTGCCCGGGGGACGTGATGGCCACCAACCCCCAGTGGCGCCTGACCGTCCCGCAGTGGCGCGCGCGCTTCGCCGACTGGTCGCGGGAGCCCCAGCCCGACGCCGTCCTGCACACGGCGGTCTTCCACGACATGCGCCACCTCTTCGGTGACCGGGAGCTCACCGAGCAGGTGCACCTGACCTCCGTCTCGACGGCGTCCCCGCGTCTGCTCGGCCACCTGTCGCGACAGGCGCTCGCGATGCGGCCGCCCCTCGGCTTCTTCCGCGGCCTCGTGCTGGAGCGGCACGGCGAGCACCGCGACACCCTCGACATCAAGCGGCCGATCTCGGCCGTCGTACAGCTGGCACGCATCCACGCGCTGAGGTCCGGGTCCCCTGCGCTCTCCACGCGACGACGGCTCGCTGCCGCCGCGACGGCGGGCACGATCGACCGCGACACGGCCACCGAGCTGGCCGACGCCCTCGAGCTGATGTCCTACCTGCGGCTGCACCACCAGGCCGCCCAGGCACGAGCGGGCGTCGCCCCCGACAACAACCTGCGTCCCGCCGACCTCACCCAGCGGCAGCGCCGCCACCTGCGCGACGCCTTCGAGATCGTGCGGTCCGCCCAGCAGAGCCTGTCCAACCACCTGCCGCCGGGGTTCGAGTGAAGGTTTCCTTCCGTCGACGCACCCGCCGTCCCGACCACTACCCGCCGGGCCCGCTGCGCGACCTCGCCGCGGCGCCCGCACCGCCGCCGGCGACCCCGGTGTCGCAGCTCGAGCTCCTCGCGCTCGACCTCGAGACGACCGGCCTCGACCCGCGCACCGACCACGTCCTGTCGCTCGGCTGGGTGCCGGTCGTGGCCGGACGCGTGCTGCTCGGCGAGGCACGCGAGCACCGGGTCCGCCCCCCGGAGGGCGTGGACGTCGGCTCGTCGGCGACGATCCACCGGTTGACCGACGACTCCCTCTCCGGCGCGCCCGCCCTCCCCGACGTGCTCCCGCTGCTGCTCGGCGACCTGCACGGCCGGGTGCTCCTCGCCCACCACGTCGCGCTCGAGGTGGACTTCGTCGGCGCCGCCGCGGTGACGGCGTACGGCGCCCGCCCGCCGCTGACCGTCGTCGACACCCTCGCCCTCGAGCACCGCCTCCGCGCCGACGTCAACGGCGAGGTCCACGGCTCGCTGCGGCTCGACGCGGCGCGTCGTGCCCACGGCCTGCCCAGCTACACCGCCCACCACGCCCTCACCGACGCCGTCGCGGCCGCCGAGCTGCTGCTGGCCCAGGTCGCGGAGCTGGAGCGGCGGCTCGGCCGGGAGGCGCTGCTGCGAGACTTGGGGCCGAAGCGGTCGGGATAGAGGAGGGGCATGGGCTCGCACCACCACCGCCGCGCTCCCGCGGACGGGTCCCGGCTCCACCTGACCGCCGTCCTGGCCGTCGTGGCGCCGCTCGCCCTGCTCACCGTGGTCGCGCTGGTGTGGCTCTGGCCGCCGTCGTCGGCGGTCGAGCGCGCGGAGGGCGCCGCCCCGGAGCTGACCGGCCAGGTCACCGAGGTGCTGCCCGAGCCGTGCCCGGAGGGGACGCCCGACGACGTCGAGCGCTGCGGCGAGGTGCGGGTCGACCTCGACGACGGCGACGAGGTCACGGCACCGCTGCCCGGCGGGCTCGGCGCCCCCGACGTCGAGGTCGGACAGGACGTGGTGCTGATCCGCAACGAGACCCCCGACGGGGTGTCGTACGCCGTCGTCGACCACCAGCGCGAGGTCGGCCTCTGGCTGCTGGGCCTCGCCTTCGTCCTGGCGCTGGTCGCGTTCGGTCGGTGGCGGGGGGTGACGGCGCTCCTGGGGCTGGCGGCGACCTTCGGGATCCTGGCGGTGTTCGTGATCCCGGCCATCCTCGCGGGCAGCCCGCCGCTCCTCGTGGCGGTGGTCGGGTCCTCCGCCGTGGTGCTCGTCGTGCTCTACCTGACCCACGGCTTCGCCCTCACCACCACGATGGCCGTCCTCGGGACGCTGTCCAGCCTCGTGCTGACCGGGGTGCTGGCAGCCGTGGCCGTGTCCGGGCTCCACCTGACGGGCGTTACCGACGACCTCTCCGCCTCGGTCGGCACCTCGCAGGGCATCGACGTGCGCGGGCTGCTGCTGGCCGGCATCATCATCGGCTCCCTCGGCGTGCTCGACGACGTCACGGTGAGCCAGGCGGCGACCGTCGCCGAGCTCGCCCGGGCCGATCCCACGTCGAGGTTCCGCGGGCTCTTCCGCGCCGGCAGCCGCGTCGGTCGCGCCCACGTGGCGTCGGTCGTGAACACCATCGTGCTGGCCTACGCCGGGGCGTCCCTGCCGCTGCTCGTCCTGATGGTGGCCGACAACGGCTCGCTCACCGCCGTCGTGCCGAGCCAGGTCGTCGCGCAGGAGATCGTCCGCAGCGCCGTGGCCACGATCGGCCTGGTCGCGGCCGTGCCGATCACGACGGCGCTCACGGCCTGGGCGCTGCGCAACCGGGAGCCAGCGGGTTAGGGCAGGAGCACGTCGGCGATCGCCCGCGCCGCGCCGAGCGGGTCGGCGGGCTCCCCGCGAAGCAGGCTGGCGAGCGCGCCTGTGTAGACGACGAGGAGCCGGGCGACGGTCGCGTCCGGGTCGGCCACGCCCGCCTCGTCGACGAGCTCGCGGAGCCGCGCCACCAGGGCGGTGGTGTCCGCCTCGACCAGGCGGAGGACCGGGTCGTCCGCCCCGGTGCGGCGCGGACGCTCCGACGCGGTCGCGAGGAAGCAGCACCACTGGGTCGTGCCCGAGGAACGCCGGAACTCGACCAGCGCGTCGAAGAGGGCCAGCACCCGGTCCCGCGGGGTCGTCGCGGCCGCGATCGACGCCTCCCACTGGGCCGCCCACGCCTGCAGCCGGCGCTCGAGCACCGCCTCCAGCAGCCCGTCCTTGCTGCCGACGTGCTGGTAGAGCGTGGCGATGGCGACCCCGGCGTCAGCGGCGACGTGGTCGACGCCGGTCACGCCGATGCCATCGGTGAAGAAGAGTCGCTCGGCGCTGTCGAGGATGCGCTCACGGGTGTCGGTCCTGGCCACGACCACGAGAATAACGGCCGTTATGGTAGAACGCTCGTTATGGTTCCCTCGGCGACGGTCTCCTCCGGGCCGACCGCGCGCAGCGTGGCCGTTGCCCTGGCCGGCACGCTGCTCATCGCCTCGACCTACGGCCTGGCCCGCTTCGGGGTTGGCCTCTTCGCCCCGCGTCTCGTCGACGAACGCCCAGCCCTGGCGCCGGTCGTCGGCTGGGCGGCCGCGGCGCAGTTCGTCTCCTACGCGGTGGCCGCGGCGGTCGCGGCCCGGGTGTCGGACCGCCGGCCGCGGGCGGCGGTCCTGGTCGCGGGTACGACGGCCGCGCTTGGCTGCCTCGGGGTCGCGACGACCGCCTCCCCCGCGTGGTTCGTCGTGCTCGTTCTCGTGGGCGGGGCTGGCGCGGGCCTGGCCTCGCCCGCGCTGGTGCGGCTCGTCGACGCGGTCACCCCGCCCCGCTCGGCCGCAACCGCGCAGGCCCTGGTCAACACCGGGACGGCCGTCGGCGTGGTCGTCGCCGGCGTCCTCGCCCTCGCGGTGCCGTCCACCGCAGCCGCTTGGTGGTCGATGGCGGCGATCAACGCCCTCGCCGCCGCAGGGGTGCTCTTCCTCGCCCGCGAGCCCGACCGGCCCGCCACCGTCGACGCCGACGGCCGCGGGACGTCGTACGACTGGAAGCTGCTGGTGACGCCGGCCGTGGCGGCGGCGGTCGTCGGCGCGGGCTCCGCGCTCGTATGGTCCTACGGCCCCCTCGTCGCGACCGGGTCGGGTCCGGTCGCCGACGGTCGCGTCGGGTTCCTCTGGATCGCGCTCGGTCTCGGCGGACTCGCGGGGCCGCTGACCGGCGGACTCGTCGAGCGCCGCGGGCTCGCGGGTGCGTGGAGCTGGTCCGGCGGGGCGGTCGCCCTCGCCTCCCTGTCCCTGGCTGCGGCCGTGGGCCTGGGCCTCGCGTGGCCGGCGTACGTCGCGATGGCGTGGTTCGGCGCCGGCTACATGTGCCTGTCAGGAGTGCTGATCCTGTGGGCCAGGGACGTGTGGCCGGAGGCGGCCGGACGCGGGACGTCGGTGCTCTTCGTCGCGCTGGCGGTGGGGCAGGCGGTCGGTGCGCTCGGCTTCGACGCCTGGCTCGACGTCGCCGGCGCCGTCGTCGCCTGCCTCACCGCCGCGCTGCTGTGCGGCGCGGGCGCGTGGGTGGTCAGGCGTCGCTGACGTCGATGAGCACCTTGCCGACGGCGCCGTCCTCGACGGCCGCGTGGGCGTCGGCGGTCCGCTCGAGGGGGTAGTGGTGCAGCGGCAGACCGTGCTCCTCGCCGACCCCGTAGGCACCGTCGGCCACCGCCGCCGCGACGTCGTCGGCCGCTGCGCGCAGGGCCGCGTCGCCGACCGTGTAGAGCAGCACCCACTGGAAGCGGGCGTTGGTCGAGAAGGTCTCGCGGATGCTGAGAGTCACCTCGTCGCCGCCGTTGTTGGCGTAGATCGCGATGGTTCCGCGGGGCTTGATGACGCGAAGGTCGAGGCGGAGGTTCTGCGCGGGGGCGACCTCGACGACGATGTCGACGCCGTCGGGCGCGAGGCCGCGGACGGCGTCGACGACGTCGCCCTCGCGGTAGTTCAGGGTGTGGTGGGCGCCGGCGGCGGTCGCGAGCCGCGCCTTGTCGTCGCTGCTGACCGTGGCGATGACCGTCGCGCCCGCCCAGCGGGCGAGCTGGATGGCCGCGTTGCCGACTGCCCCGGCACCGCCGGCGACGAGCACCGTCCGCCCGGACAACGCACCCGCCGCGAGCCGGTCGGGGCCGTCCTCGGAGGTGGTGAGCGCGCGGTGGGCGGTGATCGCCGGCACGCCCAGCGAGGCCCCGACGTCGTACGACGCCGAGTCGGGCAGCGCGGTCAGCCGGGAGGCGGGCACCACGACGAGCTCCTGGGCGGTGCCGCCGGGGCGCTGGTGCTGGGCCAGCATCGTCCAGACCCGGTCACCGACGGCGAGGCCGTCGACCTCGGGCCCGACGGCGTCGACGACGCCGGCGCCGTCCTGGCCGGGCACGACCTCGGGGAAGGCGAGCTTGCCCATGCCGCCGGCGCGGAACTTCCAGTCGGTCGGGTTGACGCCGGCCCGGACGATCCGCACCCGGACCTCACCCGGTCCCGGCTCGGCCGCCTCGCGGTCGACCACCTCGAGGACCGAGCTGTCGCCTGTCTCGGTGTAGACCACGGCACGCATCGCACTTCTCCTTCGTCGGGGACCTGTCGTGGGGCCCAACGTACGAGCGCCGCGGACCATGCCCTCAGGCGGGCGGGGGCTTGACCGCCAGCACCGGGCAGGTGGCGTCGAGGAGGATTCGCTGGGCCGTGCTACCGAAGACCAGCTTGCCTACAGGGGTCCGGGCCCGCAGGCCGAGCACGACCAGGCGGGCGTCGCGGCGCTGGGCCACCTGCACCACCGCGTCGCTCGGGTCGCCGAGGTCGCCCCGCTCGACCTCGAACCGGCCGGCGGCCCCGGGCCACCGGCGTTCCAGCTCGGCGACCTCGGGCGGGACCTCCCCCCGGACCGCGGGGACCAGGACCACGGGCTCCTGCTCGCGGACCGACTCGGTGACGGCGGCCTCGACAGCTGCGTGCCCGGGCGGGGTGTCGGCGTAGGCGACCACGACGGTCATCGGTTGTCCTCTCGAGCGGGGTGGGTGGGGCAGGCGGGTCGGGCGGTCACTGGAGGATGCCCATCGGCAGGTCGACCGGCAGCAGCGACGGCAGGGCCAGCAGGACCAGCCCCAGCACGACGGTGTAGACGATCGCCGTGCGGAGCCGCGCGCGGGCGGCGTACAGCAGGAAGGCGGGGGTGAAGACCAGCGTCGCGGCGAGGTAGCCGCCGAGCATCACCATCACCAGGAAGCCCGCCATCGCGGCGAAGGTGCGGGTGGCGATCCGAAGGTCGTGGGCACGTGCCAGGGCCTTCTCGTCGGCGACCGGCCGGGTGCGGGTGCGGGTGGCGAGCATCGTCGAGCCGCCGGTGCCGAGCGGCTCACCGAAGGCCTCCTCGACGTCGGCCGCACGCCTGCGCCAGACCGTGGCCTCCTGCCACAGCAGCACGAGGGCAGCGACGAGGCCGCAGGTGGCGACCAGCCTCGGCATCAGCCGGGCCTCCTCGGAGAAGGACCCGCTGACCCACAGCGCGGCGGCGAAGGCGGCGACGAGGAGCACAGCGAGACCGGCCGACCAGGTGGTGCCGGCCATCGAGCCCTCGAGGTCGTCGCCGTCGGCCTCGGGCCCGTCGTGCTCGTCGCGGTGGCCGTCGTCGGCCTGGCCGGAGGTGCCGCGCAGCTTCTTCAGCAGCGCCCACAGCACGGGCACGATCAGCACCGCGGCGAAGACGAGCACGCCGGGGCGGAGCATCCACGAGGCGCCGTCGTAGAGATTGGCGGTGAGGTAGTAGTAGCGCTCCATCGGGATCGCGAGGACGAAGCCGATCAGGAACGGGGCGCGCGGGGTGCCGGTCGCCTTGAGGAGGAAGCCGACGACGCCGAGCAGGACCATCACCCACAGGTCGCCGATCTGGCCACCCTCCTGGTAGGCGCCCAGCAGCATGATGACGAGCAGGCCGGGGCCGAGCACCGCGAACGGCACGCGGGTGAGCTTGGCCAGCGATCCGGTGGCGAGGAAGCAGAGGAAGGCTCCGGCGACCGAGGCGATCGCGAACGCCCAGACGATGAGGTACATCAGGTCGAGGTGGTCGGTGACGATCGCGGGCCCGGGCTGGATGCCGTACGTCAGCAGCATCCCGAGCAGCATGGCCGACGGGACGCCGCCGGGGATGCCGAAGAGGAACGTCGGGATGAGGTCGCCCGCCTCGACGGAGTTGTTGGCGCTCTCGGGTCCGACGATGCCGCGCGGGTCGCCCTTGCCGAACTTGCGCTTGTCCTTCGCCGTGGCGACGGCCTGGCCGTACGCCAGCCAGGTACCGGCGGTCGCGCCGACGCCGGGCAGGACGCCGGCCCAGATGCCGATGAGCGCGCCGCGGACGACCTGCGACCAGTGGGTGACCCACTCGCGGATGCCGGCGCCCCAGCCGCCGGTGAGCTCGACGGGCGTCTCGGTGACCTTGCGCTGGCCGACGCGGCTGGCGATCTCGGCGAGGCCGAAGATGCCGAGCGCGACCGCGACCAGCGAGACGCCGTCGCTGAGGAAGAGGGAGCCGAAGGAGAATCGCTCCTCGGCGGTGGTGGGCGAGGAGCCGACCAGGCCGAGCAGCAGGCCGAGGAAGCCGGCGGTGAGGCCCTTGACGACGTTGCCGCGCGAGAGCACCGCGGCGAGCGAGACGCCGAGGATGGTCAGCATGAACAGCTCGGGGCTGCCGAAGGACAGCACCAGCGGCCGGGCCAGCGGGATCGCGAGGGTCAGGCCGACGGCGCCGATGAGGCCGCCCGCCATGGAGGAGAGGAACGCCAGCGACAGGGCCCGTTTGGCTTGGCCCTGCCGGGCCATCGAGTAGCCGTCGAGCATCGTCACGCTCGCCGACGCCGAGCCCGGTGCGCCCAGCAGGACGGCCGCGACGGTGTCGGAGGTGTGCACGACGGCGAGGGCGCCGATGAGCATGGCGAGGGCGGCTTCGGGCTCCATGCCGAACGTGACGGGCAGGAGGATCGCCACGGCGCCGGTGCCGCCGAGGCCCGGGATCAGTCCGATGACCAGGCCGGCGAGGACGCCGATGGCGAGCATGAGCAGGAGGGAGGGGTCGGCCAGGGAGGCCAGCGCGGAGAGGGCCGCGTCAGTCATGGTGGCGTCCTCAGTCGATCGTGATGTCGTGGTCGGTCTCGAGCAGCTCGAGGACGTCCTCGCGGACGGCGTCGTCCACGCGGTAGGCGTCCCCGATGCGCTCGGCGAGGTCGGGCGAGGCGTCGATCGGGTAGCCGCCGAGCACCTCGGCGGCCGACTCCTGGAAGTCCGGGTCGGCGCCCATGTCCTCGGCGGTCGAGCGCAGCAGCTCGACGGCCTCGTCAGGCGTGTCCTCGGGCACCCAGAGCGCCTTCTGGTACGTGTAGGTCAGCGCGAGGATCGCGCGGTAGGTCTCCAGCGCGTCGGCGTCGGGCTGCTCGCCGTTGAGCTGCTCGTAGACCTCCACGACAGTGGGGAGGTCGGGGAAGTTCGGGTCGCGCACGATCTCGCCCGACTCGTCGACCTGGCCGAGGGAGAAGAGCGGCACGGCGGTGCCGTCCTCCACGAGCGGCTCGACGGCGGGCCCGTACGACGACGTGGTCTGGTAGTCGATGTCGACCTCGCCGCGCTGCAGCGCGAGGTTCACCGGCCCGCGGCCCTCGAAGCCGAAGGTCGAGGTCACGTCGGCGCCGAGGAGGTCGAAGGCGAGGAGGGTGGTGAGGTCGAGGCTGGTGGCGGCGATGCCGCCGAAGACCAGCGGCTTGTCGCGCTCGACGAGATCCTCGACGCCCTGCACCCCGGCAGCGGCCCGGGCGTAGACGACCGCGCCCGTGCCGTTGGCCAGGATCGGCCGCAGGTCGGCGAAGTCGTAGCGCACGGACGGCATGTCGAGCAGGTACGGCACCACGGTCGAGGCGGTGCTGACCAGCACCTCGGTGCCGTCGGTGCGGGCGGAGCTCATGAAGTGGTTGGTGCCGAGGATGCCCTCGCCGCCGTCGTCGTTGACCGGCGCGAGGCCCGGCGACCCCGGCACCTGGTGCGTCAGCTCGGTGGCGACGAAGCGCGCCCACGTGTCGGTGCCGCCACCCTCGGCGAGCGGGATCATCATCTCGACGGTCTCGCCGGAGTAGTCACCGTCCGTGGTGGACGCCGCGGGGTTGAGGAGGTCGCCGCCGAGGACGGACACCCCCACGGCCAGGGCAGCGAAGCCCGCCACGACCGCTGCGGCGAGCCGGGGGCTGGGCGTCGCCCGGTCCTGCGGCTCCTGCGGGTCCTGCGTGGGCACTGCGCTCCCGTCGGGATCGGCGGTCACGTCCTTCACGTCGACGTGCTGGGTCATGAGTTCCTCCAGGTGAAGCGAGCCCCTTCGGGGCCGGTCGTGTCAAGGGGTCGGGGGGGTCATGCGGATGCCGTTGCCGGGGCAGAGGGCAGGAGCGGCGGGTCGGGAAGCAGAACCGAGCCGCTCGCCAGGCGGCGGTAGGTGCGTACGACGCCGACGACGGGCACGTCGTCGTGGTCCTCGACGAAGGTGCTGACGCAGCCCGCCGGCGTGGCGAGACGCAGGCCCGCGACGGGTCCGGTGGGTGCGACGAGGTCGTGCACGACGGTGCCGGCGGCGCCCGCGGCGAGGGTGAGGGCGACCGAGCCGGTGACCGGGACCGCGGGGTGGAAGCGGCCCATCGACAGCATCCGGACGGTCAGGTCGGTCTCGGGGCCGTCGTCAGAGGCGACGTCCGAGACGAGGGCGAGCTTGGGGACCGCCCGGGCGACTGCCTCGGGGCTGTCGGCCAGCCCCATCAGGACCCCGGCCTCGCGGCGTACGGCGTCGAGGCGGGCGAGCAGGCCCGGGGTCGCGTCGAGCGCGCCGGTCTCCTCGTCGCCGCGGACGCCGACGTCCGCCGCGCGGACCGCGACGACCGGGGCACCGGCGTCGACGAGGGTCACGGTCACCCCGCCCACGGCGTCGGAGAGCCGGTCGCGCTCCCGGCCGGTCGGGAACAGGTGGCCGGTGCTGCGACCGGCCGGGTCGACGAACCCCATCCGCACCGGAGCACCGGCGAACGGCACGCCGGGGATGTGCTCGCTCGCGGCCTCGTCGAGGCGCCCGCCCGGGGTCGGCACCCGCTGCACGATGAGCTGGCGGGTGTTGGTGTTGAGGACCCGGACCGACGTCTCGTGCTGCCCGGCGGGGACCCAGCCCTCGCGGATCGCGAAGGGAGCGACGACGGCCGAGCAGTTGCCGCAGTTGCTGCCCCAGTCGACCTTGGCCTCCTCGATGCCGACCTGGGCGAACGTGTACTCCACATCCACATCGGGGTCGGTCGAAGGAGCGAGGATCACCGCCTTGCTGGTGGTCGAGGTGCCGCCGCCGACGCCGTCCACCTGGCGGTGGTCGGGGCTGCCGTAGAGGCGCAGCAACACGTCGTCGACCGACAGGTCCGGGATGTCCAGGTCGTCGCGACGGAAGACCCAGCACTTGCTGGTGCCTCCGCGCATCCACGTCGCGTCGATCTCGCGCATCGGGCCTCCTGAGGTGTGGGTCCGGGCGATCCGGACCACCTCAGGTTGAGCCCGCAGTGAGGTGTAGCACAATCACGAGTTGGAACACATGTGTGAAGCATTGCTACATGTTTCGGATCCCGGCCGCGCCTGCAGCAGCGCCGGATCGACCATCAAGCGCTCATCCGACCCACTTCATGGTCGTGAAGCATCGCTTCAGGCAGACTGGGGGTGTGCTCGACGTCAAACGCCTCCAGGTCCTGCTCGCGATCGTCGAGGAGGGGTCGGTGACCGGCGCGGCCACCGCGCTGGGCTACACCCCGTCCGCGGTGTCCCAGCAGCTGCTCCGCCTCGAGCGCGAGGCCGGGCAGCCGCTGCTCGACCGGCACGCGCGCGGCATGCGCCCCACCGAGGCCGGCCTCGTCCTCGCCACGCACGCCCGCAAGGTCATCCGCCAGCTGTCTGCCGCCGAGGCCGACCTGCAGGACATCGCCGGCGTGCGGAGGGGCTCGGTGACCCTCGGCACCTTCCCCACGGTGGGGAGCTCGTTCCTCCCGCTGGCCGTGCGCCGCTACCGCGAGCTCTACCCCAACATCACGCTGACGATCAGCAGCGGCCGCGAGGACCACCTGGTGCGGATGCTCGAGGAGGGCTCGGCCGCCATGTCGTTCCTCTGGGACTACGAGTGGGACCGGGTGGACAACGACGAGCTGGTGCTCACCGAGCTGTTCACCGACCCGACGGTGCTGCTGGTCGGCGCCTCGCACCGCCTCGCCCGTCGTCGTACGGTCGACATCGCCGCCCTCGCCGACGAGCCGTGGATCATCCGCGCCGGCGGCCACCCGGTCGTCGAGGTGCTCGAGCGCAGCGCCGTCGCGGCCGGCTTCTCCCCCACCATCGCCTTCCAGGCCAACGACTACCAGGAGGCGCAGGCCATGGTGAGCGTCGGCCTCGGCATCGCGCTCGCCCCGCGCACCGCGACCGTCAACCAGCACCCGGACGTCCGCGTGATCTCGCTCGGTTCGAGCGCACCATCACGACGCGTGCTGGTCGCGCACCGGGCCGGCCGGGTCCGCGGCGCCGCCGAGCTCGCGCTCCACGACGTGCTCGTCGAGACCGCCTCGGGCTACACCGGGCGGTGACGGGTCACGACGTCGTGCCGAAGCGCCACTCGAGGTGGGCGGCGTACGTCTCCCCCGGGCGCAGCACTGCCGACGGCCACTCCGGGTGGTGGGGCGAGTCGGGGAACAGCTGCGGCTCGAGGGCGACACCGTCACCCTGCCGGTAGCGGCCGCCGCTCGTCGAGCGGCGGGCGCCGTCGAGGAAGTTGCCGGTGTAGACCTGCAGGCCGGGCTGGTCGCTCCACAGCTCGACGGTGGTGCGAGTCCTCCGGGAGGCAAGGGCCGCTGCCCTTCGCAGGCCGTTGCCGCGGACGACGTAGTTGTGGTCGATCCCCCTCGCGTCGCTGACCTGCGGGTGGTCGGCGCGGATCGCGGGGCCGATCTTCATCGGGGTGCGGAAGTCGAAGGGGGTGCCGGCGACCGGCTCGTGCGCGCCGGTCGGGATCCCGGTCGCGTCGACGGGGGTGAACTCGTCTGCCTCGACCAGCAGGACGTGGTCGTCGATCGTCCCGGCACCCTCACCGTCGAGGTTGAAGTACGCGTGATTGGTCAGGTTCACGACGGTCATGGCGCCGGTCGTCGCATGCAGCTCGACGCGGACGAGGTCCTCCTCGACCGTGTAGCGGACCCGGGTGTTCAGCACCCCGGGGAAGCCCTGGTCACCGTCCGGGCTCGTCAGGCTCAGGACCAGCTCGTCGGCGGTGTGCGACTCGACGTCCCACAGGCGCACGTCGAACCCCTCCGGCCCACCGTGCAGGCTGTTGCCCCGGTCGTGGGTGCGCACCTCGACGTCCTGCCCGTCGAGCGTGAACCGGCCTCCGGCGATGCGGTTGGCGTAGCGCCCGATCGTCCCGCCGACGTAGTCCCCGCTCGCCAGCCGCTCCTCGACGTCCGGGTGCCCGAGCACGACGTTGCGCCGCTCCCCGTCTCCGCACGTCACCAGCAGTCGGTGCACCGCCGCGCCGAGGGTGAGCACCTCGACGACCGGCCCGGGCTCTTCGCCGATCGTCAGGAGGCGAACCTGACGACCGTCGGGCATCTGGCCGAAGAGTCGGTCCTGCACGGGCTTCTCGCTCACGGGGACATCCTGCGGCATCGCGCCAGGGGGTTGGCGCGTGCAACCGGACACGACACCGATTCCCGGGACCTGAGACCCTCGACCAGGTGACTGGTGGCACTGTCGCCGTCCCCCTGCGGTGCGCATAGTCGAGAGATAGACCGACAGCGACTGAGGAGGAGTCATGGCCACAGCGATCGTGTTCCTGGTGGTCGTCGTGGTGGTCGTCACCGTCGCCATCAACCTCTACCTCCGCAACTGGGTCCGCGAGGAGTCGCAGCGTGAGGCGCACCTGAGGGACCCGCACACGCACACCGTTGCCTTCGCGATCCCCAACGGCGCGGATCCCGTGACCGCCGAGACCGCGCTTGCCCGGGCGGGCTTCAGCTCCGGGCACGATCGCGTCGGCATGGTCGAGTGCATCCGCATCGAGTGCGACGAATCGCAGCGTGACCGGGTGCGCAGTGTCCTCGAGGACGTCTTCAGGACCCAGTACGACACCGCGGTGCTGCCGGCAGGGCACGTCGTCTTCGAGGACGAGCGCTGACGGAGAGGTCGAGCGCGTCGCGCCGGATCAGGCGCTTATACCTCAGCTGGGTCATGGACGTGGGCCCTCGGCTCTGTTGTCGTTGAAGGTCCACCTGTCCATCTCACCCTCGCAACAGGATGACCATGCGCAGCAAGCTCCCGCTCGTCGTTGCCAGCGTCACAGCACTCCTCGCAGCCCTCCTGGCCGGAACGCAGACCCCCGTTCACGCCATCACCTTCGGCACCCCAGATGCCGGCGAGCACCCGAACGTCGGCTCTTTCGTCGGCGAGCTCACTGACCCCGAGACCGGCGACACCACGCTGATCCAGCTGTGCACAGGCACCCTTGTCGACCAGGACGTGGTTCTCTCAGCCAGCCACTGCTTCAGTGACTTGCCACCGATCATCACCGACATCACCTTCACCCTCGACGAGACCATCGACTCCGATCGAGACGGTGCCGTGGACGCCGACGTCGAGCTGCTCACCGGGACGCCCGTCACTCACCCGCTCTACGCCAGCGGCGGTGTGAACAACACGTACGACATCGCCGTCTTCCTCCTCGACGACCCGATCACCGACGTCGAGCCAGCCGCCCTGGCGCCCGCCGGCACGTTCGACCAGGCGGGCCTGCGCGACGAGACCTTCACCGCCGTCGGCTATGGCACCGTGCGCGACAGCATCAGGAAGGGAGCGCAGGGCTTCAGCGTGGGCTGGCGACGCGAGAAGGCGGACCAAGTGCTGCTGTCGGTCACCAAGGCATGGGCGACTCTGTCGATGAACCCCGCGACCGGCAACGCCGGCACCTGCTACGGCGACTCGGGCGGCCCGCACTTCCTCGATGACGTCATCGTCTCGATCACCGTGACCGGTGACGCGATGTGCAAGGCCACCGACAAGACCTACCGGGTGGACACCCCGTGGGCCCGATCCTTCCTCTCGCAGTTCATCACTGTGCCCTGAGGCACGAGGCCGGGACCGGCTGGCTCAGCGCCGCATGGTGGCGTCATGCAACCAGCCGACGATCTCGGGAGGCGCGAGACCTGATACCCGCTGCTCGTAGCGGGCGAGCTCTGCGGGGGCCAGAACGTTCCTGCCTGCTCCGGACGTGCCCGCCCGGAAGAAGTGGTCGGGATCCTTGAGCACCCCGAGTCGGTCCGGGGCGAGAAGGGCGGCGCGCTGACGCATGGCGTCGAAACGAGCGGCCGCGACCAGGTCCGGCCAACGGTCCGCTGGCACCTCGATGCCCAGCCGCGCCGCGAGCCACTTCATCCTGCCAGGCAGGTCAGCCAGGAGGTCGTCGAAGTGCACCAGCACAACGCGATCACTCCGTCGTTGCCATGCGTTGACGAGGTGATGGATGACGCCTGGCAACGAGTCCAGGCTCTCCCGCGGCGTCACGTCTCGCTCGATCCATGCGATCAGCCACTCGCGCACGTCCGGGCGCTCGATGGGCGGCGGTTCGATGGTGCCCGTCAGCTCCGCGACCCGTGCCCGGTTCATGTTCGACCCCTGGTGATACAGCGACACCGCCATGTCGAGTGGATGCCGCACCACGACGACGTACGTCGCCCTCGGGTCCAGAGGCAGTAGTCCGTCCAGCGGCGTGTGCGACTTGATGATCCGTCGGTGCTGCTGCCGTTCGAGCCGCGCGACCACATCGGGCAACGGTTCGATGGCGTGGTCGAGCCACGGCGACAACTCAGCCAGGGGGGCCGGCAGGTCTGGCGTCTGGAACACCAGGAGCGCGCAGATCATCTGCATCCACGTCGTTCCGCTCTTCGAGCGGGTACTGATCACGATGTCCCCGTCGCGGAACGGGAACCCGGCCCAACGCCGATTGTCATCGACGTCAGAGGCGTAGACGCGTGCCGTCTCCACCAAGCCACCGTAAGCGAGCTGCTTGGTTGGACAAGCGCCGACCGGGGCGCCGGCCTGACGGCCCGGCCACTTACCGATCCGCCTGCCCGGTGCGAGAATCGGTGCAGCCACGTCATCTGGAGGCCGCCATGACACAGACACCGGCGAGCGTCGAGCATCATCGGCGGGCGTGCGACGCGCTGGAGCGGAGCACGCCACTCCTGGTGGAGGCGATGAGAGGCGCTCCTGGTCAGGTCCGACCACGCGGGATGCGGTGGACCAATGGCGACATCGCGGCGCACATGTACGTCTCGGTGACGGAGGCCGACAAGGCCGTCCGCGGTGAGCCGTCCCTCTTCGACGGCGTGGAGCTGTCGGCGGAGCTCGACGAGCAGATGATCGGGCAGACGCCCGAGCGGAGCGTCACGGTTCTCGCCGACCTGGTCGCCGAGGGCACCGCGTCGTTCGTCGCCGCCGTCCGCGCGCACGACGGGTCCGATGCCATCAGGCTTCCACGGGCGACCGTGTCGACGATCGTCGGGCTGTTCGCGCTCGACCACCACCTCCACGGGGGTCAGTTCAGCGAGACCTCCGGTTCGAGATGGCATGGAAGGGTGGCTGACATGCACTCCCCGCTCCGTGCCGTTCTCCCCTACGCGTTCGATCCGACGGCTGCACGGGACTTCCGCGGTTCGTTCAGCCTGCGGGTTCGCGGGGTCGAGCCGCTCACCTGCTCGGTCGCCGACGGACGGCTGGAGCTGGACTCGGACGGCCGCGCAGACTGCACGATGACAGCCGATCCTCAGACCTTCCTGCTGGTCGGCATCGGGGTGGTGTCACAGGTGCGGGCGGCGATGACGGGCAAGCTGCGTGCGGGTGGTCGTAAGCCTTGGTTGGCTCTCGCCTTCCCGAGGTTGTTCCCGCCGGTCCCGCACGGTGGCGTCCTCCGATAGCGCGGCCAGCGGAACCCGGTACGGGCGGATCCGCAACTCCCGGCTCGGTCCGCGCGTCACACGTCTACGGCCTGCAGACCGAGGCCCGACCACCCGGAGGAGAGCCATGCGCCGCATGCCCATCACTGTCTCGTTGATCGCCCTGGCCCCGCTCGGCGTCGTGGGCCTGGCCGCCGGTCCCGCTACGGCCGAGACGACCTGCGACGGGAAGGTGCCCACGATCGTCGTCGTCCCCGGTACGCCGACCACCGGCACGCCGGGTGACGACGTCATCCTCGGCACGTACGCCCAGGACCGGATCGACGGGGGTGCGGGCAACGACACGATCTGCGGGCTCGGCAACGCCGACACGCTGGTCGGCGGGCCGGGCGACGACCGGCTCTTCGGTGGCCTCGACGACTACTACGTTCCCGACGACGGCTACGGCGGCGACATCCTCGTGCCGGGTCCGGGGAACGACTTCATCGACATGGGCGACGACCCGGCGTCCGCGACCGTCGACGACATCGACCGGCCGGCCAGGTACGACACGGTGTGGTACGACGACGCACCCGGTCCGGTCAGCGTGGACCTCTCGGCAGGCACGGCGACCGGAGAAGGCACGGACACGATCGTCGTGCCGGCCTTCTCCGGTGGGATCGTCGGCTCGGCGTACGACGACGAGCTGACCGGCTCCGACCGGCCGGACCGCTTCGACGGCGGCGCGGGCGACGACCGGATCCGGGCCCTCGGGGGCAATGACGAGATCAATGCCGGGAAGGGCGACGACGTCGCGCGGGGCGGCGAAGGCGACGACTTCATCTTCTCGCCCGACGGCGGCCGTGACCGGTTCTACGGCGACGGCGGCAATGATGGCGTGACGGCCAGCGGGCGGGGCAGCTCGATCGGCGGCGGTGACGGCAACGACCGTCTCTTCGCCCACGACGGCGCCAGCGTCCACGGCGGGTCGGGCAACGACGAGATCGAGGCCGACCTGATGCGCAGGACGCGCGTCGAGGTCGACGGCGGCGACGGGCGGCGGGACATCGTCTCGCTGCGGGCGCCGAAGTCGGAGTTCCCGCGGGGCTCGAGGTACGTCATCGACGTGCCGCGCAGGCGCGTGACGGTCGGCGGCGCGAAGCGTGCGCGCTACGAGGGCATCGAGGACACGAGGTTCTCGGGGCGTCCGGGCCCTCTGACCTATCTCGGCGGCCCGAAGCGCGACCGCCTCTCGGTGAGCGGTGGCATGCAGCTGACGGCGTACGGGCGGCGCGGGGCCGACATCCTCGTGGGCGGTTCGCGCAACGACCTCCTCGACGGTGGCCCCGGTCGCGACGCGGTCGTCGGCGGTCCCGGGCGGGACCGGTGTATCAGCGCCGAGCAGCGACGGCAGTGCGAGGTGCGCCGCTGACGCGGCGTGGGCCAGGCGCGCACCCTGGCCGAGGTGTCGGGCGGCCCTTAGGGTGCGACCATGTCTGCGCAGCGCTCCACGTTCACCTCGCCGGTCGACGACCTCGAGCTGGCCACCTACGAGTGGGATGTCTCCGATCCGCGCGGCGTCGTGCAGGTCGCTCATGGCCTGGCAGAGCACTCCGCCCGCTACGACCGGTTCGCGCGTGCCCTCAACGACGCCGGGTACACGGTGCGCGCCATCGACCATCGGGGGCACGGCGCCTCGATCGCGGGTGAGCCGGGCGACTTCGGTGCCCCCGGGTTCGACGCATTGATCGCCGACCTGGCGGCGTACGGCGCCAGCGTGCGCGGCGAGCTGCCGCTGTTCCTCGTGGCCCACTCGATGGGCTCCTTCGCCGCCCAGTCGGTGATCCTCACCCACTCCGAGCAGTACGCCGGGGTCGTCCTGTCCGGCAGCACTGCCCTCGACCTGCTGGCAGCCGGCATGGCGCAGGCCGAGGGGCCCGTCGGGCTCGCGGCCTTCAACGCCGGCTTCGAGCACCGCACGGGCTACGAGTGGCTGACGCGCGACGAGGCCGAGGTCGACCGCTACGTCGCCGACCCGTTGTGCGGCTTCGAGCTGCCGGACGAGACCGTGCCGGCGCTCTTCGGTTCGGCCGGCACGCTCGCTGATCCGGCCGCGCTGGCCGGTGTCCGGCACGATCTTCCGTTGCTGATCGCCTCGGGGTCCGACGATCCGCTGGCCGGTGGGGGACAGCTGGTGGAGGTCCTCGGCCAGCGCTACCGGGACGCCGGGCTGGTCGACGTGACGGTGAAGCTGTACGACGGTGCCCGCCACGAGATCCTCAACGAGATCAACCGTGACGAGGTCACCACCGACGTCCTGGCCTGGCTGGACGCACACCTCTGACCCGGCGCACCGCGCCTCAGTCGCGCGCCAGGATGGCCTCGAGCTGGATCAGCGCGCGGTCGGCGTACCCGTTCCACATCCGGCCGATGACGCTGGTGGTCAGCCGGGCCGGCGAGGCCTTCGGGTAGAAGGTCCAGGCCCAGCCGATGCGAGCACCGCCATCGTGCGGCGTGATCGTCCAGGCACCGTCGATGGTGTGCACGAAGTGCCGGAGCGGCCCTTCGATCCCGTCGAGCAGGTAGGCGAAGCCGTGCGGCCGTTCGACGTCGGTCAGGGTCTCGCGCAGCCGACCGCCGTCGGCAAGCAGGATCGTGCGTGTCTGCCCGACGGTGCCCCAGTCGTCTGGTTGATCGGTCACGTCAGTCACAGCCGGCAGGGCCGCATAGCGCCGGTTGAACAGGTCGGTGAGCCGAACGTTCATCAGCCCATCGAACGCAACGTCGGGCTCGGCCGAAACCGTTCGGAACGCTTCAACCCGGTGACCGGACATGCCGACCAGACTACGCGGTCACCTGGTTTCGGTGCGCGCCTCCAACGCTCGCAGCACCGCAACCATGTCGGCATCACCGTGACCCAGCCGCTCAGCCTCCGCGAACAGGTCGCGGCATGTGTCGAGGACGGGCGAGGACACTCCAGCACGACTGGCCGCCTCCGCCACGAGACGGCTGTTGTAGTGCACGTCCCTGATCGACGCCTGCACGCCGAAGTCGCCCTGCACCAGCTTCTCCAGCTTGATCCGGGAGACGCTGCTGGCCGTAGGCCCGGAGTCCAGCACCGATCGGAAGGTCTCCAGGTCCAGGCCGTTGTTCTCAGCGAAGTGGAACGCCTCCGCCAGCCCGGTGACCTGGGTGATGAGGAAGAGGTTGACTGCCAGCTTCATCCGCGTGGCGTTCGGGACCTCACCGCACCTGACGGTCGTTGCGCACACCGGTGTGAGCAGGGGAAGGACCGCGTCCACGGCTGCGTCCGGGCCGGCCACCATCCCCACCAGCTGACCGGCCTCCGCGGGGCGACGCGACCCCGACACCGGCGCCTCCACATAGCGCCCGCCTGCCGACGTGACGTCCTCGGAGAGTCGCTCCGAGTACGACGCCGCCGTCGTACCCATGTGGACGAGCGTCCGGCCGGCCACCATCTGGGCGAAGCGGGGCGTGCCACGCTCGAGCACCTCGTCGATGACCGTGCCGTTCGCGAGCATGAGGAACACCGTCCGTGAGTCGCGCAGCACGTGAGCCGGGCTGCTGGCGACCGTGGCGCCGGCTTCGGCCACGAGCTCCGCCTTGTCGCGGGACCGGTTCCAGACCAACAGGGGCGTACCCGCACGGACCATGTTGAGGGCCATGGGGAGGCCCATGTGCCCGAGCCCGATGAATCCGACACCCATCACGGCGTCAGCCTGCCGCTCTGCCTCGGGTGGGGACCAGCGCGCATCCGGCCAGTTGTCGCCGAATTGGCGCCACGACCTGGAAGGCGGCGCTGGGACACTGGTGCGGTGTCGGAGGACAGGACTGCAGAGATCGCCGCGAACCGGAGGCTCTGGGCCATCGTGAACGAGCGCTGGACCGACGCCGCGGCCGAGGGCATGTGGCGTCGGGCGGGGATGGCGTGGGGCCTGTTCGCCGTGCCCGAGGAGCAGCTGGGCGTCCTCGGCGACGTACGCGGCCTGGACGTCCTGGACCTGGCCTGCGGCACCGGGTACGTCGCCGCCTGGCTCGCGCGCGCGGGTGCCCGGCCGGTCGCGCTGGACTTCTCCGGTGAGCAGCTCGCCACGGCACGGCACCTCCAGGCCCGGCTCGGCCCCTACTTCCCACTGGTCCAGGCGGACGCGGAGCGGGTTCCACTGGCGGACGGACATTTCGACCTGATCGTGAGCGAGCACGGCGCGGCCGCCTGGTGCGACCCGGAGCGCTGGCTGCCTGAGGCCGCCAGGTTGCTGCGACCCGGCGGCCGGTTGGCCTTCTTGACCAACAGCAACCTGTCGACGCTGTGCGTCCCGGCCGAGGGCGGCGTGGCCGAGGACCGACTGCTGCGCGGCCAGCGCGAGGTCCATCGGGTCCAGTGGCCGGGCGGCGGGTTCGAGTTCCATCCCTCGCACGGCGAGTGGGTCCGACAGCTGCGTCGTTCCGGTTTCGTCATCGAGGCCCTGCACGAGCTGTACGCGCCGGCCGACGGCCTCGACCACCCCTTCTACGAGATCGTGTCCCCGGAGTGGGCGACGGCGTGGCCGGCGGAGGAGCTGTGGGTGGCGGCCCTCGACCGCTGAGTGGGAGGTCGCGTCAGCGAGCGTCGACGTACCAGGTCTCGTGGATGGTCTGGCGCGCCAGGGCCCGCTGCATGGCCTGGATGGCGATGCCGCCGAGGGCGAGCACCAGCAGGAGCAGGGACCACCCGAAGCTGTCCGAGACGCGGTCGGTGAAGTCGCCCCGGGTGAAGTCGCTGGAGTTCAGCGAGCCCACCAGCAGCATGAGGCCGACCGTCACCCCGACGGCACCGGCGACCGAGCCGACGACGACGAGCACCATCATCGGCACGTTGGTGAACACCGACACCACGCCGAGGACGAGGCCGACGGCCAGGCCCAGCAGGACGGCCACCCAGTTCCAGGAGATGCCGAGGGCGACGACGAGGCCCGAGCCGATCGCGAACCCGGCCGCGCCCATCGCGAGGACGATGGCGACGTAGTAGTACAGGTAGGCCAGGATCGCGAAGACCAGTGCGAAGACCAGTCCCAGCACCCATCCGAGCACGGTGCCGAGGAAGCGCTCGTCGGCGAAGGCTGAGACCAGGCCGGCGCCGAAGGCGAACCCGGCGAAGAAGCCCCAGACGGGGATCACGAGACGCAGCACGAGCTGGCCGGCGACGAGCATCGCGCCCCCGGCGACGATGGCGAGGACGCCCAGGACGATGTCAGCCATGCAGCAATGGAACCGCACCGAGCCCCGCCGGTCGACGTGGATCAGACCAGGGCACCCGCGCCACCGGCTACGGCTCCAGCACCTGGCGCACGCCCGACCTTCCCTCCTGGTGCGCCCGCCACACGTCCTCGACCTCGCCGAGCGGACGCGCCGCGTGGGCGACGCCGATCCGGCCGTCAGCTGCGAGCCGCGCGACCGCGGCCAACGCCTCCGCTCGCTGGTCGGCGCTGAGCGCGTTGTTCGTGTAACCCAGCAGGGACAGCCCGCTCCCCCGCAGCCCGGCGGACGAGAAGGTGGCGAGGTCGGAGGCCGAGCCGCCGAGGTTGACCAGGCGGCCGCCGGGCGCCATCACCCGCAGCGCGGCCTCGGCGACCCACCCGAAGACCGGGTCGACGACCACGTCGGCGCCGCCGGGGAGCTCGGCGCGCAGCGCGTCCGCCAGCGCACCCGCCTCGGGATCACCGGTCTCGACCACCGCGTCGGGTCCCGCAGCCGCTGCCCGGGCCGCCGAGTCGCCGGGCCGACAGACCGCGACGACCCGCCCCGCGCCCTGGACGCGCGCGGCGCCGATGGCGGCCTGCCCGACGGCACCGCCGGCCCCCAGCACCACCACGGTCTCCCCCGGCCGCAGCCCGGCGCGCCAGCCGAGCGCCTGCCAGGCCGCGACGCCGGAGAGCCCCAGCGCGGCGAGCGCGACGTCGTCGAGCGGCGCATCGTCCCGCGGCAGGGCGACGACGTCCGAGGCCGGTACGACGCACAGCTCGGCCTGCGCCCCGTCGCCGTCGGCCATCCCGGCCGACGTGGCGACGAAGACCCGCGTCCCGACCGCCAGGTCGCCGCCCGCGACCACCTCGCCGACGCCCTGCACCCCGGGCACGTAGGGCAGCCGCCTCGTGCCGAAGTACGACGTACCGCTGGCGCACAGCAGGTCGAGCGGGACGACCGGGGCAGCCGTGATGCGCACCAGCACGTCGCCGGGCCCGGGCACCGGGTCCGGGTGGTCGGCGTACGACGGTGCGGTGCCGTGGGCGCGCAGGACCGCGGCGCGCATCAGGTGGCGATGTCGGGATAGGGCAGCGTCAGGTGCTTCATCGCCTCGCCGTAGGCGATCTGGTACTCGAGCGGGCCGTGGTCGCGCTCGAACATCGCGATGAAGAGCGTCAGGGTGAGGAACGGGTGGGCACCCATCTCGAACAGCTTCACGTGGTCGTGCGTCGCCAGCGCCTCGCGCTCCTCGTCCTCGAAGGCGAGCCAGGTGGAGCGCTCGTCGGAGGTGCAGTTGAGGATCCGGTTGGCCTCCTCCGCCTCCCACCACTCGACGGTGCCGCGCGGGTCCTCGCGGTAGCGCTCGACGAGCGCGGGGTCGCGGTCGACCGTGAACAGGAACTTGTCGAGCAGGTACTTGCTCACCGTGCTCCTCCGATCTGGGGCGCCCCGTTCGGGTACCAGGTGAAGTAGGCCTCCATCGTGTGGAACAGGTCCAGCTGGTCGACGTGGTCCGCCTTCGCGCCCTCCCCCGCGACGCCCATCATCAGCATGAAGTCCATGAAGCCGTGGGTCGCGTTGCCCGGCAGGTGGAGGCTGTCGAGGGTGACCTCGCGGCAGCAGCCGTCGATGTCGCCGTTCGCGATCCACTCCACCGCCCGCCGGTCGAACTCGGGGTCGGGACCGTGCTCGCCGAACTGCCGCGGTCCGCCGAGCTCGAGCGAGAGGTGCCCGGTGCCGATGATCGCCACCCGCTGGTTCGAGGGCCACGACTCGACGAGCTCGCGGATCGCCTTGCCCAGCGCCACGAACCGCTCGGGGCGCGGCAGGGGCGGGGCGAAGATGTTGGTGTAGATCGGCACGATCGGCAGGTCCGCCTCCGGACGCAGCGTGATGATCGGGCACGTGATGCTGTGGTCGATGCGCAGCTCGTTGCTGAAGGCGAGGTCGAAGCCGAGGTCGAGGCCCCCGCGGAGCACGTGGGCCGAGAGGTCCTCCTGGCCGGCCAGCGTCATCCTCGGCAGGCCGAACTCGCGCTCCTCGTTGTACCAGTTGGCGTCGTAGAAGGGCGCCTTGCCGACGAGGAACTGCGGCATGTTGTCGAGCCACAGCTGGTGGAAGTGGTCGCTGCCGACCATCACCAGCACGTCCGGCCGGGCGCGGGTCAGCGTCTCGCGGAACGCCTCGATCTTCCTGACCCACTCGTCCGCGAAGGGCGGTCGGTCCTCACCGACAGCGGTGCTCGCGCGGTAGTAGAACGGGTGGTGGGTCGACGCGATGACGGCGACGATCTCGGCCATGGCGGCTCCTCAGCTCTCCTCGGTCGGGGCGGGGTCGACGTAGACGGCGTTGCGGTCGACGTGCAGGTAGGCGTCCATGCCGATCGGGCGCCGCCGTTCCTCCGCGATCTGGCCGAGCAGGCCGGCGGCGCGCGCGAGCAGCGCGAAGCCGCGCAGCATCTCGACGGGCAGGTCGAGGTCGGCGAGCGCGGCGCCGCAGACGCCGGCGCCGTTGAGCGGCAGCGTGCGACCGAGCACCTCGGGGTGCACCCGGCCGATGGCGGCGAAGAGGCGCAGGTGCGGCCCGAGCAGCCCCTCCTCCTCGGCGATGCGCATCAGCACCGGCGTGCGGGGGTCGCGCTCCTTGTGGACCGGGTGGCCGAGGCCGGGCACGTAGCGGCCCGCCTCCTTCGTGCGACGTACGGCCTCCACCGCGAGCGCGTCCCAGCCGTCGTCGTCGGTGGGCAGGTCGTCGGTCGCGACGACCACGTCGTGGAGGTAGCCGCCGCAGTCCTCGGTGACGCCGAGGAAGCGCGACCCGCCGCCGAGCAACCCTGCGGCGAGCGCACCCTGCAGCGAGTCGGGGGCCGAGAGGTACGTCAGCCGGGCCGCGATCGCGGTCGGGGTGAAGCCGTGGTCCGCGAGCGCGACCAGCACCGCCTCGAACAGCCGCGTCTCCGAGGGGGTGGGTCGGCGCAGCGCGACCAGCCAGAAGGCCAGCTCGCCGAACCCGACCTCGCCCATGAGGTCGGCGGTGAGGTCCTGGCCGAGGAGGTGGATCTCGTCGGCGGTCGAGGTGCCGAGGGAGGTGGGGTACTGCCCGCCGGGCGTTGGGGGTGTCACGGGGTCTCCTCGTTGAGCCAGGCACGGATCTCGTCACCGTGCTCGTCGAGTGCGGGGGGTGGCAGGTCGTAGCGGGCCTCGGCGTCGGAGAACCGGATCGGGTGGCGTACGCCGGGCAGCGCGCCGTCACCGGTGCCGACCGTGACGACGGGGTCGAGGCCGATCTGCTCGGCGAAGGCGACGCCCCCGTCGACGGTGTTGATCGGTCCGCACGGCACCCCGGCGCCGATGATGTCCTCGAACCACTCCTGCGCGGTGCGGGTCGAGAGCCGCTCGACCAGGAGCGGGCGCAGCTCGTCGCGGTTGGCGGTGCGGTCCTCGTTGCGCGCGAAGCGCGGGTCGTCGGCGAGCTCGGGGACGCCGAGCACCTCGACGAGCTTGCGGAACTGGCCGTTGTTGCCCGCCGTCACGATGAGGTCGCGGTCGGAGCAGGGAAGCGGCTCGTAGGGGAACAGGCTCGGGTGGGAGTTGCCCATCCGGAACGGGACGGTGCCGCCGGCGACGTACGCACTGGACTGGTTGACCATCCCGGACAGCGCCGAGGAGAGGAGGTTGACCTCGACGTGCTGGCCGCGGCCGGTGCGGTGCCGGTCCTGCAGCGCCGAGAGCACGCCGATGGTGGCATGGAGTCCGGCGAGCACGTCGAAGACGGAGATGCCGGCGCGGTAGGGCTCGCCCTCGGGGTCGCCGGTGAGGCTCATCAGGCCGCTGATGGCCTGGACAATCAGGTCGTAGCCGGGCAGCTTGGCGCCCTGCTCGCCGCTGCCGAAGCCGCTGATCGAGGCGTAGACGACACCGGGGTTGTCCTCCGAGACCGTCGGGTAGTCGAGGCCGAACCGGGCGAGGGCGCCGGGGCGGAAGTTCTCCAGCACGATGTCGGCGCGGGCCACCAGCTTGCGGGCGACCTCGAGGTCGTCGGCGTCCTTGAAGTCGAGGGCGATCGAGCGCTTGTTGCGGTTGACGCCGAGGAAGTACGTCGACACCCCGTCACGCACGGGCGGCTGCCAGGTGCGGGTGTCGTCACCCTGCGGCCCCTCGACCTTGACCACCTCCGCGCCGAGGTCGCCCAGCAGCATCGTGGCGTAGGGGCCGGCCAGGATCCGGGAGAGGTCGGCAACCAGAAGGCCGGCCAGTGGTCCCTGCTTCGGACGGTCGGTCACGTCGCATCCCTCCACCATGAGCGGACAAGTGTCCGCTGCTCGTTGTCCCAGTGTTCGCACGCTCGATCGCGGTTGTCAAGGGTCACCCCTTGACAACCGCCCGCCCCCGGCGGACAGTGACGTGCACCACAGAAACCGTCATACGGACACACGTCCGGGACTAGGAGCGGAGCGATGCCCACCTCGGCCGACCGCCGACCGGTGCTCTTCACCGGCGGCACCGTGCTCACCATGGACGACCAGCACACCGTGCTGCCCGACGCCGACGTGCTCGTCGTCGACGACCGGATCGCGGAGGTGGGGACCGGCCTGTCCGCCCCCGACGGCGCCGAGGTCGTCGACGCGTCCGGGGGCATCGTGATGCCCGGGATGATCGACACCCACCGCCACATGTGGCAGACGGCGATGCGCGCCTATGGCGCCGACTGGACGCTCACGCAGTACTTCGTCTGGTACTACCTCGAGCACGGCGCGAAGTTCCGCCCCGAGGACGTGAGAGCCGGCAACCTGCTCTCCGCGTGGGACGCCCTCGAGGCCGGCGTCACCACCACCGTGGACTGGTCCCACGGGCTGCAGACCGTCGACCACGCCGAGGCCGCGATCGAGGCGCTGCGGTCGGTCCCGGGCCGGTTCGTCCTCGCCTACGGCAACATCCAGGCCGCCCCCTGGGAGTGGACGGCCGACCCCGCGGTCCGTCAGTTCTTCGAGAACAACAGGGGGTCCGACGGAGACATGCTGGGCTTTCAGCTCGCCTTCGACGTCACCGGCGACCCCGCCTTCCCCGAGAAGGCGGCCTTCGAGCTCGCTCGCGAGGTCGGCCTGCCCGTCACCACGCACGCGGGCGTGTGGGGTGCGACCAACGACGACGGCATCCGGCTCATGCACGAGCACGGCTTCATGCAGCCCGACACCGTCTACGTGCACGCCGCGACGCTCACCACCGACAGCTACCACCGCATCGCCGCCACCGGCGGCTCGATCTCGGTGTCGACGGAGTCGGAGCAGAGCGCCGGCCAGGGCTACCCCCCGACCTGGCAGGTCCGCCGCCACGGCATCCCCGTATCGCTCTCGATGGACACCTCGGTGTGGTGGAGCAGCGACCTCTTCAGCGCGATGCGCACCACCCTCGGCGCCGACCGGTCGCGCGAGCACCTCGAGGCGCACGCAGCCGGCGACACCGTGACCCACTCCCACCTGCGCGCCGAGCAGGTCGTCGACTGGGCCACCCGCGGCGGGGCACGCGCCCTCGGACGCGACGACCTCGGCCACCTGACCGCGGGCGCCAAGGCGGACGTCGTACTCATCAAGAACGACGACTCCCCCGTGTCGTTCCCGCTGCTCAACCCCTACGGCCACGTCGCCTTCCAGTCGCAGCGCGGCGACGTGCACACCGTCGTCGTGGACGGCCACGTCGTGAAGCGGGACCACCGGCTCGTCGGCGCCGACCTCGCTTCGGTGCGCACCGACGTCGAGAACACGGTGGACCACCTGCGCTCCGCGATGGGCGAAGAGGTCTGGCGGCAGGGCATGAACCCGGACCTGCCCGGCGAGGACCACAAGGTGCTCGACAACCCCTACCAGTACACCGACTACCGCTCGCACACCACGCACGGCGCTCGCGGTACGGTCTTCGGCGAGCCGAACTCGGGGAGGTAGCCCATGGCCGGTCGAGGCAGTGGGCCCGACTTCGTGGAGTCGCTGGCTCGCGGGCTCGACGTCCTGGCCGGCTTCGGCCCGCAGCGACCGACGATGACGCTGTCGGAGGTGGCGACCGCAGCCGGCCTGGCACGCCCGACCGCGCGCCGGCTGCTGCTCACCCTCGAGGAGCTCGGCTACGTGCGCGTGCGCGACGGCGCGTTCTCGCTGACCCCGCGCGTGATCGGCCTCGGCATGGCGTACGTCGGCTCGCTGGGCCTGTGGGACGTCGCGCGCCCCCACATGGAGGACCTCGTCGGCCGGATCAACGAGTCGGTGTCGCTGGCGCAGCTCGACGGCTCCGACATCGTCTACACGGCCCGGGTGTCAGTGCCCAAGATCATCGCGCTGCGCGTCGAGATCGGCACGCTCTTCCCCGCCGCCCAGACGTCGAAGGGCAAGGTGCTGCTCGCGGCACTGCCACCGCGCCGGGTCGCGGACGTGCTCGAGGTCCCGAGCCGGTCGGGGATCGCGCCGCGCACCGGGCGCAGCCTCGACGAGCTGATGGACGAGCTGACCCAGGTGCGGGCCCGCGGGTGGGCGCTGGCGGACGAGGAGCTCGCTCCCGGCATCCGGTCGGTCGCCGTCCCCGTGCGCGACGGCGAGGGCGAGGTGCGGGCGGCGATGAGCGTCACCGTGCACGCCGCCGAGACGTCGCGAGAGACGCTCGTCGAGGACCACCTCCCCCAGCTCGTCCGCACCGCCAGCGAGGTCAGCGCCGACTGGACGCTGTGGGGATCGCGACCGCACGTGGAGCTCGACGCGGCGAGATCCGGCTCGCCGTCCAGTGGGCCGTGACGCAGGGACATCCGCGCGACGATCGGGACCCGATGGTCACTCCCGGCGGTGACGGCACTCCCCCGGTCCGCGATCACGCCATCCCCGAGCTGGCCATGCTCCGCTGCCGCGGACGCCTCTTCGTCCACATCACCGACGAGGCGCTCCGCACGCGCACCGGAGTCGCGCGGATCGAGGGCGTGGGCCCTGCCGACGTACACCAGCTGCGCGAGGTCCTCGGCGACGCCTACGTCACCGTCACCCCGGTCGTCGACCTGCGGCGACTGCATCCCCTTCACCCCGCGCACCGCCACCCGGGGCGGCGTCGACTTCGACCACGCGGTCCCCTACGACGACACGGGACCACCCGGTCAGACCGGTCCGCACAACTCGGGCCCGTTGCGCCGGCGTCACCATCGCACCAAGACGCACGGCGGGTTCACCACGCGCGTCGTCGGCCCCGGACGGCACCTCTGGCGCACGCCCTACGGCCAGGCCTTCCTCGTCGACCACACCGGCACGAGACGGATCGCAGATCGCCAGGCGTCGGCGATGGCCGAGGCGATCGAGGACGGCGTCGAGCTCTACGTCACCCCGACGCCGTCTTTGACCGGTCCGATTCCTCCTCCAGACTGGGGGTCACAGCTGGAACCACATCGCGACCTCGAGGGGTGTTCATGACGAGCCAGACCCGCCTGACCGACGAGCTCAACGCCCTCTATGCCAACTACGTCCAGTCGATCAACGATGCTGTCGCGGCCGACGACCTGGCTCTTGCTGCCGAGCTCGCCGACTCCTACGACCGGGACGCGATCTTGCTGATGGCCGAGCGTGAGGGTCGCCCGGACCTGCTGCCCCACTTCGGCCTGACGCCGGATGGCGGACGCCTCAGCGTGCAGCGCGACACGCCCCTGCGTCGTCTCGTGAAGAGCCTCGCTGCACTGCGCTCGGCCTAGGCGAAGACCCGCTCACCCCCCGATCCGGCGCCAGCCACCCCGGCGGTTGTGCTCGACGATCTCCGCCAGGATGCCGGTGATGGCGTCGCTGTCGATCGCGTCGTCCCGGTAGACCTGGATCGACCGGGCGGTGAGGTTGTCGTGCCCCTGGTTGATGACGCCGGCGGGGTCGCTGACGGTCGGGTCGTAGAGGAACAGGTTCACGTGGTCCTTCGTCGCCAGCAGGGCGCAGACGTTGCCGTCGAGGACGAAGTAGGGCTGGACCGTCCGCTTGATCGTCTCCTCGATCCCGGGGTCCGTGGCCCAGATGATCTCGCGCAGCTGCGTGCAGATCGACTGCTGCCACTCGGGCAGCTGCTCGATGTACGCGTCGACCCCAGGATGCGCCCGGTCCGTCATGGAACGGATTGTGGCAGCGATGCGCCCTACCAGCGAGCGTGAACCTGCTCGCGGATCCTCCGGTCGTACAGCTCACGCACACCCTCGCGGAACGAGGCCGGCAGCTCCCCGACGAGCCCGGCGGCGGCGTTGGCACGCGCCTGGTCGACGTTGCGCGCGCCCGGGATGACGGTCGAGACGCCCGGCTGCTGCACGATCCACGCAATCGCGGCCTGCGCCGGCGTGGCGTCGAGCCCGGACGAGGACACGAGCGCGGAGAACTCCTGCGCCGCCTCGACGCCGGTGGCGTAGTCGACCCCGGCGAACGTCTCGCCGACGTCGAAGGCGCTGCCGTCGCGGTTGTAGGTGCGGTGGTCGTCCGCGGCGAACGTCGTGTCGAGGTGGTACTTCCCGGACAGCAGGCCCGAGGCCAGCGGCACGCGGGCGATGATGCCGACGCCGGCAGCCTCGGCCGCGGGGAGCACCTCGTCGAGGGGCTTCATCCGGAAGGCGTTGAGGATGATCTGCACGCTGGCGACGCCGGGCCGGGCGATCGCACTGAGCGCCTGCGCGGCGGTCTCGACGCTGACGCCGTACGCCGCGATGAGGCCCTCGTCGACGAGGCGGTCGAGGACGTCGTACGTCGCATCGTCGTCGATGACCTCGCTCGGCGGGCAGTGCAGCTGGACGAGGTCGATCGTGTCGACGCCGAGGTTCGTCCGCGACCGGTCGAGCCAGGAGCGGAAGTGGGCCTCGACGTAGTTCTCCGGAACCTGGTCCATCCGCCGGCCCATCTTGGTCGCGACGGTGAAGCCGGCGTCCGGGTGCGCCGCGACGAAACGGCCGACGAGCTGCTCGCTGCGACCGTCGCCGTAAACGTCCGCCGTGTCGTAGAAGGTGACGCCCGCCCCGGCGGACGCCTCGAGGACGGCCATGGCATCGGCCTCACTGACTTCGCCCCAGTCGGCGCCGAGCTGCCAGGTGCCGAGACCGACGACCGAGACCTCGCGGCCGGTCCTTCCGAGGGTGCGGTGCTCCATGAGTCGAGTCTGTCAGCCCTCACCGATGGGCTGCACGCCACTCGCGCCAACGCCGGTCGAGACCCCGGGAGTCCTCCTGCACGAACCGCAGGTAGTCACGGGTCTCCTCGACGCGCTCGCGCCCGGCGGAGCCCTCGGGCAGCAGGTCCACCGCTTCCTGGGCGGACGCGATGATCACGTCGAGCACCGGCAGCCGGGCGGCCTGGATGGTGCCCCAGATGTCGCCGTCGCGAACCCGGAAGAGGTCGCCACGACCCGCGGGGTTGCGCTCGCGGACGACGAGATGGGTGTCGGAGAGATAGCGGACGGCACCGGAGATGGCCGCCGGAGAGACGTCGAGGCCCCGGGCCAGGTCTGCGGCGGTGTAGACGGACTGGTCGTCGGCCAGGATGAAGGCGAAGACCCGGGCGGGCATGCGCGGCAGGCCCATGGTCTCCAGGGTGTGGCCCAACCGTTCGACGGCACGCGCGAGGTCGCTCACGGTCTCACTATTACAAACTTCACAAGTTTGTGAAAGTTGTGCCACACTCGAATCATGGCTGTGATCGAGCTCCACGACGTCGTCAAGACCTTCGGCGCCACCCGCGCCCTCGACCACCTCGACCTCACCGTCGACCAGGGTGAGGTGCACGGCTTCCTGGGGCCCAACGGCGCAGGCAAGTCCACCGCGATCCGCGTGCTCCTCGGCCTGCTCAGGACCGACTCCGGCACGGCGACCATGCTGGGCGGCGATCCGTGGCACGACGCGGCGAGCCTGCACCGTCGGCTCGCCTACGTGCCCGGCGACGTCTCGCTGTGGCCCAACCTGACCGGCGGGGAGGTCATCGACGTCCTGGCCCGCATGCGCGGCGGCCTCGACGAGGAACGACGCCAGGAGATGCTCGAGCGCTTCGACCTCGACCCGACGAAGAAGGCGCGCACCTACTCCAAGGGCAACCGGCAGAAGGTCGCGCTGGTCGCCGCGCTGGCCAGCCGGGCCGACCTCTACCTGCTCGACGAGCCGACGTCCGGGCTCGACCCCCTGATGGAGGCCGAGTTCCAGGAGGCCGTCCTCGAGCTCAAGGAGGAGGGCGCCACCATCCTGCTCAGCTCCCACATCCTCGCCGAGGCCGAGGCGCTCTCCGACCGGATCAGCATCATCCGCGCGGGGCGTGTCGTGCAGTCCGGCACCCTCGCCCAGCTCCGGCACCTGACCCGCACCACCGTCATCGCCGAGACCGACCGGCCCGCCACGCACCTCGCGACCGTTGCCGGCGTCCACGAGCCCGAGCTGCACGGCAACCGCGTCACCTTCGACGTCGACTCCGACCACCTCGACGAGGCGGTCCGCGCTCTCTCAGCCCTCGGCGTACGCTCCCTCGCCGCGCACCCGCCCACGCTGGAGGAGCTGTTCCTGCGCCAGTACGGCGACGAGGTGACCGCATGAGCACCACAGCCTCGGCGACCTCGGTCACCGGGGTCGGCCACCTGCTGCGCCTCGTCCTGCGCCGCGACCGGGTGCGGCTGCCGCTGTGGCTCATCGGCTTCGGCGGGTCGATCGTCGCGAGCGCGCTGGCCGTGCCCCCGCTGTACGACACCCCCGAGAAGGTCGCGGGCTATGCCCGCACCGTCGGCACGAGCCCGGTCAGCTACCTGATGTCGGGCCGCCAGGCCGGGCTGGACACCCTCGGCGGCATCGTGGCCAACGAGATCTCGCAGGTCGCCCAGCTCGGCGTGTGCCTGATGGTCGTGTTCCTCGTCGTGCGGCACACCCGCGCCGAGGAGGAGTCCGGGCGCGCCGAGCTGCTCCGCTCGACCGTGCTGGGCCGCCATGCGGCCACCCTCGCCGGACTCGTGTACGGCATCACTGCCGCACTGCTGCTCTCCGCGATCACGTCCATCTCGATGCTGGCGGCCGACCTGCCCGTCGTCGGCAGCATCACGTACGGCGTGGGGCTGGCCCTGCTGGGGGTGGCCTACACCGCGGTCACCCTGGTCGCCGTCCAGGTCTCCACCTCGGCCCGAGGGGCGCTCGGCATCGCCGGGGCCGCCGTGGCCGTGGGCTACCTGGTGCGCGGCATCGGGGCGATGCAGGACAACGCCCTCGTCTGGTTGTCCCCGTTCGGGTGGGCGCAGCGCATGGACGCGTTCGGTGACGAGCAGTGGTGGCCCGGCTTGCTCCTTCTCGCTTTCACCGCTGCCCTGCTGGCCCTGGCCGCGCGACTGATGGCGCACCGCGACTTCGGTGGCGGACTCCTCGCCGACCGGCCGGGCCCAGCACGTGCGAGCTGGCAGCTCAACACACCGTTCGGCCTCGCGACCCGTCTCCAGCGCGGCCTGCTGATCGGCTGGGCCGTCGGGCTGTTCCTGCTGGGCGTGCTCTACGGCGCCGTCATCCCCACCGTCCCCGACCTCATCGAGTCCAACCCCGAGATGGCCGACGTCGTCGGCGCATTCGGCGAGAGCGCCGAGGACGCCCTCGTCGACGCGTTCCTCGCCTACATCTTCCTGTTCATGGCCGTCATCGCATGCGGCTTCGTCGTCTCCTCCGTGCTGCGCCTGCGCGCCGAGGAGGAGGCCGACCGCGGCGAGGTCGTCCTCTCGACGCCGGTCAGCAGGACGTCCTGGATGGCGGCGACCACCGCCCTCGCGCTCGTCGCCGCCACCAAGCTGACCGTCATCATGGGGCTGGGGCTCGCCATCGGCTACGCGATCGCCAGCGGTGAGTGGGACCAGGTCCTCCCCCAGGTCGCCGGCCAGCTCGCCTACCTGCCCGGCACGCTCGTCGTGGGCGCGCTCGCCGCCGCCCTCTTCGGCCTGCTGCCCCGCGCGACCGGGATCGCGTGGGCCGCCGTCGCGCTGATCGCGCTGCAAGTCGTGCTCGGCCAGCTCCTCGGGCTCCCTGACTGGGTCCAGGCCATCTCGCCGTTCTGGCACCTGGCCGCCGTGCCGACCGACGACTTCGAGGTGGTGCCGTACGTCTCGCTGCTGCTCATCACCGCTGCCCTCGTGGCAGTCGGCCTCTGGGGCTACCGGCGACGGGACGCCGTCGCCGACTGAGGCTGCGCTGCGTCGTCAGGCGAGGGCGGTCGTCTGCGCCACGGCAGGGTGCCCTCGAGCTCGACCTCGAGCGAGAAGCTGAGGAACGTCCGGACGACCACGATGAGTCCCAGGGCGAGGGCGCTGTCGAGGGTGGGGTCCACGGTGATCGTCAGGACGATGTCGGCGATGATCAGCAGCTCGAGCCCCAGGAGGATGGCTCGCCCCACACTGCGCCGAGCGGTCTCGTACGCCGCGGACGGGCCGCTGCGACGCGCGATCACGGCCGCGTGGGCGAAGGCGCCGAGCGCTCCGACGACCAGGACGACCACCCCGGCGATCTCGAAGCCGTGCACCACGAGCTCCATCAGGTGGTCGAACCGGTCGTCACTGATCATCTGGCCACCCTCGCACGACATCACGGGGACGGGGAGTGCACGCGCGGAACCGCCCGCCCCTCCAGCAGGAGGGACGGGCGGTCACGGACGAGGCGGCTCAGCCGCCCAGACCGGTGCGGTCGACCTTGCGGTGGAACCGCATCCCGGCCAGGCCGCCGAGGATCGCGCCGCCGAGGCTGGCGATGACCGCGGCCACTGCCGTGATGATCCCGCCGGTTGCGAGATCGCCCTCGCTGACCGGCACGCGCGGCAGGCTGTTGAGCTGCGACAGCACGTTGTACTCGCTGCCCGCGATCGCCACGACGACGGCTACGACGACGGCGATGATCAACGCCCAGAGCCAGACGGCGACGCCCTGCTTGGCGCCGTCGAAGCGTGCCATCCGGCCGGCGACGTACCCGCCTGCGTAGTAGGCGACGAACAGGATCACCAGGAGCGCGACAGCACCTATGATGCCCACCGTCTCGGCGTTCTGCGACGCCTCACGCTCGGCCTGCTGCGGGCCGGAGAGAGCCCCGAGCCCGACAGCCGTACCGATCGCGCTGAGCAGTGCGGTCACGAGGATGGCGGTGCCGGCGGCGGTGAGCCAGCCGAAGAAGGCCGAGCCCCACTTGATGCCGCCGTGCTCCTCCTTCTCGCGGGCGAGGACCGTGTGCCGGTCGGGAACGCCGTCCCGGTCGTGGTCCACGTCACCGCCGACGTGGCGCGGCTGGTCCGCGCTCGTGCTCACAGGTTGCCTCGACGGTCGTCGACGTCGCCCTCTGCCTCGATGTGCTCCTTGCGGACCTCCTCGGTGACGGTCTCCTCGTCGGTGACCGTCTCCGTCCCGAGCTTGACGCGCTCCACCGGCTCGGCGGTCTTGCCGACGACGGGGCGCTCCTCGGTCAGGACCACCTCGTGCTCCTCCTCGGAGATGTCCGGGCCGGACGTGGCCTCGTCACGGTTGGCCTCGGTGATGGGCTCGGTCTCGAGGACGGCCCGCTCCTTCTTCACCGGGACCGTCACGGTCTCCTGCTCGGTGGTGACGTACTTGCGCAGGCGGGCGCGGCCGGCCTCCTGCGACGTCGTACCCACGTCGAGGCGCTCCTCCGAGCGGGTCATCGCCTCGTCGGTGTTCGGCCCCGAGGTGTCGTGGCCCTCGCCGGTGAAGGTGTCGGTCGTGCCGGTGGTGGCGGTGGTGCCTTCCGCGGGCAGGCCGGAGTCGCTGGTGCGCTCGGTGTAGGTCATGCCGTAGTGGCTGTAGAGGCGCTGCTCCTCGGACTGGTCGAGGTGGCCGCTGTCGACGTCGACGTTCGGCGCGTCCTTGATCTGGTCCTTGGTGAACGGGACGCGTACGCCGTCCCCGTTGACCTCGGCATCGGCGGCCGGGACGAACGACTCGTTCATGCCGAACAGGCCCGTGTTGACGGTGAGGAACTCGGGACGGTCGGTGTCGTCGTCGAGGTAGACCTGGCCGATCTTGCCGACCTTCTCGTTGTCGCTGGAGTAGAGCGTCTGGCCGATGAAGCGGTCGTGGTTGTTGGTGTTCATCTTCGTGTTCTCCTCTGTGGATCCGTGGCGGGCGACGAGGGAGCGTCACCGCGCCGGTTGGGTGATCGTTTGAAGTGGTGCTCAGTACTGGCGCGACGTGGCGTCGTAGCCGTCGGTGGTCTGGTCGTAGACCGCCGTGCTGCCGGTGGTGCTGCTCGAGCTGGACAGGTCCTGCGCGGCGGAGGCCGCCTGGTCGCGCACCGACGGTGCGGTGTCGGCCTCGGCCTTCATCCGGGGTGCCTCGCGCTCGGCGGTGCTGAGGTAGCCCTCCCACCGCTGCTGCATGGGACGGATCAGGCCGCCACCGACACCCACGACGATGACTCCGCCGATGGTGGCGAGGATGGCGATGAGGACCGGCGTGGTGACCGTCGTGGCGACGCCGACCTGGTTGAGCGCCGCGACGACGCCGAGGAACAGGATGAAGGCGGAGGCGATGTTGGCGAGCGCTCGTCCGTAGGACAGGCCGCCGATCATGTTCTGCAGCAAGCCCTTGACTGCTGCCGCGATGGAGGCGGCGACGACCAGGATGATGATCGCGACGACCAGGCTGGGCAGGAAGCGGATCACGTCCTCGATGAGCCGGCTGATCGGGTTCGCACCGAAGACGCCGAAGGCGAGCTGGAGCACGAACAGCAGCAGCGTGTAGTAGATGAGCTTGGCGACGATGTCGCTGGCGTCCATCTTCGAGTTCGCCAGGGCGCGCTTGATCCCGCCGCGCTCCACGGCCCGGTCGAAGCCGGCCTTCTCGAGCAGCGCGTTGAGCGCCTTGGCGATGACCTTGGCGATGATGATGCCGACGACCAGGATGACCAGGAACAGCGCCAGCTTGGGCACGAACTCGGCAATGGTGCTCAAGCCGTCACGCAGTGCGTCTCTCATGTGTCCTCCGTCCGCGGCCGCCGGGATGTCCCGGCACGGGGAGGGGACGTGGCCGGGCGACCGCAAGGGTGAATGGGTTTACGACGTAAGCCGTACCCACGCCCAGAGGGCACATACAGCCCGTACCCCCTCAGGGAGGGGTCCGAGTCACTCGGCCAGGTGCGCGGAGCGCGCGACGGTCATCCGGTCCAGGAGCGCCTCGAGCGCCTCTTCGAACTCGATCGCGGACCTGTCCTCCGACAGCGGTCCGCGCAGCCGCGCGACGATCGGGTAGGCAGCGAGGCCGGGCTCGCCGGTCTGGTCGTCCAGGACGTCGAGGGGCCCCACGTCGGCGCCGTGCACGGCCACCTCGAGGAGGAGGTGCCCCAGGAGGAAGCTGGTGTAGGCGCGGTAGCCGTCGATGGCGGCTTCGTCGCTGAAGCCCTCCTCCAGCAGTCCCGACAGGAACGTCTCGACAACGTCGAGGCTGCGCAGGGGCGGGCGCAGCCACGGCGCCTCCGCCGGCCTGGATGCTACGAGCGGAAAGGCCTTGGGGTGGGCCAGCGCAACGCGTCGTACGCCGTGGGCCAAGCGCTGCAGGAAGTCCTGCCACCCGTCTCGCGGCGAGTCGAGGACGACCTCGTCATCGCGGATCTGGGCGACCAAGGACTCCACCACCGCGTCGAGCAGCTCCTCCTTGCTCGGGACGTAGCGGTACAGCGCCATGGCCTCCACCCCGAGCTGCTCGCCGAGTCGTCGCATCGTCAGGCCCGGGAGACCGTTGGCGTCGATGAAGTCGAGGGCCGCCGCGACGATTCGTTCGCGGTCGAGCGGCACCCGTGCCGACGGAGCCGGCTCGTCCCGGACCGCCGCACGGTCCGCGTCCGGGTAGGTGTCGCGGCCCGGATCTTCCTCGCTCACGCTGACGTCCCCCTGTCGCGGCACTTCGACGGACCACCCACCGTAGCGCGGAGCAGGGCGCCGGGCGCCGCGGCTCACTCCTCGGGGTCGGCCTTGTCCTGCGCCTCGCCCTTGTCAGCCCGCGGGGCACCCTCGGCCATCTCGTGGTACTGCTCTGCGCTCAGGTAGCGCTTCATCGCGGCCTCGATCGCCGACGCGGAGGACCCGCGCGACATCCCGGCACGGTCCCTCGCCTCACGGGCGGCCTTCATCGCCTCAACCTTCGACATGTCGTTCATGACCTCACCTCCCACCTCACCCCCAGCACATCGCTCGATGGTGCGCCAGCGAAGTGCCGATGGGCCCGGCGTCCCGGGACATCAGGCCTCTTGGTCCCGGGACGCCGCGCGGGTGTCAGTCGGTGGTGAAGCTCCAGGTGCCGGAGCCGACCTCGTAGCGGACGGTGCCGTCGCCGCCCGCGACCTCCACCGGGCGGGCGCCGCCGCGGCCGGTCGCCGTGTAGTCACCGGCCGGGAGCTCGACGATCGCGGTGGTGTTGACCGGGATCGTCGTCGTCAGCGACGTGCCAGCGGCGTCGCGCGTCCACGACGAGGCGACCGTGCCGTGCTGCGTGGGCCGCGTTCCCTCGGCCTGCGTCAACCCGGTGTCGGGAATGCTGATCGACAGCTCCGAGCCACCAGGCGCCGCGAGGTCGATGCCGAGCACGTCGCTCAGCAGGTCGACGGCCGCACGCGAGCCCCAGCCGTGCGAGGCGCTGTTGGCCGAGCCGCTCAGCTCCCACGCCTCGGGCGTGAAGGTGCCGCCCTGCTTCAGCCAGCCGGCCCAGCCGTAGTCGTCCTCGTTGGTCAGCAGTGTCCGCAGTGCGTCGCCACGACCCGACTCTGCCAGAGCCTCGACGAGCCAGTGGACCGTCATCGGGCCCTGCTTCATGCCCATCCCGGCGAGGTGGTCGCCGAGCGCCGGCACGTCGGCCTCCGGCGCGATGCCCAGCGCGACGGCGTACGACGTTGCGTGCTGGCCGGCGTGCGGGCTCTGCGAGCCGTCGCCGAGCAGGCCGTCGACGTAGGTCCCGTCGGACTTGCGGAGCGTTGCGTTCATTCGGCCGGCGAGCGCGTCGGCGTCGGAGCGGTACGCCGCCACCTCGGCGTCGGGACGGCCGAGGGCCTCCGCGACCAGGGCGACCTTGCGGAGCACGTCCACGCCGAGGGCGTTGACGGTGGTACGGGCCGTGGCGGTCATGTCGTAGCCGAAGCGACCGTGCGCCGGCCAGTCGACGATGCCGTGGAGGTACTGCCCGCTGCCACCCGAGAGCTGGGTGACCAAGCCTTGGGTCGGACCCGAGGTGGCGATGTGCCGGCGGACGTAGCCCGCAGTCGCGGCCAGCTCGTCGTACGTCTGCTCGAGCATCCGCGTGTCCCCGGTCTCGAGGTAGTAGCGCCAGATCCAGTCGGGCACGACCTCGGTGAAGTCGGGGATGTCGCGCTTGCCGTCGCCGTTGGGGTAGACCGCGTTGTAGCGCCCGGCGTCGTTCCCGGTGCGCCAGTAGCGCGCCTGGCTCAGCATGAACTCCCGGATCGCCTGGCGGCTGGCCACCCGCTCGCTGTGGGTCGCCATCAGGCCGTAGGAGATGTTGACCGTGTCGTGCAGGAACTGGCCCTGCTCGCGGGTCGGGGTGTCGACGAAGGTCTCCTGGACCGAGTACTCGAGCGAGCGGGCCATGAGGTCCCACACTGCGTCGAGGGTCTCGTCGGAGGAGCTGAAGGTCGCCTCCCCGCCCTCGGGGTAGGCGGTGGTCACGACCGTGGCGGACACGTCGTCGATGGAGATGTCCTCACCGGCGCCGGGGACCTCGAGGTACCGGAAGCCGAGGTGGCCGAAGGCTGCGTAGTCCTGCTTGCCCGCCACCTGGGTGTAGGGGAAGGACATGTTGGTGCCCTGCGTGTCGACGCCGCTGGTGGAGACGCGGCCGCTGGTGGCGAGGCCGTAGCTCGCGCGGATCGGGACGACCCGTCCGGCGACGCCCTGCTCGAAGTGCACCGCCGGGCGGGCCGGGATGACCTTGCCGAAGTCGGCGACCGGGGTGCCGTCCTGTGCGGTGAGGATGCGCTCGGGGTGGACGACGGTCTCGGTGAGTCGGGTCTGCTGCGCCTCGAGGGTCGTGAACGGGGCGACCGGGTGCTTGCCGATGACGACCGCGTCGGACCAGCCGCTGTCGTCGTACCCGACCGCGGTCCAGTCACCGATGGCCTTGGCGGCGGGGCCGTCGCGGTGCTCGACGTAGAGCCCCTCACCGTTGCGGGTGCCGACGAGGACGTAGGGGCCGCGGCGCACCTTCCAGCTGCCGTCGGTGGTGAGGACGTACGACGACCCGTCGGCGTAGTCGACGACGATGCGGGCGAGCAGCCCCGGGACGCCGGCGGCGCGGCCCTGGCCGGCGCTGAACCAGTGCAGCATCGCGCCGACGGACAGGCGCTCACCGGGCCGAACGAGGTCGGTGACGTCCGCGACCTGGTAGTAGCCCTCGCTCGGGTAGCCGTAGTTGCTCATCCGATCGGCGCGCTCGCCGTCGAGGTAGAGCTCGGCAGTGTGGCTGGCGGCCAAGTAGCTGCGGGCGCGGACGATCTCGCCGGCGGGGACGTCGACCTCGGTGCGGGCCAGCGTGTACTCGTCTGCCTCCTGCCCGGTCGAGCCGCGGACCCACTTCGAGAGGTCGCCGGAGAAGTCCTCGGAGAACAGCGTGGAGGCGCCGTCGAGCGAGGTGACGCTGACGTTGTCGAAGTCGGCGACCTCCCCACTCGCCTCGCGGAAGCCGATCGTCCCGGCGCGTGAGCCGGTGGCCGACGGGTCGGTCCAGGTGTCGACGACCGTGCCGTTGATGCTGGTCTGGAAGGTCTGGCCCTGAACCTTGATGCCGAGGCGGTAGGTGACGCCCGGGTCGATGACGTACGGCACCGTGCGGCGCGCGTCGGTCGGGAAGGCGCCGCCGGTCATCCGGTGGGTCTTGATCGCGTCGTCGTTGGCGTGCAGCTGCCACATGTAGCCGGTCGCCGCGTCGGGCGCGCGAAAGACGACCGCGGCCGCGCGGGTGATCGGCGTGACGTCCATGCTGACGACGTAGTCGGTCCAGTCGGTGCCGGCCTTCGCGATGGTGACGTTGCCGCCGCTGACCCGGCCGCGGCCGTCGACGATGCTCAATGCACTGGCGTCGGGGTTGCCGGCGGGTCGGCGGATCCAGGCGGCGTCACCCCAGTCGGCGTCGGAGATCGCGGTCTCGAAGCTCTCCCACTCCGACCACGGGGAGGGACGCTTGTCGCTGTCCCACGTGCGGACACGCCAGGTGTACGCCGCCCCGCGCTCGAGGTCGGCACCGGCGTACTCGACGTACGACTGCTGCCGCGAGGACACCTTGTCGGTGTCCCACACGATGCGGCCCGCCTCGTCACGGACCTCGATCTTGTAGGCGGTCTGCACCTCGTCGGGGTCGACGTCCTGCGGCAGCCACCCGAAGCGCGGCGTGGTGGCGGCGTCGAGGGGCCTGGTCAGGTCGTCGACGACCAGGTGGGTGGGAGCGGTGGGCTTGGCGCCCGGCTTGCCGGGCGCGGCGCCGGCCGTGCCGACGGTGAGCAGCGCAGCCGGTAGCGCCAGGGCGAGAGCGACGGCAGTGCCGCGGGTGCGCGAGAGCGAACGGGGCATCAGGACCTCCGAGACGATGAAACGATTCATGTGACCGTAGGCGCTGCGTGACCGCCGTCACAACCCCGCTGACCGCTATCGGACACCCCTCGTTTCATGTCCGGGCGGGGCCCCGACCACATTGCGCCGCCTTGGCTTCAGGGGCTCCGCTCGCCCGGCGAGACCCGCGCGACACGGCGTCAGCGGTGGCGGACCGATAGTCCTCGGCAGAGGAATGTGAGTGGATCACCGCTCGTCTGGCCCGCGGTGAGTGAGACATGTTCCGGTCGCTGAGAACCTGCGTCCCGCACCGCTCAGCAGCAGGCTTGAGGAGACGAGCAGGACGTGGAGCGTTCGCGGCCCGTGGACGCCCGTCGACCCGGTCGAGCCCGATGTCGCTGGCCGTCCCGCAGTGATGAGCGGCGCCACCTTGGAGGACGACGCCGCTCGTCACGGAAGCCAGCAGTCTCGCGAACCGGAGGTGGCGCGAGACTGACTGCGATCACCTCAAGGTGGCCTCGACGACGGCCTGCGGCCGAAGCGTGACCGGACCGAGCAACCCGGACGGCGGGGGGTTCTTGGTCCGTCGGTTCAGCAGGGTGTTGGTCACGCGCACCTCGATCGCGTTGGCACCCGGGCGCAACGCCTCGGTGACGTCCACGACGTACGGCGCCCACAGCGCGCGCGGAAGGACGGTGCCGTTGACCGTGACCTGCGCCAGCTCGCGTACGTCGCCGAGGTCGAGGAGCAGCTTGCGGTCCTCGATCGCACCCCTCGCCAGGCTGATTGAGGTCTGGTAGACGCCACTGCCTGAGTAGGTCGGGTCCGTCGTGGTCCACGATCCGAGTTGGGTGGGCCTCGCCGTCTCACCGTCGCGCTCGAGGCGCAGTGTCCACGGGCCGTCGAGCTCGATCGGCTGGAGCGTGTCGGTGACGGTGGCCAGGCCACGATAGGTCTTGCCGTGGAACTGACCCCGCAGGTCGAAGGTTCCGGGCCTCTCGACGACCAGGCTCGCGGCGATCGTGTTGCGCACCTTCGCGACCGATCCAGCCACCAGGCCGCCGACCAGGTGCGGCTCCACCCTGGTGCCCTCTTCGAACACCACCGCCACGGTCTCGTACGGGTCGAGCTCGAGCGGGACGGTGGTCTCGCCCTGGCCGGCCTCGTCGTACGTCGTGAAAGGGTCGGTCGTCCCGGTGCGGGGGTCCCACATCTCCGGAACACCGTCCGTCGGGAGGCTCGCCTCTGTGCTGATGCTCTCGCCGCTCTCGTTGTTGACGAGGTAGGCCACGTCACTGCCGCGACCCGTGCGCAACACGCGCACCGCCGGCACCGCGGGCGACAGTTCGGCGGCGGTCACGCCGGCGTCCTCGGCCAGCGCTTCGAGGGACGCGACGTCGGGCACGACCGCGACCCCGCCTGCGCCGCGTCGGGTCCAGCCGTCGGCGGCGCCCTCGAACAATGAGCCGAGGGCATCGGACATCTCCGCGTCGCGACCGCGGGCCTCGTGGGTGGGCAGCGGGCCGACGAACGCGACGTGGCCACCCGTGCTGACGAAGTCCTGCAGCGTCCGGACCGTCTCGAGGTCCAGCACCGGCGTGCGCGGGACGACGACCATCCGGTAGGACGCGTCGCCGATCCGCAGCTCGCCCTGCTCCGCCTCGGCGTGGAAGCGGGTGTGCGGGTCACCGGAGAACGACCCGTCGCTGACCATGTCGAAGTCGACCTGACCCCGCTCCAGGGCGTACGCGGTGCCGCTGAGGTCGGCGTCGAGCCGGTGCTCGGCGTCCGAGGTCCGCGTCTGCTCGGCCGCTCGCTGCGGCTGAAGCAGCACGGTCTGCGCGAGCGACTCGCCGCGCGCCATCTCGCTGACGCGCCCGATCCACGCGTCGATGTCGCCCATCGCGTCCCAGAAGGTGCTGGCCGGGCCGAACGGTGGCGCAAAGAACACCTGCTGCTCGTCGGTCCACAGCGCGTGCAGCGCGAACGAGTTGACGCCCCGGGTGGCGAGGCCGCCGATGGTCGCGTGCATGAACTCGGGTGCCACGTCCCAGCCCGAGTTGCCGAAGACCTCCGACAGCGCACGTTCTCCCCCGCTCAGGTGCATGGCTGCGGCGGCGTTGCGGCCGAGGGTGGTCTGTCGACCGGGTGTGTAGTCGGTGGTGATCATGTCGGTGCCGGGCACCTGGGCGTACTGGTTGTTCTTGCTCAGGTCGCCGGTGCTGTGCATCCGCTTCTGCGGGCTGTCCTCGTCCAGCAGGGGGTTGGTGATCAGCTGAAGACCACGGTCCGCCATCCACTCCGCCTGGCGCTGGAAGTAGTTCGTCGCGAAGGCGTCGTTCACCGCTCGCCAGTAGGCACCGGAGTACTCCTCGCCCCTGCGACCGAGCTCGTCGAACGCCGCGGTGTAGGCAACACCGGGGGTCGACCCGGCCTCCTTCACCAGCGCGTCCAGGCTGGCCGACCAGGGCAGGCGCTTGAACGGCCACGGCTCGGCGGAGGAGATGAAGGGCTCGTCGTCCCAGAATCCGGGCACGACGGTGCCCATGGCCCACCCGAACCGGCGGACGTACTCACCTTGCGCGACCTCGAAGAGCCGGTCGGTGGCGACCGGGTCGAGCAGGTCGAGGTAGCCGCGGTGGTAGCCACTGCTGTCGTCGGTCAGGATCGCCTTGCCGTAGGTGTCGACCAGCCAGCGACCGTCGGGGACCGTCCACGACCCCGCTTGCAGCTCGGGGGTGAGCTCGACGAGATCGGCTGCGTCGTTCGAGTCGACCGGACGGGCGGCGGCTGCGACGGCGCCGTCGATGCGCACGACGGGCCCACCGAACGCCTCCACGTCCTCTCCATCGTCGAACGTGCTGGTCCACAGCTCTGAGCCAGCGGGGTCGGTGACGGTGAGGTTGTTCCACGTGACGCGCTGCAGCCCCTCGACGGCATCCTGCACGCCTACCCCGCCGTACTCCGCGCTCACGGCCGGAGCGCCCGCGGCGTATGTCGTGTCTTCGGCCACGGGCTGCACGGTCTTGTTGATCACCGGTGCGATCGAGCCGCCCGAGACCTTGACCGTGATCGTCTGCTCGCTGCGCGGGTGGAAGCCCGGCGACGGGACTCCGGTCGTCAGCCTCGTCCGCTCCTCGCCGTCGAGGCGCCACACGCTCGCGCGGCCCTTGACGTCGACGTCGACCAGGTAGCCGTGGGTGCCGTCGGCCGAGGAGCGGACGACCACCTGGGCGCCCGACGCGGTCAGCCGCACCCTGCCGCTCACGGTGTAGTCGGTCCAGCCATTCCCGACGACCAGCGGGTGCGCGCCCTCGCGGATCGCCGCCTCGACCACGAGGCGGCCCTCGGCGATGCTGAGGCCGCTGGACTCGTTGGGGTCGATCGTCGTCGGCCCCTCGATCACGCGGGTCGAGCGCTGCAGCGCCTTGAGCCGCAGCTCGGGGCTCGGCTCGTAGGTCGTGTCACCGACGGTCCCGCCGTTGGCGATGATCCCGCCGGCCTTGCCGCTGGGGAAGTTGCTGTCGTTGAAGAGCCAGATGCGCATGCCGGTGCGCTCGGCTTCCCGAAGGACGTGCTCCACGATGTCGAACCACGCCTCGGTGAAGTACGCGGGCTTCATGCCGGGGCCACCGTAGGGGAAGAGCACGGCTTCGTGGATGCCCTTGTCCCGCAGCTCGGCCATCTGCGTGTCGACCACCGCGGGCGTGACGGTGCCGGTCCAGTACCAGTAGACGGACGGCCTGCTGTCCTTCGGCGGGTCCGCGAACGCGGCGGGGTCGAAGCCCCGCTCGCGATGGGCCGTCGAGGCGGCCTCGTCAGGGCCTGCCGCGGCCGTGCCGGTGGGGGTGGCGGCGATCGTCAGGGCGAGCGCGGCGACCATGGCGGCAGCGGTGACCGACGCGAGTCGGCCTGGGGTGGTGAGTCGACTCATGGGAGTCCCTTCCGATTGGGGTTCGCACAGCGCTGACAGGCGCCGCGGCGTGTGGGCTGACCACGAGGTGGTGGCGACGGCGGCACGCCGCCACCACCCCTCGCGTCCTTCCGCTCGCAGAGTGCGTCGAGACCTACTGCGCCGTTGTCAGCGAGGCACCTGCTGCCTCGGGGAGCCGACTCCACCGCGGAACGTGTAGGAGCCCGGGACCACGGTGTAGACGGCGTACGTCGTGTCGCCCACTGTCTGGTCGCGGACGTAGGTGGCCGCGGGTGGGGCCACGACACCCTTGCCCAGCGTCGGGACCCAGACCTCACCGGTGGTGTTGGCCGGGATGGTGACCTTCAGCTCGAGCATCCCAGCGGCGTTGCGGGTCCACTCGCTCGACGCGGTGCCGTGGGGGGTCTCCCGCTTGCCCGCGACGTGGTTGAGCGTGCCGGCGGGCTGCGGCCGGATGACGATCTCGTCGAAGCCCTTGGAGCCCTTCGCCTGCTGGATCCCGGCGAGGCCGGCGTTGAACCACTCGTCGACCTGCAGCAGGATCATGTGGTTCTGCGAGCCCGCGAAGTCCCACGACTCGGGGATCGTGGTGCGGCCCTGGGCGACGAAGTTGGCGTAGCTCGGCGCCGTCGGCTCCTGCAGCACCTCCCAGAGCAGCTCGCTTCGACCGTTCTCCATCAGAACGCGGTAGGTCGGCTGGAGGCCGACGGTGCCGCCGGACATGTGCGGGCCGCTGCCGTTGGCGCCGGGGTGGTAGCTGCGGATGCGCCGCTCGAGGTCGTCGAGCACCGCCTCCTTGTCCTCGGCCGGGACGATGCCCATGGCCAGCGGCAACGCGTCCAGCGTCTGCGAGCCGGTCGTTCCGTTGGGTCCAGCGTTGGTGTACGACTTCGCGGTCGGGTTGTAGAACTTCGCGTGGAAGGCCTCGCCCAGGCTGGTCGCGAGCTGGCGGTAGTCGGCGGCGTCGTCTGTGTGACCGAGCTCGGCAGCCATCTCACCCAGCTGGGTGGCCATCACGAACAGGCCGTAGGTGCCGGTGGCGTCACGCGGGGTCGTGGTGTCGCCGGCGATCCAGTCGCCGAGACCGCTGACGAGCAGGCCGTCCTTGACCTGCGCGCGGACGTAGGCGAGGTAGTCCTGCATCGGCTCGTAGTACTCCGCCATCGTGGCGGTGTCGTCATACGTCCGCCAGAGCTCGTAGGGCGTCAGGATGAACGCACCGCCCCAGTTGACGTCGTCGCGGTACCCGCCCCCGAAGATCGGGAACTCCGGCGCGGTGCCCGGGACGAGGCCGCCCGGCTGCTGCGACTCGAACATCTGGCGCTGCATGCCGCGCAGGTAGGCGGAGACGTCGAAGTTCGACTCGATCGCACCCATCGACTGGATCATGTCGGCCAGCCAACCGAGCTTCTCGCGGTGTGGGCAGTCGGTGAAGATCGATTGCATGTTGGAGCGGATGGACCACTCCGACATCCCGTGGACTTTGTTGATCAGCTCGTTGTCAGTGATGACGCCACCGCCCGAGGGGACGTCGGCGTTGGTGGCAAGCCCGACGAGGGCGTCCGGCGTCGGGGTGAAGTCGGCAGGGAGGCCGTCCACCTGGACGTGCTGGAAGCCGTGGTACATGAACTGCGGCGTGAAGCTCTCGCCGCCCGCGGCACCCGAGGTGGTGTACGTGTTGAGGATGCCTGTGGCCGAGCCCGCTGACGCCGTGCTGACCACGCCGTTGCCGCCCCGGCTCTCACCTGGGGTCATCCGGATGGTCGTGCCGGCCGGGACGGTGCCGGGAGGCAAGTTGAGCTGCGGCATGCCGGCGAAGTTCTGGCCGAGGTCGAAGGACCAGGAGCCGGGGGCGATCTGCTTGATCGCGGCTTGGGTCGACCGGAACTCCGTCTGCACGCGCACCGGCGGGGCCTGGCGCCACGTGAGCTCGGTGTCGAGCGAGGGCGGCGACGTGATCCACGAGTCCGCCCAGCCCTTGGCCTCGGACAGGTCAGCGCCCGGCTCGTCCCAGCCGGCCTCCACGAGGCGTGCGTCGTAGTCGGTGCCGGAGTACCAGTTGTCGGTGGTCGTCGGGCCGTCCTTGTAGCGCCAGCTCGGGTCGCTGGCGATCGACGAGGACGTGCCGTCGGCGTACCTCAGCTCCAGGCGCGCGATCAGACGCGGCGAGACCGCCATCTGGGCGACGTTGGAAGGACCCGAGCCGACCACGACGGCGCCGCTGCTGTGGCTCTCGCCGAACGCGCTGCCGACCGTGAGGACGTTGCCGTTGACCGCGGTCACCCGGCGCGACTCCAGGCGGCTCCCGCCGTCACCGGTGTCGACGTTGACGGTGTCGCCGACGGCGTAGCCGGTCACTCCAGAGAGCTGGACCGCGGTGTCGCCCTCCGCGACGTCCGCGGTCAGCGTGCCGGCGGGGACCGGGCGCGAGTTGAACTTCGTGTAGACATCGGTGCGACCCGCGACAGAGTTGGTCTGCGGGTAGACGTTGGTCTGCCCATTGCCGAGCGCGACGCCCAGGGTGTTGTCGCCGCCCTGGACGAGGTCGGTGACGTCGTACGTGCCGTACTCGACCGAGCGCAACGGGTTGGTGACCCCCGGGTTGAGCACGGTGTCGGTGACGTTCGTGCCGTTCACCGTCGCCTCGTAGGCACCGAGGCCGGCGACGTAGAGCCGCGCGGCGGTGAGCTCCTTCTCGGCCTCGAAGGGCTTGGCGAAGATGGGCAACGGGTTGTCGGTGTCGGGACCCTCCGGGTTGGGCTGGTCGGTGACCGTCTTGACGATGTTGTCCGCGGTCGGGGCGCCCGTCGACGAGACGCGCACAGTGAAGTCGACCGGGAAGTGAGGGATCAGCCCCTCAGGGGTCCGCGCGTCGGTGCGGGGGTAGAGCACGAGGCGGTCGAACGTCTGGACCGAGCCGAGGTCGATCTGAACCCACTTCGAGGTAGCGAGCTCTTGGGTGGTCGACTGCCGGCTGGCGTAGCCGGGGCTGATGATCTTGCCGTCGGTGAGCAGCTTGGTACCGCAGCCGGGGCAGGCGAACTGGTCGTGGACCGACACGCTCCTGCCGACCGCGAGGTTCGTGCCGTCGGGCGCGAGGACCTCCATCTCGGAGAGCATGATGCGGGAGACGAGGCCGTAGGAAGGCTCGTGGATCGGCAGCCCGAGCTTGGTGACGTCCATGCGCACGTAGCGGCCGGACTGCTCACCCAGCTCGATCGTCTCGCCGCGGTTGGACGGCGGTTGGGGGGACTGGATCCACCGCGCACCGTCCCAGTCGGCCTCGTCGAGAAGGCCCATCTCGAAAGCGGACGCATCGCTCCACGCCGAGGCATCACCCTCGCCGTCCCAGACGCGGACCTGCCACGACACCTCGGTGCGGGACGTGAGCGGCGCACCGTCGTACTCCACCTGCGTGGTCGCCCCGCTCACCTTCCCGGAGTTCCACAGCGGTTGGCCGGTCCCGTCGGCGACGCGCACCTCGTACGCCGTCTGCCGCGCAGCCGCACCTCGGCCGGCGAGCTGCCAGCTCAGTACGGGAGTGGTGTCGTCGACACCGAGCGGCTGGTCGTCACGGTTGTCGATGCGCAGGCCGTCGACGGTCACCGCGGCGGGAGCCGCTGCCGCTGCGGCAGACCCGGCGAGCGCGGGAGCGGCGACGATTGCAGCGGCTGCGAGGGCACCGGTCCATCGCCGTGCTCTGCTGCCCGCAGCCGCGGTTCGTTGTGCGCGTCCTCTGTGCACGGAAGGCTCCTTGCTCGTGATGAATCGTTTCAGTGAGCAGGCTCACACTCTGTGACGTGAGACACAAGGCTTCTGACCGGTTCCGGACAGCCACACCGCGTCGAAGGTCCTACCGGTTGGCTGCTAGGACGTCATGCTGAGGGTCCCGTCATCGCCGTCACGACGGACTGCTGCGCACGGGACGGGTCCGAACGTTTCAGCCCACAAGGACGACGTGCAGCGTCCGGGGCCCATGGACACCCTCCACGCGGTCGAGCTCGATGTCGCTGGTCGCCGACGGCCCGCTGATCCACGTCGTAGGTCTGGCTGGGTCGAGCAGGGCGATCGCGTCGGGGACGTCTGCGACGACCTGGCTCGCGTCGACGATGCAGACGTGGAGGTCGGGGACGAGGCTGATCGCGCGGCGGCCCTGGTCGGGCGCGTGGTCGAGCACGATCGTGCCGGTCTCGGCGATCCCGACGCGGGCGCGGGTGACGACGGCGTCGATCGCGTCGAGCTCGGCGGCGGTCAGGCCGTCGTCGACGACGGAGCCGGGCACCTCGAGCCCGAGGCCGGGAGGTACGACGGCGCGCGCGCCGCCGAGTGCCTCGGCAACCGTGGCCTCCAGGTCGGCGGCCGCGCATCGCGTGACCACCGCGCGGTAGTCGGCCACGCGTTCGTCGAAGAGGGCCACCAGGTCCCCGCGGTCGGGGGCCCGAGGGGCCGCCGGAAGGTCGACCGCGGGCGACACGCCGTCGAGCGCCGAGCGGACACGCCCGAGGATCTCGTCGCGCGCGCTCATGAACGGCCCCCGTCGGTCCGATCCCACCACTCGCGGAAGGACTCCGTCGGCGGGGCGGGCAGGTCGCGTGCCCCGGTCCAGCCGGCCGCAGGCCCGGGCAGGCGGCCTGCAGCGGTACGGCCGCCGGGGAGCGTCGTACGGGAGAAGCGGCCGAGCACGCGGCCGGCGAGACCCGAGGCGCGCTCGGCCCACCGCAGGCGGCGGGAGTCGGAGAAGGTCCAGGCCGCGGCCTTCATCGCGACGGCCTCCGGCTTCGGGACCCGGTCGCCGCGGTGGGAGTCGACGACGGCGGCGCGCTGGTCGACCAGCACGGAGGGGATGTCGATCCGCACCGGGCAGACCTCGAAGCACGCGCCGCAGAGCGACGAGGCGTACGGCAGGGACGCGGTCTGCTCGTCGGAGACGCCGTTGAGGAGCGGGTTGAGGATCGCGCCGATCGGGCCGGGGTAGACCGATCCGTAGGCGTGGCCGCCGACCCGCTCGTAGACCGGGCAGACGTTGAGGCACGCCGAGCAGCGTATGCAGCGCAGCGCCTGGCGGCCGACGTCGTCGGCGAGCGCGCGGGTGCGGCCGTTGTCGAGGAGGACGACGTGCACCTCCTGCGGACCGTCGCCGGGCGTCACGCCGGACCACGTCGAAGTGTAGGGGTTCATCCGCTCACCGGTCGACGAGCGCGGCAGCAGCCGCAGCATCGGGTCGAGGTCGGACCACGTGGCGACGACCTTCTCGATGCCGACCACGCTGACCAGCACCTCGGGCAGGGTCAGGCACATCCGTCCGTTGCCCTCGGACTCCACCACGACGAGCGTGCCGGTGTCGGCGACCGCGAAATTCGCGCCGCTGACGGCCACCTTGGCGCGCAGGAACTTCTCGCGCAGGTGCTCCCGCGCCGCCCCGGCCAGGACGGCCGGCTCGTCGGTCAGGTCGTCCGGCGCCGGGCGACCGACCGCGCCCATGCGCCGGCGGAAGATCTCGCGCACCTCGGCACGGTTGCGGTGGATCGCCGGCACCAGGATGTGCGAGGGCAGGTCCTCCCCCAGCTGCACGATGAGCTCGGCCAGGTCGGTCTCCCAGGCCGCGATGCCCTCGGCCTCGAGCGCCTCGTTGAGACCGATCTCGCCGGTGGCCATCGACTTGACCTTCACGACCTCGTCGACGCCGTGGCCGTGGGCGACCGACGCGACGATCGCGCAGGCCTCCTCGGCGTCGCGGGCCCAGTGCACGGTCGCGCCAGCCCTGGTCAGCGACTCCTCGAGCGTCTCGAGGTGGGTGGCGAGGTCGCGCAGCGCGGCTTCCTTGACCGCGGCCCCGGCGACCCGCAGCTCTTCCCAGTCCTCCACCTCGGCGACGACCGCGGCGCGCTTGTCGCGGATCGTGCGGGTGGCGTGGGCGAGGTTGCGCCGCAGCTGGGTGTCGCCGAGCGCCTCGCGCGCAGCAGTCGGGAAGGCCGGCATGCCGACGAAGGTGCCGCTCATCAGGCCCCCTCCGCCCGTGCGCCAACGGCAGGTCCGGACGACTCGGCCTCGTCGTCCTCGGTGGCGGCCAGCACCTCGGCGAGATGCATCACGCGTACGCCGGCGCGCTGGCGCGAGAGCATCCCGCCGACGTGCATCAGGCAGGAGTTGTCGCCGGCCACCAGGACCTCGGCCCCGGTGTCCCGCACGTGGCGGGCCTTGTCGGCCCCCATCGCGACGGAGGTGTCGGCGTTCTTGAGGGCGAAGGTGCCGCCGAAGCCGCAGCACTCGGTCGCGTTCGGGAGGTCGACCAGCTGGATCCCGCGCACCGCCTCCAGCAACCGCCGCGGCCGGTCACCGACCCCGAGCATCCGCAGGCTGTGGCAGGTCGGATGGTAGGTGACCCGGTGCGGGAAGTAGGCGCCGACGTCGGTCACGCCCAGCACGTCGACGAGGAACTCGCTCAGCTCGTAGGTCCGCGGTCCGGTCTCCGCGACGGCTGCGACGAGGGACGGATCGCCCGAGCGGTCGGCGACGATCGAGTGCTGGTGCCGGGCCGACCCGGCGCACGAGCCCGACGGCGTCACGATGGCGTCGTACCCCGCGAACGCGTCGACGAACGTCCGCACCACCGGCACGGCCTCGTCGAGGTATCCGGTGTTGACCATCGGCTGCCCGCAACAGGTCTGCGCCTGCGGGAAGTCGACATCGACGCCGAGACGGCGCAGCAGCCGTACGACGGCCTTCCCCGTCTCGGGGAACATGGCGTCGTTGACGCAGGTGACCTGGAGGGCGACCTTCACGGTTGGCATCCTTCCACGGTGCTGGACGGTGGTTGTCGGGGTGGGGAGGCGATCAGATGAGCCGGCGCCGCACGGCCCACACGATCGCCTCGATGGTCGTGTCGACGCCGACGGCCGCGCACGCCGCACGGGACTTGCGCCGCACGGTGCGCTCGGAGACGTCGAGGCGGCGCGCGACCGCCTCCACCGTGTGCCCCTCGGCCATCAGGCGCAGCACGACGAGCTCGTCGTGGCCGAGGGGCACCGGACTGTCGTCCATCGTCAGCGGCGGACCGGCTGGTCGACGTAGGGCACCAGGCGGACGGGTCCGAGGAGGCCGTACGCCTGCCGCTGGGCCACGCCGTAGACAGCGGGCGTCACCGTCCGCAGCCGGTTGAGGAGGGTCGAGGCCACCTCGACCTCGATGGTGTTCCGGCCGGGCTGGAGAAGGCCGGCCAGGTCGACCCGCGGGTGGAGCGGGTCGCACCCGCCCACCGCCACGCCGTTGACCGTGACCCGGAAGGTGTCGGTGACCTCGCCGAGCTCGAGCCAGGCGCCGTCGCGGTCGGTCCAGTCGGAGCCGAGGTCGACCTCGGTGGCGTAGCGACCGATGCCCGAGACGTCCTCGAGCCCGGGGATCTGGCTCCACGGGACGAGTGTGGTGAGCTCGGCCGTCCGCAGCGGCTTGACCGTCTCGGTCGCGCTCGCGCCGGGCTGCCAGTCCTCGACCTCGAGCCGCCACGACGACGGCACGACCGGGTCGCGGACCCGGTCGATCGTGGCGGGGACCGTACGACCGTCGCCGAGGGTGACGGTGTGGTTGCCGGCGGTACCGGCGCGAGCCACGAGCCTGCCCGGCTCCCGCAGCACGTCGAGCGCCGTGGTGGCGACCGCGTGCAGCTGGGCGGGGTCGGCCGACTGCGGGGTGGCGAAGGCGATCACGGTGGACTGACCAGGAGCGAGGTCCACGCGGACCCGCACCCGGTCGGCCTGGCGCTCCCAGAGGCCGACCGGGCGGGTCTCACCCGTCCAGGCGTCGAGCACCACCGGCACCGCGCGCGGTGACGTGGTGGTCAGCCAGACGTCCTGGGTGACGCGGTTGAGACGACGGTTCTCGGCGTGCCGCGCGTTGGCGACGTAGTAGAGGTCGACGTCGCCGACCACCCGTCGCAGTGTCATCACGGTCGAACGCTCGTGCTCGACGTCGCGCGTGACCCCGAGCGACGCGAGCGCGCCCGGGATGTCGGCGTCGGCGGCCGCCGTGCGCGTGGTGGGCAGCGCCATGATCTGGGCGACGAGGTCGCGCAGCTGAGTGACCTCCGCGTCCGTCGCCCCCTCGGGCAGGCCGACGGGTCGCGGATCCGACCAGTCACGCACGAAGACGATCGGGAGCCCGGCGCGACCGAGCTCGAGCACCCGTCGCGCGGTGGCGACGGCCATCGTGGCGACCTGGCCGCGGAACTGGTCGGTGCCGATGATCATCGCCTTGTAGGCCGGACCGTCGGGAGCCAGCCGGCCGTCGCGGACCTCGGCGAGCGGCAGGTCCAGGAGCGCCGGGGTCGCGAAGGAGTGGGTCCACCCGAGCGGGATGCCGTCGTTGGTGGCCCAGAAGGCGCCGATGCCGGTCGACGTCCAGCCCTTCTGCCGGAGGAAGACGACGTCGTACTTCGGCGTGCCGGTCTGCAGGACGAGCTGGGTGCGGGAGAGATATGCCGCGATGTCCGGCATGTGCTGCCACTGCGGGGTCCGCGGCCCCCACGCCTCGCCGAAGCCGATCGCGCCGTTGTAGTAGGGCGAGAAGGCTGCGAAGCCGGGCCACGTCACGCCAGGCGCGTCCGCGTAGGGGAAGCCATGGATGATCGCCTGGTTCACGCCCGCGGCGAAGATGCTGTTGAGGGTGAAGAGCGCCTGGTTCTGCTGCGTCGGGCTCGCGCTGTTGCCGCCCAGCATCGTGTTGTAGGCCGCGCCGTTGTAGCAGATGGCCTCGCAGGACAGGATCGTGTGGCCGGCCATGTCCCGACCGCCCGCCATCACCCGGTAGTCGTCGAGGTTCTTGAAGCCGAGCGACTCGGTCTCGGGGATGTCGAGCAACGCCGCGTGCTCCACCGTGTCGGTCTCGAGACCGTAGGGCTGGACGCGCAGGCCCATGCCGAGGGTGCGGGCGAAGGCCTGCAGCGGAAGCAGGTGGTGGTCGCGGTAGAGGTCTGAGAGCACCTGGTTGTAGTCGTCGCGGACCTGGTTGGTGCGCAAGGCGTCGGTGGTGGCGGCGTTGGCGCCGGTGCCGAGGTCGAAGAGGTACTTCTCCTTCAGCTCCATCACGATCGGCAGCCACGGTCGCAGGTCGTAGCCGGCCCGCTTCTCGAACTCGTCGAACATCCTCGGCGTCCAGATGGTCGCCTCGGTCTCGATCTCGAGGGAGTCCTCGAAGAGGTAGCCGCCTGCGCGGCCGAGCAGGCCGCGCAGCTCGCTGTCGAGGACCTTCGTCTCCCACAGGTCCACGACGGCCCTCGAGCCCAACGCGCTGAAGTGGTCGACGACGTACGACCGCGGCGAGGTGTGCGGGGCGGCCTCGGGCTCCTGGCCCGAGCCACGCTGCCAGAAGGACAGCAGCACCCACGACCCGCCGGCGGGCGCGGCCGGTGCCGTCCAGGTGATCCGGCCGTCGACGACCTGGTCGAGCAGGTCGACGTACGAGTCAGGGTCGACCTGCGGCAGCACGCGAGTGTTGGTCGACGGCGTATAGCGGTGCGCCTGGAGCGCCACCAGTGTCTGCTGCGTGACGGCGCCCTCGGCGTGCAGCACCGCCTCGGGGACGGGGCCGTCGTACGTCGCTCCGGCGGCGAGGTCGGCCCGGCCGTGCGCGAGCTCGGTGCACGCCGCGGCGTCGTCGGGGGTGATGGTGGAGACGGCGGCCGGCCAGGACGGCCCGACGGTGATGTCGATGCGCACGTCGCGCTCCGCCGCCTGCGACAGCGCGGCCTTCACGCCGGCGACCCATGGGGCCGTGCCCCAGCCGTGCGTGCCGACGTCGATCGTGATGTTGCGGGCGCGGAGGCTGTGGGTGACGTCTGCAACCTCGAGTACGCCGAAGCCTGCGTCGGCGACCTGGTCGACCTCGCGGGCGATCTCGACGGGGTCGACGAGGCCGTGGGGCCACCACCAGCGGAAGCCAGCGGCGGTCGCGGTGCCCGGCTGGGCGAAGCGGCGCACGAGGTCCTTGGGGAGCCATTGGGTCGCGGCCGAGGCACCGCCCGGCGCGGCAGCTGCCGGCATGGCGGAGGAGGCAGCGACGAAGCCCGCTGCGGCGGCCGACGCACCGAGCAGGGTGCGGCGGGTGAGGTGGGTCGGGCCGGGCTGGTCCATCGGGGCTCCTGGGGTCAGGTGGTGGGGTCAGGCGGGCGTGGTGCCGACGCGGCGGTCGGCCGCGTCCCAGTCGAGGCCGGGGCGCGGGTCGTGACGTCGTACGTCGTGGGTCTCGCGCACGAGGGCACGCATGGCGGCGAGGTCGGGGAGGTCGGCGCCGAGGGCGCGGGCCTGGACGAGGGCGTTGCCGAGCGCGGCTGCCTCGCCCGGGCCGGCCAGCACCGGTACGCCGAGGGCATCCGCGGTCAGCTGGCAGAGCAGGTGGTTGTGGGAGCCGCCGCCGACGACGTGCACGACGTCGAGGTCGCGCCCGGCCAGGCGGGCGGCCGTGCGGAGGTGGCGTCGATAGGCGAGCGCGAGGCTGTCGAGGATGCAGCGGGTGATCTCGCCGGGGGTCTGCGGCACCGGTTCGCCGGCCGCGCGAGCCAGCCCGACGACCCGCTCGGGCATCGGGTCGGTGGCGCTGCCGGGGCCCAGGAGCGAGGGGTGGTTGATGTCGACCACGGTCCGCAGCGGCGCCGCGGTGCTCGCGTCGGCCAGCAGGGACGCGAGGTCGGTGGCCGGGGTGCCGCGGTCCCGCCAGGCCCGGAGGCACTCGGAGAGCACCCACAGGCCCATCACGTTCTTCAGGAACCGGACCGTGCCGTCGACGCCGCCCTCGTTGGTGAAGTCGGCCTCGCGGGCCGCTTCCGTGAGCACCGGCTCGTCGAGCTCGAGCCCGACCAGCGACCACGTGCCCGAGGAGATGTAGCCGAACGAGGTGTCCGCGTCGGCAGGTACGGCGACCACTGCCGAGGCGGTGTCGTGGGACCCCACGGCGATGACGGGGACGTCTGTCCGGACGCCCAGATCGGCGGCGACCTCCGGGCGGACCGGTCCCACGAGCGACCCGGCGTCGCGCAGCGGCGGGAGGATCGACCACGGCAGGCCGAGGCGAGCGGCCAGGTCGCTCGACCACTCCCCCGTCGTCACGTCGAGCAGGCCGGTGGTGGAGGCGTTGGTGCGCTCTGCCCCCACCTCTCCGGTGAGCCAGTAGGCCAGCAGGTCGGGCAGCAGCAGCAAGGCGTGCGCGGACTCCAGCGCCGCCGTGCCCCGCGCTGCCACGAGCTGGAAGACGGTGGTGAACGGCAGCTGCTGCAGCCCGTTGACGGCGTACTGCTCCTGCACGTCGATGCTCTTCGCGACCAGCTCGGGTACGTCGCGGGTGCGGGGGTCGCGGTGGCTGTAGGGGTTGCCCAGCAGCTCGCCGTCGCGGTCGAGCAGGCCGTAGTCGACGGCCCACGAGTCGATGCCGATCCCGTCGAGGTCGCCGGTGCGGGCCACCTCGGCGATGCCCGCGAGCACCTCGCGGTGGATGCCCAGGACGTCCCAGAACAGTGAGCCGCCGACCGGGACCGCGCCATTGGGGAACCGGTGCACCTCCTTGAGGGAGAGGTGCCCCGGTCCGACGCGGGCGGCCATCACCCGGCCGCTGGTGGCGCCCAGGTCGACGGCGGCGACGCGGAGGTCGGTCATCGCAGGAAGGCCGCCGCCACGCCCGCGTCGACGGGGATGTGCAGGCCGGTGGTGTGGCTGAGCTCGTCGGTGCAGAGCACGAAGACGGCGTTGGCGATGTTGTCCGGCAGCACCTCGCGCTTCAGGATCGTGCGCTGCGCGTAGAACTTGCCGAGGTCCTGCTCCTCGACGCCGTAGACGGCGGCGCGGTTGGCGCCCCAGCCCGAGGCGAAGATGCCGGAGCCCTGCACGACGCCGTCGGGGTTGACGCCGTTGACCTTGATGCTGTGCTCGCCGAGCTCGGCGGCCAGCAGCCGCACCTGGTGCGCCTGGTCGGCCTTGGCGGCGCCGTACGCGACGTTGTTGGGGCCGGCGAAGATCGAGTTCTTCGAGGAGATGTAGACGATGTCGCCGCCCATCCCCTGCTCGATCATCGCCTTGGCCGCGGCCTTCGCGACGAGGAACGAGCCCTTGGCCATGACGTCGTGCTGGAGGTCCCAGTCGGCCTCGGTGGTCTCGAGCAGTGAGCGCGACAGCGAGAGGCCGGCGTTGTTGACGACGAGGTCGACACCACCGAACGCCAGCACCGTCGCGTCGAGCGCTGCCTGCACGGCCGCGGCGTCGGACACGTCGACCTGCACGCCGACCGTGACGTCGGCAGACCCGATCTGGGCGGCAGCGGCCTCGGCCTTCTCCAGCGAGAGGTCGGCGATGACGACGCAGGCGCCCTCGGACGCGAGCTTCCTCGCGGTCGCGAGGCCGATGCCGGAGGCGGCACCGGTGACGAGGGCGACGCGGGTCGCGAGCGGCTTGGGCTTCGGCATCCGCTGGAGCTTGGCCTCCTCCAGCGCCCAGTACTCGATGCGGAACTTCTCCGACTCGTCGATGGGGGCGTACGTCGACAAGCCCTCCGCGCCGCGCATCACGTTGATCGCGTTGACGTAGAACTCACCGGCGACGCGCGCGGTCTGCTTGTCCTTGCCGAAGCTGAACATGCCGACGCCGGGGACCAGCACGATGAGCGGGTCCTTGCCGCGGATCGCCGGGCTGTCGGGCGTGGCGTTGCGGTCGTAGTAGCCCTGGTAGTCCTCGCGGTAGGACACCGCGAGCTCCTGGAGGCGGGCGATGCTGTCCTCGACCGAGGCGGACGCCGGCAGGTCGAGGACCAGCGGCTTGACCTTGGTGCGCAGGAAGTGGTCGGGGCACGACGTGCCGAGCTCGCCGAGACGGGGGTGCTCGGCGTGCGCCAGGAACTCCAGGACGACGTCGGCGTCGGTGAAGTGGCCGACCATCGGACGGTCCGCCGAGGCGATGCCGCGGATGGTGGGCGCGAGGGCGGCGGCCTTGGCGCGGCGCTCGGCCCGCGGGAGGGCGGCGTACCCCTCGAGCGCGGGGCCGAACGGCTCGGCCTTGGAGTGCTCGGCGATGTAGGTGGAGGCGGTCTCGATGATCCAGAGGCTGTTGGCCTCGGCCTCCTCGGAGGTGTCGCCCCACGCGGTGATGCCGTGGCCGCCGAGGATGCAGCCGCGGGCCTGCGGGTTCTTCTCCTTGATCTCCGCGATATCGAGGCCGAGCTGGAAGCCCGGGCGGCGCCACGGCACCCACACGACCTGGTCGCCGAAGATCGTGGAGGTCAGCTCCTCGCCGTCGGCAGCGGTCGCGATGGCGATCCCGGAGTCGGGATGCAGGTGGTCGACGTGCGCGGCGTCGACGAGGCCGTGCATCGCGGTGTCGATCGACGGCGCGGCACCGCCCTTGCCGTGCAGGCAGTAGTCGAAGGCCGCAACCATCTCGTCCTCGCGGTCCACGCCGGGGTAGACGTCGACGAGCGCGCGCATCCGGTCCAGCCGCAGCACGGCCAGGCCGCCGGGCGTCAGTGTGCCGAGGTCACCGCCGGAGCCCTTCACCCACAGCAGCTCGACCTCCTCCCCGGTGACCGGGTCGGTCTCGGTGCCCTTGGCGGAGGTGTTGCCGCCGGCGTAGTTGGTGTTCTTCGGGTCGGAGCCCAGCCGGTTCGAGCGCTCGACGAGGGCAGCGACGGTGGGGTTGAGGTCACTCACGGTGCAGGTTTCCTTCGGGGTCGGGTCGGGTCAGTTCCAGCTGAGCTGCGAGCCGCCGACGCGGTCGGCCTCGATCTGCTGCTGGTAACCGGAGTCGAGGTAGGCGCGCATCGGGTCCGCGGGCAGGCCGCGCTCCTCGCGCCACGCCGCCAGGTGGCGGCGTACGTCGGTGTAGAAGGCGTCCATGAAGATCTCGTTGGCGCGCAGCACGTCGCCGGCGGAGCGCGCCTCGTCGAGCGCCGCGGTGTCGAGGAGCAGCGCGCGGGCGGTCATCTCCTGGACGTTGAGGACCGAGCGGATCTGGCCGGGGATCTTGTCCTCGATGTTGTGGCACTGGTCGAGCATCAGCGCGACGTCGCTGTCGGCGCCGAAGCCGCCGCCGCGGATCACCTCGACCATGATGCGGAAGAGCTGGAACGGGTCGGCCGCCCCGACGATGAGGTCGTCGTCGGCGTAGAAGCGGCTGTTGAAGTCGAACGAGCCGAGCTTCCCGAGCCGCAGCAGCTGGGCGACGATGAACTCGATGTTGGTGCCGGGCGCGTGGTGGCCGGTGTCGAGGCACACCTTGGCGCGGTCGCCGAGGGCGGCCACGTGGGCGTACGACGTGCCCCAGTCCGGGACGTCTGTGTGGTAGAACGCCGGCTCGAAGAACTTGTACTCCAGCACCAGTCGCTGGTCCTCGGAGAGCCGGTCGTAGATCGTGCTCAGGCCCTCGGCCAGGTGGTCCTGCCGGGCGCGCATGTCGCCCTGGCCGGGGTAGTTAGTGCCCTCCGCCAGCCAGATCTTGAGGTCCCGCGAGCCGGTCTGGTTCATCACCTCGATGCACGCGAAGTGGTGGTCGATCGCCTTCTGGCGGACCGCTGCGTCGGTGTGGGTCAGGGCGCCGAGCTTGTAGTCGTCGTCCTGGAAGGTGTTGGAGTTGATCGTGCCGAGCGCGACGCCCTGTTCCTTGGCGTACGCCGCCAGCGCGGCGTAGTCGTCGACCTCGTCCCACGGGATGTGGAGCGCCACGGTCGGCGCGAGGCCGGTGAAGCGGTGCACGGTCGCGGCGTCGGCGATCTTCTCCTCGACGGTGCGCGGGGTGCCCGGGGTGCCGAACACCTTGAAGCGGGTGCCCGAGTTGCCGTAGGCCCAGGACGGCACCTCGATCGCGAGTTCGCCGAGCCGGTCGCTGATGGTGGAGAAGCTGGTCATCACTGGTCCTGAGCTGTCGGGGTGTTCGTGGAGTCGGAGTTGGTGCCGGGGGCCGCGGTGGCGAGCTGGTCCTCGAGGTGGAAGACCTCGGTGAGCTGCCAGAAGCCCTGGTCGGGCGGGAGGTCGAGGTCCTCGAAGAACTCGGCCATCTCCGCCTGCCACCGGGCGTTCACGTCGGTGCGGGCCATGCCCTCCTGCGCAGCGGCGAGGTCGGGCGTCTCGAGGTAGCCGACGAGCAGGCCGTCCTCGCGCAGGAAGAGGGAGTAGTTGGTCCAGCCGGTGTCGCGGAGGGCGCGGAGCATGTCGGGCCACACGGCCACGTGGCGCTCGGCGTACTCCTCCATGCGGTCCGTGCGGACCTGCAGGGTGAAGCAGACGCGCTGCATCGCGCTCTCCTCTCGGACGGTGCTGGGTGGGGTGCCCCGGGGCCGGCGGCGGCTCGAGGCCGCCGGCCCCGGGACGAGGTGGGTTCGACTCAGATCAGGGTCAGAAGTCGAAGTCGCCGATGTTCTCGGCGTCGAAGGTGAACGGCTCGCCGAGCAGGACGACGCCGTCGGCGCCGACCTCGAACTCGCCGAGGTCACCGGCCTCGAAGGAGTCGCCCTCCTCGCCGGAGATGTCACCGTTGGCCAGCGCGGCCGCGGCATAGGCAGCCAGGGCGCCGAGGTCACCCGGGTTCCACAGCGCGAACGACTCGACCGTGCCGTTCTCGACGTACTCACGCATCTGGTTGGGCGTGCCCAGGCCGGTCAGCGCGACCTTGCCCTTGTACTGCGAGTCCGACAGGTAGCGCGCCGCTGCGGCGATGCCGACCGTGGTGGGCGAGATGATGCCCTTGAGGTCGGGGTGGTTCTGCAACAGCGCCTCGGTCTGGTCGAAGGACTTCTGGTCGTCGTCGTCGCCGTAGACCGTGTCGACGAGCTCGAGGCCGGCGTAGTCCGGGTTGTCGGCCAGCTCGGTCTCCATCATCTCGATCCACGCGTTCTGGTTCGTCGCGTTGGCGGCGGCCGAGAGGATCGCGATCTCGCCCTCGCCACCGATCTGCTCCGAGATGAGCTCGAGCTGCTTGGCGGCGATGCCCTCGGCCGTGGCCTGGTTGATGAACAGGTCGCGGCACTCTGGGTTGGTGTCGGCGTCGAAGGTGATCACCTTGACGTCGGCGGAGCGGGCCTCCTCGATCGCGTCGCACAGCGCCTCGGGGTCGTTGGCCGACAGGATCAGGGCGTCCTTCCCCTGCTGGGCGACGGTGTTGATGTACGACACCTGGGCGTCGGGGCTGGCGGTCTCGGGACCGACCTCCTCGAGCTCGGCGCCGAGCTCCTCGGCTGCGGCCTGGGCACCGGCGGTGCTGGTGTCGAAGTAGGGGTTGCCGAGGTTCTTCGGCAGCATGGTCATGCTGAGCGAGCCGCCACCGTCGCCGCCGGAGCCGCTGTCGCCACCGTCGTCGTCGCTGCCGCACGCGGTGAGCGCTGCGGAGGCGGTGAGGATGATCGCAGCCAGAGCGATCGGCCGCCGGGTGTGGAACTTCATGTGGGTCTGCCTTTCGTGTTCCTAGACGCCGGCGGATGCGGCGTTCTGGGTGGGGCTCGACTCCCGAGGAGTCGATGCCTTGCGGGGCAACCTCGACGAGGTCCACGCAAGGACGCTGGGGAGGATCACCGAGGCCACGAGCAGCAGGCCGACGATGATGTTGGTGACGTTGACGGTCACGCTCTCCAGGCGCAGGGCGCTGGAGATGACGCCGATCAGCACGACGCCGGCGAGCACGCCGTGGAGCCGCCCGCGGCCGCCGAAGATCGAGACGCCGCCGAGGAGCACCGCGGCGATCACCTGGAGCTCGTAGCCGGTGGCGTTGTCGCCGCGGGCCGATCCGTAGCGCAGGGTGAAGTAGATGCCGGCGAAGGCGGACACCACGCCGGAGAGGACGAAGAGGGTGAACTTGGTCCGGGCGACGTTGACCCCGGTGAAGTGGGCCGCCTCGTCGTTGAGCCCGATCTCGTAGATCCCGCGCCCGAAGGTGGAGAAGTGCAGCAGCACGACGAAGGCGATGGTCAGCACCGCGAACGGGATCATCACCAGGGGGATGCGTGACTCACCGATGGTGTCGGTCGCGAGGTCGGCCCACTTGTCCGTGAACTCGGTGATGGCCGTCGTGCCGAGCAGGCCGACCGCGATGCCACGGAAGAGCGCGAGCGTGCCGATGGTGACGGCGAGCGACGGCAGTCCGACGTAGGCGATGAGGAAGCCGTTGAGGGCGCCGCACGCGAGGCCCGCGACCAGGGCCAGCGTCGCCGCGACCGGGATGGACATGCCGCTGTCGTGGAAGACGCCGAGCAGCACGCTGCTCAGGCCCATGATGCTGGCGACCGACAGGTCGATCTCGCCGGTGATGATGATGAGCGTCATCGGCAGGGCGATCAGCAGGATCGGTGCGATGTCCTGGAGGAGGAACTTCACGGTCAGCGGGCCGTCGAAGTTGTCGACGTTGATGGTCGCGTAGACGAAGACCGCGACGGTCAGCGCGATGACGGCCATCTCCCGGGTCAGGAGCCAGCGCCTCCAGAGCGGCGCCGAGTAGTCGGCGTACGTGCGGCTCATGAGTGGTCCCTCGATTCGGCGAGCTTGCGGGCCTGTCTGACGGCGAGGACGCGGTCGAGCACGATCGCCCCGAGGATCAGGGCGCCGACGACGGCGCGCTGCCAGAAGTCCTCGATGCCGAGGCTGGGCAGCGCCCGGTTGATGGTGACGAGCAGGAAGGCTCCGATGGCCGCGCCCCACACCGTGCCGCTGCCGCCGAAGATCGCGACGCCGCCGATGACCGCCGCGGCGACGGCCTGCAGCTCGATGCCGAGACCGACGCTCGAGCTCACGGTGCCGTAGCGGGCGGTGTAGAGGGCGCCGGCGAGACCGGCCAGCGCGCCGCTGAGGACGAAGGCGGCGAGCAGGCGGCGGCGTACGGGCAGTCCGTAGAGCACGGCGGCGTCGGGGTCGGAGCCGATCGCGTAGAGCTCGCGACCGCCGCGGGCGGTGTAGAGGTAGTAGCCGACGATCGCCAGGACGACCAGCGCCAGGATGGTCAGCAGCGGGATGCCGAGCAGGGAGCGGGTGCCGAGCTGGAGGAACTCGCGGGGCAGGTCGCCGGCGTTGATCCGGTCGCTGCCTGCCCAGGTGAGCATGATGCCGCGGTAGATGTAGAGCGTGCCGAGGGTGATGACCAGCGCGGGCACGCCGCCGTACGCCACCAGCACGCCGTTGACGAGCCCGAGGACCGCGCCGAGGAGTAGGCACGCCGCCAGCACCGCGACGATGGGGATGTTGGGGTTCTCGATGAACAGCCGGCCGGTGAGGTAGGCGGTCAGCGCCATCACCGAGCCGACGGAGAGGTCGACGTTGCGGGTGATGATCACGACGGCCTGGCCGACGGCGAGCAGCAGCAGGATCGACGGGTTGAGCAGGAAGTTGCGCCAGCCGTCGTTGCTGAAGAGGAAGCCGTTGTTCTTGGTGGTGGCGAGCACGACGACGGCCACCAGCACGAGGAAGATCGACAGCTCACGGGAGCGCAGCACAGTGGTGAGCGCGCGGCGGGTGGGCGAGAGCCGGCTGGGCTCGACGAGCAGCGCCTCGCTGGAGGAGACCTCGGTTTCGTGGTCCGGGCGCTCGATGTCGGTGTGGCTCATCGAGCGTCCTCCAGGTGGTGGGTGGCCGCGTGCATGACGGCCTCGGGGGTGGCGTCGGCGCGGTCGAGCTCGGCGGTCACGCGGCCCTCGCACAGGACGACGACGCGGTCGGCCATGCCGAGGACCTCGGGGAGCTCGGAGGAGATCATCAGGATCGCGAGGCCTTGCCCGGCGAGCTCGGAGAGGAGCCGGTGGACCTCGGCCTTGGTGCCGACGTCGATGCCGCGGGTGGGCTCGTCGATGATCAGCAGCTTGGGGTCGGTGGCCAGCCACTTGGCGATGACGACCTTCTGCTGGTTGCCGCCGCTCATGGTGGCCGCGTTCATGTCGAGCGCGTTGGTCTTGACCTCCAGGCGTCCGGCCCAGGGGCCCGCGGCCCGGTTCTCCATGGAGGTGGTGAGCAGGCCGGCCTTGGCGATGTTGCGGCGGATGACCCCGGCCACGTTGCGGGTGACCGAGGAGTCGATGACGAGGCCCTGCTTGCGGCGGTCCTCGGGGATGAACGCCATGCCGGCGCGGATCGCGGAGCGGGGGTCGTTGGCCTTGACCTGCTTGCCGGACACCGTGACCGACCCGGAGTCGTAGGAGTCGACGCCGAAGACGGCCCGCGCGACCTCGCTGCGACCGGCCCCCACCAGTCCGGCCAGGCCGACGATCTCCCCGGCCCGGACCTGGAGGTCGATGTCGTGGAAGACCCCGGCGCGGTTGAGGCCGCGCACCTGCAGCACCGGCTCACCGAGCTCGGCGGCCACCTTGGGGAACAGCTCGTCGACGTCGCGGCCGACCATCAGCGAGACCAGCTCGGACGGCGTGGTGTCGGCGACCTTCTTGGTCTCGATGTAGGAGCCGTCACGCATGACGGTGACGGTGTCGGCGAGGTCGAAGACCTCGTCGAAGCGGTGCGAGATGAAGACCAGGGCGCGCCCCTCGTCGCGCAGGCTGCGGGCGACGGCGAAGAGCCGGTCGACCTCGACGCCGCTCAGCGCGGCGGTCGGCTCGTCCATCACGAGCAGCCGCGCGTCGAGCGAGATGGCCTTGGCGATCTCGATGATCTGCTGGTCGGCGATCGAGAGCCCCTCGGCGGGACGGCGGGGGTCGATCCGCACGCCGAGCCGGTCGAAGAGCCGCTCCGCCTCGGCGTACATCGCCTGGCGGTCGATGCGGCGTCCACGGGCCAGGATCTGGCGGCCCATGAAGATGTTCTCGGTGACCGAGAGGTCCGGGAAGAGCGTCGGCTCCTGGTAGATGACCGCGACGCCGGACTTCTTCGACTCCGCGGTGGAGGAGAAGTCCACGGGCTCGCCACCGAGCTCGAAGGTGCCCGAGTCGCGGCGGTGCACGCCGGCGACCACCTTGACCAGCGTCGACTTGCCGGCGCCGTTCTCCCCGATCAGGGCGTGGATCGAGCCGGCCTCGACGCGGAGGCTGCCCGAGCGCAGGGCGACGACCGGACCGAACGACTTGGACACGTCGCGCAGCTCGAGCACCGGCTCAGCGGTGGGATTCGGGACCATGGGGCATCCTCGGATTGAAAGGTTTCAGATCGAGGTAGACGTTAAGTGGCGGCCATCACACGCGTCAAGCACCGACGCCACATTTCTGTGACGTTTCACTCATGCGGTCCGGTCGACTACGCTCCACAGGTCACCGTCCGTCGAGGAGCCAGATGTCCAAGATCCCCGCGCCACAGCGTCCGGCGCGACGGCCCTCGGTGAAGGACGTGGCCGAGCGTGCCCAGGTCTCGTTGGGCACCGTCTCCAACGTGCTCAACCGCCCGGATCGCGTGAGCGCGAGCACGCGGGACCGCGTCGAGCGGGCGATGGCCGAGCTCGGCTTCGTCCTCAACGAGTCGGCACGCCAGCTCCGGATGGGGCGCAGCAACACCTTCGCCTACGTGATGCTCGACGCGACCAACCCGTTCTTCACCGATGTCGCCCGCGGGATCGAGCTCGCCGCCGAGAAGGCTGACCTCTCCCTGTTCCTCTGCAACAGCGACGGTCGCAGCACCCGCGAGGGCGCCCACCTCGCGCACCTGCAGCAGCAGCGCGTGGATGGCATCCTCATCACGCCCGTCGATCCGGACGCTCCCGAGCTCCCGCGCATCGTCCAGCAGGGCACGCCGCTCGTGGTCGTGGACCGCGCCGCCACGAGCGGCTCGTTCTGCTCCGTGACCGTCGACGACAAGCTCGGTGGGCGCATCGCCATCGAGCACCTGCTCGACCAGGGCCACACCCGCGTGGCGTTCGTCGGCGGCCCGGACTCGATCGGCCAGGTGCGCGACCGCTACGAAGGAGCGTGCGTCGCGTGGCGGGAGGCGGGACTGCCCGACACCGACCTGGTCCGCGTCGAGACGGAGGCGCTGTCGGTCCAGGAAGGTCACGTCGCCGGTGAGCGGCTCGCGGGACTGCCGAAGCGGAAGCGACCGAGCGCCGTCTTCTGCGCCAACGACCTGGTGGCCCTGGGGCTCCTCCAGCAGGTGGTGTCGAGCGGGCAGCGCGTGCCTGAGGACCTCGCCATCGTCGGCTACGACGACATCGCCTTCGCCGCAGGCGCGGCCGTACCGCTGTCGTCGGTCCGCCAGCCGCGCCAGGCCCTGGGACGCACGGCGGCCGAGCTGCTGATCGAGGAGGTCAACAACCCCGACCACGAGCACCAGCAGGTCGAGTTCACCCCCGAGCTGGTCGCCCGGACCTCGACTCTGGGCTGAGCGGGGACCCGGTCAGAGCGCTCTCGTCGTCATGACGCTGGTGCCGTACGGCGTCTCCTCGCGGTCGGACTCGGTGAACCCGAGCTTCGCCAGCACCCGGCGAGAGGCGCCGTTCCACTCCCAGACCGACGCCCACAGCCGCTCGTGGCCGGACGCGCGCGCCCGCTCCAGCACGGCCCACCCGGCCTCCGTCGCGTAGCCCTGCCCCCAGCACCGGCGCAGGAGCTCGAACGCCAGCTCCGGCTCGTGCGCGCCGGTTCCGCCGACCAGGCCGCAGTAGCCGATGACGTCCCCCTCGGCCTTCCGTTGCACGGCGCGCAACCCGGCGGACGACGGGTCGTTCGTGCGGATCGACTCCTCGAACTCGGCGACCGTGGGGTGTCCGTCCGCGTCGATGCGGCGGCGAGGGGGCACGCGCGGGTCACGTTCGAGCCACATATCGCGCTGGACGGAGGCCTCCCCCACCCGCCATGGCCGGAGCAGCAGGCGTGCGGTCTCGAGCGGTACGTCACTGTCGCCGGCCCCGAGTGGCATGAGGCGAGCCTCCCACGAGCGACCACCGGCTCGAGGTGTCGGCGTATCAGAACTCCCCGTCCGTCCTCCTGTCAGGTGAACGGTCGGAAGAAGTGAGTCCCGGCAGGACTCGGAGGGATCATGCAGGTGGTGTACCGCGTCGCATACGCGCCCGGGCCCGACGACGCGCCCGACCGCGACCGGATCGTGCGGGACTTCGCCGCCACGACGGGCCGTGAGGCCCAGGACGAGGCCCACCGCTGGGCCGCCAGCCGCAACCGCCAGCGACCACCCGAGCTCCGCAGCGAGTGGCCCTGGGTGCTGGAGCGCTGGAACGCGCGGTCGCGGAGCTGGGAGCACGTCACCCACATCCGGTGAAGGACCCAACCCGCTCAGCCGTCGAGAGCTTGGGTGACCACCGCGGTCGCCCGGGCGACCAGCCCGTCGTCGGGTTCGGCGTCCGGATCGGGGTGCGACGTCATGACCACCACCACCCACGGCGCGCGGCCGGGTGGACGGACGACCGCGACGTCGTTGCGCGTCCCGTACGACGCGGTCCCGCTCTTGTCGCCGACCGGCCAGCCGGACGGGACGCCGGCGCGGACGAGGCCCGCACCGGTGAGACTGTCGGAAAGGTCGTCGTTGAGCACGCGACGGTCTGCCGGTTCGAGCACGTCGCCGAGGGCGAGACGACGGAACGTGCGGGCGAGGGCCGCAGGCGTGCTCGTGTCGCGAACCTCCCCCGGCCGCCAGTCGTTGAGCCCCGGCTCGACTCGGTCGATCGACGTCACGCTGTCGCCGAGCTCGGCGAGACGTCGGTCGACGGCGGCAGGACCGCCGACGGTCTCGAAGAGCAGGTTCGCCGCCGTGTTGTCGCTCTGGGCGAGCGAGGCGTGGATCAGCTCCCGGACCGTCATGCCCGAGTCGATGGACGCCCGCGTCACCGGGGCGTGCTCGAGCAGGTCACCCGGCTCCCAGAACACGCGCTCGTCGAGGCCGCTCGCCGACAGCTGCTCCAACACCACCGCCGCGAGGGGGACCTTGACGGTGGACGCCAGCGCGAACCGCTCGTCCGCCCGGTACGCCACGGACTCGCCGCTGCCGGTGTCCACGGCGAACAGGCCGATGCGTGCGTCCGCCCTGCGCTCGAGCGCCCTGAGCCGCTTCTCGACGTCCGGCGTCGTGACCCGAGCGGGTGACGTCGTGTCTGCTGGGTCAGCTCGGTGGTCGTCCGACTCCGACGACGCCGCGTGCCAGAAGACCGCCAACGACGCGGCGAGGAGCATCGCCGTGCCTGCCGCACAGCACGAGCTCGCCTGGCCGGCGTCATCACGTCCTCACACTCCCCTGCCTGGGTCGACTGGTGACAGCTCACGCCCACGCGCGCTGGACCGCATGCCCACTGACGCAGAAGACTCCCCCAGGGTCTCGGGTCCCCGGGGGAGTCGGAGCCGCCTGTCGGAATCGAACCGACGACCTAGTCATTACGAGTGACTCGCTCTACCGACTGAGCTAAGGCGGCGTGGCCTGCCGAGCGTGCTCGGTGGACCGCGGGCGAGTATACGGAGGCGGCTGGCCGGGACAGAAATCATGGTCCACCGGTTAGGTTCGAGGCGACCGCACATCCCTCATCTCAGGAGGCACGATGCCCACTCGCTCCGCACGCACTGCCTGGACCGGCGGACTCACGGACGGCTCAGGCAAGGTCGAGCTCACCAGCTCCGGCGCCGGCACGTTCGACGTCGACTTCCCGCGACGGGCCGCCGACGACGCAGACGGCACGACCAGCCCCGAGGAGCTCGTCGCAGCCGCGCACTCGGCGTGCTACGCCATGTCGCTGTCCAACCTCGTGGCGGAGGCCGGCGCGACGGTGCACGCGCTCGACGTCTCCGCCGACGTGACGCTCGGCGCCGACAAGGAGGCGGGTGGGTTCAAGCTGACCGGCATCACGCTCACCGTCCGCGGCGAGGTCGAGGGTCTCGACGAGGCCGGCTTCCAGGACGCTGCCGAGAAGGCCAAGGCGGGCTGCCCGATCAGCAAGGCACTCGCCGCCGTGGACATCACCCTCGACGCCGCGCTGGAGGGCTGAGGCGGTCAGCCGGCTGCGGCCTCGCGCCGCAGCTCGGCGAGCCGCTCGCGCAGCGCCGGGTCGCGCATCACCTCGGCCACGGTCGGGCAGTCCTGCGGCCCGGTGGCTCCGGGCACGCACAGGGTGCACATGTCACCCGGGCGCAGGGGGCACCGCGCGTCGACGTACGTCATGCCTCGACACTAGGCGGCCCCCGGATCGCTCCACAGGGCCGAAGGTCCCTGCGTCAGCAGCTGGTGCCGTCGGCGGGCACGGTGCCGTCGAGGAGGTAGTCCTCGACGAGGGTGTCGATGCACTCGTTGCCCGCGTTGTACGCCGTGTGGCCGTCGCCGTCGCGCTCGACGAGCACACCGGAGTCGAGCTGGGCGGCGAGGGCCTGCGCCCACTCGATCGGGGTGGCGGGGTCGCGGCTGGTGCCGAGGACCACGATCGGCGCGGCACCGTCGCCGCGGATGGTCAGCGGCTCCTCGCTCGACGTCACGTCGATGCCGCGGCAGCCGGTCATCCCCCAGGCGAAGACCCGGCCGAAGGTCGGCGACGCCTCCTCGAACTCGTCGAACAACGCCGGCACCCGGCCGAACGGCACCGACGACGGGTCGTCGAGGCAGTTGATGGAGTAGTTGGCCTCCACCGAGTTGTCGGCGTAGCTGCCGTCGGGGTTGCGGGAGGCGTAGGCATCGGCGAGCGACATCAGCGCCGAGCCCTTGCCGTCCAGCGCCGAGGCGAGCGCGGTGCTGAGCAGGAACCAGTAGTCGCGGTTGTAGAGCGGCGTGATGACGCCGTAGAACGCGTTGCCGACGGTCAGCTCGCGATCACCCGCGGGCAGCGGCTCCTCCTCGATGGAGTCGAGCATCCCGGCGATCGTGGCCATGCCCTCGTCGAGGGTGTCGCCGAGGAAGCAGTTGTCGGTCGTGTCGAGGCAGTTCTGGACGTAGGCGCGCAGCGCGGTCTCGAACCCAGTGGCCTGCTCGAGCGCGAGCGACTTGGCGTCGACGGAGACGTCGACCGCACCGTCGAGGACGAACCGGCCGACCTTGTCGGGGAAGAGCTCGGCGTAGGTCGCGCCGAGCTTGGTGCCGTAGGAGGCGCCGAAGTAGCTCAGCGTCTCCTCCCCCAGCGCCGCGCGCAGCACGTCCATGTCGCGGGCCGCCTCGGTCGTGGTCACGTGGCCGACGACCGGGCCGGAGCCGACCACGCACTTCTCGCCGAACGACAGCACCGACGCGCGGTAGGCGGAGCGCTCCTCGGCCGTGTCGGGCGTCGGGTCGCCGCCGAGGTAGACGTCGAGCTCGGCGTCGCTCAGGCAGTCGACCGGTGCCGAGGCCCCGACGCCCCGGGGGTCGAAGCCGACGATGTCGAAGCCGTCGAGCAGCGGCTCGCGGAACACCTGCCGGCCCGCGGCGGCGTACGTCGTCCCGCGGGCGCCGGGACCGCCGGGATTCACCACCAGCGAGCCGACGCGCGACCCCTTGGCCGGGATCCGGAGCAGCGCCAGGTCGATCGTCTCCCCCTGCGGGTCGGCGTAGTCGACCGGGACGGTGAGGAAGCCGCAGTCGTGGTCGTCGTCGGTCTCGCACGGCTGCCAGTCGATGCGCTGGGAGTAGAGCTCGGCGAGCTCCCCCGACGGCGCCTCGGTGACGGTCGCCGGCGGCGGGGTGGTCGGTGACGGCGTGGGCCGAGCACCCGGCGAGTCGGGCGTGGCGCCCTGGATCGCCAGGCCGACCGCCACGAAAGCGGTGAGCGCCAGTGCGAGCACGGCGACCACCGCGACGGCCTTCTTCATCGACGCCCTCCGGGCAGCCGCAGCGCGACCGTCATGGACTCGAGCGCGAGCTGGGGAGGCACGTTGAACTCCAGCATCTGCTCGCGGGCGGTGAAGATCGCGTCGATCATCCGCAGCAGCTCCTCGGGCGAGGCCGCGCGTGCGACGACCGCGACGTCGCCGCGCAGCTCCTCGTTGACGAGCAGGCCGGGAGCGCCCACGGACAGCGCGATGGCGTCGCGGTAGACCGAGACGAGGTCCATCAGGGCACGGTCGATCACGTCGAGCACGCGGCGCTTGGCCTTCTGCTTCTGCAGCTTCTCCAGCCCTGCGAGCGCGGCGCGGTAGGAGCGGCTCGTGGTGTCCTTGCGCTCGCTGCCGAAGATCGCCTGCAGCTCGGTCAGCTCGCGTCGCTCGGCGTCGGCGGTGATCGCCTCGGTCTCCTCCTTGGCGAGCTCGGCGAGGTTGGTCGCCGCGGTCATGCAGGAGCCCAGGGACGTCAGGCGGGCCGGGATGCTGATCACCTCGCGCCGGCGCGTGCGGGTCTCCTCGTCGAGGGCCAGGGCGCGGGCGCGGCCGATGTGCCCCTGGCTGGCCCGGGCGGCGAAGCCGGCCATCGTCTCGGAGATGCCGTCGTTGGCGGTCAGGAAGGCCGCGACGTCACTGGTGCCGGGCGTCGCGAGCGTCAGGGTGCGGCAGCGCGAGTTGATGGTCGGCAGCACGTCCTGGACGGTCGGCGCACAGAGCAGCCACACCGTCTTGGGCGTCGGCTCCTCGATCGCCTTGAGCAGCGCGTTGCCGGTGCGAGGGTTCTCGGGGGTGCCGAGCCGGTCGGCGTCCTCGATGACGACGATCTGCCAGCGCCCGATCGCGGGGAACTTCGCTGCCGACTGCACCAGGTCGCGCATGTCGTCGACGTAGAGGACCGAGGTCTCCGACTTCACCCACGTGATGTCGGGGTGGGACCCCTTCATGCCGAGCCGGCACGCCTCGCACTCGCCGCAGCCGGTCTGCCGCTCGCACTGCAGCGCCGCGGCGAAGGCGCGGGCGACGTTGGAGCGGCCGGATCCGGGCGGGCCGGTGAACAGCCACGCGTGGGTCATGCCCACACCGGCGGCGGCGTGCTGGAGCACCTCGATGGTCGGGCGCTGGCCGACGAGGTCGGACCAGACGGTCCGGGTCGCGGTCGTCATCGTGCCGCCAGCAGGGGCTCGATGCGCTCGCGGATCGCCCGGGCGATCTCCTCGATCGGCGCCCGCGCGTCCAGTACGACGTAGTGGTCAGGGTCGGCGGCGGCGAGGCCGAGGAAGCCCTGCCGCACCCGCTGGTGGAACTCCAGCGACTGCCCCTCGATCCGGTCGCGCTCGTCGAAGCGGCCCAGGCCGGCCTCCGGCGCGAGGTCGAGGACGACGGTCAGGTGCGGGCGCAGGTCGCCGGTGGCCCAGCGGGCGACGGCCTCCACCTCCGCGACGTCGAGCGTGCGGCCGGCACCCTGGTAGGCCAGGGTCGAGTCGACGTAGCGGTCGGTGATCACCACCTCGCCCCGCGCGAGCGCGGGAAGGACGACGTGGTCCACGTGCTCGGCCTTGTCGGCGGCGTAGAGCAGGGCCTCGGTGCGGTCGGACAGCTCGCCGGTCGCCGGGTCGAGCACGATGCGCCGCAGCTCCTTGCCGACCGAGGTGTCGCCGGGCTCGAAGGTGAGCAGGACGGTCTCGCCGCGCTCCACGAGCCAGTCGCGCAGCAGGCGGGACTGGGTCGACTTGCCGGCCCCCTCGCCGCCCTCGAAGCACACGAAGAGCCCATGCTCCGAAAACACGCCTGAGTTCACGGGGTCACCCTACGGGCGCGCTCCCACAGCGCCGGAGACGCGCGGACCAAAGTCCGGTCACGGGCGTGGCCACGCGTGAGGCCAGCTCGCCGACAAGGGTTGTGTCCGCGCGTCTACGCGCCCGACGGTCGGACGGACCCAACGGCGGTCGCGACGCGCGCGTCACGCGTACGCCGGATGCCGGCCGGCGCGTTCGGTCCGATCGACCGCCATGAGCCCGTCGTCAGGACTTCTTCGCGGTCTTCTTCGCAGCGGTCTTCTTGGCGGCGGTCTTCTTCGCGGCAGCCTTCTTGGCGGGGGCCTTCTTCGCGCCCTTCTTGGCCGCCTTCTTGGCCGGGCCGCGCTCGCGGCGCTCGGCGAGCAGCTCGGCCGCGCGCTCGAGCGTGATCGACTCGACGGTGTCGTCCTTGCGGAGGGTGGCGTTGTACTCGCCGTCGGTGACGTACTCGCCGAAGCGACCGGCCTTGACGATCACCGGCTGGCCGGAGACGGGGTCGTTGCCGAGCTCCTTGAGCGGCGGGGTGGCCGCACCGCGGCCGCGCTGCTTGGGCTGGGCGTAGATGGCCTTGGCCTGGTCGAGGGTGATGTCGAAGATCTGGTCCTCGGACGTGAGGCTGCGGGAGTCGGTGCCCTTCTTCAGGTACGGACCGTAGCGACCGTTCTGCGCGGTGATCTCGGTGCCGTCCTCGTCGACGCCGACGATGCGCGGAAGGTCGAGCAGCTGGACAGCCTGCTCGAGGGTCACCGTGTCGAGGGTCATCGACTTGAAGAGGGAGCCCGTGCGCGGCTTGGCCGACTTCGGGGCGTCCTCGGGCAGCAGCTCGGTCACGTAGGGGCCGAAGCGGCCGTTCTTGGCCACGATCTGCAGGCCGGTGTCGGGGTGGTTGCCGACGACCTGCTCCTCGCCGGCCGGGTTGGCCAGCAGCTCCTTGGCCTTGGCCACGGTGAGCTCGTCGGGCGGCAGGTCGTCGGGGACGTTGGCGCGCACCGGCGCTGCGTCTCCGCCGTCGGGACCCGGGCCCTCGACGTAGGGCCCGTAACGGCCCACGCGCAGGTCGATGCCCTCCCCGATCGGGAAGGTCGCCATCTCCTTGGCGTCGATCTCGCCGAGCTCGGTCACCAGCGTCTTGAGGCCCACGATGTCGCCAGAGCCGTAGTAGAACTCGCCGAGCTCGGTGGCCCGGTCCTTGCGACCGCCTGCGATCTCGTCGAGGACGTCCTCCATGTCGGCGGTGAACTCGTAGGACACCTGCCGCGGGAAGTGCTCCTCGAGCAGCCGGATCACCGAGAACGCCAGCCACGCCGGGACGAGCGCGGTGCCCTTCTTGTAGACGTAGCCGCGGTTGAGGATCGTTCCGATGATCGAGGCGTAGGTCGACGGGCGGCCGATCTCGCGGTCCTCGAGCTCCTTGATCAGCGTGGCCTCGGTGTAGCGCGCCGGGGGCTTGGTCTCGTGGCCCTCGGGGCTCAGCGTGGCCGCCGACACGGCCGCGCCCTGGGTGAGGTTGGGCAGGCGGGTCTCGGCGTCGTCGCGGCGCTTCGAGGCGTCGTCGATGTCCTCGACATAGGCCTTGAGGAACCCGTGGAACGTGATGGTGCGACCGCTGGCGCTGAAGACGACGTCGCGGCCGTCGGCGGCGGCGCCACCGATGCGGATCGTCACCGAGTTGCCGGTGGCGTCCTTCATCTGCGAGGCGACGGTGCGCATCCAGATCAGCTCGTAGAGACGGAACTGCTCGCCGGACAGGCCGGTCTGCGCCGGGGTGCGGAACGTGTCGCCCGCAGGCCGGATCGCCTCGTGCGCCTCCTGTGCGTTCTTCACCTTTGAGGCGTAGGTCCGGGGCGAGTCGGGCAGGTACTCGGCGCCGTACAGCTCCCGCACCTGGTCGCGCGCGGCACCCACCGCGGCGTCCGAGAGCGTCGTGGAGTCCGTACGCATGTAGGTGATGAAGCCGTTCTCGTAGAGCCGCTGCGCGACCGACATCGTCACGCTCGCGCTCATCCCGAGCTTGCGGCTGGCCTCCTGCTGCAGCGTGGTGGTGCGGAAGGGGGCGTACGGCGAGCGCCGGTAGGGCTTGGACTCGACCGAGCGGACGTCGTACGCCGTCTCGCCCAGGCCGGCGGCCAGCGCCTCCGCGTCGGCACGGCTGAGGTGGACGCGCTCGGCCTTGCCCTTGAGCTCGCCGGTGTTGTCGAAGTCGGCGCCTCGGGCCACGCGGACGTCGTCGACGCTGTAGAGCTTGGCGGGGAACATCCGTGGGTCGTGGCCCGTGCCGGCGTCGAAGGTGGCGTCGAGGTCCCAGTAGGAGGCGACGCGGAACTTCATCCGCTCGCGCTCCTTGTCGACGACCAGGCGGGTCGCCACCGACTGCACGCGGCCCGCGGAGAGGCCGGACATGACCTTCTTCCACAGCACCGGGGAGACCTCGTAGCCGTAGAGGCGGTCGAGGATGCGGCGCGCCTCCTGGGCCTCGACGAGGTCGTCGTTGATCTCGCGGGGGTTCTCGACCGCGGCGAGGATCGCGGGCTTGGTGATCTCGTGGAACACCATCCGGTGGACCGGCAAGCCCTTCGGCGGCTTGAGCTCGTCGAGGAGGTGCCAGGCGATCGCCTCGCCCTCGCGGTCCTCATCGGTGGCGAGGTAGAGGGCGTCGGCGTCCTTGACCAGCTTCTTCAGCTTGGCGATGTGGCTCTTCTTGTCGCGCGGCACGACGTAGTAGGGCTCGAAGCCGTTGTCGACGTCGACCGCCAGCCGGCCCCACGGCTTGTCCTTGATCTTGGCCGGGGTGTCCGCGGCGTTGTTGGGCAGGTCGCGGATGTGACCGATCGAGGACTCGACGACGTAGTCCGCGCCGAGGTAGCCGCCGATGGTGCGGGCCTTGGCCGGGGACTCGACGATGACGAGCTTTGCCACGTGTATTTGCTCCCTCAACTTCTTGCTGCTGATGTTGCTCAGCGCCGCAACGGTAGCGCCAGATCCCGAGATCGCCACTCCTCGCCGTCCACAGCACGGCTCGGGCCCCACGTCACGAGGACGTGGGGCCCGAGCGCGTCAGGCTGTGGAGCGGCTCAGAAGTCGAGGCCCTCCAGGTAACGGAAGCCCGTGTTTGCGGTGGCGGCCGGCTGGAAGTCCGGGGTGTCGTTCTCGACGATGTACTCGTCGACCTGGTGGGCCTTGAAGATCGTCGGGAAGTCGATGACGCCGAGGCCGAGGTCGGCCATGTCGCCGGGGGTCTGGGCGTAGAGCGCGGCAGCGTCAGCGCCGTGCCGGTCCTTGACGTGGTACTGCGGGACCTCGAGCGCAGACGACTCGACCACGTCGATGGCGAACTGGAGCGGGTCGGCCGCACCAGTCTGCACGCCACCCGTGTAGGCCCAGTAGAGGTCGATCTCGAAGTGGACCAGCTTGGGGTCGAGCTCACTGGTGAGGACGTCCCACGGGGTCTCCCCACCGCCGAGGTCGATCGTGAACTCGTGGGCGTGGTTGTGGTAGCCGTAACGCAGACCACGCTTGCGCGCCGCCTCCGCCTCGGTGTTCATCTGCTCGGCCCACAGCTGCCAGTCGCTCTTCCTGGTCGAGTTGAGGTAGGCCACGTTGATGTACTTCTGGCCGAACGTGTTGGCGTCGTCGAGCTTCTTGTTGAGCTTGACCGGGTCGAGGACGCCACCGGTCGCGGCGATGCCGTCGTGGCTCGAGGAGGCCCAGATGCCGCGCGAGTCGAGCGCGGCCTTGAACTGCGCGGCGGTGTAGCTGTAGAGACCGGCCCGCTCCACCCGCTCGTAGCCGTACTTGGCGAGCTGGTCGAGCATCAGCTGGATCTCGGTGTCTGAGTTCATCTTCGACCGCAGCGTGTAGAGCTGGATGCTGATGTGGTCGGCCTTGACGCGGTTGCGCCCATGGGCGTGGCCGTGGCCCTGGCCGGGGTGGCTGCCGGGCTTGCCCGCCATGGCCGGGGAGCCGGCGGCGAGCACGGTGGCTCCTGCCGCACCGGCGACGGCGCCGCGCAGCAGGCCGCGACGGCTCGCGCCCTTCCTCTCCAGCGACTCGTTCAGGGCGGCGTCGCCGTCATATCCGTAACACATGTGCTGCCTTCTTCCTGGTTTCTCGGGGGGATTCTCGGGGTGGGTGGTGCTGGGAGGAGGCGGACCCGGGTCGCCCCGGGCCCGCCTCCGTCAGGGCATGCTGCAGATCAGCCGGCGGGCTCGAGGACGACCTCGTCGGACCCGCTGAGCGGGGGCTCGGAGCCGGCGTCGGTGTACTCCGCGACGAAGACGGCCGCGAGGTCGTCGGTCGCCGGGTCGTGGCCTCCGGGCACCGTCGTGGTGATGGACCCGGTGCAGCCGTTCGCCGTGGTCTGCGGGTGGCCGTGGGTGTCGTGGCCCAGCACGTAGGTCACCGTGACCTTGCTGCAGTCGACCGGCTGGTCGTCAGTGACGCTGACCTCGTACGTCACGGTGTCGCCGAAGGTGAACGACTGGCCCGCCACCGGGGTGACGAACTCGACGACCGGGGCCTCGTTGCCGACGATGATGTCGACGTCGGCGGAAGCGCGACGCCCGCCCTTGTCGGTCACCGTCAGCGTGGCCCGGTAGGTGCCGTCCTCGGTGTAGGTGTAGGTCGCGTCGGCCCTGCGGCTGTCGATCTTGCCGTCACCATCGAAGTCCCAGGCGTACTTCAGCTTGGTGTCACCGTCCGGGTCGGTGGTGCCGGTGCTGGAGAAGTCGACCGTCAGCGGGGACTTGCCGGCCGTCGGCTCGGCCTCGATCGCCGGCACCGGGCTGCGGTTGCCGCCCTCGCCGACGAAGTCGATGCGCGAGAGCTGCGCGTCGGGGTTCTCGGCGAAGTAGCCGTCGCCGTACTCGAGGACGTATAGCGCGCCGTCGGGGCCGAACTCCATGTCCATCGGGTTGTCGGTGACGATGTCGGGCACGACGTCCTCGATGGCGACGTCCTCACCGTCGACGTGGAAGCCCTTGATGTAGTCGCGGGTCCACTCGTAGAACAGCGGGGTGTCGTCGTAGCGCTCGGGCCAGGCGACGGGGTTGCGGCCCTTGGTGGCCAACTTGTCGAACTGGTACGCCGGTCCGGCCATCGGGCCGATGCCCCCGGTCTCGAGCTCGGGGAACTCCTGGGAGAGGCCGTAGCTGTACCAGACCTCCGGCTGCTCGACGGGCGGCAGCTCACGCAGGCCGGTGTTGTTGGGGGACTCGTTGACCGGTGCGTCGCAGTTGAACTTCGGGCCACTGGTGCGGGTGGCGAAGTCGAAGTCGTTGTAGGGGAGCTCGGCCGTGGCGCAGTAGGGCCAGCCGTAGTTGGACGGCTCGTCGACGACCGCCCACTTGCCGTGGCCGGCGGGACCGCGGTCGGGGTTGGCGTTGCGGGCGTCGGGCGAGTAGTCGGCGACCCAGATGTCGTCGGTGTCGGGGTCGATCTCGATGCGGAACGGGTTGCGCCAGCCCATCGAGTAGATCTCCGGGCGGGTCTTCGGCGTGCCGGGGGCGAACAGGTTGCCCTCCGGGATCGTGTAGCCGCCACCGGCCTTGGGCGTGATCCGCAGGATCTTGCCGCGCAGGTCGTTGGTGTTGGCCGAGGTGCGCTGGGCGTCGAAGGCGGGGTTGCGGTCGGGGCGCTCATCGATCGGCACGTAGCCGTCGGACTGGAACGGGTTGGTGTCGTCGCCGGTCGACAGGATCAGGTTGCCCGCCGAGTCGAAGACGATGTCACCGCCGACGTGGCAGCAGATGCCGCGGTCGACGGGGACGTCGAGCACCTTCTGCTCGGAGTCGACCTGCACCTGGCCACCGGAGTACTGGAACCGCGAGACGGTCAAGTGGCCCTTGTAGGGCGCGAAGTCAGCCGCCGTGCCGGTCTCCGGGGCGTCGCCCTCGTTGACCGAGGTCGTCGCCGGGTCGTCCACCGGGGTGTCCAGGACCGGGGAGTAGTAGAGATAGATCCACTTGTTCTTCTTGCCGTCGTAGCCCGGGTCGAGGGCGATGCTCTGCAGGCCCTCCTCGTCGTGGAGGTAGACCGGGATGCGACCGGCGACGCTGTTGACGCCGGTCTGGGCGTCGTTGTGCCAGATGACGCCCGCGCGCGTGGTGTGCAGGACGTCGCCGTCGGGCAGCACGGCGAGGTCGATGGCCTCGCCCGGGCGGTCGTTCAGGGTGACCTTCTGGAAGGCCCCGGCGGGTGGCGGCGGGGCGGTGTCGTCGTGGCCCTCGTGGGCGGTGGCCGCGGTGGTCGCCGCCAGCATGGGCAGGCAGAGGGCGGCGCCGACGGCAGCCGTGAGCCTTGTGCGGAAGGGATGCTTCATTGGGGGGTCTCCTGTTCCCGAGGTGGCTGGGGAGCCAGCAAGCAACGTAGGCACGTGACCGTCGTCACGTCAACGAGCATGCGACTTTTGTTCGCCTGTCGACACAAGTACGTCGCTCAGGGCCCCACCCGCAGCGGTGAACCTCCCCGGACCAGCTCCCGATCAGTCCAGGACCAGGAAGCCCTCGCCCACGAGCTCGCGCACAACCGGGAGGTAGGTCTCGCGCAGCCCGGCCTCGTCGCGCTGCAGCAGCGCGGCGATGGCGCCGAGGAGCTGTCCGAGCGCCAGGTCGCCGTCGCTGGCGCCGACCAGGGCCGCCTCGACCGTGTCGGCCGTCCGTGCCCGCCGGAAGCCGCGCTGCTGGCGCAGCACGATCGCCTCGGGGTCCTCGGCGCCGGGCCGCCCGACCGTCTCCTGCTGCACGTCGTCCCGCGCGCGCAGCACGCTGCCCAGCAGCGCGTCGTCGGTGAGCCCGCGCAGGCCCGAGACCGCCTCGCCCCAGGCGCCGATGGCGGGACCGATGGGCTGCTCGACGTCGTACGGCCACTCGAGGAGGTCGTGCCGACCGCCACCCCCCAGCCGGACGTTGATCCAGCCGAACCCGACCCCCTCGATGCCCGTCTCCTCGAGCCAGGACAGCCAGGTGTCGTAGCGCCGGGCGTAGTCGGGGCGACCGTGGTGGCCGCTGTCCTTGAGCCAGAGCTCGACGTACGCCGACGGGTCCAGCGTCTCGCGCTGCACCACCAGGGCGTCGCAGTCGTCGCGCAGCCACGACCCGAGCCGCTCGTCCCAGGGGCGGCCGTCGACGATCGCCCAGTTCGCGAGGACCTGCAGCCAGCCGCCCTCGGTGAGGTGGTCGGACCCGGTGCGCACGATGTGCTCGACGACGCGGTCGCCCGGCAGGCCGGAGTCGCGGTAGACCAGGCGCTCGCCGGTCGCCGGCGAGATGACGAACGGCGGGTTGGTGGCGATGAGGTCGAAGCGCTCGCCCGCCACCGGCTCGAAGAACGACCCGTCCCGGACGTCGACCTCGACCTCGTTGAGCTCAGCGTTGAGCCGGGTCATCCAGAGTGCGCGCTCGTTGACATCCGTCGCCACCACGGTGTCGGCGTGGGCGGCGAGGTGCAGGGCCTGCACGCCGCAGCCGGTGCCGAGGTCGAGGGCGCGGCCGACCGGCTCGCGCATCGTCAGCTGGGCCAGGCTGGTCGAGGCGCTGGAGATGCCGAGGACGTGGTCGGGGCCGACCGCGACGGGGGCGCCGTCCAGCCCGGGGGTGAGGTCGGAGACGACCCACAGGTCGCGCTGGTCGGTGGCGTAGGGGCGGCAGTCCGTGCGGGCCGCGACCTCACCGACGCTCTGCTCGAGGAGCCCGGCGTTGCAGAGCCGGTCGACCAGGCCGGGGAGCGCCCGCTCCGCCTCCTCGCGCGCCACCGGCGCCTGCAGCAGGAAGAGCCGGACCAGGGTGTCGAGCGGCGCGCCCGACGTCGTACGACGCCGCGCGGGGAGGGTCTCGTTGCGTCCGAGCGCCCGGTGCGCCTCCTCGCCGATCGTCTCGGCGACGCGGTCATAGGTGAAGTCGGCGGCCAGCAGGGCCTCGCGCAGGGGCCCGGTGAAGTCGAGGTCGGACGGCATGGCCCCAGCCTCGCAGACCGGAGCGGCCCGCCACTCCGGTGAGTGACGGGCCGTTCTGGCAGTGCAGGGCAGTGCGGTCAGGCGTGGTGCGGGGCCATCGACGACGAGCCGGTGTTGTCGCCGTCGTCGGCGATCGCGACCTCGCGACGCTTCGAGATCACGACGGCCACGGTGATGATCGCGACCGCGACGAGGGCGATCGCGATGCGCAACACGTCATTCTGGTCCTCGCCCACGCTCATCGACACGATGGCGCTCGCGATGAGCAGCGAGACCAGGTTCATCACCTTGATCAGCGGGTTGATGGCCGGACCGGCGGTGTCCTTGAACGGGTCGCCGACGGTGTCACCGATGATCGTGGCCTCGTGCGCGGGCGAGCCCTTGCCGCCGTGGTGGCCGTCCTCGACCAGCTTCTTGGCGTTGTCCCACGCACCGCCCGCGTTGGCGAGGAAGACGGCCATCAGGGTGCCCGCACCGATCGCACCGGCGAGGAACCCCGCCAGGGCGGTCACGCCGAGGCCGAAGCCGACGGCGACGGGGGCCATCACGGCGAGGACGCCGGGCGTGACGAGCTCGCGGAGCGAGTCGCGGGTGACGATGTCGACGACCTTGCCGTACTCCGGGCGGCCGGTGCCCTCCATGATCCCGGGGATCTCCCGGAACTGGCGGCGCACCTCCATCACGACCGCACCGGCAGCGCGGGCGACCGCGTTGATCGCGAGGCCGGAGAAGAGGAACACGACCGCCGCACCGAGGAGGACGCCGACGAGCACGGCCGGGTTGAAGACCTGGAAGTTGAGGATCTCGTCGGAGCCGGACTCCGCGAGCGCCTCGGCGACCGAGGTGGCGTACGACCCGAACAGCGCCGTCGCGGCCAGCACGGCCGTCGCGATGGCGATGCCCTTGGTGATGGCCTTCGTGGTGTTGCCGACGGCGTCGAGCTCGGTGAGGATCTGCGCGCCCTCGGGGCTGACGTCGCCCGACATCTCGGCGATGCCCTGGGCGTTGTCGGAGACGGGACCGAAGGTGTCCATCGCGACGATGACGCCGACGGTGGTCAGCAGGCCGCAGCCGGCGAGCGCGACAGCGAACAGCGACACCGTCAGGGTGGCGCCACCGAGGAGGTAGGCGCCGAAGACGGCCGCGCCGATGACGAGGGTCGTGTAGACCGCCGACTCGAAGCCGACGCTCAGGCCGGACAGGATGACGGTGGCCGGGCCGGTGAGGGAGGTCTTGCCGACGTCCTTGACCGGGCGGTACTCGGTGCCGGTGTAGTAGCCGGTCAGGGCGAGGATGCCCGCGGCCATCACGATGCCGATGACGACCGCGGCACTGGCGATGAAGCGCGGGTCGCCGTCGATGCCGGCGAAGGTGTCGCCGAACTCGGCGAAGTCGCCGGGCAGGTAGACGTAGGACAGGATCACCGAGGCGATCGCGCCCACGGCGGCGGAGATGTAGAAAGCCCGGTTGATGGTGGTCAGGCCGTTCTCACCGGCACGCGGCTTGGTGATGTAGATGCCGAGGACGGCGGTCAGCGCACCGATCGCGGGGATCAGCAGCGGGAAGACCAGGCCCTTGTCGCCGAACGCGGCGGCGCCGAGGATCAGCGCGGCGACCAGCGTGACGGCGTACGACTCGAAGAGGTCGGCGGCCATGCCGGCGCAGTCGCCGACGTTGTCGCCGACGTTGTCGGCGATGGTGGCGGCGTTGCGGGGGTCGTCCTCGGGGATGCCCTGCTCGACCTTGCCGACGAGGTCGGCGCCGACGTCGGCGGCCTTGGTGAAGATGCCGCCGCCGACACGCATGAACATCGCGAGCAGCGCGGCACCGAAGCCGAAGCCCTCCAGCACGACGGGGGCCTCGTCGCGGAACAGCAGGACGACGACGCTGGCGCCGAGCAGGCCCAGGCCGACGGTCGCCATGCCGACGAACGCACCGGTGCGGAAGCCGATCGTCATGGCGGGGTCGCGACCCTCGCTCTCGGCGGCGGCGGCGACGCGCAGGTTGGCGCGCACGGCCAGGCTCATGCCGAGGTAGCCGATGGCGGCGGAGAAGCCGGCGCCCACGAGGAAGAAGATGGAGCGGCCGATGCGGACGGTCATGTCGTCGGCGGGCAGGGCGAACAGGACCACGAACGCCACCGCGGCGAAGATCCCGAGAGTGCGGAACTGCCGCTGCAGGTAGGCGTTGGCGCCTTCCTGCACGGCCTGGGCGATCGTCTTCATGTTGTCGGTGCCCTCGCCCGCGGCAAGCACCTGCGACCTGAACATCGCGGCCATCCCGAGCGCGCCGAGCGCGATCAGGGCGACGACGACGACCAGGACGAGGTTGCTGCCTTCGAGCTCGGGAGTCGCGACGACCGCGGGCAAGATCCCCGTCATGCGTGTCCTCCTCGGACTTGGTCAAGCGCTGGAAAAGATCCGTGAACGCGCCGGAGTCTACGCAGACGTGATCCAGATCACGGGTCGGCGTGACCCACACCACACCGGCTATCTGGACCGGCGCCGGATTCGAACGTGACAAAATCCCTCCGGACACGTCCGGAGGGGTGGGAGGTGCGACGCGCGGGTCGCCAGCTGGACCTCAGGCGCCGGGCGCGAGACCGACGGAGTCGTGGATCACGAACACCTTGGCGAGGCCGGTGATGCGGAAGATCTTGAGCAGCCGCTCCTGGGTGCACACCAGGTCGAGCGAGCCGTCGTGTGCGCGGACCTTCTTGAGACCACCGACGAGCACGCCCAGGCCCGTGGAGTCGAGGAACTCGACCGCCTCGAGGTCGATCACGATGTCGTAGGTGCCGGCACCGACGAGCTCGGTGATGCAGTCACGCAGCTTGGGCGCGGTGTAGACGTCGATCTCGCCGCCGACGGCGACGACGGCACGGCCGTCCACCTCGCGTGTCGCAAGGGTGAGATCCACGACTGCTCCCCCGGTCCCCGAACTCGTTCGGACAGTGCGCCTTCGGGCACGCTCGTGCCCCTTCGTTCTTCCGGGTGGTATCAAACCACGAGTCACAAGGGTTCCGCAGGACTCCTCTCCACATGAGCACGGCCGCCGCCGCGGGCGGCGTCCCCGGCCTTTGCCAGACTGCGCGGGTGAACCCCTCCCGCCCCGGCGTCGTGCCACCGGTCGACGTGCTGGTACGTCGGCTCGCTGGCGTGCCCGGACGCGAGGACCGGCTGCGCCACCTCGAGGTGCTGCCGGCGCGGGAGGCGGTGCACGAGGACTGGCCTGCGTGGGTGCCCGACGACGTCCGGGGCGCCTTCGCCGCACAGGGGGTGGCGCGACCGTGGCGCCACCAGGTGGTGGCGGCCGACGCGGCCCACGCCGGCGACCACGTGATCGTCGCCACAGGCACGGCGTCGGGCAAGTCGCTGGCGTACCAGCTCCCGGCCCTGTCCGCGATCCGAGCGGCCCGCGGGCCGCGTGGTGAGCGCGGTGCGTCGGTGCTCTATCTCGCCCCGACCAAGGCGCTGGCCCACGACCAGCTCGCCGGGCTGTCGTCGCTCGGCCTCGACGTACGCCTCGCGGCGCACGACGGCGACAGCTCGCGCGAGGAGCGCGACTGGACGCGCGACTTCGGCGAGTACGTCCTCACCAACCCCGACATGCTCCACCGCTCGCTGCTGCCCTCCCACCACCGGTGGTCGCGGCTGCTCGGGTCGCTGCAGTACGTCGTGGTCGACGAGTGCCACCACTACCGCGGCGTGTTCGGGGCGCACGTCTCCCACGTGCTGCGCCGGCTGCGCCGGGTGTGCGCGCTCTACGGCGCCCACCCGACGTTCGTGCTCGCCTCGGCGACCGTCGCGGAGCCGGAGGTCACCGCGGGGCGGCTGACCGGGCTCGACGTGGTCGCGCTGACCCGCGACGACTCCCCGCGCGGGCAGGTGTCGCTGCTGCTCTGGGAGCCGCCCTTCACCTCCCACGCCGGGGAGAACGGCGCGCCCGTGCGCCGGGCAGCGTCGTCGGAGGTCGCCGACCTGCTCGCCGACCTCGTGGCGGAGGACGTGCGCACCCTGGCCTTCATCCGGTCGCGGCGGGGCGCCGAGCAGGTCGCCCTGTCCGCCGCCGAGCTGCTGGCGGAGGTCGACCCGTCGTTGCCGGGCCGGATCGCGGCCTACCGCGGCGGCTACCTCCCCGAGGAGCGGCGGGCACTGGAGGCGGCGCTGCGCCGCGGCGACCTGGTCGGGCTGGCCGCGACCAACGCCCTCGAGCTCGGCATCGACATCAGCGGGCTCGACGCCGTGCTCATCGCAGGGTTCCCGGGGACTCGCGCGGCGTTCTGGCAGCAGGTCGGACGGGCCGGGCGCGGCGCCCAGGACGCGCTCGGTGTCCTGGTGGCCAAGGACGACCCGCTCGACACGTACCTGGTCACCCACCCCGACAAGCTCATCGGTGCTCCGGTCGAGGCGTCGGTCTTCGACCCGTCGAACCCGCACGTCATGGGCCCACACCTCTGCGCGGCCGCGCAGGAGCAGCCGCTCACCGAGGCCGACCTGCCGCTCTTCGGGCCCACCGCCCGCGAGGTGGTCGACGAACTGACGACGCTCGGGCTGCTGCGGCGTCGCCCGCGCGGGTGGTTCTGGACCGACCGCAGCCGGGCGGCCGACCTGGCGGACATCCGGTCCGCCGGCGGGTCGCCGGTCCAGCTGATCGAGGCCGGCACCGGCCGGGTCGTCGGCACGGTCGATGCCGGCGGCGCCCACAACCAAGCCCATCCCGGCGCGGTCTACGTGCACCAGGGCGAGACCTGGCTGGTCGAGGACCTCGACCTCGAGCACCACGTGGCGACCATGCGGCGCGACGAGCCGTCCTACAGCACCACCGCCCGCGAGGTCACCGACATCAGCATCGTCGCGACGCGCGAGCGCCGGTCGTGGGCCGGCTGCGACCTCGCCCTGGGCGAGGTCGACGTCTCCCACCAGGTGGTCTCCTTCCTCAAGCGGCGACAGCCCGGAGGCGAGGTGCTCTCGGAGGAGCCCCTCGACCTGCCCGAGCGAACCCTGCGGACGACGGCGGTGTGGTGGACGGTGCCCGACGACGTGGTCGCCGAGACCGGGCTCGCCGCGCTCGACGTGCCGGGCGCGGCACATGCCGCCGAGCACTGCTCGATCGGCCTCCTCCCCCTGTTCGCCACCTGCGACCGCTGGGACATCGGCGGTGTCTCGACGGCCCGCCACGCCGACACCGGGCTGCTCACCGTGTTCGTCTACGACGGCCACCCGGGCGGGGCCGGGTTCTCCGAGCGCGGCTTCCGCACGGCCGTCGCCTGGCTCACCGCCACCCGCGAGGCGATCGCGAGCTGTGAGTGCGCAAGCGGCTGCCCGTCGTGCATCCAGTCACCCAAGTGCGGCAACCAGAACAACCCGCTCGACAAGGCCGGCGCCATCTCCCTCCTCGACGCCCTCCTCTCGGGGGCACCGCGCGCTGGTGGCTAGGGCTAGATTCACCTCATGGTGATCCTCGGTCTCGGCCTCATGATCCTCGGCGGCATCGCCGTGCTCTCCGCCCTCTTCGTCAGCGAGCCCGGGTCGGGCGGCGAGCTCCTCGGCTTCAGCGTCAGCACGCTCGAGTCGTTCCTGGTCGGTGTGGCTGCGGGCGCCGCCATCCTGTGGGGCTTCGCGATCCTCAAGTGGGGCACCAAGCGCAGCCTGGCGCACCGCCGCGAGCGCAAGGAGCTGACCGAGCTCAATCAGAAGCTCGAGCGGGTCGAGGCCGAGCGCCGCACCGACGACGAGCCCGAACGCCGCGACACCGTCTGACTCAGCCGGGGCCGGCGCGCGCCTCGGCCGTCACCCTCACCTCCCGCCAGGGGACGTCCGGGCCGTCGACCGACACGGTGATGCGCACCGTGCGACCGTCGGGAGCGCACGCGTCGAGCGCGGCTGCGTTGGCGACGGCGACCCGGGCTGCGGCGGCGCACGGGTCCGTCGGCCCGCTGAGCGCGGCGAGCGCTGAGGCTCCCGCGAGGGCGGCGAGGTCCGCTGCGGCCTGGGCTCGGCGCTGGGCCGTCACGAGGCCTCCGGCGGCGGCCAGGCCGACCATCACGAACAGCAACACGCCCGCCATCGCCACCACGAGCACGGTCGCCGCCCCCTCCTCGCCCTCGGCCGGGCCTCGAGGTGTCACGACTCCTCCACCACGGCCATGGCGTCGGCGGTCACCGTCACACCCGGCAGCGAGCCGAGCAGGCCGCCCGGGCCGCTGACCCGGGCGGTGGTGGTCACCACCACCTCGGTCTCTCCGACCTCGACCCGGACGCGCGCCCCCTCGGGAGCTATGCGCGCGGCCACGCCCTGGGCCGAGGTGGGGTCGTCACCACGGGCGACGGCGCGGGCGGCCTCGCGGGAGGCGTCGATGACGCGGACCTGCGCGGCTCCCACCGCCAGCATCCACACCAGGCCGGCGGTCAGCGCGACGAGGAGCGGGATGCCGATCGCGAGCTCGGCCGTCGCCGCACCCGCCTCGCCCCGGGACCGTCCCCCGCGAGACCCCACGGACATCAGCCGATGCCGAGCAGGCTCATGACGTGCTTGAACATCCGCTCGAGCAGCTGGTCGCCGAAGGCGCCGGTGAGCAGCGTGTAGAGCAGCCCGGCGAACCCGGCCCCGGCGGCGGTCCCCACGGCGTACTCCGCCGTGGTGATGCCGGCCTCCATCTCCGGCCGGCTGGACCTGCCGGACCTGGTGCCGGCCCTGCCGGGCCTGCTGGTGGACCTGCTGCGTGCGAGGTGCGTGAGCTTCATCGGTTCCCCTGTCGTCGTGGGGCTCCGGATGAACCCCGACCGACGTCCAGCCTGCGAGGACCGCGGCCCGCCCGCACGACCGCGGCGGCGAGCCTGTGGAGGACGCCCGGACCGACCGCCCTGTGGACGCCCGGTGGCCCCTCACGGCGTCACCGAGCCGAAGAGCGACGCCACGGTGGGCACGACGCCGAGCAGCATGAAGGCGGGGAGCAGGCAGGCGCCGAGCGGGATCGCCGCGGCCACCCCCACACGCCGGGCCGCGTCCTCGGCACGGGCGAGCGACTCCCGCTGGAGCTCATCGGCGAGCCGCTCCACGCTCTGGACGACCGACGCCCCGGACACCTGCGAACGGACCATCGCACGCGCCAGGGGCGCCAGCTCGGGATCGTCGACGACGCTCGACCAGGCCTCGACTCCGGAGGCTCCCCACCGCGACTGCTCGACGACCGGCACCAACCGGTCCGCGGCCGCGCCCGGGAGCGCGGCGCAGACCTGGGCCAGTCCGGCGACGGGTGCGGAGCCGGCACGCAGGGTCGCGGCGAAGAGGTCCACGAGGTGCGGCAGGGTCCGCTCCACCTCGTCCCGCTCGCGACGGGTCGACGGAGCCTCGGCCGCCACGAGCACCCGACGGGCGGCGACGCCCGCCGCAACCGCCACCAGGACCCCGACGACCCCGCCCACGACGAGCCAGGCACCGATCGCGACGCCACCCACTGCGAGCGGACGCAGTCCGGGCGTCACGGACGAGCGCCGACGCACGCCGCGCGGAGCGGACGGCAGCAGGGCCGCGACCGCCAGAGCCGCACACGCGACTGCCAGCCAGGTCACGGCGCCGCCGCCCGGTCCGCGAGCCGCCCGATCCACCACAGGCCGAGCCCGACGAGGGCCAGCCCGACGACACCGCAGGCCCACCCGACTGGGGTCGCGATGAGGAAGGACCACGGGTCGGAGCCGGCGCCGGATCCCATGAGGAGCACGGCGATGGGCAGGCAGGCGACGAGGCGGGCCGTGGACCGGGCCGAGGCCAGCTCCGAGTCCACGAGGCGACGCGTGCGACGTCGGGCACGCAGCCCGGCAGCCGTCCGCTCGAGCGCTGCGGCGAGGCCGTGACCGGAGTGCTGGGCCACCTGCCACGCCCCGGCCACCCAGTGGAGGTCGGCTGCGCCCCGCCGCTCGGAGGCCAGCCGGCGCATCGCCTCGGGGACGTCGGAACCCAGCCGCAGCGCCTCCACGACCGGAAGCAGCGGCGGCCACCTGTCGGCCCCGGCGGCGAGGGCGGCCTCGGGCGGACGGCCTGCGGCGAGGTCGGCGGCCAGGAGGTCACACACCTCCAGCACCGCCGCCTGGTCGGCCGCGGCGCGCCTGCGCCGGGCCACGATCGGAACGGGAACGGTCCAGTGCCACGGCGGCGGCGGTTCCCTGCGGCCACGCGCCCGCGGGCCCAGGGCAGGCCGCGCGCCCGGCACGGCCACTACGACCGCGGCCCCGAGCAGCAGCGCCGCGAGCCATCCGGTCACCACGCCACCGACCGGAGCCGCGCGGCGAGGGCGCCGGCTGCAGGGCCGCGCACGACGCGGTCGGCCTCGAACGTCGCGGCGGTGCGGAGGGCGACGTGGCCGGACTCGTCGCGCTCGGGCACCCCGAGCTCGAGAACGCGGCGCCGTCCGTCCCTCCCGCGACCGAGGTGGATGACGACGTCGAGCGCCGAGGCGAGCTGGCTGTGCGCCGCCGAGCGCGGCAGGCCCGCGGCGAGGGACAACGCCTCGACCCGCGCGGGCACGTCGGCGGCCGAGTTGGCGTGGAGCGTGCCGCACCCTCCCCCGTGCCCCGTGTTGAGCGCGGCGAGCAGGTCGACGACCTCGGCCCCGCGCACCTCGCCGACCACCAGGCGGTCGGGCCGCATCCGCAGCGCCTGCCGCACCAGCAGCTGCAACGAGATCTCCCCGGCGCCCTCGATGTTGGCCGGGCGTCCCTCGAGGGCGACGACGTGCGGGTGGTCGGGGCGGAGCTCGCTGGCGTCCTCGACGAGGACGATGCGCTCGCCGGGGTCGACGAGCGACAGCAGCGCGGAGAGCACCGATGTCTTGCCGGTGCCCGTGCCGCCGGTGACGAGGAAGGCGCACCGCGAGTCGACGATCTCCTCCAGCAGGAACGCACCGTCGGGCGGCACGGCTCCCGCCGTCACCAGCTCCGGGAGGGTCCACACCCGCCCGCGCGGCACCCGCAGCGACAGCACGGTGCCCGACCTCGCCACCGGGGCCAGCACGGCGTGGAAGCGCGTGCCGTCGGGGAGGCGTACGTCGGCGTGCGGGGTGGCGTCGTCCAGGCGCCGCCCGGCCGATGCGGCGAGCCGTTGGGCGAGGCGGCGCACCGCGGCGTCGTCGGGGAACGACACCGCTGCGCGCTCGAGCCCGCCGCCGCGGTCGATCCAGACCTCGTCGGGGCCGTTGACCAGGACGTCGGTGACGTCGGGCAGGCGGAGCAGGTCCTCCAGCGGTCCGGCGCCGAGCACGTCTCGCCGGAGCAGGTCGTGGACCGCGAGCACCGTCGCGTCACCGACCGGCGACCCGGAGGCCCGCAGCGCCTCGGCGACCCGGTGCGGGGTCAGCTCGCCGGCCGACCCGGCCAGCCGACGGCGTACGTCGTCGAGCACCGCTGTCGGGACCGGGGCGCTCATGCGGGGTCCCCACGGCGTTGTCCGGCGGGGGAGCGCAGCGGAGCCGGAGAACGGCGTGGGGTGTTCATGCGGCGTCCGTCAGGAGGGCGCGGGCCGCGCGGGCGAGCGGGCCCCTCGCCGGCAGCGGACCGAGGCCGCGGTCGACCGAGGCGGCCACGCCGCGCTGGTCGGCGACGGCGGCCACGACCGGCAGGCCCGTCACCCGCTCGGCGTCGGCGTCGCTCAGGGCACCCGGTCGCAGCACCAGCCCGGCCCGGCCGTCGCGACCCAGGTCGGCGACGAGGCGGGCGGCCGCCGCCAGGCCGGGCACGGTCGCGGGGGTCACCACCAGCAGGTCGTCGCACCGGTCGACCAGCTCGGCCAGCTGCACCCCGCCCTGCCGGGCGAGGTCGACGACGACGAGGTCGTGACCGAGCACCGCGGCCGGGAGGACGCGGCGAGCCGCCGCGAGGTCGAGCCGGCGTCGTAGGCCCGACCAGGTGAGCACGCCGAGGTGGTCGCGCCGCGGCACCCCCTCCCGCAGGGCTCGGGCCCCGAGGCGGCCTGCTGTCTCGGCCAGGGCCTCCCACCTGACACCGGGGAGGTCCTCCATGCCGAGCAGCCGGTCGAGTCCGGGCCCGAGCGGATCGGTGTCGACGAGCAGCGTGGACGCGCGCGTCGCGTGCGACTGGGCGAGGGCGCACGCGAGCGTCGTGGCACCCGCCCCACCGGCCCCGCCCACGACGCCGACGAGGCGCCCCGGCGAGGCCTGCTCGCCGACGTCGGCGAGCTCGTCGCAGAGCCAGTCCGCGCCCGCGGGCAGGTCGAGGACGGACGCCGCGCCCAGCTCGACGGCGTGCCGGAAGGCGACGTCGCCGACCCCGACACCGACCACGTGGACGCCCGCGCGCCTCGGTGGTGCCAGTGCCACGAGCGTGCTCGCCAGGTCGTCGCCGACCAGCACGAGGTCGGCCTCGCGCCAGGCGGCCAGGGACAGGGAGGGCTCGGCGCAGACCTCTGCCCCGACCCCCGCCGCCGCACAGAGGGGGACGACCGAGTCGTGGACGGACGGGGACCGGGTGATCAGGAGGACGGGCATGCTCCGAGCGTCGACGCCGGCACCGACGCCCGACAGCCCTCCCGGGCACGGCCTGTGGACGACGACCGACCGAGGCCGCCTGTGGACGCCTGCTGGCCCGCCGAAGCACCGGGCTCCGCCCCGCGAGGCCCCTACGATGGCCGCATGCCCCGCCCCCAAGCGGCCTTCTTCGATCTCGACAAGACGATCATCGCCAAGTCGAGCACGTTGGCCTTCAGCCGCGAGTTCCAGGCGGGCGGGCTCATCTCACGACGCGCGATGCTGCGCTCGGCGTACGCCCAGTTCGTCTTCTTCACCGGCGGCGCCGACCACGACCAGATGGACAAGATGCGTGAGTTCATGTCGCAGCTGTGCGCGGGCTGGGACGTCGCGACCGTGCGCGACATCGTCCACGAGACCCTCACCACGATCGTCGAGCCGCTCGTCTACGACGAGGCGGTCACCCTGATCGAGGAGCACCGCGCCGCCGGGCGCGACATCGTCATCGTCTCGGCGTCCGGTGTCGAGGTGGTCGAGCCGATCGGCGAGATGCTCGGCGCCGACCGCGTGATCGCGACGCGCATGGAGATCGTGGACGGGAAGTACACCGGCAACATCGACTACTACGCCTACGCCGAGGAGAAGGCCCGCGCGATCGAGCACCTCGCCGCGACCGTGGGCTACGACCTCGAGGAGTGCTTCGCCTACAGCGACTCGGTGACCGACGTGCACATGCTGGAGGTCGTCGGTCACCCCTTCGCAGTGAACCCCGACCGGGAGCTGCGGCGCATCGCGACCGCCAGGCAGTGGCCGGTGCTGCTCTTCGTACGGCCCGTGGCGCTGCGCCGCCGACTGCTCGTGCCGGCGACCCGTCCGACCCTCGCTGCCCTGGCTGTCGGCGGCGCTGTCGCCGCGGGCGGACTCATCTGGTCGAGCCGCCGCAGGAGGATCGACGGGGCCTGAGCGGGACCCATCGACGGGCAGCAAAGTCAACCCTTGAAGGTGGCCGGGGACCGGGATAGAACTGAGACAGAACTACACAGCAGCACGTGATCCGGGTACCCACGCGGCGATCCACCCATCCGATGGGGTGCTGGCCGATCGGGATCTGCCCGAGGCAGCGATTAGACAATGCACGCTTGGTAGCCAGGCATCACGTGTCAGCGGCGGCACCCGATCCACGTGAGCGGGTGCCGCTCGCATGCGGACGGTGCTGCGTGACTACCCGCGCAGCGGTGAGGCCTCGGCGCCCGCGCTGAAGGCCTCGGCCCCGTAGAGCGCCCAGGCGTGCACCCCGCTCGGCCCGCCGTCGCGATAGGCGCGGAGGTTGGACTCGTACGCCGCCCGGTGCGCCAGGTGCCCGGCCTCCGGCACGACGAGCGACTTGGCGTCGACGCCGCGCGACACCAGCACCAGCCGTTCCAGTGCCCGGGCCACGATGCCGTTGTGCGAGGCGAACGGCGCCGCGCTCGCCACGTCGGCATGGGCGACCGCGGCGACCAGCAGGGCCGGCGCCTCGGTGCCCGAGAGCAGCAGCTCCGCCACCCCGCGCAGCCGGTCGGCTGACGCGGCGTCGCGCGGACGTCCGAGCTCCTCGGGGGCGAGGGCCGCGGCCCCCACGACCGCGTGCAGGCGCGCGATCGCCTGGAGTGGCGCGGTCTTGAGCAGCGGCGCGAGCGCCAGCATGGAGGCGGACAACCGGACGGCGTCGGCCGCGATCTCGTCCCCCTCCCCCGCCCGCACCTGCTCGAGCGTGGCGACCGACCCCTCGAGCACGGCGCTCGCGTGGGCGCCGCGCAGCAGGGACTCCGCGGTCAGCTCCGGCGACGTACGCCGCAGGCCGCGGTCGCGCAGCATCACGTCGATCCCGTCGCGGGTGCCGGCGTAGGCCGAGCGGACCCCTTCGAGGTCGGTGAGCCAGGCGAGCGGGTCGGTCATGGGGAGGACGGTAGTCGCGACAACTTCCACGCCGGACAGAGCGTCCTCACTGGTGGTGCGCCGATGACGGCAGGTCGGTCGGCGGTCGTGACGGGAGAAGTCGAGATGGGTGGAGCGTGCGTGCGTCGTACGGTCGGGGTGGCCCTTGCCGGCGTGCTGACGGGCCTGGTCGTGGTCACGTCGGGGAGCGCGACGGGCGCGGGGATGGCGCCGGTCCTCTGCGGAGGCCGGTCCGCGACGGTGGAGGGCACGACGCCCACGGTCACCGGGACGCCCGGTCCCGACGTCATCGTGGCCGGCGCCGCCGAGCGGGTGCTGGGTCTCGGGGGTGACGACATCGTCTGCGTGGACGGGGGCGTGGGCGCGCGGGTCGTGCACGTCGACGCAGGGCCAGACGACGACCTCGTCTTGCTGGAGGGCACCGCGCTCGCGTCCGGCAGCAGCATCGACGGCGGACCCGGTCACGACTACCTCGCCGCAAGTCGACCCACCGGCTCGCTCGAGCTCGACCTGCGTTACCTCGACCGGCTGAGCGTCGAGGGCCAGGTCCTCGCTTCTGTCGACGGGGTCGAGGACGCGCACCTGGGCGCACCGACGGTGCTCGTCATCGGCACCGACGAGGACAACGCCCTCAGCGCGCATGCCTGCTCGGCGAGCCTCATCGGACTGCGGGGCGACGACCGCCTCCGGTTCGTCCTCGGCGACCCGTGGTTCGACGCGGATCGCTTCCCGTGCCCCACGACGGTGTCGATGTACGGCGGGCCCGGTGACGACGACCTGGTCGGGTCCGGCGGCGGCGACTCGCTCCAGGGCGACGACGGGCGCGACCACGTCCGGGGTCGAGGCGGCAACGACCTCATGGCCGGTGGGGCGGGTCGGGACGTCCTCGAGGGCGGCGACGGCCGGGACCACGTGGTCGGCGACGACGGTTCCGACGTCCTGCGGGGCAACGGGGGTCGCGACCGGCTGCGCGGCGGGGCTGGGCGAGACACGGCCGACGGGTCCGCGGGCCGGGACCGGTGCGCGGCCGAGCGAGAGCGGCGCTGCGAGCGCTGATCCTGAGGCGTTCGGCTGCACCACGGGCACGCACCGTCGCGCCGTCGCTTGTAGCCTGACCCGGATGAGCGACGACCTCTCCGAGACCCCAGCCACCGCCGACCGCGCGCGGTCCTTCGGGGCCGTCGCCGAGGCGTACGACCGGGGCCGGCCGACCTATCCCGCCGAGGCCGTGGCGTGGCTCGCCGGCGGCGAGGCAAAGGTCGTCCTGGAGCTGGCTGCGGGCACGGGCAAGCTGACGCGCGAGCTGGTCGACCAGGGCCACGCGGTCTTCGCGACCGAGCCCGACGAGGCGATGCTCGAGGTCCTGCGCCGGCGGGTGCCGGAGGTGAGCGCCAAGGTCGCCACCGCCGAGTCGATCCCCGCCAACGACCGGTCGGTCGACGTGGTGGTCGTCGCGCAGGCGTTCCACTGGTTCGACCCCGACGTCGCCCTTCCCGAGATCGCCCGGGTCCTCAAGCCGGGCGGCCACGTCGCGCTGGTGTGGAACAGCCGCGACGAGCGGATCCCGTGGGTTCGCCGGATGGGCGACATCCTGGGCCGCCAGGACCTCGACACCTCGTCGTCGGAGCACCTCGTGCACAGCGACCTCTTCGGCTTCATGGAGGAGGCGAGCTTCAAGCACTGGCAGGAGGTCAACCGCGAGACGATCCTCGACATGGCGCGCTCGCGATCGAGCTTCGCGGTGATGGACGACGAGGAGCGCGAGCGCCACCTGGTCGAGGTGCGCGCCTTCTACGACGACTACGGCCGCGGCATGGACGGCATGCAGGTCCCCTACGTCACGCGCTGCTACCGCGCGGTCGTGGTCGACCGCGACGACACCGGCCCGGCCGGGGAGGACGAGCAGCCGGACGGTCCGGTCGTGAGCGACGGCACCGACACCGACATGCTGCTCATCGACTTCCGCTGACCCGCAACCTTCCGGTCGCTGGAGGCATCTCACCGGCGACCACCACCACGTTCTCGGGGGAACACATGCGTCGTACGACGTCACTGACCGCTGCCGGCCTGCTCGGCCTGGCCCTTCTCGCTCCGGCCACCTGGGCCGGCCCGGCCGCCGCGGCCGCCGAGACCTGCCTGGGCCGACCCGCGACCGTCGTGGGGACCGGGCCGACGGTCATCGGCACGGAGAGCCGCGACGTGATCGTGAGCGGCACGGCGACCACGATCGAGGCGCTCGGCGGCGACGACCTGGTCTGCGTGTCCCGGCCCGGGCAGGCCCCGGTCGTCCTCACGGTCGATGCCGGCAGCGGGAGGGACATGGTCGTCGTCGAGCCCTCGGACGCCGTGGCGACCGGCAGCAGCGTCGAGGGGGGCCGCGGACGGGACCAGCTGATCGCGGCCCAGCCGGAAGGTCGGCTGGCGGTCAACCTCCGCCGCGACCGCTGGCTCCTCGACGACAGGTCAGCAACCGTCACCGGGCTCGAGGACGTCACGCTGGTGGCGCCCTCCGTGCGGATCCTGGGTGACGACCATGACAACTCCTTCGGCTCCTCGGCCTGCTTCGCCAAGCTCGACGGCAACGCGGGGGACGACTACCTGGGCAACCGCCCCGGCCGCTACTTCGAGGACTACTCCTTCGACTGCGACGCATCGAGCCGGATGCACGGCGGCCTCGGGGCGGACGTGCTGCACGACTCGGACGGGGACGGCGCCCTCCACGGCGGGCCGGGCGACGACGAGATCGAGGGCCGCGACGGTGACGACCAGCTCGACGGCGGCACCGGCCGCGACGACCTGGTCGGTGGGGAAGGGCGCGACCGCGCCGACGGTGGCTCCGGGCGCGACCGTTGCCGGACCGAGCGTGAGAAGCGGTGCGAGCGCTGAGGGTCGTCGGCGGTTAGTCTCCGCGCATGGCGTGGAGATGGCGGCGTACGTCGCTGGGCGGGGAGGCCGACCGCGCCGCCTTCCGCGCCCTGCACAACGCCTCCCTCGCCGGCCCGGCGCTGCGCGAGGGCCTGACCACCGCCAGCGCCGAGCGGTCCGTACGCCACCTCCGCGCCCTGCTGGGCACGCCGGCCGCGGGCCTGGGTGACACCAGCGGCCTGCTCGCCTGGGACGGCCTCGGCAACCACCACCGCTCGCAGCTGGCCGGCACGATCGGCCAGGTCGCGGAGACCGGGCGCACGATGATCGTCGACGAGCGCACGCTGGTCTGCGACGACGGCGGGTGCCAGGTCCGGCAGGCGATCGTCAGCCCGCTCGTGGTCGAGGACACCCTCGTCGGCGCCCTCGTCGTCGGCGCCCCGCACACCACCGGCGGGCTGGTCCGGGCCGCGGACGAGGTGGCGTCGTGGGTCAGCGGCCAGCTCGAGCTCGCAGAGCTCGACCTGTCCCGCAACCGGCTGATGGAGGCCGAGGTGCGCGCGCTGCGGGCCCAGATCAGCCCGCACTTCATCTACAACTCCCTCGGCGCGATCGCCAGCTTCGTGCGCACCGACCCCGACCGGGCCCGCGAGCTGCTGCTCGAGTTCGCCGACTTCACCCGCTACTCCTTCCGCCGCCACGGCGAGTACACGACGCTCGCCGAGGAGCTCCGCTCCGTCGAGCGCTACCTGCTGCTCGAGCAGGCGCGCTTCGGCGACCGGCTCCAGGTCACGCTGCAGGTCGCGCCGGAGGTGCTGCCCGTAGCGGTGCCGTTCCTGTGCATCCAGCCGCTCGTGGAGAACGCCGTACGCCACGGGCTCGAGGCCAGCGCCGACAAGGCCGACGGCGTCGGCCGCCTCTCGATCGTCGCGCGCGACCACGACCAGGAGTGCGTCCTCGAGGTCGAGGACGACGGCTCGGGCGAGGATCCCGAGCGCGTACGACAGGCGCTGGCCGGCGACGCGTCGATGGACTCCGTCGGGCTCGGGAACGTGGACGCACGGCTGCGCAACGCGTTCGGCGACGACTACGGTCTGGTCGTCGAGACCGCACCCGGCGCGGGCACCAAGGTGATCGTCCGGGTGCCGAAGTTCGCCCCGGGGGTGCAGGTATGAACGCTCTGAAGGTCCTCGTGATCGACGACGAGCGCCCCGCGCTCGACGAGCTCACCTTCCTGCTGGGCCGAGACCCGCGCGTCGGGGAGGTGCGGGGCAGCGACTCCGCGACCGAGGCGCTGCGGGTGCTGCAGGCCGAGGAGGTCGACGCGGTGTTCCTCGACATCCAGATGCCCGGCCTCACCGGCCTCGACCTCGCCCAGGTGCTCTCCCGCTTCAAGTCCCCGCCGCCGGTGGTCTTCGTGACCGCGCACGAGGAGCACGCCGTCGCGGCCTTCGAGCTCCGCGCCGTCGACTACGTCCTCAAGCCGGTCCGCGAGGAGCGCCTCGCCGAGGCCGTACGCCGCGTGGTCGAGGCCGGCGGCCCGACGCCGTCCGGCGACGTGCAGATCCCGGTCGAGCGCGGCGGCGTAACCCGCTTCATCAGCCGCTCGGAGATCACCCACGTCGAGGCGCAGGGCGACTACGCGCGCCTCCACACCGCCGACGGCTCGCACCTCGTCCGGACCCCGCTCTCCTCCCTCGCGGAGCAGTGGGCGTCCGCCGGCTTCGTCCGGATCCACCGCTCCGTGCTCGTCGCGCTCCCCCACGTCGAGGAGGTGCGCAGCGAGGGCGGGCGGGTCAGCGTCGTCATCGCCGGCACCGAGCTCCCGGTGAGCCGCCGCCACACCCGCGAGCTGCGGTCGGTGCTCACCCGCCGCGAGACGTGAGGCGAACATGAGCGAGTGGCCGTGAGCGACCAGCCGCCTCCACGGGTCCGGGTGACCGGGCCGCCGCGTCGTCGCGCGGACGTCGTACGCCCTGTCGGCACGCGCGAGATCGACGCGGAGACCGCCCTGGGCGAGGTCTTCATGCGCTCCCTGCTGCGCGAGCAGCTCTTCCTCGCGCTGCGGGTGCTCGCTGCGCTGGGACTCACGCTCGGGCTGCTGCCCCTGCTCTTCCACCTGTTCCCGTCGCTCGGTGACGAGCGGGTGGGGCAGATGCCGCTGGCGTGGCTGCTGCTCGGGATCCTCGCCTACCCGTGGCTAGTCCTGCTCGGCTGGTTCTACATCCGGCGCGCCGAGGACCACGAGCGCGACTTCGCCGACCTCGTCGGGTCGGTCGGCTCCGAGGACCAGCCGTGAGCACCGACGTCGTCCCCGGCGTCGTCGCCGTCGTCCTGGTCTCACTGGCGACGCTCGTCATCGGCACCTGGGGGCTGCGGATCTCGCGCACGACGAGCGACTTCTTCGTCGCCTCGCGGACGGTGCGCCCGCGGCTCAACGCCAGCGCGATCGGCGGCGAGTACCTCTCGGCTGCGTCGTTCCTCGGTGTCGCCGGGCTGCTGCTGACCTTCGGCGCGGAGATGCTCTGGTACCCGATCGGCTGGACCGCGGGCTACCTCGTCCTGCTCGTGCTCGTCGCCGCTCCCCTGCGCCGCTCGGGCGCCTACACGCTGCCCGACTTCGCCGAGGCGCGGCTGGGGTCGCGGGGCGTGCGCAAGCTGTGCTCGGTGCTGGTCGTCGGCATCGGCTGGCTCTACCTGCTGCCGCAGTTCCAGGGAGCCGGGGTGACGCTGCGGTCCACCATCGGAGCGCCGACCTGGGCGGGCTCGCTCGTCGTCGCCGTGGTGGTGCTGGCGTCGGTCAGCCCGGGCGGGATGCGGTCGATCACCTTCGTGCAGGCCTTCCAGTACTGGCTCAAGCTCACCGCCCTGCTCGTGCCGGTCTTCGTGCTGCTCGCCGTGTGGATGGCCGACGGCGCGGCCGACCCCGCGGCCGCCGCGCCGCGCTCGTGGTCGATCCCGCTGGCCTCGCCCGGCGGCGGCATCGGCCTCTACACGACGTACTCGCTCATCGTCGCGACGTTCCTCGGCACGATGGGCCTGCCGCACGTGGTGGTGCGGTTCTACACCAACCCCGACGGCCGGGCGGCTCGTCGGACGACGCTCGCGGTGCTCGGGCTGCTGGGCATCTTCTACGTCCTGCCGCCGGTGTATGCCGCCCTCGGCCGCATCTACGCGCCCCACCTCGTCGACGGCCGGTCGGACGTCCTCGTGCTCGAGCTGCCGTCGCTGATGGTGGGCGGTGCGCTGGGGGCCGTGCTGACCGGCCTCGTCACCGCCGGGGCGTTCGCCGCCTTCCTGTCCACCAGCTCCGGGCTGACGATCGCGGTGGCCGGCGTGCTGTCGCAGGACGTGACCGGGCGGCGCTGGGGGTCGCGCCGGCTCGGCGGGGTGGCGGCGTTCCGGGTCGCGGCGGCCATCGCGGTCGTCGTACCCCTGCTGCTGTCCTTGCCCGCCCAGGACGTCGCGGTCGCGCGGACGGTGGGCCTGGCGTTCGCGGTGACCGCCTCGACCTTCGCTCCGCTGCTGATGCTCGGCATCTGGTGGCGGGGCCTGACACCGACCGGGGCGGTCGCGGGCCTCCTCGTCGGCGGGCTGGGCTCGGGCTTCGCGGTGGCATGGACGCTGGCTGCCTCGCCGTCCGCCGGCTGGGCGTCGGCGATGCTCGGCCAGCCCGCCGCCTGGTCGGTGCCGGCGTCCTTCTGCACGATGGTCGTCGTCTCCCGCCTGACCCGGGACTCCGTGCCCGCCCACGCCGGGCGGTTCATGGTCCGCCTCCACACCCCCGAGGCCGTCGAGCTCCAGCGCTGACAGGCGCGGACCAACGTAGGCAGTTCGAGCCGCCGCTCGCGCCGACCACGCCCATCTCGGCCAGCGGCGCGGGCGAACTGCCTACGTTGCGCCACGGTCGGGCCACGCCTGCACCATGAAGGCAGTTCGCGCGCCCGCCTGTGGGCTCCACGCTCAGCAGGTCTGCATCGGCGCCGAACTGCCTGCATGGTGTCTCAGTCGGGCGCCTTCACCGGGTAGTGCCGGAAGAGCGCCTGGGCCACGCACGCCGGTCGCTCGACGCCGTCGATCTCGATGGTGAGGTCCACGGTGAGCTGCTCCCCGAAGCCGAGGTCGACCACGTCCACGATGTCGGCGCGCATGCGGATCGCCGAGCCGACGGGGACGGCGGTCGGGAAGCGGACCTTGTTGTAGCCGTAGAACATCGCATCCTCGCCCTCGGCGACAGCGAGCAGCGACGCGAAGAGGTGCGGGACGAGACCGAGGGTCAGGTGGGCGTAGCCGATGGTGCCACCGAACGGGCCCCGTGCCGCAAGCGCGACGTCGTTGTGGGCCCAGTGCCACTCGTCGACCGAGCGGGCGAAGGCGTCCACGCGCTCCTGCTCGATCGCGAACCACTCGGACGGCCCCAGGGAGCGGCCCTTCAGGGCGAGCACGCTCTCGGTACTGGGCGCCACGACCCGGTCTGCGGCCACCGCGCCACCTCCCGTGAACGGACTCCCGTCCATCGTCAGCCGCGGCGGCGACGGCCGCAAGACCGGTCAGGACCACCGCGACCGCTCGCGACGTGTGCCAGCATCGGGGGATGACCTCCGGACCGGAGTTCGTCCGTCCGCCGCGTGTCCACAGCGGCCCGATCCACCTTGCTCCCGCGGATCCCGCGTGGTCGCGCCAGTACGCCGAGGTGGAGGCGCGCATCGTCGAGTCCCTGGGGCCGATCGCGGTCGTCGTCGAGCACGTGGGCTCCACCTCGGTGCCCGGACTGGACGCGAAGCCGTTCCTCGACGTCCTGCTCCTCGTCCCTGACCCGGCTGACGAGCCGGCGTACGTCGCACCGCTGGAGGCGGCCGGCTTCCTGCTCCACGTCCGCGAGCCCGACTGGCACCAGCACCGGTTCTTCCGGGCATACGACCCCGAGGTGCAGGTGCACGTCTTCGCCGTCGGGTCGGAGGAGGGCGAGCGGATGCTGGCGTTCCGGGACCGCCTCCGGACCGACGGGGCCGATCGTGAGCTCTACCTGCAGACGAAGCGCAGGCTCGCCGCCCGCAGCTGGACGCGGATCCAGGACTACGCCGACGCCAAGTCCGAGGTGGTGGAGGAGATCCTCGCCCGTGCACGCGGGTGAGGGCTCCCGACGACCGCTCACCGCACCGCGAGCCGGTAGCCCCGCTTCACGACCGTGAGCACGGCCTTCGTCCCGATCGCGGCCCGGAGCCGGGCCACGGCCATCTCGACCGCGTGCTCCGACCCCGCCTGCCCGGACGGCAGCGCCGCCAGCAGCGCCCGCCGCGACACCACGTGCCCCGGGTTGACGAGCAGGGACAGCAGCACCGACAGCGGCGCGGGCGACAGCTCGACGGGCACCCCGTCGAGCAGGAGCGAGTCGGTGTGCACGATGAGCGTCCGCCCGTCGGCCAGGCGTACGTCGACACCGTCCCGCCGCGTCGGCAGCTCGGTCTCCAGCTGCTTGACCATCCCCGCCAGGCGCGAGCGGTCGGGGAAGATCGTCGGCACGCCCCACATCTCGAACGCCGCCGCGGTGACGGGTCCGACGCAGGAGGCGACGACGTCGGACTGGAAGGCGCTGACCAGGTCGTCGCGCCGCCCGACGCTGTACGCCGCCTCCATCAGCGCCGCGACGGCCGGGGCGGAGGTGAAGGTGACCGCGTCGAGCTCGCGGTCGGCGATCAGGTCGATCAGCCCGAACATCGGCGCGGGGTCGTCGGCGGAGGCGACGCGGTAGATCGGCACCGTCACCACCGACGCGCCCTGCCGGCGCAGCGCGTGGGCGGCCATCGACAGCGACTGCCCGTGCTCCTGCACCACGATCCGCTTGCCCGTGAGGTCGCGGCCGCGCAGGTGGGCGAGGACGTCCTCGAAGCACTCGGACTCCGGCGCCCACAGCTCGCGCAGGCCGTTGGCCCGGAGCACGCCGACGCTCTTCGGGCCGCGCGCCAGGATCTCGGCGGAGCCGAGCGCAGCGACGAGGTCGTCGTACAACCCGGCGTCGGCCGCGGCCGAGAGCCAGGTCTTCATGCCGATGCCGGTGGTGGCGAGGAACAGGTCGACCGGTCCGAGGATGACCTCCTTGGTCGCGGCCAGGAGCTCGGCCAGGTCGACGTGGTTGGGCTCGAGCGACAGCGCAGCCGCCCACTCGACCGTGGCCCCGCGGCGCTCCAGCAGGGCCACCTGCTCCTCGGCCTTGCGAGCAGCGGTGACCCCGATCCGGAATCCCGAGAGAGGAAGAGTCACGTGGCCTCCCGATCCGGACGGGCGGGCCCGACGTGCACGACGCCGTCGGCGACCGCGACGTCGTACGACGCCACCCGCACCGTGTCGTCGTCGAGGCAGGCGCCGGTGCGGAGTTCGAAGGCCTGCTTGTACATCGGCGAGCTCACCACCGGCACGTCGCCGCGCGAGCCCACGATCCCCCGGGACAGGACCGACGCGCCGCTGAACGGGTCGACGTTGGAGAGGGCGAAGACCTCGCCGGAGTGCGTACGGAACACCGCCACCGCGCGCCCGTCGACGAGGGCTGCGACCCCGCCCTCCAGCGGGATCGCGTCGACGGTGCACACGGGGGTCAGGGACACGGCGACGGCGCTCATGCGGGCGCTCCGACCGGGATGAGGGCCGGCGCGATGGGCTGGATCTGGTCGCGCTCGGTGGTGAAGGCGATCGTCGGGTCGGGGGTGTCGGGGGCGTTGACGAAGGACACGAACCGCTCGAGCTTGGCCGGGTCCTCGAGCGTCGCACGCCACTCGTCCTCGTAGCCGCCGACGTGGCGGGCCATCTCCGCCTCGAGGTCGGCGCCGAGCCCGAGCGAGTCGTCGACGACGACCTCGCGCACCCGGTCGAGCCCGCCCTCGAGCTGCTCGATCCAGGTCGAGGTGCGCTGGAGCCGGTCGGCGGTGCGGACGTAGTACATGAGGAAGCGGTCGAGGTACGACACGAGCGTGGCGGTGTCGAGGTCGCCGGCGAGCAGCCGCGCGTGGGCAGGGGTCGCGCCGCCGTTGCCACCGACGTAGAGGTTCCACCCCTTCTCCGTCGCGATGACGCCGAAGTCCTTGCCGCGCGCCTCGGCGCACTCGCGTGCGCACCCGCTGACGCCGCCCTTGAGCTTGTGGGGACTGCGCAGGCCCCGGTAGCGCAGCTCGAGCGCGATCGCGAGGCCGACCGAGTCCTGCACGCCGAAGCGGCACCAGGTCGAGCCGACGCACGACTTCACCGTTCGCAGCGACTTGCCGTAGGCGTGGCCGGACTCGAAGCCGGCGTCGACCAGCCGCTTCCAGATCGCAGGCAGCTGCTCCATCCGGGCCCCGAAGAGGTCGATCCGTTGGCCACCGGTGATCTTGGTGTAGAGCCCGTAGTCCTTGGCCACCTCGCCGATCACGATCAGCTTGTCGGGCGTGATCTCACCACCGGGGATCCGCGGCACGACGGAGTAGGTGCCGTTGCGCTGGATGTTGGCGAGGTAGGCGTCGTTGGTGTCCTGCAGCTCCGCGGTCGCGGGCTCGAGGATGTGGGTGCTGGTCTGGCTGGCCAGGATGCTGGCGATCGCGGGCTTGCAGACGTCGCACCCGCGGCCGGTTCCGTGGGCCGCGACGATGTCGTCGAAGCGCCGGTAGCCGTGGACCGCGACGACGTCGAAGAGCTCCTGGCGGGTGAGCCGGAAGTGCTCGCACAACCCCTTGTCGACGACCTTGCCGACGCTGGCGAAGTGGTCCTCGATGACGTTCTTCACCGTCGCGACGCACGAACCGCACGTGGAGCCCGCGCGGGTGCACTGCTTGACGTCGGCCACGCTCTCGCAGCCCTGCTCGGTGACCGCGTGGAGGATGTCGGCCTTCGTCACGTCGTTGCACGAGCAGACCTGCGCCTCGTCGGGCATCCCGAGCTGGAGACCGCCGCCGGTGCCGACCGGGAGGATGAGCTGCTCGGGGTTGGCAGGGAGCGCCAGCCCGCTGCTCACCATCGGCCGCAGGATGCCGTACGCCGACGCGTCGCCGACGAGGATCCCGCCGAGCAGCCTGAACGAGCCGTCCCCCACTCCTGACTCTGCCACGACGAGCTTCTTGTAGACGCCGGCGACCGCGTCCGCGTACGTCAGCTCGAGCGCGCCGTCGGTGGTCGCGAACGCGTCGCCGAAGCTCGCGACGTCGACGCCGAGGAGCTTGAGCTTCGTCGACATGTCGGCGCCGGTGAAGGTGCCCGGTCCGTCGAGGAGCGCGTCGACGACGACCTCGGCCATGGCGTAGCCCGGGGCGACGAGGCCGTACATCGTGCCGCCCGGCGCCGCGCACTCCCCGATCGCGAAGACGTGCGGGTCGGCGGTCCGGCACTGCTCGTCGACGAGCACACCGCCGCGCGGAGCGACCTCGAGGTCGCACTCGCGGGCCAGGGCGTCGCGCGGCCGGATGCCGGCGGAGAAGACCACCACCTGCGCGTCGACGACCTCCGTCGGTGCGCCCTCCTCCGTGCCTGCCGGCCGCACCCGGAGGCCGGTGACGGACGAGCCTCCCTCGATCTCCTCCGTCACCACACCCGTGTGCACGGTGACGCCGAGCCGCTCGATGTGCCGCACCAGCGTGGCGCCGGCGGCGTCGTCGACCTGCACCGGCATCAGCCGGGGCGCCATCTCGACCACATGGGTCTCCAGACCGAGCTGGACGAGCGCGTTGGCCGCCTCCAGCCCCAGCAGCCCACCGCCGATGACGACGCCGCTCGTCGCGGCTTCGCTGGCCGCGCGGATCGCCTCGAGGTCCTCGATGGTGCGGTAGACGAAGCAACCGTCCTTGCCGCGGCCCTCGACGGGCGGCACGAACGGCGCCGCGCCGGTGGCGAGCACCAGCACGTCGTACTCGTGGACGGTGACGGCGCCGGGGTTGGCGAGCAGGTCATCGGCGGCCGACGGCGGGGACACGACGGTGACGGTGCGCGCGGCCCGGTCGACCTCGGTCACGACGCTGTCGAGGACCAGCCGCACCCGCGGGTCGTCGTACTCACCACCGGGCAGGAGCGACAGCGCGTCGGAGCCTGCGCCGAACCAGCTCGTGAGGGCGACCCGGTCGTAGGCCGCACGCGGCTCCTCGCCGAGGACGAGGACGTCGTGGGTCTCGGTGAGGCCGCGCTCGATGGCGGCCTGGGCGAACCGGTGGCCCACCATGCCGTGCCCGACGACGACGATCCGCTGGCGCTTGGTCATGCGGGAGACCCTAGGAAGCCGATGTTGTCAGCGGCGTTCGTGAATGTTTCGGGCGTGAAAATTGGGTGGCACGACCTCACGCGGGCTCAGCCGGGCCGGCCTCCGCGGTCCGCTTGATCGATGCGGCCTCGGTCTCGACGTAGCGCCTGGTCAGGCCCTTCGTCATCAGCCACCCGACGGGAGCGAGCGGTCCCGAGAGGCTGACCGACAAGGTCAGCCGGGTGGAATCGCCCTGCGGCTCCACCGCGTGGTCGGCCGAGATCGCGACGCCCCTCGACCGCGACTCCCACGTGAACGCCCGTCCTTCGTCGAGCTCGGTGACCGTCCACACCGCCTCCGGCAGCTTCGGTTGCTGCAGGCGGGTGCGTGACCCGACCCTCAGCGGACCCTCGTCGAGCCGCTCCACGGAGTCCACGGTCGCGATCCGCTCCGGCCAGCGCTCCACGTCGGTGAGCACCTCCCAGACCCGCTCGGGCGGCGCGGCGACGGTGACGGCGTGTTGGAGACTGGGCATCCTCCGAGTCTGCACCCGGCGTCCCTCCGGGCGCGACGCCTGAGTTACCCGAGCGTCCCGAGCTCCTCCCGCATGCCGGCCAGCACGGCGAGCTGCTCGGGCGTGACGTACGACGGGTTGCTGCCGGCCGGCATCCGCAGCACCTCCAGCGCAGCGAGGTCCGGGTGCCCGACGAGCTCCGAGCGCAGCAGCGGGGCTTCCAGCGGGCCAAGGACCAGCGGCACGACGCCGTCGCGCGCCGGCCCGGTGGTGCGGCCGTGGGCGTGGATGCCGGCGGGGAGCCCGGGCTCGGAGCCGCTGACCCAGAGCAGCACCGGCTGCCCCGCCGCGACGAGGTCGGTGCGGTAGGTCGGTCGCACGCACCACGTCTGCGCGTGCGCGAAGCCGGCACGGACGTGCTCGCGCGTCGAGGGTGCCGCGCCGCTTGCCTTGAACAGCCAGGCACCGAGCGTGTCGGTCGAGAGGGCGCGCGCGGGCATGCACCGAGTCTGCACCCACTCCTTCGGGGTGGCAGGCCGTCGACACGCGGCGGCGACGGTGCGAGCGTGGCAGCGTGAGCGAGTGGTTCCTGCCGGAGACGGAGCGTCCCTGGACCTCCGGCAACCTGGTGGTCCCCCGCGTGCACGGCGCGGCCTACTTCGCCCGCCTCGCCGAGCTGGTCGGCGCGACCGGCGCGGGTGACCGCATCTTCTTCACCGACTGGCGCGGCGACTCCGACGAGCGGCTCACCGAGGACGGACCGACCGTCGCCGAGCTGCTCCGCGACGCGGCGGCGCGCGGCGTCGAGGTGCGGGCGCTGATGTGGCGCTCGCACCCGGGGCGGCTCAACAGCGAGGAGAACAGCCACCTCGGCCGGATCATCAACGAGTGCGGCGGCGAGGCGCTGCTCGACGAGCGCGTGCGCAAGGGCGGCTCGCACCACCAGAAGCTCCTCGTCGTACGCCGCAAGGGTCGGCCCGAGGAGGACGTGGCGTTCGTCGGCGGCATCGACCTGTGCCACGGCCGGCGCGACGACGCGGGCCACGGCGGCGACCCGCAGGCCCCGCCGCTGGACGAGAGGTACGGCGACGCCCCGCCGTGGCACGACGCGATGGCCGAGATCCGCGGGCCCGCGGTCGCGCACGTGCTCGACACGTTCACCGAGCGGTGGGACGACGACACCCCGCTCGACCACCGCAACCCCTACCGGGCGGCGGCGCACCGCATCGCGCGGATGCCGCGTCGCGCCGAGCAGCTCCCCGAGCGTTGGAACCCACCGCCCGCAGCCGGTCGGCACCTGGTGCAGATCCTGCGGACCTATCCGTTCAAGCGTCCGCACTACCCGTTCGCCCCGGACGGCGAGCGGTCGATCGCGCGCGCCTACTCCCGCGCCTTCGGCCGGGCGCGGCGGCTGGTCTACGTCGAGGACCAGTACTTCTGGTCCGACGTGGTGGCCGCGACGCTGGCCGACGCGCTCCGCCGCGAGCCCCGGCTGCACGTGATCGCCGTGGTGCCGCGCCACCCGGAGGAGGACAGCAGGGTCGGGGGTCCGCCGATGAAGCACGGCCAGCGCATCGCGTGGGAACGGCTGAAGGCGGCCGGGGGCGACCGCTTCGCGATGTTCGACCTCCACAACGCCGAGGGCACCCCGATCTACGTGCACGCCAAGGTCTGCGTCGTGGACGACGAGTGGATGACGATCGGCTCGGACAACCTCAACCTCCGGTCGTGGACGCACGACTCCGAGCTGACGTGCGCGGTGGTCGACCCGGACGGCGTACTGCCGCGGGGGCTGCGCACGTCGCTGTGGGCCGAGCACCTCGGCCTCCCCGACGACGACGCGCGGCTCGCCGACCTCGACGACCCGATGACCCTGTGGACCTCGCGCGTCGGCGCCCCGGGCAGCCGCATCGCAGTGCACGACCCGCCCCGGCTGCCACGTCGTACGACGCTGTGGGCGCGGCCGGCCTACCACCTCGCCTACGACCCCGACGGCCGCCCGCGGCGGCTGCGGGGCACGACGGACTTCTAGGCGGGATCGAGGCTCGCCGCCACGTCCGGGCGCTGTCGGAGGACCTCGGGCAGGAGGTGCTCGAGGACGCCGACCTCCTCGACGTTGTGCCGCACCCAGGCCACGGCCATCGCGGGTGGGAAGACGCGGGTGGTCAGGTAGCGGTTGACGGGCGTCGCCACCGCACTTCGGGCACCGAGGTCCATGACGCTGACGTAGTGCGTGCCCTCGGTGCCGGCCGACCACGTGTGCTCGAGCTGGAAGACCTGGACGCCCAGCACGCGGCGCACGAGCCGGATCCCCGTCTCGTCGAGCTTCTCGACCCGTTCGACGGAGTCGATGCCGAAGCCCTCGTCGCGCCCGAACGCCTCGACGATCCGGTAGCGCGCACCCTCCCCCGCGCCGCCGCCCGGCGCCGGCCGCGCCAGCTCCCAGCGGATGTGGTCGAGCGGGTGCCAGGCGAGGTAGCCCGACATCTCATGCCCGGCGTAGGTGACGACGTCTCCGATGTGGCTGAACCACCAAAGCAGCATCGCCGGAGTGATGCCCGCGAGTGGCTGGTGGTCGATCGTCACCCTCGTGCGGTGGTGGCTCAGCCGGTGGATGCGCCAGCGGGCGGAGCCGGGGTCGCGCAGCGGGTGCACCACCGGCCGCGGGGGCAGGAGCTGCACTCGACGGGGCACGGCGTCTCCCTCCGGCGCACGGGACGCTCCCGACGATAGGGCCCGGACCGGCGCCCGGTCATCCCCTCACCGGCAGGTGCAGGACCACGTCCTTCATCCGCATCGCGCCGACGACGCGGCTGCCGAAACCGACGGACATGTCGGAGATCGGCGCGACGGTGAGGAAGAGCGTCTGCCCGGCGGGCACGTCGACGGCGACCGACGGCAGCTCGACCCCGCGCCGCGGCTTGTCGATCGCGATGCCGTTCTCGCGGATCGGCAGCATGTTGTTCTGCACGACCCGCGCGTCGAGCGGGCTGGTCCCGACCGACAGCCCGAGGAAGGCACGGTTGTCGAGGCCGATGGTCGTGAGCCTCGCGTCGAGGGTGGGTGAGCCGGCGATCGTGAGCGGGCCCTGCGCGACGGGGTAGGCGACGGGTGCGCCGACCCCGACGGTGCTGACGACCTCGCCGAGCTCGACGTCGGTGGTGGGCGAGACGGCGGGCACGCTCACGCAGCGGTCGCCTGCTGCGGTGGTCAGGTGGTATCGCCCGAAGCCGGTCAGCCCCGTCCTCTCGCCCTGGAGGTTCTGCTGGAGGAACCGCAGGCCGAGGTCGGCGAACGTCGGGCTGCCGAGCGTCGGCGAGCAGGCGTCGGTGGTGGCCAGCGGGATGTCGAGGTTGGTGCCGCCGGGCAGCACCGCGGGAAGGGTGTGCCCGCCGTTGTAGCCGACGAAGATGCTGCGCGAGCGGGCCTTGTCGGTGAGCAGCCGGCTGAAGTTGTCGAGGCCCTGGTCGAGCGGGAAGAGGTTGTCGGTCGCGCCCTGGCCGAAGAGCACCGGGACGTCGAGCCGGCGGCCCTGGCGCACGTGCCACTCCGGGCCGTTGCGGTCGAGGAACTCGTGGAGGTGGGTCGGCACGTTGCCCGTCGCGGCCGCCTCGGCGAAGCCCTGGACCACGCGCGGCGGGAGGGCGTCGGTCGGCAGCGCGGCCGCGGTCAGCGCCGTCGCCCACTCGGTGCGGGGCACCCCCTGCGGGAACAGGCTCTCGGTGAGGCTCCACCAGGTGATCTCGGGAACCAGCGCGTCGAAGCGCGTCGCCCCGCGGTCGCGGATCTCGCTGAGGGCGCCGACGAACTGGTAGCCGCCGCCGTAGGACCCGCCGATCGCGCCGAGCACGGGGTCGCCCGGGCGCTGCTGCTGCACCCACGGCTGGGCGGCCACGAGGTCGACGACCTCCTGGACGTCCTTCCCCTCCACGTCGGGGTTCTCGATGTGGGCCCGGCCGCCACTCTCGCCGAAGCCGCGCTGGTCGAAGCTCAGCACGCCGAACCCGGCGTCGGTCAGGTAGGCGAACGCGGCGGGATCCGTCGTACGGCTGCCGCCCCAGCCGTGGCTGTGCAGCACCATCGGCACCGGGCGGTCCGTCGTGGCGCCGGCGGGCCGGAAGATCGTGAAGCAGATGTCGACCGGTGCGGTCGTGCCCGGGTCGGGCACGCTCTGCAGGCAGCCGTCGGTGGTGGTGACCCCCTCGGCGGCGGTGGCCGGTACGCCGACGAGTGGCACCGCCGCGGCCGTCAGCAGGCCGGCGACGGCGGCGGCGAGGCGCCGGGCTCGGTATCGGGCGGTGGGTCGGTGCGGCAGCGTGGGCATGGCATCTCTCCTGCGACGGGGTCACAGGTACCAACGAGTAACCGTCGCGTGGGCTACGCCTCACGCGTAGGGGTCGGTGACCTCGCGCAGTCGGACCAGCCCCTCGCGCAGGCGGTCGCTGAGCTCGGGGCCGAGGTGCTCGGTCCACTCCCGCTCGACGCCGAGGACGACCTCCTTCGCCCGCTCCGCCGCCTCCCGCCCCCGTGCGGAGAGCCGGATGAGCCGGGCCCGGCCGTCGGCGGGGTCGGGCACGCGCTCGACGAGCCCCTCGCGCTCCAGCGCGGCGACGAGGAGGCTGGCCGTCTGCTTGGTGACCTGGGCCCGATCGGCGAGCTCGGTGAGGCGCGTCCCCTCGTCGGCGATCCGCTGGGCGAGGCGTGACTGCGCGACCGTGACGTCGTACCCCGCCTCGCGCATCGCGAGCCGCACGCGCTCGTCCATGGCGCGGTAGGAGACGAACATGAGTGTCGCGAGATCCATCGTTCCCCTTGACGTAGTCAGCCCTGCTGACCATTATGGTCAGCATCCCTGACGAATAGTAGAGGGGCGGCCCATGTCCAGACTTCCTCCCGTCCGGGTCGCCCGCGCGGCGACCTCCGTCCGCACGGCGGTCCAGGGGCTCACGCGGCGGATGGTGCCGCCGCCGATCGGCGTGCTCGAGCTGATGACCGGCCTGATCGAGGCCAACACGCTGTACGCCGTCGCGAGGCTGGGGGTGCCCGATGCCCTGGCCGACGGCCCCCGCACCGCCGCGGACGTGGCGGCCGAGCTCGGCACGCACCCCGACGCGACCTTCCGCCTGCTGCGCGCCGCGGCGGGCCACGGCCTGCTCGACCAGGACGGCGACCGGTTCGCGCTCACCACCCTGGGGCGCACGCTGCTGTCCGACGCGCCCGACTCGATGCGCGCGGTGGTGCTGATGATCGGCGACCCTCGCTACCAGTCCGTGTGGGGCCGGCTCCCGGAGTCGGTCACGACCGGCGCTGCGCAGGCCGAGGCCGTGCACGGGGTGTCGATGTGGGAGCTGCTCGACCGCGACCCCGACTACGCCGCCACCTTCAACGAGGCGATGACCCGCCTCACCGCGCTCGACTGGCCGACTGTCGAGGCGGCGTACGACTTCACCCCCTTCCGGCGCATCGTCGACGTCGGCGGCGGCCACGGCCAGCTGCTCGCGTCGATGCTGACGGCCGCACCGGCGGCCGAGGGGGTGCTGCTCGAGCAGGAGTCGCTCCTCCCCCACGCGGAGCAGCGGCTGCGCGAGGCCGGGGTGCTGTCGCGGTGCCGCCTCGAGGGCGGGTCGTTCTTCGAGCGCGTGCCCGACGACGGCGACCTCTACGTGATGCGACGGGTCGTCCACGACTTCGACGACGAGCAGGCGCTCGCCCTCCTCACCACCGTGCGTCGCGACATGCCGGCCGGGGCGACGCTCCTGCTGCTCGAGAGCGTCGTGCCCCCGGGCGGCGGGCCCCACTTCAGCAAGAGCCTCGACCTCGACATGCTGCTCTTCGCGGGCGGGCGCGAGCGCACCGAGCAGGAGTTCGCCGCCCTCCTCGGCAAGGCCGGGCTGGAGATGACGCGCATCGTGCCGACCATCTCGATGATCTGCCTCGTCGAGGCCCGTCCGGCGGCGTGAGGTGGACGTCCTCGCGCAGGTCTGCACCGCCGTCGCGGCGGTCGTCCTGATCGCGGTCTTTCCGCTCGAGGCGTTCCTGATCGACCGCCCGTGGGTGCAGCGCTTCCTCGGCATCGAGCCGGACGGCATCGCCCACGTCCACCTGTGGTCGTTCTGCATCGGCGTGCGCAACGCCCTGGCCGGCATCGGCGGCCTGGTCGGCCTGGGGATCGTGAACCGGGGCGACGATACGGTCGGCACGGCCGTGGTCGTGACGGTGCTGGCCTACATGCTGCTGTCGTCGCTGGCCATGGGCGTCGCCGACCTGCTCGGCTTCTGGCGCCCGCGCGGCGGCAGCGTGCGCGGGACCGTGGCGTCGTCGGTGCTGCCGGCGGTGGCGCTCGTCGTCCTGGCCGTGTAGGTCAGCCGCGGAGGCCGGCCCTCAGCTCCTCGAGGGCGGTCGGCAGGTCCACCCGGGGCGTCCAGCCCCAGCGCCGCGCGCGGTCGGCGACGATCTGTCCCGTCCAGGCCGGGCCGTCGTCCCAGGTGGGTTCGAGGCCCAGCGCGGCGGTGACCGCGCCGAGGTAGTCGCGCTGCGTGGCCGGACCGCTGGCCACGTTGACCGGGGTGCACCCGCCCGCGACCGGACCGGACTCGGGGTCGTCGGCCGTCTCGATGGCGCCGGTGGCGAGGTCGGCCGCGAGGCTCGCCAGGTCGTCGACGTGCACCCAGGCGAAGGTCTGGTCGGGGTTCGCGTGCCGCTCGCTCTCGTCGTCGCGGATCTCCGCCGGCCGCACCGTGTTCCAGATCGACGTCGCGCCCGGGCCGAGGATCGCCGGCGGGCGCAGCAGCACTCGCGTCGTCCCCGCCAGCCGCTCGAGCGCGGCGTCGACGTCGCGCTTCACGACGCCGTAGGCCGACGCGGCGTCGGGCACCAGCGCAGCGGACTCGTCGACGTCGCCGACCTCCGGGCTCCGGTCGTAGACGCCGGCGGTCGAGACGTGGACCAGGAGGGGCACGCCGGCGTCGACGGCCGCCTCGGCGATCGTCATCGTGCCGTCGAGCCCGACGCGGCGCTGGTCGTCCCGTCCGCTGCCCAGGGGGTGCACGGTCGTGACGAGCGCGTCGGCGCCGGCCACCACGGTCGCCGCGAAGGCGGGGTCGGCGAAGTCGCCGACGTGCTCCTCGACGTGTGGGTGCTGCGGCGCGGTGCCGACGCGGCGTACGACGGCGCGCACCGTCGCCCCGCGCTCGCTGAGGGCGGACACGACGTGGCTGCCCACGAGTCCGTTGGCACCGGTGACGACGACGATCGGGGAGGTCATGCCTCCACCATGGCACTGCGGGCCTCACCGCGGTCGTCGGCCGTCCGCGGCAGGAGCACCCGGGTGACTGCCAGGAGCCAGACCGTGGCGAAGACCAGGCTGGCCATCACGTCCGTCGGGTGGTGCGCCCCCTGGTAGAGCCGCGACGGCGCGACGACCAGCGGGGCGAGCAGGAGCGGCCATGCCCACCGGCGCCAGCGGGGCGCGACCGCGGCGACCCACAGCGCGATGCCGCCGTAGACGACGATCGCGGTCGCCACGTGTCCCGAGGGGAAGCTGTGGTCGGGCACGAGCCCGGGGTCGAGGATCTCCACCGGCGGCCGGTCGCGCGGCACCAGGTGGGTGACGATGACGTAGAGGGCGAGGTAGCCGCCGACGAGCACCGTGAAGTGGACGAGTGGGCGCCACGAGCGCTGCCACCACGACCCGGCCAGGCCGACCACGACGGCCAGGGCCACGCCGATGACGGTGTCGGCGACGTGGCTGCCCGCGGCGGCCGCGGTGTCGAGGTCGGCCGTGCGCTGGTCCTCCAGCCACAGCACGACGCTGTCGTCCCACGGGTCGACCGTCGGCTCCAACGGTCCGGTGAGGAGCCAGCCCACCCCCAGGACGCCGAGGACGAGGCCGATCCAGACGAGGCCCAGGGTGCGCGCGGCCTCGCGCCGCTCCGTCGACGTGCTCACGCCGCTGAGGATGCCCCAGATCGGGGTTCTCGTCGTCCACCCCCAGGGAGAGTCCCGCGGCCCCCCGGTCCTACTGGTCTCGACCACCTGTGCGCGGGGCCCTCGCGGCAGTAGCGTCCGAGGACGGCAACGGACCGGGAGGTGCCGATGGCGAAGCCCGCCATCCTCGCCGTCGACGACGACGCGGCCGTGGTCGCTGCCGTCGTGCGGGACCTCCGAGAGCGCTACGGCCGGGACTACCGGGTCCTGCGGGCGACGTCGGGGCCCGAGGCCCTCGAGATCCTCGCCGACCAGCTGTTGAAGGACCGCGCGGTGGCTGCGGTCGTCTCCGACCAGCGGATGCCGGGGATGACGGGCATCGAGGTGATGCAGGAGGTGCGGCAGCAGTCCCCCGACTCCAAGCTCCTGCTCCTCACGGCGTACGCCGACACGGACGTCGCCATCCGTGCGATCAACGACATCGCGCTCGACTACTACCTGATGAAGCCGTGGGACCCGCCCGAGGAGCGGCTCTACCCCGTGCTCGACGACCTGCTCCGCGACTGGGCCCACGACCACCCCGACCGCGACGCCGAGGTGCGGGTCGTCGGCCACCGGTGGTCCGAGCGGACGGTCGAGGTGAAGACCTTCCTCACCCACAACCACGTGCCCTACCGCTGGCTCGAGGTGGAGGGGGCCGGGACCGGCGACGAGGCGACCCGGCTGCTCGAGCTCGCCGGGGCGGGCGCCGACGACCTCCCGGTCGTCGCGCTGCCCGACGGGGCCGCGCTGCGCTCCCCGACGACGGTGGAGCTCGCCGACGCGCTCGGGCTGCGCACGCACGCGGAGAAGCCGCTGTACGACCTCTGCATCGTCGGTGCCGGCCCGGCCGGCCTCGCCGCCGCCGTGTACGCCGCCAGCGAGGGGCTCGCGACCGTCGTCGTCGAGCGCGACGCCCCCGGCGGCCAGGCCGGGCAGAGCGCGTCCATCGAGAACTACCTGGGCTTCCCCAAGGGTCTGTCGGGCGCGGACCTCACGCACCGGGCGGTCGCGCAGGCGAGCCGCTTCGGCGCCGAGATGGTGCTGGCACGCGACGTCGTCGGCTTCGAGACGCGCGGGCCGGTGCGCGCGGTGCTCCTCGACGGGGCAGCCGACATCGAGGCCCGGGCCGTGCTGGTCGCCAGCGGCGTGACCTACCGGCGCCTCGGCGCACCCGGGCTGGACGAGGTCGTCGGTCGCGGGCTCTACTACGGCGCCAGCGCGAGCGAGGCGGCACAGACGGCCGGGGAGGACGTGTACGTCGTCGGTGCGGCCAACTCCGCCGGGCAGGCCGCGCTGAACTTCGCCCGCCACGCCGCGCGCGTCGTGCTGGTGGTGCGCGGCGAGTCGCTCGAGGCATCCATGTCGCAGTACCTCGTGGGGCGGATCCTCGCAGCCCCCACCATCGAGGTGCGGCTGCAGACCGAGGTCGTCGGCGCCCGCGGCGACGGGCACCTCGAGGCGATCACGTTGTGCGACCGCGCCGCCGGGCGGGTCGAGGAGGTCGAGACCGGCTGGGTCTTCGTCTTCATCGGCGCGGCGCCACGCACCGACTGGCTCGGGGAGGTGGTCTCGCGCGACGACCGCGGGTTCGTGCTGACCGGACCCGACCTCTCCCTGGACGACGGGTGGCCGTTGGAGCGTGGCCCGCTCGCGCTGGAGACGAGCGTGCCGGGCGTCTTCGCCGCCGGCGACGTACGCCGTGACTCGATGAAGCGGGTCGCGTCGGCCGTCGGCGAGGGAGCGATGTCGGTCTACCTCGTCCACCGATACCTGGCGACGACATGACGCTGGCGGACGAGCTGCGCGCGATCGCGATCCTGGACGGCTTCACCGACGCCCAGGTGGCCGAGCTCGCCGCCGCCGGCGAGGAGGTGGCGTACGCCCCCGGCGACCGGGTCTTCGACGAGGGCCGCCCCGCCGAGCACTGGTGGGTGATGCTCGAGGGCCGGATCGACGTCGTGCGTCGCGTCGGCCACGAGGAGGTCGTGATGGTGACCATCGAGAACCCGGGCCAGTGGGCCGGCGGGTTCCGCGCCTGGGACGAGCACGGCGTCTACATGGGCTCGGCTCGCGTCATGGAGCCCAGCCGCGTGTTCCGGTTGTCGGCGACCGAGCTCGCCCGGTTCGGGAGCGAGTGGTTCCCCTTCGCGGTGCACCTGCTGTGCGGGTTGATCGTCACCGCGCGGCGCATCGAGCACAGCGCCCGCGAGCGCGAGGCGCTCGTCGCGCTGGGCACCCTCGCTGCGGGGCTCGCCCACGAGATCAACAACCCGGCCTCTGCCGCGGTCCGCTCCGTCGGCGCCCTGCAGCAGAGCAGCGACGACACCTTCTCCTCGCTCCAGCGTCTGGCCGGCGAGGGCATCTCCGCCGAGCAGTTCGTCGCCCTCGACGGCCTGCGGCGCTCGATCGACGTCAGCTCCGCACCCACGGGCGTCGCCCTCGCCGACCTCGAGGAGTCGCTCCTCGACTGGCTCGGCGAGCACGCGGTCGATCGCGACTGGGTCATCGCCCCGGCACTGGCCGCCGCCGGCGTCTCACCGGCGTGGCTCGACCGCGTCGCGTCGACCCTTCCCGACACTTCTCTCCAGGCCGGGCTCGAGTGGGTGGCGAGCTCCGTGACGACCGCCGCGCTGATCGCCGAGGCGCAGAACGCCACCCGGCGCATCTCCGACCTCGTCTCCGCCGTGAAGTCCTACTCCCAGCTCGACCGCGCCGCCGTGCAGGACGTCCGCGTCGTCGACGGTCTCGAGAGCACCCTGATCATGCTCGGGCACAAGCTGCGCGAGGGTGTCACAGTCGTCCGCGACTACGACGACACCGTGCCCGTCGTCACCGCGAACCCGGGCGAGCTCAACCAGGTGTGGACCAACCTCGTCGACAACGCCGTCGACGCGATGGAGGGCGAGGGCACCCTGACCGTGCGGACGTACGCCGACGAGCACCACGTCGTCATCGAGGTCGGTGACACCGGGACGGGCATGACCGACGAGGTCGCCGCCCACGCGTTCGAGCCGTTCTTCACGACCAAGGAGGTCGGGAAGGGGACCGGGCTCGGCCTCGACATCTCCCGGCGGATCGTCGTCGAGCGGCACGGCGGCGCGATCGACGTCGCGTCGGAGCCAGGACGCACGGTCGTGGCGGTCCGGCTGCCGCGGCACGCCCCGCCCGGGTGAGACCGGGTCAGCCCTTCCGCACGTGGAGCCGCACGTGGGTGCCGGTGTCGTCGCAGCCGACGTCGACGGCGGCGACCAGCTGGCGGGCCAGCCACAGCCCGTAGCCGTGGTCGGCGGGCTCGGCGGGTGGCAGCAGTCCCGCGAGCGGGTCGACGGGCAGCCCCCCGCCGTCCTGGACGTGCCACACCCACGTCTGGTCCTCGTCGTAGACGTGCACGAGGACCGGAGGTGAGCCGTGCACGAGGGCGTTGGTCAGCACCTCGGTCACCGCCAGCTCGAGGTCGCCGACGAGACCGCGGTCGAGGCCCAGGTCGGCGCCCCGGGTGCGCACCAGACCGCGGACGAGGGCGACGCCGGAGTGGTGGGAGCAGTCGAGCGTGGCGGCGTCCGCGGGCGGGCGCGCCACGGCCGACAGGTCGGCGAGGACCGCCAGCGGGTCCCGGAAGCGCGTGTTGGGCACGACGCAGCCGTCCTCGCGCACCCCGCCGTGCGCGTCGAGGGCGATGTCGACCAGGTCACTGGGGAGGCCGGCGTCGTAGGGGCAGAGCAGGTCCACCGGCTGCTCGGCGAAGACGAGGTTGGCCGCGGACTCGAGCCTGCGGTAGTCGACGAGCTCGACGCTCGTCCGCGTCGCGAGCGGCTGCTCGGCGATCACGCACGACCGGACGCCCGGAGCCGCGGTCACGAAGTCGAGCAGCACCCGGTAGGCGTTCCACTGCGGCCCGTAGGCCACGGCGTCATCGACGACGGCGACCTCGTCGGCGTCGCGACCGAGCTCGCGCCGGATCGCCTCCACCCGCGACGCCGGGGCCATGACGAGCGCCCGATGACCGCGTTCGAGGCCCGCGCGCAGGAAGACGCCCGTCTCGGCCGCGTAGTGGCGGTCTCCGTCGTAGAGCAGCGTCGTGTGCGTGGCGGTCGCTGTCACGGCTCGAGCCTCATCCGGTCGTGGCACAACCCTGTGGCGGCCAGGATCCGTCGTACGACGTCGGGGACGCGCGTCAGCACGAGGTGGCCGCCCTGCGGCAGGGCGGCGGCGATCGAGCTCAGGCGGGCGACCGTGCCCGCGTCGGCGAACGTCACCCCCTCGAGGTCGAGCCGCAGCCGCGGGCTGACGGTGGCGCGCGAGAGCACCAGCCGGTGCAGGAGGTCCCGGTTGGACACGTCGACCTCGCCCCTCACCCGCACGCCCCAGGGCTCGTCGACCGCGAGGAAGGTCGCGATCGGGGCTACGTCGACCTGGGGGGCCAGGCCGTCGTGCTCCCGGGCCACCGCGGCACCGTCGCCCGGCTCGAGCCGGTCGCTGTCGTAGAGGCAGACCGAGCTGACCCGCAGCTCGCGCTGGAGCTCCGTGGACATCCGCTCCCAGGACGTCACGGCGTGGATCGACCCGAGCAGGTCAGTGAGCCCGTCCATCCGCGCAGCCACCCGGAGAGCGGGGAACCCCCGCTTCCTCGTCTCCTGTGCCGCGAGGCAGAACCCGTCGGCGACGGTCTCCAGGTGCTCCGGCCGTGTCGAGCCGTAGGCGAGCTCGAACGAGCTGGTCACCAGCTGGCCGGTGCGGAGCGCCTGCCGCGCGTCCAGATGCTCCGACAGCCGCTGGAGGAGACCGTCGACCTGCTCGTCGGAGGCGACGTAGAGGAGCTGGTCGCCCGCTGCGAGTCCCTGCGCGACGAAGGTGGCAGCGACCCGGTCGAGCTGCGGGCCGTCCGGCTCGAGCGCGCACAGGTGCGTCCCCGGCTCCAGCGAGCAGAGGTCGGCAGCCGCGCGGTGCGACCCGAGAATCATCCGCTCAATCTAGGACGGTGTCGCCGCGCGGGACCCACAGTTCTCTCACATTTTTCGGCGGTGGGCCGCCGTATCCTCACCGCCCCAGGAGCAGCGCGGAGTCCCCGAACTCGTGCCAGAGGTAGCCCTCCGCGACCGCGGCGTCGTACGCCGCCTGGGTGAGGCGGGCGCCCGCGACCGCCTCGACCAGCAGCAGGTGCGAGGCCATCGGGTCGTGCCACCCCGTGACGAGCCCGTCGACGACCCGGGGCGGGGCTGCGGGCGTGACGACGCGGTCGGTCCATCCGCGGCCCGCGACGACGGACGACCCACGCACGGTGGACTCGACCGCACGGGTCGCCGTCGTGCCGACGGCCACGACGCGCCCGCCGTCGGCGCGCGCCTGGTTGATGGTCCGCGCGCTGGTCGGTGTCACCTCGAACCACTCCGGTCCCGGGGCTTCCCCGGCCTCCTGCGACGACACACCGGTGTGCAGCGTGACCGGCGCGAGCTGCACGCCCGCGGTGACCAGCCGGGTGACCAGCTCGTGCGTGAACGGCCGCCCGGCCGACGCCATCTCGGCGCTGCCGGGCCTCGTCCCGAAGACGGTCTGGTAGTCGGCGAGCGGGTAGCGCCGGTCGAGGTAGCCGTAGGCGATCGGGCGGCCGTTCCAGTCGAGCTGGCGGTCCAGGTCGCCGCGCGCCGACGCGCGCCAGAGCCGGTTGCCGCTGCCCGTCGGTGAGGACGCCTGGCCGGGCCACGGCTCGCGGAGCACCAGGCGCACGTCACCGACGCGCACCACGTCTCCGGCGCGCGCGTCGAGCAGGGAGCGGGACGCGTCGGGCGCGGTCCGCAGCTCGACGACGCGGTCGCCGTCGTCGAGGCGGTGCGCCACGTGCAGGACGACGGGGCTGCCGTCGAGGTCCGCGTCGACCTCGGCGGCGACCGTCGCCGACGTGTTGACGACCAGCACGTCGCCCGCGCGCAGGTGCTCGGGCAGGTCCCGGAACCGGCCGTGGGACAACCCGTCGGGCGTCGCGACGAGCAGGCGCACCTCGTCGCGGGCGAGGCCCCGGGCCTCGGCCGGGCGGGGCGCGAAGGAGGAGGCCTCGAAGTGGGTGTGCGGGGTCTCGTGCAGGAGCGTCATCCGAAGTCCTCCGCGCGGTAGCGCCCGGACCCAGGCCGGGCGTCCAGCAACGCCAGCAGGCGCGGTACGACCGTCGTCGGCGGCGGGCGGTCGGAGATGTCCTCACCGGGGAACGCGTCCTGGTGCATGGCCGTGCGCATGTCGCCGGGATCGACGGCGTACGCCCGCAGGCCGGTCTCGGCGGCGTACGTCAGCGTGACGTGGTCGAGCGCCGCCTTGCTGGCGCCGTAGAGGCCCCACGTCTCGTAGTGGTGGACAGCTGCGTCCGAGCTGATCGAGAGGAGCACTCCGTCCGCCTCGCGGAGCCACGGCAGCAGGGCCGAGGTGAGGACCAGGGGGCCGCCGATGTTGGTCCGCCAGACCTGCGTCAGGTCGGGGATGTCGACCTCGGAGAGCGGACGCATCGGCAGCGGGCCGAGCGTGCTGGCGTTGTGGACCAGGAGGTCCAGCCGGCCGTGCCGCTCCACCTCCGACCGCAGCCTGTCGCGGTGGTCGGCGTCGGTGAGGTCGCCGACCACCACCGTCACGCCCTCCGGCAGCTCGGCCTCCTTGAACTTCTCCTCGCTGCGTCCGTCGGTGATCACCTGCCACCCCTGGCGCGCGAGCTCGCTGACCAGCGCAAGGCCGAGCCCGGCCGATCCTCCGGTGACCAGGGCCACCCGTCCCGTCGTCCTGGTGGTGCTTGTCGTGTCATTCATGGCACCATGGTTCAAGTTGAAGTGAACTTGAGTTCAAGAGGTGACACCGATGGAAGCTCGCGACCTGCTGCCGATGGGCGAGATCTCGCGGCGCAGCGGCTTCGCCGCGTCGGCGATCCGCTACTACGAGGCCGAGGGACTCATCGAGGCGAACCGCTCCGGCGGCGGGCAGCGACGGTTCGAGCGCAGCGTGCTGCGGCGGCTGGCCTTCATCCGGGCGGCGTCCAACGTCGGGCTGAGCATCGAGGAGATCCGCGACGAGCTCGCCCGCCTGCCCGGCAACCGCACCCCCACCAAGGCCGACTGGCAGCGCATCTCCCGGCACTGGGGCCGCCGGCTCGACGAGCAGATCGCGGCACTCCAGCGGCTCAAGGGCGGCCTCGACGGCTGCATCGGCTGTGGGTGCCTGAGCCTGCGCTCGTGCGCCTTCTCCAACCCCGACGACGTCCACGGCGAGGGCGGGTCCGGTGCGCGACTGCTCCCCGACTCGCTCCGACGCCCGCACCCGACGCGGCGGGCTACGGGGACTGCTCGAACGACCTGACGAGGGCGTCCATCGTGGCGGTCCGCTCGCGCCGCGCGAAGACGCGCAGCAGCGGCGTGCCCAGGGCGCGGACGCCGTTGGCCCGCAGCCGCGCGTGGTGGCGTACGAGCGTCTCCCGTTCCCCCACGGCCTCGAGGGCGTAGCACGGCCACCCCTCCATCCGGGTCCTGCCCGACGAGCTGCGGTCCCACCAGTGGTAGACGATCCGGTGCGGCGCGTCGAGCTCCGCGACCTCGCCGGGCATGGCCCCCATCCGGGTGCGGTCCTCGTAGGTCGTACCGACCTCCACCGGGCCGGGCGACGTCTGCCGCGACTGCCGCAGGATGCTGCCCCGACCGGGCACCCACGCGTTGTGGCCCTCGATGTCGGCGAGCCGGGCGAAGACCTCGTCGATCGGTGCCGCGACCGTGCGCTCGACCTCGACCTCGACCTCGCCCATGTCGCCATGGTCGACCCGTGCGGGCCTCCGCTCAAGGCCGGTCCAGCCCGATCGAGGAAGATGCGGGGGTGACCGACTACGTGCTCCGCTCCGACCTCGCCGACATGGACCTCGACCTCGTCCACCGGTGGCTCAGCACCGACGCGTACTGGGCGCTCGGTCGCAGCCGCGAGGCCGTCGGGACGGCTGCACAGCACTCGCTCAACGTCGGCGCGTTCACCGGCGACGGGCGGCAGGTGGCGTACGCCCGCGTCGTCACCGACCACGCCAACTTCGCCTGGCTCTGCGACGTGTACGTCGACCGCGACCACCGCGGGCGGGGTTTGGGCAAGCGACTGGTCGGGTCCGTGGTCGAGCGCCTCGACGAGCTGGGCGTCCGGCGCACGCTGCTGTCCACCCAGGACGCGCACGGGGTCTATGCGGGCAACGGGTTCGAGCCCCTGCCCGACCCGACCACGTGGATGATCAGGACACCCCCGGGGTCCTGACCTGCGGGAGGCAGGTAGCTCGCGCTGGTCGCGCTACTTCTTGAACGCCAGCCGCTGGACCGCGCGGGCGGCCTTGGATGTGTCGCTGCCGTGCACCTCCTGCAGGTGGCGGCGGCAGATCGCAACTCCGTGCAGCTCCGTCGTTGCGGGAGCCACCGTCGAGGCAGAGTTCAGCAGCTGACATATCCCGCAGCTCGGGACCCAGGAACCGGACACAGGTGCCTCCTCGTTGGCGACGGGTGCAGCCAGTGTCATCTCGGTGTGCCCTCAGTACCACCCCCTGACGTAGGCAGTTCGGGCCCGTCACGGCCAGGCTGAGCGTGGACCTCCGGCCCCGACGTGCGAACTGCCTACGTTGCGCGACGCGGCAGCGGCGTCAGGACTCCTGGCCGGGGGTGAACAGCGTCAGCTGCATGCCGTCGGGGGCGGCGACCCGGGCGTTGCGGTCGCCCCACGGGGTGTCGACGGCGGGCGCGACCGCCGTGGCACCGGCGGCGACGAGCGACGCGGCGGCGCCGTCGGCGTCCGGCACCCGGAGGGCGAGGCGGACCGTGCCCGACACCCGCTCCCCCACCTCGAGGTCGTCGACCATCGCGGCCTGCGCCTCGTCGAAGAGCTCGAGCGTGGCGCGACCGGCGTCGAGCAGGAGCACGCGCCCCTGCTCGCTGCTCCAGTCGGCCACCTCGGGCAGCCCGAGCGCGTCGCGGTAGAGGCGTACGGCTGCGTCGAAGTCGGCGACGGTCAGGGTGATCCGGAGCTCGCTCACGTCGATCGGGGAGGTCATGGTCTCGATCGTCGGGGCTCAGGTGCACCTGAGGTCAAGACCCGGGGGCTGTCGATGTGGAACCAGCCGATGACGGTGACGCCGTCCCGCGCGTAGAGCGGGATGTCACGGCCGTCCGGATCGAGGTTCGCCATGTACTCGGCGGCTTCCTCGGGGTTGCGCGGCTGGTCCCCCTCCCGGTCGGCGGCGCGGATGAAGCCGCACCGGCCGTTGGTGCCGTAGGCGGCGACCAGGTCGGGGCCGGGGTCGTCCTCGTCGACGTTCGCGCCGGAGCCGTAGGTCATGCCGCGGTCGTTCTCCGGGTAGGGCGGCGCCATCGCCATCAGCGGGCAGTCCTCGAAGACGACCTCCTCGGGCCCGTCCGCCCCGTCCGCCCCGTCCGACGCGTCCTCCTCGTGCGCCCTCGGGTCGACGGCGACCGTCGCCGGTGGCGCGTCCGACGCCGCGACGACCTGGTGCAGCTGGACGCCACCCAGGAAGCCGACGACGACCGTCGCGGCCCCCAGTGCCACGCGCACGAGCATCCGTCCTCCTCCGGTACGTCGATGGGACGAGGCGCACGGCGCAGAAGTTGTCAGCCGACCGCGACCGGCGTCGCGCTGCCCTCCACCAGGCGGCGTACGACAGCCGCGCACCCGCCGCAGCCCGTGGTCGCCCGGGTCCGGTCGGCGCACTCCCCCACGGACCGGCAGGCCCGGACCTCGCCCGCGGTGACGCCGGCGCACGCGCAGACCTCCGCGTCGTCCGGCAGCGGTGCGGGGGCGTCCGCGACCTCGGGGAGCAGCAGCTGGCCGGGCTCGTCGCGGCCGAGCAGGGTGCCGCGGTCGTAGAGCTGGGTGATCAGGCCGACGCGCGACAGGTCGCCCACGAGGGCCGCGGCGACGATGCGCCCGCCGTGGACGACGAGGCGGCGGTGCGACCCGGCGATCGGGTTCGTCACCTCGACCACCTCCCCCTCCGCGTGCTCGGGGTCGCCGAGCACCGCGACCTCGAGACCCGTGGCCCGCAGGCGCGCGACGCTGCGGCTGCCGTCGTACGACGCCTCCTCCCCGCGCAGCACCCGGGCAAGCACCTCGGCCTGCTCCCAAGCGGGTGGGACGAAGCCGGTGGTGCGACGACGGTGCTCGGCACAGTCGCCGAGGGCGTGCACCCGGTCGTCGGTGACGCTGGTGAGCGTGTGGTCGACCACGACCCCGCGGCGGACCATCAGCCCGGCCCGACGGGCGAGCGCGATCGACGGGCGGCCGCCGGCCGTGAGGACGACCAGGTCGCTGGGCAGGACGTGGCCGTTGTCGAGCTGCAACCCGTCGTCGGTGATCCGGACGGCGCGAGCGCCGGTGTAGACCTCCGTGCCGAGCCGGCGGAGGTCGCGGGCGAGGACGCGTCCGGCGCCGGGACCGACCTGGCTGGCGAGCAGGTGGTCGGCGCCCTCGACGACCTCGGTCAGCAGTCCGCGGACCGACAGCGCGCGGGCGACCTGCAGGCCGAGGAGACCGCCGCCGACGACGACCGCACGTGCGCCGGGGGCGAGGGCATCGTCCAGCCGCCGGCAGTCGGCGAGGGACCGGAAGGCGTGGACCTTCGGGTGCAGCGTGCCGTCGCGGCGCACCAGCCCGCGGATCGGCGGGAGGGTGGGGATCGAGCCGCAGGCCAGGACGAGCCGGTCGTAGGCGACCCGTTCCCCGTCGACCAGCACGGCCTCGCGGGTCTCCCGGTCGATCTCCAGCACCCGCGCGCCCAGCCACAGCTCGATGCCGTGGCCGGCGAACCACTCCTCCGAGCGCAGCGTCAGCGCACCGGCCGCGTGGGTGCCCTCGAGCACCGCGGACAGCAGGATCCGGTTGTAGGGCGCGTGCGGCTCGTCGGCGAGGACCGTGACGGCAAGGCGCTCGTCGCCGGCGAGGTGCTCGGCGAGGCGGACCGCGGCCATCCCGCCCCCCACGACGACGACCCGCTCCTTCATGCGGATGACCTCGGTTTCGACACGCTCGCTGGCGCTCGCTGCTCAACCAGCGGCGGCGAGACCGACGCCGCGCACACCTTGAACTCCGGCATCCGCGACGCCGGGTCGAGGGCGTCGTTGGTGAGCCGGTTGGCGCCGACCCAGTGGAACGGCACGAAGACCGTGTCGGGGCGGATCGTCGGCACCACCTTCGCGGGGGCGGTCATCTCACCGCGGCGGGTCGCCACGCGGACGGCGTCGCCGGGCCCGACCCCGATGCGCCCGGCGAGCAGCGGATGCAGCTCGACGAACGGGCCGTCGTCGGGCAGCGAGCGGGTCCGCCGGGTCTGGGCACCTGACTGGTACTGCGCCAGCACCCGCCCGGTCGTGAGGTGCACCGGGTAGTCCGCGCACGGCTGCTCGGCCGCGCCGCGGTGCTCGACGGCGTACATCCGGGCCCGGCCGTCGGGGTGCGCGAAGGACTCGGCGAAGAGCCGCTCACCACCCCAGAAGACGCCGTGCTCGTCCCGGATCCGGTCGTAGGTGATCGCCGAGTAGTCGGCCGGTCCGCCCGCCGACGCGCGGCCGAGCTCGGCGAAGACCTCCTCCGGGTCGGTCGGGAACGACGCCGTCGACCCGAGCCGCTCCGCCAGACCGGCCAGCACGTCGAGGTCCGAGCGCACCCCCGACGGCGCCGTGATCGCGCGCTGGCGAAGGACCACCCGGCCCTCGAGGTTGGTCATCGTCCCGGTCTCCTCGGCCCACTGCGTCACCGGCAGCACGACGTCGGCGAGGGCCGCGGTCTCCGACATCACGAGGTCGCACACCACCAGCAGGTCCAGCGCCTCGAGTCGCGACGTCACGTGCGTGGCCCGCGGTGCGCTGACTACGATGTTGGACCCGAGGACCAGCAGCGCCGACGGGCCGTCGGGGGTGCCGAGCGCGTCGAGGAGCTCGTACGCCGACCTGCCGGGGCCGGGCAGCTCGTCGGGATCGATCCCCCACACGCCGGCGACGTGCGCACGGGCGGCGGGGTCGTCGATGCGCCGGTAGCCGGGCAGCTGGTCGGCCTTCTGCCCGTGCTCACGTCCGCCCTGGCCGTTGCCCTGCCCGGTCAGGCAGCCGTAGCCCGCGCCCCGCCTGCCCACCATGCCGAGCGCGAGCGCGACGTTGATCCAGGCCAGCACGGTGTCGGAGCCCGTCGAGTGCTGCTCGGCGCCACGTGCGGTGAGCACCATGACCTTGCGCCCGGTCAGCATCGCGGCCAGCGCCCGCAGCTCGTGCGCCTCGATGCCGGTCACCCGCTCGACCCGCTCCGGCCACCAGGAGGCGACCGAGTCCCGCACGTCCTCCCAGCCGGTGGTGCGCTCGGTGACGTACGTCGTGTCGACCGCGCCGGCGGCGACGAGGAGGTGCAGCAGCCCCAGCGCGAGGGCGAGGTCGGTGCCCGGCACCGGCTGGAGGTGCAGGTCGGCGCGGTCCGCGGTCGGCGTACGACGCGGGTCGACGACGACGACCTTCCCGCCGCGCTCGCGCAGCCGGTCGAGGTGACGGGCGGCCGGGGGCATCGTCTCGGCGAGGTTGGAGCCGACGAGCACCAGCACGTCGGTCTCCTCGACGTCGGCCAGCGGGAAGGGCAGCCCGCGGTCGAGGCCGAAGGCGCGGATGCCGGCCGAGGCGGCCGAGCTCATGCACCAGCGGCCGTTGTAGTCGATCTGGGAGGTGCCGAGTGCGACCCGGGCGAACTTGCCGAGGGCGTAGGCCTTCTCGTTGGTGAGCCCGCCGCCGCCGAACACGGCCACCCGGTCGGGCCCCCCGGCCGCCTGGGCGGCGCGGATGCCGTCGGCGACCCGGTCGAGCGCGTCGTCCCACGAGACGGCCGACCACTCGCCGGTCTCCCGGTCGCGCACCAGTGGCGAGGTGAGCCGCTCGCGTCCGCCGTACAGGCCGGCCGCAGCCCACCCCTTGCGGCACAGCGCGCCCTGGTTGACGGGGAACTCCTCCCAGGTCGACACCTCGGGCGTACGACGCCCGGCCAGCTTCATCCCGCACTGCAGCGAGCAGTAGGGGCAGTGGGTCGCGGTCGACACGATCGACAGTCTCCGCTCAGATCTCGGCGGTGGCGAGGCCGTGGGCCCGCACCGGGCGACGCAGGTAGAGCGCCCAGGTCAACGCCGCGCAGCCGACGTAGTAGGCGGTGAAGACGGTGAAGGCCGCCCGCGTCGCCGACAGCGGGTCGCCCACCCAGGGCGCGGCGAAGGCGAGCGGCACCAGGAACCCGCCCACCGCACCGACCGCACCGATCACGCCGAGCGCGGACGACGACTGCCGGGTGGCCGAGGCCAGTGCGGCGGCGCGCTCAGGCGTGCCCGGCACGGTCTCGCGCTCAGCCGACGCCTTCCAGAGCGCCGGGATCATCTTGTAGACCGAGCCGTTGCCGATGCCGGTGGCGGCGAAGATGCAGAGGAAGAAGCCGAGGAAGAGCGGGAACCAGGCGGCGTTGGCAGTCGCCACCGCCGGGTCGGCGCCCGGGTTGGGCGTGAGCTGGTTGACCGTCCACAGCACGCCGAGGGTGAAGACGACCATCGCGACGAACGACGCGAGGGTGACCCGCGCGCCGCCCCAACGGTCGGCCATCCACCCACCGAACGGGCGCGTCAGCGAACCGACGCCGGCACCGAGGAAGGCGTAGAACGCGAAGTAGATCCCGGTGCCGAGCGGCGCCGGCTCCGGCACCCAGAAGTTGAGCCTGATCAGCAGCGGCATCGCCGCCGAGTAGCCGATGAACGAGCCGAACGTGCCGATGTAGAGCAGCGACAGCAGCCAGGTCTGGCGCTGCCTCACGACCTGCAGCTGCTCCCGCGGCGAGGACGTCACGGTGGCCAGGTTGTCCATCCAGAGCCACGCGGCGGCCGTCGCCAGCAGGGCCAGCCCGGCATAGGCGTACGCCGCCCGCTCGAGGTGGATGCCGCTGCCGGACGCCTGCACGAGGCCGAAGATGCCGGCGCCGCCGACCATCACGGGGAGCAGCAGCTGGATGAGCGAGACGCCGAGGTTGCCGCCCGCGGCGTTGAGCCCGAGCGCAGCGCCCTTCTTGTCGGAGGGGTAGAAGAAGTTGATGTTGGCCATCGACGAGGCGAAGTTGCCGCCGCCCACGCCGGCGGTCGCCGCGATCAGGCAGAAGACCCAGTAGGGCGTCGTCGGGTCCTGCACGGCGTACGCGAAGAGCAGGGTCGGCACGAGCAGCATCGCGCCGCTGACGATCGTCCAGTTGCGACCGCCGAACTTCGGCACGGCGAACGTGTAGGGCAGCCGCAGCAGCGAGCCGACCAGGTTGGGCAGGGCGACGAGGAGGAACAGCTGCTGGGGCGTGAAGGCGAAGCCCTGCGCCAGCAGGAAGGCCGACGAGACGCTCCAGATCAGCCAGACCGAGAAGCCGACGTGCTCGGCGAAGATCGACCAGACGAGGTTGCGCCGGGCGACCGCGCGGCCGCCGCCCTCCCAGAAGTCGGGGTCCTCGGGGCGCCAGTCCTCGATCCAGCGACGCGTGCGGCGGGTGCCAGTGACGGGGGTGCTCATGCCGAGGAGACTCCGCCCCCGTTGTGACACCGGGCCTGCCGATCCGGTGCCGGAGTCGTCAACTTCTCCTCACGACCTCACGACACGCACGACCTCACCGGGGGGAGATGCAGAGGAGCCCCGACCGCCAGGCGGTCGGGGCTCCTCGAGGCGCTACGTCAGACGGCGCGGACGTTCTCGGCCTGCGGGCCCTTGGGGCCGGCAGTCACGTCGAACTCGACCTTCTGGTTCTCGTCGAGCGACTTGTAGCCGTTCGTCTGGATCGCGGAGAAGTGGACGAACACGTCCTCGCCGCCGCCGTCCTGCGCGATGAAGCCGAAGCCCTTGTCAGCGTTGAACCACTTGACGGTTCCCTGAGCCATGATCTGATCCTTTGTTCTGTGCCGGCGACGACCTGCCGCCGAGGTGCTGAAGACATCCATCCGTGCTGATGTCCAGCGAACCGAAGACCAGGAGAAACAAGACACGAGCCGCGCCACGTGCGCGGCCAGGACGCACGCGGTGCGACCCTTCAACGCCTCCAGCGTACGGCACGACGGGCCCGAAGCCGTCTTCGACGACGGCGGGAGCCGAGACCGCATGGCTCGACCTACGCGTGCACCCGCCACCTGTTGGGCCGATCAGCGCTGAGGCTTGACGCTTCCTCCCTTCCCCCACGAGTCCGAAGGGGGCAGAATCCTGGGGACGGCGTGGGACCGGGGGCTCGGCCCGGTGTGGGGAAGAGGGTCTGCTCGATGACCGACCGAGAGCACGAGGTCGCGGTCTACGACGACGACGCGGCGCTCGTCCGGCGCGTGGCCGACTTCGTCGCACACTCGCTGGACGGCGGTGTCCCGGTCGTCACCGTGAGCCGCCCCGCGCACCGCCGGGGCGTGGACGAGCTCCTGGCCGCTCGCGGCGTCGACGGCGCCGCGGCACGACGCGACGGCCTCCTGACCACGCTCGACGCCGCGGCGACCATGTCCTGCTTCATGGTGGACGGGCGACCCGATCCCCAGCTGTTCGCGGCCGTCGTCGACACCTTGGTGCCGGAGGGCGCCCACACCGTCAGCGCGTTCGGGGAGATGGTCGCCATGCTGTGGGAGCGGGGCGAGGTGGTGGCGGCCCTCGAGCTCGAGTCGCTGTGGAACGCCGTTCTCGCCCAGCATCCCGTCCGGCTCCTCTGCGCCTACCCGGGCGACGTCCTCGCCGACGCCGACCTCGCTGACGTGGCCCGGATGTGCAGCCTCCACGACCACGTCAGCCTCGCCGGGGCGCACCCCGGCTCCGGTGCGACGGCCCCGGACGACGACGTCGCCAGGTCCGGCGTGCACCTGCCCGTGGCTGCGGCCGTGGGGTGCGTGCGCGGTTTCGTGCGCGGGGCGCTCACCGAGTGGGGCCTCGACCACCTCGTCGGCGACGCCGTCCTCATCACCTCCGAGCTCGCCACCAACGCGGTCACCCACGGCAGCTCGCCATTCCGGACCTCGCTCGTGCGCGGCGACGGGGTCGTGCGCGTGTCGGTGGAGGACGTGTCGAGCACCTGGCCGCAGCTGCACCACGCGCTGCCGGGCGACCAGGACGGCCGGGGCATGGCGATCGTCGCGACCCTGTCACGTCGGACGGGGTGCGACTCCACCGCCGGCGGCAAGGTCACCTGGGCCGAGCTCAGCGCCTGACCTGACGCCGGCCCCGACCGCTCGTCGTACGACACCGACCGCTGGGCGACCGACGGCGCCCATCGACCGACGCGGCGCCGCGCACCCCTCCCGAACCGCGCGTGAGCGGTGTCACGGTGACGGCGGTCACACCCGGTGGCCCCACGCTCGGAAGGACCGATCCGTGACAGACCAAGAGCAGGCCGCGCGCCACGATCCCATCTACGACCGCTTGCATGCGACCCCCGAGTTCGTCGAGCTGCGACGCCGCTACCGCGGCTTCGTCTTCCCGGCGACCGTCGCCTTCCTGTCCTGGTACCTGCTGTACGTCGTCCTCTCCAACTGGGCCGGCGACTTCATGGCGACGAAGGTCGTCGGCAACATCAACGTGGCCCTCATCTTCGGCCTCCTCCAGTTCGTGACGACGTTCGGTCTGGCCTGGATGTACGCCCGCTTCTCCTCCTCCAAGCTCGACCCGCTGGCCCGCCAGCTCGACGCCGAATACCGCAAGGGAGACGACGCCTGATGGACACCCAGGTCCTCACCACCAGCCTGTTCCTGCTCGTCGTCGCCCTGACGGTCGCCATCACCTTCTGGGCGAGCCGCCAGACCAAGACCGCCGCCGACTTCTACTCCGGCGGCCGCTCCTTCTCCGGCTTCCAGAACGGTCTCGCCATCGGCGGCGACTACATGTCCGCGGCGTCGTTCCTCGGCATCTCCGGAGCCATCGCGCTCTACGGCTACGACGGCTTCCTCTACTCGATCGGCTTCCTCGTGGCGTGGCTCGTCGCGCTGCTGCTGGTCGCCGAGATGCTGCGCAACGCCGGCCGCTACACGATGGCCGACCAGCTCGCCTTCCGGATGTCGCAGCGCCCGGTGCGCACGGCCGCGTCGATCTCCACCGTGGTCGTCTCGATCTTCTACCTGCTCGCGCAGATGGTCGGCGCCGGCTCGCTCGTCGCCCTGCTGCTCGGCGTGGACAGCGAGGCACTGAAGAACCTCACCATCGTCGGCGTCGGCGCCCTGATGATCTTCTACGTCGTCGTCGGCGGCATGAAGGGCACGACCTACGTGCAGATCGTGAAGGCCGTGCTGCTGATGGTCGGCTCGGCGCTGATCGTGGTGCTCGTGCTCGCCGAGTTCAACTTCAACCTCTCCGACCTCCTCGGGGCGGCCGCGGACAACTCGGGCAAGGGCGAGGAGTTCCTCGCACCCGGGCTCCAGTACGGCGCGAGCCTGACGTCGAAGATCGACTTCTTGTCGCTCGGACTGGCCCTGGTGCTCGGCACCGCCGGCCTCCCGCACATCCTGATCCGCTTCTACACCGTGCCGACCGCGCAGGACGCGCGGAAGTCGGTGCTGTGGGCCATCGGGCTCATCGGTGCCTTCTACCTGATGACGCTGGTCCTCGGCTTCGGCGCCGCGGCGCTGCTCGACCGTGACCAGGTCGACCCGGCGGTGGGCGGCAACCAGAACCTCGCGTCCCCCCTCCTCGCCGAGGCCGTCGGTGGCGGCGAGGGATCCACGGGCGGCGCCGTCCTGCTCGCGCTCATCGCGGCGGTCGCCTTCGCGACCATCCTCGCGGTGGTCGCCGGCCTCACCCTGGCCAGCTCCTCCTCGGTGGCGCACGACCTCTACAAGGGCGTCATCAAGAAGGACCAGCCGATCTCGGAGCACGACGAGGTCCGGGTCGCCCGCATCGCCGCGTTCGTCATCGGTGCGGTCGCCATCGCCCTGTCCATCCCGGCGCAGCGGCTCAACATCGCCTTCCTCGTGGCGCTGGCCTTCGCCGTCGCCGCGTCGGCCAACCTGCCGGCGATCATCTACAACATGTTCTGGCGGCGCTTCAACACCCGCGGCGCCACCTGGAGCATCTACGGAGGCCTCATCGCAGCCGTAGGCCTGGTGTTCTTCTCGCCGGTGATGTCGAGCCTCCCCACGTCGCTGTTCCCCGACTCCGACTGGGCGATCTTCCCGCTCAACAACCCCGGCATCATCTCGATCCCGATCGGGTTCCTGCTCGGCTACATCGGCACGATCACGTCGAAGGACCCCGCTGCCGAGGACCGCTTCACCGAGCTCGAGGTCCGCGCCCTGACCGGGGCCGGCGCCGAGCAGGCCGTCAAGCACTGAACCATCAGCACCGGTGACCCCCTCGCCGAGCCGGAGTAGGTTCGGCGAGGGGGTCGTCTCCCTTCATCTCCACCCCTGACCAGCCCCTGACCCGCACCCGCCGCACCTGACCCGCACCCGCCCGCCCGCCCGAGGAGAGAGCCTTGTCCGAGCAGACCCTGTCGAACCTGATGTCCGAGGACCGACGCTTCGAGCCGCCGGCCGACCTCGCGGCGAACGCCAACGTCACGGAGGAGGCGTACGCCCGTGCCGACGCCGACCGCGAGGCGTTCTGGGCCGAGGCCGCCGAGCGGCTGGACTGGGGCCAGAAGTGGGACCAGGTCCTCGACTGGACCGACCCGCCGTTCGCCAAGTGGTTCGTCGGCGGCACCATCAACGCCTCCGTCAACTGCGTGGACCGCCACGTCGCGGCCGGCAACGGCGACAAGGTGGCGCTGCACTGGGTCGGCGAGCCCGCCGACGACACCCGCGACATCACCTACGCCCAGCTCAAGGACGAGGTCTCCCGGGCCGCCAACGCGCTCACCGAGCTGGGGGTGAGGAAGGGCGACCGGGTCGCGATCTACATGCCGATGATCCCCGAGGTCGTCGTCGCCATGCTCGCCTGCGCCCGCCTCGGGGCCCCGCACACCGTCGTCTTCGGCGGGTTCTCCGCCGACGCCCTCGCCTCCCGCATCACCGACTGCGAGGCCCACGTCGTCATCACCTCCGACGGGGGCTACCGCCGCGGGGCCGCCAGTGCGCTCAAGCCGGCCGTCGACGAGGCCGTGGAGAAGACCGGCGACCTGGTGCGCAACGTGCTCGTCGTACGCCGCACGGGACAGGACGTCGACTGGCACGAGGGTCGCGACGTGTGGTGGCACGACGTCGTCGACGGCGCGTCGGCCGAGCACGAGCCCGAGATGCACGACTCCGAGCACCCGCTCTACGTCATGTACACCTCCGGCACCACCGGCAAGCCCAAGGGCATCCTGCACACCACCGGCGGCTACCTCACCGGGACGTCGTACACCCACTGGTCGGTCTTCGACCTCAAGCCCGAGACCGACGTCTACTGGTGCACCGCCGACGTCGGCTGGGTGACCGGGCACTCCTACATGGTCTACGGACCGCTCGCCAACGGCGCGACGCAGGTGATGTACGAGGGCACGCCCGAGAAGGGCCGCTGGTGGCAGATCGTCCAGGACTACAAGGTCACGATCTTCTACACCGCACCCACCGCGATCCGCACGTTCATGAAGCAGGGCCGCGAGATCCCGGACAGCTACGACATGTCGTCGCTGCGGCTCCTCGGGTCGGTCGGCGAGCCGATCAACCCGGAGGCCTACGTCTGGTACCGCGAGGTCATCGGCGGCGACCGCTGCCCGATCGTCGACACCTGGTGGCAGACCGAGACCGGCCAGATCATGATCAGCCCGCTGCCCGGGGTCACCGCCGGCAAGCCCGGCTCGGCCATGAAGGCGCTGCCCGGCATCGCCGCCGACGTGGTCGACGACGACGCGAAGTCGGTCGGCAACGGCAACGGCGGCTACCTCGTGCTGAAGGAGCCGTGGCCCGCGATGCTGCGCACGCTCTGGGGCGACGACGAGCGCTTCAAGGACACCTACTGGTCGCGCTGGAAGGGTCTCTACTTCGCCGGCGACGGCGCGAAGCTCGACGATGACGGCGACATCTGGCTGCTCGGCCGCGTCGACGATGTCATGAACGTGTCGGGCCACCGCCTCTCGACCACCGAGATCGAGTCCGCGCTCGTGTCGCACCCCAAGGTCGCCGAGGCGGCCGTCGTCGGTGCCGCCGACGAGACCACCGGCCAGGCCGTGTGCGCCTTCGTCATCCTGCGCGACTCCGCCGGCGACGGCGGCGAGGACATCGTCGAGGAGCTGCGCAAGCACGTCGCCAAGGAGATCGGCGCCATCGCCAAGCCGCGCCAGATCATGGTCGTGCCCGAGCTGCCCAAGACGCGCTCCGGCAAGATCATGCGCCGCCTGCTCAAGGACGTCGCCGAGCACCGCGAGGTCGGCGACGTGACCACCCTCGCCGACTCGACGGTCATGGACCTGATCAAGACCAAGGAGGGCTCGGCCCCGGCGGAGGACTGACCTCGCTCGCGCCCTGCGTCATACGAACCCGTACCGATCGGTGCGGGTTCGTATGGCGTCCGGGCCTAGCCGTCTGCGTCGCTGCTCGCCGTACGCCGATGGCGGGTCGAGGCGAGCAGCAGGACGACACCGAGCACCGCGGCGATCAGCGAGGCCATCAGGATCGCGATCTTCGCCTCCTCGGTCAGCAGGTCGGCGCCGGGGAACGACAGCCCGGCGATGAAGATCGACACGGTGAAGCCGATGCCGGCGACGGCGCCGAGGCCCGCCACCATCGGCCACGACGTGTCCTCGGGCAGCTTCGCGATCCCGAGGCGTACGGCGACGAACGAGGTCGCGACGATGCCGACGGGCTTGCCGAGCACCAGGCCCAGCACGATCCCCAGGCCGACCGGCTCGGTGAAGACCTCGCCGATCGCGCCGAGCTCGACCCCGGCGTTGGCGAGCGCGAAGACCGGGAGCACGACGTACGCCGACAACGGGTGCAGCGTGCTGATGAGCCGCTCGACGACCGACACCGACTCCTTGAGCAGGAAGCGCAGCCGGGCGAGCTCGTCGGGGTTGAGGTGGTGGTCGCGCAGCGCCCGGCTGGCATAGTCGCGGGCCACCTCCTCCTTCAGCAGCGGCTTGGCCGGGGCGAGGAGACCGATCGCGACCCCCGCGAGCGTCGCGTGCACGCCCGACTCGAGCAGGGCGAACCACACGCCGACGCCGAGGATCGCGTACACGACGATCGCCCACACGCGCAGCAGCCGCGCGGCGACCATGGCCGCGAGCAGCCCGAGCGCGATCGCCAGCCACGTCAGGGACAGGTCGCTGGTGTAGAAGACGGCGATCACCAGGATCGCACCGATGTCGTCGACGATGGCGAGCGTCAGCAGGAACAGCCGCGCCGCAGACGGGATCCGGCGCCCGAGCACGCCCAGCACTCCGACGGCGAAGGCGATGTCGGTGGCCATCGGGATGCCCCAGCCGGCACTGCCCTCGCTGCCGGGCGGGTTGAGCGCGAGGTAGATGCCGGCCGGCACCACCATCCCGCCGACCGCCGCGACGATCGGCAGGGCTGCCGTCCGCGGGTCGCGGAGGTCGCCGTTGACCAGCTCGTACTTGATCTCGAGCCCCACGACGAAGAAGAAGATGACCATCAGCGCGTCGTTGACCCAGTGCTGGAGCGACTCGTCGAGGTGCAGCGGGCCGACGTCGATCGTGAGGTGCGCGTGCCAGAGCGCGTCGTACGACGACGCCCACGCGCTGTTGGCCCAGATCAGGGCGGCGGCCGCGGCGATCAGCAGGAGGATCGAGCCGGCTGCCTCGACGCGGAGGAACTCGCGCACGGGACGCGCCACGAGGCGGGCCAGCGGCTTGTCGCTGGCGCTGTAGACGGGGCCGGCCCTCCACAGGTCGTCGAGGCGGGAGCGGTCAGGTGGCGTGGCCATGGAGAAGGGTGGTCCTTCCGGGGGTGGTCGAAGCGTGATCACCGCGGAGAGACTCTCCACGGGCCGACCAGACTTCCCGGCTCACCTGAGACCTCAGTGTAGACAGGCCCGTTGGTAGGGTCGCTGCACCCAGCCCCCGGCGTACACCGAAGGACAGCTCCGCATGGCACACCAGATGTCCAACGAACCGGTCAAGGACACTGATCCGACGCTCGGCAAGCTCGTCATGGACGCGCAGCGCGACATCTCCTCGCTCATCTCCAAGGAGATCCAGCTCGCGAAGAGCGAGATCAAGGTCAGCGTCAAGCACGGCGGCGTCGGCATCGGCCTCTTCGCTGGAGCGGCCTTCCTCGGCCTGCTGGCGATCATCATGCTGTCGGTGGCGTTCGCCTACTTCCTCCACTGGAACGGCGACGGCCTCGACCTCCACTGGGCCTTCACCGTGGTCTTCGTCGTCTACGTCCTCGTCGCCGCGCTGCTGGCCTACATCGGTCTGCGACAGGTCAAGAAGGTCAAGGCGCCCGAGCGTGCCATCGAGCAGGGCAGGCAGATCCCCCAGGCGCTCAAGGGCCGCCCCTGACCTCACGCGCCACCAGCGCGTACGACGCTCAGCGCACGCAGGTGCCGGTGTCGACCGGGGACGCCGCGGTGACACCGGCGGCCGCCGACTCGGCCACCTGCTCCGCGGTCAGGGCGTAGCCGGTGTCGGGGTCGCTGACGGAGGCGGCGAACACCATGCCCGCCACGTCGCCGGCCGACGTCACGATCGGGCCGCCCGAGTTGCCCGGCCGGATGAGGGCCCGCAGCGAGAAGACCTGACGGATGACGGTGCCATCGCCGTAGATGTCGGGCGAGCGGAGCCGCTGCTCGGAGCGGACGCGGCCGGACTCCACGTCGTAGGGGCCGTCCTCGGGATAGCCGAGGACGGCGACCGGGTCGCGCGGCTCGACCTCGGTGTCGAAGGCCAGCGGGAAGGACCCGGTGTCGGGCAGCGACAGCACGGCGATGTCGAGCGCGGGGTCGTAGAGAACGACCGACGCGGTCACCGAGGAGCCGCCGACCTCGACCTCGGGCCGGGTCACCCCGGCGACGACGTGGGCGTTGGTCATCAGCCGGCCGGGGGCGTAGAAGAAGCCCGTGCCCTCGACGCCGCCGCCGCAGCCGTTGGTGCCGCGGACCTTGACCACGCTGGCCTCGGCCGCGACCACGTCGGGGTCGGTCAGCATCCTGGGGTCGCCGGGACGGACCGCCACGATCCGCTCGGGTGCGAACGGCTCGAGGTAGCGCGGGAAGAACGTCGTGCCGACCACGTTGTTGAACGCCTGCAGGACCTTGTCGGAGTCGGTCGGCAGCGTCTGGTCGACCTTGGCCAGGATCGCCGAGTCACGCACCAGCGGCGTGAAGGCGCCGATGCGCGTGCCGGAGACGGCCACACCGAGCGCCCAGGCCACGAGCAGGACGGCCACTGCGCTGAGCGCCGATCCGCCGATGGCGTCAACGGCCCGGATCGGCTGCCAGGTGATGCGGTCGCGCAGCCGCGCACCGACGTACTGGAGGAGCGCCTGGCCGAGCGAGGCCGAGATGATCACGATGAAGAGCGCACCCAGCGACACCCACAGCGACGGGGCGGCGTCGCCCAGCGCGAGCGGCGCGGCCCAGATGCCGGCGAGGCCGCCGAGCAGCAGGCCGGCGGTCGCGCTGGCGCCGGTGATGAACCCCTGCCAGTAGCCCGAGAGGGCATAGATCCCCACGAGTGCGACGAGGCACCAGTCGAGGACGTTCATGGCTGCTACTCCTCGAGCCTGGTGTTCTGGGGCGTGTTGTCGGGTGTGTTGGGGGCGAGGTCGGTGCCCTGGGGGACACCCTGCAGCATGTGGTCGGGCAGGTCACGCACCCGCGCCCGGTCCCAGTCCTCGGCCCACCCGAGGTAGCTGAAGAGCCGGGCGATGATGCCGGCGGTGAAGCCCCACAGGATCACGTCGCGTCCGGCACCGATGAGGAACCCCGGCCCGAGCCATCCGCTCGGGTGGCGCACCATGATGCGGTTGTCGGGATCGAGCAGGTCGGCGATCGCCACGTGGTGGATCTCGTGGACCTCCTCGGGGCTCTCGATGCGCACCTCGCCGCGGTCGCGCCAGTAGCCGAGGATCGGCGTCACCGCGAAGTTGCTCGGCGGCAGCCACAGCTCGGGCAGCTCGCCGAAGACCTCCACCTCCGCCGGCACCAGCCCGATCTCCTCGTACGCCTCGCGCAGCGCCGCCTGCTCGGGGGTCTCGCCCTCGTCGAGCGAGCCGCCGGGGAAGGACACCTGGCCGGGGTGGGAGCGCATGTAGTGGTTGCGCTCGGTCAGCAGGAGCTCACCACGGTGGGCGAGGTCGTCGGGGGCGGCCGGGTCGGCCTCACGGTCGGCGAAGACCATCAGCACCGCACCGCGGCGGGGGTCGCTGCCCTCCGGCGGCATGAAGCGGGTCAGCTCGTGGACGGTGATGGTGGAGGCAGCCTCCACGACCGGCGCCAGCCAGCCCGGCAGAGCACTGTTCACAACGTGATCCCGAGGTGCTCGGCGACCTTGGACCGGATCTCCGCCACGGAGTCCACGCCGCCGGAGTCCTGCGCGACCACGACACCGTCCTCGTCGACGAACACGAACGCCGGCAGCCCGCGGCGGGCGACCGCGAAGGCGTCCTCGACCATCAGCTCGCCACCCGGGTCGGCGATGGAGGGATAGGTCGCCCCGGTCTCCTCGGCCAGCGCGAGGGCGCCGTCGGGGTGGACGTCGTTGAAGTCGATGCCCAGCACGGGCACCCGGTCGCCGTACTGCTGGTGGAACTCCTCCAGCGCTGGCATCTCCTGGCGGCACGGCTCGCACTGCGCCTGCCAGAGGTTGATCACGACAGGCCCGCGCAGCGAGGACAGGTCGACGTCGGGTCCGCCACCCAGGCACGGCAGCGTCAGCTCGGGGAGGCCTCCCTCGACCGGATCGCCGGTGCCGGGCTCGCAGTCCTCCATCCCGATGCGCGCCTTGACCTCGCGCAGCGCCGGGGTGTCGACGTCGACGTCGGGAGGGCGTACGTCGATGCTGCTGCCGCTCATCGACGACCAGGCCAGGGCGCCCACGGCGACGCACGCGGCGAGCGCCAGCGCCAGGAACAGCTTCCTCATGCAGGTCCCTGGGTGGTGACCAGCTTCTCCGCCTCGACCGGGTCGGTCGGGCCGGCGCCGAACGACGGGCACAGCCGGGCGACCGGGCAGGCGCCGCACGCGGGCTTCTTGGCGTGGCAGCGGCGGCGACCGTGCCAGATGAGGTGGTGCGACAGCATGGTCCAGTCGCGCTTGGGGAAGAGGGCGCCGACGGCGTGCTCGACCTTGACGGGGTCGGTCTCCTCGGTCCAGCCGAGGCGCCGCGCGAGCCGGCCGAAGTGGGTGTCGACGGTGATGCCGGGCAGGCCGAACGCGTTGCCCAGCACGACGTTGGCGGTCTTGCGCCCGACGCCCGGCAGCGTCACCAGGTCGTCGAGGCGGGAGGGCACCTCGCCGCCGAAGTGCTCGACGAGGGCCTGGCTCAGCTTGAGCACGGAGTCGGTCTTCTGCCGGAAGAATCCGAGCGGGCCGAGCAGCTGCTCGAGGTGCTCGCGCGGGGCGGCCGCCATCGCCTCGGGCGTCGGGTAGGCCGCGAATAGCGCAGGGCTGGCGGCGTTGACCCGGCGGTCGGTCGTCTGCGCGGAGACCACGGTGACGACCAGGCACTCGAACGCGTTGGTGAAGTCGAGCTCGGCGCGGGCGTCGGGATAGGTCTCGGCGAGGATCCGGTCGACCTTGCGCGCCCGTCGCACCAACGACGTGTCGGGCTTGGGGAGCGCGGCCGGGACGGCCTTGGTGGCCTTCGGGGTCACCTTGCGGGCGGGGGCGGGCACGCGCCCCAGCGTACGGTCCGGCTCCGACACCACCTAAGCCGAAGCCGCCGCGAACGGCGCCTCGCCCGCGCCGAGTCGCGGTTGTGAGCCGGACCACGGCTAGGATCGTCCCGGATCCCGAGCAGCACCCGTCGGGACGCACCCCACTGGGAGGATTGACGTGGACAACGACGTGCTCCGGCAGGCACCGCTGTTCAGCTCGCTCGACGACGAGGCGGCAACGGCGCTGGGCGGTTCGATGGCCGAGACCAAGCTGCGTCGTGGCGACGTCCTCTTCCACGAGGGCGACTCCGGCGACAAGCTCTACATCGTCACCGAGGGCAAGGTGAAGCTCGGCCGCTCCTCCTCCGACGGCCGCGAGAACCTCCTCGCCATCATGGGCCCGGGCCAGATGTTCGGCGAGCTCTCCCTCTTCGACCCGGGCCCGCGCTCCGCGACGGTCACCGCCGTCACCGACGCCTCCTTCGGCTCGCTCTCCCACGACGACCTGCTGCGCTGGCTCGACGGCCGCCCTCAGGTCGCGCGCGGCCTGCTCTCGCAGCTCGCCTCGCGGCTGCGCAAGTCCAACGACGTGGTCGCCGACCTCGTCTTCTCCGACGTGCCCGGCCGTGTCGCCAAGGCGCTCCTCGACCTCGCCGACCGCTTCGGCCGCACCGCCGACGACGGCGTGCACGTCCACCACGACCTCACCCAGGAGGAGCTCGCCCAGCTGGTCGGTGCCTCCCGCGAGACGGTCAACAAGGCGCTCGCCGACTTCGCCTCACGTGGCTGGTTGCGCCTCGAGCCCCGCTCCGTGGTGATCATGGACCTCGAGCGCCTCTCCCGCCGCGCCCGCTGAAACTTCTTCGTCCGCACTGACCCCCGTGGCGACGCATCCGTGCGTCGTACCTCGTGAAGGGGGTCACCGTGACTGATCGATCGGCGTTCGACGGGTTCGTGCACGCACGCGGACCCGCGCTCGCGCGCACCGCCTACCTGCTCACCGGCGACCACCACCTCGCCGAGGACCTGGTGCAGGCCGCGCTCGTGCAGGCGGCGAAGCACTGGGAGCGCATCGAGACCTCGCCCGAGGCCTACGTGCGGCGCACGATGTACCACCAGAACATCTCCTGGTGGCGCCGGCGCAAGCTGGTCGAGACCCCGCTGGAGTCGTACGACGCCCCGGTGGCCGCGGCCGACCCGACGCTGCGGCTGACCCTCGAGCAGGCCCTGCGCCGGCTCACCGCGCGCCAGCGGACCGTGCTGGTGCTGCGCTACTTCGAGGACCTCACCGAGGTCCAGACTGCCGCCGAGCTGGGCATCTCCAGCGGTGCGGTCAAGTCCATGTCGCGCCAGGCCCTCCACCGGCTGCGCGTCCTGGCCCCCGAGCTCGCCGACCTGGTGGGAGCAGACGCATGAGCACAGACCTGCGCGAGGAGCTCGACGCCCTCGCCCGCACCCAGTCCTTCTCCCCCGACCCCTCCGCCTGGGACCGCGGGCGCCGGGCCCGGCGTCGTTCCCGGGTCGCTGCCGGTGCGGCCGCCGTCGCCGTCGTCGCGGTGGTGGCCGGCGCGGGCGCCCTGGCCGTGCGTCCCTCCGCCGTCGGGCCGGCGGGCGACGTCGTACGCGAGGGCGCGATCCCGAGCCGGATCACCGAGCCGGACGGCCCGGTGGTCACGGACCTCGCGATCGGCCAGGCCTCGGTGGCCTATGTCGCTCCCGACGGCTCGCCCGTGCTCGTGGACGCGACCACCGGTGAGGCGCACCCGGTCGAGCTCCCCGACTTCCCCACTCCGGAGGTGGTCGACGTCGGAGCCGACTTGCGCCGGGGGCCGTGGCTCGCGCTGTCCCCGGACGGCCGGCGGCTGGCCTACCCGACCACCTCGGGGTACGTGCGGGAGCCGGGAGAGCTGCTCACCGTCCAGACCGCCTGGTACCGCGTCGTCGACCTGGCGACCGGCGAGAGCGACCTGGTGGACCTGCCTCCCGAGGGCGGCACGCCGCTCGCGATGTCCTGGACCACGGACGGGGAGATCGCGGTCGACGTCTTCGGCAGGCCGACGAGCCGGCCCACCAAGAACAATCCTCCGCCGACGATCAGCTGGACCATCGACCCGGTCACCGGTGACAGCAGCTCGGCGCCGCTCACCGGCGTCACCGCCCCCGGCCTCGGCATCAGCGCGCCCTTCCCGACCGACGACACCGCCGTCCGCGCGGTGCCCTTCGAGACCGCGACCGGCACCGACCCCGACCGGGCCCTGCCCGATGACCTCTATCCCGACGGTGCCGTCGTCACCCCGGTCGGCTGGGCCGACAACAGCCTGCTGGTGGCTGAGGTCGACGCCCCCTCCGGCAGCTTCGTCGAGGGTCCACACCTGGCGCTGATGACCTCGCCCGACCGGCCCGAGTCCGAGTGGACCTACCGGATCCTGGTGCGCGACGTGCCCGACTCGCTCGGCGTCAGCCTCGCCGTCGACCTGGTGCCCGACCTCGACGGCACCTCGTCGCAGGAGCTCACCCACGACTTCGACGCAGCCGACGAGCCCCCCGCGCCGCTCGGAATCGAGCTCTCGCTGTTCATCGGGCTCGGGGTGGCGGCCGCGATCGCCGTCCTCCTCGCCCTCCGGTGGCTCTGGCGTCGCCTGTCGTAGACGCACGGACAGAAGTCGGCCCCTGCCACCCTGTGCCCGCGAGCCAGCGGTGCGGCAGCGGGGGTTGTGTCCGCGCGGCTACGGATGCGGGCCGTCGTACGGACCCAACCCAAGGCGCCGCCCCGGCCACGCGAGAGCCAGGCCCGGCCGGACGCCCTTCGGTCCGTACGACGACTCGCGCGAGGCCGCGGCCGGCCCGCCGCGGGGTAGTCCAGTGGAAAGTGGTCGGAGATCGGCCTCCCCCACGACCAATCCGCACTGGACTACCCCACCCACAAGCCATTGCTCACTGGACTACCGGCGGGTGCGGGCGCGGCCGACCCAGGACGTACGCCGGGTCAGGCGCGGGGGTCGCGTCCGGCGAAGGCGACCAGCCGGTCGTAGGGCGGGGCGTCGTCGGGCACGTCGACCGGTGCGCCGAAGGCCTCGCCGCGGTTGTCGCCGGTCAGCCCCTGCTGCATGAACGCCAGGCCGCGCTCGGCGACCTCGTCGTCCAGCGGCATCGGCCGACCGAGGGCGCGCACGAGGTCCCAGGTGTGCACCCCGATCTCGGCGCTCTGCCAGTCGGCCTGGGCGACCTGGTCGTCGGGCTGGCCGTGCCAGTGGTGGAGGAGGTCGTCGGCGTGCAGGCGGAAGTGCGTCGCCAGGCGGTCCGGCTCGACACCGGCGCCGGCGCTCCAGTCGACCTCCTCGCCGCGGCTCAGCTGCAGGAAGTGCTCGGGAGCGGCGGCCAGGTGGTCGGCGAGCTCGCGCACCGTCCAGCCGTGGCACGGCGTCGGCTTGTCGAGGTCGCCGGGATGCACGACGGCGAGGACGTCACCGGCCTGGTCCAGGGCACGGGACAGGACGACGACAGGCTGGTGGGGGCTGGTCATCTGGGTGGTGTCCATGCCTCCACCTCACTCCTCGGGCGGAGCCGGCGCAAGGGTCATTTGCCCTGGAGGTAGGCCAGCTGGGCGCGCACCGACAGCTCCGCCGCGCCCCACAGCACGGGGTCGACGTCGGCGTACACGACCTCGACGATGGCGCGCGGCAGGTTCTCGTGCGGGAACATGCCGCCCTCTCGCTCGATCGCGTGCAGGTCGCGCAGGGCGCCGCGCACCTGCTCCAGTCGCTGCTCGCGGTGGGCGAGGTAGTGGTCGAGCGCACCGAGTGCGTCGTCGATGACCGGGCCGTGGCCGGGCCAGACGGTGGTGATGCCCTGCTCGCCGCAGAGGGCGTGGAGCCGTTGGAGCGAGGAGAGGTAGGCCCCGAGCTGGCCGTCGGGGTGCGCGACGACGGTCGTCCCGCGACCGAGGACGGTGTCGCCCGTGAGCACGGCGCCGTCCTGCGGCACGACGAACGACAACGAGTCCGACGTGTGGCCGGGCGTCGCCACGACGTGCACCTCCAGCCCGCCCACCGCGACCACGTCTCCCTCACCGAGGCCCTCCGAGCCGAGCCGGTAGGCAGGGTCCAGGGCGCGTACGCCGCACCCGTGCCGCTCGGCGTACTCCCGTGCCGCCTCGCTGTGGTCGGCGTGGTGGTGGGTCAGCAGCACCACGGACACGTCGCCGGCAGCCGCGTCGATCGCGTCGAGGTGGGCGTCGATCGAGGGGCCCGGGTCGACGACCACCGAGCGCGAGGAGTCGGGGTCGCGCAGCACCCAGGTGTTGGTGCCGTCCAACGTCATGATGTCGGCGTTGGGGGCGAGGACGCACGTGCCGGTGGCGCCGAACGTGCCCCCGGTCCAGCTCATCGAGCGGCCATGAGCTCGGTGTAGCGCGGTGGGGTGGAGAGGATGAACTCGTCCCCGTCGGACACGACCTCGGGCATGAACATCTCGACGGTCCGGCCGCTCGCCTCGGCGAGCACCGCGGCCGGGTCGGCGTGCTGGCCCACCTCGAGGCAGGTCAGCCAGGTCGGGGGCAGCATCAGGATCTCCTGCTGCTCGACGCGCGACACCGCGTCCATCGCGCCGGCCCACATGACCGACGACGACTCGCTCGAGACGTCTCGGGTCACCTGGCCCTCGGGCAGCCGGGCGACGAAGAACCAGGTGCGGTAGCGCCGCGGCTCGAAGACCGGCGTCAGCCACCCCGACCAGGCGCCGAGCAGGTCGGTGCGCAGCACGAGGGAGCGGTCCTCCAGGAAGGCGGTCAGCGAGACCTCGCGGGACTCGAGCGCGACCCGGTCGGCCTCCCAGTCGTCACCGGTCGTGTCGGCGACAACCGAGTCGGCGCCGGCCCCGGCGAGCAGCACCCCGGACTCCTCGAAGGTCTCGCGCACGGCGGCACAGACCAGCGCCCGCGCCTTCGCCTCGTCGCAGCCGAGCCGCAAGGCCCACTCCGCCGGCGACGGACCGGCCCAGAGCCCGCGGTCTACCAGCTCGTCGTCGAAGTCGCGCGGGTCGACACCGCCGCCGGGGAAGACGCACATCCCGCCGGCGAAGGCCATCGAGGTCTGGCGTCGCAGGAGGTAGACGTCCGGGCCGGACGCACCGGGGCGCAGCAGCACGACCGTCGCCGCGTCGCGCGGCTCGGCGGGTGCAGCCTCGCCCGAGGCGTACGACCTCGCCTGCTCGACGAGGGCGTCAGGCAGTGGGAGGCGCTCCATGCGGGACAGCGCTCAGACCTCGACGACGATCTCGACCTCGACGGGCACGCCGAGCGGGAGGGCGGTCACGCCGACGGCCGAGCGGGCATGCTTGCCGGCGTCGCCGAAGACCTCGGCGAGCAGCTCGGACGCGCCGTTGGCGACCTTGGGCTGGCCGGTGAAGTCGGGCGTCGAGGCGACGAAGACGACGACCTTGACCACGCGCTTGACGTCGTCGAGGGAGCCGATCTCGGCCTTGACCGCGGCGAGCGCGTTGAGGGCGCACTGGCGCGCGCACTGGTAGCCCTGCTCCTCGCTGACCTCGCCGCCGAGCTTGCCGACGGCGATCATCTCGCCGTCGCGCGCGGGCAGCTGGCCGGCGGTGAAGACGAGGTCGCCGGAGCGGGCGGTGGGCTGGTAGGCCGCGACCGGCGGGACCACCTCGGGGACGGTGATGCCCAGCTCGGCGAGCCTGGCCTCTGCCCCGGAACCAGACGCCGCCACGTCAGGCCTTCTGCTTCTTCAGGAAGGCGACGAGGCCGCCCTGGGCGTTGGTGTGGATGGCCACCAGCTCCCAGCCGTCCTGGCCGAAGTTGTTGAGCATCAGGGCCTCGTTGTGGAGCGGAATCGGCGCCACCTGGTATTCCCACTGGGTCATGGCTCGCACCCTACTCGGGCCCGACCGGGCGCCGCGCGCCGTCCTCCCGTGGTCTGACGCACCGCGACGGCACGACGTCTAACGTCTGCACCATGCGCGAACGACGGGACCAGCACCCGCGGCGCCTCGGTCCGCGCGGGCGGCGGTGGCTCGACCGGTTGCTGGTGGCGTTCGTGGTCGTCGTGGGTGGCGCGGGGCACGTCGCCGCGGGTCAGCCGGTGGCCACCGCCTTCACCGTCGCCGAGGCGTTGCCGCTGCTGTGGCGGAGACGCCACCCGTGGCCGGTCTTCCTCGCCGTCGCGGGGTTGTCGGCGCTGCAGGCGTGGGCGTACGACCAGCCGGCCGTCGGGCAGCTCGCCTTCCCGGTCGCCGTCTACTCCGTCGCCCGCTGGTCGCCGCGCTGGCAGGGCATCGCGGCGCTGCTCGTCGGGTACGCCGGTGCGCTGGTCGCCGCCACCCGCTGGCTCCACGGCTTCGGTGCCGGCGACCTCACGCCGGGCAACCTGGCGCCCTACACCGTCACCATCGGCGCGATCGTCACCGCTGCGTGGGCCCTCGGCACCGCCGCGCAGACCCGGGAGAGGTACGTCGCCTCGCTGGTCGCGCGCGCCGAGCAGGCCGAGCGGATGGCCGAGCGCGAGATCGAGCTGGCCGCCCGCGACGAGCGCTCCCGGATCGCTCGCGAGATGCACGACGTCGTCGCGCACGGGTTGTCGGTGATCGTCGTGCAGGCCGACGGTGCGCGCTACGCCGCGGCCAAGGACCCGGACGTCGCGGTCGGCACCCTCGAGACGATCTCGGCCACCGGCCGTGAGGCGCTCACCGAGATGCGACGGCTGCTGGGCCTGCTCCGCGAGGGCGACACCGGTGTGGTCCCGCAGCCGGGGCTCGACGACGTACGCCACCTGGTGGACGAGGCGCGGGCCGCCGGCACGCTGGTCACCGCCGACCTGCCACCGCACACGCCCGGCGTGCCCGACGGCGTCGGCCTGGCGGCGTACCGGATCGTCCAGGAGGCCCTCACCAACGTGCGCAAGCACGCGGGGCCGGATGCGCGGGTCGACGTGCGCGTCGCCGTGGACCGCGCCGTCACGATCGACGTGCGCGACGACGGACGCGGCGCGGCCGCCCGCCCCGACGGCCGCGGCCTCGGGCTCGTCGGCATGCACGAGCGCGCGGCCGTGCACGGCGGGACGCTGGAGGCCGGACCGGCGCCGGGCGGCGGGTTCGCGGTGTCTGCGAGGCTGCCGCTGTGAGCGAGCCGATCCGGGTCTTCCTCGTCGACGACCAGCAGATGGTGCGCGCCGGCTTCCGGATGCTCGTCGACAGCCAGGACGACATGGAGGTCGTGGGCGACGCCGGCGACGGCGCCGAGGCGCTGGAGCAGCTCGCGGTGACCGCCGCCGACGTGGTCCTGATGGACGTCCGGATGCCGCGCGTCGACGGGGTGGAGGCGACCCGGCGGCTGCTCGAGCGGGACCGGCCGCCCCGGGTGATCGTGCTGACCACCTTCGACCTCGACGAGTACGCCTTCGCCGCGATCCGCGCGGGCGCCTCGGCGTTCCTGCTCAAGGACGCCGCCCCACCCGACCTGCTCGGCGCGATCCGGGCCGTGATGGCCGGCGACGCCGTCGTCGCGCCCAGCACCACCCGGCGGTTGCTCGACCACTTCGCCGCGCTGCCCGACCCGGCCGGGCCGACGTCGTACGACGACCGGCTCGCGCGGCTCACCGAGCGCGAGGTCGAGGTGCTCACCCTCATCGCCCGCGGCCTCACCAACACCGAGATCGCCGAGCACCTCGTCGTCGCCGAGACGACCGTGAAGACGCACGTCGGCCGGGTGCTGGCCAAGACGGGCTCGCGCGACCGCGTCCAGCTCGTCGTCCTCGGCTACGAGTCGGGCCTCGTCACCCCCTGACCGCGTCCTCCCGTGGTCGTACGCCGACCGCGCGTGGTGGGCCCGCCGTCGGACGCCGGGTCCGTGCCGCGGGCCGACGCCCCGGAGGCCGCGCTCGACGAGCGTTGTCCCCATGACGACGACAGCACAGAAGACCCGCACCGCCGCCAGCGCCCGCGGCCTGACCCGCACCTACGGAGCGGGCGACAACGCCGTGCACGCCCTGCGCGGCGTCGACCTCGACCTCCCGGCCGGGCGCTTCACCGCGATCATGGGGCCGAGCGGCTCCGGGAAGTCCACCCTGATGCACTGCCTGGCCGGACTCGACGCCGCCACCTCCGGCGCGGTCACCGTGGCCGGGCGCGACCTCGCCGGCCTCGACGACACCGCCCTGACGATCTTCCGCCGCGAGCACATCGGCTTCGTCTTCCAGGCCTTCAACCTGCTGCCGATGCTCACCGCCGGCCAGAACATCGTGCTCCCGCTCGAGCTCGCCGGTCGCGCGGTCGACCGGGAGCGCTACGACCAGGTGGTCGGCGTGCTCGGCCTCGCCGACCGCGTCGGCCACCTGCCCAGCCAGCTGTCCGGCGGGCAGCAGCAGCGCGTCGCGATCGCCCGCGCCCTGGTCACGCAGCCCGACATCGTCTTCGCGGACGAGCCGACCGGCAACCTCGACAGCGAGGCCAGCGCCGAGGTGCTCGGCCACCTGCGCAGCTCGGTGCGCGAGCTCGGCATGACGGTGGTCATGGTGACCCACGAGCTCGCCGCGGCGGCGTACGCCGACGACGTGGTGGTGATCCACGACGGCGCGGTCACCGCCCACCTCACCGACCCCGGCCAGGACGAGCTCGTCGCCGCGCTGCGCGGGCGGAGCGCCTGATGCGCACCGTGCTCCTGGCGTCGATGCGCCACCACACCCGCCGGTACGTCGCCGCGTCGGTGGCCGTCGTCATCGGCGTGGCCTTCATCGTCGTCATCGGCATGCTCACCGGGGCAACCCGGTCCGGGTTGACCGCCGACGCCGGCGCACCCGTCCGCGCTGTCGACCTCGTCGTCACGCCGGACGCTCCCCGCGACGTCGAGCGCCTCGTCGACGCAGCCGCCGACGAGGGACTCCCGGCACTGACGCTCGGCTACGCCATGGAGCCGGTCAGCCGCGACGGCGTCCAGCTCGCGCAGTCGGTGGACGTCGCCGAGGCCTCCCTCGATCCGCGCCTGCAGTGGCAGGAGCTCGAGGACGGCCGCTTCCCCACCGCCGCGGGCGAGGCGCTGGCCGACGTCAACCGCGCGAAGAGCAGCGGCGTCGCCCTCGGCGACGTCGTCCGGATCGGCAGCGGGCCCGCTGCCACCGACGTCGAGGTGGTCGGCCTCGTCGACAGCCCGGCGGCGATGGGCGCCGCGCTCTACGTGCCGTGGGACGACCTGCGCCGCTTCGAGGACACCCTCTGGGTCGACGCCGTGGCGTGGGGCGGCACCGAGGAGCAGGCCGGCAACGTCGCCCGCGGCGCGACCGTCGAGACGGCCGCAGACTGGGTCGCTGCCCGGCAGGCGGAGATCTCCCGCGGCGTGGACGTCATCGCGATCATGGCGCTGCTCTTCGTGGTGATCGCCCTCTTCGTCGGCGTGCTGGTCATCACCAACACCTTCGCCATCCTCTTCGCCCAGCGGATGCGCGACTTCGCGCTGCTGCGCTGCGTCGGCGTCACCCGCCGCCAGCTGCGCCGCGCGATCCGGCTCGAGGCGCTGGCACTCGGCCTGGCGGCCGCCACGCTCGGCGTCGCCGTCGGCGCCGTCGCCGGGGTCGGGCTGGTGGCCGTCGTGCGGCACTGGTTCACCGACATGGGAGCGGCTGCGCTCGACCCGGTGTGGACCGGTACGGCGTTCGCGGTCGGCACCCTGGTCACGCTCGGCGCCGCCTGGCTGCCGACCCGCACCGCGACCCGGGTCCCACCCCTGGCTGCGCTGCGCCCCGACACCGGGGTCGACGTACGGTCCGCGGCCGGACGCTGGCGCCTGGCCCTTGCGGCACTGGCGATCACGGCGGGGGTCGCGCTGCTCGGCGTCGCGGTCGCCGCGAGCTCGGTGCCGGCGATGCTGGCCGGCGGCATCGTGTCCTTCGTCGGCGTGCTGCTGCTGGGGCCTGTGCTGGTGCCGCGTCTCGTCCGCCTCGTCGGCGGGCTCCCGGGCGCCGGTCCGGTCCGGCGGCTGGCCACCGGCAACGCCGTGCGCAACCCGCGGCGTACGGCGACCACCGCGGCGTCGCTGCTCGTCGGGGTCACCCTGACCACGGCCGTCCTGACCGGGCTGGCGTCCTCGCGCACCGCGATCGACACCGACATGGACCGGTCCTACCCGCTCGACGTCACCGTCACGGCGGGTGCCGAGCCCCTGGACGGTGGCCTCGTCGACCGCGTGGCCGCCACGACCGGAGTCGCCGGGGCGACCGGGCTGGACGGTGCCCCGGCGAGGATCGGGACGTTCGACCTGCCGCTCCTCGGGTCGGCCGGTGGGCAGGGGGTCGCGCGCGGGCCCGCCCACCTCGAGCCCGACGACGGGGTGCTGCTGCTGCCCTACGAGGTCGTCGAGGACCTGCCGGCCCGGGTGGCCGAGCGCGTGTGGGACGACGGCGAGGTGGCCGTGACGGTGGGCGGCCGGGAGCACCTCATGGAGGTGGAGACCGGGAGCGGGTGGGGACGGGCGGGCCTCGTGTCCACCGCGACCCTCGCGTCGCTCGAGCAGGACCCGCGGCCCATGGCGGTGTGGGCCCGGGCGAGCGACGGTGCCGACGCCGAGGACCTGGCAGGCGACCTGGCGGCGCTGGCCGGGGCGGCCGGCGCGGAGCTCGACGGCGGACACAGCAACCGGAGCTGGGTCTACCTCCAGCTCGACATCCTCACCGGCGCGGTGGTCGGGTTGCTGGCCGTCGCGATCGTGATCGCGCTGGTCGGGATCGCCAACACCCTCGGCCTCTCCGTGCTGGAACGGGCCCGGGAGAACGCCCTGCTCCGGGCGATGGGCCTGACGCGCCGGCAGCTCGGACGGGCGATGGCGGCCGAGGGGCTGCTGCTGTCGTCGGTGGCGGCGCTGATGGGCACCGCCATCGGGCTGGTGTTCGCGTGGGTCGGGGTGCAGGTGATGGTGTCCTCGGTCGTCGAGGACGCTGCCTTCACCGTCCCGGTCTGGCAGGTCGGGGCCGTCGCGGCGGTCGCCGCCGTCGCCGGCCTGGCCGCGTGCGTCGTACCCGCCCGACGCGCCGCGCGCGTGACGCCGGCTGCCGGTCTCGCGCTCGACTGATCACGACGCGAGCGCACGACGAGGGCCCCGGACCTCCTCGGGGGAGGGGTCCGGGGCCTTCTGGTGGGGGTCGTCAGTCGGTCTTGCGGCTGACCAGCACGCCGAGGACGGTGTAGCCGACGAGCAGGTGGACGACGGCCACGACGTGAGCCACCGAGTCGCCGAGCAGCACGAGTGTGGGGACCGTGACGACCGCCCAGCTCTCGGCGACCATCGGCCAGAAGCGCGTGACGCCCGTCCAGCGGCCGGCGATCGCGATCCGGATGCCGATGAGGAACATGCCCAGCATCGACAGCGGCCAGAAGGCGTCGAGGATGACGAAGCCGACCTTGTCGAAGTCGGTCAGCCCCAGCCCGTCGCTCGCCGTGGAGCAGATGGCCAGACCGACGGCGACGGCCTCGACGCGGAGGACGGCACGCGCGACCCGTCCCTCGCCGAGGGCCTTGGTGCGCCACAGGGTCCGCAGCAGGAAGAGCAGACCGACCTGGAAGAGGCCCGAGGACAGCGAGAACGCCACCTCTTCGCCATGGCCCTGCGGGTCGATGCCGACAACGGCCATGGTCGCCGCCCAAGCGAAGGCACCGGCGGCGAGCACCCGGCCGTGGACGGCGTACGGGCGGCGGCTCGTGCCGGTCGGCGCCGGGGTGGTGACGTCGGAACGAGCGGGAGCGGGAGAGTGCTGGATCGTCACGGTGGTGACTCCTGTCGAGGTGATGTGCGGGAGCCGCGGTCTGCGGCACACCGGAACTGTCGCCGTCCCGACGACCCGGCCCCCAGGGAGAGCGGTCCCGTCGCCGGTCCCCTCGTGGTGTCCCGTCGAGGAGGGACAGCAGTCCCCTGACGACGGGACCCCTGCGCGGTGATACTGCTCGCGTGAGCAGACTCCTCGAGCCCGTCGCGGTGGCGGCGGTCGCACTCGCCGCGGTCGTCACCGCGGTGTGGCTCGACCTCAGCACCACCGACGCCGAGCGGGCCGCCGCCTCGACCGGTCTGGCAACGCCGACGGCGCTGCCGGGCCTCCTGCTCGCCGCGGCCTCCGTCGTGGTGCTGCTCGCGCGGCCGCGCGACACCGTGGGCCGGATCCTCGGCGTGGTCGCCCTGGTGTGGACCATCGACGGAGCGCTCGACGGCTGGATCTCCTACAGCCTCGCCCACGACCTCCCGGGCACCGACTTCGCCTACTGGTTCGTCGCGCGGCTGGGAGCACTGCTGCTGACGGGCCTCGTCGCGCTCCTGCTCCTCTACCCCACGGGACGCCTGCTCCCCGGCCGCTGGCGGATCGCCGCGATGGTCGTCGTCGGCGCCTCGCTCGCACTGCCGGTCGCGCTGCAGCTGGCTCCCGACTCCGTGGTGCTCGCCGCCGGCGAGCCGGTGGGCTCGACCGAGCTCGTCGCCTTCCCGTGGTCCGATGCCGCCGCCGAGGCGATGCTCCGCGTCACCCAGGTCGTGACGCTCGGTTCGATCGTCGCCGCGGTCGGGCTGGTGTGGGCGCGGCACCGGCAGGCGCCGGCGACGGAGCGCACGCAGCTGAGGTGGCTGCTGTGGGCCGGCATCATGTGCGTGCTGATGGTCCTGGCGGCCGTCACCCTCTCCGTCGGCGGGGCCGTCACCTCGATCCTGCTCGACCTGGCCGTCGCGGCGCTCGCGGTCTCGGTGACGATCGGTCTGCTGCGACCCGGGCTGGGCGACGTCGACGCCCTCGTCGCCTGGACCCTCACCACCGCCGTCGTGGCGGCGATCGTGGTCGCCGTCGACCTCGCCGTGCTGGCGGCCGGCACCGCCCTGCTGGGCGACCGGCTCGACCAGCGCGACGTCACGCTCGTCGTGCTGGTGCTGGCCGTCGTCGTCTACGGGCCGCTCCGCGCCTGGCTCGGCGGGCTCGTCCACCGCGTGCTGCTCGGTCGGCGCAGCGACCGGTACGGCGCGGTTTCCGCGCTCGCGGCCCGGCTGGAGACCATCGGGACCGTCGACGAGCAGCTCCCCGCGCTCGCATCCGCGGTGGCGGACACGTTCAAGGTCCGTCACGTCCGCGTCGAAGTCCTCACCCCCGACGGCGGCCTGCTGTCCGCCTCGCACGGCACCCCACCCGCGGAGGTCCAGGAGATCGACATCGCCTACCAGGACGAGCGCGTCGGCCGGCTCGTGCTGCCCGCCCAGGGCTACCGCTCGATGCTGTCGCGGCGCGACCAGGGCCTGCTGGTCGACCTCGTGCGGCAGGCGGCGGTCGCCATCCGCGCCGGCCTGCTCGCGGCCGAGCTCCAGACCAGCCGCGAGCGGCTCGTGCTCGGCCGCGAGGACGACCGCCGCCGGATCCGCCGCGACCTGCACGACGGCCTCGGCCCGGTGCTGGGTGGGGTCGCGCTGCGACTCCAGGCCGCCGGCAACGCCATCGACACCGACCCCGGGCGCGCCCGCGAGCTGGTGGGGCTCGCCCGCAGCGAGGTGAGCGACGCCCTCGACGACGTACGCCGCCTCGTGCACGACCTGCGCCCACCCGCGCTCGACGACCTGGGGCTGGAGGCCGCGGTGCGCCAGCAGGCCGAGCGGGTGCGGTCCGAGGTCGACCTGGACGTGTCGGCCGCGGACGTGACGGGACTGCCCGCGGCCGTCGAGGTCGCGGCCTACCGGATCGTGTCGGAGGCGCTGGCCAACGTGGTGAAGCACGCCGACGCCCGCCACGTCGACGTACGCCTCACGGGCGACGGGTGCGCGCTGACCGTCACCGTCGCGGACGACGGCCGCGGCATCGGTCCCGACGTCACCGCCGGTGTCGGCCTGCTGTCGCTGCGCGAGCGCGCCGAGGAGCTCGGCGGCCGCTGCGAGGTGCTGTGCCCGGAGTCCGGCGGCACCACCGTCCGTGCGGTGCTGCCGTACGGCACCGCCACCCGGACCAGTCCCCCCGCCGAGCCCGTGAGGAGCGCCCGATGACCCAGCCGCCGACCCAGCCGACGACGCCGGTGCGGTTGCTGATCGCCGACGACCACCCCGTCTTCCGCGACGGCCTCGCCTCGCTGCTCGACCCGCTGCCCGGGATCGACGTGGTCGCCCGCGCGTCCGACGGCGCGGAGGCCGTCGCGCTCGTCGACGAACACCGGCCGGACGTCGTGATCATGGACGTGCAGATGCCGGTGATGAACGGCATCGACGCCACCCGGGCGGTGGCGGCGGCCCACCCGGAGGTCGGGGTGCTGGTGCTGACCATGGGCGAGGACGACGGCACGGTGCTGTCCGCGCTGCGCGCCGGGGCGCGGGGCTACCTCCGCAAGGGCGCCGAGCAGGACGAGATCGTCCGCGCGGTCTCCACGGTGCATGCCGGGGGCGTCGTCTTCGGCGCCTCGCTCGCGGCCCGCATCGCGGAGGTGCTCGCCCCCAGCGCCCGGCCCGAGCGGCCCTTCCCCGAGCTGACCGAGCGCGAGACCGAGGTGCTCGACCTCATCGCGGCCGGTCGCTCGAACGGCCAGATCGCGCAGGAGCTGTTCCTCTCCCCCAAGACGATCCGCAACAACATCACCAGCATCCTGGCCAAGCTGCAGGCCACCGACCGCGCCGACGTCATCATCCGAGCCCGAGACGCCGGACTCGGCCGTCAGGGGTGAGGACCCCGACCACGTCGCGGCACTAGATTCCGCTCATGGAGCAGCGCACCGATGCGGCCGAGAGCCGCAGGAAGAAGGAGGGGCTCGACCCCTTCGAGCGGTTCGTCGAGCTGTCGACGAAGGTGATCAGCCGGGCGCCGTTCTTCGCCGTCGTCGTGGCGATCGTCGTCATCTGGGCCGCGAGCTACCCGCTGTGGAAGTCGACCACCAAGTGGGAGCTGGCCATCCACACCTTCGGCGCGGTGCTCTCGCTGCTGCTGCTGGTGCTGCTGGAGAACGCCGGCCGCCGCAACACCGAGGCCATGCAGGAGAAGCTCAACGTGATCGCCGAGGCCCTCGCCGCGCTGATGGACTCACGCGCGGCGGACGACCCCGACCTCCGGGAGGCGGCGGAGGACCTCCGCGACGCGGTCGGGCTCGAGGAACGCCACTGACCGGTCAGGCGGCGAGCAGGCGCAGCGTCTCCTCGCGCGCGGGCGAGGTGCGTACGTCGGTCCCGGACGCGGCGCCCGCCACCGGGTGCACCATCACCTCGTCGACGCCGTGCTCGGCGGCGAGCTCCTCGATGCGGGCCCGCGCCTGCTCGGGCGAGCCGACGATCCAGCGCCGGGCCATGGCGTCGCCGAAGGAGCGCTGGTCGGCGGTCATCTCGACCGACTCGGCCTCCTCGACGAGTCGCTGCGGGTGGAGCGGAGCGCCGGTGCGCAGCGCGATCATCTGATGCACGTTGGGCAGCGCGCGTCGCCGCGCCTCCTCCTCGGTCTCGGCGACGACGGCGTTGACGGTGAGGAAGGTCCGCGGCTCGGGGTACTCCGGCGACGGGCGGTAGGACGAGCGGTAGAGGTCGAGGGCGACGCCGGTCCCCTCGCCCGAGAAGTGGTGCGCGAAGACGTAGGGCAGGCCCTTCTCGGCGGCCAGGCGGGCGGAGTAGTCGCTCGAGCCGAGCAGCCACATGTCGGCCAGGGTGCGGGCCGACGGCGTGGCCCGCAGCGGCTGGCGACGCGGGCCGACCTGCAGCTCGACACCCTCGGTCGTCATCAGGGTGCGGATGTCCTCGACGTATTCGGGGAACTTCGCCACCGCCTCGTCGGCCGACTCGGCGCTGCCGCCGCGCAGCACGTACCTCGTGAGCGGGTCGGTGCCGGGCGCGCGGCCGATGCCGAGGTCGATGCGACCGGGGAACGCGGCCTCGAGCAGCGCGAACTGCTCGGCCACCACCAGCGGCGCGTGGTTGGGCAGCATCACGCCGCCCGACCCGACGCGGATCCGCTCCGTCGCCGAGGCCAGCATCGCGATCAGGACCGGCGGGTTGGTGGCGGCCACGGCCGGCATGTTGTGGTGCTCCGCGACCCAGTAGCGGCGGTAGCCGAGCTCGTCGGCGACCTGCGCCAGGCTGCGGGACGCGGCGATCGCGTCACCGGTGGTCTGGTCGCTGCGGACGGGCACGAGGTCGAGCACGGAGAGGGCAGTCACTGTGGGCCCAGCGTCTCCGGCACCGCACTTATTCCGATTGACCTCAGGTGTACTGGAGGTCCTACCGTCGGGCCGGTGACCACCCGCACGACTCCGACCCAGCCGCGCGAGCGCATCCTCTCGCCGGCCTACGCCGCGACCACGATCGCGATGTTCGGCCTGATCGCCTTCGCGGCCTTCGAGGCGATGGCTGTCACCACCGTGATGCCGACGGTCGCGCGCGACCTCGGTGGCCTCGACCTCTACGCCCTCGCGTTCGCCGCGCCGCTCGCCAGCGGCGTCGTCGGCATGGTCGCCGCCGGCATGTGGAGCGACCGCACGGGTCCGGTGGTGCCGCTGCTGGCGTCGCTGGCGCTCTTCTCGGCCGGGCTGCTGGTGTGCGGGCTCGCGCCGTCGATGGAGGTGCTGCTGGCCGGTCGGGTGCTGCAGGGCCTCGGCTCCGGCGCGATGATCGTGGGCCTCTACGTGATCGTGGGGCTCGTCTTCCCCGACACGTTGCGGCCCGCGGTCTTCGCGTCGTTCGCCGCCGCCTGGGTGCTTCCGGCGCTGTTCGGCCCCGCGCTCGCGGCGTTCGTCGCGGACGTCTGGTCGTGGCGCTGGGTCTTCCTCGGCACCGTCGTGCTGGTGGCGGTCTCCCTGGTGCTGCTCGCTCCGGCGCTGCGCGGCCTCGAGCCGCACGCCGAGGGCGTGTCCACGCCGGCCGTACGCCTGTGGTGGGCGCTGCTGGGCGCGGTCGCGGTCCTCGTCCTCGAGCTGGTCGGCTCCACCCGGGGCATCGCTGCTCTCGGCGCCCTCGCCGCGCTGACCGTCGTGTGGGTGTCCCTCGGCCGCCTGCTCCCCGCCGGCAGCCGCACCCTGCGCCGGGGCCTGCCCGCGGTGATCGCCACCCGCGGCCTGCTCGCCGCGACGTTCTTCTGCGCCGAGGCCTTCATCGTCTACGTCCTGCAGGAGCACTGGGGCCTCTCCCCCGGCCGCGCCGGCATCGCGCTGACGTGCGTCGGCATCGTGTGGGCGAGCGCCAGCCAGGTCCAGTCCCGGCTAGGCCGGCGCGTGTCCCACACCCGCGCGATGGTCGTCGGCACCGGCCTGGTCCTCACCGGCCTTGCGGCGCTCGCCCTCACCGTGCTGCTGCACGACGCCGGCGCGCGCCCGTCCGCCGTCCTGCCGGCAGCGGCGTACGTCCTCGCCGGCGCCGGGATGGGATTCGCCTACCCGCGCACCGGGGTGGCGATGCTCGAGGCGTCGACCGACCGCGACCGGGGCTTCAACTCCTCCGCCCTCACGGTCGCCGACTCCCTCGGCGCCGCCCTCGCCCTGTCGGTGGCAGGCGCCGCGTTCGCCGCCGCGGAGCGGCAGGGCCTCGATCCGTTCCTCACGGTCTTCACCTTCGCCGCTGTCGCCGCGGTGCTGGGTGTGCTGGCGGCCACGCGGACCCGAGCCTCCGCCGCTCAGCCAGGTACCTGAGGACGTGGTGGTAGGTGCGATGGCCCGATCACCTACCGGGACGTCCTCAGGTATCCCGCCTGCGGACCGCGGCGTCGTGCTCAGCCGGCCGAGGCGACGCTGATCGCGGTGATCCTCTGCATGTTGACGTAGTTGGCACTCGTCCCGAAGCAGGACAGCGTGACGTCCGTCCGAGCGTCGGTGGTGAAGACGATCTGGGTCGACGTCGACTCGTACGCATAGCCGGGGCCGGCGTTCGTGACCAGCTGCTGGTCGACCTGCCCCCCAGCGGCCAGCTCACACTGCACGTGCCCGCCACCGCTGCCGTTGGTTCCGATCGTGGCCTTGGCGAAGGCGGCGTAGGTCCCGGCCGGAACCGACAGGGACGCCACCTGCTGCGGGGAGCCGGGCACCATCCAGGTGGAGTTGTTGACCGCCAGCGAGTACGCGCGCGACGGGAACGATCCGCCGGCAGGCCCGGCAGGCCCGGCGGGACCCGTGGGACCCGTGGGACCCGTGGGACCCGTCGACCCAGCGGGTCCTGCCGGACCCACGTCGCCGGACAGTGCCTCCTTGGCGGCCCCGGACATGTCCCTGACCTTGATCGTCTTGTCCTTGATGTCCTTGGTGGAGATCGTGTTGTTCTTGATCTGCTCGCCGGTCACGACGATGGCGGCGTAGGACGCGCCGCTGCATGCCACGACGAGCGCCAGCGTGGATGTGATCGCGGCGTAGCGTCCGCTGGTGAAGAGGCGCATTGCCCGCTCCTCCCTGAAGGTGGCCGCGCACGCGCGAACGGCCTCGGAGGGCTGACGCTACGGAGCGCACCGGCCCGCGAGAAGAGCGTCGGGTCCCGTCCGGGGCGGGACCTTCGGCCAGACCAGCGGCGGCTGCGTCCTGTGCGCCTAGGGGAAGTCGAGCGTGTCGCCGTCGACCAGGCCGTCGGCGCCCACCACCCAGGCCCCCTCGTCGTACCGGCTCACCAGCTGCTCGACGAAGTCGGCCGGGCTCGACCACCTGACGCGCTGCCGGTCCTCTGGCGGCGCGTCCCACCACACGACGTGGACCGTGTCGGGCTCGAGGTCCAGGGCGACGAGGCCCTTCCCGGACAGCCGCAGCACCGGGAACCACGACGAGCTCCAGAGCTGCTCGGCGGTCCAGGGCACACCCGGGTCGGCGCCGAGCTGCCGGGCGACGTCCCTGGCCTGTCGGCACTCGCCCGCGAGCAGCTCGGCGGACAGCAGCTCACAGCCCGGTGCGGCCTCGACCTCGCGCGACGGCGTACGACCCGGCTCGCCCGCACCGTCGTGCCAGCCGAACCACTCCCGCAGGGTTCGCTCGGGTCGAGGCCGAGCGGCTGCAGGACCTCCTGCAGCCGGCCCGGCGCCAGGCCCGGACGGGCGTGGGCGACGACCACGGCTCCCCGGTCCCGCAGGTGCGACTCCAGCCGCTCCAGTGCCTCACCCACCACCTGCCACCCCCGATGTCGACGTCCTGTGCGCGCAAGGACTACCGGTTCCGGCTCACCCCACGCAAGCACGACCGGTATCTGAGGACGTGGCGGTCGCCGATCACCCGAATCCACGTCCGTCACGTCCTCAGACATCCCGATTGCGGCCAGCGGATGACCTGAAGTCGCCCTAGCCTCGAGGCATGGACATGAAGCTCGAGCTGGTGATGGTGCCCGTGACGGACGTCGACCGGGCCAAGGAGTTCTACGAGAAGGTCGGCTTCGTCGTCGACCACGACCACGCGGTCAGCGACGACGTGCGGTTCGTCCAGCTCACGCCACCGGGGTCGGCGTGCTCGATCGCCATCGGCAAGGGCCTGACGCAGCTCGAGCCGGGGTCGCTCGACAACCTGCAGATGGTCGTCGCCGACGCCGACGCCGTACGCGCCGAGCTGGTGGAGCGCGGCATCGAGGTCAGCGACGTCGACGAGCTCCAGTGGGGCCGGTTCGTGTTCTTTGCCGACCCCGACGGCAACGGCTGGGCGCTCCAGCAGCTGCCCGACTGGTCGGCCGGTGCCGGGACCCAGGGGCTCAGCCCCTGAGGCGCTTGCGCCTCCCGGAAGCCTGCACGGCCGACCAGGCCTGCTCGAGGTCACGGGTCGCGGCGTCGGCGCGGGCCTGCTCGACCGCGTGCAGCCGCCCCAGGCTGAAACCGTTGAGTCCGTCGGTGTGCATGCGCGCTCCGAGCTCACGCAGGAACGCACGCGACATCACCGTGTCCTGGTGCTCGCCCAGGACCTGCTGCACACCCTTGGCGGCGGAGGCCAGCTCTTCCGCCGGCCGTCCCAGCGCCGGGACGGCCAGCTCGGCGGCGTACCGCAGCCGCTTCGCCTTCTTGCGGGCCGTGTGCAGCGCGACGTCACGCGCCTTCCCGTCCTCCGCCTGACGTGCGTCGCGGACGGCGCGCCGCAGGCGCGTGACGTCACTGCGCAGGAGTCGGGGCAGCACCTCCCGCGCGGGCGCGCCTCCGTCCCTCGTCATCGGGAGGTCGAGGACGAAGGCGTCGAGCGCGTCGAGCATCCGGAGGTAGCGAGGGTCGTCCAGCGCCTCGAGTGCCCGCGCCCGCCCGGATCGCTCGGCGGCACCCAGCGCGTCGTCGATCGAGACCGCCACCGGTCCCATCACGAGCTCCGACGGCTCCTCCGCCACGAGGCGGCGGAGCCGCTCACGCAACACCTGGGCGTCGCGGGCGGCGCTCAGCTCGCGTCCGAGCCACCGCAGGTCGTCACACAGGACGACGTACCCGCCGTCCTCGAACAGCGGCGCACAGGTCTGGAGGGCCGCCCGGAGTCGTCGCGCCGCGATGCGCATCTTGTGGACGGAGTCCGCCTCGCCCGACCGGACCCGCCCGTCCTCCCGCAGCAGCGCGCCGACGTGCTCGACCAGGTGGGCCCGTACGACGTCCGCTGCCGTGCCGTCTCGCAGCGACGCGGCGGACGGCGATCGTTCCGGGCCCGGCAGACGCCCGTCCAGCGCTCGGGCGAGCTTCGACGTCGAGGACGCCGACTGCGCTCCCGCCGCGCGGAGGCGTGCCTCCATCTGGTCCAGGAGCGACTCGTCGCCCGCGGCCAGCTCGACCTCCCACTCGCGCCACTCGACGACATCGCCGTCCTCGAGGAGCTGCTCGGCCCGGACCCTGTCGTCGCAGACCAGGGCGAGCACGGTGTGGTCGTCGTCGCGCAGGGCGTGCTCGGTGCGGTGCGTGCTGATGCGCACGACAGGAGCGAGCGTCCGCTCCCGGACGTGCGCGCGGACCCGTGCCAACAGGTCGCCGGGCACGGCCTCGTCCCCTGCACCCAGGGGGACGTGCAGCTCGGTGCGGGAGTCCCCGGAACGGGGGAGCTTGAGGTGCCACCCGTCGTCACGACCACCCGTACGTCGCCGCAGCGTGAAGCCGCCGCGCGCGAGGGCCAGGTCGGCCGTGTCGTGGTAGGTCGCCTCCAGCGCGAGCACCACGGTCGTCGTCGACGCCACCTGGCCCTCACCAGCCAGCGGCGGCAGCGCCAGGTCCGAGGTGACGTCGTAGGTGCGTTCGACCTCTGGTTCCTGCTCGACCGCCATGCCGCCATCATCCGGCACCCGGTCCGCCTCAGACCAGCGGCGGCTGCGTCTTCTCCCGTACCTCGTCCTCGGTGACGCCCGGGGCGAGCTCGACCAGCCTGAGCGCGCGGTCGCCGAGGGTCCCGGAGGGGGCGACCTCACCGGTCGCGGGGTCGATGACGTCGATCACCGCGAGGTCGGTGATGATCCGCTGCACCACGCGCTTGCCGGTGTAGGGCAGGTCGCACTCGTCGAGGATCTTCAGCGAACCGTCCTTGGCGGTGTGCTCCATCAGCACGATCACCCGCTTGGCGCCGTGGACCAGGTCCATCGCGCCGCCCATGCCCTTGACCATCTTGCCGGGGATCATCCAGTTCGCGATGTCACCGACCGCGGAGACCTGCATGGCACCCAGGATCGCGGCGTCGATCTTGCCGCCGCGGATCATCCCGAACGACTGCGCGGAGTCGAAGAACGACGCGCCCTTGCGCAGCGTCACCGTCTCCTTGCCCGCGTTGATCAGGTCGGGGTCCTCCTCGCCCTCGAAGGGGTACGCACCCACGCCGAGGATGCCGTTCTCCGACTGCAGCACCAGCTCCACGTCGTCGGCGACGTAGTTGGGCACCAGGGTCGGCAACCCGATCCCGAGGTTGACGTAGGAGCCGTCCTTGAGCTCCGAGGCCGCCCGCGCGGCCATCTCCTCACGCGTCCAGCTCATCTCAGCCTCCCAGTCCGTGCGTGGCCGAGTCCTCCGCGGGAGCGGGGTCGGTCGGTCGCGGCCGCGTCGTGACGCGCTCGATCCTCTTGTCCGCCGCCTGCTCCGGGGTCAGCGCGACCACGCGCTGCACGTAGACGCCGGGGGTGTGGATGTCGTTGGGATCGAGCTCGCCCGGCTCGACGAGCTCCTCGACCTCCGCGATCGTCACCCGCCCGCACATCGCGGCCAGCGGGTTGAAGTTGCGCGCCGACTGCCGGTAGATCAGGTTGCCGTGGCGGTCGCCCTTCCAGGCCCGCACCAGCCCGAAGTCGGCGACGATGGCCTCCTCGAGGACGTACTCCTTGTCCCCCTCAGCGGTGGAGAACACCTTGGTCTCCTTCGGCGGCGACGAGACGATGACGTTGCCGGAGTCGTCGTACTTCCACGGCAGACCGCCCTCGGCGACCTGCGTGCCGACGCCGGTCGCGGTGTAGAAGCCCGGGATGCCCGAGCCGCCGGCGCGCATCCGCTCGGCCAGCGTGCCCTGCGGGGTCAGCTCGACCTCGAGCTCGCCGTGCAGGTACTGCCGGGCGAACTCCTTGTTCTCCCCCACGTAGGAGGAGATCATCCGACGGATCCGCTTGGCGAAGAGCAGGCGGCCCAGGCCCCACTCGTCGACACCGCAGTTGTTCGACACCGCCTCGAGGTCCGTCGTGCCCGCCTCGAGGATCGCGTCGATCAGCACCGACGGGATGCCCGAGAGGCCGAAGCCACCGACCGCGAGGGTCGCACCGTCCGGGATGTCAGCGACCGCCTCGGCCGCGGAAGAGACCACTTTGTCCATGCCGCAGACCCTAGCGGGGGTGTGACCGGCGCCACCGTGTGGGCGGGCACCACAGTGTGCGGCCACAGGTGTGGGGTGGAGCCCCTGTGGAGGCACGCACGGCCGGACATGGAAGAGCCGGACCCGGGGAAGAGGCACCCTCCCCGGGCCCGGCCAGTCTCGGTGCCGGACCTGCTCGCTCAGCGCTTCGCCAGGCGCTCCTTCACCTGTGCGAGCAGGGCGGCGCGGAGCTCCCCGTCGAGCTTGCGACGGACCAGCTTGCGCAGCTGCTTCAGCTCCTTCTTCGCTGCCCGCCGGTCGCCGGAGCGCTCGGCCTTGCGAGCGTCCTTGTCGGCCTGCAGCAGCTTGGTGGCGAGCCTGGGCCCGACCTCACCGTCGGCAGCCAGCGTCTTCACGACCCTGGTGACCGACTTCCCGGTCGCCCGGACGGTGAAGACCACGGTCTGCGAGCTGGCGTTGCCGGCCACGTCCGTGGCGGTGACCGTCAGGACGTGACGACCCGTGGACAGCGTCCACATCTGCCACTCGCCCGGCTCGACGCTCTCGCCGTCGAGCATCGCCCGCACGCTCCGGACGCCCGAGGTCGAGTCCGTGCCCGTCCAGCTCACCGAGGCCGTCTTGTGGCTCGGGTAGCTGCGCTCCCGGATGCCTCCGACGAGCGCCTCGGGCTGCACGGTGTCGACCGCGAGCTCCTCGGACTGCGCCGTCTCGACGTTGCCGGCCTTGTCGACCGACCGCACCTCGAGGACCTGGCGGCCCTGCTCGGTGATCGTGAACGGAGCGGTGTACGCCGTCCACGCGCCGCTGCCGATGCGGTACTCGGTGCGTGCCACCCCGGACCCGTCGTCCGTCGCGGTGAGCGTCACCTTCGGGGCCGTGGTGAACCAGCCCGCGCGGCCGTCCGGCGCGGTCGGGTCGGTCCGCACGGTGGTCACCGGGGCTGTGGTGTCGGCGGACGGTCCGTCGACGGTGATCGTGAGGGACTGCTCGTCCTCCACGTTGCCCGCGACGTCGGTGGAGCGGAACCCGACCGTGTGCTCACCGGCTCCGGTCACGACGACCGGGTCGGCGTACGCCTTCCAGTCACCACCGTCGACGCGGTACTCCGTCGCGGCCACGCCGGAGGTGGCGTCGCTTGCCGTGAGCACGACCCGTACGCCGTCGCCGGCCTCCTCCTGGGTCGCCCCGGTCGCGGGGGTCACGGTGTCGACCGTGACCTCCGAGGACTGGTCGTCCTCGACGTTGCCGGCCTCGTCGGTCGAGCGGTAGGCCACGACGTGTGTGCCGTCGCCGTCGACCTGCACCTCACCGTCGTACGTCGTCCACGCACCGTTGCCGATCTTGTACTCCGTCGACGCGACACCCGAGCCGTCGTCCTCCGCCTCGAGCGTGAAGCTCGGAGCGCTGACGTACCAGCCCTCCTCACCGTCCGCCTCGGCCGGGTCCCAGGTGATGCTCGTGGTCGGGGCGTCCTCGTCGGCGGCCTCGACGACGACCTCGACGGACTTCACCGTCTCCTCGTTGCCGGCCCCGTCGGTCGAGCGGTACTCGACCGTGTGGGTGCCGGGCTCGCTGATGGTGAACGGAGCCGTGTAGTCGGTCCACTCCCCCTCGTCGATGCGGTACTCGGTGGAGGCGACGCCGGAGCCGTCGGTCTCGTCGGTCGCGGTCAGCGTGACCCGCACACCGTCCTCGACCACGGCCTGGGCGGCGGTGGTGACCGGTGCGGTCGTGTCGGCCGGCGGCTCCTCCTCGGTGTCGAGGTGGAAGTAGTCGAACTCGACCGTGGCCGGCTCGTCCTGCTCGGGACCGATCGCCATGATGCCCAGCGAGTTGAGTGGTCCGTCGTAGGTGATGCCGTCACCGATGGGCGTCCACGACGCGCCGGCGGTCGACTTCACCGCGGCGGTGTACTTCGTGCCGACCTTCGTCACCTGCACCCACCAGTAGCCACTCTCGGTGGTGTCGGCGATGTCGATCTGGTCGCCACCTCCGACGCCGCTGCCGCCCTTCTCCGCCGCGAGCTCTGCCCGCAGGTCGAGCGCGGCGCCCGGCGCGTTGTAGGCCACGACGTCCGCCTTCGCGTAGTTGTCGTCGTCGCCGTACATCAGCAGACCGGCCAGCTGCCAGCGGTGCTTGAGCGGGGCCTTGAGCTTGGTCTCGGCCACCCAGTCGCCCTCGGGCGCGTCCTGGAGGACGAAGTTGCTCGGCTGGACCGGGTTGTTGCCGTTGATGTCGCCCGGCTCCGTCTCGATCTTCAGGTGCCCGCCGGACACCGCCGCGGTGGTGGAGTCGTAGCGCACTGACTCCGCCCAGCGGCAGCCGTCGAGCGCGTGGCCGTCGAACTCGTCGTCGGCCTCGACCGCCTCAGCCGTCCGGTCCGGGGTCACCCGGAACCAGTCGACCTGCGCCACCCGCGGCGTCGTACCGAGGTCACCGGCCGCCATCAGGCCGATCCGCGCACCCGAACCGGTCTTGAGGTCGAGCGTGCCGTTGAGCGAGGTCCAGGCCTCGCCGTCGGCCGAGTAGGCGCCGCTCAGCTTGCCTGCGACGTTGGTGAGCCGCAGGTGGATCGTGCTCGGGAAGTCCGCTGCCACGACCGGGGCGGCAGGCGTGGTGCGCGAGCCGTTGGTCTCGGACTGGAACTCCACCAGGCGCGTCCCGTTCTGGTGACGGACGAAGGCCAGCTTGTTGTACTCGTCGTCCGACTGGTGCACGACCAGGCCGGCCCACTGCCAGTGCGAGCTGTGGTCGAGCGTGATCTTCGTGGTCGCGGTCCAGTCGCCGGCAGGCACCGGCTGGCCGGCGAAGCTCACCGGGCCGGGGCTCGCCTCGTTGATGTCACCGGACGTGACGGGCAGGCGCAGGGTGCCGCCGGCCTGGGTGATCGGCGCGCCCGGCGCGTTGCGCATCGCCCACTTGGGCAGCAGCGCCGGCGAGTCGAACTCGTCCGAGACGGGACCCGTCACGCAGGTGAGGGGCTCGCTCGGGGTCTCCGGCTCCGGCTCCTCCTCCTGCGGGTCGGTGTCGATCGCGAACTGCGAGAAGTCGGCGGTCCGGACCGCGGACTCGTGGGCCATGATGAACATGCCGACGTCCTGCGTGTCGGCGATGCCCGTGAGGGTCACCGTGGTCCCGACCTGGGTCCACGAGTCGCCGTCGTTGGACCAGTACGCCGACACCTCGGCGCCGCGGCGGCTCAGCTTGAGCCACTTCGGCACGGTGCTCGCACCGCCTGCGGTCGAGGCGTTGAGCTGGCCGTTGCCGTCGGGGTCGGACAGGAACTCCATCCCGGCGGCCCGGCGCCACGCGAGCATGGCGTAGCCGGGCGACGTGCCGGGCTGCGTCATGTCGTTGCGGATGATGAGGCCGGCCTTGCCGGAGTTGTGGTTGAGCGTGCTGGCGTCGACCCGCACGATCGCGTCGTAGGAGTCGTCACCGCCGCCGGGCTTGAACAGGGTCGTGTACTGGTCGGTGCCCTGCCAGGCGTTGGCGCCGGCGCCGGAGATCCGGAACGCACCGGCCCCGAGTCGCTCGAACTCGCCGTCGACGTTGCTGAAGGGGACGAGGTCGCCGAAGAGCTCGCCGACCTGCACCTGCACCAGGCGGGAGGTGGTCACGTTGCCGTCGTCGTCGGTCGCCTTCGCGGTCAGCTCGACGAGGCCCTCCTCGGCGGGAGCGGTCCACGTCGCGGTGTACGGCGCGGTGTCGTCCTCGCTGATCTTGGTGTCCCCGGCGAAGAACTCCACCTTCGCGATCGAGCCGTCGGCGTCGGTCGCGTCGGCTGCCACGGCCACCTCCGCACCCGGGTCGAGCTTGTCGCCGTCGACCGGCTCGGTGATCGCGACCACCGGCTTGGCGGTCGGGGAGATGCCCTGCCCGATCGCCTCGGTGAAGTTGAGCTTGATGTCGCTGGACCCGGTGAACACCAGGTACAGCTCCATCGACTCGCTGCCGACCTCGCTCACGTCGACCGCGACGTCGCGGAACTGCTGCCCGGTCGCCGGGACCTCGGCCGTGCCGATGACCTCACCGGTCGGGCTGCCGTCGCGCAGCTCGATGGTGCCACCGGCCGCAGCGGCCTGTACGCGCAGGTTGAAGGTGTCGATCTGGTGGAAGCTCACTGGCTCGAAGTTCACCCAGGCGCCGTCCTTGCCGACCACGACCTGGCCGCCGCCCGCGGCGTCGCGGCCGGGGGCGAGGGTGGCGGTGTCCGACTTGGCGTCGAACCACTCCGCCTGCCGCAGCTTCGGGAAGATCACCGACGTGTCGGAGCCCATGAGCGGGTTGTCACCGTCCGCGCCACCGGTGTCGGTGTAGCGGGCGTCGACGGCGTAGAAGATGTTCTCGTCGGCCGCGTGGCCACCGATGGTCGTGACGGTGCTCCCGGTGAGGCCGCGGGTGGCGGTCAGCGGGTGGGCGTGGTCGTCGTGGCCCAGCGCCGGCTGAACCTCGACGGCCTGCGGGTCGACGTCGTCGCCCTCCTCGGGGTCGGTGACCTGCACCTCCCAGCTGATCTCGTCGCCGAAGTCGAAGAACGCGCCGTCGGGCGGGGTCTCCAGCTCCACCACCGGCCGGGTGTTGCCGACCGTGATCGGCACCGTCGTCGTGCCGGTCTTGTCGGCCGGGTCGGTGACGGTCAGGCGGGCGTTGAACACGCCCGCCTCCGGGTAGGTGTGGGTCGCGGTCTCACCGGTGGCGTCGGTCGTGCCGTCGCCGTCAAAGTCCCAGGCGTAGGTCAGCGCCTCTTCCTCCGGGTCGGTGGAGCGGGAGCCGTCGAAGGAGACCTCCAGCGGAGCCTGGCCCGAGTCGGGGGTCGCGTCGATGCGTGCGACCGGCGAGCGGGAGCCGCTGATGTAGTCGATGCGGTAGAGGCCGGACGTGGGGTTGTCACGTCCGTAGCCGCCGCCCCAGTCCAGGACGTACATCGAGCCATCGGGACCGAACTTGGAGTCGATCGGCGCCAGGAACGGCACGTCGGGGAGGAACGGGTTGACCTTCTCCACCTGGGTGCCCTGCTCGGCGGCGGGGTCCTTGAGCTGGATGTTGTACATCTTGTTGCGCGCCCAGTCGTAGAAGAAGGGCTTGCCGTCGTAGGACGCGGGGAACTTGGTGTCGGACTCCAGCTCCTCGTCGTAGCGGTAGATCGGGCCGCCCATCGGGGCCAGGCCGCCGCCCTGCGGGATCGCGCCGACCGAGGACCGGCGGTAGCCGTAGTACATGTCCGCGGCGCGGGCCGGGGGCAGGTTGGTCAGGCCGGTGTTGCGCACCGAGTCGTTGACCGGGTTGGCGCAGTCGAAGTAGTCACCCACGACGGGCGGGTTGAGCGGCGTCGTGCTGCCGTAGTCGACGTCGCGGAACGGCTCGCCGTTGGGGTTCGTGCCCTGGTGGTTGCCGCCCATGCAGAGCGGCCAGCCGTAGTTGCCGGGGCTCTTGATGAGGTTCCACTCCGCGATGCCGGCCGGGCCGCGGGTCGCGGGGGCGTCGGTGCCGTTGTCGGGCGAGTAGTCGGCCATGCTGAGCCAGCCGGTCTCGCTGTCGATGGAGAAGCGGAACGGGTTGCGGAAGCCCATCGCGTAGATCTCGGGAAGGGTCTTGTCGCGGTCGACGTCCTCGGCCTCCGGGAACAGGTTGCCCTCGGGGATCGTGTAGGTCGACCCGGCACCCGGCTCCTCGCCCGGCTCGTCGACCGGCGTGATGCGGAGGATCTTGCCGCGCAGGTCGTTGGTGTTGGCCGAGGTCTCGCGGGCGTCGTGGAAGGTGCCGGCGCGCTCGGACAGGGGGGCGTAGCCGCCGGACGGCTCGGAGTGCGGGTTCACGTCGTCACCCACGCCGATGAAGAGGTTGCCGTCGTCGTCGATGTCGAGGCCGCCTCCGGTGTGGCCGGGCTCGTCGGGCAGGCGACGGGCGGGGATCTCGATGATCACCTTCTCCGAGGCGGGGTCGACGGACCCGTTCTCGAAGGTGAAGCGCGAGACGGTGGAGACGAAGTTGTCGGGGTCGGAGTTGTCGGGCGACTCGGCGGAGCGGTAGAGGAAGACGTGCCCGTTGGTCGTGAAGTCCGGGTCGAGGGCCACGCCGAGCAGACCGTCCTCACCGCCGGAGTAGACCGGCAGGCTGAGGACCGTAGTCACGGCCTGCGACTCCGGGTCGTACATCCGCAGCTGGCCGCGGACGAGCTCGGTGTAGAAGACCTTGCCGTCGTCGGCGACGTCGATCGCGAAGGGGGCCGAGGTGTTCTGGTCGAGCGGGATGCGTTCGTAGTTGCTCCACACCGTGCCGCCGCAGTCGCCCTCCTCGAGGCCGGCGACGTACTTCACGCCGCCCACGAGCTCGGCCATGAAGTCGGGCTCGTCGTAGTGGGAGGGGAAGTGGCCCAGCGCGGTGCCCCAGAAGCGGCCGCCCTCGTAGGGCTTGCACCAGGTGATCGGGTGGTCGTAGCCCATGGTGCCGCCGGAGTAGGTGGACTCGTCCATGGACTGGAGCACGTGGGCGGTGCCGCGCACGTTGTTGCTGAAGTTGTACCACTCGTCGTTGCGCGTCCAGCGGGTCACGTCCTCGGTGCCCTCGAAGTGCTCGGTGGACGGGTGGGTGGTGTCCTCGTTGCGCACCACGCCGGACGGGCCGGGGTCGGTGCCGGTGGGCGCGTGGCCGGGCATCAGCGAGCCCACCATGTTGTCCCACCAGGGGTAGTTGCCGCGCATGTCGAGCGCGTTGTGCACCGCCGCGATGCCGTTGCCCGCCGCCTGCCAGCGCTCCAGTGCCGCCTTCTCGGAGGCGTTCCAGGGGTCGCCGTTGGCCTGGAAGACGAGGATCGCGTCGAAGGGCGCGAGGCCCTCGTCGGTGAACACCGCCTCCGAGCCCCCCGCCGTCTCCTTGTGCACGACCTCCACCGTCATGCCCTCGGCCTCGAGCGCGGCCTGCACCTTCGGCGTCGCCTGCGCGATGGCGGCGTCATGCCAGTCGCCGGCGGCGTCCTCGGTGAAGATCAGCACGTGCCCGTGCCCCTCGTGGGCCTGGGCGGGCGCGGCCGCGACGACGCCGAGCAGGACACTGCCGACGAGCGCGAGGGCGGCGGTCAACGCGGTGCCGACGGACGATCGCCGGACGATCGGTCGCGACGAGGTGGTGAGGAACATCCCGGAGCCTCCAGAAGGCGAACAACGTGTGAACAGGGCGTGGGCAGCAGGCAGCCGCGCTTGTGACGTGGGTCACGGACCATCTCGGGCCGACGCTCGCAGACTTTTGTTTGGTCGTCAAGCAAAAGATGGCTTACATGAACATAAAGACGCATAGAGATGCATGAAAGGCCGTGCCGGGGGGTCTGACCGGGCTGGCTATCCTCGGCTCGTGACCGCCAGCGCCGACCGACCCGTCGACTGGCCGAAGGTGCGTCTCCACGTCATCACCGGCAAGGGCGGGACCGGGAAGTCCACTGTCGCGGCTGCGCTCGCCCTCGCGCTGGCGACCTCGGGACGCAACGTGCTCCTCTGCGAGGTCGAGGGCCGCCAGGGGATCGCGCGGATGTTCGACATCGATCCGCTGCCCTACGAGGAGCGCCGCATCGCCAAGGGCGCTCCCGACGAGGACGGCCGCGCCGGTCAGGTCCATGCGCTCCACATCGATCCCGAGTCGGCGCTGCTCGAGTACCTCGCGATGTACTACAAGCTCGGTCGCGCAGGGAAGGCGCTCGACCGCTTCGGGGTCATCGACTTCGCCACCACCATCGCTCCCGGCGTGCGCGACGTGCTCCTGACCGGCAAGGTCTACGAGGCCGTGCAGCGGCCCCGCGGCGGACGGCACAGGGACCAGATCATGTACGACGCCGTGGTGCTCGACGCGCCGCCCACGGGTCGCATCTGCCAGTTCCTCGGCGTCAACTCCGAGCTGGCCGGGCTCGCCAAGGTGGGACCCGTCAAGGCCCAGGCCGACAAGGTGATGGAGCTGCTGCGCTCACCGCGCACGGCCGTGCACCTGGTCACGATCCTCGAGGAGATGCCCGTGCAGGAGACCTCTGACGGCATCGCCGAGCTCCGCGCGGCCGGCCTGCCCGTCGGCGGTGTCGTGGTCAACCTGGTGCGCCCGCAGGCCCTCAGCCCGAGCGCCCTCGCGCAGGTGCGCGGCGACACCGTCGACCCGACCGCGGTCACCTCCGACCTGACCCGCGCCCGGATCGACGTCGACGCCGCGCTCGTGGAGTCCCTCGTCGCCGAGGCGCGCGACCACGCCGTACGCCGGCACCTCGAGGACGAACAGCGCGAGCTCGTCGCGGCCGAGGGCGTGCCGACCTACGAGCTCCCGCGCCTCGCTGGCGGGATCGACCAGGGCGCGCTCGTCGAGCTCGCCCAGCTGCTCCGCCGCCAGGGGATGGCATGAAACCCACCCCAGCGCCTGGAGATGTGCCCGCGCCAGCACTCGACGTCGACGCGCTGCTCGACGACCGGACCACCGAGATCATCGTGTGCTGCGGCGCCGGAGGCGTCGGCAAGACGACGACGTCGGCGGCCCTCGCGCTGCGTGCCGCCGAGCGGGGTCGCAAGGTGGTCGTGCTGACGATCGACCCGGCCCGCCGCCTCGCGCAGGCGATGGGCATCGAGCAGCTCGACAACACGCCGCGCCCGGTGCCGTCGGTGGACGCCCAGGCGGGCGGGTCGCTCGACGCGATGATGCTCGACATGAAGCGCACCTTCGACGAGGTGGTCGAGTCGCAGGCCAGCCCGGAGAAGGCGAAGCAGATCCTGGAGAACCCGTTCTACATCGCTCTGTCGAGCTCGTTCGCCGGCACCCAGGAGTACATGGCGATGGAGAAGCTGGGTCAGCTGCACCGGCAGGCGCTGGCCGACGGCAGCCACGACCTGATCGTGGTCGACACCCCGCCCTCGCGCTCCGCGCTCGACTTCCTCGACGCCCCGGAGCGGCTGTCGAGCTTCCTCGACGGGCGCTTCATCCGACTCCTGCTGGCCCCGGCGCGCGGGCCGGCCCGGCTGATGACGGCCGGCTTCTCGGTGGTCACCAACGCCCTGACCAAGGTGCTGGGGGCGCAGGTGCTGCGCGACATGCAGACCTTCATCGCGGCCTTCGACACCCTCTTCGGCGGCTTCCGGCAGCGGGCGGACACGACCTTCGCGCTGCTCCAGGCCGACGGCACGGCCTTCCTCGTGATCGCCGCGCCGGAGCCCGACGCGCTGCGCGAGGCGGCGTACTTCGTCGACCGGCTCACCGACGACGACATGCCGCTGGCCGGCCTGGTCGTCAACCGGGCCAGCCCCTCGGCTCGAACCGAGCTGTCGGCCGAGGCGGCGATCACGGCCGCCGACCGGCTGCAGTCGGGCGACTCCTCGTCACTGACCGCGGGGCTGCTGCGGCTGCACGCCGACCGGGTCCGCATCATCGAGCGCGAGAAGCACCTGCGCGACCGCTTCGCGGCGGCCCACCCTAGGGTCCCGACGGCGGTCGTGCCGGCGATGGCGAGCGACGTCCACGACCTCGACGGCCTGCGCGCGATCGGCGAGAGCCTGGCGCAGCAGCGCTGAAGGTCAGACGGAGACGGAGGGCGTCTCGACCTTGGTGCGGGCCGTCTCGAGGATGGTGCGCCACGACGAGCCGGGCCGGCGGCGGAGCAGCGCACGGCGCTCACGCTCGGTCATGCCGCCCCAGACGCCCCACTCGATCTGGTTGTCGAGTGCCTCGGCCAGGCACTCGGTCCTCACGGGGCACCCCGCGCAGACCTGCTTGGCCTTGTTCTGCTCCGCGCCACGCACGAACAGCGCGTCCGGAGTGTCGCCCTTGCATGCGGCGCGTGCTGCCCAGTCCTCGACCCACATAAGTCAAACCCCACGGTGATTGTCGAGCCGGTCGGCCGCCCCCATAGCGGCCATCCCTGACTCAGAATGAAAAGTAAACGAATCACCCCCGGTCCAGACAGGGACCGTGTGGCTCAATTCGTATAGCCCGATGTGACTATCCGGCTGCGCGGTTGGAATTCCGGGTGGTAGGCGTCCGCCCCGTACTCTGGTGCGCATGTCCTCACGCTCGTCCTCCACCTCTGGGCGCCCCCAGGGCCGTCCTGACGCCGGTCGTGTCGCGTCCCACCTCGCGGTCATGGCGGCCGTCGCGGTCGTCATGGGTGTCCTCGTCGCCTGCCTCGCCATCCCGTTCGCGGGCCTGGTCGGCGTCGCGGCCAAGGACGTCAGCAAGGGCATGGTCAACCTCCCCGAGTCCCTCGAGGCCAAGGACCTGTCGCAGAAGACCCGGATCTACGACGTCAACGGCAACCTCATCGCCTCCCTCTACGACCAGAACCGCATCAACGTGCCGCTCGGCTCGATCTCGCGGCCGATGGTGAAGGCAATCGTCGCGATCGAGGACTACCGCTTCTACGACCACGGCGCCCTCGACCTCAAGGGCACGCTCCGCGCCTTCATCACCAACCAGGCCAACGGCGGGTCAGTGCAGGGTGGCTCGTCGATCACCCAGCAGATGGTCAAGCAGACGCTGCTCTACCAGGCGGAGACCGACGAGGAGCGCAAGGCCGCGACCGAGGAGACCTACGCACGCAAGATCCGCGAGCTGCGCTACGCGATCGCGTTCGAGAAGAACCACACCAAGGACTGGATCCTCGAGCGCTACCTCAACATCGCCTACTTCGGCGACGGCGCCTTCGGCGTCCAGTCGGCCGCGGTCCACTTCTTCTCCAAGAACGCCAAGGACCTCAACCTCCTCGAGGCGGCCACGCTCGCGGGCCTGGTGAAGAACCCGGTGGGCTACGACCCGGTCGACAACCCCGAGCGGGCCCAGAGCCGCCGCAACGTCGTCCTGGACCGCATGGCACAGCTCGGCATCCTGACCGAGAAGAAGGCCGAGCGGCTCAAGGCCACGCCGATCGAGGAGACGCTGAAGATCAAGACGTCGCCCAACGGCTGCCAGCAGTCGCGCGCGCCGTTCTTCTGCGACTACGTCGTCAACTGGCTGCTCAAGGACCCGGTGCTCGGCGACACGCCCAAGGAGCGTCGCCGCACCCTCAACAACGGCGGCCTGACGATCAACACCACGATCGACCTCGACATGCAGAAGGGCGCCGACGACGCGGTCTCCAGCCACGTGTTCCAGACCGACCAGGCCATCGGCGGGCTCGCGATGGTCGAGCCCGGCACCGGCGACGTACGAGCGATCTCGCAGTCCCGGCCGATGGGCAAGGACAAGCAGGGCGGCGAGACCTACCTCAACTACGTCGTGCCCAAGAAGTACGGCGACGCCAACGGCTTCCAGGCCGGCTCGACCTTCAAGGTGTTCGTCCTCGCCGAGGCGATCAACCAGGGCATCCCGCTGAGCACGACGATCAACTCGCCGCAGGAGATGACCATCCCGGACGAGGCGTTCGAGAACTGCGACGGTCCTTACCGCGGCGACGGAGAGGGGTGGAACGTGTCCAACTCCACCGGCTCCGGCACGTTCGACCTCTACTCCGGCACCCAGCAGTCGGTGAACACGTTCTTCGCCCAGCTCGAGACCCAGACCGGCATGTGCAAGCCGCTCGAGCTGGCCAAGGAGATGGGCGTCAAGGTGCCGCTGGCGCAGAAGGTGCCGTCGTGGATCCTCGGCGTCTCCGACAGCAACCCGCTGGAGATCGCCCAAGCCTACGCCACCTTCGCGGCCCGCGGCCTGCACTGCGAGCCGCGCCCCGTCACGCAGGTGCTCGACTCCTCCGGGCAGGTGCTCAAGGACTTCGCCCCCGACTGCGAGCAGGTGATGCCGGGTGCGACCGCCGACGCGGTCAATGACATCCTGCGCGGCGTCATGGAGCCCGGCGGCTTCGGCTCGTCGCTCGCCATCGACAAGCCCTCGGCCGGCAAGACCGGCACCAACCAGAACAACATGTCGGTGTGGTTCGCCGGCTACACCCCGACGCTCTCGACGGCCGCGATGGTCGCCGGCGCCAACCAGTTCGGCGAGTGGGTCAGCCTCAACGGCCAGGTCGTCGGCGGCAGCACGATCTACGAGGCCTTCGGCTCGACCGTCGCCGGCCCCATCTGGGGCGAAGCCATGGCGGCCGCCTCGCCCAAGCTCCCCTACGAGGACTTCCAGACTCCCCCCGGCGACGAGATCGCCGGCGTCCTCAGCACGGTGCCCGACGTCGCGGGCCAGAGCGTCGAGGCGGCCACAGCCGCCCTCGAAGGCGCCGGGTTCACCGTCGCCGACGGCGGGCAGGTCAACTCCGAGACCGGTGCCGGCCTCGTCGCCTACAGCTCGCCCGAGGGCGGCGCCCAGCTGAGCAGCGGCGACACCGTCACGCTCTACACCTCGACGGGCTACGTGCCTCCCCCGCCGTCCACCGACAGCAACGGCAACGGCAACGGCAACGGCGGTGGTCGGGGCCGCGGCAACGGCGGCGGGCGGGGCTGACCGGGCCCTCGGTGCCCGTCAGCCGAGCTGCTTGCGCACCTCGGCCGCCACGGCGCCGCCGTCGGCACGGCCCTTGACCTGGGGCGTCACGACGCCCATCACCTTGCCCATCGCGCGCATGCCCTCGCCGGCAGCGCCCGTCTGCTCGATCGCGGCACGGACGAGCTCGCCGATCTCCGCCTCGCCCAGCTGGGCGGGAAGGTACTCGGCGATGACCTCGCCCTCGGCCGCCTCCTTGGCCGCCATCTCCGTGCGACCGCCCTCCTCGAACGCCACGGCCGCCTCGCGGCGGCGCTTGGCCTCGGTCGAGAGCACGCCGATGATGTCGTCGTCGGAGAGCTCGCGCGCCTCCTTGCCGGCGACCTCGGCGTTGGTGATCGCGGTCAGCACCATCCGGATGGTCGAGGAGCGCAGCTCGTCACGCGCCTTCATGGCGGTGGTCAGGTCGGCGCGGAGACGGTCCTTCAGAGCACTCATGAGGACCATTGTGGCAGCCTTGGCGAATGCCTCTCCTCCCCGTCGTACGCCGCACGCTCGGGCTCGGGACGCTCGCGGGCGTGGGCCTGGCGTCGTACGCCGCATGGGAGGCCCGGCAGTACACGCTGCGGCACGTCACCATGCCCGTGCTCCCTGCCGACCACGCACCGCTGAAGGTGCTCCACCTCAGTGACATCCACATGGCGCCCGACCAGCGGGCCAAGCAGGAGTGGCTGCGCGGGCTCTCCGCCCTCGAGCCCGACCTGGTCATCGACACCGGCGACAACCTCGCCCACATGCGCGCCGTGCCGGTCGTCGCCGACGCCCTCGGCGGACTGCTCGACGTCCCGGGCGCCTACGTCCTCGGGTCCAACGACTACTACGCACCGGGCATGCGCAACCCGCTGCTCTACCTGCTCCCCGACACGGGCAAGCGCAACACCTCGACCCCCCAGCTCCCGTGGCCCGACCTCAAGAAGCGCTTCGACGCCGCCGGCTGGCTCGACCTCACCAACGGCTTCGGGTCGCTGACCGTGCGCGACACCACGATCGCGTTCGCGGGCGTCGACGACCCCCACCTCGCCTACGACGACCTCGAGCGGGTCGCCGGGCCGGCCGACCCCGCGGCCGACCTGCGCCTGGCCGTGGCCCACGCGCCGTACCTCCGCGTGCTCGACCAGTTCGCGGCCGACGGCTACGACGCCGTCATCGCCGGCCACACCCACGGCGGCCAGGTGTGCCTGCCGGGCGGCCGGGCGCTCACGACCAACTGCGACCTCGAGCCCGCCCGCGCCCGCGGCCTGCACCGCCACCCCGCCGACTCCGCTCCCGGGGACGAGGGCTCGTCGTGGCTCCACGTGTCGGCCGGGCTCGGCACCAACCCCTACGTCCGCTTCCGGGTGGCCTGCCGCCCCGAGGCGACCCTGCTGACGCTCGAACCCAGCCCGCGCTGAGGCCGCCGGTCCGCCCTTCCGCCGCCACCGAAGTTGTGGTGGTCTGTGGGGCACGGAGGGGGCATCGTGCAGGAGCTCATGATCGACGTCATCGTGTCGCTCGACGGGTGGACCGCTGCCGACGGCTGGCCGGGGTTGTGGGGCATGGGCGGCCCGGAGTACTTCGCCTGGCTGGGTGAGCAGCCGGAGCACACCGTCCTGATGGGCGCCACCACCTACCGCCTGATGTCCGGGATGGCCGACGAGGAGCCCGAGGCGATCGCGGCGCTGGGCGAGATGTCGAAGGTCGTCTTCTCCGCCAGCCTCACCGCCCCGCTCGACTGGGCGAACAGCGAGCTGGTGGCGACGGATGCGGCTGAGGCCGTCCGGGCCTTGAAGGAGCACGGACCCCTGCCCCTCCGGACGCTGGGCAGCCTGAGCCTCGGCCGGTCGTTGCTCGTGGCGGGCCTGGTCGACCGGCTGCGCCTGGTCGTCTTCCCGGTGATCAACGGCGCGACGGGTCGGGACCGGATGTTCGACGGCTACCCCGACGTGCGGCTCGAGCTGGTCGAGAGCCGCACCTTCGACGGTCGGCTGCAGCTGCTCGACTACGTGCCCACCGTGATCGACCACCCACCTCTCGACTGAAGGAGCCCCCCGTGCCACTCGTCCGGGTCCACAACTTCTCGATCTCCCTCGACGGCTTCGGCTCCGGCGAGCCGCAGTCCCTCAGCGCCCTTCGGCCACGCCGGGCAGAAGCTCCACCAGTGGATGATGGCCACGGACCACTGGAGGACCGGCGGCGGTGTCGGCGTCGACAACGCGTTCGCCGCACGCCACGACGCCGGGTTCGGCGCCGAGATCATGGGCGCCAACAAGTTCGGTCCACCCGGGTGGCAGGACGACCCCGACTGGCGGGGCTGGTGGGGCGAGGAGCCGCCCTTCCACACGCCGACGTACGTCCTGACGCACCGCCCGCGGCCTCCGCTCGAGATGGCGGGCGGGACGACCTTCCACTTCCTCGACGCCTCCCCCACCGAGGCTCTCGCGGTCGCGCGGGAGGCGGCGGGTGACCTCGACGTGCGCCTGGGCGGCGGCGCGACGGTGGTCCGCGACTTCGTCGCCGCAGGCCTGGTCGACCACCTGCACCTCGTCGTGGTGCCCATCGTGCTCGGGCGGGGCACCCGTCTCTGGGACGGCCTCGAGGCGCTCGAGGACAGCTTCGACGTCGAGTCGGTGTCCTCGCCCAGCGGCGTCACCCACCTCACCCTCACCCGCAGGCACGCCTCCTGAGCCGCCCCCGACCCTCCGGCCCGGGGCGATTTCCAGAGCCCCTGACCGCTCCGGTATGCTCGCCGACGTTGCCCTGACGAGTTCTCTCGGTCAGGGCGGCGGGCTGTGGCGCAGCTTGGTAGCGCGCCTCGTTCGGGACGAGGAGGCCGCAGGTTCAAATCCTGTCAGCCCGACCGTGAGATGTCTCAGGACATCAGCGACAACGGACCTACGGAAACGTGGGTCCGTTGCTCATTTCCGGGTGGGTCAGGTCCCGGACCCGACGGGGGACGTCGGCGCCTCGCGGGTGTCGGCGTCGCGGAACACCACCAGCGCGATCAGCCCGGCCGCGACGCAGCATGCGGCGGCGCCCAGGAAGATGGTCTGCAGCTGGACGAGCCCGGCGTCCTGCAGGATCCGGCTGAACTCGGCGCACCGGCTGTCCCCGGCCCCGCAGACCTCCATGGGCTCGGGCAGGTCGGCCTGCGTGGCGAAGTAGCGTCGCAGCCCGATCGTGGTCAGCACGCTGATACCGACCAGCTTGCCGACCGTGCGCGCCACGATGAGCAGCGCGCTGGCCAGGCCGTGGACCCCGGGGTCGGTGGCCGACAGCAGCGCGGCGTTCACCGGAGCCATCGCCAGGCCGATGCCCAGGCCGGCGGCGACCAGGGGCGCCGTCGCCACCGGGCTCTCCAGCGCCTCGAACTGCCACTGCGACATCCACCCGAACCCGGCCGCGGAGTCCGCCATCCCGAGGGCGGTCACCACCCCGGCGCTCGTCCGGTGGGTCAGCCACCCGCCCAGGAACGCGCCCACCGGCAGTCCGACGAGGAACCGCAGGAGCACCAGCGCGGCCATCAGCTGCGAGTCGTTGTGGACCGTGATGCGGGCGAAGATCGGGATGTCCACCAAGGCGGCGATCACCGCCGCACCGATGAAGAAGCTGACCACCAGCGCCCCCCACGCCGGCGTCGCGGTCACCGCGCGAGGCGGCACCAGCGGGTGAGGGACGGAGCGGTTGCGAAGCCAGAAGAGCACGGCCGCCGCCGCGCCCACCACCAGCAGCCACGGGCCGGCCGGCGAGAGCACCTGGACCTCCGGGTCGGCGGTGGCGAAGGCCAGGATGATCGTCGCGAGCACCGCCGAGAGCAGGAACGCACCCGGAAGGTCGACCTCGGTCAGGGTGCCTCGCCAGGAGCGGACGTCGACCAGCGGCTCGCGGGCCGTCAGGCAGCGGAGCACCAGCAGCAGGGACAGCGCGAAGCACACCAGCGCGAGGGGCGAGAGCCACCGGCTGTCCCCGACCACCGGGAGGAAGGCGAGCCCGGCCGTGACGTCCGACAGCAGCCGTGGGGGCTGGACCATCACCAGCACGAGACAGCCGAGGGCCGCGGCGGCCAGGACCAGGCCGGGCACGTCGACCCGCCGAGGTTCGACGGGCTCGAGGGTCGTTCCGGCGGCTCGTTGCCGGAGGGCGGCGGCCAGGACCAGGCCTACGGCCAGGTTGATCCAGAAGATGGTGCGCCAGCTCCCGAACGCGAGCACCACGGCGCCGTACACCGGCCCCACGACGTTCCCGAGCTCCTGCACGGCGCCGACCACGCCGAGCGGCACGCCCCGACGACGGGGCGGGTACAGGTCGGCCACCAGCGCGAGGGTCGGGGGCAGCAGGCCGCCGGCGCCGACTCCTTGGAGGAGGCGGCCGGCCACCACGCTGGTGAGGTCGTAGGCCGTGGCCGTCACCAGCGAGCCGAGCGCGAAGACCACGAGCGAGCCGACGAGCACCGGCAACCGGCCGCGGACGTCGGCGATGCGCCCGATCAGCGGCAGCATCGCGACGTACCCGAGCAGGAAGCCGGAGATGATCGGCGCGGCCCGCTGCAGGTCCTCCGCCGACAACCCCGCCGATCCCATCATGTCGGGCAGGGCGAGCACCACGACGTAGTTGTCCGCCGCGGCGAACCCCACGGCGACCGCGGCCAGACCGAGCAGCACCCGCCCGCGCCGGTCGACCTCGTGCTCCGGTGCGTCGGACCCGGTCACGGGCGGCTGATGTCCTGGTCGGTCCCGTAGTCGTCCACGCTGACCGTGTAGTCGACCGTGCCCTCCTGGCCGTAGAACGGGCCGGAGACGTCCACGGCTCGGAGCCGGCCGTCCTCGTCGATCCGGAACGTCGCGGGGAACGTGGCCCCCTCGTCGGCGCTCGGGATCGACGCATCGACCACGCGGCCGGGTAGCGTCCCGGTGTACGAGCTCAGCACGACCTCGCCGTCGCGGACCCGCTCGCCCTCCTCGACATCGGTCGCGGCGGTGAGCCAGGACGACAGGCCGCTGTCCGGGTCCATGAGCCGGGCCGGGTCCGGGGCGCCGTAGTCCGCGGGGTCGACCTTGCTGAACGAGCTCGTGAACGGCAGCCGGGCCCAGACCGTGGAGTCGACCGAGACCACTGGCACGTCCACCTCCAGCCCGTTCACGAGGACGACGAGGTCGCCGTCGAAGGCTGGCGCGCGGGTGGCGACACCCGTCGCCTCCAAGACGCCGTCGACGCCCTCCGGGAGCTCCTGGGTGGTCAGCGACAGGGTCACGCCGCTGGTCTCGTCGAGCGCTTCCTTGGCCGAGGCGAGCACGTCCTCGGGACTCTCCTCCGGCTCCTGGCTGCCGCCGTCGGAGCACGCCGCAAGCGTCGTCGTCAGTGCCGCCAGGGCGGCCAGCGACGCAGCGCCGCGGCGTACCCGCTCCATGGTGTCGGAGCCTACGGCCGCCGCCGATGGGCGGACAGGGGACAACGTCCTCCGAGGAGGGTCCTTCGGACTGTCGCCCGGCGACCGGCGCGGCGAGCCCGGAGGTGCGGGAGGCCCCGTCGGGCTCCTGTCCTGTGGCACTGTGCCTCCCATGGCAGACGACGCCCCCGACGACGGCCCCTCGCTCGAGATGCCCTCCCTGTCGCTGCGGCGCAGGAGGGACGCACCCGACGTGCCTGAGGCGACGCCCCAGTCGACTCCGGGACGCAGCCGGCGGCACCTCCCGACCGTGTCGGTGAGCGGGCTCCCCGCAGCGGCCGTCACCGGCGTCGTGGTCGGCGGGCTCGCCGTGGCGCTGGCCTGGCTGGCCGGCGTCGGGTGCGAGGCCGTACGCGGCACGTCGGCGTGCGGCGGCGGGCCCGGGCTGCTGATCCTCGTGGTCGTGGTCGCGGCGCTGGCGTGGGCTGGCAGCCTCCTGCTGCGCCTCCTCGGCGTGCCGCACGCCGGCTCAACCAGCGTCCTCGCCGTCGGCATCCTGGCCGTGCTGGTGCTGGTCTTCGTGATCGGCTCGCTCGACGAGTGGTTCGCGCTCGTCGCCGTACCCCTCGCGTCGGTGATCGCGTACGCCGCCTCGTGGTGGGTCACCACGACCGTCGGCGAGGAGCAGCCGCGCGACACCCGCTCGTCGTACGACGTCCGCTGACGCCGACAGCCACTACCCGAAGGTGTCAGGCCGTGCACGGGCTGACTTCTTCAGGAATCACCGGATGACCGGGGATCGCTGATCTTGTCGGCCTTTGCACGGGCCGACATGTTCAGCGAGCAGCGGCGATGAGCTCCGCGATCTGCACCGTGTTGAGGGCGGCGCCCTTGCGCAGGTTGTCGTTGCTGATGAAGAGCGCGAGACCGCGGTCGTCGGGGACTCCCGGGTCCTGCCGCAGCCGGCCGACGTAGGACGGGTCCTTGCCGGCCGCCTTGAGCGGGGTCGGCACGTCGTCGAGCTCCACACCGGCGGCGGAGGCCAGGATCTCGCGGGCGCGGGCGGGAGTCATCGGCCGCTCGAACTCCGCGTTGATCGCCAGCGAGTGGCCGGTGAAGACGGGGACGCGCACGCAGAGGCCGGAGACCAGCAGGTCGGGCAGGCCGAGGATCTTGCGCGACTCGTTGCGGAGCTTCTGCTCCTCGTCGGTCTCGTTGAGGCCGTCGTCGACGACCGAGCCGGCCATCGGCAGCACGTTGTACGCGATGGGCTCGACGTACTTCACCGGGTCGGGGAAGGCGATCGCGGACCCGTCGTAGGCGAGCTCGCGCGCCTTGTCGCCCGCAGCGGCCACCGCGTTGGCGAGCTCGTCGACGCCGGCGACGCCCGACCCGGAGACGGCCTGGTAGGACGACACGATGAGGCGGGTCAGACCGGCCTCGTCGTGCAGCGGCTTGAGCACCGGCATCGCGGCCATCGTCGTGCAGTTGGGGTTGGCGATCACGCCGCGCCCGGCCTCGACGACACCGGCCATCGCGTCGGGGTTGACCTCCGAGACGACCAACGGGATGTCGGGGTCCTTGCGGAACGCCGAGGAGTTGTCGACGACGATCACGCCGGCCTCGACGAAGCGGGGCACGAGCGCCCGCGAGGTCGTGGCGCCGGCGGAGAAGAGCGCGATGTCGAGCCCGGTCGGGTCGGCCGTCTCGGCGTCCTCGACGGTGACCTCGCGGTCACCGAACGGCAGCACCGTGCCGGCCGAGCGCGAGGAGGCGAAGAAGCGGACCTGGTCGGCGGGGAAAGAGCGCTCGAGCAGGATCTGGCGCATCGCAACGCCGACCTGCCCGGTAGCACCGACAATGCCGATGTTCACCATGTCAGCGCCCCGTCCCGCCGTAGACCACGGCCTCGACCTCGTCGGCGTCGAGGTCGAACGCCGTGTGCGTGGCGCGTACGGCGTCGTCGACGGCGTTCTCGTCCACGACGACCGAGATGCGGATCTCGGAGGTGGAGATCATCCCGATGTTGACCCCCGCCGAGGCGAGCGCGGCGAAGAACTTCGAGGTGATGCCGGGGTGGGACCGCATGCCGGCACCGATCAGCGAGACCTTGCCGATCTTGTCGTCGTAGAGCAGCTTGTCGTAGCCCACCTCGGCCTGGATGCGCGCCAGCGCGGTCATCGCGACCTGGCCGTCGGTGCGCGGCAGCGTGAAGGAGATGTCGGTGAGGCTCGTCGCGGCGGCCGAGACGTTCTGCACGATCATGTCCAGGTTGATCTGCGCGTCGGCCAGGGCCTCGAAGATGCGCGCGGCCTCGCCCACCTTGTCGGGCACGCCGACGACGGTGATCTTGGCCTCGCTCCGGTCGTGGGCCACGCCGGCGATGATGGGCTGTTCCATGGTGTCTTCCTCGGTGGGTCCGCTGAGGCTGGGGTGGGCCTGGGGGTCGCTGACCACCCAGGTGCCTTCGAGCTGGCTGAACGACGAACGGACGTGGATCGGGATGCCGTAGCGGCGGCCGTACTCCACGCACCGCAGGTGCAGGATCTTCGCGCCGCAGGCGGCGAGCTCGAGCATCTCCTCGTAGGAGACCTTGCCCAGCTTGCGAGCGCTCGGCACGATGCGCGGGTCGGCGGTGAAGACGCCGTCGACGTCGGTGTAGATCTCGCACACGTCGGCCTCGAGCGCCGCGGCGAGCGCCACCGCGGTGGTGTCGGTGCCGCCCCGGCCGAGCGTGGTGATCTCCTTGGTGTCGGCCGAGACGCCCTGGAAGCCGGCGACGATGACGATGTGGCCCTCACCGATGGCCTGGGTGATGCGCCCCGGCGTGATGTCGATGATCTTGGCCTTGCCGTGCACCGAGTCGGTGATGACGCCGGCCTGGGAGCCGGTGAAGGACCGTGCGGTGTAGCCCAGGTCGCTGATGGCCATGGCGACCAGCGCCATCGAGATCCGCTCACCGGCCGTGAGCAGCATGTCCATCTCGCGCGCCGGCGGCAGCGGCGAGACGCCGTTGGCCAGGTCGTAGAGGTCGTCGGTCGTGTCGCCCATGGCGGACACGGCGACGACGACGTCGTGACCGGACTTCTTGACGTCCACGATGCGCCGCGCGACGCGCTTGATGGCGTCGGCGTCGGCGAGCGAGGAGCCGCCGTACTTCTGCACGACAATGCCCACGGTTGGTCCTCGGGATCGGTGTGCGGCCGCCATGGGCCGCGGTGCTCTGGCGTGCCCGCGGCGCCGTTGCCGCCAGGCCACCGCCGATTCTACGGCTGGGCGGTGGGGGCGCTCCCGAGCATCTCATCCGCGACCGCCACGGCGTCGGCATCGGCCTCGAAGTCGGTGTCGAACCGGTCGTGCGCCACGACGGTCAGCAGGGCGTTGAGCGCGGCGCCGGCGAGGTTGCCCCAGTTGTTGACGTAGGAGAACTGCCACCACCACAGCGCCTCGTCGACGTTGCCGGCCCGGAAGTGGCGCAGGCCGTTCTCCAGGTCGATGGCGATCGAGGCGAGGTCGTCGGAGAGCCGGCTCTCCACCACCTCGGGGACGTAGGGGTCGAAGACGAAGGTGTAGGCGTCGACGCCCTCGAGCATCTCCGCCAGCCGCAGCCGCAGGTCGTCGATGTCGGCCTCCGGGCCGACGTCGGGCTGGTACTCCTCGCGCGGGGTGAAGTCGTGCTGCGCGCCCATCCGGGCACCGGTCAGCAGGACCTGGCTGATCTCGAGGAGCAGCAGCGAGACGGCCTGCGCCCCGTTGCCCTCACGGGCGATGGCACGCAGGGCGAGCAGGAAGCTCTCCACGGAGTCGGCGATCTGCTCGCCGAACACCCTCTCGTCGGTCGTCATTCGGCTGATCTCCTTCCGGCGAATGCTCGGCCGAGCGTGACCTCGTCGGCGTACTCGAGGTCACCGCCCACCGGCAGTCCACTCGCCAAGCGGGTGACGCGCAACCCCATCGGCAGGAGCAGGCGCGTGAGATAGGTCGCGGTGGCCTCGCCCTCGAGGTTGGGGTCGGTGGCGAGGATGACCTCGGTGACCGTGCCGTCGGCCAGACGCGGCATGAGCTCCTTGACGTGGAGCTGGTCGGGACCGATGCCGTCGATCGGCGAGATCGCCCCGCCGAGCACGTGGTAGCGGCCGCGGAACTCGCGGGTGCGCTCGATCGCGACGACGTCCTTGTACTCCTCCACGACGCACAGCACGCTCGGGTCGCGGCGCTCGTCGCGGCAGATCCGGCACCGCTCGTCCTCGCTGACGTTGAAGCACGTCGAGCAGAACTTCACCCGCGCCTTGACCTCGATCAGCACGTCGGCGAGGCGGCGTACGTCGGTGGGCTCGGCCTGCAGCAGGTGGAAGGCGATGCGCTGCGCGCTCTTGGGACCGACGCCCGGCAGCCGGCCGAGCTCGTCGATCAGGTCCTGGACGACACCCTCGTACAACGAGGTCCCCTCAGCCGAGCCCGGGGAGGCCGGGCATGCCGCCGCCCCCGCCGAGGCCGTCGGTCAGCGGGCCGAGCTGGTCGCCGGCCAGCGCCTCGGACTTCGCGCGCGCGTCGCGGTAGGCGGCGACGATGAGGTCGGAGAGGTCGGACAGGTCGTCGGGGTCGCTGCCGTCGAACTCGCCCGAGCGGATGACCACGCCGACCAGCTCGCCGACGCCGTTGGCGGTCACCGTCACGGCGCCGCCCGCGACGGTGCCCTCGACGGTCTGCTGGGCGAGGTTGGCCTGCGCCTCCTCGAGCTGCTGCTGCATCTGCTGCGCCTGCTGGAGGAGGGCGTTCATGTCGAAGCCGCCGCCACCGAGGGCGTCGAAGGGGTTCTGGGTCATCGGGTCTCCCGCTGCGGGTGTGGGGTGGAGGTGGAGGTGGTCATCGGGTCAGTCGTTCCTGATCTCTTCGATCAGCTTGGCGCCGAGCGTCTGGCTGAGCAGCGACTCGGTGTCGACGGCCGCGGAGTCGGCGTCGGGGTCGTCGGGGTCGACGTCGTCGTCGGCCGAGCGCACCGGCGCGTCCGGCACCGCCGGTCCGCCGGCGCGGGCCGCCTCGAGCGCCTCGCGGGCGGGTGCGGCCGAGACCGGCGGGGCGGCCGGAGGAGCCGCGGGCGTGGCGGCGGCGTCGCCGGTGACCCAGTCGGGCGGGCCGTCGGGGGCCTCCTGCGGCGCACCGCCGGGAGGACCGGCGGAACCACCGGCGGCGGGCGCGGGGCCGGGCGTCGCGGTGGGGTCGGTGGCTGCCTGATGCACGACCGGTGCCTGCGCGGCGGCTCCGGACGGGTCGACGATCGACTCGACGCGCCAGTCCATCCCGACGACGTCGATCGCGGCCTGCCGCAGGATCTCGTCGCAGCCGCCGTTGACGAAGGAGTCGCGCGCGCCGGCGTTGGCGAAGCCGACCGTCAGGCGTACGCCGTCCACGTCGACCACGTGGGCGTGCTGGGACAGCACCATCCACGCGAGGCGGCGGCGGTTCTTGGTCTGCTCGAGGATGTCGGGCCACAGGCGACGTACGTCGACGAGGCTGAGGCCGCCCCGTGGACCGGCCGGCTGCTCGGCGACCGGGGTCTCGGGCCCTGCGGCGGCGGCCGGTGCCGCTGCCGGCTCGGCGACCACCGCGGGTGCCTGCGGCGAGGACTCCTGGGGAGCCGCGCCCGGCATCGGCGGGGGCGGAGGCGGGCCGTCATCGCGCGACGGCGCGGCTGCTGGGGGCATCGGCGGCGGCGGGGCCGGGTCGTCGCGCGGGGGCTGGGCGGCGACCCGGGGCGCAGCGGCCGCGGCCTCCGTCGGCGCCGTGGGAGCGGGAGCCGCTGCCGGAGCAGCTGCGGGGGCGGCCGGCCGCGACGCCGGGGCGCCGGTCGCCGGACCCGCGGTGGGGGCCGGTGTGCCGGTGACGTCCATGCGGCGCTCGAGCCGCTCGAGGCGGGCCATCACGCCGTCGGCCGTGTGGTCGGCGCCCGGCAGCAGGACCCGCGCGCACAGCAGCTCGAGCAGCAGGCGGGGGGCCGTGGCGCCGCGCATCTCGGTGAGGCCGGCGGCCACGATGTCGGCGGCCCGGCTGAGCTCGATCGCGCCGAAGCGCGCGGCCTGTGCCACGAGGCGCTCGCCGGCGTCCTCCGAGACGTCGATCAGCCCGGTCGCGGGCGCGTCGGGCACGGCGGTGACGATCACGAGGTCGCGCAGCCGCCGCAGCAGGTCCTCGGTGAAGCGGCGCGGGTCCTGCCCCGTCTCGACGACCTTGTCGACCACCGAGAACACCGTCGCCCCGTCGCGGGTGGCGAACGCCTCGACCACCTCGTCGAGGAGCGAGTCGGGGGTGAAGCCGAGCAGGTCGGTCGCGAGCTTGTGGGTGACCCCGGCCGGTCCGGCCCCGCCGAGGAGCTGGTCGAGCACCGACAGGGTGTCGCGCGCCGACCCCGCCCCGGCGCGTACGACGAGCGGCAGCGCCGCCGACTCGATCGCCACGCCCTCCTCGCCGGCGAGCTGGGAGAGGTAGTCGCTCAGCAGGCGCGGCGGGATCAACCGGAAGGGGTAGTGGTGGGTGCGCGAGCGGATGGTCGGCAGCACCTTGTCGGGCTCGGTGGTGGCGAAGATGAACCGCAGGTGTGGCGGCGGCTCCTCGACGAGCTTGAGCAGGGCGTTGAAGCCCTGCGTGGTGACCATGTGGGCCTCGTCGATGATGTAGACCTTGTAGCGGTCGCGCACCGGCGCGAAGAACGCCTTCTCCCGCAGGTCGCGGGCGTCGTCGACGCCTCCGTGGGAGGCCGCGTCGATCTCGATGACGTCGATCGAGCCCGGTCCGCCGCGCGCGAGGTCACGACAGCTGTCGCACTCGCCGCACGGGTCGGAGATCGGCGCCTGCGCGCAGTTGAGCGCGCGGGCCAGGATGCGCGCCGAGGTCGTCTTGCCGCAGCCGCGCGGACCGGAGAAGAGGTAGGCGTGGTTGACCCGGTTGGCCGCCAGCGCGGCTCGCAGCGGCTCCGTCACGTGGTCCTGCCCGATGACCTCCTGGAAGGTCTCGGGCCGGTAGCGGCGATAGAGCGCGAGCGGTGACTCCACGTCCTGAACCCTAACCGTGCCCACCCACAGTGCCCACCGTGGGAGAGCTGCGCGTGGACAGCGGCGGCACGAGCACGCAGCCGGAGACGCGGCCGGGCATGAAGAGGCCCCCCACGCACCCGTCAGAGCTCACTTACCCTTGCTGCCTTCCGGCCCTGGGGGAATTGGGCGAGGTGACGCCGCGTGGGGGGTTGCCGGGAGTCTAGGTGAGCCCGGGACCGGCACCCAAACCCGGCCCACACCCAGGGGTCGGCAGGCGATTTCACCGCCCACCGGACCGACCGGTACTCTCCTCGGCGGAGGTATCGCCTAGTGGCCTATGGCGCTCGCTTGGAAAGCGGGTTGGGTTAATAGCCCTCGGGGGTTCGAATCCCCCTACCTCCGCCGCCACGAGGGCCCCGCACCGTTCAGTGCGGGGCCCTCGTCGTACCGGGTGTCACGCGCGGAGCCGACGCAGCACCACGGCGAGCACGGCCGCCGTCCCCAGCCCGACCACGATCTCCTGCGGCATCCGGTCGGCGGACTCCCGCGTCTGGATGCGGGCGTGGAGGTCGTCCACGGCCCGCGGGAAGGGTGAGGCGCCGAGGACGACCTGCCCGGGCTTGTCGAGGTCCGGCACGGACGCCCCCGCCATCCCGGCGAGGACGCGCAGCCGCCACCGCGCCGGCGTACGCCGCCACACGACGGCGATCGCGGTCAGGCCGGCGAGGCCGTCCGCGACCGCGATCGGCATCACCTCGTCGATCGGTCGATCGCCCCAGTGGGGAACCACGTCGAGCGCGACGTGCGAGGCCACACCGGCCACGAACGCCGAGACGGGTCCGGGGCAGGCGAGCCCGACGAGTGCTCCGGTGAGCACGTGGTTGGTGACGAGCACGGGCGTACGACGCTCAGCGCAGCTGGGCCTTGAGGCCGTAGCGCCACTCCTCGGAGATCAGCAGGCTCCCCTCGTCGAGACGTCGCTCGACGGCGTCGACGAGCATCGCGGAGGCCTTCTCGGGGTAGACGCGGTCCCACGACAGCTCGGCGCGGTGCTCGAAGACGTTGTGGATGACGCTGGTCATCAGGTCCTTGTCGACGGGCGGGGCGAGGAAGTTGCTGCCGGCGAGGAAGGTCTCGGAGCGGTCGGACCCGAAACGCAGGGTCACGCACGGCACCTCGAGGACGTTGGCCTCCTCCACGATGCTGCCGGAGTCGGTGACGATGACCGCGCACATGGACATCGCAGCGACGACGTCGAGGTAGCTGTCCCACACGGGCGTCGAGATGAGCGCGTCGCCGTAGCGCGCCTCGAGGTCCTCGAGCCACTCGCGGCGCCCGAAGTTGTCGATCGCGGCCTCGGTGCCGAGGAGGCGGATGAAGAGGATGTGGTGGCCCTGCTCGAGCAGCGCCTCCATGGCGTCCATCAGCAGGTTGAAGCGCTCCCGGTTGGTGGTGTTCTCACGCCGGTGGACGCAGAAGCGGAGGAACGACCCGTCGCCCATCTGCGGAAACTTCTCGAGCACCTGGTTCTTGTCGCTGCCGGCGATCGCCTGCGCGAGGGCGTCGACGACCGAGTTGCCGACGACGTCGATGGCCGCCGGGGCGAAGCCCTCGTCGACGAGGAACTCGCGGTTGAGCTCGACGGGGGCGGCGTGCAGGTCGGAGCCGGCGTCGGCCACGCGGGTGTTGAACTGCTCGGGCGAGGGCTCGCGGCTCCCCTTGGCCCAGCTGTTCCGGTCGATCGACTGCTCGCGGAACGACGCCCAGTCGAGGTCGGCGCCCTGCTCGAGCCAGCCCTTGAGGACCTCGGGCTTCGGCGAGAGGGTGCGCAGCCCGGCCTCGACGTGGACCAGCGCCTGACGCTCGCCGAAGGTGGCGAGAGCGCCGGCCATCGCGGTGGTCGTGTCGCCGTGCACGTAGGTGATGGGGAAGCCGCCGCGCTCGGAGAAGCCGCGCAGGTACTGCGCCAGCTTGGCCGTGATGCCGGAGACGAGGTCGTTGACGCCGCCGCGCACCTCGAGGTTGATGTCCTCGCGGACGCCGAACTCGTCGAGCATCGACTGCGAGAGGTTGTGGTCGTAGTGCTGGCCGGTGTGGCACAGCACGACGTCGTGGCCGCGGTCGCGCAGCTCGTGGTAGATCGGCGCCTGCTTGATGATGTCGGGCTTGGTGCCGACGACGACGATGTGCTGGCTGTTCTCGTGGGACATGTGTTCCTTCAGGTGGGGCGTGGTCCAGGGGTCCGCGGAAGCGGCGTCAGAGGAGGTCCTCGCGGGTGCTGGCCGCGAGGAGCGAGCGGAGCCGCTCGAGAATGCCGGTGTCGAGGGCCTTCTGCCGGTCGAGCACGTAGACGGCGTCCTCGTGCGTCACGACGATCAGGCCCCGCGCGCCGAGGGTGACGACCGGTCGGCCGTCCATGCTGGCGACCAGGGTGTCCTCGGCGTCGAGCTGCAGGGCCGGGCCGATCGAGGTGACCCGCTGGTCGTGGAGCACCCGCTCCAGGCGGGGCCAGGTGCCGACGTCGGTCCACCCGAGCTGCCGCGGGACGACCAGGCACTCCATCCCGGCCCACATCAGCGGGTAGATCTCGTGCCCGCCGATGGCGGCACCGCGGTAGGCCTTCTCGGCCGTGGCGCCGCGGGCGAACCGCTCGATCGACTCGAAGATGAGGGGCAGCGCGCTGCGGTAGGCCTCGCACGCCCGACCCACCCGTACGCCGTAGCAGGCGGTGTTCCAGTAGAGGTTGCCGGACTCGCCGAGCTCACCCACGACGTCCTCGTCGGGCTTCTCGTGGAAGGAGTCGATGACCTGGACGGCGTCGTCGCCGCCCTTGGTGTGGATGTAGCCCAGGCTCGGGTCGAAGCGAGTCGGCTCGGCACCGAGCACCACCATGGACTCGGGCGTCCGGTCGAGCTGCTCGAGCATGTCGCGCGACGCCTCGTTGAAGGCGTCCTCCTCGGTGATCAGGTGGTCCGAGGGGGCGATCAGCGCGGGCGCGTTGCCGTACTTGTGCGACAGCGTCGCGATGCTGAGGGCGAACGCGGTCGCGGGGCCGGCCGGGTCCTCCTCGAGGATCAGGTTCTCAGGCGGCACCGGGCCGAGCGTCGCGCGGGCGGCGTCGGCGAAGCGGGCGCGGGTGGAGACGTGGATGCGGCTGGGATCGACGATCTCGCTGAGCCGCTCGATGGTGCCCGTCAGGAGCGGGCGGTCGCGCACGACCGGCTGGAACTGCTTGGGGGCGCGGTCGCGGCTGATCGGCCACAGGCGTGAACCCTGGCCGCCGGCTAGGATGACGGCGACGGGCGCGTCCGAGGTGTCAGGCATGGCGTGATTCCATCATGGAAGCATCGGCCGCGGCTCAACGTCGCAGCAACGGGCGCAGCATGAAGGCCAGCGCCAGCAGCGAACCGGCCACCAGGCCCGACCACAGCAGGATCGCGCGGGGCGTGCCGAAGAGGTCGATCCGCTCGGGCGCCGGCGGCGCCTGGGCGTCGGCACGGACCTCTTGGACCGTGGTCTCGACCTTGCCCTGGCGGCCCGGCCTGATCTCGCGGGTGAGGGCGTCGTGCGCCTGGACGACACCCGCTCCGGTCCACGGGTTGGCCGCCTTGCCGTCCGGGCCCTCGGGAGCACCTGCACCCTCGGTGGTGGCCTGCAGCCGGGCCACGAGCTGCTGGGGCGTCTCGCGGGGGAAGCGCTGCTTGAGCAGGGCCATCACCCCGCTGACCTCGGCGCTCGCCCACGACGTCGCGACCTGGTCGACGACGCAGACCTGCTGCGTCGCGTTGACCGAGACGGCCCCGAGCGTCGGGGCGGCGACGTCGGTGTCGAGGTTGGGGAGCACGTAGGTGCTGGGGTTCTCGTCACCGGGCGGGATCGCGCTGACCGCGAGCACGCCGGGGTAGTCGGCGGGGAAGACGTCGGCGTCGTTGTCGGGCGTGCCCTCGAAGCCGGAGTCGGGGGTGCCGACCGCGGCGTTGCCCGCGGCCGCCACCACGACGACGCCGAGGTCCACGAGACGCGCGACCGCCGCCTCGAGCGCGGGGTCGGGCTCGCGGACGGCGAGGGAGATGTTGACGATGTCGACCTGCTGCTGCGGCTGCGCGCGGATCACGGCCTCGATGCCCGCGGCGATGCCCGCCGAGGTCACGGGTCGTTCACCCTGGGTGGTGTCGGCGTCCTCGGAGTCGTAGACCTTCACGTCGAAGACCTGGGCATCGGGTGCGACTCCCCGCGGCCCCGCGATGAGCCCGGCCACGATCGTGCCGTGGCCGGACAGGCGGGTGGCAGGGTTGACGCCCGCGATGGCCGCGCCGCCGGTGACGTCGAGGCCTTCGATGCCGACCGTCCCGCTGTCGATCACGGCGACCTTCACGCCCCGGCCGGTGGCGAGCTCCTGGGCCTGCTCGACGTGCATCCGCTCGAGGGCGGGGTTGTCCTTGGCGTGCGTGTCGGCCAGCCGCTCCGAGCCCGGCACCTCGGTCACGCTGCAGGGGGCATCGTGGTCGGCGGCGGCCGGGGCCGCGCCCAGCGGCACGACCGACGCTGCGAGCAGGCCCGCGGCGAACGTCGTACGCACGGCGGCGCGGCGCGGCTGGGACGGGCGGACCATCAGCCCGCGTCCGCGGTCGCGTCGTCGGCGGGCGGGGCGTCCTCGGGGACCCGGCGCGCGCTGTTGGTCGACAGCTGCACCCCCGGCTCGAAGAACTCCAGCCAGGCACTCGGCACCAGCGGCGGGTCGACGTCGCCGTAGCCGAGGAAGTCCGGCACCTCCGACCCGACCAGCTCGTACTTCTCACCCTTGGGGTCGATGACGTAGCGGGTGCCGGCGTCGGCGGCCTCACCGGAGCCGGACAGCACGTAGGCCCCGGCGCTGGGCTCGACGTCGACCGCGTGCCGGCCGGGTCGTACGTCGGCGGCGTAGGGGTCTGCCGCGCCGGTGGGGTTCGTGGCGAGGCTGAAGGTGGCGTCGGCACCGGTCGCGGGGTGGAGCACCGCGCACAGCGCGCCGTTGTCGACCGGCTGCGGGACCTCCGTGGGCCACTCCGCCGGCGTGCTGGGGTCACCGAACGACGCGGACAGGTCGCCGGGCAGCTCCTGCGCCGGCTGCTCGACGACGCCGTAGACCATGCCCGCGAAGTCACTGAGCCGCTCCGGCTTCTCGTCGCCGAGCAGGTAGTAGGACCCGCTGCTCGAGAGCAGCAGGTCGCCGATGCGGTAGCGCGACAGGTCGGTGCCGGTGCTGCCGTAGGGCACGCGCTCACCGGGACGGGTGATGCCGAAGGACGACTTCTCGAGGGGCTCGCCGAGCCGGAACAGGTTCAGCCAGTCGGCGTCGACCTCGGTCGCCGAGGCACCGAACCCGAGCCTGTCGCCAAGCGTGGAGGACTGCGTCTCGTCCTCGGGCATCGGGAAGCGGTAGGCGCTCCCCTGCTCGCTCCCGACGGGCGGCGCGGTCGCGATCAGCCAGGTCGTGCCGTCGCTGCGCACGAGGAAGGCGGACCCGGCCAGGTCCTCGACCGTGTGCTCGCGCTGCACGGCGACCTTGATGCCGACGCCGTCCCCGGTGCAGGCGGTCCAGCCGTCGTCGACCAGCTCGCCCGCCGACGGGAGGCTGGCCGGGGCGGCGTCGATGCCGAGGTCCTCGCCGAGCTGCACGGTGCGGATGTACTTGTCGCGGACGGTGTAGGGGGTGAGCTCGGCCTGCCCGAGCAGCAGCTGGGCCGAGACGTAGTTGGGCACCCGCTGGAGCAGCGGGTCGTCACCGCCGCGCAGGACGACGTACTGCTCGCCGGTGTCCTTGGAGATCACGAAGCTGCCCTCGTCGAGCCACTGCGCCGGCGGCCGGCCCAGCAGGAACCCCGCGATGGCCGCCCCGGCCAGGAGCAGCACGGAGAGCGCGACGCCGCCGATGAGCACGCGGCCCGGTCGCACGGGCTCCACCTCGCGGCCGCCCGGAGCACCGGATACGAACGCCGTGACGAGGCGGCGACGGCTGAAGGCGTGCGCCTCGACCAGGTCCTTCTTGGTGGCCATCGATCAGCCCGCCACCGCGGAGACGAAGCCGGCCGCGAGCACCATCAGGGGGAGCAGCGCGAGCAGCGTCATCGTCTCGACCACGTCACCCATGCGGCCGCGTCGCACCGACGGCGACGCCGGGACGAGCGTGAGCGCGAGCAGCACGGCGCCGATGCCTGCGAGGCCGATGGCGGCTCCCGCGCGCCAGCCGTCGTGGATCAGCAGCATCGACACGGCCACCGAGACCAGGCCGAGGATGCCGGAGACGAGGCCGGCGAGGACTTCCGAACCGGTGCGGTACTGGCGGGTGCGGAACATCACCGCCAGGCAGCACACGGCGGCGAGCACGGTGCCGTAGACGCCGCGACCGACCGCGAAGGGGGCGAGGAGGACGAGCAGCGTGCCGACCGTTGCCGAGACCGCGAGCAGGATCTCGTGCCCGACCCGGGCGTCGTCGGCGACCTCGTCGGCGTCGATCTCGTCGGGGTCGGCGGTGATGTCGTGCAAGGAGTAGAGCTGGTCGACGCTGGTGCCGGTCACGCCGAGCGCGAGCCACGGGAAGATGCTGCCGGCCAGGACGACGAGGGTGAGCAGGACGACGAAGACGGTGGACGGCTCCAGCGAGAAGACCCGGATCAGGACGGTGCCGGCGACGACCACCGCACCGACCACGACGGCAGGGATGACCAGGGCTCGGCCGTCCTGCAGGCCGACCACGGCGACCAGGCCGACGGCGAGGACGCCCAGCCCGGCGTAGAGGAGCGGGTCGGTGAAGAAGGCGTCGTCGAGGGGCCAGCTCCAGGCGGGCAGCACGCCCGGCGCGAGCAGCAGCCCGGCGACCGCGGCGTAGAGGGCGGCCAGGAGCGACACGGCGACCCCGGCCTCCGGTTCGTCCTGCGCGCGGGTCAGCACGATGCCGCCGACCACGAGGAGCCCGGCGATGACCGCGGCGGCGACGCCGCCGAGCACGCTCTCGCCCTGCAGGAGGAGCGCCAGCGCGCCGAGGCCGAGCAGGATGCTGCCCGCGCCCAGCGCCGTACGCCGCCCCGCCGCGGGCTCCCACGGCTTGAGCTCGTTCTCCACGACGTCGGCCATGGCCTCGACGACGTCGTCGTAGACGCGCGGAGCCTTGTCGTCGACCCCGGCGGTCACCGTGAGCAGGCCGCCGTCCTCGATGCCCTGCATCGTCAGGCCGGCGTTGTTGACGAGGATCCGCCCCTCCTGGGTCACGAGGCGGTAGCCGCCGTAGACCGTGGAGGCGTCGAGCAGGCCGACGGAGCGGGCGAGCTCAGGGACGAGCTCGGCGACCGGGATCGAGCCCGGCAGCACGAGATCGACCCGTCGAGATCCCGAGGCGATGGTCACCCGGACCAGGCCTGAGGCGACCGAGGACCCCTGACTCATTGGTGTTCCCCCTGATTGTCCTTGCACGCACCTGCGTCGGCCGAGGGGCCGGAGCACTGAACGGGGAGCAGCCTAGGCGACAGCCGCTCGCTGAAATGCCGCGAGGCCGGACGTCCCCGGAGGGACGACCGGCCTCGGACGGTGTGCGCTGCTCAGAAGCGGTTGGCGCCCCGGGCATCGGCAGCCTTGTACTCGGCGTTGGACGCGTCGACACCCTGGCTGGCCTGCTGGAGCAGGAGGGTCATCTCGGTCATCGCCTGGTCCCACTTGGCCTTGGCCTGGTCGTAGGCCATCTTGGCGTTACCGTTCCAGTCCGACTTGAGGGGGTTGAGCTCGTTCTCGAGCTGGTCGAGGCGGGCCTCGATGTCCTTGGCCGCCTTCATCACGTCGGCCGCACCGGCGTCGAGGCTGCCGTGCTGGACCTTGATTCCGTCGAAAGTCATGTCGATCTCCTAGATCTCAGAAGTCGGGTGTCGGCGTCAGCCGAGACGGCCCTGGAGGTTGGCGTGGGTGGCGGACTGCGACTCGTCGGTCGAGACGTTGTCGCGCTCCGTCTCCTTCATGGAGGCCGAGAGCTGGTCGAGGGCCTTGAGGATGGTCTCCTGCTTCTGGTCCCAGGCGATCATCAGGTTGTTGAACGCGGTGGCACCCTGGCCGCCCCATCCACCCATCATCGTCTGGATGTTGCCGGACAGGACACCGCACTTGTTCTTGACGTCGGCGCGCGCCTGGTCGACGGCCTCGGCACCCTTCGAGAGGGCCTTCTCTGTCTGGCCGTACATCTCGCTCATGAAAGATCCTTCTCCCTCGGCGGTCGAACCGACCGAGTGTGTGTGTTGGTGACTCACTGGACTGGTGATCCGGTGCTCGGGGAGACGTCCCGGCCCCCCGCGCTGACGTGCATCTACCCGACCGGTTTCGGGCTAAACATGAATCCACCGATCGACGCCGGCGCGGGTCACGAGGTCATCTCCCACAGACGGCGGAAGACGCCTGCCGCGACGACGGCCGAGGCGAAGGCGAGGCTGCCGCACAGGGACTCCGCGACCTCGGCGCGGCGCGACCACCACACCGACCGCCACCCGCGGCCCGTGGCCACGGCCGCCGCGAGGGCGATGACCCCGAGCGCCACGGTGACGTAGAAGAACGTGTCGACGTGACCCGCACCCGGCCCGGAGACGAGGTGCACCGCCAGCGCCACCAGCGCACCGAGCCCGGCCAGGCGCAGCAGCACGCGCGCAGCGGCGTGGCGGTAGGACCGGGCCGCGAGGAGCAGCGAGCACCCGGCGAAGAAGACCAGGCAACGGGCGCCGATGCGGTCGAGGTCGATGGTCGCAGCGTGCAGCAGCAGCGGGCTCGCGACGAGGACCGTCACCAGGATCGCTGCCGCCGCACCGGTGACGATGCGGGAGGCGCGGTGCACCAGGCGTTCCATGGCGTCGGAGGCGACGACGATGCGGCCACGACGGCTCCTGCGCTGGGTGTCGCGGGCCGACCACGCGGTGACGGCGAGGCGGTCGAGGTCGAGCAGAGCGTCGTCGGGCACGTCGACCGCGAGCGAGGGTGCGAACCGCGCGGCCATCATGGACAGGAAGACCAGCAGGGTCCAGGCGACCCGGGCGTCCCAGCCCAGCATGGCCGGCACGGCGCAGCAGGCGAAGACGGTGAGCCCGCTGACGATCCACACGGTGCTCACCTCGTCGCTGCCGACCGACAGCGCGCGACCGATCCCGGCGACCACCGCTGCAGCGATCCCGGCCGCGCCGAGGATGGCGGGGAGCAGGTGGACACCCGGCTCGTAGAGGGCCGCGAAGGCAGCGGCCGCGGCGAACGCAGGAGCGGCGGCGGCACGCTGACGAGCGTGGCGGCCGAGCGGCAGCACCCCGACGAGCGAGCAGGCGAGCAGCAACCCGACGGCGACGGTGCGGACGACGTCGTCGCCCGCGCGACCGGCGTACCAGGCAGCAAGGGCGGCGACCAGCGCGGCGACCCAGGCGATCATGGCGGCGAGCGCGGGACTCTCGGGCGCGTTCTTCGCCGCCTGCAGCAGCGTCACCCGACGTGGCCGGTGCACGCCGGTCGTCGCCACCAGGACGTCGCCGGGCTGGATGCCCGCCTCGCCCAGCGGGACGGCCGCGTTGAGTCGCTCGCCGAGGGCGGTCTGCAGCAGCGGGATGCCCGGCACGTCCGCCTGCTTGGCGTACTCGCGTGCCACGTCGACCGAGGTGGCGCCGGTCGGCACCACCAGGTCGAGCACCCCGGCCGGGCCGTGGATGCTCACCGCGATGGTCGCGCCAGCGCTGCTGGACATCGCGACGTCCGACACGGATCCCCCCTTCGCGTTGCCCGCCCGACGAGCACCGTTGCGCTGAGAGTAGTCGCAGGTCCGCTGGAGAGCAGTCGCTGGTGCGGGCGGTGCGGCAGCCCACCTATCATCGGGGCGACTTCATCGGGCACGGCACTGGGGGACGCGTTGAGCACGACACTGCGAGGTGGCCAGAGGCTCGACGAGCCGGAGATGCCGGGCGGCCAGATCGTGCTGCAGCCGCCGCCCGAGCTGCAGGAGGGCGAGGGCGCCGGGGGCGTGCTGATGAACGCCATCCCGATGCTCGGCAGCCTCGGCTCCATCGTGCTCGTCGCGACCATGGGCGGCGCGAACAAGAGCCGCAGCTTCCTCGCGGCGGGCATGTTCCTCTTCGCCACCCTGGGCTTCATCATCGTCCAGATCGACCGGCAGCGTAGGCAGCGGGCGCAGCAGGTCACCGGCTCACGGACGGAGTACCTGCGTTACCTCAGCAACATCCGCAAGGTGGCGCGCGAGGCGGCCGACCAGCAGCGCCGGGCCCTCAACTGGCACCACCCCGAGCCCTCCGCGCTGCCCTCCCTGGCCGAGGACCGCACCCGGCTGTGGGAGCACACCGCGTCGGACGACAACTTCCTGCACGTGCGCTACGGCCTGTGCTCGCAGCCGTTGTCGCTGGAGCTGGTGCCGCCGGAGAGCGCCCCGGTCGACCAGGTGGACCCCGCCGCGGCGTCGGCCCTGCACCGGCTGCTCGTCGTGCACCGCCTCCAGCCCAACCTGCCGGCGTCGATCGACCTGCGCGCCTTCGACCGGATCGAGCTGTGCGGCGACGCCGAGGAGGTCCGCTCGACGGCGCGCGCCATGATCTGCTCCGCGACGGCGTTCCAGAACCCCGACCAGCTGATCGTCGCGGTGCTGAGCTCGGAGCAGAACCTCACCCACTGGGACTGGGTCAAGTGGCTGCCCCACGCCCAGAGCACCCGGGAGGTCGACGCGGTCGGCCCGATGCGGCTGGTCTCGACCTCGCTCGACGACCTCGGCAGCCTGCTCCCGCCCGACCTCAGCGACCGGCCCCGCTTCGGCGCCGACGAGCGTGCCGCCACACCCCACATCCTGCTCGTCATCGACGGCGGCCACCTGCCCCCCGGCAACCACATCGTCCCGCCGGACGGCCTGCACGGCGTCACGCTGCTCGACCTGCCGAGCCGGTGGGACGAGCTCGAGGACTCGACGAGGCTGCGCCTGGAGTTCGCAGACGCGCCCGACGAGCTGGGCAAGCGCCCGGTGAGCGCGCTGCGCCTGCGCGGCGAGCCGGTCCGCGCCCTCGCCGACCAGTGCGACATCGCCACGGCCGAGGCCTTCGCGCGCCGTATCGCGCCCCTCAAGACCGCGAGCGCCGAGTCGTCGTCGGCCGGCGGCGCCGTCGACATCACCTCGACGACCCCCGACCACATGGACCTGCTCGGCCTCGGCGACATCTTCAGCTACGACCCCGCCACCGCCTGGCGCCCCCGGCCGGCCCGCGACCGGCTGCGGGTGCCGATCGGCATCGGCGACTCCGGCGGCCTGATCCACCTCGACATCAAGGAGTCCGCCCAGCAGGGCATGGGCCCGCACGGCCTGGTGATCGGAGCGACGGGCTCCGGAAAGTCGGAGTTCCTGCGCACGCTGGTGCTCGGACTGGTCATGACGCACTCGTCCGAGCAGCTCAACCTGGTGCTCGTCGACTTCAAGGGCGGCGCGACCTTCGCCGGCATGGCCGACATGCCGCACGTCTCGGCCGTCATCACCAACCTCGCCAACGAGCTCACCCTCGTGGACCGCATGCAGGACGCCCTGTCCGGCGAGATGACGCGACGCCAGGAGCTGCTGCGCGACGCCGGCAACTACGCGTCGGTGCGCGACTACGAGAAGGCCCGCGCCAACGGCGAGCCCCTCGAGCCGATGCCGTCGCTGTTCATCGTCGTCGACGAGTTCTCCGAGATGCTCTCGGCCAAGCCCGAGTTCATCGACCTCTTCGTCGCCATCGGCCGCCTCGGCCGCTCGCTGGGCCTGCACCTCCTGCTCGCCTCGCAGCGCCTCGAGGAGGGCCGCCTGCGCGGCCTCGAGTCCCACCTGTCCTACCGCGTCGGTCTCCGCACCTTCTCCGCCGGCGAGTCACGGGCCGTGCTCGGGGTGCCGGACGCCTACGAGCTCCCCGCCGTGCCGGGCCTGGGCTACCTCAAGCCCGACCAGTCCACGCTGCTGCGGTTCAAGGCGGCGTACGTCTCGGGGCCCCCGTCGAGCCGCACCCGGGTCACCCGTGACGAGGGCGGCGCCATCCGCGGCATCCTGCCGTTCACGATCTCGGAGGTGCAGGCGCTCGAGCCGACCGAGGAGGTCGCCGAGGTGGCGGCGCCGCAGGCCCAGCAGCAGGGGGAGCAGCCCTCGCTCCTCGACATCGCCGTGACGCGGATGGTCGGCAAGGGGCCGGCCGCGCACCAGGTGTGGCTGCCGCCGCTCGACGTGCCCGACACCCTCGACGAGCTGATGCCCGACCTGGTCGAGAGCCCCGACCTGGGCCTCACGTCGCCGCAGTGGCGCAACGTGCCCGGCCTGGTGATCCCGCTCGGCACCGTCGACCGTCCGCGCGAGCAGCGCCGCGACACCATGACGCTCAACCTCACCGGCGCGGCCGGCCACGTCGCCGTCGTCGGCGGCCCGCGCTCGGGCAAGAGCACGATGCTGCGCAGCATCGTCACGAGCATGGCGCTGGTGACCACGCCGATGGAGTCGCAGTTCTTCGTGCTCGACTTCGGCGGCGGCACGTTCGCGCCGCTGACCCGGCTCCCCCACGTCTCCGGTGTCGCGACGCGCTCCGAGCCCGACGTCGTACGCCGCGTCATGGCCGAGGTCGAGGGCATCGTCGACCGCCGCGAGGCGTACTTCCGCCAGAACGGCATCGACTCCATCGAGACCTACCGCTCGCGGCGCACGCAGGGCCGCGCCGACGACGGCTGGGGCGACGTCTTCCTCGTCATCGACGGCTGGAGCACGCTCCGCGCCGAGTTCGACGACCTCGAGATGGACATCCAGCAGCTCGCCGCTCGCGGCCTGACCTTCGGCCTCCACATCGTCACGGCCTCCACGCGGTGGGCCGACTACCGCGCCGCGATGCGTGACGTCTTCGGCTCCAAGCTCGAGCTGCGGCTCGGTGACCCGCTCGACAGCGAGATCGACCGGAAGGTCGCTGCCCTCGTCCCGGTCGGTCGTCCCGGGCGCGGCCTGGTGCCGTCCAAGCTCCACTTCCTCGGCGCGCTGCCGCGCATCGACGGCGACGGCAACGCCGACACGCTCGGCGACGGGGTCGACGATCTCATCGACCGGATGGCCGCCGCGTGGAAGGGCCCGCAGGGACCCAAGCTGCGGCTGCTGCCGGAGAAGGTCACGCTCGACGCGGTCCGCGAGGACGCCGTGCGCCGCAACGTCCCGGCGAAGCACATCCTGCTCGGCATCAACGAGAAGGAGCTCGCGCCGATCGGCCTCGACGTCGACGCCGAGCCGCACATGCTGATCTTCGGCGACGGCCAGTCCGGCAAGAGCGCGCTGCTGCGGACCTACGTCCACGAGATCATGCGCACCCGCACGCCCAAGGAAGCGCAGATCGTGCTCGTCGACTACCGCCGCTCGATGCTCGGCGAGGTGCCCGACGAGTACCTCCTCAACTACCTGACCTCCGCGACCCAGGCGACGCCGACCCTCAAGGACATCGCGAGCTACCTCGAGGGCCGCATCCCCGGTCCCGACGTGACGCCCGACCAGCTGCGCAGCCGGTCGTGGTGGACGGGCGCGGAGGTCTTCGTGGTGGTCGACGACTACGACCTCGTCGCGACCGCGCAGTCCTCACCGGTGTCCTCGCTGCAGCCGCTGATGGCCCAGGCACGCGACGTCGGCCTGCACGTCGTCGTCGCGCGGCGCACCGGTGGCGCGTCCCGCGCGCTCTACGAACCCGTCATCCAGTCGCTCCGCGACCTCGCGATGCCCGGCGTCATGCTGTCCGGTCCGCGCGACGAGGGCGTACTCATCGGCAACCTCCGTCCGCAGCCCGCCCCCGAGGGCCGCGCCCGCGTCGTCACCCGCGACGGCGGCACCCAGACCGCCCAGCTGGCCTGGCTCGACCCGACCATGTGACCTCCGCCCGGCTGGGGCGGCTGCTGACGCGAGGGACCTACCGGCGGCCGCTCTTGAACATCCCCCGGGCGATCTCGCGGGCGGCGGTGCTCATGAAGTCCTTGAACGCCCGCGACTTCACGACGCTCTCCATCATGCTGTCCTCCTCCTTCGGCGCGGACCGCCGGGAGGAGGGCTGCGAGGACTTCTCGGTGACGCGCGCGTTCTTCTGCTCGCGCGCCATCTCCTTGACGCGGGCGTCCTCCGCGGCCTTGCGGGCGCCCTCCTCGAGCTTCTTGGCGAGCAGCTCGCGGGCGGACTCGCGATCGATCGCCTCGGCGTACTTCGCGGTGAGCGGGGAGGCCGCGACCGCCGTCTCCATGTCGGGGGTGGGGGCGGGGTCCATGAGCGACTCCGGCGCCCGCAGCCGCGTCCACGCGACGGGGGTCGGGGCGCCGCGCTCGTTCATGACCGTGACCACGGCCTCGCCGATGCCGAGCGACGTGATGACCTCGCCGAGGTCGTCGTACGCGCTGGTGGGGTAGGTGTTGACGGTCGCCTTGAGCGCCTTGGCGTCGTTGGGCGTGTGGGCGCGGAGCTGGTGCTGGACGCGGGAACCGAGCTGGCCGAGCACCTCGTCGGGTACGTCGGTGGGCGACTGCGTCACGAAGAAGACGCCGACGCCCTTCGACCGGATCAGCCGCACGGTCTGGGCGATCTGGTCGAGGAAGGCGTCGGAGGCGTCGTTGAACAGCAGGTGCGCCTCGTCGAAGAAGAAGACCAGCTTGGGCTTGTCGAGGTCGCCCTCCTCCGGCAGGTCGTGGAAGAGGTCGGCGAGCAGCCACATGAGGAACGTCGAGAAGAGCGCCGGCCGGTCCTGGAGGTTGGGCAGCTCGAGCAGGCTGACGATGCCGCGGCCGTCCTCGGCCGTGCGCAGGAACTCCTTGGTCTCGAACTCCGGCTCGCCGAAGAACACGTCGGCGCCCTGCGCCTCGAAGGCGACCAGCTCGCGCAGGATGACCCCGGCGGTCTGGGGCGAGAGGCCGCCGATCGTCTTGAGCTCGGCCTTGCCGGCCGCGTCGCCGGTGAGGTACTGCAGCACGGCGCGCAGGTCGGCCAGGTCGAGCAGCGGCAGCCCCTGCTTGTCGCAGTAGTAGAAGACCAGGCCGAGCGAGGACTCCTGGGTCTCGTTGAGGCCGAGCACCTTGGCGAGCAGGGTGGGGCCGAACGCGCTCATCGTGACCCGGACAGGTACGCCGATGCCTTGGCCGCCGATCGCGTAGAACTCCGTCGGGAAGCCGGTCGCCGTCCACTCCTGGCCGACGCTCGACGTGCGCGCGGTGAGCTTGTCGCTGGGCTCGCCCGGGACGCTGATGCCGGAGAGGTCGCCCTTGATGTCGGCGGCGAAGACGGGGACGCCGTGGGCGCTGAGCTGCTCGGCGAGCAGCTGGAGGGTCTTCGTCTTGCCGGTGCCGGTGGCTCCGGCGACGAGGCCGTGACGGTTGAGCATGGCGAGCGGGATGCGGATGCGTACGTCGCTGAGGCGCTCCGCGTCCAGCATCAGGCCGCCGAGCTCGAGGGCCTCGCCCTCGAACCGGTAGCCGGCTGCGACCGCCTCCGAGATCGGGTCCGAGATCGGGTCGGGGACCGGGTCCGAGATCGGGTCGGTCGCCGCCGGCGGCTGGGCCTCAGGGGTCTCGCTCATGCCGGCGAGCCTAGCCACGTGGGGAGGCGACGACGAGGTCCCTCGGGGCGGCGTCGTTATGATCACCGCCGTGATCTTCAAGCGGGTGGGCGACGGCCGGCCCTACCCCGACCACGGGCTCGACTCGCGCGGCTGGGCCGACCTGCCCCCGCGCCAGGTGCGGCTCGACGAGCTGGTGACCACCAAGGACACCCTGCGGCTCGACACGCTCCTCGACGAGGACTCGACCTTCTACGGCGACCTGTTCGCCCACGTCGTGCAGTGGAAGGGCGACCTCTACCTCGAGGACGGCCTGCACCGCGCCCTCCGCGCCGCGCTCCAGCAGCGCAGCGTGCTGCACGCGCGCGTCCACCAGGCGGACGCCGGATGACGGGCGCCGCCCGGTCGGCGCTCACGCTCGCCTTCCTCACCCTGGTGGTCGCGGTCGCCGCCGTCTGGGGATGGGCCGCCTTCACCGAACCGTTCCCCGAGGACGAGCCGGTCGCGATCTGCGAGGACACGACCGTTCCTGCCGGCTCCGAGGTGCGCCGCGACCAGATCGTCGTGAGCGTCTTCAACGGCAGCAAGCGCAGCGGGCTGGCCGGGGCCACGAGCGCCCAGCTGGCCGAGCGCGGCTTCGTCGAGGGCACTGTCGGGGACTCGCCGCTGCCCGCGGCCACCACCCAGATCTGGTCGTCCGAGCCGACGAACCCGGCCGTCGTCCTCGTCAAGAAGCAGTTCAAGCGGGCCAAGGTCGTCGAGGGCGACGCCCTCGGCCCCGGCGTCGTCGTCGTGGTGGGCGAGAAGTTCCAGTCGCTGAAGAAGAAGCAGATCGAGTCGGTGGTCGCCGAGGCCGACGCGACCATCTGCCGAGCCACCGGGTCGGAGTGACGCTGCGCGTCGCCGTCAGTCCCGGTCGCGGCGCTTCGGGTCGCCGACCCACTGGGCGAGCCGGCCGTTGTCCGAGACCTGGCGCATGCGCGCCTCGGTGGCGTCGCGCAGCTTCCGGGGCGTGACCACCAGCAGGTCGTCGCCGTGCCGCAGGACCGTACGTCGCTCGGGCACGAGCACCTCGCCGGACCGGATGACCAGCGAGACCGAGGCTCCCTGGGGCAGCCGCAGCTCGCCGACCTCGACACCGTGCATCTTCGACGTCGGCGCGATGGTCACCTGCAGGAGGTCGGCGGCGACCCGGTCGAGGGGCGCGGCCTCCACGTCGAGGCCGCGCGGCCCCGACCGGAGCGCGACGCCGAGCGTCCGGGCAACCCAGGGCAGCGTGGGCCCGGTCAGCAGCGTGTAGACGACGACCATCACGAAGACGATGTCGAACAGGTCCTCGGCGCCGGTCACCCCCTCCGAAAGGGGAATCGTGGCGAGCACGACCGGCACCGCCCCGCGCAGGCCCGCCCACGACAGGAACGCCAGGTCGCGTGGGCCCATGGGCTGCACGATGCTGCTCGCCACGACCGACAGGGGCCGGGCCACGAGGGTGAGCACGAGGCCGGTCGCCAGCGCCTGGACGACGGTGTCGAGGTCGATCCGCGACGGCGACAGCAGCAGCCCGAGCATCACGAACAGCCCGATCTGGGCGAGCCACGCCACGCCCTCGGAGAAGGAGCGGGTGGCCACCCGGTGCGGCAGCTCGCTGTTGCCGAGGATGAGCGCGGCGACGTAGATCGCGGCGAAACCCGAGGCGTGCAGCGCCGACGAGGCGCCGTACGCCGTGAACGCGAAGCACAGGACGGCGATCGGGTAGAGGCCCGAGGACGGCAGCGCCGCCCGTCGCAGGACCCACGCCCCGCCCACGCCGATCGCGGCGCCCACCAGACCGCCGGCGATGAGCTCGAAGACGATGAGGCCGCTGGTCTGCAGCAGCCCCGACTCGCCCACCGCGCCGGTGGAGATGATGCCGACGAGAACGACCACGGGGGCGTCGTTGAGCCCCGACTCCGCCTCGAGCGCACCGGTGAGGCGCTTGGGCAGCGGCAGCGCCCGCAGGACCGAGAACACCGCGGCCGCGTCGGTGGGCGAGCAGATGGCGCCCAGCAGGATCGCCAGCTCCCACGGCAGGCCGAGGAGGTAGTGGGTGCCGACGGCGACGACGGCCACCGACACGGCCACGCCGATGGTCGCGAGCGAGAGACCCAGGCCGACGCTCGAGCGCATCTGCCGCCAGTCGGTCGTCAGGCCACCCTCGGCCAGGATGATGGCCAGCGCCCCGAATCCCAGGGCGTGGGCGACCTGGGCGTCCTCGAAGGGGATCCCGAACCCTCCCTCGCCCAGCAGCACGCCGATGAAGAGGTAGATGAGCAGCGACGGCAGCCCGGCGCGCGCCGACACGCGCACGGCCAGGATCGCCGCCAAGGTCACGACCGCACCGACCAGCACGAACTCGTCGAGCTGGTGGACGTCGAACGTCATGCACACCTCTGGGCGGCGCTTCGGGTTGCGGGGCCACTGGATCCTATCGGCCGGCAGGCGGCGCCGCGGCCGTCTCGCGCGGCGTGGACGGTCCGCCCCGCTGCACCGCGAGGGCCTCCTGCGGCACAATCGCGTGCGCAGGAAGAGGACGTTTGGGGTCGCGCCCGACCGGGTAGGCGTCTCCGGACGAGAGGGAGTGATCGATGTACGGCGACACCGCCGCGGGCCGCAAGCGCGTCGCGCAGCTCCGGGAGCAGGGCGGCGACATCCGCGCCCTGGCCGCCCGTCTCGTCGCCCAGGCCGAGGCCGTGCCGTGGCGCGGCAAGGCCGCCGACGCGATGCGCGAGCGGGTCAAGGAGCGGGCCTCGCACCTGCGCGCCGCCGCCGCCCACCACGAGACCGCTGCCGACTCGCTGGCCCAGCACCTCGCGGAGGTCGACACGCTCAAGGAGGCGATCGACCAGCGCGCCCACAAGGCCACCGGCCTCGTCGAGGACGCCCGCACCCGCGCCAGCCACTCCGCGGGGTCCGACGGTGCGTCGGACGAGCCCGACGCGACCGACGCCGCCCTGCTCGCCTTCGACCCACCCCCGGCCGGGCACAAGGACTGGCTGACCATCACGCTCCCGGGGCTCTGACATGGTGACCATCGACCTGACCGCGCCCCCTCCGGCGCCCACGAGCTTCATCGACGCGATGGCCCGGCGCCTGGCGTTGACGCTGCCCGAGCTCCGCCTGGTCGCCGAGCTCGCCGGCGGGGCGCCGCTGCCGTTCGACCTGCCCGGTGACGCCGACGAGGCCGTCGATGCGGGATCGCTCTCCGGACGGCTGGGGCAGAGCCGGGGCTCGGTGGAGGACACCGCCTACAGCGACGCCCTCCGCACCCTCCACGACCCGAAGGACACCCTGAGCCGCCGCGGGCTGGTGACCGACGCGGGCGCCGACCCCGGCCTCCTCGGAGCAGTCGGCCTGCTCGCGACACCACGGCTCGCCCTCGACATCGACGTCGCGGCGGGGGCGACCCAGGTCAAGGCCTGGCACCGCCAGTCCGGCGGCGCGGTCGCCAGCCTGTCGACCTGTGACGGCATCGTCTTCGAGCTGGCATGGTTCCCCGTCGACCAGTGGACCACCGAGCTCGCCCGGGTCACCGCCCCGCCGGAGGACCTGCCGCTCGGCACCTCGCACGTGCCCGCCCGGCTCGACGTCCCCTACGCCCTCGCCGACACCGTCGGGGAGGCGCTGCGCTCCGGCCGGTCCGACCTCGTCCCGGTCCTGGTCGGCCAGTCCGACGGGGCCGTCCTCGCCGACGGCCGGGAGATCAGCGGCCCCGAGGCCGTCGACGCCGTGTCCGCCGTGCACACCGAGGGCCGCGGTCGCATGCGGATCCTCGCCGCCGAGGTGTCCGAGCGCGCCACCACCTCGGTCGGCGTCGTGTCGTGGGTGCTGCTCCGTGACGGCTGGCACTCCCTGACCCCCCGCCACGACGACGGTGCGCGCGTCGCGGTCGCCCGCGTCGACCCCGACGACCTGGCCACCGAACTGGCGCCCGTGCTGGCACAGGTCACCGCCCCGGAGGCCCTTGCGCATGAGTGATCTCGACATCCCCCGCACCCACGACGGCCCGCCGGACGACTCGTCCGCCTCCGTCGCCGCCGACAAGTACGACCAGATGCTGGCGCTGGCCGACCTGTTCGACAGCTCGGGCACCGAGATGCGCACCCGCGCCCGGCTGGGCAGCGAGATCCTCGGCGACGACGACGTCGTCGACTCCGGCGAGCTGTCGAAGGCGACCTGGGGGCAGGCCGAGGAGGACATCCGGGCCGCCACCACGGGCAAGAACGGGCTGCTGACCCGCTCGGTCGAGCTCGACGCCGACGCGCTCGTCGTACGCGCCACGGTCCTCACCTACCGCTGGATCGACGAGCTGCAGGAAGCGGCCTACAAGACCCTCGGCTCCATCGCCGGCCGCGCGATCGGCTACCTCGCCCCGGAGGTCGCGCTCGGCGGGGCGATCGTGAGCGCCGGGCTGATCGAGACCGACACGCTCGACCGCGACGGCGTCACCGCCTACCTCAGCGAGCTCGCCGAGAACAACCCCGACCTGATGGACCACCTGTCCGGTGGCGGCGGCCTGCTCGACGGGCTGCACATGCGCTCGCTCCTCACCGCCGGGGCGCTCGCGTCCGACCACGGTGCCCACGCCGCACGCGGAGGCCTGCGGGCGATCGGCGTGGACCCGTTCCCCACAGACGCCGTGTCGGCCTTCCGCGACTCCGCGGGGTCGTTCGTCGAGGTCGAGGCGCCGGTCACGGAGGTCGACAGCAGCACCGCGACGGCGCCGCGCTCGCTCGAGGAGCTGATGGCCAACCTCCTGGCGGAGGACCGTCGCATCAGCGTCCAGCGCGTCGGCACCGGTCGCTACATCGCCTACCTCCCGGGTTCGCTCACCCCCGACACCGGCCGGCTCCGGCTCGTCGGCGCCGACCCCACCACGTCGGCAGGCCAGGTGGTGCGGGCGATCGAGGACGCCGTCACCGAGGACGACGCCCGCGTGATGCTCGTCGGCTCGGCTGGGGGCGGAGCGATCGCCGCCGAGATCGCCGCCACCGCCCGCTCGTCGCGCTTCGTGGTCGACCAGGTCGTCACCGCGGGAGCCCCGTCCGCCCAGGTGCCCCGGATCCCCGAGGGCACCCGGGTGCTGTCGCTCGAGGACCGCTCTGACCCGGTGGTCCTGCTCGGCTCGCTGATCAACGCCTCGACGGCCAACCGCCTCACGGTGGTCTTCGACGCGGCCGGCGCCGAGGGCACGCAGCTCTACGTCGCGGGCGCGCGGGCCGCCGACACGGCCGAGCACCCCGAGCTGCGGGCCGAGATCAGCCGGATGCAGGACCTCGGGTTCCTCGCGGGCTGACCGCCCGGTCAGACGATGCCGTGCACGAACTCGCCGAGCTGTGCGAGGTTGCGGCACTCCACCATCGGCACGATCTCGCCGTAGCGGTCGGCGGCACTGTCACCCGTGCCCCAGTGGCGGGGGTGCTCCGGGTTCAGCCACCACGCGTGCCGTGCCCGCCCGGCCAGGTCGCCGAGGACCGGCAGCGCGAGGTCGCTGTAGTTGGACCGGCCGTCGCCCAGCACCAGCAGCGAGGACCGCGGCCCGACCGCGTCGGGGTGCTCCTCGGCGAACCGCGTGAGGGCCCGCCCGTAGTTGGTGCGCCCCCACATCGCGGCCTGCGAGATGCGCCCGGCCAGTGACTCCATCACCTCGACCACGTCGGCACCCGGCCGGAAGCTGTCACTGACCTCCACGACGTCGTCGACGAAGGTGAACGCGCGCACACCGCTGAACGCCTCCCGCAGCGCGAACACCAGCATCAGGGTGAACTGCGCGAAGTTGGCCACCGAGCCGCTGACGTCGCAGAGGACGACCAGGTCGGTGCGGTGCGGACGCTTCGGGCGGTGGTGGGTGGTCAGCGGCACCCCGCCCGTCGCGATCGACGCGCGCACGGTGCGGCGTACGTCGAGGGGTCCGCGCCGACGCGCGTGCTGCTCCTTGGTGAGCCGGGCTGCGAGCCGACGGGCGAGCGGGTAGATCTCGCGACGCATCTCCTCCAGGTCGCTGCGGCGGGCGGCGGTGAAGTCGAGCCGGTCGATGGTCGGGCGGACGGTCACGTCGGTGACGTGCTGGGGCCCCTTCTCCTCGGCGATGCGACGGCGGACGTCTCCTTCGACCAGGCGCGTGAAGTCGCCGATCCGGCGACCGGCCACCCGCTGGGCCTGCTGGTCGTCGATGCCCTGGCCGAGCAGCCCCTGCACGAGCCGGTCCATGAGCTCGCCGGGCGACACCCGCTGGAGCGAGGTGTAGGCCGACCAGCTCGACAGGCCGGGTCCGCGCCCGGGCATCGCCCCGAAGCGGGCGACCGCCTCGACTGCAAGGTCCTGCAACGCCTGCTGGTCGCCGGAGGCGAGGGCGTCGGCCAGCGCCTCCCGGAAGCGTTCGAGGTCGGCCCCGGTGTCCTGCGGCGCGGACGCCGGCTCGAGGCCGCCCCCGGCGACGCCGCCGCCGACGAGTCGCGGGAACCAGATGTCGAAGACCGCGTCGAAGGTGACCCGCTGGGGCTGCCGCTTCACCAGCGTGGCGGCGTACGCGGCGCGCACGGTCTCGCGGTCGTGCCAGTGCACCTTCTCCAGCGCGCTGATCGCGTCGAGGCCCTCGGCCAGCGACACCGACAGGCCCGCCGAGCGCAGCGCCTCGACGAAGCCGATGTGGGTGTCGAGAAGGCTCATCTCGCGGCCAGCTTGAGCTCCCTGGCCGCGCGCTGCAGGTCGGAGGCGTGCTTGAGCACGACGCCGAGCGTGCGGGCGACCGTGGCCTCGTCGAGGTCGCCCACCTGGAGCGCCACCAGCGTGCGCGCCCAGTCGACGGACTCGGCGATCGAGGGCGCCTTCTTCAGCTCCAGCTCCCGCAGGCGTACGACGACGTCGACGAGCTGGGCGACGACCCGGTCGTCGAGTCGCGGCACCTGTCCGGTGACGATCGCGCGCTCGCGCTCGGCGTCGGGGTAGTCGAGGTGCAGGAACAGGCAGCGGCGCTTGACCGCCTCGGAGAGCTCGCGGCTGGCGTTGGAGGTGAGCACGACGAACGGGCGGCGCGTCGCGCTGACCGTGCCGAGCTCGGGGATCGTGACCTGGAAGTCGCTCAGCACCTCGAGCAGCAGGCCCTCCACCTCGATGTCGGTCTTGTCGACCTCGTCGACCAGCAGGACCGTCGGGTCGTCGCGCCGGATCGCGCTGAGGAGCGGCCGAGTGAGCAGGAACTCCTCGGTGAAGATGTCGTCGTGGGTCTCGCTCCACGCCTGGTCGGTTCCCGACGCCTGGATCCGGAGCAGCTGCTTCTTGTAGTTCCACTCGTAGAGCGCCCGCGCCTCGTCGAGGCCCTCGTAGCACTGCAGCCGCACCAGCTCCGCGCCCGTCGCCCGGGCCACCGCCTTGGCGAGCTCGGTCTTGCCGACACCCGCGGGACCCTCGATGAGCAGCGGCTTCTCCAGCGCCCCGGCGAGGTACGCCGTCAGCGCCGTGGCGTCGTCGGTGAGGTAGCCGACCTCGCGCAACCGGGTCGCAGCGTCGTCCGGGGACTCGAACCAGGTCGTCACCGGGCGAGCCTAGCCGCCGCTGTAACGCCGGGTTGCTGCCTGTAGCCCCCCTGATGCATCTGGGTGGGTAGTTGCACCAACCCGGCGTTACAGCTCGCGGCATGACCGAACCTCCACAAGATGTACAGGTTTTTGTCCAAGTTTCCCATCCGAGGTGAGGGCCGCTCCGAACCGAGGGCATCAGGTACCCCCACGAAAGGAACAGCCCGATGAAGAAGACCACCGCCCTGCTGTCGGCCGCTGCCCTGCTCGCCGCGCCCGCTGCCATGTCCGCGCCCGCCTCCGCCTCCCAGGCCGAGGCGACCGTGTCCGTCCTGCACGCCGTCCCCGGCCTGACCGTGGACGTCTACGCCAACGGCGAGGAGCTGATCCCCGACTTCACGCCGGGCACCCTCACCGATCCCCTCCAGCTGCCCGCCGGCACCTACGACCTCCAGGTCTTCGCGGACGGTGACGCCCCGGGCAGCGGCCAGCCCGCCATCGAGGCGAACGGCGTGGAGGTCCCGGCCGGCGCCAACGCGACGGTGGTGGCCCACCTCGACTCCGACGGCAACCCCGTCCTCACCCCGTTCGTCAACGACGTGTCGTCGACCGAGGCCGGCCAGGCGCGCGTCGTGGTGCGCCACACCGCCGCGGCGCCCGCGGTCGACGTCCGGGCCGACGGCGACGTGCTGTTCCCCGACCTGGCCAACCCCGACGAGGCGTCCGCTGACGTCCCGGCCGGGGGCTACTCCGCTGATGTGACGCTGGCCGGGGAGAACGAGGCAGTCCTCGGCCCCGCCGACCTGCAGCTCACGGAGGGCACCGCGACCATCGTGTACGCCTGGGGCTCGGCCGAGGACGGCAACCTCGACCTCGCGGTGCAGACCATCGACGGGCTCCACTCGGCTCCGTCCGGCGTGCCCGGCGGGGAGACCGGCGCGGCCGCGCTCGGCGGGGGCACCCCGCCGTGGGCTCTCGCGCTCGCTGCCGGATCGCTCGCGGCGCTCGCCCTGGCCGCGACCCGGCTCGTCCCGGCGCGCACGCGCCGCTGACGGCCCGGAACCGTCGAGGAGCGACAGCATGACGAGGCTGGGCAGGAGCGCCTGGTGGGCCGTGGCCACCGCTGCGGTCATCGGGCTCCTGCTCAGCCTCGTCGTCGCCACCGGGAGCGACGACCTGCAGGACGTCGCGCAGGTCCGGGGCGACGCCGCCGCCTCGGCGGTGAAGACGGGCACTCCGCCCGTCCGGGACGGGGGTGGACGCTCCCCCGGGGACGTCGGCCGCTCAGCGTCCACCGTCGGACGCACCGACGCCTCGCTCGGCGCGCGACCGGCACGTCGCACCCCCACCCCCACGCGCGTCCGGGTGCCCGCCCTCGGGCTGGAGGCCGCGGTCCGCCCGGTCGGCGTGGGCGGGGACAGGCAGATGCAGCTCCCCGCCGACCCGCGGGTCCTCGGGTGGTACCGCTTCGGGGCCGCCCCGGGAGACCGGGGGTCCGTGGTGCTCGCGGGGCACGTCGACTCCCGACGCTTCGGCGTCGGACCGCTGGCCGACCTCCGGGGGATCGCCGTCGGCGACCGGGTCGAGGTCGCCACCGGCTCGGGCTCCCTCCGGACCTACCGGGTCGACAGCATCGAGACATTCGACCGACAAGCACTGTCGGCGGACGTGTTCGCCCGCACCGGCCCCGAGCGGCTGCGGCTCGTCACCTGCACCGGCCCGTACCTCCCCCAGGCCGGTGGCTACCAGCAGAACCTGGTGGTCACCGCCGTACCGGCGTGAGCTCGGCGGAGCGCTCGCTGCGCTCACGCTCCTTGGGTCAAAGATGCCTCTGCGGAGCCCTCGCTCCGCTCGTGCTCTGCAGAGGGGGCGGGATTCGAACCCGCGGTAGGTCTCCCTACGACCGCTTTCAAGGCGGTTCCGATCGGCCGCTCCGGCACCCCTCCTCGTACGACGCCGGGGCGCCGCACACCGCGGGACTCTACCCAACCGCCATGGACCACCAGGCGCGTGATGAAATCTTCGGCGTGACGACCGAGACCGCCACCGTCCACCGCCTCGCCCCTGCTGTCGCGGCGCGCCTGCTGGGCGTCGTGCTGTGCGGTGTCGCCGTGCTGATCCTGGCCAGCACGCTGGCGATCGCGGTCCTCGACCTGCACACGGTCTTCCTGCTGGTCCCGGTGCTGCTCACCGTCGCGGTGCTCGTCGCCTGCTGGTGGGTGTGGCGCACGAAGGGCTGGGTGGTGCGGATGACGTCCGAGGGCTACCGGGTGCAGTGGGTGCGCGGCGTCGGGGCGGCGTCCGCACGGTGGAAGGACGTCGAGGACGCCGTCACCACCACGGTCGTCGAGGCTCCGGTCGTGGTGCTGCGCCTGCGCGACGGGCGTACGACCACGATCCCCGTCGAGATGCTCGCAGTGGACCGCGAGGCGTTCGTGCGCGACGTCCAGGACCACCTCCAGCGCGGACACGGCCTCCGCAAACTGTGACCTGATTCGGCGCACGACCGCCGAGCCTTGTAACCTTCTGTGCGCCCGGCCCCGGTCGGGCATGGAGGCGTCGCCTAGTCCGGTCTATGGCGCCCGCCTGCTAAGCGGGTTTGGGGCTAAAACCCCATCGAGGGTTCAAATCCCTCCGCCTCCGCCAGTGTCGGCCCCCTCCGCCCGGAGGGGGCCGGCCGGTCTGCCGTGCGTGTATTTGCAGGAACCTGCAATGCACAGACCTGCAGTCGACTGGACGGGACGTGGCTGCGCACGGTGGGCGACAATGGACGAGTCATCCCCTGTGACATGACCCAAGAGGTGGAAACCCCATGAGCCCAGTACGCCGTATCGCCGCCGCCGCACTCGTGGCAGTTCTCGGATTCGGTGTCGCCGCCATCGGCGCTGCGCCGGCCCACGCCGGAGACACCAGCTGGGGGCGGGCCGTCATCCGCTGAACCGAAGCCAGTCGTGCCATGATGGGCACGCAATGAAGAGCTGGGACACGGACCCCTCAACCCCCCACGAGTTCTGGTCCGACGGCCTCCCCCACAGGCCAGTCCCGGCATGAGGGCAGCACCTCCTCGGAGGTGCTGCCCTCCCCCTTTTGCCCGGCCGCAGGTGCCGGACCCAACGCCTCAGGCGGACGGGGTGTCGGCCTCCCGGCCGGAGATGCCGCGCTTGCCCATCTCGTAGCCGAGCTGGAACCTCGTCTCCACCTCGAACTCGCTCTTCAGGTCCGCCACGTAGGCGGCATAGGTGCGCGGGCTGACGCCGAGACGCTTGGCGCCGGCCGGGTCCGCCCGACCCTCGAGGAGCATCCGGATCGTCATCGCCCGCTGCTCGGCGGCGATGTCGCGCATCAGCGAGGTCTCGCTGCTGGTGAAGGGCCGAGCCCGCTCCCAGTGCCGCTCGAACATGTCGACGAGGTAGCCGACCATCGACCTGTCGCTGATCACCATCGCCGAGTCGGTGCCCTCGTGGCCGGGGATGAGCGCCACCCGACGGTCGACCACGATGAGGCGGTTGAAGAACTCGTCGAGGGTGCGTACCTCCGCACCCGCAGCGGTCACCGCGGCGACGTACTTGCGGGTGTCCGCGCTGCGCCGCGCGGCGTGCTGGTAGAGGGTGCGCATCTTGACGCCCCGCTTGAGGGCGGCGATGTCGCGCGCGCCGACACCTGCGTCGAGCTGCTTGACGCCCCGGCGGTACTGCGGCTGGGCGGTCAGCAGCTCCTCCTCCGCGTCGCTGACGAGCGAGGCGAGGAAGTTGCCGATGGTGGCGAGCCCGCGGATCTCCGCGAAGGGACCTCCCACGGCGCTCGGGGAGCGACGCCACACGTGCGAGACGGTGTTGAAGGCGTTGGCCCAGTGGGCGGACTCCGCGATGAGCTCGGCACCCTGCTGGCCCAGCGGAGCGACCACCCGTGCCTGAACGGCGGCGGGGTCCACAGCGGTCCACGTGCGTCCGTCGTCGCCCTTCGTCACCAAGCCGACGTCGACCAGCAGGGCGAAGGCGGCATGCAGCTCGCCCCCCTTGGCGATGCGCGTGTCGGCGGCGTTGATGCCGCCGGACGTCACGATCTCCTCGTAGAGGGGGGTCGCCTGCTCCTCGAAGACGATCCGCTCATCAGGCCCCAAGGGCATGGTTCACTCCGCTCGACCGACATCCCCTGGGGAGGATGGTGCCACACCAGCCCCAACTGCCACCTCCGCGGACGACCGGGAAATGCGCCGACCCGCCGACCGGAGGCCCGGGCGGCGGGTCGGTGTCGCGAGGCGCGGGTCAGGCGTCGAGGCGCGCCTTCAGCGTGTCGAGCTCGCTCCAGAGCACGGCCGGGAGGTCGTCGCCGAACTTCTCGAACCACTCCTGGATCTGCGGCAGCTCGGCCTTCCACTCCTCGGCGTCGACGGCGAGGGCCTGGGCGAGCTCGTCCTCGGTGAGGTCGAGGCCGTCGATGTCGAGCGAGCCCGGCGCCGGGACGTGCCCGATGGGGGTCTCCACGGCGGCAGCCTGACCGTCGATGCGCTCGATGACCCACTTGAGGACACGGCTGTTCTCGCCGAAGCCCGGCCACAGGAAGCCACCGTCGTCACCGCGGCGGAACCAGTTGACGTAGAAGATCTTCGGCAGCTTGGCGGCGTCGTTGTCCTTGCCGATGCCCACCCAGTGGCCGAAGTAGTCGCCGGCGTTGTAGCCGATGAACGGCAGCATCGCCATCGGGTCGCGGCGTACGACGCCAACGGCCCCGACCGCGGCAGCGGTGGTCTCCGAGGAGAGCGTGGCCCCCATGAACGTGCCGTGGTTCCAGTCGCGGGCCTCGGTCACCAGCGGGATCGTGGTCTTGCGGCGGCCACCGAAGAGGATCGCGTCGATCGGCACGCCGCGCGGGTCGTCGTACTCGTCAGCGAGGATCGAGCACTGCTTGATCGGGGTGCAGTAGCGGCTGTTGGCGTGGCTGGACAGCTCGCCGGTCTCCTCGGCCAGCTCCGGCGTCCAGCGCTCGCCCTTCCAGCTGGTGGCCTCGGCCGGGGTGTTCTCCAGGCCCTCCCACCACACGTCGCCGTCGGGGGTCAGCGCGACGTTGGTGAAGACCGAGTTGCCCCTGCGGATGGTCTCCATGGCGTGCGGGTTGGTGTGCTCGTTGGTGCCCGGCGCGACGCCGAAGAAGCCGAACTCCGGGTTGACCGCCCACAGGCGGCCGTCCTCGCCGATCCGCATCCAGGCGATGTCGTCGCCGATGGCCTCGACCTTCCAGCCCGGGATGGTGGGCTTGAGCATGGCCAGGTTGGTCTTGCCGCACGCGCTCGGGAAGGCCGCGGCGACGTACTTGGTCACGCCCTGGGGCGAGGTCAGCTTGAGGATGAGCATGTGCTCGGCGAGCCAGCCCTCGTCGCGCGCCATGACCGAGGCGATGCGCAGCGCGTAGCACTTCTTGCCGAGCAGGGCGTTGCCGCCGTAGCCGGAGCCGAAGCTCCAGATCATCCGCTCCTCGGGGAACTGGACGATGTACTTGGTGTCGTTGCAGGGCCACGCGGCGTCGGCCTGGCCGGGCTCGAGCGGCATGCCGACCGAGTGGAGGGCCGGCACCCACTGCGGGGCCTCGCCGGCTGCCTCGAGCTCCTCGATGCGGCGCAGCACGTCGGTGCCCATGCGGGCCATGACGCGCATCGAGACCGTGACGTAGGCCGAGTCGGTGATCTCGATGCCGAACATCGGGTGCTCGGCCTCGAGGTGGCCCATGACGAACGGGATGACGTACATGGTGCGACCCCGCATGCAGCCGGCGTAGAGCCCGCGCATGAGGTCCTTCATCGCCTCCGGGTCCATCCAGTTGTTGGTGGGCCCGGCGTCACGCTCGTCGACCGAGCAGATGTAGGTGCGGTCCTCGACGCGTGCCACGTCGGTGGGGTCGGAGGCCGCGTGGAACGAGTTGGGCATGATGTCGGGGTTCAGGCGGGTGAACGTGCCCGTCGCCTCGAGGGACGCGGTGAGCTGGGCCCACTCCTCGTCGGAGCCGGTGCACCAGTGGATGGCGTCGGGCTGCGTCAGCTCGGCCACCTCGTTGACCCAGGCGAGGATGCCTGGGTGCGTGGTCGGTGGCGTCGTCTGGGTGTCGATCGTTGCGGTCATGCCGGTTCCTCACAGCTTGCGTCGCGGGTTGTTCGCGCGGCCTCGTTGTCGGCGACTTGTCGCGGACGTTAACGCTCGTGAATCGGCGCACATATTGGATCGATCACAGACCTGTGACGTGCGTCTCGCTACTCCCGCGTACGCCGGTGCGGCTGGGTGAGGCGGTCGCCGAGCGAACCTCCCGTGGGTCCCCCGACCGGGGCGTCGGGATGGATGCTGCGGGTCTCCGCGCGGCGGTTGCCGGCCGCGAGCCAGTCGCGGAGGTAGAACTTCGGGAGGATCTTGGCCACGGCGAGCGTGACGTAGACGATCGTGTTGATCGCGACGAAGGCCGCGAGCACGGCGATGACGTCGTTGCGCAGGATGCTGTCGGGCAGCAGCACGCCCATGGGGACGAGGGCCGGGACGACGGCGGGGAGCAGCACGGTCGGGATGGCCACGTCAGTTCTCCACCCGTACGCCGGAGTCGGTCTGGACCACGTGCTTCCACGTGGCCTGCCTCGCCAGGGACAGGTCCCAGATGCCCTTGAGGTAGACGATGTTGAGGAACATCGCGTAGAAGAGCTCGGGGAAGAGGGAGAGCCCCAGCAACCGCGCCTTCCAGCCGCCCCGCCACACCGTCACGACGCGTTCGAGGGTGAAGACCAGGCCGATGCCGATCCAGAACGGGAACCACACCCAGTTCGACGTCGCCAGCACCATGAGGATGATGAGCGCGAGGTAGGACCCGAGGGCGATGACCCCGTAGCCGATGCCCAGCTGCTGCATCCAGTAGCGGAAGGTCTGCGGCCGCAGTCCGTAGGCGCCGAGGTTCTCCAGGGCTCCTCGCTGCCAGCGCAGCCGCTGGGCCCACAGGGACCGCCACGTCGGCATCACCTCGGTGACCACGGTGCACTCGCTCGGCGAGATCATCAGCGCGCCGAGGGTCTTGAGGGCGATGGTCAGCTCGTTGTCCTCGGTCAGGGCCACCGTGTCGTAGACGTCGCCGGGGACGCCGGGCAGGATCTTGCCCCGCTCCTCGGCCACCGCGCGCAGCGCTCGCGGACGGAACACCGACGCGGTGCCGGTCAGCACGAAGACCCGGCCCCGCCGACGCCGCAGGTCACGCTGGTAGCGGGTGTACTCGTTGCGCTGGAACTGACCGATCAGGCCGAAGCCGTCCTCGCCGTAGAACAGGCCGCCGACCGCCATCAGCGCGCGGTCGTCGGTCAACCGACGGGCCGCGCCCTCGAGGAAGCCGGCGTCCAGGGTGGTGTCGGCGTCCATGACCATCACACAGTCGTTGTCGCCCTGGCCGGGCAGGACCTCGGCGAGCGCCTGGTTGAGGCCGCCCGCCTTCTTGTGGGTGTTGTCCACCGTCTCGAAGACGTCGACACCGGCCTCCCGGGCGAGCCGAACCGTCGCGTCGGTGCAGTTGTCGGCGACGACCACGATCCGGGCCGGCGGCAGCGACTGCGACTGCAGGGACGCCAGGGTCTCGGAGATGCAGCCCTCCTCGTTGTGGGCCGGGATGAGGACGGTGATCATCACCGGACCGGCGTACTCCCCGCGGGTCTCGGTCATCACGAGCTTGGGTGCGAGCGGCATCCGGTTGCCGTCCTCGCTCCGGCGGGCCCGGGTGAGGAGCCGCCGCTCGATGCCGGCGACACCCGCCGCGAGGAGCAGGGCCACACCGACGGCGGCCAGCAGCACCCGGGGAGCGGGCATCTCGGTGTCGTAGAAGACCCGCCAGATGCCGAACAGCAGCCCTTCGTCGGGGGCGCGGCCCGCCTCCGGGTCTCCGGCGGCGACGGCGACCCACAGGGTGCCCGCGCCCAGTGCTGCTGCACCGATGATCGCCAGGCCCACCGACCGTTGAAGCCACCGCATGTACGTCAATCTCCTGTTCCCCCCGTCGGGTGCCCGCCCCGGGCCGTCAGTCGTTCGGCGCCGTCCCGACGGCGGATGGCATGAAGTCGCGGACGAACTCGTCGAAGGCCACGGGCCTGCCGATCAGGTAGCCCTGGGCGAAGTCGACGCCCTCGTCGCGGCACACCTCGAGGATCTCCGGCTCCGAGACGAACTCGGCCACCGTGCGCTTGCCCAGGTCGCGGGCGATGCCGACGATCGAGCGCATGATCGTCCGGTCGACCGCCGACTCGTGCACGTGGGCCACGAACTCCCCGTCGATCTTGACGTAGTCGAAGATCAGGTGCTTGAGGTAGTAGAACGACCCGAAGCCGGCGCCGAAGTCGTCGAGCGCGAAGGCGCAGCCGAGCTCGGTCATCCTCTCGGCGAAGGTCCGCGCCAGCGCGACGTCGGCCACCGCCGCGGTCTCGGTGATCTCGAGGATCAGCGCGTGCGGCTCGACGCCGTGCCTCTCCAGCGAGGCGACGATCGCCTTCTCGATGTCGGGGTTGCCGATGGAGTGGCCCGACAGGTTGACCTCGAACTCGAACGCCGGGTCGTGGTCACGACGCATCCGCGCCAGCAGCTCGAGGCTCTTGTCGACCACCCAGGCATCGACCTGCGGCATGAGGCCCACGCGCTCGGCGATGTAGACGAACCGTGACGGCGGCACGAGCTCCCCCTCGTCGCGCAGGCGAAGCAGCACCTCGGCGGAGCTGATCCGGCCGCTCGCGATGTCCATGATCGGCTGCAGGTGGAGCTCGAACCGGTTCTCGGCGAGCGCCGCCTCGATGCGGCTCTGCCACTGCAGCCGGGCCGCGGTGCGAGGCCCCCGCTCGTCGCCCTCGGACAGGACGACCGCCTGGTTGCGACCGGCCTCCTTGGCGTCGTACATCGTCATGTCCGCGAGTGCCAGCACGTCGGCCGCGTGCTCCGAGGCGGCCCGGAACGTCACCGCGCCGACGCTGGCCGTGACCCGGCGCGCCACGCCGTCGAGGGTGGCGGCGTGGGTGGCGATGCGGTCGACGACGAGACCGGCCACGCGCTCGGCGTCGACCTGCTCGCAGTCGGTCAGCAAGATGGCGAACTCGTCACCGCCGAGGCGGGCCACGACGTCGGTGCTGCGGATGGATCGACGCAGCAGCCCCGCGATCGTGACGAGGAGCTGGTCGCCGGCGTTGTGGCCGAGCGTGTCGTTGACCTGCTTGAAGTTGTCGAGGTCGAGCAGGAGGAGGGCGCCGGTGGGTCCGTGGCGACGGCAGCGGTCGAGGTGCCGGTCGAGCTCGTTCTCGAAGCGACGGCGGTTGGCCAGGCCGGTGAGGACGTCGTGGTCCGCGAGGTGGGCGAGGCGGTCGAGGTAGCGGCGGCGGTCGGAGATGTCGACGACGTTGACCATCACGATCTCGCCCATCTGCGCGTCGCCGACCACGGTGCTGCTCAGGGACACGTGCACGTCGTTGCCGCCGGAGTCACGGAAGTTGCACTCCGACTGCAGGGAGTCGCCGCGATAGGCCAGGAGCCGGCCGAGGTGGTCCTCGATCCTGGTCTCGCCCGGCGTCTCGAAGTCGGCGAGGCGGTGCCCCACCATGTCGGGAGGGTCGAGGCCCACGAGGACGGCCATCGAGATGTTGACGCGGATGATTGAGCCCGACGGGTCGAGGAGCGCGACGCCGTGCGGCGCGTCGTCGAACAGCTTCTCCACCCGCTCGTTGGAGACGCGAGCACGCCGGCTCTGCCGCTCCAGGTCGCGCACGATCCGTTGGAGGACCGGCGCGAGGACCAGCGCGACCGCACCCCACATCAGGGCGCGGCGCCAGTCGCCGAGCGCGTAGTCGGGCGGCCCGATCACCAGGACCGGCACGACGAGGGTGGCCACGGCCAGGCCGCTGGCCAACCACAGCTCCCGCGGAGTGCCGGTGATGGCCATCCAGAGGATCGGGACGAGGAGCAGCACCGTCATGCCCGACGACGAGCCGCCGCTGCTCGCCCCGGCCGCGTCGTTCACCAGGGCGGCGTACGGGAACAGCAGGAAGGCGGGGAGCGGATCGAGCCAGCTTCGCTCGGGTCGACGCCGGCTGACGACGAAGAGCACGACGACCACCGCCAGCAGGAGGGCCGCGAGGGCGGCCACCCACCACGGCCGCTCGTAGGGCGGGAGCAGCACGGTGAAGAGGCCGAGCGCGGCCACCACACCGAAGGGCGCGGCCAGGGCAGGGCTGCCTCGCCTGAGGTCGGAGGGGGAGGACCCGGGCGCGGCGGTCCCCGAGACACGGCGTCGCACCCCGCCAGCCTAGTGGCGGGGGCGACGTCGCGCGGTCTCAGTCCTCCGCGTCGAGATCGGCGGCGACGCGGCGGTGCGCCTCCCAGATCTCCTCGGGCATCCGCTCGAACTGCGCCAGGTGCTCCTCGCGGAAGCCCATCTCCTGCTGCCAGCGCGCCTTGTCGATCGTCAGGATCCGCTCGAGGTCGGCGGCCGGGACGTCCATGCCGGTGAGGTCGAGCTCGTCCTCGGTCGGCAGGATGCCCACTGCCGTACGCCGCCCCTCGACCTCGCCGTTCTTGAGCTGCAGGAGCCACAGCAGCGGGCGCAGGTTGTCGCGGTATCCCGGCCAGAGGAAGTGGCCGTCGTCGGGGTCCTTCTGGAACCAGTTGACGTGGGCGAAGATCGGCTGCTCCTTCGCAGCCCCGACCACGTCGAGGTAGTGGCGGGCGTAGTCGCCCTCGCCGTAGGCCATGAACGGGCGGTTGGACATCGGGTCGTACCGCAGCTGCCCGTCGACGCCCTCCGCGGCGAACGTGGCCTCGGCGCCCAGCGTGAGGCCGTCGTACACACCCTCGGCGAGGTCGGTGATCGCCCGGATCAGCGGCTCGCGGTCGCTGGTGCGGCCGCCGAAGATGATGGCGTCGATCGGCACCCCGGCCGGGGCGTCGTAGTCGGGCGCGATGTTGGGCACGTTGGCCAGCGTGGTGGTGAAGCGGCTGTTGGGGTGGGCCCAGGCGGCCGTGTCGTTGTCCTTGCGGTCGGCCAGCGGAGAGCCCGTCCAGTCGAGCCAGCCGCGGACGTCGGTCGGCGGCTTGGGCGTCTTGCCCTCCCACCAGACCTCGCCCGTGGAGGGGTTGTAGGCGACGTTGGTGAAGATCGCCTGCGAGCCCTCGTCGATGGAGTGCAGGGCGTTGGGGTTGGTCTTCTCGTTGGTGTCCTTGGCGACGCCGAAGACGCCGTACTCCGGGTTCATCCCCATGAGCCGCCCGGACTCCTCGTCGACCCACAGCCACGCGATGTCGTCGCCGTAGAACGACACGTGGTAGCGGTCACCGAGGGCATCCGGGGCTGCCATCATCGCGAGGTTGGTCTTGCCCGAGGCGCTCGGGAAGCCACCGCAGACGTGCCAGGTCTTGCCGGTCTCCTTGTCGTGGATGCCGATGAGCATGTACTGCTCGGCGAGGAACTTCCTGCTCGCCCAGCCGTCGTACGCCCCCTGCCGCAGGCCGTGGGCGATCTTGCCGAGCAGCGCGTTGCCGCCGTAGGACGAGCCGAAGTGGAGGATCGTGCGCTCGTCGGCGACGGTGACGAAGTAGCGCTGGTCGTCGGGCGTGCCCTGCCCGAGGTTCTCCAGGTCGCCGGTGACGTGGACGGCACGGACGAACGAGTCGGGGTCCTCGAGGTCGTTGACGAACTGCACGCCGACCCGCGCCATGCGGATCATGTGGAGCACGACGGTGCGGGTGTCGGTGAGCTCGACGCCGGCGGCCCACGGCTCGAGCGGGTTGCCGGCGGGGGCCATCAGGTAGGGGACGACGTACATCGTCTTCCCCTCCGACGCCCCGCGCATCCGGTCGTGCAGCATCGGCTTCATCTCCGAGGCCGGCCGCCAGTTGTTGTAGACGCCGCGGTCCAACTCGTTGTTGGTCGCGACGATGGTGCGCTCCTCGGAGCGCGCGGTGTCCTTGTAGTAGCTACGGGAGTAGTAGCGACCCTCGCCGGCCATCTGGAGCTCGCCGTCCGCGACGGCCTCCTCGAGGAGTCGCGCATCATCGGAGGCGTTGACCACCTCGATGCGCTCGGCGCCGGTGAGCTCGGCGTACTCCTTCACGAACTCGCGGACCTTCGGGTTGGTCAGTCCGGCTTCGTCCATGACTGCCTCGAGATCTGCCATCGCGCTGCCTCTCGTCGTGCGGCGGTGCCTCGCCGCGGTGCGGGTGCTAGGCACCCTAGGGCACCGGTTCGGCGCGGCGGAGCGGACCGAGGGTCCTGATGACCTCCGGCAAAGGTCCTGTGTCGCTCCCCCTGATTTCGTCCGCCGAGCAGGGTCGGCTATTCTCGACCAGTCCTCGCAGCCGCTCGGCAGCACGGACGAGCGCCTGTAGCTCAACGGATAGAGCATCTGACTACGGATCAGAAGGTTTGGGGTTCGAATCCCTACAGGCGCGCAGCGAGATTCAGCGAGAAAGACCCACCGGAACGCTTCATCCCGGTGGGTCTTTCTCGTTCTGCATGTGCGGGCACCTGGTCTCCCCGCCGGGACCTAGGCTCGACCCCGTGCCACCCATCGACGACGCCACCCGCCCGCGTGTGGCGGGCTCGGTCGAGCTGACGCCGCGGCAGCGCGGGGCCGGCGAGCACCTGCGGATGATCCACGACCACTTCCGGCACGATCTCGAGACCCTGACCCGGGCGGTGGAGTCGTTGCGCGACGGGGCGGGCGACGTGGACGCCGTACGGTCCGGGGTGCACGCGCTGGCGCCGTCGCTCACGGCCCAGCAGGTCGCCGGGCTGTGCGGCCAGGTGTGCCGCTTCCTGACCATGCACCACACGATCGAGGACCAGAACCTGTTCCCCGCGGTCGCCACGATGGCGGCCTACGCCCCGGTCGCGAAGCGACTGGCCGAGGAACACCTCGTCGTGCACGCCCACCTCGAGCGGGTCGACGACCTCGCGATCGCCGTGCGCGCCGATCCCACGCGGGTCGGGGAGCTGGTCGAGGCCGTCGACGAGCTGCGGACCGACCTCGAGTCGCACTTCGTCTACGAGGAGACCGAGATGACCGAGCCGCTGGGGCTGCTCGGGCTCGGCGTCTGAAAGCAGTCAGACCTGCTCGGCCCGTTCGGGGTCGTAGAGGACGGTCATCCGCCCGTCGGGGTCGAGGCGGGACAGGAGCGCGTCGCCGATCTCCTTGAGCTGGCCGACCTGCTCGGGGGTGAGCGGGTCGAGCACGCTGCGCCGGACGGTGTCGACGTGCCCCGGGGCCGCGGCCACCACCGTGTCCCACCCGGCGGTCGTCAGCCGGGCGTTGGTGGCGCGGCCGTCCTCCGGGCAGGGGAACCGCTCGACGAGCCCGCGGTCCTCGAGGCGTCGTACGACGTGGGAGAGGCGCGGCAGCGTGGCGTTGGTGCGCTGGGCCAGGCCCGTCATGCGCAGGGTGCGCTCGGGGGCCTCCGACAGCATCGCGAGCACGAGGTACTCGAAGTGGGTGAGCCCGGAGTCGCTGCGCAGCTGGTGGTCGAGCACCCCCGGGAGCAGCTCGGCGACCGCGATCAGTCGCAGCCAGGCCTCGCGCTCGGTGGGGTCGAGCCACTGCGTCTCCATGATCCCCAGCCTAACCATTACTTGATGGAACAACCAACGCTCGGAGAGCGTTACTTGAAGCAACAATCGATCTCCGACCGGGAGCACCCATGACCGTCAACGCCGTCCGCCTCAACCACGCCGTCCTCTACGTGTCCGACCTCGAGCAGAGCATCGCGTTCTACTCACAGGCGTTCGGCATGAAGGTCATGGCACGCGAGCCCCGGGCCCACGCCGCCTTCCTGCGGCTGCCCCGTTCGGGCAACCACCACGACCTCGGCCTGTTCGGGGTCGGCGCCCAGCCGCCGCGCCCCCGCCGAGCACTGGGCCTCTACCACCTCGCCTGGCAGGTCGACACCGTCGACGAGCTCGAGCAGGCCCGCGTCACGCTCGCCGAGCTCGACGCCTACACCGGTGAGTCGAGCCACGGCGCGACCAAGAGCGTCTACGGCAAGGACCCCGACGGCAATGAGTTCGAGGTCATGTGGATGCTGCCCCGGGCCGAGTGGGGCTCCTACGCCGACGCCGCACCCGTCGAGCGGCTCGACCTCGCCGGCGACGTACGCCGATGGGGCGGGGTCCGCACCGCCGGCGAGCTGGTCCCGCTCGCCGCGGAGGACGCCCGATGAGCCCGGCTGCCTTCGCTCCTCCGGTGGTGGCCACGCACGGCTCCGCCGACCCGGCAGCGCCGCTGGTCGTGCTGCTGCACGGCCGCGGCTCCGACGAGACGCAGATCCTGGGCCTCGCCGCCCACCTGCCGGCCGGGCCGGCGTACGCCGCTGTGCGGGCGCCGATCGCCGAGGGCGGGGGCTACGCATGGTTCGCCAACCGCGGCATCGGCCGCCCCGTCGAGGAGTCGCTCCGCGACACGATGGACTGGTTCCGGACGTGGCTCGACGAGGTCGCGCCCGCCGGCCGTCCGGTGCTCCTCGTAGGCTTCAGCGGTGGCGCCGCCTTCGCCGGCGGCCTCGTGCTCGACGACCCTGAGCGCTTCGCCGGGGCCGCGATCCTCTACGGCACGCTGCCCTTCGAGGCTGGCCTGGCGACCACCCCCGGCCGGCTGTCCCACCTGCCGGTGCTCGTCGCCCAGGGCGACGCCGACCACGTCATCCCGCGCGAGCTGCTCGACCGCACCTGGCACTACCTGCTGTCGGAGTCGGGAGCCTCCACCGTCGCCCACCGCGGGCCCGGCGGTCACCAGCTCACCCCCGACGCGGTCCACCAGCTCGGCGACTGGATCGACGCCACGCTGGCCGGCTGACGGCGTCTACCGTGGGAGCGTGAGACGGGTCGTCCTCGACGTCGACACCGGGATCGACGACGCGCTCGCGATCCTGTACGCCGTCGCGAGCCCGTCCCTCGTGCTGTGCGGGGTCACCACCGTGGTCGGGAACGTGCCGGCGGACGCGGCGGCACGCAGCTCGGCAGCGGTCCTGGCGTGCGCGGGCGCGGACGACGTACCGGTCGCGGTCGGGGCCACGCACACGCTCGCCGGGGCCGGACCGCGAACCGGTCCGAGCGATCACGGCCCCGATGGGCTGGGTGGTGTGGGCCTGCCGGCTGCGCCCGAGCGGTCGTACGACGACCCGGGGTCCGTGCTGCGCGACGTGGCCGCTGGTGGTCCGGTCACGCTGGTCGGGCTGGCGCCGCTCACCAACGTCGCCGAGCTGGCGGGCGCGGCGACCGACGTCGTCCTGGTCGCCGGCGAGCTGCGCACCGAGGAACCGCCCGAGCTCAACGCGGGCCACGACCCGATCGCGACCGCGCACGTCCTGGCCGGCAGGAGTGCGGCCACCCTCTACGTCGCCGACGTCTTCGAGCAGGTGTCGGTCGCGCCGGCCGACGTCGCGCGGCTGCGGTCGTCGGGCCGCCCCGCCGCGCGCCTCGCCGGAGACCTGCTGGCCGCGCGCCGGGCCCACCTGGTCGGCGACGCCGGGGCGCTCGTGCTGCTGACCCACCCGCACCTGTTCCGGGTCGAGCCGCACCGGATGGGGCAGGTCGGAGGCCACCTCACCCGGACGGACGACGGCCGATCGCTGGACGTCGTGGTCGAGGTCGACGCGCCTGCGGTCGCCACCGCGTACGTCGAGACCCTGCTGGCCCACTGACGTAGGCAGTTCGCCCGCGTCGGCGCGCGCTCACGCGGGGGCACGGCGTCGCGCGCCCTGAACTGCCTACGTTGGTCAGTGCGGGAGGGGGCCGTGCTTGTCGCCGTGCGCGTGGCGGGCGGTGAATCCGCGCTGCTCGCGGTTGGCGCCGAGGAGGAACAGTCCCATGCCGACGACGAACAGGATCGCCAGGGCGAGGAAGAAGAGCGCGGCCAACGTCGGTGACCAGTCGTGCTGGGTGTACATCGGGACCTCCTGGACTCGAGGGTTTCCCTCCAGCATCCGCGCCTCGAGGCGTTGCCGCTAGGTCCAAGGACCCCCGTCCTTCGGGACGGTCGTTGCGCTCAGCGGTCCAGGAGCGGCCGCGCCGGGTCCCAGGTGGTGCCGTCGCGCTCGTCGCGGCGCTTGCGGGCGATCGCGGACAACGCCTCGAGGACCACACGGTTGGCGAGGGCCGCGGTGATGTCGGCGTGGTCGTAGGGCGGGCTGACCTCCACCACGTCGATCCCGACGACGGGCAGCTCGAGGCAGATCCGGCGTACGGAGTCGAGCAGCTCGCGCGCCGACAGCCCGCCGGGCTCCGGCGTCCCGGTCCCGGGCGCGTGGCCGGGGTCGCAGACGTCGATGTCGACGGAGAGGAAGACGCCCTCGCACTCGTCGGTCGCGATGGTGAAGGCCTCGGTGAGGCAGTCGGTGAGCCCGCGGTGGACGATCTCGGTCATCTCGTAGGACCGCATGTTCTCCGCGGCCATCCAGTCGAGGGTCTCGGGCCCGGGCCAGTAGCCGCGGAGCCCCACCTGGAGGAAGCGGTCGCCGCGCAGCGCCCCCGACTCGATGAGCCGGCGCATCGGCTGACCGTGCCCCCAGAGCGACCCGAACTCGATGTCGCCGGTGTCGGCGTGCGCGTCGAAGTGGATCATCGACACCCGACCGTGGCCGAGGACGTTGGCCACGCCCTTGGCGTCGGGGTAGGCGATCGAGTGGTCGCCGCCGAGGACGACCGGGATCGCGCCCGCGCGAGCGACCTTCTCGACGGCCGCCTCGAGCCGGCCGAGTGTGGTCTCGATGTCGCCGGGCGGGAGCTCGACGTCGCCGGCGTCGACGACCCTCAGGTCCTGCAGCGCGTCGGTGCGCAGCGCCAGCGAGGGCCGGGAGCCGTCGTGGGGCAGGTAGTCGGTCATCCGGATGGCCTGCGGGCCGAACCGCGTGCCCGGCCGGTGCGACGTACCTCCGTCGAAGGGTGCGCCGACGACCACGACGTCGGCACCGGCGTAGGTCGCCTCGTCGTCGAGGTCGCAGGGCGGGACGCCGAGGAACGTGATGTCAGGCCCGAACTGGGCGCCGTAGCGAGCCATGGGGAGACTCTAGGCTGGCCCGATGGGGGACGACACGTTGCGGCGCGACGCCGAGCGCCACGGCGACTCCTGCTGCGCCCCGGCCGCCGCCCGGAACGAGCCCGAGCCCGAGCCGTCGCAGGCGTCCGTCCCGACCGGCGAGCGGAGCACCCGCGGCCAGGTCCGGATCCCGGCAGGCACGTTCTGGATGGGCGACAGCCACGGCGACGGCTACGCGGCAGACGGCGAGCGACCCGTGCACTCGGTCAGCCTGTCGTCGTACCTGATCGACGCCAAGGCCGTGACCAACGCGCAGTTCGCCGCCTTCGTGAAGGCGACGGGCCACGTGACCGAGGCCGAGCGCGACGGCGTGTCCGCGGTGTTCCACCTCGCCGTGCAGGCGGCTCCGGCGGACGTGCTCCAGCGGGTGTCCGACGTGCCGTGGTGGCTGGCCGTGCGCGGCGCCGACTGGCGCCACCCGGCCGGCCCGCTCTCGGACATCGGCGACCTGCAGAACCACCCCGTCGTCCACGTCTCCTGGCGCGACGCCCAGGCGTACGCCCGGTGGGCCGGCAAGCGCCTGCCGACCGAGGCCGAGTGGGAGCACGCGGCCCGCGGCGGCCTCGACCGCGCGCGCTACCCGTGGGGCGACGAGCTCACCCACGGCGGCCGGTGGCGCTGCAACATCTGGCAGGGCGACTTCCCCCGCCACAACACGCTCGAGGACGGCCACCTCACGACCGCGCCCGCCACGGCGTTCCAGCCCAACGCCTACGGCCTGCACAACACCGTCGGCAACGTCTGGGAGTGGTGCCAGGACGCGTTCCGGCCCCGCGAGTACGCCGACCGGGCCGGCGCAGACGCGGTCGTCGACCCGATCGCGGCGGAGCCGGTCGACGTGGCCGACGGACTGGTCCCGCGGGTCATGCGCGGCGGGTCCTACCTCTGCCACGACAGCTACTGCAACCGCTACCGCGTCGCCGCACGCTCCTCGAACACCGCCGAGTCCTCGTCGGCCAACATCGGCTTCCGTTGCGCCAACGACGCCTGACGGTCCGCCCTGTCCCAGTCCCCCAGCGCCGCGAACCGCTCGCCGATGAGCCGGTGGGTGGCCGAGTCGGGGTGCAGGTTGTCGGGGAGGGGCAGCCGCTCGGCGTCCGCTGGGCCGTAGAGCGCGAGCCCGTCGACGTACTCCAGCTGAGGGTCGCCACGTCGGTCGACCACCTCGGCGAGGACCTCGCGCACCACCTCGAGGGTCAGCGCACCCCGCGCGACGGCCTCCGGGTCGCCGGTGGCGACGAACGCCACGCGTCCCTCGGCGAGCGCCTCCATGTCGGGCCCGGTCGGGCCGGGGACGGCCTCGTGGATCCCGCAGAAGACGGGCGAGACGAGACGGATCGGCGTCTCGGGGTGGCCGTCGCGGATCGTGTCGAGCCAGCCGTGGACGGCCGGGCCGAGGGCGCGACGGCGCACCAGGTCCTGGTTGACCAGGTTGATGCCGATCTTGAGGCTGATCACGTCGGCCGGGGTGTCGCGGATCGTGCGGGCGACGAACGGGTCGAGGAGCGCGCTGCCGCCGAGACCGAGGTTGACCAGGTCGAGCCCCGCGAGCCGGGCGGCGACGACCGGCCACGGCTCGGTCGGGTGGACCGCGACCGACCCGTGGCTGATCGAGCTGCCGTGGTGCACCCACCGCCGGCGGTCGTCGGCGACCGGCGCGACCGGGGCGTCCGCCCGGAGCGCGATGAGCTCGGTCTGCTCGTCGTGGGGCAGCCAGACCGCGACGTCCTTCTCGCCCGCGGGCAGCGCGATCGCGAGGGTCGTCGACTCCCCGGCGGTGGGGGTGCTGGCGCCGGTCATCATGTCGACGTCCAGCACGTTGCCACCGGGCGCCTGCTGCCGGTCGACGAGCTCGCCGCCGACCAGGACGTCGTACCAGCCGTCGGGCCGGGCCGGCGCCCCGACGTAGCGCCGCTTGGTGGGCAGCACGTCGAGCTCGAGGCGGGCGGCGCTCGTGCGCAGGACGAGGCGCACGCCGGCGGGCTGGGTCTCGACGAGGTGGAGCTGCGGGTCGTCGGACTGCGCCCGCGCCCACGCGGGGAGCCGGTGCGGCAGCAGGCCGCGGTCGGTGCGCTCGAGCTCGAGGGCGCCCCGCACGAGAGAGGCGAGGAGGTCGAGGGGTACGTCGGTCATGGGGTCTCCCAGGAGCGGATCAGGGTGTCGAGCCCGTCGATCACGCGCTCCCACGTGTCGTCGGACGCAGGCACGGACGGCCCGCCGTGACTGAAGGCCCCGGCTGCGTCGAGCGCGGCGTAGCCGTGGAAGGTCGCGCCGATCAGGCGGACCGCGTGGGTCTCGTCGTCGGTGGACAACGCGTAGCCCCGCAGGGCGGCGCGGGAGAGCTCGGCGTGTCGCGGGCCGGCGCTGACGGCAGCCGTCGAGGCGTCGAGCGGCTGTCGGGTGGCGGCGTACCGCCCCGGGTGCTCGCGGGCGTAGGCACGCCAGACGCCACCGACGGATGCCAGCGCGGCGCGGCCGCTGACCCCGGCGAGGGCGTCGGCCACCAGGTGGGCGGTCTCGTCCAGGGCCAGCAGCGCGACCCGCGTGCGTACGTCGGCGCTGCTGCGCACGTGCGTGTAGAGGCTGGGCGTCGCCACCCCGAAGTGCTTGGCGAGCGCCGTGAGCGTCACCTGCTCGAGCCCGACCTCGTCGGCCAGGTCGGCGGCGGCCTCGGCGACGCGGGTGCTGGTCAGTCCGGCACGGGGCATCACGCCCTCCTCTCCTCATGTCATGAGGTCAAAACCTTAGGACATGAGGAAAGGGGACCGCGAATCAGCGCTTGCGCGCGGCAGCCTTCCGCGCGGCGCCGACCTCGTCCTCGGCGCCGGCCGACACGAGCGCACCGCTCGTGCCCTGCAGGTGGGCGCGGACGAACCACTGGTACTGCTCGAGGTCGCCGGTCTGCCCGATGAGGATGTCCTCGGTGACCGGGTCGTCGCCGACGGCCTCGATGGCCGCGCGGTGGTCCTCGATCACGCCGGTGTAGACGAGGTCGAGGGCGGCGAGGTGGGCGGCGGTGTCCGCCCGGTCGAGGTCGTAGTCGTCCCACGTGCGGGCGGCGACCAGGGCTCCGGGGAGCCCGTTGGGCGGCACCCCGAGGGTCGACATCCGCTCGGCGAGGACGTCGACCATGTCGCGCACGCCGTCGATCTGCGGGTCGAGCATCTCGTGGACGCCGATGAAGTGCGGTCCCACGACGTTCCAGTGCGCGTGCTTGAGCGTCAGCTGGAGGTCGTTGAGGGCGTGCACCCGCATCTGCAGGGCGTCCGCGACGGCGTGGCCCGTCGTGGGGTCGAGCCCGGGGACGGTCAGCGGCGCGTCGGCGTCGCTGGTGACCGGGGAGGTGCTGGAGCGTCGTGTCTTCTTGGCCATGTCGCCAACGTAGGCACGCGCCCCAACCCCGCACACCACCTCGTCAGCTGGTGCTCGCGACCCGCTTCGGCAGCACGTACAGGAGGCCCGCGAGCACCACCACCGCGCCGACGGCGCCCGCTGCAGCCGCCTTCCGGTCGAAGACCATGTCGACGACCAGGAAGAAGATGCCCCCCATCAGGAGCGCGATCATCACGAGGGCCACGCTGGTGAGCCGGTGTCCCGCCTGGACGAGCTCGGGCTTGGCGTCGGACTGGAACACGCGCCGGTGGATCGCCACGGGAGCGAGCATCACGGCAACGGTGGCGAACGCGAGCGCCAGCAGGCCGACGTACCAGGCCCGCTGGAAGGAGTCGAGCTCCTCGAACCGCGACTGGAACGGGAGCGTGACCAGGAAACCGGCGAGCACCTGGACGCCGGTCTGGCTCACCCGGAGCTCCTGCAACAGCTCGTTCCAGTTGCGGTCAGCCCGCTCCTCGCGGGTCTCGTCGCGCGCCTGGTCGCCCATCCTCCGGACGCTACTCGCGGCGCCGCGCGCGCCCACCCCCTGACGGGTGAGCAGGGTCCGGAGGGGTGGTGGCACGGTGGAGCGCATGGCCGAGAAGAAGAAGGATCCGGGACCGTCCGTCAAGGACGCAGAGGTCTACGAGGCCCTGCGCGACGACGGCGCCAGCAAGGAGAAGGCGGCTCGCATCGCCAACGCGTCCGCTGCCCAGGGCCGCTCGAAGGTCGGCAGCCGGGGCGGGCACGCGGAGGACTACGAGGACCGCACCGTCGACGAGCTGCGCGAGCGCGCGGCCGAGCTCGACATCGAGGGCCGCTCGTCGATGACGAAGGACGAGCTGATCGACGCGCTCCGCAACCACTGAGGCTGCAACCACTGAAGGTGCTGCGCGACCCGTCAGCGCGGGTCGAGCTCGGCGAGCGCGCGCAACCAGGTGCGGTCGGCGTCCACCGCCGACGTCGCCGGCAGCGGTGCGGCCACGTCGAGGAGCCGGGCGGCCGCGGGAGGTACGTCGCCGCCGGCCGCGCGCACCACTCCGGCGAGCACGCGGCCTGCCGCCGTCGCGACCCCGCGGTGGGTGCTGATCACCGCCTCGTAGACCGGGGGTCCCTTCGCGACCGGCACCTCCCACGCGGCGACGAGCGCGGCGTACGTCTCGCTCAGGCACACCACCGCCCACTCCCGGCGCAGCGGGGAGTCACCGGGGAGCTGGCAGCGCACGGGCGAGGCGTCGAGGTCGGCCTCCCCGTCGAAGTCGGCGACCACCGCCGCCCAGGCAGCCGTGCGCCCGAGCTCCTCCCAGCGGTGGCGCGAGGACTCGTAGCGATGGCCCAGCTGGAAGGCACCGAGCACGACCGACCGGTCGCCACGGGCCAGGCACTCGTCCTCGACCGCGTGCGAGGCGGCGATGAGCGGACGGCGGTGCAGCCGGAGGGGTCGTACGCCCGCGACGGCCTCGGCGGCCGCCGCGAAGACCGAGCGCTCCTCGCCGGCCTCCCGGGCCCGCACGACCGAGTCGATGGCGACCTGCAGCGGCAGGCCGGAGTCGCGCACCTCGAGGACCTGCCGCACCAGGGCGACATCGGCGTCGGTGAAGCGACGGTGGCCGGAGGCGGAGCGCTCCCCGCGGGGGAAGCCGAACCTGTTCTCCCAGGTACGCAGCACTCCCGGCGTGACGCCCGCACGCGCCGCCAGCACCCCGATGCTGAACCCCTCCGAGACCCGGTTCGACACGTGAGCTCCTTCAAAAAGATCGCTGCCTGACCTTGCCAGACATGCTCGCATAATTTATACAGGTGTGTAGAGGTTTTGTCCTCATCCACCCCCACCCCAGGAGACTCCCATGACCGCCATGATCCTCATCAGCACGGCCGCCATCCTCGTCGCGATCGTCGGCTGCGCGGTCATCTGGCGCATGGACGCCCTCCGCGCCGACGAGATCGAGCACACCCGGCCCCCGGCCCCGCGCCCGGCGACCCCGCAGCTCGGCAGCCCGGACGGCTCCCACCCCGCGTCGCTGCCGTCGACCTGACCCTTCCCAGGTCGGGGCCGACGACCCCGGGTGGGCCGGCGCACGACCCCCGGCCCGGCCCACCCGCACGGGTGTCGTTGGGCGACCACCCCCGTGGCAGGTTGGAAGAACGGGCCGCCTCGGTCCGTACCGACCTCACACCAGGAGGAACGACGATGGGTCTGGACGACAAGTTCGACAACAAGTCCGACGAGCTCAAGGGCAAGGCCAAGGAAGCCACCGGCAAGGCGACCGACGACGAAAAGCTCGAGGCCGAGGGCAAGGGCGACCAGGCCGGCGCCAACCTCAAGCAGGCCGGCGAGAAGGTCAAGGACGCCTTCAAGGGCTGACGGGTTCTCCTGACCACACGTGCCCGCCGTCGCCCGCATCGGCGACGACCAGCACCTCACCGCCGGCGGCCACCGACATCGTGTGGTCGCCGGCGGTCTGCGGTTCGAGGGGCACCCCCACCCGCTGCCACGCGCGGCCGTCCCCGGTGTGCCACAGCTCGTAGTGGTCGCCGGTGCTGACACTGGCCAGCACCCCGGCGGAGGTGGTCGCCAGGGAGGCGACGTACGGCGCCCCGCGCCAGGAGTCCGCGATCCGACCGAACTCCACGGGGTCCTGCCAGCCGTCGTCGTCGCGCACCCAGGCGGCGTACGCGTCGTCGCTGCGCCCCACGGCCAGCAGCCGGCCGTCGTCGAGGAGCGTCACGCGGTGCACGTCCTGCGCGCCGTCGGCAGCCGGCATCTCGTCCGGCGCCCAGGTGAGGCCGTCCGGCGAGGTCCACGCGAGCGGGTCCGGGTCGAGGTGGCGACCCGTCCGCGCGCCCGCCCCGACGACGACCCACTCCTCCCCCGCCCAGCCAGCCCCCTGCGCGAGCGACTCCAGGTCGCCGTCGTCGGTCAGCCCTGGCTCGGCCTCGACCCGCACGAACTCCCGCGGGTCGTCGGTGACCCAGACGCCGGGGCCCGACGTCCGGTTGCCGGTGATCAGCCAGCCGGCCGGTCCGCCCGCGATCGGTCCGACGTTGGTGGCGCTCACACCGCCGTACTGCGTGAACACCGCTCGTACGTCGACCAGCGTGTCGTCGTCCAACCAGAAGGTCGTGACGCGTGGGTTGCCGTGCGCGCCACCGGAGCGCGCGCCCACGACGGCGATCCGGTCGCGCGAGCAGGCGACCGAGTTCAGGATCGCCCGGCGCCCCCAGTAGGTGCGGGCGTCCACCGGCACCGGCTGCCACTCCTCGCGGTCGGGCGAGAACCACAGCGCCGGCCGGGTGTCGCGGGTCTCGCTCGGCCGGTCCAGGAACACTGCCCCGGCGACCCACCACCCCTCGCCGCACTCCACGGCGTCGCGCAGGACCGTGCGGCCGGCCGCGCCCGGGTGCGCCGGCAGCGCGTGCTCCACCCAGGTCATCTCCACCTGCTCGGGCGGGGTCGGCCGCGCCTCGCAGCCGGCCACCGCGACGGCACCCAGCAGCGCCACCGCGACGAGGGCCCGGCCGTGCATGCACCGATCATGGCGCATTGGGGGGCCGGGCGCTGGGTACGAACAGGCATGACCCACGGCCACGACCCCGACCGGATCGACCCCTCGAACCAGAGCGGTCGGCCCGTCCTGGTGACGGGCGCGATCGTCGGCATCATCCTGGCGGTGCTGCTGATGCTGGTGGTCTACCTGCTCTCGCGCTGACGCCTCCGTCCACAGCCCGACGGCGTTGCCCGCACGGGTGTCGGTCGCCGCTCATAGGGTGGCGCCCGTGACCCTGCACCTCCACACCGGCGAGCGCACCGACGCGCTCGCCGACGGCCTCGCGGACCTGCTGGTCACCCCGCTCCCCGACCCGTTCGCGCGCGAGGTGGTCGTCGTGCCCGCGCGCGGCGTCGAGCGCTGGCTCACGCAACGGCTCTCGCACCGGCTCGGCGTGGGCGCCCGCGGTCGCGACGGCGTCTGCGCCGGCGTCGACTTCGTGACCCCCCACTCGCTGGTGTCGATGCTGCTCGACCGCGACGCCGACGACCCGTGGAGCCCCGACCGGCTGGCCTGGCCGCTGCTCGAGGTGATCGACGAGGCGATGGGCACCCCCGGCTTCGACGACCTCACCCGCCACCTGGGCGGCGGCGACCCCCGCGACGACCGCTCGTCCCGCCGCTACGCCGTGGCCCGCCGCCTCGCCGGGCTGTTCTCCTCCTACGCCGTCCAGCGCCCCCAGCTCGTCCGCGACTGGCGGGCCGGGCACGACACCGACGGCGCCGGAGGCCTCCTCGACCCCGACCTGCAGTGGCAGGCCGAGCTGTGGCGCGCACTGGTCGCCCGGGTCGAGGCGCCCGCACCCGACCTCCGCCACGCCGCGACCCTCGGCCAGCTGGGCGACGGCGCTGACGGCCTCGACCTGCCAGGTCGGCTCTCGCTGTTCGGGCACACCCGGCTGCCGGTGACCGAGGTCGAGCTCCTGCGCGCGCTGGGTGAGCACCGTGACGTCCACCTGTGGCTGCCGCAGCCCTCGCCTGCCCTGTGGGAGGCGCTGGCGCCGACCGCTGCTGTCGGGCCGGTGGCGCGGGCGGACGACCGGTCCGCCGACCTGGTCGGTCATCCGCTGCTGGCGTCCCTGGGTCGGGACTCCCGCGAGCTGCGGCGCACGCTCGGTTCCCTCGAGGCCGAGCAGCACGCGGCGGGCCACGCCGACCCTGCGACGCTGCTCGGCTGGCTCCAGTCCGACCTCCGGGCCAACCGGGCGCCGGACGGCGACGTCCTCGCCGCCCGGGTCCGCCCGCCCACCGACCTCTCGGTGCAGGTGCACGCCTGCCACGGCACCGCGCGCCAGGTCGACGTGCTGCGCGAGGTCCTGGTCGGGCTGCTCGAGGACGACCCGACGCTCGAGCCCCGCGACATCCTCGTGATGTGCCCCGACATCGAGACCTACGCGCCGCTCATCTCGGCCGGCTTCGGGCTGGCCGACGTCGCGCGTGAGGACGTCGGCCACCCCGCCCACCGGCTCCGCGTCCGCCTCGCCGACCGGTCTCCCGGTGCGACCAACCCGCTGCTGGGCGTCGCCGCCGACCTCGTCGAGCTGGCGTCCGGCCGGATGACGGCCACCTCCGTCCTCGACCTCGCCGCGACCGAACCGGTGCGCGCCCGCTTCGGCTTCACCGACGACCACCTCGAGCGGATGGCGCGGTGGGTCGACCAGGCGGCCATCCGCTGGGGCTACGACCGCGACCACCGCTCCGCGTTCGGCCTCGACCTCGACGCCAACACCTGGCTCACCGGGCTGCAGCGGGTGCTGCTGGGTGCGGCGATGTCCGGGGAGGGTCACCGCTTCGTCGGCCGCACGCTGCCGCTCGACGACGTCGGCGACGGCCACCTCGAGCTCGTCGGCAGCTTCGTCGAGATGGTCGACCGCCTCCACACCTTCGTGAGTGCAGCCTCGTCGGCGACGTCCGTCGCCGACTGGACCACCGCCCTCGGCCGGGCCGTGCACGGGCTCACCCTGAGCGGGTCCGACGACGCGTGGCGCGTCGCGCAGTTCGACCGCGAGCTGGCCCGCATCTCGGCCGGGGTCGGCGACCACGAGACGCGCCTGCGCCACGCCGACGTACGCGCCCTGCTCCGCCACCGGCTGCGCGGGCGCCCCACGCGCAGCAACTTCCGCACCGGCACCCTCACCGTCTGCACGATGGTGCCGATGCGCTCGGTCCCCCACCGCGTCGTGTGCCTGGTCGGGCTCGACGACGGCGTCTTCCCGCGGCTCGAGGCCGTCGACGGCGACGATGTCCTGGCCCGGCGACCGATGACCGGCGAGCGCGACATCCGCTCGGAGGACCGCCAGCTGCTGCTCGACGCGATCGGCGCCGCGACCGAGACGCTCGTGGTGACCTACGCCGGTCGCGGCGAGCACACCAACGACGACAAGCCGCCGGCCGTGCCGCTCGGCGAGCTCCTCGACGCGCTCGACCGCACCAGCAGCGAGCCGGTGCGCGACGACGTCCTCGTGCACCACCCGCTCCAGCCCTTCGACGAGGCCAACCTGGCCGCCGACGCCCTGGTGGGCTCGGCCGACCGGCCCTTCTCCTTCGACCGCACGGCCCTCGCCGGCGCCCTGGCCGCGCGGGCGCCGCAGCCGGCCCCGCGCGCACTCGTTCCCCTGCCCCTCCCGCCACCCGAGCCCCCGATGGAGCAGCGGGAGGTGGCGCTCGCCGACCTGCACGAGTTCTTCGCCCACCCCGTGCGCAGCTTCCTGCGCCAGCAGCTGCGGATCAGCACGCCCTACGACGTCGACGAGACCAAGGACGCCATCCCGATCACGCTCGACGGCCTGGAGAAGTGGGACGTCGGCGACCGGCTGGTGCGCGACGTGCTCAGCGGAGGCGACCCCCAGGCAGCGATGCTGGCCGAGCAGCTGCGCGGCCTGCTGCCGCCCGAGGACCTCGGCTCGGCCATGCTCACCGAGATCGTGCAGCGGGTACGCCCGCTCGTGGAGGCGGCCATGCCGCTGCGCACCGGCCCCGCCCGCACGCTCGACGTCGACATCGACCTGGGCGACCGCCGCCTGACCGGCACCGTCGGCAGCGTCTTCGGCAACAACCTCGTCTCCGTGAGCTACTCCAGCCTCGGGGCCAAGCACCGCCTGGCCGCGTGGCTCGACGCCCTCACCCTCTCCGCCGGTCACCCCGACGAGAACTGGACCGCCCACACGATCGGTCGCTGGGGCAGGTCGGGCCGACGGGCGCTCGTGTCGCCCATGCCCGACCACGAGGCACGCGCGCACCTGCGCGACCTCGTCGCGGTGATGGAGCGCGGCCAGTGCGAGCCGCTGCCGCTGCCGGTGAAGACCACCCTGGCCTTCGCCGAGGAGTTCGCGATCAGCGAGCGGTCCGGCGGCGGGAGCCAGGCCGACCCCGACGCCAAGGCGCGCGCCGAGTGGGTGACGCCGCGGTTCAACGAGACCGGCTTCCCCAAGGAGGACGGCGACCAGTGGCACGTGCGCGCATGGGGCGAGCAGGCGCCCTACGACCTGCTCGCCGCGCCGCTGCTGGCCGACGAGGAGGGACCGGCGCCCCACCGCCTGGCCCACTACGCGCTCCGCGTCTGGTCGCCGCTGCTCACCCACGAGCTGGTGCGGGGGATCTGACGTGACCGACCTGCCCGCATCCCCCGTGATGGACACCTTCGACATCTGCGGTCCCCTGCCCACCGGCACGACGCTGCTCGAGGCGAGCGCCGGCACCGGCAAGACCTGGACCATCGCCGCGCTGGTCACCCGCTACCTCGTCGAGGGCGTCGCCACCCTGGAGGAGATGCTCGTCGTCACCTTCACGCGCGCGGCGAGCCAGGAGCTGCGCGACCGCGTACGCCGCCAGCTCGACGACGCCGCGGCCGTGCTCGCCGACCCCGCCACCGCCGACCCCGCCAACCGCCTCCACGACTGGCTGCTCGACGCCGACGAGACCGAGCGCGCCGTCCGGCTCGGGCGGCTGACCGACGCGCTGACGTCGTTCGACGCCGCGACCATCGCGACCATCCACCAGTTCTGCCAGCTGGTGCTGCGCAGCCTGGGCGTCGCCGGCGACACCGACACCGGGGCCGTGCTGGTCGAGGACCTCGAGCAGCTGACCACCGAGGTCACCGACGACCGCTACCTCCACCTCTTCGCCCGCGAGCAGCAGGCGGCGTGGAGCCGGGAGGAGGCCATCGGCATCGCCCGCGCGGTGGTCGGCGACCCTCGGGCGCGGGTCGCGCCGCAGGAGGCGCTCGCCGAGGACCCGGACGGCCGGGCCGCCGCCCGGGTGCGCTTCGCGTGCGACGTGCTCGACGAGATCGACCGGCGCAAGCGCCGCCTCGGCGTGCTGTCGTACGACGACCTCCTCGGCCAGCTCGCCGACGCGCTCGCCGACGATGACGCGCCGGCCCGCGCGCGGATGCGCCAGCGGTGGAAGGTCGCGCTGATCGACGAGTTCCAGGACACCGACCCCGTGCAGTGGCAGGTCTTCGAGCGCGCGTTCCACGGCGTCGCCACGCTGGTGCTCATCGGCGACCCCAAGCAGGCCATCTACGCCTTCCGCGGCGGCGACATCGTCACCTACCTCGACGCCGCCGAGCAGGCGACGACCCGGCAGACGCTCGGCGTCAACTGGCGTGCCGACCAGCCGCTGCTCGACGCCCTCCACGTGCTCGTCGAGGGTGCGGCCCTCGGTGACGAGCGCATCTCCGTGCATCCGGTGAGCGCCCACCACGGCGCCCCCCGGCTCGACGGCGCCGGACCGCCGTTCCGCCTGCGGGTCGTGCGCCACGAGGAGCTGGGGCGGCGGCGCCCGCGCATCGGCGACTGGCGCGAGCACGTCCTCACCGACCTCGCCGCCGACGTCAAGCGCCTGCTGACCAGCGGCGCCACGGTCGGCGCGGGCGACGACGCGCGCCCGGTCGAACCCCGGGACGTCGCGGTCCTCGCGGCCCGCCGGGCCGACCTGCTCGCGGCGCAGGACGCCCTCGCCGCGGTCGGCGTACCCGCCGTGCTCAACGCAGGTGGGTCCGTCTTCAAGACCGCCGCGGCCACCCAGTGGCTCACCCTGCTCGAGGCGCTCGAGCAGCCCCACCGCGCCGACCGCGTGCGCGCTGCGGCGCTGACCGACTTCTTCGGGCGCAGCGCCGACGACCTCCAGGCCGACCCCGACCCGACCGACGAGCTGAGCGAGCGCGTACGCCGCCTCGCCGACGTCTTCGCCACGCGCGGGGTCGCGGCGGTGCTGGAGAGCGCGGTGCTCGACGGCCTCACTGCCCGGGTGCTCGGGCGCGTCGGCGGCGAGCGCACGCTGACCGACCTGCGCCACGTGGGCGAGGCGCTGCACAAGGTGACCGTCAGCGAGCGCCTCGGCGTGGTCGGGCTGCTCGGCTGGCTGCGCACGCAGGTGGCCGACGACAAGATCGAGGTCGCCTCCGAGCGCACCCGCCGGCTCGACTCCGACGCGGCCGCCGTCCAGCTCGTCACGATCCACGGCAGCAAGGGGCTGGAATACCCCGTCGTGTACCTCCCGACCCTGTGGGACCGATGGGTGCGCGACGAGGACGTGCCGCTCTTCCACGACGCCGACGGCGAGCGCTGCCGCGACGTCGGCGGACCCAGCCGCTGGCGCGACGCCGCCGTCGCCGCGAGCCGGCACGAGGACGCCGGGGAGTCGCTCCGGCTGCTCTACGTCGCCCTCACCCGGGCCCAGTCTCAGGTCGTCGCGTGGTACTGCCCGACCGCCAACAACACCGCCTCCGCACCACTCCACCGCATGCTGTTCGGGCGCGCGCCGGGGCACGCCCGGGTCAACGACGAGCAGCCGGTCGTCGGCGACGACGAGGTCGTCGAGATCCTCGGTCGCTGGAGGACGGCCGGCGGTCCGCAACCCGAGGTCGCCGCCCTCGCACCGGTCGACACGACCCCGATCCAGCGAGACCTCCCTCCGCTGGCCGTGCGCACCTTCGACCGCGACGTCGACACCAACTGGCGCCGCACCTCCTACTCCGCGCTCTCCGCCGCCGGCGCACCCCACGCGGGCGCACCCGACCGGGTGCTCTCCGAGCCCGACGACGCGCCCGACCTCGACGACGTGGAGCTCGAGCCGCTCGACGACGCACCCGTCCCCGACCCCGATCTCGCCCTGACGGCCGTGCCCTCGCCGATGGCCGACCTCCCGGTCGGTGCCGCGTTCGGGTCCCTCGTCCACGAGGTCCTCGAGCACGCCGACCCGGCCGCGCCCGACCTCCGGGCCGAGCTCCTGGCCCAGGTCGAGGAGCACCGCGCGTGGTGGGCGGTCGAGGTCGACGCCGACGCGCTCGCCGACGCGCTCGTCGCGGTCTGCGACTCCCCCCTCGGACCGCTGGCCGGCGGGCTGACCCTGCGCGACATCCACGTCCCCGACCGGTTGCGCGAGCTCGACTTCGAGGTGCCGCTGGCCGGTGGCGACCTGACGTCGGCACGCGACGCTGCCTCGGTCGTGCTCGGCGACCTCGCCCCGCTGCTCCGCCGGCACCTCCCCGACGGCGACCCGCTGCTGGCCTTCGCCGACACCCTCGAGTCCGACGCGGACCTCGCCGGGCAGCGGCTGCTGGGCTACCTCACCGGGTCGATCGACGTCGTGGTCCGGGTGCCGGTCGAGGGCCGCACCTGCTACGTGACCATCGACTACAAGACCAACTGGCTCGGCGACCGCGCGGCGCCGGCCACGGCGTGGGACTACCGCCCCGACGTCCTCGACGAGGCGATGGGCCACTCCGACTACCCGCTCCAGGCGCTGCTCTACACCGTCGTGCTCCACCGCTACCTGCGCTGGCGCCTGCCCGACTACGACCCGCACCTGCACCTCGGCGGCGTGCTCTACCTCTACCTCCGCGGCATGTGCGGGCCTGCCACGCCGCTCGTCGACGGCAGGCCCTGCGGGGTGTTCTCCTGGGAGCCGCCCGTCGCCCTGGTGACCGCGCTGTCCGACCTGCTCGACGGAGTGACTCCGTGAGTGAGCACCCCACGACGTTCCTCTCCTCCGCTCCGCTCCCCCGAACAACGCCGAGGGGACCCCGCAATGAGTGACCTCTTCGAACCGATCGACGCCACCGACGCCCGCCTCGCGCTGGGCGCGACCGGTCTGCTCGGCGCCTTCAACGCGGCCGGCGTGCTGACCAGTGCCGACGTCCACGTCGCCGCGGCCCTCGGCCGGCTCGGGCGGGAGGGCGACGAGCGGGTCCTGCTCGCCGTGGCGCTCGCCGTGCGGGCCGTGCGTGGCGGGTCGGTGTGCGTCGACCTCGCGACGGTGGCCGACCCACCCGACCTCCCGTGGCCCTCACCCGACGAGTGGGCACCGGCCGTGGCCGCGAGCCCGCTGGTGGCGGCCGGGCTGGTCCGCTGGCACCACGACCTGCTCTACCTCGACCGCTACCACGCGCAGGAGACCCAGGTCGTCGACGACCTGCTCGCCCGCGCCGCGACCTCACCCGACCACGACCCCGACCTCATGCGCGCCTCCCTGGACCGCGTGGTCACCGCGATGCAGGCGGCGGCCGTCGCCGCCGGCCGGGAGCGTCCGTCGTACGACGAGCAGGTCGCGGCGTGCCTGGCTGCGGCGGGCCAGTGGACCACCGTGCTCACCGGCGGTCCGGGCACCGGCAAGACGACCGCGGTCGCCTCCCTGCTGGTCGGGCTCCTCGACCAGCACCCGGCGGGTCTGCGCATCGCTCTCGCCGCGCCGACCGGCAAGGCGGCCGCCCGCCTGCAGCAGGCGGTGCACCAGGAGGCCGAGGCCTTCGAGGAGGCCGACCGCCTCCGACTGGCCGGGGTGACCGCGTCCACGCTGCACCGGCTGCTCCGGCCCGACCCGGGCAACTCCACCCGGTTCCGCCACCACCGCGGCAACCGCCTGCCCCACGACGTGGTCGTCGTCGACGAGTCGTCGATGGTGTCCCTGACCCAGATGGCGCGCCTGCTCGAGGCCGTCCGCCCCGACGCGCGGCTCGTGCTGGTCGGAGACCCGCACCAGCTGTCGTCGGTCGAGGCCGGGGCCGTGCTCAGCGACGTGGTCCGCGGCTTCCAGGGCCGCTCCGACTCACCCGTCGCGGCGCTGGAGTCCACCCACCGCTTCGGTCCCGAGATCGGCGCGCTCGCCGAGGCGCTCCGCACCGGCGACGCCGACCGCGCCATCGAGGTCCTCGCGGCACGGCACGAGGCGGTCGAGTGGGTCGACGACGCCGACCCGGCCTCGCGCATCCGGACGACCGCGCTCGACGCGGCCCTGGCTGTCCGCGACGCGGCCGAGCGGGGCGACGTCCCCGGGGCGCTCGCCGCGCTCGACCGGCACCGCCTGCTCTGTGCGCACCGCGACGGTCCCTTCGGCGTACGCCACTGGAATCGTCGCATCGAGCACTGGCTCACCGCCGAGACCGGCGACCCCCTCTTCGAACGCGCCTACGTCGGCCGCCCGCTGCTGGTCACCGCCAACGACCACCAGCTCGGTGTCTACAACGGCGACAGCGGGGTGATGGTGCTGACGCCGGCCGGTCCGCGCGCCGTCATCGCGGCCAGCGACGGCCCGCGCGACCTCGCCCCGTCACGGCTGGGCGACGTCGAGACGATGCACGCGATGACGATCCACAAGTCCCAGGGCTCGCAGGCCGACGTGGTCACGGTCCTGCTGCCCGACGAGGACTCCCGGTTGCTGTCGCGCGAGCTCTTCTACACCGCCGTCACCCGGGCCCGGTCCCGGGTGCGCGTCGTCGGCTCGGAGGCGGCGATCCGCGCGGCGATCGGTCGTCGGGCCCAGCGCGCGAGCGGGCTCGCCGTCCGCCTCGCTGCCGCCGACCGCGCCACCGCCCGCCCCGCGTCCGACGGCGTCCCGCCGTCGCGCGGGTGAAACGCCGCCGACACAGATCACCGATAACCTCCTCGCATGCCCTACCTGCTGCGAGTCGAGCTCCCGGACGTGCCCGGGTCGCTGGGTCGCGTCGCGAGCGCGATCGGTGAGGCCGGCGGCGACATCGAGGCCATCGAGATCGTGGAGAAGCGCGACGGGTTCGCCGTCGACGACGTGCTCCTCGAGATGGTCCCGGGCGTCATGCCCGACTCGGTCGTCTCCGCCTGCAGCGTGCTCGACGGGGTCAGCGTGCTGTGGATCAACCGCTACGCCGCCGGGGGCAACCTCTTCCTCGACCTCGAGGTCGTCGAAGCGCTCACCGAGGACCCCGCCTCGGCCCGCGACCGCCTCGTCGACCTCCTGCCGGTCGCCTTCCGCGTCGACTGGGCCGCCCGCGTCACGCCGGGCGCCGACGGGGTCGCCGCCACCGTCGTCCATGCGACCGACGCCGCGCCGTCGGCGTACGACATCCAGCGGATCGCCGCGCCCACCCGCCTCCCGGGCGACGAGGTCTACGTCGAGTGCGCCGCTCCCTTCGGCGACGACCTCGTGCTGCTCGGTCGCCGCGGCGGCCCGGAGTTCCTCGACTCCGAGCTCGCGCGTCTCGAGCACCTTGTCGGGCTCGCGATGACCATCAGCCACTGACGCTGCCGCTCCCGCCGCCCCGACCGAGCGGTGAGTGAGACACGTTCCAGGCCCGACCTGCGTCACTCACCGCTCAAGGGCGCGATCCGGGGGCTCAGGCGACCGACTTGATGCGCGTGACGAAGACCGAGCCGAGGACGCAGAGCACGAAGCCGACGAAGTAGACGACGCCGTAGCCGAGCGACCAGGCCTCCCCCTGCGTGGCGACGGAGCCGCCGAGCTCGCGTACGACGACGAGGATGAGGCCGGCGATGGCGGGGGCGAGCACCTGTGGCAGGGCGGAGGCGATGTTGATGACGCCGAGGTCCTTGGCCCGGTCACCGGCCCCGGGCAGGACCTGCGTGATGAGCGCGAAGTCGACGGCCTGGTAGACGCCGAACCCCGCACCGAGCACCACGGCGGCCAGCAGCGCGCCCGGCCAGTCCTGCCACAACCCGAGGACGAGCGAGCTCGCCCCGATCAGCACCCCGGACCAGATCACGAAGACCTTGCGCCGGCCCACGCGGTCGCTCCAGTGCCCGACCACGACGGTCGTGGCGACGGTGCACGCGCCGTAGATGAGGACGAGCGTCCCCAGCTTCGCGGTGGCGTCGTCGTCGCCGAAGCCGAGCCCGTCGGTGAGGAAGTAGTAGAGGTAGTTGAGCGCGATCCAGTTGCCCAGGTTGACCAGCAGCCGGGTGAGCCAGGCCCAGGCGAAGTCGGGGTGCTCGCGCGGCGAGACCCAGAACGATCGGAGCAGCCGCCGCCAGTCCGTCGGCTCCAGCGGGTGGTCGGGTGGCAGCGCGAGGTCCCGCGAGCCGACGAGGTACGGCACCGAGAGCAGCAGCATCACGACCGCGATCACGAGGTAGCCCTGCGCGATCGAACCGGTCACCTCCGCGATCTTGATGCCGAGCAGCACGCCGACGGTGCCGGCGATGGCGACGAGCCCGCCGATGAGGCCCCGCCGCTCGACGGGGACCTGGTCGGGCACGGCCGCGACGCCGCCGGCCCACGCCGCGTTGAGCGCGAGCTGGACCAGGCACCAGGCCAGCACCATCAGGGCGGCGCTCTCGGCGACGGACAGCAGCAGCAGCGAGGCGGCGCCGAGCACCACGCCACCCAGCACCCACGGCACGCGGCGGCCCAGGCGCGAGCGCGTACGGTCGCTGAAGGCGCCCCACACCGGGTTGGCGAACAGCGACACCGCGGCACCGCTGAAGAGGACGACGGCGAGCAGCGCCTCCTTGCTCATCCCGCCGGGCTCGGCGGCCGCGATCCGGTCGGCCTGCTGGGCCAGGAGGACCTGGATCGGCCCGAACCACCCGGCCATCACGCCGAGGTTCAGCAGCACCAGTGCGCCGACCCAGCGTGCCGGCGGGTTGTCGACGGGCTCGTCGAACGCCGAACGGGTCGGCAGCGTGGTCGTCACGGCGTCATTGTGGGGGCCGGGACGTCCCGGCGGGAAGGGTGGCGTGACGGGGGCGCCGCCCGTGCGATCACGCCAGCGCGAGCGGGGGTACGTTCGACCCACCCGACGACAGGAGGTTGTGATGACGGACCAGGCAGGGAGCGACATCCCCGACGAGCTGGAGCAGGCGGCCGAGCCGTTCGAGCCCGAGGCGCCGGCCCACCTCGACCCGGACGCCGAGACGGTCGTGCACGACGAGGACCTCGACGAGGAGGCGGTCGTGGACGAGGAGGAGCCGGCGCTCGACGAGCCGGCGACCTGACGTCAGGCGCGCTCGAGGAGGAAGAGCGGGATCTCCCGGTCGGTCTTCTCCTGGTAGGAGGCGTACGTCGGCCAGGTCGCGACGGCGTGCTCCCACCAGTCGGCCCGCTCGTCGCCCTCGAGGATGCGGGCGGTGTAGACGTGCGCCTCCGCCCCGTCCTGCAGCTCGACCTCGGGGTGGGCGACGAAGTTGTAGTACCACTCCGGGTTGTCGGGCGCGCCGCCCTTCGAGGCGACCGCGAGGTAGGCCCCGTCGCGCTCGACCCGCATCACCGGGTTCTTGCGGAGGTTCCCGGACTTCGCGCCGACCGAGGTGATGACGACGATCGGGTAGCTCGTGTTGGGCAGCGTGTTGGCCTTCTCGCCGTCGCTGGCCTCGTACTCGGCCACCTGCTTGCGGACCCACTCGGCCTTGCTCGGGACGTACGTTCCAGTCAGTGCCATGCCGCCACAACACCACGGGCGGCGACGATCTTCCTCACCGCTCGGGGTAGTCCACCGGGAAACGGTCGTCGAGGGGCGGTCCGGGCGACCCGCCCGCCGCGCCGAGCGGGGTAGTCCAGTGAGTAGTGGCTGGCACCTCGGTAGTCCAGTGGGAAGTGGCTGGAAATGCGGCACAGGACGACCACACCCCACTGGACTACCTCCCACGGCAGCCAGAAGTCACTGGACTACCGCCCACGGCAGCCAGAGGTCACTGGACTACCCCGGCCCCCGGTGCGAGCCGACCGATAGCCTCCGGGCCATGAGCGAGCGCAGCGAGCGAATCATCCAACGCAGCGTGCCTGGTGCCTCATGCGCGCACGGAGCGAAGCGAGTACGTGCATGAGTGCGATCGAGGGCGTCAGCGAGATCTTCGACCCCGAGGCCTGGGACGTGGTGCCCGGCTTCGACGACCTCACGGACCTGACCTACCACCGCGCCCGTGAACACGGCACCGTCCGCATCGCGTTCGACCGGCCCGACGTTCTCAACGCGTTCCGCCCGCACACGGTCGACGAGCTGCTGCGCACCCTCGAGCACGCGCGTACGTCGGCCGACGTCGGCTGCGTCATCCTCACGGGCAACGGCCCGAGCGCGAAGAACGGCAAGTGGGCCTTCTGCACCGGCGGCGACCAGCGCATCCGCGGCCGGGCCGGCTACCAGTACGAGACCGACGGGCACACCGACGCGGGCGCCGAGCCCAACCCCATCGACAAGGCGAAGCTCGCCCGGCTCCACATCCTCGAGTGCCAGCGGCTGATCCGCTTCATGCCGAAGGTCGTCCTCTGCGTCGTTCCCGGCTGGGCGGCCGGCGGCGGCCACAGCCTGCACGTCGTCGCCGACCTCACCCTTGCCAGCCGCGAGCACGCCCGCTTCAAGCAGACCGATGCCGACGTCGGCTCCTTCGATGGCGGCTACGGCTCGGCCTACCTCGCGCGCCAGGTCGGGCAGAAGTTCGCCCGCGAGATCTTCTTCCTCGCCGACGAGTACGACGCCGAGGAGATGCACCGCATGGGCGCGGTCAACCGCGTCGTCGAGCACGCCGACCTCGAGAGGGTCGCCCTCGACTGGGGCCGGAAGATCAACGGCAAGTCTCCCACCGCGCAGCGGATGCTGAAGTACTCCTTCAACCTCCTCGACGACGGCCTCGTCGGCCAGCAGCTCTTCGCTGGCGAGACCACCCGCCTGGCCTACATGACCGACGAGGCGCAGGAAGGGCGCGACCAGTTCCTCGAGAAGCGTGAGGCGGACTGGTCGCCCTACCCCTGGTACTACTGACTTCGCGGCCGCCAGGCCGGCTACCAACGGTCGGCGGGGTCGGCGTCGTGCTGGTCGGTGACCTCGAGGAGGAGCTCGCCCGCCGCGTGTCGGTTTCCCGCGGTGCTGCCGGCCAGGAGCGCCTCCTCGCCCTGACCCGGCGTGAAGTCCGGCGGCACCACGAGCAGAGTCAGCCGTCGGCCATCGCTGAGCTCGGCGATCAGCACGTGCGTGTCGTCGCGTGGGAGCGCCTCTACCTCGACCACCCTCCCACCGGCCGTGAGCCTGCGAGGTGCTGTGTCCCAGTCGGGGCGCGAGTACACCGCCCGACTGATGCGCCCGTGGGTGGGCGGGAACTGGTGCACGAGGTCCGACATCTCGGACTCGAGGTCGCGGCTGTAGGGCCACCACGCACCGTCCAGCCGGTCCTGGCCGGGAGGGCGACCCAGCCGCAGGCGCAGCGGGCGATTGCTCTGGGGAGTGGAAACGATCTGCGGCGCGGTCATGGCGTCCGCCTCTCGACCGGCACTCGATGCCGAGGTGACGTCGATCGCATGGGTCCTGGGCTGGAACCCTACTACTCACGTCGACGGTCACGGGCCGATCGCGGTCAGGCCCGCTGCTGCACCTGACGCCAACGTCGCTGGTCGGTCTTCACCACCCGTGCTCCCGGAGAAGACACCGGCGGCGGCTCGAAGTGGATCCCTTCCAGTCGCGATCGGACAGGCGTACTGTCGAGAACGCCATCGGCGACACGACCAGACCGCGGTGTCCCGGTCTCAGCCGGCGGACCCATCGAGGCCATCGAGTTCACCGGGGTCCGAGGTAGGAGCGTGTCATGGCAGGCGCGGAGCGGAACTGGTCACACGGCACCACCCTCGAGGCCACCCCGATCAGCGCGGCCGGAGCCCGAGCCTTCGTCAGCCGTCATCTCGTCGACCATCGACTGACGCTCCTCGTCGAGCCGGTTCGTCTGGTGGTCAGCGAGCTCGCGACCAACGCGTTGGTCCACGGACAGACCCCGTTCGTCGTGACGCTGTCCCGGGAGGACGGCACGGTCCGCGTGGCGGTCAGTGACGACTCGGCCTGGATCACGGCCCATGACTCGGACCAGGCGCTGTCGGCGGGCGGTCGCGGCCTGGGCATCGTGAACGTGATCAGTCGTGACTGGGGGGTCATCACCGGCGTGAGATCGAAGACGGTGTGGGCCACCTTCGAGATCAGCACGGCGGGCACGTGATGACGTCGATCGACACGGGCGGCCTGTCCGCCGAGGTCCAGGCGATCCTGGCCGCCGGCGACGAGCGTGACGCAGCCGCCGATGCACGCGACGCAGCTGCTGACGAGCGGGACCGCGCGATCGACCTCGCAGAGATGCTCGACGCCGAGAGCAGCTACGGGGCTCAGTGGTCCCAGCGACGGGCGGCCGCTCTCGACCGCCGGCAGGCCCACGAGGACCGGGCAGCGTCCCGGAAGGACCGCTGGGCCCTGGCCCGGCGCCTGAACAGCCTGCCTCCCGGTAGGGGCTGAGGTGCCGGAGGACAGGGATCAGCTGGTCGCGAGGCTCGTGTTGTCGATCTCGGGGTAGTGCTTGCGGATGTTCACCTTGCGCTCGAGCTCGGCGATGATCGCGGGCGCGAAGTTGACCTCGTAGAGGCTGTGGGCGCTGCCGAGGCCGCCGGGGCTGAAGACGTTGATCTCCATCAGCTTGTCTCCCACGATGTCGAGCCCGACGAGGAACATCCCGTCCGCGACCAGCTTGGGGCGCACGACCTCGACCATCTCGAGCATCTCGTCGGTGACCTTGACCTTCTCGGCCTTGCCGCCGGCGGACATGTTGGAGCGGATGTCCTTCGTCGACGGCGTACGCCGGAACGCGGCGTACTCGCCGTCGACCATCAACGGCTCGCCGTTCATCACGAACATCCGCACATCGCCCTTGGCGGCCTCGGGGAGGTACTCCTGGGCGACGACGTAGCCGTCGCGCGAGATGGCCTCGATGATCTGCTTGAGGTTGGGCGCCTCCTTGCGGTCGACGAGGAAGACCCCGGCCCCGCCCGAGCCCTGGAGCGGCTTGAGGACGGCCTTGCCGCCGAGGTCGGTGATGAACTCCTCGATCATGTCCTCGTCGCGGGAGATGAGCGTGCGGGGTCGGACGATCTCCGGGAAGTGCTGGAAGTAGGCCTTCGACAGCGCGTTGGCCAGGCTGGTGGGGTCGTTGACGACGAGCACGCCGCTGGAGGCGATCAGCTGGCCGAAGGCGACGCCGGCGTTGTTGCGCCACGGGTCGGTCTCGGCGTCGTCGGCCGGGTCGTTGCGCAGCATGACCACGTCGAACTCGCTCATGCCGATGAGCTGCTCGACGTCGGGCTTCTGGACGTCCGACATGTGCCGCTCCAAGGAGCGGTAGGACTTCGCCTGACCCGCGCGGGCCTTGGTGCTCAGCGACCCGTCGGGCTCGTAGGCGAAGTCACCGATGCCCATGTACCAGGCCTCGTGCCCCATCTCCTTCGCAGCCAGGGCGAGGCGGTTGGTGGTGTACTCCGCCTTCTCCGTCTCGATGTCGTTGACGACGAATCCGATCTTCATGCGTGTCCCTCCAGGAGTGTGCTGAGGTCTTCGGTGCCGGCCGCGCGGGCGAGGTTGTCGTGAGCGGACGGGTCGTGCAGGTATCGGGGCAGGACGCGGGGCGGGCGCAGCAGCCCGCGCGCCTCGAGGTCGCCGATCAGGGGCAGGTCGCGCAGCGAGAACTTGCCGAGCCAGAGCTGGTCGAGCGAGCCGCCGGAGCCGAGGTGCTCGAGCAGCTCGACGAGCCCGCGCAGGTAGATCGCGTCCTTGGTCATGCCGCCGGAGCGGTAGACGCGCATGACGGTCGTCCATGCGCTGTGCTCGGGGAAGTCGTCGGCGACGAGCGCCTCGTGGGCCTCCGCGAACGTCGCTCCGGCGACGAGGCGGTGCACGGTCAGGACGCGGCTGGCGAGCTGGCGCAGGCGGAAGGCGGTGAGTCCGCCGCACGCGATCTCGGCGAGGACCGCCAGCCCCTCCTGCGTCTCGTCGTAGCCGGCGAGCCCGACGCCGAGCACCTTGATGGGCTGGTGGGTGCCGTTGGCCTGGGTGACGAGGTGGGTGCCCACCTCGTGGTGGAGCAGCGCCTGGGCGCGCGCCTGCTGGACCTTGGTCTCCGGGCCGATGAGCAGCACGTCGCCCGAGACCATGACGCCGTTGACGTCGGGACGGATCTCGGCGTGCATGTCGAGGTCGGGGTCCTCGTCGCGGTAGCGCGCGATCTCGGCCTCGGCGAGCTCGAGGAACGCCTCGGCGTCGAGCGCCTCCGTGGTCGGCTCGGTGCGGGTGATGTCGGCGAGCAGCGCCTCCGCCTGTCGGCGCAGCGACGGGGACACGCCGCCGTACAGCTCCACGCTCAGCGGCAGGAAGTCCTCGGTGTCGCGCGCCTCGAGCATGTCGAGCTGCAGCTCCATCTCGCGGTGCTTGGCGCGCAGCAGCTGGCCGAGGACGGGATCCTCGACCGTCCCGAGGTCGATGTCATCGAGCTCGGCGCGTACGACGGCGGGGTCGGTCTCGAGCTCGCGGTAGGTGAACGGCGGGTCGGGCTGGCGCCCCGTCAGGAAGTCGTCGCGCAGGTCGTCGGCGTCGACGGGGGTGACGTCGAGCAGGAAGCGGAAGCTCTGGGCGAGCAGCGACAGGCGGTGGTCCACGGCCAGGTCGGTGGCGCTGAGCTCCGCACCCCGCCCCGCCGGGCCGTCGCCGTCGGTCACCGCAGTCGCTCGAGCTCGTCGTGCAGGCCGGGGAGGGCCGCCGCCAGGCCGATCTGGGAGCGGCGGAAGCGGTCGGCGTGCAGCTCACCGGTCCACTCGTCCATGAAGGTCTTCTTGAACTCCAGCGCGAGCACGCATCCCACGCGCGGGTAGCGGTCGTGCACCCACCACGCGAGGTTGCGGCCCTCGAAGGCGACGTTCTCCCGCGCGTCGATCGGCCCACATCCGAGCGAGGCGTCACGCAGGTCGCCCATGAACCGCTCCACGAGCGGTCCGAAGACATCCTCCTCGACGCTGCCGGTGCCGACGTTGACCTCGGGGTTCTCCTCAGCGGGGGCCGGCGGCTCGTCGGCACCGTCGCGACGGTGGTTGTACGAGTGCACGTCGAGCAGCACGAACGGGCCCCGCTCGGCCAGCGCGTCGAGCCGCGGCGCGAGGGCGTCGTAGAACGCGTCGTAGGTCTCGAGGCTGCCCGTGAACAGGTCGTCGGACAGCTCGCCGTCGCGCCAGACGTCGAGCCCCCAGCAGTCGTCGGGCTTGCGGTAGACCGCCTCGCGGCGCGGACGGTTGAGGTCGGCCTCGAAGCGCGATCGCGACGTCACGACGTGGTCCGGGACGACAGCGGCGAGCCGGTCGGTGAACGGGTCCTCCTCGCGGAAGCGTTCGGCCCGGTCGAGCACCATCGCCTCCGCGATCTCCGGCCGCAGCTCGTGCCCGGCGTGCACCGCGGTCGCCACGACCGGGCTGTCCCACTCTCCGACGAACGCCACAGCGTCCGACGTCCCTCCCAAGTCCGTCATGGCCGCCTGTCTACCGGAGTCCGGGCACCCACCTCCACCCGACGCACCCCTGGGGGTGACGGGCTGGTAGGAGTGGAACATGCGGATCGTCGTGCTGACCGGTGCCGGCATCTCGGCCGAGAGCGGACTCACCACGTTCCGCGACTCCGGTGGGCTGTGGGAGGGCCACGACCCCATGCAGGTCGCGACCCCGGAGGCGTACGCCGACGACCCCGGTCTCGTGCAGCACTTCTACGACGCGCGGCGGGCCGCCCTGTCGCAGGTCGAGCCGAACGCCGCGCACCACGCCCTCGTACGCCTCGAGGACGCACTCGGCGACGACCTGCTGGTCGTCACCCAGAACGTCGACGACCTCCACGAGCGGGCCGGCTCCCGGCGCGTGCACCACATCCATGGCCGGCTGCGGTCGGCGTGGTGCACCCGCTGCGACGAGCGGCACGACTGGCAGGGGCCCCTGGCCGACGGGCCGGCCTGCCCCTCATGCGGGGCATCCGGCCTGCGGCCCGACATCGTGTGGTTCGGCGAGATCCCCTACGGCATGGACCTCGTCGAGCAGGCGCTGGACGCGTGCGACCTCTTCGTGTCGATCGGCACCTCGGGCGTCGTGTACCCAGCGGCCGCGTTCGTCCACTGGGCCCGCGGGGCCACCCTGGAGCTCAACCTGGAGCCCAGCGCCGGCGCGACCGACTTCGCCGAGTCCCGCCGAGGGCCGGCCACCCACCTCGTCCCCGCATGGGTGGAAGAGCTGCTCGCCTGACTTGTCCGTTCGTCTGCGCCGCGCCGCGGACCGTGGTGTGATCGTGCGGCGCAGGACGAAGGGGACCTCATGCGAACGATCCGGTGCGTGGCCGTGTCGGTCGCGCTGACCGTGGCAGCCAGCGGCTGCAGCGTGTACGACGACCTCACCACGAGCGACTTCGCCAAGCAAAGCGGCGAGTCGATCATCGCCGCCGCCAGTGCGGCGATGCAGGACGTGACGAGCATGCGGCTCACCGGTCAGGTCAGGCAGGCCGGCGAACAGCTCTTCGTCGACGTCAGCGTGGATCGTGACAATCGCTGCACCGGCACCGTCAGGATCTCAGGGAGTCACCTCGACGTCCGCAGGATCGGCGCCCGCGCCTGGGTCAAGGGTGAGTCCGGTGCCTTCAAGCGCCTGGGCGGGAGCGCACTGCCCGCCAGGACGCTCGACCGCCTGAGCAGGTCCTGGCTTCCGATCGAGCGCAAGGCCGTCCGGTCGCTCTGCGACTTCGAGGAGCTGCTCGAGGCGTTCGAGGTCGTCGCGTTCGACGAGAGACCGGACGACTGGGACAGCGCTGCTGCCACCGTCGGCGACGAGAGCAGCATCGACGGCCACCCAGTAGTCCAGCTGACCGCCTCCCCCGGGGGCGGGCACGACGAGATGGTCTGGGTCCGGAGCGAGTCACCCCACCACGTCGTCAGGATCGAGTCCACGGCCACCCGGGACGGTGGCACGATCGCCCTCACGGAGTTCGGCGACGACGTCGACGTCGAGGCGCCGGCCCGGAAGGACATCCTGCGCCCCTGACGGCTCAGGCCGTCGGCGCGGTCTGGGGGGCGAGTGGTCGGAAGTGGAGGCGCACGCGGGTGCCGCGGCCGAGGGTCGACTCGACCTCGACGCGGCCGCCGTGGCGGTGCATGATCTCCCGCACGATGCCGAGACCGAGGCCGGTCCCGGGACGCATCAGCGCCTCCTCGTTGGTCGAGCGGAAGAGGGGGGCGAAGAGGTTGGCCTGGTCGGCCTCCGAGATCCCGATGCCCTCGTCCTTGCAGACGAACGACAGGCCGCCGTCGGGTCGGTGCTCCACGCCGATCCACACCTCGTGACCCGCGTCGGAGTACTTCACGGCGTTGTCGACCAGGTTGGAGACGGCGCTCGCGATCTCGCGCGGGTCGCCCTGCACGACGGCCTCGTCGACGTCGCCGACGAGGTGGAGCGTGATGCCCGCGCGCTCGGCCACGGCGGCCATGGCGACCATCGTCTCCTCGACGACGCGGACCAGGTCGACGTGCTGCATGGCCGGCGGCTGCTGCGGGTCGCTGACCTGCGACAGCATGGAGAGTCCCTGCAGCAGGTCGCCCAGCCGCTCGCTGGCGCGCTGGATGGCCTGCGCGCGACGTCGGTCCGAGTCGGCGATGACCTCGCTCGAGGCCAGGAACTCGGCATTCGCGGCGATGACCGTCATCGGGTTGTTGATCTCGTGGGTCAGCTCGCGCAGGAACCAGTGGCGCGCCACCTCGAGCTCACGCAGCTCCTCGAGGAGGCGGCGCTCGCGCTGGGTGGCGTGCGCGTTGGCGATCGCACGTCCGAGGTCGTGGCCGAGCTCCAGCGCGGCGACGCCCTCGCCGTCGGTCCAGCGCCGCGATCCGGTGCGGCGGGCGCACATCAGCATGCCGAGCACCTCGTCGTCGACGCCGACGGGCGCGACGACGACGGCCTCGAAGCCGGCGACCTCGAGCGCGGAGGTGAACCAGTCGGCGTACGCCTCGAGCTCGGGGTCGCCCCACACGTGCCCCGGCTCGATGATCAGCACGCGCTGGTGCGTCCACGCGCGGGCGGCTGCCGCCTCCAGCGCGCGCCGCACGTCGGACGCCATCTCCAGGCCCAGGCTGTCGGGGGTGTCGGCGTCCTCGTCGATGAAGACGCGGATCTCCAGCTCGTCGACCGACAGCGCCCCGAGCAGGGTCGAGCGGGCCTCGCGGACGAGGTGCGCCACGTCGTGGCGCGCCGGGTTGGACCGGGCCAGCCGGCGGGTGGCCCGGATCAACCGCATGTGGTCGGCGTACTCCTCGCGCTCCACGAGCGTGACGACCGAGAGCAGGACGGTCTCGAGCTCGTCGCTGACCGCGAGCAGCCGGGCCTTGTCGGGTCGCGCGAGGTCGGTCGGCACGTCGAGGTAGAGCAGGGCGCGCAGGTCGCCGCGCTCGTCGGCGATCCGGGCGACGAGCATGTCCATCGGGTGCCACTCGCCGGGCGCGCCGGTGGCGGCGCTCTCGGGGACCACGACGACGCCGTCGATGCGCTCGCGGATCTCCTCGGAGAGGTTCTCGTACGGGATCCAGAGGAAGTGCCCGTGCTGCTCGCCCTCGGCGAAGACGAGCTGCATGTCGGCGAGGCGCGACGCCGTGCCGAGGCGTTCCTCGGCGCTGGCCACGTCGCCGTGGATCGCCACGAACTCGAGCAGGCCCTTGGGCCGGACCACCTCGATGGCGCAGACACGGAAGCCTGACCGGGAGGCGGCCTCGCGGGCCAGGGCGTGCATGAGCGCGCGAGCCCGCTGGTCACCCCAGCTGAGGTCGCGTGTCCTGCGCTCCCCTGTTCGGCCCTGCTCCATGGTGCACTGCCCCTCCCCACCCCACAGGGATCGTAGGCGGGCGGTGCGATGGCCCGGGCCGTTTTTGCAGGTTGTGCCGTCTGCTGTGGCTCAGCTGTTGCCCGCGGCCGGCAGCCAGACGGTGAACGTGGTCCCCTCGCCGAGGGTCGAGGTGACCTCGACCGCCCCGCCGTGGCCGGCCACGACGCGCTCCATGATCGCCAGGCCGAGCCCGGTGCCCGGACGTCTGCGCGCCTCAGGACTGCTCGAGCGGAAGAAGGGGGTGAACACCTTGTCCAGCTCCGCGTCGGCGATGCCGATGCCGGTGTCGGCGCAGGTGACGAGGACGCCGTCGACCCCGTCCCGCGACCGGGCCGAGGCCTCCACCGACACCCGGCCGCCCTCGGGCGTGTACTTGACGCCGTTGGAGAGCAGGTTGGCGACCATCCGCTCCAGCCCGGCCGCCTCGCCGGTGACCACGAGGTGGTCCGCCACCGTCGCGTCGAGCGCCACCCCTGCGCGCGACGCCGTCGGCGCGAGGAACTCGTAGGTGTCCCTGACCAGGGTGGACAGGTCGACCTCGCCCGACGGCGCGCCCCGTTCGGGGTCGCTGACCGAGGCGAGGGTCATCAGGTCCGCCACCATGTCCTCGATGCGTCGCGCCGCGCGCTCGAGCGCCTCGAAGGAGTGGCGCGCCTCGTCGGAGTGTGGCTCGAGGCCGAGCAGCTCGAGGTGGGAGAAGAGGACGCTCACCGGGTTGCGCAGCTCGTGGGCGAGGGTCAGGACCATGTCGCGCCGGTAGTCGCTGACGTCGCGGAGCTCGGCGTTGAGCGCCCGCTCGCGCTCCCTCACCCGCGCCTCGAGCAGCAGCCGGGCCAGGTCCGAGGCCACGGTGGTGGCCGCGTTGATCTCGGAGGCGTTCCAGCGTGGCGCGTCGGTCGCGCGACCCATGGAGAGCGTGCCGAGGTACTCCTCACCGGCGCCGATCGGCACCAGCAGCCCCGACCCCAGGCCGTGCGTGTCGAGGAGGCGGGTGAGCGAGTGCGGGGTCTCGATCGACTCCTCCTGCATGCTCCACGTGCGCTGCCGCTCCACGACCACGTGCCCGCGCCGCTCCCACTGCCCGCGCATCAGCTCCGCCACGTGGAGCCGGTCCTGCTCGATGCCGGGGACGTCGGCGCCGGTCACGATCACGTCGACGGTCGCCACGTCCATCGCCTCGACCATCGCGCGCGACAGCTCGCTCAGCAGGTCCTGGACACCGAGCCCCGGTCGTACGCTCTCGATGGCGCGCCGCGCCTGGGTGACCATGCGGACCTGCTCGCCGTAGAGCTCGCGCTCGACGATGCTGATCACCGCCTCGAACAGCACCCCCGCCTCGGCGTTGATCGCTGCCACGGTCTCCGCCGTCGGGCGCAGGCCGGAGCACGGCTCGTCGAGGTAGAGCAGCCCGCGCAGCTCGCCGTCCTCGTTCTCGAGCAGGCGCACCAGCTGGTCGTCCGGGTCCCACCCGTTGGGCAGACCGGATGCGGGCACGTCCGGCTTGTGGCCGTACTCGTCGAGCCAGGCCCGCGTCTCGTCGTCGAGCCGCTCGCTGGGGATGTGCTGCCAACCCTCCATCTCGACGCCGAGGTGGTGGATGTGGTTGAGCTCGAGCGGCGAGGCCTTGCCGAGCATCTTGGCGCGGGCGGCGTCGTCACCGGCGATCGCGACGAACTCGAGGTAGCCGTCGGAGCGCAGTGCCTCGATGGCGACCACCTTGTGGTGGGTCCGCTTGGCGACGTCCTCGGCGACCGCGTGCAGCACCGCGCGCTGGGCCTCGTTGCCCCACGCCCGTCCCCGCGGGCGTACCCACAGCCCGTCGTCGTCCATCACCGCTCCCACCAACCGTCCCGAGCCCGACGCCCGTGACGTTACGCCTGATCCGGCCCTTCCGGACCTACTTCCGCTGGATGGGCGCGGCTTGGTGACTCGCGGGTAACATAGCGGCCATGAAGCGTGAGATCTACGACGAGGACCACGAGGCCTTCCGCGCCTCGGTCAAGCAGTTCCTGGACCGCGAGGTCGCCCCGCACCTCGAGACGTACGCCGACCAGCACGGCCTCGACCGCGACTTCTGGCTCGCGGCCGGCAAGCAGGGCTTCCTCGGCCTCGAGATCCCCGAGGAGCACGGCGGCTCCGAGGCCGGCGACTACCGGTTCAACGCCGTCCTCACCGAGGAGCTCGCGAAGGTCAACATGACCCTCCCGAGCTGCGTCGGCATCCACGCCGACATCACCGTGCCCTACCTGGTGCACCTGACCAACGACGAGCAGAAGGCGCGCTGGCTGCCCGGCTGCGCCACCGGCGAGATCGTCACCGCCATCGGCATGACCGAGCCCGGCGGCGGCTCGGACCTGGCCAACCTCAAGACGACCGCGGTGCGCGACGGTGACGACTGGGTGATCAACGGGTCCAAGACCTTCATCACCAACGGCGGCTCCGCCGACATCGTGCTCGTCGCGGCCCGCACCAGCCCGGAGAAGAAGGCCAAGGGGATCTCCCTCTTCGCCGTCGACACCACCCTCGACGGCTTCAGCGTCGGCCGGGTGCTCGACAAGGTCGGCCAGGACGAGTCCGACACCGCCGAGCTCTCCTTCGAGGACGTGCGGGTCAGCAACGACGACCTGGTCGGCCCGCTCGACACGGGCTTCATCTCGATGATGCAGTTCCTGCCCCAGGAGCGCCTCGGCTCGGCGATCACCAACCTGGCCCACGCCAAGCAGATCCTCGAGGAGACGGTCCAGTACGCCAAGGACCGCCAGGCCTTCGGCCAGCCCATCGGAGCCTTCCAGAACACCCAGTTCCTCCTCGCCGACCTCGTGACGCGCGTCGACGTCACGCAGGCGTTCGTCGACCAGTGCGTCGTCGCCCACACCAAGAAGGAGCTGACGCCCGTCGACGCGGCCAAGGCCAAGTGGTGGACCTCGCAGGTCCAGAACGACGTCCTCGACCACTGCGTCCAGGTCCACGGCGGCTACGGCTACATGAACGAGTACCGCGTGGCCCGCGCCTGGCGCGACGCCCGGGTGACCAAGATCTGGGCGGGGTCCAACGAGATCATGAAAATGCTGATCGGGCGCGACCTGGGCCTGTGACCGTGGCGGTCACACTGGGCGCATGACGCGGATGTTCGTGGCGGCGGTGCCCCCGGAGGACGTGGTCGCCCACCTCGACGATTTCCTGGCGGTGCGCCGCGATGCCGCGGCGTACCGCTGGACCGTGCCGGACCAGTGGCACCTCACGCTGGCCTTCGCCGAGGACGTCCCCGACCGGTCCCTCGACGACCTGGCCGACCGGCTCGAGCGCGCGGCCCGCAAGCGCCGGCCGGTGCGGCTGCGACTGGCCGGCGGCGGCGCCTTCCCCCATCCCGACCGCGCCCGGGTGCTCTTCGCCCGGCTCGACGCCGACGAGGCCGGCCGCACCGAGCTGGACCGGCTGGCGACCGGCTGCCGCGCCGCGCTGTCGAAGGCCGGGGCACGCACCGACGGGCAGCGCTTCCGCGCGCACCTCACGCTGGCCCGGCTCGGGACCCCGGACAACGTCACGTCGTGGGTGCGGCTGCTCGACGGCTACGAGGGACCGGAGTGGGAGCTGGACGAGGTGGCGCTGGTGGCGTCGTACCTCGGCGAGGGTCCGCGCCGCCGCCCGCGCCACGAGGTCGTCGAGACGTACGCCCTCGGCTGATCGCGGCGCGGGCAGGCGAGCCTCACCTTCGTTGCGGGAAGCACCCCCGCGAGCAACGATCGGGACGTGAGCCTTGAGATCGGGACGGACGAGGACCCCCAGCACTTCCACGACGAGCTGGGCGACCACGTCGGCACGCGGCTCAACTGGCTGCGGGCCGCGGTGCTCGGCGCCAACGACGGCATCGTCTCCACCGCTGGCGTCGTGATGGGCGTGGCCGGCGCCACCGACGACAGCGGCGCGATCGTCATCGCGGGCATCGCGGCGCTGACCGCAGGCGCGTTGAGCATGGGCGCGGGCGAGTACGTCTCGGTGAGCACCCAGCGCGACTCCGAGAGGTCGATCCTCGACCTCGAGGCCAAGGAGCTGCAGCAGATGCCGCAGACCGAGGAGCGCGAGCTGGCCGCGATGTACGTCGAGAAGGGCCTGTCCCCGAAGACGGCCGAGAAGGTCGCCCGCGAGCTCACCGAGCACGACGCCCTGCGCGCGCACGCCGACATCGAGTTCGGCATCGACCCCGACAACCTGACCAACCCCTGGCACGCCGCGTGGGCCTCCATGCTGGCCTTCACGGTCGGCGCCCTGCTCCCGCTGCTGGTCGTGGCGTTCGTGCCCGACGGGGTGCGGATCCTGGTCACCGTCCTCAGCACCGTCGCCGCGCTCGCGCTCACCGGGTTCGTCAGCGCCCGGATCGGCTACAGCCCGCGCCTGCCGGCCGTCGTGCGCAACGTGTCCGGCGGAGTGCTGGCCATGGGTGTCACCTACCTGATCGGCATGCTCGCCGGCACCACGGTCGGCTGACCCGGCCTCGGTCAGCCCCGCTCGGCCACCGGACCGGTGGACCCGCGCAGCACGAGCTCGGGGGCGAAGAGGTACTCCCGGGACGCGACCGGATCGCCGGAGATGGCGTCGGCGAGCGCGGCGACCGCCGTGCTGCCCATCTGCGCGACCGGCTGGCGCACGGTGGTGAGCGGCGGGTCGAGGAAGGCCACGAGCGGGGAGTCGTCGAAGCCGACGACCGACACGTCACGGGGTACGTCGAACCCGGCGGCGCGCGCCGCCCGGATGGCGCCGATCGCCATCATGTCGGAGCCGCAGACGATGGCCGTGGCGCCCTGCTCGAGCAGCTGGCCGGTGGCCGCCGCGCCGCCCTCGACGGAGAAGATCGTCTCCGCGATCCACGACCGCGCCTCGGTCGCGGTCAGGCCGAGGTGGGTGCCGAGCGCGTCGACGAAGCCCTCGTGCTTCCTTGCCGACGGCATGAACCTCGCCGGCCCGATCGCCAGGCCGATGCGGCGATGCCCGAGGTGGGCCAGGTGAGCGACAGCGATGTCCATCGCCACGCGGTCGTCGGCCGAGATGAACGGCGCCGGGACCCCGTCGACGTACCCGTTGATGAAGACCACCGGCAGCCCCCGGTCCAGGAGGACCTGATAGCGCTCGTGGTCGGCGCGGGTGTCGGCGTGCTTGCCCGACACGAAGATGATGCCGGCGACGCCGTGGTCGAGGAGCGACTCGACGTACTCGTCCTCGGAGAGGCTGCCGGGCGACTGCGTGCAGAGCACGGGCGTGAAGCGGCGGCGCGCGAGCGCGTCCTCGATCACCTGCGCGAACGCCGGGAAGATGGGGTTCTCCAGCTCGGGGACGACGAGGCCCACGAGGCCCGCCGAGCGCTGGCGAAGGTGGGTCGGCCGCTCGTAGCCCAGGACGTCGAGGGCGGTGATCACCGACTGGCGCGTCCCCTCGCTGACGCCCGGCTTGCTGTTGAGCACGCGACTCACGGTCGCCTCGCTCACGCCGGCCTCGACGGCGATCTGGGAGAGGGTGGCCATGGCGGAATGTAAGCAGCCTTGCAAAGGGCTTGCAAGGTCTTTCAGATTCTGAATGTTCTTGCTAACCTCCGGTGACCGTCATCACAAGCGTCCACCCGGGCGCGCTTTTCAATGGGAGACATCGATGCGCCGATTCAAGGCCGGCTCCGCCGGGATCGCCGTCGCCGCCCTCGCCCTCACGCTCGCGGCGTGCGGAAGCGACAGCGGTGACTCGGACAGCAACACCGACAACGAGGGCGACAGCAGCTCTGCCGACCTCAGCGCAGAGCTCACCTGGTGGGACACCTCCGACGCCACCAACGAGGCACCTGCCTACGACGAGCTGATCAAGAAGTTCAACGAGGAGTACCCGGACGTCACGATCAAGCACGAGACGGTCCCCTTCGACCAGACGCAGAACAAGTTCAAGACCGCCGCGGAGTCCGGCTCGGGTGCGCCCGACATCCTCCGCGCCGAGGTCGCCTGGACCCCCGAGTTCGCGTCGCTGGGCTACCTCTACGCCCTCGACGGCACCGCGGCCCTGGAGAACAACTTCCTCGAGACCCCGCTCTCCAGCAACGTCTACGAGGGCAAGACCTACGGCGTCCCGCAGGTCACCGACACGCTCGGCCTGATGTACAACAAGGCGCTCTTCGAGAAGGCCGGCCTGGACCCCGAGGCCCCGCCGACGACGTGGGAGGAGGTCCGTGAGGCGGCCAAGGCGCTGAAGAGCAAGGCCAAGGTCGACGGCATCTACCTCAACTCCGGCGGCTACTTCCTGCTGCCCTTCATGTACGGCGAGGGCGCCGACCTCGTCGACGTCGAGGGCGAGGCCATCACCGTCAACAGCCCCGAGGCCGTCACCGGCATCCAGACCGCCCAGGACATGGTCAAGGACGGCACGTCGGTCAAGCCGACCGCCAACGACCCCTACGGCACGATGATGACCCTGTTCAAGGAGCAGAAGGTCGGCATGATCATCAACGGTCCCTGGGAGGTCGCCGGCATCAGCGACGACCCCAACTTCGGGGGCATCGACAACCTCGGCGTCGCGCCCGTCCCCGCCGGCGGTGCCGGCCAGGGCGCCCCGGTCGGCGGCCACAACTACGTCGTCTACTCGGGCATGGACGACGAGAAGGCCGAGGCTGCGGCCGCGTTCATCGCCTTCATGAGCTCGGCCGAGTCCGAGGCCTTCATCGCCGACGAGCTCGGCCTGCTGCCGGGCAACGCCGACTCGTACGACATGGTGACCAACGAGCGCGTCGCGCTGTGGGCCGACGCCATGGAGGTCGCCAAGCCGCGGCCGTGGATCGCCGAGGGCGGCCAGTTCTTCGCGCCGCTCGACGAGATGGCCACCGAGGTGCTCATCCAGGGCAAGCCGGTGCAGCCGGCCCTGGACAAGGTCGCGGAGACCTACAAGAGCGACGTGGTCCCGGACTACTCGGTCCAGTGACATCCTGCTGACCGCAGGGGGCCGGGCCGGGCGACGTCCCGGTCCGGCCCCCTGCGGGAAGCCCCCACCCAGCAGACCTTCTCGACCCCCGGAGACAACGGATGCGCAAGAGCTTCGACAAGCACTGGTACGCGTGGGCGATGGTGCTCCCCACCGTGATCGTGCTCGGTGTCCTCGTGTTCTACCCGCTGGTGCGGGGCGTTCTTCAGTCGTTCACCAACCTCAACGAGTCCAACCAGCGCGACGAGATCTGCACCAAGGTCCTGGGGGGCGAGGAGACCTGCGAGCCCAACCCCGACGCCGCCCAGTTCGTGGGGCTCGACAACTACGTCGACATCCTCACCGGCGCGCAGGGCGACTTCTGGCTGCAGTTCGTCAACACCCTGGTGTGGACGGTCGCCTGCGTCGCCTTCCACTTCGGGCTGGGGCTGGGCCTGGCCGTGATGCTCAACCGTGAGTTCCGCTTCCGCGGCTTCTACCGGGTGGCGCTCATCCTGCCGTGGGCTGTGCCGTCCTTCGTGGCGGCCTTCGCCTGGCGCTTCATCTTCGACGAGCGCTTCGGGGTCATCAACGGCGCCCTGCGCGCGATCGGCCTCGACCCGGTGTCGTGGTTCGAGCAACGCTGGACCTCGCTGTTCACCGCCATCGTCGCCAACGTCTGGCTCGGCGTCCCGTTCATGATGGTGGCCCTCCTCGGCGGGCTCCAGTCGATCAACGGAGACCTCTACGAGGCGGCCGAGATCGACGGCGCGTCGTCGTGGCAGCGCTTCGTCAACATCACGCTGCCGGGACTTCGGCCGGTCAGCTCGACGGTGATCCTGCTCGGCACCATCTGGACCTTCAACATGTTCCCGATCATCTACTTCGTCACCCGCGGCCAGCCCGCCGGTGAGACCGAGATCCTCGTGACCGGCGCCTACCGTGCCGCCTTCGAGGGAATCCGCGACTACTCGTTGGCCGCGACCTACGGCGTGCTGATCCTCTCGATCCTCGTCGTCTACGCCAGCGTCTACAAGCGCATGCTCGCCAAGCAGGGAGAGGTGTTCTGATGTCCGGCATGTCCGCGATGCCGCCCGCCGCAGTCGCGGCCGACCCCGTCGAGACCGTGGCCACCTCGCGCGCGCCCCAGCGTCGTCGCAGCGAGCGCTCGCCCCTGGCGAGCGTCGGCCTGCACGCCACGCTGATCCTGGCGACGTTCTGCGCTCTGTTCCCCATCGCGTGGGTCGTGCTGAGCTCGATCAAGCCGGCCAGCGAGATCCGCCGCTCGGAGATCGCGCTCTTCGCCAGCCCGACCCTTGAGAACTACCGGACGCTGCTCACCAGCACCGACTTCCCCTACTGGTTCCTCAACTCGGTCATCGTCGCGGCCTTCACGATGGTGTTCGGCATCGCCATGTCCGCCACCGCCGGCTACGCCCTGAGCCGCTTCAACTTCCCGGGCAAGCGCGGCCTGATGTGGACCTTCCTGCTCACCCAGATGTTCCCGGTCGCGATCCTCATCGTGCCGATCTACACGATCATGGCGAACCTCGGGCTGATCGACACCAAGGCGTCGCTCATCATCGCCTACCTCACCGTCGCGGTCCCGTTCTGCGCGTGGATGCTCCGCGGCTACTTCGACACCATCCCGCGCGAGCTCGACGAGGCGGCCGCCCTCGACGGCCTCGGCCCGTTCGGCACGTTCTGGCGCGTCGTCCTCCCGCTCGCGCGCCCCGGCATCGCCGTGACGGCGTTCTACACGTTCCTGACCGCGTGGGCGGAGGTGGCGTACGCCATCGCCTTCATGCAGAGCAGCAGGAACTACACGCTGGGCGCCGGTCTGCAGCAGTTCGTCCCGCAGTTCAGCCCCCGCTGGGAGCTGCTCACCGCCGGGGCCGTGCTCGTCACGCTCCCCGCGGCGATCGTCTTCTTCTTCGCCCAGCGCCACCTGGTGGCGGGGCTGACCGCCGGCGGCACGAAGGGCTGAGCGTCAGCCGAGCGCGGCGACGATCTCGTTGACCTTGTCCTTGGCGTCGCCGAAGAGCATCTGCGTGTTGTCCTTGAAGAACAGCGGGTTCTGCACGCCGGCGTAACCGGTGGCCATCGAGCGCTTGAACACGATCACGTCGCGGGCGTTCCAGACCTCGAGCACCGGCATGCCGGCGATGGGGGAGCCGGGCTCCTCCATCGCGGCCGGGTTGACCGTGTCGTTGGCGCCGATCACGAGCACGACGTCGGTGTCGGGAAAGTCGTCGTTGACCTCGTCCATCTCGAGCACGATGTCGTACGGCACCTTGGCCTCCGCGAGCAGGACGTTCATGTGCCCGGGAAGGCGGCCGGCGACGGGGTGGATGCCGAAGCGGACGTCGACGCCCTTGTCTCGCAGCTTCCTCGTCATCTCGGCGACCGGGTACTGCGCCTGCGCGACGGCCATGCCGTACCCGGGGGTGATCACGACCGAGGACGCGTGCGCGAGCAGGTCGGCCACGTCGTCGGCCTTGATCTCGCGGTGCTCGCCGTAGTCGCGCGCCTCCCCGGAGACGGTGCCGTCGGAGCCGAAGCCGCCGGCGATGACGCTCACGAACGAGCGGTTCATCGCCCGGCACATGATGTAGCTGAGGATCGCACCCGACGAGCCGACCAGCGCGCCGGTGACGATCAGCAGGTCGTTGCCGAGCATGAAGCCCGCCGCGGCCGCGGCCCACCCGGAGTAGCTGTTGAGCATCGACACCACGACGGGCATGTCACCGCCGCCGATCGCGGCGACGAGGTGGAAGCCGAGCACGAGCGCGAGGACGGTCATGATCGCCAGCGGTGCCATGCCGACCCAGCCGTCGCTGAGCATGAACCACACCATCAGCACGGCCGAGCCCACGAGGATGGCGAGGTTGAGCAGGTGGCGTCCCGGCAGCACGAGCGGCGCGGACCTCATCCGCGCGCTCAGCTTGAGGTTGGCCACCACCGAGCCGGTGAAGGTCACCGCGCCGATGAAGACGCCGATGAAGACCTCGGCGTTGTGGACCGCGTCGGACTCCAGCCCGACGGCGCCGTGCGCCGAGGCGACCTCGATGTAGGTGTTGTAGCCCACCAGGACCGCGGCGAGGCCGACGAAGCTGTGCATCATCGCGATCAGCTCGGGCATCCCGGTCATCTCGACCCGGCGGGCCAGGCGGATGCCGATCACCGCGCCGATCGACCCCATCACGAGGATGATCGCGAGCCCGACCTGGATCGGTGTCTTGTCGACGACGAGGTCGTCCGTGAGCTGGTCCAGGACCAGCAGCAGCGTGGCGACCAGGGCGAGAAGCATGCCCGCCATGCCGAACGCGTTGCCCCGCCGGGCCGTCTCGTGCTTGCTGAGGCCGGCGAGGGCGAGGATGAACAGCAGCGCCGCGAGGATGTAGGCGCCCGACACGAACTCGACCACGGCTCAGCCCTTCTGGAACATGTTGAGCATCCGCCGGGTGACGAGGAAGCCACCGAAGACGTTGATGCTGGCGAGCAGGATGGCCACCCCGGCGATCACCTGGACCGCGACGTTGTCGATCGGTGCCTGCAGGATCGCGCCGACCACGATGATCCCGCTGATCGCGTTGGTCACGCTCATCAGCGGGGTGTGCAGGGCGTGGTGCACGTTGCCGATGACGTAGAAGCCGATCACCACGGCGAGGACGAAGACAGTCAGGCTCGGCAGGAAGCTGGGCGGGGCCAGTGTCGCGAGCGCGAGGAAGACCACGGCGGCCAGCCCGGCGGCGTACAAGCGGCGGCGCGGGTCGGGTGGCTCCTTCTCGACCACCGGTTCCGGCTCGACGGGCGCGGCGGCGGGAGCCGCGGAGACCTGCACCGGCGGGGGCGGCCACATCGTCGCCCCGTCACGCGTCACGGTGATGCCGCGCTGGACGACGTCGTCCATGTCGAGGGTGAGGACGCCGTCCTTGCCGGGGGTGAGCAGCGTGAGGAGGTTGACGACGTTGGTGCCGTAGAGCTGGCTGGTCTGCGCGGCCAGCCGGCCGGCGAGGTCGGTGTATCCGAGGACGGTGACGCCGTTGGCGGTGACGACGCGCTCGTCCTTCACGGTCGCGGCGACGTTGCCGCCGTTGGCCGCGGCCATGTCGACGACCACCGAGCCGGGCCTCATCGCCGCCACGGTCTCGGCGGTGATGAGCAGCGGGGCGGGCCGGCCGGGGATGAGCGCGGTGGTGATGACGATGTCGGCGGCGCGCGCCTCCTCGTCGTACATCGCGGCGGTGGCGGCTTCCTGCTCGGCGGTCATCTCCTTGGCGTAGCCGTCGGAGGAGACCTCCTGCTCCATGTCGACGGTGACGAACTGCGCGCCCATCGACTCGACCTGCTCGGCCACCTCGGGGCGTACGTCGAACGCGCGCACGATCGCGCCCAGGGAGCCCGCCGCGCCGATGGCCGCGAGGCCGGCCACGCCGGCGCCCACGACGAAGACGCGCGCGGGCGGCACCTTGCCGGCCGCGGTGACCTGGCCGGTGAAGAGCCGGCCGAACTCGTGCGCCGCCTCGATCACCGCGCGGTAGCCCGCGACGTTGGCCATCGACGACAGCACGTCCATCGACTGCGCGCGAGAGATGCGCGGGACGGCGTCCATCGCGAGCCCGGTGACCCCGGCGGCGGCCAGCCGCTCGACCAGCTCGGGGCTGCGGGCGGGAGCCATCAGGCTGATCACCGTGGCGCCCGGGCGGAGGCGGCCGACCTCGTCGTCGGCGGGTGCGTTGACCTTGACCACGACGTCGCTGGACCAGACGTCGTCGCTCGTGCCGACCGCGATGCCCTTGTCGGCGAAGGCGGCATCCGGCTGGTCGGCCGCCACGCCCGCGCCCTGCTCGACCACGACGTCGTACCCCAGAGCGGCGAGCTGGGAGGCCGTCTTCGCCGTCGCGGCGACGAGCGTCTCGCCGGGCCGGGACTCGCGGGGGATGCCGATGCGCACTGCTGCCTCCTGGGACGTGGCGGGACGGGCGGCTGGATGGTCGGGCCGGGCACAACGTACCGAACCGACCACCCCTCCCACCGGTGTCTCAGGTGACGGGGGTCACGTTCACCGCAGGTCGAGTGCGCTCGCGGTAGTAGTCACCGAAGGGCTGCGCACTCGACCTCGGGCTGTGGATGAGCCGAGCGGCGAGGGACCCCATCGCCCCAGACTGCGGCGATGGGGGATCGACAGTGGAGGGGGCTCGCCGAGGTGCAGGCGGGCCTGCTGAGCCATCGCCAGCTCCGCGAGCTCGGCGTGTCTCGCGGGCAGGTCCGCAACCACGTACGCGTCGGGCGCTGGGCGGCCAGGTCCGGCGAGGTGGTCAGCACGACGACCGGACCGCTATCGCCCGAGCAGGCGCTGTGGCTCGGGGTGCTCCACGGTGGCACGAGCGCGATGGTCGGGGCGCTCAGCGCCGCAGGTGCGCGGGGCCTCAAGCGTTGGGATCGCGACGAGATCACGATCCTGGTGAGCAACCCGATGAGCTTCGACCCGCTCCCGGGGTACCGCTTCTTCCGCACACGGCGACCCTTCACGATGCTGGTCGGTGTGGGCGAGCTTCCCGTGTGCCGTCTCGAGCCCGCGGTGCTGATGTTCGCCGCCCACGAGCCACACCTGCGAACGGCTCTCGGGGCCGTCGCCGCGACGGTGCAGCAGCGGCTCACGACCGCCGAGAACCTGGTCGACTGGCTCGACCGACTCACCCCGCTGCGCCGGTCGCGGGACCTGCGCGACCTGCTGTCGGACGTGGGCGACGGCGCCCACTCGATGGCGGAGGTCGACCTGCGCAAGGCCTGCCGTGACTACGGCGTACAGCCGCCGAGGTCCCAGCGATCACGGACCGACAGCCGCGGCCGTCGGCGCTACACCGATGCCGAGTGGCGGCTCAAGGACGGCCGGGTGCTGGTGCTCGAGGTCGACGGGGGCGTGCACGACGACCCGGAGCAGGCGACGCTCGACCGACGACGCAACCGGCAGCTCACCAACGAGTTGCGGACGGTCGTGCAGTGCTCGGCGTGGGAGCTCCGGCACGAGCCGTGGGAGGTGATGCAGGACCTGCTGGCGCTCGGCGTACCCCCTGCGGGTTGAGTGCGCAGCACCGCGGGGACCACTACCGCGAGCGCACTCGACCCGGTGAGGTCAGTGGGCGACGCCGTAGAGCCGGTCGCCGGCGTCGCCGAGGCCGGGGACGATGTAGCCCTTGTCGTTGAGCTTCTCGTCGAGCGCCGCGGTCACGACGGTGACCGGGACGTCGAGGCCGGCGAGGCCCTTCTCCAGGTTGTCGACGCCCTCGGGTGCGGCCAGCAGGCAGATCGCGGTGATGTCGTCGGCGCCGCGGTCGGTGAGGAAGCGGACGGCTGCGGCGAGCGTGCCGCCCGTGGCGAGCATCGGGTCGAGCACGTAGCACTGGCGGCCCGACAGGTCCTCGGGAAGGCGTTCGGCGTACGTCGACGCCTCGAGCGTCTCCTCGTTGCGGACCATGCCGAGGAAGCCGACCTCGGCCGTCGGCAGCAGCCGCATCATGCCGTCGAGCATGCCGAGACCGGCGCGCAGGATCGGGACGACCATCGGCTTGGGCTGGGCGAGGTAGACCCCCGTGGTCGGGCCCACCGGGGTGGTGATCGGGCGCGGGTCGACGCGCACCTCCCGGGTCGCCTCGTAGGCCAGCAGGGTCACCAGCTCGTCGGTCAGCCGACGGAACGTCGGCGAGTCGGTGTGCTCGTCGCGAAGGACGGTGAGCTTGTGGGAGACGAGCGGGTGGTTCACCACGTGCAGGCGCATGGGGGTCACCCTAGTGGGGAGGGCGCCCGCCGATCGAGACGCCCGAGAGGGTTGGCGGCCTCCCTCCTTTCTGCGACATTGGTGGAGGAGGTGTGGGGATGTCCGAGCAGACCGGCGAGGTCGACTTCGCGCTGGCCGCGTTCCGTGTGGACGGGGCGTGGCAGGTGCAGGAGATCGCCTCGCCCGCGTACGACTCCGTCGACTCCCTCAGCCACGCCCTCCGCCAGGTGGCCCGGGACGAGGGGGCCGTCGGGATGGTCGCCGTCGACGAGGACTTCTTCGTGATCGTGCGGGTCGCCGGCCCGCGCACCCGCGTGCTGCTCTCCGACGTCACCGCCGCCGACGAGTGGGAGCTCGCCCAGTCCGTGATCGACTTCCTCGGCCTCCCACCGCCCGAGGACGACGACGTCGAGGTGCCGGCCGGCGACCTCGACCTCCTCGGCGACCTGGGTCTCCCCGCCATCGACCTCGGCGCCCTGCTCGACGACGTCGAGCTCTACCCTGACGAGATGCTCTCCGAGATCGCCCGCCGCCTCGGTTTCGGCGAGCTCTTCGACGACGCGGTCGGCCTGACGTCTGCATGAGCTGGGAAGCACCCATGCGCCTGGCCCTCGCGGAGGCGCAGGCCGCGCTCGCCGGGGACGACGTACCCGTCGGTGCCGTCGTCCTCGACGAGACCGGCACCGTCATCGGCACCGGGCACAACACCCGGGAGGCCGACCACGACCCGACCGGCCACGCCGAGGTCGTCGCCCTCCGCGCCGCTGCGGCGGCCCGCGGTGAGTGGCGCCTCTCCGGCTGCACGCTCGTCGTCACGCTCGAGCCCTGCACGATGTGCGCCGGCGCCGTGGTGCTCGCCCGGGTCGACCGCCTCGTCTTCGGGGCGTACGACGACAAGCTGGGCGCCGTGGGCTCGCTGTGGGACGTCGTGCGCGACCGTCGGCTCAACCACCGGCCCGAGGTGGTCGCAGGGGTGCTGGCCGCCGAGTCCACCGCCCTCCTCGACGGCTTCTTCGCCCGGCACCGCGCCGGGGCCGCGCCGGGGCCGGCCGCTCGACCCGCCGCCCAGCCCGGTATCTAGGGACGAAATGGGTGGCTCAGGGGCCCCGGGCCACCCATTTCGTCCCTAGATACCCCGGCCCGGAGGGTCGTAGCCTCGGGGCCATGACCGAGGTGCGGCGCGCGACCGTCGAGGATGCCGCGGTCCTCGGGCGCCTGCTGTGGGACTTCAACACCGAGTTCGACAGCGAGACCGACGACGCTGACGTGCTCGCCGCACGCTTCGCCCGGATCCTGGCGCTGCCCGGGATCCTCGCGGTCCTCGCCGAGGAGGACGGCGAGGCGGTCGGCTTCGCCCTGGTGAGCCTCCGGCCGGCCATCTGGTTCGACGGCCCGGTCTCCCAGCTCGAGGAGCTCTACGTCGTGCCCCAGCTGCGCGACCGGGGCATCGGCACGCAGGTGCTCGACCTGTGCCGGGCGCTGGCCCGCGGGCTGGGGTCCCCGGAGATGCACATCGGCGTCGACGAGGTCGACGCCGACACCCGCCGCTTCTACGAGCGGCACGGCTTCCGCAACATCGAGGAGGGCACCGACTACCGGATGCTCTACTACGTCGGCCCTACCGCCTGACCCGCCGCCACCATCTCCTCGACCCCCTCCGCCAGGCACTCCTCGAGCCCCCGGAGGTCGGCGACCGCGCTGGCGTCGACGTTGACGCCGACGCACGCGGTGTCGCCGCAGGTCACGACGCAGACGGTCAGCGCGGCGCCCGGCAGCGGCCCCAGGACGTACATCCCCTGGACCTCGGCCCCGGCCATGTAGCGGCGGCGCGGTGGCCCGGGCAGCGTGAGGACGAAGGCGTCGGGTGCCTCGGCGGTGCGCAGGGCGGCCGCCCCGACGAAGGACGGCATCCGGTTGAGGAGGGGAGCGGTGGCGTCGAGCACCTCGAGGGCGCGCTCGGTGTGCAGCGACAGCACCTCCCCCCGCACGGCGGCGACCCGGTCGACGGGGTCCTCGATGGCGAGCGGCCCGGAGATCAGCGCGCCCGCGAAACGGTTGCCGAGGTCGTCGGCGCGGTCGAGCGAGACGCGCACCCCGACGGGGATCTCGGCGACCGTGCTGCCGCGGCGCGCGTGGTAGCGCCGCAACCCTCCGAGCACCAGCGCGACGGCGGCGTCGTCGAGGGTGCCACCGCCGAGACGCGCGACCTCGCGCAGCGGGCCGAGCGGCGCGTCGACGGTCACGAAGGACCACATCCGGCCGGTGCGCGGCGACAGCTCCGGCGACGGTGGGGCGGCCTGCGTGAGCAGGCGACGCACCGACGCGCCGTAGCGGAGCGTCGAGCTCACCACCCCGCGCGGGTGGGCTGCCGCCGCGCCGAGGCGTCGTACGGTCGACGCCGCGGCCTCGGGCAGTGACGCGACGCCGGTGCGCAGGCCTGTGACGGCCAGGTCGACCGGGTCGGGCTCCGACGGCGCCACGACCTCGTCGCCCACCGGCTTGCGCGGGGTGTGCGCGCGTCGGCCGGACTGGAGCACCGAGAGCAGCTGCACCGTGCCGAGGGGGTCGGCGAGCGCGTGGTGGATCTTGAGGACGTACGCCGCGCCGTCCGGCATGCCCTCGAACAGCACGCCCTCCCAGGGCGGGCGCGTGCGGTCGAACGGCCGCAACGCGATCTGGGCGGCGTGGTCGAGCATCTCCTCGCGGTCGGCGACCCGCTCACGACGCAGGTGGTAGGCCAGGTCGAAGGTCGGGTCGTCGGCCCACGTCGGCGCGGCGGTCGGCACGACCGGCTCGACGACGCGCTGGCGAAGACGGCGTACGAGCCGGACGCCCCAGTCGGTGGCCGCGACGAAGCGGTCCCAGTCGGGCGCCCGGTCGAGGTCGATCACGACGGTGGAGGTCGAGGACTGCACCGGGTGACGCTCGGCGCGCCACAGCAGCGTCTGCATCGACGTCAGCTCAGGCGCGGCCGACCAGGCGCCGACGCCACCCCAGCGCTCGAGGTCGTCGGTGGTCGCGTCGCTCATGACGGCCACCTCGCCAAGGTCTCCTCGAACTTCGTGTGCAGCGCGGCGATGCGCTCGCTCATGTCGTCCACGCTCCAGTCGGTCTCGGGCTCCAGCACGCACACGTCCACGACGCCGGGGTTGAGGACGAGCGAGCTGCGGCGCATCAGCTCGCCGGTGTTGCGCAGCACGATCGGGACGATGGGCACCCCGGCCTGCGCGGCGAGGTGGAACGCTCCCTTGCGGAAGGGGCCCAGCACCGGCGTCGCGGACCGGGTGCCCTCGGGGAAGATCATCAGTGACGTGCCGGAGCGGATGCGGTCGACGACGCCGTCGAGCGTCGCCCGGGCCGACTCGGAGTCGGAGCGGTCGATCCACGCGGGGTCGATGACGACCGAGCCGACGACGGCCCGCGGGTCCCAGCGCGCCTCCTTCTTGGCGACGATGGTGAAGTCGCGCTCGAGGAGCCGGCCGAGGACCGGGATGTCGAGCGCGCTCTGGTGGTTGGCCACGAAGATCGCCGGCCGGTGGGTCCAGAGCCGCTCCTGGTGGAGAACGTCCATCGACACCCCCGCCAGCGCCATCGGCACGTGCGTGGCCAGGCGGATGGCGGCATTGCGCCCCTCCTTCAGGTCGCCGCGCGCCATCCCGTAGGCCAGGCCGAGGCCGACTCCGGCGTTCATGCCGGCGAGCGCGACCGCCGTACGACCCGCGGCGAGCAGCGAGCCGCCGACGGGGTCGCTGAGGTCGAGGACGGGCCAGCCCAGGCGCGCCGCGGCGGCGCGCAGGTCGCGGTGCGGGTTGAGGGCCGTGGGGTGGCCGACGGAGGACAGGAAGGCGACGTCCTCGTAGCCGTTGCCGTAGGCGTAGGACCGGGCGAGGTCGAGGGCGTGCTCGCGGGCGAAGGCGCGCACCCCGCTGGCCTTGTGGCGTCCCCACAGCATCGGACCGTCGGTGGCACCCGTGAACTGTCCATCCTCGACGACGAGCTGGGTGCACACGAGGTGCTCGACGCCGAGGTCACGGGCGACGGGCGCGATCTGGTACTTCGTGGCCGCCGAGGCCACCGCGACCGTGTGGCCGGCGCGCTGGTGCGCCATCACGAGGGCGCGGGACTCACGCCGGATGGTGCCGGCGATCTTGGACCGGAACAGCCGCTCGCCGAGGTCGGCGAAGGCCTCCTCGGACTCGCCGCGCATGGCGGAGAACGCGACGTGGGCGATGCGGGTCGGGTCGCCGCCGAGCTCGCCGTCCACGGCGGTCACGACGGTGCGCAGGAACTCCGCCGGCGAGACGTCGCGGCCCTTGAGCCGGTCGCCGTAGAAGGTGGCGGCCGTGTAGCCCGCGACGAGGGTGCCGTCGAGGTCGAAGAACGCGCCCACCGTGGGCCCCTGCGGTCCTGCCTCGATGGCCTCGATCGCCTCGGTGACCGCGGTGGACAGCCCGCTCACGCGTCCGCCCGCTTCGCCGACTGCTGCGGGACCGGCGGCGGGACGACCTGCACCGGCTCGCCGGCGATCTCGCCGATGATGTTGACCCGGCGCACGGAGTCGCGCAGCTCGGCGGCGAACGCCTCGCGCGCAGACCCCACGCCTTCGCCCCCCTCGAGCAGGCCCTTGTGCCGCGCCAGCGCCAGGGCCGTGCGGAACAGCTCGAGCGAGATGGACTCCTCGCTGGCGACCCGGCGCTGCAGCGCCCACTGCTGCCCGACGGCCAGGGAGTCGGCGAGCAGGTCGGCCTCGTCGACCGGTCCGTCTCCGTGGTCAGCGAGCCGGTCGGCGAGGACGAGGTAGGCGTCGAGGAACGGCCTGAGCACGAGGTGGGCGAGGTGGGGGCGCGCTCCGACGAGGAGCTCGCGGGCCTTGGCCGGCGTCATCTCGGTGACGCCCTCGCCGACCAGCAGCCGCAGCTCGGTGCGCAGGTCGTCCTCGAAGCCGGCGCGGGAGGGGAAGAAGAACTCGAACTTCAGCAGGTCGCGCATCCGCTTCGCCTCCTCCCAGCCCACCTGGAGCTCGCCGCCCGGCGGCAGCTCCGCACCGGGCTCGAGCTCGCTGACGGTCAGCAGGGCGAGCTCACCGATGGCGCGCTCGACGAGGATGTGGATCACGGTGTTGCGGTAGAACGCGGCGACCAGGTGCTGGTCGTCGCCGATCTTCCAGACCGGCTCGGTGCCCTGGTCGTACGCCGTCAGCACGCCGCTGCGGGTCAGCTCGGCGAGCGCCCGGCGGATGGTCGAGCGGTCCCGCAGGTCGGCGGCCCCGGCGACCGGCCAGTGGCGCGCGTCGATGTAGGCGGCGAGCGGCTCGACGGTGTCGAGGACCTCGTCGACGGTGAGCGCGCGGTCGGCCCCCAGCAGGGCGAGCGAGACGATCGCCGTCGTCGTGACCGGGGTGGCGCGGTTGAGGCGGTGGGAGATGTCGAGCGCGACCCGCTCGACCGCCTGGTGGCCGGTCACGCCCTCGGCGGCGAGCTCGGCCATCCGCTCGCGCAGCGAGAACGGCTCGCCGACGGTGAGGTAGGCCCGACCCAGCCGGTTTCGCTGCAGCCGCGCGAACCGCACCAGCCAGCGCCAGTCCTCCGGCGTCTTGCTGGCGCCGCGCGCCTCCTCGGTCATCAGCGAGACCTCGTGGAGCTGGTCGTAGACCACCGACAGCGGGACCACCTGCACGTCGGGGGCCTCCTGGTCGAGCGGCTCGCCCGCGTCCTGGTCCTCGACCGCGTCGGTGAGGTACTTGAGGATGCCGTGGACCGGCGGGCGCAGCTTGCCGGTGCGGGTGCGGCCGCCCTCGATCGACCACGCCAGGTTGCGCTTGTTGGTCACCATCTGCCGGATGTAGGACCGCAGCGCGAGGCGGTAGACCGGAATCTCCTGCGTCGACCTGCGGATGAAGATGAGGCCCGTGCGGCTGGCGACCGTGCCGATCACCGGCAGGTTGAGGTTGGCGCCGCCGAAGGTGTAGGTCGGGGAGAAGCGCCGCGACGACAGGGCGTTGGGGATCACCATCCCGTCGAGGTAGGACCGGTGGCTGAACGCCAGCGCCAGGCTGTGGGCGCGGTCGAGGCGCCGCAGCTCCTGCATGTCGTCCTCGTCCACCAGGACGTCGTACGCCCTCAGGAACCAGTCGCCCATCCGCGCCCAGCCCTGGGCGGTGCGGTCGTCGTGCGCCGCGGCCATCTCGTGGAGGTAGCCCTTGACCTCGTTCCAGACCTGCTCCTCGTCGCGGCCCTGCTCCTCGGCCGCGGCGGCGACCGCGCGCTGGAAGCGCTTGTCGTGCAGCAGCTCGGTGACCTCGCGCGGCGGCGCAGCGGGCAGCCGCTCCCCCACGCTCCGGGGCAGGGCGGCGCGGGCGAGGTCCCGCGCACGACGGACGACGGCCACGGTGCCTCCTTCCCGCTCACGCGCGGCGTGCGCACAGGCGTGCGCCGAAAGTTACCGTCGTACGTCGCCGCTGGCCATGGCTCGCCCGTGACTGGCCCGTGACCGGTGGACCGTCGCCGGTTTCTTGCTCGCGCGTGCCCTCTAGTAACGTTCGGCGCGGTGACGTGTCCGAGCGGCCTAAGGAGAACGCCTCGAAAGCGTTTGTGGGCGCAAGTCCACCGAGGGTTCAAATCCCTCCGTCACCGCCAGCCGATCGGGCCGGTCCTCCACGGACCGGCCCGATCGTCGTCCCGGGGCCCCGCGCGGTCGTCGTACGCTCGTGGCGTGGACGAGCAGAACCCCGCGCTCCGGGCCCTGGCGGCGTCGGGCATCGCGCACGAGGTCACCCGGCACGGACGGGTGGGCTCGCTCGCCGAGGCGGCAGCCGTGCGCGGCGTGGAGCCGTCCGCGATCGTGAAGACGATGGTCGTGCGCCGGGGCGAGGGCGACCACCTCTTCGTGCTCGTGCCCGGCGACCGCGAGATCTCGTGGCCCAAGCTCCGCGCGCTCCTGGGCGTCAACCGGATCTCGATGCCCGCGGCCGATGCCGCCCGTGAGGTGACCGGCTACGAGCGCGGGACCATCACCCCGTTCGGCTCGGAGACGGCGCTGCCCGTCGTCGCCGACGAGCGCATCGTGGGGCGCACGGTCTCCATCGGGGCCGGTGCGCACGGGGTCGCGGCGACCGTTGCCGGGGACGACGTCGTCACCCACTTCGACGCGCTGGTCGCGGACGTCACCGACCCGGCCTGAGGGGGTACATCGGCCCTTGAACCGCGAGAACCGGGGTCGGCAGAATCCGAGCATGGAACGCGCACGGGCAGACCGCTTCATGGCCTCCGCCGCTGCCCTGGTCGGTCGGTACACCTACCGCCCCGAGACCGACGAGTGGTGGTGGTCGGACACGATGTTCATGATCCACGGGTTCGAGCCCGGCGCCGTCGTCCCCACGACCGAGCTGGTGATGCGGCACGTCCATCCCGAGGACGTCCCGGCCGCGTGGGAGTCGCGCGAGGCGTTGCTGGAACGTTGCGAACCCTTCTCGTTCCTGCATCGCATCCGCACCGCGAGGAACGACCTCCGCGTGGTGCTGGCAGCCGGACACCTGGAGGACGAGGACGGCACGCCGGTCGTGCACGGGCACCTCGTCGACATCACCGACGTGCGCCAGGACGCCGTGCACACCGAGGTCGACACGGCCGTCGTGGACTTCGTGGAGCACCGCGCCGTCATCGAGCAGGCCAAGGGCGTGCTGATGCAGCTCTACAGCGTCGACACCGACACCGCGTGGGCGCTGCTGCGCGCCTTCTCTGCCGACACCAACCGCAAGGTGCGCGACATCGCGCGGGTGCTGGTCGACGCGGTGGCCGGCGACCGCACGCCGACCAAGGTCGGTCCGGTGTCGGCCCACGTGATGCTCGAGCGGCTGTACTCCGACGTGCCGCAAGCCGTCGCGAACGACAGCGCGAAGGCCGAGTGACAGCACCTTCACCGTTCTGTGGATGTGGTGTGTACTTCGGTTGTACCGTGAGCGCGTGCCCACCGTGCTGCTCGTCGAGGACGAGCCCGACCTCGCGCAGGCGATGGCACTCGCGCTCGGCCGGGCCGGCTTCGACGTCCTCACTGTCGACAGCGGGAGCGGGGCCCGCGCCGGCATCGGTGGCCGTCACGTCGACGTCGTCGTGATGGACCGCGGCCTGCCCGACATGGACGGCCTGGAGGCCACGGCGTCCCTGCGGGCCGACGGGTTCCTCGGTGCCGTCCTGGTGACGTCCGGCCACGCCGGGCCCGACCACGTGGCCGCCAGCCTGGGCGCCGGCGCCGACGACGTGCTGGGCAAGCCGTTCACCCTCGTGGAGCTCGTGGAGCGGGTCCGCGGCTCGGTCCGGCCACCCACCGTCGCCGAGGCCGGCTGACACCCGGAATTTCTTTCGCCGGACCGCGTCATGGGACGCCCGGTCGCCCGTCCCACCAGCGGTAGGGCCAGACGGTCGCGTTCCGTCGGGCTCGTCCACCGTCCCCGGACGTCGTCCTCCCGCCGGCGTCCGGTCCCCCCAGTGGCGGTGGGTCCACGCACCACCAACGCGACTGCGGCACGGCCCTCGCAGGGGCCGTGCCGTTTGTCTGTCCACCCACCGCCTCTATTTGCACTGAGTGCAACAATGGCCGGGTGACGACGACCCCGCCCACCGACGGCCGCAGCGCGCTGCGCGAGGAGCGTCGTCGCGCCATCCTCGACGCGGCCCGGGCGCTGGCCACCGAGCACGGGGCCGACGGGTTCACCGTCGAGCAGGTCGCGGCGCGAGCGGGGGTGTCGCGGCGTACCGTCTTCAACCACGTCGCCGGCCTCGACCAGCTGCTGGTGGCGGTGTGCGAGCAGATCCTCGCCGAGGTGACCACCGACCTGCTCGCCGACATCGAACGGCGTACGACCGGGCTCAACGCCGACGACGCCGGGTGCCGCTCCGCGCTCGACGCGGTGGCCGAGGCCACCCGCGGCGTGGACCTGCCCACCGCGATTGCCACGATCCACCGCGTCCTCGGCTCGCCCGCCGTGCACGACGAGCGGGCGCAGGGCATCGCGCGGGCCGCCTTCGACCACGTCGGCGGCCGACTGCGCGCCCAGATGCAGCGCCGTGCACCCGCGCTCGACCCCGTCGACCTCGAGCTCAGCCTCGCGCTGCTCTTCGCCGGCATCACCACGATCGCCGACCTGTGGCTGGCCGATCACCCCGACCTGGCGCCGGACGTGCCGCCCGCGGCCCGTGCGGACTGGGACGACCTGCTCGACCGCCTGCTCCACCGCATCCGCGTCGGCGTCACCGGCTGACCCGCCCGGCTGACCCACCCCGACCTCCCCCCTCCTGCACACCACCGAAAGGCCCGCCACCCCATGGCTGAGCTCCTCTACCGCATCGGTCGCTTCGCGGCCCGCCGCCACTGGGCCGTCATCGGCGCCTGGCTGATGGTCCTGGCCGTCACGGCGGTGACGTACGTGTCCTTCGCCGGGGCGCTCTCGTCGAACATCACGCTGCCCGACACCCCCACGACCCGGGTCTCCCAGCAGCTCGAGCGCGACTTCGAGGGCGCAGGCGGCGGCAACGGCTCGATCGTCGCCCAGACCACCGACGGCACCGAGTTCAGCGCCGCGCAGCAGCGCGAGCTGGTCGCGCTGCTCGACCGGCTCGAGGAGGTGGACTCCGTCGCCGAGGTGTCCGACCCGTTCGCCACGCAGGAGCAGCTGGACTCGTCGGCGGAGCGGGTGGCCGACGGCCGCGAGCAGCTCAACGACGGCCTGGCCCAGCTCAGCGCCGGCCAGGCGCAGATCGACGCCGGCCGACAGCTGCTCGACCAGCAGCGTGCCCAGGCCCAGGAGGACGGCACGCTCGGCGCGATCCGCCCCCAGCTCCGGGATGCCGAGCGGCAGCTCGACGAGGGCCAGGCCGAGATCGACCGGCAGCGGGCCAGGGTCGACGAGCAGGCCCCGCAGCTGGAGCAGGGCGCCACCCTGTCCGAGCTCTCGTCCGCGTTCCGCACCGTGTCGGAGGACGGCAGCGCCGCGGTCGCCAACGTCACCTTCGACGTCTCGACCAACGAGGTGACCACGGAGGTGAAGACGGAGATCGAGGACCTCGTCGCCGACGCCGGCATCGACGGGGTGGAGCTCTACCCCTCGCAGGACATCGCGCAGACCGTCCCGTCCATCCTCGGCCCGGGCGAGATCGCCGGCGTCGTCATCGCCGCAATCGTCCTCTTCGTCATGCTCGGGACCGTCATCGGCGCCGCCCTGCCGCTGGTCACCGCGCTGCTCGGTGTCGGGGTCGCGTCGCTCGCCTCGTTGTCGTTCTCCGGGGTCGTGGACTTCGTCTCGGTGACCCCGGTCCTCGGCGTGATGCTGGGCCTCGCGGTCGGCATCGACTACTCGCTCTTCATCATCAACCGCCACCGCCGCCAGCTGAAGCAGGGCGCCGAGCTCCACGAGTCGATCGGCCTGGCCAACGGCACCTCCGGGAACGCGGTCGTCTTCGCCGGCGTCACCGTGATGGTGGCGCTGCTGGCCCTCAACGTCACCGGCGTCGGGTTCCTCGGCCTCATGGGCACCGTCGGCGCCGTCGCCGTGCTGGTCGCGATCCTGATGGCCGTCACCCTCACGCCCGCGATCCTGTCGCTCGTCGGCGCACGCATCCTGCGCCGCCGCGAGCGGGCGCGCCTCGCCGCGGGTGAGCGCACGCACGACGAGGCGATCACCGACCGCGACCGGCCGATGAGCACCACCCGCGCGTGGACCGTCCTCGGGCTGGGCGTCGTCGCCCTGCTCGTGGTGGCCGCGCCCGCGACCCAGATGCGGCTCGGCCTCCCCGACGGCTCGACCCAGCCGCCGGAGTCCGCCGCGTTCAAGGCGTACGACGTCCAGGCGGAGAAGTTCGGGGACGGGTCCAACGGCCCGCTCCTGGTCGTCGCCGACCTGCCCGGGGCGATCGCCGAGGACGACGTCGTCGCCGAGGAGGCCAGGGTCGGCGAGCAGCTCGGCCGGGTCTGGAACGTCGAGGCAGTCGTGCCGATCGGCGCGTCGACGGACCGCTCGGCGCTGGCCTTCCAGGTGATCCCGAAGGGGTCGCCGTCGAGCGAGTCGACCGCGGAGCTGGTGCAGAACCTTCGCACGCTCACCCCGGAGACGCTCGACGGAGGCGAGGCCACCCTCGGCGTCGCCGGCAACGCGAGCGCCGGAATCGACATCTCCGACAAGCTCGCCGACGTGCTGCCGACCTATCTGGTCCTGGTCGTCGGGCTGTCGCTGGTGATCCTGGTGCTGGTGTTCCGCTCGATCCTCGTGCCGGTCACCGCCACCCTCGGCTTCGTGCTGTCGCTACTGGCCGCGTTCGGCGGCATCACCGCGATCTTCCAGATCGGCTTCCTGTCCGACCTGTTCGGTGTGCACGCGCCCGGTCCCGTGCTGAGCTTCCTGCCGATCATCGCGACCGGCATCCTCTTCGGCCTGGCGATGGACTACCAGCTGTTCCTGGTGTCCGGGATGCGGGAGTCCTACGCCCACGGGGCGCCGGCGCGGGTCGCCGTGCAGCACGGGCTGCACGCCGGACGCTCGGTCGTCACGGCCGCCGCGATCATCATGATCTCGGTGTTCGCGGGATTCATCTTCAGCCACGACGCGACCATCAAGCCGATCGGCTTCGGCCTGGCCTTCGGCGTCCTGCTCGACGCGTTCGTCGTACGGATGCTACTGATCCCGGCCGCGATGCACCTGCTCGGCGAGTCGGCGTGGTGGCTGCCGCGGTGGCTCGACCGGATCCTGCCCGACGTCGACGTCGAGGGCGCCAAGCTCGAGCGCAGCCACCCCGTGCACGGCCAGCCGGTCGACGCGGAGGCGGCTGAGCACGAGCCGAGCGGCGCCCACGCCGCGCGGTGACGCGGACGTGGCGGTGCACCATGATGGTCCCGTGACCGAACCCCGCGCCGTCCACACCTGGCTCACCGACATGGACGGCGTCCTGGTCCGTGAGGAGGACCCGATCCCCGGGGCCAAGGAGTTCATCGCCGCGCTGCGCGAGCAGGAGGTCCCGTTCCTGGTCCTCACCAACAACTCGATCTTCACCCCGCGCGACCTGCGGGTGCGGCTGCTGCGCAGCAGCGGCATCGACGTGCCGGAGGAGTCGATCTGGACGTCGGCGCTCGCGACCGCGCAGTTCCTCGACGACCAGCGCCCCGGCGGGTCGGCGTACGTCGTGGGCGAGACCGGGCTGACCGCGGCGGTCCACGACATCGGCTACGTCATGACCGACCAGGACCCCGACTACGTCGTGCTCGGCGAGACGCGCACCTACTCGTTCGAGGCGATCACGCGCGCGATCCGGCTGATCAACGACGGCGCGCGGTTCATCGCGACCAACCCCGACCCGAGCGGCCCCAGCGCGCAGGGCATGCTCCCGGCCACGGGGTCAGTGGCGGCGCTGATCAGCACCGCGACCGGACGCCAGCCCTACTTCATCGGCAAGCCCAACCCGCTGATGATGCGCAGTGCGCTCAACCGCATCGACGCCCACTCCGAGACCACGGTGATGATCGGCGACCGGATGGACACCGACATCATCAGCGGCCTGGAGGCGGGCATGCGGACCGTCCTCGTGGCCACCGGCGCCACCGAACGCCACCAGGTGCAGGACTTCCCCTACCGGCCGACGCTGGTCGTCGACTCGATCGCCGACGTGGTGCCCTACGTCGCCGAGAGGCGCCTGCCCGAGGACACGTAGCCCGGGTCAGCGGGCCGGGCCGTACGGCGTCAGCAGCTGGTCGACGGGCGCGAAGTCGTCGGTGAGGAGCGGGGCGCCGTCCGCCCACGCGGCCAGGTCGGCACCGGCCAGCGACCCCCAGGCCAGATCGCGCTCCTCGAACCCGGCCGCGACGGCGTCGAGGTCGACCGGCTCGCGGGAGGCGACGAGCACGAGGTTGCCGCCGTCCTCGCCCGCGAGCACGTCGGGGGCGGCCAGCAGCGCGATCTCGTCGAAGACCTCGCTGCTCGTGCGCACGTAGGCACGGGCGAAGTCGAGCGGACCGTGGTCGATGACGTTGGCCACGTAGACGCCGCCCTCGCCCAGGCCCGCCTCGAGACCCTCCAGTGTCTCGCGGGTGGCGAGGTGCCACGGCACGCTGACCCCGCCGAACGCGTCGCCAACGACGAGGTCGAGGCTCGCGGGCTCGAGGTCGTCGATGGCCAGGCGACCGTCCTCGACGGCGACCTCGACGCCGGCGGGCAGCTCGCCGCCCAGCAGCTCGAGGTCGGCCTCCACGACACCGGCGTCGATCTCGGAGACCCGGCTCGTCGTGCCGGGCCGGGTGGCCTCGAGCCAGCGCGGCAGGGTCAGCCCGCCCGCGCCGAGGTGGTACGCCGCCAGCGGCTCGTCGGGCGGGAAGGCGGCGTCGACCAGCGACGCCATCGCGCGGACGTACGCGAAGTCGAGGTGGGTGGGGTCGGCCAGGTCGACGTAGGAGTGGCGCAGCCCGTCGAGCACCAGCACCCGCCCGTCGGGCCGGCCGGGGTCCGCGCTGACGGCGAGGCAGTGGTAGGTCGTCTCGACGTCGCAGCCGCTCGGCGCCGCTGCTGCTCCCACCCCGGCCAGCGCCACGACCACGCCCAGAACGGCGTCGCTGCGACCGCGACGTCCGGCCACCTGCACCACGACGGAGGTGGCCAGGAGCACGATGCCGAGGCCGACCAGGATGCCGCTGACCGGCACCCGCGAGACGAGCACGAAGCCGGTGACGACGGTCCCGACGATGGCCCCCACGGTGCCGAGGCCGGAGAGGTGGCCCACCACCGTGCCGGTCTCGGCGAGGTTGGTGAGCCGGAGCTTGATGACGACCGGGCTGACGGCCGAGAGCAGGATGCCCGGGACCAGGATCGACAGCGTGGCCGCGAGGAGGAGCAGCCCGGCGTCGCCCGAGGCCGCCGCCCCGCGGACCACCGTCGGCGTCAGTGCGACGGCTGCCCCGGAGATCCCGAGCAGCGGTCCCAGCAGGGGTCGCGGGGCGACGCGATCGGCGGTCCACCCGCCCGCCCACGTGCCCGCGGCGATGGCGGTGAGCGCGAGCCCGATCACGAGGGTGTTGGTCTCGAGCGTCAGACCGTAGTGCGGCGCGAGCAGCCGTAGCGCCACCAGCTCGACCACCAGCACGGCCGCCGAGGAGCCGAACACCAGTGCCGCGGCGGCCCACGCGGACAGGTCGTGCCGCGGGGAGCGCTCGGAGGGCATGGGCCCGATCCTGTCAGCCCGGTCCACGCCGCGAATGGGTGCGTCTCAGGTGAGCGGGCGCGGGTCGAGCAGGTGCCCGCGCCGCCACGCGCGATGGATCACGACCGCCGCCAGGACTGCGCCGGCGGTGCCCAGGGACAGGTCGCCCAGCGTGTCGGCGTAGGCGAACTCGCGCTCGGTCGAGCGGCTGATGAAGGCGAAGTACTCCGCGACCTCCCACGCGATCGCAGCGCTCGCCCCGAAGGCGAGGCCGCGCTCGAGGACACGCCAGATCCCCACGTCGCGGTGCAGGGTGAGGAGGATGAACGCCGCGGCGAGCAGGCCGGTGTTCATGAAGTGCATCCAGTCGTCGAACCACACGACCGTGTCGTAGAGGTCCATCCGGTTGCCGAGGATGTCGGTGAAGCAGGTGATGGTGATCAGCAGGTCGGGCAGCCAGGGGAAGGAGATGCGGTCGCGCCACAGTGCCCACCACAGGACCGGCACGGTGAAGGACATCAGCGGGTAGCCGATGGCCCGCATGCCGGCGGCCTTGTCACGCAGGTTGGCCTGGTCGGGGTGCAGGACCGCGAAGAGCAGTAGCAGCAGCAGGGCCCCCTTGGCGAGGACGTTGGCCGTCTTCGCCAGCGTCGGGGTCAACGGGTGCTCGATCGTGGTCGTTGCCGCCTCGGTCACCCGGTCCCCCATCGTCGAGCGCCACGAAGGTCGGGCGTCCGGACCCAGTGTGTCAGCACCGCGCGGCGCGCTCACCAGGTGGCCGCGTGGCACTCCTGCGCGGGCAGTGTCTCCACCTGCAGCGTCGCGTGCTCGATGCCGTGACCCTCGCGCAACGCCGCGCCGGCCGCGGCGAGCACGACCTGGGCGTCCGCGCCCACCCGCAGGACGAGGTGCGCGGTCGCGACGTTCATCCCCGACGTCAGGGTCCAGGCGTGCAGGTCGTGGAGCTCGGCGACACCGGGGACGGCCTCGAGGTCACGGACCACCGCCTCGAGGTCGACGTCGTGCGGCGCGTGCTGGCCGAGCACCGCCAGCACCTCACGACCCAGCACCAGCGCTCGTACGGCGACCAGGACGCCGATCGCCAGCGCGACCACGGTGTCCCACCATCCGTCACCCGTCATCCGCACGAGCACACCGGCCACGAGCACGCCGACGCTGCCGGCCGCGTCAGCCATCACCTCGAGGTAGGCGCCCCTGACGTTGATCGACTCCGAGGCGCCCCCGCGCAGCAGGACCAGGCACGCCAGGTTGACGACCAGCCCGATCGCACCGACCACCAGCAGCGGACCCGAAGCGACCTCGACGTCCTCGCCCATCCGGCGCACGGCCTCGACGACGACGTAGGCCGAGACCCCCAGCATGATCAGGACCGTCAGGCCCGAGGCGAACACCTCGGCCCGGTAGGAGCCGTAGGTGCGCCGGCCGGAGTCGTCGCGGCGGGTGGCGATCGTGGTCGCGACGAGCGCAGCCCCCAGGGCCACGACGTCGGCGGCCATGTGGCCCGCATCGGAGAGCAGCGCCAGCGAGCCCGACACCAGGCCCACGACGAGCTCGACGCCGAAGAAGGCCGCGACGAGGCCGAAGGCCACGGCGAGCCGCCACCGGTGCCGGGCACCCGCGTGCCCGTGCCCGTGTCCTGCCCCCATCGCACACCTCCATCGTCGTCGGTCCTCATCATCGCTGTCCGGCGATGCCGGGTCAAACCCGACACCCGACGCGGTTGCTCGATGCCGGAGGATGGGGTCGACTGCCCCCGCCCGGAGGAGACCGGCCCCATGAGCACCACCGCCACCGTCGTCGAGCAAGACGTCGTCGACGAGACGCAGGAGCGGCCGCTCGCGATCGGGCTGCTCGTCGGCGGCCTCATCGGTCTCGTTGCGTCAGCGGTCCTGCTCATCGAGCGCATCCGCCTCGCCGAGGACAGCGACTACGTGCCGACGTGCAGCATCAACCCGGTCCTCAGCTGCGGCAACGTGATGGAGTCCGCCCAGGCGGCCCTGCTGGGCTTCCCCAACCCGATCATCGGCGTCGCCGCCTTCCCGGTGGTCGTTGCGACGGGCGCGGCCCTGCTGGCCGGTGGTCGGCTGGCACGGTGGTACTGGCTCGGCCTGCAGGCCGGCGTCACGGCCGCCTTCGCGCTCGTGTGCTGGCTGGTGTTCCAGAGCCTCTACCGGATCGGCGCGCTCTGCCCCTACTGCATGGTCGTGTGGGCGGTGGTGATCCCGCTGTTCTGGTACGTCACTGCGCGCAACGCCGCGGCAGGCGCCTTCGGCAACGACCCGGACGGGCGGCTCGCAGAGGTCCTGCGCGACTGGCGTGGGCCGCTGGTCTTCGGCACCTTCCTGGTGGTCGTGCTGCTCATCCTCGAGCGCTTCTGGTCCTACTGGTCCTCACTCCTGTGAGGCTGCTGCCTCAGGCGTGCCGCTCCTCGTAGTGGTGCTCGGACCCGATCCCGGTCAGCGCGAGCAGGCGTCCCGCGGTCGCGAGGACCTCGGCGAGCTCGGCGTCGTTGGTCAGCGACCACAGCGACGCCCGGCCCTCCGGTCGTGAGGTGACCAGGCCGCAGTCCTTGAGGCAGGCGAGGTGCTTCGAGACGGTGCTCTGGGCCAGACCGAGGTGCGCGGTCAGGTCGACCACCCGGTGCTCGCCGAGGGACAGGTGGCGCACGATCAGCAGCCGCGACGGGTCGGAGAGGGCGTGGAACAGCGCCGCCTCGGCCGCCAGCCCGGTCGGCTCCGATCTCATCGCCACGCGTCGATGCTAGGCCATCCGGCGCGCACGGCGGCGGGGCCGGTCGCCCGGTATCCAGGGACGAAATGGTGGGCGGGTGACCCGATACGCCACCAGATCGTCCCTGGACAGCCGGGACCGGGGCTCAGACGACGCGGGTCTTCGGCGTCCCCTCGGCGGTCTTGCCCGGGTCGCGTACGACGACGGAGCCCAGAGCGTCGTCGATGCGGGACATGACGTCCGCGTCGAGCTTCACGCCGGCGGCCTTGACGTTGTCGGCGACCTGCTCGGGGCGGGAGGCACCGACGAGGGCGGCGGCGACGTTGTCGTTCTGCAGCACCCAGGCGATGGCGAGCTGGGCCATGGTCAGCCCGCAGTCCTTGGCGATCGGCTCGAGGTCCTGCACCGCGGTGAGCACCTCGTCGCGCATGAAGCGCGAGATCATGTCGGCGCCGCCCTTGGTGTCGGTCGCGCGGGAGCCGGCCGGCGGCTCGGCGCCGGGCTTGTACTTGCCGGTGAGCACGCCCTGCGCGATCGGGCTCCACACGATCTGCGAGACGCCGAGCTCCTTCGACGTCGGGACGACCTCGTCCTCGATGACGCGCCAGAGCATGGAGTACTGCGGCTGGCTGGAGATCAGCTGGAAGCCGAGCTCCTTCGACAGCTCGACGCCGGCGCGGATCTGGTCGGCGGTCCACTCGCTGACGCCGATGTAGAGCGCCTTGCCCTGCCGGACGATGTCGGCGAAGGCCTGCATCGTCTCCTCGAGCGGGGTCTCCACGTCGTAGCGGTGGGCCTGGTAGAGGTCGACGTAGTCGGTCTGCAGGCGCTGCAGCGAGCCGTTGATCGACTCCATGATGTGCTTGCGCGAGAGGCCGGTGTCGTTCTTGCCCTTGGGGCCGGTCGGCCAGTAGACCTTCGTGAAGATCTCGAGCGACTCGCGGCGCTCGCCCTTCAGCGCCTCTCCGAGGACGGTCTCCGCCGCGGTGTTGGCGTAGACGTCCGCGGTGTCGAAGGTCGAGATGCCCTCGTCGAGCGCGGCGCGCACGCACTTCGTGGCGACGTCGTTCTCGACCTGGGAGCCGTGGGTGAGCCAGTTGCCGTAGGTGATCTCGGAGATCTTGAGTCCGCTGTTGCCGAGGTATCGGAATTCCATTTCTCCGACACTAGCGAGGCGTCGGGCGCAGCCCCGCCCGGAAGGGGGAGCTCAGTCGAGGACGACGAGGACGTCACCGTCCTGCACGACGTCGCCCTCGGTCACCTTGATCGCGGTGACGGTGCCGCCGCGCTCGGCGAGCATCGGGATCTCCATCTTCATCGACTCCAGCAGCACGACGGTGTCGCCGGCCTCGACGCGGTCGCCCTCGGCGACCTCGATGGTGAGGACGTTGGCGACCAGCTCGGAGACGATCTCGAGGGAGGTGGGGCGGACCATGGCCCCGACGCTAGCGGTTACCCGGGCGTACGCGCGGATCGAGCGGGCTCAGAGCTCGGCGAAGCGGCGCGGCTCCGGACGGTGCGGACCGGCCTCCTCGGCACGGCGACCGCCGCGGCCCTTCGGCCCCGTGAGGGCGAGGTCGGCACGGATCACCAGCCAGCCGAGGAGGAGGCCGAGGACGAGGGAGTACGCCGCCCGCAGGCCGGCCTCGAGGTAGGCGGTGTCCGGCGAGACCAGGCCCGTCGCGAGCGGCACGGTGGCGGCGACGCCGAAGGCGCAGAACCACCAGCCCTGACGCCGGCGGGCGCGGACGTGGGTGCCCCAGACCAGCGCCGGGATGCCGAGCAGCACCACCAGCGGCCGCGGGAACGCGCCGATGCGGGCCGAGGTCCAGTCGGCGAAGTCGAGGACGGAGGACACGAAGCTCTGGGCGCCGTAGCGCCGCAGCAGCTCGGCGTACGCCAAGGTCGCGAACAGGACGCCGAGACCGATGGCGACGACGATCATCCCGCGCCGGCCGAGGCCGTGCAGGCCGGCACCGAGGCGGTAGACGATCGCCAGGACGAGGACCAGGGCAAGGAGCAGGGCGACGATCTCGAACCGCTCGGTCGCGACGGTGGGCTCGAAGCCGACGGCCGCGAAGGCGGCGACCGCCGCGACGAGGGCCGCGATGAGCGCCTCGCGGACCGCCTTCAGGCCGGTGACGGCCGGGACGGTCACCATCACGGCGTACACGCTGCCGACCACGCAGGTCATCACCGCGGCGCCGGTGGGCAGCACGCGGCCGCCAACCAGCAGGCTGGCGACGCCAAGGACCAGCGCGAGTCCCGCGGACACGAGCGCGCGCCCAGCGGTCCGGGTGGCCAGCAGCCACGACAGCGAGGTGACCACCGCGACCGCGCCGACCCCGTCGAGCCACTCGGGCGCCGCGCCGGCGTCGCCCACGGCCGTGACGTCGCTCAGCGCGCCGCTCACCGCCGACCAGCCGAGGGCAGCGGTCCCGAGGAGCAGCACGCCGAACCAGAAGACCAGCAGCGAGCGCCGCGGACCGTCGGGGAAGGTCGCCTCCGTGGGTGCCGGAGCGGTCGCCCCCGGGGCCGCCACGGGGGCAGGAGCGGGGGGCGGGGCCGGCGCCGGCTCGGCGGGTGCCGACGTGACCGCAGGCGGCGGAGGTGCCGCTGGCGGAGGAGCCGCCACGCTCGCGGGCTCAGCCTTCCGGGCCCGCCGCAGCCGCGACGGCGGCCGCTCGGCAGCCCGCTTGCCGCGGGAGGACCCGCGGGGGCTGTCGGAGGAGGGGGAAGGCACGACCGAGGAGGTTACAGCCGCCGGTTGGCGAGCGACGGATTGGTGCGGCGGGCCTCGGCGAGGTCCGCGCGGTCGAGGACGGCGTCGAGGACCTGCTCCCGCCCGTCCGCCTCGGCGAGGACGTCGCCCAGCGGGCCGATCACGGCGGAGTGACCGACGTAGCGCGGCTCGGGCTGTCCGGCGCCGACGACGAAGCAGGTGTTCTCGATGGCCCGCGCGGCCAGGAGGGTGCGCCAGTGCGCGACCTTGCGGTCGCCGGGCAGCCACGCCGCCGGCACCACGAGGACCTCGGCCCCGGCGTCGACCAGGCGCCGCGCGAGCTCGGGGAAGCGCAGGTCGTAGCAGGTCATCAGCCCGACCTGCCAGCCCGCGACCTCGACGACCACCGGCTCGGGAGCGCCACCGGTGAGGCGGTCGGACTCGCGGTAGCCGAAGGAGTCGTAGAGGTGGATCTTGCGGTACGTCGCCGGGCTGGGGCCGCTGACGACGAGGGTGTTGAACGGACGGTCGGGGTCGTCCGCGACCTCGAACATCCCGGCCACCACGGTTGCCGACGTCGCGTCGGCGACGCGGGCGACCTCGCGGGCGAACGGCCCGTCGACCGGCTCGGCGAAGGCGCTGACGTCGGACCCGGCCTGCCCGAAGTCACGGGCGAAGGCCTCCGGGAGGACGACCAGGTCGGCACCCGGCTCCACGTCGGCGAGGCGGGCGCGGTTGGCGTCGGGGTCGAGCCCGCTCGCCCACTGGTGGACGCGCACGCGCAGCTGGTCGGGCCGGTCGGACATGGCCCCAGCGTAGGACTGCGAGGATGACGGGATGAACCCTCACCGCCCGGCGCCCGCGAGGGGCGGGTTCGCCGGCGTGGTGCTGGCGGGTGGCACGGCCGCGCGCATGGACGGCGCCGACAAGGCGTCGGTCGAGCTGGCCGGCCGGTCCCTGCTGGAGTACGCCGTCGACGCGCTCGTCGACGCCGACGAGGTCGTGGTCGTCGGCCCGGACACCGTGCGGACCGCGCGGCCGGTGACCTTCGTCGTCGAGGACCCGCCCCGCGGCGGTCCCGTCGCCGGGCTGCTCACCGGGCTCGACGCGCTGCTGCGGCGACCGCGCCTCGTCGGCGTGCTCGCGGTCGACATGCCGCGCGTGACCGCGTCGACGATGCGGCGCCTGCGCGAGGGGGCGGCCGGCCGGGACGGGGCGTTCCTGGTCGGCGGCGACGGTCGACGGCAGCTGGCCGGGGTGCTCGACGCGGCCCGGCTGGACGTCGTACGACCCGACCGGGAGGGGCAGCACGGGATGGCGCTGCACCGCCTGCTGGCGCCCCTCGACCTGGCGGAGGTGGCGGCGACCGGCGAGGAGGCCGTCGACGTCGACTCGTGGGCCGACCTGCGCGACCTGCGCGGCTGAGCCCAGGCTGAGGTGTCTCCCTTGCCGCACCCGGGTGGGGTGCGAGACATTGGGCTCGTGAACCTCCACGACTGGATCGACGAGCTCGCCGACGTGCTCGACGTCGAGACCGAGGTCGACGAGGGCCTGGTCCTCGACCTGGCCCGCGTGGCCGCGCAGAACGTGCAGAAGACCGCCGCACCCATCACCGCCTACCTGCTCGGCTTCGCGGCGGGCGCGAGCGACGCGAACCCGGAGCAGGTCGAGCGCCTCGCCGCCCGCGCGCAGCAGCTCGCCGAGAGCTGGGACCGCCCCGCGGACGCGCCGGATCCCGACGACGTCGACGACGAGGTCCCCGACGACTCCTCGGTGGACCACTCCAGCGACCTCTACGAGGACTGATCGCGTGCGTGCTGCCGTCAGCAGCGGGGCCGGTGGCCCCGACGTCCTGTTCGTCGGCGAGGTCGACGACCCGCGCCCGGGTGCCGGCGAGGTGCTCCTCGACGTCGCCGCCACGGCGGTCAACCGGGCCGACACCCTCCAGCGGCAGGGCTTCTACCCGCCGCCGCCGGGGGCCTCGGAGGTCCTCGGCCTCGAGTGCAGCGGCCGGATCGCCGAGCTCGGCGAGGGGGTCGAGGGCTGGAAGGTCGGCGACGAGGTCTGCGCGCTGCTCGCCGGCGGCGGGTACGCCGAGCGCGTTGCCGTGCCGGTCGGTCAGGTCATGCCGGTCCCGTCCGGCGTCTCCCTCGTGGAGGCGGCCTGCCTGCCGGAGGTCGCCGCGACCGTGTGGTCCAACGTCTTCATGACCGCCCACCTCGACAAGGGCGAGCGGTTCCTCGTCCACGGCGGCGGTGGCGGCATCGGCACGATGGCCATCCAGCTGGCCGCGGCCCGCGGCGCGGAGGTCTACACCACCGCCGGCTCCCCGGAGACGCTCGAGCTGTGCCGCTCGCTCGGCGCGACCCGCGCGATCAGCTATCGCGACGAGGACTTCGTCGAAGTGCTCACCGAGGCCGGGGGCGCCGACGTCATCCTCGACAACATGGGCGCCAAGTACCTCGCCCGCAACGTCTCCGCCCTCGCCACCGGCGGCCGCCTCGTGATCATCGGCATGCAGGGCGGCTCGAAGGCCGAGCTCGACATCAACGCCCTGCTCCGCAAGCGGGCCTCGGTGACCGCGACCTCGCTGCGCTCCCGCCCGCTCGTCGAGAAGGCCAAGATCTGCTGCGAGGTCGTGGAGAACGTCTGGCCCCTCGTCGCGGCCGGCCGGGTCCGCCCGATCGTCGAGACCACGCTGCCGCTCGACGACGTCGCGCGCGCCCACCAGCTGATGGACGACGGCGGGCGCGCCGGGAAGATCGTCCTCACCCTCTGACCCGCGCGCTCGCCAGTCCCTGAGCGGTGGTCCACCCACATTCGCCGGCCGAGGAATGTCGGTGGAGCACCGCCCGTACGACAACACGGCCCGACACGCCCATGAGCGGTGGCCCACCCACGTTTCGGCGCCGAGAAATGTCGGTGGACCACCGCTCGGGCGGGCGCCACCGGGCGGGACCTAGGGTGGGAGCCATGACCGAGCAGCAGCAGCCCGAGCCCGCCGCAGCCCCGAGCGGCGGTGAGGAGCAGGTCGTGGTCGTCGGCCCCGACGGACAGCCCATCGGCACCATCCCGGCGAGCGCGCTCCCGGAGATGACGCAGGTCGCCGGTGAGGGTGACGACGAGGACGGCGACGGCGAGCGCCACATCACCGAGCTGGTCGAGCAGCCGGCCAAGGTGATGCGGATCGGCAGCATGATCCGCCAGCTCCTCGAGGAGGTGAAGGCGGCGCCGCTCGACGAGGCCAGCCGCAACCGCCTGAAGGACATCCACGCCGCGTCGATCAAGGAGCTCGAGACGGGCCTCGCGCCCGAGCTGGTCGAGGAGCTCGAGCGGCTCTCGCTCCCGTTCACCGAGGACGGCACCCCGTCCGAGGGCGAGCTCCGGATCGCCCAGGCCCAGCTCGTCGGCTGGCTCGAGGGCCTCTTCCACGGCATCCAGACGGCGATCTACGCCCAGCAGATGGCCTCCCGCGCCCAGCTCGAGCAGATGCGCCGCGCCCTCCCGGCCGGCCACGGCGGGCGCCCCGACCACGGTCCGCACCAGCCCACCGGCATGCCCACCATGCCGGGCGGCGGCCAGGAGTCGGACGACTCGGCCGGCAACCGCGGCGGCATGTACCTCTGAGGGCTCAGCCCCGACCCGACGTGCGTGCGAGACGTCGTACGACGACCATGCCGAGCGCCCCGACGACCCCGATCGCCGCTGCGGACCACAGCAGGTCGCGCACCGGCGTGTCCTCCACCTCGACCTCCGACCGGCCGGGAAGCGGTCGCGTCCCCGGGCCGAGGGCCGCGGCCACCTTGCCCGCGTAGTTGTCCTCGGCGTACCAGGCGACGTCCAGGCAGTCCTGCAGCGCCGGGCGACCGCGAGCGTCGAGGGTGGCGAGCACCAGCAGCTCGCGGTCCAGCGGCAGCCGCTGGTCGCACGTGCTGCCCGTCCGCGGCGCAACGACGTCCTGCGTGCGGTTCACCCGGCCGGCGTGGACGGTCTCGACGGTGAAGCGGTAGACCACCTCCCCGTCCGCGGCCCGCTCGCTCGTCGCGGACCCGACGAACGCGACGTCCGCGCGGGCGGCGTACTCCTCCGGCGACAGGCGGACGCAGCTGCACGCCGCGGCCGGGGCGGCCGACCCCAGCGCGAGCCCGCCCACCAGCAGCGCCAGGACGGCGAGCAGGCGGAGGACCACGTCAGCGCGCGAGGCGGCGTACGACGACGAGGCCGAGGAGGCCGATGATCGCGGCGGCGGCGCCGGGTGCCGCCGTGCGGGCGAACCCGGCGGGCGGCGAGTCCTCGACCAGCGTGCGCTCGGCGGTCGGGGGCGGGGGCGGCTCGACCGAGGTGCCCTCGCCGAGGAGGCCCTCGATCCTGGACACCTTGGACGGGTTGGCCTCGCTGGTGCCGCCGCAGCTGTCGGCCTCGAACGGCGCCTCGGTGCCGGTGGCGAGGAAGACGTAGGAGGTGCCGACCGCGAGCTCGCCGAGGCCGCAGGCGTTCTTCCCGCCGGCGGAGAAGACCTGCGTGGTGCGCTCCGGCTCGCCCTGGTAGGCCCGCGACGCGGTGACGTCGTAGGTGTGGTCGTTGCCGGCGACCTCGACGTTGTCGACGGTGCCGATGAAGACCGCGTCGGCGCGCTCGACCTGCTGCCCGAGACCGCCGGGCTGGCAGGTGCAGTCGGCCGCGGCCGGGGCCTGGACCGTCACCACGAGGCCGAGGCACGCGAGGAGCAGTGCGGCAGCGAGTCGGACGGCGCGGATCATGGCGGGCAGCCTAGCGAGGGCGACCGGAGGAGAGACCGAAGAGGTCGGCGAGCACCGCGGCCACCCCGTCCTCGTCGTGGTGGGGCGCGAGGTGGTCGGCGAGCTCGCGCACCGTCGGGTGGGCGTTGGCCATCGCGTAGGACGTGCCGGCCCACTCCAGCATCGGCAGGTCGTTGGGCATGTCGCCGAACGCCACGACGTCGTCGGGACCCAGGCCCATCCCGGCCGCGACAGTGGCCAGCGTCGACGCCTTGGTGACCCCAGCCGCGCTGATCTCCACCAGCGTGCCCACCGACGACCAGGTCGTGACGACCTGCTCGCCCAGAGCGTCGGCGACCAGCTCCCAGTAGGGCTCTGGCTCGTGCCCCTCGTGGCGGGCGAGCAGCTTGACCACGTCACCGTCGACGAGCTCCTCCAGAGGAGCGGTCGGCACGTCGGGCGCGAGGTTGACCGCCAGCCGCGGCATGAAGCCGGGCTCCTTCGCGAAGCCCGTGGTCTTCTCGAGCGCGAAGACGGTGCCGGGCAGGTCCGCGCGCAGCCGCGCGGCCACCTCGCGCAGCACCTCGGCCGGGATGGTCCGGGCGGTCGCCACCTCGCGGCGCGCGACGTCGTACACGATCCCCCCGTTGCTGCAGATCGCGATCCCGTGCCCGCCGACGGCCTCCCACAGCTCCTCCATCCAGCGGATGGGCCGTCCGGTGGTGAACACGACCGGTACGCCGGCGGCGTCGAGCTCGTCGAGCACCGCGCGGGTGCGTGCGGAGACCCGGCCCTCCGAGTCGAGGAGGGTGCCGTCGAGGTCGGTGGCCACGAGGCGGGGAGAGCTCACGAGCCGTCCCGGACGGTCACGGTGACGGTGAGCAGGTCACCCTCGGTCACGCCCGCGGCCGTGCGGACCGCCTTCTTCACCGGGAGCACGAAGCCACCGGAGGTGGTGTCGGGGAAGACGCTGGTGTCCCAGGTGGTCGCGCCGACCCGGGCCCGCACCCGGACCGAGCCGAAGCCCCGCGGCTCGCCGGCCCGTTCGCGCACCTCGTCGGCGAGGTCGACGGGCAGGGTCACGAAGCACCACGCGCCCGAGTCGGCGGACTCCTTGCGCGCCGTCCAGCGCCAGAGCTCCGCGGTGAAGGTGACCCCCTCGTCCACGACTCAGCAGTCCTGGGGGAACCAGCGCGAGATCTCGACGGCAGCGCCCTCGTCGTTCACGGTCGCGGTCACGTCGTCGGCGGCGGCCTTCACCTCGTCGACGGCCTGGCCCATGGCCACGCCGCGACCGGCCCAGCGGAGCATCTCGATGTCGTTGCGGCCGTCGCCGATCGCCAGCACGTCGGCCGCGGCCAGCCCGATCTTGTCGCAGACGTGCTGGAGGCCCGAGGCCTTGGAGACGCCGACCGGGGAGAGGTCGAGCCACGCGGTCCAGCCGACGACGTAGTCCGTGCCGTGCAGGCCGAGCCTGGCTGCCAGCTCGATGAAGTCGTCGGCGGTCGCCTCGGGATCGCGGACGATCACACGGCTGACGGGCTCACCGACGATGTCGTCGACGTGGGTGATCACCTGCTCGCCGGACAGCTCGCCGTCGGGGAAGACCCGGTTGACGCGGTAGCCGCCGACCTCGCGCTCCTCGACCGCGACCAGGGCGTGCGGGTGGTGCTCCAGCACCGCGGCGACGGCCGGGGCGGCGTCGAAGGTCTCCTCGTGGACGACCTCCATCGGCGGGTAGCGGAAGACCACCGCGCCGTTGGACGCCACCACCCAGAGGCGGTCGGCCTCCTCGCGCGGGATGTCGAGCAGGTCGGCGATCGTCGTCATGCCGTGCGGCGAGCGGCCGCTCGCCAGCACGACGTGGGCGCCGGCGTCGAGGGTGCGGTGCACGGCGTCGTAGACCTCGGGCGTGATGGTCTCGTAGTCCTCGGTCTGCCCGTCGACCCACTTCAGGAGCGTGCCGTCGATGTCGAGCGCAACGACCCGGGGGGTCCAGTCAGCCAAGGGGCTTCATCACTTCCAGGCCGCCGAGGTAGGGGCGCAGCGCCTGCGGCACGGTGACCGATCCGTCCTCGTTCTGGTGGGTCTCGAGGATCGCCACGATCGCCCGCGGGATAGCGGTCAGCGTGCCGTTGAGGGTCGCGACCGGCACCGTCTGGCCGTGGTCGTCGCGGGTGCGGATGTCGAGGCGGCGCGCCTGGAAGTCGGTGCAGTTGGAGGTCGAGGTGAGCTCGCGGTACTTGCCCTGCGTCGGGATCCACGCCTCGCAGTCGAACTTGCGCTGCGCGCTGAGGCCGAGGTCGCCGGCAGCGGTGTCGATGACCCGGTAGGCGAGCTCGAGCTTGTCGAGGAACTCCTTCTCCCACGCCAGCAACCGCTCGTGCTCGGCGTACGACTCCTCCACGGTCGTGTGGACGAACATCTCCACCTTGTCGAACCAGTGGACCCGGATGATGCCCTTGGTGTCCTTGCCGTGGCTGCCGGCCTCCTTGCGGAAGCACGGGCTCAAGGCGGCGTAGCGGCGCGGCAGCGAACCGGCGTCGAGGATCTCGTCGGAGTGGTAGGCCGCCATCGCGACCTCGCTCGTGCCGACGAGGTAGAGGTCCTCGCCCTCGATGCGGTAGACGTCGTCGGCGGCCTGGCCGAGGAAGCCGGTGCCCTCCATGGCGCGCGGCTTGACCAGCGACGGGGCGATCACCTGGGTGAAGCCGGCGTTGCGGGCCTGGTCCATCGCCAGGTTGACCAGCGCGAGCTCGAGCTGCGCGCCGACGCCGGTGAGGAAGTAGAAGCGCGAGCCGCTGACCTTCGCGCCGCGCTCGAGGTCGATGGCGCCGAGGAGCTTGCCGAGCTCGATGTGGTCGCGCGGCTCGAAGTCGAACTCCCGCGGGGTGCCGACGTGCTCGAGAGTGACGAAGTCGTCCTCGCCACCGGCGGGCGCCTCGTCGGCGGCGATGTTCGGGATTGCCTTGATCGCCTCGTCCCACTCGGCCTCGGCGGCGTTGCGCGCGGCCTCTGCCTGCTTGACGCCCGCGGCGAGCTCCTTGACCTGAGCGAGCAGGGCCTGCTTCTCCTCGCCCTGCGCCTTGGCGACGAGCGCGCCGCTGGCCTTCTGCTCGGCCCGCTTCGCCTCGAAGTCGGCGATCGCCTGCCGGCGTGCGGAGTCCGCCGCCAGCGCCCGGTCCACCACGTCGTCGGACAGCCCGCGCTTGGCCTGGGCGGCGCGCACGCGGTCGGGGTCGTCACGGAGCAGGCGGGGATCGATCACACCAGAAGGCTATCCGTCCGGGCGTGGGGAGGCCCGTCCGGTGTGGGCATACTTCGCGGGTGACTCCCGCCTCCCGCAACCGCGCCCTCGGTGGGGCGGCCCTCGCGGCCGCCCTGTTCGCGGTCCTCGGCTTCCTCGTGACCCGTGACCGGTCCCCGCTCGACACCTTCGACACCGAGGGCCGGCGGCTCGAGGACTGGGCCGACGACCAGGGCCTGCTCGTCGAGGCGCTGCGGTTCGTCGAGGTCGCCTTCGGCACGATCGGCATGACCGTGCTCACGGTGCTGCTGGCGCTCGTCCTCGTCCTGCGTCGTCACCGCTGGGCGGCACTGCTGGTCGTCGTGGTGATGGCGGTGACCTCGCTCGCGACCACCGTGCTCAAGCGCTTCCTCGGGCGTGACCGACCGGACTGGCAGGACGCCTTGGGCGAGCACGTCAACTACAGCTTCCCGTCCGGCCACGCGTCGTCGACGGCTGCCTTCGCGGCGCTCCTCGTCATGCTGCTCGTCCTGTTCGTACGTCGTACGAGCCTGCGCCGCCTCGGCATCGCGGCCGTCGTGGCGTGGTGGGTCCTCGTGGGCCTGGACCGGGTGCTCCTGGGCCGGCACTTCCCCAGCGACGTGATCGGCGGCCTCCTGCTGGCCCTGACGATCTTCTTCCTGGCGCTGGCATTCATCGACCCCCGGCCGCGCTCGACCGCATCCCGGGTCGAGCCGCTACCGGAGGTCTACGCCTCGGAGAAGCGGCTCGCGGTCATCCTCAACCCGATCAAGGTGGAGGACGTGGGGCAGTTCCGCTCGCTCGTCGCCTCGATGGCCGCGGAGTCCGGCTGGTCGGAGCCGACCTGGCAGTACACCACCGTCGAGGACCCGGGCACCGGCATGGCCGAGCGCGCAGCCGTCTCCGGGGCCGACCTGGTCATCGTCTGCGGCGGCGACGGCACCGTGCGCGAGGTGTGCGCCGAGCTCGCCGGCACCGGCATCCCGGTCGGCATCATCCCCGCGGGCACGGGCAACCTCCTCGCCCGCAACCTCGGCATCCCGCTCTACATCCGCTCGGCGATCGATGTCGCCCTCAACGGCCAGGACCGGGCGATCGACCTCGTCGAGGTCGGCGGCGACGGCATCGAGGACACCCACTTCATGGTGATGGCCGGCATGGGGTTCGACGCCGCGATCATGGAGGGCGTCAACGAGGACATCAAGAAGAAGATCGGCTGGGTGGCGTACGTCGTCTCCGGCCTGCGGTCGCTGATGTTCCCGGCCGTGAAGGTCGAGATCCAGATCGACGACCAGGAGCCCACCGTCCACCGCGCCCGCACGGTCGTCGTCGGCAACGTCGGCTTCCTCCAGGCCGGCATGCCGCTGCTGCCCGACGCCACCATCGACGACGGCATCCTCGACGTGGTGATCATCCACCCGCGGCAGTTCCTGTCGTGGATCACGGTGGCGATGCGCGTGCTGCGCAAGAGCACCATCGTCGACGAGACGCTCGACCGCCGCACCGGCTCGCGGGTGCGGATCAAGGCGTCCGCCGACACCCCCCGCCAGCTCGACGGCGACTCCATCGGCGAGGGTCGCGAGCTGCACATGGAGTGCATCCACGGCCGCCTGCTGGTGCGCGTGCCCCGCTGACGGCACGTGCCCGTCAGGGGCAGGTGTTGGTGACGTAGCGGGCGAACGACTTCTCCTCGTCGTCCTCCCACTCCCCGTCCTCCCAGTTGAAGCCTCTCTCCTCGACGTCGCCCGGCTCCATGTCCTCGAGACGGTCGATGAGCTTCTCGAACCCCGCTCGCGCGTCCGCGGACATGTTGTCCGGCGTCCCCACGCGTGCCAGCTCTGAGGCCCACTCGTGGGTCAGCTCGACGAGCTCGCCATCGGAGGGGAGGCCGCTGGCGAAGAAGAGGTCCGTTCCCTCCGCCACGAACCAGCTCTTGGCCGCACAGAAGTCGTCGATCGACGCGTTCGTCGGCGCGTCTGACCCGGGCCCGCCGCACGCCGCGAGGAGCACAGCCCCGGCGACGGCGTACGTGAATCTCGACAACCTCAAACTGGCCCCCCTGCTGCAGACGACGACATCGTGTCAGGCCTTGCGGACGCCGTCAGGGGAACGCAGCTCTCAGACCGGAGCGTCGCCCGTCAGCTGCTGTAACGCCGGGTTACTGGGACTACCCACCCCGATGCATCAGGGTGTGTACAGCGACGAACCCGGCGTTACAGCGGCTCAGGGGCGGGCGTGCTCGATCGCCTCCTCCTCCTCGGGCGAGAGCTGCTGCTCGCACGACCAGGAGGAGATCGACTTGGCGTAGGTGCGGGCCTCGCTGCGACCGTGGATCGACGTCAGGACGACTCCGTGGCCGGCGTCGTCGAGCACGGCGAGGCTCCAGCTGAGGTGCCCGCCGACGTCGCCGAACGCGTCGTACCGCACCACCGACAGGTGCCGCAGCGCGTCGGAGCTCTCCGCCTTGAGGGCCGCGACCTCCTGCCGCAGACCGTGCACGTCCTCGGGCAGCGCGTCGACGCCCTCACCACCGGTGCGGGTCGTCGTACGACGGAGGGCGAGGGCGGCGAGCGCGCACGCGACGGCGGCGAGGACGACGGCGACGACATCGAGCATGCGCTGACCCTATGTTCGGCGACTGGTCACGGGCGGTCGGACACGGCCGGAGGTGACACACTCGCCGACGTGACCCGACGCATCGCCTACCAGGGAGAGCCCGGCGCCAACTCCCACCTGGTGTGCCAGCAGGCCTATCCCGACTGGGAGCCGCTGGCGTGCGCGTCGTTCGAGGACGCCTTCGCCGCCGTCGAGACCGGCGAGGCCGACCTGGCGATGATCCCGATCGACAACTCGATCGCGGGCCGGGTCGCCGACATCCACCACTTCCTGCCGACCTCCGACCTGCACATCGTCGGCGAGCGGTTCCTGCGCATCCAGTTCTCCCTCATGGCGCTGCCGGAGGCGAGCATCGAGTCGCTGCGGACCGTGCACAGCCACGTCCACGCCCTCGGCCAGTGCCGCGGGGTGATCCGCGAGCTCGGCCTCAGGCCGGTGGTGGCCGGTGACACCGCGGGCGCCGCCCGGGAGGTCGCGGAGTCCGGCGACCCGACCCAGGCCGCGATCGCGCCGCCGCTGGCCGCGGAGATCTACGGCCTGCAGGTGCTGCGCGAGGAGATCGAGGACGAGGACCACAACACCACCCGCTTCGTCGTCCTCTCCCGCGACTTCGAGCAGGCCCCGTCCGGCAACGGCCCGGTCGTGACGACGTTCATCTTCAACGTGCGCAACCTCCCCGCCGCCCTCTACAAGGCCCTCGGCGGCTTCGCGACGAACGGCGTCAACATGACCAAGCTCGAGTCCTACATGGTCGACGGGCACTTCACCGCCACCCAGTTCCTCGCCGAGGTCGACGGCCACCCCGACGACACGCCGGTCCGCAACGCGCTGGAGGAGCTCGCGTTCTTCACCACCGAGGTCAAGGTCCTCGGCGTCTACCCCGCCGACGCCTTCCGGGCGGAGTAGCCGTCAGGTCGTTGAACAGGCAATGAAAGACTCGGGACCGTGATCGAGCCTCTCGTCGTCGCCCTCGCCTTCGGCGCCATCTTCGTCGTCGAGCTGCCCGACAAGACGTTCATCGCCACGCTGGTGATGTCGACGAAGATGCGGCCGCTCTTCGTCTGGATCGGCGTCGCGCTCGCCTTCCTCGTGCAGACGGGCGTCGCGGTCGGCATCGGCAAGGCTGCGTCGTTCCTGCCCGAGCAGCTGATCCACACCGTCGCCGCGCTGATGTTCGTGATCGGCGCGATCATCCTCTTCCGGGCCGCGCGCACCGCCGACGCCGACGAAGGGGCGCAGGAGGACGAGTACGCCGCCAAGTCCGACTCCGCGGCCCACGGGTTCAAGGTCATCGTCACGTCCTTCCTGGTCCTCTTCGCCGCCGAGTGGGGCGACCTCTCGCAGCTGCTGACGATCTCCCTCGTCGCCAAGTACGACGACCCGGTGTCGGTCTTCCTCGGCGCCTGGGGCGCCCTGCTCGCGGTCTCCGGCCTCGCGGTCATCGTCGGCCGGCTGCTGCTCCAGCGCGTTCGGCTCTCGGTGCTGCACTACGTGGGTGCGGCCGTCTGCCTGTTCATGGCAGCCTTGACGGTGTGGGAGATGACGCGCTGAGCGACCCCCTGGTCGCTGCTGTCCGGGACCGCTTCGTCGCCGTCAACGGCGACCACCCGATGACCGAGGCCGACGACGCCTACGTCCGCGAGCACTTCGTCGAGGCGACGCCCGCCGCCATGGAGCAGATGCTGGCCGGCCGCCTGCCGCTGCCGTCGTACGTGCTGGGTGACGGGACGCCGATGGTGCCCGCGGACCACGGCACCCTGGCCGAGGTCGCCGGTGGCCTCGACCGCCTGCACGACTGGTTCGTCGCCTTCTGGCCCGACGACCCGGCCACCGGCGAGCAGGAGTGGGGCCACTACCTGTCCGGGCAGTACGTCTGCCTGCGCGACGTGACGCCCACGCGCATCAAGGCCAAGACCGAGCGCGTCGCCGAGGCGGAGGCCGCGGTCGAGCTGCTCCGCCACGATCCGCACGACCCGATCGGCCGCGGCCTGCTCGGCCAGGCCGTCGACGGCGTGCTGGCCGTGCCCGGGCTCGACGCGCTCCTCCTGCCGATGACGGCGTACGACCGGCTGCGCTTCGGCGGCCCCACGGTCCGCGAGCGGTGGGTCGACGTCCCGCGCGAGGCGTTCCTCACCCCGGTCCCGCCGGACTGGCCGCTGCGCACGGAGCGGCTGGTGCTGCGCCCCTTCGAGGCCGCGGACGCCGACGCGTTCGCAGTCGGATGGGCCTCGGAGGAGTGGACGAGCCTGCTGCTGAGCCGGCCGATGAACCGCGCGGAGGTCGGCGAGATGGTCCGGCGACGCATGGAGACCGGTGATGGTGCCTTCGTCGGGCTCGTGGTCGCCACCCACGACGGCACCGTGGTCGGCGACTCGATGCTGCACCTCCAGGGCACCGGGCTCACCGAGGGTGAGATCGGCTGGACGATCCTGCCCGGGTCCGGCGGCCGCGGGTACGCCACCGAGGCCGCCCGCGCCGTGCTGCGCCTGGGGTTCGAGCACTTCGGCCTCCGGCGGATCGTCGCCAACCTCGACGCGCGCAACGACCGCTCTGCCGCCCTCTGCGAGCGCCTCGGCATGCGACGCGAGGTCCACCGCCTCGGGGACTTCTGGTCCAAGGGCACCTGGACCGACTCCTACGAGTACGCCCTCCTCCGCGAGGAGTGGCGGGCTCAGGCCTGACCCGGCCTCGTCGGTCCGCCCCGCAGCCCCCGCGCCCGCACGTGCGGCGGGTATGGCCCTCAGATCGACGTTTCCGGGGCCAGGACCGCCGCACGTGCGCGGGGCCCTGCGGATGATGCACGCGACGCGTGCCGAGATCCGGGCACCATCCGTGGATGGACCTCGATCCGAGGAAACCCTTCCTGCGTCGCACCGCACTCGATGCCGGAGTGAGTCCCAAGGCCCTGCGCGGGCCAGGCTTCCGTCTGGTGCTGCCGGGCACTTACGTCGCCGCGCCGACGGTCGTCACGCCGCGTGTGCGCGCCCGGGCTGCCCTGCTGCCGTACGACGACGGTGCGGCGTGGGCGAGCCACGCCTCGGCTGCACGGGTTTACGACCTCCCGATCCCGACGATCGCCGACGAGCACGTGAGCGTCCGGCGCGCGGGGCATCGCCGGCGCCACCGCGGTGTGAAGGCGCACGTCGGACGCCACAGCGCTACGCGCGTGGTCAACGGCGTCCGGGTAACCGAACCGCTGATGTTGTTCGTCGAGATGGCCGAGTTGCTGACGTTGGTCGACCTCGTGGTCCTCGGGGACGCCATGGTCCGTCGCCGGCTGGTCACCCCCGAGGGACTGGTCCGCTTCTGCGCGGACGCGCGGCACAAGGCCGCGTCACCGGCCCGGCGGGCGGCGTCGTACGTCCGGCGCGACGTGGACTCGCCGATGGAGACGCGGCTCCGCATGCTCATCGTGCTGGCCGGCCTACCGGAGCCGCAGGTCAACCTCAAGGTACGCGACGGGGCGGGCGAGGTGATCCGCAAGTACGACCTCAGCTACCCGGCGGTCAAGGTGGCGGTCGAGTTCAACGGCAAGGTCCACGTGCTCGTCCCCGGGGCCTGGGAGGCCGACCTCGAGCGCCGAGGCGCGGTGGACGACTCGGACTGGCGGTTGTTGCCCGTGATCAGCTCCGGGATCTACTCCACCCCAGTGCAGACCCTCCGCCGCCTCCATCGCGTCCTGCTCGCCCGCGGCCTGCCCGGCGTACCGCTGCGCCTGAGCGAGGAGTGGCGCGCACACTTCCCGGGTCACGCCGACGCAGCCTGAGCACGTGCGGCGGATGTGGCCCTCGGATCGCCACCCGCGGGGCCACAACCGCCGCACGTGCGCGGGCGCAGGCGCCGACTTCCGAGCAAGACGCTCGCCACCGGCAGCGCTAGAGTCCCGCCTATGGTCACCACCCCGCACGGAGCCGACAGCGAGGTCGGCCGACTGGCCACCGTCATGCTCCACCGCCCCGGCAACGAGCTCAAGCGCCTCACGCCTCGCAACAACGACCGCCTGCTCTTCGACGGGATCCCGTGGGTGAGCCGGGCGCAGGAGGAGCACGACGCGTTCGCGGAGACGCTGCGCAACCGAGGCGTGGAGGTGCTCTACCTGACCGAGCTGCTCACCGAGACGCTCGAGAGCGAGATGGCCCGCAACCACGCCATCACGAGCGCGCTGTCGGGGCTGCACCTCGGCGACACCATGCGCCGCTACCTCGCGCAGGCGCTGCGCGACCTCTCCCCCGCCGAGCTGACCGACGTGCTGACCGCGGGCATCCGCAACGACGAGGTCAAGGGCGGGCACGGGCTGGTCACGAGCCTGCTCGACCCGCACGACTTCCTCATCGACCCGCTGCCCAACCTGCTCTTCACCCGCGACTCGAGCGTGTGGGTGCGCGACCGCGTGGCCGTCACCAGCCTCGCGATGCCGGCCCGCAAGCGCGAGACGCAGCTGACCGAGCTGATCTACACCGAGCACCCGCGCTTCGCCGGAACCCGCAAGATCCACGGCTGGCACAACGAGCACGTGGAGGGCGGCGACGTCCTGCTCCTGGCCCCGGGCGTGATCGCCGTCGGGGTCGGGGAGCGTACGACGCCCGCCGGGGTGGAGCGGCTCGCCCGCCAGGTCTTCCACGCCGACCTCGCCCACACCGTGCTGGCCGTGCCGATCGCGCAGGAGCGCGCGACGATGCACCTCGACACCGTCTGCACGATGGTCGACGTCGACAAGGTCGTGATGTATCCCAACGTCGCCGACACCCTCCGCGCGGTGACGGTCACGCTCGACGACCCGGGCTCGGGCGAGTCCGACCTGACCCTGAGCGTCAGCGACTCCGAGCCCTTCCTCGTCGCCGCGGCCAAGGCGATGCAGATCGACACGCTCCACCAGATCGACACCGGCCTCGACCCCGTCACCGCCGAGCGCGAGCAGTGGGACGACGGCAACAACACCCTCGCCCTCGCGCCGCGGGTCGCGGTGGCCTACGAGCGCAACGACGAGACCAACGACCGGCTCGAGGACGCTGGCATCGAGGTCGTCCGCATCGCGGGGTCGGAGCTGGGCTCGGGTCGCGGCGGCCCGCGCTGCATGAGCTGCCCGATCTCCCGGGAGCCGCTGCACGCGGACTGAGCCTGGACCCAGGCTGAGCCCGGGCATCACCCTCGCCCCGCTGGATCGTTGAGGGGGCATGACTGACTCGATCCTGGACGGGCTCGGGCCCGCCGACGTCGAACGCGTGCTGGCCGCAGGTCGCGCCCTGAGCCTCCCGCAGGGCTGGTCGCCCATCGCGGAGCGGACACCGGCCGACAAGGCCTACCTGATCACCGAGGGCGAGGTGTCGGTCCGCAGGGGCGGCGTCGAGGTCGCCACCCTGGGTCCTGGCGCCGTGGTGGGTGAGGCCGCCATCGTCAACCGGACCTTGCGCTCGGCGACCGTCGTGGCCCTGACGCCGCTGCGGGTCGTCCACTTCACCCGCGAGACGATCGAGGACCTCGCCGCCGAGATCCCCGCCTTCGGCGAGGCTCTCCGGTCGGCGGCGACCGGGCGCCTCGAGAGCGGCTGAGCCGTGAGCGATCCGGGACACGACGCCCGGGCGCTGGGGGTCGTCCTCCTCGGCGAGGAGCCGAGCCTGATCCGCGTCGAGGTGGCCGAGCGTGCCGGGGTGCCCCTGGACGTCGCGATCACCCTGTGGCACCAGCTCGGCTTCCCCCACCGCGCCGACGACGACGTCGCGTTCGCCGAGAGCGACGTCGAGGCGCTGCGGCTCTCGGCCGAGCTGGTGCGGATCGGGGTCCTGTCTCCGGAGTCGCAGGCGGCGCTCGTGCGGACCTGGGGCCGCAGCTACGCCCGCCTCGCCGAGTGGCAGACGACGCTGCTCGCCGGCCTGGCCGCCGAGGACGGCGACGCGACCGCCGGCCCGACCGACCTCACCGACCTGGTGAGCGAGGTGCTCCCCCGCGTCGAGGCGCTCCAGGGCTACGTCTGGCGCCGCCACCTCGCCAGCGCGGCCGAGCACCTGCTCGAGGACGCGAGCACCCTGACCACCACCGAGTCACAGCTGTCGGTGTGCTTCGTCGACATCGTCGGCTACACCACGCAGAGCCGCAGCCTCGACGGGCCCGCGCTGGTGCGGTGGGTCGACGGCTTCGAGCAGGACACCACCGCGCTCGTGGTCGACCACGGCGGCCAGGTGATCAAGACGATCGGCGACGAGGTCCTCTTCACCGTCGCCGACCCGGCCGCCGCAGTGGAGGTCGCGCTCGCGCTGACCGCGCGCGGCGCCGACGAGGACGACCCGTTCCCGGCGGTGCGGGCCGGCATCGCCCACGGGTCCGTCGTACGACGTCTCGGCGACGTCTTCGGCTCGACGGTCGACGCCGCCGCCCGCCTGACGTCGGCCGCCCGGCCGGGCAGCGTGCTGGTCGACGTGGGCGTCCACGAGGCGCTCGCCACCGGTGACGAGGACGGCTGGCGGTTCCGGCGGGCCCGCCGCATCTCGGCCAAGGGGTTCACGCACCTCGAGGCGTGGCGCGTGCGGACCACCGGCAGGGACGACTGACCCCCCTAGTCTCGGCGCTTGGACCGCGAACGCGTCGCGCACCCGTTCGACGGCTCCCGCCTGTGGGTGTCTCGCGCCGTGGCCGTGGTCTTCCTGCTGGGCCTGCCGTTGCTCGTGCGCGACCTGTGGGTGAGCGTGCACGAGCACCGCGTGCTGCGCGCCGGCGTCACGTGCGGCGCCTCCACCGTGGACTGCCTCGCGGAGGAAGACGTGACCCTCGGTCCGCGCAACGACAGCAGGCGCACCCGGATGGTCGACTGGTACGTGCGGGGCGTCGGCGAAGGGCCCGACGACAGCGACCTGGTCCACCTGCTCCCGGCGGACGACCGCACGGTCCTCGGCTTCGGCCCCTCGGCCGTGGCGTACCGGGTCGACGGCACTGTCGTCGCGCTGTCCCGCACGCCGACGTCGGAGCGCGTCCCCATCGCCTGGGACGGGACCCACGGCGCCCTCCTCGACGGCTTCCTCGTCGCCTTCGTGCTGGCGACGTACGACGCCCTGGTGTGGACGCTCGCCGGGCTCTTCGTCGCGGCTACGTGGTGGGGACCCGCGGTCAACCGACGCATCCTCGCGCCGCGCGCGGGGCGGCACGCCGCCTGACGCCGGGAACCGGGCCGCCCGGAGACGTGAAAGCCCGGTCGTTGTTGACGGGGGAAACAACAACGACCGGGCAGAGACGAATCTACTCCGCCCCGGAGGGCCCGCACAACCGTTGGATCCGTTGTGTTCGAGCCGTGGTCGGATGGTGGACCGGTTCTTACCGGATCGTCACCTGACGGTTGGCGAGTCCTGCTCGCGCGGACCGCTCGGCGGCACTCAGCTCCCCGCCTGCGAGAGCCTCCTCGAGGTCGGTCGCGAACCGCGCTGCCGGCTCCTCGAGCACCTCCGCGCCCGTGCCGACCGGGAGGTCCCAGACCGGGGCCAGCAGGCCGTGCGCACGGAACATCCCCACGAACCGGGAGCCCTCGGCCACGGAATCCTTGCCCGCGGCGTGCAGCCGGGCGAGCGCGTCGAGCAGCTCGTCCTCGGGGTGCGGCATGACCCAGCGCAGGTGCTCCTTGGTGCCGACGTTGGTCCAGTACGCCGCCTCGACCGAGGTGAGCCGGCTGGTCGGCATGACGCCCCCGTTGGCCTGCTCGAGCGCGGCCTCCATGGTCGCGTCGCGCTCGGGGATGTCGTCGATCCAGTACTCGAACCCGTCGTGCACCGTGATGTCGAGGCTGGTGTCGCTGATCAGGTCCTGGATGCTCGGGCCCTCACCCGGGTCGGTCATCAGCCCGACGATGCCCGGCTCCTCGGTGGCCAGCGCGGCCTCGAGCACGGCGCCGAGGTCGCGGGCCGGGTTGCCGTACGAGTGCTGGACCTGCAGGCCGAGCCAGATGTCGCCCGACTCGCGCACCATGGCCGGGGCGGCCCCGGGCAGGAGGGTCGCCAGACGGACCTTGCGGTCGCCCTCCTTCAGGGTCAGCGGCGCCGTCGCGGCCGGGACCAGCTCGCGCAGCGCGATGACGTCGCACTCGCTCGGCATGCCCTCGAAGGGGCGGGCGACGAACGTCGGCGCGGCGCCGCCGGCCGCACCGTGGCAGGCCTTGTAGCGCTTGCCCGAACCGCACGGGCAGGGCTGGCGGGGGCCGACCTCGCCGGCGGCGGAGGCGGACGGGGCGGGCTTGCGGGACTTCTTGGCCATGCCCAGAACCTATCGGCCGAGCAGCTCCAGCATGTAGGCCGGCCGGTCGCTGATGACCGCGGTGACGCCGAGGTCGAGGCAGAGGTCGAGGTCCTCGGCGGTGTTCACCGTCCAGACGTGGATCTCGCGGCCCTCCTTGCGCAGGTGGCGGCCGAGCCCGGGGTGGTCGCGCAGCTCCTTGATCCCGGGGCCGACGATCCAGTCGTCGCCGACCACCGGGCGCAGCACCGGCCAGTGGTGCGCCTTCTCGACCAGGATGACGACGTCGAGCCCGGGCGCGAGACGGCGTACGCGGTTGACGGCGTTGAGGGAGAAGCTCATCACCCGGGCGGGCGACCCCGGTTTGTCCCATCCGAAGTCGCCCAGCACGTCGACCAGGCGCCGCTCGACCAGGCCGCCGTAGCGGGTGGGGTGCTTGGTCTCCACGGCGAGCTCGACGCGCCGGTCGTAGTCGGCGACCGTCTCCAGGAGCTTGCGCAGGGTGAGCACCTTGCCGGCGTCCGGGTCGCGGGCCGGCGCCTCGTCGTCGAGCTCGGACCACGGGTTCTTCCACGAGGCGAAGTCGAGCTCGTCGAGCTCGGCGAGGTTCATCGTCGAGACGAGCCCGGGCGTGGACGTCGTACGCCGCAGGTCGCGGTCGTGCACGCACACGAGGTGCCCGTCGGCCGTCAGCCGGACGTCGCACTCCAGCGCATCGGCACCCTCGTCGAGGGCCTTCACGTAGGCCGCGAGCGTGTGCTCGGCGGTCTCGTGGCTGCTGCCGCGGTGGGCGACGACCTGCGGCCGGTCACGGGGCGTCCGGTCCCGGCGCGTGCGCGGCGTACGTCGCATGGCCCGAGCATGGCACGCACACGACGCGCGACACGGCACCCCGATGGGCGGCGTCAGTGCACGTGGTCGCGCCAGTCGTCCGGCACCCGGCCGGCCGGCCCGGGGACCGTCTGGTCCTCCGGTCGGCTCTGCGGGTCGGCAAGCCGGGGCCCCTCCACGCCGACCGAGCGGTCGTAGTCCCAGAACCAGTCCTCGCCGGGCTCGAAGCTCTGCACCACGGGGTGGCCGGTCGCCCGGAAGTGCGCGGTGGCGTGCTGGGAGGGGCTGGAGTCGCAGCACCCGACGTGCCCGCACTGGGCGCACCGGCGCAGGTGGACCCACCAGCCGCCGGCCTCCTCGCACTCCTGGCACCCGGTGCCCGACGGGGACGCTGCGGGGTCGATGCCTGCCGTCATGCCCCCAGCCTGCCGCCTCAGGGCTCGCGGCGGAAGGCCCCGGCTGCGGCTCCCGCCCCCGCGCCGGAGGGGAAGCCGGGCAGCCAGTGCGCCTCCCAGGCCGGGATCTCCTGTCGCTCGACCGCCGAGCGGGTCGGCGCCTGCGCGGCCGTGCGGTAGCGGCCGTCCGCCCGCTCGAGGTAGTGGTAGTTCACCAGCTCGCGGCGCAGGTAGGCGAAGTCCTCGTGCACCCCGAGGAGCACCTCGTTGACCTCGGGCTCTGCGTAGACACGGCCCGGCTCGAACCGGCTGAGCACCTCGAGCAGCACCGCCGCCCGGACCTTCCGCTTGGCGGGCACCCGCTCGATCCGGCCAGCCCGGAAGAGCCGCCCGACGAGCCGCTCCTGCTCGGCGCGCGCGGCGTCGTACGCCTCCTGCTGGAGCGCCGCCCGCGCGGCGGTGTAGCCCTCGCCGGTCGCGGCCATGCGAGCGCGGACGACCTGCTTGAAGTCACTGTTCCTGGTCATGTCGATCACCTTCGGCTGCGCTGCGCCCCCAGTGCGCCGCTGCAGCGGGCGTCGACGAACCTGACTCGCGGATGCGTCCGAGGATCTGCTCCCCTTCGCCGTGTGCGCGGACTGGGGCCGGCGCGTCGGGCTGGGCGGCGGACGTCGCCCTCGCCGCTGAGTCTCCCAGAAACTCATGGTCGACGGCAAAGCACTTTCGCGCCACGGCGCCGGCGCCCCACACTGGGGCCATGCCGTCGTCGAGCCAGTGGGTGGCCTTCCTCGTCGCCTCGATCCTGTTCATCCAGGTGCCGGGTCCGAGCCTGCTCTTCACCATCGGACGGGCCCTGACTGTCGGGCGCCGCGAGGCGCTCCTGTCGGTGGTCGGCAACGCCCTCGGGCTGGTGGCCCAGGTCGTCCTCGTGGCGGTCGGGCTCGGCGCGGTCGTCGCGGCGAGCGCGACGGCGTACACCGTCGTGAAGCTGCTCGGCGCCGCGTACGTCGTGTGGCTCGGCGTGCAGGCCATCCGTCACCGCAGCGACGCGCGCCTCGCGATGGACGACCAGGCGCCGGTCCGGCGCGGGCACCCGGTGCGGATCGGCTTCACCGTGGGTGCGACCAACCCCAAGACGATCGTGTTCTTCGTGGCCTTCCTCCCGCAGTTCACCGACGCGACCGGCCCGGTGGCCCTGCAGACGATGCTGCTCGGCCTCGTCTTCGGGGTCATGGCCGCCGCGTCCGACAGCGCCTGGGCGCTCGCCGCGGGGACGGCGCGCACGTGGTTCGCGCGCCGCCCCTCGCGGCTCGACGCCCTCAGCGCCACCGGCGGCACGATGATGATCGGCCTCGGGGCGACGATGCTGACCGTCGAGTGAGCCGTGGCGCTCAGCGCGTCTCGACGACCTCCGGCTCGTCGTCCGGGGTCCCGGCCTCCGGGGCCCGGTCGCGGTCCCGCTTGTTGGCCCACAGGCTCGTGGCGATCGTGACGCCGAGGATGCCGACGATCACGAACAGCGACATCAGCGTGGGCACGTCGGGGACCGACGGCCACACCAGGTGCGCCCAGTGCAGCACCAGCTTGCCACCGATGAAGCCCAGGATCGCGGCGAGGCCGTAGCTGAGGTGCCGCAGCGCGCCGAGCGCGCCCTGCAGCACGAAGTAGAGCGCGCGCAGGCCGAGCAGTGCGAAGGCGTTCGTCACGAAGACCAGGTAGGGGTCGCCGGTGATGCCGTAGACCGCGGGCACCGAGTCGACGGCGAAGACGACGTCGGTGGCGAGCACGGCGACGGTGACGAGGGCCAGCGGCGTCAGCGCCCGGCGGCCCTGCTGCACGACGGTGAGGCGGGTGCCCTCGTAGTCGTCGGTGACCGGCATGATCCGGCGCATCACCTTGACCACGCGCATCTCGGCGACGTCGACCTCGTGCTCCTGGCCGCGGACGGCGTCGCGCAGCAGCTTGACGCCGGTGAGCAGCAGGATCGCGCCGAAGACCAGGAACACCCAGTCGAAGCGGGACAGGGCTGCCGCGCCGAGGGCGATGAAGATGCCGCGCAGCACGAGCGCGCCGATGATGCCGAAGAGCAGCACCCGCTGCTGGAGGACCTTCGGCACCGCGAAGGCCGCGAGCAGCAGCATGAAGACGAACAGGTTGTCGACGCTCAACGTCTTCTCGACGAGGTAGCCGGTGTAGTACTCCAGGCCGCGGTCGCCGCCGTGGACGTTCCAGACGTAGAGGCCGAAGGCCAACGGCAGCGCGACGTAGAACGCCGACCAGCCGATGGCCTCCTTCATCGTGACCTCGTGCGGCTTGCGCGTGGCGATGAAGTCGACGACGAGCAGGGCGAGCACCACTCCGATGGTGACGAACCACAGGGTGGGGGACGCGATGGACGACATGGGTCTCCTCAGGATCAGTTCCTGAGGTCTCCCCCGCCGCCCGGTGCTCATCCGTTGGGGCGGCCGTTCGCCGGGGCGCCTGCTGAGGCGCCGTAGTGACCGACGAGCGTTGGTGGGGTACTCCCCTCGGCGGTGATTTTAGTTGAACGGGCAAGGGACGGCGAATCCGCCTGCCCCGTATCGTCCCCGGCATGGAGACAGTCGAGTACGACGTCGTGGTCATCGGTGCCGGCCCCGCCGGGGAGAACGCCGCGCAGTACGCCGTCGAGGGCACCGGCAGGACGGCGGTCCTCGTCGAGCACGAGCTGCTCGGCGGCGAGTGCAGCTACTGGGCCTGCATCCCGAGCAAGGCGCTGCTGCGCCCGGTCGCGGCAGCCGACGTGACGGCCGACCTGCCCGGCGTGTCGACGGCCCACGTCGCCACGAAGGCGCTGCTCGAGCGCCGCGACACCTGGGTCTCGCACTACGACGACTCCGGCCAGGTGGAGTGGGCGAACGGCGCCGGCCTCGACGTCGTGCGCGGCGAAGCGCGGCTCAGCGGCGAACGGAGCGTGCGCGTCTCCCCGGCCGACGGCGCCGACGTGGTGCTCCGGGCGCGACAGGCCGTGGTCATCGCCACCGGCAGCGCGGCGCACGTCCCCGACGAGTACGCCGACGCGCTCCCGTGGGACTCCCGCGACGCCACCGGCGTGGTGGAGGTGCCCGACCGGTTGGTCGTCGTCGGCGGCGGCGTGGTCGCGTGCGAGGCCGCGACCTGGATGGCCGCGCTCGGCTCGTCGGTCACGCTCGTCGTCCGCGGCCCGCGGCTGCTGGGCCGGACCGAGCCCTTCGCCGGCGAGGCCGTGCTCGCCGGACTGCGCGAGCGCGGCGTCACCGTCCTGCTCGGCACCTCCGTCGAGGACGTACGCCGCGCGGCCCCCGAGGACACCGGCACCGGGCGCGTCCATGGCGGCACCGTCACCCTGACCACCACCGGCGGCGAGATCGAGGCCGACGAGGTGCTGCTCGCGATCGGCCGGAGCCCGCGGCTCGACGACCTGGGGCTGTCGTCGGTCGGCCTGACGGCGGACGACGTCACGGACGGCCGGCTGCCCGAGTGGCTGCACGTCGTCGGCGACGCCTCCGGCGGACCGCCCCTCACCCACTGGGGCAAGCACCAGGCCCGCGTCGTCGGGGCCCGCATCGCGGCCGCCGCGGCGGGCGAGGTCGCCTGGGAGCCGGACCGCGAGGCACCGGTCCCGCAGGTCGTCTTCACCGAGCCCGAGGTCGCGAGCGTCGGGCTCACCGAGGCCCAGGCCCGCGACGCCGGTCACGAGGTCGTCGTGACCCGGGTGCCGACCTCCTCGGCCGCCGGCACCGGGCTGCTGCGCGACCACGTCGCCGGCGACGCCCAGCTCGTCATTGACGCCGACACCCGCCTCCTTCTCGGCGCGACGTTCGTCGGCCCCGAGGCAGGCGAGATGCTCCACGCGGCGACGGTGGCCGTCACCGGCGGCGTCCCGGTGCACGTGCTGCGCCACGCCGTGCCGTCGTACCCCACCGCGTCCGAGCTCTGGGTCCGGCTCCTCGAGGAGCTCCCGCCGTCCTTCCGCACCCCGCCGCCGCCCCCGCCCGCCTGATCCGCCCCGCCCGCCGCCGAGCGGTGGTGGAGCCACATTCTGGGCATCAGGGATGTGGCTGGACCACCGCTCGGGGCGTGTCGACGTAGGACGCGCCGGTGGGCGGTGGCGGAGCGACATTCTGCGCGCCCAGAATGTGGGTGGACCACCGCCCAGGCACCGGCGGTCGGGCGCGCGGCGGAGGACGCTCAGCCGCGCTCGCGGAGGTAGCGCCCGAAGTGGGGCACGGTGAAGGCGATGCGGCCGCGCTCGCCGGAGTAGACGAGGCCCTTCTTGAGCAGCGAGTCGCGGGCCGGGGACAGCGACTGGGGCTTCTTGCCGAGCGCCGCGGCGACGTCGGAGCTGGGCACGGAGTCCTCGTCACCGCCGGCACCGCTCTGGGCCTGCGCGACGTCGGCCATCGCCATCAGGTAGTCCCGCTCCCCCGGCGTCGCGCGCTCGTAGCGGGAGCCGAAGAAGCCGACGGCGAGCTCCGACTCGGCCTCGGGAGCGGCGACGGCGACGTCCGCCGCGGTGGTCGGCGAGCGCGGCGCGAGGTCCCACACGGCCTTGCCGTAGGCCTGGATGAAGTAGGGGTAGCCGCCGGTCGCGTCGTACATCGCGGCGAGGGCGTCGGTCTCGTACGCCGCGTCCTCGTCGGCCGCGGGCGCCTCGAGCGCGCGGTCGGCGGCCTCGCGGGAGAGGCGGTCGATGCGCTGGTAGCGGAACAACCGCTCGCTGTAGGACTTGCTGGCGCTCAGCACGGCCGGCAGGTGCGGGAGGCCTGCCCCGACGACGATCACGGGCAGGCCCGACTGGCTGAGCTCGTGGCAGGCGGCGCACAGCGCGGACACGTCGTCGGCACCGAGGTCCTGCATCTCGTCGATGAAGATGCCGATGCCCTTGCCGACGTCGGCCGCGAGCCCGCCGAGGTCGGTGAAGAGCTCGACCAGGTCGATCTCGATGTCGCCGGAGTCGGCGCGACCGCGTACGGCGGCGGCGTCGATGCCCGGACTCCACTGGTCCTTCAGCTTCGCCCCGGCGCCGGCATCGCGGTGCGCGAAGGACTTGATGACGCCGAGCACGTGGTCGACCGAGTCCTCGTCGCGGTGCCCCAGCTCGCGGACGGCCTGGTGCAGCGCGCTGCTGAGCGGACGCCGCAGGCCCTGGCCGGGACGGGCCTCGAGCTTGCCGGTGCCCCAGCCCTTGCGCACGGCCGCGCCGCGGAGCGCGTTGAGCAGGACGGTCTTGCCCACGCCGCGCAGGCCGGTGAGGACGAGGCTGCGCTCGGGGCGACCGTTGGCGACCCGCTCGAGCACGACGCCGAACGCCGCGAGCTGCTCGTCGCGGCCGGCGAGCTCGGGCGGGCGCTGGCCCGCGCCGGGGGCGTACGGGTTCCGGATGGGGTCCACGATCAGACCCTATTCGGGTCTCTAAGCAGATCCCTAGATCACAGGATAGTCGGCGAGTCAGCCGACCTCGCTGGGCCGGTCGAGCCGGTCGACGCGCTCGCGCGCGGCGTCGTACGCGTCGTCGAGCCCGCGGCGCAGCAGGGCGATCAGGTCGGGCACCTCGTCGGCGGCGAGCCGGAAGGTGCCGGCACAGACGTTGTCGCGCCACAGCGACAGCACCACGAGCTGCCGGTCGTGGTGCCAGGTCACGCGCAGCGAGCGGTTCTCACCGCGGGGGTCGAGGAAGACCTCCCCGGTGCGAGGGGTGCGCTGCTGGGCCATGTTCCATTGTGACCCGTCCCACAAGGCTCTGCCTAGACTTGGGCGCGTGCCCGAGCTGCCCGAGGTCGAAGCCCTCGCCCAGGACCTGCGCGGTCGCCTCGTGGGCCGCGCGATCAGCCGCATCGACCTGGCCGCCTTCAGCGCACTCAAGACCTTCGACCCGCCGCTGCACGCGCTGCACGGCACGCTCGTCGAGGACGTCACGCGGCACGGGAAGTTCCTCGACATCGACGCGAGCGGCGTGCACCTCGTCATCCACCTCGCGCGGGCCGGCTGGATCCGCTGGCGCGACGAGGTGCCGGCCCTGCCGGCCAGGCCGAACTCCAAGAACCCGCTCGCCGCCCGCATCGTCATCGACGACCCGGACCTCGAGACCCAGCCCGGGCTCGACGTCACCGAGGCCGGGACGCGGAAGGGACTCGCGATCTACGTCGTCCGGGACCCGCAGGAGGTCGAGGGCATCGCCCGGCTCGGACCCGACCCGCTGTCCGACGACTTCACCATCGAGGTGCTGCGCCAGATCCTCGAGGCCGAGGGCCGCAAGCAGATCAAGGGCGTGCTGCGCATGCAGTCGATCGTCGCCGGCATCGGCAACGCCTACTCCGACGAGATCCTCCACGCCGCGCGGATGTCGCCGTTCAAGCCGGCCAACAGCCTCGACGAGACCGATCTCCAGACGTTGTACGACGCCGTGCGCACGACGCTCGGCGACGCGGTCCAGCGCTCGAGCGGGCTCGCCGCCAGCGAGCTCAAGGGTGAGAAGAAGAGCAACCTCGCCGTCCACGGCCGCACCGGTCAGGCCTGCCCGGTCTGCGGTGACCTGGTGCGCGAGGTGTCATTCGCCGACTCGAGCCTGCAGTACTGCGCGACGTGCCAGACGGGCGGGAAGCCGCTCGCGGACCGGCGGATGTCCAAGCTGCTCAAGTAGCAGCGCGCGGGGCCCTTGGCCCCGGCGTGCCCAGCCGATGACAGCAGAAGAGGCACCGGCCGGGCTCACCCCCGTGACAGCCCGGCCGACGCCTCGCTCGTCAAGTCTACCCTGACGTCGACGATGGCCTCATGCAGTGGCGCCCTTGTCGCCCGAGCGGCGCGAGAATCTCTCCCAGGCCGCCTGCCGGGAGACGCCGAGCGCCCGCCCGATCTCGGCCCAGGAGATGTTGCGGCTGCGGAGCAGGTCGACCCACTCGTGGGCGAACGCGGTGTTCTGCTCGGCCGAGGCGAGGATCTGGGGCAGGGTGGCCAGCAGCGCTGCGTCGTCCATCCGCTCCCACGGGAAGGGGCCGCTCACCGCTGCGATGGCCGTCTCGTCGTGGATGATCGCGTGGAAGTCGTCGATGCACGTGGCGCAGACCTGCGCGCCGAGACCCCCGATCAGGCGCAGGTCGGTGCCCGGCCCTCCGGGCTCGCCGCAGAACGAGCAGATCCTGCCCTCGCGCGTGATCGCCATGGCACGTCCTCCCTCTGCAGCACCGCCAGCCATCGTACGTCCCGACCGGGCGCCGCGCCGTGGACTCGGGTCGCGGGTCACTCGGTCGTCTCGGGCAGCTCGGGCAGCTCGGGCAGCTCGAGGTCGTCCATCGGGTTGCCGCACGTCTCGGTCAGGTAGTCACCGAAGGCGTCGGCCTGCTCCTCCACTTCCTTCGAGGCGTCGGCGCCGCCCTTCTCGAGCTCCTCCAGCTTCTCGATGGAGAAGTCCTCGGCATCGATCTCCTTCGCCTGCTCGACCACCGCCTCGAAGCCCTTGCGCGCGTCGTCGGGGATGTCCTCGGGCGTCCCGACCTCCTCCATCCGCGACCCCCAGTCCTTGACCGCCTGCGCCATGTCCTCGTCGCTCGGCAGCTCGGGGGTGCCCATGTCCTCGGGCAGCAGGTCGGACATCAGGCTGTTGGCCGCCTCGCAGAAGCCGTCCTTGCTCGCGTCGCTCGGCGCGCCGCTCCCTCCCCCGCAGGCGGAGGTGACGGCCCCGACCAGCAGCACGGCGCCGGTCAGGGTCAGGCGGGCTCGGAAGGTCATGGGATCCCTCTCTGGTGGGACGCCCCCACGCCGGGTCGCGTCACGATCGGGCCCACCCTGACGGAGGCGGGCCCTCGTCGTCCACCCGGAAGGCATCGGGCAGCGGGACGTCCAGGCTTCGCCGGAGCGACTCGAGGTAGTCCGCACGCGGACGTCGTACGACGCCCAGCGACGCCAGGTGCGGGGTCTGCCACTGCACGTCGAGCACCCGTCGCGCGGCGTGACGGTCGTTCAGCAGGTCGACGAGTGCCATCAGCGTGACCTTCGACGCGTCCCGCTCGCGGTGGAACATCGACTCCCCGGCGAACAGCCCGCCGATGCTCACGCCGTAGAGCCCGCCCACCAGCCGGTCGTCGCGCCACGCCTCGACCGAGTGGGCCCACCCGAGCCGGTGGAGACGGCCGTAGGCGTGCCGGAACTCCGGGGTGATCCAGCCGTCGGAGCGGTCCGGGCTCCCGCACGCGGCCACCACGTCGTCGAAGGCGGTGTCGATGCGGATCTCGAAGTCTCGCGCCGAGCGGCGCAGCGACCGGGTCACCCGCAGCCCGTCGAGCGGCAGCACCCCGCGCTCCACGGGCGAGAACCAGCCGAGGTGCTCCTCGCCGTCGAGGGTCACCGGCATGGGGAACAGGCCCAGCCCGTAGGCGGTGACCAGGGTGCCCGGCTCGAGGTCGGCGCCCAGCGCGACGAGGTCGTCGTCGGGGTCCCACGTCGAGCTCGGCGGGAAGGCCCACGGCGTCGGAGCGGGGGCGATGGGCACTCTTCGCACGCTAGCGAACAACCAAACCCGCCGGAACGACGTCTCCCCTGCAACGACCTACTCGGAGGACACCATGCGACGCACCGCGACCCTGACCGCCCTTGCCGGACTGGCCCTGAGCACCCTCGGCCCCGTCACCGCGGCTCCCGCCACGGCGGCGGTGGGCTGCGACGGCAAGGCCGCAACGATCGTGGTGCCCGCACCGGAGGGGCCGATCACCGACTCGACGGAGACCGCACCGGTCACGGGGACCCCCGGCGACGACGTCATCGTCGGGAGCGAGGCCCGCGACACCATCGACGGAGGGGCCGGCAACGACACCATCTGCGCGCTCGGCGGCGAGGACATGGTCCGCGGGGGCGTCGGTGATGACCGGCTCTTCGGGGGCCTCGACGGCGTGTACGTCGCCGACGACGACTTCTGGGGGGACGTGGTGGTCCCCGGCCCGGGCGACGACCACGTCGACCTCGGCCACGACCCGCAGGGCGAGGACCTCTGGTACGGGGACTCGATCTACCTCGACCGGGTGTCGTTCCGCGACGCCACCGGCCCGGTGACCGTGGACATGGCGGCCGGCACGGCCACCGGCGAGGGCACCGACACCATCGCGCCCGTGGTGCTCGGCGCGGGCGTCGAGGGTTCGCCGCACGCCGACGTGATCCGTGGCACGGACCTCGACGACCAGATCGACGCGGGCGGGGGCGACGACGTGGTCGAGGGGCGCGGCGGCGACGACGTCATCGAGGCGGACCGGGGCTACTCGGGCATGCCGAACCCCCCGGCCCCGGAGCCGGGCGACGACGTCGTGCACGGTGGGCCCGGCATGGACACGGTCGACGGGGGCCACGGAGTGGACGAGCTGTACGGCGACGGCGGGCGGGACAGCCTCCGCGTGGCGGCGGCCGAGGAGGGCACGCGCGTCCTGGGCGGCCCGGGTCGCGACGGTCTCGGCTCCTGGAGCTTCCGCAACAGCGGCCGCGCGACGTTCCTCGGCGGCGGCGGCAACGACGTCCTCTACCCGGCGATCAAGGGCAAGGGCGACAAGGTCGTCGTCCGCGGCGGTGGCGGCGCCGACCGCATCGCCCCGGCCGCCTCGTTGCGCGCCGCACCGCACCGCAGCCGGGTGGAGATCGACGCCCGCCGCGGCACGTACCGGATGAAGGTCGGCACGCCCATCCGCTTCTCCTCCGTCACCTCCTTCGGGTGGGAGGGCAGCGCCGAGACCCGGCTGACGTGGTGGGGCACGCGCCGCTCCGAGGTGCTGAGCCTCACCGAGCAGTACGGACCGGTGCGGGCGTACGGCGGTGGCGGCAACGACCGCATCGGCGGGGGCCAGGGCCGCGACCTGCTCGACGGCGGACGCGGCCGGGACGTGCTGGACGGCTCGAACGGTCGCGACCGTTGCGTGCGGGGTGAGCGGCTGAAGGCCTGCGAGCTGCGCCGCTGACCGAGCGTCGTGAACGCGCTGGGCCGACGACCGTACGATCGGGCCATGGGCCTGAAGCAGACCGTCGGGCGGCAGCTCGCCCCCCGGATCAACGAGCTCGCGCCGGGGCTGACCGGCGGCTTCGTGCGCGAGGCGCTCAACCGTGCCATCGACGGCGTCGGACCGCTCGCCCCGGCAGCGGCCGCCGCCGACAAGCAGCTGCGCGAGCAGCGGGGCAACGTCGAGCGGGCGATCCACGAGGTGATCGAGAACAACGTGCGCATCGCCGGCGCGCAGGGCTTCGCCACCAACGTCGGCGGACTGGTCACGATGGCGGTGGCGATCCCCGCCAACGTGACGGGACTGGCGATCATCCAGTGCCGCATGGTCGCCGGCATCGCGCACCTGCGCGGCCACGACCTGACCGACCCGCGGGTGCGCAACGCCGTGCTCGCCACCCTGCTCGGCGAGGAGCAGGTCCACGAGCTGGTGAAGAAGCGCAAGCTGCCGAGCACGCCCATGGCGATCGCCACCGCACCGGTCCACGACCCCTCCATCGACGGCACCATCTCGGCGACCGTCGCGACCGACATCGTCGCGCGGGTGGCCGGCAAGCGGCTGGCCACCACCGTGGCCCGTCGGATGCCGGTCGTCGGCGGCGTGGTCGGCATGGGCGCCGACGGCTTCCTGACCTGGCGCATCGGCCGCTACGCCGACCGCGAGCTGCTGCCGCGACGGCGCTGACCTCGACCGCGCGCCTCAGGGGAGCTTGTCCACCGCTGTGGTGAGGAACGTGTCGACGTCCGCGACGCTCACGACGGGCTGCACGTCCTACCCCATCACGATGTCGACCACCTGCAGCGTCATCAGGACCGGGCCCTCCCGAACCAGCACGTTGTGGAGCAGCCAGGAGGCCCTGCCGCCGGCCTCCTCCATGGTCGTCAGCTCGGCGTACCGGTTGTCGCCGACCTCCGCGACGGTCATCGGCTCGACCGTGCCGGGGCCCTCCTCACCGGCGGGGAAGTCGCCCTCGCAGGCGCGCATCCCGTCGCGCAGCGCCTCGAAGGTCGCTGCCACCTCGTCCGGGTCCGCGGCCATCAGGAACTCCTGGACGAAGACCAGGTGGCCCTTTCGGTCGCCCGCGCGCATGTCGATAGGGTCGTCCTCGGACTAGTCGAGCTGCCGGAAGGCCTGCCAGCGCAACGCGTCGGCAGCGGACCGGGACTCCTCGCTGGCCGCTTCGCAGAACTGGATCCGCGGCAGCATCTTCTGCTGGGCCTCGGTCACCACGCCGTCCGTCGCGCCCCCGCTGGTCCGGCGGGATGTTCACGGTCCAGGTGCCGGCGTAGTCGTCCGTCGTCACCAGGGCGCCGGCCAGCTGCTCAGGCGTCGGCACGGTGGACGCTGACGACGAGGACGGCTCGCCGGCCGGCGGGGACGGGTCCGTGCCCGTGCCGACGCCGTCGCAGCCCGCCAGCAGGACGATCGCCCCGGCCAGGGCGAGGGCGGACCGGATGTGTCCCCGGCGTGCGTGCGACGGGGTCGTCATCGACCTCACCTCCCGAGGGCCCGCTCGGCCCCCGGGCAGGTGCCCTCGATCCCACCCTAGGGAGCGGGGACGGATCGCGTCAGGGTCCAAGGTCACCAGGGTGGCGCCAGCTCGTCGTCGTACGCCGGATGACCGGGCGCCCGCGCCGGACCGTCCACTGGAAGGGGCAGGCCGACACCTGGAGGGGGTTGCAACGGCCTCGAAGAGGCGGAGTCCCCGCTCGAGCGGGGGTTCTGCGGCCGGGGGCAGCCCCTCCCCGGGTCAGCCCTTGCGGCCGCGCAGCCGCCGGTAGGCGTCGAGCGAGCCCCGGCCCGCGGGGCTGTTCTCCAGGGTCGTCACGACCTTGCGCCGGGCCCGGAAGGCGGTGGTCGCCCGGGCCCGCTCGAGCTCCTCGTGCGCCTCGCGCAGCTCGCCGTGCAGCCGTTCCTCGACCGCCCGGAGGCGTGCGCCCTCCACCAGGAGGGCGCTGATCGCGTCGAGCGCGGGGGGCAGCAGCTCCTCGGCGGTCGCGGTGTCCGGGTCGGCGAAGGTGCCGGCGTCGGGGCCCAGCAGGTCGTCGAGCGAGCCGACGACGTCGTAGCCGCGCTCGTCGAGCACCTCGATCCAGCGCTGCGACAGCTCGCGCGCCCAGGCGTGGTCGGCCGGCGCGAGGCCGAGGCGGGCCGAGGTCACGCTCCGCGAGAGCGTCTGGTGGGCGAGCGTCTCGCGGACCAGGGGACGGTAGTCGGGGGGCGCGATGATCGAGGTCACCCGCTCGTTGATGGTGCGCAGCAGCGAGGTCTCGGGGACGCCGAGGGACGGGTTCTCCCGCTCGGCGGTCAGGTCGAGCGGCAGCGCGTCGAGCCCGAAGGTCCGCGAGAACCGGCGCCACAGCTCGCCGCGGTCCGCGCCCGGCGGAGGCAGCGTCACCAGGTGCACGCGCTCCGGCGGCAGCGAGGAGCCCCACCGCTCGAGGATGTCGGGGAGCTCCTGGACCGCCCAGAACCACGACCCGATGCGGGAGTCGCGGGCCGGGTCACGGATGGTGCGCAGGAACGAGGCGTACGTGATGTGGCTGCGGTGCTTGACGTTCTCCTGCCACTCGGCCGGGACCTGGCGCACCAGGTCGCGGGCCGACAGCACCAAGTGGACCTCGGCGTCGCCGAGCGAGGCCAGCGCCCGCTCGACCTGCGTCGGGGTCGCCCGGGCGAAGATCTCGTGGCTGATGATCGAGGTGCCGTGCCACTCACGGACCCCGGCGGCGAGCCGGTCCCACGCACCGACGGCCTCGGTCTCGATGCCGCCCCACGGCAGGGTCATCAGGTCGAGCGCGGCGAGGAAGTGGGCGTCGAACCGGTCGGCGGGGTAGAGGATGTCGTGCTCACGCAGGACCTCCTGGTTGCGGAAGAGGACGTCCTGGAGGTAGGACGTGCCCGTCTTCGGGCAGCCCACGTGCAGCAGCACCCGCCTGCTCACCGCTCCACCTTCCTCTCCCGGCCCGTGCGCCACCCCGGGTCGACGATCATCCGGATCGCCAGCTCCAGCACCTGCCGGTCGTCGGCGCCGCCGTGCCGGGACAGCCCGGGGCGGACCGCTGCGCGCGGTGCGAGGTCGGCGAGGTCGCCGACGACAGGGTAGCCAGCGCGGGTCAGGGCGCGGGTCGTGCGCGCCGCGGACGACGCGACCCAGTCGTGCTCCGTCGGGGGTACGACGACGGGCGGGACGCCGGTGTCGGGCATCCGCCTCTGCAGCGTCCGCATCAGTGCCGGCCGCTCGCCGATCGGGACGCGGAGGCCCACCACGGCCGAGATCCGGCGCGCGAGCTCGGCCTGGTCGGCGCCCGGCACCCGGACCTCCGGCAGGCGGCGTACGCCGAGGTGCGCGGGCAGCTGGTCGAGGTCGGTCACCACCCGGACGTAGGGCCGGTGCCCGCCCCAGCGGCGGATCGAGTCGTCGAGGTCGACGCGTGCGGGCAGCTGGTCGCGCTCGCGCCAGAACCGCAGCCAGTCGGCCCACGGCCTGCTGCCGTGCTCGAAGCACCGCTGGGTCCAGGTGTGGGCGAGCATCTCGTCGAGGGGGCCGCCGACCGCGACGACGAAGGGCCGGGGCCCGCCCTCGGGGCGGCCGCGACCGAGCAGGTGCTCGCGCGCCGCGGTGGTGACGACCGGGTCGCCGACCAGCCGGAACCGGCGCCGCCACGGCCGCGGGAGGCCCCGACGGACCGGGTCCGGTCCGAGCGCGACGAGGTCGTCGGCGAGGAGCGTGCTCGCCACGCGGAGCAGCTCGTGGGCGCTGACCGTTGCGGGGTCGACCGGCTGTGCGCCGAACCCTCCCGACGCGGCGCCCACCACGGGCAGGTCGGCCTTGCCCCGCCCGGCCGCCGGCGCGGCGAGCACCCGGTCGGCGAGTCGAGTGCGCTCGTGGTCGCCCTCGCCGCGGGGCCGCGCACTCGACTCCCGGGCGAGGTTGACCCGGCGCAGGAGCTCGAGCTGCTGGGCGCCGGGCAGCACGCGACCGGTCGGCGCGGGGTCGGGGTCAGACGGCTCGGTCCATGCCAGCCACGGCGTCGTACCGCCGGCGCGCAGGTGGGCGACCCACCCGTGCACGGACCCTGCCGGTCGGGTGGCGCTGCCGGTCACCGGTCCCGCAGCCGGCGCGCGGCGTCGCGGAGCCGGCCGCCGACCGTGTCGGTCGTGGCGCGGTTGGCGGCTTCCTGCGTCATCACGGTGAGGGCGTCGAGGGCGGCGCCGAGCTCGAGCTTGGCGCGCACCCGGTCGGGGTCCTTCCACTTCTCGTCCTCGGCAGGCCGGCGCGGGCGCAGGTCCTCCACGTCGCCGACCACGTCGACGCCGCTGCCCTTGATCCACTCGATCCACGCGTCAGCCTGCTGCTCGGCGAAGTCGTAGCGGTCGGGCGGCAGCCTGACCGGGATCGCCTTGCGGGAGACCAGCACCTGCTGGGCGAGCAGCTCGCGGATGAGGGCGTCGTACGCCGGGTCGCGCCACACACCGAGCTCGAGGCGACGGTTGAGCTTGCGCAGCAGGGAGGTCTCCGCGATGCCGAGCGAGCGGTTGTCGCGCTCGGAGTCGAGCGGCGCCCACGCGGGGTCGATGCTGAACGCCCGGCAGAACCGCAGCCACAGCTCGTCGCCGTTGGGCCCGCGGTCGTGCGGGACGGTGACGACGTGCACCCGCTCGGGGGGCAGCTTGGCGCCCCAGCGCTCGAGCACGGTCGGCAGGTCCATCGCGTTGAAGAACCAGGTCTGGCTGCGCTCGACCTTGGTGAGGAAGCGCTTGAAGGGCCACTTGCGGCCCTGCTTGATCGACTCCTGCCACGCCGCGGGCAGCTGCCGGCCGAGGTCACGGGCGGAGTAGACGAGGTGCACCTCGTTGCCGGCGAGGTCGTTCATCGCCTTGGCCACCTTGTCGGGCTTGGCGCCGGCGAGGATCTCGTGGCTGATCACGACGTTGCCGTCGGCGCGCTGCACCCGCCGCATCATCGCGTCCCAGGCGCCCTCGGCGTGCCCGGGCGCGCCACCCCAGTCCTGGTCGAGCAGGTCGAGCGCAGCCCGGAAGTGGAACATGTCGGAGCGGCCGCCGCGAGGCCCGGGGACGGTCACGCCGTGCCGCGCCAGCGAGGCGGTGTTGAGGAGCAGCCGGTCCTGGAGGTAGGTCGTTCCGGTCTTGGGGGCGCCGATGTGGAGGTGGACGACGCGGCTCATGGCGCTGATTGTGCCTGACCGAGGGCTCGTACGACGGCGCTGGGGCTGGGGCGGCCGAGCTGGGCGGCCATCCACGTGCTCGTCGCGACCGCCGCGTCGAGGTCGACCCCGTGCTCGATCCCGAGACCGGTCAGCATCCACACGAGGTCCTCGGTGGCGAGGTTGCCGGTGGCCGACTTGGCGTAGGGGCAGCCACCGAGGCCGCCGGCGCTCGCGTCGAACGTGGTGATGCCCGCCTGCAGCGCGGAGAAGGTGTTGGCGAGCGCCTGGCCGTAGGTGTCGTGGAAGTGCATCGCGAGCCGGTCGGTGCCGACGCCCGCCTCGGCGAAGGCCGCGACAAGGGCGGTGACGTGCCCGGCGGTCGCGACGCCGATCGTGTCGCCGAGGCTCAGCTGGCTCGCGCCGAGGTCGAGCAGGCGCGTGCCGGCGGTGACGACCTGCTCGATCGGCACGGCCCCCTCCCACGGGTCGCCGAAGCACATCGAGACATAGGCGCGCACGTCGAGCCCGGCCTCCCGGGCCCGGGCGACGGTCGGCTCGAACATCGCGAACTGCTCGTCGAAGGTGCGGTTGAGGTTCTTGGTGGCGAAGGTCTCGGTCGCGCTGCCGAAGATCGCGACGTGTCGAAGGCCGAGCTCGAGGGCCCGGTCGAGGCCGCGCTCGTTGGGCACGAGCACGGGGAGGTCGCGGCCCGCCTCGCCGAGCTCGGTCATCAGCTCGGCGGCGTCCGCGAGCTGCGGCACCCACTTCGGGTGGACGAAGCTGGTGGCCTCCACGATCGGCAGGCCAGCGGCCACGAGCCGGCGTACGAACTCGGCCTTGACCGCGACCGGGACGATCGCCTGCTCGTTCTGCAGGCCGTCGCGCGGGCCGACCTCGTAGATGGTGACCCGCGCGGGCAGGCCGTCGACGCGGACGGTCATCGGCAGGTCAGTCATCGGACGGCTCCACGACGAACAGCACGGCGCCGAGCTTGACGAGGTCGCCCGTGGTCGCACCGACCGTGGTGACCGTGCCGGCGAAGGGCGCCTTCAGCGCGAGCTCCATCTTCATCGCCTCCATCACCCCCAGCGTCTCACCCTCGGCCACGACCTGTCCCTCGGTGACGTTTGCGGCGAGGACCGTGCCGGGCATCGGCGCGAGGAGCGTGCCGTCACCGGCGGCGTGGGCGTGGTCGCCGAACGGGTCGGGTCGCTCCCAGGCCCACCGCTGGCCGCGGTGCACCACGTCGACGGAGTCGCGCTGCACGTTGAGGACCGCGTGCTCGTCACGGCCGTCGACGAGGAGGTGGACGGTGTGGTCTGCAGCCGAGACCAGTCGTACGTCGTGGGTGGTGCCGTCGTGCGTCACCTGGCCGCGGTGCCGGTCGACGACGACCAGGTCGGGGCCGAGGACCACCGTGTCGGGCGCGGGGTCGGCACCCATCCGCCAGCCGTCGGCCCGCCAGGGGCGCGGTGTGCTCCCCGGGGTCGGCATCGTGTCGAGCAGCACCTCGGTCCACGCGGCGAACACCCGCGCCAGGGTCGGGTCGGGCGCGGGTACGTCGTGGCGGTCCAGCCAGGCCGTGTCGATCGTCGCGCCGCGGAACTCCCCCGACGCCACCAGCGCGCGCAGGAAGCCGGTGTTGGTGGTGATGCCCAGGATCGCGGTCTCGCCGAGGGCGTCCGCGAGGACGTCGACGGCCCCGTCGCGGGTCGGCGCCCAGGCGATGACCTTGCCGAGCATCGGGTCGTAGGAGGTGGAGACGACCTGCTCGGGCTCCAGCGCGTGGTCGACGCGGACGCCGTCCCCCGACCCCCACCGGACGATCGAGGTGCGGCCGGCCTGCGGCAGGAAGCCGTGGAAGGAGTCCTCGGCGTAGACGCGGGCCTCGATCGCGTGACCGTCGAGGGTGATCGCGTCCTGGGTCATCGGCAGCGGCTCGCCGGTCGCGACGAGGAGCTGGAGCTCGACGAGGTCGACCCGCCCGCCGTCCACGCGCACGACCTCCTCGGTGACCGGGTGCTCGACCTGGAGGCGGGTGTTCATCTCGAGGAAGTAGAACTCGCCGGTGGCGTTGTCGAGCAGGAACTCGACCGTGCCGGCGCCGGTGTAGCCGCACTGCCGCGCCAGGGCGACGGCCGACGAGGTGATCGCCGCACGCTGCTCGTCGCTGATCGTCGGGGCCGGCGCCTCCTCGAGCACCTTCTGGTGGCGACGCTGGGTCGAGCAGTCGCGCTCGAAGAAGTGCAGCACGGTGCCGTGGGTGTCACCCATGACCTGCACCTCGATGTGCCGGCCCGACTCGACGTACTTCTCCACCAGGATCGTGTCGTCACCGAAGGACGAGCGGGCCTCGCGCTGGGCCGCGGCGAACGACTCGTCGTAGTCGCCCGCGCTGCGCACGACGCGCATGCCCTTGCCGCCGCCGCCGGCCGCAGCCTTGACCAGCACGGGGTAGGCGAACGACGCCGGGTCGGCGGCGTCGGGACCGGTGATGGCGTACGACGGCACGACCGGCACCCCGGCCGCGACGGCGACCTCACGGGCGGCGTCCTTGCGGCCCATCGCGTCCATCACCTCGGCCGACGGTCCGACCAGCGTGATGCCGGCCTCGGCCAGCGCCCGGGCGAACGGTGCCCGCTCGGACAGGAAGCCGTAGCCCGGGTGCACGAACCCCGCACCGGTCCCACGCGCTGCCGCGACGACCTCGTCGATGTCGAGGTAGGACTCCACCCGCACCGCGCGGTCGGCCGCGCGCACGTGCGGCGCGTCGGCGTCGAGGTCGGTGTGGATCGCGACGCATCCCCAGCCGAGCCGCTGCGCGGTGCGCATGACCCGCAGGGCGATCTCGCCGCGGTTGGCGATCAGCAGTGTGTTCATGCGCCTCACATCCTGAAGATTCCGTAGCGGGGCTCGGGGATGGGCGTGTACGACGTCGCGGCCAGCGCCATGCCCAGCACGCGGCGGGTGTCGGCGGGGTCGATCACACCGTCGTCCCACAGCCGGGCGCTGGCGTAGTAGGGCGAGCCCTGGGTCTCGTACTGCTCGCGGATCGGCGCCTTGAACGCCTCGACGGCGGCGTCGTCCTCGAGGTCGGTGCGCACGGTCGCGAGCACCGACGCGGCCTGCTCGCCGCCCATCACCGAGATCCGGGCGTTGGGCCACATCCACAGGAAACGGGGGTCGTAGGCGCGGCCGCACATGCCGTAGTTGCCGGCACCGAACGAGCCGCCGATGACGACGGTGAACTTCGGCACGACGCTGCACGCGACCGCGGTGACGAGCTTGGCGCCGTCGCGGGCGATGCCCTTGTTCTCGTACTCGCGCCCGACCATGAAGCCGGTGATGTTCTGCAGGAACACCAGCGGGATGCCGCGCTGGTTGCACAGCTCGATGAAGTGCGCGCCCTTGAGCGCGGACTCGCTGAACAGGATCCCGTTGTTGGCGACGATGCCGACCTCGTAGCCGTCGATCCGCGCGAAGCCGCACACCAGCGTGTCGCCGTACAGCTTCTTGAACTCGTGGAACCGGCTGCCGTCGACCAGGCGCCGGACGACCTCGCGCACGTCGTAGGGCGTGCGGGTGTCGGTGGGCACGACGTCGTAGAGGGACTCCGCCGGATCGTGCGGCTCCTCGACCTCGGCGCGCGGCGTGCGGGCCGGGGTGACGGCGGGCAGCGTGTCGACGATCGAACGCACGATCGCCAGCGCGTGGGCGTCGTCCTCGGCCAGGTGGTCGACGACTCCCGAGGTGCGCGCGTGCACGTCACCGCCACCGAGGTCCTCGGCCGTGACCACCTCGCCCGTCGCGGCCTTCACCAGCGGCGGACCACCGAGGAAGATCGTTCCCTGGTTGCGCACGATGACGGTCTCGTCGGACATCGCCGGCACGTAGGCACCGCCGGCGGTGCACGAGCCCATCACGCTGGCGACCTGCGGGATGCCGGCCGCCGACAGGTTGGCCTGGTTGAAGAAGATCCGGCCGAAGTGCTCGCGGTCGGGGAACACCTCGTCCTGCATCGGCAGGAACGCGCCGCCGGAGTCGACGAGGTAGATGCACGGCAGGTGGTTCTCCGCCGCGATCGTCTGCGCACGGAGGTGCTTCTTCACCGTCATCGGGTAGTAGGTGCCGCCCTTGACCGTTGCGTCGTTGGCCACCACCACGCACTCGCGACCCGACACCCGCCCGATGCCCGCCACGACCCCGGCGGACGGGACCGCGAAGTCGTCGCCGCGGCCGCCGTCGTACATGCCGTACGCCGCAAGCGGCGCCAGCTCCAGGAACGGGCTGCCCGGGTCGAGCAGCCGGTCCACCCGCTCGCGCACCAGCAGCTTCCCGCGATCCGTGTGCTTCTTCCGCGCGCTCTCCGACCCGCCCTGGCGCACCCGCGCCAGCCGGGCACGCAGGTCGTCGACGAGCTCGCGCATGGTGGGGGCCGCCCCGGTCGCCGGGGCCTGTGACTCGGACACGACGTCAGGTTAGCGATCGTTAACCTAACGTGTCCATCGCGGCGCATCCCCGCCGCGCATCGCGCGTGGACATACCCCATCGGCGCAGGATTCCGCGGTGACGACACGCCAAGGCGACGGATTCTTTACCCAAAACTGGTGTAGGCGCCGCACACACCTAGGGGTGTAGCGCCTACGATCTACGATGAGCGTCGGGTGCACGGATCGGGGGATCAGTGGGCCGCTGCGGGGTTGCGGCCCACTGCAGCACCTGGGTTGGACGGGGAGGCACGAGTGATTCCGCTGGCAGTCTCGGAGGCGCCACAGCGCCTCATGCCGCTCCCCACACCACGGACGCCGTGGTCGGGGTTAGCAGGCACTAACCTCGGCGTCGTGACTCCCCGCCGCCAGCAGATCCTGGACATCGCGGCCGACCTCTTCGCCTCCCGCGGGTTCCACGGCGTCTCGGTGGCCGAGCTCGGCGCTGCCTGCGGCATCTCGGGCCCCGCGCTCTACAAGCACTTCGAGTCCAAGGACGCGATGCTCGCCGAGATGCTGGTGACCATCAGCGAGACGCTGCTCGCCGAGGGACGTTCCCGCGTCGCCGCGGCCGGCACACCGCGCGAGGCACTCGAGGCGCTGGTCGAGTGGCACATCGAGTTCGCCCTCGAGCACCGGGCGCTGATCGTCGTGCAGGACCGCGACTGGAGCAGCCTGCCCGACGAGGCACGCGAGCGCGTCCGCGCCCTCCAGCGCGCGTACGTCGACGAGTGGGCCGCGCAGGTGCGCCGCCACGACCCCACCCTCAGCCCGGAGGCCTCGCGCACCCGCGCCCACGTCCTCTTCGGCCTGCTCAACTCCACGCCGCACAGCGGCCGGCTGCCCGATCCGCAGATGCACGACGTGCTGCGCGACATGGCCCACGGCGCGCTCGGCCTCGCCTGAGCCGAGGCGGGCATCGGGCTCCTCACCAGGAGTCGAAGGGACTCTCCAGGCGCAGCAGGCGCGCGGCACGGACCGCCGCGTCCTCGGCGACCACCAGGTCGTCGACGTCGGTCCCGCTCGGCCCTGGGGCGTCGGAAGCGGCCTCGCCGGACCCCGCCCCAGCCCCGGCGGACTGCTGCCCGACCGGCTGCCGGAGCCGGTGCAGGTCGCGCAGCACCCGCTCGCGCGAGAGCCCGCGCAGGTGGGTCAGCACGAACGGGTCCGCCTGGATCAGCCAGGCCAGCTGGGTCAGCACCGCCAGCGCGTGCGGGCACGGGTCGAGCCAGGCGTCGCACGTGCAGGCCGAGCCCAGCTCCCCGCCGTAGGGCAGCAGCTCGACGCCGGCCTCCTCCACCGCCTCGACGAACGCGTGCGGCAGCTGGCCGGCGAGGAGCGCCGCGATGCGACCCGACTCGGCAGCGACGAGCTCGGTGAACGCCGCCGAGTCGGTGTCGTCGAGGACGGGCACGGTGACCTCGACGGTGAAGACGTCCTGGCCCTCGGTCACCGCCGCGACCGCGCCGCCCTCGGTGACCGTGATCGCCCCGACCGCCCCGGACCGGGCCAGCGCCCGCCCGGAGCGGAGGTCCTTCTCACCGAAGGCGGCCTCCTCCACCGCTCGCAGCACCGCCTTGCTCCACCAGGTGCCGCTCCCGCCACCCCGGCGGGCGGGCAGCCGCGGGTGGGTGGTGGCCGTGGCGTCGGACGCGCTCATCGGCGGGCTCACCGTCGTAGTTCCACGAGGTCGCGGAGCTCGGCGTCGGAGAGCTCGGTGAGCGCCGTCTCGCCGCGCGCCAGGACCGAGTCGGCCAGCGAGCGCTTGCGGGTGAGCAGCTCGGCGATCCTCTCCTCGATGGTGCCCTGGGTGACGAAGCGGTGGACCTGCACCGGCTTGGTCTGCCCGATCCGGTAGGCCCGATCGGTGGCCTGGTCCTCGACGGCGGGGTTCCACCAGCGGTCGAAGTGGATGACGTGGTCGGCGCGGGTCAGGTTGAGGCCGGTGCCGCCGGCCTTCAGCGACAGCAGGAAGACCGGCGTCTCCCCCGCCTGGAAGCGGGCGACCATCGCGTCGCGCTCGCGCACCGGGGTGCCGCCGTGCAGGAACTGGTGCGGCACGCCCACGGCGGCGAGGTTCCGCTCGAGCAGCCGCGCCATGGCGACGTACTGGGTGAAGACGAGGACCGCACCGTCCTCGGCCATGACCGTGCCGACGAGCTCGTCGAGCAGCTCGAGCTTCTCCGAGCGCCCGCGGAGCTTCGGGTTGGGCTGGCGCAGGAAGTGGGCGGGGTGGTTGCAGATCTGCTTGAGGCCGGTGAGCAGCTTGAGCACCAGGCCGCGGCGGGTCTCCTCGTCGGCCTCCTCGATCCGACGCATCGACTCGCGCACGAGGGTCTCGTAGAGGACGACCTGCTCGCGGGTGAGGCCGAGCAGGTGGTCGGTCTCGGTCTTGGGCGGCAGCTCGGGGGCGACACCGGGGTCGGACTTGCGGCGGCGCAGGAGGAACGGACCGATGAGGTCGGCGAACTGCCGGGCCTTGGTGGGCTCGAGGCCCGACTCGATCGGACCGGCCCACACCTTGCGGAAGGCGTTGCGGCTGCCGAGCAGGCCGGGGATCGCCCAGTCGAGGATAGACCAGAGCTCGGTGAGGTCGTTCTCGACGGGGGTGCCGGTCAGCGCGACGCGCGCCGTGCTCGGGATCGTGCGCAGGGCCCGGGCCGCGGCGGAGCGGGAGTTCTTGACGTGCTGCGCCTCGTCGGCGACGACGAGGTCCCACGCGACCTCCGCGAGCAGCTCGGCGTCGTTGCGCATCGTGCCGTAGGTCGTGAGCACGAAACCGCCGCTGACCCCGTCGAGGTCACGGGCGCTGCCGTGGTGGCGGCGTACGGCGACCCCGGGCGCGAAGCGACGGATCTCGGCCTCCCAGTTGCCGAGCAGCGACGCCGGGCACACGACGAGCGTGGGGCCGCCCGCCCCCGTGTCCCTCCGGTGCAGGTGCAGGGCGATCAGGGTGATCGTCTTGCCGAGCCCCATGTCGTCGGCCAGGCAGGCGCCGAGGCCGAGCCCGGTGAGCTCGGCCAGCCAGCTCAGGCCGCGGCGCTGGTAGTCGCGGAGCTCGGCCTGCAGCGCGGGCGGCACGTCGACGAGATCACCCGTGGCAGCCTCGCGGACCCGGTCGCGGACCGGGAGGAGGCTCGCGCCGACGACCGCCTCGTAGGGCGCGTCCTCGATGTCGACGACCCCGGTGAGCGTCGCCGCGAGCGCCTGGACGGGCGTGACGGTGCGGATCAGCCGCTTGCGGGCGCGCTTGATCACCGTCGAGTCGACGGCGACCCAGTTGTCGCGCAGCTTGATGATCGGGCTGGTGGTGCGGGCCAGCTCGTCCATCTCGTCGTCGCTGAGCTCCTCGCCGTGCAGCGAGAGCTGCCACTCGAAGCCGAACAGCGCCTGCGGCCCGAACAGGCCGTCCTGCAGCGCCTCCTCGCGCGTGCCGGCGGGCGAGCGGCGGCCCAGCTCGACGCGCTGGGTGACCTCGCGGTCGAGGTACTTCGGCCACATCACCGGGTGGCCCGCCTCGGTCAGCGCCGCGGCACCGCCGTCGAGCAGCGAGAGGATCTCGTCGGTGTCGAGGACGATCTCGTCGGGGACGCGCAGGTCGAGCAGCCGGTCGAGCACGGGCCAGGCGTCGGCCGCGGAGCGCAGGGCGATCGCGGCGTGGGTGCGGGCCCGGTCGCCGAAGCCGTGCGCCGCGTCGGGACCGGACTCGGCCCACAGCTCGGAGGCGTCCGCGAGGTGGGCGGGGTTGTCGACGGCGTGCACCTGCAGCACCAGCCGCACGGCGCCCGCGACGAGCTCCTCCTCGTCGGCCTCGACGCGGAACGAGATGGAGACCAGGTGCGGCCGGTCGTCGTTGCCCCGGGCGCGGATGCGGGCGATCCGCTGCTGGAGCTCGTCGCTGAACGCGTCGGGGCTGCGCGGCGAGGCCTCCGACGGCTCCCCCGACGGCGTACGACGTGCGGGGGCCGGCCCGCGGTGGCGCGAGCGTCCGGGGGTGGTGCGGGGCATGGTGTCGACCACGGCGTCGAGAAGCCCGCGCACCATGCCCTCGGCCGTCGCCTCGTCGAAGCCGTCCCAGGCACGCGAGCGCGCCAGCTCGGCGATGCGGCGCTCGTCGGCGGCGTCGAGCCCCGCGACCTGCCAGTGCCGGCCCTCGGGGTCGGGCGCGAACCGGCCCGAGGCCACCAGCTGCAGGCCCATCAACGCCGCGCCGGCGAGCAGCGCGACCGACGGGTGCACGTCTGCCTGGTCTCGGACCTTGCCGAGCACCGGCAACGCACCACGGATCGGCATCACGATCGTGCGGCCTTCGTCGGTGAACTCGACCGAGCCCTCCCGGGGCGGTTCCCCCACCAGCAGCCTGGCGGGACCGGTGACCGGGACGAAGCTCATCGATCCCCCTCCTGTCCCCGCCGGGCAGCGGGACGACAGGACGCTAACGCCTGGGACCGACAGGGAGTTCCCAGCCGCTAGCGTCGAGCCATGCACATCCCGGCAGACATCTCGGCCCTGCTCGCTGCCCATCCCGTGATCGACGGCCACAACGACCTCCTGTGGGCGGCGCGCGAGCCGTCGGCGTACGCCCTCCTCGATCGGGTCGGCTCCCGCCACGACGTCGGCACCGGCGGCACCGCGACCCACACCGACCTGCCGCGGATGCGCGCGGGCGGGATGGGCGCGCAGTTCTGGTCGGTGTACGTGCCCACCCGGCTCACCGGGGACGACGCGGTCAGCGCGACCCTCGAGCAGGTCGACGCGGCGCGGATGCTCACTGCGCGGTACGCCGACCAGCTGGCGTGGGCGAGGACCGCCGACGAGGTCGAGGAGGCGTGGGCGTCGGACCGGATCGCCTCGCTGGCCGGCGCGGAGGGCGGGCACTCGATCAACTGCTCGCTCGGCACGCTGCGCCAGCTGCACGAGCTCGGGGTGCGCTACCTGACGCTGACCCACAACGCGAACACCCCGTGGGCCGACTCGGCCACCGACACCCCGGTGGCCGGCGGGCTGACGGCGTTCGGCCGCGAGCTCGTGCGGGAGATGAACCGGGTCGGCATGATGGTCGACCTCTCCCACGTCTCGGCCGATACGATGCGCGACGCGCTCGAGGTCGCCGAGGCGCCGGTGATCTTCAGCCACAGCTCGGCCCGGGCGGTCACCGACAGCCCGCGCAACGCCCCCGACGACGTGCTCGAGGCGATGGCCCGGGGTGGCGGTGTGTGCATGGTGACCTTCGTGCCGAAGTTCGTGAACGCCGCCTGCGCCGACGCGCACCGCGAGCTCGTCGCGGCAGCGGCCGCCGAGGGGATCGCCGAGGCCGACGGCACGCGGTTCAGCGCCTTCGAGGAGGTCTGGTCGCTCGAGCACCCGCAGCCGGTCGCCACGCTGGCCGACGTGGTGGCGCACTGTGAGCACGTGCGCGAGGTGGCCGGCATCGACCACGTCGGGCTCGGCGGTGACTACGACGGGGTGGCGACCCTCCCCGACGGGCTCGAGGACGTGTCCACCTACCCGGCGCTGCTGGCGGCGCTGGCCGACCGCGGCTGGTCGGCCGACGACCTCGCGCGGCTCACCTGCCGCAACACCCTGCGCGTGCTCCGCGAGGTCGAGTCGGTGGCCGCGGACCTCCAGGCCGAGCGCGGCCCCAGCCTGGCGCGCATCGAGGACCTGGACGGCGTACGACCGGTCCACCCGTGAGGGTGACGCAGGCCACCGCGAAAACAATTGCGTGGTTGTTGGACGCAACCAATACCGTTGCCCGGTGACCGACACCCAGACCCAGCCCGGCGCCACGCAGCCGGAGCACTCCGACAAGCTCGACAAGAGCGTCCTGATGGTGGCCGGCGTGGTCGTCCTGGGCGCGATCATGTCGATCCTCGACATCACCGTCGTCTCCGTCGCGCTCAACACCTTCCAGGAGGAGTTCGACGCGACCGCGGCCGAGGTCGCCTGGACGATGACCGGCTACACCCTCGCCCTCGCGAGCGTGATCCCGCTGACCGGCTGGGCCGCCGACCGCTTCGGCACCAAGCGCCTCTACCTGCTGGCCGTCGCGCTGTTCACCATCGGCTCGGTGCTGTGCGCGGCCGCGACGTCGCTGGAGATGCTGGTCCTCTTCCGCGTCCTGCAGGGCCTCGGTGGCGGCATGCTGATGCCGCTCGGCATGACGATCCTGACCCGCGCCGCCGGTCCCGAGCGGGTCGGTCGCGTGATGGCCGTGCTCGGCATCCCGATGCTGCTCGGACCGATCTTCGGCCCCATCCTCGGTGGTGCGCTGATCGAGAGCGCGTCGTGGCACTGGATTTTCCTGATCAACCTGCCCATCGGCATCGCCGCGATCGTCTACGCCTGGATCGTGCTGCCCAAGGACCACGTCGAGCCGTCGGAGACCTTCGACTGGCTGGGCATGGTGCTGCTCTCCCCCGGTCTCGCCGCGTTCCTCTACGGCGTCAGCTCCATCCCCGAGGAGGGCACCGCGATGGCCGCCCGGGTCCTGGTGCCGATGGTGCTCGGGCTCGTGCTGATCGTCGCGTTCGTCCCGTGGGCGCTGGCCAAGCGCAACATCCACCCGCTTGTCGAGCTGCGGCTGTTCAAGAACAGGAACATGACGGTCGCGGTCATCACGATGACGCTCTTCGCGATCGCGTTCTTCGGCTCCTCGCTGCTGTTCCCGCTCTACTTCATCCAGGTCCGCGGCGAGGGCACCCTCTTCACCGGCTGGCTGCTGGCCCCGCAGGGCGTCGGCGCGATGCTCACGATGCCGATCGCCGGCATCCTGGCCGACCGGATCGGCCCCGGCAAGATCGTCCTCACCGGCATCACCGTGATCACCGTCGGCATGGCGATGTTCACCCAGATCGAGGCGGACACCTCCTACGTCTACATCCTCGGCGCGCTCTTCATCATGGGCCTCGGCATGGGCGGCACGATGATGCCGATCATGACGGCGGCGCTCGCGACGCTGACCGCGCACAACGTCGCCCGCGGCTCGACCCTGCTCAACATCACCCAGCAGGTGGCGGCCTCGATCGGCACCGCGCTGTTCTCGGTGATCCTCACCAACGAGCTCAAGGACTCGCGCTTCGTCGCCGCCGGCACCGCGCTGGCCGAGGCCGGTGACGACCAGACCAAGGTCGCCGCGATCCTCGAGCGCTTCGGCATCTCGCCCGACCAGCTCGGCGCCCTCGAGCAGCTGGTCACCAACGACATGGCCGACGCGTTCGCGACCGTCTTCGTCGTCGCGACCGTGCTGGTCGCCTGCTGCCTGATCCCGGCGGCGTTCCTGCCCCGCAAGAAGGTCGCCCCGGTCGACCCCACCGCGGTGATGGGTCACTGACCCGACGTCGTACGTCGACCGCGGCCCGTCCTCCACCCGGAGGGCGGGCCGCTGTCGTTCCCCGTCGGCCCCCGGTCGTTGCCCGACGTCGTACTCCCCGATGTCTGAGGACGTCACGGTCGTGGAACCGCGACGGATCCGTTCACCACGTCCTCAGATATCGAGGGTCGGGGACGTCCGGGGGCACGGCGGAGCCGGACACCGTCGACGACCCGGGGAGCCCGGGACGTCAGCCCTGGGTCGCGAGGGCGAGGGGGAGGACCGCTGAGGCGCCGGCGGCGCGGATCGCGGTCGCGGCGACGGTGAGGGTCCAGCCGGTGGAGACCTGGTCGTCGACGAGGAGCACGGTCGCGCCGGGTCGTACGTCGGCGTCGAGCCCGCCGCGGCGGCGCACCGCCGCGACGCGCTGGGCGGAGTTGGACTGACCGGCGCGCCGCGGCACGGACGGGTCGCGGATCGCCCAGGTGCCGACGACCGGGATCTGCATGACGCGCGACAGGCCGTCGGCGAGGTCGCGGACGAGGGTGGGCCGGGTCGCCGACTCGACGACGACGATCGCGTCTGGACGCGAGGTCCACTCGGGCGCCCAGTCCTTCATCACGTCCATGACCGCCTGCGCGAGGCCCGGGGGCACCGGCCCGTCGGGGATGTCCTCTCGGAACAGGGCGCGCAGCGCCTGGCCGTGGCCGAGGTCGGTGAGGCGGGCGACCGTGCGGCCCGGCTCGGCGCCCTCGGCGATCTTGCCCTTGAGGTCGAGGCCGAGATTGGCCAGGGCCGTCGGCCACATGCGCCGCGGCTCGAGCACCACGCCCGGGCGCGACAGCCGCTGCCCGGCCTCGGCGACCGCAGCCTCACTGACCGACGTCGACAGGGTCAGGCCACCGCAGTTGTCGCAGCGCCCGCAGTCGGTCGCCTCGGGATCGTCGAGCTGTTCGCGCAGGTAGCGCATCCGGCACTCGGTGGTCCGCAGGTAGCCGAGCATCGCCTGCTGCTCGCGCTCGCGCGCCTCCGCGACGCGGGCGTAGCGCTCGGCGTCGTAGGACCAGGGGCGCCCGGTGGCGACCCAGCCGCCCTGGACGCGCTGCACGGCGCCGTCGACGTCGAGCACCTTGAGCATCGACTCGAGCCGGTTGCGGCCGAGCTCGACGCGGGTCTCGAGCGTCGCGGTCGACAGAGGGCGGTCGGACTCGGCGAGGGCGGCGAGCGTCTCGCGGACCTGCTCCTCGCGGGGGAAGCCGAGCGAGGCGAAGTAGGCCCAGATGTCGCGGTCCTCGATCTGCGGCAGCAGGACCACGGTGGCGTCGTCGGTGCCGCGGCCGGCGCGGCCGACCTGCTGGTAGTAGGCCACGGGCGAGGAGGGCGCCCCGAGGTTGATGACGAACCCGAGGCTCGCGTCGAAGCCCATGCCGAGGGCGCTGGTGGCGATGAGCGCCTTCACCCGGCCGTCGACGAGTGCCTGCTCGAGCCCGTGGCGCTCGTCGGCCTCGGTCTGCCCGGAGTAGGCCGCGACCTCGAGACCACGCTCGCGAAGGTAGCCGGCCACCTCCTGCGTCGCGGCGACGGTGAGGCAGTAGACGATGCCGGAGCCGGGCTGCTCGGCGAGGTGGTCGGCCAGCCAGGCGAGCCGCTGCTCGGGCGTCTTGAGCTGGACGACGCCGAGGCGGAGCGACTCTCGGTCGAGGGTGCCGCGCTGCACGAGGACGGCCGCGTCGGACGAACCGTCGGCGTGCACGCCGAGCTGCTCGGCGACGTCGTCGGTCACCCGGGCGTTGGCGGTCGCGGTGGTCGCGAGGACGGGGATGCCGGACGGCAGCTCGGCCAGCAGCGTGCGGAGCCGGCGGTAGTCGGGGCGGAAGTCGTGACCCCAGTCGGAGATGCAGTGAGCCTCGTCGACGACCAGGAGCCCGCAGGTCGCCGCCAACCGCGGCAGCACCTCGTCACGGAACCCGGGGTTGTTGAGCCGCTCGGGGCTGACGAGCAGGACGTCGACCTCACCGGCGTGGATCTGGTCGTGGATCGGCTGCCACTGGTCGATGTTGGTGGAGTTGATCGTCACCGCCCTGATGCCCGCTCGCTCCGCGGCGGCGATCTGGTTGCGCATGAGGGCGAGCAGCGGGCTGACGATCACGGTCGGCCCGGCCCCCGCCTCGCGCAGCAGCTTGGTGGCCACGAAGTAGACGGCCGACTTGCCCCACCCGGTGCGCTGCACGACCAGGGCGCGCCGGCGGTCGACGGCGAGCGCCTCGATGGCGGCCCACTGGTCCTCGCGCAGCACCGCGTCGTCGCGCCCGACCAGCGCGCGCAGGTGACGCTCGGCTGCGTCCCGGGCGGAGAGGCGTACATCGTCGGTGGCGGCGGTCGGGGCACTCATGGGCTCCTGTCTACCAACCGCCACCGACGCCCGCACCGCCGCATCCACAGGCGCTCGCGGGAGACCCGGTCAGACCTGGTCAGCCTGGTCAGGGCGAGCCCGGCCACCTGGGGCGGCACTGCTCGGTCACCCGGCGCAGCTGCTCCGCGGTCATCGGCTCGGTGCGGCTGAAGTCGCCCGCCCAGTAGCCGTTGTGGCGCCGGCGGAACGTCGGCATGTCGCTTCCCTGCTCGAACTCGATGTCCATCTCCGGCTCCTCGTGTCGTGGTGTGTCGTGGTGTCGATGTGTTCGACGCTAGGTCCCGTGGCGGCCGGGCGCGTCGTCGGAACGGTCCGAGCGGCCGGCCACCTCGCGACGACCCGACGTCCTACCTTGTGTGGACGCCGACCCCGCGGGAGCGTCGTACGGTGACGAGGTGAGCCGAGCGCGGGCACTCCTCGCCAGGCATGGTCTCGACCTCCTGGTCGTCATCACCGCGGTGGTCACCGCGGTGGGGACCCTGCTGCGCGACGACCTGGAGAACCCCGACGGGCCGCTGTTCGTGCTCGAGCTGGTGGGGATCACGTCGTCGGTGCTGGTGCTGCTGGCCCGCCGGCGCTTCCCCTTCGCAGCGCCCGCCACGACCTGGCTGGTGTGCGCCGCCCTGTCCTTCGCGGACGAGCAGCTGATCGTCAACGGTGCGGGCATCCTCGTCGCCGGGATGGGCGCCGCCGTGCTGCTGGGCACGGTCCGCAGCGCCTCGCTCTCCCGCGTGGGCCTGGTGATCACGCTGGCCAGCTCGGTGACGGTGGTGCGCAACGGGCCCAACAGCACGACCGACGACCTCATCTCCGTCCCGGTCATGTTCGCGCTCGGGTGGCTGGTCGGGTGGTCCCTGCGCGAGCGCACGGAGCGGACCGAGGCGGCCGAGGAGCGTGCCCGTCTCGCCGAGCTGGAGCGGGAGGCCGCCGCCCGGGTCGCCGTCGCGGAGGAGCGCGGCCGGATCGCTCGCGAGCTGCACGACGTCGTGGCGCACGCCGTCAGCGTCATCGTGCTCCAGGTGGGGGCGGTACGGCACCGGTTGCCGGAGGCCGCGACCGACGACCGCGAGGCCCTGCGCAACGTCGAGGAGGCGGGGCGTACGGCGCTCGCGGAGATGCGCCGGCTGCTGGCCGCGATGCGCGACGACGAGGACGCTCCCGAGCTGGCCCCCACCCCCGGCCTCGACGACCTCGACCGGCTCGTGCGCGACGTACGAGCGGCCGGGCTCGCGGTGCAGGTCGAGGTGCGCGGCGATCGCGTGCCCCTCCCCCGCGGCCTGGACCTCTCGGCGTACCGCATCGTCCAGGAGGCACTGACCAACAGCCTCAAGCACTCGGGCGCGGACCGCGCCGAGGTGACGGTGCAGTACGCGCCGCAGGAGCTGTGCCTGCAGGTCCGCGACCATGGTCGCAGCCACGACCGCGCGACGGTCGGCTCCGATGGCGGTGGTGGCGGCCACGGCCTCGTCGGCATCCGTGAGCGGGTCAAGCTCTTCGACGGCAGCCTGGACGCGGGTCCTGCACCCGGTGGCGGCTTCCTGGTGCGCGCCCGGCTACCCCTGCGAGCCGGGTCATGAGCATCCGCGTGATGGTCGTCGACGACCAGACGATGGTGCGCGCCGGCTTCCGTCTGCTGCTCGCGGACGAGCCCGACATCGAGGTCGTCGCGGAGGCGAGCAACGGCCGGGACGCCGTCGCCCAAGCCGCGCGATTCCGGCCCGACGTCATCCTGATGGACATCCGCATGCCCGAGATGGACGGCCTCGAGGCGACGCGGAGGATCCTGGCCTCCGACGCCGGGGCGCGCGTGCTGGTGCTCACCACGTTCGACCTCGACGACTACGTCTTCGAGGCCCTTCGCGCCGGGGCGAGCGGCTTCGTACTCAAGGACGAGCCGCCCGAGCAGCTCATCGGGGCCGTGCGCACGATCGCTGCGGGTGAGGCGCTGCTGTCCCCGACGGTGACCCGCCGGGTCATCCGGCGCTTCGCGACCGTCAGGCGCCAGGCCCCGCCGCCGGCCGTCGCGGAGCTCACCCCGCGGGAGCTCGAGGTCTTCCGGCTGATCGCCCAGGGCCTGTCCAACGCCGAGATCGGCGACGAGCTCTTCATCAGCGACACCACGGTCAAGACCCACGTCACCCGGCTGTTCCAGAAGCTCGACCTGCGCGACCGTGCCCAGGCGATCGTCCTCGCCTACCAGACCGGCCTGTTCGACGACGCCTGAGCGGTGGGGTCCTCCTTCCGGAGGACGCCGCGTCGACCGCGCTGCGTACGACGGTCGCGACCTCGCGACGACGCGGCGGCGAGCCGTTCTTCCTACGGTCGAGACGACCCCGGAACACCACCCCAGGACCACGGAGGACACCCCATGATCACCATCGACTCACTCACCAAGAAGTACGGCAGGACCACCGTCGTGGACGACGTCAGCTTCGTCGCCCGGCCCGGGCGGGTCACCGGCTTCCTCGGCCCCAACGGCGCCGGCAAGTCCACGACGATGCGCATGGTCGTCGGGCTGACGAAGCCCACGTCTGGCTCGTCGACGGTCACCGGCCGCCCGTTCGCGGAGCTGCCCAACCCGGGCCGGGAGATCGGCGTGATGCTGGATGCCTCGGCCCAGCACGCCGGTCGCACCGGGCGCGAGATCCTCACGATCGTCCAGCAGATGCTGGGCCTGCCCGGCCGCCGGGTCGAGGAGATGCTCGACCTGGTGAGCCTCACCCCCGCCGAGGCCGACCGGCGCGTCGGGAACTACTCCCTCGGCATGCGGCAGCGGCTCGGGATCGCGACGGCCCTGATCGGCAACCCGGGCATCCTGATGCTCGACGAGCCGGCCAACGGGCTCGACCCGGCCGGCATCCGCTGGATGCGCGACCTGCTCCGCGACTTCGCGGACCGGGGCGGGACGGTGCTGCTGTCGTCGCACCTGCTCCGCGAGGTCGAGGTCATCGCCGACGACATCGTGATGATCGGCCACGGCCGCGTCGTGTGCGAGGGCGCCAAGTCCGACCTCGTCCGGTCCCTGGGGACCGTCGCCCGCGCCGACGACCTCGCCGCCCTGCGCCGGGCCCTCCACGCGGCCGACATCGCCACGACGGTCTCCGACGAGGGCGGCGTGGCCACCTCCGCGGAACCCGGGCTCGTCGGCCACGTGGCGTTCGCCGCGGGCGTCGCGCTCACGGAGCTGCGCACGACGGAGGGCGGTCTCGAGGACATGTTCCTCGAGCTGACCGCCGACACGCAGCGAGAAGTCACCCACCCCCAGAAGAAGCTCCGCCGAGAAAGGACAGCAGCATGACCACCACGGCCCCCTCCACGACATACGACCCCACCCGCGAGCAGCACGGCGACCAACCATCGGTCCCCCTGGGACGCGTCGTCCGCGTCGAGCTGCGCAAGATGTTCGACACCCGCTCCGGCTTCTGGCTGATGGCGAGCATCGTCATCATCGCCCTGGCGACCATGATCGGCGTCGTCCTCCTGGCCCCTGACGAGGACCTGACCTACTACACCTTCGCGAAGGCGCTCGGCTTCCCGATGACGCTCGTGCTGCCCATGATCGCGGTCCTGTCGATCACCGGCGAGTGGAGCCAGCGCACCGGGCTGACCACCTTCACCCTGGTCCCGCACCGGGGCCGGGTGCTCTGGGCCAAGACGATCTCCTCGGTGATCGTCGGCGTGGTGGCGATGCTGTTCGCGCTCGCTGTCGGAGTCGTCGGCAACCTCGTCGGCACGGCAATTGCCGGTACCGACCTCGTCTGGGACGTCTCGGCTGCCGAGGTGCTCACCATCGTGCTGGGCAGCCTGCTCTGCCTGCTGACCGGGACGATGCTGGGGATGCTGTTCCGCAGCTCGGCGGGAGCCCTGGTGGCCTACCTCGTGCTCGCGCTGGTGTTTCCCACCATTGCCGGCATCCTGAGCGCCAGCGAGCCGACGTTCGTCGACATCCAGCCCTGGGTGGACGCGAACTGGGCACGGTCGTTCCTGTTCGAGGGAACTCCGACGGCCGAGCAGTGGGCGCAGATCGGCGTCACCACCGCGGTCTGGCTGGTCCTGCCGGCCCTCCTCGGGCTGAGGAGCGTCCTCCGCTCGGAGGTGAAGTAGCCCTACCCGCCCAGGGGTAGTCCAGTGAGAGGTGGTCGTGGATCAAGCCCACGACCGACCGTTCCTCACTGGACTACCCCTTCGGCGCGCGTCCGGACGCCCGACCCATCGGCTGCTGCGGGCGGTGAACCGGTCGATGTCGATCCCGGCCCTGCGGGCGGCCCGGCGCGCCTGAGCACCTCGCCGCACCAGAGGCGATCGGTCAGGTCGTGCCGGCGATCAGATCCGGCGCAGCCGAGCCCCGGACGGCGGCAGGGAGGCGGCGTCGCGGAACGACTCCCCCACCAGCACCGGCACGACGTCGCTGACGTCGTGCTGGGCGGCGATCTCCACGTCCGCCACGAAGCCGGCCTCGGCCAGCTCGCGGCCGCCCGCGCAGTGGAGCAGGTCGTGGGGCAGCACCGCAGCCTTCCAGGCCGCGATCGCCATCCGCGCCTCCGGGCTGGCCCCGGCCTCGGCCTCGGCGTCGATCGCGGCGAGGACCGCACCGGCTCCCCACAGGTCCTCGGCCGCCGGGCGGAGGGTGTCGTCGTACCACCTCTCACCGGCGGGTACGACGACCACGCTGGCGCCGTCGGCCACCTTCGGCGCCAGCCACCGGGCGACCGCGCCGGCGTTGCGCAGGCAGGCGCCGACCACCTGCGCGCCGGAGTCGGCCAGGGCGAAGGCGATGGTCGAGCCGTTGGGCGAGGGCAGGACGAGCCGCTGGACGCCCTCGACCTCCGCGAGGCTGGCAGGCGACAGCGAGACGTGGCGGGCGTCGCCGCGCGAGAGCGCCTCGAACCGGCCGACGGCGAGCGTCGCGCCGTGGCGCACCGCGTGCTCGGCGGCTCGGGAGTCCTTCCAGCGGAACGGGTAGACCTCGATGCCGCGGTCGAGCGCGACGCTCAGCGTGGTCGTGAAGGACAGCACGTCGACGACGACGGCGTAGTCGGCCGGCACGGCCTCGGCGCCGGTCGGCCCCCACTCCATGCGGAGCCGGTAGGTCGACTGGTCGTGTCCCGGCAGCGTCACGCGAGCCATTCAACAACCCCGGTGTGACGGTGGCCCAACCGCGGCCTGCTCAGTCCGGGGTGTTGGGGACGACGAGCACCGGGACCGTCGAGTGGCGCACGACCTGGGTCGCGGTCGAGCCGAAGCGGAGGCCCTTGAACCCGCCGGCGCCCCGCGTGCCGACCACGAGCATCTCGGCGTGGGCCGCGGCCGCGATGAGGCACTCGGTGGTCTGGCCCCGCAGGGCGTAGAGCTGGAGGTCGACGTCGTCGGCCAGCCCGGCAGCCGCGCAGTCGGCCTTGAGGTCGGCGATGACCGCTTGCTCGAACTCCGCGAACGGGGGGACGTAGCCGCCGACCATCGACTCGGGCCGGGGCGCGGTCGCGAGGTTCCACACCCGCACGACGTGGAGCGTCACGCCCAGGCGCTGCGCGAGATCGGCCGCACGACGTACGACGGCGCTCGACGCGCGCGACCCGTCGTGCCCGACGACGATGCCCCCGGTGATGTTCGCTTCTCTCCTGACCATGCTCCATCTTAGGAAGCCGGCAGGCCACGCGGCAGGGGTCGAACGGCCCTACTTCGCGCCGCTCACCAGATCCGCACGCGGCCCTCGGGCTCGAGCCACAGGCCGTCGCCAGGCTGCGTCTCGAAGACCTCGTGGAACTCGTCGAGGTTGCGCACGATGTTGGCGCGGAACTCGGCGGGGCTGTGCGGGTCGATCGTGAGGTACTGGAGCTCCTGCTCCTTGCGGCGCTTGGTGCGCCACACGTGGCTCCAGTTGAGGAAGAGCGTGCGCCGGTCCTCGACCGAGGCCTCTCCGCCCTGGCTGATCACGAACGCCTTGTGGGCGATGGTCAGGCCGCCGAGGTCGCCGATGTTCTCGCCGACGGTGAGGCTGCCGTTGACGTGCTCGCCCGGCAGGTTGCGCGGCTCGAAGGCGTCGTACTGGGTGATGAGCGCCTGCGACTTGGCCTCGAACGCGGTCTTGTCGTCGGCGGTCCACCAGTCCTGCAGGTTGCCGTCGCCGTCGTACTGGGCGCCCTGGTCGTCGAAGCCGTGGCCGATCTCGTGGCCGATGACCGCGCCGATGCCGCCGTAGTTCTCGGCGTCGTCGGCGTCGGGGCTGAAGAACGGCGGCTGCAGGATGGCGGCCGGGAAGCAGATCTCGTTGGTGCCCGGGTGGTAGTAGGCGTTGACCGTCTGGGGCAGCATCAGCCACTCGTCGCGGTCGACCGGCTGGCCGACCTTCTCGAGCTGGCGGTCGGTCTCGAAGGCCGACGCGGACGCGACGTTGCCCAGCAGGTCGTCGGCGGAGACGGTGAGCGAGGAGTAGTCGCGGAACTCCGTCGGGTAGCCGATCTTGGGGTAGAACCGGTCGAGCTTGTCGTACGCCTTCTGCTTGGTGTCCTCGCCCATCCAGTCGAGCGCCTCGATCGAGCGCCGGTAGGCGGTGACGAGGTTGGCGACCAGCTCGTCCATCATCTGCTTCGACGTCGGCGGGAAGTGCCGCTCGACGTAGACCTTGCCGACGGCCTCGCCGATGGCGCCCTCGACGAAGTCGACGCCGCGCTTCCAGCGGGCCCGCAGCTCCGGCGTGCCGTTGAGGGTGCGGCCGTAGAAGTCGAAGTTGGCCTCGACGAACGCGTCGGGCAGGTAGGGCGCCGAGCTGCGGATGATGCGCACGTGCAGGATGTCGCGCCAGGTCTCGATCGGCGTCTCCTCCAGCACGGTGGAGAGGTGGGAGAAGAAGTCGGGCTGCATCACGATCGTGCGCCGCAGCGTCTCCTCGGTGCCGCCGAGGCCGGTGACGTAGGTGACCCAGTCGAAGGCCGGGCAGAGCTCGCGCAGCTCCTCGAGGCTCTTGTGGTTGGTCGTCTTCTGCACGTCGCGGGTCTCGGCCGCCTCCCAGTGGCCCTCGGCCAGCCGGGTCTCGTACGCCATCACGCGCGCCGCAGCGCCCTCCGGGTCGTCGTGCTCGCTGAGGGTGAGCAGCGTCGTGAGGTAGTCGACGTACTTCGCGCGGATCTCGGCGAACTTGTCCTCGCGGTAGTAGGACTCGTCGGGCAGGCCGAGGCCGCCCTGCGCGAGGTAGACGATGTTCTTCGAGGCGTCACCGCGGTCGGGGGTGATGTAGGAGCCGAAGAGGCCGGGCCCGCCGATGCGCTCGTAGGCCCCGAGGAAGGCGGCGAGCTCGGTCAGGTCGGTGATGCCGTGGGCGCGGTCGAGCAGGCCCTGCACCGGGGCGAGGCCCTTCGCGGCGATGGTCTCGGTGTCCATGAAGGAGGCGTAGAGGTCACCGATCTTGCGCTCGTCCTCGTCCAGGTCGTCCGCCGGGCGGTCGGCGAGCTCGGTGATGATGTCGCGCACCTGCTGCTCGGCGGCGTCGGCGAGCGCGATGAAGGCGCCCCAGCTCGACTTGTCGGACGGGATCTCGGTCTCGTCGAGCCACCGGCCGTTGACGTGGCCGAAGAGGTCGTCCTGCGGGCGGATGTCGGGGTTCATGCCGTCGCGGGCGGCGTCGAGGATCGTCACGCGGTCGACCCTAACGCCGTGGGCCCAGCGAGCGCTTCAACGCACGTGCACGACCGACTTCCCGAGGGTGCGCCGCTCGTCCATGTCGACGAGGGCCTGCCCGAAGCCGGCCAGCTCGTACGTCGCCCCGACCGGTGGCTTCACGACGCCCGACTCGATCATCGGCACCAGCCGGTGCCACTGCTGCTGCATGTAGCCGGGCCGGGTCATGGCGTAGGCGCCCCAGCCGACGCCGCGGACGTCGGTGTTGCCCAGCAGGAGCCGGTTGACCTTGACCTCCGGGATGCCCTGGCCGGCGGCGAAGCCGACGACGAGGATCCGGCCCTGCTCGGCGAGGCAGCGCAGCGAGTCGGTGAACGCGTCGCCGCCGACCACGTCGAGGACGACGTCCACGCCCCGGCCGCCGGTCAGGTCCTTGACGGCGTCCTTGAAGTCGGGGCCGACCACGGCCTCGTCGGCGCCCGCGGCCCGCGCGAACGCCGCCTTCTCCTCCGTGCTCACCACCGCGATCGTGCGGGCGCCGAGGCCCTTCGCGACCTGCAGGGTGGCGGTGCCGACGCCACCGGCAGCGCCGTGGACGAGGACCGTCTCGCCCTCGCGCAGGCCCCCGCGCTCCTCGAGCGCGAAGAGGGCCGTCAGGTAGTTCATCGGCAGCGCCGCCCCCTCGTCGTACGACATCGCGTCGGGGAGGGCGAAGGTGAAGATCGCCGGGTTCGCGACCTGCTCGGCCGCCCCGCCGTGGAGGTTCACGCCGGCCACCCGCTGGCCCACCGTGAACCCGCTGGACTCCGGCGAGCCCGGGTCGAGCACGACGCCGGCGAAGTCGACGCCGAGGGTGAACGGGGGCTCCGGCCTGAACTGGTACTCCCCCCGGCTGAGCAGCAGGTCGGGGAACGAGACACCGACGCTGTGGACCTCGACGAGGACGTCGTCGTGCCCCGGGGTCGGCGGGTCGACCTCACGCACCTCGACGTCGGCGGGACCGGTGAGCGAGACGACCTGGACTGCCTTCATCCCGCCGACCCTAGCGACGGCGCCTCAGCCGACCCGCTTCACCTCGGCGAGCTCGAAGTGCATCGGGTCGGTCCAGCGCCAGTCGCCACCCCAGGCGAAGCCCCAGGTCTTGAAGATCGCGACCACGTCGCGGTCGATCTCGCCGACGGTGCCGCGCTGGTTGCCCGCGGTGTTGAGGTCGAGGGCGAGGCCGAAGGAGTGGTTCGACAGCGTCGTGGTGTTGGCGATGAAGCGGGGGTAGTAGCACCCGGCGTACTGACCGGGATCGATCGCGTCGGCGAGGCCGCGCTGCTGCACCTCGAGCAGGGCCGCGCGCAGCTGCGGGAAGAGGTCCTTGTGGCAGGTGACGCTGCCGAGGATCGGCACCGCCTCGGTGCGGATGTTGGCCGAGACCCACGCCGGGTCGGGGGCGATCCGTCCGCCGCCTATCACGCGGTAGCGGAAGACGCCGACGACGCTGCCCAGCGTGCCGCCGGTGGGGACGGCGGTGAGCTTGGCGTCGGGGTCGAGGCCGATGCGGGAGGCGACGTCGAGCATCTGCACCGAGGCGTCCTTGCCGACGAGCCGCTCGAGCGGCTTGCGGATGCTGGCCGGGGTCTTGCGGTCGGTCGAGATCAGCAGCCCGTTGTCGGTGGCCATCTCGATGTCCTCGGCCCACGCGGTGTTGACGACCATGTCGATGGTCGGGATCTGCGGGGTGTACGCGCCGACGTGCAGGGTCGGCGCGTCGTCCTCGACCCCGAGCCGGATCATCCCTTCGTCGTCGGCGAGCCGGCGGGCGACCGTGCGGTCGATGGCCAGCTCGCCGCCGGCGACGCGTTCCCACGCCTCCTGGAGGTCGGCGACCTGCGCCTGGGTGAAGTTGCGGTAGCGGGCGGGGTCCACAGAGGCGACGGTGAGCACGCGGTTCTCGAGGCTCACCTGGCCCAGGCCGATGCGCTCGGTGTGGGCGACGCCCTTCAGCTGCTCGACCTGCTCGAGCAGGTCGTCGTCGATCGCCCGGTCCCACTGCACGAGGATGTCGGCGCTCCACAGCCGTCCGTCGCGCTCGCCGGGCGGGTCGACGGCGTGCTCGGGGTCGGCCACCGGGACCGTCGAGGTCTCCCCGGTCGGCTCGGGAGGCGCGGTCGAGCGGCTGGGCTCGGCGGTCGTGGCCGGCGCGGGGTCCGGCGCGCCCGGGGAGGTGGGCTCGCTGCACGCGACGAGCACGGTCAGGAGGACGGCTGTCGCCGCCGCCCCCGCCCGCCGTCGTACGCTCACGCCCCCGACCCTAGGCAACCGGTGTCTGGTCGATCGGTGTCTGGACACCGCTCGGGATCGTGAACCACGAGACCAGCCCGCCCAGGGCGAGCAGCGCAGCACAGGCGAGCATCGCGGTGCCGTACGCCGCGTCGAACAGGGCCGGGTCGCGGTAGTCGTCGCCGGCGAGGCCGACGGCCGCGGGCAGCGCGGCGACCGCGAGCAGGGAGCCGGCGCGCGCGATGGCGTTGTTGATGCCGCTGGCGATGCCGGCGCTGTCGTCCGGGGCGGCGTTGAGCACGGTGGACGTCAGCGGCGCCACCATGAGGGCCAGGCCGAGGCCGAAGACGGTGAGCCCGGGCAGGACGTCGCGCCACCAGGTCACGTCGTCACCCACCACGAGCAGCCACACGGTGCCGGCGGCCATCACCAGCGGACCGACCGTCATCGGGATCCGGGGACCGATCCGCTGGCCAAGCGCGCCGCCCCTGGAGGCGAGCAGCAGCATGCAGGCCGTGATCGGCAGCGTCGCGAGGCCCGCCTGGAGGGCGGAGTAGCCGCCGACGGTCTGCAGCTGGAGCACCAGGAAGAACAGGATCGCCCCCAGGGCGGCGTAGACGAGCAGCGTCATGCCGTTGGCCGCGCTGAACGTGCGATTCGCGAACAGCTCCAGCCGGACCATCGGGTCGTGCAGCCGGCGCTCGACGACGATGAAGCCGACCGCGGCCACGACCCCGACGGCGACGGCGTACGGCGTCGCGGTGCCGCCGGCGTCGGTGAGGGCCCAGGTGATGCCGGCGAGGGCGAGCGCGGCGAGGGTCGCCCCGGCGACGTCGAAGCGCCCGCTCGCCTGCTCGTCGCGGCTCTCCGGCACCCAGCGCTGCGCCAGCCACACCGTCAGGGCGGCGAGGGGCAGGTTGATCAGGAAGATCCAGCGCCACGACGCGTAGTCGATCAGGAGCCCGCCGACCAGGGGTCCGACGGCTGCGGCGATGCCGCCCAGCCCCGACCACGCGCCGATCGCGCGACCCCGGTCCGTGGCCCGGAACGACGCCTGGATCATCGCCAGGCTCCCCGGCGTCAGGAGCGCGCCGCCCATGCCCTGGAGCACCCGCGCCGCGATGAGCACCTCGGCGGTGGGGGCGAGCCCGCACAGCAGGGAGGCGAGCGCGAACCACACGGTGCCGATGACGAAGACCCGGCGGCGGCCGAGGCGGTCGCCGAGCGACCCGCCGATCAGGATGAGCGAGGCGAGGGAGAGGAAGTAGCCGTTGGTGATCCACTGCAGCTGCGCCAGCGACGCGTCGAGGTCCGAGCCGATCCGCCGCAGCGCGACGTTGACGACGGTGCCGTCAAGCAGCGTCAGCCCCGACCCGAGGGTGGCCGCGGCCACGATCCCCCGCGCGGTCGGCGTACCCCAGGCGACTCCGCTCACCCGCACACCCTAGGGCTCGCGGGTGACGCGGGCCGTGGGCCGCGGTCCGGCTCAGCCGCGCAGGACGCGACCGGCGAGCCAGGCGATGTCGGCGGCGGTCCGCTCGGGCGGGCCCGAGGGCTGCATGACGTGGCTCAGCACCACGCGCACGACCATGTCGATGGCGGGGTCGAGGTGGGCGGCGTCGACGCCCGGGGCGTACGGCGCCACGCGGGCGCTGATGACGTCCTTGGCCGCGCCGAGCAGCGAGCCGGCGTTGGTCGTCAGCAGGGGCAGCAGCTCGGTGTCGGCGCCGTGGGTCGCGCTGACGACGGCGTGCAGCAGCTTGTTGGCGCGGGCGTAGGTGAGCACGTCGGTGACGGCGCGCTCGATGGCGCGGGTGAGGTCGTCGGGCTCGGCGTCGAAGGCCCCCTCGACGACCTGCAGGAAGCGGGCGAGCTCCTCGAGGATCATCGTCTCGGCCAGCGCCGGCTTGGAGCCGACCTCGTTGTAGACGGTCTGGCGGCTCACGCCGGCCGCGTCGGCGAGCCGCGCCATCGTGACCGCTGCCCAGCCCGACGAGGTCGTCATCTCCACGGCTGCCGCGACGATGCGCTCGCGGGTGGTCGTCGCCATGCTGGAAGTCTGGCAGGCCTCCCCTGATCCGCCTCAGTCGTGCTCGGCGTGCCGGCCGGCGGGCACCTTGGTGACGAAGGTGAGCGCCACGGCGGCCAGCGCGATGACGCCGATGGTCGTGTAGGCGAGGGTGTAGGCCTTCTCCTCGCCGATGAGCGCCGAGGCGAGCACCGGGCCGATGACGCCGCCCAGGCTCCAGCCGATGAGCATGAGGCCGTAGATCGCGCCGGCGTTGCGCACGCCGAAGAAGTCGCCGGCGGTGGCGGGCATCGTGCCGAACGTGCCGCCGTAGCAGAGGTAGATGATCGCGGCGAGTGCGGAGAACAGGATCACGCTGCCGGCGTGCGGGAGCAGGATCAGGCACACGCCCTGCAGGGCCAGGATCGCGGCGAACGTCTTCATCCGCCCGATGCGGTCGGAGATGCCGGCCCAGACGATGCGGCCGGCGCCGTTGAAGATCGCCAGCACGCCCACCAGCGTCGCGGCACCGGTGGCGCTGACGCCGGCGATGTCGGTGGCGCTGGACTTCGCCTGGGAGATCAGCGCGATGCCCGCGCTGACGCTCAGCGTGAGGATGGCGGTCAGGAGGAACCACTGGGGCGTGCGCAGCGCCTCACCCTGCGTGTAGTCGACGGCGTCGCCGCCGGCGTCGGTCCCGGCGGGCGGTTCGTACCCGAGGACCCGGTATCCCTCCGGCGGGTCGCGGAAGACCGAAGCCCCGACCAGTGCCATCACGAGGTAGGCCAGCCCCAGAGGCAGGAAGACGCTCGCCGGGTCGTCCGCGTTGCGGTCCAGCAGGGCCTGCGCCACCGGAGCGGTGATCACCGCACCGAAGCCGAACCCGCCGACGGCAAGACCGGTGATGAGGCCCTTCTTGTCGGGGAACCACTTCTGGAGCATCGCGATCGGGACGATGTAGGCGAAGCCGAGGCCGAAGCCGCTGATCACGCCGTAGCCGACGATGAGCATCCAGTAGTCGTCCGACCCGTTGGCGAACGAGGCCAGCAGGATGCCTCCGGCGTAGATCGCACCTCCCGCGAGGGCGACGACCCGAGGGCCGCGCCTGTCCTGCAGCCGCCCTCCGATGTAGCTGCCGACGAAGATCATGCCGACGCTCACGGTGAACGGCAGCGACGCCTCGACCTTGCTCAGCTGCCAGGAGTCCGCCTCCTCCAGCGCCCCGCCGATCACCGACCAGGCGTAGACGCCGCCGATGGCCAGCTGGAGGAGCAGCGCGCCGGCGACCAGCAGCCAGCGAAAGCCGCCGGGAGTGGAGCCGTCCTGCGCGGCCTCGCCGCGCGCGCGGGTGGTGGTCTCTTCCATGCCTGTCTCCTTCGTCCGGCCCGGCCGTCCGATGGCCCGAGATGACCTGCGGTTCAGCCCTCGTAGCGCACCTGTTCGCCGCGCTCGACCCGTTCGCGCTGCGGCACCACCGTGTACTTCGGGTCCCTCGCCGAGGCCATCCCGGCCTCGTAGACACCCAGGCGTGTGCAGAACGAACCAGCCATCAGGGCAGTACCCGAAACGACCGAGATCACACGGCTGCGACCACCCAGGAGGGCGCCCGCCGCGCCTGCCGCAGTGAGCACCTTGCTGGCCCGCATCCACCGGCCGGCGGTGCCGGTGTGGAGCGTCTCGGCCGACAGGCCCATCGACGCCTCCATGCGGTGGGCCATCGCCAGCTCGACGACGGCGCCGCCGACGGCGAAGGTGCGCGCGGGTCCGGCCTCCGCCACCGGGGCGGTCACCATGGCCCAGCCGCCCGAGGCCGCGGCGGCGGAGCCGCAGAAGACGAAGGGCAGCTCCTCGTAGGCCGAGTGCCACGCCGGGGTGGCGGTGTCGGCCAGCAGCACGGCGGTGTACGCCGCCACGGGCGGGGCCGTCACGGCCCCCACCAGCCCGGCCGGGCGTCCGAGGCGCAGCAGCAGGCGCACCGGCCCGCGCTGCCAGCGGGTGGGCAGCATCCCGACCAGCTCGGCGCCCGCGGCCAGGCCTGCGAACGGCCCGTGCAGCGACAGGATCCACGTGCCGACCGACATCGGCGAGGTCAGCTTGACCACGCGCAGCATGTTGAGGAAGCGGCTCGGCCTGCCGAGGTCGTGCACCAGGGCGACGACGCTGAGCAGCAGCCCGACGAGCGAGCCCATCCGTCCCGCGCGACGCAGGCCGGGTCGGTCGGTCAGGTCCGCACCGCCGGCGAGCAGCGAGGAGCCGGCCGCGACGCCGCCGGTGAAGAGGTAGTAGGCGATGTCGTGCTCCCACGGCGCCGCCTTGACGATCGGACGGCCGTAGTAGGAGGTGAAGTCGGCCTCGGGCACCATCACCCGGTCGCCGCCGCGCGAGCTGCCGCGAGAGCGGCCGGGGCTGCCGCCGTGCTGCACCTGCGTCCCGGGGCCCTCGGTCATGGCCGCCTCCGCACGAAGGACAGGGCCGCGCCGATGAGCAGGGCCGTGCCCGCCATCCCGGCCCGGGTGAACATCTGCGGGAGGTCCTTCGTCGTCACGACCGGGTCGGGCGGCAGGCCGTAGACCTCGGGCTCGTCGAGCAGGAGGAACATCGCACCGGTGCCGCCCACGCCGTCCTCGGGGTCGTTGCCGTAGAGCCGGGCGTCCATGACGCCCCGCTCGTGGAGCAGCTCCACCCGCGCGGTGGCGCGCTCGCGCAGCTCGTCGACGTCGCCGTACTGGATGGACTCCGTCGGGCACGCCGCCGCGCAGGCCGGGCGCTGGCCGTCGGTGAGGCGGTCGTAGCAGAGCGTGCACTTCTGCGCGATGCCCACCTTGGGGTCGCCCTCCGGACCGCGGCGGCGGTCGATGACGCCGTACGGGCAGGCTGCGACGCAGTAGCCGCACCCGTTGCAGATCTCGTCCTGCACCACGACCGTGCCGAACTCGCTGCGGAAGAGCGAGCCCGTGGGGCACACGTCGAGGCAGGCGGCATGGGTGCAGTGCTTGCACACGTCGGACGACATCAGCCACTGGAAGTCGGGCTTCGCGTCCTCGGGCACGTCGCTGGGCGGGGCGCCGACGCTCGGCATGCCGAGGTCGGTGGTGGGCCGGGCCGGGGTCGCCGGGCGCTCGACGAAGGCGACGTGGCGCCACTGGTTGGCGTTGAGCGAGTGGCTGTTGTCGTAGGACGTGCCGAGCATCTCGAACAGGTTCTCCGGGACGTCGTTCCACTCCTTGCACGCCACCTCGCAGGCCTTGCAGCCGATGCAGACGCTGGTGTCGGTGAAGAAGCCCTTGCGCTTCGGCGCGTCCGTGTAGCCGGCGTCGGGCGCCGGGTCGAGCGGTCCGAAGAGGCTGTTGCGGCCCATCACTGGCCTCCCTGGTCGTCCTGGTCGTCGTCGCTGGTGTCGGCCGCCGCCAGGGACCGGGCCTGCGCCTGGTCCGAGGCGGTGACGATCCGGGGGTGCACGTCGTCCCGGATCCCGGCCCGGTGCGCGTAGTCGCCGACCAGCTCGCGCAGCGCGGCACCGGTCGGCCGCCGCCCGGGGCGTACGTCGCAGGTGCCGACCTTGCTCTCCTGGATCAGCACGTTGGGGTCGAGCGAGATGCCGAACAGGTCGTTGGTCGAGTCGCCGCTGACCAGACCGCCCTGGCCCCAGTGGTACGGCATCCAGACCTGGTGGACCGTCCGTCCCTCGACCCGCAGCGGCCGGAGCCGCTCGGTGACCAGCACCCGTCCCTCGACCGCCGACCGTGCGGTCACCACGTGGCACCAGCCCATGTGCTCGAGTCCGCGCTCCTGGGCCAGCGCCGGGGACACCTCGACGAACATCTCCGGCTGCAGCTCGGCGAGGTGCTCGAGGTAGCGGCTCATGCCGCCGGCCGTGTGGTGCTCGGTGAGCCGGCTGGTGGTGAAGACGAAGGGGAACACGTCGCTGTGCTCCTCCGGCGGCGCCGGGTTCATCCGGTTGTCGTTGCGGTCGTACGTCTTGCGCGTCGGGTTGGCCTGCTGGCCGTAGAGCGGGTTGCGGAACGGCGACTCGACCGGCTCGTAGTGGGTCGGCATGGGGCCGTCGATCAGGCCCTGCGGCACGTAGAGCGCGCCCTTCCCGTCGCCCTGCATGATGAACGGGTCGATGCCCTCGATCGCCTCGACGCCCTCGGACCCCGCGGGCGCCCGGTAGGACGGCGACTTGGTCTTCTCGAAGTCGGGCACGTCGTCGCCGACCCACTGCTGCTGCGCCTCGTCCCACCAGACGTACGCCTTGCGCTCGCTCCACGGCCTGCCGTCGGGGTCGGCGGACGCGCGGTTGTAGAGGATGCGCCGGTTCAGCGGCCAGGCCCAGCCCCACTCGGGGGCGACGAAGGACTGGTCGTGGCGGGACGTGCGGCGGTTGGCCTGGTTGACACCGTCGGCGAAGACGCCGGTGTAGATCCAGCAGCCGCCGGCGGTCGACCCGTCGGCCTTCATCTCCACGAAGCTCGACAGCGGCCGCCCGGTGGCGACCTCGTAGCCGTTGATCTCCTTCAGCACCGCCTCGGCGCTGGGCTCGCCCCAGGCCTGCGCGCCGACGGTGCCGAGGACGCCCTCGTCGTGCACGGGGTAGTCCCACGCCAGGTCGAGCAGGGGCCGGTCGCGCTCGTCCGTCGAGTCGGCCAGGCGCTCGCGCACCATCCGGCCGAGGTGGTAGAAGAACCACAGCTCGGAGCGGCAGTCGCCCGGCGGGTTCACCGCCTTCTCGCGCCACTGGAGCATCCGCTGGGTCTGCGTGAAGGTGCCCTCCTTCTCGGCGTAGGAGGCCGCGGGGAAGAGGAACACCTCGGTACGGCACTCCTGCGGCACGATCTCGCCGGTGGCGACCTCGGGGGCGTCCTTCCAGAACGACGCGCTCTCGATCTCGAAGAGGTCGCGCACGACGAGCCAGTCGAGGTTGGCCATGCCCAGGCGCTGCGCGCGGCCGTGGGCCGAGCCGACGGCGGGGTTCTGGCCCAGCAGGAAGTAGCCGGAGACCTTGCCGTCGATCATGTCGAGCACGGTGCGGTAGGTGCCGTGGTCACCGGTGATCTTGGGCAGGTAGTCGAAGCAGAAGTCGTTGTCGGGCGTCGCGGCATCGCCCCAGTAGGCCTTGAGCAGGCTGACCGTGTAGGCGTCCGCCTTGGACCAGAAGCCCTTGCTGCCGGGGTTGCGGACGCTGTCGACGTAGTCGCCGAGGGTGGCGTGCTGGTCGGGGTTGGGCATGGGCAGGTAGCCCGGGAGGATGTTGAACAGGGTCGGGATGTCGGTCGAGCCCTGGATGCTGGCGTGGCCGCGGAGCGCCATGATGCCGCCGCCGGGCCGGCCCATGTTGCCGAGCAGCAGCTGGAGGATCGCGCCGGTGCGGATGTACTGCACGCCGACGCTGTGCTGGGTCCAGCCGACGCTGTAGACCAGCGCGGTCGTGCGCTCGCGGCCGGAGTTCTCCGTCCACGCCCGGCAGACCTCGAGGAAGTCGGCCTGGCTGACGCCACAGGTCTGCTCGACCACCTCGGGGGTGTAGCGGGCGAAGTGGCGCCGGAGCACCTGGTAGACGCAGCGGGGGTGCTGGAGCGTCTCGTCGCGGCGCGGCTTGCCCTCGACCTGCATGCCGTGGGCCTCGTGCTGCAGGCCGGCCGCGGTGTCGCGCTGCTCCTGGGTCTCCTCGGAGTCGTCGGCCTGCGCCGCGCTCTGCTGGCCTTCCTCGTCCTCGACGTCGTACTGCCAGCTGGTGGGGTCGTAGGTGCGCTTGTCGGGATCGAAGCCGCTGAAGAGCCCGTCGAGGTCGTCGGTGTCCTCGAACTTGTCGCTGACGATGGTCGCGGCGTTGGTGTAGTTCACGACGTAGTCGCGGAAGTCGAGGCCGTTCTCGAGGACGTAGCGGATGATCCCGCCGAGGAAGGCGATGTCGCTGCCCACGCGGATCGGGACGTGCTTGTCCGCGACCGCGCTGGTGCGGGTGAACCGCGGGTCGACGTGGATCACCTTGGCGCCACGCTTCTGCGCCTCCACCACCCACTGGAAGCCCACGGGGTGGGCCTCGGCCATGTTGGAGCCCTGGATGATGATGCAGTCCGCGTTGGCCAGGTCAGCCGTGAAGCCGGTGGCGCCGCCGCGTCCGAAGCTGGTCCCCAGACCGGGGACGGTGGCGGAGTGTCAAATACGTGCCTGGTTCTCGATCTGGATGGCGCCCATCGCAGTGAAGAGCTTCTTGATCAGGTAGTTCTCCTCGTTGTCGAGCGTCGCGCCACCGAGGCTCGCGATGCCCATCGTGCGGCGCACCCGACGGTCCTTCTCGTCGAGCTCCTGCCACGCGTCGCGCCGCGACTTCACGACCCGGTCGGCCACCATGTCCATCGCGGTGGTGAGGTCGAGCTCCTCCCACTCGGTGGCGTAGGGGCGGCGGTACTTGACCGTGGTCTCACGGAGCTCGCTGGTCACGAGGTTCTTGCTGGCCGAGCCCTTGGGGCACAGCCGGCCGCGGTTGACGGGGCTGTCGGGGTCGCCCTCGATCTGCACGATCTTCTCGTCCTTGACGAAGATCTTCTGCCCGCACCCGACGGCGCAGTAGGGACACACGCTGCGTGCGACCCGATCGGCGGTGCTGGTGCGCGGCTCGACCTCGTCCGTACGCCGCGAGCGCACGGCCCTGCCGCGGCCGAGGAGGTCACCGCTCGTCAGCTGTCGCAGCACCGGCCACGGGAGGAGAGACCTCGACTCCGCCATGGACGTCACCTTCCGAGTGTGGGCTGGACCTCGACCCTAGGGACGGTCACCGGGGGCCGTCCACCACCGGAGGGGTGGGCGCGTCACCGGACGACGAGCGCGTGCTCCCCGGCCGCGACCACCTCGCCGACGACCGGGTGTCCGGGCAGCTCGCCCACCACCAGCAACCCGCCCGAGGTCTGCGCGTCGGCGAGCAGCACGAGCTCGTCCTCGTCGAGGTCGGAGGCGAGGTGGGCGCGCACCCAGTCGAGGTTGCGCCGGCTGCCACCGGGCACGAACCCGTCGGCCAGCGACTGCCGCGCCCCATCGACGTACGGCACCGCGGCCGCGTCGACGACCGCAGTCGTGCCGCTCGCGCGCATCATCTTCATGAGGTGGCCGAGCAGGCCGAACCCCGTGACGTCGGTCGCCGCGCGCACGCCGGCGGCGACGGCGGCGCGGCTGGCGTCGCGGTTGAGCGCGGTCATCACCGCGACCGCCTCCTCGAACCACTCACCGGTCGCCTTGTGCCGGTTGTTGAGCACGCCGAGGCCGAGCGGCTTGGTCAGGGTCAGGGGCATCCCGGGCTGCGCGGCGTCGTTGCGCAGGAGCGCGTCCGGGTCGGCGATGCCGGTGACCGCCAGGCCGTACTTCGGCTCCGGGTCGTCGATGCTGTGCCCGCCGGCGAGGAAGGCCCCCGCCTCGGTGCACGCGTCGTCACCCCCGCGCAGCACCTCCGCCGCCACGTCGAAGGGGATCCGGTCGCGCGGCCAGCCGAGCAGGTTGACCGCGACCACCGGCGTGCCGCCCATCGCCCAGACGTCGGACATCGCGTTGGTCGCGGCGATGCGGCCGAACGTGTAGGCGTCGTCGACGACCGGGGTGAAGAAGTCGGCCGTGGCGATGACGGCCCGACCGGTGCCGTCGGGCCCGTCCTCGATGCGTACGGCGGCCGCGTCGTCGCCGTGGTCGAGACCGACCAGCAGGTCGCCGGACGCCCGGCCCCGACCGAGCCCACTCAGCACGCGCTCCAGCTCCCCGGGCGGGACCTTGCACGCGCACCCACCGCCGGCGGCGTACTGGGTCAGGCGGATCTCGCTGGCGGACGTGCTCGCGTGCTGGGTCACCCGGCCAATCTAGGCAGACGCCGCACCTCGCCCCTCACCCCGTTGTTCGTGGCGGGGACCGCGGGTGCGCGCCTAGCGTCAGGTCATGGACCCCGACGGCTCCGCCATCGCCCGCCTGCTCGAGGAGTGCCGGCGCGGGCTCGAACGGGTCGAGCCCGCGGAGCTCGAGGCCGTCACCGCGGCCGGGGCGCTCGTGGTCGACATGCGCCCGGTGCAGCAGCGCCTCCGTGACGGCGAGGTGCCGGGCGCGGTCGTCGTCGACCGCAACGTGCTCGAGTGGCGCCTCGACCCGACCAGCCCGTGGCGCCTCGCGGTCGCCGGCGACCCGGACCGGCGGATCGTGCTGGTGTGCACCGAGGGCTACAGCTCGAGCCTCGCGGCCCACACCCTGCAGCAGCTCGGCCTCACCCGGGCGACCGACCTGGCCGGCGGCTTCGTCGCGTGGGCGGCGTACGTCGCGGAGGTGCAGGCGGGCGAGATCGCGACGGAGCGGCGTGTCGCCACGCACTAGGGTGGCTCGTGGAGGCGGTTCTCGTCTGGTGACGGACGCGGTCCTCAAAACCGTTGCGACCCAGCAGCTGGGTCGGGCGGGTTCGATTCCCGTCCGCCTCCGCCAGACGTGAGAGCAGGAGGGCGCGTGCCGGATCCGAGACGGGCCGTCCCGCGCACCGACCAGGTCCTGACCGACGAGCGGCTGCGGGCCGCCGCGACCCGGCTCGGGCCGGCGCTGGTCAAGCAGGCCGTCGTCCGGGCGCAGGAGCGGTGCCGGTCGGGCGAGGTCGCCCCGGAGGAGGTCGTCGACGTGGCCGTGGACACGCTGCCGGCGTCGGCCACGACGCTGCGCCGGGTCCTCAACGCGACCGGCGTGGTGGTCCACACCAACCTCGGCCGCGCGCCCCTGTCCGGCGCCGCCGTCGAGGCCGTGCGCGTCGCAGCCGGCGCCACCGACGTGGAGCTCGACCTGGCCACCGGGCAGCGCGGACGACGCGGCCGCGGCGCGCTCGAGGCGCTCGCCTCGGCCGTGCCCGACGCGGGCGGGGTGCACGTGGTCAACAACGGCGCGGCCGCGCTCGCCCTCGTGACCCGGGTGCTCGCGCGCGGCGACGACGGACGCGACACGGTCGTCATCGCGCGGGGCGAGCTCGTCGAGATCGGCGACGGCTTCCGCATCCCCGAGCTGATGGAGTCGGTCGGCGCCCGGTTGCGGGAGGTCGGCACGACCAACCGGGTGCACCTCGCCGACTACGCCTCCGCGCTGGACGACTCGACCGCGTTCGTGCTCAAGGTCCACCCCTCCAACTTCGCCGTCACCGGCTTCACCTCCTCGGTGCCCGCCCGCGACCTCGCCGGCCTCGAGCACGCCGGACGCCGGGTCCCGCTCGTGGTCGACATCGGCTCGGGCCTGCTCGAGCCCCACGCCCGCCTGCCCCACGAGCCCGACGCCGCGTCCGCCCTGCGCGCGGGCGCCGACCTCGTCACCGCCTCCGGCGACAAGCTGCTCGGCGGCCCGCAGGCGGGCTTGCTGCTCGGCGAGGCCGGGCTGGTCGAGCGGCTGCGGCGCGACCCCTTCGCGCGTGCCCTGCGCGTCGACAAGCTCACCCTCGCCGCCCTCGAAGCGACGCTGGTCGGACCGGTGCCGCCGGTGCGGGCAGCGCTCGCTCGCTCCGTCGAGGACCTCGCGGCGCGAGCACGCGCCATCGTCGGGACGTGGCCCGCCGACGTGGTGACGTCACTGGGGGCCGAGGTCGTCGACTCCGCCGGCGCGGTCGGTGGCGGCGGAGCGCCCGGCGTCGAGATGCCCAGTGCAGCGATCGCACTGCCCGAGCGCCTCGCCGCGCCCCTGCGCGCCGGCGAGCCGCCGGTCCTGGGCCGCACCGTGCGCGGGCGGCTGCTCCTCGACCTCCTGGCGCTCGACCCGGCCGACGACGCCGCGCTCGCAGACGCCGTACGCCGTGCGGCGGGGGCGGGCAGCGCCTGATGCACGTCGTCGCGACCGCGGGTCACGTCGACCACGGCAAGTCCACCCTGGTGCGGGCGCTCACCGGCACCGACCCCGACCGGCTCGAGGAGGAGCGGCGACGCGGGCTGACGATCGAGCTGGGCTACGCGTGGGCCTCCTGGCCCGGCCTGGCCGGGCCCGGTGGCGGCGACGTGGCGTTCGTCGACGTGCCAGGCCACGAGCGCTTCCTCACCACGATGCTCGCAGGCGTCGGGCCCGTGCCGGCGGCGCTGCTGGTCGTCGCGGCCGACGACCCGTGGATGCCGCAGGCGGCCGAGCACCTCGCCGCCCTCGACGCCCTCGGCGTCGGCCACGGGGTCGTCGCGGTCACGCGCAGCGACCTCGCCGACCCCGGCCCCGCGATGGCGCGGGCGGCCGCCGAGGTGTCGCGCACCAGCCTGGCCGGCGCACCCGTCGTCGCCGTCAGCGGCCGCACTGGCGCCGGCCTCGACGACCTGCGGGCGGCGCTCGCCACGATGCTCGGCGCGCTCCCGGTGCCCGACGCGGACGCCGACGTACGCCTCTGGGTGGACCGCCGGTTCAGCGTGCGGGGTGCGGGCACGGTGGTCACCGCGACCCTGCCCGCGGGCACGGTCCGGGTGGGCGACACCCTCACCGACGGCGACCGGCTGGTGCGGGTCCGCGGGCTGCAGGCCCTCGGTCGCGACACCGACACCGTGGCGGGGACCGCCCGGGTGGCGCTCAACCTCACCGGCGACCTCGACGGGATCGGCCGCGGGACGGCGCTGACCACCCCGGACGCCTGGCACCACACCGAGGTGGTCGACGTACGCCTGACGCCGGGGTCGGGCGCCGGCACCGGCACTCCCCCACTCGCGCCGCAGCTGCACGTCGGCGCCGCGGACGTCGCCGTGCGCCACCGACCGCTCGGCTCGCACGAAGACATCGCCCGGCTCACCCTCGAGCGCGCCCTCCCGCTGCGGGTGGGCGACCGGATGCTGCTGCGCGACCCGGGCGACCGGCGGCTGTGGCGGGTCGACGTCCTCGATCCCGACCCCCCGCGGCTGCGGCGGCGCGGGGCCGCCGTTCGACGGGCGGCCGCGCTCGCCGGCGCGGACGGCACCCCCCGTCTTGCCGACGAGCTCGCGCGGCGCGGCCTGGCCCCTCGCGACCGGTTGCGTCGGATCGGCGTGCCGGCCACACCCGGCGACCACCTCGAGGCCGGGCCGTGGCTGGTCAGCCGCGATCTCGCCGCGGCGCTCGCCGACCGGCTGCCGCGCCTCGTCGAGGAGCACGCGCGCTCCCATCCGCTCGACCCCGACGTGCCGCTGGCCGTCCTCGCCGACCGGCTCCGCCTGCCCAGCACGGACCTCGTGCTGCCGCTGGTGCGCCCGCCGCTGACGGTCGTCGGTGGTCGGGTGCGCGCGCCCGGGTCGGGGCTGCCGCGAGAGGTCGCCGCCGCCGTCGACGTCGTACGCCGAGAGCTGGAGGTCGCGCCCTTCGCCGCCCCCACCGCCGACCGGCTGCGTGAGCTCGGCCTCGACGAGCGCGCCCTCGGTGCCGCCGAGCGCGCCGGACTGCTGTGGCGCATCGCGCCGGGTCTGGTGCTGCTGCCCGGGGCCGACCGGGACGCCGCCGCCCGCCTCGCCCGGCTCGACCAGCCGTTCACCACCAGCGCGGCCCGGCAGGACCTCGACACCTCACGCCGGGTGGTGCTGCCGCTGCTCGACCGGCTCGACCGCGCCGGTCTCACCCGCCGCCTCGCCGACGACCGGCGCGAGGTGGTGCGCTGAGGTCGCCTCGGGCTCAGCCCGCCGCGCGCTCGGGCGCGCAGGGCACGAAGTCGACCTTGTCGCGCACCCCGCAGTCGGGGCAGCACCAGTCGTCCGGGACGTCCGCCCAGGCCGTTCCCGCGGCGAAGCCCTCGTGCTCGTCACCGGCGGCGACCTCGTAGACGTAGTCGCAGCCCGGGCACCGGGCCGCGAGCACCTCCTCCGGCTGCTTCGCCTGGGTCTCGACACGGGCTCGTTCCTCGCCCTGCCCGACCAGCGGCGGCGCGGCGGCGTACCGGGCGAGGTACTGCTCCCGCTTGCGCGGGCTGATGTTGGCCAGCGACACGTCGCCGCCGAAGTGGTCCACGACCCGCTGGTCCATCACCCGCCGCCACACCGCGGGCACGATGGCCAGCACGATCATCCCGGCGTAGCCGGTGGGCAGCACCGGGCTCTCCTCGAAGTCGCGCAGCGTCTGGTAGCGCCGCGTCGGGTTGGCGTGGTGGTCGCTGTGGCGCTGCAGGTGGTAGAGCAGCACGTTGGTCGCGATGTTGTTGGAGTTCCAGCTGTGGCTGGGCAGGACCCGCTCGTAGCGCCGGCGGTCGCCCTCGCCGACCTTCTGCCGCAGCATCCCGTAGTGCTCCATGTAGTTGACGACCTCGAGCAGCGAGAAGCCGACGACCGCCTGCACGAGGAGGTACGGCAGCACCTCGACGCCGAAGGCGACCAGCACCCCCGCCCACAGCACGAGCGTCATCAGCCACGCGTTGAGCACGTCGTTGTCGAGGCGCCACGGCGACTGCTTCCGCCGCGCGAGACGCCGCTTCTCCAACCGCCAGGCGGACCGCAGCGACCCGCCGACCGCGCGCGGCCAGAACGCGTAGAAGCTCTCGCCGAGCCGGGCGCTCGCCGGGTCCTCGGGGGTGGCGACCCGGACGTGGTGGCCCCGGTTGTGCTCGATGTAGAAGTGCCCATAGCAGACCTGGGCGAGCGCGATCTTCGAGAGCCAGCGCTCATTGGCCTCCTTCTTGTGGCCGAGCTCGTGGGCGGTGTTGATGCCGATGCCGCCGATGCAGCCGATCGAGACCGCCAGGCCGACCTTGTCGAGGGTCGACAGCGGCTGGTCGGCCAGCACGCCGAGGACGTCCCAGCCCCCGACGATCGCCATCGCGCCCAGGAAGCCGGCGTACTGGATGGGCAGGAAGAGGTAGGTGACCCACCGGTAGTAGCGGTCCTGCTCGAGCGCCTCGATCACGTCGTCGGGCGGGTTGGCGCGGTCGAGCCCGGCGACGAGGTCGATCGCGGGGACGATGCCGAGGATCACGATCGGTCCGACCCAGAACCACACGCCCCAGCCGGTCGCGACGTAGCCGCCGAAGGCGACGAACGCCAGGCTCGGCACCACCAGGCCGATCAGCCACAGGTGGCGCTTGCTGTCGGTCCAGATCTCGGTCGTGCCCTCGGGGACGGTGCCGCTGGGGGCGAGTCGGGTGGGGTAGCCGGTCATCTCCTGACCTCCTGCCGTGGTTTACATGACCATAGGATCTGTAAAGCCGCTTGACAAGAGGCCCGCTTGTGTCAAATCAGGAATCCCCGGCCGGCCGGCGGTCGCTGCACATGTCGGCCCGTGCACGGCCTGACATGTCCAGGAACCGCCGGTCAGCCGGGGATCGCTGAAGATGTCGGCCCGTCCACCGCCGCCGCGACCGCGATCCGGGCGCCCGGTCTCGCCGGGTGTTGCCCCCGTCACACCGGCGTACGGCTGGCGATAGGTTTAGTGCCATGGAACACCCCTTCGGCATCGACTTCGGCGGCACCGGCATCAAGGGCGCCCCGGTCGACCTCGAGGTCGGCGACTTCGCGCACGACCGCAAACGGATCGACACCCCCCGACCCGCCACCCCGCAGGCGGTCGCCGAGGTCTTCGGACAGATCATCGACAGCTTCCCCGCGTCCACGCGGCCGGTCGGCGTGACGGTGCCCGGCATCGTCCGGCACGGCGTGGTGCACTCGGCGGCCAACATCGACAAGTCGTGGATCGGCGAGGACGCGGACGCGATCTTCACCGCCGCCCTGGGGCGTGAGGTGCACGTCGTCAACGACGCCGACGCCGCCGGGCTGGCGGAGGCGGAGTACGGCGCCGCGAAGGGCCGCCGTGGACTGGTCATGGTCATCACGCTCGGCACCGGCATCGGCTCGGCGATGATCTGGAACGGCCAGCTCGTCCCCAACTCCGAGATGGGCCACCTCGAGCTGGACGGTGCCGTCGCCGAGGCGACCACGGCGACCAGCGCCCGCGAGCGTGAGGGCCTGTCGTGGGAGGAGTGGTCGGAGCGGCTCACCGCGTACTTCCGCCACCTCGAGCGCCTGTTCTCCCCCGACCTCTTCGTGATCGGGGGCGGGGTGAGCAAGTCGTGGGACAAGTTCGGCCACCTCATCAAGGTCGAGACCGAGATGGTGCCCGCGACCCTGCAGAACCGCGCCGGCATCGTCGGCGCCGCGCTCGTCGCGCACCGCATGGCCGGCACCGAGGACTGACCCGGGCCACAGCTGGCCCTGCGGTCGGTGGTCCAGCCACACTTCCGGTGCCCCGAACGTGGGTGGAACACCGCCCACCACCTAGCGGTGAGTAGCGCAGGTTCTCGCGCCCGAGAACATGTCCTGCTCACCGCTCGTCCAGCCTGATGCAGGGCCGGTCAGCCGTCGAGCACCCGCTCGAAGGCCTCGGTCGCGCCGCGGAGGTAGCGCCGTACGACGGCCTTCTCCTCCTCGGAGAAGCTGCCGTCGTGCCGGTGCAGGGCGGCGAACATCGGCATCAGGTGGCCGATGATCTCCTCGCGCCCGGAGTCGGTGATGTGCAGCTCGGTGCGGCGCCGGTCGACCTCGTGCGGGCGGCGCTCGACGTGACCCCGCGCGACCAGCCGGTCGACGATGCCCGTCGCCGCGGCGGTCGAGACCTCCAGCCGGCGCGCGACCTCCGCGGGGCCGATCTGCTCGCGACTGAGGTGCTCGAGGGTGACCAGCTCGGTCTCGCTGAGGCCGGCCCGTCGCGACACCACGTGGTTCACGCGGCTGCCCGCGGCGACGAGGTCGCGCAGGGCGAGGAGCGTCGGCGGCTGGGCGTCCTCGCGGCCCCGGTCCACCCAGGGCGGGGGCGCGACCACGTGCTGCTCCTCGGTCACGCTGGTCACACCTCCGGTCGTCGTCGTGCGCTTGCCTCGCTGAGGATACTATCGCTAACTTGATAAGTAACTTGCTTAGCAATCACCTTCCCTAGCTATCCCGTCGAGGAGACGCCGTGCCCTCCCACCACACCCCCGCCCCGGCCCGGGCGATCGCCGGACGCCGACTGGCCTGGTTCTTCGCGCTCGTGCCGATCCTGCTGGCGCTCTTCGTCATCGCCTTCGTGCCCGAGGGCGAGCGCGAGACCTCACCCCTGGACACGCTGCCCGTCGGGGCGGACAGCACGCTGGCCGTCGAGCTCGAGGAGCAGCTGCCCGACGACGAGGGCCAGGTGGCCATCGTGCTGTGGACCGCCGAGTCCGGTGAGCTCGACGCCGCGGCGCAGGACGAGCTGACCCAGCAGGCGGTCTCGCTGCTGTCGCAGAGCGGTGGGGGCGCTTCCGAGGGAGCCCCGGACGGCGCCGCGGCGGGCGGCGACCAAGGGACCGGCGGGGCCGGCGGGCCCCAGGGCGGTCCGCCCGGTGGCGGCGAGGGGCAGCAGTCCCCCCTCGTCGTGGCCGAGGACGGCACCGCGGCCTTCGTCGCCGTACCCGTCTCCTCGACCTCCGCCACCGACAACATCGACCGGGTCGAGGAGCTGCGCGACCAGCTGCGCGAGGACGCCCCCGACGGGGTCGAGGTCCAGGTCACCGGGCCGGCCGGCATCCAGGCCGACATCGGCCAGGTCTTCGACGGCGCCGACATCCGGCTCCTCGCCGCGACCGCCGCGGTCGTGGCCATCCTGCTGATCATCACCTACCGCAGCCCGGTGCTCTGGCTGGTCCCGCTGACGGTCGTCGGCATCGCCGACCGGCTGGCGGCGATCGTGTCGACCAACGTGCTCGAGGTGGTCGGCGTGGCCTGGGACGAGTCGACCGTCGGCATCCTCAGCGTGCTGGTCTTCGGAGCAGGCACCGACTACGCCCTGCTGCTGATCTCGCGCTACCGCGACGAGCTCAAGACCACCGAGTCGCGCTACGAGGCCATGGCCCACGCGCTCAGCCGGACCGTCGAGGCGGTGCTCTCGAGCGCCACCACCGTCGTGCTGGGCCTGCTCACGCTCCTCCTGTCGGCGATCCCGACCACGCGCGGTCTCGGCCTCGCCTGCGCGGTCGGCGTCGTCATCGCCGCGACGTTCGCCCTCGTCGTGCTGCCAGCAGCACTGGTGCTGTTCGGTCGGTGGGTCTTCTGGCCGCGGGTGCCGCACGTGGGCGACCCGGTCCTCGTCGACTCGCGCGGCGTCTGGCACCGCGTCGGCAGTGCCGTGTCGCGACGTCCGCGCACCTTCGTCGCCGTGACGGTTGCCGCGCTGGCGGTCATGGCTCTCGGCACCACGACCATCACCACGGGTCTCGACCCGGCCGACCAGTTCCTGGAGCGCCCCGAGGCCATCGCCGCCGCCGAGCGGCTCGGCGAGTCGTTCCCCGCCGGCACCAGCGACCCGATCCAGGTCCTCACCCGCGACGACGCCGACCAGGTGCTCACCGCCGTCGAGGGGGTCGGGGGCGTGGACTCCGCGCGCGTCACCAGCAGCGGTGACGGCATCAGCCGCATCGACGCCGTGCCCGACGCCGCCCCGGGCAGCGACGCGGCGCAGGCCGTCGTGCTCGACGTCCGGGGCGCGGTGGTCGACTTCGACGACACCCACGTCGGCGGCGGCGACGCCGAGGCGCTCGACGCGGAGGAGTACGCCGCAAGCGACCGGCAGCTGATCCTGCCGCTCATCCTGCTGCTGGTGCTCGGCGCCCTGCTCCTGCTGCTGCGCTCGATCGTGGCACCGCTGCTGCTCGTCGCGACGGTCGTGGCGACGTACGCCGCCAGCATGGGCGCGTCCTGGTGGCTCTTCCAGACCGTCTTCGGCTTCGAGGCGATGGACACGGGCGTGCCGCTCCTCGCCTTCCTGTTCCTCGTCGCGCTGGGCGTCGACTACAACATCTTCCTGGTCACCCGCGCCCGCGAGGAGGCGCGCGAGCACGGCACGCGCACCGGCATGCTCCGCGCCCTCACCGCGACCGGAGGCGTGATCACCAGCGCGGGCATCCTGCTCGCCGCGGTGTTCGCCGTCCTCGGCGTGCTGCCGCTGGTGGTGCTCGCCCAGCTGGGCGCGATCATCTTCGTCGGCGTGCTGCTCGACACGCTCGTCGTCCGCACCGTGCTCGTGCCCGCCCTCGCGCTCACCCTCGGCGAGAAGTTCTGGTGGCCGCGCAAGGTGGGTCCGCCGGACGTGGACGCCGGTACGACGCCGAGCCCGGCGCCCTCGTACGTCAGCTCTCCCGGCCGCTGATCGCCGATGCCACGCGCTTGGTCACGTCGGGGTGGAACACGCTCGGGATGATGAACGCCGCGTGGAGCTCCTCGGCGCTGACGGTGTCGGCGATCGCCTGGGCGGCACGCAGCAGCATGTCGGTGGTCACGTGCTGGGCGCCGGCGTCGAGGAGGCCCCGGAAGACACCGGGGAAGGCGAGCACGTTGTTGATCTGGTTGGGGTAGTCCGAGCGGCCCGAGGCCACCACGGCGGCGTACCGGTCGGCCTCGGCCGGGTCGACCTCCGGGTCGGGGTTGGCGAGGGCGAAGACGACCGGCTTGGGCGCCATCGTCGGGATCCACTCGGGGTCGAGGATGCCGGGCGCGGAGACGCCGACGAAGACGTCGGCGTCGACGAGCACCTCCCGGAGCGTTCCGGTGGCGCGGCGCGGGTTGGTCGCCCCGGCCAGCTCGGCGTGCGCCGCCGACAGTGACTCGTCGCCCGCGGCGAGCGCGCCCTCGCGGTCGACGACGACGACGTCCTTCGCTCCCGCGGCGAGGAGCAGGGTGACGATCGCGGTGCCCGCGGCACCGGCGCCGGACACCACGATGCGCACGTCGGCGAGCTGCTTCTCGACGCAACGCAGGGCGTTGGTGAGCGCGGCGAGCACCACGATGGCGGTCCCGTGCTGGTCGTCGTGGAAGACGGGGATGTCGAGCGACTCGCGCAGCCGGGCCTCGATCTCGAAGCAGCGCGGGGCCGCGATGTCCTCGAGGTTGATGCCACCGAAGCCGGGCGCGATCATCTCGACGGCCCGGACGATCTCGTCGGTGTCCTGGCTGGCCAGGCAGATCGGCCACGCGTCGATGTCGGCGAAGCGCTTGAACAGCGCGGCCTTGCCCTCCATCACCGGCATCGCTGCGCCGGGCCCGATGTTGCCCAGGCCCAGGACGGCCGAGCCGTCGGTGACGACGGCGACCGAGTTGCCCTTGATGGTGAGCTTGCGGACGTCCTCGGGGTTGTCGTGGATCGCCATCGAGACCCGGCCCACGCCGGGCGTGTAGGCCATCGACAGGTCGTCGCGGGTGCGCAGCGGCACCTTGGACTGCACGCCGATCTTGCCGCCGAGGTGCAGCAGGAACGTCCGGTCGCTGACCTTGTGGACCGTCACGCCCTCGACGCCGGAGACCGCCGTGACGAGCTCCTGCGAGTGCGTGGCGTCGGCGGCCGAGCAGGTGACGTCGACGGTGAGCCGGTCGTGGCGCGACTCGGCGACGTCGATCGCGGTGACGACGCCCCCGTTGTGCGCGATGGTGGTCGCGACGGAGCCGACGACGCTGTGGTCGGCCGCGGTGTACAACCGCATGGTGATCGAGTACGACGATGCGGTTGCTGCCATGAGGCAGACCCTCTCCCCCGCGCGGGGTTACGGGCAAGTCACCTCCGTCTAGGCTCAGGTTGTGGACACAGAGTTCATCGACGCCCCTGACCGCCACCGCTACGAGCTGCGCGCCGGCGACGAGCTCGTCGGCATCATCGACTACCGGATCCACGGCGACGTGATCCGGCTGATCCACACCGAGGTGCCGGAGGCCTTCAGCGGCCAGGGCCACGCCTCGACGCTCGCCCGCGGGGCGCTCGACGACGCCCGCTCGCGCGGCCTGACGGTGCGACCCGACTGCCCCTACGTGGCGTCGTACATCAAGAAGCACCCGGAGTACGCCGACCTCGTCGCGTGAGCCGCGGGACGCCGAGGCGTCTGCGTGGCCGGGACCGGGGGACGCCCTACACTCGCGGCGACACCACGGGGGAACGGGGATCGGGCATGGCCGAGCAGGTCACGGACGTCGACGGCGCCGAGAAGGCGATCGCGCGACGCATCGGCTTCGTCGCGCGCCCGGTGCGCGGACTCGTCAACGCCCCGCACCTGCTGGTGCTCGTGGTGCTCGGCATCTGGGTCGCGTGCTCCTTCACCTACGCAGCGCTGGAGGACAAGGGCCCGGTCGAGGGGCTGTGGTGGGGCATCGTGACCGGCTCGACCGTCGGCTACGGCGACTTCTACCCGTCCTCCACCGCCGGCCGCGCCGTCGGCGCGGTCCTCATCGTGTCGATGCTGGTGCTCGTCCCGATCGCGATCGGCCACGTCATCGCCAACCTCGTCTTCGACAAGGAGTCGCTCGCCGTGGCGACGGTCCTCGAGGACGTCCACGCACGGATCGACCGGCTCGAGCACCTCACCCTCGCTTCCCTCGAGGCGCAGCACGGCCGCGCGTGGCTCGAGGAGCGGCTCGCCGAGCACGAGGCGGCCGACGCAGCCACCACCGACGTCGCCGAGCAGATGCTGGCGATGTTCGCGCAGAAGAACGCCCCACCGACGAACGCCGATCAGGACCCGCCCGGAGGCGCCCGATGACCACGACCACCCGCCGCCGCATGCGGTCGACCAGCATTTCGCTGGGCATCACCGCCCTGATGGCGAGCAGCCTCACCGGCTGCTCCTCCAGCGCCGACTACGCCGCGGTGTGCGTCGACCCCGAGACCCAGGAGCGCGTCGACGACGACCAGTGCGACGACGACTCCGACTACAACGGCGGCGGTTCCGGCTTCTTCTGGTACTACCTCGGCGCCCGCACGCTCATCCCCGCGGTCGGCCAGACCGCAACCGGCGGCACCTTCCGGGGCAGCACCCTCAACGGCACGGTGCAGCGCGGCGGCCTGCCCACCACCGGCGGCTCCACCGTCAAGTCCGCCACCACCAAGGGCGGCTTCGGCGGCAGCAACCGCGGCTTCGGCTGAGCCCCGCCCGAGCGCACCGACCCACCACCCGAACCCGCCAGCACCGCTCCCAGGAGACCTCCCCGTGACCGACCTGATCGACGCCCTCCTCCACGCCGTCGCGTACGCCCTCGTCGGCGGCGCGATGCTCGTGGCGGCCTACTACGTCCTCGACCTCGCCACGCCCGGCCACCTCGGCACCCACCTGCGCGGGGTCGACGAGAACGGCAACGAGTCGGTGCACGCCCACTCCAAGGGCGCCGGCCTGGTCACCTCGGCGTGGCTGGTCTCCAACGCGGCGGTGCTCTTCACCGCCATCTGGACCAATGGCGAGACCTCGCTGGGCTGGGCGCTGGTGTGGACCGTCTGCTTCGGCGTGGTGGGCATCGTCCTCAACACGCTGATGTTCTTCGCGGTCGAGGCGATGACGCCGGGTGACCTGCGCCAGATCGTCACCGCGCCCGGTCCCGTACGTCCCCTCGCGCAGGTCGCGGCAGCCGTCGCCCTGTCGGTCGGCGCCATCGTGTGCGCCAGCATCGCCTGAGCAGGGGGCACCGACACATGTGGCGGCACCGGTCGCGGGCGCGTGAGGGCTGGCGCGAGACCGTCGTCGAGCAGGGCCTGGTCTTCCCGACCACGAAGATGCCCGACGGGTCCGAGCTCCCCTACTGGAACGAGGACGCCTGGTACGAGGTGACGATGGAGGAGGTGGAGGCGCTCGAGGCCGCCACCGAGGAGCTGTGGGCGATGTGCCTGCAGGCGGTCACCCACATGGCCACGACGATGACCGACGAGCGGCTCGGCCTGCCGCCCGGCTCGCTGGGCGTCGTACGACGCTCCATCGAGGCCGGCGACCCTGCTCTCTACGCGCGCTTCGACCTGGCGTACGGCGCCGACGGGTCGATCAAGATGCTCGAGATCAACGGCGACACCCCGACCGGCCTCGTGGAGACCGGGATCATCCAGTGGAACTGGATGGAGGACGTCATGCCGGAGATGGACCAGTGGAACTCGGTCCACGACCGGCTCGTCGACGGGTGGCGCAAGCTCCGCCGCTCCGGACACTTCGACGGCGACCGGATGCACTTCCTCTACGACCTCGGCGAGGAGGACTCCTACGACGGCGGTGAGATGGAGATGACCGTCCACTACCTGATGGACGCCGCCGTGCAGGCCGGGTGGATCACGATGGCTCACCCGATGGCCGAGGTCGGCTGGAACCCCGAGACCCGCGACTACCGCGACGTCCACGACGAGCCGCTGCGCAACGCCTTCAAGCTCTACGCCTGGGAGGAGATGCTGGCCGAGCCGTTCGGCCAGTACGTCGTCCAGCAGGCCGAGTCGCGCCCGACCAGGTGGATCGAGCCGGCCTGGAAGGTGCTGCTCAGCACGAAGGCGCTGCTGCCGGTGCTGTGGGAGCTCTTCCCGCGCCACCGCCTGCTGCTGCCGGCGTACTTCGACGAGCCGCGCGACCTCGATCGCTGGGTCGCCAAGCCGCTGCACGGGCGTGAGGGCGACAACATCCGCATCCACCTCGACGACATGCTCGAGGACGTCGTCATGCCCGGCGGCTACGGCGCCGAGGGCTGGGTCTACCAGGCCTACACCGACCTGCCGAGCTTCGAGGGCAACCGCGTCGTGCTGGGGTCGTGGATCGTCGACGGCGAGGCCGCCGGCATGCTCGTGCGCGAGTCCGACTCCATGGTCACCGACTACTTCTCGCGCGTCGCGCCCCACGTCATCAGCGACGGGCTCGCGCCGTCGGAGGACCAGGTGGCGCAGTGGCTGGCCGAGCGCGTCGGCCCCGACGCACCGTCCCTCCCCACGACCGGCTAGCGCACGATCGAGTCGGTGATGGTCCGGCTCGCGCCGAGGAAGAAGATCCCCGGCAGCGTCTCGAAGCCGTCACTGGTGTTGCCGAGCAGTCGCGAGTCGTCGATCCGCAGCGTGCCCGTGCGGTCGTTGGACACGAAGAAGATCGCGCCGCCGCCCTCGCGCGCGGTGTTGTTCGACATCACGCTGTCCTCGAGCGTGAGGTGGATGTCGTCGCCGTCCATGTAGATGGCGCCCCCCGAACCGCCGCCAGGGGTGCCCGGACGGGCGGGGTTGGCCCCCCGGCCCACGGCCGAGTTGCTCGTGAAGGTCGATCGGGTGATGTGCCACGAGACGCCGATGCTGCTGAGGGCCGAGCCGTTGCTGCACCGGCCGTGCTGGAAGAACGACCGGCTGACCCGCACCGGCAGGTCGCGGTACTGGTCGAGCACCCTCACCGCGGCGCCGCCCACGTCGGGGCCGGTGCGGTCGCAGCGGTTGTCGGCGAAGGTCGACCCCACGATCCGCAGCCGGCCGCCGCGCACGAAGACCGCGCCGCCACCACCGCCGTCGGTCGTCTCGCCGGTGCTGTTGCCGCGGACGAACCGCATCCGCTCGAGCACCAACCGCGGCTCGGCCTGGTCGTTGCAGTGCGGCGTCGTCCACACCTGCGCGCGGTCGCAGGTGTTCATGTAGAGGATGCGCCGCCGGCCCTCGCCGCTCAGGGTGACGAGGCCACCGCCGTCGAGGACGACACGGCTCGAGGTGTTGACGACCTTCGCCGTGCGCTTCATCGCGATGGTCACCGGGGACGGCCCGCAGTCGAAGGAGATCACGCCGCCCCTCGCCACGGCTCGTACGACCGCGGCAGAGGTGCAGGACGCGGGGGTCCCGGTGCCGACGACCACGTCGGCCGCTCGCTCGTTCACCCCCACCGCTGGTTGAGCAGGTCGCGCAGCGACCGAGTCGAAACCATCCGCTCCCGCCGGAGCAGCCGACGCCACCACCGCGGCGAGCACCGCGGCGACGACGCCGGCGCGCATCAGAGGGCCTTCTCGATGTCGTCGGCCAGCTTCGCCGGCTCGGTCTGCGGCGCGTAGCGGTCGATGACCTGGCCGTCGCGCCCGACGAGGAACTTCGTGAAGTTCCACTTGATCGTGCTGCCGAGCAGCCCGCCCTTGGAGTCCTTGAGCCAGTCGAAGAGCGGGTGCGCGTCGTCGCCGTTGACGTCGACCTTGGAGAACAGCGGGAAGGTCACGCCGAAGTTGCGCTCGCAGAAGTCCGAGATCTCCGCCTCGTCGCCCGGCTCCTGGTTGCCGAACTGGTCGCACGGGAAGCCGAGCACGACCAGGCCCTGGTCGGCGTAGGTGTCGTGCAGCTGCTGCAGGCCCTGGTACTGGCCGGTGAAGCCGCACTTCGAGGCGGTGTTGACGACGAGCACGACCTTGCCGTCGTACTGCGCGAGGTCGGTGTCGGTGCCGTCGATCGCGGGGGCCGAGAAGTCGGAGAGAGAGGTCATGGCCCAGAGTCTGCCAGCGGTGCTGTCACGAACGGCTCGCCGAACCGGCCACCGAAGACCCACTCCTCCATGGGCCTGCGCGCCCGGTCGCGGTGGTCGCGCGCGGCGGTGCGCTCGTCGACCTCGGCCGGGTCGCCCGGCACACCGACCGCGATGCCGGTGAGCACGCGGTGGGTGGCGGGCACGCCGAGCGCCTCGGCCAGCGCGTCGTGGTCGAAGCCGGCGAACTGGTGCGCGTGCAGCCCCATCGCCCGCGCTTGCAGGGTGAGGTGGGCCGCGGCCTGGCCGACGTCGTAGAGGGCGTGGTCGCTGTACGACGCCGCGCCGGGCTCCTCGCTCTCGCGCACGTGCGCGGTGGTGACGAAGACGACCGACGCACGCGGCACCCAGCCGGCGTTGCCACGGCTCAGCGTCGCGACGAGCCGCTCGTGCTGGGGCGTCCCCGGGACGCAGACGAAGAACGCCCACGGCTGGGTGTTGCCCTTGCTCGGCGCCCACTGCGCCGCGCGCAGGAGGGTCTCGATCTCGGTGCTGCTCAGCCGGTGCGCGTCGTCGTACACGCTCGGGCTCCAGCGCGAGCGCAGCGGCTCGGCCAGTCCGGCGGCGGTGGGCTGCGGCGCACGATCGGTCACGCGGTCGAGTATGGCGGGGCCGTACCCGGGCACACGTCATCCCTGCGCCGTCCAGTTGAAGCTACGCGGCGTCGAGGTGAGGATCTACCTGCCATGAGTCCCTACTTCGACAGCGGCTCCCCCGCTCCTCGCGAGGTCGCGCTCCCACTCGCTCGCGCGTACGTCGAGCAGCTCGCCTGGCGGTTGCCGTGGTTCCGTGACCGCGTGGGCGCCGCGGGCGGCCCCCCGGTCGACGGCACGGTCGCCTCCCTCGATGCCCTGGCCGCGTTCGTCGCCGTCCGGGCGCACGACCCGGGCCCGGTCACGGCGGACCCGTTCTGGTTCCAACCACCCGGCCGACGGCCGGACTGGACCCCAGCGGGGGCCGAGTGGGTCGAGGGGCTCGCCGCCGCGGTGGCCGAGGTGATCACCACAGCGACCGGTGCCTGGTGGGTGTTCGACACCGACGCGCGATACGTCACCGGTCACCAGCCGGTGCTCCAGGGCATCGTCAACACTCCGCAGCGTCTCGCAACACTGGCGGTGCTGGAGGCGTCGTCGGGACGGACGCCGAGACCGCTCTCCGTCCTGGTGCCCCGGATGATCGACCAGTACGACCCCGCTCTGCGGCTCGCCGGCGCGCCCGCCTTGAGCGCGGAAGGCGGCGCCCCGGCCGCGGCCGTGCCCCAGGTTGCACCGGTGACCGTGGAGGTGACCTCCCTGACGGGCGGCCCGTGGAACGTGCAGGTGAGCCTTCCGGAGGAGGTCGAGGACCTCCTGGGCCCGGAGGCGTACGCGAGCCTGGAGGAGCTCTTCGCCGCCGTGCCCGGCGTGAGGGAGGTCGTGTTCGAGGACCGGGACGTGGCGGTACTGGCGACCGACGGCCTGGATCCGCGGGCGCTGAAGGAGGCACTCGACGCCCTGCTGGCGGACCTGGGTCGCCGCGACGGATCGTCGTCGCGGACCTGAGGCGTCCACGCCTCAGTCGTCGAGGGCGTCGAGCTCGGCCAGCGCGGACTCCCGCCGCTCGCGCCGCTCGGCGTCGGTCTGCTCCCACCACTTCGGGCCGCGCTCGCCGAGCCCGACCTTCGCGAGCTGGGTGCGGTGGCGGGTGGCCGCGAGCTCGGCGTCACCGGCGGCGGTGCGCACCCCCGACCTCCCGCGCCCGAGGTGGGACTTCAGGCGCGCGAGCGCGTCCTCCGGGATCGCCGGGTCCGTACGCCGCCAGCGCCGGCCGTCCACGACCAGCCACTTCTCGTCCTCGGTCGGAGGGTCTGTCCGCTCGGTGGCCACGTCCCGAGCATGCCCGACGCGCCGGAGCGTCGTTGACCGGTCACCGCGGCAGGGGCGGCTCGTCATCCACGAAGCTGCGGATGACGAACGTCCGCTTCATCACCGGCGGGCCACCCACCGAACCGCGCCGCGGATGCTGACGAGGACGACGGCACCCCACAGGATCGTCTGCTGCACGAGCAGCCCTGCGGCGAAGCCGAGGACCGCGGCCACCGGCCCGAGTCCCGACATCCGGGCTGCGTCGACGAGCAGGGCGATCACTGCACCGGCGGCTCCGAAGAGCACTCCGGCGCGGAATCCGTCGGTGGTCACGGCCCCAGTGTGCCGGTGCCCATGTCTCGGCGGGGCTTTCGGCACTGGGCATCAGGAGCCGCGGGGACGAGCATCGGTGTCGAGAGGGAAGGACGTGCAGCGATGGTGCACATCACCGGAGAGGTCCTCATCGACGCGGCGACCACCACGGTGTTCGACACCGTCGCCGACGAGCGCAACGAGCCGCGCTACAACCCACGCATCGCGCGGGTCGAGATGCTCACGGACGAGCCGGTCCGAGCCGGCTCACGCTTCGTCGCCGAGCCCAGGGGCATGGGCGCCCGGGGCCGGATGGACCTGGAGATCGTGGAGCACGAGCGGCCCCACCGGCTGCACAACGTGATCCGCTCGTCGTACATGCTCGTCGACGGGACGCTCACCTTCTCCGAGTCCGGGAACGCGACGCGGCTGCGGTGGGACTGGGCCATGCGGCTCGTCGGTCCCCTGCGGATCCTCACGCCGCTGCTGGTGCTGGTCGGCCCCCGGTGGGAACGCCGCAACTGGGTCGACCTGAAGACCTACCTGGAGGGGCGGAGTCACTGAGCCTTGGGCGCGGACGTCTGCCCGAGGCCGGCGGCCCGGACGAGCACGGCGAGCACGACCGCCACCAGCAGCAGGGCGGGCACGTCGCCCCAGAGGTGCCCGCGGTGGTGGGTCGCACTGAGGGCCTGCACCGCCATGATGCCCGCGTGCACGGCGCTGGAGCACGCGGCGAACCAGATCAGGCTGAGGTGCGCCTCGGGCCGCCGCGCGGCGACGACGAGGAACAGGCCCAGGGTCGCGTACAGCCCCACGATCATCATGAAGTAGCGGGACTCGTGCGGAGCGCCGTCGTGCCATGCCCATCCCGAGGGCCACACCGCCGCCAGCGGGTAGAGCAGCACCATCACCGTGCCGAACACGACGAGGGCGACCCGCAGGAGTCGGTAGCTCAAGGAGTGGGTCATGTCGGCTCCGGGAGGTCGGTGCTGCGCGCCCATCACGGTACGCCTCGCGCGTGCCGAGAGAACGACGAAGGCCCCGGACCGCAGTCCGGGGCCAACGTGTGTGGTGGTGCGCGAGGGGGGAGTTGAACCCCCACGTCCTTTCGGACACACGGACCTGAACCGTGCGCGTCTGCCTATTCCGCCACTCGCGCGAGAAGCGGGCTCAGGCTACCCCACCGCCGACGCGCCCTCCCAATCGGCTGGACGCCGGGGCGCCCCCGTGGCGGAGGAGCGACCGGCCGGTACGCTCGGCGGCACCGGTCGGGCGGTCGTTGATGCCTGCCCACCACGACGGTTCGACGAGAGGAGGCCTGAGGATGAACCCCTTGCAGCGCTTCGAGCAGCGCCTCGAGACCGTGATCTCCGGCGCGTTCGCCCGGGCCTTCCGCAGCGCCGTGCAACCCGTCGAGATCGCCGCCGCGCTCCAGCGGGAGTGCGACAACAACGCTCAGGTGCTGAGCCGGCAGCGCCGACTGGTGCCCAACGACTTCCATGTCGAGCTGTCCGCCACCGACCTCGACCGCATCGTCGGCCTCGGTCGCGCCCTCGAGCAGGACCTGGTCGACCAGCTGCAGGACCACGCCGACGCGCAGGGCTACGTCTTCACGGGCCCGATCAGCATCGCCTTCGAGTCCGCCGACGACCTGACCACCGGGCGCTTCCGGATCCGGTCCAAGGCTCAGGCAAGCGTCACCGACAACGACCAGCGCACCCGTACGCGCTCCTCCCACGCCACCCTCGAGGTCAACGGCACGCGCCACCCGCTGCGCCCGCCGGGCCTCGTCATCGGCCGCGGCACCGAGGCCGACCTGCGCATCAACGACCCCGGCGTGAGCCGGCGCCACCTCGAGCTCGAGGTGAGCATCGACGGCGTCGAGGCCGTCGACCTCGGCTCGACCAACGGGATCCTCGTCGACGGCACCAAGGTGCCCCGCGCACGGCTGCGTGACGGCTCGACCATCAAGATCGGCCACACCGAGATGACGGTGCGCATCGACGGCGGACGCGACGAGGCCGGGGGCTGGAATGTCTGAGCTGACCCTCTTCCTGATCCGGGTCGCGTTCCTGGCCATCCTCTGGATCTTCGTGCTGTCCGCGATCTCGGTGATCCGCTCCGACATGTTCGGCGCCCGCGTGCCCGAGACGGCCCGGGGTGGCGCCCCCGCCCCGGGACGCAAGAACAACGGCAAGGCCAAGGCCAACAAGAAGCCGCGCCGCGGCGCCCCGACGCACCTGCTCGTGGTCGAGGGCGAGAACCCCGGCACCCGGGCCGAGCTCGCCGACGCCCCGCTCCTCATCGGCCGCGGCAGCGACGCAGCGATCAAGCTCGACGACGACTACGTCTCCACCCGCCACGCCCGGGTGGCGGCCAGCGGCGACGAGTGGTTCGTCGAGGACCTCGGCTCGACCAACGGCACCTACGTCGGCCCGGTCCGCATCACCCAGCCCACCACCATCGGCCTCGGCGTCCAGGTCCGCGTCGGCAAGACGATCCTGGAGCTGCGGAAGTGATGTACCTCCACTACTCCGCGATCTCCGACGTCGGCCGGGTGCGCCGGGAGAACCAGGACAGCGGGTACGCCGGTCCCTGGCTGCTCACGGTCTGCGACGGCGTCGGTGGCGCGGTCCGCGGCGACCTCGCCTCGAGCACCGCCGTGCAGGCGCTGCGCAAGCTCGACCAGGAGCCGGACGACGACCTCCTCGGCCAGGTGGCCGGGGCCGTGCACCGCGCCGACGACCGCATCGCCGAGCTCGTCGAGGAGGACCCCGCCCTCAACGGCACCTCGACCACCGCCACCGTCGCGCTGTTCGACGGCACCCGCTTCGGTGTCGGTCACATCGGCGACAGCCGCGCCTATCTCTACCGCCGCGGCGAGCTGCGCCAGCTGACCCACGACCACACCTTCGTCCAGTCGCTCATCGACGAGGGCCGCATCACCGAGGAGCAGTCGCGGACCCACCCGCACCGCAACCTCATCCTCAAGGCGCTCGACGGCATCCGCCACGAGGAGCCCGACCTCTTCGAGTTCCCTGCCGAGGTCGGCGACCGCGTCTTCATCTGCAGCGACGGCGCCTGCGGCACGCTCACCGACGACCGGATGGCCGAGATCCTCGGCACCGGCACCCCCGACTTCGCCGCCGTCGAGCTCGTCCGGGCGAGCCTCGAGGCCGGCAGCACCGACAACGTCACCTGCATCGTCGCCGACGTCTCGGAAGAGGCGCCGCCCGCGGACCTCGCCCCGCTGCTCGTCGGCGCCGCGGCCGACCTGCCGCGACGGCTCCCGCTCGGCGGCGCGGTCGGCGGGCTGTTCCGCGGCCACCGCTCCGGCGACACCGGCGAGATCCCGCCCGTGCCCGACGACGTCCCCGAGGGCGCCTACGTCGCCGACCCGATCGACCCGGAAGCCGCGCGCTACGCCCCTCGCGATCCCGGCCGCTTCTCCTGGCTACGCCGCCTGCTGGTCGCCGCCGTGCTGCTCGGCCTGGCCTGGGTCGTGCTGGCCGCCGGCTGGTCGTGGAGCCAGCAGCAGTTCTACGTCGCCGAGCTGGACGGCAAGGTCGCGATCTTCCGCGGCATCGACGCCGACCTGCCCGGCATCTCCCTCTCCCACGCCTACGAGGTCACCGACGTCGAGCTCGACCGGCTCAGCGACATCAACGCCGAGACGGTGCGCGAGGGAATCGACGCGACCGACCTCGACGACGCACGGCGCACGGTCGACAACTTCGCCGCGGGCCAGGAAGTCGAGTGACGGGCGGGCTGCGATGAGTCAGACCGGAACCCTGATGGGCTTCGTGCACCGGCGCCGCCGGGGTGCGGAGCTGTTCCTGCTCGTGCTCGCACTGATGGTCGGCATCGGCGCCTACGCCGCCGTCGGGCTCGGCGTCGAGGGCGTCGTGCCCGCCGACCTGCTCGGCTACGGCGGCTGGCTCACCGCGCTGATCGTCGCCGCCCACATCACCGTGCGCATCGTGGCGCCGTACGCCGACCCGGTCCTGCTGCCACTCGTCGCCGCGCTCAACGGGCTCGGGCTGGCCGTGATCCGGCGGCTCGACCTGACCTACGAGGCCAACGGGCTCGACCAGCACACGTTCGCGCGCCAACAGCTGACGTGGATGACGCTGGGCGTGATCCTCTTCGTGCTCACCCTGGTCCTGCTGCGGGACCACCGGGTGCTGCAGCGGTTCACCTACACCGCCGGCCTGCTCGGCATCCTGCTGCTGATCCTGCCCTTCCTGCCCCTCGTCGGGCGCGAGATCAACGGCGCCCGCATCTGGATCAACGTCGCCGGCTTCAGCTTCCAGCCGGGCGAGGTCGCCAAGGTGCTGCTGGTGATCGCGTTCTCCGGCTACCTCGTCCTGCACCGCGACGCCCTCGCGCTCGCCGGTCGCCGCGTCCTGTTCATCGACCTGCCGCGCGGGCGCGACCTCGGCCCGATCCTGGCGATGTTCGGCGTCTCGATGATGATCCTGGTCCTCCAGAACGACCTGGGCTCCTCGCTGCTGTTCTTCGGCCTGTTCCTCGCGATGCTCTACGTCGCGACCGAGCGTCCCGGCTGGCTCGTCGTCGGTGGCCTCCTGTTCGGCGCCGGTGCGTTGGCGGCGTACACCTTCGTCGGAAACGTGCAGAACCGCTTCAACTTCTGGCTGGACCCGCTCGCCTACTACGACCAGTCGCCCGGCAGCTACCAGCTCGTCGAGGCCCTGTTCGGTCAGGGCTGGGGCGGCCTGATCGGGCGCGGCCTGGGCAACGGCTTCCCCGAGCGGGTGCCGTTCGCCTACTCCGACTTCATCGTCTCCACGATCGGCGAGGAGCTCGGGCTGACCGCCGTCATGGCGATCATCCTCTGCTACGGCCTGATCGTGGAGCGGGCGCTGCGCATCGCGCTGATCTCGCGCGACGGCTTCGGCAAGCTCCTGTCCGTCGGCCTCGGCGCCATCGTCGCGCTGCAGGTCTTCGTCGTCATCGGCGGCGTCACCGGGCTGATCCCGCTGACCGGCCTCACCACGCCGTTCCTCTCCTACGGCGGCTCCTCGCTCGTGGCCAACTGGGTGATCGTGGCGCTGCTGCTGCGTGTCTCCGACCAGGCCCGCCGCCCGGCGCCGCGCCTCGAGCCCGACGACGACTCCGGCGCCGACAGCGAGAGCACGCAGGTGGTGAAGCTCCGATGAACAAACCGATCAGGGTCGTCTCGGTCTTCTGCCTCGTCCTCTTCCTGGCGCTGCTCGTCAACGCCACCTACCTGATGTACGTCCGCGCGGACACGCTTTCCGACGACCCGCGCAACCGGCGGATCATCACCGCGACGTTCTCCCGCGAGCGCGGCGCGATCCTCGTCGGCAAGGAGGCGGTCGCCCGCAGCGTCCCCTCCGACGACCAGTACAAGTTCCAGCGCACGTACTCCCAGCCGTTCAAGTACGCCCCGATCACGGGCTACTTCTCGTGGTACAGCCAGACCGGTGTGGAGCGCTCGCAGAACGCCGTCCTGGCCGGGGACGACTCTCGCCTGTTCGTCACCCGGCTCGTCGACATGCTGAGCAACAGCGACCCCAAGGGCGGCAACGTCCAGCTCACCGTCGACGCCGCCGCCCAGGACGCCGCCTGGGCAGGACTCGAGGGCCTGCCCGGTGACAACGCCCAGGGCGCGGTCGTGGCGCTGGAGCCGACGACCGGGCGGGTGCTCGCGATGGCGTCCACCCCGACGTTCGACCCCAACAACTTCGCCTCGCACGACTTCGGTGCGGTCGCCGACCTCAGCAAGGAGCTCAACAACGACCCGCTCGAGCCGCTCATCAACCGAGCCATCAGCACGACGCTCCCCCCGGGGTCGACGTTCAAGCTCGTCACCGCCGCGGCCGCGATCGAGTCGGGCAACTACGACGCCGACTCGCAGGTCCCCGGCGGCTTCCGCTTCAAGCTGCCGCAGTCCACGACCAGCGTCGGCAACTACGACGGCGGCAACTGCGGCGGGCGCCGCATCACCCTGACGCAGGCGATGCAGGTGTCCTGCAACGTCACCTTCCTCACCCTCGCCAACGAGCTCGGTGTCGACGCGATGGCCGACCAGGCGGAGAAGTTCGGCTTCAACGACACCTCGCTGGAGGACCTCGGCGGCCAGGCCGAGTCGCTCTACCCGCGCGACATGGACCCGCCGCAGACCGCGCTGTCCGGCATCGGCCAGTCGAGCGTGACCGCGACCCCGCTGCAGATGGCGATGGTCGCCGCCGCGATCGCCAACGACGGCGACGTGATGCGCCCGTACGTCGTCGACGAGGTGCGCGCGCCCAACCTCTCGGTCCTCGACCGCACCGACCCGCAGAGCATCAGCAAGGCGATCTCCAGCACCACCGCCGACGAGCTCACCTCCATGCTCGTCGCCACCGTCGACTCCGGCACCGCGACCCCGGCCCAGATCCCGGGGGTGGAGGTCGCCGGCAAGACCGGCACCGCGCAGTCGACGGCCGACCGACCGCCCTACGCGTGGTTCGTCTCCTTCGCCCCTGCCGACGACCCCCAGGTCGCCGTCGCGGTGCTCGTGCAGTCGAGCGACACCTCGCGCGACGAGATCGGCGGCGGACGCCTCGGCGGACCGATCGCCAAGTCGGTGATGGAGGCGGTGATCAACCAGTGACCGCGCTCGCACCCGGTGGCCACGTCGACGACGCCCACCGCTACGTCCTCGAGTCCCGCATCGCCACGGGCGGCATGGGCGAGGTGTGGTCGGCGCGCGACACCGTCCTGGACCGGCCGGTGGCGGTCAAGGTGCTCAAGCCCGAGTACGCCGACGACGCGCTGTTCCGCACCCGCTTCGAGACCGAGGCCCGCCACGCCGCGGCACTGCACCACCCCGGCATCGCCGCCGTCTTCGACTACGGCCATGGCGCCCCCGTCGACGGCTCGACGACCCCGCGCCCCTACCTGGTCATGGAGCTCGTCGAGGGCCAGCCGCTCTCCGCGCTGCTGCGCCCGAGTGCACCGCTGGACCCGGCCGCCACCCAGGAGCTGCTCGCCCAGGCGGCCGACGCCCTCGGCGTCGCGCACGCCGCCGGCATCGTGCACCGCGACGTCAAGCCCGCCAACCTCCTCGTGACGCCCGACCGCCGGGTCAAGGTGACCGACTTCGGCATCGCCCGGGCGGCCGAGGGGATGGCGCTGACGCAGACCGGTGAGGTGATGGGCACGCCCGCCTACATCTCGCCCGAGCAGGCCGAGGGCGGCACCGCCACCGCCGCATCCGACGTCTACTCCCTCGGCGTGGTCGCCTTCGAGTGCCTCGCCGGCCGCAAGCCGTTCGTCGCCGACACCCCGGTCGCCACCGCGATCGCCCACCTGCGCGACCCGGTCCCTGAGCTGCCCGGCTCGGTGCCCGCCGACCTCGCTGCTGTCGTACGCCGCGCGCTGGCCAAGTCCCCGCAGGACCGCTTCCCCGACGGGTCCGCCTTCGCGCGAGCGCTGCGCGACCCGGCCTCGGCGGCCGGCGCCGGAGCGGCCACGGTCGTCACACCGGCGGTCGCGCCCGTCGGCACGGCAACACAGGTGATGCCGGCAGCGGCCCCTGCACCCGATCCCACGCCCACGCCCGCCCCCGCACCCGCTGCGTCCCGACGTCGTACGACGCCGTGGCCCCTGCTGATCGGCGTCGCGGCCGTGGTGGCCGCGGTGCTGCTCGCCGTCTGGCTGGGCACCCGGGACAGCGAGACCACCGGGTCGGCCGGCGACCCCACCCCCGGTCGGGAGCAGTCGCAGGAGCCCAGCCAGACCCCGACCCAGACGCCCACCGAGACGCCCACGGAGACCCCCACGGAGACCCCCACGGAGACCCCGACCGAGACTCCGACGGACACGCCCACCGAGTCGCCCACCGAGACGGAGCCCGCCACGGTCGAGGTCGACCCGGCCGCCTATGTCGGGCGTGATCGCAAGGACGTCGAGAAGGAGCTGCGCGACCTCGGCCTGAAGCCGGTCGCCGTCGAGCTGGAGAACCCCGGTGACCAGGCGGACGGCACCGTGGAGTCGGTGGAGCCGAGCGGCACGCTGCAGGAGGGCGACCAGGTGACCGTCAGCTTCTGGGCCAAGGTCCCGCCCGGGCAGCAGAAGGACGAAGGGAGCGACGAGGGATGACGCAGCCGGAGCCGACGCTCATCGGCGGTCGCTACGAGCTCGGCGAGCTCCTCGGTCGAGGTGGCATGGCCGAGGTCCGCAAGGGCAAGGACCAGCGCCTCGGACGCACGGTCGCGGTCAAGCGGCTGCGCACCGACCTCGCCAGCGACGCGACCTTCCAGGCCCGCTTCCGCCGGGAGGCGCAGTCGTCGGCCTCGCTCAACCACCCCGCGATCGTGTCCACCTACGACACGGGCGAGGAGATGGCCACCGACGGGTCGGGCGTCGCCCAGCCCTACATCGTGATGGAGTGCGTCGAGGGGCGCACGCTGCGCGACATCCTGCGCGAGGGCCGCAAGATCCTGCCCGAGCGCGCCCTCGAGATCACCGCGGGCGTGCTGTCGGCGCTCGACTACAGCCACCGCGCCGGCATCATCCACCGCGACATCAAGCCCGGCAACGTGATGCTGACGCCCACGGGCGACGTCAAGGTGATGGACTTCGGCATCGCCCGCGCGATCTCCGACGCCTCCTCGACCATGACGCAGACCGCTGCCGTGGTCGGCACCGCGCAGTACCTCTCCCCCGAGCAGGCCCGCGGCGAGACCGTGGACTCGCGCTCCGACGTCTACTCGACCGGCTGCATGCTCTACGAGCTGCTCACCGGCCGCCCGCCGTTCGTCGGTGACAGCCCGGTCGCGGTCGCCTACCAGCACGTGCGCGAGCAGGCGGCCCCGCCGTCCGACCTCGACGACCAGCTCGACCCCGAGATCGACGCGATCGTGATGAAGTCGCTCGCCAAGCGCGTCGAGGACCGCTACCAGAGCGCCGCGGCGATGAAGGCCGACATCGAGCGCTACCTCGCCGGCCACCCGATCCAGGCTCCGCCGCCGGTCGTCCCGCCCCCGGAGGCGGACTACGCCACCACGGTCGCGCCGGCCGTCACCTCGGCCGCCGCCGCAGCGCCGCCGCCCCGGGACGACGAGCCGTCGCGCAGCCGCGCGGGATGGTGGGTCCTCGCCGGGATCCTCGTCGTCGCCCTGCTCGCGGGCGGTGCCTACCTGCTCAACGGCATGCTCTTCGAGGACGCCCCGGAGCGCACGGCCGTCCCCAACGTCGTCGGGCTCACCGAGGACGAGGCCCGTCTCCGGATCGCCGACGCCGGCTTCCAGGTCGGACGGATCACCCGCGAGACCTCCGAGACCGTCGCCCCCGACACCGTGATCTCGCAGGATCCCAACCGCGACGTGTTCGCCGACCCCGGCACTTCCGTCGACTTCGTGCTGTCGCTCGGCAAGCCGGAGGTCGAGGTCCCCTTCGTCGTCGGCACGCTGCGCAAGGACGCCCGCGCGGCGATGCTCGCGCAGAACCTCAAGGTGCGCTTCCAGGAGCAGGACTCCGACGAGCCCCGCTACCAGGTCCTCAGCACCGAGCCGGCGGCCGGCACGGCGGTGGAGGAGGGCACGACGGTCACCATCGTGTTCTCCGACGGGCCCGAGAAGGTCCCCGACGTCCGCGGGCTGCAGCAGCGCCAGGCGGAGCGCGCCATCCGCGACGCCGGGTTCACGCCGGACGTCCGCACCGACGCCGCGTCCACCGAGCCCAAGGGCACGGTGGTCGACCAGATCCCGGCCGGCGGGACCGCCGACCAGGGCAGCACCGTGACGATCTTCGTGTCGGCCTTCGAGGAGCCGGTCGAGACCCCCACGGAGACGCCGCCGACGGAGACGCCCCCCACCGAGACGCCCCCCACCGAGACGACCCCGCCGACGGAGACCCCGCCAACCGAGACGCCTCCCACCGAGACGCCGGTGCCGTAGGTCTGACCCCGGTCAGCGCTCGGTCAGTCGGTCACTCGGGCATCGGGGTGGCGTAGGTGAGGTCGAGGAGACCGTCGTACGCCGGTGCGACGGCCGAGTCGAGACGAGCCATGTCCCACGAGACGCCGCCACCGGGGATGAGGGTGTAGTCGCGGTAGGTCGCCAGGATCGGGTCGGTCGTGAGCTCGGCCTCCATGGCGGCCGGGTCGCCGATGCCCTCGATCACGTAGGGCGGCGAGTAGGGGATGCCGTGGAGGGTGACCTGGTTGCCCTCGCACTTGATGCCGGTCGTCGAGATCAGCCGCTGGCCCTGGATGGTCACCGCCTCGGCCCCGGCGTTCCACATGGCGTTGGCCACCGCCTGGATGTCCTGCTGGTGCACCACCAGGTCGTTGGGGTCGCCCTCGTAGGCCAGCCGCGTCTCCTCCGGCGCGTCGTCGAGGGTGACCCGCACCGCGGGGCCGGTCTTCTCGGTCAGCCCCGCGGGGTCGACGAGGGTCGCGATCTCGTCCTGGGCGCGTCCGACGGAGCGGTCGCCGAGCTCGGTGCTGAGGGCCTCCACCTCGGCGTTGAGCTCGGCCGCCCGTGCGGTGAGCTCGCCCGCCTCGTCGCGCTCGGCGCGGACCACGGACGCCAGGTCGGTCAGTCGCCCGCCACGCAGGTCGAAGCCGTCACTCTGCTCCGCGCTGACCGCGAAGAGGGCTCCGCTGAGCAGCACGACCACCGGAGTGGCCACCCGCCAGGCGAGACGACGCCCGGGGGACGAGTGGGACGGAGGGCGCATGCCTACTACGCTAACCCCCCGTCGGGCGTCTTACCGCCCGTGACCGGCGCCGCGAGCCCGCCGGGACCCTGAACAGCCAAGCCCCAGGAGCAGCAGTGTCGAAGTCCCCCACGATCACCTCCGAGGAGAAGACGTCGCTCTTCACCCCGCGGTTCATCGTCGCCCTGGTGCTCATCGCCGCCGGCATCGGCTGGCTCGTCTTCTACTACGTCCAGGGCCGCGGCAACCCGCTCGCGTTCCCGCCGGTCGACGGCAGCCCGAAGGCCGTGTCCGACCTGGGTGACTGGAACTACCTGATCGGCTTCGGCCTGCTGATGGTCGGCCTGATGGTCTCCGCGCACCCGTCGACGCCGCTGGGCCGCGGTCGCGGCGTCGTGGTCGGCATGCTCGGCTGCTTCCTCGTCGGCCTGCTGTGGATCTGCACGTTCTACGTCTTCTCCGACGATCTCTCCGACCTGCCGATCTTCAACGACCTCGGCCAGTGGAACCTCGTCGTCGGCATCGCCTTCATGGCGGTCGGCTTCAGCTTCGCGACCAAGTGGGAGTAGGTTCTCCCTCGGCCCGCTGACGCGGGTCGGACATCCGTCGCCTCGAGCGGTGGGTGAGGCGCCTTCCTGGGGAAGGGAAGGCGTCTCTCCCACCGCTCGAGTCATTTCGGGTCGCGTGCACCCGACGAGCGGTGCGTGGGACAGGTTCCGGCGCCTGATTTCCTGCCTCACTCACCGCTCGGGCCGGGCGTCGGATTTCCACACTGTGGAGAACCTCTGTGGAGAATTACATGCGTGTAGTTATCCACAGCTGTGTGCACACCTGTGGGAAATGCACGCAGCCCCCGCCTCCGTCGTACGACGAGGGGCGGGGGCCGCGGTCGGGCGTGTGGCCGGTGTCAGGACAGGGCGAGGTCCCGCACGAGCGCGAGGGCCAGCAGGGCGGTCAGCACGAGGGCAAGACCGATCCACTGCACGAGGCTGCGGCTCGACTTCGGGGCGTAGGCGATGATCGCCGCGGCCAGTGCGCCGCCGACGAGGCCACCGAGGTGACCCTGCCAGGAGATGAAGCGCCAGCCCACCACGGTGATGACGACGCCGATGACGAGGTTCTGCACGAGCCACTGCGAGTGCAGCCGGCCCTTGCGGGCGACGACGAGCAGGGCGCCCAGCAGGCCGAAGATCGCGCCGGAGGCGCCGACGGTGGAGCTGAACTCGTAGCTGAACCAGACCACCATCACCGACCCCGCCAGGGCGCTGACGAGGTAGATCGCCAGGAAGCGCGCCCGCCCGACGATGCCCTCGAGCACGGGGCCGAAGATGAACAGCGCGAACATGTTCATCGCGACGTGCCAGATCTCGACGTGGGTGAACGCCGCGGTCAGCAGCTGCCACCAGGCGCCGTCGGAGAAGCCGGGCTGGAAGGTCGCACCGGAGGCCTCGCAGACGCTCTCACCGATGTCGTAGAGCGACCCGTTGCCGGGGTCGCACACGCCCACCGGCCGGAGCGCCAGCAGGTGGGTGAGCCACGACGAGCGCCCGCCCGTCGCGGTGATCGCCAGCCACACGGCGGCGTTGATGCCGATGAGGACGAACGTCGTCAGCCGCGGGTCGGCGCTGCGCTCTCCGCCGTACATGGCGCGGTTCTGGCGCGAGCCCTTGTTGGCCTCCTTGACGCAGTCGGGGCACTGGAAGCCCACCGCCGCGTCGCGCATGCAGTCGGGGCAGATCGACTTGTCGCAGCGCTGGCAGCGGATCCAGGTCTCGCGGTCGGGGTGCCGGTAGCAGGTGGGCACCCCGGCCGCGGTCGGGTCCGCGGTCGGCCCCTCGGGCGGTTGGGTCATGGCGGGGTCACGCGAGTCGCGTCGGGGGTGTGGTGCGGACCGGGTGGGTCAGCGCTCGATGGTGACCGACTCGATGACCACGGCGTCCTGCGGACGGTCCATCGCACCGGTGGGGGTGGTCGCGATCGCGTCGACCACGTCGCGGCTGGCCTGGTCGGCCACCTCGCCGAAGATCGTGTGCTTGCGGTTGAGCCACGGTGTGGCGCCGACGGTGATGAAGAACTGCGAGCCGTTGGTGCCCGGGCCGGCGTTGGCCATCGCGAGCAGGTAGGGCTTGTCGAAGACGAGCTCGGGGTGGATCTCGTCCTTGAACGTGTAGCCCGGGCCGCCGGTGCCGGTGCCGAGCGGGCAGCCACCCTGGATCATGAAGCCCTCGATGACGCGGTGGAAGCCGAGGCCGTCGTAGTACTTCTCGCCGCTGCGGCCGGCGTCGTCGCGGTAGTCCTTGGTGCCCTCGGCCAGGCCGACGAAGTTCTCGACGGTCTCGGGCGCGTGGTTGGGGAACAGGTCGATGACGATGTCGCCCCGGTTGGTCTTCAGGGTCGCCTTCAGGTCGGCCATGGGATGTGCCTCTCAGCTGTGGTCTGTCGTACGTCGGTGGTGGCGCGGCACCACGGCCGCGCGCCCCTCGATCCTGCCACGCCACGCCCACGCCCCTGTCAGGCCCCGGTGTGGGCAGGGCGCCCGCGTGACGCCGTACGTCCTGCCCACCCGGACGGGGCTGGCCGCGTCAGGGTGCCCGTGGTGAGATGGAGCCTCAATCACTGAGGAGGTCACGCATGCCTTTCGGCCGCAAGAAGTCCCTGATGGACCGGGCCCACGACTATGTCGAGCAGGTCTCGGAGACCGTCACCGACACCGTCATCCCCCAGCTCGAGTCAGCCTGGGAGCAGGCGGTGGAGAAGGCGGGTCCCGCGATCGCCGACGCGCGTGACAAGGCCCAGCCGCTGCTCGACGAGGGGCGCACGCGCGCGACCGAGGCCGCCACCGCAGGTGCCGCCCTCGCCGCCGTGAAGACCGCCGAGGCGCGTGAGAAGGCCGCCCCGCTGCTGGCCGAGGCCCGCGCCAACGCCGCCGACAAGGCCGCCGTCGCCGCCGCGCTCGCCTCCGAGCGGGCCGCCGAGGGTCGCGACCTGGCCGCCGCGAAGGTCAACGAGCTGCGCGGCGTCGAGCCCGAGCCCAAGGGCGGCAGGCTCAAGAAGTTCCTGCTGGTCACCGGCCTGCTGGCCGTCGGCGGCTTCGTCTTCACCAAGCTCAAGGGCAAGCAGGACGCCGAGGCCAACTGGCAGTCGACCTACGTGCCGCCGGCCCCGCCGAAGCCCGCCACCCCGTCGTCGGCCACCCCGCCGCCCACGCCCGCCTCCCCGGCGACCACGTCGGCCGCGCCCGGCGGTGACCCGCTCACCGACCCGCTGCCCGAGGAGGTCACGGCCGACGACGTCGTGACGGCCGACCCGCCGGCCACCGACGACCCCGGCGGCGGCGCCCCGGGCGAGGCGATCAGCGACTCGGTCGAGGAGGCGCACCAGCCGACCGACCCCGACGCACCCGCCGACGTGATCGACATCGACGACGTGCCGCGGAAGAACTAGCAGCACCGCAGCACCCGAACACCGCACCGGGCGGTGTCCCACCCACCTTCGGCAGCTCGCGAAGGTGGGTGGGGCACCGCCCGAGTCGCGTCCACGGCGGCGTGCGCTCAGAGGGGCTCGAGGCGGTTGTCCTCGATCCAGTCGTCGATCCGCTCCCACCAGTGGAAGAGCCAGTCGATGCGCTCCTCGCGCTCGCCCGGGATCTCCTCGCGCGCGACGCGCCACCAGCGCATCGTGATCTGCTTGTCCATCGGCAGCTCGCGCCACAGGTCGCCGACGGTGAGCAGGTGGTCGAGCCCGGTGTGGGCGACCATCAGCACGTCGGCCTCCGGTGCCGCGTCGAGCGCTGCCAGTACGCCGCCGGGGCGGGGCGCCAGGACGTGCACCATCTCCTCCGCGCGCACCGCCATCCGCTCCAGGCCGAGCTTGCGGAGCTTGGCGATCGCGCGATCGCGTCGCGCGGCGGTGAAGTTGCCGCCCTCGGGGAAGATCACGAACGCGTCGTTGTGGTCGAGGCCGGTGGCCAGCGACGCGATCTGCGACTCCAGGTCCTCGCCGGCGGCGGGGTTGGGGGAGATGAAGCGCGCCGGGACCCGATTCAGCACCACGTCGATCGCGGGGTCCCACGCGAGGGTGTTCTTGAGGACGACCCGCGGCTCGCGGTGGTACCAGTGCAGCAGGGCGTACATCAGCACGAACGAGTCGCCGGGCCCGGCGTGGCGGCACATCACCAGCACCGGCCCGTCCGGCACCCGTGACGGGTGCGGTCCGTCGGTGCGGATGCGCAGCGCCAGCACCCGCCGGGCCTCGCGGAAGAACACGATCAGCGCGCCCTGCACCAGGTCGTAGTGGATGCCGGCGAAGTAGGGCGAGCGGATCTTCCAGCCGAAGCCGCTGGCCAGCCACAGGCCCAGCATCACCGCCAGCATCACGGTCTCGAAGGTGGCGTACAGCAGGACCAGCCACAGCACGCGCAGAGCCCGCCACCGTCCGGGCAGCATCGGTGACACCGCCGCCGCCACCAGCAGCCAGCCCGGCAGGGTGACCCACATCAGCACCGTAAGGACCACCACGAGCGGCGCCACGACCAGCCGCCTCAGGATCCAGACCAGCGGGCGCCTCATGGCCGGCCGAGCTCGGCGTCGAGGTAGTCCCGCGAGGCGGCGTACGTCGCATCGATACGGCCCTGGACCCCCGAGAAGTCGCGGTGGGAGAGCAGCGAGTCGTCGCGTGACGACGTGCCCGCAGCGGGCAGCACGTGGGCCTCGACGCCCTCGGGGATGGTGGCCATGTCGCGCATGAAGCGGTGGCGGCGGGCGACCTCGAAGCTCACCCTCGCGACCTCCCACGGCCGGGTCGGCACCCGCAGCGGGCGGTCGATGCGCCCCACCTGCAGCACGAAGACGCGGGTGGCGCCGAGCTCGACCGCGCGCCCCACCGGGATGGAGTTGACCAGGCCGCCGTCGAGGAAGTGCTCGCCGTCGACCTCGGCCGGTGGCAGCAGACCCGGTACGGCGGCGCTGGCGAGGATCGCGGGCACGATCGGTCCCTCGGTGAACCAGTGCTCGGCGGCGCGCTCGATGCTCGCCGCGCACACCTCGAGGCGTACGGGCAGGTCCTCGAAGCGCGCGTCCCCCAGCTCCTCCTCGAGACGGGCGCGCAGGGGCGCGGAGGAGTAGATGTGGGTGCCGGTGGACACGGCACGGCGGACGGTGCGCAGCGGGCGGTCGCCGTACACGTCGCGGCCCTGCGCAGTGGCGGCCCAGAGCTCGGTGAGCCGGTCGACGACGCCGAGCTCGGGCTGCCGCGCGACCATCGCGCCGTTGAGCGCGCCGACGCTCGTGCCGAGGACGAGGTCCGGGACGATGCCGCGCTCGAGCAGCGCCCGCAGCATGCCGACCTCGACGGCGCCCAGCACCCCGCCTCCGCCGAGCACGAACGCGGTCACCATGGGTGGAGCCTAGTGAGGATCAGGCAAGCGCGGGGTGCTCGGCGCGGACGCGCGCAGTGGCGCGGTGCTCGGCCCAGAAGGAGACCAGCGGGATCGTGCCGCAGACGAGGGTCACCACGGTGAACGGGAAGTCCCACGCGGCGCGACGCGAGAGCAGGAACGCGCTGAAGAGGAAGATCATGTAGAGCCAGCCGTGCGCGACACCGAGGTAGGTGGTGATGAGCTCGCCGGCGTGCTGGGCGTCGGAGCCGGGCGTGACCCACGTCGGCGTGCTGTCGAAGACGCCCCACATCGGGGACCCGTCGAAGTTGGCCAGCGGGACGCCGACCAGGCAGAGCACGACGAGCAGGACGCCCACGATGGAGGCCATGACGCGGTAGGCGGTGAGGGTGCGTGACACGGCGGCCAACCTATCCGGCGCTCGGTCGGGACAGCTCGGGCGCCACGTCGGGATCCAGGTCGGGCTTGGTGGCGTCGCGGCGCCAGCGCCACCAGATGAAGGCCGCGAACGCCCCGAAGACCCACCACTCGAAGGCGTAGAGCAGGTTGCGGATGCCGGTCGTCCGGCTCGGGGTGGGCAGCGACGCGAGCTCCGCCTCCTCCAGCCCGGGGCCGGGCTCCTGGCTGATCACGTACGCCGACCACAGGTCGACGTCGACCCGCTGCACGGCGTCGGCGACGCGGATCTCGGGGAAGACGTCGTCGGACGGGTCGTCGTCGACGACCAGCGTGCCCTCCGGGGGCTGCAGCCAGCCGGTCACCTCGGCCTCGCCCGCCACGGCGAGCAGGTCGGGGTCGGGCTCGGGTGCCCAGCCGCGGACGACGAGCACCGCGGCGTCGCCGGTCTGGAGCGGCGTCACCGCCCAGTAGCCGGGCTGGTCACCGCGGTCGCGGTCGGCGACCCAGAAACCCCCGTCGAGCCACTCACCCGACACGTCCACGGGACGGCCCAGGTCGGGGGCGGGGAACGGGTCGTCGTTGCCCATCACCTCGTCCAGCGGCACCGCCGCGACGCCGGTCAGGTCGCGTGCCTCGGCGTCGCGGTGCGCCTGCCAGGCGTCGTACTGCCACTTCCCGAGCAGTCCCGCGATGCCCACCAGCACGAGCGCGAGGACCGCCGCGCCGAGGTCGGTCAGCAGGCCGGGTCGGCGGGGGGCGGTCACGGCCTCGATTGTCCCAGCCACCACGAAGCGCCACGAATCGGCTCCGCGCCCGCGTGACGCGTGCCACGATGCGCGGCATGGGGTGATGGAGACCGCGGTCGCGCTGCGCACCGGCGATGCCGACGAGGTGGCCGACGTGCTGCTGTCGATCCTGCGGGGGCTCGGGCGTCGGGTCGACCCGGTCGCCGATGCCGACCGCGGCCGGACCGACGAGCGCTACGACGTCAGCGTCACCCGCTCCGCCCCGGGCTGGGTCGTCGTGCGCCCGCACTACGTGGTGCCTTCCGACAAGCTCGCGGTCGAGCTGACCCGTCGGCTGCAGGTGCTCGCGTCGGCGGTGGTGATCTACGAGGACGTGTTCTGGTCGCACTGGCTCGTCGACGGGGGCGAGGTGCTGGACCGGCACGTCAACCTCCCCGGCTACTTCGGTCCGGGGGAGTTCGACGACTCCTGGCAGGGCGACCCCGAGCTCGTCGCCCAGGCCGTCGGGGCGGACCCTGCCGAGATCGGGCCATACTTCCGCCAGGTGTCGGTGCGTCGGGCCCGCTCGCGGCTGCTGCCGCCGATCAGGGCACACCGGTCGGACTCCCACACCCTCCTCGACGGCTGGGTGGTGACCGAGATGTGGCGTCGCATGGGCATCCGCTGGCCCGACCCGTCCGCCGGCATCCGGCTCCCGCTCGGCGACGAGGGGACGACGCTGCTCAGCGAGGGCATCCGCGGCTACTGAGCCGGGCCGAGCTCGTCGCGCCGCCGGGTGAGGTACGCCGACTCGGCAGAGTTGCGTGCCAGCCCGATCGCCCGGTCGTAGGCCGCGCGCGCCTCCGGGCTGCGGCCCAGCCGGCGGAGCAGGTCGGCCCGGGTCGCGTGGAACGCGTGGTAGCCGTCGAGGCGTGCTGCCAGCGCGTCCACCTGGGCGATGGCGACGTGCGGACCGTCGAGCGCGCCGACGGCGATCGCGCGGTTGAGGGCCACGACCGGCGACGGGTCGAGCCGGGTCAGCTGGTCGTAGAGCGCCACCACCTGTGACCAGTCGACGTCCCGGGCGTCGGCGGCGTCGGTGTGGACGGCGTTGATCGCGGCGAGCACCTGGTAGCGACCGGGCGGCAGGCCCGAGGCCAGACGCTCCCGGACGAGGGCGTGACCCTCGGCGATGAGCTCACGGTCCCAGGCGCCACGGTCCTGCTGGTCGAGGGTGACCAGCTCGCCGCCCGCGGACACCCGGGCCGTACGCCGTGCCTCCGTGAGGAGCATCAACGCGAGCAGCCCCGTCGCCTCGGCATCGTCGTCCAGCAGCTCGCGCACCAGGCGGATGAGCCGGATCGCCTCCCCCGTCAGGTCGGCACGCACCGGTTCGCTCCCGGGTCCGCTGGCGAGGTAGCCCTCATTGAAGACGAGGTAGAGCACGGTCAGCACGCCGTCGACGCGGGCCGGCAGGTCCGCCGCGGCAGGGACGCGCCACGGGATGCCGGCGGCCCTGATCTTCGCCTTGGCGCGCGTGATCCGTTGCGCGATGGTCGGCTCCGGCACGAGGAACGCGTGCGCGATCTCGCCGACGGTGAGGCCGCCGACCATCCGCAGCGTGAGCGCGACGCGCGCCTCCATCGCGAGGGCGGGGTGGGCGCAGGTGAAGAGCAACCGGAGCCGCTCGTCCGCGACGGCCCCGGTGGGCTCGGGTGGTCCGGCGAGCTGGTCGGTGAGCATGTGGGCCTGCCTCTGCTTGGCCGCGCGCCGGCTCTCCCGGCGTACGCGGTCGAGCGCCTTGTTCGCGGCGGTGGTGGTCAGCCAGGCGCCCGGGTTCGGGGGTACGCCGTCGGCGCGCCACCGCTCGACGGCGACGGCGAAGGCCTCGGCAGCGGCGTCCTCGGCGACGTCGAGGTCGCCGAAGCGCCGCGCGAGGGTGGCCACGACCCGGGCCCACTCCTCGCGGTGGACCCGGGCCAGGAGGTCGTCGAGCCCCTCGGCGCCGGGGTGGGTCATGGGGTCACGCCACGCCGCCGAACGGACGGACCTCCACCTTGCGGTGGCAGGCGCGCGAGGCGTCGGCGGACAGCGCGAGGGCGACGTCGAGGTCGTCGGCGGTGACGACCCAGAAGCCGGCGAGGAACTCCTTGGACTCCACGAACGGCCCGTCGGTGAACACCGGCTCGCCGCTGCGGCTGTCGGCGACGGTGGCGTCCTGCGGGTCGGTGAGACCGCCGCCGAAGACCCAGCGGCCCTCGTCCTTGAGCCGGTCGTTGAAGGCGTCGATCGCGCCGGGTGCGGAGTCGTCGGCCGGGTTGTCGGTGTCTCCGATGACGGTGAGGAGGTAGTGCATGACGGTCATCTCCAGTGGTCGGCGGCCGCCCCTGCCGGGCGACCTCTCACCCCTACCACGAACGCGACGACCCGGATACGACAGCGCCGGGCGACCGATTTCTGCGCAGCGGGTCAGGCCGAGGCCAGCGCGAGCTTGACCGCGAAGCCGACGAAGACCGCGCCGACGGCCGACGTCGCCCCGGCCGACAGCGCCTTGCGACGCCGGAAGGCGGCCGCGAGGTGGGTGCCGGCGAGGATCAGGACCGTCAGGTACGCCGCGCTGGCGAGGGTCGCCAGGGTGCCGAGGGCGAGGAACGACACGGCCGGGTGGGCGTAGGCCGGGTCGACGAACTGCACGAAGAACGCGACGAAGAAGAGGATCGCCTTGGGGTTGAGCAGGCTGATCACCAGCGCCCGCCGGTAGGGCCGCTCGCCCCGCGCCCTCGGCTCGACCCCCGCCTCGACGGCCGCGTCGGCGATCTGCTCGGCGACCGTCAGGCGCGAGCGCCACATCCCCCAGGCCGCGCGCAGCATGCCGATCGCGAGCCACAACAGGTACGACGCCCCCGCCCACTTCACGACCGCGAACGCCGCGTCGTTGGCCTGGAGCAGCGACGCGACACCTGCCGCGGACAACGTCATCAGCACCGCGTCGCCCGTCCACACGCCCGCCGCGCCGGCGTACCCGCTGCGCACCCCGCGTCGCGCCGCGACGGAGAGGACGTAGAGCGAGTTCGGACCCGGCAGCAGGATGATCAGGACGAGTCCGACGAGGTAGGTCGGGAGGTCGGTGATGCCCAGCACGGGACCAGTGTGCGACCGCGCGTGAGGCCGCCGGGACCGATTTCGAGGGATGGGCGGAAGGTCACACGAGAGCGCGGATCCGTGAGGTCACCGGGTGACCTCAGGACTCCACGATCTGCCGGACCAGCTCGGCGACCGGGGGCGAGGTGTCGACCCGGTGGACCGGGCCGCTGAACCGGGTCATCCACTCCTCGTGGAGCACCCGGCTGCGCCCCGGGAAGTCCGACACCTCGTAGCCGGCCGCCCACGTCATGAACTCCTCGTGCGTCGTGGCGAGATCGCCGCCGGCGTGGATCCGATCGCCGTACCTCACCGACTCCCGGGCCTTCAGGCGAGCGAGGCGTACGTCGGGGTCCACGGTGCAGAAGACCAGCCGGTCGACGTGGTCGAGCATCGGCTCGCCCCAGCCCATCACCGAGCCGGACAGGACCCACGCCCGGCGTGGGAGGAAGACCTCGGCCATCAGCCGCAGCCGGTCGGCCTCGGGTCGCTTGTCGGTGTACGGCGGGTCGGTCGGGACCCAGAAGTAGTCGTCGGTGTCGGCGTGCGGCACGGACCACCGGTCGGCCAGGGCACGGGCGAGGGTCGTCGTCCCCGAGGCCGTCGCGCCGATGACCAGGACGCGACAGGGAGTCATCTGGTGGAGCCTAGGGGACTCGAACCCCTGACCCCCTGCTTGCAGCGCACGGATGGTCGAGCCGCTACCAATTGCGCCCGGTGCAACACGCGAGCGAGAGTGGTGGAGCCTAGGGGACTCGAACCCCTGACCCCCTGCTTGCAGCCACGGATGGTCGAGCCGCTACCAATTGCGCCCGGTGCAACACGCGAGCGAGAGTGGTGGAGCCTAGGGGACTCGAACCCCTGACCCCCTGCTTGCAGCCACGGATGGTCGAGCCGCTACCAATTGCGCCCGGTGCAACACGCGAGCGAGAGTGGTGGAGCCTAGGGGACTCGAACCCCTAACCCCCTGCTTGCAAAGCAGGTGCGCTACCAATTGCGCCAAGGCCCCGTTGGACGCTGAGCACGCCCGGGTAGTGGAGCGTCAGGCCTTGTCGACGGTGTCGGTGGCCTCGGCCCAGAGGGCCTGCTCGTTCTTGCCCTCGTCCATCTTCTTCTTCGCGACGAACGCACCGGCGGCGGCGAGGGCGACCAGCAGGAGCTTCTTCATGGACTCTCCTCGGATCGGAGCGAAGGTGCGGAGCGAAGGGGTGGTGCGAGGGGGATGGAGTGGGCCTAGGAGGACTTGAACCTCCGACCTCTTCCTTATCAGGGAAGCGCTCTAACCGTCTGAGCTATAGGCCCGTGCAACGCCGCAAGCGGCGACGCCGAAGGTTACCTGACCGTGGTCAGGCGGTGCCAATCGAGGCGGTCAGCTCACTTCTCGTCCTCGGCGAGGGTCACCTCGATGCCGCCGAGGAGGGCGGCCGCGAGGTTGTAGAGGAACGCGGTGAGCGTGGCGATCGCGGTGATCAGGATGACGTCGACCACCGAGACGAGCAGCGTGAAGCCGAGCACGCGGGACATCCCGACGTAGTCGGTGACGTCGAAGGTGGAGTTGCCGCTGTCGCCCTCGACGATGCTGGCGACGGCCGAGTTGATCGACTCCCACACGCCGGCCGCGCCGAGCACCGACCACACCATGAAGATGGCGACGAAGGTGACGACGCCGAAGGCGACGGAGAGCAGGAACGACGTCTTCATCACCGACCACGGGTCCACCCGGGTCAGCCGCAGGCGGGCGCGGCGCGGCTGGCGCCCGGCCGCACGTCGTACGCGACTGCCGCGCGACGAGGCGGGTCCCGCGTTGGCGCGGTGCTCCTCGGCGGCGCTGGACAGCGTGTCCTGGAGCCGCTCGGTCAGGGACCGCTTGGCGGGCTCGCGGTCGCCCGCGGAGGTACGGCGGGCGGTGTCACGACCGGGTGGCGCGGTGCGTTCCGACATCGATCACTCACTCCTCGGTGTCGTCGTCGGCGGCGGGCTCGACAGGCGCCTCGACGGCGTCCTGCCCGTCGATTGTTGCACCGTCGGCCACGTCCGGCGAAACGGTCGCGGCCTCGCGGGCGCCTGCCTCGACCTCCGAGGCGGACTCGGCTGCCTGCTCCTCGACCTCCTCGTCCTCGCGCGCCTCGACCGATCGGGCCACCACGGCGACCGTGTCACCCTTCTTGGGCGTCACGAACTTCACGCCCTGGCTGTCACGGCCGGTCGGGCGGAAGTTGGCGTCGATGGGGCTGCGGACGACCTGCCCGCCGCTGGTGATGGACAGGACCTCGTCGCCCTCCTCCACGATGAACGCGCCGACCAGGCCGCCGCGGTCCTCGTTGGTGAGCTTGACCGCGCGGATGCCCATGCCACCGCGGTTGGTGGTGCGGTAGTCGGTGATGCGGGAGCGCTTGGCGTAGCCGCCGTCGGTGATGGTGAAGACGTACTGCTCCTTCACCTCGCTCTCCTCGACGGACTCGCCGGCCTCGGCCACCGCCTCCTCCGCGGCGACCTGGGCCGCGCGGATCACCGAGAGAGACAGCACCGAGTCGTCGTCGTGCTTGAACTTCATGCCCCGCACGCCGCCCGTGGCACGCCCCATCGGGCGCAGCTGGTCGTCGTCGGCGGTGAACCGGATCGCCTGGCCCTTGCGGGAGACGAGCAGGATCTCGTCGTCGGCGTTGACCAGCTCGGCGCCGATGAGCTCGTCGTCGTCCTCACGGAAGTTGATCGCGATGACGCCCGCCTGGCGCGGGCTGTTGTAGTCGCCCAGCTTGGTCTTCTTGACCAGGCCGGTGCGGGTGGCGAGGACGAGGTAGGGCGCCTGGTCGTAGTCGCGGATCGCGAGCACCTGGGCGATGTCCTCGTCGGGCTGGAAGCTCAGCAGGCCGGCGACGTGGCCGCCCTTGGCGTCGCGCGCGGCCTCGGGCAGGTTGTAGGCCTTCGTGCGGTAGACCCGACCGGCCGTGGTGAAGAACAGCAGCCAGTGGTGGTTGGTGGTGGCGATGAAGTGCTGGACGACGTCGTCGCCGCGCAGCGTCGCGCCGCGCACACCCTTGCCGCCGCGCTTCTGCAGGCGGTACTGGTCGGCGCGGGTGCGCTTGGCGTAGCCGCCGCGGGTGATGGAGACGACGAGGTCCTCGTCGGGGATCAGGTCCTCCATGGACAGGTCGCCGTCGGCCGCGATGATCTGCGTACGCCGCTCGTTGCCGTGCTTGTCGACGATCTCGGTGAGCTCGTCGGAGACGATCTGCCGCTGGCGCGCCACGTTGGCGAGGATGTCCTCGAGGTCGGCGATGACGCGCTCGAGCTCGGCGAGGCGGTCCATGATCTTCTGCCGCTCGAGGGCGGCGAGGCGGCGCAGCTGCATCTCGAGGATCGCGTTGGCCTGGACCTCGTCGATGTCGAGGAGCTCGATCAGCCCGGTGCGGGCCTCCTCGACGTCGGGACTGCGCCGGATCAGCGCGATGACCTCGTCGAGCGCGTCGAGCGCCTTGGCGAGGCCGCGGTAGATGTGCGCCTGGCGCTCGGCCTCGGCGAGGCGGAAGCGCGTACGCCGCTGGATGACCTCGATCTGGTGGGTCACCCACTGCGAGATGAACTGGTCGATCGGCAGGGTGCGCGGCACCCCGTCGACCAGCGCCAGCATGTTGGCCGAGAAGTTCGACTGCAGCTCGGTGTGCTTGAAGAGGTTGTTGAGCACGACCCGGGCGACCGCGTCGCGCTTGAGGATGATGACCAGCCGCTGGCCGGTGCGGGAGCTGGTGTCGTCGCGGACGTCGGAGATGCCCTGGATCTTGCCGGAGTCGGCGAGCTCGGCGATCTTCAGCGCGAGGTTGTCCGGGTTGACCATGTAGGGGAGCTCGCTGATCACGAGCATCACCCGGCCCTTGGCGTCCTCGTCGATCTCCACCACCGCGCGCTGGGTGATCGAGCCGCGCCCGGTGCGGTAGGCCTGCTCGATGCCCTGGCGACCCACGATGAGGGCGCCGTTGGGGAAGTCGGGTCCCTTGATGCGCTCGAGAAGCGCGTCCTGGAGCTCCTCCCTGGTGGCGTCGGGGTGCTCGAGGGCCCACTTGGCGCCGTCGGCGACCTCGATGAGGTTGTGCGGCGGGATGTTGGTGGCCATGCCGACAGCGATGCCGGCCGAGCCGTTGACGAGCAGGTTGGGGAAGCGGCTCGGCAGGATGGTCGGCTCCTGCGAGCGACCGTCGTAGTTGGGCTGGAAGTCGACGGTGTCCTCGTCGATGTCACGCACCATCTCCATGGCCAGCGGCGCCATCCGGCACTCGGTGTATCGCATGGCGGCGGCGGAGTCGTTGCCCGGCGAGCCGAAGTTTCCCTGGCCGTTGATGAGCGGCGCGCGCAGCACCCAGGGCTGGGCGAGGCGGACCATGGTGTCGTAGATCGCCGAGTCGCCGTGGGGGTGGTACTGACCCATCACGTCGCCGACGACGCGCGAGCACTTGGAGAAGCCGCGGTCGGGGCGGTAGCCGCCGTCGTACATCGCGTAGAGGATGCGGCGGTGGACCGGCTTGAGGCCGTCGCGCACGTCGGGCAGCGCGCGTCCGACGATCACAGTCATCGCGTAGTCGATGTAGGACTGCTGCATCAGCGTCTGGAGCTCGATCGGCTGGATGCGCTCGTCGCCGAACCCGAAGCCGTCGCCGCCGCCGGAGGTACCCGTGGGGATCTCAGTCATTGTGTCTTCTCTCCTGCGTTCTATCGATGTCTAGGTGTGGTCGTAGATGCGACTAGCGACCTAGATATCGAGGAATCGAACGTCCTTGGCGTTGCGCTGGATGAAGGATCGGCGCTGCTCGACGTCCTCGCCCATGAGGATCGAGAAGATCTCGTCGGCCTGGGCGGCGTCCTCCAGCGTGACCTGCTTCATCAGGCGGGCGTCGGGGTCCATCGTGGTCTCCCACAGCTCGTCGGCGTTCATCTCGCCGAGGCCCTTGTAGCGCTGGACCGGGTTCTCCTTCGGGAGCTTCTTGCCCTGGGCCTGGCCGTCGCGCAGCAGCGCGTCGCGCTCGGCGTCGGAGTACACGAACTCGTGCTCGGCCGGCTTGTTCCAGCGCAGCCGGTAGAGCGGGGGCTGGGCCATGTAGACGTAGCCGTGCTCGATGAGCGGCTTCATGAAGCGGAACAGCAGCGTCAGCAGCAGCGTGTTGATGTGGTGGCCGTCCACGTCGGCGTCGGCCATCATCACGACCTTGTGGTAGCGCAGCTTCTCGAGGCTGAACTCCTCGTGGATGCCCGTGCCGAGCGCGGAGATGATGGCCTGGACCTCGGTGTTGGCCAGCACCTTGTCGATGCGAGCCTTCTCGACGTTGAGGATCTTGCCGCGGATCGGGAGGATCGCCTGGATGCGGGGGTCGCGGCCCTGGCGGGCCGAGCCGCCGGCCGAGTCGCCCTCGACGATGAAGACCTCGCACTCGGCCGGGTTGGTCGACTGGCAGTCGCTGAGCTTGCCGGGCAGGCCGCCGCCACCGAGGAGGCCCTTGCGGTTGCGGGCCAGCTCGCGGGCCTTGCGGGCGGCGATCCGGGCGCTCGCCGCGGCCTGCGACTTGCGGACGATCTCCCGGCCCTCGGCGGGGTTCTGCTCCAGCCACGCCCCGAGCTGGTCGTTCATGATCCGCTGGGCGAAGCCCTTGGCCTCGGTGTTGCCGAGCTTGGTCTTGGTCTGGCCCTCGAACTGCGGCTCGCTGAGCTTGATGGAGATGATCGCGGTCAGGCCCTCGCGGATGTCGTCACCCGAGACGCGGTCCTCCTTCTTCTTGATCAGCCCCCACTCCTCGCCCCAGTTGTTGACCAGGGAGGTGAGCGCGGCGCGGAAGCCCTCCTCGTGGGTGCCGCCCTCGTGGGTGTTGATGTTGTTGGCGAAGGTGTGGACCGACTCGGTGTAGGAGGTGTTCCACTGCATCGCGACCTCGAGGCTCATGTGCTGCCCGGAGGCGCCCTCGGCGGTCTCGGCCTCGAACGAGATGACGGTCGGGTTGGCCACGGTCTTGCGGCGGTTGAGGTGCTCGACGTAGTCGACGAGGCCGCGGTCGTACTTGAAGACCTGCTCGAGGCCGCCGGTCTCGGCGCGCTTGATCGCGTCGTGGCCGGCGTTGTCGACCTCGTTGTCGATGGTGTCGTCCTGGACGGCGTCGACGCGGGACTCGGCGTCGGGGCGCTCGTCGCGCACGACGAACTCGACGCCCTTGTTGAGGAAGGCCATCTCGCGCAGCCGCGAGGTGATCGTCTCGAGGCTGTAGTGGGTGTGCTCGAAGATGTCCTCCGAGGCGTACCAGGTGACCGTCGTGCCCGTCTGCTCGCCGTCCTCCATCGGCCGCACCTGCGCGAGGTCGGCGTCGGGGACGCCGAGCTGGAAGCTCTGGCGCCACAGGTGGCCGCGGTTCTTGACCTCCGCCACCAGGCGGCTCGACAGCGCGTTGACGACCGAGACACCGACGCCGTGCAGGCCGCCGGAGACCTTGTAACCGCCGCCGCCGAACTTGCCGCCCGCGTGGAGCATGGTCAGCGCCATCGTCAGCGCGGGCATCTCCTGGCCGGGGGCGGTGTCGGTCGGGATGCCGCGACCGTTGTCCTCGACGCGGACGCCGCCGTCGGCCTGGAGCGTGAGCACGATGCGGGTCGCGTAGCCGGCCAGTGCCTCGTCGACACCGTTGTCCACGATCTCCCAGATCAGGTGGTGCAGGCCCCGCTCACCGGTGGAGCCGATGTACATGCCGGGGCGCTTCCGCACCGCCTCGAGGCCCTCGAGCACCTGGATGGCGGACGCGTCGTACTCGACGCTGCCGTCGACCGCGGTGTTGGACCGCTTCTCGACGGCCTCGACCACGGCGTCGGCGAGGGCCTCGGCGCGGTCGGCCTCGGACGGGGCATCGGCGGGCTGTGGATCGGGAGCGGAACCGGAGGTGGAGTCGGTGGTGGCCGGGGTGGACTCGTGGTTCTCTTCGCTCAAGGCACAGCCTTCTGCTCTTCGCCCCGGAACCCGGTCCGGGGGCGCTCGACATGAGTCGAGTCGCTGCGGTTGCGGTGGCAACACGACGTGCGACTCGTAGGGCTCATATTACCCGCCAAGGGCTCTGAACCGAAGCATCAACCCCCGCTTGGGGATGGATCGGTCCGAAAAAGTGCCCCCAGACGGCCCGTGCGGGCCTGTCAGCCGGTCGAACAGGGGGGTCGGTGGGCCCCCATGTGGTCCGGAGGCTCCCAGATCGGCAGATCGCGGCTCTCGTGCGACCAGTGGCGGTCAGCCGTAGGTGTCACGCGGACCGCGGCCGTCGCGGCTCGACAACCGGCCCTTCGTCCAGCTCGGCAGGTGCGGGCCGAGGACCTCGATCAGCGTGACGGTGCCGTGCCCGAGCTCCTCGTTGAGGCGTCGTACGACGGTGGGTGCGAGCAGCTTGAGCTGGGTGGCCCAGGCGGTCGAGTCGGTGCGCACCACCAGCCGACCGTCGGCGAAGGTCTCCGGGGTGCAGTGGCCCGCCACCTCGTCGCCGACGAGCTCGGCCCACCGGCCGAACACGCCCTGCACCTTGAGGTCGAGCTCCCACCCGTGGTTGGCGATCAGGCGTCCCATCGCCTGGTCGAGCAGCTGGGGGTCGCGGTCGTCGGGCCGGGCGCCCGACGCCTTGGCCGTCGTACGACGTCGCGCGGGGCCGCTGCGACGTCGCGCCGGTGAAGCCCCCGGGTTCGCGGCCGCCGCGCGGGCGGCCGCGCGAGCCAGGTCGAGGCCGTCGGCGCGATGCTCCTCGGCGACCGGCTCGGGGGCCTCGGGCGTCCCGGCCGTCTCGTCGGGGGACCGGTCGTCAGTCGTCACGGGTCACCGTCCCGTCGGCGACGAGGTAGCGCACCCCCTGCAGGGCCGCGGGCACGTCGGCAGCGACCGCGGCCGTGACCAGCACCTGCTCGGCGCCGGCGACGAGCTCGGCGAGCTGCTGGCGACGCTCGGCGTCGAGCTCGGCGAAGACGTCGTCGAGCACCAGGATCGGGTCGTCGCCGTCGGCGCGCAGCAGGTCGTACGACGCCAGCCGCATCGCGAGCGCGAACGACCACGACTCCCCGTGCGAGGCGTAGCCCTTGACCGGCAGGCGGAGCTCGGGGTCACCGAGGGTGAGCACCAGCTCGTCGCGGTGCGGCCCGACGAGCGAGATGCCGCGGTCGAGCTCCTCCTTGCGCCGGGCGGCGATCGCGTCGAGCAGCGCCCGCTCGAGGTCGTCGCCGATCTCGACGCTGGCCTTGTACGCGAGGTCGGCGTCGTCCCGGCTCGCGCCGCGGGCCACGGCCTCGTAGGCCTTGCCGAGGTAGGGACGCAGGTCCTCGACCAGCCGGAGCCGGGCGCCGAGGATCTCCGCGCCGACCCGGGCGAGGTTGTCGTCCCAGATCTCCAGCGTGGACATGGCCGCGTCGCGCGAGGAGCCGCGGGCCACGCCGGCCGTCTTGAGGAGGCTGTTGCGCTGCTTGAGCACCCGGTCGTAGTCCGCGCGGACGCCCGCCAGGCGTGGCGAGCGGAGGATGAGCAGGTCGTCGAGGAACTTGCGCCGGTCGGACGGGTCGCCCTTGACCAGGGTGAGGTCGTCGGGGGAGAAGACCACGGTCCGCACGAGACCGACGATCTCGCGGGGGCGCGGCAGGGGGGAGCGGTTGATCCGGGCGCGGTTGGCCCGGCCCGGGTTGAGCTCGACCTCGAGCAGCGCCGGGCGGCCCTCCTTCACCACCGACGCGCGGACGATGGCCTGGTCGGCGCCCGCCCGCACCAGGGGGGCATCGGTCGCCACCCGGTGCGAGGAGAGCCGCGACAGGTAGTCGATGGCCTCGACGAGGTTGGTCTTGCCCTGGCCGTTGCGTCCGATGAACGCCGTCGCCCCCGGCTCCAGCGCGACGTCGATGTCGGCGTAGGAGCGGAAGTCGTGCAGGGTCAGGTGCGCGACGTGCACGGGTCCATCAGCTCTCGCCGGGCTCCTCGGCGCTGCCCGCGCCGGCCTTCTTCGCCGTCTCGGACTGCTCGGCACCGGCCGTGCCCTCGGCGTCGCCGCCCTTGGGCGCCGCGGAGCGGACCGCGTGACCGCCGAACTGGTTGCGCATCGCGGCGACGGCCTTCATCGTCGGCGAGTCGTCCTGGCGGGAGACGAAGCGGGCGTAGAGCGCCGCCGTGATCGCCGGGGTGGCCACGGCGTGCTCGATGCCGGCCTCGACGGTCCAGCGACCCTCGCCGGAGTCCTCGGCGTAGCCGGCGACCTGCGACAGGCCGGGGTCGTCGTCCAGCGCAGCGACCATGAGGTCGAGCAGCCAGGATCGGATGACCGTGCCCTCGCGCCAGGAGCGGAAGACCTCGGTGACGTTGTCGGTCAGCTCAGCCTTGTCGAGCAGCTCCCAGCCCTCGGCGTAGGCCTGCATGATCGCGTACTCGATGCCGTTGTGGACCATCTTGGAGAAGTGACCGGCGCCGACCTTGCCGGCGTGCACCGAGCCGAACTCACCCTCGGGCTTGAGCGCGTCGAAGGCCGGCTGCACCTTGGCGATGTCGTCGGCGTCGCCGCCGTACATCAGGGCGTAGCCGTTCTCCAGACCCCAGACACCGCCGGAGACACCGCAGTCGACGTAGCCGACCTGCTTCTCCGCGAGCAGCTCGGCGTTGGCGATGTCGTCGGTCCACCGCGAGTTGCCGCCGTCGACGACGACGTCGCCCTCGCCCAGGAGGGCGGCGAGCTCCTTGATCGTCGCGCGCGTCGGGTCGCCCGCGGGCACCATGACCCACACGACCTTGGGGCTCGGCAGCGCCTCGACCAGCGCCTCGAGCGAGTCGACGTCGCTGACGTCGGGGTTGCGGTCGTAGCCCACGACCGTGAGTCCCGCGCGGCGCATGCGCTCGCGCATGTTGCCGCCCATCTTGCCGAGCCCGACGAGTCCGATGTCCATAGAGGCGACCCTAGCCGTGCACGAGGAGCGAGTGAACGGCGTGGGTCGTCAGCTGAGCAGGCGGCGCGGCATCAGCAGGTAGCGGAACGACCCGGTGTCGTCGGAGGCGTCGGTGCCGGAGATGACCACGGGCTTGGTCGCCTGGGTGAAGGCGAGGTCGACCATCTCCCCGTCGATGGCGGTGAGGCCGTCGAGGAGGAACTGCGGGTTGAAGCCGGTGGTCAGGTCGTCGCCGGTGATGTCGGCGTCGACGGCCTCGGTGGCCATCGCCTCGTCACCGGAGCCGGCGTCCAGCACGATCTGGTTGTCGCTGAACTTCATCTGCACCGCGGTGTTGCGCTCGGCCACGAGGGCCACGCGCTTCACGGTCTCGATGAGCTCGGCCTTGTTGACCTTCGCCACGGTCAGGTGCTCGGCGGGGAAGAGCGACCGGACCTTGGGGAACTCGCCGTCGAGCAGGCGCGTCGTCGTACGACGGACGCCGCCGAGGCCGGTGCCCTCGAAGCCGATGAGCCCCTCGCCGGCGCCGCTCGCGCTGAGGGCGATCGTCACCTCGGCGCCGGAGGTGAGGGACTTGGCGGTGTCGCCGAGCACCTTGGCCGGCACCAGCGCGGCGACCGACTCGTCGGGCGACTGGGGGTTCCACGTGAGCTCGCGGTGCGAGAGGCGGAAGCGGTCGGTGGCGAGGAGCGCCATGGTCGAGCCGTCGATCTCGATTCGGACGCCGGTCAGCACGGGCAGCATGTCGTCACGACCGGCTGCGGTCACGGCCTGGGCCACGGCGTGGGCGAAGTCCGCGCTCGAGACGGTGCCGGTGGCCGACGGCATCTCGGGCAGCGTCGGGTAGTCGGAGACGGGCATCGTCTGCAGGCTGAAGCGCGCGGAGCCGCAGGTGAGCGAGACGCGCGGGCCCTCGAGGGTCAGCTCGACCGGCTTGGCCGGCAGGCTTCGGCAGATGTCGGCCAGGAGACGTCCGCTCACCAGCGCCTTGCCCTCGTCGTTGACCTCGGCCGAGAGGGTGGCGCGGGCGGAGGTCTCGTAGTCGAACGTCGAGAGCACCAGGCCGGCGTCGCTCGCCTCGATCAGCAGGCCGGCCAGGACCGGGGAGCTGGGGCGGACCGGCAGGCTGCGCGCAGCCCAGGCAACGGCATCGGCGAAGACGTCGCGTTCGACGCGGAACTTCACAAGGGTCTCCTCGACGAGGGGTGGTGCGGGCAACGAGCGGATGCACGCAGGCGGGAACCACACGCATGGACGTGGGAAGTGCATCCTGCCACGCGCTGCCGACGCCGCGGCAGGGTTCTCCCCAGAGGAGCGCGGGTCAGGTGTTGGTGGGAGATCGGGTCAATGGTGAGGTTCATAGTCGTCATAGGGTCCGTGGAAAGTGTGGACGACGGGTGTTCGTGCAGGTCAGCGACCTGAAACCCTGTGGATGAAGGGTGTGGATGCCGGACGGCGACACCGGTACGTGGTGTGGACGGCGCCGCGGTTCGTGTCGTTCGTCCCGAGGCGTCCACAGGGGCTGGGGACGACGCGACGGACCGAACCACAACTTCTCCACACGGCACGTCGTACGAGGTGACGCCGGCGGCTCAGGCCTGGCGGGCCTGCATCTTGACCCGGTTGGTGAGCTCGCTGACCTGGTTGAAGACCGCACGGCGCTCGGCGAGGAGCTGACGGATCTTGCGGTCGGCGTACATCACGGTCGTGTGGTCGCGGCCGCCGAACTCGCGGCCGATCTGGGGGAGCGACATCGAGGTCAGCTCGCGGCACAGGTACATGCCGATCTGCCGGGCCATGACCAGGTGCCGGCCGCGCGAGGGGCCGGTGAGGTCCTCGAGCGAGACGCCGAAGTAGGCCGCGGTCTGGGCGATGATCAGCGCGTGGGTGATCTCGGGCTCGCCGCCCTCGGGGATCAGGTCCTTGAGGACGATCTCGGCCAGGGTCATGTCGACCTCCTGGCGGTTGAGGTTGGCGAACGCCGTCACGCGGATCAGCGCACCCTCGAGCTCGCGGATGTTCGTCTGGATCTTGGAGGCGATGAACTCGAGCACGTCCGGGGGCGCCGTGAGGCGGTCCATCGCCGCCTTCTTGCGCAGGATCGCGATGCGGGTCTCGAGGTCCGGCGGCTGCACGTCGGTGATGAGCCCCCACTCGAACCGGTTGCGCAGTCGGTCCTCCAGCGCCTCGAGCCGCTTGGGCGCACGGTCGGAGGTCAGCACGATCTGCTTGTTGGCGTTGTGGAGGGTGTTGAACGTGTGGAAGAACTCCTCCTGGGTCTGCGTCTTGCCCTCGAGGAACTGGATGTCGTCGATCAGCAGCACGTCGACATCGCGGTAGCGCCGCTTGAACCGGTCCTGCCGGTCGTCGCGGATCGCGTTGATGAACTCGTTGGTGAACTCCTCGGAGGAGACGTAGCGCACCTTGGCGTTGCTGTAGAGGCTGCGGACGTAGTGGCCGATCGCGTGCAGCAGGTGGGTCTTGCCCAGGCCGGACTCGCCGTAGACCAGGAGCGGGTTGTACGCCTTGCCCGGCGCCTCGGCCACGGCAACCGCGGCGGCGTGGGGGAACCGGTTGGACGAGCCGATGACGAAGGTCTCGAACGTGTACTTGGGGTTGAGGCGGGTCTCCAGGGCGGAGGGCCGACGCTCCGCACCGACCCCGGCCGGCTCGTAGGGCTCGACCGCGACGGGCGCGGGCGGCTCGAACGGGGCCGGGCGGTCCTTTGTCGACAAAGCGCTAGATCCATCTGTCGCTTCGTCGATCTGCGGCTGGGCCTCTGCCTCGAGCGCGGGGTTGACCGTGACCAGCATCCGGATCTCGCGACCGAAGCCCTCGGACAGCGCGTCCTCGATGTGGTTGCGCAGCCGGCCCTCCAGCTGGTTGCGGGTGAAGTCGTTGGGGACGGCGATGATCGCGGTGTTCTCGTGCAGCGTCATCGGCACGCTCGGTCGCAACCACGCGCGCTGGTTGGGCTGGAGGTCCTCGACGATCTGCTGCCACGCCGTCCCGAGATCTACCTGCTGGTCGTCCACCCGGACCGCCTTCGCTTCCACCATGTCGTCGTACGCGTGTGCTGCTCGGAATCCGGCCTGGGAGCCACCGCGACGCTGAGTCGGGCGGTCAGGCTTCCACAGAGTTGTCCACAAGCTGTGAACTGCCGGGACCGATCTGCGGGATCGGACCTCCGGGGCTCGACGAACTCGGAATCCTTCCAGCGTTTCCGCAGGTCAGAGACCGGTTCGGATGGTCTGTGACCCGGATCACATGGCGTGCTGGACCCTGGTCGGACCGAGGTCGGGACGGACCGCGGAGGCACCGAACGTAACAACGGGGCGACGCGCGGAGCAAGATGTCATCCACAGGCGGATCCTCAGGGCATGCTCGCGGGTTTGACCCCCCGAACGCCCGCCGCGTACCGTTGGCCGGTCGCTCCCCGTCGACGGGTGCCGCATGTCCACGATCCGCCACCTGGCGGCCGCGCGGGCGGGCGGTGCCGGTTGAACGCCAGCACCGACGCCGTGTGGAGTGGACATCCCTCGAAACCTTCGGAGAAATAGCCGTGAGCAAGCGTACGTACCAGCCGAACAACCGTCGCCGTCACAAGGTGCACGGCTTCCGCCTGCGCATGCGGACCCGCGCCGGTCGCGCCATCCTGTCGAGCCGTCGCCGCAAGGGCCGCAAGAGCCTGGCCGTCTGACGGCCAGAGCCCACGGCACCCGCCGTGCTCTCCGCTGTCCACCGCCTCACCACCGCTGACGGCTTCCGCCGCACGGTGCGCCAGGGGCGACGCGCCGGTTCCTCGACCCTCGTGGTCCACCTGTGGGTGGACGCAGGTGCGGCCCCGGCGCCGGCACAGGTGGGGTTCACGGTCGGCAAGGCCGTCGGCAACGCCGCCACGCGAAATCGTGTGAAGAGACGACTCCGGCACCTGACCCGGGAGCACCTCGCGACGCTGGAGGAGCTCCCGGGTCGTGCTGCGCTCGTGGTCCGTGCCCTGCCGGCCGCGGCCGACGCGTCGTACGCCGCCCTCGGCGCCGACCTCGCCCGTACCCTGAGCAGGGTGGGCCCGTCATGAAGCACCTCCTCATCTGGCTCATCCGCGCGTGGCGCTTCGCGATCAGCCCTCTCTACGGCCAGGTCTGCCGCTACCACCCGAGCTGTTCGGCGTACGCCCTCGAGGCCGTCACCGTGCACGGCTCGGTCCGCGGCACCTGGCTGGCCACCCGTCGCCTCAGCCGTTGCCACCCGTGGGCGGCCGGCGGCTACGACCCCGTTCCTCCCGGCGCCGGCTCGGCCGACCGGTCCTCATCCACGTCCACTGCAACTCGAGGAGCATGAGTGCTCGACTTCTTCGGCACCATCGGCGGCGCGATCATGGCACCGCTCTACTACGTCATCTCGGCGGTGCTGGTCGGGTGGCACAAGCTGTTCGGCAGCATCTTCGGTCCGGAGACCGGCATCGCGTGGGTGCTGTCGATCATCGGTCTGACGCTCGTGATCCGCATGGCGCTGATCCCGCTCTTCGTGAAGCAGATCAAGTCCAGCCGCAACATGCAGCTGATCCAGCCGAAGGTCCGTGAGGTCCAGAAGAAGTACGGCCACGACCGGGAGCGTCTCGCCCAGGAGACGATGAAGCTCTACAAGGACGCCGGGACGAATCCGTTCGCGTCCTGCCTCCCGATCCTGCTGCAGATGCCGATCTTCCTCGCGCTGTTCCGGCTGATCGACCAGGCCGCGAAGAACCCCGAGGTCGAGCGCGGTCTCATGACCGTGGAGCTCAACGAGCAGTTCGGTGACGCGGTCTTCCTCGGCGCCAAGATCTCCGACACCTTCCTCAACACCGACGACATCGGCGTGCGCGTGCTGGCCGCGGTGCTGGTGCTCGCGATGACGGCGACGACCTTCCTCACCCAGCGCCAGCTGATGAGCAAGAACATGCCGGCCGACGCGCTCTCGGGCCCCTACGCGCAGCAGCAGAAGATGCTGCTCTACGTCCTTCCCGTCGTCTTCGCCGTCGGTGGCATCGCGTTCCCCATCGGCGTCCTCTTCTACTGGACCACGTCGAACCTGTGGACCATGGGCCAGCAGTTCTACGTCATCCGCAACAACCCGGCCCCCGGTACCCCGGCGGCTGATGCCAAGGAGGAGCGCGACCGCGCCAAGGCTGCGCGCAAGGGCCTGAAGACGCCCGCGCAGATCGAGGAGGAGCGGCTCGCGGCAGAGGCCGAGGCGCGCCGTGCGGAGAAGTCGCAGACCCGGCAGCAGCCGCACCGCCAGACCAAGGCCCAGCGCAACAAGAAGAAGCGCTGACCCAGACATCCCCGACGACGCTCGCGAGGGTGTCGTCCGACCTGATCGAGAAGCAGGAGACACACGTGAGTGAGCAGTTGACCGACGGCGAGACCACCGGGGCGAGCACCGAAGTGAGCACGGGGGCTGCGACCGAGGCCACGGAGGGCACGTCCGAGACGGCCGCCGCCGCGGACGCCGCGGCTCGTCCGTCCAAGGTGCAGCGCCTCGAGCACGAGGGCGACATCGCCGCGGACTACCTCGAGGAGCTGCTCGACATCGCCGACCTCGACGGTGACCTCGACATGGACGTGGAGGGCGACCGGGCGAGCGTGCAGATCGGCGGCGCCGACCTGAGCCAGCTCGTGGGACGCAACGGCGAGGTGCTGGAGGCGCTCCAGGAGCTGACGCGCCTGGCGGTCTACCGCGAGACCGGCGAACGGTCCCGGCTCATGCTCGACATCGACGGTCACCGCGCCCAGCAGCGCGAGCGGCTCGTGGCTCTCGCGGAGACCTCGATCGCCGAGGTGCGGGCGTCGGGCGAGTCCGTGTCGCTGGAGCCGATGAGCGCCTTCGAGCGCAAGGTGGTCCACGACGCGGTGGCCGCCGCCGGCCTGACGTCGGAGTCGGAGGGCGCGGAGCCCAAGCGGCACGTGGTGATCCTTCCGGCGTGAGCGACGACGTTTCACGTGAAACACCCTCCGTGCCTCCCCAGGCGCGGAGGGTGTTCGCGTCCGACCGGCTCCCCCTGGCCGAGCGCTACACCGAACTGCTCACCACCGAGGGAGTCTTGCGCGGGCTGATCGGCCCCCGCGAGGCACCCCGCCTGTGGGAGCGCCACGTCCTCAACTCGGCGGTGCTGGGCGAGGCCGTCCCGGAGGGGGTGTCGGTGTGCGACATCGGTACGGGCGCGGGTCTCCCAGGTCTCGTCCTCGCGATCGCGCGGCCGGATCTCGCCGTCACGCTGGTCGAGCCGCTCCTGCGGCGTACGACGTTCCTCGACGAGGTGGTGTCCGAGCTCGGGCTGTCCCACGTCACCGTGGTGCGCGGGCGTGCGGAGGACCTCCATGGGGCGTCGACGTTCGACGTCGTCACCTCCCGAGCGGTCGCTCCCCTCGAACGGCTGTTGGGGTGGTCGATGCCGCTCGTGGCGCCGTCCGGTGCGACGATCGCCATGAAGGGCCGGTCGATCCACGAGGAGATCGAGCAGGCGCAGGAGTTCCTGACCGCGTGGCGGTGCGGCACCCCCGAGGTCTTCGAGGTGGGCACCGGTCTTGTCGATCCGCCCACGACCCTGGTGCGGGTGCCGTGGGCCGATCCGTCCCGGATAGGTTGGCCCCTTGCCCGCGTCGCCAAGCGGCGTTCCGGGCGTCGGGACCGGTCATCGGTCAAGCGAGAGGTGAGCTGAGTTGAGCCAGGGCCCCAGTGACAACACGGGATGGCGCACGACGCACGATGCGCCGTATCCGTTTTCCACCGCCTCCGATGCCCCCGCTGAGCGCGAATATCCACAGAATGTGGGTGTTCGTCCACAGGGCGGGGACGACAATGCTGTTTCACGTGAAACCGCTTCGGACGACGTTTCACGTGAAACACGACCCTCGTGGCAGGTGCGCACCGCGGGTGATCTCGCGGGTCGGGACACCGACTTCTCGGACCACGCCACCCCGCTGGCGCAGGCAGCCCAGCACTCGGTGCTGGCACGGACCGGCGGTCTCCGACGCCAGGGCGTCCCCCGACCCGACGCCACGCGCGTCCTGGTCGTCGCGAACCAGAAGGGCGGGGTCGGCAAGACCACGTCGACGGTGAACGTGGCCGCCGGCCTCGCGCAGCTCGGTCAGAAGGTGCTGGTCATCGACCTCGACCCGCAGGGCAACGCCTCCACCGCCCTCGGCATCGAGCACCACCGTGGCGTCCCGTCGACGTACGACATGCTGGTCGAGGGTGCTCCCCTGGCGGACGTGATGACCGAGTCCGCCGACCTCCCGGGCGTGTGGGTCGTGCCGGCGACCATCGACCTCGCGGGCGCCGAGATCGAGCTCGTCAGCGTCGTCGCGCGCGAGCAGCGTCTGGACCGGGCGATCAGCGGGCACCCCCTCGTCGGTGGGGCCGCCGAGGTCGGCGAGGAGCGCTTCGACTACGTGCTCGTCGACTGTCCCCCGTCGCTCGGGCTGCTCACGTTGAACGCCCTCGTGGCCGGCCGGGAGATGTTCATCCCCATCCAGGCCGAGTACTACGCCCTGGAAGGTCTCGGGATGCTGCTGGAGACGGTCGAGATGGTGCGACAGCACCTCAACCCGCGACTGACGATCTCCACGATCCTCCTGACGATGTACGACGCCCGCACCCGCCTCGCCGCGGGGGTGGCCGACGAGGTGCGCGGCCACTTCGGCGACCAGGTGCTCAAGACCGCGGTCCCCCGCTCGGTGCGCGTCTCGGAGGCGCCGTCCTACGGGCAGACCGTGATGACCTACGATCCGGCGTCGGCGGGAGCACTCTCCTACTTGGAGGCCGCCCGCGAGATCGCCAGCAAGGGAGCCCCCGCATGAGCAGCAACGCACCGCGCCGGGGCCTGGGCCGCGGCCTGGGCTCCCTGATCCCCACCACGCCGAGCCAACCGCCGCCGGGCTCGACGACGGGCGCGCCGGGAGCAGCAGCGTCCGTGGTCGACGGAGTCGGTCGGCCGGAGTCGGCTGCCGCTCGTGTCGATGGCGTACAGCCGCCGGCAGGTCAGGTGGCCGGCGCCTACTTCGCCGAGCTGCCGATCACGCAGGTCCGCCCGAACGCCCGCCAGCCGCGTCAGGTGTTCGAGGAGGAGGCGCTGGCCGAGCTGGTGCACTCGATCCGCGAGGTCGGCCTCCTCCAGCCGGTCGTCGTACGACGCACGGGCGAGGACGCCTACGAGCTGATCATGGGCGAGCGTCGTTGGCGTGCCTCCCAGGAGGCGGGTCGCGACACGATCCCCGCGATCGTCCGGGAGACCGACGACGACGACATGCTGCGCGACGCGCTGCTGGAGAACCTGCACCGCTCCCAGCTCAACCCGCTCGAGGAGGCGGCGGCGTACGGCCAGCTCCTCGAGGACTTCGGCTGCACGCACGAGGAGCTCGCCCAGCGCATCGGCCGGTCGCGCCCGCAGATCTCCAACACCCTGCGCCTGCTCAAGCTCTCCCCCGCGGTGCAACGCCGCGTCGCGGCCGGCGTGCTGTCGGCCGGGCACGCGCGCGCCCTGCTGTCCGTCGACGACGAAGGTCTCCAGGACCGGCTCGCCGCCCGGGTCACGGCGGAGGGCATCTCCGTGCGAGGGCTCGAGGAGATCGTGTCCGTCGGCGCCGTCGACGAGGCCGCCCCCCGCGTCATGCGGAACAAGCCCGTCGCGCCCGGTCTCGACGAGCTCGCGGACCGACTCTCCGACCGCCTCGAGACGCGCGTCAAGGTCGACCTCGGCAAGGCCAAGGGCAAGATCACCGTCGAGTTCGCGAGCCTCGACGACCTGCGCCGCATCGTCGACATCATGGACCCCCGCAACCGCGACGACCGGCCGATCTGAGCCGAGCAGCCGCCCACCCCGCTGTCGTACGAACTCCCCGCTCGAGCGGGCCCTCTGCGGCGAGCTGGCAACCAACTGTCGACAAAGCGACTGATCGACCTGTCGACAGATCGATCTAGCCATTCACCGCTTTGTCTTCTTCGCCCGCTTCTCGGCACGTTTGCGAGCGCGCTCGCGCTTCTCCGCGGCGTCGAGGCGGGCCGCCTCCTCGAGCGTGGGGGCCGAACCGCCCATCGAGGCGGGCACCCACCAGGAGCCGGGCGGCTGCTCGTCGGCGGGGTAGGAGGCGACGGTGTCCCGGAGCATCTGCGACATCTGGGCGTGGAGGCGAGCGGTGTCACCGACGGGGTTGTCGCCCGTCGGGTACATCGGCTCACCGACGGTGATCGCGATGGTCTTCCCCCGGGAGAAGTCGCGCGGGTGGTCCTTGGTCATCATCCGCTGCGTGCCCCACATGATGACCGGCACGAGGGGTACGCCGGCCTCCGCCGCGATGCGTACGGCTCCGGTCTTGAACTCCTTGAGCTCCATGGCGCGCGAGATGGTGGCCTCGGGGAAGATCCCGACGGCCTCGCCCTGCCGGAGGTAGTCGACGGCGGTGTGGAAGCTGCCCAGCCCCTCCCCGCGGTCGACCTCGATGTGGTGCAGCGACCGCATCAGCGGGCCGACCCACCGGTGGTCGAACAGCTCGCGCTTGGCCATGAAGCGCACGAGGCGGCCGGACGGGTTCGCCGCCAGTCCGCCGTAGACGAAGTCGACGTACCCGACGTGGTTGTAGGCCAGCAGCACGCCACCCTCGCGCGGCACGTGCTCCGTGCCGGAGAGCCGGATGCGCTGGCCGAGGGCCTTGAACGCCGTCTTGGCCGTGACGATGATCGGGGGGTAGGTCACATCGCGCATGGCGAGGAGCCTAGGGTCACGGGACTCCCGCCGCGACCCTTCGTGATCAGCGTCGCGTCGCGAGGAAGTCGGCGATCCGGCCGATGGCCTCCTCGAGCACCGACGCCTCCGGCAGCGTGACGAGCCGGAAGTGGTCGGGGTCGGGCCAGTTGAAGCCCGTCCCGTGCGTGACGAGGATCTTCTTCGCCCGCAGGAGGTCGATGACGAAGTCCTGGTCGTCCTCGATGGGGTAGACGTCCGGGTCGAGCCGGGGGAAGCAGTAGAGGGCGCCGCGTGGCTTGACGTTGCTGACTCCGGGGATCTCGTTGAGGAGCGAATGGGCCAGCATCGACTGCTCGTAGAAGCGACCTCCGGGACCGATGAGCTCCTCGATGGACTGGTAGCCGCCCAGGGCCGTCTGGATGGCGTGCTGGGCGGGCACGTTCGAGCACATCCGCATGTTGGCGATGAGGGTGAGGCCCTCGAGGAAGTCGGTCGCGATCTCCTTGGGGCCGGAGATCATCACCCAGCCGGCGCGGTAGCCGCACACCCGGTAGGCCTTCGACAGACCCGAGAACGTCAGGCACAGCACGTCGTTGCCGCCGTACGTCGCCGCGTGGTGGTGCTGCGCGTCCTCGAAGAGGATCTTCTCGTAGATCTCGTCGGCCATCACGACGAGGTGGTGGCGACGGGCGATGTCGACCAGCGCCTTGACGGTCTCCTCGCTGTAGACGGCACCCGTGGGGTTGTTGGGGTTGATGATGACGATCGCGTGGGTGTTCTCGGTGATCTTCGACTCGATGTCGGCGAGGTCGGGGTTCCAGTCGTTCTCCTCGTCGCACCGGTAGTGCACCGGCAGCCCGCCGGCGAGGGTCACCGCTCCCGTCCACAGGGGGTAGTCGGGGGCCGGCACCAGGATCTCGTTGCCGTCGTCGACGAAGGCCTGCAGCACCATCGAGATCAGCTCGGAGACACCGTTGCCGATGAAGATGTCCTCGACGCCGACGTCACGCAGGCCGTGCGACTGGTAGTAGTGCATGACCGCGGTGCGGGCAGACCAGATTCCCTGGCTGTCGGCGTACCCCTGCGACTGCGGCAGGTGGTGGATCATGTCGGCGAGGATCTGCTCCGGCGCCTCGAAGCCGAACGGTGCGGTGTTGCCGATGTTGAGCTTGAGGATCCGGTGTCCCTCGGCCTCGAGCCGCTGGGCCTCGACCAGGATCGGCCCGCGCACGTCGTAGCGGACACCTTGCAGCTTCTTGCTCTGTCGGATCGGGCGCACGCTCCATCCTCTCAGGCCGGTTCCGGCGCACAGGTCACGTCTCGTGCACACAGGCTCCTACGCGCCTGAGCCCGAGACATGACCTAGCATCGGACACGTGTCCCGCAAGACCACGCGCCTGACGGTCGACCACCACGCGGAGCTGGCCGATCCGGTGCGTTCGTGCCTGTTCTGGGAGCTCACGCCCGTCGACCGGGCCCGGCTCGACCACGACGAGCGGATCGCGGAGAAGGAGAGCTGGCTCTCGACGGTGCTGCGCGACTGGGGCTCGTGCGGACGCGTCGTACGACTCGACGGGCGCACGGTCGGGCACATCGTGTACGCCCCCGCGGCGCGGCTGCCCGGGGCGGCGAGCCTGCCCACGGCGCCCGGCTCGCCCGACGCGATCATCGCGGCCACGGCGTGGGTCGAACCGGGCCTGCGGCGCGGGGGCCTCGGCCGGCTGCTCGTCCAGGCGATGGCCGCCGACCTCGTCGAGCGCGGCCACGCGGCGATCGAGGCGTACGGCGACACGCGCGGGCAGACGGTCGGCTGCGTGCTCCCCGCCGAGTTCCTCGGCAGCGTGGGCTTCAAGACCCAGCGGGCCCACCCGACCACTCCGCGGATGCGGATGGAGCTGCGCACCGCTCTCAGCTGGAAGGACGAGGTCGAGCTCGCGCTGGAGAAGGTGTGGGGGGTGGTCCGCCCCACGCAGAAGGCGACCCGCCCGATCGGATCGGTGCGGGTCGCCTCACGCGACTGACGCGTCTCGACTTCGACGCGCCCGTCGCGACTTCGTGCCTCAGTCGCGGGGCTTGCTCAATCTGGCCGAGCCCACGCCGACCGCTCGTTCCTCGCGGCCGGCTGCTCGTCTCAGATGATCCCGTCGAGCTCCTTGAGGAGCGCGGCCTTGGGCTTGGCGCCCACGATCGACTTCACGACCTCGCCGCCCTGGTAGACGTTGATCGTCGGGATGCCGGTGACGCGGTAGGACGACGGGGTCACCGGGTTCTCGTCGACGTTCATCTTGAGGAACGTGAGCTTGTCGCCGTGCTCGGCGTTGAGCTCGTCGAGGATCGGGGCGACCTGGCGGCACGGGCCGCACCACTCTGCCCAGAAGTCGACGAGGACGGGCTTGTCGGACTTGAGGACCTGCGCCTCGAACTCGGCGTCGGTCACGGCGGCGATGTTGGCCACGGAGGAGCCCCTTTCAGGAGGTCTGGGTTGTCGAACGGCGATGACTACTCAACAGCACGCCACCGACAGATGTTCCCGTCGGCGCGCGAGACCGGCGGGCGCTCAGGCGCCGGCGGTCTGCACCTCTTCGGCGATCGCCTCGACCGTGGCGGCGGCGTCGCCGGCGGTGGACGCCTCATGGTCGAGAGCGGCGATGAAGCGCTCCGCGTCGAGGGCGGCCGCACAGCCGGTGCCGGCGGCGGTGATGGCCTGGCGGTAGTGGTGGTCGACGAGGTCGCCGGCGGCGAAGACGCCCGGGAGGTTGGTCTTCGTCGACGGGTGGTCGACGAGGACGTAGCCGTCGTCGTCGAGGTCGACCTGGCCGGTCAGCAGCTCCGAGCGCGGGTCGTGGCCGATGGCGATGAAGAGGCCGGTGACCGGGAGGTCACGTTCCTCGCCGGTCTGCGTGTCGCGCAGGGTGATCGACTCGAGCTTGTCGGCGCCGTTGATCGCGGCGACCTCGGAGTTCCACACCATCTCGAGCTTGGGGTCCGCGAAGGCGCGCTCCTGCATGATCTTGGAGGCGCGCAGCTCGTCGCGGCGGTGGATCAGGTAGACCTTCGACCCGAAGCGGGTGAGGAAGGTGGCCTCCTCGACGGCGGAGTCGCCACCACCGACGACGGCGATGGCCTGCTCGCGGAAGAAGAAGCCGTCGCAGGTGGCGCACCAGGACACGCCGCGACCGGAGAGCTCCTCCTCGCGCGGCAGGCCGAGCTTGCGGTAGCCGGAACCGGTCGCGAGGATCACGGAGCGGGCGGTGTAGGTGTCGGTGGCCGTCTTCACGACCTTCACGTCGCCGGTGAGGTCGACCTCGACGACGTCGTCGGCGACCAGCTCGGCGCCGAAGCGCTCGGCCTGGGCACGCATCTCGTCCATCAGGGCCGGGCCCATGATGCCGTCACGGAAGCCGGGGAAGTTCTCCACCTCGGTGGTGTTCATCAGCGCTCCACCGGCGGTGACCGACCCCTCGAAGACCAGCGGGTTGAGCGAGGCGCGGGCGGCGTAGACGGCGGCCGTGTAGCCCGTGGGTCCTGAGCCGATGATGATGACGTTGCGCGTCTCGGTGCTGGTGCTCATGTGCGGTCAGTGACTCCTGGGGCTGGCTGGATCGGGTTGGGCGTTCGTGGTCTCAACCGATCGTAGGCGACCGTTGTTCCACACCCTCCCGGGACCGCTCAGGGGGCGGGCAGGGTGAGCGTACGCACGGCGTCGGGGTTGCCGCACACGTAGAGCTCGACGCCCTGGAGCTCCCCGACGGGGCGTCGGAACACGACCAGCCCCGACTCGCCGTCGACCTGCGCCGACACCACGGCGCTCGAGGGACCCGGGTCGACACCGTCACAGTCCCGCAGCGCGGCGAGCGTCCTCAGGCGCTGCGGGCCGTCCGTGACGTCCGGTCGCAGCTCCAGCAGCTGCGGGATGATGTCCTCGTCGTCGTCGGAGAACAGTGTGGGACGTCCCACCAGCCCGGGCTGCAGGAACTCCCCCTTGGGATCGGGCTCCAACAGGTCCGACTCCGAGGTGGCGTCGCCGCCCTCGTCGGCGCTGGCCCCAGCGCCGCCGTCGTCCTCGGAGGTCGGCGCCTCCGCCAGCGAGCTCTCGGACGCCGAGCCGGCGCTCGAGTCGCTCGCGTCGCCGCCCCCGCGGGGGAGGACCTGGCCCAGCGCGACCCCGGCGACCACGACGGAGGCGGCGGCGAGCAGGCCGATGCCCGCCACCCGGCGTCGGCGCGAGCCGATGTCGACGACGCGACCGGGCGACCGGTCGTCGTGCGCGTCGGCCGGCTCGACGGTGGGCTCGGCCACGCGCTCGGCCTTGAGGGACGCGAGGGTGTCGTCGAGCCGGGCGACGACCTCGGGAGGCGGGGGCCCGTCGTGGCGCGCGTCGGCGAGCAGGCGGCGTACGGCCTCCTGCTCGGGCGGGAGCCCGGACGACTCGGTCATCGGCGGTCACCTCCTCGGGGTGTCACGGAAACGGGCGGGGAAGGGCGGGGGACGGGTGCGGTGCTGCTCAGGGCGCGGGCGGACCTCGCGGACGCACGGTCGGTTGGACGGGACCGTCGGAGGGCGGGTTCCCGTGAGGCGGGTCACCGGCCGGGTGGTGGAGGTCGGCGAGCAGCGACGCGAGCTTGGTGCGTCCGCGTGAGCAGCGCGACTTCACCGTGCCCTCGGCGCAGCCCAGCATCTCGGCCACCTCGGCGACCGGGTAACCCTCCATGTCGACGAGCACCAGCGCCGCGCGCTGCTCGAGGGGCAGGGTCGCGAGCGCGTCGAGGACCCGCCGGCGCCGCTCGGTGTCCTCCGCGACGGCCTCGGGCTGGTCGTCGTGCACGGCGGTGGCGACCACCGTGCCGCGGTCCTCCACGTCGTCGGGCAGGGCCTCGAGGCGCCGGATCTTCGCGGCCCGGATGCGGTCGAGGCAGGCGTTGACGACGACCCGGTGGAGCCAGGTCGTCACGGCGGCATCGCCGCGGTAGGACCCCGCTCGGCGGAAGGCGGCGATCATGCCGTCCTGCAGGCCGTCGGCCGCGTCCTCGGGGTTGCCCATCGTGCGGAGCGCCACGGCCCACAGCCGGTCGCGGTGCCGGGCGAACAGCTCGCCGAACGCTTCGGCGTCGCCGTCGACGTGGGCCTGCAACAGCTCCTGGTCGGAGCGATCACCGATCGGTGGGGTGCTCACCGGGGCGTTCACCCGAGGACCTGCACCTCGGTGATCGTGCCGCGGTACCCGTCGGCGACCTGCGGCAGCAGGGTGAGCCACACGGTGACGTACTGACCCGACACCGGCTCGGTGAGCTCGACCGCCAGCTCCCCGTCGCCCGACGCCGTCCCGACCGGCGTCAGTCCGGAGACGCCCGTGGGCGGGTCGGAGGTGACGTACGCCGCGAGCGAGGTCTGGCCACCCTCGGTGGTCACCAACACCTCGCGGACGGCGCGCGTCGCGCCGAGGTCGATGACGAGGCCGACGCCGGTCTTGAGGCCGGCCGGGCCGAAGTTCTGCTCGTAGGTCGAGGTCGACCACGAGGTCGCGGGGTCGCCGTCGAGCACGTTGGGCACCGAGTCCGGGTTCTCCTCGCGCGGGGCGGCCCCCTGCGGGTCGAAGTCGTCGGCGACCAGGTCGGTGAACGGGGTCGGCGGGGCCACGCTCGGCGTGGTCGTGGTGGTCGGCTCCTCGCTGGTGCCGGGCGTGGGCGGCTTCAGCCCGAGCTGGTACGCCGCGACCGCGGCCACGCCGACGAGCAGGCAGATACCGACGATCATCGCGAGCCGGATCCAGCTGCGCCCGGGCACCTGGTCACCGGTGTCGTCGAACCCGTCGCCGGTGTCCCACCGGTCCTCGGACCAGGAGCCGGAGGCCCACGACCCGGTGTCGCGGCCCACCGGTCGCACTCCGGAGTCGCGCGCCGGGTCGCGGCCGGAGTCCTGGCTGGAGTCCCAGGGCCAGTACTCCGGGGCAGTGGCGGCGCGGCTGCCCGGGCGCGGACGGCGTACGGGCTCGCCCTCGGGCGGGTCGGGCGCGAAGAGCGGCTTGGGGGTGGGGTCGGCGAGAGGGGGCGGGGGCGCGGGCTTCTCGCTGCGCTTGCGGAGCCAGTCGACCTCGTCGTCGTCGTGGAAGACCGGCATCCCGGCCTGGGTCGGGAGGTCCGTGCTCGGGCGCTGGGCGTCGGCCGTCGGCTCCTCGGCCCGGACGTCCGTGGTCGTCAGCCCGGCGTCCTGCTGGCCCGCCTGCTCGTCCTCCCCCGCGCCCTGCCCGGCGGCGGGAGTCCCGGCGGGCGGGTCGGCGGGAACCTCGGTGGGCCCGGGTGCGTCGTCGGGACCGGGCTCCAGGTCGGCGGCCGGGACGACGGGCACCACCGCGGTGGGTGCGGCGGACGAGGTCGGGGGCGGGGTGGACAGCGAGGAGGGCGGGGGGGCCGGGGGGGCCGGGGGAGGGGTCGACCGCACCCCCGGGACGGCGACGTGCGTGCCGGTCATCTCGCCGACGTGCTCGAGGAGGACGTCGCGGATGGTGCGCGCCGACGGGTGCGGCGCGTCGGTCTCGCGCTGCGGGTTGAGGACCTGGTCGCAGAGGGCGTCGAGCACCCGCGGGATGCCGGCACGCACCCGCCGCGGGCGGAGCACCTCGCCGTGGACCTCGGGGGCCGGTGGCAGCGCCGACGGCGAGACGCCGGCCCACTTGCCGGTGAGCGCGCAGTAGAGGAGGCCGGCGAGGTCGATCTCGTCGACGTTGACCCGCCCGGCGGGGAGGCCGCGCAGCGCGGCCTCGACACCGAAGCCGATGATCCGGACCTGCCCGTGCTGGTCGATGAGCACGTGCTCGGGTGTCAGGCAGCCGTGGGCGAGACCGGCCTCGTGGGCACCGACGAGGCTGTCGGCGACCTCCGCGACCAGCCAGGCCGCCCGGCGGGGGGCGAGGGGTCCCTCCCGGGTGAGCAGGTTGTCGAGGGAGTCGCCCTGTCCCCACTCGTTGACCACGAAGCAGCGACCGTCGGCGGCCTCGGCGTCGAGGACCCGCAGCAGGCGGCGGTCGATGACGGGTCCGGTGCGACGGGCTGCCTCGAGGAGCGGCTGGGCCCGGTCGTCGTCCTCGGCGATGATGTGCACGGCCACGGGCCGGTGGAGGACGAGGTCGTGCGCACGCCAGAAGCGGCCGGCACCGGCTTCGGCCAGCAGGTCGTCGAGGCGGTAGCGCTCGGCGAGCACGTCACCGGCCTGCATCGACATCGGCACCACTCACCCCACCTCCCTCACGCATCCCACTGCTGAGCCTGTTGCCGGGCCTGTTGCTGGGCCCACTCTAGGGAGTCTCATCCGCGTCGCAGGCGCGCCGCGACGATGTCGACCAGGGTCGTGACCTCCCGCACGCGCAGCAACCGGGCCCCGCCGAGCACGACGAGGAGGCCGGCCAGCGCGCTCGCGCCCCCGCGGACCAGTCCGACCAGGGGGCCGGGACGTTCGCCGAGGCCGGCCAGCGCGAGCTCCACCGACCACGCGGCGGCGACCGCGGCTGCCAGCACCAGCGACATCCGCGCGAGGAACCGGAGCAGCTGCGGGGTCTCGAGGCCGCCGACCGTGCGCCTCAGCAGGACGAAGCTCACCAGTGCGCCGACGGCGTACGACGACAGGTAGGCCACGACGAGCATCGGGGCCGTCTCCTCGGGTGGGCGCGAGGGCACCAGCAGGGTCGCGACGAGGACGTTGGTCCCCGAGACGGCGAGCTGGATGAAGAAGACGAGCCGGGTCATCTCCATGGCGTAGAAGCCGCGGAGCATGAAGTAGTGGACGGTGAAGAAGGCCAGGGCCGGGCCGAAGAGGGCGAGGGTCGGCGCGAAGCTGGCGGCCGTGTCCTCGCCGCCTGCCCACCCGAAGGCGAACCCCGCCACGTCGCCGGCGACGACCGGCAGCAGGACCGCGAAGGGCAGCACCAGCGCGAGCGACGTACGCAACGTCGACCCGACCGTGCTGCCGAGGTCGCCGAGCCGCCCCTCGTGGGCGAAGGACGAGAGCCGCGGCAGGATCGCGGTCGCGAGCGAGACCGTGACGATCGAGTGCGGCACCATCATGATCAGCAGGCTGTTCGCGTAGACGGTGTAGCCGGTGCCGCCGTCCACCGTGCCGCCCGAGGCCAGCTTGACCACGACGAGGTACGCCGCCTGGGTGACGACCACGAACAGCACGGTCCAGATGCCCAGGGACAGCGTCTTGCGCAGCTCGGGGTCGCGGAAGTCGAAGCGCGGGCGGTAGACGAAGCCGGACGCTCGGAGGTAGGGCAGCAGCACCAGGAACTGGGCCACGATCCCGACGGTCGACCCGAGGCCCAGCAGCACCTCCTGGCTCGTGTCGAGCGGTTCGTAGCGCTCGGGGCCGTCGCCCACCGGGCCCCACACGAGGAGGTAGGTGACGAGCATGGCGATCGAGAGGAGGTTGTTCGCGATCGGCGCCCACATCATCGGCCCGAAGCGCCCGCGCGCGTTGAGCACCTGGCCGATGAGGACGTACATGCCGTAGAAGAACACCTGCGGCAGGCACCAGCGGGTCAGGTCGACGATCGACTCGAGGTGCGCGGCCCGGTCCGGCTCGAGGTAGCGGTCGTCGAGGTAGAGGCCAAGCAGCGCCGGCGCGAAGGCCACCAGCAGCACCGTCACCGTTCCCAGGAACAACGCGGAGAGCGTGATCACCCGGCGGGCGTAGGCGTCGCCGCCGTCTGGGTCCTCCTTGATCCGCCGCACGAGCTGCGGCACGAGCACGGCGTTGAAGATGCCGCCGGCCAGCAGGATGTAGACCATGTTGGGCAGCGTGTTGGCGATCGAGAAGAGGTCACCGCGGATCGCGGCGCCGAGCGCCGCGACCAGCAGGGCGCTGCGGATGAAGCCGGAGGCACGGGAGAACACGGTCCCCGCGGCCATCACGGCCGACGAGGCCAGGATCCGCTGATCGCTCACGGGCGCTCCACCACCGGGGCACCGGGCGCGGTCGGCTCGGGTGCTCCGGGGTCGTGCTCCTCGTCCGGCTCGTCGGCGTGGTCCACGTGCTCGGCGTCGGACTCCCGGTCGGCGGCGGCGAGCTCAGCCCGGCGGGCGCGGATCTGACCGGGCAGGCGATAGCCGATCATCCCGAACAGCACGAGTGCGCCGAGGGCCATGACGATCCAGATGAGCGCACTCACCCGAGCAGCACGGATGGGCAGCTGGTCGGAGGCCCCGAGCGGGACCCCGTCGAGGCTGGTGACCGCCAGTCGCACGTTGTGCACGCCGGCCCGGCTCGTCGTCGCCTCGAAGCGGACGACGCTGCGTGCCTGCGGACCGAGACGTCGTACGCCGCCTCCGCTGAGCGTCAGCTCACCGTCGGTGCGCACCTGCACCTGCACCTCCACCGGCTGGTCGAGGCCGTTGACGAGGGTGACGCCCAGCGGTCCGGAGTCGCTGGAGAGGGTGACGGCGGGAGGTGCCTCGATGTCGATCTTGCCGAGGTCGCCGCGCAGGGAGTCCTCCACGCGCCGCGCCGCCGCCACGGCCAGCCGTGGCCGCTGGCGGTGCTGCTCGGACAGCGTCACCAGCACCTCGTCGCGGACCTGCGCCTCGACGGTCGTCACCGGGACCAGCACCTGCTCCAGCAGCGTGGCGGCGTCGGTGGCACGGTTGACCGCCGAGAAGGCCGAGGCGTCGAGCTCGGCCGAGGCGTCGTCGTCGGAGTAGGCCAGGACCGAGGCCGGGAGGCCCTTCGGTGAGCGGGCAGCGACGTCCCCGAACGGAACGAGGTCGAGCCACGGCTGCTCGAGGTCGGTGAAGAAGGTCTCGGCGTCCTCCCCGCGCCACACGGTGGGCAGGGTCACCACGAGCGGGGCCGTGTCGCCCGCCTCCGCGCGGAGGGCGGCCTCGCTCAGCAGCCGCTGGCGCAGTGCGAGGGGGTCGTTGGCCGCCGTGGGTCCCGGACCGCCCGCTTCGGCGCCGGTGCTCGTGACCACGATCTCGTGCCCGAGCATCTTGACGATCGAGGTCGGGCTGGTCGGCGGGTTCGCGAAGGCGTTGTCCCCCAGCAGGATCGTCGTGTCGAGCGGCACGGCGCTGATGGCCTCAGGACTGAGGAGGTCGCTCTGCGGTGCGACGGTGGGCTGGGAGGGAAGCCGCAGGGCCGTCATGATGTCCTGGCTGCGGGTCACCGCCTGGGTGAACCGGGTGCGGTCGTGGCGCACGGCGGAGGAGACATCGAGATCGCCGTAGGGGAGCGTGAGCACGGGCGTCGCGCCGACGAGCAGCCTGAAGCGCTCCAGCCAGGCCGAGGCGGCCACGGCCAGCTCGGCGTCCTCGTCGCTCGGCTCCTCGCTGGGCATGGCCTCGGTGGGGGTCAGCGTCTCCGGGGTCTCCGGCGACTCCGACCCGGACTCCTCGGCCTCCTCCGTCGGCGTCTCGGTGGGCGTGGGCTCCTGGCCCTCCACCGTGGTGTCCGGAGCCAGGGTGCGCGGGGGGTTGCCGCGCGAGAGGCGCACGAGGGCGAGCAGCACGGCGGGGTCGACCAGCCAGCTGTACGGCGCCGAGCCGGCCGAGTCGGCCATGTCGAGCACGCCGTCGAGGCTGCCACCCTCGGCGAGCCGCTTGGCCCACCGGTCGGTACCGGCCACCGCCCCGTCCTCGTCGAACCAGACCCGGCTGCGGATCGGCAGGATCACCGACGCCTCCTGCCCCACGTCGCCGGTCGGCCGGCGGGGGATGAAGGTGCGCGCCCGCCCGTCGGCGACGCCGTCGCGCGGGACCGCGCCGTCCCCCAGGGCGTGGATCCCGATCCAGTAGACGCCGGGCTCGCCGGAGGTGGCGAGCAGCTCGACGGGGACCGTGTCGGTGAAGGTGGCGGACGCGCCCGGGGCCAGCTCGTCGATCGTGTCGAACGTGCCGGGCACCGTCACCCGCTCGCCCACGGACAGCGTGGGGTCGATGAGCGCCGACGCCGCGAGGTTGACCGCGTCCAGGATGGGCGCCTCCGAGGAGAACGCGTGCGTGTTGATCCGGGTGAACGTGTCGTCGCTGACGTTGGTCACCGTGCCGGTGATCTCCACGTCGCCGGTGCGCGGCAGCACGGGGGTCATCGTGTCGATGTGGACGAGGAGCGGGTCGCCGTCCTTCGCCGGTGCGGCCGCGGCGGGTGCTGCGAGGCCTGCGCTCGCGACGCCGAAGGTCAGGAGCCCCGCCAGGGCAGCACGGAACGACGACGAGCGGGGCACGCACCGATGCTAGTTGTTCGGCACCACCGGGCCGGCACGTAGACTGGCCTGTCGTGTCCGACGTCGCACTGCACCCCCTCACGATCGTCGAGATCCAGCGTCGGGTCGGCGAGGAGCTGGACCGCATCGGGTCGGTCATCGACGAGCTCGGCACGTTGTTCGCCGACGCCGGCGAGGAGCTGGCCCTGGTCGGCGGCCCGGTCCGCGACGCGATGATCGGCCGGCTGCAGAACGACCTCGACTTCACGACCTCCGCGCACCCCGACGTCACGGAGCGCCTCGTGTCCGGCTGGGCTGACGCGGTGTGGGACATGGGGCGCGACTTCGGCACGATCGGTTGCCGCAAGGGACCGTGGCAGGTCGAGATCACCACCTACCGCTCCGAGAGCTACGACCCGTCCTCCCGCAAGCCCGACGTCGACTTCGGCGACTCCCTCGAAGGTGACCTCGGCCGCCGCGACTTCAGTGTCAACTCGATGGCGGTGCGGGTGCCGGGCCGCGAGTTCGTCGACCCGTTCGGTGGCATCGTCGACCTCGCCGAGCAGGTGCTGCGGACCCCGGGCGCCCCGGAGGACTCCTTCTCCGACGACCCGCTGCGGATGATGCGCGCCGCCCGCTTCGCCGCCCAGCTCGGGTTCACCGTCGCCTCCGAGGTGGTCGAGGCGATGACCGCCATGGCGGGGCGGATCGAGATCATCTCGGCCGAGCGGGTCCGCGACGAGCTGGTCAAGCTCGTGTGCGCGCCCCACCCCCGGCTCGGGCTCTCGCTCCTCGTCGAGACCGGACTGGCGTCGTACGTCCTCCCCGAGCTGCCCGCCCTCGCCCTCGAGCGCGACGAGCACCACCGCCACAAGGACGTCTACGAGCACACCCTCACCGTCCTCGAGCAGTCGATCGACCTCGAGCACCGCCTGGGCGGGGGTCCGGACTTCGTGTCCCGCTTCGCCGCGCTGATGCACGACGTCGGCAAGCCGAGGACGCGGCGCTTCGAGACCGGCGGGGTCGTCACCTTCCACCACCACGACGTCGTCGGGGCCAAGCTGACCCGCAAGCGGATGAAGGCGCTGCGGTTCTCCAACCACGACATCGAGGCCGTCTCGCGCCTGGTCGAGCTGCACCTGCGCTTCCATGGCTACGGCTCGGGGGAGTGGACGGACAGCGCCGTACGACGCTACGTCCGCGACGCCGGCGACCAGCTCGAGCGGCTGCACATCCTCACCCGCGCCGACTGCACCACCCGCAACCAGCGCAAGGCCGACCGCCTGCGCCGGACGTACGACTCGCTCGAGGAGCGGATCGCCCGGCTGTCGGAGGAGGAGGAGCTGGCCTCGATCCGGCCCGACCTCGACGGCAACCAGATCATGCAGATCCTCGACATCGGCCCCGGCCGCGAGGTGGGCCAGGCCTACGCCTACCTCCTCGAGCTCCGGATGGATGAGGGTCCGCAGACCGCCGAGCAGGCCGAGGCCGCGCTCCGCGCGTGGTGGGCCGCGCGCGGCTGACCCGACCGGACCTCAGGCGCTGCGGTCGAGGACCGCGGCGTCGAGCCAGGACGGGAAGGCCGTCAGGTCGTCGAGGACGACGTCGGTGCCGGCCTCCTCGAGCTCGGCGCGGGTGCACCCGCCCGTCAGCACCGACACGCTGAGCACGCCGGCAGCGCGGGCGCCCTCGACGTCGTGGACGTGGTCGCCGACGTAGGCCAGCGCTGCCTCGCGGCGCAGCACCTCGGCCTTGCCCACGCCCCAGACCCAGCTCTCGAGGTGGTCCGCCTCGAGGCCGAGGTGGTCGAGGTGGAGGCGGGCGTTCGGACCGTACTTCCCGGTGACGACGAGCACCCGGCCTCCGTGGGCGCGCACCGCCTCGAACGCCTCGTGCGCCCCCGGCAGGACCGGCACCGTCGTGATCGCGTGGTCGGGGTAGAGCGCGCGGAAGCGGTCGCCCGCCGGACCGACCTGCTCAGCGGGCAGGTAGGGCGCGAGAAGGTGGTCGAGCGGCGGGCCCAGCCGCGCCGTCATGTCCTCGACCGGGAAGTCCACGCCCAGCTCGGCGCCCAGCGCCAGCAGCACCTGCCGGAAGCCAGCCGCGGTGTCGATCAGCGTGAGGTCGAGGTCGAACCCGACGACGAGGGGCCTGCGTGCGGTCACGACGACGAGCGTACGGAGGCGCAGCCAGCTGCACGGAGGCCCCGCCCCGGGAGGGGACGGGGCCTTCGTCGACCCGGCACTGGGCCGGGTCGGGGGTCACTCGCCCTTGATGAACTTCTCCAGCTCGGCGCGACCGACCTCGTCGGCCATCTGCACCGGCGGGGACTTCATGAGGTAGGCCGAGGCCGGGAGGATCGGGCCACCGATGCCACGGTCCTTGGCGATCTTCGCCGCACGGACGGCGTCGATGATGATGCCGGCGGAGTTGGGGGAGTCCCAGACCTCGAGCTTGTACTCCAGGTTGAGCGGGGCGTCACCGAACGCACGACCCTCGAGGCGGACGTAGGCCCACTTGCGGTCGTCGAGCCAGGCGACGTAGTCGGACGGGCCGATGTGGACGTTGCGGTCGCTGACCTTGTCGGCGAGCTCGCCCTTGAGGTTGGACGTGACGGCCTGGGTCTTGGAGACCTTCTTGGACTCCAGGCGCTCGCGCTCGAGCATGTTCTTGAAGTCCATGTTGCCGCCGACGTTGAGCTGGTAGGTGCGGTCCAGCGCGACGCCGCGGTCCTCGAACAGCTTGGCCATCACGCGGTGGGTGATGGTCGCGCCGACCTGGCTCTTGATGTCGTCGCCGACGATCGGGACGCCGGCGTCCTCGAACTTCTTGGCCCACTCGGGGTCGGAGGCGATGAAGACGGGGAGCGCGTTGACGAAGGCCACGCCGGCGTCGATCGCGCACTGGGCGTAGAACTTGTCGGCCTGCTCCGAGCCCACCGGCAGGTAGGACACGAGGACGTCGACCTCGGCGTCCTTGAGCGCCTGGACGACGTCGACCGGCTCGGCGGCCGACTCCTCGATGGTCTGGCGGTAGTACTTGCCGAGACCGTCCATCGTCGGGCCGCGCTTGACCTCGACGCCGAGCGTCGGGACGTCGCAGATCTTGATGGTGTTGTTCTCCGAGGCGTCGATGGCCTCGGAGAGGTCCTTGCCGACCTTCTTGTCGTCGACGTCGAAGGCGACCACGAACTCCACGTCCTTGACGTGGTAGTCACCGAAGACGACGTGCATGAGCCCGGGGACGGTCCCTGAGGGGTCCGCGTCCTTGTAGTACTCCACGCCCTGGATGAGGGACGTGGCGCAGTTGCCCACTCCCACGATCCCTACTCGTACCGAACCCATGGGGCTCTCCTTCTCTGTGCTGGGCCTTCTGGCTGCTGGTCGGTGGTGCTCAGTGCTGGTCTGCTTGGGGGGTCTGGGTGGTGGTGCGGTCGACCGGCGCGGGCTCGTCGCCGCGCTCGGCCCGGATGAGGTCGGAGAGCCAGCGCACCTCGCGCTCGACCGACTCCACCCCGTGGCGCTGGAGCTCGCCGGCGTAGCGGTCGACCTCGGCCTGGGTGCGGGCCAGCTCGGCCTGCACGCGGGCGAGCCGCTCCTGCAGTCGCGAGCGGCGCCCCTCCAGGACGCGGAGGCGGATCTCCATGTCGGTGGAGGAGAAGAAGGCGAACCGGATGTCGAAGTTGTCGTCCTCCCACGCCGTGGGACCGACCTCCGACATCAGGCGCTGGAACTGCTCGTTGCCGGCGGGCGTGACCTCGTACACGATGCGGGGCCGGCGGCTCGTGGCCGTCGTCGTGGCGCTGGCCTCGGTGATGAGGTTGGCCCGCAGCATCTTCTTGAGCGCCGGGTAGAGCGAGCCGTAGGACAGCACGCGGCCCCAGCCGAGCATCAGGTTGAGCCGCTTGCGCAGCTCGTAGCCGTGCATGGGTCCCTCGTGCAGCAGTCCGAGGACTGCGAGCTCGATGGTGTCACCACGACGTGCCATGTGACCTATCGTACCGATATATCTGCGGGTGACGAATCTGGGTTGTGGGACCCCTGCCCGTACCCTGTTGCCCTGTGAGTGCTAAGAAGCGGAGGGCCGACGGCAAGGCCCAGACCCGACGGCCGAAGCAGCGGCGTACGGGCAAGCAGCAGGCGGCGCGGATCGCCAAGGTCCTGGCGATCGTCGGCGTGGTCGGTGCCCTCGTCCTCGGCGGTGTCGTGGTCGTCCTCTACCAGGCGATCAGCATCCCGGAGCCCAACGAGGACTTCGAGGCCCAGACCACCTTCGTCTACTACCGCGACGGTGAGCAGCAGCTCGGCACCTACTACGAGGACCAGAACCGGGTCTCGATCCCCCTGGGCCAGATGCCCGAGACGATGCAGGACGCGGTGGTCGCCGCCGAGAACCAGACGTTCTGGACCGACAAGGGCATCGATCCCCGCGGCATCCTGCGCGCGGCGTTCTCCAACGCCCGCGGCAACGACCGCCAGGGCGCGTCCACGATCACCCAGCAGTACGTCAAGATCCTCTACCTGAGCAGCGAGCAGAGCTACAAGCGCAAGATCAAGGAAGCGATCGTCTCGCTGAAGATCCAGCAGCAGCTGAGCAAGGAAGAGGTGCTCGAGGGCTACCTCAACACCATCTACTTCGGTCGTGGTGCGTACGGCATCGAGGCTGCGTCGGAGGCCTACTTCGACCACCCGGCCAAGGACCTCAACCTCCGCGAGTCGGCCGTCCTCGCCACGGTGCTCAACAACCCGTCGAAGTACGACCCGGCCAACGGCAAGGAGGCCAAGGCGGACCTCAAGGGTCGCTACGCCTACGTCCTCGACAGCATGGCCGAGATGGAGACGATCACGCCCGAGCAGCGTGACAAGGCCATCAAGAAGCTCCCCAAGTTCCCCAAGATCGCCGCCCAGAGCCAGTTCGGCGGGCAGCGCGGCCACGTGATGGCGATGGTCAAGCAGGAGATCCTGGCCCGCGGCATCGCGTCGGAGGACGAGATCGACGGCGGCGGCCTGCGCATCACCACGACCCTCGACCCGCAGGTGATGGCCGACGTCGAGGAGGCCGTGACCGAGCAGCGTCCCGACGCCGGCATGCCCGGCGACGCGGGCAACAAGGACCTGCACGTCGGCGCCGCCACCGTCGACACCGCCACCGGCCAGCTCCTCGGCTTCTACGGCGGCCAGGACTACCTCGACTCCCAGATCAACTGGGCCGTCGCCGGCGGCATGGCGGGCTCGACCATGAAGGCCGCCACCGACGTCGCCGCCATCCGCGACGGCTTCTCCCTCAACGACACCTTCGAGGGCAACAGCCCCATCGACATCGCCGGCACCGAGTTCGGCAACCAGGGCGACACCGACTACGGCTCGGCCGTGTCGATGCTCTCCGCGACCGAGAACTCCGTGAACACCGCGTTCGTCGACATGGTCGACTCGATGGAGAACGGCCCGCAGAAGGTCATCCAGGCGGCCGAGGACCTCGGCATCCCGGGCAACGAGACGCAGCGCTGGGGCATCCCGCGGCGCTCGATCGACTTCCAGGAGAACGTCGGCGTCACGCTCGGCACCGCTCAGGTCAGCCCGATCAACATGGCCAACGCCTACGCCACTCTCGCCAACAACGGCGTGCGCAACGAGGTCCACGTCGTGCAGAAGGTCGTCGACCGCAGCGGCGAGGTCCTCTACGAGGCCAAGCAGCGCAGCAAGGAGACCGTCGACCCCGACATCGCGGCCGACGTGACCTACGCCCTGCAGCAGGTCGTCGAGTCCGGCTCGGGCACCGAGGCGCTCGCCCTGGGCCGGCCGGCGGCAGGCAAGACCGGCACGGCCACCAACGCCGACGACGAGGTGTCCTCGTCGTGGTTCGTCGGGATGACCCCGCAGGTCTCGACCGCGGTGATGTACGTCCGGGGCAAGGGCCGTGAGGGCCTCGACCTGCCGCGTCCCGACGGGGCCGACCTGTGGCTGCCGACCAGCTCGGACGGGAAGTCCGGCTACTTCGGCGGCAACTACCCCGCCAAGACCTGGACCGCCATCATGCAGCGGGTGATGGAGGGCAAGGACGTCGAGGAGTTCCCGGAGCCCGTCTACGTCGACGGTGACGCGCCGGAGGAGGGTCACGAGTACACTCCGCCCCCGCCGCCGCCGTCGTCGTCCGCGCCCTCACCGCCGAAGCCCTCCAACACGCCGACGCAGGAGCCGACCCTCGAGCCGGAGCCCACCGAGGAGCCGACGGAGACGCCCACCGAGACCCCGGTGCCGACCGAGACCCCGGTGCCGGTGCCGACGGAGACCCCGGTCCCGCCGACGACGCCGCCCCCGCCGCCTCCGCCGCCCACGCCCGCGCCGACCGAGACGCCGACCACCCCGCCACCGGCCGGACGACTCGAGCCGCGTCAGCCGCTGGCCGACGTACGACCCTGAGTCCCGCGGTGGACCGCGCCGACCGCCCCGCGCCCGAGGTCGCCATCGGCGACCACGTCGCGCCGACGCGCACCGACCCGGTCGCCGCGGCGATGTCGGAGATGGTGGGCGGGCCGCTCGGCGACCACGCCCGGGGACACCGCTGGTGGGACGCCGGTCGGGTGCTGGTCGGCGCGACCGCGCTGACACTGGCTGCGGGGATGGTCACCAAGACGGCGTGCGTCCCGTCGGGGTGGAGCAACCCGAACCAGCCCTTCACCGAGCTGTGCTGGACCGACCTCGCCGGCACGTCTGTGGACGCGGGGGCTCCTCCCCGGGTCGCCGGCTGGCTCGAACGGGTGGCCGAGTGGCTGCCCGGCTCCGGGACGGTCGCCACGACCGCCGTCCTCGCCGTCCTCCTCGCCGCGCTCGCGCTGCTCGCGACCGCCCTGCTCGTCCGCGTCGACCGGCGCCGGCCCTGGGCCGCCGCCGGCTGGGCGCTCGGCCCGGTGCTCCTCGTGCACTGGCTGTCGTGGGAGCTGGTGGCGGCCGTCGGTCTCGCCGTGCTGCTGTGGGGCTGGGCCACGGGGCGTGCCTGGCTCGCCGGCGTCGGAGCCGGGGTGGGTGCGGCCTTCGCGCTGCCGGTCGCCGTCGCCTTCGTGGGCGTGGTCGCCGTCGGAGGTCGCCTCCGCCACCGGGTCGACGCGCTGCTCGCAGCGGCCGCCGCCTACGTCGTCGTCACCCTCCCCGGGCGCGCGACCGCGGAGACTCCCGACATCGGGTCGATCTGGTTCCTGCTGGGCACCACGGACGTCGGCGGGTCCGCCACGACGCGCACGGTCGTCCAGGTGCTCGTCCTGGCCCTGGCGGCGGGCGCCGTCTGGTGGCTCGTTCGGCGCGCTGGGCGACCCAGCCCGCTGACCAGCGCCCGAGCCGGCCTCGTCCTCGTGGCGGCCGCGCTCGCGGTGGCGCCGTCGGCACCTCCCGAGACGGCCCTGCTGGTGCTGCCGCTCGCCGCGATCGCCGTACGCCGCTGGCGCGACCTGCTCGTGTGGCAGGCGCTGCACCTGCTCAGCTGGGTGCTCACCGGGTGGTACGTCGGGCAGGCGCTCGTGCCGACCGTCGCGGACGACGTACGCGCCTACTGGCTCGCGGTCCTGCTGCGGGTGGGCGGGCTGGTCTGGCTGGTTGCGGCCGTGCTGCTCGACGCCGGCGCCGCGTCAGTCGACGACGACGCGGTCGAAGTCGGTCGCGGTGAACCGCACCCGGACCTCGATGTCCTCGCCGATGCAGGGGACCCGCGCACCTGACGGGACGAACAGCATCGACGCCTGCATGTGGGGCGGTTCGGCGAAGAGCCGCTGCTTGCCGTCGATGGAGAACGGCGAGCGGACGAAGCCGACGGCGTCCAGGCCGCCGCGTGCCAGCGTCGCGGCGCGTGCCTTGAGCGACTGGTCGCCGGTCGGCGCCTCGAGGCCGATGCCGTGGGCGGTGCCACCGCTCACGACGACGATGTGGCCGTGCTTGGGAGCGCTTCGCCCGCGGTAGCCGAAGGTGTCGCCGCGGTCGACCTCGTGGACGTCGAGGACCGTCGCGGTCACCGAGAGGGCGCCCCGGTCGCCGAGCCAGAGGTCGGTGCCGATGCGGGGACGGATCGTGAAGTCGGGGTAGGTCGTCGCCAGCCGGTCGAGCTCGGCCTCGGTGAGGTGGGAGACGAAGACCGTGCGGGTCGGCAGGCCGGAGGCCACGACGTCGTTGATGAGCCGCGTCACCTCGCCCAGGTGGGACGTGGTGTTGAGCGGCAGGTGCAGGGCGACGCCGCACAGTCCGCGCCGGTCGCTGCGTCCCGGACCGAGCGTGGCAGCCGCGGCGGCCAGGCCGCGACGTGTCATCCCGTGGCGGAGCATGGAGGTCAGCTGCTCCAGCACGAACCGGGCGTCGGGGTCGCGCTCGCGCAGCGCGACCAGGTCCTCGGGCCGGCTGACGGTGTGCACGACGCGGGAGGAGAGCTTGGGGTCGAGGTCGAGCGCCGCCCCGAACGGACGCCACGGCGTGAGCACGAGGAGGTCGCCCGAGTAGCGGCTCGCGGCCTCGGGTACCTCGTCGTACGTGCCGACCGCGACGGTGTCGACGGGCGCTCCGGTGTCGTCGGCGTGGTCGGCCAGCCACTGCGCGCGCCGCGCGAGGCGACCCACCGACATCCCGTAGCCGTTGCCCTTCGCGACGGGCACGATGCTCGGGTGGGTGCGGACCGTCCGCAGCAGGTGGGAGCGCCACCGCTCCCCGTCGACCCTCAGCACGAGGCTCATCGGATGGTCACCCCCGCCGGGCCAGGTAGAGCTGGAACGCCTTGTAGATGGCGCGGTTGACCGGGAGGTCCCACTCGCCGGCGTACTCGACCGCCTCGCCGCCCGTGCCCACCTTGAACTGGATGAGCCCGACGTGGGGGTCGTCGGAGTCGAGGGTCTCGGTGATGCCGCGCAGGTCGTAGACGTGGGCGCCGGCGTCGAGGGCGTGGCGCATCATCGCCCACTGGACCGCGTTGGAGCCGCGGACCTCGCGCTTCTCGGTGGAGGACGCGCCGTAGGAGTACCAGGCGTGGGTGCCGACCCGGATCCCGATCGTGGCCGCGACCAGGTCGCCCTCGTGGCGGGCCAGCCACACCTGGATGCGGCCGGGGTCCTCGGCGGCGAGCGCGTCGTACATCGTCTCGAAGTACGACAGCGGGCGCGGGGTGAAGTGGTCGCGCTCGGCGGTGTGGACGTAGAGGTCGTGGAAGGCCTTCAGGTCGGTGCGCTCGCCCAGGGCGACCTCGACGCCGGCCTTGTCGGCCTTCTTGATGTTGCGGCGCCACAGCTGGTTCATGCCCTTGAGGACCTCGTCCTCGCTGCGCGGCCGACCGTCCTGGTCGACCAGCGGGACCTGGAAGTTGAACTGCGGCTGCCCGGCGGTGAAGCCACCCTCGGCCGACTGCTGCTGCCACCCCAGCTCGTGCAGCTGCGCGACCACGCGGGCTCCGTCCTGGGTGCGCTCGAGGGGAGGTACGTCGCCCAGCCGGCGCACGGAGTCGTCGGCGATGCCGGCCTTGACCTGCTCGGCGGACCAGCGGCGGGTCACGACGGGCGGACCCATCCGGACGGCGAAGGCACCCTCATGTTTGAGGTGCGCGACCATCGGCGCCAGCCACGAGCCGAGGTCGTCGTCGGACCAGTCGATCACCGGACCCTCGGGGAGGTAGGCGAGGTAGCGCCGCACCTTCGGCAGCTGGCGGTAGAGGACGAGGGCCGCACCGACGAGCTCGGTTCCGCGGAACCATCCCAGCGACTCCGAACGCCACTCCGCCTTCACCTTCGCCCAGCCCGGGGTCTGGAGGAAGCTGGCGGACGACCGGCCCGCGATCAGGTCGTGGTGCTGCTGGCTGGAGATCGGGCGCAGCGTCAGGGGGGTCGTCACCCCGGAAAGGCTACAAGGGACCAGACACGACCCCCGTACGTGTCTGGTCCCTCCACCGATACAGACGCAGGACGCCCGGGATTGGTTGCCACGTGCCGGCGACCTCCTGCCCCGTGCCGGACCGTGGTGGTGCGTGACGGCGGTCCTCCACCCGCTCGGGTGAGGCTTCGTTCGGAGATTCCCCCGAGACCATCAGGAAGCTGTCAAGACGCCCACAAGGTTGGTCTCAATGCGCTATCAGGCCGTAGCAGGCGGGTACCCGGGGACGTTGCACAAGTAGGGGAGCAGAGCGGCTCGTGGGGACGAAGCCGTCACTTCCCCGGCCAATCGACGGCGCACCGCGCGCCGCACTCACCCCTGGGGGACAACCGACATGAACTCGACCAACCGCTACCGCCTCGCGCCACGACTGGGGCTCGCCGCCTCCGCGCTGTGCCTGGGCGCCATGGCACTGACAGCCGTGCCCGCCGCGAATGCCGACCCGGGCAACGGCAACGGACAAGGACAAGGACAGGGACAGGGACAGGGACAGCAGGCGCCCCCGACCACCCCGACCACCCCGGCCCCCGCCGGGACGCAGCCGGCGGGTCCCCCCGCCGCCAACCCGGGCGACGCAGGCAACGGCGGCGGCCAGGGCAACCCCGGCGGCAGCTCAGGGAACCCCGGTGGCGGTGGTAACGGTGGCGGTCAGGGCAACCCTGGTGGCAACGGCGACAACTCCGGCGGTGGTGGCAACGGGAGCGGTGGCAACCCCGGCGGCAGCGGCGGTGGCGGTGGCGGTCAGGGCAACCCCGGCGGAAACGGCGGTTCCGGCGATCCGGCCGGGAACAACGGCACCGTCAAGATCGCCCCCCTTGGCGACTTTGACGGCATCCCCAACAACACCCCGCACGTCGGATGCACCTTCTTGGTGGAGTGGTACGGGTTCGACCAGGGGGCCGACATCATCTCGACGGTCTCCTTCGCCGAGCACCCCCCGACGACGGGCGTCGGCATGACCGTCAGCGGCCCGTCGCAGGTCTTCGTGGGCGCCGACCCCGCATCCGGGGCGGGAACCAGCTCGGGCCTCGACGGACGCCAGCAGTACACGCTGTCCTTCACCGGCCAGCCCCACCCGAAGCAGGGCTACCACGTGAAGCTCACCATCCACACGCCTCGTTCGAAGGGCAACGACACCAAGAGCAAGGTCTTCTGGGTGGAGGGATGCGCGCCGACGACCCCGCCGACGAACCCGCCGACGAACCCGCCCACGAACCCGCCGACCAACCCGCCCACGAACCCGCCCACGAACCCGCCGACGAACCCGCCGACCAACCCGCCGACCAACCCGCCGACCAACCCGCCCACGAACCCGCCCACGAACCCGCCGACCAACCCGCCGGTCACGCCCCCGGTGTCGCCGCCGACGAGCCCGCCTGCCGTGGCTCCCAGCACGGCGACGGAGCAGCCGGAGGCCGAGGGCACCGAGTCGCCCGAGGTGTTGGGCGCCCAGGCGTTCGGCGGCAACAACTCGGGTGGCAACGCGGGCACGACCAGCCCGTCGTCCTCGTCGCCCCAGTCGCAGCAGCTGCCGACGGCGGTCAACGCCGGCGCTCCGGGGGCGACGCCCGTCGGTCCCAGCCCGGTGGAGGTCATGCTCGGCCTCCTGATGGTGCTCGTCGGTGGGGCGCTCGCCCGACTCGGGTGGCGCCACGTCCGTGGCTGAGGCCCGTCGCCGTCGTCGCCTGACGGCACTCCTGCTGGGGACAGCCGCACCCGCGCTCGTCGTGGGTGGGCTGTTCCTGGCGGGCGGGGGGATGGACGCGACAGTGCCCTCCCCGGCCCCGGCGGTGCAGGCGGCTCCACCGCCCGCGATCCGCGTGGCTGGACCCAGCATCGCCCCGGAGTCCGGGCCGTCAGTCCCGGCCCCGGCCCCGGCAGCGACACCCGGGGTGCGACCCGAGGTGGTCGTCGTACCCGCCCTCGGGGTCGAGGCGCCGGTGACCCCGATCCGCACCGTGGACGGCGTCCTGACGCCGCCGCCGGACCCGCAGGAGGTCGGCTGGTGGTCGGGCGGCGCGCGGCCCGGCTCGAGCGAAGGCGCCGCCGTCGTCACCGGGCACACCGTGCACACCGGCGGTGGGGCCTTCGACGACCTCGAGACGCTGTCGCCCGGTGACCGGGTGGTGGTGCGCTCGGGTGCGGAGGTGCTCGCCTACCGCATCGGCACGGTCGCGGTGCTGAGCCGTGACGAGCTGGCCCGGCGCAGTGGCAAGATCTTCGGCCCGACCGGCGCGCCCCGACTCGTCCTCATCACCTGCGAGGACTGGGACGGCACCGGCTACCGCAGCAACGTGGTGGTCACCGCGAGCCCCATCCGCTGATCAGAGGTGCTCGCGGAGCCAGGCGAAGTCGGCCTGGTGCTCCGCGGCACCGCCCGGCGTCTCACAGATCACCGGAGCCCCGGCCTCGCGCACCACACCCGCGAACTCGTCGGCCGGCAGGTGGCCCTGCCCGAAGTTCGCGTGGCGGTCGGCGCCCGAGCCGAACGTGTCGCGCGAGTCGTTGGCGTGGACGAGGTCGATGCGTCCGGTGATGCCGCGGACCTTCTCGACCGCGTCGCCGAGCTCGATGCCTCCCGCCCAGGCGTGGCACGTGTCGAGGCAGAACCCGACATCGTCGGCGCCCTCCGCCGAGGAGATCGCGTCCCACACCCCGGCGATGCGGTCGAGGTGGCGAGCCATGGCGTTGTCGCCCCCGGCGGTGTTCTCGATGAGCAGGGGGACCTTGATGTCGGTCGCCTCGATCGCCTTGCGCCAGTTGTCGAAGCCGACGGCAGGGTCGTCGCTCTTGTTGACGTGGCCGCCGTGGACGATGAGCCCCTTGGCGCCGATCGAGGCCGCGGCGTCCATGTGCTGCTGCAGCAGCTTGCGGCTCGGGATCCGGATGCGGTTGTTGGTCGTGGCGACGTTGACGACGTAGGGGGCGTGGACGTAGAGGTCGACGCCGGCGTCCTCGGCCGCGGCGCGCAGCCCCTCTGCGCCACCCGCGAAACGGACCTCCGGGCCCTTGTAGCCCTGGGGGTCGCCGAGGAAGAACTGCACGAGCGTCGTGTCGCGTGCGAGCGCCTCGGCGATCGGGTCGGTCTGCTCGACGTGGGCGCCGATGGCGGGGGAGCTGCTCATGAAGTCCACCCTAGGAGGACCCACAGACATCCGACGACCACGCCCGCAAGGGTCGCCACCGCGGTCCAGCCGACCCAGTCGACCGCGCGCGCCCGCGACGTCGTACGTCGTCCCGGTGGCGGTCCCAGCCGGTCGGGCACCGGCGGTCCGGCGGGCTCGGGCACCGGCAGTCGGCGCAGGAGGCGCAGCGCCGCGTCGGCCGTTGCGAGGCGCTGCTCGGGGTCGGCCACCAGGAGCCGCTCGAGGAGCGGTCGCAGCGGGTGCGAGGGGATACCGCACTGCCGGGCGGGCGGCTCGCCGGTGACGAGCTCGAGCGCCACGCGTCCCACCGAGTAGAGGTCCTGGGTCGGCTCCGGGGGCGCTCCCCGGGCCTGCTCGGGGGCCATGTAGCCGTCGGTGCCGATGGCGCCGGGCACCGTCGTGAAGCGGCGGTCCGCGACCGGCGCGGCGACCCCGAAGTCGCCGAGGCGCAGGTGGGGCGGCCCGTCCCCCGTGGCCTCGAGGAGGAGGTTGGCCGGCTTGACGTCGCGGTGCACCAGCCCGGCCGCGTGGACGGCCGCGAGGCCGAGCAGCAGCTGCTCGACGAGCAGGGCGCAGGTGCCCGAGTCGAGCGGGCCGTGCTCGCGCAGCAGGTCGGCGACCGACCCACCGGCGACGAGCTCCATCGCCAGCACGACCAGGTCGTCCTCGGCGGCCCAGCCGTGCGGCGCCACGACGTGCGGGTGCCGCACCCGGACGGCCTGCTCCCGGACGAACCTGGCCAGCAGCGCCGAACCGTGCCGCCCGAGGACCTTGAGCGCGACGTCGTCCCCGGTGCGCAGGTCGTGCGCGCGCCAGACCGAGCCCATCCCGCCGGAGCCCACCTGGTCCAGCAGCCGGTAGCGGCCGGCCACCACCGTGGAGGTGCGTGGCGTCCGCGAGGAGGTGGTCGCGCGCACCCCTCGACGCTAGCCCGCCCGGGAGCCGCTCGGAGGCTCCTCCACAGGCGGCGTACGACGATTCCGGCCGGGCGGCGGTGCGCTGGTAATCTTCCCCGGTTGCCTTCGGGCGACCGCGGCGCACGACCCACGTCGTACTCCCGCCGCGAACGCACAGTCCTCCTGCCACGGAGAGCCCGTGGCCGCTCTAGCCCAGAGGAGGTGGAGACCGCTATGCGTGCCTATGAAGTGATGGTCATCCTCGACCCGAGTCTCGACGAGCGCACCATCGAGCCGTCGCTCGACAAGTACCTCAACGTGATCCGCAAGGACGGTGGCTCGATCGAGTCGCTCGACGTGTGGGGTCGTCGCCGGATGGCGTACGAGATCAAGAAGAACGCCGAGGGCATCTACGCCGTCGTCAAGCTGACGGCCGAGCCCGCGACGGTCAAGGAGTTCGACCGCCAGCTCACGCTGAACGAGTCGATCCTGCGCACGAAGGTCATGCGTCCCGACGCCCACTGATCGCCTTCCCGGCGTCTGTGGATAGACCCTTCCCGCTGTCGGTGAGTGCCTGTTTGATGGGCGCATCACCGGGAGCAACCCGGATCAGTATTCTGAGGAGACCCTGACATGGCAGGCGAGACCACCATCACCGTGATCGGCAACCTCGTCGACGACCCGGAGCTGCGGTTCACCCCCTCGGGGGCCCCCGTGGCCAACTTCCGGATCGCGTCGACGCCGCGCACCTTCGATCGCCAGAGCAACGAGTGGAAGGACGGCGACACGCTGTTCCTCTCCTGCGCTGTGTGGCGACAGGCCGCGGAGAACGTCGCCGAGTCCCTCCAGCGGGGCATGCGCGTGATCGTCCAGGGTCGCCTCAAGTCCCGCCAGTACGAGACCCGCGAGGGTGAGAAGCGCACCGTCTTCGAGATCGACGTCGAGGAGGTCGGCCCGTCGCTGCGAAGCGCCTCGGCGAAGGTCACCAAGACGACGCGACAGGGCGGCGGTGGCGGCTACTCCGGTGGCGGCGGTGGCGGTGGTTACTCCGGTGGCGGAGGCGGTGGCGGGCAGCAGTCCGCTCCGGCCGACGACCCGTGGGCGACCCCGGCTCCCTCGCAGCAGGGTGGCGGCGGTTGGGGCGGACAGTCCCAGGGCCAGCAGCAGGGTGGCGGCCAGTCCGCTCCGCCCAACGACCCGTGGGCCACGCCCGGGGTCAGCGGCGGCAACGACGAGCCGCCGTTCTGATCCCGAAGACCAAGCAAGACATTCGAATTCCATTCCGTCCCTGATTTGCCTCAGGGCCGGGCTCACTGAAAGGGAGCACCACAATGGCCAAGGCAATTCTGCGCAAGCCCAAGAAGAAGGTTTGCCAGTTCTGCAAGGAGAAGGCGACCGGTGTCGACTACAAGGACACCACCCTGCTCCGCAAGTTCATCTCCGACCGCGGCAAGATCCGCGCCCGTCGCGTGACCGGCAACTGCGTCCAGCACCAGCGCGACGTGGCCATCGCCGTCAAGAACGCGCGCGAGCTGGCGCTGCTGCCCTACACGTCCACCGGTCGCTGAGAGGAGCACGGAAGATGAAGCTCATCCTGACCCAGGAGGTCGACGGCCTCGGTGCTCCCGGTGACGTGGTCGAGGTCAAGGACGGCTACGGCCGCAACTACCTCGTTCCCCGTGGCCTCGGCATCCGCTGGACCCGCGGCGGCGAGAAGACCATCGAGTCGATCAAGGCCGCCCGCACCGCCCGTGCGGTGCGCGACGAGGACCACGCCAAGGACGTCAAGGCCAAGCTCGAGGCCAACGCGGTCAACGTGAAGGTCCGCGCCGGTGAGGGCGGCCGCCTGTTCGGTGCCGTCACCACCACCGAGATCGCCGACGCGATCACGGACGTCTCCGGCGAGAAGGTCGACCGCCGCACCATCGTGGTGGCCAACCCGATCAAGTCGCTCGGCGCCCACGAGGTGGCCGTCAAGCTGCACGACGAGGTGTCCGCCACGGTGGCCCTCAACGTCGTTCCCGCCTGACGCGACCGACGCAACGCACACACCACGGCCCGCCGCCCTCAGGGGTGGCGGGCCGTGGTGCGTCCGGCCGCGCTCGAGGTGCCTGAACTTGTCAGGCCGTGCACGGGCCGACATCTTCAGGAACCCCCGGCCGGCCGGGGATCGCTGAACATGTCAGGCCGTGCACGGGCCGACATGTTCAGGAAGCGACAGGCTGGGGTTCGGCCCTCGGTCACTCGGTGGGGTTGTCGCAGCGGGCGGGCGGCTGGCTGCCGCCGGAGTGGTACTCGTAGGTCCGCTCACCGGCGCGCAGGGTGATCCGCGAGCCGTCGACGAGCGCCTGGGTGTACGACATCCCGGGCTCGGCGCAGCCGCGGCTGCCGTCACGCCAGGTGACCTCCTCGACCGAGACCACCTCGACCTCGCCGGCGTCGACGCCGAGCGTGGTGGCGAGGTCGTCGACCGCCTGCCCGACAGCGCCGGTGGGCGTGGACGGCGACGCGGACGGCGGGGTCGACGACGGGCTGGGGTCCACGGCGGTCTCCTCGGAGCTGGGGGATCGGTCCGGCGCGCCACACGCCACCAGGAGGGCGCAGGCCGCCAGCAGCAGGGCGGGGCGTCGCGTCGCGGTCATCATGGCAGTCTGACGAGCGGTCGGGAGCGGTCGTTCCGGGCCGGTCGGAGTGCCTGCGCCCGTCAGCGCTGCGCGGCGGGGAAGCGGTTGGGCCGCGCGACGACGGCGTCGAGGACGACCGGCCTGCGACTCAGCGTCTCGATGACGATCCGTCCGGAGCGGAGTCCGGAGTAGCGGTCGATGACGACGTGCTGCGTCGACGACGCCTTCGGGCCGGCGAGGTCGACCACGTGCCACGCGCGCCTGCCGACGCGCACCCGCACCTTGCCGTGGCCGCGACCCGTCGCGGCCAGGAGGCGGAGCTCGCCGACCTTCGCACGGGGCAGCACGAGACGCGCTCCCCGGCGGGACGCCTTCAGGGCGTCGCCGCGGAAGTAGCCCGGGCCGGTGACCTTCTTCCAGCCGCGCTGACGGGTGAGGTTGCGCGGCACGAAGAACTCGATCGCCGGCGACCAGGCGCTGGCGTTGCCGGCGGCGTCGATCGTGCGGGCGGAGAAGCGGTGCCGTCCGGCGGCGGGGTCGGGGAGCTCCCACCGACCGCCGGTGCAGGCGACGGGCTGGTCGTTGTCGGTGCACTCGAAGCGCGAGCCCGCCTCGCTGCTGTTGAGCCGGATCGGCACGCTCGCTCCGGTGACGACCGGCTGGGTCGGGGTGATCTCGTCGTAGGACGTGCTGGTCACGAAGACGAAGGGCGCCGTGGTGTCCTGGCCCCAGGTGAAGGTCGCCGGGGTGGGGTCCTCGTCAGGGGTGTCCGGCACCGTCGGCGGCAGCAGCGGAGCGGTGTCCGGCGTCCGGGCCCGGTCGCCGGCGTCGACGGCTCGGGCCTCGAGGACGTAGGTGCCGGCCGCGGCGTCGGGCAGGTCGGCGTACGTCACCGGGCTGGTGCAGGCGCGCCAGCCGTGGGCCTGCGGTCCCCCGGTCAGGCGGCACTCGAGCGCGAACGGCCCGGGGTCCCCGTCGGAGACCTCCCAGCCGAGGGTGAAGGTCATCGAGGACACCGCGACGAGCCCGGCGGCGTTGGGCGCCGTGGACGGCGTCAGGGTGGTCTCGGGGGGCGTGCTGTCGTCGCAACCGTTCTGCAGGACGCTCGGCGCGGTCTCCTCGAGGCAGCCCGGGGTGGCGCCGGCCGGTGCCGCGGTCAGCGGCACCAGGCCGCCGCCCAGCAGTCCGAGCACGGCCAGCCGGCTCGCGGTGCGGTGTCGAAGCATGGGTCCTCCCTCGTCTCCGGCGCGCTCCCGTGCGCCCTCACCGGGGTCAACGAACGGCGGCGGCTCCGGTCACGAGCCACCGGTCGCCGCGCGCCCGCCACGAGAGCAGGACGCCGCGCGCGCCCATGAAGACCACCGTCATGGCGACCCAGACTGCGACCAGCCCGTGCGGGAGGGTGGCCGCCCAGAGCGCTGCCGGGGCGTACGCCGCCAGCACGACGAGGCCGGCCCAGGCGAGGTACGCGCCGTCGCCAGCGCCGATGAGCACCCCGTCGAGGACGAAGACCAGCCCCGCGACCGGCTGTCCGACCGCGGCGACGAGCAGGACCGGGACGAGCAGGTCGCGCACCGCCGGGTCGGTGGTGAAGAGCGCGCCGATGAACGGGGACACCGCGGCCAGCGCGAGTCCGGCGACGATGCCGCTGCCCCACCCCCACTGGACCATCCGGCGGGTGAGGCGACGGGTGCCCTCGACGTCGCCGCTGCCCAGGGCGCGGCCGGTGAGGGCCTGGGCGGCGATCGCGATCGCGTCGAGGGCGAAGGCCAGGAAGCTCCACAGCGTGATCGCGATCTGGTGGGTGGCGACGTTGACGTCGGTGGCCCCGGTCCCGACCCGGGTGACCGCGTAGGTGCCGACGAGCAGGCAGGCGCGCAGCGCGAGGGTGCGGATGACGAGCGCGACCGCGGCGTGGGCGGCGGCGGCGATGCCGGCGCGGTCCGGGGTCATCGGCGCGTCGTGCTCGCGAGCCGCGCGGACCACGACGACGAGGAACCACGCCGCGCTGATGACCTGTGCGAGGACCGACCCGATGGCCGATCCGGCGATCCCGAGGTCGAGGCCGTAGACGAGGACGACGTTGAAGACGATGTTCAGCCCGTTGCCGACGACCGCCACCAGCAGCGGCGTACGGGTGTCCTGCAGGCCGCGGAGCACGCCGGTCGCGGCCAGCATGATCAGCAGGGGGGTGGTGCCGAGGAACGCGATGGCCAGGTAGGTCTCCGCGTGCCCGGCGACCTCGGCCCCGGTGTCGAAGACGCCGACGAGTGCGGGGGTGAGCGCGATGCCGCCGACGGTGGCGAGGACCCCGATGAGGACGGCGAGCCACACCCCGTCGATCCCTTGGGCGATCGCGCCCCGGAGGTCGCCCGCACCCAGGTGGCGGGCGACGCTCGCGGTGGTGCCGTAGGCGAGGAACACGCACAGCCCGACCACCGTCTGCAGGACGACCGCGGCGACGCCGAGGCCGGCGAGCTCCGGGGTGCCGAGGTGGCCGACGATCGCGGCGTCGGAGAGCAGGAAGAGCGGTTCGGCCACGAGCGCGAGGAACGCCGGGACGGCCAGCCGCAGGATCTCCCGGTCTGTCTCCCGGTGCTCGGCCTTCACAGGTTCACCCTAGGAAGGCGTCAGTCTTCCCCGAATCCGGGGCGGCATAGCGACGACTGTGCCTCGGCGTACATAGCCCGTTGGAACTACCTGTGCATGGCCGTGTGGATGACGGCGCGCTGGCGCTTGCCGTCGCAGGGGGACGGCCCAGCGGCGGGTGTCTTCCGGATGTCGGACAGGTGAACGGTCCTGCGAGGCAACAATTTCTTCTCCACAGGGTGTGTGCGGCGTTTGCGCAGGTCAGATCGATGTCTGGTCCGGGTTTCCCCGGAGTGTCCACAGGGTGTTCCACGGCATGTGCACCTCGCCCGGCGTGTCGTCCACGTCCGGCCACACCTTCTCCACAGACCCTGTGGACAACTCGGCGTCGTCGGCTTCCCACAGGGGGTCGGGAGCACGTACGGTCCTGCGCGAACCAGTGATGGAACGGCTGGTGGGACTCGGGTGAGAGCGGAGCCGGCAGCGATGTCGGCTCGATGTCAGAGGTCGTCCCTAACGTCGTGGTCAGCGGACCCGAGCGAGGCCCAACGAGAGGGAGGGAGCACCCGGTGAGCGTCACCTTCGAGGGGGACACCGACGAGGCCTGGGGCGACGGGCCGGCGGCCTACGAGCCCGGCGACTCGCCCCGCTCACCGGGCGACCGGACGCCTCCGCAGGACAACGCGGCGGAGCAGAGCGTGCTCGGCTCGATGCTGCTGTCCAAGGACGCGATCGCCGACGTCGTCGACGTGATCAAGGGCGTCGACTACTACCGCCCCGCCCACGAGGTGATCCACGACGCGATCATCGACCTCTACGGTCGCGGCGAGCCGGCCGACCCGATCACGGTGGCGGCCGAGCTGGTCAAGCGCGGCGAGCTGCAGCGCATCGGTGGCGCCCCCTACCTCCACACCCTGTCGGCCAACGTGCCGATCGCGGCCAACGCCGGCTACTACGCCGAGATCGTGCGCGACAAGGCGATCCTGCGCCGACTGGTCGAGGCCGGCACCCGCATCGCCGCCCTCGGCTACGCCGGTGAGGGGGAGATCGACGACGTCGTCGACAACGCCCAGGCCGAGGTCTACAAGGTCACCGACCGCCGCGCCAGCGTCGACTACGCGCCGCTGAGCGACATCATGAGCGGCGTCCTCGACGAGATCGAGGCCATCGGCAACCGCGAGGCCGGGCTCTACGGCGTGCCCACGGGCTTCGCCGACCTCGACGACCTGACCAACGGTCTCCACTCCGGCCAGATGATCATCGTCGCGGCGCGCCCGGCCATGGGAAAGTCGACCCTCGCCCTCGACTTCTGCCGCGCGGCGTCGATCCACAACAACCTCACCAGCGTCTTCTTCAGCCTCGAGATGACGCGCTCGGAGATCATGATGCGTCTGCTCTCCGCCGAGGCGAAGGTGCCGCTCAACCACATCCGCAACGGCACGATGCGCGACGACGACTGGGAGAAGCTGGCCCGCAAGATGGGTCAGGTCTCGGGGGCGCCGATGTTCATCGACGACAGCCCCAACATGACGATGATGGAGATCCGGGCCAAGGCGCGGCGGCTCAAGCAGCGCCACGACCTCAAGCTCATCGTCATCGACTACATGCAGCTGATGAGCTCGGGCAAGAAGGTCGAGTCCCGCCAGCTCGAGGTCTCGGAGTTCTCCCGCAACATCAAGCTCCTCGCCAAGGAGCTCGAGTGCCCGATCATCGCGCTGTCCCAGCTCAACCGTGGTCCCGAGCAGCGCGGCGACAAGCGCCCGATGATGAGCGACCTGCGTGAGTCCGGCTCGCTGGAGCAGGACGCCGACATGGTGATCCTGCTCCATCGCGACGACGTCTACGAGAAGGAGTCGACCCGCCCCGGCGAGGCCGATCTCATCGTCGCCAAGCACCGCAACGGACCCACCCGCGACCTCACCGTCGCCTTCCAGGGCCACTACTCCCGCTTCGTGGACATGGCGGCTGGCTGAGCACGGTCGGCCGGGTGCGGCGTCGCGCAACGGCATCGGGGTTACCCCCATCGAGCGACGACATCGGATGCCGGGCCCGGTGAAGGTGGGATCCCCGATGAAATGAGGCCACCATGATCCGACCGGCTGTTTCGATCTCGCTCCTGGCCCTGACGGCCGTGCTCCTCGCGCCCGGGCCCTCTGCCACCAGCGCGCCCCCCACTCCCACGGATCCGGCGCCCGAGATCCTTGCGGCGGGGGAGGCCTGTGAGTTCGCGATCTCTGTTGTGTCGACGGGCAAGGAGGGCTTCATCGAGCTCGCCGCCAACCCCCAGTTCTCGGCGATCGCGCCGGCCCCGGGGCTGAAGCTCACGGTCACCAACCTCGAGGACCCGGACCGGTCGGTGACGGTCAACGCGACGGGTGCGTTCCGCTTCGTCGACCAGCCGGACGGCAGCACCGAGATCCGGGCCGGTGGCCACAACTTCCTCTACGGCGAGACGGAGATCGGCGCGACCGCCCTCGCGACCACGGGCCCGGTCACGCTCGAGATCTCCCCGGACGGGGACTTCGTCGGGATGGACCTGAGCCAGGCGCGGGTCCGGGACCTGTGCGCTGAGCTCGCCTGACCCAGAGGAACACGGCGCTCACCCTCTGGGGAACGAATTGCAGGCGGATCGGGGTCATCTGCCTGCATCTCGTTCCCCAGCCTCCGATGTGACCGGGCACGGAGGCCTCCCCCGGCGCGTGGTCCGTCGGCGTGCGAGGCCCTCGTAGCCCGCGGTGATGAGTTCGCCGGCCGATCGCCGTCATAGGAGGTGACAGGACACACGACGGACGAGAGGTTGGACGATGACGATCGACATGCGCAGCGAGGAGGTCGGCGTGAGCAGTCTCGACGACATGGACGAGGCGACGTTCGCGGAGCTGGCCGAGCGGCACCGGCAGGAGCTCCACGTCCACTGCTACCGGATGCTCGGCTCGTTCCAGGACGCCGAGGACGCGGTGCAGGAGACGTTCCTCAAGGCCTGGCGCGCCCGGGCGACGTACGAGGGGCGCTCGACGGTGCGGGCGTGGCTCTACCGCATCGCGACCAACACCTGCCTCGACCTGCTCGCGCGGCGGCGCCCGGAGCCGGCCACCGGCGGCGAGGTCATGTGGTTGCAGCCCTACCCCGACAGCCTGCTCGACGAGCTGCCGGCCGCCGACGCCGACGAGCCCGAGGCGCTCGCGTTGGCGCGGGAGACGATCGAGCTGGCGTACGTCGTCGCGGTGCAGCACCTCGCTCCGCGTCCGCGCGCGGCGCTGATCCTCCGTGACGTGATGGGCTGGCCGGCGAAGGACGTCGCCGAGCTGCTCGGCGACTCGGTCAACTCGGTCAACAGCGCGCTCCAGCGGGCCCGGGCCGGGATGCGCGAGCACCTGCCCGCCGAACGCCAGGAGTGGACCGGCGCGGACACGGACGCGGAGAACCGCGAGCTCGTGCGTCGCTTCACCGAGGCCAGCGTCGCCACGGACCTCGACGCGATCGCGGCCATGATGCGCGACGACGTCCGCTACTCCATGCCCCCGTGGGAGGGCCTCGTCATCGGTCGGGACGCGATCGTCGCGGACTGGACGGCCAACGGCTACCCGCAGATGGCCGGTCTGCGCGCGGTCCCCACCGCGGTGAACCGGCAGCCGGCGCTCGCCTACTACCTGTGGCGGGAGGACGAGGCGGCGTACCTCCCGCTCACGATCGACGTGCTCCGCATCTCTGGAGGGACGGTCACCGAGGTCACCATCTTCGACGCCGACCGGTTCCCTTCCCTGGGTCTTCCCGAGCGTCTCGACGCGGACGGCGAGGGGTGAGCACGATGGTCGTCGCACCCACGACGTCACGGACGGTGCCCGCGGCGCGGCTCGGTCGGGTGGTCGGCACGGGCGTCGTCGCGTCGGTCGCGGCGAGCGCGGCCGCCGTGGGCGGTGCCTGGCTCGCGCGGTCGGTCGGGGTCACGCTCGAGGTGACCGGCGGAGAGGCCATCCCGGTGCCCGCCTTCGCCTCCGTGACGCTCGTCCTCTCGCTGGTCGGCGTCGTCGTCGCCGCGGGGCTGGCGCGGTGGAACACCCACCCGGTCCGCTGGTGGCTGCGCACGACGGTGGCGCTGACCGCGCTGTCGCTGGCGCCGCCGATCCTGGCGGCCGCCGACACGGCAACGGCCGTCACCCTGGTCGGGCTGCACCTGCTCGCGGCGGCGGTGGTGGTCCCGGCCGTCGCCCGTGCCCTCCGCGGCCCGGCCTGACCGGGGTCAGCGCCCGCGGTGCTTGCCGGCGTCGACCTCGCCGGGTCAGGCGGGGCGAACGTGAGCCAGTCCGTGCGATCGGCGCCCGCCCCCACCTCGACGCCCGACGCGGTGCACTCGAGGTGGTCGTTGTGCGTGCAGTCGGACCGGTGGCACGCGCCGACGTGGCCGCTGGCGTCCACGCCACCCTTGTCGGCGGTGTGGACGTAGGTCCCGCACGCGGCGCCCGCGGCGTCGGTCACCGTGATCGCGCCGGCGTGGCAGTCGTGGTCGTGGTTGTAGGAGCGCGCGGCGTACGTCCAGAGGCAGGCCGCCGTCACTCAGCCGGGACCGTCGGGGTGGGCGTCGTCCCAGGCGCGCCACAGCTTCTGGGGGACGACCATCCGCCAGGCGTCGACGACCAGCTCACGGGCCTCCGCAGCCTCGAGGTCCGCGAGCGTGGCGTGCACCCAGTTGAACCGCATGTCGGACTCGGCCGGCAGGTGGAAGCGCCGGTCGCTGTCGACCAGCGCGGCCCGCTCCTCCTTGGGGAACGCGAATCCCATCACCGACTCGTCGTGCGAGAACGCGGTGTAGACGATCGAGCCCACCCGGAACTTCAGGCGCCCCCGGACGGTGACGACGTACGACCTGGCCAGGCCCGAGCCCAGCGCCAGCACGTCGTCGACCACGGCCATGACCCAGTGTCGCTCATCCTGACGCCGGGGAGCGGTGCCCCGTACCGACCCCGAGGGGTGAGCCGTCCACCCTCTCGTCCTGACTAGCGTGTCGGGCGACCATGCGCAGCGACGACGCCAGCGGCGACCCCCGGATCCTCACGCTGACCTACACGAGCTCGGTCACCGACCTGATGTCGGTCACCCAGCTCGTCGAGCTGATCGAGCAGATCCGCCCCAAGAACGAGCGCCTCGGCCTCACCGGGCTGCTGCTCTACAGCGGGGGCAACGTGATCCAGACGCTCGAGGGGACGTCGTACGCGGTCTACCAGGTGTTCGACGCGATCCGGGCCGACGCCCGCCACGGCGACGTACGCCTCGTCGACCGGCGCTACGTGGGTGACCGGTCCTTCGCCACCTGGTCGATGGGCTTCCGCAACGTCAGCGCCCGCGAGGTCGCCGACCTGCAGGAATTCAACGACTTCGCGCGGCAGTCGGTCGGCCATGATCTCGTCGACCATGCCGCGTCGGCCTTCGAGCTGCTCGGGACCTTCCGCCTCAACACTGCGTGAGCGTCCGGGTGTGGGCCGGGCCGTAGGGTCGAGGACATGCAGACTCGCACCCTCGGCAACCAGAAGGTCGGCGCCATCGGCCTCGGCCTCATGACCTTCGACCAGACCGGCACGCAGCCCCGCCAGCAGCTCCTGGACACCGTCTCCGCCGCCCTCGACGCGGGCGTCACCCTCTTCGACACCGCCGACGCCTACGGCCCCGGCGACGAGAAGGGCGCCGGTGCGCAGGGTGAGAACGAGCGGCTGATCGCCTCGATCCTCGACGAGCTCGGCGTCCGCGACCGGGTCGTGCTGGCCACCAAGGGCGGGCACGTCCGCACCGACGGCGGCGGCTGGGACACCGACAGCTCGGCCACCCACCTCCGCGAGGCCGTCGACGCCAGCCTGCAGCGCCTCGGCGTCGAGCAGATCGCCCTGTGGCAGCACCACCGCCCGGACCCGAAGGTCCCCTACGACGAGGTGATCGGCACGCTCAAGGAGATCGCCGACAGCGGCAAGGTCGCCCACGTCGGCCTCTCCAACGCCGACCCGCAGCAGATCCGCGACGCCCACGCGGTGCTCGGCGGCGCGCTGGCCAGCGTGCAGAACCAGTTCAGCCCGAAGTTCCGCTCGAGCAAGCCCGAGATCGAGGTCTGCGAGGAGCTCGGCCTGGCCTTCCTGCCGTGGAGCCCGCTCGGCGGCCTGTCCGACGCCAAGGAGCTGGCCGACAAGCACCCCGCCTTCGCCGAGATCGCGCAGGAGCGCGGCGTGAGTGCCCAGCAGGTCGCCCTGGCCTGGGAGCTCGCCCAGTCGCCCGTCGTGATCCCGATCCCGGGCGCCAAGCGGCCCTCGTCGATCAACGACTCGGCCGCCGCCGCGGAGATCGAGCTCACCGCCGACGAGCTCACGCGGCTCGACGCGAGCTGACCGGGCCCCACGCGATGGCCCGCCCCGCCCTCACCCGCGCGGTCGACACCGTCATGGACCGCTCGCTCGTCCTCGGCTACACGACGATCGGCCTCGCGGTGCGGCGGGCGCTGCCCGGCTGGCCGGCCGACCCGCTGCCACGCTCGCTGGAGGGCCGGCACGTGCTGGTCACCGGCGCGAGCTCCGGGCTGGGGGCGGCCACGGTCGACGGCCTGGCCGGTCTCGGCGCGGTCGTGCACATGCTGGTGCGCGACGAGGTGAAGGGGGCCGGGGTCGCCGACCGGATCAGGACCGCGCACCCCGGCGTGGAGCTGCGGCTGTGGCGGTGCGACGTCGCCGACCTCGACGACGTACGACGCTTCGCGACCGGCTTCGCCGCCGAGGTCCCCGACCTCCACGCGGTGGTGCACAACGCGGGCGTGATGCCGCCCGAGCGCACCGAGTCGCCGCAGGGGCTCGAGCTGAGCATGGCGGTGCACCTCGTCGGGCCGGTGGTGATGACCGAGGCGCTGCGCGGCCCCCTCGCCGGGGGCACGGCGGGCGGGCGCGTGGTGCTGGTGAGCAGCGGGGGGATGTACAGCCAGCCGCTGCACGCCGACGATCCCGACTACGCCACTGGCGACTACTCGCCGACGACGGCGTACGCCCGCTCGAAGCGCTGGCAGGTCGAGATGGCTCCGCTGCTCGCCGACCGCTGGGCCGCCGACCGGATCACCGTCGCGACGATGCACCCGGGCTGGGCCGACACCCCCGGCGTACGCGAGTCGCTGCCGACGTTCCGCCGGATCACACGGGCGGTGCTGCGCGACGATGCGCAGGGTGCCGACACCAGCGTCTGGCTCACCGCCGTCGAGCCGGCCCCGCCGACGGGTCGCTTCTGGCACGACCGGGTCGAGCGTCCGACGAACCTCCTGCCGACGACGCGCGCCAGCGAGGCCGACCGGGCTCGTGCCTGGTCGTGGCTCCGCGTGGCGGCCGGGCTGGGCGGCTCAGCGTGACCCTAGGGTGTCGCGGGTGCTCAGCCTGCAGATCGACGACGCCCGCCTGACCGACCTCGAGCCCTGGCACGCCGAGCAGCTCGCCGCGCTGTTCCGCGCCCACGGTGCGGACTTCTACGACTGGCTGCCGTGGGAGGGCTTCGAGGACGTCGACGGGGCCCGCGGCTTCATCGAGTCGTTCGCCAAGGCGCGCGGCGAGGGCACCCGGCGCCTCTACGGCATCTGGGTCGACGGCGAGCTCGTCGGCGGCACGCTCTTCCCGAGCATCAACGCCCGCGCGCGGACCGCAGAGGCGGGCGTCTTCCTCGCCGCGTCCGCCCGCGGCCGCGGGATCGTGACCCGCGCCGTCGCGGCCATGCTCGACTGGGCCTTCGTCGAGCGCGGGCTCCACCGCGTCGAGTGGCGCTGCGCCCCGGGCAACCATGCCAGTCGGCGCGTCGCCGAGCGCCTCGGCTTCACCCACGAGGGCACCCTGCGCGAGGTGTTCCCCGTCCGCGAGGAGCGCCAGGACCTCGAGGTCTGGGCCCTCCTCTCCCGCGAGTGGTCCGGCCTGCCGCCCCGCGCGGGGTAGTCCAGTGGGTTCTGGTCGTCGCCAGGGCGCTTTCCCAGCCGCTTTCCACTGGACTACCCCGACGGTGGCGAAAAACTTGACTGGTTCAAGAAAAGGGGGCAGGGTGGATCGGGATGGACGACCACGCGACCGAGGCCGAGTTCGAGCACCTGCTCCGCAGCGCTGACCTGAGGGTCACCCGCCCGCGTCTCGCCGTGCTGCGCGCCGTACGCCGCCAGCCGCACGCCGACACCGGCAGCCTCCTCGCCGCGGTGCGCACCGAGGAGCCGACCGTGTCCCACCAGGCCGTGTACGACGTCCTCGGCGCGCTCACCGACTCCGGGCTGGTCCGCCGGATCCAGCCTGCCGGCTCCGTCGCCCGCTACGAGCTGCGCGTCGGCGACAACCACCACCATGTGGTCTGCCGCTCGTGCGGCGTCGTCGCCGACGTCGACTGCGCCGTCGGCGTACGCCCCTGCCTCGACGCCTCCGACACCCACGGCTTCGTCATCGACGAGGCCGAGGTCACCTACTGGGGCCTGTGCCCCGCGTGCTCCACCAGCTCTGAGACCAGCTCCGAGACCAGCTCCGCCACCGCCTGACATCCGCCCGACATCTCGACAGCCACCGACGAAAGGTTCGCCATGACCGACAGCCAGGACACCACCCCCGAGAGCCCCCAGGGGGTCGACCGGAAGGCCGAGGCCGGTTGCCCGGTCATGCACGACTCCGCCACCGCGCAGGGCAGCGAGAGCGAGAACCCGGTCATCGACTCGCCGGACCCGAAGGGTCACCGGCCGCGCACCAACCAGGACTGGTGGCCCAACCAGCTCGACCTGTCGGTGCTCCACGCCCACTCGCCGAAGGGCAACCCGCTCGGTGCCGACTTCAGCTACCCCGCGGCGTTCGCCGAGCTCGACGTCGAGGCGCTCAAGTCCGACATCGCCCAGACGCTGCGCACCTCGCAGGACTGGTGGCCCGCCGACTTCGGCCATTACGGCGGCCTGATGATCCGGATGAGCTGGCACTCGGCCGGCACCTACCGCGTGCACGACGGCCGCGGCGGCGCGGGCGACGGCGGCCAGCGCTTCGCCCCGCTCAACTCCTGGCCCGACAACGCCAACCTCGACAAGGCCCGGCGCCTGCTGTGGCCGGTGAAGCAGAAGTACGGCCAGAAGATCTCGTGGGCCGACCTGCTCGTGCTCGCCGGCAACGTCGCCCTGGAGGACATGGGCTTCGAGACCTTCGGCTTCGCGTTCGGTCGTGAGGACGTCTGGGAGCCCGAGGAGATCTTCTGGGGTCCCGAGGACACCTGGCTCGGCGACGAGCGCTACTCCGGCGAGCGCGAGCTCGGCGACGGCCTCGGCGCCGTCCAGATGGGCCTCATCTACGTCAACCCCGAGGGCCCGAACGGCAACCCCGACCCGGTCGCGTCCGCCCGCGACATCCGCGAGACCTTCGCGCGCATGGCGATGAACGACGAGGAGACCGTCGCCCTCATCGCCGGCGGCCACACCTTCGGCAAGACCCACGGCAACGGCGACGCCGACCTCATCGGCCCCGAGCCCGAGGGCGCGCCGCTGGAGAACCAGGGTCTCGGCTGGATCAGCTCGTACGGCTCGGGCAAGGGCGGCGACACGATCACCTCCGGCCTCGAGGTGACCTGGACCGACAAGCCGACCCAGTGGAGCAACCGCTACTTCGAGATCCTCTTCGGCTACGAGTGGGAGCTCACCGAGAGCCCCGCCGGCGCCAAGCAGTGGGTCGCCAAGACCGACGACGCGATCATCCCCGACGCGCACGACCCGTCGAAGAAGCACCGCCCGACGATGCTGACCTCTGACCTCGCGCTGCGCGAGGACCCGGCGTACGAGAAGATCTCGCGCCGCTTCCTGGAGAACCCCGACGAGTTCGCGAAGGCGTTCGCCAAGGCCTGGTACAAGCTGCTGCACCGCGACATGGGTCCGGTCGGCCCGCACCTGCTCGGCCCCTGGGTGCCGGAGGCGCAGCTGTGGCAGGACCCCGTCCCGCCGGTCGAGGGCGCGCTGGTCGGCGACGCCGACGTCGCGAGCCTGAAGGAGAAGCTGCTCGACTCCGGCCTGTCGGTCTCCCAGCTGGTCGGGCTCGCCTGGGCCTCGGCGGCGACCTACCGCCACACCGACCGACGCGGCGGCGCCAACGGTGCGCGCATCCGCCTCGAGCCGCAGCGCAGCTGGGCGGCCCACGCCGACCTCGACCTCGACACGTCCCTCGCGGCGATCGAGCGCGTGCAGCAGGAGTTCAACGCGGCCGGCGGCGCGCAGGTCTCGCTGGCCGACCTCATCGTCCTCGGCGGCGCCGCGGCGATCGAGAAGGCGGCCAAGGACGCCGGTCACGACGTGACGGTGCCCTTCACCCCGGGTCGTACGGACGCCTCGCAGGAGGACACCGACGTCGACTCCTTCCGCTGGCTCGAGCCCCGCGCCGACGGCTTCCGCAACTGGCTGCGCCAGGGCGAGAAGCTGCAGCCCGAGAAGCTGCTCGTCGAGAAGGCCTACATGCTGGGCCTCTCGGCGCCGCAGATGACCGTGCTGCTCGGCGGTCTCCGCGCCCTCGGCGCCAACGCCGGTGGCACCGCCCACGGCGTGCTCACCGACCGGCCCGGCGCGCTGACCAACGACTTCTTCGCCAACCTGCTGTCCCCGGGCACGCAGTGGAAGGCGTCGCAGTCCGACGAGGGCGTCTACGAGATCCGCGACCTCGCCTCGGGTGACGTGAAGTGGACGGCCACCGCGGTCGACCTGGTGCTGGGCTCCAACTCCCAGCTGCGGGCGCTCGCCGAGGTCTACGCGAGCGAGGACGCGAACGACAAGTTCGTCACCGACTTCGTCTCGGCATGGGCCCAGGTCATGGACAACGACCGGTTCGACCTGCGCTGACACCCGCACGATCGGCGGCCCGGATCCCCTCGCGGGGTCCGGGCCGTCGTGCGTACGACGCTAGGGCGCGGGCTCCTCGACCACGGCCTCGTCGCCGACGCGGATCGTGCCGGAGGACAGGAGCCGGAAGACCGTGCCGCCGCGCGGCGAGCGCAGCGCCTGCATCGCACCCTCGCCGAGCCAGTCGTCGAGGAGCCGGCACGGGGCGGCGATCCGTACGACCTCGAGCTCGACCCCGGCGATGGTCATCCTCTCGCCCGGTCGCGTCGGGATCGGCCCGCGGTCCAGGGTGATGTTGCGCCGGGTGAGCCCGGGGTCGACGGGTCGGCCGAGCACCTCGGCCGCGGCCTCCAGGTCGTCGAGTGCCTGCACGGTCACGTGCCGGTGCCGGGCGCCGTGGTAGCGGTCGCCGACCAGGCCGACGCCCGCCTCGGCCTCCACCGAGTCGACCCGCTTGGTCGGGATCTTCCGGCCGGGGGCGACGTGGATGGCGTGGACGCGGGAGCTCACGGGGCGACCGTACTTCGCACCCGGACATCCGGTGACTCGAGAGCAGGGCTGGCGGCATGATCGACGGATGGCCGATCTGAACGACCCGAAGAATGCACTCCTGCACTACCTCCAGCGCACGCGCGAGGCGCTGCTGTGGAAGCTCGACGGGCTCGGCGAGCGCGACCTGCGGCTGCCCCGCACCCCGACGGGCACGAACCTGCTCGGCATCGTCCGGCACGTCGCGAACGTCGAGATCGGCTACTTCGGGCCGACGTTCGGGCGCGAGTGGCCCGATCCCGACCACCCGCTCGTGGTGTCCGACGAGGACTACGACGCCGACCCCCAGGCGGACTGGTGGGTACCGGCCTCCGTGTCGGCGGCGCAGGCCGTCGAGTTCTACCGGTCCGTATGGACGTTCAGCGACGCGACCGTCGCCGACCTGCTGCTCGACGCCGCGGGCACCGTCGCCTGGTGGCCGCCGAAGCGGCAGGAGGTGACCCTGCAGCGGGTCCTCGTGCACGTCCTCGTCGACACCACCCGCCATGCCGGCCACGCCGACGTCCTGCGCGAGGGCATCGACGGCGCCGCCGGGCTGACGTCGGGCGTCACGAACCTGCCCGACGTCGACTGGCCGGCGTACGTCGCACGACTGACGCGCGTCGCCGAGGAGTTCTCGGCCTGACGCCAGATCTGCCACGGAACTGTCACATCCCTGTCGTTGAGGTCGACCAGCGCGGGCTGGTTGCCTCTGGAGGATGTACCCGGATGCGACGGTCCTGGCAACGCAATGGGAGTGGATCTCCACGGCCGAGGAGGCCATCAACTCGGCCTTCGACCCGATCGCAGAGGCGGTCGCCTCGGTCATCTTCTACGCGCCGACCATCGCCGGGGTCTCCTTCCCCCTCATCGTGCTGTGGCTCGTGGTGGCCGCGATCGTCTTCACGATCTACTTCAGGGGCATCCAGTTCAGGTCCTGGCGCACCAGCGCCGACCTGGTGCGTGGGAAGTTCTCGCGGGCGAGCGATCCCGGTGAGGTGACCCACTTCCAGGCATTGTCCTCAGCGGTGTCGGGCACGGTCGGTCTCGGCAACATCGCCGGCGTCGGCGCGGCGGTCACGCTCGGCGGCCCGGGTGCGACGTTCTGGATGATCATCGCCGGCCTCCTCGGCATGTGCACCAAGTTCGTCGAGTGCACCCTGGGCGTGAAGTACCGCGAGGTCCACGAGGACGGCTCGGTCACCGGCGGCCCGTTCCGCTACCTGCCGGTCGCCTTCGAGCGGTTCGGCAGCGGTGCCTCCCGCACGCTCACGGTCATCTTCGCCGTCGCGCTCTTCCTCTTCGGCGCAGTCGGCGGCAACATGTTCCAGGCCAACCAGACCTTCGCCCAGGCCCAGGAGGTCACCGGCGGTGAGGACGGCTTCCTCGGCTCGTCGGGCTCCGCGCTGATCTTCGGCCTCGTCCTGGCGTTCCTCGTCGGCGCCGTGATCATCGGCGGCATCACCTCGATCGCCCAGGTCACGTCGCGGCTGGTCCCCGCGATGGCGCTGCTCTACCTCGGCACCTGCCTGCTGGTCATCCTCGGGAACCTCGTCAACGTCCCGGCCGCGATCGGCGAGATCATCTCGGGGGCCTTCAACCCCGAAGGCGTCGCCGGCGGCGTCCTGGGTGTCCTCATCATCGGCTTCCAGCGCGCGGCCTTCTCCAACGAGGCCGGTGTCGGGTCCGCGCCCATCGCCCACTCCGCGGTGAAGACGAAGCACCCGGTGAGCGAGGGCTTCGTGGCGCTGCTCGAGCCCTTCATCGACACCGTCGTCATCTGCACCATGACCGCGCTGACGATCGTCATCGCCGACTCGGCCTACTACGAGGAGCAGCGCGAGGTCGTCGCCGGCGGTGGTCCGACGCCCGACGGCGTGGTGGTCACGTCCCGTGCGTTCGAGACGTTCCTGCCCCAGTTCCCGGTGATCCTGGCGATCGCGGTCGCGCTGTTCGCGTTCTCCACGCTGATCACCTGGTCCTACTACACGATGAAGGCCTGGACCGAGATCTTCGGCCGCTCGCGGCGCAGCGAGGCGATCTTCAAGGTCGTCTTCTGCACCTTCACCGTCATCGGCAGCGTCATCACCTTCACCTCGGTCCTCACCTTCGCCGACTCGATGCTCTTCGTCTGCGCGATCGTCAACCTCCTGGCCTGCTACCTGCTCCTGCCGAAGGTGCGCGAGGAGCTGCGGTCCTTCCGGGAGGGACGTCGTACGGGCGCGATCAAGGAGGTCCCGGTCGAGGAGCGCGCCACGACCTGAGCCGAGGCTGGTCCTCGCCCACGCCCATCGGGGCCGAGAGCTGCGCGAAGGTGGTGACAGCCAGTGCGGTGACCAGGGCGATGCCGGCGAGGACCACCCCGGCGTCGAGGAAGCCCGACCACCCGCCACCGGGGCGTACGCCGACCGCGAGGAGGCCGGCGACCGCCAGCACGACGCCGGTGGTGGCGAAGATGCGGTGCGGGCGGCCGGGATCGACACCGGACATCCCGCCGCGCAGGACGCTCCACACGACCAGGACCGCGGTCCCCCAGGCCATGGAGACGAGCACCGCGCCCACGATGTCGGCGGGCCGGTGCCAGCTGGCCACGAGCATCGCGGTGGCCGTGACGGTGATGGCCGCTGATCCGACCAACGAGACCGTCGTGCGCGCCTGCCCCGGCACGACGAGGAGCGCCGCGAGCACGAGCGAGACCACGACCGTCGCGTGCCCGCTCGGGTAGCTCGCCACGGTGAGGTTCCCGAAGTCGGGGCGCTCGGACCATGCCTTGAGGACCTGGGTGGTCACGTTGGCGCCGAGCACGAGCGCTGCTGCCGCTGCCGCGGCGACGTAGCGCCGGCGGATCGCGGCCGTGCCCGTGAGGAGGACGACCGCCAGCGCGACCGATCCCAGCGACACGTTCCCGAGCACCGCCACGAGCTGGCGGGTGGCCGCGCGGTCGCCGACGACCACGTCCATGCCCGCCTGGTCGAGCGCCTGCCCGAGGGGCGTCTGCTGGCTCCGGTCGCCCAGCCAGAGCAGGCCGACTGAGCTGAGGAGGCAGACGCCGAGGCAGGCCGCGGTGCTCCGCCAGCGGGTCCACTGCTCACGGGCGGGTCGCACCACAGAGGTGATGCGCCCGGTCGTCATGCCGCCATCGTGGCACGCGGGGGTGAGGCAACCGGCCGGGCCGGACGACAGAAGTCGGAGGCGCGCTGTCAGTGGGTGCGCCTACGCTCGACGGGTGCCCATGGACGAGCTCGAGCCGGCCGCGGCGGACCCCGCCGCGCCGCACGTCGAGGCGCACCTGCCGCCGGGGGTGACGCGCGGTCCGGAGACCGTGCGCGCCTTTCGCCAGGTGCTCGGCAACACGCTCGTGGCCAACGTGACCTCGAGCTTCCTCTGGTTCGCCCTGACCTTCTGGGCCTACCTCGAGACGCGCTCCGTGATGGCCACCGCGATCATCGGCGGCGGCTACATGCTCTTCACCGCCGTCTTCGGCACGTTCTTCGGCACCCTCGTCGACCGCCACCGCAAGAAGCGGGTGATGGTCATGTCGTCGACCGTCACGCTGGTCGCCTACGCCGCGTCCGGCGGGTTGTGGCTGCTGCTCGGCGAGGACCGGTTGGCCGACTGGGGCAGCGCGTGGTTCTGGCTGTTCGCCGCCGTGATCCTCGTCGGCGGCGTGGTCGAGAGCCTGCGCAACATCGCGCTGTCGACGACTGTGACCCTCCTCGTGCCCGAGGACGAGCGCGACAAGGCCAACGGCCTGGTCGGCACCGTCCAGGGCATCTCGTTCATGATCACCAGCGTCTTCAGCGGCCTGAGCGTCGGGTTGCTCGGCATGGGGTGGACCCTGGCGATCGCGATCGGCCTCACCGGCATCGCCCTGCTGCACCTCATGCCGGTCACGGTCCCCGAGGTCGACCCCGACCCCGACGAGGGCGGCCCACGCTTCGACTTCCGCGGTGCGATCTCGGCCATCACGGCCGTGCCCGGCCTGGTCGCGCTCATCCTGTTCACGACGTTCAACAACCTGGTCTCGGGCGTCTACATCGCTCTTATGGATCCCTACGGCCTGACCCTCTTCAGCGTCGAGGCGTGGGGCATCGTCCTCGGTGTCACCGGGCTCGGCTTCGTCGTCGGCGGGGGACTGGTGGCCCGGTTCGGCCTCGGCGCCAACCCGGTCCGCACCCTGCTGCTCGTCAACCTCGCCATCGCCCTGCTCGGCATGACCTTCACCCTGCGCGAGTGGGCCTGGCTCTACGTCCTCGGCATCTTCGCCTTCATGGCGGTCATCCCCGCCGCCGAGTCGGCCGAGCAGACGATCCTCCAGCGGGTCGTCCCGTTCCGCACCCAGGGCAGGGTGTTCGGCTTCGCCCAGAGCGTCGAGCTCGCGGCCAGCCCGATCTCCGCGTTCCTCATCGGGCCCATCGCCGAGTTCGCCCTGATCCCCTACATGGAGTCCGAGGAGGGCCGCGACACCTGGCGCTGGCTGCTCGGCGACGGCGACGCCCGCGGCATCGCGCTGGTCTTCATGATCGCCGGTGCGATCATGTTCGTCACCGTGCTCGTCGCGCTCGCGTCCGCGCCCTACCGCCGGCTCTCGAGGGCGTACGCCGACGCGCCACCGCAGCAGCTCGAGGCGAGCGGCGCCGCCGACTGACGCCGCACTCCGATCAGGCGGGCATCCGTGCGTCGAGGAAGCGGACGGTGCGGTCCATCGCTGCGATGAAGGCCGGCCCGAACGCGTGCCCGTCGTCGTACCACTCGAGCGTCGCGTCGACGCCCGCCTGCGTCATCGCGCGCTGCGTGGCCCGCGCCCACGAGGGCGGGCAGGTGTCGTCGTACCGGCCGTGCACCATCAGCACCGGCTCGGTGACCTCGTCGAAGAGGGGTCGTGGCGAGACACCGCGCCAGAACGCCGGGTCCTCGGCGGGGAGCCCGTGCCGCCCGCGGAACTCCGCCTCCAGCTCGGGCAGCGGTGCGTCCGGACGCTGGAACTGCGCGAAGTTCTCCGCCTCCAGGCTGGAGACCGACGCCCACCCGACGCCGGCGGCGAAGAGCCCGGGCTCGGCGGTGAGCGCCTTCATCATCACGCCGCCGCCCATCGACCGCCCGAAGAGCGCGATCCTGTCGGGGTCGACCCGCACGTCGTCGGACCTGCGGAGCGCGTGGTGCGCGGCGATCACGTCGGCGGCGTAGCCCAGTCGCACTGCCTGCTCGATGCGCGGGTCGTCGGTCGACTCGGCGTGGTTGCGGTAGTCGACGTGCAACGCGACGTAGCCGCGCTGGGCGAGGAAGCCGCGCTCACGTGTCATGCCCTGTCCGCGGACGTAGACGGCCGGGTCGATGTAGCCGTGGGCCAGCACCACGGCGGGCCATCCCTGACCACCTTGGGGCCCGCGCCCGGTCGGGACGTTGAGCACGCCGCTGATCCGCAGCGGCGGCGTGCCCCGCCCGTTGGTCGTCGAGGCGAAGGTGACGTCGTACGACGTGTAGGCGGACGTGCGCTCGCGCACCGCCCCCAGGCGCAGGTCGCCACCGGTCAGGTCGGCCCGCGCGAGGGCGGCCACCGAGACCGGGCGCACCGGCTCGGGCCTCTCGCTCGGCTCCTCGGTGGGCTCCTCGGTGGGCTCCTCGGTGGGCTCCTCGGTCGGCTCGTCCGAGGACGTGCTGGGCTCGCTGGGCGTCGCGGGGCTCGGGCTGTCCGAGCTGCTCGGTGCGTCCGAGGTGTCGGCGGGTGCCGCCTCGCCCGTCCCGCTCGAACAGCCGGCGAGCAGCACCAGCACGGCGGCGACGGCGGCGACCGGGCCGGCGGCTCGGGGCCGGAGGGCGGGCATGTCCCCCAGTGTGCGTCACCGGTCCCAGCGGCAGCGCCGGTCACACCCGAGCGAGCCCAGACGTCATGGCGAGTGAGGAACGCACACGAGAGGGTGGGGCCATGCAGGACACGGCAGGACTGGCAGCAGGCTTCGAGGCCGAACGGCCCCGGTTGCTCGGCATCGCGACGCGCGTGCTGGGAGACCACGCCGAGGCAGAGGACGTGGTGCAGCAGGCCTGGCTGCGGCTCGACCGGGCCGTCGCCCGCGACGGCACCGAGATCGACAACCTGGCGGCCTGGTTGACCACCGTCACGACCCGGCTGTGCCTCGACCGGCTTCGGGCCCGGACGCCGGTCCCGGTGGAGGACCCGCACCTCGACGACGCGGCCCTCGAGCCGTGGTCCGACCCGGTGACCGACCCGGCGGACGACGTGGCGCTGGCCGACACCGTCGGCATCGCGTTGCAGGCGGTCATCGACCGGCTGTCCCCGCGCGAGCGGGTCGCCTTCGTCCTGCACGACAGCTTCGGCTTCGACTTCACCACCATCGGCGCGGTCCTCGACACCTCGCCCGTGGCGGCGCGCAAGCTCGCGTCGCGGGCCCGGGCCAAGGTCGCCCAGCCAGCACCCGAGGACGCACTGGCCGACTGGGAGGTCGTCGACGCCTTCATGGCCGCGGCGCGCGGCGGCGACCTCGAGCGGCTCCTGCAGCTCCTGGCACCCGACGCGGTGGTCGGCGCGGACCAGGCGGCGGTGCTCGCCGGGACGCCGAGCTCGATCGAGGGCCGAGACGAGGTCGCCGCGTTCTTCAACGGCAGCGCGCACGCGGCCATGGCCGTGTTCGTGGGCGACCGTCCGGCGTCGGCGTGGTTCCACCGGGGCTCGGCCGCGGTCGTCTTCGACTTCGAGGTCGTCGACGGGAGGGTCCGGGCGATCACGTTCCGCGCCGCCCCCGACGTCCTCGGCCAGGTCGTACGCCGTGACGGGCCCTCCGTCCGGTGACCCCCGCCCGGCGCCGGTCGCGAAGGTGGCGGCACATCGCAGTCCGCGGGGCCTGCGACGTGCGATCTGCCGCCACCTTCCGCCGTCGGCGCGGGATCCTGCCGAAGGTGGCGGCACATCGCAGTCCGCGCCGCTCGGAACGTGCGATCTGCCGCCACCCCGGGTGGGCGCTCGGCTGGGATCGGTCACACCCGCGCGACGCCGTACGTCAGTGGAGTAAGCACATAGGAGGAGATGCGAGATGAAGACGATGACCTGCCGCCAGCTGGGCGGCCCGTGCGACCTGGCCCACCGTGGCGAGACGCACGACGACGTGATCAACGCGCAGGACCAGCACCTCAAGCAGGCCGAGGCGGACGGCGACGCCGCCCACCTGCCCGCGCGCAAGGAGATGAAGGGACGCTGGCGTCACCCGAAGAAGTCGCTCGGGTGGTACCGCGACATGCAGGCCGCCTTCGCCGCGCTGCCCGAGGATTGAGGCTGTCAGCGGCGGCGGTCGGCCAGCAGCCACGCCGCCGCGGAGGCGGCTGCGGTGACGCCGAGGACGGACGGCCAGGTGCCGACCTTCTTCGCCAGCGGGTGGGAGACGCCCATCGCGGTCCAGTAGGCCGCCGTCAGGCCCGCGGCCAGCGGCGCGCCGCCGACGGCGTACCACTGCCGCGCAGCGACGAGGTTGGCGCCGAGCATCGCGGCCCCGCCGAGGGGACGTACGCCGGTCTGCTGGGCGAGCGCGAACCCACCGACGAGGCCGCCGGCGAGGAGGGGCGCGGTGGGGAGTGAGGTCAGGGCAGGCACTTTGCGAGCCTAACCGGCCCCCGAACGTCCGGAACCCGTCCTACCGTGACGCCATGAGCACTCCCGACCACGACCCCTGGGTCCCGCCGCCGTGGGAGCCGCCGATCGACGGCACCGAGGCCGAGCACCTGACCGGCGCGCTGGGCCGGATGCGCGCCACGCTGCGGTGGAAGGCCGACGGCCTCGACGAGGCGGGCCTGCGTCACCGGATCCCGTCGTCCGCCCTGTCCCTGGGCGGGCTGCTCCTCCACCTGGCGATGGCGGAGGACTACTACCTCACCACCAAGCTGCGCGGTGAGGTGCTCGTCGAGCCATGGCGCTCGCTCGGCCACGACGGCACGGACGAGTGGGAGTTCGCCACCGACGCGTTCACGGCCGACGAGACGTACGCCGTCTTCGACGAGGCGGTGGCCCGCAACACCCGCCGGATCGAGGACGCACTGGCCGAGGGCGGTCTCGACCTCGTCGCCCACGTCGACGACGGCAACGGCAACCACGCGCGCCTGCGCCGGCTGCTGGTCGACCTGCTGGAGGAGTACAGCCGGCACACCGGCCACGCCGACCTGCTGCGCGAGGCCGTCGACGGGCGCGTGGGCGAGGACCCGCCGGAGGACTGGGTCCCCGTCTGGCTCGCGAGCGGCTCCTGACCGACGGCTGGCGACTACTCGCTGGGCTCCGGGACGTCGACGTCGATGTCGGCGCAGTCGACCTTCGGGTTGACGCCGAAGTAGTTGAGTGGCCCGGCGACGACGGTGAGGGCGATGTCGCCGGCCTCGGAGCAGTTGGTCCTCGTGTCCTCGAAGTAGCCGCGCTGGAAGGCGGCGATGCCGCCGATCACGAGCCACACCACGAGCAGGATGCCGATCAGTCGTCCCATGGGGGACCCTCCCTCGATCCTCACGGCGGGGTCGCCGTTCGACGCGAGTGTCGCGCCGACGGCGTACGGCGCGCCACCCTCCCAGGGGTAAGGCGGGCCTAGGGTGCGGTCATGACCGTCCTCGCTGGGGTGCTCGCGGCTGCGGCCGCGCTGCTGCACGTCTACATCTGGGTGCTCGAGTCCTTCCGGTGGACCGAGCCCGCGACCCGCAGGACCTTCGGCGTCTCGGAGCGCGATGCGCCCGTCCTGGCGCCGATGGCCTACAACCAGGGCTTCTACAACCTCTTCCTCGCGATCATCACGATCGTCGGGCTCGCGTTGCTCGGCAGCCAGGAGGACGTCGGCCGGGCGCTCTCGCTCGCCGGCACCGGCTCGATGCTCGGCGCCGCGCTGGTGCTCGTGACCCACGACCGGTCGATGGCCCGCGCGGCGATCACGCAGGGCACGCTGCCCGCGTTGGCCGTGCTGTTCCTGGTGTTGTCGATGTAGCTCACTGGTCGCGCAGGGCGTCGACCTCACGCACCGCGTCGGCGACGACGTCCGGAACGACCGGCTCCATCCAGTGCGGGGCGTCCACCCACCGCAGGACGCCGGGCGCGAACCGGTCGACGTACGCCGCCTGGGCGTCGAGGATCCGGGCGTCGTACTTCGGCGACTCGAAGTTGTTCTGGTCGCGGGGTTCCTGCTCGGAGGCGAGGTAGACCACGGGGATGTCGGGCTCCTCGCCGATCCCCTTCTGCAGCGAGCGGATGAGGGCGTACTGCGAGATCCGTTCGACGGTGCAGCACTTGTCGTCCTTGTCGAAGTAGAGGAACCGGAACTCCCTCGGGAGGAACGGGTCGAGCCTCAGCTCGTCGGGGAACATGGTGTCGACCAGCGCCATCCCCACGACGTCGTCGGGGTGCTTCTCGAGGTAGGCGGTGGCCACGAGGCCCCCGAACGATCCCGCCAGCAGGATGTACGGCGGTTCCACCCCGCCCGCTGCGAGAACCCGCTCCATGTCCTGGACGACGTCGGCCGGGGTCTGCACGGCGTCCACGGTCTCGCTTGAGCCGACATTGCGGCGGTCGTAGGCACACACGCGGTAGTCGTCGACCAGGCGGTCGGCGACGCCGGTGATGTGCTCATGGGGCACGAAGCCGGGGTCGTTGACCCAGCCGTGCACGAACACCACGGTGATCGGGCCCCCGCCCGAGCACGTCATGTAGAGCTTGTGTCCGCCGACGTCGTACACGTCGGAGGTGATCGGGACCGGTGCGGTCTCGGTCCCGGGTGCGCTCGACGCCTGAGCGGGCGCGGAGCTGGTGGAGCTCGGGGCTGGCTCGGCCCCGGCCTCCGATCGCTCGGCGCACGAGGCCACCACAGCGGCGAGCACGAGGCAGGCGCCGGTGAGCGGCACCGTGCGGCGGTTGCGGGGATGGGAAAGGTGTCTCATCGCAGGGTCCTCCTCTGGACTCCTCGGTCGGGGCCGTCGGGGACCAGCACCTCCAGCTGATCGGCCTGGGTCCACGTCAGGTCTGGTCGGGTGGCACGGCACCGGCAGGTGCCGATGACGCCGTCGATACGGCGACCGGAGCCGTCGGCACCGACGGTGACGAGCGTGAGCTCCACCAGGTCCTCGGTGTCGTCGACAGGGCCACGCTCCTGGGCGACGACGATGGCGAGCTCGGACGAATCAGGCGCCCACGCGACCGCGGCTGGCCACGGCAGGTTGAGATCACCGAGCTCGTGCGGCGTGGGCGCGCTCCAGACGACCTGGTGGTCGGTGGAACCGACGGCGCCGACGCGGACCACGGCCGGTTGGCCGGTGCGGAGGACCGCGACGGCGTCAGTCGTGCCGGACGGCGATCGGTCGGCGTCGACCTCGGTCTCGCCGGGGGCGAGGCTCGGGTCGACCGCCAGGGGGGCTTCGTCGCGCACGATCCGTTCCGCCTGGTCGCCGGTCTGGTACGCCCACGCCGTTGCGGCGACCACGGCGATGCTGACGACGATTGCTGCGGTCCGGCCCCGGGTGCGGCGTCGTCGTGTCCGGTGCAGGTCGGCCAGCCCCGTCTCCGGTTCGACCTGGGTGGCACGTCGCAGCGCCTCTGCCGCCCGTTGACCCCGGAGGTCCACCTCGGTCATTGCTCCACCTCCAGGCCGAGACGGGCAGCGAGGGCGGTCCGCGCCCGCGCCAGGTGGACCTTCACGGACCCCTCGCTGATCGAGAGGGTTCGAGCGATCTCGGCGCCGCCCATCTCGTACACGTAGCGGAGTGCGGCGCACTGCGCCTGGCGCCGCGGCAGATCGCGCACTGCGGTCCAGAACTCCTCGGCGTCCGCGTCGAGGGGTGCGGGCACGGGTCGTGTCGTCATCCGTGCGAGGGCGCGGACCTCCACCATGCGACGCCGGAATGACGAGATCGCCAGGTTGGCGCACGTGCGCCGCACCCAGGCGTGGGGCTGGTCGAAGTCCTCGACCTCGGCCCATCGCCGGTAGGCCGCGAGCATCGCCTCCTGGGCGATGTCATCGGCGACGGCTGAGCCGCAGAGGCCGCGGGCGAGCGCGACGAGACCCGGAAGCTCCGCACGGTAGAAGTCGGCGAAACCCTCGTGTCCCATGGCCACCGCCGTTCCGGGCGCAGGCCCAACCACGTCCGCTGCAGCGACCTCTGCGACCTGCCCCATGACCTATCGTCGCGCCACCGGGCGCCACGGATGACGCGAGCCCCAACGGTCTAGACCGTGGGACCCGGGTCGCGACTACTGGCCGAGCCAGGTGTGGACCGACGACACCACCGACGCGCCCTCGCCGGTGGCCGACGCGACCCGCTTCATCGACCCGGCGCGGATGTCGCCGCCGGCGAAGATGCCCGGCACCGTCGTGGCCAGGTCCTCCGGCGGCACGCCGTCGGCCCAGTGCTCCGTCGGGACGTCGCGCCCGGTGAGGACGAACCCGCGCTCGTCCCGGAGCACCTCGTCCGGCAGCCAGCCGCACTCGGGAGCCGCACCGAGGAGCAGGAACAGCCCGCGCGCCTCGACCCGCTCGCGCGCGCCGGTGTCGACGTCCTCCATGTCGAGCCAGGCGAGCTGCCCGACGTCGTCCGGACCGCCGTCGACCACGCGGGTGCAGGGCCGCACGGTGATGCGGGGGTTCCACTCGATCTCGTCGATGAGGTACGACGACATCGTGGCGGTGAGGTCGGGCCGGCGCACGACCACGGTGACCGACGAGGCGAACCGGGCGGCGTGGATCGCAGCCTGGCCGGCGGAGTTGCCGCCCCCGACCACCACGACGTGGTCGCCGGCGAGCTCGCGTGCCGCTGCCATCGCGGCGCCGTAGTAGACCCCGCGGCCGACGAGCTCCTCGAGCGACTCCACCCCGAGGCGGCGGTAGTCGACGCCGGTGCAGACGAGCACCGTCCGGGCGTGCACGTCGCCGCCGTCGGTGTGCACGACGTGGTGGTCACCGTGCTCGCACTGCGAGATGCCGGTCGCCGGCCAGCCGGTGAAGAAGCGGGTGCCGAAGCGCAGCGCCTGCCCGCGGGCGCGCTGGGCGAGCCGCATGCCGGAGATGCCGCGCGGGAAGCCGAGGTAGTTGCGGATCATCGAGCTGGTCCCGGCCTGCCCGCCGATCGCCTCGGCCTCGAGGCAGACCGTCGACAGCCCCTCGCTCGAGGCGTACACGCTGGCGGCGAGCCCGGCCGGGCCCGCGCCGACCACGACGAGGTCCACCACCTGGTCGACGTCGATGTCGTCGGGTCGGCCGTAGAGCTGGTTGGCCAGCGACCGTACGTCGGGGCAGTGGCCGCACCAGCCGGCCAGCGAGGACACGATCGGCCAGCGGCCCTCGTCCTCCGGGCAGCTGGCCAGCACCTCGCGCCCGACCTCGCTGTCGGGGTGGTGCACGCCCGCCGGCATCCCGACGCGGGCGAGGTAGTCGAGCAGGTCGCGGGTGAGCGCGTCCTTCTCCGGGGTGATGATGCGGACGTTCTCGACCACCGGAGCGGCGACGGTCGCGTTCCACTCGTTGAGCAGCTCGCCGACGGCGAGGTGGAACTCCTCGTCACGCGGTCCCTGCGGCATCAGCAGCAGCGCGTCGACCTTGCCGGCGGCGACCGCGTGGCGGAAGGTCTGGTTGTCGTCGCGGAAGCGGCTGACGTGGGTGACGATCAGCCGGCGGGCGGTGGGCACGGCCTGCCGGGTGCCGCTGATCAGCTTGTAGAGCCGGTCCTGGTCCTGGTCGCTGTCGACGACGAACAGGGCCACGGGGTGACCGGTCGTGACCAGGTCCTTGGCGCAGGCCTTGGCGGTGGCCTCGTCGGTCGCCAGGCGGACGTCGTACTCGCGCTCGTAGCGGGCGAATGCCTCGCCCAGCTCGGTCGCGTGGTGGGTGGAGGCGATGACGATCGCGGGCGCTCCTATACCTTCCAGCCTAGTAGCCCGATATCTGAGGACGTCCTGGTCGGAGATCGCCCCCGATCACGTCCATCACGTCCTCAGATATCGGGGTCAGCCGGTCAGGTTGTGCACGTAGCACCACCGCCAGGACTCGTCCGGCTCGGCGGACTCGACCACCGGGTGCAGGCTGTCGTGGAAGTGGGCGGTCGCGTGCCTGCCCACCGACGAGTCGCAGCAGCCGACGTTGCCGCAGGTGAGGCACTGCCGCAGCGACACCCAGCGGGTGCCGTCGGCCAGGCAGGTGGCGCAGGCGGGGTCGTCGACGGTGTCGACGGCGGGGTGCTCCTCGAGGTCGTCGCAGGTGCGTCCGCCGGCGAAGGCGAGGCTCCCGCTGCGTACGCCGGCGCGCGCCGCGGAGCCGGCGTCGAGCATCGACTCCTCGATGTCGAGCATCCCGAGGACCTGGCTCACCACCTCGGACGGCACGTGGCCCCGGCTGCGCACCTTGAGCACCTTGGCCCGCTCGGCCTCGATCATCTCGCCACGGATCCGCGCGTAGAGCTCCGACGGGGTCTCCTCGTCGGTGGCGGTGGCGAGCTGCTCCCAGGCGGCGAAGGTGCGCTGGTCGACGCGTGCCCGCACCTGGTCCGCGACGCCGTGGTGGTCGTCGTACTCCAGCTCGTCGAGCCGGGCGAAGCCGGCGTCGGCCGCCTGCTGCAGCAGCCCGGCGCGGGCGAGGGCATCCTCGGCCGGGTCGGGTGAGGGGACGCCGAGCAGCCGTGTCATCAGCGGCAGGGTCAGGCCCTGCACGAGCAGGGTGCCCGCCACGACGGTGAACGCGACCAGCAGCAGCACCTCGCGGTGCGGGGCGTCCTCGGGGATGACGAACGCGGCCGCGAGGGTGACCACGCCGCGCATCCCGGCCCAGCCGATGAGGAAGCTCCACGAGGCCGGGATCGGGTCGCGCCGGCGCAGGAAGCCGGTGGCCTGCATGTAGACGAGGCGTACGACGACGACCGTCAGGAGGGTCGCGAGGCAGACGAGGGCGATGCGGCTGTTGGGCAGGCTCGAGGCGTGGACGTCCTCGAGGATCCAGTCGAGCTGGAGGCCGATGAGGAGGAAGACGGTGTTCTCCAGCACGAAGGCGACCGTGCGCCAGGTGATGCGCTCGGTGATCCGCGACTGCGCGGTCTGGATGATCGGCGCCTTGTGGCCCAGCAGCAGGCCGGCCACGACGACCGAGATGACGCCCGAGGCGTGGATCTCCTCCGCCGCCACGAACGCCGCGAACGGCGTGAGGAACGAGATCGCGGTGTCCATCAGCGGGTCGGTGATGCGCTTGCGCAGCCAGGCGACGAGGAGGAAGCAGAGGATGCCGATCACCACGCCGCCGCCGGCCGCGAGGACGAAGTCGCCGGCCACTGCGGCGAACGTGACGGCGCCCGACAGTGCGGCGATGGCGGTGCGGAGGGTGACGAGGGCGGTGGCGTCGTTGAGCAGCGACTCGCCCTCGAGGATCGTCACCACCCGTCGCGGCAGCCCGATGCGCCGGGCCACGGCGGTGGCGGCGACGGCGTCGGGTGGCGCCACGACCGCCCCGATCGCGATCGCCGCCGCCCATCCGAGGTCGGGCACCAGCCACTCCACCACCACCGCCACCGCCATCGCGGTGACGACGACGAGCAGCACCGAGAGCCGCAGGATGGTGCCCCGGTTGGCGTTGAAGTCGACCAGCGAGGTCTGGATCGCCGCCGCGTAGAGCAGCGGCGGCAGCAGCCCCAGCAGGACGACCTCGGACTCGAGGTGGATCGTCGGCACCCCCGGGACGTACGCCGCCGCGGCGCCGACGACGACCAGCAGGAGCGGCGCCGGGATGCGGAGGCGTTCGCTGACGGCGGTGGCGGCGAGGACGACGGCTGCCATCGAGACGAGCAGCAGGGCGAGTTCCACCCGGGAAGTCTGGCAGGCCGCGCTGTCAGTGCACGACGTCGTAGCGCTGGAGCGTGATGCCGTTGCTGTACGCCGCGTGCTCGACGAGCCGCAGCCTGGTCTTGTCGCCGTCGGCGAAGAGCCGCTTACCGCTGCCGAGGAGGACCGGGAAGACCAGCAGGTGGTAGCGGTCGACGAGGCCGGCCTGCGCCAGGCCCTGGGCGAGCCGGGCGCTGCCGTGGACGTGGATCTCCCCGCCGTCGGTCTCCTTGAGGGCGGCGACGTCGTCGAGGGACCGCAGCACGTCGACCGTGCCCTCGCCCCAGGGTGCGGTGGGGCCGGGCAGGGTCGTCGAGACGACGTACTTGGGCATCGCGTTGTAGGTGGCGAACTCCTCCATCGACGGCCACACGGGCGCGAACTCGTCGTAGGACTGGCGCCCGAGCATGAGCGCCGTGGCGTCGGCCATCTCGCGGCCCTTGATGTCGTAGGCCTCCTCGACGAAGTCGACGTCGGTGAACGTCCAGCCGGCGTGGGGGTGGTCCCCACCGCCGGGGGAGTCGACGATGCCGTCGGCGGTGATGAACTCGGTGACGACGATGGGTCGCATGTGCTGGTCTCTCTTCCGGGTGTCTTCGGTGGGTGCGGGTCAGGCCGCGAGCAGGTCGTCAACCTGGTTGATGGCCAGGGTCGAGCCCTCGACGGCCCCCATGTCGAGCACCTTCTGGAGGTCCTCGGCGCTGGCGTAGGTGCCGACGAAGGTCGCGCGGGTGCCGCCGTCGGTCTCCGCGAAGCTGTAGCTGTTGAGGGCCTCCGGCAGGTCGGGGTTGGGGGCGAAGGTGTCGTCGAGGGCGAAGCCGTCGTTGAAGTCGAAGCCGGTGGGCTCGTGGACCTCGAGCACGTTCCAGTAGGAGTAGTACTTCTCGCCCTCCGGGCTGGTCATGTAGTACGTCATCCGCCCGCCGGGCTTGAGGTCGTGGTCGACGAAGGTGGCGGGGTAGCCGGGAGGTCCCCACACCCGCTCGAGCTGGCGCGGGTCGGCGTACACCTCCCACACGCGGTCGACGGGCGCCGCGAAGTCCGCGGTGATGGTCAGGGTGCGGGCGTCGAGGTCGTGCTGGACGTCGGTGACAGGCATGGTTCGGTCCGTTCTATGTGTGGGTGGGTGGGTCGGGCGGGGACTGCTGCTGGCGGGCCTGCTCGGCGAACAGCTCGTCCATCCGGGAGATCCGGCCGCGCCACAGGGCCTCGAGCTCGGTGAGCATCGCGCCCACCGACCGGACGGCCTCCACGTCGCCGCTGGCCAGGGCCTCGCGGCCCTGCCGGCGCTTGGTCAGCAGGCCCGCGCGCTCGAGCACGGCGACGTGCTTCTGCACGGCGGCGAAGCTCATCTCGTAGCTGCGCGCCAGGGCCGAGACGGAGTGCTCGCCGGCCAGCACGCGCCGCAGGATGTCGCGGCGCGTCCGGTCGGAGAGCGCGTGGAACCAGGCGTCCGCGCGGTCCTCGTCGTCGGTCATGGGAACAACGTACAACCATCGGGTTGTATGTTGTCAAGGGCACCCGTGGGGGTGGAGGAGGGGTCGGGAAAGCCAGAACTGGGTACGAGTCGGAGTAACATCCACCGCTGGTGCGCCTCTGCGCGCCTGATTCGAGAGAAGTGGGGCACCGCCCGATGCACAGGCTCGTGGAAGGACTCCGTCTCGGGGACCGCTACGTCCTGCAGGAACGCATTGCCTCCGGCGGCATGGCCGATGTGTGGCGTGGCCTCGACGACGTGCTCAAGCGCGAGGTCGCGGTCAAGGTCATGCGCGCCGACCCGGACAACGAGGAGATCTTCGCGGAGCGCTTCCGCGACGAGGCCCTCCACTCGGCGTCACTCCTGCACGCCAACATCACGACCGTCTTCGACTACGGCCACCACGACCACCTGACCTACCTGGTCATGGAGCTCGTCCAGGGCCTGCCCCTGTCGGCGATCATCCGCGAGCAGGGGGCGATGCAGCCCGAGGCGGTGCGGTCCATCCTCGGCCAGGCCGCGCTCGCGCTCGGCACCGCCCACGAGGCCGGGGTCGTCCACCGCGACGTCAAGCCCGCGAACATCCTCGTGCGCGAGGACGGGCTGGTGAAGCTCACCGATTTCGGCATCGCCCGCGCCATCGACACGATCGGCCACACCCGCGTCGGCGAGATGCTCGGCACCCCCAACTACATCAGCCCCGAGCAGGCGATCGGGCAGCCGGCGACCGGTGCCAGCGACCTCTACGCCCTCGGCGTGGTCGCGCACGAGATGCTCACCGGCAAGCGGCCCTTCGACCGCGGTACGCCGATCGCGACCGCGCTGTGCCACGTCAACGAGCCGCCCCCGCCGCTCGGCGAGGACGTCCCGGACGACCTGCGCGACGTCGTCGCCTCGCTGCTCGAGAAGGATCCGGAGGACAGGCCCGACAACGCGCTGGCCGTCGCCGTGTCCCTGGGCGTGGCCCCGGCGGAGCTCGCCGACGTCGACGTCGACCTCGGCTCCGGCGTGCCGAGCGGCGTCGTCGTCCTGCCGGTCACGCCGCTGACGCCCTCGACGCCGCTCCAAGCGGTTTCGGTCACGGACGAGGAGCCGGCCGACGAGCCGGGCGAGTCCGCCGTCAGGCCTGCCGATCGCGCCCCCGCCGACCTCCCGACGATGGCCGCCGGGCCCGAGGAGCTCCTGGACTGAGGTCCCCGGGCTTCGACCGGCGGTTGCGTCAGCGCCTCGACGCCTTGTCGAGGAGTGCGGCCAGCGCGGCGGGCTGGGTGAACATCGGCCAGTGCCCGGACTCGATGTCGACGAGCTCGAGGGCGGTCGCGTCGGCGAGCTCGGGCACGTCGCCGGAGTCGATCCACTCCTGCGCCTGGGCCGGGCTGAACTCCGGGCACACGAGCGTCAGCGGCACTCCGTGGCGGCGCTCGTCGGTCCAGCGAACCGTGCCCTTCGTGACGCCGACCGGCACCGGGTGGGTGGCCGCCGCCACCTCCGCCTTGAGCTCGGGCGACATGTCGTCGGAGTCCGGGCCGGCGAAGGGCTCCCACCCCGGGAACGGCACCGCGTCGCGGTCGGCGTCGAAGAAGTCCGCGTACGCGTTGCCGTCGGTGGTGGGGAAGCCGCCGATGAGGACGACGCCGGTCACCGCGTCGGGGCGCCGGTCGGCCGCCACCCACGCCAGCGTCGACGCCGCGGAGTGACCGACCACGAGCGGCGACCCGTCGGCGGCGTCCACGGCGGCGATGACTGCGCCGGCCTGGTCGTCGTACGACGCCGAGGTGGCGCCGTCGCCCTGCCCGGGCAGCGTCACCGGGATGCCGCGGTGGCCGAGCCTCTCCAGCTCGGGCAGCACGTCGTCCCAGGCAGAGCCGTCGAGCCAGAGTCCGGCGATGAGCACGATGTCCATGGGTTCTCCTTCGATCGGTGGTTCGACCCTCGGCCTCCACGCTAGGGGCCATTCCGGACGCTCCACGTCCGGAACCGGTGCGACCATGACTGCATGAGCGAGATCAGCCCGACCGCGCGGGCGCTGCGGGCGCTGGACGTCCTGCAGGCCCGCCCCGGGGTCACCGCCGCCGAGCTGGCCGAGCGCCTCGGCGTGACCGAGCGCGCCGCGCGGCGCTACGTCGCGATCCTGCGCGAGGCCGACATCCCGGTCGAGTCGACCCGGGGCCCCTACGGCGGCTACACGCTGGGGCGCGGCCTCCGGCTGCCGCCGCTGGTGTTCTCCGCGACCGAGGCCCTCGGCCTGGTGATGGCCGCCCTCGACTCCCACCACGCGGTCGCCGACCCCGACGACCCGGTGGGCTCCGCGCTGGGCAAGATCCTCCGCGTGCTGCCGACCAACGTCGCACGGCAGGCGGCCGCGGTGCACGAGACCGCGCGCACCGTGCCGGAGCGGTCGTCGGTCCGCCCCGACCCGGAGGTCGCGAGCGGGCTGGTCGCCGCGGTGGCGGCCCAGCAGCAGGTCCGCATCGGCTACCGCACCGCGGCCGGCAACGCCCGCACGTTCGAGGTCGACCCGTGGTCGGTCGTGGTGCGCTACGGCCGGTGGTACCTGCTGTGCCACTCCCACCACGTCGACGCCCTGCGCACCTTCCGGATCGACCGGATCACCGAGGTCGAGCGGCTCGAGGCCACCTTCGACGTGCCGGCCGACCTCGACCCGGCCGCCGAGCTCGAGGCCAACCTCGGCAAGGGCTGGGAGCACGAGACCCATGTCGTCTTCGACGTCCCCGTCGAGGAGGTGCGGCCGTGGGTCCGCCCGACGCTGGGCGACCTGCGCGAGCTGCCCGACGGCCGGTGCGAGCTCGTCGGCAGCACCAGCAACCCCGAGGCGTACGCCGGCGAGTGGCTCGCCCACGTGCCGCTCCCGTTCACGGTGGTGGGCGGTCCCGAGCTCAGGGCGGCCGTGACGGTGGTGGCGGAGCGGCTCTCGCGGTCGGTCAGCGGCTGATGCCGACCTCCTTGCCGAGCGTCCAGCCGTCCGAGATGGGCAGGTAGTCACCGCTCCAGAACTTGCCCGGGTCGTACCAGGTCGCGCGGCGGTCGTCGCGCAGGATGCCCATCTCGATGTAGCAGGTGGCCACGATCTCGGCGCAGAACGCGGCCTCCGGCGTGACCCGCTGCCCGCGCTTGCGGTGCGGGACGTACGCGTCGCGGCCCCGCAGCCAGCGCGCGCCGAGCCGGGTGAGGCTGGGGAAGGAGACCCCGTCGAGCCGGGCGATCGCGCGCAGCATGCCGTCCTCCTCGTCGCGGCCGATCTCCGGGCTGAGCTGGCGCACCCAGGCGTCCTGGTCGTACTCGGCCTGCCAGCGGGCGACCGCGTCGCGCAGGTCGTGGAGCTGGACGCCGCGGTGGTGGGCGCCGGTCCAGACGTCGAGCTGCTTCTTGCCGAGCTCGGCGTGGAAGATCAGCGGCGGCAGGTCGTCGACGACCACCGCCATCCCGACGTGGTTGACCGGCGAGTTCGTGACCGCACGGATGGCACGGTCCGGCGCCCGGCGGCCGCGGAACAACCAGATGTCGCCGCTGCGGGTCAGGTCCACCGCCTGGTCGAGGGTGAGGGCCGAGGTCATGCGCGCAGTCTGCACGATCGACGCACGTCCGCCCCGCTACGCTCGGCCCCATGCGCGTGTGGAAGTGGGTCGGCCTGGCCGGCATCCTGGCCGGGGTCGCCACCGGTGCCGCCGTCGCCCGCGACGAGCGGGTACGCCGCCACTACGAGCCGTCGGAGGTACGCGAGCGGCTCCACGCCCGGCACGACGAGGCCGTCGCCCGCGAGGCGGCCGAGATGACCCGGGCGCCGCAGGACTCCTGACCGGCGCCTCACGCCGGGTGATGGTTCTCCCGCCAGGCGCGGTCGACCATCTCGGTGAGCACCGCGCGGTCGAGGTCGGCCACGCGCTTGACGTACACGCAGCCCTTGCCGGTGGTGTGCGGGCCGAGCCGCTCGAGCAGGTCCTCGTTGGAGCCGTAGAACGTCAGTCCGTAGAGGGTGAGGGCGGCCTTGCGCGGCGCGAGCCCGACGGCGAACCACTCGCGCTCCTTGCCGTCGGCCGTCGTGTAGGGCTGGCGGCCGAAGCCGATCATCGACGATCCCCAGACCACCGGCTCCGCACCGGTCACCTCGCGCATCAGGTCGAGCACCTCGCGCGCGTCGTCGCGCCGCCGCTCGTCCGCCGCGGCGTCGATGACCTCCTCGACCGAGGCGTCGTTCGGCTTCGTCTTCCGGTCGCTCATCACGCCATCATCTGCCCTCGCCGGCCCACGCGGGGTAGTCCAGTGGGAAACGGTCGTCCCCAGGCCGTGAGAACGACCAAACGTCACTGGACTACCCCCGGCGGGGGGGGGCTGGACCGCCCCCGCGGCCGAGGACGTACGACGCTCAGCTGCCGAGCGCCAGGCGTACGGCGATCGCCAGCATCACCAGGCCGATCAGCACGTCGAGCACCTGCCACGCGCGGGGGCTCGCGAGGCGCGGGGCGGCCAGCCGGGCGCCGTACCCGAGACCGGCGAACCACCCGATGCTCGCCACGCACGCCCCGAGCGCGAACCACCAGCGCCCGGGCGTCCCGTGGGTGCCGGCGATGGACCCGAGCAGGAGCACGGTGTCGAGGTAGACGTGCGGGTTGAGCCAGGTCAGCGCGACGGCGCGCGCGACCACGCCGCGGCGCGCCTCGACCACTCCGTCGCCCGCGTCGAGCACCTGTGGGCGCCGGGCCCGCAGCAGCGACGTCACGCCGTACAGGGTCAGGAACGCGACGCCGAGCCAGCGGACCACCTCGACCGCCCACGGCGCGCGGTCGACGAGGACGCCGATGCCGGCGACGCCCGCGAGGATGAGCACGACGTCGGAGAGCGCGCAGATCGCGACCACCAGTCCGACGTGGCTGCGGCGCAGTCCCTGCCGGAGCACGAACGCGTTCTGGGCGCCGATCGCCACGATCAGGGACAGCCCGGTCAGCAGGCCCGCGGCGACGTCTCCCACGCAGGACAACCTAGGGCCAGTGGTCCAGACCCCGACCCGACCCTGACAGATGTCAGGGTCGGCTGCGGGTGTTATCCCATGGCCGCGCGTCGGAGGCCCCTGCCAGACTTCGTCCCATGACTGAGCAGCCCACGGGAGGGGCGCCGCAGGGCGTCGCGGCAAGTGCACGGGACCTGGTGAAGGTCTACGGGTCGGAGGAGGCCGAGGTCCGGGCCCTTGACGGCGTGACCGTCGACCTGATGAAGGGGGAGTTCACCGCCATCATGGGGCCCTCGGGGTCCGGGAAGTCCACGCTGATGCACTGCCTGGCGGCGCTGGACACGCCCACGTCCGGGGAAGCCGTCGTCGACGGCACCTCGCTGGGCAACCTGAAGGACAAGGCGCTGACCAACCTGCGCCGCGACCGGATCGGGTTCGTCTTCCAGGCGTTCAACCTGGTGCCGACCCTGACGGCGAAGGAGAACATCCTGCTGCCACTCGACCTGGCAGGGAAGAAGGCCGACCAGGCGTGGTTCGACCAGGTCATCGACGCCGTCGGCCTGCGCCCGAGGCTGGGTCACCGCCCCAGCGAGATGTCGGGCGGCCAGCAGCAGCGCGTGGCCTGCGCCCGCGCGCTGGTGAGCCGTCCCTCGATCGTGTTCGCCGACGAGCCCACCGGCAACCTCGACTCCACCAGCTCCGCGGAGGTGCTCGGCTTCCTGCGCCGCAGCGTCGACGAGTTCGGCCAGACGGTCGTCATGGTCACGCACGACCCCGTCGCGGCGTCGTACAGCGACCGGGTCCTGTTCCTCGCCGACGGCAAGGTCGTGGACGAGCTGCGCAGCCCCGACCGCGACGCGATCCTCGAGCGGATGGGCGCCCTGTCCGCCGCCGCTGCGTCCAGCTCCGACGAGAAGGTGGGCTGAGCGGTGCTCCGGCTCACCTGGCGCAACCTGGTGGCCCGCAAGGTCCGCCTGGTGATGAGCACGCTGGCGATCGTGCTCGGCATCGGCTTCCTCGCCGGCGTCCTCACCTTCAGCCACGGCCTCGGCTCCACCTTCGACAACATCATCGAGGGCTCCACCTCCGACGCGCTCGTACGCACCGAGGGCGAGGTGTCGTTCCAGGCCTCGGGGGCCGGCACGACCAAGCTCGTGGAGCCGCAGGTCGTCGACCGGCTGGGCGAGCTGCCCGAGGTCGCCGCCGCCGACGGCTCCGTCGACGGCGTGGGTGCCTACCTCCTCGGCGAGGACGGCAAGCTCGTCGGCGGCACCGGCGCCCCCACGCTGGTCTTCAACTACTACGACAGCGTCAACGTCGCCGGTGACCCGATCCTGATCCTCGAGTCGGGCGAGTGGCCCGACGCGCCCGGCCAGATCAACCTCGACGCCTCGTCCGCCGAGCGCGGCGGCTACGAGATCGGCGACGAGGTGACGCTGCTGCTGCCCGTCGGCGACCTGCGCCAGCGGTTCGAGCTGGTCGGCACCTCCAACTTCAACGGTGGCGGCACCGCCGGTGCCACGCTGGCGCTGCTCGAGACCAGCCAGGCCCAGGACGTCTTCCTCGACGGCGAGGACGCCTTCACCACGGTGGCCCTCACGGCCGCCGAGGGGGTCAGCCAGACCGAGCTCGCCGACGCCGCCAAGACCGTCCTTCCCGAGGGCTTCACCGCCGTCACCGGGCAGGAGGTGATCGACGAGTCCGACGAGCAGATCGGCCAGTTCCTCGACGTCATCGGCTACTTCCTGATCGCCTTCGCGGTGATCGCGATCGTCGTGGGCGCCTTCATCATCTTCAACACCTTCTCCATCCTCGTCTCGCAGCGGGTCCGCGAGTCGGCGCTGCTGCGCGCCCTCGGCGCGAGCCGGCGCCAGGTGACGCGGTCGGTCCTCATCGAGGCCTTCCTGATGGCCCTGCTCGGCTCGACGCTGGGGCTGCTTCTGGGGCTCGGCCTCTCCCGCGGGCTCGCCGCGGTGTTCCGCGCGCAGGGTCTCGACATCGCCGGCGACGTGCTGGTGCTGACGCCCACGACGATCATCGCGGCGTACGTCGTCGGCATCAGCGTGACGATGGTCGCGGCCTTCGTGCCGGCCCGACGCGCCGCGAAGGTGCCGCCGGTCGCCGCCCTCCGCGACGACCTCGTGGTGCAGGAGAAGGCGCTCGGTCGCCGACGGCTCGTCCTCGGCACGCTCGCCCTCCTCGTCGGGGCCGCGCTCATGGCCGCCGGCCTGGTCGGCGCGCCCGGGGCGGACGCGGCGTGGATCGGCGCGGGCTCGGTGATCTGGGTGATCACGGTCGCCGTGATGGCGCCGGTGCTCGGTCGGCCGGTGCTGCTGGCCTGCCGGACGGTCTTCGGCAAGGTCTTCGGCACCGCGGGCAAGCTCGCCGGTGAGAACGCGCTGCGCAACCCGCGGCGTACGGGCGCCACCGCGTCTGCCCTGATGATCGGCCTCGCCGTGGTGTCGGCCGTCGGCGTGCTCGCCTCCTCGCTCAGTGCGACCAACGACGAGCTCGTCGACCAGGAGTTCCGCAGCGACTTCCTGGTGCAGTCGCCGAGCTTCCAGGGCTTCCCCACGAAGATCGGCGACGAGATGGCCGAGGTCGACGGCGTCGGCACGATCTCGCGGATGCAGGGATCGGTGGCGCTGGTCAAGCAGGACCAGAGCTTCGTGGCGGGCGTCGACGACGAGTTCGCCGAGATCTACGAGCTCGACATGCGACGCGGCACGCAGCAGATGCGCGGCGACCAGACCATCCTCAGCGAGTCGACGGCCGGTGAGCTCGACGCCGACGTCGGTACGACACTGCCGGTGGCGTTCCCGGGCGGTCAGACCGTCGACCTCGAGGTCGTCGGCGTCTTCGAGGACACCCCGATCACCAGCGGCGTCACCATGCCCCTCGGGGTCCTGGAGGACGCCGGGCTGCGGCGCAACGACAGCACGCTCAGCATCAACGTCGCCGAGGGCGCCGACGTCGACGAGGTGCAGGCGGCGCTCGACGAGGTCGTCGCGGACATCCCGGTCGTCACCGTGCAGGACAAGGAGGGCTTCGCCGAGCTGATCAAGCAGCAGGTCAACCAGCTGCTGTTCCTGATCTACGGCCTGCTCGCCCTGGCGGTGATCATCGCGGTCATCGGCATCGTCAACACCCTCGGCCTCAGCGTGATCGAGCGGACCCGCGAGGTGGGGCTGCTCCGGGCGGTCGGCCTGTCGCGGCGCCGCCTGCGGCGGATGATCACCCTCGAGTCGATCGCCATCGCGGTGCTCGGCGCGGTGCTCGGCCTGGCGGTCGGGCTGCTGATCGGGGTCGCGCTGCGCGAGTCGCTCAAGGAGGACCTCACCGTCCTGTCCCTGCCGCTCGGCTCGCTCGTGGTCTTCCTCGTGATCGCCGTCGTGTTCGGCGTCCTCGCCGCGATCGTCCCGGCCGTCCGCGCCTCGCGGATGAAGGTGCTCGACGCCATCGCCACGGAGTAGCCCGACCCTGCTGTCCGACCGGGGAGCGCGCGGCCCGACCTACCGGCCGTGCGCTCCACTGTCGGCCTCAGTAGCCGCCGTCGGGCGGCACCATCTCCCCGCGCACCCCGAGCAGTCGCACCGGGCGGTCGTCCTCGAAGGCGAGGTAGAGCTCGAAGGCCGTCTGCGCGATCACCTCGACGTCGTACGTCGCCTCGGGGAGCTTGCGGATGCGGGTGAAGGTGAAGAACGGCGCGAAGCGGATCTTGAGGTGCACCCGCTGCACCGCCCGCTCCTCCTTGCGCACGTCGTCGACGACCCGCGCGGCCAGCTCGCGGAGCGCGGTGCGTACGTCGTCGGGCGTGGTGAGGTCGGCCTGGTAGGTCGTCTCGCGACCGTGGGCCCGCGCCACCCACGGGGTGTCGTCAGGGCGGGACCGCCCGCCGCCACGACCGAGGCGGCCGAGGTGGGGACCATTGGTCGGCCCGAACGCGGCGACGAGCGCCTCGTCGGCGGCGCCGGCGAGGTCGGCCACGGTGCGGATGCCGATCGCCTCCAGCCGCCCACCGATCCTGGTGCCGACGCCCCACAGCGCGGTCGTCGGGCGCCTGCCCATGACCTCCATCCAGTTGTCGCGGGTGAGCTGGAAGACGCCCTGCGGCTTGCCGAAGTCGGTCGCGATCTTGGCGCGGACCAGCGTGTCGCCGATGCCGACCGAGCAGTGCAGCGCGGTCGCCTCGAGCACCGCCGCCTGCACCTGCCGGGCGGTGGCGACCGGGTCGTCGGTCTCGACGCCGACGAACGCCTCGTCCCACCCGAGCACCTCGACCACCGCGCCCGGCGTCGCGCGCAAGGTCTCCATCACCCGCGCCGACGCCTCCTCGTACACCGGGAAGTCGACCGGCAGGAACACCGCGTCGGGCGAGCGCCGCTTGGCCAGCTTGAGCGCCAGCCCGCTGCGTACGCCGTGCGCGCGGGCCTCGTAGGACGCCGTCGACACCACTGCCCGCTCGGTCGGGTCGCCGCGACCGCCCACCACCACCGGCAGCCCCACCAGCTCGGGCCGGCGCAGGAGCTCGACGGCGACCAGGAACTGGTCCATGTCGACGTGGAGCACCCAGTGACGCACCCCGCCATTGTGGCCGGGCGGACCGACAGGCCGCCGAAAACCAGGTGCGGCACGAGGCCCGCGGCGTCTAGCCTCGTCCAAGGCGAGATCAGCGGCGGGGCCGGAGTTCCGGGCCCCGTTCCGCGCGTCGTACCTCGCCACCACGCCCTGCACAGGCACTGGTATCGGAGCTGTTCACTCCTGTGAGTTCGACTCTCACTCCTCTCACGGGTGGTGGCCGGTGATGTGTCACGACGACGAGCCCTGAGGCGGATCCGGTCAGCACGACGGCTCCTGTCCCCGCCCGCCGCCGTGGTCGCCGGCCGCCACCCCGGTCGATCCGTCCCATCCGCCCACCACCGCTCTCCGCGAAGGAGGTCCGCCCATGTCACTCGATCTCATGTCCCTCAAGCTCCTGTTCCTGAACAGCTGCACCGTGCAGCCGTGGGAGGCCCTCCTCGAGCGCCGCGACGGCGAGCCCACCGTCGTCCTCGGCCCCGGCCGGCACGTCGTACGCAGGCGCGCCGAGCACCAGCTCGTCGACCTGCGCGAGCGGATCGACCTGGTGCCGGTGCAGGAGGTGCTGACGGCCGACGGCGTGACCGCGAAGGTGTCGGCCGTCTTCCGCTGGACGGTGGCCGACCCGGTGGCGTTCACCGAGCTCGTCCGCGACCCGGTCGGTGCGGTCTACCTCGCCGTCCAGCTAGGCCTGCGCGACGTGCTCGCCTCGCAGGACGCCGAGGCGCTCGTCCGGGCGCCGCGGACCCGGCTCGCCGACGGCGTACGCGACCGGGCGGCGTCCGCAGCGGCTGAGGTCGGCATCCGGCTCGTCGACGTCGTCGTCAAGGACGTCGTGCTGCCGGGGGACCTGCGGGCGGCGTACGCCGAGCTCGTCGTGGGCCGCCACCGTGCGCAGGCCCAGCTCGAGGCGGCGCGGGCCGAGACCGCGGCCCTGCGGTCCCTGGCCAACGGCGCCAAGCTGCTCGACGACCACCCGTCGCTCGCGCAGCTGCGGCTGGTGCAGGCGCTCCCGCCGGGCTCGCGCGTCGAGCTGGTGCAGTCGGCGCGCGCGTCCTCCCGCGAGGAGTGAGCGGTGAGTGGGGCAGGTTCCAAGTCGGCGGATTCATACGGTCGTAGGAACCTGCCCCACTCACCGCCACCCCTGGGGAGGTCCGCTGCCGTACGCCGGTCGGCGTACGGTCGAGGTCATGACGAGCGACGAGCAGGCCGGGCCCGAGTCCCCCCATCCCGACCCCTACGCGGAGCACCCCGAGCAGTCCGTCTTTCCGGGCGCGGGCGAGCGGGTCAGCGACGCCGACCGGCAACGGGCGCTCGACGCCGAGCCCGCGGGCAACGCGACGGTCGGCGACACGGTGGACACCGACGGGCTCGACTCGAGCGCCCACGAGGGCGGCGCTGGTGCGGAGGAGTTTTCCGAGCAGGTCGACGGCGGACACCGGACCGACTGACCGGAGGCTCGAAGTTCACTCGTGTTGCGGGCGAACTTCGAGTCAGGGCGCCTCGGCGCCGCCGGCGTCATGGGACGGGCGGTGCAGGCGTACGACGCTCATCGGCGCGGAGTCGTGCGCAGGGAAGGTCGCCAGCACGGCAGGCAGGTGGGGGTCGATGGTCCGGCCCTCCAGCTCGACCAGCTCGTCGCCGCGTCGGGCGCAGGCTTCGAGGGTGGCGGCCAGCGCCGCTGCCACCAGGGAGGGCCCGTTGGGCTCCTCGACCCGGGTGGTCTCGGCGATGATCCGCTGCAGCCCGTCGGGTGCGTCCTGGAAGACGAGGCTGAAGGCTGCGATGCGCCCGGCGCACAGCACCAGGCGGGAGACCTGGTGGTCCAGCTCGGCGGCGGTGCCGGCGGCTGCCCTCGCGACGACGTCGCGGGGACGGAGCGGACCGATCATCTCGTGCGCCCAGACGTACCAGTCCACGAAGGCCTCATCCACCTGTCCGGCGCTCACCGCGTCGCTGGGCTCCACGGTCGTCCCGGGCGGGGCGAGGTGCGCGGCCGCCCACGCACGCCACGCGGGGGATGCGGGCACCACCCGGGGTGCCGGGCAGTGCTCGACCAGGTCCGAGCCGATCGACTCGACGAAGCCGACGGCCTCGGGCTGCGAGTGCAGGACGCGGGTGATCAGGGCCTCGGTGGGCGGGACGTGCTCGTCGAGTGCGGCGTACAGCGCCGTGCCGATCCCCGACCGTCGGTGCTGCTGAGCCACCTCGACGTGACAGAACTGCTCGTTCTCGAACAGCTCGACCGGTCGGGCGGTGGCCGCGCCCACGCGAGTCCCGGCCAGCCACGCCTCGAGCCGGGTGCCGGCCTCGGTCGGGGCGTTGCGGATGTCGAGATCGTCGCCGGGCACGCCGCCAGCGTCTCACCGTCGCTGACTCGTGTCGCCCACCTGGCGTGGTCAGGCGAGCGCCTCTTCCAACCCCTCGAGCAGCCGGTCGACGTCGGAGTCGTCGTTGTAGGCGGCGAGCCCGATCCGGAGCCCGGAGTCGACGGGGAGGGCGAGGGCGCGGAAGGTCTCGTGGGCGTAGAACGTGCCGGCCGGCACGAGCACGTCGCGCTTGGCGAGGTGCTCGAACACGTCGAGCGGCGAGCGGTCGCGCAGGGTGAGGAAGAGGGTCGAGGTCCGGTCGGCCGCCCGCGAGTGGAGCGTCAGCGCCGAGCCGAAGGCCTCGAGTCCCACCTCGATCCGCTCCCGCAGCCGCAGCTCGTGCGCGGCGATCTGCGAAGCGGCAGAGACCAGCCGCGCGCGCCGGGTGTCGCCCGATCCGACGGAGGCGATCAGGTCGACGGCCGCGGTCACGCCGGCGAGCAGCTCGTAGGGCAGGGTGCCGAGCTCGAACCGCTCGGGCACCACGTCGGTCGAGGGCAGCAGCTTGTCGGGCCGCAGCGTCTCGAGCAGCGCGGGGTCCGCGGCCAGCGACCCGCAGTGCGGGCCGAAGAACTTGTAGGCCGAGCACACCAGGAAGTCCGCGCCCATCGCGGTGATGTCGGGCGCGGCGTGGGCGGTGTGGTGCACCGCGTCGACGTGGACGAGCGCGCCGACCTCGTGCGCCCGCGCCGCGACGGTGGCGACCGGGGGCCGGGTGCCGAGCAGGTTGGAGGCGGCGGTGAGCGCGACGAGCCGGGTCCGTGAGCCGATGACGTCGAGCGACGACAGGTCGAGCTCGCCGGTCGCCGGGTCCAGGCGCAGCCACCGAACGGTCACACCGGCCCGTTCGGCGGCCTGGATCCACGGCCGCACGTTGGAGTCGTGGTCGAGCTCGCAGAGGACGATCTCGTCGCCGGGCGACCACGTGCGCGCCAGCGTGCGGGAGACGTCGTACGTCAACGCGGTGGCGCTGCGGCCGTGGACCACCCCGCCGGGGTCGCCGCCGACCAGGTCGGCCACGGCGGAGCGGAAGCCGGCGACCGCGTCCTCGGCGTTGCGCTGGCTGACCAGGGCCGAGCCGCGCTGCGACAGCGGTCCGGTCAGCGTGCGCGCGATCGCCTCACCGACGACGGCCGGGGTCTGGGTGCCGCCGGGGTTGTCGAAGTGGGCGATGCCGGAGTCGAGGGAGGGGAACCCGGCACGGAAGGCGGCGACGTCGAAGGACACGGCACGAGCCAACCAGAAGCTCAGCTGGCGATGTGCACCACGGCATCCCCGGAGTTCACCAGGGGGGCCTCGGTCCGGCCGATCACGATGCCGTCGCGGTTGGAGTAGACGGCGCGCAGGGTCTTGCCGAAGGAGTCGAAGAGGGTGCCGAGCCGCTCGCCGTCGCTGACCTTCTGGCCGAGGTGCGCGTCGAGGTGCAGGATGCCGGTGCGCCGGGCCCGCACCCACCCGCTCGAGCGGCACTCCAGGCTCGGCTCGACCGGCGCCTCGTCGACCGGCTCGGTCATGCCGAGCGCGGCCAGCACGCGGCGTACGCCGACCACGCCGGCCTCGACGGCGTAGTCGTCGAAGCGGAGGTTCTCACCCGCCTCGTAGAGCAGCACCTTCGCCCCGTGCTCGCCGGCGGCGTGGCGCAGGGAGCCATCACGGATGCGGGCGTGGAGCATCACCGGGGCGCCGAACGCCGCGGCCAGCTCGCGCGTACGCGGGTCGTCGAGGTCGGCGCGCACCTGAGGGAGGTTGCTGCGCCGGTCGGAGCCGGTGTGCAGGTCGATGCCGACCTCGCAGCCGGCGACGATCTCGCGCATGAAGAGGTGGGCGATGCGGCCGGCGAGCGAGCCGCGTGAGGACCCCGGGAACGACCGGTTGAGGTCGCGGCGGTCGGGGAGGTAGCGGTCGCCGGTCATGAAGCCGAGCACGTTGACGATCGGCACCGCCACGAGCGTGCCGCGGAACGTCTTGGGGTCGAGGCCCGCCATCACCTGGCGGACCACCTCGACGCCGGCCACCTCGTCGCCGTGGATGGCGGCGTCGATCCACACGCGCGGACCGTCCTCGCGCCCGTGCACGACGCGGACCGGGAGCGTGACGTCGGCACCGGTGACGAGCCGGGTGATCGGCAGCTCGAGCGCACGCACCGTCCCGGCGCGGATCCGTACGCCACCGATGGCGAAGGACTCCCGAGGCACTAGGCGGCTCTCCGGTCGGCAGGGGTCACGCCGCTCAGGGTAGTGCGGACACAGGCCCGCCCCGACCACCTCCCGGGGGAACGGAGGGGACGGGGCGGGCGGATCGGGGGGTCAGCTGTTCTGCGCGTCGGTGTCGGTGTCGGGTACGCCGTCGCCGTCGAAGTCGGGCGCCTGGTCGGTCGTCCCGCCTCCGGGGCCGCCGCCCTGGGAGAGGTCGCCGGGCGGGACGCCCCGCTGGCCGCCCATCTCCCCGCCGGGCCCGCCGGGGTAAGCACCCCGGCCCCAGTCGTCGGTGGTCTGGGTGGTGGTCGTGTCGGCCGCGCCGTCGTCGGCGACGGCGTACCCGGCCCCGAAACCCGCGCCGCCGATCGCGAGGCCGGCCACGACGGCGCCCGCGGCCACCGCCCTGCGGCCAAACGGGAGGCGGTCGCGCCAGGTGCGGCGGGCGGTGGGGATGGACTGCTCGGTCATGTCGGGTTCCTTCGCGGTGGGGGTGGGGGTGGAGTGGTCGGGCACGACGTCAGCCCATCGGCCCGCCGTGACCACCGGCGGGCGCTTCGCCGGCGGTCACGGACGTCTCGGTGCCGTCGACGGCGACGGTGTAGGTGTCGCCGGAGGTGATGTCGCTGGAGGAGAGGACGACGGAGGCGGCGTCCTTCGCGAAGGTGTACGTCGCAACCTCGGCGCCGTCGGCGTCGCTGATGACGACCTCTGAGCCGGCCGCGGCCGTCGCGTCCAGCGCGGTGGCGATCCAGCCCTGCGGGGAGTCGGTGGACGGCGCGACCATCATCCCGGCGCTGCCGGTGGCCAGCAGCGTGCCGCCGCTGATCGTGAAGGTGCCGTTGACGTCGAGGGTGCCGTTGCCGTCGGTGGTCGGGCCGTGGACGGTGATGTCACCACCGCTGATGGTCGCGTCGCCGTTGGAGTCGAGCCCGTCGCCGCTGGCCCACACCTCGAGGGTGCCGCCGTTGACGTAGAGGTGGAGCGAGTCGTCCGCCGCCATCTCGCCGCCGGGCTGCCCGTCGGTGGCCCCGCTGTCGTCGGAGGAGGCGGCGTTGACGCCGTCGTCGGCGGAGTGCAGCTCGATGTCACCGCCGTCGATGACGATCAGCGAACCCTCGAGCGCCTCGGTGGACCCGGCGATGTCGACGGTGCCGCCCTTGATGAGCACCTGGACGCCCTTGATGCCGTCGTCCTGGGAGGTCACGGTGAGCTCGCCGCCCTCGATGAGCACGAAGCCCGAGCCGGCGTCCTCGGTGTTGTCGGACGTGAACGTGTCGCCGACCGCGTCGACGGTGACGGTGCCGTCGGTGAGGACGAGGTAGTCCTTGCCCAGGATGCCGTCGTCGATGGCCGTCACGTCGATCGTGCCGCCGGTGATGACGAGGCCGTCCTTGCCGACGATCCCGTTGTTGCTGTTGCCGGTCACCGTCAGCGACCCGGTGCCGCCGATGGTCAGGTCGGCCGTGGAGTAGAGGGCACCGGTCGGCGCGTCCTCCGAGGTGCCGTCGTACGTCGCCGCGTCGGCGAGCGCGTTGGTGCTGCCGTCGGCGAGCACGACGACGACGGACGTCGCGTCGACCACGTCAATCGCTGCCGTGGTCTCCGAGGTGATCGTCGCGTCGTCGAGCACGAGGCGTACGACGCCGGCGCTGTCGACGACGACCTGGCCGGTCAGCTCGCCGGTGAGCACGTAGGTGCCGGCCGCGCCGATCGTCACCGTGCCGTCGTCGACGGTGACCGCGTCGGAGTCGGACTCGGCGCTTGAGCCGGTCAACCTGATCGTCGTGGCGTCCTTCTCGTCGTAGGACGTGTCGCCGGTCTCGATCTCGACGTCGTCCTCGAGCACGTCCTCGACGGTCGTGCCCGAGGTCGCGGCGTACGTCGTGGTGGTCGAGTCGCCCGTGGACGTCGTGTCGCTGGCCACGGACGCGCCGCACCCCGCGAGGAGGACGGCGGCCAGGGTCCCGGCCACGGCCTGGCGGAGGGGGAGGAGTCGCATGGGTGCGGCCTTTCGTGGAGGTCGGATGCCCCGATGGTGGACGGCCCACCTGTCCGCGCCGTGGGGTGACCTTGTGCGTCTGCTGTGTGATGGGCTGACAACTTCCCGGCGCCCGCAGGCGTCTTCCCACGGACCGACCTCGACCGAAGGAACCGCATGCGACCCCTCCTGCCCGCCGGCCTCGCCACCGGACTGCTCGCCGTCACGCTGCTCACCGCACCCGGCGCGCAGGCGGCTTCGTACACCTGTCAGGGGCGTACGGCCACCGTCGTCGGGTCGGGTCAGTACGACCTGGTCGGCACCGAGGGGGACGACGTCATGGTGACCAACGGGGTGGGCACGACGGTCGGCCTCGGCGGCAACGACCTGATCTGCGTCACCGGCGGCACTGCCTTCGGCGACGTGAGCGTCGACGCGGGCGCGGGCGACGACGTGGTCGACGCCTCGGCCGTCATCGGCGGCGTCGACGTCGAGCTCGGCGCGGGCAGCGACACCTATACCGGGTCGGCGTACGACGAGACCGTCCACGGTGGCATCAACGGCTACGAAGGGGGTCCCGCGGTCGACACCGAGCGCGACAGCATCACCACCGGGTCGGGGGGCGACGACCGCGTGGTCTCCGGGTCCGACCGGACCGTGGTCAACGCCGACGTGGTCGTGCTCGGCGCCGACGACGGTGCCGGCTTCGGCAGCAGCGTGGCGTGGATCGGGCCTGCCGGCGCGGGCTTCCGCCTCGACGGCGGGGGCGGTGCCGGCCTCGGGTTCACGGTGGGTGGGGGCGACGTCCTCGTCCACGCCAGCAGCGGCACCCTGAGCCAGGACGGCACGCGCCAGCTGTCCTGGACGGGCTTCGACCGCTACACCACCGGTGGCAGCAACTCACGCACGCCGCGGTCGTTCACCTTCCTGGGCACGGACCGTGACGAGGAGCTCGACTTCCGGTTCCCCCACGCGGACAAGAGCCGCCAGAACATCATCATGGGCGGCGGTGACGACGTCCTCCACCTCGGCTACGACGACAACGTCGGGCGCAAGGGCAGCTCGTACGCCGGTGGCCACGGCGCGGACCACGTCAACATGTGGGCGGGCCGGAGCCTCGACCTCGATCTCCGTTCGGGTCGCATGGTGACGAAGAAGAACGGCCGCACGGTACGCAACCGCCTGACCGGCTTCGAGACCCAGCTGGTCGGCGCCAAGAAGCTCGTCCTCAAGGGCACCAAGAAGGCCGACGAGCTGCGCTTCTACGCCTGCAAGGCGACCGTGAAGGGCCGCGGCGGGGCCGACGACATCCGCCAGAGCCGCGGCGACGACTACTTCGAGGCCGGCCTCCGGTGCAACCCGCAGAAGTTCCGCCTGTTCGGCGGCGGCGGCAAGGACACGCTGCGCGGCAGCAGGGGCCGTGACCTGCTCGTCGGCGGTCCCGGGCGCGACACGATCGCCGGCAACGCCGGCCGTGACACCTGCAGCGGCGAGAAGCTGCGCTCCTGCGAGATCAGGCGGCGCTGAGGCCGGGGGCTACTTGCCCCAGTTCTTCCGGCGGACGGCCCGACGCGGTCGCCCGCCGGCGTACGAGATAGAGGAGTCGACCAGGAACCCGCGCTCGAGCGCCTCGCGCCCGATGAGCATCCGGAAGCCCATCTCGTCGCGGTTGCTGAGCGTCATGACGGTCGTGATGGTGCGCCCGGCGAGCGTCACGTCCAGCGCGACGGCGTACCTCTTCTCGACCTGGCCGTTGCTCGAGCGCACCTCGCGCATGTCGAGCACGGGCAGGCTGAGCTCGACGTGGTCCTCGTCGGAGCGCTGCCACGGGTGGATGGAGAAGCGCACCCACTCCTGGCCGTCCTGCTCGTGGACCTCGAGGTCGAAGGCGTGGATCGAGGACGACTTCGCGCCGGTGTCGATCTTGGCCTTCACCCACGGGACGTCGGCCTGCGGCAGCGCCACCCACTCGCGCCAGCCGACGACGACCTTGTCGTCGACGGGGGTCTGCTGGGGGGCGCTGTCCACGCGGTCATCTTGGCAGGTGGGGCTGCTGGGGCAGGTGGTTGGATGGCTGACCATGAAGCTCGCCATCCTGTCCCGGGCCCCGCGGTCCTACAGCACGCAGCGGCTCCGCACCGCCGCCGTGGACCGCGGTCACGACGTCAAGGTGCTCAACACGCTGCGCTTCGGCATCGACCTGTCGGGGGACGAGCCCGACCTGCTGTTCCGCGGCAAGCAGCTGTCGACGTACGACGCCGTGCTGCCGCGCATCGGCAACTCGATCACCTACTTCGGCACCGCCGTCGTGCGGCAGTTCGAGCAGATGGACGTCTACACGCCCAACACGAGCTATGGCATCGCCAACAGCCGCGACAAGCTGCGCGCGACGCAGATCCTGTCGCGGCACAAGATCCCGATGCCGGCCACGACGTTCGTGCGTGACCGCGCCGACGTGATCCCGGCGATCGAGCGCGTCGGCGGCGCGCCCGTCGTGATCAAGCTGCTCGAGGGCACCCAGGGCATCGGCGTCATCCTCGCCCCGACCATCAAGGTCGCCGAGGCGATCATCGAGACGCTGCAGAGCACCCGACAGAACGTGCTGATCCAGAGCTTCGTCAAGGAGAGCAAGGGCCGCGACATCCGCGCCCTCGTCGTCGGCGACCGCGTGGTCGCGGCGATGCGGCGCGTGGCGCAGGGCGACGAGTTCCGCTCCAACGTGCACCGCGGCGGCAGCGTCGAGCCGGTCGAGCTCGACGAGGAGTTCGAGCGCGTGGCCGTGCGGTCCGCGCAGATCATGGGCTTGCGCGTGGCCGGTGTGGACATGCTCGAGGGCCGCAAGGGCCCGCAGGTGATGGAGGTGAACTCCTCACCCGGCCTCGAGGGCATCGAGACCGCCACCAAGCTCGACGTCGCCGGCGCGATCGTCGACTACATGGCCAACCAGGTCGCCTTCCCCGACATCGACGTACGCCAGCGGCTGACCGTCTCGACCGGGTACGGCGTGGCCGAGATCGTGGTCCACGGCGGCTCCGACATGGTCGGCAAGAAGCTCGGCGACTCCGGTCTCGACGAGCGCGACATCACCGTGCTGACCCTCCACCGCGGCCCCCACGTCATCCCCAACCCGCGCAACAAGACCGTGCTCGAGGGCGAGGACCGCCTCCTCTGCTTCGGCAAGCTCGAGGAGATGCGCTCGATGATCCCGGACCGCAAGCAGAAGCGGGTCCGGCGCTTGATGAAGAAGCACCTGCCGCCGGAGAGCTCCTGACCTCGCTAGACCAGTGCCCCGTCCCGGTGCCGCCGGTGCGACGATGAGGAGATGGCATCGGCAGGTGCTGTCACGGCCCCGCTTCCGCCGAAGGTGGTCGGCCTCGGCCTGGGGAAGCGGCTCGACGCCCTGCGCAACTTCCACACCGGCGCCGGAGTCCTGCGCGACCACGGCGGCCCTGTCGTACGCGTGCCGATCGGGCCGCGGCGGGTGGCTCCCCAGTTCGTCCTCGTCACATCGCCCGCCGGCGCCCACGACGTGCTGGCCGGCTTCGACGGGGCACTGGACAAGGGCGTGCAGGTCCACGAGGAGACCAAGCACGTCGGTCTGAACCTCTTCAACCTCCCGCACGAGTCCTGGACGCCGCGACGGCGCGCGATCCAGCCCCTGTTCACGAGGAAGCACGTGCGGGACTTCGCCGTCCACATGTCCACCGAGGCGCAGCTGGCCGCCGAGCGGGCCGTCGAGGCCGGGCGGGTCGCGCTCGATCCGTTCACCCGACGGCTGACGCTGCAGGTGCTCGGCCGGTCCGTCCTCGGGCAGGACCTCGGCCCGCGGGCGCAGGCCATGGCAGGCGACTTCGCCACACTGTTGGAGTACTTCACCGATCGCGGGATCGCGCCGGTACGGGTCCCGGCGAAGTGGCCCACACCCGGCAACCGTCGCTTCGCCCGGGCGCGGGAGCGCTTCTTCGCCGTGATCGACGAGGCGGTCGACGAGTGTCGACGAGACCCCGATCACCCTGCTGAGCTCATCCGCCTCCTGCTCGACGTACGGGATCCCGAGACCGGCCGGCCGCTCACCGCGGAGGACATCCGGGGCGAGCTCTCCGCGTTTCTCATCGCCGGGCATGACACCACCGCCACCACCCTGTGCTACAGCCTCTGGGCGCTCGGCCGGGACCAGTCGCTGCAGGACCGCGTCGCCGCCGAGGCCGCCACACTGGGACGGCGTCCGCTCGACGCCGACGACGTCCCCACCCTCGAGCTCACCACTCGCGTCGTCCACGAGTCGTTGCGACTGTGCCCGCCGGCCGCCGTCGTAGCCCGGATGGCCATGCGCGACGTCGTCGTCGACGGGTGGCGGGTGCCAGCCGGGACCAACGTGGTCGTCGGCATCATGGCGCTGCACACCGACCCCACGCTGTGGCCCGACCCGCAACGGTTCGACCCCGACCGTTTCCTCCCCGAGGCCTCCCGCGGCCGCGACCGCTGGCAGTACCTGCCCTTCGGTGCGGGGCCGCGCTCCTGCATCGGCGACCACTTCGCGATGCTCGAGGCGACCCTCGGCCTGGCCACCCTCGTCCGGGCAGTACGAGTCGAGTCGCTCGAGCCACACTTCCCACTGGCCGTGCCCTTCACGATGACGGCTGGCGGGCCGATCCCAGCGGTGGTGACCGTCCGCTCGTGAGCACCGGACCCGACCACGGGATGCACGTGATCGGTGTGGGCTCGTCGTACGGGGCGAACGGTCGACGCCCCGCACGGACGCGCTGGACGTCGAGGGCGCAGGCAGCCACGTCCCGGTCGAGTGGCGGGCAGTTGTCGACGTACGGCGCCGGGCTGCCGCGCCTCGGCAACACGATCATCTATTCCAGCACCGCCGACGTAGGGCGGTTCGCCGCCTGACGGCGTGTGTCGAACATCCGGATCTGCCGAGATGAGGATGCCCGGGCCGTCGTTGCCGGGCGCGAGGTCCGGCACGGGAAACTCAGTCTGGGGCAGTGCCAAGGGCCGCCTCGATCGAGCGGGTGAGCACCGCGGGGTAGGCGAGCGGGACGGCGGGGTCGAAGTGGTAGCCGCGATAGTCGGAGACCTCGCTGAGAGACAGATCTGAATCTCCGAGGCCACGGGAATGAACGATGAGGCCTAACCCCGGCAGATCGAGGCTGAGGACCGCACGGGCACCGGCACGTTCCAACGCGCGCGCAGAGAGAGTCTGGGTGCCGACAGTGAGGGTGGCGGCATCCCACGTCTCCCATTCGTTTGGCGAAGAGTGCAGATGGTCGAGCAACGGACCGTTGTCCATACCGAGCATGGCGGTCCTACGCACGAGGTAGTGCTCGAACGTCTCATCAGGCCCCAACCACCCCGCTTCCACGTGCTGCCTTGAGAAGGTCGCGACCAGCGCCCAACTGCCCAGACGGGGACGTCGGTTGTCGTCACCGTGCCCGAGCCAGGCCCCGACAACGGGATCACCGGCCTGGCCCTCAACGAAATCGAGCCACCGCGGGCCATGCCAAGTCGACTGCAACCCAAAGAGCGGAAAGTCGAGCGGGGGATGTTCATGCGCCACACCTCACTGTCGCATGCACCCGAGACCGTAGAGAGGACATCCGGATCTGCCGCTGATGGTGCGCGAAGCGGCCGACGAGGGCACGCACTTGTCTTCGTGAGGAACTAGCGTCAGCTCATGCCCATTGTCGAGGTCACCCACGACCCTCTGATAGCGACGGCGCAGTTGCGGATCCTCGCTGAGACGCTCCCGCACGCCGTTTCACTCGCGGTCGAGTGCCCGGAAGAGCCGTACGACGGCAGACTGCGGCCGGGTGACGTGGAGGTCCGCTTCCGCCCACGGGGCCCTCACGACTTCGGTGGGCTCGACATCGTCGTCGAAGTGCGTTCCAAGTGGTTCGCCACTCGGGCCGAGACGCGTCAGGAGCGGTGTGACCGACTCCGTGACACGGTGGTCGAAGCCAGCGGAACGAACCAAGTTGGGGTGTACCTGTCCTTGCCACACGCCGCCTGGGCTCAGGGAGATTGACAGGCACGCCGTGATGATCCGCGCATGCCGCGATGAGCTCGCGCGCATCGCGGCAGATGAGTGCGTTCGGCTGGGAGACTCGCCGCCATGAACATGGGCGGCCCCACCGATCACTGGTACACCGACATCTTCACGTGGAACCGTCCGGCGTTCGGTGAGCCCGCCGACTCTCTGATCAAGGACATCCGCAAGTTCGGCGGCGATCGCCTACTTCAAGACGATCAGCCACTCGGGCGCCGCCTGTGGGACGCCTGGCCCCAGTGGGGTGGTGTCGACGATCGAACGCTGAGTCGGCTCGCGGCCGATTTGGTGCACATCCGCGACGATCTGCTTGCCGACGCGAAGGCCCGTGGCTGGGAAGTTGAGTAGTGCGGATTGCGGCATGTCCGGATGGCCGCAGCGCACGCTGTCTGCGGCAGGGTCCGCTGCGCAAAGGCCGGATGGTGACGCCTGCAACTGAGGTATCCGATTTGGCCAGAAGGCGGCAGCTAGTTCTCAGCGGCGAACCGCAGAGACTCTACGACGCTGGTCATGGTATCGACGGTTCCCGGAGCAGCGTGGATGTCGGTTATCTCGATACCCATCACTCGCTTGTGGTCTCGCAGCAGGTACAGGCGCATGGTCATGTCGTTGACGACACCGTGGTCGAAGCTGGATCCTTCGATCCCGCTGATCACCTGGTTGACCTCCACCTTGGTGCCGCCTTCCCTGCAGTGGTCGAGCGGCACCCCCGGCGCGGCTTGCAGATCGAGCACGACACCTGACCGACCACCGACCTCGGCTTCATGAACGTTCGACACGGCGAGATTCTTCTGCGTCCGGTAGTAGCGCACCATCTCCGCTGGCGTCGGCCCGGCCTCGACGCCGAGGGGCCAGTCCGCACCACAGCGGGGACTGGTCAACGTGCTGGGCAGCACCCCGCGGTAGGCGCCGATGTAGTCCGACGTACCAGCGTCCACGCCCTCTAGGTCGTTGCTGGGGGGCACGAGAAGGAAGTTGCCGTAGAGGTCCTCATAGTTCCTCCAACCCTCGTGCGGCACCTCGTACGTGATCGCCGGGCTGAACTCGACTGTCGTGTATAGCTTTCCCGGCCGTAGTGGGCCCAGGCAGGACCCACCCTCCGGGTTGGGACAAGGCGGTGGCGACGGGGTTGCGTTGGGCGTCTCGCTGTCCGATAGGGCTGCGCTGGGCGTCTCGCTGGGCGACGTCGACGCCGCCGACGACGGGTCCGGAGCCGTGGAGTCGTCGCTGCACGCGCCCAGGACGAGGACCGCCGGGAGGGTCAACGCCAGAACGTCACGACTGACCTATAACGTCATCTCTGCCTCCTTGAAGTGCCGACAGGGAGCAGGCGAGCGATGGCTCAGCCATCACGAGCATGAGGTCAGCATCCCACCGGCCGCCGCATGACGTCATCCGAGATTCCCGTAGTGCTCGGGATTGCGAACTCAGATCCCACGTCGTACTGACCGGATAGCCGTCGTCGTCGCCCTCTCATCGGCATGAGCGGATGCCCGGGACGCGGCAGATCCGGGCGAGCGTAGCCGCCCCCAACGAGGCAGATCCGGGGCGTTCGAGGATGGTTACTCAGCCGTGTCGTCATCCTCACCCAAGGCATACCGAAGCCTGTAGTTCATGGCGTTGAGGGCCCGGGTACGTTACCTCTCGCTCAGGACAGCCCTAGCTCCATGGGATCTGCACATGCCGATGAGCGGTCGGCCGGGAAATTGGTCTTCCATACTTGCCGGCATGGCGAAGAAGGGGCGGGCGCGTGACGTCGCGCGAGGGCGAGGTACGGCTGAGGTCTGGATAGACCACGCCGTGATCGAGCCCGCCGACCTCGACTGGCTCGCACCCGTGCGAAGGCTCACGTTGTGGGCCGTCGACCTGCCAGAAGGCTTCCTCGGGACCTTGCCGAACCTCGACTGGTTAGACGTCAGGGGAGGGTCCGGAGCGTCTGCGGACTTCGTCATCGGCTGCGAACGACTTCGATACCTCCAGGTCAACCAGGTCAGGGGACTGTCGGATGTTTCGGCAGTCGGAGAGCTCGTGACCCTGGAGCTGCTCAGCCTCTACGGGCTCCCGAAGGTCACGGCACTTCCCAGCCTGGCTCGACTTCGATCTCTCGCGAGGCTGGAACTCGGTTCCCTCAAGGGCGTCGGAAGTATCGCTCCCGCGCTCGACGCCCCCGCGTTGGAGGAGTTGTGCCTCTTGCGGGCGGTGTCGATAGAGGCCGATGATGCTGTCCGCATCCGCGATGCGTCACAGATCAAGGCGTTCTCGTGGTTCGCAGAGGACGTACCGGACCTGGTCTGGGTACCGGTGGTGAAGGTGGTCGACAAGCCCGCGGCTCGTGCCGTCACGCCTTCGGACTGGTTCGCCGAGCGCGACTGAAGAACGACCGGATCTGCCGGTGCTCTCAATAAGTCATCGCAACACTTCCTTGACTCGAGGAGGTCGCGATGGCGCGTCAGAACTACCAGAGGTTGTCGCCAGCAGACATTGATGAGATCTGGTCGCGGATGCGTGCCGGGCACGCAGTCAAGCCGACGGCACGGTCGCTGGGACTGTCGACCAGCACGGTGCGGACCTATCTGCTGCGTTGCGACGGGATCAGACCTGTTCCCCCGACGCCGGGCGGCAGGCCGGTTGAGCTTCGAGGAACGCGAGGAGATCTCTCGCGGCCTGGCCGCCGACCGGTCGTTACGGGCGATCGCGGCCGGACTGGGTCGCTCGCCCTCGACGATCAGCCGTGAGGTCGCGAGCAACGGTGGTCGCCGTTGCTACCGGGCCGCGACCGCGGACCAGCACGCCTGGGCCAGAGCAACCCGACCCAAAGCCTGCAAGCTGGCCGCCAACCCGGTGCTGGCTGGCATCGTGGCTGAAAAGCTCGGGCGACGGTGGTCACCGCAGCAGATCGCCGGTTGGCTCAAGCTCACCTATCCCCACGACCCGGAGATGCACGTGTCGCACGAGAGCATCTACCGCACGCTGTTCGTGCAGTCGCGCGGTGCGCTGCGCAAGGAGCTGACCGCCTACCTGCGCACGGGTCGGGTGATCCGACGCGTCCACGGGGTGCGTCTCCCCGACGGTCGAGGTGGTCGGCCGGGGATCCTGCACATCAGTGAGCGCCCCGCTGAGGCCGAGGACCGCGCAGTGCCCGGACACTGGGAAGGCGACCTGGTCTTTGGCAAGGGCATGAGCCCAGTGGCCACTCTGGTCGAACGCTCCACCCGGTTCCTGATGCTGGTCGCGTTGCCGGGCGGCCATCGGGCCGACGCAGTCGCCGACGCACTCGCCGCAGCAGTGACCACCCTGCCGGCCCAACTGGTCCGCTCCCTGACCTGGGACCAGGGAACTGAGATGGCCGCCCATCAACAGTTCACCACCGCCACTGGCATCGAGGTCTACTTCTGCGATCCCAAGTCACCTTGGCAGCGCGGCAGCAACGAGAACACCAACGGCCTACTGCGCCAGTACCTGCCTCGCAGAGTCGACTTCCGCACGCTGACCCAGGCCGACTTCGACGCCATCGCCCAAGAGCTCAACGAACGCCCTCGACAGACCCTCGGCTTCAAGACACCATCACAGGCACTAGCAGAGGTGTTGCGTCGACCGCCTGAGCCCGCACCGCGTTGGGGGCGGTTACGCTCGCCCGGATCTGCCGCGTTGAGCGCGCGCAGGACTTGGGCAACGTGATGCCACGACCGCGGCGAAACTCTCTGGGTCGCGTGCTGGAGAGCTCAGGCTTACAGCCCGAGTTGGCGCTTCACCTCGGCCAGGCTCGGTGCGTAGTTGCGGCGGCTCGCCATGCGCAGGTCACGCAGCCGATGCAGTCCGAGCAGCGGCGTCAGGTCGCCGTCCACGACCCTGGTCGATCCGTACAGGTGCAGCCGGTGGAGCCGATCCAGGCCGGCGATCGGAGACAGGCTAGACATCGCGCCGCATTCGCTGACGTCGAGCTCCTCCAATGCCTCACATGCCGCCACCGCATCGAGCTCGGTGACCTGCGTGCAGCCGCTCAGAGCCAGCGCACGAAGCACTGGAGACCTCGCCTCTGCCAGGGCGGTGCCGTCGTGCAGCGGGGCCATGTAGATCTCCAGTGTGTCGAGCCACGAGAGTCGCTGAACTCCTTCGAGAGTGCGCAGCGCGGGCCTGTCCTTCATCCGCAGGGCGCGTAGGTGGCTCAGATGGGCGAGGCGCTCCAGGTCCTGGCAGTCGTACGCCAGCAACGAGACCCTTTCGAGAGCATCGGTCTTCGCAATGCTGTCGGCGACCTGGCGCCAGTCGCATGAGAGGTCCTTGAGCAGGCGAAGGCGACTGAGGTCGATCTTTGTGCCTGATCCTGTCGTCATCGCCAACGACTCCAGTGTGTCGCCAAGCTCGTGGACCGGTCCGAGGTCGTCGATGGTGCGAGCGAGAACTTCGAGCGCGCGGATCGGGAGACCGACAAGGAACCGCAGATCGCGAGCCACGAATCCGCGCGCGTAGTTGGCGACCAAGCGGTCAGCTCCCGACTCGCGGAATGCCGCCGCAGCCTCTGGCGACCACGGCCCGAGCAGCTCGAACTCGGTGCCGCCATGGGGCAGCTCTCGAAAGGCGAAGTCAGGACTCACACGTCTCATCGTGCCGGACCCGGCGACAACCGCATTGCATTCCAGCCACGTTCCCGTCCCAGCCGGGGAACGCACTCATCTGCCGCGACGAGGGCGAGGCTCTCGAAGGACAGCCGCACTAGCCTGAGTAGGTGTCCGAGAAGGCAGCGCGCCAACAAGCACGCCAACAAGTGGCCGACTACCACGAGGCAGAGCTCGCCGAACTCGTCGCGCACGTCGCCGACGCGATCGATCATTTCCGCGACGGTGATCTCGACCCATTCGATATGGACCACGTGCTGTTCCAGTACTCCCGAGCGGCGAAAGAGCTCTGGAAGTACTGCAACCTAGGCAACGTCGAGGTGGCCGCACGGTACATACGGGAGGACCCGGCGATCGACTGGTGGGAGCGCGGAGCCTTTAGGGAGCGGTGACGCGCATGCGTCATTCCGCCGGCTGTAGGCGCAGCTGCACATCCAAACTGTCACCCGTTCGTGCAGCAGTCCCCTCGGGCGCAAGGTCGACGTGGGACGCGCCACCAGCTGGGCAGCAAGGTGATGTCGAGGGCGTTGCTACCGACGAACCCACAGCGGAGGGCTGGCCCCGGATGCGATTGTCGGCCGACGAGGGCGGCGATGAAGAGGACGCGCCGCGTCCGTGCCCCGGGTGCCCCGTCGCATCCGCGAGGGTGTCATGCAACGGCGCCGCTCTGCACGGCTGCGGCAGTGCGGTTCGAAAGGGGTGGTAGTTGGGGCGCTTCGGGGTGGGGCCCTGGTACCGAGGTGGTGGGCCGCTCGCCCGTCGCCGCGCACGGAGCATCGGTCTCACACGATCTCTTGAGGTCGGTGCGCGATGCCGTCGGAGACCGCGATCACGTCGACGTTGGCGTAGGGGCCCTTGCGTGCCTCAACCGGGACCAGCATCTGGACCAGTTCACCGTCAGTGACGTCCAGGGTCAGCTCGACGAACGACCCAACGGTCAGGTCGTCCGCGGTCACGGCTACGGGGGGTTCGTCGGCGAGGTGGACCGGTTCGTGCGGCGGCAGCCGGATGACATCGACGAGCACGGCGGTTGTGACGGGTGTGCCGTCGCTCTTGACGATGGCGCTGGTCACGGCGTGTGGTTGTTGCTCGGTGTTCAGCAGCGTGCCGACCACGCGTCCGTTCCCCTCGCCGTCGACCACGATCGCGAAACCGAAGGCGTCGACCTGTTGGGTGCGGGCGTTGCTGCCGATCGACGGCTGGTACGACTCAGCGTCGCGGGAGGCCCCTGCAGAGCACCCGGACGTGAGCAGCCCCAGCAGGAGTCCGGCGCACACGAGCGCTCGTCTCAGACTCAGCAAACTTCACCTCCGATGGAACATCCAGAGGGCGGGGCCGCCGCTCGCGTGCCGCGCGGCTTCAGTTCTCCGACACGTCAACTGGGAACTCCTCGCCAACTCCCGGTTCGCCGACCGGGAAGACCTCGACCACATGGGGTCCCACGTCGCGGGGCATCGCGCGACCATCTCCACGCCCACCGGCCGGCGCTTCCACTGCGTAGACCTGGTCTCCCTCGGGGTCGAGCAGGCGCAGCTCGTAGGCAGTCTCGCTCTCGTTCTCGAGCACCACAGCGGCGACTTCGCCGGCCTCGGCCTTGAGATCGGGTGAGGCATCCACCTGGCCGTCCGCGGACACGTGGAACCGCAGCGTCGGAGGGTTGAGGGGGACGTCGTTCTCGGCACGTTCGCTCAACGGCGCGGCACCGCTCGGGTTCTCCTGACCGCACGACGACAAGAATCCGGCGAGGACCACGCCCACCGCCGCCACCAGCACGGCCCGCCACTGTGGGTGCCCCTGCAGGAGCCACTGGCGCGGTGAAGCGGGCCGACAACCCGCGTGACGGTGGTCGATCGGTCGTCCGTCGTGCGTTCTCGTGCGCGGCACGTCTTGCACCTCTTCCAGGGACAGGCGCCGCGCGAGGCTGCGGCGGCGCGGTACGGGTGGGGCGCGACGAGCCGCCGTGGGCACCCATCCACGATCGGCGGGGCTGGCGGGCTGCGCGCGGTCGTACGGCCGCTTCTCAGGCGGCGTCTCGCACGACGAATTGCAGGCGGCCGTGGCCGTCGCGGCGGACGTCGAGGACGCTGTCACGGAACTTCAGCGCCGCGATGGGCGCCAGAAACACGCGGGCGCCGTCGTGCTCGACGATCTGGTCGGTCTCCTCAGGGCGCGCCGCGCGCCGGACGGCGAACGTCGGGCGGTCAGACCGACGGCAGATCCGCAGACCGGGGAGGTGGGAGGAGACGCTGGGACGGGAGATCGCAGCGACGGCCTGGTGGGCCTCTTCGGTGAGCGTGAGCATGGGTGACTCGACTCCTTCGGGTTGACTCCTTGGGTTGCTTCTCCTCCACCTTGCGGAAGTAGCGACGTCCTCACAACCGGGGTCACGCTGCGGCCGTGACCAAGCGTCACACGATGGTTATGCGGCTGTGACCCTTGACGCTCGCTGCCACGCTCCGGAGCCGCCGTACTGTCGTCTGCGGTCCCTGGACCGGCTCCCGGTCGTCACCGTCAACGAGCGCGTCGGTCACCGCCGGGTTGATAGGGGTGGAGCATGCGAACTTCACGACTGTGTGCGGCTCTGGCGGTAGGCGTTCTCGGGCCAGTGCTCCTGGCTGGCTGCTCTCTGGACGGATCGGACGACGACGAGCCCTACCAGGCGTCGATCGGCACCAACGCGAGGACCGACGACACCGACGCGCTGGGCTTCGCCCTCGTCGTCGACGGCGACGGAAACGGACGCGTGGTCGGAACGCTCATCAACACCACCGAGGCCCAGCACGCCCTCGTCGGCGCCCAGGTCGACGGTGAGCGTGGGCAGATCCGCGCCAGCGTGATCGGCGACAGCGTCCCGCTGCCGCCCGACGAGCCGGTCGAGCTCGCCCGCGAACCGGCCATAGCCGTGTCCGCCGAGGACCTCCCCGAGGGCCTGTTCGTGGAGCTCACGCTCGACATCTCCGGTGCTGAGCCGATCGAGATGCTGGTCCCGGTCGAGCCGCAGAGGGGACCGTACGCCGACGTCGAGGTGACCGAGGCGCCCGACGGCGACATCTCACCCGATTCCGTACCCGCAGGTCGACTACGCACTGATCGAGCGGATCGTGCGCCGGCTGCTCGAGACTCACCCGTCGAATTAGCGTCGAAGCTCCCCTGAGTCCCTGAGCAAGCGGGACCGCGGCCCCCGCACCTCGCCGACGACGCTGCATTCCGCCGCTATCGGGACGCAGCCTCGATGTCGGCTGACAACGACAGCTGCCAAACGATCACTGCAGCGGGATCATCGGCAGGGCGACAGGTGATGCGCTCTGCCAATCCATCACCTGTTCCTGCGTCTGACCGACACCGACGGTGATGTCGATGGCATTTGGATCCCGGATGTCGGTGTCCTTGCTGGGCAGATTGAAGTCGATCTCCCCCGCACCCCCGCCGAAGCGCCAATCGCGGACGAAGCCGAGGGCGTTGCTGTTCCAGTAGTCGTAGTCGTAGACCGGACGGACGAAGCCGATGCCCTCACCGGCCTCGGCGTTGCCGAACATCGCAACGCCGTAGCTCGCCGTCGACAGGTCGAGGCCGCCGAGGTCGGCCTTGTCGACCAGGGTGACGACCTGGTGGGTCTCCGGGATCGCCACCAGCGACACGTCACCGACCCTGGCGCCGTCGCCGCCGAAGACGCCGGCGCTGGAGAAGCGACCGTCGGTCACCACGACGCGGGACCACGGGCTCGCTGTGTTGAGGTTCGTGCCCGGCAGCGCGGGAACGGCCGCGCCGCTGCCCGAGCCGAGGTAGACGTTGATCCGCTGGTGGGAGATCTGGTCTCCGCCGAAGGGGTTCTCGATCGCGCCGGCGATGCCCGTCACGACGGCGACCTGGTCACCGCGGTCGTAGACGTCGGTGCCGGTCAGGTCGAAGGTGCCGGGCTTGTAGACCGCGTTGGCGGGATACACGTACGTGCCCGGCCCGTCGTCGTCGCCGGCGGGATCTGCGAGCGAGCCGATGCGATTGCCGTACGACAGCACGGTGCGGGTGACCGTGCTGGTGGCACCACGCTTGCCCTCCGCGACGACGACCAGCTGGTTCCGTAGGTCCGGGACCTCGATGACGACGTCGAAGGTCGACGTGCCCCGCCGTCCACGCTCGAGAGCGAGGCGACGGTTCTGCCCGTTGACCCCGACGTAGACCGCACGGCCGTCGGTGCTCCCGGTGAGGCGGATCGAGTCGCCGTCCGCGAGCTGCACGCCGGGCTCCGGTGACGTGACCGTCAGCGCGGGCGGAGTCAGGCGACGACCCGACACATAGCGGCGAGACGTCACCTTCGGCGTCTCGACCGGGCCGCCGTTGGCGATGCCGCGGGCGAGGCGGACGTACTGCGCCATCGCCCACGCGAGCGGGCCGGCTGAGCCGGTGCCCTTGCCGAGCTCGTGCCCGTACGACGTTGGCTCGGGACGGTCCCACGCCTGCTCGGGGATCATGTAGCCGGCGTTGGCCGAGCGGTGCATGGTGCGCAGGTGGGCGAGGGCGTTGCGCCCGTTGGCCAGCTCGTACTCGCCACGCTCGCCGGACAGCAGCGGCCAGAGCCGGCCGATGCCACCGGTCGCGAGGGTCCACGGGGACCCGTCGGCGCGCTCGCCGTAGCCGTCGTAGGTGTAGCGGTGCCACATCCGGCCGCTCGGGGTGTCGGTGGCCAGCGAGCGGTCGGTCTCGGCGATGGACCCGACGACGTAGGGGTCGTCGGGAGCCTTGACCCCGAGCCGGACCAGCTCGAGGAAGCCGGCGTCGAGGACGGCGCGCTCCTCGTGCACGCCGGCCGCGTCGGAGTACTCGCGCGAGTCGCCGTCGTCCGGGTCGCCGTCGCCCTCGATGCGGATGTAGTACTTCCCGTCGCCCACGGGGCCGGTCGTGGTGTACATCCACTTCTCGGTCTTGCGCTGCCAGTCGTCAGCCGTGCCCTGGTAGACCGCGGCCGAGGCGTCGTCGCCGTTCCTACGGGCGATGTCGGCCGCCGCCGTCAGGCCGGCGATCTGCGAGGCCATCGTCGACGGCGAGTAGCCGTCCTCGGTCTCCCAGCGCTCCTGCGGCGTCCGCGGCCCCGAGGCGACCAGGAAGTCGGCCGCCTTCTTGATGTGGTCGCGGTAGAACGCCCCACCGGTGCGACCGACCTGCCAGGCGAGGACGATCGGGAAGGCCGTCTCGTCGAGCTGGACGTTGTTCTGGTCGGGGCTGCCGTCGACGTGGGAGTTCTGGGGGAAGCGCCCGTCGGGCAGCTGCTGCCGGGTGAAGAGCCACGTGACCGCTCGGTTCGCGGCGGCTGTGTCGCCAGCCGCGAGCAGGCTGGTGACCTGGTGGTAGAGGTCGCGGGCCCACACGAAGTGATAACCCGCGCCACCGCCGCCGGCACCGTCCGCGTTGACGGCCTGCCCCCACGGCAGGGTCAGCGAGGCGATGAAAGCACCCGGGTAGGTCTTGTCCTCGTGGGCCTTCACGGTCATCACCGAGACGTCGTACTGCGTGCGCAGTTCGTCCCGGAGATTCTTCGGGGCCTTCTTCAGGCTGTCGAGGTAACCGCTCCACTCACGCTGGTACGCCGATGCTGTCGCCGCGTACCCCCTGTCGAGGCTCGACCTAGCCGTCGCGGTCGCCTCCGCCGCGTCGGCGCCGAACCCGACGGCGAGCGTGAACGAGGTCTTCGCGCCGGAAACCGGGACCTGGCCGGTCTGCGCGATGTTGCCGGGCCCGGCCGTGGCGTACGTCGTGTCGAGCCGGCCGTCGGCCAGGTCGGCCCACCCGTCGCTGGTGCCGACGTAGCCCGTGGAGGTGGCGGTGAAGCCGGTAGAGGCGACCAGCGCGCTGGCGATGGGCCGGTCGGCGAGATGTGTGTCGGTGGCGACCAGCGCGCCACCGGCAGTGGAGCCGCTGTCGTGGGTCGAGGTGCCGGCCAGCGACGGGTCGTAGAGGGTGAAGAGCTCGTAGGGCCCGGCCTCCAGGGCCTCGAAGTCGACGCTGATCATGAGCGTCGATCGCTGAGGGTCGGTGACGTACGTCTTGGTGAGCCGCCAGCGTCCCGCCTTGTCGGTGGAGGTCTGCCGGTAGGTCAGGGATGTCGGGTCAGCGAGCTCGGCGGTCCGCACGACCGAGTCGTCCGTCTCCAGCTGGCTGTTCGTCCCGTCGGAGACCGCGAACTGCAGGTCGCGCACGTTGGGGGTGTCGGCAGCCGGGTAGTAGGTCTCACTCAGCGTGCCGTCGGCCAGCGTGTACCAGACCTTGGAGGTGCGGCTGAGCGAGGTGCCGACCCCGTCCTTGTCGCCGCTGCGCCAGGTGGCGTCAGCCCCCGGCGCACCCGGTGCCTCGTCGGCGGCGACCGCCGGGCCGGGCAACGCGAGCAGCGGGACAAGGAGCCCGGCGGCAGCAGCCGCCGCGGCCAGTGAGCGTGCAGGGACGACGTGCATGAGATCTCCTGGCGACCGAGAGGGCCAGATGCGAAACCGCAGGTGGGCCCTCAACGCTACGCGCCGCCGATCCCACCCACCTCGCCCTCAGGGGTAGCGCCTCTCGGCGTGAAGACGATCAGCTGGGCGACGAGACCAAGTCCCCGCCTCCCGCAGGGACATCCGTTGCCACCGGAAGACCTCGGGCCTAAGGTCGATCACGGCGTCCTGGACCGACCTCTCGGGGAGGGAAGCCGGACGTGGCCGGTGCCTCGGTTCCGGCTGTCTCGAAGGAGGTCGTCACGTGAGGAAGTCACTTGTCGCAGCCGCGGTAGGGCTGGTCGCCAGCCTGGGGGCCGGTCTGGGGGCCGTCACTTCAGCCACTGCGGACCCGCCGCACAACCCCGGCGGGCCATGCATCCAGCCGGACCAGAACGTCAGCCTCTCGAGCGTTGCGGGCTACCGCGACGTCGTGCGGGAGCTGGACCGGATCGAGCGCACCAGCCAGGGTCGGGTGAGCGTTGCGTCCGCCGGCACCTCCGGTGAGGGCCGCGACCTGCTCTACGCGACGGTGGGAGACGGGCCGACCACGTTCTGGTTGCATGCCCGCATCCACGGCAACGAGCTGCACAGCACCGAGGCCGTACTGCAGATCCTCGATCATCTGGCCAGCGGCGACCCGCGCGCCCGGCTGATCCGTGAACGCCTCACGGTGATCGTGATCCCGATGTACAACCCGGACGGCGCAGAGGCGAACATCCGCCAGAGCACGACGCCCACCCGGATCGACCTCAACCGCGACTGGGAGAACTTCGCGCAGCCGGAGTCGGTGGCGTTCTGGCGACTGTGGCGTGAAACCGCCCCCGAGCTCGCGCTCGACCTGCACCACATGGGCGAGGCGCCGGTCGTCAACGGCACGAACGACCTCAACCAGTTCCAGATCGGTGCCAGGTCCATCGACCCGTCCCGCATGACGGCTGAGCAGTGGCTGACCAACCGGCAGATGGCGATGGTGAGCGTCGACGCCCTCGACCGCTTCGGGATCGCCAACGTCGCGCACTACCCGCTCATCGACATCACGAACGCGGCGCTGAGCCGGATGCTGATGGGTGGGACCGCGCCTGCCGGCGAGCAGCCGGTCGCCCAGACGCCGACCAAGGGCGCGATCTTCTACGAGGTCCGGTCCGTGGGCCAGAAGAGCAACGGCCAGCTCGAGCGGCTCTTCACGGTCCCCACCATGGCTGTGCTGTCCGCTGCCGCCAACGGCTCACTCGGGTCGTACGACGTCTCGGGCTACGCCGATATCCCGTTCGCGACCCAGGGCCCCTGCGGGGAGTGAACCGGGCAACGGCAGTCGGACAATGCGGTGCGGCGAGAGCTCTCGCCGCACCGCATTGCCCGCGTTCACCAGGAGGTGCCTTCGCCGCCCCGTAGTGCGCCACACCCGGCGTCGCCAGGTGCAGCGACGCCGGGCGATGCGTCTAGCTGGCGTTCTGGAGCGCCTTGACCTCGTCGCGGGCGGCGACCACAGCAGCCTGCTGGCGTACGACGACCTCGCGGAACCCTGCGCTCAGGTCCATCTTCAGGGCGTCCTCGTACTCCGAGACCGCGTGGTCCTCACCGGTCAGGGCAGCCTTGAGCACGGCCTCGGCGTCGTCGCCGGTGAGAGCGTCCTTCAACGCGATCCAGCCGCGGTGCACCGCTGCCGCGACGGTGCCGCTCTCGTCGACGTCGTCGCCGTAGGCGTGACCCATGTCGACGATCTCGCGCCAGAAGCCGGCGCGCTGCTCGGAGAAGCGCTGCAGGGTCGTGGCCCACTCGGGGTGCTCACCGTCGCGGAGCTTGTCGGCCGCTTCGGCGAAGCCCCGCTCGCCGTCCTTCAGCGTCTCGACCAGTTCCTTGGCCGCCTTGGCGTCATCAGACATCTCTGCTCCTTCGTGCGTTGGGAAGTGCCTACCGTTGCGGACTCGTCGCGTCCACGAATCACCCGTGGGGATGCGAGACGCGACCGGCGCGCCTAGACCGCCAACCTCTTGACGGTCTTGCTGACGTGATCGCCCTTCTTCTCGAGGAACGCGATCTCGCCGAACTCGAGGGAGCTCCAGCCCTCGCCGTCCTCCGTGAGGGCCTCGGAGGCGAACATTGCGACCGTCGCCTCTCCCTCGCCGCACGCCTCGAAGTCGTAGCCGTCGTCGTCCTGCTGGACGTGGCACCCCAGGAACAGGTGCATCGGCTCCAGGAGCATCGAGAGGGCGAAGTCGTCCGTGCCCGGACCGGACTCGCGCAGCTTCTTCCAGTCCCCGGCGGGGTTGGTCTCGCCCTGGTGCCCGAGGCCGACGTTGACCCCGATGATCCGGTTCGGCGACACCAGGGCCATCTTCAACTTGGTCAGGCCCGGGAGGTCGAGGTTCTCCATCGCCTTCGCGATGAGCCGCAGCACCTCCTCGACCGCACGCTGCACGTCCTCGTCGCTGTCGCCCTCGAGCAGGGACAGAAGCAGCACGTAGAGGAACTCCGTGTCGGTCGTGCCGCGCATCTGCTTCAGGTAGGCGTCCTTGCAGTGCGGCAGCAGCTCTCGCTGCAGCAGCTGCCAGTTCGGCACGTAACCGTTCTGGGCGATGATCCACGGCGTCTCGTCGAAGGAGAACGGGTGGCAGTTCTCGTCGGCCAGGACCGCCTTGGAGTCGTAGGCGGCGGCTCGGACGTGGCCGAGCATCGTGCTCGTCTGGAGGCTCGGGATGATGTGCTCCGCGTTGTCGTCGTAGAAGGCGGCCATGGGCCGGCGGTAGAGGAACGGGTCCTCCGGCTTGAGCAGGTGCTCGCTCCAGGTAGCGAAGCCCCACCCGGCCAAATGGAGGTCCGGGTAGAGCTCAGGGTCGAGCGCCTGGTTGACCAGGCTGTTCGCCGGCCGGAGCAGCAGGCTCTCGAGGGGAACGTCAGGCCCGATGTAGGCGAGCACTCGGCACATGGGATTCCTTCACTGACGGAGGATGTGTCGCGGTGGCGTCCACGAGCCTCGCCACCCTACGGGCGAGCCGGGCACGGCCGCGGGCGAGACCCGGCTACCGTCCTTCGGTGGCCAGCTCCCGCCGATCCGGCGTACGTCGACGCAGCGCGTCCCCGCGCCGGCGCAGCGCGGGCAAGGCGCAGCGGCCGTTGCCGGTCGCCGGGCCGGACGAGCGGCTGTGGGTGCTCGACGTCCCCTACGGCACGCAGGTCGACGGCGCCACCTGGCACCCGGCGGTCAAGATGCACCTGTACGTCGGCCGCGCGCTGCCCGCGCACCTCGCGCCGTACGCGCCGAGTCCCCACACCCTCGGTCGGTTCATCGAGAACACGCTCAACCCTGACTCTCCGACGCCCGCGCCCGAGCCGGACGGGACGCTCGAGCCCCGGCAGCTCCAGTACGAGGCAGCCGATGCGATCGCCGCGCGCGCGGAGGCGGGCGGCCGGCTGTTCCTGCTCGCCGACGAGCCCGGGGTGGGCAAGACGATCTCCGCGGTCCTCGGGGCGACGGCGGTCGGCGATCTCCGCGGCGCCCGGCGGGTGCTGGTCGTGGCGGACCGGCCGGCCGCGATCACCATCGGCCACTGGTGCCGCACGATCACGGCCCTCGGGGACGGCGGGCTGGAGTGGGTCGTGATCACGTGGGACCGGCTGGAGAAGGTCAAGGACCACGCCTGGGACGTGATCATCGCGGACGAGGCGCACGCGCTGCGACGTACGACGACGAAGCGGTGGAAGCTCTGGGCCCGGATCTCCGGGCACGGCAAGCCCCACGACCGGGCGCCGTTCGTCATCGCCACCACCGCGACGCCCGGGCACACGCCGCTCGAGCTGCCCTACCTCGCCCCGGCCTACGCGCAGGTCCTGGGCGAGTCGATGAAGGAGTGGACCTCGGCCACACAGGCTGCGGACACCTTCGCCACCGCGCTCGAGCGCCACGGCGTCGGGGTGGAGCGGGGACGGTACGGCGCGACCTGGACCACTGACCCCGCACGACGCGCAGCGGACCTCAAGCTCGTACGCGGCTGGCTGGAGGAGGAGCGGCCGCCGGCGATGCTGCACCGGGCCGCGCCGTGGGGGCCGGTGCCCATCTCCGGCATGCCCGTCGCGCTCACGCCGGCCGAGCGAGCGGCGTACGAGGCGGAGTGGGGCGAGTTCTGCCGGGAGATGGACATCGCCCGGCGCGGGCGCAACGTCGCCCAGGGTCGGGCCGCGCTGCTGCGCTTCCGGCAGAAGGCCGGGCTCATCCGCGTCGACTCGACGGTCGCCTGGATCGCCCAGCAGGTCGAGGCCGAGCGGCAGGTGGCGTGCTCGGTCGAGTTCGTCGCGACCGCGGCCGACCCGATCGCCGACCGGCTGCGGGACTCGGGCATCGAGGTCGCCACGATCTACGGGCGCGACCGGTTCGACCCGGAGGCCGAGCGGCTCCGGTTCCAGACCGGGCAGGCGAAGGTCTGCGTCTTCACCACGGTCGCCTCGATCAGCCTGCACGCCGGCGAGACCCTCGCCGACGGGCGCTCGGCGAGCACCGAGCCCCGGGTCGGGGTCTTCCACCAGGCCCGCTTCTCGGGCATCGCCGGACGGCAGGTGACCGGCCGCACGCACCGCGACCACCAGGTCTCGCCGTGGCACATCGCCTATGCCGAGGGCACCGTCGAGGAGCAGGTCGGCAAGGTGATGGTGGAGCGGATCGCCGCCGCCTCCGACACTGTCGGCGGCGACACCAGCGGGCTCACCGACCTGGCCCAGCTCCTCGGAGCCGACTGGCTCCCGATCGCGAGCCTGACCGAGGACGGCGCCTGACCGGACGGTTCAGAACCCGCCCATGTCGAAGCCGCCCATGTCGAAGCCGCCGCCGTCCCCGCCGCCGTCGCCCCCGTAGTCACCGCCGCCGTCGCCGGAATCCCCGCCGTCACCGCCACCGTCGTACCCGGAGCCGAAGTCGCCGAACATCATGGCGCCCATGAACATCCAGGTCATCGGGCCGAAGGCGCCGAAGTAGCCCATCGCGTAGGGCTCGTAGGCGCGGCCGCCCTGGTAGTACGGCACCCGCTGCGCGCCGACCATCACCTTGCGCACGTCCGGCTCGGCACCGGCGCGGACGCGCTCGGTGTCGAGGGCGCACGCAGGCACGTCCCGTTCGACGCCGTCCGGGGGGACGAAGGGGACGTCGGCCACCGAGGGGCCGTGACGGGGGTCGAAGAAGCAGGGCGGGCGCCGGGTCGGCAGCGGCTCGCCGGCCACGCGGGCGCGGACGCAGGCGATGGCGTAGCGACCGTCCTCGACGATCCCCGTGACGTGCCGGATGTCGTCGGGCCCGGTGATCGAGTCGCCGGCGGTCTTGGCGGACTCGTAGGCGTCGAGCGCTCGCTGGTAGTCGGCGGTGGCACCGGCGTCGAGCTCGTGACCGACCATCTCCAGGTCGAGCTGCTGCAGGTCCTCGCCGAAGGCGGTGATGTCCTCGAAGGCCAGCTTCCTAACCGGGGCCAGCTCGTCCTCGCGCCGGGCCAGCTCGCGTTGGTTGTTGCGGCGCGACGCCGCGACCGCGACGGCGCCCAGCGCCGCCAGGATGACCAGGATGAGGATCAGGTCCATCTCCAAACTGTACGTCCGGCGGGAAGCCACGACCACGCGTCGGCGGACCGCGCGATCGTGACTAGGCTCCCGTCGCGTGAACGCCACCCTCGTCGCCAAGGACCTGTCCGGCGGCCACGGCCACCGGGTCCTCTTCGAGGGGCTGGACCTCACGGTCGCCCCGGGTGACGTGATCGGTGTCGTCGGCGCCAACGGTGCCGGGAAGTCGACGCTGCTGTCCCTGCTCGGCGGGGTGGCGCAGCCGATGGCCGGCACCGTCGAGTGCGCGCCGCGGGACGCCTTCGTCGGCTGGCTGCCGCAGGAGCACGAGCGGGTGCCGGGCGAGACCGTCGCGCACTACCTCGCCAGGCGGACGGGCGCGGCCGACGCGACCACGGCGATGGAGGCGACCGCTGGCGCGCTGGGCTCGGGCGAGCCGGGGGCGGACGAGGCGTACGCCGTCGCGTTCGACCGGTGGCTCGCGAGCGGGGCGCCCGACCTCGAGGACCGCATCGCGCCGGTGCTGGCCGACCTGGGGCTCGACGTCGGTCCCGACGCCCTGATGACCACGCTCTCCGGCGGCCAGGCCGCGCGCGTGGCCCTCGCCGCGCTGCTGCTCAGCCGCTTCGACGTCGTACTGCTCGACGAGCCGACCAACGACCTCGACCTCGACGGGCTCGCGCGGCTGGAGGCGTTCGTGCAGGGCCTGCGCGGCGGCGTCGTGCTCGTGTCGCACGACCGCGAGTTCCTGGCACGCTGCGTCACCCGGATCGTCGAGCTCGACCTCGCGCAGGGCCAGGTCACCGTCTACGACGGCGGGTACGACGCGTTCCTCGAGGAGCGCGCCGTCGCCCGGCGCCACGCCCGGGAGGCCTACGAGGAGTACGCCGAGACGCGCGCCGACCTCGTGACACGGATGCGCACCCAGCGCGAGTGGAGCTCGAAGGGGGTGCGCAACGCGATCCGCAAGAACCCCGACAACGACAAGATCCGGCGCCGTGGATCCATCGAGTCGGCGGAGAAGCAGGCGCAGAAGGTCCGCCAGATGGAGTCGCGGATCGCGCGGCTCGAGGAGGTCGAGGAGCCGCGCAAGGAGTGGGTCCTGCAGTTCGACGTCGGCACCGCGCCGCGCTCCAGCGAGGTCGTGGCCACCCTCAACGAGGCGACCCGGACCCTGGGCGGGTTCACCCTCGGCCCGGTCTCCGTGCAGGTCAACGCCGGCGACCGGATCGGCATCACCGGCCCCAACGGGGCGGGCAAGACCACGCTCCTGCGGCTCCTGCTCGGGCAGTCGGCCCCGGACTCCGGCACCGCGTCGCTCGGCGCGTCCGTCGCCGTCGGTGTGATCGACCAGGCTCGCACCGGCCTGGCCGAGGACCAGCCGCTGGGCGCCGCCTTCGAGGCCGTCGTACCGGAGATGACGCAGGCCGAGGTGCGCACGCTGCTCGCCAAGTTCGGCCTCAAGGCGGACCAGGTCACCAGCCGGGTCGGCCGCCTCTCCCCGGGCGAGCGCACCCGCGCGTCCATGGCGCTCCTCCAGGCGCGCGGCGTCAACCTGCTCGTCCTCGACGAACCGACCAACCACCTCGACCTGCCCGCCATCGAGCAGCTCGAGCAGGCCCTGGAGTCGTACGACGGCGCGCTGCTGCTGGTCTCGCACGACCGGCGGCTGCTCGAGAACGTCCGGCTGCACCAGCGGTGGGAGGTCGACGGCGGCCAGGTCGTCGTACGCCACTCCTGACGTCGCGGCGGGCCAGACCGGACTCAGGAAGGGCTCGCCCCCCGACGCTCTGGGGGCGACACTGGTGGGAGGACGGGGCCCGGGGACGGAGGGGTCGATGGAACCCAGCTCGACAGCAGACGAAGACCTCCTCGAGGAGCTGCGGCGACACCGCGCGGAGCTGCGCGAGTCGATGAGCGCGCTGGAGGCCGCGCTGGCCGCGCCGGCCGTCAGCGACACGAGACGCTGGGCCGAACGCGTCCACGTGGCGACGGTGGAGCTCGCCGGCGACTTCCGGGAGCACGTCGGCATCACGGAGGCTCCCGACGGTCTCTACCGCGAGGTCCTCGACACCTCGCCACGGCTGTCCGGAGCCGTCACCGCCCTCACCCACGAGCACGTGCTGATCCGGGGCCAGCTCGACGGCCTCCTGACCCGCGTCGCCGCACCGGACGCCCTGGGCGACGTCGACCGGGTCCGCGACCTGGGTACGGCGCTCCTGGGGAGGCTGGTCCGGCACCGACAACGAGGCGCCGACCTCGTCTTCGAGGCCTACGAGTTCGACATCGGCGGCGAGACCTGACGAGGCCGTCGATCACCGGCGGAGCATCGCCTCGGTGTCGATCCCGCCGAGCTTTGCGGGGTTGCGGACGGCGTAGATCCGGGAGACGCGGCCGTCCGCGACGACGAAGCTGATGGCCGTGTCGTAGCCGTCCACGACGTCGACGATCCTGGCTCCGGGCGAGCCGTTGAGGGTGACGGGGACGATGCGGGCGTTCGCGCCGAACTTGTGGAAGGTGCGGAGCAGGTTGGCCACCTTCTTCGCGCCGAGCACCGGCTTGAGCGTCGCCTGGGCGATGCCGCCGCCGTCCGCGACCAGGACGACGTCGGGAGCGAGCGCGTCGAGGAGGCCCTGGAGGTCACCGTCGGTGACGGCGGCGAGGAACCGCTCGACGACTTGCTGCTGCTCGCTGCGCTGGACGTCCATCCGCGGTCGCCGGGACGCGACGTGCTCGCGCGCGCGGTGACCGATCTGCCGCACGGCGGCCGCGGACTTGTCGACCGCCTCCGCGATGTCGGCGTACGGCACGTCGAAGACCTCGCGCAGCACGAACACCGCCCGCTCGACCGGCGTCAGCGTCTCCAGCACGGTGAGCATCGCGAACGACACGCTCTCCGCCAGCTCGACGTCCTCGGCCACGTCCGGCGCCGTCAGCAGCGGCTCGGGCAGCCACTCACCGACGTAGTCCTCGCGCCGCCGCGCGATGGCACGGAGCCGGTCAAGGGCCTTGCGCGTGACCATCCGGACCAGGAAGGCGCGGGGGTCGCGGACCTCTCCGCGCGCGTCCGCGCCGATCCCGTCCCACCGGATCCACGTCTCCTGCACGACGTCCTCCGCCTCGGCGGCCGAGCCGAGCATCTCGTAGGCGACGGTGAAGAGCAGTCCGCGGTGCGCGACGAAGGGGTCCTCGGTCACGGTCACGACCTTACGGCGAGCCGCGGCGTGGTCGGCCGGGCCAGCGGCTCGAGGCCGCAGGCGTCGGCGAAGCCGTCGGACTCGATGCCGAGCGCGACGTTCGCGCGGGTGGTGAAGTTCGCGAACGCGATCACCGCGGTGAGCTCGAGCACCCCTGCCTCACCGAGCTGCGAGCGCAGCGACTCGACCAGCTCGTCGGTCACCGTCGGCTCGGTCTCGGTCATCGCCTCCGCGTACTCGAGCACGCTCCGCTCCAGCGGGGAGAACACCTCCGACTCGCGCCAGCGCGGCACCTCCCGGGCCTTGTCCATGTCGAGGTCCAAGTTGTGGGCCTCGAAGTAGTTGAAGTCGAGGCACCACGTGCAGCCGACGCGCGAGGCCACGGCCATGTGCGCGAACGACTTGAGCTGCTCGTCGCACCGGTCCCACTTCTGGACCTTCCTGCCGAGCGACGCCATGTCCATCAGCACCTGCTGGTGGTGCCAGTAGACGCCGATCGACGTCGGGACCGTGCCGCCCAGCGTCTTGCGGGCGAAGCGCTTGATCATCCATCCCTTGAAGCCGGTGATCTCGGTGGCGGGGATGCGGGTCGTTCCGGACATGACGTCCTCCTCAGGCGGTCGGTAGGACATCAAGACGCCGGCCACGCCCGATGTGTGACACCTGGTGGGTAGCGGGTCAGCAGGTCATCGGGTGTCGGCGAGATCTGCGAGCCAGGTACTGACGACCGACGCGAGGCGGTCGTCGGCCGGCGGCCACTCGCTGAACACCTGGCGCCCCAGGTTGCCGATCGTCGTGGCCGGCACCTGCTCCCACGCTCCTGCCCTCAGCATCGGTTGGTTCTGGTGGAGGAACTGCGGGTGCGGGTCGGTCGCCACCTCCCACGTCGCGTCCGGGGCGGCGCTCGTGACGATCTCGGTCACGTAGGAGATCAGGCCGTCGAGGAGCTGGAGGGAGGCCTCGTCGAGTCGCTCGTGCTCACCGAGCCCCAGCCTCGACCAGGACGGCTGCTGTCCGGACGGCCCGAGCTGGAGCCGCTTCTTCACCCAGACCCACAACGGTCCGAGGCTCTCGACCGATCGGTCCAGCTCGACCGCATCGCCCACGGCGAGCTCGAGATGCCGCAGGGCGGCGGGCCGCTCCTCGAGGAACTCCTCGAGGGCGGCCGCCGCCTGCTGCTCGGTCAGGTGTGCGTACGGGGTCATGGGAGGTGGACAACGTACGAGATCCCGCTCTCGTCGGACAGGTCCAGCGCGGGCACCGGCGCCCGACGGCTCGCCTCCACTGCCCTACCGTTGGCGGCATGAAGGCTCTGGTTCTCGAGAACATCCACCCGACGGCCGTCGACCTCCTGAGGTCCCGCGGCTACGAGGTCGAGCTGCGCTCCGGAGCGCTGCGCGAGGACGAGCTGATCGAGTCGCTGGACGGCGTACAGCTGCTCGGGATCCGGTCCAACACGAACGTGACCGAGAAGGTCCTGGACGCAGCTCCCGGCCTGGAGGCCATCGGCTGCTTCTGCATCGGCACCAACCAGGTCGACCTGGGCGCGGCCGCCGAGCGGGGCGTCGGCGTCTTCAACGCGCCGTACTCCAACACGCGGAGCGTGGTCGAGCTGGTGATCGGCGAGATCATCGCGCTGGCCCGCCGGCTGCCGGAGAAGACCCAGCGGATGCACGACGGCGTGTGGGACAAGTCCGCGCGGGGCAGCCACGAGGTCCGCGGCCGCACGCTCGGGATCGTCGGGTACGGCAACATCGGCACGCAGCTGTCGAACGTCGCTGAGGCACTCGGGATGCGGGTGGTCTTCTACGACAAGGCCGATCGCCCGGCCCACGGCAACGCCCGCCGGATGGCGTCGCTCACCGAGCTGCTCGAGACCGCCGACGTCGTCAGCCTCCACGTCGACGGCCGGCCCGGCAACGCGGGCCTCTTCGGCCCCGACCAGTTCGCCGCGATGAAGCCGCGGGCCCTCTTCATCAACGCCTCGCGCGGCATGGTGGTGGACTACGACTCGCTGCGCAGCCACGTCCTGTCCGGGCACATCGCGGGCGCGGCGGTCGACGTGTTCCCGGTCGAGCCGAAGGCCCAGGGCGACGCGTTCGAGTCCGTGCTGCGAGGCCTCGACAACGTCATCCTCACGCCCCACGTCGGCGGATCGACGCAGGAGGCGCAGGAGGAGATCGGCCGGTTCGTGGCGGAGAAGCTCGCCGGGTTCGCCCTCCAGGGCAGCACCGCGCTGTCGGTCAACCTGCCGCAGGTCCTCACGCCCCACCTGGACGGTGAGCACCGGCTGGGCTTCCTCCACCACAACGTCCCCGGCGTGCTCGCCCGGCTCAACGCCGTCTTCGCCGAGGCCGGCGACAACGTGATCGGCCAGCACCTGTCGACCCGGGACCACCTCGGGTACGTCGTCACCGACGCGTCGGAGCCGCTGTCGCCCGAGGCCATCGAGGAGCTGCGGCGCTCGGAGCACTGCGTGTGGGTCCGCACCTGGTGAAGCCGCAGGCAAGCGGGGCAGCCTCGGGTCAGGGCCGCGGGAGGCTCTCGGGGGTTCCGAGGAGGCAGCGCGACGCGGGGTCGGAGATGGCGCCCGATGGCGAGCAGGAGCACCACCCCCACCCAGGTGAGGACCCGCGAGCCGCTGAGTGGGACACCCGTCGTCGTGGTCAGTGCAGCACCCTCTCACTCGCCGTGCACGTCGGGCGGTGACCTGACTCCACCCATGCAGCGTCGACCATGCTCGTGGCCCCCGCATATGGGCCTGCGGCGCGCGAGTCCCGTTGTGAGGTCGCTTCGGACTGCTGCCTGATGACTTTCGATGGCTCAGAACCGTGCTTCAGTTGAGCGACGCGCTGATCGAGGACCTGAGGGTGAAAGCGGCTGGCGCCTGCTACCCGCACTGACGTTCCGGATGTCCGGGTCTGCCGCGATGAGCGCGTAGGTCTGTCGATCGGCGGGCCGTTCTTGAGCGTCGGGTACGACGTCAGGCCTGGTCGAGCATCTCCCGCATGCGGCCGATCTCGGCCGTCTGGGTGAGCGCGACATCGGCTGCGACCTCGCTGACCATGATGTCGATGCCGTCGACGGCGACGTCGTCGGCCATGTCGATCGCACCCTCGTGGTGCTGGACCATGGCGCGGAGGAACAGCCGGTCGAACGCCGCACCGCGAGCCCGCCTGAGCTCGTCCATCTGCGCCTCGGTGAGCATGCCGACCATCCCGTTGTGACCGTGCTCGCTGTGGTCCCACTCGCTCGGGTCCTCCGCGGCCGTCGGCACCGCCATGTCGCGCTCCTCGAGCCAGGAGGCCATCATCAGGATCTCCGGGCCCTGCGCCGCCCGGATGCGCGCGGCGAGCTCGCGGACCCGGTCGCTGCGGGCGTGCTTCTCGGCCAGCTCAGCCATCACGATCGCCTGCGCGTGGTGCGGCACCATCATCTGCATGAAGGCCACGTCGGCCTCGTTGAACTCCGGCTCGACGGCCTTCTCGGCGTCCTCGGGCGAGATCGTCTCGTTCGCCTCGCCGGGACCGCCGGGCTGGAGCACGCCGGGCGTCTCGACGTCGCTCCTGCTCGAGGCGGGCGCGGCGCCAGGCTCATCCGACGTACACGCGGACAGGGACAGGGCGATGGCCAGCCCGGTGGCCGCGGCGGCCAGGGGGCGGGAGAGTCGTCCGAGCACGGTTCTCCTTCAGCGGGCCAGGCGATGCGTTCTCGCCGGGCACTTGCGTCAATTCTGGTGCAAAAGTCTTTACTTGTGTGTCCGAGGCACGGTACGACGGTGTCGACCGTTTCGGAAACCCCGGAGCGGTCGTCGACTGATGAAAGGTCTCGGGTTCCATGTACTCATCTCGGAGACGCACGTCCATGCCCGGACGGGCACGTGTCGCCGCCACCGCCGCCGTCGCTCTCGGACTCACCCTGTCCGCGGTGCCGGCCCTGGCGCACGACAAGCACGACAGCCACGACAACAGCACGACCAGCGCCCGGGAGAGGGCCGGGGCCGAGGATCTCTGCACCGACGCCCGTGAGGACCGCCTCGAGGCGGCGGGCGACAACTTCGCGCAGGCCTGCCTCCCCGGCCAGGACCTCGCGCAGACGAAGGGCTTCGAGTCCGACCTCGCCGCGGGCGAGATCGCCTCGAGCCCCAACACCAGGCTGGTCGCCAACCTGCCCAAGCAGGGCCGGTTCGACTCGACCAGTGCCCTCAACAGCGACCTGGCGTTCCAGGGCACCTACGCCTATGCGGGCAACTACGAAGGCTTCATGGTCTACGACATCTCGACGCCCGAGGCTCCGAAGGTCGTCAGCCAGGTCGTCTGCCCCGGCTCGCAGAACGACATCTCGGTCTCGGGCAACCTGCTCGTCCTGAGCGTGGACTCCAGCCGCAGCAACAACACCTGCGACAACGTCGCGCAGTCCGCGACGATCAAGGAGTCGTGGGAGGGCATCCGGGTCTTCGACATCAGCAACCCGGCCAGCCCGCAGTACGTCGCGGCGGTCGAGACCGACTGCGGTTCGCACACGCACACGCTCGCCCCGAGCAAGGACGGGGCGAACCTCTACGCCTACGTCTCGTCGTACAGCCCCAATGCGGCGTTCCCCGACTGCCAGCCGCCGCACGACTCCATCTCGGTCGTGAAGATCCCGGTGGACGCGCCGCAGACCGCCGCGGTGGTCACGGAGCCCGTGCTCTTCGCGGACGGCGGCAACCCGGGCGGCAACGGGTCCAGCACGACCAGCGGCTGCCACGACATCACGGCGTACCCGTCCAAGGACATCGCGGCCGGCGCCTGCATGGGTGACGGCATCCTGCTCGACATCGCCGACCGGGAGAACCCGGTCCTGACCGAGCAGGTGCGCGACACCACCAACTTCGCGTTCTGGCACTCCGCCACCTTCAACAACGACGGCACCAAGGTGCTGTTCACCGACGAGCTCGGCGGTGGCGGCGCGGCGACGTGCAACCCAGAGGTCGGCCCCACCCGCGGGGCGGACGGGATCTACGACATCGAGGACGGCCAGCTGGCGTTCAAGAGCTACTACAAGATCTCGCGCACCCAGGCGTCCACCGAGAACTGCGTGGCCCACAACGGCTCGCTGATCCCGGTGAACGGCAAGGACATCATGGTGCAGGCCTGGTACCAGGGCGGCATCTCGGTGTTCGACTTCACCAACTCCAAGAAGCCGCGGGAGATCGCCTGGTTCGACCGGGGTCCGCTCCCCGCCGGCCAGATCGGCGGCTCGTGGTCGGCGTACTACTACAACGGCTACATCTACTCCAACGACATCCAGAAGGGCTTCGACGTGATCAAGGTCGATGACAAGGTCATCAACCGCGCGGCGAAGAACCCGATGGACGTCTTCAACCCGCAGTCCCAGCCGTCCTACAACGGCTGACCTGCCAGACGCGCAACATTCCGGACCCCGGGGCCTCCACGGCCCCGGGGTCTGTCGCGTGGTGGCGCGTGGTGCTCACGTCTCCAGGAAGGCGAGGCTGATCGCCGCTGCGGCGAAGACCGCGGTCGTCACGATGACCAGCCACTCGATCCCCTGCAGCCACGTTCCGCGCAGGGGCTCGACCAGCTGGTGCACGGCCATGACCGCGAGGCCCGCGGAGAGCAGGGTGATGGCGGTGAGTACGACGACGAACGTCCACGCTGCTGTTTCGCCGGCGGCCAGCGACCCGAGCGCGAGGAGCTCCGCGACGAGGACGAGACAGGCCGCGACGATCGCCCCGGTGATGCCCAACCCGCCCAGCCAGCGGGGCTCCCGTCCCGACTGCCGACCCTCGGGATCGAGGTCGCGGCTCATGAAGGCAGCGGCGACCACGAGGATCGGGATCACGACGACGGCCGCCTGATAGAACCGGATGTCGACCACGGTTGCTCCTGGGACGAGGGCTGTCCCCATGATGCCTCACCGTGATCCACTGGCGGCCGACTCGGGAGGGCTCATGAAGCTGCTGCTCACGTCCGGTGGCATCACGAATGCCAGCATCGAGGCGTCGCTGGTCGAGCTGCTGGGCAAGCCGATCGCCGACTCCACGGCGCTCTGCATCCCGACGGCCCTGTGGGGCTGCCCCCGGGAGGTGCCGCCGGCGGCACCGGACTACCTGACCGGGCGGGCCTGGGGCGGCATGACCTCCCTGGGCTGGAAGTCGCTCGGCGTCCTCGAGCTGAGCGCGTTGGCCGCGACCGGCAAGGACGTCTGGGTGCCGTGGGTGGAGCAGGCTGACGTGCTGCTCGTCGCCGGCGGCGAGACGGCGTACCTGTGCCACTGGATGCGCGAGTCCGGCTTCGCCGACCTCCTGCCACAGCTCACCGACACGGTCTGGGTCGGGGTCAGTGCCGGCAGCATGGTGATGACCCCGCGGGTCGGCGACGACTTCGTGGGCTGGGCGTCCGCTCCGGACGACCGCGCCCTCGGTGTCGTGGACTTCTCCATCTTCCCGCACCTGGACGTCTTCCCGGAGAACTCCCTGGCCGACGCAGAGCGCTGGTCGGCCGACATCGGCGGGCCCGCCTACGCCCTCGACGACCAGTCGGCGATCGCGGTCACCGACGGCGCGGTCGAGGTCATCTCCGAGGGGCACTGGAAGCTGCTCACCTCATAGAGGTAGGCACGCGGCCAGGGTGCACGAACCCGCCGCATGCGCCTCCTCGGAGTGGTAGGAACGCCCTGTGGCAGCCGATCGGTACGACGAGCTCATGGCGCGGCATGACGCCCTGACGCGAGAGCTCCAGGAGCGGATGCGGCTGCACCACGAGGAGATGCTGCCCCAGATGGCGCTCCTGGGGAGCTCGGCCAAGGGGTTCGGCAGCCGCACCGACGGCATCCGCCTCGCACGAGACGGCTCCCTGGACGCGATCCTGGAGCTCCAGGACGTCCACGGCCGGACCTCGACCGTGGTGCTGCGGGCAGACCCGCGCCGCGGGGTGGTGGAGCACGTCGTCGGAGCGAGGGCTGAGACCGAGGCGGAGCCCTCGCCGCGCACGCGTGACGAGACCGCGGAACGGCTCACCGCGGTCACCGCGTTGGCGCACGAGCACCTCCCGGGCGCCGCGCCGCAGGACTTCCTCGCCCTGCTGCGGCCGGCGCTCCGACTCGAGCACGCGGCGGAGGGGGATCCGGTGGTGGGCCAGCTCGGGGGCCTGCCGAGCCTGCCGATCAACTCGTGGCCGGTGTGGGACGGTCACGGCCCGCTGAGCCACGTCCTCACCTTCGAGTGCGAGGCCGTGGCGGCGATGCTGCCCGAGCTCGGTCTCCCGACCACCGGCCGCCTCGCGTTCTTCTACTTCGACGGCGCCTTCGACGACTTCACCAGCGCGGTCGGGACGTGGGACCCGACGACGCGCCCCGGATCCCGGGTGATGCACCTGCACCCGGACCAGGCCGCACCGCACGACCGCATGCACCTCGCGACGCCTGCCCCGCCCGGCCTCACGCCCTTCCCCGCTGTCGCGCTGACAGCTGTCAGGACCATGACCTGGCCGGGCCGCGAGTCGCCGACCGCCGAGGCGGTCTGGGCGAGGGCCGGGCTCGTGGGCCCCCGGCCGGGCGTCCCCGCGCCGCCCGTGGCAGCGCTCTACGACGCCCTCCACGAGCTTCCGCACGGTGGGTACGACACCCACCAGATCGGGGGCCACGCCTGCCCCCAGCAGAACGCGGTGGAGATGGAGGTCGAACAGCTGCACCGTGGGCTCACCGGTGAGCCCTTCGAGTGGGACGACCCGCAGGTGCAGGCCGCGGCCACCGGCTGGCAGCTCGTGCTCCAAGTGGCCTCCGACGACGCCGCGGACATGATGTGGGGGGACGTCGGCCAGCTCTACTACCTCGCCCGCAGCCCGGGTGAGCCGGAAGAGGCGCTGGCCACCTTGCAGTGCGGCTAGGCCGGCCCAGCGGCCGTCGCGTCAGCCCTTGTAGGGCTTGTCCTCGTGCCGCGGGTCGAGGCTGGGATAGCCCGCCTTGGGCGCGATCCCGTCCGGCTGGGGCTCCTCGCCACCGGGGCTCTGCTCCGGGGGTGCGTCCTCAGGGGTGTCCTGCACCGAGGTGTCCCGCAGGCCGTCCGCGCCGACCTGTCCCGGGCCGGTGTGGCCGACACGCTCGCTGCTGGAGCCCATCCCGCCCGCCGCTCCCTGCGGACCGGACGCGTTGGGCGTCGACCTCCGCTCGGTGGCGGCTGGTTCGGTAGTCGTCTCGTCCGGGCTGGTCATCGGGTCATCCCCTCGGTCGCGAATGGATGACCTCCTGTTCCCCACCTGCTGGGCGCCATGTGTGCCCGGCCCAGGACGTGACGTTGTCCCCTACAGGGGTGCGCGTAGGCGGAGGCAGTCTGCTCGTGTGAGCACCCGACTCCACGTCCGCGGGCCGAGCATCGAGCGCGCCAGTACCGCGGACCGTGCCTTCCTCGCCATGGAGGGTGGCGGCCGTGCGGAGCAGATCGGCGTGGCGCTGGTCCTTGAGCCGGGCTCGACGCCTGTCGACGTCGCGACGGTGACGCGGCTGGTCGGTGAGCGGCTGACGACGATCCCGCGGATGCGGCAGCGCCTGGTGCCCACCCCGTGGGGCTGCGGCGGGCCGATCTGGGTCGACGACGCGCGCTTCGACGTACGCCGACACGTGCGCCACGTCGCGTGCCGGTCTCCGGGGGACGAGCAGGCCTTCCTCGACACCGTCCTGGCCGTGGTCGCCGAGCCCCTGCCGGTGGACGCGCCGCTGTGGTCGGCCGTGGTCGTCACGGGCCGTGCGGACGGTTCCACGAGCCTGGTGCTGGTCCTGCACCACGTCCTCGCCGACGGGGTCGGCGGCCTGGCCGTCCTCGTGGCCCTTGTCGACCCCGGTGGACCCGCCCCGGAGCAACCGTTCCCGCGGCACCGTCCGACGGCCCGCGCGCTCGCCCGCGACGCCTGGCGCACGCGCGTGCGGTCACTGGGCCGCTTCTCGTGGTGGCTCCGGCAGGTACGCCGTTCCTTCGCCGCCGCCGGCGGGCTCGTCCCGCCGCGCGTCGCACCGTGCTCGTTGCTCCGGCCGACCGGGCCGCGGCGCGCGATCGGGGTGGTGTCCGTCGACGGCCGGGCGCTGCGGGAGGCCGCCCACCGGTTCGGGGCCACCGGCAACGACGCCGTGCTCGCCGCGGTCGCCGGTGCGCTGCAGCGGGTGCTGCGCGCACGGGGCGAGGCGGTCGACGCGGTGGTGATCGCCGTACCGGTCTCCGGCCGGCGCAGCGACGACACCGCCTCGCTCGGCAACATGGTCAGCCCGATGCTCGTCACCGTCCCGGCCACCGACGACACCCGCAGCCGGCTGCTCGCCGTCTCCAGCCACGTACGTCGCCATCGGTCCGACGCGAGCGGGCCACCGCCGATCGCCCTGCTGGGCGGGCTGTTCCGGCCGCTGGCCGCCCTGGGTGGCTTCCGCTGGTACATGCGTCACCAGCAGCGGCTGCACACCCTGGTGAGCCACGTGCGCGGTCCCGAGCAGACGGTGCACCTCGCCGGACGCCCGGTCCGCGCCGCGGTGCCGATCGCGCTGTCGGAGAGCGGCAACGTGACGGCGTACTTCGAGGTGCTCTCCTACGCCGGCACGGTGACCGTCACCGCCGTCGTCGATCCCGACGGTTTCCCCGACCTCGACGTGCTCCTGGCCGGTCTGCGTGACGAGCTGGGCGTGATCGCCGGTCTCGAGCCGTAGGGCTCCTACACTCGTGACGATGGCAGACCTCGACGCGGTCGAAGCCCGGATCTGGGCGCTCCTCGAGCCCTACCGGGACGAGCTCGAGGACGCGACCATCTACGGCATGCCGTCCCTGCGATGGCCCGGCTCCGGCGCCCACGACTACTTCGCAGCCGTCAAGCGGAGCACCACCAAGGTGAGCCTGTACGCGATCGCCGTGGACACGTGGCCGGAGGCGCTCGAGGGCTCCTCGGAGGAGCTCCGGAAGCGCCGGACCGGCAAGGCGACCTTCTCGTTCCCGTCCCTGGACGACGACCTCGCAGCGGAGCTCGAGTCGTTCCTGGGGCGGCTCTACCAGCCCTACCGCGCGCACCACGCGGGTCGTTCGTCGACCTAGGAGCGTGTCCTCGGCGACTCAGTCCCGTCCCCGCGTGTGCCAGAGCCACGCGATGCCGACGAAGGGCAGCACGAGCGGCAGCCAGCCGTACCCCGCGCCGTAGTCCGACCACACGGTCGCGTCCGGGAACAGCTCCGGGTCGAGCACGGTCAACGTGCCGACAGTGAGCACCCCGACGAGCTCGAAGCCCACCGCAGCCCAGGCCAGCCGGCGGGGGTTCGGCCCGACCTCCGCGAGGCCGAGGGTGGCGGCGACGTACACGAGCGCGGCCACGGCCGAGAGGGCGTACGCCAGCGGCGCCTCGTCGGCCTTGGTGGCCAGCTGCACGAGCGAGCGGGCGGTCGCGGCGAGGGCGAAGACGCCGTACACCGCGACGAGGGCGCGGCCGAGGCCCGCGGAGGTGGAGGTGGCGGTGCGGGTCACGACTGCCACACCTGCAGGGCGCGTACGACGACGAAGGCCTGGGTAAGACCCGCGACCATCAGCACGGCGGTGGCGCCGCGGCTGCGCTCGGCCAGCGACCAGGCAAAACCGAGCGGCAGCAGCACGAGCCCGGCCGCCAGGTAGCCGAACAGCGTGATCGCCGACGGCCCGGAGAGGTCGGCGTCGCCGACCTGCACCGCTGCGACGACCAGCAGCACCAGCGTCGCGGCCTCGATGACCGCGGCGAAGCCGAGCAGCCCCCAGTCCGGTGTGCGGTCGAGAACGACGTAGACCAGCACGACCACGGCGAAGAGGAGCGAGGCGACGAGCAGCGCGAGGGGCAGGGGTCCGTCCACGAGGGTCGATTGTCGCAGGGGCGCCCTCACAGACCCGTCACAGGATCGCGGCAGGCCACCGACAGGTCGACCGGCGACCGTTCCCCGCATGGACCCCACCTACCTCCTCGCCGCCGCCGACCTCATCGCCGTGCTGGTGCTCGCCCTCGCCGTCTACTACCCGCGCCACCGTCGCGCCGACCTCGTCACCGCGTTCGTCGCGGTCAACGTCGGCGTGCTCGCCGTGACCATCGTGCTGGCGAACAGCGCCGCGACCGTCGGGCTGGGCCTCGGACTCTTCGGGGTGCTGTCGATCATCCGACTCCGCTCCGACGAGCTCGGCCAGCACGAGATCGCCTACTACTTCGCCGCCCTCGCCATCGGCCTGCTCGGTGGTCTCGGCACCGGCGACGTGGGCCTCTCGATCGCGCTCATGGTCGGTCTCGTCCTCGTGCTCGCCCTCGCCGACAGCCGTCTGCTGCACGCCACCGGCCTGCGGCAGGTCGTCGTGCTCGACCACGCCGTCACCGACGAGCGCGAGCTGGTCAGCCGCCTCGAGCTGCTCCTGGACGCGAAGGTCAACCGGGTCACCCCGATCCGTGTCGACCTCGTCGACGACACCACCACGGTCGAGGTCCACTACGCCCTCGCGCCCCGCCCGGCCATGCCGCGCGCCGAGCGCCACGACGTACCGGCCGTGACCCGATGAGCGCGCTGAACCACCTCCCCGCGGTCTCGCTCGAGGAGCTCAACGACCGCGCGGAGCTGCTGACCAGGACCGACCGCAAGTACGTCGTCCCCGCCTCCGAGCTCGATGCAGTGGTGGGCATCGTGGGGCTGCGGGTGCTCGAGATCGACGGCCGCCGCAGCTCGCGCTACGAGTCGACGTACCTCGACACCGTCGAGCTCGACAGCTGGACCTGTGCTGCCAACCGCCGGCGCCGCCGCTGGAAGGTGCGCACCCGGGTGTACGCCGACACCGGCGAGCGCTGGCTCGAGGTCAAGACCCGCGGCCCGCGTGGCAGCACCGTCAAGGAGCGGCTGCCCCACGACGGGGCCGACGTGGCCGGCCCCGCTGCAGCCTGGGTGCGTGACCGGCTCGGCGCCGCGCAGGTCCACGACGTCGACCCGTCCGGCCTCGTCGCGACGCTCCACACCACCTATCGGCGTACCACCCTTCTCCTGCCCGGCGACGCCGGCCGCGCGACCCTCGACCGCGGGCTGCGCTGGGTCTCGGGCCACGGCACCGCTGAGGTCGGCGACGTGCTGGTCGTCGAGACCAAGTCCGGCACGCCGCGCCCCGGCCCGCTCGACCGGCGCCTGTGGGAGCTCGGCCACCGGCCCGTGCGGATCTCCAAGTACGCCACCGGGCTGGCGCTGCTGATTCCCGCGCTCCGCGGCAACCGCTGGCACCGCGTCACCACCCGCCACCTGGCCGACCACCTGACCCTCCGTGAAGGAGCCCTCGCATGAGACCTCGATTCGTACGCCGACCGCTGGCCCTTGCCGTCGTCGCGTCCCTCACCCTCGGCGGGTGCGCCGTCGGCACGTCCTCCGAGCCCGGCGCCGTGGCCACCACCGGCGCGACGACCGCCGCCCGCGACGTCGCCGACGGCAGCGGCGTGTGGGACGCGAGCCGGGTCCACTCGATCGAGATCGAGGTCGACGAGGACGCCGTCGCGGCGATGATCGAGACCTACCAGGACTCGGGGGAGAAGGAGTGGCTCGAGGCCACCGTCACCATCGACGGCGAGGTCTTCGAGCGCGCCGGCATCCGGCTCAAGGGCAACTCCTCGCTGCGCGGCGTCAGCGACGACGCCGACCCGACCGACCTCCCGTGGCTGATCCGGCTGGACGAGTTCGTCGACGACCGGTCGATCGACGGTTGGAGAGAGCTCGTCGTCCGCTCCAACAGCTCGGAGACCGCGCTCAACGAGGCCGTCGCGCTGGACCTGCTCGCCGAGGCCGGGCTGGCGAGCGAGCATGCCGTCGCGTCCTCGTTCAGCGTCAACGGCACCGACGCGCGGTTGCGGCTCGTCGTGCAGAACCTCGACGAGGACTGGGAGGCGGAGAACTTCGCCACCGACGGGCTGCTCTACAAGGCCGAGGCCGGCGGCGACTGGTCGTGGCGCGGCGACGACCCCGACGCCTACGCCGGCGTCTTCGACCAGGAGACCGGCGACGACGACCTCACGCCGCTGATCGACTTCCTGGACTTCCTCAACAACAGCAGCGACGGGGACTTCGCCGCCGAGCTGCCCGAGCGGCTCGACGTGCAGGCCTTCGCCCGCTACCTCGCCTTCGAGGAGGTCGTCGACAACTTCGACGACATCGACGGCCCCGGCAACAACTCGTACCTGCGCTGGGACGCCGAGTCCGGCGCGTTCACCGTCGTGGCCTGGGACCACAACCTCGCCTTCGGCGGGTCGCCGGACGGATTCGGCGGGGCCGGTGGTCCCGGCGGCCTCCCTGGAGGGGACGGCGAGCGACCCGAGCGCCCGGAGGGGATGCCGACCGACATGCCCGAGGGCGGTCCCGGCGGGATGGGTGGCCCGGGCCCGACGGGCGGCTCGAACGTCCTCGTCGAGCGCTTCACCGCGGTCGAGGAGTGGGCCGACCTTGTCGAGCAGCAGAAGGCCGACCTGACCGAGGAGCTCTACGCCAGCGGCTACGCCGAGGACGTCCTCGACCAGTGGGTCGCGGTCCTCACCGAGCAGGCCGGCGACCTCGTCGACGCCGACACGGTCGAGCAGGAGGCCGGCGCCATCCGGGCGTCCATCGAGGGTTGAGTGCGCAGCGCCGCGGCGACTGCGACCGCGAGCGCACTCAACCGGCGTCGGCCACGACCGGGAGCTCCTTGATCGCGTGGTCGGCGATCTTCTTCATCATGAAGCCGTCGATGCCGCCGCCGACGAGCCCGCCCGCGAGGGGGACGCCGCGGCCGAGGCCGGCGAGTGTCTTCTCGCTGACCCCGCGCATGAGCCGGAAGCCGACGGCCTTGTTGATCATCATCAGCGCCGCGGGCGGCAGGCTGCCGAGGGCGAACGCCGTCGCGCGGCTGCCGGCGGTCGACATGCCGGCGCGCTTGAGCACCTCGTCGGAGTCAGCGCCGACGAGCGTCAGCAGGATCGCGCTGCGCACGCGCGGGTCGTCGACGTCGTGGCCGCGCAGCACCGCGATCGCGCCGACCAGCCGGGTCGCCTGGAGGTAGAACTCCGCGACGTTGACCGGCAGCGCGACCGGCATCGTGACGAAGCCGCCGAGACCGGTGACGAAGCCGCCGATGCCGCCGGTGAGGGTGGTGCGTCGGGCCAGCGCGGCGATCGCCTTGTCGCGGTCACCGCCCGCCTTGCGCAGCGCCTCGTCGGCCACCTCGCGGACCGGGTCCAGCGGGCCGCGCCCGTCGAGGCCGACGTCGAGGAGCATCGTGACCAGCCGGTCGATGGCGCCGGGGTCGTGCTGCTGGTCGTCGGCGGCCTCGAGCGCGGAGGCCGTCGTACGAGCCTCGGCGCGGCCGGGGATGCGGAGGTCCTTGAGTCCCATGCGGCAAACACTACGAACACAACGGTGAGACGGGCGTCACACCCTCCTAGCGTCAGGGGTCCGGACGCACTCGGTCGTCCGCCCCCCCATCCCGGAGGCTCCTCATGCCCCATCGATCCGCTCTCGCCCGCGCTGCCACCGCGGCCGGCTCGGCGCTGCTGGCCGGCGCCCTGCTCGCCCCCGTCCCCGCCTCGGCCGCCACCGGCCCGACCCCGTCGGCCTGCCCGGCCGGGGTCGCCGACGTCGCCGACTGCTGGACCGGCCAGGACGACAACGGCGCCTACTACGCCATCGCCGTCCCGCACGACTGGAACGGCGACCTCGTCGTCCACGCCCACGGCGGTCCCGACCTCGGCGCCGCGTCCGACCCGGCCCGCAGCGTCGAGGACCTCGACCGCTGGGCGGTGATGGCCCGCGAGGGCTACGCGTGGGTCGGCTCGGCCTACCGCCGCGGCGGCTACGGCACCCGGATGGCCGTCGCCGACACCGAGAGCGCCCGGCAGGTCTTCGAGGAGTCCTTCGGCGTGCCCGGTACGACGCTCGCCCACGGGCAGTCGTGGGGCGGCGACGTCGCCGCCAAGCTCGTCGAGGTGCACCCCACGTCGTACGATGGCGTGCTGCTGACCAACGGCGTGCTGGCCGGCGCCTCCCGTGGCTACGACTACCGCGTCGACCTGCGCGTGGTCTACCAGTACTACTGCGGCAACCACCCGCGCCCGACCGAGCCGCAGTACCCCCTCTGGATGGGGCTGCGGAAGGACTCGACGATGACGTCCGCCGGCCTGCGCTCGCGGCTCCAGGAGTGCACCGGCCACCAGTCCGAGCCCGCAGAGCGCACCGCCCTGCAGCAGCGCAACCTCGACGACATCCTCGCCGTCACGAAGGTGCCCGAGCGCACCCTCGAGTCGCACCTGCGCTTCGCGACCTTCACCTTCCGCGACATCGTGCACAACCGGCTCGACGGTCGGAACCCGTTCAGCAACGTCGGCGTGCGCTACTCCGGCAGCCACGACGACAAGGCCCTCAACCAGGGCGTCGAGCGGTTCGCGGCCGACCCGTCCGCGAGGCGCGACCTCACCTGGGACAGCGACCTCACCGGCGCCGTTGGGATCCCGACCGTCACCCTCCACGCCATCGACGACCCCACCGCCTTCGTCGAGCACGAGTCGGCCTACCGCGCGACCCGCGAGGGTGCCGGCACCGCCGACGCGCTCGTGCAGGTCTTCAGCCGCGAGTCGGAGCACAGCTCGCTGAGCAACAGCGGGTACGCCGCCGTGCTCGACGCGCTCGACACGTGGGTCGACACCGGCGAGAAGCCCACGCCCGTCGGCGTCGCGACCGCCTGCGCAGGGTTCGACGCGACGTACGGCACCGGCTGCTTCGTGGACCCGGCCTACCAGCCGGCGTCGTACGACAGCCGCGTCGAAGCGCGCCCGGGCGGCCACCGGTGGCCGACCATGAGCGCCGCGCAGGAGCAGGCCTGGTCGCGGATCCCGGGCATCGGGATCGAGCCGTGAGCGGTGGATGATCCTGTGAGGGCCGTCACGCACCCGCGTACGGTGGGCCGGTGCTGATGCGTCCTCGCCACGAGCAGTCCGTGGCGCGCCAGGTGCTGGTCCTGCAGCTCATCGCAGTGCTGGTCCTGGTCGTCACGGCGCTCGCGCTCGCGACGTACGACGCCCGCAACGACATCCGCGCCAGCGCCGGCGACGAGGCGGTGTCGGTCGCGAGGGCGGTGGCGCGCTCGCCGGTGGTCCGCGAGGCGATGGCGACCAGCGACCCCAGCGCGCTGCTGCAGCCCTACGCCGAGGCGGTGCGCGTCGACACCGGCGTCGACTTCGTCGTCGTGATGGACCGCGACCGCACGCGCTGGTCGCACCCGAGCGTGGAGCAGCTCGGCAAGGCCTTCATCGGCAACCTCGGCGGGGCGCCGCAGGGCGAGGTCTACACCGAGGAGTACGTCGGCACGCTGGGCCCGTCGATCCGGGCCATCGTGCCGGTCTTCGGCCAGAGCTCCGCCTCCGACACCAACACCGGTGCGCCCGTCGTCGCGCTGGTCGCCGTCGGGATCACCCTCACCCAGCTCGACGACCTGCTCGTCGAGGAGTTCGCCGACATCGTCGTCGCCGCGGTGGCCGTGCTGGTGGTCGGCGTCGCCGGCGCCTGGCTGATCGCGCGGCGGCTGCGGCGTCAGACGCACGGCATGGGTGAGCGCGAGATCACCCGGATGTACGAGTACTACAGCGCCGTCCTGCACGCCGTCCGCGAGGGGCTGCTGCTCATCGACCTCGAGCGCCGCGTGCAGCTGGTCAACGACGAGGCCCGCCGGCTGCTCAAGCTGCCCGAGGACGTCGTCGGCCGCTCGCTCGACGACCTCGGCCTGCCGCCGGCGCTCGTCGACGCGGTGTCCGGCGAGCGCGGCGCCGACGAGGTCTACGTGACCGGCGACCACGTCCTGGTCGCCAGCTCCAGCGCGGCCTTCTGGGACGGCAAGGAGGTCGGCGCGGTGGTCACCCTGCGCGACCACACCGAGCTGCAGGCGGTCACCGGCGAGCTCGACATCGTCCGCGGCCTCACCGAGTCCCTGCGCGCGCAGACCCACGAGGCCGCCAACCGGCTGCACACCGTGGTCTCCCTCATCGAGATCGGGCGCAGCGAGGAGGCCATCGACTTCGTCACCGACGAGCTGAAGGTCGCGCAGATGCTCACCGACCGCGTCGTCGGGGCGGTCGGCGACCCGGTCGTCGCCGCGCTCCTGCTCGGCAAGTCCGCCGAGGCCGCCGAGCGCGGCATCTCGCTCACCGTCACCGGCGAGCTGCCCGCGTCGTTCGCCGTCGGCTCCCCGCGCGACCTCGTCACGGTCCTCGGCAACCTCGTCGACAACGCGATCGAGGCCGTCGGCGGGAGCGACGACCGCCGCATCGTGGTGCACCTCGAGGGGTCGCCCGAGCACGCCCGGCTGGTCGTCGGCGACAGCGGTCCCGGGCTCACGCCCGAGGAGGCCGCCCACGCGCTCGAGCGCGGCTGGACGACGAAGGTCGACGCGGGCGACGCGCACGGCGTCGGGCTGGCGCTGGTCTCCCAGGTCGCCCGGCGCCTCGGCGGCGGGGTCACGATCGGGCGCTCCGAGCTCGGCGGCGCCGAGATGGTCGTCGTACTCGGCCGGGCGCCGGCCCCGGCCCAGGCCCCCGCTGAGGTGCAGGCTGAGGTGCCGTCGTGAGCGTCAGGGTGCTGGTCGTCGAGGACGAGCCGCTCGTCGCCGAGGCGCACGCGGAGTACACCGGCCGCGTCGCGGGCTTCGACGTCGTCGGCGTCGCCCACTCCGCGACGGAGGCCGCGCGCGTGCTCGGCGACCGCGAGGTCGACCTGGTGCTGCTCGACATGTACCTCCCCGACGGCCACGGGCTCGGCCTGCTCCGCAACCTGCGCGCCGGCGGCACGATGTGCGACGTCATCGCGGTGACCTCAGCGCGCGACGCCGAGATGGTGCGCCGCGCCGTCGCCCACGGCGTCGTGCTCTACCTCATCAAGCCGTTCACGTTCCCGATGTTCCGCGCCAAGCTGGAGCAGTACGCCGACTACCGCCGGCAGCTCGGTGACGCGCCCGAGGAGGTGATGCAGGACGAGGTCGACCGGATGCTCGGCTCGCTGCGCGTCGCCACCTCCGACGGCGCGCTGCCTAAGGGGCTCACCGCGGAGCGACTCCACGAGGCGATGGACCACCTGCGCACCCCTCCCAGCGTGCTGTCGGCGCGCGAGCTCGCCGAGAAGCTGGAGAGCTCGCGGGTCACCGCGAGACGCTACCTCGAGCACCTCGCCGACGTCGGTGTCGTCGCGCGCTCGCTGCGCTACGGCGGCAGCGGGCGGCCGGAGGTGGAGTACCGCTGGCAGCACTCCACCTCCGGCCGTTGACGAATTGAACTGACGTCAAGTCAATCCGCCAGGGAAGCTCAGTCGTCCTCGCCCTGGAAGACGACCTCGCGCTTGCGACGTACGGACGGCAGCACCGCGACGACGATGATCACCGCGGCCAGCAGCAGCAGCGAGGCCGAGATCGGCCGGGTCGCGAAGACCGTCGGGTCGCCCCGGCTGATGATCATCGCGCGGCGCAGGTTCTCCTCCAGCAGCGGCCCGAGCACGAAGGCGAGCAGCAATGGTGCGGCCTCGCAGCCCCACCGGATGAGGAAGTAGCCCACGACACCGGCGGCCGCGATCGCGAAGACGTCCCACGAGTTGAGGCCGAGGGAGTAGCAGCCGATCGAGGCGAAGGCGATGATCGCGGGGAACATCACCTCGTAGGGCACCGAGAGCATCTTCACCCAGATGCCGATGAGCGGCAGGTTGAGCATCACCAGCAGCAGGTTGCCCACCCACATCGAGGCGATGAGGCCCCACACCAGCTCGGGCTCGTCGTTGATGACGTTGGGGCCCGGGGTGATGCCCTGGATGATGAAGGCCCCGACGAGCAGCGCCATCACCGGGTGCGCCGGCAGGCCGAGCGAGAGCAGCGGGATGAACGACGTCTGCGCGGCCGCGTTGTTGGCCGACTCCGGCGCCGCGACGCCCTCGATGACGCCGGTGCCGAACTTCTTCGGCTCCTTCGACAAGTTCTTCTCCACCGAGTACGACGTGAAGCTGGCCAGGACGTGCCCGCCGCCGGGCAGCACGCCGAGCACCGACCCGAGGGCCGTGCCGCGCAGCACCGGCTTGGTGATGCGCCGGACGTCGTCCTTCTTCAGCCAGAGCCCCTCGACCTTCTTCGTCACGATCGAGGCGGAGTGCCGCGACTCGAGGTTGCGGATGATCTCTGCGAGGCCGAACAGGCCGACCGCCAGCGAGACGAAGTCCAGCCCGCCGTAGAGCTCGCGCACCCCGAACGTGAAGCGCGGGACGCCGGTGAACTGGTCCTGCCCGATCGTGCCGAGCAGCAGGCCGAGCACGATCATGGCGAGCGCCTTGACTGCGGACCCGCTGGCGAGCGCCGTGCTCGCGATCAGGCCGAGGACGACGATCGCGAAGTAGTCGGCCGGGCCGAACTGCAGTGCCAGCTGCGCCAGGGGCGGGGCGAACAGGGCGAGCACGATCGTGCCCACGGTCCCGGCGAAGAACGACCCGAGGGCCGCGGTGGCCAGCGCGGGCCCGGCCCGCCCCTGTCTGGCCATCTGGTGCCCGTCGAGGGCGGTCACCACCGAGGACGACTCGCCCGGCAGGTTGAGCAGGATGGCCGTCGTGGAGCCGCCGTACTGCGCGCCGTAGTAGATGCCGGCGAGCATGATCAGCGAGGCGACCGGGTCGAACTCGAAGGTGATCGGCAGCAGCAGCGCCACCGTCGCGGTGGGCCCGATGCCGGGCAGCACGCCCACCGCGGTGCCGAGGGTGACCCCGAGCAGGCAGATGAGGATGTTGGTCGGCTGCAGCGCCGTCTCGAGACCGAGGAGGATGCCGTCCACGTCAGCCCCCCAGCCAGTCGCCGAGGATCGGGAGCCGAAGCTGCAGCAGCGCGACGAAGACGACCAGGCACAGGGCGGTGATCCCGGCGGACGTCAGCGCCGCCTTGAGCGGACTCGTGCCGTGCCCGGCCAGTGCCGCGATGAAGGTCGTCACGAACAGCGTCGGGCCGAGGCCCAGGCCGCCGACGAAGAACCCGAAGAACAGGATCGCAGCCACGAGCAGGCCGCCGCGACGCCACGGGACGGGCTCGCGCTGCACGTCGCGGATCGACGGGTCGCCGCCGCGGAACGCGTTGACGACGATGACGAGCCCGAGCACGACCAGCAGGCCGCCGAGCGCCAGCGGGACGTAGCCCGAGCCCATCCGCAGCGCCGAGCCGACGTCGTACCGCGAACCGCCGATCGCGAACGCGAGGCCGAACACGATGAACGTGCTCCCCGCGAACAGGTCCGGCCGGAAAGGCGCCGGGCGGTGCCCGGCGCCTTTCCCGATGGTCTCGGTGCTCATCCGCCGGTGACTCCCGACTCCTCGATGATCGGGGTCCAGAGGTCGATCTGCTCCTGCAGCTTGGCCGTGTGGGCATCGGGCGTGACGTCCTCGGCCGGCGACGGCGTGGTCCCGAGGTCCGCCATGCTGTCGATGACGTTCTGGTCCTGCAGGGCCACCTCGAGCGCGCCGGTCAGCTTCTCGACGATCTCGTCGGGCGTGTCGGCCGGGACGTAGAGCCCGTGCCACACGCCGACCTCCACGTCGGTCCAGCCCGCCTCGGCGGTCGTCGGCAGGTCGGGCAGCGCCTCGACCGGCTCGGGCGTGGTGACGGCGTACGCCTTGATGTCCCCGGACTGGATCTGGCCGGCGGTGTTGGTGGTCTGGTCGCACATGAAGTCGACCTGGCCGCCGACGAGGTCGGTCAGCGCCGGGCCGGTGCCGTCGTACGGCACCTCGGTGAGGTCCACACCGAGCTGCTGCTCGATGAGCAGGCCGCACAGCTGGGAGGCCGCACCGACGCCGGCGTTGGCGAGCGTGACGGTGTCGGCGTTCTCCTCGACGTAGGTGGCGAGCTCCTCGAGCGTCTCCGGCTCGAAGTCGGGGCGGGCCACGATCGTCATGGGGACGTCGGTGACCAGGCCGATGGTCTTGAAGTCCTCGAGCGGGTCGTAGGCGAGGTCGGGGTAGAGGCCGGGGGCCGTCGACATGCCGATGTGGTGGATCAGCACCTCGTAGCCGTCGGGGTCCGCGTCGGCGACCTGGCCCGCCGCGACGGTGCCGCCGGCACCCTCGACGTTCTGGACGACGATCTCGGTGCCGAGCTCCTCGGCCATCGGCTCGGCGATCAGGCGGGTGACGGTGTCGGTGGGTCCGCCGGCGGCGAACGGGACGACCAGGGTGATGTCGTCGTCCGGGTAGTCGGCCGGGTCGGCCTCTCCGCCGCCGCACGCGGCGAGCGTCAACATCGACAGGGTGGCGAGGGTGGCCAGGGGGATGCGCCGGTGCATGGCAGCTCCTTCATCGGGGGTGTGTCCTCGGTCACACTCACCTCTGATCCGGCCCCGGTCACCGTTGTGCACCTTGTGTTCACGGGTTGTGTTCACGAGCTCGACCCGCTGCCGGGCGCGGCCTGTCGCGGGGCGGAGCGGTGGTGGAGCCACATTTTGAACGGCCGGAACGTGGGTGGACCACCGCTCGGTGGCGCAGGCGGGGCGTCAGGCGATGGAGGAGCGGAAGCCGCGCAGCCGGAGGCTGTTGGTCACCACGAACACGCTGGAGAACGCCATCGCGGCACCGGCGAGCATCGGGTTGAGGAGCCCGGCCGCGGCGAGGGGCAGGGCGGCGACGTTGTAGGCGAAGGCCCAGAAGAGGTTGCCCTTGATCGTGGCCAGGGTGCGGCGCGAGAGCCGGATCGCGTCGACCGCGACGAGCAGGTCCCCGCGCACGAGGGTGAGGTCGCCGGCCTCGATGGCCACGTCGGTGCCGGTGCCCATCGAGAGGCCGAGGTCGGCCTGGGCGAGGGCGGCCGCGTCGTTGACGCCGTCGCCGACCATGGCGACGACCTTGCCGGTGCCCTGGAGCCGCTGCACCTCGGCCACCTTCTCGGCGGGCAGTACGTCGGCCACGACCGTCTCGATGCCGACCTGGGCGGCGACGTGGCGGGCCGCCGCCTCGTTGTCGCCGGTGAGCAGGACCGGCGTCAGGCCGAGATCGCGGAGCGCGGCGACCGCCTGCGCCGAGGTGGGCTTGACGGTGTCGCCGACCACGATGACGCCGCGGGCGCGACCGTCCCAGCCGACGGCCACGGCGGTGCGGCCCTCGCCCTGCGCGCGATCGACGGCGGCGACCAGCGACGGCGGCAGGTGCTGCGCCCAGTCGGCGAGCAGGCTGGGCCGCCCGACGACGACGGCGTGGCCCTCGACGACGCCCTGCACGCCCAGGCCCTCGCGGCTGGAGAACTCCTCCACGACCGGTACCTGAGGACGTTCTGGGTGGATGTCGCGGTCGATCCCACCCAGATCGTCCCTAGATACCGAGGTGGGGGCGGGAGTGGAAGAGGAGGCGGCGGCGATGGCCCGGCCGATCGGGTGCTCGGACGCCGACTCGAGGGCGGCGGCGAGGCGTCGTACGTCGTCGGCGGACTCGCCCTCGGCGGCGACGACCGCGTGGACGGTCATCTCGCCGGTGGTCACGGTGCCGGTCTTGTCGAGCACGATCGTGTCCACGCGCCGCGTGGACTCGAGGACCTCGGGGCCCTTGATGAGGATGCCGAGCTGGGCGCCGCGGCCGGTGCCGACCATCAGGGCGGTCGGCGTGGCCAGGCCGAGGGCGCAGGGGCAGGCGATGATCAGGACGGCGACGGCGGCGGTGAAGGCGGCCGTGGCGCCCGCCCCGGCGCCGAGCCAGAAGCCCAGGGTCGCGACGGAGAGCCCGATGACGATCGGCACGAAGACCCCGGAGACGCGGTCGGCGAGGCGCTGGACCTCGGCCTTGCCGTTCTGCGCGTCCTCGACCAGCCGCGCCATCTGCGCGAGCTGGGTGTCGGCGCCGACGCGGGTGGCGCGTACGACGAGCCTCCCGCCGGCGTTGACGGTCGCGCCGACGACGGCGTCGCCGGGACCGACCTCCACGGGCACGGACTCGCCGGTCAGCATCGAGGCGTCGACCGCGCTCGTGCCCGAGACGACCGAGCCGTCGGTGGCGACCTTCTCGCCGGGGCGTACGACGAACTCGTCGCCGACCGCGAGCTGGTCGACCGGGATCCGGGTCTCGACACCGTCGCGCAGCACCGCCACGTCGCGCGCGCCGAGCTCGAGCAGAGCCCGGAGCGCTGCGCCCGCCCGCCGCTTGGACCGGTGCTCGAGCCAGCGGCCGGCCAGCAGGAAGGTCGTCACGCCCGCCGCGGCCTCGAGGTAGATGTTGGCCGCGCCGTCCGTGCGGTCGATCGAGATGCGGAACGGGTGGGTCATCCCGGGCTCGCCGGCGGTGCCGAGGAAGAGCGCCCACAGCGACCAGCCGAAGGCGGCCAGCACGCCGACCGAGACGAGGGTGTCCATCGTCGTCGCGCCGTGGCGCAGGTTGGTCCACGCAGCGCGGTGGAAGGGCAGCGCGCCCCACACGACGACGGGTGCGGCCAGCGCCAGCGAGGCCCACTGCCAGTAGGTGAACTGCCACGCCGGGACCATCGCCATCGCGATGACCGGCGCGGTGAGCACGGCGCTGACGACCAGCCGCTGGAGCAGCGGGTCGCGCTCGGCGGGCTCCTCGTCGGCGGTGTCCGACGCGGGCGGCACTGGCAGCGCGGCGGCGTAGCCGGCCGCCTCGACCGTGCGCAGCAGGTCGTCGGTGGAGACGGTGCCGGGATAGGAGACCTTGGCCTTCTCGGTGGCGTAGTTGACCGTCGCGGTCACGCCGTCGAGCTTGTTGAGCTTGCGCTCGATGCGGTTGGCGCACGACGCACAGGTCATGCCGGTGATGGCGAGCTCGACGTCGCTCGTCGGCTCGGGCAGGGACTGGGCCTCAGTCCGGACCTCAGTGGCCATGGTCGTCCCCTTCCTCGTCGGAGGAGCCGTGGTCGGTCGAGCCGTCGTCGGAGGACGGTGCCCCGCCTGACTCGACGGTGAACGCGGCCGTGTGGACCGCCCCGCGATGCTGGAAGTCCAGGAACAGGCGGTACGTCGCCGGCTCGGGGAAGGCCGTCGCGAAGTCGATGCCCGGTCCGGCCGGGCCCGCCTCCGGGTGGACGTGCAGGTAGCCCAGGTCGCCGGCGCGCAGCGCGACGAGGTGGCCGTGGGCGCCGAGGTAGGGCTCGAGGTCGGTGACCGGCTCGCCGTCGAGCTCGACGCGCGTGGTGAGGACGGTCGAGGCGCCGGGGGCGGTGTCGCCCTCGAGCGTGACGGTGTAGGTGCCGGCGTCGGTCTCGACGCGCGCGGTCCGGTCGTCCGACGGGAGGGCGGCTGGGGTGAAGTCGCCGGCGACGGAGACGTCGTCGGCCAGCGTGATGCCGTCCCAGCCCTCGGGGGCGAAGTCCGCGACGACGCGCCACACGCCGGGGGTCAGGCGCACGTCGACCGACCACGTGCCGGTCGAGCGGTCGAGACGCGGGTGCACGTGCTGGAAGCCGGTCAGGTCGCGGCGCACGACGATGAGGTGCAGGTCCTTCTCGTGCTCGCGCGTGTAGTCGAGCAGGGGGCGCCCGCTGGACGTGCGGACCTGGAAGTCGAGCCGCGTGCGGCCGGCGGCCGGGGTGCGGTCGGCGAGCGCCAGCGTGAAGCCGTCGGCCCGGGCGGTCAGCCCAGTCGCCTCGGCGACCAGGCGCGATGGCGTACCTGGGTTGCCGTTCAAGCGCTCGATTCGGTCACCTGTCGGCTCGCTGGCGCTCGCGGACAGGTGACCGCTCTCAGGCTCGGTGTCGAGCGGCCCGACGAGCCGGCCGCCGCCCCAGGCCAGCGCGAAGGCGGTGGCGAGGGCTGCGACGAAGGCGACGACGCGCAACGGCGTGCTCATGGCGACGGCTCCTCGGGGTTGGGGTTCAAGAACTCGACTCGGCGTCCTGTCGGCTCGCTGGCGCTCGCGGACAGGCCACCGCTCTCAGACGAGTGCGTAGCCGGCCTCCTCGACGGCGGCGCGGACGGCCGATTCGTCGAGCGGGGTGGCGCTGGTGACGGTGACGGCTCCGGTCTCGACGACGACGTCGACGTCCTCGACGCCCGCGATCTCGGAGATCTCCTCGGTGACCGAGGCGGCGCAGTGGCCGCAGGTCATGCCGGTGACGGTGTAGGTGGTGGTCTCGCTCATGGGTGTCTCCTCAGACAGTGGGTGGGTCGGGCGCGTCAGGCCGTCGGGTCAGGATCGGACGAGGCGGGCGATGGCCTCGGACGCCTCCTTGAGCTTGAGCTCCTGCTCCTCCCCGCCCTGGCGGGCGGCGTCGACGACGCAGTGCGCCATGTGGTCGTCGAGCAGCGACAGCGCGAGGGACTGCAGCGCCTTGGTGGCCGCGGACACCTGGGTCAGGATGTCGATGCAGTACTTCTCCTCCTCGACCATCCGCTGGATCCCGCGGACCTGTCCCTCGATCCGGCGCAGGCGCTTGAGGTGGGCCTGGACGGCCTCGTCGTTGCCCTCGAGGTGACCGTGGTGCTCGCTCATGGCCTGAACGATACCCCCAGGGGGTATGCAGGACAAGCCCAGGCCCACCCGAGGGGGTGTAAAGGGTGGTGTGGGCACCCCTCAAGGGGATGTACGGGACCTTCGCGGGCTACTGTCCCCGATGACGGTCGGGGGGTCGTCGAGGGGCGGGCGAGCCTGTCCGCCGCTCCCGGACGACCCTGAGGACGACCAATGGACATCCGTGTCGCGCTGCTCGGCGGTGACGAGCTCGTGAGGCGAGGCCTCGACAGCATGCTGAAGACGCTCGGCGGCTTCGAGCTCGGGACGATCAAGGACCGCTCCCGCCTGCCCGTGGACATCGCGCTGGTCGAGACCTTCGGCACGGCCCGCGGCGACACCACCCTCCAGCGCGCGGTCACCGACCCCCACATCCGGCGGGTCGCCGTCTACACGTGGAACCACCAGCCGGGCCTCGCCCACGAGCCCCTGGGGGACGGGGTCACCGGCTACCTCGCCAAGAGCCTCAACGCCCAGCAGCTCGGCCGCGCCCTGCGCTCCATCCACCTCGGCGAGACCGTCGTCGCGCCGCTGCTGCCGGTGCTGCCGACCAAGGACCTGCGGTCCTCGACGCAGGTGGACTTCCTGACCGCTCGCGAGCGGGAGACCCTGGCCCACATCGCGACCGGCAAGAGCAACGACGACATCGCGCGACAGATGCAGATCTCGCTCAACTCGGTGAAGTCCTACATCCGCAGCGCCTACCGCAAGACCGGCGTGCAGAGCCGCAGCCAGGCGGTGCTCTGGGCCGTCTCGCACGGCCTGGCCGCGGAGGCCCTCGAGCGCGTCTGACGGCCCGCTCGAGGCACGGTCAGGGCGCGTTGGCGGGTGCCGCGGGTGCCGCTGGAGGGACGACCGTGCGTACGCCGGACGGGCGCGTCCACTGGTCGCGGCTGACGAGCACCTCGCGCAGCACGTCGGGCCGGTCGGTGATGATCCCGTCGACGCCCATGTCGAGCAGCGTGCGCATCGTGGCGGGGTCGTCCACGGTCCACACGACGACCCTGATGCCGAGCTCGTGGGCCCGCCGGATCACCCGCTCGGAGTGCACGGGCAGGCGTCCGAGCCGGATCGGCACGTGCGCGAACCCGCCGCGCGCGAGCACGTCGACCCGCAGGCCGGGAGGGCGTACGCCGCCGCGCGAGCAGGCGATGAGCATGGTCAACGAGCGCCAGCCGAGCGCCGTCGTCACGCCCGGCGCCTCGTCCCGCAGCCGGTCCAGCCAGCGCGCCCACGCCCCGGCGACCAGGATCCGCTCCGCCCAGCCGGGGTTGGCCCGCAGCAGCCGCGCCGTCGCAGCGATCGAGGCCTCGTCCTTGAGGTCGATCGCGAACCTCGCGTCGGGGAAGGACGCCATCGCCTCGACCAGCGTCGGGACCTGGTCGGTGCCGTCGACACGGAGCCGCCGCAGGTCGGCGAGGTCGAGGTCGGCGACCCGGCCGGGATGGCCGGTGACGCGGCGCAGCGTCGGGTCGTGGAAGCACACGACGTGCCCGTCGCGGGTGGTGCGGACGTCGGACTCGAGGTGGGTGAGGCCGAGGGCGGTGGCCCGCCCGAAGGCGGCCAGGGTGTTCTCGGGGGCCAGTGCCATGCCGCCGCGGTGCGCGATGGCCAGGGGTCCGGGGTGGTCGCCGTAGCTGCTCACGTGATCAGCATGTGCCGCTGCCGGCCCCCTGTCGCTGCCGACGGGGGCGTCCGAGCGAGTGTTCACGGAGGCTTCTCCGGCGCGCCGTGAGGAGGAGCCGGCGTTCACCTCGTCGTCGTCGGCGCGACCGGCGCGCTGCCATGATCACGCCCATGACCTCTCGGACCGCCGCCCACCTCGCCGAGCTCGCCGCCACCCACCTGGAGCCCGACGCCGCACGCCGCTGGCTCGCCCTGCTGCGCCCGGCCGTCCAGCTCGTCCCGGCGCGGGCGGGGGACCCCGTCGTCGCCCGCCTGGGCGGCACGCCCGAGCTGCCGCCGGGGACCGACTGGCCGCAGTGGTCAGGTCACGGTCCGCTGGGGTTCGTCGCGGAGGTCGACCTGGCCGCGCTCGCCGCGACCGGCGCGGACGCCGGCCTGGCCCTGCCGACGGAGGGACGACTCCTGGCGTTCTTCTTCGACGACCCGGACGGGACCGGCGCGGTCGTGCTCAGCGGCGACCCGGACTCGCGTCCCGGCTCGCGCCTGCTGCACGTGGACGGCACCGGTCCGGCGGCAGACCCGGCCGTCGAGCTGACGGCGGTCGAGGTGCTCACCTGGCCGGGCGACGGGCACCCGGTCCTCGAGCAGTCAGGCCTCGACGAGCTGCCGGACGACTTCGCCGAGGCGCTCGGCCAGCTGCTGGAGGACGAGGTCGGGGTCGACGTCTGGGGCCACCAGCTGGGTGGGTGGGCCTCGGCGGTCCAGGGCCCCGTCGAGGTCGAGGTCGCCGAGACCCACCTTGGCACGGCGACGTACGACGACGCCCACACCGCCGAGGCGCTCCGCTGGCGACCGCTCCTGCAGGTCGACAGCGACGCGGCGGCCGGCACCGCCTGGGGGGACGAGGGCTGCCTCTACTGGCTCGCTCGCACCGACGGCACGCAGCCGCCGCGGCTCCCCGACGACATCGGCTTCACCTGGCAGTGCGCCTAGGGCGTGTCCCTAGCCGGTCAGCTGCGGTAGCCGCCGAGGAGCTCGGCGAGCCGCAGGTGCGGCCGGGCCTCGTCCCGCCGACCCTTGCGTTGCAGGGCGCGGCCGAGCAGCAGGTGGGCGTACGGCTCGTTGGGGTCGTGCTCGAGCAGCTCGGTCGCGACCCGGATCGTGCCGTCGAGCTGGGCCGAGTGGAAGAGCGAGCGGGCCAGCAGCAGGCGTACGTCGGTCAGCTCGTGCCCGACATCGCCCGGGTCGTCGAGCAGCTCGGTGAGCATGACGGCGGCCTCGCGGTAGGAGCGCATCTCGAAGAGTGCCTGCGCGCGCAGCCAGCGGTCGTGGGTGGAGTCCTGCAGCAGGCCCGCGTGTCCGCGCAGCAGGTCCTCGAAGGGGGTGAAGTCGGTCATCGTCGCTCCTCTCGCAGAGCAGGTCCCCCGGGTGTCCGGAGGACAGCTCGCCGGAGGGGTTGGTCCGAGCGTGCGCCCGGATGCCGGTCCAACGCCGCAGGCGCCCCGGCGATTCCACGCCCGATCGCACGGAATACTGGGGGAGGACAGCCGGTTGAGAGTGGTACAAACTTCAACCAAAGGGTTGGACCCAGGGCAGGAGGAACCATGCAGTTCGGCATCTTCAGCGTCGGTGACGTCACGACGGACCCGACCACCGGACGGACCCCGTCCGAGGCCGAGCGCATCTCGGCGATGACGCAGTACGCCCTCAAGGCCGAGGAGGTCGGCCTGGACGTCTTCGCGACCGGCGAGCACCACAACCCGCCGTTCGTCGTGTCGTCCCCGACGACCCACCTGGCCTTCATCGCCGCGCAGACCGAGGGGCTGCTGCTGTCGACCAGCACCACGCTGATCACCACCAACGACCCGGTCAAGATCGCCGAGGACTACGCCTTCCTTCAGCACCTCTCCGGCGGTCGCGTCGACCTGATGATGGGCCGCGGCAACACCGGCCCGGTGTACCCCTGGTTCGGCAAGGACATCCGCGACGGCATCAAGCTCGCGGTCGAGAACTACCACCTGCTGCGCAAGCTCTGGCGCGAGCCCGTCGTCAACTGGCAGGGCCAGTTCCGCACGCCGCTGCAGGGCTACACCTCGACGCCCGCGCCGCTCGACGGCACGCCGCCCTTCGTGTGGCACGGGTCGATCCGGAGCACCGAGATCGCCGAGCAGGCGGCGTACTACGGTGACGGCTTCTTCCACAACCACATCTTCTGGAACAAGGAGCACACCCAGCAGATGGTGCAGCTCTACCGCCGTCGCTTCGAGCACTACGGCCACGGCTCCGCCGACCAGGCCTACGTCGGCCTCGGCGGGCAGGCCTTCATGGCCTCGACGGAGGCCGAGGCCAAGCGGGTCTTCCGACCCTACTTCGACAACGCCCCGGTCTACGGCCACGGCCCGTCGCTGGAGGACTTCTCGGAGATGACCCCGCTGGCCGTCGGCACCCCCGAGCAGGTCATCGAGCGCACCCTCGGCTTCGCCGACTACGTCGGCGACTACCAGCGCCAGCTGTTCCTGATGGACCACGCCGGCCTGCCGACGTCGCTCGTGCTCGAGCAGATCGAGATGCTCGGCACCGAGGTCGTCCCGGTGCTCCGCAAGGAGTTCGAGCGCCGGCGCCCCGCCCACGTGCCCAGCGACCCGCCCACCCACGCCTCCCTCGTGGCGGCCGGCCCCGACGCCCCGCACCACCACGTCGAGCCCGCCCGGGCCCGCGTCGAGGAGCTCCAGGCAGAGCAGGCCGCGCAGGTGGGCGCATGAGTCGACGCGTCGTCGTGGTGACGGCGGGGCTGACCGTCCCGTCGTCCACCCGGCTGCTGGCCGACCAGCTCGCCGAGGCGAGCACCGCGCAGGTCACCGCCCGCGGCGAGGCCGTCGACGTCGAGTTCATCGAGCTGCGCGAGGTCGCCGGCGAGCTGGCGACCTTCATGGTCACCGGCGGTATCCCGACCCCGCGGCTGACCGAGCTTCGCGAGCAGGTCGCCGCGGCCGACGGCCTCATCGTGGTGACGCCGGTGTTCAACGGCAGCTACAGCGGGCTGTTCAAGATGTTCTTCGACGCCCTCGACAAGGACGCGCTGGCCGGTACGCCGGTGCTGATCGCGGCAGCCGCCGGCAGCGCCCGGCACTCGCTGGTGCTCGACCACGCGATGCGGCCGCTCTTCGCCTACCTCCGCGCGGTCGTCGTACCCACCGGCATCTTCGCCGCCACCGAGGACTTCGGCAGCCACGGGCTCTCGGACCGGATCACCCGCGCTGCGGCCGAGCTCGCGGCGCTGGTCGTGGGCCAGGGCGACTACGGCGTCGGCGGTTTCGCTCCCGACCTGGCCGCGCGCCCGAGGCGTACGTCCGGCACGCAGGTCGAGGCCGACGTGACGCCCTTCGGCGACCTGCTGCGCGGGCACAGCGGCACCGACTAGGGCAGACCTGGGGACCACCCGTCCGGGCGCCTACCGAGGTCGGGGGTCCCACGGGGTGAGCCGGTTCGAGACGGGGCGCGCCTACCGTCGAGAGGACCGCGACGACCCCCTCGGAAGGACGTGCCATGGCGCGCAGGACGACCACCTCGAAGGACCGCACCGGCGAGGGCGGCGAGCTGCACCAGGCGCCGGTCAGGGGCGAGGTGATGACCACCGCCCAGGGCGTCCCGATGGGCGACGACCAGAACTCGCTGCGCGCCGGCGAGCGGGGCCCGACCCTGCTCGAGGACTTCGCGATGCGGGAGAAGATCTTCCACTTCGACCACGAGCGGATCCCCGAGCGCGTCGTGCATGCCCGCGGCTACGGCGCCCACGGCTACCTCGAGTGCCTCGACCCGGTCACCGACCTGACCCGGGCGGCGCCGTTCGCGCGCAAGGGCAAGCGCACGGAGGCCTTCGTCCGCTTCTCGACCGTCGCCGGCAACCTCGGGTCCTTCGACCTCGCGCGCGACGTGCGCGGCTTCGCGGTGAAGCTCTACACCGAGGAGGGCAACTGGGACCTCGTCGGCAACAACATCCCGGTCTTCTTCATCCAGGACGCGATGAAGTTCCCCGACCTCGTCCACGCGGTCAAGGAGGAGCAGGACCGCGGCTGGCCGCAGGCACAGAGCGCCCACGACACCTTCTGGGACTTCATCTCCCTGATGCCCGAGTCGACCCACATGACCCTGTGGCAGATGTCGGACCGCGCGATCCCGCGGTCGTTCCGGTTCATGGAGGGCTTCGGCGTCCACACCTTCCGCTTCGTCAACGCCGACGGCGAGTCGACGTTCGTGAAGTTCCACTGGAAGCCGCGCCAGGGCATGCAGTCGGTCGTGTGGAACGAGGCGGTCAAGATCAACGGCGCCGACCCCGACTTCCACCGCCGCGACCTCTACGCCGCCATCGAGGCCGGCGACTTCCCCCAGTGGGACCTCGGCGTGCAGGTCTTCGACGAGGCGTTCGCCGAGGAGTTCGAGTTCGACGTCCTCGACGCGACCAAGATCATCCCCGAGGAGCAGGTGCCGGTGCGGGTCATCGCCCGACTGACGCTCGACCGGGTGGCGAGCAACGTCTTCGCCGAGACCGAGCAGGTCGCCTTCTGCACGCAGAACGTCGTGCCCGGCATCGACTTCAGCGACGACCCCCTGCTGCAGGGCCGCAACTTCTCCTACCTCGACACCCAGCTCAAGCGGCTCGGCAGCCCCAACTTCACGCAGATCCCGATCAACGCGCCGCGCTGCCCGGTCGCGCACTTCCAGCGCGACGGCCACATGCAGATGTCGCGCCAGGAGGGCCGGGCCAACTACGAGCCCAACTCGCTCGGCGGCACCGAGCGCGGCCCGCGCGCCGACGTCGAGAACGGCTACACGAGCGTGCCGCGGGAGGAGGGCGGACAGGTGCGCCGCGTGCGGTCGGAGACCTTCGCCGACCACTACAGCCAGGCCCGGCAGTTCTGGATCAGCCAGACCGACGTCGAGCAGCAGCACATCGTGGCGGCGTACGGCTTCGAGCTCGGCAAGTGCGAGGAGCCGGCCATCCGCACCCGGATGCTCGGCAACCTCCGCAACGTCCACGAGGACCTCGCGCAGGGCGTCGCCGACGAGCTCGGCATGCCGCTGCCGGAGGCCAACCCGGCCGCGATCGAGCCGCGCACCGACCTGCCCGAGTCGGCCGCGCTCAGCATCCTGCTCAACGGCCCCGACTCCTTCGCCGGCCGCAAGCTCGGCGTGCTGGTGACCCCCGGGTCCGACGGCGCGCTGGTCAAGGCGATCGAGGACGCGTTCACCGGTGCCGGTGCGCTGGTGGAGTACGTCGCCCCTGCCGCCGGGCCGCTGAGGCTCAAGGGCGGGCGCAAGCTGGTCCCCGACCATGCGGTCGTGGGCGCCCCGTCGGTGCTCTTCGACGCCGTGGCCGTCGTGCCGTCCGCGGACGGGGCGCAGGAGCTGGCGGGGCGCAAGACGGCCCGCGACTTCGTCGACGACGCCTTCGCGCACCAGAAGTTCCTCGGCTGGTCGGCCGACGCGCAGGCACTGCTCGACGCGGCCGCCGTGACCCCGGACGACGGGTGCCCGGAGCTCACCGCCTCGTCGGTGGCCGGGTTCCTCGAGCAGTGCGCGGCGCTGCGTCACTGGGAACGGCCCGTGCAGGACTGACCTGCGGGCGTCGACGTACCCCTGCGGACGTACCCCTGCGGACGTACCCCTGGGGCGGTAACCGGCTGTCACACCGCCCCACGGGTGTGCTCCGCCCCCGGAGCGGGTGGTTACGTCGATTGCTCGGCACAACCGAGATCCCTTGGGAGGGAACCATGAGTGACACCGTGTGGAGCTACCGCGACACGACGTGGAGCCAGGACAGCGACCTCATCGGCTACGACGTCGAGGCGACCGACGGGTCGATCGGCAAGATCGACGAGGCCAGCAACGAGGCCGCCGGACAGTGGCTCGTCGTCGACACCGGCTTCTGGATCTTCGGCAAGAAGCGGCTCGTCCCCGCCGGCGCCGTGACCGGGATCGACCACGACGGCAAGACCGTGATGGTCAACCTCACCAAGGACCAGATCAAGTCCGCACCGGACTACGCCAAGGACGACTGGAACGACGACTCCCGCGGTCGTCACACGGACTACTACACGCCGTACTCCAGCCGCTGACGCGACCTGCGTCTCCCGCGCACCCCCGCGCCGGCGCCCCGGACGACACGCTCGTCCGGGGCGCCGTGCGTCTCGGCGCTTCCCCGGCCCGCGCCGCGTCACTAGGTTGGGTGGTCCACCTGCATGTCGCCTCGGGAGGAGACCAGCGATGTCCGTCGTGCTCAACCCCTACCTCAACTTCGCCGACGGGAAGGCCCGCGAGGCGATGGAGTTCTACGCCTCGGTGCTCGGCGGCGAGCCGACCTTCATGACCTTCGGCGACATGGGCACCGAGGGCCCGCTCGCCGAGCAGGTCATGCACGGCCAGCTCGAGACGCCCGACGGCTTCACCCTGATGGGCGCCGACGCGCCGCCGGAGTTCGTCGAGGTGACCTTCGGCGACAACGTGTCGGTCAGCATCGCGGGTGACGACGCGGAGAAGATGCGGCGCTGGTTCGATGCCCTCAGCGAGGGTGCGCAGGCCGTCACGACGCCGCTCGGCACGCAGCCCTGGGGCGACGTCTTCGGGTCCTTCAAGGACCGCTACGGCATCAGCTGGCTGTTCAACATCGCCGGAGACGCCGGGTCCTGACGCGTGCCCGACCTCGTCCCGTGGCGGGCCGACCCGCCCCCTGCCCGCGTGCACGCCGGCACGGTCCGCGCCGACCGGCTCCGGGTGCGCGCCGACTACCCGATCACGGGCGTCGCGCTCGTCCTGCTGGTCCTGCAGGCGGTGTTCCTCCTCCCGGTCTTCTGGCAGCTCGACGTGACGACGCTCGCCGTGCCGGCGCTGCTCGCGGTCAACGCCCTCGGCTTCGCCGGGCTCTGGGCGCTGCGGGAGCGAGCCCGGCGCGACGTCGGCCGGCTGGAGTCGTCGTACGGCGACAGCGAGCGCGACGGGGTCACCCGCGACCCGTCGCTCGTCGGCCTGCTCGCCGTCTCCCGGGAGCGGCACGAGGCGATCCGCGAGGAGTGGACCCGCGCCGTGACCGACCCGCTCGCGCTGCACACCTCGACCGCGTCCACCGACGTCTCCGACCCGGACACCGCGGCCTTCCTCGAGTCCTACGCCGCCCTCGAGGACCTCCTCGCCGCCCACCCCGACGGCCTGCCCCCCGAGCTGGTCGCGGTCTACGGCCAGGACGTGCGCGAGTGCCGCCGGCTCTGGGACGCCGCCCGGGCGACCGCCTGAGGTCCCCACCGCCCGGCGGGCCCGCCAGCCTCCCGGGGGCGGGGGTAGTCCAGTGGGTCCTGGTCGTCCGGCTCGGTAGTCCAGTGGGTTCTGGTCGTCCGGGAACCCGATCGACAGCCGCAATCCACTGGACTACCCCCGCTGGCGCCGGGCGCGCGACCACCTGCGGCGGATTGCGGCGGGTGGAGGTTCAGGCCTCCCAGGCCGGGCCCTGCCCGCCGACCCGCTCGACGAGGCGGCGCCCGACGTGCCCGGCGTTGGCGAGGCGTACGTCGTCGGGGACCGGGGGCAGGTTCTCCTCCCAGTCGAGCAGGCAGGACCCGCGCAGCTGTCCCATGCGGGCCGGGCGGCCGAAGAAGAACGGGTGCGCGTGGGCGCCGCCGTCGCCGTACCGCCCGATGTGGCAGCGCCCGACGCTCGGCAGCTCCTCGACCGCAGCCGTGACCCGCACCATCAGCACGCCCATCTCGGCCGCCATGTCGTCGGGCAGGTCGGCGATGTCGAAGTGCTCGACCGGCCGCAGGATCAGTGAGACCGGCAGCTTCATGTCGAGCGTGACGAGCAGCCAGCGCTGGTTGCGCCAGGCGATCCGGGCGGCGCGCTCGGGCGGCATCGGCTGCCGGCAGAAGCAGTCGGCCGGGTCCTCGCCCTCGCGGGGCGGCTCGGCGTCCTGCAGCGGCTCGAGCGGCTTGATCCGCAGGCCGTCGGGCTCGAACGGGAAGATGTCCCACCCGGGCATCTCCTCGATCGCCACGGGCAGCCGGCCCTCGGCGTCGGTCGCGGCGGCGACGCGGGCGTGGAACTCTTCAGCGGTCTCGAGGCGGCTCATGCGCCGAGTCAACCAGCAGCCGGCCTCACCAGGGGGCGGGCTGGTAGTCCTTCAGGAAGCAGCCATAGATGTCCTCGCCCTGCTCGCCGAGCACGATCGGGTCGTAGACCCTCGCGGCACCGTCGACCAGGTCGAGCGGCGCGTGCCAGCCCTCGGCGGCGATCCGGAGCTTCTCGTGGTGCGGCCGCTCGTCGGTGATCCAGCCGGTGTCGACGGCGGTCATGAGGATGCTGTCGGTCTCGAACATCTCCCCCGACGACGTGCGGGTCATCATGTTGAGCGCGGCCTTGGCCATGTTGGTGTGCGGGTGGCCGGCACCCTTGTAGCGACGACCACCGAACTGCCCCTCCATCGCCGAGACGTTGACGATGTAGGCGCGGCGGGCGCCGTTCTGCACGGCCGCCCGCAGCGAGGGCCGCAACCGGGAGTTGATCAGGAACGGCGCGATCGAGTTGCAGAACTGCACCTCGAGGAGCTCCAGCGGATCGACCTCGTCGAGCACCTGCGTCCACGAGTTGTTGTCCTGGATGTCGGGGATCAGGCCGCCCGCGTCGATCGCCGTGCCCGCCAGGTGCGCGTCCAGGGAGGCGCCCCCGGCCTTGAGGGCGAGGGCGGTCAGCGACGCGGCGTTGTGCGCGGCGAGCGCGTGCTCGGCGGACTCGCCGTCGTGGTGGGCGACCGCGGTCGAGGACAGTGCGCCGGCGATCGCGGCCGGGTGCGCCTCGGAGATCCGGTCGAAGGTGACCATCTCCGGCAGTGCGGTCACCCCGAGGGACTCGGCGGTCGGCAGTGGTGCGGCCTCGCCGTCGATCAGGTGCGAGTACGCGCCCGGCAGGCGTCGTACGGTCTGGCAGGCGTTGTTGATGATGATGTCGAGCGGCCCGTCGGCAGCGACGTCGTCGGTGAGGGAGATGACCTGCGTGGGGTCGCGCAGGTCGATGCCGACGACCTTGAGCCGGTGCAGCCAGTCGGCCGCGTCCTCCATCGCCGCGAACCGACGTACGGCGTCCTTGGGGAAGCGGGTCGTGATCGTGGTGTGCGCGCCGTCGCGGAGCAGGCGCAGTGCGATGTACATCCCGATCTTGGCGCGGCCGCCGGTGAGCAGCGCGCGCTTGCCGGTGAGGTCGGTGCGCTGGTCGCGCTTGGCGTGGCTCATCGCCGCGCAGGTGGGGCACAGCCAGTGGTAGAACGCGTCGACGAGGGTGAAGTCCTGCTTGCAGATGTAGCACCCGCGTGCGGTGATGAGCTCGCCGGCGAAGGCGCCCGCCGCGTTGGAGACCAGCGGGATGCCGGCGGTCTCGTCGTCGATCCGCATCGGTGAGCCGGTGGCGGTCTTCGCGATGATGTCGAGGTCGTGCTGCAGCCGCTCCATCCGGATCTCGGCACGGCGCTGCTTCTTGATGAGCTTGTACATGGAGGACGCCGCGCGCTTCATGGTGCGTACGTCGTCGTGGTCCGGCGGGAGTGCCGCCACGTCCTGCAGGACCTCGAGCGCGATCGCCAGCTTGTCGGGGTCGATGCCGTGCTCGGCCGAGCGGTGCTGCTGCTGTGTCACGGGGAGGAGGGTACGGCGCTGCGGCGCCCGGTCCCCAAAGCGCGGAGCCCCCGCCACGCGGGCGGACGGCCCGGTCAGGCCTCGCGGGCCGGGGATCCGTTGATGCGCACCCGGTCGGCGCGCATGCCGTGCTCGACGCCCCACAGCACCGCCCGCGAGCGCGAGTCGACGTCGATCTTGCGGTAGGCCGAGCGGATGTAGGACTTGATGGAGTTGAGCGACAGCAGGGTGCGCTCGGCGATCTCCTGGTTGCTCAGGCCCATGGTGATCAGCGACAGCACCTCGGCCTCGCGCGCGGTGAGGCCCTCCTCGCGCCCGGGCCAGTCGCCGCCGACGAGCGGCGAGCGTCCCCGCGAGGGCGAGACGACGAGCTGTCCCGAGGAGATCGCGGTCACGGCGTCGACCAGGCGGGCGGCGGGCAGGCTCTTGGACAGGTAGCCGCGGACGCCCTGGCTGAGGGTGTCGCGGGTCAGCCACGGCTGGAAGTTCCACGTGTAGACCGCGACGGAGCGGACCTGCGGGCTCTCGACGAGGTGGCGTACGGCGGGACCGTTGCCCTGGCCCATCCCGAACGTGTCGTAGAGGGCGACGTCGACCGGCTGCGCGACGGGCTTGCCGGCCACCAGCTCGACCACCTCGACGCGGTGGCCGTAGCTGCGCATCATCGCGTCGAGGCCGCGGACGACGACCTCGTCGTCGTTGACCAGCGCGACTCGAATGACCATGGGCTCAACGTACTGCTGTTTGCGCGACTTGGACCCGGCGTTCCACCGAGTTGACACGATCCTGAGGCAACGGCGCGCAGCGATCCCACCCCTGCGGCGGGTCGTGCCGGCGGTGCTCAGCCGGGTCAGGAGCCGGGTCAGGGGCAGCAGGGGTCGAAGCGGAAGCCGACGCCCCGGATGGTGCGGATCCACTGGTTGCTGCCGGCGGCGCTGCGGAGCTTGCGGCGCAGGTTGGCCAGGTGCACGTCGACGACGTGGGTGCTGTCGGGGACGAAGTCGCTCGCCCACACGGCCCGCATCAGCTCCTCGCGGGGGACCACGACCCCAGGGTGGCCCACGAGGTGGGCGAGCAGATCGAACTCGGTGCGGGTCAGGTCGACCTCCCGGCCGGACACCAGCACCTCGCGCGACCCGCGGTTGAGCGTCAGGTCGCTGCAGCCCTCGGAGCTGGTCGGGGCGAAGTCGGGGACGGGCTCGGATGTCGGCGCCGGCGCAGCCGCCGCGGGGCCCTGGTGGCTGCTGCGCGGACGCCGGAAGAGGGCGGCCACCCGGGCCTGCAGCTCGCGCATGGAGAACGGCTTGACCAGGTAGTCGTCGGCGCCGACCTCGAGCCCGATGAGGCGGTCCACCTCGGCGGTGCGGCCGCTGACGACGATGACGTAGCAGTCGCTGACCGTGCGGATCTGCCGGCAGACCTCGACCCCGTCGATGTCGGGCAGGGTGAGGTCGAGCGTGACCAGGTCGGGACGCGCCTCACCGATGAGCGTGAGCGCCTCGGTCCCGGTGCGCGCGACGGTGACGTCGAACCCGGCCTGGTCGAGGAGCTTGGAGATGGCGTCGCCGACGTCGTGGTCGTCCTCGACGACCACGGCTGTCCGTGCGTTCATCATCCGTGTGCTCCCCAGTTGACCGTTCACCTACCCTGCCGCGCCCGGCCTGAAACCGGGTGGGCACGGTCGGTGCTCCCCGCCTGCCGACGATGCTAGGCGGCGGCAGGTGGGGAGCGTGGTCGAACCGGGCGCAGCACCCCCCTACGAGGGGGTCACGCGTCCCGTCGGAGCGTCAGAAGTCCAGGCCCCGGGCCCAGTCCTCCGAGTCGATCCGGGCGACGAGGTAGGGACCCCCGCCGGCACGACGGTCCTGCTCCTCGCCCTCGCGGTCCATCCGGTAGCCGATGCCGCGGATCGTGTGGATCCAGGTGGCGTCGGAGTGACGGCGCAGCTTGCCGCGCAGGTTGGCCACGTGCACGTCCACCAGGTGGTGGTCGTGGGTGAGCGCGCTGCTCCAGATCGCGAGCACCATCTCCTCGCGGGTGCACACCCGCGACAGGTGCGTCGCGAGGTATTCCAGGACGTCGTACTCGATGCGGGTCAGGTCGACGATCGTGCCGTCGACCTGCACCTCGCGCCGGGCGGAGTTGATCACCAGCCCCGCACCCGCGGAGATCGTGGTCGGCTCGTCCACCGGCTGGGCCGGGCTCGGGACCTGCGGGCTGCGGCCGTTGGCCGACTCGTCCGCCGCCGTCGCGGTGCGAGGACGCCGGAACAGCGCGGCCACGCGGGCGCGCAGCTCGCGCGGCGAGAACGGCTTGAGGACGAAGTCGTCCGCCCCGACCTCGAGGCCGATCAGCTTGTCGACCTCGTCGGACCGCGCGGACACGATCACGATGTAGCAGTCGCTGGTCTCGCGGATGCGGCGGCACACCTCGATGCCGTCCATGTGCGGCAGCGTCAGGTCGAGCGTGACCAGGTCGGGCGGATCGGCTGCCGCCGCGCTCACCGCCTGTCGTCCGTCCGGCGCCGAGGTGACACGGAAGCCCGCCCCCTCGAGGGTCTCCACCAGCGCTGACGAGATGTCCGGATCGTCCTCGACGACCAATGCATGTAGCTCTTGCACGTCAAACCCCCACAGTTCGAAGGCAAGGGCCCCACGCCCTCGCCGTGACACCGCCCGAACGGCGTCGCTCGATGCTAATGCCATCAACGGCACAGAACTAGGAGAGGTCTGAGGCGCGAACGGGCTGTCTAGACCGGCCGAATTGACGGAATCTGCGGCGGGAAATGCGTCGCGGTGCGCTTTCCCCGGCTCAGGTGAGGTCCATCGCGCGATTGACCCAGACGTGGTCGACGACCATCCCGACTCGTTCGTACATCGGCAGCGCTCCCGTGCGCGAGTCGGTGCTGAGCTCGCAGGTGCGGGTGCCGTGCTCGCGGCCGCGGGCGAAGGAGTCGACGAGCAGGGCCTGGGCGATCCCGCGATTGCGCTGGTCGCGCCGCACCGCGAGCCGGCTGACGTACGCCGTCGCGCCGTCGTCGGAGACCAGGACGAGCGAGACGCCGACCACCTCGTCGCGGCCGTCGACGGCGACGCGCAGGTTCCACGGCTCGAAGCCGGGCCGTCCGAGCGTGGCCGCCTCGAAGTCGTCGTACGGCTCCCTCTCGCGCACGGACCACTCGAGGAACGCGTCCTCGAGGACGTCGTGCGCGGGTCGCAGATCGTCGGGTCGGGCGGTGCGGATCGCGTAGCCGTCCGGCAGGTCGCGCTCGGGGATGGTCGCCCCCTCCGGCAGCCGGAGCACCCAGCTGGTCCACCTCACGTGGAAGCCGAGCTGCTCCATCAGCCGGTCGCCGGCGGAGCCCTGCGGCATCGGCATGCCGACCACTGTCGAGCCGAGGCTGCGTCCCCGGTCCTGGAGCCAGTGCGCGAGCCAGGTGCCGATGCCGCGACCGCGGTGACTGGGCAGCACCGCCGTGTCGGCGCGGTCGGCGCCCATCAGCTCGGCGTACGCCACCAGGGTGTCGGCGTCCCAGACGCCCACCGACCGCGCCTCGAGGTCGTGGCTGGGCTTGGCCCAGTCGGCGACGATGTCGGCCTCCTCGATGGCGACCTGCCCGGTGTCCTCGAGCTCCTGGGCGACCATCAACCGGTGGACGGCGCCGGCGTCGGACTTCTGCAGCGGTCGCGTGGTGAGCCCCTCGGGCAGGACCGGCTTCGCGTCTGGTGTCGCGTCTGGTGTCGCTTCTGGCATGGAAGGAGTGTGCTTGCTCACGTAGGGCCTTGTCGCGCCTTTATCGGGCGCCGGGGAATGTCGCCTGCACGCCTGAGGCCCTACCGTGGCAACGTGAGTGATGAGCAGCCCGTAGCACCTGAGCAGACCTTCTCCGACCTCGGCCTCGCGCCGGAGGTCCTCAAGGCGTTGTCGGACGTCGGCTACGAGACCCCCTCGCAGATCCAGGCCCTCACCATCCCGCCGCTCCTCGAGGGGCGCCACGTCGTCGGCCTCGCGCAGACCGGCACCGGCAAGACGGCCGCGTTCGCCCTGCCGATCCTGTCGCAGCTCGCCCTCTCCCAGAAGACCCCGCAGGCCCTCGTCCTCGCGCCCACCCGCGAGCTCGCGCTCCAGGTGTCTGAGGCGTTCGAGAAGTACGCCGCCCACATGAAGGGCGTGCGCGTGCTTCCCATCTACGGCGGCCAGGGCTACGGCGTCCAGCTCTCCGCGCTGCGTCGTGGCGTGCACGTCGTCGTCGGCACGCCCGGTCGCATCATGGACCACCTCGAGAAGGGCACGCTCGACCTGTCCGAGCTGCGCTTCCTGGTCCTCGACGAGGCCGACGAGATGCTCAAGATGGGCTTCGCCGAGGACGTCGAGACGATCCTCGCCGACACCCCGGACGACAAGCACGTGGCGCTGTTCTCCGCGACGATGCCGGCGCAGATCCGCCGCATCTCCAAGAAGTACCTCGCGGACCCGGTCGAGATCACGGTCAAGAACAAGACGACGACCTCCTCCACGATCACCCAGCGCTACCTGATCGTGTCCTACCCGCAGAAGGTCGACGCCCTCACGCGCATCCTCGAGGTCGAGAACTTCGAGGGGATGATCGTCTTCGTCCGCACCAAGAACGAGACCGAGACGCTCGCCGAGAAGCTGCGGGCCCGCGGCTACTCCGCGATGGCGATCAACGGCGACGTCGCCCAGGTGCAGCGCGAGCGCACCGTCAACCAGCTCAAGGCCGGCAAGCTCGACATCCTCGTCGCCACCGACGTCGCCGCTCGTGGGCTCGACGTCGAGCGCATCAGCCACGTCGTCAACTACGACATCCCGACCGACACCGAGTCCTACGTCCACCGCATCGGCCGCACCGGCCGTGCCGGTCGCTCGGGCGACTCGATCGCCTTCGTCACGCCGCGCGAGCGTCACCTGCTCCGCGCGATCGAGAAGGCCACCCGCCAGCCGCTGACCCAGATGCAGCTGCCGACCGTCGACGACGTCAACGCCACCCGCCTCACCCGCTTCGACGACCAGATCACCCAGGCGCTGACCCAGCCCGAGCGGATCGACTTCTTCCGTGACGTCGTCTCTCACTACGTCAGCGAGCACGACGTGGCCGAGGTCGACGTCGCCGCCGCCCTCGCCGCGGTGATGCACGGCGAGCAGCCGCTGCTCCTGGACCCCGAGCCCGAGCCGCGCACCCGCTCCTTCGAGGAGCGCTCGAGCCACGGCGGCAAGGCCGACCGGGCACCGCGCGAGTCGCGCAGCGGGCAGCCGATGGCGGCGTACCGCATCGAGGTCGGCAAGCGGCACAAGGTCGAGCCGCGCCAGATCGTCGGCGCGCTCGCCAACGAGGGCGGGCTCTCGCGCGGCGACTTCGGCTACATCTCGATCAAGCCGGACTTCTCGGTCGTCGAGCTCCCCGCCGACCTGCCGCCCGGCACCCTCGACCGGCTGTCCGGCACCCGCATCTCCGGCAAGCTCATCGAGATCAAGCCCGACAAGGGCCCCTATCGCGGCCGGCCCGGCGGTGGGCACGGCGGCAAGGCCGGCGGGCACCGCAAGGGCGGCGGCTACCAGGGCAAGAACCCGCGCTGACCGGGCGATCCCTCGCGTTGAAACGCGGCGACCGGGCACCTCCTTCAGAAGGAAGTGCCCGGTCGGTCGTTCCTGACGCGAGGAAGTGCCCCGTCAAACTGCTCAGCGCGAGGAAGGGGGGAGCTCGCCTGGGTCAGGCGTTGCGGATCGCCGAGACGTCGAACTCGAGCTTGATCTTCTCGGAGACGAGGACGCCGCCGGTCTCGAGCGCGGCGTTCCAGGTGAGGCCCCAGTCCTTGCGGTTCACGGTGACGTCGCCCTCGAAGCCCACGCGGGTGTTGCCGAAGGGGTCGACGGCCGAGCCGGTCTGCTCGAACTCGATCGTGACGGCCTTGGTGACGTCCTTGATGGTGAGGTCGCCGGTGATCTCCCAGTCGTCGCCGTCGCGCTCGACCTTGGTCGAGGTGAAGGTGATGGTGGGGTACTTCTCGGCGTCGAAGAAGTCGGCGGACTTGAGGTGGCCGTCGCGGTCGGCGCTGCCGGTCTCCACGGACGCGACCTGGATGGTGAGGTCGACCTTGGAGGCGGACGGGTTCGCCTCGTCGATGCGGGCGGTGCCCTCGAAGGCGCCGAACTGGCCGCGGACCTTGGTCACCATGGCGTGGCGCGCGACGAAGCCGAGGCGGCTGTGGCTCGTGTCGATCGTGTAGTCGCCGGTGATGTCGTCGATGGCGGTGGTGGGGGCGTCGAAACCGGTCGTCATGGGTGCTCCTGGAGTTCTCGGTGGGGTTGGTAGAACTTTCAACCACCATAACGGAGAGCCCCTGAGGTTCATTCCCGGCGTCCGCGATTTTCCGGCCACAGAGCGCAAAATGCGCACGAGCCACGCCCCGGTGGGGCGTGGCTCGTGCGAAGTGACCTGGGTCAGGCGGCTCGGGTGGCGGCTGTGTTGACGGCCGTCCAACGTGCCTCCATGCGGGTGCGACCCGACGCATCCGTGACGGAGACCCAGGTGCACACCGGCGCGCCGGTCATCGACTGCTTGCTCATACGACACCTCCCGTTCACCTTGTGTTCACCAAAGGTAGCACGTCCCCACTGGCGCACCAACGTTTCGCTGGGATGCGGCCCTTGATCCCCACCTCCGGGCATCCAGCCCGGGTCAAGGCGGGCCCCTTCCCCCACCTGTGACAGGAGAGGTGGCACCGGGAGGGCCCCGCCTGGGTTCAGAGGCGGGTTCTGCCCGAATTCGGGCAAGAAGTTGCCCATCGTCGGGCTGTCGGCCCATCATCGTCCGGTGCCGGACCCCGCCCTCGTCGCCCATGTCGTCGCCACGACGTCGCTGACGCCGGGGGAGGCCGCCCGGGTCATCGAGGACGTGATCGCCTTCCACGCCCAGTCGGTGGAGGACTACGTCCGGGCCCGCCACGCGAGCCTCAAGACGTACGGCGCCAAGAACCCCGAGATCTTCGCGCGCATCGCCGAGGAGCTCGCCCAGCGCGTCGTGGCCGCCCCGGAGCTCTCCGAGCGGCAGCTGCGACGCATCGTCTACGGATAGATCAACGGACAGGAAGCAACCAACATGTGTGGAATCGTCGGCTACATCGGCCGTCAGGAGGCGGCCCCGGTCGTCCTCGAGGGGCTGACCCGGCTCGAGCACCGCGGCTACGACTCCGCGGGCGTGGCCGTCCTCGGCAACCGGGGGATCCGGGTGGCCAAGCAGGCCGGTCGCGTGCGTGACCTCGGTGACGCGCTGCCCAAGAGGTTCGCCGGCGCGACCGGCATCGGCCACACCCGCTGGGCCACCCACGGGCCGGCCACCGACGCCAACGCCCACCCCCACACCGACGAGGCCGGCCGGGTCGCGGTCGTGCACAACGGCATCATCGACAACTCCGCTGCGCTGCGCGCCGAGCTGACCGACGCAGGTGTCGAGCTGGCCAGCGACACCGACACCGAGGTGCTCGCCCACCTCGTCGCCCGCAGTGACGCCGACACCCTGGAGGGCAAGGTCCGCGACGCCCTCGGCGCGGTGGTCGGGACGTACGGGCTCGCCGTGCTCCACGCCGACTTCCCCGACCGCATCGTCGCCGCCCGCAACGGCAGCCCGCTGCTCGTGGGCGTCGGTGACAAGGAGATGTACGTCGCCTCCGACCTCGCCGCGATCGTGCGCCACACCACGACCGTGGCGGTCCTCGACGACGGCGAGCTGGCCACCGTGACCGCCGCAGGTTTCAGCACGATGCGCCACCGCGACCTCGTCGCGACCGGCAAGACGGCCGCGCAGCTCGACGTCGACGCGGCGTCGTACGAGGCGGGCGAGCACGAGTCGTTCATGCGCAAGGAGATCCTGGAGCAGCCGACCACGGCCCAGGCGGTGCTGCGCGGGCGGCTCGACGAGCGCTTCGGCACCGCGCACCTCGGCGGTCTCGACATGGACGCCCGCGAGCTGCGGGCGGTGCGCCGCGTCAAGATCCTCGGCTGCGGCTCGGCCTACTACGTCGGCCAGATGGGCGCCGCGCTGATCGAGGAGCTGGCCCGGATCCCGGCCGACGCCGAGGCCGCCAGCGAGTTCCGCTACCGCGACCCGGTGATCGAGCCCGACACCCTCTACGTCGCCGTGAGCCAGTCCGGCGAGACCATCGACACCCTGCTCGCCGTCCAGGAGGTACGCCGCAAGGGCGGGCGCTGCGTCGGCCTGGTGAACGTCGTCGGGTCGGCGATCGCCCGCGAGTGCGACGGCGGGATCTACCTCCACGCCGGGCCGGAGGTCGCGGTGGCCAGCACGAAGGCGCTGACCAACATGTTCCTCGCCTTCGCGCTGCTCGCCCTGCAGCTGGGCCGGGTCCGGGACCTGTCGATCGCCGACGGCAAGCGCCTCGTCGCCGGGCTCGAGAAGCTGCCCGGGCAGATCGAGGAGGTGCTCGCCGGCGAGGCCGACCTCGTCGAGGTCGCCAAGGACCTGGCGGAGGCGCGCAGCCTGTTCTTCATCGGGCGCGTGCGGGGCTTCCCGGTGGCGCGCGAGGGCGCGCAGAAGTTCAAGGAGATCAGCTACCGCCACGCCGAGGCCTACCAGACCTCCGAGCTCAAGCACGGGCCGCTCGCGCTGATCGACCCCGAGGTGCCGACGGTCGCGCTGGTGCCCCACGACGAGCTGGCCGAGCGCAACGTCGGCGCGCTGCACGAGATCGAGGCGCGCAAGGGCCCGCTCGTGGTGATCACGCACGAGGACGTCGACCTCGGGGAGGTCAGCGCCCGCCGGATCGTCGTACCGCGCAACGAGCCCGAGCTCGACCCGATCCTGCTCAACGTCCCGCTCCAGCTGCTGGCCTACCACGCGGCGCAGCACCTCGGTCACGACATCGACAAGCCACGCAACCTGGCCAAGTCGGTCACCGTCGAGTGAGCCGGAAGCCCGCGACGAAGGCCTGAAATGGACTGGGCGCCCCTTGCCGCATGGGGTCGGCAAGGGGCGCGCCGTGGAGAACCTTCCCACCCGGTCCACGTCCTGTCCGTGGATCGCTGCAACTACTGACGGATTTTGCTGTCGGCTGCATCACGCCCGTCGGGTCAGGGCTGCGGGGCATCCTTGGTGACGGTCAGGTCGAGGCTGCCGGTGGCGCCCGGAGGAACGGCGAGGACCGCGACCGCGGGGTTGGCGAAGGCGTCGAAGGGCAGCGGCGACGTCGGTCGCGCCGGGCTCAGCGTGAAGGCGTTGGGGGTCGCGTCGATGGCGAAGCAGTCGTCGAACAGACCGGGGTTGCACGGGCCGTAGCCGCTGACGGCCCTGACCCGCCAGTCCACCAGCATCGACACGTTGGCGAGGGTGATCGTCGCCCCCGACCCGCCGGCGGCGTCCTTCGGGACCTCGGGCAGGTCGCCGACGACCCATCGACCGGGGGTGGTGACGGCGTACGACACGGCGGGGCCGTCGACAGTGGCAGGCAGTGCGCGGGCGGCGCTGCGGACCCGCACCGAGACGTCGGTGTCGTCCCCGGGGCTGATCGGGAGGGAGACGACGTAGGTGCCGGCGGCGGGGAGCTGGGTCACCATGCAGCTGCCCGGGGTGGACCCGGGGCACTCGACCTGCACGGCGGGGAGGAAGTACTCGACCGGCGAGGACTGCTCGGCCGGTCCGACGTTGTACATCCGGTGCTGGTAGGCCGCCTGGCCCGTCGTCGCCGACGTGATCTCGGCGTAGACCCACTGGCCCGCGGTGCCTGTGAACGACAGGCGCGCGTAGCGACCGGCGGGGACGATCGTCGGCGACCCGTCCACCGCCACGGTGCGCACGGTGGACGTGCTGAGCGACACCTCGGTCCGGGGCTCGACCTCGACGAACCAGCGCCCGATGAGGCTGGCGACGTCGACCCCGGACGCGCCGGAGGCACCCGGCACGGCGAACCCGAGATCACCGGGTGCCACGTCACGGGTCGTCGACCGGTCGGGCCGGATCAGGGCCAGTCGGCCGCCGCCTCCCAGGTGGGCGCGCTCGTCGGCGAGGACCCGGAACGGTATGAGGTGGGTGACGCGGGCGCTCCGACCCGAAGTGACCGGGTCGTCGGTGGTGAGGCGGTCCTGCCGCACGACCTTGCGGACCTGGAGGCGGACCCTGGCCTTCTCCTGATTGCGGCATGGCTTGTTGATCGCGGTGTAGCTCGCGGTGCGGGGCAGGCGCCAGTAGCCCTGCGCCCACGGCTTCACGGTCTTCCCGCCGCGGCGCAGGATCCGGCCGCCGCACTGCTCGGCGGCGTCGACGCGGGCGAGGTTGACCAGCTGGCCCTTGCGGCCCTCGAAGGTCAGCCGCACCTTGTGCGCGGTCGTGGCGCGGACCGGCTTGTGGCCCAGCTTCACCATCCGCGTCTTGGTGGCGGCAGCGCGCTGGTCCGCAGCGGGTGCGGCCTGCGCGGTGAGCGCCTGCGCGGGCAGGAGCAGGGCGAGCGCGACGACGCAGCCCCCGAGACGACGAAGCATGGGATCCCCCGATCAGGTCGGCGCACCGTTGCGCACGACAGGGAGACGCTAGCCGGTGACGGTTGGTTGCGACGCGAGGGCGAGCGCCCGCCGCGCCAGCGGTTCGGCCGCGGCACGGTCCTCGGCGACGAGCCCGACGCGGGTACGCCGGTCCAGCAGGTCGCCGACGTCGTGCGCGCCCTCGTGGGTGACCGCGAAGACCAGCTCGGCGAGCGTCACCGGGACCTGCGCGGAGACCGGGGCGAGCAGCTCGTCGTCGGCCAGTCCGGTCACGTCGCGGGCGGTGGCCAGGACGAGGCCGGCGTCGGTGCCGAATCGTCGTACGAGCCGGGCGGGGGCGGTCGAGCGCCGCAGCTCCTCCGGTGCTGCGGCGCCGAGAAGCGGGAGGGAGGCGGTGCGGCAGGGGCCGGCGTGGGGCAGCGCGCCGGCGAGGCCATCGAGGGTGTCCTGGGCCATCCGGCGGTAGGTGGTCAGCTTGCCGCCGACGACGGTCGTCACGCCGGTGGCCGAGGTGAGGATCGCGTGGCGGCGCGACAGGTCGGCGGTCGCGTCGGTGCCGGCGACCTCCAGCAACGGCCGCAGGCCCGCGAAGGCGCCGACCACGTCGGCCCGCGTCGGCGGGGTGGTGAAGGCGGAGGCGACGACGTCGAGCAGGAAGTCGATCTCGCCCTGGCTCGGCTGCGGCACGTCGGGCACGGGTCCGCTGACGGGTTCGTCGGTGAGGCCGACGTAGATCGTGCCGTCGGGCTGGGGGAGGACCATCGCGAAGCGCGCGCTCGTGCCGGGGATCGGCACCATCACTGCGACCCGGGCGTGCGGCAGCGCCGACCCGCGCAGCACGAGGTGGGTGCCGCGGCTCGGCCGCAGCCGCACCTGCGCGTCGAGGTCGCCGGCCCACACGCCGGTCGCGGTCACGACCGCCCTCGCGCGGACGGCGTACGACGCCCCGGTGAGCTCGTCGCGCAGCGTGACGGAGGTGCCGGTCGCGGCGGTGACGCGGGCCCGCGTGCGCACATGGGCGCCGTACGACGCCGCGGTGCGGGCGACGGTCACGACGAGGCGCGCGTCGTCCTCGAGCTGCCCGTCCCAGGCGAGCAGCCCGCCGCGGAGGGTGTCGGCGCGCAGCGCGGGAGCGAGGCTGAGCGCCTCGGTGGCGTTGAGCCGGCGGGGGCGCGGGAGCGTCCGCGTGCTGGTGTGCGCGCTCCGGCGGAGCACGTCGCCGGCCTGCAGCCCGCCCCACGTGAAGGCGGTCCGGCTGCGCGGCATCGCGTCGTTGACCGGCGTCAGCATCGGCAGGGGGTGGACGAGGTGCGGTGCCGTGACGCCCATCAGGATGCCGCGCTCGACGGCGCTCTCGTGGGCGATGGCGAGGTGGCCCTGGGCGAGGTAGCGGAGGCCGCCGTGCACGAGCTTGGACGACCACCGCGATGTCCCGAAGGCCAGGTCGTGGGCGTCGACGGCGAGCACCGTGAGGCCGCGCGTGGCGGCGTCGAGCGCGACGCCGGCGCCGGTGATGCCGAGGCCGACGACCACCACGTCGACCTCCGCGGGGATGCCCGCCAGGCCGGGGATGATGCGGCGCCCGGGCTCCATCAGGGCTCCAGGGTCCGCGTGATCAGCCGGGCGTACTCCGCGTCGAGGTCGGCGAGCTCGACCCGGGCGTCGGTCATCGTCAGCGCGGAGAAGACGAACCCGTGACCGGCCAGGGTCAGCGACCGCGCGATCAGCACGGGGTCGCCGGCCCGGATCGCACCGGCGGCCTGGCCCGACTCGATCTCGGAAGCGAGGATCTCGACCAGCGCCTCCTGCGAGCGACCGCGGCGGTGGAGCAGGTAGGGCAGCATCAGGTCGGGGTCGAGCTCGACGATGCGCACGAAGAGCTCGTTGTCGCGCAGCGCGCGGACCGTCGACAGCGCGGCGGCGGCGATGCCGTCGGGGGTCGTGGTGTCGGCGGCGGCGACCTGCGTCGCGGCGGCGATGCCGACCCACTCGCGGGTCATCAGGTCGCCGAGCAGCGAGCCCATGTCGGGCCACGCACGGTAGATCGTCATCCGGGAGACGCCGGCCCGCTTCGCGACCTCGGTGAGCGTCGTACGTCGCCAGCCGACGTCGAGGATGCAGTCGCGGGCGGCGTCGAGGTAGCCGTCGAGCCGGGGGTCCCCGTTCGGTCGGCCCGTCTGCTGCTGCGTGTGACGAAGTGACGCCATATGTCACACTGTAACGCATGCCCAACGAGCCGACCGCAGTCGAGATGCACCCGCAGCGCTGGGGCGCCCCTTCCGCCGCCACTGCCCTGCCCGACTCCGCGCTCGGTCTCGTCGAGCTCGCCTTCGGCCTGCAGGACCGCCCGCCGGTCGAGGGCGCGACGCCGCCGGCGTCCGCCCTGGACGACGCGCTGCTCGACGGGCTGCGTGCAGTCGTCGGCGCCGAGCACGTGCTGACCGACGACGCCACCCGGACGCTCCGCACCCGGGGCAAGTCGACGCCCGACCTGCTGCGGGCCCGGGCCGGTGACCTCGACGACGCACCCGACGCCGTCGTACGTCCTGATGGGCACGCCGAGGTCGAGGCCGTGCTGGCCTGGGCCGTGGACCACCGGGTGGCGGTCGTGCCGTTCGGCGGCGGCACGTGCGTGACCGGAGGGCTGGCCGCGCGTCGCGACGGCTTCGCCGGCCTGGTCAGCCTCGACCTCGTGCGGATGAGGCGGCTGCTCGCCGTCGACGAGGTCTCGATGACCGCGACCCTCGAGCCCGGCCTGCGCGGTCCGGAGGCCGAGGCCCTGCTCACCGAGCACGGGCTGACGCTCGGGCACTACCCGCAATCCTTCCGGCACGCCTCGATCGGGGGCTTCGCGGCCACGCGGTCGAGCGGGCAGTCCAGCGCCGGCTACGGCCGCTTCGACGCGATGGTCGTCGGCCTCACCGCGGCGACGCCCACCGGGCCGCTGCGCCTCGGGTCCTCGCCCGCCAACGCCGCCGGACCCGACCTCCGTCAGCTGCTGCTGGGCTCGGAGGGAGCCTTCGGCGTCATCACCTCCGTCACGGTCCGGGTGCGTCGCGCGCCCGCCGTGACGTCGTACGAGGGCTGGCGGTGGCCGTCCTTCGACACCGGCTCCGAGGCGATGCGCACGCTCGCGCAGGCCGGCCTGCTGCCGACCGTGCTGCGGCTCTCGGACGAGTCCGAGACCGCGATCAACCTCGCCGACCCCTCCTCCATCGGTGGGTCCGAGGACCCGGGGTGCCTGATGGTCGCCGGCTACGAGGGGACCGCGTCGTTCGTCGACGCGCGGCGCGCCGCCGTCACCGCCCTCCTGACCGACCTCGGAGGGACGCCGCTCGGCGCCGAGCCGGGCGAGAAGTGGGAGCACGGCCGCTTCGAGGGGCCCCACCTCCGCGACGCGCTCCTCGACCACGGGGTGCTCGTCGAGACCCTCGAGACCGCGACCTTCTGGTCGAACCGGGAGCGGTTGTACGCCGACGTGAGGGCCGCGCTCACATCGGCCCTCGGCGACGGCTCGCTCGTGCTGTGCCACGTCTCGCACGTCTACGAGACCGGCTGCTCGCTCTACTTCACCGTCGCGGCCCGGCAGGCCGAGGACCCCCTCGCCCAGTGGCAGGCCGCCAAGGCCGCCGCCAGCGACGCCATCGTCGCTGCGGGTGCGACGATCACCCACCACCACGCCGTCGGCACCGACCACAAGCCGTGGCTCGTCCAGGAGATCGGCGACGTCGGGGTCCGGGTGCTCCGTGCCGTCAAGGACGAGCTCGACCCGACGGGGATCCTCAACCCGGGCGTCCTCATCCCCTGACTCGGGCCCGCCCGCTTCGGGGTATCCAGGGACGATTTGGTAGGTCTGCGGGCCGATCGACCTACCAGTTCGTCCCTGGATACCGGGGCGGGGAGGGGGCGGCGGCAGCCGGTCAGGCGAAGGACCACACCAGGAGCTCGGTGGGCTCGGTGGCCATGACGAGGCGACCGGGCTCGTCGGTGAGGCGTACGGCGTCGCCGGCGCGGAGGTCGAGCCCGGCGAGCGAGACCGCCCCGGTGGCCGCGAACACGTGCTGGCGTGGATCCTCCGGCAGCGACACCGACGCGCCGGGCGACAGCCGGGCGACGAGCAGCCGGGCGCCGGTCGTGCCGATCGGCAGGCCGCCGCCGCCGGCCACCTCGACCAGCCCGGACGACGGCGGCGGCGCCTCGCCCAGGACGTACGACGGATCGGCCCCCGGCGATGACGGGGTGAGCCACGCCTGCACGAACCGGCACCGCCCCGACCCCGGGTCGGCCAGCTCGCTGTGCCGCACGCCGGTGCCGGCGGAGAGCACCTGCGCGCGACCGGCCCCCACCACATGGCGGCCGCCGGAGGGGTCGGTGTGCACGAGCGAGCCCTCGAGCACCCACGTCACGATCTCGAGCTCGGTGTGCGGGTGCTCGGGGTAGCCGGCGACCACACCGGTGCCCTCCGTGGCCGACGGATCGAGCACGTCGTCGTTGTGGCACACGAGGGGTCCGAACCCCAGGTTGGCCGGGTCGTAGTGGGGTCCGAACGAGAACGAATGGCTGGTCAAGCGCCCCTTGACGGCGTCCGACGACCTGGCGGATCCGGCGTACAGGGCCATGGTCATGCCGATATCTTCGCCGGTGTGGCCCCCCCGCACGATGTCCCCCCGCAGTTCCCCCTGCTCCCTCCCGGCTTCCGCTTCGGCACCAGCACGGCGAGCTACCAGATCGAGGGCGCGGTGACCGAGGACGGCCGGGGTCCGAGCATCTGGGACACCTTCACCGCGGAGCCCGGACGCATCGTCGACGGCAGCAGCGGTGAGGTCGCGTGCGACCACTACCACCGCGTGGACGAGGACGTCGCGCTGATGAAGGAGCTCGGCACGGGCGGCTACCGCTTCTCGATCGCGTGGCCCCGGATCCAGCCGACGGGTCGCGGTCCGGCCAACGAGAAGGGCCTGGCGTTCTACGACCGGCTCATCGACACGCTGCTCGCGAACGACCAGCAGCCGATGGTCACGCTCTACCACTGGGACCTCCCGCAGGCGCTGGAGGACGACGGCGGCTGGCTTAACCGCGACACCGTGGAGCGCTTCGCGGAGTACGCCGCCATCGTCGGCGAGCGGTTCGCCGACCGCGTCGAGCACTGGATCCCGGTCAACGAGCCCAACGTCGCCTCGATCCTCGGCTACGGGCTCGGCACGCACGCTCCTGGCAAGGCGATGCTCTTCGACTGCCTGCCGGCCGCCCACCACCTGCTCCTGGCCCACGGTCGCGCGGCCATCGAGCTGCGGCAGGCGGGCGCGACGTCGATCGGCTGCGCCAACAACCACGCCCCGATCTGGCCGGCCAGCGACGACGACGCCGACGTCGGGATGAGCAAGATCTTCGACGCGCTGTGGAACGGCACGTTCCTCGAGCCGATGCTGCTCGGGCGCTACCCGGTCGACCTGATGCCGCTCTTCGAGGGCGTCATGGCCGACGGCGACCTCGCCACGATCCGGCAGCCGCTCGACTTCTACGGCGTCAACTACTACCAGCCGATGAAGGTCGCCGCCGCCGACGAGGACTCCGAGATCCCCTTCGACCTGCGCGAGGTCGTCGGCTACCCGACCACCGACTTCGGCTGGCCGATCGTCCCCGACGCGCTGCGCGAGTGGCTCGTCATGTTCCGCGCCCGCTTCCGCGCCGCCCTCCCGCCGATCGTCATCACCGAGTCCGGCTGCAGCTACAACGTCGGGCCCGACGAGGACGGCGTCGTCGACGACCAGGCGCGCATCGACTACCTCCGCGCCCACGTCAACGCCGTCTCCGAAGCCATCCAGCGCGGCGTCGACGTCCGCGGCTACTACTGCTGGTCGCTCATGGACAACTTCGAGTGGGCCGAGGGCTACACCCAGCGCTTCGGCCTCGTGCACGTCGACTACGAGACGCTGCAGCGGACCCCCAAGAAGTCGTTCCAGTGGTACGCCGACCTGATCAGGGCCCAACCCCAGCACCTGTAGAGCAGGTATCTGAGGACACCACGGACGTGAGAGACCCCCCGACCCGTTCACCACGTCCTCAGATATCGGGTGGTTGACTGCCGCCATGGCCGACGAGCGTCCCGTCCCCGACCGCCCCGTGCCCGACCGTCCGGGGGCGCCCGGGTCGGAGGGTGGCTTCTCCGGCGGCTCGTCGAGCAACCACGGCATGACGTGGATCGCGCTGGTCCTGCTGCTGGTGATGGTGGTCGTGGTGGGGTGGCGGCTCTTCGACTTCTGGGACAGCCGCCAGCCGCCGTCGGGCGTCGAGACCCAGCAGGCGACGGTCCTCGGCTTCGAGGAGCTCGGCCCCAGCCGGGCCGGACAGAAGTCGACGGAGTACTCCTCGGTCCTCTTCGAGCTCCCCGACGGCGAGCAGGCGTCCGCGCTCTACGAGCTGCGCCGCCTCGGCGACGTCGAGAAGGGTGACGAGATCACCGTCTACGAGCAGGGCGGCGAGTGGCGTACGACGGTGGAGCGGGCGTGGGGCTCCACCTTGCTGTGGGCGCTCGGCCTGGTCGCCCTTCTCGCGATGGTCGTCGGCTGGTTCCGGGTCCGGGCGAGGGCGAAGAAGGCCGGATCGCCCGTCTGAATGCGGGTTCTCGGGTTTGACGACGATCTCGTCGGGTAGGACTGGGGTCGACCCCGACCGTCTCGACGAGACCGACGAAGGACCTGCCCCGTGAGCTTCCAGGTGGACCCGGACGCGTTGACCGCGTCGTCGCGACTCGCGTCGCAGCAGCGCGACCACATCGGCGCGATCGACGACAACATCAGCTCCTCCTGCAGCAACTTCGGTGCGTTCTCGGGGGTGCTCAACCTGTTCCAGGGCAGCTACGAGTCGGCGGTCGCGACGGCGCACGACGGGCTGCGTGACTCCCGGGCCGTCGCCGACAAGGTGCGCGACGCCTTCATCGACTCGCGTGACGACTACCTCGACACCGACGAGGCGACGTACGACCGCTTCCGCGCCCTCGCCCCCGACCCGGCGACCTTCCCGCCCTACGCCCCCGCCGGCAGCGGCAACGACACCCCGGGCGGCCCGCTGTCCAACGCACCGCAGGACGGCAGCAAGATCCCCGTCCTCGAGGACAAGCACCCCGGCATCTCCGACGGCGCCTCCGCCATCGGCGACAAGGTCAAGCCCGGCAACGACGTCGGCAAGGTGCCGCCGTGGATGGACCCGCAGAAGGCGGCCTCCGACGCGGTCACCGACGCCTTCGAGCGTCGCACCGACGAGTACCAGTACTACCGCTCGCTGGGCTACTCCGACGAGGAGGCGCTGCAGATCGCCAAGACGGACGGCATCGACGCCCACGCCGACACGATCAACCACGACCGGATCAACCGCACCGCCGAGACCGCCTACAACGCCGAGTACGACCGGGCGATCGCCGAGGGCGCGAGCCCGGAGGACGCCCGCGAGCGCGCCAACGACGCCTACGCCGACTCCCGCTCGCGCGACTCCGCCGACCACGACCGCCGCCGCGACATCGGCGAGACGGCGTCGACGTACGCCGACCTCTACGACGAGGGGAAGCAGGTCGTCGACAACATCAACGACCTGGCCGACAACGTCAACGAGATCGGCGACAACGCCGACGACCTCGGTGCGTACGACGACTACCAGTCCCAGGACGAGGACGAGACCGCACAGGAGTGGGCCGGACGATGACGACCATCACCGAGCACGTCAACCCGCTGTCGGCGGTGGCCGGAGGTACGCCGCCGGGCACGCAGGGCCAGTACATCGAGGACAAGAAGGGCGAGTGCGGCCTGATCATCCCGGCGATCGACGGCATCGTCGACAAGATCACCGGCTGGAGCCTCCTCGAGGCGCTCTTCAAGCCCGTCGCCGGCGACTTCAACGCCGTGTCGTCGATGCAGCTCGCGTGGGGCAACGTCGGCAACGCGTGCGCCGGGGTGGGCCAGAACTACACCTCGCTCGGCCAGCAGCTCCCCGGCGTGTGGACGGGCCCGGCGGGCAGCGCTGCGGCGTCGCGGATGGCCGACGTCGGCCAGATGCACGCCGACCAGCAGGAGGCCTCGGGCTACATCGCCGAGCAGCTCGGGCACGTCATCGAGGTCGGCAAGGCCACCCTCGACGTGCTGGTCATCGCGATCGACTTCATCGACGGCGTGATCCAGGAGCTCATCATCGCGGGCCTCGCCGGCCCGATCGGTTGGCTGAAGGCGGGCGTCTCGGCGCCCGGCAAGGCTCGCCGCATCGTCGAGCTGATCCACGACGGCCTGCGGGCGATCGAGAAGCTCACCGAGGCGGCGCAGGCGCTGCTCAAGGTCCTGCGCTACGTCAACGCCGGCCTCGGCGGCGCCAACGCCGTGCTGTCCTCGATCAGCACGGCCCAGCACTCCTCGGCCGGCAACCGCACCGACGACTCCGCCCAGCAAGGATTCTGATGGCCCTCTCCGACGACCCCGGCCTTCAGGCCGCCCTCCAGGACTCGCGCCGCCAGGCCAACGAGGCGGCCGCGTCCCTGCGCCGCCTCGCGGCGCATCTCTCTGCCGAACGCGACAAGTTCCGCGCCGAGTCGGCCCGCCGCATCGCCGACCTGCAGGCGCAGGCCCGGCGCGGCGAGCTCGGTCCCGACCAGGAGCGGCTCCAGCGCCGCGTCGACGCCGGCGAGACGTCGTGGCGCGACATCGCCTCCGGCGCCGACGACGACCCGACCGCCGAGGCCGCGCGCGCCCACCTCGGCGCGAGCCTGTCCGCCCTGCGCGAGGAGCTCGAGGACGACGAGGCCTTCCAGGAGGCCGACGCCGCCGCGCGGGCCCAGCAGGAGCGGGCCACCCCCGACCACTGAGGGGTGCCCGGCACCCCCGATAGGCTCCGATCATGACCGAGCCCACCAGCCGCCGCGTCGTGTTCGTCGTCGGCTCGGGCCGCAGCGGCACGAGCACGATGGCGGGTGCGCTCAAGACTCTCGGCCTGCACGTCCCGCAGCCCGAGGTGGTCGCGGACGCCACCAACCCCAAGGGGTTCGGCGAGCCGCGCTGGGTCGTCGACCTGCACACCGAGCTCCTCGCCCGCAGCAACGTGCAGGTCTCCGACGCCCGGCCGCGCGCGTGGCTCGACACCGGCACCACCAGCGGCGACCACGCCACCCGCGCGCGGGTGGCATCGTGGCTCGAGGAGCAGTTCTCCGTCGCCGACGAGCTCGTCGTCAAGGACCCCCGCGCCGCCTGGTTCCTCGGCCTGTGGCGGGCCGCGGCCGACCGCTGCGGCGCCACGTCGTCGTACGTCACCATGCTGCGCCCGGTCACCGAGGTGGTCGGCTCCAAGCAGACCTACTACGGCCGGATGGGGGCCGGGTCCGACCAGGGCGCCGTCACCCGCACCGCCGCGTGGGTCAACATGATGCTCCACACCGAGCGCGCCACGCGCGGCCAGCAGCGCGCGTTCGTCCACTACGGCGACCTGCTCGACGACTGGACGCAACCGGTCTTCGCGCTCGGCGAGGCCTTCGACCTCGCGGCCGTCAAGACCGCGATGGCGGTCGACATCGCCGAGGTGCACCGCTTCATCGACCCGTCGCTGCGGCGGGTGACGATGACGTGGGACGACATCGGCGTGCCGACCCGGCTGCGCGAGCTGGCCGACGAGACCTGGCAGGCGCTCGACGCGATCGCCGCCGACGACTCGACGAAGAACCAGGAGACGTGCGACCAGCTCCGTGCCGCCTATGCCGAGCAGTACGCCGAGGCCGAGGCGTTCGCCCACTCGACCGTCGTGGCCCAGCGGCGCGCCGCCGCCGCCGAGGCGCGTCGCGAGGCCGGCCAGGCCGCCCGCAGCGGCGCCGACCGCGTGCCCCACGCCGTACGCGCGATGGTGCCGCCCACGGCCCGGCAGAAGCTGCGCAAGGTGATCGGCCGGGAGCGGCCCGCCTGATGCCCGACCTCGCCTCCCTCGAGGGGGACCCGGCGTACGACGTCACGTGGCCGTGGACGTCCGGCGAACCGCTGGTCCCCGGGCTGACGTGCGTCTTCCGGCTCCGCAACGAGGCGCGCAACCTGCCGTGGGTGCTGCCGCCGATCCTCTCCGCGGTCGACCACGTGCTGGTGGTCGACAACGGCTCCGACGACGGCACCGCCGACGTCGCCCGTGCGGTGGCCGAGCGGTGCGGCGCCGCCGACCGGCTCACCGTCCTGGACTACCCCCACCGGGTGGCGCGGGCCGGCGGTGAGCACCTGGCGACGCCCGCGACGAGCGTCCACTCGCTCACCCACTTCTACAACTGGTGCTTCTCCCACGTCCGCACGACCTACTCGATGAAGTGGGACGGCGACATGGTGCTCACCCCCGAGGGCGCCGGCATCCTGCGCGACCTGGCGTGGCAGCTCCAGCCCACCCGGGCGATCGTCGCGATGCCGCGTCACCCGCTGACCGTGGTCGACGAGTCGACCGGTTGGCTCGACCTGTCGCTGCGCTTCCTCGAGCCGTGGATCTACCCGATGGGCCCGGACACGACCTTCGTGAAGGCCTTCGACTGGGAGCTCCGCGAGCAGCCGCCCGGCATCGAGCGGATCGTGCTGCAGCAGGGGCTGGTCGTCGAGGTGAAGTGGCTCGACGCCGACGAGTACGCCCACTGGCGCCGCGACGGCGTCGACTTCACCAACACCCGGCTCTACCGCAAGCTGCGGGAGTTCGAGGTCGACGAGGCCATCCGCAACGGCGACCCCGAGGCGCTCGGCGGGCTCGTGAAGGTCACCGCACCCCCCGGGGTCCACATCATCGACCACGTCAGCCGCGACTGGCTCTGGCGCCAGCCGCGCCCGCTCGTGCAGCACTCGCTGCCCGCCGCACTCAAGGAACGAGCACCGAAGGAACGAGCACCGAAGGAGCCCGTGCGCCCGTGACCCACCCGCTGCACGACCTCCGCCTGCCCGGACCCACGCTGGTGCTGGTCGACGACTCCGACAGCCTCGCCCTCGACGCGCTGCACGGCATCGAGGACGTGCCCGGCCTCGAGCCGACCATCGTCGCGCTGTCCGCGCTCGACGGCCCGCGCAAGGGCTGGGGCTCGGTGCTCGTCGTGGCTGCCGACCGCGCGCGGCTGCGGCGGATGGCCAGCGCCGTACCCCTCCTCGGGCAGTGCAAGGCCGTCGCCTGCTGGCTCACCGACACCCCCGTGCCGTGGGTGCTCGTGCCGCGCCCGGAGTGGCCGCGGCTGGTGCACCTCGCCGCCCGCGAGGCCGGGGACCGTGGCGTCCTGACGGTCGCCCGCTTCGCCTCGGGCGCCCGCGCGCAGCTGGTGGTGATGGAGATGGCCCGCCAGGCCGCCGGCCCCGGCGACACCTCGCACGGCGGTCTCGTCGTGTCCTACGCCGGTCGTCCCGCCGCCCCCGGTCTCGACGCCCGCTCGGTGCTGCTGCGCGACGTCGCGGGGGCCGGCGACGCCGAGCGCGACGTGCCGCCCGACGTCGTCGTCGCCCGCCGCGGCGCCACCTCGCAGCAGAGCGTCGCGGAGCACCACGTCATCGACCGCGCGCCGACCGTCGTCACCGACCCCGGCCCCGAGCCGGTCGACGAGCGCGTCTTCAACCCCATCGGCTTCCGCAAGGACTGGGATCACCCGGTCGTCGACCTCGCCCGCATCAGCCCCGGCCCGGTCACCGAGGGTGTCGTCGCCGCGGCCCGCGCCTTCCAGGGCGTCCGGCTGCCCGCCGACACCCCCACCGCCGACCTGCTCGCGCTGGCGATATCCGGCGTGCCCGTCGTCACCGAGGGCGCGCTCGATGTGGCGCCGCCGCTCGCCGCGGCCCTCGACGCCGAGGTCGACCTCGACGACGCGCTGCGGCGTGAGGAGCACAGCCTGGCCGTGCGCCGCGCGGCCTTCGACCACCACTCGACGCTGGCGTGGCGGTCGGCGCTGGCCTCGCGCGCCGGCGTACGCCACGTCGGGCTGCCGGCGGTCAGCGCGCTGCTGTCGACCAAGCGTCCGGAGATGCTCGACTTCGCGCTGCGGCAGGTCGCCCGGCAGCGGGGCGCGGAGGTCGAGCTGGTGCTCGCCGCGCACGGCTTCGAGCCCGACCGCGACGCCGTACGTCGTGCGCTCGGCGACCGGCCGCACCAGGTCCTCACGTTCGACGGGTCGGACTTCTTCGGCGACGTGCTCACCGGGGCGGCGCGGGCCGCGTCGAGCGAGGTGCTGCTCAAGGTCGACGACGACGACTGGTACGCCCCCGACGCCGTCCACGACCTGCTGATGGCCCGCCGCTTCTCCGGCGCGGACGTGGTCGGGATGCCCTCGGAGTTCGTCTACCTCCACGCCAACGCGGAGCGGGAGGCGCTCACCGTGCGGCGCCGGCACCCCTCGGAGCTGTTCGCCCGCTTCGTCGCCGGTGGCACCCTGCTGCTCGACCGCGGACTGCTCCACTCGCTCGGCGACTTCCGCCGGGTCCGCAAGTACGTCGACGCGCAGCTGCTCGCGGGCGTCGAGGCGGCCGGCGGCCGGATCTACCGCACCCACGGCCTCGGCTACGTCCTGCGGCGCACCGGCGCGGGACACACGTGGCAGCGCGACGACGAGGAGTTCCGCCGACCTGACATCGTTGCCTCCGAGTGGCCGGGCTTCCAGCCCAGCCTGGCGTTGGAGGTCGACCCGGTCGACCGGCCTGGCCCGGACTCGACAGGGGGGAGCTAGGACATGGCGCGGCAGCCGGTGGTGCGGCAGAACGACTGGGGGTCGCTGATCCCCGCGACGCTCGGCGACTGGGAGCCGACGCTGTCGGTCACCGTCGTCGTCCCGACGTTCAACTACCAGCACACGCTGCCCTACGTCCTGGCCGGGCTCGCCGCTCAGTCCTACCCCGCGCACCTGCTCGAGGTCCTCGTCGTCGACGACCAGAGCTCGCCGGCGCAGGAGCTGCCCGAGGTCCGCCCCGACAACACCCGCCTGATCCGGGTCGAGGAGGGCTGGGGGCGCGCCAACGCCTGCCACCTCGGCGCCCTGGCCGCCGACGGCGACGTGCTGCACTGGTACGACGCCGACATGCTGGCCTACCGCGAGGAGGTCGAGGCGCACGCGCGCTGGCACCACCTCGTCGACTACGCCGTCCCCGGGGGCTTCAAGCTCTTCGTCGACCCGGCCCCGCTGCTCGAGCTCGACCCCGGCGTCGTGCGCGACCGGGTGGCGGCCGGCGAGGCGGGCGAGCTCTTCCCCGGCCAGGAGCACGAGCCGCACCAGTGGGTCGAGGACTACTGGGCCAAGACCGACGACCTCCGCACCGCCGGCCCGCGCGCCCAGCGCTACCACATCGGGATGACCGGCTCGGTGACGAAGGCGCTCTACCTCGACTCCGACGGCTTCGACCGCACGCTGCGCCTCGGCGAGGACATGCACCTCGGCCACTCCCTCGCCCAGGCCGGCGGCGTCTTCGTCGTCGACCGCGAGGCGCGCAGCTGGCACCTCGGGCGCTCGCAGGTGCTGCGCCGCGCCGAGCAGGTCAACCGCTTCAACGACCCCTACCTCGCCGACCTCGTGCCGACGATGCGTCCCAAGCGCAACCGCCGCGGCCGCGCCTACCAGGTCCCCTACCTCGAGGTCGTCCTCGAGGCCGGTCCGGCCGACGAGACCATCCACGTCGTCGACTCGCTCCTCGACGGCGACGTCCCGGACCTCCGGGTGACGGTCGTCGGGCCGTGGAGCTCGGTGCACGACGACCGGGTGCAGCCGGTCGAGGACCCGGTGCTGGAGACCCGCCTGGTGCACCGGTCGTTCGTCCACGAGCCGCGCGTGCGCCTCGTCGAGGAGGCGCCCACCACCTCCGATGCCGAGTTCGTCCTCACCCTGCCCGGGGTGTCGCTCGCACCGTTGCCCGCCACGCTGGCTGCCCTCCTCGACGACCTCGAGCGCACCCACCACGGCGCCCGGGTGCTGACGTACGACTCGGGCGCGGCCGCGCGTCTCGAGCGGACGGCGGCGCTGGCCCGCGTCGGGCGCCTGGCCGGTCCCGATGACGACCGTGAGGCGCTGCTCGAGGAGACGTTCGGCGTGAAGACCTACGCCGCCGCGTCGGTCGGCTGGGTGCCGGTCGCCGAGCGCGTCGTCGAGCGGTTCGTCCTCGGCGCCCGCCCGCCCATGGACCCCGACAAGTCGGAGAAGCGGCTGCGCAAGGCGCTCGCCAGGGGCGCCGGCTCCGGCGACGCGTCCGCCCCCTCCGCCCCGACCGCCGCTGACGGCGACCACCGGCGCGGGCTCTTCGGCCGCCGCCGCTGACCGGGCACTTCCTCGCGCTGGGTCGCGGCGACCGGGCGGTTCCTCGCGCTGGGGCCCGCTGACCGGGCACATCCTCGCGCTGGGACGCGCCGCGGGGTACTCCAGGGACGGGTGGTTGTTCGAGGACGATCCCGACGACCATCGATCACTGGACTACCGTCTGGCGCCAGCCGTTCGTCACTGGAGTACGTTGACGCGTGCGCGAGGAACCGCCCGCCCAGCGGCCTGCAGCGCGACGAAGTGCCCGGTCGGCGGTGTGCAGCGCGACGAAGTGCTCGCTCAGTCGGCGCCGAAGAGGTCGCGCGTGTAGACCTTGTCCGCCACGTCGCGCAGCTCCTCGACCATCCGGTTGGCGACGATGACGTCGGCGCGCTCCTTGAAGGACGCGAGGTCGCTGGTGACCTCGGAGCCGAACCACTGGTCGACGTCGAGCTCGGGCTCGTAGACGACGACCTCCACGCCCTTGCCCTTGAGCCGCTTCATGATCCCCTGTACCGACGACTCGCGGAAGTTGTCGGATCCGGCCTTCATGATCAGCCGGTGGATGCCGACGACCTGCGGCGCGCGGTCCAGGATGTCGAAGGCGATGAAGTCCTTGCGGGTGGTGTTGGCCTCGACGATGGCGGAGATCAGCGTCTGCGGGACGTCGGAGTAGTTGGCCAGCAGCTGCTTGGTGTCCTTCGGCAGGCAGTAGCCGCCGTAGCCGAAGGACGGGTTGTTGTAGTGCGTCCCGATGCGCGGGTCGAGGCCGACGCCGTCGATGATCTGGCGGCTGTCGAGGCCGCGGGACAGGGCGAAGGAGTCGAGCTCGTTGAAGTAGGCGACCCGCATCGCGAGGTAGGTGTTGGCGAACAGCTTGATGGCCTCGGCCTCGGTGGGCTCGGTGAAGAGGACCGGTACGTCGTCGGCGTCGGCGCCCTTGACCAGCAGCTCGGCGAACGCGCGCGCCCGCTCCGAGTCCTCGCCCACGACGATCCGCGCCGGGTGGAGGTTGTCGTGCAGCGCCCGCCCCTCGCGCAAGAACTCGGGCGAGAAGATCACGTCGGGGATCCCCAGCCGTGCGCGTACGTCCTCGATGTACCCCACCGGCACGGTCGACTTCACGACCATGGTGGCGCCGGGCTCGATCCGGTGGACGTCACGCATGACCGCCTCGATCGAGCTGGTGTCGAAGTAGTTGGTGACGGGGTCGTAGTTGGTCGGCGTCGCGATGATCACGAAGTCGGCGCCCGTGTGGGCCTCCTCGGCGTCGGTCGTGAAGGTGACGTCGAGGTCCTCCTCGGCCAGGAAGCGCGAGATGTCGTCGTCGTGGATCGGGCTCTCGCCGTTGCGCAGCTTGTCGATGCGCGGGGCGTCGAGGTCGAGGCCCACGACGGTGTTGTGCCGGGCGAGCAGCACGGCCATGGACAGGCCGACGTAGCCGAGGCCCGCGACGGAGATCTTCGTGGTCACGCGGTCAGTGTGCCTCACCGTCCGGCCGGCACCACCGCGAACCACGGCTCCGACCACCCCGACACGCGCAGGTCCCCGCGCTCGAAGGCGTCGCGCGTCACGGTGGCGCGCCCACCGCTCGCCGGGTCGTACGCCGTCAGCGCGGCGTCGTCGCCGCCGATGACCAGCACGACGTGGCGCGGCAGTGACCGGTTGCCGACGTAGAGCGGCACGGCATGCCCCAGCGCGACCGCGGCCACCACGTCGTCGTACGCCTCACCGCGACGTCGCGGCGAGACCGCCTGCACGCGGTGGCTCGTGCCCGGCGGCGACGTGCCGCCGGTGACGGTGAGCTCGTGGGCCAGCGCCCAAGGGGCGGTGCCGAGGGCCCGCGGCCACGCGACCTGCAGCGCACCCGAGGCGTCGTACCAGCGGTTGGTGCGCACGTGCGTGGCGAGGGCCTCGTCGGCGAAGCGGCGGGTGCGGCTGCGGGTGTCCCTCGGCCGTCCGGCGACCTCGCCGGTCTCGATCCAGCCGGCGTAGTCCGGGTCGCCGAGCATCCGGGCGACGACCAGGCTCGCCGCGCCGCAGGTGCGCTGGTCGGGCTGGACCAGGCCGGCGCGCACCCCACGGCGCGCGCCGGCCCTCGCACCGCGCAGCGGGTCGGGCGACAGCGGTTCCCGACCCGGCGCCGGCCGCCCGGCGAGCGCATGGCGCAGCCGATCGACCAGGTGCTCGAGCAGGCGCATGGTCCATGTCTACCGCGCGGCCTGCCCGGGGTGTGGTCAGCCGCGGTCGGAGGAGTCCCCGGTCACGACGACGTAGAAGCGCTTGCGTGTACCGTCGGCGGTGACGGTGCCGTCGCTGTTGCGCGGGCTGACGACGAGGTGGTGGGTGTTGCCAGTGCCGGGAGGCGCGCAGTTGACGACGCCCGGCTGGCACATCGCGGCCGAGATCTCGCCGGAGAACTCCGGGTTCGCGTCGGCGCCGGGCGCGCGGCCGTTGGTGACGGTGTCGCCGTTCTGGTCGACGGTGTTCTGCAGCGCGACGACGGCGAGGACACCGTTGTTCGCGAGGTTCTCGCCCGCGTTGATGTAGACGTTGCCGTTCGCGCGCAGCCCGGCGGCGTCGGCGCCCATCGGCGCGAGGGTCGGGTAGGCCGCGGTCACGGAGAAGCCGCCGGACTGCGCCACGATCGCGCCGCTCGCGTCGACCAGCGCCCACCGGCCGACGCCGGCAGGTCCCTGCGCGCCCGCGGGCAGCTGCCCCTCCTTGAAGTCCCGCGCCTTCAGCGACCCGTTGCGGACCTTGTTGGACCCGATGACGTCGTTCTTGATGTCGCGGCCCTTGAGGGTGCGGTCCTTGACGTCCTTGGACTGGATCGAGTTGTTGCGGATGTCGTCGGAGCCGATCAGGCCGGCGGCGTACGACGTACCGGTGGACGCCACGACCAGGGCCATGACCGAGACGGCCATGGAAGGGGACGGACGGCGGACAGCGGGGAGGCGCATGGTCTGGGACCCTTCGTCGACAGGACCGCCTGGACCGGCGGCTCCCCGGGGGTTCGGAGTGACGCGGCTCACGGATGGGGACGAATCGCCTTGCCGCTGCTGGGTACCGTTCAGGCATGGGTATGGCAAAGAAGATCGCGGCCTTCGGCATCGCCAAGAAGGTCTACGACGAGGCGCGGAAGCCCCACAACCAGGCCAAGATCAAGGAGGCGGCGCGCAAGCTGCAGGAGCGCCGCGGCGCGAAGCGCTACTGAGACCTCGCGGGCACGGGACGCCCCTCCCCACGGGTGGAGCGGGGCAATCCGTTCCTGACGCGGGTACCGAACGACGCTGCAGGGCCGAGACTCGGCCGTCGTTCGAACTCGAGGAGTTCTCCCATGCAGCATCGCAAGCTCTACGCCGGTCTCGGCGGAATGGTTCTCGCAGGCACCGTCGCGGTGGCCGGCATCCAGGCCAGCAGCGCCACTGAGTCGCAGCGGCCGGCAGCCGCTCCGGGCGGCGTGCACCTGAAGGCGGATCTCGACTCGCTCAACGACTCCGGCGCGGACGGCCACGTCCACGCTGAGTTCAAGGGGCGCAAGGCCCACGTGCGCATCAAGGCGCACGGCCTCGCCAAGAACCTCCCGCACGCCCAGCACCTGCACTTCGGCAAGGAAGCACGCAACGAGTGCCCCAGCGTCTTCGACGACGCCAACAACGACCACCGGCTCAACGTGGCCGAGGGCGTGCCGGCCTACGGCCCCATCCTCAAGTCGCTGACGACGACGGGCGACACGAGCCCCGAGAGCGGTCTCGCCGTCGACCGCTTCCCGACCACGCCCAAGGGCGTCGAGAAGTACTCGCGGACGATCAACTTCGCTCCCGGCGCCGTGCTCAAGGCGATCAAGAACGGCAAGGGCGTCGTCGTGATCCACGGTGTGGACCACAACGGCAACGGCAAGTACGACTTCGACGGTGCCGGCGCCAGCGAGCTCGACCCGAACCTGCCGGCCGAGGCGACCGACCCCGCCCTGTGCGGCGTCCTGCGCTGACCTGCAGCTGACCTGACCGCTCTCGTCGTCGACCCCGTCCCGTCAGGGGCGGGGTCGACGCACGCCCGGGTGCTGGCTGAGAGCGAAGGCAGCCAGACCGAACAGCACGGGCCACAGGGCGAGCCGCTCGAGCGCGCCACCTGCCGCTCCGTCTCCGGAGAGCACGAAGCCGATGGCCGCCGCGGCGGTGAGGGCACCGGTGGCGATCAGGGCCGTCCCAAGCCGCGGGCGGTCCGGGCGCACCCGGCGGCCGAGGAGCAGGAGCGCGAGCGGCTGCGCGACGAACAGCGGCGTCGCGGCGAGCACGTGCAGCGTGGCGTCCTGGTCGAGCGGCGCCAGCCCGGTGGCGTACGAGCTCAGTCCCGACACCACCAGCAGCGCGGCCACCCACGGGCCGAGCGGCCGCGCCAGCAGCAGCGCGCCGCCGGCGAGGGCGAGGCCGTAGCCCACGAACGCGCCGTTCATCACCTCGTGCCGCGGGGAGCAGTACGCCACCGTGCACCCGACCTCGCCGAGCCTGCTCACCGAGTCGGCGACGAAGCTGTAGCCGCCGGTCGTCGCGGCGGCGGTGACGACCTCGGCCGCGATGTAGGTCGGGCGGAGCAGGAGGACGAGCGCGCCGAGCCGGATCGCGCGGGACGGGGCGTCGGGCACGGCGTCACGCTAGCCGGAGGCACACTGAGGTGATGGACCTCCAGCGCTTCGTCGACGCCCAGGACGACCACGGCACCTATGACCAGGCCCTGTCGGAGCTGCGGGCGGGCCGGAAGACGAGCCACTGGATGTGGTTCGTCCTCCCGCAGGTGTCCGGCCTCGGACAGAGCCCCACCGCGAAGCACTTCGGGATCGCCGGTCTCGGCGAGGCCCGGGCCTACCTCGACCACGAGGTGCTCGGCCCGCGGCTGCTCGAGTGCTGCCGTGCCCTGCTCGCGCTGGACGGCGGCACGACCGCCGAGGAGGTTCTCGGGTCGGTCGACGCGATGAAGCTCCGCTCGTCGATGACGCTCTTCGCGCGCGCCGACCCTGACGAGCGGCTCTTCCCCGACGTGCTGGACCGCTTCTTCGACGGAACGGCCGACGAGCGGACGATCCGCCTGCTGGGGTGAGGCGACGCTGCGGGTTGTTCCAGTTCGCCCATCCGGCATGCCTCCCGCACCTAACCTGTGCCGGTGATCGACTTCCAGAACGGAACCTTCGTCAAGCTCGGGCCGATCGACCCGAACAGTCTCGCTCGCGAGCTCGAGCCGCTGCTCGTCCAGGGCGAGGAGGTGCTCCTCGCCTTCAAGGGCATGCGTGATTCCGTGGTGTTCACCAGCAAGCGCCTGATCTCGATCAACGTCCAGGGCCTCACGGGGAAGAAGCGGGACTACACGTCGTTGCCGCTCAACCGGGTGCAGGCGTGGAGCGTGGAGACGGCCGGCACGTTCGACCTCGACTCCGAGCTCGACCTGTGGTTCAGCGGCCTTGGTCGCGTACGACTCGAGTTCAAGGGGAACGTCGACATCCGGCGGATCAGCAATCTCATCGGTCAACACGTGCTGTGACCCCGGCGTCCCCTCACTCGGGGTGGGAAGGCGTTGCGACGCCGGCCGGGTCGGCGTAGGACTGGAGAATGACCACCACACCCGTCGAGCCCGAGTCCGACCCCGACGTCGTGCCGTCCGGAGACCCCGGCATCGCCCCGATCGACCCCGGCGAGGTGCCCGACTCGCCCATCCCCGAGACCCAGCCTGCCGGCGACCTGTAGCGCTGCCCGCAGACCTGCCTATGCTCGCGACATGACGATCCAGCAGCCCACCGAGCTCACCCACGCCGCCATGCTGGGCCTCGGCGTCCACCGACCCGAGCGCGTCGTGACCAACGACGAGATCTGCGAGGTGCTGGACTCCACCGACGAGTGGATCCAGACCCGGTCGGGCATCCGCACGCGGCGCTTCGCGGGCGACGACGAGACCCTCATCGGGATGTCGATCTCGGCGGCCGAGAAGGCCCTCGCGGCCGCCGGCGTGGAGGCCCAACAGGTCGGCTGCGTGATCGTCGCGACCTCGACCCACCCCGAGCACACGCCCGCCTCGGCGCCCCAGGTCGCGACCGCGCTCGGCATCACCGCGGCGGCGTTCGACATCTCCGCCGGGTGCGCGGGCTTCTGCCACGCGCTCAACCTGGCCGCGTCGATGGTGCGCTCCGGCGCCGAGAGCCACGTGCTCGTGATCGGCGTGGAGCAGCTGAGCCGCTTCATGGACCCGACCGACCGGGGCACCGCCTTCATCTTCGCCGACGGTGCCGGCGCGGTCGTCGTGGGTCCGTCGGAGACCGCCGGCATCGGCCCGACCGCCTGGGGCTCCGACGGCTCCCAGGCGCACGTCATCACCCAGACGCCGAGCTGCCTCGGTGGCCACTCCGCGGACGAGGGGTTCGACCACCCGGTGGTCCAGATGGAGGGCACCGCGGTCTTCCGCTGGGCGCCGTTCGCGATGGCGAAGGTGGCCCACGAGGCGCTCGACCTCGCCGGCGTGTCCGTCGACGACCTCGACGCCTTCATCCCTCACCAGGCCAACCTGCGCATCACCCAGACGCTCGCCAAGAACATCCAGCTCCCCGACTCCGTCGCCATCGCCACCGACGTCGTCGACTCCGGCAACACCTCGGCCGCGTCGGTGCCGCTCGCGATGGAGGCGATGCTGCGCAACGACGAGGCGACGGCGGGCGACACCGCGCTGCTGATCGCCTTCGGTGCCGGGCTGAGCTACGCCGGTCAGGTCGTCACCATCCCGCCGCTCGGCTAGCGCGCCGATGGACGACGCGCGCGAGGTGAGGCTCCGCAGTGGCGACCTCGTGCGTATCCGGCAGATCCGTGACTCGGACGCGTACGAGCTGCAGCGGGCGTTCGCCCTGATGAGCGAGGTGTCGCAGTACAGCCGCTTCCTGACCGGCACTCCCCGGCTGACCGACAGCCAGGCGACGTACTTCACCGCGATCGACCACGTCGGGCACGAGGCGTACGTCGCCCACTCCCCGGACGACGAGACCTACATCATCGGGGTCGCGCGGTTCATCCGCTACGCGTCGGCGCCCGACGAGGCCGAGCTGGCGATCACGGTGGCGGACTTCTGGCACGGCCGGGGACTCGCCACCGCCCTGCTCCGGGTGCTGACCGAGCGCGCGGTCGCCGTGGGGGTGAAGCGGTTCCGGGCCGAGATGATGGCCGACAACGAGGCCGTCCTCCGTCTCCTGCGCAGCGCCGGGATGGCCGACGAGACCGTGAGCGGTGAGCTGGCCAGCGGGTCGATCGAGCTCGCACCCGCCGACTGAGTCAGGGGCGTGCGAGCCGGTCGGCCACGACCGTCCACACGTCGGGGTCGAACCCCATCCCGAGGTGGGTCGACGACACCTCGACGTGCTCGGCCGACGGCGTCGACCGGTCGATGCACGCCTGCCAGGAGACGACTCCGTCGCGGCGCGAGAACAGCACCGTGAGCGGCACGCGGATGGGCGACTCGGCGTCGAGCCGGCGGCTGACGCGGTCGGCGTGCGCGTCGGCTCCGACGTTCGAGGAGCGGGCGACGCTGGTGTGGCGGGCGCCGCCGGTCACGGGCGTGCCGTAGGTGATGACGCGTCGTACGGCGTCCGGGTGCCGCCGGGCGACCTCGCGCGCGATGACGCCACCGAGGCTCCAGCCGACCAGCGAGGCCGGCTCGCCCTTCGCCTCGACGAGCTCGCGGACGCGCTTCGCCAGCCGTTCGACGTCGCGGCGCGGGTCGCCGGTGTTGGTGCCGAAGCCCCAGCCGCGGGCGTCGTACCCGAGCCGCGAGAGGTAGGCGCGCAGCGGCGCACCCGTGAGCTCGGGCGCCTTCCAGCCGGGGATGTCGACGACGAGGTGGCCGTCGCCCCTGGGTGCTGCCGCCAGCCGGGGCGCCGCGCCGATCAGGCGGGCCGCCGCGAGCCCGGACCCGAGCTCGCCGAGCATCGTCCAGGGTGTGGGCGGTCCGTCGGGGTGGTCGAGGCCCCTGGCGTCGTCGTGGGCGCGCGCCCTCGTGCGTACGCCGGTCGCGGAGAGGAGGGCCTCGCCGGTCGGCCAGGAGCGGGGACGCATGCGGGCGACTGTACGACGGTGCTGCGAGGCGGGCGGAGTCAGAGTCCCAGGGGGATCGGGGTGCCCGGCACGTAGCCGGCGACGAGGCTCGCGAGCGGACCGGCGAGGTCGCGGGGCGAGAAGACGTCGGGGCCGTCGTGCGCGGCGACCTCCTCGTGGTGCCACCACCGCATGGCGCTGATGTGCTCGGCTGCGAGGTCGTCGTCCGGCAGCGCGCCCCGCGGGTCGAAGCGGGTGGTGCGGACGAGGAAGTAGTCGTTGACCAGCCCGTCGTACCCCTCGGAACCCTCGTACCCGACCGGGGTGAGGACCTCCTGGTGCCAGACGTGGGGCGGGTCGGCGTCGAGGACCAGACCGGTCTCCTCCAGGAGCTCGCGGCGCAGCGCCTCCAGCGGCAGCTCGCCGGGCTCGATGCCGCCGCCGGGTGCCGACCACACGCCCGTGGCGCCGTCCGGGACCGCCGGGTGCGGATGACGGAACCGGCAGAGCAGGACGCTGTCGTCGTCGGACAGGACGATCGCCCGGACGGCACGTCTGAGCCGGGGCTCGGCAGCGGTCTCGTCCATGCGCCGATCCTCGGGCCGCGCCCGAACGCCGGCAAGTCGGTCCTGGGCGGCGGTCAGATGACGAAGGTCCCGTCGAGGTCCGGACCTTCGCCGCTCACCCGCGAGCGGGAGCGGGACCGAGGGTGGTGCCATGACCCTCCCCGGAGCCCTGCTCGTGCCTGCCCTGCCCACCCACGAGCGCTGGTTCGTCGAGTCCCAGCAGGCGGGGGACTGGTCGTTCTTCTTGTCACCGCTGCCGCTCGTGCTGACCGCCGCCGTCGTCGTCGCCGCCGTGGCGTGGCGTGTGATCGCCCTCCGCGTCGACCGCCCCGAGCTCCCGGTGCTGCGTCCGCTGGGCCGCCTGGTGCCGTTGGTGCCGCGCCTGCTCGGGATCCACCTCGGTGTCGCCCTGCTCGCGCTCGCCGCGACGGGCGCGTTCATCACGCCGTCCAACGACCACCTCGAGGGGGTGGGCGGCAATGCGCTGCTCCTGGTCGAGGCCGGGCTCGGGATCTGGCTGGTCACCGGCTGGCAGCTGCGCACGGCCGCCGCGCTGGTCCTCGGCCTGGCCCCGGCGCTCGCCCTGGTCGCCGGCCTCACGGCGCTCGGGGAGTGCGCGAACCTCGCGGCCGTCGCGGCCTTCCTGGTCGTCGTGCCTCCCGGTCCCGACGCGTACGGCGCCGCGCACCCGTCACGGGCCCACCTGCGCTGGGCGCTGCTGTGGCTGCGCCTCGGCGTCGGCGCCGCCCTGATCGTGCTCGCCTTCTCCGAGAAGCTCACCAACCCGGCCATGGCCATCGACACCCTCGAGCACTACCCGGCGCTCGACGTCTTCGCACTCGTCGGCGTCCACGTCTCGCCGGAGACCTTCGTCGCGATCGCGGGAGCCACCGAGCTGCTGTTCGGGCTGCTCGTCATCTCCGGCGCCTTCCCGCAGGTGGCCGTGCTCGTCGCGATGGTGCCCTTCAACGCGACCCTGCTGCTCTTCGGCCAGACCGAGATGGTCGGGCACCTGCCGGTGTACGGCGTCTTCCTCGCGCTGCTGGTCTACGGCTCGTCGGAGGAGACCTTCCGCGCCGTGCGCTGGCTGCCGCGCCGGTCGGCTCGCCGGGTCGCCGTGCCGGCGGCGGCCTGAGCACGCGCTCGACACTGGAGCGTACGGCCGGTAGGTCCGGCCGTGCGCTCCACTGTCGGCAGCGCTCGGCGCCTGCTAGAGGACCGCCCCGCGGGGTGCGACCTCCATCGCGGCAACACCTCGTGCGTATAGCACCAGGAGCCGGTCGCCGTGGCTGCAGCGGAGCACGCCGGTCTCCTCTGAGAGCGTGCTGATGACGTGGTCGATGACCTCGTCCTCGCTCATCCCGCTGCGGTCGTCGTACGTGACGTCCATGCTGTCGCCGCTGACGAGCCGGACACGGAGCACAAGCCCTTCCATGCTTCGCACCCTAGGTGCGCGCGCCGTCCGCCCGCCATGGATCTCCGCCAACAACACGGCGGGTTGCGTCGGGTTGCCGTGCCGGGTGCTGCCGCGTGATCCTGTTCAGGCGGCGGCGCCGATGTGGAAACCCCCCTCGCCCCTGGATGCCTCGAGCTCACCTTCGGCGGACAGGTCGACCGCAGCGCATCCGGTGACGCGGCCGCCGATCTCGTCCGACCAGTAGCAGACGGCGTACTTCCCCGCCGGCACCTCGACGCGGAAGTCACCCTCGTCGTCGATGGGAACCACTGTGCCGTCCAGCCGGGAGACGTGCGCCTCGCTCAACAACAGCGCCAGGTGGGCCCAGCCCCGCGGGTCGGCAACCCGCTCTTGGTCGGTCAGGTCCCAGAACGGGCCGTCCATCGCCGCGATCGGGATCACTGCCAGCCCGCCGCCTGCGATGGCCGGGTCACCCGGCCGTCCTTCCACGTCGGATGTGCCGGACATGTGCCCGATCATTCCGCCCGAACCGGCCGGGTCGGGCGAGTCCGCCCCGCAGGCCGCCAGGAGACCCACTGCGAGCGACAGCGCGGTGCCTGCCAGACCCTGGCGGCCTGCGACGGAACTCATCGAAAGACGATGGCGAGCTCGTGCACAGTGACGGCCTTGCCCCCTCCGGAGAGGAGGAGGGCACTGGTCGAGAGTGCGGCCCGTGCGCCGACGTGAGCAGGCCTCTTCATGTTGCCCCCCGTGGACAGGTACGAATGAGCTGGTCGCATCACCCAAGCAGGCAACGCGGTCACCCTGAGGCGAAACGCCAAGACCAACGTCAGTCGATGCGGCTCCCGAGGGGGATCTACCGCACGCCCACGCCCACAGGCAGCGGAGCGACGCTGCCTGTGGGCATGGCGGGCGGACGACTGATGGGTGTTCAGCTCGTCGTGCAGGATGGATCACGAAGCGGGGCATGCGCACGTGAGCCAGCGAGCGATGTGGACCGGTCTCGGGTGGTTCACCGTGCTCGCGCTGTGGGTCTCGACAGGGGTCTATGCCGCGACCCGTCAGCGGGCTCGTGGGTCCCGATGAGCCCGGGCGCGCCGACGACGTGGGCGCCTACGTGCGGGACTACCTCGCCTACCGGAACGACCTGTTCGGTTTCGAACAGGTCGAGAACTGGTGCCTCGCCGCGGCGCTCCTGGCGATCGCGGCGATGTCTGTCGGTTGGCTGGCGCAGGTCGATGAGCCGAACCGCGCACGAGCTCGCCTCGCTGCGTCTGCACTCGTCCTCGGCTCGGTGATCTCGTCGGTGACACAGACGGCGTACCTCGGTGCGGAGGATCGCGTCCTGGCCGTTGCCCATCTGCCGCAGTTCGATGCGGCGGCGCTCGCAACGATGATCGACGCAATCGGCCGCACGACGACTACGTGGAGAATCTCGGCTATCTGATGATCTCGGCCGGCACCGCGGCGATGGCCTTCATCGAGCCCTCCCCGACTCGGCCTGATCGCTGGTGGTGGGTCACCTGCTTGGCACTATCAGGCGGGCTCGTTGTCATCGTGGCCACCAGCTTCATGTCTGTCGCTGCCAGCGACCTGGCACTGCTTGCCGTGGGTGCAGTGCTTGCGCCTGCGTGGGTCCTCGTGCTGACGCGACGCATCGCTTGAGGCACCGGCCGAGGGATCTCGAGGCTGGTTCGAGCGCCAGCCGCATCTGCGCCGTGCCGCGCCAGCAGGCTGTCGTCGGCAGTAGTGCCCTGAACCCGCCGGATCGTGCCCACCTGCCTTTCGTCCCAGGCCCTCCTTGACGGCTCCTTCGGCTCTCCACACCCCACGTCAACGCTCGACCCCACTGTCGTACCCCTCTGGAAGAGTCCGTGCATGACAGCGATCGCACACTTCGACGACCACCAGGTGGTGGCGTTGGCGCGGTGGCTGGAGGCCGACCTCGCGGCGGCCATCGACCGGCCGATGTGGACGATGTCGACCAAGGACGCCGAGGAGGCGCTGCTGTCGCTGACCCGCGCGCGGGGCCAGCTCGACGCGCTCCTGATGCGGGTGCTGCGGCAGGCGGAGGCCGTGGGCGTCGGCATGGACACCGGCGCCACGTCGACGGCCAACTGGTGGTCACACGCGACGCGCACCACCCGGGCTGAGGCGCACCGGCTGGCACGGTTGGCGAAGACTCTGGAGGACCACGACGAGGTCGCCCAAGGGTTGGCGTCCGGCGACTTGCGCACCGACCAGGCGCGGGTGATCGCCGACGCAGTGGACGAGCTGCCCGACGCCGTCGAGGACTGGGTCCCGGCTGCGGCGACGCGGTTCCTGCTCGACAAGGCCGGCGAACACGATGCCAAGGACCTGCGCATGCTGGGGCGCCGCGTGCTCGAGGCGGTCGACCCCGCGGCCGCGGACGCCGAGGAGGCGCGCCGTCTCGAGGCCGAGGAGGCCGACGCCCTCGCCGAGGCGTCGTTCTCCATGGTCGACGACGGGCACGGCACGTGCCACGGTCGCTTCACCATCCCGTCGCTCCACGGGGCGATGCTCGCCAAGGACCTCAAGGCCCGCGTCGCTCGAGACCTCAGGAAGGGAAGCGCGGGCGGCCACGGAGACGCGGAGCGCCCGCCGGCGCTGACCCGACACCGGATGGGCCGGGCATTCATGGACTACATCGAGACCCGCCCCGCCGCGTCCACGCCCAAGGCGGGTGGGGTGGCGGCGACGGTCGTCGTGACCATGGACCTCGACACCCTGCTCGGTGGCCTCAAGGCTGCGTCGCTCGACACCGGCGGCCGGATCAGCGCCGGCGAGGCGCGACGGCTCGCCTGCCGGGCGGGCATCATCCCCGCCGTGCTCGGCGGCCCGAGCGTGCCGCTCGACGTCGGCCGCAAGCGTCGCTTCCACACCGAGGCGCAGCGGGTGGCGATGGGCATCCGTGACGGCGGCTGCACGGCCGCGGGCTGCGATGCGGCACCTGCGATGACCGAGGCCCACCACGACGAGGTGTCGTGGGGCGAGGGTGGCGGGACGAGCGTCGAGAAGGGGCGGCTGCTCTGCCCGCCCCACCACCGCCGGATCCACGACCCGACGTTCCAGCACTCCCTCGACACGCACGGCAAGGTCCGCTTCACCAGGCGGACGTGAGGAGGTCGCGGAGGGAGGATGGAGTCATGACCGAGCAGCAGCCCTACGAGGTCGTCCGCGAGTACGCCGACTTCGAGCTGCGCCGCTACCCCGACCACGTGGTCGCCGAGACGCGGGTGACGGGGTCGTTCGAGGGCGCGGGCAACACCTCGTTCCGACGGCTCGTGGGCTACATCGGCGGCCGCAACACTCAGTCTCGCAAGGTGGCGATGACCGCGCCGGTCGTGCAGGAGACCGAGGACGAGTCGGCAGGCCGCTTCGTCGTCGGCTTCGTCATGCCCGCCGGCTTCGACCTCGCCAGCGCTCCCGACCCGACGGACCCCGACGTCCGCATGCGCGCGGTGCCGGCACAGACAGCCGCGGCGCTGACGTTCTCCGGACGCTGGACGCGCGAGCGCTACGACGAGCACGCCCGCGGGCTCCTCACCGCCCTGGACGCCGCGGGCCTCGACGTCGTGGGGCCGGCTCGGTTCGCGCGGTTCGACCCGCCGTGGACGCCGTGGTTCCTGCGACGCAACGAGGTCGTCGTCCCGGTCGCGTCTCCGGCTGTCTGACCGCAGCCGGCGAAACGGCGGGTGCTCGGCGGGCGTGCTGCGGGCTAGCCTCGAGTCCTCGCCTCACCCCTGGGGCGGACGGGCTCCGCAGGCTCGACCTGCGCGGCGACCGTGATCCGTGAACAGTGGTCCGACCACATCGGCAGGGGTTGCCCGGCGGCCGGGTCCTTCCGACCCGGCCCGTCGGTGCCGCGCACGTGCGGTCGCGCACGTGCGGCGGACGTGCGGCGGACGTGGCCCGGACGCCAGCCCCGTTCAGCGCCGCTCGGCGACCGCCCGGAGCGCGGCGAGGTCCGCGCGGTCCTTGTCCCCGCCCGCGTCGTCGGGGCGTGGTTCGGCCTTGCCCTCGAGCATCGACTCCAACGTCATCACCCGGACGTGCAGGTGGCCCAGGGGTCGACGCTCGTGGGCGAGCGGCCCGGGTGAGACCACGATCGGCTCCCCCGGCACCCGTACGACCACCCGGCCCTCGTCGTCGGTCTCCACGAACGTCAGCTGCAGCTCGTAGCCGTCACCGGCGTAGTTGGTGCCCACGAGGTCGTCGTCCTGCGGGGTGTGGACCCAACCGGCGGCGGTGAGCGCTTCGTGGACCTTGGCCTCGTCGCTGCGTTGGACGAGCACGTCGATGTCGTCGTGAGCGCGCGTGACGCGTCCGACCCACAGGTCCACGGCCCACCCGCCGAAGAACCAGTGGCTGACTCCGGCCGATTCCAGGGCTTCGGCGGCGCCGGCGAGCGCGGCCGTCTGCGGTGTCAGCTCCAGCGACGGCTCTTCCATGGTGTCCCCGTCCGGTCGTGTGCCTGCGGCCAGAGTCCTCGGGTGCCCGGCCTGCTGGCAAGGGCGAGGCTCCCCGGTCCGGACCGGCCACACGTGCGGCGGTCGTGGCGCCGGCCCCGGCAGGCCCGACCCTCAGCCGCGCAGGCGCACGGACAGGCAGGTGACGCAGCCCTCGAGCTTCTCGTACTCCGTGACGTCGACGGCGACCACGCGGAGCCCGCGCTCCTCGTAGAGCGCGCGGGTCCGGGATGCGGCCGACGACATCAGCACCGTCGCCTCGTCGAGGAGCACGACGTGCGAGCCCGGCTCCTCTGGCACCGGGAGGAACGACTCCCACACCGAGGGGTCGTCGACGACCTCTTCCCACCCCACGACCGTGCCGTCGGGCAGCGCGGTGACCGCGGACTTCAGGTGCAGCGCCTTCGTGAGCGGTACGGCGACCACGCGGGCGCCGAGCGGCGCGAGGTGCTCGGCGAGCTGGTCGACGCCGGCCTGGTTGGTGCGCCCGCCCAGGCCGACCCACACGGTGTCGTCGTGCTTGAGGACGTCGCCGCCGTCGAGGGTGCCGGGTGCCTCGATGCGTGCGATCCGGTAGCCAAGGCCGCGCAGCACCTGCTCCGTGCCGGCCACCTCGGCCTTGCGCTCGTCGGCGCCGGGGCGGGTGATCACGGCGAGGTCGTCGTACATCACCACCGTGTCCTCGACGAACACCGAGTCCGGGCACTCGGGCGCCGGTGGCACCTCGATGGTCTCCCAGCCCTCGGCCTGCAGGGCGGCGACGTACGCCTCCCACTGGCGCTCGGCGAGGTCCAGGTCGACCGGGACGCGGTCGATGTGGGTCAGCAGTCCCTCGGTCAGGCGGGGGCTCGGGCGGCGGACCAGGGCGCGACGGTTCATACGGCGATCCTCCCAGCCCGGACCGGCCGCGGTGTCCCCGTCCCGCGGGGTGCACCGCTGAGGGGTCGCGGGTCCCCGCTCAGCTCGCGAGCGACCCGGCGAAGATCTGCCAGGCCAGTGCGGACTTCGCCACCAGGCTCAGCACGAGGTAGGCCTTCTCGCCGAACGCGTAGCTGCGCCAGGGCCCGATGCCGCGGTACTGCAGCCACTGGTTGAGCGCGAAGCTGTTGAAGAAGACGAACAGCGACACGAAGATGCCGATCACGAACCCGGGCACCTCCTCGGCGGCGACGAGGTTGGCGGCGATGGCGATCCACGGCGCGGCACCGGCGACGCAGCCGAACCAGAAGGGCTTCATCGTCCGGGTCGGGCTGCCGGGCGGGTTGGCCGACTCCTGGAGCCAGCCGAACAGGATCATCGCCACGTTGGCGCCCACGATGCCGATGAGGGCCGAGATGTCGACGATGCCCGAGTAGAGGGCGATGAGCACGACCATGATCGTGGCGCTGAAGGAGTACTCGACCCAGCGGAACCGGTTGATCCCGCCCCGCAGGTCACGCTCGTAGGTGCGGCGCGCGACGGTGGCGGTGAGCAGGTGGTCGAGGCTCGCCATCAGCAGGAAGACCGCGATCGTGGCGCCGATCGGGAGGTCGACGAGCGACTCGGGAGAGGCGGGTGCCGAGCCGGGCGGGCCGGTGGGGAGCGTCTGGGTGATCGTGATCGCGAAGTCCGTGGCCAGCACGACCACCGCGACCGCCTGCCCGAGGTGCAGCGCGGTGAGGGCGAGGTTCCACCGCCGCAACGACCGCAAGGATCGTTCGTCGACGCCCGTCGCAGTCACCTCGGAGGTGGTCGTCATTCCTCCATCATGCGGCACCACGCCCAGACCCCGCCGGACGTCGACGAGGTCAGGCGTGCGGCCGCAGCCGCGCCACCACCTCGCGGCGCAGCACCTTGCCCATCGGGTTGGTCGGCAGCTCGTCGACGAACACCACCCGGCGCGGCACCTTGTAGGGCGTGAGCCCCTGGCGCGAGTGGTCGCGCAGCTCGTCCGGCTGCACCGGCACGCCCTCCACGAGCACGACTGCGGCGACGACCTCCTCGCCGCCGTCGTCGTGCGGCAGGCCGACGACCGCCACGTCCACGACGCCGGCATGGGTGCGGATCACGGCCTCCACCTCGGACGGGTAGACGTTGAACCCGCCGGTGATGATGATCTCCTTGATCCGGTCCACGACCGTCAGGAAGCCGTCGGGCGACATGGTCACCACGTCCCCGGTGCGGAACCACCCGTCGTGGAAGGCGGCCGCGGTCTCGTCCGGCAGTCCCCGGTAGCCGGAGAACACCTGGGGGCCCTTCACCAGCAGCTCGCCGCGCTCGCCCTGCGGCACCTCCCGGTCGAGGTCCTCGGGGTCGGCGACACGGACCTTTACGTCGGGGAAGGGCACCCCGATCGCGCCCGGGCGCCGCGCCTTCGTCATCGGGTTGCCGACGATCACCGGCGACGTCTCGGTGAGGCCGTAGCCCTCGACGAGAAGCCCGCCGGTGGCGGCCTCCCAGCGCTCGACAAGGGGAGCGGGCAGCGGCATCGCCCCCGACAGCGCGTAGCGGATGCCGCGGATCGAGACCCCACGTCGCTCCGCCTCGTCGACGATGCGCTGGTAGAGCGGGGGCACCGCGGGCACGAAGCTCGGCACCTCGCGCTTGACGGCGTCCATGATCAGCCCGATCTCCGGCTTGGGCAGCAGCACCAGCTTGGCGGCCAGGGCCACGCCGAGCAGCACGCTCACGGTGACGCCGTACGCGTGGAAGAGCGGCAGCGCGACCAGGAACGACTCCTTGCCCTCCTCGAGGCCGGGGACCCAGGCCCGGCCCTGGACGACGTTGGCGACGAGGTTGCGGTGCAGCAGCGGCACGCCCTTCGGCACTCCGGTCGTGCCGGACGTGTAGAGCAGCAGCGCGACGTCGTCCCGGGACGGCCGGGGGTGCGACTCGTCCAGCGGGGCGGCCGAGGCCAGCTCGTCCCACTGCATCGCCTGCGGTGCCGGTGAGGTCAGCTGGTAGCGGGCGGCGCGCGCCTTCGGGATCGGCAGGCGCAGCGCGAGCCGCTTGGTCCACGGGAGCCGGGTGGTCAGGTCGACCGCGACGACGTGCTCGAGGGCCGAGCCGGCGCGCAGCTTCTCGACGACGGGCACGACCTTGTCCCACACGATCGCCACCCGGGCGCCGTGGTCGACGAACGGGTGGCGCAGCTCCGCCGCGGTGTAGAGCGGGTTGTGCTCGACGACGGTGGCGCCCAGCCGCAGCACCGCGAAGAACGCGATGACGTTCTGCGGGCAGTTGGGCATCACGAGCGCGACGTTGTCGCCGGGTCGTACGCCGAGCGCGTGCAGGCCGCCGGCCACACGTCGTACCTCGTCGTCGACCTCCGCGTAGGTCGAGACCCGGCCCAGGAAGTCCAGCGCGGGTCGGTCGGGGTGCCGTCGCGCGGAGTTCTCCCACAGGTCGAGCACCGTGGTGTCGCCGTAGTCGAGGTGCAGGGGCACCCCGGGTGCGTACGAGTCAGCCCACAGGGGCTCCTGAACCGGCACGTCTCTCCTCGTCCTGGTGTCGCAGCACGGGATCGCGCTACCCACCAACGTATCGCCGGCACCGGACGGGGCGCAGGGCAGTGTGTCCCCCCGGCCGGGGACCAACGCCCCTGCCGCCGGCGAGGACGACGGAGCAGGCTCGGGTCACCAGCAGAGGCGAGCGGAGGACACCGTGATCACCAGCAGCAGACGCAGCATGCATCCCACCGACGTGGTCGCCCGGGTGATGGTGTGGCCGGTGGCGACCGTGCCGGGCGAGGCCTCCCTGCTGGAGGTCGCGGAGTCGTTGGCGGCCGACGGCGTCGGTGCCCTCGGCGTCGTCGAGGGCGGACACCTCGTCGGTGTCGTGTCCGAGCGCGACGTCGTCCACCACCTGGCACAGGGCGCGAACCCCGACCACGTGACGGCGGCCGACGTGATGGCCACCGACCTCGTCACCGCCAATCCGGACGACCCGATCCTCGACACGGCGCGGCGGATGGTGGAGGCGCAGGTCCGGCACCTGCCGGTGCTCCGGGGCGACGAGGTCGCCGGCTTCGTCTCGATGCGTGACCTCTTCGAGGTCCTCGTGGACGTCGCCGCCCACGAGGAGGACGTGGTCGTGGTCCCGAGCGGCACCCGGGTCGTGGTGCGCCAGGAGTGACGCGTCCGGGCAGGGGCGCCGCGCACCCCTGCCCGCCCTTCCATCATCGACGTACGCTGGAGGGACTTCCTCCGACGGACGACCCTCATGTGGTGGCTTGCCTGGCTGATCGCGGCTCTCATCCTCGGCGTGGCGGAGTTCCTCACGCTGACGCTGGTCTTCGGCCTCCTGGCGGGTGCGGCCCTGGCTGCGGCCGTCGCCGCAGGTCTCGGCGCCGCGGTGCCGGTGCAGCTGCTCGTCTTCGCCGTGACCGGCGGCGTCGCGCTGGTCGCCGTACGACCGATCGCCAAGCGGCACCTCGCGCTGCCGCCGGTCTCCCGTGAGGGGAGCGACGCGCTCGTGGGTCGCTCCGCCGTGGTGGTGCGAGAGGTGAGCGACACGGGCGGGCTCGTGCACCTCGGCGGCGAGGACTGGTCGGCGCGGCCGTACGCCGACGGGCTGGTGATCCCGGCCGGCGTGCGCGTGGACGTCTACGAGATCGAGGGCGCGACCGCCCTGGTGCACCCGCGCGAGCCCCTGCCCGAACGACTACCGAGAGAGCGTGAGTGAGATGTACGTGTGGGTGCCCCTGGTCGTGCTGGCCCTCCTGGTCGCCTTTGCGGTGGCCTCCTCGATCCGGATCGTGCCGCAGGCACGCCGCTACAACATCGAGAGGTTCGGCCGCTACCAGCGCACGCTCCAGCCGGGGCTGAACCTGATCATCCCGCTGGTGGACCGGGTCAACACCAAGCTCGACGTGCGCGAGCACGTCTACACCTCGGAGCCCAAGCCGGTGATAACCGAGGACAACCTGGTCGTCGCCATCGACACCGTCCTCTACTACCAGATCACCGACCCGCGGGCGGCGGCCTACGAGGTCACGGACTACCTCCGCGCGATCGACCAGCTCACCGTCACGACGCTGCGCAACCTCATCGGCTCCATGGACCTCGAGAGCACCCTCACCTCGCGCGAGACCATCAACGAGCGTCTGCGCGAGGTCCTCGACGAGGCGACGGGACGGTGGGGGATCCGGGTCAACCGCGTGGAGATCAAGGCGATCGACCCGCCGCGCAGCATCCAGGAGGCGATGGAGAAGCAGATGCGCGCCGAGCGCGACAAGCGTGCGGTGATCCTGCACGCCGAGGGCGAGCGCCAGTCGCTGATCCTCACCGCGGAGGGCAACCGCAGCAAGATGATCCTCGAGGCCGAGGGCCGCCAGCAGGCCAAGGTCCTCGAGGCGGACGGGGAGGCACGGGCGCTCGAGCGGGTCTTCCAGGCGGTCCACGCCAACGACGCCGACCCGCAGGTGCTGGCCTACAAGTACCTCGAGATGCTGCCGCGCCTCGCGGAGAACGGCAACGGCTACTTCGTGATCCCGGGCGAGCTCAGTGAGGCGATGCGCACCGTGACGTCGGCCTTCGCGTCCGGCCGCGCACCCGAGGCCGCACCCGAGGCGGCCGCAGGCGACCAGAGGTCCGGCGAGCCGTTGCTCGACGAGACGCTGGTACGCCGGCAGCAGCTGGGCGCCTGACGCCGGGCGTCAGATCGCCGCGACGACCTCCGTGCCCTGCTTGATCGCGCGCTTGGCGTCGAGCTCGGCGGCGACATCGGCTCCGCCGATCAGGTGCACAGTGGCGCCGCCGATGAGGCGGGCGTCGCGGTCGAGGCCGTCGTACAGCTCCCGCACCGAGTCCTGGCCGGCGCAGACCACGATCGTGTCCGCCTCGATCACGCGCGGCACGCCGTCGACCGTGACGTGGAGGCCGTCGTCGTCGATGCGGTCGTAGGTCGCTCCGCTGACCATCGTGACCTTCGACTGCTTGAGCACCGCACGGTGCGCCCAACCCGACGTCTTGCCGAGGCCGATGCCGATGGGGGTGGTCTTGCGCTGCACCAGCGTCACCTCGCGCGCCGGGGTGCGCGGCTTGGCCTCGATCAGGCCGCCCGGACTGAGGGCGGGGTCACCGACGCCCCAGTGGGCCATCCAGTCGTCGAGGTCCTCCTCCTCGTGCGTGAGGAAGACGCTCACGTCGACGCCGATGCCGCCCGCGCCGATCACCGCGACGCGGCGACCCGGGACGACCGCGCCGCTGAGCACGTCGGCGTACGACGCCACGGATGCGTGGTCGATGCCGGGGATCTCCGGGATGCGGGGCTCCACGCCCGTCGCGACGACCACCTGGTCGAAGCCGGCGAGGTCGGCGGCGGTCGCCGCGGTGGAGAGGCGTACGTCGACGCCGAGGACCTCGAGGCGGCGGGTGAAGTAGCGCAGCGTGTCGGCGAAGTCCTCCTTGCCCGGGACCGCCATCGCGAGGCGGAACTGGCCGCCGAGCTCGGGCGACTTCTCGAACAGCGTGACCGCGAAGCCGCGCTCCGCCGCGGACGTGGCGGCGGCGAGACCGGCGGGACCCGCGCCGACGACGGCCACCGTCTGCTTGCGCAGCGTCGGCATCAGCACCAGCTCGGTCTCGTGGCAGGCGCGCGGGTTGACCAGGCAGGAGGCCCGCTCGTTGCTGAAGACGTGGTCGAGGCAGGCCTGGTTGCAGGCGATGCAGGTGTTGATCTCGTCGGCGCGCTCGTCCATCGCCTTGGCCACGAAGGCCGGGTCGGCCAGCAGCGGGCGTGCCATCGACACGAGGTCGGCCTCGCCGGCCGCGAGGATGTCCTCGGCGAGCTCGGGGGTGTTGATCCGGTTGGAGGCGCAGACCGGGACGTCGACGACCTCCTTGAGGCGCGCGGTGTGCGAGCGCCAGGCGCCGCGCGGGACCTGCGTGATGATCGTCGGCACCCGCGCCTCGTGCCAGCCGATGCCGGTGTTGAACACCGTGACGCCGGCGGCCTGCAGGTGCAGCGCCAGCTCGGCGGTCTCCTCCCAGGTCTGCCCGCCCTCGACGAGGTCGAGCAGGGAGATCCGGTAGACGATCGGGAAGTCGGGGCCGACCAGCTCGCGCGAACGGCGTACGACCTCGACGGCGAAGTGCATGCGGCGCGCGGGCGAGCCGCCCCAGGCGTCGTCGCGGTCGTTGGTGCGAGCGGCGAGGAACTGGTTGATGAGGTAGCCCTCGGAGCCCATGATCTCAACGGCGTCGTAGCCGGCCTTGCGGGCCAGCGCGACGCTCTTGGCGAAGGCGGTCGCGGTGTGGTCGACCTCCTTGCTCGACATGGCGCTCGGCTTGAACGGCGTGATCGGCGACTTCTTGTCCGACGCGCTCTGCGAGAACGGGTGGTAGCCGTAGCGACCCGCGTGCAGCACCTGCAGCGCGATCGCGCCGCCGGCCTCGTGCACCGCGCCGGTGACCCGCTCGTGGCGCTTGGCGTGCAGCCGGTTGGTCATCTCGCTGGCGAACGGCTTGAGCCAGCCGCGCTTGGTCGGCGCGTAGCCGCCGGTGATGATCAGGCCGACCCCGCCACGCGCCCGCTCCTCGAAGAACGCCGCGAGCTTGTCGATGTCCCACGGGTGGTCCTCGAGCCCGGTGTGCATCGAACCCATCACGACGCGGTTGCGCAGCGTCAGCGCGTCGGGGCCGGTGCCGAGGGTGATCGGCTCGAGGAGGTGGGGGTAGCGGGGGTGCGTCATCGTCAGTCTCTTTCGGCTCTTCCGTGGGCGTGCAGGTAGTCGGTGGTCCAGTCGACCCAGAACCGCTCGAGCCGGATGCCGCCGCGCAGCACCAGCCACTGGTCGAGCGCGGCCTCGTCGAGGTCGGCGGGGTCGGGGAACTGCTCGCGCTCGAGCTGCTCGTAGTGCGCGAGCCGGGTCGCGTGCTCGGCCCGCGCGGCGAGGAGGTTGTCCAGCAGCACGGCGCGGTCGCCGTACGACGCCCCGCGCAGCTTGACCGCCAGCTCGCTGCGGAAGGTCTCCATCGCCATCGGTGTGGCCAGCCACTCCGCCAGCACGCGACGGCCGGCCTCCGAGGGCGTGTGGACCTTCTTGTCGGGTCGCCCGTCCTGGGCGACGACCTCGACCCGCACCCACCCGTCGGCCTCCATCCGCGCGAGCACGCGGTAGATCTGCTGGTGGGTGGCGTGCCAGAAGAAGCCCAGCGACTTCTCGAAGCGCCGGGTCAGCTCGAGCCCGCTCGCCGGGCGCTCGCTCAGCGCGACGAGGAGGGCGTGCTCGAGGGCCATGGCGCCATGGTGCCCGACCTATGCAACGAGTTGCAAGCCTCGGGTGACCCAGGAATCCCCGGCCGACCGGCTCTTGCTGCACTTGTCAGGCCGTGCACAGGCCGACAACTTCAGGAATCACCGGCCAGCCGGGGATTCCTGATGCAAGGCCGCCGCCCTCGCGACCCTGACAGCACCGGTGTCATGATCAGGCGCATGACGTACGAGCTGGGGCAGGGGACCGGGCCGCTGCGGGGCGTGCGGGTGGTGGAGGTCGCGGGCATCGGGCCGGGGCCGCACGCGTGCATGCTGCTGGCCGACCTCGGCGCCGACGTGCTCCGCATCGACCGGCCGGGCGGCGGGATGTTCGTCCTGGGCGACAAGGACGTGCTCAACCGCGGCCGGCCGAGCGTCGCGCTGGACCTCAAGCGGCCCGAGGCGATCGAGGCGGTGCTCGGCCTCGTGGAGCGCGCGGACGTGCTGGTGGAGGGGATGCGTCCCGGGGCGATGGAGCGGCTCGGGCTGGGGCCCGAGGACTGCCACGCCCGCAACGGGCGGCTGGTCATCGGCCGGATGACCGGCTGGGGCCAGGACGGCCCGTGGAGCCAGGCCGCCGGCCATGACATGAACTACATCGCGATCACCGGCGCCCTCCACGGCCTCGGTCAGGACCGCGAGCGGCCGCACTTCCCCAGCAACCTGCTCGGCGACTTCGGCGGCGGCTCCACCTACCTCGTCATCGGCATCCTCGCCGCGCTGCTCGAGGCCCGCACCAGCGGCCGCGGGCAGGTCGTCGACGCCGCGATCGTCGACGGCACCGCCCACCTCAACGCCATGGCCTCCACCTTCGCCGCGACCGGACTCGCCACCGGCCGACGGCGCGAGGGCCTGCTCGACGGCGGCACCCCCTGGTACGACGTCTACGAGACCGCCGACGGCAAGCACGTCAGCGTCGCGGCGCTCGAGCCGCAGTTCTGGGCCGCGCTCGTCGAGCGCATCGGCGTCGAGCTGCCCGACCGCGACGACCCGGCCAACCACGCCACCATCCGCGGCGCCCTGATCCGACGCTTCAAGGAGCGGACGCAGGCCGAGTGGGCCGAGGTCTTCGCCGGCACGGACGCCTGCGTCGCGCCCGTCGTACCCCTCGCCGAGGCGCCCGCCCACCCGCACCTCGCCGCGCGGGGCACGTTCGTCGAGCACGACGGCATCACCCAGCCCGCGCCGGCGCCCCGCTTCTCGCGTACCGCGTCCACGATCCGCAGCGGTCCCGCGCTGCCGGGCGAGCACACGCGCGAGGCGCTCGCCGCCTGGGGCATCGAGGACGTCGACCGCCTCCTCGCCAGCGGGGCGGCAGTCCAGACGTGAAGCCTTTCCTCTTCCTCGGTACCCGCGCAGAGGACGACGTCGCCCAGCAGGAGTACGACGCCGTGCTGGCCGGTTGCGGCCTGCTGCCCGACGAGCTGGCGCGGGTGCGTCTCGAGGCAGCACCGCTCGGCGAGGTCGACCTCGCCGACTGGTCGGGGATCATCCTGGGCGGCGGACCCTTCAACAAGTCCGACCCCGACGACTTGAAGTCGCCGGCGCAGCGCCGCGCGGAGGCCGAGCTGCACCACCTCGCCGTGCGGGCGGTCGAGGCGGACTTCCCGTTCCTCGGCGCCTGCTACGGCATCGGGGTGCTGGGCACCCTGCGGGGAGGCGTCGTCGACCGGACCTTCGGCGAGCCGATCGGCGCCCTGACGGTGCGCCTCACCGAGGAGGGTCGGTCCGACCCGCTGTTCGGTGAGCTGCCGGCGGAGTTCACGGCCTACCTCGGCCACAAGGAGGCCGTCGCCCGGCTGCCCGAGGGGGCGGTGCTGCTGGCCTCGACCGACACCTGCCCGGTCCACGCCTTCCGGATCGGCCGCAACGTCTACGCCACCCAGTTCCACCCCGAGCTCGACGCCGTCGCGATCTGCGACCGGATCGACGCCTACAGCGCCCACGGCTACTACGAGCCGCACGAGCAGGAGCAGCTCAAGGCCGGCGCCCGCGAGGCGATGGTGACCGAACCGGTACGGCTCCTGGCGCGGTTCGTCGAGCTCCACGCGCGGGGGTAGCCGTGCAACTCGCGGTTACACCTGAGCTGCCGACCGACCTAGGCTGGGCGTCGTGACGACTGTCGAGCACGTCGACGTGCTGATCATCGGGGCGGGCCTGTCGGGCATCGGCGCGGCGGCCCACCTCGCCAAGGACCTGCCCGGGACGTCGTACGCCGTCCTGGAGCGGCGCGAGGTCAGCGGCGGCACCTGGGACCTGTTCCGCTACCCGGGCGTGCGCTCCGACTCCGACATGCACACCCTGGGGTACCGGTTCCGGCCGTGGCGCGGTGACACCGCGCTGGCCGACGGCGCCTCGATCCTCGACTACCTGCGCGACACCGCACGCGAGTACGGCGTCGACCGGCACGTGCGCTACGGCCACCGCGTCGCCTCCGCCGACTGGGACTCGACCACCGCCCGGTGGACGGTGACCGCGGAGGTCGACGGCGAGCCTCGCGCGATGACCGCCGGCTTCCTGTGGGCGTGCAGCGGCTACTACGACTACGACGCCGGCTACACCCCGCACTTCGAGGGCCAGGAGCGCTTCGGCGGGCAGGTCGTCCACCCGCAGCACTGGCCCGACGACCTCGACCCCACGGGCAAGCGGATCGTCGTCATCGGCTCGGGAGCCACCGCGGTGACCCTCGTCCCGGCCCTCGCCCGCACCGGCGCCGCGCACGTCACGATGCTGCAGCGCTCACCGACGTACGTCCTCTCCGTGCCGGCGAAGGACGCGGTCAAGGGCCGGCTGACCAGGCTGGTCGGGGAGGAGCGGTCCTACGTCGCGACGCGGTGGAAGAACATCGCGCTGCAGTCCGCGCTCTACCGCGTCAGCCGGCGTCGCCCCGACCTCGTGCGCCGGTTCGTCCGCAGGACCAACGTCGCCCAGCTCCCGCCCGGCTACGCCGTCGACACCCACTTCAAGCCGACCTACGACCCGTGGGACCAGCGGATGTGCCTGGTCCCCGACGGCGACCTGTTCCGCGCCATCAAGGAAGGTCGCGCCGACGTGGTGACCGGCCGCATCGCCACCTTCACCGAGACCGGCCTGGAGCTGGAGTCGGGGGAGCGGCTCGACGCCGACGTCGTCGTCACCGCGACCGGCCTGAACCTGCAGGTCTTCGGCGGCGCCGAGCTGCGCGTCGACGGCGAGCGGGTCGAGCCGAGCCGGACCATGGCCTACCGCGCGATGATGCTCTCGGGCGTGCCCAACTTCGCCTTCACCATCGGCTACACCAACGCCTCATGGACGCTCAAGGCCGACCTCGTCGGTGAGTACGTCGTCCGGCTGCTGCAGCGGCTGCGCGCCACCGGCACCCGGTCGGTCGTGCCGGTGCGCGAGCCGGACGTCGAGGAGGTGCCGCTGATGGACTTCGACGCCGGCTACGTCCAGCGGGTGGTCCACACGCTGCCGCGGCAGGGCACCCGCGCCCCCTGGACGCTCCGGCAGAACTACCTCCACGACGCGCGGACCATCCGTCGTGCACGGCTCGATGACGGCGTCCTCCGGTGGTCCTGAGCGGGGATACGTGGAAGCGCTCCCACATTTCGGGGACGAGACCTGCCTCGATCGTTGACAGACGTGTGTGACGGCGGTCATAGTTGCTGGCGGACGGAAGTGGAAGCGCTCTCACACGGCTCACCGTCCACCTCCCGGTCGGGCAACCAGCCCGGCGCCCCGCAGGACGGCAGGAGTGCAGTGGTGCAGACAAAGACCCGGCGAGTCCGACTCGCCTCGAGCGCGCTGATGGCGCTCACCCTCGCGACGACCGCGGCCGCGTGCGGCGGCGGTGACGACGGGGGCACGACCGCGGACGGCAAGACCAAGCTCACCGTCGCGACCTTCAACGAGTTCGGCTACGAGGAGCTCATCGAGGAGTACAACGCGATGCAGGACGACGTCGTCGTCGAGCAGAAGAAGGCCGGCACGGCCAACGAGCACCAGGACAACCTCTACACCAAGCTCGCCGCCGGCTCGGGCCTCTCCGACATCGAGGCGATCGAGGTCGACTGGTGGTCCGCGCTCATGGAGCAGTCCGACGCCTTCACCGACCTCTCCGATAAAGAGGTCGAGGGTCGCTGGCTCGACTGGAAGACCGAGGCTGCGACGACGCCCGACGGCGCGCTGATCGGCTACGGCACCGACATCGGCCCGGAGGGCATCTGCTACCGCGCCGACCTGTTCAAGAAGGCCGGGCTCCCCACCGACCGCGAGAAGGTCGCGGCGCTCTTCGGCGACTGGGACTCCTACTTCGAGGCCGGCCGGCAGTTCGTCGAGAAGGTTCCCGGCACCGCCTGGTACGACTCCTCCGGTGGCACCGCGCAGGCCATGATCAACCAGGTCGAGTACTCCTTCGAGGACGAGGACAACACCGTCATCGCCGCGGACAACCCGGAGGTCAAGGAGGTCTTCGACACCGTCACCGCCAATGCCGCCGACGGCCTGTCCACCGGCCTGACGCAGTGGAGCGAGGACTGGACCGCCTCCTTCCAGGACGACGGCTTCGCCACGATGGCCTGCCCGGGCTGGATGCTCGGCGTCATCGAGGGCAACGCCGACGGCGTCGAGGGCTGGGACATCGCCAACGTCTTCCCCGGCGGCGGCGGCAACTGGGGCGGGTCCTACCTCACCGTCCCGGCGCAGGGCGACAACGTCGAGGAGGCCAAGGAGCTGGCCAAGTGGCTGACGGCTCCGGAGCAGCAGATCAAGGCGTTCGAGGCCAAGGGGACGTTCCCGAGCCAGGTCGACGCCCTGGAGGACCCGGCGCTGACCGGGTCGACCAGCGAGTTCTTCAACGACGCCCCCACGGGCCAGATCCTGGCCGACCGCGCCGAGGCGGTGCCCTTCATCGCCCACAAGGGGCCGAAGTTCGCCGACATCAACACGGCGTTCCAGCAGGCCATCCAGCGCGTCGACGAGGGCAAGGAGTCGGCCGACGAGGCCTGGGACTCCTTCCTCGCCGACGTCGAGCGGCTGGGCTGAGCCACGGCGATGGAGGCAGGTTCCACTGCCGTGCAGCCCGTCGGGGACACCGGTGCCTCGGTGTCCCCGACGGGTGACCGGCCACGACAGCCGCGGCGCGACGTCGTACGACGACCCGCGTGGCGGCAGCGGCTCTCGATGCTCGACGCCAAGGTCTCGCCCTACGTCTTCGTCTCGCCGTTCTTCGTGCTGTTCCTCGTCGTCGGGATGTTCCCGCTCGGCTACACGGCGTGGGTGTCGGTGCACCAGTGGGGCCTGCTGTCCGGTCAGGGCGACTTCGCCGGACTCGAGAACTACCGCCGGGTCCTGGAGGACCGCTACTTCTGGAACGCGCTGCGCAACACGATCAGCATCTTCCTGCTCTCCTCCATCCCCCAGGTGCTCATCGCCCTTGCCCTGGCGGGCCTGCTCGACACCCAGCTCCGGGCACGGACGCTGTGGCGGATGAGCGTGCTGCTGCCGTTCGTGGTCGCCCCGGCCGCCGTGGCGCTGATCTTCGGCAACGTCTTCGGTGACCGCTACGGGCTGGCCAACGAGGTGGTCACCTGGTTCGGTCTCGAGCCGATCCGCTGGCACGTCGACACCCTCGCCAGCCACCTCGCCATCGCCTCGATGGTCAACTGGCGCTGGACCGGCTACAACGCCCTGATCCTGCTCGCCGCGATGCAGGCGATCCCGCGCGACGTCTACGAGTCGGCCGCCCTCGACGGCGCCGGGCGGATCCGGCAGTTCACCTCCATCACCGTGCCGATGATCCGGCCGACCGTGATCTTCGTGGTCATCACCTCCACCATCGGCGGCCTGCAGATCTTCGCCGAGCCGCGGCTCTTCGACACCCAGGGCCTCGGCGGCTCCGACCGCCAGTACCAGACGCTCACGATGTACCTCTGGGAGCTCGGCTGGCGGGTCCGCGACCTCGGCATGGCCTCGGCGGTGGCGTGGCTGCTGTTCCTCATCATCGTCGTCTTCGCGCTCGTCAACCTGCTCGTCAGCCGACGGGCCGGGTCGCTGAAGGGCGTCCACAAGAAGGGAGCAGCACGCCGATGAACCGCCGCCCCGGCTTCTTCGTCTACGGCCTGCTGACCGCCTTCGTGCTCGGATCGTGCGCGCCGCTCTACTGGTCCTTCCTCGTCGGCTCGCACAGTCGTGAGGTGCTGACCAAGCGGGTGCCGCCGCTGCTCCCCGGCGGGCACTTCTGGGACAACGCCCAGCGCGCGTTCGACGCTGTACCGTTCTGGAAGGCGCTCGGCAACAGCCTCATCGTCTCCGGCACCGTCGCGACGTCGGTCGTCTTCTTCTCCACCCTCGCCGGCTTCGCGTTCGCCAAGCTCACCTTCCGCGGGCGCACGCCGCTGCTCGTCTTCGTCGTCGCGACCTTGGCCGTGCCCACCCAGCTCGGCGTCATCCCGCTCTTCATCGTGATGGCCAAGCTCGGCTGGGTCGGCTCGCTCTGGGCGCTGATCGTGCCGGGCCTGGTGACCGCGTTCGGTGTCTTCTTCATGCGGCAGTACCTCCTCGACGCGCTGCCCGACGAGCTGATCGACGCAGCGCGGGTCGACGGGTGCTCGCTGTTCCGCACCTTCTGGACCGTCGCCGTGCCGGCGGCGCGTCCGGCCGCCGGGATCCTGTGGCTGTTCACCTTCATGGCCACGTGGACCGACTTCTTCTGGCCGCTGATCGTGCTGCCCGCCAGCAACCCGACCGTCCAGATCGCCCTCCAGCAGCTGCAGAGCGGCTACTACGTCGACTACAGCCTCGTCCTCGCCGGCGCCACGCTGTCGACGATCCCGCTGCTGGTCCTCTTCGTCCTCACCGGCCGCCAGATGGTCGCCGGCATCATGCAAGGAGCAGTCAAGGGATGAGCATCCCCACCACGATCCAGACCACGACCGGGACCACCCCGGCCACCAGCCCGGCCGGCAGCGTCCGCTTCCCGCACGACTTCGTGTGGGGGATGGCCACCGCCTCCTACCAGATCGAGGGGGCCGTCGCCGAGGACGGACGCACGCCCTCCATCTGGGACACGTTCTCGCACACCCCGGGTGCGGTGCTCGACGACGACAACGGCGACGTGGCCTGCGAGCACTACCACCGCATGCCCGCCGACGTGGCGCTGCTCGCCGACCTCGGCGCGACGTCGTACCGCTTCTCGGTGGCGTGGCCGCGGGTGCGCCCCGACGCCGGTCCGGTCAACGACGCCGGGCTCGGGTTCTACGACCGCCTCGTCGACGAGCTGCTCTCCCACGGGATCGCGCCGTGGCTGACGCTCTACCACTGGGACCTGCCGCAGACCCTCGAGGACGCCGGCGGCTGGACCAACCGCGACACCGCGCACCGCTTCGTGGAGTATGCCGTCTCGGTGCACGAGGCGCTCGGCGACCGGGTGCCGACGTGGACCACGCTCAACGAGCCGTGGTGCTCCGCGTTCCTGGGCTACTCCGCGGGCCACCACGCCCCGGGGCGCCAGGAGGGTGCGGCCGGCCTGGTCGCGGGCCACCACCTGCTGCTCGCCCACGGCCTCGCGACCCAGGAGCTGCGCAGCCGCGGTGCGGACCGGCTCGGGCTGAGCCTCAACCTCACGGTGCCCGACCCGAGCGACCCCGCCGACCCGGTCGACGTCGACGCCGCCCGGCGCATCGACGGCCTGCACAACCGGTTCTTCCTCGACCCGATCTTCCGCGGCGCCTACCCCGCCGACGTGCTCGAGGACACCGCCGGCCTGACGTGGCACGACCGGCCGTGGCTCGACGTGGTGCGTGACGGCGACCTCGACACCATCTCGGCCCCGATCGACGTGCTGGGCGTGAACTACTACCACGGCAACGAGGTCTCGGGTCATCCGCGCACCGACGTCGTCGGGATCGGCGCCGACCACCCCGACCGCGTCGCGCTGTCGCCCTTCCCGGGCTCGGAGCACGTCACCTTCCCGAGCCGCGGGCTGCCGCTCACCGCCATGGGGTGGGAGATCCAGCCGGAGGGCCTGCACCGGCTGCTGCGCCGCCTCCACGACGACTACCCACACCTGCCCATCCACCTCACCGAGACCGGCGCGGCCTTCGACGACCGGGTCGGCGACGACGGTCGCGTGCACGACCCCGACCGGATCGCGTTCCTCGACTCCTACCTCCGTGCGGTGCACCAGGCGATCGAGGAGGGCGTGGACGTGCGCGGGTTCTTCCAGTGGTCGTTCTGCGACAACTTCGAGTGGGCCTTCGGCTACGCCAAGCGGTTCGGCCTCGTCCACGTCGACTACGCCACCCAGCGTCGGACGCCGAAGTCGAGCGCCCACTGGTACGCCGAGCTCGCCCGCACCGGGAGCCTGCCAGCGCAGGACGACGCGGCCGACTAGCGTGGCGCGCGTGACGAGCTCTCGGACCCCTGCCGGCGCGGGTCAGCCGACCCTCGACGAGGTGGCCCGGGTCGCCGGCGTCTCGCGGGCCACGGCCTCGCGCGCGATCAACGGCGGCCAGCGGGTGAGCCCGCGCGCCCAGTCGGCCGTCGACACGGCCGTGCGCACGTTGGGCTACGTGCCCAACCCCGCGGCCCGCAGCCTCGTTACGCGGCGCACGGACTCGATCGCCGTCGTCGTGCCCGAGCCCGACGACCGGGTCTTCTCCGACCCCTTCTTCGCCGGGACGTTGCGCGGCGTCAACCGCGTGCTCGCCGAGCGCGACATCCAGCTGGTGCTGCTGCTCGCGCGTCCGGGGGCGTCGACGGCCCGCACGCTGCGCTACCTCACCAACCGCCACGTCGACGGGGCCCTGGTCACCTCCCACCACCGCGACGACCGGCTCGCCGAGCACCTCGCCGACATCGGCCTGCCCTGCGTCTTCGGCGGCCGGCCGTGGACCGGGGGCGACCGGGTGGCCTACGTCGACGTCGACAACGTCGCGGGGGAGCGCGAGGCGACCGAGCTGCTCATCGGCCGCGGCTGCACCCGCATCGGCACGATCGCCGGGCCCGCCGACATGACCGCCGCCGAGGATCGCCTCGACGGCTGGCGCAAGGCGATGACCGCGGCCGGCCTCCCCGCCGACGCCGTCGAGCACGGAGACTTCACCGAGGCCAGCGGCGAGGCCGCCGCTCGCGCGCTCATGCAGCGCCACCCCGACCTCGACGGGCTCGTGGTGGCCTCGGACCTGATGGCCGTCGGGGCGCTGCGCGTGCTGGCGGAGCTGGGCCGACGGGTGCCCGACGATGTCGCCGTCGTGGGCTTCGACGACCTGGGGGTCAGCGAGCGGACCACGCCGCCGCTCACCACCGTGCGGCAACCGGTGGAGGAGATGGCCGAGCGCGCCACCCGCCTGCTCCTCGAGCGCGTGGACGAGCCCGACGCCGGCCGCCCGATGCGGATGATCATCCCGCCGACGCTCGTGCGGCGCGCCAGCGCCTGACGCCCCCGGTCATGCCGGTCGCGCGTCACCGCGGCGACGTCGCGGTCACGCGCCCCCGACCAGCGCGGCGAGGTCGGCCAGCACCTCGCGCCGCACGGCGTAGTAGACCCAGACGCCGCGCTTGGTCCGGTCGAGCAGACCCGCCTCGTGCAGCACCTTGAGGTGGTGGCTGATGGTCGGCTGCGACAGGTCGAAGGCGTCGTTGAGGTCGCACACGCACGCCTCCCCGCCCTCGCTCCCGGCGACGATCGAGACCAGCCGCAGCCGGACCGGGTCGGCGAGCGCCTTGAACAGCGGCGCCACGCGCTCGGCCTGCTCGCTGGGCAGCGGCTCGCGCACGAGGGGCGAGCAGCAGGCGACGGTCTCGACGGGGGTCAGGGTCAGCGCGGACTTCGACACCCCACGATATTGACAGATGTCGATGTCTGGGGCAATCTCGGACATAGACATTCATCGATATCCGAAGGAGCACGCCATGTCCCGCCTGCAGCTCGCCCTCAACGTCGACGACCTCGAGACGTCGATCGCCTTCTACTCCACGCTCTTCGACACCGCGCCCCACAAGGTGCGCCCGGGCTACGCCAACTTCGCCGTCGCGCAGCCGCCGCTCAAGCTCGTGCTGATCGAGAACGCCGGCAAGGGTGGGAGCATCAACCACCTCGGCGTCGAGGTCGAGGACGTCGACACCGTCGACGGCGAGCTGACCCGCCTGGCGGCCGCGGGGTTCGCGACCACCGAGGAGCGCGACACCACCTGCTGCTACGCCAAGCAGGACAAGTTCTGGGTGCAGGGCACGCCCGACGGCGAGCGTTGGGAGGTCTACACGATCACCGACGACGCGCCCGTCGAGCAGCCCACGCCTACCGAGGCCGAGGCCGTGTGCTGCGCCTGACTCCCGATGTCGGGTGCTGAGTCCCGACTCACACGGCAATGGATTGGCCGGAACACCACCCGTCCCGCTAGCGTTGACACCTCAGACGCCCGGCCGGTCTTGCCCCGGGCGCAGGTCCTCCGGGATCCTCCCTCATTTCTGAGGCACGTACGCCGCACCACACCTGCACTTCCAGGCCCGCGGCTCACGGTGGCGAGACGCCAACCGAAAGCAGTCACATGACCTTCGCCGACCTCGGCGTTCCGTCCTCGCTCGTCCAGATCCTCGAGCAGCAGGGCATCACCACTCCCACTCCGATCCAGGCCGCGACGCTGCCCGACAGCCTCGCCGGCCGCGACGTCCTCGGCCGTGGCCGCACCGGCTCCGGCAAGACGTACGGCTTCCTGCTCCCCCTGGTCGCCCGCCTCGACGCGTCCAAGATGCCGGCGATGCCGCGCAAGCCGCGCGCCCTCATCCTGGCCCCGACCCGCGAGCTGGTCGGCCAGATCCACGCCGCCCTGGCCCCGCTGGCCAAGGCTGCCGGCCTGTCGTCCGTCGTCGTCTACGGCGGCGTCGGCCAGAACCCGCAGGTGACCGCGCTCAAGAAGGGCGTCGACGTCGTCATCGCCTGCCCGGGCCGCCTCGAGGACCTGATGGGCCAGGGTCACGCCGACCTCTCGGCCATCGAGATCACCGTGCTCGACGAGGCCGACCACATGGCCGACCTCGGCTTCCTGCCCGGCGTGCGCCGGATCATGGACAAGACGCCGCAGTCGGGCCAGCGCCTGCTCTTCTCGGCCACCCTCGACAAGGCGATCGACGTCCTGGTCAAGCGGTTCCTGAGCAACCCGGTCACCCACGAGGCCGACTCGGCGCAGTCGCCGGTCGCCACGATGCACCACCACGTGCTGCACCTCTCGCGCGAGCAGCGGGTGCCGGTGCTGGTCGACCTGACCAGCGCGCCGGGCCGGACCGTCGTCTTCACCCGCACCAAGTACGGCGCCAAGGCGCTCGCCCGCCAGCTCAACAAGTCCGGCGTCCCGTCGGTCGAGCTCCACGGCAACCTGTCGCAGAACGCGCGCACCCGCAACATGGAGGCCTTCCACTCGGGGTCGGCCACCACGCTCGTCGCGACCGACATCGCCGCCCGCGGCATCCACGTCGACGACGTCGCGCTCGTGGTCCACGCCGACCCGCCGGTCGAGCACAAGGCCTACCTGCACCGCTCCGGCCGCACCGCCCGCGCCGGCAACGAGGGCACCGTCATCACGCTGATGACCGACGAGCAGGTCCGCGACGTGCGCGACCTGACCCGTCAGGCCGGCATCAAGCCGGTCACCACCAAGGTCAACGGCCCCGACCACCCGGTCCTGGTGCAGCTCGCCCCCGGCGAGCGGACCCTCGTGCCGGGCGGCCTCGTCGTCGAGACCCCCACCGGTGCCGGCGCCCAGGGTGCCCGCGCCGGCGGTGGCGGCCGCAACCGCTCGCGTCGTCGTGGCAAGAGCACCGGCCAGGGCGGCGGTCAGGGCGGCGGCCAGTCCCGTGGCCAGGGTCGCGGCCAGGGCGGCGGCCAGCGCAGCCAGGCCTCGGGCACGTCGTCCGCGTCCGGCGGCCAGCGTCGCCGCAGCGGCGGCCAGTCGGGCGGCTCCTCGCAGGGCGGTCGCGCGCACAGCGCGTCGTCGTTCAGCCGCAGCCGCTGACGCCACCGCGCAGAAGAGCCTGACATCTTCAGGGATCCCCGGGCAGCCGGGGATCCCTGAACATGTCGGCCCGTGCACGGCCTGACAACTTCGGGGATCCCCGGCCGGCCGGCCGTTCCGAGCGGGGCGTGGGCGCCGCCGGAATGCCCGCCGCCCCACGATGGTTCACCCTTCAACCAACTTGGAGGACTGGAACCGATGGCTGACTTCGACTTCTCGGTGCTCGGCACCCGCGAGCACCCCACGCTGGGCCTTGACACCTTCGGCGACGCGCCGCTCGACGGCGCCCCGGGCAACCACCCGGAGACGCTGCGCCAGGTCGTCGCCGAGGCGGTCCTCGCCGATCGCGTCGGCATCGACTACATCGGCCTCGGCGAGCACCACCGCCCGGACTACGCGATCTCCGCGCCCGACGTCGTGCTCGCCGCCATCGCCGGGCAGACCGAGCGCATCCGCCTCGGCACCGGCGTCACGGTGCTGTCCTCCGACGACCCGATCCGGGTCTACCAGCGCTTCGCCACCCTCGACGCGGTGAGCAACGGCCGCGCCGAGGTGCAGCTGGGCCGCGGGTCGTTCGTCGAGTCCTTCGGCCTGTTCGGGCTCGAGCTGTCCGACTACGACCGGCTCTTCGCCGAGAAGGTCGACCTCTTCGCCGCCCTGCAGAGCGAGGGCCCCGTGTCGTGGGAGGGCAGCGTCCGCCCGCCGCTGGTCGACCAGCGCGTCTACCCGACGACCGCCGCCGGCCGCCTGCCCGCCTGGATCGGCGTCGGCGGCACGCCGCAGTCGGTGGTGCGCGCGGCGCAGTACGGCATGCCGCTGATGCTGGCCGTCATCGGCGGCTCGCCAGCGGGCTTCGTCCAGCTCGCCGACCTCTACCGCGAGGCGCTCGGCCGGATGGACCTGCCCGAGCTGCCGATCGGCATGCACTCCCCGGGCCACGTCGCGGCCACCGACGACGAGGCCCGCGAGCAGCTCTACCCGCACCAGGCCGAGCTCTACACCCGCCTCGGCCGCGAGCGCGGCTGGCCGCCGTACTCGCGTCTCCAGTTCGAGCAGGCCGCCTCCCCGCAGGGTGCGCTCTTCGTCGGCTCGCCGGAGACCGTCGCCCGCAAGATCGCCTGGGCCGCCCGGACGCTGGGGCTCTCCCGCTTCCAGCTGAAGTACTCCGTCGGCTCGCTGCCGCACGAGCAGCGGCTGGAGTCGGTGCGCCTCTACGGCGAGGAGGTCGTCCCGCGGGTCCGCGAGCTCCTGCGGTCCGGCTCCTAGAGGCGCCCTCCTAGGCTGACTCGCATGCGTGCCTGGATCCAGCGATCGCTGTGGGACGTCGTCCCGCGCGACCAGCGTGACAGCGATGCCGCCTTCCGGCGACGCCAGGTCGTCGCGGCGGTCGTCGTCCTCGTCGGGGCGGGCGTCCTCGGCTGGTCGCTGCGCCTCGAGCCCGGCGGCAACACCTTCTACGTCGCGGCCGTCGTGCTGGCCGGGGTCTGGGCCGCCGGCGCCTTCCTGTCAGGGCGGCTCCACCTGGGTCGCATCGCCGGCGACGGCGAGGTCTTCATCCGGCCGATCCTGGCGCCGATCCTGCTGGGCCTGCTGATGGTCGGCATCTTCGTCCTCGGCGCGCTGGTGGTGCGCGAGATCGAGCCGCTCGCCGACTACGTCAGCAGCGTCCTGGAGTACGCCGACCAGGGCTCGCTGACGATCCTGGCGGCCATCACCTTCGTCAACGGCATCGCCGAGGAGCTGTTCTTCCGCGGCGCGATGTACGCCGCGATCCCGCGCCACCCGGTGTTCTGGACGACGATCGCGTACGTCGTCGCGACCCTCGCGACCGGCAACGTGATGCTCGCCTTCGCCGCCATCCTGCTCGGCGCGGTCTGCGGCCTCGAGCGGCGGGCCAGCGGCGGCATCCTGGCGCCGATCCTGACACACATCACGTGGTCGCTGTCGATGCTCTTCCTGCTACCGCTGCTCTTCTAGGCGCTGCTCTTCTAGGACTGCTCGGCGGCTGCGCGCTCGGCCAGCGCGCGTCGTACGGACTCGCGGTAGGACAGCGGCTCCCCGGGCACGACGTCGCGGATCGAGGTGTCCTTGACGACGACCTCGTGCGACATCGAGTCGATCAGGTTGCGTCCCGTCGTGGCGTCGACGTCGGTGACGAGCGCGAGCCAGTACGACGACAGCCGCGGGGTCAGCACCGGGACCGTGATGATCGGGATCGCACGACCGTTCATCGACTCGGCGGCGACCTTCATCATGTCGAGGTAGGTCAGCTGCTCGGTGCCGCCGATCTCGAACACCCGGCCGAGGGCCTCCTCCTTGCCGACGACGCCAGCGAGGTAGCGGATCACGTCGTCGAGCGCGATCGGCTGGGTCCGCGTGTTCACCCACTTGGGCACCACCATCGCGGGAAGGTTCTTCACGAGCTGGCGGGTGATCTCCCACGAGATGCCGCCGTGGCCGACCACGATCGCGGCTCGCAGCACCGTCACCGGTACGCCGTCCTGGCCGAGCAGGTGCTCGACCTCGCGCCGCGAGCGCAGGTGTGCGGACAGGTCGTCGTCGTCGTCACCCAGGCCGCCCATGTAGACGATCTGCTTGATCCCGGCGGCGGCGGCTGCCGCGCTGAAGTTGCGGGCCGCCTGCGCGTCCTTGCGCTCGAAGTCGGGGTCGTCGAGGGAGTGGACGAGGTAGATCGCGACGTCGACGCCCGCCAGCGCGGGTCCGAGCGAGTCGGGGTCGGACACGTCCGCCCCGACCGGCTCGCCCTCGCCGTCGTACGAGTCGGGGTGCCGGGTCATCGCGCGGACGTCGTGACCCTCCTCGACCAGGGCGGGGACCAGGCGGCGGCCGATGAAGCCGGTGGCACCGGTGACGAGGACTGTGCTCATGCACCCACTCTGTCAGCCCGCACCGCACGTACGCCTCACCCAGTCGCGGAGGGAGCCCTCCTGCGGGCGTCGAGGCGTGCCATCGCAGGCGTCGCGGTGACGCCGTGGAGGATCACCGACACGATGATCGTGAAGGCGACCGTGGACCAGAGCCACGGCTCGTCGGGCACGTGCTCGTGGGTCACGGCGTAGCCGAGGTAGAACACGGAGCCGACGCCGCGCACGCCGAAGAACGCCACAGCGGCCATCTCCCCGCGGTCCAGGCCGCCGTCCTCGCGCTCGTCTCGCGGGAGTACCGCGAGGGCGATCCAGCCCGCCAGCGGCCGCACGACCAGCACGAGCGCCAGGGCCACCGCGACGCCGCGCCAGTCCAGGTGCTCGAGCAGGCCCCGGGTCATCGCCATCCCAAGGACGAGCAGGATCAGCAGCGTCATGAGTCGTTCGAGGCGCTCCACCACGCCGTGCATCGCCCGGTGGTAGGCGTTGCCCTTGTCGGAGGCGCGCAACCGGATCGCGCACACGAAGACCGCGAGGAAGCCATAGCCGCCCACGAGCTCCGCGGCGCCGTATGACGCCAGCAGGGCGGCGACCGCGAGCAGGGGCTCACCCGCGTCGGCCAGCCGCAGCTCCTCCTTGCGCGCGTGGAAGGCCTGTCTCCCGAGGAGCCATCCGGCGCCGAGCCCCACCACGACCCCGACAGCGAGCTTGCCGACGACGTACCAGCCGAGCCACGTCCCGGCCTCGGCGAGCCCGAAGCCGCCAGCCAGGAGCAGCAGGGCCAGGTGCACGAACGGGAAGGCGAGCCCGTCGTTGAGGCCGGCCTCCGCGGTCAGCGAGAAGCGGATGTCATCGTCCTCCTCCACGCCGTCCTCGGCCTCGGCCTCGGCCACGTCGTCCGTGAGCGGCTCGCCCACCTGCACGTCGGAGGCGAGCACCGGGTCGGTGGGCGCGAGCACCGCGCCCAGCAGCAGGGCGACCGCGGGCGCCAGCCCGGCGACCCACCAGCCGAGCAGCATCGTGCCCAGGATGGTCAGCGGCATGGCGACCAGGAGCATCCGCCACACCGGCGACCAGGTCCGCCACGAGCGCCACGACCGCAGGTCGAGGATCCGGTCGATCGCCAGCCCGACGCCCATGAGGGACACCAGCACGGTGAATTCGGCGACGTGGGTGATGAGCTCGCGGTTGTCCTCCGGCTGCAGGCTCACGTCGTCGGAGAGGGGGAGCAGGCCGATGGCGAGGCCGACGCCGACGAGGACCATGGGGGGCGACAGCGCCACCCGACGCGTGAGGTGCGGCAGGAGCGTCGCCAGGAGCAGCGACAGTCCGAGGATGAGGTAGACCGCGCCTCCCGTCATCGCGGCCGCTTGGCGTCGTACGACGCCTGGCTCTCGTCGATCGCCTGCTCGTAGGCGGTGACGAGGCCCGCGATGGTGAGCGGCTTGAGGCGGTGGATGAACTCGCGCAGCTGCTCGGCGGTGTAGCCGGCCTCGCGGAACTGCGGCCAGATCTTGGTGCGCACGATCTCCGAGAGCTCCTCGGCCACCTGGCGACCGTGCTCGGCGTAGACCTCGGCCACTGCCTGGGCCGCCTCGGGGGAGATGCCCATCCCCGACAGGCCGCCGGGCACGTCGACGTCGCGATCACCGGTGACGGGCGCCAGCAGGGAGAGGTGGCGGGCGATGTCGGACGGCGTCGCGGTCTCGGGGATCTGGTCGACGTACTTCTCGATCGCCGACAGCGTGAACCCGTGGCCCTGCAGCTCGCGCACCAGCTCGAGCCGCGCGACGTGGTCGGGGCCGTAGTAGCCGGAGCGACCGCGGCGCACGGGCGGGGGCACGAGGCCGCGCGAGGCGTAGAACCGCACGTTGCGCGCGCTGACGCCGGTGCGTTCGGTCAGCTCGTCCAGCGACAGCAGCTCGGTGTCCGTCCCGGTCTCCCGGTCGGCCTGCAGCTCTGTCTCCACCGGACCATCCTCTCCTCAGCCGCCTCCTCCGCCGGAGACCCCATGGGGTGGGTGACGCGCGCCACACCTGTTGGACTGTGACAGTAATGGTGTCACAATCGCCCACATGGCAGAAGCATTCGTCTACGACCACATCCGCACACCTCGCGGCCGCGGCAAGGCCGTGGGCTCGCTGCACGAGGTGAAGCCGGTGGACCTGGTCGTCGGACTCCTCGACGAGCTCAAGACCCGCAACCCCACGCTCGACCCGGCCCGCGTCGACGACGTCGTGCTCGGTGTCGTGACCCCCATCGGCGACCAGGGCGGCGACATCGCCAAGACCGCCGCGCTCAAGGCCGGCTACCCCGAGACCGTTGCGGGCGTGCAGCTCAACCGCTTCTGCGCCTCGGGCCTCGAGGCCGTCAACCAGGCAGCGCAGCGTGTGCGCTCCGGCTTCGAGGACCTCGTCATCGCCGGCGGCGTCGAGTCCATGAGCCGCGTGCCGATGGGCAGCGACGGCGGCGCCTGGGCGATGGACCCCGCGACCGCGCTGCAGACCGGCTTCGTGCCGCAGGGCATCGGCGCCGACCTGATCGCGACGATCGAGGGCTGGAAGCGCGAGGACGTCGACGCGTACGCCGCCGAGTCGCACCACCGCGCCGCGAAGGCATGGGCCAACGGCTACTTCGACGACGCGGTCGTCCCGGTGAAGGACCTCAGCGGGGTCACCGTGCTCGACCGCGACGAGACCGTGCGCCCCGACACCTCGGTCGAGGGGCTGGCCGGGCTCAGGCCGTCGTTCGCGCAGATCGGGCGCGACGCCGGCTTCGACGACGTGGCGCTGGAGAAGTACCACTGGATCCCCGCGATCGACCACGTCCACCACGCCGGCAACTCCTCCGGCATCGTCGACGGCGCGGCCCTGATGGCGATCGGCACCGAGGAGGTCGGTACGTCGCTCGGCCTGACGCCGCGCGCGCGCATCATCTCGACCGCCGTCTCGGGCGCCGACCCGACGATCATGCTCACCGGCCCCGCGCCCGCCGCCCGCAAGGCGCTGTCCCGGGCCGGGCTCGAGGTCGACGACATCGACCTGTGGGAGATCAACGAGGCGTTCGCCGCCGTCGCGATGCGGTTCATGCGCGACATGGGCATCAGCCACGACGTCACCAACGTCAACGGCGGCGCCATCGCCATGGGCCACCCGCTCGGCGCCACCGGCGCGATGATCCTCGGCACGCTCGTCGACGAGCTCGCCCGCCGCGACCAGAAGCGCGGCCTCGCCACGCTCTGCGTCGGTGGCGGCATGGGCATCGCGACGATCGTCGAGCTCGTCTGAGCGCGCCCCTCCGGGTCGCCGGGGTAGTTCAGTGAGAACTGGCCGCCCCGAGCGCCCCGTGACGACCGATTCTCACTGGACTACCCCGCCAGACAGGACTCCCGCATGACCGAGACCACCACCCAGACCGCGGTCCGCTACGACCGCGACGCCGACGGCATCGTCACCTTGACCCTCGACGACCCGACGGCCAGCGCCAACACCATGAACGAGCTCTACCAGTCGTCGATGGAGGCGGCCGTCCAGCGGCTGCACGACGAGGTCGACGACGTGACCGGCGTCGTCCTGACCAGCGCGAAGAAGACCTTCTTCGCCGGCGGCAACCTCAAGAACATGATGAAGGCGACGCCCGACGACGCGGAGGAGATCTTCGCGATGGGCGAGGCCGTCAAGGCCAGCCTCCGCAGGCTCGAGACCTACCCCCGGCCCGTCGTCGCGGCCATCAACGGCGCCGCGCTCGGCGGCGGCCTCGAGATCGCGCTCGCGGCCAACCACCGCATCACCGTCGACGACCGCTCGGTCAAGATCGGGCTGCCCGAGGCGACGCTCGGCCTGCTGCCCGGCGGCGGCGGGGTCACCCGCGTCGTACGCATGCTGGGGCTCCAGTCCGCGCTGATGGACGTGCTCATGCCGGGCACGCAGTTCGACCCGCAGGGCGCGCTGGCCAAGGGTCTCGTCGACGAGGTCCTGCCCACCCGCGAGGAGCTCGTGCCCGCCGCGAAGCAGTGGATCCTCGAGCACGAGGACGACGAGGACGCCGCGAAGAACCCGTGGGACCGCGCCGGCTACAAGATGCCCGGCGGCACCCCGAGGACTCCGGCGCTCGCGCAGTTCCTCCCGGCGTTCCCGGCGCTGCTGCGCAAGCAGACCAAGGGCGCGGTCTACCCCGCCCCGCGCGCGATCATGAGCGCGGCGGTCGAGGGTGCGCAGGTCGACTTCGACACCGCGTCGCGCATCGAGAGCCGCTACTTCACCAACCTGGTGGTGAACCAGCAGGCCAAGAACATGATCCAGGCCTTCTTCTTCGACCTCCAGGCGATCAACTCCGGATCCCTGCGCCCGCAGGGCATCGAGCGCTGGCAGGCGACCAAGGTCGCGGTCCTCGGGGCCGGGATGATGGGCGCGGGCATCGCCTACTCCTGCGCACGCGCCGGCATGCAGGTCGTGCTCAAGGACGTATCGCTCGAGGCGGCCGAGAATGGCAAGGAGTACACCGCGAAGCTCAACGCCAAGGGCGTCGAACGCGGCAAGATCACGCAGGACAAGGCCGACGAGCTGCTGGGCCGGATCACCCCCACCGCCGACGCGGCGGACCTCGCGGGCTGCGACCTGGTCATCGAGGCCGTCTTCGAGGACCCGTCGCTCAAGGCCAAGGTGTTCGCCGAGGTGGCGCCGTACGTCGACGACGACGCGCTGCTGTGCTCCAACACCTCGACGCTGCCGATCACCGAGCTCGCGACCGGCATCGACCGGCCCGCGGACTTCATCGGCCTGCACTTCTTCAGCCCGGTCGACAAGATGCCGCTGGTCGAGATCATCCGCGGCGCGGAGACCTCCGACGTCGCGCTGGCCAAGGCGTACGACGTCGTCCAGCAGATCCGCAAGACGCCGATCGTGGTCAACGACTCGCGCGGCTTCTACACCTCGCGCGTCATCGGCACCCAGATCAACGAGGGCCTCGCCATGCTCGCCGAGGGCGTGCACCCGGTCTCGCTCGAGCGGGCCGCGACGTCCGCCGGCTTCCCGGTCGGGCCGCTGCAGATCAGCGACGAGCTCAACATGGAGCTGATGAAGAAGATCCGGGTCGCCAACGAGGCGGCCTGGGAGGTCGCGGGCAAGGACGTCGCCGCCGACCCGTCGTCGAAGGTCGTCGACACCATGCTGGAGCTCGGCCGCCCCTCGCGACTCAAGGGCGCCGGCTTCTACGACTACGACGAGAACGGACGGCGTACGACGCTGTGGCCCGGGCTCGCGGAGCACTTCCCCGTCGCGGAGCAGCAGGTCCCGATCCGCGACGTCCGCGACCGGATGCTCTTCATCGAGGCGCTCGAGACGGCCAAGTGCTTCGAGGAGGGCGTGATCACCTCGGCCGCCGCAGCCAACATCGGCTCGATCATGGGCATCGGCTTCCCGGCGCTCACCGGCGGTGCCGCCCAGTTCATGACCGGCTGGCAGGCGCTCGACGACACCGGCCACGGCGTGGGCCCGGTCGGGCTCGACGCCTTCCTCGCCCGCGCCGACGAGCTGGCCGACGCCTACGGCGAGCGCTTCCGCCCGACCGCCTACCTCCGCGACCTCGCGGCGAAGGGCGGCTCCTTCCCCGCCTGACGCGCCGACAGTCGAGTCGGCGCATCCTGCGCCGGACAGAAGGTCGAGTCGGTGCATCCTGAGCCTCGCGGTGCCAGGATGCGCCGACTCGACGCGTTTCGCGAGTCAGGATGCGCCGACTCGGCTCAGGAGGGGTCGGGTGGGACCAGCTCGACGGAGTCGACGATCCGCAGCAGGTCGTCCACCTCGTCGTCGGGGGCGTCGCGCGTCCACGCGGCCCAGATCAGGAGCGGTCGACCGTCGAGGTCGATCACCCAGGCGTCGTACGTCGTGCCGCGTCCGAGGTAGGTGACCTGGGCGGTGGGAGCAGCGTTGAGGTAGGCCTCGTTGGGGCACTGTCCCGCCCGGCCCTGCTCCCGCAGGCGTAGGTGCACCACACGGTGGCCGAAACGTATGCCTCGCTCGGGGCCGGAGACCACCTCCAGACGAGGAACGTTGGTGAGCGCCTCCACCAGCGTCGTGGTGTCGGCGCGGATCACCTCCCCCATGGTGCACCCGGGCTGGGCGAGCCACTGGACGTCCAGGCCCAGCATGCCGACCACCCACCCGGGACCCCTGTCGAGCACGTCCTCGTTGCTGCCGACCTGCTCCGACGTCCCGTCCGACAGACCCTCGAACCGGTTGGGCCCGGCCCAGGAGTTCCAGCCGGCGGGGAGGGTGAAGCGCACGGTGGGCAGTGTTGGATCGAGGGGCTCGAGCTCGTAGGTGCCCTCCTCGAGGGTGGTCATCGCCCCCACGGGGAAGGGCCGCGCGGAGGACGCGCCGTCGGAGTCCTCGGCCGGTTGTGGGTCGGCGCGGTCGCCGTACGTCGCTGCGAGCAGGCCGCTGGCCCCGAGCACGCAGGCGGTCACGGCGGCCACCACCGCGTGACGGCGCCGCCTCCGGTCGCGACCGGCCGCCGAGATCAGGTCGAAGTCCGGCAGGGGGGTGCTGTGCTCGGCCTCCTCGCGGAACGCCTCCAGGAGTCGCTCAGACATGGGGGACGCCTCCTTCGGCGTAGGCGAGGTGCGAGGCGAGTGCCTCTCGTCCTCGACTGAGGCGGGACTTCACGGTCCCGGCCGCGACGCCGAGCTCCTCGGCGATCGTCTCGACGGGGAGGTCCGCGAGGTAGAACAGGGCGATCACCTGTCGCTGGGCCTCCGGAAGGGCGCGCAGCGCAGTGATGATCTCCAGGTGTGACTCCAGTGCCTCGGGGTCGCGGGGCGCCACCATGCGGCTCCGCGCACGCTGGGCGTTGCGTCGCTTCCGCCAGCGGCTGCGGTGCTGGTTGATCGCGGTCGTCCGCAGCCACGCCTCGGGGTTCTCGACCCTGGCGAAGCGCCGACCTGCCGCCGCGGCACGGACGAAGGCCTCCTGCACCAGGTCCTCGGCCTCGTCCATGCTGCCCGTGACGCCGAACAGCTGCACCACGAGGCGGCGGTAGCTCGCGTCGAACACGTCGCGGAGGCTCGTGGGGTCGTTCGACGACCACGGACCGCCGATGCTCACGGTGTCCTCATCCATGCCGGCCTCCTCTCCGGATGACCAGAACGACCCGCGAGCACCCCCTCCGGTTCCGCCACCCTGCCGACTTCTTCCATGGTGCGCCGGGACGGCGACCGTCGCCTGCCCGTCTGGACCGGTCGGCCGGCGCCGCCCGCTGCCCCCATCGGCGTTACAGCGATCATTGTCCGGCCAAAGCGCCCTCGCGGACCCCTGAAGCGCGGCACACTCGTCCGGTGAGCCAGAGCCCCGCCGTCGTCGTCCGCGACCTGCACGTCCGCTTCGGCGACGTCGAGGCCGTCTCGGGGGTCGACCTGACCGCCGCCAGCGGGCGCGCGACGGCCCTGCTCGGGCGCAACGGCGCCGGCAAGTCGACGACGATGAAGGTCCTCGCCGGGGTCGTGCCGCCCACCTCCGGTGCGGTCACGGTCGCCGGCCACGACGCCGCCACCGACGCTCTCGGCGTCAAGCGCGCCGTCGGCTACTGCCCCGACGTGGGCGGCCTCGTCCCGCGAGCGACACCCTGGGAGCACCTCCAGCTCAGCGCCCGGCTCCGGCGGATGCCGGACTGGGAGGAGCGTGGGCGCGACCTGCTGGAGCGCTTCGAGCTCGGCGACGTCGCCCACCGGGTGGTCGGCGGCTTCAGCCACGGCATGAGCCGCCGCCTCAGCGTCGTCCTCGCCGCGCTCCACGAGCCGGCCGTTCTGCTGCTCGACGAGCCGTTCGACGGCGTCGACCCGCTCGGTGTCGAGGCCACCCTCGAGGTCGTCGCCGACGCGCGCGCCCGCGGCGCGTGCGTCCTGCTCTCCACCCACCTGCGCGACCTCGCGCTCGAGGCCTGCGGCGAGGCCGTCGTGCTGCGCGGCGGCAACCGGGTCGCCGCGATGCAGGCGGGCGACCTCACCGGCGAGGCCTACCGTGCCCTCCTCGACTGACACCCCGCACGCCTGGCTCGAGGCGGCGCGCGACACCCGTCACCTGATGGGCTTCCGCGCCCGGACCGTACGCCGTCGTGGCGCCGCCGGCCTCGGCCTGGCCGTCGTCGTCGTGCTGACCGCGGTCTTCGCCGTCGGGCCCTCGCGGGTCGACCTGCAGGCCGCCGGTTCGGCACCGCTCGAGCGGGCGCTCGCGGCCCTCGAGAGCAACCTCGGCGCCGCCTTCGCGGGCTTCCTGCTGCTGGCCGTCAGCGCCGCGATGGGCAGCGGCGGCGGTCGCGAGCTGCTGTCGCGCAGCGAGGCGTCCGTCCACCCGATCAGTCCCGTCACCGAGCACCTCGGCGCCCTGCTCCTCGCCCCGGTCAACCTCGCCTGGCTGGTCCAGGCCTGGGGGCTCCTCGCGATCACCGCGCTGGTCGCACCGCCCGGACGCCTGCTCGGCGCCCAGGTCGTCGTCCTGGCGTGGGTCCTCGCCGCGACCGCTCTCGGGCAGGCGGCCGGCTGGGCCGTCGAGGGCGTACGCCGCACCGAGCGCGGCGTGCTCGTCGTACGACTCGTCGCCGGCGCGGTCGTCGTGCTCCTCGCCGGGCTCCACCTCGCGGGCCTGCTCGCGCCGCTGGCGCGCGCCCTCCCGACCACCTGGGTCGCGGACACCGCGCTGACCGGCCGCTGGCCGCTCGCCGCCGCCCTGCTGCTCGTGCTCGCGGCGGTGGCGGTCGTGCTCGGCGCCCGGCCGGCCGCCTGGGCGCTCGGGCTGCCACCGCGCGAAGAGCTGCGGGTGCAGTCCGGCGTGCACGAGGCGCGCCCCGCGCCCGAGCCTCGCTGGGGGTCCGGCGACCGCGCCCTGCTGCGTCGCCTCGACCGCGGGTCGGTGTGGCGCTCGGTCGGGATGCGCCGCGGCCTGATGGTGCTCGGGATCGGCCCCGGCCTGGTCGCGCTCGTCGCCGGCCTCGAGTGGGGGACCGTGCTGCTGCTCCCCGGCCTGACCGCGAGCGGCGCGGCGCTGCTCTTCGGCGTGAACGCCTGGTGCCTCGACGGCAGGGGGATGGTCTGGCGCGAGACGCTGCCGGTGTCTGCGGCCGACGTGTTCGACGTACGCGCCCTGGTGGTCGCGGAGTGCATGGCTGTGGTGTCGGGGGTGACCGTGGTGCTGGCGCTGCTGCGCAACGGCCTGCCGCCCCTCGTGGTGGGCGTGGCGGTGGCGTCGTGCTGGCTCGTCGTGGTCCTGCAGGTGCTGGCGATCGTGATGTCCTGGTCGATCCGGTCGCCCTACTCGGTCGACCTCTCCTCGCCCCGGGCGACGCCTGCGCCGCACGCCGCGATGGCGGGGTACGCCGGCCGGCTCTCCCTGGTCACGACGCTGACCGCGATGCTCTTCACCGGCCTCGCCGCGCTCCCGTGGGCGTGGGTCCCGGCCGTGGTGGCGCTGCCCTTCCTCGTCTGGTCGACGGTCCGCCTGCGCCGCGCACGCCGCCGGTGGCTGGCCGGCGACGACCGCGCGCGGGTGGTGCTCACGGTCGCGGCCGTCTGAGTTCCGGGCGGCCCCTCTGTGCAGAGTCCCCGCTCGAGCGGGGAGTCCGTCACCTGGAAGGGCAGACAACGCCCTCCCGGTGACGGACCACCCCCACAGGTCGCAGCCAGCGGCGCTCGTGCCGGCATGCATACGTGGTATACATACCCGGTATCCATCGGTCGACAGGGATCGATGGACAGGTCACGGAGGCGCGGATGTCGATCCGGCAGGCGATGCTCGCCCTGCTCGAGCAGGGGCCGATGTACGGCTACCAGCTCCGGGCGGAGTTCGAGCAGCGCACCGGGGAGACCTGGCCGCTCAACATCGGGCAGGTCTACACGACGCTGTCTCGGCTCGAGCGTGACGGACTGGTGGAGGTCGTCGACCACGGGGGTGCCGACGACCCCGCCAGTGACCGTCACGTGAGCTACCGCGCCACCGAGGCCGGGCGCAGCGAGGCATCGGCGTGGTTCACCACGCCGGTGCCCCGCGCACAACCGCCACGCGACGAGCTCGCGATCAAGCTCGCCATCGCCGTCACGCTCCCGGGCGTCGACGTCAGCGGGCTCATCCAGAAGCAGCGGACGGCCACGATGTCCGCGCTCCAGGACTACACCCGGCTCAAGCGCAGCGGCCGCGCCGCGCAGCCGACCGACCCCGCCGACCTGGCGTGGAGCCTCGTGCTCGACTCGCTCGTCTTCGACGCCGAGGCCGAGGTCCGCTGGCTCGACCACTGCGAGGCCCGACTGCGACGCGCGGCCGGGACCCGGGACGTACGACCTACCACCGACAGGGAGACCACCCGATGAACGCCGTCCTCGACCTCGCCGCCGTCACCCGCGTCCACGGGGAAGGGGCCACCGAGGTCCACGCGCTGCGCGGCATCACCCTGCGGGTCCGCCCCGGGGAGCTCGTCGCGATCATGGGTCCGTCCGGATCGGGCAAGTCGACCCTGCTCAACCTCGCCGGCGGACTCGACCAGCCGACCGGCGGGTCGGTCCGGATCGAGGGCACCGACCTCGCCTCGCTCGACGCCGCCGGCCAGGCCCGGATCCGTCGTACGTCGGTGGGCTACGTCTTCCAGGCCTTCAACCTGATCCCCGCCCTCACCGCCGCGGAGAACGTCTCGCTGCCACGCGAGCTCGACGGCGAGAAGGCCAGGGTCGCCCGCCGGTACGCCCTGGCTGCCCTGGCCGAGGTGGGCATCGAGGACCTCGCCGACCGGTTCCCCGACGAGATGTCCGGCGGCCAGCAGCAGCGCGTCGCGATCGCCCGCGCGATCGTGGGGGACCGTCGCCTGATCCTGGCCGACGAGCCCACGGGCGCCCTCGACACCGACACCGGTGAGGAGATCCTGCGGCTGCTCCGCGCGCGGTGCGACGCCGGTGCGGCGGGCCTGCTCGTCACCCACGAGGCACGGCACGCCGGGTGGGCCGACCGGGTGGTGTTCCTGCGCGACGGGCGGGTGGTCGACGAGTCCGGCTCGGACGAGCCCGAGACGCTGCTCGACAGGGGCGCGGCCCGATGAACACCCCACGACGTTCTTCTCCTCCGCTTCGCTCCCCCGAACAACGCCCCGGGGACCCCGCATGAGGGGGTGGCGGCCGGCGCTGCGGATCGCGTGGCGCGACGTCCTGCGCGCCAGGGGGCGCAGCGCCCTCGTGCTGGTGATGATCTGCCTGCCGGTGCTGGCGGTGAGCGCCGCAGCGGTGGTGTGGAAGACCTCGGACGTGTCCGGCTCGGAGTCCGCGACGCGGCTCATGGGTGCCGCGGACGCGCGGCTGTGGTCGGAGGGCCGCGGGCCCATCATCCAGGCGCCCGACCCCGGGGAGTACGACTGGGCCGAGGTCGGTGACGACTTCCGTCGCGGCCGACCGGCCTCCGAGGACGAGATCCGTGAAGTCCTGGGCGCCAACGCGCGGCTGCTGCCCCTGCTCCGCACCCACGCGCAGGCGCGGGTCGGCGAACGCGCGATCTTCTTCGACGTCACCGAGGTCGACCTCCACGACCCGATGGCCGAGGGCCTCTTCGAGCTGCAGGAGGGCACCCTGCCGGCCGGGCCGCACGAGGTCGTGGTCAACACGGCGATGATCGGCAAGGGCTTCGCGCTCGGCGACGAGATCAAGGTGGCCGACACGACCGCCACGATCGTGGGGGTCGGGCGCGACGCCACGAGCCGCCAGAACGCGACCGTGCTGGGGCCCATCGGCGCGGTGGGTGCGTCCGACACCACCCACCGCTCGGACTGGCTGGTCGAGTCCGACCCGGTGAGCTGGGCGCAGGTCCGCGAGCTCAACGCGATCGGCGTCGTCGTCGCGTCGCGCGCCGTCCTGGCCGATCCGCCGGACGTGGAGACCATCGCCGAGCAGCTGGGCTACGACACCGGGCGCGACGAGATATTGGCGATCCTCGCCCTCGTCGTGACCATGACGCTGCTCGAGGTGGTGCTGCTGGCGGGCCCGGCGTTCGCCGTCGGGGCGCGTCGCCAGGCGCGCGTCCTGGCGCTGATGGCCGCGTCCGGCGGTACGCCGACCCAGACCCGCCGCGTCGTGCTGGCGGGCGGGCTCGTGCTCGGCCTCCTCGCCTCCGTCGTCGGGGTCCTCCTCGGCATCCTCGTCGGCTGGGCCGTGGTGCCGGCGGTGCAGCTCTTCGACTGGAAGTGGTTCGGCCCGTTCGAGGTCCCGTGGGGCTGGCTCCTGCTGGTCGCGGCCTTCGGACTGCTCTCCGCGTTCCTCGCCGCGGTCGTCCCGGCGGTCATCGCGTCGCGCCAGGACGTGGTCGCGGTGCTCGCCGGTCGGCGCGGTGACCGCGCCCCGCGAGCGAGCACGCCGATCCTCGGGCTGGTCATGCTCGGCCTCGGTACCGCCGGTTCGGCGTACGGCGCGGTGAGCTCCGACGACGGCAACGGGGCGACGTGGATGTCGTTGTCGGCCATCGTGTCGGTGCTGGGCATGGTGCTGGTCGTGCCGGTCGTGGTCACCCTGCTGGGGCGGGCGGCCCGTCGCCTGCCGCTGCCCGCCCGCTACGCCGCGCGCGACGCCGTACGTCATCGCACCCGCACCGTGCCGGCCGTCGCAGCCGTGGCCGCCACCGTCGCCGGTGTGGTGGCACTGGGGATCGCCAACGCGAGCGACGAGAAGGGCAACGAGGCGACCTACTACCCCCAGATGGCGATGGGCGAGGGCCGGGTGTCGTGGTGGCCGACCGTCCTCCCGGGCGAGGAGGCGCCCGACACGGATCCGGTGTGGGCACGTCTCGAGCAGGTGGTCCGCGAGACCGCCCCCGACGTCGGCGTCGCGCCCGTGCAGGGGCTCCCCGAGTCGCTCCCGACCGGCGGATGGGTCGGCTGGACGATGCGCGTGCCGGGCGCAACGGGTGACGAGCGGCACCTGTCCCTGGCCTACTCCGGTGGCTACGGCGCGTCGATGATCGTCGCCGAGGACTCGCGCGCAGTCGGCCTCGACGACGCCGCCCGCGAGCAGGCCGATGCTGCGCTCGCCGCGGGCCGCATGGTGGTCTTCAACGACGCCCCGGTCGCGGCGGACGAGGTGGTCGTGCTGGCCGACAGGTGGGGTGACGAGATGGCCGAGGAGGCCACGGTCAACGTGCGCCGCACCGTCCCGGCGAGCTACGTGGTGGTCGACGGGACCGCACCCAGCCAGGCCATCGTCCCGCCCGAGATGGCCTCAGGGCTGGCCCAGGACGTCGGTGGCGAGACCTCGACCAACGCCCTCGTCCTCACCGGCGGCGTCGACCGCGAGACGGAGACGGCGATCGAGGAGGCCGTCGGCGGCGCGCAGTCCGAGACCTCGGTCTACGTCGAGCGGGGCTACCAGCGCCCGCCCGAGGCGACGATCGTGCTGCTGGTGCTGGGGGTCCTCGGCGGGGTCCTGATGCTCGGGGGAACCCTGACGGCCACGTTCCTCGCCCTCGCCGACGCGCGTCCCGACCTCGCCACGCTGAGCGCGGTGGGCGCGGCGCCCCGGGCACGACGCGCGGTCGCGGCCTCGTACGCCCTGGTCATCGGCCTCGCCGGCGCGGTGCTGGGCGCGGTGGTCGGGTTCGTGCCCGGGATCGCGGTGTCCCGGCCCCTGACGAGCTTCAGCATGGGTCCCGACGGCGACGTCGGTCCGTACCTGGCGATCCCGTGGCTGCTGATCGCGACGGTCGTGGTCGTCCTGCCGCTGCTCACTGCCGCCGTCGTCGGGCTGACCGCCCGCTCCCGGCTCCCGCTGGTGGCCCGCCTCGACTGAGTCCGACTCGGTGGATCAGCGGGTGACCGCGACCCGGGCGGAGCGGGTGCGGCCGTCGAGGGCGCGTACGACGACGCGGCGGAGCTCGCCGAGGGAGCGGGACGATGCCCGCTCCGCGCGTCGTGGCGTGACCGGGGTGACGACGGCTGTCCGGAGCGCGGAGGCCTCGGCCTCGACCCAGGCGGCGACCTCGGCGAGCGCCGCGTCCGGGAGCCGCCCCACCGCGTCGACCTGCACGACGAGCTGGAAGGCGGCCGTCGCCGTGACGCAGGTGGCACACGCCCCGCCCATGGACAGCGCCCGGTTGGTCGGGCGCGCCCGGGTGCCCGGCCCGATGACGACCACCTGCACGGCCAGGGCAGCCGCGCTGCAGTCCCAGCAGTCCTGGGTCCAGGCGGAGGCGACGTTGTCGAAGCGGGCCGACGAGGGCCCCGGGACGTAGAGCACCTGCACCACCGTGCTGTCCCCGCGGCACCCGTGGCACGAGGTCGTGGTGGTCGCGACCGCGTCCGCCTTGAGGGCGTCCTCGCGGACCATGGTCTCGCCGACGACGACGTCGCTGTCCTCGCGGCGCTGGTCGCTGGGCTGCGCGCTGGCGACGAGGTCGAGGTCGCGCCGCTCGTCGGCCGCCCCCCGGGAAGCCGGCCCGCGGGAGGTGGCGTCCGCGGCACCGGCCAGGAGCAGGGTCGCCACGACGGCGTGCGCGACCACGCCGCGCGCGGTCACGAGTCGTTCCCGAGGACGAAGTTGTCGGCCACCGCCGCCGCGATGTCGACCAGCGCGTCACGTGTACGACGGTGCAGCGCGGACATGTCGGTGAGCGCGCCCGGCTCGAGCGCGTCGTCCCACGGGACCGTCACGACGCGCGCGCACCGCTTCTCGAAGTGCCGTCGCATCGGCTCCGGCGGCTCGCTGCCGCGGCGCTCGGCATTGACCACCACCACCGTGCGCGCGACGAGGTCGTCGAACCCGTGCTGGTCCATCCAGTCGAGGGTCAGCGCGCCGGCCCGGCCGCCGTCGAGGCCGGCGCGCACCACCAGCACGACCTGGTCGGCCTCGGTGAGCAGCCCCTGGTTGGCGCTGTCGAGGATGCCGGTGCCCGTGTCGAGCAGGATCAGGTTGTAGAAGCGGTCGAGCAGGCCGATCAGCCGGTGGTAGTCGTCGCGGGCCAGGGCCATGCCGATGCCGGGGTCGTCGTCGGAGGCGAGCACCTCGAGCCGCGACTCGACGGCCTGCGAGGTGTAGCGGCGCAGCGCGGCGTACGTCGTGATCCGGTCCAGGTCGCGCAGCACGTCGGTCACCGTGCGGTCGTGCGGCGGTGCGACCCGGTGGGCCAGGTTGCCGGCGTCGGGGTTGGCGTCGACCGCGATCACGCGGTCGCCGCGCAGCAGCGCGAAGGTGCTGCCCAGGGCCAGCGTGATCGTCGTCTTGCCGACGCCGCCCTTGCGGCTCATCACCACCACGCGCCGCGAGCCGTCGATCGGCGTGCGCAGCCGGCGCTCGAGCTCGCGCCGGCGCTGCTCGGGCAGGCTCGGTCCGGGGTTGAGCAGGTGGCCGCTGCCGCGGTACACCGTGCTGCGCCAGCCCTGCGTCGGGACCGGTGCCGGGGCGGCGTACATCACCTCGTCGGTGAAGTCGGCCGCCGAGACCACCCGCGGCGGGTCCGGGACCGGGACGGGTTCGGACGGCGCCGCGCCGTTCGCCACGAGCCGGTTCCGGGCCAGCAGCACCAGCGTGGACGCGACCCGCCACAGGGCCAGCAGCGCGCCCAGGATCGGCAGCAGCAGCAGGGCGATCGAGACCACCGCGAGGGCCATGGCCGCCCAGTCGCGCTGCTGCCACGCGAGGTCGAAGACCAGCTGCTGCAGCTGCAGGCCCTCGCGTCCGCGCTCGAGGAACTCGGGGAGGTACCAGACCGCCCAGCCGAGCGCCCCGACCAGCAACGGCACCACCACCACGACCCAGCCGGTGACGAACCGCCGCGAACGCGGCCGGAGCTCCGTCACGCGCGGGTCGGCGGGGTGTCCGGGGCGCAGGCTCCGGAGCACCGGACCGACCCGGGCGAACAGGTCGGGCACGCCGGCCAGGTCGGACAGGACGTAGTAGCCGTCGAAGCGGACCACCGGGATGAGCTGCTGGAGCATCTGGAACTGGAGGACGAACGCGGTCAGCAGCAGGACGCCGTTGCCCGTCGCGAAGTAGGCCCCCGCGAGCACCAGCACGGTGAGGGCGTTGAAGTGCAGCCCACCGAGGTCGGTGCGCACCCGGCCGGCCCGGCCGAGGCGGTAGGAGTCGGTCACGTCGGTGTAGAAGGCCGGGAAGACGAGGTAGAGCCCGAAACCGATCTCGCCCGGGCGCGCGCCGCCGTAGCGGCAGGCGGCCGCGTGACCGAGCTCGTGGACGATGGCCGCCGCCGTGAGGAGCGCGTAGATCAGCAGGGCGATCGTCGGAGTCGCGAAGAGCTCGCCGATCGCCGCCCAGAGGTCGCCCTGCGTCACCAGCGCGACGTCGGCGGCGACCAGCGCCGCGAGCGCCAGGACGACCAGCGGCGGCCAGAAGAACGGCACCAGTGCGCCGGCCAGGCGGTTCACCAGGCCGGCCGGGATCAGCGTGCCCTTGGCGGTCAGCGTGAGCAGGGGTCGCGCCCGCACCGCCCGCGTCGGCTCCGGCGACTCGTCCGGGACCACCAGCCCCAGGGGCTCGAGACGGGTGGTCACGAGGTGCGCCAGTCCCTCCACGGTCAGGGTCCGCCCGTACGCCGCACTCACGTCGGCGGCGACCTCCTCGGCCGGCCGGGGCGGCTCGACCGCGCGCACGACCAGGTGGAGCAGCTCGGACAGCTGCACCACCTGGTCGTCGACGCGGCGCACGAGGAACGCCGGGTCCTTCAGGCCGGATCCCTGGACCGGGCCCAGGAACTCCAGTCCGCGCGCCTGGCGCCATCGTTGCCGGCTGGTGGGTGAGGTCGGCGCGGGTGGCGCGGTCGCCACGTGGTCTGCGGTCGTCAGGTCCATCGCTCTGGGTGCTCTGTCTGCTCTGGTGGGTGGATCGCGCGACGGCGGCGGGCGCGCCAGAGCAAACGCGCCCGCCGCCGGGTCTCACGGCATGTGCATCTGCACCGAGGCGAGGTACTGCAGCGCCAGTGCATTGGCCTGGGAGCCGATCGTGGCCGCGTTGACGGCGAGGGCGAGGTTGACGCCCACGACGTTGGTGACGTTGACGCACGCGAACTGGCAGCTCAACGTCTCCCGACGGGGCAACGGCGTGGCCGTCTCGGCCTCGAGGTCGGCCATGACGAGCTCGTTTCGTCGGACCATGCGGGTTCACCTCCATCTGTGCTGGGTCGGCGGAGGGCGGCACAGACCTTGCGTGGCCTCCCCCTCCGCAGGGAGGCCACGCCCGGTCATCAGCCCTGCGTGACGGTGATCGCCTGCCAGGCCTCGCTGTGCGCGAGGGACCCGAAGGTGGCGGCGTTCACGGCCATGGACGAGTTGGTCGCCCAGACGTTGGCAAAGTTGGTGTTGCCGAAGATCAGCGTCTCCCGGATCGGAAGAAGCTCGGTGCGCTCGGTGTCGAGCTCGGCGAATGACAGTTCCCGCATGATGTTCACCTCCCCCCTTGTGCGGTTTCTCTGGCGGGCACATCGCACTCGGGCCAGCGTGACTCCTGCGTGACCGGTCGGTGACGCCGCGTGAGGTGGTCAGGACTGGTCTGGACGTCGACCCCAATCCTGGGGAGATCAGTGCGGGCCTCTACTCCTTAGGGGTGGGATTCGGGCACCGTGGTCGGTCGGGGAAGCCCGCGACTCGCCGTGCGAGCCGCGGCACGGGAGAGGGAAGTCTCGGTGATCGACCATGCCGGAGACAGCGCTGGCAGCCAGTCGTGGACTGAGCCTCCTCGGCGGGTGGCAGCTCGTCGTGGACGGCGACGTCGTCGCGCTCGGCGGGCGCGAGCAGCGCCTGTGCGCCCTGCTCGCCCTCACCGGTACGCACGCCCGCGCGCAGGTCGCCGGCACGCTGTGGCCCGAGAGCACCGACGCCCGTGCCCTCGCGAGCCTCAGGCGGGCCGTCGCGCAGACCCACCAGCGCTGTCCGGGCCTGCTCGCCGCCGACCGGACGAGCATCGGGCTCGCGGCGGACGTCGTGGTGGACGTCCACGTCCTGCGGGAGGCCGTGGCAACCGCCACGGACCCGGACGCCGGGGCGGACCCGTCGCTGCTGGTCACGCTGGCGGGGGAGCAGCTGCTCCCCGGTTGGTACGACGAGTGGGTCGAGGCGCACCGCGACGAGCTCGAGCACCAGCGGATCGGCGCGCTTGAGCGGCTGGCGCGGCGGGCCCTCGACCACGGCAACACCACGCTCGCCGAGGACGCCGCGCGAGCGGTCGCCCGCGCCGAGCCCTTGCGGGAGTCGGCGAGCGAGCTGCTGATCCGCGCCCTCCTCGGGCGCGGGGACCGGGCCGGTGCCCTGCGTGAGCTCGAGCGCTACCGCGACGTCGTCCGCACCGAGCTCGGCGTCGTGCCCTCGCCCGCCCTCGGCGCCCTCGTGGAGGACCCCGCGCCGCCCGTCGTCCCCGTCCAACGCCGGGCGCCCGCCACGGGGACGGCCCGACCGACCGAGCCGACCGGGTCGGTCCTGCGGCAGGTCGCGCCACCCGGTCCACGGGTCGCTCACCCCGGACCGCCGCCCCCACCGGACCCCCTGTCCCCCACAGGGCCGGCCGGCCTGTCCCGGCGGGCGACCGCTGCGCGGCTGGCGGTGGGGGCGGCCCTCGTCCTGGCAGTCTCGGTGTCGGTCGCCAACCTCGGCCCCGACCGCACCCGGCCGACCGACCCGGCGTCCGCCGACCGCCTCCCGCCCGCGCCGTCGGACCGCCGGACCGGGGCGACCTCCGACGACGGCCCGGCGTCCCCCGCCCGCGAGGTGCTCGTGCGTCCCGTCGACGCGGCCCAGGGTGCCGCTGCCTTCGTCGTCAGGGCCACCCAGCGCCCGGCCCGCGTCCGGCTCGAGGTCGCCGGACCGTCCGGGAGGAGCGTCGTGCGCAGCGTCGTCGTACGCAGTCGCGACGGGCAGCGACTGGTCCTGGGCGGGCTCGACGGTGGCACCTACGAGTGGTCGGCGACGTCCCCGACCGCCGCGCCCGTCGTCGGCGAGGTCCGGGTCGCCGACCCGGATGCTCCCGCCCTGGTCGCGGCCGAGGAACCCCGGCGCGACCCGTCCCCGCCGCCCGCGCAGACCCCCACCCCGACGCCCACCCCGACCCCCGCCACGACCCCCGCCACGACGCAGGTCGCCGCGACGACCCCCGCCCCGACCCAGGCCTCCACCCCCACCCCGACGCCCACGCCGAACCCCACGCCGAACCCCACGCCGAACCCCACGCCGAACCCCACCCCGACCCAGCAGCCGGACCCGTCCCCGAGCCAGACCCCCCAGCCCAGCCCGACGCGGAACCCGAGCCCGCCCGGCGAACCCACCGATCCCGGCACCCAGGACCCGGGCCCGGTGGGGTGAGGAGCAGCGCCATGCCGACCACCACGACCACCGCTGCGGACCCCGCACCGCCGGCCCCGTCACGCCCGGCACGCGGCCGCCCGTTCGCCGCACTCCTCGCCTTCCTCCTCGGCGCAGTCCTGGCCACCACGCTCACCCTGTCGACCCTCGTGGCACTGCCCGCGCCCCTGGCCGCCAGCGCCGACGACCGGGCCGAGCGGTGGGCCGGCTTCCGCATCCCCTCGACCGGCCGCGCGTCCGGGGGCTGGATCGGCGGCTACCGGCTCGACGGCACGCCCGTCTTCGTGATCACGCCCGGCCGCCGACCCAACCGGGCCGGCTTCCGCGAAGCCGATGCCACCTCCGACCTCCGGGGCCCCAAGGGACCGTCCGAGGCCGCCACGCAGCGCGCCGCCTGGATCCTGTCGAAGTACGGCGGCCACAAGGACGCCGTCCAGGCCGCGGCGGTCGACGCGGCGGTGCTCCACCTCCTCGGTGGCCGGGCCTGGCAGCTCGGCGCCCGACGAGGCGCCGCTCGGGTCCGGGCCTCGGGCGACCCGGCCACGGTGCGCCGCTACGTACGCCTCATGCTGAGCGGTTCGCGCGCGAGCGCCGGGCCCCACGAGGTCGTCGTCGAGGCCACCACGGCCGACGTCGGCGGGGTGACGGCCGTGACCGTCCGCGTGACCGACGGTCACGGAGGACCGGTTGCGGGCCTGCCGGTGACCGTGACCTCTCCCGACGGTGGCACCTCCCAGCCGGCCGCCGGTCCGCTCGACGCGGTGACGGGTGACGACGGGCGGGCGCTGGTGCGCCTCGCCGCACCGCTCGCCGGCTGGCGCACGGTCGTCGCGGAGGTCGGTCAGGTGCCCCTGCACTGGCTGCGCGTCCGCGGCGCCGACCGCGAACGCCAGGCGTCCGCGGCCGAGGGCGGCGTACGTCGCACGATCGCGGCCAGCGCCCGGGTCGCGGTCCGCGGCCCGCAGTCCCTGAGCCTCGCGGCGGACCCGACCGTGCTCGTGGCCGGCTCCGCGGCGCGGGTGGTGGCGACGGTCGACGGCGACGGCGCCAGCCGCACGGCCACGGCGTCGCTGCACGGACCGTTCGCCTCCGCGGCGGTCGCCCACTGCGGTGGTCCAGCGGTGGGCAGCGTCTCGATGCCGGTCCTCGCCGACGGCGCCTACGCCTCGCCCGCGATCGCCCCGGCCGCCGGTGGCTACTACCTGTGGCGCGTGATGGTCGACGGGACGGACTCCAGCGTGCCCGTGGCCTCGTGCGGCGCGCCGGTCCGGGTGCGCTCCCGCGCGACGGTGGGACTCTCAGCACCGGCCACCGCGGCGGCGTACGACGCGGTCTCGGCCCGGGTCACCGTGGGCGGGCTGCCGTTCGGAGGCCCGATCGACGTGACCACCACGCTCTACGGCCCGTTCGCCACGGCCGGTCTTGCCGCCTGTACGGGCACCCACAAGCAGGTGACCCAACGCCGCCCCGACAACGGCACGTTCCAGTCCTTGAGCGTCCAGGTGCTCGAGTCCGGCTGGTACGCGTGGCAGACGTCGGTCACCGAGGGCGACCTGTGGCTCGGGACGACCTCGACCTGCGGTGCCGTGGGAACGGTCACGCAGGTGTCCCCCTGATCGCCCGCCCTATCGGGGTAGTCCAGTGGCCGATGGTCGTCAAACGGGGGCCCGCACGACCATCCCCCACTGGACTACCACCGGCGGGGCGCGTACCCAAGGTGCCAATAAAAGTCAGGCTTGACTGTTTGTTTGTACGACGGCAGGCTGGGTCCGTGACCTCCCCCCTCCCGGCCGCCGCACCCCGCGTGCCGCAGGCCGACCGGACCCGGGCGATGAGGGCGCGCCTGCTGGACGCGACGGTCGAGCTGCTGGTGGAACGCGGCTTCACGGGCACGTCGACGACCCTCGTCTCCGAGCGGGCGGGGGTCAGCCGCGGCGCGCAGCTGCACCACTTCCCGACCAAGAACGACCTCGTCGTCGCCGCCGTCGAACACCTCACCGAGCGGCGGGGTGCCGAGCTCGCGGACGCGGTGGCCCACCTGCCGTCGGGCGGACGGCGTACCCGCGCTGTGGTCGAGATGCTCGGCGACCACTTCGCCTCCCCGGTCTTCGCCGCCGCACTGGAGCTGTGGGTGGCCGCCCGCACCGACGAGGCCCTGCTCGCGGCGGTCGGTCCGCTGGAGCAGCGGGTCGGTCGCGAGGCGCACCGGCTGACCGTCGCCGCGCTCGGCGTGGACGAGTCACGCCCGGGCGTGCGCGAGCTGGTCCAGGCGACCCTCGACCTCGTGCGTGGCCTGGGCCTGGCCTCCACGATCACCGACGACTCGGCCCGCCGCCGCCGGATCCTGCGCGAGTGGGCCGACGTGATCGACCGCGAGCTCGACCGACAGGAGCAGCAGTGACCGACGTCCTCACCCAGGTGCTGACCGACCTCGAGGCCGAGGGGGACCGGCTCGAGCGGCTCGTCGCCGACCTCGACGAGTCGGCCGACGGCGGCTGGCGCACCCCGACCCCGGCTCCCGGCTGGGACGTCGCCACCCAGGTCGCCCACCTCGCGTGGACCGACGAGGTCGCGGTCAAGGCCGCCACCGACAAGGAGGCCTGGGACGCGGTCGTCCTCGAGGCGATCGCCGACCCCGAGGGCTACGTCGACGTCCAGGCGCTCGCCATCGCGCGTGAGCCCGGCCTCCTCGAGCGCTGGCGCCGGGCACGGGCCGACCTGCGCGCGACGCTCGTCGCGATGCCGCAGGGCGAGAAGATGCCGTGGTTCGGTCCCCCGATGTCGGCCACCTCGATGGCGACCGCGCGGCTCATGGAGACGTGGGCGCACAGCCTCGACGTCCACGAGGCCCTCGGCGCCCCGGTCGAGGACACCGACCGGATCCGCCACGTCGCCCACCTCGGCGTACGCACCCGCAACTTCGCTCATCACCTCCGCGGCCTCGACGCCCCGGCCGAGGAGTTCCGCGTGGACCTCGTCGCCCCGTCGGGCGACGTGTGGTCGTGGGGGCCCGACGACGCCGCGCAGACGCTCACCGGCAGCGCCGGCGACTTCTGCCGCCTCGTCACCCAGCGCCTGCACCGCGCCGACACCGACCTCGTCGCCACCGGCGACGACGTCGACCGCTGGCTCGACATCGCCCAGGCCTTCGCCGGCCAGCCGGGCGAGGGACGGTCGCCGCGATGAGCCCGGCGACCGGGGTCGTGCGGATCGGCAACTGCTCCGGCTTCTACGGCGACCGGCTCACCGCCATGCGGGAGATGCTGGAGCAGGGCGAGCTCGACGTCCTCACCGGCGACTACCTCGCCGAGCTCACGATGCTCATCCTCGGCAAGGACCAGCTCAAGGACGCGTCCCTCGGCTACGCCCGCACCTTCGTGCGCCAGCTCGAGGACTCCCTCGGCCTCGCGCTCGAACGCGGCGTGAAGATCGTCGCCAACGCCGGCGGGCTCAACCCGGCCGGCCTGGCTGACAAGGTCCGGGAGGTCGCCGCCGGCCTCGGGCTCGACCCGCAGGTCGCCCACGTCGAGGGCGACGACGTACGCCACCTCTCCTTTCCGAACGCCCTCACCGCCAACGCCTACCTCGGCGGCTTCGGCATCGCCGCCGCCCTGACCGCCGGCGCCGACGTGGTCGTCACCGGCCGGGTGACCGACGCCTCCCTCGTGGTCGGTCCCGCCGTCGCGCACCACGGCTGGAGCGCGACGTCGTACGACGAGCTGGCGGGCGCGGTCGTCGCGGGCCACGTCATCGAGTGCGGCACCCAGGCGACGGGGGGCAACTTCAGCGGCTTCCTCGACCTGCCCCACCGCGACCGGCCGCTCGGATTCCCGGTGGCGGAGGTCGCCGCCGACGGGTCGAGCGTGATCACCAAGCACGCCGGCACCGGCGGGGCGGTCACCGTCGACACCGTCACCGCCCAGCTCGTCTACGAGATCCAGTCCACCCGCTACCTCGGGCCCGACGTCACCGTCCACCTCGACTCGGTGCGCCTCGAGCAGCAGGGCGAGGACCGGGTCGCGATCCGCGGCGTCGTCGGCGAGGCGCCGCCCGAACGGCTCAAGGTCTGCGTCAACGAGCTCGGCGGCTGGCGCAACCAGGTCGAGCTCGTCCTGACCGGCCTCGACGTCGAGGCCAAGGCCGCGTGGGCGCGCGAGCAGCTCACCACGCGCCTCACCGCCGCCGAGGTGACTTGGTCGGCCGTCGACCCGCCGACCCACGACGCGGACTCCGAGGAGGCGGCCTCCACCCTGCTGCGCTGCACCGTCAAGGACCCCTCGCCCGACCCGGTCGGGCGCGCCTTCACCGCCGCGGTCGTCGAGCTCGCGCTCGGGTCCTACCCCGGGTTCACGATGACGGCACCCCCCGCCCCCGCGACGCCGTTCGGCGTCTACCGGGCCGAGTACGTCGACCGCGCCGACGTCGCGCACACCGTCGTCCACGCCGACGGCCGCCGCGAGGTCGTCGCCGACCCGACGACGTACACCCCCGCGACAGAGGCTCCGGGCCGCCGTCCGTCGCCGTACCCGGCCGAGCACGACACGCTCACGCGCCGCCTGCCGCTGGGCACGTTCGTCCACGCGCGCTCGGGCGACAAGGGCGGCGACGCCAACATCGGCCTCTGGGTCGCGCACGACGGCGTCGACCCGGAGACGTACGACGCCCGCGTGCAGTGGCTGTTCAAGCTGATGTCACCGCGCGGCATCCCCACCCTCCTGCCGGAGGCCGCCGACCTCGACGTCGACGTCTGGCTGCTGCCCCACCTGGGCGCGGTCAACCTCGTCGTGCACGGCCTGCTCGGGCAGGGCGTGGCCGCATCCACCCGGTTCGACCCGCAGGCGAAGGGGCTCGGCGAGTTCCTCCGGTCGCGGCTGGTCTCGATCGAGGAGAGCCTCACATGAGCACGACGTCGAGAGCTGACGTGCACGACGCGTTGCGCGCCACCGGCGCCGAGTTCGTCCGCCGCGAGGTGGTCCCGCACCTGCAGGAGTGGGAGGACGCCGGCGAGATCCCGCGCGCGCTGCACCGGACCGCCGGACAGCTGGGCCTGATCGGCGTTGCCTTCCCCGAGGAGGTCGGCGGCGGTGGCGGTGACCTCCTCGACAGCGTCGTGCTGCAGGAGGCGATGTTCGATGCGGGCGCCTCGAGCGGGCTGATGGCCGGACTGTTCACCGCCGGCATCGCGCTGCCCCACATCTCGGCGAGCCGCGACCCCGACCTGGTCGACCGGTTCGTCCAGCCCACTCTGGCCGGCGAGACCATCGGGTCGCTCGCGATCACCGAGCCCGGCGGCGGGTCCGACGTCGCGCGCATCACGACCCGCGCCGAGCGGGACGGCGACCACTACGTCGTCAACGGGTCGAAGACCTTCATCACCTCCGGGGTCCGGGCCGACTTCGTGACCACGGCCGTCCGCACCGGCGGCCCCGGGCACGGCGGCATCTCCCTGCTGGTCGTCGAGAAGGGCACGCCAGGCTTCACAGTCTCGCGGTCGCTGCGGAAGATGGGCTGGCACTGCTCCGACACCGCGGAGCTGTCGTACGTCGACGTGCGTGTGCCGGTCGGCAACCTTGTCGGCGAGGAGGGCTCGGGCTTCGGGAAGATCGCCGAGCAGTTCGTCGTCGAGCGGATCGCGCTGGCCGTGCACGGCTACGGCATCGCGGCCCGCTCGCTCGACCTCGCGGCGGCGTACGCCCGCGAGCGCCAGACCTTTGGCCGGCCGCTCATCGACAACCAGTCGGTGCAGCACACGCTCGTCGAGATGCGGCGCCAGGTCGAGGTCGCGCGCACCTACACGCGGGCGGTCGCCGAGCGGCACGTCGCGGGCGAGTTCGTCGTCGCCGAGGCGTGCCTGGCCAAGCAGACCGCCGTCGACTGCGCGGCGTACGTCTGCGACCGGGCCGTGCAGATCTTCGGCGGCTCCGGCTACATGCACGGGACCGAGGTGGAGCGGCACTACCGCGACGCCCGGCTCCTGCCGATCGGGGGCGGTGCCGACGAGGTGCTGCGCGACCTGGCGGCGAAGTTGATGGGTTATGCCTCGTGAAAGGACTCTCCATGATCAAGCTGCCCTCCCTCGGTGACGAGGTGTCGGTGTGGATGGACGCCCCGCCCGCCGAGGTCTGGGACCTCGTCAGCGACGTGACCCGGATCGGGGAGTTCAGCCCGGAGACGTTCGAGGCCAAGTGGACCCGCGGCTCGACCGGCCCCGAGGTCGGCGCCTACTTCGCCGGCCACGTGAAGCGCAACGGCGTCGGGCCGACGTACTGGTCGCCGTGCCGGGTCACCGCGTGCGAGCCCGAGGAGGTCTTCGAGTTCTCCGTCGGAACCGACGCGGTGACGGTCAACAACTGGGGCTACCGCCTCGAGCCGAAGGACGGCGGCACGCTCGTCACGGAGTACTTCCGCCTCGACCCCAACCTGCCGACCCGCCTCTACTGGCTGGTGCTCGGCCCGCTCCGGCGGCGCACCAACCGCGACGGCATGCGCACCACCCTCGAGCGGATGAAGGCGGTGGTCGAGAAGTGAGCACCATGTCGGCCAACCGCGAGGCGATGCTCGAGAAGCTCGCCGACCTCGACGCGCAGCACGCGGTCGCGGTGGCGGGCGGTGGTGAGAAGTACGTCGATCGCCACCACGCGCGCGGCAAGCTGACCGCCCGCGAGCGGATCGAGCTGCTCCTCGACCCGGGATCGGCCTTCCTCGAGCTGTCGCCGCTGGCAGGCTGGGGCTCCGACTTCACGGTCGGTGCGTCGGTGGTGACCGGCATCGGCGTCGTCGAGGGTGTGGAGTGCCTGATCAGCGCCAACGACCCGACCGTCAAGGGCGGCGCGAGCAACCCCTGGACGGTGAAGAAGATCTTCCGCGCCTCGCAGATCGCCGAGGAGAACAACCTGCCGACGATCTCGCTGGTCGAGTCGGGCGGTGCGGACCTGCCGACGCAGAAGGAGATCTTCATCCCGGGCGGCAAGCTCTTCCGTGACCTCACCCGCGCCTCGGCGCGACGCCAGCCCACCATCGCCCTGGTCTTCGGCAACTCGACCGCCGGCGGGGCGTACGTCCCCGGCATGAGCGACTACACCGTCTTCGTCCGCGGCGGCGCGAAGGTCTTCCTCGGCGGTCCGCCGCTGGTGAAGATGGCGACCGGCGAGGAGTCCGACGACGAGTCCCTCGGCGGTGCCGAGATGCACGCCCGCGTCTCCGGCCTCGCCGACTACCTCGCCGAGGACGAGCACGACGCGATCCGCATCGGGCGTCGGATCGTGGCCCGCCTCAACCGGCGCAAGCCCGCTGCCCTCGGTTTCGACACGGGCCCGGGGGGCCCTGCTCAACCAGCGGTCGTGTCGTTCTCCGAGCCCGACGCCGACCCCGAGGGCCTGCTCGACCTGGTCCCGACGGACCTCAAGGAGCCGTTCGACCCGCGCGAGGTCATCACCCGCATCGTCGACGGGACGAGCGCGCACAACGGGCGGCCCTTCGACGAGTTCAAGCCGCTCTACGGCACCTCGCTCGTCACCGGCTGGGCCCAGCTCCACGGACGCCCGATCGGCATCCTCGCCAACGCGCAGGGCGTGCTGTTCTCCGAGGAGGCCCAGAAGGCGACGCAGTTCATCCAGCTCGCCAACCAGGCCGACACCCCGCTGCTCTTCCTGCACAACACCACCGGCTACATGGTCGGCAAGGACTACGAGCAGGGCGGCATCATCAAGCACGGCGCGATGATGATCAACGCGGTCTCGAACAGCACCGTCCCGCACCTCAGCGTGATCATGGGCGCGTCCTACGGCGCCGGCAACTACGGCATGAACGGTCGCGCCTACGACCCGCGCTTCCTCTTCACCTGGCCCAGCGCGAAGTCGGCCGTGATGGGCCCGGCCCAGCTCGCCGGCGTGCTCTCGATCGTCGCCCGCGCGGCCGCCGAGGCCAAGGGACAGGCGTACGACGAGGAGGGCGACGCCGGCATGCGCGCGATGGTCGAGCAGATGGTGGAGGAGCAGTCGCTGCCCTACGCGCTGTCCGGGATGCTCTACGACGACGGCGTCATCGACCCCCGCGACACCCGCACCGTGCTCGCCATCTGCCTCAGCGTCATCGAGAACGCACCCATCAAGGGTGCCGAGGGATTCGGGGTGTTCCGACCGTGATCAATCGACTCCTGGTCGCCAACCGCGGCGAGATCGCCCGCCGCGTCTTCGCCACCTGCCGCCGGCTCGGCATCGAGACCGTCGCCGTCCACTCCGACGCCGACGCGGGCCTGCCGTTCGTCGCCGAGGCCGACCGCGCCGTACGCCTGCCCGGCAACGCGCCCGCGGACACCTACCTCCGCATCGACCTGGTCGTCGAGGCGGCGCTGCGGTCGGGCGCCGACGCCGTCCACCCGGGTTACGGCTTCCTGTCGGAGAACGCCGACTTCGCCCGCGCGGTCATCGGGGCCGGCCTCACCTGGGTCGGTCCGCCGCCCGAGGCCATCGAGGCGATGGGCGACAAGGTCCGCGCCAAGGAGATCGCCGAGAAGGCCGGCGTCCCGGTGCTGTCGGCACCGGACGACCCGACCGAGGCCGACCTCCCGCTGCTCGTGAAGGCCTCGGGCGGCGGCGGCGGGCGGGGCATGCGCGTCGTACGCACCCTCGACCGGCTCGACGCCGAGATCGGGGCCGCGCAGGCGGAGGCCGAGTCGGCCTTCGGCGACGGCACCGTCTTCGTCGAGCCCTACGTCGAGGCGGGGCGGCACGTCGAGGTGCAGGTCGTGTCCAGTGCGGCGCGCACCGTCGCGATCGGCACTCGGGACTGCTCGGTCCAGCGTCGGCACCAGAAGGTGGTCGAGGAGGCCCCGGCCCCCGGGCTGCCAGCGGCCACGGAAGCGGCCATGTGCGAAGCGGCCGAGCGGCTCGCGAGCGACATCGACTACCGCGGCGCGGGCACGGTCGAGTTCCTCCACGACCCGGCAACCGACCGGTTCTTCTTCCTCGAGATGAACACGCGTCTCCAGGTCGAGCACCCTGTCACCGAGCTGACCCACGACGGCGAGCTCGTCGAGACCCAGATCGTCGTGGCCGAGAATCCGGGCTTCGACCTGACGCGGAGGTCGAGGACCGGGCACGCGATCGAGGTGCGCCTGTACGCCGAGGACGCGGCGTACGTCCCGCAGAGCGGTCGGCTGGTCACGTTCGACCTGCCGTCGGACGGCGAGTTCGGGCCGATGGCCGACTTCGGCGTTCGGGTGGACAGCGGCTTCGCATCCGGCGACGAGGTGTCGACGTTCTACGACGCCATGCTGGCCAAGGTGATGGCCTGGGCGCCGACCCGCGAGCAGGCCATCCGGATGCTGGTCGCAGCGCTCCGCCGCGCCCGGATCCACGGAGTCACCACCAACCGTGACCAGCTCGTCGAGATCCTCCTCGACCCGGTCTTCGCGGCCGGGGAGATGACGACGACGTGGCTCGAGTCGCGTCCGACTCCCGCTGAGTCTCCCAGCGACTCAGCGGCGAGGGTGCGCTCGGCGGTGGTCGCCGGCGCGCTGATGCTGGCCGCGGACGACGCGAGTCGACGTACGGTCCAGCAGGGCGTCCCCGCCGCCTGGCGCAACGTCGTCAGCCAGCCCCAGCGGACGGTCTTCGAGGGGCACGAACCGGTCGAGTGGTGGGGCACCCGCAACGGGTTCGCCGTCGACGGCGTGACCGTCCTCGAGGTGTCCCCGACGCACGCCCGGCTTCAGGTCGACGGCGTGACCACGGAGACGCGCGGACACATCTCCTCAGACCGGCCCGGTGCCCCGCGTGAGGTGTGGGTCGACGGACCACTTCGGTCCGCGCGGCTACGCGAGGTGCCGCGCTTCACCGACCCGGCGGACGCGGTGGCCAGCGGCTCGCTGCTCGCGCCGATGCCCGGCACGGTCGTGGCGGTCAAGGTCGAGGCGGGCGCCGAGGTCGCCACGGGCGACGTCGTCCTCGTGCTCGAGGCCATGAAGATGCAGCACACCGTGACCGCGCCGCACGACGGCACCGTCACCGAGATCAACGTCGATCCCGGGTCGCAGGTCGCGTCCGGGGAGGTTCTGGCAGTAGTGAGCGAGGGAGAGGCATGACCAACTTCACCGAGTCCGAGGAGCGCCAGGAGCTGCGGCGCCAGGTCGCGAGGCTGGCGAGCGGCTACGGCCGCGACTGGTTCGTCGAGCGCGCCCGCTCCGGCGAGAAGACCACCGAGCTGTGGCTGGAGATCGCCAAGGCGGGGTACCTCGGCATCAACATCCCCGAGGAGTACGGCGGCGGGGGCGGTGGCATCGGCGACGTGGCGGCGGTCTGCGAGGAGCTGGCCGCGCAGGGGTGCCCGCTGCTGATGATGGTCGTCAGCCCGGCGATCTGCGGCACCGTCATCGCCCGCTACGGCACCGAGGCGCAGAAGCAGCAGTGGTTGCCCGGCATCTGCGACGGCACCGCCACGATGGCCTTCGCGATCACCGAGCCCGACGCCGGCACGAACTCCCACAACATCACCACCACCGCCCGCCGCGACGGCGACGAGTGGGTGCTGAAGGGCCAGAAGATCTACATCTCCGGAGTCGACGAGGCCGCCAACGTGCTGGTCGTCGCCCGCACCGAGGACGCCCGGACCGGCAAGCTCAAGCCCTGCCTGTTCGTCGTCCCGACCGACGCGGCCGGCTTCGAGTTCACCGCGATCCCGATGGAGATCGTCAGCCCGGAGAAGCAGTTCCAGGTCTTCATCGACGACGTCCGGCTGCCGCGCGAGGCGCTGGTCGGCGACGAGGACGGTGGCCTCGTGCAGCTGTTCGCCGGCCTCAACCCCGAGCGGATCATGGCGGCCTCCTTCTCGACTGGCCTCGCCCGCCACGCCCTCGCCAGGGCGTCGTCGTACGCCAAGGAGCGGACGGTCTTCAAGGCTCCGATCGGCTCACACCAGGCGATCGCCCATCCGCTCGCGATGGCGCACATCGAGACCGAGCTCGCCCGGCTGATGACGCAGAAGGCCTCCGCGCTGGTCGACGCCGGCGACGACATGGCAGCCGGCGAGGCGGCCAACATGGCGAAGTACGCCGCCGCCGAGGCGGCCGTGCATGCCGTCGACGCCGCGGTCCAGACCCACGGCGGCAACGGCATCACCCAGGAGTACGGCATGGCCGGGCTGCTCGTCGCCGCCCGCGCGGGCCGGATCGCCCCGGTCAGCCGGGAGATGATCCTCAACTTCGTCGCGATGCACAGCCTGGGGCTGCCCAAGTCCTACTGACGCGTCCTGCGTCATCCCGATCGGCACTGATGTGTGCTGGTCGGGATGACGCTGCGCCGCGCCTGCGGTCGCCACGGTGAGCAATTGGGTCCGGCATGCGGGCCACCGCGGCGGCCCGAGCAACCCGAGATGCACAACGTAGGCAGTTGGGCAGACCGAGCTCAGGGCTGAGCGTGCACCTCGGCGTTCGCGTGGTGAACTGCCTTCTGGGGTCGGCCTGCGCCGGTACCCGCCGCAGCAGGCCAGGTGCAGGCCCGCCGACGGCGACACCACCCGGCGACGGCGCACCATGCAGGCAGTTGGGGACGGAGCGGCCACGGCTGAGCGTGGCCCCACGCCCGCGAGCCCCGAACTGCCTGCATGGTGTCGGCCCGCGGTCCGACGGGACCACCCCCGTGGCCCGCGACGTCCGTCAGGCCAGCGGCGGGATGTTGGCGTTGCCGCGGAAGACGTTGTCCGGGTCCCAGGCGGTCTTCAGCGTCCGCAGCCGCTCCCACTGCGCCGCGCTGTAGGCCTCCTGCACGCGGGTCTGCGCGTCGTCGCTGGTGAAGTTCACGTAGACACCGCGGCTGTGGGGAGCGAGCGCGTCGAAGAAGCCGCGGACCCAGGCGCGGTGCCGGTCGGCGTCCCCGGCCTGCTCCGGCAGCCAGGACGCGACGATGTTGATGTCGTGGCTGGCGTCGCGGTGCGGGAAGGCGGTCGCGTCCTCAGGCACCCGGCTCATCGCGCCGCCGAAGGTGAAGATCGGGACGGTCGAGAGCGGGCTGCTGATCGTCGCGAGGTGCTCGCAGATCGTGTCGATGACGTCGTCGGTCAGCGGGCCCAGCCGGTGCGACTTCCAGTAGTAGTGCCGCCCGTGCGGCACCGCCGGGTCGAGGAACTTCTGGTGCGCGACGTACGGCTTCGGCGCGATGGTGTCGAGCACCGGGTGGCCGAGCGCCCGGACCGGCGCCAGCACCCGCTCGCCCTCCTCGACCGGTCCGGCGTACGTCGCCACCAGGCCGATGATCGGCCTGCCGTGCAGGGGCTCGGGGAACAGCGGCAGGGCCGGGGCCAGTCGGAGGTTGGCCATCAGGCCGACCTCGTCGGGGGCGTCGGCCATGAAGTCGCGGAGGAACGCGAGCACGGTCGGCGCCTCGTCCGCCGGCCACGCAACCAGGCCCGCGAGGATGGTCGGCCCGAGCGGCTGCAGCTCGAACGTGAAGTCGGTGACGACACCGAAGTTGCCGCCGCCGCCGCGCAGGCCCCAGAACAGGTCGGGGTTCTCGGCCTCGGAGGCGCGCACGATCGAGCCGTCGGCGGTGACGACCTGGCAGGACCTCAGCGCGTCGATCGCCAGGCCCATCTTGCGCATGAGGTGGCCGATCCCGCCGCCGAGCGTCAGCCCGGCGATGCCGGTGTGGCTGATGTAGCCGCTGGTCATCGCGAGCCCGAAGGTCTGGCCCTCCCGGTCGACGTGGGCGTTGAGCGCCCCGCCCTGGGCCGACACGGTCCGGGTCGTCGGGTTGACGACGGTGCCCCGCATCCCCGACAGGTCGAGCACGACGCCGTCGTCCACGAGCGAGTGGCCGGCGATCCCGTGGCCGCCGCCGCGTACGGACACCGGCAGGCCGCGATCACGCGCCCACCGCAGCGCCGCGGCGACGTCGCTGGCCCCCTCGCAGCGGGCGAGGACGGCCGGGTGGCGGTCGATCTCCCCGTTCCAGATCCGTCGCTGGTCGTCGTACGCCGGGTGGTCGGGCGTGATGAGCTCTCCTGCGAAGTCGCCGGCCAGGGCCTCGGCGGCGGAGATGTCGAGCATGGTCATGGTGTTCTCCTCGTCGGTGGTGGTGCCCGACCACCGTGCGACCGGAGGAGCTCGGCCCGCGAGTATCGATCCTGTACTGGTACAGAACCCATACCGGTCCTACCGTCAGAGGATGGCAACCAGCTACGGGCAGTTCTGCCCCGTCTCGATGGCCTCGGAGGTGCTCACCGAGCGGTGGACGCCGCTGGTGGTCCGCGAGCTGCTGTGCGGCAGCACCCGCTTCAACGACCTCCGTCGTGGGGTCCCGCTCATGTCACCCGCGCTGCTGTCCAAGCGCCTGAAGACGCTCGAGCGCGTCGGGGTCGTCGACCACGTCGGCGGCGAGTACCACCTCACCGCGGCCGGTCGGGAGCTGCGGCCGGTGATCGAGTCGATGGGCATCTGGGGTCAGCGCTGGGCGCGGGGTGACGTGATCGCCAAGCACTACGACGCCTCGCTGCTCATGTGGGACATCCACCGCAACGTCGACCCGTCCGCCCTGCCCGAGGGACGGGTCGTCGTCCACTTCCACCTGCGGGGCTCCAGCGACCGGAAGAGCCACTTCTGGCTCGTGCTGGAGTCGCCGACCGTGGACCTCTGCCTGACCGACCCGGGTCACGACGTCGACGTGGAGGTCGCGGGCCACGTGGAGACGATGGTCGACTACTGGATGGGGCGCCGTGACCTCATGGCCGCGGTGAAGGCCGGGGACCTCGCCATCGCCGGCCCGCGGCCCCTGGTCCGGGCCCTGCCGACGTGGTTCACCCGCAGCACCTTCGCCACGGTGCCGCTGCCCGAGGACGCCGCCGCGGGCGCGGCAGTGGCCCCCTCCTGACCGATATCTGAGGACGCCCTGGACGGGTTGGGCGCCCCGATCCGTCCACCACGTCCTCAGATACCGGCTGTCGGTGCGCGGTGGCAGGATCGCGACCGTGGCCCTCGCCGACCGTCCCCTCGTGCCCGAGGAGTGGGTGCAGCGCATCGACGCCGTGCTCGGCGCGCTCCCGCGCTGCCGGCAGGAGCAGGCCTGGACCGGCACGCGGTGGCGCGTGGGCAGCGCGACCGTGGCCCACGTCTTCGGTGGCGAGGACCAGCTGTTCCGGATCACGTTCCGCGGCGAGCCCGACGAGGTGGCGGCCTTCGAGCACATGGGCGACCCCTACTTCCGCGCCGGCTGGGGCGGCAACTACATCGGGATGCTGCTCGACGACGACACTGACTGGGACGAGCTGGCCGAGCTGCTGACCGACTCCTACTGCATCCAGGCCCCCCAGCGCCTCGCCGAGCAGGTGGCCCGCCCGGGCGCCTGACCGAGGTCGTCGGTCGGGCTCGTCGTCGGGACGCGCCCGGCAGGATGGGGCCATGACCGGGACGTCGCGCGGCCGCCTGATCGGGCTGGACGTCGCCCGGTGCCTGGCGCTGCTCGGCATGGTCGCCACCCACGTGCTCGACGAGCGCACCCCCGGCGGTGACCTCACCACCGCCCAATGGCTGGCCGGCGGCCGGGCATCGGCGCTCTTCGCGGTCCTGGCCGGCGTGAGCCTCGCGCTGATGACCCGCGAGCCACTACGGGGTCGACCGCTCGCGCTGCGCACAGCCGGCATCGCCGCCCGGGCGCTCCTCATCGGGCTGCTCGGCCTGCTGCTCGGCGGCCTCGACACCGGTATCGCGGTCATCCTCACCTACTACGGCGTGCTGTTCGTGCTGGGCCTGCCGTTCACCTTCCTGGGCGTCCGGGCGCTCCTGCCTCTCACGGTGGCGTGGGTCGCCCTCGCGCCGGTCGTGTCGCACCTGGTGCGACCGCACCTGCCGGAGCGCGGCTTCGACAGCCCGACCTTCGAGCAGCTGGCCGACCCGGGCCAGCTGGCCAGCGAGCTGCTGCTCACCGGCTACTACCCGGTCGTCCCGTGGCTGGCCTACCTGCTCGCCGGCCTCGTGCTCGGACGCCTCGACCTGCGCGACCCCGCGCTGCTCGGCGGCCTGGCGCTCGGCGGGCTGTCGGTGGCCCTGCTCGCGACCCAGGTGTCGCGCACCTTCGCCGACCCGGTCGTGGCGGCGGACAACGCGACCGGGATGTACGGCGTGACGCCGCCCGACGGTGACTGGAGCTGGCTGCTGCTCGTCGCGCCCCACTCCGCGACGCCGTTCGACCTCGCCCAGACCATCGGCAGTGCCGTCCTCGTGATCGCGCTGTGCCTGCTCGTCGAGCGGCTGCTGCCGCGTCCGGCGAACGCCGCGCTCGCCGTCCTGTTCGGAGCCGGCACCGCGACACTCACGCTCTACTCCCTCCACGTCGTGATGCGCACCGAGGCGGTCTGGCCGCCCGAGGAGCCGTCGACGTACGTCCTCCACGTCGTCGTGCTCCTGGCCATCGGAGCGGCGCTCCAGCTGCTGCGGCTCCGCGGACCGCTCGAGGCGATGGCGAGCCTGCCGGTCCGGCTCGCCCGTCGGTCCGCGACCTCTGCCGAGGAGCCTCAGCGCAGCGGCACGAACCGGTAGCGCCCGTGCGCGGTGACGACCGCGCCGGGGTTGGTCACCCGCTGCATGGTCCCGTCGACCGGCACCACCAGGACGCCGTCGTCGGCCAGCTGGTCGACCAGCGGCTGCGGCATCGTGTCGGCCATCGCGGAGACCAGGATCCGGTCGTACGGCGCCCCCTCGGGGTCACCGAGCACGCCCGGGGAGGCCTGCCGGATCGTCGCCCACGTGCGGTCGGTGCGGCCCAGGTTGGCGGAGCCGAACGACACCAGCTCGGGCTCGAGCTCGACACCGAGGACCGACCCCGCGGGACCGACCAGGTGCGCCAGCAGGGCGGTCGTCCACCCCGACCCCGACCCGACGTCGAGCACCCGGTGCCCGGGGTGGACGTCGAGCAGCCGCAGCATGTCGTCGACGGTGCGCGGCTGGGAGTTGGTCTGGCCCGCCGCGATCCCCAGCGGGCCGTCGTACGACGCGCGACGCCGGACCGCGCGCGGGAGGAAGTCCCGGCGCGGGGTGGCGTCGAACGCTGCGGCGACCCGGTCCATGAGGTCAGACCCAGGTGTTGTCGTGCTCGCGCATGAAGCGGTCATAGGCGTCGCCGTCGAGGTTTCCCATGCCCTCGGCAAGCCCCTCGAAGTAGGCCTCGCGCGGCGCACCCGGCGCGAAGTGGAGCAGCATCTTGGCCGGCCCGTCGGAGTTGCGGAAGCCGTGGATGCCGCCCGCCGGGACGTGGGCGAAGTCGCCGGCGCGGCACCTCACCCAGTCGGTGCCGTCGTAGATCGTGACGGTGCCCTCGAGGACGTAGAACGACTCGGTGATCGTGCGGTGGAAGTGGGCGCCCGGACCGCTCTCGGGGCCCGCGAACTCCCACCGGTAGAGGCCGAAGGTGCCCTGGGTGGCAGCGCCCTGCGCGAGGTAGAAGACCTTGTTGCCGTTGGGGTAGACGACGGCGGGCTCGAGGTCGGCCGGCACGACGTGGGCCGACACCTCGCCGGACTCGCCGTGGTACATCGGCGGCGGATAGCTCATCGAGGTCCTCTCAGGCCGTCGCCGGCTGGTTGATGCGGACGTGGTTGCCGAACGGGTCGCGGATGCCGAAGTCGGTGCCGTAGGGCTGCTCGACCGGCTCCTGGGTGATCTCGACGCCCGCGTCGCGGAGCGCGGCGAAGGTGGCGTGGACGTCGTCGCTGAGGAGGAAGACCCCGCCGAGAGCGCCCTTGGCCACGAGCTCGCGCACCTGGGCCGCGGTCGCCTCGTCGTGCATCGGCGCCCCGACGAGCTCGAGCAGGATGGAGGTGTCCTGGCCGGGGACGCCGACGGTCAGCCAGCGCATGAAGCCGAGGTCGATGTCGTCGCGCACCTCGAAGCCGAGGTGGGTGGTGTAGAAGTCGAGCGCCTCGTCCTGGTCGAGGACGGGCACGCTGCGGATGTGGAGGCTGGTGATGTGGTTGGTGTTCATGGCAAGGACGCTAGCCAGCGCCGACCCCCTCCCGCTTCTCCGTTTGCGCTGTCTCGGGATGGACTGTCTCGGGAGGGGCTGTCTCGCGCTCACGGGGGCGCGTCCACGCGGCGATGAAGCACGACGGCACCGCGACCGGCGTGTGCCGGGCGCGGAACTCCGACGGCGAGCACCCCACGACGTTGCTGAAGGTGCGGCTGAACGTGCCGAGGCTGGCGAAGCCGACGTCCCAGGCGACGTCGGTCACCGACCGGTCGGTCTGGCGCAGCAGCGTCATCGCGCGCTCGACCCGCCGCCGCTGGAGGTAGCGGTGCGGGGTCTCCCCGTAGACGTCCTTGAAGACGCGGCCGAACTGCGACACCGACAGGTGCGCGACGGCGGCGAGGGTGGGTACGTCGAGGGGCTCGGCGTAGCGGCGGTCCATCTCGTCGCGGGCACGCAGCATCCGACGGTTGGTGTCCTCCTGCGGGGAGAGCGGCCGGCCCATGCTGACGAACCTAGCCCCTGGTGGCGACATTGCAGGGGACACCGCAGGAACGCGACAACGGCATGGCCCCGGGGGAGGGCCATGCCGTTGTCTGTGCGTTGGTAGGACGTGGATCTCGCGGTTCTGGGGGGATCCCTTACGTCGGCGGGAGGTCGACGTGCGGGGTGCGAGAGCCGGTCCTGCGGAACGCGGCCGCCGCCGGTTTCACCCGGACGATTGGTGTGCGCCCCCCTTGCCGGGGTTGTCGGGCTTGTCCGGTCCACCCGAGCCGTCCGGCGTCGGGAGGTCGGACGGCTTGCCCGGGGAAGGGGACGGCTTGTCGGTGGGCTTGCCGGGCGACGGGGACGGCCTGTCGGTCGGCTTGCCCGGGGACGGGGTCGGTTGGTCGGTGGGCTTGCCGGGCGCCGGGGTCGGCGTGTCGCTCGGCTTGCCCGGGGACGGGGTCGGCTTGGTGGGCGTCGGCTTCGTCGGGCTCGGCCGGGTGGTCGGCGTAGCAGTGTCGGTGGGCTTGCCGGTCGGCTTCGGCGGGCCGATGAGGTCGACGCAGTAGGTAGAGATCCGGTCGGCGCCGCCGGCCTCGGCCGCGAGCGCCTGGAAGGCCGCGCTGTCGAGGGAGCCGCCGCCGTCGGCCCGGTCGGTGGCCTGGAAGGCGCGGCACAGGCCCTCGAGGTTGGGGCTCGGCGCGGAGGTGTCGTCGGGAGACTCCGACGGGGTCTTCGCGCCGGAGGGGTCGGTCGCTCCGGGCGGGCTCGGGCTCGTGGCGGAGCCCGACGGGCTCGCGCCGGAGCTCTCGTCACTGCCCGAGGTGCCCGAGGTGCCCGAGGTGGCTGAGGTGCCTGAGCTTGACCCGGCAGCACCTCGAGGCGCCTCGGCGACGGACTCCGTCGCGCGGTCGGAGGCCTGGCCGGGGAGGGCGGGCAGGTCGGGCAGTCCGGGAACTCCCGGTAGGTCGGCGGAGCTGGCGAGGGCGAAGCCGCCCGACATCAGCGCGACCACGGCGCCGGTCGCGACGACGGCCCGGGTGGCGGCGCGGCCGCCGAGATGCGACGGCGAGACGTAGCCGGTCCGGGCGGCGGGGGCCGGTGAGACGCGGGCGGCGTGGAAGGCGGCGGCAGCCGCGTCCTCGCGGCGCAGCTCCTCCGCGTGTGCCGGCGCGCTGGCGGCGGTGAGGGCCCAGCCCAGGACGCTGTCGTGCTCCGCGGGGGCGTCGAGCAGGCGCTCGGCGTCACGGCGGGACAGGCGGGGGTCAGGGGTGCTCATCTCACTGCCTTCAGCGTCACGGCGTCCACAGGTGTTACGGCTCCTCGGAAATTCGCTTCGCCAGCTGCTTGAGCCCGCGGTGGGCCGCGGCGCGCACCGCACCGGGACGCTTGCCGAGGATGCGGGCGGCGGTCGGGGCGTCGAAGCCGAGCACCGTGCGCAGCATGATGGCCTCGGCCTGGTCGCGCGGCAGGGTGCCGATCAGCCGGATGACGGCCTCGGAGTTGATCCGGCCGATGGTGTCGGCCTCGAGGTCGACGTCGTCGGGCAGGTCGATGAGGTCGTCGATCGACTCGTCGGCGACCGGACGGCGCCGGGCGTGGCGGATGTGGTCGAGGGCCCGGTTGCGGCCGATGGTGGTGATCCACCCGCGGAAGCCGTCGGCGTCGCCGCTGAACCGATCGAGGTCGCGGAACGCCTGCGCCCAGGCCTCGCTGGCGACGTCCTCGGCCTCGGCAGGACCGACGAGGACGCTCAGGTAGCGCAGGAGGGGTGGCTGGACATGGCGGTAGACGACGCGGAACGCCGCCTCGTCCCCCGCCTGCATCGCCTCGACGGCGCAGTCGAGCCCCTCGTGCTCACCCACATGGCGCATTGTCACCCGACGGCGGGCGCCGCACGTGCAGAACCCCCCGGCCGGGCTCCGGGATCGCCGACGACGTCGCTCAGCCGTGGGGCGGTCGGGGGACGAACAGCGGTACGCGGGCGGCGTACTCGTCCCACCCCTCGCGCTGCGACATCGTCCGCTCGAGGAGCTTGGCCCCGGTCACGTTGCGCACGAAGTACGTCATCGCGGCGGGCGCCCACACGGTGAGCAGGCCCGGAAGCCAGCCGAGGGCCAGCGCGCCGGCGATCCACAGGCCCCACCACACGCACGCGTCGCCGAAGTAGTTCGGGTGCCGGCTCCAGCCCCACAGACCGGTGTCGAGGATCCCCGGTCGCGACTCCCGCGGCTTGGCCTTGTACGCCTCGAGCTGGGCGTCGCCCACCACCTCGAAGAACACGCCCACCGCCCAGACCGCGACGCCGACCCACACCACCGGCCACCAGCGGACGTCGTACGCCGCCGCGACCTGGAACGGTGCGGAGATGAGGAACGCGACCACGGCCTGCGTCGCGAACACCTTCGTGACGATGCGGCCCGCTCCGGCGGACCAGCCGGGACCGCCGAGCATCTTCTCGTAGCGGGGGTCCTCGCCGTGGCCGCGCGAACGGCGGCCGATGTGCCACGCGAGCCGTCCTCCCCACACGACGACGAGTGCGGCGAGGAGCCAGGAGTGCGCGTCGGGCCAGAGCACGGCGAGGGCCAGCGCGATCGCCACGAAGGCCAGCCCCCAGGCCACGTCGACCACCGCCACCCGGTCGAGGCGACGGCTCACCACCGCCGTCGACCCCATCACGACGACGGCGGCGAGGAGCGCGACCAGCGCGGCACTCACCACGTACGCACCGCCGGCAGGGTGTGGGCCGCACCGGGACGGACGGACAGGATCTGGTCGACCCCCATCCGGCCGTCGCGGAAGGCGAGCGCGCCGCCGACGAGGTAGAGCCGCCAGACGCGGACGACCTCCTCGCCCACCAGCTCGGTCAGTCGCGGCAGGTTGGCCTCGAAGTTGTCGATCCAGCCGTTGACGGTGTGGACGTAGTGCTCACGCATCGCGTGCAGGTCGCGCACCTCCAGCCCGCCGGCCTCGATGAGGTCGACGGTCTCGCCGACCGGCCGCATCGTCATGTCGGGGGCGATGAACGACTCGATGAAGGGCCCGCCGCCCGGGTGCCGGCCGCCGCCGGCGCCCTGACGTGACATCTGCTGCACGAGCACCCGCCCGCCCGGCTTCACCGCGCGACGCAGCACCTCGACGTACGTCGCGTAGTTGCGGGCACCGACGTGCTCGCCCATCTCGAGCGAGCCGACGGCGTCGAAGTGATCGCGCTCGGGCACCTCGCGGTAGTCCTGGAGCCGGATCTCGACCCGGTCCTGCAGGCCGCGCTCGGCGATGCGGGCGTCGATGAACCTCTTCTGCTCCGCCGAGATCGTGACGCCGGTGATCTGGGCACCGAACTGCTCGGCGGCGTGCAGGGACAGCGAGCCCCAGCCGCAGCCGACGTCGAGCATGCGCATCCCGGGTTCGAGGCCGAGCTTGGTGCAGACCAGGTCGAGCTTGGCGCGCTGCGCCTCCTCGAGCGGCGTCTCCGGGGTCGCGTGGTAGCCGCAGCTGTAGGCCATCTGCGGCTCGAGGATGAGTGAGTAGAACTCGTTGGAGAGGTCGTAGTGGTGGCTGATGGACGACCGGTCGCGGGCCAGGCTGTGCAGCCGGCCCCTGATCCGCGCCTGCGAGGCCGGGGGCGCGGGCGGCCGACCGAGCGCGCCGAGGCCGGCGGCGGTGCGGACCGCGTCGACCATGGCGCGCGGGGAGAGGCGTACGCCCGACAGCCCGCGCTCGGCCCCCACAGCGAAGGCGTGGGTGAGGGCGGACCCGAGGTCCCAGCCGTCCTGCTCGGGCACGTCCAGCTCACCGGTGACGTAGGCCTGGGCGGCGCCGAGCTCGCCCGGGTGCCACAGCAGCCTGCGCAACGCGTCGGGGGAGCGGAGCACCACCAGCGGGGCACCTGCGGGGCCGGCGACGGAGCCGTCCCACGCCTGCAGGCGCACCGGCACGTCGCCGCCGATGAAGGGCCGCACGGCGGCGGCGAGGCGGTCGGCGACCCCGGCGGAGGTGTGCGTGACGCCGGCAGGAGGGGCGGTCTGGGTCACGGAGTCGTCACCGGTCCTCTCGGGTGAAGGTGAGCTGCGAGACGTCGATGTAGCCGCTGGCGAACCCCGCCTGCGAGTAGGCGAGGTAGAAGTGCCAGACCCGGGTGAAGAGGTCGTCGAAGCCCAGGGCGAGCACGGCGTCGCGCTGGGCGAGGAACCGGCGGTCCCAGCGGCGCAGGGTCTCGGCGTAGTGGCTGCCCATCGCGAGCTGCCCGGTCAGCCGGAGCGAGGTCTCCGCCCGGGTGACCTGGTCGATGACCTCCACGCTGGGCAGGAAGCCGCCGGGGAAGATGTACTTGTTGATCCAGGTGTGGCCGTCGCGGGTCGCGAGCATCCGGTCGTGCGGCATCGTGATCGCCTGGATGGCGACCCGGCCGCCCGGCGCGAGCACGCGGTCGATGGTGCCGAAGTAGGTGCCCCAGAACTCGTGCCCGACGGCCTCGATCATCTCCACCGACAGCACGGCGTCGTACGTCGCTCCGGTGGCGGCGAGCGCGCGGTAGTCCATCAGCTCGACGTGGACCCGGTCGGCGAAGCCGGCTGCGGCGATGCGCTTCTCGGCGAGCTCGAGCTGCTCCACCGAGAGCGTGATCGAGTGGACGGTCGCGCCGCGGCGAGCGGCGCGGATGGCGAGCTCGCCCCACCCGGTGCCGATCTCGAGGACCCGGGAGCCCTCGGTGACCCCGGCCTCGTCGAGGAGGCGTTCGATCTTGCGGCCCTGGGCGTCGGCGAGGTCGGGGTGGTGCTGCGTGGGGTCGGCGGTGTCGGTGGGCTCTGGTGGAGTGGCGACCAGGTGGTCACCCACGGAGCCGGGGCCCTTCCCGGTGGGGACGAAGGAGGTGTCGAAGAGCGCGGACGAATAGCTCAGCGTCTCGTCGAGGAAGAGCGCGAAGAGCTCGTTGGACAGGTCGTAGTGGTGCGAGATGTTGGCCTGGCTGTTGGCCTCGGTGCTGCGCTGGTGGCTGGGCAGCCGGGGCGTGACGAAGGCACGGAGTCGCTGCAGCGGCTCCGGGACCAGTGTGCCCATGCGGGCTGCCGGCACGGTGAGGAAGCCGGCCAGGTCGTCGGCGTCCCACGCGCCGGTCAGGTAGGCCTCGCCGAAGCCGATCAGCCCGTCGCGGCCGACGCGGGCGTAGAACTCCTCGGGCCGGTGCAGGCGCATGACGGGTCCGCCCTGCCCGAAGCTGCGCCCGGTCGGCTCCTCCACCACCGTGACGTCGAGGCGGGCGACCGCGGCGCGGAACAGGCGACGCGCCACCGCGGCCGAGACGGCGGTGCGGGGTCCGGTCGGGAGCTGCTCGAGGGCGGGCATGCCCTGGGTGCGGGTGTCGGGGTGGTTCTTCTCGAGGGTCACTGGACGCCCTCCTGTCGGTGTGTCGGACGGGGACGGACCGGCAGCCGGCGGGTCCACAGCCAGATGCCGTGCGCACGGATCAGTGCGCTGCCGCGCAGCGTGGCGCCGAGGGTCCGGCGCACAGGTACGTCGCTGCGGGTGCCGGTCAGGCTGGCGCTGAACGGCGGCGATCCGCCGTCGGTGCTGCTGTCGTGGCCGTCGTCGTGGCCGCCGTCGTGGCCGCCGTCGTGGTCGCTGTCGTGGTCGCGGAGGGTCACCGCGATGTCGAGGCGGTCGGTCGGGACCGGTACGGCGACGTCGTACCAGCCGTCGACGCCGTGGAAGGGCGAGACGTACATCGCCTTGTCGGTGCGGGCGCGGCCCTGCTCGTCGGGGTGGACGAGGTAGGCGTGGCGGTCGCCGTAGGTGTTGTGCACCTCGACGACGACGCCCGCCTGGCGCCCCTGGTCGTCGAAGCACCAGAAGACGCTGATCGGGTTGAAGCAGTGCCCGAGCGAGCGCGGGTGCGCGGCCATCAGGATCGTGCCGGGGCGCTCGCCGTCGCCGAGCGAGACACCGTTGTCGGCGAGGAACGACTCGACGTTGTCTCGCAGGCTGCGCTCGGGCGAGCCGAGGTGATCCCGCGCCTCGAACCGCGCCAGCACGCCGTGGTCCGGCAGGTCGTCGAGGTCGACCAGCCAGAAGGTCGAGCGGTGCTCGAAGCTGCGCCGGAACGGGCTGCGCCGGGTGTGGCGGATGGTGGTCTCGAAGCGGCCGGGCCGGGGCAGCGTGCGGGCGGGGCGTACCCACGGGAGGTCGAGGTGGGTCGCCGCGGCGACGCCGGAGCGTGAGCCGTCCTCGTGGAACCCCCAGCCGTGGTAGGCCCCGGCGAAGGCGATCCGCGCGGTGTTGATCTCGGGCAGCCGACGCGAGGCGGCGACCGACGCCGGCGTGTAGAGCGGGTGCTCGTACTCCATCCGGTCGATCACGCTCGCCGGGTCGACCAGGTCCTCGCCGCCCAGGGTGACGAGGTAGTGCGTGTCGGTGGGCAGCCGCTGGAGACGGGTGAGGTCGTAGGTGACGGTCACGCCGCCTGCCTCCGACGCGCCGGGCTCAGTCGCAGGGCGGCGGAAGTTCCAGCTCGCGCGGGCACCGGGAGCGTCGGGCAGCAGCGAGGTGTCGGTGTGCAGGAGCGCGGGGTTGCTGCTGTAGGGCAGGGCGGACAGGACCTCGCGCTGGAGGTCGGTCGGCGACTCGAGCATCCCGAGGGCGTGGGACGGGTGGGTGGCGACCACGACCGCGTCGAAGCGGGTGGTGGCGCCGCTCCCGTGGGTGACCTCGACGCCGTCCGCGAGCTCGCGCACCGACGTCACCTTGGTCTCGAGGCGGACCTCCTGCAGGCCGGCGGCCACCGCGGCGACGTACGTCGCGGAGCCACCCGTGACCGTGCGCCACTCGGGCGAGCCGAAGACCCCGAGCATGCCGTGGTGCTCGAGGAAGGTGAAGAGGTAGCGGGCGGGGTAGTCGAGCGAGGTCGCCGGGTCGCACGACCACACCGCGGCCACCAGCGGCTCCATGAAGTGCCGGACGAAGCCGGGGGAGAAGCCGCCGTCGTCGAGGAAGTCGCGCAGCGTCCGGTCGGCGCCTGCGTCATGCGAGTCCGCACCCATGGGTGCCGATCCGGATGACGCAGCGCCATCGGCGAGCAGCGCCTTCGCGCGACGGTGGAAGCGCGGGATCTCCAGCAGCATCCGCCAGTGCTCGAGGGAGCGGAGCGACGACCGCTGGGCGAAGAGGCCGCGCGGCCCTAGCGCGCCGGCGTACTCCAGGCCGGTGGCGGCGTCGCTCACCGAGAGCGACATCTCCGAGGGCTGGGTCTGCACGCCGAGCTCGGCGAACAGGCGCAGGAGCGTGGGGTACGTGCGGCGGTTGTGGACGATGAAGCCGGTGTCGATGGCGAGCTCGCCGTCGGGGGTGGCGACCCGGTGGGTGTCGGCGTGGCCGCCGAGCCGGTCGTCGGCCTCGTAGAGGGTCACGTGCGCGGTGCGCGAGGCGATCCAGGCAGCAGTGAGCCCCGCCACGCCGGAGCCGACGACGGCGATCCGGCGTGGCTCTTCAGAGGTCACGCGGGGTCCCCGCGGCGTTGTTCGGGGGAGCGGAGCGGAGGAGAAGAACGTCGTGGGGTGCTCATGTCGCCTCGGTGAGGTCGAAGACGGCGATCGGGTCGCTCGTGGGCTGCGCGGAGCCGCCGTCGGGCTCGACGGTGATGCCGACGGCCGCGGCCTTTCCGGCGGACCCGTCGAGGACGACCGTCTGGTCGGGCTCGTCGGGCATCAGTCCGGCGGAGACGAACTCGTCCCCCTCGATGAACCACAGCTCGTAGTCCTTGCCCGAGGGTGCCGAGACCATGTCCTCGGTGGAGATCACCGCGCGGTCCTGCGACTTCGAGCGGACGACGGTCGCGCGTCCGGCCTCACCGAGGTCGACGAACACCTCCTCGGCGTCCGGTGCCTGCAGGACCTGCTCGGCCGCGGTCAGGCGCTTGACGTCGTCTGACGGAGCCCACGGCTGCATCACCAGGGCGCCGACACCGACGACGAGCGCGAGTGCCGCCGCGACCAGAAAGGGCATCCAGGCCCGCCCCCGGGCGGCCGGGCGTGCGGCGTGGCGCGTCGGGGAGGTGGGCACCTCCGGAGCGAGCGGACGGACCTGCGAGATGCCGGAGAGGACCGAGTCGCGCAGCGACGCGGGAGGGGCGACGGCGGTGGTCTCGGCGAGAAGGGCCGCGGTCTCGCGCAGCTCCGCCACCTCGGCGCGGCAGTCCTCGCACTGGGCGAGGTGCTGCTCGAACCGCGCGCGCTCGAGCTCGTCGAGCGCGTCCATCGCATAGGCGCCCGTGAGCTTGTGAACGTCGAGCTCGCTCATGAGGCAACTCCCATCAGGTCTCGCAGGCGGATCAGTCCGTCGCGTATTCGGGTCTTGGCCGTCCCCAGTGGGACGTCCAGCAAGGTGGCGACCTCGGTGTGCGTGTAGCCGCCGAAGTAGGTGAGCTCGACGGCCTGGCGCTGCACGTCGGTCAGCGTGGCGACCGCGCCGCGCACCCGAGCGGCGTCGAGCGAGGCGTGCGCGGCCTCCGCGGTCTGGTCGTGATCGGTCGGGGCCGCCTCCCGGTTCCAGGTCTCGTCACGAGACGTGGCGGCCTCGACCGAGCGGACCCGGTCCACGGCCTTGCGGTGCACGATCGTCATCAGCCAGCCGACCGCGCTGCCGCGCTCGGCGTCGTACCTCGTGCTGGACCGCCACGCGTCGAGGTAGGCCTCCTGGGTGACCTCTTCGGCGTGTGCCGGGTTGCGGACCACCCGCAGCGCCAGGCCGTAGGCCCGGGCCGACGTCGCGTCGTAGAAATCAGCGAAGGCGCCCTCGTCGCCCAGGGCCGCCTGCCGGAGCAGGTCGGCGAGTCGGGCAGCGTCGCCCTTGGCTGCGTCGCCCCCGGACGGGGCGCCCTGGGGCGCCCCGTCCGGTACGGGCCTCACGTGGTCCACGTCGTCATCCTTGCCTAGTGATCGTCGGGGGACGTCACATCTGCGGCATCAGGACCTGGTCGACGACGTACACGGTGGCGTTGGCGGTCTGCACGTTGCCGCAGACGACGCTGGCCTCACCGATGGTGAACTCCTCGCCCTCGCCCTCGACGGTGATCATGTCGCCAGCCAGGGTCTCGTGCTCACCGGCGAGGTCCTCGGGGGCGATCTGCTCGCCCACGACGTGGTGCGTCAGGACGGTGGTCAGCGCCTCCTTGTCGGCGAGCAGCGCGTTGAGGTCCTTCTTCGGGATCGCCGCGAACGCGTCGTTGGTCGGGGCGAACACGGTCAGCGCCTCGGCGGAGTTCAGCGTGTCGACCAGCTCGGCCTCGCCGACGGCGGTGACCAGGGTCTCGAGAAGCGGGTTGTTGGAGGCGGCGGTGGCGACCGGGTCGTCGGCCATGCCCTCGACGGAGCCCTCACCGGAGGTGGGGACGCCGGCACAGCCGGGACCGAAGGGAGCGTCGGCAGCCATCGGCTCCTCGGACTCCATCGGCTCCTCGGACTCCATGGTCTCCTCCTCCATGGGGGCCTCGGACGTGGTGGACTCGGAGGCGTTCTCGGTGTCGGCCTCGTTGCCACAGGCAGCCAGGCCCATCGACGCGGTCAGGGCGAGGGCGGCGAGGCCCATCGAGCGGGTGCGGAGCTTGGTGTTCATGGCACTGCCTTTCGGTTGGAGCCAGTCGGTGGGCCCGTGGGCCCGCTGTCGGGAGGTGTTCGGGGCCGCTCCCGGGGCGGATGGGTGATTCGGGGAAAAACTTTGGACAATCCTTGGACAAGGTCGGGAACGGGGCCGCCGGGCGGTGGAGGGGTGGGCGAGCGCGGCGCCGTCAGGAGATGAGGACCGAGATCTCCTGCAGCCCGCTGGAACCCTCGGGGAACGGCCGCATCCGGACGTCGGTCTGCACGTCGCCGGCCTTGTTGGTGGCGCGACAGGCGATGAGGTGCCGGCCGGGCTCGGCGTCCCACTCGATGAACCACTGGCGCCAGTAGTCGTCGGTGACCTGCGGGCCGAGCTCGGCGGGCTGCCAGGCGCCGCCGTCGACGCGTACGTCGACCTTGTCGATGCCGACGCCCTGGGCCCAGGCGATGCCGCCGATCACGACGGTGCCGGCGTCGGTCTCCGACAGCGGCTTGGGGGTGTCGATGCGGCTGGAGATCTTGATGGGGGCGTCGATGGCCCAGTCGCGCTCGGTCCAGTAGGCCTGCTCGGCGTCGTACGTCGTCAGCGTCATGCGGGTGATCCACTTGCACGCGCTGACGAAGCCGTAGAGCCCCGGGACGACCATCCGGGCCGGGAAGCCGTTGGCACGCGGCAGGGGGCCGCCGTTCATCCCGATCGCGATCATCGCGTCGCGCCCGTCCAGGGCCACGTCCAGCGGCGTCGAGATGGTCATCCCGTCCACGTCCGTCGACAGGATCTGGTCGGCCTTCGTCGCGTCGATCCCGGCGAGGTCGAGCACGGCGGCGAGGGGTACGCCGAGCCAGCGGGCGCCGCCGACGTAGGGTCCGCCGACCTCGTTGGAGACGCACGTGAGCGTGATGTCACGCTCGACGGTGTCCATCGCGGCGAGGTCGTCGAAGGTCAGCGTGACCTCCCGGTCGACGTCGCCGTCGATGGTCAGCGTCCACGACTCCACGTCGACCGTGGGGAGGGTCAGGCGGGTGTCGACGCGGTAGAAGTCAGCGGTCGGGGTCCGCAGCGGCGTGATGCCGTCGTACCGCTCCTCCAGGCCGGCGGGGAAGGACGACGCGGGGTCGGTGGCGACCGGCAGGGCCACGTCGGTCCCGCCGAGGCGGTACGACGTCACCCAGCGCCCGGCGGCCCCCATGGCTGCCGCGGCCACGGCGAGGCCGCCGGTGGCCAGCACGACCCCGCGTCGTGACGGACCGTCGACCCCCGGCGACGGGTCCGCAGTGCCCTGGCCGTCGATGCGGTGCAGCCACCACAGCGCGGTGGCACCGACAGCGGCGGCGACCAGGGCAGGAAGGAGGTCCAGCGGCCCGGAGCCCGGGCGCAGGACGGCGAGCACGCCGGCGAGGCCGGCGAGGCCCACGAGGATCAGCAGCCCGGGCGTCTCGCGACGCGCCGTGACCACGCCGGCGACGGCCGCCAGCAGCAGCACGACCACGGTCACCGAGCCGACCAGGACCAGCTTGTCCGCACTGCCGAACTGCCGGATCGCCCACTCCTTGAGCGGCGTGGGCGTGAGGTCGATGACGGTCGAGCCGACCGCTAGCACGGGGGAGGCCGCCGGCACGGTCAGCGCTGCGACCAGGTGGGCCGCCGCCAGGCCGACGACGGTGGCGAGCACGCCGTACGCCGCGTGGCGCAGGGCGCGCGGCCGGGACCGCTGGTCGAGGGAGTGCATGGGCGGTGTTCGGAGCCGGGGGTGGGGACGGATGGCCCGCCGGGGTAGTCCAGTGACGGATGGTCGTCAATCGGGCCGCCGGACGACCAGAACTCACTGGACTACCCCGGCGAGGCGACCAGATCCCACTGGACTACCCCGCCCGGGGGCGCGCGCCCCGTGCGGCAGGATGACCGCCATGACCGACGCCCCCGCAGAGCTGGTGCACTACGCCGTGGTCGACGCCGTCGCCACCATCACGCTCGACAGCCCGGCCAACCGCAACGCCCTGAGCCGGCAGCTGGTGACCGAGCTCTACGCCCACCTCGAGCGGGCGGGCGCCGACCCCGCCGTGCGGGCGGTGCTGGTCGAGAGCTCCGGCAAGGTCTTCTGCTCCGGCGCCGACCTCACCGAGGCGTCGACCGAGGGCATGGAGGCCGGCACCCGCCGCATCGTCGAGCTGCAGCGGCTCGTCGCCACCCTCGACAAGCCGGTGGTCACCAAGAACCTCGGCGCGGTCCGCGCCGGCGGCATCGGGATCGTCGCGGCGGCCGACATCGCCATCAGCGCGGACGACGCCACCTTCGCGCTCACCGAGGTCAAGCTCGGGTTGGCCGCCGCGATCATCAGCCTGACGGTCCACCACCGGATGAACCCGCGGGCCGCGGCGCTCACCACGCTCGGCGGGGAGGTCTTCACCGGCGCCGAGGCAGCGGCGTACGGCCTGGTGACGAAGGCGGTCCCCGCCGACGACCTCGACGCCGAGGTGGCGGCGGTCTGCGCCAGCCTGGCGACGGGCGCCCCCCAGGGCCTCCGCGAGTCCAAGCGCATCCTCAACCGCGACCTGGTGGCGCGCATCGACGCGCTGGGCGAGGAGATGGCCGCGACCAGCACCCGGCTCTTCGCCTCCGACGAGGCGCGGGAGGCGATGACCGCCTTCCTCTCCCGCAAGAAGTAGCGCGCGACTGCATCCGTCCGCGGCGCAGGGACGGAGAAGTGGGAAGGACCCACTTCGATGGAGGCAGCCGTGACACAGCGCGACCCCCGCGAGCTCGCAGGCGCTCGCATCGCCGTGGTCGGAGCCACCGGCGCGCTCGGCACCCTGCTGGCGGCCGAGCTCGCCGTGCGCGGCGCCCGGCTTCTGGTGACCGGGCGGGACCCCGACCGGGTCGACGCGCTGGAGACCGAGGTCCGGGTCGTGGCCGACCTGGGCGACGCGACGGCCGGTGACGCCGTCGCGGCCGCCGCGCGGGAGCACCTCGGCGGCCTCGACGGGCTGGTCAACGCCGCCGGCGTCGTGGCGTTCGGCTCCCTCGTCGACACCCCGGACGAGGTGGTCGAGGAGCTGTTCCTCACCAACGTCGTGGGGCCGCTCTTCCTGCTCCGCCGGGTGATGCCGCTGCTCGCGGAGTCGCAGGGCTTCGTGGTCCAGCTCAGCGCCGTCGTCGCCGAGCAGCCGCTGCCGCGGATGGCGGCGTACTCCGCCAGCAAGGCCGCCCTCAGCGCCGCCGCGACCGCCCTGCGCACCGAGCTGCGGCGCAGCCGCGTCGAGGTGTACGACGTCCGTCCCCCGCACACCGAGACCGGCCTGGCCTCGCGCCCGCTGGCCGGCGAGGCGCCGCGGCTGCCGGCCGGCAAGGACCCCACCGCGATCGCACGACGGGTCGTGGAGGCGATCGTTGCGGGTGAGCACGACCTCGGCCCGGAGGCGTTCGCGTGAGCCCCGCCGCTCCGGCCACCTGGCTGCTGCTCGTCGCGGCCGCCCACCTCGGCTTCCAGCTGACGGTCGCCGCGGTGGTCTACCCGGCCCTCCGGGAGGTAGCGGACGATGCATGGCCCGGGGCGCACGAGCGGCACTCGCGACGGATCGCACCGCTGGTGGGGGTGCTCTACGTGCCGCTGGTCCTCGCCCTCGCCTGGACGGCGATGGCGGAGCCGGACGCCGGAGGCACGTGGCTCGCACTGGCCGGTGGGGCGCTGTCGGTGGTCACCACCGCCGTGCTCGCCGCTCCCGTGCACGGCCGGCTCGCGACCGTCCCGGCGGCGGAGCGCCCGGAGCTGCTCGGCGCGCTGGGGCGTGCCGACCTGATCCGCACGGTCGGCGCCGTGGTGTGCCTCGTGGGCGCCGTGCTGCTCCTGGCGTGATGGTCGTCCGGTCCACGATGCGCGAGAAGTCGGTGGTCGTCGGTGCTCGCCGGTACGCTTGTCGGTCTGTCCGGGACCGTTGGGCAGTGGTTCATCGGGGGATGAGGAGCGGGAGTTGAGCGAGGAGCTCGCAGAGTCGATCGAGGGCAGGGAGATCGCGGCGGAGCAGGCGTACGTCGACGAGGTCTACGTGCAGCTCGAGGCGTCCATGGTGAACGCCCGGGCGCTGGCGACCGAGGGGCGCAACCGCGGCCGGCTGGAGCACGAGGGCGGCCTCGTCGAGCGCGACGCGATGGTCTTCCAGGCCGCCAAGCGCATCGCCCAGCTCGATGCCGCCCACGAGGGGCTGGTCTTCGGCCGGCTCGACCTCGACCCGGCGATCGACCCCCAGCCGCGCTACATCGGCCGCATCGGCGTGCGCAACGCCGACCGTGACGTGCTGCTCATCGACTGGCGCGCCCCGGCGGCCGGGGTGTTCTACCAGGCCACGGCCGCGACCCCGTCCGGCGTCGTACGCCGTCGCGTGCTGCGCTCGCTGCACCGCACGGTCATCGGCGTCGAGGACGAGCTGCTCGACGACCAGGTCGAGACCGACCTGCCGATCGTCGGCGAGGGCGCCCTGATGGCGCAGCTCTCACGCGCCCGCGACCGCTCGATGCACTCGATCGTGGCCACCATCCAGGCCGAGCAGGACCAGGCGATCCGCGCGCCCGGCAAGGGCGTGGTGTCGATCTCCGGCGGCCCCGGCACCGGCAAGACGGTCGTCGCCCTGCACCGTGCCGCGTTCCTGCTCTACTCCGACCGTCGTCGCTACGAGGGCGGCGGCGTGCTCGTCGTCGGCCCCAGCGGCGTGTTCATGCGCTACATCGAGCGGGTCCTGCCGAGCCTCGGCGAGACCGCCGTGGCGCTGCGCTCCCTCGGCGAGGTCGTCGGTGGCATCCGCGCCACCCGCCACGACGAGCCCGCGGTGGCCGACGTCAAGGGCGCGACCCGGATGGCCGAGCTGCTGCGCCGCACCGCGCGCCAGCACGCGCCCGGCGCCCCGACCAGCTTCCGCATCTACTGGCGCGACGAGACCATCGTGCTCGACCCCGGCCTGCTCGGCCGGCTGCGTCGCCAGCTCATGTCGCAGGGGCGTCGCAACCGCCAGCTCCCGCGGGTGGCCAAGACGCTGCTCGACGCCATGTGGCGCCAGGTCACCGGTGAGCGGGGCCGCGAGCGCGGGCGCGAGGCCTTTGACGACGACATGCTCGGCCACGCCGGGTTCGTGGAGTTCGCCTCGGCTTGGTGGCCGCCGCTGGACGCGCAGACCGTCTTCAGGTGGCTGCGCGAGCCCGACTTCCTCGCCCGCGTCGGCGAGGGCGTGATCAGCCGCGAGGAGCAGGTGCTGCTGGCCAAGTCGTGGGTGGCCGATGACCTGTCCATCGAGGACGTGCCGTTGATCGACGAGCTGCGCTACGCCCTCGGCGACGTCCCGCAGCGCACCGACGACGAGCGCGACCTCGACGAGACCGGTCTGCTCGAGGGCGGGGTCGACCTCCAGGAGCTCACCACGATCTCCGAGCGGGACTACGCCCCCGGCGGCCGGCAGTGGGCGCCGCCGACGCACCGCATCGAGGACGACGGCTACGCCCACGTCCTCATCGACGAGGCGCAGGACCTCACCCCCATGCAGTGGCGGATGGTCGGCCGTCGCGGCCGCACCGCGAGCTGGACGATCGTCGGCGACCCGGCCCAGTCGTCGTGGCCCGACGCCCCCGAGGCCGCCGCCGCGCGCGCCGAGGCGCTGGAGGGCAAGGAGCTCCACGAGTTCCACCTCTCCACCAACTACCGCAACTCGGCCGAGATCTACGCCTTCGCCGCCGACTACGCCCGCCGGGTGGGCCTCGACGCCGACCTGCCCGACGCCGTACGCCGCACCGGCGAGGAGCCGCAGGTCGTGGGCCCGGTCGACGAGCTCGAGGCCGCCGTGCGCCAGGCCGTGACGACGACCGCCGACCGCGTCGAGGGCACCGTCGGCATCGTCGTGCCGGTCGCCCGGCGCTCGGAGGTCAACGCCTGGCTGGCGTCGTGGCCCGAGCTGGCCGACGCCGCACCCAACGCCCGCGCGGCCGTGGACTCCAGCGTCACGCCGAGCGGCGAGGACCGCGTCGTGGTGCTGACCGGCCTCGACACCAAGGGCCTGGAGTTCGACGGCATCGTGGTCGTCGCGCCGCAGGAGATCGAGGACGAGTCGGCCACCGGTCGGGCGACGCTCTACGTCGTCCTCACCCGCGCCACGCAGCTGCTGACGACGGTCGGCTGAGCCCGGCGCATGCCCGTCGTCGGTGGTGCCCCGTAGAATTCTGCGCTCTGGTCCCGGTCCGTCAGCTGACTCCAGGAGGGTGATGTCCCTGCTCGCGCGCGCCCTCGGCACGGTCGTGACGGCGCTCCTCCTGATCGTCGTCGCCGACGCGCCCGCCGGGTTCGGCGGTGGCGCGGCGGTCATCGAGTCCGTCGACCCGACGCCCGAGCCCACGCCCGCCGTCCCTGAGCCGGCGCCGGAGCCGCCTCCGGCGCCGACACTGACCCCCGAGCCCACGCCGGTCTCGGGCTGGGAGACCGTGTTCCACGACGGGTTCGACGGCCCCGCCGGGGTGTGGTCGGACCAGTGGCACAACATGCTGTGGACCAACGCGGCCGCGCAGAACGGTCTGGGCCAGCTCGAGGTCGGCCACCAGTCCCAGATCCGCACCAACCAGGGCTGGACCCTCCCGGTCGGCACCCGGGTGCGGGTGACGGCCAGCCTGCTCATGCCTGACACCGGCAGCAACTACGCCGCCCTGTGGGTCCAGCACCCCAACGGCGTCGACCCGCGCGAGATCGACGTGATCGAGAGCTACGGCCCGCTCAAGCCCGCGGGTGCCCAGTTCGCCTCCCACATCTGCTACGACGACACCCCGGAGACGGCCGTCAACGCCTGCGCCGCCACGGGGCGGGCGCCGATCATGACCCCGGTGACGCAGTACTTCCCGGTCGGGGCCGAGCCGTGGAGCAGGTTCTGGAGCTACTCCGCAGAGTTCACCGTCGGTGGTGACACGACCCTGTTCTCCGCCAGTGACACCGCCGGCAACCGCCCCTACGAGATCACCTCCGCGCCCGACCCCCGCCGAGTCCCCGGCAACGCCGCTCCCATCCAGATCCGGCTGTCCAACAAGGACGTCAAGCCCGAGCACGCCGTCCCCGGCGGCAGTCGGCAGAGCATGCTCGTCGACTGGGTGACGGTCGAGGTCGACTACCCCTAGCCGTCAGGGCGCCGGTGCCCCGGCGTCCGGCAGCACCGGCCCGGCTGCCGTGCTCGCCCGGCCGAGCCCGGCCACCGCGCCGAGCACGAGCAGGATGCCGACGACCGCGGCCGGTCCCAGGGCCTCCGACAGTACGACCGCCGCGATGACCGCCGCCGTGACCGGCTCCACCAGGCTCGCCGTGACGGCGGTGCTCGGCGCGACCACGCGCAGCCCGGAGTAGAGCAGGACGTAGGCCAGAGCCATCGTCAGCGCCCCGAGGTAGACCAGCCAGGCAACCGCGGCGGGGTCGTCGGTGACGAGCGGCCCGTCGACCAGCGCCAGGCACGGCCCCAGGGTGACGGCTCCGACCAGGGTCATCCCGCTCGTCAGCACCAGCGGCGAGGCCTGCCGGCTGATGGAGCCGCCGGCAACGGTGGTGAGCGCGTACGTCGTCCCCGACGCGAGCGCGAGCAACACGCCCGCCACCGGCGCGGGCCCGGTGCCGGACTCGTGCCCCGCCACGCTGACCAGCACCAGCCCGGTGAGTGCCGCGGCGAGGACCGCCAGCCGCGAGCGGGTCGGCGTACGTCGGTGGCGTACGGACTCCGCGACGGTCAGCAGCACGGGGGCCAGGCCGAGGCTCACCACGGTCGAGACGGCAACGCCGACCTGCGTCACGGAGACGAAGTAGAAGCCCTGGTAGGCGGCGGTGCCGACACCGACGGCCAGCAGCTGCCGTGGGCGGGCGCGGGCGAGGTCGACGAGCTCGCCGGCGCGCCGCAGCACGAGGAGGGCGACCACCAGCACCGCGGCGGCGATCACCATCCGCCAGGCGCTGATGGTGACGGGGGACAGGGCCGCGCGCTCGCGGATCAGCTGGACCGCGAGGCCGCCGGTGCCCCACAGGACGCTGGCGGCGGCGACCTCGGCGAGGCCGCGCAGGTGGGACGGGGACGAGGTGGGCATGACAGGGACGCTCCGGTGCGAGTCGGGAGAGGGCTCGTGGGGAGCGGCGGACCGCTCCGGCTCAGGCGGCCGGAGGCGGGAGCAGGCGGGGCTGCGGCGTCATGCAGGTCAGTCTGCCAGTGCCCGGGCGGCGCGACATCCACCTTTCCCGCGGAGTCTCATAGGGTCGACCCATGTCCTCTCAGCAGCAGGCAGGTGGCCGGGTCCTCGTCACGGGTGGTGCCGGCTTCATCGGTACGACGCTGGCGCGCGAGCTCGCGGAATCCGCCGAGCGGTGGGTCGTGCTCGACAACCTGCACCCGCAGGTCCACCCCGGCTCGACCCCGCCGGCCGACCTCCCCGACGCCGTCGACCTGCGCGTCGGTGACGTCACCAGCGCCGAGGACCTCGACGCCGTCGTGGCCGACCTGCGGCCCGACACGGTCGTCCACCTCGCCGCCGAGACGGGCACCGCGCAGTCGCTGTCGGAGAGCACCCGACACGGGATGGTCAACGTCGTCGGCACCACCCAGCTGCTCGATGCCTGCACCCGGGCCGGCCACGTGCCCTCGCACGTGGTGCTCACCAGCTCGCGCGCGGTCTACGGCGAGGGGCTGTGGCGCAACCCCGACGGGACGACCTTCCAGCCCGGGCTGCGCACGCACGCCCAGCTCGAGGCCGGCCAGTGGGACCACGGCGACCGGGCGGCCCACGTGCCCAACTCCGTCGCCGGCACCCACCCCAACCCCATCAACGTCTACGGCGCAACCAAGCTCGCCCAGGAGCAGATCCTCGCCGCGTGGACGGGCTCGCACGACACCCGGCTCTCGGTGCTGCGGCTGCAGAACGTCTACGGCCCCCGCCAGTCGCTGTCCAACCCGTACACCGGCATCGTGTCGCTCTTCTCGCGCCTGGCGCGCGAGGGGGAGTCGATCCCGCTCTACGAGGACGGCGACATCACCCGCGACTTCGTCTACATCGACGACGTGGTCAGCGCCCTGGTCGCGGTCATCGCCCACAAGCCCGCCGACCACATGCGCACCGTCGACATCGGCAGCGGCGTGCGTACGACGATCGGCGATCTCGCCCGCGAGATCGCCCGCTACCACTCCGCGCCCGAGCCCCACGTCACCGGCCAGTACCGCGACGGCGACGTCCGCCACGCCTCCTGCACGGTCGAGGACACCGTCCGGCACCTCGGCTGGGAGCCCCGCTGGAGCCTCCGCGACGGGGTCGCCGAGCTGCAGAAGTGGATCGCCACGCAGCTCGACTGACCCGGCGGCGCCCCGCCACGCCCGACCGCGCGAATCGCCGAGCGCCGCTCGTCCGGTCTAGCATGGTTTGCCGCCCGCTGGGTGAGCAAGCCAGGAAACGACTTCACGCACGGGGGCGGGGAGATGATGGAGAACGCAATCGCGCGCCGGGGTGCCCTGGCGCTCTGGGACGTCGTGTCCTGGGCGCTGGCGGCGGCCCTGGTGATCGGCGTACGGCACGACTTCCGCCTCACCGAGGTCCAGTGGGACTCCGTCATCGCCTACTGGCTGCTTGCATCAGCACTGCTCGTGGGCCTGGGGTACGCCACGAAGTTCTACCGCGGGCGATACCTCGTCGGGTCGTTCGACGAAGCGTTCGGCCTGGCCCTGCACCTGTTCGTCGTGGGTGCCCTCATGCTCGGCATCTCGGCGATGATGACGAACCCCGCGCCCCGCAGCGTCGTGGTGCTCACCCCGCCGATGGCCCTGTTGATCTCCGCTGCGGGTCGCCTGTTCTACCGAGCCCTGCGCGATCGCCTCCGCGTCGACCACGGCCCCGCCGAGGGGCGTCGGGTGCTCATCTACGGTGCGGGTGACGCCGGACGTCAGGTCCTCCATCTCCTGCGCGGCGACGCCGACGAGGTGGTCGGCTTCCTCGACGACAACCCGGGCAAGCGGCACCTGCGCATCAGCGGCGTCCCCGTCCTGGGTGACGGCAGGCAACTCGCCAGCGTGGCAGCCGACCGTCAGGTCGACGTCATCGTCCTCGCGGTTCCGTCGGCCAGTGGCCAGCTGGTCGACCGCGCCCAGAAGGTGGCGCAGGCGGCGGGGCTCGACTTCCTCGTGCTCCCCCGGGTATCGGAGATGATCGGCGGCCAGGTCAGCGCCGCCGACATCCGCCCGGTCGACATCCGCGACGTCCTCGGGCGGCACCAGGTGTCGACGAGCGTCACGGAGATCGCGGGCTACCTCACCGGCAAGCGGGTGCTGATCACCGGCGCCGGCGGCTCGATCGGCTCCGAGCTCGCACGCCAGGTCCACAAGTTCGGTCCGGCGGCGCTCGTGATGCTCGACCGCGACGAGTCCGCGCTGCACGCCGTCCAGCTGTCGATCTTCGGCCATGGCCTGCTCGACGAGCCCAACACGGTCCTCTGCGACATCCGCGATCGTCAGGCGCTCGAGAAGGTCTTCGACGCGCACCGGCCCGAGATCGTGTTCCACGCGGCCGCGCTCAAGCACCTGCCCATGCTGGAGCGCTACCCCGACGAGGGCTGGAAGACCAACGTCCTCGGCACGCTCAACCTGCTGCGCGTCTCGGAGCGCCACGAGGTGGCCCACTTCGTCAACATCTCCACCGACAAGGCCGCCGACTCCACGAGCGTGCTCGGCACCACCAAGCGCATCGCCGAGCAGCTCACGGCGTGGTATGCCGAGCGCGGCGAAGGCCACTTCATCAGCGTCCGGTTCGGCAACGTGCTGGGCTCGCGCGGCTCGATGCTGCACACCTTCACCGCGCAGATCGAGGCCGGCGGCCCGATCACGGTGACCCACCCCGACGTCACGCGCTACTTCATGACCATCCCCGAGGCCTGCGAGCTCGTCGTCCAGGCCGGCACGATGGGCCGCTCCGGTGACGTCATGGTGCTCGAGATGGGGACGCCGGTGAAGATCCTCGACGTCGCGCATCGCATGATCGAGCTCTCGCACGCCTCCAACGTCGAGATCGTGTTCACCGGACTGCGCACTGGTGAGAAGCTCCACGAGCGCCTGTTCTCGGACGAGGAGAAGCCGGCCGTGACCGAGCACCCGATGATCCGCAGCGTGGCCGTCCCACCTGTGGACCCCACCGAGCTCAGCGACCTCTCGCACGCGATGGGGGATCGTTGACCTCACGTACCTACCTGTCCTCCCCCGACGTGACGCAGGCAGAGGAGGACGCCCTGGTCCGCGCCCTGCGTTCGGGGTGGGTGGCTCCCCTCGGGCCCGAGGTGGACGCTTTCGAGGCCGAGCTCGCCGAGGCGACCGGGCGTTCGCTGGCGGTCGCGCTGAGCTCGGGCACCGCGGCCCTCCACCTGGGGCTGCTCCACCTCGGTGCGCGCCCCGGTGACGTCGTCATCACCTCGTCGATGACCTTCGCGGCCACCGCCAACGCCATCACCTACACCGGCGCGGTGCCCGTGTTCGTCGACTCCGACGAGACCGGGAACCTCGACCCGGCGCTGGTCGAGAAGGCGATCGAGGACCAGCTCCGCTCGGGCGCCCGCATCGCTGCCGTCGTTCCGGTCGACCTCCTCGGCAAGGTCGCTGACCACGAGCGCGTCGAGGCCGCGGCCGCGCGCCACGGCGTACCCGTGCTGGTCGACGCAGCCGAGTCGCTCGGTGCGCGTCGGGGTGGTCGCCCCGCCGGCGCCGCCGGCGTCGCCGCTGTGGTCTCCTTCAACGGCAACAAGATCATCACCACATCCGGCGGAGGGGCGCTGCTCTGCGACGACCCCGACATGGCCGAGCGCACCCGCTACCTCGCCACGCAGGCGCGCCAGCCCGTCGTGCACTACGAGCACGTCGACGTCGGCTACAACTACCGCCTGTCCAACCTGCTCGCCGCTGTGGGCCGGGTGCAGCTCTCCCGCCTCCCCGAGATGCTCGAACGGCGCCGCGGCTGGCGGCGTCGCTACCGCGAGCTCGTCGCGCCTGTCGACGGTCTCTCCGTCTTCGGCGGTGCCGACGGCGTCGACGCCGCAGCCGACGAGGACCATGACAACTTCTGGCTCACCTCGGTGGTCGTCGACGAGGCGGTCACGGGGTGGAGCGCTGACGAGCTCCGGCTCCACCTCGCCGAGGCCGACATCGAGGCGCGTCCGCTGTGGAAGCCGATGCACCTGCAGCCCGTCTTCGCCGACCGGCCCGCCTACGCCAACGGCACGTCCGAGCGGCTGTTCCGCACAGGGCTGTCCCTGCCCAGCGGATCGGCCCTCACCGATGACCAGTTCGAGCGGGTCGTCGCGCACGTCCGCACGTTCCTCGAAAGGAAGTCCCTGTGACCACCCCCGCGAGCCCGTCCCCCGATACCGACACCTCGGTCGCCGGACGGACCATCACGATCACCGGCGGCACCGGATCATTCGGGTCCGTCATGGCCCGGCACCTGCTGGCAGACGGAGCGGCGAGGATCAACGTCTTCAGCCGCGACGAGGCCAAGCAGGACCTCATGCGGCGCGCGTTCAACGACGAACGAGTGCGTTTCTTCCTCGGGGACGTGCGCGACATCGACAGCGTCCGCACCGCCGTGCTCGACGCGGACTTCGTGTTCCACGCCGCTGCGCTCAAGCAGGTGCCGTCCTGCGAGTTCTTCCCCCAGCAGGCCGTGAAGACCAACGTCGTCGGCAGCCACAACGTGATCGAGGCGAGCAGCGCCGCCGGCGTCCGCTCCGTCGTGCTCCTGAGCACCGACAAGGCGGTCTACCCGGTCAACGCGATGGGCATGTCGAAGGCGCTGATGGAGAAGACCGCCCAGGCCTTCGCTCGCAACCATCCCGACTCCGACATGACGGTGTCGGTGACCCGCTACGGCAACGTCATGTACTCCCGTGGCTCCGTCATCCCGGCGTTCATCTCGCTGCTGAAGGAGGGCAGGCCGCTCACGATCACCGATCCGCGGATGACTCGGTTCCTCATGTCGCTCGCCGACTCGGTCGACCTGGTCAAGCACGCCTTCGTGCACGCGCAGCCCGGTGACCTCTTCGTGCGCAAGGCGGCCGCCACGACCGTCGCCACGCTGGCCACGGCAGTCGGCCGCTTGTTCGGCCAGGACGAGCCGGAGGTGCACCACATCGGGACGCGCCACGGCGAGAAGCTGCACGAGACCCTGCTGACCCGCGAGGAGATCGCGAAGGCCGCCGACCAGGGCGACTACTTCCGCGTACCGCTCGACGACAGGGGCCTGCAGTACGAGAAGTACTTCTCCGAGGGGGAGGAGGAGGTCGACACCACCGTCGACTACTCCTCGGACTCCGTACCGCCCCTCGACGTCGACCAGACGGTCGCCCTGCTGCGCACCATTCCGGAGATCGCCGCCGACCGGGAGATCCGGGCGTGAAGATCCTGCTCACGGGGGCCGAGGGCTTCCTCGGCTGGCACCTGCGCTGCCGCGTCCATGCGACGACCGAGCACGAGGTCGTGCCGGTGGGTCGCTCCGACTGGCACCGGATCCCGGAGCTCGCTGCGGACGTCGACGCGGTGATCCACGTCGCCGGGGTCAACCGTGCGGCGGACGACGAGCTGGTGGACGGCAACGTCGCCCTCGCCCAGGACGTCGCGGACGCGCTCGACGGCACCAGCTCGAAGGTGCTCGTCTTCGCCAACTCCATCCAGGTCGGCAACGGCTCGGCGTACGCCGCCGGGAAGGAGCAGGCGGCCGCCGTGCTCCGGGCCGCAGCGGGTCGGACGGGCGGGCGGTTCGTCGACGTCCACCTTCCCAACCTCTTCGGCGAGCACGGCCGTCCGGGCTACAACTCGTTCGTCGCGACCTTCGTCGACCGGGCCATCTCGGGCGAGCGGCCCGAGATCGCCGACCGGCCGATCGAGCTGCTCCACGCCCAGGGAGCGGCGCAGGCTCTCCTCGACGCGCTGGAGCCGACATCACCCGACACCGTGCGCCCCGCGGCGCACCCGACATCGGTCCGGGCGGTGTGGGACGCGCTCGAGCGGTTCCACTCAACGTACGTCCCCAGCGCCGACGTGCCGGCAATGGCCGACGACTTCGAGCGCGACCTCTTCAACACCTACCGCGCGGCCCTGTTCCCGTCGCACTACCCGCTCGCGCTCACCCCGCGCAGCGACCAGCGAGGCCGGCTCGTCGAGACCGTCCGCAGCCACGGCGGCGGCGGACAGACCTTCGTCTCCACGACCGTGCCCGGCGTCACCCGCGGCATCCACTACCACCTGCACAAGATCGAGCGGTTCGTCGTGCTCGACGGTGAGGCGGTGATCCGTCTGCGACGGATGTTCCACGACGAGGTCCTCGAGTTCCCCGTGTCGGGGGACCGGCCCGCGGTGATCGACATGCCGACCATGTGGTCGCACGAGATCACCAACGTGGGCGATCGCGTGCTGACCACCCTGTTCTGGACCGATTCGCTCTTCGACCCCGAGTCGCCCGACACCATCCACGAGCCGGTCGTCCGCGCGGCCGCGGAGGAGATCGCATGACCAAGGTGATGACCGTCGTCGGGACCCGTCCGGAGATCATCCGGCTCTCCGAGACGATCAAGCTGCTCGACCGCACGGTGGACCACGTCCTGGTGCACACCGGGCAGAACTACGACCACAACCTCAACGAGATCTTCTTCTCCGAGCTCGGGCTGCGTGCGCCCGACCACTACCTCGACGTCGACACCAGCAGCCTCGGCCGGGTGCTGGGCGAGGTGCTGATCAAGACCGAGGAGGTGCTGCTCGAGGAGCGCCCCGACGCCGTGCTGGTGCTCGGCGACACCAACAGCTGCCTGGCGGCGGTGATGGCCAAGCGGATGCGGATCCCCGTCTACCACATGGAGGCCGGCAACCGGTGCTTCGACGAGAACGTGCCGGAGGAGACCAACCGGCGACTCGTCGACCACGTCGCCGACTTCAACCTCGTGTACACCGAGCACGCGCGTCGCAACCTGCTGGCCGAAGGCCTCCACCCGCGCCGGATCCTCAAGACCGGGTCGCCGATGAAGGAGGTGCTCGCCGCCCACGCCGACACGATCGACGCCTCCGACGCCGTCGAACGCCTCGGGCTCACTCCCCAGGGATACGTGCTCGTCAGCGCGCACCGCGAGGAGAACGTCGACAACCCCGACCGGCTCAACCTGCTGCTCGACTGCCTCGAGGGCGTCATCGCCGACAGCGGCATGCCGGTGCTCGTCTCGACCCACCCGCGCACCCGCAAGCGGCTCGACGCGCTGGGACGCTCGACCGAGGGCATCACGTTCCACGAGCCGCTCGGCTTCATGGACTACAACAAGCTGCAGAAGCAGGCCTGGTGCGTCCTGTCGGACTCGGGCACGATCTCCGAGGAGTCGTCGCTGCTCGACTTCCCGGCCGTCACGCTCCGCGACTCCATCGAGCGCCCCGAGGCACTCGACTCGGCCTCGATCCTCATGACCGGCCTCGACGCGGCCAACGTCGTGGAGGCCGTCCGCTTCGCGGTCTCCGACACCGACCGGGCCTCCCGCGTGCCCGACGACTACCGGATCGGTGACTGCTCACGCCGGGCCGTGGGGTTCATCCTGTCGACCCACGCGCGCTACGAGAGCTGGCTGGGAATCCGGCAGGCCCCGGGGACACCGTGACCTCCAGCGGACGCCGCGAAGCCGTCGAGGTCCTCTACGTCTCGTCCGTGCCGTCGCCGGAGCAATTCGTGGCGATGCAGGGGGAGCTGCTGCCCGATGCGCAGCAGGTGACCTACGGCATGCCCGAGTCGGGCTACAAGTTCCACTCGCTCATCCAGCGCGGGCTGATCGAGAACGGTGCCCGCGTGACGTCCCTCGTGGGCCGCAGCGCAACCCCGCGGTTCTACCGCGGCGGCTGGTGGCCACGCGTGGTCGACCGCCCACGCGACTCCCTCGTCGTCGACCACCGCGGGTTCCCCAACGCCCGCGGCGCAAAGCAGCTGCACCTCGCCGTCTCGCTGGCGCTCGGGGCGTGGCGGTGGCGGCTGCGCACCCGCGGGCGGGACCGCTTCGTCGTGGTGGACGCCGCCTACGTCTCCGCGCTCCCCGGGGTGCTCGCCGTGACGCGCGGTGTGACCCGGGTCGCGATCTTCGCCGACGTCTACACGTTCATGGCCGACGTGGCCGACGCGAGCGATCGTTCGGGTGCGCGCTACCGCGCCATGCGCCGCGTGGTCGCGCGCACCTACCGGGCCATCGACCGGTTCGTCCTGCTCACGCGCCAGATGGACCCCGTCGTCAACCCCGAGCGCCGACCCTCGATCGTGATGGAGGGACTCGTGGACGCCGACATGGCGGCCGCCGACAACGTGCTGGCGGCCAAGGACGAGCATCTGACCGTCCTCTACTCCGGCGCCCTCCGCAGCGAGTACGGCCTGGCCAACCTCGTCGACGGCTTCCGCGCCTGGGACGCGCCCGACGCCCGCCTCGTGGTCTACGGGGGCGGTGACTACGCCTCCGCAGTCGCGGCAGCCGCTGCGGTGGACCCCCGTGTCGAGTTCCGCGGCACCGTGCCCAACGCCGAGGTCGTCGCCGCCCAGCAGCGCGCATGGCTCCTGGTCAACCCGCGACCGGCCGACCAGGAGTTCACCGCCTACTCCTTCCCGTCCAAGAACATGGAGTACCTCGTGTCGGGCACGGCGGTGCTGACCACCCGGCTGCCCGGGATGCCCGCCGACTACGACAAGCACGTCCTGACCATCGACGGGTCGAGCGCTGCTGACATCACCGCCGCGCTCGAGCGGGCGGCCGCGCTGGGCCGGACCGAGCTCCACGCGCGTGGAGAACGGGCGCGGCAGTTCGTCCTCGACCGAAAGAACCACAGTGAGCAGGGACGGCGCATCATGGAGCTGGCCCTGGGGGAGACACGTGCCTGAGACCACACCACACACCACATCGACCGCCGCGTCCGGGACCACCGGATCGACGGCGCCGGCGCGCGGCGTCCGCGCGTGGACCCGCGACAGCGATCGGCCGCTCGTGTTCGAGTTCGCCGGCGTCACCCGCTACGTGCCGCTCGTCGTGACGCTCGGTCTCTTCGTGGTGTCCTGGTCGCTGGTGGTCCTCGGCCCGATCGACTGGCACCTCACCGACCCGGGCCGTGTGCACCTGTTCCTGGCCTGCGCGACCCTGGCCTTCGTCGCCGGTTACGCCGTGGCGGTGCGATGGCGTCGTACGACGACCGCGACCGGCCGCAGCCCGCTGTCGGCCTCCGCGCTGGTCACCGCGGGAGCCGTGGTCTACCTCCTGCTCTACGTGCCCGTCACCTGGACCACGACCGGCGACTGGGTGCCGGACGTCTGGCACGGCCTCCGTGATGCGGGGAGCGCCTATGCGGAGAACAAGCGGCTCAACGAGTCGGTCACCCCCGTGTTCCTCTACGTGCGGATGCTCGTCGCCCCGCTGACGATCCTGCTCTTCCCGCTGACCCTCTTCCTCTGGCCCCGGCTGTCGCGGCCAGCACGGGCGCTCGGCGTGCTGTGCGTGCTGCTGTCGGTCGCCCTCACGATTGCGCAGGGCATCAACCGAGGCGTCGCCGAGTTCAGCGGGCAGCTCGTGCTCTTCCTGGTCCTCGTGGCGGGCAGCTCGCTGTCGCGCGAGCGTCGTGGCCGGCTCGTCCGGTCCCTCGTCGGCATCGTTCTGGTCGTGGCCTGCTTCTTCGCCTACTACGCGACCACCATGAACAGCCGGATCGAGGCCGACGGGGCGGCGGACGAGTCCTCCTCGACCGACGACGACACCGACGAGCGGATGCGCGACACGGCGATGATCGGCGTCGCGACCACCCGCGAGGACAACCCGTTCTTCGACCTCGTGCCGCCGGCGCTGCAGTCCGAGGGGCTGATCCTCAGCAGCTACCTCACCCACGGCTACCGCGGGTTGTCGCTCGCCATGGACGAGGACTTCACTCCGACGTGGGGGCTCGGCTTCTCGGAGTTCTACCGGCACAACCTGCTGCGCGTAGCCGGGCAGGCCGACCGCGAGGAGGCCGTGGAGGCCCGGACCTACGCGGGGAAGCTCATCGATCAGGGCTGGCCCGACGGGATGGTGTGGTCGACGTTCTTCGTCCACCCGGCGTCCGACCTGGGCTTCCCCGGTGTCGTGGTGCTGATGGCCCTGATCGGGTTCGCCCTCGGGCTGAGCTGGCGCGACACCCTCGAGCGGGGTGACCCGCTCGCTGCGGGGGTGTTCTTCCACCTCTGCATCCTCGTGTTCTACCTCCCGGCCAACAACCAGCTCTTCCAGGGTGGCGAGCTCGCCATCGGCTTCACGGTGGTCACCGGGGCGTGGTTGTTGCTGCGCCGTCGTGGTCGCGCGGAGGTCGACCGGACACCCGTGACCGAGGTTCCCGCTCGATGACCGGGGCTGGGCGCCGACTCGTCGGCCGCGGCTCCATCTACACGCTCGGCAGCGCCGCACCGATGCTCGCCGGCCTCCTGGTGACACCGTTCCTGACCCGCGCAGCCGGTGTCGGGGAGTACGGCCTGATCTCGGTGGCCATCACCACCATGCAGTGGTCCCTCGTCGTCCTCACCCTCGGCCTCCCGCTCGTCATCACCCGCCACGCCCTCACCGAGTCCACCGGCACGGAAGGTGCCCGGGGACTCGTGCTGGCCGGCAGCGTCATGGCGCTCGGTGCCGCCCTCCTGGTGGCGGGCGGACAGCACCTGGCGGTGGCGCTCTCGGGCTCGTCGACACCGCTCGCCGTCACGCTGGGCCTGGTCGCGGGCGGCCTCGGCGCCGGTATCGCGCTGACCCAGGCCTACGCCGTCGCGCTGGAGCAGGCGTGGTTCTACGTCGCGCTCGCCACCGGTCCCACGCTCCTCGCTCCCGCCGCCGGACTGCTGGCGGTGACGCTGGGCGACGCGCCGTCGGCAACGCGCTACTTCGCCGCGGTCGCTGTCGTCAACGCGGTCACCCTCGGTCTGGGGCTGCTGAAGGTGCTCGGCTCCGGACGCACGGTGCTGCGCTGGTCGGACCTCACCCGCGCCGTGCGGACGTCGCTGCCGCTGGTGCCGCACCAGTTCGTCACCGCCAGCGCCAACGGCGTCGGCATCCTGGTCGCGGCCGCCGTGCTGGGCCGCGGCGACGGCGGTCGCGCCCAGGTGGCGCTCTACCTCGGCACGGTCGCGCTCACCCTCACCAGCGCCGTCGCCTACGCCTGGCTACCGGTGCTGGCCCGGGAAGCCCGGGAGAACCGGGGCGAGCAGCTCGGCGAGACCTCGCGCCTGGTGGCGACGCTTGCGGCCCTCGCCACCGGCGGCGTCGCCCTCCTCTCGCCCTGGCTCCTGAGGGTGCTCGTGCCCCCGTCGTTCTCGATCGCCGACATGGTCCCCCTTGTCGCCGCGGCGTGCCTCGCTGCTCCGCTGGCGGCGGTCTACCTCGCCCACTACCAGCTGGTGGTGCTCAGCGGCCGCACGGCGGCGCTGGCGGTCCTCAGTCCCCTCGCCATGGTGCTCGGCGTGGCCTGCTCGGTGGTCGCGACCCGCCTCGTCGGCCTGGCCGGCGTGGGCATCGGCGTCGCGGTGACGTACGCCCTCCTGTGGCTGCTGGTGCGTGGCCTCGCGAGACGCGTGGACGACGTGAGGTGGCCCGAGTGGTCGGCGCTGCCGGCCGTCGTGGTGGCGCTCGTACTCTGCCTGGCGGGCGGGCTGCTGCCCGTCAGCGGAGTGGCGGCCGTCGTCGTTCGCGGGCTGCTCGCGGTCGCGACCGCGGCAGCCGGCCTGGCAGTGCTGATGCGGCTGTTCAGTGCGGGCGGGCAGGCCGCCGACACGGTCGACGACACGGTCGACGGTCCGGTGGGGGAGGCATCGTGAAGGTCGTGGTGCTGGCGCCTGCCTACGTGCCGGCGCACAAGGCGGGTGGCCCGGTGCCGGGCATCACGGGAGCCGTCGAGCAGCTCGCCGGCCACGAGGTCCACGTGCTGACGGCAGACCGCGACCTGGGTGACACCCGCCCCTACCCCCCGCCCCACGTCGGCACGACCGAGGTGGCCGGCACGCCCGTCACCTACCTCCCGCCGCCCTCGTGGGGCAGCCGGCGGCAGTGGCGCGAGGCCCTCCGCACGATGCGCTCGGCCGACGTCGTCTACGTCAACTCCGTCATGTCGAAGGGCTTCACGGTCCTGCCGCTGCTCGTCCTCGGTCTGTCGAGGTGGCACGGACGCCTGCTGTCCAGCCCCCGCGGCGAGCTGGCGGCCAGCGCCCTCGCCCTGGGCACCCCGTGGCAGAAGCGCGTGTGGATCGGGCTGCTGCGGGGCACCCGGTGGGCGCTGCGCTTCGGCGGCTCGCCCACGACGTGGGTCGTCAGCTCCGCACGCGAGCGTGCTGACGTCGAGCGGGTGTTCCCGGGCGCCCGGACCGCGGTCGTGCCTGAGCGGCTGCGACCGTTGCGGGGGACGACGACGGCCGCACGACCGCTCCGCACCGATCGCCTCCGGGTCGTCACCGTCGGCCGGGTCGCGCCCGTGAAGGGCATCGACGACCTCGTCCGCGGCCTCGCCCACGTCACGACCCCGGTGCACCTCGACGTCATCGGCCTGCTGGAGGACGAGGAGCACGTGGCGCTGGTGCAGGACCTCGTCGGGCGGCTGCCGGCCCACGTCGACGTGCGCCTCGCCGGCGCCGTCGGCCCCGAGGAGGTCGAGCAGGTGCTGCGGACCAGCCACCTCTTCGCCCTGCTGACGCGCGGCGAGAACTTCGGCCACGCCATCGGCGAGGCGCTCCGCGCCGGGTGCCCGGTGCTGATCAGCGACCAGACACCGTGGTCCGCTGTCGCGGACGCCGGGGCCGGCGTGGTGCTCGACCGCGCGGCCTGCGAGTCGGCGCCGGAGGTCGGCGCCGCCGTGCAGCGCTTCGCCGACATGGACGACGACGAGTGGGCGGAGTGGTCGCGGCGCGCGGCGACACACGCCACCGGCTCGGTCGACGCGCCCACCCTGGACCAGGTGCTCGGCGCGGTGGGCCGGGACTAGCGGGCGCCCGGCCCGGCCGTGCCGGTCGGGTGCGCCGACGCGGCCGCCTCGAGTGCCCGGGCGAGGCGCGCCGGCCCCACCTGGGGGGAGAACTGCTCCTCGTAGAGCCGGCGCGCGCCCCGGCCCATCGCCCGGAGGTCGGCCTCCTCCACCGCGAGCCCGTCGCCGATGGCGGCGTCGAGCGCGGCAGCGTCGCCCGGAGTGGCCGCCCACCCGCAGCGGGCACCGGTCACGACCGCCGCCGCGTCGCCGGCGGCGTGGACCAGCACCGGGCGCGTCGCAGCGAGCGAGCCCTGCACCTTGCTCGGCATGGTGACGCGGAGCAGCGGCGTGTCCTGGAGGGAGACCACCTGGACGTCCGACGCGGCGATCCAGCGGCCCACCTCCGAGGTGGGCACCGAGCCGGCGAAGCGCACGTTGTCCGCACCGAGCCGGGTGGCGAGCTCCTCGAGCCGCGGGCGGGCGACGCCGTCCCCGACGAGCACGAGCTGCGCCTCGGGGCGGCGGGCGAACGCCTCGACGAGGGCGTCGAGGCCCTGGAGCTCGCCCAGGTTCCCGGCGTACATCCACAGTCGTCCGGGCGGCAGCCCGAGGTCGCGGCGCAGCTGCGGGTCGGGCGCGTCACCGGGCAGGAGGTGGTCGTCGGAGATCCAGTTGGGGGTGTCGTGGACGATGCCGTCCGGCACGCCCCGCCCCACGAGCACGCGACGCATCCCCGGGGAGATGACACCGATGCCGCCCGCGTGGCGGTAGGACGCGTCGCAGAAGCGGGTGAGCAGCCCCTCGACCGCCGACCCTGCCGCGCCGCCGACGAAGCCGCTGCCGGTGACGCTGTCGGGCCACAGGTCCTGCACGAGGAGGAAGTAGGGGGCGCGGTGGCGGCGCAGCGCCCGCACCACCGGCAGCACGGCGGTCGCCGGTGAGGAGTAGACGAGCCACACGTCGGGACGCGGCATCCGCGCGCGGGCCACCGCGCTCGCGCCGGCGGCGAAGGAGAGGTAGTTGGCCATCCGTGCGACGGCGCGAGAGTCGTGGTTGGGCCACAGCGGCGCGCGGTGCACCGGGATGCCGGACGCGGTCGTCTCCCGCTGGTAGGGCCGGACGCGGTAGCCGTCCATGACCCGGCCGGTGGGGTAGTTGGGGAACCCGGTGAGGACCTCGACCTGGTGGCCCGCGCCGTGCAGGCCCTCGGCGATGGCGGAGGGGACCACCGTGCCGGGCTCGGGCGGGAACCACTGCGTGACGAATCCGATCCGCATCAGGCGCGGTCCTCGCGTGCGGTGGTGCCGTGGAACTCGGGCATGGTGGCCTCCCCGACCGCGGAGACGCCCGAGCCGCGGACGACCTGACGCACCGTCGCGGCCAGGATGCGCAGGTCGCCGATGAAGCTGCGGGTGTCGACGTACTCGACGTCGAGGCGGAGCTTGTCCTCCCACGACAGCTGGTTGCGCCCCGACACCTGCGCCAGCCCCGTCAGGCCGGGACGGACCTCGTGGCGCCGGGCCTGCTCGGGGCTGTACCGGTCGAGGTAGCGCTCCAGCAGCGGTCGCGGCCCCACCAGCGACATGTCGCCGCGCACGATGTTCCACAACGAGGGGAGCTCGTCGAGGCTGAGCTTGCGCAAGACGCGGCCGGTGGTGGTGAGCCGCGAGGCGTCGTCGACGCGCCCGCGGGAGACGTCCTCGTGGTGCATGGTGCGGAACTTCACCAGCTCGAACACTTCTCCGTGCAGGCCGGGGCGGCGCTGCCGGAAGAGGACCGGACGCCCCATGGAGAGCCGCACGGCCAGCGCGGTCACGGCCTGCAGCGGCAGGCTCACCACGAGCGCGGGGAGGGAGACGGCCAGGTCGAAGAGGCGCTTGAGCACGAGTCCTCGGTCCATGTCAGCGGAGTCTAGGTGCGGGCGTCAGTGCCTCGGCGAGCGCGCCCACCGAGGTGACCGTCAGGTCGGGGACCACCCGGTCGGGCACGTCGGCGTGCAGCTGACCCGGGAGCCGGAGGCGTACGCACGCCCAGCCGAGGTCGCGCGGCGCGTCGAAGTCCTTGTGCGGGTTGTCGCCGACGTAGACGAGGTCCTCCGGGGGCAGGCTCCACGCCTGCTGGACGTGGAGGAACGCGCGCGGGTGCGGCTTCCAGCCCTCACGACCCCACACGTCGGTCAGCACGACGGGGCCCTCGATGAGGCGGTCCACCGCGAGCGCGTCGACCTTCGCCTGCTGGCTGGCGAGGGCGCCGTCGCTGATGACCCCCGTCCGCAGTCCCGCCGAGCGCAGCGCCCCGACCAGGTCCTCGATGCCCGGGAGCAGGCGGATGGCGGGGACGTGGTGGCGGTAGACCTCGACGAGGTCCGGCACGTGCACGCGGTCCCGCAGGGCCGGGTCGCCGGAGACCAGGTCGTCGAAGTGGCTGCCGCGCTCGCCCTCGGTGAACCGCCGCCACAGGTGCTCACGGACGCGGGCGGCGTCCACGTCCCATCCGGCGGCGAGGTGCTCGGCCACCGCGCCGAACCCGGAGCGTACGTAGTCCCGCTCCAGGTAGAGCGTGTCGTCGAGGTCGAGGACGACGCCGCGGGTGCCGGGCCTCACCATCGGAGGGTGTCGGTGAAGTGCTCGACCATGTGGCGGGTCATGTAGAGACCGGCCCGGTAGTCGCCGAAACGCTCCGTGGGCGCGCTACCCGCCAGCTCGTCCAGCAGCCAGGCGGGGTAGTCGCCCCCAGCCGCTCGCGTCAACGGGAACCCGCCGCCGAAGCGGGGGTTGACCTCGATCAGGACGGGCCCACGGTCGGTGCGGAAGAACTGCAGGGTCACCGGACCACGCGCGCCCAGGTCGCTGCACGCCGCGAGGACGCGCTCGATCCACGGGCCCAGCTCGTCGTGGGGCAGCGTGACGCCCTGGATCGACTCACCGCCCAGGGTCTTGATGCGGGTGCGCGGGACGTAGTGGAGCGGTCGCCCCTCGAGGTCGAGCAACGCGTCGACCGTCACCTCCGGTCCGGTGAGGCGCTCCTGCACGATCGGCTGCGGGACGACCGCCACCGTCTGCACGACCTGGTCGCGCGCGACGAGGTGCACGTCCTTGCTGGAGCTCCCGTTGCGTGGCTTCACGACGAGGTCGTCCGGAAGGTCGGCCAGCACGTCGTCGGTCAGCTCGTCGGGCAGCCAGGACCGGGGTACGTCGACGCCGCGCGCCGCGAAGGCCTCGGCGGTCAGGGCCTTGTCGCCGCAGATGTCGACGAAGCCCTCGCTCGAGACGAGAGCGGTCGCCCCCGCGTCCGCCAGGTCGGCCACGTGCTGGGCGAGGAGCGGCAGCTCGGTGTCGATCGTGGGCACCACCAGCCCGATGCCGTGCTCGCGGACGACGCGGAGCAGCGTCGGGAGGTAGTCGGGGTCGGCCAACGGCGGCACCCGCACGGCCTGGTCGACGCCGACCAGGGCAGGAGCGAGGGGGTCGGGGTCTGCGGCCAGCACCTTCAGTCCACGCGCGTGGGCGGCCTCGACGAAGCCCTGCACGAGCGAGACGCGGCGGCCGGCGCAGGTCACCAGCACATGCGACATGGACGCTACCTTTGCACGTGGCGGGGACGCGCCGCCAAACTCCGGCCCGCCTCGTCGTCCGCACACGTAGGACGTCCGGCCAGGCCCGCCAGCACGACGAGCAGGAACCAGCCCAGCGGGGTCGTCGCCAGCGGCTCCGTCGCCCCGTAGGCGACCAGCCCCAGCAGGACCAGCAGCACCAGCCGTCCGGTCGGGTCGCGCCGCGCGGTCTCCGACGGGGTCCGCCACCACCGGTGCACGCCCAGCACCGCGACGACGACGTGGGCGAGGGCGAACGCCGCCATCCCGGCGAAACCGAGGTCGGGCATGACGTCCATGAGCGAGGCGTGGCCGTGGGCAACGACGCCCGCTCCGTAGTTGGCGTTGACGTACTCGAAGACCGGGTTGGGCGGGGCCTGCACCCAGGCGTGCGGCCATGTGGTGCCCCAGCCCTGCCCGAGCAGGCGTTGACCGTAGGTGGCGTCCCAGATGGCCGCCCAGATCTGGGTGCGGCCCGACAGCGAGGCGACGTCGCGACCGAGCAGCACCCCGGTGGCGAGCAGGGCGGCGAGCGCCGCCGCGCCACCCCCGGCCGCCAGCACGAGCGGCCGATGCGTACCCAGTCGCACCGAGAGGGGGTCACGCCGGGCGAGCGCCAGCGCGAGGCCCGCGACCAGTGCGGCGACGACGAACGCCGTGGCCGACTGGGCGAGGAACAGCCCGAGGGCAATGGTGGCCACACCGAGGGTCCAGGCGGGCCGGGCCACCCGCCCGTGCGGCACGTGCGCGAGGGCGGCGGCCCAGGCGAGCACGAGGGTGTAACCGAGGATGTTGCGGTTGGCACCGACCCCGGCAAGGAAGCCCGTGGCATCAGCGGGCACGTCGGCGAAGGGCAGCCCCGCCCAGAAGGCGTACACGCTCGTGACGACGACCACCACGCCGCCGAGGTGCAGGCCGTGCGTGAGGGAGCGCGCGTCGGTCGACCACGTGCAGAGCCACGCGACGAGCGCGACCTTCACGTAGACCTGCGAGACGCCCCAGGTGACGTCCCAGCTGATGGTCCACCCGAGCGAGGCGTACATCAGCGCGATCGCGGGCAGCACCGCCCAGGGGAGGCGGGGCAGGCGGAGCCATGGGAGGGTCAGCACGGTGGCGCCGACGGCGACAATGATCGATCGGTGCAGGGAGTCGCCGAAGAACGGCACCATGGTGAGCGGGTTGCTGAGGTGGAAGAACAGGGCAGCGACGGCCAGCGTCCACACCACCCCGGGCACGCTCAGGGGTGGTTCGGGGGGTCTCCGCAGCCGCTGCCAGATGCCCGTCACCGGAGCCTCCGGCGCAGCCGGGCGTTGCGCTCCTTGAGGTCGGCGACCTGCTCGCGCAGCGCCGCGACGGCGTCGTTGACCGCCCGCAGATCCGATGCCGCCTGCTCGTTGAGGGCGGCGAACCGGTACTTCTCCTCGGTTTCCTCCGCGAGGGCGCGGTGGAGCTCCCTCACCTCCCGGGCGACGCCCGGCGCGAGCACGAGGGGAGCCCGGTCGAGCTTGGCGAGCACGGCCTCGCGGCTCGCCTGCCACTGGGCACCGTCGTGGAGGTGCCGCGAGCCCTCGCCGTCCCCCCACACGCGGTAGACCGCCGTCACCGCAGGTGTGTCGACGACACCGGTGACGGCCGCGGCCCGCACCAGGACGTCCCAGTCCTCCGTTGTGTCGAGCGCCTCGTCGAAGCGCACGCCGAGGTCGTCGAAGACGCCACGCGGGATCGCGAAGGTCATCGGCGGTGAGGCGTTGTCCCACAGGTGGTCGACGATGCTGAACGTGTCGGGCCACACGTGGTGGGCCGGTTCGGTCTCGACGGGCACCGGCCCGCGTGGGCCGTGCTCGTCCGCGACCTGGACCGGCCGGACGGGCTGGGCCAGGGCCACGGACCGCAGGACGACGCCCGGCTGCTGTGCCTCGAGCGCGGCGTAGGCCGCCACCCACTCGGCGGTGACGGCGTCGTCGTCGTCGAGCACCACGGCGTAGCGGCCGCGGGAGGCGTCGAGGGCTTCATTGAGCGGTGAGGAGCGTCCGGGTCGCTCGACCTCGAGCACCCGCACGCGCTCGCGCAACCACTCCGGCGCCTCGGCCAGCACTCGGTGCACGGCAGCCAGGCCCTCCGGGGTCGTGCGGTGGCACGCCAGCAGGACCTCGAAGTCGCGGCACGTCTGGCCAGCCAGGCAGGTCAGCACCTCTTCCAGGCACTGCAGCCGGGTGCCCTGGGTGCGGGTCAGGACGCTCAGGAAGGGACGCGGTTCCTGCCCGGCAGGGAGAGTCGGCGGCGTGACGCCGGTCGCAACGAGTAGCTGGTGCAGGGCGGTGGCCGGCAGGGCGGCCGGGTGACCGTAGGGCGGCTGGTGCTCACTCCGGCCGGTGGCGGGGGCGGCCGGCGGGTCACCGTCCCGCGCCTCGCTGAGCACAGCGGCCGCGTCGAGCCTCCGGAGGGGAGTGCCGGACCGCTCGGCGGCCGCGACCGCAGAATCGGGTGTCGAGGCGCGCCGGCAGTCGTCGGGTGCTGAAGGAGGGACGGCCACGCACGGTCGAGGTGCGGGGTCACCGTCTGCCACCGCGCCGACGGGCAGCACCCGGGTGCTGACGACGTCCGTCCCCTCGGCGGCGGCCACGACGAGCAGGCGCAGGCACGAGGGGGTGGGCAGGTCCGCCGCGCGGGCGAGCACGACCACCTCGCCCGGGGCGTACGACGCCAGAGTGCCCGCGACCGCCTCGACACCAGCGGCCCGCAGGCGGTCTCCGAACCCCTCCGGGGAGGCGTCGGCCCCGAGCAGCTCCAGCGAGCGTCGCTGGGCCGGGACGCGACCGAGGGCGCGCACCCACGCGAGGATCCTGTCGTCGGGTGCCGTGCCGGTGAGACGAAGGGTCACCGCCGGGACCGGCACGCCTCACCTCTTCTCTGGAGTCCTGCCACACGGCCGGACGGCCGCGAGTCTAGTCAACGGCTCGGTCCTGTCGTCGATCGCCGGGCGGCACTAGGGTGGCGGCTCAATGAGCCTGGACCTCGTCGCCCACGCCCGCCGCCGGATCCTGCCCTGGCTCGCGGCGCACAACCCGGGTGACATCACCATCCGCAACCCGCACACGCGTGACCGCCTGCGGCTGCACAGCTTCCGGCACAAGGGCTACTGGTTCCATCGCCGACGCCGCGAGGCGGCGACGATGGCTCTGTTTGGCCGGCTCGTGGGTCCCGGGGACCGAGTGGCGGAGGTCGGCGGCCACATCGGGTTCATCACGCAGTACTTCGCGCACCTCGTCGGCCCCACCGGATCAGTGGTGGTCTTCGAGCCCGGCCCCAACAACCTGCCATACCTGCGAGCCACCACATCCCAACTTCCCCAGGTCACGGTCGTCGAGGAAGGGGTCGGCCGTGAGCCGGGTCGCGCGACGTTCTACGTCGAGGGTCTGACGGGGCAGAACAACTCCTTCGTCCCACACTTCGAGGGGCTCGAGGTCAACGCGCGACCAGCCGGCATCGCGCCGGAGGTGCAGCCCGTCGAGGTGGCCGTCACCACCCTCGACGCCAAGTTCCAGGCTCCGCCGGACTTCGTGAAGGTCGACGTCGAGGGGTTCGAGCTCGAGGTCCTCCTCGGTGCCCGTAGGACCCTGGAGTCGGGCCGGCCAGCGCTGATGGTCGAGGTCCGGGCCGACCATGCAGAGCTCCGCGCGCTTGCCGAGCAACTTGGCTACGTGGTGATGGACGAGGAAGGGGTCCGCATCGACCTGTCCCCGACCTGGGCGGGCAACTCGTTCTGGCTCCACCCGGACCGTCACGGCGAGCTTCTCTACGAGCTGGGTCGAACGTCCGCCTGAGACGTGCCGTCCAACGCCCGGCAGGCGCCCGTAGGGTCTCTCCCATGACCCAGCCCCCCGCCGTCCGAGACCTCCTGGAGCAGATCCAGGGGTTCGGGGCGTGGGCGGTCATCCGACGCAAGGCGTCGCCGACGGCGGGGCTGATCGGCGGCACGCCGCACGAGGTCGCGAGCCTGCTCGACATCCCGCTCGAAGCCGGGGCGCCCGAGCCGGGCCGCAGCGCCGACCGGCTCGTCGCCGTGCCGTTCCGGCAGGTGCGCGAGCGCGGGTTCGCCGCCATCGACGACGGCGCCCCGCTGACGGTGGTCGACATCGAGGCTGAGCACGAGGTGTCGGTCGACGACCTGCTCGCGGCTCTGCCCGACGTGCCGGTCGAGTTCGCCGACCGGGGCGGCTTCGCCACCAGTGACGAGGACTACGGGAAGGTCGTCGAGGCGATCATCCGCGACGAGATCGGGCAGGGCGAGGGGGCCAACCTCGTCATCGGCCGTCACTACCGCGCCGTCGTCGCCGACTGGGACGCCTCGCGCGCGCTCACCGTGCTGCGTCGGCTGATGGAGCGCGAGCGCGGCGCCTACTGGACCTTCTGCTTCTTCACCGGCGACCGGTTCCTGATCGGCGCGAGCCCCGAGCGGCACGTCTCGGTGCGCCAGGGCGACGTACGGATGAACCCGATCTCGGGGACGTTCCGGGTGGCGGGGCACGGCGAGGCCCTCAAGGAGCGGCTGCTCGACTTCCTCGGCGACGAGAAGGAGGTCTTCGAGCTCTTCATGGTGGTCGACGAGGAGCTCAAGATGATGTGCGACATCTGCCACGAGGGCGGCCAGGTGCTCGGGCCGTTCCTCAAGCCGATGACGCACCTGATCCACACCGAGTACCTCCTCGCCGGCCGCTCCGATCGCGACCACCGCGAGATCCTGCGTGACACGATGTACGCCGCCACGGTGACCGGCGCGCCGGTCGAGAACGCCTGCCGCCTGATCGCCGACTACGAGCCCGAGGGCCGCGGCTACTACGGCGCCGCGCTCGCGCTGTTCGGCCGCTCGCCCGACGGCACGCCGACGATGGACAGCCCGATCCTGATCCGCACCGCCGACGTCTCGCCGTCCGGCGAGCTCAAGGTGACGGCCGGGGCGACGCTCGTGCGCGACTCCGACGCGGCGTACGAGGTGGCCGAGACCCGCGCCAAGGCCGGCGGCATCCTGAGCGCCTTCGGCCTGGCGCCCGCGGCGACCTCCGACGGCACCGACATCGCCGAGCTGGCGCGCGACGAGGACGTCCTGCTCGCCCTGGGCACCCGCAACCAGCGGCTCTCCCGCTTCTGGCTGACCGACCAGGCCGGCGAGCCGGCCGACCCGGGGCTGGCCGGGAAGTCGGTGGTGATCCTCCACGGCGAGGACGACTTCGTGAACATGCTCGTCCACGTGCTCGGGGTCTTCGGGATGACCTCGCGGGTCGTGCGGCACGAGGACTACGAGACCGGCGCCTTCGACGGGGCCGACCTGGTCATCGTCGGCCCCGGCCCGGGCGACCCGCGCGAGGGCGACCACCCCAAGATCGCGTCCTTCCGTCGCGCCGTCGACGACCTGCTCGCCTCGGACCAGCCGTTCCTCGCGGTGTGCCTGGGCCACCAGACGCTGTGCCAGCGGCTCGGCCTCGACCTCGGCTACAAGGACGTCGTCTTCCAGGGCACGCAGTCGCCGGTGCGACTCGACGGTCGCACCGAGCGGGTGGGGTTCTACAACACGTTCGTCGGGCGCGTGCCGGCCGGCGCCACCCTGCCCGACGGCGTACGGGTCGAGGCCGACGAGGCAACCGGGGACATCCACGCCGTCGTCGGACCGCACTTCCGCGGCATCCAGTTCCACGCCGAGTCGATCCTCACCGAGAACGGCTACGACCTGCTCCACACGGCGGTGCGCGACCTCCTCGCTCCCGCCGCCAGCGATATCTGAGGACGTCACGGTCGTCCGTCATCGGTTTTTCGTTCACCACGTCCTCAGATACCGGAGTGGGGTCGCACTGAAGTCGATCGGACGTATAGACATTAGTTCGGCGTGGCAGGCAACGAATCGGTGGCGTGGGACGTCACCCTAGGTAGCCAGCACGGGACAGGCGGGGGAGCAGTGGGGTACTTCAAGGGAGCGTGGGCAGGCGTGTGCCTGTTCGCACTGATGGCATGCGGCGCGACGGGCGGGTCGGACGACGGCCTGCGCGGGGCGGACGACGTACCGAGGCAGGCGACGAGCGACGGGTCCGCGGTCGCGGAGCTCCGGCCGGCAGCGGCCCGCGACGAGCGACCCAACATCGTCGTGGTGATGCTCGACGACTTCTCGATGGACCTCGTCCAGACGATGCGGTCGGTGCAGCGGATGCGGAAGGCGGGGGCGAGCTACCCGCACTCGTTCGTCACCGATTCGCTGTGCTGCGTGTCGCGGTCGAGCTTCTTCACCGGGCAGTACCCGCACCAGACGGGCGTGCACACCAACACGTCCAACAAGGGCACCTCGAGGCTCGGCGGCTGGCCCGCCTTCGACACGAACGGCAACCCTGAACGCGCCTTCAACGTGCGGCTCCAGGAGGCCGGCTACCAGACGGGCTTCGTGGGCAAGTTCCTCAACGAGTACGAGTGGTCGCCCGGCCGCGCGCTCCCGCCGCTCGTGCCGGGCTGGTCGACGTTCAACACCGTCTTCGGCTCCGCCTACGACGGCTGGGACTTCGCCAGCACGTCGGTCGTCGACCAGCGGCTCCAGCTGGTGCAGCACCCGGCACCCCCGGCGAGCGCGAGCAACGCGGCGAAGGACAAGGCGTACGCCGGTGCAGTGATCGGCGACCTGGCGACGGACTACATCGCCGCCAACGAGGCGACCGGCGCGCCTTACTTCCTCGAGGTGGCGCTCTACGCGCCGCACAACCGCGTCAACCCCGAGGGGCACTACGCCGGCGACCCGCTCTTCCCGCCGATGTTCCGCGACCGCACGGGCCGGCGCAGCTGCGGCCGCGTCGCCTGCCGCAAGCTGACCGTCGACGACCTCCCGGGCTTCGGCGACCCGCGCAAGGACAACCGGCCCCGCAAGGCCAACGGCAAGCGTGCCCGTGCGTGGAACACCACCCGCACCCTGCCCGCCGCGGTCGCCGTCCGGGACCTCCGCGACCGGGCCCGGATGGCGCAGTCGGCCGACCGCCTCGTCACGCGGATCCTCCAGGGCGTCGGTCCCGAGACCTACGTCGTGCTGACCTCCGACAACGGCTTCCACCTCGGCCAGAACGGCATGGGCCGCGGCAAGGGGACGCCGTACGACACCGACGTCCGCGTGCCGCTGCTGGTCAGTGGGCCGGGGGTGGTGCCGGGCAAGCGTCGTGAGGTCACGAGCAACATCGACCTCGCTCCGACCTTCGAGGAGCTCGCCGGGCTCGCGCCGGCGCCCTACCGCAGCGGGCTCTCGCTCGTCCCGACCCTGGCCGACCCGGCCCTGGTGCGGCAGTCCCACGCCTTCCTCGAGCACACCCAGCAGACGCTCACCGGCAACGACCCGGACGCGGCGTACAGCGGCACGGAGCTCGACCGGATCCCGTCCTTCACCGCGGTGCGGAGCCGGACGGCGCTGCTCGCGAGGTTCGACCTGGACCCGAGGCCCGCCAAGGTCGCCTGGGGCTACGAGTACTACTCGTACAAGCGCGACCGGTTCGAGAAGCGCAACACCTTCGCGAGCAGGAAGAAGTCGCCCGAGGTCGCGGCGCTGATGGCCAAGCTCACCGCCTTCGACGGCTGCCGGGAGGTGGGCGACCAGCCCGTGGCGGAGGCCTGCCGCGCGGTGCGGCAGTAGCCCGGGGACCACTACTGTCGCTGCGTGCAGCCGGACGTGATCGTGGTCGACCACCACGACTCCTACACGTGGAACCTGGTGCACCTCGTCGCCCGGGTGACCGGCGTCCTGCCGCGGGTGGTGCAGCACGACGAGGTCACCGTCGAGGAGGTGCTGTGGCACTCGCACGTCGTCCTGTCGCCCGGACCCGGGCACCCCGACACCCGCGCGGACTTCGCGGTCGGGCCGGAGGTGCTGCGCGCCGGCACCCGCCCCGTGCTCGGCGTCTGCCTCGGCATGCAGGGGCTGGTGACGGCGTACGGCGGGACGGTGCGGCGCCTGCCCCCGGCGCACGGCGAGGTGGCCGCGGTGCGCCACGACGGCGCGGGTGTCTTCGCCGGGCTGCCCCAGGGATTCGCCGCGGTGCGCTACCACTCGCTCGGCGCGGTCACGCTGCCCGACGAGCTGGTCGCGACCGCGTGGAGCGAGGACGGCGTGGTGATGGGCGTGCGCCACGCCTCGCTGCCGCTCGAGGGCGTGCAGTTCCACCCCGAGTCGGTGCTGTCCGCACACGGCGAGGACCTCGTCAGGAACTTCCTCTCATGACCGAGCCGGTGGACGACCCGGTCGAGTTCTTCCGGTCCGTCGCGGCCGAGCACCCGCGCTGCTTCTGGCTCGACGGGGGCGGTGCGCGCGAGTGGTCGGGCCGGCGCTCGATCATCGGCTGGCTCGACGAGGACGACGTGTCCCTGTCGTGGTCGGCCGAGCGGCGCGAGGTCGTGGAGCACGCTGGTGGCGCCGCGACCGTCGTCGGCGACGACGTCTTCGCCGTCCTGGAGGCCCGGATCGCCGCGGGTGAGCAGTGGTTCGGTTACCTCGGCTACGCCGCCCGCACCGACCTGCCCGCCGCACCCGACCCGACCCTTCCCGACGCCGTCTGGATGCGCCCACGCGCGGTGCGGGTCTTCGAGCACCCGGCGCCCTCCGGGGACTCCCCGCTCGAGCGGGGAGTCCGTCACCTGGAGGGGGAGACAACCGCCTGGGAGTGTCGGACTTCCCCACCAGGTGTGTACGAGCGTGCCTTCACGCGGGTCCAGGAGCACCTGCACGCCGGCAACTCCTACGAGGTCAACCTCACCCACCGCCTCAGCCGCACCGCCGACCTCGACCCGGTGACGGCGTACCTGCGGCTGCGCGAGCTCAACCCCGCGCCGTACAGCGGCTTCCTCCAGCACGACGTCGCCGGCGCCCGTGCCTGGCTGCTGTCGAGCTCGCCGGAGCGGTACGCCCTCGTCACCGCCGACCGGCACCTCGAGACCAAGCCGATCAAGGGCACGACGCCTCGGGGTGCCACCACCGAGGAGGACGAGCACCACCGCGAGCGGCTGGCGCGCGACCCCAAGACCCGCGCCGAGAACCTGATGATCGTCGACCTGCTCCGCAACGACCTGTCCCTGGTCTGCGAGGTCGGGTCGGTCGAGGTGCCGGCGCTGATGCAGGTCGAGAGCTACGAGTCGGTGCACCAGCTGGTGTCGACGGTGCGCGGGCGGCTTCGCGACGACGTCTCCACGGTCGTCGCGCTGCGCGCGCTCTTCCCGGCCGGGTCGATGACCGGGGCGCCCAAGCTGCGCACGATGGAGATCATCGGCGAGGTCGAGTCGACGCCGCGAGGTGCGTACGCCGGCGCGTTCGGGTGGATCAGCGGCGACGGTCCGGCCGACCTCGGGGTCGTCATCCGCTCCCTGATGACCGACGGCAGCGGCACGTGGACCCTCGGCACGGGCGGCGGCATCACCGTGAAGTCCGACGTCGCCGAGGAGTGGGCGGAGTCGGAGTGGAAGGCCGAGCGGCTGCTGCGCGTCTTCGACCAGCCGCTGTAACGCCAGGTTACTGGCTGTACCCACCCTGTTGCAACCGGGTGGGTACAGGCACTAACCCGGCGTTACAGCCGCCACTCCGGGCAGCCACAGGGCGAAGCGGGCCCCGCCGCCGGGGGCCTCGGTGACCTGGATCTGGCCGCCGTGGCGGTCGATCACCTGGCGCACGATGGCCAGGCCGAGCCCGGACCCGGGCATCGCGCGCGACTCCTCGGCCCGGTAGAACCGCTCGAACACGTGCGGGCGGTCGGCCTCCGCGACGCCCTCGCCCTGGTCGTCGACGGTCAGCACGCCGTCGGCGAGGCGCACGGTGACGGTGCCCTCGGGCGGGCTCCACTTGGCGGCGTTGTCGAGCAGGTTGGTGACCGCGCGCTCGAGGCCGTTGGCGTCACCCACGACGGGCCACGGGTCGAGCACGACGTCGAACGACACCCCGTGCGCGCGACGGCGTACACGCGTCACAGCCCGCTCCACGACCTCGGCGAGGTCGACCTCCGCGACCACCCGGGTGGTGGGCTCGTCGCGTGCGAGCTCGACGAGGTCACCGACGAGGGCGCTCAGCTCCTCGATCTGCCCGCGGACGTCGTCGAGCAGCTCGAGCCGGGCCTCGGCCGGCAGGGCCGCGTTCCCCTCCGCCTGGCGGAGCAGGTCGAGGTTGGTGCGCAGCGAGGTGAGCGGGGTGCGCAGCTCGTGGCTGGCGTCGGCGACGAGCCGGCGCTGCCGGTCGCGCGAGGCGCCGAGGGCGAGCAGCATCTGGTTGAAGGCGGTGGCGAGCCGGGCGACCTCGTCGTCCCCCTCCACACGCAGGGGTCGCAGGTCCTCGGTGATCGCGATGCGCTCGACGGCGGAGGTGAGCCGGCGCAGCGGACGCAGGCCGTTGCGGGCCACCAGCCAGCCGGCGAGCAGCGCCGCCAGCACCCCGAGCGCGCCGAACACGAACAGCACCCCGCCGAGCTTCTCGAGCGTCCGGTCGTTGGGCGCGAGGGGCTGGGCGAGGATGAGGGCCTCGCCCCGTCCCGCCTGGACGGTCGCGACCCGGAAACGCTCGCCCTCCCGGGTCACCAGCGTGCGCACGGCGGACTCGCGCTGGCCGGTCACGACGTCGTACTCCGGCTGGCCGAGGGTGAAGTGCGGGATGTCGGACCCCGACATGCCGCGGCCGTCGGCGCTGATGAAGATGATCCGGACGTCGGCCGCGCCCAGCATCCACGACGGGACGCCACCAGAGGTGACGCGCGACAGGGTGGTGTTGGCCGTCGCCTTGTGCGCACGGTTGAGCAGCGACTGGTCGAGCGAGTTCATCATCTGCTGGCGCATCACCACGAACGCGGTGAAAGCCATCACGGCGATCGAGAGCCCGAGCGCGATCGTGGTGAGCACGGCCACCCGCGACGCCAGGGACCGGCGGTAGTGCCAGCGCCCGTCGGTCAAGACGGTGGACGGCGTCATGCGGGGTCCCGTGGGGTGCTCATGATTCCTTCAGCACGTAGCCGACGCCGCGCACGGTCTGGATCAGCCGCGGCTCGCCGTCGGCCTCGGTCTTGCGGCGCAGGTAGCCGACGTAGACCTCGAGCGAGTTCGCACTCGTGGGGAAGTCGTAGCCCCAGACCTCCTCGAGGATGAACGAGCGGTCGAGCACGCGCCGCGGGCGGCGCAGGAACATCTCGAGCAGCGTGAACTCGGTGCGGGTCAGCTCGATCGGCCGGCCCCCGCGCGAGACGTCACGGCTCGCGACGTCCATGGTGAGGTCGGAGAAGGTCAGCACCTCGCTCGCGGCGTCGCCGTCGGGGACCACGCGGCGCAGCAGCGCCCGCAGCCGGGCCAGCAGCTCCTCCAGCGCGAACGGCTTGGTGAGGTAGTCGTCGGCGCCGGCGTCGAGGCCCTCGACCCGGTCGCCCACCGCGTCACGCGCGGTCAGGACCAGGACGGGTACGTCGTTGCCCGCCGCCCGCAGCGCGCGCGTCGTCTCGATCCCGTCGAGCCGCGGCATCATCACATCGACCACCACGACGTCGGGGTGCTGAGCCCCGACCGCGACCAGGCCCTCGGCGCCGTCGGCGGCCAGCACGACCTCGTAGCCGTTGAACTCCAGCGACCGGCGCAGCGAGTCGCGCACGGCCCGGTCGTCGTCGACGACCAGCACGCGGGGCCGGGACTCACTCACGCGCCAAGGATGCCACCGGCTCCTGAGGCGATCCTGAACGTCGAGTGCGCGGCTCCGTGGCGACCACTACCGCGAGCGCACTCGACCGGGGATGGGTCGGGGTCTCACCATTCCTGCCCGACGAGCGATCGCCGCCGTCATGCTGTGGGCGTCGGAGGGACTGCGTCGGGTGCTGTCAGACGCCGACGAGGGGCGAAGGGAGTGCACATGGAGCAGCGCGACCGCAGGTATCGCGCCCACAGGTTCGTGGCGTTGCGGGTCAACGTCCTGTGGTCCTGGCTGCTCTTGACGCCGGTGGTCCTCTGGAGTGCCGTGCTGGGCATGGCCGCGCTCGTGGTGGCGTTGGTCTGGGCGGGCACCCTGGGCGCACGGTCGGCGGACGCGTGGTCGTCGGAGCGCGCGAGGGGACTGTCCGGTCGGGCGGCGGCCTCGGCGGCGGGCTGGTGGCAGGCGGCCACGGTGCTCGTGCTCGCCGTCGCTGCGACGGTCCTCGCCGGGCTCGCGCTGCGAGAGCTGTTCCCGGTGGGCGACTGGCTCGACGCCGACGGGATCGCCCGGCCCGTGGTGGGGGCGCTGTCCCTCGTCCTGGGCGCCGCGATCCCCGGGGTCGCCGCGGTGGTCGTGGCGTTCCGGTCCCGCGCCCTGGAAGGTGCGGTTGTCGGCGAGGGGGAGCTCCCGGAGCGGCGAGCCCGGGCGGGTCTGGTCGGGGTTCGGCGTACGGCGGCCCTCGCCGTGGCCGCGGCCCTGGGTGTCGTCAACGTGGCGGTGCTGACCAGCGTCACGGCGCTCGGAGAGTGGGTGGGAGCGGGCGCGGGCCAGGCAACCGCCGCCGTGGCAGTCCTGGCGCTCGCCCTCGCGACGCCTACGGCGGCCGTCTGGTACGCGAGGCGCCCGGGAGGACCGTGGTGAGGATCAGCACGGCGGCCGAGCTCGAGGCGCGACTGCGGTCGATCCGGGACACGCCAGGCGACGAGGACCAGTTCGCCGCCGAGGCGCGGGCGCTCGGCCGGGACCTCGGGGTGCGGATCGGGTGCGACTCGCTGCTCCAGCTCGCGCTGGCGGGGCTGACCCGCGTCGGTGCTCGTGACCGCCCCGAAGCAGGCCCGCATGCGGTTTTCTCGGGACGGAGCGTGGTGCTCGCGCCCGCACCTGCCACGCGGTGGGGGGAGGCGGACGCGGGTGACCTCCTGTCGGCGCTGCTGGGGGCCGTGGAAGCCGCGGTCCCGGCCATCGATGTCCAGGGCGAGCTCCGGTCGACGTACGTCGCCGTGCTGGCCCGACCCGACGTACGGGCCGCCCTCGGAGATGATCGGCCCGTCGACCTCCACGCCCTGGCGGCGCTCGTGGCCGAGCGCGCGGCCGCCGGCTTCCGGGTCCCGGCGACGCTGGAGCTCGACGTCGAGGTGGGTCTCTTCGACTGGCTGGGTGAAATGAGGGGTGGCCCCTTCCCGGCCTACTTCCTCCCCGAGGTCCTCGACCGACGGGACCTCCGGCTGAGCTTGCGGGGAGAGCGGGTCGGCGCGGCCGCCGCCCGGCTGTGCGAGGTGCCGGTCTCCGGCCTCCTGCCCTTCGAGGGGCCCGACGACGCCGTCGTGGACCCGTCGCTGTCCCTCGACCAGCTCGTCCAGTCCGCCGAGGCGCTCTCGCGCACGTCTGAGGGGTGGTCCGCCCGGCGCCGCGGCCTGCTCGACCCCCTCGCGGCCGATGAATTCGGCGAGCGGCCCTGGGTGATGTCGGGACGCGCGCTCCGCTGGCTGGTCGACCGCGGGGTGCCGGTCGGTCCGCTGCGCCTGGGGCGGGTCGACGAGCACGTCAAGAGCGTCATCGAGATGCTGGATCGCGGCGAGGACACCGACCCGGTGGGCGCCCACCTGAACGTGGTCGTCGGCCAGGCGGAGGACGGGGTCCACCTGCCGCTGGCGGAGGAGCTCGCACTCCTCGCCTGGCTCCTCGACGTCCACGACGAGTACGTCGACCTCGAGGCGTTCCTCGACATCAGGAGCAGGGGCCTTCGGGGTGAGTTCGGGTGAGCTCCCGGCTCAGGCGTATCGGGCCGCGACGGTGCCAGCCCGCGCGCCGTAGCCGCCGCCGAACATGCAGGCGTGGACGAGCAGCGGGAAGAGCTGGTGGATCCCGAGGCGGTCCTCCCAGCCCTCGGCGAGCGGCTGCGCCTCGTCGTATGCCGCCATCACCCGCGGCAGGTGCGTGAGGCCGAACAGGTGCAGCATCGCCAGGTCGAGCTCGCGGTGGCCGCCGTGGGCGGCGGGGTCGATGACGTGGATGGCGAGGTCCTGGCCCCACAGGCAGTTGCCGTTCCAGAGGTCACCGTGGAGGCGGGCGGGGGTCTCGTCGGGCAGCAGCCCGGTCAGCTTGCCCACGACGGCCTCGACCGATGCGGCGTCGGTCTCGGAGATCGCTCCCCGGTCGCGGGCGAGCTTGAGGTAGGGCAGCACCCGGCGCACCGCGTAGAACTCCGGCCACGAGTCGGCGGGCTTGTTGGGCAGCGGGAGCCGCCCGATGAAGCCGTCGTGGTCGAGCCCCCACCCGTCGGCGCCCGCGGCGTGGGTGGTGGCGAGCTGCTGGCCGAAGGTGACGGCGGCCTCGACGGGCGTCTTGGCGCTCTGCTCCACCCAGGCGAGGACCAGGCAGTCGTCGGCGGCGGCCAGCACGTCGGGCACCGGCACCCCGCCCTCGACCTCCGCGAGCCAGCGCAGCCCCTCGGCCTCGGCCTCGAAGAAGCCCTCCGGCGCGTGGGGCAGCGTCTTCATCAGCGCCGTCTGCCCGCTGGACAGGCGCAGCCGCGTCGCCGTGGCGATGTCGCCGCCCGCCACCGGCGAGGTCGCGACGACGGCGGCGTCGAGAAGCTCCTCGGCCCGCTTGGCGACCAGCGGCTGGCGAGCCATCAGCCCGTGCCCCCGAGAGCGCGGGGGAGGGCCGCCACGATCGCATCACTCGTGCGCTCGACCATCGCCAGCACCTCCTCGAACCCGTCGGCCCCACCGTAGTACGGGTCCGGTACGGCGCCACCCGGATCGACCGGATCGAGGTCACGGAACATGCCCACACGATCGGTGCGCCCGCCCACGTCGGCGAGGTTGGCCTCGTCCATCACGAGCACGAGGTCGTACGCCTCGGGCCAGGTGGCGTCGTACTGCCGGGCACGGTGCCGGCTCGGGTCGTAGCCCGACGCGGCCAGGGTGGCCGCGGCGCGCGGGTCCATCGGGTTGCCGACGTGCCACCCGCCCGTGCCAGACGACGCCACCTCGACGCGGTCGGCGAGGCCGGCGTCGGCGAGCCGGCTCTCGAGGACGACGTGCGCGGTCGGCGAGCGGCAGATGTTGCCGAGGCAGACGAGCGCGATCCGGTAGCGCCCGGGCTCGCGGGCGGCGGGGAGTGCGGGCACTCGCACCAGCCCCGCGTCAGTCGCCCGGCAGGGCGACGCGGACGCCCCAGCCGACGATCGTGATGATGATCGAGCCGACGAGCGCGCTCCAGAAGCCGTCGACGTGGAAGCCGAGGTCGAAGAGGTCGGCCAGCCAGGCGGTGAACAGCAGCATCCCGGCGTTGATCACCAGCAGCAGGAAGCCCAGCGTCAGGATGATGAACGGCAGGGACAGCAGCTTGACCACCGGCTCGATGAAGGTCGACACCAGGCCGAGGATGAGCGCCACGGCGAGCACGTCGAGCCACTTGTCCTGCAGCTCGGCGCTGCCGCTCTTCGCGCCCTCGAACCAGATGCCGTCCAGCAGCCAGGCCGCGACGGTCAGGCCCGCCGCGTAGGTGAGCAGCCACATCAGGAACCTCATGTCACGACACTAGCCGGGAGCGACGAAGTCGCGTCCGGCGTGTGGCGGGAGGTTGAGCAAGCCCGCGGCCGAGCTCGCGAGGACGCGACGGCGCGTCGAAACACGCGATCGAGGGCCGACTACCCTCCCCGGATGGTCATGATCGGAGGCACGGGCGTCATGGTGCTCGGCGCCCTCGTCGCCGCTGGTCTCGCCGCCCTGCTCGCGACGGTCCTGCGGCCCCGGCTCGGCACCGCCTCGGCGGTCTCGGTCGCCGGCCTCCTGTGGTCGCTCGTCGCGATCGCGCTCGTGACCCTCGTGCCCACCCGGGCCGACGTCGGCGTCGTGCCTGCCGAGAGCCGCAGCGAGGCCTGCTCGTGGGACTACGGCGGACCGTCGGGCGCGGCCTTCGAGGTTCTCGGCTTCGACCAGCGCACCCTCAACGTGCTGCTCTTCGTGCCGGCCGGGCTGTTCCTCGTGCTGGCGGTCGGACGCTGGTGGGCGGGCCTGGTCCTCGCGCCGGTCGGCCTCGCGGCGCTGACGGCGTACAGCCTCACGATCGAGTTCACGCAGCTCCAGCTCGCCCGGCTCGACCGGGCGTGCGACGTCACCGACATGGTCGACAACATCCTCGGCGCGGGCATCGGCTTCGCCATGGGGCTCGTCCTGCTGCCGGTGGTGCGGCCGTGGCGGGGCCGGCGGGCGCCGCGTCAGCCCGTCGGTCACTAGGGTGCGGCCATGAGCTCACCCCAGCCCCGGCCCAACGTGCTCGCCATCCCTGCGTACGTCGCCGGCAAGCCGCCCGTCGCCCGACCCGGGCTGACGTCCTACAAGCTCTCGTCCAACGAGAACCCCTACCCGCCGCTCCCGGGCGTGCTCGAGGCCGCCCGCGAGGCAGCGGCGGAGATGAACCGCTACCCCGACATGGGCAGCGCCGCCCTCTACGCCGCGCTCGCCGACGCGATGGGCGTGCCGGCCGAGGACCTCGCCGCGGCGACCGGGTCGGTCGCGTTGATCTACCAGCTCGTCAACGCCTTCTGCGAGCCGGGCGACGAGGTCGTCTACGCCTGGCGCTCCTTCGAGGCCTACCCCATCGCAGTCACCGCCGGCGGGGCGCGCAGCGTGCAGGTGCCGGTCACCGCCGACGGGCGCCACGACCTCGACGCGATGGCTGCCGCCGTCACCGACCGCACCAAGGTCGTCATCGTCTGCACGCCCAACAACCCGACCGGTCCGGCCGTCACCCAGTCCGAGCTCGACGCGTTCATCGCGAAGGTCCCCTCGCACGTGGTGGTCGTGGTCGACGAGGCCTATCTCGAGTTCGTGCGGATGGACGACGCCATCGACGGCATCGCGACCTACCGCCAGCACGACAACGTCGTGCTGACGCGCACCTTCTCCAAGGCCTACGGCCTCGCCGGCTTCCGGGTCGGGTACGCCGTCGCTCCCGCACCGCTCGCGGCCGCCCTCCGCGCCGTCTCGCTGCCCTTCGGCGTCAGCCACGTCGCCCAGGCCGCGGCCATCGCGTCGCTCGAGGCGCAGGCCGAGCTCTTCGTGCGCGTCGAGGACCTCGTCGCGCGTCGCGCCGACCTGGTCGCCCGGCTGCGCGAGGTGGGCTGGGACCTCCCCGACGCCCAGGGCAACTTCGTGTGGTTCCCGCTGGGCGATCGCGCCCTCGACTTCGCCGCCGCGTGCGGGGAGGTCGGGATCTCGGTGCGCCCCTTCGCCGGCGACGGCGTACGCGTCAGCATCGGCGAGGCCGAGGCCTTCGACCGCGTGGTCGAGGTGGCCGGCCGCTTCGCCCCCTGAGCGCCCGACACCCCACTCGCTATGGTTGAAGTGTGAACGACACGGCGACCTACACCACCAAGGGCAAGCCCTTCGAGCGCGACATGTCCTACCTCCCGGACCGCGTGCTCGCGGGGGACCGGTCGGCCGACCCGCTGGACGAGCAGTTCCCCAGCGGATCGAAGGACAGCCCGCGTGAGGTGACCGTGTGGAGGGCCGAGCCCGGCCGCTACCGCCTCGTCGCGGCGCGGGCGTGCCCGTGGGCGCACCGCTCCATCATCATCCGCACGCTCCTCGGCCTCGAGGACGTCATCTCCTGGGGTGCGCCCGGACCGACCCACGACGCCCGCAGCTGGACGTTCGACCTCGACGAGGACGGCCGCGACCCGGTGCTCGGCATCGAGCGCCTGCAGGAGGCCTACTTCGCCCGCGAGCCCGACTACCCGCGCGGCATCACCGTGCCGGCGATCGTCGAGGTCGAGTCGGGCAAGGTCGTGACCAACGACTTCCCGCAGATCACCCACGACCTGTCGTTCGAGTGGCGCGAGCACCAGCGCCCCGACGCCCCCGACCTCTGGCCCGCCGACCTCCGCGAGGAGATGGAGTCGGTGATGAAGCGGGTCTTCACCGAGGTCAACAACGGCGTCTACCGATGCGGCTTCGCCGGCTCGCAGGAGGCGTACGAGGACGCCTACGACCGCCTCTTCACCACGCTCGACTGGCTCGAGGAGCGCCTCGCCGACCGCCGCTACCTGATGGGCGACGCCATCACCGAGGCCGACGTACGGCTCTTCACCACGCTGGTGCGCTTCGACGCGGTCTACCACGGCCACTTCAAGTGCAACCGCAACAAGCTGACCGAGATGCCGAACCTCTGGGGCTACGCCCGCGACCTCTTCCAGACCCCCGGCTTCGCCGACGAGGTCGACTTCGACCAGATCAAGCAGCACTACTACGTCGTGCACACCGACATCAACCCCACGCAGATCATCCCGGTCGGCCCCGACGAATCGGGCTGGCGCACGCCGCACGGGCGCGGCTGAGCGCACCGTCTGACGCTCCGCCGCCTCACCGCGGTCTGGCTCGCGCGACCGCGACACGCGCGATATCTCGGCGAATCGTCCGAGAGTTCAGCAAGACCTCTCGGAGGTTGAGCATTGCTTGCCCCGCACCACTTCTCCGTGCGCTAGTGGCGGGTGGATGGTGGTCGCCGGGAGCCGGCCGGGGGGGTCGGTGACCGGCGCGCATGGCCCACCGGGCCTGCCGCAGGGACACATGGGTCACATGCCAGGGGGCAGCACATGCACGCACGTACGACGATTCCGCGCGCCCGAACCAGGGGGTGGAAGGGGCTCGCGTCACTGCTCCTGCTGCTCCCCACCATCGCGGTGCTGGGAGCCCAGGCCGCCACGCCCGCCTCCGCCACCTCCGAGATCTGCGCAGGTGACAAGGTCGAGGTCACGGGCGAGAAGGAGACCATCACCTACACCGCGCCCGACGGGTACCTCATCAGCAGCTGGTGCGTGAAGGCCGGCACCCGGACCGAGGTCCACGACATCGACCCTCCGGTCAAGACGATCACCATCTCGCACTCCTCGGGCAAGGGGATCAGCCACTACTCGGTCACGCTCGTCAAGGCGCCGACTCCGGTGGTCCCGACTGCTCCGACGTCGTCGGACGTGTGTGAGCCGGCTACGGGTCCGACGAACGACCGGGTCGTCATCCCGTCGGACGCGCATTTCACCTACGAGCTGGACGGCGTGGCCGTCCCGGCGGGTGAGGTCGTGGCAACGGGTACGTCGCACACGGTGGTGGCTGTTCCGAAGGCCGGTGTCGTGGTGAAGGAGGGGGCGACCAAGACGTGGACGTTCACGTTCACCAAGGAGAAGTGCGTGACGCCGCCGACTCCGGTGGCGCCGACTGCTCCGACGAAGTCGGACGTGTGCGAGCCGGCCTCGGGGCCGACCGATGACCGGGTCGTGATCCCGATGGATGCGAACTTCACCTACACGCTGGACGGGGCGGCTGTCGCGGCCGGTTCGGTCGTGGCGACGGGTACGTCGCACACGGTGAAGGCTGTCCCGAAGGACGGCGTGGTGGTGAAGGAGGGCGCGACGACGGAGTGGACGTTCACGTTCACCAAGGAGAAGTGCGTGACGCCGCCGACTCCGGTGGCGCCGACTGCTCCGACGAAGTCGGACGTGTGCGAGCCGGCCTCGGGGCCGACCGATGACCGCCTCGTGATCCCGATGGATGCGAACTTCACGTACACGCTGGACGGCGCGGCTGTCGCGGCCGGCGAGGTCGTGGCCACGGGCACGTCCCACACGGTGAAGGCTGTCCCGAAGGACGGCGTGGTCGTGAAGGACGGCGCGACGACGGAGTGGACGTTCACCTTCACCAAGGACAAGTGCGTCACGCCGCCTCCGCCGCCCCCGCCGCCGGTGACCCCGCCGGTCCCGCCGGTGATGCCGCCGGTGACCCCGCCTGTGGTGACCCCGCCGGTGACGCCTCCCGTCGTGGCGCCGCCCGAGGTGCTGCCGGAGCAGGCGTTCGGCAAGGCTGTCGGCAAGGTCAAGGTCACGTGCCAGGGCACCGTGCGCGCACGGCTGGCAAACCGCTCCGGTGAGCGGGTCGTCTACACGCTGCGCGTCGGCTCGAAGGTGCACCGCATCGCCGTGAAGGCCCAGGACGCGCGGAAGTTCGTCACCCGGGGCCCAGCACGCGCGAAGGTGGTGCTGAAGGTCGGCTCCACCCGGCTCGACCAGGTCCGCATCCCGGGCCTGTGCGCGGCGCCGGAGGTCCTCCCGGACACGGGGGTGCGCGCCACGAGCAGCTGAGCGACGTACGACGCCGAGCCGGCGTCGACGGGTCCCACGGGTCCCGTCGGCGCCGGTTCGTCGTTCCCGGACCGTCGGTCACCTCTCCCAGGTTGGGTACGTGGTCTGGTCCGCACAGGGCGTTATCCGGGCCGCTTTACCAACGTTGGGTCAAGCCGCTCCGCAGGTTGGCCGCGGCCTCCCCGCGGTGGATTCCCGTCGTGGTGACCTGAGGCCACGCTGCTGTTCGAGACATGCGTGCCGTGCCACTTGGGGGTGCACGGCGATCAACGGTCGGCAGCGCTGGGGGCGTCGGTCACCGGACAGGTATCAGTGGGGACTACTCGCGCCAGGGGGCGGGGCAATGCAACGCGTACGAACAACGACGACGGCACCACGGGGACGGCGGGCCAGGCGGGCCCATGCCGCCGAACGGCAACCGGGACCCGGGCGGTTGAGGACGCTGGTCGCGCTCCTCCTGCTCGTGCCGACGGTCGCGGTCCAGGCCGTGAGCACCACGTCAGCGGGGGCGGGCGTCACGGCCGGGTTCGAGATCGACGGGAACACGCTCGTCAACGGGGGCGGCCTCGACTGGACCAGCCCGGGCATCGCACCCCCGACCCCAGACCCCGTGAAGACCGACGACGACAGCAACTTCACCGGCGGCTCGAAGGAGTTCCAGAACCCGAGCGACTGGAAGGAGGGCACCGGCACCGCCACCGACCAGGGCGACATCACCGACGTCTACTCGCACTTCGTGACCGGCACCTCGACGTGGGCCTTCCTCGGGTTCCGGCGTCTCGCCGAGAGCGGGACCATGACGTTCATGGCCGAGTTCAACCAGAAGGCCAACCTCCCCAAGGAGGCCGACGACTCGGTCGAGTTCCGGCCGGATCGCTCGGTCAATGACCTGCTCCTGCGCTTCGACCAGGACGGCAACGGCAACTTCCTGCTGTCCGCGGCCTACAAGTGGACCCAGTCCGCGACCGACTCGTTCACGACGGGCTGCTTCCCCGTCCCCGGCTACGCCACACCGTCCGCCTGGTGCCCGACCCCGACCACCGGCGCCGGCTTCGACGGTGCAACCGGTGAGGGCAAGCTCTTCGCCGAGGGCGCGGTCAACCTCAGCTCCTTCGACAACGTGGGCGACTGCCGCGGCGCGTACGGCGTGATGAACGTCCGCTCCTTCGCCGGAGACGCTGAGAAGTCGTCGCTGCTCGACTTCGTCGGGGGCATCGGCATCCAGGTGCCGCCGACCTGCGGCAAGCTCGTCATCGAGAAGCGCGACCAGTTCGAGCGGCTCGTTCCCGGCGCGACCTTCGAGGTCACCAAGAACCCGGTCCCGGGCGTCACGGGCGCCGCGGCCGACAAGCTCGTCGTCAAGGACGGTGCCGCGCCGGGCATCGACACCGTCGCTGACGGCCGCGTGACCATCGACCCCGCCAAGCCGGGCACCTACACGGTCAAGGAGATCGCGACCCCCGCCGGCTACGCGCCCGACGCCACGGTCCACACGAACGTGGTCGTCGGGAGCTCGGGCACGAGCGTGGCCACGGTCGAGTTCACCAACAAGCTCTACTTCGACCCCCTCGCCGTGACCAACCAGGCCTCGGGGTCCTACGGCCTCGAGTACGACTGGCGGGTGCACAAGACCGTCGTCGGCGACGCGTCGAAGACCGTCGAGGAGGGCCAGACCACCACGTTCGACTACCAGGTCGAGCTCGAGGCGCTGCCCCAGGGCGAGCCCACGGACAAGAAGGTGACCGGCACGGTCCGGGTGACCAACCCCAACCCGGCCGCCACGCACCCGATGATGCGAGCCACGATCAGCATCGACGGCGACCTGTCGTGCCGCTTCCTGCCGACCAACGACGACGTCGACGTCGACCCGGGCACCGCGGGGGTCCAGGTCGACGTCGGCGCCGGCGTCACGCCGTACGCCTACGCGTGCGACCCGGGTGCCGGCGAGCTCGTCAGCGGTGACACCACCGCGACGGTCAGCTGGGACCAGGGCACCTACCCGCTGGCCGCGGCCCACCCGGGCACCGTCAGCGCCACCACGACGTACGACATCACGGCGCAGCCGAAGATCGACGAGCGTGCCTCGGTGACCGACGCGTTCGACGGTGGCTCGGCGACGCCGATCGGCGAAGAGAGCTACCTGTGGTCCGACGTCTGGAAGGCGCCCGACCACCGGGTCGTCGTCGCCACCTACTCCGGCCCGGCCGTCGGCGGCCCTCCGGGCGCCTGCCGCGACTACGAGAACGTGGCGCGGGTCAACGAGAGCGACACCGACGACTTCGACACCTCCGAGCAGACCGTCGAGGTCTGCGTGAAGCTCAAGGACCTGCGTGTCACCAAGACCGCGGAGCCGGCGTTCGCCCGCGACTACGACTGGACGATCAAGAAGTCGGTGAAGGGCGACTCCTCGCAGACGGTGGACGAGGGCACGAAGGCCTCGTTCGAGTACGACGTCGTGGTGACCCCGTCGATCAGCGGAGACGGTGAGTTCGTCGTCACCGGCGAGATCTCGGTCGAGAACCCCAACGAGACGACGATCTCCGGGGTGCAGCTGGCCGACTCGCTGCCGGGTGGCCAGTGCGCGATCGACAAGCCTGCGGGCACGCTGTCGATCGCGAGCGGGGAGTCGACGTTCGCCTACTCCTGCGTCCTGCCGGACGCGACCGCAGCCACGACGGGCACCAACACCGCGACCGCGACGTGGGACAAGGCGGGCTACCTGGGCACGAGCGGCAGCGCGTCGGGCACGGCCGGGTTCGACTTCGCCGCGGCGAAGCCGAGCGTCACGGACGCGACCGCCACGGTGACCGACACCCAGGTCGACCTGGACGGCACGTCCCCGGACGGCGTCGTGGTCAAGGCGTCGGACGGGCCGCGGACCTTCACCTACAGCAAGGAGTTCGAGGGCGTGCCCGGGAAGTGCACGACGTACGACAACACCGCGAAGGTCGTGGCGACCGACTCGAAGGACGCCGACTCGGACAGCGAGAGTGTCGAGGTCTGCGTGGAGCTCGACGACCTGGTCGTCACGAAGTCTGCGAAGCCGGCGTTCGCCCGTGACCACGACTGGACGATCGAGAAGTCGGTCAAGGGTGACTCGTCACAGACGGTGGACGAGGGCGCGAAGGCCTCGTTCGAGTACGACGTCGTGGTGACCCCGTCGATCGGCGCGGAGAGCACGTTCGTCGTCACCGGCGAGATCACGGTGACCAACCCCAACGAGACGACGCTCTCCGGGGTGCAGCTGGCGGACTCGTTGCCGGGTGGTCAGTGCACGATCGACAAGCCCGCGGGCACCCTGTCGATCGCGAAGGGCACGTCGACGTTCGACTACTCGTGCGTCCTGCCGGACGCGACGTCTGACACGACTGGCACGAACACCGCGACCGCGACGTGGGACAAGACGGCCTACCTGGGCACCAGCGGCTCCGCCTCGGGCACAGCCGGGTTCGACTTCGCAAACGCGCAGCCGACGGTGACCGACGCGACCGCGACCGTCACCGACACCCAGGTCGTGCTGCCCGGCGGCACCGGCGACGGGGTGGTGGTGAAGGCCGCCGACGGCCCGCGGACCTTCACCTACAGCAAGGAGTTCGACGGCGTGCCCGGGAAGTGCACGACCTACGACAACACCGCGAAGGTCGTGGCGACCGACTCGAAGGACGTCGACTCCGACAGCGAGACCGTCGAGGTCTGCGTCGACCTCGATGACCTGGTCGTCACGAAGACCGCGAAGCCGCAGTTCGCCCGTGACTACGACTGGACGATCGAGAAGTCGGTGAAGGGTGACTCCTCGCAGACGGTGCCGCAGGGCACGCCCGCGTCGTTCACGTACGACGTCGTGGTGACGCCGTCCGCGGCGCAGGACACGGCGTTCGTCGTCTCCGGCGTGATCACGGTCGACAACCCCAACGAGACCACGATCTCCGGGGTGCAGCTGACCGACTCGCTGCCGGGCGGGCAGTGCACGATCGACACGCCTGCGGGCACGCTGTCGATCGCGAGCGGGGAGTCGACGTACGGCTACTCGTGCGTCCTGCCGGACGCCACCGCGACCACGACGGGCAGCAACACCGCCACGGCGACGTGGGACAAGGCGGCGTACGTCGGCACGAGCGGCTCGGCATCCGGCACCGCCGGGTTCGACTTCGCGAACGCGAAGCCGACGGTGACCGACGCGACCGCGACGGTGACCGACAGCCAGGTCCAGCTGGGCGACGTGCCCGGCGGCGCGGTGGTCACGGCGTCCGAGGGCCCGCGGACCTTCACCTACACGAAGGAGTTCGACGGGGTCCCGGGCGAGTGCACGACGTACGACAACACCGCCACGGTGGTGGCGACCGACTCGAAGGACGTCGACTCCGACGACGCGTCGGTCGAGGTCTGCGTCGAGAAGCCGCTGCAGCTGCCGCCGACGGCCACGGCCGACCTGACCCGTGACCACGCGTGGTCGATCACCAAGGTCTCCGACGCCACCCAGCGCACGGTCGACGCCAACGGCAACGCGACCTTCACCTACACCGTGACGGCCCGGGCCGGCGCGAGGACCGAGTCCGGGTGGCGGCTGCAGGGCGAGGTGGCGATCACCAACCCCAACCAGTACGCCGACGGCGACATCGTCGCGGACGTCACCGCGTCGACGGACCTCGGCGGGGGCGCGGTCTGCACCGTCACCGGCGGCGACGACGTGGTGGTCGCAGCCGACGACTCGGCGACCCTGCCGATCGCCTGCACGTTCACCTCGAGGCCCGCAGGCTCCGGGACCGTGAGCGTGACGGCGACGTGGGACCCGGCGGGTGAGGCGACCTCGACGTCGGTCACCGAGTCCACCGAGCCGGTCACGTTCGCGGTCCGCTCGGAGACCAACAAGACGGTGCAGGTGGTCGACGACAAGACCGTCGCCGGCCAGCGCGTCGTCCTCGACCCGGCGCTGACGTGGGAGGCCGGGCTGGTGCGGAGCTACACCTACTCGCTCACCCTGGCCGGTGGCGCCGCCGGTGCCTGCCGCAGCTGGACCAACACGGCGACGATCGACCAGCCGGTCGGCACCGACCCGACGGCGAGCGCTGCCGTGCTGGTCTGCACGCCGGCCGTCCCGCCGCCGCCCGTCGTCTCGCCCGTCGCCCCGCCGGTCCCGCCAGAGGTCCTGCCCGAGCAGGCCTTCGGCAAGGCGGTCGGCTCGGTGCGGGCGAGCTGCCAGGGCACCGTCCGGGCCAGGCTCGCCAACCGCTCCGGCGAGACGGTGGTCTACAAGCTGCGGGTCGGCAAGAAGGTCCACAAGGTCGCCGTGAAGTCCCTCGCGAAGAAGAGGTTCGTCACGAAGGGACAGCCCAGGGCGAAGGTCACGTTGAAGGTCGGCTCCACCCGTCTCGACACGCTCCGCATCCCGGCGTTGTGCGCGGCCCCCGAGGTCCTGCCCGACACCGGCCTGCGCGCCACGAGCCGGTGAGGGCCTCCTTCATCACCGGGTAGCGAGAGCTGCCCAGCCTCCAGCCCCCATGGAGGCGGGCCGGCGTCGACAGGTCCCCCACAGACCTGCCGGCGCCGGCCCATCTGCGTCCCGTCCTCGTGCTCCGGACGGCGTACGAGCGGGGTGCGGGGAGGGCCACCCAGATTGGTGCTGGCCGGCTCCGGCCGATACGTTGACCCCCATCCTGTGGTCGGGGTCACACACGCCGGCGACCACGCTTGCAAGCCGTCGGCGTCCGGCGATCCCGTGACTGCCGCTAGCTGTTGTTAGGAGAGTGCGTTGTCCGATCCTGTGAGTTTCGGCCCCGACCTTGCGGACGTCTTCGGACCGTCCCAGTCAGACGGTGGACCCGACCTCGTCCAGCTGCTCACGCCCGAGGGCGAGCGCGTGCACCACCCCGAGTTCGACCACGACTTCTCGGCCGAGGAGCTGCGCGGTCTCTACCGCGACATGGTCCTCACCCGCCGCATCGACGTCGAGGCCACCGCGCTCCAGCGCCACGGCGAGCTCGGCATCTGGGCCCAGCTGCTCGGCCAGGAGGCCGCGCAGATCGGCGCCGGCCGCGCGCTGCGTCCCCAGGACTACGTCTTCCCGACCTACCGCGAGCACGGCGTCGCCTACTGCAAGGGCGTCGACCCGCTGCGGCTGCTCGGCCTGTTCCGCGGCGTCGACCAGGGCGGCTGGGACCCCAACGAGAACAACTTCGGGCTCTACACGATCGTCATCGGCGCGCAGACCCTCCACGCCACCGGCTACGCGATGGGCATGCAGCGCGACGGCGTCGTCGGCACCGGCGACCCCGAGCGCGACTCGGCCGTGATCGCCCACTTCGGCGACGGCGCGTCCTCGCAGGGCGACGTCAACGAGGCCTTCATCTTTGCCGCCTCCTACAACGCCCCCGTCGTGTTCTTCTGCCAGAACAACCAGTGGGCCATCTCCGAGCCGATCGAGCGCCAGACCCGCATCCCGCTCTACCAGCGCGCGCTGGGCTTCGGCTTCCCGGGCATCCGCGTCGACGGCAACGACGTGCTGGCGACGTACGCCGTCACGAAGGCCGCGCTGCAGCGAGCGCGCGAGGGCAACGGCCCGTCGTTCGTCGAGGCCTACACCTACCGGATGGGCGCGCACACCACGACCGACGACCCCACCCGCTACCGCCTCAACGACGAGCTCGAGCACTGGAAGCTCAAGGACCCGATCGAGCGGCTCAAGGTCTACCTGCGCCGCAACGGTCTGGTCGACCAGGAGTTCTTCGACGACCTCGTCGCCGAGGCCAAGGAGCTGGGCCACCACCTCCGCGAGGGCTGCAAGGCGCTGCCCGACCCCAAGCCGCTCGACCAGTTCGGCTACGTCTTCAGCGAGATGACCGACGAGATCGCCGCCCAGCGCGACGAGTTCGCCGCCTACCTCGCATCGTTCGAGGGGAGCCACTGAGCATGAGTGCCAACCAGAAGATCACGCTCGCCAAGGGCCTCAACATGGGCCTGCGCAAGGCCATGGAGGACGACGACAAGGTCCTGCTGATGGGTGAGGACGTCGGCAAGCTCGGCGGCGTCTTCCGCATCACCGACGGCCTGCAGAAGGACTTCGGCGAGGACCGCGTCATCGACAGCCCGCTCGCGGAGTCCGGCATCGTCGGCACCGCGGTCGGCATGGCGCTGCGCGGCTACCGCCCCGTCGTGGAGATCCAGTTCGACGGGTTCGTCTACCCCGCCTACGACCAGATCGTGTGCCAGGTCGCGAAGTACACCTACCGCTCGCAGGGCAAGGTGAAGATGCCGATCGTCATCCGCATCCCCTTCGGCGGCGGCATCGGGGCAGTCGAGCACCACTCCGAGAGCCCGGAGGCGCAGTTCGCGCACACCCCCGGCCTCAAGGTGGTCGCCTGCTCCAACCCGGTCGACGGCTACTGGATGATCCAGCAGGCGATCGCCCACGACGACCCGGTCATCTTCCTCGAGCCCAAGCGGCAGTACCACGCCGACAAGGCCGAGCTCGACGAGTCCGCGACGCCCGAGCCGCTGTTCACCTCGCGCGTCGTCCGTGCGGGCTCCGACGCGACGGTGCTGGCCTACGGCCCGACCGTGAAGACCGCGCTCAAGTGCGCCGAGGCCGCCGAGTCCGAGGGCCGCAGCCTCGAGGTCATCGACCTGCGCACCCTCTCGCCGCTCGACATGGCCCCGGTCTACGAGTCCGTACGCCGCACCGGTCGCTGCGTCGTCACCCACGAGGCGCACGTCAACCTCGGCATGGGTGCCGAGCTCGCGGCCCGGGTCACCGAGGAGTGCTTCTACTCCCTCGAGGCCCCGGTGCTCCGGGTGGGCGCGTTCGACACGCCCTACCCGCCGTCGCGGATCGAGGAGGAGTACCTTCCCGACCTCGACCGCGTGCTCGACGCCGTCGACCGCACCTTCGCCTTCTGAGAGGAACTGTCATGTCTGAATTCCTCCTCCCCGATGTCGGCGAGGGCCTCACCGAGGCCGAGATCGTCGCGTGGAAGGTCAGGGTCGGCGACACGATCGAGATCAACGACGTGATCGTCGAGATCGAGACCGCCAAGTCGCTGGTCGAGCTGCCGTCGCCGTTCGAGGGCACCGTCCTGGCCCTGCTCGTCCCCGAGGGCGAGACCGTCCCGGTCGGCACGCCGATCATCTCGATCGGCGCCGAGGGCGAGGCACCCGCTCCGGTCGCCCCCGCCGCGACCGAGCAGACCGAGTCCGACCCCTACCTCGGCATGGCCGAGAAGGCGGGCGCTGCCGAGGCCGCCGCGCAGGTCGACCCGGCCGACATCGACCTGTCCAACCCGGCCGCGTCCGGCTCGATGGAGGGCGCGTCCCTCGTGGGCCGGATCAAGGCAGACCGCGGCCCGATGCGTCGGGCCCGCCGCGGCTCGGCGTCGCCGAGCACCGTCGCCGGTGCGCAGACGCAGATGCAGGTCCAGGGCGCGTTCGCCCCGGGCGGTGCGCAGTCCGACGAGGTCATGCCCGCTGACGAGTCCCCGGTGCCGGCGACCGACCAGCGTGAGACCACGACGGCTCCCGCAGAGGCGCTCGTCCCGGCGCGCGCGCAGGACCCGGGCGTCGTACGTGCCCTGGCGAAGCCGCCGGTGCGCAAGCTCGCCAAGGACCTCGGCGTCGACCTCACCGGCCTCACCGGCTCGGGTCCCTCGGGCTCGATCACCCGCGACGACGTGCAGGGCGCCGCCAACGGCTCCGCCGGTCGTACGTCGTCGGCCCCCGCCGCTCCCGCTGCCGTCGCGGCGACGCCCGGTGCCCGCGAGACCCGCGAGCCCATCAAGGGCGTGCGCAAGATGATGGCCACGGCGATGAGCCAGTCGGCCTTCACCAGCCCGCACGTCACGGAGTGGGTCACCGTCGACGTCACCGCAGCGATGCAGCTCGTCGCGCGGCTCAAGAAGCGCCCGGAGTTCCGCGACACCCGGGTCAGCCCGCTGCTCGTCCTCGCCCGCGCGGTCATCCTCGCGATGAAGCGGACCCCGGAGATCAACTCCTACTGGGACGAGGCCGCGCAGGAGGTCGTCTACAAGCACTACGTCAACCTCGGCATCGCGGCCGCCACGCCGCGCGGCCTGGTGGTGCCCAACGTCAAGGACGCCGACTCGCTGTCGATGACCGAGCTGGCGCAGGCGCTCGGCGAGCTCACCGCCACCGCTCGCGACGGCAAGACGCAGCCGGCCGAGATGGCGGGCGGCACCTTCACGATCACCAACGTCGGCGTCTTCGGCGTCGACGCCGGCACCCCGATCATCAACCCCGGCGAGTCCGCGATCCTCTGCTTCGGCGCGATCAACAAGCGGCCGTGGGTGGACGAGGAGACCGGCGAGATCGTGGTGCGCGACGTCACGACGCTGGCGCTGTCCTTCGACCACCGTCACATCGACGGCGAGAAGGGCTCGCGCTTCCTCGCCGACGTCGCGGGGATGCTGAGCGACCCGGGTACCGCGCTCCTCTTCTGAGAGGTCGAGTCGGCGCATCCTGACGCCGTTTACAGGCCGAGTCGGCGCATCCTGACGCAGGATGCGCCGACTCGACTGCTTCTGACTGTCAGGATGCGCCGCCTCGGCGTCAGGGGCGGGCGTGCCAGGCCGCGAGCACCTCGGCCTCGCGCTCGGGGGTGAGCGCGGTGACGGGGGAGTCGAGGCAGCCCGGCGCGGTCTCGGCCAGGGGCCGGAGCCTCAGCCCGGCGGCTACGGCCGGTCCGGGGTCGTGGGCCAGCATGCCGTCGTACGCCGGACGCGGCAGCCAGAGCGGCAGCGAGCCCTCGCCGGCCCAGGGCTGGACGCCCTGTTCCTCCAGGAAGTCGCTGTCGACCCAGGTGAGCCGCGGGTCGGGGTCGCCCACACCTGCCGCCACCTGTGCGAGCAGCTCGCCGAGGGGCAGCGGTTCGCCGACGGCGTCGTACGTCCCGGTCGTCCGCGACTCGGCCAGCGCGAGCAGCCACGCCGCGAGGTCGCGCACGTCGATCACCTGGACCACGTCCTCGGGCCGCCCGGGCGCGAGCACCTCGCCGCCACGAGCGAGGCGCTGCGGCCAGTGGGCGAAGCGTCCCGTCGGGTCCCCGGGGCCGACGATGAGGCCGGGGCGGGCGATCGCCGACGAGCTCGTACCCGCCTGCACGACCTGCTCGCACGCCACCTTCATCCCGCCGTAGGCCTCCGGGTCGACCGCCAGGTCGATGTCCTCGTCGACCGGCTCGAGCAGCGGCTCCATCGCGGGGGACGAGTTGTCGGCGTACACGCTGACCGTGGAGACGAAGACCCAGTGGGCGTACGACGTCGCCGCCACCGCGCTGCGCACCTGCGACGGGAGCCGCGCCACGTCGACCACGGCGTCCCACACGCCGTCGGTGATGGCGGCGGGTGGTGCGTCGGCGCGGTCCCACGGCAGGTGGGTGGCGCCCTCCGGCACGGGCCCGGAGGTGCCGCGGCAGGCGCACGTGACGTCCCACCCGCGTGCCACGGCCTGGGCGGCGACCTCGCGGGAGAGGAACCGGGTGCCGCCGAGGACGAGGAGCTTCATGGGCTCACTCCACCGGGCGGCCGGGCCGAGCGGCAAGGGAGGTTCGCTCTGGGCGCAACCGGAGCCGCCCCTTTGTCACCAGCGGTCACGGACTGAGACACTGGACCCTCCGTACGGGTGAGACAAGGAGTGTGCGGATGGCTCAGGACGCCGCCACGGCTGCTTCCGGCGAGCCTCCCACCACGTCGGCGCTCCTGGCGCGGGCGCAGCAGGTGGCCGACCAGCTGGTCGTGGAGGCACGCGAGGAGGCCGAGCGCCTCACGGCCGACCTCGCCACGCTCCGCGAGCAGACCCGCCTGCTCAAGGTCGAGGCCGAGCGGGACCGCGCCGAGGCCGGCCGGGCCCGCAAGCAGGCCGAGGAGGTGCTCGCCGGCGCGTCGCAGGAGGCCGCGACCATCGTCGTCGACGCCAACGAGCAGGCCGCGCTCCTGATGAGGTCCGCGGAGGGCGCCCGCGACCAGCAGGTCGAGGCCGCGCGGACCGAGAGCGACAAGCTGCGCGCCGAGGCCCGGGACGAGGCGGCTGCGCTGCGCGCCGAGTCGCAGGAGCTGCGCGACACCGCGGCGAGCGAGAAGGCCGATCTGCTCGAGGGCGCGCGGGCCGAGGCGGAGTCCGCGATCGCCGGCGCGCAGGAGACCGCCGCCCGCCTGGTCGAGGAGGCCCGCACCGCTGGGCAGCAGCACCTCGACTCGGCGACCGCCGAGGCCGAGTCGCTGCGGGCCAGCGCCTCCACCGAGTCGGCCCGGATGCGCGACGAGGCCGCGCTCCACGTCGAGGACCTGCGCCGCACGACGGGCGCGGAGGTCGACCAGATGCGCCGGGCCGCCGAGGAGACCCTGGCAGCCGCGCGCGCCGAAAGCGAGGACAAGCTGCGTCACGCGGCCGAGCAGACCGCGTGGGCGACGCAGACCGTGGAGTCGGTGCTGGCGGGCGCGGCCACCGAGGCCGAGTCGATCCGCAAGGCCGCCCACGCCGACGCCGGTGAGGTCGTACGACTCGCCCGACAGCGCGCCCACGGCATCATCGCGGCGGTCAACGGCCGGGTCGCGCTCGAGCTCGCCGAGGCGAAGCAGCGTGCCGACGAGATCACCCAGGACGCCTCCCACGCGGCGGCCGAGCGCAGGACCGAGGCTCGGGTCGTCCTCGAGCAGGCCCAGGCCGAGGCCGCCCGCATCGTCGCCGACGCGACCGACGAGTCCGAGCGGGCGGTCGAGCGCCTCGAACGGCGCCGGGCCGAGGCCGAGAGCGGTGCCGCCAGCCTGCGCGCGCTCGTCGCCGAGGAGGTCACCCGCAGCCGGGCCGAGGCCGCCGAGGACCGTCGCCGGGCCCGCGAGGAGGCCGTCGCGCTCGTCGCCGAGGGCCGCGCGGAGGCCGACCAGCTCCGCGACAGCGCCCGCCGCGCGCTCGAGCGGGCACGGGCCGAGGTCGCGCAGCTCAAGGAGCAGCGCGACACCATCACGGCCGAGCTCGGCCAGCTCTCCGGCGTCATCGCCGCGCTCTCCGTGCCCGAGCGCGAGCAGGCCGGCCCCGACCCCGGCCCGGACCCCGACGGCCCGCCCGACCAGGCCCCCAGCGACCCCACCTCCCCGCCACCCCACCAGGAGACCCCCGATGCCTGAAGACATGTTCACGACCGTGCGCCGCGGCTACGACCCGGCCGAGGTGGAGCGCGCCGTGGGCCAGGCGCAGGCGGAGGCCGACGACCTGCGCCGCCGGCTCGAGGCGGCCGAGGCGGCCGCGGAGGCGGCGAGGAGCGAGGCCGCGGCGTCGCGGGAGGCGCTGGTCGCGCGCGAGTCGCAGCAGCCCGACACGCCGACGTACGAGCACCTCGGCGAGCGGATCGGGCAGATCCTGTCGCTCGCGGAGGCCGAGGCCGCCGAGATCCGCGACCGGGTGATCGGTGAGGTCGAGACGCTGCGCAAGGAGGCCGAGCAGGAGGTGGGCGCGCTGCGCGCCGACGCCGACCGCTACGCCGAGGAGACCCGCCGCGACGCCGACGCGGACGGGGCCAGGATCCTGGCCGACGCCCGCAAGGCTGCCGACGGTGAGCGTGACGCCGCGGAGCGGGACGCCTCAGCGCGCCGGGCCGAGGCCGAGGCCCTCCACGAGGACCAGCGCGCCAAGGCCGCCCAGGCGGCCGCGGACTTCGAGACCACGCTGGCCGAGCGGCGCCAGAAGGCCACGGCGGAGTTCCAGGCCCAGCAGGCGGCGATCCAGGCCGAGCTCGACGCGATGGCCGCGCGCAACAAGGACACCGAGGCCACCCTCGAGCGCAACCGTCGCGAGGCCGAGGAGCGGATCGCCCGGATGCTCGCCGACGCCGAGGAGCGCTCGACCACGATGGTCGCCGAGGCGCGCGCCTCCGCCGACCGCGTCCGCGCCGAGTCCGAGCGCGAGCTGGCCGCCGCGGGCCAGCGCCGCGACAGCATCAACGCCCAGCTCTCCAACGTGCGCCAGATGCTCGCCACCCTCAGCGGCACGGTGCCCGGCGTGGTCGGTCTGTCCGAGGAGGCTGCGCCGATCGCGGGCGCACCCCAGGGTGACCCCCTCGCCGAGGCCGCCCGCGACCTCCACGAGCCCGCCGAGGGTGCCGAGGCTGCAGCCGACGACGACGTACCCGAGACCGAGGCCCCAGCCGACGACGACGTACCCGACGCCCAGGACCCCGACGAGCGGTGATCCACCCACATTCCGCGCGACGGAAATGTGGTTCCACCACCGCCCGGTCGGCGTGTCGCGAGGACTCGCCGGCGAGTGGTGATCCAGCCACATTTGACGCGTCGGAAATGTGGGTGGGCCACCGCTCCGCGCGGGTCGGTCAGACGTAGCGCCGCGCCCGCTCCTCCGCGGACCCCGGCCCGGAGGCGAGCAGCGCGCTGAGCTCGTGCTCGAGCACCGCGCCCACCCGGCGGCAGAAGTCCTCGGGCTCTTCGGCGGCGTCGGGCTTCTCCGCCACGATCCGGTCGACGACGCCCTGGCGGTGCAGGTCGATGGCCCGCACCTGCTGGGCGCGCGCCATCTCGGCGGCGTGGTCGAGGTCACGGTGCACGATCGCGGACGCCCCCTCGGGCGGCAGCGGTGAGAGCCAGGCGTGCTGCGCGGCCACGACCCGGTCGGCGGGCAGCAGCGCGAGCGCGCCGCCGCCGTTGCCCTCGCCGAGCATCAGGCACAGCGTCGGCGCGTCGAGCGTGACGAGGTCGGCCAGCGACCGGGCGATCTCGCCGGCGAGTCCGCCGTTCTCGGCGTCGGCCGACAGCGCGGCCCCTTGGGTGTCGATCACCGTCACGAGCGGCAGACCGAGCTCGGAGGCCAGGCGCATCCCGCGCCGGGCCTCGCGCAGCGCCTCGGGCCCCATCGGGTGGTCGGTCGTCTGACCGCGGCGGTCCTGGCCGAGGAAGACGCACGGCGCCTCGCCGAAGCGGGCCAGCGCGATGAGCAGCCCCGGGTCGCGCTCGCCCTGCCCCGTCCCGTTGAGGGGTACGACGTCGCTGGCGGCGTAGCGCAGCAGCCGCCGCACGCCCGGCCGGTCCGGACGCCGCGACCGGGTCACGCAGTCCCACGTGTCGACGTCCGGGATGTCGTCGTCGCCGGGGTCGGCGACCGGTGCGACGCCCTCGCGCGCGGCCATCAGGATGGTGAGCGCGCGGTCGAGGATCTCCTTGATCTCCTCGGGCGGCAGGACCGCGTCGACGATGCCGCGGGCGTAGAGGTTCTCCGAGGTCTGCACGCCCTCGGGGAAGGGGCGGTCGTAGAGCGCCTCGTAGACGCGCGGGCCCAGGAAGCCGACGAGCGCGCCCGGCTCGGCGACCGTGACGTGGCCGAGCGACCCCCACGACGCCATCACGCCGCCGGTGGTGGGGTGGCGCAGGTAGACGAGGTAGGGCAGGCCTGCGGTGCGGTGCGCCGCCACCGCGGCGGAGATCCGCACCATCTGGACGAACGCCGGCGTGCCCTCCTGCATCCGGGTGCCGCCGCTCACGGGCGCGGCCACCAGCGGCAGGCCTTCCCGCGTCGCGCGCTCGATGCCGGCGACGATCCGGTCGGCCGCGGCCCGGCCGATCGACCCGGCCAGGAAGCCGAACTCGCCCACCAACACGGCGATGCGACGGCCGTGCATCCGCGCCTCGCCGGTCAGCACCGACTCGTCGACGCCGGACTTCTCGGCCGCGGCGGCCAGCTCGGCGGCGTACTCCTCGCTGAGGTCGTCGCGCACCGGCGCGGTGTCCCACGAGGACCACGAGCCCTCGTCGAGGACCAGGTCGATCAGGTCGTGCGCGGAGAGGCGGGCCATGCGGGGAGCGTAATCGGCTCAGCCCTGCGGCACCCCGGGCTCCGGCGTCCGATCGCCGGTGATCCAGGCGTCGAAGAAGGCCGACAGCTCGCGCCCGGTCTCGTCCTCCCAGTGGTCGTAGACCTGCTCGCGGGACGCGGAGGTGTTGTCGTTGTCGGCCAGCCAGGAGCGGGCGACGGCGTAGAACTCGTCGTCGCCGAGCTCCTCGCGCAGCTCGTTCCACATCAGCGCGGGCGTCCAGTAGATGTTGGAGCCGCCGAACTGCCGCGGGTCGTAGGCGCCGGGCGGGCCGTACTGGTCACGCAGCTGCTGGTCGGCGGCGCGGGCGCTGCGCAGGCTCTGGCGCAGCGGCCGGATGCCGTGCTCGTCCTCGTAGGTCCACTGCAGCAGCATCGTCATGCCCTCGTTGAGCCAGACGTCGCGCCAGTCCGACGGCGAGACCTGGTCGCCGTACCACTGGTGCACGACCTCGTGGGCGACCACCTGCGGTGACAGGACGTAGTCGTTGGTGCCGAGGGTGATCATCGTCTGGGTCTCCATCGCGCTCTGCGAGTCGGTGACGACGAGGCCGAGGGAGTCGAAGGGGTAGTCGCCGAGCCGGTCCTCGACCCAGTCGACGGTGGCCGCGGCCGTCTTGATCGAGTCCAGCGGTCGGTCCATGCCCCGCGGCGTCCAGTAGTCCACCCGCAGGCCGCTGTCGGCGGTGTTGCTGCTCCACTCGTAGTCGCCGATCGCGAGCGTGGTGAGGTACGACGACGCCGGCTCGTCGAGCTGCCACGACGTGGTCGTGCCGCCTTCGTCCGTCGTCAGCGCGGTCAGCTCGCCGTTGGCGATACCGGTCCACCGCGGCGGGGCGTGGACGGTGATGTCGTAGAGCGCCTTGTCGGACGGCTGGTCGTTGACCGGGTACCACGTGTACGCGCCGTAGGGCTCCTGCATCGTCCACACCTCGCCGGTGCGGGTGACGGTGAAGCCGGTCTCGGAGAAGTCGCTGCGCGTGGTCGGGGCGGGAGCGGGCTCGGGCGTGCCGTCGTAGTCGATCGCCAGCTCGTAGCGCTCGTCCTCCGCGATAGGCGCGCGCAGCACCAGGTCCTTGCCGCGGCGTACGACGCGCACCGGCTCGCCGTCGAGCGTGGCCCCGCGGACCGTGAGGGGTGCGCCGAGGTCGAGCTGGAAGCGCGGTGCGGTGCGGGTCGCGCGGAACGTGATGACCGCCCGGCCGGTGAGGCGCTGCGCCCGGGGCCGCCACCTCAGGTCGAGGTCGTAGTGCAAGGCGTCCACGCGGGGGTCGCCGACGTCGGGGTAGACGCTGTCCTCACACGGGGTGGACACGGCGAGCTCGAGGTCCGGCTCCACCGGGTCGTTCACGACCGGCGTGGAGGCGGAGGCGGTCGGCGACCCACCCTCGGAGGGGTTGCCCTCCGACGGTGCCGCCTCGGACGGCGCCCCTTGCGGCTCGTCGGTGGGGACGGCACCGCCCGAGCCGCCCGAGCAGCCGGCCAGCACGGCGAGGGACAGACCTGAGGCCAGCACCGCGCGCACGCGGTGCGGCGTCACCGATCGCCCCGCAGCAGCGGCCGGGCGAGCTTGCGGCCGTGGTGGATCTGGGCCTTGACGGTGCCGAGCGGCGCGTCGACGAGCGTCGCGATCTCGTCGTAGGGCAGGCCGTACACGTCACGCAGCAGCAGCGGCTCGACGTACTGCGGGTGGTCCTTCTCGATCGTGTCCATCGCCTCGAGCAGGTCGAGCCGGGTGCCGGCGATGACGCTGGTCGTGCGCGGGTCGGGACGGTCGTGGGCGCCGTCCTCGAAGTCGGTCGGCGTGGCGAGGTTCTTCAGCCGGCGGTACGTCGTGCGCGCGCTGTTGACCGAGACGATGTGCAGCCACGTGGTGAACCGGCCGCGGCCGCCCCACGAGCCGATCTTCGTCGCCGCGTTGAGCATCGCCTCCTGGCAGGCGTCCTCGGCGTCGCCGGAGTACGGGAGCACCCCGCGACAGATGTTGAGCACGCGTGGACGCACCGCCGCGAGCAGCTGCTCGAGCGCGTCACGGTCCCCGTCACGCGCTCGGCGCGCCAGGTCGTCGATGTCGTCCGGCGTCAACGCGTCGCCCGGGTCCCCCGAATAGCTCACGCCTGCACGATAATGCCCGGGTGTCCGCTCCCACTCGTCTCGGTCGTTACCCGGTGCGCCGCCGCATCGGGTCGGGAGCCTTCGCGACCGTCTGGCTGGCCTACGACGAGCACCTCGACAGTCCCGTGGCGATCAAGGTCCTCGCCGACAACTGGGTCGACGACCACCACATCCGCCAGCGCTTCCTCGAGGAGGGCCGCTTCCTCCGCAAGGTCGAGTCGCCCCACGTCGTCTCCGTCTACGACGCCGGTGAGCTGGAGGACGACCGCCCCTACCTGGTGATGGCGTACGCCGACCAGGGCACGCTGGCCGACCTCACCGAGGTGGCGCCGCTGCCGAGGTCGCAGGCGATGGCGGTGATCACCCAGGTCGGACGCGGGTTGAGCGCCCTGCACGACCGGGGCGTGCTGCACCGCGACGTGAAGCCCGCCAACGTCCTCTTCCGCACCGTGGAGAACGGCCGCGGTCCGCACGTCGTGGCGATGCTCGGCGACCTCGGCCTCGGCAAGGCCATGGACATGTCCTCCCGCCTCACGATGGCCGGCGGCACCCCCTCCTACGTCGCCCCCGAGCAGGCCCTCGGTGAGGGGCTCGACCCGCGGGCCGACCAGTTCTCGCTCGCGGCCCTGAGCTACTTCCTGCTGACCGGCCGTCAGCCCCACTCCCACGCGAGCCTCGCGGCCGCGGAGAACCCCGTGCCACCGCCGCCGATGGGCATCGACAACCCGGCCGCCGAGGCCGTCGTCCTGCGGGGCCTCGCCAAGGACCGTGAGGACCGCTTCCCGGACGTCGAGTCGTTCGTCGCCGCCCTGGTCGACGCGATCGGCGAGCCGGTCGACGACACCCCCGCGGGATGGGCGCCGATCGACCCCGAGCTGACGCGCGCGGCGTCCCGACCGGAGCGCACCGGGGTGGCGAGCGACCAGCCGCCGCCCGAGGCCTCCCAGCGCCGCCACACCCGCTGGCCGTGGGTGGCGGCCGCCGTCCTCGCCCTCCTCGCGGGCACCGGCGCCGGCTGGGCGCTCGAGCGCAACGGCACGTCGGAGCAGACCGTCGAGGACTCGACCGGCCTGCTGTCGGTCACCGTGCCCGAGTCCTGGACCGAGCAGGTGGACCCCGAGCAGTGGGTGCCGTTCGAGGGGCGGTCCGAGCAGCCGGCGGTGGCGGCCGGCACGCGGGAGGGCTGGAACTCCGACGACGACCCGGCCGAGGGCGTGTTCGTCGGCATCCTGCCCGGGGAGGCGCTGCCGTCCCGTGTCCCCGGACACCCGGCCTGCCCGGTGCAGCGCGGCCCCTACTTCGACGAGAAGGGAGACGACGAGTTCATGACCGTCTTCTTCAGCGGGTGCCCGGGCGTGGACCTCATGGTCGAGCGCGTCGTCCGGGTCAACCAGAACCAGCTGCAGTGGATCCAGATCCGTGCCGACCGCCGGAAGGTCGCCGCCCGGGTGCTCGACTCCGTTACGGCGTCCGGGTTCTGAGCTCAGCCGAGCCGGACGCCCGAGCCGACGCGGGCGATCAGGTCGGCCATTCCCGGGTCGTCGACCTCCCGCCCGGTCACGGCGATCTCCACCTGGGCGTTGTCGGACCCCGTGAGGTCGAGCCAGCGCAGGTAGCCGTACCGCAGGTGGTTGGCGGTGACGAAGGTGAAGTGCAGGCTGTCCCGGGTCTGGGCGAGCACCTCGACGTTGCTCTCGTCCTCGCGCAGCTCGGCGAGCCTCCGGTCGAGCGTCCACGCGATCGAGCGGCGGTTGCTCAGCACCTGCTCGACCCGCAGGACGTAGCCGAAGGCCGGCTGGTCCGGTGGCCGCCACTGCCACTCGTTGAGCGAGTTCTCGAAGTAGGACCAGCCCTTCGGCACCGGCAGCGTCATCTGGAAGTCGCCGGCGCCGACCGACTGGCGGACGAGCGGCAGCCCGGTCGCGAGGGGAGGGAACTCGGGGTCGTCGAGCAGCTCGGGGACCGGGTCGACCGGCAGGCTCGGGGACGCCGGCACCGGCGCCGCCGGGCCGGTACCCGACGGGTTCGCGCCGAGGGTCCAGGACGCGCCGTACCCCACCGCGACCCCGATGGCGAGCAGCAGCGCGAGCACTGCCGTCCCCCGCCAGGTCACGGGCGCAATCTAGCCCGTGGGGGTGGGCTCAGCCGACAGGCCCGCCGCCGGCCCCCTCCATGCCGTCGGCCACCCGCCGGATGAGGTCGCTCGTGCCCTCGACGTCGCGCTCGCGCCCGTGCACGACGATCTCCACGTCGGCCTGGCCGCTGGAGTCGAGGTCGAGCCAGCGCATGAAGCTGTGCCGCGCGTTGCCCTCGTTGCTGCGGTAGGTGTACTCGAGCGTGTCGGCGCCGCGGTCCACGATGACCACGTCGTCCTGCTCCTCGCGCAGCCGCTCGATCCTGATGTTGATGGCGTCCTCGATCGTGATGTCCTGGCTGTTGATCTGCTCGATGCGCATCACGTAGGTGTTGTTGGACGTGCCCGGCTTCTTCCACTTCCACTCGTTGCTGGCGCTCGCGTTGGTCGTCCACCCGACGGGCGCGGGGAAGGTGATCTCGAACTTGCCGGTGCCGAGCGTGGCCGGGGCCATCGCGATCCCGGGCTCCAGCCTCGGGTCGTCCGGGTCGGGGGTGGGGGGCCGGGGTGCCTCGACCGGCATCTCCGGCGCCTGCGCCGGCACCGGTGTCGGGACGCCCGAGCCGATCGAGCCGCCCCGGCTCTGTGCGGACGCGGCGAAACCGCCCCCGACGCCGATCGCCAGGAGCGCGACCAGTGCTGCCGGCCCCCGCCACTCCACGCTCCCCATCATGTCAGCCGGGCGGCTGGTCTGGTCCACCGCGCCGCGCGCGGTGCGCCGCCCTGCGCCGGGGAGCACCATCGGGGGATGGTCACGCGGTGGGCCGTTCGGTCAGCGCGAGCGTTCGACGGGGAGCGGTTCCTGCCGGACGGTGCGACCGTGCTCGTCGAGGGCGGCCGGGTCGTGGGGGTGGAGGCGGCCGCCTTCCGTCCACCGGACGACGTACCCGTCGCCGAGGTTGACGGCACCCTCCTGCCGGGGCTGGTCGACTGCCACGTGCACCTCGTCGCGTCAGGGGCGTTCCCGGGGACGCCGGGGAGCCTGGAGTGGGCCGGAACCGCCGAGTCGGCCGCGGTGGACGAGGTGGTCACCGACAGCCTGCGGGCGCAGGTCGCGGCGGGGGTGACCAGCGTCCGCGACCTCGGAGACGGGGCCTATCGGGTGCTCGAGCACCGGGGGCGGGAGGCCGAGGGGCTGCCCCGGGTGGTCGCCGCGGGTCCGCCGATCACGATCCCGCTGGGGCACTGCTGGTTCCTCGGCGGTGATGTGGATCCCGACGAGCCCGGGGCGCTGGACCGGGCCGTGGCCGAGCGGGCCGAGCGGGGTGTCGACCTGGTGAAGGTGATGGCCAGCGGCGGCTTCCTGACGCCCGGCAGCGACCAGCTGGGCGCCCAGTTCGACGCAGGTCCGCTGCGTCACCTGGTGGGGGCCGCCCACGAGGCCGGGTTGCGGGTCGTCGCCCACACGCACTCCGTCGCCGGGGCGGAGGTGGCGCTCGAGGCGGGCGTCGACGGGCTCGAGCACTTCACCTGCATGGCCGAGGGCGGCGCGGACCCGCCGGCGGCCCTGCTCGCGCAGGCCGCGGCCGCCGGGGTGACCGTGTGCCCCACGCTCGGCCACGACCCCGCGCGCCTGCCGCCCGTGTCGGCGATGCCGCCGCACATCCTCGGGATGCTCGAGCGCATCGGCATCACCGACCGCGACGAGCACTTCGCGCGGGCGGCTGCCAACACCGTGCAGCTGCGCAAGCACGGCATCCGTGTGGTGTCGGGGCTCGACGCCGGCGCGATGCCCGCCAAGCCGCACGGTCACCTGTGGCGCTCGGTCGCCGAGCTGGTCCGCGGCGGCTGGCCGGTCGAGGAGGCGCTCGCGACCGCCACGTCGGTGGCCGCCGAGGACTGCGGCATCGACGCCGGTCGACTCGCTGCCGGTCGTCTCGCCGACCTGCTGGTGGTCGACGGCGACCTCGCCGCCGACCTCACCGCGCTCTCGCGGCCCCTCGCCGTCTGGGTGGGCGGGGTGTCCGTGTCGCTCCCGTGAGTGGGGTGACACGCGCTCAGACGCCCCGGCGCGCGGAGGTCCCGATCCGGGGTCTTAGCGTTGCCCTGTGCTGATCCGCAACGCCCGCCTCGTCGCCGTCACCGAGGCCGTCCCGGGACTCGTCGACGTACGCCTCGACGGCGGCCGCGTGGTCGAGGTCGGCCCCTCGCTGGCGGGCGGGGACGCGCCGTCGTACGACGCCGACGGGCGCTGGCTGATGCCCGGGCTGTGGGACCAGCACGTCCACCTCGGGCAGTGGACCCTGGCGTCAGCGCGCCTCGACCTCGGCCCGGCGCGGTCGAGCGCGGAGGCCGTGACGCTCGTGCGGGAGCGGCTCGCGGAGTGGCCCGACCTGCCGGTCATCGGGTGGGGGCACCGGCCGACCGCGTGGCCGGACATGCCGACGGTGTCCGACCTCGACGCGATCGGCACCGACCAGCCGATCGTGCTGATCGCGGGCGACGGCCACCACGGCTGGCTCAACACCGTCGCGCTCCATGCGCTCGCCCTGCCGATCCGTGACAGCGTGGTCAGTGAGGCCGAGTGGTTCATGGCCTACGGCCGGCTGGCCTCGGTGCTCGGGCAGGACGGCACGGGCCCGGACGCCTACCGCCGCTCGATGGAGGCCGCGGCCGCGCAGGGCGTGGTCGGGCTGGTCGACCTCGAGTTCAGCGGTGGTGTCGCGGACTGGGTGGCCCGGTGGGCCGGGGGCGCCGACCTGCTGCGGATCCGTCACGCCTGCTACGCCGACGGGCTCGACGACGTCCTCGCGCGCGGCCTGCGCTCCGGCGACCCGCTGGCGGACGACCCGCGCCTGACGATGGGGCCGCTCAAGATCATCAGCGACGGCTCGCTCAACACCCGCACCGCCTGGTGCGGCGAGCCCTACGCCGAGAAGGCCGTCCCCGGCTTCGAGGAGGGGCAGCCCAACCAGACGCCCGAGGATCTGCGCGCGCTGCTCGCCCGCGCCGCGGCCGGGGGTCTCGACGTGGCGGTCCACGCCATCGGCGATCGCGCGGTCGCGGAGGCGCTCGCCGCCTTCGAGGAGACCGGCGCCCGCGGCGGCATCGAGCACGTGCAGCTGACGACGCGAGACGACGTACGCCGCATGGCGCGCCTCGGCGTGCGCGCCAGCGTCCAGCCCGCCCACCTCCTCGACGACCGCGACGTGACCGAGCGGCTCTGGCCCGGCCGCGCGGAGCGGTGCTTCCCGCTGCGGTGGATGCTCGACGACGGTGTCGACGTCGTGCTCGGCTCCGACGCCCCGGTCTCCCCGCTCGACCCGTGGCTGGCGATCGCGTCGGCGGTCCACCGCTCGGGCGACGACCGCGAGCCGTGGCACCCCGAGCAGTCCATCACCGCCCGCGAGGCGCTCGCCGCCTCGACCGACGGCTGGGGCACGATCGCCCCCGGTCACCCCGCCGACCTGGTGCTGCTCGACGCCGACCCGCTCGCCGGGACGTCGGACCGCGAGCACGCCGCCCGCCTGCGGTCCTTCGCCGACCAGGTCGTCGTGACCTGGGTCGCCGGCCAGGCGGCGTACTCCCGCTGACCCGCCGGGAAGGTGCCGGCCCCTCCTCGTCGCTGTAACGCCGGGTTACTGCAACTACCCACCCTGATGCATCACGGTGGGTAGTGCACGCAACCCGGCGTTACAGCGGGCGGCGGGCGGGGGCTTGGACGTACGCCGTCAGGCGAGCGCGAGCGTCGCGTCGAGGACGAAGGCCGGGTCCTCGAGACGGTCGCCGTAGATCTCCCGGAGCTGACCGACGCGGTAGCGCACAGTCTGGGCGTGGACGAAGAGCTCCTCGGCGACGGCGTCGCGGCGCCCGTGGTGGAGCAGCCAGCTGCGGAGCGTGTCGGTGAGCTTCTCGGCCGTCGACGGGCGCAGGTCGGCAAGCGGGGCGAGCACCCGCGCGCGCAGGTCCTCACGCGCGGAGGGGTCGGCGGCGAGCAGCAGTGAGGCGAGGTGCTCGTCGGAGTCGACGAGGCCCTCGATGCCGAGGGCCGCGCACCGCAGTGTCCGGCGGTACGACGCCTGCGCCTCGAGCCAGGTCACACCCGGGCCGACGACGGCGTCCGTGCCGCGCAACGCTCGTAGCAGCGTGCGCCGCGCTGTCGTCGACCCGGTGCTCGGCACGAGCAGGAGGGCGTGCCCCTCGGGCAACCCGGCCACGTCGTCGGTGGGCTGGAGCGTGCCCGGGTCGAGCGCGGTCAGCGCGTGCGAGACCTGCGACTCCGGCAGCACCACGGCCGTCAGAGCGCCGGGCGGCTCCCAGTCGGCGCGCTCGGCGGCAGCGCCGACCGCGTCGGCCGGCGCGCCGGTGAGCAGGGCGCGCGCGAGCCGCTCGAGGTTGCGCTGGCGGACGCGCCCGCTGCTCTCCAGCTCGTCGGTGTGCCCGGCGACCGAGGCGGCCGACAGCTCGTCGATGTAGGCGAAGACCAGCTCGGCGAACCGCGCGAGCTGCTCGGCGCCGATCCCTGCCTCCACCGCCGCGTCCGCCATGTCGCGCCACGAGGTGCGGGCGCCGACCCGGTAGGCCGCGAGCAGTGCTTCGACGGTCCGGCCGCTGCGGGCCTCGCCCCGCCCCAGCTGGTAGGCGCCCTCGATCGCCGGTGCCTTCGGGGGCGCCTTGCCGTCCTGCCGGGTCGCCAGGGTGAGGAAGCCGCCGAGCGCGAGCTGGACGGCGTTGCGGATCACCTCGCCCATCCGTCCGCTGAACGCGCCGGCATAGCTGGGGACTTCGTCGATGATGGTGAGCACGACGCGGTCCGCGACCTCGGCGAGCCTCGAGCGCAGCGCCTCGGCCACGGTCGGGTCGAGGCTGACGACGGCCTTCATTTGTGTGGCGGGGCGCACGTCTCGGGTGGCCATCGTGACTCCTGAGGTCTGTTTTGTTCGCGACGAACAAGAGTCTAGTCCCGATTCACGTGCCCTGAGCAGGAAGATCGTGCCCGGATCAGCGAGATTTGATGACATGAGCACGACTCTCGAGCCGACGGTGCGTGGCACCCGTGTGCGCGACCACCTGGTCCGCGTCGCGGAGGCCGCCACCACGCCCTACCTCCCGTCCGACTTCATGGACCTCTTCGCGCCCCTGCGCTCCGGCGCCGACCTGCGCGGTCGCATCGAGTCAGTGCACCCCGAGACCGCCGACGCGGCCACGATCGTCATCCGCCCCGGCGCCGACTGGGCCGGCCACGTGCCCGGCCAATACCTCCGCATCGGCATCGACGTCGACGGCGTACGCCAGTGGCGCGCGTACTCGCTCACCCACGGTCCGCGACGCGACGGCCGCATCTCGATCACCGTCAAGGCCGTCCCCGACGGCCTGGTGAGCAACCACCTCGTCCACGAGGCACGTCCCGGCACGCTGGTCCACCTCGAGCAGGCCGCGGGCGAGTTCGTGCTCCCGCCCGAGGGCGGCAAGTTCCTCATGGTCACCGCCGGCTCCGGCATCACGCCGGTCATCGGCATGCTCCGCAACCTGTTCCCGAGCACCGACGAGGGCGTCCTCCGGCTGCCCCGCAGCGAGGTGCACGACATCGTCGTCGTCCACGTCGCGCCCAGCCACCCGCACTCGATCTTCATCCGCGACCTCGAGGCGCTCGCCGCCGCGGGCGCGATCCGCCTCGTGGCGAGGTACGACGACGAGCACGGCGTGCTGTCCGTCGACGACCTGGCCGACCTGGTCCCTGACCTGGGCGATCGCCAGACTCTGGCCTGCGGGCCGGCGGGCCTCCTCGACGCTCTCGCCGCGCACCACGACGAGGCCGGGCTGAGCCTGACCACCGAGCAGTTCCGCACCGCCCGCGTCGAGCCCGGCGACGGCGGCACCGTCACCTTCAGCTCGGGCACCACCCTCGACCTCGACGGCGCGACGCCCATCCTCGACGCCGCCGAGGACGCCGGGATGCTGATGCCGAGCGGATGCCGGATGGGCATCTGCATGGGCTGCGTGATCCCGCTGCGCGAGGGCAGCGTGCGCGACCTCCGCAACGGCGCGATCACCACCGCCGTGCCCGGCGAGACCGGCGACATCAAGGTGCAGACCTGCATCAACGCCGCCGCCGGCCCGTGCCATATCGACCACTGACACCCGACCTCCCCGAGACCCCCAGGAGAGCGCCATGACCACTGTGCAGAAGAAGGCCGTGCTCGGCCAGACCAACCCGATCGCCCACCTCACCGAGGCTGACATCGAGCAGATCGGCATCGAGCTCGACACCATCCGGCAGGACGTCCTCGACGCCCGCGGCGCCAGCGACGCGGCGTACATCCGGCGCGTCATCGACACCCAGCGCAAGATCGAGCTCGGCTCGCGCGCGGTGCTGCTCTTCAGCGCCTTCCCGCCGGCGTGGGTGCTCGGCACCGTCGGCCTGAGCATCTCCAAGATCCTCGACAACATGGAGATCGGCCACAACATCCTCCACGGCCAGTGGGACTGGATGCGCGACCCCAAGATCCACTCCTCGACGTGGGAGTGGGACATGGCCTCGCCGGCCGAGCAGTGGAAGCACAGCCACAACGAGCTCCACCACACCTACACCAACGTCATCGGCAAGGACAACGACCTCGGCTACGGCATCATGCGCGTCGACGAGGACCAGACCTGGACCCCTGCCTCCCTCGCCCAGCCGCTCTTCTGCTTCATCAACGCCGTCTTCTTCGAGTACGGCATCGCCGCCTACGACCTCGAGCTCGGCGCCGTGATCAAGAAGAAGCAGACCAAGGACCCGGAGTTCCGCCGGCGGGCCAAGGCCGTGCTCGGCAAGATCCGCAAGCAGGCGACCAAGGACTACGTCGTCCACCCCGCGCTGTCGATCCCGACCGGCTCGTTCCTGCCGACCCTCGCGGCCAACTTCACCGCCAACATCGTGCGCAACCTGTGGTCCAACTCCGTCATCCTGTGCGGCCACTTCCCCGAGGGCGTCGAGACCTTCGAGAAGCGCTCCATCGAGGGTGAGTCCAAGGGCGAGTGGTACGTCCGGCAGATGCTCGGCAGCGCCAACATCTCCGGCTCGAAGTTCCTCCACCTGATGACCGGCAACCTGTCGCACCAGATCGAGCACCACCTCTTCCCCGACCTGCCGTCCAACCGCTACGCCGAGATCGCGCCCAAGGTGCAGGCCCTCTTCGAGAAGTACGACCTCGCCTACTGCGCGCGGCCGATGCCGCAGCAGGTCTACTCCGCCTGGCATAAGGTCGTCCGGCTCTCGCTGCCCAACGGCTGGCTCGCCACGACGAACAAGAAGAACGCGCCCCAGCAGCTCGCCATCCTCTACAAGATGGCCACCGGCGACCGCCGCACCCGCCGCCTCCTCGGCCGCAAGCTCGAGAGCGAGGCCCGGGCAGCCGCCTGAGTCCTTCGCCATCCAGGACGACCCGAGAACCCCTCTCCGGAGGGGTTCTCGGTGATTCCGGGGCCTGTCCGCACACTCGTAGCCCACCCCTTGGTGTGGGTTTCAACCATTCCGCTTCCGCGGTGATCGGCGCCCACTAGCGTTCCGTCGGATGCGGCCAGGGGGGCTGCCTACACGGGGGTTTGTCCTTGCGCGCCTTGGGTCGCACTCATCGCTTCATCGTCTTCGTCATCACCGCGGCTGTGACTCTCGGGATCTCGCTCGTACTGGGTGTCCCGGCGCATGCTGCCTTTACCGGCGGCATCAGTGGAACGGTCACCGATTCGCACGGTGATCCGGCGGCGGGAGTCGCCGTCGGGGTGTTCATGGGCGGCGGGAGCGCGCCACAGGAGACGCGCTACACGGGGTCGGACGGGCGCTACCAGTTCACCGGTGTCCCCGATGGCACCTACAAGCTCGGCTTCAGCACCAACATCAACGCGTCGAACGTCGTCTACTACCGAGACGCGGCCACGCTGCAGGCTGCGATGCCCGTGGATGTCGTCAACGGCACGGTGACGACGGGGATCGACCAGGCGGTCAGCCTCGGCGCAAGCATCGCCGGCAGGGTGACTGGTCCTGACGGTGAGGCGCTGGAGGGCATCTCCGTTGCCGCATGGTCCCAGTACTACGCCGGTGGCTACTGGAGCGAGCGCGCCTGGGCGACGACAGGAGCAGACGGTTCCTACACGTTGGCAGGACTGCCCGAAGGCACCTACCGGCTCGGTTTCCAGGACAGCACCGGCATGCACGCGCAGGAGTTCTTCAACGACGCCGCCACTGTGCAGACCGCCGACGACATCATCGTCGGTGCCTCGAGCGCGATCCTCGGTCGGGATTCCCAGCTGGCCAGCGCCTCGCACATCACTGGTCGTGTGACCTCGGCAGACGGCACTCCGATCGCGGACGTCGGCGTGCAGGTCTACAAGTTGGTCCCGGGACAGAACTACTGGGGGACGACGTCCACCCCCGTGCAGACCAACGCGGACGGACGCTATGACGTCGGAGGCCTGCGCGCGGGCACCTATCGCATCGGTTTCTCCAGCTACATGAGTGGATACGTCAACGAGTACTGGGACAACGCCCAGACCGTCGAGACGGCAACGGACATCGAGGTCGGCGCGGCGACCACCGTGGGCGCCCGCGACGCGGTGCTCGCTGCCGAGTCGCGCATCACCGGCCGGGTGACGGGGCCCGATGGAGCCGGTCTGCCCAACGTCGCCGTTCAGGTCTACCAGCCGTCCCAGACGGGCGGCTGGAGCTCGGTGCAGTGGGCCTCGACGGACGCCGACGGTCGCTACGACGCCCGCGGCCTTCGCGCCGGGACGTACCGCGTCGGCTTCGCTCCGATGCAGGGAGAGCTCGTCCCCGAGTTCTGGGACAACGCCTCCACCGTGCAGTCGGCACAGGACATCGTCGTGGGTGAGTCGGCGACCGTCTCCGACAAGGACGCGCAGCTGGCGACGGGAGCTGCTGTCGCCGGCAAGGTGACCGGCCCCGGCGGCGCCGAGCTCGCCAACGTCAGCGTCCAGGCCTACCGGTTCGCGCCCGAGATGGGGTACTGGGCGCCGGTCGTGTCGACGTCGACCAACGCTGACGGCACCTATCGGCTGGGCGGCCTGGCTTCCGGCACGTACCGGGTGGGTTTCGGCAACTACTCCGGCGAGTACGTCACTGAGTACTGGGACGACGCGTCCTCCGTCCAGCAAGCGCAGGACATCGTGCTGTCCGGGTCGGAGCTGGTGACGGGGACGAATGCGCAGCTCACGCGCTCGTCCCGCATCACGGGGACCGTCACGGGAGCCGACGGTGGTCTGGCCGGGATCTCCGTCCAGGCGTACCAGAGGGAGCCCGGTCAGCAGTGGTGGCGCTCGGTCGCCATGACGCAGACCAACCCGGACGGGACGTACTCGCTCGGCGGCCTCACAGCCGGCACCTACCGGCTCGGCTTCTCCACGATGTTGGGTGGCGGTCACATCGCTGAGTACTGGAACGACGCACCCACGATCGACGTGGCCACCGACATCGCAGTGGGCGAGTCGGACGAGGTCAGCGGCAAGGACGCGCAGCTCGCCGCGGCCTCGCACATCACCGGCAAGGTCGTCGGTCCCGAGGGCACCGGTCTGTCCAGCATCTCGGTGTCCGCCTACACGAAGATCGGGCCGGGCCAGTGGATGCCGGCCGGCGCCGGGTCATCCACCACGCCGGACGGCTCCTACGACATCGGTGGGTTGAAGGCCGGGACCTACCGCATCGGCTTCAGCAGCTGGATGAGCGGCAACCACCTCGCAGAGTTCTGGGACGACGCCCCGACGGTCGAGCTCGCCACCGACATCGAGGTCGGTGAGTCCGCGACGGTGAGCGGCAAGAACGCCCAGCTCGCCGCAGCGTCCAAGATCTCGGGCAAGGTCACTGGCCCGGACGGAGCTCCGCTGGCCAACGTGAACGTCTCCGCCTACACCAAGACTGCCGGCCAGGACTTCTGGAACATGACGGGCATGTCGGTCCAGACGCGTCCCGATGGCACCTACGACCTGGGCGGCTTGCGGGCCGGGACCTACCGGATCGGCTTCCGGGACTGGCAGGGCGGTCACCTCGAGGAGTACTGGAACGACGCCACCACGGTCACCTCGGCGAACGACATCCCGGTCGGCGAGTCCGAGACGGTGAACGGCAAGGACGCTGAGCTCGCCCTCGGCTCCCGCATCACCGGCAAGGTGACCGCTCCTGACGGATCCGGGATCGGTGGCGTGACGGTTCAGGCTTACCAGGAGGATCCGAGGTGGGACTACTGGAACCCGGTCGGGTTGAGCGCGCAGACGCGGGCTGACGGCACGTACGACTTGGCGGGTCTGAAGGCTGGCACGTATCGGCTCTCGTTCTCCACCTACCAGGGCGGCCACATCACCGAGTACTGGAACGACGCGACCACCGTGGAATCGGCCACCGACATTGTCGTAGGTGCGTCCGAGACGGTGACCGGCAAGAACGCCCAGCTGGCGACCGCCTCCCGCATCACAGGCAAGGTCACCGGCCAGGGCGGTGCCGGCCTGGCGAACGTCAACGTCGTGGCCTACCACAAGCGCGCCGGGGCAGAGGGGGACTGGTCCTGGGCACGGTCCACCTACACCAACCCGGACGGGAGCTATGACCTCGGTGGCTTGACCTCCGGCGACTACCGCCTGTGGTTCTCGCCGTACGCCAACGGTTACGTCGACGAGTACTGGGACGACGCGGGGTCGTTGGACGCGGCGGAGGACATCGCTGTCGGCGCGTCCGAGACGGTGTCGGGCAAGGATGCGCAGCTGTCTTCCGGGGCGCACATCACCGGCACGGTCACGGGCCCCGACGGAAGGGCTGTGGGCGGGGTCGACGTCCGCGCATACGTCGAGGCGCCGGGCGGGGAGTACTGGGAGTCGGTCGGTCTCGGCGCGACGACGAACCCCGATGGGACATACGACCTCGGCGGCCTGAGAGCCGGCACCTACCGGATCGGCTTCGCCAGCAGCGGACAGGGCGGCTTCGTCTCCGAGTACTGGGACGACGCACCCTCGATCTCCACCGCGAAGGACATCGTCGTGGACCAGTCTGCGACGGTGTCGGGCAAGGACGCGCAGCTCGCGTCGGGAGCCCGCATCACCGGCACGGTCACCGGTGCGGACGGCACGCCGCTGTCCGACGTGGAGGTCGGCGCCTTCTCCTGGGACGCCGAGGAAGCCGACTGGATCGGTGTGAAGTGGGCCTACACGATGCCGGACGGGTCCTACGACCTGAAGGGCCTGGCAGGGGGTACCTACCGGCTCGGCTTCTTCACCTACGACGGCAAGCACGCCGTTGAGTACTGGAACGACGCCTGGTCGGCGGAGACCGCGGCCGACGTCGTGGTGCTGGACGGCGGCACGGTGACGGGCAAGGACGTGCAGCTCGCCCGGGGATCGACCATCGACGGAACCGTTGCCGCCCCGGGCTCGGTGTCCGACGTGCGTGTGACTGCGTACCGCCAGGGCTCCGGCGGCTGGCGGGAGGTGCGGTGGGCCTACCCCGACGAGGACGGCTCGTACGCATTCACTGGCCTGGCCGCAGGCACCTACCGGGTCGGTTTCGAGGATGAGTCGGGCCAGTGGGTCGGCGAGTTCTGGAACGACAGGCCGTCATTGGCAACGGCAGACGACGTCGCGGTCGGCGTGGGCACCACTGCCTCTGACAAGAACGCATCGCTCGCTCCAGCTGCTGTCGCGGCGTACGAGAACACGGTCCCGCCGACGGTCACCGGCACTCCGCAGGTCGGCAAGGAGCTGCAGGCGGCTCCGGGCACGTGGTCGCCGGCCGGTGCGTCCTTCGCGTACCAGTGGCTGGCCGACGGGGTTGCCATCAGCGGCAGCAGCGGGTCGACGCTCGCGCTGACCGATGCCCTGGTGGGCAAGCGGATCAGTGTGCGGGTGACCGCGTCGGGTGCTGAGGCGGAGACCGGTACGGCGACCTCGGCTGCGACGGCCGCGGTGGAGGCTGCGCCGGTCTACGAGAACACGGTCGCGCCGACGATCACGGGTACGGCCCGGGTCGGTGAGGTCCTGCAGGCGGCTCGGGGTACGTGGTCGCCGGCGGGTGCGTCGTTCGCGTACCAGTGGTTGGCCGACGGGGTTGCCATCAGCGGCAGCACCGGGTCGGCAATGACGCTGACCGACGCCTTGGTGGGCAAGAAGATCAGCGTGCGGGTGACTGCGTCCGGTGGTGGGGTCACGGCCGGATCGGCGACCTCGGCTGCGACGGCCGCGGTGGTCGCTGCGCCGGTCTACGAGAACACGGTCTCGCCGACGATCACGGGTACGGCCCGGGTCGGTGAGGTGCTGCAGGCGGCTCCGGGCACCTGGTCGCCGGCGGGTGCGTCGTTCGCCTACCAGTGGTTGGCCGACGGCGCTGCCCTCAGCGGCAGCACGGCGGCGACGCTCACGCTGACCGACGCCCTGGTGGGCAAGAAGATCAGCGTGCGGGTGACTGCGTCCGGTGGTGGGGTCACGCCCGGATCGGCGGCGTCTGCTGCCACGGTCGCGGTGGTGGCGGCGCCGGTCTACGTGAACACGGTCGCGCCGAGCATCAGCGGTACGCCGGAGGTCGGCAAGGAGCTGCAGGCGGTGGCGGGCACGTGGTCGCCGGCGGGTGCGTCGTTCGCGTACCAGTGGTTGGCCGACGGGGTTGCCCTCAGCGGCAGCACCGGGTCGACGCTGACGCTGACCGACGCCCTGGTGGGCAAGAAGATCAGCGTGCGGGTGACTGCGTCCGGTGGTGGGGTCACGGCCGGATCGGCGACCTCAGCTGCGACGGCCGCGGTGGTCGCTGCGCCGGTCTACGTGAACACGGTCGCGCCGAGCATCAGCGGCGTCGCGCAGGTCGGCAAGGAGCTGCAGGCGGTGGCGGGCACGTGGTCGCCGGCGGGTGCGTCGTTCGCCTATCAGTGGCTGGCTGACGGGACGGATGTCTCCGGTGCCACCGGGTCGACCCTCACGCTGACCGACGCCCTGGTGGGCAAGCGGATCAGTGTGCGGGTGACTGCGTCCGGTGGTGGGGTCACGGCCGGATCGGCGACCTCAGCTGCGACGGCCGCGGTGGTGGCGGCGCCGGTCTACGTGAACACGGTCGCGCCGAGCATCAGCGGCGTCGCGCAGGTCGGCAAGGAGCTGCAGGCGGTGGCGGGCACGTGGTCGCCGGCGGGTGCGTCGTTCGCGTACCAGTGGCTGGCCGACGGGGTTGCCCTCAGCGGCAGCACCGGGTCGACGCTGACGCTGACCGACGCCCTGGTGGGCAAGAAGATCAGCGTGCGGGTGACTGCGTCCGGTGGTGGGGTCACGGCCGGATCGGCGACCTCAGCTGCGACGGCCGCGGTGGTCGCTGCGCCGGTCTACGTGAACACGGTCGCGCCGAGCATCAGCGGCGTCGCGCAGGTCGGCAAGGAGCTGCAGGCGGTGGCGGGCACGTGGTCGCCGGCGGGTGCGTCGTTCGCCTATCAGTGGCTGGCTGACGGGACGGATGTCTCCGGTGCCACCGGGTCGACCCTCACGCTGACCGACGCCCTGGTGGGCAAGCGGATCAGTGTGCGGGTGACCGCGTCCGGTGGTGGGGTCACGGCCGGATCGGCGACGTCGGCTGCGACGGCCGCGGTGGTCGCTGCGCCCACCCCGACCCCGACCCCGACGCCGACCCCGACGCCGACCCCGACGCCGACTCCGACCCCTGCGCCGACGCCCGCGCCGACGCCGACGCCTGCGCCGACGCCCGCGCCTGCGCCGGTTCCGGCTCCGGCGCCCGCTCCGGCACCGGACGTAGCGTCACAGCTGACGGCAGTGGCGGAGGACCTGAAGGTGACGGGCAAGCCGAAGGTCGGCAAGACCATCAAGGTCGCGAACCTGCTGGCACAGATGCGGACCACGGTCGGCTACAAGTTCCAGTGGTACGCCGGCAGCGCCAAGATCAAGAGGGCGACCACCTCGAAGCTGAAGATCACCAAGGCCCTGAAGGGCAAGGTCATCAAGGTGAAGGTCACCCTCTCGGCGGGCGGCACCAAGAAGGTCGTCACGCTGAAGGTCGGCAAGGTCCGCTGACAGCTCGGCACACGAGCGTGGCCCCACGACGTCACGTCGAGGGGCCACCCTCGTGCTCCGGCGAGAGTGGTCTGGACCTCGGTAGAAACACGGATGTATCAGAACGGCGCCGAGAGCATCCTTCTTGTCGTGAGCACAACCAGCAGCACCACCCAGGTGACCGGCACGTCGGGCGTGGCCCGATGATCCGCATCGGCTCCGTGCCGTCCGGGTACGACGTCAGCGCCGAGGCGCGGCCGTCGGTGCCCCGGCCGCGCACGGTCGTGGACGTGGGGTCCACGGTGCGTCAGCCAGTCACCTGACACGCCAGACCGGCAGCACAGGGGATTGCCGGTCCGAGCCGGAGGTCGTTCGACACGCGTCGCACGGCCTCCGGCTCTCGTGCGTCCGGACCCGGGGCACAGGTGTGCCCGCCCAACGTAGGCAGTTCGGCCGCGCTGCCCGCCTGACGAGCGTGAGCGCGTGAGCCGAGCGCCGAACTGCCTACGTTGGGAGCCGCGGACGTGCACCATGAAGGCAGTTCGAGGCTGAGACCCTGCGGCTGAGCGTGGCCTCCGGGCCGGGACGCCCGAACTGCCTGCACGGTGCACGCGTGGCGCAAGGACCCGGATGCCGGTCAAGGATCCGGGGGACTCGGCAGGCCTGGTCTGGACCGTCTCCCGCAGGCTTCTCCCAGACTTCCATGAGTAAAGGAAGCGCGGCGGCGCCGCTCCTAGTGTGCCTGTCAGGCGGTCCGTGGGGGGCCGTCAGGTGGGGACAGAAGGAGTCCGCCGATGAAGCACGACCGAGACACCCAGGGGATCGATCTCACCGGCCGCATCAAGTCGCTCGAGCAGTTCACGGGCTCGTTGGTCGCCCGGCCCGCGGCAGAGGGGGACGAAGGCCGCGACGCCGACGTCATCCCGATCCACGAGGCTCCGCGCTCCCGCGTGCCGTCGCCGCGGCGCTCGCGCGTCTTCCTGCGCAACGGCGGTGGTCACGGGGTCTTCGCGGATCTCACCGTGACCGCACCGCGGCCCCGTCTGCCTCGTCTGCCACTGGCTGACGTGTGACGCACGCATCGAGGCGGTCCTCGATGCGCCTCCCGATGGGACGGGTGTGACTCACCTACAGTCGCCCGGTGGTCTGGCTGGTCGGCGCGGTGCTGCTGCTGTGGCTCGCGCAGGGACCGATCGTCCTGGTCCTCGCGGCCGCGCTCCTCGTCGTCCCACGCGTCCGCTGGTGGGTGCAGGACCGCGCCTACGTCAGCCGTCGCACCCTGACCTGGACGGGCGGCGTCGCCGCAGCCGTCGGTCTCGCCGTCGTGGTCGTCCCGGACGGCTGGCTGCCGATCCCGCCCGCCCCCGGCGCCTGGGCCGGTCCGTCGTACGTCGGACGCCCGGCCTCGCCCCACCCGGTTGCGGCCGAGGAGGTCCCGCCCAACCCCCACCGCTCCGCAAGTGACGCCGGCGACCCCGCCGACCGACCGGGACCGCTGGGCCTTCAGCCCGAGGTCGACACGTCGTGGTTCGGCCTCCAGCGGTGCGGCCGCATCGAGCTGACGTCGACCGACCTGCTCGTCGCGCTGTGCGCCGCGGGTGAGGGCCGCGCCCTTCGCGTCGTCGACCCCGAGACCCTGCGCCCGGTGGCCTCCCACGACCTGCCCGACGTGCCGGAGGGCGAGGCCTGCGACGGAGAGGCCTTCTACCTCGACGCCACCGACCGGGCGGTGGTCGCCACTGGTGACCGCGCGGTGCTCGCCGTGCGGACGTCCCATGAGGGCGAGCCCGACCTCCGGGCCGACGCCACCTGGGACCTCAAGCCCTACGTCCCCTTCGGCGACTGCCTCGTCGCGGTCGCACCCGACTACTCCGGCCGCGTCTGGTGGGCGTCCCGCGCCGGGCTCGTCGGGACCCTCGACACCGCCACCGGCCAGGTCGGTGTCCTCGACCTCGGTGAGCGCATCGGGCACGACGTCGCGGTCGACCCGGGGGCAGCGTACGTCGTCACCGACGAGGCCGTGCACCGCCTCGTAGTAGGCGGTGACGGCACCCCGCAGGCGACCTGGCGCAGCGAGTACGACGGCGTCAGCGGCTCAGGAACCGTGCTGCTCGACCGCGGGACCCTCGCGATCACCGACGAGGTGGACGACCGGCTGGGTGTCCGGTTCCTCGCCCGCGATGACGGACGCACGGTGTGCCGCAAGCCGGTCTTCGAGAAGGGGAAGGGCGCCACCCGCAGCACGCTGGCCGACCTCGGGGCGGGGGTCGTGGTCGCCAACGACGCCGGATACGCGTCGTCCCGCAGGTCCTGGCTCGGCTTCACCGCGGGTGCGGGCGTCGCCCGGGTGGATCTGGTCGACGACGGGTGCGCGGTCACCTGGACGACCGACGCCGTGTCCCCGTCCTCCGGTGCCGCCGTCAGCCGCCCCCACGGACTCCTCTACGCCTGGACCAAGCGTCCGTCGATGACGGGCGCCAGCGCGTGGTACCTCACGGCCATCGACGCCGACTCCGGCCGCCGGCGGTGGGGCGTGCGCACCGGCACGGGCCTGCTCGCCGACAGCGGCGGCTCGTCGGTCCTGCTCGGGCGCGACGGCTCGGCCTACCTCGGCACCAAGGCCGGCCTGGTCCGCGTGCGCGACCGACGCTAGCCCCGAGGCTGCGGCCAGCTCAGTCCGACCGTCTCCTCGCTGGTCTCCCAGAGCCGGCGCTGCGCCACCTCGTCGCGCGCCAGTCGCGCGGAGCCGACGACCCGGGGTGGGCCCGAGGCCTCGCCCGGACCGCTCGGCCCGACGTAGGTAGCCCCGGGCAGGTCGGCGGCCGCGGCCATCAGCGTCGGCGCGGCGCCTCCCTCGGCGGACTGAGAGACGAGCTTGACCGCGCGGTCGAGGACCGCCGCCCGCAGGCCACTGGTGGTGCCGAGCTGGCCGTTGACGGCGAGGTGGGTGCCGGCCAGTCCCGGGTGTGCGGCCAACGCGCGCACCGGGATCCCAGCCGCTCGGAGCCGGCGGTCGAGCTCGAAGGTGAAGAGCAGGTTGGCGAGCTTGGTCTGGCCGTAGACGTGCCACCGGCTGTAGCGGCGCGACGCGCGGGGGTCGCCCACCGGGGCCGACCGGGCGACCCGGTGCATCTGCGACGACAGCGTCACGACGCGGCCGTCGCCGGACACGGCCAGCTGCTCGAGCAGCAGGCCGGTGAGGAGGAACGGCCCGAAGTGGTTGGTCGCCATCTGCGACTCCAGCCCGTCGGTCGTGCGGCGCAGTGGCGGCGCCATGATGCCGGCGTTGTTGACGAGCAGGTGGAGCGGGCCGAAGCGCGTGGCCGCCGCACCCGCTGCGCGCACGGACGCGAGGTCGGACAGGTCGACGACCAGTGCCTCGGTCGTGGCACCCCGCACCTCGGCCGCGATGGCCTCGGCCGCGGCGCCCAGCTTGTCCGGCGTACGGCCGGCGAGCACGACCCGGGCACCGTGGCGGGCGAGCTCGAGCGCGGTGTGGAAGCCGAGCCCGCCGAGCGTCGGCCCGGTGACGACGGCCGTGCGGCCGGTCAGGTCGCCGATGTCGGCGGGGGTCCAGGCCCCGCTCACGGAGTCACGCCGAGCGAGGCGACGACGCGCTCGCCGAGCCCGGTGTCACCGGTGAGGCGTACGTCGTCCGCGGCGGCGGCGCGGCGCCCACCGGCCAGCAGGACGAAGGTCTCCCGACCCATGGCCAGGGTGACGGTCGGCTCGCCGTCGTCGGGCGTGGCGCGACGACCCCGGCCGTCCTCGCCGACGGCGACGGTCACCGGCGCGTGGCCGGTCACCTCGAGGCGTACGACGGACCCGACCGGCGCCTGCGCCCGCTTGCCGACGACGTAGGGCAGGCTCTCCATCAGGTAGTCGGCGGTGTGGACGGCTGCCGCGGAGTCGAGGTTGCCGGGCATCGCGAGCGCGCGGCGCACGTCCTGCTCGTGCATCCACACGTCGAGCGGCCGGTTGCGCAGCAGCAGCCCGGTCGTCCAGCCGATCGCGCCGAACGGGCCGGGTGCGGGCGCCGAGGCGTCGGTGGGCGGGTCGGCCAGGAGCTGGGTGTGGCGGGCGGTGGTCGACTCCCGGATCTCGGTGATGAGGTCGTCAGGGGTCTCGTCGCGCCGGGCCAGCACGCCCTGCTCGGTGAAGATCCCCATCATCCCGCGCACGTGCGGCGCGTCGCCGACCTCCACCTCCTCGTGCGGCCGCCCGGCCAGCAGCGCCTCGAGGTGGGCGGTGTGGGCGGCGACGGCCCGGACGTCCCACCCGGGGAGGTCGGTCGGCGTCGACCACTGGTCGTCGGCGACGTGCTCCAGCACGCGGGTGAAGGAGTCAACGGCACTCCACCAGATGGCGACGAGGGCGGCGAGCCTGTCCTGGTCGGTGGTGCGCCCGGCCTCGGCCACTGACGCGGCGCCTGCCGCGGGATCGGTCATGGGGAGAGGGTAGGGGAACGGCCCGACACCTCCCGCTGAGCGGGGTCCACGCGTTCGCCGCCCCGCGCCCCTACGCTGGCAGGAGCGACCGGACCCCCAGCGGTCGCCCCACGCACCACCTCACGAAGGAGTCGTCATGGGAATCGGACTGGGCATCCTCCTGCTCGTCATCGGCCTGATCCTGCTCTTCGCGGTCAACGAGTTCCCCGACGCGGTGCAGGACGTCGTCGACCCGACGGTCGTCGGCTGGATCCTGGTCATCGCCGGCGTCCTCGCCCTCGTGCTCGGCCTGGTGATGAACGCCCAGCGGTCCAGGACCACCCACGTGGAGGAGCGCCGCGACGTCTGACGGACCTACCCGTCGGCGCCGGCCAGCCCTCGCAGCAGGTGGGCTGCCTCGCGCTCGCACGCCTGCCAGAAGGCGGCGCTGAAGAGGCTCTCGGGTTCGTACGTCGTCGCGCTGTCGGTCTCCATGGTGCCCCACCTGTCCGTCCGCCCGGTGCGTCCTTGCACAGGAGACGGCGCTGCCCCCGAGTCGTGACGCAGAGTCGACGACCGAATGAGGCGCGGCTCACAGCCAGCCGCGCTCCTGCGCGATCCGGGCGGCCTCGCTGCGGGTGGAGGCACCGGTCTTGCCGATCGCGGCGGACAGGTGGTTGCGGACCGTGCCCTCGGAGAGATGGACCCGCGCGGCGATGGCCGAGACCGGTGAGCCGTCGAGCGCGTACGTCAGGAGCTCGCGCTCGCGACCGGTGAGCGGGCTCGGTCCGTCGATGAGCGACTCCGCGGCGAGGTCGGGATCGATCACCCGCAGCCCGGCGTGGACGCGGCGTACGGCGTCGGCGAGCTGCCGGGCCGGGGTGTCCTTGACGACGAAGCCCGACGCGCCGGCCTCGATGGCACGGCGGACGTAGCCCGGCCGGCCGAACGTCGTGACGACCAGCGACCGCACGCCGGGCAGCTCGCGTCGTACGGCTGCGGCGGCGTCGATGCCGTTGAGCCCCGGCATCTCGATGTCCAGCAGGCACACCTCGGCCCCGGACGCCCGAGCCGCCTCGACGACCTCGTCGCCGCGGCCGACCTGGGCGACCACTTCGAGGTCGGACTCGAGGTCGAGCAGCGCGGCCAGCGCCCCCCGCACGAGCGCCTGGTCGTCGGCGAGCAGCAGCCTGATCACGGCAGGACCACCTCCACCCGGGTGCCGGGAGCGGCCGGTCCGACGTCGAGGGTGCCGCCGGCGCCGGCGACGCGCTCCCGCATCCCGCGCAGCCCGTTGCCTTCTGCGCCGTCGCACCCCGTGCCGTCGTCCGTCACAGCGATGCCGCTCGGGCCGAGCTCGATGACGACCGCGCGCGCCCGCGAGTGGCGTACGACGTTGGTGACGGCCTCGCGCAGCACCCAGGCCAGCAGCGCCCGGTGCCGCGGATCGGTGTCGGCGACCGTGCCGTCGATCGTCGCCGTGATGCCGGCGTCCGCCAGCACGAGGGGTGCGGCAGCCAGCTCGGCCTCGAGGTTCCCGGCGCGCAGGCCGCCGACCGTCGCCCGCACCTCGGCCAGCGCCTGGCGCGCGGTCGCCTGGATGGACTCCAGCTCCTGCTTGGCGCGGGCCGGGTCGATGTCGATGAGACGGGCGGCGAGCTCGGCCTTCACCGAGAGCGCGGTCAGCGAGTGCCCGAGGACGTCGTGCACGTCGCGGGCCACCCGCTCGCGCTCGATGACCACGGCGTGCTCGCGGAGGGCGGCGTTCGCGACGTACTCACGCTCGCCGAAGAGCCGGAGCATCACGCCGCCGATCATGACCGGCCATAGCATGAGGAAGAAGAAGGTCGGGAAGCCGTCGATGTCGAGCAGCGACAGCAGCGGGAAGGCCGCCCAGACGCCGACGGCCCACTTCCACCACGGGCTCGGCAGCTGGAGTGCCGAGAGGATCGCGAGGTAGGGCGTGAACGAGATGACCCCGATGCCGATCACGGGGACGGTGGCCAGGGCCAGGACGAGCATGGCGCCGAGCGCCCACCACGGCCCGAGGCGGGAGGAGTAGCCGAGCACGTTGGCCACGGCGAAGCCGACGATGCAGAGCAGCGTGACGACCTTCGCCGGCATCGCGGCCTCGGACTCGACGACCGCGATGACCGGGAAGGCGAGGAACACCAGCCAGATGGCGGCGAAGGCCCACCCCCACTTCTCCCAGGGGTTGTCGGGCAGCGGCTGCCCGCCCTCGACGGTGGTCACGTGCGCGACCGGCTCCGGCGTACGCCCCACAGCGCCACCAGCCCGAAGATCACCGTCCACGCGAGCACGTTAGCGACCGGCAGCCACAGCGGGTCACGACCACCCACGGGCAGCCACCCGTCGGTGAGCGGGAAGCGGGCCAGGGCGACGTAGCCGTAGAGGGGCGTGAACCGGCCGAGGTCGAGCATGAAGCCGCTCATCGGCGTGAAGACGTTGCCGAGGAAGGCGAGGACCACGATCATCCCCGACGCGATGCCGGGCGCGTTGGTGCCGCGGAAGACCAGGCAGACCGCCAGGCCGTAGACCGCGAAGAGCGCGGAGCCGAGCCACACCAGCGCACCCGACAGCAGCCAGTCCGACCAGTCGCCCCGCGCGCCCGTGGCCGCGCCGATGGCGAAGATCGCCACCACCGGCACCGCGGCCACGGTCATGGCGACGCCGGCCTTGGCGACCACGAAGCCGACCGGCCGCATCGGCGTGAGCCCGAGCTGGCGACCCCAGCCCATGACCTGCTCCGTCGCGGCGCTCCCGGCCACGCTGGTGGTCGCGGTGACGGCGCCGTAGGCGGCCATCGAGATCATCACGTACATCCCGACGTTGCCGCTGCCGACCGGGTCGTCGGAGCCGATCCCGAAGACGAGGTACATGAACGTCGGCAGGCCGACCACGAAGAACATCCCGATCCGGTCGCGCAGCTGGCGGCGCAGGTCGAGACGCGCGTAGGCGAGCATGTCCGGCCGGGGCGTGGTGCGTACGCCGTCCGCGCTGCGCGGATGGGTGAGGGTCGGGGTGCTCATCGGGTGGCTCCTTCGAGAACGGTGTCGACCGGCGTCTCCGCGGTCAGGGCGAGGAAGGCGGCCTCGAGGCTCGCCGCGGAGACGTCGACGCCGGTGACGCCGAGGGGCTCGAGGGCGCGGTGCACCCGCGCCAGCCAGTCGACGTCGATCCCGTCGGTGCCGACCACCTGGGCCGGCGGCCGGAAGGTGAGGGTGCGCCCGCCGTACGCCGCCCGCACGTCAGCCGTCGCGGCGTCGTGGACGATCCGGCCGTGGTTCATCAGGACGGTGCGCTCGGCGAACTCGTCGGCCTCGGCGAGGTAGTGGGTGGCGAAGACGATCGTGCGGCCCAGCGCGGCGTCCTCGCGCATCGCCTGCCAGAACTCCTGCCGCGCACCGACGTCCATGCCGGTCGTCGGCTCGTCGAGGACGATCAGGTCGGGGTCGGGCAGCAGCGCGAGCGCGAACTTCAGCCGCTGCTGCTCACCGCCCGAGCACGCCTCGACCCGCCTGGCGGCGAGGTCGGTGAGGTGGGCGCGCTCGAGCACCACCTCGACCCGGTCGGAGCGCCCGTGCAGCGCGGCGATCGCCCGGACCGTCTCGCCGACCGTGAAGTCGTTGAGCAGGCCACCGGTCTGCATCACCGCAGACACCCGCCCCTGCCGTACGGCGTCGCCCGGCGACGTGCCGTAGACCTCGATCGTGCCGGCGTCGGGCGCCGTGAGGCCGAGCAGCATGTCGACAGCCGTGGTCTTGCCGGCGCCGTTGGGCCCGAGGAACGCCACGATCTCACCCGGTCGGACGGTCAGGTCGACGGCGTCGACCGCGACCACGGGGGTGCCGTCGGTCGATCGGAAGGCCTTGCGCAGCCCGGTCGCGCGGATGGCTGGGGTTGTCATGCGCCCAGCCTGTCGTCGTACGACGCCCTGGCCCTGGTCGAGGTGTCACGACCTCCCCGTGACACCTGTCATCTGCGGACCCGTTACAGCGCTCGGCTGCCGATGGGGCAAGCGATCAGAAGGAGGCCTCGTCGAGGTCCATCAGGTCGAGGGTGGTGGCCTCGGCGATGGCGCGCTCGGCGCTGATCTTCGGCAGGTTGGTCTGGGCGAAGAACTGGGCGGCGTGCACCTTGCCCTCGTAGAACGCCTTGTCCTTGGCCGAGACGTCGCCGGCGAGCTTGTCGAGCGCGACCTCCGCCTGGCGGAGCAGCAGCCAGGCGCAGACGACGTCGCCGAGCACCATCAGCAGGCGGGAGGTGTTGAGGCCCACCTTGTAGATGTTGCGCAGCTCCTCGGCCGACGACATGAGGTCGTTGATCATGTGGCCGACGACGGCGTTGGCGTCCTCGAGCGCGGTGGCGAGCAGGGCACGCTCGGTCTTGAGGCGCCCGTTGCCGGCCTCGGAGGCGATGAAGCCCTCGATCTCCTTGGCGAGGTGGCCCAGCGCGCGGCCCTGGTCCTTGACGATCTTGCGGAAGAAGAAGTCCTGGCCCTGGATCGCGGTGGTGCCCTCGTAGAGGGTGTCGATCTTGGCGTCGCGGACGTACTGCTCGATCGGGTACTCCTGCAGGAAGCCGGAGCCGCCGAAGGTCTGCAGGGACTCGGTGCCCAGCAGCACCCACGAGCGCTCGGAGCCGTAGCCCTTGACGATCGGGAGCAGCAGGTCGTTGACCGCGGCGGCGAGGCGGGCCTCGTCGGAGTCGGCCGTGCCCTCGTGCTCGGCGATCATCACCTGGTCCTGCCAGGTGGCGGTGTAGAGCACGAGCGCCCGCATCGCCTCGGCGAACGACTTCTGCGTCATCAGTGAGCGGCGTACGTCGGGGTGGTGGGTGATCGTCACGCGCGGCGCGGTCTTGTCGGCGGCCTGGGTGAGGTCGGCGCCCTGGACCCGCTCCTTGGCGTAGTCCAGGGCGTTGAGGTAGCCGGTGGAGAGGGTGGCGATGGCCTTGGTGCCGACCATCATGCGGGCGTTCTCGATGACCTGGAACATCTGGGCGATGCCGTCGTGGACCTCGCCGAGCAGCCAGCCCTTGGCCGGCTCGCCGCCGCCCACCTGCGGGTCGCCGAAGGTGACCTCGCAGGTGTTGGAGACCTTGATGCCCATCTTGTGCTCGACGTTGGTGACGTAGACGCCGTTGCGCTCGCCGGTCAGCTCGCCGGTCTCGGGGTCGAAGTGGTGCTCGGGCATCCAGAAGAGCGAGAGGCCCTTGGTGCCCGGGCCGCCGACGCCCTCGACGCCCTCGGGGCGCGCGAGGACGAGGTGCATGATGTTCTCGCTCATGTCGTGCGTCGCGCTGGTGATGAAGCGCTTGACGCCCGTGATGTTCCACGAGCCGTCCTCGTTCGGCACGGCCTTGGCGCGGCCGGCGCCCACGTCGGAGCCGGCGTCGGGCTCGGTGAGCACCATGGTGCAGCCCCACTGGCGGTCGACCATGTGCTGGGCCACGCGCTTGTCGCGCTCGTTGCCGTTGCGGTGGACGACGTTGGCGAACGCCGGCCCGGCGGCGTACATCCACACCGGGGCGTTGGCGCCGAGCACCATCTCGCCGATCGCCCAGACCAGCGACGACGGGGCGGGGGTGCCGCCCATCTCCTCGAAGACCTGCAGGCGCCAGAACTCCGAGTCCATCCACGCCTGGTAGCTGGCCTTGAAGGACTCCGGCACGGGAGCGGTGTGGGTGGCGGGGTCGAACACGGGCGGGTTGCGGTCGCTGTCCTCGTAGGAGGCGGCGAGGTCCTCGCGGGAGAGGCGCTCGACCTCGCGGAGGATCTCGCGGGCGCTCTCGCCGTCGACCTCGCCGAACGGGCCGGTGCCGAGCACCGCGTCGCGGCCGAGCACCTCGAAGAGGTTGAACTCGATGTCGCGGAGGTTGGTCTTGTAGTGGCTCACAGCTTCCACCTGTTCCTGTGCGGGTCTGCGGTCTCGGAGGCGAGCGTTACTGAGTAGTTCTACTCACCGGTAACCAAAGGATGCCTCGCGATCCGCGCTCACGCAACACGAACCGGACAACTCATCGGCGATCCGAGCCCCGTCGCGGGTGCACGGACACGCCGTGCACCACGTCGGTTTTGTCTATCACCCAAAGTATGTCTAGTCTTTCACCTGACATACCTCAGTCGCACGACTACTGCCTCGCTGCCACGTCCCGGAAGGACTCCGCACCATGCGCAAGCTCATCGTTCTCGGTGTCGTGGGCCTCATCGCCCAGCTCATCGACGGGTCCCTCGGCATGGGCTACGGCGTGACGTCGTCGACGCTCCTCCTCGCCGTGGGTGTGGCCCCCGCCGCCGCCTCGGCCGCCGTCCACTTCTCCGAGCTCGGTACGTCGCTGGTCTCCGGTGTGTCGCACCACAAGTTCGGCAACGTCGACTGGCGCACCGTGTCGATCCTCGCTGTTCCGGGCTTCGTCGGCGCCTTCGCCGGCGCGACGCTGTTGTCCAACCTGGACGCCGCGGTCGCCAAGCCCCTCGTCGCGGTCATCCTGCTCAGCCTCGGGTTCTACGTCGTCTACCGCTTCCTGCGTCTCGGCGGCGCCCGCCCGAGCTTCAAGGGGCGGCCCTCGGCGGCCTTCCTGGCCCCGATGGGCCTGGTCGCCGGCACGCTCGACGCCGTCGGTGGCGGCGGTTGGGGCCCGGTCGGCACCACGTCGCTGCTCTCCAGCGGTCGCCTCGAGCCGCGCAAGGTGGTCGGCTCCATCGGGGCCTCCGAGTTCGTCGTCGCCGTGGGTGCCTCGCTCGGCTTCCTCGTCGGTCTCGGATCCGCCGGGATCAACTGGGGCTTCGCGGTGGCTCTGCTGGCCGGCGGGGTCATCGCCGCCCCCATCGCCGCCTGGCTGGTCAGGCACCTCGCCCCCCGGGTCCTCGGCACCGCGGCAGGAGGCCTGATCATCCTGACCAACTCCAAGACTCTGCTCGAGACCGCCGGCGTCCCCGGCGTCGGTGTGGCCGTCACCGCCGCCGTGATCGTCGTCCTCTGGGTCTCCGCCATCGTGTGGGCCGTCAAGCAGGAGCGCCTGTCCCGCGCCGCCGCGCGCGACGAGCCGGAGCTCGAGACCGCGGCCGCCTGAACCAGCCCGACGTCGTACGCCGTTCCCGCCACCCGCGGGAGCGGCGTACGCGCGTCCGGGCTCCGCGCCGACCAACAGCACTGTCTCTGCAGACATATCTGACAAACTGGCCATATGCGCGTCTCCGCCAAAGCCGACTACGCCCTCCGGGCCCTGATCGAGATCGCGGTGCGCGCCGACGGGACCGCGGTCAGCGCCGAGCAGCTCGGCAAGGCGCAGGGGATCCCGCACGGCTTCCTCCAGGCGATCCTCGCCGACCTCCGCCGCGCCGACATCGTGGTGTCGCAGCGCGGCCAGTCCGGCGGGTGGCGCTTCGCGCGCAAGCCCGAGTCGGTGACCGTCGCCGACGTGATCCGGGCCGTCGACGGGCCGCTCGTGTCGGTCTACGGCCTGCGTCCCGAGGCGGTCGAGTACGACGACAGCGCCCAGGTGCTGCAGCACGTGTGGATCGCAGCGCGCCACTCGCTCCGCAACGTCTTCGAGCAGGTCACCATCCAGCAGCTCGCAGACGGCACGCTCCCGCCGCAGGTCGCCGCCCTCACCGAGGACGACGACGCCTGGCAGCCCCACTGAGGGCGACCACCGGGTCGGTCAGGCGGCCCGCCTCCGGTCGAGCAGCCTGCGTCGCCGCGCCACCTTGGCGAGGCGCCGGTCGAGGCGCGCCTCCTCCTCCATGAGGGCGATGCGCGCGACCTGCGCGGCGAGTTGCTCGTCGCTGAGCTGGGCGGGCAGGACGTGCGCTCGCTCGTCCTTCACCTGCGACATCCAGCTCCGCGGGGGCTCGGCGAACCCGCTGGTCGCCACCAGCACCACCCGGAAGTCGGCGAGCCCGTCCAAGGCCAGCGCGGCCTGCGCCGGGGTCGCCGCGAACCACTCCGGCATGCTCACGAAGCAGTCCGTCCCCGACTTCCTGGCCCGCCGGCACACCCGGGCCCACGCGCCCTCCACGTCCTTGCGGCGGAGGCCGACGGCCTTGTGCGAGCGAAGGATCTCGACCTCCGCGTGCGCGAGGACGGCGGCGTCCACGTCAGGGACCCCCACGCCGCCGACCGCCAGCGACTCGACCATCGACGTCGCGTCCACCGGGCCGGGACCGAGGTGCAGCAGGAACAGTCTCTTCGCCATGGCGCGAGCCTCGTCCGCACGCCCGACTCTTACGTGAACTCCGCGCCACCGCCGGCCGAACTCCGCGGGTCGGCGCACCCCCGTGACGCGTGCGAGGCCGGTGCGGGGAACCGTCGGGTCGCCCGAGCGCCCCTCCGGCGACCCGAACGTTCCCCAGTGCTCAGTCGACCGGGACCGCGCGCAGCCAGCTGACGAGCGGGCGCAGGGACCGCCAGTCCTCGCGCACGCGGTCGGCGAGCCCGGCGTCGATCGCCTCGGCCTCGAAGCCGTAGGACCGGCCCACGAACAGTTGCTTGCGTCGCAGCAGGTGGATGCGCGGGTGGTCGGCGTCGTAGCCGCGCGGAGAGGTCTTGAGCTGGTCGCCACCGACCTCGAAGCCGTCCTTCTCGAGGCGCTTCAACAGGCGGTCGAGCGCCGTGCCCGTCTTCTCGTCGGCCATCGCGGCGCGGATCGCGGACAGTGTGGGGCCGTCGGCGTCGTAGAAGCCGGCGCCGACCCGCGTGCCGCGGGGCGAGATCTCGAAGTACCACCCCGTCCGCGGGCCGGCCGCGACGAAGGCGCCCTGGTGGGTCTTGTAGGGCGTCTTGTCCTTGGCGAAGCGGACGTCACGATAGGGCCGGAACACCTTCGCCGGCCCGAACTCCGGCTCCAGCGCCGCCATCAGCGCCTTCGTCGGCGCCTCGACGGACTCCTTCCAGACGTGCTTGTGGCTCTCCCAGAACGACTTGGTGTTGTCCATCTCGAGGTCGTCGTAGAAGTCCAGCGCGGCGACGGGGAATCCGGTGAAGCTCACGTCAGGAACGTTAGGCGACGTCAGCCCAGACGTGCTCGTCGCCCTGCTCGCCGTACGACGTCAGCGTGAGGACGCCGCCCCCGCAGACCGGCTCGCCGAGGAACGCGTTGCCGCTGGACGGCGACTCGTAGGCGACCTCCAGCGCACGGTCCGGGGTCCAGCGCATCAGCCGGGCCGGCTCATCGGGGCCCTGCGGGTCGCGGGCGAAGAAGACCGAGTCACCGCAGGGGACAACGGTCCCGGTCGTGCCGGGCCCGAGGTCGAAGTAGGCGCCGTCGGCCGAGGCGTGGAAGCGGGCCTCCTCCTGCCGCCGCGGCTTCGGCACCTCCGACCACACGACGCCGTCCGCGGTCGCGGCGACGTCCCAGGCCGTGCAGTCCGCCGGCCCTTCCACCGGCTGGGGCACGCCGCTGGCGTCGAGGATGTTGACGGTGCGGCACGCCACGGGGCGGGCGTCGTCGAAGGTCATCATGCCGACACCGTGCTCGCTGGCCGTGAGACCGGAGAAGCCGCTGCGGTCGGGGGCGCACCAGCCGTCCTCGCCGTTGCTGTCGGCCAGCGCCGCGGTGGCCAGGCAGTACGCCCCGCCGTCGCCGTACGTCGGGAACCAGAGGTCGCCGTCGGTGAGGGCCCAGGAGCCGCCGCTCGCCGCCGGCGGCGTGGCGACCTCACCCGTCTCGCCGCTGCCCAGGTCGACGACCGCCACCTCGCTGGGCGCCGTCTCGGCCTCGTCCTGCTTGACCACCACGGCCCAGTCCTGGCTCATCAGGACCTCCGAGATCGTCCGGCCGCGGCCCGCCGTGATCGTCACGGCGTCACCGTCGCGCGCGAGCTCGACCCGCGTGTCGGCCGCGTCGCCGAGGGCCTCCCACTCGGGTCCCCTGACGTAGCGCGTGTCGGGCAGCACGCCGGTGTCCTGCCAGTCGAGCAGCGCGGTCGTGGGCTCGGCGACGACCGGGTCGTCGACGGGGCCACCGGCCGGTGCGTCCGGCTCGGCGGACGACGCGCTCGATGTCGGGTCGGGGCCCGGTGCGGGGTCGTCGGTCCCGGCACACCCGGTCAGCACGACCAGCAGCGCCAGCGCGGTCGTCGTACGTCCTCGCACGTCAGACCCCGACGTTGTGCTGGAAGTGGTCGAGGTTGGCGCGGAAGGACCGGTAGGCGTTGCGCCACTGCACGCGGCCGATCGCCGGCTCGCTGGGGTCGAACCTCGACTGGTCCCAGGGCTCGAACCAGCCGAGCTGCGGGTTGCTGCCGGGGTTCTGGTCGTAGCCGCGGCCGACCTGGAAGTGACCGCTCGCGTCGTCGTCGAGGTAGGGGTAGTACTGCTTGTGCAGGTTGGGGTGGAGCACCACGGGCGCCCGGTAGTCGTGCACGTGGCGCATCATCAGCCGGTACCACTGCTTGAAGGTGAAGTCGCTGATGTCGAGCACGACGTAGGGGCCGGCATGGGTGTCCTCGTCGTAGTCCGTCTTGTTGTTGACCACGCGCACCATGTCGGTGATCGCGGTGCCGGCGCTGGTGGTGCCGAGCCGGCGGGCCCAGTAGGACTGGTTCTTCCGCTTCCCCTGCGAGCCCCACCCGATGGCCTGCATCGTCGCCGGGCCGCACCAGTAGGTGGTGTTCTGGGCCTGGGCCACCTTGCTGGTGAGGATCTTCGACCGCTCTGGGTACGACGCCCCGAAGCCGCCGCGGGCATCGACGCCCGCCGTCACCTCGGGGTGGCGCTCGGCGAAGCCCGCGGGCAGCGGGACGCCCTGGATCTCGTGGCGCAGCATCCAGACCTTGCCGACCGAGCGGGCGGCCATGGTCAGCTCGGCACGCTCGGCCTCGGTGCGGGCGGTCGACGTACGCGACTGTGCGCGGGCCAGCAGCCCGTCGGCGTCGAGGTCTCCCGTGCGCTCGGTGGTGCCAGCGGTCGGACGGGTCTCGAGCCGCGTGGCGAGCGCCTCCTCGGACTGGTTGGTCCAGCCGAAGCCGAGGCAGTAGCGCTGGCCCTCGAAGGTGGCGCAGCGCACCGAGGCCCGCGCGGTCGCCGTACGGCCCTGGGCACGGTCGAGGGCGGCTCCCTCGGCGAGCACGCGGTCGATCTCGGCGCGCATCGCGGTCGTCAGCCCGCCGCGGTCGACGGCCCCGGGGGCCGAGGTCGTCTCGGCGGACGGGGCGATCTCGCCGCGGTCGTCCTGGCCGCCGTCGGGCAGCAGCGGGACGGCGCCGAGCGTCAGCGCGAGCGCCGCGGCAGCGATGGTCGCGGGGTGCCTCCAGAGCGGGCGCGAGGCGTCCTCGTCGGCGATGCGGTGGGCGACCTTGCGAAGGGTCGGGCGGGGAAGTGCAGGCATGGGGGAAGACCTTCGATCCGAGAAATGACGGACGCCTCACTGTCCTCTCTGGTCCCAGAAGTCGCAAGTCTCACTCCTGCCCCAACGAGGGGAGCTGAGCGCTGCGTGAGGCAGGTTCTCGGCGCGCAGAACGTCTCTGGCTCACCGCTCGTACGACGACGCGCGCCGGGGCGGTGCGTCGGGCGGTGGTGGAGCGACATTCCGCAGCCCGTGAATGTGGGTGGGCCACCGCTCGTACGCGGGCGTCGCGCTCGGCGCGCTGGTTGAGAGATCTGGAGCGGATGACGAGATTCGAACTCGCGACATCGACCTTGGGAAGGTCGCGCTCTACCAACTGAGCTACATCCGCATGCCGTCCGGAGACGGCGGGCCAGATGCTACCTGACCGTGGGCCGGATGCTGGACAGGGCGGGATGCTTGGGCGAGACGGTGTCGCCGGAGGAGCGCCCGGTGAGCCGGCGGTGCACCCACGGCACGAGGAACTCGCGGGTCCACTGGGCGTTGGCGGCCCAGGTCTCGCGACGCCCGAGGACGGGGAGCGGCCCGACGGTGACGGGCTCGAGGCCGTGCTCGACGCCGATGGCCTCGAGGACGGCGTGGGCCATGTGGGTGTGGCCGGAGGTGTTGAGGTGCATGCGGTCGGTGTCCATCACGCCGGCGATCTCGATGTCGCGCATGCGCCACATGTCGACGACGGTGGCCCCGTGGCGGTCGGCGATCTCGCGGACCCACTCGTTGAAGATCGCCATCCGCCCGCGCATGGGGCCGTAGATGCCGCCGGCGCCCGGGTCGAAGATGGTGAACATGACCACGTGCGCCCCGGCGGCGCTCAGCCGCGCGATCGCGTCGTCGTACGTCCGGGCGAGGGCGTCGATGTCGACGCGCGGGCGGAGCACGTCGTTGCCGCCGCCGTGGATGGTGACCAGGTCGGGCTCGAGCGCGACGGCTGCGTCGACCTGCTCGGCGACGATGGCGGCGAGCTTGCGGCCGCGGATGGCGAGGTTGGCGTAGCCGAAGTCGTCGGTCTGCTGGGCGAGCACCTCGGCGACGCGGTCGGCCCAGCCGCGCAGGCCGTTGGGTCGCGCCGGGTCGGGGTCGCCGACGCCCTCGGTGAAGGAGTCGCCCAGGGCGACGTAGCGGTGGAAGGTCACCGATCCATTGTGGCGACCGCTCCGCGACGTCCGAAACTGAGGCTAGGGTCGGCCGCGTGCTGCTCTCCGATCGCGACATCGCTGCTGAGATCGACGCCGGCCGGATCGCCCTCGATCCGTGGGACCCGGCGATGATGCAGCCCTCGAGCGTGGACGTCCGGCTCGACCGGTTCTTCCGTGTCTTCGAGAACCACCGCTACCCCCACATCGACCCGGCCGCCGACCAGTCCGAGCTCACCCGCGAGGTCGAGCCGGAGGGCGAGGAGCCGTTCATCCTGCACCCGGGCGAGTTCGTCCTCGGGTCGACGTACGAGGTCGTGTCGCTGCCCGACGACATCGCCGCGCGCGTGGAGGGGAAGTCGTCGCTCGGCCGGCTGGGTCTGCTCACCCACGCGACGGCGGGGTTCGTCGACCCCGGCTTCTCCGGGCACGTGACACTCGAGCTGGCCAACGTCGCGACGCTGCCGATCAAGCTCTACCCCGGCATGAAGATCGGCCAGTTCTGCTTCTTCCGGCTGTCCTCGCCGAGCCAGCACCCCTACGGCTCGGAGAAGTACGGCTCGCGCTACCAGGGCCAGCGCGGTCCGACGCCCAGCCGGTCGTTCCAGGGGTTCCACCGCACGCCCATCTGAGGCCCTCGCTCCGCCCCGTCCGCCGGTAGTCCAGTGGCGAACGGCTGTCCTGGCGCGCCCCGGGCGACCGAAACCCACTGGACTACCCGGACGGTCCACATCGCGGATTACGTCACACCCCCGTTGCCTTAATCGGGACGAGTGTGGTTAGGCTTCCCTTAGTTAGCGTTGCCTTACCGAGCCACACGGAGTCCTGATGAAGCGAAGCCTCGCCGCGCCCACCCCGATCAAGGTCGCCGCGGCCACCGTCCTGGTCGCCGCCCTCACCGGCTGCAGCACCGGGTCCACCAGCGGCACCGAGGCCGCGGCGGAGCCGACGTCGACCACGTCCGTCGACCCCGACGCCTTCCCCGTCACCATCGAGCACGCGCTCGGTGAGACCACGATCGAGTCCGAGCCGACCCGCGTCGCCACCCTCGGCTGGACCGACCACGACCACGCCCTGGCGCTGGGCGTCGTGCCCGTCGGTGCCACCAAGATCACCTGGGGCGGCAACGAGGACGGTTCGACTGACTGGTTCGACGCCGCGGTCGAGGAGGCCGGCGCCGAGGCGCCCGTGCGCTACGACGACGCCGACGGCGCGCCGGTCGACGAGGTCGCCGAGCTCGCGCCCGACCTGATCCTGGCCACCAACTCCGGCATCACCGAGGCGGAGTACACCAAGCTCTCCAAGATCGCCCCCGTCGTCGCCTACCCCGAGGCGCCGTGGACCACCGACTGGCAGACCTCGCTCGAGATGGTCGGCGAGGCGCTCGGTCGTACGGCACTCGCCGAGGAGGTCGCAGCCGACACCGAGGCCACCATCGACGAGGCCGCCGAGGCCAACCCGGAGCTCGAGGGTGCCGAGCTGATCTACGGCTACCTCGCCGCCACCGACCTCTCCACCGTCGGCATGTACGCCCCGGAGGACCCGCGGGTCTCGATCCTGCGCGACTTCGGCATGGTCGACGCGCCGGCCGTCGCCGAGGCCATCAAGCCGGGCGAGTTCTACGGCACCGTGTCGGCCGAGCAGTCGGCCGACCTCGACTCGGACGTCTTCGTCACCTGGGTCGACTCGCCCGACAACGTCCAGACGATCCAGGACGACAAGCTGCTCGGCCAGATCCCCGCCATCGCCGAGGGCCACTGGTACGCCGAGACCGACAAGCAGAACGCGATGGCGTCCACCAACCCGACGCCTCTCTCCATTCCCGTCATCGTGAGAGACTTCTTGCCTCGCGTGGTCGAGGCTCTCGAGGGCTGATGACAGCCCTCGTCCCGACGCGGGACGACGTCTCCAGGGCTCCGGGGGGAGGCCAGAGGCGTCGTCCCGCTCTGCCGGCCAGCGTCGCGACCGCGGTCGTGGCGCTGGCCGGTGCAGCCGTGCTGTCGCTGCTGGTCGGGGCCCGCGCCATGCCGGTCGAGGCGGTCTGGGATGCCGCCCACCCGCTCCACCCGGTCGTCGAGGCCCGCCTCGACCGCACCCTCCTCGGGCTGGCCGTCGGTGCGGCGCTCGGGCTGGCCGGTGCGCTCATGCAGGGGCTGACCCGCAACCCGCTGGCCGACCCCGGCATCCTCGGCGTCAACGCCGGCGCCACCTTCGCGATGGTCATCGGAATGACGTCCTTCGGCTTCAGCGCGATGGGTCAGTTCCTGCCCCTGGCCTTCGTCGGCGCGGCCGTCGCCGCGGCGGTCGTCCACGGCATCGCGTCGCTCGGTCGCGACGGCGCCACCCCGATGAAGCTCGCGATCACCGGCGCGGCCCTGAGCGCCGGCCTCGCCAGCTGGACCACGGGCCTGCTCCTCGCCGACCGCAAGACCATGGAGACGTTCCGCTTCTGGCAGGTCGGCACCGTCGCCGGGCGGGGCACCGACGTGCTCGTCGCCGGTCTCCCGTTCCTGGTCGTCGGCGCCCTGCTGGCCCTGGCCGGCGCGCGCCTGCTCAACACGCTCGCCCTCGGTGACGACCTGGCCCGCGGGCTCGGCCGCCACACCACCCGCGACCGCCTGGTGATCGCGCTCGCGATCGTGCTGCTCGCCGGCACCGCGACCGCGCTGGCCGGGCCGATCGCCTTCGTCGGCCTCGTCGTGCCCCACGTCGTACGCGCCCTCGTCGGTCCTGACCACCGCCGCCTGCTGCCGTTCTCCGTGGTCGGCGGCGCGGTGCTCGTCGTCGTCGCCGACACCGTCGGTCGCATCGTGCTGCCGCCGTCGGAGGTGCAGGTCGGCATCATGGCCGCCGCCGTCGGCGTCCCCGTCTTCATCGCCCTGATCCGCCGCACCGGGAGGGCGTTGTGAGCGTGACCCTCGACCGCCCCACCACCACGGCGCCGACCGCTCAGCGCGCCCTCGACGTCGTACGACGTGCGCGCCGGGCGCCGCTGCGCCACCATCGGCGCCTCCTCGCGGGCCTCGTCCTCGCGCTCGTCGGTGCGTTCGCCGCGCGCGTGCTGCTGGGCGACTTCACCGTCACGATCCCCGACTTCCTGCGCATCCTGGGCGGCGAGCAGATCCCTGGCGCCACCTACATCGTGATGGAGTCCAAGCTCCCGCGTGCCGTGCTGGCCGTGCTGGTCGGCGTCGCCTTCGGCGTCGGCGGCGCCATCTTCCAGACCACGCTGCGCAACCCCCTCGCCAGCCCCGACATCGTCGGCATCAGCCTGGGCGCGAGTGCCGCCGCCGTCTCCGCCATCGCCCTGGCCGGCTGGACCGGCTGGCCGGTCTCGGCCGCCGCGATCGTCGGTGCCCTCGCCGTCGCCCTCGCCGTTCGGGCCGTCGCGGGCGACCACGGCGGGTTCCGTCTCGTCCTGGCCGGGATCGGCCTCGCCGCCGCCATGCAGTCGGTGATCCAGTACGTCTTCACCCGCGTCGACGAGTGGGACGTGCAGCTGGTGCTGCGCTGGCTGACCGGCAGCGTCAACGGCGTCGCGTGGCAGGCGATCGGGCTGCTGGCCCTCGCGCTGGCCGTGCTGCTGCCCGCGACGGCCTGGGCCGCCCGCTCCCTGCGCGTGACCGAGCTCGGTGACGACACCGCCGCCGGCCTCGGCGTGGGGCGGGGCCGCACCGACCTCCTCATGCTCCTCGGCGTCCTGCTCGTCGCCGTCGGCGTCGCCGCCGCCGGCCCGGTGGCGTTCGTGGCGTTCCTGTCGGGACCGATCGCGCGTGCCCTCAACCGGGGGCGTACGACGCTCCCCGCCGCCGGCCTCGTCGGTGCCGTGATCGTGCTGCTCGGCGACCACGCCGGCGCCTACGCCTTCGCCGACCTCAACCTGCCGGTGGGCGTCGTCACCGGTGCCTTCGGCGCACCGTTCCTGCTCTGGCTGCTCGCCCGCGGCCCCCGCACCGGAAGGAGGGCGGGATGACCACCGCCACCTCACACGCCCGGCTGGAGGCGAGCGACCTGACGCTCGGCTACACCGGCACCGCCGTCGTTCACGACCTCGACCTGCAGGTCCCGCACGGCCGGATCACCGTCATCGTCGGGGCCAACGCGTGCGGCAAGTCGACGCTGCTGCGCGGCCTCGCCCGGCTGCTGCGGCCGCGGTCGGGGTCGGTCCTCCTCGACGGCGAGGCCATCCACCGGCTGCCCACCAAGCAGGTCGCCCGCACGCTGGGGCTGCTGCCGCAGAACCCCGTCGCCCCTGAGGGCGTGACCGTCGCCGACCTGGTCGGACGGGGTCGCCACCCGCACCACGGCCCGTTCGGCCGCTGGACGAGCGCCGACGACGAGGCCGTGGCCGAGGCGCTGACGCTCACCGACACCCTCGGTCTCGCCGACCGCGTGGTCGACGAGCTCTCCGGTGGCCAGCGCCAGCGGGTGTGGATCGCGATGGCGCTCGCGCAGGGCACCGACCTGCTGCTGCTCGACGAGCCCACGACCTACCTCGACGTCGCCCACCAGGTCGAGATGCTCGACCTGCTCGCCGAGCTCAACGCCCGCCGCGGCACCACGATCGTGATGGTGCTCCACGACCTCAACCTCTCCGCCCGCTACGCCGACCACCTCGTCGCGCTGCACACCGGCCGGATCGTGGCGGAGGGCAGTCCCCGCGAGGTCGTCACCGAGGACGTCGTTCGCACCGTCTTCGGCCTCGACAACCGGGTGATCGACGACCCGGTCTCGCACACCCCGCTCGTCGTGCCCGTCGGCCGCCACCAGCCCGGGTGCCCGAGCCCGTCCAGCCCGCTCGACCCGCTCGCCCCGTCCAGCCACTCCAACCAGGAGCCCCGATGACCGTGACCGCCAGCTCGAACCAGGCCGTCCTGCCCATGCTGTTCACCGAGGTCGAGGTGGTCGCTGTCGAGCGGCTGTCGCCGACCTTCGTCCGGGTCGAGCTCGGCAGCCCCGACCTCGCCGACTTCGGCGTCGACGGCCCGCGCTGGGACCAGCGGATCAAGCTGATCCTGCCCGACCCCGAGACGGGCGGCATCACCTCGACCGAGGGCGCCGACGACACCTGGTTCTCGACGTGGCTGGAACTACCGGCGGCCGAGCGCGGCCACATGCGCACCTACACGATCCGCGACGTCCGCGGCTCCGGGGCGCAGACCACCCTGGTCGTCGACATGGTGCTGCACCTGGAGGGCGACCTGGTCGGCCCGGGCTCGCTCTGGGCGTCCCGCGCCACGGTCGGCGACCGCATCGCGCTGCTCGCCCCGCGGCGCGGCTACCCCTACGGCGGCATCGAGTTCACGCCCGGCCCGGGCGCGGAGCTCCTGCTGGTGGGCGACGAGACCGCGGTGCCCGCCGTGTGCACGGTGCTCGAGCAGCTGCCCGACGACGCCAGGGGCATGGCGTTCCTCGAGGTGCCGGTCGCTGCCGACGTGCAGGACGTACGCCGTCCGGCGGGCGTCGAGGTGGTGTGGCTGGCCCGCGAAGGCGACGAGCTGGGCACGGGCCTCCACGATGCCGTGGTGGCCCACCTCGGCATGCCGGGCGCACAGCTGGACGTCGCGCCCGACGAGGTCGACCCCGACCTGTGGGAGACGCCGTTCTACTCCTCCTCCGGCGAGGACGTCCCCGGCGACGTCACGGGCGTGGGCGGCACCTACGCGTGGATCGCCGGTGAGTCGAAGGTCGTCACCGGCCTGCGCCGCCACCTGGTCAAGGAGCTCGGCTTCGACCGCAGCCAGGTCGCCTTCATGGGCTACTGGCGTCGCGGCGTGGCGATGAGGTCCTGACCGGCGGCGGGCGGGTTTCTCGCCTGCGCCCGTCGCAGACTCCCCGCTCGAGCGGGGAGTCCGTCACAGGGAGGGGCATACAACCCCCTCCAGGTGTCGGACTTCCCCTCCCGGTGCGGCCAGAGCCGGGTCAGCGGCGCTTGGTGCGGGGTGCGCGCGGGGAGTAGCGGACGCGCTCGGCGATGCGGTGACGTGCGATCAGCTCGATGTCGGTGAGTGAGTCGTGCATGGCGGTGCTCCTTCCTGGTGGGTCGCGGGTCAGCTCTGGTGGAGGGTGACGTCTCCGGACGCCGTGGTCGCGCGCACCTCGAGGTAGGGCTGGTCGGGTGCCGGCTCGCCGGTGCTCGGGAGCGTCGAGCTGAGCCGGCCGCTGGCGGTGCGGACGTCGGTCCACACCGGCGTACCGGGCACCACCCCGATGCTGACGTCGCCGCTCGCGGTCTTCGCCGTCACACGGCCCGAGGCCACCTCGCCGACGACCAGGTCGCCCGAGCCCGTGTTGACCACCGCCTCCCCGCCCATCGACAGGACGTGCGTGTCGCCCGATCCCGTCTTGACCGCGAGCTCGGCGCGGGCCGACTCGACGCGGACGTCGCCACTGCCCGTCGTGACGACCAGCGCCGACTCGGCCCGGCGTACGAGGACGTCGCCCGAGCCCGACTTGAGGCGTGCCTCCCCGAGGAGGTGCTCCGCGGCCAGGTCTCCGGAGCCGGTCTGGACGAGGGTGTCGCCCTCGACGACGTCGATCGTGACGTCGCCGGAGCCGCTGTCGACGCGGATGTCGCCGAACCGGCCGTGGGTGCGTACGTCGCTGCTGCCGACCTTGGCCTGCAGCCCGCTGGCGACGGGGACCTCGACGACGATCTCGGCCCGGGGCTCGCGGCCGAGGAACCCGCCGTTGCGCCGGGGCGCGATGATCGCGATCCGGTCGCCCAGATCCCGTACGTCGAACTCCTCGGCCCGGTCGCCGGTGATGCGGACGGTGGTCTCGGTGGTGTCGGTGGCGGTGACCTCGAGACGGCCGCGCCCGTTCTCGACGTAGAGGTCGATGGGTTCGGGGGTGTCGAAGGTGAGGTCGAGCTGGTTGCTCATCGGGTCTCCTGAGGGTGTGCTCGTCCGACGGGCCGGCGGTGCCGGTCCGGTGGGCGATGGGTGGCGGGGCTCGTGCCCCGAGGGGTCAGGTGGTCAGAGCCAGCCGGTCATCCGGCGGTTGCCCTGTCCCGGCTTGCGGTTTCCGGCGAACGGGTCGTAGCCCACGAAGGGAACGCTGCTGAGGTCGATGTCGACGTTGATGGCGTGCTCGTTGGTGGCGCTGCGCACCACGTTGACCATCCAGGTGTTGAGGCTCTGCCCGGCTGCGGCGGCCCTCTCCTCGGCCCTGGCCTTGACCGCCTCCGGGATCCGCAGCGTGATGCGGGCCAGGTCGCCGGCCTCCTCCTCCGGCGGCGCCGGGGGAGCAGGTGGCGGGGGCGGGGTGGGCATGGCGGCGGGGGGAGCGACCTCGACGACGAAGTCGAGCTCGCGGCCCACGAGCCGCACGTCCACGCTGCCGTCGGGCAGCTCGGCGGTGATCTCGGCCGCGGCATGCGAGATGGCCTCCATCAGGGCGAGCCGCGCGCTTGGGTCGAGCGCGTAGGCCAGGCGCTCCGCGGCCTTCTTGAGCTCGTCGCCCCCGGCCTCGGACGCGGCGACGAGGTCGCGGCGGAGGCTGTCGACGTACGGGGTGATGTCCATGTGCACCACCATGACATCACTGTGATGTCATGTCAATGCCGTTGTGATGTCATCTGGCGTCGCGGTGATGTCACTACGTTGGTTTCAGGGGTCCCCGGGCAGCCGGGGATTCCTGAACTTGTCGGCCGATGCACGGGCCGACAAGTTCAGGAGAGGCCGGTCAGAGGTCGAAAAGGGAGCCCGACCCGCTGATGTCGGCGTCCGTGCGCGGCGTGTGGGCCGGGCCGGTGGAGGCGGCGGGCTTCGGCTCGTCGTCCGTCTCTGCGGGTACGTCGCTCGCGTCCGTCGTGTCTTCGGCTGCGGGCTCGTCGTCCGCGTCGAGGACGGTCTGCCGGTCCCCGGCCGCGGCGTCCTCGGGGTCGCGGAAGAGGGCGGCCTGGCTCAGGTCCGCCCCGCTCGGCGGGGCGCTGGCGGCCGGCTCCGGCGTCGCCTCGGGCTCCGGCGCCTGCTCGTCAGCCGGCGCCGGGGCGGAGGTCGCCTCGGTCTGCGCAGCCGGTGCTGCGGGTGCGGCAGCGGGCGCCTCGAGGTCGAACAGCGAGCCCAGGCCCGACAGGTCGACGTCGGTGGCCGGGGTCGATGCCTCGCCGCCGGCGGCCGGCGCTGCGGGCACCCTCGACGGTGAGTCGCTGGGAGACTCAGGGGCAACAGTCGCCACCGCGGGGGCCTCTTCGGGCGTTGAGTCGCTGGGAGACTCAGCGGCAACAGTCGCCACCGCGGGGGCCTCTTCGGATGTTGAGTCGCTGGGAGACTCAGCGGCCACGGTCGCCTCTGGGGCGGGCTCGGCGGCGGTCTCGGGTGCCGGGAGGTCGAAGAGCGACCCCAGGCTCGCGAGGTCGGCGTCGGTGGTGGGCGTGGACGCCGTGCTGCTGGCCGGGGCCGCGTCGGCGACCGGCTCCGGGGCGGGCTCGGGTGCGGCCTCTGCCTTCGGCTCGGGCTCCGGGGTCGGCTCCGGCTCGGCAGCCGCTGCCGGCTCGTCAGCCACCGGCTCGGGTGCGGCGATGTCGAAGAGCGAGCCGCCCCCCAGCTCCGCGGCAGGCGCGGCAGGCGCGGCGGCGGGCTTTGCCTCGGGCGCCTCCGACGTGGCAGGGGCGTCCGGCTCGGTTGCCGCGGGGGCGGGCTCGGGCGACTCGAGGTCGAAGAGCGACCCGCCGCTGCCGAGGTCAGTCGGCGCAGCCGGCTTCGCAGCCGGCGCCTCCTCGGCGGGCTTCTCCTCGGCCTGGGGCGTGGGCGCCTCCTCGGGGGCCGGGGTGTCGAAGAGCGAACCACCGGAGAACGCCTCGGCCGGCTTCGCGTCGGACGTCGCGTCGGCCGCGCCGGCGGTCGGCGCGGCGTCCGCCGGGGTGTCGAAGAGCGAGCCCGACGAGGCCGGCCCGGCTGCGGGGGCCGACTCCTCCGGAGCGGGCGTGTCGAAGAGCGACGTACCGCCCGACGCCTTGGCGGCCGGGCCTACGTCGGCGGTCTCGGTGACGGTGTCGTCGGTGACGGTGACGTCGCCCGCCTCCGGCTCGTCCTTGGTCGCCACGTCGGTGGCGACGCCGGCTCCGGCGGCAGCAGCGGCGGGCGCAGCGGCGGGCGCGGAGCCCGGCGCGGCCTTGGTCGCCTGCACGCCCTTGACCGAGGCGAGGAGCATCTGCGCGACGTCGAGGACCTCGACCTCCTCGCGGGCCTCGCCCTTGCTCTGCTGCATCGTGAGCCCGTCGGAGAGCATCACACGGCAGAAGGGGCAGCCGACGGCGATCTGGTCGGCGCCGGTGCCGACGGCCTCCTTGGTGCGGTTCATGTTGATCCGCTCGCCGATGTTCTCCTCCATCCACATGCGTGCGCCACCGGCGCCGCAGCAGAAGGAGCGTTCGGAGTTGCGCTCCATCTCGATGACCTCGGCGCCGGGCAGGACCTGCAGCAGCTCGCGCGGCGGCGTGTAGACCTCGTTGTGGCGACCGAGGTAGCACGGGTCGTGGTAGGTGATCGAGCGCTTCGCCGCGCCCGCGCCGTCCTTGACGGGGGTCAACTTCCCCTCGCGGACGAGGCGGTTGAGCAGCTGGGTGTGGTGCACGACCTCGAGCTCGATGCCGAAGTCCTTGTACTCGTTCTTGAGCGTGTTGAAGCAGTGGGCGCAGGTCGAGACGACCTTCTTGACCTTGTACTCCTTGAAGGTCTCGACGTTCTGCTGCGCGAGGCCCTGGAAGACGAACTCGTTGCCCGCGCGGCGGGCCGGGTCGCCGGTGCAGGTCTCACCGTTGCCGAGCACGCCGAAGGAGATGCCGGCCATGTCGAGCAGCTCGGCGACCGCGCGGGTGGTCTTCTTCGCGCGGTCCTCGTACGCCCCGGCGCAGCCGACCCAGAACAGCCAGTCGACCGACTCGAGGGACTCCAGGTCCTCGCCGACGACCGGCACCTCGAAGTCGAGGCCCTTGGCCCAGTCCATGCGAGCGGTGCTCGACATGTTCCACGGGTTGCCCTTGTTCTCCAGACCCTTGAACAGCTGGTTGAGCTCGGCCGGGAAGTTGGACTCCACGAGCAGCTGGTAGCGCCGCATGTCCATGATGTGGTCGACGTGCTCGATGTCGACGGGGCACTGCTGGACGCAGGCGCCGCACGAGGTGCAGCTCCAGAGCACGTCCTCGTCGATGACGAAGTCGCCGTCGGCAGGGTTGTAGAAGTAGTCGAGGACGTCGGTCCCCGTGCCACCGCTCTCGCCCTTGGTGCCCGCGCCGACGAGCGCACGCTCGCGGTGGCCCTCGGCGCCGTCGTGCTTGGCGTACGCGTGGTCGCGCAGGCTGGTGATGAGGAGCTTGGGGGAGAGGGGCTTCTCGGTGTTCCAGGCCGGGCACTGTGACTGGCAGCGGCCGCACTCGGTGCAGGTGGTGAAGTCGAGGATCCCCTTCCACGAGAAGTCCTCGACCTGGCCGGCGCCGAGGGCCGAGTCCTCGTCGAGGTCGTCGATGTCGTCGAGGGTGACCGCCTTGCCGTTCGAGGTCAGCGGCTTCATCGCACCCAGTGCGGTGGTGCCGTCGGCCTCGCGCTTGAACCAGATGTTGAACCACGCGGTGAAACGGTGCCAGGCGATGCCCATGGTGATGTTGCGGGCGATGACCATCAGCCAGATCATCGCCAGCGCGATCTTGAAGGTCGCGATCACGTAGATGAGGTTCTCGAGGGACGTGACGGAGCTCGGGTAGAGCAGGTCACCGAGCCACGACGAGAACGGGTAGTGGGCGCGGCCGGCCTCCTCGTCGAGCCGCCACTCCGCGGCCCGGACGAACAGGATCGCGGAGCCCTCGAGCAGCGCGAGCGCCTCGACGAAGTAGGCCTGCCAGAAGGTGGAGCCGAAGAACCGGCTCCGGCGGCCCTCGCTGCGCGGGTGGTGCTTCTGGCGGTAGACGATCAGGAAGACGATGCCGATCGTGCTGAGTGCCCCGATGACCTCCATGAGCCACTCGAAGGGATACCAGTGGCCGATGATCGGGTAGGCGAAGTCGGGCTTGAAGAGCTGGAAGTACGCCGCCAGCACGGCCGTGCTGAGGAGCAGGAAACCCATGTAGACGAACCAGTGCATGATGCCGACCCAGTGCCACTGCAGCATCCGGGTGTGGAGGAACGTCTCCTTGAGCATCGTCGCGGTGCGACCGGCCGGGTTGTCGTTGCGGCCCGGCGCCGGCTGGCTCGCGCGGATCACGCCCAGCATGCGCCGTACGGCCGGGACCAGCATGGCCACCGCGGCGACGGTCAGTGCGAACGAGACGACGATCGCGATCATCTGCATGAAGGGCTGCTCCTCGGTAGGGGCGTACAGAGCCGCAGCCTAGGTCCGCCGATCACACCGACGGCAGGGCTCTGCGGCGTGAGATGGATCCTACCCGCAGGTAACTTCAACCGCCGAGGTGCGGGCGATCAGTTCACGATCGCGACGTTCTCGACCTCGATCTCGCGGGCGTCCTCGCGGTAGGTGGCCAGCCTGGACCTGACCTGGTCGAGCGCCTCGGTGAGCCGCTCGACCCCGTCGCGCAGCTTCTGCTGGTGCTCGAGGTGTGCCAGGTGCGACTCGCTTGTCTCGTCCCACCCCGGGGTCAGGGACTCCACCTGCTCGAGGAGGTCGGTGATCTGGGTCGTGATCGCCGTCGTGGCATCGGCGAGCGCCGTCTCCAGCGTCGAGAGCGAGCCCTGGTGGACGACGAGACCGCGGGCGCTCATCGCGGACCACCGCCGAGGCGATCGGCCAGCTGCCCGGCCCGCTCGGCCTGGGCGACGTCGTTGGTCGCGTGCTCCTGGGCGACGTACATCAGGCTCTGCGAGTAGCCCTCGAGGATCGGGCCCAGCGTGATCGCGACGTCGAACCAGGCGTTGACCGCCTCGCCGAACCCGGCGGCCGCCTGGCCGCTGAAGCCCTTGCCGGCCTCGGTCTCGATGGTGGCGCCGAGGTCCTGCAGCGTCGTCTGCAGCGGCTCCACCGCATCGGCCACGGCCTGGGCCGCCGCCTGCATCTCGGAGTAGACAAGTCCGACGGCCACGGCCGCCCCCTCTCGTTCGGGTCGATCGGCTCCTTCCTACCCCTCGGGCGCCCCGCTCACACATCTGACGTGCTCGTCGGGGCCGAACGGTTTGAGCGGCCCGTCCGCAGGGAATCGGGGTCCCATGCCGTCGTACGACTTCGAGGTCGACCTCGAGAGCATGGGCCAGGCCGCCCAGGGGCTCAGCGAGACCGTCCAGCTCTTCAAGGACCAGGACGTCGAGGACCTCGTCCCCGGCAAGGGTGACGTCGGCAGCGACGTCGTGTGGGGCGCGCTCGACGAGTTCAAGAACCGCTGGGAGGAGGGCGTCAACAACCTCTGCCAGGACGTCGAGGAGATGTCCGGACGACTGGGCAAGATCGCGATGAACTACTTCGAGACCGACAAGGCCGGCTACGACGCCCTGTCCGCGCTCAAGGGCACCATCGCCGGCATCAAGGTGATGTGACGTGCCGGACTTCGTGATCGAGGGCAACCCCGGCACCATCCGGACCAGGGCTCGCACGATGGAGCAGAAGGGCCAGCTGTTCTACGACACCGGCGACGCACTGGCGAAGATCGACGTGTCGGGGTGGACCGGCCGCGCCGCCGACGAGTTCCGCGAGGCGCACGACCTCGAGCCGGACCGGTGGATCAAGGCCGGCAACGGGTTCAAGAAGGCCGCGGCGGGCCTGACGACGTACGCCGGCGCGCTGGAGGACGCCCAGCGTCGCGCGGCGGAGGCGAAGGCGGAGCACGAGCGGGGGCAGCGCGAGTCGGAGAGCGCCCGCACCCAGTACGACTCCTACATGGGGCGGATGCGGGCCTACTGGAGCAGCGGCGGCACCGACCCGGCCGAGCCGTTCGTCGACTGGGGCAGCCCGATCCAGCGGGAGGCGCTGGGTGCGCTCGAGGCGGCGAGGGCCGACCTCGACAACGCGGCGCACGTGTGTGCCGGGGAGGTGCGGGTCGGGTGCGCCGACGCGCCTGAGGAGCCCAACTGGCTCGAGTCGGGCCTGAAGTTCGTCGGCGGCATCTTCGAGGGCGCCGGCGAGGCGGTGTGGGACCTGCTGACGATGGTGCCGTTCAGCCCCGTGAACCTGGTCATCGACTCCTACAAGCTCGCCACGGGTGACCTCACGCCCGAAGAGCTGATGAAGAAGTACGAGCTGTCGGCCGAGAACGCGTGGACGATGGCCCAGGGCATCTACACCGGCCTGACGACCGACCCGGTCGGCTTCGGCAAGGAGCTGGGCAAGTCGCTGCTCGACTGGGACACCTGGGCCGACGACCCGGCCCGCGCCATCGGGCACCTCGTCCCCGACGCCGTCGCCGCCGTCGCCACCGCCGGCGCCGGCGCGCTGGCCACCCGCGGCGCGAAGGGCGGCATGGACCTGCTGGACGGGCTGTCCGACCTGTCGAAGCTCGACAACCTGGCCGACCTCGACAAGCTGGACCACCTCTCGGACCTCAACAAGCTCGACGACCTCTCCGACCTGAACCGGCTGGACGACCTCGCCGACCTCCACCGCTACGACGACGTCACCCCGCCACCCCAGGGTGTGGATCGCACCCTCGACGACCCGGCCCTCGAGCCGTGGCTCGACGAGGTGATGCAGCAGCACCCGGAGCTCGACCGCGATGGGATCCGCGGGATCTGGGACTACACCACCGACGACGGCTACAAGGTGATGAACGGCAACATGCGCGAGATCGGGCCCAACGAGCTCAGCGTGCAGGAGCGCATCGACGCCGCCAACGCGGGCCTCGACCAGCTGCCGAAGTACGACGGCACCACCTACCGCGCGACCAACCTGCCCGACTCCGTCGTAGAGCACGTCAACAACGGAGGAAACCTCTCCGACCGCGGGTTCAGCAGCAGCTCGACCAACCCCAACGTCGCGGAGGGGTTCATGGACCCCGGCAAGGAGAACCCGACCCGCATCACCATCGACGGTCACTCGGGCGCCAACGTCGGCCCCTTCTCCGCAGCGAGGTCCGAGGCTGAGATCCTGTTCAAGGCAGGCACCGAGTTCGAGGTGCTCAGCAACACGATCGGGCCCGACGGGGTCCGGCAGCTGGTGGTGAGGGAGATCCCGTGAGCGGTCGCGACGACCTGGGTGACATGACCCCGGAGGAGATCGCCGACTGGGCCGCCCGCGACTGGGCCGCTGCGAAGGAGGCGCACAAGGACGACCCACTGCCGGAGTTCAGCCGCGCCAAACGGGACGACCACCCCCACTGGGAGGTCGTCGCCTACATGTTCCACACGCGCGCCGGCGAGCGGGTGCTCGTCGACCGCGGCGACGGTGTACAGGTCGAGGGCACGCTGGGCGGCGTACGACCCGCGCGGGGGCAGGACGAGCTGCTCGTCGAGCTCGAGGGCACCACGTGGGCCTGCACCCGGGCCGATGGCGAGCAGTGGGCCCCCGGTGACCGCGGCCGGGTGCGGGTCGAGACGTTGACCGTGCCCGTCGTCGCCCGGCGCGACGGTTCGGGCGCGGGCGCCCGGTGGACCCTGCAGACCAACATGGAGGGACAGCCGTGACGCAGACACCCGACCTGGAAGCCTTCTTCGCCACGCTCGAGCAGCTCCCCCCGCACGAGGGGGTCGTCTTCCGCGGGTGCGGGGCCCGCAGCCACGAGCGGTGGCAGGGACGGGCCCACGTCACCGAGTCGCTGCTGTCCACCTCGCGCGACCCGCGCGTCGCGACGGAGAACTTCGGCACGGAGGCCGTCTACGCGATCCTCAGCCGGGCGGGCCGGGGCATCGAGCAGTTCTCGGCCGCCCGGCACGAGCACGAGGTGGTCTTCCTGCCGGGCACGATCTTCACGCTGGTCACGCGCGTGCGGGTCAAGGACCTCGGGGTGACGATCGTCGAGGAGGTCGTCCCCGAGGCCGAACCACCGCGCGTCGACCTCGTGCCGTTCCAGGAGGAGATCGGCCGGGCGATCCTGGAGGCCGAGCTGCGCGACCCTGTGCCCCAGCCCATCGCCGGCAAGTTCGCCGGCGACATCGCATGACGCTGAGGGTCGACAGCGACCCCGGCCTGACCGACCGGATCGAGGGCGTCCTGCTCGGCGCTGCGTGCGGGGATGCCCTGGGAGTGCCGTACGAGTTCGGCTCGGCGCCGCTGGCTCCGGACGAGCCGCCGCGGATGATCGGCGGGGGGCTGGGGCCCTACGCGCCGGGCGAGTGGAGCGACGACACCCAGATGGCCGTGGTCGTCGCCCGGGTGGCCGCGGACCAGGGCCTCCGTCACGTCCCCGCCCTCGACGCGGTCGTCCAAGGCTGGGTCGACTGGCTCGGCAGCGGTGCCACCGACGTCGGCACGCAGACTCGACAGGTGCTCGGCACGGTCGCGGGAACGGGGCCCTCGCGGCTCTGGTGGTCGTCGTCCGCCGCGGCGGCCGGGCTCCACCGCCGCACCGGCCAAACGGCCGGCAACGGGTCGTTGATGCGCACAGCGCCAGTGGCGCTGGCGTTCCTCGACGACCCCGCCACGCTGACGCTCGCAGCACGCTGGGTCTCCGACGCGACCCACCGCGACCCGCTCGCGGGCGACGCGTGCGTCCTGTGGTGCCACGCGATCCGGTTGGCGGTCCTCGACGGCGTGCTGCCTGACCTGGCCGGGCTCGTCGACGTCCTGCCGCTCGCCCGGCAGGGGCGGTGGACGAGCTGGATCGTCGACGCGGAGCGACGTACGCCGTCCGTGTTCGCGCCCAACGGCTACGTCGTCTCCGCCCTCCAGGCTGCGTGGTCGGCGATCCGCCACCCGGTCGGCGACGGCTCTCCTCTCGTCACGTCGCTCAACGCGGCGGTGCACGCGGGCGACGACACCGACACCGTTGCCGCGATCGCCGGTGCGCTGCTCGGTGCTGTCCACGGGGCGTCGTCGATTCCCGAGGAGTGGCTCGCGCTCGTGCACGGCTGGCCCGGCCTGCGCGCCGACGACCTGCGTGACCTCGCCCGGCGGGTCGTGGACCGCGGCGTCGAGCTCGCGGTCCACCGGGCGCCCGACGAGCTGGTCGAGGTTGCCGAGCACCTGATCGCCCGCGGCCTCGGTGAGGGGTACGACTTCGTCGTCCGAGGCCGCCTGGTCCCGAGCGGCCTCTCCAGCGAGTACATCGGCCTGGAGCAGCTCGACGACGGCACCTACCGGGTCTGGTACCTCGGCGACTGGGGGACGCAGCGCTCGCTCGTGGAGACGGGGGACTGGGCGGTCGCACGCGCACGGTTCGTCGAGGAGTCCGTCAGGCTCGCGCAAGGCCGGAGGCCCCGCTGGAAGATCCCTGACGAGCCGGGTGGGAAGCGGCGCTGGTGGCATCAGCGGTGAGGGGCCGGGGCCCGCTCCTCGAAGGCTCGTCGCAGGTTGGTCGAAGATCGGCGCGCTGACGACCGCGGCAGCGTAGCCTCCGAACGCCGGACGAGGGGGAACGTCCGGGTGCGGACACTGGAGGTCGTGGGGCGATGCCGGGCTTGCGCAGGGTGCTCGTGGTCGTGCTGGTCGCGGTCGCGATGCTGGCGGGTGCGCCCGCGGGCGCCGGTCCCGCGACGACGTACGCCGGGTCGTCCGTCGGGTCCTCCGAGCGGTCCACGGCGCTCGGCCGCCTGTCGATCCCCGCGATCGGGGTGAACGCCGGGATCATCCCGGTGGGCGTCACCCGGTCCGGCCACCTGGCGATCGGGCGCAGCGTCCGCGACGTGTACCGCTGGCGAGCGGGCGTGCAGCCCGGGCAGCAGGGCAGCGCCGTCCTCGCCGGCCACACCTGGTCCAAGGGCCCCGGGGTGTTCGACGACCTGGGGAGGCTGCGTCCCGGGAACCTCGTCGTGGTCGGGCGCAACCGCTTCGAGGTCACCCGCGTACGCCGGGTCACCGGCCTCAAGCGCGCGGCCGTCGCGGGGCTGTTCAGCGACCGGGGCAAGCCGCGACTCGTCCTGATCACGTGCGGTGACCGCAACGACCTGACCGGCGTCTACCGCACCCGGATCATCGTCAACGCGCGGCTGCTGCCCGCCCGCTGACCCGTCGGGTCAACCGGGTGGCTGTCTGCCGGACGGCTGACGCGATCGTGTCGACGTCGTCGCCGGCGTCGCTGGGGAACGTCACCGCCACCCCGGCCACCGGGTGGGCGTTGTGGTCGAGCACCGCGGCGGCCACGCTCTGGAGGCCGGGCGTCACCTCGCCGTCCTCGCTCGCGTGGCCGCGCTGCCGTGTCGCGGACAGCACCGTGCGCAGGGCGCTCAGCGACGTCGGGCCCTTGCCGTGGCGGTCGACGAACGCGTCCCGGTCGGGGTAGAGCGCCCGGACCTGGCTGGCCGGCAGGGCGGCGAGGATCGCGCGACCCGACGCCGTCAGGTGGGCCGGGAGGCGTACGCCGACGTCCGTGACCAGCGGGGGCCGCCCCGGTGCCCGCTCCTCGATGACGTAGAGGACGTCGCGACCGTGGAGCACCGCGAGGTGGGCGCCGTGGCCGGTCCGGTCGACCAGCTCGGCCAGCGGCCGGCGAGCCAGGCGGGCGAGCGGCTCCTGCCGCGTGAAGCCGCTGCCGACCTCGAACGCCGCCACCCCCAGCCCGTAGCGGTGCTCGTCGGGCAGGTGCACGACGAAGCCCTCGTCGATCATCGTGTTGAGCAGGTGGTACGCCGTGCTGCGCGGCAGGTCGCACGCGCGCACGATGCGGTCGAGCGGGACCGGGTCGGCCTGCGTGGCCAGGAACCGCAGGACCCGCAGGGTGCGCGTCGCAGCGGGGACCTGGCTCACGAGGGCGGGCTCAGGACTTGTCGGAGCCCTTGCTGAACCAGCCGCCGCCACCGTCGGTCTGCTCGATCGGCTTGCCGGGCATCTCGTTGGCACCGGGCGTGCGGCGCGGGAGGAGCGGGGCCCTGCCGTCCCGGGTGCCGTCCTGCGCGCTCTCGGCAGCGGGCTGCTCGGCGGCCGGCTCGTGGGCGGGCGCCTCGGCGGCGGGGTGATCGGCGGCGGGCTGCTCGACGGCAGCGGGCTCCTCGGCAGGCTGCTCGGCCTGCTGGGTGGTCTGCTGGGTGTTCGCGGCCTCGACCTCCGACGGCGGGGTCGGGGTCTGGTCGGTCGTGCCGGGCACCTGCGGGGCGTAGTCGTCGGCCTTGTGGTCGACGCGCGGGTCGATCCGGTCGGCCGCGCGGACCTGGCCCTCGTGCGTCGCCTCGATCTGCTGGGCCGCGATCCGGGCTTCCTGTGCCTCCGCCTCGGCCTTGGCGGCGGCGGCGCGGGCCTGCTCGGCCTCGGCCTCCGCGGCCGCCGCGCGCTCCTGGGCCGGGGCGATCGTGGACTGCGCCTGCGTCGCGGCCTGCGCCCGGAGCTGTTCGGCGCGGGCGACGTTGGCCTCGCGGTTCTTCTTCCGGACGAGGAACGCCGCGACAGCGATCACGACGGCGATGATGACGAGGACGATGATGAGCGTGGTCACGGGGCTTCCTCTTTCACGGGACAGGGACGGCCAGTCTTCCAGTAGTGGCCGTCCCTGTCCTGCGTTGCGTCCCGGGGCGTGCCGGTCAGGCCCGGTGCGTGCCCTCGGTCCCGTCGGTGCGGCGAGCGTCATCGGCGTCGAGCACCGTGTCGGGGTCGTGGCTGTCGGTGCGATGGTCGTGCGCGGCCGTGCCCGGGGCGTAGTCGTCGGACGAGGTGTCGACGCGCGGGTCGACCTCGTCGGCCGTCCGCAGCCGGTCCTCGTGCACCGCCTGCTGCTGGGTGGCGGCCACCTGTGCCTCGCGGGCCTTCGCCTGGGCGCGTTCGGCCTCGAGCCGGGCGCGCTCCGCCTCGGCCTCGGCCTCCTTCGCCCGCACCTGGGTCTCCGGGATCTGGGTCGCGTGCTCGTGAGCCTCGCTGCGCAGCTGCTCGGCGTGCTCGTGCTGCTTCTTCTTGCGCTGCTGGGCGACCAGCCAGGCGGCGAGCGCCGCCACGACCAGCACCACGACCAGCACGATGATCCACGTCGTCGCGTCGTCCATGGGGGACCTCCTTGTTCCGGGCTCTGTTGTTGCGGTCTGTTCCCGCCCCCCACCGTGCCATGGGCCGGACCTGTCCGGTGTCCTCCGTACGGGTGAGTGGCGCTGTCTCGGATGCGAGACTGGACTTGCGCGTCCGCCTCTGGTGACTGCCCCGTCGCGGGCGTTGGATGGGGGCATGCAGACCATCCATGTCGGGGTCGGTCCCGTCTCGTTCGACGACCTCCTCAGCGTCGCCCGTGGGGGCGCCCGCGTCTCGCTCACCGACGACGCGCTGGCCGCGATCGACCGCGCCCGGGGCGTGGTCGAGACGCTCGCCGCCGCCGAGACGCCGGCGTACGGCGTCAGCACCGGCTTCGGAGCGCTCGCCACGCGCCACATCCCCACCGAGATGCGTGCCCAGCTGCAGCGCTCGCTCGTCCGGTCCCACGCCGCCGGCTCCGGGCCCGAGGTGGAGCGCGAGGTGGTGCGTGCGCTCATGCTGCTGCGGCTCTCGACGCTCGCGACGGGCCACACCGGCGTACGCCGCGGGACCGCGCAGCTGATGGCCGACCTGCTGTCCCACGGCATCACGCCGGTGGTGCGCGAGTACGGCTCGCTCGGCTGCTCGGGCGACCTGGCGCCGCTGTCGCACTGCGCGCTGGCGCTGATGGGCGAGGGCGAGGTCCGTGACGCCGACGGCACCTTGATGCCGGCCGCCGAGGCCCTCGCGGCAGCCGGGCTGGAGCCGGTCGAGCTGGTCGCCAAGGAGGGGCTCGCGCTCATCAACGGCACCGACGGGATGCTGGGCATGCTCGTCATGGCGATCGCCGACCTGCGCATGCTGCTGCGCACCGCCGACGTCGCCGCGGCGATGAGCGTCGAGGCACAGCTCGGCACCGACCGGGTCTTCGCCCCCGAGCTGCAGGACATCCGCCCCCACCCCGGCCAGGCGCAGTCGGCGGCCAACCTCACCGCGCTGATGGCCGGCTCGACGATCGTCGCCTCGCACCGCACCGGGCCGGACAACACGGTGGAGTGCAACAAGGTCCAGGACGCCTACTCGCTGCGTTGCTCGCCGCAGGTGCACGGTGCCGCCCGCGACACGGTCGAGCACGCCGCGACCGTCGCCGGGCGCGAGCTCGCCAGCGCGATCGACAACCCGGTCGTGATCGGTGACCGCGTCGAGTCCAACGGCAACTTCCACGGCGCACCGGTCGGCTACGTGCTCGACTTCCTGGCGATCGTCGCCGCCGACGTCGCCTCGATCAGCGAGCGGCGTACCGACCGCTTCCTCGACCGGGCGCGCAGCCACGGGCTGCCGCCGTTCCTCGCCGCAGACCCCGGGGTCGACAGCGGGCACATGATCGCGCAGTACACCCAGGCGTCGATCGTGTCCGAGCTCAAGCGCCTCGCCGTCCCGGCCTCCGTCGACTCGATCCCCTCCAGCGCCATGCAGGAGGACCACGTCTCGATGGGCTGGAACGCCGCCCGCAAGCTGCGCCGGTCCGTCGACGGGCTGTCGCGCGTGGTCGCGGTCGAGGTGCTCACCGCGGCCCGGGCCCTCGACCTGCGCGCCCCACTCTCCCCGTCGCCCGCGACGGGCGCGGTCGTCGGCCTGCTTCGCAGCAACGGCATCGAGGGCCCCGGCCCCGACCGCCACCTCTCGCCCGAGATCGAGGCCGCCGTCGGCCTCGTCCAGTCCGGCGCGGTCCTCGCCGCCGTCGAGTCCGTGATCGGAGAACTCCAGTGACCTCGTCCAACCCCCGCCTGCCCATCCACGCCGCGCACGGCACCGAGCTGACCGCGAAGTCGTGGCAGACCGAGGCGCCGCTGCGGATGCTGATGAACAACCTCGACCCCGACAACGCCGAGCGCCCCGAGGACCTCGTCGTCTACGGCGGCACCGGCAAGGCCGCGCGCAGCTGGGAGGCGTACGACGCCCTCGTCCGCACCCTGCGCGACCTCGAGGACGACGAGACGCTGCTCGTGCAGTCGGGCAAGCCGGTCGGCGTGATGCGCACCCACGTGTGGGCGCCGCGCGTGCTCATCGCCAACTCCAACCTCGTGGGCGACTGGGCCGACTGGGAGGAGTTCCGCCGGCTCGAGGACCTCGGGCTGACGATGTACGGCCAGATGACGGCCGGCTCGTGGATCTACATCGGCACGCAGGGCATCCTGCAGGGCACCTTCGAGACCTTCGCCGCGGTCGCCGACAAGAGGTTCGGCGGCACCCTCGCCGGAACGATCACCGTGACCGCCGGCCTCGGCGGCATGGGCGGCGCCCAGCCCCTCGCCGTGACGATGAACGACGGCGTCGCGATCTGCGTCGAGTGCGACCAGCACCGCATCGACCGCCGGCTCGAGACCCGCTACCTCGACGTCCAGGCCCGCGACCTCGACCACGCGATCGAGCTCGCGCTGGAGGCGCGCGACGCGCGCCGCGGCCTGTCGATCGGCCTGCTCGGCAACGCCGCCGAGGTGCTGCCCGAGATCCTCGAGCGCCACCTCGACGGCTCCGTCCGGATCGACGTCGTCACCGACCAGACCTCGGCGCACGACCCGCTGTTCTACCTCCCCGCGGGGACGGCGTACGACGACTGGGAGCGCGAGCGCACGGAGGACCCGCGCGGCTTCACCAAGCGCGCACAGGAGTCGATGGCGACCCACGTGCGCGCGATGGTGGAGCTGCAAGACGCCGGCGCCGAGGTCTTCGACTACGGCAACTCCATCCGCGACGAGGCCCGCAAGGGCGGCTACGACCGGGCGTTCGAGTTCCCCGGCTTCGTGCCGGCGTACATCCGACCGCTCTTCTGCGAGGGCAAGGGCCCCTTCCGCTGGGCCGCGCTCTCCGGTGACCCCGCCGACATCGCGGCGACCGACCGCGCCATCAAGGAGCTGTTCCCGGCCCACGACAAGCCGGAGTACGCCCGCCTCCACACGTGGCTCGACATGGCCGCCGAGCGCGTGCAGTTCCAGGGCCTGCCGGCCCGGATCTGCTGGCTCGGGTACGGCGACCGCGCCAAGGCGGGAGCGAAGTTCAACGAGATGGTCGCCAGCGGCGAGCTCTCGGCGCCGATCGTCATCGGCCGCGACCACCTCGACTGCGGCTCCGTCGCCTCGCCCTACCGCGAGACCGAGGCGATGCTCGACGGCTCGGACGCCATCGCCGACTGGGCCATCCTCAACGCGCTCGTCAACACCGCCTCCGGCGCGACGTGGGTGTCGTTCCACCACGGTGGCGGCGTCGGCATCGGCCGTTCGCTGCACGCGGGGCAGGTCACGGTCGCCGACGGCACCGAGCTCGCGGCGGAGAAGATCCAGCGGGTGCTGACCAACGACCCAGGCATGGGCGTCATCCGCCACGTCGACGCGGGCTACGACCGCGCGATCGAGGTCGCCGAGGAGCGCGGCGTCCGGGTGCCCATGCGGGAGGAGTGAGGCGGCCTTCGCCCGTAGAGGGGTGACCGGCCGGTAGCCGTTGACACCCCCCGGGGGTGGTGCGTGGATGGACCGCGAGACCACCTATCGGGAGGACAGGCTCATGCAACGATCCCTCACCAGGCGCACCCGGACGTGCGCCCTCGCCGCGGCAGCCCTCGCACTGGCAGCCGCGGGAACCATGGGACCGGCCGCCGCCGGACCCGACACCACCCCGGGCGGCCCGTGGCCGCAGGGTCCGGAGAACACCAACGCCATCCGCAGCTACGAACAGCTCTGGAGCACCCTCGAGTCCATCGAGAACAGGGCGCAGGGGAGCTTCGACCTCAGTCCGGCGCCGTTGCAGTCGAACACCGGCCGCGACATACCGGTCGTGACGATCGGTGACGGCGACACCGACATCATGTTCGTCGCCAACCAGCACGGCGACGAGTACATCGTGTCCAACGGCATGATCAACGTCGTCCGCGGGCTGGCCGGCGGGTCCGCACAGGCGAAGGCGATCCGAGAAGCGCTCACCGTCACCATCGTCCCGCGCGTCAACGTCGACGGCTTCGACGCCGACGTGGTCGACCTGGCCGGCAACACCACGCCCTGGCGGCAGAACTTCGACACCTCGTGCCCGGCCTTCTGCGAGTTCTACCAGTCGGGTCGCGGCTACGACATCAACCGCTACCACTCCTACTCCGAGAGCGCGTACGACCACCCGTACCAGCCCGGACCGGACACCAACAACCCGGTGCCCGAGGCGATCGCGATGCGGCTGCTCTGGGACGAGCGGCAGCCCCGACTCGTGGTGGACTTCCACCACCAGGGGACCTACGTCGACGAGGACGGCCGCATGATCACCGGCTCGGTGATGTGGCCCAACGCCGAGGCGGAGGCCGAGGCCCTGGGCATCAGCGAGGAGTTCGCCGGCGTCGTGACCGACTCCAAGCGGGTGGTCTCGGAGATGCTCGACGCCCTCGAGGGCAAGGGCTACGCCAACATCACGCGCTACCCGAGCACCCCGTTCCCGGGCATCGCCCGCAACGCCTACGGCCTTCTCGGCTCGGCTTCGGTGCTCTACGAGGCCCGCGGTGACATGGGCCAGGCCAGCAGCGGCATGATCGCGAAGCAGACCGAGGTGGCCGGCACGGCGATCCTCGAGGCCGCGGCCGACGGGTCGCTGTGGACCCGCGACACGGTGCCCGCCGACACCATCCGCGAGCGCGGGCCCTACGTCCCCGACCCGCACGGCTGACCGACCGCCGCACGTGCGGCGGAAGTGGCCCCCGGATCGGCGTATCGAGGGCCAGATCCGCCGCACGTGCGCCGATGGTGGGCGTCCGAGCCCGGGCAGAGCAAGCAGTCCGACGAGCTCGAGCGATCAGCGGACCACGTCGAGCAGCGCGCTCGTGAGCCGGGCGACGGTCCCGGTGAAGTCACCGGAACCGTCCTCGGACGCTGCCGCGATGTGGGCGAAGGTGACGGTCTGGAAGACGAGGTCGGCCAGGGGTGCGAGCTCGAGCGCGTGGTCGACGTCGGCCTGCGGGAAGGCCTCGCGCCACGGCCGCGCGTGCGCCTGCATCACCCGCTCCGCCTCGCCCTCGCCGGTCCCGTACCAGTCGAGGACGCGGGCCAGGTGGCTGCCGTCGAGGAACGGGTGGCTCACGCACGCGTCCGTCCAGTCGAAGATCCGCACCTCGCGCTCGTCGTAGGCGACGTTGCCGGGGTGGAGGTCGCCGTGGGAGAGCGTGTCGGGGATCCCGCACCCCCAGAACTCGCGCACCAGCGCCTCGGCGCGGGCGGTGGCGGTGGGCAGCTCCTGCCGCTCGGCGTCGGTGAGCAGCGCCATCTCCGGGCTGGTGGCCAGGACGTCGTGCCACGCCGCGAGCATGGCCTCCAGGCCACGCTCGGGACAGCCCGCCGCGCGCAGCTCGTCGAGCCACTCGAGTGCTGCGATCTGGGCCTGCGCCCACAGCGGCGCCACCACGTCGACCGCGCCCGGGGCCCGGTCGCGGTCGGAGGCGCCGTGCAGCGGCTCCATGAGCAGCCAGCCGGCTTCGTCGTCCGCCCCCGCCAGCACCGGCACCAGGTGGCCGATCCTCGCGGCGAGGCGGTGCACGATGGCCGCCTCGGCGATGAAGTGGTCGCAGCACGCCTTGAACCACAGCGTGCCGCGGTCGGTCGGCACCTCGAGCACGGCGGAGATGCCCCAGACCCGATGGGTGCGGAGCGGACCGATCCGACGACGCCCGGTCGCGGTCAGCTGCCCGTCCACCCACGTCTCGACGCGGTCGTGCCAGCCCGGGCGGAACCAGTCCGGTCGTCGCGGCGGGGCGTCGCCGGCGTACTCCTCGAGCGCCGTCCGCACCGGCGTCCGCCACGGCTCGGCGAGGTCGTCGACCGGGCGCCACGACGTGCCAGCGGGTACGGCGCCTCGTAGCGCGAGGACGTGCAACCGGTCGGGCCGTACGTCGTCGTCCTCCTGCGGCAGCACCACGACCGGGGCCAGGTGCACCCCGTCGCCGACCAGCGTGGTGGCGTACGCCGTCGGCTCGGGTGCGGCGTCGTCCGCCAGGTCCTGCACGAAGCTCGGCAGAGACCCGTCCCCGGCCACCAGGACGGTCTCGTCGCGGACGAGGGCGACGTGGTGCGTGCGCTTCGAGCCGGCCATGCGGAGAATGATGGCCGCGGGACGGCCGATCGGCACACTGATTTCGACGGGGTCCGGGCGAACCCGCGACACGACGCGGTCGCGTAGGTCAGGATCCCTCCATGGCATCGGGGGAGAAGAAGCCGGCGCGTGCGCGCGTCGTGCTCACGGACATCAGCTCGCGGGCGTGGGAGCACCCCGCCGACAAGGGCGCACTGGTCGCACTGCGCAAGCTCAAGGGCTTCGACGTGCTGCTCAAGACCATGTCGGGGGTGTTCCGCGAGCGGGCCTGGCGGCTGACGCTGCTCGGCTCGGCCGTGCGCGTCGACGAGCGGCAGTTCGCACGCCTGCACCGGCTGCTCGCGGAGGTGGGGCGGAGCCTCGACGTCAGCGACCTGCCGGAGCTCTACGTCCAGGCCGACCCGACGCTCACCGCAGTCACGGTCGGCATGGACCGGCCGATCATCGTGCTGTCCTCGGGACTGGTGCACCACCTCGACGACGACGAGCTCCGTTTCGTCATCGGTCACGAGCTCGGCCACGCGGTCAGCGGCCACGCCGTCTACCGCACGCTGCTGCTCCGGCTCCTCGGCCTCGGCGGCCTGCTCAGCTCCATCCCCGGCGGGGCGATCGGCATCCGGATGATCACCGTCGGGCTGCTGGAGTGGTCGCGCAAGGCCGAGCTGTCCGCCGACCGCGCGGGCCTGCTGGCCAGCCAGGACCCGACCGCGGCGCTGCGCACCCACATGAAGCTCGCGAGCGGCGGCACCCTTGAGGAGCTCGACGTCACGTCGTTCCTGTCCCAGGGCGCGGAGTACGACGAGGGCGGCGACGTCCGGGAGTCCCTCATCAAGCTCTCGCTGCTCCAGCAGCAGAGCCACCCGTTCGCAGTCGTCCGCGCGACCGAGCTGCGGCGCTGGATCGACTCGGGCGCCTACACGAGGATCCTCGGCGGCGACTACCCGCGCCGTGCCGACGACGACACCGCCTCGGTCAGCGACGCCGCCCAGGAGGCCGCCGCCAGCTACACCGCTGCGTTCGAGCGGACCCAGGACACCCTGGGCAAGCTGGTCCACGACCTCGCGGGCTGGATGGGAACCGCGACCACCTGGCTCAACGAACGCATCCGCCGGGCCAACGAGAGCGCCTGAGACGACCCGGCCCGAGACGACCCGGCTGGTCCCGGACGCAGCAGGGCCTCGGACACCACTGGTGTCCGAGGCCCGATCGCCAGGTGTGGCGAAGCCGCTACCAGACCCGTCGGCTGGACCCGCCGATCGGCACGAAGTTCAGGACCAGGCCGACCACGATCAGGATGATGCCGATGGTGGTCAGGATGCTCTGGGGGAGCAGGAGGCCGAGGATGAGAAGGATCAGTCCGAGGACAATCATGGGTGTCTCCTAGGTGGTGCGGGGGGGTTGCGGCCCACCCACGGTGGGCGGGCCGGATCACTCTGGCGGTCCCCTCCGCCTTTCGCAAAGTCAGAACCCTCCCTGCGGGTGAAGTGCTGTCCATGCTCTGTCCACCCCGTCGGGTGGGGGTCAGGCGGTGCCGAGCGCCCGGATCGCCTCGTCGATCGCCAGGGTGCGCCGAGCCGACTCGACGTGCAGGTTCTCCACCATCTTGCCGTTGTACGTCACCACGCCGGCGCCCTTCCCGTCCTCGAACGCCGCGATCAGGCCACGTGCGTCCTCGACGGCCTGCTCGCTGGGCGCGAAGGCGCGGTTGGCGCCCTCGACCTGGCCGGGGTGGATGAGGGTCTTGCCGTCGAACCCCATCTGCCGGCCCTGCTCACACTCAGCGAGGAAGCCCTCGGTGTCCTTGACGTCGTTGTAGACGCCGTCGATGACGGCGATGCCCGCTGCCCGACCGGCGAGGAGCGCGGTGTGGAGGCTGGGCAGGATGGGGGCACGGCCCGGCACGTGCTCGGCGTACAGCTCCTTGACCAGGTCGTTGGTGCCGAGGACGAAGGCGCCGATCCGCCCCGATGCGCGCGCGATGGCGAGGGCGTCGAGGATCGCGACGGGGGTCTCGACCATCGCCCAGAGACGGGTGTGGTCGGGAGCGCCGGCCTTGTCCATCGCCGCGACGAGGCGCGCGACGTCGTCGGCGCTGTCGACCTTGGGCACGACGATCGCGGCCGGACCGGCCTGGCTGGCGGCGACGATGTCGTCGTCGTGCCACTCGGTGCCGAGGCCGTTGACGCGGATGGTGACCGTACGTCGACCGTAGTCGCCGCTGGCGGCAGCGGCGGCCGCCGCCTCACGAGCGGCCGGCTTGGCGTCGGGCGCGACGGCGTCCTCGAGGTCGAGGATGAGGCCGTCGCAGGCGATCGACTTGGCCTTCTCCAGGGCCCGCTCGTTGGAGCTGGGCATGTAGAGGACGGAGCGGAGCGGGGTGAACTCGGTCATCTCAGGCCTCCAGCTCGATGGCGTCGTACTGCTTCTTCAGCTCCGGGTCGATGGCGGCCAGCTCGTCGGCCAGCGCGACCATGACCTGGCACTGCTTGACCGAGGCGTCGTCCTCCATCTTGCCGTCGATCATCACCGCGCCGGTGCCGTCGCCCATCGCGGCGATGACGCGCCGCGCGTGCGCGACGTCCTCGACGCTGGGGGAGAACACCTTGTTGGCGATCGTGATCTGCACCGGGTGGAGCGACCAGGCGCCGACGCAGCCGAGGAGGAACGCGTTGCGGAACTGGTCCTCGCACGCGACGGTGTCCTTGATGTCGCCGAACGGCCCGTAGTAGGGGTAGATCCCGTGCATGGCGCACGCGTCGACCATCCGGGCGACCGTGTAGTGCCACAGGTCCTGCTGGTACGACGTGCGCTGGGCGTCGTACTGCGGCACCCCGAGGTCGTCCTTCACCGGGTCCTGCCGCACCAGGTAGCCCGGGTGGCCACCGCCGACGCGGGTGGTCTTCATCCGGCGGTCCGCGGCCAGGTCGGCGGGGCCGAGGGACAGGCCCTGCATCCGCGGGCTGGCGGCGCAGATCTCCTCGATGTTGGCCACGCCGCGCGCGGTCTCCAGGATCGCGTGCACGAGGATCGGCCGGTCGAGGCCGGCCTTCGCCTCGAGCTGGGCGAGCAACCGGTCGACGTAGTGGATGTCCTCGGCGCCCTGCACCTTCGGCACCATGATGACGTCGAGCCTGTCGCCGATCGCGGGCACCAGCGTCGTCAGGTCGTCGAGCACCCACGGGCTGTCGAGGGAGTTGATGCGCGTCCAGAACTGGGTCTTGCCGAAGTCTGTCGCCTTGCCGATGTCGACGAGGCCCTGCCGGGACTTCTCCTTGTTCTCCGCCTTGACGGCGTCCTCGAGGTTGCCGAGCAGCACGTCGACCGTGCCGACCATGTCGGGCACCTTGGCGGCCATCTTCTCGTTGCCGGGGTCGAAGAAGTGGATCGCGCGGCTCGGCCGGGCCGGGATCTCGCGCGGGGGCGTCGGCGCGCCGACGGCGAGAGGAGCGAAGAAGTCCTTGGCGGGGCGTGTCATGCGCGCAAACTACCGCCGCGCGTCGGGCGCCGGATATGACGCATGTCTCGCCAGGAGCCGTCAGCCGAGCTCCTCCGCGGCGTCGCTGAACCAGCCGAGCTGGGTCAGCACGGCGTCGTCCACCCGTGCGTCGATGATGCCGAGGTTGTCCACGATCATCCCGGCACGCAGGTGGAGCCGCTGGAACTCCTCGGTGGCCCGCATCGCGGTCAGGCCCTCGGCGGATCCCTTGATGAGCATGAACCCCTGCAGGTCTCCACCGTGGGGGTCGAGCAGGACGGGCTCGAAGCTGTCGATCGAGCCGTCCGCCACGCGTTCGCCGTAGTAGGTCACGGCGTCGTTGAACACGTCGAGCGAGCGCTTCTCGCGGCCCCGCACGGGTTGGCCCCACCCGACGAACAGTGCTGCTTCGGACATCTGCGTCACCTCGTCCCTCCGACGATCTCCGTCACCCACCACGCTAGGCACGGAGGCCCGCCCACGTCATCGCCCAACGATGGGAATCAGTCAGGTGCGGGCCACGAAGTAGGCGTTGAACGGGTCCTCCTCGAGCTCGTGGACGACGACGTCGGAGAAGCCGGCCTCGTGCAGCATCCGCTCCGCGGTCTGCACGCCCCAGACGGTGCCGAGGCCGTCGCCGCCCTGGGCCAGGGAGACCGACATGCAGTGGGAGGTGGAGATCATGTAGAGGAAGCTGGCCCACGGCAGGTCGAGGTTGTCCTCGAGGTTGCTGGAGGCGTTGATGTCGACCATGAGGAACGTGCCGCCGGGTCGCAGCGACGCGTGGACGTTGGCGAGCACGGTCGCCGGGTGGGCCTGGTCGTGGATCGAGTCGAACGCGGTGACGAGGTCGTAGGACCCCGGCTCGGACACGGGGGAGGCCACGTCGCACGCCACGAACGTGGCGTTGCGCAGCCCCCACGCCTTCGCCTCCGCGCGCGCGTCCGTGATCGCCTCGGCGCTGAAGTCGAGACCCCAGAAGCGGCTCTGCGGGAAGGCGCGTGCGAGCAGGTTGATCGCGTGCCCGCGCCCGCAGCCCACGTCGGCGACGTCGATGCCCGCCCCCAGTCGATCGGTGACGCCCGCGACGGGGATGACCGTGTCGACCAGCGACCGGTCGTTGACCGCCGCGCTCTCCTCGGCCTGGATGGCGTGGAAGCCGGGGTAGTCGTCGTACGACAGCCCGCCCCCCTCGCGGAAGGCGCGCACCACCTTGGGCTGCACGAGGCCCATGAGCGCGTCGTAGCGCATCATCCGGGTCATGTTGTCCGGCGACGTCCCGGTGAGGAACGCGGTGTGGTCGGGCCGCAGGGCGTACGTGCGGGCGGACGGCTCGTACGTCACGAAGCCGGCGGATGCGATGCCGCCCAGCCACTCGCGGACGTAGCGCTCGTCCAGACCGGCGGCGTCGGCCAGCTGCACAGACGTCACGGGCGGCAGGCCCGCGAGGACGTCGAAGAGCCCGAGCTCGTGGCCGATGCTGGCCAGCGCGCAGATCGCGCCGTCGTTGGCGATCTGCAGCATCCGCTCGGCGACGGCGTCGGATCCTCGGCTGTCCGGTTCGGCATCGGTGGTCGCGGTGGGTGCGGACTCGAGCGTGGTCATGGCGTCCTCCTGGAGTCGGGTGGTGTGTCCCTCGGACGGTAGGAGCGCGGCGGCGTCCGCCGCGTCGGGCAGACACCCCATCTCGGCCCGGCCCCGTGGTGCGTACGGCTCAGGCGAGGTCGTGCTCGCGAGCCCAGGCCGCGGCGGCCGTGCGGGTGCGCACGTCGATCTTGGTGAAGATGTTGGCGAGGTGGCGCCCGACCGTCTTCTCGCTGATCACCAGCGCGGTCGCGACCTCGCGGTTGGTCGCGCCGGCCGCGACCGCGGTCAGCACCTCGACCTCCCGGTCGGTCAGCCCGCACGGCCGGTCCTGGACGGCCGCCAGGCGAGCGACGTCGGGCGCTGCGCCGAGCCGACGGTAGATCGCGAGCGCGGTCGCGGCCGCCGCGTCGGCACGATCGGCCTCGCCCGCCGCCCGGTGGGCGTGCGACAAGGCCTCGTGGACCGAGGCGATGGCGTAGCGGTGACGCTGTTCGCGGTAGACCTCGGCCGCCCGCTCCAGCAGCGATGTCGCGTCGTCCGGTCGACCCTCCGCCATCAGCAGTGCGGCCCGGCCCTGGTCGGCCCGGGCCCGGAGGCCGGGCGTCCCGAACCACGCCGCGGTGTCCTCCAGCTCGGCCACGAGCGTGCGGGCGTATCCCGGCTCGCCCTCCGCCAGCGCCAGGTCGACAGCGGCGAGCAGCATCCGGGCCCGGCCGAGCCGCGTCGCGTCCGCGAGCCCGACCCGCAGGGCGGCGAGGGCGTCGGTGGGTCGCCCCCGGTCGCGGACCAGCAGCGCGGCACCGGGCAGGGCGTCGTGGCCCAGGCTGCGGGCGGTGGCGTACGCCGACGCGGCTCCCGCGGCGTCGCCGCGCAGTCGGCGTACCTCCCCCAACGTGTAGTAGCCCTCACCGGCGAGCCACCCGTGCGCACCGACCAGGTCCGCGCTGCGCGCACCGAGCTCGGCCTCGACCGCCTCCCACGAGCCCTCGGCGACCAGCAGCTGGAGCTCGTGGACGCGCGTGACGTGGGCATACATGAACGTCCGGCCCTGGGGCTCCGCCCACCGGGCCATCGACTCCGTCCAGGCCCGCATCCGGGCGAGGTCGCCGAGCTCGTCGCACAGGTGGACGACCGTGCAGTAGAGGTCGCCGGACCAGAGCGCGTCGACCTGTCCCGCCACGACCGGGAGCATCGCCTCGTCGAGGTCGGAGAAGCCCTCGCGCGTCGCACCGCGGCGTACGGACGCCATCCCCCGTGAGGCCAGGGCGAAGCTGCGGAGCGTGGGATCGCCCAGCTCGTCGGCCAGCTCGGCGATCTGGACGGCCGCCGCCTCGGCAGCGTCGGCGTCGCCGCTGAGGTCCAGGTCGAGGGCCTGCTCGAGGTAGAGCAGGTAACCGTGCAGGACACCACGAGGCAGGCCGGCGATCACCCGGCGCGCGCGGGAGAGCCAGGCCGTCCCCACCGGGACGTCGCCCCTGACGACCCACAGCAACGACAACCGCAGCGCGCAGTCGGCGGCCAGCTCGGCCCGTCCCTCGGCGACCAGGCGGTGGTACAGGTCTTCCGCGACCTCGATCGACTCCGGTCCGTTGCCGATCCACCACGCCGCCTCGGCCAGCAGGCCGAGGTCGCTGGTCGACAGTGCGTCGCGGGCGTCGGCGAGGCCGGAGTGGACGGCGCCCCAGTCGCGTCGGCCCGGGGCCGTTCCCGCCGTCGAGACCGCGTCGGAGGTCATCCGACGAGTGTCGTCCTGCCGGGGGCGACGGGGCAACGACGACGCGATGCTGTTTGTCGCCCTGCTAGGACTGGGGCACTCGCCCTCCACCGAGGAGCGACCCGTGGAGCTCCGGGACCGAAGCGCTACAACCGCGCCCGGCTCGACTCCTACGAGTGCGGCATCCAGCCCGTCTCCGATCCCGGCCGCAACGCCCGCACCATCCCGGTGCGCTACTACACCGTCGCGATGACCTTCATCATCTTCGACGTCGAGATCATGTTCCTGGTGCCGTGGGCGGTGCACTTCGACCAGCTCGGCAGCTTCGGCTACCTCGCCGTGATGCTGTTCATCCTGAACCTCTCGCTCGCCTACGCCTACGAGTGGCGTCGCGGCGGGCTCGACTGGGACTGAAGCTGCGCGTGCCTCAGCGGTTGCGCCGGCGGTTCCACCAGGGCTGCTTGCGCGGCACAGGCCGGTTCGCGGCCAGAGCTGCACGCTGCGCCTCGATCCGGGCGGTACGCCGTTCGCGCCAGGCCGAGACCTCGGCGTCGACGTCGCGGGTGGGGGTCACGACCGGTGGGCCGCCCTGCAGCTGTCGCCGGGTCTCGACCACCCGCCTGTTGAAGTCGTCGAGCTCGCGCCGCACCTCGCTCTCGGCCGTGATGTCGTCGAGCCGGTCGTGGAGCTCGGCGTCCTCCTTGCGCAGGGCGATGGCGGGCGGCAGCAGGGCGATGTTCTCGCGCTCGACGAGCTTCTTGACCCACCAGTCCGGGTCGTGCTCGACGCCGAGGTCCTCGATGGGCTTGCCCTGGCCGGGCAGGTCGTCGAACTCGCCGCGCTCCATCGCCCGGCGTACCTGCAGGTCCACCCAGGTGGCCTGCTGCGCGATGCGGGCGGCTGCGGCGGAGCGGCCGGTGCGGTCGTCGCGCTCGCGCTCCTTGCGGACGGGCTCCACACCGGACTCGTCGGGGGACGGCTCGAGGTCGGACATCACGATCACCTCCGTCCGCCCAGCCTAGGTCGCCCGGGGGAGCCCCGGGCCACGGCTCGGGGTGGGGCAGGGGCTGACCCCGATGGTGCGGCGGCGTGCTGCGAGGCATTCTGGGACCAACACCCGCACCGACCGGAGGAACACCATGGACGACGTACGCGCCTTCTTCGCCCGCAACGGGCTGGTCCGCTCGACGGACCGCGGCATCCTCGGCGGCGTCTGTGCCGGGATCGGTCGCCGGGTCGGCCTCGGCCCCTGGGTCTCGCGCTTGCTCTTCCTCGTGCTGCTGATGGTGCTCCCGGGCAGCCAGTTCCTGGTCTACCCGATCCTGTGGTTCGTCATGCCCGCCGACGACAGCGCCGTTGCGCTCGCCAACCGGCCGCACGCCGGCGGCTGACCCGTCCGGGCGCCACTGTCCGGGCGCCACTGTCCGTGCGCCCTGTCAGGGTGACCGCATGACCGACGTGTGGGAGCTGGTGCACCGTGAGCGCAGGGCGCTCATCGACGACCTGGACGGGCTCACGCCTGAGCAGTGGGAGGTGCCGTCGCTGTGCGGCGGCTGGACGGTGCACGACGTCGCCGCGCACCTCATCGACAACGCGCGGACCACGCGGCTCGGCATCGTGGTCGCCATGGTGCGCGCGCGGTTCGACTTCGACCGCCAGAACGACACCGGGGTCGCGCGTGAGAAGGGCGCGACCCCCGCAGAGACGCTCGATCGGCTGCGGGCGGTGGCGGGACGTCGTACGACTCCTCCCGCGCCCCTCGACAGCCGGCTCGTCGAGGAGGTCGTCCACGGGGAAGACATCCGGCGCCCGCTCGGGTTGCGCCGCGACTACCCGACCGAGACGGTCCAGCGCGCGCTGGCCCACCAGCTCAGGACGTCCGTCGGGCTGGGAGGCGGCAAGCAGCGCGTCGCGCGGCTCCGCCTGGTCGCGACGGACACCGACTGGCGCCACGGCGAGGGGGACGAGGTGCACGGTCCGCTGGTGTCCCTCCTGCTGACGACCTCCGGCCGGTCCGAGGCGCTGGCCGACCTCACCGGTCCCGGGCTGGGCCGCCTCGAGGTGGCGCTCACGAGCTGACGGCGACGACCGTCCATGGCGCGGCGCCCGGAGCGGGAGCACACTGGCGAGATGGTGCGGACCGAGCCGATCGACAAGTGGGTCCGGGGTCGCCTCGCCGGTGAGGTGGTCGTCGAGTCCCGCGAGCCCCTTCTCGTCTGGCAGGGCAGGTTCCCGCCGGTCTACGCCTTCCGGCGCGACGAGGTCGCCGAGGGGGTCCTCGCGCCGACTGACCCGCCCGACCGCGAGGGATTCTCCTTCTTCAGCCCGCAGGTCGCGGTGGTGCAGTGGTACGACCTCGAGGTGGGAGGTCACCTGCTGCCCGCGTCCGCGTGGACTCTGGACGACGAGGCGGTCGCCGACCGCGTCGTGCTGACGTGGGAGCCGGGGCTGCTCGACTGGACGGAGGAGGACGAGCCGGTCACCGGGCACCCGCGCGACCCGCACAAGCGGGTCGAGGCCATCGCGAGCTCGCGCCAGGTGGAGGTGGCCGTCGACGGCGTGACCCTCGCACGCAGCGACCGGCCGGTGCTGCTCTTCGAGACGCACCTCCCGACCCGGTTCTACCTGCCGGTCGAGGACGTCCGGCTCGACCTGATGGAGCCGACCGACAACGTCTCGTACTGCCCGTACAAGGGCCGGACCGACGGCTACTGGAGCTGGCCGGGCCCGCCCGGGATCGCCAACCTCGCATGGTCCTACTCCACACCTGCGCCGGCGGTGGGGACGGTCGCCGGCCGGGTGGCGTTCTACAACGAGCTGGTCGACCTCACCGTCGACGGGGTGCGGCTGGAGCGGCCGGAGTCGGTGTTCAGCTCCCGCGAGCAGCGCCCGGGTGCCTGACCCGCCCTGGGCGGCGCGGGCACGGCCGCCAACGTCTCGGCGTCGACTGATCGCGGCGATGAGTCAGGCACTGCCTGCACTTGTCAGGCCGTGCACGGGCCGACATGTGCAGGGATCCCCGGTCAGCCGGGGATCGCTGAAGATGTCGGCCGGTCGCTGAAGGCGTGCGCCGGAGCCGCGAGCAGCGCGAGCGCGGCGAGGAACGACGCGCCGGCGCAGACGGCCCAGACGGTGAGGTAGCCGCCGAAGGGAGCCACCTGCTCCGACGTGGCGTCGAGCGAGCCGGTCGCGGTGAGCGCGATCGCGAACACGGCCGAGGCGATCGCACCGCCGACGGTCTTGGTGCCGTTGGTCATGCCGGTCGCGATGCCGGTGCGCTCGGGCGGCGCGGCGGCGGCCGCGGCGGCCGGCAGCGCGGCGACCAGCGCACCCGACCCGAGGCCGGCGATGCCCATGTTGACCAGGGCGTGCCACGTCTCGGAGTTGAAGGGCAGCCACAGCAGGTAGCCCAGGCCGACGAGGCAGCACGCGACGACCAGCGCGCGTCGTACGCCGCCGAGCAGCCGCGTCGTCAGCGGCAGGGTGAACGCGCCGATCGCCAACGTCACGACGTAGAGGCCGATCAGCGTGGAGATGAAGGCCGGGTCGGCGCCGAGCCCGTAGCCGCGCTCGGCCGGGTCGGCCTGGGCATAGGTCGACAGCGGGATCTGCCCGCCCAGGACCGGGATGCCGAACAGGAAGGCGGTGACCTGGACGGGCCACTGCGCCGGGCTGGAGAGCAGGCGGACGTCGACGATGGGGTCGGGGTGCTGGAGCTCGAAGCGCCAGAACGCAGCGAACACCACGACGGACAGCGCGATCGTGCCCCAGCCGAGCAGGGAGCCCGCGCCGTCGAGCCGCAGCCACACCAGGCCGCCCATCAGCACGCCGAGGGCGACCGTGACCAGCGCCAGGCCGGTCCAGTCGATGCCACCGGTGTCGTCGCCGGGCGCCTGCTCGATGCCGAAGAGGATGACGAAGAAGACCGCCGTCACCACGACGGCGGGCAGGGCGAGCAGGAGGTTCATGTCGAGGGAGTCGACGAGCAGGCCGCTGCTGAGTGCACCCACGATCACGGCCAGCTCGAGGGATCCGACGAGGATCGCGGCGCCGCGCCGGGTGAGCAGCTCCTGGCGGCCGGAGCGCCGCGTACGGCGGTGGATGATCGCGATCTCCAGCGGCAGCCACACGACGTACGCGCCCTGGATCGCCCAGCCGACGAGGAAGGTCGTGAAGGACGGTGCGAACGCCAACCACCACGAGCCGAGCGCGGTCACGGCGGTCGAGACGAGCAGCACGCGTTTGTGCCCGGACAGGTCACCGAGGCGCGCGAGCAGCGGGATGCAGAGGGCGCTGACGATCAGCTGGGCGGCCTCGAACCAGTTGATGTCGCCCTCGCTGATCGACAGGTGCTCGGCGATCTGCGGGTAGATCGGCGTGTAGTAGCCCTGCAGGATCCCGCTGGCGAACTCCACCAGCACCAGGAAGCCGACGATCGCGGCCAGCCCCTTCACGGCGGTGTGGGCGGGCGGGAGCTGGAGCGGGGTCGGCGGGATCTCGCTCATGCGGGGTCCCTGCGGCGTTGTTCGGAGGAGCGAAGCGGGGGAGAAGAACGTCGTGGGGTGTTCATGCAGGGAGCCTCTCGATCAGCAGCTGGTACCACCGGGCGCCGTCGACGAGGGCGGCCACGCCGATGTGCTCGTCGTAGGAGTGGATCGCCTCGCGCTGCGCCTTGGTCATCCGGAAGGGGGCGAAGCGGTAGACGTGATCGCTGATCGCGGTGAAGTGCCGCGAGTCGGTCGCCGCCATCATCACGTAGGGCGTCGCGACCGCGTCGGGGAAGACGTCGCCGATGCAGGCCTCGAGCAGCTCGAAGGCGTCGTCCATCGGCGAGACCGGCGACGGCTCGCCGGACTCGACCACGTCGATGCGGATCGAGTCGTCGTCGACGGCCTTCCTGATGTGCTCGACGACGCCGGCGACCGTGTCGCCGACCATCACCCGGATGTTGAGGCCGGCCTTCGCGGTCGAGGCGATCACGTTGAGCGCCGGGGACCCGCTGAGCGTGGTGGCCGCGACCGTCGTACGCGTCATGGCCGCGGCCTCCGGGCCCGCCGCGAGCAGCGCCCGCGTGACCACCGGCGCCAGGCGGTCGGCCCGGCCGAGCAGGGGTCGCAGCGGTAGTGGCACGTGCGGCGCCAGGCGGCGCATCAGCTCCAGCGTGGGCGCGGGCGCGGATGCCGGGAAGGGCGACTTCTCGATGCGCAGGATCGCGCGGGCGATGCGGGCCGTGGGGCCGTTGCGCGCGGGTGTCGAGGCGTGCCCGCCGCGCCCCTCGGCCACCAGCTCGAGCGAGGTGGTGCCCTTCTCGGTGACGCCGATGACGCCGAGCGGCGCCTTCACGCCGGGGAAGGCGCCGGCCGCGATCGCGCCACCCTCGTCGAGCACCAGCCACGGGGTGACGCCGCGTCCGCGCAGCACCTCGACGGCCTCGACCGCCGCCGTGCCACTGACCTCCTCGTCGCAGCCGAAGGACAGCCACACGTCCTGCGCGGGCTCGTGCCCGGCCTCGAGCAGCGTCTCGACGGCCGCGCAGATCGCGGCGACGCAGCCCTTGTCGTCGAGGGTGCCGCGACCCCAGATCGCCGGCCCGGTGGGGGAGTCGTGGACCTCGCCGCCGAAGGGGTCGTGCTGCCAGGGCGCGTCCTCGTCGACGGGTACGACGTCGAGGTGGGCCATCAGCACGACCGGGCGCTCGGCGCTCGCGCCCGCCCACCGGAAGAGGAGGCCGTGGCTGCCGACCCGCGTCAGGTCCAGCCGCTCGTGGAGCAGGGGGAACTGCGTCGCCAGCTCGGCCAGCAGCCGGTCGAAGGCGTCGCTGTCGACGCGTGCCGGGTCGCGGTCGGAGACGGTGGGGATGCGGACGAGAGCCTGCAGCGCGGTGACCACGCGGTCGGTCATGCGCCGAACCTAAGGCATGGCCCGGCTCCATGAGGGCGCTCTCACCGACAACTCATCGTCACGTCATGACGCGCGACCAGAGTCCTCCACGTCAGCCGGGGAAGACCCGGACACCGCAACCGAAGGAGGCCACCATGGCCCGATCCGGAATCCTCACCGCCCTCACGCCGGCCGTCCAGGCCCGCCGCGGCGACTCCTCCAGCGACGACGGACGCCGTCGCCGGCGTCGTCGGCGCCGTCGCAACCGCAGCCGGTCGCGCTCGCGCTCCAGCTGAGCGCCGCCCCGCTGCGCCACCACGACGGGTGGGCGGCCCCACCCCCGGGCCGCCCACCCGTCCCGCTCGTCGCCGACCCCCCGCCGACCCCCATCGCCCTGTCGCAGGAGCTCCCATGTCCCTCCGCCGCCGCGCTGCCGGCCTGCTGCGCGCTGCCCCCGAGCAGCAGGCCCTCGTCGACGTCGCTGCCGCGCTCCGACCGGTCGACATCGCCCGCCGGTTCTGGCCGCGGCTGCGTCCCCTGCGCGGCTGGCTGCTGCTCGGGCTGCTCCTCCTCACGGCTGCGCCGGCGATCGCGGTCGCCGAGGCGTTCCTCTACCAGCGGCTCGTCGACGACGTGCTGGTGCCGGCCGCGTTCGAACCGCTCCTCGTGCTCGCGCTGCTCTACATCGGCCTCAACGTCGCCAGCGGGATCGTCTCCGGGGGCGACGACTACCTGGGGACGTACGTCTCGCAGCGCTTCCTCGTCGACCTGCGCCGTGACGTCTTCGCCCACGTGCTCTCGCTGCCGGCGGCGACCCACGACCGCCGACGGCTCGGCGACACCCTCACGCGGCTGACCTCCGACGTCGCCGCGGTCGAGCGGTTCATGGTGTCGCAGGTCAGTGAAGGCGTCGGCGCGCTGGTGCGCCTGCTCGTGCTGGTCGGCGCGCTCGTGTGGATGGACTGGCAGCTCGCGCTCGCCTCGCTCGTGGTCGTCCCCCTCTTCTGGTGGGTCTCCACCCGCTTCGCCCGGCTCACCCGCGACGTCTCGCGGGAGCGTCGCCGGCGCGGCGGCTCGCTCGGCAGCGTCACCGAGGAGGCGCTGGGCAACGCCGCGCTCGTGCAGTCCTACGGCCGCGAGGACCGCGCCGTGGCGTCGTACGACGACCACAACCGCGCCATCGCGGGCGCCGAGCTGGCCGCCAGCCGCATCCGCGCGCTCTTCCTCCCGCTCGTCGACCTGGCCGAGCTGGTCGGCGTGCTGGTCGTCGTCGGGCTCGGCGTCTGGTCGCTGGCCGACGGGCGGCTCACGCTGGGCGGGCTGCTGGCGTTCCTCACCCTCCTCATGCAGTGCTTCGGGCCGGTACGGACGTTGGCCGACCTGGTGCCCGCCCTCTACTCCGCGAGCGCGGGCGTCGAGCGGGTCGTGGAGCTGCTCGACGAACCCGCCGGCGGTGACCGCGACGGCGCCAGCCCGCTGCCTCCCGGACCGGGGACGCTGACGGTGCGCGAGGTGTCGTACACCTATCCCGGCGCGCAGCGCCCGGCGCTCGAGGACGTCTCGCTCGACGTCGCTGCGGGCGAGGTGGTGGCCCTCGTCGGTCCCAGCGGTGCGGGCAAGTCCACCCTCGGCCGGCTGCTGGCGCGGCAGCTCGTCGCCGACTCCGGCGTCGTGGAGATCGACGGGCACGACGTCGCCGCGCACACCGCGGCGTCCGTCCGCGAGGCCGTCACCGTCGTCCACCAGGAGCAGCTGATGCTCGACGCGACAGTCCATGACAACCTCGTCCTGGGGCGTTCCGACGCCACGCGCGCCGAGGTGCGCGCGGCGGCCCGCGACGCCGGGGCGCACGACTTCGTCGAGGCCCTTCCGCACGGCTACGCCACCCGCATCGGCCAGCGCGGTCGGACCCTCTCGGGCGGGCAACGGCAGCGGCTCGCGGTGGCTCGTGCCCTGCTGCGCCCGGGACGCGTGCTCGTGCTCGACGAGCCGACGACCGGGCTCGACGCCGAGGCGGCGCGACGGCTGATGGTGGCGCTCACGACCCGCCCTCGCGAGCGGACGGTGGTCGTGCTGACCCACGACCCGGCCGTGCTCGAGCACGTCGACCGCGTGGTGGAGCTCGCCCCGACCCTCGTGGAGGTGCCCGCGTGAGCCGGCGTCGTACGCCGACGGGGGACCTGCCGGCCGGCTACCGCCCGCTCGCGCTGCTGGCCGACGGCCGCCGGCTCGAGACGTGGGACGCCTGGGACGAGGCCCGTGGCACCCGGTGCGTGGTCAAGCTGCTGCGGGCCGACCGTCGCGACGACCCGCGGGTGCGGCAGGCGGTCCTGCTCGAGGGCCACCTCGCCACGACGCTGGCCCACCCCCACCTGGTGCGCGGGTACGACGTCCTCGACGACCCGCCGACCGTGGTCCTCGAGACGCTGCGCGGCGCCACCCTGTCCGCGCTCGTCGAGCACGAGCCGCTCGGCCTCGCCGACGCGGCCGAGCTGGGCTGTCAGCTCGCGTCGGTCCTCGGCTACCTCCACCGCCACGACTGGCTCCACCTCGACCTCAAGCCCGACAACGTGGTGGTCGAGCACGGCAAGGCGGTGCTGATCGACCTCAGCCTCGCCGGCCGGCCGGGCAGGGGACGCCCAGGTGCCGGCACCCGCGGCTGGCTCGCCCCCGAGCAGGCGACCGGCCGCGGGCTGTCGCCGGCGACGGACGTCTGGGGGCTCGGCATGACGCTCGTCGATGCGCTGGCCCGCACGGCGCCGTACGGCGACGAGGCCACGTGGGAGAGCCGTCGCCGCTGGCCCCTGGTGCACCGACGCATGCCGGTCGCGCCCGAGGGGCTCGACGAGCTGCCCGAGGAGGTGCACGACCTGCTGGCCGCGTGCCTCAGCCTCGACCCCGCCGCGCGCCCGCTGCTCGGGCAGGTGCGGTCCGCCCTCGAGCCGCTGCGCTCACCATCGCCCGCGGTGCACGACGTCCGTCCGCCGCTCTCGACGCGCCGGTGACCCCGCCGCGCCGGCGTCGGCCTCGCGGTGGCCGACGGTGATCGCGCCGACCGGCGCGTGGTCGTCGGGGATGCCGAACGCCTCGCGGAAGGACGCCAGGTGCTCACCGGGGATGCCGAAGAAGCACGCGCCGAGGCCCTCGTCGACCGCGGTCTGCAGGACGAGCATCGCGGCCATGCCTGCGTCGACCCACCAGTACGGCACCGGCCAGCGGTCCTCGCTGCGGTCGGTCCAGCCCTTGTCGGGCTGGGCGTAGCGGTCGAGGTAGGCCGCCTTGCTGGTCAGCGGCACGACCACCACCGGTGCGGTGCGCATGCCGTCGAGCCAGGCGTTGCGGGTGTCGGGATCCGCGCCGGTCGCCTCCCAGAACAGCGCGACGTCCTCCCGGGTGTCGAGGACCAGGAACGCCCAGCCCTGGGTGAAGCCGGCGTTGGGCGCGCGCTGGGCGTGCTCGAGCATCCGGTCGACGACGGCGGGGTCCACCGGCTCGCTGGAGTAGCGGCGCACCATGCGCCGCCTGCGGACGACCTCACGGAACTCCATGGCAGCAGGCTAGGCACCCCGGCTGGCCGGCGGGTGACGCGGATGGGCGCCCGTCTCGGATCCGAGACGACGCGCCAGGCGCGTGCGTTGACCGCGTCCCGCGATCCCGGTGGACTGCACGCATGGCCCCGACTCCCGACTTCGAGCAGATGTGGCGCGACCTCGCACCCGTCGGGCGCTCGGCGTCCTCGGGTGGCTACTTCCGCCAGCCCTGGACCGCCGCCGAGTCCGAGCTGCGCTCGTGGTTCGCCGAGCAGTGCGCGGCGCGCGGGCTGGTCGTCGAGATCGACGGCATCGGCAACCAGGTCGCCTGGTGGGAGCCCTCTGACCCGCGCGCCGACGTGCCCGGGGTCCTCACCGGCTCGCACCTCGACTCGGTCCTCGACGGCGGGGCGTACGACGGACCGCTGGGCGTGGCGTCGGCGCTCGCGGCCATCGACACGCTGCGGGCGCGGGGCTTCGAGCCCGGCCGTCCCCTGGGCATCGGGGTGTTCGTCGAGGAGGAGGGGTCGCGGTTCGGCCGCGCCTGCCTCGGCTCGCGCCTGGTCACCGGCGCCACGACGTGGGACGAGGCGCGCGAGCTGCGCGACCGCGACGGGGTCTTCCTCGCCGACGCCGTCACCGAGGCGGGGCACGACCCGTCGGCGGGGTTGCTGTCGCTGGACCGGGTGGGCACCTTCGTCGAGCTGCACGTGGAGCAGGGGCGCGACCTCGTCGACCGTGGCGTCGCCGTCGGCCTGGCCAGCGAGATCTGGCCGCACGGACGGTGGCGCTTCGACTTCGCGGGGCAGGCCAACCACGCTGGTACGACGCGGATGGAGGACCGTCGCGACCCGATGCTGACCTACGCGATGACGGCGCTGGCCGCCAACAAGCAGGCCCGCCTCGCCGGGCAGCGGGCCACCTTCGGCCGCATCGCCGTCGAGCCCAACGGCACCAACGCCGTGCCCTCGCTCGTCACCGCGTGGCTCGACGCGCGGGCCTCCTCCGACGCCGGTCTCGCCGAGATGGTCGAGGCGATAGAGCGCCAGGCCGACGACCGCGCCGGCCGCGACGGCACGTCTCTCACCGTCACCGCCGAGTCGGTCTCCGGCTCCGTCGGCTTCGACGCCGGCCTCGCCGCCCGCCTCGCCGGTCTGGGCGACTGGCCGGTCATCCCGACCCAGGCCGGCCACGACGCCGGCATCCTCTCCGATGCCGGCATCCCGACCGCGATGGTCTTCGTCCGCAATCCCACGGGGGTCTCCCACTCGCCCGACGAGCACGCCGAGACCGCCGACTGCCTGTCCGGCGTCGAGGCGCTGGCCGACGTGCTGGCCGAGCTGGCTCGTCCCGGAGCGCCCACGTGACGGCGTACCTCCTCGAGCGCGCCTGGGTCGACGACCGGTTCCTCGACGACGTGCTGGTCGAGGTCGAGGACGGCCGCTTCACCTCTGTCACGCCCGACAGCGACCCGCCCCGCGCGATCCCCGTGCGCGGCCTCGTCGTCCCCGGCCTCGCCAACACCCACAGCCACGCCTTCCACCGCGCGCTCCGCGGGCGCACCCAGCGCGAGCGCGGCACCTTCTGGACCTGGCGCGAGCAGATGTACGCCGTCGCCACGCGGCTCGACCCCGACACCTACCTCGCCCTGGCCCGGGCGACCTACCGCGAGATGGCCGCGGCCGGGATCACCTGCGTCGGCGAGTTCCACTACCTCCACCACCGCCCCGACGGCTCGCCCTACGCCGACCCCAACGAGATGGGCGAGGTGCTGGTCGAGGCGGCACGCCAGGCCGGCATCCGGGTGACGCTGCTCGACACGCTCTACCTCTCCTCCGGGTTCGGCGTACCGCCCGAGGGTGCGCAGGTCCGCTACACCGACGGCAGCGTCGAGGCGTGGGCCGACCGCGTCGACGCCCTGCCCGCGTCGCCGCACCTGGTCACCGGGATGGCGGTCCACTCGGTGCGCGCCGTCCCCGCCGCCGACCTCGCCTCGGTCGCCGACCGCCTCGCCGACCGCCCGTTCCACGTGCACCTCTCCGAGCAGGTCGCCGAGAACAGCGCCTGCCTCGAGACGTACGACGTCACGCCGGCGCGGCTGCTCGCCGACCACGGCCTGCTCGGGCCGAGGTCGACCGTGGTGCACGCCACCCACCTGACCGACGACGACATCGAGCTGATCGGGAGAGCCGGCGCCTCGGCCAGCTTCTGTCCGACCACCGAGCGCGACCTGGGCGACGGCATCGGGCCCAGCCGGCGGCTCCACGACGCCGGTGCCCGGCTGACCCTCGGGTCCGACAGCCACGCGGTGATCGACCCGTTCGAGGAGATGCGCGCCCTCGAGCTCGACGAGCGGCTGGCCACCCAGCAGCGCGGCCACTGGACCGCTGCCGAGCTCCTGACCGCAGCCACCACCGACGGCCACACGTCGCTGGGCTGGCCCGACGCGGGCGCCATCGCCGTCGGGCAGCGTGCCGACCTCGTGGTCGTCGACCCGGCCAGCCCGCGCACCGCCGGTGCGGGCCGTGACGAGGGCGCGGTCGTCTTCGCCGCCTCCGCCGAGGACGTGCAGCGCGTGATGGTCGAGGGTCGCTGGGTCGTCGAGGAGGGCCAGCGCTACGACATCGGGCTCGAGCTGGAGGCAGCCATCGCGCGCGTCTGGGGAGAGGACCGCTGACCATGGGCAGCACCGTCATCACCGGCATCGGCGAGCTCAGCACCAACGACCCCGCGCGGGCGGAGCACGGCGGCCTGCTCGGCCTCGTCCACGACGCCGCCGTCGTGGTCGAGGGCAGTCGTGTCGCCTGGGTCGGCCCGGCCGCCGAGGCACCCGCCGCCGACGTGCAGGTCGACGCCGGCGGACGCGCCGTCATCCCCGGCTTCGTCGACTCGCACAGCCACCTCGTCTTCGCCGGCGACCGCTCCGCGGAGTTCGAGGCGCGGATGACCGGCCAGCCCTACACGGCAGGCGGCATCCGCACCACGGTCGCGAAGACCCGTGCCGCCACGGACGAACAGCTCACGTCCCACGTCGCCCGGCTCGTTGCCGAGATGCGGGCCCAGGGCACCACCTCCGTCGAGATCAAGAGCGGATACGGGTTGTCGGTCCACGACGAGGCCCGCAGCCTCGCCGTGGCCCGTCAGTTCACCGAGGACACGACCTTCCTCGGCGCCCACGTCGTCCCCGCTGACACCACCCCCGAGGACTACGTCGATCTCGTCACCGGCCCCATGCTCGCGGCGGCGGCACCGCACGCCCGGTGGATCGACGTGTTCTGCGAGGATGGCGCCTTCGACGTCGACCAGGCACGCACCATCCTGGCGGCGGGGTCCGACAACGGCCTGCGCGGACGCCTCCACGCCAACCAGCTGACGTACGGCGGCGGCGTCCGGCTCGCCTGCGAGCTCGGCCTCGTCGCGGTCGACCACTGCACCTACCTGGCCGACGAGGACGTCGCCGCGCTCGCGGACAGCGGCACGATCGCGACGCTGCTGCCGGGCGTGGAGTTCTCCACGCGCCAGCCCTACCCCGATGCCCGTCGCCTGCTCGACGCCGGTGTGCGGATCGCCCTCGCCAGCGACTGCAACCCGGGGTCCTGCTTCACGTCCTCGATGGCGCTGTGCATCGCGCTGGCCGTCCGCGAGATGCGGATGAGTCCCACGGAGGCCCTGCACGCCGCGACCGCCATGGGCGCAGCGGCCCTCGGCCGCGACGACGTCGGCGTGCTCGCTCCCGGCAAGGTCGCCGACCTCGTCCTCCTCGACGCACCGTCCTACGTCCACCTCGCCTACCGCCCCGGCGTCCCCCTCGTCGCCGGGGTCTGGCAGGCCGGGCGCCCCGTCGTCGCGAGGTAGTCACGCGGTAGTCCAGTGACGAATGGCTGTCGAAGGGCAGCTCCGACGACCATCCGTCACTGGACTACCACCGCCCGGGCCGCCCCCCGGGTAGTCCAGTGACGAATGGCTGGCGTCGGGGTCATCCGACGACCATCCGTCACTGGACTACCCACTGGCCGCCCCCGCGCCTGGCCGACGACGGCCAGCGGACAGCCGGGGCAGCTACCTCAGGAGGGCGTCGTACGCCGTCGGGGCGCGCGTCTGAGGTAGCCGGTCACCCGGAGATAGGGCACGCGCCCGATGTCCGGGCCTACCTCACGGACGCACTCTCTTCTCACGGTCCGACACCGGGCCGAGGAGATGAGGAGAAGGACATGTACACCACCGACAGCTTCCTGGGCGCCGAGATCAGCTACCGACAGGACAGGATCCGGAAGGACTACGGGCACCGCCGCTGGACCCGGGTCCGCACCGACGACACCCAGAAGTGACCCGCACCGCGATCGACCCGCACGTGTCGGACCGACACGACACCATCCATGACGGACCGACAACGTCGGACCGACAGGACACAATGTCGTCCGTGCCGGCCCTGCGGACCACCGATCTCATCGGACGCGATGCCGAGCTGGAGCAACTCACCGCCCAGCTCGGCATTCGCACGTCCGGGGAGCGGTCCGCCGAGGCGCTGGCCCCCGCCCGCGCGGTGCTGGTCGGTGGTGACGCCGGCGTGGGCAAGACCCGCCTGCTGATGGCCCTGTGCGACACCGCGCTCGAGGCGGACTGGCAGGTCGTCGCCGGCCACTGCCTCGACCTCGCCGACAGCTCGTTGCCCTACCTCCCCTTCTCCGAGATCCTCGGCCGCCTGATGGCCGACCTCCCCGACGTCACGGGCCGCGTGCTCGAGGTGCACCCCACCCTCGCCCGACTCCAGCCCGGCCGCCGGATCCGCAGCAGCGAGACCGCGTCGGGCGACCAGGCCCTCGACCGCGGCAACGTCTACGACGCGTTCGGCCACCTCCTCGCCGCCGTCGCCGAGCGCGCTCCGGTCCTCGTCGTGGTCGAGGACGCCCACTGGGCCGACGAGTCGACCCGCGACATGCTGAGCTTCCTCTTCTCCCGGCCGCTCCCCGGCGTCGCGCTCGTCGTGTCCTACCGCGCCGACGACCTCCACCGCCGCCACCCGCTGCGCCGCCAGGTCGCGGAGTGGATGCGCCTGCGGGGGGTCGACCGGCTGCAGGTCGAACCGCTCGCCGACGACGACGTACGCCGCCTCGTCCGCGCGCTCCACCCCTCCACGCTGTCCGAGGCGGAGTACGTCTCGATCGTCGACCGCGCCGAGGGCAACCCGTTCTTCATCGAGGAGCTCGTCGGCGCCGCCCGGTCCGGCCAGGTCCCCGGCGAGCTCGCCGACGTGCTGCTCGTCCACCTCGACCGCCTCGACGAGACGACTCGCCGCGTCGTGCGGCTGGTCTCGGTCGCCGGGCGCCAGGTCAGCCACAGCATGCTGGCCGCCGTGTCCGACCTGGGCTCCGCCGAGCTCGAGGGAGCGCTGCGCGACGCCGTCGACGCGCACGTCCTCGTCGCCTCCCGCGGTGGTACCTACGCCTTCCGGCACGCGCTGCTGGGCGAGGCGGTCTACGACGACCTGCTGCCCGGGGAGCGGATGCGGCTGCACGCCGCCTTCGTCGCGGCGCTGGGCGAGGGCCGCGCCATCGGTACGGCGGCCGAGCTCGCGCAGCACGCTCGTCGGGCCGACGACCGCCCGGTCGCCGTCCGCGCGTCCATCGAGGCCGGTGAGGAGGCGCTGGCCGTCGGCGGCCCCGCCGAGGCGGCGACCCACTTCCTCGACGCGCTCGAGCTGGTCGACACCGCCCACGAGCCCGTGGCCGACGTGGACGCCTTCGCCCTGGCCCGGCGGTGCGCCGAGGCGTTGATCGCCTCCGGCCGGGTGCCCAAGGCGGTCAAGGTGCTCCGGGCGCGGCTCGCGGCCCTGCCGGCCGAGCGCTCGGCCATCGACCGCGGCCAGCTGCTCACGGCGCTCGCGTCGGCCCTGCTGCTCACCGACACCACCGAGTCGCCGCGCGAGATCGCCGCGGAGGCCGTCGAGCTGTTGCGCGGCGGGCCGCCGAAGCTGCTGGCCCGCGCGCTCCTGGTGCACGCCCAGAGCCTGGGTGGGTGGCACGCCGACGAGGCACGGAGCGTGGCGCTGCAGGCGCTCGAGCTGGCCGAGCGCAACGACCTCACCAGCCTCGCCGTCGAGCTGCACGCCACTGTCGCCGGGCTCGACCCGGCCGGAGGGGCGAGCCCCAGCGCCGGGTGGCGGGCCGCGGCCGACCGGGCCCGTCAGGCCGGGCTCATCGAGGCCGAGCTCCGCGCGCTCTACCTCCTCGGCCGCCACCACCACGACGAGGGCGACCTCGACACCGCCGTGGCGGTCTACCGCGAGGTCATCGCGCGCAGCGAGGTCGGCGGGCTCATCTGGTCGCCCTACCCCGCCGAGGCGCGGCTGTTGATGGCGGTCGCGCTCACCCACCAGGGACTCCTCGACGAGGCGTGGGCCCTCCTCGACGTCAGCGGGCAGAACCCGCCCATGGTCTTCGAATGGCTCTACTTCGCCCACCAGATGCTCATCACGATCGGCATCCGGGGTCGGCGCAAGGAGGCAGCCCTCGAGCGCCTGCGTGACTACTGGAGCACCGACGGCCTGACCGCCATCTCGTCCGGTGGCGCCGAGATCATGCGCGCCGCGGCGGCCGGCGACGCCACCCTCGCCCTGTCGGTCTACGACGACGTCGTCGACGCGGTCGTCCCGGTGTGGCACGAGTGGTTCCAGGCGCGGCTGCGCCTCGCGACCCTCACCCTCGCCGCCTTCGCCGCGGCCGCCCCCCGACAGTCGGCCGACGAGCGGGAGTCGGCGGCGCACGACGTCGAACGGCTGATGGCCGACGGCGCCCGGGTGATCGACTTCTACGCCCCCTACGACGGCAGCCACGGCCCGGAGTACCGCATGTGGGTGGCCCGTCGCACCGCCGAGCACCTCCGGTGGCGCTGGCTCGCGCAGGTCGACCCGCCCACCGCCGACGAGCTCGTCGCGGCCTGGCGTGAGGCCGAGGAGACCGCCGTCGCCTACGGCAGCGTCCCGGAGGTCGCCCAGACCCGGGTGCGGCTGGCCGGCGTGCTGCGCGCGGTCGGCGACGCCGCAGGCGCCAGGACCGTCGCCGACCAGGCGCGCGAGGCCGCCCGGGCCCTCGGCGCGCAGCCCATGCTCGACGGGCTCACCGCCCAGGGATCGGCCCCGGCGCCCGCCACCTCCGCCCACACGGCGACGCTGACCCCGCGCGAGGCCGAGATCCTCGCCCTCGTCGCCGAGGGCAGGTCCAACGGCGAGATCGGCAAGCAGCTGTTCATCAGCACCAAGACCGTGTCGGTCCACGTCTCCAACATCCTCGCCAAGCTCGACGCCGCCTCGCGCACCGAGGCTGCCGCGGTCGCGCGCCGGCGGGGCCTGCTCTGACTCCCGGTCGGGGACGGGGTGGGACCGGTCGGTCACACTTCTCGCCATGCCTGACTTCCGGTGCTCGATCGCCAGCCTCGTCGACGACGAACCGATGGCCGGCACGGCGCCCACCGACCGCGAGCTCCTGCTGGTGGAGAGCCCCGGACCGTGGGGACGCGAGGCGACCAGCGACAACCGCCTCCCCGAGGCCGTCCGCGACCACCTCGGGTCGGTGGGCCTGAAGGTCCTCCTGCTCCGCCGACCCGACGGCAGCGCCGGTCCCGGCACGCACGTCTTCCGCGCCAGCGCCACCGCGACGGGCTACGACGTCAGCGCCACGGTCCTCGACCGGCCCGAGGACCTGCTCGACCTCGACCTCGCCCGCCTGTCGTCGTACGACGCCCCGCTCTGGCTGGTGTGCACCAACGGCAAGCGCGACCGCTGCTGCGCCGAGGTCGGCCGCCCGATCGCCGGGCGGCTCGCGCGCACGTGGCCCGAGGCGACCTGGGAGACCACCCACCTCGGCGGGCACCGGTTCTCCGGCACGCTGCTGGCGCTGCCCAGCGGCATCACCCTCGGCCGGCTCGACACCGACGCCGCCGTCGAGGCGTGCGCAGCGGTCGCGCGCGGCGAGGTCCCGCTGCCATGGTCCCGCGGCCGCGCGGGCCGGCCCGCGGTCGAGCAGGCCCACGAGCTGCACGTGCTGGCGGGCGGTGATCCCGCCGACGAGCTCGTCGCGGTCCCGGGCCCGGGACGGCGGCAGTCGTGCGGCGACGACAAGGTCAAGGGGACCACCCGCTTCGAGGTCCGTACGGCGGTGTCCGGCGGGGGCTGACCCCGTCCCCAGGGGTGTGGGACGGTGGAGCTCGCGAGCACCAGACTCGACCCACATCCGGGGCGGACCGTCCGTCGCGGCGCGAGTAGGAGGAACCCATGACGACTCCCGGAAACCCGCTCGGCGACGACGAGATGACCACCGAGGGGGTCGACCCGACCGGGGTCGCAGCCGGCCCCGCGACGGACGCCGACGGCACCGACGCCGACGCCACGGACGGCGACTCGACCGACGCCACCGACGGTGACTCCACCGATGCCGACGGCACCGACGCCGACGCGACGGACGGCGACTCGACCGACGCCACCGACGGCGACTCCACCGACGCCGACGGCACCGACGGCGCGTCGCTCTGAGCGCTCTCGACCGCCTCACCGGTGACGCCCAGACCTTCGTCGACAAGGTCTGGGCGTCATCGGTCCACGTCCACCGCATCGACCCGTCGTACGGCGCCGAGGTGCTCTCGCTCGCCCACGTCGACCACCTGCTCACCGAGACCGCGATCCGTGCCCCGGCCGTCCGGGTCGCCCGCGACGGCTCCGTGCTGCCCGAGTCGGCCTTCACCCGCGGCGGCAGCCTCGCCGGCAAGCCGCTCACCGGGCTGGTCGACCCGGTCAAGGTGATGCGCCTGCACGACGAGGGCGCCACGATCGTGCTGCAGGGGCTCCAGCGCTACTGGTCGCCCGTCGGCGACCTGGTCGCGGAGCTCGAGCTGGAGCTTGGCCACCCGTGCCAGGCCAACGCCTACCTCACGCCTCCGGGCGCCCAGGGCTTCGCGGTCCACACCGACTCCCACGACGTGTTCGTGATGCAGACCCACGGCACGAAGATGTGGGAGGTGCACGGCGAGGGTGGTCCGGGCGAGCTGCTGCTGGAGCCCGGCGTCGTCGCCTACCTGCCGACCGGCACGCCCCACGCCGCCCGGGCGCAGGACTCGGTCTCGCTCCACCTCACCATCGGCATCAACCAGCTGACGTGGCGCAGCCTGGTCACCCGGGAGGTCGGACGCCTGCTCGCCGACGTGCCCGACGACCACGTGCCCGCCGGCTACCTCGACGACCCCGCCCGTCTCGCCGACGGCCTCGCCGACCGGCTCGCCGCGGTCGCCGACGCCGTACGCCGCCTCGATCCTGCCGCGCTCGCCGGCCACCAGGTCGAGGGCTTCCTCAGCGCCCGTCCGCCGCGGCTGGCGGGCACCTTGCTCGACCGGGACGCCCTCGCGGCCGGGTTCGACGTCGACACCCGGCTGCGCCGCCGGCGCGGGCATCCGTGCGTGCTTGTCGACGACGGCGACGCGGTCCGGGTGATGATCGGCGACCGCGTCCTGCGGGTGCCCTCGCGGGTCCGGCCGGCGCTCGAGCACGTCGCCGCACACGCCGAGCTCGTGCCGGGAGACCTCCCGACGGACGGACAGAGCGCGCTGGTCCTGTGCCGACGGCTGGTGCGGGAGGGCCTGCTCGAGGTCGTCCGGTGACCGCGTTCCGCTGCGCGAGCGCGAGCCGGGCGCGCGGTGACGTGCTGGCCGGCACCGCCTCGACGGTGCGCAGCTTCCTGCTGCTCGAGCACGCCGGGCCGTGGGGCGTCGACGCCCTACGTGACGCCCGGCTGCCCGACGGCCTCGGTGCCCACCTGCAGCAGGAGTCGCGGCGGCACCGGGTCCGGGTGCTCCTCGTCCGCAGACCCGGCAGGCGCGCCGGCGCCGGACCCACCCGCGTCGTCGCCGCCCGCGCGGCCGGGCCGGCCTCGTGGGCGGAGGGCACCGACCTCGCCCGGATCGAGGACGTGCGTGACCTCGACCTGGCCGCCCTCGGTGCCGGTCGCTCCGTCGGTCTCGAGCCGGTGGGCGCCCCCGTCCTCACCGTCTGCACGCACGGGCGCCACGACGCCTGCTGCGCCGAGCTCGGGCGGCCGGTCGCCCTCGCGCTGGCGTCAGGCCCGCACGGCGCCGGCGTCTGGGAGACCTCGCACGTCGGCGGCGACCGGTTCGCCGGCAACCTCGTCGTCCTGCCCCGCGGGCTCTACTACGGCGGACTCGACCCGGAGTCGGCCCAGGACGTCGCCGCCGCCACCGCCCGGGGCGAGGTGCTCCTCGAGCACCTCCGCGGCCGCTCCGACCTGCCGATGGCCGTCCAGGCGGCCGACGTCGCGCTCCGGCGCGAGCACGGGCTCCTCGGGCTCGACGACGTACGTCCCGGCGCCGTCCGCGTGGACGGCGAGCTCACCACCGCCCGGTTCGCGGTGCACGGACGCGGGCAGGTCGACGTCGTCGTACGTCGGGTGCTCGGCGCCGACCTGCACCGGCTGACCTGCTCCGCCGTGCGCGACAGCGCGGTGCCGCGACACGAGGTGGTCGAGGTCCGCAGGGTCTCCTGAAAACTCGCGCGCGCGGGCCGGCCGCGGCTGCGACACTGTCCATTCGTGACCTGGACCGACCGGTTCCGCGCGATGCGGATGGACGTGACCCCGCTGCGGGAGTCGCGCGACTTCCGCCTCCTCTTCACTGCCGGCAGCGTGTTCTACCTCGGCAGCATGGTGGCCTACGTCGCCGTGCCGTTCGCGATCTACGACCTCACCGGCTCCAACCTCCTGGTCGGCCTGGTCGGGCTCGTCGAGCTCGGACCGCTCGTCGTCTTCGGCCTGTACGGCGGTGCGCTGGCCGACCACGTCGACCGGCGCCGCCTGCTCGTCGCCACCGGCGTCGCCCAGGTCGCCCTGATGGGTGCCTTCGCCTGGAACGCCTTCTCCGCCCAGCCGAGGGTGTGGGTCATCTTCGTCATCGCCGCGCTCTACGCCGCGGTGAGCTCGATGCAGCGCCCGTCACGCGAGGCGCTGGAACCGCGCACCGTGCGGCACGACCAGATCGCCGCGGCCAACGCGTTGAGCAGCTTCGCGATGCAGTTCGGCGTCCTCCTCGGCCCCCTCGTCGGGGGCCTGCTGGTGGCCTACGTCGGCGTCGGCTGGTGCTTCGTCGCCGGCCTGGTCGGCTACGCGGTCGCCACGCTGCTGTTCGCGGCGATGCGGCCCTACCCGCACGACGGTGAGACCACCCCACCCAGCCTGCGCGGGATCCACGAGGGTCTCACCTACGCGTTGCGCCGCCGCGACCTGCTCGGCACCTACCTCGTCGACATCGCGGCGATGATGCTGGCCATCCCGGTCGTGCTGTTCCCGGCCCTCGCGCACGAGGTCTTCGACCGCCCCGAGCTGCTCGGACTGCTCTACTCGGCCGAGACCGTGGGTGCCCTCGCCGCGACCGCGCTCAGCGGCTGGGTCGGCCGGGTGCACCACCACGGCCGTGCGATCGTGATCGCCGCCAGCCTGTACGGCGCCTGCATCGCGCTGGCCGGACTGATGCCGTCGTTCGGGCTGGCGTGCCTGTTCCTGGCGCTGTCCGGCGCGGCCGACATGGTGTCGGCGGTCTTCAGGTCGACGGTCTGGAACCAGACGATCCCCGACACCATGCGCGGGCGCCTGGCCGGCATCGAGATGCTGTCCTACTCGGTCGGGCCGATGGTCGGCGAGACCCGCGCCGGCTTCGTGGCGGACGCGTGGTCGGTGCGAGGCGCGATCGTCAGCGGTGGCGTGGCGTGCGTCGGGGGCGTGCTGCTGACCGCGGCTGCACTGCGGGACTTCTGGTCGTACGACTCGCGCACCGACACCCACGCCGTCGCCGAGCGCGAGCGGCGCGCAGCAGGGCCGGCGTCCGCCTAGCAGCCTCCTGCCTCAGCCGAGGCGGTCGCGCAGGTCGGTGGGAGTGACGGGCGGCCCGTCGGCGAGCTCCGCGACCAGGCGGGGGCGTCCTGCCTCGGCGTCCTGGAGGTCACGGGCGGCACGGTTGGCCTGCGCCTGCTCGCGGTCGGCCACGACCTCGGTCTCGCGCAGGTCGACCCTGGCGTCGGCGAGCTCGCGGTGCAGCGTCTGGACCTTGCCGGCCTGCGCCTGGATCTCCTCGGACGGCGCCTCGGCGAGCACGAGCTCCTCGAGCCGGCCGAGCGCGTTCTGCTCGCGGCGCCGGAGCTCGTCGACCGTGCTGCGCGCCGACTCGGCGGCGTCCTGGGCCTGCACGGCCTCGAGGGCCTCCTCGGCGGCCTCGCGCCGGAGCTCGCCGAAGGTCACCTTGTTGCCGCCGGCCGGTACGAGAGTGGCGCGGTCCTTGTCGGGGTGGACGCCGGCGTGCTCGGCGAGCGCCTTGACGAGCTCACGCGTGGCGGCGCGGCGGGCGTCGCGCAGCTCGGTCTTGGTCTCGAAGCACGCCTGGTAGGCCTTCCAGTCGGCCTCCCACGCGTCGGCCTGCTTCTGCGTGGCGTCGCCGGGCAGCGTCTCGACGGGAGGCCAGATGCGGTTGTCGCGCACCTCGAGGCCCCGGCTCACGGCCAGGTCGCGCAGCTGCTCGAGGCCCTCGCGGTGGCGCCGGAGCACGTCGGAGTAGGCATTGATGGCGCGGCCGAGGCCACGGAGGTGGTCGCGGACGGTCGCAGACTCCTCGTGCCGGCGCCCTGCCCGGTCGCGGAGCGTGTCGGCGGCCTCGCCGGCGAAGACGTCCTCCGAGAGGGTCGAGGTGCGCTCGAAGGCGTCGACGGCGAGCTCGATCTTGGCGGCGAGGCGGCGCACCGAGTCGCCGTACGAGTCGACCGTGCCGGGCTCGATCCAGTGGTAGTGGCAGCCGATCGGGTCGCCGAACCGGAGCTTGTCCTGCTGGGTCTCGATCGGGTCGACGACGACCCGGGTCACGGCGTCACCTGGTCGAGCCGGGCGGTGAACGTGGCGGCCTCACCGACCATCACGTCGAGCTCGTCGAAGTCGATGATCGAGTCGTCGACGGCGGTGGCGAGCGTGCGGCACTTCTTCGCGACCTGCTCGGCGTCGGCGACCAGGCTGCGGACCCCCTCGACCATCAGGTCGCGCCAGGGGAAGTCGTCGGCGGGGTGGTCGATGTCGCCGAGCGCGGACCTCAGGTCCTCGCGGGCGGAGTCGAGCTCCTCCTTGGCGCCCCGCAGCGCCCGCTGGTTGATCGCGATCGGCCTCATGCCGCTCTTCTGCCCCGATGAACAGCATCGAAACCAGAAGTCGTGGAACTGTGAACTACGCGACCGCAGGTCTGGACCGGTCGCCCCTGGTCGCCGCGCCGACAGGCGACGTGGAGCCCCTGGCCCATAGGTCGAGCCGCTGGCTCCATCGCCGGTGCAGTGAAGAGCCTCAGGTCGGCGTCGGGGGTCGGTAGGCCCGGAGCAGCCGCACGGTCCACACGACCGTCAGCACCAGGTAGGCGCCCACCGCGGCCACCAGTGCCCACCACGGCGCCGAGTCGCGCCCGGACGTCCCTACCCATGTGGTGACGGCCAACCCGGCGACGAGCAGCGACCCGGTCAGGGCGGTGAAAGCCTCCATGTCGTCCTGGAACCTCACCGCGAACTCCGCGCGTCGCCCGGGTGCGAACCAGTAGTCCTTCGACGCGCGGGGCATGTTCACCCAGGTGCCGTCCCCGGCGGTCAGCGCCCGGGTCAGCAGCGGGATGCCGAGCAGGACCACCAGGCCGACGACCGCCCAGAAGGTCAGCATGCCGCCGCGTGAGGACCAGGCATCGACGCGACCGCCGGCGTCGAAGTGCGCGGGGACCCGCTCGGGCAGGACGAGGGCCGCCCAGACCAGCCCGGCGACGTACGCCGTCGCGACCACGCTGAGCCATCGGCGCCCGCGACGCATCAGACGTGGCCGCTGAGCTGTGCCATCCGCAGCTCGAGCCGGCCGAGCAGGTCGTTGCACGCCTTCTCGGGCATCGCGGAGCGCTTGTCGCCGCCGCGGGCGCACACCGGAAGCACGTCGATGGAGAGCTTGGCGCCGCCGGCGAGCGCGCGCAGCTCGTCGAGCTTGTCGCCGAACGGAGTGCCGCTGCCGGGGGAGTAGTAGCGCACCGCGGCCTCGATGTCGTCGGCGAAGAGGTCGGCCTTGGTGACCGCGACGACCAGCCACGTCGGCCGGTCCCGGCGTACCGCCATGCTCGCGATCCGGTGTGCCGTGATCGCCCAGTCCTCGAGCTCGGCTGCCAGCTGCTCCTCGCGGCTGGCGAGCGCCGTACCGGTCGTGCCGCCCGTCCGCCGCGGGGTGGCGTGGCCCCAGGCCACGACGTGCAGCACGCCGTCGACGGGCTCGTCGTGGAACACCTCGTCGAGCGCTCCCAGGCGGGTGGCGGCGTTCTCGCCCGGGACGACGCGGAACCGGTAGCCGCGCAGCCGCGCGTTGCGACGCGTACGACGCTCCATGACCGCGGAGCCCACGTCGGTCCCCGCCGCCGACTCCGCGCTCGCCCGCTTCGAGAGCCGGTCGGCCAGACGGGTCTTGCCGACGCCGGTCATGCCGGTGACGGCCACCGTCGGGTAGCGGTGCCGCAGCAGGCGGGAGGCTCGGTCGGGGGCCTGGGAGAGCGCGGCGAGCGCGCCGCCGGCGAGGGTCGTGCCGATGGCGGCCCTGCCGTGTCGCAACGGTGACTGCATGGTCCCATCCTGTCGGACGGACGTTCGCCGGTTGGCCATGCAACCAGCCATCTTGGATGATGACCGCACACGACGCACCCGGCTGAAAGGTCCCCCGACACCGCCATGGACACCGAGAACCGCCCCGTCCTGACGGGGCTCGTCGCCCTGGTGGGCGTCGCCGTGGCCATCGGCCTGCTGGGTGGGCTGGCCGTCCTCGTCGGCGTCAAGGCCACCGGCATCGGCGAGAGCACCGAGGCCAGCGACGAGCCGAGCACGTCGGCGACCTTCCGGCTGCCGAGGCCCAGCGAGACCAGCACCGAGACGACGCCCGAGGAGACGGCCGAGCCGAGCCCGGGCGCCGAGCCCACCTCGGAGGCGCCGGCGACAGGCATCTCGCTGTCCGCCTCGCAGCAGTCGGTGAGCCCGATGCAGCAGATCGACCTGACCGGTACCTACCAGGGTGGCGAAGGGGCGATCCTGCAGGTGCAGCGGATGGAGAGCGGCGCGTGGTCCGACTTCCCGGTGACCATGTCGGTGAGCGGCGGCACCTTCGCGACGTACGTCCAGACGAGCCGCACCGGTCCCAACAAGTTCCGGGTGGTGGACACCGACTCCGACGTCGTGTCCAACGAGGTGACGGTCACCGTCGGCTGAGCGCCGCCCGGGCCAGGTCCACGCGCCGGGTCCAGTGACCCACCCAGCCGGCGCCGGCCAGGCAGAGCACGCCGACGGCCACGCTCGCCACCGCCAGCGGGGCGACGGCGGCGACCGCGCCGACCAGCAGCGGTCCGCCGGTGTTGCCGATGTCGCCGCACAGCCGCCAGGCGCCCAGGAACTGCGACCGGCCGTCGGCGGGGGCGGCGTCCGCCCCGAGCGTCATCACGATGCCCGACCCGAGACCGTTGCCGCAGGCGATGAGCGCCATCACCATCGCGACCGTCACGGCACTCGTGGCGAGCGGCAGGAGCAGGCACGCCACGGCCATCGACAGCACCACCGGCACGGCGACGACCATCCGGCCGCGGGTGTCCATCAGCCAGCCGCCGGGCCACATGAACGCCACGTCCAGGGCCGCGGCGCCGGCGAAGATGAGGGACGTCGTCGACGCCGACAGCCCGACGTGGTCTGCCCACAGCGGCAGCAGGCTGAGCCGCAGCGAGCGGCTCGCGCCGAGGATCACCACCGCCGTGCCCAGGGTGGCGAGCAGGCGCCGGTGCGCGGCGATCACCGTCCACACGCCCAGGTGGCCGCTCGCCCGCGCCGCCGCGCGCTTCTCCTCGCCCAGGTCGGGCATCGTGGCCGCGAGCAGCGAGGCGATGACCGACATGGCGGCACCGAGCCAGAACACGCTCGTCAGGTCCGAGACGGCGATGAGCCCGGCACCGATGAGCGGTCCGACCAGCACCCCGACGCGGTAGGAGCCGCCGAGCAGCGACATCGCGCGCGCCCGGTGGGTCTCGGGGACCACGTCGATCATGAAGCCCTGCCGGGCGATGAGGAACAGCGTCCAGCACACCCCGCTGAGCAGCACGCCGGCCGCCAGCCCCAGGACCGAGTCGGTCAACGCCGCGAAGGCCATCGCGCAGGCGTCGACGAGCCCGGCCGCCACCAGCGCCCGTCGCTCCCCGATCCGCGCGACCAGGGCGCCCGCCGGCAGGCTCGCGACGAGCTGCCCGACGCCGAGCAGGGCGACGATCGCCGCGGCGACGCTGACGTCGGCACCGAGGTCCCGCGCCCGCAGCGCCAGCACCGGCATCATCGCGCCGTGGCCGATCGCCGAGACGATCGAGGGCCCGTACGCCACGAGCCAGATGTCGCGGAAGCGGAACGCGACGTCCCCCGAGGTGCTCACCCCGACACGCTACGGGTCGCGGGGAGGTCGGGTCGGGCGACGCGGTGGAGCCGGTCACAGCCCGCCCGTAGGCTCCACACGTGGCCCTCTCACGCACCGACTCGCAGCCCGCTCCCACTCCCCTCGACCTCCCCGGGGACGGTGACTGGCACGCGTGGGTGTCACAGCGCTGCCACGACCAGCTCGAGGAGGCGCAGCAGCAGGTCGGCCTGGTCAAGGCCGGCTCCTCCGACGCCCCCGTCGTGCTGGTGGCCTGGAACAAGGCCGAGACCGCCATCGCCAACGCCGAGGCCGTCGCCCTGTGGGCCGAGGTGCACCCCGACGCCGCCGTCCGCGACCTCGCCGACGAGCTGAGCCAGCAGGTGCAGAAGTACGTCACCGAGCTGGGCCTGGACCGTGACCTCTACGCCGTCTTCGACCGCCTGGCGACCTCCGCCGACCTCACCGAGCTCGACGCCGACGCGCGTCGGGTGCTCGAGCACACCCTGCGCGACTTCCGCCGCGCGGGCGTCGACCGCGACGACGCCACCCGCGACCGCCTCCGCGAGCTGAGCGAGCAGGGCGTCAAGCTCTCGCAGGACTTCGGCCGCAACATCCGCGACGACGTCCGGTCGATCCGCGTCGCACCGGAGCGGCTCGCCGGCCTGCCCGACGACTACCGCGCGGCCCACGCGCCCGACGCCGACGGCCTGGTCACCATCACCACCGACTACCCCGACCTCGTCCCCTTCATCACCTTCGCCGTCGACGCCGAGGCGCGCCACGAGCTGGCCTTGGCGCAGAACAACGTCGCCTGGCCGGCCAACGACCAGGTGCTGCAGGACCTGCTGGCCGTGCGCCGCGAGACCGCGTCGCTGCTGGGCCACGACTCCTGGCCCGACTACGACACCGAGGTCAAGATGATCGGCACCGGCCAGGCCGTCGCCGACTTCATCGACCGGGTGGGCGAGGCCGCCAAGGAGCGCGCCGCCGAGGAGGTCGACGTACTCCTGCAGCGCAAGCAGGTCGACGACCCGACGGCCGACGCGGTGGCCACCTACGACTCGCGCTACTACTCCGAGCTCGTCCGTCGCGAGCAGTACGACGTCGACGGGCAGGTCGTGCGCACCTACTTCGCCTTCGAGCAGGTCCGCCAGGGGCTCCTCGACGTCACCGGCCGCCTCTTCGGCCTCGAGTGGACGCCCGTCCCCCGCGAGGACGCCGGCACCTGGCACGACGAGGTGGCCAGCTACGACGTCGGCCTCGACGGCGCCCGGATCGGCCGGATCCACCTCGACCTCCACCCGCGCGAGGGCAAGTTCAAGCACGCCGCCCAGTTCGACATGGTCAAGGGCATCGCCGGCGAGCAGCTCCCCGAGGGCGTCCTGGTGTGCAACTTCGCCCGCGGGCTGATGGAGCACGACGAGGTCGTCACCCTCTTCCACGAGTTCGGCCACCTCGTCCACCACGTCCTCGCCGGCCAGGGCGAGTGGGCCCGCTTCTCCGGCGTCGCCACCGAGTGGGACTTCGTCGAGGCGCCCAGCCAGATGCTCGAGGAGTGGGCCTGGGACGCCGACGTGCTCGCCACCTTCGCGCGCAACGAGGCGGGCGAGACGATCCCCGCCGACCTGGTGGCGGCGATGCGCCGGGCCGAGCAGTTCGGCAAGGGTCTCTACGCCGTGCAGCAGATGTCCTACGCCGCCCGGTCCTACTGGTTCCACGCCGGGCCGCACGACGACCTCACGGCGTACGGCGACGAGCTCCAGCGCCGCTACTCGGTCTTCCCGCCGCTCGAGGGCGCCCACATGCACTGCGCGTTCGGCCACCTCGACGGCTACTCGTCGGGCTACTACACCTACATGTGGTCGCTGGTCATCGCGAAGGACCTCTTCTCGGCGTTCGACCTCGACGACCTGTTCGCGGCCGACGTCGCCCTCGCCTACCGCGACACGGTCCTCGCCATGGGCGGGCGCAAGGACGCCGCCGACCTGGTCGCCGACTTCCTGGGCCGGCCCTACTCCTTCGACAGCTGGGCTGCCTGGCTCGCCGAGTGAGCCGCCGGTCCGAACGGCCTGCGTCAGCGAGCGAGCGGTGCGGGCCGCGCCGGCGTGACCTCGGCGAGGCGCTCGGCCACCGCGTCGCCGAACGCGCGGTGCCCGTCCTCGCTGAGGTGCAGGCGGTCGTCGAGGTAGTCCAGGTCGAGGTCGCTCGTGCGCACGTAGGGCACGCCGTACAGCTCGGAGAGCACCTCGAGCCGCTCGTCCACGCGCGGCACCGCGCCGGCACGCAGCGGCGCGGTCGCCGGTCCGACGACGACGACGCGCTGGCCGGCGAGGTCGGCCATCAGGTTGCGGAAGCCGTGGTCGATGGCCCGGTCGGGCTGGTCGTAGTCGTTGAGGCCGCCCTCGACCACCACCACTCGCGGACGTACGCCGACCGCGGTCCGCGCGCGGTCGTGGAACGAGACGCGACCGCACCCGCTGGCGCCGGCGCTGAAGCCGGACCCGGAGAACCCGCGCACGTGCACCTCGCCGGGGAGCCGGGCAGCCCAGGACCCGGACAGGTCGTCCAGCCCGAGGCCGACCGACCACGAGTCGCCGATCACCAGCACCCGCTCTCCCGCACCGGTCACGACAGCGGCTCGCTCGCGCGCGTCGAGGCGGTGCTGCTGGCACCGGGTCGGGCCGGCGTCGGCGATGTCGGCGACGTAGAACGCCATCAGGGCAGCGATCAGCAGCGCGATGGTCGAGGCGCCGACGACCCGGCGCAGGTTCCCCCGATGGAGCACATGGAGAAGTGTGCGGCCTGCAGGCGCTCCCGCGCAGTCGAAAACCCCTGAGATTCCCCTGACTTCGGGACCTAGGCTGCCGCCCATGACGACCGACCCCCTCCTGGCGGCCTACGACGAGCAGCTCCGCACCGACGCCGAGATGGCGCGCGCCCACGAGGTGGTGCGCGAGGGGCCGCTGCTGTGGGGGGTCTTCGACCACGGCGGGTTCGTGTCCTACCGCGATCTCGACGGTGCCGTGGGCGAGGAGCTCGACGCGCTCATCGGGAGGACGGTCGCGCACTTCCGCGACGACACGGACGTCGCGTCCTTCGAGTGGAAGTCGCGCGGGCACGACCGCCCCGCCGACCTCGGCGACCGGCTCGTCGCGCACGGGCTCGTCGCCGAGCCGCGCGAGACGGTGATGATCGGGGAGGCCTCGCGGCTCGCCGTCGACGTACCCCTCGCCGAGACGCCCGAGGGCCCCGTCGTCGTACGCCGTCTCGAGCCGGGACCGTCGGCCGTCGACGACCTCACGCGGATGCTCGACGCGCAGGAGTCGGTCTTCGGCACCGGCCGCGGGCCGTCGGTCGCGTCCTCGCTGCGCGAGCTCGAGTCGGGCGGCTCGGAGTTCTGGGTCGCGGAGGTCGCCGACCGGGTGGTCTGCGGCGGTCGGCTCACTCCCGTCGAGGGCACCGAGTTCGCCGGCATCTGGGGCGGCTCGACGCTCCCGGAGTTCCGCGGCCGGGGCATCTACCGCGCGCTCGTCGCCGCCCGGGCCCGCTCCGCGGTGGCGCGCGGCATCCGGTTCATCCACTCCGACTGCACCGACATGTCGCGCCCCATCCTCGAGCGCTCCGGCCTGCGGGCCGTGACCACCACGACGCCGTACGTCTGGACCCGCTGAGCGACGCCGAGTCGGCGCGTCCTAGCGCTGAGAAAGGGTCGAGTCGGCGCGTCGTGGATCAGGATGCGCCGACTCGACGGTGTACGAGCGGCAGGATGCGCCGACTCGACGGCGCGCGGGGTCAGAGCCGCGCGTAGTCGATCTCGAGGAAGTCGGCGACCTCCGGCACCCAGCGCTCGGCGACGAAGGCCGTGTGCACGGGGTGCGCGTTGTAGCCGTCGTACGCCGCCTGGTCGGCGAACTCCATGGAGAAGCCGAAGGCGAAGTCGTTCTTCGGACTGGTCTGGCGCAGCTGCTCGTACGCCGTGACGCCGGGGATGTCGGCCAGCGCCCGGGCAGCGTCGAGGAAGTCGGCCTCCTCCGCGGAGCCGGGGGCGTGGTGGAGCCGGAACGCGACGGTGTGGCGGATCATGCCGCCAAGGCTAGGGGGAGCCAGGTCACACGAGATTGCTGTCCGGATCGGGGAACATTCGGGCCGGACCTGCGTTACAACACATGAACAGACTTGAGTCAGATCGACTCAACTGTTTTGCCTCCTCCGCCGAAGCGCGGCAGGATGGCACGCAGACTCACGTCATCCACACACGCAGTACCCACAGCAGGAGGAGAACACCATGGCTCGAGCGGTCGGCATCGACCTGGGCACGACGAACTCCGTCGTCGCCGTCCTTGAGGGTGGCGAGCCCACCGTCATCGCCAACGCCGAGGGCGCCCGGACCACTCCGTCCGTCGTCGCCTTCACCAAGTCCGGCGAGGTCCTCGTCGGCGAGGTCGCCAAGCGACAGGCGGTCACCAACGTCGACCGCACCATCCGGTCCGTCAAGCGCCACATGGGCGAGGACTGGAAGGTCGACATCGACGACAAGACCTTCACCCCCCAGCAGATCAGCGCGTTCGTGCTGCAGAAGCTCAAGCGCGACGCCGAGGCCTACCTCGGCGAGACGGTGACCGACGCGGTCATCACCGTCCCGGCCTACTTCTCCGACGCGCAGCGCCAGGCCACCAAGGAGGCCGGCGAGATCGCGGGCCTCAACGTCAGCCGCATCGTCAACGAGCCCACCGCTGCCGCGCTGGCCTACGGCCTCGACAAGGGCGAGGACCAGACCATCCTCGTGTTCGACCTCGGTGGCGGCACGTTCGACGTGTCCCTGCTCGAGATCGGCGAGGGCGTCGTCGAGGTCAAGGCGACCTCCGGTGACAACCACCTCGGTGGAGACGACTGGGACAACCGCGTCGTGGAGTGGATGGTCAAGAAGTTCAAGGACAACAACGGTGTCGACCTCGGCGCCGACAAGATCGCCAAGCAGCGCCTCCAGGAGGCCGCGGAGAAGGCGAAGATCGAGCTGTCCTCGAGCTCCGAGACCACGATCCACCTGCCGTACATCACCCACGGCGAGGGTGGCCCGCTCCACTTCGAGGAGAAGCTGACCCGCAGCGAGTTCCAGAAGCTGACGGCCGACCTGCTCGAGCGCACCAAGGCGCCGTTCCAGTCGGTCCTCAAGGACGGCGGCGTGGCCGTCGCCAACATCGACCACGTGGTCCTCGTCGGCGGCTCGACCCGCATGCCGGCCGTGACCGAGGTCGTCAAGGAGCTGCTCGGCGGCAAGGAGCCCAACAAGGGCGTCAACCCCGACGAGGTAGTCGCCGTCGGCGCCGCCCTCCAGGCCGGTGTCCTCAAGGGCGAGGTCAAGGACGTGCTGCTCCTCGACGTCACCCCGCTCTCGCTCGGCATCGAGACCAAGGGCGGCGTGATGACCACGCTCATCGAGCGCAACACCACCATTCCGACCAAGCGCTCGGAGATCTTCACCACCGCCGACGACAACCAGCCGTCGGTGGAGATCAAGGTCGCCCAGGGCGAGCGCCAGATGTGGAGCCAGAACCAGCCCCTCGGCAACTTCGAGCTGACCGGCCTCCCGCCGGCCCCGCGCGGCGTGCCGAAGATCGAGGTCACCTTCGACATCGACGCCAACGGCATCGTGCACGTCTCGGCGAAGGACCAGGCGTCCGGCCGCGAGCAGTCGATGACCATCTCCGGTGGCTCGGCGCTCAGCAAGGACGAGATCGACCGCATGGTCAAGGAGGCCGAGCAGTACGCCGAGGAGGACGCCAAGCGTCGCGAGGCCGTCGAGGCCCGCAACCAGGGCGACCAGCTCGTCTACACGACCGAGAAGTTCCTCACCGACAACGCGGACAAGCTCCCCGACGACGTCAAGACCGAGGTCCAGGCCGACGTCGACGCCCTCAAGGAGACCCTCGCCAAGGAGGACGCCTCGTCCGAGGAGATCACGGCCGGCATCACCAAGCTCGGTGAGTCCAGCCAGAAGATGGGTGCTGCGATGTACGCCGCTGCGGAGGCCGACCAGGCCGCCGCGGGCGGTGCCACCGGGGCGACCGGCGAGTCGGACGACGACGTCGTGGACGCCGAGATCGTCGACGAGCAGACCGACGGCTCGACCGACGGGGACGCGACCGCCGAGGGTGAGTCCAAGTGACCGATCGCCCCGTCGACCCCGCCGCGGGCGCCGAGGCGACCGACCTGCCGGAGGGGGAGCCCACCGTGGCTCCCCCTCCGGGGGGCTCCGGTTTCGGTGACGCCGCCGGCGAGATGGCCAACGAGACCGAGGTCGAGGAGCAGGTCGCCGGTGACACCGTCGCCGGCGACGGCCCCGTCACCGCCGAGGAGCGCGCCGGCCAGGAGCCGGGCGACGACGTCGACACCGAGGTGGACGAGCTCGCTGCCATGAAGGGTTCGCTGGCCGACCTGACCAACGACCTCCAGCGACTCTCCGCCGAGTACGCCAACTACCGCAAGCGGGTCGACCGCGACCGGCAGCTGGTGGCCGAGGCGGCGGCCTACAAGGCGCTCACCCCGGTCGTCGAGGTGCTCGACACCATCGACCGTGCCAAGGAGCACGGTGAGCTCGACGGCGGCTTCAAGGCCGTCGCCGACCAGCTCGAGCGCGCAGTCACGAGCGCCGGCCTGGTCCGCTTCGGCGAGCCGGGCGACGCGTTCGACCCGACGCTCCACGAGGCGCTGAGCCACCTCGGCACCGACCCCGAGGTCCAGGTGACGACCGTCAAGCACGTCGCCAAGGGCGGCTACCGCATGGGCGACCGCGTCGTCCGCGCCGCCCAGGTGCTCGTGGTCGACCCCGCCGACGCCTGAGCACACCCGTTCGATGACCGAGCCGATGGAAAGGGGGTTCACCCGTGGCTGACAACGAAGTCTTCCGCAACGACTGGGCGACCAAGGACTTCTACCAGGTCCTCGGCGTCCAGAAGGACGCCAGCGCGGCCGAGATCAAGAAGGCCTACCGCAAGCTGGCCCGGGCGAACCACCCCGACTCCAACCCCGGTGACGAGGCCAAGCACGACACGTTCAAGGCCGTCGCCGAGGCCTACGACGTGGTCGGCGACGAGGCCAAGCGCAAGAAGTACGACGAGTTCCGCTCGCTCCAGGCGCGGGGCGGCTTCGGTCCCGGCATGGGCGGTGGCTTCGGCGGCGGCGGCGCCGGGGGTGGCTTCAGCGGCGGCGGGTTCAACCTCGACGACCTGCTCCGCGACCGCGGTGCCGCCGGCGGGGGGCTGGGCGACATGTTCGGCGACCTGTTCGGCGGCGCACCGCGAGGACGTGCCCAGCAGGCCCGGCCCCGCCGGGGCGCCGACGTCGAGAGCACGGCGACCATCGGCTTCACCGACGCGCTCGACGGCGTGACGGTGTCGCTGCGGCTGACGTCCGACGCGGCCTGCCCGACGTGCCAGGGCACCGGTGGCAAGCCGGGCACCCGACCGCACATCTGTCCCGAGTGCGAGGGCGCCGGCTTCGTCGTGGCCGGCACCGGCGGCGCGTTCTCGATCAACGAGACGTGCCCGCGCTGCGCGGGCCGTCAGCTCGTGTACGACGAGGCCTGCCCGACCTGCCACGGCAGCGGCCGCGGCACCTCGGCGCGCACCATCCAGGCACGCATCCCCGCCGGGGTGAAGGACGGCGCGAGGATCCGGCTCAAGGGCAAGGGTGCGCCCGGCGACAACGGCGGCCCGGCCGGCGACCTGTTCGTCAAGGTCAAGGTGACGCCGCACCGGGTGTTCGGCCGCAAGGACGACAACCTCACCATCGACGTGCCCGTCTCCTTCGACGAGGCGGCCCTCGGCGCCGAGGTCAAGATCCCCACGCTCGGCGGCGCGCCGGTGACTCTCAAGCTGCCCCCGGGCACGCCCAACGGCCGGACGTTCCGGGTGCGCGGCAAGGGCGCCACCAAGCGCGACGGCAGCAAGGGCGACCTGCTCGCCACGGTCGAGGTGCAAGTCCCGGCCCACCTCGACCCGACCGCCCGCGAGGCCCTCGAGGCCTACCGTGCCGCCACGGCAGGCAAGCCCCTCCGCGCAGGACTGTTCGACGGATGAGTGGGATGTTCCGGCCACCGTCCCCGGACGCCGCCGTCTACGTCATCTCCGTCGCCGCCGAGCTGACCGGCCTGCACCCGCAGACGCTGCGTGCCTACGAGCGGATGGGCCTCATCCAGCCGGGCCGAACAGGCGGCGGCGGTCGCCGCTACTCCCACCGCGACATCGAGCGCCTGCGCGAGATCGCCGACCTCACCAGCGCCGGCATCGGTATCGAGGGGGTGCGGCGGATCATGGACCTCGAGCTGCAGGTCGACGCCCTCCGTGCCCGCAACGAGGAGCTGATGGCCGAGCTCGAGGCGCTGCGCGCCGGCCTGGCCGCCCGGGCCGCCGCCCAGCCGGCCAACAAGCTGCCCGTGCTGCACCAGGCGGTCGGCCAGTCCCTCGTCGTCTGGCGTCGGCGGTCCTGACGTGCCGCGCATCGACCGGGCCGTCGCGGACGTGGGTGCGTCGCCGGAGAAGGTGTACGCCGCCTTCGTCGACCCTGACGCGTTGGCGGCCTGGCTCCCGCCGGGCGGCATGACCGGCGAGCTCGCCGACGCCGACCTGCGCGCCGGCGGCGGCTTCACGATGACGCTGCGCTACGACGAGGTGCCCGAGGGCGGCGGCAAGACGACCCAGCGCACCGATGTCTCCCGCGTCGCGATCGACGAGCTCGTCGAGCCCGAGCGCGTGGTGTGGGGCGTGGAGTTCGACTCCGAGGACCCCGACACGGCCGGCCGGATGACGATGACCTGGACCTTCACTGCTCGCGACACCGGCACCCGCGTCGCCGTCGACGCGACGGACGTCCCGCCTTCGATCGACGTCGACGCCCACCAGCAGGGCCTCGACGCCTCGCTGGCCAACCTCGCGGCCTGGCTCGACGGCTGAGTGCGCCGGTTGTCGGCGGGACTGCGTAGGGTTCGCACCGTGATCGAGCGATGAGCAAGATGGACAACCTGCGCGCGATGCGCGAGGCGAAGTACGCCGCAGCGCAGAAGCGCGGGGCCGAGGCGCCGACCCGCCCCAAGGCCCCGGTCGCGCCGCCCCTCGCGTCGACTGTGAAGCGAGCGACCCCGGCCGCCGACGCAGCGGCGCCGGCCGAGGGGCTCTGCGGCCACCGCAACATGAGCGGTCGCACCTGCACCCGCGAGCAGGGTCACCCGCAGAAGAGCCACCGCTACTCCTGACGCGGGGCGGGGCGAGCGCTCAGTCGCCCCGGGCCCGCAGTGACACGAAGATGCCCGGAGCAGGCGGGAAAGCCGGGTCCCTGTTGAGGGCGACGTCGAGCTTGGCCGTCCCGCCTGCCAGCTGGCGCGTGCCGCTGAAGCCCCTGTCGCCGGGCGTGACGGAGGTGATCTCCCAACCCACGTCCTCGGCCTCGTCCAGCAGCTCGGTCAAGGCTCGGCGTGCCTCCGCCTCGGAGTCGAAGGCGTAGATCCTGAGCACCTTCGCGGGGCTGGGCTTGCCGAGCAGGCCGCCGCCCCTGGCGTCCTCCTCGCGACTCGTGACGAGCTCGCCACCGGCGGGGATCATCGAGGCGATCGGATCGTCCTCGAGGGCGTCGACCTGGTCGTCACCGCACCCGGCGAGCGCGAGCACCGCACAAAGCGCGACCGCGACCTCGGCGGCCCGGCGCGTCATGCGCCCAGCGCTTCCTCGGGTACGCCGGTCGGGTGCGGCGCCGGCTCCCCGCGCAGCTCGGCGACCTGCGAGACCAGCGCCGCCATCACCTCGTCGGCCACCCGGCGCACGGTCGCGTCGTCGACGGGTTCGTCACCGGTGACGCCCGCCAGGCGGCGTACGTCGATGGGCTCGCCGACAGCGACGCGCACCCGCGGGCGGAGGACGGTGTTGCGCAGCAGTCGGGTGAGGATGCCCGTCGTGCCGACCACCTGATGGGCGCCGACCAGTGCCACCGGAACGACGGGCGCGCCGGTGCGCAGCGCGAGACGGACGGCGCCGGTCTTGGACCGCTCGGGCCAGTGCTGCGGGTGGCGGGTGATCCGACCCTCGGGGAAGAGCCCGACGGCCTCCCCGGCCTCGAGTGCGGTGGCCGCGGCGTCGAGCGAACCGGCGGCTGCGTCGGTGCCGCGGAGCACGGGGATGAAGCCGAGGCGGCGCACGACCGGCCCGACGAGTCCCGAGCGGAAGACCCCACCGGTCGCCATCAGCCGCAGCGAGCGGCCGAGGCGACGGCCGACCAGGGCCAGCAGGATGCCGTCGGCGAAGCTCGTGTGGTTGGCGACCACGATGACCGGCCCGTCGGGGAGCTGGGCGGTCGGGACCGCGCGACGCGTGAGCTCGAGGCGGCTGACCGCGGAGGCGAGGCTGCCGAGGAGGCCGGCGGCAACGGTGTACAGGAGAGCGGCGCGAAGGCCCGGGCGCTGCCACGTGCTGGGTTCCATGGGGCGAGTCTGGACCGGCCGGGCAGCGCCGCGCCTGAGTATGCGCACGGTGCTCGCACGACGAAGGCCCGACCCGGAGCGGGGTCGGGCCTTCGGTGCCTGGAGACGTCAGCCGGGGATGTAGTCGAACGTGTCGGGGTGGGGGCCGGTGCGGCCGTCCTCGCCTCGGTCGAGGCCGGAGATGCGGGCGACCTCGTCGTCGGTGAGCTCGAAGTCGAAGATCTCGAAGTTCTCCTTCATGCGCCCGGGGTTCACCGACTTGGGGAAGACGATGTCGCCGCGCTCGACGTGCCAGCGCAGCGTGACCTGGGCGGTCGACCGGCCCTTGGCCTCGGCGATCTCGGTGATCACCGCGTCGTCGAGCACCTGGCCCTTCGCGATCGGCGACCACGCCTCGGTCGCGATGCCGTGCTTCGCGTTCGCCGCCCGCACGTCCTCGTTAATGAGGTAGGGGTGCACCTCCACCTGGTTGACCACCGGCACGACGCCGGTCTCGTCGACGATGCGCTGCAGGTGGGCGGGCTGGAAGTTGGAGACACCCACCGACGCGGCGCGGCCGTCCTCGACGAACGACGCCATCGTGCGCCAGGTCGAGACGAAGTCGCCGTCGTAGCGAGTGGGCAGCGGCCAGTGGATGAGGAACAGGTCGATGCGGTCGAGGCCGAGGTCGGCGAGGGTCCTCTCGAAGGCGCGTTCGGCCTCCGCGGGCTCGTGGAAGCCGTTGTTGAGCTTGGAGGTCACGTAGACGTCGTCACGTGCCAGGCCGGAGGAGCGCAGCGCCTCGCCCACCTCCTTCTCGTTGCCGTACATCTCGGCCGTGTCGATGTGGCGGTAGCCGACCTCGAGGGCCCGGGTCACCGCCTCCGCGGTGTCGGCGGGGTCGATCTGGAACACGCCGAATCCGAGCTGCGGGATGGACGTGCCGTCATGGAGCTGGATGCTGGGAACGGTCATGGCAGGCACAGCGCGACCCGTCCGGGCGGTATTCCGTCGTCTCAGGTCTGCCAGCGGGCAGGGCGCGACAAACCCTCCGGAAGGGTGGTCGCCCCGTCCCCGATGGCCGCGTTGACCTGCGGCTGGGTGAGGAAGAGGGCCGTCGTCAGGTCGCACCCGCGTACGTCGGCGTCGCGCAGGTCGGCGCCGAGGAGATCGGCGTCGCGCAGCTCGGCTGTCCGGAGGTCGGCCGCGATGAGCAGGGCGCCGCGGAAGGTGGCACCGCGGTGGTCGCCGGTGAGCCGCCGTCCGGCGAGGTCGGCGCGGGTGTGGTCGCGCGCGCCCGGCCAGGGACGTCGTACGCGCGCGCTGGCTTCGGCGAGCAGCCCGCCGACCCGCTCGTGGAGGGCGTCGACGTCGGCGTCCAGCAACGTCTCGGGGTCGGCCGCGGTGAGGGCCTCGATCTCGGCGCGCACCGCGTCGGCGGCGGGGTCGGGCGAGCGCCGTGCGACCTCGACGAGGTGGACGAGCATCTCGTGGAGCTGGCGCATGACCGACAGCACGGCGGCCATCTCGGGCAGGTTGTCCTGCTCGCGCCACGACCTGCCGGCGTAGGTGACCTGGGAGACCTGTTGGCCGGCACCGAAGCACTCGAAGACCGTGCAGCCCGGCCAGCCGTCCTCGCGCAGGGTGGCGTGGATGCGGCAGCTGTCGTCCTCGAGCAGGTTGAGGCACGGGCGCCCGCCGGGCTTGTCGACGCCGAAGCCGGCCGAGGCGGAGAAGGGGAGCAGCACGCAGCAGAGGCCGAAGCAGCGCGCGCAGTCAGAGCTCAACCCGGGTGTCGGCACCCGGGGATCGTGTCACGGACACGGCATGAGGCCGGTGGGACCTCAGGCGTACCAGCCGTTCTGGATCGCGAACGCGTTGACGAACAGCAGCAACACGAACGCGACGCCGACGAACCGGTTGTCGAAGATCAGCTTGCCCATAACACCAAGAGTGCCCGCTTGTTCGCGGAATGAAACAGATGGACGGTAAAGCCTTGGGCTGCCGCAGCGAATTGACCAGTTTGGGACAGATCAAAGTTGAGGGGAATCGACTCAACTTCTGGCGCGTTGCACGGAGTGGGACCACAGTGGTCCCCACGCCACGCACACGGAGGAAGAGTTGAGCCAGTTCGGTGCCGAGAAGTTCACCACCCGCAGCCGCGAGGTCGTCGAGGCTGCCCAGCTCGCCGCGACGACCGGCGGCAACACCACCACCGAGCCCATCCACCTGCTCGTCGCGCTGCTCAAGCAGGAGGACGGCGCCACCCGCAGCCTCGTGCAGAAGGCGGGCGTCGATCCCGCGACCCTGCTCGCCCAGGCCGAGAACGTGCAGCAGCAGCTGCCCCGCGCCACCGGCTCGACCGTCCAGCAGCCCAGCGCGTCCGCGTCGCTGACCCGTGTCCTGGCGCAGGCGATCGACCTCGCCGCGTCGATGAAGGACGACTACGTCGCCACCGACCACCTGCTCGTCGCCACCGCGACCGTCGAGTCGAGCGGGCAGAAGGTGCTCACCGACGCCGGCCTGACCGCGGCCGGGCTGCGGGAGGCGATCACCGCCGTCCGCGGCAACCGGCGCGTGACCAGCGAGAGCGCCGAGGCGTCGTACGAGTCGCTGGAGAAGTACAGCGTCGACCTCACCCAGGCGGCCGAGGACGGCCGGCTCGACCCGGTGATCGGCCGGGACGCCGAGATCCGCCGCGTCATCCAGGTGCTGTCGCGGCGCACGAAGAACAACCCGGTCCTCATTGGCGAGCCCGGCGTCGGCAAGACCGCGGTCGTCGAGGGCCTCGCCCAGCGCGTGGTCGCCGGCGACGTGCCCGACTCGCTCAAGGGGCGGCGCGTGCTGGCGCTCGACCTGGCGGCGATGGTCGCGGGTGCGAAGTACCGCGGCGAGTTCGAGGAGCGCCTCAAGGCCGTCCTCGAGGAGATCAAGGACGCCGGCGGGCAGGTCATCACCTTCATCGACGAGCTGCACACGGTCGTGGGGGCGGGCGCCGGCGGCGACTCGGCCATGGACGCCGGCAACATGCTCAAGCCGATGCTGGCGCGCGGCGAGCTGCACATGATCGGCGCGACGACGCTCGACGAGTACCGCGAGCGCATCGAGAAGGACCCGGCGCTCGAGCGGCGCTTCCAGCAGGTCTTCGTCGGCGAGCCCAGCGTCGAGGACACCATCCAGATCCTGCGCGGCATCCAGGAGAAGTACGAGGCGCACCACGGCGTCCGGATCACCGACGCCGCGCTGGTCGCCGCCGCCACGCTGTCCGACCGCTACATCACCGGCCGGCAGCTGCCCGACAAGGCCATCGACCTCATCGACGAGGCGTCGTCCCGGCTGCGGATGGAGCACGAGTCCTCGCCCGAGGAGATCGACCAGCTCCGCCGCCAGGTCGAGCGGCTCAAGATGGAGGAGTTCGCGCTCGCCAAGGAGACCGACGCCGCGTCGGTCGACCGGCTCGAGGCGCTGCGCAAGGACCTCGCCGACCGCGAGGAGGAGCTGCGCGGGCTCGAGACCCGCTGGGAGCGCGAGAAGGACCAGCTGCAGGGCGAGGGCGAGCTGCGCCGCCAGCTCGACCAGCTCAAGATCGAGGCCGAGAAGAAGCTGCGCGAGGGTGACCTCGCCGGTGCCTCGGAGATCCAGTACGGCCAGATCCCGGCGCTCGAGAAGCAGATCGCCGAGGTCGAGCAGGCCGAGCTCGCCGACATCGAGCCGCTGGTCGGCGAGGAGGTCGGCGCCGAGCAGATCGCCGACGTCGTCGAGGCCTGGACCGGCATCCCCACGGGCAAGATGCTCCAGGGCGAGACCGCCAAGCTGCTCGAGATGGAGTCGGTCATCGGCGAGCGCCTGATCGGGCAGCGCGAGGCCGTCACCGCGGTCAGCGACGCCGTACGCCGCTCGCGCGCCGGCATCTCCGACCCCAACCGGCCGACCGGGTCGTTCCTCTTCCTCGGCCCCACCGGCACGGGCAAGACCGAGCTCGCCAAAGCGCTGGCGGACTTCCTCTTCGATGACGAGCGCGCGATCGTGCGCATCGACATGAGCGAGTACAGCGAGAAGCACTCGGTCTCGCGGCTCGTCGGCGCCCCTCCCGGCTACGTCGGCTACGACGAGGGCGGCCAGCTCACCGAGGCCGTACGGCGACGCCCCTACAGCGTCGTGCTGCTCGACGAGGTCGAGAAGGCGCACCCGGAGGTCTTCGACATCCTGCTGCAGGTGCTCGACGACGGCCGGCTCACTGACGGCCAGGGTCGGACGGTCGACTTCCGCAACACGCTGCTGATCCTCACCTCCAACCTCGGATCGAACTTCCTGGTCGACCCGAACCTGATGCCGGACACCAAGAAGATGTCGGTGATGAACGTGGTGCGGGCGCACTTCAAGCCCGAGTTCCTCAACCGGCTCGACGAGGTGGTCATGTTCGACGCGCTGTCGAAGGACGACCTGGCGCACATCGTCGACCTGCAGCTCGCGCTGCTCGAGCAGCGGCTCGCGGTCCGGCGGATCACGATCTCGGTGACCGACGCGGCCCGCGCGTGGCTGGCCGAGACCGGCTACGACCCGGCGTACGGCGCCCGGCCGCTGCGTCGGCTCATCCAGTCGGCCATCGGTGACCCGCTCGCCCGGCTGCTCATCGCCGGTCAGGTCACCGACGGCGGCGCCGTCACGGTCGACGTGGGTGACGACGGGCTCGTGCTGGCCTGAGGCGGCGGACTACCCCTCCCAGTGGTGGACTCCCCGCGTGAGCGGGGAGTCCACCACTCGTCGGCCGTTGTGGAGGCCGCCAAGTGTCGGACTCGCCCACCAAGTAGGCCGTCAGGCCGGCCCGTCCCAGTCCCAGCGCGGCATCGGCAAGCCTTGGGGGACGTCGTCCGCAGCGTCCGGCCACGCCTGGAACGGCCCGGTAGCCGCCCACGTGACGTAGGCGGCGATGGCCTGCCGCACCCGCGGATCGGCAGGCACGCCGGCCTCGTCGAAGGAGTCGAGGACGCACTGCACGAAACGGGGGCCGGCCTCGACGGCGTACTCACCCTCGCCCGCGTGCAGGCGCTGCACGTGCGACTCGCTGCCGCCCATCGTGGTGGTGTAGGTCGGCGGGCCGCCGAGCGCCTCCGCCCAGTACGCCGCCAGCCGGTCGGTGTGGTCCGGCTGGTTGTCCGCGTGCGAGAACGGGTGGCTGAGCAGCGGGTCGGCCAGGCAGCGCTGGTGCGTCGCCTCGGCCAGCCGGACGAAGACCTCGATGCCGCCCGCGGCCTCGTAGATCGTGGTCACCACCCGATCGTCGTACGCACCGGCACGGCGGGCAAGGGCCGCGTCGACGTGCGGTGCGCCGGGCCGCCGCCGGGGGCCTGTCCGCGAGCCGCGGGCGGGCGTCCTCTCAGCGGCGGCTCAGCCGGTTGGGGGATGCTGGCCCCGTGACGACCGCCGCCGATGACGTACGCCCGTGGTGGCGACTCCGGGACACACCCGTCCCGGGTGGCGTGCCGGACCTGGCGAAGGCGCTGCTGTGGACCGAGCTGGCGATCGTGCTGCTGGTCTCGCTCGGGCGGAGCGCGGTCTACTCGATCGTCAGCATCGTCTCGGCGCTCACTGCGCCGGGGCCGCTGTCGGCGCAGGCGGCCAACCTCAACAACTCCCTCGCCCCGGACCGGCCGTGGCTCGACCTGACCTACCAGCTGCTGCGGATCGGCTTCGCGCTCGTGCCGGTCGCGCTGGCGGCGTACCTCCTGGTCCGCTCCGGCTCGAACCTGCGGCAGGTCTGGGCGCGCGACGGTGGCTGGAGCACGTGGCGGGACTGGGGCCGGGGCGCCTGGCTCGCGGCGGGCGTCGGCTCGGTCGGCGTGGTGTTCTACCTTGCCACCTTCGCGCTGGGCACCAACCTCACGGTCGTGGCCCAGTCCCTGCCGGGGGAGTGGTGGCGGGTGCCCGTGCTGGTGCTGGCGGCCGCCCAGAACGCGGTGCTCGAGGAGTTCGTCGTCCTCGGCTTCGTGCAGGTGCGGCTGCGCCAGCTCGGCTTCGGCGACACCGCCGCGATCGGGCTGGCAGCACTCCTGCGCGGCAGCTACCACCTCTACCAGGGGCTCGGCGGGTTCGTCGGCAACCTCGCGATGGGGCTGCTCTTCGGCTGGCTGTTCCGCCGCTGGGGGCGGGTGATGCCGTTCGTCGTCGCGCACACGCTGCTCGACGTGGGCGCGTTCGTGGGCTACGCCCTGCTCGCCGGGCGGGTCGACTGGCTGCCGACCGTGTGACCCGCCCGGCGGCGGACGTCAGCGGCGGATCTTGACCTTCTTGGAGCTCCGCCGGGCCTTCTCGTAGCCCTTCTTCTTGGCCGTCACCCGGACCGAGATCTTCTTGCCGCGGTCCTTGGCGCGGACGCGGTAGGTCGCCTTCTTGGCGCCCTTGATCTTCTTCCCGTTCTTCAGCCACTGGTAGCGCACCTTGACGCTCTTCTTGGCCGGCTTGGGCTTCCAGCCCTTCACCTTCACCGAGAGCACGCGACCGGCCCGCGGCACGCCGCGGAGCTTGGGCCGCTTCGTGCGGAACATCGCCTTGCCGACCACGACGGAGGCGTCGGGGGCCACGACGGTCGGGTAGAACGGCGCGGAGCCGAACACCTGGAGCGTCAGGGTCTTGCCGATGTCACGTCGCGACAGCTTGAACGTGCTGGCGGTCGCGCCGGGGACGGCGACGCCGTCGAGCCACCACTGGTAGCTCAGCGTGACGGCCGGGGACCAGGGGGTGGAGGTCGCCTCCGCGGTGCCCTTGAAGCGCGGACGGCCGGCGATGCTGGCTGCTCCGGGGTAGATCTGCGACTGGCGGTAGCCCGCGACGGTGGCGATCTGCTCGTTGATCGCCTGCACGTTCTGGGTGGCCGCCGTGCCCTGCGCGCGACCGTTGTAGGCAACGTTCGGGTTGGAGAAGTAGCCGATCCGGGTGCAGTTGACCTGCGCGCGGACGCACTGGTCGTAGTAGGACATCACCGTGATGGTCCGCGCGCCCACGTCGACGTAGCCGCGGGCGTAGGGCTTGCCGTCCGTCGGCGGCTGCGAGGCACCCGCGTCGTGGTGGCCGCTGAGGTTGTGCCCGACCTCGTGGGCGAATGCCCGGAACTCGGTGGCGCACGCGGCGGCGTAGACGACCGACCAGGCGGCGTACTCCGGGTCGTACTGCGGGTCGAGGCCGCCGAGGTAGGCGATGCCGCACGCCGCGCCGCCCGGCACGCTGCCGGCCAGCCACAGGCTCACCAGGTCGGCGTGGGTCTCCTCGCGCAGCTGCTGCGCCTCGTCGAACATGCCGTCGCCCGGAGTGCCGAGCGCCTTGAGGTTGGTGGCCAGGACGGACGACTGTGCCGCGGCGACCTGCCGGGTGCCCACGAGGCGCACCCGGGTGAAGACGCCGGAAGCGGCGAAGGCCTCGTTGGTCTGGGCGATGCCGAGCGCGAACTGCGCCTGCATGGCGTCCTGGCCCATCTGGGCCACCAGCGCGGCGGGATAGACGATGGCGATGTCGATCGTGTCGGGCGCGTCGGCGGCGGCGACGGGTGCACGGCCGGTGGTCGTGGTGTCGGCGCTGTCGCGCTGGGTGCGCGCCTCGGTGCCGTGGTCGTGCCCGTCGGGGGGGCCGGGGCGCTCCGGGTGCTCCGGCAGGACGACGTCCTCGCCGCCCGGCGGGGTGCCCGCCTCGTCGACGACGTAGTCGCCCTCGGGCGTGCTGCGCACCTCGTAGGTGCCGTGCTCGACGGAGGCGACGTTGATGTGGGTGACCCCCCCGACGACGACGCCGGTGACGGAGCCCTTCTCGCCGATGATGCCGCCGGACCACGACGTGATCCCCGCCGCGTCGGTGCGCTGGTCGACGGCGGCGGTGACCGTCGTGTCGTCGAACAGCTCGAGGCTGATGCGGTCGCCGGTGCGTACGGCGTCGAGCGCGGCCGCGTCGACGTCGACGCCCCGCGAGCGCTCACCTCCCCCGGCCTCGGTCGTGGCTCTGGCGGACGCGGCCGGGCTGAGCAGCTCGACGGGACGGGTGTCCGGGTCCTGCGACGCGGTGGCCGTGGTGACGGGCGCCGTGGTGGCGGCCAGTGCGAGGACGCACAGACCGGCGACGCCGACGAATGTCCTGCTGGTGCTCCTGGTGGGCACGGTGATGGGCATGGAGTCCCCCTTCTCTCGGACCCCTACCTGCCCCGCGTGGCGGCGCCCAAACCCGAGGCGCCGACCGGACGTGGCGCTACTCGCCCGTCTCGACCTCTTCGCGCTCCTGCTCCTCGGTGGGTGCCGTACGGCGTCGGCCGAGAAGGCCGCCGGCCCACAGCGCCCACAGGACGAGCACCGGCTGGAAGAACAGCCGCACGAGCCGGGCGCGGTCGGTGTCGAGCCCGAACGCGTCGGTGCCCTCGACGTACTGCGCGATGTTGCCGGGGAAGATCGCCACGAAGAAGGCGGCAAGCAGTGCCCCGATGGTCCTCCGGTGCTGCGGCAGTGCGATGAAGGCCCCGCCCAGCGCCACCTCCACGACGCCCGACCCGAGGACGGTGAGGTCCTCGTCGACGGGGAGCCAGTCGGGCACCTGCGCGCGGAACTCCTCGCGCTGCGTGGTCAGGTGCAGCACGCCGGCGGTCACCATGAAGCTGCCCAGGGCGACGCGGGCGAGGGTCTGTGCCAACATGTCGTGAAGCCTAGGCCGGTGCACCCGGAGGGCGCCCGGAGTCTGGGGGCACGAGGACGCCGGGGTTCATCAGGCCCGCGGGGTCGAGGGCCTGCTTGACCGCGCGCATGAGGTCGACCTCGACGTCCGACTTGTACGACGCTGCTGCCGCCGCCTTCGTGCGCCCGAGGCCGTGCTCGGCGCTGATCGACCCCGCCTCACGGGCCACCGACGCGTAGATGGCGGTGGTGAGGTCGGCGCCCGCGGCCCGCAGTGCGTCGTCGTCACTGCGGCCGTCGGCCAGAGGGGCGTTGAGGTTGTAGTGGAGGTTGCCGTCGCCGACGTGGCCGTAGGTGACCAGGCGGACGCCCGGGCAGACCTCCTGCAGGTGCGGCCCGATGGCGTCGGTCCACTCGGCGAGCCGGGCGATCGGGAGGGTGACGTCGTGCTTGAGCGTGGCGCCCTCGACCTTCTGCACCTCGGAGATGCCCTCGCGCAGGCCCCACAGGGCGGACCGCTGTGCGGGACTGCCCGCGATCGCCGCGTCGGTGGCGCAGTCGGACTCGACGGCCTCGCCGAGCAGCGACTCCAGGACCTCGTCGAGCCCGTCGTCGGAGGCGGACCCGGCGAGCTCGACCAGGACGTACCAGTCGCTCGGCTCGCCGAGGGGATCGGTCGCCCCGGGCAGGTGCTTCAGGACCAGGTCGATGGCTTGGCGGTTGGCGATCTCGAACGTCGACAGGTGCACGCCGGCGTGCTGCTGGGCCAGGCCGAGCAGGGAGACCGCGGCGTCGACGGACGGCACGGCGACCCAGGCGGTGGCGTGCCGCGGGGTGGCGGGGAAGAGCCGCAGGACCGCGCCGGTGATGACGCCGAGGGTGCCCTCCGCGCCCACGAACAGCTGGGTGAGGTCGTAGCCGGTGTTGTCCTTGCGGAGCCCGCGCAGCCCGTCCCAGACCCGGCCGTCGGGCAGCACCACTTCGAGGCCGAGCACCAGCTCGCGGGTCATGCCGTAGCGAAGCACCGCGGTGCCGCCGGCGTTGGTGGAGAGGTTGCCGCCGATCGTGCAGCTGCCCTCTGAGCCCAGCGACATGGGGAACAGTCGGTCCACCTTCTCGGCCGCCGCCTGCACGTCGGCCAGCACGACGCCGGCGTCGACGGTGACGGTGCCCGCGACCGGGTCGACCTCGCGCACCCGGCGCATCCGCCCGAGCGAGAGGACGACCTGGCGACCCGACGCGTCGGGAACCCCGCCGCCGACCAGCCCGGTGTTGCCGCCCTGCGGGACCACCGGCACGCCCGCGCCCGCGCAGGCCGCCACCACGGCCGCCACCTCCTCGGTCGAGCCCGGCCGCACCACGGCGAGCGCGCGCCCGGCGACGGTGCCGGTCCAGTCGACGACGTACGCCGCGACGTCGGCGTCGTCGGTCAGGACGTGGTCGGCGCCGACGCTCTCGCGCAGCCGGTCGAGCAGGTCGTCCATGGTTCTCCTCGGGGGTCGGTGGGGGGCGTCAGCCCAGCAGCACCGCGACGATCAGCGCCGCGGGCAGCGAGGCGAGGGTGGTCACCAGGATGGTCTCCCGCGCCACATCCTCCCCCACGCGGTAGCGGGTGGCGTGCAGGAAGATGTTCTGGGCGGTCGGGAGGGCGGCCGTGATGACCACGCCGAGGAGCACGCGGTCGTCCAGGCCGAGGGCAACCCCCACCGCCCACGCGACCACCGGCATGACGCCCATCTTGAGCACGGTCGCGACGACGACCTCGCCGTTGTGGCCGGCCCGGCCGATCGGCGGGCTGAGCCTCAGCGCGGCGCCGTACGACATCAGCATCAGCGGGATCGCCGCGCCGGCGAGCATCTCCAGCGGTGAGAGCAGCGGCGCCGGCAGCTGCCAGCCGGTGGTGGCGAGGACCAGCCCGAGCACCGCGGCGACCGTGAGCGGGTTGGTGACCAGGCGGCGGACCGCGGGCCGCACGCCCTCGCCGCGTCCGGTGATGCGGTCGAGCACGATGAGCGCCGCCGGCTGGACGAGCAGCATCTGCACGAGCAGCGTCGGCACGACCACCGTGATGTCGCCGACGACGTAGGCCGCGATGGCGATGCCGAGGTTGCCCGCGTTGACGTACGACGACGACAGCGCGCCGATGAGCAGGGGCCCGGTGCCCAGGCCCCAGCGCAGCCGCGCGATGACGACGTACGCCGTGAAGCAGACGGCGAGCGAGACGCTCGAGGCGACGAGGTTGGCCGCCGCCGCCTCGAGGTGCACCTGGCTGATCGTGACGACCATGAGGGCGGGCGAGGCCACGAAGAACGCGATCTCCCCGAGCGTGCGCTGGGAGCGGTGGTCGAGCACGCCGACGTGGGCGAGCGCGGCGCCGGCGGCGATGACGACCAGGATGGTGGTGAAGCCGATCAGCAGGCCCACGGGTGCCCCCTCCTGCTCGTCGGTGCACCGGGTATCGCGCGATAGCGAGGTCGTCTTGGACGCCGCGACCGCCGCCCGGCAAGGATGGCGTGGTGAGCACCGACACCCAGCACCCGGTCCGTGTCGTCCAGCTCGGCGGGCTCATGCCCTTCGTGCGGGAGTGGCTCTCGGAGCGCTACGCCGCCCCGCTCCGCGAGGACCTCGCCGACCCCGCGGGGGTCGAGGTCGCCGTCGTCGGTGGCGGGGCGCCGGCCGGGGCGGCGGAGATGGACGCGCTGCCCGACCTGCGGGCGATCGTGAACTTCGGCGTCGGCTACGACAACATCGACGTGGCCGAGGCGGAGCGGCGGGGCATCGTCGTGTCCAACACCCCGGACGTGCTCACCGACGCGGTGGCCGACCTCGCCGCGTTCCTCGTCGTCGACGTGCTGCGCGGCGTCACCGCGGCCGACCGGTTCGTGCGCAGTGGTGCGTGGGCCCGGGGAGAGAAGGTGCCGCTCACCCGCGACGTGCGGGGCGCGGTCGTCGGTGTGCTCGGGCTGGGTCGCATCGGGACAGCTGCGGCGGAGCGGCTGGAGGTCTTCGGCGCCGAGGTGCACTACCACTCGCGCAGTGCGAAGGACGTCGCGTGGACCTACCACGCCAGCCCGGTCGAGCTGGCAGAGACGAGCGACGTGCTCGTCGTGCTGACGCCCGGCGGTGCCGGGACCGACGGGCTCGTGGACGCCGCCGTCCTCGACGCGCTGGGCCCGGAGGGCTACCTGGTCAACGTGGCCCGCGGCTCCGTCGTGGACGAGGACGCGCTGGTCTCGGCGCTCGAGGCGGGCCGCATCGCCGGAGCGGGGCTGGACGTCTTCGCCGACGAGCCGCACGTGCCCGAGGCGCTGCTGCGGCGCGATGACGTCGTCCTGCTCCCGCACGTCGGCAGCGCCACCGTCGAGACCCGCGAGGCGATGGGCCGGCTCGTGCTCGACAACGTCGACGCCTTCCTCGAGCGTGGCGAGCTGGTGACCCCGGTCGGCTGACACGGCTGTCCTCCTCGGGGTTGACGTACTTGTGTAATGAGTTGCACACTCATCATACAAGTTAGCGACGACCCGAGGAACCCCCATGACGCAGACCCTGACCCCGCCCGTCGCGGCCGCCACGACCGGCGACCGCATCCGCAGTGTGACGCTGTCCCACGTGGTGCTCCCGCTGCCCACCCCGGTCAGCGACGCCAAGGTGCTCACCGGCCGGCAGAAGCCGCTCACCGAGACGGTCATGCTCTTCGTCGAGCTCACCACCGAGCAGGGCTTCGAGGGCATGGGCTTCAGCTACTCCAAGCGCGCGGGCGGCAAGGCGCAGTACGCCCACCTCAAGGAGGTCATCGACGTCGCCATCGGCCAGGACCCCAGCGACATCGCGAAGATCTACGAGTCGCTGATGTGGGCCGGTGCCTCGGTCGGTCGCTCGGGCGTCGCCACCCAGGCGGTCGCCGCCCTCGACGTCGCGCTCTACGACCTCAAGGCCCGCCGCGCCGGCCTCCCGCTCGCCAAGCTGCTCGGTGCGCACCGCGACTCGTGCCGGGTCTACAACACCTCCGGCGGCTTCCTCCAGGCCTCGGTCGAGGAGATCAAGGAGAAGGCAACCGCCTCGCTCGAGTCGGGCATCGGTGGCATCAAGATCAAGGTCGGCCAGCCCGACTGGCGCGAGGACCTGCGCCGCGTCGCCGTACTGCGCGAGCACCTCGATGACGGCCCGTTCATGGTCGACGCCAACCAGCAGTGGGACCGCGCCCGCGCCCGCCGGATGTGCCGCGAGCTCGAGCAGTTCGACCTGGTCTGGATCGAGGAGCCGCTCGACGCGTGGGACCACGTCGGCCACGCCGACCTGTCGCAGACCTTCGACACCCCCATCGCGACCGGCGAGATGCTGACCTCGGTGGCCGAGCACATGGGCCTCGTCGACGCCGGCTATCGCGGCATCGTGCAGCCCGACGCGCCGCGCATCGGCGGCATCACGCCGTTCCTCCGCTTCGCCACCCTGGCTGCGCACCACCGCCTCGACCTCGCCCCGCACTACGCGATGGAGATCCACCTCCACCTCGCGGCGACGTACCCCACGGAGCCGTGGGTCGAGCACTTCGAGTGGCTCAACCCGCTCTTCGAGGAGCGCATCGACATCCGCGACGGTCAGATCTTCGTGCCGGACCGCCCGGGCCTGGGCTTCACGCTGACCGAGCGCATGCGCGAGCTCACGGTGGAGACCGCTACCTTCTCGGCATGAGCACCCTGTCGGCGGGCGTCGTCGCCGGCCTCAAGGACAAGATCCTGGCCGGCGACCTCGCCCCGGGGGCCAAGCTGCCCTCGGAGGCGGAGCTGATCGAGGAGTACGCCGTCTCGCGCACCGTCGTGCGGGAGGCGGTCACCCGGCTCCGCGCGGAGGGGCTCGTGGAGACCCAGCAGGGCCGCGGGTCGTTCGTGCTCGCGGTGCCCGAGGCGTCGTCGTTCAGCGTGGAGTCGTCTGCGATCCGCACCCAGGCCGACGTGCTGGCGATGCTCGACTTCCGCATCGGCGTGGAGAGCGAGGCGGCTGCGCTGGCGGCGCGGCACCACGATCCCTCCGACGTCTCGGCGATCTCGGCGGCGATGGAGGGGTTCGTGCGAGCCGGCCACGAGGGCGCGGTCGAGGCCGACTTCGCCTTCCACCTGGCGATCGCCCGGGCCACCGGCAACCGCTTCTACGTCGATCTGCTCGGCTCGCTGGGGCCGATGATGATCATGCTCCCGCGTACCCGGCTCGGCGACGCGTACTCGATGACCGACGCGACCCACGTCGAGCGGGTCCAGCGCGAGCACGACAACGTCGCCGCCGCCGTCCTCGCCGGCGACGTCGAGACCGCCCGCGCCGCCATGCGGCTGCACCTGGGCAACACCCGCCGCCGCGTCACCTGACGCCGAGTCGGCTCGTCCTGCTGCCCTCAGTCCGTCGAGTCGGCTCGTCCTCGTGTTGTCAGCTCGTCGAGCCGGCTCGTCCTGATGCTTTCCGGTCGGCAGGATGCGCCAACTCGACGTCGGTGCGAGGTCAGGATGCGCCGACTCGACCCGGAAACGAGGTCAGGACGAGCCGCCTCGGGATTTCCTGCCGCGGGCGACCTCGGTGCCGAGGGCGTCGAGCCGGTGCTCCCAGAACACCCGGAACTGCTCGACCCACGCGTCGACCTCGCGCAGGCCGGACGGGTCGACGGCGTAGAGCCGCCGGGTGCCCTCCGGGCGGACGGTCGCGAAGCCGTGCTCGCGGAGCACCTTGAGGTGCTGGCTGACTGCCGGCTGGCTGATGCCGAACTCCTCGCGCACGACGGTGGCCACCTCGCCGGCGCTGGTCTCGCCTGCGGCGAGCAGCTCGAGGATGCGGCGGCGTACGGGATCGCCGAGGACGTCGAAGGCGTGCACGTCAGGCGGGCGGTTCGGCGCCGGTGTAGAAGGCGGCGGTGCGGGCGGCGGCCGCGCGCGACGCGGACGGGTCGTCGGAGGTGGCGGCATCGGCCTCGCCCCACTCCGTCGCCGCGCCGCTCATGAAGGACTGCCCCTCCGCGGAAGCTCCCCAGCCCTCGACCCCCTCGTGCGGGATCGTCGTACCGGTCGCGAGGTGTTCGGCGAGACCCATCAACCCGAGCTCCCAGCCGACGCCGACCGCGCCCGGGCCGTAGGTCGTCATGTGCTCGTTGTCGCGCACGTCGGCCGCGTGGCGGAGGGTCAGTGTCGTGCCGTCGGGCGCCTCCTCGAGGTGGACGTCGACCCACGAGGTGTCGCCGGCGAACTCCCAGGTGAGGGAGAAGTGCTTCGGCTCGTCGCACGCGGTGATCTCGCCGCCTGCGTTGCCCTCGACCTGGTAGCGGCCGCCCAGCCGGAGGTCGCCGGAGACGGGGGCGAACCAGCGCGGGATGCGTTCGGGGTCGGTGATCGCCGACCAGAGGTCGGCGACGTCGGTGGGGTAGGTGCGGGAGGCGACCACGACCTTGACGGGCGTGCCCTCGTGGGTGCTGTCCTCGACGGCGCGGGTGACCGCGCCCAGGTGCTTGGCTGCATCGAACATGCGCCCACTGTTGCAGTGGCCGCTAATATATGTCAACGCTTATGAACTGCTGCGCGAGGAAGTGCCCGGTCGGCGGGTTCCAGCGCGAGGAAGTGCCCGGTCACCAGCGGGAGGTGTTGACCGCGAAGTCCGGCTGGATCGAGCGCATGTAGACGGTGTCCTCGCGGCGGCGCACGCCGCAGGAGAGGTAGAGTTCGTGCAGCTCGCCGAGCCGGTCGCGGTCGAGCGAGACCCCGAGTCCCGAGCCCGTCGGCACGGCGACGGAACCGTCGACGAACGACAGCACGCCGTCGGCGACCACGTCCTGCGTCTTCCAGGGGTAGTGGGTGTCGCACGCGTAGGTGAGGTTGGGCGTCGCAGCGGCGAGGTGGACCATCGCGGCGAGGGAGACGCCGAGGTGGGAGTTGCTGTGCATCGACAGCCCCATGCCCCAGACCTCGGTGATACCGCCGAGCAGCGCGGACTTCTTCAGCCCGCCCCACAGGTGGTGGTCGGACAGCACGACCTGCACGGCGTCCTGGGCGATCGCCGGCGGCAGGTGCTCCATCGCGATCACGCACATGTTGGTCGCGAGAGGTACGTCGGTGCCCGCCGCGACCTGCGCCATGCCGGGGATGCCGGGGGTGGGGTCCTCGAGGTACTCGACGACACCGGCCAGCCGCGAGGCCACCTTCACCGAGGTTTCGGGGGTCCAGGCGCCGTTGGGGTCGAGCCGCAGCGGCATCGTCGGGAAGGCCTCGCGCAGCGCCTCGATGGCCTCGCACTCCTCCTCGGGGGCGAAGACACCGCCCTTGAGCTTGAGCGAGCCGAACCCCCAGCCGTCCACCATCCGGTGTGCCTGCGCGACGAGCTGGTCGGGGGTGAGGGCCTCGCCCCACGCGTCGTCCGCGAACCCGGGGTGACCGGCCCACTTGTAGAAGAGGTAGCCGCTGAACGGCACCGACTCGCGGACGGCACCGCCGAGCAGGTCGCTGACCGGTACGCCGGCCTCGTGCCCCTGCAGGTCGAGGCAGGCGACCTCGAAGGGGGAGTAGACGGTGTCGACGGCGGAGTCGACGTCGAGCATGCCGCCGAACGACGCACCACCCCCGCCGGTCTCCCGGCCGAGCACGTCGGTGACGAGCCGGCGCAGGCCGTGGAGGTCGTACGGGTCGTGGCCGGGCAGCGCGGTGGCGACGGCGTCGAGCCGCGCCAGGTGCGCTTCGTCGGCGTACGTCTCACCGAGGCCGAGCAGGCCGGAGTCGGTGTGCAGCTCGACGATCGCCCGGAGGGCGTAGGGCTGGTGGACGCCGACGACGTTGAGCAGCGGCGGGTCCTCGAAGGCGACCGGGGTGACGACGACGCGGGAGATGCGGCTGCTGCTCACCTCAAGATCTCCTGGTCACCGGGGAGGCTTGACGGCCAGGATCGGCACGTCGAGGTCGAGGAGCAGGCGCTGGGCGTCGCTGCCGGTGACGAGCTTGCCGACGGGGGAGCGGCGGCGCAGGCCGATCACGACCAGGCGGGCGGACGCAGCCTCGGCGACCTTGGTGAAGGTCTCGACGATGTCGTCGCCGTGGTCGGACTGGTCGACCCGGGCGGTCACCCCCGCCGCGGCGGCGCGGGCGACGAGCTCGTCGGCCGCGGCCTCGTCGATGAACTCGCCGTCGACGGTGGAGCGGCGGCGCGGACTGTTGAGGACCACGACGTCGTCGCCGTGGGCCTTCGCCTCCGCGAGCCCGGCCTCGAGTGCGGCCTCGCCGACGGGGGTGGGGACGTAGCCGATCACGATGGTCGATGGGCTGGTCATCGCAGGGAGTCCTCTCGCTGGACGGTCTCGGTGTCAGTGGCGGTGTCGGTGGCGGGGGTGCTGCGGCGGAAGGCCTTCTTGATCAGCGGGAACGCGATGACCACGACGACGAAGGCGAGGATGGTGCCGGAGATCGGGCGGGTCACGAAGCCGGTCGCGTCGCCCTCGAAGATCAGCATCGACCGGCGGAAGCTCGACTCGATGAGCGACCCGAGCACGAAGGCCAGGACCATCGGGCCGGGCTCGAAGCCGGTCTTCTTCATCAGGTAGCCGACGACGCCGAAGAAGATCATCAGGAAGATATCGAAGACCGAGTTGCGGATCGTGTAGACGCCCAGGATCGTGATGAGCGCGGTGATCGGCGCGAGGATCGCGGGCCGCACGCGGAGGATCTTCACGAAGACCCCGACGAGCGGGATGCTCAGCAGCAGCAGGATCAGGTTGCCGATGTACATCGAGTTGACGACGCCCCAGAAGAGGTCGGGTCGCTCGTCGATGAGCTGCGGGCCGGGCGTCACGCCGACGACCAGGAGCGCGGCGTAGAGCATCGCCATCGACGCGTTGGCCGGGATGCCGATCGTCAGCAGCGGGATGAACGACGACGTGGCGGCGGCGTTGTTGGCCGACTCGGGGCCGGCGACGCCCTCGATGGCGCCGCGGCCGAAGCGCTCGGGCTTCTTCGCGACGCGCTTCTCGGCGGCGTACGCCGCGAGGGAGGCCATCACCGCGCCACCACCGGGCAGCACGCCGAGGACGAAGCCGATGACCGAGCCGCGGCCGATGGCGGGGCCGGCCTCCTTGAGGTCCTTGCGCGAGGGCCAGATGTTGGCGATGGCGGCCGGGACGTGCGGCTTCCCGTGGCGCTCCTCGAGGTTGTAGAGGATCTCGCCGACGCCGAACAGGCCCATCGCGACCACGACGAAGTCGATGCCGTCCTCGAGGTTGAGGCTGCCGAAGGTGAAGCGGTCAGCGCTGGTGAAGCTGTCGCTGCCGACCGTGGCGAGGAGCAGGCCGACCGCTGCTGCGGCGAGGGCCTTGACGGTGTTGCCGTTGCCGATGGTGGCGACCAGCAGCACGCCGAGCAGCGCCAGGGCGGCGTACTCCGGCGGGCCGAAGTCGAGCGCGAACTCGGCCACGACGGGCCCGAGCAGCGTCAGGCCGATGATGGAGATGGTCGCCCCGATGAAGGAGCCGATCGCGGCGATGCCGAGCGCGGTGCCGGCCTTCCCCTGCTTGGCGAGCGCGAAGCCGTCGAAGACGGTGACCACTGAGCTGGCCTCACCGGGGATGCGCAGCAGCACCGACGTGATCGTGCCGCCGTACTGGGCTCCGTAGTAGATGCCGGCGAGCATGATGATCGCCGCGACCGGGTCGTGGGCGCTGTAGACGACCGGCAGCAGGATGGCCATCGTGGCGGCCGGGCCGAGGCCCGGGAGCACGCCGATGAGCATGCCGACGACGACGCCGATCAGGCAGTAGAGCAGGTTGCCGGGCTGGGTGACGACGCCGAAGCCGTCGAGGAAGGCGCTGAGGTCCATGGGTCAGTCCTCTCGGGCTCAGAAGGCGATCAGGTGGGGCAGGGGGACCGACAGGGCGTAGAGGAACAGCCCGTAGAACGCCGCGGTCGTGAGGACGGAGATGACGATCGTGCTGCGCCAGGACTCGCCCCCGAGGAAGCGGAGCCAGACGATGCCGAGCAGGACCGCGGGGATCTCGAAGCCGATGACGGGCAGCAGGAATCCGAGGGCGACGAAGGTCGCGGCGCCGACGGCGACGAGCAGGCTCGACCGGGTGAACTTCTCCGTGTCGTCGAGGTGGCGGCCCACGACCAGCAGCACCACGGCGAGCACGACGACCAGGAGCGAGACGAGGAACGGCCACAGCCCGGGTCCGGGTCGCCGGAGCGACCCCAGCCCGTAGCCGTAGGAGAGCCAGGCGCCGGCGAGGCCGATCAGCAGCACGAACGCCGCCGAGACCACCTGGTACGCCGGCCCGCCCGCGGGCGGTCGCTCGTCGGCGAGGTCCTGGGCGACCTCGGCCTGGATCTCGGCGAGGATGTCGCGCTCCGGCTCGACGTCCGGCTCGACGTCCTGGGCGGCTCCGGGAGCCGGACGGGGCTGGGTCTCGCTCATGGTGGGTCTCGTCTCCGTGCGGTGAGGGCGGGGGCCCTCGGTGGGGGTGGTGCGGGCCGGTCCCGGGCGGATCCGGGACCAGCCCGGGACCGGCCCGGGATCAGCTGGCGTCGCCGAGGTCGATGCCGTACTCGTCGACGAGGTCGGCGTAGCGCTGCGTGTCCTCCTCGAGCTGGGCGACGACCTCGTCACCCGAGATCTCCATCGGGGTGAGGTTGTTCTGCTCGTTGAAGTCCTGGTACTCCGAGGTCTCGAAGGTGGCCTGCATGGCCTCGGCGATCGCGTCCTGGACGTCCTGCGGCGTGCCCTTCGGGACGGTCATGAAGCGGTACTGGGCGACCTCGACGTCGAGGCCGGACTCCGCCGCGGTCGGCACGTCGGGGAGGAACTCGACGCGCTCGGGGCCGAAGACCACGATGGGGACGATCTTGCCGGAGCGGATGTTCTCGATGGCCTCGCCGACCTGCAGGCAGGCGGTGTCGACCTGGTCGCCGAGCAGCGCGGTGAGGGCGGGGGCGCCGCCGTCGAAGGGGATCGCCTCGGCAGGGGTGTCGTTGACGTTGAAGGTCAGCGCGCAGGCGAGCTGGGCGCCGGTGCCGACACCGGTGGTGCCATAGGTGATCTTGCCGTCCGCGTCGGCGAAGGACTCGATCGAGTCGAAGCCCGAGCCCTTGCTCGCGACGAGGACGTAGTCGTCGCGGGAGACGCCCTGGACGACGTCGAAGTCGTCGATGCTGGTGACCTGGTCCTCGGGGACGGCCAGCGGCGTGATCGCGAAGAGCGAGGCGTTCTGCACCGAGATGGTCGACCCGTCCGGCTCGGCTTTGGCCACCTCGGCCGCGGCGAGCGCGCCGTTGGCGCCCGAGCGGTTGATGACGGGGAACGAGCCGCCGAGCTCGTCGGACAGGCCGGCCGAGATCTGGCGGCTGATGAGGTCGGAGGAGCCGCCGGGGTCCGCGCCCACGGGCATGTTGACCGCGCCCGAGGGGTAGTCGCCGCTGTCGCTGCCGCTACCGGCCGTCGTCTGGACGCCGCCACAGGCGGACAGGGCAAGGGCAGCGCCGGCGGCGACCGCCGCCAGGCTGAGGGTCTGCTTGCGCATGGAGGTGCTCCTTGTTCGGGATGTGACCACCGACACTAGGTTTGCGCGTTGATGCCGGTCCAAGCCCAATTCGGCATGGACTGATCCATCTCGTGCATCGTACCCTCGGGCCGTGATCACGCTGGACCAGGTCCGTTCCTTCGTCGCCGTGGCCGAGGAGCTGCACTTCGGTCGGGCCGCGGAGCGCCTCCAGATGACCCAGCCGCCGCTGTCGCGCCAGATCCAGAAGCTGGAGAAGTCCGTCGGCGCGCGTCTCCTCGAGCGCGACAACCGGCGCGTCGAGCTGACCGGTGCCGGGGTGGCCTTCCTCGACGAGGCGTACCGGTTGCTCAACCTCGTCGAGGGCGCGGGCGACCTCGCCCGGCGGGTCGACGCGGGCGCCGCCGGCGTCGTACGCCTCGGCTTCACCGCCGTGTCGGCGATCTCCATCCTCGGCCCGCTGCTCCGGCGCCTCACCGCCGAGCTGCCCGACGTGGAGGTGGTCCTCTCCGAACGGGTCACCAACGCGCAGGTGGACGGCATCCGGCGCGGGGAGCTCGACATCGGCCTGGCCCGTCCGCCGTTCGACACCTCCCTGCTGCGCTCGCGGGTCGTGCTGCGCGAGCCCTTCATGGCCGTCGTCCCGGCGGCCCACCCGCTCGCGGCCACCGACCGCCCGCTGACCTCCGACGACTTCGAGGGGGAGACGGTCATCGGCTACAACCCCGACCAGTCGCGCTACTTCCACGAGCTGTCGGTGCGCTTCTTCGCCAACGCCCACCCCCGCATCGACCAGCGGGTGCACCAGGTGCTCACCGCGATGCTGCTGGTGTCGGCCGAGCGCGGCGTCACGCTGGCGCCGGCCTCGGCGGCCTCGCTGCACGTGGACGGCGTGGTCTTCAAGGAGCTCGCCCACCACGGCGGCGACACGCGGGTCGACGCCGACCCGGACCGGCCGGTCGAGCTGCACGCCATCTGGTCGCGCGAGGCGGTCACCCCCGTCGTACGACGCGTGCTCGACGTCGTGACCGCCACCCGCGACTGACCAGTAGCGTCAAGGATTCCCTGCGCCCGTCAGGCTCTGAGGCTTAGGGTCGTGGTGCCGCGGGAGGCGACGCGACGCAGGAGGTTGGATGCACGACGAGACGGTCAGGGTGAGGCGCTATGCCGACACCCCCTGGGCCGACGAGCAGACGCGCCAGCACCTCCAGGTCCTGGTCGAGGGCGTCGCCACCCTCGCCGGTTTCGAGCAGTCGTCGCTGACGTTGCGTCGCGACGGCCATTTCGAGGTCGTCGCCGCCGCGGGCGTCGAGGACGGATTCGTCGGCACCCTGGTCCCGGCCGCGTCGATCGAGAACGAGCTCGCCGGCGCCGACGAGTGGGGCGTGTGGCGCTTCGTGCCGCACGACCGGGCCAGCGAGGAGGCACTCGCCTACAGCCACATCCCCGACGTCACGCCGCTCGAGGGCGACGACGCCTGGCACCCGCTCGACCTCCTCGCCGCCCCGGTGCACGACGACCAGGGCCGGTTGCGCGGCCTCCTGTCGGTCGACATCCCCGACGACGGACGCCTGCCGTCGCCGCAGAAGATGGAGGTGCTGACGCGCTACGCCGGACTCGCGCGCACCCTCGTCCTCCTCGCGCTTGAGCGCGAGGAGCTGAGCGAGCAGGTGCGGATGGCCACGGAGGCCCGCGCGATCGTGCGCCAGGCCCTCGGCGAGCCGACGCTCGAGCTGGTGCTGGAGGCGTGCCGGTCGGCGGTCGTGTCCTGCTTCGACGCCGTCGGCATGTGGCTGACGGCGTTCAACCCCGACGGCACCGGCTCCACCACGACGTCGTACGCCATGGGTGACGCCTATGACGAGCCGCCGTTCAGCGAGATCGACGACGTGGTCGTGCGCCTGGCGCACCGCTACTGGACCGACCAGTACGTCGCCCCGTTCTCCCGCGACAGCCTCGACCAGCCCAGCCTGGCCCGCGGCGACGCGGAGCGGCTGCTGGGCTTCCTCGAACGGATCGGCCTGGGCTCGGTGCTCTTCGTCCCGCTCGGGGTCGGCCCGGAGTGCGTGGGCTTCCTGGTCCTGACGCGCGTCTCCGCCGCCCGCCGCTGGACCGACATCGAGATCGACGCGGCGCGCGACATCGGCCGCGACCTCGGCCTGGCCGTAGGCAAGGCGCGCCAGCTCGAGCTCGAGCGGGCCATCGCCGACCGGCTGCGCCGGCTCGACAGCTATCGCGTCGAGGTGGTCAACACGATGGGCCACGAGCTGCGCAACCCGCTCTTCTCGATCAGCGCCAACCTCGAGCTGCTCGACACCGACCGCCTCGACGAGGACGCGCGCCGGTCGGTGGCGGCCGCGACGCGCGGTGCCACGCGGATGCGTGCGGTCATCGACGACATGCTCACGATGGCGCAGGTCTCCGACCCGCACCGCGAGTTCGACCCGATCGCGGTCGACCTGCGCCGGGTGGTGCACGACGTCTACGACGAGTGCCACGCCGGGGCGTCGGCGGGCGACGTCACCTGCGAGGTGGACCTGCCCGACGAGCCGGTGCTCGTGCCCGGCGACCCGGAGGAGCTGCACCGTCTGCTCACCAACCTCGCCTCCAACGCGATCAAGTACACCGACCCCGGTGGCCGGGTGACGGTCCGCATCGGCACCGAGGGCGACACGATCGTCGCGACGGTCACCGACACGGGCATCGGCATCTCCCCGGCCGACCAGGAGCAGCTGTTCCGCGAGTACTTCCGCTCCACCAACCCGGCTGCCCTCTCTCGCCCCGGCACCGGCCTGGGCCTGGCCATCGTCGCCCGGATCGTCGCGCGCCACGGCGGCACGATCGACATCGACTCCGAGCGCGGGCGCGGGACGACCGCCACCCTCAGGCTGCCGGCGTACGACGTCAGCGCGGAGCCGTCGACAGCGTCATGAAGGTGCTGAGCGGGTCCTCGACGTAGGACCCGAACGGTGGGCACGGCACGAAGCCGGCCCGCGCGTAGAACCGGCGGGCGGGCTCGAAGAACGCCATGCTCCCCGTCTCCAGCGACACGTGCGACACCCCGCGTGCACGGGCGTCGTCGAGCGCGTGGGCCAGCAGGCGGGACGCCACGCCGGTGCCCCGCACGAGCGGGTCGGTCCGCATGCTCTTCAGCTCCTCGTGCCCCTCCTCCACCGGCGCCAACGCGACCGTGCCGAGGATGCTGTCGTCGTCGACGCCCACCCAGAGTCGTACGCCGTCGGCCTGCAGCGCGAACAGGTCGAGCGCGTGCCGGCTCTCCGGCGGCGCGGTCGGCTCCATGTCGTCGAGGTGGGCCTGCAGGAACGCCGCCAGGCGCGGGTCGCCGAAGTCGGCGCGGGTGATCTGCACGGCGCCAGTCTGGCGGGCGCGTGTGACGGCGGGGTGACGCGGACGCCCCGACGTGTGCCAGCGTGTCTGTCATGACTCGCACACTGGAGGTCGACTACCTGGTGGTGGGTGCCGGCGCGATGGGCATGGGTTTCACCGACGCGCTGGTCGACCACTCCGACGCGCGCGTCGCGATCGTCGACCGGCGCCACAGCGCGGGCGGCCACTGGCTCGAGGACTACCCGTTCGTCCGGCTGCACCAGGCCTCCTCGTTCTACGGGGTCGCCTCGACGGTGCTCGGGGGCCAGGTCCAGCAGGCGGGCCCCGAGGCGGGCCTGCACGCGCGGGCCTCGCAGCCGGAGATCGTCGACTACTACGCGCACGCGCTCGAGCGGCTGCGCGGCACGGGTCGGGTCGAGGTGTTCACCGGGTGCGAGGTCGTCGGGCGCAGGGTCGTCTCGCGCATCTCAGGCCAGACCTGGGAGGTGCCGTCGACGTGCCGCGTCGTCAACTCCCACTACCTCTCGCCCACGATCCCGGCCGAGTCGTCGGCCCCCTTCTCGGTCGCCGACGACGCGCACGCGGTGGCGGTCAATGACCTGGTGCGGCTCGAGGAGGCGCCGAGCCAGTACGTCGTCGTGGGCTCGGGCAAGACCGCGACCGACGCCTGCGTGTGGCTGCTGCAGCAGGGCGTCGACCCGGACGCGATCTGCTGGGTGCGGCCCCGCGAGCCGTGGATGCTCAACCGGGCGCTCATCCAGCCCGATCCGACGGTCTTCCTCGGGGTGCCGGCCACGACCTTCGAGGAGGCGGCGGCCTCGGCGTCCCTCGACGAGCTGTTCCTGCGGCTCGAGGACGCCGGCGTGATGCTGCGCATCGACCGGTCGGTCACGCCGACCATGGCGAAGGCCCCGACGCTGGGCGGGTGGGAGCTCGACCTGCTGCGCTCGATCGGCGACGTCGTACGTCACGGGCACGTGCGGCACGTCGAGCGGGGCCGCCTCGAGATGGCCGACGGCACGACCGTCCGGGTCGCGGACGACGCCGTCGTCGTGCACTGCGCCGCCGACGGACTGAAGAACCCGCCGCTCGTGCCGGTGTGGCGCCCGGAGGACATCACTCTCCAGCCCGTACGCGCGGGCTTCCCGTGCTTCGCGGCCGCAGTCACCGGCTACGTCGAGGCCACCCGCCACGACGACGCGGAGAAGAACCGGCTGTGCCCGCCCTCGCGCTTCGGCAACTCGCTGGTGCAGTGGGCCGACATGAACGTCCGCGGCACCCGGGCCTCGATGGCACTCGGCGCCGAGCCCGACATCGCCGCCTGGGCCGACACCGTCGCGGTCAACCCCGCGCGGATCCCACCGGCGTACGCCGCCTCCGAGGAGCTCGGCCGCGTCCGCGAGCGCCTGGCGGCGAGCACCGGGCCCGGCCTCGAGGCCCTGACCCGGCTGATGGCGACCGGCTGAACGCCGCGCTGACCGTGGAGGACCCGAGCCACGGGGTGACCCGGATCCTCCACGCCCGCCCCGATCAGTCCTCGGGCAGGAAGACCCGCTGCGGGATGGTGTCGTAGACCGACGCGTCGAGCGAGTCGATCGAGCCGTCGGCGACGGAGTCGACCAGGCCGCCGAGCCCGATCTCGATCTGCTTGCGCAGCATGCCGTTGCGCTTCATGCCGTCGTACTGCGTCTGGCTCGACGTCTCGAAGAGCACGACTGCGCTGCCACGCAGGGCGAACGAGCCGAGCGCGGTGCCCGGCAGGTTGGTGTCCTGCGGGTAGAGCGTGAGGTCGCCGTAGCCGGACTGGCCGTAGTCCTGGAGCGCCTCGTAGACCGCGACGTTGGCCCGCTTCGAGGCCTCCATGTCGAACTTCGGCCAGGTGCCGAACTCGCTCGGGTCGTCGATGAACTTCGCCGAGATCGACAGCGGGGACATGCTCTCGAGGTCCTCGGTGGCGTAGCAGGACCACTGGTTGTGCAGGTCGATGAAGTAGTCGACCGTGCCGAACTCGGACTCGAGGCCGCGGTAGACGTCGCGGACCGTCTGCGCCTCGGGCGTGATGTACCAGCCGGTGTCGGCGCTGTTGCCCGGGAAGTCACCGGGCTGCGGGACGTAGCCGAGGTCGGGGTTGAAGTCGCGGTTGACGTCGAACCCACCGACGCGGGTGTTGTAGTTCCACGCCGGTGCGACGCCCGCGAGCTGCGGGAAGGCGGCGACCACGTCGGCCCAGGTCATCTCGTTCTGGCGGGTGTCGCGCTCGCCGCCGTCGACGTTGAGCCGCGGGATGGCGACGATGGTGACCTCCTCGCGGAGGGCCTGGGCCTCCTTGGTCGACCCGCCCCAGCGGCGGAGCAGGTCGAGGAGCGCCTCGGTGCCGTGGTTCTCGTTGCCGTGGATCTGGGACTCGACGAAGACGACGGTGTCGCCCTCGCCCACGCGGGCGGTGTAGATCTCCCGGCCCTGGTTGCTCTCGCCCACGACCTCGACGTCGACGACGCCCTTGGTCGAGCGCTCGATGCCCTCGAGGGTGCGGCTGAGCTGGGCGTGGTCGACGAACCCGTTGTTGCCCGAGCCGGAGGCCTCGGTGCCGCAGTGGGACTCGGTGGGGATGGCGGTCGCGGGTGACGAGGTGGTCATGGCGACGATCCCGAGAGGAAGGGCCAGTCCGGTCAGGACGGCCGTCCAACGTCGTGCAGACATGCGTTCTCCACTTCAGTTGCGCCCGGCGAGCCGAGCGATCGACAGGGTCCACGCACCGTACGTCGGCCCTCCGACACCTGCCACCCACCTGAGGGCGGTGGGCCGCATCGTCCGTCCGGCGGCGGGTACGGCGAGGTGGACCCGCAACTCCATGACGAAGGACGACGATGAGCAACGACGGCCAGGCCGAGCAGACGCGACAGGACCCCACCGAGGTGCACGACCAGCCCGACACCGAGGGTGAGCGCCTGCCGAAGCCCGGCGACGAGGACTCCGTCACCAGCGAGATGGGGGAGAAGCCCGACCACGGCGAGGAGACGTACGTCGGCCACGACCGGCTGCGCGACCAGGTCGCGGTCATCACCGGCGGCGACTCCGGCATCGGCCGCGCCGTCGCGCTGGCGTTCGCGCGCGAGGGTGCCGACGTGGTGATCGCCTACCTCGAGGGGGAGGACGACGACGCCCGCGAGACCGCCCGGATCGTCGAGGCAGCCGGCCGTCGGGCCGTGCTGGTGCCCACGGACCTCGTCGAGGAGTCGGCCTGCCAGGCGCTGGTCGACAAGGCGGTCGACGAGCTCGGCCGCATCGACGTCCTCGTCAACAACGCGGCCTACCAGATGGCCCAGCCGGGCGGGATCGCCGACATCACGACCGAGCAGCTCGACCGGGTGATGAGGACCAACGTCTACGCGATGTTCTGGCTGTGCCGGATGGCGCTCCCGCACATGAAGGCGGGGTCGTCGATCATCAACACCTCCTCCATCCAGTCGTCGCAGCCCTCGCCCGCGCTGCTCGACTACGCCGCGACCAAGGCGGCGATCGTGAACTTCACGCGGGGGCTGGCGAGGGCGGTGGCCGAGCAGGGCGTCCGCGTCAACGCAGTCGCGCCCGGCCCCATCTGGACGCCTCTCATCCCGGCCACCATGCCCGACGACAAGATCGCGTCCTTCGGCGAGGACACGCCGCTCGGCCGCGCCGGGCAGCCGGCCGAGGTCGCGACAGCCTTCGTGTTCCTCGCCTCGCCGGAGTCCAGCTACATCACCGGTGAGGTCATCGCCGTCACCGGCGGCAACCCGGTCAGCATGTGAGGGTCGAGGCTCAGTCCCAGAACCACATGAGGAGCTCGTTCGCCAGCGGCGTGGCCAGCCAGGCGATCGTCGCGATCCCCAGCGCGGCCGCGGCGGCGTAGAGGACGAACTGCCTGACGGTCAGGGTGCGTCGCCAGGTCCACGCCATGAACACCGACCACATCGCCACCCCGCCGGCGACGAACGGCGCCGTCGGCACCCCGACCACGACCACGAAGCTGAGAACACCGCCGAGCGCGGTGTCGTACGGCCACATCGAGTACAGGTCGTAGGCGTAGACCGTCTCGCCGGCGGGCCGGTCGTGGATGCCGTTGACGTAGTAGGGCAGCGCGAGTCCGACGACGAAGGGCACCGTCGCGAGCAGGGCGACCAGCAGGGCGAGGCCGGGACGGCGCCGCTCCCCGGCGGCCGCGGGCTGAGCCTCCGAGGGCATGACGGCCATGCCTGCAGTGTGCGCCCCCGGCCCGCCCGGCCCATCACCCTGATCGGGGATCATCCACCGACGGCCGCGTAGCCCTCGCGGTAGGACGGGTACGCCGGCGCCCAGCCCGTGGAACGCAGCCGTGCGTTGGAGAGGCGCTTGCCGTGACCCTGCGCCGGGTCGGCGGGCGGGGGAGCAGGGGCGCCGAGCCGGACGGCGAGGTACGCCGCCACGTCACCGAGCTGGGCGGGGTCGTCATCGGTGCCGAGGTAGAGCCGCTCCGGCGCAGCCGGCATCGTCAGCAGGTGCACGACCGCCGCTGCCGCGTCGGTGCGGTGGATGCGGTTGGTCCAGCGGTGCGGGTCGTCGATCCGACCTTCGCGCACCTGGTCGAGCAGCCGCGTGCTGGCGCCGCCGTACAGCCCCGACAGGCGCAGCACGCTCCCGTGCGGGATGCGGTCGTGGAAGGCCTCCTCCGCCGCGACCAGCTGACGGCCCGGCCCGTCCGCGGGCGCCGGGGGCATCGTCTCGTCCTCGAGCTCCGGGAGGTCGCGGCTGCCGTGCACCGCGGTCGACGAGACGAGCACGGCCCGCTCGGGCGGCTCGACCAGCGCATCGAGCGCCCGCGCCATCCCGTCGACGTACGTCGCCCGGTAGGACTCCTCCGTCCGAGGCCGCGCGGTCAGCGCGACCACGACGAGACGGGGACGTACGTCGTCCAGGTCGGGCGCCTCGCGCGTCAGGTCGACGGACCGGCCGGTGAGCGGCGCCTCCACCAGTGACGCGTTGCGGCGCAGGGCGAGCACGTCGTGACCGAGGTCGGCCAGCCGCAGGCCGACCGCGGCGCCGAGGTCGCCGGCACCGATCAGGAGCACGTCCGGGGTCACACGCGCACGCTACGACAGCGCCGGTCGCCGACCCTCTGGGCAGCGGCCCCGATGTCGTGGCACCGTGGTCGGGTGAAGCGTCCACCGCCGCCGTTCCTCGCGCTCGTCGCCGCAGCCGCGCAGCAGGGGATGTCCCGGGGCGCGTCCCCCGCGTCGGGTCTCCGACGCCCCGCTGCCGTCGCCGTCGCGACGGCCTCGGTCGCGATTGCGGGCGGGGCGGCCAGCCGCTTCCGGGCCGTGCGCACGACGGTCGAGCCGTTCGACCCGTCCAAGGCGTCGTCCCTCGTCGTCACGGGTCCCAACTCCCGCACCCGCAACCCGATGTACCTCGGCATGGCGGGCGTGCTCGTCGCCAACGCCCTGCGTCGGGGCTCGTGGACCGGGGTCCTGCCCATCGTCGGGTTCGTGGCGGTCATCGACCGCTTCCAGGTCGCCGCGGAGGAACGCGCCCTCGCGGAGAAGTTCGGTGCGGCCTACACGACTTACTGCGCGAGCGTCCCGCGCTGGCTCGGTCCCAGGACGTTCACGGGGTAGATACCCGACGCGCATCACTGGATTCAGAAACGGGCTTGGACAGGCATCGTCACGTCTTCCTAGGTTGGTGAGCACCGCCACATCCGTGGGACATGGGATCCACGGCCGACCGAAGGACGCAGCGTGACGAAGTACAGCCCGACCGAGCTCGTCGAGACCCTGGGCAGCGGCCTGCTGTCGTTCCCGGTCACCCACTTCGACGCCGACCTCCAGTTCGACGAGCCGGCCTACCGCGAGCACCTCGAGTGGCTCAGCGGCTACGACGTCGCCGGCCTGTTCGCCGCCGGTGGCACCGGTGAGGGCTTCTCCCTCAACGCCGAGGAGACCGACCGCGTCGTGCGCGCCGCCATCGCCGGCGCCGGCGGCAAGGTGCCCGTGCTGGCCCCCGCCACCGGCTCGACCGTCAACGCCGTCGCCCAGGTGCAGGCGGCCGAGAAGGCCGGTGCCGACGGCATCCTGCTCATGCCGCCGTACCTCACCGAGGCCGGCCAGCGCGGCCTGGTCGAGCACATCAGCCGGGTGTGCGCCGCCACCAGCCTCGGCGTCATCTACTACTCGCGCGCGAACGCGGTGCTCGGCACCGACGCCCTCGAGCAGGCGTGCGCCCGCAACGACAACCTGGTCGGCTTCAAGGACGGCGTCGGCTCGATCGAGCAGATGACCCGCACCTACGCCCAGCTCGGCGACCGCCTCGTGTACGTCGGCGGCCTGCCCACCGCGGAGATGTTCGCCCTGCCGCTGCTGCAGCTCGGCGTGACGACCTACAGCTCGGCGATCTTCAACTTCGTGCCACGGTTCGCGCTCGACTTCTACGGAGCCGTGCGCCGCCAGGACCAGGAGACGGTCTACGCGATGCTCAACGACTTCGTCATCCCCTACACCAAGATCCGCGACCGCGAGTCCGGCTACGCCGTCTCCATCGTCAAGGCCGGCCTCGCCGCCGTCGGCCGCCCGGCCGGCCCGGTGCGACCACCGCTGTCGGACCTCACCGACGCCGAGCGCGACGAGCTGCAGACCCTCGTGGACAAGGTGGCAGGCTCGAACGCCTGACCACCACCGCCCGCACGCGCAGCACAGCAACGAGAGGAACCCATGTCTGACCAGGCCACCTCGATCACTCCCACCTCAATCTTGGCGGGCACCGACTCCGAGCAGCCCGACGTCGCCGCCGCCACCGCGGCCGCCGCCGAGGCGTTCGCCGCCTACCGCGCCACCACCCCCGAGGAGCGGAGCGCCTTCCTCGAGGCGGTCGCGGCCGAGATCGAGTCCGACAAGGACGCGATCATCCCGGAGGCGGTCCGCGAGAGCGGGCTGCCCGAGGGACGGATCACCGGTGAGGTCGGCCGCACGACCGGTCAGCTGCGGATGTTCGCCGGCGTCGTCCGGCAGGGCGACCACCTCGGCGTGCGCATCGACCCGGCGCTGCCCGACCGTGCGCCCCTGCCGCGCGCCGACATCCGGCAGCGGATGGTGCCGCTCGGCCCGGTCGCGGTCTTCGGGGCCAGCAACTTCCCGCTCGCCTTCTCCACCGCGGGCGGCGACACCGCGTCCGCGCTCGCCGCGGGCTGCCCCGTCGTCGTCAAGGGCCACCCCGCCCACCCCGTCACCGGCACCCTGGTCGCCCGCGCGATCACCCGCGCCGTCGAGAAGTCCGGGCTGCCCGCCGGCACCTTCTCCTTCGTGCTCGGCGGCATCGAGACCGGCCAGGAGCTCGTCGCCGACCCGCGCATCGCCGCGGTCGGCTTCACCGGCTCGCGCGGCGGCGGCCTCTCCCTGGTGCGCGCTGCTGCGGAGCGCGACGTACCGATCCCGGTCTATGCCGAGATGTCGTCGATCAACCCCGTGGTCGTGCTCCCCGGCGCGCTCGAGGGCGACGTCACCGCGCTCGCCCAGGCCTACGTCGGCAGCCTCACGCTCGGCTCCGGTCAGTTCTGCACCAACCCCGGCCTGCTCTTCCTGCCGTCCGGCGAGCGGGGCGACGCGTTCCTGCGCGCAGCCGGCGCGGCCGTCAGTGGCGCTGCCGGCCAGCAGATGCTGACCCCCGGCATCGCCGAGGCCTACGCCAGCGGGACGGCGAGCCTGCGCAGTACCGACGGAATCCGGGTCGTCGGCGAGGGATCCGCGGCCGGCGAGCACGCCCCCGCCCCCGTGGTCTACGAGGCGCCTGCCGAGCTGCTCGCGACCGACGACAGCGCCGTGACCGACGAGGTGTTCGGCGCCGCCGGCGTCGTGGTGAGGTACGACGACGTGGCGGCCCTGCTGCCCCGGCTCGAGGCCCTCGAGGGCCAGCTCACCGCGACCATCCACGCCACCGACTCCGACACCGCGGACGCCGCGGCCCTCCTGCCGGTCCTCGAGCTGAAGGCCGGCCGGGTGCTCTTCAACGGCTGGCCGACCGGTGTCGAGGTCGGCCACGCGATGGTCCACGGCGGCCCCTACCCGGCGACGTCCGACGCGCGCAGCACCAGCGTCGGCAGCCTCGCCATCGAGCGCTTCCAGCGCCCGGTCGCCTACCAGGACGTGCCGGCCGGGCTGCTCCCCGTCGCCGTCCGCGACGACAACCCGTGGGGCCTGCGCCGCCGGATCGACGGAGAGCTCGAGAAGTGATTACCCCACCGACTTCTTCTCCCCCGCTTCGCTCCTCCGAACAACTCGGCGGGGACCCCAAGAAGACCGCCACCATCGCGAAGGTCGACGTCGTCCCGGTCGCCGGTCACGACTCGATGCTGCTCAACCTGAGCGGCGCGCACGGCCCATTCTTCACCCGCAACATCGCGATCGTCACCGACTCCGAGGGCCGCGAGGGCCTCGGCGAGGTGCCGGGTGGCGAGGCGATCCGGCAGACGATCGCCGACGCCGCCGAGATCCTCGTCGGCCAGCCGGTCGCGACCTTCCGCACGCTGCTGCGCCGGGTCGCAGCGACGTACGCCGACCGAGATGCCGGCGGCCGCGGCCTGCAGACCTTCGACCTCCGCACCACCATCCATGCGGTGACCGCGCTCGAGTCGGCGCTGCTCGACCTGTCCGGCCAGGCGCTGGGCGTGCCGGTCGCCGAGCTGCTCGGCGAGGGCCAGCAGCGCGACCGCGTGCCGATGCTGGGCTACCTGTTCTACGTCGGCGACCCCGACCGCACCGACCTGCCCTACCTGCGCGCGGCGGCGGAGCCCGGGGGGCCGGACGGCTGGGAGAAGGTCCGGCGCGAGGAGGCGATGACCCCCGAGGCGATCGTCCGCCTCGCCGAGGCTGCGCAGGCCCGCTACGGCTTCGCCGACTTCAAGCTCAAGGGCGGTGTGCTGCCCGGCGAGGAGGAGGTCGCGGCGGTCACCGCGCTGCACGCGCGGTTCCCCGACGCCCGCATCACGCTCGACCCCAACGGCGGGTGGCTGCTGGAGGACGCGGTCCGCCTGCTGCAGGGCAAGGGCGACGTGCTCGCCTACGCCGAGGACCCGTGCGGTGCCGAGGGCGGCTACTCCGGGCGCGAGGTGATGGCGCAGTTCAAGCGCCGCACCGGCCTGCGCACCGCCACCAACATGGTCGCCACCGACTGGCGTCAGATGGCGGACGCGGTGCGCACCAACGCCGTCGACATTCCGCTCGCGGACCCGCACTTCTGGACCATGGCGGGCTCGGTCCGGGTCGCCCAGCTGTGCCACGACTTCGGCCTCACCTGGGGCTCGCACTCCAACAACCACTTCGACGTCTCGCTGGCGATGTTCACCCAGGCCGGCGCGGCCGCCCCGGGCGAGATCACCGCCCTCGACACGCACTGGATCTGGCAGGACGGCCAGGGCCTGACGGCCTCGCCGTTGGAGATCGTCGACGGCGCCATCGAGGTCCCGACCACCCCGGGCCTCGGCGTCACCCTCGACCGCGACCGGCTCGCCGCGGCGCACGAGCTCTACCTCGAGCACGGCCTCGGCGCCCGCGACGACGCCGTCGCCATGCAGTACCTCGTCGAGGACTGGGCGTTCGACCCCAAGCGCCCCTGCCTCGTCCGGTGACAGTGCACTGACCACGCTCGTTCCGACGTCACCATCGTCGGCACAACGCCTGACGCCCGCGCATGCGCGCGCGGACATCGGGAACGGGCAGGGATGACCGATCTCGGATTCCTGCTGGCGCGCCACGGCTACGGCGCGGTCGCCCACGACCGCACCGCCCGCGGAGGCGCAGACACCTACGTCTCCCGGCTCCTCGGGCGCCGCACCGTCGTGCTCGGCGACCGCGAAGGTGCCCGCGCGTTCTACGACGAGTCCCTGGCGCGCCGTGCCGGCGCCGTGCCGCCGCCCCTCGCGTGGCTGCTGTTCGGCCGGGGTGCCGTGCACGGGATGGACGGGACCGCGCACCGGGACCGCAAGCGGTTGTTCCTCGACGTGCTGGACCCCGACCGGCTCGACTCGCTCATCGAGGAGGTGCGCGGTGCGCTCGTCACCCGCGCCGCCGGGTGGACGGGTCGCGAGGTCGACCTGCACCGCGAGCTGGTGAGCGTCTACGGCGCGGCCGCCCTGCACTGGGCCGGGCTCGACGTCTCGCGGCGGGAGGCCGACCTGGTCAGCCGCCGGCTGGCCGAGATCGTCGACGGCTTCGGCTTCACGGGAGTGGCGTACGTCCGCGGCTGGCGCGCCCGCCGCTGGTCCGAGCGCTGGGCCCGGGCAGCCGTCCGCGATGCTCGCTCAGGACGGACGACCCCGCCGAGCGGAAGCGCTCTGCAGATGGTCGCGGCCACCGACCTCGATGACCGCGAGGCGGCGGTGGAGCTGCTCAACGTGCTGCGACCGACCGTCGCGGTCAGCTGGCTGGGCTGCTTCGCCGGCCTGGCGCTCGCCTCGGTGCCTGCGGAGGACCGGGCACGCCTGGTCGCGCCGGAGGCGGTGCACGAGAGGTACGCCTTCGCCCAGGAGGTGCGGCGCACCTCCCCCTTCGTCCCGGCCCTCACCGCGCTGGCCGTGCGCGACGCAGAGGTCTCCGGCGTCCGGGTGCGCGCGGGCGACAGGCTGCTGCTCGACGTCGTCGGCGTCGACCACCACGAGAGCCGCTGGCCCGCACCGCGAGTCTTCGACGCCGACCGGTTCCTCGACCACGACGAGGTCGCGGCGGAGTCCGCCTTCGACCTCGTGCCGCAGGGCGGTGGCCACCCGTCCGGCCACCGGTGCCCGGGGGAGTCCCTGACCCTGCGCCTGCTGTCCGAGACGGTCCGGGTCCTGGCCGGGCTGGAGCTCGAGGTCACCCCGGGGGTGGCGGACGCGACCCGCATGCCGACGCTGCCCGCAGGCAGCGACCGCGTCCGGGTCGCGCGGTCTGCTCGTCACCGGCCCGACGCCGCATGGGTCGGCCCGACGCGGGCACTGGGATGACATGACCCACCGATCGACCCCCGCCGACAGCGAGTCCAGGAGCGAGGAGCGGGAGCGGACCGCCCCCGCGGCCGACGCCTCCCGCAAGCCCGACTCACCCAGCGACCTCGTGAAGCCCACGTGGGGCTACGCGCTGCGCAAGACCGTCCGCGAGTTCATGGACGACGAGTGCACCGACCTCGCCGCGGCTCTCACCTACTACGCCGTCCTGGCGATGTTCCCCGCCGCGATCGCCCTGCTGTCGCTGGTCGGCCTCGTGGGCCAGCAGCAGCAGACCGTCGACACGTTGCTGCAGGTCCTGCGCGACGTCGGCGCCTCGTCGGCGGCGGAGACGCTCGAGTCCCCGCTGACCGAGCTCGCCTCGAGCCAGGGCGCCGGTCTCGCCCTCGTCATCGGACTCGCGACCGCCCTGTGGTCCGCGTCCGGCTACGTCGGCGCCTTCGGTCGCGGGATGAACCGCATCTACGAGATCGACGAGGGACGTCCGATCTGGAAGCTGCGCCCCACCATGCTGCTGGTCACGCTCGTGACCGTGGTGCTCGCTGCCATCGTCGCCCTCGGGCTCGTGCTGACCGGCCCCGCCGCCGAGGCCGTGGGCAGCGCGATCGGGCTGGAGTCGGCCGCGGTGACGGTGTGGAGCATTGCCAAGTGGCCGGTGCTGCTCGCGGTGGTCGTGCTGATCGTGGCACTCCTCTACTACGCCACCCCCAACGTCAAGCAGCCGAAGTTCCGCTGGATCAGCGTCGGCGCGATCGTCGCCATCGTGGTGTGGGTGATCGCTTCCGCGGCGTTCGGCTTCTACGTCGCCAACTTCTCCAGCTACGACAAGACGTACGGCTCGCTGGCCGGCGTCATCGCGTTCCTGCTGTGGCTGTGGATCACCAACCTGGCCCTGCTCTTCGGTGCCGAGCTCGACGCCGAGCTCGAGCGCGGCCGCCAGCTGCAGGCCGGCATCGCCGCCGAGGAGGAGCTGCAGCTTCCCCCGCGCGACACCCGCAAGTCCGACAAGGCGGCCGCCAAGGAGCAGGAGGACATCGAGCGTGGCCGCAGGCTGCGCGAGTCGCAGGCGAGTCGGTCGGACGGCTGACGCCCCGCGCGGCTCGCGTCAGGTGATGTCCTCCACGAGGCTCGACTGCGCGAGCGGGAAGCGGGTCGCGGCCGACCACAGCACGTCGCGGATCCGTCCGGGGTCGTCGCCGTAGAAGTAGAGGTTCGTCCGTCGTGGCCCCTCCCACCACGACTGCAGCACGGCCGTCTCGCCGAGCTCGGTCGTCAGTGCGCCGATCAGCTCGTTGACGTCGTTGTCCGCGTAGACCTCGGCCGGCAGGGACGTCCCGTCGAGGGACAGCGCCACCCCGTGCGTACGACCGAAGGGCACGGCCGGCTCGTCGACCACGGTGTAGGTCGACCCCACCGGGGCGCCGTACAGCTCCAGCGCCTTGACGAGCAGGTCCAGCCCTCGGTCGCGGTCACCGCGCAGCTCGACCTCGAGGTCGCAGGACAGGACCCCGTGCTCGGGGTCGAGCTGGGACCCGCCGCCCACGACCTGGCTGCCGGGCAGGAACTGGTCGAAGGCCCCCTGCAGCGGGTCCTCGTAGATCTCGCCCCGGTGCACGGGTTGCACCCGCGCGGCCAGGTGCACGTCCACGAGCAGCGGAGGGGGCGTGTCGTCCTTCGACCGGCGGAAGAGAGGCATGTCGGGAAACGTACGGCGTGGTGACGGGCCGTGCGTGCCTTTTCGCTCAGCCCCCGGCGAGGAACGCGTCGACCTCGGCCGCGGTCGGGGCGGACTCCGGCCCGCGTCGGGTGACCTTGATGGCGGCGGCCGCGTTGGCCCGCCGGCAGCCCTCGGCCCACGGCGTACCGGCGGCCACCTCCGCCAGGAGCGCGCCGGTGTGGGTGTCGCCCGCGCCGTTGGTGTCGACGGGCGTCTGCGGGAACCCGGGGACGTACGTCGTCTCGCCGCGCACGTGCACGGCGCAGCCCTCCGGCCCGTCGCGGACGATCGCGACCGCGTCGCCGCGCAGCAGCGGGGCGACCGCGGTGGTGAGCGCCGCCAGGTCGCCGGGCACCTCGCCTCCGACCGCACGGAGCACGTCCTCGGCCTCCTCGGCGTTGCTCGACCAGACGTCGGTGACCGCCAGCATCGCGACCCGGACGTCCTCGTCCAGGCCGGCGAACGCGGCACCCGGGTCGAGCACGACCACGACGTCGGGGTGCAGCGTCGGCAGCCAGGCGAGCAGCGGGTCGCGGGTGGTGTCGAGGGCCAGGGAGAAGCCGGTGACGCAGACCAGGTCACCGGGCTGAGGGTCCGAGGTGGCCAGGGAGGCGACGCTGATCCGACGCTCCGCGCCCAGCGTCGTGACGAAGGTGCGCTCCGCGCTGGGCTCGACCATGACGACGCAGATGCCGGTGTCGACGCCCTCGACCGGCGGGGCCGACACCCCGATCCCGGCCGCGGTGAGTGCTGCGCGGATCAGGTCGCCGTGGGGCCCCGTGCCGATGGCCCCGGCCTGCACGCACGCCGCACCGAACCGGGCCGCCGCCAGCAGCACGGTGACCGTGCCGCCCGCGTAGTCGGTGGCCGACGCGGCCATCACGTTCTGCCCGCGGTCCGGCAGGTCGGGGACCTCGACGACGACATCGACCAGGGCCTGGCCGGTGTGGATCACCCGGCTCACGGAGCGAGCACCTCGTCGGTGGTGGCGAGCGTGATCTGCGGCGGGTAGAGCGACATCACCGTCATCGCCGCCTCGTGGTTGTCCGGCGTCGAGCCGGCGCAGGCGTCCGTGACGACGGTGATCGTCGCCCCCGCGTCGGCGGCCGCCAGGGCGGTCGACACGACGCAGCAGTCCGTGCTCACCCCGGCGAGCACCAGGTGGGGGAGCGGGCCCGTCACGGCCTGGAGGGCGTAGCCCCACTTGCCGAAGGTCGGGAGCGACACCACCTCGTTCGCCAGGCCCTCCATCTCGGGCACGAGGTCGAGCAGCGGGTCGCCCTCGGGGACGGCGGCGAACGGCCAGGCCCGCATGTACGCCTCCCAGCTGCCCTGCGGCTCGGCGGCGGGCACCCAGCGCGTGACCACGGTGCGCTCGCCCGCGGCGGACGCGAGTCGTCGTACGGGCTCCACGATGCCGGGGAACATCGGCGAGCCCCACGCGCTGTCCGGTGAGGCGAAGATCCGCTGCGGGTCGATGACGACCAGCCAGGCGTCGGGGTGCATGCCGCCACCCTGTCAGAAGACGTCAGCGGCCGCCGGTCCCCCGACCGGCAGCCGCTGACTCGCCTGAGGCAGTAGAGGGGACCTACTTGACCTCGGCACGCAGGATCGCGCGCAGGCCGATGGCCAGCGGGATCCAGAGCCAGACCAGCGTCGAGACGCCGAGCTGCTGCCAGTACTCGGCCGTCATCGTCTGGTCGAAGAGCCGGGTGACGGCGAAGTTCACGTCGACCCACGGCTGCAGGTCGCGGAACCACTCCTGGAAGGCGGCCAGCGTCCCGAAGGCCACGGGCAGGACCAGCGAGTAGACGAAGTAGCCCACGATCGCGCCGGCCGAGCTGCGGAACAGCACGCCGAGCATGAAGCCCATCAGCATGCCGAGCACGTTGGCGAGCACGATGTTGCCGAACTGCGTGAGCGTGATGTCCCACGTCGCGTCGAGGCCGGTGATCGCCGAGCCCACCACGTTGCCGAGCGCGCCGACCGCGAGGGCGACGAACATGGCCGCCACGCCGACGAGCAGCGTCGAGACGACCTTGGCCGCCATCACCCGGCCACGCCACGGCACCAACGTGTACGTCGTCAGGCCGGTGCGCTGGCTGTACTCACCGGTGACCGACAGGATCGCGATGATGGGCAGGACCACCGACAGCGGCATGCCGATCGCGGTGGAGAAGGTGTTCTGGGTGATCGCCTCGTCGGGCGCCCAGATGATCACCGCGGCGGTCGCGAGGACCGAGACGATGCCGACGCTGGCCATCATCCAGAAGCCCGCGCGGGTGTCGAACATCTTGCGCAGCTCGACGCCGACCAGCCGGGTCATGGGGATGGGCCGTACGACGCGTCGCCCGGCGGGCGCCTCGGGTGCGGCCGCCGCGGGCGGGGCGGGGGCCTGGGTCGCGGCCTGGATCTGGGTGGTCATGCTGCTGCTCCTTCACGGGCGGTCTCGGCGGTGAGCTCGAGGAACATCTCCTCCAGGCCGGCGCCGTCGGCGGCGCGCAGCTCGCGCAGGACCACACCGGCACGGTGTGCCGTCTCGCCCACGAGCTCGGGATCGGCGTCGGCACGCAGGCCGCCGTCGATCGGGGTGGTGACGACCGACGCCTCGTGCAGGGCACGGGCGAGGCGGTCCTTCTGGGAGGGGTCTGCGGTGCGGACGAGGGTGCCGGCCGCGGCGAGCAGCTCGGACTTGCTGCCCTGCGCCACGATGCGACCCTGGCCGATGACGACGATGTCGTCGGCGATGACCTCGATCTCGTGGAGCAGGTGCGAGGACAGCAGCACGGTGCCGCCCTGGTCGGCGAAGCCGCGGAGCAGGTCGCGCATCCAGCGGATGCCGGCCGGGTCCAGGCCGTTGGCGGGCTCGTCGAGGACCAGCACCTGCGGGTCGCCGATGAGGGCGGTCGCGATGCCGAGGCGCTGGCGCATGCCGAGGGAGTAGTTGCGGACCCGACGCTCGGACTCGTCCTCGGTGAGGCCCACGCGGGCCAGGGTCGCGGCGACGCGTGACTTGGGCAGCCCCATCGTCTGCGCAGCGATCGCGAGGATCTCGCGGCCGGTGCGACCGGCGTGCTGTGCGGAAGCGTCCAGCAGCACGCCGACCTCGAGGCCGGGGTTGACCAGCTCGTGGTAGTCGCGGCCGGTGATGGTGACCTGCCCGGCGCTGGGCCGGGTGAGGCCGACCATCATGCGCATGGTCGTGGACTTGCCGGCGCCGTTGGGACCGAGGAAGCCGGTCACGCGACCGGTCGCGGCCGTGAAGGAGACGTTGTCGACGGCCGTGAAGGGGCCGTACTGCTTGGTGAGGTGCTCGACGCTGATCATGGGTCCAACCCTCGCCGCGCGGGGGCGCCCGGCACATCGGGGACGGCACCCCGCCGGTCCCTGAGGACGACCCTGAGAGACCCCGGAGTGGTCGCCTTCCAACGCCCTGTGCGGCCCTCAGGGCCCAGCGGGGACAATGGGGGCGTGAGCCAGCCCACCACGCACCGCCCGCCCCAGGTCAGCCTGGCCTCGGGCATCGTCATGTTCTCCTCGGTGGTGGTGCTCCTCACCGCGTGGCAGCGGGTCACCTCGCTCGGCAGCCTCGAGACGCAGGAGGCGATCCGCGACGTCCTCGCCGACGCGCCGTTCTCCTCACTGGGCCTGACCGTCTCCAGCACGACCGAGCTCCTGCGGGTCTCGTGCATGGTCGCCGCGGCCTGCGCGTGCGCGACCGCGATCCTCGGCTGGTACGTCCGCAAGCCCGACCGCTCCTCGCGCCTGGCGCTCACCCTGTTCGCGGTCGTCGTCTTCCTCACCGGCATCCCGGCCGGCGGGTTGGCCGGGTCCTTCGTCGCCGCGGGGGCGGCGATGCTGTGGATGCAGCCCGCGCGGGAGTGGTTCGCCACCGGTCGCTGGACGCCGCCGGAGCCGGCGCCACCGAAGGACAGGACCGCGGATCGCGACGCCTCGGCCCGTACGCCATGGGACGCCCCCGGCGCCCCCGGCGCCCCCGGTTCGTCCGGGCCCGCCGACCCGTGGGGCCGCCCGCCCGCCGACAGCGCGGTGCCCGACACCCCACCGCCGGCCAGCAGGCCCTTCGGTGAGCCCGGCCCGCCCACGCAGCAGCACCCCGTCGACCGCCCGGCCGAGTCGCCGTACGGCCAGCCCCTCCCGCAGCAGCCCCTCCCCCAGCAGCCAGGTGCGCACCAGCCCGTCCCGGCGCCGTACGCCGCATCCCCGGCACCCGACTGGCAGCGGCGGCAGCTCCTCCTCGCGCGGCCCGGCGCGATGGTCGCGGCGTTCGTGATCACCGTCGTCACCGCCGGCGGGCTCCTGACGCTCTCGCTGCTGTGGCTCGCGATCGCCGGCTTCTCCCCGGACTTCCTGCAGAGCGTCCTGGAGCAGCAGCAGCCCGAGCTGCTTGACGACGGGCTGAGCCTGGAGCAGGTGCGCACGACCGTGTTCGCGCTGGCCGGGGCCTTCGTCGTCTGGTGCCTCGTCGCGCTGGTCCTCGCCGGCTTCGCGATGGCGCGTCGGGAATGGGCGCGCCGCGGCCTGATGGTCAGCGCCGCCTTCAGCGCCGGCGCCTGCTTCGCCCTGGTGCTCAACACCCCGCTCGTGCTGCTCCCGGCCGCGGCCGCGCTGGCGACCGTCGTCTGCCTGCGGCGCGGCGACGTACGTCGCTGGTTCGAGCTGGACCCGCGCTGAGCCGCCCTCGGCTCGGCGACGGCGCGCGGCCAACCGCCCACGTGATGAGATAGGCGCATGAGCGAGCAGGGACCCACGCACCAGCCCTACGGCCAGGACCCCTACGGCCAGCAACCGAGCGGGCAGCCCTATCCCTACGGCCAGCAGCCGGCCTACGGACAGCCCTACGGCCAGCAGCCGGCCGGTGGCCGGCGCCCCGGCACCGTGACCGCCGCCGCCTGGATCACCATCGTCTTCTCGGCCATCACCGCCGTGCTGTTCGGCTTCACCGCTCTCGCCCTGCTCGTCGCCCGAGACCAGGTCATCACCGAGATGGAGCGCGTCCCGGAGTTCCAGGACGCCAACATCGACGCCGAGTCCGCGGTGGGCGTGATCGTCGCCGTCATCCTGGGCCTCGTCGTCTGGGCGATCATCGCCATCGTGCTCGCCGTGTTCGTCCTCCGGCGTTCCAACGTCGCCCGGATCCTGCTCGTCATCTCCAGCGCCGTGGTGGCCCTGTTCTCCCTCCTCGGCGTCACCAGCGGGGTCTCGGTCGTCACGCTCATCGCCTCGATCGCCGTGATCGTGCTGCTCTTCGTGGGCGGTGCGGGCGACTGGTTCAAGGGCACCTCGGGCTACGACGGGATGCCCGCCCAGTACGGCCAGCAGTACGGCCAGCAGTACCCCGGCGCCGGCCAGTACGGCACGGGCTCGACGGCGCCCGACCCCTACGGCCAGTACCCCCAGCCCGGTCCGCAGTCGTCGCCGCAGTACCCGCCGCCGCCGAGCAGCTCGCCCTACGGCCAGGGCGACGCCTACGGCCCGGGCAGCCAGGACAACCCCTACGGCCAGCCGCGGCCGACCGGCGACGAGGGGTCGGACGGCTCCGAGCACCCGCCGCGGGACTACCCGGGCCGCTGAACCCCGCCCGGCAGCGCCTCAGCGCGACAGGTCCGCGGCGGCGAGTCGTCGTACGCCCTCGGTGATCACGTCGCGCTCCTTGCAGAACGCCCAGCGCACGAGCTGTCGGCCCGCCTGCTGGTCGTCGTAGAACCCCTGCGTCGGGATGGCGACCACGCCGGCCAGGTCGGGCAGCGCCAGGCAGAACGCACGGCCGTCCGGCCAGCCGAGGTGGCTGATGTCGGTGGTGGCGAAGTAGGTGCCCTCCGGCACCCGCGGCGGCAGGCCCGCGGCGGCGAGCCCGTCGCAGAGCAGGTCGCGGCGCCCCTGCAGGTCGCGGGCGAGCTCGCGCGGCCAGTCAGGCTCGTGGTCGAGCGCGTGCGCGACGGCGGGCTGGAGCGGTGAGCCGGAGGTGAACGTGAGCCACTGCTTGGCCGCGAGGACTGCCTGCGCGAGGGGTTCGGGACCGGTCGCCCAGCCGACCTTCCAGCCGGTGAAGCTGTAGGACTTGCCGGCGCTGGAGAGGGTGAGCGTGCGCTCCCACATGCCCGGCAGCGTCGCGATCGGCACGTGTCCCTCGGCGGAGCGCGCGTCGTCGAAGACCAGGTGCTCGTAGACCTCGTCGGTCACCACGATCACGTCGTGCTCGATCGCGAGGTCGGCGACGACCTGCAGCTCCTCGCGCGTGAGCACGGTCCCGGTGGGGTTGTGCGGCGTGTTGAGCAGGATCAGCCGCGTGTCGTCGGTGACCGCCGCACGCAGCTCGTCGAGGTCGGGACGGAAGTCAGGTGCCCGCAGCGTCACCGGCGTCCGCCGAGCACCGCACATCTCGAGCATCGCGACGTAGGAGTCGTAGTAGGGCTCGAGCACGACGACCTCGTCACCCGGGTCGACGAGCGCGAGCAGCGCGGCGGCGACCGCCTCCGTGCACCCGGTCGTCACCACGACCTCGCGGTCGGGGTCGGGCTCGAGACCGTAGTGGCGCTGCTGGTGGCGCGAGATCGCCCCGCGGAGGGCGGGTACGCCGAGGCCGGGGGCGTACTGGTTGGCGCCGGCCTCCAGCGCCGCCTCCGCGGCCGCGACCACCGACGCCGGTCCGTCCACGTCGGGGAAGCCCTGGCCGAGGTTGAGGGCGCCGGTCCGCACGGCGAGGGCCGACATCTCGCTGAAGACCGTCGGCGGGATGTGGGCCAGCCTGGCAGCGAGGAGGGTGGGGCGGGGCTTCGCGGTGGGCACCCGGCCACGCTACCCACCGGGACCGGCCGGCCGGGTCCCACTAGGGTCGGTTCCGTGACCACCGACGCGACCCTCGCCGCCGACATCGACGCGACCTGCCGCCTCACGGGGGAGTTCACCCTCCGCTCGGGGCAGGTGGCCGACACCTACTTCGACAAGTACCTCTTCGAGGCGCAGCCGGCCCTGCTCGACCGGGTGGCCGCGCAGATGGTCGACCTGCTGCCCGAGGGCACCGAGCTGCTGGGCGGTCTCGAGCTGGGCGGCATCCCGATCGCCACGATGGTCTCCTCGCGGACCGGGCTGCCGGCGCTGTTCGTGCGCAAGCAGGCGAAGGAGTACGGCACCGCCAAGCTCGCCGAGGGCCCGGACGTCGCTGGTCGCCGGGTCACCATCATCGAGGACGTCATCACCACCGGCGGCGCGGTCCGCGACGCGACGCGCGCCCTGCGCGAGCTCGGCGCGGTCGTGGAGGTCGTGGTGTGCGCGATCGACCGCTCGCCCGAGGGGAACCCGCTCGCCGACGTGGACCTCGAGGTCCGCTCCGTGCTCACCCGCGCCGAGCTGGACGCCGTCCGCGGCTGATCTCCCGCCGCCGCCCCCTGCGGAGCGGCGTACGCCGGTCAGTCGAGGTCGCGGCCCATGATGTCGCGGTCGGGCCCACCGTCCTGCGGGCCGACCTCGGCGCCGGGGGCGTTGGTGCGCTTGTGGCGCCACCACTCGATGATGATCGGGATCACCGAGAACGCCACGATCACGATGATCAGCTTGTCGATGCTCTCGCCGAGGGTGGGGAACGCGTCGCCGAGGAAGAACCCGAGCAGGCAGATCGACACCACCCACAGCACCGCGCCGACGAGGCTCCACAGGAAGAAGCGGTGCCGCTCCATGCGCGTCACGCCGGCCACGACGGTGATGTAGGTCCGCACGAAGGGCACGAACCGACCGATGACCAGTGCCTTGTTGCCGTGGCGGTCGAAGAACGCGGTCGTCTGGTCGAAGTACTTGCGCTTGATGATGCGGCCGTCGCGCTCGTAGAGCGGCGGCCCGATCTTGCGCCCGATCTCGTAGCCGACGACGTTGCCGAGGAAGGCGGCGACCGTCAGCGCGGACATCGCGATCAGCAGCTCCACGATCGGCGGGCCCGGGAACAGGTCGAGCTGGCCGGTGGCGATGAACAGGCCCAGGGCGAAGAGCAGCGTGTCGCCGGGGAGGATCGGGAAGAACAGTCCGCACTCGACGAAGACGATGATCAGGCTGATCCAGAAGAGCGCGGTGCCGAAGCGGTCGAGCAGCCAGTTGGGGTCCATCCAGTCGATGCCGAGCAGCATCGGCTGCACGCCCGAGATCGCGATGGTCTGCAGGTCCCACAAGGCGCTCACGCGCGCCACCCTAACCGCGGACTCCTCCGCTCCCCGCTTCGTCGCGGCTGCCTAGGGTGCTCCCATGCAGGACGACGAGGCTCGCGGCCACGACCACGAGCGGGCGCCCTACGACCCGATGCCGCACGGCCCGCCCGAGGTGGGCGTCGGCCCGTGGGAGGGCCCGTGGCCCGACGGTGCCCACTGGGATCCCGAGCTGCTCCGCGAGGGTGACCGCCGCAACGTGGTGGACCGCTACCGCTACTGGACGATGGAGGCGATCGTCGCCGACCTCGACACCCGCCGGCACGGCTTCCACGTCGCGATCGAGAACTGGCAGCACGACTTCAACATCGGCACGATCGTCCGCACCGCCAACGCGTTCCTCGCCGCCGAGGTGCACATCGTCGGCAACCGCCGGTGGAACCGTCGCGGCGCGATGGTGACCGACCGCTACCAGCACGTCCGGCACCATGCGGACGCCGCCGCGCTGGCGTCGTACCTGCACGCGATCCCGGCGCAGCAGGGCGGACCCGTCCGGTTGCTCGGCATCGACAACCTGCCGGGTTCCCTCCACCTCGAGACGATGGAGCTGCCGCGGCGCGTGTGCTTCCTCTTCGGCCAGGAGGGCCCGGGGCTCTCGGCGTCCGCGCGCGAGGTGTGCGACGGCACGTTCTCCATCGCGCAGTTCGGCTCGACGCGCTCGATCAACGCCAGCTCGGCCGCCGCGATCGCGATGCACAGCTGGGTGCGCGAGCACGCCGACCTGACCGGCGACGACGCCTGGCGCGGCTGACGCCTCCCGCGTCCGGGCACCCCGACCGGGCCCGGGATGTCCCCACGGCGCCCCGGGCCCGGCTCCTCCCAAGGTCTAGGTGCTGGTCCTCGAGTAGCAGACCAGCGTGCGGTCCCCGGCCCGCCAGGCGGCCCTCGCCGGCCAGCCGAAGCGGTAGGACAGCGTCGAGACCGCCCGGCGGCAGCGGTCGGCGCCGATGCGGTTGCGGGCCTTCCCTCCCGGGTAGCGCGTCGTGTCGAGGCGCAGGGCCGAGGTGGCGCGGAAGGTGTGCGGCTGCGCGCAGGTGGTGACGTGGGCGTCGCGTCCGCCGAGGCAGCGCGCCACGGACGGGTCGGGCTTCCGCGTGCCGACGCGGACGTCGCTCGGCAGCGGCTGCAGGTCACGGGCGTCGCCCAGCACGAGGTCGCACCGCACCCACCGGGCTCCGGCGGCCTGCTGGTCGGCGGTCGGGACGAACCAGCCGACGTCGTACGCCGTCAGCCGCACCGCGCGCTGCGTGGTGCCGAGCGCTCGGCGCTGGGCCGCGAAGCAGGTCTCGAGCGCGAACCGCTCGAGGCCGCGACCCGAGAAGTCGAGCCCGTCGGGGAGCTGCGCCACGGCGATCGTGGTGGCGGTGTGGGTGGTCGTGCAGTCGACCGGCGCCTCGTCGTACGACGCCGCGGCGAGCTCGTCGGCACCCAGGTCGTGGCACTGCCCGACGACCGGTGCCCCGAGCATCGGGTCGGCCGAGGCCCCGGCAGGGGCGGGGACGCCCGCCCCGGCGGCAGCCAGCATCCCGACGAGGACGACGGCGCTGGGTCCGGGACGGCGTGCCATGTACGTCAACCTAGGCCTGACGAGGGGGGAACGCCAGCCCCGGGAGGGTGCACCGACCCGCCCCCCTGCGCCCGTCACCGGTGGGGCGCGAGCACCGCCTCGAGCGCCGCGAGCCCCCGGCTGCTGTGGCTCTTGACGGTGCCTTCGTTGATGCCGAGCTCGGTCGCCGTCTCGCGCACCGACAACTCGAGCCAGTGGCGCAGCACGACGACCTTGCGCTGCTGCTCGGGTAGTCCCTGCAGCGCGTCGAAGAGCGCCGAGCGTTCCTCGACCGGCGTCGGCTCCGGCGCTCCCCGGTCGGGCAGGTCGTCGGTCGGTCGCTCGCGCCGCCACGGCCGGCGCGACTCGTCGATGTTGGCCCGCACCATGATCTGGCGGCAGTAGGCCTCCTCGCCGCCCTGCTGCCGGATGCGCGGCCAGGCGACGTAGAGCTTGGTCAGTGCCGTCTGCAGCAGGTCGTCGGCCTTGTGCCAGTCGCCGCACAGGGCGTACGCGATCCGGCGCAGGTGGGTCTGGCGCGCAGCGACGAACTCGCTGAAGTCGCCGTCGTGCCTCATCGGAGACCGCCCTCGTCGGCGCGGGCGGTGGCGAACGCCAGGAAGTCGTCGATCGTCTCGGCCCCGTCGGCCTTCGAGGCGGCGAAGGTGTTGACGACGTCCTGGTCGGGGTGCACGAGGGCGAGCACGAACCAGCGCTCGCCACGCCAGCTGACGAGGGCGACCGCCGATGTGGTGGCGGCGTCGGTGCCGTAGGCGGGCAGGTCCGGGTCGGCGCGCTGGTCGAGCACCTCCACGTCGGGCATTGAGGTCGAGAGGGTCCCGTCGACGTCGAGCTCGACGAGGCGCAGGCCGGTCCCGCCGGTCTGCAGCGCGACCTGCTCGGAGACCCACAGGTCGAAGGTGGGCCAGCCGGACTCCGCCGCCTTCTCCCAGCTCGCTCCGTACCCGTTCCTGTTGCGCATGAGGAGCATCCAGGTCACCTCGCCCTCGTGGCGCACGGCGAGGGCGATCGAGTCCTTCTTCGTCTCGACGGGGTCCTGGACCGCCCGCACCACCGTTGCGCCGGGACGGAGCTCGGGCTCGCCGCCGGACGACCAGTTGACCAGGTCGGCCCACATGTACTGCGGTTCGTCGACCGACGGGATGGTCATCCCGCCGCGGGCGACGTCGGCGCGGATGAACGCGTCGAAGCTGTCGAACAGCCCGTCCGCCGGCCGCGTGGACGACATGCCGCTGTTGCCGTAGCCCCACTCGACCACGAGCCAGTACCGCTCGCCTTCGTGACTGATGTCGAGGGCTGCCGACTCGCTCGGCTTGCCGGGGAAGACGTCGTCGCGGCGCTCGTGCACCACCGCGCCGTCCCGGATCTCGAGGCCGTCGGGCGTGACGCGGGCAGGAGGTTCGCCTGCGCGCCACGGCATGTCGCGGACCGGATCGGCCGACGACGTCGTGCGGGGGCTCTCGGTGGGCGACCGGGTGGCGACCGGGAGGTCGCTGGTGCGGGACGTGCCGCCGGGCGCAGTCGTCCAAGCAATCCCGGCGATGACCGCTGCGGCACCCAGTCCAGCGCCGACAGCGGCGAGCCGGCGACGGCGTACGGCGCGGTGCCCTGCGGCGACGTAGCGGGACACGTCCACGTCGTCGCCCGTGCCGAAGGAGCTGTCGAGCTCGTGCTGCCAGTCGATGTCGGTGCTCATGCTGCGTTCCCCCTGCGGGTGAGTGTTCCACCCGGGAAGACGGAGCGATCGCGTTCCCGGTTGTCACCCGTCTGCCACCCATCGGTCAGGGGGTGAGACGAGCGGTCGGCCCGGGTCGGACTCGCGGGTAGCCACTAGGGTGGAAGCGCCTGCCTGACCGCTTCAGAGGAGATCTCCAGATGCCCATCGCCACCCCCGAGGTGTACGCCCAGATGCTGGACGCCGCGAAGGAGAAGTCCTTCGCCTACCCGGCCATCAACGTCTCGTCCTCCCAGACCCTCAACGCCGCGCTCAAGGGCTTCGCCGATGCCGGCTCCGACGGCATCATCCAGGTCTCGACCGGCGGCGCGGAGTACCTCTCCGGCCCGTCGGTGAAGGACATGGTGACCGGTTCCGTCGCCTTCGCGGCCTACGCCGCCGAGGTCGCGAAGAACTACCCGGTCAACATCGCGCTCCACACCGACCACTGCCCCAAGGACAAGCTCGACGGCTTCGTCCGCCCGCTGCTCGACATCTCCGCCGAGCGCGTGGCCCGCGGCGAGGCGCCGCTGTTCCAGTCGCACATGTGGGACGGCTCGGCCGTGCCGCTGGAGGAGAACCTCCAGATCGCCGAGGAGCTGCTCGCCAAGTGCGCGGCAGCCAACATCATCCTCGAGATCGAGGTGGGGGTCGTCGGCGGCGAGGAGGACGGCGTCGCCAACGAGATCAACGACCAGCTCTACACGACGCCCGAGGACGCCATCGCCACGATCAAGGCGCTCGGCTCCGGAGACCGCGGTCGCTACATGACCGCCCTGACCTTCGGCAACGTGCATGGTGTCTACAAGCCCGGCAACGTCAAGCTGCGCCCGGAGATCCTGAAGACCGCGCAGGAGGCCGCCGCCTCCGAGCTCGGCCTCGGCTCCGACGCCCGCCCCTTCGACCTCGTCTTCCACGGCGGCTCGGGCTCGACCGCGCAGGAGATCAGCGACGCCGTCGACTTCGGCGTGGTGAAGATGAACGTCGACACCGACACCCAGTACGCCTTCACCCGCCCCGTCGCGGCCCACATGTTCGCCCACTACGACGGCGTGCTGAAGGTCGACGGCGAGGTCGGCAACAAGAAGCAGTACGACCCCCGCGCCTGGGGCAAGGCTGCCGAGGCCGGCATGGCCGAGCGCATCGTCGAGGCCTGCCAGAACCTCCGCTCCGCGGGGACCTCGCTCGGCCGCTGATCCCCGTGCGAGCGGTGATCCACCCACGTTCCTGAGCGCCGGAACGTGGGTGGACCACCGCCCACCGGCGCGCCACCGCACCGGCACGACACGAGCGGTGGCCCACCCACCTCCGACGTGCTCGGAATGTGGGTGGGCCACCGCTCGTTCGTCGTGCGGAGCCCGTACGCCGCTAGCGCACCGGGGCGTTGCCCGGGATGTCGTCCGGGTCGCCGTAGGGGTCCCCGTGGTGGGCGTGCTCCGAGAGGTCCTTCTGCACGCGCGGGTCGTCGGCGTCGGCGAAGTAGTCGAACGGGATCGTCTCGTCGTTGCCGTTGGACACGTTCGCCGCTCGCAGCGCCACGGTGAGCGCGGCGGCGATGACGACGTTGATGACGAACGCCGTCAGCGCGATGTAGCCGAGTTCCCCGATGCCGGGGATGTTGTCGAGCGAGCCGCCGAACGCCTTTCCGGTCACCGGGTTCTTGACGTTGTAGGCCCCGACGGTGCCGTAGACCATGCCGACCGCCCAGCCCACGAGCAGGCCGTAGCGGTGGAACCAGCGCGTGAACAGGCTGAACACGATCACCGGGAACGTCTGGAGCATCCAGATGCCGCCGAGGAGCTGGAAGTTGATCGCGTTCTGCTTGTCGAGCGTCAGCACGAAGATCAGCGCGAAGGCCTTCACCAGCAGCGACATCAGCTTGGAGACCTTCGCCTCCTGCGCCGGGGTGGCGTCCTTCTTGAGCCACTCCTTGTAGATGTTGCGGCTGAACGTGTTGGCCGCGGCGATCGACATGATCGCGGCCGGCACCAGCGCGCCGATCGCGATCGCGGCGAAGGCAACGCCGGCGAACCAGGCCGGGAACATGTCCTCGAACAGCTGCGGGATGACCAGCTGCGCGTTGGGCTCGCCGTCGAGGCCGATCGGCTGCGTGCCGGCGGCGATCGCGACCCAGCCCAGCAGGGCCAGCAGGCCGAGCACGAACGAGTACGCCGGCAGGATCGCGGCGTTGCGACGGATCGTGTTGCGGGAGTTCGACGACAGCGATGCGGTGATCGAGTGGGGGTACATGAACAGCGCCAGGGCGGAGCCGAGCGCCAGCGTGGCGTACGCCCAGCCCTGGCCTGCGCCGGGGATGAACGAGCCGGTGGGGGCGCCGGTCGCCTCGTTGGTGGTCGCCATCTTCTCCTCGGCGGCGCCGAAGATCGCGTCCCAGCCGCCGACCTGGCCGGGCAGGTAGACGATCGCGACGATGATCACGAGGTAGATGAGGATGTCCTTGACGAACGCGATGACGGCGGGCGCCCGGAGGCCGCTCGAGTAGGTGTAGGCCGCGAGCAGCGCGAACGCGATGAAGAGCGGTGCGTCCTTCGCGATGATGTTGTCGCCGCCGCCGAGCCCGGCGACCTCGAGCACCGCCTGGATGCCCACGAGCTGCAGCGCGATGTAGGGCATCGTCGCCACGAAGCCGGTCACCGCCACGGCCAGCGACAGCGTCCGGTCGTCGTACCTGCCCCGGACGAAGTCGGCGGTCGTGACGTAGCCGTGGCGGTGGCTGACCGACCACAGCCGCGCCATGAAGATGAAGATGATCGGGTAGAGCACGATCGTGTAGGGCACCGCGAAGAAGCCGGCGACCGCGCCGGTCGCGAACATCGCCGCAGGCACCGCGACGAACGTGTACGCCGTGTAGAGGTCGCCGCCCAGCAGGAACCAGGTGATCCAGGTGCCGAACTTCCGTCCGCCGAGGCCCCACTCCTCGAGCGACTCCAGCGAGTCGGCGCGCTTGAAGCGGGACGCCATGAAGCCGGCGATCGTGACCAGGGCGAACAGGGCGATGAGCACCGTCAGTGCGACGCCGTTGATCCCGCCCGTGTCGGACGCCATGAGCGTGACGTGCGGCGTCATCGGTCCTCACCCACCTTGTGCGTGGTGAGGCCACGGGCCGAGAGGGTGAGCTTGTAGGCCGCCCAGGTCAGCGCGGAGCAGATGAAGACCCAGAGGAACTGGTACCAGAAGAAGAAGGGGAAGCCCCACAGCTCGGGGGCGTCCTTGGCATAGGACGGCACCCACATGAGCGCGATGATGGGGATCATGAGCAGGACGGCCGCGAGCGCCATCTTGCCCTTGTCGGTCGGGGGGACGCCCGGGTCTTCAGGGCGCGACTGAGGTGGTGTGTTCCCGGAATTCACCCGCGAGACCTTACTCGCGCCGTGAGGACCGTCACCCCTCCGCCGCGGTGTCGCGACCAGCGGTCGTTCTGACGCGACGAGCGGTCAGGCGGACGCGCGCCGGTGACGGCGTACGTCGGCTGCCAGCGGCGCCGCGGCCGCGGCCAGCAGCACCGCCGCCAGCGGGACCAGGGTGGTGAAGCCGAACTCCCGGTAGCCGATCGCTCCGAGCACCCCTCCGCCGAGGAACAGGCCGACCAGGACCGCGAGCATGCCGAGCTTCCGCGGATCGGGGACGACCGGTGGCAGTCCCGGGGTCCGCGAGACGTAGGTCATCTTGCCGAGCTCGATGCCGATGTCGGTGACCATTCCCGTGACGTGGGTGGTGCGGATCTGCGCACCCGAGATCTTGGTGATGATGGCGTTCTGCATCCCCATGGTGAAGCACAGCACGGCGACGAACAGCAGGTTGCGGTGGTGCCAGGAGACCCCCTCGGCCAGCAGGCCGAAGAGCAGGATCAGGAGCGCTTCGAGCACGAGCACGTTGGCGTAGCGCCCACGCAGGTCACGCCGCCGGCCCCAGTTGAAGAGCACCGCGCACGCCGCGGCACCCGCCACGAAGGTGACGATCGCCAGCAGCCCGGTCAGGACGATCGCGCCACCGCCGAGGACCAGGTGATCGGCGACGGTGGCGGTCAGCCCGGTCATGTGGGAGGTGTAGACCGCGACCGCCACGAAGCCGACGGCGTTGAGCACCCCTGCGTTGAGGGCGAGCAGGGCAGCGAGCTGGAGGTTGTGGTGCGGGGACCGCACGGGGCCCGCGACCGTCAGGAGGTAGTTCCGCAGCCGTCGCGCCGTCACCGCGCCGGTGTCCCAGCCCTGCGAGGTCCGGTTCAGGCGAGCAGCTCGTCCGCGGCCGCCGGGCTGGAGTCGCGCAGGAAGGTCGAGCAGCGCTCCCACTCGTCGGTCTCGCCGATCGCCCGGGCGGCGAGGGCGAGGAGGGCGAGCGAGCGCAGGAAGCCGCGGTTGGGCTCGTGCTCCCACGGCACGGGGCCGTGGCCCTTCCAGCCGTTGCGCCGCAGCCGGTCGAGGGAGCGGTGGTAGCCGACGCGCGCGTAGGCGTAGACGGTCACGTCGTCCGCGCCCGCCTCCTGCGCCTGCCGCGCCAGCGCCGCCCAGGCTGCGGGGGAGTCCGGGTGACGGCGTACGACGGCAGCCGGGGCGTCGCCCCCGCCGAGCTCGGCGTCAGCGGGGTCGGCGGGCAGGTGGGTGGGCGGGGGACCGGCCATCAGGTCGCCGCCGAAGGAACCGGAGGTCATGGACCAACCCTAGGTGGGCGTCCGACACACTTCGCCCATGGGCCAGACCTTCACGACCGAGATCCAGGCGCGCTACCGCGACATCAATCTCGCCGGGCACGTGGACAACGTCGAGGCGGTCCGGGTGCTCGACGAGGCGCGCTACGAGTTCCTGCGGTTCGCGCGCCTGCCCGGACTTCCCGACGGTGCGAGCGGGTTGCTCCATGGCACTGCTGCGGGCGTGTCCGAGCTCGTCGCCTCGCAGACGATCGAGTACCACGCCGAGATGCGCTTCGTGCCCTACCAGCCCTTCCTGGCCTCCCTGTGGGTCTCCCGGATCGGTGGCTCGTCCTTCACCGTGGCTGCCGAGCTGCGGGTCGAGGTGGGCGGTGGCCCGGCTGCGGTCTGGGAGTGCGTCAACGTGCTCTGGGACCACCACGCCCAGTCGGCCTGGACCATCAGCGACGCCGTGCGCGCCGACCTCGAGCACTACCTCGGCGACCCCGTCGGCTTCCGCCGCTGACCCAGACGTCGTACGCCGTCGGGCGGGCGCGGCGCGACCAACGTAGGCAGTTCGCGCCGCCCGGCCCGCGACGCCCGCTCGGGGCCGTGGTCACGGGGTCGAGCTGCCTACGTTGGTCAGGCGCCGAGCGCCCGGGGGCTCAGCTGACGGTGGCGCAGACGAGGTCGAGTGAGAGTGTGCCGGCGGCGACCTCGTAGTTGTAGGTGGACGCGGTCGCCCCGGTGCCGGCGTCGTTGATGTCCACACCGGTGCCGTCGAACGAGCCGCTCAGGTCGGCCGCAGCGCCGAGCACGCGCTTGCCGGCGGGGCAGCTGGCGCTCAGCTTCGCTCCGGAATCGGCAGGAACGACGGCGGTCGCCGTGACGAGCTGGTAGCCGGAGACTCCGGCAGGGCCGGCCGGGCCCGTCAGGTCGTCCACGGTCGAGTCGTCGAAGTCCTTGGTCCTCAAGGTGCCGTTCTTGATGTCCTTGGACTTCAGGTTGTCGTTCTTGATGTCCTTCGTGGTGACGGTGCCGTTCTTGATGTCGTTGCCGGTGATGACGAGAGCGGCTGTTGCGCCGCTGGTGGCCGCGGCCACGACGAGGACGCCGGCGATGGCGATGGTCGGGAGGCCGCGACGGACCGAGCCGAGTGCGTTGGTGAGCATGGTCTTCCTCCAGGGGGTTCGGGGAGACCTTCCATGCCACCACCGCCTGGTGCGACCGGGCTCAAGGTAAAGAGTTTTCCCCGAACTTCGGTAAAGACGTGCTCAGGCGCCGAGCAGCTGCCGAACCTTGGCAGGGCCGAGCGCCAGCACCAGCGTCGGCAGGCGCGGACCGCGGTCGGCGTCGACCAGGAGGTTGTAGAGCAGCCGGAAGAAGTCCTTCTGGTCCGCCTTGACCTGGTCGGTGGGGGCGTCGTCGAAGCCGAGGCCGCGGGCGACCTTGGGCGTCCCGTAGACGACGGCCGTCACCGAGTCCAGGTCGGGCTCGGAGGGGAGCCGGTCGAGGAAGATCCGCAGCCACAGCTCCTCGTCCTCGGTGAGCGCGGCCAGCCGATCGGCGTCCGGCGTCTCGCGCACCGTGGTGCGCTCGTCGGCGGGCACGTGCTCGGCCGTCCACTGCATCGCCTTGGACAGCCGCGGCTCGAGGTCGGCGACGGAGTCGTGCGGGAAGCCCGCGGACTCCACGATCCGGGAGATCAGCTCGGCGGAGCCGGCGGTGACGTCGGCGACCGACGAGAGCGTCCGGAAGGGGACGGGCACCGGCGAGGCGGGCAGTGGGCCGGCGGCGGTCTCGGCGGCCCGGTGCCAGGCCAGCGTCGCCACGTCGGCCTTGGCGGGGTCCGCGGCCTTGCGGCCCAGCGCGTCCCACTCGTCGTAGAGCCGCACCACGGACGCCCCGAAGTCGATGTCGAAGGCCTGCGTCGGCGCCCGCCGGACGTAGAGCCAGCGCAGCATCGGGGACTCGAGGATCCGCAGTGCGTCGGTCGCGGTGGGGACGCCGCCGGCCGACGACGACATCTTCTGCACGCCGGCGAACCCGACGAACGCGTAGATCACCCGGGCCGGGGCGCGCCAGTCGAAGATCGACGACACGAGCTCGGTACCGACGGTGTAGGAGGAGCCCGGCGTCATGTGGTCGCGACCGGCCGGCTCGAAGTTGACCTTCTCGTAGGCCCACCGCATGGGCCAGTCGACCTTCCAGACCAGCTTGCCGTCGGTGTCGGTGGACAGGTCGGTCGTGCCCTCGAAGCCGCACGAGGAGCAGGTGTAGGACAGCGTCGTCGTGGCGTCGTCGTACGCCGTGGTGGTGACGGTGTCGCGGCCGCACTGTCGGCAGTAGGGACGGTAGGGGAAGCGGGCGATCGCGTCGGCGGACGAGGCCGCGGTCGGGTCGCCCTCCTCGTCGTCCTCGTTGGCGACCGAGTCGGCCAGGTCGGCGGCCTCCTGCGCAGAGGCGTCGTCGGCGGGGGCGACCTTCTTCGTGCGGTGCTGCGCGAGCACCGCCTCGATCTCGTCGCGCCGCGACACCGCGAGCAGCACCTGCTCGCGGTAGGCACCCGCGGTGTACATCTCCGTCTGGGAGATCTCCTCCATCTCGACGCCGAGCTCGCGCAGCGACTCCTGCAGCGGCGCCTTGAAGTGCTCGGCCCAGCTGGCGTGGCACTCCCAGGGGTCGGGCACGGAGCTCAGCGGGCGGCCGATGTGGTCGGCCCACTCGGCGGGCACGCCGGCCGGCACCTTGCGGAACCGGTCGAAGTCGTCCCACGAGTGGAGGTGGCGCACCGGGACGCCGCGTCGCCGCAGCTCCTCGGCCACGAAGTGCGGGGTGATGAACTCGCGCAGGTTGCCCAGGTGGATCGGACCGCTGGGCGAGGCGCCCGACGCGACCGTGACGAGGTTGCCCTCGCCCGCGTGGCGTACGGCGTCGTCCGCCGCCCGCGTCACCCAGTCGACCGGATCGCCCTGGCGCTGCCGTCCACCTCGTGCCATGCGCGCAAGGCTATCGAGGCGCCGCGACGGCACCGACGACGGGCGCCGACAGTCTCCGGACAACGCCGTGTGGCGCCGGAGCCGACCCCCGTGGCGGCTCCGACGCCTGCTCCGAGGAGCGGGACCAGCCGCACACCCCCGCGGCGACCGGCGAGGACAGTATCGACTGGCCGCTCCGTGCCACGCGGATCCTGAGTGCCGGTGGCACTAAACTGCCACCCATGCCCGGCGACCCGTCCTCCGTCCTCGCGGCCCTCGGCCTCGACCGCCGGACCGAGCAGCTCTACTTCCGCCTGGCCCCCGTCTCGGGGCACACGGTCACCGGCGTGGCCCGGCTGGTGCAGCAGGCTCCCGACAGGCTCCTGCGCGACCTCGCCCCGCTCCTCGAGCGCGGGCTCGTCGTGCTGGCCGAGGACCGGATCGTCGTACCGTCCCTGGCCGAGGCCGTCTCCGACCTGGTGCTGCAGGAGGCGCGCACGGCCGCGGCGTCGGCCACCAAGCTGGCCGAGCTCTCCAGTGCGGTGCCCCACCTGGTCGCCGCGGCGACCCGCCCCGACGCGACCCACGTCACCGAGGTCCACCCGCTCGACGGCGAGCTGAGCTCGGGGGGCAACCCGCTGGAGCTGCTCCAGCTGATGATCCGCACCAGCCGCGGCGACATGCTGTGGCTGCGCCCCGACGCCTGGGCGATGCCGCGCGAGTCCAAGGTGAGCGAGGTGCTCGCCGAGGCGATGGCGACCGGCCGCCGGTCCCGGGCCATCTACCCGGCGCGAGCCCTGACCGAGGCGCCGGACGCCCTCCGGGTGCGTGCCGGGCTGGGCGAGCAGGTGCGGATCATCTCGGAGGTGCGCACCCGCATGTTCATCCTCGGCGACTCCCACGCGGTGCTGCCCGAGCCCATCGGCTTCGCCGACGAGCCCCGGGTGCACGTGCGGCAGCGCTCGATCGTCGCCGCGCTGACGATGTGGTTCGAGTCGTTGTGGGACCGCGCCGCGCCGATGCCCGAGCTCGAGGCGGGGCGGATGAGCCCCGACGGGCGGCAGTTCCTGCTGGAGCAGCTGATGGCCGGAGCCACCGACGAGGTCATCGCGCGCAAGCTGGGCATCGGCCTGCGCACCGTGCGGCGACGCATCGCCGCTCTGATGACCGAGCTGGGCGTCGACACCCGCTTCCAGGCCGGCGTCGAGGCGGTCCGGCGCGGCTGGCTCTGACCCGAGGTCGGACTCGCGCAGGGTCAGCGCGGCAGGATCATCGAGTACGCCGCCCGCTCGAGGCGCCAGCTGCGGCTGCGCTCGGGGCCGGAGATCTCCCCGTCGGCGGACAGCCAGAACTCGTCGCCGCTCACCTTGACCGACGTGCCGCGCAGGGTGACGACGTCGTCACGCTGGTCGTGCTCGCCCTTGCGCAGCCGCGCGACGTAGCCGACCTTCGCGCTCGGCTTCACGGCGCGGCTGATCATCACGTCGAGCAGCCCGTCCTCGGTGTCGGCGTCGGGGTTGAGCTCGGTGCCGCCGCCGACGTTGCCGCCGTTGCCGATCGCCACCATCAGGACCGGGCGGTCGACGTCGTTGACGACCGTGCCGTCGAGCTCCACGCGCAGCCGCCAGCTGGGCGGGTGGAACGCCGAGAGCAGCGCACCGATGGGGTAACCCAGCTTGCCCAGGTTGACCTTGCCGACCCCGATCGCGCCGAGCCGGGTCTTCCACTTGTGGCCCTTGCGGCTGGCCTGCGCGCCCACGCCGACGTGCACGTTGTTGACGACCACGTTGCCGGTCTCGTCGACGATGAGGTCGACCTGCCGGGGCTCACCGGTGAGCACGAGCCTGGCCGCGTCCTCGATCTCCAGCGGGATGTCGTTGCCGCGCGCGAAGTCGTTGCCGGTGCCCATCGGGAGCAGTGCGAGCGTCGTCTGGTCGAGCTCGCGGCGCTTGTGCAGCGCGGTCACGACGGCGTGCAGGCTGCCGTCGCCGCCGGCCACCACGACCGTACGACCGCCGGCGCGGTGCAGCACGCCGTCGAGCTCGCCGGGGTTGGACGTCTTGGCGACCTCGACCGAGGCCTTCTCCCGGAGGACCACGAGCGCCTCGGCCAGGCGCTCCTCGTCGGAGGTGCCGGCGTCGGCGTTGGTGATGACCAGCAGGGAGCGCACGTCCGGACCCTAGCCGACGGCTGTGCGGTAGCGTGACGCCGCAAGAGCCCCGGTGCCTTGTGCCGGGGCTGAGTCATTTCCACCCGCTTTGACAGCCAATGACAGAGGGAGGGCTGAGATGCCCGCGATCGTCGTGCTCGGAGCCCAGTGGGGCGACGAGGGCAAGGGCAAGGCCACCGACCTGCTGGCCACCACGGACCGCATCGACTTCGTGGTCCGCACCAGCGGGGGCCACAACGCCGGCCACACCATCGTGATCGACGGCGAGAAGTACGCCACCCACCTGCTGCCCAGCGGCATCCTCACGCCCGGCGCCACGTCGGTCATCGCCAACGGCGTCGTGGTCTCGCCGGAGGCGCTGTTCCGCGAGCTCGACGGCCTCATCGCCCGCGGGGTCGAGGTCGCCGACCTCAAGGTGAGCGCCAACGCCCACGTCATCGCGAGCTACCACGCGACGATCGACAAGGTCACCGAGCGCTTCCTCGGCAAGAACCAGATCGGCACCACCGGCCGTGGCATCGGCCCGGCCTACGCGGACAAGATCAACCGTGTCGGCGTGCGCATCGCCGACCTCTTCGACGAGAAGATCCTGCGCGAGAAGATCGACGCCGCGCTCGACGTGCGCAACCACCTGCTGACCAAGGTCTACAACCGGCGCGCCATCGAGGTCGACGCGGTCGTCGAGGAGCTGCTGTCCTACGCCGAGCGGCTCCGGCCGATGGTGTGCGACACCTCGCTGCTGCTCAACCAGGCGCTCGACGCCGGCCAGACGGTCCTCTTCGAGGGCGCCCAGGCCACGATGCTCGACGTCGACCACGGCACGTACCCGTTCGTCACGTCCTCCAACCCGGTCGCCGGCGGCGTGTGCGTCGGCGCCGGCGTCGGTCCCACCCGCATCGACCGGGTGATCGGCGTGATCAAGGCCTACACGACCCGGGTCGGGTCGGGCCCGTTCCCGACCGAGCTCTTCGACGAGGACGGCATCCAGCTGCAGACCCTCGGCGGCGAGATCGGTGTCTCCACCGGTCGCACGCGCCGCTGCGGCTGGTACGACGCCGTCGTCGCGCGTTACGCCAGCCGGGTCAACGGCCTCACCGAGCTGTTCCTCACCAAGCTCGACATCCTCGGAGCGTGGGAGCGGATCCCGGTCTGCGTGGCCTACGAGATCGACGGTCAGCGGGTCGAGGAGATGCCGATGACGCAGACCGAGTTCCACCACGCGAAGCCGGTCTACGAGTTCTTCGACGGGTGGGGGAGCGACATCTCCGGCTGCCGCTCCTTCGACGACCTGCCGAAGAACGCGCAGGTCTACGTCCAGGCGCTCGAGGAGATGTCGGGCGCGAAGATCTGGGGCGTCGGCGTCGGCCCGGGCCGCGAGCAGACCGTGGTCGTGCACGGGTGATCACCCTCGTCGTCGGCACCGGCGGGCGTGAGCACGCGCTCGCCCTGGCGCTGGCCGCCGACCCGGCGGTGGCCGAGGTGCACGCCGCCCCGGGCAACCCCGGCATCGCCGAGGTCGCCACCCTGCACGCCGTGGACCCGATGGACGGCCCTGCCGTCGCAGCCCTCGCCGCGTCGGTCCACGCCGACCTGGTGGTCGTCGGCCCCGAGGCGCCGCTGGTCGCCGGGGTCGCCGACGCCGTGCGCGACGCGGGGATCGCGGTGTTCGGCCCCTCGCGTGACGCCGCGAGGCTCGAGGGGTCCAAGGCCTTCTCCAAGGAGGTCATGGCCGCCGCCGACGTGCCGACGGCCGGGTCCCGCACCTGCGCCACGCCGGACGAGGTCGCTGCGGCGCTCGACGCGTTCGGGGCGCCGTACGTCGTCAAGGACGACGCGCTCGCGGCCGGCAAGGGCGTCGTCGTGACCAGCGACCGCGACGAGGCGCTGGCCCACGCGGCCGGGTGCGATCGGGTGGTGGTCGAGGAGTTCCTCGACGGCCCGGAGTTCTCCCTCTTCGTCGTCTGCGACGGCACCGTCGGGCGGCCGCTGCTGCCGGCCCAGGACTTCAAGCGCATCTTCGACGGCGGCCGCGGCCCCAACACGGGCGGCATGGGGTCCTACGCCCCGCTGACCTGGCTCCCCGACGGCATCGTCGACGCCGTGATGGCCGACGTCGTCGCCCCGACCCTGGCCGAGATGCAGCAGCGCGGTGCGCCGTTCGTCGGCTGCCTCTACGTCGGGCTCGCGTTGACCGCGGCCGGCCCGAAGGTCATCGAGTTCAACTGCCGCTTCGGCGACCCCGATGTGCAGCCGGTGCTCGCCCTGCTGACCTCCCCGCTCGGCACCCTGCTCCGCGCCGCCGCCGACGGCGACCTCGCGGCCGTGCCGGCCCCGACCTTCGCCGAGGGCGCCTCGGTCTCGGTCGTGATGGCCAGCGCGGGCTACCCCGAGGGCTCCAGCACCGGCGACGTCATCGTCGGCACCGAGACGCTCGCCGTCGAGGACGACGTCGACGTCATCCACGCCGGCACCGCCCGGACAGAGGCGGGGCTGGTGACCGCGGGCGGTCGGGTGCTCGCCGTCCGGGCGACCGGGTCCGACGTCGCCGACGCCCGCGCCAAGGCGTACGAGGGAATCTCCTCCATCAGCTTCCCCGGCGCCCAGTGGCGTCGCGACATCGCCGCTGAGCCCCTGGGGGTCGTCGAGGGCGCCGCGTCCCGTGGCTGAGCCCTTTGCCGTCGGGTCCCACGTGCGGGTGCGCGAGGTGCTGCACGGCGCCGAGTGGGCGGCGTGGGACGAGCGCGTGGTCGGCGACGACGGCGTCGTGCTCGCCACGGTGAAGGCCGACGGCACCCCGATGGTCTTCCCGGAGCACCCCGTCCCGCACCCGTGGGGACACCTCGACGCCTGGACCGGGACGACCGTGCTCAAGCTGCGGCGCAGCGAAGACTGGTACACGGTGTGGAAGTTCTTCGGCCCCGACGGCGCCTTCATGTCCTGGTACCTCAACTTCGAGACACCTGTCGTGCGCACCGCCGACGGCGTCGACGTCAACGACCTCCAGCTCGACATCGTCATCGCCCCGGACGGAGCGTGGCGGTGGAAGGACGTCGAGCACCTGGCCCCGACCCTGGCCTCCGGCCGGATCACCGCGGACGAGCTGCTCGCGACGCTCACCGCCGCTGCCGACGTCGCCGACCTCCTCGAGCGCGACGAGCGCTGGTGGTCACCGTGGGACGGCTGGGCCCCGGAGCGCCACCCGGGGTAGTCCAGCGAGATCTGGCTGCCGGCACGCGGTAGTCCAGTGAGATCTGGCTGCCGTCACCCCCGTTTTGCGGCCACTTCTCACTGGACTACCCGCAGGGGGTGGCGGACGCCGGCGGGTGGGAGGATGGGTGCCCGTGAGCGTCCCCAACGTCCTGGCCACCCGCTACGCCGGCGCCGATCTCGCGGAGATCTGGTCGCCCGAGCACAAGATCGTCCTCGAGCGGCAGCTCTGGATCGCGGTCCTCAAGGCCCAGCGCGACCTCGGCATCGACGTCCCTGACGGCGTCGTCGAGGCCTACGAGGCGGTCGTGGACACGGTCGACCTCGACTCGATCGCCGCCCGCGAGCGGGTCACCCGCCACGACGTGAAGGCCCGCATCGAGGAGTTCTCGGCGCTGGCCGGGCACGAGCACATCCACAAGGGCATGACCTCGCGCGACCTCACCGAGAACGTCGAGCAGCTGCAGGTACGCCGCTCGCTCGAGGTCGTGCGCGACCGCGCCGTCGCCGCCCTGGTCCGCCTCGGCCGGCTCGCCGCCGAGCACGAGGCGACCGTGATGGCCGGCCGATCGCACAATGTCGCCGCCCAGGCCACCACGCTCGGCAAGCGCTTCGCGACGATCGCCGACGAGATGCTGATCGCCGTCCAGCGGATCGAGGAGCTGCTCGCCCGCTACCCGCTCCGTGGCATCAAGGGGCCGATGGGCACCGCGCAGGACATGCTCGACCTCCTCGACGGCGATGCCTCGCGTCTGGAGCAGCTCGAGGACCGGGTCGCCGGCCACCTCGGCTTCGAGCAGGTGATGACGAGCGTCGGCCAGGTCTACCCGCGCTCCCTCGACTTCGATGTCGTCGCGGCCCTGGTCCAGCTCGTCAGCGGTCCGTCCAACCTGGCCACGACGGTGCGGCTGATGGCCGGCCACGAGCTGGTGACCGAGGGCTTCAAGGAGGGCCAGGTCGGCTCGTCCGCGATGCCGCACAAGATGAACACCCGCTCCTGCGAGCGCGTCAACGGCCTTGCCGTGATCCTCCGCGGCCACCTGTCGATGGTCAGCGAGCTCGCCGGTGACCAGTGGAACGAGGGAGACGTCTCCTGCTCGGTCGTGCGCCGGGTCGCGCTGCCCGACGCGTTCTTCGCCACCGACGGCCTCTTCCAGACCTTCCTCACCGTGCTCGACGAGTTCGGTGCCTTCCCGGCGGTCATCCAGCGCGAGCTCGACCGCTACCTGCCGTTCCTCACCACGACCAAGGTGCTGATGGCCGCGGTACGCAACGGCGTCGGTCGCGAGGCCGCCCACGAGGCGATCAAGGAGGCCGCGGTCGGCACCGCCCTCGCGATGCGCGCCGGGCAGGCCGACAACGACGTCTTCGCCAAGCTCGCCGCCGACGAGCGGCTCGGCCTGACCCGCGAGCAGATCGACGCGCTCGTCGCCGACCCCATCGAGTTCACCGGCGCCGCCGTGGCTCAGACCCGCGCGGTCGTCGCCCGGGTCGAGGCGCTCGCGGCCGCCCACCCCGCCGCGGCGGCGTACTCGCCGGGCGCGATCCTCTGACGGGCTCGCTGAACTTGTCAGGCCTTGCACGGGCCGACATGTCCGGGAATCCCCGGCCAGCCGGGGATTCCTGAAGTTGTCAGTCTCTCCCTCGCTCAGTCGCCGCGCCGCCAGGAGCGCACGGCGGCGGCAAAGGCCAGCGAGAGCACGGCGAGGGCCGCCAGCAGCGCGGCGCGGGCCGCGACCGGGGCTGACGAGACGGTCCCGACGGCCTGGTAGACGGTCATCAGCAGCGCGGCGCCGAGGGCCGAGCCGATCCGTTGCCCGGTCTGCAGCGCCCCGCCGGCCGCGCCGCCCATCCGCGGCGGGACCTCGGCGAGGGTGAGGGTGAAGTTCGGGGAGATGACCCCACCGCCGCCGACGCCGGCGAGGAACATGGCCGGCGCGAGCGTCCACCACAGCGAGTCGGTCGGGGACGTGACCAGCCAGGACGCGAGCGCGGTGCCGGTCATCATCACCCCGAGCGCGACCAGGGTGACCCGTCGCCCGAGCCGGCCGACCAGCCGGCCGGCGAGCGGTGAGGTGGTGGCGGCGCCGACCGCGAACGGCGTCATCAGCAGCGCTGCCTGCAACGGCGAGAACCCCTCACCCTCCTGCAGGTGCACCGACAGCACGAGGAAGATCCCGGTGAAGCCGGTGAAGTAGAGGGTGCCGACCAGCAGGCCGTTGGCGTAGCCGGGCAGACCGCGCAGCAGCGACACGTCGAGCAGCGGCGGCCGCTCCAGCCGTACGGTCCGCTTCTCCCACCGCACGAACGCCCACGCCAGCGGCGGGAACGCGACCAGCACCAGCAGCGGCAGGCCGGCACCGCCCTCGAGACTGATCAGCGGGTACAGCACGGCCAGGACGGCGAGGCCGAGGAGCACCGCGCCGACGACGTCGATGCGGGGGTCCTTCGGAGCTGACTCGGGGCCGGCGCCGACGTGGTTGTCGGGCACGAGTCGACGGATCAGCGCCAGCGCGACGAGGCCGATCGGCACGTTGATGAGGAAGAGGGAGCGCCAGCCGTTCTCCTCGCCGAGCAGGCCGATCAGCAGGCCACCGATCAGCGGTCCGGTCGCGGACGCGACGGCCACGGTGAAGCCGAACATCCCGAAGGCGCGCCCGCGCTCCTCGCCCCGGAAGAGCTGCTGGATCAGCCCGGAGTTCTGCGGGGTGAGCAGGCCGGCGCTGGCGCCCTGGACGAGGCGGGCCAGCACGATCGCGGCCGCGTTGGGCGCGAGCCCGACGGCCGCACTGGACACGACGAAGCCGACGAGGCCGATCGTCATCATCCGGCGCCGACCGTGCGCGTCGCCGAGGCGGCCGCCGGCGACCAGGGTCATGCCGAAGGCGAGCGCGTAGCCCGACACCACCCACTGGATGGTCGCGGCGGAGGTGTCGAGCCCGGCGCGGATGGACGGCACGGCGACGTTGACGATCGTGACGTCGAGCAGCGACATGAAGCCGACGACGAGGGAGACCGCGAGCACGCGCCAGCGCCGCGGGTCGGGCTCGTACGCCGCCTCGCCTCCGCGCTCGTCCCGGGCCCGCTCGTCCTGGGCCTGCTCGTGCTGGGTCATCAGCGTCAGCCTCTCACCCGGTCCCAGCGCCGGGGACCGCCCGCCGGGAGGGGCAGGATGGGGGCATGAAGGCGGTCCAGGCCCGGGTGACCGGGCAGGTGCAGGGCGTGGCGTTCCGCTGGCACACCCAGGAGCGGGCGCAGCAGCTCGGGGTCGTCGGCTGGGTGCGCAACGAGGTCGACGGCAGCGTGCTCGTCCACGCCGAGGGCGAGGACGACGCGGTCGACGCGCTCGTGGAGTGGTGCCGGCACGGGCCGCCGTCGGCGCGGGTGCGCGACGTCGCCGTGCGGGAGGCCGCGGTCAGTGGCGCGTCGTCCTTCCGGGTCACCGGGTGACGCCGACCGCACCGCCGACCTACGACGACGTCGAGGTCGTGGTGCCGGCCCCGGGGGCGGGACCGGGCAACTGGGCGGGGGCGGCGAGCGCCGTCCTGGTCGACGGTGTCTTCTGGCTGACATGGCGGGTCCGCCGCCCGCTCACCCACGGACGCGGCGTCACGGTTGTCGTCGCCCGCTCCGACGACGGCGTCATCTTCGAGCCGGTCGCCGAGGTCGCGCGCGAGGCCTTCGGTGCCGAGTCCTTCGAGCGCCCGGTGCTCGTGCCGCTGCGCGAGGGCGGGTGGCGGCTCTACCTCTCGTGCGCGACGCCCCGCTCCAAGCACTGGTGGGTCGACAGCCTCACCGCCGACATGGTCGAGGGCCTGCCCGACGGCGTACGACGACGCGTGCACGGCGGCGACCGCGGCACGGGCGTCAAGGACCCGGTGATCACCGTGGGGTCGGACGGCTACGAGATGTGGCTGTGCTGCCACCCCCTCGACGAGCCCGGCCACGAGGACCGGATGACCACCCGCCGGCTCACCAGTCCCGACGGGCTGGCGTGGCAGGACCACGGCGAGGTGCTCGCCGGCCGCGAGGGCCAGTGGGACGCGCGCGGTGCCCGGGTCAGCGCAGTGCTGCCCGACGGCACGGTGCTGTACGACGGCCGCCCCGACGCGGAGTCGAACTGGTTCGAGACCACCGGGGTGGCCACCTGGGACGGCACGGCCCTCACCCGCCTCGACCAGCCGCCCATCTCGTCCCCGCACTCCGACGGCGCGTTCCGCTACGCCAGCGCGGTGCCGCTGCCCGACGGCCGGGTGCGCTACTACGTCGAGGCCGCCCGCCCCGACGGGGCGCACGACCTCGTCACCTGCGTGCGCTGAGCTCGCCGTACGGGGCTCAGCCGAGCAGGCCCTGTCGCCGCGCCGTCGCAGCCGCCTCGGTGCGGTTGGCCGCCCCCAGCTTGGCCAGGATGTGCGAGACATGGACGCTCGCCGTCTTGGGCGACATGAAGAGCCTTCCCCCGATCTGCCCGTTGGTCAGGCCGTCCGCCACCAGCCGGAGCACCTCCACCTCACGCTCGGTGAGCACCCCGTCCGTACGTCGTTCTCGCGAGGAGAGCGCGTACCTCTCCGCGAGCGCGTCGGCGCGCGCCAGCATCGGGTGGGCCTCCAGCCGCTCCGCGATCTCGCGACCCGCTGCCAGCTGGCGACGGGCGGCCTCGCGGTCACCGCGGATCGCCTCCTGCTCCGCCAGCGACAGGTGCGTGACCGCCACGTCCGGGACGTGCCCGATCCGCTCCCATCCCTCGAGCGCCGTGCGCAGCGACGGTCGCGCGTCGCGACCGTGGAAGCGGTCCAGCTGGGCGGCCACGTCGAGCGGCCACACCTCGCCGAGCCGGCCGTAGCGACGGCACCTTTGGGCCGTGTCGGCGATCTGCTCCATGTGGGCCGATGTCTCGTCGCGGTCGGCACGTCCCGGGGCGGCGATCGCCGCGTCGGCCTCCGCCCGCGCGGCGTCGACCACCACCAGGCACAGGTAGTCGTCGGCGACGAGAATGGCGGGGTCGGCCCACATCTCGCGGAGGACCGCCCGGGCCGCGGTCAGGCCCCCCGCCGCGACGTGCGCCGCGGCGGCTAGGTGCCGCACCTGGAGCGGTGGGGCGCCCCCGGGGATCTCCTGCCCGATGAGCGCCTGCCAGCGCCCGGCATCGGCCGTCCCGAGCTGGCGGACGTCGAGGAGCGCCAGGCGTGCGTTGCTGGTGCGGACGTCGTCCTCCCACCACGGCGCCGACTCCTCGAGGAGCTGGCGGGCCCGGGCCCAGTCGCCGGTGCAGGTCAGGCTGAACGCCTGGTTCTCGACCAGGTGCTCCCAGAGGCCGACGGACAGCTCGGGGTGGCGGAGCCGTGCGAGCGCCGCCTCGCCGATCTCCTGCGCCCTGCGGTGCTCGCCGCACACGCTGCGGCACCACACGACGTTGCCGTCGGCGAACAGGACGTGGTGGCCGGGGAGGTCGCGGAGCTCGGCCAGCTGGGCCTCGAGGTAGTCGGCCGCGGCGCCGGGGTCACCCTTGAACTCTCGCGAGTGCGAGCGCAGCACGACGTGCTCCAGCCGCGCGCGTGGCGAGGCGAGCCCGGCGGCGATGTCCGCAGCCGCGTCCATGCCGGTGACCGATCGCTCGTCGCTCGCAGGCAGCCGGGTCGCGAAGCTGAGCGCGAGCATCGAGAAGAGGTCGCGCGGGCCGGCGAAGAGGTCGAACCTGTCGAACAGGTCCTGCGTCATCTCGCGGAAGCGGCGATCCAGGACGCCCTTGGCCTCGCCGGTGATCGCACGGACGGCGGAGAGCACAGCACGCTCGGACTCGTCCAGCAGCTGATCAGGCACCGCGTCGAGGACCGCGATGAAGCTCGCCAGCCCGGTCGACTGGGCAGCGAGCACGGCCTGGGCCACGGCGTCGCGCAGCCGCAGGCCGGTGACGGCCTCGGCGTCCGGGATCGAGGCCCACGCCGACAGCACCCGCGTCCACAGCACCGTCTCCAGCTGCGGGTCGGCGATCCGCTCGGCCGAGGGCAGGGCGGCCACCGCGGCCGCGACCGCCCGGCGTACGTCGCGAGCCTGGTGCCAGTGCTCGGCGACCGCCAGTGCGGCCGGGTCCGCAGGCAGCGTGCCGGGATTGTCCTCGAGCACCTCGGCCCAGCGCCGGTGCCACGACCTCCGCGCCCCCGGCCCGGTCTCCCGGGACGTCGCCTCGCGCAGCAGGGCGTGCCGGAAGCGCACCTCGTCGTGGTCGTGGTCGGTGGTCAGGATGCCGGCCCGCTGCGCCTCCACCAGAGCGGCGTCGAGCTCGTCGGGCGTCGCGTCGAGGACCTGCTCGACCAGGCTGATCCGGAGGTGCCCGTCGCCGACGGCAGCAGCCTCCACGAGCCTCCTGGCCTCCGGCGACAGGGTGCCGAGCCGGCCGGAGGCCACCGCCTCGACGGTGCTGAGCTCGGGTCGCCCGGCAGCGGCCACCAGCTCCTCCACCACGAACGGGATGCCGTCGCTGAGGCGCTCGACGCGGCTGAGGACGTCCGCCGACGGGCGAGACCCGAGCAGGTCGCGGAGCTGCTGCTGGACCGCGTCCGCGCCCAGACGTGGGAGCGGCAGCACCTCGCAACCCGGCGTGCGGGCCAACCCGGCGACGTACGACGTGACGGCGCCCTCCGCCTCGGGAGTGCGTTCGGGGTCGTCGGTTCGGACCGTCCCCACGATGAGCAGGCCCACCGGGATCGTCCGCGCCGCGAGCCCGACCAGGTCGCGCGTGGCCGAGTCCGCCCAGTGCAGGTCCTCGACCACCCACACGACGAGCTGGTGCGACGCGAGCCGCTCGAGCAGGTCGAGGACGGTCGAGAGCAGCTGGACGCGCTCGACCTGGTGATCGTGGGCACGCCCCGGCAGCAGCGGGGCGAGCGCGTCCCGGTCGGCGGGCAGCAGGACGTCTGCGCCGGCCACGCGGGTCAGGTCGCGCAAGGTGTCGGCGACCACGCCGAACGGGATCTCGCCGGTGGACATGTCGACCGCGTGCCCGGTGATGACCAGCGCGTCGTCGAGGTGCTCCACGGCCTCGGCGACGAGCCGGCTCTTGCCGATCCCTGCCTCGCCGGTGACGAGCAGGCAACGGGTCTCGCCCGCGCGGGCGCTCATGAGGGCCCCGGCCATCCGGTCGAGCTCGGCCCCGCGGCCGACGAGCCTCCCGCCCATCTGCAGATGGTCGCAGGCGACGAGGCCGTTGACCACGGGTGGACGATCGACACGAGCGACCGACATCAGTGGGCGGGGCGCGGTGTCGGGAGCCAGCGGCTCCATCCGCTGCGTCGCCGGGACGGCGCCTCGGTGACGACCGGCTCGGCGGGCTGACGCGTACGTCGGGCCTGGCGCGCGGCGCGGGCCTCGGCGACGTCGCGCGCCACGTCGGCGCGGTGGGTGGCGGCGATCCGTGCGGTGATGTCGATGGCGGTGTTGTTCATGGCGGGCTCCTGGGTCCTGCGCTGGTGGACGCTCCTCACGCTGCGGCTAAGACCCCCGCGTCCGCATCGGGCAGACGCCTTATCCGCACCCGGAGGTGCCTCAGGCCCGTGGCGACGTGGGCGGGATCTCGTCGCCGCCGGCTTCACTCCGCGCCCGCCCGCGCTCGACACTGGAGCCCATGAACACCCCACGGCGTTCTTCTCCTCCGCTGCGCTCCCCCGAACAACGCCGCGGGGACCCCGCATGAGCGCCCCTGTCACCGTCTCCGTCACCCGCCACGTCGACCCCTCGCACTCCACCCAGATGCTGGCGTGGATGCAGGCGGGCACGTCGATGGCGGAGAAGTTCGACGGGTTCCTCGGCTCGGGCTGGGTCCGGCCGAGCGCCGACTCGACGGACTGGCACATGCTCTACCGTTTCGCCGACGCCGAGTCGCTCGCCGCGTGGGAGGCCTCCCCGCAGCGGGCCTGGTGGCTCGAGGCGGCCGCGGGCGACGTGGAGGAGTCGCGTCGCGAACGGCGTACGGGCATCGAGGGATGGTTCGACGAGCCGGCCACGGTGGAGGCCCTGAGCGCGGCCCCCGTGCCACCGCCGCGGTGGAAGCAGATGGTCGTGATCTTCATGGTGTTCCTGCCGCTGAGCCTGGTCGCGAACTTCGTCGCCTCGCGGACCATCGGCGGCTGGCCGCTCGTGCCGCGCGTGGTGCTGGTGACGTCGGTGATGACGCCGCTGATGACCTACGTCTTCCTGCCCTGGATGACGCGCCGGATGAGCTGGTGGCTGCACCGCTGAGCCCGGATAGGCTCGGCGCGTGGCAGCCGAGCTGAACATCCCCGCAGCCCCTCCGATCGAGGGCACCACCCACCTCCACTCCGGCAAGGTCCGCGACCTCTACCGCATCGACGCGGGCGAGCACGAGGGTCGGCTGCTGATGGTCGCGAGCGACCGCATCTCCGCCTACGACTTCGTCCTCGACACCACGATCCCCGACAAGGGCGAGATCCTCACCCGGATGTCGCTGTGGTGGTTCGCGCAGCTCGAGGGGCTCGTCGGCAACCACGTCGTGTCCACCGACGTGCCGGCGTCCGTCGCCGGGCGCGCGGTGGTGTGCGAGCGTCTCGAGATGTTTCCCGTCGAGTGCGTGGCCCGCGGCTACCTCACCGGCTCCGGCCTCCTCGACTACGCCCGCACGGGCGAGGTCTGCGGCATCCCGCTGCCGGCCGGGCTGCAGGACGGCAGCCGCCTGCCCGAGCCGATCTTCACGCCCGCCACCAAGGCCGAGCTCGGCGACCACGACGAGAACGTCGACTACGAGGCCGTCGTCGAGGCCGTCGGCGACGACGCCGCCGCCGAGCTGCGGATGCTGACCATGGAGGTCTACGACAAGGCGCACGCCCTCGCCCGCGAGCGCGGCATCATCCTGGCCGACACCAAGCTGGAGTTCGGCCGGCGTCCTGCCTCCGAGGGGGGCACGACGATCCTCGCCGACGAGGTCCTCACCCCCGACAGCTCCCGCTTCTGGCCCGCCGACGAGTGGCAGCCGGGCCGCGCCCAGTCGTCGTACGACAAGCAGATCGTGCGCGACTGGCTCACCGGCGAGTCCGGCTGGGACCGCACCTCCGGCGAAGCCCCGCCGCCGCTGCCCGACGCCGTCGTCGAGCGCACCCGGGCGCGCTACGTCGAGGCCTACGAGCTGCTGACCGGGGAGACGATCTGACGACCCGGCGCTTCACCGCGACCGTCGAGCTGCCGCACTCGGCGGAGCAGGCGTTCACCTACCTCGTCGACCCCCGCCGGCGCCCCGAGTGGCAGTCGAGCCTGCTGTCCACCGACGTGCCCGAGGACGAGGAGCCCCACCTCGGTCAGACCTGGACCGAGCTGACCGTGGTCGGCGTACGACCCAGCCTGGAGGTCGTCGAGTTCGTGCCGTTCCGGTCGTGGGCCGAGCGCGGCACCTGGCGCGGGGTGGAGGCGTCGTTGCGACTCCGGTTCACCGGCACCCGCGACGGTTGCCGCGTCGTCGCCGAGGGCGAGGTGTCCGGAGCGGGGATGTACGCCGTCGCCGCCCGGAGCTCGGGGCTGCTCGCGGGGCGCGCGATCGCTGCCGACCTGAAGACGGCCGGGCACCGGATCGCCCAGCGCGCCGACGGGTGACGGTGCTCACCACCCCTGAGTAGGTTGGCGCCATGCCGAACCTCTCCTCGCTGCTCGAAGGCTCCGCCCAGGCCCACCCGGACCGTACGGCGGTCGTGCTGGGCGACACCCGCCTGACCTACGCCCAGGTCGACGCCGCCGCCAACCAGGTCGCCAACCTGCTGGTCTCGCGCGGCATCGAGCCGGGCGACAAGGTGGCGCTGAGCTGCCCCAACCTGCCGTACTTCCCGATCGTCTACTACGGCATCCTCAAGGCCGGCGCGACCGTGGTGCCGCTCAACGTGCTGCTCAAGGGACGCGAGGTGGCCTACCACCTCGACGACTCGGACGCGAAGGCCTACTTCTGCTTCCAGGGCACGCCCGAGCTGCCGATCGGTGCGGAGGGCCACGCCGGCTTCGAGCAGACCGACTCGTGCGAGCACTTCTTCGTCATCACCGCGGACCCGAGTGCGGAGTCGCCCATCGAGGGCACCGAGACGCTCGGTCAGGCCCTGAAGGGGCAGTCGCCGGTCTTCGAGTCGCGCGAGGTCGACGGCGACGACACCGCCGTCATCCTCTACACCTCGGGCACCACGGGCCAGCCCAAGGGCGCCGAGCTGATGCACCGCAACATGATCTCCAACGCACTGGCCAGCGACGCCCTCTTCGGCGCCGACAGCGACAACCCCGACACGCTCCTGTGCGTCCTGCCGCTCTTCCACTCCTTCGGTCAGACGGTGATCATGAACGCCGGCTTCGCCTTCGGCGGGACCGTCGTGCTGCTGCCGCGCTTCGAGGCCGGCCCGGCGCTGACGCTGATGGAGCAGGAGGGCGTGACGTTCTTCGCCGGCGTCCCGACGATGTACTGGGGGCTGCTCGGTGCGCTCGACGACTCCGGCGTGGACGTGAAGAAGGTCGCCGACCAGGTCCGGGTGGCCGTCGCGGGCGGCTCGGCGCTGCCGGTGGAGGTGCACAAGGAGTTCGAGCACCGCTTCGGCGTGACCATCCTCGAGGGCTACGGCCTCTCCGAGACCTCGCCGGTCGCCAGCTTCTCCGTGTGGGGCGAGCCCGTGCGCGTCGGCTCGATCGGCAAGCCGATCCCCGGCGTCGAGATGAAGCTGATCAACCCCGAGCCCGGCGTGCGCGAGGACCTCGGCGACGGCGACGACGTGGTGGGCGAGATCGCGATCAAGGGCCCCAACATCATGAAGGGCTACTACGGGCGCCCCGACGCGACCGCCGAGGCCATCGTGGACGGCTGGTTCCGCTCCGGCGACCTCGGCCGCAAGGACGCCGACGGCTGGTACTACATCGTCGACCGGTCCAAGGACATGATCATCCGCGGCGGCTACAACGTGTACCCGCGCGAGATCGAGGAGGTCCTCCTCACGCACCCCGACGTCTCGCTCGCGGCCGTCATCGGCGTGCCCCACGAGAGCCACGGCGAGGAGATCAAGGCCGTGGTCATCCGCAAGGACGGCGCCACCGTGACCGAGGACGAGCTCGTCGCGTGGGGCAAGGAGCAGATGGCCGCCTACAAGTACCCCCGCATCGTCGAGTTCGTCGACGCGCTGCCGATGACCGCGACCGGCAAGATCCTCAAGCGCGAGCTCGCCTGATGCGCGCACTCGGCATCGCGCTCGGCGCGATCATGGTGGTGACGGGCGCCATCTGGACCGGCCAGGGCCTCGGCTACATCGAGGGCAGCGCGATGACCGACCAGAGCATCTGGGCGATCATCGGCCCGATCCTCGCCGGCTTCGGCGTGGCCCTCGTCATCGTGGCGGCGCGCCGGCGGGAGTGACGTACGCCGTCCCGTTGGGGAACCAGGTGCAGGGAGATCTTCGCGATCCGCCTGCTTCTCGTTCCCCACGGGCCGTCGTCCACAGGTTCTGGCTCACAGGCGTACGCCGCGGCCGCCGGGGCATGCGTGAGGCATGTCCGACTTCCATCCGTGCTGCGTGCCGCCCACCGGGCTGGTGCGTCCGGTCCGCGCCGATCCCACGGGGTGCGCGGGTCCTCCCCGCGGCACTGCGTCGGGACCTCGCTGGCGTACCACCAGCTACGGACTGGTCGTGCCGGCGGACGTCCCGCTGACGGTCGAGCAGCGCATTCTCGAGGCAGCGACGCGACTCACGCCGGGCGGCATCCCGTGCGCTCCGTCCGAGACCGCCCTGCTGCACGAGCTGCGCCGGGCGACCTCCGCGCGCCGCGCCGGCGTCGCGGTCGACATGGCGCTGGCAGCGGGGGTCGTCGACCTGGCCCGGTTGCGGGAGGCGGCGCGCGGTCGACGACGCCTGCCGGCCGTGGCGTCGTACGCCATCGAGCGCGCCTGCGCCGAGTGTCGTTCGCCCAAGGAGTCGGAGATGCTGCAGGTCTGGGAGGGAGACCTCAGGTTCCCCCGACCGCTCATGAATCGTGAGGTGATCGACCTGTCCGGTCGCGTGATCGCGGTCGTCGACCTGGTGGAGGACGCGTCGGGCACCTACGGTGAGTACAAAGGCGCCGCGCACCGCAGCCGTGACCGGCAGCGTCGCGACGAGGCGCGCGCCGCAGCGCTGCGTGACGTCGGCCTGGAGGGTTTCGTGATCGTCGCGGGTGACAGCGAGCGAGTGTGGCGCCAGCGCATGCAGTCGGCCCGCTCGCGTGCGTCGTGGCTGCCGGCCGGCGAGCGGCCGTGGCGGCTGGGTCGGTTCGTGCCCGCGCCGCCGCTCGCGCATCCGGACGAGGCTGTGAGCGACGCGATGATGCTCGACCACTACAGGTCCTTGGAGTGAGTGGGGAACCAGATACAGGCTCAGCACGCCGATCGGCCTGCATCTCGTTCCCCAGCAGGTCACGCCGGGCCGACCCCCAGCCGCTCCTGGAGCGCGATGGCGTCGAAGGGGGCGTGCACCTTGGCGTCGTTGTCGAAGTAGACGTAGACGTCGAGCCCGTCGGCCTCCCAGCCACGCACCTTCTCGGCCCAGTGGTCGAGGGCGGCGGGGGAGTAGCCGCTGGCGTAGAGCTCGGTGTCCCCGTGGAGCCGGACGTAGGCGACGCCGCTCGTCACCTCGTCGAACATCGGCCACGTGCCCGCCGAGTCGGCGACCACCATCCCGATGTCGTGGGCGCGCAGCAGCTCGCAGAACTCGGGCGTGCGGAAGGAGGGGTGCCGGACCTCGAGCACGTGGTGCAGCGGCCGGTCGACCGGCGTGGCGGTGTCGGCGGGCTCCTTGAGCTTGCCCGCGTCGTGGTGCGCGACGGCGTACGACGACGCGGCGGAGGTGGTGCGCGGCAGCAGGTCGAAGAACGCGGCGAGGCGGTCGGGGTGGAAGCCGAGGTTGGGCGGCAGCTGCCACAGGACCGGCCCGAGCCGTTCGCCCAGCGACAGCACCCCGGAGGCGAGGAAGGTGCCGAGCGGCGCCTCGACGTCGTTGAGCTTCTTCATGTGGGTGACGAAGCGCGGACCCTTGACCGCGAAGACGAAGTCCTCGGGGACCTGCTCGGCCCACGACCGCCAGCTCGACGGCCGCTGCAGGGAGTAGAACGAGCCGTTCACCTCGACGGTGGTGAGCCGCTCGCCCACGTAGGCCAGCTCGAGGCGCTGCGGCAGCCCGGCCGGGTAGAAGTGGCTGCGCCAGCCGGCGTACCGCCAGCCGGAGATGCCGATCCGTGCCATGTGAGCTCCCGTCGCCGCGTCGCGCCGTCACCCCTCGCGTACCCGGTCCGTCCACCGTCATGCCCGCCGAGCGCCCTCGCACGACGGCTCACTAGAATCGGGACCGCCCGCCCCACCCTGTCACCCAGGAGCATCCCCGTGGCCCGAGTCGTCGTCGACGTCATGCCCAAGCCCGAGATCCTCGACCCCCAGGGCAAGGCGGTGCTCGGTGCACTGCCCCGGCTCGGGTTCGACCTCGTCACCGACGTCCGGCAGGGCAAGCGGTTCGAGCTGCAGGTCGACGGCGAGATCACCGAAGCGGTGCTCGCCGAGATCGAGAAGGTCGCCGGCACGCTGCTGTCCAACCCGGTGATCGAGGACTTCGAGGTCCACGTCGAGGAGCACTCGGTCGCCGAGGTCGCGCACGAGGCCGGCCGCGCATGAAGGTCGGCGTCGTCACCTTCCCCGGTTCGCTCGACGACGTCGATGCGCGCCGCGCGGTCACCATCGGCGGCAACGAGGCGGTCGCGCTGTGGCACGGCGACGACGACCTCAGGGGCGTCGACGCGGTCGTGCTGCCGGGCGGTTTCTCGTACGGCGACTACCTCCGCTGCGGCGCCATCTCGCGCTTCGCGCCCGTCATGACGTCGGTCGTCGAGGCAGCCGGCAAGGGCCTGCCCGTGCTCGGCATCTGCAACGGCTTCCAGATCCTCTGCGAGTCCCACCTGCTGCCCGGCGCGCTGATCCGCAACGACCACCGCAAGTTCGTCTGCCGCGACCAGCGCCTGCGCATCGAGCGCGTCGACACCCCGTGGACCTCGGCCTATGCCGCGGGCGCCGAGGTCACGATCGTGCTCAAGAACGGCGAGGGCGGGTTCGTCGCCGACGAGGCGACCCTCGACCGGCTCGAGGGTGAGGGCCGCGTCGTCGCCCGCTACCTCGGCGACAACCCCAACGGCTCGCTGCGCGACATCGCCGGCATCTCCAACGAGCGCGGCAACGTCGTCGGCCTGATGCCCCACCCCGAGCACGCGGTCGAGGACCTCACCGGACCCGGCACCGACGGGCTCGGCTTCTTCACCTCGCTCGCCGAGAAGGCCTTTGCATGAACGACCGCATGAGCCCGACCCGTCTCCACCGTCTCGTCGCGCGCGCCGAGGCCGTCACCTGGGCGCTGCTGCTGACCGGCATGTTCCTCAAGTACGTCACCGAGACCACCGAGCTCGGCGTGCAGGTCTTCGGCATGGTCCACGGCGTCGTGTTCATCGCCTACTGCCTCGTGACCGCACTGCTCTTCGTCGACCAGAAGTGGCCGGTCAGCCGCCTGGCGCTGGGCCTGGGTGCGGCCGTGCCGCCCTTCGCCACCGTCCCCTTCGAGCGGTACGCCGAGCGCGCGGGGCTGCTCGGCGACGCCTGGCGCCTGCGCTCCGACGCGCCGCACGGCCTCCTCGAGAAGCTCACGGCCTGGCTGGTCCGCCGTCCGGCCCAGGGCGCGCTCGTCGGCCTGGTCGCGGTCGTCGGCCTGACGGGCGTGGCGCTGGTCGTCGGCCCGCCCGTCTGACGTCTTCGTCGGGCGCCGGTAGGAGAGGCGGCGGCGGTCAGCGACCCTGCTGCAGCTTGTTCCAGGTCTGCCGCGTGGCGACGCCCGAGACGCCGATCCCGAGCCGCTTCTGGTAGGTCCGCACGGCCGCCTCGGTCTTGGCGTCGAACACGCCGGTCGCCCGGAAGCGCCCCGCCCCGGCGGCGTTGAGGGCCCGCTGGAGCCGGTGGACCGACTCGTCGACCGACCCGCGCTTGAGCGTCGTACGGGCTCCGGCGGCGAGCAGCGCGGTCCAGTGCCGCTTGGAGAAGGTGTCGCTCGGGGTGAACTTGCGGGCGGACTGCCAGGCGCGGGCCGCCGCGACGGTGGGGGCGTCGTACGACCCGTTGACCGGGCCGGAGTAGGTGCCCTGCTCGGTGAGCAGGCACTGCAGGACCTTGACCCTGGTCGCGCGGGCGGAGGTGGGGGAGAGCTTCGGGTACTTCCAATAGCCCAGCCGGGTGCCGGGGCAGCGGCCCTCGGGCCGGGGCTGCGAGCCGGCGCCGAGGTCGATGAAGTTGCTGTCGATGTTGATCGTCACGCCGCCCCACGTCTCGTTGTGGCCGCCGAGGTACTGCTTCATCCGGCCACCGGGACGCCAGCCGTCCTCGGGGATGTACGTCGTCGAGGTGTTGGCCGCGCCGTCCCAGCGGGCGATCCAGATGCGGTCCGGGAGGGCGAACTGGCCGGGCCGCAGCCGGCGCGCGTCGTCGAGCATCTTGATGCCCGAGCTGGCGCTGGAGTAGAAGCCGGCGGTGTAGCCGAGCACCTTGATCCGGGTGACCCACGCGGAGGTGAAGACCAGCGCGGACTCGCGGCAGTGGGTGTCGCCGAGGTTGAAGCCCTCGAGGTCGTACCAGATGGTGCTGCCCGCGCCGATGCCGTACGACGCCGCGTCGGCGGCGTTCTTGTCGGCCTCGGCCGCACCCTGCGCGGCGGCCGTCGCATAGCCCCCGGTCGGGCTCGGGGAGATCTTGAAGTCGTCCTTGTAGCGCGGGAACCGCGGCTGGCAGGAGGCCTGCGGGCCGAGCGCGATCGGCAGCAGCCGCCAGCCGCGCGCGACCTGGGTGGCCACCCAGGTGGGGCTGAGGTTCGGCTGCGTGCGGCAGGCGCGGGAGTCGCCGGAGATGTAGATGCCGACGGCGGTGAACGGAGACTTCTTCCACCAGGCGTCCATCGCCGACTGGGTCGGGGCGACGCACTGGTCGAAGCCGTAGCCGGTGAAGTCGCCCGGGGTGGCGAGGGCGATCTGGCGCTGCGAGGCGAGCTTGCGCGCCTGGGGCGCGGTCTCGTCCGCCGTCGCGGGAGCGGAGCCGACGAGGGGCGCGGCGAGCACCAGCGCGAGGGCGGCGGTGATGGTCCGGAGCGACGTACGAGGTCGGGGCTGGCGGGCGCGGCGCATGGGTGACTCCGAGGCGGGGAAGGGGCGGGACGCGGGTCAGGCGCACCCAGAGAACCACACGAGTCACACGCGTAACAGACGTTCGCCAGAACTACAGGTCTGTAGTTCGACCCTCAGTCGCTCGGCGGCACGTCGTCGAGGAGGAAGTTGCCCTTGGCCTCCTCCTCCTCGATCAGCTCCTCGAACGCGAGCGCGATGTCCTCCTGGTGCTCGTCGACCATCCGCGTCAGGTGTCCCTGGAGCAGTGCGCCGTTCGGCGACTGGCCCGAGAAGACCTGCTCCCACGAGTCCTCGCCGCGGCGGATCCTCTCCACGAGGGCCTGCATGTCCTCACCCAGCTCGCCCGACTCCGCCTGCTCCTCGAGCGCCTGCTTCTCCTCGTCGGTGAGCAGTGGCCGCTTCTCGAGCTCCTCCACGGCCGCCGTGAGGTCGGCCAGGCTGGAGGTCAGGTCCTCGCGCGCGGCGCCGATCGCCGCCAGGATCTCGGCCTGGCTGCGGGGGTCGTTCATGGTGCGGAGGCTAGGCGCTGGCGGGCGCGGGTGCCACCGGTGCCACCGGAGCGGGGCGCTCGCCGACGGTCGGGGTGGCGACCGTGCCGGGGTCGCGCGTCATGCTGCCCGGCGTACCGGTCGAGACCGCCACGCCGGGCGTGGACACGGGCACCCGGTCGCCGTCGAAGAAGCTCTTCACCGTGGTGATGAGCGAGCCCACCTGCTTCAGCATGTCGATGAGCCTCATCAGCGCCTGGTAGCCCTTCATCACGGCCTGGAACGCCTGGAAGACGGCCTGCACGACGCGCGCCCAGCCGACGCCGGGGATGCTCATCGTCGCGAGCGCGGCGGAGACGGTCTGCACCGCCGCCTTCACGCACTGCACCACCGCCAGCGCGGTCTGCCACGCGTCGCGGCAGACCTGCACGACGGTCTGGCCCACCTGGACGAGCTGGCCGGCCTGGGCGTCGAGCGAACCGACCCACGCGCCGATCTGCCTGACGGCCGCGTCGGATGCGCCGCCCTGCCACGTCTGCGAGATCGTACGGCTGCCGCTCTCGAGGTTGGACGCGACGCCGCGCACCGCCTGGCCGAGCGCGCCGAACGACGAGCCCTGGCTGGAGGCGCCGACCACGTCGCCGCCGATCTTCTCGGCGAGCTCGGCGCGGATGTCGAAGCCGGTGAGCATCCGCACCAGGTCGCACACGGTGTCGTAGGGGAAGCCGAAGCTGACCTGCGGGAGGCCGCTCTCGGTGGGGCCGGCCCGCCGGATCGTGGTGTCGGCGACGTCCCAGAAGCTGCTCGAGCCGTCGCGGCCGTCGACGCCGACGGCCTGGTGGCGACGTACGACGCCGTCCTCGGTCAGCGTGAAGTCGCGGGCGGTGGCCCGCAGGGCCTCCGCGTGGTCGCGCATCCCGGTGCCGTTGTCCTCAAGCGACTGGTGCACCGACGGGAGGAGCGCGTGGTAGGCGCCCATCATCGTCTCGAGGATGGGACCGAAGTCGGTCTGGACGAGCGCGTGGCCGCCGTTGCGGGCGATGCCGGCCAGGTCGTCGCTCGCGCGCTGGACCTGCGCGGACCAGGCGTCGAGCTCGGAGAGGTCGACGGTCATCACGGCGTTCATCGCGGCTCCTGCGGTGTCCGAGAGGGGGCTTGCCCGTCGACGTTCCCCGTCCGGACGCCCCCGAAACCGCTCGTCCCCATCCTTTGCCCACAGGGCGCTCATGGTGGTGTTTGGCTCCCGACGGCGCGGGTATCCCGCAGAGGTGAGCGCAATCGGCAGACGACCCCTGATGCAGGTCGAGCCAGCCAGGCTGGTCGAGCTGGCGGGCTCGTCCGAGCGCATCCTCGACGGGCTGAGGCACGACTGGGCCGACGCCGTCGACGAGCTCGCCGGGGCGTGCGCGGCCCTCGGTGACGCGGCCGGGACCGCCAACCTCGCGGCGTCGTACGCCGATGCGTTGGCCGACGCCGACGCGGTCCTCACCTCGCTGGCCGGGGCCCTCGAGCTCGGCGTGGCGGGGTTGGTCGACGCCGCCCGCGACGCCCTGCGCGCCGACGACGTCGTGGCTGCCGAGCTCGGCCGCGCCACGCACCTGCTGGGCGAGGGTCCCTCCGGGACGCGGCCGGGGTCGGGAGGTCGCTGACGTGCCGGCCAACCCGTGGGAGCTGCGTGCCGACGTCCGGCCGCTCGAGGCCGCCGCCCGACGGTGGACCGAGGTCAGCGCCCTGGTCTCGCGTCGCGGCGACGAGCTCGTCGACGCCGCGCGGCGCGCGACCGAGGGGTGGGACGCGGCGTCCGCCGAGAGCTACGAGCAGCACCGCAGGCAGGTGCTCGACCGGCTCGACCGCTTCACCACTCTCGCCGACCTGGTTGCCGACTGCCTGCGCGCGGCGGCCGAGGTGATGACGTCGTCGCAGAAGGAGCTCGACCGCGCCTGGACGACGGTCGCGATGGTGCCCCACGAGGTCGTCGGCGAGTCACGGCACCTCGTCTTCAGGCCCTCCGAGGACGACGAGCGCGGCAAGGTCACCCGCGGCCAGGCCGAGACCGACGGCATCCGCAGCCGGCTGACGGTGGCGCTCGACCAGGAGAGCGCCCGGCTCCGCTCGGCCCGAGCCGAGATGGTGACCGTGCGCACCGAGCTGATTTCCCTCACCGGCGGCAGCTTCGGGGCGCTCCTCGGCGACCCCGGCGGTCCCGGCGGGACGGAGTCGGGGATCGTCGTCGTCGCACCATCGCCGCAGTCCACCTCCGTGGCCGGCTCGGCCCAGTCCGGGGTCGCAGCACTGCCGCCGCTCGCGCCGATCGCCGGCTCAGCCCCCGACCTGACCGGCCTCTCCTCTGCCGGGCTGACCTCCCTGGCCGCGAGCGCCGCCGGCGGGTCGCGCGGCCGGCGCGACGGCACCCGGCTCCCGGCCGGCAGCGCGCCGCCCATCGGCGGGATGGCGGCCGGAGGCATGGCGGCGCGGGCGGGGACGATGTCGCGCGGCACGGCGAGCGGTCGTGGCGTTCCGGCCCGGATGGCGACCCCGCGGCTCGAGCGGACCGCGGCCGAGGAGTCCGCGGCCCGCGCCGCCCGGGAGAAGGAAGCGGTGCGCGCGGCCAAGCGAGCGGCGCTCGAGGAGAAGCGGGCGGAGCGGGCGGCCCGCAAGGCCGAGCGGGAAGCGGCGCGCGACGCCCAGCCCTCGCGGACCGCGGGCAAGGGGTCCCGCCGCGACGACGAGCACGATGAGCACGGCGAGCACGACGAGGATGTCGATGAGGATGTCGACGAGACCGGGGCGGACGCCGGCGGCGACGAGCAGCCCGACAGCGGCGAGCGGCGCCAGCTCGTACGGGTGGTCCACGAGGCGGCGCCCGGGCGTCCGGTGGGCGACGACCGCCGGTAGATTGGCGCCGTGCCCGACACGAGCGCCGCCCCGCAGTCCCCGTCCCTCGCGAACGCCGGTCTGACGACCTCCGGCGCGACCGGCACCCTCGACACGGTGGCCCTGGCGGCCACCGACGCCGAGCGCGAGCAGCCGTGGGCCGACCTCGGCCTCAAGGCCGACGAGTACGCACGGATCCGCGAGATCCTCGGCCGTCGCCCGACGAGCTCCGAGCTGGCGATGTACAGCGTGATGTGGAGCGAGCACTGCTCCTACAAGTCCACGAAGGTGCACCTCAAGCAGTTCGGTGAGATCCCGCAGGAGACGCCGGTGGGTCCGATGCTCGCGGGCATCGGCGAGAACGCGGGTGTGCTCGACATCGGCCAGGGCTACGCCGTCACCTTCAAGGTCGAGAGCCACAACCACCCGTCGTTCGTCGAGCCCTACCAGGGCGCGGCCACCGGGGTCGGCGGCATCGTCCGCGACATCCTCGCGATGGGCGCCCGCCCGGTCGCCGTGATGGACCCCCTGCGCTTCGGCCCGCTCGACGCCCCCGACACCGCGCGGGTGCTGCCCGGGATCGTGGCCGGCGTCGGCGGCTACGGCAACTGCCTGGGCCTGCCCAACATCGGCGGCGAGGCCGTCTTCGACGAGACCTACGCCGGCAACCCGCTCGTCAACGCCCTCTGTGTCGGCGTGCTCCGCCACGAGGACCTGCACCTCGCCAAGGCGTCGGGGGTCGGCAACCAGGTCGTGCTGTACGGCGCCCGCACCGGCGGTGACGGCATCGGCGGCGTCTCCGTGCTGGCGAGCGAGACCTTCGACGCCCACTCCGACGGCACCGGGGGCCCCGCCAAGCGGCCGAGCGTCCAGGTCGGTGACCCCTTCATGGAGAAGCTGCTCATCGAGTGCACGCTCGAGCTCTTCGCCGTCGGCGTCGTCGCCGGCATCCAGGACCTCGGCGGCGCCGGGCTCTCCTGCGCCACCTCCGAGCTGGCGTCGGCCGGCGACGGCGGCATGTACGTCGAGCTCGACCGCGTCCCGTTGCGCGACTCGACGCTCGCTCCGGAGGAGATCCTCATGAGCGAGTCGCAGGAGCGGATGATGGCGATCGTCGAGCCCGGTGACGTGGACGCGTTCATGGCGATCTGCGAGAAGTGGGACGTCGAGGCCGTGGTGATCGGCGAGGTCACCGACTCCGATCGCCTGCACATCGACTGGCACGGCGAGCGCGTGGTCGACGTACCCCCGCGGTCGGTGGCCCATGACGGGCCGGTCTACCACCGTCCGTTCGCCCGCCCCGACTGGCAGGACGCCCTCCAGGCCGACGGCGCCGAGTCGCTCGCGCGGCCGTCAAGCGGCGCGGAGCTGCGCGAGACCCTGCTCCGGCTGGTCGCCTCGCCCAACCTCTGCGACAAGTCGTGGATCACCGACCAGTACGACCGCTACGTCCAGGGCAACACGGTCCTGGCCCAGCCGGCCGACTCCGGCATGGTGCGCGTCGACCCCGAGACCAACCTCGGTGTCTCGGTCTCCACCGACTGCAACGGTCGCTTCGCCAAGCTCGACCCCTACGCCGGCGCCCAGCTCGCGCTGGCCGAGTCCTACCGCAACGTCGCCACCGGCGGCGCGCGCCCGCTCGCGGTCTCCGACTGCCTCAACTTCGGTTCGCCCGAGGACCCCGACGTGATGTGGCAGTTCGCCGAGGCGTGCCGCGGCCTCAAGGACGCTTGCCTCGAGCTCGGCATCCCGGTCACCGGCGGCAACGTCAGCCTCTACAACCAGACCGGTGAGACGGCGATCCTGCCGACCCCGGTCGTCGCCGTCCTCGGCGTCATCGACGACGTCACCCGGCGTACGCCGACCGGCTTCGGCGCCGCCGGCGAGCGAGTCTTCCTGCTCGGCGAGACCCGCGAGGAGCTCTCCGGCTCGGAGTGGGCCCACGTCGTGCACGGCCACCTCGGCGGGCTGCCGCCCCGCCTCGACCTCGCGGCCGAGCAGGCGCTCGCCGCTCTGCTGCACGACGCCGCCCGCGACGGCGTCGTCACCAGCGCCCACGACCTGTCCGACGGCGGCCTGGCCCAGGCCCTCGCCGAGTCGACCTTCGGCTCCGGTGTCGGGGTGTCGGTCTCCCTGGCCGCCGTCGCCGACGACGCGTTCGTCGCGCTCTTCTCGGAGTCGACCGCCCGCGCCCTGGTGACGCTCACCGACGACCAGGCCGACGCCCTCGTCGCGCTCGCCCAGCGGCACGGCGTACCCCTCACGCCCCTCGGGCGCACCGGCGGCGACACGATCTCCGTCGAGGGCGTCTTCGACGTCCCGGTCGCGGAGGCCAGGGCGGCCTGGCGCGCGACGATGCCGGCGGCCCTCGGCTCCTGACAGCCGCTGGTGGAGCAGCGAGCGCCAGCGAGCGTGTCGAGACCATGGCCACCGCGGAGCCGTGGCGTCACCTGGTGACGTCAGGACTCCGCACTCCGTGCGCCGGATCCCAGGGGTGTGTCGGCGGGTGTGGATGGTCGCTGGGGGTCCCGACCGCTCCGGCTCGGCGGAAGCGCTCGGACGACCTCGTCGGAGGTCGACGCGTGACGCCGTTCCCTCACGCGAAGGAGAGGTGCGATGCACACCCGCAAGGTGATCTACGGCGTCCTGGTCGTCATCGGCATCGGCGTCGTGGCAGCACTGCGGCATGCGCGGTACAACGACATCGACGTGCCGTGGTGGGCGTTCCTGCTGGCTCTCCCGCTGATGGTCGCCCTGATCACACTGGACGTGCGCACCCGGAGATCGACGGCCACCGACGGCTCGGAGACGAACGCATGAGTGGGTACCGGGGACGGGAGATCCGCGTCTCGATGAGGGCGAAGGTGCTGGCCGCCTTGGCACTCGGCCTGTTCCTCGTGCCCATCGTCGGCGTGCTGGTCTCCTCGATGCCCTGACCGCGATCTCCGGGCCGGCGAATCCTGAACATGTCAGGCCGTGCACGGGCCGACACCTCCAGCGATCCCCGGCCGGCCGGGGATCGCTGAAGATGTCAGGCAGTCCCTCAGCTCGAGCGGCGCATCGCCCGGACCCCGACGACGAGCCCGAGGGCCGCGACGACGCCGGCGCCGGCGACGCCCTGGGCGACGACGTCGACCGGGAAGGTGCCGGCGAAGAGCGCGCGCACCGCATCGACGACGTACGTCATCGGGTTGAGCATCGAGACCACCTCGAGCCAGCGGGGCGCGCCGTCGACCGGCAGCAGCACGCCTGCGGTGAGGAGGGTCGGGAAGAGCAGCGTCTGCTGGACCGTCCAGAACATCCAGTCCTCGCCCTTCGACACCAGCGCGAGCGCGAACGACAGCGCGCCGACGCCGATGCTGAAGATGGACAGCACGACCGCGGCCGCCAGCACCCCGCCGAGGTGCAGGTCGAAGCTGAACGGCGTGACGACGGCGACGATGATCGCCACCTGCATCAGCATCGGCACGACCTCCTTGAGCGCTCGCCCGACCAGCAGTGCCGGACGGCCGAGCGGGGAGACGAGCTGGCGCTCGTGCGAGCCGGACTGCATCTCCTCCATCAGGTTCGACCCGGTGAAGGACGCGCCCATCAGCGCCGTCATCGCCACGATGCCGGGCACGAACCACTGCAGCGCGGAGCCGCCCTCGGCCATCTCCGGCAGCAACGGCGCGAAGAGGCCGAGGAAGACCAGCGGCTGGATCATCGCGAAGACCACGGCCATCGGCTCGCGCCACACGGGCTTGAGCTCGCGGGTCATCACGTTCACGGTGTCGGCGACGAAGGTGCTCATGCGGCGACCTCGCTCTCGGTCTCGGTGGGGGCGTCGGTGTCGGTGGAGGTGTCGGTGGACTGGGTCTCGCGCAGGCTGCGCCCGGTCAGGTCGAGGAAGACGTCGTCGAGGGTGGGCCGCGCGACCTCCACCCGCTTTGGGGGTACGCCGTCCGCGGCCAGGTCGGCGAGCAGCTCGCCCACCATCGCGGAGCCGTCCATGACCCGCAGGTCGAGCGAGGAGCCCTCCACCTCGACGCGGGCATCAGGCACCCGCTCCGGGCGGGCGGCGGCCCGGGCGGCGTCGGCGGGGGAGCCGAAGCCGAGCCGGACCAGGTCGCCGAGCCCGCTCTTGAGCCGGGCTGCGGTGTCGTCGGCGATCACCCGGCCGTGGTCGACCACGATCACGCGGCCGGCGAGCGCGTCGGCCTCCTCGAGGTAGTGCGTCGTCAGCACGACGGTGCTGCCGCTCTCGGCGTGCAGCCGCCGGATCAGGTCCTGCAGGTTGGCGCGGTTCTGCGGGTCGAGACCGGTCGACGGCTCGTCGAGGAAGAGCACGCGGGGGAGGTGCACGAGCCCCATCGCGATGTCGAGGCGGCGGCGCTGGCCGCCGGACAGCGAGGACACCTTGCGGTCGGCGACCGCGGCGAGGTCGAGGTCCTCGACCAGCTCGGCCGCCCGCCGACGGGCATCGGCGCGGGACAGGCCGTGGGCGTGACCCTGGCTGATGAGCTCGTCGCGGCCGAGCTGGCGGTGCCCCGCCCCGTTGCCCTGGCCGACGAAGCCGATGGCGCGCCGTACGTCGCGCTGGCCGGTGACGACGTCGTGGCCGGCGACGTTCGCCGATCCCGAGGTGGGAGCGATCAAGGTGGTCAGCATGCGCAGGGTGGTCGACTTCCCTGCGCCGTTGGGGCCGAGGAAGGCGACGAGCTCGCCCTGCCCGATCTCGAGGTCGAGGCCCTGCACGGCCTGGACGGTCTGCTTGCGCGACGTGAAGTGGCGGGTCAGGCCCCGCGTCACGATCGCCGGTCCGGTGTGGTGGTGGTAGGTCATGGCTCGACGGTAGGAAGCCATGCGGTCAGTTCCTGTCCGCATTGAGATCTAGTCTGGATCCATGAGCACGAGCGAACGGATGCTGCGGCTGCTGTCCCTGCTCCAGACCCATCGCTACTGGCCGGGTCCGGAGCTGTCCGAGCGGCTCGAGGTCAGCGCGCGCACCCTGCGCCGCGACGTCGACCGCCTCCGCGACCTCGGCTACACCGTCGACGCCGTCCGGGGCGCGGCCGGTGGCTACCAGCTGCGCGCGGGCGGCTCGCTGCCGCCGTTGCTGCTCGAGGACGACGAGGCGGTCGCGATCGCCGTCGGCCTCCGCACGGCCGCGGTCGGCGCCGTCTCCGGCACGGACGACCGGTCGGTGCAGGCGCTGTCCAAGGTCCTCTCCCTGATGCCGCCGCGGCTGCGCCGCCAGATGGACGCCGTCGCCTCCCAGACCGACGCGCCCGGTCCGTGGGAGGGGGCGCCGGTCGTCGACGCGACGGTCCTGACCACGCTCGCGCAGGCCTGCCGCGACAGCGAGCTGCTGCGATTCGACTATGCCGCCCGCGGGGCCGAGGTGAGCCACCGCCGCGTCGAGCCGCTGCGGCTCGTCTCGCTCGGCCGCCGGTGGTACCTCGTCGCCTGGGACCGCGACCGCACCGACTGGCGCAGCTTCCGGCTCGACCGGGTCACCGACCCCGAGCCCACCGGGCAGCGCTTCCGACCGCGCGACCTGCCGGCCGACGACGCCCTCGCCTTCGTGCAGCAGGGCATCCGTCGGATGCCCCAGCGCCACGCCGTACGCGTGCGGCTGGCGATGCCGGCCGACGAGCTCGCCGCGCAGGTGGGCCGCTGGGGGACGGTGAGCGAGGACCCTGACGGCTGCGTCCTGGAGATGAACGTCGACGACCTCGACTGGCCCGTCATGGTGCTGGCCTCCTCGGGCGCGGACTTCGTCGTCGAGTCGCCACCCGAGCTGGCGGACAAGGTCGCTGAGGTCGCCGCCCGCTTCTCACGCTCGCCCCGCCGGGGGTAGTCCAGTGGAGACTGGCTGGCCTGGAGGCTCTTGGGCAGCCATCCCTCACTGGACTACCCCTCGCCGGCAGCCATCCGTCACTGGACTACCCCGACCCGACCTCAGGCCGCCAGGGCGGGCATCGACTCGTCGTGCGTGACCCACTCCGAGGGACGCGGCACGGACCGGATCGACCGGCTGGCGGTGAGCAGCACGGCCAGCAGCGCGCTCGCGACGACCAGGGCGGCGATCGCCGTCGTACCGCCCTGGTGCTCGAGCAGGTAGCCGCCGAGCAGCGGCGCCAGCGGCATGACCGACATCGACGTGAACTGGCTCGTCGAGCCAACGCGGCCCTGGAGGTGTGCGGGGGTGACGGCCATCCGGTAGGAGCTGATGCCGGCGTTGCCGACCGGGTTGAGCAGCAGCAGGACGAACGTGCTCGCGCAGGCGGTCCACACGCTCGACGACAGCGCCAGCGGTACGAGGGGCAGGCAGCACGCCCAGCCGATGAGGACGGTCAGCCGCCCGGTGGGCATCCGGTGGATCAGGCTCGGCGCGAGCGCCGCGCCGAGGATCCCGCCGAGACCCGCAGCCGTCGAGACGAGGCCGATCTGCGTCGCGGGGACGCCCGCCTCGATCATCCGCAGGAGGACCACGAAGAAGATCGCGTTGGTGACGAGGTTGGCCAGCGACGCCCAGAGCATGAGCGTGCGGAAGAACGGGCGCTGCCACATGAAGCGGAAACCCTCGGCCAGCTGGCGGCGCAGCGGCTCCCGCGCGCGGTGCTGCGCTGACAGGTCGGTGCGCACCCGGCTGACCGTCGCACAGGCGACCGCGTAGGTGACCGCGTCGACGGCGAACGGCAGCCACCGTGTGACGGCGTACAGCGCACCACCGAGCGGACCGCCCAGGAGCGAGGCGACGTGCTGGCGGGCCTGGTTCTGGCTCAGCGCGGTCGGCAGGTCGTCGGTGCTGACGACCGATCGGATGGCCGAGAGCTGCGCCGGGTTGAACGCTCCGGCGGCCACGCCGGCGACCAGTGCGACCGCGAGGAGGTGCGGGAGCGTCAGGTGGCCGATCGCCCCCGCAACAGCGAGGGAGGTGTACGCCGCGCAGCCGGTGGCGCTGGAGACGAGCATGATCCGCCTGCGGTCGACGCGGTCGGCGAGCACGCCGGCCGGGAGCAGGGTGGCGCACAGGCCGCCGAGGTAGGCGGCCTCCACCAGGGCGGCGGTGAGCGCCGAGCCACTGAGGGCGTAGGCGATGAGGGGGAACGCGAACATCGACAGCGCGCTGCCGAGCTCGCTGACGGTGTCGCCGATCCAGAGCACGGTGAAGTCGCGGTTGCGGGAGAGCTGTCGGTATCCGGGCATATGCGCACCATATGTTGCGCAAGTGATGTTGCGCAATAGTGCGTGCGCAACTCGGTAGGGTGTCGGCATGGCCGAGCCCGAGCACCTCAGCGACCCGCGCGTCCTCCGGGCCCTCGCCCACCCCGTGCGCGGGCGGATCCTCGACGAGATCGAGGCCACCGGCTCGGTGCGGGCGGCCGATGTCGCGCGCGAGCTCGGCATCCCCGCCAACCAGGCGAGCTTCCACCTGCGCCAGCTGGCCAAGTACGGCCTGGTCGAGGAGGCGCCGGAGGAGGCGCGGGACAAGCGGGACCGGGTCTGGCGCAGCGCGCTCCCCTCCGGCTACACGGTCAGCCTCAGCCAGCTTGAGCAGGCACCCGGGGGCAGGGCGGCCGTGGAGGTCTTCCGGCAGAACAAGCGGGCCTGGGGCCACCACGTCATCGATCGGGCGTTCGCCACCAACCTGCCGAAGGGGAGCGGGCTGTTCTCCTTCGCCGACCACGCGCTGCGGCTCACGGACGACGAGGCCAAGGAGCTGTTCCGGGAGGTGGACGAGCTGGTCGAGGGTTGGGCGGCCCGCACCCGCGGTCGTGACCCCGGGCGGCGCACCTACCTGCTGCTGAGCCTGGTCCAGCCCTACCCGGACGAGCCCGCCGAGCCGACCGGGGCGGACGAGCCGACCGAGCCCGCCGGGTGAGCCGGCCGAGCCGTCGCGCGGTGCTGGCCGCCGGGGCGGTCGGCGTGTCGTCCGCCCTCGCCGGGTGCGCCGACGAGCGGTCCGGCAGGGTGGTGGACGTGCCCAGCGGACCCCAGCGGATCACCTACGGCGACGACCCCAGCCAGTGGGTCGAGCTCCACGTGCCCGACGGCGCCAGCCGGGGGCTGGTGGTCGTCATCCACGGCGGCTTCTGGAAGGCGCAGTACGGCGCGGAGTACGGCGCCCCGCTCGCCGAGGACCTGGTCGCGCGCGGCTGGACCGCGGCCAACGTGGAGTACCGCCGGGTGGGCAACGGCGGTGGGTTCCCCGCCACGCTCGACGACGTCCACGCGGCGATCGGGGCCGTCGCGGCCGACGTCGACGGACCGGTCGTCACGCTCGGCCACTCGGCGGGCGGCCACCTCGCCGTCTGGGCCGGCGGCCGCACCCGCCTCGAGCGGTGGTCCGGCGGACCGCGCGTGACCCACGTGGTCAGCCAAGCCGGCGTGCTCGACCTCCGGGCGGCGGTGGCGGACGACCTCGGTGACGGGGCCGCGTCCGCGTTCCTCGGCGACGCCGACGAGGCGGCGTACGCGCAGGCCGACCCGCTGGGTCAGGTGCCGCTCGACGTACCGGTGTGGGCGGTCCACGCGCGCGACGACGACACCGTCCCGTTCAGCCAGGCCGAGACCTACGTCGACGCCGCGACCGCGGCCGGCGCCGAGGCCACGCTCGTCGAGGTCACCGGCGGCCACTTCGGGGTGATCGAGACCGGCAGCGACGCCTGGGCGGCCTGCGTCGAGGTCCTCGACTCGGTCTAGCCTCGGTCCGTGCCCGCGCGACTCAAGCTCCTCAGCCCCGACCAGCTCGCGACGGCCGAGGCCGCCGGCGACACCCGGGCCCTCGTCAAGCACTACCTCGCCGCGCTCGAGGTGCGCGCCCCCGGCCGCTCGGTCGAGGTCCGGGTGCCGCCCTTCGCCGCCGTCCAGGTGGTGCCGGGCGTGCGCCACACCCGCGGCACCCCGCCGGCCGTCGTGGAGACCGACGCCGAGACGTGGCTCGCCCTCGCCACGGGGCGTACGACGTGGGGTGACGCGCTCGACTCCGGCAGCGTCCTCGCCAGCGGCGAGCGCACCGATCTTTCGCCCTACCTGCCCCTCTGACCCCGGGAGGCCCGAGACGGGGGGTGCCCACCCGCGCCGGTTTCCGGTACGAAGGAGCATGGCGTCCCTCACCGATGACCAGGTCCACGACCTCGATCTCTGGTTCCGCGCGGCCAACTACCTCTCGGTCGGACAGATCTACCTGCTCGACAACCCGCTCCTCGAGCGTCCGCTCGAGCGCGAGGACATCAAGCCGAGGCTGCTCGGCCACTGGGGCACCACCCCCGGCCTCAACCTCGTCTGGACCCACCTCAACCGGCTGATCCGCGAGCGCGACGTCGACGCGATCATCCTGTGCGGCCCGGGCCACGGCGGGCCGGCCGCGGTGGCCAATGCCTGGCTCGAGGGGACCTACTCCGAGGTGTTCCCCGCGATCGGCGACGACCGCGACGGGATGGCGCGGCTGTTCCGGCAGTTCTCCTTCCCCGGCGGCATCCCGAGCCACGTGGCCCCGGAGACCCCGGGCTCGATCCACGAGGGCGGCGAGCTCGGCTACGTCCTCTCCCACGCCTACGGCGCCGCGATGGACAACCCCGACCTCGTGGTGACCGCGGTCGTCGGCGACGGCGAGTTCGAGACCGGCCCGCTGGCGGCGAGCTGGCACGGCAACAAGTTCGTCGACCCGGTCCACGACGGCGCAGTGCTGCCGATCCTCAGCCTCAACGGCTGGAAGATCGCCAACCCGACCATCCCCGCCCGGATGCCGCGCGAGGAGCTCGAGAGCCTGCTGCGCGGCTACGGCCACCACGTCCTCACCGTCGAGGGCGACGACCCCGCCGACGTCCACCGCCAGATGGCCGGGGCGCTCGACGAGGCCCACGACATGATCCGCGAGACCTGGCGTGCCGCCCGTGAGGACGGCGACGTCGAGCGCCGGCCGTGGCCGATGATCCTGCTGGTGACGCCGAAGGGCTGGACCGGCCCCGCGGAGGTGGACGGCAAGCCGGTCGAGGGGACGTGGCGGGCCCACCAGGTGCCGCTGGCCGCGACCCGGGAGAACGACGACCACCGCGCGCAGCTCGAGGAGTGGCTGCGCTCCTACCGCCCCGACGAGCTCTTCGACGACGACGGCCGACCCGTCGAGGCCGTGCGCGCCAATGCGCCCACCGGCACCCGCCGGATGGGTGCCAACCCCCATGCCAACGGCGGCCTGCTCAAGCGCCCGCTGCGGCTGCCCGACTGGCGGGACAGCGCCGTGGAGGTGGAGCGCCCCGGCGCGTCCATCCACGAGCCGACCCGCGTGCTCGGGCAGTGGCTCGTCGGCGTGGTGCGCGACAACGACACCACCTTCCGCATCTTCGGCCCGGACGAGACCGCGTCCAACCGCCTCGACGCGGTCTACGAGGTGACCGACAAGGTCTGGGCGGGTGAGCTCGCCGACGTCGACGAGCACCTCGCCCGCTCCGGACGCGTGGTCGAGATCCTCTCCGAGCACACCTGCCAGGGCTGGCTCGAGGGCTACCTGCTGACCGGTCGTCACGGGCTCTTCAGCTGCTACGAGGCGTTCATCCACCTCGTCGACTCGATGCTCAACCAGCACGCCAAGTGGCTCAAGACCACCCGCGAGATCGAGTGGCGTCCGCGCATCGCGAGCCTCAACTACCTGCTGAGCTCGCACGTGTGGCGCCAGGACCACAACGGCTTCTCGCACCAGGACCCCGGCTTCATCGACCACGTGGTCAACAAGAAGGCGGAGGTCGTGCGCGTCTACCTGCCGCCGGACGCCAACACCCTGCTGTCAACGATGTCGCACTGCCTCGAGAGCGAGCACTACGTCAACGTCGTGGTCTCGGGCAAGCAGCCGAGCTTCGACTGGCTCGACGCCGAGCAGGCCGACCTGCACTGCGCGCGCGGCCTCGGCATCTGGGAGTGGGCCTCGAACGACGACGGCGATCCCGACGTCGTCGTGGCGGCAGCGGGCGACGTACCCACGCTGGAGGCGCTGGCCGCGGTGTCGCTGCTGCGCGAGCACCTCCCCGAGCTGCGGGTGCGCTTCGTCAACGTGGTCAACCTGATGCGCCTGCAGGACCGGCAGGAGCACCCGCACGGGATGAGCGACCGGGAGTTCGACGCGGTCTTCACCACCGACAAGCCGGTGGTCTTCGCCTACCACGGCTATCCGTGGCTGATCCACCGGCTGACCTACCGGCGCACCAACCACGACAACCTCCACGTCCGCGGCTACAAGGAGGAGGGCACGACGACGACGCCGTTCGACATGGTGATGATGAACGACACCGATCGCTACCACCTCGTCATGGACGTCATCGACCGCGTGCCGGGGCTCGGCACCCGCGCGGCCGCCGTCCGCCAGCTGATGGTCGACGCGCGACGCCGCGCGCGCCAGTGGACGCGCGAGCACGGCGACGACCTGCCGGAGGTGCGCGACTGGCGGTGGGACGCCGACGCCGATCCCGAGCGCGGTGACTCGCCCTCGACGACGGCCGACCCCGACACGGGCGCCGACAACCTCTAGCCTGCGCCCATGCATGTGACCTCGCTCGGCTTCCGCACCGACCTCGCCCTGCTGACCGCCTCCGGCAGCACCGTGGAGGACCGCGGCACCCACCTCGTGGTCCGTACGCCGGCCAACCCGACGTACTACTGGGGCAACTTCATCCTGCTCGCCGAGCCGCCCTTCCCCGGCGGCGAGCGCGAGGTGGTGGGGGCCTTCCACACCGAGTTCCCCGAGGCGCGCCACGTGAGCATCGGCATCGACGCCCCCGACCTGTCACCGGAGGCGCGGGCGGCGTTCGAGGCGGCCGGGCTCGTGGTCGACGTGGCCTCGGTGCTCACCGCGTCGTCGCTGCGACCGCCCCGGGAGGTCGACGGCGAGGTGCGCGCGCTGGTGTCGGAGGACGACTGGGAGAGCCGGGCGCGGCTGAGCGCCGCCATCGAGGAACGCGACGACGAGGAGACGCACCTACGGTTCGCGCGCGGGCGCAACGTCCAGGAGCAGTCCCTCGTCGCCGACGGTCGCGGCACCCGCTTCGGTGTCCTCGTCGACGGCGAGGTCGTCAGCACCGCCGCGGTGTTCACCACCGAGCCCGGCGTCGCCCGCTTCCAGAGCGTCGAGACCCACCCCGACCACCGTCGCAAGGGCCTCGCCGCCGCGGCGGTGCACGCGGCCGGGCGCCACGCCCTCGAGCACCTCGGCGCACGCACCCTCGTCATCGTCGCGGACGACGACGGCGAGGCCATCGGGATCTATCGCCGCCTCGGCTTCGCCGATACCGAGCGCCAGCTGATGCTGGAACGCAGGCACGGCGACCGGGCGTCCCTCGACGGCTGACACCGGGGTCTTCGGGCTCGGCTTCGACGCGCGGACGCGACCTCGCGAGCTCGGTCGCGCGCTTGCTCAACCTCCCGACCCACGCCGTGAGCGACTCCGTCGCGCCCGGCTAGGGTCGTGACATGACTGTCGACATCTCCGCCCGCCTCGCCGAGGTCATGCCCGGCATCCGCCGTGACCTCGAGGACCTCGTCCGCATCCAGTCCGTGTCCGCCGACCCGGCCCGCGCCGGCGAGGTCGAGCGCAGCGCCGAGGCCACCCGCGACCTGTTCGCGGCCGAGGGATTCGAGTGCGAGATCGTCCGCGCCCACGACGGTGCACCGCCAGCGGTCATCGCGAAGAAGGCCGGCCCCGAGGGCGCGCCGACGGTCCTGCTCTACGCCCACCACGACGTGCAGCCGGAGAACGACCACGCCGACTGGGACTCCCCGCCGTGGGAGCCCACCGAGCGCGGCGACCGGCTCTACGGCCGCGGCGCCGCCGACGACAAGGCCGGCATCGCGGCCCACCTCGGCGCGGTCCGGATCTTCGGCGACGACCTGCCGGTCAACCTGGTGATGTTCATCGAGGGCGAGGAGGAGGTCGGCTCCGACACCCTCGTCGAGCTGCTCACCACCTACCAGGACCGCCTCGAGGCCGACGTCATCGTCATCGCCGACTCCGGCAACTGGGACATCGGCGAGCCCGCCCTCACCACCTCGCTGCGCGGCCTGGTCCGGATGGACGTCGAGGTCCGCACCCTCACCCACGCCGTGCACAGCGGCATGTGGGGCGGCCTGGTCCCCGACTCGATCATGACGCTGAGCCGCGTCATCGCCTCGCTCAACGACGACCAGGGCGACGTCGCCGTGGCCGGCCTCCACTCCGGCCCCGCCGCCGACGTGGACTACCCCGAGGCCCGCCTCCGTGCCGAGTCCGGCGCCGCCGAGGGCATCGAGTGGATCGGCTCCGGCTCGGTCGTCGAGCGCCTGTGGACCAAGCCGTCGATCAGCATCACCGGCCTCGACGCCCCCAAGGTCGAGGGCGCCTCCAACACCCTCGTCCCGGCCGCGCGCTGCCGCATCAGCATGCGCATCGCCCCGGGCGACACGACCGCCAACGCCGTGCAGTGCCTCCAGGCCCACCTCGAGAAGCACACCCCGTGGGGCGCGACCCTCACGACGACCGTCGTCGACACCGGCGAGGCGACGCAGATCGACGCCAGCGGACCGGCGTACGACGCCGCGCGCGCCGCGTTCGCCGAGGCGTGGGACGGCACCGCGCCGGTCGACATGGGCGTCGGCGGCTCGATCCCGTTCATCGCCGAGTTCCTCGAGGCGTTCCCGCAGGCCAGCGTGCTCGTCACCGGCGTCGAGGACCCCGACACCCGCGCCCACGGCGCCAACGAGGGCCTCCACCTCGCCGAGTTCGAGAAGGTCGTCAAGGCCGAGGCGCTGCTGCTCCGCAACCTCGGCGAGCTGCCCCGCTCCTGACGCCCCCCGTCAGCCGCACCGAGCGGTGCGCCACCCACATGTCGCAGCGCGGAACTGTGGCTGGGCCACCGCTCGCCCCGTCGGCCCCGGCGTGTCGTCGTACGAGCGGTGCTCCACCGACGTTCGCGAATGACTGAACGTGGGTGGACCACCGCTCACCCGGGTGGGCCGCGCGTGGGGGCACCGTCGGTAGCGTGGCGCGCATGGCGACCTTCTATGCCCGCGACCGCTCCTCGGCCGTGCTCCGCTCATCGCGCAGCGAGGTGTGGGCCGCCCTCACCGACGCCGCCCTCATCGCGCAGATGACCCCCTACGTCACCCGCATCGACGTCGACGGCGACCGCTGGACCTGGCGGATGGGCACCATCCCGGTGCTCGGCACCTCCGTGTCGCCCCACTTCACCGAGGTCATGACGTTCGCGCCCGAGGACCGCATCGACTTCCACCACGACCCGGCCCACTCCCACGAGATGACCGCGGTCGAGGGCACCTACCTCCTGGCCGACCACGCCGACGGCGGCACCGAGGTCAGCATCGACCTCCAGATCTCGACGCACCTGCCGCTGCCCGGACTGGCGCGGCCCGCGGTCGAACGCGTCATGGCCGGAGTCGTGAAGCACATGGGCACGGTCTTCTCCCGCAACCTCCTCAAGCACCTCGGCGAGTCCTGAGCATGCGGGTCCTCGTCCTCGGCGCCACCGGCTACATCGGCTCGCGCCTCGTGCCCCACCTGCTCGAGCGCGGGTACGACGTCGTGGCCGCGTCGTCGTCGCCGCCGCGCCCCGACCGCTTCGGCTGGGACGACCGCGTCCGCGCGATCCGGTGCGACGTCACCGACCCCGCCGCCGTGGCGGAGGCGGTCGCCGACGTCGACGCCGTCGTCTACCTCGTGCACTCCCTCGACCGCAGCGACTTCAGCGACCGCGACCGGGTGGCTGCCGAGACCGTCGCGGCCGCGGTGGCCGAGAGCGACGTACGACGCCTCGTCTACCTCTCCGGCCTCGTTCCCCAGGTGCCGGAGGCGGAGCTCTCCGCCCACATCGCGTCGCGGCTGGAGGTGGAGCGCATCCTGCTCGGCGCCACCGACGGTGCCGTCGCCCTGCGGGCCGGGGTCGTGATCGGTGCCGGTTCGACGTCGTTCGAGATCATCCGGCAGATCGCGACGCTGTTCCTCGTCCAGCCGGTCCCGACGTGGATGCACAGCTCGGTGCAGCCGGTGGCCGCCTCCGACGTGCTGCGCGCGGTCACCGACGGCCTGGCCGACGACGGCCCCCGTGGTGCGGTCGACCTCGGCAGCCCCGACGTCGTCGCCTACCCCGACCTCCTGCGCGTCGTCGGCGGCGAGGCCGGGCTGTCCCGGTCCCGCGTGCCCGTCCCCGTCGTCCCGACGAGCCTCGTCGGCCTCGGGGCGGCGCTGGTCACCACCGCCCCGTTCCACACCGTCACGGCGCTCGTCGAGTCGCTGCGCCACGACATGGTGTGCCGTCCCGGCCACACGTGGAAGCCGCGCTCCGGCGGCCCGCCCCTCGACCTCGAGGAGGCCGTCCAGCGGGCGCTGACCCCGATGTACGCCGGCCCGGAGGGCGCGCTGCCCTCCGACCCGTCGTGGACGCGGCCGCTGCCGCTGCTGGACGTCGTACCGCTCCCGGCCGTCGGCCGCGCCGCCGCCCGGCTCGCGCTGCACCGGGTGCGCTCCGTCCTCCCCGGCACCTGAGATATCTGAGGACGTGACGGTCGTCGATCGGCCCGACAGCCGTCCACGACGTCCTCAGGTATCGGCGGGCGGGCGCGAGTGCGCCGATCGGGCCGGGCGCCCGTAGACTCGGGTCGTGCCCTACCAGAGCAGCAGGCGGACGGGCGGCGACGGCCGTCTCACCACGGCACTCGACCCCCACGACCAGGGCCCGCAGGATGCCTGCGGCGTCTTCGGCGTCTGGGCCCCCGGCGAGGACGTCGCCAAGCTGACCTACTTCGGGCTCTACGCCCTGCAGCACCGCGGCCAGGAGTCCGCGGGCATCGCGGTCAGCAACGGCCGGCAGATCCTCGTCTACAAGGACATGGGCCTCGTCTCGCAGGTCTTCGACGAGTCGACCCTCGACTCGCTCAAGGGTCACCTCGCCATCGGGCACTCGCGCTACTCGACCACCGGTGCGTCGACCTGGCACAACGCGCAGCCGACCTTCCGGCCCACCGCCGACGGGTCGATCGCGCTGGGCCACAACGGCAACCTGATCAACACCGCCGAGCTGCGCGAGATGGTCGGTGAGCTGCCCGGCCCCGCCGGCGAGCTCGAGATCAAGGGCGTCGAGGGTGCCACCAACGACACCAGCCTGGTCACCGCGCTGCTCGCCCACCACCCCGACACCACGCTCGAGCAGCGGGCCCTGGAGGTCCTCCCGCAGCTGCGCGGGGCCTTCTGCTTCGTCTGGATGAACGAGGACACGCTCTACGCCGCCCGCGACCCGCAGGGCATCCGCCCGCTCGTCCTCGGCCGCCTCGACCGCGGTTGGGTCGTCGCCAGCGAGGACGCCGCGCTCGCCACGATCGGCGCCAGCGTCGTCCGCGAGGTCGAGCCCGGCGAGATGATCGTCATCGACGAGAACGGCCTGCGCTCCCACAAGTTCGCGGAGCCCGCGCGCAAGGGCTGCGTCTTCGAGTACGTCTACCTCGCCCGCCCCGACGCCACGATCAGCGGCCGCAACGTCCACGAGGCGCGCGTCGAGATGGGACGCCGCCTGGCCCGGGAGTTCCCCGTCGACGCAGACCTCGTCATGCCCGTGCCGGAGTCCGGCACCCCGGCCGCGTCCGGGTACGCCGCCGAGTCCGGCATCCCGTTCGGCCAGGGCTTCGTCAAGAACGCCTACGTCGGCCGCACGTTCATCCAGCCCAGCCAGACGCTGCGCCAGCTCGGCATCCGGCTCAAGCTCAACGCCCTCGAGCACATGATCCGCGGCAAGCGCATCGTCGTGGTCGACGACTCCATCGTGCGCGGGAACACCCAGCGCGCCCAGGTGCGGATGCTCCGCGAGGCCGGGGCGCTCGAGGTGCACGTCCGGATCTCCAGCCCGCCGGTGAAGTGGCCGTGCTTCTACGGCATCGACTTCGCCACCCGCGCCGAGCTGATCGCCAACGGCCTCGACGTCGACGAGATCGCCGCCAGCGTGGGCGCCGACAGCCTCGGCTACATCTCGCTCGAGGGCATGGTCGAGGCGACGGGGCAGCCCGCCGAGCGCCTGTGCCAAGCCTGCTTCACGGGGGAGTACCCCATCGAGCTGCCCGACGAGAGCCTGCTCGGCAAGCACCTGCTCGAGGCGACGCTGCAGTCGCCCACCATGGGTCGGGCCCTGCCGGTCCTCAACAACCCTTGATCACACGCCGCCACCCGAGGAGCCACGTGTCCGACGCTGCTGACAACGCCTACGCCGCCGCCGGGGTCTCGATCGAGGCGGCCGACCGGGCGATCGACCTGATGAAGGGCTGGGTCGAGAAGGCCCGCCGTCCGGAGATGATCGGTGGGCTCGGGGGCTTCGCCGGCCTCTTCGACGCCTCGGCGCTCACCCGCTACGAGCGGCCGCTGCTCGCGACCTCGACCGACGGCGTCGGCACCAAGGTCGCCATCGCGCAGCTGATGGACGTCCACGACACCATCGGCTTCGACCTCGTCGGCATGGTCGTCGACGACCTCGTCGTGTGCGGGGCCGAGCCGCTCTTCATGACCGACTACATCGCGTGCGGCCGAGTGGTCCCCGAGCGCATCGCCGCGATCGTCAAGGGCATCGCCGAGGCGTGCGTCGTCGCCGGTTGCGCGCTCATCGGAGGCGAGACCGCCGAGCACCCCGGGCTGCTCGACCCCGACGACTACGACGTCGCGGGCGCCACGACCGGCGTGGTCGAGGCCAGCAAGCTCCTCGGTCCCGGTCGCGTCCGTCCCGGTGACGTCGTGATCGCCATGGAGGCCAGCGGACTGCACTCCAACGGCTACTCGCTGGTGCGCCACGTGCTCCTGGAGAAGGCCGGCTGGACCGTCGAGCGGCAGGTCGACGACTTCGGCCGCACGCTGGGCGAGGAGCTGCTCGAGCCCACCCGCATCTACGCCAAGGCCTGCCTCGACCTCGCCGAGCGCACCGAGACCCACGCCATGTCCCACGTGACCGGTGGTGGCCTCGCCGCCAACCTCGAGCGGGTGCTCCCCGAGGAGCTGTCGGTGCGCATCGACCGCTCGACGTGGACGCCGCAGCCGGTCTTCGACGTCGTACGACGCGTGGGTGACGTGGCGCAGGCCGACCTCGAGGCCACCCTCAACTGCGGCGTCGGCATGGTGTCGCTGACCGCCCCCGAGTCGGTCGACACCGCCATCTCCGTGCTGGCCGGCCACGGCATCCGCGCCTGGGTCGCCGGCGAGGCGCGGGCGGACGACGTCGACGGCGGACGCGTCCTGCTGGAGGGCCAGCACCCCGGCTGGTGATGAGATTCGGCACTTCGAGCACGAAATGCGGGCTCTTGGTGTGCGGGAACAGCCACCGCTCAGGTAGCGTTGTCCCCACGATATGTAACCGATCAGACCGGGCGCGTCGGGCAGCTCTCCGACAGCCCCGGCCAAGTGTGCGAGGGGGTCGACCCTATGGGGCGCGGCCGAGCGAAGGCGAAGCAGACGAAGGTCGCCCGCGACCTGAAGTACCGGACTCACGAGACGGACTTCGGCGCGCTGGCGAAGGAGCTGCACGGAGAAGACACTCACTCCACGAGTGAGGTCGATCCTGTTGACGACGAGTGGTCGGACTATGCCGACCCGCGTCGTCGCGCAGATTGACTGATCGCACCTGATCATCCGCCCGGGCGACCGGGTGGTGCGGCGTACGAGTGCGCCCTCAGGTGACCGGGCAGTTCCTCGCGCAAGGACACCGCGAGCGGGCAGTTCCTCGCGCTGGAACGCAGCGACCGGGCGTTTCCTCGCGTACGTAGCGCGAGGAAACGCCCGGTCAGCGCGCTGGTGTGCGCGAGGAACTGCCCGGTCGTCAGGTGAGGTGGATGCCGCGCAGGCGGCCGACCTCGCGCATGCGACGCTCGGCGAGCCGGTCGGCGGCCTCGGCGGTGGTCACGCCGTCGGCCTTGGCGAGCTCGAACACCTTGCGGGTGGTCTCGAAGATGCCGCTCGCGCGCTGCTGCGCGCGCTCGAACGAGAAGCCCTCGAGCTCGTCGGCGACCTGGATCACGCCGCCGGAGTTCACGCAGTAGTCGGGGGCGTAGAGGATGCCGCGCTCTTCGACCTGCTTCTCGATGCCGGGGTGGGCGAGCTGGTTGTTGGCGGCGCCGCAGATGATCTTCGCGCGCAGCACCTCGAGCACCTCGTCGCTGATCGCGCCGCCCATGGCGCACGGCGCGTAGACGTCGATGTCGCTCGCGACGAGCTCCTCGGTGGTGGCGACCGCGGTGACCTGCGGGAACTGCTCGCGGATGGCCTCGACCGACGGGGCATGCACGTCGGTGACGACGACGGTGGCGCCGTCCTCGATCAGGTGGCGCACGAGGTGGCGACCGACCTTGCCGACGCCCGCGACGCCGACGGTGCGGCCGGCCAGCGTGGGTTCGCCCCACAGCTGCTCGGCGGCCGCGCGCATGCCCTGGAAGGTGCCGTACGCCGTCAGCACCGAGCTGTCGCCCGCGCCGCCGTGGGCGACGGTGCGGCCGGTGACGAAGTCACACTCGCGGGCGATGTGGTCCATGTCCTCGCTGAACGTGCCCACGTCGCACGCGGTGAAGTAGCGACCGTTGAGCGACTGCACGAAGCGGCCGTAGGCGCGCAGCAGGGCCTCGGTCTTCAGCTCGGCCGGGTCGCCGATGATGACGGCCTTGCCACCGCCGAGGTCGAGGCCGGCGAGCGCGTTCTTGTAGGACATCCCGCGCGAGAGGTTGAGGACGTCGACGATCGCGTCGTCGGTGCTGGCGTACGGGTAGAACCGCGTCCCACCGAGGGCCGGGCCCAGCGCGGTGGAGTGAATGGCGACGATGGCCCGCAGGCCGGTCGCGCGGTCGTTGCAGAAGACGACCTGCTCGTGCTCGCTGCCGAGCTCGAAGACGTCGACGCCGGAACTGGTCAGCTCGGTCGGGGCGAGGGGTCCAGACATGCTCTCGGATCCTTTTCTGGTGGGTGCGGCCGCGGGGTGTGCGGACCTGGTCAGAGCGGTCGAGGGGTGGTGACCGCCGTCACCTCCAGAGTAGTCCCGCCAGGTCACCCGGACCGCATCACCACCAGGTCGCCGTGGGTCCCATAGCCGAGCAGCTTCCCGCCCGCCGCGCGACCGTCGAACGTCACCATCAGCCACCCGCCGTCCACCTCCGCGAGCGTGGGCCAGGGCAGGTTGGTCGGGTAGGGCGCGTCCAGCGTCCCCGTCTCGGTCATCGTGAGGTCGTACGCCGGGAACCGGGCGCGCAGCTCCCGCCGGGAGTCGCGGCCGTCGCTGGCGAGGACGACGAGCCGGCCGTCGACGTCGACCAGCGTCGTGCCCTCGGTCGACGTACGGTCGGTCGCCGCGCCCAGCAGGCGCAGGTCGTCGAGGCTCGGTCCGGCCGCGAGGGCGGGGTGGAAGTCGAAGAACCGGCGCGCGCTGACGAATCCGACCAGCCACGTGCCGTCGCGCCGTACGAGGTGGGGGTCCCACGTGGCGATGGACGCCAGCCCGTCGACGGGCAGCGGGAGCTCGCGGGTGTCGAGCACGTGCGCGCCGCGCAGGAGGTCGTCGCCCGACGCGGCGAGGGTGACCCGCAACCCCGCCGGCGTACGACGTCCCGCGCGGGTCGTCGGCGCCTCGAAGTCGCCCCACGTGCTGGTCGCGACCAGCCAGCCGCCGTCGGAGCGGAGCAGGTGGGTGGCGTGGTCGCCGAAGACGCCCGAGCGGTCGGGCCTGCGGAAGAACAGGTCGGCGGAGTGGGTGACGTCGAGGCTGTCCGGGTCGAGGCGCCACACACTGGTGTGGGCGGTGTCGAAGAACCCCGGGCCCGCCGACGTCGCCGTCAGCCACAGCGCCCCGTCGTCGCGCACCGGGCGGCCGTCCTCGCCGGTGACGAACCGGGTGTCCCGGAGGCCGAGCTGGCCGAACGCCCCGGCGACCCCGCCGCCCGGCGGGAGCTCCACCCGGAACCCGGCCAGGGCGGTCTCGTCGCGGGTGTCGACCTGCAGGCCGGTGCCCTCGGCGGCGACCTCCCGGAGGTCGTGCCGGGCCCGGGCCACCCAGCCCGCCGCCTCGCGGCTCCAGGCCGTCACGTGCGTCCCGGTCAGGGTCAGGCCCAGGCCGGTCGGTCCCTCGGCGCGGTGGAAGCGGCGGCTGCGGAGCGTCCCGGCCCCCGGGACCTCGAGCGACACCGACCCGTCGTCCAACGACGCGGCGAACCGGTGGTCGCCCAGGTGCATCGCCACCGGGCCGTCGAGGCCGTTCGTCGTCGCCGCGGCGTAGGGGGCAACCACCGGCACCGCGACCTCGCCGGCGGAGTCGGTCTCGACCGGCGCCGACCCGGCAGCCACCAGGTCGACCGGGCGCAGGCGTCGGACGACCTCGAGGCGGGGGAGCACCGCCCCATCCTGCCGGAGCCTGTCAGGCCAGGAGGTACCCCAGCGCCACCGCGGCCGGGACCTTGCCTCCGGCCACCCCGACGTGCGACCTGCCCTCCCAGACGACCGCCCTTCCCTGCGAGATGCCTGCGGCGGTCCGCTCGAACAGGTCGCGGGTGTAGAAGCCGTCGGCCGTCCCGCCCAGGACGAGGGTCGGTGCCGTTGTCCGGTCCAGTCGGGGCTCCACGTCGAACGTGTCCTCGGCGGCGATGGTGACGAGCATGTCGCGCTGGTCGCGAGGGGTGAACTGCCCCATCACCCATCCGGCCGGGCGGGTGAGCACGCGGAGCCGGGGCGGCGTCCCGGCGGCCATGATCGCGGCTGTCGCGGCGCGCGTGTCACCGGCCGCCGTCAGCCGCGCCACCTCGGCCATCACCTGCCGCCCCTCGGCGGAGAGCCGGCAGGCCGCCGCGGCGAGCACGAGACGGCGTACGAGCTCCGGCCGGTCCACCGCGAGCTGCAGCGCGATCGAGCCGCCCGTCGAGGTCCCGTGGAGGAGGACCGGCTCACCGAGGTCCTGCTCGATCACGTCGGCGTAGTCGGCGGCGAGGTCCGACATCGACGTGCCTGCGGCCAGGCCCGGGCGCCGGTTGACCAGGTGGACGGTGAAGTGGCGGGCGAACGGTGCCGCCCAGGTGAGCGACGCCCGACGGACCGCGCCCGTGGGGTTGGCGTGCTCGGTCGTGAGCCCGGCCGCGACGAGGAGCGCCGGGCCCTGACCCGTGCGCAGGTAGGGCACGCCGTTGCTGAAGGTGCCTTCCTCGACCTCGGGCACGACCCCACGGTAGGCGCTCGACGCGGACACGTCCGTCCGGACTGGACCGGGCATGCAGAAGGGCCCCGGTCGGGACGTGACCGGGGCCCTTCTGTGCTTGTGGGCAGGGGCGGGGTCGAACCGCCGACCTATCACTTTTCAGGCGATCGCTCGTACCAACTGAGCTACCTGCCCAAGCGGGACGAGGATACATGAGCCCGGTGGGGAGGCGGGAATCGGCTCAAGCGCGCTGTCGGTAGGCGGGGAGCTCGAGCCAGAACGACGACCCGGTGCCCGGCGTCGACTCGCCCCGGACGGCGCCGCCCTCGCGCTCCGCGATGGTGCGCGACAGGGAGAGCCCGAGCCCGCTTCCCTGGGTGGTCGGCGCGGCGAAGCGCACGAACGGCTCGAAGACGTGCGCGAGCTGGTCGGGGGTGAGGCCCGGCCCGTCGTCGCGCACGATGATGCGCAGCATCGGCTTCGCGCTCTCGCCGACCAGCTCCTCGGCGGTGAGATGGACGGTGCCGCCGGTGGGCCGGTGGTGGACGATCGCGTTGCCCAGGAGGTTGGCGAGGACCTGCCGGATCGCCGAGGGGTGTCCCCACGCGGCGAGGCGGGGGTCGACGTGCGCCTGCATGTCGACGCCGGCCGTGCGGGCTGGGGTCCGGTGCCAGTGCATGACGTCGGCGACCGCGTCGGCCACGGAGACCTCCTGGCGCTGGTCGTCGGCCGACATGGCGCGTCCCGCACCCAGCAGGCTGTCGACGATCGTGAGCAGCCGCTCGCAGGAGCGGACGATGACCGGTCCGTCGCGCTTCATGCCGGCCGCCACGTCGTCCGCGGTCCCGTGCTCGGCGTCGTCGAGCAGGCCCTCGGTGTAGCCGAGGATCGCGGACAACGGCGTACGCAGCTCGTGCCCCACCGCGCCGAACAGCTGCTGCGTGGCGAGCTGCGCCTCGGCACCCGCCTCGATCGCCTCCGCCAGCGAGCGACGGGACTGTTCAAGGGTGAGGCGGGCGGTGATGGCGGAGGCGAGGAGCTTGAAGTCCTCGATGGTCTGCTGGACCCAGGGTCCCGCGGTCGCGCTTGTGATCGCGATGCTGCCGTACATCCGGCCGCCGGAAAGGAACGCCGTCATCGCGAGGGCGCGCACCCCGATCGACTCGAGCTCGGCCCGGTCCTGGGCAGCCTCGTCCGGCAGGGCCTCCCGGTCGACGAGCACCGCGACACCGGTGCGCCCGATCTGGGAGAGCCAGGGCATGCTCAGGGCGTCTTCGGGCCCCGCGCCCGGGGGAGGCGCGATGCTGACGGACGTGCCGGGGCGCGACCACTCCCGTATCCAAGCGCGGCCGCCGAGGTCCGCCCACCCCGTCCGGTCGTGGGGCGGAAGGGTGGTCAGCGCAGCGACCACGGCGTCCACCCGGCTGTCGAGCATGAGATGCGTGGTGGCCCGGTCGACCGCGTCCTCCACGCTGATGTCGCCGGCGAGGACCGTCATGGCGAGGGCGGTCGCCTGGTGAGACGGCGGCGCCGGCTCCGCGAGGTCCTGCAGGGAGACGTGCTGGCTCACAGTGGCGCCTCCCTTCTCGGGGCGAGGGTGAAGCGACAGGGTGCGGGGAAGATGCCCCGACTCTGGTCTATCGACACCTCCTCGCTCAAGGTGATTCCGTGGGCCAGGCCCCACTGGGCGAGGGTGATCAGCTGGGCCATGCCGAGCGACCGCCCGGGGCACGAGTGAGGACCGGCTCCGAAGGGCAGCCAGGCGCCAGGCCGCTGGGCGTGGTCGCGCCAGCGGTCGGGATCGAACCGTGGCAGGGTCTCGGTTTCGCCTGGGACCAGATCGCTCGAGCGACCCAGGAGCAGAGGACTGACGAAGACGACGCGCCCCGGGGGGATCGTGGTTCCCGCGAGCTCGACCTCCCGCGTCGTGATCCGCGCGGTGATCCACGTCGGTGGGGTCAGGCGCAGGGTCTCCCAGACGGCGTCGGCCGGATCGACGTCGACGGAGTCGTGCTGAGCGATCCAGGCCAGAAGGAAGGCGCCGGCGGCGATCGGCACCTGGATGCCGGCGGCGAGCATCGTCGCGAGCTGTCCGGGCGGGGCCAGGCCCGGCACGGCGCGGAGCGCATCCTCGAGCGCGCGGCGGGCAAGCGTCTCGCGCCTGCGCAAACGGCTCCAGCGCGCCGGCGGTCGGCGGGCCGCGATGACCGGTCCGAGGGCGTCGATCCAGGCGAGGGTGAGGTCGCCGATCGCGTTGCGCTGCGCAGCCGGGAGCCCTGGCAGGACCGCAGCGGTCGTGGACCTTGCCACGGGGCGTCGCAGCAGGAGCATGGCGTCGTAGGGGTCGCCCGACGTGCGGACATGGTCGGCGAGGGCCGCGCGCCACTCCTCCCCGAAGACTGCCGCACCCGTGGACACCTGGTCCGGTGACAGTGGGGCGAAGATCGTGTGCCCGGAACGGGACTCGCCGGTGCTCCCGGAGAGATCGCTGCTGCGACTCACGTCCGAGGGGAAGTCGAAGCAGGCGGGGTCGGTCAGCACTCGCCGGACGAGTGATGGGGTCGTCGCGAGCCATGGTCCGTGGCGGCCGATCTGGACCATTCCGCCGCGAGGGGCAGACAGAACAGCGCCGAGCCGGCCACCGGCCGACTCGACGCTGTTCATGCGAGCCACTGCACGTGGGTCACGCGAGCTGGCGCAGGAGTCAGCCGCGCGGCGGCGCCGGACGCCACCCGTAGGCAGCCTGCAGGTGGTGGGCGGCGCGCTTGGCCTCGATGGCGGTGCGGATGCGGTTCATCATGATGTTTCTCCAGGGTGGGGTGGGGTGGTGCACGCCGGGCGGCGTACAGGGGACACCACGCGGAGTCCGTCGTCCGTGGTGCAGACAGGGGGTCGGGGTCAGGGCTCCAGGTCGCGCAGTGTCTCGGCTATCAGGTCGGTCAGCTGCTGGATGCGCAGCGGCTTCTGCATGACTGTCGTGATGCCGAGTTCTTGGAGGACCGCGCGGTTCTCGCCGGCCCAGGCGGAGATGACGACGATGCGCAGGTCGGGCGCGACGTCGGGCCGGTCGCGCAGCCAGCGCACGACCTCGACGCCCGTCATCCGGGGCATGGTCAGGTCGAGCAGCATGACGTCGAACTTCTCCCGCTCGAGCGTCTCGACGGCGTCCTGGCCGTCGTACGCCGTCGCGGCCTCGTGGCCCGCCCGCTCGACCAGCCGGCAGAAGACGTCGCGGATGTCCTCGTTGTCATCGACCACGAGGAATCGCAGCTGCCGGTCAGTGCTCACGAGTCAAGATTAGTCAAACCTGTGGCAAGTCGTGGCGTGTCTGCCAAAAGTCGTCCACGGGTCGGTCGGTGATCCGCCTTTCGCGGGGTGACGGTTGGGAGCGCCGCGGCCGCAACCCCTATGCTGGGCGCTGCTCGATCGGGTCCGTCCCGGACGAGCTGGCCCCCATCGTCTAGCGGCCCAGGACCCCGCCCTTTCACGGCGGTAGCGCCGGTTCGAATCCGGTTGGGGGTGCGACCCGGCCGGGGGTCGACGCCGATTGGGTGTCACCGAAGAGCATGGGTTAGAGTTCCACCCGCTTCACCAGCACGACCGGAGGAGCACGCAGCATCCTGGCCCCGTAGCGCAGTTGGTTAGCGCGCCGCCCTGTCACGGCGGAGGCCGCGGGTTCGAGTCCCGTCGGGGTCGCCAACGCATGACCGGAGGAGTGAGCCGCCAGGCTCACTCCTCCGGTCATTTCGGGCCCAGGTCGGGCCCGTCCGCGTCGTTTCGCCGGCGCTCCTAGGCTGGCGCCATGCCGATCGACCTCGACCCCGCCGCGTTCGACGCCATGGTCGAGCGTGCCCTCGACGGGCTCCCGGACGACCTCGCCCGGCTCGTGGACAACGTCGTGGTCCTCGTCGAGCCGGAGGCGCCCGCCGACGACCCCGACCTGCTCGGGCTCTACGACGGGTTGGCGCTCACGGAGCGGCCGGCCAACCACGCCGGCATGCTGCCGGACCGGATCCTGCTCTTCCGCGGTCCGCTGCTCGACATGGCCGACACCGTCGAGGACCTCGAGGAGGAGGTGCGGATCACCGTCGTCCACGAGGTCGCCCACCATTTCGGGCTCGACGACGATCGCCTCCACGAGCTCGGCTGGGGCTGACGCCGCCGGTCAGACCAGCGCGGTGCCGACCAGCCAGCCGAGAGCGCACGCCCCGACCGCGAGCACCGTCGTGGCGACGACGTAGCCGACGGCCGCTCGCGTCGGGCGCTCGACCGCCTGCACGGCGAAGGTCGAGAACGACGTGAAGCCGCCGCAGAACCCGATGCCGAGCAGTGCCCACGCGGCCTGGCCGAGCGACAGCGCGGCGAACAGCCCGACCAGGCCCGAGCCGACGGTGTTGACGGCGAGCATCCCGCGCGGGACGTAGCCGTCGAGCCGCGCCACGACGTAGCGCAGCGGGGCGCCCACCGCGGCGCCGAGGGCGACGAGCAGGGCCTCGCTCATCCGCGGACCCCGCTCATCCGGGTGTTCATCCGAGGGCCTCGTCGGGCTCCGGCCGGCGGGCGAGGTGCCGGCCGAGCGCGGCGGCGGACAGTCCCGCGGCGAGGGTGAGGGCGAGGTAGGCGCCGGCGACGACGACGTGGCCGCCGGCGGCGAGGTCGCGCGTCTGCCCGGCCCAGGCCGACACCGTGGTAAAGCCGCCCAGGAGGCCGGGGCCGAGGGCGGCCGCGACCCGATGCGAGCGGCGTACGGCGGCGAGGACCGGCAGCATCGCGAGGGCGAACGCCCCGACGACGTTGATCGCCAGCGTCTGCCACGGGAACAGGGAGTCCGGTGCGCTCGCGTCGACGAGGTGGCGCAGCACGGCGCCGACAGCGCCGCCGGCAGCGACGAACAGGACGTCGACGGCCCGGAGCGGTCGGCGGGTCACCCGACCCGGCTCGTGGACGGCGCTGCCGAGCCGGGACTGCCGTCCCACGGCCGGGCGGTCGCCCCGTCGAGCTGGTGGACGAGCTCGGTGAGCAACCAGTTGTGCAGGGCGCGCTGGCGTGGGGTGCGGGCCATCGACAGCAACCGCTCGGCCCGGCAGAACGCGTCGGCGACGTCGAACATCTCGGTCATCGTCACGAAGATGGGACCGGCCTCGCGGACCATCGGGAAAGCCACGTCGACCTCCGGCAGGCCCCGCGTCTCCGCCTGGTGGATCTGCTCGCGGAAGGTGTCGGGGAACTGCCGCTCGAAGTTGGCGAACATCGACGTCAGGTCGCCGGCGAGCGGGTAGTCGGACTGGTGCGAGAGCGACAGCAGGCGCAGCTCGCGGCGCAGCTCGTGGTACTGCTGCTTGAGCGAGGTGTAGAGCGGGACGTCGATGCGCAGGAGGCGTACGTCGACCGCGCCCTCGCTGGTGGGCTCGGGCCGGTCGCGGTCGTGGTGGTCGATGACCCACTCGGCGGACCCGGAGTCGGCCATCTCGGGCGCCGGCTCGAACCAGACGATCTTGCCGTCGGACTCGATCGTCGCGCCCCAGGCGACCGCGCACTGGGCCACCATCGCCAGGCCGCGGCCGAAGGTGAGCAGCAGGTCGAGGTCGTCGCCCTCGACCGGCGTGGGCGGCACCGGCGGGCGGGGCGAGCCGTCGACGACCTCGATGCGCGGGTGGGAGGCGGTGCCGCGGACGCGGACCTTGTAGGGCGCGGCGGCGTGCAGGATCGCGTTGGCCACCAGCTCCGACACCCCGAGCTCGGCGCACTCGACGAGGTCGGGCCGATCGAGGCGCAGGCACACGTCGCCGACCCAGCGACGTGCGTCGGCCGCAGCGCGCGGCGAGGACGCGAGCGTCAACTCGGAGCTCAGCGGCACTGGGACTCTTTTCAACGGGGGAGACGAGCGGGGCGGACAGTCCAGTGGGGCCATGATTGCCCAGTAGCGGATGGTTCAAACCTCGACGTCACCATAGTTTCTCCGGAGTCGGGGTAGTGGGTGTGAGCAAGCAGACTCGCCCGGCGTTTCGCCCCGCGCACGCCCGAGGAGGACAATGGACGTGGCAGTGGACGGCACGACGCACCTTCGACCCCAGGAGCTTCCATGACCTCGACGACCGCGACGCAGTCACCCCGTCACAAGGTCGTCGTCATCGGATCCGGCTTCGGCGGCCTCTTCGGCACCAAGGCGCTGCGGAGGTCCGACGTCGACGTCACCGTCATCGCGAAGACCACGCACCACCTCTTCCAGCCGCTGCTCTACCAGGTGGCGACCGGGATCCTGTCCGAGGGCGAGATCGCCCCGCCCACCCGTGAGGTGCTGAGCAGCCAGGACAACGCCAAGGTGATCCTCGGCGAGGTCACCGGCATCGACCTCACCGCCAAGACGGTCACCTCGCAGGTCCTGGGCCGCGACACCGTGACGTCGTACGACTCCCTGCTGGTCGCCGCTGGCGCCAGCCAGTCCTACTTCGGCAACGACCACTTCGCCGAGTTCGCGCCCGGCATGAAGAGCATCGACGACGCCCTCGAGCTCCGCGGCCGGATCTTCGGCGCCTTCGAGATGGCCGAGCTCGGTGCCACCCGCGGTGACGACGTCGACCACCTGCTCACCTTCGTCGTCGTCGGCGCCGGCCCCACGGGCGTGGAGATGGCCGGCCAGATCGCCGAGCTGGCGCACCGCACGCTCCGCAAGGACTTCCGCGCGATCAACACCCGCACCGCGCGCATCGTGCTCATCGACGCCGCCGGCCAGGTGCTGCCGCCCTTCGGCAGCAAGCTCGGCGAGAAGACCAAGAGCGAGCTGGAGAAGCTCGGCGTCGAGGTGATGCTCGGCGCGATGGTGACCGACGTCGACGAGCGCGGCCTCGACGTGAAGTTCAAGGACGGCCGCGTCGAGCGGATCAACTCCGTCGCCAAGATCTGGGCCGCCGGCGTGCAGGCCAACCCGCTCGGCAAGACGCTCTCGGAGCAGACCGGCGCCCCGCTCGACCGCGCCGGCCGCATCGCGGTCAACCCCGACCTCACCCTCCCCGGCCACCCGGAGGTGTTCGTGGTGGGCGACATGATCGCCCTCGACAACCTCCCCGGCGTCGCGCAGGTCGCGATCCAGGGCGCGAAGTACGCCGCCAAGGAGATCGACAACCGGCTCGAGGGCAAGGCGCCGCAGCCGCCGTTCAAGTACTTCGACAAGGGCTCGATGGCCATCATCAGCCGCTTCCGCGCGGTCGCGATGGTCGGCAAGCTCCGCCTGACCGGCATCGTGGCGTGGCTGATGTGGCTGGGCGTCCACCTGGTGTACCTCACCGGCTTCAAGAACCAGGTCTCCGCGCTGATGCGGTGGGCGATCACCTTCGTCAGCAACAACCGCTCCGAGCGCACCACGACCGAGCAGCAGATCTTCGCCCGCGCGGCGCTCGCCCGGCTCCGGCGCGGGGCGGCCGACCTGGTCTCCGACCCGGGGATCTACGACGCCACCCGCGCGATGATGGAGGAGACGCGTCGCCAGGAGCTCGAGGCGGCCGCGGCCCACGAGGCCGAGCTCACCGACTCCGGCGTGCGCGGCGTGCCTGCCGACCGCGTCGGCGGCGCCTGAGCCCAGCAGCGCCTGAGCTCAGCAGCGCCTGAGCCCAGCGGCGTACGCCGTCCGCGTCAGCGCGCGGTGACCTCGGCCGGCGCCCCGCGACGGTCGTGGCCCGTCGCGCGCGCCGCGACCCGGAAGGCGATGATCGCGATCGCACCCCCCGCCAGGTCGTCGGCGATGTAGTGCCACCCGAAGTAGAGGGTCGCCACGACGGTGAGCGCGAAGTTGACCCAGAAGACGGTGCGGATCGCCCGGCTGCGGACGGTGGCGTGGGCCATCAGCGCCCACAGCAGCGCGATGGCGGTGTGCAGGCTCGCGAAGCCGGCGACGCCCTGGTAGTCGCCCTCGCCCCACAGGAACCCGTGGCGTGAGTAGACGAGGGAGTCCATCAGGTCGGAGGTGGCGTTGGGGGTCAGGTCGCTGGCCAGCCAGGGGTACATGATTCCCGGGCCGAGCGTCGGCAGCAGGTAGTAGGACACCGTGCCGAGCGTCCACGCGATGCCCTGGGCGGTGACGAACCACCAGCCGTGGGCGATGTTGCGCGACCAGACCAGCCAGACGGTCACCAGGATCGCCACGAGGGGGATGTAGGCGAGGTAGACGGCGGAGAGCAGGTGCGCCGCCAGCCCGGTGCCGAAGATGTCCTGGGTGAGGGTCGCGGGGTCGTGGCCGAGCAGCAGGAGGCGGTCCAGCACGCGCAGCTCGCTGTCGTACTTCACGTCGCGCACCAGCGGCAGCAGCGACTTCAGGTTGCGGTAGGCGACGTAGACGACGTAGAAGCCCGAGATGCCGACGACCACGAGCTGCAGGCGGGCGCGGGTCCAGTGCGTACGCAGCCGGTGCCGGGCCGCGGCGACGGTGCGGGCCGGGTCGAGCCGCCCCTCCCAGAGCGCGCGCGGGACGAGGTCGAGCACGATCGCCGTCAGGCAGAGCACCGGGAGGCGCACCCACGACGGCCCCAGGAAGCTGCCCTCGGGGTCGGCGACGGGCCGGTCCAGCATCCAGCTGGCGATGAACGTGACGGACCCGATGAGTGCGGCGTTGGCCAGGAGGAATCCGTACGGGCGACGCTCCGTCGCCTGGCTCCCGGTCGGTGCTTCGAGGACGGCGGCAGAGGGCGCGGACATGTGACTCCGGTCGTGCTGGTCGGGCGGGCGTACCGCCGATTCTCCCCGGCCGGGCCAAACCCACCCAAGTCCGTGCGCGTGTGATCTCGACCGGACGGGCGCGGGTTCACCGTCAGGGGAGTCTTGTCGGCGGGCCGTGCGCGTGCTGGAATCAGCCAGCGCCCACCGGCCCGTCGATCGGGACCCGCGTCAGGTGCGCCCGGCTCGGGGGTGTGCGGTGGGACGACTGGCGACGTGGTGCGTCACGGCACTGGTGGGGGCAGCGGTCGCGGTACCTGCGGCGCCGTCGTACGCCGTCCCGGTGCCGGAGACGGCCGCCGCCCGGCCCGCTGCCCCTCCGTCGGTCGGGATCCGGGTCCGGCCCTCGACCGTCGCCGCCGGAAAGCCGGTCGTCGTCAGCGGCAGGGTGCGCCACGCCGCACCGCGCTCCCGGGTGCGCCTGGAGACCAGGACCGATGAGGGCTGGCGCCGCGTCGCGGCCGCCCGCACGAACCGCTCCGGGCGCTACGACCTCAGCGTTGTCCCCACTCGCGGGGACAGCACGTTCCGCGTGCTCCTGCCGCGCCGCAAGGGCCAGCCGAAAGCGCGATCGCGCCGGGTCGACGTCCGCGCGACGTGGGCCCCGGCGCTGCTGCTCACCGGGGTGTCGTACGACGCCGCTGCCGGAGGCGCCGTGGCGACGCGGGTCACCGGGGCAGCGCCCCAGCTGGGCGGCGTCCTGCTCGACCGGCAGCACCGGCTGGCGGACGGGACCTGGGCAGCCGCGGGCACCGTGCCGGTCGCGGCCGACGGCTCCTGGGTCGACACGGTGGTCGGCCAACCCGGTTGGCAGCTGCGCTGGGCGGCGCGCGACGACGGTGCCCGACAGGCTGCCGCCACGACCGAGGTGACGGTCGCCGCGCTCCCGACCCCGCCCGCGCCCGACCCCGGGCCGCAGCCCGCCCCCGAGCCGACACCTGACCCGGACCCCACGCCCGACCCGGACCCGACGCCCGACCCGGACCCGACGCCCGATCCGGACCCGACGCCCGACCCGGACCCGACGCCCGACCCGGACCCCGCCCCGTCCTTCCCCGTCGAGCTGGACACCAGCGGGACCATCGACTTCGAGGTGGACGAGGCCACCCTGGACCTCCTCGTGGACCTCGAGCCCGGGCAGCGGTGGACGTGGGTCGGTCCGCAGTGGCTGACGGTGACCGCGATCAGCCCGTCGGGCCAGGAGGAGCCGGTCTCGTGGGACGCCGACACCCACACCGCGACCGAGCCAGGCATCCACAGGATCAGGCTCACGCGCGACGGCACCTGGTCCGCGGAGACGGCGGCCTTCACCCTGTCCACGCCCCAGGTGGTCCCCCTCGAGGTCGACGGGCCGGCGGTCGACCTCGCCAGCACGCTGACCGGCCAGCTGGTGGAGGTGGTCTTCGACGGCGATGCCGGGTCCGTGGTCTCGGAGTACGCGCGCCCGCCCGAGACCGGCGCGCTCCCGCGCAGCACACCGACGCTCGTCGCGCCGTCCGGCGACGTCGTACCCCGCTGGGGGCGGCTGCAACGGGAGGGCCACGTCTGGCGCCTGCCGGAGACCGGGGCGTACACCCTGCGCTTCACCCCGCCCTCCCACGACGTCGTCGACCGGCCCGGCCAGGTGCTGCTGTCGGCGCGGGTCGCCGACGTGGATCTCGACCGGACCGACCAGGTCTCGCTCGAGCAGCCCGGGCGGGTGGCGGTGGTGCGGACCGCGGTCCCGGCGGGACTGACCGTCACGTTCTCCGACAACGGCCCGGCCCACCTGGCCGAGGAGTTCTTCGGCCCCGACGGCTCGCCGATCGACACCTACACGACGTCGCCGACCATCTCGCCGACCGCAGCAGGCACCTACACCCAGCTCGTCTCCTACCCGTTCGGACCGGCCGAGGCGCGCTACTTCGCCTCCGCGCCCGGCATGCTGACAGCCACCGTCGACGGCCCCGCCGTGCCCTACGACCTGGGCGGCGTCCCGGACGCCTCGACCCACGTGCGCGTGCCGATCGCGACCGCGGAGCAGGTCTTCTCCGTCGAGGTCCTCGACTCGGACGGTGCGCTGTGCGTGCGCCAGAACCTGGACTTCCCGGACGACACCACGCTCTGGACGATGGTCTCGCCGTCCGCGAACAGCGGCCAGCACCCGCCCGTGCTGTGGACCTACCGCACCGGTGACCTGGTGATGTCCGTCAACCCGTGCGACGACACCGGCTCGATCCGGCTCGTGACAGCGCTGGTGGCGCCCGAGACGGAGACGGTGGAGACGCCCCTCGGCGAGGGCGACACGCTCTGGACCACCGACGTCGACGTCTCGGTCGCCAGGCCGGGACAGGTCACCGTCGTCCCGTACGACGCCGGCTACTCCATCGAGAGCGATCGCGTGGACGTGTCGTTCGCGGACTCGACCTTCGCGGCCGACACGCTCTTCCACGTCGGGTGGTCGCGGGGTGATTCGTCGGGCTCGAACGGCGGCCCGCCCGGCACCGTCGACGACTTCTGGCTGTCGTCGGACTGGCTCTTCGGCGAGGCGACCTTCTTCGTGTACGCCGGCCCGCGGGCGACGGGCACCGCGACCCTGCGCATCGAGCGCTACGACTGGTGAACGGATCTTGAGCTGGTAGGCCTCCAGGGGCTCGAACCCTGAACCAACGGATTAAAAGTCCGCTGCTCTACCAATTGAGCTAGAGGCCCGGGACATGGACGTCGATCCGACAGTCCTCGGGTCAACCCATGCTCCTGCTGCGAATCCTTTCAGAAGGGGCCGGGCCGCAGGACATGGCGGGGCAGGAACAGGGAGCACCGTGTGCCGGCCGCGCGCATCGGCACCCCGCCGCCCGCGAGGTCAGGTCCCCGCGGCGGACCATCTTTGACGTAGCACGGTGTGTGCGTGGTCGTCCACGCCCGGGCGTGCCATGGCGTCTGGTCTGTTCGGGCTGGTCTGGACGGGTCCGTTCGGTCTCTCTTGAGGCGCGCCCGTTGTGCCCGCGAGCGAAACCGTGGGTGACTGCGCGGACAATCTCTCAGTGGTCAACGGGGGCCAGGCCGCAGCATGGACCGACGCGCTCGGGTCGCTGATCGCGTTCATGGGACATGCAGGGTTCATCGGCCGGGAGGTGAGTGCAACGGAAGCTGAGCCGAACCCCTCGCCCTTCGACCCGCGTGCTGCGTTGCTGCTGGGATGGTCGTGCGCCGCCGCCCTCACGGTCTCGGACGCCTATCCCTCCCTGCTGGCGGCTGTGACGTTGAGCCTCGCGGTCACAACGCTGTGGGTGTTGCTGACAGGTCTTTCGTGGGAGCGTCCCGGAACCTCGCGGATCGAGCCGGGAACACGCGGAAACCTCAAGGTGCTCCTCGGTGGCGTGCTGCTGCTCCGGGCGGCTTCTTCGGCGCTCGTGATGTCTACACGTGGGATCCGTCGTGGCTGACCTGCGCGAGCTCCTCGCGGTCGTGGCCTCGAAGGGCCTCGACGAAGCACTTCTCGTAGCCGGGAGGCCCTCGGCACGCGTTCCCGAGGTGGTCGCCGGGGTCTACACCGTCCTGGACGGGCTGGACGTGGCCGAGTGGAGCCGCAGGTACGGCGGCACCCGCCCGTGCCTGGTCCCGGGCCTCGAGCTGCCCGCCGCCGACGAGGCACGCCGGCTGCGCGACGAGCTGAGCGAGACGGCCGCGGAGACCGGAGCCCCCTGGGAGGACTCCTGGTGGCCCCTGTTGGTGGCCCACCCTGGTCACGTCATCGCCGTCGACGAGGTCACCGGATCGGTGTGGAACGTCTTCTGGGAAGCGACCTTGGTCGAACCGATAGCGCCGTCGTTGGATGACTACTGGGATGGCTGTGTGCGCTTCGTCGAGGAGTTCACGTTCGACCCGGAGCGCGGCCTGTGGCGCGAGCCGGCCGGGTGGAACGGTCCGGACGGGCCGCGGGTAGCGACGGTGCCACAGGACGGTGGCGTCGACCTCTCGGACTGGCGCGGCCAATCGGTGGCCGACGCCTTCGCCGAGATCGTGGAGCTGCATCGGTCGCTCGACAGCGGCGCGGTGGAGCAGCTGAGGCCGCCCGCCTCCGACGCCGACCTCGACCTGGCCGAGGCCCTGGTCGGGATGCCGCTACCACCCCAGGTCCGCGAGCTCTACCGGATCGCCGACGGACTCGAGGCCAACGCCGGGGGCGGCGACGAGGGGCTCCGGTTCCTGCCGCGCCTGCGCTTCCAGCCGGTCGTGTCGGCTGCGGAGGTCGCGCTCGCCAACCGGGAGGCGAGGACCCGCGCACTGGGACCCGACTCGTGGCGCCCGGGCTGGCTGCCGGTGTTCACGGAGTCACGTTTCGGCCGGGGCGTGCACGTCGATTGCGCCTCGGTGGGCCCGGAGGTCTGGCGGGTCGAGTGGAACGACCCGGTGGCCGACCTGCCGGGCCAGGACGTCGGTACCGCCGCGATCGCGCCGTCACTGGCTGCGTTCCTGCTGTGGTGTGCGCGCGCCATGTCCCGCATGCGCCTCGCGCCCGACCCCACCGAGCACGGACGCCTCCGCGACGTCCACTACGACGACGACGTGTGGGTCAATGTGACCCCGCCCTTCGGCCCTCGATCGACCTGGTGACGGCTCAGCCGACTCCGCCGACCGGGGCGTTGATGGTCGCCGGCCCCGCCGACGTCGATCGGCTGCTTCACGCGACGGCCCGGAGGTTCTCCCCGGTCGCCGACCGGAGGTGGGTCGTCGAGGCGGATGCCGGCACGGTCCAGGGGTCCGCCGAGCACCTCCGGGCGTGCCTGGACACCCTGATCGAGAACGCGCTCCGCTACACCGGCTCCGAGGACACGGTGCGGCTGATCGCCACCCGGGACGGCGAGCACTTCTGGATGGGTGTCGCCGACTCGGGCCCCGGCCTGGCCCCGGACCTCGCGGCGGCCGTCAACGCGGGGCGCACCCCGGCCGGACCGACGGACGGGCGCTCGCAGACCGGGCTCGGCCTGAGCCTGGTCCGTGACATCGTCCAGGCGCGCCACGGCCGGTTGTACGCCGGACGCTGCCGCTCAGCCGGCGGGCACGTCGTCGGGCGCGGTCGCGACCACGGCGGCGGCGAGGCTGTGGTCGATGTGAGCTGACATCAATTCGGCGGCGGCGGCCGCGTCGCGCCCGACGACGAGCCGGACCAGCTCGTGGTGCTCCTCGAAGTCACGGGTGCGGTCCTCGCCGCCCGGGGGCAGCTGCAGGCCGACGCGGCGGTAGCGGTCCGACTTGTCCCAGAGGTCGTCGAGGATCCGCACCACGACGTCGTTGTGCGAGGCCGAGTAGAGGGCCCGGTGCACCTCGCGGTGCGCCGTGAGCGCCGCCTCGCCCCACTTCCGGGTGACCGGCCTGAGCCGCCCCAGCGCTGCTTGCATGCGTACGACGTCCTCCTCCGTACGGCGCTCGGCCGCGAGCGCGACGGCCGCGGGCTCCAGGGCGCGCCGCGCCTCGAGCAGCTGGCGGGCCTGGTGGAGGTCGAGCTCGGCGACGCGGGCGTTGCGGTGGGTGTCGAGCCGGATCCAGCCCTCCCCGCTGAGTCGTCGTACGGCCTCGCGCAGCGGTGTGATGCTGATGCCCAGCTCGGCGGCGAGGTCGTACTGCGCCAGGGGCGAGCCGGCCTCGAGGCTGCCGTCGAGGATCTGCTGGCGGATGCGCGCGTAGGCGATGTCGGCCTTGCTGGCGGTGGGGGAGTCGGCCACCAGGCGATCTTATAAGATCTGCGTCATGAGGATCGTCTCCGCCCACGAGGGCACCATCCCGATCAGCTCGTCGATGAGCAACGCCTTCATCGACTTCTCGACCATGGACTGCTCCGTGCTGGCGCTGGTGAGCGACGTCGTGGTCGACGGTGAGCCGGTCGTCGGCTACGGGTTCAACTCCAACGGGCGCTACTCCGCCGGCGAGATCCTGCGCCGGCGCATCCTGCCGCGCCTCCTCGAGGCCGACCCCGACAGCCTGCTCGACGAGCGCGGCGGCCTGTCGCCGACGGCCGCCTGGGACGTGATGATGCGCAACGAGAAGCCCGGCGGCCACGGCGAGCGGTCGGTCGCGGTGGGCGTCGTCGACATGGCGCTGCACGACCTCGCCGCCAAGGTCGCCGGCGTGCCGCTGCACCGCTGGATCGCCGACCACTACGGCGACGGCGGGTCCGACGAGTCCGTCTTCGTCTACGCGGCGGGCGGCTACTACGCACCGGGCAAGACGCTCGGCGACCTCCAGGACGAGATGCGCGGCTTCCTCGACGCAGGCTACGAGGTGGTCAAGATGAAGATCGGCGGCGCCGACCTCGCCGAGGACCTGCGGCGCATCGAGGCCGTCATCGACGTGCTCGGCGGCGACGGGTCGCGGCTGGCGGTCGACGTCAACGGCCGCTTCGACCTCGACACCGCGCTCGCCTACGGCCGCGCGATCGACCCCTACGGGCTGTTCTGGTACGAGGAGGTCGGCGACCCGCTGGACTACGGGCTCAACGCCACCCTCGCCGAGCACTACCGCGGCCCGATCGCCACCGGGGAGAACCTGTTCTCCCTCCAGGACGCCCGCAACCTCGTCCGCTACGGCGGCCTGCGCCCCGACCGCGACTGGATCCAGGTCGACCCGGCGCTGAGCTACGGCCTCGTGGAGTACCGCCGTATCCAGGACATGCTCGCCCAGCACGGCTGGTCCTCGCGCCGCTGCATCCCGCACGGCGGGCACCAGTTCTCCCTCCACATCGCCGCGGCCCTGCGCCTCGGCGGCAACGAGTCCTACCCCGGCGAGTTCCAGCCCACCGGCGGCTTCGCCGACGACGCCGTGGTGGCGGGCGGCCGGGTGCGGCTCGACGACCGCCCGGGCATCGGCCTGGAGGGCAAGGCCGCCTTCCACCGGGTGCTGCGTGGGCTGCACGCCTGAGCCTGACGAACGCGCGCACCCGCGATCGCAGCCGCGATCGCGCTAAGGTGGGCAGTGGACTGCCGGCGGCAGGTCCGTGCCTCGGTCCCGAGGCGTGCGGCCGCTGACGTGGGCAGCAACTTCAGGTGGTGGCGAGATGACCTCGCAGCTCAGCACGGCCCAGCCCACAGCTCGTGAGGACCACGCACCGAGGTCAGGTGCTCGATGATCTCGTTCGTCTGGTCACCGGGAGAGCGCCTGCCGGCCGGCACGGGTGGGTCGGAGAACTTCACGGCCGGTCACGTGCGCGAGCTCAACCGGCGGGGGGTCGACGCTCGCGTGGTCACCATCGGCCTGGGGATCGCTGACGGCCGTGAGGAGTTCGACGACGTTCCCTTCCACTCGGTCGCCGCGCTCGGCGACCTGGGGCGTCTGGACGACACCCTGGTGTTCGTCAGCGAAGCCCCGCCGACGCCCACCCGGCGACCTGCCTACCAGATCCTGCACGTGCCACCGCCGCTGCGACAGCACGCGCACGCGTCGGTCGTGGCCGGGACGCGCGACCGCACGCTCATCGCGACCAGTCGCTTCGCAGCCGCGCTCTGGGCTGACTTCCTCGACGTCGGCCTCGACACGATCCAGGTCGTCTACCCGTTCGCCGAGCGGGAGTTCGCCTCGAGGCCCCGGGCTGACACTGACGCCGGGGTGACGCGGGTGCTGTACGCTGGACGGCTCGCGCCCGAGAAGGGCATCTACACCCTGCTCTCGGCCCTGCACACCGACCTGTTCGATCCGGGCGCCGTCTCCGTCACGGTGACGACCGCGGGTGCAGACAAGCCCCAGGGCGCCATCATCGAGCGGTTGCTGCGATCGCACCCCGGCCTCGTGCTCGTCCCTGCTCGGCGCACCCCGGCCGAGATGGCGTCGTTGCTCGTCGAGCACGACGTGGTCGTGATGCCGTCGAACGCGCAGTACTGGCACGAGACCTTCGGGATCTTGTCGATCGAGGCCCAGCACGCCGGATGCCGTGTGGTCGCCTCGCGCGACGGTGGACTTCCGGAGACCGACTGCGGTGCTCTGGTGCTCGTGGAGCCGGACGACGCCGAAGCGCTGGCCCAGGGCATCCTCACCGCTCGTCGCCTCGGACCGATGGTGCAGCACGAACGCTTGGCTGCCGGCCAGAACTTCGGCGTCGCCGACTCGGTCACGAGCCTGCTGCAGGTCCTCGAGGGTGTGCGGGGGCCGACCCCGTCGGAGGTGGTCCACGCGCTCGAGGAGCTGGTGGCGCTCCCGTCCGCGGAGCCGCCCAGCCGTGCGGGCGTGGAGTCCGCGGGGGTGCGGGTGGCCGACGCACGTGCGGCTCTGCCCCGACGCGCCGTGGGGAGGTCGTCGTGATCACCTGGGCTCGGGCGCCACGTCCGGGAGCGGACGGGCGGGCGAGGCAGGCGGGCAACGCCAGCGACCTGCTCTACCTCGAAGGCGCGGTCGCGGCACTGGCGCCGATCATGGCGGTCTGTGCCGGTGCGACCCGCAGCACGCGACCGGAGGTCCGAGCCCTGGCGCGCGAGGCGTTGTCGCTCCAGGTCGACCGCTGCGCGGAGGTCTCAGCCGTCCTGCACGGCTGGGGGGGCCTCGAGGCGGCGAGTCCTCCGGTCGCCGGACCCGAGGTCGTCGCCGAAGCGCGCGGCGAAGCACTGGACCGGCTGTTCGTGGATCGGTTGATCGCCTACACCCACGCCTCCCTCATCCGGTCCCGCGCCGAGCTCGTCGCCGGGGCGAACCGCCCGGCGCGCCTCCTGGCAGAGCGCGCCATCCACGCAGACGACCGACAGCTCGCGAGACTCCGGACACTCGTCCTCGTCCAGGCACGACCGGCCGACGCCCCGGTCGTCCACGAATCGATGGCGCGCTGGAGCGACGACGGTGGTTCCTGGCAGCGGCCGTCACCGACGGGCTGGTCCAGCCCGGGGGGAGCATGACCATGGCCTACCTCATGCTGTACGGCGACGGCTGGACCCAACGGTGGAGGATCGCCGCCGAGAACGAGACAGCGGTTCGCGAGGAGGTCGGCCACGTGGGCACCGACTCGACCGGCTGGCTGCCGGTGGTCGACCCCGACTCCGGCGCCGGGGCCACCGTCGTGGTCGCCTGGCGCAAGGTGGCTGCGGCGGTCGTCCTGGGTGGTGGCGCCGAGCAGAGCGACGACTCGGCGGGCCGGTACGCCTGATCCCGGCAGGCCCGTTGGTCGCCTGTTCATCTACAGGTGGACGGTGACCGGTGACGTGGGGCGATTTCTTGGTAGTGTTTGTCGTGCAACAGGTGCAAGTTCCAGCAGGTCGACGCCCGCGGAGTTTGTGATCCAACGGCGTTTGTTCTTCGGGCCCTGCCAGCTCGTGAGTCTCAAGCGGCGTGTCACCGCATCTGGTGCGGGTCGTCGAAGTGGCGGCTCTCGCCCCTACAGAGGAGTAACGAGCACCATGGCTCAGGGCACCGTTAAGTGGTTCAACGCCGAGAAGGGTTTCGGCTTCATCGCGCAGGAGGACGGCGGCGACGACGTCTTCGTGCACTACTCGGCCATCCAGACCAACGGCTACAAGTCGCTGGACGAGAACCAGAAGGTCGAGTTCGACGTCACGCAGGGCCCCAAGGGCCCGCAGGCGGAGAACGTCCGTCCGCTCTGATCGGCTGACGCTGGACTGAGTTCCAGATCTGATCAAGAAGTCTGGCTCCTCCCCCTCAACGGGGTGGGGCCAGACTCGATTTCGGGGCACACTTGACTCGTTCGGGTCATGTCGCGGCGCCAGGCGTCGGTCAGACTTGGAACGAACGCCTACAGTCGAATGGCCTGTAGGGATACCGAGGACGTCAGGAGGGTGACGATGCACGACCAGTTCGACGTGACCCTCGAGGACGGCGACCTCCTCGGCGAGGTCGAGCTGACGACCACGCTGATCATCGCCGCGAGCGAGTCCGAGGAGCACCTCTCCCAGGAGGAGATCGACCGCCTCCTCGGCGTCACGCCCCGCAAGCCGCAGGACTGACTCCCGCCGCTCAGCAGGTGGCGAACAGCACCGGGCCGCTCGTGAGGTCCGAGAGCACGTAGGTGCCCTCGGCCGGTCGCAGGTCGAGCACCACCTCGCGGCCCTCCGAGCCGGCCCGCTCCACCGAGAACCGGTCGGTGAACTCCCCGCCCTGCCCGGGCGCGGATCCGGCCGCGAGCCGGGCGCGCGCCTCCGCGTCGCCGGGCGCGTCGTCGGCGTCCTCGACCTGCATCACGGCGCGTACGTCGCCTCCCGGCAGCACACCCATCGCGAAGCCGGTCAGCGGGTGCACCTGGCCCGCCGCCTCGACGAGCTGGTCGGCCTCGGCCTGTGCGTCGTCGTCGGCCTGCGACATCGCGAGGTGCTCGCAGGCGTAGGCGCCGTCGTACACCGCCGCGCTCAGGGGCTCCTCGAGCGACCCGGCCAGCTCGGCGAGGTCCTCGGGGCCGTCGTCGGCCTCCAGCACCTCTTCGAGGTAGGGCGCCTGGTCGGAGGTCAGCACGAGGCCCTCGTCGGCGAGCAGCGCGACGTGCTGCAGCTCGGGGGTCAGCATCGAACCCGTCCCCGCCAGCACGTCGGGACCGCCGACCCACACGCCGTCGGCCTCCTCGGGCTCGGTCCAGCCCAGCTCGGCCAGGCGGTCGGCCACCGCGTCCAGGTCGACGGCGTCGTCGACGCCCAGCACCTCGACCGCACCCGAGCCGGACTGCGCGAGGAGCTCCCACGACACGGTCGCGGGGGAGAAGCCCAGCTCCTCCTGCATCACCCCCGCCGACGTCCCGAGCGCCGACATCGAGGACAGGTCGGCGGCGAAGGCCTCGGACAGGAAGGCGTCGACCTCCCCGGCCGAGGAGCCCGCGTCGACGTCGACCCCCAGCTCGCGGCGTACGCCCTCCCAGTCCGTCCACGAGAAGCGCGTCGCGTCGGCCGGCGCGAGCTCCATCGCCCGCGCGAGCGGCGTCGCGGGCGTCAGCGAACGCCAGGCGACGAGCCCGGCGGCCACGACGGCGAGGGTCGCCGCGACGGCCAGCGCCACGCGCGGGACGACACGATGTGGCACGGGGCTCCTCGCGAGGGTCGGGTGGGTGTGAGACTACTTCCATGGAGCCCCGCGACGTGCGCGCTGCCGGTGCCGTGGTGACCCGCAAGGGCGGTGAGGTGCTCCTGGTGCACCGCCCCAAGTACGACGACTGGTCCTTCCCCAAGGGCAAGCTCGACCGCGGCGAGCACGTGGTGACCGCGGCGGTGCGGGAGGTGGCCGAGGAGACCGGGCTCGACGTACGCCTCGGGCCGGCGCTGGCGCAGCAGCGCTACCGCATGTCCAACGGCCGCTGGAAGTCGGTCGACTACTGGACCGCCCGGGTCGTCGGCAGCGACGACGTCTCGCGCTACCGCCCCAACGCCGAGATCGACGCGGTCGAGTGGGTGCCGTGGAAGGACGCCCAGGAGCGACTGACCTACTCCTACGACCGCGACACCCTGGCCGAGGCGCGCCCGCTGCGGCGCCGCACCCGGGCGCTCGTCGTGCTCCGCCACGCCAAGGCCCGCTCGCGCAGCGGGTGGCGCAAGGACGACCGGCTGCGGCCGCTCGTCCGGCCCGGCGAGACGCAGGCGCAGCGGCTGGTGCCGATCCTGGCGGCCTTCGACGTGACGGTCGCCCACACCTCCTCCAGCACCCGCTGCGTGCAGACGGTGGTGCCGTACGCCGACGTGACCGGCTGGCCGGTGAAGCAGTACGACGAGCTGAGCGAGGAGGACGCCACGCTCGAGGGCGTCGTCGACCTGGTCGACGGCCTCCTCGACAGCAACCTCGACCGGGGCGGCGCGGTGCTGTGCACCCACCGCCCGGTCCTGCCGACCGTGCTCGACGCCCTGCAGGTGCCCGACGTCTTCCTCGAGCCCGGCGCGATGCTCGTGGTGCACCACCGCAAGGGCCGCGTCGTGGCGACCGAGCACCTCGAGCCCTGAGGCTTCTATTCCTGCACGGCGCCGCCCGTCAAGGGCGCCCGCCGGAGTTCATGTGATCGTCGTCATACGCCCGGACGGGTGATGCCAACCGGTCCGACCGAGTTCACCGCGCGTTCACCGACGGCGCCGTGCTCGTTCTCCTGACGTGCCTACGTTCGGTCGACGTCAGCACTCATCAGACTTCCTTCAAGACTCTTCAGGAGCACCCGAAGTGAATCGCACTTCCTTCCGCAAGCTGCTCGCCCCGAGCGTCGCCGTGCTTGCCCTCTCCATCTCCCTCACCGCGTGTGGCGGTGGCAACTCGGCGGACGAGGCGTCCGCCGACACCGGCGACTCCGCAGCCAGCGGCGACTACGCGGACCTGTCCGGCGAGCTCGCCATCGGCGGTGCCTCCTCGCAGGAGTCCGCGCAGAACGCCTGGATGGTCGGCTTCGGCGAGGTCGCACCGGGCGTGACCGTGTCGTACGACCCGGTGGGCTCCGGCGGCGGCCGCGAGAACTTCATCTCCGGTGGTTTCCCGACCGCGGGCACCGACTCCTACCTCGACGACGAGGAGGGCGAGCTGAGCGCCGCGACCGAGACCTGCGGCTCCGAGCCGATCACCATCCCCAACTACGTCTCGCCCATCGCGGTCATCTTCAACCTCGAGGGCGTCGACGAGCTCAACCTCTCCCCGGAGACCCTCGCGGGCATCTTCGCGGGCGACATCACGAGCTGGGACGACGAGGCGATCGTCGCCGACAACCCCGACGCCGACCTGCCGAGCGAGGACATCACCCCCGTCCACCGCTCCGACGAGTCGGGCACCACCGGCAACTTCACCAACTACCTCTCCACCGTCGCCGGTGACGCCTGGACCTTCGGCGAGATCGAGCAGTGGCCCAACGAGGCCGGCGGTGAGGGCGGCAAGGGCACCTCCGGTGTCGTCCAGGTCGTCACCGACGCCCCCAACACCATCGGCTACGCCGACGCCAGCCAGGCCGGCGGCCTGGGCCAGGCCAGCATCAAGGTCGGCGAGGAGTTCGTCGCCCCGAGCGCCGAGGCGGCCGCCAAGATCTTCGAGGTCTCGCCCCGCGTCGACGAGGGCTCGTCGGTCAACATGGCCTACGACCTCGACTACACGACCGAGGAGGCCGGGGTCTACCCGATCGTCCTGACGTCCTACATGGTCGCCTGCGAGTCCTACGACGACGAGGCCACCGCGGCCAACGTCAAGGGCTACCTCTCCTACATCCTCAGCGACGAGGGCCAGGAGATCGGCCAGAGCGAGGCCGGCTCGGCCCCGCTCACCGACACGGTGATCAGCGAGGCCCAGTCCATCGTCGAGACCATCTCGGCCGGCTGAGCATCCACCAGCACCACGGCGGGGGTCGGGCCCACGAGGCCCGGCCCCTTCCGACACGTCGTCACCCAGGAGGAACAGGATGACAACCGCGATCCGCGAGCCCGAGCAGAAGCAGGAGCAGCACGCTCGGGCCAGGACCACCCGCGTGGGGGACGCGGTCTTCAGTCGCACCGCTCTCGGTGCGGCCCTGCTCGTCGTCGGCCTCCTGGCCGGCGTCGCGATCTTCCTGGTGATCCAGGGACTGCCCGCACTCGAGGCGACGGGTGAGCAGGCCTACGGCAAGCCCAGCGTGTGGTCGTACGTCGGCCCGCTGCTGTTCGGCACGATCCTGTCGTCCGCCCTCGCGATGGTCATCGTGACGCCGCTGGCCATCGGCCTGGCGCTGGTGATCTCGCACTACGCGCCTCGCCGGCTGGCCAAGCCCGTCGGCTACCTCGTCGACCTGCTGGCCGCCGTGCCGTCGGTCGTCTTCGGCCTGTGGGGCATCGCGGTGCTGGCGCCCCGGATGGTGCCGGTCTTCGACTGGCTCAACGCGTGGTTCGGCTGGATCCCGCTGTTCGCCGGGCCGGTGTCCAACTCCGGCCGGACGCTGCTGACGGCGTCGGTGGTGCTCGCGCTGATGGCGCTGCCGATCGTCACCGCCATCCTGCGTGAGATCTTCGCCCAGACCCCGACGATGCAGCAGGAGGCCGCGCTCGCGCTGGGGGCGACCCGCTGGGAGATGATCCGCCTGGCCGTGCTGCCGTACGCACGCTCGGGCATCGTCGCGGCCCTGCTCCTCGGCCTCGGCCGCGCGCTCGGCGAGACGATGGCCGTCGCGATGGTGCTCTCGGCCACGGGCGCGATCATCAGCTTCGACGTGATCTCCTCGTCCAACTCGAACACGATCGCGGCGAGCATCGCCAACAACTACGCCAATGCCGCGGGCCTCAAGATCAACGTGCTGATCTTCGCCGGCCTCGCGCTCTTCGTCCTGACGTTCGTCGTCAACTTCCTGGGCCGCTACGTCGCGACCCGCGGGCAGGTGAAGGCATGAGCACCGACCTCAAGACCCCCACGGCCGACCAGCTCGAGCCGCTGATGGGCGGCGCGCTGCCGCGGGTCGCCCCCGTCCTGGTGGGCGTGTGCTCCGCCGCGCTCGGCGTCCTCGCCTGGCTTCTCGGCGTCAGCCCCGTGGTCGGCGTCGTCGTCGCGTGGATCGCCTACGTCGTCGGCTACACGGCGTGGTCGCGCAGCGTCGAGGGCTCGCGCAAGGCCACCGACGCGCTGATGCGGACCCTGATGTGGACCGCCTTCGTGCTGGCGATGCTCCCCCTGGTCAGCCTCATCTGGACCGTGGTGGCCCGCGGCCTGCCGGTGCTCACGCCGGCCTTCCTCAACGACGACATGAGCGGGCGCGCCCTGCTCGGTGTCGGCGGCGGCATCTACCACGCCATCATGGGCACGGTCATGGTCACGGCGATCGCCGCGATCATCGCCATCCCGATCGGCCTGTTCACCGCGATCTACCTCGTCGAGTACGGCAAGAACAACCGCCTCGCCAAGATCATCACCTTCCTCGTCGACGTGATGACCGGCATCCCGTCGATCGTCGCCGGCCTCTTCGCGATCGCGCTGTTCATCGTCGTCACCGGCGACCCGCTCCCGCGCCTGGGCATCGGCGGCTCCATCGCGCTGGCGCTCCTCATGCTGCCGACCGTCATCCGGTCGGTGGAGGAGATGCTCAAGCTCGTGCCCGACGACCTGCGCGAGGCGTCGTACGCCCTGGGCGTGCCGCGGTGGCGCACGATCGTCAAGGTCGTCCTGCCGACCGCCGTCGCCGGCATCGTCACCGGCATCACGCTGGCCATCGCGCGCGTCGCGGGCGAGACCGCTCCGCTGCTGCTCATCCTGGGCACGGCGCGGGTGGCGAACTGGAACCCGTTCGACGGCCCCGTGCAGACCCTGCCCGTCTACATCTTCCAGTCGCTCGGGCAGACGACGCACTTCAAGTACGGCGAGATCTGGACCGACCGCGTCTGGGGCGCCGCCCTCTTCCTCATCATCATCGTCATGTCGCTCAACCTCGTCGCGAGGCTCGTCGGCAAGGCGTTCGCCCCCAAGACCGGCCGCTGAGCCGATCGCACACGTAGGAACCAAGGAGTCACCCCCACCATGGCCAAGAGCATCGACGTCTCCGACCTCGACATCTACTACGGCGACTTCCTCGCCGTCGAGGGCGTCAACATGCACATCAAGGCGCGCTCCGTGACCGCCTTCATCGGCCCCTCCGGCTGCGGCAAGTCCACGGTGCTGCGCTCGCTCAACCGCATGCACGAGGTCATCCCCGGCGCCCACGTCGACGGCAAGGTGACAGTCGACGGCCAGTCGCTGTACGACAGCGCCGTCGACCCGGTCGCCGTACGCCGCCAGATCGGCATGGTCTTCCAGCGGCCGAACCCGTTCCCGACGATGTCGATCTACGAGAACGTCCTGGCCGGCAACCGCCTCAACTCCAAGAAGATGAAGAAGTCGGAGGCCGACGACATCGTCGAGCGCTCGCTCAAGGGCGCCAACCTCTGGAACGAGGTCAAGGACCGCCTCGGCAAGCCCGGCATGGGCCTCTCCGGCGGCCAGCAGCAGCGCCTCTGCATCGCCCGCGCGATCGCGGTCGAGCCGCAGGTGCTGCTGATGGACGAGCCGTGCTCGGCGCTCGACCCCATCTCGACGTCCGCGATCGAGGACCTCGTCCACGAGCTGAAGTCCGACTACACGATCGTCATCGTCACCCACAACATGCAGCAGGCCGCCCGCGTCTCCGACGAGACCGGCTTCTTCAACCTCAAGGCCGCCGGCCAGCCCGGCCACCTCGTCGAGTTCAACGCGACCCCCAAGATGTTCGCCAACCCCGACAACGAGGCCACCGAGGCATACATCTCCGGCCGCTTCGGCTGAGGCCCACCCCACCCCACCCGGCCCGCTTGCCTCTGAGTTGGCCGGGTTGGCCGGGGGTGGCGGGGGACTGGTTGGGGGCGGGGTGGCCGGGTGCGTCCTGGGTGTCCGATCGGGGGTTCGGACCCCCAGGGCGTCCCCGGCCACCCGATATCTGAGGACGTCGTGAACGGGAATCGGGGCGTCGGACGTTCATCACGTCCTCAGATATCGGCTTTCGGGACCCCGCCCTCCGTTGCCTGTGGAGGACGCGAGCGCGACCTGGCGTGTTCGGCGCACCATGCGGCATGGACTCGGACAGCTGGACGGCAGGCGCCTGGCCCGCGCGTGGGATCGGACCCCGCGAGGGTCTCCGCCCCGGTGTGCGGTGGCCGTCGCGGCGGGACCCGCTCGGTGTGGACGGACCGACGTCGTGGGGAACGAGGTCCGGTCGGTGGCGACGCTGTGGCGACAACCTGTGGGTCCCGGTAGGGACGGACGTCGTCGATCCCGCCCAACGCGTCGTCGAGGCGGCGGCGCAGATCCCCGGTTACGGCGGCGTGACCGGGTGGGCCGGGCTGTCGTGGCTCGGCGGTGTCTGGTTCGTCGGGATCGGACGCGGCGGCGAGCTGCTGCCCGTCCCGGTAGCGGTCAGCAGCGGCAACCGGATGCGACCACGTGCCGGACTGGCGGTGTCGCAGGAGGTCATCGCGCCGAGGTACGTCCTGCGTGCCGGCGGCGTTCGCGTGATCGAACCGCTGTGGAGCGTCGCTTACGAGATGCGAGGTGCGCCCGACGACGAGGCCGCGGTGGTGGCGTTCGACCTGGCGGCCTTCAACGACCTCGTGTCCATCGAGGAGCTTGCTGCCTATGTGGACTCCGACCTCGTCGCCCGACGCGGGGTCGAGCGCGTGCGCCGCGTCCTGCATCTGCTCGACGAGAACTCGTGGTCACCGAAGGAGCCGGTCCTGCGGCTGACGTGGCAGGAGGAGGTGCCCGGTGCGCACGTGCTCATGAACAGGCCGGTCTTCGACCTCGACGGTCGCTTCGTCGGGACACCTGACGGCGTGGACCCGGAGGCCGGCGTCTACGGGATGTACGACGGTGCGCTGCACCTCGTCGGGAAGGTGCGCCAGGTGGACGTCGAGAAGGAGGCCGCTTATCGAGCGCTCGGTCTCGAGGGCGCGACGATGATGGCGGGCGACCTGGCAGATCGGTCAGCGTTCGAGCGGCGCCTGCGGGAGGCGTACGCCCGTGCGGAGCGGAGGCCGGCCTCGGCCCGCAGATGGACGCTGGAGACGCCGTCGTGGTGGCTCGACACGACCACCGTGGCCGCTCGCCGCGCCCTGTCGTCGTACGACCGAAGCCGGCTGCTCGCCCATCGGCAGCGGGTGGCCTGACGGTTTACGCGAGATATCTGAGGACGTGGTGAACGGAGATCGGGGTCCGGAACGACCACGACGTCCTCAGATATCTGCGGTGGGGACCGCGGCGCGGACTGCGGGGGAGGGGGCGGGCGGGGCCCGTCAGGGGAGGAAGATGTGCGCGATCCAGTAGCAGATCGCGGCGACGGAGGCGGCGGCCGGGAAGGTCAGCACCCAGGCGGTGAGGATCGACTTGGCCACGCCCCAGCGGACGGCGGAGAGGCGCTTGGTGGCGCCGACGCCCATGACCGCGGAGGTGATGGTGTGGGTGGTCGAGATCGGGGCCTCGAAGACGTACGCCGTCGAGTAGAGCACCGACGCCGCGACCGACTCGGCCGCGAACCCGCGGGCCGGGTCGAGGTGGATGATGCGGCGCCCGAGGGTGCGCATGATCCGCCAGCCGCCGGACCAGGTGCCGAGGGAGATGGCGGTCGCTGCGGCTACGATCACCCAGAGCGGCAGGGGGTCGTCCGCGGCGACGTAGCCGCCGGTGAGCAGCGCCAGGAAGATGACGCCCATCGTCTTCTGGGCGTCCTGGAGGCCGTGGCCGAGCGCCATGGCGGCGGCGGAGACGGTCTGCGCGAGCTTGAAGCCGCGGTTGGCGCGACCGGGGTTGGCCCGGCGGAAGCCCCACATGATGGCGATCATCAGCGCGAAGCCGAGGCTGAAGGCCACGAGCGGGGAGAGGAACATCGGGATGACGACCTTCTCCAGCACGACCAGCCAGTTGGCGGTCGCGCCGGCCGCGACGGCGGCGCCGACGAGGCCGCCGATGAGGGCGTGCGAGGAGGAGGACGGCAGGCCGTAGTACCAGGTGATCATGTTCCACGTGATCGCGCCGAGCAGGCCGCACATCACGATCACCAGTCCGTGGCTGCCGGTGCCGGGGTCGATGACCTCCGACACGGTCTGGGCGACCTTCTGGCCCAGGAACGCGCCGACGAAGTTCATGACGGCCGCCATGGCCAGGGCCACGCGCGGCTTGAGGGCGCCCGTCGAGACGGACGTCGCGATCGCGTTGGCGGCGTCGTGGAAGCCGTTGGTGTAGTCGAAGACCAGGGCCACGACGACGACCGCGATGATGATCCCGAGCTCCATCAGACGGTGCTCCGGGCGCGCGAGGGCAAGGTGGTGGAGGTGGCGTGCATCGGGGTCAGGACTCCTTGACCGCGATCTGCTCCACGATGTTGGCGACCTTCTCGAAGGCGTCGATCGCCCCCTCGAGGGACTCCACGATGTCCTTGAGCTTCATCACCTCGAGGGCCTTGAAGTCACCGCTGAACAGGTTGGCCAGGATCCGCCGGTACGACTTGTCGCCGGTGTTCTCGAGGCGGTTGATCTCGATCCAGTACTCGTCGAGCGAGCCCATGGACTCCAGCTGCGGCATCGCGGCGGCGGTCAGCTCGGCGCAGCGCTGCAGCACCTCGACCTGCTGGGTGGTCTCCGGCGGCAGCGACGTGACCTCGTAGAGGAGGACCAGGTCGACGGCCTCGTCCATCATGTCCATGACGTCGTCGAGCGCCGACGCGAGGGAGTAGATGTCCTCGCGGTCGAACGGCGTGACGAACGTGCTGTTCACCCGTCGGATGATGGAGTGGGTGGTCTCGTCGGCGGCGTGCTCGGCCTCGCGCATGCGCTGGGCGATCTCTGCCTTCGAGTTGCCGGACGACAGCATCTCGCTGAGGAGCTGCGAGCCGACGACGAGGTGGTTGGCAGCTTCGCTGAAGAGGTCGTAGAACGAGCTGTCGACAGGGCGGAACTTCAAACGCACGGTGAACTCCGAACGGGGGGCGGATGAACCGTGGTTCATGCTAGGGCCTGATCGGCCCATCGACGCAACCTCGGGGCCCCGTTCGAACGCCTGTGTGACGCGGCGCTCAGCGGCGTCGTACGCGCTGGCGCACGATGAGCTCGTCCTGCAGGTGGCGCTCGCCACGCTGCAGCTGCCACTCCCCGTCGGAGCCGAGCTCCCACGCCGTCGTCCCGGGATCGAACGCCAGGTCGAGCAGGTCGCCGATCTCCTGCACGACGTGCGGGTCGCGCAGGCGTACGAGCACCTCCACGCGGCGGTCGAGGTTGCGGTGCATCATGTCGGCCGAGCCGATCCACGCTGCCGGCTCGCCGCCGTTGTCGAACCAGAAGATCCGGCTGTGCTCGAGGAAGCGGCCCAGGATCGACCGCACGCGCACGGTCTCGGACAGGCCGGGTACGCCGGGTCGCAGGGCGCAGATGCCGCGGATGAGCAGCTCGACGCGCACCCCCTCCTGCGAGGCGAGGTAGAGCGCGTCGATCACCGCCTCGTCGACCACCGAGTTGGCCTTGATCCTGATCCCCGCGGGCCGGCCGGCCTGGTGGTGGGCGATCTCCTGGTGGATGTGGGCGACGAGACCCTCGCGCACGCTGTGGGGCGCGACGAGCAGGTGGTCGTAGGTGCGGTTGCGGCTGATCCCGGACAGGTTGTTGAACAGGAGGGCGACGTCCTCGCCGATCTCCGGGTTGGCCGTCAGCAGGCCGAGGTCCTCGTAGACGCGGGCGGTCTTGGGGTTGTAGTTGCCGGTGCCGAGGTGGACGTAGCGCCGGATGCCCTCGGGCTCGTCGCGGACCACCATCGACAGCTTGCAGTGGGTCTTGAGCCCGACGAGGCCGTAGACGACGTGGCAGCCGGCCTGCTCGAGCTTGCGGGCCCAGCGGATGTTGTTCTGCTCGTCGAAGCGCGCCTTGATCTCCACGATCACCAGCACCTGCTTGCCGGCCTCGGCGGCGTCGATGAGCGCCTCGATGATCGGGCTGTCGCCGGAGGTGCGGTAGAGCGTCTGCTTGATCGCGAGCACGTGCGGGTCGGCCGCGGCCTGCTCGAGGAAGCGCTGCACCGACGTGGCGAACGAGTCGTAGGGGTGGTGCAGCAGCACGTCGTGACGCGCCACCGAGTCGAACACGTCGACGGGGGAGGACGACTCGACCTCCGCCAGGCTGGGGTGCGTCGAGGGGAGGAAGGCGGCGTACTTGAGGTCGTCGCGCGGCAGGTCGGCGATCGAGTGCAGGCCGGTCAGGTCGAGCGGGCCGGGCAGCGAGACCACCTCGTCGCGCGCGACGCCGAGCTCGGAGACGAGCAGCTCGAGCACCTTGGGGTCCATCGACTCCTCGACCTCGAGTCGCACCGGCGGGCCGAAGCGCCGCCGCTGCAGCTCCTTCTCCAGCGCCTTGAGGAGGTTCTCCGCGTCGTCCTCCTCGACCTCGAGGTCCTCGTTGCGGGTGACCCGGAAGGTGTGCGACGCCATCACCTCCATGCCGGGGAACAGCTTCTTGAGGTGCTCGCCGATGACATCCTCGATCGGCACGAAGCGCTGGTTGCCGACGCCGACGAAGCGCCCGAACGTCGGCGGCACCTTCACGCGGGCGAAGTGCTCGGTGCCCGTCGTCGGGTGTCGTACGACGACCGCGAGGTTGAGCGACAGCCCCGAGATGTAGGGGAAGGGGTGGGCGGGGTCGACGGCGAGGGGGGTGAGGACGGGGAAGATCCGGTCCTTGAAGAGCTTCTTGCAGACCTTCTGCTCCTCGCGGTCGAGCTCGGACCAGCGGAGGATCTCGATGCCCTGCGACCCGAGCTCGGGCAGGAGGTCGACGAGCGCGCGGGCGTGGCGCTCCATCAGCCCGCGGCTCTCGACCCAGAGCTTCTCGAGCTGCTCGCGCGGCATCATGCCGCTGGCGGCCCGCACCGCGACGCCGGCGGCGATGCGCCGCTTGAGGCCGGCGACGCGGACCATGAAGAACTCGTCGAGGTTGCTGGCGAAGATCGCCAGGAAGCGCGCGCGCTCGAGCAACGGGAGGCCGGGGTCCTCGGCGAGCTCCAGGACGCGCTGGTTGAAGCGGACCCACGAGATCTCGCGGTCGATGAAGCGGTCGTCGAACTTCTCCACGCCCGCGATCGCCTCGGCGTCGGGGAGGTAGGGCGGCTCGACGTCGAAGGTGTCGGTGGGGTGACCCAGCGGGTCGGCGACCGGCCCCTCCTCCACCGACGGACTGACAGCGCTGGTGAGGGTGGCGGGGTCGGACATGCTCTCAGTGTGGCACCGGTTGGTGAACGTGGAGTGACGCTCGCGTCAGTAGACCAACGCCTGGACACCGTCGCCGAGGACCTGCTCGGCGAAGACGGCCGCGCCGGCGATGGTGACGCCCTCGCGGAGGTCGGCGGCGCCGATGTCGCGGCGGGCGGCGCACTGCGAGCAGACGGTCACCGTGCCGCTGGTGAGGACCGCGGCCATCAGCTGGTCGAGCGGGGTGGCGAGCTCGAGCTCGAACGCCTCGGCGCGACCCGGCGTACCGAACCACGCCGCGTCGCCGGTCAGCCACAGCGAGACCTCGGCTCCCGCAACGGCCGCGGCCGCGGCCACGGTGAAGCCCTGGTTGAGTCGCTCCGCGTCGTCGGCGCCGCAGGTGACCTTGACGACCAGTGAGCGAGGCATGCGTCCACATTAGAGTGGCGTCCATGCCTTTCGAGCTGCCGGACAACCTGCACCCCAACTGCGGCCCCGTCGCGTGGCTGCTCGGCACGTGGCGCGGCAACGGCCACGGCGACTACCCCACGATCGAGAAGTTCCAGTTCGGCCAGGAGCTGATCTTCACCCACGACGGGCGGCCGTTCTTCCACTACATGGCGCGCGCGTGGATCGTCGACGAGCAGGGCGAGTTCGTCCGCGACGCGGCGATGGAGACGGGCTTCCTGCGCTGCCCCGAGCCCGGCAAGGTCGAGCTCCTGCTCGCCCACAACATCGGCTTCTCCGAGGTCTGGTACGGCGCGGCCGAGGGAGGCAAGCTCGAGATGCACACCGCCGGGGTGTCGTACACGGAGACCGCCAAGCACGTCGACGCCGGCTCGCGGATGTACGGCAACGTCGACGGCGACCTGCTCTACGCCTACGACATGAAGGCCGTCGGCCAGGAGCTCCAGCCGCACCTCTGGGCGCGCCTCAAGCGAGCATGAGCCTCGTCATGAGCGACGACCTCGCCGCCCGGCTGCGGCAGCAGGGGCTGCGGCTCACCCCGCAGCGCGAGCTGATCCTGCGCGCCGTCGAGGAGCTGCGCCACGCCACCCCCGACGAGGTGCTCGCCCACGTGCGCAGCCAGGTGAGCTCGGTCAACGCCTCCACCGTCTATCGCACGCTCGAGGTGCTCGAGGAGCTCGGGCTGGTGCGCCACACGCACCTCAGCGACCGGGCGCCGACCTACCACTCCACGCGCGAGCACGAGCACGTCCACGTCGTGTGCCGCGGCTGCCACTCCGTGCGCTCCTACGACCCCGAGCTCGTGCACTCGCTCGTCGCCGCCCTCGGGGAGGACGGGTTCTCCGTCGACGTGGGGCACCTCGCGATCTTCGGCACCTGCGCCGAGTGCTCGGCGGCTGCTGGCTCACCCGACCCGGCGTAGGCTCGGGCCATGCAGTCCCCGCTCCTCGCCCTGCCCGGGGCCGTCGCCGGCGACGGCATCGACGCCCCGGTGGCCGCCCACTACGGCTCGTTCAACACCGAGCAGCGCAGCCTGGCGCGTGGCGACGGGTTCGTCGACCTCTCGCACCGCGACGTCGTACGCATCTCCGGTCCGGAGCGGCTGTCGTGGCTGCACAACCTGACGACGCAGTACTTCGACGGCCTCGCGCCCGGCACCTGGACGCAGGCCCTCGTGCTGAGCCCGCAGGGCCACGTCGAGCACGCCTTCACCGGCGTCGACGACGGCGAGGCGTTCACCGCCCACACCGAGCCCGGCGCGGGGGCGGCGCTGGTCGAGTGGCTCGAGCGGATGAAGTTCATGACCCGCGTCGAGATCGCGCTCGTCGACGACGTCGCCGTGATGTGGCGCCCGGGGGAGGGGATCGGCCGCTACGACCTGGTGCCCCGCGACAAGCTGGAGGCGTACGCCGACGCGGCGGGGCCGGCCTGCGGGCTCTGGGCCTTCGAGGCGTTGCGGATCGAGCGGGGCGAGCCGCGGCTGGGCCTCGACACCGACCACCGCACCATCCCCAACGAGGTCGGCTGGATCGGCGCGGCCGTGCACCTCGACAAGGGCTGCTACCGCGGCCAGGAGACCGTCGCCCGCGTGCACACGCTCGGCCGGCCGCCTCGCCGGCTGGTGCTGCTGCACCTCGACGGGTCGGAGAACCGGCTGCCGCCCGCCGGGTCCCCGGTGTCGTACGAGGGTCGTGACGTCGGCTTCGTCGGCTCGAGCGCCCGCCACCACGAGCTCGGCCCGATCGCCCTCGCGCTGGTCAAGCGCAACGTGCCCGTCGACGCGACGCTCACCGTCGACGAGATGCCTGCCGCGCAGGAGGTCGTCGTCGACCCCGAGGTCGGGCTCCACGTGCGCCCCCTTCGCTGATCGGGGATATCTGAGGACGGCACGTACGCGGATCGACCCGATCGCCGTTCACCACGTCCTCAGATATCGGTCAGGGGCGGCGGTACTGCACGTGCGTGTCGGCGTCCGCGTGCCCGAAGCCGAGGCGTGAGTAGACGGCGACCGCGGGGGCGTTGTCGGACTCGACGTAGAGCAGCACCTCGTCGACGCCGAGGCCGGCGAGGTGGTGGAGCCCGGCGAGGGTGAGCAGCTTGCCGAGGCCGCGGCCCTGGGCGGACGGCGCGACGCCGACGACGTACACCTCACCGAGCCGCGCGTCGTGCTGCTTGGTCCAGTGGAACCCGAGCATCCCGGACTCGTCCTCCGCGACCAGCAGACCGGACGGGTCGAACCACGGCTCGGCCATCCGGCGGGCGAGGTTGTCGAGGTCCATCGCACCCTGTTCGGGGTGGTCGGCGAAGGCGGCGGCGTTGACGGCGACCACGTCGGCGGCGTCGGTGTCGCGGTAGGACCGGATCGTCGTCCCGGCCGGCACCTCGAGCGCGGGCAGGGGAAGCGAGGTCGGGCGCCGCATCACCCACAGGTCGCGCACCCGCTCCCACCCGTGGCCCGCGGCGAGCCGCGCGGCGGCCGGGTGGTTGCCGTGCGACCACCCCGTCAGCCCGGTGCCGTACGACGACTCGGCGCGCGTGAGCAGCGCGGACCCGAGGCCCCGACCGCGGGCCGCCGGGCGGACGACGAGCGAGAGGTCGCCGGCATGCAGGAGGGCGAAGCCGTCGTCCTCGGCGATGACGGAGGCCGCACCGTCGGCGAGCGCGATGCGCGCCGCCTCGTCGAGCGGGTCCGCGCCGTCGGCGGCTGCGGCCTCGGCGGCGATCTGCTCCACGATCTCCCGGTCGGTCTCCGCGGCGGCGTCCATGGAGCGACCCTAGCGGCGCCCCCGGCGAGGTATCTGAGGACGTGATGGTCGTCGATCGGGCGGGATCACGACCACCACGTCCTCAGATATCGCTCGGAAGGGGCGGGACCCGGCGGGGAGGGGTCGGAAGGGGCGGGGGAGGGGGGTCAGGAGGGGGACGAGGACCGGGACGGGGCCGGGGACTCGGAGGCCGCCGCGTCGCGGGTGGGTACGACGAAGCGGTAGCCGACGTTGCGGACCGTGCCGATGTGGTGCTCGTGCTCGGTGCCGAGCTTGGCGCGGAGGCGGCGGACGTGGACGTCGACGGTGCGGGTGCCGCCGAAGTAGTCGTAGCCCCAGACCTCCTGGAGCAGCTGCTCGCGGCTGAAGACCCGGCCGGGGTGCTGGGCGAGGTACTTCAGGAGCTCGAACTCCTTGTAGGTGAGGTCGAGCGGGCGGCCGCCGATGCGGGCGGTGTAGGTGGCGTCGTCGACGACGACCTCGCCGCGGTGGATCACGTGGGCGGCCGGGTCGTCGGGGGCGGCGGCGCTCGCGCGACCGATCGCGAGGCGGATCCGGGCGTCGAGCTCGGCCGGGCCGCAGGTGTGCAGCACGACGTCGTCCATGCCCCAGTCGTGGGCCACGACGGCGAGGCCGCCCTCGGTGACGATGAGCAGGACCGGGGCGTCGGTGCCGGTGGTGCGGATCAGCCGGCACAGGTCGCGTGCCGCGGCGAGGTCCTGGCGCCCGTCGACGAGGACGAGGTCGGACTCCGGGGCGTCGAGCAGCGCGCTGCCCTGCGCCGGGACGATCTTCACCGAGTGCGCCAGCAGGGCGAGCCCGGGAAGCACCTCGGCCGAGGGCTGCAGGGCGCCCGTGAGCAGCAGCAGTGCGCTCATCGCGGGCCCTCCTCGCGGGGCAGGGGATCGGCCGGGTGTCAGCCGGGGATGAGGAAGGATATCCCGCATGGGTGCTGGGACTGGACGTGTTCACGAGGGTGAGACGATCACGGTGCGCTACTGGGCGGGAGCCCGGGCCGCGGCCGGGACCGCCGAGGACGTCCTCGAGGTGGACCCGGCGGCCGGCGAGCTGACCCTGGCCGACGTCGTCGCCCGCGTGCTCGAGCTGCATCCCGGCGAGCAGATGGCCCGCACGGTCGGCGTCTGCTCGGTGCTCCTCGGCGAGCAGCCGGTCCGCTCGCAGGACCCCGCCGAGGTCGTCGTACGCCCCGGTGACGTGGTCGAGCTGCTTCCCCCATTTGCGGGAGGTTGAGCGCGCTGAGGCGGTTATGCGATAGAACTGCGTCTCGACGGGCCTCCTACGGGGGATGGCCTGCGTGTCTGGCGCGAGCGCGCCGGCATGAGTCAAAGGGGAAAGCATGACAAGCACTCATGGGGGAGCCTTCGCGCGCCTCGTCGCAGGTGGCACCGCCGCCGCGACGGCGTTCGCCGGTCTCACGATCGGGCTGGCAGCGCCGGCCCACGCCGCGGTCACGGTCAGCGGCAACACCATCGACGCCGCCGGCAACTACGTCGACGGCTTCGTCTACGTCTACCGCGACGAGGACGGCGACGGGACCATCGAGTCCTTCGAGTACGACTTCGCGCTGAGCACCAGCACCACGGGCGGTGCCTTCGACCTTGCGCTCGAGGACGGCACCTACAAGCTCGAGTTCTACCCGACCTCGGGCTCCGACGAGTACCAGTCGGAGTACTACCGCGACAAGGCCGACATCGCGACCGCCGACGTCATCACCGTCGCCGGCGCCGCGCAGGTCCTCCCGGCCTGGACCATCGACTCCATTCCCACCGTCACCGGCACGGTCGCCACGACCGACGGCCGCGCGGTGCGCAACGCGACCGTGGTGGCGTACGCCGCCGACGACGGCACGCCCCTCGCGAGCGACAGCACCAACGCCAGCGGTGCGTTCAGCATCGGCGCCCAGGAGGCCGTCAAGCTGCGGTTCTCCGGCAACCACCCCGTGACCGGCAAGACGCTGGCCACCGAGTACTACTCCGACAAGGCCGACCTCGCCACCGCCGACGCCGTCGTGCCCGGCGCGAGCGTGGGCACCGTGACCCTGGCTCCCGGCGGCTCGATCTCCGGTCGCGTCGTCAGCGACGCGGCGGGCGTGCCGCTCCACCGGGTCGAGGTCTGCGCGGAGTCGTCCTACTGCGACTACACCGACGCCAACGGCATCTACACCATCGAGGGCGTGACCACCGGCGCCCACGAGGTCTACTTCTCCGACCCGATCGACGAGTTCCTCCCGGAGTACTTCAACAACGTCGCCGTCGACGAGTTCGGTGACCCGGTCTCCGACCCGATCGTCGTCAACGTCGGTCCCGGCGCGGCCGTGACCGGCATCGACGCCGGTCTCGCGACCAAGTCGAAGCCCGCCCTCACCGGCGTGGACCTCAGCGGCGTCGTCCGCGACCAGCTCGGCGGCATCGGCGTCGGCTACGACGTCGTGGCCTACGACACCCCGGCCAACCCGCTCGACCGCAAGGTCGTCGCCCGGACCATCTCCAACCGCTCGGGTGGCTACGCCTTCACCACGCTCGACCGCATCGGTGGCGAGACCGAGTTCAAGGTCGTCGTCGAGGGCGAGGCGGCCCGCGAGGACGGCGAGTTCGCCCGCCGTTCCATCTGGACCGGCCAGAAGTACGGCTACGACACCGCCGCCGCGATCTCGTCCGCCCCGCAGGTCATCGACTTCGTGCAGCCGGTCGCTGGTGGCATCGCCGGTGCTGTCACCAGCGAGCTCGGTGGCGTCCCGGAGAACCCCTACGTGGCGTTCCTCGACGAGGACGGCAGCTTCACGTACTCCGACGAGGAGTTCGAGGCTGACGGCACCTACGAGACCCGCAGCCTCTGGCCGGGCGAGTACAAGGCGCAGTTCGGCGCCACGCGTCACGTCTCCGAGTGGTGGGACGACGCCGTCGCCGGCGAGGCCAAGACCGTCACGGTCAAGCCCGGCGAGGTCGTGACCGGCATCTCCGCCGCGCTCGCCGCGGGTGTGAAGGCCGTCGAGCGCCCGACCATCGAGGGTGACGCGTGGGTCAAGAAGACCCTTCGCCTCGACAAGGGCGTGTGGACCCAGATGGCCGACAACGAGTTCACCTACGAGTGGCTCGTCAAGGACACCGTCATCGCCACCGGTCCGTCGCTCAAGCTCACCAAGAAGCACCTCGGCGACAAGATCACCGGCCGCGTCACCAACGACATCGGCTTCACCCAGGGCCAGGCGATCACCAAGACGACCTACAAGGTCGGCTACAAGCCCAAGGTCAAGGCCAACGTCTCCAAGAAGTCGGCCGCGATCACGCTGAAGGTCAAGCCCCTCAAGGCCAAGAAGGTCAAGGCCACGGTCACGGTCTTCGAGCTGGTCGGCGTCAAGAAGAACGGCGACGACAAGCTCAAGAAGCTCGGCAAGGCCAAGATCAAGAAGGGCAAGGGCGTCGTCCGCTTCAAGAAGGCGCTCAGCAAGGGCAAGCACAAGCTCGTCTTCACCGTGAAGGGCAAGGGCAAGGTCGGCTCCGGCGACATCATGAAGAAGGTCAAGATCAAGCGCTGACCCTCTGCGCCACTGCTCCACCTGTTCCACCTGCTCCACTGCGAGGCCCCGGGATCCGTCCCGGGGCCTCGCTCCATCTCTGGGGAGCCGGCTGGAACAAATCGGGCGAGGCACGTCGTTGGGCGGGTGTGACCACCGGAGCCTGGATCGTCGTCGCCGCTGTCGTGCTGGCGCTGGCGTTCGGGCTCTGGCGCGCGGCCACCGACGGCCGCTTCCGCGGCACCCACGTCGTACGACGTCCCGCGGGCCGCGACGAGACGCCGGCCGCCGGGCCGGCCGAGGCAGCCGCCCCGCCGCCGGAGGAGAGTGCTGCCCGACCCGGCGCCGAGCTGGTGGCCGCGGTCGGCGAGGAGCTGGGGGAGCGGGCGACCCTGCTGCAGTTCTCGAGCGCGTTCTGCGCGCCGTGCCGCGCCACCCGTCGGGTGCTGGGCGAGGTGATCGGGCTCGTCGAGGGCGTCGCCCACGTCGAGATCGACGCCGAGCACCACCTCGAGGCCACCCGGACCCTGGGCGTCCTCCGCACGCCCACCACGATCGTGCTCGACGCGTCCGGCGTCGAGGTGACCCGGGCGACCGGGGCACCGTCGCGCGACCAGGTCCTGACCGCGCTGGCCCGCGTCTGATCTCAGGATGTGGATGGGTGGATCACATGATGAGACAAGGCGGAGTCGGGGCGAGCGCAGCGCCTAGGGTCGTCGTCATGTCCTCGACCATGCTCACCAAGCGCCGCGCAGTGGACCACTGCCGCGTGCGCTCGGCGCTGTGTCGAATGTCGTAGCGGTCCCACCGCTCGCCTGAGCCCTCTCGTCCGACTCGTCGTTGTCGGACTGCGCTCGGTCGGTGGGACCCGTGCGCCGGCCTCGTCCGGCGCGCCATGGCCCCGCCGTGACGACCGACCTCAGGAGAGACATGACCACCACTGCCACGCCCCGCGCCACCACGGGCACCGAGAGACCCGCCGGCGCGATCGACCCCCGCGGACCGCAGCTCGCCGCCGCCCTGACCGCCGTCGTCCTGGTGGCCGTCCTGCTGCTGCCGACGTCGTACGCCGTCCCGCTGCTCGCCGCGCAGGCGGTGCTGTTCGCGGTGGGCGCGGTGCGCGGGGTGCACGCCACGCCGCACGCCTGGCTGTTCCGCACGCTCGTCCGCCCGCGCCTGGCGCCGCCCACTGAGTGGGAGGCCCCCGAGCCGCCGCGCTTCGCCCAGGCCGTGGGCCTGGCCTTCGCGCTCGTCGGGCTGGTGGCCTTCGCGGCCGGCGCCACCGTCGTCGCCCAGGTGGCCGTCGGGTTCGCGCTCGTGGCCGCGCTGCTCAACGCCGTCTTCGCCTTCTGCCTGGGATGCGAGGTCTACCTGCTCGTCCGCCGCTTCATCGCCACCGTCTGACACCGCCCGACCACCACGACTGTTCACCACACAAGGAGCACAACCATGAGCCGCGAGAACTCGCTCGTCACCGCCCAGTGGGTCGAGGACAACCTCGACACCGACGGGGTCGTCCTCATCGAGGTCGACGAGGACACGACCGCCTACGACAAGGGCCACATCCGGGGAGCCATCAAGCTCGACTGGACCACCGACCTCCAGGACCAGGTCCGCCGCGACTTCGTCAACAAGGAGCAGTTCGAGGCGCTGCTGTCCGAGCGCGGGGTGTCCAACGACGACACCGTCGTGCTCTACGGCGGCAACAACAACTGGTTCGCCGCCTACGCCTACTGGTACTTCAAGCTCTACGGCCACTCCGACGTCAAGCTCCTCGACGGCGGCCGCAAGAAGTGGGAGCTCGACTCCCGCGAGCTGACCGACGAGCTGCCCACCCGCGCCAAGACGTCGTACACCGCGCAGGAGCAGGACGCCTCGATCCGCGCCTTCCGCGACGAGGTCGTCGCCGCGATCGGCACGCAGAACCTCGTCGACGTGCGCAGCCCCGACGAGTACGCCGGCCGGCTGCTCGCCCCGGCCCACCTTCCGCAGGAGCAGGCCCAGCGCGCCGGCCACATCCCGACCTCGGTCAACGTGCCGTGGAGCAAGAACGCCAACGACGACGGCACCTTCAAGTCCGACGAGGAGCTCGCGGCCCTCTACGACGAGGTCGGCTTCGACACCGACAAGGACACCATCGCGCTGTGCCGCATCGGTGAGCGCTCCTCGCTGACGTGGTTCGTGCTGACCGAGCTCCTCGGCCGCAAGAACGTGAAGAACTACGACGGCTCGTGGACCGAGTACGGCTCGCTGGTCGGTGTCCCGGTCGCCCTCGGCGACGAGCCCGGCAGCGCTGACGGGAAGGGCAACTGACATGTGCGGAGCCAAGGAGGGCGGCCTGTCGCTCGACGGCGTCAACGTCGCCAAGGAAGCGGTGATCCAGGGCCAGGTGCTGCGCAGCGGTGACGAGCCGGTCGCCAACGCGTACGTCCGGCTGCTCGACCGCAGCGGCGAGTTCACCGCGGAGGTGCCGACGTCCGCGACGGGTCACTTCCGCTTCTTCGCCGGTGACGGCGAGTGGACCCTGCGCACGCTGGCGCCCAAGGCCCAGCCGGTCGACACCCGTGTCGTCGCCGCGACGGGCTCGGTCGCCGAGGTGCAGGTGCTCGTCAGCGCCTGAGACCGACCCTGACCGGCTGCTGGTCCAGACCACAGGAGGGACGTCCCGCACGCCCAGTGCGGGACGTTCCTCTCATTTTCGCCACTGTTCCCCCACACCTCGCACGGCGGCGTCTCGCGCGCCATACCGTGGCAGCTCGGGCCGTGTGCCACGTTTTCGGGCTGTGTCGTGAAGAGCGGAGGTGGGTGATGGTCGCCGAGATCGCACCTGTCGTCGCGCTCCAGACCGACGAGCTCTGGCGCCTGACGATGGAGCACTCGCCGGTCGGGATGGCGATCGTGTCGCCGACCGGTGGCTTCGTGACGGCCAACCTCGCGCTCTGCGAGATGCTCGGCCACGACGCCGACGTGCTCATCACGAAGTCGTTCCAGGACATCACCCACCCCGCAGACCTCGACTCCGACCTGCGGCTGTTCGAGCAGGCGCTCGCCGGCGAGATCAGCTCCTACCGGATCACCAAGCGCTACCTCCGCGCCGACGGCAGCACCCTGGTGGGCGACCTGTCCGTCGCCCTGCTGCGCGACCCGAGGGGCACCCCGATCCACTTCATCTCCCAGATCGTCGACCTCAGCGAGCGCCAGGCGTTCGTCGACCGGCTCGACGCCGCGGAGGCCGCGGCGGACGCGGAGCGGCGTAGGGCCCAGGCGGTCTTCGAGGGCGTCGCCGTCGGGCTCCTGCAGATCGACGCGAAGGGGCGCTACCTCGCCACCAACAGCCGGCAGCGGGAGTTCCTCGACCTCGCCTTCCCCACCGGCCACCTCGGCCTGGCCGGCCAGACCGGCTTCGCCTATGGCGTCGACCAGCAGCTCCTCGAGCGCGAACAGATGCCGTCCGTGCGGGCGTCGCGCGGGGAGGAGTTCGACGACGTACGCCTGTGGGTGGGGGAGGACCCGCACGCGCGGCGGGCGCTGTCGGTCTCCGCGCGCCGGGTGCTCGACCGCTCGGGTGAGCTGGCGGGCGCCGTGTTGGCCTACCACGACGTCACCGACCTGGTGCGTGCGATGGGCGTCAAGGACGAGTTCGTCTCGACGATCTCCCACGAGCTGCGTACGCCGCTCACCGCCGCGCTGGCCTACCTCGAGCTCCTCGACGAGTCGACCGACGTCAGCCCCGAGGGCCACCAGCAGGTGACCGCGGCGCGGCGCAACATGCTCCGGCTCTCGCACCTGGTCGCCGACCTGCTGTTCACCACGCGGGTCTCAGCTGGCTCGCCGCTGGTCGACCCCTACCGCGTCGACGTGGCCGTCCTGCTGTGCGAGGCGGTCGACGCCGCGTCGTTGTACGCCGACAGTCGGGGCGTGCGGATCACGACCCGGGTGCCCGACGCCCTGGCAGCCGACGCCGACGGGATGCGACTGCGCCAGGTCTTCGACAACCTCCTGGACAACGCGATCGCCTACAGCACCTCGGGTGGCGCCGTGACGGTCGACCTGGGCGTGCGCGAGGAGCACGTGGTGCTCACGATCACCGACGAGGGGGCCGGCATCGATCCGTCCGAGGCGGAGCAGGTGTTCGACCGGTTCTACCGCGGCGAGAACGCCCGTCGTCTCCAGGTCGCCGGCACGGGCCTGGGCCTGACGATCGTGCGCAGCATCGTCGAGGCCCACGGCGGCGTGGTGTCGCTCGAGAGCACGCCCGGCGAGGGCACCAGCGTCTGCGTGCTGCTACCGCGCTGAGCGGTCGTCAGCCCGCGGGCGGCGCCGGCCGGGCGCCGAGCACGACGTAGGGCTGCTGCACGTTGACCTTGAAGTCGTCCTCGCCCCAGCCGAAGGCGGTCTCGTCGGTGGTGACGTCGACCAGGACGCGCTGCCCCTCGTCGAAGAAGGCCGTGCTGTCCTGGTCGAGGTCGACGCTGAAGGCGCCGATGCCGCGGTGCGCTGCGTCACCGGTCAGCGAGGTGTGGGCCTCCTGCGTGGTGACGAAGCGGAGCGTCCAGCCGCCGCCCCAGTGGCGCACGGTGTTGAGCGGGTCGACCATCCATCCGGGGGCCAGGTTGGAGACCGTCGGCGGGTTCGGGTTGTTGTAGACCTTGGAGGGGACCGTCATCGCGAGCCGGAGCCGCCCGACGGAGGGCTGGGGCTCGGCCGTCAGCCGCAGGCCGCTCGCCGTCACCCGCACAGCGGTGTAGGAGATCCAGACGGCGTCTCCCTGGACCGTCTCGACCGTCGACCGGGGGAGCTGCGCCACCGGGACGGTCTCCGGGTCGGACACCGAGGGCTCGACGTCTGCGGTCAGGAACGTCTGCTCACCGCGGTAGCCCTTGAACAGGCCGGCGAGGTGGTCCTCACCGAGGTCGAGCGTGGTCGTGAACGACCCGGGCGTGGCCGGGTAGGTGATGGAGAAGCTGCCGTTGGCGTTCGGCACCACGACACCCGTCGCCCCTGCCACGACGTCGATCCTCCCGAAGAGGTGGGGCTCGGTGGTGAAGGTCAACGTGCCTTCGTTGGCCGCGGAGCCGGCGACGATGGTGCCGGAGATGGCGAGCCGGTCGGGGGCGACGTACGCCGCTGTGAACCCGTTGATCGTCATGCCGCCCGAGGTGTTGGCGAAGGCCGGTGCGGTCGTCGCGACGGTGACTGCGGGGATGGACCAGACGGCCCCCCGTACCGCTGAACGCCTGCTGAGCGTCATTGACCCAACGCGCGATTGGTCTGACACGGTGCCCCCACGGTTCGACGACCCAGCCCCCCACGGACCGGTGCGGCGAGCGTAGGTCGACTTCGCCCCGTTGAAGCCTGGCTGAAGGGAACGTGCGGGAAACCTTGATCTGGCCCGGGAGCGGTCTGGTCCGCTGGTGCAGACCTTCGGCCTGCCTGGGGTCAGGGGCGGTTCTTGCGGCGCCCGCTGGTGCTCTCGACGTAGTCGTCGGTGCCGTAGCCGTAGTGGCCGTAGTTGCCGGCGCCGACGGTCCGCTTCGACACCCGGTTGAGGATGATGCCGAGCGGGCGGGCGTTGACGGTGCGCAGGTGGCCGAGCGCGTTGTCGAGCTCGGTGTCGAGGGTGCGGCCGGCCGAGACCACGACGAAGGCGCCGTCGGCCGAGTGGGCGACGACGGCGGCGTCGGTCACCGGAAGCAGGGGAGGCGCGTCGATGATGAGCATGCCCTTGGCGGTGAGGTCGGCGATGACGCCGCGCATGGCCTGCGACCCCAGGATCTCGCTGGGGTTGGGCGGCCGCGAGCCGGAGGTGAGCACGCTCAGGTGGTCGATGGTCGGGTGCGACTGGAGGGCGTCGGCCAGCTCGAGGCGACCGCTCAGCACGTCGGTGAGGCCGACGGTGTCGTCGACCCCTGCGAGCCCGGCGACGGTGGGCCGCCGCAGGTCGGCGTCGACGAGCGTCACCGCCTGGCCGGAGCCGGCGATGGCGGCGGCCAGGTTGGCCGCGACGGTCGACTTGCCGTCGCCCTGCTTCGGGCTGGTGACCACGATCGCGCGTGGCGGGTTGTCGACGTCCATGTAGGACAGGTTGGTGCGCAGGCGGCGTACGCCCTCCGCGGCCAGCGCGGCGTTGCCGGTCGCCGTGCCGACGAAGATGCCGCCCACCTTGCCGATGTCGGGCACCGACCCCACGACGGGGACCCCGGTGTCGCGCTCGACGTCCTCGGCGGAGCGGATCCGGCGGTCGAGCAGGGAGCGGACGACGGCGTAGCCGAGCCCGAGCAGGCCGCCCAGGACCGCGCCGAGCAGCACGTTGCGCTCGACCTGCGGGGAGACGGGGCTGGTCGGGAGCTGCGCCGACTCCGAGACCTCGATGCGCATGCCCTGCTGGCCGGACTTGCCGGCCTCGATGTCCTTGACCCGCTCGGCGAGCGCGCCCACCCAGGCGTCGGCGAGCCGCTGCGCCTCCTCGGGCGTGCCGGCGCGCGCCGTGATGGAGATGATGACGGTGTCGGGCGTCTGGGCGGCCTCGATGCTGCCGACCAGGGACTCGGGGGACGTGTCGAGGCCGAGGTCGTCGATGACCAGCGACGCGGTCTCGCGGTCCTTCGCCAGGACGACGTACGACGCCGCGCGCGACTTGGACAGCGAGTCGTTGAGGCTGTCGAGGCCGGGGTCGCCGCCGCCGCCGGAGGTGACGAAGCCTGACGAGCTCGCGGCATAGACCTTCGGCTGCAGGCTGCTCCAGCCGAAGGCGGCCAGCGCCGCCAGCAGCACGAATGCCGTCACGGCGATCCAGTGGTTGCGCAGGATGCGCAAGTAGTCAGCGAGCTCCACCGGTTCCCCTTTACTTTCGGACGTCCTGAGAAGAGTAGGTGCCTGCGGAAGAGGCGTCCGGCGAATGGGTGCCCTCGTGGAGAAGTACAACTTTCAGCGACCAAACCCTCATTCGAGTAAAAGTCGGCGGTCCCCGACTTTTCGATGTATAGCCTTCCGAACATCAGGACGGCAGACAGCTGTTCGGGCAGTGGTCGGGGGCGACCACTCACAACTTCAGGTGGGGGCAACACACCATGAGCGACCAGCTCACTGATCAGTCACGCTCGAACGAGAGCGGCATCACCCGTCGGACCGCGCTGCGTGGGGCAGCGTGGTCCGCTTCGGCGGTCACGGTCGTCGTCGCGACGCCGAACATTGCCGCGGCCACGGTCACTGGCACCGCAAACGGATCAATGGCGCGTGTCGAGAAGACCGCCAGCGGAACCGCAACTCTGACCAACGGGTCTGCAGCGATCGCTGCCGGCGCTCTCGAGGTGATCATTGTCGGGGGTTCGTTAGCGACCGCACCCGTCGGGTGGCAGCGGGTCAACGGCACCGTGTTCCGGTACACGGGAGGCGTCGCGGCCGGAGGGTCTGCCGTCTTCCAGGTCACCACTGCCAGTCCCATCAGCCTGAGCGACAACGGTCAGTCACACACCATGTCGCTGACCTTCCGGGTGGGTTCTCTGACGTTGGACAGCCTGACGTACTACTTCACCTCGAAGAACCAGACGGTCGCCGGCGTCTAGCGCGGGGCGGCACGCCGCATCGCGTCCGAGCTGCGCCTGATCGCGACTCGCGGAATCGCCACCCATGCGTGAGGCGATGGCTCGTCGCGCGCGAGCCAGGGGGGCAGAACGCTGGCACTGAGCAAGCGGGCGGCCTCTCCTACGGAGTTGCCGGTACGGCTCGCCGCCCTGAGTCCCAAGAGGAAGTTGACGCCTGGAACGGCGTAGGAACGGTGCTCAGGCGAAGTCCGTTCCTGCTCACGATGAACACGCTGCAGCAGCGTGGCATCGACCCTGCCCGCCGCGAGGTCGATGACCGGTGGCATCCCGAGTGGTGCCCCGAACTCGCGAGCGGCAAGCCCTACGGACAACAGCTGGTCATGCCGGAGCGGGCGATCGGCGCCCGACCACGTGTGCGGATTGGCCATGAGGGCGTGCACGTCGACCAGGCTCCGCATCCAGCGCCACCGATCTTTGGCTGCGTGTCCGGCCGAGTGGGTCAGCGCGTCGTACAACGCCAAGGTGGGGACCGGGTGGCCGGCGACCGACACGATCTCGTGACGAGACCACAGTGTGTCGAAGTCGGGGAAGGTGCCCCGTGTCGGTACCAGGTGCCAGTGCAGGTCGATGTCGCTGTGAGCGGCCTTGAGGGAGAGCTCGCTCCCTGTTCGCACGAAGTGACGCCAACCCCATGACGGGCCGGGAACCGGGTAACCGATGGCGGGGCGCCAACCCGATCGGGACAACGCTTGGTGAGCGACGGCGAGGTCTGCTGGCGGCACGAGAAGATCCAGGTCACCCGCCCCGCGGATCGCGAAGTCTCCGAAGGCCTGGGAAGCCAGTGCCACCCCTTTGAAGGCCAACGCCCGCACCCCGGCTGCGTCAAGCGCTTCGAGTGCCACACGCAGGTCTGCCGCCAGCAGCGTGGCCCCCGCTCGTTGGCGGCCGGCCAAGGCCTCCAGCTCGGACCTCGCCTGCCCGGGCAGGTCGAGACGGTCGAGGTGGGCCGCCAGGTAGGGCACCACGTGGTGTTGCCGGGCGGCCGCGACGAACGCGTCGGAGGGGACGGGCCCCGGGAGAGTCCAGGCTCCGGCAGCATCGGATCGCAGGTGGTGCAGGGCCGAACGGAGCGCACTCTGCGACGTGGCGCCTGCCTGGCCGGACAGATCGTCATCTCCATTCGAGATCGGATCAGAGAGGGTCGACTCGTCCTCGGCAAGCACGAGGACCTTGTGCGCAACGAGGTCCCAGACCTGCTGGCGGGTCAGGTCCTTCGCCGACTGCGGCCCATCGGGCGGTCCGAATGCAGACACGACGTGCTCGGTCACGGCATCGAGAGACACGCGACGGCCGTCGGGCACCGCCTCGAGAATGGTTGTTGCGATGGGCGAGAGGCCGAGGACGCTCTCGTCCACCATGACGACGCTGCGCTCGTCCTCGATGTAGTGGTCGGTCAGCGCGCCTCGCTTGAGGATCACGGCGCGGCCGCCAGGAGTCGGGCGAGCAGCGGCTCGAGGTCCGCCGACTCGGCATACGTCACGTGGTGTGCACCACCGACGAGGTGGATGAGCTCGGCCAGCCGGTGGAGGGGCTTGTCCATGCTGGGCAGGTAGGACGACTGCGGCGCGATGGCGGCTATGGCGTCCACCGTGTCGAGCAGCTCGACGACAGGGGTGCCCTCATGGTCGGGATCGCGCTCGATGACGAGCAGTGCTGCCAGTCGGCCCACGAGTTCGGTTGAACGCAGTCCGAGCGCGGAAGGGGCGATCTGCTTCTTCACGTGGCTGCCGTCGATGATCGACAAGGGCTTCCGGTAGGGCATGACGACGCCGTCTCTTGTGATGGCCGCCGTTTCGTCGGTGAGGTAGGCGAAGGTCTCGCCCAAGGTGACTGAGGCCGTCGTCTTGCCAGTGCCTGACGCGGCGACGAGCACGGCGGTTCTACCGCTGATCGGATCCGCGAGCGCCGCTGCGTGCAGCATGACCAGCTCGCCGGCCATGGCGTCAATTGCTCTCGTGGTGACGGCGGGGGAGAGATGGTGCAGCACGCTTGCGACATCGAGTCCGTCTGCGTCCACGGGGTCAGTAGTCGGTTCGTCGTCCGTCAGCGCGTCGCGCCAGGCGTCCAGCACGGGCTCGCGCAGATCGTCACTCGCCCGGATCGGTACGACGACTCCGAAGGCCGATACTCGTGCGACAACCGTCGTCCCGTGAGGCCTTAGGTTGGCGGAGTCAGACACGTTCACACCCTAGGCCGGAGGCCCCGGCCTGCACCGCGCTACAGAGAAGAATGGGCCCCCCGCGTGGGGTGCGGGGGGCTCCGGGCGCTCCGTGGGGTGAAGCGCATTTCCTCGGCTCGTCGGTGGGGGCATTTGACGAGCAAGACGTCTCGGCGGGGGCGTTTGCCAATCTGTCTTGACTGAGTTTGCCAGACACGGCGCGCATGCGCAGCATTTTTGACACAATCGCCGCGGGCGCGCATTCCCCTGTGTCGCTCGGTCAGCCCACACCCCACAAGGAGTCACCCATGAAGACCATCGCTCGCCTCGTCGTCGCCGCCACCGCCATCGTCAGCATCGCCGGTATGGCGGCTCCCGCCACCGCGGCACCGAAGGACGTCCAGCAGCGCAACGTGTGGTGCTGCTGAGCCCCTACGACGTCAGCTCGTGCGCGACCGCCGGCGCGGTCGTGCGAGCTCGCAGACCGGTCGAGGCCGCCGCGCGACGATAAGCGTCGCGCGCGGCCTCGTCCAGGTCGACGCTCTCGAGCAGAGCCGCAAGGTCGAACCACAGCTGGGCGGCAGCCTTGTCGGCACCGATGGCTGACAGTCGCAGCACAGCCTGCTGGTAGAAGTCGGCCGCCTCGTCCATCCGATTCTCCGCGGCGCACGTCCGACCAGCCAACGTCAGTGCCTCTGCCTCAGCCAGAGGCGCGTGTCCGCTCGATGTCACTTCGACCTCGCTGATCAGCTCGCGTGCCTGCACGAGCTCACCAGAGAGGTACGCCGCGCGAGCCAAGCCGAGCAAGGTCCATGCACGGTCAGTTGGCGACGCACTGCTCCACTCCATCTCAGAGACTGCTCGTGTCAGGTTCTCGCGCGCCTCGTCGACGGCCGGCGGGTCCAGCTCCAGCTGGAGGCGGCCGACCTCTGTGCGCAACCTCGCGAGGTTGCGCGCGTCCTGACCCTCGCTGAGCAGGGCGAGTGCCCTCTCGGCGAGTGGCACCGCCGCCGCGATGTCGCCCCGGTTGGCCTGCATCACGCTGGCGTTCCAGTATGCAGAGGCGCGTGCACGAGAGGAGTCAAGGGTCTCCGCCTGCGCGATTGCCTTGCTGCAGAGTCGAACCGCGTGCGACGTGTCGCCCCGCTCGAAGTACGCAGCCGCAACAGTCACGGATAGCTGCACAGCTTCATCACTGGCGTCCAGGCCGGCGGCGGACAGCTGCGACAAGACGTCCTCTCCGCACGTGATGGCTCGGCCGAGGTCGCCCGTCTCACGGTAGATACGGCTGAGGGCGATACCGACCTTGATCCGGCCGAGCCCGCTCAGGGACTCGCCCTCCAGCAGGGCCTCGAACTCGATGATGGCGTCGTCCTCGCGGCCGCTCGCCTCCAGCGAGCGGGCGTGCAGGATCTTCGCACGCTCCCGCACTCCGGCGCCCGCCGCGTCGAGCCGGTTCAGGGCCGTGTCGATGTGCTGTGCGGCCTCGTCCGGCTCGCCCGACTCGAGTGCGAGCTCGGCGTAGTCGAGTGCCAGACGGACCTCGTCAGGGTCCTGTCCGGGGTCGACCTCGAGCAGGGAGTCGATGGTCACGTCGAGGCGCATGGCCAGGGCAGTCAGTGCCTTCACCGTCGGCCGACGGGCTCCGGTCTCGAGGCGGGACAGATAGGCAACCGACATCGTGTCGCCGACCACCTCGCCCTGGGTGAGTCCGCGGGACACGCGGATCGAGCGCAACCGACGTCCCAGTTCGTGGGCGTCAGCCTGGGCAAGCAGTTCGGCCTGACGTGCGTCCATCCGGCCATTGTGCGGGTCGGACGAGCCGAGTTGTTGAATTCTGGCAAAAAGAGTTCTTCAGTCTTACCTGACTGCCCCAGTTGGGGGTGCCCGTGCTTCCATGGTCCCGACTGAGCGGCATGAGCCGGACCCCCGAGCGTGTGGACGGCCGCTTCACCGCCGTAAGGGTGGGGTCTCGGTAACGGGTGAGGAACAGCACACCCCACTTACGGTCCATCTTCGTTCAACTTTGCACGAAGTGCTCTGCCGTCGCTTAGCGTGTGCATGTCAGTCAGGGGTTGGTTGACGTCGCTCCCGGGCGTCGTACGTCTCGGGAATCAAGTCATCCGTGGGGGATGCAATGTCCGTAGCTAGTCGTGTGCCCGAGGCCGCTCTGCCTCGCGCCGATGTGTCGCACCGCTCGATCCAAGTCGTCGAGAGCAAGCCCGCCGACGCGGTGGAGTGGCGTCGTCGGCACGCACGAGCGCTGCTGGTGGGCGACCTGATCGTCTTGGGCGTCGCACTCGGAACCGCCCAGGTCGTCCGCTTCGGCTCGGCAACCGCTCCGCAAGTCGACGGACTGGGCGCGACCTACCCCGCACTCGGACTCGTCCTGGCCGCGGTGTGGTGGGCGTCTCTCCAGGTCCACCAGTCGAGGAGCCCCCTTGTCGTCGGGCACGGCCCGGAGGAATACCGACGGGTGATCGTCGCAACATTCCGGGTCTTCGCTGTGATGGCGATGGTCTCCCTGGCTCTGCAGATCGAGGCATCCCGGATCTATCTCGCCACGGCGTTCCCTCTCGGCCTTGCCGGACTGCTGCTCGAGCGCAAGCTCGCCCGGGTGGGTCTGCACCGGGCACGTACACATGGCGCGGCCAGCACCAAGGTGCTCGTGGTAGGTGGCCCCCGGTCAGCCACTCAGCTCGCGCACTGGTTCTCCAAGCACCCCACCGCGGGATATGCGGTGGGCGGCGTGTGGATCCCGGATGCGCAGGCGCCGGTCGCGCGCCTTGACGGCTCAGCGGCGCACATCCCGGTGATGTCCGCCAGCCTCGACTTCACCGAGGCGCTCACGGTGTCCGGCGCGGGCGCAGTCGTGGTGACCGACACCGAGCACCTGGGGCACGAGTCGTTGCGTGACCTCATGTGGCAGCTCGAGGGCACCGGGGTCGAGCTCATGATCTCCCCCAACGTCCTCGACGTGTCGTCTGCCCGCCTGCACCTCAATGACGTCTCCGGCATGCCGATGCTGCACCTGCGCGAGCCGCAGTACGCCGGCGCCGACCGATTCATGAAGCGCGCCTTCGACTTCCTCGGCGCCGCCGCGCTCCTGGTGCTGCTCGCGCCGGTCCTGCTGGTCACGGCGCTCGCCATCAAGCTCGACAGCGCCGGCCCCGTGTTCTACCGCCAGGAGCGGATCGGCCGTCACCGCGCGCCGTTCCGCATGACGAAGTTCCGGTCCATGGCGGTCGATGCCGAGCAGCGGCTCGATGGCCTGCGCACGCTCAACGAGTCGGACGCGGTCCTGTTCAAGATGCGGCACGACCCGCGCGTCACCCGGGTAGGACGGTTCATTCGTCGGTACTCGATCGACGAGCTGCCCCAGCTGCTCGACGTCCTTCGGGGGGAGATGAGCCTGGTCGGCCCGCGACCCTCCCTTGCCTCCGAGGTCGAGCAGTACTCGAGCCAGATGGGCCGCCGGATGTACGTGCGACCCGGCATGACGGGTCTGTGGCAGGTCTCGGGCCGCAGCGACCTGTCGTTCGACGAGGCCGAGCGTCTCGACCTCGCCTACGTGGACAACTGGTCCATCACGGGCGATCTCATGATCATCCTGCGCACCGCGCGCGCCGTCACTCGGGGACAAGGGGCCTACTGATGACCACGTTCGACATCGAGTCCGTCGAGGCCATGGCAGGGTCGGAGACCAAGACTCTGCACGTGGCCATGATCGGCACGCGCGGCGTTCCCGCCGCCTACGGAGGCTTCGAAACCGCCGTCGAGGAGGTCGGGCGTCGACTGGTGGAGCGCGGGCACCGGGTGACGGTCTACTGCCGCAACGCGGACACGTCGATCAAGACCCACCTCGGCATGGAGCTCGTCCACCTCCCGGCCGTGAAGAAGCGCTCCCTCGAGACGCTCAGCCACACCGGCCTGTCGGTGCTCCACGCGATGAAGCAGCGCCCGGACGCCGCCATCCTCTTCAATGCCGGCAACGCCCCCTTCATCGGTTGGCTGAAGGCGGCGGGCATCCCCACTGCCGTCCACATGGACGGGCTCGAGTGGAAGCGCGCCAAGTGGGCCGGCTTCGGCGCGAAGTACTACAAGCGCGCTGAGCGGGTCGCGGCGCGCTCCGGCCTCGCGCTCATCGCCGACGCGCAGGGCATCGCCGACTACCTCAAGGCCGAGTACGGCCGCGACAGCCACCTCATTGCCTATGGTGCCCCGATCTTGGACCCGGGCTCCGACCGTCTGGGTGAGCTTGACCTCGAGGCGGGCCAGTACCACCTGGTCGTTGCTCGGATGGAGCCGGAGAATCACGTCGACGTCATCGTCGAGGGGTACGCTGGCTCGGGATCTGAGCTCCCGCTTGTGGTCGTCGGCACGGCACCGTACGGCGACGAGTACATGACGCGAGTCAAGGACGTGGCCGGAGCCGCGGACGTCCGCTTCCTCGGAGGCCTGTGGGACCAGGATCTGCTCAACCAGCTCTACGCCAACTGCCGCAGCTACCTCCACGGTCATTCGGTGGGTGGTACCAACCCGTCGCTGCTCCGTGCCATGGGTTGTGCTGCTCCCGTGACCGCTTTCGACGTGGACTTCAACACGGAGGTCACCGGCGGTCACGCTCGGTTCTTCTCCTCTGCTGAGGACGTGTCCATCGCGATCAAGAAAGACGATGTCGACGGCGAAGTGTGCGAGGCTCGTGGCGCAGCCGGGCAGCGCCACGTCGCAGAGACCTACCGTTGGAGCGACGTCACTGACGGCTATGAGTCCCTGATCCAATCTGTAGCGGAGGCTTCAGCTCCACGATGACCTCATCCTCTTCTCGGGACGTAAAGAATCGTGTGGTGCTCGTCCACTCGAGCGACGAGCTGTACGGATCTGACCGCATGGTGCTGCAGGTGGTCAACTCCATGCCGGGGGAATTGCGGGAGAACCTCGTTGTCCTGCTACCAAGCGTGCGAAGCGGGCCGGGTGGACTGAGTCGCGAACTGGCCGCAGCCGGCGTGGAGGTACGGCACCGCGCCCTCCCAATTCTACGCAGGAAGGATCTAACCCAACCGCGGGCGCTCCTCGTCCTGATCATGCGCACGGTCGCCTTGGCTTGGTGGATCCGCAACAACCGCGTCGGAGCCGTCTACTCTGCGACGAGTGCCGCGTCCTTGGCGTTGGTAGCTGCCCGTCTAGCGGGCGTCCGCAACACGGTCGCCCATGTACAAGAGGTCTGGGAGGGCCGGGAGCGTCGTCCGTTGGCCTCCGTCGCTACCGGCGCGCGGCGCGTGATCGCGACCTCTGAGGCCGTCAGGGACGCGCTCCCGCGCTCAATCCGACGCCGCACCAAGATCGTTGAGAACGGGATCCCAACCGCAGTCCGCCCTACGATCTCCAGGGATGGCGCAACCGGTTTACGCTTTGTAGTCGCTAGTAGGTGGAGTCCGCGAAAGGGCTTGGGGACTCTACTGGAAGCGTGGGAAGCAACTGGAACGCCCCCGGGCACGCTGGTGATCGCTGGGTCCGCGCCTGAGCTCGGAGATGCCGTCGATGTGCCAAGCATGGTGGCCCAATTGAGCCACCCCGACAGTGTCGAACTGGTTGGCCAGGTGGACTCGATATTTGATCTGCTCGATGGAGCGGACGCAGCGATTGTGCCGAGTGACAAGCCGGAAGCTTTTGGGCTCGTAGTCATCGAGGCGTTCAGTCGCGGCCGCCCGGCTATCGTCGCAGCAGGCGGAGGCCTCGACTCGGTTGTCCGTCACGGTGTTGACGGGCTGAAGTTCGCTCCGCGGGACTCAGCGGGGCTAGCCCTCCTGCTGCGGAGTCTCGATCGCAGTGACCTGCGCGAGTTGGGGGCGCAAGGGCTTCGCACCTACGAGAACCGCTTCTCAGCACAGGCGTTTAGCCATCGGATGCAACGAATCTGGAACGAACTGGGCGAGGAAATCGATGGTGAATCCCGTGTCTGACGCAGAGCAGGTACCGGATGAGTCGTCCGTCATCCGGGTGGCGATCGGGATTTGCACCCACCGTCGCTTGGAAGGGCTGAAGAGCCTGCTCGTGAGTATCGCCGCACTCGACGTACCAGCTAGAAGCGTGCTGCGCGTCATCGTGGTCGACAATGACTCAACCGGAAGCGCGGAAGCTGCGCTGCCGCAAGACTTCCCGCTCCAGATCACCTACGCCATCGAGAAGATGCCCGGCATTCCAGCGGCCCGGAGCCGGTGCGTCGCTCTAGCTGAGAATGATGACTACATTCTGTTCGTCGACGACGACGAACGGGTCGCCGCAAGTTGGGTCGTAGAAATGCTGGCATCGGCGCAAGAGGAAGCCGCTGACGGCGTCGGTGGACTCGTGGCCTATGAGTACGATTCTGCGCCGCCTCGGTGGATAGCTGAAGGTGGATTCTTCGATGCGCCCGCCACTCCACACCGCGCGGTAATCCCCTTCGCTGCGACCAACAACCTGCTCCTCCATGTGCCGACCCTGCACCGCCTCGGCGTGACCACATTCGACGGGTCACTACAGTTTTCGGGTGGGTCGGACGTCGAACTGACCTCCCGACTGGTCCGCGCTGGAGCCCGACTCGTATGGCACGCTCACCCGCTCGTCACTGAGACAGTGCCGGCGGAGCGCATCTCGATCAGATGGTGTCTGAAGAGAGCAATCCGTACCGGAGAAGGTGTCGCCCGGCTGCGGGTGGGCAGTTTCACGCCGACGCTGCCTCAGCGACTATTCATCCTGGTTCTCGGGTTGGCCAAGGTGGGCGGCGCTTTTCCTGCGCTGGGAGTCGGCGCATTGCAGCGCAACCCAGCGGTCGTTGGCCGCGCGGTGCGGGGCGGAATGCGGGGCATCGGTATGGCCCGGTTCGCCTTTGGTCGACGCGGCGCCGAGTACGCCTCGCGGCACGAGAGTGGGGCGGGTGTCACAGCATGATCCAGCGAATAACAAGCGTGCTCCTTCGTCTGACTGGGCGAAAGACCGTGCTGGACTCCCAAATCCCGAGCGGGCTGCTCGCTACGTTCATGCTGGCGCGTGGCGGTGAGTTGTTGAGGGGAGTGCTTCGCACGAGGCGCCTCGTGCTTCTTGGACCGGGCGTTCGATTGCGTGGGCGTGGGCGAATCACATTTGGCAGGTTCATCAGCATCGGACCCGAGTGCGCCATCGACGGTTACGGCTCCGCCGGCACGCGCCTCGCAGACGGTTCCAGGCTCGGCCGAGGCTGCGTCGTCACCGTCACCAGCCACCTGAGCCGTTTGGGTAAAGGCTTCTCCTTAGGGGCAAACAGTGGATTGGGCGACTACTGCCACATCGGTGCGTCAGGGGGCATCACCGTTGGGCGAGACGTCATCATGGGTCCCTTTGTTTCATTGCACTCCCAAGAACACAACTTTGATCGCTTGGATACCCCCATTCGCCACCAAGGAACGACAGAGGTGGGCATCGCCATCGAGGACGATGTCTGGGTAGGGGCCAGGGTCACGATTCTGGACGGTACGAAGATCGGACAGGGATCCGTTGTCGCTGCAGGAGCGGTCGTCAAGGGTGTATTCCCTCCTAATAGTGTGATTGCCGGGATACCTGCCAGGGTCATCCGGTCCAGGGATGTTGGTAATGCTCGCTAGTGGCGAAACCCGAGTTCCAGTTTCACCTGCAGGCTACGCCGGCATCAGGTTCCGTATCCTGCTGTTCTGGCTCCTTGTGCTCGAGTTGGTTGCTCTTCGATATTTGAAGTCCGCGTATGGATCATTCGCGTTCTTGAGTTTCGGGCTTATCAACGCCCTGCTTTTGGTGGTTGTCGTCAACGCGAACATGCGGCGCCCACTTCCGGGATGGCTGGTGCCTCGATCGGCATACGCTGGCGCGGTCACCATGCTCATCGCACTCTTCGTCAACGCCTACGCATTTGGTGTCAATGTCCGCTTCCTGTCGGCGGTGTCCGCCTTGCTCCTACCGCTTACGCTCGTGATTTTCGTGATCGACACGATTAGACGTGCATCCAATGAGCAGCGCGCCCGGTTCATTCGATCGATCACGATATTCCTGAACGTCTACTTCGTGCTGAACTCCATCGTCGTTTACCTGCAGATCAAGACCAGAACTTTCTTGATGACGCCCTTCTTCGGCGTCAATCCGTATGTCGAGGACCACATGGCGGGATCCATCGGGCTGAACGGTGTCACGACGCTCAACTTCGTATGGCTTGCAACCTTCTTTGCCAATGTCGAATGGGGGCGTCGCTCGCGAACTGTGGCGCCATGGGTTCTTGTTGCCCTCCAACTTGCTGCAGCGTCATATATCTCCCTGCTCAATGACAACAAAATGTTCATGTTGACGCTACTTGCGTCGCTGCTTCTGTACGGTGTAGCACGCGCAGCGACTTCGGGGACTCGAAAAGGAGCTCGCCTCGTACTTGGCGGAATAGCAGTGGTGGTCATTGCAGTAGTGGTGTTGCCCAGGTTCGGGATTACGTCGACGGAATCGCAGTTGGACGAGTCTGCCAGCATTGCGGATATCGTTATCTACGACTACGAGACCCTGCCGGATGTCGACAATGAACGTGCGCTGATCAACTACCGAGCCTATTCGGAGTTCGATGCTGGTCGCTTCGGTGCGGGTATTGCCAACATTGATGTCGAAGTAGGCAAACGAATGGTGCACCGGCACTTCGGCATCAACTCAGCGGCTGTTCTCCTGGTCGCCGGCGGCTGGCTCTATCTTGCGGGTGCGTGCCTTCTCTATGCCGGCTATTTTGTCCACATCCTGTGCCCAAGCACTCGCCCTCGCGCATGGATGATCGCCGGAGTGGCGCTCTTCTTTCTGATGGGTGCTTATGCAGCACCGATCTTCTTGGACCAATACTTAGTGGTCGCCCTGCTTCTTCTGTTCCTGGCCATCGGGGGATCAGCTGTCATGAACTCGACAGCGGCAGGACTCGCTACTTCCAATGAAAGGCCAAGCTTTGACCGCGACACCCCATGAAAATGCGACACCTCGCGTAGCGTCGGTAGTTGTGACCTACAACCGTGAATCTGAATTGCGCCGTTGTCTTCAGGCGCTCGACAGTCAAACGCGGGCATCGGATCACATCATTGTCATCGACAACAACTCTACGGACGGCACCCGCGCCTTCTTGTCGACCCTTGATCTGCGGACGCCTGTCACGGTCGTACGCAGCGCGGAGAACGTCGGAGGCGCAGGCGGCTTCTCGCTGGGCATTGCACTCGCAATCGAGGAGCAGTTCGACCTTGCCTGGATCATGGACGATGACGTACTGCCGGAGCCAGATGCACTAAGCGAACTCCTCCGTGCCCGCGACCTGTACACGTCGAGCCCCCCAGCGGTACTGGCCTCACTCGTCATTGATACCGACGGAAACCTCGGGCAGCGCAATCGCTCGGTGCCCGAGAGCAGCACCGACCCGGCCGGCTATCGGAGGACGGTTGAGGCTGCAGGTCACGGGCTCGCAGCCATCAAGTACACGACGTTCGTGGGAGCGATGATCGACCTCGAATTGGCGCGCGAGACCTCCCTGCCGGTAGTGGACTACTTCATCTGGCACGACGACACGGAATACACCGCGCGCCTTTGCTCCCTCGGTGGAGGCGTTCTCGTCCCCACGAGCCGGGTGGTCCACCTAGCTGAGCATCTGGCCCCAGGAAAGGCTGTCGGCCCTCGGCTGTTTTACGACGTTCGCAACAAGTTGTGGCTCTCCCGGAGCGGCAGCCTCTCGCGGCTGGAGTCGCTGACCTGGCTCTACCAGCTCGGCGTGCAGGTGGGCCGCCAGTTCAAGGAGTCCGAGGACAAGCGTAGTTACACGCGAACGATCGCTCGTGCCGTTCGTGACGGGGTTGCGTCGAAACCCCGCTATATGTCACACGCCCGCGTCATCGAGTCAGCGACTTTCGAGCAGCTCGACTGATGGGAACTGCGTCAGGCGCCGCGCGTACGCTAATTGGCCGGTCTCTCGGCTTCGCGCTCGTTCCGCTCCTGACGGCCTTGGCTCCTCTTGTCACGTTGCCGGTACTAACGCGCGCAGTTGGTGCAGATGGCTGGGCGTCGATCGCTGTGGCGTTGTCCATAGGCACCGCCTGTGCGGTGATTGCAGAGTGGGGTTATTCCCTGACGGGCCCGACGCGCGTGGCGGCGCTGGACGCGGCGCAGAGAGCCGAGTACTACACCACGAGCGTGGGCCTGCGTCTTTGTCTGTCGTTCTTCATTGCACCGGTCGCTGCGGGGGCGACGTTCATGGTGGTCCACGACCTCAAAGGACTCGCGGCCGCTTGCGCCGCGGCCGTTGCGTCCGGCTCGTTGTCTGCGAACTGGTACTTCATCGGTCGAGGTGACGCGCGATCCTTGATTCTGTGGGACTGCGTTCCACGCATCGCTGTTGCTGTCGTCGCAGCTGGCGTGATTGCCGCGGGCTCTTCGCTCGCGGTGTATCCCCTGTCGATTCTTCTCGGCAATCTCGGAGCGCTGTGGCTGTCTACACGGGTTGTTCTGCGAACGCAGTGTGGCGGTGGGGTGATGTCGCCCAACCTGTCGGAAGTCAGAAGGGCTTGCGACCGGCAGCGCAGTGCTGCTTTGACGCGCATCACGTCCTCCATATACGTGTCCTTGTCAGTCACGTTGGTGGCGCTGGTGGCAGCTCCGGCTGTGGTCGCGAACTTTGCAGCTTTGGACCGGCTGGAGAAGTACGCGCTCATGGGGTTAGCGCCAGTCACGCAGGCTGTGCAGGGGTGGGTCGCGAGTGCGGAGGACTTTCGATATCGGGCGCGCACAGGCCTGGTCGTCAGCACATTGTGCGGTGCGGTGGGTGCCGTGATTCTCTTCGTCAGCCTGCCCTACGCCATTCGTCTGCTGTTCGGGCCTGATTTCGAGGTGACGCTGATACCGCGCCTGCTGATGTCACTGGCGGTCCTGATCGTGTGCTGCAACCGTGGTCTTGCGGTGTGTTATCTCGTGCCGGCAGGAGCTACTGCCGTGCTTCTTAGGGCGACCATCTGGGGCGCAGTCATCGGTTGCGTCAGCATTCTGGTCCTTGCCATGCGGTATGGAGTTGCCGGCGCAGCCGCAGCAGTGTGCCTCACTGAGTGCGCCGTACTTGTTGTGCAAGCGATCGGTTCGCGCAGCTGGTCAGCGCGTCACCGGACGCGACAGACCCCGCGCAAACCCTCGTTGCGATGAGTGACGGCGCCGCGGCGGCGGAGGCGTTTGGCCGCAATGCCGAAAGACGACGAAGCCCCGGCCGATATTCGGCCGGGGCTTCGTTTGGATCAGTGTCGGACGGCGTCAGCTCGCGCTGTTGATCATGCCCGCGCCGACGGTGACCCCGGTGGCCTCGTCGATCAGGATGAACGAGCCCGTGGTGCGGTTCTTCGAGTACGGGTCGCACAGCAGTGGCACGGTGGTGCGCAGCTGGACGCGGCCGATCTCGTTGAGCGCGAGCTCGCCGGCCTCCTGGTCGCGGTGCAGCGAGTTCACGTCGAGGCGGTATTGAATGTCCTTGACCATCGCGCGGCCCATGCGGGTCGTGTGCTTGATGGCGAGCTTCTGCCGGGGCTTGAGGGGCTCGTTGGTCATCCAGCAGATCATCGCGTCGATGTCCTGGCTGGGCTTGGGCGCGTTCTTCGGGCGGGCGATCATGTCGCCGCGCGAGACGTCGACGTCGTCCTCGAGGTGGACGGTCACCGACATGGGCGGGAAGGCCTCGGCGATCTCGGTGTCGAAGAGCTCGACCTTGGAGATCGTCGACGTCATGCCGCTGGGCAGCACGACGACCTCGTCGCCCTTCTTCAGCACGCCGCCGGCCACCTGGCCGGCGTACCCGCGGAAGTCGTGGTACTGGTCGGACTTGGGGCGGATGACGTACTGCACCGGGAAGCGGGTGTCCACGAGGTCGCGGTCGGAGGCGACGTGGACGTGCTCGAGGTGGTGCATCAGCGTCGGGCCGGAGTACCACGGGGTGTTCTCGGAGCGGTTGACGACGTTGTCGCCCTGCAGCGCCGAGATCGGGATGACCTCGAGGTCGGGGATGTTGAGCTTCGTCGCGAACGTCGTGAACTCGCGGTGGATCTTCTCGTAGACCTCCTCCGACCAGTCGACGAGGTCCATCTTGTTGATCGCCAGCACCAGGTGCGGGACGCGCAGCAGCGACAGCAGCACCGCGTGGCGGCGGGACTGCTCGGTGAGGCCCTGGCGGGCGTCGACAAGGACGAGGCCCAGGTCGGCGGTCGAGGCGCCGGTCACCATGTTGCGGGTGTACTGGATGTGGCCCGGGGTGTCGGCGATGATGAACTTGCGGTTGGGCGTCGCGAAGTAGCGGTAGGCCACGTCGATGGTGATGCCCTGCTCGCGCTCGGAGCGCAGGCCGTCGGTCAGCAGCGCCAGGTCGGTGTAGTCGTAGCCCTTGGACTGCGAGGTGGACTCCACCGCCTCGAGCTGGTCCTCGAAGATCGACTTGGAGTCGAGCAGCAGGCGCCCGATGAGCGTGGACTTGCCGTCGTCGACCGAACCAGCGGTCGCGAAACGGAGCAGGTCGGCGTTCTCCGTGACGGCGGCAGCTTCCTCGCCGGCCGTGGTGGTCTGGTCGGCCATCAGAAGTAGCCCTCCTTCTTGCGGTCTTCCATGGCAGCCTCGGAGAACCGGTCGTCGCCACGGGTCGCGCCGCGCTCGGTCACTCGCGCCACGGCGATCTCTTCGATGATTGCGGCGGTGTCGGAGGCCTCGGACTCCACGCAGCCGGTCTGGGTGCGGTCACCGACCGTGCGGAACCGCACCGTCTTGGTCACCGGCTTCTCGCCGCCCTTGGGCTGGATCTCGGGGCCGACCGACAGCAGCATGCCGTCGCGCTCGATGACCTCGCGCTCGTGGGCGAAGTAGATGGAGGGGATCTCGATCTGCTCGCGGTGGATGTAGCTCCAGATGTCGAGCTCGGTCCAGTTCGACAGCGGGAAGATCCGCATGTGCTCACCGGCGTGGATGCGGCCGTTGTAGAGGCTCCACAGCTCGGGACGCTGCATCTTGGGGTCCCACTGGCCGAAGTCGTCGCGGTGGGAGTAGACGCGCTCCTTGGCGCGGGCCTTCTCCTCGTCGCGGCGGCCACCGCCGAAGGCGGCGGTGAAGCCGTTCTCCTCGATGGCGCCGAGCAGCGTGCCGATCTGCATGCGGTTGCGGCTGGTCTTGCCGTCGTCGACGACGTGGCCCGCCGCGATCGCCTCGTCGATCGTGGCGACGATCATCCGCGCGCCGAGCCGATCGACCCACGAGTCACGGGTGGTGAGCACCTCGTCGAAGTCGAGGCCGGTGTCGACCTGCAGCAGCGGGAAGGGCAGCTTGGCCGGGAAGAACGCCTTCTCCGCGAGGCGGAGCATGACGATGGAGTCCTTGCCACCGGAGAACATCAGGACCGGCTTCTCGAACTCGGCGGCGACCTCACGGAAGATGTGGATCGACTCGGCCTCGAGCTGGTCCAGCTGGCTCAGCTGGTAGTCGACGTGGGTGTTGGTCATGGCGTGTGCGACGGCCTCTCTCGGGGACAGCAGCCATCATCGTAGCGACGGGTCGCGCTACCGACGATTCGCACTGCCGGGGGCGGGCACCCGGCTGTCATCGGAGCTCCCGATGTCAGGGCTGTCATATTTCTGCGTCCGCGACGGTTAGGTGACGTGCAACGGGGGTAGTAAGTACACATGCTCATCTCGGTCGCCCTCGTCCTTGCAGCGTGGATCGTGCTGTCGCTCCCGACCGCCGTGATCGTCGGCCGGATGTTCGCCGCCGGTCACGCCGCCCCGGTCAGGGCCGGTCGACTGTCGACGAGCGACGCGGACCGCGTGGCGTACCTCTCACGCATCGAGTTCCGACGGACCGCTGCCTCGCGGTGGCCGCACGAGGCCCGGGTGCTGTGCGCCTCGCGGCGGGGACACGGTGCGCAGCCCGTGGCCGCCGGCCGGTTCGCCGGCTGACGCCAGCTCCCGGGATTGCCCGGGGCGCCGAGACGATTGGGTCGCCGCGCCGTGGCTTCGTCACAATGGCGCGCATGCGGACTACCCCCCTTATCTCCGCTGCACTCGCCGGCGCCCTGCTCGTGACCGGCTGCAGCTCCTCCGACGGCGGCGACGCCACGCCGCCGTCGTACGAGACGAGCGACAGCGTGAAGGCGCAGGTTCTGCCCCAGCTGGCCGCCAACGGTGAGGACGTCGAGTCCGCCGACGACGCCGCCTGGGTCGTGGACGCCACGATCGCCGACGTCGACGAGGGCACCGCGGTCACGCTGGTCGCCAAGGGTGACGACGGCTGGAGCGAGGTCGACGAGCAGGAGACCGACGGCAAGGGCCACGTCTCGCTCACCAGCCGCTCGGCCGGCGACCTCCACGTGGTGGTCGGTGACGGCGACGACGCCATCGGCGCGGAGGTCTCGACCGGCGACGCACCCGAGGCGACCTTCACCGACGACTTCGACAAGGACACCGTCGACGGGGACGGCGCCACGTGGGTGACCCGCGACCAGGGCTACATCGGCGTACGCACGTGCTCGCGGGCCAGCACCGACGCCGCCGAGGTCACCGACGGCGTGCTCGAGCTCCACGTGCTCGAGGACCCCGACCGCGAGGGCGACGAGTGCCAGCTCCCCGGGAAGCGGAAGAAGTTCCCCTACCGGCTCAACGGCCACGTCGGCACCGAGGCCAGCTATGCCTTCACCTACGGCTTCGCCGCCGCGCGGATCAGGACGCAGGCGGCCCGCGGGCAGCACGCCGCCTTCTGGATGCAGGCGGTCGGCGGGCAGAAGACCGGCGGCCCGAAGAAGGGTGGCGCCGAGATCGACGTCATCGAGTACTTCGGCGACGACCACCCCGAGGGCGGCCTGACCAGCTTCACCTACTTCCTTGACAAGCAGGGCAGGAAGCAGACCGTCGGTGACTGGCTCCCGAACGCCGACGAGCTCGGCGACGACTGGGCCGAGAAGTACCACGTGTTCTCCGTGGAGTGGACGCCCAAGGAGTACGTCTTCCGGATCGACGGCAAGGTCACCCAGCGGCTGAAGGGGGAGACCTCCGGGCGCCCGGAGTTCCTCATCCTCAGCCTGCTGTCGTCCGACTACGAGCTCCCGCGCTTCGACGGCGAGCTGCCCCAGACCATGGAGGTCGACTGGGCGCGGGTGTGGGAGACGGGTCCGAAGGGCTGAACGCGCACGTCGCCGGGCTCGCCGCTAGACCGGCCTTTCACTGCGCTGTCGACGCGCCCATGCTGGTGTGCATCGACGAGCTGGAGCAACGATCATGGCGACTCTTCGCGTATGGCTGATCGGCGTTCTCGGCGCTGCAATGCTCTTCGCCCTCCCCGGCTGCACGCGAGCCGACAGCCGCGCAGGCCCGCAGGACGACGGGCGAGTCGAGCAACGGCCGGATGCAACGTCAGAACCGACCGTTCAGTCCCTGGCGAGAGGCTCCACCCTGGGCACGCCGGCAGTGGTCGCCGATCCCGTGGCAGGCGCCGTGGCGATGTGGCCTCGCGGGGCGAATCTCGAGTACCGCGTCATGCCCGCCGGCGGCGTCTGGCAGCCGCAGGAGAACATTCCGCGGGGTCCCGTGCCAGGCCAGGCCTCCTCCGTAGTCGTGGCAAGCGACGGACGCGGCCGCATAGCGGCCGCGTGGGTGGTCAGGACGGGACTGGGCAGGTCATGGCTCGTGGCCTCAAGGCGGTCGCTCGACGGCTCGTGGTCGACTCCGAGAGTGATGGACGAATTCACCTCGCCATACGAGTGGAATGCAATCGGGACTCCCCAGCTGGTCATGGGCGGAGACGGATCGACGGCGCTGTCATGGGTCGTCGAGCTCACCGACCCGTCTGACGAGGGAAGTCAGTCGAAGAGCCGGCTCCACGCGATGTACCGACCGCCTCGCAGTCACTGGCAGCGCATGCGACTCCCTGCCCGTTACGAATCAGGTGCTGTCGCCGACGTCGATGACAACGGCGTGGCCCTGGTCATCACCCACGAGGACCGGGTGCAGCGCCTGGTTCGCTGCGACGGCGCAACGTGCGTCAGGGGCAAGCGGCTTCCGGAGGACTGGCCGCTGGGCGGCGGCATCCTGGATGCGGACGTGTCGCCGGATGGGGAGGCGACAAGCATCCTGCTGAGCAAGATGGTGCATCAGGGTGGTGGGTCGGTGATCTTCTCGGCACGTCGAGACGGCGCGGGCTGGTCGGTGCCAGTGCGCATCTCCCCTCCGCCGGAGGACGAGACGTACTACGAGGCACGTCAGGTGATGGATGACCACCTCAGCACCGTCTTGGTGGGCGGGCGGGGCTTTGCCTCTCCGATTCGTATCGAAGCGATCACCGGGAAGGGCGGAGCCGACGACACCGACCGTCAGACGCTAGCCGAAGGTGACGACCTGGTTCCACTGGGCCTGTGGTCCAACGACGGCGGAGCCATGCTGGCGCTCTGGACGGGCAACGTCGAGCTCGAGGACTTCACTCAGGCGTCGTACCGGCCGAACAGGGACGCAACGTGGTCAGGCCCCGCTGATCTGCCATCGGTCAAGGACGACACGGTCATGGCCGGCACGGTGCTCGCCACCGGTGGCGGACTGGTGCTCTGGTTCGACGGGGAACGGATCGTGGCGTGGTCCTGGACAGAGTCGATGCCGTAGAAGGGGGCCCTGCACCTGAACCGTGGACACGTCGTGGTCGTGCTGTTGCCCCCGCGAGGACACCGGCGGCTGACACTCGTCGCACGGAGCCGATGGGGATCGGCGGGGTGAGATGGGGCGGTGCGGATGACGCAGCGGATGACAGTGGTGTTCTGGACCGTGGCTGCGGTCGGGTGGTTCTTCGCGGGGTGGCTGGCGACGCGGCTGCCGTACTGAGGCGGCTACGGCGTGTCGAGCACCAACGTGATCGGGCCGTCGTTGACGCTCTCGACGCGCATGTCGGCGCCGAATCGGCCGCGCTCGACGTGGGCGCCGAGCCGTTCGAGCTCGGCGCAGACGGCGTCGTAGAGCGGCTCGCTCACGGGGCCCGGGGCGGCGGCCTGCCAGGTGGGGCGGCGGCCCTTGCGCGCGTCGCCGTACAGCGTGAACTGGCTGACCACCAGCACGGGCGCGCCGACGTCGCTGGCGCTCTGCTCGTCGCGCAGGAGTCGCAGGTCCCAGATCTTGCGCGCGGTCCACGCGACCTCGGCCGCACCGTCGTCGTGGGTGACGCCGAGGTAGACGAGCAGCCCCGGCCGGTCGAGCTCGCCGACGACCTCGCCGTCGACCCGGACGGCGGCCGAGAGGACCCGCTGGATGACGGCGCGCACGGGTCAGGCGCGGGTGAGGACGCCGACCTCGACGAGGTCGTCGACGTGGGTCTGCACGAGCGACCTGGCGTCGCCGGACTCGGGCTCGCCGAACTCGACGAGGAGCGCCTCGGCCAGCCGGTCGAGGGTGGCCGACCCCTCGCCGAGCAGGGTGAGGATGCGGGTCGCCAGGAACGACAGCACCACGACGGTCTCGCCGAGCATCACGCAGCCGACGCCGTCGCTGACGTGGAAGTCCACGAAGTCGCTGCGCCGCACGCGTTCGCCGCCGTCGCCGGGGTCGGGGCCGAGGAGCTCCTCGACCGTCGGCTCGGGCTCCTCCTCCGGCTCGGCGCGCGGGGTCGGGTGGTTGAGCAGCTGCTGGGTGATCGCGACCAGGTCGTCGGCCTCGCGGTAGTCGACCCGGTGCACGGCCCCGACCTCCTCCACGAGGGCGGCCAGGCGGTGCAGCGGCCGGTCGAGAGCGCGCAGATAGGAGGCGTTGCCGGACAGGTGGGCGACGGCCTCGGCGGTGGGGAGCTCGGTCAGCAGGGGAGGCACGAAGCCCTCGGCGTGGCGCTCCAGCAGCAGCACGGCCGCCGGGCGGAGGGACTCGGGCGCCTGGCGCAGGCCGAGGTCGTCGGGGGACTGCATGCCCTCGGCAGGGTCGTCGCCGGTGACGAGCGGCTTGCTGTAGCGGAGCAGGTCGAGCGTCGGGGTGAAGGCGACCGTGTCGTCGGTGACGTAGCCGAAGTGGCGCGCGAGCGTGCGGGCTGCGGTCGAGCGGCCGCTGCCGGCCGGGCCGACCAGCACGACGCACCGGCCCGTCCTCGGGTCGGCGACCGCCGCGGCGCGGAGCATCAGCAGGTTGCCCGCGTTGGCCTCGATGGCCTGGAGGGTGACGGCCAGGGCGACCTGGTCGGCCACGACCGCCGCGCTGGGGCCGGCGATCGCACCGTGTGCCGCCGCGTCGTCGATCGCTGCGGGGTCGTCGTCGACCAGCACCCGGACGTTGCGCCCGTTCGCCTCGTCGACCCGGCGGGCGTCGCAGCGTGACCACGCGCGGAGCAGGTCGGCTGCGACGGTGTCGGCATGGCCACCGGCCACCTCGACGTGGACCTCGGCCCCGAGGGCGGTGAGGGCGACGACGTGTCGAGGGCTCTCCGAGAGGGTCACTCGCGGGAGTCTAGGGTGCGCGCATGGACGATCTGCTGATAACGGTGGCACCGACGGGCGCCGAGACGGCGAAGGCCGACTGCCCCCAGCTCCCGACCACCCCTGAGGAGGTCGCTCGCACCGCCGCCGAGTGCGAGGCGGCCGGCGCGGCGATGATCCACATCCACGTGCGCGACGCCTCCCACCAGCCCACGCTCGACCAGTCGCTGCTGCGCGAGTGGGTCGCCGCGGTGCGCGAGTCGTCCTCCCTCATCATCCAGCTCTCCACCGGCGGCTCGGTGCACGACCCGCTCGACGAGCGGCTCAGGGTGCTCGACGCCGAGCCCGACTCGTGCTCGCTCACGATGGGCACCACCAACTTCGGCGACGACGTCTTCCTCAACCCGTGGCCCTTCGTGAAGGACCTCTACCAGCTCGCCCTCGAGCGCGGCGTGGCCCCGGAGTTCGAGCTCTTCGACCTCGGCCAAGTGCACGCGCTCGGCCGGCTCATCCGGCAGTACGGCACCCCGGCCGGCGGCAAGGTCCACGTCGACTTCGTGATGGGGGTCCCCGGCGGCATGCCGGGCACCGCACCCGCGCTCGTCGCCGGCGTCGCCGCCCTCCCTCCGGAGGTCACCTCGTGGTCGGCCACCGGCATCGGCCGCTCGACCCTGTCGGTCGCGATGGCCTCGCTGTCGATGGGCGGCCATCTGCGCGTCGGGATGGAGGACGTGCTCACCATCAGCCGCGGCGTACCGGTCGAGTCCAACGCCCAGCTCGTCGAGCGCGCGGTCGACCTGGGACGGATCGCGCAGCGTACGCCGATGAAGCCGGCGCAGTGCCGCGAGCTGCTCGGGCTGGCCCCAGTGGGCTCGGATTTCGCCACCGCTCAAGGGCACGGGCTGGCGCAGGACATGGCGCCCGGGGGCGCCATCGCCACGTCCTACGAGACCCCGCGCTGATCAGCGGCGGCGGCGCTTGCCGACGTTGCCGGCCGGCACGGGCTCCTCGAGCGGGGCGTACCCGTAGCCGTACCCGTAGCCATAGGCACTGGAAGCCTTCTTCGCCGGCGTCTGGTTGACCACGACGCCCAGCGTCGTGGCGCCGACGGAGTCGAGCCGCTCGATGGCGGTCGAGAGCTGGTCGCGCGTCGTACGCCCGTGGCTGACCACCACGACCGCACCGTCGGCGCGGGTGGCGAGCAGGGCGGCGTCGGTGACCGGCAGCAGCGGCGGCGCGTCGAGGACGACGACGTCGTAGCGCGAGCGCAGGTCCTCCAGCAGGGACTCCATCGCCTGGGACTGCAGGAGCTCGGACGGGTTGGGCGGGATCTGGCCGCACACCATGACGTCGAGCGTGGTGTCGGCGTAGGGCTGCATCACGTCGTCCGCGCTGACCTTGCCGATCAGCACGCTGGTGGTGCCGATAGCCGGGTCGAGCTCGAGACGGTCGGCGATGAGCGGCCGGCGGAGGTCGCACTCGACCAGGGCGACCTTCTGGCCGGCCTGGGTGAGGGTCACGGCGAGGTTGACCGCGGTGGTGCTCTTGCCCTCGCCCGGCAGGGAGCTGGTCACGACGATGACCTTCTGGGCGTTGTCGATGTCGACGTACTGCATGTTGGTGCGCAGCACGCGGAACGCCTCGGCCCACGGCGTCGCGGTGAAGAGCACCTGGCTCGGCGCCCGCTTGGCGTCGTTGTCCTGGAAGATGTTGCCGAGCACCGGGGCCGTGGTGATCTCGGCGATGTCGTCGGCGCCCTTGACGCTGGTGTCGAGGAGCTCGCGCGCCACGGCCAGGCCGATGCCCAGCAGCAGGCCAAGCACGCCGGCGAGCGCGAGGTTGCGCAGCGGCTGCGGCGCGACGGGGGTGCGGGCGACCTGCGCGTCGTCGATGAGGGTGGCCTTGACGACGGCCGTGGTCTCGCCGCGGGGCGTCTCGAGCTCCTCGACGAGGAGCTGCAGCTGCTCGGCGTAGGCCTGGGCGATGTCGCGGGCGCGCTCGGGGTCGGCGTCGGTGGCCTCGATCTCGAGCAGCACCGTCTCCGGCACCGCCGAGGCGGTCACCTGCTCGCGCAGGTCCATCGGCTCGGTGTCGCCGAGCTCGGTCGCGACGCGCTCGGCGAGCTGGTTGCTGGTGACGAGGTCGGCGTAGGACGCGACGCGCTGGGTCGCGAAGAGGTTGCCGGTGTAGGCGGTGCTCTCGTCGGTCTGGCTCGTCGAGACGAAGATCCGGGTGGTGGAGGCGTAGGTCGGGGTCACCGACCACGTCCACACCGCCGCCACGGCCAGCACGACCAGGACACTTCCGAGAACCAGCCGCCACCGTCGTCGGACGGTCCGCCAGTAGTCCTGCAGCTCCACGCGTGTTCCCTCTGCTTGTCAACAAACGTTTGACAAGGGTAAGCGACCCGCCGCCGGCCCCCGGCATCGTCGCGAGGGGCTGGGACCGCTCACCGTCCGCGGCGGCACCGACACGCCGTACGACGCTCGCGACACGCCGCGCGGAGCCTGCTTCAGGCCGCGCGAATGGCCCCGAGGGCGAGCGCACCCCGGACGGTGGCGACGACCTCCCACGAGGAGAACATCACCTGCTCCCACGTGAACCTCAGCACGGTCCAGCCGCCGACGACGAGTGCGTTGTAGCGCCGGCAGTCGGCATCGTGCTCCGCCTTGCCCGCGTGGTGGCGCCAGGAGTTGGCCTCGATCGCCAGTCCGGCGAACGGCTCGGCCAGGTCGGGGTGGTAGGTCACGCGACCGATCGTCGTCTCCCACTGCGGCACCACTCCGATGCCCGCTTCGACGAGGATCGCGCGCAGCACCGACTCGAACGGGTTGGCGGCCAGGTGCGTGGCGTGCGCGACGACCCGGTGGACCCGGGGATCGTCGCCCATGGCGGCCTCGAGCTCGTCGCGGGTGACGTCGCCGTGGCGCAGGGCGGAGTCGGCCACGGCCAGCGCCTCGTCGAAGGGCAGCTCGGCCGCACAGTCGAGGACGGTGCGCACCTTGCTCGTGGCCCACCCGTCGACGTCACGACGCGGCACGTCGCCGACGAACACCTCGGCCTCCACCGGCCGGTCGGGCCTGCGGGCGACACCGAGCTGCGGGTAGTGCGCCGGCCACTTCGTCTCCCACCCCCAATGGGCCGCTGCGCTGAGGAGGCGCAGGTGCCCGTCGATCTCCGCGGCGAGGCTGCGGGCGAGGTCGGCGGAGGGGAGGGCGTAGCGCCCGCGCGAGACGTGGACGATCGTGCGGTCGGCGACAGCCCGTCGCAGCCGCTTGCGGGTGGTGAGCTCGAGGAGGTCGGCCGTCGACCCGATCCCGCCGAGGCGGGTGAGGGCGGAGACGGCGTCCATGCGCCGAGTCTGGCGAGCAGCGCGCGCGACCGCGAACGGTTCTCCACAGGGGCCGCTCGCCGGCCGCGGCGGCAGCGACACGCCGTACGACGTCCCCGACGCGCCGGGCTGCCGGCCGAGGGAGCGGCCGGAGCGGCCCTAGGACTTGTCGACCTTCTTCATCCCGACGAGCCCCGGACGGTAGTTCGGGTCCTCCATCTCGGCGATGGTGGGCGAGCCGAACATCGGAAGCCCCTGCTGCTTGCGCAGGAAGCCCCACACGATGGGCAGGACGACCAGCACGGCGAGGCCGATGCCGGCGATGAGCATGGGGTGGGTCTCCTCCACGCCGAGCGGCGCCCAGCCGGACTTGTCGAGCAGCGCGACGCCACTCATCGTGAGCACGACGACGATGCCGCGGCGGATGAACGACTGCGGCACGCGCGGGGCGAGCATCGAGCCGATGATGGTGCCGGGCACCGAGCCGACCACGAGCGGGACGAGGATCTCCCAGTCGATGCCGTGCAGGGCGATGTTGGAGATCGCGGCGGCCAGCACCAGCGGCACTGCCTGGACGAGGTCGGTGCCGACGAGCTTCACCGCCGACAGACCGGGGTAGAGCATCAGCAGGGCGATCATGATGACCGAGCCCGAGCCGACGCTGGTGATGCCGACGAGCAGGCCGCCGAGCATGCCGACGAGCAGCGTCGGGACGACCCGGATCCTGGGGTCGTCGTCGTGGACGTGGGTGCCGGAGCGCACGCGGCGGAGGTTGACGTACAACCGCAGGGCGTACGTCGCCGCCGCCAGCAGGAGCGCGAAGCCGATGCTGATCACCAGCACGTGGTTGAGCTGGTCGGTGTCGTCGGTGAACCACGCGACGAGGTGGGGACCGAGGAGCGCCATCGGGATCGAGCCGATCATCAGCCACATCGCCAGGCGCATGTTGGGCGAGCCCTCGCGCTTGTGCACGATCGCGCCGCCGGTCTTGTAGATTGCGGCCGCCGTGAGGTCGGCGGTGACGACCACGGCGGGCGAGCCGACGCCGAGGAACAGCAGCGCCGGGGTCATCAGGGCGCCACCGCCCATGCCGGTCAGGCCGACCACGATGCCGACGACGAAGCCCGCCACCAGGATCGACAGGGCGGCGGTGGTCAGCAGGTCAGCCACCGGAGCCTCCTGTCGCCAGCCGAGGAACGATCACACCCAACATTCTCGACATTGTGTCCGCTGCGGTGGCCGCGGCCACATCCCCGCGCCGGTAGGGGTCGGCGATGTCGTGCTCGGGGCGTGCCGGCGTACGACGTGCGCCGACCGCCGCGAGCAACTCGCGCCCGCGCAGGTCGGGGTGGTCCTCGACCGCGGCGGCGAACTGGCCGACGGTGAACACCTTGCGCAGGTGCTGCGGGAACTCCTCGAGGATGAAGCTGCGGTGCGTGGCCTCCGCAGTCAGCACGAGGTCGGCCTCGGCCAGGATCGGCCCGGTCAGGCGGCGGCTCGCGAAACCGGACGAGGTGTCCTCCTCGAGGGTGGCCACCATGACGGCGTCCATCGCGTGGCTGTCGAAGCCGTGGGTGCCCGCGCTGGAGAACTGCACCCCGGAGTCGGCGCCGGACAGCGCGCGGGCGGTGAGCTCGAGGTAGGGCGAGCGGCAGATGTTGGCGGTGCAGACGAAGAGCACCTTCAGCGGCTCAGGCATCCGTGCCCCGCAGGTGGAGGTAGCCGGCCTTGTCGAGGGCGACCAGGACGTCGTCGAGGGCGTCCTCGATGGTGCGGCCGGTGGTGTCGACGCGCACGGCGGGGTCGACGGGCTCCTCGTAGGGCGAGGAGATGCCGGTGAACTCGGGGATCTCGCCGGCGCGCGCCTTGGCGTAGAGGCCCTTGCGGTCGCGGCGCTCGCACTCCTCGAGCGGGGTGGCGACGTGGACGAGGAAGAACGCGCCCCCGGCCGCCTCCACCATCTCCTGCACCTGCTCCCGCGTCTCGGCGAACGGCGCGATCGGCGAGCAGACCGCGACCCCGCCGTGGCGGGCGATCTCGGCGGCGACCCAGCCGATGCGGCGGATGTTGGTCTCGCGGTCGGCCTTGCTGAAGGTGAGCCCGGCGGACAGGTGACGGCGTACGACGTCGCCGTCGAGGCTGGTGACCGTGCGGCCGCCCTGCTCGAGCAGCAGGTCCATCAGCGCACGGGCGAGCGTCGACTTTCCGCTCCCCGACAGGCCGGTGAAGAACAGCACGAGGCCCTGCTCCTCCGGCTCGGGCTGATCCTCGTCGACGATCGCGGCGATCGGGGTGGGGAGAGGGCCGGCGGACTCGGCCAGGGCGTGGACGGGGTCGTCGGCGGCGTAGGTCTCGACCACCTGGGCGCCGAGGGCATGGTCGGCCTGGGCGTCACCGTGCGAGGGGAGCGGGACCGCGACGACCGACGCGTCGTCGAGCAACGCCGCCGCCGCGAGGGTGGCGCGCACCAGCGCGACGGGGGAGAGCGAGGAGGTGCCGGTGCCCATCAGGGCCACCAGCACGACGCGACCCAGGCCGCGCAGCTCCTCGAGGTCGGCCTCGGCGAGGGCGTCCACGACCGGGACGAACGTCGCACCGGCGTGCTGCTCACGCGCCTGCGCGGGGGTGAGGTGGAGCCGGCGGAAGGGGCCGTACTGCGCGTGGGTCAGCGCCTCCAGCGAGCCGTCCGCGGCGACCCGGGCCAGCGGCAGGCCCTCGGGGTCGACCAGCTCGGCCTCGGTGGCGCCGTCGGGCAGGGCGAGGGTGACCACGCTCCCGGGCTCGTTGAATCGGGTGAGCGGGGCGTAGGCGCCGGAGAGGAGGAGCTCCAGGTCGTCGAGCTCGGTCGGCGTCGGGCAGTGCTGGATCACCCGCGCATCCTCCCAGACGATCGGGAAGTAGCCTGCGCCCATGTCGTCTGCCGCCCCCGCCGCCACCCGCACCGGCCTGCCCGTCGTCGCCGAGATCGTCCGCTCCGGGTTCGTCGAGGGCCACCACTACGGCTCGATCGTGGCGCTGGCAGCCGACGGCTCCGTCGACTGGTCGGTCGGCGAGGTCACCGCACCGGTGCTCCCGCGGTCGAGCAACAAGCCGGTCCAGGCGCTCGCGATGGTCGAGCTCGGCCTCGACCTGCCCGACGACCTGCTCGCGCTGGCCTGTGCGTCGCACTCGGGGGAGGCGTTCCACGTCGAGGGCGTACGCCGCACGCTGGCCTCGGCCGGTCTCGAGGAGTCGGCGCTCCGCACGCCCGCCGACTACCCGCTCGACGACGACGCCCGCGAGGCCGTCGTACGAGCCGGGGGAGCGCGGACGCCGATCCTGATGAACTGCTCGGGCAAGCACGCGGCGATGCTCGCGACCTGCGTCCTGCGCGGCTGGGACACCGCCACCTACCTCGACCCCGCGCACCCCCTCCAGGTCGCCATCGCGGACACCTTCGCCCGGCTCACCGGGGAGCCGATCGACGCCGTCGCCATCGACGGCTGCGGGGCGCCGCTGCTGTCCACCTCGCTCACCGGCCTGGCGCGGGCGTTCTCGACGCTGGCCACGGCGACCGACGGCCCGATGCGCCGCGTCGCCGACGCGATCCGGCGCCACCCCGAGTTCGTCAGCGGCACCACGCGCGACGAGCTCGCCCTCCACCGCGCGATCCCCGGGCTGATCGGCAAGGCCGGCGCCGAGTCCTGCTACGCCGTCGCGCTCCCCGACGGACGCGCCTGGGCGCTCAAGACCGACGACGGCGCCGCCCGCGTACGTCCGGTGTTGATGGCCGAGGCGCTGCGCCGGTCGGGCGTGCTCGACGAGGCGGGGGTCGACGCCGAGGCGGTCGCCTCAACGGGGCGGGTCGAGCTCCTCGGTGGAGGCGTGCCGGTCGGGGAGATCCGCGCGGCCTTCTGAGGCCTGCGCCGCCCGCCACTCCAGGATCCGCCTGACCAGGAGCGCGAGCAGCGCGCCGACGAGCGTGCCGACGGTGTTGGCGACCACATCGGCGTGCGTCGCCTGGCGCGCGTCGAGCCCCACGGCCTGCACGACCTCGACGAGGAACGACGCCACGAACCCCACGGCCGTCCAGTCGCGCCAGCTGGGCCGGGGCCAGAGCAGGCTGCCCAGCAGGCTCAGCGGGACGAACGCCACCACGTTGAGCATCGACTCGACGCGCCTCGGGTGGGTCAGCACCTCAGGCAGGCCCAGCCGTTGCAGCGCCTGGGCGAGGTGGGCGATGACCCAGTCCGGGCCGGTGGACGACGGCGCCAGGAGCACGAGCGCGAGCAGCACGACCCAGGACGCCAGCGCGGCGCGCAGCGTCGTACGCACGCGGGGGCTCAGGGCACGGTCGGACACGGAGGGATCCTAGGTCGACCGCCGATCCGATCTGCAGTGCGAACCGGTGTGCTAGCGCTGGAGCACGCTTCGACAAAGGACTTGTGAGACTGTTCACCCGCTCAGGGTTTGAATTCTGCTAACTCTTGTTAGCACAATGGAGGCATGGCCAAGGACAAGAAGACCCCGGCCACCGCGAGCTCGGAGACCACGAGCAAGACCACCAAGACCAGCAAGGCGGTCGTCGGCTCGCTCGGCACGCTGGGGGACTACCTCAGGGAGCAGCGCCTCGGCGCGCAGCTCTCGCTGCGACAGCTCGCCGACCAGGTCGGGGTGAGCAACCCCTACCTCAGCCAGATCGAGCGCGGCCTGCGCAAGCCGTCGGCCGAGGTGCTCCAGCAGCTCGCCCGCGCCCTGCGCGTCAGCGCCGAGCAGCTCTACGTCCGCGCCGGGATCGTCCACCCCGACCCGGGCCAGCCCGGCTCCGTCGAGCTCGCGATCCTCGCCGACACCGCGTTGACCGAGCGGCAGAAGCACTCGCTGCTCGACGTCTACGCCTCGTTCCTCGCGCTCAACGAGCGCGACCAGTCCTGACCACCTGCACCACCCCGCATCACCCACCCCGCATCACCCACCCGAAGGAGAGCCACCATGGCCACCACGAAGCGCGACCTCAAGACCGAAGCCCTCAAGCCCGTCCTCGCCTACGTCGGCGTCACCGACCTGGCCGTCGAGGCCGTCCGTGAGGCCGTGGCCGACGTGCAGAAGCGCGTCGCCGCCGTGCAGAAGGACGTCACCACCCGCGTGAACGACGTCCAGAAGACCGCGACCGACCCCAAGGCGCTGCGCAAGCAGGCCCAGGCCCGCCGCGCCGCCATCGAGGCCCGCGTCGCCGAGCTGCAGACCGAGGCCCGTGCCTACCCCGCCAAGGTGACCACCCAGGTCTCCACCCTGGTCGACGAGAACGTCTCGGCCGCCAACGCCGCCTACGCCGACCTCGTCAAGCGCGGCGAGTCCCTCGTGAGCCGCATCCGCCGCCAGGAGTCCACCAAGGCCACCGTGTCGTCCGCCAAGACCACCGTCGCCAAGGCGAAGACCACCGCCACCCAGGCCAAGAAGGCCGCCGAGGCCACCACCGCCGCCGCGGACAAGACCGCCGCGACCAAGGTCGCCCCCAAGCCGAAGCCGACCGCCAAGAAGGCCACCCGCCAGGCCGCGGGCAAGAAGGCTGCCGCCACCACCGCTCGCAAGACCGCGGCGAAGAAGACCGCCACCGCCCAGAGCAGCGCCAAGGCCACCGCCGACGCCGCGACCGCCACCGCGACCAACGCGGCCAAGGCCGTCGTCGACGCTGCCGAGAAGGTCGGCGACTGAAGAGCACCAGCCGATGAGCAGCAGCTGATGCTGTTCTGATCTCGTGGGAGGCCCCCGTCCGTCAGGGCGGGGGCCTCCTGCGTCATCGCGGCGGGCACGGCAAGTCAACGGGGGTGGGCGGTCGCAGGGAGACCGTGACACGTCGGTCCCACCGCCGCGGGTGCGGGACGCTGGTCGCGGGGCAGCGCTCGCCGAAGACCTCCCGGACGACGTCGAACCCCAGCAGTCGGAGGCTCTTGGTCACCCGCCGAGCCCGCGCCCGCGCGAGCCTGACGTTGGCGTCGTCCGTGCCGATGCGGTCAGCGTGACCGTCGACCACCACTGTCGCGCCGGCCGGCAGCCGGTCTGTGAACGCCTCCAGCTGTGCGGCTTCGTCCCACCGGATGACCGACAAGCCAAAGGCGAAGTAGACGATGTCGGTCGACGCGCTCGACCGCCGGGAGAGCCCGTGGGGCATGGGGAGCAGTGACGTCGCCCGCAGCGCGGGCGCTGACGCGTCCAGGCGGAGCCGGGCGGACGACTCGCGCAGCCCGTCGGGATCGGTGGGCGTCGCCCTGCCGTCCGTGGCGGCGGTCGGGAGGGCCAGCAACAGGACCGTCGCCGCCTCAGCCCACCGCAACATCACGAAACACTCCGAACGGCGGCACCAGCACGTCGACCGTGTCGGCGTCGGGGGCGGTCACGACCACGGCCCAGACGCCGTACGAACCCTTGGGCGGCACCGTCACCCGGTCCAGCCCCCCGGCGCAGTCGCACGTGCCCTCGCGTCGCGACACCCGGTAGAGCTGCTCCGCGGCCACATCGACCAGAGCGACGGTGTCGAAGTCCCCGGCCTCGAGATCGAGGAGGTCGGCGGCGGTCCTGTCCTCCTGCGAATGGTTGGTGGCGGTCACCCACACGTAAGCGACCGCGGCGTTGTGCTCGACTGCCTGCAGGATGACCCGTACCCGGTCTCCGCCGACCTCCCGGTCGCGGTACCCGATGGCGGTTGCCGGGTCGAACGGTGGCTGCTCCTCGGGCTGGGTGGGAAGCGGATCGGCCGGGTCGGTGTCGGGGATCACGTCCGGCGGGGGTCCCGTGGTCCCGGTCGGCTCCACGTCGCGGACCCCCGGGCCCGGCTCCGACGGCCCGGGTCCGGTCACGCCGATGGGGTCACCGAGGTCTCGCCACCAGCTCGACGTGTCCTCGGCGACCTCGGGCAGCACGATGTCGCGCCCGATGACCACACGTTCCACATCGCCGTCAGGGATGACGAGAAGTCGGCGATCGACGTCGTCGCCCGGATCGATGTCGCCCGGCGGGTCCTGGGCGAGGTAGACGTGATCCGACGACCGGCCCAGCAGGTAGCCGGCCGCGTCGGGAGCGCCGTCGGTGAGCTCGACCCGTGCGAGCGGGAGGTCCGGCGTGCGGTTGCCGATCTCGCGCACGAACCCCAACGCTCCGCTCCACGCGACGATCGCAACGAAGACCACCAGCGCGGCTGCTCGCGGACCGCGGTCGGCCAGGGCGCCGAGCGCGAGCCAGATCGCGAGAACGGTGACGGCCCCCATCGCCAGCAGCCACGGCACCTCGATGCGGATCGCGAGCGAGAACAGGATGCCCGACACGCTCGCGGCGATGAGCAACGCCCATGCCCACCGGTCGTCGTCCTGCCGGTGGAGCAACGCTGCGAAGAGGACGGCTACCCCGGTGACCACCAGCGCCGCTGTGACCGGTGGTACGAGGCCATTCCCGTTCGCCATCCAGAGAACGAAGACGACCTCGACAGTCACGGCAGCCAACGCGACGGCTGTCAAGCGGGTCCGCCGGGAGCGGCTCGAGCCCACCGCCAAGCCGAGGGCCAGCGCAGCACCGAGGCCCAGGACGCTGGTGGCCAGCACCTGCCCCGACGCCCGGGCTATGAGGATGCCGAGGACCGCGAGAAGAGCGAGGAGCAGGCCGAGCAGCGGGAGCGCGGCCGCGCCGGTGCGGTTGGCGAACCGGTCGACGAGCCGCACGGGCCGAGCACGATCGAGGCTCAGCAGGCCGTTCGGCGCCACGGGCTGACCTCGCCGCACGACGTCCGCAGGTGCGCCCGGGCTCCCGGTGAGTCGGGGGTCGCGTCGCGAGAAGTAGACGGTCAGCGCAGCGACGACGCCGAGGAGCATCGGGACGAGCAGTGTCTGGAGGCCCTCTGCAACGAGCCAGCCTCGGCCCACGCCCGCGAGGGTCGCGAGAGCGGGCACGCCGGCAGCCTCCATGCGGGCCCACAGCCGCCCACCGCCCACAATTGCGACCCATGCAGCCAAACCCGAGGCGAGGCCGACGCCCTGGAGCACCAGGTCCCAGCTGACCCCGGCCGGACCGGCGTCGAGGTCGAGCGGCGTGGGGCGACCTGCCGCCTCGACCAACGCGTCCTCGTCGCGGGACGACAGGGCGGAACCGTCCAAGATCAGAGAACCGTCGACCCGGAGCCCCTCGGCATTGACCGGGCAGGTGAGGCGGTCGGCGTCCGGCGGCGTCCTCCCGGCGAGCTCGACCAGGCGGAGGTCACCCGTGACTCGCGACTGGCGGAGGTCGACGTACTGCACCCGGCAGCCGTGGAGCTCCAGCCCGGAGAGCTCGCTCCCACGGAGCAGCAGCGCGCCGTCCAGGTCGCAATCGACCAGGACCACGCGAGGCAGAGTGCGGAAGGAGAGATCGACGTCCGTCTCGACGTGGCGGTCGCGAACCAGGAGGTCGTCGCCATCCCTGAGGTCGGACAACCGGGCACGGATCTCGTGTGCGGTCAGCCGCCTCGGGTCGGGTTTGTCGGACCCGACGTCGTCCGCGCCCCCTTCGTCGTCGGTCGCGTCACCATCGGGACCGCGACGGCTGCCGTCGCCCTGGACAGGTCTCATGCGCCCCCCCTGCTCCGGCCGAAGCCCCGGTGTCGTAGCTCGACCTCCCGGAGGCGGCGGCCAGCCCCGTCAAGAATCAGTCAAGGATCAGTGGACACCCCGGAGCGGGCATGCCGCAAGCAGCGACGTATCGATCAATCAGGGGCGCTGCTGCACTTCCTTGACATGCTGGAAACCTCCGAGGATCCTCCGAAAGCAGCGCTCTGTATCGACGGGGGTGCGTCATGGACGTGGAGCCGCTCAAACCGACTCGATGGTCGCCGCTGGCCTTCCTGCTCTACCAGTTCGCCGTCATCGGCATCCTGATGGCCCTGATGCTCGATGCCACGGCCGGGGACGCCAAACCGCCGGACTACAGCTGGGATCACGTCGTGCCTCTGTGGGTGCCCTGGGGTGGGGCTCTCGGCGGTGCTGCCATCAGCTTGGTGGGCGTGGCGGGCCACGGCCACGATTGGAACGGCCCCCGCTACGCGTACTGGCATCTCGTCCGGCCGGTCCTGGGCCTCATCACCGGGACCGTCGCCGTCCTCGCGTTGCTCTTCGTCCTCAAGGGGATCGCGCCCGACGTGATCCCGTCCTCGAACGAGGCGTACACCCCGGGCGGGATCGCGGTGATGTTCGTGATCGCCTTCGTCGTCGGCTACCGGGAGGAGACCTTCCGCGCCCTGGTCAAGCGGGTCGTCGACGTGCTCCTCGGGCCCGGCGACAAGGCGGCGACCCAGCGTCTCACCTTGGTGCCGGACGTCCTGCCCATCATCTACAGCGCTGGTGCCGCCGCACCATCCGTCAGCGGCACCATCACCTTGCTGAACGACACCAAGGACACGTTCGACGTCGCGACGGCGACCCTCGAGATCACCGGGGACCCACAGTTCGCCGTTGCCTGGGCCGACAACGCGCCGCTGGCCCCGTCAGGCACCCGGGCCATCACCGTGACCTGGACGCCCGGTGCGAACCCAGCTCCGTCGGAGCAGGTCGTCCGGGTGGGCATCGGCGGTTACAGCCTCTCCTCGGTCGTTCGGGCGACCGTGGCGTGAGGGCGCCGCCATGGATGGCACGAGCGCGAAGGTCGTGGAGCTGCGGGTCCACGGCGTCAGCGGCACGCCGCCGGAGGAGATGCTCGAGACGCACCACGCCCGGCAGGAGGCCGGTGACGAGTTCTCCCGGTTCTTCGTCGCGGTCGACTGCTTCGGCGACAAGCCGCCGGACCCCGTCGAGGACGGGAAGGGCCCGCACGTGCGGGCGACACGGCTCGAGGGGTTCCACTGGGGCCGCTACACGTCGGGCAACTGGCGGCAGGCGCTCTGGCTCGCGCTGATCCCGTTCGGCCTGGTCAACGCCGCGCAGTTCATGCTGAGCCCGCCTCCCTCGCAGGGGCGGGGGCGCCTGTTCCACGCCGCCGTCGGCGGTGCGCTGCGGCTCCTCGCGTTCGGGCTCACGGCCACGTTCGCGCTGGCCGCGGCCTCGATCAGCATCGACCTGGTCGCGCGCCAGTGGCTCGCCGACTCCCGGCTGAGCCAGGCGCTCGGACAGGGCACGCTGCTGGCGGGCGGCGCCGGCGTCGCGGGCGTCGCGGTGTACGTCCTCTACCGGCTCGGCCGGCGCAACACGACCGTGCCCGAGCCGCCCGAGGCCGCCGACACCCTCGGAGCCTCGCTGGGCGACGCGTCCGGGCTGACCAGGAAGAACTTCTACGCCGGCGACCCCGACGCCACCAGCCTGGGGCGCCTCCACCTCGCCGGAGGATGGGCGACGGTGGCCCTGGTCGGCAGCCTCACCGACGGGGACGCGCAGCTGGACCGCGCCAGCTTCGGCGCCCTCGTGTACGCCGTCAGCGTCCTGCTCTTGGTCGTCCTCGCGGCGCTCGTGGCGGTCCTCGGCGATCCCGAGAGCAGCGCGCCCCGCTCGTGGCGCCCCGAGCCGCGGCTGGACGCCTGGCAGCAGGGGATCCAGAAGCCGGTCGTGGGCTCCGCGGCCGCGCTGTCCGCACTGGCCGTCCTGCTGCTGTCCGGGCTGATGCTGGTGCTGCGCGGGGTGAACGAGGACAACCCCCTGGCGGCCGTGGACGCGGTGTCCAACACGCTGGTGGTGGTGCTGACCGGCACGCTGCTGGTCCTCTTCGCCGCCTCGGCGGGTCTCGCGCTCGCGACCCGGCACCTCGACGAGGGCGTGCCCCGACCCTTCCGTCGCTACGCCGCGGGCATGGCGGCACCCGTCGTCGCTGCGCTGGGCGGCTTCCTGGCCGTCGGCTACACGGCGGCGCTGCTGCTGGCCAGCGCCGAGCTCCTGGTCGACGATGCCGAGCTGCCGGCGCTGGTCGAGGGCGTCACCTTCACCTGGGGCGTCTCCGTGCTGGTGCTGGTGGTCGTGGGCGTCGTGGTCGGCATCCGGACGTGGACGGACCGCGACTGGCGGACGGAGCGGGTCAGGCGCAGCTACGCGAGGGTGTCCGGCGACGGCCTCGAGCCGCCCCCCTGGCTGACGAACGAGAGGGTCCGCCGGATCGCGACGGCGAGCGCGTTGGCGCGGGTCAAGCTGGGGCTGCCGACGGTGCTCATCTGCTTCACGCTCCTCGGGATGGTGCTCGCGGTGTTCATCGCGGTCGACCTCATGACCGGCGGGGGCGCACTGGTGGAGCTGCTGGGCGCAGACTGGGTCGGGGTCATCTCCCGGCTCGGCGCTCTCACGCTCATCGCCCTGGCAGGTCTGCTGATGACCACGGCCCGCCACTCGCTGCGCGCACGGGACCGGCAGCGCGTGGTGAACGTCGTGTGGGACGTGGTGTCGTTCTGGCCGCGGTCGGTGCACCCGTTCGTGCCGCCGCCGTACTCCCAGTTCGCGGTCCAGTCGCTGCGGGACCGGATCCGCCACCACCTCGGCACCTGCCTGGCCGAGGAGACACCGACCACCGAGGTCGTCGCCGACGCGGTCGTCGTCGAGGCGCACAGCCAGGGCAGCTTCATCTCGGTGGCCGCGCTGCTGTGGCTGAACCCGCAGGAGCTCTCGCGCGTCGGCTTCCTCACCTTCGGCTCGCAGCTGCAGGTGATCTTCCCGCGCGCGTTCCCGGCCTACGCCAGCTATCACGTGCTCACCGAGCTCGACCGCGCGCTCGGAGGGCGCTGGATCAACCTCTTCCGCGACACCGACCCCATCGCGGGCCCGGTGCTGAGCTGGGCGCACACCGGTGAGGAGCTGCCGGGCGAGCTGCAGTCGCGGCGCCTCGCCCCGCGGGCCGCCGCCGGGGAGCCGTGGCCGCGCGAGCCCGACGACGTACCTCCCACCGGCACCGGGCGACGCGAGTGCGGGCGGGACTGGCGGCTGCTGGACCCGAGCCCGCCGGACGCGCTGCTGCAGGCAGAGCCCCTCACCTCGATGATGCAGCACAGCCACTTCGCCCTCTCCCCGGACTGGGACGACGCGGTCGAGCTGCTCGCGACCCGTGTCCTGGGCCGCGCCCCGTCGGTCCCGTCCCCGCGCGACGACGTACGCCACGAGCCCGAGGCCGCCGACGGCTCAGGCGACGGGGCGGGCGAGATGATGGGACCGGTCGACTACCGGTCGCACGACTGAGCGGCCGGCGACGACTGCCCACGTCGGGTGTGGCCGGTTACGCTCGTCCCGTGAACATCTACGCGTTCCAGAGCACGCTGATGCTGGTGGTGCTCGTCGCGCTGCTCGCCATCAAGGGATTCGCGTTCATCAACTCCCTGACCTACTCGGCCGAGGCCTACCAGGCGGCCGGCAAGCTCACCAAGCAGGCGTGGTGCGCGATCACCGGCCTGGGCTTCGCCGCCCAGCTCATCCTGATCGGCTCCTCGCCGCTCGGGATCATCCACCTGATCTTCACGATCGCCTCGCTCGTCTACATCGCCGACGTGCGCCCCGCGCTCGCCGAGGTCACGTCCCGCCGCTGAGACCGCCGTGCAGCACCGCGGTGGCGCGAACAGCCTCCATGCGGCCGTGAGGCGCGGTGCGAGCCACCCGTAGACCGCGCACCAGCGCGAGCACCAGGTCCACGTGCTGCTCGAACCTCTGCTCACCCATTCCGTCCGGGAACGACGGGAGGTCCCGCAGCTGCTCCTCCAGGAGCTCGGCAACCACATCCCGCTCGCGCTGCTGGACTGCGGCCACGACTCGGCCGATCACCTCGTCCCACCTGCCGGCCTCAGCCACGGTGAGCCACACGCCGTCGAAGACCTCCTCCAGCCAGGTCTCCGGCAAGAGTGCGAGCGCGACCTGGGACCGCGCGCTGTCGACGTCGGCAGGTCGGGCGGTGCGGACCAGCCTGCGGCCCGCCACCACGCGACGCTCATCGACCCATCTGTCCCCGTAGCGCTCCGCGATCGCCCTGCGCATCTCGGTGATCGACGGGAACCAGGCCGCGATGGCCTGCGGGGTCACGTTGGCGGCGCCGGCAAGCGTGCGCAGGGTGACCGCGGACCAGCCACCGTCGGCCAGTAGCGGGATGGCGAGGTCAGTGGCCCTCTCCGCCTTCGCCAGGCTCGTCGCCTTGAACATCGGGCCGGACCAGGGGATGTAGCGCTCGTCGGGGTCCATGGTCCAAGCAGAGCACGCGCACCGGTGCCCGGGCGGCGCTCATCCACAGGCGCGGCGGGGGTGCCAACGTGTGATCTGAACTGACGTCAATTCAACTTCGGTCGATGTCCGTGCCCGGCGCCCGGGTAGCTGAATTGACGTCAACTCAACTCGCGCGACGAGGGTGGTCGAGCCCGGGGCCGTCGCCCGGGACGTCAGGCGAGGTAGCGGTCGAGGGCGGCCATCGCGTCCTCGGGCTCGAACCCGGTGGCGCGGAGCTTGGCGAGCGACATCGCGGAGTTGAGCGGGCGGGGGGCGAAGGGGTTGCCCTGGGCCAGCACCCCCTCGGCGTACGCCGACGTGGTCGTGCCGGAGACGTCGTCGGCGCTGCGGCCGGAGCGCTCGAAGACCGCCTGGGCGATCTCGCGCCACGACATCGCCGGGCCGCCGTTGGACACGTGGTAGGTGCCGAAGGCGGCGTCGGTGTCGAGGAGGTGGCGGGTGGCCCGGACCAGCTCGTCGGTGAACGTCAGCCGGCCGACCTGGTCGTCGACCACGCTGGGCGAGACGCCCTTCTCGGCGAGCGCCTGCATGGTGCGGACGAAGTTCTTGCCCTCGCCGATGACCCACGACGTGCGCAGGACGTAGTGGCGCGGGGCGAGCGACACGGCGACGTCGCCGGCGGCCTTGGTCTGCGCGTAGACGCCGAGCGGGGACAGCGGCTCGTCCTCGGTGTGGCCGGGGTCGAGGGGCGCGGTGCCGTCGTAGACGTAGTCCGAGGAGTAGTGCACGAGGGTGAAGCCGTGCTCGCGGGCGAGGCCGGCCAGGGTGGCGGGGCCGGTGGCGTTGGCTGCCCAGGCCGCGACGCGCCCCTCGGGCGTCTCCGCGGCGTCGACGGCGGTGTAGGCCGCGGCGTTGAGCACGACGGCGTACTCGTGCCACGGCCAGGCCGCCACGGCCTCCGCGTCGGTGACGTCGAGCTCCGCGCGGGTGACGGCCTCGCTGCCCGGGAAGGCGGCTGCGAGGGCGAGGCCGAGCTGGCCGCCGCCGCCGAGCACGAGCGTCTTCTTGCCGGGGATCGCGGTGGAGGGGTCGAGGCCGGGGTTGTTCTGGTCTTTCTCGCTGATGATCGCCTCGGACAGCGGGATCGGCCAGTCGATCGCAACCGTCGCGTCGTCGAGGGCGAGCGCGGGGTAGGCGATGCCGGGGCGCCAGTGCGCGTTGACGAGGTAGGTGTAGGCCGTCGCGTCCTCGAGGACCTGGTAGCTGTTGCCGACGCCGGCCGGCACGAAGACGGCGACCGAGGTGTCCATCTCGAGGGTGAACGTCGCGCCGAAGCTGTCGCCCTGGCGCATGTCGACCCAGGCGCCGAAGATCCGGCCGGTGGCCAGGGAGACGAACTTGTCCCACGGCTCGGTGTGGATGCCGCGCGTCACGCCCTTGTCGGCGTTGTAGGAGACGTTGTTCTGCACCGGCCCGAAGTCGGGCAGCCCGATTGCGAGCATCTTCTCGCGCTGCCAGTTCTCCTTGAAGAACCCGCGGGCGTCGTCGCGCCGGTCGAGGCGTACGACGACGAGGCCGGGGATCGGGGTCGTCTCGAGCGAGGGGAGAGCGGAGCTCACTGCCCCTTCTCCGCGTACTTCGCCTCGGTCGCGTCCTTGTGCGGGCGCCACCAGTCCTCGTGGGCCTGGTACCACTCGATGGTGTTGGCCAGGCCGGCCTCGAAGTCCTGGAACTGCGGCTGCCAGCCGAGCTCCTGGCGCAGCTTGCCCGACTCAATGGCGTAGCGCAGGTCGTGGCCGGCGCGGTCGTTGACGTGGTCGAAGTCGTCGGCGTCCTTGCCCATCAGGGTGAGGATCAGGCGGACGACCTCGAGGTTGTTCTTCTCGCCGTCGGCGCCGATGAGGTAGGTCTCGCCGATGCGGCCCTTCTCCAGGATCGTCAGCACGGCCGAGGAGTGGTCGTCGGCGTGGATCCAGTCGCGGACGTTCTCGCCCGAGCCGTAGAGCTTGGGGCGCACGCCGTCGATGACGTTGGTGATCTGGCGCGGGATGAACTTCTCGATGTGCTGCCAGGGCCCGTAGTTGTTGGAGCAGTTGGAGACCGTCGCGCGGACGCCGAAGCTGCGCACCCAGGCGCGGACCAGGTGGTCGGAGCCGGCCTTGGAGGCGGAGTAGGGGGAGGACGGGTTGTAGGGGGTGTCCTCGGTGAAGCGCTTGGGGTCGTCGAGCTCGAGGTCGCCGTAGACCTCGTCGGTCGAGACGTGGTGCAGGCGCTTGTCGTGCTTCCGCACCGCCTCGAGGATCTGGTAGGTGCCGAGGATGTTGGTCTTGATGAACGGGCTCGGGTCGTTGAGCGAGTTGTCGTTGTGCGACTCGGCCGCGTAGTGGACGACCGCGTCGTGCGCCGCGACCAGCGGGTCGACGACGTCCTCGTCGGCGATGTCGCCGACCACCAGCTGCACCCGGTCCTCGGGCAGCCCCGCCAGCGACTCCTTCGAGGAGGCGTAGGTCAGCTTGTCGAGCACCGTGATCTTCAGGTCGGTGTGGTCGACGAGGTGGTGCACGAAGTTCGACCCGATGAACCCCGCGCCCCCGGTCACGAGAAGGCGTTCCATGGCGCGGAGTCTAGGGGTGGGCGCGGACCTCGAACGACTCGACGGTCTCGAGCGCGTCGGTGACGTACGTCGCCACGCGTCCGTCGCGGGCCGACCAGCCGTCGGGCAGCGCGTCGTCGACGGCGTACCCGCGCGGGAAGCTGACCCGCACCCGGACGTCCTGCGGGTCGACCATGCCCTGCGGGTCGAGCGCGAGCCGGTAGGCGAGCCCGTCGCCGTCGCGCACCGCGGCGGCAGGGACGTCGTACGTCACCGCGAGGGTGTGGCGGGCCTGCGGCGCGAACACCACCTCGGGGCGGATGAAGTAGCGGCCGAAGAAGTTGCGCGGCGAGGTCTGCAGCGGCTCGCCGTCGACCTCGACCGACTCGAACGTGGCGCCGGTTGGCAGGAACGGCGCGATGCTCAGCGTGTTCCAGCGGGTGAAGTATCCCTGGCGCGGGTCGGGCACCGGCTGCAGGTAGGGCGGGGAGTCGTTGTGGACCTCCACCTCCATCCGGACGCGGGCGCTGCCGTCCTCGCGGACCGCGACGGCGGTGCTGACCGTGCGGCGCTGCCAGTAGTCGGACTTGCTGGGCACCTTGTTCTGGGTGAAGACGCCGATGTAGTCATGCTCGGTGTCGGACAGCCGGCCGGTGAGCCCGAGGTCGTCGAAGACGGCCTGCTCGTCGGGGTTGCGGAAGAACATGGCGAAGCGTCGCTCGTCGGCGGCCTGGCCGAGCACGCGGCCGGTGCCGACGGGGTCGTTGCCGGAGAGGAGCCGGTCGACGAAGACGGGGGCGAGGGCGCGGTTGACGGCCTTGCGGGCTGCGGGGTCGGGGTAGTCGTCGTAGCTGCCGATCAGCTTGTCGACCATGTTGTCGCCCGTCAGCGTGCCGAGGGTCGGCACCTCCAGCGGGCCGGTCACGTCCAGCAGCTGTGACAGCGCGACCACGTCGATGACCACGACACCCGCGAGGCGGCGTCCGCGCAGGCTGCGCCAGGCGTTGGCGAGCTCGTTGCCGGAGACCTCCCAGTCGGGGGCCATGGTGGCCAGCGCCGGCTTCATCTGGCCGCGGTGGAGCGGGTTGCCCTTGACCTTGCGCCAGTAGCGCGGCTGTCGGGTGCCGGGCGCGGTCGACAGGTCGACGGTCTCGCCCATCGACAGCCGGCCCCGGTCGAGGTCGACGGGCACGAAGGTCTGCGGGGTGCCGCCGGAGAAGAGCATCTCGGCGGGGTTGAGCAGGGCCACGAGGTACTGCCGGCTCGCGTCGCGCCCGAGCACGACCGGCAGGTGGTCGAGCAGCGGGTCGATCGACTCGAGCCCGTCGGCCAGCGGGTCGACCTCGCCCTGCGCCTGGTCGCGCGCCTCGGCGAGCCGGTCGCCTACGACGGGGCGCAAGTCGGCCACGTCGCCGAGCTCGGCCTGCGCGTCGGCGAGGCGCGTCGACACGTCGCGCAGGTCGTCGATCACCGACTCCAGCACCTCGATGTCGACGTTGCCGTCGTCGACGAGCGTCGACTCCTCGCCGCGCACCTGCGGCAGGATGCGTACGCCGGTCTCCGCCACGGCGACGAGCTGGTCGAGCGCGTTGCCGAGGCGTCGTACGTCGCGCACCGGGCCGCCGGCGACCGGCACCCAGCTCCACACGTCGCCACCGATGCCCTGCACCGCGCCTTGCAGGTCGTCGGTCTCCTTGCGGGCCCGCTCGACGGCAGCGACCGCTGCCTCGGTGTCACCGGCGTCCAGGGCGTCCTTCGCGGCGGTCAGCTCGGCGCGCGCCTCCTCGGCGTGCCCGGGGGCCGAGAGGAAGGGGATGGCCAGCAGGGCCAGGACCACCACCAGCAGGAGCAGGCCGCCGATCACGGTGGCCGGCCGGACCAGCCGTCGCTTGTCGGCGCGACGGGAGGACGACATGCCGGACATGGTGCCAAAGGGGCGGGAGGCCACGGGAATCGCGGACGCGCCCTAGGGTTCACCCATGCGTGGAATCATCCTGGCCGGTGGCACCGGCTCGCGACTGCACCCGATCACCCAGGGGATCAGCAAGCAGCTGGTGCCGGTCTATGACAAGCCGATGATCTACTACCCGCTCTCCACGCTCATGCTGGCGGGGATCCGGGACGTCCTGATCATCACGACACCCCACGAGGCGGACGGCTTCCACCGGCTGCTCGGCGACGGCTCGCAGTTCGGCATCAACCTGACCTTCGCGGTGCAGCCCTCGCCCGACGGGCTGGCGCAGGCCTTCATCATCGGCGCCGACCACATCGGCGACGAGCGCTCGGCCCTGGTGCTGGGCGACAACATCTTCTACGGCTCCGGCCTCGGCCACCAGCTGCTGCGGTTCTCCGAGCTCGACGGGGCGGCCGTCTTCGGCTACCACGTCGCCGACCCGCGGGCGTACGGCGTCGTCGAGTTCGACGAGCAGGGCCGCGCGCTGTCGCTGGAGGAGAAGCCGGAGAACCCCAAGAGCGACTTCGCCGTGCCGGGGCTCTACTTCTACGACAACGACGTGGTGCAGTACGCCGCCGAGCTCGAGCCGTCCGCGCGCGGCGAGCTCGAGATCACCGACCTCAACCGCCGCTACCTCGAGGAGGGGCGCCTCCACGTCGAGGTGCTGCCGCGCGGCACCGCCTGGCTCGACACCGGCACCTTCGACTCCCTCAACGACGCCTCCAACTTCGTGCGCACCATCGAGGGCCGGCAGGGCTTCAAGGTCGGTGCGCCGGAGGAGGTCGCGTGGCGGATGGGCTGGCTCTCCGACGACGAGCTCGTCGCCCGCGCCGAGCCGCTGCGCAAGAGCGGGTACGGCGAGTACCTGCTCGGGCTGCTCCAGCACGGCTGACCCTTCGGATGCGGCTGCTGCTCGCTCTCGCGATCTCGGTCGTGCTCACCGCGGGGATCGGGTCGTGCGGTGAACCGGACTCCGAGCAGGCCGCCGCGGACCTGGCCGCGATGAAGGACGACGTGGACGCCGAGCTCCGCGACATGGCCGGCGCCCTGACCGGCGGCGGGCTCTCCGTCGAGCGTGCGCAGGGGCGCGTCGAGAGCGAAGGCATGTCGACCTACCGCGCCGAGGACTACCGGGCCTCGGCCGTCGTGGTCGGCGAGGGCGCCGAGGGCGAGCAGGTCGACCGGGCCGCGGCAGCGCTCGAGGACGCCGGGTGGACCCGCACCTCCGACGGCCTCGACGCCTCCGATCCGTGGGCGCAGCTCGAGCGCGACGACTTCCGCACCACCATCGGGTGGACGAAGCTCGGCGAGCGCGAGCTGGTGCTCACCCTCGACCAGGAGGGCGAGGTCGAGGTGCCGACGGACTCCGAGCCGGTCGAGCGGGACATCTCCGAGGACATCTCCCTCGACTGAGCTGACGTCAGCTCCCTCTGTTTGTCGAGTCGGCGCATCCTGACGCCGAGATCGTGTCGAGTAGGGGGAAACAGAAGTAATGATTGACCCCAAACAACGGGTATTTTAGTTTTGGAGCACCGGCCCCACCCGTCCGTGTGTGGGGTGTGGGGGGGCCTCTCCGGGTGTCCGGCCCCCCCCCCCTCGACGGTGTCTGAGCGTTAGGACGCGCCGACTCGGGGGGCGTCCAGGTCGGTGGCGACCATCCGCCGCACGATCTCGGCGAACTCGACGGTCGGCGCCCAGCCCAGCTCCTCGCGCGCCCGGCTCGCGTCGCCGACCAGCTCGGTCGGGTCGGCCGGGCGGAAGAACGCGGCGTCCTGCCGCACCAGGTGCTCCCAGTCGTCGATGCCGGCGGCCGCGAAGGCGGCGGCCACGAAGTCGCGCACGGAGTGGGCGGTGCCGGTGGCGACGACGTAGTCGCCCGGCTCGTCCGCGCGGGCCGCCCGCACCATCGCGTCGACGTAGTCGGGGGCCCAGCCCCAGTCGCGGCGTACGTCGATGTTGCCGAGGACCAGCTCGTCGGCCTCGCCGCGCGCGATGGCGGCGACCGTCGAGGTGATCTTGCGGGTGACGAAGCGCGGGTGGCGGCGCGGCGACTCGTGGTTGTAGAGGATCGCGCTCGACACGTGCAGGTCGCGCTGGCGGAAGACGCGGGCGGACAGGTGCGCGAAGGCCTTCGCGGCGCCGTACGGGTTGACCGGCGCGATCGGGGTCTGCTCGTCCTGCGGCGACTCCGACGCCTCGCCGAAGATCTCTGCGCTCGAGGCCTGCACGAGTCGTACGCCGTCCACCGCGCGCGCCGACTCCATCAGCGCGACCGCCGCGAGCCCGTTGACGTGGGCGGTGCGGTCGGGCTCGTCCCACGACTGCGCGACCGAGCTGATCGCGGCGAGGTTGTAGATCTCGCGCGGCGCGATCTCGCGCACCAGCCGCCGGGTGGCCTCGACGTCGCCGAGGTCGCCGGCGTGGAGCACGACCTCCTCCGGGCAGTGGGCCGGGTGGCCGTCGGCCTCGAGGACCAGCGCGTGGACCTCCAGGCCGTCGGCGACCAGCCGCTCGGCGAGGTAGGTGCCGTCCTGGCCGCCGATGCCGGTGATGAAGGCGGCTGCGGTCACCAGCCCGCCTTGGCGGCCTCGATGTCGGCGTCGACCATCATCGCGACGAGCTCGGCGAAGGAGACGGTGGGCGTCCAGCCGAGCTTGTCCTTGGCCTTGCTGGCGTCACCGATGAGCAGCTCGACTTCGGCCGGGCGCATGAAGCGCGGGTCCTGCGTGACGTGCTTGGTCCAGTCGTCGATGCCGACGTGCGTGAAGGCGAGGTCGAGGAAGTCGCGGATCGACCAGGTCTCGCCGGTGGCGATGACGTAGTCGTCGGCCTCGTCCTGCTGGAGCATCCGCCACATCGCCTCGACGTAGTCGCCGGCGTAGCCCCAGTCGCGGCGGGCGTCGAGGTTGCCGAGCGCCATCGAGTCCTGCTGGCCGAGGTGGATCCGGGCGACGGCCTGGCTGATCTTGCGGGTCACGAACTCCGGCCCGCGGCGCGGCGACTCGTGGTTGAACAGGATGCCCGAGGAGGCGTGCATGCCGTAGGACTCGCGGTAGTTGATCGTCATGTAGTGGCCGTAGACCTTGCTCACGCCGTAGGGCGAGCGGGGCCACAGCAGGGTGCTCTCCGACTGCGGGACCTCCTGCACCTTGCCGAACATCTCCGAGCTCGAGGCCTGGTAGAAGCGGATCGAGGACGGGTCGTCGCCGGCGTGGAGGCGTACGGCCTCGAGCATGTTGAGCACGCCCATGCCCGTGACGTCGCTGGTGACGAAGGCGTTCTCCCAGGAGTAGGCCACGAACGAGATCGCGCCGAGGTTGTAGACCTCGTCGGGCTGCGAGTCGCGCATCGCCCGCATCAGGCTCGACAGGTCCGTCAGGTCGCCGTTGTGCAGCTGGACGTCCGGCACGACCTTGGAGACCAGCTCCCGGCGGGGGTTGTTCTGGCCGCGGATCAGTCCGTGGACGTCGTACCCCTTCTCGAGCAGCAGCTCGGCGAGGTAGAGGCCGTCCTGGCCGGTGATTCCGGTGATGAGAGCGCTGGGCATGCGACGCATTCTGTCAGGACGGCTCTCAGTAGGGTGGGCCGCATGAAGATCCTCGTCAGCGGAGGCGCCGGCTACATCGGCTCGCACACCGTCGTCCAGCTCATCGCCGCCGGTTACGACGTCGTCATCGTCGACAACTTCAGCAACTCCAACCCGACGGTGATGGGGCGGCTCGAGGCGCTGACCGGCGAGCAGATCACGCTGCACTCCTTCGACCTGTGCGACTACGACAAGACCGAGCACCTCTTCGCGGCCGAGCACTTCGACGGGGTCATCCACTTCGCCGGCCACAAGGCCGTCGGCGAGAGCGTCGAGAAGCCGCTGGAGTATTACGAGAACAACCTCGTCTCCACCTTCTCGCTCGTCCGGGCGATGCAGAAGTACGACGTCGACAAGCTGGTCTTCTCCTCCAGCGCAACTGTCTACGGCGAGGACCAGGCCGCCGCGACCGAGGACCGCCGCACCTACGCCACCAACCCCTACGGCTGGACCAAGGTGATGCAGGAGCAGATTCTGCGCGACGTGGCCGTGGCCGCGCCCCAGATGCGCTTCGCGCTGCTGCGCTACTTCAACCCCGTCGGCGCGCACCCGTCCGGAACGATCGGCGAGGACCCCTCGGGCATCCCCAACAACCTGGTCCCCTACATCGCCCAGGTCGCGGTCGGCAAGCGCGACAAGCTGATGGTCTTCGGCGACGACTACGACACCGTCGACGGCACCGGCGTGCGCGACTACATCCACGTCGAGGACCTCGCCGCCGGCCACATCGCCGCGCTGAAGGCCCTCGAGGACACCGACGAGGCGGTCCACACCTGGAACCTCGGCTCCGGCCACGGCACCAGCGTGTTGGAGATGCTCCACGCGTTCGAGAAGGCCGTCGGTCGCGAGCTTCCCTACGAGGTGGTGGCCCGGCGCCCTGGCGACATCGCCACGTCCTACGCCGACCCGTCCAAGGCCAACCGCGAGCTCGGCTGGAGCACGAAGCGCTCGGTCGACGAGATGGCCGCCGACACCTGGCGCTGGCAGTCGCAGAACCCCCACGGCTTCGCCGGCTGATGCTCCGCCGGGCCGCGGTCGCCCTCCTGGTGGTCGTCGCCGCCCTGCCCGCGATATCTGAGGACGTGGCGGTCGCCGACGCGACCGATCCACGACCAGCACGTCCTCAGATATCGGCGCCGCTGGCCGGTCGAGTGGTCGTCGTCGACCCGGGCCACCAGCTCGGCAACCGCCACTTCCCCCGCCGCATCAACCGCCCGGTGCCCGCCGGGGGCTTCACCAAGCCGTGCAACACCACCGGCACCGCGACCGACGGTGGCTACCCGGAGGCGACCTTCGTCTGGCAGGTCTCGCGGCTGGTCGCCACCCGGCTCCGCGGGCTCGGCGCGACCGTGCGCCTGACCCGGCACAGCAACCGCCAGGACCGCTGGGGCCCGTGCGTCGACGTACGAGGCCGGGCGGGCAACAGCATCGGCGCCGACCTCAAGCTGTCGGTCCACGCCGACGGGTCGTACGCCGCCGGCGCGCGCGGCTTCCACGTCATCACCCCGCCCGACCGGGCGCCGTGGACCGCCGACATCCACCGGCCCTCGCGCCGGCTGGCCAGCTCGGTGAAGGGCGGCCTGCTGGACCACCGCTTCGGCGTCGCGACGTACACCGCCGGCGGGGACGGGATCGACGTACGCTCCGACCTCGCGACGCTCAACCTCTCCGACGTCCCCACCGTGATGGTCGAGCTCGGCAACATGCGCAGCGCCGCCGAGGCCCGGGTGATGACCTCGCCCGCCGGCCGGGCCCGCTACGCGCGGGGGCTCGTCTCGGGGGTGCGACGCTTCCTCGGCTGACACCATGCAGGCAGTTCGGCCGCGGCAGCGCCCGGCTGAGCGTGGCTGATGCCGCTGGAGCCTCGAACTGCCTGCATGGTGCCTGTGGATGAGGCGAGCAGCCGACCGGTGATCGGTGTCAGGGTCGAGGGATGGACCCGGTCGTGGCGCTTCGCGAGCTCGGGGGTGTGGGCACCTTCCGGGAGCTGCTCGGGCTCACGAGCCGGTCGCAGCTCGCGGTTGCCCTCGCCGACGGACGGATCCACAAGCCCCGCCACAACAGGTACTGCCTCGCCGACCTCGAGGGCACCCTGCGCGCCGTCGCCCGGACCGGCGGCACCGCGTCCCACCTGAGCGCTGCCCAGGAGTTCGGCTGGAAGCTGAAGCACGACCCGTTGCGCCCCTGCGTCACGCTGCGCCGGACTTCCCGCAAGCCGCGCGGTTCCTACGAGCTGCACTGGGCCGACCTGTCCGAGCGCGAGCTGAGGCGCAACGTCACCTCCCGCACGCGCACGGTCATCGACTGTGCGCGGGTGTACGACTTTGACGTGGCGCTGTGCGTGGCCGACTCCGCCCTGCGGGAGGGCATCATCGACCGCGACGATCTCCTGATCGCGGCCGCGCGCAGCCCGCGGACCGGACGCGCCAAGGCCCTGCGGGTCGCGTCGGAGGCGTCCCACCTGCGGGCCAATCCCTTCGAGACCTGCCTCTACGTGATCGCCTCCTCGGTGCCGGGCCTCGACGTCGTCCCGCAGGGGCACGTCCCGGGGGTGGGTTTCGTCGACCTGCTCGAGCGCCGGCTGGGGATGGTGATGGAGGCGGAGTCGCTGGAGCACCACTGGACCAAGGCGGGCCTCCAACGCGACGTTGACCGCTACACGAAGTCCGCTCGGCTCGGGCTGGTGGTGCTGAGGTTCACCTGGGCCGACGTGATGTTCCGGCCCGACGAGGTCCGCGCGGCGATCGAGGACGTCGTCCGGTGGCGCACCATGCAGGCAGTTGGGCGCCACGGCCTCGTCGCCTGAGCGTGGGGAGCCCGCGACCGGACCTGAACTGCCTGCATGGTGTCGGCGTCAGCGGACGTCGAGCTCACCCATCGCCCGGAGCACGACGCGGAGGTGGGCGACCTCGTGGATCCGGAGCAGGTGGGAGCCCCCGAGGGCGGCGAGGACGCCGTAGAAGCCCTCGGCCTTGCGGAACTCGTCGCCGAAGAGGTCGTAGGTGTGGGGCAGCACGTTGCAGACGGGCGCGCCGAGCGGCCGCAGGCGGAAGGTCTGCGCCAGCACCCGGGCCTGGTGGCGGGCGCGGGTCATCGGGTCGACGAGGTTCCCGTAGAAGAAGCCCATCCCGGGGTCGACGACCACCTTGTCGACACCCAGCGAGCGGGCGTGCTCGAGCCGTGGCGCGAAGTGGTCGAGCAGCACCGGCATCGGGTCGGTGTCGGGAGGGACGTCGGCGATCTCGCGGACGTTGGCGGTGGTGCCGAAGCACATGACGACAGCGGCGTCGTACTCCGCGGCGAGCGTGAGCATCTCGTCCTCGTGCTGGCGTCCGGTCATGTTGAGCACGCGGGCGCCGGCGTCGAGGCAGGCGCGCACGACCTCCGGCTCGTAGGTCTCGACGGAGACGATCGCCTCCGAAGCGAGCTCCTTGACCGCGGGCACGAGGGTGGCGACCTGGTCGGAGACCGTCACGCGCGCCGCCCGGGCGTTGCTCGACTCGGCGCCCAGATCGATCAGCGCGGCGCCCTGGGCGGCCTGGATGCGACCCATGCGGACGGCGTCGGCGGGACTGGTGGCGACGCTCTCGCGGTAGGTCGAGTCGCGGGAGAGGTTGATGCAGCCCATGAGGGTCACCGGGCCGTCGCCGATCGACACCGGTCCACGCGGGCCGTCGAGGACGACCGGCGTGACGGGGCTGTCCCACGCCGCGCCGTGCTCGGCCTGCAGGGCCGCCAGATCCGCCAGGGTGATCACGCCCGAAAGGGTAGACGGCAAGATGAAGACCGTGAGCGAACCCCTCGAGCTGAAGCGCCTCGCCGACCTCTCCGACGACGAGCTCGCGGCGGCCTACACGCCGGAGCGCGAGCCGTGGCTGCGGGTCAACTTCGTCAGCACCGTCGACGGCGCGGCGACCGGTTCGGACGGGCTGAGCGGCACCATCAACAACGACGCCGACAAGCGGGTGTTCGACGCGCTGAGGCGGCGCGCGCACTGCCTGGTGGTCGGCGCGGGCACGATCCGCGAGGAGGAGTACGACGTCCCGCGGGTGCCGATCGTCGTGGTGAGCCGCTCCGCCGACGTCCCGCCGACGCTGGCCGAGGCGCCGCCCGGCCGGGTGCTGATGGCGACCGTCGCGAGCTCCGACGGCCTCGCGCAGGCGCGCGAGAAGCTGGGCGAGGACAACGTGCTGGTGCTCGGCGAGGAGCAGATCGACCTCGCCGCGCTCAAGGCCGCGCTGGTCGAGCGGGGGTGGACCGAGCAGCTGTGCGAGGGCGGTCCGTCGCTCTTCGCCGACATGCTGGCCGCGGGCGTCGTCGACGAGCTCTGCTGGACGATCGTGCCGACCCTGACCGGTGGCGACGCCGTACGCATCGCCACCGGTGCCGAGGTCGACGTCGCGCTGCGTCCCGCCCTGCTGCTGGAGCAGGACGGGACGCTGCTGGGGCGCTGGCTGGTGGAGGCTCAGGGAGCCGGGTAGTCCACCACGTAGCTGGGCACGCCCGGTGCCGAGCTGTCGACGCGCGCGCCGACGCCGTTGACGACGTGCTCGATGCTGCCGGCGTCGAGGTTGACCGTCATGACGTGGTGCAGGCGCACCCCGGCCCGCTCGGGCACCTCGAAGCCGTTCTCGGTGGTGATCGAGGGGTCGTTGCGGTTGTAGACGTAGACGCCGCCGCCGAAGAGCTGGTGGCTGGTCACGTCGTCACCGACCTTGTAGCCCGACCAGCCGAGGGTCCCGTCGGGACGGGTCCAGTCGGCCTGCGAGGGCGGGTCGTAGGGGAGCTCGTTCTGGTAGAGCACGACGTGGCCGTCCTCGCCGTTCCAGACGGTGTTGAACTCCTGGTAGTGCTCGACGAACAGGCCCGTCGCGCTGACGCGGTCGCCGTCGACGACGACGCCCTGGCGGCCGATGTTGGTGTTCCACCGGTCGGTGTCGCCCGCGACGCCGGCGGTGAAGCCCTCGACTCCGTGGTCGGCGCGCCAGATCCACGCGTGGTCGATCAGCACGTCGTCGGCGTCGATGCGCAGCGAGGTGTCGGCCTTGCCGATGTGGGGACCGCCGACGCGGACGTAGACGTCGTTGAGGGTGGTGCTGGGCGTGGTGGTGCGCGGCTTCTGCTTGTTGCCGGGCTGGCCCTGGAGGTGGATCAGGTTGGGCGAGAGCTCGGTGCCGGCGTCGACGGTGATGCCGGCGAGGACGACGCCCTCGGCCTGGTGGCGTACGACGACCGGGGTCGCGCCGCCGACGGCCGTCAGGGTGGCGTGCCCCAGGCCGAGGACGACGGTGTCGTCACGGCGGATCACCAGGCTGCGGTCGACGTCGTACACGCCGGGGGTGAGCAGCAGGTGCTTGCCGCGGTCGAGCGCCTTGGCCAGCACGCTCGCCGGCTGGTCGGGCGTGGCGACGTGGAAGGCCGACAGCGGGAGGTCGCGACCGGCTGTCGGGCCGTCGGCCCAGCTGATGCCGCGCGAGCTGGTCTGCGCGTCGGGCACGCGGACCTGCCAGGCCCCGGTGGCGCCGAGGTGGAGGTAGGGCTTCTCCCGGCTGACCGGGGTGCGGTCGAGGGTGGTGTAGGGCGGGGTCGGGAAGCCGGCCTCGGAGGGGGCGCCGACGGTGCCGGCGAAGACCTGGTTCCACACGCCGTTGGTCCACTCGCCGACCTCGGAGTTGCGGGTGATCCACTGCTGCTGCGAGCCGTTGATGATCGTGCCGGCCCGGGAGTCACCGAGGTAGCCGCCGGAGGCGAACTGCGGGCCCGCGGTGCAGTAGTCCATCAGCGACAGGTTGCCGCCGCGGACGTCGACGCGACGCAACGAGGCGGCCTGCGAGGTGGCCCAGAAGTTGGCCGACGCGCGGCAACCGTCCTGGCCGAGGCCGTTGACCTGGATGGTCAGGTTGGACATCGAGCGCCAGAAGTTGTTGAGCGCCACGCAGTAGGGCTGGGTGGGCGCGTCGGTCAGGCAGCGGTTGTAGACCTCGACCTTGCCGTTGATGACCGTGTCGGACGGGCTCGCACCCAGGCCGGCGACCTCGGTGTAGTAGCCCACCTTGATCTGCAGCGGCTCCTCCGCGGTGCCGTATGTGCCGGGCAGGAAGAGGAGGCTCCAGCGCTCCTCCGACATCTCGGCGTCGACCTGCTGCTCCCAGATGGCGTCGGCGCGCTCACGGATCTGCGCCACCGGCATCGACGGGTCGAAGACGACGACCCGATCGCCGAGGTCGGGCGCGGCGGCAGCCGGAGGTGCCGGGGGCGGGGCGGCCGCGGTGCCGGGCGCCACCGTGAGCGGCGACAGGCCGGCGAGGGCGAGTGCGAGGGCGGTGAGGGCCGCGCGCAGCGGCGTACGACGGTGGGGCGGGCGTGGGGGCATGGGGCAACCTTCCGGGGGTGTGAGAGCGCTTCCACACCACTGTGCACCATCGGCGTGACGCCCGCCACACCTCGTGTCGGTCCTTGGTCAGCCCAGCGCGTCGAGCAGCGCCTTGTTGAAGGCGGGGATGTCGTCGGGGTTGCGGCTGGTGATCAGGTTGCCGTCGACGACGACCTCCTCGTCGACCCACTCGCCCCCGCCGTTGCGGATGTCGGTCTGCAGGCTCGGCCAGCTCGCGAGGCGCTTGCCCGTGACGCGGTCGGCCTCGACGAGGGTCCAGGGGGCGTGGCAGATGGCGGCGACGGGCTTGCCGGAGTCGACGAAGTCGCGGATGAAGGCGACAGCCTCCTGGTCCATGCGGAGCGCGTCGGGGTTGGCGACGCCACCAGGCAGGACGAGGGCGTCGTAGTCGGCGACGGCCACGTCGGACACCCGGCGGTCGACGCGCTGGGTGCTGGACTTGTCGAGGTGCTGGAAGAGCTGCACCTCGCCCTCGTCGGTGGAGAGGAGCTCGGCGGTGTGGCCGGCGTCGACGGCGGCCTGCCACGGCTGGGTGAGCTCGACCTCCTCGATGCCTTCGGATGCGGTCAGGAATGCGATGCGCTTGGACATGCTCCTCACGGTTGCTCGCACCCCGTGGGCGGACAACACACCGAGGGGTGAAGCGGCTTACCCGATGGCGCCGGAGTTGTCCTTGGCGAGCGAGCGGGAGATGACCATGCGCTGGATCTGGTTGGTGCCCTCGAAGATCTGCATCACCTTGGCCTCGCGCATGTAGCGCTCGACGGGGAAGTCGCGGGTGTAGCCGTAGCCACCGAGGACCTGGACCGCGTCGGTGGTGACCTTCATGGCGTTGTCGGTGGCGACGAGCTTGGCGACCGACGCCTCGCGGGAGAAGGGCAGCCCGGCGTCGCGCAGGCGTGCGGCGTGCAGCATCGTCGCGCGGGCCGAGACGATGGCGGCCTCCATGTCGGCGAGCACGAAGGCCAGGCCCTGGTGGTCGATGATCCGGGTGCCGAAGGTCTCGCGCTCGCGGGCGTACGCCACCGCGGCGTCGAGGGCGCCCTGGGCGAGGCCGACGGCGACGGCGGCGATGCCGAGGCGGCCGGAGTCGAGTCCGGCGAGCGCGATGCGCAGGCCCTCGCCCTCGGCGCCGAGGCGGCGCTCGACCGGCACCCGGACGCTGTCGAAGCGCATGGTCGCGGTGGTGGAGCCGGTGAGGCCCATCTTGCGCTCCGGCGGGTCGGCGGTGAGGCCCTCGGTGTCGGCCGGCACGAGGAAGCAGGAGATGCCCGCCCCTCGAGAAGCACCAGCGTCGTCGGACGTGCGGGCCATCACCTTGTAGAAGTCGGCGTGGCCGCCGTGGGTCGTCCAGGCCTTGGCGCCGTTGAGGACGTAGGAGTCGCCGTCGCGCTTCGCGGTCGTACGCATCGCGGCGGGGTCGGAGCCGGCGTGCGGCTCGGAGAGGCAGTAGGCGCCGAGCAGGTCGCCGCCGAGCATGTCGGGCAGCCACTCGGCGCGCTGCTCGTCGGTGCCGAAGTAGGCGAGCCCGAAGCAGGACAGCGCGTGCACGGACACCCCGACGCCGACGGAGGACCACACGGCGCCGATCTCCTCGAGCACTTGGAGGTAGACCTCGTAGGGCTGGTCGCCGCCGCCGTGCTCCTCCGGGTAGGGCAGTGAGAGCAGGCCGGCCTGACCGAGCATGCGGAAGACGTCGCGCGGGAAGGTCTCCGTGGCCTCCGCCTCCGCCGACCGCGGCGCGAGCTCCTTGGTGCAGATCTCACGGGTGAGGGCGAGCAGGTCGCGGGCCTCGTCGGTGGGCAGCTGGCGGCGGGCTGTCATGGGTCGCAGGCTACCCGCGACGCCGACGAACTGACCGATCGGTCAGGTGCGCGGGTGGGCCCACCGGTAGAGGGCGATGAGACCCGGCAGGAACAGCGTCAGCATGACCAGCCCGAAGATCGTCGTGCTGAGCTCGTCGCTGAAGAGGACCATCGCCCCGCCACCGAGGAGGAAGGGCGAGGTGAACAGCCCGACGACCCAGAACACGAGCCGCGGGAGCACGCTGCGCGCAGGCAGGCCGGCGGCGGGTGCCACCGGGTGGTACGTCGTCGCGGCGGGCGGCTCCAGGCCGACCATCACGTCCTCGAGGTCGCCGTAGGTGCGTGCCGCGAGGGCACGCGAGGTGCGCTCGTCGAGCTCGGGGGAGGTGATCCGACCCTCGCTGAAGGCCGCGGCCAGACGCCGACAGACCTGGTCGCGCTCCGCGTCGGAGACGAGCAGCGCGTCGCGCTCGGCGTCGGCCTGCTCCTGGAGGTGCCGCCACCGCAGGTAGGCCTCGGTCGGTCCGGGGTCGACCGGTCCCGTCGAGGCGTCGTACGGCATGGTCATGGGCGTCAGGGTACGGCGCCGTCGGGGGCCGTGCGGCCGTCTTCGGCGCATCTGTGGGGGGAATGTGGCAGGGGCGCCCGGTGTTGTCCCACGTCGATGACCACACCGAGCCCGGCCACCGGCCGCACCGACGCCCCGGACGACTCGCGACGGGTCTCGATGCTGCTCGGGCTGCTGTTCGGCCTGGCGGGCATGGGCTCCTCGAGCGCCGCCGTCGCGCTGGCCCTGCTCGGTGAGGACCTCGGGGTGAGCGCCGGCATCGCCGCGTGGGCGATCAGCCTCTACGTCCTCATGCTGGCCGTGACCACGGCGCTCTACGGGCGGATCTCCGACCTGGTCGGTGTCCGCGCACCGCTGCTCGCGGGCCTCGTGCTGATGTCGGTCGGGGCCCTGGTGGCTGCCCTCGCGCCGACGTTCGAGGTGCTGCTCGGCGCGCGCATGGTGCAGGGCGCGGGTGCCGCCGCCGTGCCGACGCTCGGCGTCACCATCCTGTCCGCCAAGTACTCCGGCGAGGTCCGTGGCCTCGCGTTCGGCCGCCTCGCCGGCGTCGCCGCCGCGGTGAGCTGCCTGGGTCCGCTGATCGGCGGCCTGGTCGAGGCGGCGTGGGGGTGGCGCGCCGTGATGGCGCTGCCCATCCTCGGCGCCCTCGTCGTACCCCTGCTGTGGCGTGCCCTGCCCACCGGCGGCAGCGGCGCCCGCCTCGACGTCGTCGGCGCGATCGTGGTCGCCCTCACCGCTGCGGGCATGGTGCTGCTCGTGCAGTCCCCGTCGGCGGGGCTGCTGGTCGCCGCGATCGGCGCGACCCTGCTCGTGCTCGGCGTCCCGGCGGTGCGCGCGAACGTACGCCGTCGCCCCGACGGCTTCCTGCCCGTCGAGGTCATCCGCAACGCCACCGTCGTGCGCAGCGCCGTCGCCGCGTCGGCCGTGCCGGCGGCGTGGTTCGCGATGCTCATCGCGCTGCCGGCGGTGCTGCTGGCCGAGGGCTGGCAGGCGTGGCAGGTGGGCCTGGCGATGGTGCCGAGCGCGGCCGTGGCCCTGCTGGTGCCGCAGGTCGCCGGGCCGATGCTCACCCGCCTCGGCCCGGGGCGGTCCCTGGCGGTCGCCGGCCTCGTCGCGTCCGCCGCTCTGCTCGTCGCCACCGTCGGCGCCCTCTGGTCGAGCGCGACCGTCCTGGTGGTCGGCATCATCCTGGTGACCTTCGCCTTCGGCCTCGGCCAGCCGGCCCTCAGCGCGGTCGTCGGCGACGCGGTGCACGACGACGTACGCGGTGTGGCGATGGGTGTCTCGACGCTGCTCTTCCTCATCGGCGGCAGCGTCGGCTCGGCCATCGTGGCCGGGATCAGCGGGCCACTGGGCATGCCCGTCGCGCTGCTCGTCCTCGCCGTGCTCCCGCTCCTGGGGCTCGTCGTGCTGGCCCCGACGTTGCGGCCGGAACCGGTCGCCGACCCGGCCGTGGACTGACCCCCAACCGCTACCAAAGTGGTATGGCGCCGTGTCGGTGGGCCTACCTAGGCTGCGAGTTCCGTCTTCGAAGGAGCTCGTGTGTCGTTTCCTCGCCCCCGCAGTCTTGCCGCAGGTCTGGCCCTGGTCATGGGAGCGGGGGTGCTCAGCTCGATGGCTCCGGTCGCGGCCGCGCCCGACGACCGCGCCTTCGCACCGCTCCGCGGCTTCGAGCCGTCCGGCGCGAAGGTCCGCGTCGAGCCCAGGGAGTACGCCGCCTCCCGCGTCGACCTGGCTGCCCTGCGCGGCGAGCTCCCGCAGGCCGGCGCCTCCGCCGTCGTGGAGGTGCCCGCACCGGACGGCAGCCTGCAGGCCTTCCGCGTCACGCGGACGCAGACCATGGAGTCCGAGCTGGCCGCCGCGCACCCGGAGATCGCCACCTGGTCGGGTCGCGGCGTCGACGACCCGCGGGTCTCGATCGCGCTCGACATCACCCCCATGGGCTTCCACGCCTTCGTCCGCGAGCCGGGTGCCCAGGCCGACTGGTACGTCGACCCGGCCTACAACCGCCGCGGCACCACCGCGCACCTGAGCTACCGCTCCTCCGACCTCCCCGCACCGGAGAAGCGGCGCCAGGAGGGTGAGGTCAAGGCGCTGCGCGACACCGTCGCGCAGGCGCAGGCTGCGGAGCGCGACCCGGAGGCGGGTCAGCCCGTCCGGCGCCACTTCTACCGCCTCGCCCTGACCAGCGACCCGTCCTATGCCGCCTACTTCGGCACCGACAACGTGCTGGCCGAGAAGGTCACCCTGATCAACCGCGTCAACCAGATCTACAACGACGACCTCGGCACGGAGCTGCGGCTGGTCAACGACACCGACAAGCTCAACCTCGACACCCAAGCGGACGCCACCGGCGCCGACGGCCCCTGCGGCGAAGCTCCGTGCTTCGACGTGGCGGGCGGAGGCCTCCCCGGCGACCTCGACTTCTGCAGCATCCTGACGCTCTCCCAGAACCGCACCGTCCTCGGTCAGCTGATCGGTGCCTCGAGCTACGACGTCGGCCACATCGCGCTGGGCAAGAACGGCGGCGGCGTGGCCTACCTCGGCGTCGTGGGTGGTGCCTACAAGGGCGGCGGCTGCACCGGCCTGCCCATCCCCACCGGCGACTTCTTCGCCATCGACTACGTCGCCCACGAGATCGGCCACCAGTTCGGCGGCAACCACACCTTCAACGGAGCCGACGGCAACTGCGCCGACAACATCTCCGAGGCCTCGGTCGAGCCCGGCTCGGGCTCCTCGGTGATGGCCTACGCCGGCATCTGCGGCAGCGACGACCTGCAGCCGCACACCGACCCCTACTTCTCCTTCCTCACCATCGACGAGGTGGAGGCCGTCCAGGCCACCCCCTACAACGTCATCGAGGTGCAGACCGTCTCGCTGCGCGACTTCGACACCGACGGCGAGACCATCACCCTGAGCTACGAGGGCGACACCGCCACCCTCACCCGTGGCGTCGACTACACCAACGCCGGGGTCGAGGCCGCGGTCGAGTCGATCACCGGACGCGACGTCTCGATCGCCCAGTGGGGCTTCGACGAGGTCTTCAACTCCGACGACGACGGCAACCCCGTCGTCTCGCCCATCACCGACGTCGGCTTCCAGGTGATCTTCAACGAGGAGCCGGTCGCCTTCACCGTGGGTGGGGCCGACGACGTCGACCTCCCCTCCCTCGGAGTCGTCGGGTCCGGTGACGTGACCGGCTTCGTCGGCGAGACCGAGCGCGGCGGCCCGGCCAGCACCAACGGCATCGACCTGCCCAGGACCGAGGAGATCACCGACAACAGGGCTCCGGTGGTGGATGCCCCGGACCCGAAGACGATCCCGATCCAGACGCCGTTCGCGCTCACCGCTGCGTCGGCCACCGACGCCGACGGCGACGCGCTCGTCCACCTCTGGGAGCAGACCAACGTCGGGTCCGGCACGCGCCTGTCCGACAACACCAAGCGCTACGGACCGCTCTTCCGGGTCTTCGGCGACGACGCGGTCGTCAGCACTGCGGACTCCCTGACGTCGCCCTCGCCGGGCATCAACCTCGCCGACGGCAACCCCACCAGGGTCTTCCCCGACATGACGCAGGTGCTCGACGGCAACACCAACGCGAAAGCAGGTGTCTGCCCGCCGGCCGTCGCGGAGGACGGCACCCCGCTGCCGGACGACGAGCAGCTGCCCGACGAGCTGCTCGACTGCTACTCCGAGTTCCTGCCGACCGCCGACTACCTCGGCAGCTTCGGCGGCGGTGACGACCGCGTGCTGCGCTTCCGCGTGACCTCGCGGGACCTGTTCCCCAACGGTGGCGGTGTGGCCTACGACGACGTCGCCCTCACGGTCGACAGGACCGCCGGACCGTTCCTGGTCACCTCGCAGACCACCGAGGGTGCGACCGTGGCCGGTGGCTCGTCCGTCCCGGTCACCTGGGCCGAGAACGGCACGCGACGCCTGGCCGAGAACGTCAAGATCTCGCTGTCCACCGACGGCGGCGCGACCTTCGGCACGGTGCTCGCGGCGAGCACGCCCAACGACGGCTCGGAGACCCTGGCGATGCCCAACGTCGACGCGAGCGACGTACGCATCAAGATCGAGGCGCTCGGCAACTACTTCTTCGCCGTCAACGACGCCTCGTTCGTGCTGAAGGCGACGCCCGCGCCCGAGACCACGATCACCTCCGGGCCCGCGAACGACTCGATCGTGCTCGAGCGCAAGCAGGCGTTCACCTACAGCTCGTCGGTCACGCCGGCGTCGTTCAGGTGCACGGTCGACACCGAGTCCGTGCCGTGCGACGCCACCGGTCTCACGGACCGCTTCCGCGCCGGCACGCACATCGTCACCGTCGCCGCGGTCAACGCGGCCGGTGTCGCCGACCCGACCCCGGCCGCGGTGACGTTCACCGTGCCGCGTGACGAGAGCACCTTCGCCCGCAAGGGCACGTGGAACCGCAAGAAGGACAAGCGGGCCCTGTTCGGCGACTACATCACCTCGCGTCGCAAGGGCTCCGAGCTCGTCACCCGGGTGCCTGCCACCGAGCGCATCGTGCTCGTCATCGGCACGGTGAAGAACGGTGGCAAGGCGCGGGTGTTCCTCGGCAAGCGCAAGCTGGGCGTGGTGAAGTTCGCCGGCAAGCGGTCCTTCAGCAAGCTCCGCACGTTCGAGCTGTCGAAGGCGCGCAAGGGCAAGCTGCGCATCGTGGTGACGAAGAACAAGCCGGTCCGGATCGAGGGCGTCGCGGTCGTCACCGAGGCGCCGACCGACTGACCGAGCGCCTCCGGGCAGCCGCCGGGTCAGCCCTGCGCCGAGCGAGACCGCTCGGCCAGGGCGACCGCGGCGCGCTGCACGAGCGTGAGCTCCTCGGGCTGGCGCGCGGCCTCGTGGGGCACCGCGCCGCCCAGCAGGGCGGCCGGCGTGGTGAGCCAGATCCAGGCTCGCCAGGGGTCGACCGAGACGAGCAGGGGCTCGAGGACGGTCAGCAGCTCGGTGCGCACCTCGCCGTCCTCGTCGAGCTGGAACGACGGCACCAGCACCGCGCCCTCGTGCCCGACGACCAGGAGGGTACGTCGCTCGGCGGCCTTGTGGACCGCGAAGCGGGCCGCGTTGGTCGAGACGCCGCGCAGCCGCGCCACGCCGGCGTAGTCGAGCCAGCCGCCGTCGAGGAGCTCCTGCCGCACCCGGGTCTCCCGGCGGAGCCGGACGAGCGCGACGGGAACGGCGTGCGCGGGGTCCTCGCCCTGCGAGCGCAGCAGCCGGTCGAGCTCGGCCAGTCGCTCGGCGCTGAGGGGCTCGCCGGTCGCGGGCTCGGTCCAGCGCACCGCGTCACCGACGCGTTCGTAGGTCGGCAACCCGGCCGCGGCGAGCTGGTCGGCGAGCCCGAGCTGCTCGAGCCATGCGGCCAGTTGCTCGGCGAGCTCCGAGTCGGCCGGGGTGGGCGGGCTGCAACGGTGGTCGGGCGAGTCGCTCACGGGCCCAGCCTTCCACGTCAGAGCTTGAGCACCGCCAGCAGCGTGCGTGCGGCCTCGCCGCCGTCGCGGAGCGCGACCTCGATGGCGGCAGGCACGTCGAGGTCGGCCAGCAGGGCCGCGACCACGCCGGAGCCGTCACCGCCGAGGGGCACCGCCGCCGCCCGGAGCCGGGCGAGCAGGTCGGTGGCGGCCGTCAGCTCCGGGGCGGTGTAGTCCCACGGGTCCGACCACGTGCGGTTGAGCAGCATCAGCCGGACCGCGGAGCCCTCGTGCTCAGCCAGCAGGTCGCTCACGTGGACCAGGTTGTTGGCGGACTTGGCCATCTTGGCGCCGTCGACGAGCACGGTGCCGACGTGGAGCTGGCGGCGGGCGAACGGCCGGGTGCCGGTGGCCGCCTCGAGGATCGCCGCCTGATAGGCGTGGTGGGGGAACGCCAGGTCGGCGCCGCCGGCGAGCACGTCGACCGAGGCGCCGAAGACGGTGGCGGCCATCGCCGAGCACTCGACGTGCCAGGCCGGCCGGCCCCAGCCCCACGGGCTGGGCCACGCGGGGTCGGTGTCGCCCGAGGGCTTCCACAGCGGCACGTCCCAGACGGCCTCCCGTCCGTCGTCCACCCGGTCCCCGAACTCCTCGAGGGCCGCGGCCGCCCGGTCCTCGTCGAGCCCGTGCCGGTCGAGGTCGGCAGGCGCGCGGAAGAAGACGTGCCCGCCCACGACGTAGGCCGCGTCGGTGCGCAGCAGGGCGTCGGTGAGCTGGACGACCTGGGTGACGTGGGCGTGGGCCTTCGGGGTCAGGTCCGGCCGGGCCACGGCCAGGCCACGCATGTCGCGGTCGAACTGGAACTCCTGCATCGCGGCCAGCTCGTCGTAGTGCTGCGCGGCGCGCGCGGCCGCCGCCGTCAGCACGTCGTCGACGTCGGTGACGTTGCGGCTGCTCACCGTCTTGACGTCGAGCCTGCGGGCGAGTGAGACGAGCAGGTCGGTCCACACGAACGTGGCGGCGTGGCCGAGGTGGGTCACGTCGTACGGTGTGATGCCGCAGGTGTAGATGCGCATCGTCCCCGTCAGGGGGAGCGGCGCGCCGGCCAGCACGAGGTCGGCGGCGCGCGGCCCCGACTCCTGCGTCAGCACGTAGCGACCCGCGCGGCCCACCACCCCGGGCATGATCCGTTCCATGCCCCGATCATGCCTCAGGACGAGGACGCCCGGTCGGGCGCGGTCGGACCTACTTGTTGGCCTTGCGCGCCCTGCTGGCCGTCTTGGCGCGCGCGTTGGCGTCGAGCACGACCTTGCGGATACGCACCATCTCGGGGGTGACCTCGACGCACTCGTCCTCGCGGCAGAACTCCAGGCACTGCTCGAGCGAGAGCCGCTTCGGCGGGATCAGCTTCTCGAAGTTGTCGGAGGTGGCGGACCGGATGTTGGTCTGCTGCTTCTCCTTGGTGATGTTGACGTCCATGTCGTCGGCGCGGGAGTTCTCGCCGACGATCATGCCCTCGTAGACCTCGGTGGCGGGCTCGACGAAGAGCACGCCGCGCTCCTGCAGCGACGTCATGGCGTACGCCGTCGCCGCGCCGGCGCGGTCGGCCACCAGCGAGCCGTTGTTGCGCGAACGGATCTCGCCGGCCCACGGGAAGTAGCCCTCCGAGATGTGGTGGGCGATGCCGGTGCCGCGGGTCTCGGTGAGGAAGTCGGTGCGGAAGCCGATGAGGCCGCGGGCCGGGACGACGAACTCCATGCGCACCCATCCGGTGCCGTGGTTGGTCATGCCCTCCATGCGGCCCTTGCGGACGGCGAGGAGCTCGGTGATCGTGCCGAGGTACTCCTCGGGCGCATCGATCGTGAGGCGCTCGAACGGCTCGTGCAGCTTGCCGTCGATCTCCCGGGTGACCACCTGCGGCTTGCCGACGGTGAGCTCGAAGCCCTCGCGGCGCATCTGCTCGACGAGGATCGCCAGCGCGAGCTCACCGCGGCCCTGGACCTCCCAGGCGTCGGGACGCTCGGTCGGCAGGATGCGCAGCGACACGTTGCCGATGAGCTCGGAGTCGAGGCGGTCCTTGACCAGGCGGGCGGTCACCTTCGAGCCCTTCACCTTGCCGACCAGCGGCGAGGTGTTGGTGCCGATGGTCATCGAGATGGCCGGCTCGTCGACGTGGATCAGCGGCAGGGCCACCGGGTTGTCGGCGTCGGCGAGGGTCTCACCGATGGTGATCTCCGGGATGCCGGCGATGGCGACGATGTCGCCGGGGCCGGCGGACTCGCCGGGCTTGCGCTCGAGGCCCTCGGTGACGAGGAGCTCGGTGATGCGGACGTTCTTGACCTCGCCGTCGCGACGCATCCAGGCCACGGTCTGGCCCTTCTTGAGCGTGCCCTGGTGGATGCGGAGCAACGCCAGCCGGCCGAGGAACGGCGACGAGTCGAGGTTGGTCACGTGGGCCTGCAACGGCGCCTCGTCGTCGTACTGCGGGGCGGGGATCGTCTCGAGGATCGTCTTGAAGAGCGGCTCGAGGTCGGAGCCCTCGGGCATGGTGCCGTCCTCGGGCTTCTCCAGCGAGGCGATGCCGGCCTTGCCGGAGGCGTAGACGACCGGGAAGTCGAGCGCGTCCTGGCTGTGCGAGTCGTCGAGCAGGTCCATGAAGAGCTCGTAGGACTCGTCGACGACCTCGCTGATGCGGGCGTCGCCACGGTCGGTCTTGTTGACGACCAGGATCACCGGCATGTCGGCGTTGAGCGCCTTGCGGAGCACGAAGCGGGTCTGGGGGAGCGGGCCCTCGGAGGCGTCGACCAGCAGCACGATGCCGTCGACCATCGACAGGCCGCGCTCGACCTCGCCACCGAAGTCGGCGTGGCCGGGGGTGTCGATGATGTTGATCGTCATGCCGTCGGGGGCCGACGGACCGGTGTAGTGGACCGCGGTGTTCTTCGCGAGGATGGTGATGCCCTTCTCGCGCTCGAGGTCACCGGAGTCCATGACGCGGTCGGCCACGCTCTCGGCCTGGTGCGCGGTGAACGCGCCCGCCTGGCGGAGCATCGCGTCGACCAGCGTGGTCTTGCCGTGGTCGACGTGGGCGACGATCGCGACGTTGCGCAGGTCGGAACGGGACTGGGTGGGCATGCAGGGGCCTTCCGGGCGGAGATCGGGTGGCGACCGGCGGCCGAGGGGCCGCACGCACATGGGCGCAGATCGCTGGTCAAGGTTACCGGCGGGGACCGTGACCGCCTCAATCGTTGACGTGCGGTGACCGGGTCGCGCACGGCTGCCCCACGGCGCGGTAAAAGCGATCCGCGCTTCAACTACCCGTCCGTAGCGTCGTCCCCACAAGACCGGAGGACCGCGTGGGGATGCGGGTCTGCCCGGTGCGGACCTGTCATCCGGGAGGGATGAGCTGCCATGTCGACCACGTCTGTCGAGCCCGCCACACCCACGTCGTACGTCCCGAGCCGGCGCACTGTGCTCCGTGCCGCCGCCTGGACCGCACCCGCGGTCTCCGTCGCCGTCGCGGTCCCGGCGTACGCCGCGTGCTCGCCGGCGAGCACGAAGCCATCGCCCTACACCGTGGACTGGGGCTCGAAGGTCTACACGCGATCGAGCGCGGCATCGGGAGTGGCGGTGGTTCCCGGAGGCGTCGTAGGTGCGCAACCCGTGGACATCGTGCTCACGAGCAGCGTCAGCAGCAGCCGCGTCGAGCGAACGGCGGCGAACCTCCTCGGGTCGAAGCTGGGACTGGAGCTGCACCACGCCAGCCCCATCCGGGCCGGTCGTGACTACCGACAGACGGTCACCTTCACCTTCTCCCGCCCCGTCAGTGACCTGGCGTTCTCGATCACCGACATCGACAGCAGCGACGGCGGCTGGTGGGACCAGGTGGAGCTCAGTGGGCAGCGCAAGTTCACCGCGCAGCCCCGAGGCCGGCGCAACTCCTACGTAGTCGGGTCAGGTGTCCCGGGCAACCCGTGGCACTACCACGACGGCAACACCGTCCTACCGAACGCGGGGGACAGCCGGGGAACCGTGGCAGTGGTCTACAACGAGGCGGTGTCGTCGATCTCCTTGGTCTACTGGAGCTCCGTCGGGGGGAGCAACCAGCGGATCTGGTTGAGCGACTTCACGTTCACCGCGTCTTCCTGCGCCTGACGAACACTTCTTCCCCCTGTCGGTGGCGGGGAGTAGACAGGACGCATGACGACATCTCGGGGACCCCGCTGCACCTTCATCCCGCCGTGGCTCGTGGAGCGGGTCGACGGGCCCGAGCGCGCGGCTCGCGACGACGAGCTGCGTCGCCAGCGCGCCGCCCGGGGGCGCGAGGCCCGGCCCGAGGGCGTGGTCGCCGGACCGGCGTGGACGGTGCACGACGCGGAGTCGCGCACGACGCTGCCCGGCACCCCCGCCCGCAGCGCCAGCGAGCCCGAGACCGGTGACGTCGCCGTGGACGAGGCCGCCACCGGCATCGAGGAGACGCTGCGGATGTTCCTCGAGGACCTGTCCCGCGACTCCTACGACGGCGCCGGGGTGCCGGTCAGCCTGACCGTCCACTACGGCTCGCGCTACAACAACGCCTTCTGGGACGGCACCCAGCTGGTCTTCGGCGACGGCGACGGCCGGGTGTTCGAGCGGTTCACCAAGCCGGTCGACGTGCTTGCCCACGAGTTCTCCCACGCGGTCATCGAGCACACCGCCGACCTCACCTACCGCGGCCAGTCCGGCGCGCTCAACGAGTCGGTCGCCGATGCGTTCGCGTCGTGCCTCAAGCAGCGCCTCCTCGGCCAGGACGCCGGCGCGGGCGACTGGCTGATCGGACAGGGCATCTTCATGCCGTCCGTCCAGGCCCGTGCCCTGCGCGACATGGCCGCACCCGGCACGGCCTACGACGACCCGGACATCGGCGCCGACCCCCAGGTCGGCCACATGGACGACTACGTCGACACGGCCGCCGACAATGGCGGCGTCCACCTCAACTCCGGCATCCCCAACAAGGCGTTCCAGCTCGCGGCGGTGGCCATCGGTGGCACGTCGATCGCGGGTGCCGGCCGGATCTGGTACGACGCCCTGGTGGGGGGCGACGTGCCCTCGGGCGCGACCTTCACCACCTTCGCCGCCGCGACCGTCGCGGCCGCCGGCGAGCACGCCGACGCCGTGCGAGACGCGTGGGCGCAGGTCGGCGTGGACGTGGAGGTCGGCGCCGGGCCGACGGGGGACACCGCTCCCCAGCCGGCCACGCAGCCGGTGCCGACGGGCGGTCGCGTGCGCGTGGAGCGCAGCGGCGGCTTCACCGGTCGCACCGAGACCGCCGAGATGGACCTCGGTCAGGACGACGACCCTGACCTCGGCCGGCTCGTGTCGGAGGCCGTGCTCGCCTCCGCGACCACCGACGGTCCGCCCCGCCCGGACATGTTCGTCTACACGTTCACCGTCGACGACCACGACCCGGTGCGCGTGCCCGAGCACCTCCTGACGGCCAGCCAGGCCGAGCTCGCGCGACGGATCCTCGGCCCGGGCTCGTCCTCGGACCGGCAGGTCTGAGCCGTGCAGGTCACGGTCGTTGAGGGGGACATCACCGTCCAGCGGGTGGATGCCGTCGTCAACGCCGCCAACCGCCGCATGCGCGGCGGCGGTGGGGTCGACGGAGCGATCCACGCGGCGGGCGGTCCGGAGGTCCTCGAGGACTGCCGGCGACGCTTCCCCGACGGGCTCGCCACCGGGGGCGCCGGGTGGACCACCGCGGGTCGCATGTCGGCGCGGTGGGTGATCCACGTCGTCGGCCCCAACTGGAACGCCGGCGAGCGCGACCGCTCGCTGCTGGCGTCGTGCTACTCCGGGGCGCTCGCGGTGGCCGACGAGCTCGGGGCACGCACGGTGGCCTTCCCCCTGGTCAGCGCCGGCATCTACGGGTGGCCCCGGCAGGATGCGATCGCCGCGGCGATCGACACGATCCGCGTGGCATCGACCTCGGTCGAGGAGGCTCGTCTCGTGGCGTTCGGTCGAGCTGCGTTCGAGGAGATCGCGGGCGCCCTGTCGAGCAGACCTCCCTCAGGGTGACGGCGGGGTGGGGCCGGTTCGCTAGGTTCACCGCATGCCGCGACTGAGGCGCACCTTCCCCGACCAGCCAGGCTGGACCCGCCGCCGGTCCGGCAAGGGGTTCACCTACCTCGACGAGCACGGCAACCGCCTCGAGCCCGACCAGGTCCAGCGCTGCAAGGACCTCGTCATCCCGCCGGCGTGGAAGGACGTGTGGATCACGCCCTACCCCAACGGCCACCTGCAGGCCGTCGGCACCGACGACGCCGGCCGGCGTCAGTACCTCTACCACCCGCACTGGCGCACCAGCCGCGACGCCGCCAAGTTCGACCGGATCCTCGGGTTCGGCAAGGCGCTGTCGAAGGCGCGTGAGCGGGTGCTGGCCGACATCGGCGCCGAGGGCATGTCGCAGGAACGTGCGTGCGCGGTCGCCGTACGCCTGCTCGACCTCGGCTACTTCCGCATCGGCAACGACGTCTACACCGACACCAACGGGTCGTTCGGCCTCACGACGATGCTCCGGGAGCACGTGTCGCGGTACCAGGGCGGCCTGCGGTTCTGCTTCACCGGCAAGTCGGGCGTCGAGCACTGCATCGACATCGATGATGCAGCGGCAGTCGGCGCCCTCGACGTGATGCGTCGCCGCCGCGGCGGTGGCGACCGGCTGCTCGCCTGGAAGGACGGACGCACCTGGCGCGACCTCTCGTCCGCCGACGTCAACGACTACATCCGCGGCTGCTTCGGCATCGAGGCCACGGCCAAGGACTTCCGCACCTGGCACGCCACGGTGATCGCCGCGTCGGCGCTGGCCGAGACCGACGAGCCGGGGAAGACGAAAGCCTCACGCAAGCGGGCCGTCTCCGCGGCGATGAAGGAGGTCTCGGACTTCCTCGGCAACACGCCGACCCTGGCGCGCACGTCGTACGTCGACCCGCGCGTCGTCGAGGCCTACGAGCGGGGCCGGACCATCAAGGTCCGTGGCTCCTACGACACCGACGACGCGCGTCAGGCGGCGCTCGAGCGCGCCGTGCTCAAGCTGCTGGCAGCCTGAGCGCCGTGAGCCCGCTCAGCTGTGGGCGACGACGTGGTCGATCGCGGCGGTGAGCTTCTCGACGTCGGCGGGGTCGATCGCGGGGTACATCGCGATGCGCAGCTGGTTGCGACCGAGCTTGCGATAGGGCTCGGTGTCGACGATGCCGTTGGCCCGCAGGGTGGCGGCGATCGCGGCAGCGTCGATCGACTCGTCGAAGTCGATGGTGCCGATCACGAGCGACCGGTCGGCCAGCTCGGCGACGTACGGCGTCGTGTACGACGTGCGCTCGGCCCAGCCGTAGAGCGCGTCCGAGGACGCCGTCGTCCGCTCGACCATGCCCTTGAGCCCGCCCTGGCTGTTCATCCAGTCGAGCTGCTCGGCCATCAGGAACAGCGTCGCCACCGACGGGGTGTTATAGGTCTGGTTCTTCGAGGAGTTGTCGATCGCGGTCGGCAGGTCGAAGAAGGGCGGGACGTAGCGGTCGCTCGCCGCGATCTCCTCGGCGCGCGCGAGCGCCCGCGGCGACATCACGGCGATCCAGAGGCCGCCGTCGGAGGCGAAGCACTTCTGCGGGGCGAAGTAGTAGGTGTCGACCTGGTCGAGGTCGACGGGCAGGCCGCCGGCGCCGGAGGTGGCGTCGACCAGCACGAGCGCGTCGTCGGCCACCCCTGCCGGACGCAGCACCGGTGCCATCACGGCGGTCGAGGTCTCGTTGTGCGCCCACGCGTAGACGTCGACGCCCTCCTCGGCGACGGCGTCGGGCCGCGAGCCCGGCTCGCTGGTGATCACCGACGGGTCGGCGAGCCACGGCGCCTTCTTCGCAGAGGTGGCGAACTTCGAGGAGAACTCGCCGAACGACAGGTGCTGGCTCTTCTCCCGGATCAGCCCGAAGCAGGCGATGTCCCAGAAGGCCGTCGCGCCACCGTTGCCGAGCACGACCTCGTAGCCCTCGGGCAGGTCGAACAGCGCGGCGAGCCCCTCGCGGACCCGGCCGACGGTCTTCTTCACCGGGGCCTGCCGGTGGGAGGTGCCCATCAGCGAGGAGCCGGTCGCGGCGAGCGCGTCGAGGTGGCTGGTCTGGATCTTGGACGGTCCTGCGCCGAAGCGGCCGTCTGCCGGAAGGAGCTCGGCGGGGATCTTGAGGGCGTCGGTCATGGGTTCCTCACGAACGGTGGGTGGCGGTCCTGACGACGCTGTCAGTGGCTCCTATCCTGACATCCGCCGCACCACGACTCACGACAGGGACGCACGTTGGACACCCAGCTCCGCATCGAGCGCCTGCCGATCACGCACCCCGACGCGCGGCTGCTCGTCGAGGCCGTGCAGGAGGAGTACGTCGCTCGCTACGGCGGGCGCGACGAGTCGCCGGTCGACCCCCGCGACTTCGAGGACCCGCTCGGGCAGTTCTTCGTCGGCTACCTCGACGACGCACCCGTGGCTACGGGTGCCTGGCGGCGGTCGTCGGTGGCGGCGCTCGACGCCGACGTCACCGCGGAGGTGAAGCGGATGTACGTCGTCCCCGCCGCCCAGCGTCGCGGCCTGGCCCGGCGGATGCTCGCGCACCTCGAGGCCACGGCGGCCGACGCTGGGATCCAGGCGCTCGTCCTCGAGACCGGGATGAAGCAGCCGGAGGCGATCGAGCTCTACCTGTCGTCGGGCTACGAGCCGATCCCCGGCTTCGGCTACTACTGCGGCTCGGACCTCAGCCGCTGCTTCGCCCGCCGGATCTGACCGCCCGACGTAGCCTTGCCGTCGTGGACCGCGGACTGATGCTCAACGACGCCGACTGCGGCTTCTGCATGCGCACCGCGCGCCTCGTGCCGCGGCTCGGTGTCGACGTCGACAGCTCGACCGTCCAGGCCGCCGACCTCGAGGCGCTCGGCGTCGACCCCGTGCGGGCGGTCGTCGAGATGCCCTACGTCCACCCCGACGGCCGGGTCGACTACGGCCACCGGGCCTTCGCCTCGATCCTGCGCACCGGCCCGCTGCCCTGGCGGCTGGTCGGGCGGGTGATGGAGTCCCGCCCGGTCGACCCCGTCGCACGCCGGACGTACGCCTGGGTGGCCGCCAACCGGCACCGTTTGCCCGGCGGGACGGCCGCCTGCGAACTACAGCGTTGATGTTCTGACGATCCCCTGACGCCCGGGCTCGAGGCCGCTTACGGTCCCTGAGCCGGATGTGATCCAAGGGGAAGGTGGGACGTCGATGCGAGCGTCATCGCACGTTGCCGGACTGGTGGCGGGGGTCGGTGTCCTGCTGCTCGGCCTGCTCGCGAGCGGGCCCACGGCCGCCTCGGCCGAGGGCATCGGCGAGGTCGGCGACCGGCGCGGGACCGTGACGTCGTCGGCTCCGTTCCTCATGCCGCTCGAGCCGTACGCCGGCTACCAGCCGCAGACGGCCTGCAGGCGCGTCCCCAAGCCGGGCGTGCTGATGCTCGCCGACTGGCTCGTGGCGCGCGGCGGTGGCTACGGCCCGATCAGTCGCTCGTGCACCGGCTCGAGCCGCAGCGAGCACAAGGAGTCGCGCGCCTTCGACTGGCTCCTCGACGCGACCGACCCGGTCGACGCCGCGCTCGCCGCCGCCCTCCTCGACGAGCTCCTCGCTCCTGACGACACCGGTCAGCCGCACGCGCTCGCCCGCCGGATGGGGATCATGTACATCATCTGGGACGACACGATGTACGCCTCCTATGACGGCTTCGTGGCCAAGCGCTACCTCAGCTCGGGCTGTCGCACCCGGCGCACCTGCTCCCCGACGCTGCGCCACCGCGACCACCTGCACGTCTCGCTGACGCGCAAGGGCGCGAAGGGCACGACGTCCTGGTACCACGCCCAGGTGCCGACCGTACCGACCGTGCCGACCGTGCCGCCGACCGTGTGACCCTCAGGCACCCCAGCCCGCGTGCCAGCCCTCGACCTCGTCGGCGGGGCGCGTGGTCGGTCCCGCGTAGACCGCGGAGGGCCGGATGAGCCGCCCGGTGGTCTTCTGCTCGAGGATGTGCGCCGACCACCCGCCGGTGCGGGCGCAGGTGAACATCGCGGTGAACATGTGGGCCGGCACCTCGGCGAAGTCGAGGACGATGGCTGCCCAGAACTCGACGTTGGTCTCCAGGACGCGGTCGGGGCGACGCGAGCGCAGCTCCTCCAGGGCGGCCTTCTCGAGCGCCTCGGCCACCTCGTAGCGCGGGGCGTCGAGCTCGCGCGCCGTGCGCCGCAGCACCCGGGCCCGCGGGTCCTCGGCGCGGTAGACGCGGTGCCCGAAGCCCATCAGCCGCTCGCCGTTGTCGAGCAGCTCCTTGACGTACGACGACGCGTCGCCGTCGCGCTTCTCGACCTCCTCGATCATCCCGAGCACGCGCGAGGGCGCGCCGCCGTGGAGGGGGCCCGACATCGCGCCGATGGCCCCGGAGAAGGCGGCGGCGACGTCGGCGCCGGTCGAGGTGATCACCCGGGCGGTGAAGGTCGAGGCGTTCATGCCGTGCTCGGCCGCCGACGACCAGTAGGCGTCGATGGCGTGGGCGTGCTTCGGGTCGGCCTCGCCGCGCCACCGGATGAGGAACCGCTCGGCGAGGGTCCGGCCCTGGTCGACGTCGGCCTGGGTGACGACCGGCTTGCCGAGGCCGCGCGCCGACTGGGCGGCGTACGACAGCACCATGACGGCGACGCGGGAGAGGTCGAGGCGCGCCTGCTCGTCGGAGATGTCGTAGGTCTGGCCCATGCCGAGCATGGGGGCGAGCATCGCCACCGCGGCCTGCACGTCCGCGCGCACGTCGCCGGTGTGGATCGAGATGTTGTAGGGCTCGGCCGGCGGCAGGCCGGGGGTGTAGGAGCCGTCGACGAGGAGGCCCCAGACGTTCTCGAACGGGACGCGTCCGACCAGCTCCTCGATGTCGACGCCGCGGTAGCGCAGCGCGGACCCCTCCTTGTCGGGCTCGGCGATCTGCGTCTCGAACGCGACGACACCTTCGAGGCCGTGCTGGATCTCGGTCATGCGACTCCTTCGTAGGGACGGCTCATTGTGCACCCGGCACTAGGGTCGGGGCATGGACCTGTCCGGACTGCGCGAGGAGTACGGCCGCGGGGGACTGGACCTGCCCGACCTGGCCGCCGACCCGGTCGAGATGTTCGGGCGCTGGCTGCGGCAGGCCGTCGACGCGGGGGTGCACGAGCCCAACGCGATGGTGCTGTCCACGGCGACGCCAGAGGGTGGGCCGTCGAGCCGGATGGTCCTGCTCAAGGGCGTCGGGCCCGACGGCTTCGTCTTCTACACCAACCGCGCCTCGCGCAAGGGCGCGGACCTCGCCGCCGACGCGCGCTGCGCGCTGCTGTTCCCCTGGCACCCGCTCGAGCGGCAGGTGCGGATCGAGGGCGTGGCGTCGGTGCTGCCCGACGACGAGGTGGAGGCCTACTTCCGCTCGCGCCCGCGCGGCGCCCAGCTCGGGGCGTGGGCCTCCGACCAGTCGCGGCCGGTGGCCTCGCGGTCCGCGCTCGCGGCGTCGTACGCCCGGGTGCAGGAACGCTTCGGCGACCACGGCCCGCTCCCCGTGCCTCCGCAGTGGGGCGGCTACCGGGTCAGCCCGCACGTCGTCGAGTTCTGGCAGGGGCGCCCGAGCCGGATGCACGACCGGCTGGTCTACCGCCGCGGCGACGACGGGTGGACCACCGAGCGGCTCGCTCCCTGAGCCCGCCGGCAGGTCTTGCCGGAACGCGGCGCAGTTCTCGCAGGCGCGCGCCGCGCGATGGGTCTAGCCTCAAGCCCATGCAGGACGCGCCGACCAGGTTGCAGGTGCGGCTGGCCGCCGACGCCGCCAGCGTCCCTGCTGTCCGCCGCTTCGTCACCGACGGCCTGACCGCCTGGGGTGAGGTCAAGCTGGTGGATGTCGCGGAGCTGGTGGCCAGCGAGCTGTCGAGCAACGCGGCGCTGCACGCCATGGCGGAGTTCATGCACGTCACGCTGGAGCGACCCGCGCACGCCGCCGGCGTACGTGTCGCGGTCGAGGACGACGGGCCGGTGGGCGTCGAGGCCGTGCTCGCCCGCACCCCGGCCGGCGACGACCTGGAGTGGGACGAGCTCGACGCGACCGGACGCGGACTGACGATCGTCGCCATGCTCGCCGGCCGGTGGGGCGTCGACCGGACGACGCGTGGCAAGCGGGTGTGGGCGGACCTCGCGGATTCCGAGCCGGCCCACGAGGCGATCGCCCCGGAGCGGACGCAGACGGACGCGGAGACGACGGACGGCGAGCTGCCGCCGGGCTGGGCACTCGTGCGCCTGCTCCGGTGCCCGGTCGCGCTGAGCCTGCAGCAGGACCGCCACCTCGACGAGCTGGTCCGCGAGCTGCAGCTGCTGGGCGTCGACGAGGACAACAGCGTGTCGGCCGCGATCGCCGAGGAGATCCAGGGCCTCCTCGTCTCGCCGACGCACGCCCGGCTCGCCGGTCGGCGCACCGCGGAGCAGGCTCGCGACGAGCACCTCGAGGTCGTCGACGTGGAGATGGCCATGCCGCGCGAGTTCGGCGCGCTCGTCGAGCAGCTGCAACACGCCGTGCGCCGGGCCGACCTGCTGTGCGAGGAGGGCCGGCTGCTGACGCTGTCGTCCTCGCCCGAGCTGCGCGCCCTCCGTGCGTGGATGACCGACGAGGTGCTCGCGCAGACCGCCCGGGGAGCGACCCCGACCCCCTGGCCCGACTGGCTCGAGGGCGGTCCGACGGCCTGACGACCTCACGGTGGCTCGGAATTCCGTTGGTGAGTGAGTGCTCACTCATCTACACTCGCCGGGTGACCCCGCGTGCCCGCCCGATGACCCGCGAGGACCGGCGCGAGGCACTGGTCGAGGCCACGATCCCGCTGCTGCACGAGCACGGGCGCGGCGTCACCACCAAGCTGATCGCCGATGCCGCCGGGGTCGCGGAGGGCACGATCTTCCGGGTCTTCGACTCCAAGGACGAGCTCGTCACCGCGGCGCTCGAGAAGGCCCTCGACATCGAGCCGTTCCTGGCCGACCTCGAGTCGGTCGACGTCGACCTGCCGCTCCGCGAGCGGCTCGTCGACCTGTGCTCGCGCCTGCAGGAGCGATTCCGCGGGATCTTCTCGCTGATGACCGCGATGGGCATGGTCGGTCCGCCGAAGTCCCACCGCCACATGGAGGAGGGGCGGCGTCGCGCCGAGAAGGCCATGGTCGCCGTCGTCGAGCCCGACGCCGACTGGCTCACCTGCACCCCCGACCAGCTCGTGCACATGCTCCGGATGCTGACCTTCTCCGGGACCCACCCGCACATCAGCGACGGGCACCTCCTCACGCCCGACCAGATCGTCGACACGCTGCTCGACGGCGTGCTGAGGAAGAAGGACTCCTGATGCTCCTCCGACTCGTCCGCACCTACCTCAGGCCGTACGCCGCCCCGCTGGCCGCGGTCGTCGCGCTGCAGTTCGTCGGCACGATGGCCGCGCTCTACCTGCCGAGCCTCAACGCCGACATCATCGACAAGGGCGTGGTCACCGGCGACACCGGCTACATCGTGCGCCACGGCGGGCTGATGCTCGCCGTCTCGCTGGTGCAGGTCGTCTGCTCGATCGCCGCCGTGTGGTTCTCCGCGCGCAACGCGATGGGCTTCGGTCGTGACCTCCGAGCCGCCATCTTCCGCCGGGTCGGGTCGTTCTCGACCCGCGAGGTGCAGCACTTCGGTGCGCCGTCGCTGATCACCCGCGAGACCAACGACGTGCAGCAGGTGCAGATGCTCGTGCTGATGGGCGGGACGCTGATGGTCGCGGCGCCGATCATGATGGTCGGCGGCATCATCATGGCCGCGCGCGAGGACGTCGGCCTGTCCTGGCTCGTGCTCGCGGTCGTCCCGGTCCTCGGCGTCTCGATCGGCCTGATCGTGCGCCAGATGGTCCCCAGCTTCCGGCTCATGCAGGAGCGCATCGACGAGGTCAACCGGCTGCTGCGCGAGCAGATCACCGGCGTCCGCGTGGTGCGGGCGTTCGTGCGCGAGCAGCACGAGACCGTCCGGTTCGCCGACGCCAACGCCCAGCTCACCGAGGTCGCGATCCGCGCCGGGCGCTGGCAGGCCGCGATGTTCCCGACCGTGATGATCGTGGCCAACGTCGCGACCGTCGGGGTGCTGTGGTTCGGCGGGCACCGCGTCGAGGCCGGCCACATGGAGGTCGGTGCCCTCACCGCCTACATCTCCTACCTGATGCAGATCGTGATGTCGGTGATGATGGCGATGTTCATGCTGATGATGGTCCCGCGCGCCGCGGTGTGCGCCGACCGGATCACCGAGGTCCTCGACACCGAGTCGTCCGTCGTCCCCCCGGCCGATCCCGTCACCGAGCTGCCCGAGCGGCTCACCCTCGAGCTCGACGCGGTGACCTTCGCCTACCCCGGCGCCGACGAGCCCGTGCTGCGCGAGGTCACGATGACCGCCCGGCCCGGGGAGACGGTGGCGATCGTCGGGTCGACCGGCGCCGGCAAGTCGACGCTCGTCAACCTGGTGCCACGCCTGTTCGACGCGACCGGGGGAGCGGTGCGCGTCGGCGGGGTCGACGTACGCCGCCTCGACCCCGAGACGCTGTGGTCGCGGCTCGGGCTGGTGCCGCAGAAGGCGTTCCTCTTCCGCGGGACCATCGCCGACAATCTGCGCTACGGCAAGCCCGACGCCACCGAGGAGGAGATGTGGGCGGCGCTGGAGATCGCCCAGGCGCGGGAGTTCGTCGAGGCCATGCCCGACGGCCTGCAGTCCGACGTCGCCCAGGGCGGCACCAGCCTCAGCGGCGGCCAGCGCCAGCGGATGGCCATCGCCCGCGCGGTGATCCGCCGGCCGGAGATCTACCTCTTCGACGACTCCTTCTCCGCGCTCGACCTCACCACCGACGCCCGCCTGCGCGCCGCGCTGAGACCGGTGACCCGTGAGTCGACCGTGGTGATCGTCGCGCAGCGCGTCGCGACCATCCGGCACGCGGACCGGATCGTGGTGATGGAGGACGGCGCCGTCGTGGGAAGTGGCACCCACGACGAGCTGCTCGATACCTGCACGACCTACCGCGAGATCGTCGAGTCCCAGCTGACCGCCGAGGAGGTGGCCTGAGTGAGCACCAAGGAGGCCCCCGCCAAGGACGGGCAGCTCAAGGAGACCGAGCGCGTCCAGACCGGGCCGGGCGGACCCGGCCGCGGCCCGATGGGCGGCGGCATGATCGGCCAGAAGGCCGACACGTTCTGGCCCTCGCTCAAGCGGCTGCTCGCGCGGCTGCACCCCGAGCGCCGCAAGGCGTACGCCGTCCTGGTGCTGACCGTGCTCAGCGTGGTCGCCACCGCCGTCGGGCCGTGGATCCTTGGCCGGGCGACAGACCTCGTCTTCGCCGGGCTGATCGGCAAGGACGTCCTCGCGTCCGGGGCGACGCAGGAGCAGGCGGTCGAGTCGCTGCGCGCCCAGGGCGAGGACGACCGCGCCGACATGCTGGCCTCGATGGACCTCACCGACGGGGTCGACTTCTCGGCCGTCGCCGACGTGCTGCTCGTCGTTCTCGCGGTCTACGTCGCTGCGTCCGTGCTGGCCTGGCTCGGCGGCTACCTCCTCAACGACGTCGTGCAGGGCACGGTGCTGCGGATGCGCTCCGAGGTCGAGGACAAGGTGCACCGGTTGCCGTTGGGTTACTTCGACAAGCAGCCGCGCGGCGAGCTGCTGAGCCGCGTCACCAACGACATCGACAACATCAGCACGACGCTGCAGCAGACGATGAGCCAGATGCTCACCTCGCTGCTCACCGTCTTCGCGGTGCTCGGGATGATGTTCTGGATCTCGCCCCTGCTGGCGATGGTGGCGCTGGCCTCGGTGCCGATCGCGATGGGCATCACGGGCGCGGTGATGAAGCGCTCGCAGGGCATGTTCATCCAGCAGTGGCGCCGCACCGGGACGCTGAACTCCCACATCGAGGAGACCTTCTCCGGGCACGCGATCGTCAAGGTCTACGGCCGGCAGCACGAGGCCGAGCGGGTGTTCGCCGAGCAGAACGACGAGCTCTACGAGGCGTCGTACGGCGCCCAGTTCGTCAGCGGTCTGATCATGCCGATCATGATGTTCGTCGGGAACCTCAACTACGTCGTCATCGCCGTCCTCGGCGGCCTGCGGGTCGCGAGCGGCACGATGTCGCTCGGTGACGTGCAGGCGTTCATCCAGTACTCGCGCCAGTTCACCCAGCCGCTCACGCAGGTCGCCTCGATGCTCAACCTGCTGCAGTCGGGCGTCGCCTCGGCCGAGCGGGTCTTCGAGCTGCTCGACGCCGACGAGGAGTCGACCGACGCGAGCGGGCGCCCGGCTGCTGCTGCCGATGCCCACGGCGAGGTGCGCTTCGAGGACGTGTCGTTCTCCTACGACCCGGAGCGACCGCTCATCGAGCACCTCTCGCTCGTCGCCGAGCCCGGCCACACCGTCGCGATCGTCGGTCCGACGGGTGCCGGCAAGACGACGATGGTCAACCTGGTGATGCGCTTCTACGATCCGCAGGCCGGTCGGATCCTCATCGACGGGGTCGACATCACCTCGATCCCGCGCGGCGTGCTGCGCGGGCGGATCGGGATGGTGCTGCAGGACACCTGGCTCTTCGCCGGCACCATCCGCGACAACATCGCCTACGGCCGTCCCGACGCCACCGAGGAGCAGATCCTCGAGGCGGCCCGGGCGACCTTTGTCGACCGCTTCGTGCACTCGCTGCCCGACGGCTACGACACGGTCATCGACGAGGACGGCTCCAACCTGTCCGCCGGCGAGCGCCAGCTCGTGACGATCGCGCGGGCGTTCCTGTCCGACCCGGCGCTGCTGATCCTCGACGAGGCCACCTCCTCGGTCGACACCCGCACCGAGCTGCTGCTGCAGCAGGCGATGGCGGCGCTGCGCTCGGACCGTACGTCGTTCGTGATCGCGCACCGGCTCTCCACGATCCGTGACGCCGACCTGATCCTCGTGATGGAGGAGGGCTCGATCGTCGAGCAGGGCTCGCACGAGCAGCTGCTCGCCGTGGACGGCGCCTACGCCCGCCTCTACCGCTCCCAGTTCGAGGCGGCGGTCGAGGACGTCGTGGGCTGACCGGTGGAAATTGCGTTGAGTGGCTCCACCCCCCGACGTACGGTGGTCCCACACAGAAGGGAGGTGATCCGGAGAATGATTTCTTTTCGGATGAGTGAGGTGGCTGCCCGCTAAGGCAGCCCGGTCCGCCGACAGCTGCCGGCGAATCCACTGCAGCCACCCGACCCGCAGGCTCCCGGTGTCATCCCCCGGGGCCCCTCTTCCGAGGGGCAGCAGGCCTGCGGGTCGCTGCATGTCCGGGCATCGCCCGCGCCCTGTCGGCGTACTCCAGTGACGAATGGCTTCGCTCGCGGGGTAGTCCAGTGTGTTCTGGTCGTTCGAACACCGCCCCGACAACCAGAGCTCACTGGACTACCCCGGGCCATGTCGAGCGGTGTTGTGGTCGTCCGACGCGCTGCGACCTCGGGCGAGGAGTCTCTGGGTGACTCAGGTCTCGTCGCCGCGAGGTGGCGGGACAACCGGCTCGGCCCGTATGGTTGTGATGAGCAACTATTGCGAAACGCAACCGAACGAAGGACCGCAGTGACACAGGCTTCCACCGTCCCCGCCGAGCAGAGCGGCGAGATGACCCACCGCGAGGTGCTCGAGGCCCTGAGCGGCCTCCTCCTCGCGATGTTCGTCGCGATGCTCTCCAGCACGATCGTCAGCAACGCGCTGCCGACCATCGTCGACGACCTCGAGGGCAGCCAGACCGGCTACACCTGGGTCGTCGTCGCGACGATGCTGGCGATGACGGCGACCACGCCGATCTGGGGGAAGTTCGCCGACATGTTCAACAAGAAGACCCTCGTGCAGAGCGCGCTGGTGATCTTCTCGGTCGGCTCCCTGATCGCCGGGTTCGCGCCGTCGATGGAGGTGCTCATCGGCGCCCGCGTCGTCCAGGGCCTCGGCGTGGGTGGCCTCACCGCGCTGGTCCAGGTCGTCATCGCCACGATGGTCTCCCCGCGTGAGCGCGGTCGCTACAGCGGCTACATCGGCGCGGTCTTCGCCCTCGCGACCGTCAGTGGTCCGCTGGTCGGCGGCGTCCTGGTGGACACGGTCGGCTGGCGCTGGTGCTTCTTCGCCGGTCTCCCGGTCGCGGCGCTCGCCTTCGTCGTCCTGCAGCGCACGCTCCACCTCCCCGTGGTGAAGCGCGACGTCTCGATCGACTACCTCGGTGCCTTCCTGCTCGTCGGCGGCGTCTCCATCCTGCTGATCTGGATGTCCCTCGGGGGCAACAACTTCGACTGGATCTCCTGGACCAGCGGCCTGCTCGTCGTCGCCGCCGTCGTCGTGACCGCCCTCGCCATCCATGTCGAGGCCAACGTCGCGGTCGATCCGGTGATCCCGCTGCGCCTCTTCCGCGAGCGCACCCTCACCCTCGCCACGATCGCATCGGTGCTGATCGGCGTCGCCATGTTCGGCTCGACGGTCTACCTCAGCCTCTACTTCCAGCGCGCCAAGGACATGAGCCCGACCGAGGCCGGCCTGATGTCGATCTGCATGGTCGGCGGCCTGCTCGTCTCGAGCATCGTCAGCGGCCGGATCATCTCCAACACGGGCGTGTGGAAGCGCTGGCTCGTCGGCGGCATGGTCGCTGTCATCGCCGGCATCGGCCTGCTCGCCACCATCGACGCCTCCACCCCGCTGTGGCGCACCGGCCTCTTCATGGCCGTGCTCGGGCTCGGCCTCGGCGCCACGATGCAGAACCTCGTCCTCGCCGTGCAGAACACCATCGCGCTCTCCGACATGGGCGCCGGCTCCTCGGTCGTCGCGTTCTTCCGCTCCCTCGGTGGCTCGATCGGCATCGCGGCCCTCGGCGCCGTGCTCGCCCACCAGGTCGCCGACGCGGTCGAGTCCGGCCTGACCAGGCTGCTCGCGACGCACCCGGAGTACGCCTCGGCCGTCTCCCACGACACCGGCAGCATCCCGGACGTCTCCGACCTGCCGGCCCCGGTCAGGATGATCTTCGAGAGCGCCTTCGGCGACGCGACCGGTCACATCTTCCTGGTCGCCCTGCCGTTCGCCGTCGGTGCGCTCATCGCGGTCCTCTTCATCGACGAGGTGCCTCTGCGCACGTCCGTGAAGCGGGAGGACGAGCTCATGGCGGAGGCTCCGCAGGCATGATCACGTCCGTGACGACCACGAGGTACGACGACCTGCGCCGCATCGAGGGCGAGGTCGCGACGCTGATCCGCCGCGTCAAGCGGGTGATGGGGGAGCGGGCCCGCGAGGTCCACCCCGACCTGCACCCGATGACGTACTTCATCCTCAACCACCTGGCCCAGCACGGCCCGCTGCGCGCGGCCGACCTGTCAGACGCCTTCGGCATGGACAAGGGCGGGGTGAGCCGGCAGGTGCAGACCCTGGTCGACCTCGGCCTGGTGGTGCGTCAGCCGGCCGCCGAGGACCGTCGCGCCGTCCTGCTGGACGCCAGCGACGAGGGCCGCGAACGGCTCGAGGCGATGACCCGCAGCCGCAGCGACCGCTTCGACCAGCGGCTGTCGGACTGGACCGACGAGGAGCTCGCCGGGTTCAGCGCGCAGCTGGCGGCGTACAACCGGGCGCTCAGCGACGACTGACCCCCCGCCGGACGGCGGTTATCTGAGGACGTCCTGGTAGGTGAATCGACCGATCGGCCTACCAGGACGCCCTCAGATATCGAGGGTCAGCGCAGCCAGACCGCGGTGTCGCCCGGCAGCTTGTCGTCGTCGATCGGGCCGCTGGCCAGCAGCAGCTCGCCCTGCGGGATCTCGACGGCGGACTCGCCGCAGTTGAGCACGACCGTGATCGGCCCACGACGGAACGCGAGGACGTCCGTGCCGAGGTCGAGCAGCTCGACCTTCTCGCCGGCGGTCCAGGCGAAGTCGCGTCGGGCCGCGAGCGCCGCGCGGTAGAACTCGAGCGTGGAGCCCTCGGCGCCGGTCTGCGCCTCGACGGTGAGCGGCGCCCACTCCTCGGGCTGCGGGATCCAGGGCTGCGCGGTGCCGGGCCCGAAGGCGTACGGCGCCTCGCCGCCGCCCCACGGGATCGGCACGCGGCAGCCGTCGCGACCGACCTCGCCGGTGCGGAGGTACGACGGGTCCTGGCGGTCCTCCGGGGCGACGTCGACCTGCTCGAGGCCGAGCTCCTCGCCCTGGTAGAGGTAGCTGGAGCCGGGCAGGGCCAGCATCGTCAGGGTCGCGGCGCGGCCGCGGGCGAGGCCCTGCTCACCGCCGCCGTAGCGGGTCACGTGGCGTACGACGTCGTGGTTGCTGAGCACCCACGTCGGCGAGGCGCCGACGGGCTCGACCGCCGCGAGCGTGTCGGTGATGACTGTCGCGAAGGCCTCGGCGGACCAGTCGGCGAGGAGCCAGGCGAAGTTGAACGCCTGGTCGAGCTCGTCGGGGCGCACGAAGGCGGCCATCGACTCGGCCGTCTGTGTCCAGGCCTCGGCGACGGCCATCTTGTCCGGGCCGGCCTCGTCGAGGACCTTGTGCCACGCGCGGTACACGTCGTGCACCTCGGGCTGGTCCCACATCGGCTCGTCCTTGAGGTCGAGCGACACCATCGAGTGGTCGGTGTTGACCTGGCCGGAGGAGGCCCGCTTGCCCTCCTCGACCTCCTGGTCGCGCAGGGAGGCCTCCTTGAAGAGCCCGTGCGCCACGTCGACGCGGAAGCCGTCGACGCCGCGGTCGAGCCAGAAGCGCAGGACGTCCTCGAACATCGCCGGGACCTCGGGGTTGCGCCAGTCGAGGTCGGGCTGGGTGGAGTCGAAGAGGTGGAGGTACCACTGGCCGTCGTCGACCTGGGTCCACGCCGGGCCGCCGAAGACGGACTCCCAGTTGTTGGGCGGGGTGCCTGCCGGCTTGTCCGCAGGGCTGTCGCGGAAGAGGTAGCGGGCGCGCTCGGGGCTGCCCGGTCCGGCGGCGAGCGCCGCCTGGAACCACTCGTGCTGGTCGGAGGTGTGGTTGGGCACGAGGTCCACCACGACCCGCAGGCCGAGCTCGTGGGCGCGCGCGACGAGGTCGTCGGCGTCGGAGAGCGTGCCGAAGAGGGGGTCGACGTCGCGGTAGTCGGCGACGTCGTAGCCGTGGTCGTGCTGCGGCGAGGAGTAGAACGGGGTGATCCACAGCGCGTCGACGCCGAGGTCCGCGAGGTGCGGCAGGCGCGACGTGATGCCGGGCAGGTCGCCGACGCCGTCGCCGTCGCTGTCGGCGAAGCTGCGGACGTAGACCTGGTAGACGACGGCGTTGCGCCACCAGAAGGTCTTTGGATCGTTCAAATCAGCCATGGCCCTATCCTCTCAAACCGCCTCCCCGTCGGGTCAATCGCGAGCGGTGGGAGTCCGCCCACCGAACATCGCCGGGTCGACCGCGATCCAGGTGTGCTCGGCGGTGGCCACGACGCGGCCGTCGGCGTCGTACAGCGTCGAGGCGGTGAAGGTCTTGCGGCCGTCCTGCCCGCGACCCTCGCCGACGACCACGTGCGGCTCCCCGACGACCGGCAGGGCGTCGATGCGCGCCGTCATCCGGCCGAGCACCATGAGCCGCTCGGTCAGGTCGCCCGCCCAGCCGCCGATGCAGTCGAGTGCCGCCCACGTCGCGGCGACCGAGGCGCGGGGGTGCTCGTCGGCGTAGGTGTGCCAGTCCTCGTGCAGGCTCGGGTGGGGCGTCCACGGGGCCGCGATGCGGTGACCGGCGGCTCGCTCGCCGACCGCGCCGGGGAAGATCCGCAGCCCATCGCCCTCCTCGCGCGCCGTGCCGCACGCGAAGCAGGTGGGGAAGGGGTGGAAGGTGTGGCCCGGGTAGGACGACGTCGCCGCCGCGGCGGCCGCTGCGTCGACCGGGTCGACCTCGGCGAGCGCCCGGGGCGCGCGGTGCGCGGTGGCGACCGGCGCGCCGTCGTACGACGCGGTGGTGACGCCGTCCTCCGTCGTCACCTCGAGCGGGGTGTCGAGCGGCGGCGGCTGGCGCAGCGACACCTCGATCGCCGGCCAGCTGTCGCAGTGGTCGTCGGGCGCGTCCGCATCGTCGAGGGCCGCCAGCGCGCCGGCAGTCCAGCCGCCGTTGCCCGAGTCGGGAGGTCCGCAGAAGCGTCGGGGCACGATGAGCTCGGTCACCGGCTCACTGTGCCATGCCGCGTATGCGGGTCGCAGTTGCCGCATGGGACACAATGACCACCGTGAGTGACCTGATCGACACCACCGAGATGTACCTCCGCACGATCTACGAGCTCGTGGAGGAGGGCATCGTGCCGCTGCGCGCGCGCATCGCCGAGCGGCTGCACCAGTCCGGACCGACGGTGTCGCAGACCGTGGCCCGGATGGAGCGCGACGGGCTGCTCACCGTGCAGGGCGACCGCCACCTCGAGCTCACCGAGGAGGGTCAGCTCCTCGCCACCCGAGTCATGCGCAAGCACCGGCTGGCCGAGCGGCTGCTGACCGACGTCATCGGGCTCGACTGGGAGCTCGTCCACGCCGAGGCGTGCCGCTGGGAGCACGTGATGTCGGAGACCGTCGAGCGCCGCCTGCTCGAGCTGCTCGACCACCCGACCGAGTCCCCCTACGGCAACCCGATCCCCGGTCTCGACGAGCTCGGCGACGTCGCCGGCGAGCACTTCATGGACAACGTCGAGCCCCTCTCCGGTGCCGCCACGCCTGCGGACCAGCGGGTCCACGTCAAGCGGATCTCCGAGGAGATGCAGAAGGACGAGGAGCTGATGGGCCTGCTCCGACGCGTCGGCGCCCTCCCCGGCAAGACCGTGACCATCGCCCGCACCGACGAGGGCATCCTCATCGGGTCCGGCGGCGAGACCGCCGAGCTCGTGGTCGAGGCGGCCGAGCACATCTTCGTCCGCCGCTAGGGACACCCCGTCAGGCGACCCGGGCGGCGAGCTCGCCCAGGAACTCGCTGCACCCCACCTCGAGCTTGTACGACGCCAGCGCGTCGCCGCGGGTCGCTCCGCGGTTGACGATCACGATCGGCGTCCCGCCCTGGGCCGCCCGCTTCACGAACCGCAGCCCGCTCATCACCGTCAGCGACGAGCCGGCCACCAGCAGCGCGCCGTCGTGGCCGAGCGCCTCGACGGCGGCGTAGCAGCGAGCCACCCGGTCGGGCGGCACGTTCTCCCCGAAGAACACCACGTCGGGCTTGAGCGGTCCGCCGCACGGGCAGCGCGGCACCACGAAGTCGCGGGTGTCGTCGAGGTCGACGTCGCCGTCGGGGCGCGACTCGACCCAGCCGTGCCGCTCGAGCCAGCCGGGGTTGAGGGCGTCGAGCTCGGCCTCGAGCGCTGCGCGGGAGGACGTCGTACGACAGGTCAGGCAGACGACGTCGGCGACCCGGCCGTGGAGCGCGACCAGGCGCCGCGACCCGGCGAACGCGTGGAGGCCGTCGACGTTCTGCGTGATCAGCAGCGCGGGGTCGAGGCCGGCGAGCGCGTGGTGCCCGGCGTTGGGCTCGGCGCGGCCCATCCGCTGCCAGCCGAGGTGGCTGCGCGCCCAGTAGCGCTGCTGCGCCTCCGGGGTGGCGACGAACTCCTGGTAGGTCATCGGCGCCCGCGCGCGGGACCCGGGGCCGCGGTAGTCGGGGATGCCGGAGTCGGTGGACAGCCCGGCCCCGGTCAGCACGACCAGCGGGCGCGAGGCGAGCAGGTCGAGGGCCTCGTCCTCGGCCGGGAGGGGAGCGGCGAGGCTCACGCGTAGCGCGCCTGGGCGCGGGCCCGGGCCTTCGCGGCCTCGACCTCACGGTTCTTCGGCGGGGCCGTGGTGACCAGGTCGTCGAGCAGGTGCTCGGTGATGTGGGCGATCTCCTTCACCGCGGCGTAGAAGGCGTCCTCGTTGGCCTGCGAGGGCTTCGTCGTGCCGGCCACCTTGCGCACGTACTGCAGGGCGGCCGCCGTGACCTCGTCGCGCGTCGCGGGCGGCTCGAAGTTGTTGAGCGGGCGGATGTTGCGGCACATGGCGACGAGAATACGTCGCAACGGCGGCTGGTCAGAGGGCGAAGAAGGACACGTCCTCACCCGTCACCAGCGCGACCTTGCCGGAGGCGAGGGGCACGAGGCGTACGTCGGCGACGTCGGTGCCGTGCTCGACCTCGACCATGCGGTTGCCCATCGACCCGTCCGCGAGGGAGAGCACCGAGACCCACCCGGTGGTGCCGGTCCAGCCCTGGCTCACGACGGTCAGCACGGTGCGCTGCTCGGGCAGCCAGGTGAACTGCCGTGGGTCGGTGGCCGCCCCGGCCTGGGTGCCCTCGTCGTAGCGGACGACGTCGAGCTGGCGCGGGTCGGTGAGGTCGGTGACGTCGAAGAGCGCCGCCTGCGCGCCGCGGGTGACGCCCTGCAGCGAGGCGTCCTGGCCCATCCCGATCAGGCGCTGCTCGCCGAGCGGGTGGAGGTACTCGGAGAAGCCGGGGATCTTCAGCTCGCCGAGCAGCCGCGGGGCCGCGGGGTCGGTGAGGTCGATCGCGTAGAGCGGGTCGGTCTGGCGGAACGTGACGACGATCGCGAGGTCGTCGAACCACCGCACCGACTTGATCTCCTCGCCCACGCCGAGCTGGTCCACGCGCCCGGCCTCGACGAGCTCGGAGCCCTCCTCGCGCAGGGTCAGCACCGAGTTGAAGTTGCCGGTCTCGCTGCTCGGGCCGACCGCGACGCGCAGGGACCCGCCCACGGCGTCCATCGACCAGCGGTCGGCGATCGTGCCCTCCACCTCGCCCGAGGCGACGTACGTCGCACGCGTCCCGTCGAGGGCGAACGCGAACAGCGGCGTGGAGCCCCCGAGGACGGGCGGGACGCTGGTCGGGCGGCAGCCCATGCAGTCGACCCAGCCCCACGGCGGTGCGGACGCGGCGAGGTAGAAGCGGTCGGTCGAGAAGTAGGAGATGGCGGAGTCGGTGGCGACGGCCGTCGTCGTGCGCGCAGTGGGCTCGGCCGGGTCGAAGGCCAGGAGGGTGGTCGTGCCCAGCGCGACCTCGTCCTCGGGGACCGCGACGTCCGCGCAGTCGACGAGCGGGGCTCCGTCGACCGTGGGTAGCCAGTCGGCCAAGGTGGTGTCGCGCACGAGCGCGCGATTGCGCAGCCGCGCCCGGAGCTCGCCCAGCGTCCCGTCGGGGGCGGCGAAGTCGAGCTCGGGCAGGCCGTTCTGGAGCACGACGCGCACCACGTCGTCGTGCAGCCGCACCGCCGACGCCCGGCCGGCGACGGTGGTCGCGTCGACGACGGTGGGGGAGGTGGGGTCGGCGAGGTCGACGGTGGTGATGGTCGTGGACCGTCCGTCCGTCGAGGTGCCGAGGACCACCGCGCGCCCGTCGACGAGGACCATCTCGCCGCCGGGGTCGCCCACCCAGCCGCTGCTTCCGCGGGCGTCGTCGAGCAGGGTCGAGGACAGCAGCCGCGGCTCGTCGCCGGCGACGTCGTACGCCAGCAGCTCGCCGTCGCGCAGCCGCAGCAGGAGGCTGCCGGAGACCTTGACGACGTCGGCCTCGTCGACGCCGACCTCCTGCACGTTGGTGCCCGACTCGTTGCTGGTGCTGCGCGAGGTCGCCACGCCCGACTGCATGGCCTCGGAGGAGGGCGCGGCGGCGCCGGCGTCGGCGCTGGTCATCACGTCGTAGACGACCGGGCCGCCCCAGCCGTAGGGGCCGACGGCCTCCAGCGCCCGGTCGACGTAGGAGTCGAGGAGCTCCTCGCAGCTCGAGACGGTCGTGAGGTCGGCGTTGGCCAGCACGATCGGAGGGTCGGCGGGCGGGCGTCCTCCGTCGGGCTCGTCGCCCAGGACGTAGCCGATGCCGACGGCTGCGGCCAGGCTGGTGACGACCGTGGCACCGGTGACGAGGCTTCGTGCGCGCGTTCGGGTGGGCATGGCGGTGGGACGGGCCCACGGCGGGCGTGGTTCCCATCTGACAGGGGTGGCACGATGGCGCGATGAGCGACCGCCGCGCCGACAGCCCCGACCGCGACCTCGACCTCGTCCTCTTCGGCGCCACCGGGTTCACCGGCGGCCTGACCGCGAACTACCTCGCCACCGCCGCGCCGGCCGGCCTGCGCTGGGCGATCGCGGGTCGCAACGCCGACAAGCTCGAGGCCGTACGCCGCCGGCTCGCCGAGCAGGGCGCGGACGACGTCGAGGTGCTGGTCGCCGACTCGACCGACGCCGCGGCGCTGTCCGACATCGCGCGCCGCGCCCGTGTGGTCGCCACCACGATCGGGCCCTACCTCGAGAACGGCGGCCCCCTCGTCGCGGCGTGCGCCGAGGCCGGCACCGACTACCTCGACCTCACCGGCGAACCGGAGTTCGTGGACCGGATGTTCCTCGAGCACCACCAGACCGCGCTGCGCACCGGCGCCCGCCTGGTGCACGCCTGCGGCTTCGACTCGATCCCGCACGACCTGGGCGCCTACTACACCGTGCAGCAGCTGCCGTCCGACGAGCCGATCACGCTGCGCGGCGTCGTCCGGTCCGGCGGCGCCTTCTCCGGCGGCACCTTCCGCTCGGCGATGGAGCAGTTCGCCCGGGCGAAGCAGATGCGGTCGACGTACGCCGCCCGTCGGCGCGCCGAGGGGCGACCCGAGGGCCGGTCGTCACGCGCGGTGCGCGGCACGCCCCACCGCGACCCGGTGCTCGGCTACTGGCTGCTCCCGCTGCCGACCATCGACGGGATCATCGTGGCGCGCAGCGGCGCCGCGCTGGCGTCGTACGGCCCGGAGTTCCGCTACTCCCACTGGGCGGGCACCAAGACGCTGCTCTACGCCGCCGGCGGTGCCGCGGGGGTCGGCGCGCTGACGCTCGCCGCGCAGGTGAAGCCGCTGCGGGAGCTCATCACGTCGAGGGTGCCGCAGGGGTCGGGCCCGGACGCGGCGAAGCGGGAGAAGTCGTGGTTCACCGTCGACTTCGTCGGTGAGGCGGGTGGGCAGACCGTGCACACCCGGGTCTCCGGCGGCGACCCGGGCTACACCGAGACCGCCATGATGCTCTCCGAGGCCGCGCTGTGCCTGGCGCTGGACGACAACCCTGCCACCGCCGGCCAGGTCACCCCGGCCCAGGCGATGGGCGACGCGCTGCTGACCCGCCTGCAGAAGGCCGGGATGGGGTTCGAGACCCTCCCGGCCTGACGGCCGGGGTCAGCGCATGAAGGGCTCGAAGATGGACGCCACGAGCCCGGTCGCCCGCCCGGCGTCGCCCTGCGCGATGGCCTCGACCAGGTCGTGGTGCAGGCGGTGCGCGGCGTCGTCGTCGCCTGACTCCTCGTCGCGCATGTGGCTGGCGAAGACGTCGGTCATGCTCGAGTAGAGCTGCACGTAGAGCGGGTTGTGCGTCGCGGCCACGATCGCGCGGTGGAGCGCGAGGTCCGCGCCCGCCCGCGCGTCGGGGTCGTCCGTGGCCCAGCTCGCCTCGCGCTCGTCGCGCAGCCGCCGCAGCTGCTCGACGTCGGTGTCGGTACGACGTTGCGCGGCGAGCGAGGCGGCGGTGCTGTCGAGCGCCAGGCGCAGCTCGAGGTAGTGCAGACGGCTCCCGCCGGCCAGCTGGCGTGACAGCGAGCCGCTGAGCTCCGAGCTCGAGATGACGAAGGTGCCCCGCCCCTGCTCGCGGCTGAGCAGGCCGGCGTGCACGAGCGACTGCAGTGCTTCGCGGACGGTGTTGCGACCCACCCCGAACGCCGTCGCCAGCTCGGCCTCGACGGGGATCCGCTCGCCGACGGGCCAGCGCCCCGACGCGATCTCGTCCTGGAACAGCGCGGCGACCTGGTCGATCAGCCCCACTCGACGCACTGGACCCGCTGTGCCAGACTGCCGATCATTCATCCCATGATCCCATCATTCATCGATCCCGTGGAGCCCGTGTGACCACCCTGCTGCCGCCCAGTGTCCCGGTCGTCGATCGTCGCCTGCTCGCGTGGGCCGGGCTCGCCCTCGCGCTGACCGCCCTCAACCTGCGCACGGCGGTCACCGGCTTCACCCCGTTGCTCGAGATCATCGGCGACGACCTGGGGTTCGGGCTGGCGCTCGCCGGCCTGCTGGGCACCGTGCCGGCGGCGACGTTCGGCGTCTTCGGCTTCTTCGCCCCCGTCGTGACCAGACGGTTCGGCCTGGAGCGCACCGCGACCGCCGCGCTGGGGCTCTCGGCGATGGCCATCGTGCTCCGGGCGTTCTCACCGACGCCCGCCGTGCTCGTGGCGTCGACCGTGCTGGCGCTGGCCGGCATCGGCGCCGCCAACGTCGTGATCGTGCCGCTGGTCAAGGTGTGGTTCGCCGACCGCATCGCCACGTGGACGTCGGCCTACCTCCTGCTGATGCAGACGGGTCAGTTCGTCGCCCCGCTCCTGGCCGTGCCGGTGGCGGAGGCCGCGTCGTGGCGATGGTCGGTGGGCATCTGGGCCGTACCGGCGGCGGTCGCCGCCGCGGTGTGGTTCGCGCTCGCCGTCCGGCTGCCGGCCGATCACCACGCGCCCGTCCCGGCCGGGTCGCCCGCCGCCCGGCCGAGGGTCGCCCGGTCGTCGACCGTCTGGGGGCTGCTGGGCCTGTTCGCGATGATGTCGCTGTCCAACTACAGCATCATCACGTGGGTGCCGGCCGTGCTGACCGATGCGGGCGCCAGTGCGTCGTTCGGTGGCTCCATGGTCGGCCTGTACTCCGTCTGGGGAGTCCTCGCGGCCCTGGTGGTCCCGCACGTGGCCACGCGCCTGGCGAACCCCTTCGTGGTCGTGGTCGCGTGCTCGGTGGTGCTGGTCGCCGGCTACGCGGGGCTGGCCGTCGCGCCGCTCGAGGGCACCGTCCTGTGGGTCTGCGCCCTGGGCATCGGGGTCAGCACGTTCCCGCTCTGCATGACGCTCATCAACCACCGCACCCGGAGCCCGCAGGTCGCCTCGACCGTGTCGGGCTTCGTCCAGGGCATCGGCTACGGCCTGGCGGCCGTCGGACCGGTCGGGCTGGGGCTGCTGCGCGAGGCGACCGGGTCGTGGACCACGCCGCTCGTCGTCCTCGCCGCGACCGCGGTGCCCGGCGTGGTCGCCGGCTGGTTCGCCTGCCGGCCGCGGTACGTCGAGGACTCCGAGACCGGGCTCACGTCCCGCGTGGGCTGATGCCGCCGACGCGGTGCTGGGGCCAGCGCGAGGGGTCGTCCTCCAGGGCCTTCCGGTCCCAGCCACCGAGGTCGGCGGCGGCCCGGTAGGTGGTGTGCAGGAACTCGGCCACGGCGCTGTCCGGGTCCTCGGCGTCGGCCACGGCCTCGTACGGCAGCAGGAACTGCCCGTTCTCGACGCTGTAGTACGCCCCGTCCGGGCCCACCGGCTCGTCGGCGAAGCCGTCGGGCTCGGGGTAGGCGTAGGCGTAGAACGCGCCCTCCTCGCCGCCGCCGGGCCAGAACCCCGCACTGCTCAGCTCCCGGGAGTAGCCCTCGACCATCACCCAGTCGCCACAGTTGGGCGCGCCGCCGGGGTGCTTCGGCGCCTCGCGCCCGGAGAAGCGGGTGCACGCCAGGTCCATGGCGCCCCAGAAGAAGTGGACGGGGCTGACCTTGCCGACGAAGTGCGAGCGGAACTCACCCAACGCGCGGTCGGCCTGCACGAGCTGCCGCCAGAAGAGCTGCGCCGCCTCGGGGTCGTAGGTGCCGTGCTCGTGGTCCTCGGCGAACGGGATCGCCGGGTCCACCTCGTTGGGCCGGGGGTCGATCGTCGCCTCGATGCCCAGCCCCCGGAGCGCCGCCATGGTCTCGCGGTAGAACTCGGCCACCGGCCGCGACGTCAGGGCGACCAGCCGCTCGCCGCCGTCGCTGCTGCGGATCCTGAGCCGGTGCTCGACGAAGTCGAGCTCGAGGTCGACGAGCCCGCCGCGGTGGGGGATCGCGCCGGTCGTCAGGCCGCGCGGGCTGACGTAGAGCGTGACCTGCCACCAGTGGTTGAGCAGCGGGGCCTGCGAGAGCCGGATCTTGCCGACGACCTGGGTCCACATGTGCACCGTGTCGCGGGTCTCGGTCCAGTCGTCGACCCGCAGCCGCGGCCAGGGCTGGTGCGGGCTGGCGTGCATCGTCACGTGTTGTCCTTCCCGGCCTGGTTCACCGGTGCTCGGGGTTGGGTTGGTCGGGGGCGCAGCCGGCGTCCCACTGGCTGCGCCTGTTGCCGTACGCCGGAACGCCTCCCGCGTCGCGCAGCAAGGCCGCGAGGTGCATCAGGTTGTAGGTCATGAAGGTGGTGTTGCGGTTGGTGAAGTCGTTCTCCGGACCGCCCGACCCGGGGTCGAGGTAGGACGGACCCGGTCCGACGCTCCCGATCCAGCCGGCATCGGCCTGGGGCGGGATGGTGTAGCCGAGGTGCTGCAGGCTGTAGAGCAGGTTCATCGCGCAATGCTTGATGCCGTCCTCGTTGCCGGTGATCACACAGCCCGCGACGCGCCCGTAGTAGACGTACTGGCCCGCGTCGTTGAGGGAGCCGGAGCAGCCGTAGAGCCGCTCGACGACCCGCTTCATCACCGAGCTGTTGTCCCCGAGCCAGATGGGCCCGGCCAGCACCAGGATGTCCGCGGCCAGGACCTTCTCGTAGAGGGCCGGCCACTCGTCGACCTCCGCGCCGTGCTGGGTCATGTCCGGCCAGACCCCGGTCGCGATCGCGTGGTCGACCGCCCGGAGGACCTCCACCTCGACCCCGTGCTCATCCATGATGCGACCACTCAGCCGAACCAGCCCGTCGGTGTTGCTGGGCTCCGGTGAGCGCTTCAGGGTGGCGTTGACGAAGAGGGCCCTCAGCCCGTCGAACCGGGGCGGCGTCGCCGCGCGGTCCACCGAGGCCTCCGTCATGCCGGCTCCTCGTCGCCGACCCTGGGCCTGGGCGCGTTGAAGAGCACGTCCTGGTGGTCGGGGTGCTTGCGCAGCCAGTCGAGGATGAAGGGGCAGATCACGAGAGCCCTCAGACCGCGCTCCCGGATGTCGTCGATCGCCGCACGGGCGAGGGAGCTGCCGACGCGCCGGCCCGCGTAGGCCGGGTCGACCTCGGTGTGGGTCAGCACGACCAGCTCGCTGGTCTCCTGGTAGTCGACCCACCCGGCGACCGTCGCCCGGTCGACGACCGCCTCGTAGCGCTTCCGGTCCGGGGTGTTGGTCACGGTGACGTCGGTCGTCATGGGCAGGGCCTCCTGGGTGGGTGGTGCGACGCCCCCATGCTCGTGCGGGACGTGGCGCCTTCGCGTCGGTGAAAGTCCCTGAGTGCCCGCCGCGGTCCAGCCCGACGCGGTCAGGTCAGCCGTACGTCCCTGAGCTGGCGCCGGGACGTGATGTCGAGCTTGCGGAAGATGCTGCGCAGGTGGGCCTCGATCGTGCGGGGGCTGAGGAACAGCTCGGCGGCGACCTCCCGCGACGTCGCCCCGGTGGCCACCAGGCGTGCGATCTGCTTCTCCTGGGCGGTGAGGGCGTCGGTGCGGTTGGCGGCACGCTTGCGCGGGTGCTCGCCGGTGGCCCGCAGCTCCCGGGCGGCCCGGGCGGCGAACGCCTCGGTGCCCATGCCGGTCAACAGCTCGTGGGCGGTGCGCAGCTCGTCGCGAGCATCCTGGCGCCGGTTCTCCCGGCGCAGCCACTCGCCGTAGACCAGGTGGGTGCGAGCGAGGTAGACCTTCATCCGGCACCCGTCGAGCTGGCCGAGCGCCTCGCGGTAGTGCTCCTCCGCCCCTGGTCCCGCGGTCATCAGCGCGCGCGACCGCGCTGCGAGGCCGAGCGCCCACGGCGTACGGATGGTCTCGGCCCTCAGGCTGAGCTCCTCCAGCGCGGCGGCCGCGACCGCCCGGTCGCCGGACCGGGCGCCTGCCTCGACGAGCTCGGGCAGGGAAGCGCTGCTGAGCGAGGACTCGTGCGACTCGCACGCCCGCGCTGCAGCCTGCTGCGCGGCGGAGTAGCTGCCCCGCCCGTTGTGCAGCACCGCCAGCGCGTACTGGCTGAGGAAGGCCTCCCCGGCCTCCTCGGAGTAGGTGTCGTCCTGCGTGAGGAGGGCGACGAGCGCCGCGGTCTTCTCCTCGTCACCGCGCCAGCCGTTGAGGATGAGCTGGACGTGGTGCAGTGGCACGCCGCCGGTGTCCGCGGTGAGGGCTGTCGCCTCCGCCGCCAGCTCGCCGGCCCGCACGAGGTCCCCCTCCAGGACCGAGGTGATGGACAGGAACCCCAGCGCGGCGGGCAGCGACGCCAGCGCACCCGCCTCGCGAGCCAGGTCGACGTTGCGGACGGCCAGGACGTGGACCAGCTCGTCGTCGAGGACGCCCACCGCGTTGCGGGCAGCGAGCCACAGCCAGCGGTCGCTGTCCTGGCGCTGCCGAGGGTCCTCGTGCACGACGTCCCGGAACGACTCGAGGGCGTGTCTCAGCGCGGGGGCTCCCTCCACGAAGCCTCGCGTGAGGATGGTGGCGAGACCGTTGAGGAGCTGGTCCACGGGCCGGTTCGCCGGACCGGGTGCCGGCGCGGTCGAGGCCGCCGCCTTCGCGATGTCCACGGCGACGTCGCCGCCGTTGATGAACGCCGCGTCCAGCGCGTGCAGGTAGGTCTCGCGCGCCAGCAGCGCGTCGAGCGGGGCGAGCGCCTGCGCCGCGGCGAGCAGCATGCGCGGAGCCCCGGTGTCGCGGGACAGGTGGAAGGCGATCTGGGCGGCCAGCAGGTCGACCCGGGCGTGCTGCAGGGCGTCGAGCGGTCCCGCTGCTGCGACGGTCAGCAGCTCCCGGGCGGCCTCGGACGCGCCGGCGTCGTGCTTGGCCAGTGCGGCATCGAGGGCGCGCCTCGCGCGGCTGGCTGGCTCAGGGGTCAGTTCCGCGGCCTGCTCGAGGAACGCCGCCGCCGCGGCGAGGCCGCCGCGGGCACGCGCCCGACCGGCCGACTGCTCCAGCTGCGAGGCGACTGCCTCGTCGACACCGAGGGCAGCCTGCGCGCTGTGCCAGGCGCGGCGATCAGGGTCGAGCCGGGGATCGGTCACCTGCGCCAGGGCGCGGTGAGCCCGGCGTCGGTCCGGGGGCGGGGCCGCCCGGTAGACCGCTGAGCGCACGAGGGGGTGACGGAAGCGCACGCGGGTGTCGATGGTGACCAGCCCGGCGGCCTCGGCGAGGTCGGCCGCCCCGTCGGCGATCCCGAGCTCCGCGGCCGCCCGTCGCAGCAGCTCCGCCTCACCGGTCGGCTCCGACGCAGCGACCAGCAGCAGCAGCCGGGTCTCCGCGGGCAGCGTGTCCGACCGCGCCCGGAAGGCGTCCTCCACGCGGTGGGGGACGCTCATCGTGTCCGGCAGCCCGAACCCTCCGGCCCACTGCGTCGTGGCGACGCTCCGCGGCAGCTCCAGCAGGGCCAGGGGATTGCCGCGCGCCTCGCCGATGATCCGTTCGCGCACGACCTCGTCGAGGGGCGTGCGGACGGCGGCCGCGAGGAGCTCTCGCGCGTCGGGGGCGCCGAGTCCCTCGAGCCGCAGGTCCGGCAGGTCGCGGAAGGGACGGAGGTCGCCGTCCTCGGTGGGGTCGCGCACGAAGACCAACAGCGCGACCCGCTCCGCCGACAGGCGTCGCGCCACGAAGGCCAGCACCTGCGCCGTGCCCTCGTCCAGCCACTGGGCGTCGTCGACGAGGCACAGCAGGGGACCGTCCTCGGCGACCTCGGCCAGCAGGTTCAGCACGGCCAGCCCGAGCAGGAACCGGTCCGGCGCGGGACCGGCCTGTTGCCCGAACGCGACGTTGAGCGCGGCCTGCTGGGGTGCCGGCAAGGCGTCCAGACGGTCCAGCAACGGCAGGCAGAGCTGGTGGAGGCCCCCGAACGCGAACTGCGACTCGGACTCGATGCCGGTCGAGCTCTCGACGCGGAAGCCCGTCGCAGCGGCGCGGGCGCGGGCCTGCTCGAGCAGCGCGGTCTTCCCGATGCCCGCTTCCCCCCGCACCACGAGGACCCGGCACCCCTCGGTCCGAGCACCCTCCAGCAGGGCCTCGACCGCTTCGCGTTCGGCGCGCCGGCCCACGAGGTTCACCAGCAACGCTCCGTCCCTCGGCGGTCTAGGTGATTCTCACCGACGCGGACCCGGTGCGCCAACCGCTCGCCCGGCGAGCGGGGCGCCAGCCGGTCCCCGACATCGGGACATTTCACCGACGCGAGTGCCCCACGGTCCGCGAGAACCTGATCCCACGGCACGGACCGACGCCGACGACCAGAAGGGGAACCGACCCATGACCGCAGCGCCCGTGATCGACGTCGAAGGACTCACGGTCACCTATGGCGACTTCACAGCCGTCCGTGAGGTCTCGTTCCAGGTGCAGCCCGGCGAGCTCTACGCCCTCCTCGGGACGAACGGCGCCGGCAAGACGTCCACGTTGGAGGTCGTCGAGGGCCACCGTCGCGCCGCGGCGGGCGCGGTGCGGATCTTCGGGGAGAGCCCGCGCGACCGACGTACGGTGCACCCACGCATGGGGGTCATGCTGCAGGAGAGCGGGTTCACCCCCGACCTGACGGTCCGCGAGTCCGTGGGCCTCATCGGCAGGCTGAGCGGTCGGCGCGACGACCTCGACCGGGTGCTCGGGATCGCCGGCCTGGCCCGCAAGGCCGACACCGTGGTGTCCCAGCTGTCAGGTGGCGAGAAGCGTCGCCTGGACTTCGCCACGGCGATCTTCGGGGGACCCGAGCTGGTGATCCTCGACGAGCCCACGACGGGCCTGGACATCCAGTCCCGCGACTCGCTCTGGGCCGCGGTGGACGAGCTGCGCGACGCGGGATCCACCGTCGTCCTCACGACGCACTACCTCGAGGAGGCTCAGCAGCGCGCGGACCGCATCGGACTCATGCACGAGGGCACCCTGCGCCGTGAGGGCACGGTTGCCGAGCTCACCCGGTCCCTCCCGTCGGTCATCAGCTTCGCCCTGGCACCCGGCGCACCCGAGCCGCCGACCGTGGGTGCGCTCAACGGTGGCTTCCACGTCGAGACCTTCGACCTGCAGGGAGACCTCCACCGGCTGCTGACGTGGGCGCACGACATGGGCGTGGAGCTCCGCGACCTCGAAGCCGGCCCGGTCAGGCTCGACGACGTCTTTCGCGCCCTCGACGGTCCCGGGTCCACGACTCCGGCCACGACTCCGGTCACGACTCCGGCCACCTCTCCGGCCACCGCACCGACGAGATGACCACCGCGTCTCGTCGCCACGAAGGGACACCCGCCATGCTCGAGATCGCCCGCAGCGAGCTGATCCAGATCTTCCGCAACCGGCTCGTGCTCGTCACCGGGCTCGTCATCCCAGTCGCAGTGAGCGCGTTCCTCATCTACCGGCGCGAGGACTTCGCCGAGCTGGGGAGCCTCGGCTACATCGCTGCGATCGTGCTGTTCACGGTGCTGGCGTTCGGGCTCTACACCACGGCGGTGACCACGCTGGCGACGCGTCGCCAGAACCTCTTCCTCAAGCGGCTGCGCTCCACCGCCACGGGGGATGCCGGCATCCTCACCGGCCTGGTCATGCCCATCACCGTGATCGCCGTCGCCCAGGTGGTGGTGATGCTGGTGGTGCTGGGCGCGGTCAGCACCGCTCCTGCCCACGTCCCTCTGCTGGCAGCGGCAGGCCTGGCGACGACCGCCATGATGGTCGCCCTCGCGATGGCGACCGCAGGCCTGACGAACTCGCCCGAGCACGCACAGGTGACCACCCTGCCGGTGAGCCTGGCGGTCATCGCAGTGGCGAGCTGGGTGGGGATCAGCGGCACCGAGGAGCTGACCTGGCTCAAACGGGTACTGCCCGGTGGCTCGGCCACCGAGCTGGTCGTCGGTGCCTGGAACGGCGGCCTGCGCCTCGTCGACTCCCTGCCCCTGCTGCTCAGCACGCTGGGCTGGGTCGTCGTCTCCGTCGTCGTCGCCGGCCGACTCTTCCGCTGGGAGCCGCGGCGCTGAACCAGAACCTGCATCACCCTGACCAAACCCCCACACCATCGAGAAGGACGTGCACCATGGGATTCATCACCGTCACCGACGAGAACAGCACCCCGGTCGAGCTCTACTACGAGGACCAGGGCTCGGGCCAGCCCGTCGTCCTCATCCACGGATACCCGTTGAACGGCCACAGCTGGGAGCGTCAGACCCGCGCGCTGCTCGCCGACGGGTATCGCGTCATCACCTACGACCGTCGCGGGTTCGGGCAGTCCTCGAAGGTCGCGTCGGGCTACGACTACGACACGTTCGCCGAGGACCTGAACGTCCTGCTCGAGACCCTCGACCTGCGCGACGTGGTCCTGGTCGGCTTCTCCATGGGCACGGGCGAGCTCGCTCGCTACGTGGCGAAGCACGGCACCGAGCGGGTCGCGAAGCTCGCCTTCCTCGCCTCGCTCGAGCCCTTCCTCCTGGCTCGCGACGACAACCCGGACGGACTGCCGCAGCAGGCCTTCGACGACATCGAGGCGGCGGCCCGGGGCGACCGCTACGCCTGGTTCACCCAGTTCTTCGCCGACTTCTACAACCTCGACGAGAACCTCGGTGAACGGATCAGCGAGGAAGCCGTGACGGGCAGCTGGAACGTCGCCGTCTCCAGTGCGCCGGTCGCGGCGTACGCCGTGGTGTCCTCGTGGATCGAGGACTTCCGCGCCGACGTGGAGGCGGTCCGCGACAGCGGCCTGCCGGCCCTCGTCCTCCACGGGACCGCGGACCGCATCCTCCCTGTCGATGCCACCGCCCGTCGCTTCCGACCTCTGCTCCCGGACGCCGACTACGTCGAGGTGGAGGGGGCGCCGCACGGCCTGCTGTGGACCCACGCCGACGACGTCAACGCCGCCCTGCGCAGCTTCCTCGGCTGAGTCGATGACCCGACAGGTCCACACCACCCAGCGGGTCGAGGCGGGGGCACTGGCCCTCGCCGCGGTCGTCGCGGCGGTCCTGCTCTACCCCGGTTCGTGGTGGGTGGTCCTCGCGGCGTTCCTCGTCTTCGACCTCTCGATGCTCGGCTACGTGCGATCCGCGGCGACCGGCGCGACGACGTACAACCTGGTGCACAACTACGCGTTCCCCGCCCTCGCGGCCGCGGCCGCGCTCGCCCTGGACGCGGTGTCCTCGACCATGTCGGCGGCGACCGGTGTGCTCGCGTGCGCGTGGGCGTTCCACGTCGGGGTCGACCGCGCCCTCGGTTACGGCCTGAAGCTGCCCGACTCGTTCAGGAACACCCATCTCGGACGGATCGGCCACGAGCAGAGCAGCCGTGGCCAGCCGTGATCCGGGACCGGGGCACACCCGGTGGCGGTGGAGCCGCTCCGGTCGGCGGCGTCGACGACCACCGCGACGAGTCGGTGTGCACCTCGGAGATCGAGCACGCGCACCGCAACCGCGCGATCGCCCACATGCTGCGCAGCCACGACCTCCTCGACGAGGACCCGACCGAGGTGGTGGCCGGCTACACCCGTCAGTGCTCGCTGCTCGTCACGGCCCGCGACCTGGCCCTGATGACTGCCACGTTGGCCAACCGCGGGGTCAATCCCCGCTCCGGCGAGCAGGTGGTCCCCGAACGGGCGGTCCGCCAGGTCCTGAGCGTCATGTCCACGTGCGGGATGTACGACGGAGCCGGCGACTGGGCCACGCAGGTCGGGATCCCGGCCAAGAGCGGCGTGGCCGGGGGCCTGATCGGCGCGCTCCCCGGCCAGATCGGGATCGCGACGTTCAGCCCGCGGCTGGACTCCCACGGGACCAGCGTCCGCGGGGTGTCGCTGTTCGAGCGGTTCTCCGCCGACATGGGCCTGCACGTCATGGAGGTGCCGCCCGCGGCGCCCGCGGTCGTACGGTCCCACCACGTGAGGGGCTCCGGCGCGAACGCGACCCGGGTGCTGCAGCTGCAGGGTGGGATCCGGTTCGCCGGAGCCGAGAGGGTGGTCCGGGAGGCGGTGCAGATCCCGCCGGGAGGCACCACGGTGGCGCTCGACCTCACCATGGTCTTCTCGGTCGACGACGTGTCCCGGCGGATGCTCACGGAAGTCGTGCGACGACTCGTGCTCGACGGGCACACCGTCCACGTCGTCGACCCGCGATCGCTCCTGCCCGACCCCGACCCGGACGACCGTGGCGTCGTCGTCCTGCACGACCTGGAGGACCTCCTCGATCCGCCGCGACCCGGCACGACGGGTCGTCACTCGGCGTGAGCGACGGCCCGATGACGCCCGGTCGGTCGGTGCCCCAGGCAAGAGTCGAACTTGCGACCTTTCGCTTAGGAGGCGGCTGCTCTATCCACTGAGCTACTGGGGCGGGACGTGTGCACATTCGTGTTGAAAAGCGTTACACGTCGGTCGGCATCTTGCCACGGCGGCTTGCGGGACCAGTTTCCGGCCTCACGCTGCGGATGCGCGGCGTCAGCGCAATGGTCGACCAAAGGTGCGACGGGCTCTGTTGTTGGTCTGGGCAGCACTCGTGCCCCGCGTGGCGAGGCCAGCGGGGTACGAGGTGGTGCTGTTCTGTTGCGGTGCCTGTTGTGTTCTAGGCGGCGACCTGCTTCGTGGGTTCGGGGTCGGGGAGCAGGTCGTGGTGGGCGAGACGTCCGGCGTGGATGTGCCATGCCTCGGCGTTGATTTGGGCGGCGTGCAGGAGCATGCGCAAGGACTGGTTGTGGTGTCCGTAGGCGGGCATGCGCTTGAGGTACCAGGCTTGTTCGATGCCGTTGTTGCCGGATTCGGCGTCAGGGCGGAAGCCGTAGGTCTGCGCGAAGGTGCCGTCAGTGATGGCCATTTGCCGCAGGTACTCGGAGCGGAGAAAGCCGTCGTCGTCCTGCGCGACGAGAGGTACGGAGTGGCCCGTGACGCCGCCGCAGCGGGCGCAGTCGATGTCGATGCTCCGGTACCAGTTGAACTCGTTCTTCGCGCCGGGGCGACGGATGGTGCGCTGCTTGAGCAGGGTTTGAACTTCGGTGCCTTGGTCGTTGGCGGTCGCTTCGTAGACGGCTCCGCCGATGCCGTAGAAACGGTGGCGGCAGGTGCCGTGCTTGCCGGTCTTCTCATAGGTGCCGACGTGGTGAGACTTCTCGTACCGGTCGCCGACCTTGACGGTGGAGCGCGACTTCTTGGGACCTTGGGCGGGCTTGTTGACGACCATGAGGCCGCGTCGCATCAGTGGGTCGATGTGCTTGTGGCGCAGGATGCCGTCGACGACGACCGTTTGGAGGCCGGGGAGCAGGTCGGCAAGGGAGTTGACGATGTCGACGATGGCGCGGCCCTCGTCGTGTTCGGAGGGGGTCATGGTTTCCACGTCGAGGCAGATGCGGGTGCCGGACTGGACAAGACGCGCCCAAGCGTAGGTGCCCTTGACGCCCCACTCGTAGCGGTGGGTCTTGTCGCCCCGGTACTTGGCAATCTCCTCAGCGGAGGAACCCTCAGGGATGACCGGGCTACCAGCCTCGGGCCATAGGTCGGTGTTGTCGTCGGCCCGTCGGACGCGGATTTCACCGGTGGTCTTGTTTACGTACTCGGTGCCGGGCTCGTACTTGGATGGGGAGGTGGAGACCTTGCCGTCGAGGGTGATGCAGACCTCGCGGGTGGGCTTGGCGACTTGGAAAGCGTTGCCCGGTTCGAACATGCCCATGGCGATGGCCTGCTCGGTAGCGGCGCGGCGGTGGGCGACGCGGAGTTTCTGCACCCAACCGCGCTGCTTGCTCTTGCGCTGGAAATGGTTCCAGTGGTTCACCGTCGGTCCGGTCGCGGGGAGTTTGGCGGCGACCTCGTCGCCATGCACGTCACGAACGGCGTTGACGACCAGCGCCCAAACGTTGTGGTCGCCGAGGTTGATGTCGGTGTAGAGCGCGGAGCCATAGATGTCGATGGCCTGCCCGAACAGCAGGAGCGCCCAGTTGGGGTAAAGGCAGGGACGTCCGGTGGTACGGGTCGTGGTGTCGTCGAGGACGGCAGCGCGCTTGAGGAGCCACGGGTCGGTGGCTGCTGCGAGCAGTTTGCCGATGTCGCCGAGACGACGGGCGCGCTGCTCGGCGATGGTCTCGTCGAGGATGGCGACCAGTGCCGCGCGGGACTGGTCTTGCTTGTAGCGGCGAACGAGCCGGTCGGTGCGGGCGGCGTCCTCGCGGATGCGGTGGGCCTTGCCCATCAGAGCACCCCGCCCTGCTGGGTGCCGGTCAGGTCGTAGCGGTTGGTGCCGGTCGCACCATCCGGTGCTGAGACTTCGTAGTTTGCGCGCCAGTCGACCGTGATGAGGCGAGCGGCGGCGTCCAGCGAACGCAGTCCACAGGTGACAGCGACAGCCTCCATTGAGCCGGTCTCGCGGTAGACGCGGTTGGCGACGTACTCGTGGATGGAGGTGGGGCGGACGCCGTCATCCGGGCTGAGCCCGGCCTTGGTGAGGGCGCGCCACAGCATGCCGTTAGTGGCCATCGCGACCTTGGTGGGGTCTTGGTCAGCAACCCGGTCGCGACGGGCAAGCGAGAGTCCGGTGAGGTCGGCGGAGCGGTGGGCACGGGCGAGGTAGTTGATGCGTGCCGTGAGGGCCTCGGTCTGCCATTTGTCGAGTGCGACCCAGCGAGGGAGGTTGCGGCGTCCCAGTCCGGGCAGCCACACCACCCCCTCGGCGAGGTGTACGTCGTTGACCTGCACCTGCGGAATCTCAGTGACGGTCGCCCCGGCGAACGCCAGAGCGACCACTGCGGGCAACTTAGACTCGCGTGCTCGGTAGGCGGCACGGTCCATGACCCGCTGCGCCTCGGCAGGGGTGAGGGGGCGGACGCGGTTGACGGACCGTCCGTGAGTGGTGACCTTCTCGCCGGGGTTCTGGTCCCACAAGCCGAGGTGGTGGCAGGTGGCGAAGAAGTTGATGAGCGAGGTACGGCGGTTCGCCTGAGTGCCGTAGGCGGGCTGACCGGTGGTGTTGGAGGACCACATCTTGCCGGTGGGTCGAGCGTGCACCCAGTCAGCGCAGATGGTCGCGTCGAGGTCCGCGAGGGTCGGGTACCCCATGGCGGTTACGTAGGCGACGAACCGGACGAGGTTGTGTTCGTAGCGGCGCAGCGTGGCGTCGGTGAAGCCAACTTCGACCGTGTTGGCGCGCCAGGCGGTGAGGACGAGCGTGAGGGCTTCGGCGACGGCGATGAGGCCGGGTGCCTTGAGACCTGTGGTGAGGGTGAAGGCGTCGTAGGGGCCGGGGAGACCGATACGGCGGCGGTTGGAGGAGCGGCGGACGTACTGCTTGGGGTTCTTGCTGGACATGGGTTCGGCCCTTTGGGGCTCAGGAACAGACCCTTCTACGAACCCCCCACGTCTAGGGCTGGGTTCGAGACGCCGGTCTGCTCGCTAGGTGCGTCTGCACCGGACCCGCTGGTACTGCGGGTCGCCTCCTGCTCGCTTCATGCTTGCTCTCCTTGTGGACGTGTCTGTTGCTGACAGGTCCAACAGTGAGGGCGACAGAACAAGGCATATGTGACTTGTATCAGTGATCGTGAGCCGTGTCGAACCTTTGTTCGAAACAGGACGAGTTGTGCAGGTGTAAGGCGTGTATGCCCGCTGGTACGCCTTGGCAGCCTGTATACCAATCACGTGACGAGTGATCGAGAGACCGCATCTGCGTCAACTGGCAGGCGTCCGTGCGAGGCGTGCGGGTTGGCGCTCGGTGAGACTCACGGCAACCGGCGTTACCACCCCGGCGACTGCGCAGACGCCGTCCGCAAGGCCAGGCACGCTCGCAACCAAGCCGCCTACCGAGCACGCCACAACCCGCCTGTCGAGTCGCTGGTACCTGCCGACTTCCGGGCCGGACGAGTCACCGTTAAAGGACAGGTCGTTCCCGGCGACCGGGCAGCCGCCATCCGCGCAGCAGCCCTCAAACCATTGCTCGCCAGCCACGCGTTTCATGAAGCACTCAAGGATGTCCACTGGAGCGACGTGTTGAACTCGCAAGAACTCGGACGGCTCCGGTCCTACGTGGACGACGTGTTGAGCCTCATCGAAGTCATCGACGAGGTCATCCGAGTCCCGGACCTCAGTACCGACATGTTCCGTCCCGGCGAAAACATGGAAGACGGAATCGTCAAACGGCTTGAACGTAAGCAGAAGCGCGCCGGTGCTCCGGCACGCAGGGGTTCGTCGCAGTAGCGCTGACTGTCAGCCCGGTCCGGGCAGCGGTTCAGTTCTGGGTCGGTTCTCTAGTTCGTCGGCCTCGTAGCAGCACTCCAAGACAAACTTCGCGGCCCAGAGCCCGTCGACGTAGGACCGACGGTTGCGATAGAGGTGCTCGGAGACCTCGACGAGGGCTTTCCTACCGGAAGCCGTGCGGGCGTAGGCAATGACGGCCTCCCGCGCGGCTTCGCGTGCTTCCCGTGCGCCCCGAGTGCAGTCAGCGGTCAGCACCGACTCCATAGCAGCCCACGACGCGTTCTGAAGGCGGGTAGCGCACCGTCGACCGCCCTTCGCCTTCGTCTGACACATGCTGACACCCCGTTCGTGGACCTGCTGGTCTGGCAGTCGGTCTCTAACGGGTGCGCTTGGTCTCTGTGTGTGCGCTCCTCGGGGTCCCTGCGCCCGTGTACGGTCAGCCGCGTTCCGGCGTCCCTGAGCCGAACAACGTCCAAGCCGCCTTCTTTGAGTGAGCCTCATGCCCGAACCGGAGAAGCAAGACCGCGCATGGTTGTGGTTGGTCATCACCGTCGTGTGCGTGGTCGGGTCGCCCGGGGCTGCCTACGCATCCCAGAAGGTTGACGGCAAAGGGGTCTGGCTCCTCGTCGGTCTGCAGTTTGTGCTCACCGCCTTCGCGTTCCTCATCCCACAGGTTCGTCAGTTACGAGCCAAGGAAGCCGAGACGACCGCTGAGGTGCGCGAACTGGAAGCGCGGGCCGACACGCGGGCAGCGGTGAACGACGCACTCGACCCCATCCTTCGGCAACTGGGTGACATCTCTGCCGAGCGCAGCAAGCCTGTCCGTGACCGGCTCATCGCCCAGGCCATCCCGTTCGTGTTGACCGCCGCATCGAACCTCATCGGGTCCGACCGGTCACGGGCATGCTGGTTCGAACTGACCGATGACGTGCCGCCGCGACTGGTGCCACGGCTCGACGCAGGACGTAGCGGGTCCGCCTCCACCATCTTCGAACCGAACACCCCATCCGGCGACGCTGCCATCGGCATGGTGCTCGCTGGCGAGAACCTGCTCTGTCGTGATATCGACACTGAGCCGCCACCGGGCTGGGACTCCTCCAAGAAGCGCGACTACAAGACCTTCATCTCCGTGTCGGTGACCGCTGCCGACACCGCGTTCGGGATGCTGACCTTGGATGCGTTGGAGGCCGGTGACCTCACCAACGATGATCTGCGCATGCTCGGTCTGATGGCTTCAGCGCTCGCCGCCGCGCTCGCCCAAGGCCGGTAACGACACGGGCGAACGGCAGGCAGTTCACCCACTTGTTGTCGGAGCCGATGTCTAGAGTGCCGCTAGGACAATGTGGCAAAGTGGAACACCACACAGGAAGGGGTCAGTGATGGCACAAAAACTGTCGAAGCCTCGCCGCGACGACCGCATCGAGCGCGCGCTCGCGGACCCCAAGACCTACTTCGACCAAGCCCGCCAGCGCGCCTTGCGGGAGGTCAGCGCCGAGATGGCACAGGAACGCCGCCGCCCCGTCGCACGTCGCCGCCTCGCCACCTAGTCCGACAGGCGGTGGGTGTCGGGTAGCGGTCCGGGGGCGGTTCTAAGTGGAGGTGCTCCCGGTTCTCCCCGACCGGGTCAACGACGTAGAACCTCGTCCTCGCGGCTGGTCACTGAACTGACCCGCCGACCGCGCTTGCGGACCCCACCCGGTCGGCCGGATGCTGTCTACCAGCGGGCACCCGGTGCGCGGTGATCAGGCGGACCGGGTGCCCGACAAGACATTTCTGGTGGCTCTAGCGGCTGCATCTCACGAGGTTGTTCTCGGCATGACCATCCGCTCATGCGGATGTGCGGACGGCGTTTTCCCAACCTCGGGCGTCCTGCTGCACAGGGGTAGGGGTAGGTGAGGTAAGACAACCGTTCGGTCCGTTCACCCGTGTTTCTAAGTGTCCCTGTTTCGAGGGACACTGGTGAGTGGAGGAACGTCATGAAGACCGAAATCGACTGGGGGCACGAACTCGATCGCTCGTTTGCCATTGAGGAGCCCATCGCCGTCGAGCGCTACGTGGCGCGAGGTCACCGGGCGCTACGCCACCGTAGGACGTTCACAACGATTGCTGCGGCAGCCACGTTGGTTGCAGCCACAATGACATGGGCGGCGCTGCCAGCGCTCTACTCGTCGGGCGACTCCGTGGTCGCTGGCGAGGGGCCGGGAGCGTCGCCAGCCTCGTCGGATGTAGCGAGACCTTCTCGCTTTCGCACCGCGTCGCCGCAGGAACTGGAGAGGATGCCGGACGGAGTGCCAGTGACGTTGCCCGAGAGTGGCGACGCGTTCATTGTTCGACCCGGATGGCGAGTAGACCGCAGCATCGAGTCAATCGGCGAAGCGGGATGGACCGCGCGGTGGGCGATACAGGTAGTCCAGGAACGCTCAGAGACAGAGCGATGGGTGACGATTGACTGGCTCGCGCAGGAGACTGTCGCACTCAATGTCGAGGCACCAGGGCAGCGGTATGCAGACTTCGAGGAGTTTGTCGCCGATGTGATCACCGATTTCGGAGCCCCGTGAATCGCGACGAGCGCGACGCCCAGTTCACCGACTTCGTAGTTGGTCGGTTGCCCCACCTGCGGCGCATCGCGTACGCGCTGACTGGCGACCGGCACCATGCAGAAGACCTGCTACAAACAGCCCTCGCCAAGTTGTACGTCGCTTGGCCTCGCATCCACCACGAAGGCGGCGAGGAGGCATACTGCCGACAGATATTGGTTCGCACGAACATCGACGACTTGCGAAGAAGTTGGCGGCGCGAGTGGCCGACCGAAGTCCTGCCCGAGCGCGCCGCCGATGCCGCGCCTTCCATCGAGGAGCGTTCTGCTCTCTTCGATGCGCTACAAGCACTCCCAGAGCAGCAGCGCAAAGTGGTGGTGCTCCGACACTGGCTCGGCCTATCGGTGCGAGAAACGGCATCCGAACTGGGCATCAGCGACGGCACGGTCAAGAGCCACAGCAGCCGAGGACTGTCGGCGCTTGAGACGTTGCTCGTGCAGGAGCGGCACGACTGAGGCCACCCCGCAACCGAGATGCGGTCACTAGGCTCCCGTGTGAACGTCCGTGAGTTGGGTCTACTCGTTCACCGTGGACTGGCTGGAGTGGCAGACTCGGTCGCGGCGGGGGCTGGGGCTTGGGGCCAATGTGTAGGCACGGTGACGGTGTTGAAAATGTCCGCACCGTCGGGGGTCCAGCGCACGTCCGTGGCGAGGACGTAGACCGTGCGATTGTCGAAGGACCAAGCCATCATGACGGGGCTACTGGCTGTGCACCGACCCGAGTACGTGCTGGTGCCCGGCCTGTCTTGGGTAACCTCGACAAACTGCGGATCGTTGGCTTGGCAGGTGCTCATCAGGTCGGGTACGACGTCCAGTCCGTTCACCATTGCCGTCTCTGGGTCATCTGCGACAGCGATGCGGACGGGGCAACTGGTGGTGGGTTGGGTGGCGTCGCCGACACACGCTTGGGCTGGGGAGGGTCGGTTGAGAACTTGCCAGTCGGGCGGCAGGTCGAACTCTGCCCCGTTGAGGTTCACGGCGTTGGTAGACGGGTCCGTCGCCACCTGTTCAGTGCTGGGCTCATGGGTCCGGCCACGGCGTAGGCGGTGGCAATGGTCGCGGCGACGGCCACAACGCCTGATACTCGGCGGACTGTTGCGCGACGGTTGCCACGTCGGCGGATTTCGTGCGGGAGGAGGAGGTCGTGCTCCCACTGCGTGTCGCGGGCATTCTCAAGCAGGTCGAAGTCGTTCATGTGGTTGCTCCTCCTAGAGCAAGTGCTTCACGTAGGGCATCGCGGCCCCGAGACAGGTGGGACTTGACCGTCCCTTCCGGCATCCCAAGGAGTGCCGAGACGTCCCGCACGGGCAAGTCCTCGAAGTAGTGGAGGACCAGAACGTCGCGTTGTGCTGGAGCCAACTTCGCCAACGCTTGGTGTAGGTGGAGCAACTCATCCGGAGGCGGATGTGCTCGCATGACCTCGCTTCAAGACCCAGCCGCGCCCCGGCTTCTCGCAGGGTGCGCCGCCAATCCCGAATGGCTAGCCGCCACGGCCACCGTGGTCACCCACCCCACCGGGTCGTCGTTCTCCAGCCGGTCCCACCTGCGCCACGCCCGCACAAAGGCTTCCTGCACGCAGTCCTCGGCACGGGTGGCATCGCCTGTACGCAAGTAGATGTTGCGCACCAGCCTCGGGGCCCGTGCGGCATAGAAGGCATCAAAACTCCCTGAGTTGCTCATACGCCTCCTGCCCTTGGTAGGTCCTCCTAGCCACTAATAGCCCCGTAGAGGTTGGCTAGGTTGCATCGAGCGTCAAAAATCTAAGAGACGCCACGGACAGGTCCTCGTACCCACGAGCCATCGCCCCACTTGGTTGCACATCGAGTGCCTTGACGTGCCGCGATGAGTGCGTGGGACAGCGCCACGATGTGTCGAGTTGTTCAAGTTCTCGCGACATCTGTTCAACGCTCTTGCGAGAGCAGTCGTCTCACGCGGGGATGTGAGTTATCAACACGGTCTACTGGGGCGGTGCCACGTCACCGGTGGTGCTGCGGCGGGAAGCATCCTGCCACGACGTCGTACGCCCTCGCCCATCAGCGCGGCGTCGCGGGCGTCAGGGGGACGGCAGCGAGCCCGACAGCCGCTCGTGGCGCTCGGCGCTCGACGGGTTCAGGCCGATGATCTCCACCGTCTTGCCCTTGCGGGCGTACTTGGTGGTGATCGCGTCGAGGGAGGCGACGGTGGAGGCGTCCCACACGTGGGACTGCGACAGGTCGATGACGACGTGGTCGGGGTCCCCGGCGTAGTCGAACTGGGTGTAGAGGTCGTTGCTGGAGGCGAAGAACAGCTCGCCGGTGACCCGGTAGACGGCCGACGTGGTGCCGTCGCGGCCCTCCACCAGCTCACGGTGCGTCTCGGTGAGGTGCGCGACCCGGCGCGCGAAGAGCGTCATCGCGACCAGGACGCCGACCCCGACGCCGATCGCCAGGTTGTGGGTCAGCACGGTCACGACGACCGTGGCCAGCATGACCGTCGTCTCGGACTTCGGCATCCGCCGCAGCGTGGCGGGCCGTACGGAGTGCCAGTCGAAGGTGCCGACCGACACCATGACCATGACCGCGACGAGGGCGGCCATCGGGATGAGCGCGACCACGTCGCCGAAGCCGACGACCAGGACGAGCAGGAAGACACCGGCGAGGAGGGTGGAGAGGCGCGTCCGGGCGCCGGAGGCCTTCACGTTGATCATCGTCTGGCCGATCATCGCGCAACCGCCCATGCCGCCGAAGAACCCGGTGACCACGTTGGCGGCGCCCTGGCCCCACGCCTCGCGGGTCTTGTCGGAGTGGGTGTCCGTGATGTCGTCGACGAGCTTGGCGGTCAGCAGCGACTCGAGCAGGCCCACCAGCGCCATCGCGACGGCGTACGGGCCGATGATGCGGAGCGTCTCGAGCGTCCACGGGACGTCGGGCAGGAACAGCGCCGGCAGGCTGTCGGGCAGCTCGCCCTCGTCGCCGACGTCGGGCAGGGCCAGGCCGGCCAGCAACACGAACCCGGTCAGCGCGACGATCGCGACGAGCGGTGCCGGTACGACGGTGTTGACCCGCGGGAAGCCCACGATGATCGCGACGCCCACGGCCACCATCGGGTAGACCAGCCACGGCACGTCGACCAGGTGCGGCACCTGCGCGAGGAAGATGAGGATGGCGAGCGCGTTGACGAAGCCGACCATCACCTGGCGCGGGATGAAGCGCATCAGCCGGGCCACGCCGGCGACGCCCAGACCGACCTGGAGGACGCCGCCGAGGAGCACCGTGGCGATGAGGTAGTCGTAGCCGTGGTCGCGCATCACGGGCGCGATGACCAACGCGATCGCGCCGGTGGCGGCCGAGATCATCGCGGGGCGGCCGCCGAGGAAGGCGATGGAGACCGCCATCGTGAACGACGCGAAGAGTCCGATCCGCGGGTCGACCCCGGCGATGATGGAGAACGAGATGGCCTCGGGGATCAGGGCGAGCGCGACGACGAGCCCGGCGAGGACCTCGGTGCGCAGCAGCCTGGGGGACCTCAGGGCAGCGCGGACGGTGGGTTCGGCGGCGGGGGTCATAGGCTCGGCGACGTCAGGCACGGAGGGAAAACCTACCCTCACGTGAGGGTAGGGTTGAAATCTCTGGAGGGGGGCCGGTGGGCGAGCAGTCCGTCGAGGGACGCCTGATGCAGATCGGCGAGGTCGCCACGCGCACGGAGCTCTCCCTGCGGAGCCTGCGCCACTGGGAGGACGTCGGCCTCCTGACGCCGTCGGGGCGCAGCGACGGAGGGTTCCGCCTCTACGCCGAGTCCGACGTCGACAAGATCCTGGTCATCAGGCGGATGAAGCCGCTCGGGTTCAGCATCGACGAGATGAAGGCCGTGATGGACGACCTGGAGTTGCTCGACGACCCCGCGACCGACGCCGCCGGTCGAGCCGACGCGGGGCGTCGTCTGGAGGCGGTCTCGCAGGACGCCCGCGAACGGCGGCAGCGGCTCGTGCGCCAGCTCGAGATGGCCGACGAGTTCATCGGCCTCCTCGACGCGCGTCGCCGGCCGTGAGCCGTCACCGGACTCGCGCTCGGTGGCGGTGCCCGGCGGGAGCGGAAATCTTGCCGGAGTGAAGTAGGTTCAGTCCGGTCAGCCCCTCCCCACCCCAACGAAGGTGAGCCCGTGTCGGACGAGTCGCGCCCGGAGTCGTCCGCCGGCGTCCCCAAGCGCCGCGGCAAGGCAGCGCGCAAGCACACCGTCGGCCGCGTCATCCTGATCAGTGCCGTCGTGCTCGCGCTCGTGACCGGGCTGAGCACCGTCTACTTCATCCGCCACCTCAACGGCAACATCGAGGGCATCTCGCTCGACGAGCTCGGCGACGACCGTCCCGAGAAGGTCTACAAGGGCAACGGCGAGCCGCTCAACATCCTGGTGATGGGCGACGACACGCGTGAGGGCGAGGGCAACGCCATCGACGGGGAGTCGGGTGGCGGCGGGTCCGACACCACCATCCTCGTGCACATCTCCGCCGACCGCAGCCGGGCGTACGCCGTCTCCATCCCGCGCGACTCCATCGTCGACCGCCCGGAGTGCAACGACGGCGAGTCGTCGGCGGCCACCGACGTGATGTGGAACGCCGCCTACACCGAGGGCGGCCCCGTCTGCACGCTCGCCCAGCTCGAGGCCAACGCCGACGTCTTCGTCGACCACTTCGTCGTCGTCGACTTCAACGGCTTCGGCGACATGGTGGACGCCGTCGGCGGCGTGCCCGTCTGCGTGCCGGAGGACCTCGTGGACCGCGAGCACGGCATCTTCGTGCCGGCCGGTGACCCGTCGGTGCTCACCGGTGACGAGGCGCTCGACTACGTCCGCGCGCGGTCGGTCGGCGAGCTCGCCCAGCGCAACGACATCTCCCGCATCCGCCGCCAGCAGACCTTCATCGCCGCCCTGGTGCGCGAGGTGAAGTCGGCCGGGACGCTGACGCGGCTCGACCGCGTCGTCGGTTTCCTCGACGCCGCCACCCAGTCGCTCACCACCGACGACGAGCTCGACTCCGTCACGCGGATCGGCAAGATCGCCATGCAGCTGCAGAGCGTGGGCCTCGACAAGATCCAGTTCGTCACCCTGCCGACGGAGTACTACCCGACCGACTCGGAGTTCAGCGGCCGGGTCTTCTGGACCCCCCAGGCCGACCAGATCTGGAAGCTGATCAACGAGGACAAGGAGCTCCCGGCGCGCCTGCTGTCCGGCAACGCCGTCACCGCCGAGCCCCCCAAGACCTCCGCCGAGGCGCAGTCGCCCAGCCCGTCACCCTCGGAGTCCGCCTCCGAGACACCGACCGAGACGCCCACCGAGACCCCGACCGAGACGCCCTCGGAGACGGCCTCGCCGAGCGAGACCGCCACCCCGGACGCCCCGGCCACGACCGAGCCCGAGCCCGTCCCGGGCGTCTGCGCCTGATCGACCGATCGTGGCTCCCGACGATTCCGTGACCCCTCCGGTCGAGCCGGAGCCCGAGTGGAAGCGCCGGCGCCGGCTGGCGGCGGTCTTCGGCGACGGTGGGCCCGACCAGACGAGCGACGACCGCGACCCGCGCGAGGACGGCTCGGGCAAGGGCGACGACTGGTACCGCGACCAGGTCCCGCCCCACCACGGCTGATCTCCGCCGGTCGGGTCGTCGTACGCCGCGCCGGTGGGCGGTGGTCGACCCACATTCCGGGGCGCCGGAATGTCGCTCCACCACCGCTCCCCGGGCGTGCCCGACCCACCGCAGCGACCCCGGGACGAGGAACGGCCCGCCCCCAGCAGGGGACGGGCCGTTCGAGCGTCGTACGACGGCGTGGCTCAGGCGGCGTGGCTCAGACCGCGCCGCCGCGGGCGCGGAGCAGGTCGCGGATCTCCTCGAGCAGGGCCACGTCGGGTGCGGCGCCGGCCTCCTCGGTGGGGAAGAAGCGCTCGCGTGCCTTGGTGTAGGGCAGCACGACGAAGAAGTACACGACCGCGCCCATGATGAGGAACGCGATGAGGGCGTTGAGGAAGGCGCCGAAGCTGCCCGTCTCGTCGCTGAAGAGGTCTTCTGTGTTGGGCAGCAGGCCGGTGAGCCACTCGGTGAACGTGCTCACCACCGCTGCGAACGCGAGCGCCATGATCAGGCCGGTGGCGATCTCGACGAGGTTGCCCTTGAGGATGAAGGCCTTGAAACCGCTCATGCTGGTTCTCCTTCTGACGAGGCCCCGAGAGGAGCCGCGGACGGTGGTGTGCGCCTCACGCTAGCGGTTCCACGACACCGTCAGGAACTGCGTCAGCGCGGCGCCCGCGATCGTGACCGCCTCCTGGGCGCTCGCTCCCACGACGACGAGCGCCCCTCCCGACCCGCCCGCCGGCCCCTCCGGCACGCCCGTCGGCGTCGCGAGGACCGTGACGTCGCGCGCCACCAGGGTCGCCTCTCCAGTGCCCGGGTCGGTCGCCATCAGGTCGACCTCGTCGCCCGCGTGGAGCAGCGCGGCCATGCCGGCGTCGGGCAGGCGGACCGGCACGACCGTCTCGCCCGGGTGGGCGAGCGCCAGGCCCGGTCCGACGAGGCGTACGTCGGTCAGGGCCTCGCCGCGGCCGATCGGTGCGGCCAGCACCCGACCGGCCGCGCCGGCCGCGGCGTCGGCCGGGGCCAGGTCGGCGGGCCAGTCGCGTGCCACGAGGTCGTCCTCGTCGAGGAGCGAGCCCGACGGCAGGTCGCGCGCCGCGACCAGCACCTCGACGGTCTCGACCGGCGGCGGGGCGAGCGTGCGCAGCGCGGCGAGGGCCGCGACCGCGGTGAGCGCCGCGGCGATCAGCCGACGGCGGCGTCGCAGCTGGTGGCGTACGGCGCGCAGCCGGCGACGTGCCGGCGGGAGTCCCGAGAACATGCACCGACGCTAGGCCGGACGTGCGTGCTTCCGCTCGGCCTCTCCACAGGGGCCGTCAGTCGGAGGACGAGGTCGTCGCGGAGGAAGAGGACGAGGACGTGCCCGAGCCGGACGCGGCCGGCGCCTTCGACTCCGAGCCCTTCGACGAGGTGGACGTGGTGGACGCCGTGTCGGTCGACGACGAGCCCGAGCGGCTGTCGGTGCGGTAGAACCCCGAGCCCTTGAACACCACGCCCACGGCGTTGAAGAGCTTGCGCAGCTTGCCGTCGCACTCGGGGCAGACGGTCAGCGCGTCCTCGCTGAAGCTCTGGAACTGCTCGAAGGAGTGGCCGCACTCGGTGCAGGCGTACTGGTAGGTCGGCATGTGGGTCCTCTGGGAGCGACGGGAGAGCGACTGACGGGATCGCCCGGGCCGGCGCGACGCGCTGGCACTCGAGCCCTTCGACTGCCAATGGTACGGCACAATGGTCGAGCGATGACCGAGCCCGACGCCACACCCGACGCCAGCCCCACCGCCGACCCCGCCACCGGCCCCGCAGCCGACGCTTCCCGGCCGACCGCCGACCCGGTGCCCGGCCCCGGGCGCGGCTCGCGCTTGCAGGCCTTCCGTCGAGCTCCCCGGGCGGTGCGCTGGACGGCGTGGATCGCGCTCGGCCTCGTGCTGCTGCTCCTGGTGCTGGCCGTGGCAGTCGTGGTCGTCGTACGCCGTCCGCTCCCGCAGACCGACGGCGAGATCGAGGTGCCCGGGCTGGCCGCCTCCGTCGAGGTGGTGCGCGACGACAACGGCATCGCGCAGGTCTACGCCGACACCGACGCCGACCTGATGTTCGCGCAGGGCTTCGTGCACGCCCAGGAGCGCTTCTTCGAGATGGACTTCCGTCGCCACGTGACGGCGGGCCGGCTCTCGGAGCTCTTCGGCCCCGACACCCTCGAGACCGACCGTTTCATCCGGACGATGGGCTGGCGACGGGTCGCCGAGCGCGAGCTGGCCCTGCTGGAGCCCGCGACGCGCGACGCGCTGACGTCGTACGCCGCCGGGGTGAACGCCTACCTCGCCGACCGCAGCCCGTCGCAGCTGGCGGCGGAGTACAGCGTGCTCGGGCTCACCGGGCTCGACTACTCGCCGGAGGACTGGGAGCCCGTCGACTCGCTCTCCTGGCTGAAGGCCATGGCCTGGGACCTGCGCGGCAACATGGACGCCGAGGTCGACCGGGTGCTGCTCTCGCTCGACCACACCGAGGACGAGATCGCGTCGCTGTGGCCGGACTACCCGTTCGACGAGCACCGGCCGATCGTCACGGGTGGCGGGGTCGTCGACGGCGTCTTCGAGCAGAACGCGACGGGCAACGCGACCCGCAACCCCCGCCGGCCGGCGTACGCCCCGGGGGTCGTGGCGGCGCTCGAGCGCGTGCGCGACCGGCTCGACGCGATGCCCGCGCTGATCGGCAAGGGCCGCGGCATCGGCAGCAACTCGTGGGTCGTCGACGGCGAGCACAGCGCGACCGGCGCGCCGATCCTCGCCAACGACCCGCACCTCGGCATCAGCCAGCCCGGCATCTGGATGCAGATGGGGCTGCACTGCCGCGAGCAGACGACCGACTGCACGCTCGACACCTCGGGCTTCACGTTCTCCGGCGTGCCCGGCGTCATCATCGGCCACAACGCCGACATCGCCTGGGGCATGACCAACCTCGGCCCCGACGTCACCGACCTCTTCCTCGAGCAGACCGAGGGTGACGACCGCTACGTCCGCGACGGCGAGACCGAGGCGATGGAGGTGCGCACCGAGACGATCGAGGTGCGCGGCGAGGACGACGTCGAGCTGCGTGTGCGCGAGACCGTGCACGGGCCGCTGATCAGCGACGTGTCGTCGGAGTTCGCGACCGTCGGCGCCAACGCACCGACCGACGAGCCGGCCGCAGGAGGGGATGGCCGGGGGAGCGGGTACGCCGTCGCGCTGGCGTGGACCGCCCTCGAGCCGGCACCCACCGCCGACGCCATCCTCGCCCTCAACCGGGCGTCCGACTGGGACTCCTTCCGCGCCGCCGCCGCCGACTTCTCCGTGCCGGCGCAGAACCTCGTCTACGCCGACCGCGAGGGCCACATCGGCTACCAGTCGCCCGGCCGGATCCCGATCCGCCGGGGCGGCAACGACGGCACGATGCCGGTGGAGGGCTGGATCAGCGCCAACGACTGGACCGGCAGCTACATCCCCTTCGACGGGCTGCCGAGCGTGCTCGACCCCGAGGAGGGCTTCATCGCCACGGCCAACCAGGCCGTCATCGACGAGCGCTACCCCTACCTGCTCACCAAGGACTGGGACTACGGCTACCGCTCGACGCGCATCCGCGAGGTGCTCGAGGACGAGGGCGAGCTGTCCGTCACGGAGATGACCGCCCTCCAGCTCGACTCCGCCAACCCGATGGCCGAGACGCTCGTCCCCTACCTCCTCGACGTCGAGGCACTGCCGTCGCCCTACTACCGCAACGCGGTGAACCTGCTGCGCCAGTGGGACTTCTCCTCGCCGGCCGACAGCCCGGCCGCGGCCTACTTCAACGTCGTGTGGCGCACGATCCTGGAGAAGACCTTCCACGACGACCTGCGCCAGCGCACCTGGCCCGACGGCGGCGACCGGTGGTTCCGCGTGGTCGGGCAGATGCTCTCCGAGCCCGCCGGGCCGTGGTGGGACGACGCCCGCACCGACGACGTCGTGGAGACCCGCGACGACATCCTGCGCGCCTCGCTCATCGACGCCCGTGACGAGATGACCCGCCGCCAGTCCCGCGACCCTCGGCTCTGGGAGTGGGGCCGGCTGCACCGGATGGACCTGCGCAACGCCTCCCTCGGCGAGTCGGGCATCGGCCCGGTCGAGCGCTTCTTCAACCGCACCGGGTGGGAGGTCGGCGGTGGCTCGTCCATCGTCGACGCGACGTCGTGGGACGCCGTCGAGGGCTTCGAGGTCACCGCCGCGCCGTCGATGCGGATGGTGGTCTCGCTCGCCGACTGGGACGACTCCCGGTGGATCAACCTCACCGGCGTCTCCGGGCACCCGACCTCCGCGCACTACGCCGACCAGACCGAGCTCTTCGTGGACGGCGAGACCCTGCCGTGGGCCTTCTCCCGCGGTGCCGTCGAGGCGGCCGCCGAGGACCGCCTGGTGCTCACCCCGGGCTCGGACTGAGCCCCACCACGCCGCTGCTCGTCAGGGCGAAGCCGACCCGCACGTCGTGGGGATCGGTCGGCACGGCGAGCCCGACCTCGTCGTCGTACAGCACCACGACGACGGGGGTCCCGGCCGGCACCCGCGCGAGCGCGCGGTCGTAGCAGCCGCCGCCCTGCCCGAGCCGGTCCCCGGAGCCCGAGACGGCGAGCCCGGGCACGAGCACCACGTCCGCCGTCCCGACGGCGTCCACGCCGAGCCGCGGTCCGGTCGGCTCCAGCAGCCCCCGGACGGCCGGGGCGAGGTCGTCGCGCCCGGTGTAGACGGTCCAGTCGAGGTCGAGGTCGGGCAGCACCACCGGCACCAGCACCCGCCGCCCCGCTGCCACCAGCGCGTCGAGCAGGAGGCCGGTGCCCGGCTCGCTGCCGACGGAGACGTACGCCGCCACGGTGGCCGCGCGACGTACGGGCTCCCACCCCATCGCGACGTCGGCCACGGCCCCGGCGAAGCCCGCTCCGGCCTCGAGCGGACGGCGCTTGCGGGCCGCCCGCACCTGGTCCCGGAGGGCGCTCTTGGCGACCGAGCTGTCTGCCGAGTGTCCCGCTCCCACGTGAGCAGCCTACGATCGAAGGCATGGCAGGCAAGGGCAATCCGCAGGGCCTCGAGCTCGCGCGCGAGAAGATGCGTCAGGCAGGCGTCGACGACGTCGCGATCGACACGTTCGCGCACTACTACCGGCTCCTCGAGCACGGCGAGACCGGCATGATCACCGAGGACTCCATCGAGCCCCTCGACATGGAGTCGCTGGCCGACGTGGAGGTCCCCGAGGAGACCGCCGCCGAGGCCATCCGCAAGACGGCCGTCATCAAGCTCAACGGCGGCCTCGGCACGTCGATGGGCATGGAGCGGGCGAAGTCGCTGCTGTGCGTGCGCCGCGGGCTGAGCTTCCTCGACATCATCGCCCGGCAGGTGCTCCACCTCCGCAAGGAGTACGACGCCACGCTGCCGCTGCTGTTCATGAACTCCTTCCGCACCTCGGCCGACACCATGGCCGCGCTCGCCCGCTACGACGACCTCCCGGTCGAGGGCCTGCCGCTGGAGTTCCTGCAGAACAAGGAGCCCAAGCTCCTCGCCGCCGACCTCATGCCCGCGGCGTACCCGAAGAACCCGGACCTCGAGTGGTGCCCGCCCGGCCACGGCGACATCTACACCGCGCTGCGCGGCACCGGGCTGCTGGCGCGGCTGCTCGACGCCGGCTACCGCTACGTCTTCGTCTCCAACTCCGACAACCTCGGCGCCGTGCCCGACGCGCGCGTGGCGGGCTGGTTCGCCCAGAGCGGTGCGCCGTTCGCGATCGAGGCCGTGCGACGTACGCCGTCGGACCGCAAGGGCGGCCACTTCGCGCGCCGCAAGGCCGACGGCCGCGTCGTGCTGCGCGAGTCGGCCCAGACGCTCGACGCCGACAAGGAGGCGCTGGCCGACCTGAGCCGCCACAAGTACGCCTCCACCAACAACCTGTGGTTCGACCTGCAGGCGATGGTCGACGCGCTCGACGCCCGCGGCGGCATCCTCGGCCTGCCGCTCATCAAGAACGTCAAGCACCTCGACCCGGCCGACGCCTCCACCCCGGAGGTGATCCAGATCGAGACGGCGATGGGTGCCGCGATCGAGGTCTTCGAGGGCGCGCTGACGATCGAGGTCGGCCGCGACCGCTTCGTGCCGGTCAAGACGACCGACGACCTGCTGGTCCTGCGCTCCGACGTCTACGACCTGGGTCGCGACTTCGTGCTCGACCAGGCGGGCGAGGAGGTGCCGTTCGTGTCCCTCGACGGCCACTTCTACAAGCTGGTCGGCGACTTCGACAAGCGCTTCCCGGAGGGAGCCCCGTCGCTGCGCGAGGCCGGGTCGTTCACGGTCGAGGGCGACTGGACCTTCGGGCCCGGCGTCCGGGTCGTCGGCGACGTCGCGCTGGAGGCGTCGGCCGCCCAGCGCGTCGAGGGCGGCACCGTGCTCAGCGAGCCGGACCCGGCCCAGGGCACCGATGGCTGACCTGCTGCCCGTTGCCGACTACGTCGAGCGCATCCTCGCCACCGTCTCCCCGCTGCCCGCCTTCCCGCAGCCCCTGATGGAGGCGCTCGGGCTGGCCCTGGCCGAGGACGTCGTCGCGCCGATCTCGCTGCCGAGCTTCGACAACTCCGCGATGGACGGCTACGCCGTGGTCGCCGAGGACGTCGCCGACGCGAGCGAGGACGCCCCGGTCACCCTCCCGGTCGTCGGGGAGATCGGCGCCGGGCAGTCCTCCATCCTGGCGATCTCGCCGGGCAGCGCCGTCAAGATCATGACCGGCGCCCCGGTGCCTGCCGGCGCCACGACGGTGGTGCCCTACGAGTGGACCGATCGTGGCGTCGCCAGCGTCCGGATCAGCCGCGCCGCCACCCCCGGGCAGCACATCCGGCCCACCGGGGACGACATCACCGAGGGCGACATGCTGCTCGAGGAGGGCACGGTCCTCGGGCCACGCCACCTCGGCCTGCTCGCCGCGGTGGGTCGCGCGACCGTACGCACCCGCCCTCGGCCGCGGGTCGTGGTGATCTCCACCGGCTCCGAGCTGCGCGACCCCGGCACGCCGCTGGGCCGCGACTCGATCTACGACGGCAACTCCTACCTCCTGGCTGCCGCCGCCCGGGCCGCGGGCGCGATCGCCTACCGCGTCGGGATCGTGCCCGACGAGGCGCACGCCTTCACCGAGGCGCTGAGCGACCAGCTCGTCCGCGCCGACCTCGTCGTCACCAGCGGCGGGGTGAGCGAGGGCGACTTCGACGTCGTCAAGGAGTCGCTGTCGCACCACGGCTCGATGTGGTTCGGCGGTGTCGGCATGCAGCCCGGCAAGCCGCAGGGCTTCGGCACCGTCGGCGAGGACGACACCCCGGTCTTCACCCTGCCGGGCAACCCGGTCTCGTCCTACGTCTCGTTCGAGATGTTCGTGCTGCCGGCGATCCGCCGGATGATGGGCAAGCTGCCCTACGTCCGGCCCGCCGGCCGCGCCCGGCTCACCCACGGCCTGTCGTCGCCGGCGGGCAAGGTGCAGCTCGTGCGCGGCCACTACGAGACCGACCGCGGCGGCAGCTTCGTCTCACCGGTCGGCGGCCACGGCTCGCACCTCATCGGCGACCTCGCGACGTCCAACTGCCTCATCGAGGTGCCCGCGGACACCACCGCGATCCCGGCCGGCGAGATGGTCGCCATCCGCAAGCTCGACGAGGAGTTCTGATGGGCCAGGCGCAGGATCGGCTCACGCACGTGGACGAGCAGGGCGCCGCCCGGATGGTCGACGTGGGCGACAAGCCCGTCACCGCGCGTACGGCGTCGGCCTCCGGCCGCGTGCTGGTCAGCCCGGCCGTCGTCGAGCTGCTGCGCGGCGAGGGCGTGCCCAAGGGCGACGCGCTCGCGGTGGCGCGGATCGCCGGGATCATGGGCGCCAAGCAGACACCCGCCCTCGTCCCGCTGTGCCACCCGCTGTCGATCTCCGGCGTCACGGTCGACCTCGAGGTCACCGACGAGTCGGTCGAGATCACCGCGACCGTCCGCACCACCGACCGCACCGGCGTCGAGATGGAGGCCCTCACCGCCGTCTCGGTCGCCGCGCTCACCGTCGTCGACATGGTCAAGGCGGTCGACAAGGCCGCGACCATCACCGACATCCGGGTCGAGGCCAAGTCGGGCGGCCGGTCGGGGGACTGGACGCGATGACCCTCCCTGCCGCCGTGGTCGTCGCGTCCAACCGCGCCGCTGCGGGGACCTACGCCGACGAGACCGGACCGCTCATCGTCGACTGGCTGCGCGGCCGGGGCTTCGACTGCGGCGAGCCCGCCGTCGTGCCCGACGGCGACCCCGTGCGCGCGGCGATCGCGGCGGCCGTCGCGGCCGGCGCGCGGCTGGTGCTCACCACCGGCGGCACCGGGCTCACCCCCACCGACCGCACGCCCGAGGCGACCGCGCCGCTGCTCGACCGCGAGGTGCCCGGCATCGCCGAGGCGATCCGCGCCGCCGGGGTGGCCAAGGGCGTGCCGACGGCGATGCTCTCGCGCGGGCTCGCCGGGGTCGTCGGCGACTGCCTCGTCGTCAACCTCCCCGGTTCCCGCGGCGGGGTGAAGGACGGCCTGGGCGTCCTCGAGCCCGTCGTGCGCCACGCCGTGGAGCAGGTCGTCGGGAGCGACCATTAGCGGCCTGGCGGGGACCGCCCCGGGCTGGCCGGCCCGCCTGGAGTCGCAGGGCGTGGTGGTCCGGGCGCTGCGCCGCTCCGACGCCGACGAGTGGCAGGTCGTGCGCGCCCGCAACCACGACTGGCTGCGGCCCTGGGACGCGACCGTGCCGCCCGGCGCCGCGCCGCGCCCGTCGTCGTACAAGGTGGTCACCCGCTCGCTGCTCCACCAGGCCAGGCTGGGCCAGTGCCTGCCCTTCGTCATCGAGGTCGGCGGCCGCTTCGCCGGGCAGGTCACGGTGAGCAACGTCGCCCGCGGCTCGGCGCAGTGGGGCTCGATCGGCTACTGGGTGGCCGCGGAGGTCGCAGGCCGCGGCGTGGCACCCCGGGCAGTGGGCATGGTGATCGACCACTGCTTCGGGCCCGTGGGCCTGCACCGGGTCGAGATCTGCGTGCGACCCGAGAACACCAACTCGCTGCGCGTGGTCGAGAAGCTCGGCCTCGAGCAGGTGGGCTACGCCCCGCGCTTCCTGCACATCGATGGCGCATGGCGCGACCACCGCATCTTCGCCGTGACCGTCGAGGAGGCACCCGAAGGGGTCCTCGGACGGCTCCAGACACACCAGTCACAGCAGTAGTTCTGCGACACACCACTTGACATCCGCCCCGCCTGCGCCCACCGCTCCTACGCTTCGAGCGTGGACCTGAGCGCTCTCATCTTCGTCGCCCTTGCCGTGGCGTGGGCCGTCTACCTGATCCCCAAGGCCCTCAAGCACCATGACGAGGTCGTCCGCAGCCGTTCCGTCGAGAAGTTCTCCCACACGATGCGCGTCCTGGCCCGGCGCGAGCCCGTCGACCGCCGCAACGCGCGCCTGGTCGTCTCGCCGATCCGCGCCGCGCTCCGCCCGCCGGTCGAGACCAAGGCCCACGCCGAGCCCGAGGTGGTCGCCTCGGTCACCACCTCCGTCAGCACGGAGGTGACCCGCGAGGTCACCGCCACCGTCGCCACGGGTCGTACGGCGTCGCGCGCCGTGTCGCCCGCCGCCGAGCGGGCGTCCGCCCGCCGGGCCGCGAAGCGCCGGCGCAACGTGCTGGCACTCGTCCTGCTTGCCAACGCCGTCGTGATCGGCCTCGCCATCGCGAAGGTCGTCGCCTGGCCGTGGGTCGCGGCGCCGGCGGTCGTCCTGGTCGCCTGGCTGGTGGCCTGCCGCGTGTCGGTGCGCGCCGAGCGCCGCCAGCGCGCGACGCGCTCCGCGATCGAGATCGGCCTGCCGCCGGTCGTCGAGGAGGAGGCGGACGAGTCCGACCTGACCGGCGAGATCATCGTCACCCCGCCGCAGCCCCGCGTCCCCGCCGCGCCGGCCGAGCCCGCGCAGGCCCAGCCCGCGCAGGCCTCGCCCGCGGCCGACGCTCCGGCCGTGGTCACCGGCGAGGTCCCGGTCGTCGGCGGCTGGGACATGGTGCCCACCACCCTGCCGACCTACGTCAGCAAGCCGGCCGCCCAGCGGCGCACGGTCTCCACGATCGACCTCGACTCCACCGGCGTCTGGTCGAGCGGTCACCACGACGGTGACTCGGCCCTCGCCCGGTCGGCCGAGCAGTCCGCCAAGGACACCAAGGCCGCCCGCGAGGCCGGCGAGCAGCGGCGAGCCAGCGGCGCCTGACGTCCGGTCAGGGCGATTGGGTGGGCGCCGAACCGCTCGTGTATCTTGGCGTCGCGCCTCCGGGCGCATGGGGCTGTGGCGCAGTTGGTAGCGCGTCTCGTTCGCAATGAGAAGGTCAGGGGTTCGAATCCCCTCAGCTCCACCAGCACGACGAACCGCCCGTCACCAGCAGGTGACGGGCGGTTCTGCGTCTGCGGAGCCCGGTCGCGCTGAAGGCTGAGCGCAGGGGGACGCTGGGGAACGTTCGGGTCGCCCAGCTCCGGTGTTCACGACCCGACGGTTCCCCAGGTCGTGGAACGCCGTCAGTCGCCGGTCGGCCCGAACCGCTCGACCCGGATCGCGCCCGGGTCGAGGCCGCACTCCAGGAGCAGGTCCTCGGCGTACGACGCGAAGCGGGCCGAGCCGCAGACGTAGCCGAGGTCGACGCCGTCGAGCATCGGCGCCAGCTCGGCGGCGGTGAACGGCCCGGCCGGCCGGCCGTCGACGTCCGCGCGCGTGAAGGCCAGCGTCGCGCCGTACCTCTCCAGCTCGGAGGCGTAGGGAAGGTCGTCGCGGCTGCGACCGACCGCGGCGATGCGCAGCAGCTCGGTGCGACCGAGCCGGCGCGCGGTGCGAGCCATGGCGACCGCGGGCACCACCCCGGTGCCCCCGACGAGGCACAGGACACGGCTCTTGGTGTCCCACACGAACCAGCGACCGATCGGCCCGCGCAGCTCGAGCACGTCACCCACCTCGGCGACGTCGGCGAGGAACTCCGAGACCTCGCCGTCGGGCTGCCGCTCGACGAGCAGCTCGAGCAGCGGGTCGTCGCTGTCGGACGCCAGCGAGTAGGAGCGCTGCGCGGTGTAGCCGTCGGGGGCGCGCAGCCGCAGGATGTAGTGCTGGCCGGGCAGGTGGTGGGGCCGGTCGTCCACGTGCAGCCGCAGCCGGACCGTCTTCGCGGTGGGCTGGTCCTTCTCGATGATGCGGCCGTCGCTCCAGGCCGCCATGGGCGCCGGGGCCACGTCAGTCGTCACCCTGGTAGCGCTGCTCGCGCCACGGGTCGCCGCGGTCGTGGTAGCCGTTCTGCTCCCAGAAGCCAGGGCGGTCCTCCGTCATCAGCTCGAGGCGCGAGACCCACTTGGCCGACTTCCAGAAGTAGAGGTGCGGCACCAGCAGCCGCAGCGGTCCGCCGTGCTGCTCGGGGAGCGGCTTGCCGTCGACGCTCCACACCACCCACGCCTTGCCGTCGGTGACGTCGGCCAGCGGCAGGTTGGTCGTGTAGCCGGTGACCGAGTGGGCGAGCACGAAGGCGGCCTCGGACGTCGGCCGGGCGACCTCGAGCAGGTCGTCCACGCTCACGCCGCTGAACGTCATGTCGAACTTCGACCACGTCGTGACGCAGTGGATGTCACCGAAGTAGGTCGAGCCCGGGAAGGCGTGCAGCTCCTGCCAGGTCCACGTGTGCGGCGACTCGACGAGGCCGTCGATGCGGAACGTCCAGTCCTCCGCCGACCGGTGCGGGGTCGCCTCGGCGCTCAGCACCGGCCACGACGAGCCGGTGTCGTACTGCCCGGGTGGCAGCCGGCCGCGTTCGGGCTCGGGGCGGCGGCGGTGGAACCCTCGGGTCACAGGCATGGAGCCAGTCTGCCGTGGGAGGCCAGCGCCCGCACCTGTGCTCGGGAGCGGGCCGGGCTCGGCGCTACGGTCGTCCCGTGAGCGACTTCCAGCGGATCCTCGTGGTCAGCACGCAGGCCGACGCTGCCGAGGTCGCGCGGGTGCGGGCCGGGATCGGGTCGTCCGCGGTCGTCCTCACCGCCCCGACCGCCGACGGCAAGCGCATCGTGCAGGGCCTGGGGCACACCGCCCACCCCGAGACGGTGCTGGCGCCGGTGCGTTTCCCCGACGTGGACCGCGGGCACCGGCTCGACGAGGTCGTACGTCGCCACGCCGTGGCCGACCGCTTCCGCGACGTCGTCGTGGTGGCCGACCCTGCCACGATCACCCTGCTGCTCCGGGTGCTGGCCCCCGACCAGCTCCCGGCGTCGGGGCCCGTCACCGAGGTCGGCCTGCCCCGCGGCTCGCGGCCGGTCCCGCTGGGCCGGGCCGCCGGTGCCGGTGTCGCCCTCGCGCTGCTGGTCGGCCTGCTGTCCGCGGCGGTGCCGGTGTGGGTGCTGCCGACCCTGGCGGCGGTGGCCGGAGTGGTGCTGCTGGCCCTGCCCGGGCGCCGCTGGCTCGGCCAGTCGGTGCTGATCGCGGTCGCGGTCTCGCTCGGGGTGTCGCTGCTCGCGATCGCAGGGTCCGCGAGGTTCCCCGGCGCCTGGTGACGTGCGCGCCTGGTGACGCGCGCCTGGTGACGTCAGGCCGGGGCACCCGGCGGCGCGAGGGCGGGCGTACGACGCAGCACCACGACCATCGCGCACACGGTGAGCAGGAGCGCGGAGGCGAGGGCGACCACGCCGGGCCAGCCCGCGTGGCTCCAGGCCGCGCTGCCGAGGTTGCCGAACACCGACGCCCCTACGTAGTAGGCGAAGAGGTAGAACGCCGCGGCCTGCCCGGTGCGTACGCCGGCCAGGTGGGCGCGCGCGGTAACCCAGCCGCTGGCCAGGCCGTGGATGCAGAAGAAGCCGACGGTGAGGGCCGCCATCCCGAGGACGACGACCGGCAGCGCGTCCGCCAGGGTCAGCCACACGCCCGCCAACGCGAAGGCGCAGCCGACCGGGATGGTGGCCCGGCGGCCGATGCGGTCGGCGATCCGCCCGGACGCGGCCGAGCTCACCGAGCCGAGGGCGTAGACGAGGTAGACCAGGCTGATCGTGCCGACCGAGAGCCCGTAGGGCGCCGAGCTCAGCCGGAAGCCGAGCGCGTTGAAGACCGCGACCATCGTGCCGATCCCGCAGGCCCCCAGGACGTAGAGGGCGACCAGCGCCCGGTCGCGCACCGCCGCGCGGGCGCCGCCGAGCACCGACCGCAGGTCGGCCGGACGTCGGACGAAGTGCCGCGACGCGGGCAGCAGCCAGGCGACGAGCGCGGCGCAGGCGAGGGCGGCGAGCGCGGCGGCGGCCAGGCCCCACCGCCAGCCCGCGGCGTCGGCGACCGGCGCGGTCACCACCCGGCCCGCCATGCCACCGAGGGCGGTGCCGGCGATGTAGAGCCCGAACGCGCGTCCGTGGGCGGAGGGGTGCAGCTCCTCGCGGAGGTACGCCGTCGCGACCGCGGGCAGCCCGGCCAGCGTGACGCCCTGCAGCATCCGCAGCCCGAGGAGGGCCTCCCACGACGGCGCCAGCGCCGACAGCACGGCGACGACCGCCGCCGACCAGAGCGCGAGGTGGATCAGGGGCGTGCGACCGACCGCCTCCGACACGGGTCCGGCGACGAGCAGGGCGACGGCCAGCGTCGCGGTCGTCAGCGACATCGCGAGCGTCGCGCGGGTGGGGGAGACGGCGAAGGCCTCGACCAGCTCGGGCAGCAGCGCCTGGACGTCGTACAGCAGCACGAACGTCGCCATCCCCGCCGCGAACACCGCCACCATCACCCGCCGGTAGCCGGCGGTGCCCGGACGGTACGGCGCGGGGCCGGCGTCGGGGCTCGGGGCACGGGTGGCGGGCATCCGTCGATGGTGCGCCGTCGGACGTGATGCGTCCAATGTCGATCAAGTGCCCGAGCCATACGGCATGCGTATGATGGCGCAGGTGATGCTCCGTGACCTGGCGTGGCTCCTGCAGCTCGGCGAGGTCGGCCACGTCACCGAGACGGCCGCGGCGCTCGGCACCAGCCAGCCCACCCTGTCCCGGTCGCTGGCGCGGGTCGAGGCGGAGCTGGGGGTGCGGGTCTTCGAGCGGACGCCGACCGGGATGGAGGTCACGCCGGACGGCCGGGTGGTCCTCGACGCCGCCCGCGATCTCGTCGTACGCCACCAGCAGCTGCGCGCCGACCTGGCCAACCGGCTCGACCCCGACACCGGGATCGTCCGGCTCGCCTTCCTCGACTCGATGGCCACGACGCTGGTGCCGAAGCTGCTGCGGGCCTTCCACGCCGAGGCGCCCGGGGTGAAGGTGGCGCTGAGCCAGGAGCCGGCCCACGACATCCGCAGCGACCTCGACCGCGGGGCCGTCGAGCTCGGGCTCACCATGGACCGGGCCGCCGACCTCGGGTGGCTGGCGGTGCAGCGGGAGCGGCTCGTCGTCGTGGTGCCGCCGACCCACCGGTTCAGCGACCGGTCACGCGTCGACCTCGCCGAGCTGGCCGACGACGAGCTGGTGACGACCCCGCCCGGCTTCGGTCACAGCGCGCTGGTGCAGGCGCTGCTCGCGGAGGCCGGGGTGAGCCCGCGCGTGTCCTTCGAGAGCGCCGACCTCGCCACCATCGAGGGGCTGGTGGCCGCCGGGCTCGGGGTGGCGATCGTCCCGGAGGCGTTCGCGGGACAGTCGGGCTCGGTGGGCCTCGCGCTGTCCTCGCCCTCGGCGACGCGCACCATCGGCCTCACCTGGCGCACCGAACGACCGCTCGCCCCGCCCGCGGAACGGTTCCTGGCCTTCGTGCGCAGCCGCTCCTGGGCTGACTGAGAAGCGGAGCTGAGGAGCGGGAGCTCAGCCCTTGCGGGGACCGAACAGCAGCCCGCGGCGCGGGGCCTTGCGCGGCTGCGGGACGGCCGGGGCGGGCCACCACTCGAGGCTCGCGTGTCCGGCGCGGTTGAAGCCCTCGCGGTAGACGAAGTTGTCGCCGCACGAGCACACCCAGCGTTCGCCCACCTCGTGGTCCTCGCCGGTCGGTGCTCCCTCGGTCTGCAGGCAGACGTGGATCATCGTGGAGTCCATCAACGCTCCCTCCCTCGCGTCGAGCCCTGGCACAAACCCCCGTGTGCGCCGGGCGTGACCATCGTCGCGGGGCGTTAGCCGAAAGAGAATGGGCGGCAGTCGAACTACGACGCATCTTGAGGAAACCTCGGTTGTCCATGCCGAGTCCATCCGAACCGCACACCCGCGAGGAGGGGGAGACCTCCGCCGGTCTAGATCCAGCGCTGGAACCAGATCCGGGCGTTCCACTCCGACTTGGTCAGCAGGACGTCGGTCCAGATCGGCCAGAACCACGCGAAGGCGATGAGGGCGAGCACGGTGTAGCTGCCGGCGACCACGACTCCGAAGGTGCGCCTCGGGGTCGGCACGTCGGAGGTGCCGATGAGGTGACCCATCACCAGCACGGTGGAGAGCACCAGGAACGGCAGCGAGGTGATGGCGTAGAAGAAGAAGATCGGCCGGTCGTCGTAGGCGAACCACGGCAGCCAGGTGCTGGCGAGGCCGGCGACGACGACGCCGTGGCGCCAGTCGCGCGCACCGGCCCACAGCAGCAGCGAGGCGATGGCCGCCAGGCAGCCGCCCCACCAGACGACGGGGTTGCCGATGAGCAGGACCTGCCGGATGCAGGTGGAGCCCGCGGGAGCCTCGCACGCCTGCGAGCCGGGCTGGATGTCGGTCTGGGCGTCGACCCCCACCGGGCGGCCCATGACGAGCCACGTCGAGGGCTTGGAGGCGTAGACGTGCGTCGAGTCGTTGAGGAAGTGGCTGTGGAAGGTGTAGACGTCCTGGTGGTAGGACCACAGCGACCGCAGAGACTGGGTGACCTCCCCGAGGCCGTCCGCGTCGGGCTCGCTCGCGGTCGGCCACGGACCGTCGCCGCCGTACGACGTGTACTGCGTGTTGCTGAACGCCTCCTCGTAGACGTCGGCGTGCGCGAGCCACCCCGTCCACGACGCGACGTACGTCGCCAGCGCGACGCCCACCAGCGCGACGAACGCCGGCACGCCGTCGAGGACGACGGAGCGGAGCAGCGGCCGACGCTGGCCGAACGCCCGCCGGGCGCCGGCGCTCCACAGCCAGGCGAGCAGGCCGAACACCGCGAGCGCGTAGACCGCCGACCACTTGGTGCCGCACGCCAGGCCGAAGGACACGCCGCCGAGGACGAGCCAAGGGCGCCACCACGTCCGTGTCGTACCCGCGGCCAGCCGGTCGCGCAGCCACTGGCGGTCGGCGACGACGCAGTGCACGCCGCAGAGGGTGAAGAAGGCCAGGAAGATGTCGAGCAGCGCCAGCCGGGACAGCACGAGCTGGAGGCCGTCGACCGACAGCAGGAGGCCGGCGACCAGCCCGAGGACCGTCGACCCGGTGACGCGCCGTGCGAAGCGGCACATCAGCAGGACCATCAGTGCGCCCACCACCGCCGACGCCGTGCGCCAGCCGGTGGGGTCCATCCCGAAGACCTCGATGCCGCCGGCGATCAGCCACTTGCCGACCTCGGGGTGGACGATCATCGACGGGCCGTCCTGGAACAGCCCGGTGAGGTCTCCGTTGAGGATCGTCTTGTCGGCGTCCTCGACGTACTGGCGCACGTAGCCGTGGTCGAGCAGCGACCACGCGTCCTTGGCGTAGTAGGTCTCGTCGAAGGAGAACGCGTGCGGTGTGCCGAGGTGCCAGCGCCTCAGGAAGAAGGCCAGGCTGGCCAGGCACAGCGCGCCGGCCCACCCGAACATCGGGTCCTCCGACCGCCAGCGCGGACGATTCCGCTCGGCGGCTGTCGGAGTCACGCGGGCACTCTAGCCAGACGCCGCCGACGTCCCCGCCGGGTCCGGACGTGCGCGCCGGCCCGGCGGGCGCCCGCTCACACGCCGATCGAGGCCCAGTCCCCCCAGATCGCGAAGGTGAGCCCGCGGCTCGCCTGGATGTTGACGAACAGGGTCTTCCCGTCCGGGCTGAAGGTGGACCCGGCGAACTCGTCGTTCCCCGAGCCGATGGTGTTGCGCGCGATGGAGAAGAGGTCGCCGTCGGTCGTCAGGCCGCGCAGGTAGTTGCCCTGGTCGTGGTCCTCGCAGAGGACGAGGGTGCCGCGGGGGCTGGTGGTGACGTTGTCGGGGAAGTCGAGCACCTCGCGGCTCTCCGACTGGAAGACGCAGCGCAGCGTCTGCTCGCGGGTGTCGTAGGCCCACACCTGCCCCCAGCCACGCCCGTAGCCGTTGACGTTGTCGGGTCCGGTCATCGCCGGCCCGCCGCCCTGCGTGGCGGTGAAGTAGACGACTCCGTCGTGGAAGACCTGCCCTTCACAGCGCGAGAAGTGGGCCGCGCCCTTCGCGCGGCCCTGGTCGCCGACGTAGTTGATCGCGGTGTCGTTGCTCGTCGGCGCCGGCTCGCCCGGCGTGTAGTCGAACTCGAAGTCCGGCTCGTCGATGTCGACCCACTCCACGTCGCGGACGGTCGTAGTGTCCTGGTGCGCCTCGAGGTGCGCCTGCGGGGAACCCTTGACGGCCAGCATCTGCAGCTGCCCGTTGTGGTCGATGTTGCGGCGGCGTGCGGGGTTGTCGCGGGGGACGTAACGGTAGAAGCCGGAGGGGAAGGCGAAGTTGTCCTCGGTCAGGTAGAGCACGTCCTCGACCGGGTCGAAGGCCACGGCCTCGTGCGCGAAGCGGCCGGCCTTGCGGATCGGACGGGCGTCGGAGAGGCCACCGGCCGGGACCTCGAAGATGTAACCGTGCCGCTTCTGCAGCGGCACGTTGGACACCCCGGTGAAGTCCGGCCCGACGTCGGGTCCGTTGACCGTCTCCTCGCAGGTGACCCAGGCGCCCCACGGCATCTGGCCACCGCTGCAGTTCATCATCGTGCCGCTCAGGCTGGTGTACGCGTCCAGCACCTCGCCCTGCCCCGTCACCTGGATGGTGGTGGTGCCGGCGCCGCCCCGCTTGTCGTAGGGCTTGGTCGGTCCGAAGGCCGGCTGCGGGTTGTTGACCTCGTGGTTGCGCACCAGCAGGACGGATCCGTCGGGGCCGGGGAAGGCGCCCATCCCGTCGTGGCGGGCCGGCAGTCGGGTCCCGTCGGGCAGGATCGTCGGAGCCTGCGCGCTGCTCTCGTGGAAGGAGCGGTAGGCGAAGCCGGCCGGCAGCTCGAGGCGTACGACGCCGTCGCGGAGGTCGGGGACCGGGACGAGTGTGCCGACGGCGGCGCCGGCGAGGGCCCCCGTCCGCGAGAGCGCGGAGGCGTTGGCGAAGCCGGCGAACGGACCGGCGGCGAGGGCGCCACCGAGGGCTCCCGTGATGGCGGTGCGACGGTTGAGCTGCATGCGACTGACCTCCGAGGGCAGCGTGGGCGGTGGGGGGATCTCGACACGCTAGGCGGGGGGAGCCGGGAGCGGAACCCCCTTTTCGAGGATCTACGGTGAACCCCATGACTGGCGTCCTGGTGCTCGCGGGCACCCCCATCGGACAGGCCGGGGACGCGCCGCCGCGGCTCGCCGCCGAGCTCTCCGGGGCCGACGTCGTCGCGGCCGAGGACACCCGGCGGCTCAAGCGGCTGTGCGCGGACCTCGACATCACCCTGTCGGGGCGCGTGGTCTCCTACTTCGAGGGCAACGAGCAGGCGCGCACCCCGGTGCTGCTGGAGGCGCTCCTGGCAGGCGAGCGGGTCGTCCTGGTGACCGACGCCGGCATGCCGAGCGTCTCCGACCCCGGCTACCGGCTGGTCGCCGCGGCGGTCGAGCACGACGTACGGGTGACGGCCGTGCCCGGACCGAGCGCGGTGCTGACCGCGCTGGCCGTCAGCGGGCTGCCCGTCGACCGGTTCTGCTTCGAGGGCTTCCTGCCCCGCAAGGCCGGCGAGCGGGGGCGACGCCTGGCCGCGCTGGCCGCGGAGGAGCGCACGATGGTGTTCTTCGAGGCGCCGCACCGCACCGAGGCGGCGCTGGCCGCGATGGCCGAGGCGCTGGGCGAGGACCGTCCGGCCGCGGTCTGCCGCGAGCTCACCAAGACCCACGAGGAGGTGCGTCGCGGCCCGCTGGGCGAGCTCGCCGCCTGGGCCGCCGACGGCGTCCGCGGAGAGGTCACGATCGTGGTCGAGGGATCGAGCGGCGCCCCTGCCCTCGACACCGACCCCGGCACCCTGCGCGCCGCCGTGGCCGACCTCGAGGCCGCCGGATCCACCCGCAAGGAGGCGATCGCCGAGGTCGCCAAGCGCGCCGGCCTGCCCAAGCGGGAGGTGTACGACGTTGTCCACCGCTGAGGAAGGGGCCGGCCCGACGCGCAGCCGTGCGGCCACCGAGGAGACCTCCGGCTCCCGGCGCGACCGGGAGCGCCCGCCTGCGCCCGAGCCGCTGCCGTACCCGGTCGTCGACAACCACTGCCACCTCGACATCGCCGACGGCGACTGGCTCGACACCGCGGACGCCGTCGCGGCTGCGGCGGCCGTCGGCGTGCCGCGGATCGTGCAGATCGGCTGCGACCTCCCCGGCGCCCGCTGGGCCGTGGCCGCGGCGGCCGAGCACGACGCGCTCGTCGCCGGCGTGGCGCTGCACCCCAACGAGGCACCCCGGCTCGCCGCGGCCGGTCGCCTCGAGGAGGCGCTCGCCGAGATCGAGCAGCTCGCGCAGACGCACGACAAGGTGCGGGCCGTCGGCGAGACCGGTCTCGACCGCTTCCGCCACGCCCAGAGCGGCACGGGCGAGGACGGGTGGGCGGCGCAGGAGGAGAGCTTCCGGCGCCACATCGACCTGGCCAAGCGACTCGACAAGACCCTGGTCATCCACGACCGCGACGCACATGACGACGTGCTCCGCGTGCTCGACACCGAGGGCGCGCCCGAGCGCTGGGTGATGCACTGCTTCTCCGGCGACGAGGCCTTCGCACGCCAGTGCCTGGACCGCGGGGCGTACCTCAGCTTCGCCGGGACGATGACCTTCAAGAACGCGCAGCAGCTGCGCGACGCGCTCTCCGTCACCCCGCTGGACCGGGTCCTGGTCGAGACGGACGCTCCTTACCTGACGCCCGCGCCGTGGCGCGGGCGACCCAACGCCTCCTACCTCGTCCCCCTCACCGTGCGGGCGATGGCCGAGGTGCTGCAGGCGGACCTGGAGACGCTGTGCCGGGCGATCGACGGCAACACCGAACGCGCCTTCGGAGGCACCTGGTAGGCAAGCCGACACGCCCGAGCGTGAGCGGGAACACCCCAGATTTTGCCCTGAAGAGTTTGCGTCACCGCCCATCATCGTTATCGTCCTGTGATTGTTGGCCGGGATCGGGAGTGATTTCCGGCAGCACATGGGACCGGATCGGGCCGGTCCTGCGAGACCCCCGCTCGCACGTCGTACGACTCCCGCGACCTCGTCGTGGCTGCCGTGCCTCGCTCGGCCGGGGGGTGCTGCCGCCCGAGGCCCGGGGAGTACGACGTTCGGAGAATCGTGCGCTCTCGTCTCGCGCAGCTCAGCAGGTCCAAGACAGTCCTGGCGACCCTCGTGGCGCTGGTGGTGGCAGCCGTCGGAGGTACGACGGTCGGCTACGCAGCCCTCACCAAGGACGTGACCCTCACCCTCGACGGGGAGACCCGTCAGGTCAGCGCCATCGGTGACACCGTCGCCGACGTGCTCGCGGCCGAGGGCGTCGAGGTCGGCGACAAGGACCTGGTCGCCCCGGCGGTCGACGAGACCGTCACCGACGGCTCGGCCATCGCCGTGCAGTTCGGGCGTCCGCTCGAGCTCGACGTCGACGGCACGACCCACACGTACTGGGTCAACTCGACCGACGTCGCCAGCGCCCTCGGCGAGATCGGCCGCCGGTTCGACGGTGCCGCGCTGTCGGCCAGCCGCGGCTCCTCGATCGGCCGCAGCGGACTCACGCTCGAGGTCGTCACGCCCAAGGTGGTCCACCTCAAGCTCGGCGCCAAGCAGCTCAAGAAGCGCAAGATGACCGCCATGACGGTCGCCGACGTGCTCAAGTCGGCCGGCTTCGAGGTCGACCGGCACGACAAGGTGCGCCCGTCGCTGACGACCGAGATCGCCGACGGCGACAAGATCGTCGTCACCGACATCCGCGTGGCCACCAAGAAGGTCAAGAGTGAGGTGGTCGACGCCCCCGTCGTCGAGCGCGAGGACTCCTCGATGTTCGAGGGCGAGCAGGAGGTCGTGCGCGCCGGTCGCGACGGCGTCCGCGCCGTCACCTACCAGCTCCGGTTCGTCAACGGCGAGCTCGCGGCCCGCAAGGTGGTCGACGCCGACGTGCGCCGCAAGCCCGTGGCCCGCGTCGTGGCCGTCGGCACCAAGGAGAAGCCCGAGCCCGAGGAGACGGCCGCCAACTTCGCCGGCGGCAGCACCGTGTGGGACTCGCTCGCGCAGTGCGAGTCGGGCGGCAACTGGGCCATCAACACCGGCAACGGCTACTACGGCGGCCTCCAGTTCAACCTCGGCACCTGGCGTGCCTACGGCGGCACCGGTTACCCGCACCAGGCCTCCCGCGAGACCCAGATCGCCGTGGCGACCCGGCTGCGCGACGCGGCCGGCGGCTACGGCTCCTGGCCGAGCTGCTCGGCCAAGCTCGGCCTGCCGCAGTGACTGGCCACCGCGTGCTGTAACGCCGGGTTACTGCAACTACCCACCCCGATGCATCAGGGTCGGTACAGCGATGAACCCGGCGTTACAGCGGCCACTAGGGTGACGCCATGACCACCGACCCGGCCGGCCCGAGACTCCTCGGGCCGGCCGAGGTGCGTCGGCTGGCGGCCGAGCTCGACCTGCGGCCCACCAAGCAGCGCGGCCAGAACTTCGTCATCGACGCCAACACCGTGCGGCGGATCGTCCGCGAGTCCGGCATCACCGGTGACGACGTGGTCGTCGAGGTCGGACCGGGGCTGGGCTCGCTCACCTTGGCGCTGCTCGGGGTTGCGCGCCGGGTGGTCGCGATCGAGGTGGACCCGCTCCTGGCCGAGCGACTGCCGGCCACCATCGCGTCGTACGCCCCCGAACAGGCCGACCGCTTCGAGGTCGTGCTGGCCGACGCGATGCGCGTCGACGCCCTGCCCGGGCCGCCGCCCACGGCACTGGTCGCCAACCTGCCCTACAACGTCTCGGTGCCGGTGCTCATCCACCTCCTCACCCTGCTGCCGTCGCTCGAGCGGGGGCTGGTGATGGTGCAGGCCGAGGTGGCCGACCGGCTCGCCGCCCCACCGGGGTCGAAGACCTACGGCGTGCCCAGCGTCAAGGCCGCGTGGTTCGCCGACGTACGCCGCGCCGGAGCGATCGGGCGCAACGTCTTCTGGCCGGCCCCCAACGTCGACTCCGGCCTCGTCGCCTGGACACGGCGCGACCCGCCGGACACCACCGCCACCCGGGAGCAGGTCTTCGCCGTCGTCGACGCCGCCTTCGCCCAGCGCCGCAAGCAGGTGCGCGCCGCCCTGCGCGGGTTGGCCGGCTCGGCCGACGCCGCCACCGCCGCGCTCGAGGCGGCCGGCGTCGACCCCACCGCCCGAGGTGAGGTGCTCGACGTCCACGACTTCGCCCGCATCGCCGAGGGCCTGGCGGCGACCTCGTGAGCGTCACGGTCCGGGCGGCCGCGAAGCTCAACCTCCACCTCGGGGTCGGCGCGCCCCGCGAGGACGGGTTCCACCCGCTCGACACGGTCTACCAGGCGATCTCGCTCTACGACGATGTCACCGTCTCCGAGGCCCCTGCAGGATCAGCGGACGAGCTGGTCGTCACCGGCTCGTCGCACGTCGACGCGGCCGGCGTGCCCACCGACGCCACCAACATCGCCCTGCGTGCGCTGGCCGAGGTGGCCTGCGGGAGCGCGCACGCCGTGCAGATCGCCAAGCAGGTCCCCGTCGCGGGCGGCATGGCGGGCGGGTCGGCCGACGGCGCCGCAGCCCTGCTGGCGCACGACCGGCTCCACGACCTCCGCCAGCCCGACGACCTACTGCTCGCGCAGGCCGCCCGGCTCGGCAGCGACGTCCCCTTCTCGCTCGTGGGAGGTACGGCGCGGGGCCGGGGCCGCGGCGAGGTGGTCGAGCCGATCGTCGACCACGGCACGTGGTGGTGGGTCGTGGTCCCGGCCGCTGTGGGCCTCTCGACGCCGGAGGTCTACCGCCACTTCGACCGGCTCCACCCCGATGCGCCGGCGCAGCCCGCCGAGCCCACCGAGCTGCTCGCCGCCCTGGCCACCGGGGAGCCCGTGCGGCTGGCGCGGGCGCTGCACAACGACCTGCAGGAGCCGGCCATCGACCTGCGCCCCGAGCTCGGCGACCTGATCGAGCGCGGCGAGGCCGAGGGTGCCCTGCGCGGGATGGTCAGTGGTTCGGGCCCCACCTGCGTCTTCCTCTGCGACTCGCAGGAGGGCTCCACGGAGGTGCTCACCGCGCTGTCGGCGTCGTACGACGTCGTGCTCACCGCCGTCGGTCCCGTCGCCGGCGCGCACCTGCTCGGCTGAGCGCACCGGTCGCCCGCCGCAGACACGGACCCGGATGGGGTCCGGACCCGATGGCATGAACTGCCGCGAACGGGGGAGCATGCCGATATGTTGTGCGCGGCGTCGACGACGTCGCACTGATCGCTGCACTGATTGCCTGGGGGAGGCATCGTGACCGTGTTCCTGGTGGTGGGCGCCGTCGGCGTCCTGCTGCTGCTCGTGGCGCTCGTCGTCGGCGACGTCCTGGACGGCGCCCTCGAGGGGCTCAGCGCGGGCTTCTTCTCGACCGAGGCCCTCGCCGGCTTCCTCGGCGCCCTCGGCTTCGGTGGCGCGATCGCGCTCGCGACGACCGGGTCGACGACTCTGGCCGTCGTCGTCGGTCTCGTGCTCGGCGTCCTGCTGGGCTGGCTCGCCGCACGGGCCTCGAAGTTCCTCCACGGCAACGGCGAGGGCGACACCGTGCGCACCACCGACGTGCTCGAGAAGATCGGCTCGGTGGTCAGCGCGATCCCCGAGGGCGGCTTCGGCGTCGTGTCGCTCAGCGTCGGCGGCCACATCACCCGCCTCAACGCCCGCTCGAGCATCGCCGTACCCGCCGGCACGCAGGTGAGCGTCACCCAGGTCATCTCGCCCACGGCCGTCCAGGTCGAGCCGCTCTTCCTTCCCTGATCCGTCCCAGTTCCGTCCAGATCCACGTACGCCTTCTCGCTAGGAGCACTGCCCATGTTCGGACTGTCCCCGGTCGTCACCGCCGTGATCGGCCTCGTCGTCCTCCTCGTGCTGCTGGCGCTGCTGGTCACCACGCGCTACAAGGTGGCCGGGCCCAACGAGTCGTTCATCGTCACCGGACGCAAGGGCAAGGGCGAGGTGCGCAACCCGGAGACGGGCGAGATCTCCACCGACCTGTCCGGCCAGAAGGTCGTGATGGGCGGGGGCGTGTTCGTCATCCCGTTCGTGCAGCGCCTCGCCACCCTCGACCTGTCCTCGCGCCGCATCTCGGTGCAGATCCGCGGAGCGGTCTCCGGGCAGGGCATCAAGCTCAACCTCGACGGCGTCGCGCTGGTCAAGGTCGGCGGCAACGAGGACTCCATCCGCGCCGCCGGCCAGCGCTTCCTGAGCCAGCAGGAGGAGATCGAGACCTTCACCCAGGAGGTCCTCGCCGGTGCGCTGCGCTCGATCGTCGGCTCGATGTCGGTCGAGCAGATCATCCGCGACCGGGCCGCCTTCGCGCAGCGCGTCGCCGAGGAGTCCGAGTCCTCGCTCACCGGCCAGGGCCTGGTGCTCGACACCTTCCAGATCCAGGACATCACCGACGACGGCTCCTACCTCGCCGACCTCGGTCGTCCCGAGGCCGCCAAGCTCAACCAGCTCGCCTCCATCGCCGAGGCCAACGCCCGCCAGGCGGCCGAGCAGGCGCGCATCGCCGCCGAGCAGGAGATCGCCGTCACCCAGCGGGCCCTCGCGCTCAAGAACGCCGAAATCAAGGCCGAGACCGACGCCGCCAACGCGCAGGCCGCGGCCGCCGGGCCCCTCGCCCAGGCCGACCGCGACCAGGCCGTGCTGCTCGAGCAGGAGAAGGTCGCCGTGCGGCAGGCCGCCCTCAAGGAGCGCCAGCTCGACACCGAGGTGCGCAAGCCGGCAGACGCCGAGCGCTACCGCGTCGAGACCGAGGCGCAGGGCCGCCGCAGCTCCGCGATCCTCGAGGCCGAGGCCCGCAAGGCCGCCTCGATCGCCAACGCCGAGGCGGAGGCCGAGAAGGCCCGCCTGACCGGTGAGGGCGAGAAGTCCCGCCGCTCCGCCCTCGCCGAGGCCGAGGCCATCGAGGGCGCCAAGCGCGGTGAGGCCGAGAAGGCCCGCCGCGTCGCGGAGGCCGACGCCGTACGCGCCGAGGGTGAGGCGGAGGCCGCCGCCATCCTCGCCGCGGGCCAGGCTGAGGCGGAGGCGATGGACAAGAAGGCCGCGGCGTTCGCCGGCTACAACGAGGCCGCCGTGCTCCAGATGCTCATCGAGGTGATGCCCAAGGTGGCCGCCGAGCTGGCGCGCCCGATGGGCAGCATCGACAAGCTGACGGTGATCTCCGCCGACGGCGCCGGCGAGCTGCCCAAGCAGGTGACCAACAACCTCGTGCAGACGATGGAGATGCTCAAGGCCACCACCGGGCTCGACGTGGAGTCGCTGATCCAGAAGTACTCCGGCACCAACGGCACGTCGGCGCCCTCCCTCGCCGGGGGCGCGCCCGACGGCGAGGGTCGCCCCACTTCCTGATCGCCCGCCCGAAGCGGTGGTCCACCCACCTTCCTCAGCGGGGAAGTGTGGCTGGGCCACCGCTCGCTGGCGTGTCGGAGCAACCCGCCGGGACGGGCGGTGGTCCACCCACGTTCCTGGACGCTGGACTGTGGCTGGGCCACCGCTCAGTCGAGGGCGTACGCCGATCCGCGTCCGCTGGGCCGCACCTGAGAGGATCGCTCGGACATGGCGAACCTGATCAACCTCGAGCGCGTCTCGAAGTCCTACGGCGTGCGGCCCCTGCTCGACAACGTCTCGCTCGGCATCTCCCTGGGCGAGCGCGTCGGCGTCGTGGGTCGCAACGGCGACGGCAAGACCACGCTGCTCGAGGTGATGACCGGCCTCGAGGTGCCCGACTCCGGTCGCGTCTCCCGCACCCGCGGCGTCGAGATCGGCTACCTCCACCAGGGTGACGAGCTCGTCGACACCCACACCGTCCGCGAGGCCGTGCTGGGGGGACGGGCCGACCACGAGTGGGCGGCCGACCCGACCACGCGGCAGGTGGTCGAGGAGCTGCTCGCGGGCGTGACGCTCGATCGCGCGGTCGTGGGCCTGTCCGGTGGCGAGCGACGACGCTGCGCGCTCGCCGCGCTCCTGCTCTCGCGCCACGACCTGATCGTGCTCGACGAGCCCACCAACCACCTCGACGTCGAGGCCGTCGCCTGGCTCGCCGGCCACCTCGTCGGGCTGCCGAGCGCGCTCATCGTGGTCACCCACGACCGGTGGTTCCTCGACGCCGTGTGCCAGACCACGTGGGAGGTCCACGACGGTGCGGTCGACTCCTACGAGGGCGGCTACGCGGCGTACGTCCTCGCCAAGGCCGAGCGCCAGCGGCAGGCGGCCGCCACCGAGACGCGGCGGCAGAACCTCGCCCGCAAGGAGCTCGCGTGGCTGCGACGCGGCGCCCCGGCGCGTACGTCGAAGCCGAAGTTCCGCATCGACGCGGCCAACGCGCTCATCGAGGACGTGCCCCCGCCGCGTGACCGGATGGAGCTCCAGCGCTTCGCCAGCCAGCGGCTCGGCAAGGACGTCATCGACATCGAGGACGTCGACCTCGCGCGCGGCGAGCGGGTGCTGCTCGACCACGCGACCTGGCGCATCGGGCCCGGCGACCGGGTCGGGATCGTGGGCGTCAACGGCGCCGGCAAGACCTCGCTCCTGTCGCTGATCTCGGGTGCCTTGCCGCCCGACGTGGGCCGGGTCAAGCAGGGGCGCACCGTCCAGATGCAGCACCTCACGCAGGCGCTCGACGAGATCGACCCCGAGGCGCGGGTGCTGCCCACCGTCGAGTCGATCCGGCGGGTCACCAAGACCCTCGACGGCCAGGAGATCACCGCGACGTCCCTGCTGGAGCGCTTCGGCTTCACCGGCGACCGGCTGACGGCGCGGCTCGGCGACCTGTCCGGTGGCGAGCGGCGCCGCTTCCAGCTGCTCAAGCTGCTGCTCACCGAGCCCAACGTGCTGCTCCTCGACGAGCCCACCAACGACCTCGACATCGACACCCTCAACGTCCTCGAGGACTTCCTCGACTCCTGGCCCGGCACGCTGATCGTGGTCTCCCACGACCGCTACTTCCTCGAGCGGGTCACCGACTCGACCTGGGCCCTGCTCGGCGACGGGCAGGTCTCGATGCTGCCCCGCGGCGTCGACGAGTACCTCGAGCGGCGGGCTGCGCTCCAGGCTGCGGCTGCGTCCTCGGCTGCCACCGTTGCGTCATCCGGATCCGCACCCATGGCTTCGCCTTCGCAAGACGCAGCGTCCGCCGAGGGGACTGCGCAGGCCACCGCCACGCCCAAGGCACGCGCCGGCAGCGCGGAGGACCGCGCCGCCCGCAAGGTGCTTGCCCGGGTGGAGAAGCAGCTCGAGCGCATCGCCGTACGCGAGGCGGAGCTGCACGCCGAGATGGAGGCCAACCTCACCGACTACGACCTGCTCGCGCGCGTCGGCGAACAGCTCGGCGAGCTGGCTGCGGAGAAGGAGGAGCTGGAGCTGGAGTGGCTCGAGGCCTCCGAGGTCGTCGAGTAGCCCCAGCCCGACGAGTTCAGCTGAACGGCGCGAGCAGCGAGCGGAGCAGCCCGGCGAGCTGGGTGCGGTCGCGGTCCGGGAGGTCGGCGAGCAGGTCGGCCTCGGCCGCGAGCAGCGCCTCGAAGGCGCCGTCGACCGCGGCCTTGCCGTCGGCGGTCAGCCGGACGAGCACGCCGCGGCGGTCGCGGGGATCGGGGAGCCGCTCGACGAGCCCGCGTCCGGCGAGCCGGTCCACGCGGTTGGTCATGGTGCCGCTGGTCACGAGCGTCTCGCGCAGCAGCCGGCCGGGGGAGAGCTCGTAGGGCTGGCCCGCACGGCGCAGCGCGGCGAGCACGTCGAACTCCCACGACTCGATGCTGTGCGCGGTGAAGGCATCGCGCCGGGCGAGGTCGAGGTGGCGGGCCAGACGGCTGATGCGCGAGAACACCTCGACGGGCGCGAGGTCCAGGTCGCCGCGCTCACGGCGCCATGCCTCGACCAGGTCGTCCACCTCGTCACGCATGCCGCCATCGTGCCAGATCGGTCGAGAATCTTGACATCGAGACTGTTGGAGGTGAGGGTGCGAGATGTCTCGACATCAAGAGAACTTCCTCGTCGCCCGGATATCTGAGGACGTTCTGGTAGGTGGATCGGGTGATTGACCTACCAGGACGTCCTCAGATATCTCGGTGGGGACGACGAAGGCCGCGAACCGACGCCTGTGGAGGACGCCATGAGCCACACCTGGGACCCCGACCGCTACCTGGCGTACGCCGACGAGCGGGGCCGGCCGTTCGTCGACCTGCTCGCCCGGGTGCCTGCCGAGAACCCGCGCGTCGTCGTCGACCTCGGCTGCGGCCCCGGCACCCTCACCGCGCTGCTCGCCGCGCGGTGGCCCAGCGCCGACGTGACGGGCGTCGACAGCAGCCCGGAGATGATCGAGGCCGCCCGCGCCGTCGACGGCATTCGCTGGGAGGTCGGCGACCTGCGCGACTGGGCCCGCCCCGACCCGCTCGCGCTGCGCGAGCCGATCGACGTCCTCGTCTCCAACGCCACCCTGCAGTGGGTCCCCGAGCACCTCGAGCTGCTGCCCGGCCTGCTCGACCGCCTCCAGCCCGGCGGCTGGCTCGCCTTCCAGGTGCCCGGCAACTTCGACGAGCCCAGCCACACCACCCGCACCGACCTGGCGGCCCGGGCGCCGTACGCCGAGCACGTGCGCGACGCCCGGGTGCCGACGAGCCACGACCCGGACGTCTACGCCCGCGTCCTGCTCGACCTCGGCTGCGAGGTCGACGCGTGGGAGACGACGTACCTCCACGTCCTGACCGGCGACGACCCCGTCTTCGACTGGGTCTCCGGCACGGGCGCGCGGCCCACGCTGCAGGCGCTGCCCGACGACCTGCGACCGCTCTTCGAGGACGAGTTCAAGGCGCTGCTGCGCGAGGCCTACCCGGCCGACACCGCGGGCCGCGTCGTCCTGCCCTTCCGGCGGATCTTCGTGGTGGCGCGCAAGCCGCAGGGGGTACCGGTCCCGTGAGGCTCCACCACGTGCAGGTCGCCTGTCCGCCCGGGGGAGAGGACGCGGCCCGACGCTTCTACGCCGAGGGGCTCGGCATGGTCGAGGTGGACAAGCCGGCCGACCTGGTGGCGCGCGGCGGGTGCTGGTTCCGGGCGTACGACGACGCGGGCGCCGTCGCAGCCGAGCTGCACGTCGGCGTCGAGGACCCGTTCGCGCCGGCGCGCAAGGCGCACCCGGCCTTCGTCGTCGACGACCTCGACGAGGTGGCGGGCCGGCTGCGGGCGCTCGGCTTCGACGTGGACGACAGCCAGCGCGACTCGTTCCCCGGCCACGTACGCCTCCACGCCCACGACGGCCACGGCAACCGGGTCGAGGTGCTGCAGCCGGTCTGAACGGCTGTCCCCAGAATGGGGGCACCTCGGCAACCGCGCGCCCATCTGGGGCCGATCCGTCCCTACGGTGTCCGGGTGCTGAGGGAGCGCAGGGGGACGGGAGCACGCGCCGTCGGGCGGGTGCTCCTCGGCGCTGCCGTCGTCCTGGCGGTCGGCGCGGTCGTGCTGGTCCGCTTCTGGGGGCCTCGCGAGCCCGAGCCGTCGCCCGACACCGCGGCGCAGTCCGTACCGCCCGCCGAGCTGCGCGAGGCCGCGGGACAGCGCGTCTTCATCGGCCACATGTCGATCGGCTGGAACATGCTCGACGGCCTCGACCGCCTCTACGCCGCGCGGGACGTCGCGGAGGCGCGGGTCGTGGAGGTGACGCTCGACGACCCGGTCCCGGAGGTCCCCGCCGGGCAGGGCGCAGTGATCCACGCCGAGATCGGCGTCAACGGCGACCCGATGGGCAAGCTCGCGAACTTCGACACCGCGATGCGTGCCGGCCTGGCGGATGAGGTGGACGTGGCGATGGTCAAGCTCTGCTACACCGACGTGACGGCGGCGACGGACGTCGACCGGCTCTTCGCGGCGTACCAGCAGACGCTCGACGAGCTGCAGCGTGACCACCCCGACGTCCGGTTCCTCCACGCGACGGTGCCCCTGACCGCGGCCCCGTCCGGCATCAAGCAGCACCTCAAGGTCCTCGTGCGCGGCGACGACAACGACGCCCGCGAACGCTTCAACGACCTCGTGCGCGAGGCCTACGCCGACGACGACCTCTTCGACATCGCCGCCGTCGAGAGCACCGCCGCCGACGGCACCAGGCTGGCCACGCTCGCCCCGGGCTGGGCCGACGCCGACCGCCAGCACCTCAACCCCGCCGGATCGACCGTGCTGGCCGCCCGGTTCCTCGACGTCCTCACGCAGGGAGCACCCGCATGACCGCCACCACCACCGCTGCTACCACCACCGACGCGCCGCCCCTCTTCGAGCGGCACCTCGCCCGGCTCGAGGTCGAGGCCGCGATCCTGCCGGACCATCCCGAGGAGACCAGCGAGTCGACCCTGCGCGCCCTGTGGGCCGTGGCGGCAGGTACGCCGCTGTCGGTGGCGGCCGCGGCCGCCGCGCCGCTGGCGCCCCTGACCGACGAGGGAGAGCGGCTGCTCGGCGCCCTCGTGGAGCGACGCGTCGCCGGGTCGCCGCTGGGCCACCTCACCGGGCGGCAGAGCTTCATGGGGGTCGAGCTCCTGGCCGGCCCGGAGGCGCTCGTGCCCCGGGTGGAGACGGAGATCCTCGGGCGGACCGCACTCGACCTGGTCCGCACCACCGACGGCTCGCTCGTCGTCGACCTGTGCACCGGCGCCGGCAACCTCGCCGCCGCCGTCGCGGTGGCAGCGCCGCACGTCACGCTGCACGCCGCCGACCTCTCGACGGCGGCCGTCGGCCTGGCCCGGGCCAACATGGTCTTCACCGGGGTCGCGGACCGCGTCACCCTCCACGAGGGGGACCTGTTCGACGCCCTGCCCGCCGAGCTGCGGGGCGAGGTCGACGTACTCATCTGCAACCCGCCCTACATCTCCTCGGCCCGGGTGGGGGAGATGGCGGCCGAGATCTCCGAGCACGAGCCCCGGATGGCCTTCGACGGCGGCAGCCTGGGACTGTCGATCGTCAGCCGGCTCGTGCAGGAGGCGCCCGAATGGGTGCGGCCCGGCGGGTGGCTGTGCTTCGAGATCGGCCTCGGCCAGGGGTCGTACTGGCAGAAGCGGATCCCGCGCTTCCCCGGGTGGGACGTCGTCGAGCCGGTCGAGGACGACGAGGGCAACATCCGCGTCATCACCGTCCGTCGGAGCTGACGAGAGAAAGTTACCCACTGGTAGCATCCCGGCATGACTGCCGTCCTCGACCTGTGGAGGAAGACCTCCGCCCTCCCGCTGGGCCACCGGGTCTTCTCGCTCGCCTTCAGCCAGAAGGCTCCCTACTTCGCCTCGATCCGGCCGCGGTTCACGGTCATCGAGCCGGACCGTGCCGAGCTCGTGATCCCGAAGCGACGCCGGGTGCACAACCACCTCGGGACGGTGCACGCCATCGCGCTCTGCAACGGCCTCGAGGCGGCGATGGGCGCGCTCGCCGAGTCGACGATCCCGCGTGACCGGCGGTGGATCCCCAAGGGGATGGAGGTCGCCTACACCGCCAAGGCGACGACCGACATCACCTGTATCGCCGAGACCGACCCCGGGCAGTGGACCGCGGAGCTCGGTGACGGGTACGACCTGCCGGTGCGCGTGCGGGGCGTGCGCACCGACGGCACGGTCGTCGTCGAGGGCGAGATCCGGCTCTGGATCAGCCCCCGCAAGGCCTAGACGACGGGCGCGTTGCCGGCCTGAGCCGGCCCGACCATCGGGACGTCGAGCACCTTCTTCTCGCCGACGAGGCGCTTCTGCACGATGGTCGCGATCCACGTGAGGACCAGGTTGACCGCGACGTAGATGCCGGTGATGACGATCGCGGTGGGCACCTGGTTGGAGAACTCGAGGTAGATCGGCTTGCCGACGGCCGTGAGGCCCGGGGCGAGGATGTAGTAGCCGAGGCTGGTGTCCTTGAGCGCGACGACCATCTGGCTGATGATCGCGGGCAGCATGATCTTGACCGCCTGCGGCAGCAGCACCGAGGTCATCACCTGCGACTTGCGCATGCCGATGGCGTACGCCGCCTCGGCCTGGCCGCGCGGCACGGCGTTGATGCCGGCCCGGAAGACCTCGGCCAGCACCGACCCGTTGTAGAGGGTGAGGGCGATGACCACGCACCAGAACGACGTGAGGGGTCCGTTGCCGATGGCGAGCAGGAAGAAGGCGAAGACCATCAGCAGCAGCACCGGGACGGCGCGGAAGAACTCCACGACGAGCCAGGCCGGCCAGCGCACCCACGCGTGGTCGGACAGCTTGGCGACACCGAACACGAGCCCGAAGACCACCGCGAAGATGATCGAGAAGAACGCCATCTTGAGGGTCTCGATGAGACCGTCGACGAGGATGAACTCGATGTACTCGGGCGTGAGGAAGGGCTCCCAGAGCTCGTACTCGAGCTGTCCGGCGTCGTAGAGGGCCCAGACCGCGTAGGCGACGAGCGCGATCAGTGCCGCGACGCTGATGACGGAGTAGATGCGGTGCCGGGCGACGGTCTTGGGGCCCGGTGCGTCGAAGAGGACGGATGCGCTCATCGGGCCACCCTCACCTTTCGCTCGACGAAGTAGGACGCCAGCGAGATGACCTCGACGACGATGATGTAGCCGATCGCGAACGCGAGGAAGATGCCGATCCGCTGGTCGGCGTTGTCGTTGGTGAAGCCGCGCATCGTGGCGGTCGCCTCGGCGAGCCCGAAGGCCGCGGCCACGGAGGTGTTCTTGGCCAGGGCGATCAGCACGCTGGTCATCGGCGGGATCACCGCGCGCGCCGCCTGGGGGAGGATCACCAGGCTCATCGACTGGGCGAAGGTGAGGCCGATCGCGCGGCCGGCCTCGGCCTGCCCGAGCGGCACGGCGTTGACGCCGGAGCGCATCGCCTCACAGACGAAGGCCGAGGTGTAGAGGGTCAGCGCGAGGCAGGCGCGGAAGAAGAAGGCAGAGACGTTCCAGCCCGCGATCTCGATGTCCTCGACGACCTTGAAGTTGTAGCCCAGCACCGGCATCGCGATGAAGATGAAGATGAAGATCATCAGGAGCGGCGTGTTGCGGAAGAGCGTGACGTAGACCGCCGCCGCCTTGTTGAGCACCGACACGGGGCCGACGCGGAGGACGGCGAGGATGGTCCCGAGCACCAGCGAGGCGATGCCGGAGACCACGAACAGGCCGATGGTCAGGCCGAACGCCTTCAGGAACTCGTCGAAGTTCGAGAACACCGCATCCATGGCGGCGGGCTCCTCTCTGCGGGACGCCGGCGGGCCTGGTGGCCCGCCGGCGTCCGATCAGGTGGTGATCCGGGTGGTGAGGTGCTCCGGCGTCAGGCGGCCGGGCACTCGTCCATCGCCGGCGGCTCGGGCGTCTCGACGCCCGACTGGCCCAGGGTGGCCTCGAAGGCCTCGCCCCACGTGCCGTCCTCCTGCGCGGAGGTGAGGGTGTCGACGATCCACTGGCACATCTCGGGCTTGTCGAGGCTGTAGCCCACGCCGTAGCGCTCCTCGGAGAACGGGTCGACGACGACCTTGAGCTCGTCGGGGTTCTCCGCGGCGTAGCCGAGGAGGATCGCACCGTCGGTCGTCATGGCGTCGACCGTGCCGCTCAGGACCTGGTCGACGCACTCGGAGTAGGTGTCGAAGCCGCGCGGCTTGGCGCCCTCGGCCTTGATGTTCTCCAGCGAGGTGGAACCGGTCACCGAGCAGACCTCGGTGCCCGCGACGTCCTCGAGGCTCTCGATGTCGCTGTCGGACTTCACCAGCAGCTGCTGGCCCGTCACGTAGTAGGGGCCGGCCTGGCCGACGACCTGGCGACGCTCGTCGGTGATGGAGTACGAGGCGATGACGAGGTCGACCTCGCCCTCCTGGAGGAACGGCTCACGGTTGTCGGAGATCGTCTCCTTCCAGGTGATGTCCTCGGGGGCGATGCCGAGCGAGCCGGCCAGGATCTTGCCGATCTCGGGGTCGAAGCCGACCGGCATGTCGTCGGTGGCGCCCTTGAAGCCGATCCCGGGCTGGTCGTACTTGACGCCGATGGTGATCTCGCCGGAGTCGGCGAAGTCCTTCATCGCCGTCCCGTCCTCGAACTCGTCGGCGGCGTTCTCCTGGACCTCGACGTCGGTGGCCTCGCCGCCGTCGTCACCTGCGTCGCCGCAGGCCGCCAGCGAGAGGGCCAGCCCGACCGTCGCGATCACGGCCTTGGTGCGGATGAATCGCATCTGCTTCTCCTTCTTTCCCGAGCCGAGTGTCCGGCCCCCGTGGATGGTGGGTGTGCTGCGGCCTGGATGGTTCAGGCAGGGATGGTCAGTGCTTGAGGATCTTGCCGAGGAAGTCCTTGGCGCGGTCCGAGCGTGGGTTGGTGAAGAACTCCTCGGGGGTGTTCTCCTCGACGATGGCGCCGTCGGCCATGAAGACGACGCGGTCTGCGGCGGTGCGGGCGAAGCCCATCTCGTGGGTGACGACGACCATGGTCATGCCCTGCTGGGCGAGGTCGACCATGACGTCGAGCACCTCCTTGATCATCTCCGGGTCCAGCGCGGAGGTGGGCTCGTCGAAGAGCATCACCTTCGGCTCCATGGCCAGCGCGCGGGCGATGGCCACGCGCTGCTGCTGGCCGCCCGAGAGCTGGGCGGGGTACTTCTCCGCCTGGTGGCCGACTCCGACGCGGTCGAGCAGCTCGCGCGCCTTCTTCTCGGCCTCTTCCTTCTTCATGCCGCGGACCTTGATCGGCCCGAGGGTGACGTTCTCGAGGATCGTCTTGTGCGCGAAGAGGTTGAAGCTCTGGAAGACCATGCCGACCTCGGCGCGCAGCGCGGCAAGCGCCTTGCCCTCCTGGGGGAGGTCCTTGCCGTCGAGGGTGATCGTGCCCTCGTCGATCGTCTCGAGCCGGTTGATCGTGCGGCACAGCGTGGACTTGCCCGAGCCCGACGGCCCGATCACGACGACGACCTCGCCGCGCTTGACGTTGAGCTCGATGTCCTTGAGTGCGTGGAGCTGCCCGAAGTGCTTCTGGACGCCGGTCAGCACGACGAGGGGCTCGCCCCGGCCGGCGCTGACGGTGCCCGTTCCCTGCGCGGTCATAGGCGCAACCTATCGGCAGGTGGACCGCTTGGGCCATCACACATGGCCCGTCGGGACCATTACAGAGTGGTGACGATTCCGGCGTCGGGATCCCAGAGTCGCAGCGACGCCAGCGTCAGGAGCACGTCCTCGTGCCCCAGCACCTCCACCGCCCGGCCCACGTCGGCGCGGTCCAGGCGGCGGGCCAGGGTGATGTGCGGGAGCCAGCCGACGTGCTGCACGTCGCGCACCCGTGACCGCAGGTCGAGCACGACGCGCACCAGCGGGTCCGGCACGTCCAGGACGCGGACGAGGGAGACGCGCGTGCCGCCGAGGAGCGCGATTCCCGACGCGCGCACCTGCGCCGGCAGGAGCGGGGTCACCAGGTCGACCGCCCGCTCCTCGTCGTCGCCGTCCAGCGCCGGTGCGGCGAGCACCGTGACGTGCGGGCTGTTGGAGGTGCCGCGGTGGTCCAGCTGCGAGGGCAGCCCAGCGTCGCGCAGCGCCTGCCAGTCACGGCGTACGACGTCGCAGCCGGCGTCGTCGGGCAGCAGCTCGAGCGCGTGCATGCGGGGCATGGCGCGAGCCTAGGTGCCCCGACTGGACTAGCGCGGCCTCGCGATTCCCGGGCCCCCGCCCACCGCCGTACCCTTGTGCGCGAGATGAGCACCGTCGCAGAGACCACAGCCCGCACCTACGAGGTCAAGACCCACGGGTGCCAGATGAACGTCCACGACTCCGAGCGGCTCAGCGGCCTGCTGGAGGACGCCGGCTACGTGCGCGCCACGTCGGACGAGCAGGCGGACGTCGTCGTGTTCAACACCTGCGCGGTGCGGGAGAACGCCGACAACAAGCTCTACGGCAACCTCGGCCACCTCGCGCCGGTCAAGGCTGCGACGCCCGGCATGCAGATCGCGGTCGGTGGCTGCCTCGCGCAGAAGGACCGCGACACCATCACGAAGCGGGCGCCGTGGGTCGACGTCGTCTTCGGCACGCACAACATCGGCTCGCTGCCGGTGCTGCTCGAGCGGGCGCGTGTCCAGGAGGAGGCGCAGGTCGAGATCCTCGAGTCGCTGTCGGTGTTCCCGTCGACGCTGCCCACCAAGCGTGAGTCGGCGTACGCCGCCTGGGTCTCGATCTCGGTCGGCTGCAACAACACCTGCACGTTCTGCATCGTCCCGGCGCTGCGCGGCAAGGAGAAGGACCGTCGCCCCGGCGAGATCCTCGCCGAGGTCGAGGCGCTGGTCGCCGAGGGCGTCACCGAGATCACCCTGCTCGGGCAGAACGTCAACGCCTACGGCGTCGAGTTCGGCGACCGCCAGGCCTTCTCCAAGCTGCTGCGCGCGTGCGGCGACGTCGAGGGCCTCGAGCGGGTGCGCTTCACCTCGCCGCACCCCGCGGAGTTCACCGACGACGTCATCGAGGCGATGGCCGCCACGCCGAACGTCATGCCGTCACTCCACATGCCGCTGCAGTCCGGTTCCGACAAGGTGCTGCGCGACATGCGCCGCTCCTACCGCCAGTCGAAGTACCTCGGCATCATCGAGCGCGTCCGCGCCGCGATCCCCGACGCCGCGATCACGACCGACATCATCGTCGGCTTCCCGGGCGAGACCGAGGAGGACTTCCAGGCCACCCTCGACGTCGTGCGCGCCGCCCGCTTCTCGGCCGCCTTCACCTTCCAGTACTCCAAGCGTCCCGGCACGCCGGCCGCGGTTCTGGAGGACCAGGTGCCCGCCGACGTCGTCAAGGACCGCTACCAGCGCCTCGTCGAGGTCGTCGAGGAGATCTCCTGGTCGGAGAACAAGGCCCTCGTCGGGCGCACCGTCGAGCTGATGGTCGCCGAGGGCGAGGGCCGCAAGGACCTCGCCACCAAGCGGCTGTCAGGCCGCGCCTCCGACAACCGGCTCGTGCACTTCGCCGCCGACTTCTCGCAGGTCTCCGAGGACTCGGTTCGCCCCGGCGACATGGTGACCGTCGAGATCACCTACGCCGCCCCGCACCACCTCGTCGCCGACCTGCCGATCCGCTCCGTGCGCCGCACCCGCGCCGGCGACGCCTGGGAGCGTCGTACGTCGACCCCGCCCGCCGCGTCCTCCGTGGGCCTCGGCATGCCGTCGGTCGGCGTCCCGGCACCCCTCCCGCCCGCGGCCAACGCCTGCGGCTGACCGCCTCGTCCGCGAGACTGTGGAGGATCCGAGCCATCAGGTGACCTGATTCCTCCACGATCGCGGTCATCCACAGATTGCCGGCAGGGGATCGCGCAGCACTGCGCTGCACGCGACCGTGGGTCGCGTGACCGGTCTCGATCGTCTCCTCCTCGCTCAGGGTGGCGTGGTCTCCCGCGCCCAGGCACTGCAGGTGGGCATGCAGGCCCACGACGTACGTCGGCTCGTCCGCCGCCATGAGCTTGCCCCGCTCCTGCCCGGTGTGTACGTCGATCACACAGGCGAGCCGTCCTGGGCGCAGCGGGCGTGGGGTGCTGTGCTTGCCTGCTCGAGCCCGCAAGGACTGGCCGGTGCCGACCTCGGTGCGGCCCTCGGCGGTGCCTCCGCCATGCGGGCTGCCGACGGTCCGGGCCGAGCCGGCGACGACGCCGGACCGATCCAGGTGGTCGTCCCTCGCAGCAGGCGAGTGGTGGCACCACGAGGTGTCCAGGTGACGCGCACCTTTCTCGTCCTCGACCGGGTGCACTGGAACCTTGGTCCGCCCCGGATGCGCTACGACGAGGCTGCGCTCGCCGTCGCGCTGTCCGCAGTGGGGGACCTTGCTGCCGTCGGCGCGGTGGCGCGGGCGGTGCAGGGCCGCCACACCACGGCCGTCCGGATGCGGCAGGCCCTGGCCTCCCGGAAGAGGGCGCCGCGGCGGGACTTCCTCGAAGCAGTGCTTCGGGACGTCGCCGAGGGGACGTGCTCGGTGCTGGAGCACGCGTTCCTCACCCGCGTCGAGCGCCCGCACGGCCTGCCGCGCGCCCAACGCCAGCGCCGAGCCGGGACGGCCACCGGCATCGTGTATCGCGACGCGGACTACGGGACGCGACTCATCGAGCTCGACGGCCGCCTGTTCCACGACTCCGCCGAGCAGCGGGACCGGGACTTCGAACGCGACCTCGACGCGGCGGTCGAGGGCCGCGACACCGTTCGACTCACCTGGGGGCAGGTCGTCGGGCGGCCGTGCTCGACCGCGGTCAAGGTCTCGGCCCTGCTGGAACGGGACGGCTGGCCCCCGGGCCGAGCGTGCGGCGCGGGGTGCGCCTTCCTCGAGGCGGCGTGACCGTGGAAGATCCGAGCCACCTGGCGACTCGGATCCTCCACGATCCTGACTCAGGCCGGGGGCTCCGGGGAGCCGTCCTCGGCCTCCTGGCCGGCGCTGGGTGCGTCGTCGCCCGACGACCGCGGGGTGTCGGACTCCTTGTCCTCAGCCCCGTCGTCGGGGGCCTGCGACTTCTCGTCGGGCTCGGAGATCTCGTCGGGCAGGACGTCGTCCACGGCGGGGTTGTCGTCGGGGTCGAGGTCACGCGCGAGGCCCGAGTCGGCGGGGTCCTCCTCGAGCGCGTCGACTCCGCCGGGCACCAGCTGAGGCTCCTCGGCGTACGGCTCGGGCATCGGGCTCAGCTCTTCGTTGGTCATCGAATCCCTCCCTGGGGGTCACTCATCACGATCCTGTCGCGGTGGCCGTCGGCCGGCCACCCCCGCTCGGGCGAGCGTCCCACCCGAAGGTGAGGTAGCCGACCCCGGACAGCAGGTGGGCGAGCGCGTGCGCCTCGTGCGGGACCATCGGTTCGGGGAGCGCGTCGAGGGGGAACCACCCCAGCTCAGCCGCCTTCTCCGGCTCGAGGATCCGCGGCTCGCCCGTCCACGAGCGGGCGGTGAAGAACCAGTCGACCCGTTCCTCGATCGCCGGACCGAACTGGCTGCGCTGCATCGAGAAGGCGAACTCGAGCGCGACGTCGGTGATGCCGAGCTCCTCGACCGCCTCGCGGCGCGCGGCGTCGTACGCCGTCTCGCCCGGCTCGACGTGCCCGGCGGCCGCGGCGGCCCAGTGGTCGGGCATGTAGGGGACGGGTCCGCGTCGCTGGAGGAGGACCTCCGTGCCGTCGGTCCCGTCGCGCAGCAGGTAGACGTAGGACGCCGGGACGAGGGCGAAGCGGTCACTCACGCGGCCACCGTAGAACCGGGTCAGCGGGTGGTGCCCGGCGGGATGTCGTCGTTCCTGCCATCGAGGGAGTCGAGCGCGTCGCGCGCCTTGCCGGTGGCCTGGTCGATCTTGTCGGCGTGCTTGCCGCCGGTCTTGTCGTTGACCATGTCGCCGGCCTTGTCGATGCCCTGCGCGATCTTGTCGCCGTGCTGGTCGACCGCGTCGGTGAGCTTGGCCTTCGCCTTGTCCAGGAATCCCATGGGTCCCGAGACTAGCCACGCTGCGACAATCGGGGCATGCCTCGTCCGGTCGTCGCCCTCGTCGGCGCGACGGCGTCCGGCAAGACCGGGCTGAGCCTCGACCTCGCCGAGCGGCTCGGGGGAGAGGTGGTCAACACCGACGCGATGCAGGTGTACCGCGGGATGGACGTCGGCACAGCCAAGCTGCCGGAGTCGGAGCGCCGCGGCATCCCGCACCACCTGCTCGACCTGTACGACGTCACCGCACCCGCCACCGTCGCGCTCTTCCAGGGCTGGGCGCGCGACGCGATCGCCGACATCCGCGGCCGCGACGCCACCCCGGTGCTGGTCGGCGGCTCCGCGCTCTACACCCGCGCGATCGTCGACCGGTTCGAGTTCCCCGGCACCGACGACTCGCTGCGGCGCGAGCTCGAGGCCGAGCTCGAGCGGGTGGGCAGCCACGCGCTGCACGAGCGGCTGGCGGGGGTGGATCCCGAGGCGGCGGCGGCGATCCTGCCCGACAACGGGCGCCGCGTCGTCCGCGCGCTCGAGGTGGTCGCGCTCACCGGCCGGCCGTTCAGCGCCAGCCTCCCGCGCCTGGAGTACGTCGACCCGCTGACGGTGCAGATCGGCGTCGACGTCGACCGGCCGACGCTCGACGCGCGGATCGCCCGGCGGGTCGAGGAGATGTTCGCCGGCGGGTTCGTGGAGGAGGTCGAGGCGCTGCTGGCCCACGGCCTCGCCGACGCCCGCACGGCCTCGCGGGCCATCGGCTACCGCGAGGTGATGGGCTTCCTCGCCGGCGACCGCAGCCTCGCCGAGGCGATCGAGCAGACGACCGTCGCCACGCGCCGCTTCGCGCGCCGCCAGGACTCGTGGTTCCGCAAGGACCCGCGCATCGTCTGGGTCGCGCACGACGACCCCGACCGCGTGGAGAAGGCGGTCGGGGCGGTCGAGCGGCTCGGCTGACTCAGCCTGGTTCCACCGATCTCTCGCCTGCTGCGCGCCACCATTCGGGCGCGCTTGACTGCGTTGTCGCGCGCTCGACGCGCCTGGCGGCCCGCCTTCGGCCCTCCGCCTTGCCAGCACACCCGCCTGGTGTCGCTCGCGACGGCGTCGATCGATGGAACCAGGCTCAGGCCGCGGCCGGGCGTACGACGTCGGGGTGGGGTCGGCGACCGGGACGCCCGGGACGTGATGCGTCGGCGGCGCCGAGGTCGGCCGCCTCCCGGATCCACTGCTCGATCTGCTCGGGCGTCCGCCCGCGCACGTCGGCGTAGCGCGTGACCCGCGTCGGCTTGATGCCGCAGAACTCCATGGTGCGGCCGCGCACCTGCTTGACGGTGCTGTCGCCGACGAGCGGCAGGTACCACCGCGGCGAGTCGGAGGTGACCGCGAGCCGGCCGGTGCGCCCGGCGAGCAGGCCCTCGGGCATCCCGTTGTCCTTGTAGCGGAAGGCCCAGCCGCGCTCGAGCGTGCGGTCGAAGAAGCCCTTGAGGAGCGCGGGCACCGAGCCCCACCACAGTGGCGTGAAGACGGCGACGTGGTCGGCCCACTCGAGCAGCTCGTGCGCGCGGGCCAGGTCGGGCTCGAGGCCCTGCGGCGTCCGGTAGCCAGTGTGGAGGGTGAGGTCGAAGTCGAGGTCGCGCAGGACGAGCACGGTGGCCGCGGCGCCGTCGGCGTACGACGCAGTAAGGCGGGCGGTGAGAGAAGCGGGGTCGGGGTGGCCGTCGATGACGAGGACGTTGCCCATGGTGGCTCCAATCTGGACAGTGACAAGAATCTGGACAACGTCCACATTGGAGTAGGATGTTGCTCATGTCAAGATCTGCGGCCGGATACCACCACGGCAACCTGCAGGCCGCGCTCGAGGACGCCGCGCTCGACCTGCTCGAGACCACGTCGGCGGCCAAGATCAGCCTGCGCGAGGTCGCCCGGCGGGCCGGGGTGAGCCACAACGCGCCCTACCACCACTTCGGCGACCGCGCCGCGCTGCTCAGCGCGCTCGGGGTGCGCGGCATGGCGGCACTGCTGGCCGCCCAGGAGGAGGCGGTCGCCGCGGCCGAGGGGACGGTTGCGAAGGTGCGTGCGCTCGGACTGGCCTACGTCGCGTACGCCGCCGCCCACCCGCAGGCGTTCGCGCTGGTCTTCGACCCGGACTACTGCGCCGCGGGCGCACCCAGCGCGGAGATGGCGCCCCTGATCGCCCGCAACGAGGAGCTGCTCGGCTCCCTGGTCGACGAGCTCGTGCAGGAGCCCGGCTGGGAGGGTCGCGACCCGATGGCCCTGTCGGCCGCGCTCTGGTCGACGGTGCACGGGATGGCGCAGCTGATCACGCTCGGCCACCTCGCGCCCGAGGCGGCGGAGGCCGCCCTCGACGCGCTCGTCCGGTAGTCCTCATGCCGGCAGGCTCTGGTCGTGCGGCTGATGTCGGGAGGGCGTCAGCATCAGCTGCAAGCGCGGTGTCGGTGGGCGGTGCGATGGTGGACCGATGGCGACGATCTACTACACCGGCTGCACGCTCGACGGCTTCATCGCGACCGACGACCATTCGCTCGACTGGCTCACCTCGCGTGACATCGACGAAGCGGGTCCGATGGCCTACCCCGCGTTCCGGGAGCGGCTCGGCGCCTGTGTCATGGGCGCCAGCACCTGGCAGTGGATCCTCGACCACGACGACGACCCGTGGGGGCCGCTGCCGACCTGGGTGCTGACCCACCGCACCTTCCCCGATGCCCCGCCGAGCGTGCGCTTCGACCGTGACGACGTGCGCCGCGTCCACGTCGAGATGACCGAGGTCGCCGACGGCAAGGACCTGTGGGTCGTGGGTGGCGGTGAGCTGGTGGGCCAGTTCCACGACGCCGGGCTGCTCGACGAGGTGTGGATCCAGTACGCCCCGGTGACCGTCGGCAGCGGAGCCCCCGTGCTGCCGCGCCACGTCGAGCTGCGCCTCGAGGAGACCGCCCGCAACCGCGACTTCATGTGCGGGCGCTACTCCGTCGTCCGCTGAGTCGTCCGCTGACCGCGCGAGGCGGGTGCGCGACGACGCACCCGCGGGGGTGTTGGACAACCTGCAGGGGCGGGGGCAGGGTGGGATCACCGACTCTCGGGAGGAACCCCCATGTCCCACCTCGCCCGCCGCGTCACCGCCGGTATCTCGGCCGCCAGCGGACTCGCCGTCGCTGCCGCGCTCGTCGCGACCCCGGTCCCCGCCCAGCCCGCGCCGCAGGCCGCGCCGGCGCCGTCGACCACCTCGGACCGCCCGACCGTCAAGGATCCGACCGCGGTCGGCAAGGGCGGCGCGATCAGCACGGTCGACCCCGAGGCGAGCGCTGCCGGGCTCAAGGTCCTCAAGGCGGGCGGCAACGCGGTCGACGCCGCGGTGGCGGCTGCGGCGACGCTCGGCGTCACCGAGCCCTACAGCGCCGGCATCGGCGGAGGCGGCTACTTCGTCTTCTACAACGCCAAGTCCGGCAAGGTCCGCACGCTCGACGGCCGCGAGACCGCCCCGATGAAGATGCCGCAGGACGCCTTCATCGACCCGGCGACGGGCAAGCCCTACCCGTTCACCCCCGACCTGGTGACCAGCGGCGCGAGCGTCGGCACCCCCGGCACCCTCGCCACCTGGGACAAGGCGCTCGCCAACTGGGGCACGCTCTCGCTCGCCGACGCCCTGGCTCCGGCCACCAAGGTCGCGCGTCGCGGCTTCAAGGTCGACGAGACCTTCCGCCAGCAGACGCTCGACAACGAGGTGCGCTTCGCGGCCTTCAAGGACACCAAGAAGCTGTTCCTGCCCAAGGGCGACGCCCCCAAGGTCGGCTCGGTCTTCCGCAACCCCGAGCTCGCCGAGACCTACGACATGATCGCCCAGCGGGGCACGAAGGCGTTCTACCGCGGCAAGCTCGCCCGGCTGATGTCGGAGGTCGTGCGCAAGCCCCGCACCACCAAGAACACCGAGCTCCCCGTGCCCGCCGGCTGGCTCACCGCGCGCGACCTGCGCGACTACCGCGTCCGCTCGCAGCGTGCCGTCCGCACCACCTACCGCGGCCACGACGTCTACGGCATGGCGCCCTCCTCGTCGGGCGGCACGACCGTCGGCGAGGCGCTCAACATCCTGGAGCGCTACGACCTCTCGTCGATGACGGCGGAGCAGGCGCTCCACCACTACCTCGAGGCCAGTGCCCTGGCCTACGCCGACCGCGGCAAGTACCTCGGTGACCCCGCCTTCGTCGACGTGCCGACCAAGCGGCTCCTCGACGACCGGTTCGCCGCCGAGCGGGCCTGCTTCCTCGACCCGGCGAAGGCCGCGACCAAGCCGGTCGCGGCGGGTGACGTGACGTCGTACGACGGCGTGTGCTCCCCGTCGACGGCGAAGGGCACCACCGACGCCGACACCGAGAACATCTCCACCACCAACCTCACGGTCGCCGACCAGTGGGGCAACGTCGTCGAGTACACCCTCACCATCGAGCAGACCGGCGGCTCGGGCATGGTCGTGCCGGGCCACGGCTTCCTGCTCAACAACGAGCTCACCGACTTCTCGACCGTGTACGACGCCGCCGACCCCAACCGCATCCAGCCCGGCAAGCGTCCGCGGAGCTCGATGTCGCCGACGATCGTGCTCAAGGACGGCAAGCCGTTCCTCGCCCTCGGCTCGCCCGGTGGCTCGACGATCATCACGACCGTGCTGCAGATGCTGGTCAACCGCATCGACCTCGGCATGACGATCGAGGAGGCCATCGCGGCGCCGCGCGCCACCCAGCGCAACACGACCAACGTGACCGCCGAGCCGGCGTTCATCGCGACCTACGGTCCGGCGCTGACGGCGCTCGGGCACACGCTGGTCCCGGCGGGCGACGCGTTCACCAGCGCCGCCGAGATCGGTGCGGCGACGGCGATCGAGATCGGGCCGCGCAAGCGGCTGACCGCGGTGGCCGAGCCGAGCCGTCGCGGCAAGGGGTCCGCGAAGGTGGTCGACCCGCGGTAGTCGTCCGCGGGCCTGCCATGATCGGGGCGTGAGCTACCCCTTCCGCAAGGGCCACGGCACGGAGAACGACTTCGTGGTGCTGCCCGACCCCGACGGCACGGTCCACGGTGACCTGTCCGCGGAGCGGGTGCGGGCGCTGTGCGACCGCCGGTCCGGCATCGGCGGCGACGGCGTGCTCCGGGCCGTCCGTCAGGGCGACGGCTGGTTCATGGACTACCGCAACGCCGACGGGTCGCTCAGCGAGATGTGCGGCAACGGGATCCGGGTCTTCGCCCGCTACCTCCACGAGCACGAGGGCGAGCCCTTCCCGATGCGCATCGGGACGCGCGCGGGCGTGAAGGTCCTCGACCGGACCGGCGACGAGTACACCGCCGACATGGGCACCCCCGAGGTGCTGGGCGAGACCGAGGTGTCGGTGATGGGCCACACCTGGCCCGCCGTCCACGTCTCGATGGGCAACCCCCACGCCGTGGCGTACGTCGACAACCTGGCCGAGCCGGGCCCGCTGCTCGAGCCGCCGGAGCACGACGACGCGATCTACCCCGAGGGCGTCAACGTCGAGTTCGTGGTGCGTCGCGGTGAGCACCACGTGGCGATGCGGGTGCACGAGCGCGGCTCGGGCGAGACCCGCTCCTGCGGCACCGGCGCCTGCGCGGTGGCGGTCGCCACGGCACTGGCCGACGACGCGCCCCGCGGGACGACGTACCGCGTCGACCTGCCCGGCGGCACGCTGCACGTGGTGTGGACCGAGGACGACCGCGTCCTGATGACCGGCCCTGCCGTGCTCGTCGCCGAGGGCGTCACCGACCTCTGAGCCACGCCCGAGGTCGAGTGCGCTCGCGGCACCATCCGCCGCGGGGCCGCGCACTCGACCCGTCTACGATCCGGGCCATGGACATCACCGGATCCACCGCCATCGTCACCGGCGGCGCGAGCGGCATCGGTGCCGCCGTCGCGCGAGCCCTCGCTGCCCGGGGCGCCGTGGTCGTCGTCGCCGACCTCAACGCCGAGAAGGGCGAGGCGCTGGCCACGGAGATCGGCGGCGTCTTCGCCTCCGTCGACGTGACGAAGACAGAGCAGGTCGCCGCCGCCGTCGAGGCGGCCGCCGAGATCGCCCCGCTGCGCGCGTGCGTCAACTCCGCCGGCATCGGCTGGGCGCAGCGCACCATCGGTCGCGACGGGCTGCTCGAGCAGGCCCACGACCTCGACGCCTTCCGCAAGGTCGTCGAGATCAACCTGATCGGCACCTTCGACATGACCCGCCAGGCCGCGACCGTGATGAGCCGCAACGAGCCCGACGCCGACGGCCAGCGCGGTGCGATCGTGAACCTCGCCTCGGTCGCCGCGTTCGACGGCCAGATCGGCCAGGCGTCCTACTCCGCCTCCAAGGGCGGCGTCGTCGGCATGACCCTGCCCGTCGCACGCGACCTGTCGGCGGCCGGCATCCGGCTCAACACCGTGGCGCCCGGGCTGATCGACACCCCGATCTACGACGCGTTCCCCAACCCCGAGGAGTTCAAGGCCAACCTCGGCCAGAACGTCCTGTTCCCGAAGCGCCTCGGCCGCGCGGAGGAGCTCGCCAGCATGGTCGTGGAGTGCCTGACCAACTCCTACATGAACGGCGAGACGATCCGCGTCGACGGCGGCATCCGGATGCCACCCAAGTGACGTCGGCCTGACCGCTGCACTGGTCCAGACCGTCGTCCACGATTCGGGCGAACCCCGGCACGGGTCGCCCGAAAGGGTGGATGGTGCTTGCGGGAAGCATGCATCAACGCCTGTGGGGGGCACGATGACCAACGTGGTGGAGCCGCGCGCAGCGACGGCCGACGGGGACGACAACGAGCTGGCCACGCTCGTACGACGATGGATGGGCGCGCGCCGCGGCGGCGCCCTGCGCGTGGCGCAGGAGCCGAAGGCACCGGACGCGAAGGCGCCTGCCGTGAAGGCGCCGCTGGAGCCGCCCGACGCGAAGGCGCCCGACGTGAAGACACCTGACGTGACCGAGCGACCGGCGCCGGTGCCCGCCGCCCGCGTCCTCCCGCGGCGACCGGTCGCGGACGAGCTCGACCTCGCGAGGAGGGTGGCGGTGCTGATCGACGCGCGTCGCATCACCGCCGACGCCGCCGCGGGCCTGCTCGACCGGCTCCCCGGGCGTGGCGCCGTCACCGTGTGCCGCGCCTACGCGGACTGGAGCCGCTCCGACCTCGGGTCGTGGGTCGACCGGTTGCGGCGCCAGGGGCTGCACTCCTTCCACCAGCTCGCCGGCGACGACGAGCAGACACGGGTGGCGCTGGCCATCGACGCCGTCGACATCGCCCGCGAGGCGGCGGTCGACGAGGTGGTCCTCGCCGGTGACATGACCTCGATGCTCCCGCTGCTGCACCGCCTGCACGCGGCCGGCGTCCGCGTCGTGGTGGTCGGGCCGGGGCACACGCCCCACGACGTACGCGCTGCGTGCGACGAGTTCGTCGACGAGGGGTCCCTGGTGGGGGAGCCCGCGATGCCCGCCGGACGGCACCGCGCCTGAGCCCGTGCGCCGGCTGCGGCCGTCAGCCCGGCTGTCAGCCCTGCGCGAAACCGTTCGCGCAGGTGGGACCGGGCGACCTACCCTTGCTCACATATGACGAACGCACCTGACTTCAACCTGCGCGACGCCCTCGACGCCACCCGCGGCTGGGACGACGACGCGATCGAGCTCGACGACGAGCTGCTCGACACCGACGCCGCCGAAGACACCGACGACGATGCTGACTTCGAGTCCGGCTATGCCGACACGGCGTACGACGACTACGACGAGGACGACCCCGAGGAGCTGACCCTCGGCGCGCAGGAGCTCGCCGAGCGCCACGCCCTGCGCCGGGTCGCGAGCCTGCGCACCGAGCTCGAGGACATCACCGAGGTCGAGTACCGCCAGCTCCGCCTGGAGAAGGTCGTGCTCGTCGGCGTGTGGACCGAGGGGTCCGTCACCGACGCCGAGAACTCCATGGCCGAGCTCGCACTGCTCGCCGAGACCGCCGGGTCCGAGGTGCTCGAGGCCGTCTTCCAGCGCCGGCAGAAGCCCGACCCGGCGACCTACATCGGTCGCGGCAAGGTCGAGGCGATCCGCGAGATCGTGCAGGCCACCGGCGCCGACACCGTCATCTGCGACGGTGAGCTCGCGCCCAGCCAGCTGCGCAACCTCGAGGACAAGATCAAGGTCAAGGTCGTCGACCGCACCGCGCTGATCCTCGACATCTTCGCCCAGCACGCGAAGAGCAAGGAGGGCCAGGCGCAGGTCGAGCTGGCTCAGCTGCAGTACATGAAGCAGCGCCTGCGCGGCTGGGGCGGCAACCTGTCCCGCCAGGCCGGTGGCCGTGCCGCGGGCGGTGAGGGCATCGGCGGCCGCGGTCCCGGTGAGACCAAGATCGAGACCGACCGGCGCCGCATCAACACCAAGATCGCCAAGCTGCGCCGCGAGCTCAAGGAGATGCGCGGCACCCGCGAGGTCAAGCGCCAGTCGCGGCGCCGCAACCACGTGCCGAGCGTCGCGATCGCGGGCTACACCAACGCCGGCAAGTCGTCGCTGCTCAACCGGCTCACCGACGCCGGTGTGCTGGTGGAGGACGCGCTGTTCGCGACCCTCGACCCCACCACGCGTCGTACGACGACCAGCGACGGCCGCGTCTACACGATGTCCGACACCGTGGGCTTCGTCCGCCACCTGCCGCACGACCTCGTCGAGGCGTTCCGCTCGACGTTGGAGGAGGTCGCCGACGCCGACCTGCTGCTCCACGTGGTCGACGGCTCGCACCCCGACCCCGAGGGCCAGATCGCCGCGGTGCGTGAGGTGCTCGCCGAGATCGGTGCGACCAAGGTGCCCGAGGTCATCGTCATCAACAAGGCCGACGCCGCCGACCCCCTCGTGATCGGCCGGCTCAAGGCCCGCGAGCCGCACAGCGTCGTGGTGAGCGCGAAGACCGGCGAGGGCATCGAGGAGGCGCTGCGCACCATCGAGTCCGAGCTGCCGCGGCCGCAGGTCGAGTTCGACGTGCTGCTGCCCTACGAGCGCGGCGACCTGGTCAACCGGATCCACCAGGAGGCCGAGATCGGCTCGATGGAGCACACCGGCGACGGCACGCTCGTGGTCGGCCGTGCCAACGCCGACCTCGCCGGCGAGCTCGAGGGCTACGCCCGCTGATCCACGCCTGACGACACACGACGGCCCGGGTGCATCGCACCCGGGCCGCCGTCGTTGTCCTTGCCGGTGCTACTCCTTGTTCCTCTTGCAGGCGTTGCCGACGTCGACGGCCTCACCGCGGTCGACGATGACCTCACGGGTGGCCAGCACGTTGCCGCGCTTGTCGGCGCAGCTCAGCAGCCACGCCTCCTTGGTCCCGGTCGGGCCGTCCGGGCTCCGGAAGGCGACGGTGCCGGACCAGTCGTACTCCGCCGTGCCGCCGGCGTAGTTGTTGGCCTCGAGGGTGTAGGTGCCCGGCTGTGGGTCGGGGATCGTGATCACCTCGGGGTTCGCCAGCGTGGCGCCGGACCCGACCGGCTCACCGTCGGGACCGTAGAGGAAGAAGTCCCAGTCCTGTGCCTCCGGGTCCGCAGTGGCCGGCCAGTCGATGGACACGTCCAGCCAGCCGTTGTCCACAGCCGGCATGCCCTGCACCTCGAAGGTGACGTACTCGCTCCCGCCGACCGCCGGCACGCCGACCGGGTTGACCAACGTGATCGGCGCCTGCGGCGGCCCCTGGGCCTCACGGCCGTAGCGACCCATCACGAGCGGCCGGGTCGAGGGGTTGACGTCGAAGTCGAAGCGTCCCCCCTCCGAGGTGTAGTCGGTGCGCAGCTTGTCGGTGTAGAGCAGCGGCTCCCCGACCGTGCCGTTGGTCTGGATGACCGGGGAGGTCTCCGACGTCACCGTCTTGGTCACGCTGACCGTGTGCTTGGCCGGCGCGGTGCCCGTGATGACCGAGTGCAGGTCGCGGTCGGCGGCCGCCTCGGTCGCGAGCCAGTACGCCTCCCGGTTGCCGCCGAGCCCGGCGCCGTCGGCCGGTGCCTGGCCGAGGTACTCGCCGACCACCGCCTCCTCGTAGGCCGGGTGGAAGCCCTCGTCACCGATCTCGAAGGTGTAGCCGAAGCCGCCGGTGATCCAGTAGCTCCAGTCCTCGGTGGAGCCCGAGGTGTCGTAGAGCTGGTAGGACGCCTGGCTGACGTAGTCGTTCTTCGACGCCATCGCGTCACCCAAGGCCTTCAGCTCGGGCTCGTCGATCGCGAAGCCGGTGGAGGCGATGGCCGGGGGACGCAGGACGAGGTTGCTGTAGGTGTGGTTGGAGATCATCACCGTGACCGCGCGCTCGGAGATGAGCTTGCGGACCGCGTCGCTCTCGGGCTCGCTGCCGGGGGCGTCGCCGCGGTAGGTGTCGTTGGACCAGTTGGTGCTGGCGCCGCCGCCGCCCCAGAAGCCGGGGTAGTTGCGGTTGAGGTCGGTGCCGCGCAGGCGACCGGCGAGGTTGTTGTCGCACGAGCCGGTCGTGTACTGGGCCGGGGTGTTCGCCGAGATGGAGCAGTTCTTGCGCTTCATCTCGTAGTCGAAGACGGAGAAGTTGCCCAGCGGCGCGGCGGTGCGCGAGATCTTGAAGCCGTCGACGTTGACGACCGGCACCAGGATCACCCGCGAGCGCGACAGCAGGTCACGTGCCCGCGCGTCGCCGGCGGTGTAGGACTGGAGCAGGTCGAAGGCGAACTCCATCGTGTGCTCGGCGCTGGGCCACTCACGCGCGTGGTGGGCACCCATCAGCAGGAAGGTCGGCTTGCCGTCCTTGACGTTGTCGGCGTCGACGGTGACCTCGATACCGCGGATGTCCTCGCCGAGGACCGTCTTGTTGGCCAGGGTCAGCGGGCGGGTGAGCGAGGGGTAGTCGCTGGCCAGCTGCTCCATGTCGCTGAGGTAGTCGGCGTACTGCCGGTAGGAGGTGCGGCCGCTGGGCAGTCCCGAGTCGGCCACCGAGGCGGCGTACGCGCGATCGGCCTTGGCGTTCTTCTTCGTGAGCGCCTCGAGGTCCTTGACGGTGACCCGCCAGGTGAAGCCGGCGTCGCGCAGGGTCTGGGCGTCCTCGGCGTCGTGGAGGACGACCTCGATGCCGCGCCTGTCGGCGTGCTCGGTGACGTCGAGACCGAGCCCGATGACCTCGTTGCGGTCCTCGACCGTCGGGGCCTTGACCATGACGATCTGCGTGGTGTCGTCGGCTGCCGCGCGGGCCAGCTCACGTGGTGCGTCGTCGCGCCCGGCGTTGCCGGTGGCACCCGCTGCGGTGGCAGCTAGTCCTGCGGCGACGAGAGCGGTGACGGTGGCCAGCCTGGTGGCGCCGGCCCGTGGAATGCGTGGTGACATGTGTGCTCCCAAGAGGTGACTGCCGCGAGGGGGGATCCGCGGTGTGACCCACACAACACTGTGGGCTGTTTCCGTGTCGATACCTACTACGGCGTACAGTCGCACGCGTTTTGCGTGTCACGAGCAGCCCGGAACCTTCCGTTCGGGCCACCCGTTGACCCGTCCGTGCCCGGATTCGGGCGTTCGAAGTCTCGTCAGGGAGGATGTCGCGCATGTCACGTGGTGTCTGGGTCCGCTTCATCCTGGTGCTCGGCCTGCTGGTCGGGTGCGTGGCGCTAGCCGTCAACGTCAAGCCCAACCTCGGCCTCGACCTCCGCGGCGGTGCGCAGTTCATCTTCGAGGCGGAGGGCACCGAGCAGACCCCGGCCACGGCCGAGAACGTCGACAAGACCCTCGAGGTGCTCCGCGGCCGCGTCGACGCCCTCGGTGTCGCCGAGTCCACGCTGGTGCGCCAGGGTGAGAACCGCATCCTCGTCGAGCTGCCCGGCGTCACCAGCGACGAGGAGGCCCAGGAGGCCGAGGACCGCATCGGCAGCACCGCCCAGCTGACGATCCACGAGGTGATCGGCACCGCCCAGCCCGACGCCGAGCCCGCCAAGAAGAACAACCAGGTCCTGCCCTCTGACCAGGGCGACACCATCGAGGTCGGCCCCACCGTCATCCAGGGCGAGGAGATCAGCGGCGCGAGCGCCGTGCAGCGCGACCAGAGCGTCGAGTGGGTGGTGGCGATCGACTTCAACGGCGAGGGCGGCCGCACCTGGGCCGACATCACCGGCAAGGCCGCGTGCAACCCGTCCGGCGACCCCAAGCGCCGCATCGCGATCGTCCTCGACGGAGAGGTCATCTCCTCGCCCGAGGTCAACACCGACGTCGGCTGCAACGTCGGCATCCGCGGCGGCTCGACCGACATCACCGGCAACTTCACCTCCGAGGAGTCCAAGGACCTCGCCGCGTTGATCGAGGGCGGCGCGCTGCCGCTCGAGCTCCGCGCGATCTCCGACCGCCTCGTCGGCCCCTCGCTGGGTGCCGCGGCGATCGACGCCTCCGTGGAGGCCGGCATCATCGGCATCGCGCTGACCGGCCTGTTCATCATCTTCGTCTACCGCCTCGTCGGCTTCGCCGCGACGCTCGCGCTGGCGTCGTACGCCCTGCTCGCGTACGCCATGCTCGTCGGGCTGGGCTCGACGCTGACGCTGCCCGGCCTCGCGGGCTTCGTGCTCGCCATCGGTATGGCGATCGACGCCAACGTGCTCGTCTTCGAGCGAGCGCGCGAGGAGTACCAGGCCTATCCGTCCGCCGGGCTCAGGCGGGCGCTCCAGGTCGGCTTCAACAAGGCGTGGAGCGCGATCATCGACTCCAACATCACCACGCTGCTCGCGGCCGGCCTGCTGTTCTTCCTCGGCTCCGGTCCCATCAAGGGCTTCGGTGTCACGCTGTCGATCGGTGTCATCGCCTCGATGGTCTCGGCGCTGATCATCGCGCGCGTGCTGTGCGACCTCGCCGTGTCCAACAAGGCGGTCGCCCGCCGTCCCGCCGTCAGCGGCCTCGGCTCGGTCGGCAAGGTGCGCCAGTGGCTGGACCGCAAGGACCCCCAGCTGATGACGCGCCGCAAGACCTGGCTCGGCATCTCGGCCGCCGCGCTCGTCGTCGCCGTCGCCGGCATCGTGACGCAGGGGCTCAACCTCGGCGTCGAGTTCACCGGCGGTCGCCAGCTCGACTACTCGGTGACCAACCAGGACATGACGGTCGACCAGGCCCGCGAGGCCGTCGCGGACGCCGGCTTCCCCGAGGCGGTCGTGCAGACCGCCGACACCGCCGACTTCACGGTGCGCGTCGGCGAGGTGTCAAACGAGGAGGAGCAGCGAATCGAGGACGAGCTCGCCTCGGTCGGCGGCGACGTCAGCAAGGTCGACGACCAGCAGATCAGCGCCTCGCTCGGCGAGCAGCTGCGCAACAACGCGCTCATCGCCTTCGGTGTCGCGTTCCTGGCCCAGCTGCTCTACCTCGCGATCCGGTTCAAGTGGACCTTCGGTGTCGCCGCAGTGCTCGGCATGGCGCACGACGTGATCCTCGTGGTCGGCCTCTTCGCCTGGCTGCAGAAGCCCATCGACGGCATCTTCCTCGCCGCCGCGATGACGATCGTGGGTTTGTCGGTCAACGACACCGTCGTCGTCTTCGACCGCATCCGCGAACGCTGGTGGGGCTCCAAGCCCGAGGACGACTTCACCGACGTCTCCAACAAGGCGGCCGTCGAGACCATCCCGCGCACGGTCAACACCGGCCTCGGCTCGATGTTCATCCTGGCCGCGCTGGTGTTCCTGGGTGGTGACTCGCTCCAGGACTTCGCCATCGCGCTGCTCGTCGGCCTCGTCGTCGGTACCGTTTCCTCGGTCTTCGTCTCAACCCCGCTCCTCACCTACTTCCACGAGAAGTGGCCGATGAGCCGGGTGAAGAAGGAGAAGGTCGAGCGCGCCCCCGAGGACTCCGGCGCCGTCGTCTGACGCCTGGTCGGTTCGGACTTCGGGCCCGGCCTTCTCGGGGACTCCCCGCTCGAGCGTGGAGTCCGTCACTGGGAGGGGTGTACAACCCCCTCCAGGTGTCGGACTACCCCCACAAGTACGGCCGGCGGCTGGGAGTGCGCACGTAGGATCGACGCATGTTGTGGATCCTGCTGATCATCGTCGTGGGCGTGGTGGCCTACCGCTACCGGGTGAAGATCCTCGCCCGGGTGCTCGGCCAGCCCGAGCGCCGCATCGAGCGCCAGATCGGCCGCAAGAAGAACTACTGACAGCCTCCCTGCGACCGGCTGTGGACGGCGTACGACGGAGCGTCGGCGTCGCCGCGTAGGGTGCTCTGGTGCCCGAGACCGCCACCGCATCGCCCGCCGTCGGCACCCCCGTCAGCGAGGTGCTGGGCACCGCGGTCGCCGCCCTCGGCGGGCAGCAGCGCGACGGCCAGGTGCGGATGGCGACCGAGGTCGCCGACTCGATGGAGGAGGGCCGACACCTCCTCGTGCAGGCCGGCACCGGCACCGGCAAGTCTCTTGGCTACCTGGTCCCCGCGATGCTCCACGACAAGCGCGTCGTGGTCGCTACCGCCACCCTCGCCCTGCAGCACCAGCTCGTCGAGCGCGACCTGCCGCGCCTGGTCGAGGCGGTCAAGCACGTGCCCGGCCTCGACACGTCCTACGCCGTCCTCAAGGGCCGCTCCAACTACGCCTGCCTGCACCGCATCCGCGCCGGCGTCCCCGACGACCAGGGCACGCTGGTCGACGTACCCCTCGGCGCGATGGCCGAGAAGGTGCTCGAGCTGCGGGCGTGGGCGGAGGAGGAGTCGGAGCAGGGCGGCAGCGGTGAGCGCGACAACGCGCCGCGCCACACCGACCGCGAGTGGCGCCAGGTGTCGGTCAACCACCGCGAGTGCCTCGGCGCGAGCAAGTGCCCCTTCGGCCAGGAGTGCTTCGCCGAGCTGGCGAAGGAGAAGGCCCAGCGCAGCCACCTGATCGTCACCAACCACTCCCTCCTCGCGATCGACGCGATCGAGGACGTCCCGATGATCCCCGACTACGACACCGTGGTCATCGACGAGGCCCACGAGCTGACCGCGCGAGTCACGCAGGCGGCGACCGACGAGCTCGGCGTCTCCGACATCGAGCGGGCCGCCCGCCGCGCGACCCGCTGGACCGACGGCGACGGTGACCCGGCCGGCGACCTCGAGGACGCCGCGCAGCAGCTGGCCGAGGCGTTCGAGGCGACCCCGCCCGGTCGCATCGACCAGGTGTCCACCCAGCTCTCCGACGCCCTCGTGCTCGTGCGCGACGCGGCACGCGCGTGCCTGTCGGCGTTCCCGCGCGAGTCCGGCGGCGAGGGGGAGGGCGACGCCGGCCGCACGCAGGCCAAGGGCATGGTGCAGGAGGTCTTCGTCAACGCCGAGCGGATGGCCGCCGGCTCCCAGGCCGACGTGCTGTGGCTGGGCGAGGCGCGCGACCGCTTCCCGGCCCGGCTCCACGTCGCGCCGCTGCAGGTGTGGGGGCCGATGCGCGACAAGCTGCTCACCGACAAGACGGTCGTCTTCACCAGCGCGACGCTGATGCTGGGCGGCGAGTTCGGCGCGGTCGCGACCTCGCTCGGCCTCAAGCCCACCGAGCGCGTCGGTCACCAGGTGGCCACGACGGACGCCGACGACGCGCTGCCGTGGAAGGGCATCGACGTCGGCTCGCCCTTCGACTACGGCCAGCAGTCGATCCTCTACGTCGCCCGCCACCTGCCCCAGCCCGGCCGCGACGGTCTCGGCCCCGCGCAGCTCGACGAGATCTGCGACCTCGTCGACGCCCTCGACGGTCGCACCCTCGGCCTCTTCTCGTCCCGGCGGGCCGCGGAGACCGCGGCCGAGGCCGTCCGCACCCGCCTGCCGCACCTGACCACCCTGGCGCAGGGCGATGCGCAGCTGCCCGAGCTCGCCAAGCAGTTCGTCGAGGATCCCCACACCTGCCTCTTCGGCACGCTCTCGCTGTGGCAGGGCCTCGACGTGCCGGGCGACACCTGCCAACTGGTGATCATCGACCGCATCCCGTTCCCGCGGCCCGACGACCCGCTGATGTCCGCGCGCGCGAAGGCCGCTGACGACCGGGGCGGCAACGGCTTCATGGAGGTCTCTGCCACGCACGCCGCGCTGCTGATGGCTCAAGGCGCCGGTCGTCTGATCCGAACGACGTCCGACCGCGGCATCGTCGCCGTGCTCGACCCGCGCCTCGAGACCGCCCGCTACGGCCGCTTCCTCAAGGCGTCGCTCCCGCCGATGTGGTCGACCACCGACCCCGGGCTCGTGCGTCAGGCGCTGAAGCGACTCGGGCAGTCGTGAACCCGCGGCGCTGACGCCGCGGCGCCGTCGGTGTCCCGCCGCCGATTCGTCCGGCGGGTGCAGCGCTCCGCCGGGGTAGTCCAGTGACGGATGGCTGTCCGGACGCCTCCGGGACAGCCATTCGTCACTGGACTACCCCCGGGCGGACTCGGATGTCGGTCAGGCGGGCCGCTGGTAGCCGAACACCTGGTAGTCGCGGGCGTACATCCGCACCACCAGCTCGGCGAGCTCGCGCGACACCTGTCGGTCTCGGCCGCCGGGGGCGGTCTGATTCCTGGGGGTCGTCGGCACGGCCGGCGCGCCGATGCGCTCGCACACCTCGGCGAAGTCCCGGTCGAAGGTCTCCAGCCGGCCGATGAAGTCGACGCGGTTGAGGTCGATCATCCGGCTCTGGAGGGTCAGGTGCTGGTCGGTGCCGGGCACGGCCGACAGGTCCTGCGCGGCGGTCCAGCGGGCGAACTCCTCCACCGACTGCATCCGCTCGTGCGTGGCCGGGTCGAAGTCGTAGTAGTTGTTGTCCACGACCTTGTCGTGCCACGCCGAGACGAAGCGGTCGAGCGGGTCGCGCACGAACGCGAACGTGAGGTAGTCGGCGAACGACGCCAGCGGATAGCGCACCCGCATCGCGTGGTCGACGTCCATGCTCACACCGTGGGTCTCGCAGTGGTGGCGGATCGTGCGCGTCGCGACCTTGGCGACGCGGTACCAGACGAACCGGTGGCTGTGGCTGATCGTGAGGTTGTACGCCAGCGGGCTGAGCCAGCCGGACGCCTCGCCCGCCGCCGCGAGCCGGTCCACCTCGGCCTGGGCGTCCACGGTGTAGCGGCGCCGGTTGCCCGGACGGGTGCGGAAGAGCTCCGGCGGGGGAGCGTCGGGCGTGGACATCGCGGCGAGGCTACACCGGGCGCGGGTCACCCCAGCGGGATGCGCCCCCGCAGCGACTCCGGGTCGGACACCGGCTTCTTGCCGGTCTCCTCGATGAGGGCGCGCGCCTGGTCGACGCTGTCCCACACGTTCCACAGCAGCACGCCGCGGACCTGCCCGGCCTTGAGGTAGTAGACGACGCCGGTGCCGACCTCGCCGTCCTTCCAGTCCTCGACCAGATCGAGGTCGCTGCGGGTCTCCCCGACGGCCTCGTAGCCGTAGTCGAGGATGTCGGACCAGAAGAAGGGCGTGTAGTCGTAGGCCTCGTCGGCGCCGGCCATCACCTTGCCGGCGTGCTCGCCGGACTTCTCGGCGTGGTCGACGTGCTCGACGCGGCGGCGCCCGAGGAGCGCGTCAGGGTAGGAGGCGACGTCGCCCGCGGCGTACACGTCGGGGTCGCTCGTGCGCAGGTGGTCGTCCACCACGACGCCGTTGTCGACCTCGAGCCCGGCGGCCTCGGCGAGGCCGGTGCGCGGCAGCACGCCGACGCCGATCACGGCCGCGTCGGCGGTGACGGAGGTGCCGTCGGCGAGGCGGATCCGGACGCCGCCGTCGTCCTCCTGGCCACTCTCGACCGAGCCGTGCAGGACCGTGACGCCGCGGTCGGCGAAGGCCTTGGTCAGCGTCGCGGCGAGCGCGCGGGGGAACATCTGCTCCTGCACGTCCTCGAGGTCGAGGACCAGCGTCACCTGGACGCCGTTCTGCACGAGGGCGGAGGTGATCTCCGAGCCGATGTAGCCGCCGCCCACGACGGCGACGTGGCTGCCCTCGGTCGCTACGGCGCGCAGCCGCTGGTAGTCGGCGGCGGTGCGGTAGTAGATGACGCGCGGGCCGGGGTCGACGGCGAGCACACGCGGCTCGGCGCCGGTGGCCAGCAGCAGCTTGCCGTAGCCGACGCTGCCGCCGTCGGCGAGGCGTACGACGTGGGCGCCGGGGTCGATCTCGGTCACGGTCGTGTCGGTGACCAGGTCGACCGCGTCGTCGTCGTCGAGGTCGCCGGCCAGCGAGGCGCCTTCGAGCGTCTCGTCGTCCTTGAGCCAGAGGTCCTTGGACAGGACCGGCCGGTAGACCGGCTTGTCGGGCTCGGAGCCGATCACCGCGACGCGGCCGCTCGCGTCCTGCGAACGGATGCCCTTCACGGCGCTCGCCGCAGCGACCCCCGCTCCGACGATGACGTAGTCATAGGACTGCTCGACGTTGCTCATGCCGCCATCGTGGCCGGTGGGTGGGTGCCTTTCAACGCCCGGACCACCCCTGCGGTGCTCAGAGGCTGCGCAGCACCGCCGTCACGACACCGAGGATCGTGGCGTTGTCGCCCGGGATCGGGTCGTAGGCGTCGTTGTGGGGGAGCAGCCACACGTGGCCGTCCTTGCGCTGGAAGGTCTTGACGGTGGCCTCGCCCTCGATCATCGCCGCGACGATCTGGCCGTTCTCCGCGGTCTGCTCCTGGCGGATGACGACGTAGTCGCCGTTGCAGATCGCCGCGTCGACCATCGAGTCACCGGAGACCTCGAGGAGGAAGAGGGTGCCGTCGCCGACGAGCTGCTTGGGCAGCGGGAAGACGTCGGTGACCTGCTCCTCGGCGAGGATCGGACCACCGGCGGCGATCCGGCCGACGACGGGGATGTTGATCGCGGTGGGGTGGACGTCGCCGATGCCGGTCTCGTCGACGCTCGACTCCTCGCCGCTGGACATCGAGCGCCGCGCCGCCATCACCTCAGGCAGGAAGACCTCCAGGGCGCGCGGACGGTTGGGGTCGCGCTTGAGGAAGCCCTTGCCCTCGAGCACGCGCAGCTGGTGGGCCACGCTGGAGGACGAGGTGAGGCCGACGGCCTGGCCGATCTCGCGCATAGAGGGCGGGTAGCCCTTGGTCTCGATGGAGTCCTTGATCGTGGCGAGCACCCGCTGCTGGCGCGGGGTCAGGCCGGTGGCGTCCGGGGGGCCGTCGGGCATCTCGATGACGTTCTTGTCGTCCTGCTTGGCCATGCGTCCTCCACTACGTCGACCCCTCCGTCCGCGGCTGGACAGGGAGGATCAGGTGCGCCCACCGTAGCCCTCATCGGCGGGTGGGATCAAACACCTGTTCGAAGCCGCGTGTCGCTAAGGTCCGGACATGCTGACCAGGATGCAGACCTCGTGTGTCGTGACCGGTGGGGCGCGTGGGATCGGGCGCGGGATCGCGGAGCTGATGGTCGCCCGCGGCCACCACGTCGTCATCGGCGACCTCGACGGCTGGGCGGCGGCCGCCACGGCGGCGGAGATCGGCGCGGTCGCCGGCCTCGCCCAGGACGTACGCGATCCCGACTCGCACCGCCTCGTCGCCGAGGAGGCGGTGGGACACGGGCCGCTGACCGCGTGGTTCAACAACGCCGGCGTCGGTGACGACGGCGCGCTCGCCGCGCTGTCGGAGGAGCAGGTGCGCCGGCTGGTCGAGGTCAACCTGCTCGGTACGACGTGGGGGACCCGCGCCGCGCTCGCCGCGTTCGGGCCGGGCGGGGGAGACGTCGTCAACGTCGCCTCCCTCTCCGGGCTCGGGCCGGTGCCCGGCTACAGCATGTACGCCGCCACGAAGGCCGCGGTCGTCTCGCTGTCCGCTTCGGTCAACGCGGAGGCGCCGCGCGGCGTGCGGGTGCACGCGCTGTGCCCCGACGGCGTCGACACCGCGATGCTCGCGGCGCAGGACCCCGACGGCCTCGGCTCCCAGCTGACGTGGTCGGGCGGCCCGATCCTGGGCGTGGACGAGGTCGCCGCCGCGGCCGTCGCGCTCGTCGGCTCGCGCCGGGTGGTGCGGACCGTGCCCGGCTGGCGCGCGGGCGTCGTACGCGGTGCGGCCCTGGCTCCCGGGTTGTCGCAGCACGCATCGGGGTTGTTCGCGGCCCAGGGGCGACGGGCCATGAGGAAGCGCGCCGCCCGCTGAACCGCTCGGGTCAGGGCGAGGTCAGGGCAACCGCACCTGACCGTGCTTCATCTTCCAGAGGAAGTACTTCTCGAAGCCCAGCTTCATCGCGTGCGCGTGCGGTCCGGGGATCAGCACGCCGTGCTTGCGGGGCGGCAGCATCTTGTCGGCGAGGATCACGACGCCGTTGTTGCCGGCGTCCATCACGCACACCGCGGGGATGTCGCCGAACGCCTTGTGCGCAGCCGGTTCCTCCCCCCGGATCTGTGCGGCGATGTTGACCGCGGCCGTATGGGCCTGCTGCTCGCTCGGGAAGCCGGTCTTGGGGATGCCCACCGGCGTCGCCGTCGTCCACGGGACCTCGACCGCGGCGGCCACGCCCACGGCGTACAGGTCGTCGTAGGCCTCGCTCTGGTAGGTGTCGCGCACCTTCACGAACCCGTTGTCGTCGGAGATCGTCTCGACCTTGCGGACGACCTCCTGGCCGGAGAACGGCGGGATGATCATCGCGTAGCCGAAGTCGAGCGTGCGCCCGTCGGCGAGGACCAGCCGGCCCTCGTCGACGTGGTCCATCGCGGTGTCGAGGACGGCGTCGATCTTCTCCTTTTTGAGGAACATCCCGAGCAGGGACTCGCCGTGGGGGAGCCCGCCGATGCCGAAGTGGCCGAGGAAGGGCTCGGCGCTGACGTAGGTGAGCTTGACCTTGTCCTTCAGCCCGGCCTTCTTGAGCTGGTAGCTGGTGTTGAAGAGGAACTCGTACGCCGCGCCGAAGCAGCCAGCGCCCTGGGTCGCGCCGATGACGATGTCGCCGGGCTCGTCGCGGTCGATGAAGCGGCGCCAGCCCTCACCGGCGTGGAGGGCGTCCTCCATCGTGGTGATGGTGTGGGCGTTGCCGTCCTGGCCGAGCCCGGGGATGACGTCGAAGCGGTTGCGGTAGCCGGTGGCGATGACGAGGTAGTCCTAGTCCTGCGGGCCGGCGGCCGTCTCCACGCGCCTGGCGACCGGGTCGATGGCGGTGGCCTCGGCGTGGACGAAGTCGACCTGGTGCTCCTCGAACGTCGGACCCACCTTGAACGTGATGTCGCGGCGGATGCGCTTGCCGAACGGCACCCAGATCAGCGAGGGCGTGAAGAGGAAGTCGTCGGAGGACGACACGACCGTCACGTCGACGTCCCCGTGCAGCTCGTGCTTGACGGTGAGGGCGGCGGTGAGGCCCGCGAAGTTGCCGCCGAGGACCAGGACCTTCTTGCGTGACATGACGTGCTCCGTTTCGGGTCGGTGTGCCTCCACGCTCGTCCTCGTCGGGCTGTTCCGGTAGGTCCGGTGGTCCTGCCTGCGGGGGCCGTTCGACTCGTCGAACATTTGTTCGTCCGGGTGCTTGTGTTGTTCGAACACGTGCTCTACCGTCGTACACATGTTCGATCGAACGTCTGATCGACACCCGGTGGCCCAGGCCACTGTCGGTGGCTCCGACTAGACATTCGCTCGACAGGACATCCGGCTGAATCTTCCCCAGGAGGCCACCATGAGCACCCTCAGCCTTGCCCCCGCTTTCACTCCCGCTGCGACCCGTGCCCACTCGACGGTGCGCCTGACCCGCCGTGGGCGGCTCGTGGTCTTCCTGACCTCGCTGTTCCTGGTGCTCGCCGTGGCGTTCATGCTTGCCGGCGGTGCCGTCGGCACGGGCGAAGCCGGCCAGCCCGCCCCGACCGAGGTCGTCCAGGTGGCGCCCGGCGACACCCTCTGGGGGATCGCCAGCGAGATCGCCACCGACGGCGACGTCCGCTCCATGATGAGCGAGATCGAGCGGCTCAACGCCCTCGAGTCCGCCGGCCTCTCGGCCGGCCAGAAGCTCCGCGTCCCGGTCGTCTCCGACTGACGCGCGAGGCCTCCATCAGCCGCTTCGACCCCGGCTGGTGGAACCAAGGGGAAGACCGAGGGGCGGGCCACTGGCCCGCCCCTCGGCGCATTTGTTCGGCTTCGTCCTGTCGGCTTCGCTGGCCCGGCGCCCGAGGGTGGCGGCAGATCGCAGCCCGGAGGGTCACTGTGGTGTTGTGTGCCGCCACCCTCGGCCGCGCGGCGCTGGGGGTGGCGGCACATCGCAGTTCAAGAGGCCGATCCGATGTCATGTGCCGCCACCCTCGGCCGGTTCTCCACAGGTTTTGCCGTCGGGGTGGTTCCGCAGTCGCCCGAATGGGTAGTTTCACGGTGCTGACGTTGTTCTCGGGAAGGCACCTCATGCACGTACGCCGCGCACTCGCGCTCGCCCTCGCGGTCCCCGCCCTCCTGGCCGGGTGCTCCGACGACCCCGAGCCCACGCCCAAGATCCCCGAGCCGACCAGCTCGTCCCCGACCCCAACGCCCACCGAGTCCGAGACGGCGGAGGCGGAGAGTCCGGAGGAGTTCATCCGGCGCTGGCAGGCCGCGGCCGATGAGATGGCGATGTCCGGACGCACCGCAGAGTTCCTGCGCATGTCTAAGGGGTGCCAGGCGTGTGCGACGTACGCAGAACAGGTTTCCGACGTCTTCAAGGATGGCGGCGAGGTGGACTTCGGCGGCTCTGAGGTGTTGGCGATCAAGGAGGACTCCGTCGACCCTCCGTCATACATCGTGGACGTGCGCGCCGCCAAGCTCCGGATCGAGATCCCGGGTGAGTCGCCCCAAGTCTTTCCCGCGGCAACACAGCGCTACCGGATGATCCTCAAGCCGCAGACCGACTCCTTCACCATGGCCAACTACTCGGTGATCTGATGCAGTCGTTTAGCTGGTTGCTTACGGCGGTGTTGTCGGTAATCGCGGGTCTGTTCGTCGAAACCGCCACCGCTGCCGCCGCGGACCCATCCTGCGTCCAAGTCACCTGGCAGGCTGTTGCCAGCGATTGCGAATGGACATTCGCCGAGTACCAAGGCTCGTCGTCATCGGGCGATGGCCGCACCTGGGTCGTGGCGATCCAGTGCGCCAACGGCGGCATCTGCAACGACAACGTGGAGTGCGCCGAGAACGGCCAGGACGGCTACATCCACGACGTCTACCTGGACGGCGTCGACGTCGGGGACGTGTGCGTGCCCGACAACGCGGTCCAGGAGGTCGACGTCGTGAAGCTGATCATCCGCGAGTTCAAACGCATCGCGTGGCCCTCGTCCCAGCTCGTCGTGCAGCCGCGCGGCGGCCGGACCCTCGTCAACTTCGACACGAACTTCTACACCCCCGACCACCGGTCCATCGACCGGTCCGTCACCCTCGCCGGCCAAGCGATCACCATCCGCGCCGTGCCCGTCTCATACGACTGGTACTTCGGCGACGACACCAGCACGACGACCACCAGCCCCGGGAGCCCGCACCCCGACCTCGAGATCACCCACCAGTACAAGCGGACCGGCGACGTCGTCGTACGCGTGGACACGACCTACGCAGGGGAGTACCGCATCGGGGACGGGGAGTGGACCGCCATCGGCGAGACCCTCACGGTGCAGGGGCCTGACGAGGACCTCGAGGTCGTCGAGGCCCTCCCGCAGCTCGTCCTGGAGTAGTGCGGTCCCTGTGGTCCACCGGGTGGACCACAGCCACCGCGTTGGGCTGGCACCCAAGATCGTGGAGCTTCCGAGCCACCAGGTGACTGAGAACTTCCACGATCAGCGAGCGGCGCGCTTCCCGCCGACGGGGCGCGCGGGAGCGTTGTCGGAGGGCGGGGCCTCGGTGATCCCCAGGGCCCGCATCAGCCGGGCGACCAGCAGCAGCCCGACGAAGAGGCACGCGATCGCGCCGAGGCAGGCGAGCGCCATGAACGACCATGCCGAGCCGCCGGAGCCGCCGGAGCCGCCGCGGGCCGCCGTACCGAAGTCGATGGCGGCGTAGACGAGGTAGCCCCACGCGACCACGCAGAGGGTGATCGCGGCGCCGAGGACGAGGGCGGCCTTGTTCAGGGTGCGGGGTGGCCGAGCGCCTCTCCGCGACCCTGCTCGCTTACCCCCCGTGGACACGGAGTCATTGTGTCGGACGCAGCCTCATCGGGGCACGACAACCACAGGTTGTGGCCCCCGACACGCCGCCACCGACGCGTCCCGACCGGGCAGAGGAGGGCACTGACCTGCGGTTTTACCGACGCCTCGAAATTGATCCGACGAGGTTGGGCATTCGCTTGCCATGCGTTGTGGCCGGGGCGTACGGTTACCACTACATCTAGTAGTTACACCGCTGTAGTTATCCACATCTGGTGCACAGGCCAGGGGGCTGACCCCACAGCAACAGGCTAGTTGTCCACAGGAACATCCCCAGTCCGCACCCTGTTCTACAGGTGTGTGAAGCGCGCCCGGAAGGAGGACCCCATGCACTGTCCCTACTGCAAGAACGAGGACACCAAGGTCCTCGACTCCCGGGTCGCCGACGACGGGGGTTCGATCCGCCGTCGCCGCTCGTGCGCGGCCTGCGACCGCCGGTTCACGACGGTCGAGAAGATGCAGCTCACCGTGCTCAAGCGCTCCGGCGCGACCGAGCCGTTCAACCGCGACAAGGCGATCGCCGGCGTCCGGAAGGCCTGCAAGGGCCGCCCGGTCACCGACGCCCAGCTCGCCTGCCTCGGCCAGGAGGTCGAGGACGCCCTGCGCCTGAGCGGGCAGGCCGAGTTCGACGCCAACGACGTCGGCCTCGCGATCCTCAGCCCCCTGCGGGCGCTCGACGAGGTGGCGTACCTCCGGTTCGCCTCCGTCTACCGCGCCTTCGAGTCGGCCGACGACTTCGAGAACGAGATCAAGATGCTGCGGCTCGAGCGAGCCGCGGACGATCAGCCCGCGCATCCCGCGCACACGGGCTGACCCCCAGACGGCCCGGCAGGTAGTGGGGAAGCTGCCTGCCGGGCTCACCAACCCCCGCGAGACGACTCGCGACCGCACCACACCACCACCCATCCACGAGGGACAGAGGAACTCCATGACCGAGACGGTGAGCACCCGCGCCAAGGCGAGGGGCAAGGGCCTCAAGCTGGAGCGCGTCTTCAGCACCGAGGGCACGCACCCCTACGACGCCATCACGTGGGAGCGTCGCGACGTCGTCCAGCAGAACTGGAAGACCGGCGACACCGTCTTCGAGCAGCGCGGCGTCGAGTTCCCCGACTTCTGGTCGGTCAACGCCTCCACCATCGTCACCACCAAGTACTTCCGCGGCGCCGTCGGCACCGACGCCCGCGAGTGGAGCCTCAAGCAGCTCATCGACCGGGTCGTGAAGACGTACACGAAGGCCGGCATCGACAACGGTTACTTCGCCGGTGACGCCGACGCCGAGATCTTCGAGCACGAGCTGACCTGGCTGCTGGTCAACCAGTACTTCTCCTTCAACTCCCCGGTGTGGTTCAACGTCGGCACGCCGTCGCCGCAGCAGGTCAGCGCCTGCTTCATCCTGAGCGTCGACGACTCGATGGACTCGATCCTCAACTGGTACAAGGAGGAGGGCTTCATCTTCAAGGGCGGCTCCGGCGCCGGCCTCAACCTCTCCCGCATCCGCTCGTCGAAGGAGCTGCTCTCCTCCGGCGGTACGGCGTCCGGTCCCGTCTCCTTCATGCGCGGCGCCGACGCTTCCGCGGGCACCATCAAGTCGGGCGGCGCGACGCGTCGTGCGGCCAAGATGGTCGTCCTCGACGTCGACCACCCCGACATCGAGGAGTTCGTGATGACGAAGGCGCGCGAGGAGGACAAGATCCGCGCGCTGCGCGACGCCGGCTTCGACATGGACCTCGGCGGCGCCGACATCACCTCCGTGCAGTACCAGAACGCCAACAACTCGGTCCGCGTCAGCGACGAGTTCATGCGTGCGGTCGAGGACGGCACCGAGTTCGGCCTGCGCTCGCGCGGCACCGGCGAGGTCATCGAGACCGTCGACGCCCGCGACCTGTTCCGCAAGATCAGCCAGGCGGCGTGGGAGTGCGCCGACCCGGGCCTGCAGTACGACGACACGATCAACGACTGGCACACCAACCCCGAGACCGGCCGCATCACCGCGTCCAACCCGTGCTCGGAGTACATGTCGCTCGACAACTCCTCGTGCAACCTCGCGTCGCTCAACCTGCTGAAGTTCCTCAAGGACGACGACACCTTCGACGCCGCCCTGTTCGCCAAGGCCGTCGAGTTCATCATCACCGCGATGGACATCTCGATCTGCTTCGCCGACTTCCCGACCGAGGCGATCGGCAAGACCACCGTCGACTACCGCCAGCTCGGCATCGGCTACGCCAACCTCGGCGCCCTGCTGATGGCGATGGGCCTGGGCTACGACTCCGAGGGCGGCCGCTCGATGGCTGCCGCGATCACGTCGCTCATGACCGGTACGTCCTACAAGCGCAGCGCCGAGCTCGCCGGGATCGTCGGCCCCTACGCCGGCTACGCCCGCAACGCCGACGCCCACAAGCGCGTGATGCGCAAGCACCAGGCGGCCAACGACGTCGTCCGCGTGCTGCACACCGAGGACGGCCGCGTGCACAAGCTGGCCACCAAGGCGTGGGCCGATGTGATCAAGGTGGGCGAGAAGAACGGGTTCCGCAACGCGCAGGCCTCGGTCCTCGCGCCCACCGGCACCATCGGCTTCATGATGGACTGCGACACCACCGGCATCGAGCCCGACTTCTCGCTGGTGAAGTTCAAGAAGCTCGTCGGCGGCGGCTCGATGCAGATCGTCAACCAGACCATCCCGCGGGCCCTCAAGAAGCTGGGCTACCAGGAGGAGCAGGTCGAGGCGATCGTCGCCTACATCGCCGAGCACGGCCACGTGGTCGACGCCCCGGGCCTGAAGTCCGAGCACTACGAGGTCTTCGACACCGCGATGGGCGCCCGCTCGCTCAAGCCGATGGGCCACGTGCGGATGATGGCGGCCGCGCAGCCGTTCCTCTCCGGCGCGATCTCCAAGACGGTCAACCTGCCCGAGGACGCCACGGTCGAGGAGATCGAGGACGTCTACCTGCAGTCCTGGAAGCTCGGCCTCAAGGCGACCGCCGTCTACAGGGACAACTGCAAGGTCGGCCAGCCGCTGGCCGACGGTGGCGGCAAGGCCAAGAAGGACGCCGCAGACAAGGCTGCCGCGTCGGCCGAGGTCGAGACCAAGGTCGTGGAGAAGGTCGTCTACGCCCCGGTCCGCAAGCGCCTGCCGAAGTCGCGCGTCTCCCGTACGACGTCGTTCACCGTCGGCGGTGCCGAGGGCTACATGACCTCCGGCGCCCACGACGACGGCCAGCTCGGCGAGGTCTTCCTCAAGCTCGGCAAGCAGGGCTCGACCCTCGCCGGCGTGATGGACGCCTTCTCGATTGCGGTGTCGATCGGCCTGCAGTACGGCGTCCCGCTGGAGACCTACGTCTCGAAGTTCACCAACCTGCGCTTCGAGCCCGCCGGTCTGACCGACGACCCCGACGTGCGGATGTCCCAGTCGATCATGGATTACATCTTCCGCCGCCTCGCCCTGGACTACCTGTCCTTCGAGGAGCGGTCGATGCTCGGCATCTACTCCGCCGAGGAGCGCCAGCGCCACCTCGAGACCGGCTCGTACGAGCCGCTCGTCGAGGAGACCGGCTCGGCCGCCGAGCTGACGACGCCGGCCTCGTCCTCCGCTGCGGCCGAGGTCGTCGAGGCCGAGGAGGTCGAGACCAAGGACACCCACGGCTCCGAGGCCCGCGAGGTCCCGGCCCAGGTGACCACGGGCGAGGCGAAGACGACCGCTGAGCTCTTCGAGAAGCTCACCGGCACCGCCGTCGACTCCCCGCTCTGCATGACCTGCGGAACGAAGATGCGGCCGGCTGGCTCGTGCTACGTCTGCGAGGGCTGCGGAAGCACCAGCGGCTGCAGCTGACGACAGCAAGACTGTCTTGCAATAGCCAACGGATGATTCGGGACTGTCGTACCCGACGACTAGCGTGCGAGGCACGCTAGAAACTAGGAGCAATTGTGAAGGCACGCGTCGTGGAGTTCTTCGCCGGCTGCGGCGGAACCTCCTTGGGGTTCGCCATGGCGAACAAGGAAGGCGTTGAATTTGAGGTCGTCGGGGGAGTCGAGCTAGATAGACACGCGGCGGCGACATTCGAAAGAAATCTCGGGGTGCCTCTGCACCTAGGCGACGTTCGAGACCTCGCCGATCCAGACACGCTGGCACGCGTGTCGAAGTCGTGGGCAGGCGACGGCCCATTGGTGCTGATCGGATGCGCTCCATGCCAGGGCTTCTCTTCGCACCGCAAGAAGGATTCACGAGCGGACTCGCGTAACGATCTCCTAGAGGCTTTCGCTCAGGTCGCGATACAACTCGATCCAGAAGTCATTGTGATGGAGAATGTTCCCGAGATGCTCTCCGCGCAGCACTGGCGGCACTTTCTACAGTGGCGATCCCTTATTGAGGCGGCTGGCTACACTGTGAAGGTTGCGATTCACAATCTCGCTGAGTTCGGAGTTCCGCAGGAGCGGTTCCGCGCCCTTGTGATCGCCGCCAAATGGCGACACTTCTCAATGCCGAAGCCCTTGATGGGTGCCAACCAGTTTCGGACGGTACGCGACGCGATTGCGCATCTGCCCGCGCTGAGCGCCGGCGAGGCAGACGTTGAGGATCCGATGCACGTTACATCTCGCCACCGTCAGTCGACGGTGGACCTGATCAGTCTGATCCCTCACGACGGAGGGAGTAGACGATCTCTTCCCCCGGGCGTAGGTCCCAAGTGTTGGGAGGGAGTGGATGGTTTTAGGGACGTGTACGGCCGTCTCTGGTGGGATCGTCCAGCGGTTGCCATCACAGCACGGTGCCGTACCCCATCGTGCGGCCGTTTCGCCCATCCGGCGCAAGATCGCGGCCTTTCGGTTCGAGAAGCCGCGCTATTGCAGGGTTTCCCGGAGGACACCCAGTTCGAGGGGCCGTTTGACGACAAGTTCAAGCAAATCGGCAACGCAGTGTCCCCGATCTTCGCGCGGGCGGTCGCTGAGCATCTCGCGATCGAGTGGAGCGCGGATCACGAGGACGAGGCTAGGTCTGCTCAGCACCAAGACCCGCAACTCCCGCTGGTCAAGTCATTCTCATCGTCTATCGCGGGCCTTAAACGTGCCCGACAGATGAGCTCGGCGCAGTGAGCATCAAATACATTGATGCCTTTGCAGGTGCGGGTGGGCTAAGCCTGGGCCTCCACCAGCTTGGGTTCGAATCACTCCTCGCCTTCGATACCGATCCCCTAGCGTGTCGAACCTTGAGTGAGAACTTGGGCGGGACCGTGGTGAATGCTCCGCTAGCAGCATTCGAGCCTGCCGATGTAGTACGCGAATACGGCATGCCCGACGTGATCGTTGGCGGCCCACCATGTCAAGGTTTCTCTACTCAGAGGCGCGGTGAACGCAACGATGCTCGGAATGACCTTGTTCTCGACTTCTTTGCGTTCGCGCTGGAGGTCGGGCCGAGCATCATAGTTATGGAGAACGTTCCGGGCGTTCTAGGTGAGCGCGGGAAGCGCCATATGTCTGATGTGTTCGCGCTATTGGGCGCAAGGGGTTACGTAGTCGACCACCGTGTTCTGGATGCGTCCCGCTTCGGCCTCCCACAAAGGCGGCGCCGCGCCATCATTGTTGCGTGGAATCCGCAACAGGCCAAGCCATTCGACTTCGATTCGTTGGGCGAGGCTGAATCAGTGCGGACGGTTCGCGATGCGATCGGGGATCTCCCATCGCCTCCCTCCGACTTCTCCGAACACCCGGCGATTCCCAACCATGCCCAAGCCAGGATGAGCGAACTCAATGTGAGGCGCATTTCATTCGTGCCGCCTGGTGGTGGGAGACTGGACATACCCGTTGAACTGCAAATGGCGTGCCATCGGGACAGCAGTCATAGACACTTGGATGTCTTCGGGCGACTGAGCTGGGACGAGCCGTCTGGAACTATCACGGCCATGTTCGATAACTTCACGCGCGGGCGCTTCGCTCACCCGAGTGAGAATCGTAACATCACGAATCGTGAAGGAGCGCGCCTACAATCCTTCCCCGACTCATACAAGTTTGTTGGCCCAAAGAAGGACGTCGCTAGGCAGATTGGAAATGCCGTCCCGCCGTTACTCGCGCGTGCGATCGGACGAGGCATTGCCGCCCAATTGGGAGTCTGTGTCGAGGATCTCATTCAAAACTCGACGAGCGGAGGATTCCAATCTGGGCAATGTCGGCCCCGGGCCTTTGGGTGAAACCGCGAGCGAGTGAATCGCAACCCCGTTGTCGCCGAACTTGCTTTGCCACGGCCGATCTGCCGCAAGGTAGGCCAGCGCGGCGTGCTCAATTTGTAGGTGTTTTGCATACGCGTAAACTTGGTATACGCCTGAAGGGTCTGGGCTTGCGGCCAAGTAGTCCTTGGCGTCGACCACCATCCACGGATGACCATCCCGAAAAACAATCACGTCAGGATCGATGTCTGGTCCGCCATCAGAAAAAAGGGGGGTGCTACTTCCCCGAAGAGGATGTAGTGCGACCTCAAATCCTGCTCTTCCTGCGAGTGCGGTCTGGAAAGCTGCGTGGACGGCGCGTTCCCAGAGCGCGTCGGCGTCTGCGAAACGATACGATCCGGAGCTCGCGGTCACACGGGCCATCGTCCCAGTGTGCTCTTCATTGAGGAGCGCTTCGCAGGTGGCCACCAGGTGGAGCACATCAGGGCGTTCTGGGTAGCGCGAGCTGATCCGCAACGCCAGTGTCCGCGAATCCTCATCGGTTTCCTGAACGCGATCTGATGTCCGGATTCCGTCCAAGAGTTGTGCCATTGTGGCCGATTCTTGTTCCGAGGCCAGGGTGAGGTCGCGGACCATCTCGCTGACCCTCTGGCAAAGTGAAACGATATCCTGATCCGTGTGACGAATTGAAACGTGCGAAACGGCCCTATGCGCTATGCCCCGAGCAGCGAACTCGCGAATTGTTCCAGACATGTCGAAACTCCCACGAGGAGCGCTTGAGTTGTCTCGTTTCGATTCGTATTCGAATGGAACGCCTTCCGCCAGCACCGCCATCAGAGCGGTCAAGTAGGTCGCCACGCCATCGTTTGATATCCGTTCAGAGCCCCCCGTCTGAACGCCCCCAACTTGCCGCGCCTGCCTGTGGAAAGATCGGGTCAACTCACGAAACAATTGTGGGTGTCTCGGCGCCACGCGGACCGTTCCAGTCTCTGTTCTGGCTACACCCGCGAACTGGTTCGGAAAAAGCAGAACGCGATCCACCCGGCGTCGAATTTTTAAGATGCGCGCGACTTCCAGGGGCGCTAGCGACCTCTCCCATACATTATCGAATTCTGATCGCGGCATGATGGTGGGTTCACCGCGCTGCAGAAAGTCAAGATCTGGCATCTGTCAGGCCCACGGGTAAGTGCTGGCCGCGTCAACAAACTCACCGCGGATCTGACCGCTCACATCGGTGAGAGTGTGCACTAGTGTCCCGTGCCAAAGTTCCCCCAGTTCCTCTTCGCTCGTCGCCTGCGTGAACTCCCCATGCCCGAACGGAAGGACCGCGGCATAATTCGCGTACCAGGCCAACAGCTTTACAGCGACTTCCGCAGTGAGATTGCGTGCGGCAATGGGCTGGAGTATGGCGGGGCTCGGGGCAACCGAAATCTGGTGCAGTCGCCGTAGGATGGCTTGGTCTAGGCGGAGTGCGGATTTATCCCGCGGATTCATGGTGGCGATCACAACGAGGTTCGGTGCCAACTTCATGTCCAATTGGGAAAGCGGTAGCCGAAAAGACCGATCGCGATGCTCGATATATGTAAGCAACTCTCCTAAAGCGGCGTGCACGTCCGCCCGAGTCAATTCCTCAATTAGAAGAACATACGGGCGCCCTCCGGGATCCTGGCGCGCGCGGTCGTTAATCTCTCGCAGTGTCATTGGCTTCAGTTCAAATCCGGTGCCATCAGTCCTCGGGACGAAGCCTTCAACGAATTGTTCGTAACCTGTCCGCTCGTGGAACTGAATTTCTTGAATCCTGTATGTGTCGTTCTGCGTTATGCGGGAGGCGAGCATGCGTGCAAGTCGCGTCTTTCCAGTCCCGGGAATTCCGGAAAGCGCGATGATCTTCCGGCTTCCATAGCGCTGGCAGATCGCTTCGAGCCGATCGAGTACCGGTTCGTCTTCCAGTGTTTCCGGAGCATCAGAGGCGGCTAATCCCGCGATCAAGTATGCGAGATACGCCTCCCTCGACAGGAGTTGTTGCGGTGTTGGTGTGGGGGCTGGTTCGCTCAGTAGCGCATCGATGAGGGTTCGATACTCAGGCCGGAGGGTGTAGAAGCCATCGGCGGCCTCGGCGAGGATTGTCCCGCCCAGACCGGCCTTGATGAGCCACGGAGTGATACGCCTCCGCGTTTCGGCTCCGTCGTCAACCGCCGGCGTGCCCAGGCGCCCAAGTGCGGCTTCCGTGTAGCTGCCGCTTGCTGGTCTGGTGGCGCGAATGTGATCAATCGCGGCTCTTAGGTCCGCGTCTTGCGTGAGGTGCATCAGGACGCGATTCAACTCCTCCCAGTGCACCCGATCGTCGAGGGCCCGAACGGTCGCCCAGATCGCCCGATATGGGTGCAAATCCGTCTCGGGAGGGTAGGAGGCAGTTGTGAGCGGACTTCTCAGCGTGTGCCGACCTAGAACGGCCAGGCCCAGAGATGCGATATGCGCGTTTGCTCCTGCAACCTTATCGGCAAGGTCAGAATGAAGGTCTCGCACGCGGCTTCCGAGCGCAGTAGTCCTCAGTCTCTGATCATCCGATACATAGAGGAGTCCGAACTCTTCGAAGACCTTCTTCCACGTTCGAAGTCGACTGGGGGCTACGTCAGACCTGGGCGGCTGCGCCGCTGCTCGGGATCGAACGGAATTCTCATTAATGACAGTTTGAATGTTCTGTCTGACGGCCGCATAGGGCTCGCGGAATTCCTCGTGCTCGCTTCTCAATAGTCCGTGAAGGTATGTGGGTACCTCGGTGAGCAGCAGATCGAACTCCAAAGGGGGGATGACGTCGTGCGACGCCGTACTCCACTGGGTGCTGGTCATGGCTCTCCTTGCTCGCCTCGTGCGATCTCAGACCCTAACGGGCGGTAAGCCTCTTAGGCTCCGGAACGGCCCAGAGCGTGCTCCCTCGTATCTGAGCTCGGCGCCTGGCGAGGGTCCGCCTTCCACGTACAGCGCAGCGGGGTTCATAATCGGGGCGTGGCAGACCATGGGACCTGGGCCGAATGGTGCGCGGGCTGTCGCTGCGGAGACTGTGCCCATGCGGCTCGCGCCTACCGTCGTCAATGGCTGGCCGGCACTCGGGCGGTTGGTGGCGTTGGGCGTCACGGCACGAGGTATCGGTACGTCACTGGGTGTCGGTGCGCTAAGTGTCGAGCGGCGAACGCTGCTTACGATCGCGAACTGCGCCGGCGGCGCAAGGCGTGACGACCCCGCAGTAGTTGGTCTCGCGAGGTCAGGTGTGCGGTATCGGCTTTGCCGAGTCCTCTGTTGGTCTGGCGCCGGAGACAAAGGGAGCCCGGTCGTCTGACGCGCGCAGCACATGCGAGCGATTGCCGCCTGGCCGCCTTCGCATCTCGAGCCGGGTTCCGTGAGGCCGACTGGGTAGGCGGTCGCTAGAGTCGGGCCGCCCGATTCGCCACCCAGAGTGGAGCTCAGGGCGTCGCACTGGCGCGGCGTCCCGTCGGGAAACGGGTGCCTTGAATTGGGGCGCGGGGGCGTGCCAGCGCCACTCTCCTCGACGAAGGTCTACGCGAGGAGTGGGGTGGACGGACAGCTGGAGTTCAACCTGCACGTGCTCAACGAGTTCACAGCCCGGCGGGACGGCGCGGTCGTGGACGTCGTCGGGCGGCACAGCGCGCCGTACGGGCGGCCCTGGTGATCCAGCAAGACCGGGTCGTGACGGCGGATCACCTCGTCGAGAGTGCGTCTGCGGGGAGCTCCCGCCCGCCTACGCCCGGGACGCTGCAGGCGTATGTTGGTCACGCTGCGCCGTCGGCTCGACGTTGTCCGGCGCTCCGCAGCGGGCAGACATCATCGCGCGGGCCGGCCCCGTCCAGTGCTGCGTGCTCTATCAGAGTCACGCCCCCCACACTCGGGTGGCATCGGCGTCGACAGACCTCGCGGCCATCCTCGGCCAGCACCGCACGGTGTGGTCGCAGGCGATGCCCAAGTCGATGCCGACTAGGTCGTCTGCAGCCCATCAGATCTCCTGTCGTGTCGCTGTGTGTCGACTCGACAGGCCCACCGGGGGCGCACCCACGGCTACGGTCCCAAGAGCAAGGCGAGCAAATCTGACGACGGCTCCCACTCATGTGCTGAAACCGGACTCGGCCTCGCTGGGCCGGCCCATCTCACTTCTCTGCGGCATCCGTGGCTAGACCAGCGATGACATCAGTCGAATGAGGCCGCCGACCCGCAGGCCGACACCCCAGAGTCCTTCTCGACGCCACGCACCGGAACAGCCGGGACACCCGCAAATCCCGGGACCCGCGACGTGATCAACAGCTGGAGCTCCTTACATGAGTCCAGCGTTTCATGGGTATGCGACGCTGGAAGCGTGGATGAGGCTGGTTCATGGGCGTCCACGCCGGGCGTGCGGCGCAGCATGCAAGGCAACCGCCGGCGAGACACGACCCCCGAGCTCGCCGTTAGACGCCTTGTCCACCGTGCCGGCCTTAGGTACCGAGTCGACACTCGTCCGATTCCCACGCTAAATCGGCGGGCAGACCTTGTCTTCTCACGAGCTCGAGTCGCGGTCTTTATCGACGGATGCTTCTGGCATGGATGCCCCGCGCATGGCAGCATCCCTCGGACGAACTCCGCGTACTGGCATCCAAGAATCCAAGGCAACGTCGCAAGGGACGCAGACACAGTTGCGCGTTTGCAGGCGGGGGGGTGGACGGTTGTGCGGATTTGGGAGCACGAGGATCCGGTTGTCGCGGCCGGAAAGATCCTGGCTGTGGTGCTAGCTGCGCAGCGACCGCAGGAAGGCCATGCGCCTCCATGACCTGCGAACAGCGCCTCATCGACCCGACGGTGTTGCTCAACCAGCTGGGGAGGAGCGAGCCGGGCCACAGCTTGGGGTGCCGCGTGCCGGGGTCTGATGGAGGCTCTCATTCCACGGAAGAATGAGAGTCATGGCAGCACCGAGGAAGTATCCCGAGGAGCTTCGGGAGCGGGCGATCCGGAAGGCGGTCGATCTGCGCGGTGACCGGGCGACCAGGACCGGCGGGCTGCGTCGTGTCTGTGAGCAGCTCGGGATCAACCCCGAGACGTCGCGCAACTGGGTCTCGCAGGTCGAGATCGACGAGGGCCACCGCCCCGGCGTCACGACTGATGAGGCGAGGCGGATCGCCGAGCTCGAGCGCGAGGTCAAGGAGCTGTGGCGAGCGAACGAGATCCTTAAGACGGCGTCAGCGTTTTTCGCCGCGGTGGAGCTCGACCGCAAGCTGAAGTGACCACCCGGGTCAACACCGCGGTGGTGGTCGAGTACATCGCCCAGCATCGCGAGGAGTTCGGGGTCGAGCCGATCTGCACCGTCCTACGCACGGCTAAGGCGCCGATCGTCCCGAGCAGCTACTACGCCGCCAAGACCAGGCCCCTTCGGCGCGAGCGGTCGCCGACAAGGGTCACCGAGAGGCGATCCGGAAGGTCCACGAGGACAAATACGGCGTGTACGGGGTGCGCAAGGTGCACGCCGAGCTGAACCGGCGTGGACATCGGATCGCGCGGTGCACCGTGCACCGGTTGATGCGCGCCGCCGGGCTGCGCGGGATCAGTCGCCCGAAGGGACCACGGACCACGGTTCCTGGCACCGGCGAGGACACCCGGCCGATCACCTGGACCGCAACTTCGCCGCTCCGGCACCGAATCGGGTCTGGGTCGCGGACATCACCTACTGCTGGACCTTCGCCGGCTGGGTCTATGCCGCGTTCGTCATCGACGTCTACTCCCGCCGCGTCGTGGGTTGGCAGCTGTCGAGGAGCTTGCGCACCGACCTGGACCCGTATTCTCTCGAGATGGGGCTGTGGACCCGCGCCCACGCCGGCCACGACAGCACCGGCGTCATCGCATACTCGGACAGGGGCGTGCAGTACCTCGCCGTGCGCTACACCCAGCGACTCGCCGAGGCCGGCGCCGTCGCGTCGGTCGGGTCGACCGGAGATTCGTATGACTACGCTCTGGCTGAGGCGTTCAACTCGCTGTTCAAGGCCGAGCGGGTGCGCAACAAGTGCCCCTGAAAGAGCATCGACGATCTCGAGATCGCGGTCGCCAAGTAAATCGACTGGATCAACCACCGACGCCTGCACGGCGAGATCGGACTCATCCCGCCCGTCGAGCTCGAGGACAACTACTGCCGGCACAACCCCGCCCCGACTACCGTCGGCGCGCTAGTTCAGAGTCTCCACTGAGCCCGGCACGCGACGGAGCGCGTGTGGGCCCATTCCCCCAAGGCCGGCCATCGCTCCACGTAGGGTCACCGAGCCGGCAGGTCGAGTAGGCAGCCGTTCATACAGGGAGCCGCTGGCTCAAGACGCACTCAGGAGCCGACGTGGACAACGAGATCGAGCTGATCAGTGACGGCGACGGCTTGGCCGTCATCGGCAGTGCGTCGGCCCTCGAGCGGTTCGTCCAGACTCACGGCCTGCCGTCGAGGGACCTCGGTCCGCGCCTCAGTAAGGTGCTGAGCAGGGCTGCGACTGGCGCGCAGGCCGTCGGCACGAAGGTGGCTGCAGCGGGACCGGCGGACTCCGCCCGATGGGTGAGGCTGACCGAGGAGTCCGCGAGGAAGATCGACGAGCTTGGCGGTCTGATGCCCACGAAGACGCCCGGTATCAGCCACGCCATGATCGGCAAGCCCGGTGCCAGCAAGTCGTGGATCCAGCTCGAGAAGGGCCCCGGGTCGCTTCCGACCAACCCCGCGTTGCTCGCAAACGCCCCCGCGCTGATGGCGCAGATGGCGATGCAGCAGGCCATGGACGAGATCACGGACTATCTCGCGGTGATCGACGCGAAGCTCGACGACGTGCTGCGGGCGCAGAAGGACTCCGTCGTCGCGCGGATGATCGGCGTCGGGCTACAGATCGACGAGGCGATGACGATCCGCGAGCACGTGGGTCGCGTCAACGAGGTCACGTGGTCGAAGGTCCAGGACGCAGCAGGGACGATCGCGGACACCCAGGCGTACGCGCTGCTCCAGCTCGACGCGCTGGCGGAGAGGCTGGAGCGGAAGTCAACCGTCGCCGAGCTCATGAAGACCGCGCAGGAGGCGGAGGCCAAGACGCGCGAGTGGCTCACGGTTCTGGCCCGCTGCTTCCAGCTCCAGGAGGGGATCGCCGTCCTCGAGCTCGACCGCGTCATGGAGACGGCGCCCGGGGATCTCGAGGGGCATCGGCTCGGCTTGAAGGCGGCCCGTAGGGATCGGCTCGCGACCATCGCCACCAGCACGCAGCGGCTGCTCACCCGTATCCAGGACGCTGCGGGGACCGCGAACTCCAAGGTCCTGTTCAACCCCATCCAGTCCCCGGCGGTCGTGGCAGCGAGCACGCAGGTCGCCGCCGCGGTGGGCGAGCTTCACCAGACTCTCGGGATCGGACTGGATCAGCAGACCGTCGAGCAGAGGCGGTGGGGCGCGGCCGCGGCCGACGTCCGGGACCGTGCGCGAGCCCTTGGCGGTGACACAGTCGCTGCTGGCAAGCGACTGGGCGCCGGGACGGCCGAGCGGGCGTCGTCCGCGACTGGGAAGCTTGCCGGGCGAATTCCCAGCCGGGCCCTTCGCCGTCGGGATGCGGACGAGGGCACGCCAGAGGAGCTTTGACCGGGTCCGCCTATCGCAAGTCGCGCGGATCCGTAGGTACGTCGACGGACTGGGCGTGGACCGGGTGGAGCGGCACGACGTCGAGCGCGCGCTCGGAGGTGGCGGCGAAGCACGACAGGCTCACGCCGAGGTTGTACGCCTGCAGCCAGCGGACCGCGACGACGCACCAGCCGTCGCCGGGCACGACCCCGGGCAAGTCCCCTTGGAGCCGTGGTGTCAGAGGTCGTTGCCGACCGAGCACGGGCAGGCGAGGAACTCCTCCGCATGACCGCGCAGACGGCGTGGATGCCGACGTCGTGTGGGTCGACGGTGCACGTGCCGCGCGGTGGAAGCCGGTCACGGGGCCTGAGCGGCCTCTACCGCGGGCGGTGCAGCCTCTTCAGCCTGCCGCCGTCCAGCGGCGTACCGCGCCACGCGGCTCGTGCGGTCCCGGTCGAGAGGGAGCACTCGACGTCCAGGCGATGAGGTGTCTCGAGGAAGATCGCCTCGATCCGGAGGGTGTCGTCGTCGATCCAGCCGGCCGAGGCCGCCACGGGTACGTCGTCCCCTGAGGCGTCGCTCGGCTCGGAGACGAGCCACTCGCCGGCGCCCGCTGTGAAGGTCAGGGCGTTGTCCGGCTCATGGAGCGTGATGCCGACGCTGCCGTTCGCTGTCTCCACGGCGACGGACGACAGCGCGGACGCGGAGGAGTCGACCGAGAACGTCGTACCGCTCCAGTCCTCCCGTCGCGGCGGCGACGGCGTACCCGGGCAGGGCGGCAGACCGAGCGTGCGGAGCCGCTCCACCAGGCGAGGGTGTGCGTCCTCGACCATCTCGGTGTCGCCACCGAGGCTGGGGAGCAGGTGCTCCCAGACGTGGTCCAGGACCGTCTGCATCGCCTCGGTGCCACCGGTGATGGCGACCACGGCGTCCTGCTCCGGCAGCACCAGGCAGAACTGGCCGAAGGCGCCGTCGCCGCGGTAGCCGTGCCGCGACATCCAGAAGCCGTAGCCGTAGCCCTGGCTCCAGTCGACCTTGTCCGGATCCTCATCCGCCGTGGCCACCGCCCGGGACGTCGCCTGGGCGACGTACGACTCGGGGATCAACTGCTGCTCGTCCCAGCGGCCGCCCTGGAGGTAGAGCTGGCCGAGCTTCGCCACGTCCTCGGCGCGGGCGAAGAGTCCGCTGAAGCCCTGTTCGCGTCCCGGCGACATGGAGAACCAGGCGACCGGGTCGATCCCGAGCGGCTCGAGGAGCCGCGGACCGAGGTACTCGCTCAGCCGCTGCCCCGCGCGTCGCTGGATCACGGCGGCGACGGTGTAGGTGCAGGGTTGGCTGTAGGCGAAGACGCTGCCCGGGGTCACCTCCGGCGGGATCAGCAGGAACCCGCGAACCGGGTCCTCGCGGTCCCGCGCCACGGCCTCCGGCCACATCTCCCGGTCGTGACCGCTGGCCATCGAGATGAGGTGCCGCAGGGTGAGCGACCGGCTGCGCGGATCGGTCACCTCGTCGGCGTACTCCGGGAAGTGCTGCAGCACCGTGTCGTCGAGGTCGACCAGACCCTCGTCCACCGCGAACGCCAGAGCAGTCGAGGTGAAGCTCTTGCTGAGCGAGTAGACCAGCCGCGTCCGCTCCGCCGTGTGCGGGGCCCACCAGCCCTCGGCGACGACGTGCCCGTGCCGGAGCACCATCAGCCCGTGGAGCTCGACGCTCGGATCCGCGTCGACCGCGTCGACGAACGCCAGGACTCCGGCCGGGTCGACTCCCGGGCTCATGGGCGTGGCTCGAGGGAGGGGACGCATGCTGCCAGCCTAGGTCCGCAACCTGACGGGATGCGTCGACCAATGCCGGACAGACGTTGCCGGGGGACCCACCTCCCGCGGGCGTTCCGTGTCCCGGCCGCCCCGGAAAAAGTAGGGTCCGGCCGTGGCCCTGACCGAGCGCGAGATCACCGTCCCCGTCTCCCTGACCCTGCCGGACGGCCGGCTCAACCCGGATGCCGTGGGCTGGACCCGCAGCCCGCTGATCACCACGGACGGCATCGGTCGCGGGCTCAGGGGCCGCGGGCGCAACAAGCGCTGGGAGTACTGGGGCGTCACCACGCCCACCCACGTCATCGCGCTCGTGCTGTCCGACATCGACTACGCCGCGGTCCACAGCATCTGGGTGCTCGACCGCCGCACCGGCGAGGAGGTCGCGCAGGACGCGATCGGCGTGCTCGGCCGCAGCGCCACGCTGCCCGGCACCCTCGGCGCGGGGCCCGCCCGCGCGCGGACGAAGAACGTCCGCATCGATCTCGACGAGGTCGACGGCGGCACCCGGCTCCGCGCCGAGGGGCCGCGGGTGCGCGTCGACGTCACCGCGGAGCGGCCGCCCGGTCATGAGTCCCTCGGCGTGGTCGTCCCGTGGACCGACCGGCTCTTCCAGTACACCGTCAAGGACGTCGCCCGGCCCGCGGTCGGCACCCTGTGGGTCGACGGCGAGGCGTACGACGTACCGGCGGGGGAGTCCTGGGCGACGCTCGACCACGGCCGCGGACGCTGGCCGTACGCGATGCACTGGAACTGGGGCGCCGGTTCGGGGCGAACCGACGGGCGCGTCATCGGGATCCAGGTCGGCGGGAAGTGGACCGACGGCACCGGATCGTGCGAGAACTCGCTGCTGGTCGACGGGCACCTGACGAAGATCAGCGAGGAGCTCGACTGGCGCTACGACACCGACGACTGGCTCGCGCCGTGGCGGGTGACGGGGGAGACCGTCGACCTCACCTTCACGCCCTTCCACCTCAAGCGCTCGGTCATCGATCTCAAGATCTTCGCCTCGCGCACCCACCAATGCTTCGGCCACTGGTCCGGTCGCGTGCGGGACGACAGCGGCGCCTGGGTGCGGGTCGCCGAGGTGGTCGGCTGGGCCGAGGACGTGCGCAACCGGTGGTGACAGCGCACCGTCTGCGCACGGTGCGGCTCGACCAGCTCGCACCAGTCCCACGTGGCCGCCGAGGTCGGCACTCGCGTTGCGGTCAGGACCAGTGGCGCCGCACGACCGTGGTGGCTGCGAACGGATCCTCGCCCGAGACCGCGGCCGCGATACCGGCGCCCTCCGGCTTCGCAGCGGCCAGCAACCGGCCCTCGCCGACCCACCTGCGCCAAGCGTCGAGGTAGTGGCCGGCGTTCGCGGCATTGCGGCCGAGCACGGTCGGGACGGGGTGCCACGCCTCGCCGGTCGGGCGTGCGGCCTGCAGGGCCTTGCGCGCGCCCCGGCGCGAACGGATCGGCCCGTCCGGTGGCTGCGCGTCGGTGTAGCGCGAGACGAGGTAGCGCGGGACGCCGACCGGGCCGATCGCCTCGTCGAACGCGGTGGCGAACACCTCGGCGTCGTCCTCGGTGCCGGCGAGGCGGAAGCGATACTCCCCACCCGGGTGGACGTCGACCGCGAGCGCCGACGCGCCGACGCTCGTCAGCCCGGCCGCAGCGAGACCGTCCGCGACGGCCGCCGCGACCGCCTCCAGCGGCGGCACGGCCGACGTCAGGGCCACCTGTGCGCGCACCCACTTCGTCAGCACCTCGGACTGCTCGCGGCTCGTGCCAACGACGTGGCCGAGAGTGACCAGCACACCCACCGAGCCAGCCGCGACCAGCGCCCACGGGCTCGCGACCGCAGCCACTCCACTGGCGCCGGCGGTGCCCGCAGCCAGCGCGAGCGACGTACGCCAGCTGGTGTCCGGCACCGGGATGTGGGTCGTCATGCCGTCCGGCGTCAGTCGCCACGCCGGCGGGACGGGCGTGAGCGTGACGACCTCGTCGACCTTTGCGACGTACGAGGTGGGGCGGCGTACGCGCAACGACGCGAGCGTGACGTCCTGGTAGGGCTCGCCCACCTCCCACGCGTCGCGGATGGCCTCGCGGTCGGCGGCGGCGACGAGCATCCGGGCGTTGAGGGCGTCGAACGAGTCGACCGGCGGAGGCGAGTACGGGGAGAAGGACGCGTCGATGTGAGCGACCCCGTCGACGATGTCGCCGTCGGCGTCGACGCCGTGGAACCCCTGGTGCTTGCGCACCAGCCGGGACCAGTCGTTGTCGCCCTTGGGGTGCGCCTCCGACACGCACACGACGGTCCAGTTGGTGGCGACCTTGTCCGGCCAGGTCGGGTCGGTACGCAGCGCCCGGCCCCTCGTCTGGACGACGGCCGTGAGTGTGGTCGCGGTGGTCAGGTCGATGAGGGTGGAGACGCCGCGGGCGTTCCACCCCTCGCCGAGGAGGCCGCGGGTGCCGACGAGGACCTGGGTACGGCCGGACTCGAAGAACGCGGTGACATGGGTGACCCAGGTGCGCGCGGACCATCCGGACGTGCACGTCGCGACAGCGCCCGCGCCGGTCTCGACGCGGAGCCGCGATGCCAGGTCGGGGTCGCGGCCGGCGACGAACGCGACGAGATTGCGCAGCGTCGACTCGGACGCGGCGACGACGGACCCGGTGACCAGCATCGGGTGGAGGAGGGCGGTGCTCGGGTCCGCCAGCAGGGCCTCGAGCGCCGCGATCGCCGATCCGGCCTCGGCGTCGAGCACCCCGTCCAGGGTGACCGGCACGGTCGCGGCCGCGCGCTCGTGGTCGCACAGCACCAGCACCCGGGCCCGCTCGCCGATCGCGGCGTGCTCGGCCGCGATGATCTGCGCGGCCGCCCCGGGCTTGGCGTACGACCTTGCCAGCACGCGGTCGACGGGGGAGCGCCCGCGACGTACGCCGCGACGCGTCCACTGGTAGCCCACCGACGGCAGCGCGGCTCTCACCACCGCGAGCACCTCGGCGTCGGCCGGGTCGTCGGACTCGGCGACGTGGTGGAGCAGCCAGTCGCCGAGGAGCCGGACCCAGTCCTCGGCCGACGGGGCGTGCCGGTGCTCCTCGCGCAGCCGGGCGCCGGCGGGCACGGCGAGCAGGCCCGCGTGATGCATGCGCAGCGCGGCGTCGCACAGGTCGGGCTCGCGCTCGGCGAGCGCCGCCCAGGTGGTCGTGGCGGGGACGGCTTCGACGAACCGGGTGGTGAGCCACTCGAAGAACCCGACCGACCCGAAGCCCGGGGTGGTGAGCAGGGTGGTGAGCTCGGTGAAGCGCAGCGCCTCGCTGGTGAGCCAGTCCTCCTCGGTGGGCGTGGGGGTGGTCAGCCAGACGAGCTCGTCGAACGGCGCGAGGTGGCCCTCCTTCACCACCGCCGGCACCGAGACGCGGTATCGGATGCTCCCGAAGAGCTGGTCGACGAGGGCGCGCTGCTCGCCGGCGAGGCTCTCGGGCGGTGTCGCGGTGAGCGCCAGGACGTGGGCGCGGCCGACGGCGTCGAGCAGCTCGGCGAGCAGCCGCCCCCACACCTCGAGCAGGTGGTGGCACTCGTCGAGGACGAGCACCAGCCGCGGCTGCGCGCGGATCCGCTCGAAGAGGGCGACGCCGTTGGGGTGGAGCCGGTCGACGACCGTCGTCGTGGAGTCGTCGTCGTCCGCTGCTTCTGAGTCGAAGACGGCCAGGGACTGGTAGGTCAGGCAGGTCAGTGGGCTGGTGAGGGACTTGTCGTCGCTCGCGTCGAGCCCCAACGTCCGGGCCTCGGCGATCCACTGGGACTGGATGGCGGTGTTGGGGGCGAGCACAACGGCGCGGGTGTCGGGGTGTGCCCGGAGCTCGCCCGCGACGGCCTCGAGCCCGACGCGGGTCTTGCCCGCCCCGGGGGGCAGCACGACCCAGGCGCGCGGATGGTCCGCGTCGTCCCACGCGCGGGCGAGCGCCTCGAGCGCTTCACGCTGGTGGATGCGCAGCGACGGTACGGCGGACGTGTCCGGGTCGGGCACGGTCTACGCCTCCAGCGTGTCGACGACGTACGCGTCGTGGTCAGAGAGGCGCTTGCCGTCGCACTCCGCCACGACCCGCCGCGCGACTGCGTCCGACCCCGCAGGTACGGCGACGTGGTCGATGCTGAGCAGCCCCTCGATCGCGTGCGGCAGGTCGGAAGTCGGCACGACCAGACCGAGCTCGTCGAGAGCAGCTGTGATCGAGGCTCGGCCGGCCTTCGAGCCGGCGTACTCCTTGCCGGTCAGGGCGTGGTTCCAGTCGCCGCCCCATACCAGGGACGGGGCGGCACGCAGCCGCAGGAGCAGGTCGTCCACCGCGGTCTGCGTCTTGTCGGCGTGACGCTCGCCGACCCACACCGGCCCCGATCGGGCATTGCGCCACGGCAGCACCGAACTGACGTACGTCGTCGCGCCGACCTGTGCGGCCGCGCTGGCTGGGTGCGGGTCGGGGCTCGAGGCCATCGGCAGCCGGCTCGCGACCGCGGCCCAGCGACGCCGGGGCGCCATCGGCGCGGCCGACAGGTGCACGGCGAAGCCGGGAAAGCTCGTCCGCTCGTTGACCTCCGTCAGCAGCCAGACGTCGCAATCGGCCTCGAGCAGGAGCCGACGATGATCGTCCGACCACCGGCCGGCGAGGTTCCACGTCCCGATGCGCACGCCCGCATCCTGTCGGACGGAGAGGGCGCCCGCCGGAGGACCCCACCTCCGGCGGGCGTCTGGCGTACCCACCCCCGCCGCGGATCCGCGGCCGTGCTGGTCAGTGGACGACCGGCGCCGTCCGGGACGGCGAGACGGCGGTCGCGGGGTACGGCTCGCGAGCGATCCGGCGGCCGAGGATCCCGAACGCGAACGCGACCGGCAGGAACACGCTGCCGAGCGACGTGACCTCCGAGATCACGAACAGCCCCGGGAAGGTGAGCGCGAGCAGCCACGCGGGCAGGCCGAGGCCGCGACGGACCAGCACGATGCCCAGGAAGGTCGAGCCGACCATGGTGAGCAGCAGGACCGGGATCAGGACGATGAACACCGCTTCGAGGAGGCGCTCGTTGCCGGTGCCCCACTGCGTCCAGTACTCGGCGAAGCAGCCGAGGGTCGCCAGCGAGAGCGCGGTGAGCGCGATGCGCCACGCCCAGCGCTCGGCCCCGCGGAACCCGGCGACGGACCGCCGGCGGTGGACGACGAACGCGGCCAGGGTCGCGGCCCCGACGACGGGGCCCCAGATCTTGCCGTAGGTCAGGTAGACCACGGTGGGCGAGGACCAGTCGAGCAGCGGCGCGAGCGCCGTCGACGCCGGCTCGACCCAGAGGTGCATGAGCCCCTCGTCCGGGTCGGACGCGCCGTCCTTGGTGGCGACCCGAGCGAGGGCGTGGAGCTGCCCGACGACCAGGCCGACCCACGCCATCACCCAGGCGAGTCGGCCGATCCGGCGCTGGTCCTCGGGCCGGTCCAGCATGGTGAGGGACGACATGGCTTCTCCTTCGCTCAAGGGATCTCCACCATCGGCTGGTCAGCGCGCGCGGCGCATCGGCGCAGGGACCGAACCCCGGTCAACCCCTGGTTTGACGGAGCGGGGCCGGCGAGCCGCGTAGCCTCGACGTGTGATCGGGCGAGCTTCGTCGACGGTGACTGACTGGGGTGTCCCGGCGGTCGTCGCCGCGATGTCGCTCCTGGAGATCGTCCTCGTCGCGCCGGACGGCGCCGCGGCCGCGATCGTGCTGTCGTTGCTGTCGTGCCTGGCCCTCGTGCCGCGCCGCCGGTGGCCCAGGCTCAGCACACTGGTGGCCGGCGCCCTGACCCTCTTCACGCCTTGGTTCGGGCCGGAGCTGGACGACCTGGCGGCGCCGATCATGGTCATGGCCGTCGTGGCCTACTCGCTCGCGCGGTGGGTGCCCAGCTACGGCGGCCTGCTCGTGCTCGGCGCGCTCATGGTGCTCCTCGCCTCCGACTACCTCTTCACCGACGAGCGGGACAACGACGTCACCGACGTCTTCTTCGTGACCTCGCTGCTGGTGCCGCCGTACGTCCTGGGGCGCGTGACGCGGCGCCTCGCCGAGCAGACGGCCGAGCTCGAGCGCCAGCAGAGCCTCGTCCGGGAGCAGGCAGTACGCGACGAGCGGCAGCGGATCGCGCGCGACCTGCACGACGTGATCGCGCACTCGGTCAGCGCGATGGTGGTGCAGACCGCCGTCGCCCAGGAGCTCCTCCACACCGACCCGGCCAAGGCCGCTGAGGCCCTCGACAACGTCGCGGCCACCGGGCGGCAGGCACTCGCCGAGACGGGGCGGCTCCTGCACCTGGTCCGCGACAACGCGGACGAGCTCGGTCTGGAGCCGGCACCGGGGCTGGCCCAGCTGCCCGAGCTGGTCGAGAGGTTCCGCGTCGACGGTCTCGCCGTGGACCTCCGGCTTGCCGACCCGGTGCCCGAGCTGCCCGCCGGCGTCGACGTGTCGGCGTACCGGATCGTGCAGGAGGCGCTGACCAACGCGCTGCGCTACGGCGCCGACAGCCACGCGGAGGTCACGATCAGCTGGGACTCCGACACGCTGCGGATCCGTGCCGCCAACCAGGTCGGCAGGCGCACCGGCCAGGGCAGCGGGCTCGGGCTGCTGGGCATCGCCGAGCGCGTCCACGTGCTCGGCGGCCAGCTGGACCACGGGGTCACCGACGGCGGCCGGTTCGAGGTGGACGCGAGCCTGCCGATGGGCGCGACGTGAGCGCCCCGGTCCGGGTCGTGATCGCCGACGACCAGGACCTCGTCCGCAGCGGCCTGCAGCTGGTGCTCGAGGCACGCGGGATCGACGTCGTCGACGCGGTCGGCGACGGTCGGGCGGCCGTCGGGTCGGTCGCGGCGCACGCACCCGACGTGGTGCTGATGGACGTCCGCATGCCCGTCCTCGACGGCATCGCGGCCACCCGGGAGATCGTCGCCGCCGGCGGGCCGACCCGGGTGCTGGTCCTGACGACGTACGACATCGACACCTACGTCTACGGCGCGCTCCGGGCGGGCGCCGCGGGCTTCCTCCTCAAGGCGACGCCTCCCGAGCGGCTGGTCGCGGGCATCGAGACGGTCGTCGCCGGGGAGGCGCTGCTGGCGCCGGCCCTGACCCGCCGTCTGATCGAGGACCACGTCCGTCAGCCGCCGGGGGTCGACGCCGCGCTCGACGTGCTCACCGAGCGAGAGCGTGAGGTGTTCGTCCTGATGGCTCGCGGCCTCGCCAACGCCGACATCCAGGCGCAGCTGGTCATCTCCGAGGCCACCGTGAAGACCCACGTGAACCGGATCCTGGCCAAGCTGCACCTCACCACGCGGGTGCAGGTCGTGGTCCTGGGGTACGAGACCGGCGTGGTGCGCCGGGGAGAGGGCGTCCTGCCGGCCACCCCGGGCTGACGGCAACCCTGCTCGGCCACGACCGGCCCGCAGAACGGCCGGGCCGGCGCTCCCCGCAGGGAACGCCGGCCCGGCACAGCTGACCCCCTACACCCCGACCAGCTCGCGCTCGGGGACAGGCTCCTCCTCCACCTCGACCCGCACCGTCGGCAACAGCCGGTCGAGCCACGCCGGCAGCCACCAGTTCCAGTGGCCGAGGAGCGACATCGTGGCCGGCACGAGCACCATCCGGACGAGGGTGGCGTCGAGGACGATGGCGACGGCCATGCCGAGGCCGAGCTGCTTGACGACCACGTCGCCCTCGGTGGCGAAGCCGAGGAACACGACCACCATGATCGCTGCCGCGGAGGTGATCACCCGGCCGGTCGACGACAGGCCGCGCACGACGCTGCCGCGCGGGTCGCCGGTGCGGAGGTAGTCCTCCCGGATCCGGGAGAGCAGGAAGACCTCGTAGTCCATCGACAGACCGAACAGGATCGCGAACTGCAGGATCGGCATCCAGCTCGAGATGGGCATCGACTGGTCGACCCCGATGAGCTCGGCGCCCCAGCCCCACTGGAAGACCGCGACCAGCACGCCGTAGGCGGCGCCGATGGACAGCAGGTTCATCGCCGCGGCCTTGAGCGGCACCAGCACCGACCTGAACATCAGCGCCAGCAGCAGCACCGAGACGCCGACCACGAACGCGATCACCAGCCACAGGCGCTCCTGCAGCATGTTCGAGATGTCGTTGAAGTACGGCGTCCACCCGGTCACCTCGACCTCGGCGGGCAGCGCGGCGCGCAGGTCGTCGATCAGGTCCGGCGTGCGCTCGTCGGTCGGCCCGAAGGTGGGCTCGGCCGTGATGATCGACAGCGCGCCGTCCGGCGTGGTGACGGCCGGCTCGACAGAAGCGATGCGGTCGTCGGCGTCCAGGACGGCCACGGACTGCGCGACATCGCCCGCCCCGGTGGGCACCACCACGGTGAGCGGACCGTTCGCGCCGGGGCCGAACTCGGCGGCGACCAGGTCGTACGCCTGCCGGGTGGTGTTCCCGGCCGGCTGGTTGCTCGCGTCGCCCGGCCAGGTGCGCAGGTCGAGCACGGGCGCGGCGAGCACCAGCAGGACGCCTAGGCTGACCAGCGCCCAGGCCAGCGGCCTGCGGCCGACGCGGGCGGCCCAGCCGGCGGTGAGGGGCTCGCGGGTCCGGAGCGGACGGTTGCGGCGTACGGCCCGGGGGAGCAGCCTGCGGCCACCCAGCCGGCACAGCGCCGGCACGAGGGTGAGTGCGGCCGCGGCGACGCACACGACGGCGATGGCGGTGGCCAGGCCGAAGGAGTCGTACGTCGACAGTCCGGCGAGGCGCAGGCCCATGAGCGAGACCAGCACGGTCACCGCGGCGAACACCACCGACCGGCCGGACGTCGCGACCGCTCGACCGGCGGCCTCGATCGCGTCGTGGCCGAGGCGGAGGTTCTCCACGTGCCGGGTGACCAGGAGCAGCGCGTAGTCGATCCCCACGCCCAGCCCCACCATCGACGCGACCATCGGCGCGGAGGTGCTGACCGACATGGTGGCGGCGAGCAGGGCGATGCCCGAGCTGCCCACGGCGAGCCCGGCGACGGCCACGCCGATCGGGAGCCCGGCGCCGACGGCGGAGCCGAGGGCGACCACCAGGATCAGCAGGGCGATGCCGACCCCGGCCAGCTCGCCCGTGCCCCCGATGGGCTCGCCTGCGGTGTCGGGGACGTCGCCGCCCAGCTCCACCTGCAGGCCGGCGTCGATCGTCTCGGCGATCGCGCCCTGCAACGGCTCGATGTTGCCCATCAGGTCGGGGTGCGTGATGGGCTCGGCGTACTGCACGGTGAGGACGGCGGTGTCGCCGTCGCCGCTGAGCCGGGCCGGCCCGACCTCGGCGACGTGCTGGAGGCCGCGCAGCCGCTCGGTCAGCGCGTCGACCTCGGCCGACGGAAGTGCGTCACCGTCGCGGTCATGGACGACGACGCGGGCGCTGGCGAAGCCACCGACCCCGTGCTCGCGCATCAGGTCGATGCCCTGCTGGGCGCGGGCGCCCGGCACGTCCCAGTCATCCCTCATCGGGGCGCCGAACGACGAGGCGAGTGCCGCGGCGGTGGCGATGAGCAGGACCCAGGCGCTGACCACCCGCCACGGATGGGCGGCGGACGAGCGGCCGAGACGATAGAGGTACGACGACATGGTGATCTCCTGCGGGTGCGGGTCGGTCTGACCCGATGACCCTGCGGCCGGCACCTTCAGTCGCACTTGGGCGCCGCTTGGGTCGCGGCCCAGGTGCCGCCTCAGAAGTCGAGTCGCACGCGGTGCGCGGCGAGCCAGTCGGCGTACGCCGTGAAGCCCCACTCGTCGCACTGGATCGTCGCGCGGCCGGCCGCGTCGGCGGCCTCGCGCGGACGGCCGGTCGTGGCCAGGGCCAGGGCCAGGTAGCCGTCGACCGGACCCATCACGGTCGAGATGCCGCTGATGGCCATCCGCCCGTGGAGCGGGGCCAGGCGGGCGACCAGCTGCTCGGCCAGGCGTACGTCGCCCGCGACCGCGGCGGCCTCCGCCAGGCTGCACCAGGTGGTCACGCTGCCCCAGTTGTCCACCGGGTGCGTCACCGGGGCGACCAGCTGGGCGCGCAACCGCTCAGGGTCGCCCGCGCGAGCAGTCGCGAGCACCAGCACGTCCGCGGCCATGTCGTTGTCCGCGATCGCGATGGCGTGTGTGATCGGCTCGATCAGCTCGCCGATCCGCTCGTCCCACATGTGCGACATCAGGTGGATGCCCATCAGGTGGAGTGCCTCGTTGCCGGGGTTGAGCCGCGGCCGCAGAGCGTGCAGCTCGGCCGCGATCCGCTCCACCGCGGCGTCGTCGCGCCGGAGCGAGGCGAGGCTGAGGTCGATCCACGCCAGCGCCACCTGTGCGTAGGAGTTGCGGCGGCGGGACGCGAGACGGGCGGTGGCCGCGGCAGCGTCGAGGTACGCAGTCCGGTCGCCCAGCTCGAGCAGGCTGCCGGTCAGCAGGATCGACGCGACGACCTCGGCGTCCGGGTCCGCTGCCTCCCGGGTGGCCTGGAGGCCCTCGTGGGCGAGCGTGAGCCGGAGGTCTGCGTGGGCCGGGGTCCAGAGCGCCTTCCAGGCGGTCAGCGCCGACCAGGCCACCAGGGCGGGATCGCTGATCCGGCGGGCCATCGCGACGCCCTCGTCGGCGAGCGCCCTCACCTCGGCCTCGGCCGACGGGTCGTAGTAGAGCAGCACCGCCAGCGAGAGCATGACCCGACAGCGCTCCGTGGAGTCCCCGCGAGGCAGCTCGCCGAGCGCCCAGCGCAGGTCCTCGATGGTGTCCTCCGGCACCTCGTTCCACTGCTGGGGCATCCAGACCGAGCCGTCGGTGGCGGCCGCTGCGGCCGCCGCGAGCCGGTCGAGGTCCTCCTCGCGCCTGGCCAGCGTGATCGCCTCCGCTGCGCACGGCAGCACCTGGTCCCACTCCGCGTTGGGCCGGCAGTCGCGTGCCCGGTCGAGCAGCAGGTCGATCCGCTCGGCGGTCGTGCCGAGGGGGTCGCGGCGGTGCGCGTCGATCGCGGCCGCGACGAGCTGCTCGGCCTCGACCCACGAGAAGGTACGCCGGGCCTGCGCGGCCGCGTCGGCCGCAGCGCGCCAGGCGCGGCTGACGTGGGTGGGCCCGGCGGCGAGCCAGTGCCGGGCGAGCTCGGCGACCCGCTCCTCGCGACCGACCATCCCGGCGACGGCGTCGTCGGCGAGGGTGTGGGCCACCTGGGCGTGGAGCCGGGCGAGCCGTGACGGGCTCGTGGTCGTCACGACGGCGTCGCGGGTCAGGGCGTGCGTGAAGGCCACGGTCCCCGCACCGGGGTCGACGACGAGCCCGGCCTCACGCGCCGGGGTCAGGGCGTCGTCGACGTCCTCCGCCGGCTCGCCGGCCACTGCGGCCAGCAGGTCGAGCGAGAAGCGCCGACCCAGGACGGCGGCGAGCAGGAGCAGCTCGCGCGTCGGCTCGGGCAGCACCTGCAGGCGGCGCACGATGACGTCGCGGACGGTCGCGGGCAGGGTGGTGCTGTCCCGGGCGTCGAGCCGGGCGAGCTCGATCAGGAAGTAGGGGTTGCCGCCCGAACGCCGGTGCCAGTCCGCGACCACGTCGGCTGGCACGACGGTGCCCGCCACGGCGTCCACCAGGCTCTGGGCCTCCTCCAGTGTCAGTCCGGCGAGGTCGAGGCGGGTCACGTGGTGCCGCGCCAGCTCCTCGCCCAGCTGGGCCAGGTCGCCTGTCGGCTCGGGCAGCCGGCGCCGGGTGACGACGATTGCCAGGCGGTGCCCGGGTGCGGCGCTCGTGACGAGGTGCCGCAGCACCTTGAGCGACGCGGTGTCGGCCCAGTGGAGGTCGTCGAGCACGAGCAGGACCGGCTGGGACGAGGACCGGGAGGTGACCTCGTGCGCGAGGGTCTCCCGGGCGCGGAACGCCTCCCGTTCGGCGCCCTCGCCCGTGCTCGACGGTGCGCCGGCCAGCACCTGCTCCACGTTGCTGCCGAGCTCGCCGTCGGCGAGCTCGTGCAGGGCCTGGCTCCAGGGCCACAGGCTAGGGGCGCCGTCGTCCTGGGAGCACCGTCCCGTCGCCACCCGGAAGCCCCGCTCCCGCGCCGCGGCCATGGTCCGGGAGACCAGCCGGGACTTGCCGATGCCGGGCTCGCCGACGAGGAGGCCGGTCGCCGGCGTGCCCGCCTCGGCGCGAGCCAGCACGGCCATCAGCGCGGCCTCCTCCGCCTGCCGGCCGACCGTCGGCCACTCGGCCGTCGTACCGGTCGACGAAGCGGTTGCAGCCGCCGAAGCGGGCGCAGCAACCGGAGCACGCAACCACTGGTGCAGGGCGGGATCCTGGACGAGCACCGCATGTTCGAGGTCGCGCAGCTCCTGGCCGGGATCGAGGCCGAGCTCGTCGGCGAGGACGGATCTGATGTGGCGCAGCGCGGCCAGCGCGTCGGCCTGCCGACCGGACCTGGTCAGGGCGAGCGCGTGCAGCGCCCAGACGCGCTCGCGGAGCGGATACCTCGCCGTCGCCTCCTCGGTGGCGGCCACGACCACCGCATGGTCGCCGAGGGCCAGCAGGCCGAGGACGCGGGCCTCCTCGGCGTCGACGCGGAGCTGGTCGAGCGACGTGCGCTCGAGGACGACCTCCGGCTCGTCGGGGAGGTCGGCGTAGGCATCGCCCGTCCACAGGCCGAGCAGCTCCTCGACCCGGTCGACCAGCTGCGAGATCTCCCCTCGGTCGGGCCAGTCAGCCCTCGGCCCGGTGGTGAGCTGGTCGGCCAGCGGTGCCAGCTGCCGGTGGAGGGTGCGGACCTCGTCGGCGAACCGGTGCGCGTCGACGTGCTCGCGTTCCAACGCCAGCCGGTAGCCGTGGTCGCCGGTCAGCAGGACGCGGGGCTTCTCGCGCGGGCCCAGGCCGGGCTCGAGGACACGTCGTACGCCGGAGAGGTAGGAGTGGAGCGTCCCGTGGGCGCCGCGAGGAGCACCCTCGCCCCAGACCAGCCGCACGAGCGCGTCGGGCGGGACGTCGCTGCCGAGCCGGAGGGCCAGCGCGGCCAGGACCGAGCGCGGCTTGCGAGCACCGACGTCCACGGTGGCGGCCGGGTCGTCGCCCAGCGCCACCTGGCTCGTTCCGAGCACCCGGACCCACACGCGCAGCAACGTAGCGCCAAGCGGCCCAAGTCGCGCTGGAGTCCGGCTCAAGAGTCGGCGGAGATCGTCGTTCCACCACCAGCCAAGGAGAGGCCATGAAGCACACCGAGACCAGCACGACGTCGTACCGCCCGCAGCTGACGCTGCCCCGGCAGGCGCACACCGCCGAGGGTCCGCACGACCAGACGGGGATGTACGTGATGCACCACGCCCTTCGCCGCGACTTCGCGCGCTTCGTCTCCGCCGTCGAGAGCACTCCGGTGGCGGAGCACGACGTGTGGATCGCGCTGGAGCGGCGCTGGGTCGCGATGGCCGACGTCCTGCACCACCACCACTCCGCCGAGGACGCCGAGCTGTGGCCGCTGCTGCAGCGGCACGCGGAGGCCGCCGGCGACGAGGCCGACCTGCAGGTGCTGGCCGACATGGAGGACGAGCACGCCGACATCGACCCCGCCCTCGCCCACGTGCGCGACGCCTTTGCCGCGATGAGCCGACACCCGTGCATCGACCACCGCAACGCACTGGAGATCCGGCTCGGTGCCGCCCACGAGCTCCTCCTGGCACACCTGGCCCACGAGGAGAAGCACGCCCTGCCCATGCTGCAGCGGACCCTGAGCCAGGAGGAGAACGCGGCCTTCGAGAAGGCGGTCGAGAAGCACTACCCGCTGCGGCTGATGCCGTTCACCCTCCCGTGGGTGATGGACGAGATTCCCGCTGATGCCCGCGAGCGCCTGCTGGAGTCCACCCCGCCCGGCTATGGCCTGCTGCTGCGGATCTTCCGGCGTCGCTACCAGCGCGGCGAGCGGCTCGCGTTCCGGTTCGCCTGAGCTCGCACCGTCGTCAGCCCACGCTGCGAGCAAGCCGCTCGACGGCGTCGGCGACCCGCGGACCGAACATGACCGCGTCGTTGTGGCCCGCGCCCTCGATCACGACTCGTTCAGCGAGCGCGGGCGCGTTGTCGGCGACCCGCACGCTGAGCTCGGTCGGCACCACGTCGTCGCGGTCGCCATAGATCACGGTGACCGGTACGTCGCTCCCGGCGACAGGTCCGAGCACGGGGAACCGGTCGCGGAGTAGCGTGCGGACGGGCAGCCACGGATAGTGGTGGCGTCCGACGTCGGCGAGCTCGGTGAACGGTGACCTCAGCACGACCGCGGCCGGACGGTGCCGCTGCAGGAGGCCGGCGACCACGCCGGTCCCCAACGACTCACCGAAGAAGACCGTGCGGTCGGAGGGATGACCGAGGTCGTCCAGCGCGCGCACCGCTGCGTCCGCGTCGGCGGCGAGCCCGTCCTCGCTGGGACTGCCCGGGTTGCCGCCGTAGCCGCGGTAGTCGAGAAGCAGCACTGCGAGCCCGCGGTCCCCGAGCTCGCGGGCGAGGCCGGCCCGGCCGGCCCTGTTGCCACCGTTGCCCGGGGCCAGCAGGACGGCCAGGCCGGTGTCGCGCCCGGCGTCGGCAGGCAGGTACCACGCGCCCAGCTCGAGCCCGTCCGCCGTCTCCAGCGTGACGTCGCTGGCACCCGGCAGCACCTCGCCGGCCGGTGGTACGTCGCTCGCGTCGGGGTAGTAGACGAGCTGTCGCTGCAGACCCCAGACGGCCGCCAGGCTCAGCCCGGCGAGGAGCGCCACGACCACCAGCATCACGACGATCCTCCTGCCGCGAAGGCGAGCCATCACCTCATCGTGGCACGCGCACCTGAACCTCTCCCCCCACAGCTCAGCGAATAAGCGATCGCCACGGCGATCGAACAACGCCAGGTCGGGGACCGGCTCGACGGCAGGTTCCTTCGGCCCCCAGCGGCACTCAGGAGTCGAACGCCTCCACGTTGGCCCGTCCCTCGGTGGCGAGGACCAGCGAGATCCAGCCGTCGCTGCCGCGAAGCCTCCGGCTCGTGGCGTCGGCGACGACGTAGTGGCCGACGAAGCGGTGGGTGACGACGTAGGTGGCGTCCGCGAACTCGCCGCACACCTCGCCGACGGCGTCGAGGTGCAGCGTCCGCTTCGAGGAGTTCACGTCGAGGGCGCCGGTTGCGGGCTCGCAGGTGCCGGGAGCCGGAAGCGAGCCGTCGTCCGCGGCCAGCGTGGCGACGTACGTCCCGTCGAACGGATCGCCGGTGACGGAGCCCGCGAGCTGTGCGGCCCCGGTCGCGTCCAGGACGTAGGTGCCGACGTCGGCGCCGCGGAGGTCCACGAGGGGTTTGGGGGCGGCGACGGCGGGGACGGCGATGGCCGGCCCGGCGAGCGCGGCGACGGCCAGGGCGGTGAGTCGGGTGGTGCGGTTCATCGGTGTGCTCCTGTGGTGATCGGTCGAGGGGACGACCGTGCCCGGAGCGGCTTGACGGCGACTTGGGAGTGACTTGAGGGGGTCTCGTTACGGGACTCCGTCCCTCCTCGACCAGCGGGGGGACGGCCCTCGACCAGTGCGGGCCGGGGCGAGCGTGCCCGAAATCGGGGCAGCGCGCAGCCCCGGGGGGCCCTACTCTCGACGAAGGCCAACGCGAGGAATGGGGTGGACGGACAGCCGGAGCTCAACCTGCACGTGCTCGGCGAGCTCACGGCCACGCGGGACGGCGCGGTCGTGGACCTCGGCGGGCGCCGCCAGCGCGCCGTGCTGGCGGCGCTGGTCATCCAGCGCGACCAGGTCGTGACGGCGGACCACCTCGTCGAGTGCGTCTGGGGTGAGCACCCGCCCGCCAACGCCACCGGAGCGTTGCAGGCGTACGTCAGCCACCTCCGTCGCGCGCTCGAGCCCGACGCCGGCGCCCGCCAGCGGGGGAGCATCATCGCGCGGGCCGGACCGGGCTACGTGCTACGCGTAGCACCGGACGCCGTAGACGCTTGGGAGTTCGAGGCGGCCGTCGACAGGGCAGCAGGGATGGCGCCGGGGGACGCGGTGTGCACGCTCGAGCCGGCGCTGCGGTTGTGGCGAGGACCGGCGTACGCCGACTACGCAGGCGAGGCGTGGGCCGAGGCCGAGATCGCGCGCCTCACCGAGCTGCGAGCCGTCGCGCGCGAACGGCTGCTCGCCACGCGGCTGGAGCTGGGGGAGGCGCAGCTGGTGATCGGGGACCTCGAGGCGTTGGTCAAGGAGGACCCGCTGCGCGAGGAGCGCTGGCGCCTGCTCACCCTCGCGCTCTACCGCGCGCACCGGCAGGCGGCCGCGCTGGAAGCACTCAGAAGGGCGCGGACCGTGCTTGCCGACGAGCTCGGTGTCGACCCCGGCCCCGCCCTGCGCTCGCTCGAGGCTGAGGTGCTCGCCCAGTCGCCGGACCTCGAGGCGCCGACGCCCAGGAACGCGACCGAGCTCGTCCCGCGGCCGCGCACGCCCGACGGCCTCGTCGACCGCGACCGCGAGATCGCCCTCCTGCAGACCAGGCTCGACGAGCTCGCCGAGGGGACGTCCGGCTGCGTGCTCATCGAGGGCCCTCCGGGTATCGGCAAGACCCGCCTGCTCGACGAGCTGCGCCGCCTGGCCGTCGGTGCGGGTGTCTTCGTCCGGTCGGCGCGGAGCAGCTCGTCGGAGCAGACCTTCGAGTGGGGCGTGGTCAGGCAGCTGTTCGGGGGCGGCGTGGACGACGTACTCGAGGACGGCGAGCGCTTCGCCGTGCTCCGCGGCCTGTGCGAGATCGCCACCGACCTCGCCCAGGACGCGCCGTACGTCATGTGCGTCGACGACGCCCAGTGGTGCGACGAGGCGTCGCTGCAGCTCCTCGCCTATCTCGTCCGCCGCCTGGAGGGCCTGCCCCTGCTGCTCGTGCTCGCGATGCGTTCCGGCGAGCCGCACCAGGCCGACGACCTGCTCTCCGAGCTCGCCGCCAACGAGTCGGTGGCGGTGCTGCGACTCGCGCCGCTGTCCGAGCAGGGCACGGCGACCCTGGTGACCGACCGGCTCGGCCGCGGCGCCGAGCCGTTCGTGGCGGCCTGTCACCGGATGACCGCGGGCAACCCGCTCCTGCTGCGGCAGCTGTTGCGCGCCCTGGCCGACGAAGGGGTGCCACCCGACGTGGCGCACGTCGACACCGTCCGGGCGGTGGGGTCGCGCGCGGTCGCCTCGCTGGTGACCCTCCGCCTGCGCCGGATGCCGCCGGCGGTCACGACGGTCGCCCGCGCGGTCGCGATGCTCGGGCCGATCGCCGACCTGCGGAGCGTCGCCGACCTCACCCAGCGCCCGGAGGAGGACGTGGCGGCCGCGCTCGACCTGCTCGCCCGGAGCGAGATCCTCCGCGACGGGCACCCGCTCGACTTCGTGAACCCTTTGGTCCGCGACGCCATCCACGCCGACGTACCGACGGGTGAGCGTGCCTTGCTCGTCGAGCGGTTGAACCGCCGGTTCAAGTCATCCTCAAGTCCCGCCGACCATGCTGAAGCGCCCAGATCGTGAGGTGGTGACGGTGCGAGAGGCCGAGGGTCTGCGAGGACTGGCGGGCGGTGCTGTCCACCTGCCCGGCGACCCCCTCTACGACGAGGCGCGGATGCCGTGGAACCTCCAGGTCGACGAGCACCCGGCCGCCGTCGCCTACCCGGCCGACCCGCACGAGGTCGCCCGGGTCATCAAGGCCGCCGCGGCGTCCGGGCTCAAGGTCGCACCGCAGGGCACCGGCCACGGCGCCCCGCCGCTCGCCGGGCGCCTCGGCGACGCCGTGCTGCTGCGCACCGCGGCGATGACCGGGCTTCGCGTCGACGCCGCCACCCGTACGGCGCGCGTCGACGCCGGTGTCCTGTGGGGTGACGTCGTCGCCCGGGCCGGCAAGGTCGGCCTCGCCGGGATGCACATGTCCAGCCCCGGCGTGGGCGTCATCGGGTCGTCGCTCGGCGGCGGGGTCAGCTGGTACGCCCGCCAGCACGGCCTGCAGTGCAGCGCGATCACGGCCGTCGAGCTGGTGCTCGCGGACGGCACCTTCGTGCGCGCGACCGACGACCAGGACGCCGACCTGCTGTGGGCGGCCCGCGGCGGCAGCGGTGGCTTCGGGGTGGTCACCTCGCTCGAGTTCGACCTGCTGCCGGTGCGGACGGCGTACGCCGGCATGCTCGCGTGGGACTGGCAGGAAGCCCGTCGCGTGCTGACCGCGTGGGGCAGGTGGACCGAGGACGCGCCCGAGTCGGTGACGAGCGTCGCGCGGATCTTCCAGGTGCCCGACGTCGAGTGGCTGCCGCACCAGCTGGGCGGGCGGAAGCTGGTGATGATCGACGCCGTCGCGCTCGGCGACCCCGAGGCCGGTGCCCGAGCGATCGCCCCGCTGCGCGCGCTGAGGCCCGAGATCGACACCTTCGCCGAGATGCCCGCGGCCGACATCGCCCACCTGCAGCTCGACCCGCAGGAGCCGACTGCGGTCTACGCCAACAGCGTCCTCGTCCACGGCCTGCCCGCGGACGCGGTCGACGCGCTGGTCGACACAGCGGGGCCGGGGTCGGGCAGCAACCTGCTCTTCGTCGAGCTCCGCCAGCTCGGCGGGGCCCTGGCCCGGCCCTCGCCCCGCGAGGGTGCGATGGACCACCTCGACGGCTCGTTCCTGGTGCTCGGCGTCGGGCTCGACGTCGGCACCGGGTGGAACGCCGTGCGTGCGGACGCCACCCGCATCCTCGACTCGCTCTCGCCGTGGACCTCGAGCTCGGCCTACCTCTCGATGGCCTACGAGGCCGCTGCCCGCCGCGGGTGGTCGCCGACGGCGTACGAGCGGCTCCAACGGATCCGTCGTTCCGCAGACCCTGAGGGACTGTTCGTGCAACCCCAGCGCGGTCCAGACCACTGATTCCGCGGTGCGGCTCAAGTCGGACGCAAGTCCGGCTCAACCGCGTGGGTGCACCTTCGGAGGCGTCAACGACGACTCAACGGAGGACAGCATGACCATCGCACAGACCAGCCCCGCAGCCGTACCGTTCGCGGAGCTGGACGCACTCACCATCGGCACCGTCGCGGTGCCGGGGGAGAAGAAGTACGACACCCTCGTCTCGCCGTGGAACCTCGCGGTCCCGGTCCGACCGGCCGCCGTCCTGGCCGCCTTCGACGCCCAGGACGTCGTCGAGGCCGTGCAGTTCGCGGCCCGCCACGGCCTGCGGGTGACGCCGCAGGCCACCGGTCACGGCCCGATGGCCGCCCTGACCACCGAGCTGCTGGTCACCACCAAGGAGCTCGACGAGGTGACCATCCACCCCGAGGAGGGCTGGGCGCGCGTCGGCGCCGGCGTGAAGTGGCTCGCGGTCGTGGAGGCCGCCGCCCCCTACGGGCTGGCACCCCTCTCGGGATCGATCACCGACGTCGGCATCGTCGGCTACACCACCGGCGGCGGCCTGGGCCCGATGGCCCGCACCTACGGGCTCGCCATCGACAAGGTCCGCGCCATCGAGGTGGTGACCGGGGACGGCGTGCTGCGGAGGGCGACGCCGACCGAGCACCCCGAACTCTTCTTCGCCCTGCGCGGCGGCAAGGGGATGCTGGGCATCGTCACGGCGATCGAGTTCGACCTGGTCGAGCAGCCGCGGTTCTACGGCGGCTCGCTGTGGTTCGACGGGTCGGACGCGCCCGCGGTCATCGACGCCTGGCGCCGGTGGTCGGACGAGCTGCCCGAGGAGGGCACGACGTCGTTCGCGCTCTTCCAGCTGCCCGAGATGGAGGGCGTCCCTCCGCTGCTCGCCGGCAAGCTCACGCTGTCGGTCCGCTACGTGTGGACGGGCTCGACCGAGGAGGGGGAGCGCCGGTTCGCCGCGATGCGGGCGGCCGCCCCGGTGATCCTCGACGACGTCGCCGACAAGCCCTACACGGCGATCGACTCGGTCCACACCGACCCGCTCGACCCGACCCCGGCCTACGAGGCGGGGCACGTGCTCACCGACTTCTCGGCGGAGACCGCGGACGCGTTGCTGGCCCTCACCGGACCGGGAGTCCCGTCGCCGCAGATCCTGGTGGAGGTACGCCAGCTCGGCGGCGCCTACGCCCGGCCGGGTGACCACCCGGCGGCGTTCGCCTCGCGCGGGGCGGCGTACTCGCTGCTGGTCGTCGGCATCTCGGAGATCCCGGGCGTCGAGGACCACTCGGCCGCAATCCTCGAGGCGATGGCGCCGTGGATCGGCGACCACCGGCTGCCGAACTTCACCTTCACCCCGGAGGAGTACGTCGACGCCTACGACGAGGTCACCCTCGCCCGGCTGCGGCGGGCGCGGCGGACGTACGACCCGGACGGCGTGCTGATGATCGGCGGCGTGCTCGGCTGAGCCACGACCCGCGGCCCCCTGGTTGGTGGGGGCCGCGGGTCGTTCGCGTGCACGGGGTGGTCAGTCGACCCACTCCAGCTCGAGGCCGTCGGTGATCTCCAGCTCCTCGTGCTCGCAGATCTCACGGTCCGCGAAGTCGTGCCGGACGATCACCGTGCCGGCTGCGTCGCGCACCTCGAACGAGCCGTCCCCGGCCACGAGGCACTGCGGCTCGCGGTCGGGGAACTGCGTGTCGAACCGGAACGCCGGGTCCAGGGCGGCCTCCCTGAACGGCTCACCGTCCCCGGCGAGCATGACGACGCGCAGGTCGTCCCGGTCACGAACGGTCATGGCGTCATCCTCCCGCCACGACCCGCGAATCCACGTCAGGTCTCTGCCCGACGGATTCGGTGCTCGCGCCGCCTGTCCTCGATCAGAGCCGCCAGCGGAACGGCTCGCCCTTGCTCGCCGTCAGCTGGTCGTTCACGGGATAGCCGCCGCTGAGGTCGATGGACGCAGCCGTCCACGTGAGCACCGCGGCGCCCTCCTTGACCTGCTCACGCCTGACCACGGTGCGATAGGTCGTGGCGTCGACCTTGGTGACCGGCAGGCTGCTGCAGTCGTAGGGCTCGACGGGCTTCCTCCCCCTTGTGTCGCTGCAGACCTCGCTGCGCAGGATGCCGTCCTCCGTGACGATCTTGACCACGCGCCGGGTCCGCCTGTCCTTGATGAAGTCCACCCACATGCCGCCGGGCTGCTCCAGGCTGCCTTTCAGCACGTACGAGTGGAGCCGGAAGGTGACCCGGATGCGTTTCTTCCGGTTCACCGTCGCGAGCTGCACGGCGGCCAGGTCGATGCCGCCGCCCACGCCTCCCAGGAAGACGTCGTTCCTCGGATCCGTCTTCGTCGTGCGCGAGGCGTGTGCCGGCACGTTGGTGCCCAGGCCGATGGCGAGCGCAAGGGCTAGGGGTGTTGTCAGCAGCCTGGTGGTCCTGGACGTGGTCATGGCGTTGTTCCCCCGGTGCGGTCAGTGGTTGCACGGACATTGTGCGCGCAAGCACCTCGGCCAGCCGTCGCCGGGGAGTGCGTCAGGCATGTAGAACATGCTTGCGAATAGTGACTTTTGGGCGTAGGGTGGAATCACGTTCCACCAGATCAGGGCCACCAGGACAAGTCACCAGTGCGCCAAACCTTGGCTCGTGGGACGAGTTGCGAGGGTCATGTAATTGCCTCCCCAGCTGGGGGCCTCCAGGAGCGACGACCGTTGATCAGCTGCGCGCGTGCGTAGCGGACCCGTCGTCGTGAGGAGGCCGATCGTGACCCATCCGATCCTTGCTGCTGCCTCCGACGTCCGGTCGTCGCTGAAGGCGGTCGCCGACGCCAACCCGACCTTCATGTCGGTCGGGGAGAAGGCGACAGCACTGCAGGACCTGGTCGCTGCCGAGGGTCAGCTGGCCGAGCTGCGGCTGCGGATCCTCGCCGATGCCGGCGACCTCGCCGCCGAGACCGCGGCGAAGGACGCCGCCGGCTGGCTGGCGCACCACACGCGCACGAGGTACGCCGATGCCCGTGCGGAGCTGCGGCTCGCCGAGGCACTCGACCGGGACCGTCCGCGACTGATGGCAGCCATGCGCGAGGGCGGCGCCACCCTGGCCCAGGCGCAGGTGATCGACCGCGCTCTCAACGCTCTGCCTGCGACGCTGGACCCCCAGACAGTCGCCGAGGCCGAGGAGCACCTCGTCGAGCGTGCCCGGGAGTTCGGTCCGAAGGAGCTCGGGCGGATCGGTCGACGCATCCTCGATGTCGTCGCGCCCGAGATCGCCGAGGCTGCCGAGGGTGCGCGACTGGCCGAGCTCGAGTCGCGCGCGCGTGAGGTCACCCGCCTGACCATGCGCCGGCTGGGCGATGGCACGACTCGTATCTCCTCGGTCGTCCCCGATGCGGCCGCGACCCGGTTCGCGACCTACCTGGAGGCGCACGCCAACCCGCGTCGTACGACCGCTGACGGCGATCCCGCGGATCGGCCCGTCGCGGACGACGCGACGGCGCACGATCCGGTGGCGCGGCTCGCCTACCCGCGCAGGATGGGCGAGGCGTTCGTCGCCTTCCTCGAGAACGTCGACGCCGGCCACCTGCCCATCCACGGCGGCAGCGCCACCACGGTGGTCGTCACGATCCCGTTGGCCGCCCTGCAAGCCGAGCTGGCCGCGGCCGACCTGGTCGGGTCAGGACTGATCCCTGGCGACGACCTCACCGGCGACCGCATCTCCGCCGCGCAGGCCCGCCGTCTCGCGTGCACCGCGCACATCGTCCCGGCGGTCCTGGACGGGCGCAGCGTCCCCCTCGACCTCGGTCGGTCGCGCCGGCTGTTCACCCCTGCCCAGCGCCTGGCCATGGCCGTGCGCGACGGCACGTGTCGCGCCGAGGGCTGCGACGTCCCGGCGACCTGGTGCGAGGCCCACCACCTCCATCCGTGGCAGCACGGCGGGCGCACCGACATCGACGACGGCGTCCTGCTCTGCAGTCACCACCACCATCGCGTCCACGACACGAGCTACCTCGTCGAACGCATGCCCAGCGGGGACGTCCGCTTCCGTCGACGCAGATAGGCCGATCAAGAGCCATCGGATCTCGTACCCCACAGCGCTTTAGAGGCCGCAGCGACCTGCGCCGGGAGTGCGCCAAGGGTGCTGTGGTCCTGCTGCACCACGAGCAGGAGCCAGAGGGTGGGCAGGTGCCAGGCATGCACCTGGTGCTCAGTGGGCGGCCGGTCACCCGTCTTCCAGGCGACCATGTCGAACAGGACGCCGGCGTGACGGTCGTACACCCCGTAAGTCGAGCGCCCGGAACGCTGGGTGAGCAGCCAGATGGCGCCAGCCATCCGCTCCTCGGGGCTGTCTCCCTGCGGAAGGTTGGCGACGAGGTGCTGCCACAAGCCATCAGCGTCGCCGACAACCTCGCGTCCGGCGGGGGTGAGCACGAGGCGGCCGGCGTGGCGACGTACGAGCCCGAGTGTCTGGGCTCCGCGGCGCACCCAGCGGACCGGAGGCAGGTTGTCCTCGCGCAGAGTCCGGCCGAAGACCCAGTCTCCGCCCCAGCCGAGCCTTTCGAGAAGCACACGCACGGAGGCCTGCTTCATCAGGCCGGTCGGCGTGAGGTCGATGCCGTCACGTGCGAGGTCGAGCAGGGTGAGCAACGGGCGCAGTGCGGCAGCTCGATCGACCGTGGGCACTGGTGCTTCCGGGGACAACCCCGCCAGCAGCCGGACACCCTCCTCCGGGAGCGCTGCCACAAGAGCGGCTAGGTCCGGGTGGGGAGGCAGCCGATCGGACAGCTGCTCGGTGGTCAGCGCGGCAGCGGACGCCGACGCCTGGGCTTCCGCCACGTCGAAGCGCGCAGGATCGAAGTCGAAGGGCGCCCGCTCCGCCAGGTGGCGGAGGTGCTCGTCGTCGAGGTCGTCGGAGTCGCCGTCGACCAGCCATCGCACGAACACGTTCCAGGCTCCGGTGCCGCCGGCATCCTCCAGCGGGCATGCAGCTGCCCCGTCGACCACGCGCACGGCCTGGGCGGGCTCGACGTCGCGGACGGCCTCCAACCGGAGGTCGTGGTCCCATGCGTCGCCGAAGTCGTAGAGGTAGCCGACCGCGTCGCCGACGTCCGCCAGCACCTCGTCCAGGCGTACGTCGCGCTCGGGCGTGCCGTCCATCCCCTCCTCGACCTCGCTGTCCGCGAGCAACCGGACGCGCGAGCGGGACGTCGTGAACTCGTGCAGGTGCGAGTCCGACCAGCCCATGACGGCCTGCAGGACCCGATGCACGCTGCGTAGGTCGAGCCGGCTGTCGAGCTCGAGCCGTCGCCAGATCGGCGGCTCGCTGTCGGCGAGCGTCACACGGACGACGTACGTGGCAGGGTGGTCGCGCCGGGGTGCGAGACGTGTGCCCCCAGACGGGACCGGCCCGTCCCCAGGTCGAAGAGGTATCACGTTTCCGGCGGACATGGCCTCACGGTAGGGGAGGAGGGGTCGGTCGTCGCGCTCTCCCAGCAGTGGTTCTCCACAGATGCGGAGGAGCGTCTGGCGCCACGCCTAGGTGACGCCGTTCAGTGGTGGACATGCCTCGATCACGCCACCGTCGAAAAGGACGCAACCGCACGTCGCACGTGTCGCAGGTGCGGCCCCCGGCGTCCCCGCCCGACTTCGACATCCGCGCCCAGATGCCATGGCTCCAACGGATGCTCGCCGTCGACGCAGCCGAAGCCGCGGGCGATCCCGTGAAGGCGCTCGCCCTCGTGGAGGGCATGCTCCACGGGCCGGACGGCAGGCCGTGGTGGCGGCCCCAGCGCGTGCGCAGACTCCGCCAGCTGGTGGCCCTCGGCGACGCTGCACCGGGCTGGGCGTGGGGACGCTGGGTGGTCGCCCAAGCGGCACAGCCGAGGCCGGGCCGTGACACGGACGCTGCGGACGTCGCCATCGACGTTCGCGGCGGCCGCAGCACGCTCTGGGGCATGGACCCGAGCGACGCCCTGGCCAAGGTCATCGATCACGACTGGGTCTTCCGCCAGCTCATCCTGCACGAGCGCGGAGGTCTTGATCACTTCCTGCGCCGCGTCGCTGCGCCGCACCTGCTCGACCTTGCAAGCGAGGTCCACTCCTGGGTCGGAGCACCCTTGGGCGCATACGAGCTGGTGTCCGAGCGGGCCGACCGCATCGTGTGGCGCGACCTCGGTGTCGGGACGACCGTCGAGACCCTCAACCTCGGAGGCGCATCGATGATGGCGCTCGGCGAGGCCGTGGTCGGCCGCGTCGTGCACGCAGGTGAGGGATCACTGTTCGAGAGTGCTCCACTGTGCGTGCCGCTCAACGTCGCCCACGACGTCGCTGCCCGTCCTGCTGACTGGTTGGACGCCCTGTCTCGGGGGTGTCGGGGTGAAGCGGGGCGAGTGCTGACGGAGCTGATCGCGAAGGCGAACGACTTCGACCTCCTCTTCGACCTCTCCTCACGCATGCGGCGGCACCTCCTGCAGCCGGTCGACCCGGACCTGCGCTCCGACAGCGTGGGCGCCGGAGGCAACGGAGTGGCCTACGACGTAGCGGTGGTGCTCGCTGCCTTGAGCGGCGATTTGTCGCTCAGTGGCGATGACGCCGACCACGTCTGGTCGGATGTCGATGCCGTACGACCTCTTGCCCCGCTCGTCTCGGCCGCGCTGATGGAGCCAGAGACCCATGCGGCGATCGAACCGCTCCTCCTGACGTCGGACGCGCCTGCCATCTCTCGTCTGGCAGACGCCCTCGTGTCGCCTGCTGACGTGTTCTGCAGGCAGATCGGCGACCAGTTGACCAGCGCGGCATGAGGACCATCGCGCGGTATGATCGTGGTATGACCACCAAGATCGCTGTGAGCCTGCCCGACCACCTGGTCGAGGAAGCACGCGCCGCGGTTGTGGAGGGTCGCGCCACATCGGTGTCCGCCTACGTGGCCGAAGCGCTCGCCGAGAAGTCGAGGCGCCGCACGCTGACCGAGGTGCTGGACGAGATGGACGCCGAGCTGGGTTCCCCCGGTGCTGCCGCCGCGGCCAAGGCGGCTCGCGTCCTCGATGCCCACAACAGCCGGTGACCGGAATCAGCCTCGACGCGGGGGCGCTGATCGCGATCGAACGTGGCGACCCCGACGTCCGTGCACTGTTGCGAGAAGCGTCAGACCGTGGGCTGGAGGTGCACGTGGTTCCCGAGGTCGTTGCCCAGGTGTGGCGCGGGGGACCGCGGCAGGCGCGGCTCGGTGCGTTCCTCTCGGCTCGCGGCGTGACGACGCCGGCGTACGACGTGCACGCTGCTCGCGCGGTGGGACGCCTCTGCGGGGCGACGGGTCGTCACGACGTCGTCGATGTGCATGTCGTCTGGCATGCGCGCAGCCTCGGTCACCTCGTCGTCACGTCAGACCCGGACGACCTGCGGGCCGTCGACCCGTCGCTGCCTCTCGTGCCAACCTGACTCCAGCCGTCGTGTCACGCGCCCAGCGCGTCGAGGCCGTAGTAAACGGCGAACGCCGGCCAGACGAATCCTTCGAGGACGGCGAGGACGTGCTCCCAGAAGCCGTCGGCCTGGATCCAGAAGTAGACCCACGCGCCGAAGATGCCGAGTCCGTAGATCGCGTTGCCCGCCTGGTTGGCGGCCGTGTTGTTGCCCATGGTGGTGCTCCCTTCACCTCCACGCTAGGCGTGGGGACGGGAGCCCGGCAGGGTCCTTCGGCCCGGTCGGGGCAGGGCGTGCCGGGGCTCCCGAGCGCCCCGGTGCCACCCTCTGGTCGTCTCAGCGGGAGGCGAACCAGGGACGGTGCAGGTCGTAGAACTGCGCGCCCGCCATGGCGTACTCGAGGTCCTCGCGCACCTCAGCCGGTGGTTCGAGGCTCTCGCCCTGCCGTGCTGCGTCCTCGCTGGTGAAGGCGACGGTCTCGGTGAAGGTGCCGTCCGGCTCGATGGCCAGGGTGCCGCCGATGATCTCGGGCCGCATCTGGTGAAGCGAGTCGGTGTCGGTGGTCATCATCGTCCTGAGCCGGTCGACGTCGTCGACCTTGCCCCGGATGACCTGGACGAAGCCGGCCTCGTCGGACCCGCCGTCCATCAGGAGCGTGACGTCGTCGCAGTCGTGGAACTCGACGGGTCCGTCGAAGAGCTCTATCATGCGGGCGGCCCAGGCGTCCTGCTCGGGCCGGCCGGAGTTGGCCATGGCGGCGTCGCGCGACTCGAATCGGACGACGCCCATGAACATGTCGTCGTCGGTGAACCCGTAGGTCCCTCCGAGCCAGCCCTGTGCGTCCGGGCCGAGCTCGTTGCGCCAGGTGTCCAGGTGCTCGTGGAGCTCCTGCTGGCGCGTGCACTTGCCTTGGATGATCTGGATGAACACGCTGCCCCTCCTCGGTGTGGTCACCCACCTCTCGGGTTTGGGGGGTGGGAGGGCAGTCCTCGAACCTACGCCGACGGGGCCGTCCCTGACAGGGGGAGCCGGATCGGTCTGGACCGCCTCACAGGTAGCGCGGCACCCGGGCCCGGTAGGCGTCGTACTCGGCGCCGAACAGCTCGTGGAGCAGAGCCTCCTCGCGCGGCACCCAGCGGTGCACGAGCACTGCGCTGATGGGGCACGTGGCCAGCATCCAGCCGTTTCGGGCCACCGCAGCCAGGCCGAGGTGGGCGAGGGCGAAGCCGACGTAGATCGGGTTGCGGGTCCGCGCGTGCACGCCCGTGGTGACGAGGACGACCGGGTGCTCCAGGTCGCCCGGGCCCCGCTCGCGCCACGCCGTCGCCACCAGGCCGATTCCCGCGACGACGCAGGCGAGGCCGACCGGCCGGACGGTGGGCGACAGCGTCCACGGCCGCAGCCGCTGCGCCAGGACGCCCGCCACGACCCCGCCGACGGTCTCGCCCGGCAGCGGGACCGAGTCGACCAGCTCGCTGACGCGTCCCCGCACGGTCATCGCGCCACTCCGACGGCAGCCGGCCTGTCGGCGCCTGCGCGGGTGACGGCCCGCGCGCGCAGGCACCAGTGCAGCATCAGTGCGGAGCTGATGACGTAGAACGCGTGCAACACCCAGATCGGACCGGGCGGCAGCGCGAAGACGTACACGGAGTGCACCGCGTTGCCGATGTTGGCGAGCACGATGTTGCCCAGGCTGTACGACGAGAGCTCCCGAGTGCGGCACGCCTTGTGCAGCATCGGCAGGACGCTGCCGACGAAGACGATCGTGGAGACCGTCCCCGCGAGCACCGGCAGCGTCGTGTCCATGCTCACACCAGCCCGTGCTCGAAGGCGTACGCCGCTGCGGCGGTGCGCGAGGCGACGTCGAGCTTGACGAAGATGTTCGACAGGTGCCGGGCGACGGTCTTGTCGCTCAGCACGAGCTCGGCCGCGATCTGCGGGTTGCTGCGGCCCGACGCGACGAGGCGGAGCACCTCGACCTCGCGGGCGGTCAGGCCGCCGGGGAGGGCGGCCGGGGCCAGGAGGGAGGAGGCGAGGTCGGCCATCGGCGCCGCGCCGACCTGCCGGAACACCGTGCGGGCGGCGGTCAGCTCGCGCTCGGCGGACGACGTGTCGCCGAGGGCGAGGAGGCAGCGGCCGATGAGCAGCCGCGTGACGGCTGCGTCGTACGGCGAGGACGACTGCCGCCACAGCTGGTGGGCCTTGCGGAGGTAGGGCAGCGCGCCCGCGGGGTCGCCGGCGGCCAGCTCGACGGCGCCGTGGGCCCGGGCGGCGGCCGCGGACAGCACGGTCGCCCCGACCGCCGCCGCCAGCGACTCGAGCTCGAGGGCCAGCGGCCGCGCCCGCTCGACCGCGCCGACCGCCAGTAGCACGTCGATGCACCCCGGCAGGGTCCGGCACCGCTCCACCGGCCCGGCCGGCGCGGCCAGCAGCCGGTCGACCGCCGCGACCGCCGCCTCCGACCGGCCCCGGGCCTGCCACAGCTGGGCCAGCCCGGGCTGCGGGTCGACGCCGAGGTCGGCGGCGCGCTGGTAGGACTCGTCGGCGGCGTCGAGCTCACCCCGCAGCCGCAGCACGTCGCCGGTCTCGAGGGCGGTGAGGCCGATGGCCGCGGGGGTGTCGAGGGCGACGTACCGCTCCGCAGCCAGCGACCACTCGCGCAGCGCGTCGTCCCACGCGCCGTGCAGCCGCATCAGCTGGCCGCGGTGCACGGCGCACTGCCCGGTGAAGGCCAGCAGCCCCGGCTGGGCGTCGCACCACCTCTCGAGGGCCGCGGTCCACTCGTCGACGCGGCCGAAGTCGCTGACCTCCTGGGCGCCCTCGATCGCGGTGCAGTAGACGTGGCCCGCCATCACCGGCGACAGCTCACCGGCGACGACCCTGACCATGGCGTCGTCGAGGTCTGCCAGCCCCTCGGCGAAGCGGCCGGTCATGATCGACACCCGCCCCCGCGCGCACGTGCTCATGGCCGTGAGGTCCGCGTCTCGGAAGCGGCGGCCGACGTCGTACGCCTCGCGGGCCAAGCGCCCGGCCTCCGCGAGGTCGCCCGCCCCGAGGGAGCGGAACATGAGCAGGAACGCCAGCCAGCCCCGCTCGGTGCAGTCCTCCCCGATCTCGTCGACCAGCTCGGCCGCCCGCGCGGCCCACCCGCCGGCCAGGGCATGCTCGCCGTGCTCGGCCAGGCCCATCGCGAGCCGGAACGCGCACCCCGCGGCGGCATGCAGGTCGCCCGCCTGCAGGTGGGCGCGGAAGGCGCGCTGCAGGATCCGGACCACCTCGTCGTGCGGCCCGACCAGCTCGACGGCCGCGCCGAAGGAGTCGAGCTCGGCGGCGCTGAGGTCGTCCAGCCCGGTGCGGGACCACGCGTCGTACGCGGCCTGCCAGTCGCCGCGTGCGAAGTGGTCAGCGGCCTGACTCACGGTTTCGAGCCTACGACGGGTCAGGCTGCGGTGGGCAGGCTCGGCGTCGCCTTCCCCAGCCTGCGGGAACGCTCCGCGACCCGGTCCGCGACGTACGCCGCGTCGCGACCGACGCCGGGCAGGATCATCGAGCTGAAGGCGTACTGGAAGGACAGCCCGCAGAAGAACAGCCCGGGTGCGTCGGCGACCACGCCGCGCATCTCCCGGGGCCAGCCGTCGTCACCCAGGATCGGCAGGCGGATCCAGTCGAAGACCTGCCGGAACCCGGTCGCCCACACGACCGTCGAGACCTCCCGGGGCGTGCCGTCGACGACGGGCCGTCCGTCCCGGACCTCCTCGACCCGGCTCGTTGTCCGCTCGACGCCGCGCGCGAGCAGGTCGCGCCGCTTGACCCGGAGCATGGGGCCCCCGTGGTGGCGGACGTGGTCCATCTCCCTGCGGCCCATCGGCGTGCGGCGGGTGAGCACGTGCCTCCACGCGAACAGCAGGACGGGGAACACGACGCGGAACACCGGCGACCCGAGCCGCGGCGGGATCTCGCCGCAGTCGCGACCGGCCAGGATCGTGGGGTGCAGCTCGGCCAGCTCGTAGGCGATGTCGGTGCCGGAGTGGCTCGCGCCGACGACCAGCACGGGTCCGTCGTTGATCTGGCTGGGCCGGCGGTACTCGCTCGAGTGCAGCTGGAGGATCGCCGGGTCGAGCCCGGCGGCGATCTCGGGCACCGAGCCCGTGCGGCCGAACGTGCCGGTGCACACGACGACGTTGCGGCAGGTGAACCGGCCGCGGTCGGTGGTCACGACGTACCCCTCACCGTCGGCGTCGAGCGCCTGCACCCGCGTCTCGAGGCGCACCGGGAGCGCGAAGGTGCGCGTGTAGGTCTCGAGGTAGTCGCCCACCGCGTCCTTGCCCGGGAAGGTCCAGCGCGGGGCGGGGAACGGCAGCCCGGGCAGGCCGTCGACGTGGGCGGGGGAGTAGAGCCGGAGGCTGTCCCACTGCCGGCGCCAGTTGTCGCCGACGCGGGTGGCGGCGTCGAGGATGACGAAGGGAATCCCTCGACGCTGGAGGTGGTAGCCGGTCGCGAGGCCGGCCTGCCCCGCGCCGATGACCACGGTGTCGATGTCGATGTCTGTCGTGGGTCGGGTGTCGGTGGTGTCCATGCCCTCACCGTCGCGCTCGTCGTACGTCGTCCGCGTCGGGCGCGATGCCCATCTCCCGCCGGTGCCGCATGGGTGGATGCACCCAGGTCCGCAGCACCTACGCTGGCGCCATGGGGGTGCCGGGCACGAAGCTGCGCGTCCCGCGGTCGCGCCGCGCGCTCGTCGTACGGTCCCGCCTCACCGACCGCCTGCGCGACCGGTTCCGGGCTGCCGGGGACTCTGTGCCCCGGCTGGTGCTGGTGGCGGCGCCCGCGGGGTTCGGGAAAACGACGCTGCTGACCCAGTGGCTGACGGCCGGCGAGGTCCGGGTCGCCTGGATCTCGCTCGACGACGGGGACGCCGACCTCCGCCGGTTCCTCACCCACCTCGTCGCGGCCGTCCGGGTGGTCGCCCCCGAGGTCGGCGCCGACGCGGTGGAGCTGCTCGAGAGCGAGCGGACAGTGCAGGCCGAGGACGTGCTGGTCGGCCTCGTCGACGACCTCGACGCGTTGCCCGGTCCCACCGTCATCGCGTTCGACGACTACCACGTCGTCGACGGCGCCGACGTGCACGAGGCGGTCACGTTCCTGCTCGACAACCTGCCGCCCCAGGTCAGCCTGGCGATGACGACGCGGGCCGATCCGCCGCTCCCGCTGTCGCGGCTGCGGGCGCGCGGTGAGCTCCTCGAGGTCCGCGCCGCCGACCTCCGGTTCACCGACACCGAGGCGACGGCGTTCCTCAACGACGTGATGGGGCTCGGGCTGGAGCCGCAGCACGTCGCCGCGCTCGAGGAGCGGACGGAGGGGTGGGCGACCGGGTTGCAGCTCGCGGCTCTCGCCGCCGGTGCCGCCGACCCGGGTGGCTTCGTCGAGGCGTTCGCCGGGAGCCACCGGTTCGTCCTCGACTACCTCGTCGACGAGGTGCTCGCGGCGCAGCCGACGGAGGTCCGGGCGTTCCTGCTCGACACGTCGGTGCTCGACGACCTGAGCGGCCCGCTGTGCGACGCGGTCACCGGTCGCCCCGGCGGGCAGCAGCAGCTGGAGGCGCTCGAGCGGGCGAACCTCTTCGTGGTCCCGCTCGACGACCAACGCCGGTGGTGGCGCTACCACCACCTCTTCGCCGAGGCGCTGCGCGCGCGGCTCGCCGCCGACGCACCCGAGCGCGTCGGACGCCTGCACCGCGGCGCCGCCTACTGGTACGCCGAGCACGACCGCCTGCCCGACGCCGTCCGGCACGCACTGGCCGGCGACGACGTCGAGCAGGCCGCCGACCTGGTCGAGCTCGCCGTGCCCGGGATGCGACAGCGACGCGAGGACCGGACGATGCGCGCGTGGCTGCGCGCGCTGCCGGAGGACGTCGTACGCCGTCGGCCGCTGCTGGCGACCCACCTCGCCTGGGCGCGACTCTCCGAGGGCGACCTCGACGGGCTCGACCGGTGGCTCGACGCCGCCGAGGCTGCGCTCACGTCGCAGCCGGCTCGGACGCCGTCGGCCGGTCCAGCGGGCGCGAGGGCGGCCCGCGACCAGGACCTGGCCACCCTGCCGGCCATGATCGAGGTCTACCGGGCCACCGCCGCCCAGGCCAGGGGCGCCGTTCCTGAGACGACTGCCCGCGCGCGCCGGGCGCGTGAGCTCGCCGGGCCCGACGACCACTTCGTGCTCGGCGCCGCGTCGGGCTTCGTCGGGCTGGCCGGCTGGGCAGCCGGGGACCTGGCGGCCGCCGCGGGCACCTTCGCCGAGGCGCAGCACCACATCCGGGCCGCCGGCAACGTCGCCGACGGGCTCGGGATGACCGTCGTGCTGGCCGACATCGCCACCGGGCGGGGTCGACCCGACGAGGCGCGACGCCTCCTGGAGGTCGCCCTCGAGGCCGCGGACTCCGCGCCCGGCCCACCGCTGTCGACCACCGGCGACCTCCATGTCGGGCTCGCCGTCGTGCTGGTCGAGGAGGGCTCGCTCGCCGAGGCGGAGGCGCACCTGCAGGCCGCGGCGGACCTCGGCGAGCGCGGTTCTCTCCTCGAGAACCGGCACCGCGCGTACGTCGCCCGGGCCGCGCTGCTGCGGGCGCGGGGCGACCTCGACGGTGCTGTCGCCGCGCTGGACGAGGCGCAGGCGCTCTTCCTGCCCGGCTACTTCCCCGACGTCCGACCGATCCCGTCACTGCGGGCGCGGACCCGGATCGCCCAGGGTCGGCTCGCCGACGCCCGCGACTGGGCGGACCAGCACGCCGTGGTGCTGGAGCACGGCGACCACCTCGGCGAGCACGACCGGCTCACCCTCGCCCGGCTGCTGGTGGCCGAGCACGACCGCCTCGACGACGTCGTCGACGTGACGGAGAGGATCGCGGCGGAGGCCGAGGCCGCCGGACGCGGAGGTAGCGTGGTCGAGGCGCACGTCGTACGGGCTCTCGCCCACCGTGCGCGGGGAGAGGGCGAGCCCGCGCGTGCCGCGCTGGAGGACGCGCTCGCCCGCGGCGTGCAGCACGGCTACCGCCGCCTCTACCTCGACGAGGGGGCCGCGATGGTGGAGCTGCTCGAGGCGCTCGGGACCGAGCCGGCGGCCGCCGTGCTCGCGGCGGCTGCTCGGGACGAGCCGGTGTCGCGTCGGCAGCAGGCCGAGGGGCTCAGCGACCGCGAGCTCGAGGTGCTCCGCCTCCTCGCGACCGAGCTGAGCGGGCCGGAGATCGCGCAGCGGCTCTACGTCTCGCTCAACACGCTGCGCACCCACACCAAGCACATCTTCACCAAGCTCGACGTCACCACCCGCCGGGCCGCCGTGCGTCGTGCGGCCGAGCGCGGCCTTCTCTGACGAGCGGCTCGCCACCCGGGTCACATCGCCGGTCACATCACGATGTGATGTGCGGTCACCACGTCGCTCCCTAGCGTCCTGGACATCGCCGGACACCCCGCCCGGCCCGTCGTCCAGGAGCCACCATGAACGTCACCAGCACCGGCCTCGCCAGGGCCGCCGGCGCCGCCGCCGCGACCGCCGGCGCCATCTTCGTCGCCGTCCAGGTCAACCACCCCGCCGGGTCGGCCTTCGACACCGAGACGAGCGAGTGGGTCGCGCGCTCGGCCGCCAAGACCGTGATGGCCGTCCTCGCGCTCGCCGGGATCACCGGCATCTGGCTGCGCCAGCACCGGCAGGTCGGGCTCCTCGGGCTGGTCGGGTACGTCGTGTTCGCCGTCGGCTACCTCGCGATGCTCTGTGTGCAAGTCATCGCCGCGACCGTGCTGCCGACCCTGCTCGACTCCGACCCCGGCTACGTCATGGACGTCGTGCACGCAGCCGAGGGCGGTGCTCCCGCCGGCGACATCGGTGCGATGCAGGTGGTCCTCAACGTCAGCGGTGCCGGCTACATCCTCGGCGGGCTGCTCTTCGGTGTCGCACTCTTCCGCGCGGGCGTCCTGGCCCGCTGGGCCGCGGCCCTGCTCGCCGCCAGCACGGTCGCGACGGCGACCCTCGCCGTCCTGCCGGAGGCGTTCAACCGGCCGCTCGCGGTCCCCGCGGGCCTCGCGCTCATGGGTCTCGGTGCCTCGCTGTGGCGCAACCCCGCCGACGCCGCCTCCCGCGATTCCCGTCCGACCGAGCACGCAGGCGCGGTCGCCGAGCCCGCAGTCCGATGAGCCGCCGCACCGGGTGGGCGCTCCCGGCAGCCCTGGTCGCCCTCTGCCTCGTCCCGGTGACGTCGGGAACCCTCCGGCTGGTGCAGCTGGCCGGCGGCCCCGACCTGATGCCGGCCGATGACCGGTGGGCCGGCTGGCCCGTGGCGCTCGTCGTCCACATCGTCGGGTCGGCGGTCTTCGCGCTGGTGGGCGCCTTCCAGCTCGTGCCCGGCATCCGTCGCCGGCACCCCGGGTGGCACCGCAGGGCGGGCCGGGTGCTCGCCGTCGCCGGCCTGCTCGTCGCGGGCTCGGCGCTCTGGCTCACTCTCTTCCACGACCCACAGCCGGGGACCGGGCCGCTCCTGTTCGTCCTGCGACTCGTCGTCGGCTCCGCGATGATCGGCTGCCTTGCGGTGGGGGTCGCTGCCGCACGACGCCGGGACTTCGCGACCCACCGGGCGTGGATGATCCGCGGCTACGCGCTCGCGGTCGCCGCCGGGACGCAGGTCTTCACACAGGGGTTCGGCGAGGCAGTGGTCGGCCACGGCGAGCTGCGCGGCGACCTGCTCAAGGCGGCCGGCTGGGTCATCAACCTGGCCATCGCCGAGTGGGCGATCCGCCGGCCCGCCCGGCGGCGTACGCCGTCCCGCCCTCGCCCACTGCCGGCCGAGGTCGCGTCGTCATGACCGACCCGGCGACGTACGACATCCGCGTCGAGGGACACCTCGACGACCACTGGTCCGACCGGCTCGGCGGCGTCGCGCTGACGCGCAACGTCGACGGGACCACCACCCTCACCGGCCGGCTCGCCGACCAGGCCCAGCTCTACGGCGTGCTCGCGGGGCTGCGTGACATCGGGGCAACGCTGCTCTCGCTCGAGGTCGACGGGCGCCGGCCAACGATCCATCGAGTGACCGATCGAGAAGGAGAAGACCATGACCATGTTGACTGAGGCGGCCCCGGTCGCCGGCGAGCTCACCCCGCTGCGGCTCCACCTGATGCGAGGTGGCTACCTCGTGATGGGCGTCGGGCTCGCGCTCGTGAAGTGGCCGCTACTGCCCGACGCGCACACCATGCCCCTCTACGAGGGCGTCACCCTGTGCCTGCTGACCGCGATGTCCCTGCTCGCGCTGCTCGGGACCCTCCGTCCCGTGTGGATGCTGCCCGTGCTCGTGCTCGAGGTGCTGTGGAAGGCGGTGTGGCTCTCGCTCGTCGCCCTGCCGCGTGCCCTGTCGGGCGACCTGGGACCGGAGTTCGTCGAGGTCGCCACCAGCTGCACGCTGATCGTGGTGATCGCGGCCGCGGTGCCGTGGGGCTACGTCTGGCGGAGGGCCGTCAGTCCAGCTCGCTGAGGTCGGGAGGCACGTCGACCGAGTGGGCCTGCAGCAGCTCGAGGGGTACGACGTCGAGCGCGCGCTCCGACGTCGCGGACAGCACGACCGGGGCGGCCACCCCGGCGTCGTACGCCTGGAGCCAGCGGACGGCGACCACGCACCAGCGGTCCCCCGGGACGAGGCCGGGGAAGTGCCACTCCGGGCGCGGGGTGGACAGGTCGTTGCCCACCGAGGCCTGGTGGGCGAGGAACTCCTCGGTCATCACCGCGCACACGGCGTGCAGGCCCACGTCGTGCGGCCCGACGGTGCAGGTGCCGTCGCGGTGGAAGCCGGTGAGCGGGTCGGTGCCGCAGGGGTCCAGCTCGCCGCCGAGGACGTTGCGCTCCGTCATGGGGAGATCATCGCGCGTCGGTGGCGGAGGGGGCACAAGGTCCCTTGTCCGGAGGCCGGAGTGCGGCGCATGGTGGACAGATGAAGGCCGAGGTGGGCGACAGCCTGGTCGCCGAGAGCAACAAGGTGGACAAGACCCCCCGGCACGGGGAGATCGTCGAGGTGCGCGGGGACGACGGGGGACCGCCGTACGTCGTGAAGTGGAGCGACGGCCACGAGGGCCTCGTCTACCCGGGCGCGGACGCGCACGTCGTGCCCGCGCAGCGTTGAGCCGCGCGCGGGCGGGTCAACGGGGCCGCGGGATGGGATCGGACGTGTAGCGCGGGTACCACCCGCGGTACCCGAGCGTCCGGCCCACCAGCGCCAGGGGCGTGAAGACCGCGCGCTGGACGACGGCGGGCGGACGAGCCAGCTGCATCTCGGCGTCGTACTCCCGCAGGATGACGGCCATGCGCAGCAGGTTGGGCAGGCCCTTGCTGTTCGTCCTGCCGTCCGAGGCCAGGCCGAAGAAGGTCTCGAAGAACATCTCGGTGCGCAGCGCCGGCTCGAAGTCCACGCGGACGCACGCCTCGTCGTCGCCGACGTTGGCCCAGGTGTGGGCCCGCCCGGGAGGCACGGACGCGGTCTCCCCGGGCCCGAGGACGCGCTCCCGGCCGTCGACCTCCAGCCGCACGGTGCCGTGCACGACCCGGAAGCGCTCCTCCTGGTGCGGGTGCACGTGGGTGGCGGCCGGGTGACCGCCCGGCTGGGCGAACAGGTCGCCCTCGAGGAGCCGACCGTCGGTGTCGCCGGCGACCTTGAGCCACACGATCCGCTCGCCCGTCACCGGGTGCTCCAGCACGTCACCTGACCTGGCCATCGCGCACCTCCTGCCGACCTTCGACTGTAGGCCGGTCGTCGGGCGCACGTCATCACCCACCCAAGGGGGTCGAGCGGGCCCTCCCCGGCTCCTGGGTTCGAGGCGCGGTCAGGCCTGTCGGGCTGCCTTCTTGGCTGCCGCCTCGTCTCGTCGCTCGACGAACCGCGTCGCCTCGCCGTCGAGCGCGCCGACGGCGGCAGCCAGCTCGTCGCGGGCCGCCTCACCGTCGGCGTCGAGGCCGGTCAGCTCCCACACGCCCCACTGCCGCAGCAGCGGCGTGACGATGTCGTCGTGGTGGATGCGGAGGTCGTAGATGCCGGCCTTGGCCATCTGGACCGCTTTGCGCGAGAAGCCCGGGATGACGCTGCCCGGCATCTCGAAGCCGACTACCTCCTCGGTGATCGCGCGCATCGTCTGGCTGGGGGCGATCTCGAGCGCCGCGGCGACGAGGTTGCGGTAGAAGATCATGTGGAGGTTCTCGTCCTTGGCGACGCGGGCGAGCAGCTTGTCCGCGATCGGCTCCTCCGTGTAGCGCCCGGTGTTGCGGTGCGAGACGCGGGTGGCGAGCTCCTGGAACGAGACGTACGCGCAGACGTTGAGCAGCGACTTGTCCATCGCCTCGTAGCCGGTCTCCATCGTCTCCATCCGGGCGCGCTCGAGCTCGACGGGGTCGACGCCGCGGGTGACGAGGAGGTAGTCGCGGATGCAGAACGCGTGCCGGCCCTCCTCGGCGGTCCACCGGTTCACCCAGGTGCCCCACGCGCTGTCGCGGCCGAAGGCGCGGTCGATCTCGCGGTGGTAGCTCGGCAGGTTGTCCTCGGTGAGGAGGTTGACCTCGAGCGCCGTGCGGGCGATGGGCGAGAGCTGCGACTGCGCCACGTCCCAGGGGTCGCCGCCGAGGTCGGCGAAGTCGCGGCCCAGGCTCCACGGGACGTACTCGTGGGGCATCCACTCGTCGGCGATCGCCAGGTGGCGGTTGAGGTTGTCCTCCACCACCGGCTCGAGCTCGGTCAGCAGGTGGGTGGTCTCGAGTGCGGTCATCGCATCTCCTCGTCCGGCGGACGCGAGGGCGACGCCCTCACCCTCCTTGCCTACACCCGGGGACGGCCCTCTGGATAGGGTCGCTGCATAAATGTGATATCTATTTGCCATCACATTGAGCGGGAGGGAAGACGCATGAACGGGGACCAGGCAGTGCAACAGACGGAGACCGGTGAGTCGGAGGGCGGCGCGCCCGCGGGGCACCCCGTCGGGCACGAGGGGACGCGCGTCGACGTCACCGAGCGTGTGGCGTGGTCGATCGACGGCTTCGCGGGCCTCGCAGTGACCCTGGTGCTCCTGGGGCTGGGAAGCTGGCTCACGGTCATCGGCATCATCGACGCGGACGCCGGCGAGGGCGGCATCGGCCTCATACTCGGCGGCCTGGCCGTCGTCGTCATCGGACTGTTGCTCTCCGCCTCGCTGGCGATCGTGGCGCCGGGCCAGACGCGGGTCGTGCAGTTCTTCGGGCGTTACGTCGGCACGGTCCGCAAGCCCGGCCTGCGGATGCTCGTCCCCCTGACCACCCGGCGCAACGTCTCCGTGCGCGTGCACAACTTCGAGACCAACGAGCTGAAGGTCAACGACGCCGACGGCAACCCGATCAACATCGCCGCGATCGTCGTCTGGCAGGTCGCCGACACCGCGCGGGCGACGTTCGCGGTCGAGGACTACGAGGACTTCGTGGCCGTGCAGGCCGAGTCCGCGCTGCGACACGTCGCGATGAGCCACCCCTACGACAACGCGGTCACCGAGGTCACCCTCCGAGGCGACACCGAGATCATCTCGGCCGAGCTCGCCGCCGAGGTCGCGGAGCGGATCGCCCTGGCGGGGCTCGAGGTCATCGAGGTTCGGATCTCGGCCTTGGCCTATGCCCCCGAGATCGCCCAGGCCATGCTCCAGCGCCAGCAGGCCTCGGCCGTCATCGCCGCGCGCGAGAAGATCGTCGAGGGCGCGGTCGGCATGGTCGAGAGCGCACTCGAGCAGCTCGAGCGCAAGGACATCGTCGAGCTCGACGCAGAGCGCAAGGCGGCGATGGTGTCCAACCTGCTCACGGTGCTCTGCTCCGAACGCGGCACGACCCCCGTCGTGAACACCGGCTCGCTGTACACCTGACCGGGACGTCCCGTGAGCGACGAGGCGGGGGAGTCCGCTCCCAGACGAGGCGCAGAGCGCAAGTCCGTGCTGCTGCGCCTCGACCCCGCCGTCCACGCCGCCCTCCAGCGTTGGGCGGCCGACGACCTCCGCAGCGTCAACGCCCAGATCGAGCTGCTGCTGCGCGAGTCGCTACGGGATGCTGGCCGAGCGCCGTCCGACGCAGGTCCGGTGCCGAGACGGGGGCGGCCCCCGAAGGACCGGGAGGACTGACCCCGCACGGGGGTCGCGGGGTCAGTCCGAGTCGTCGGTCAGGGCTGGAAGACCACCTTGACCATGCCCTCCTCCTTCTTCTGGAAGTGCTCATAGGCGTCAGGCGCCTCGGCGAGCGGGAGGTGGTGGGTGGCGAACGCGTCGACGCCGAAGGGGTCGTCCTCGACCAGCATGGCGAGCAGCTCGTCGGTCCAGCGGCGCACGTTGGCCTGGCCCATCCGGACCTGGACCTGCTTGTCGAAGAGCTGCATCATCGGCATGGGGTCGGCCATGCCGCCGTAGACGCCCGAGATCGAGATCGTGCCGCCGCGACGTACGGCGTCGATGGCGGTGTGCAGCGCGGCGAGGCGGTCGAGGCCGGCCTTCTTCATCATCGGCTCGGCGATCGCGTCGGGCAGCAGCCCGGTCATCTTCTGCACGACCTGCGCCCCGCCGGAGCCGTGGGCCTCCATGCCGACGGCGTCGATGACGGCGTGCGGGCCGCGGCCGTCGGTGGCCTCGCGGACGACGTCGCCCACGCTGCCGACGTTCTCCGCATCGTCGAGGTCGAGCGGCTCGGCGCCGAACGCCTCGACGCGGGCGAGCCGCTCGGGCACGCGGTCGACGGAGATCACGCGGAGCCCGCGACGGACGCCCATGCGCGCCGCCATGTCACCGATGGGGCCGGCGCCGAGGACGAGCAGCGTGCCGCCGTCGGGCACGTCGGCGTACTGCACCGCCTGCCACGCGGTGGGCAGGACGTCGGAGAGGAACAGGAACCGGTCGTCGGCGTGCTCGTGCGGCACCTTGACGGGCAGGAAGTCGGCGAAGGGGACGCGGAGGTACTCCGCCTGGCCGCCCGGCACCTGGCCGTAGAGCTTGCTGTAGCCGAAGAAGCTGGCGCCCGTGCCGTGCTCGTGGTTCTGCGTGGTCTCGCACTGGCTGTAGAGCTGCTGGTCGCACATGAAGCACGAGCCACAGCACACGTTGAACGGCACGACGACCCGGTCGCCGACCTCCAGGTTGCTGACGCCGGGTCCGACCTCCTCGACGATGCCCATCGGCTCGTGGCCGACGATGTCGCCCGCCTCCATGAACGGGGCCAGCGTCTCGTAGAGGTGGAGGTCGGAACCGCACAGGCCGGTCGACGTGATCTTGATGATCGCGTCCGTCGGCTCCTCGATGCGGGGGTCGGGGACCTCCGTGACCTGCATGTCGTGGACGCCCTGCCAGGTGACTGCCTTCATCGCGCTGAACCGCCTTCGGGTCGGGGGTGGTCGGGGGTGGTCGAAGGCGTTCCGTACCCGAGGGTGCGGGGTGCATGCGGTGGAGGCGGTCTGCTCCCAGCACCCACCCCCACGGGTAGGCGAGTTCCAAGGGACGTCCAACCGTCGGTTCAGTTCTCGTAAAGCGCCACTGACGGCTCGTGGTCGCGACCTACAGTGCGCGCATGCCTGTGGGGGGCACCACCAGCCGTACGACGACGCCCGGTGCGCCGGTGCTGACGGCTGCCGGCTGGGCGGTCGGGGTGGGCTGCACGGCGATCATCCTGGGCACTCCCTACCTCCGCTTCGGCTACCACAGCCCCGAGCTGCACCTGGTGCTCGACTCGGTCGACGCCTGCATCGCCCTGTTGCTGGCCTATCTCCTCATCGGGCGGCTGCGGCGCACCCAGCGTTTGCAGGACCTCCTGCTGGCTGTCGGGCTCGTCCTGCTGGCGCTGGTCGGGCTGTGCGCTGCGCTGGTGGTCCACCGGCTCGCGGGTGACGACCGGCAGACGGTGGGGGTGTGGCTCCCCGTCGTCGTCCGCACAGTGGCGTCCGGCCTCTTCGTCGCAGCGGCGCTGACTGCGCACCGGCAGCTGTCGCACCAGCAGCTGCGCCGCGGGACCGGCGTGGCAGTGGCAGCCACGGCGGCGACGGTCGTGCTCCTCTGGGTCGCCAGGGACAGCCTCCCGGTCGCCGTCACGGCCACGCCGCCGGAGTCGGCACAGCGCCCGGTGATCGACGGGCACCCCGCGTTCCTCCTCGCCCAGGCGTTCAGCGCGTCGTGCCTCCTCCTCGCCTCGCTGGGCTTCATGCGCCAGGCACGGGCCGGTGGGGAGGAGGTCGTGCGGTGGCTCGGGCCGGGTTGCGCGCTGCTCGGCTTCGCCCGGGTCAACTACCTGCTGTTCCCCTCGCTCTACTCCGGGTGGTTCTACACCGGCGACCTCCTGCGAACCGCGGGCTACGCGTGCCTCCTCGTGGGTGCCGCCCGCGAGATCACGAGCTACTGGGCTGCGCGGGCCGACGTCGCTGTGGTCGAGGACCGTCGTCGCCTTGCCCGCGAGCTGCACGACGGCGTCGTGCAGGAGCTCAGCTGGATCAAGTCGGAGGCGAGGGTGCTGTCCCGTGCCGCGGACGGCGCTCCCACCGTCCAGTCCATCCTCGACGCCAGCGACCGGGCGCTGGACGAGGCCCGCGCGGCTGTGGACGCCCTGGGCCGGGACGTCGACGAGCCCCTCGGCTACGCGCTGCACCGCGCCGCCCGTGACGTCGCCGAGCGGCACGGTGCCCGGGTAGTGGTCGAGCTCGACGACTCCGTGCGGGCTGACCAGCACCAGCGGCACGGTCTGGCCCGCATCGTCCGGGAGGCGGTGGGCAACGCTCTGCGACACGGCGGCGCGGAGTGCGTCCGCGTCACCCTCGAGGCCACGACCGTCGGCAACCGACTGGTCGTGCAGGACGACGGACGCGGCTTCGACCTCGGCTCGACGGCGTACGGCGACGGCTACGGGTTGACGAGCATGCGTGAGCGAGCCCAGCGGCTGCCCGGCACGTGCGTCGTGAGGTCCACACCCGGGAGCGGTACGACGGTGGAGGTGACCTGGTGAGCGACGATGCGATCCGCGTCGTGATGGCCGACGACCACGCACGCATGAGGACACGCATCCGCGCCGCCCTCGAGACCGGCGGCTGCCTGGTCGTGGGGGAGGGCGCGTCGGCCGGAGACGCGGTCGCACTGGCTGCCGAGCACCGCCCCGACGTCGCCCTGCTCGACATCCACATGCCCGGCAACGGCATCACCGCTGCTCGGGAGATCGCCCGTACGCTGCCGGCGACCGCGGTCGTGATGCTGACCGCGTCCGCCGAGGACGCGGACCTGTTCGACTCGCTGCGTGCCGGGGCCTCGGGCTACCTGCTCAAGGACACCGATCCCGCCCTCCTCGTCGAGGAGCTGCGCAGCGCGCTGGCCGGCGAGGCGCCCCTGTCGCGGCCGCTGGTCAGCCGCATCCTGGAGGAGTTCCGGTCGCCGGCGACGCCCCGCTTCTCCCGCCGCTCGCGTGCGTCGGCTCGGCTCAGTGCCCGCGAGTGGGAGGTGATGGAGCTGCTGGGGGACGGCCTGTCGACCGATGAGGTGGCGAAGCGCCTGTTCCTCTCGCCCACGACCGTTCGGGTGCACGTGTCAAGCGTCCTGCGCAAGCTGCGCGTGAAGGACAGGGAGAGCGCCTTCAAGGTGCTGCGCGGGGAGTGAACGCGTCCGCTCGGTCGACCAGCTCGGTCGACCAGCTCGGTCAGCGGCGTCCTCAAGGGTTCGGCCCGCGAGGTCTGGGGTGGAATCTCGGCTCGCAGACGCGGACGTTCAGGTGTTTGAACGCCTCAGGTGGGGGTGTTTACGCGGTTGAACGCCCAGCAGGGCTGATTGCCATGGCCCGACCGTCGACGGGCGCCTACCTTCCCGGTGGGGGCGAGGTCAGTGGGGGTTCGCCAGTGGGCCGTGAAAGGCATAGAGGACATGATCGTTGTGGGGAAGCGTGTGAACGAGAAGGCGACGAGCGGGGCCGGGGGGACGGGGTGGCGGCGTGGGGCCGCTGCTGTCGTCGCGCCTGTGATGCTCGGGGGGTTGCTGCTGGCTGGCCCGGCGGAGGCGGCGACGGGCGCGACGGGTGGGATCTGCAACGGTGTCACCAACCAGCTCGCGCACCGTGGCAGTGTCCAGCCCAACCTGGTGAAGGCAGCAGCGCGGCAGAACGCCGAGCAGATCGCGACGCTGCAGGCCGAGCGGGCGGGTCTGGTGAGGACGCAGGAAGCTCTGACCGCGCAGATCACCGCTGCGGAGGAGGAGATCGCCAGGCTCGACGCCGAGCACGCCACTCTGGTGGGCGAGATCGACACCGTGACGATGTCCCTGACCAAGCTCGAGGCCGACAGGGCGACGCTGACCTCTGCGATCACCGCGGCTGAGACGGAGCTGTCGGCCCTGGAGGTCCAGAAGGCCGCCCTGGTCGACGAGATCGCTCCGCTGGAGTCACGGCTGAGCGCCGCTCAGGGCCAGCTCGTGGACCTGAGGGCGGAGAAGCGCGAGGTCGTCACGAGTCTCGAGGCGAAGGAGGTCGACCTGGCGGCCGCGAGGAGCAGGCTCAGCAGCGCGACCGCGACCGCGACCGCCGCGCAGCTCGCGGTCGATGCCCAGGTGGCAGCGATCGACACCGCGACCGAGGAGCTCGACGTCCTGGTCGCCGGGGGTCGTGAGACGCAGGCGCTCGTGGACGCAGCAGAGGAGAGGCTGGCGGACGCCCGCGCCGCCCTGCCGGGGCTCGAGGACGCAGCCAGGAGCGCTGATGCCGACGTCGCCGCCGCGACCGCAGCCGTGACGGAGGCCGAGGAGGGGGTACGTCTCGCGCAGCAGGAGGTCGCCACCCTCACGCAGCAGATCACCACGATCGAGGCCGCGCTGCCGGCACTGGAGACCGAGATCGCTGCCCTGGAGGCCGACATCAGCACGAAGAACGCCGAGATTGAGGCGAAGGAGGCGGAGATCGCGGCGGCAACCGCCACCCCTGTTGCCGACGTGGCCGCGCTCGAGGCCCAGCTCGATGCACTCGAGGCCGAGCGCAAGGCGCTGGCCAACAAGAGCGGTCCGCGGGCCAAGGAGCTGCAGGACCTGATCGTTGCCAAGAGGGCGGAGATCATGGCCGCGCAGCAGCAGATCGACAACAAGACCGCGCTGATCACCGCCCTGAACGGCGACCTCACCAAGCTGCAGGGCCAGCTCGCGACATTGAACTCCCAACTGTCGGCCAAGCAGCAGGAGAGCAGCAACCTCCAGCAGCAGCTCCCGGGCCTGCAGACGAGCCTGGCCGGCGCCAACGCGCAGCTCGTCAGCGCCACCGAGACCCTGGCCGATGCGAGGACCGAGCAGAAGGCTGCTGAGTCGACCCTCGCCGAGGCCGAGGCCGCGGTGGCCGCCGCGAAGGTGGAGATCGCATCTCTCGAGGCTTCCCTGCCAGACCTCACGAGCGACCGCGACGCCGCGGAGGCGGCGATCGCCGCGAAGAAGTCCGAGCTCGCGATCATGGAGGACTCGTTGTCCGGGCTGCGGGCGACGCTGTCGGACGCGACGGCTGCCGTCGTCACCGAGGCTGCTGAGGTCTCTCGCCTCGAGGGTGAGGTCGCCACCCTGTCGGCCTCGCTCGACAAGCTGAACAGCTCGATCACGGCGGCGGAGAACACCATCCTGTCGCTGCAGAACCAGCTGACCCCGCTCCAGAGCTCGCTGAACACGCTCAACAAGCAGATCAGCGACAAGGAGGCAGCGCTCGCCTCGGCGAAGGCCGAGCTCAGCTCGATCGACGCCCAGATCGTCGTCCAGTCCTCGGCGCTGCGGACGCTCGAGAGCGCCAAGAAGGTCAACCGCGACGCGGTTGCGGCCCAGAAGGCCGTGGTCACCGGCCTGCAGACCCAGTACGCGGCGGTGCTGGACAAGATCACAACGATCGACGGGACCATCGCCCTCGGCGGCTGTCTCGTCTGATCCGCTCGTCAGGAACAGCGTGCGGGGCCTCAGGTCGGACACCTGGGGCCTCGCACCTGCGCAGGGACACGCACCCGCGCGACGGTCAGGAGGTGAGCATGGACATCGACCCGGGGCGCGGTCGCCCACAGCCTGTCGATCCCACTGCCGCGGGTGTCTGCCCGCCTTGGTGTGCCTCCCACCACGACGGTCATCCGGAGCACCGGGACGGGTTGGACGTTCACATCAGTGGGACCCTCCTGGTCAAGGGCACGGTGCTTCGACTGGCATCTCCTCTCGAGCCCGCGGCAGGAGCCGCGGACAGCCCCCTCGTCTACGTCGGTGACGAGGAGTACACGCTCCATGAGGCCGAGGTCCTCATCGATGCTCTGACGCACCTGGTCGACGAAGGAGCCGGGCGCACACAGCCCGCCGATCGTGCATGGCGGAGCTGACCCACCCGGCGCTGCCGTGACCCGACCGCTCCTTCTGCGGCGCTCCGTCGCGAGGCGCAGACAACCCGTCAGTGGGTGTCCGACACCACCACGAGGTCCGCGGCGTCGCGGGTGGTCGCGATGAGGTCGGCGTTGGGCTCGTCGACCTCCTCGACCCAGGCGCGGGCGGCATCGGGGGTCTTGCCGAACTCCTCGTGCCGGCGCACGAGCCGTTCGCGGCGTACGGCGTCGTCCACCTCCACGAACCACACTTCGGTCAGGAGTGGCCGCACCCGCTCCCAGCCGCCGTCGGGCAGGAGCAGGTAGTTGCCCTCGGTGACCACGAGGCGCGCCGACGACGGGATCGCGACGGCTGCGGCGACGGGCTGCTCGAGGGTGCGCTCGAACCCAGGGGCGAAGAGCGTGCGGTCCGGTTCGTCGTGCAGCCGCCGCAGGGCGGCGACGTAGCCGTCGGCGTCGAAGGTGTCCGGCGCGCCCTTGCGGTCGCGGCGGTCGAGCCGGTCGAGCTGGACGTCGGCAAGGTGGAAGCCGTCCATCGGCAGGTGGCCGAGGGCGTCCGGACCGAGGTCTGCGCGCAGCCGCGCCATCAGGTCCTCGGCGAGGGTTGACTTGCCGGCGCCCGGCTGTCCGGTGATGCCGACCACGATCCGTCCGGGCCGGTCGAGGAGCGAAGCGGCTCGGTCGACCAGCGCCGAGAGGGAGGGCGTCGTCGTGCCAGACGGCCTGCGGGCTGGGCTTCTCTCGGCAGGCATGCCTCGAGGCTAGGGGTTGGCGTCGACGCGGCCGATCATGGCGGAATCGGCTGCGGTCCGGTCCGCTTGTGCCTAGGCTCCTGCGCCGGGGTTGACAGGTGATGTCAGCAGGGGAGTCGGCGTACGACGTCGCGCGCAGGCAGCGGGACAAGGCGGCGCGTCTTGAGCGGTCGGCCGCGCTGTGGGAGCAGGGTGCGGCAGGTGAGGTCGCCGTCGCGAGGGCGCTGGGAGCGCTGCCCGACGGGTGGGTCGTGCTGCACGACCTCGCGTGGCCAGGTCGAGCCCCCGGGACGCCGATCGCGGGGCGAGCTGGCCGACGAAGTGTGTCGAACATGCTTGCTAATAGTGCCAATCTCAGCTAGGCTGTTCGTGAACTCCTGGATGGGAGTGTGCTACGAGGGCCTCGGCCCAGTTGGCGTCCTTCGTGACGACCCGTTGACCTGCCGCACGGTGTGTGCGGTGTGGAGACCTGTCGTCGAAAGGAGGCCGCTCGTGGACCGTCACCCGATCATCGCTGCGGCTTCCGACGTGCGTGCGTCGCTCAAGGCGGTCGCGGACGCGAACCCGACGTTCATGACCACCGAGGACAAGGCGACGGCGCTGGTCCAACTGGCGGCCGCGGAGGCGCAGCTGGGCGAGCTGCGGCTGCGGATCCTGGCCGACGCCAGTGACCTCGCTGAGGTGAGCGCGGCCCGGGACGCGGCCGGCTGGCTCGCCCGGCACACCCGCAGCTCGTACGCCGACGCCCGCGCCGACCTGCGCCTCGCGACCGCCCTGGACCGTGACCGCCCGACCCTGGCCGCGGCGATGCGCGAGGGCGCCGCCTCCCTGGCGCAGGCGCGGGTCATCGAACGCGCCCTCGGCAACCTGCCCGTCGCCGTGGACGCCGAGACGGTGGCGCTGGCCGAGAAGCACCTCGTCGACCACGCCCGCGAGTTCGGGCCCAAAGAGCTCGGCCGGATCGGGCGCCGCATCCTCGACGTCATCGCCCCCCACATCGCCGAGGCGGCCGAGGCCGCCCGGCTGGCCGACCTCGAAGCCCACGCCGCCGAGAAGACCCGCCTCACCATGCGCCGCCTCGGCGACGGCACCACCCGCATCTCCGCACGACTGGCCGACGCCGCCGCCACCCGCCTCGCGACCTACCTCGAAGCCTTCACCAACCCCCGCCACACGCCAACACCCACTACCCAGCCAGCCACCCCTCAGGCACCCGACGAGCCGTCCAGCCCCCAGCCGCCTGACACCGAGCCGGCCGACACCGAGCCGACCGGTACCCGGTCCCAGGAGGGCGGCGCGACCGCACACGACCCGGTCGCCCGGCAGGCCTACCCCCGCCGGATGGGCCACGCGTTCGTCCAGCTCCTCGAAACCCTCGACCCCACACGCCTGCCCGTGCACGGCGGCGACGCCACCACCGTCGTGGTCACCATCGACCTCGACGCCCTCAAGGCCGACCTCGCCACCGCCGACCTCATCGGCGCCGGCCTCGTCCCCGGCGACGAGCTCACCGGCGATGCCATCGCCGCCGCGCAGGCCCGACGCCTGGCCTGCACCGCGAATATCCTGCCCGCCGTCCTCGGCGGCCACAGCCTCCCCCTCGACCTCGGCCGCACCCGCCGCCTGTTCACCCCCGCCCAGCGCAAAGCCCTTCTCATCCGCGACAAGACCTGTCGTGCCGAGGGCTGCGACACCCCCGGCACCTGGTGCGAAGCCCACCACCACGACCCCTGGCACACCGGCGGACCCACGGACCTCGCCAACGCCGTTCTGCTCTGCAGCCATCACCACCACCGCGCCCACGACCCCACTTGGCGCACCGAACGCCTCCCCAACGGCGACCACCGCTTCCACCCCCGCAGATAGGCCGTGACAAAACGCACGCGCTACCGGATCCCGACGACGTCGGCGGGAATGGGGCGGACGGCGCCGCGGGTGGCGAGGTGCACGACCTCGCACGGCACCGCGGCGCGGCGGGCGGCGGCGTACAGGCTGGTCGCCCAGGCGCGGTCGGTGTCGGTGACGACGTCCTTGCCGGGCCGGGAGCGAAGGAACGCGACGCGCATGCCCGGGGCCACCTCACGTTCGAGCATCATCAGGATGTCCGCGAGGCCGTCGACGTGCTCGGGGTCGGGTGGGGCCTCCGCCTCGTCGATCTGGGTCAGCTGGGGCAGCGGGCGGTCGTCGACGATGAGCATCATCCAGATGCTGTGTCGGCCGTGGCTCCACGGTCCCATGAGCTCGCGCCATGCGTGCTCGAGCTCGGTCTGGGTGGTGAGGACGGGTTCGTACATGACTCCGAGACTGCCTGCCGACGAGACCCGTGGCGAACGAATCTCCACAGGCCCGGCGGCTGTCCACCGATCCGCTCGAGCGGCTTGTGGCGGCCGTCCTCGCGGGCCTTGGGTGGAGGCATGTCTCGGAACCCCACTCCCGGCTTCCGCCGGCGGCCGCGCGTCGCCGACCGGATGACCGCGGCGCACTTCGACCTCGTCCAGCAGTCCCTCGCCGCCGAGCGGTCCGGCGATGCGGCCCGCGCGCTCGAGCTGCACGCGGCCGTGCCGGCACTCAACCTGCGCAGCCGCCACCACGTGCTCCTGACCCAGCTTGCCTCCCTCGGCGAGGAGCTCCCCGACCGGGTGTGGGCGCGCTGGATCGCCTACCAGGCCGTTCGCTGCGAGGACCCGGACACCGAGACGGGGACGATCCAGCGGCTCGCGCTGAAGTACGTCATGGAGACCTTCCACGACGACCAGCTCGCTGACTGCCATGCCGACGGCGGCGACCCGATCAAGGTGGTTGCGTGGGTGGCCTCGGAGTCCTGGCTCTTCCACCAGGTCCTCGTCCACGAGCTGGGCGGGCTGGAGCGCTTCGTGGACGAGCTCGCGACAGGGCGTCTCGCCGAGCACAGCACGCTGGCTCGGTCGTGGGAAGGAGCCCGCCTGAGCGGCTACCTGCTCGGCCCGAGCCTGCCCGGCGGCCGTCTGCGGGTCGAGGACCTGGCCGCCGACACCTGGACCGAGGTGCTCGATCTCGGAGCGCGGGCCAACACCGGCGCCGGGGGGTGGGTCCTCGGGCGGTTGGTGCCCAGCGGGGTCGACAACCTCCTCATGTTCGACACCCCGCCCATCGCCGTACCGGAGGACGTTGCCCGCGACGTGGCCGCGGCGTCCGAGCCCTGGTTGCGGATGAAGGAGATCCTCGACGAGGGGAGGCTCGTGGAGCGCGACTTCATGCGCGCCGACCACGAGCTGGTCACCGACGTGCTCAGCATCGAGCTGCTCAGGATCGGCACTGCTCCGGCCGACCTCGAGAGGGTCACGGCGCAGCTCCGCGCGGGTCGCGACGAGATTCCTCGGGCGGCCTTCCGCGTCCTGCGGCGCGCTGCGGAGGGCGCGGTGCATGAGTCCGATGCAGCCCAGGTCGCGGCGGCCATCCTCCAACCGGGCGCCAGGGCCGACGCGCGGAGGATGCTCGTCCGCGAGGGCCGGTACGACGTCTGGGCGAGGTGGGCGGCCCTGGTGCACGAGCCCGCGCGCAGCCTGCTCCTCGACCTCGCCGACGCGTCCCGGGCGGTCGGGTGATGGTGCCGCTACCGCGTCCCGTACGTCCGGCTGACGACCTCGTCGAACACCCGGTCGGGCAGCAGGTCGCGCGACGTGGTGATCATCCGGGCGCCGCGACCCACCGGGTAGCGCGCCGCCGGCCGCTTCGCGAGGGCCGCCTTCACGATCTTGTCCGCGACCTCCTCGGGCGTCGACGCGCGCGACGGCTCGTCGAAGCGCTCCATGACACCGTGCGCGTGGCGGGCGTACGAGGCGTAGGGGCCGTCGCCGGAGCGCTCGAGCAGCGAGTCGCGGGCGATCTCGTTCCACTCGGTGCGGATCGGGCCGGGCTCGATGAGCACGACCTGGATGCCGAAAGGCCGCAGCTCCATGCGGAGGCTGTCGCTGAAGCCCTCCACCGCGAACTTCGTGGCGTGGTACCACGCGCCGAACGGCTCGTAGAACTTCCCGCCGATCGAGGAGATGTTGACGATCCGCCCGGACCGCTGCGCGCGCATGTGCGGCGTGACGAGCTGGACGAGGCGGGCGAGACCGAAGACGTTGACCTCGAACTGCCGTCGCGCCTCGTCGATCGGCACGTCCTCGACGGCGCCGTACGAGCCGTAGCCGGCGTTGTTGACCAGGACGTCGATGCGCCCCCGCTCCTCGACGATCCGGTCGATGCCGGCGACCATCGAGGCGTCGTCGGTGACGTCCATCGCGAAGGTGATCACGCCCTCGGACTCGAGGCCGGCCATCCGGTCGACGCGGCGGGCAACGGCGTACACCGTGAAGCCGCGGGCGAGCAGGGCGCGGGCAGTGGACTCGCCGATGCCGGACGAGCCACCGGTCACGAGGGCGACGGGAGAGGTCATGCGCCGAGCGTAGGCTCCCGGCCATGGCGGACCTCGCGGAGACGCTGCGCCCGTACGTCAACTCCGGCGACGTCCCGGGGCTGGTCGCCCTCGTCGCACGGGGGACGACGTCGAGGTCGTCACCCTTGGCACCCAGGACTCGAACGGGGTTCCGATGTCCCGCGACTCGATCTTCCGGGCCGCGTCGATCACCAAGCCGCTCACCGCCGCACTGACCATGTCGCTCGTCGAGGACGGGCGCATCGACCTCGACGCCCCGGTCGCCGGCCTGCTGCCCGAGCTCGCCGAGCCCCGCGTGCTGCGGACACTCGGCAGCCCGCTCGACGACACGGTCGCCTGCGAGCGACCCATCACCGCCCGGCACCTGCTCACCGGGACGGCCGGCCACGGATTCTGCACGTGGGAGTCAGCGGTCACCCCGCTGCTCATGGAGCAGCTGCACCAGGCCGCCGACGACATCCACGAGGTACCGGCGCCGGACGAGTGGATGCGTCGCCTCTCGCAGATCCCACTCGTGCACCAGCCCGGCGACGGCTGGACCTACAACGCGTCCTACGACGTCCTCGGCGTGCTCGTCGCCCGAGCGGCCGGGCAGGACCTCGCCGACGTGATGGCCGAGCGCCTGCTCGAACCGCTCGGGATGACCGACACCGGCTTCCACGTCCCGGCCAGCACGGTGGACCGGTTCACCACGATGTACGGCGCCGACGACGGCGAGCTGGTCGTGCGCGACGAGCCGCACGGCGTCTTCACCCGACCGCCGGCCTTCGCGTCAGGGTCGGGCGGGCTCGTGACCACGGCGGACGACTGGCTGGCGTTCGGCCGGATGCTGGTGGCCGGAGGCGGCTCGGTGCTCGACGAGGAGTCCGTCCGGCTGATGACGACCGACCACACGACGCCGCAGCACCGCGAGATGGGCGGCTTCTTCATCGACGGGCAGGGATGGGGGTTCGGCGGGGGCGTCGACACCGAGCTGATCGACCCGTGGAACGTCGTCGGTCGCTACGGGTGGGTCGGCGGCACGGGCACGTCGGCGTACGTCCATCCCGACGGCACCGTCGCCGTGCTGCTGACGCAGGTGGTGCTCGGCTCGCCGGGCATCGATGAGCTGCTCAAGGCGTTCTGGACCTACACCCGCACGGCGGGAGACAAGCCACCGGCCAGTGCCTAGGGTCGGGCGCACCGACAACGGGTCGGGCACAGCCGACCAGAGCCCGAGGTGGCCATGCACGTGCGCGAGGCGGTGCACAGCGACCCGGTGTGGCGCGACCGGGCGGACTTCATCATCGCCGCGAGCATCGACCCCGGGTCGACGGGGATCACCACCGAGCAGCTGTGGGCTCGCCGTCTCGACGACGAGCGCCTCGAGCTGTGCTGCATCCCCTTCTTCGCCTACGACCTCGCGCTCGGCGACACGGTCGAGGTCGACGCCGAGCACCTCGTGACGCGGGTGGTCGAGGCGTCCGGTCGTTACGTCTTCCGCGTGCACTTCGAACGTCCCGAGCAGCCGCGCGACGAGGTGATGGACCAGCTCGCCGGGATGGACGTCCTTGCCGAGTGGTCCTCCGACAGCCTGGTGGCGCTGGACGCACGAGACGAGCCTCACGCCCAGCAGGTGGCGGACGTCCTCCAGGAGCGCGAGGACCGAGGGCACCTGGTCTTCGAGACCGGGAGGCAGCGGTGAGCGGGCGCAAGCCGATGGCGGCCGACGAGTTCATGAGGGAGCTCGAGGCGGACCCGGAGTGGCGGGCCGCCGAGGCGGAGAAGGAGCGGCGGATCGCCGAGCAGGACGAGCGGTACGCCGAGCAGGAGGCGCCCGTGGTGGCGGCCCTTGCCGAGGTGGGCGTCGAGGTCGAGTCGGTCTGGGACCTGGTCAACCGCAAGGACGACCACTACGCCGACGCCGTCCCCGTGCTGGTCGAGCACCTGCAGGACGAGTCCTACCCGGACCGCGTGCGGGAGGGCATCGCGCGCTCGCTGTCGTTCCGCAAGGCGGCGCCGGCATGGCCGGCGATCGTCGAGCTCTACCGCTCCACGACAGGGTCCTTCGACCTGCAGCAGGGTCTGGCGGTGGCCATGGCCGGCATGGTCACCGACGAGAGGGTGGACCAGCTCGTCGCCGAGGCGCACCGGGAGGAGCACGGCGAGTCCAGGTTCCTCCTCCTGCTCGGGCTGAAGCGGTTGCGGACCAGCAAGGCCAGGAAGGCGCTCGAGGGGTTGCGCGACGACCCGGAGCTGGGCGACAACGCTGCCAAGCAGCTGGGGGAGCGATGACGTCCCTCGTCGAGCTCCTGGGCAAGATCGACGACCTGGACCGTGACGAGGTGATCCACGCGGTCAGGCCGTGGACGCGCCAGAGCGACGCCGCCTGCCTAGCGGAGCCTGATGACGGGAGCAGCGCCTCGCCCGGACTCGCCTACCTCCTCGAGGTCGACCTGGTCCACGACGTCGCGGAGGTCTGGAGCTCGTGGCGCGGCGGCCGCAGGCCAACGACGGAGGAGCTGGCCGACGCAGTGATCCACTACGCGATGCACGACGCCTACCTCGAGCCGGAGGGCACCGGATGACCGAAGGGACGGCGAGGACGTTCCGGATCCTCAGCGCGACGGAGACCGACGTGGTGACCCTGGGGCAGTCACGCGACGAGGTCCGCGGCGTGCTGGGCGACTTCCGGACCTTCCGGCGTACGCCGGACAGCGAGGAGGCGGACCACTTCGTCGACTGCGGCGCCATGGCGACGTACGACCCGGACGGCTCGCTCGTGCTGCTGGAGCTCGCCAATCCGGCCACCGTCGAGGTGGAGGGCGTGCAGCTGCTCGGGGAGACGGTCGACGACCTCGCCGCGGCCCTCGGTGCACGAGGCCTCGAACTGGTCCGCGACGAGGACGGGGGCACGATCCCCGCCTTGACGGTCAGCCTCTACGCCCCCGGCGGGACCGTCGAGGGCGTCGGGCTGGGGAGCGACTGAGATGGGCGCTGCCGCGATCGACCCCCGGGAACCGTGACATTCGGCCCTGATCCGAGCACTCCGCCCTCTCTAGCGTGGAGGCGACGGAGGGATGCAGATGTCGCAGGACGTGCTGGTGGTGGACTCGCTGGTCCGCCGGTTCGGGGACCTGACCGCGGTGGACGAGGTGTCGTTCCGGATCGCGCCGGGGGAGACGTACGGGCTGCTCGGGCCCAACGGGGCCGGCAAGACGACGACGATCTCGATGGTCGCGGGGCTGATCGCCGCCGATGCGGGGACGGTGACGGTCGTGGGCGAGCCCATGACGCCACGGACCACGGAGCCGAAGCGCCACCTGGGCCTGGTCCCCCAGGAGCTCGCCATCTACCCCGACCTGACCGGGCGCGAGAACCTCACCCTCTTCGGCAGGCTGCAGGGCCTCCGCGGCGCGGAGCTGAAGGTGAGGGTCGACGAGATCCTCGACCTGATCGGGCTCGCGGACCGGGCCAAGGACCGCAGCAAGGAGTACAGCGGCGGGATGAAGCGCCGGCTCAACATCGGCATCGGCCTGCTCAACCGCCCCGCCCTGCTGATCCTCGACGAGCCGACCGTCGGGGTCGACCCCCAGTCGAGGCACGCGATCCTCGAGTCGGTCGAGGCGCTGTCGGGCGAGGGCATGGCGGTGCTCTACACGACGCACTACATGGAGGAGGCCGAGCGGCTCTGCGACCGCATCGGCATCATCGACTCCGGCCGCCTGCAGGCCGAGGGCACGCCCGACGAGCTGATCCGGCTCACCGGCGGCGTGGACACGATCCGGCTCAGCGGGAGCGGTGACCTCGCCGCGGCGGCCGAGGAGCTGCGCCTCATCCCCGGCGTGGAGCGGGTCGACGCCGAACGACGGTCCGCGACGCTCACCGTCAAGGACGCGCCCACCCTCGTGGCGCAGGTCGTCGGCACGGCGGCGGACTGCGGCGTCACCCTCTCCGACGTCGAGATCTCGCGGCCCGACCTGGAGTCGGTCTTCCTGCACCTCACCGGCAAGGGCCTGAGGGACTAGGGGGCCGGGATGCGCCAGCTCCTCGTCCTCACCGGCTCCGACCTGCTGCAGCGGGTGCGCGACAAGTCGGTGGTCATCTTCGCGCTGCTCGTGCCGTTGGCGCTGATGACGGTGTTCAACCTCGTCTTCGGTGCCACCGACGACATCGAGATCGACCCCGTCACCGTGGCGATCAGCGCGCCCGCGGACGACGACCTGGCGCAGGTGCTCACCGGCGTCGTCCGGTCGCTCGACGACACCGACGAGCTCGACGTCACCGTCGTGGAGACCGACGAGGCGACCGGTCGCCGCCAGGTCGAGGACGGCGACACGCCCCTCGCGCTCCTGGTGCCGGACGGCTTCGGCGAGGCCGCGCGTGCGGGCGCGCCCGTCACCGTCGAGGCCGTCCGGGGCGACGAGGCGGGCCTCGGCGCCGAGATCGTGCTGTCGGTCGTCGACGGTGTCCTGGAGCAGGTCGCGTCCGGCGCGGTCACCGCCCGGGCCGCGTTGGCGGAGGGAGTGGCGCCGACCGACCTCGGGCCGCTCGTCGAGCAGGCCACCTCCGGCGGGCCGGCGTACGACGTCGAGAGCGGGCAGGCCTCCGACGAGCAGCTCAGCGCAGGGGCGGCGCTGGTGGCGGGGCAGGCGGGGCTGTTCATGCTCTTCACCGTCAGCTTCGGCGTCACCGGGCTGCTCATCGACCGCGAGTCCGGAACGCTCGGACGGCTGCGCTCGATGCCGATCCCCGGCTGGGTGATCGTCGCGGCCAAGGCCCTCGTGAGCTTCGTCCTCGGCGTCGTCTCGACCGGTGTGCTGCTGGCGGTCGGCGGCTACCTCTTCGACGCCGACTTCGGCTCCGTCCCGGCCGTGGCGCTCCTGGTGCTGTGCGCGGCCGCGGCCGGCACGTCGGTGATGTTCCTGGTCGTGCGCGTCGCCCGCACCAGCGAGCAGGCCGGCATCGTCACCTCGATCGTGGCGCTGGTGCTGGGCATCGGCGGCGGCGCCTTCTTCCCGGTCAGTGCGACCGGCGCCCTGTCGGGCCTGCTCGACCTCAACCCGGTGGCCGCGCTGCTGCGCGGGCTCGGCACCACCTCGGGCGGCGGCGGCCTCGCGGACATCGGCGTCCCCGTCGCGATCATGCTCGGCTTCGCCGCCGTGATGCTCCTCGCCTCGCGGCTGGTCCCGGACCGGGGGGTGTTGTCATGAGGAACGCCGTCACGGTCGCGGGCGCCGAGCTGCGGCTCTTCCTGCGTGACCGCTCCAACCTGTTCTTCGTCTTCGTCTTCCCGCTCCTGCTCGTGCTGATGATCGGGCTGCAGTTCGGTGAGGGCGCCACCTCCGGCCGGGTCGCGGTGAGCGGCGCCGGGTCGTCCCTGCAGAGCGGTCTGGTGGAGCGGCTCGAGGACGGCGACGTCGTGGTCAGCGACCCCGCGTGGGACGACGCCCTGGCGCTGCTCGCGCGCGGCCGGCTCGACGTCGCCGTGCGTGTCGACAGTGCGGCAGCGACGGCGTACGACGCGGGTGAGGCGGTCACCCTCGACGTCGTGCGCGGCCCGTCGGGCAACGCCCAGGTCGTCGAGCAGGACGTCCGTGTCGCCGTCGACGCGCTGCGGTCCGCGCGCAGCCGGATCCTGGCGCTGGAGGCCGGCGGCGTGCCGTCCGACCGCGCCGAGGCAGCCCTGGCTGCCGCCGAGGCCGAGGTCAGCGCGCCGCGGCTCGAGGTGACGAGCGTCGACCGGCTCAGCCAGGAGTTCGAGGGGATGGGGCAGTTCGAGTTCGGTGCCTCGGGGCAGCTGCTGCTCTTCACCTTCCTCGCCTGCCTCGGCGGCTCGGCGACCCTCATCCAGGCCCGGCGCCTCGGGGTGGTGTCGCGGATGCTCGCCGGACCGGTGACGGCGGAGCAGCTCGTCGCCGGCCAGGTCCTCGGCCGGTGGGCGATCGCGCTCTTCCAGGGGGGCTACCTGATGGTCGCGACCAGCCTGCTCTTCGGCGTCGACTGGGGCAGCCTGCCGCTCGCGCTGCTCGTGCTCCTGGTCTTCAGCCTGGTCGCGGCGGGTGCGGCGATCCTGCTCGGCACCCTGCTCGAGAACGAGGGCGCGGCCGCGGGCGCGGGAATCGGCCTCGGGCTGGTGCTCGCGGCGCTCGGCGGGTCGATGTTCCCGCTGGAGCTCTTCCCCGACACGATGCGCACCATCTCGCGGTTCACCCCCCACGGCTGGGCCTACGAGGCGCTCGCCGACGTCCAGCGCCGCGGCGCCGGGCTCGCAGAGGTGCTGCCGGAGCTCGGTGTTCTCGCCGCGATGGCCGCGCTGCTCGTCGCGCTGGGCAGCTGGTCGCTGCGGAGGAGCCTGGCGCGGGCGATGTAGGTCCCGGGTGACGGCACACCCCGTTGGACGGTTGTCCCGGGCGGGCGCCTCACTACCGTGGTCGCATGACTGACGAGGTGAAGCAGGCAGCGATCGAGGCCGCCCAGCGAGTGGTCGACGAGGTCTCCTCCTGGCAGTACAGCGCCGAGGACAGCACCATCGCCGACCAGCTCGACGAGGGCCTGGCGAAGGCGAAGGTGTCGGTGAGCGGCGACGAGCGCACGCGCCTCCTCGCCGAGATCGACGGCATGAAGGACGAGAAGTCCTCTGCTCCGCAGGTCAGGTCCGCGGCGCCGGTGGAGTGACGACATGGACGTGCGCGGACTCCTGACCGAGGGCTTCGGTCGCATCACCGAGTTGTACGCCGGCATGGTGGAGGACCTCGACGACGCGAGCCTCCACCACCGCCCGGGCGGCACCGGCAACCCGATCGGGTGGCTGCTGTGGCACCTGGCGCGGGTGCAGGACGACCACGTCGCGGACCTCGCCGGGCAGCCGCAGGTCTGGGAACGGTTCCAGGACCGCTTCGGCCTGCCCAACGGCACCGACGACATCGGCTACGGCCACACCAGCGAGCAGGTCGACGCCCTGCGGATCGAGGACCCGGCGCTGCTGGGCGAGTACCACCACGAGGTGACGCTCGCGACCGCGCGCTACCTGCAGACCGTCGACGAGGCGGAGCTCGACCGGGAGGTCGACCAGCGGTGGGACCCGCCGGTCACCGCCGGCGTACGACTGGTGAGCATCCAGGGCGACTGTCTGCAGCACCTGGGGCAGGCTGCCTACGTGAAGGGACTTCTCGGGTCGCGCACGTCCTGAGACGGCGCCCGCGAGGTCACGATTGGGCCGCGATGCCCCACGATCGGCCCCGGGGGTTCATACTCAGGGGTGATGACCACTCCGAGCGGCCGACGGCCGAAGCACCTCTCCAGCAGTCCGTTCAAGCCCGCCGCGGAGCCGGTGGTCGAGGTGTTCGAGGTCGGCGACCGCGTCACCCACGACCTCTACGGCCTCGGGCAGGTCACCCACGTCGACAGCCAGGCGGTGACCGCCGACTTCGGGTCGAAGTCCGTGCGGATCGCGCACCCCTACCCCAAGCTGCACCACCTCTGAGGCGCTGCCGCCCCGCGTGGGCGGCTGCCTAGGGTGGCGGGATGACGACCCGGTGGCTCTTCGGCGACCAGCTCGGACCGCACTTCGTCGACGACCACCGCGGTCCGGTGCTGATGGTGGAGTCGACCGGCGTCTTCCGGCGTCGGCGGTTCCACCGGGCCAAGGCCCACCTGGTGCTGAGCGCGATGCGGCACCGCGCCGCCGAGCTCGGTGATCGGCTGACCTACGTGCAGGCGGAGACGTACGCCGAGGTGGTGCGCTCGCACACCGCCGATGGGGGCAAGGTCGAGGTCGTGCACCCGACGTCGTACGCCGCCCTCGGGCTGGTCGAGCGCCTCGACTGCACCGTGCTGCCGCCGCGCGGCTTCGCGACCGCGCGGGAGGACTTCGAGCGCTGGGCCGAGGGTCGCCGCGGCAAGCGGCTGCTGATGGAGGACTTCTACCGCCGCGCGCGGCAGGCGCACGGCGTGCTGCTCGACGGCGGCGAGCCGGCCGGCGGGCAGTGGAACTTCGACCACGACAACCGCCAGCCGCCGCCGAAGGGCGCCGAGACGCTCGGGGTCACCGAGCCGTGGTGGCCGGCGGAGGACGACATCGACGCGCAGGTGCGTGAGGACCTCGACCGCTGGGAGTCCGACGGCGAGGTGTCGTTCATCGGGCGTGACGGGCCGCGGATCTTCCCGGCCACGCGGCGCCAGGCGCTGGCGGCGCTCGACCACTTCGTGGAGCACCGGTTGCCGGAGTTCGGGGCGCACGAGGACGCGATCCTCGAGGGCGACCCGTGGATGGCGCACAGCCTCGTCAGCGCGCCGATGAACCTCGGGCTCTTCGACCCGCTCGAGGTCGTCGAGCGGGCGGAGGAGGCGTACCGCAGCGGCTCGGCGCCGATCGAGAGCGTCGAAGGCTTCGTTCGGCAGGTCATCGGCTGGCGCGACTACGTCTGGCACGTCTACTGGCACATGGGCGACGGCTACCGCCGCTCGAACGGTCTCCGCGCCACCGGGCGCATCCCGCAGTGGTTCGCCGAGCTCGACGGTACGGCGACCGACGCCCGCTGCCTCTCGCACACCCTCGACCAGGTCGCGGAGCACGGCTGGGTGCACCACATCCCGCGGCTCATGGTGCTGGGGTCGTACGCCCTGCAGCGCGGGTGGGCGCCGACCCAGGTCACCGACTGGTTCCACCGGGCCTTCGTCGACGGCTACGACTGGGTGATGGTGCCCAACATCGTCGGGATGTCGCAGCACGCCGACGGTGGGCAGATGATGACGAAGCCCTACACGTCGGGCGGCGCCTACATCAACACGATGAGCGACCACTGCGGGTCGTGCCGCTTCGACCCCAAGGTGCGGGTGGGGGAGGACGCGTGCCCGTTCAGCGCGGGCTACTGGTGGTTCCTCGACCGGCATCGGGAGACGTTCGAGGGCAACCACCGGATGTCGCGGGCCGTGCGCGGGCTCGACCGGCTCAAGGACCTCGGCGAGCTCGTCGAGCAGGAGGACGCGCGAGGCAACCGGGCGCCCTGAGGGTGTTGCCGCGGTTGGTCGGACACCGTGCAGGCAGTTCGTAGCGCGCCACGGCGGCCTGAGCGTGGGGCCGGGGGTCGGGCGGTCGAACTGCCTTCATGGTGCATGTATGCGCTCGTCGCTGGGCCCAACGTAGGCAGTTCGGCGTACGCGGCACCGAGCCCAGCGCGGTGGGCGCGCGCGGCGGCCTGAACTGCCTACGTTGGTCGGGTGTCGACCCGGGCGCCCTTCCGCGGGTGGTTCAGCGGCAGGGGAGGGAGCCGAGGCGGGCGAGGCCCTCGCGGTCACCGGGCCCGAGCTCGACCTGGCCGGTGTTGTCGGCGTACATCAGCTCCATCGGCTCGCTGACGTGCCCCAGCCCGACCACGTGCGCGACCTCGTGGAGCACGATCGCCTCCATCACCCGCGGTTGCTGCTCGACGCTGGTCGCGGTGAAGGCTTCCACGTCGAGCACGACGCCCCCGCTGACGAACCGGAGCCGTCCGCCGGTGTCTCGCTCGGCGACGGCACCGCCCACGCCCGCGACCGTCCCGGCGAGGTCGGCGTACTCCCCGGCGTCGGCCCAGCCGATGACGACCGGGTCCGGGCGCCCGAAGAGCTTGACGCCGCCCGGGAACGGCCGGTCGTCGGTCTCGCCCTCGTCGGCGAACGCCAGCCCGGTCGCCGCGCTCGCGCGTTCGATGGCCCTCCTGACCAGCTCATTGCCGCCGGGCGGCCCGCCGGCGGGGTTGATCCGGTAGCGGATCTCGTCGCACGGGTCCCAGCCGACCGGCTCCCTGCTCCCGGGCTGGGTCATGGCCCAGGTGAAGGTCCCTCCCCGCTGTACGACGCTCGGCGCCGGCAGCGGCCGCTCGGGCCCCAGCCCCACCGCACGCCGCACGGGGTCGAGCTGCTCGGCCGGGTGCCACACGACGACCGCCGCGAGCATCGCCGCAGTCGCGGCGAGCGTCATGGCGGTCTTCGAGCGGGGCACGGGGACAAGTGTGCGGCCGCGCGACGAAGCGCGGCAGGAGGTTCTTCAGCCAGTGACCCGATCCGAACGGATCAGGGCCTGGAGCCACGTGGACGGCGGCGCGTCGGGGTCCAGGTCCAGCTGGAGGTGCACGTCTGGTCCCACCGGCTTGGCGCGTGCGACGTCGATGGGCCACGGCAACTCGACCAGACGGGCCTCAGGATGCCGATCGGTGAACTGCCGGTAGGCCTCCCAACACAGCTCCTCGAACCCGGAGTCGGACCGGTCGAGCCCGAGCCCCGCCAGGGACCACGCGAACATGTAGAGCGGGAGGACGCCGCTGAACGCGTACTCCTCCTCCACCTCCGCGACGAGGTGCTCGACAGTCGTTGACGTCAAAGCAGCGGGGTTTCCCTCCAGCGGGTCGTGCTGGGCTGGCCTCCTGTGCGAGCTGGACCGGGGCAGAAGCCGCGGTCAGGGCTCGCGTGGGCGACGACGTCCTGAGTTGAAGTCAATCAAGTTCTGAGATCCACGCCCGCGGACGGCCTGCGTAGTCGGTCGGGGAGCTGCGCCAACCACCTTCGGTCACCGTCCTCAGAGGCGAACGTGCAGCCCATCGCGCGAAGGCGACTGTCCAGCTGCTCCTCGGTGAGTGGTTCGTCGAGAAGTGCACGCACGGCCGCCGTGGCTCCAGTGACTCCTTCGGGTGACCTGCGCGCGACGTCGTCGACAGCGGCTTGCCACGATTCGTACTCGTCCTCATCCCAGGCTTCGTTAGGCACGGCACAGGTGTGTGAGGTCGTCCACGCTCATCTCCCCCTAGCAGCCTTGCCTTGTGGGCGTGCCATCGGTGTCGAAGCGAAAGCGGCCCCCGAGATCGTTCCTCACCTGGTCGACCCGTCTGCTTCGTCGAGCAGAAGTCCCGCAACCTCCGCGCGTGCCCGCAGAACGGGACCGAGCATGGCCAGTATCGGCGCGCCACCCGGCATGGCCGGGAGCATCTCGACGATCCCCACGTCGATGAGGTTGCGGACATCGAAGTTGCCGCCGACGTATTCAGTCTCGAGCCACGACAGGATTTCCTGCACGCGCTGAGGCGAGGACGAGCAGTGCGCGGTGAGCCATCGGGCAACGTCTGCCATCAGGACGTAGGCGAGAAGTTCCCCCTCTTGATCCGAGAGGTGCTCATCGAGCAGGGCGCCCAGCTCCGGGGCAGCTGTGACGAGGCGTTTCGTGAAGTCGGCCTCTTCAGTCATGGCTTCAACAGCTCCTTCAACTCATCGGCGAGCGCTTGTGCAGTCTCTCGGTCTTGCGGACTCGCATCGCCTCGAGTACGGAGCCAGCGTTCCAACCCTCTCAGGATGTCGTGTCCCTTACGCACGTGATCCTTGCCGTGCACCAAGTCGCCCGAGGCCAGCTCGTGACGGATCGCATCCATGGTGGTGCCGTCCCCCGAGCGGTTGGGTTGCTTCACGCCCTTGAACAGCTGATCCACGTAGTTCGACAGCTTAGGGTCGTCGACCTCTGGTCTCGGTCTGCCCGGGCGCCGCGGCAGCCACCCGCCCGGGTGCTTGATCGTCCCGGCTTCGTCGCGGGCCTGGATCCGGAGGAACTTCTCGAGCCTTGCCCGGACGTCCGCCAGGCCGTCGCGGGCCCGCTCGAGCCGGGTTGCGGCGGTCGCGACGCTGGCACGCAAGGCCACCAGCAGTGCGTAGAAACGTGGTGCGGCGGATCGCACGCGGGCCGCGGCTGCGGCTGCGGCCGCTCCGCCGGCGAGGCCGCCGGTCAGGCCGGTGACGATCACCGAGATCGCGGCGCCCTCGACGATCATCTGCGCGACCTCGGCGAGCAGGGCGCGGGTCCGCTCGCGCGCGGCCTCCACCGCAGCGGCGTACTCCTCGCAGGCCGTGGCGAGGTTCGACAGCTGCCAGGCGGTGTCGGCGATCAGCGTGGTGAGCTCGGTCAGCGCGTCGACGGCGAGCGGGACCTCGGGTGAGCGTTGTGCCTCGAGGAGGCTGATGGCGACGTCGACGTGGTCCGCGAGCCGGGCCGTCGTGGCAGCGGCGTGCCGCCACTCCGACGCGGCGTCGGTCAGCGCGGCCACGTCGGCGCCCGGCCAGACGAAGCCCTCGACCAGGTCGAGGATCCACTGGTCGACGACGCCCAGGGACGGCTCCTGCGCGCCCAGGCTGGAGGGTGGCGACGGTGGATCGACGCGCGCGAAGGCGCTGTCGTCGAGGGCCGCGGTCCCGTCGTAGGGGAGCTGAGCGGCCCCTGCCTCCGCCCGCTCGTGGTTGTCGCCGGTGGCGGCGAGCAGCCTGCCGGCCCCGGTGAGGGCGTGGGTGAGGTCGGCCAGCGCGGCCACCGCCTCGGCGGCCCCGTCGTCGTACGCCGTCGCGAAGTCGATGCTGGTGGCGTCGTCTCCCGCCATCCCCGCCGTGGTGGTCAGCCGGGAGCTGAGCGACTCGGTCAGCAGGGCGGCGACGTGGTTGGCGGTGAGGCAGGCGTCCGCCGCCCGGGTGAACCCGCTGCACTCCACGGTGATCCGCATGCCACCCAGCCTTTCGGCGCGGCACGTCCGCGCACCAGAGGGCCGGTGCGATCTGTGGAGAACCGGCCACCGGCGGTCCCGACGGCCCGTTCTCCACAGAAGCCTGCTCCCGCGTTTCCAGCGAAGAAGGACGGGCACGAGCCCCTGCACACCCCGACCCGACGAGGAGGACCCCATGACGCTCGACCCGCGCTTCATCGGCTGCATCCGCATCCAGCCGCCGCTCAACGACGCCGAGTGCGACTTTCTCCTCCACGTGCTCGACTCCGACGGCACCCTGCGGGGCACGCCGACGGGCCGGGGCGACAGGGACGTGCCGTTCGCGCGGCTCGCGTGGGAGCCCTGCCTCCAGGGCTGCTGCCTCCAGTGGAACCCCCACCTCGAGGACCCGAGGTGGATGGTCGAGTCGCTGCGGTTCGTCGTCGACCACCTGCTGCGGCCGGGGGCGAAGGGGAGGGGCCACCCGAGGCTCGCGGGGTTCACGTTCGACCACGTCGCCTCCGGCGTCGTCGTGTGTCGCGGGCACGGAGATCGCGCCACGCGGGTGGTCACGGCCACGGACAACGACGTGACCGGCTCTGAGTTGCCGACACCCTGCGAGGAGGTGACGGCACCGTCGCAGCCGGCGCGGGCCCACGGCGGGCGGTTCGACAACGTCATCGAGCTCCGGCCGCGCCGCGCCTGACCGCCCCATCGCCGGCACGTGGAACCATGGCCGCATGGACGAGCTCGTGGTGCGCCGGGCCGGGTTCGCGCCGGTCAAGGGCATGCGCCACCTCGCGCTCGACGGGATCGACCTCGACGAGCAGGGTGCTGTCGGCGACCGGTCGTTCTGCCTGGTCGACGTCGACGCGGCGCGGGTGCTCAAGACCGTCCAGCACCCGTCGCTCATCGGAGTCGTCGCACGGGCCGAGGGCGACCGGCTCGGTCTCACGCTTCCCACTGGCGAGGAGGCGTCCGGGACGGCCGCGAGGTCCGGACGGACGGTCACCTGCGACTACTGGGGCCGCAGCGTCGACCTCGACCTCACCGAGGGCCCGCACGCCGAGCTCGTCTCCGGCTGGCTTGCCCGACGCGCGTCCGTGGCCATCGCGCCGCGCGGCGGAGTGGTGTTCGGTGACCCGCTGACCGTCGTCGGCACGGCGTCGCTGCGCGAGCTCGGCCGTCGTACGGGCCGTGACGAGGTCGCCGACCAGCCGGCACGCTTCCGGCCCACGCTCGTCGTCGAGACCGACGAGCCCCACGTCGAGGACTCCTGGGTCGGGCAGGAGGTCGCGATCGGCGAGGCCGTCGTACGGATCGGCGGCCCGGTCCCGCGGTGCGCCGTCATCGACCACCACCCGGAGACCGGGGTCAAGGACGTGCGGCTGCTGAAGGCACTCGTGCGCGAGCGCCCGACCAACCGCGCCGGCGAGCCGATGTTCGGGGTCTACGCACGGTGCGTGGTGCCCGGGCGGGTCACCATCAGCCGCTGACCTGCTGCCACAGGGCCAGATTGGCCCCGACCGCCGACGAGTAGTGCTCGTCGGCTGCGGCGACGACGCCGCGCAGCGCCGCCAGCGCGGTCACCATCTCGGCGCACCCGTCGCGCCAGGAGTCGTACGACGACGCCTGCGCGTCGCTCGCCCGGCCGAGCCAGTCCGCCTGCAGCCGGTCGTGCGCGTGGTCGATGTCGACGGCGAGGGCGAGGAGGTCGCGCTGGCAGGCCGCGAGCTGGGCCACGGCGAGCCGGACCTCGGCGAGGTCGACGTCGTACGCCCTCACGGCAGCCTCCCGCCGAGTCGCCCCCGCAGGTGGTCGCCCGCGACCCCGCGAAGGTCGTCGGCTCCCACCACGTCCGCGGCGGCCGACGGCAGCGCGTCGACCGCGGCGCCGAGGTCGTCGACGACCGCGCTGGCCGCACGGCTCCACACCTCCCACTGCTCGCGGAAGGTGGAGGCCGCGTCACCGTGCCACGTGGCCAGCAGGCCCTCGACCGTCGACTCGGCGGTCCGCCGGCGCGCGTCGAGGTCGGAGAGCCGGTCGCCGAGGGAGGCGGTGGCCGTGGCGTGGGCTGCCGGGTCGAGCTGGAGGGTTCCCGAGAGGATCATGGTCCGATCGTGGCTGCCGGGGCGCCCCGGCGACACCCCGCCGGACGGATCTGTGGAGAAGCGATCGGTGGAGAAGCGGCCTAGTGGTCGACCTCGCGTCGGTCGACCTGGCGCGGCACCGTCGGTCCGTGCTCGAGGTCGGCGAGCTCCCGACGGGCGAGGTCGAGCGCGGCGATCAGCGCCGAGAGGGCGTCGATGGCGTGGTGGGAGGCGCGGTCCCACTCCTGCCAGCCCGAGCCCTGGTGGCGGGCGGTCCCTCCCTGCCAGGCCACGAAGAGGGCGTCGATGCTGGCCTCGGCGGCACGTCGGCGGGCGTCGACCTCTGCGATGCGGGCTGCGCTGGACGAGGACACCACGGCGCGGCTCGAGCGGTCGTGCTGGAGGTGGCCGGAGATGATCATGGACCGCCAGTACCCTCGCCGCCCCGGGCTCTACACGTGCTTGGGGAGATCTGGAGACAACCGAGACCCCGCCAAGAGGGGGCGCAGCGGGAGCGACGGAGGATCTAGGGTGGGGCGACCCGTCCCGCTCATCTCGGAGGCCACCCACGTGGACACCATGACCCCCGTCTACGGCTCGAGCACGCTGCTGCTGATCGCTGCGCTCGCCGTCGCCGCGCTCCTCGTCCTGATCATCGTGCTGCGCATGCATGCCTTCGTGGCGCTGGTGCTCATCAGCTTCCTCACCGCGATCGCCGCCGGCGTACCCGTCGCCGACGTGCCGACCATCGCCATAGCGGCCTTCGGCAGCACGCTCGGCACCGTCGCCCTGCTCGTCGGGCTCGGCGTGATGATCGGGCGCCTGCTGGAGGTGACCGGGGGAGCGCAGGTCCTCGCCGACACCCTCGTCGGACGCTTCGGCGAGAAGCGCGCGCCCCTGGCGCTCGGCGTGGCGGCCCTGCTGTTCGGCCTGCCGATCTTCTTCGACGCCGGGCTCGTGGTCTTCCTGCCGATCATCTTCTCGGTCGCCAAGCGCTTCGGCGGCTCCGTCCTGATGTACGCCCTCCCGGCCGCGGGTGCCTTCGCCGCGATGCACGCCATCGTCCCGCCGCACCCGGGCCCGGTCACGGCGGCCACCGAGATCGGCGCCAGCATCGGCCTCACCCTGCTCGTGGGCGTGGTCGTGGCAGTCATCGCGTGGTTCGTCGGCGTCTACCTCGCCACGATCACGTGGCTCGGCAAGGTCTACGTCCCGGTCGACGACTCGGTCCTCACCGGCGGTCGCGAGGCCGACACCGACAACCCGCCCGCCTTCGGGCACGTGCTCGGCATCCTGCTCCTCCCGCTCGTGCTCATCGGTGCCAACACCGTCCTGACGACCCTGCGGACCAACGGCTCGATCGCCGAGGAGGGCACCCTCGTCGACGTCTTCGTCTTCATCGGCCAGACGCCCGTCGCGCTGCTCATCGCGCTCCTCGTGGCGACGTACACCCTCGCCGTCCGTCGCTACTCCCTCGCTGAGACCGAGTCGCTGCTCAACGACTCCCTCGGCCCGATCTGCGCCATCATCCTCATCACCGGTGCGGGCGGCATGTTCGGCGGCGTGCTCCGCTACAGCGGCATCGGCGGCGCGCTGTCCGACTCGCTGGCCGACCTCGGCCTGCCGCTCATCGTGAGCGCCTTCGTCATCGCCACCATCCTGCGCGTCGCCCAGGGCTCCGCCACCGTCGCGCTGACGACCACTGCCGGACTCATCTCCGCCGGCGTCGCCGACGCCGACCCGTCCAGCCTCCAGCTCGTCGCGCTCGTGCTCGCGATCGCGGCGGGTGCCACCGTGCTCTCGCACGTCAACGACTCGGGCTTCTGGCTGGTCGGCCGGTTCTTCGGCATGGACGTCAAGACGACGTTGAAGACCTGGACCGTCATGGAGACCACCCTCGGCATCAGCATCTTCGTGCTCGCCCTCGGCCTCTGGGCGGTCGGATGAGATCACCCGACGCACCGCTCCACCTCGTCTTCATGGGCGTCTCCGGGTCGGGGAAGTCGACCGTCGCGCGCGCGGTGCAGGAGCGCCTGGGCTGGGAGTTCGCCGAGGGCGACGACTTCCACCCGCCGGAGAACGTGAAGAAGATGAGCGAGGGGACCCCGCTCACCGACGCCGACCGCTGGGGATGGCTGGAGTCGCTGGCGGAGTGGACGGCCGAGCGCGACGCGCGCGGCGAGCCGACGCTCATCGCCTGCAGCGCCCTGCGCAAGGCCTACCGCGAGGTGCTGCGTCGCGGCGGCGAGGGCACGTTCTTCGTGCACTGCACCGGCGACAAGCACATGCTCCTCGGCCGGATGAACGCCCGCGACCACTTCATGCCGCCGAGCCTGCTGGAGTCCCAGCTCGACACCCTCGAGCCGCTCCAGCCCGACGAGCACGGGATGGACGTCGACCCGGCGCTGCCGGTCGAACGGCTCGCAGCGATGGTGCTGGCGCGGCTCGGCCTGCCCTGAAGACGGGCATGGGACCGGCCGCGCCCCACCACGCCGGGGCCGCGGGTCAGCCCTTCCGACGTGCGCGCAGCACCGCGTCCGCCACCGCGATCTCCTCGCCGGTGTGCGGGTGCGCCTGCGTGCGCGGGCGTGCCTCCGACACCTCGACGACCCACTGTGCTGGATCCTCGGGGTTGTCGAGCAGCGCCGGCACCAGCTCGTCGGCGGTGAACATGAACGAGGTGTGCCCGTGCCGCAGGCCGGTGGCGAGGTCGTCCGGGTGGTGCCCGACGACCAGCAGCGTGCCACCCGGCGCGACCGCGGACGCGAGTCGTCGTACGACGTCGGGCATCGCGCCGTCGGGCAGGTGGAAGAAGTGCGACGTCACGAGGTCCCACGTCTCGCCGGCCGGCTCGAAGGTGCGTACGTCGACCCGGCGGGTGTCGACGCGGTCGCCGACCCCGGCCTCCTCGGCGTGCTCGGCCGTGCGGGCCAGCGCCGCCTCGGCGAAGTCGACGGCCGTCACCTCCCAGCCCTGCGAGGCCAGCCAGATCGCGTCGCCGCCCTCGCCGCAGCCGATGTCGAGGGCGCGACCCGGCGCGAGTGACGGCGCCTCCGCCGCGAGCTGGACGTTGACGCGCCCGCTCCACACCCGGTCGCCGGAGTAGCGCTCCTCCCAGGCAGGCTGCTCGAAGAAGCCGTCGCGCATGGCCCGGACGGCCTTCGCTGCGTCGGCGTTGGCCAGCTCGGCGTTGATCCACGCGCCGACCCGGTTGCCGTGCGCGGCGGAGGCCATCAACGTCATCGCGATGTCGGTGGCGTTGCCGGCGGCGAACACGCCAGGGACCGAGGTGGCGCCGGTGGGCTCGGCCGCGATGACGGAGCCCAGCACGGCGCCGTTCATCTCGAAGGGCTGCGGCTCGATGCCGAGCGGACCGAGGTAGTCGGCACGCACGTGCGGCTTCGACGCGACGACGATCGCGTCCCGCTCGAGGACGGTGCCGTCGGCCAGACGCAGCCCGACCAGCGTGTCACCGTCGGTGACGACCTCCTGCGGCGTGCCGTGCGCGAACCGGACGCCGATCGTGCCCAGCTTCTCCACCTCCTCGTCGGGCAGCTCGACACCGTCGTGCACGACCATCACGACGTCGTCGGACAGCTGGCGGAACAGCAGGCCCTGGTGGGCCGCCATCGGCGTGGTCGCGAGGATCGCCAATGCCTGGTCCCGCACCTCCCAGCCGTGGCAGTAGGGGCAGTGCAGCACGTCGATGCCCCACCGCTCGGCCAGCCCCGGCACGTCGGGCAGCTCGTCGACGACACCGCCGGTGACCAGCACCCGGCGGGCGACGTACCTGCGTCCGCCCTCGGTCGTCAGGAGGAAGTCGTCGACCTCGCCGGACAGCCCGACGACGCGGTCGGCGACGACCTCGACGCCGTACGCCGCCACCTCGGCGCGGCCGTCCTCGAGCAGCTGCAGCGGAGGGACGCCCTCGCGCCCCAGGTAGTTGTGGGCGTGGTCCGCGGGCGCGTTGCGGGGCTCGCCGGCGTCCAGCACCAGGACCCTCCGCCTCGACCTGCCCAGCGCCATCGCGCCGCTCAGCCCGGCCGCGCCGCCGCCGATGACCACCACGTCGTACGTCTCGTTCTCACTCATGCCGCCAGCATGCAGGGGTGAGTGCAGGGTTGACAAACATCCTTGCTGAAGTGGCAAACTGAAGGCATGAACGACGACGACGTGCTGCAGGCAGTCGGGCCGCGGCTGCGCCAGCTGCGGCTCGAGCGCGAGGCCACGCTGACCGACCTCGCGGAGGAGACGGGCATCTCGGTGAGCACCCTGTCGCGGCTGGAGTCCGGCCAGCGCAAGCCCACCCTCGAGCTGCTGCTGCCGCTGGCGCGCGCGCACCGCGTCGCCCTCGACGAGCTGGTCGACGCGCCCGAGACGGGCGATCCGCGCATCCGCTCGAAGCCGGTCGTGCGGCACGGGCGCACCTTCATCTCCCTGACCCGGCGCCCGGGCGGGCTCCAGTCCTACAAGATGGTGATGCCCGTCGAGGATGCCCCGGCGCCGTCGCTGCGCACGCACGAGGGCTACGAGTGGCTCTACGTCCTCAGCGGGAAGGTCCGCCTCCTCCTCGGCACCCGCGACCTCACCCTGGGGCCGGGCGAGGTCGTCGAGTTCGACACCCGCACGCCGCACTGGATCGGCAACCCCGGCCCGACGCCGGCGGAGGTGCTGGCGATCTTCGGCCCCCAGGGCGAGCGGATGCACGTCCGCTCCTGAGGGTGGGCCGAGCCTTGGCGGGCGGTGGCACCGTGGGCGCATGGCGATCCGCACCGGCACGAGCGTGAAGTGGAAGTGGGGCTCCTCGTGGGCCGAGGGCACCGTGAAGGAGGTCCACCACGAGGTGGTCTCCCGCACGACCAAGGGCGAGAAGGTCACCCGCAAGGGCAGCGACGACGACCCGGCGTACGTCATCGAGCAGGAGGACGGCACCACCGTCCTCAAGCTCCAGAGCGAGGTCGAGCGCGCCTGACCGCTCGTCACCTGTCCGCGGGCGTGTGCCGTCCGCCAGCCAGCCGAGCAACGTAGGCAGTTCGTTTCTCTCGCCCCCTGCCCGAGCGTGCCCGGGTGTGGCAGGCCTGCGAACTGCCTACGTTGGTCGGTTCGAGGACGCCGTGGGCCCACTACGGGTGGTCGGTGTGCGCAGCGCCGGAGCCTGCCGCAACTCCGCCGGCCGGGGAAGGCCCGAGGAACCTTCGAACGCTCTTAACATCCCGGGTGCCCAGTTCTGTGAAAACGCCACGGAATGTCGCCGAACTCCTTAGGTTGAGCCTGCGCCGGTCCCCACCGGTGCGCTCGGGACTTCGACGTAGTCGCTCACCAAACGCGAGGCACACATGACTCAGGATGCAGCCCAGGCCCGGAAGGGCGCTGGTCTCTCGGTCGCCGGTTGGCCACTGGGGCGGAAGATGGCCCTGGCCCTGGCGATCCCGCTGCTGCTCGCGGCCGTCCTCGGTGGGCTGCGCGTCGCCGGCGACTACGGCGACTCCCGGCAGGCCGCCCGGAGCGCCCAGCAGGTCACGATCATCCAGCCCGCCGTCGACTACCTGACCGCGTCCGAGGCCGCGATGGTGGCGGCGCAGTCCGACAGCGCCTCCAGCCAGGGTGACCTGGTCGACGCGATCAGCGACATCTCGAGCAACGCCGAGGCCCTGGTCGAGGCGCGCGACACCGCTGACCTCGACGAGCTGCAGACCGCCCACGTGAACGCGCTGCTCGACCTGAGCCAGGCGATGCGGGGCGAGGGCGCCGAGACGCTCGGCCCGGCCACCTGGATCGCGCTCGTGCGTCAGCTCGAGTCCAGCGTCAGCCAGCTCATCACCAGCGTCAACGCCGCCCAGGAGACGCCCGAGCCGCGCCTCGAGCAGCTCTCCCAGGCGATGAGCGGTCGCCTGTCCCTCGCGCTCCAGCAGGGCCTCATCGCGACCTCGCTCTCCCAGTCCAGCTCCCAGGAGCTCTTCTCCGAGATCGGCGTCGAGGCCGCGGCCATCGACCGTCTCGCTGGATCGGTCGAGGGCGCCGACGACCAGACCGCCCTCCTGCGTCAGCAGAACACCCGCCACGCCGGGCAGATCCGGGACGACGCCGCCACCGACCTCGACGGCCGCGACGCCTACGCGCCGTACGACGAGATCACCGAGACGCTGGTCACCGGTGTCACCGAGACCCTCGACGAGGCCGCCGGTGCCGCCCAGCGCAACGCCCTCGTCGGCGCCGTGCTCACGCTCCTCGCGCTCGCCGCGGCGATCGCCCTCGCCTTCTTCATCGCCCGCAGCCTCCTCGGGCCGATCGGCAAGGTCCGCGACGGCGCCCTCGCGGTGGCCCGCCACCGCCTGCCCGACGCGGTCGCCCGGATCCGGGCCGGTCAGGAGCCCGAGCCGATCAAGACGATCGACGTGCACACCAACGAGGAGATCGGCCAGGTCGCGCGTGCGGTCGACGACCTCCACCGCCAGGCCATCCACCTCGCCTCCGGCGAGGCCCAGCTCCGCCAGACCGTCAACGCGATGTTCGTGACGCTCTCGCGCCGCTCTACCTCGCTGGTCAACCAGCAGCTCGCCCAGATCGAGCGCCTCGAGCACGACGAGGAGGACCCCAAGCGCCTCGAGTCGCTGTTCCGCCTCGACCACCTCGCCTCGCGCATGCGTCGTACGGCCGACTCGCTGCTGATCCTTGCCGACGCCCCCAACCGTGCCGCCGGGCAGTTCAGCCTCACCGTCGGCGAGGCCCTCCAGGCCGCGACGTCGGGCGTGCAGGACTACCAGCGCGTGCAGATCCTCTCCAACCTCAACACCCGGGTCGGCGACGAGGCCGCGGCCGACGTCGTCCACCTGCTCACCGAGCTCGTCGACAACGCGCTCAGCTTCTCGCCGCCGGCCGAGCCGGTGCGCCTGGCCGCCAAGCAGGGTCCCGACGGCGTGACCATCACGGTCACCGACTCCGGCCTGGGGGTGCCGCCGGCCGAGCTCGAGCAGCTCAACAGCGACCTCCAGCACGGTGCCCAGGCCACGCCCGACACCGCTCGTCGCATGGGACTGTTCGTCGTGTCCCGGCTCGCCGAGCGCCACGACATCCAGGCCCACCTGGCGCGCAACCCCGGTGGCGGCATGACGGCCACCGTGCTGCTCCCGCCGTCGGTGCTCCCCGACGTGCCGCAGTCCGGCGCACCTGCGGCCCCCGCCCCGGCCGAGGCCGCCACGACGAGCACGCCGTCGTCCGACTCCACGGAGCTGGTCGGCGCCGGCGCCGGAACCGCTCCCGTCCTGTCCAAGCGCGAAGCCCGCAACCGTGCCCGCGCCGAGAAGGCCGAGGCGAAGGCCGCTGAGCGTGCCGCCGCCACCGAGGCGAAGGCCAAGGCCAAGGCCGCCAAGGCGGAGGACGAGCTGGAGGCGCTGCCCGCCACGGCCGGTACGACGGACGCTGCCGCCGGCCCGGCCAGCGAGCCGGCCACCCCGGCCGCCGCAGCTGCCGCGTCGCCCTCCACCTCGGAGCCGACCCCGGACCGGCCGCCGCTCGGCAGCCTCCTGCCGCGCCGCGACCCGGGTGCCAACATGCCCCGCACGGGTGCCGAGGCGTTCCTGCCTCCGGAGACCTCCGGTGCGACCGGTCCCCTCTTCGGCAAGCGCGCCGACACCGCTGGTGCGACCGCCGACGCCAAGGCCGACGCCACCGGCGGCGAGGGTGCCGCGACCGAGCGTGCCGAGAAGGTCGCCCGCGTCGTCCCGATCACGGCACTGGCCTCACGCCAGCGTGCCCAGGCCGAGCAGGAGGCCCGGAGCGCCGAGATGAGCGCCGAGGAGCCCGCCGCCGAGCAGCCCGCAGCCGAGCAGCCGGCAGCCGAGGAGCAGACCGACCAGCCCGTCGAGCAGCCCGCCCGGGCCTTCGACCCGCTGTCCGACCCGCTGCCCGTCGAGCGGACCGACGAGCCCGCCGCCGAGCAGGTCGAGCCCGAGGTCGAGCCCGCGGTCACCGAGCCTGAGGCCGACGCAGCTGAGACCGCGGCGGAGCCCGAGGCCCAGCCCGAGCCCCGGACCGAGCCCCGGACCGAGCAGGCAGAGGCCGAGCCGGCCGCCCACGTCGACCGGGACGAGGTCGAGGTCGACGCCGCCGACCCGCTGGGTCTCGGCACCCCGGCGCAGCCGGTCAGTGAGCCCGAGCCGGTCAGCGAGGCCACGGCCGAGCCGGTGGCCGAGCCCGAGGCGCGGCCGGAGCCCGAGCTCGAGCCGGTGCCGTCGTACGACGCCGCCACGCTGCTCACCGACGGCCACGGCCTCCCGGGAGCGAACGGCCACGGCACCAACGGGCACGGTGCCAACGGGCACGGCACGAACGGCCACGGCACGAACGGCCACGGCACGAACGGCCACGGTTCCAACGGGCACGGGAGCAACGGCCTGTCGCACGGAGCCGAGCCGGCCCGAGCCGGCGGTGAGTCGCCGATCTTCAAGTCGATGCGCTCCGGGTGGCTCGCCGGCGAGGGCAAGGGCGAGTGGCACGAGACCGAGGTCGACCGCGGCTGGGAGATCGCCGAGCACGTCACCGAGCCGGCGCCGGTCGCCGAGTCCACCTCGGCCGGACTCCCGCGCCGTGCCCCCGGTGAGCGCCTCGTGCCCGGTAGCGTGACTCCGCCCACAGCCGCCAAGACGCGCGACCCCGAAGCGATCCGCCGCCGTCTCCAGGCTCACACCGCGGGTGTCTCCCGCGGACGACGAGCAGCCCAGAGTTCCACCCAGCACACGGAAGCAGGCCCCGCATGACTCACGACACCTCCGCCGCCCCCGTCGCCAGCACGGCTGGCGACGACCGAGACCTCGACTGGGTGATGTCGCGCTTCGTCGACGACGTACCCGACGCGGCGCACGCGATCCTCGTGTCCGCCGACGGTCTCCTCATGGCCTCGAGCACCAGCATCCCGGGTGAGCGCGCCGAGCAGGTCGCGGCCGTCTCCTCCGGTCTGGCCAGCCTCGCGGTCGGCGCCGCCCGCCTCTTCGAGGGCGGATCGGTGATGCAGACCATCGTCGAGATGGAGATGGGCTTCCTGATGCTCATGAGCGTCGGTGACGGGTCCAACCTCACCGTGCTCACGACCGAGGAGGCCGACATCGGCCAGGTGGGCTACGAGATGGCCCTGCTGGTGGACCGCGTGGGACGTACCGTCGAGGCCCAGGCCCGCGTCGGTACGGGCGGCTGAGCCGGACCCTGCCATGACGCCGCCACCCGAGCCGGACGACGAGGGCTACCGCCCTCGGCTGATCCGGTCCTACACCCTCACCGCAGGCCGGACGGCCTCGAAGGTCGAGCTGGCCATGGAGGCCACGCTCCGCCTCCAGGCGGGTGCGGAGGCACCCGTGCTCTCCCCGTCCGCTGCGCAGGTTCTCGAGGTCTGCGACCGGCGTTCCGTGGCCGAGGTGTCGGCCCTCACCAAGATGCCGATCGGCGTCACCCGGGTGCTGCTGGGTGACCTGATCGAGCAGGGCCTGGTCCGCATCCAGGCCACCATCAACGACAGCACGTCGACAGATGAGCGTCTCGAGCTCATCGAAAGGACCCTCCGTGGACTTCGAAACTACTAAGGCACAGCGCGCGGCCGCGTCGACGAAGATCGTCATCGCCGGCGGCTTCGGCGTCGGCAAGTCGACGCTCGTGGGCGCCGTGTCCGAGATCGACCCACTGCGCACCGAGGCACTCGTCACCAACGAGTCCGAGGGTGTCGACGACCTCGCTGCCGTGCCCACCAAGGCCACCACGACCGTGGCCATGGACTTCGGCCGCCTGACGCTGGCCGAGGACCTGGTGCTCTACCTCTTCGGCACGCCCGGTCAGCGCCGGTTCTGGTTCATGTGGGACGACCTGTGCCGCGGCGCCATCGGCGCCATCGTGCTGGTCGACGTGGCGCGTCTCGACGAGTCGTTCTCACCGCTGGACTACTTCGAGTCCAAGGGGATCCCGTTCATCGTCGCCGTCAACGAGTTCGACGGCGTCCCGCGCTACCCCGCCGAGGAGATCGCTGCCGCGCTGGCCCTGCCCGCCGACGTACCGATCATCAGCCTCGACGCCCGCGACCGCGAGCAGGCCAAGGGTGCGCTCGTGAAGATCACCGAATACGCCCTCATGCGACTGCGCGAGTCGCTCACCGTGAATGCGAACTGACGCCATGACCCGCACCGTCCGACGGCAGCCCCGACGAATGGGCCCTGCCCGCACGGCCCTGGCCGCCCTGTCCTCCGTGGCCCTCGCGGCCACGCTGAGCGCCTGCGGCGGCAGTGCCAGCGCCGACGAGGCCGACGCCCTGAGCGAGGTGTCGCTGGTCTTCAGCGGCGCGCTCACCGTCTGCACCGACATGCCCTACGCGCCGTTCGAGTACGAGGAGGGCGGCAAGCCCACCGGCTTCGACATCGACCTGGTGCGCAAGGTCGCCGACGGCCTCGACGCCGACCTCGACGTGATCGACGTGTCGTTCGACGACATCACGTCGGGCAACTCGCTCAACAACGACGTGTGCGACGTCGCCATCTCGGCGATGACGATCACCGGCGAGCGGGCCCGCGTGCTCGACTTCTCCAGCCCCTACTTCGACGCCAAGCAGGCGCTCATCACGCCGCGCGGCTCGGGCCTCGACGAGCTCCCGGAGCTCGCCGGCAAGCGGGTCGGGGTGCAGAAGGAGACCACCGGCGAGACCTACCTGAGCGACTTCGCCCCGGAGACCACCCAGGTGGTGGCGTACGACGACGCGGCGGGCCTGCAGGCCGCGCTGGCGGCGGGCGAGCTCGACGCGGCGATGCTCGACAACACCGTGTCGGGCCAGTTCGTCTCCGACAACCGCAAGCTCAAGCTGTCGCGGGAGTTCGACACCGGTGAGCAGTACGGCATGGCGGTGAAGAAGGACGGCAACATCCCGCTCCTGCGCGCCATCAACGGCACCCTCGCCGACCTCCGCGAGGACGGCACCTACGACGAGATCTACGCCACGTACTTCGGCTGATCCACACGCGCACGCGGCCCGGCAGGACTCCTGCCGGGCCGTTGCGCGTCCGGCGACGGGCCGGCTAGGGCGCGATCGTGAGGAAGAGGAACGCCGCCAGGAGCACGAGGTGCACCCCGCCCTGGAGCGGCTTCGCCCGGCCCGGTACGACGGTGAGGATCGCGACGGCCGCGGTGAGGACCAGCAGCACGGTCTGGAGCTGGTTGAGGCCGAGCTCGAGCGGCCCGTCGAGCCAGATGCTGGCGACGGCGATCGCGGGGATGGTGAGGCCGATCGACGCCATCGCCGAGCCGAGCGCGAGGTTGAGGCTGACCTGGACGCGGTTGCGGGTCGCGGCCCGGACGGCCGCGATGGTCTCGGGGGCCAGGACGAGGAGCGCGATGACCACGCCGACTACCGCCGGCGGGAAGCCGAGCGCGGCCACGCCGGACTCGATCGCGGGGGACTCGATCTTGGCGAGGCCGACGACGGCGACCAGCGCGACGACGAGCAGGCCGAGGCTGGTGAGCGCGGCCCGGTCCGTGGGCGGGTCGGCGTGCCCGTCGTGGTCGAGGTCGACCGGCTCGTGCTCGAACGACCCCGCGTCGGCGGCCGCGCGCGCGGCGGCGGCGTCCGCGGCGGCCTTCGAGGTGACGAGGGGCGAGTGGGCCTCCTGCGTCACCGGCAGGAAGAAGTCGCGGTGCCGGATGGCCTGGGTGAAGACGAACATCCCGTAGAGAGCAAGGGAGGCGATCGCGGCGAAGGCCAGCTGGGCGCCGGTGAACTCCGGCCCGGGCTGCGAGGTGGTGACCGACGGGACGACGAGGCAGAGCACGGCGAGCGCGATGACGGTGGCCAGCGCGGCGCCGGTGCCCTCGGGGTTGAAGACAGCGAGGTGGTGCTTGAGCGCGCCGACGAGCAACGAGATCCCGACGATGCCGTTGAGCGTGATCATGACCGCCGCGAAGACGGTGTCACGCGCCAGGCCCGCGGTGTCCTTGTCAGTGGTGACCATCAGCGTGACGATGAGCCCCACCTCGATGATCGTCACCGCGACCGCCAGCACCAGCGAGCCGTAGGGCTCCCCGACGCGGTGGGCGACGACCTCGGCGTGGTGCACGGCCGCGAGCACGACGCCGACGAGCAGGATCGAGAGGACCCCGAGCACGGGCGCGCTGTCGGGGTGCAGCGGCCAGGCGATCGCGAGGGCCACCGCGGCCAGCAGCGGGGTGACGGTGGTCCACGAGAGCCGGCGCATGGCTCAACCCTAGGGGCGCGGAGTCAGCGGGCCTCGGCCATCCTCAGCCGTCGGGCGTGGTGAGCTTCTCCAGCCGCGCCCGCAGCAGCGGGACCCGGTGGCTGTTGCCCTCGAGGGTGACGTACTGCTCGCCGAAGATCGCCAGCAGCGCGTCGTCGAGGCGGCGTACGGCGCCGGCGGGGTAGCGGTAGCCCATGCGCCGGATCACCGCGTCGGCGTCGACGGAGGTGAGCAGGTCGGCGAGGTCGTCGATCGTGTCGATGCCGAGCTGGGTGAGCAGGCCGGCGATCCAGTCGTAGTGGTCGGTGTGCGACCAGCCGGCGTCGCTGTAGTGGCCGGCCAGGAAGGTGGCCAGCTCCTGCCCGACGATGTGGTCGGCGTCGGCCTCGACGGAGCTGCCGGGCGCGGCCGCCTGGATGCGCTCGCGGATGGTGGCGAACTCGCGGTCGGCGAGCTCGATCAGCCCGGCGGCGAGGGTGAACCGGCGGTCGAGGTCGGCGGCGGCGTCCTCGGGGACGTTGCCCTTGTAGCGGATGTCGTGCTCGAACTCCGCCCACGCGTGCTGCAGCACCGTGCGGACCTGGACGCTGGCCCGCTCGCCGACGAGCTCGGGGTGCTGCTCGTCGTCGGCGTCGGTGCGGACGAGCAGGTGCCGGCTGGCGTAGCCGAAGCGGCCGGCGCGTGCGGTCTCCTCGCCGAGGTCGCGGTCGTCGAGGATGGTGAGCTCCTCGTCGAGCAGCTCGGCGACGGCGGCCACGTCGCTGTGGACGTAGGTGATCACGCGGACGCCGATCTGGTCGGTCACCTCCTGCAGCGGGTCGGCGTACATCGGCCGGCCGTCCTGCGTGCGGTTGGCCTTGGCCGCGAACGACGCGACGCTCTTGGTGCGACCCGTGACGCTGAGGTAGTCGATGCCCGCGTCGTCGAGCAGGGTGCGGACCAGCGTCACCCACCCGGCGGTCGCCGCGACGAGCTGCGGTTGCCGGGCGGCGTACGCGCGGACGGCCTCGCGGACCGGCTCGGCCTGGTTCTCGGGGCCACTCATGGCGCCAGCCTGCCAGTGCGGGCCGCACGGCGTCGACGCGACGTCCCGCGTGCCGACGTCCCGCGTGCGAGCCTTCCGGGGGAGCCGGCCGCGCGTCGTTATCGTCGAAGCACCATGAGCACCTCACCGCGCCGCTCGGGCGCACGCACCCGGCCCCACCCGGCCGCCTCTGCGGTCTCCGCTGCCGTGGTCGCCCTCGCCCTGGCGGCCGGGCTCGCGGCCTGTGGGGACGAAGACGGCGGGACGGCGACCGACCCGGCACGTACGACGAGCACGCCCACCCCGTCCGAGACGACCAGCGAGAGCCCCACCGAGACGCCAGCCGAGTCGCCGACGAAGACGCCGTCCACGTCGATGCCGCCCGAGTCCGCGCCGATCCGGACGACGGGGTCCGCCGGCGTCTCCGAGGCGGTCATGGTCAGCGCGACCGAGGGCGGCGGGTCGCCGTCGACGATGGCGATGGCGCTCGACACCGAGCAGGCCGTGGCCGACTTCGTGGTCGGGCTCGGAGCGGGCCTGCCCGAGCTGGTGAGCGCCGCGGTGACCGACGTGAGCTCGCCCGGCGCGACGCCCTACGGCGCCGTCGTGTCCACCGGGTGCGAGCCGCCGAGGAGCGTGGCGATCGACGCCGGCGAGGCCGGCTTCCAGGTCGTCCCGATGCTGCCGAAGAACACCGTGCAGTGCTTCGCGCCGGTCACCTACGTCGTGGTCTTCGCCGCGCCCGACGCCTGAGCGGACGCCCCGTCAGGGGACCGGCGGCGTGGTGGGTGGCGTGGTCGGCGCCGGCGTGGGGGTGGGCGTCGGCGTCGGGGTCGGGGTCGGCGTCGGGGTGGGCGGCAGGATCGGGAGCACCGGCGGCAGCTCGCCGTGGTAGACCACGCCGAACCCGTTGGGCACCAGTCGCTCGCTGCCGTCGGACGGCTCGTTGACGATGCCGAACGCCCCGGTGCCGGTGCGGGAGTACATCGCCGAGGAGCCGCCGCCGTCGAGGTTGATGGCGTTCTCCGCGCCGAGGGCGGTCATCATGTCGGCGAGCTCGACCATCGTGTAGCCGCGGCTGACCGACGAGCGCCCGTCGACGACCAGGATGAGGAGCTTGCGGCCGTCGGCATCGATGCCGACCGCCGTGCGCGGGTGGGCGATGGTGTTGTTGACGACGGTGCGGATTCCGTTGGCGAGCAGTGGGCGGTCGCCGCTGATCGCGACGGTCGGCTTGCCGCCCACCATGCGCTGGGAGATCGTCAGCTTCTTGCCCCGCTTGAGGGTCTTGAGCTTGGCGGCGGCGGGGCCGGTGCCGATGAGCACCCGCTCCTTCTGCTTGATCTTGCGGCCGTCGGAGAGCTTGGGCCGGTTGGAGATGACGCGGTTCTTGCGGAGGACCACCTCGCGCGCCCGCTTCTTGCCGTCGGTCACCTTGTAGCCCTCGGTGCGGTGCCAGTCGGAGGTGAAGACGCCGATCTGGCCCGACGGGACGATCGGGTGGTTGACGCCGCTGACGGTCCACTTGCGGCGCTGGCGGATCGTCCAGTCGATGGCCAGGGGGCTGACGTGCGGGCCGGCGTCGTCGAACCAGAGCGACGAGTTCACGCCGGGGATCCAGCCCTCGCGCGACCCGGTGAGGATGCCGTCCTCCCGGTTGATGGTCACGCCGAGCGGCGCGTCGGTGCTGCCGATGTCGAAGAAGTCGCCGTTGACGGCGGTCAGTGCGTCGTTCCACCCGCCGAGCTGGCTGACCTTCTTGCGGCTGGTGACGTAGGTGGGGGAGAGCTCCTCGAACGAGATGTTGGCGGCGTCGAGGCTGACGGTCACGAGGTTCATCCGGACCTGACCGATCGGCTGGCGGCCGTCGACCTGGTCCCACTCGCGCAGGACGACGCCGGGCGCGATCTCGTAGCTGACGTCGTTGAGCACCCGGGCCGCGCGGCCGCGCGCGTTGACCGGGGGCCCGACCACGACGCCGGGCTTGCCGTCGGAGGTCTGGTTGCGGCCCCGGTAGCCGCTGTCGCCGCCGTACATCAGCCCGCGGCCCTGCGCCTCACCGGTGCGGTCACCGTCGTCGGCGACCGAGGGTGCGACGCCGACGTTGAGCGCGAGCCCGGCGACGAGGACCCCTGCGGTCGCGAGCGTCAGCGCCCGCCCGCGAGCGGGAACCGGGCGACGTGCGGAGGGCTGGGAACGGCGCGTGGAGGAAGACACGCGCTCCACAGTAAAGGACGTCGTGGGACTGGTGGGAAAATTGGGACCACCGATCTCGGCCGGCTACCGGGAACCCCGCTCCGCGAGATCGTGCACGTCGAGGCCGCCGCCGACCGTCTCGGCGACGGCGGCCAACCTGGCGCGGGTGATGTCGGCGACCGTGGCGAGGCCGGCGAGGCGGGCGTTGGAGCCGTCCCGGGTCGGCTCGGCGGAGTTGATGCTGATGCAGCGCCGGGTCCCACCGTCGGCGGCGTTGGCGAGCGCGACGGCGTGGCCGGTGGTGCCGCTGCCGGCGAACGGGTCGAGCACGACCGCGTCAGCCGGCAGGGTGGACAGGATCCGGCGGACGAGCCCGGTCGGCTTGGGCGACTCGAAGACGTGGCCGACGAGCGCCTTGAGCTCGGCGACGGCCGTGTCGGTGGACCCGATCTCCTCGGCCAGCCAGATGGTGCGCAGCTTCTTGCGGCGCCCGCCCTCGCGGTGCAGCCAGTCGCGCTGGAAGATGTCGGCGCGCTCCCCGCCGCGGCCGCGGATCACCCGGCACTCGAGGTCGTCGGGGCGCTCCTCGACCCGCGGGCGCGACCACCGCCACACCGCCGGGCGCCCGTCACCGAAGACCGGCGTCAAGGCCGTGCTGCCGTCGAACGCGGTGGTCGAGACCCGCCCCGTCATCGGGTCGCCGTGCAGCGGGTAGTGGAGCGTCGGCGTGGTGACGGGGTTGAACTTCTTGTTGGTGTTGCGCAGCGGCAGGTAGCGGAAGCGTCGCCCGTCGGGCGAGGTGAGCGGGAAGTCGGCCTCGTCGACGGCCTCGGTGGTGGACCCGTCGACCAGGCAGGAGGGCAGGTCGCGGGCGTACGCCAAGACGTACTCGTGGCTGGTCGCGAACCCGCGGCCGAGCTGGCGGCCCTTCGGGTTGAGGTTGACGACCACCTGGGCGAGGAAGTTGGCCTCGCCGAACACCTCGTCCATCAGCAGGCGCAGGTGGGCGGCCTCGTTGTCGTCGATGCTGACGAACACCGCTCCGTGCGGCGCCAGGACCTCCCGGACGGCCTCGAGGCGCGGGCGCATCATCGCCCGCCACGCCGCGTGCCGCCCGGCGTACGGGTCGGCGTGGGAGCCGTCGCGGAAGCGGTCGGCGTACGCGAAGTCGTTGCCGGTGTTGTAGGGCGGGTCGGTGTAGACGACGTCGACCGAGCCGGCCGGGAGCAGCGGGAGCACGTCGAGGTTGTCGCCGACGTGGAGCGTGTTCCACACCGGTGCCGACGCGCCGCCGGTAGGGGGCGCGGGCTCGTCGGGCACGTGCGACAGCCTAGGCGCCGGCAGCGCGCTCGAGGGCGGTGAGCTCCTCGTCGAGGTACTGCAGCAGGACCTGGAGGTGCGGGACGGTGCGCCGGCAGCCGGTGAGGCCGAAGCACATCTTGCCGTCGTAGGAGGTGCAGGTGATGTTGAGCGCCATCCCGTTGATCGGGATGGAGAGGGGGTAGGTGCCGGTGAGCTTCGCGCCGTTCCAGTAGTGGGTGGTGCGCGGACCGGGGACGTTGCTGACGATGAGGTTGTAGGGCGGGCGGACGATGCCCTGCATCCGGAGGAACGGGCCGAGGATGGCGGGCGCCTGCCCGAGGGCGCTCATCGCCAGGATCTGCGTCGGCGTCATCACCGAGAGGCTGTCCTTGCCGTCCTTCATCGAGCGGTGGATCGCCGCCAGCCGGTCGGCCGGGTCGGGCAGGTGGGTGCCGAGCTGCACCATCACGGAGCCGACCGCGTTGCCGCCGTCGGCCGAGGCGAGCTGCGACTGCTTGGCGTTGAGGCCGACCGGCACCATCGAGATCAGCGTGGTGTCGGGGAGCGCGTCGAGGTCGAGCAGGTAGGTCCGCATCGCGCCGCTGACCATCGCCAGCACGACGTCGTTGATGGTGGTGCCGGTTGCCTTGCCGACCGCGCGGAGCCGCTCGACCGGCCAGTCCTGGGCCGCGAAGCGGCGCGACCCGGTGATGTTCTGGTTGAGCATCGTGCGGGGCGCGTAGAGCGAGAGGGCGGAGGTCTCGTTGCGCACGCTCTTGTTGAGGGTCCTGACCAGCGCGCCGGGCATGCCGGCGGCCTCCGACGCGATCGCGAGCGCCGTACGCAGCGTGGCGGCCGTGACGTCGGACAGCGAGGTGTCGCCGCTGCTCGCCGGCTCCTCACGCGGCGCGCGCGGGCGCAGTGCCCACGGGGCGGGCATGTCGCGCTCGTCGGGGTCGGTCGACAGCACGCTCGCGAGGAGGCGCATCGCCGAGACGCCGTCGACGAGGGCGTGGTGGGTCTTGGTGTACATCGCCACGCGGCCGTCGCGCAGGCCCTCGATGACCGTGGCCTCCCACAGTGGACGCTCCCAGGCCAGCCGGGTGCTGTGCAGCCGCGAGCAGAGCTCGAGCAGCTCCCGGATGCGTCCGGGCTTGGGCAGCGCGCTGTGCCGGACGTGGTGCTCGATGTCGAACTGCTCGTCGGGCACCCAGACCAGCTGCCCGGCCGTACGCGCCGAGCGGTGCGGGTGCTTGAGGAAGAGCGGCGCGACCTGCTCGACGTCGCGCATGTGCTCGTACATCTCGCGGACGTAGCCGCGGCCGGCGCCCTCGGGCTTCTCGAAGAGCTGGAGCCCGCCGACGTGCATCGGCATGTTGCGGTTCTCGGCGAGCAGGAAGCCGGTCGCGGTCGGGTCGATCGGGTCCACCACTGGCTGCTCCTCCGTTGGGCCTCGGGCCGCGGAGCGGCGAGGTCCGGGCATCCTCTCGCCCCGGGGCGAGCGCCACAAGGCCACGACTGCGGGAGGTGTGCTCAGGACTCCAGCGAGTGGGCCAGCTCGTCGACCAGGGAGTCGACGACCGCGACGAGGTCGCCGCCCGACTCGTGGGCGACCGCCCGCTGGCGCTGGTAGGACGCGCCCCGCACGGGGATGTCGGCGACGGTGCGCAGCTCGGCCTCGCAGCCGAGCCGTTTGGCCACGGGCGTGAGGTGCTCGAGCAGGTCGGCGAGGTCCTCGGTGACCAGCCGCTCGCGGTTGCGGTCGTCGAGGATGACGATCGCGTCGAGGCCGTAGCGGGCGGCGCGCCACTTGTTCTCCTGCACCTGCCACGGCGGCAGGGTCGGCAGCTCCTCGCCGGCGGCGAGCCGCGTGTCGAGGTCGACGACGAGGCAGTGGACGAGCGCGGTCAGGGCGCCGAGCTCGCCCAGGTCGGACATGCCGTCGCAGACGCGGTGCTCGAGGGTGCCGAGGTGCGGAGCGGGGCGCAGGTCCCACCGCACGTCGGCCATCGAGTCGATGATCCCGGTGGTCGTCTGGTCGGCGATGCACTTCTCGAACTCGGTCCACGTGTCGAACGCGAAGGGCAGCCCGGCGGTGGGGAGCTGCTGGAACATCAGCGCGCGGTTGGACGCGTAGCCGGTGTCCTGCCCGGCCCAGATCGGGGAGCTGGCCGAGAGCGCGAGGAGGTGGGGGTACGTCGTCAGCATCGATGCCAGGACCGGCATCACCCGGTCGCGCTCGGGCATGCCCACGTGCACGTGGACGCCCCAGATCAGCATCTGGCGGCCCCACCACTGCGTGCGGTTGATGAGCTCGGCGTAGCGGTGGCCCTCGGTGAGCTGCTGGTGCGACCAGTCGGCGAAGGGGTGCGACCCGGCGCCGAGGAGGTCCACCCCGAGCTCGGCGGCCGCGGGCCTGACGACGGCCAGGGTGTCGCGCAGGTCGGCGACGGCCTCGCCGGCGTTGTCGCAGATGCCGGTGACCACCTCGATGGTGTTGCGCAGGAGCTCTTTGTGCAGCCGATCGGGCCGGTCGAGTCGACCGCCGGCGAGCTCGTGCACCTCGGAGGCGACGCTGACGAGGTCGCGGCTGGTCCGGTCGACGAGCGCGAACTCCCACTCCACCCCGAGCGTCGGCTCCGGCGACGCGTGGAAGTCGATGCGCATGGCTCGAGTCTAGGGACGCCCCTGCAGGGCAGGCTCACCCCTGTGTCGGGTCGGATCCGGCCTTTGCCACCATGGCCGGGTGGACCAGCTGGACGGACGATCGCGCACGCCGGACGACGACGATCCGCAGGACGGGCTGGACGCCCGGCTCGAGGCCGAACGGGCTCGTGAGGTCCACCTGACGATGGACCTCTGCCTGCGCATCGGCGAGATGCTGCTGTCCTCCGGCGCGGGCGCGGCGGACGTGACCGCGACGATGCGCTCGGTCGCCGACCACCTGGGCCTCCGCGCGGCCGAGATCGACGTGACCTTCACGGCCTTGTCGATGAGCCACCAGCGCTCGCCCGACGACGTACCGACGCTGATGCTGCGCCACGTCCAGCAGCGCGACATCGACTACGAGGACCTCACCGCGGTGGACCACCTCGTGCGCGACGTCCTCACCGACCAGGCCGACCTCTACCTCGCGCGCTCGCGGATGGCCACGATCGTCTCGCTCGGCCACGCCCTGCCGCGCTGGGCCGTCACCGTCGCGTGGATGGTGATGGCGGCCGCGGTCGGCGTCTTCCTCGGCGGCGGGCCGGTGGTCTCGGTCGTCGCGGCCGTGGCGGCCGCCCTCATCGACCGGGTGCAGGTCGTGCTCGCGCGCCGACGGCTGCCGTTCTTCTACCTCCAGGTCGCCGGCGGCGCGATCGCCACGCTGCTGGCCGCGGGGGTGGCGGCCACCCCGATCGAGGTGGACCCGTCGCTCGTCGTCACCGCCAACATCATCATGCTGCTCGCCGGGATCGGCCTGATGGGCGCGGTGCAGGACGCGCTCACCGGCTTCTACCTGACCTCCAGCGCCCGGCTCATCGAGGCGATGATGGCCACCGCGGGCATCATCGCGGGCGTCGCACTGGGCATCTCGGTCGCCGAGGGTGTCGGCCTCGAGCTCGGCCAGCTGGTGCCCGGTGCACTGGGCATCTCCGACCTGCCCGCGGTCCTCGGCGGTGCCGCGGTCTCGGCGGCGGCGTTCAGCGTGGCGTCGTACGCCCCGAGGCGCGCCGTGGTGCCGATCGCGCTCATCACCGCCGTCGCGGCGCTCATCTCGCAGGGCATCTCGGTGGCCGGCTTCGGGCGGGCAGCGGCTGCGGGCGGGGCGGCGTTCTTCATCGGCCTCGTGGCCTACGCCGTCGCCGGGCGCGTGCGGGTGCCGCCGCTGGTGGTCGCGGTGCCCGCGATCGTGCCGTTCCTGCCCGGCCTGTCGATCTACCGCGGCCTGACCTTCCTCGCCGAGGGCGGCGCCTTCGTCTCCCAGGGCATCCTCGCCCTGATGACGGCGATCTCCGTCGCGATCGCCCTGGCCTCGGGCGTGATCCTGGGTGAGTACGTCGCCCAGCCGCTCAAGCGGGAGGCGCGCAAGCTGGAGAGCAGGTTGGCCGGGCCACGGCTGGTCGGCCCGTTCCGCGCGATGACCCGGGCCGAGCGGCGGGCCCTCAGACGGACGTCAGACGGCTGAGCTCGACGAACCAGCGCTCGTGCGTGCCGTCGTACGGCGGCAGGCCGGCGCGCACGGCCGCCAGGAGCTCGTCACAGCTGGCCTGCGCGGCCTCGACGACGTGCGCGGGGTAGCCGAAGGCCACCTGGTGCTCGGCGAACTCGTCCTCGTCGTCGACGAAGATCTCGCCCGCCACGCGACCGGAGCCGACGGCAGCGCTGTAGACCTTCTCAGGCAGCGGGTCGGACAACCGGATGACGTCGAGGTCGAGGTCGACGGCGCGCAGGACGTCGCCGTCCCACGTCGCGGGGCTCGCGACGTCGACGTACAGGTCGCACCAGATCCCCGGTGCCTGGAAGGTGGGCAGGTGCCAGCGGTCGGGCTGGACGAGCGTCACGCAGGCCACCTCGGAGTGGAACTCGTAGCCGGGGCGCCGGTTGTGCGTGCCGGCGGGGAAGCCGAGCCACTCGCCGTGCTCGTCGGCTCCGAGGTAGACGCCGTCGAACCGCCAGTGCGGCCGGTCGCCCCACTTGGTCATCTCGCAGCGGATGGCGGTCCCGGGCTCCATGGGGTCATCTCTACCAGTCGAGTCGGCGCATCCTGCGTCCAGTACGGGGTCGAGTCGGCGCATCCTGCGCGACCGGACGGCAGGATGCGCCGACTCGGCGCGCTGAGGAGAGCAGGATGCGCCGACTCGACCTCAGCGGAGGCGGGAGGCGACCCGGGCGAAGAGGTCCTGGTAGCGGGCACCCATGATCCGGGCGACCTGGTGGATGACGTGGGCGTCGAGGCCGACGAGGACGCGCGGCTTCCCGGCGAGCGCGCCGTCGAGGATGATCTCCGCGGCCCGGTCGGGCGACATCTTGGCCAGCTTCGTGTCGAACAGCGCGTCGATGCGGGCGGCGTCGAGACCGGCGGCCTTGCGCCCGTGGCGGCTGATGCCGGTGCGGATGCCGCCGGGGTGCACGCACGTCACCGTGACGGGGTGCCCGGCGACCAGCATCTCGCCGCGGATCGCCTCGGTCAGCCCGCGGACGGCGTACTTGGTGGCGTTGTACGCCGACTGCCCGGGCACGGAGACCAGACCGAAGAGCGAGGAGATGTTGACCAGGGCGCCGTCGCCCGACGCGATGAGGTGGGGCAGGAACTCCTTGGAGCCGTGGACCACGCCCCAGAAGTTGATCCCGACGATCCAGTCGAGGTCGTCGTAGGTGAGGTCGGTGAAGTCGCCGGTCGCGGTCACACCGGCGTTGTTGACCACGAGGTCGACCCGGCCGAGATCCTCGACGACGGCGGCGGCCCAGGTCGCCACCGCGGCCCGGTCCGAGACGTCGACGACGTCGCTGCGCACGGTCGTCGCACCCGCGTCCTCCGCGAGACCCACCGTCTTGGCGAGGCCGTCGGCGTCCCAGTCTGACAGGGCGAGGAGGGCGCCCGCCCGGGCGCTGCGGACGGCGAGGGCGCGTCCGATGCCGGACCCCGCACCGGTGATGACGACGACCTTGTCGGCAAGGGTGGTCAGGCTCATGCCGCCACCGTAACCAGCGGTTACGAGGGCAGCGTGACGGTGATCGTCGTGTCCCCGGGCCGGCTCTGCAGCGTCACGCGCCCGCCGTGGGCCCCGACGATCGCCTCGACGAGCGACAGCCCGAGCCCGGCGCCGCCGCGGGTGCGGGCGGCGTCGCCGCGGGTGAAGCGCTCGAACGCGTGGGGCGCCAGGTCGGGGGCGAAGCCGGGGCCGTCGTCGTGGACGGTGAAGCCCTGGCGGGTCGCGGTGACGGTCACCGTGCTGCCGGGCGGGGTGTGCTTGCGGGCGTTGGCCAGCAGGTTGCTGACGACCTGGTGCAGGCGGGCCTCGTCGCCGGTCACGGTGATGGGCTCGTCGGGCAGGGAGAGCCGCCAGGACCGGTCCGGGTCCACGACGCGTACGTCGTCGACGGCCTCGAGCAGGAGCCGCGACAGGTCGACCGGCTTCTGCTCCAGCGGACGGCCGGAGTCGAGACGGGCGAGCAGCAGCAGGTCCTCGACCAGCGCCGTCATCCGCGCGGACTCCGTCTCCACCTTGTCGAGCGCGGTGCCGCTGGTCTCGGGGCGGTGGCGGGCCAGCTCGGTGTAGCCCGCGATCGTCGCCAGCGGTGTCCGGAGCTCGTGCGAGGCGTCGGCGACGAACTGCCGCACCTGCTGCTCGCTGCGGTGCCGCTGGTCGAGCGAGTCCTCGACGTGGTCGAGCATGGCGTTGAGCGCCGAGCCGACCTGGCCGACCTCGGTCCGCTCGTCGGTCAGCCGCTCCGGGACACGCTCGGTCATCTCGATCTCGCCGGCCGCCAGCGGCAGCTCGGCGACGCGGTGCGCGGTCGCCGCGACCTCGCGCAGCGGCGCCAGCTGGCGGCGTACGACCCAGGTGCCGGCTGCCGCGGCGAGCACGACGCCCAGCAGCGTGGCCAGCGCCTCCAGCCGCAACAGGTCCGTGATCGTCTCGTCGACCTCCTGCATCGGCAGCCCGGCGACCACGCGGCCGCCGTCGAGCTCGGCGACGGCGACGCGGTAGTCGCCGAGGCCGGGCAGCGTCACGGTGCGCAGGTCGCGCTCCGCGTCGTCGAGGGCGGACAGCGCGTCGAGCTGGTCGTCGGAGAGGGCGGTGGACGCCTCCCAACCCCGGCCCTCCTTCTCCGACACCACCATGCCCTGGGCGGTCCCGTCGTCGGGCAGTGCGGCTGTGAGCAGGCCCAGCTCCCTGACCTGGCCGAAGTCCTCCTCCCCCCGGACGTCGCCCGGCGTGCGGGGAGCCGGTCCGCCGGGGCCGTCCAGCGTGCGGGCCAGGGTGGCCCGCACGTCCTGGTCGAGCCGGCGCTCGAGGTTCTCCCGCATCGCCAGGGTCGTCGCCGTGGCGATCACCGCGGCCGTGACGACGACGAGCAGCACCACGACCGCGACGAGCCGCGCTGTCAGCGTCCGGGGGAGGGCGGGACGTCGGGCGCCGAGCGGGGTCACGGCGCCGGCTTCAGGACGTACCCGGCGCCGCGCATCGTGTGGATCATCGGCTCGCGACCGGCGTCGACCTTCTTGCGCAGGTAGGAGATGTAGAGCTCCACGACGTTGGCCTGCCCCCCGAAGTCGTACTGCCAGACGCGGTCGAGGATCTGTGCCTTGCTGAGCACGCGTCGCGGGTTGCGCATGAGGAAGCGCAGCAGCTCGAACTCCGTCGCGGTCAGGGTGATCTCGTCGTCGCCGCGCCGTACCTCGTGGCTGTCCTCGTCGAGCGTGAGGTCACCGACCACCAGCACGTTGCCGGCGTCGGCCCGGGCGGCGGTGCCGCCGCGCCGGATCAGCCCGCGCAGCCGGGCCACGACCTCCTCGAGGGAGAACGGCTTGGTGACGTAGTCGTCGCCCCCGGCAGTGAGGCCGGCGATGCGGTCCTCGACCGCGTCCTTCGCTGTGAGGAACAGGACCGGTACGTCGCTGCCGTCGGCGCGCATGCGGCGCAGCACCTCGAGGCCGTCGAAGTCGGGCAGCATGATGTCGAGGACCACCGCGTCGGGACGGAAGTCGCGCGCCGCGGCGACCGCGTCGCCCCCGCTGTGGGCCATCCGGAGGTCCCACCCCTCGTAGCGCAGGGCCATCGCGAGGAGCTCGGCGATGTTCACCTCGTCGTCGACGACGAGGACGCGGACGGGGGAGCCGTCGGGGCGGGTGAGCTGCTGCACGGACAGCATCCTGCCGGGGCTTGCTGTGGAGTTCCTGTGAGGCGGCTGTCAGCGGCCCAACGAGGAGTTGAGGCGGGCCGCCTCCTTCGTCAGGTGCGTGCGCTCGGGGAGGTTGGTCGCGAGGTCCGCGGCCTCGGCGTAGAGCCGCGCGGCGGTCGCCAGGTCGCCGGACCGCTCATGGAAGTACGCCGCTGCCGCGCGGTGGCGGGGCAGGCCGGGGTCCACCTCGGCGAGCGCCGCGAGGCCCGCCCGGGGACCGTCGGCCTCGCCGACGGCCACGGCCCGGTTGAGCCGCACGATCGGGCTGCCGGTCAGCGCCAGCAGCTCGTCGTACCACTGCACCACCTGCACCCAGTCGGTCTCCGCCGCGCTCGGGGCGTCGGCGTGGAGGGCGGCGATGGCCGCCTGGAGCTGGTACTCACCACGGCGCTGCTTCGCGAGCGCGGCCTGCAGGACCGCGACGCCCTCGATGATGAGCGCGGTGTCCCACCGGGAGCGGTCCTGCTCGGCGAGCGGCACCAGCGTGCCGTCGTCGCGCAGGCGCGCCGGACGCCGGGCGTGGTGGAGCAGCATCAGCGCGAGCAGTCCGTCGGTCTCGGGGTCGTCGGGCCGCAGCCTGGCCAGCTCGCGGGTCAGTCGGATCGCCTCGGCGGCGAGGTCGACGTCGCCGGTGTAGCCCTCGTTGAAGACGAGGTAGAGCACCCGCCGCACGGTCGCGAGGTCGCCCGGGGTGTCGAACGACTCGCCGGCCACCGTCCGCTTCGCGCGGCTGATCCGCTGCGCCATCGTCGCCTCCGGCACGAGGTAGGCCTCGGCGACCTGCTTCGTGGTCAGGCCGGCGACGGCGCGCAGGGTCAGTGCGACGGCGGATGCGGGCGTGAGCGCCGGGTGCGCGCACAGGAAGAAGATGCGCAGCGTGTCGTCGGCCGTCTCGGTCGGACCCTGCTCCGGCTCGAGGTCGACCGCGACCTCGCGCCGCTGCCGGGCGGTCTCGGACCGTACGACGTCGAGGAAGCGCCGCCAGGCGACGGTGACCAGCCAGCCCTTGGGGTCCCGCGGCGGGTCGTCGGGCCATGACCTCAGCGCCTCGAGGAGGGCGTCCTGCACCGCGTCCTCGGCCGCCGCGAAGTCTGCTCCGCGGCGGACGAGGATCGCGATGACCTGGGGCACGACCCCGCGCAGGACCGCCTCGTCCACGGGACGGCTCACTCGATGGTCTCGGAGTGGTGCTGCAGGAACGGCCGCACCTCGAGCCACTCGTGGATCGGCTTCCCGCCGTGGCCGGGGGCGGCGGAGAGCTCACCCGCCAGCTCGATCGCCCGGTCCTTCGACTCGACGTCGATGACCATCCAGCCGGCGATCAGGTCCTTGGTCTCGGCGAACGGACCGTCGACGGCCGGCGGCTTGCCGGGTCCGTCGTGGCGGACCCACATGCCCTCGGGCGCCAGCGCCTGGCCGTCGACGAACTCCCCGGTCTCGCGCAGCCGGTTGGCGAAGTCGTCCATGTACCGGATGTGGTCGTCGACCTCCTCGGGCGTCCACTGGTCCATCGGCACGTCGTTGACCGCCTCGGGCGCGCCTCGGTAGTGCTTGAGCAACAGGTACTTCGGCATCTCGGTCTCCTTGTCAGGTGCGGCCCATTGTGGCCGCGTCCACCCCGGGGACGGAGCCGGGCGCGGGTCCTCGACATGCTCCGGATGTTTTCTTCCGCGCCTCACCGCGGGCTCAGGGCCGGTCCACAGCCCGCGCACAGCATCGGCGCGCACGCTCGGACCATGAGCGACGACACGCCCCACGACGAGACCCAGCCGGTGCGCCCTGCCACTGCCACCGAACCGGCGGCGACCGAGGCCCCCGCGCAGAGGCGCGGCTTCCGGGAGCGCCTGCGAACCTGGCGCGGCCCCCGCGGCGGCGACCGGACGTACGGTCTCGCCGCGCTGATCGCCTCCGCTCTGGCCGGCATCATCGTCGGCGGTCTCGGTGTCGCGACGTTCCAGGCGGTCACCGACGACCACGACCGGGATCGCGCCGGCTGGGTCCAGCGCGACGACGACCGCGGTCCGGGCGACCGCGGCGGCATGCGTGGCGGTCCACGCGGCGTACCGGGTCAGCTACCGCCCACCACCGCCCCGGAGGACGAGGACGGCTCCGCCAGCTGACCCACCACCGACCGGCAGGGTGGCCAGCGGAAACCCGGTTGCCGGCGTGGGCGAGAATGGCGCCCGTTGTGAAGATCACCTATCCGGCCGAGCTCCCGGTCTCCGCGCGCCGCGAGGACATCGCCGCCGCCATCCGCGACCACCAGGTCGTCATCGTCGCCGGCGAGACCGGGTCGGGGAAGACCACCCAGCTGCCGAAGATCTGCCTCGAGCTCGGCCGCGGCCTCGGGTCGGCCGAGGGCGGCCGGCTCATCGGCCACACCCAGCCGCGCCGGATCGCCGCGCGATCGGTCGCTGAGCGGATCGCCGAGGAGCTCGACACCGAGCTCGGCGACGTCGTCGGCTACCAGGTCCGGTTCACCGACCGCACGTCGAAGGCGAGCCGCATCAAGCTGATGACCGACGGCATCCTGCTCGCCGAGCTCCAGCGCGACCGCGACCTGCGCAAGTACGACACGATCATCATCGACGAGGCCCACGAGCGCAGCCTCAACATCGACTTCCTGCTGGGCTACCTCAAGCGGCTGCTGCCGCGCCGGCCCGACCTCAAGGTGATCATCACCAGCGCGACGATCGACGTGGACCGCTTCGCCGCGCACTTCCGGGCGCCGGTGGTCGAGGTGTCGGGGCGCACGTACCCCGTCGAGGTCCGCTACCGCCCGCTGCTGGAGCTGCCCGAGAACGACGAGGACGGCGAGCCGGTCCAGCGCGACCAGACCGAGGCGATCCTCGACGCGGTGCGCGAGCTCTCCGCCGAGGGCCCGGGGGACGTGCTGGTCTTCCTGCCGGGCGAGCGGGAGATCCGCGACACCGCCGACGCCTTCCAGGCGCTGCAGAGTGACCGGCTCGAGATCGTCCCGCTCTACTCCCGCCTCAGCGCGGCCGACCAGCACAAGGTCTTCTCCAGCCACCCCTCCACCGTGCGCCGCGTGGTGCTGGCCACCAACGTCGCCGAGACGTCGCTGACGGTGCCCGGCATCAGGTACGTCGTCGACACCGGCGTCGCGCGGATCAGCCGCTACTCCGTGCGCACCAAGGTGCAGCGGCTGCCGATCGAGCCGATCAGCCAGGCCTCGGCCAACCAGCGGTCCGGTCGGTGCGGCCGTGTCGCGGAGGGCATCGCGATCCGGCTCTACTCCGAGGAGGACTTCGAGGCGCGCCCGGAGTTCACCGACCCGGAGATCCTGCGCACCAACCTCGCCAGCGTCATCCTGCAGATGGCCTCGCTCCGCCTCGGCGACATCGCCCGCTTCCCCTTCGTCGAGCCGCCCGACCGCCGCAACGTCAAGGCCGGCACCGACCTGCTGGAGGAGCTCGGCGCGGTGACGGCGGCGACCGATCGCCCCGGCGTACGCCTCACCGACGTCGGCCGGCGCCTGGCCCGGCTGCCGATCGACCCGCGGCTGGGCCGGATGATCCTCGAGGCCGAGCGCCTCGGCTGCCTGCGTGACGTCCTCGTCATCGCGGCGGCCCTGTCCATCCAGGACCCGCGCGAGCGGCCGGAGGAGCAGCGGGCGCAGGCCGACCAGCTCCACGCCCGCTTCAAGCACGAGTCCAGCGACTTCCTCACCTGGCTCAACCTGTGGCGCCACCTCAAGCAGCAGCAGCGCGAGCTGTCCTCGAGCGCCTTCCGGCGGATGTGCAAGCGCGAGCACCTCAACTACCTGCGCATCCGCGAGTGGCAGGACTACGAGTCGCAGCTGCGCCAGGTCTGCAAGGAGATGAAGCTCCACGTCGGCCACCCGTCCGATCTCCCCGACGAGGACGGCATCCACCAGGCCCTGCTGTCCGGCCTGCTCAGCCACATCGGTGCCCTGGAGGAGCGCGAGAAGGGCAAGCCGGGGGAGCGGCGGCCGATGCGGGAGTACCTCGGCGCCCGCAACGCCCGCTTCGCGATCTTCCCCGGCAGCGTCCTCAAGGGCCGCAACCCCGACTTCCTGATGAGCGCCGAGCTGGTCGAGACCTCGCGCCTGTGGGCCCGGCAGAACGCCGCCATCAAGGCCGAGTGGGCCGAGACCCTCGGCGCCCACCTGGTCAAGCGCACCTACTCCGAGCCGCACTGGTCGCGCAAGCGCGCCGCGGTGATGGCCCGCGAGCGGGTCACGCTGTACGGCGTCCCCCTGGTCGCCGACCGGCTCGTTCAGTACGGCCGCATCGACGCGCCCCTCGCCCGCGAGCTGTTCATCCGCCACGCCCTGGTGCAGCGCGAGTGGGACTCCCGGCACCGGTTCCTCGCCGAGAACACCCGCCTCCTCGAGGAGGCCGAGGAGCTCGAGCACCGGGCCCGGCGCCGCGACATCGTCGTCGACGAGGAGACCCTCTTCGAGTTCTACGACGCGCGCGTCGGGGCCGACGTGGTCAGCGGGCAGCACTTCGACCAGTGGTGGAAGCGCGCCCGGCAGAAGAAGCCCGACCTGCTGACCTTCGACCCGGCGATGCTCACCCACGACACGGCCGACGAGGTCCGGGCCAACGACTTCCCCACGCAGTGGCACGACCGCGACGAGGCCGGGCTGACGTTCCCGATCAGCTACCACTTCGAGCCCGGCGCCGTAGACGACGGCCTCACCATCGACGTCCCCGTCGCCACCCTCAACCGCATCGAGGCCGACGACTTCTCCTGGCTGGTGCCGGGCCTGCGCGAGGAGCTCGTGACCGAGCTGATCCGCTCGCTGCCCAAGAACCTCCGGGTAGCGATGGTGCCCGCGCCCAACACCGCCCGCGAGTTCCTCGCCGCGACCCCGCCGGGCGCCGAGCCGCTGCTCGACGCGCTCGAGCGCTTCGCGCGCAGCACCCGGAGCCTCGTCGTCCCGCGCGAGGCGTGGGACTGGTCCAAGGTGCCGGCCCACCTCCGCCCGACCTACCGGGTGGTGACCGAGGAGGGCGCCGAGGCCGGGCGCGGCAAGGACCTCGACGCGCTCAAGGAGCCACTGCGGCCGACCTTCGAGCAGGCGATGGCCGACGTCGCGTCCGACTCCGGGGTGACCGCGACCGGCCAGGTGGGGTGGACCTTCTGCACCGTCGAGGAGTCCTTCGTCCAGCGGCGTGCGGGCCACGAGGTCCGGGGCTTCCCGGCCCTCGTCGACGAGGGGACGACGGTCGGCCTGCAGGTGCTCGCGACGGCCGACGAGGCCGCGGCGCACCACCGCCTCGGCGTACGTCGCCTCGTGCTCCTCGCGCTCGGCCCGGCCGACCCGGTGGACGACGTGCTGGCCGCCGCCGGCCTCGACCAACGCGCCAAGCTGGCCCTGGTCGGCTCGCCCTACCCGTCGGTCGCCGACCTCCTCGACGACGTGCGCGCCGGCATCGTCGGCGAGGTCGTCGACCAGCACCCCACCGTGCGGGACGAGGCGGCGTACGACGCCGTGGGGGCCGCCTCGCGCGAGGCCGTCGCCTCGGGCATGGGGCCGGCGGTGCACGACGTCATGCGCGTGCTGGAGGCCTGGCGCACCACCGACCGGGCGATCTCCGGGCGGGCCGACCTGATGACGCTCCCCGCCCTCACCGACATGCGCGCGCAGGTCGGTCGGCTGATGGCGCCCGGCTTCGTGGGCGAGGCGGGGGTGCGCCGGCTGCGTGACTACCCGCGCTACCTCGCCGCCGTGACCCACCGCCGTGAGCGCCTCGACGGTCAGGTCGCCCGCGACCGCCAGCTGATGGACCAGCTCGCCGGGCTGCAGGAGGCGTGGCTGCACGCCGTCGCGGCGGTCCCCGACGGGCAGCCCGTGCCGCAGCACCTCCGCGACGCGCGGTGGCTGCTCGAGGAGTACCGCGTCTCGCTCTTCGCCCAGCAGCTCGGCACGGCCACCAAGGTCAGCGACCAGCGGATCCGCAAGGTGATGGCGCGGGCCTGAGGCTGCTCGCGTCCTAGGGTGGACCGGTGACCGGCCGCCAGCACCACCGCCCGATGACGCCCGGCGACGGGTTCTTCGCCGACATCGTGGGGGGAGCCGACCCCGCCCAGGTGCGCGAGGCCGGTGACCTGGCCGCGACCGTGCTCGTGCGCGGCGCCCGCGCGTCCGACGACCCCGAGGTCGCCGAGCGGGTGGTGCGCCTCGCCGACACCGAGGGGCTCGAGACGCTGGCGGAGGTCTGGTCGGGCGCCCCGGCCGACACGCTCGCGGGGAGCCTGTGGCGGCTGTTCCTCCTCCGCTCGTGGGTGTACGCCGACCCGGACCGGGTGGCCGGGGACTACGAGGCCGGTCAGCGTCGGGTCGACGTCGCCCGCGTGGTCGCCGGTGTCGCCGACCCGCCCGGTCCCGACGAGCTGCGCCGGATGGTCGACGACGTGCTGCGCGGGATCACTCGCGGCGACTTCGCGGTGACCCTCTTCCGTGCCGCCGCGTTCGCCCGCATCGTCGCCGCCGGTCGCGCCGCGCTCGGTAGCGCCACGCACCAGGAGATCACCCGGATGCTCGCCCTGTCGGAGCAGCTCGAGGCCGCGGGACAGGTGGAAATCAGGGACAGGCTCGCCTGAGGCGTTAAAATGTTCGTGAGTGCGTCGGGCTGTGGCAGCCCCGGGTCCCAAAATAAGCCGCTACGAGCGGCCACGCGCCGTGAGGCGCTCCCGGTCCGGCGCACTCACTCATCCCCGGTTCGTGTCCGGCCCCGGACTAGGCTCCCTGAGTGAGCATCGCCAAGCGCATCAGCGCGTTCTTCTCCGGCACCTCGTCCCCGAGCCGCCCTTCGTCGCAGGCTCCCGCGCCCGGCGGGTCGACGTACGCCCCCGAGATCGACGGCGAGCCCGACCCCGGCGAGGTCGTGTGGGCGTGGGTGCCCTACGAGGACGACCCGAGCCAGGGCAAGGACCGGCCCGTGCTGGTCCTCGACACCGCTGGGGACGGGCCGGACGACGGCTGGGTCGGGCTGATGCTCAGCAGCCAGGACCACGACCGCGACGCCGAGGACGAGGCCCGCTGGGGCCGGCACTGGATGGACGTCGGCACCGGCGGCTGGGACTCGCAGGGCCGCCCCAGCGAGGTGCGCCTCGACCGGCTGATCCGCCTCGAGCGAGGCAGCGTACGGCGGGAGGGAGCCGCGCTCGACGAGACGATCTTCACGTCCGTCGTCGAGGCTCGGCGTGGTCTGTCCCGATAGGGTCTGGCCGTGTCTCGCTCCTCCCTGCGCCGCGGTGCCCTGCTCGCGACGGCCCTCACGGTCGCCCTGACGACGGCTGCCTGCACCGGGGACGCCGAGCCCGACCCGCAGCCCACCCGGTCGCCGAGCGCGAGCCCGTCCGGCAAGCCGACCGAGAAGCCGCGCGAGGTCACCTTCGGCGCCTTCGGCACCGAGGAGGAGGTCGCGGCCTTCCAGAGCGTCGTGGACTCCTTCAACGCCTCGTCCACCACCCGCAGGGTCACCCTGCAGTCGTGGCCCGACCACGAGTCGGCGCTCGAGGACGTGCTCGCCGGCAACGCCCCCGACGCCTTCCTCACCTCGCGCATCGACCTCGACCAGCTCGTCGACGCCGAGGCGCTGCAGCCGGTGAGCCTGCTGCTCGACGAGCGCGGCGTCGACTTCGGCGACCGCTTCTCGCGCGACGCCGTCGACGCCTTCGCGATGGACGACGAGCTGCAGTGCATGGCCTACTCGGTCTCCCCGATGGTCGTCTACTACAACACCGACATCGTCGACTTCGACAAGATGGAGCGCCGGGACTACGACGTGCCGACCGCCAACGACGAGGGCGTCCGCGAGCGGTGGACCCTCGCGGAGTTCGGCGCCGCCGCCCAGTTCGCGTCGCGCCGCGGCGACCGCCGCGGGGTCTGGATCGACCCGACGCTGCAGGGCCTGGCGCCGTTCATCTACTCCGGCGGCGGGCAGGTCTTCGACGACGACGACGCGCCCACGTCCCTCGCCTTCAGCGACGACTCGACCCGCGAAGCGCTCAGCGAGACCCTCGCGATCCTGCGCAACGCCACGCTGACGCCGACCAACGCCCAGCTCGCTCGCGCGACGCCGGTGCAGCTGTTCAAGCGCGGTGAGCTCGCGATGGTGGCCGGCTTCCGCAACCTCGTGCCGGAGCTGCGCGAGGCCGAGGACCTCGACTTCGACGTCCTGCCGATGCCGGTCATCGACGACCGCGCCACGGTCGGTGACATCAGCGGGCTGTGCATCTCGGCCGACTCCGAGGTGACCGGGGACGCGGCCGACTTCATCGCCTACGCCGTCTCGGACTCGGCGATGTCCACGGTCGCCACGACCGGATACATCGTCCCGGCCAACACCTCGGTGGCCGCCTCGCCCCAGTTCCTCGCGCCCTACGACGAGCCCGCCAACGCGGCCGCGTTCAACTCCAGCATCCGCTACATGGTCGTGCCGCCGTTCATCGACCAGCGTGAGGAGCTGGTCGAGGCGGTGACGCCGCTGCTGGAGCAGCTCGTCACCGCGCCCGGCGTGCTCGACCTGGAGACGACGACCGAGCAGATCGACGAGGTCTCGCGGACCATCCTCTCCCCCGAGGAGACCGAGGAGACCGAGTCGCCGGAGCCGACCGAGTCACCGTCGGAGTAGGCGTCGGGGTCGGGCCGGCCTACTCCCGCTCGGCGCCGAGGATCGCGCCCACCAGGGCGCCGGTGACCAGCTCGGCCTGCCAGGGCCGGGCGCCGTACGACGTCAGCTGGGCGCGGACGGCCTCGGCCAGCTCGGCCGGCTCGCGGGTCGCCGGGGGCGCCCACATCAGCCGGCGGAGGTAGTCGGGGGTGAGCAGGTTCTCCACCGGCAGGTGGTGCACCTCGGCGAGGTTGAGCATCGCCTCGCGGGCAGCCTTGAAGCGACGGTCGGCGACCGGCTCGCGCTCGGCCCAGGTGCGCGGGTGCGGCGGTCCGTCGCCGCGGGGAGCCCGGGTGGGCAGGTCGTCCTCGTCCATCTCGCGGACCCGGCGCAGGGCCTCGACCCAGGTCGCGGCGTAGCGGCTGGCGCCGCGGCCGTGGAAGCCCTGCGTGGCGAGCAGGGCGCGACGGTCGGTGGGCATGGCCGTCGCTGCGACCACGATCGCCGAGTCGGGCAGGATCCTGCCCGGGGTGACGTCGCGCTCGGCGGCGATCTCGTCGCGCGCCTCCCACAGCGCGCGGGCAGCACCGAGGGCGCGGCGCCCGCGCAGCCGGTGCACGCCTGACGTACGACGCCACGCGTCGACCCGGACGGCCGGCTCGAAGCCCAGCAGGTGGTCGAACTCCTGGCGCGCCCACTCTGCCTTGCCGGCCCGCTCGAGCTCGGTGGCCATGTGCTCGCGCAGCTCGAGGAGCACCTCGACGTCGAGCGCGGCGTACTCCAGCCACGACTCCGGCAGCGGGCGGGTGGACCAGTCGGCGGCCGAGTGCTCCTTGCGCATCCGCTGGCCCAGCACGGTCTCCACCAGGGTGGCCAGGCCGACGCGCGGGTAGCCGAGGAGGCGGCCGGCGAGCTCGGTGTCGAAGAGGCTGGTCGGGGTGAGGCCGACCTCGCGCAGGCACGGGAGGTCCTGGGTGGCGGCGTGCAGGATCCACTCGGAGCCCTCGAGGGCCTCCTGCAGCGGTGCGAGCGTCGACATCTCGATGGGGTCGACGAGCCACGTGCCGGCGCCCTCGCGGCGCAGCTGGATGAGGTAGGCGCGGTTGGAGTACCGGTAGCCCGAGGCCCGCTCGGCGTCGATGGCGACCGGACCGGTCGCGGCGGCCAGCGCGGCGCATGCCTCCAGCAGGCCGGCGTCGGTGTCGACGACGTCGGTCAGCCCGTCGCGCAGCTCCAGCAGCGGGGCGGGCGGCGGGGGCGGTACGTCGACCGCGTCAGCCGTCACGTCAGCGGCGGGGCCGTCGTCCGGCCCGTCGTCGGGTCGGGCTCCGGTCGGGGTGTGGTCTGCGCTGTCGGGCATCGGGTCAGGTGCCGCGCTGTCCGCGTCGGCTGGGGATGGCCGTGACGCCCTCGGGCACCGGCGGCAGGCCGACGGCGGTGCACATGAGCTCGCCCCACGCCTCGACGTGCGCGGTCATGTCGAGCCCGCCGTCCTCGTCGACGTCGGGCGTCCACGAGGCGCGGATCTCGACCTGGGCGGAGCCGGCCTCGTCGGCCATCCCGCCGAAGCTCTCGGTGGTGACGCACGTGACCGTGCCGGACGCCGCGTGGTGGCCGGCGCCGTGGGCGTCGAGCGCCTCGACCAGCCACGACCAGCCGACGGCGGCGAGCATCGGGTCGGCGCCGAGCTCGGGGTCGATGTCGGCACGGGCGTAGGCCACGCAGCGGAACGTGCCGTCCCACGCGTCGTTGCCGGCGGGGTCGTGCAGCAGGATCAGCCGCCCGGTGCCGAGGTCGTCCTCGTCGACGGTGACGTCTGCGCTCAGCGCGGACGACCACGGCGCGATGCGCTGCGGTGCGGGCATCTCCTCGCAGAAGACCTCCGGGCGCAGCGAGGCCCGACGCATCGACTCCACAGCCGCGCGGAACTCCGCGGGCCCAGCCGCGGCAGCATTGCCCGGGTGGGTCTCGTGACGGGCCACCATGAGGTCAGAGTAGGCCAGCGCCCGGCTCTGCCGATGTGCCGCCACGCCGCCCCACCTGCGAAGATTCGGGGGTGACCGACGCCGTACCCACGCCCCATCCCGGACTGGCCCGGAGCCCCTTCCTCGCGGCGGCGCGCGGGGAGGTCCCGTCCCACACCCCGGTCTGGTACATGCGACAGGCGGGCCGCTCGCTGCCGGAGTACCTGAAGGTGCGCGAGGGCATCGGGATGCTGGAGTCCTGCATGGACGCCGACCTGGTCACCGAGATCACCCTGCAGCCCGTACGCCGCTACGGCGTGGACGCGGCGATCTTCTTCTCCGACATCGTGCTGCCGCTCAAGGCGGTCGGGGTCGACCTGGACATCAAGCCCGGCGTCGGGCCCGTGGTGGCCTCGCCGGTGCGCACGCTCGCCGACGTCGAGGCGATCCCCGACCTGACGCCCGAGCACGTCCCCTACATCTCCCAGGCCGTGCGCCAGCTGACCGCTGAGCTCGGCGCGACGCCGCTCATCGGCTTCGCCGGCGCCCCCTTCACCGTCGCCTCCTACCTCGTCGAGGGCGGGCCGTCGAAGGAGCACGCGAAGACCAAGGCCATGATGTTCGGCGCTCCCGACGTGTGGGACGCGCTCATGCGCAAGATCGCAGGGATCGCCGCGGCCTACCTCGGCATCCAGGTCGAGGCCGGCGCGTCGGCCGTGCAGCTCTTCGACTCCTGGGCGGGCGCGCTGACCCCGGCCGACTACCGCGCGTCGGTGATGCCGCACTCGCAACGGGTGCTCGCCGCGGCCGGCGAGCTCGGCGTGCCGCGCATCCACTTCGGTGTCGGCACCACCAACCTGCTCGGCCTGATGGGCGAGGCCGGTGCCGACGTGGTCGGTGTCGACTGGCGTACGCCGCTGGAGCAGGCGATCCCGCTCGTGGGCGACCGGTCGGTCCAGGGCAACCTCGACCCCACGCTCGTGTTCGCGCCCACCGAGGTGATGACCGCACGGGCAGCAGAGATCCTCCGGGCGGGGCGGGCGGCCAAGGGCCACATCTTCAACCTCGGCCACGGGGTCATCCCCTCCACGGACCCGGGTCAGCTCACGGCGCTGACCGAGTTCGTCCAGGGCTGGTCGACCGAGGCGAGGTAGATCCGGGCCTGGCGCACCAGGGCCCGCTGCAGGTCGTGCAGCGGCTCGGGCACGCGTTCGGCCCGCCGGCGCAGCATCAGCAGCGTCACGGTCGTCTGGTCGGTCCGGATCTGACGCGTGGTCAGCACGCCGGCGTCCACGAGCGGGTCGGCGACGATCGAGAAGTCGGGCAGCACCGAGATCCCGAGCCCGGCCGCCACCATGGCCTTGCCCATCTCGGCCCCGTCGGTGGCGTACGTCGTGCCGGGCAGGCTGCCGGCGAAGAGCCGGTGGGCGTAGCGGTGCATCACGAACCCGGGCCGCATGAGGACGTGCGGCTCCGCACGGAGGTCGTCGACGGTGACCTCCTCCTGCGTGGTCAGCCGGTGCCCGACTGGGAGGCAGGCGACCGGGGTGCCCTCGATCAGCCGGTCCGCGACGAGCGTGGGCGGAACCTCGTCGCCGGGCAGCACGTTGACCAGGCCCAGGTCGAGCGACCCCTCGGCCAGGCCCTGCTGGATGTCGACCTGCCGCCCGTTGACGACCTCGACGCCGCCTGACCCGTGGCGGGCGTGCAGGTCGCGCAGGGCGGGGGCCAGGAGGCTGGCCGAGGCGGTGACGACGGTGCCGATGCGCAGGTCGCGACGGCGTACGGACTGCTGGCCCGCGGCCTGGCGCAACCGGTCGACGGCCTCGAGGACCTCCGTCATGTTCTGAAGGAGGTCGAGGCCCTGGCGGCTGATCCGCGAGCCGGTGCGACGACGGTCGAGCAGCGTCGCGCCGAGCTCCTTCTCCAGCTTGGTCACCGCCTCGCTCAGGGCCGGCTGCGAGATGTGCATCGCCTCGCTCGCACGGCGCAGCGAGCCGTGCTCGGTCACCGCTGCGAGGTACTCCAGCTGTTCGATCCGCACCTGATTGCTCCTGCTCTCGCTCGCCCGTCGACCGGGGTGGTCGGCAAAACCTGCTACCGGAAGGTCGTGATCCGCGATCCGGCTCCCTAAAGTCTACTAAGTAACTATACAAAACGGGAGGAACTCACCCATGACCACCCTGCGTGTCCGGCCCACCCGCCGCCGGAACGACGACCTCGTCGGCCGTCCGACCACCGACCTGCTGTCTGAGTGGGCGCCCGTCCTCGAGGCCGTCGCCGACGGCGCCTTGGAGCGGGAGCTCGACGGAGAGCTCCCTGTCGAGGCGGTCCGCCTGCTGAAGGCCGAGGGGTTCGGGGCGCTGCGCGTGCCCGTCTCCTTCGGCGGCGGCGGGCACGACCTCGTCGACCTCACGCGGCTGTGGATCGAGCTCGCTGCCGTCGACGCCAACCTGCCGCAGGCGTTCCGTGGGCACTTCGCGCTCGTCGAGGACCGGCTGTGGCACCACGCTCGCAGCAGCGACCAGCGCGTGTGGTTCGACCGGTTCGTGGCCGGCGAGACGGCCGGCAACGCGTGGTCGGAGGTCGGTTCGGACATCGACCTGCCGCGCACGGTGCTGCGCCCGCGCGCGGACGGGTCGTACCGCCTCGACGGCACGAAGTACTACACGACCGGGACCATCTTCGCGGAGTGGGCCGATGTCCACGCGCGCCTGGCGCGGCCTGGGCACCCGGACGAGGTGGAGGAGCCCACGGCCATCGCGCTCGTCGACACCCGGGACCCGGGCGTGGGCGTCGTCGACGACTGGAACGGCTTCGGCCAGAAGGGCACGGGCAGCGGCACCACGACGTTCGACAACGTCGGCGTGCCGGCCGAGCACGTGCTGCCCTTCGAGGACCGGTTCCCCTACCAGACCGCGTTCTACCAGCTCAACCTCCTCGCCACGCTCACCGGCATCGCGAGGGCCGCGCTGCGCGACGTGGTCGACGCCGTGCAGAGGCGCACCCGCAACTTCTCCCACGCCAATGCGCCTCGCGTGCGCGACGACGCCCAGGTGCTCGCGCTCGTCGGCCAGGTGGCCGCTGCCGTGTACGCCGCCGACGCAGCCACCCTGCGCGTGGCGGCCAGCGTCCAGGCCGTCGCGGGTGCACCCCTCGCGAGCGCCGAGAAGATCGCGGCCCTCGTCGAGGCGAGCGAGATCGAGTCCTCGACCGCGCAAGTCGTGGTCTCCGAGCTGGTCCTGCGGGCCACCTCTGACATCTTCGACGCCCTCGGTGCCTCCGCGACCGCCCGACCGCTCGCCCTCGACCGCCACTGGCGCAACGCCCGCACGGTCGCCTCGCACAACCCGCGCATCCTCAAGGCGCGGGTCGTCGGCGCCCACGCCGTCAACGGCACGCCGCCGCCGTACGCCTGGTCGATCGGCGCGACGCGGCGGCGCCAGGACTGGGACGACGCGCGGCCCCGGCCCGTCGACGCCGGCTGAGACCGACCGGTCACGCACCGGCTCCGGAGGGGGTGGAGGGAGGTGCCATGTGCTGCCTGCAAGGCACCGCCTTCCGCCCCCTCGACATCCCCGGGCGAGGTGGGTCCGCAGTGTTGGAGGAGTCGCTGCTACGTTTGTCTACAAGATCAATAGAATTTATGTGTCGCCGACCCGGCGCTCCGACCTCCCGAGAGGATCGACGATGAAGTTCCACTGGTTCCTGCCCACCAACGGCGGCGACGGCCGACAGGTCGTCAGCGGCGGCCACGGCGTCTCCCACGGCGCCGGCGGGCGCCCCGCGAGCGTGCCCTACCTCGGGCAGGTCACCCGCAGCGCCGAGCAGCTCGGCTTCGCGGCGGCGCTGACCCCGACGGGGGCGTGGTGCGAGGACGCGTGGCTGACCACGGCGATGCTGGCTCCGCTGTCGGAGCGGCTGAAGTTCCTCGTCGCGTTCCGCCCGGGCATGACGTCGCCGACGCTGGCCGCGCAGATGGCCGCCACCTTCCAGAACCTCTCGGGCGGCCGGCTGCTGCTCAACGTCGTGACGGGCGGCGAGTCGCACGAACAACGCGCCTACGGCGACTTCCTCGACAAGGACGCGCGCTACGAGCGCTGCGACGAGTTCCTCGAGATCGTCCGCCGGCTGTGGACCGGTGACGAGGTGACGTACGCCGGACGCCACCTCCGGGTGGAGCACGCGCGCCTGCAGCAGCTGCCCGACCCGGTCCCGGGGATCTACTTCGGCGGCTCGTCGCCCGCCGCCGGCCTCGTGGCGGCGAAGCACGCCGACGTCTACCTGACCTGGGGCGAGCCGCCGGCCGCCGTGGCCAGGAAGATCGCGTGGATCCGCGAGCTGGCCGAGCAGCAGGGCCGCGAGATCCGCTTCGGCATCCGGATGCACACCATCAACCGCGACACCGCCGAGGAGGCGTGGGCCGAGGCCGACCGCCTGCTCGAGGGCATCGAAGACGCCGAGATCCGCCGGGTGCAGGAGGGCCTGAGGAAGTCGGAGTCGGTCGGCCAGCAGAACATGCTCGCCCTCAACAACGGCTCGCGCGACAGCCTGGAGATCCACCCCAACGTCTGGGCCGGTGTCGGCCTGGTCCGCGGCGGGGCCGGCACCGCGCTCGTCGGCAGCCACGAGGAGGTCGCCGACCGCATCGAGGAGTACGCCGACCTCGGCATCGAGGAGTTCGTGCTCTCGGCCTACCCGCACCTCGAGGGCGCCTACCACTTCGGCGAGGGCGTGCTGCCGGTGCTGGAGAAGCGGGGCCTGTGGACGAACCCGGCACCGGTCGCCGCCAACGCGTCGGTGCCGTTCGGCGGCCAGCGGGCCGCTTCGTGAACGCGCCGGTGAGCGCCCGGGTCGCCGTCGTGGTCGGCAACCCCAAGCCACGTTCGCGCACGTACGAGTCCGCGCTGACCCTCGCCGACCGGTTCGGTGGTGCCGACCTGGTCGTCGACCTGGCCGACCACGCCGCGGAGCTCTTCGACTGGGGAGCGCCGCGCGTCACCGAGCTGGTCGAGGAGGTCGCCTCGAGCCTGGTGGTGATCGTCGCCAGCCCCATCTACAAGGCGACCTACACCGGCCTGCTCAAGGCGTTCCTCGACCGCTTCCCCCACCAGGGGCTCGGCGGCGTCACCGCCGTCCCCCTGATGCTCGGCTCGTCGCCGGTCCACTCGCTCGCGACCGAGCACGGGCTCAGGCCCCTCCTCGTCGAGCTGGGCGCGTCGGTGCCGACCCGCGGTCTCTCCCTCCTCGACTCCGAGCACGACCGCCCCGAGCCGTACGACGCCTGGTTCGCCACCGCGCAGCAGCTCTTGCCCACCCTGCCCGCTCCCACCCCTTCCCTGGAGGCAACTCACATGGAGGCGACGTCCGCATGACCGCACCCGCCCACGCACGTACCGTGTCCTTCCCGGCCATCGACCAGCGCACCCTGCGCGACGCCTTCGGCGCCTTCCCCTCCGGCGTGGTCGCCGTCGCGGCGTCGGTGAAGGGGCAGCTCACCGGCATCGCCGCGTCGTCGTTCACCTCCGTGAGCATCGACCCGCCGCTCGTGTCGTTCTCCATCTCGACCACGAGCTCCACCTGGCCGCTGCTGCGCGAGGCCGACCACCTCGGCATCAGCGTCCTGGCCGACCACCACGACGCCGTGTGCCGGCAGCTGGCCGGGCCGCGCGAGGAGCGCTTCGCGGGCCTTCCGTTCGTGGTCACCGGCACCGGGGCGGTGCTGCTCGACGAGGCCGTGGCCACCTACGACTGCTCCCTGCACGAGGAGGTCGTCGCGGGTGACCACGTCATCGTGCTCCTCGAGGTGCACCAGGTCGGAGGCGGCGACGGTGAGCACCCACTCGTCTTCCACCGCTCCGCCTTCGCCAAGCTGCACCGCGACGACCTCGACCACGCCCGCCTCGACGGCCGGATCAACGGCGCCGAGGTCGACCGGGGTGATCGGGAGTCCGGCTCCTCCGACGCGGAGGACGCCGCGTGAGCGCCCACGCCGCGCCGAAGCCTGCGCAGGCGCCGCCCACGCCCCGCCGAGTGGCGCTCGCCTCGGCCGTCGGCGCCACCATCGAGTGGTACGACTTCTTCCTCTACGGCACCGCCGCCGCCGTGGTCTTCGACAAGCTCTACTTCAACGGCCTCGACGGTCCGGCCGCGCAGTTCGCGGCCTTCGCCACCTTCGCCGTCGGCTTCTTCGCCCGTCCCATCGGCGGCCTCGTCTTCGGCCACTACGGCGACCGCATCGGCCGCAAGCAGATGCTGCTGCTGACCCTGGTCATCATGGGCGTCGGCACCGCCCTCATCGGCATGCTGCCGACCTACGACCAGATCGGTGTCTGGGCCCCGATCGCCCTGGTGCTGCTGCGGGTGCTGCAGGGCATCGGCGTCGGAGGGGAGTACGGCGGCGCCGTCCTGCTGGCGGTCGAGTACGCCCCGGCCGGGCGCCGTGGCTTCTACGGCAGCTTCGCCCACATCGGCGTGCCCGGTGGTCTCGTGCTGGCCGCCGGTGCCTTCTCCCTTGCCGGGATGCTGCCCGAGGACGACTTCCTCGCCTGGGGCTGGCGCGCCTGCTTCCTGGTGAGCATCGTGCTGCTCGGCATCGGCGCCTACATCCGGCTCTCGGTGATGGAGACCCCGGAGTTCGCCAAGGTCCAGGAGCGCAAGGAGATCTCTCGCCTGCCATTGCGCGACCTGCTGCGGGAGCAGCCCCGGCCGCTGCTGCTCGGCATGGGCACCCGATACATCGAGGGCTTCACCTTCAACCTGTTCTCGGTGTACCTGCTCGCCTACGTCGCGACCAACCTCGAGCTGCCGCGCAGCTGGGCGCTGGACGCGATCCTGGTCGGCGCCGCGCTCGGGGTCGTGCTGGTGCCGGTCGCCGGTGCCCTCAGCGACCGGGTGGGCCGCAAGCCGGTCTACCGTGTCGGCGCCTGGATCGGCCTGCTGTTCGCCTTCCCGGCGGCCTTCCTCGTCCAGACCGAGGACCGGTGGGCCATCTCGCTGGTCTTCGTCGTCGGGCTCGGCGTCATCTACGGGACGGTCTACGGACCGCTCGCGGCGTTCTGGTCCGAGCTGTTCGACACCCGCTACCGCTACACCGCGCTCAGCACGCTCTACCAGGTCTCCGGCATCCTCGCCTCCGGCCTGACCCCGCTCATCGCGGCGTGGCTGGTGACCCGCGGCGACGGCACGTTGTGGTGGGTCGCCGCCTACAACGTCCTCGTCGCGGCGATCTCGCTGGTGTGCGCCCGGTTCCTGCCCGAGACCCGCGGCCGTGGCCTCGACCGGGCGGACGCGGCGCCGGAGCCTGTCCACGAGCGGGTGCCCGCGTAGACGCACGGACACAACCCTCGACGGGGCGCCCGGACCACGCGTGGCACCCCGTCGCGGGACGGGTTCTGTCCGCGCGGCTACGCGGCGGGCGTCCGGGTCGCAGCCGTCCGGCGGCGGCGTAGGACGAGCCAGACCGGCAGCCCGAGCACCAGCGCGACAGCGGCGAAGGGCAGCAGGGCGCCGAGGATGGTGCTCAGGACGGTGACCACGGCCCCGAGGGCCTTCGAGCCGCCGTCGAGCCCGGCCAGGAAGCCTGCGGGCCGCTCCTTCTCCTCGGGCTCGTCCTCGACGACCTGGTGGGTGGAGATGTCGACGGTGATGGTCGACAGCGAGGTCTGGTCGGACAGCCACGACTGCTGCGACTTCAACGAGTCGAGCTCGGCCTGCCGGCCGGTGAGCTGGGACTCGATCCAGATCACGTCCTTGAGGTCGCGGGCCTCGGCGAGCAGCAGCTCGACCCGGCGCAGGCTGGCCTCCTGGGCGCGGACCCGGGCTCCGGTGTCGATGACCTGGGTGGTCACGTCCTCCGAGCCGCGGGCGGACGAACGCAGCACCCCGACCTGCTCGAGCGCGGACATCGTCTCGCCGAACTTCGCGCTCGGCACGCGCACGACCATCCGCACGTACGACGTGTCGCCCTCGGAGTCGGTCTCGGTGGTCTCGTCGGTGATCTCACCGCCCTGCGCGTCGACCACGCGCTGCACGTCCCGGCGGGTCTCCCGGACGTCCTCACCGGCGAGCGAGACCGTGCCGCTGGAGATGACCGACCGCTGCAGCTCGGGAGTGGTCGGACCGTCAGTCGATCCGTCCTCCGAGCCGGCGGTGTCGCCCTGCGAGGTCGACCGGTCCGCCCCTGACGAGGTGGCCGACGAGCTCCCGGACGAGCTGCCGGACGAGTTCCCGGCCGAGTCGCCGGACGTCTCGCTCGACACCTCCCCGGAGACGGCATCCCCGCCGCCGCTGTCGTCGGCCGAACAGGCGGCCAGCAGGGCCGTCATGGCGAGGGCGGTGGCGAGTCCGGTGAGGAGTCGCGCGCTGCGGGAGCGGGTCGCGGTGAGGGTCATGGCCGTCCGACGCCGCCGGGTCGGGTGCCGGTTCCGGTCGTGACTGAACTGTGACTCGTCAGGCCTTCTTGCTCGACGCCCGCTTCGCGGTGCGCTTGGTGGTGGTGACCTTCGGCGGCGCAGCCGTGGGCGGCGCCTCCTTGTCGGGCACCTTCTTGTCAGCGGCCTTCCTCCCAGCAGGCTTGTGGCCCTTGAGCCGGACCCGCAGGGCGTTCCCGCTGCCCGAGGCCTCGAGGTAGGGCTGGGCGGCGACGAGGGTGCTCAGCCGCGCCCCCGGCCCGGCGAAGTTGCGCGCGTCGAAGGACGGGTGGGTGCGGATCAGCTGGTTGCCCAGCGCGGGCAGGAGTGCCCAGCCGTCGTCGTCCGAGACCGCGTTGACCGCGCGGGTGAGCGCGCTCTGCAGGTTGATGGACGGCGTGTCCGTCTCGTCGGCGTCGCCGGCCTCGTCGTCGGCGTCCTCGTCGTCGGACTGGTCGGTGACGACGGCGAGGTCGATGAACTTGTCGCAGGCGTTGCGCAGCGACTCCGGCGCCTTGTTCTCCCCGAGCACGTAGACCTTCTTGCCCGACTCGCGGAGACGGTGGGCGAGGCTGGTGAAGTCGCTGTCGCTCGTGACGAGCGCGAACGCCTCCACGTTGCCGTCGTACAGCAGGTCCATCGCGTCGATCACGAGCGCGAGGTCGGTGGAGTTCTTGCCGGACGTGTAGGCGTTCTGGTGCATCGCGCGCAGGCCGAGGCGGTTGAGCTTGCGCGCCCACTGGGTCAGGTGCGGATTCGTCCAGTCGCCGTAGACGCGCCGGATGGTCGGGTCGCCGTACTTCGCGACCTCGCCGAGCACCTCGTCGGCGTAGGCGGGTCGCGTGTTGTCGGCGTCGATCATGACCGCGATGCGGTCGGCGGCTCCCGTGGACTCCATGGGTGCAGCCTAGGTCCACGCAGGCCTGCGGGACGGCTCTGGCAGGCTGGTGGCGTGAGGCGGGACGCGGTGGTCGTGGGTGGCGGGATCGCCGGGCTGGTCGCCGCACGGGAGCTCGCCGCGACCGGACGTGACGTGCTGCTCCTCGAAGGCTCCCCGCACGTCGGCGGCAAGCTCCGCAGTGCCGAGGTCGCCGGGCTCACCGTCGACGTCGGCGCCGAGGCCATGCTGGCCCGCCGGCCCGAGGGCCTGGCGCTCGCCGCGGAGGTCGGCGCCGACGTGGTGCACCCGACGCCCGCTGCGTCGGCGGTCTGGTCCCGGGGAGCGCTCCGCACCATGCCGCGCTCGCTGATGGGCGTGCCCTTCGACCTCGACCAGCTGGCCGCCAGCGGGGTGCTGAGCGCTGACGGCCTGGCCCGTGCCGGCGCCGAGACCGACGTGCTCGTCGACGACGACGTCTCGGTCGGCGACCTGGTGGCCGCCCGGCTCGGCGACGAGCTCGTCGACCGGCTCGTCGAACCCCTGCTGGGAGGGGTGTACGCCGGCCACGCGCGCCGCATCTCCGCGGCCGCGGCCGTGCCCCAGCTGCTCGCCATGGCCCGCCGCGGCAGCCTGCTCGAGCAGGCAACGGCCGTGCCGACCTCGACCGCCCCGGTCTTCGCCACGCTCCCCGGCGGCATGGGTCGCCTGCCCGGCCTCGTCGTCGAGGGCGGCGGCTTCGAGGTGCGCACCTCGGCGACCGTTCGCGCCCTCAGCCGTACGACGAGCGGATGGGCGCTGACCGTCGGACCGACCACCCGCCCCGAGACCGTCGAGGCCGACGTGGTCGTCCTTGCGACCCCGGCCGCCGCCACCGCCCGCCTGCTGGGCGAGGTCGCTCCGGACGCCGCGGAGGAGCTCGCCGCCGTCGAGGCCGCGAGCGTCGCCGTCGTCACGCTCGCCTTCCGGTCGCGCGACGTCCCCGACGCGCTGTTCGACCGGTCGGGGTTCCTGGTACCGCCCGTCGAGCGGCGCACCATCAAGGCCTCGACCTTCTCCTTCGCCAAGTGGGCATGGGTGCGCGACCTCGATCCCGACGTCGTCGTGCTGCGCACCTCCCTCGGGCGCCACGGCGAGGAGGCCGTCCTGCAGGCCGACGACGAGGGGCTGGTGCGCGTCTCGCTCGCCGACCTCGCCGCGATGGCCGGCATCACCGCCCGACCCGTCGACACCCACGTGCAGCGGTGGGGTGGCGCGCTGCCGCAGTACGCCGTCGGTCACCTCGACCGCGTCGCGCGGATCCGCGCCGCGGTCGCCGGTCAGCCCGGGCTCGCGGTGTGCGGGGCGGCGTACGACGGCGTCGGCATCCCCGCGGTGATCGGCTCGGCCCGGCAGGCCGTGGCCTCGGTCACACGGGCAGAATGAACTCATGACCGAGACGGACCAGGAGAAGACCAACGCCGCCCGCACCCGGGAGCTCAACGACACCATCCGCTACACGATGTGGTCGGTGTTCCGGCTCCGCGACGTCCTGGGCGACGACGCCGACCGCGCCGCCGAGGCGACCGACGTCGAGGCGCTCGTCGAGGTGCTGGCCGAGCAGGACGTCAAGGTCCGCGGGATCTACGACGTCAGCGGGCTGCGCGCCGACGCCGACGTCATGGTGTGGTGGCACGCCGCCGACTCCCAGCAGCTGCAGGGCGCCTTCAACGCGTTCCGGCGCACCGCCTTCGGCCGCCGCCTCGAGCCGGTCTGGTCGCAGATGGCGCTGCACCGCCCGGCGGAGTTCAACAAGTCGCACATCCCGGCGTTCCTCGCCGACGAGGAGCCGCGCGCGCACGTGTGCGTCTACCCCTTCGTGCGGTCCTACGAGTGGTACCTCCTCGACGACGGCGAACGCCGCCGGATGCTCGCCCAGCACGGCCAGCAGGCCCGCGGCTATGCCGACGTACGCGCCAACACGGTCGCCTCGTTCGCCCTCGGCGACTACGAGTGGATGCTGGCCTTCGAGGCCGACGAGCTGCACCGCATCGTCGACCTGATGCGCGACCTGCGCGCCTCCGACGCCCGCCGCCACGTGCGCGAGGAGGTGCCGTTCTACACCGGTGCCCGCGTCACGCCGAAGGAGCTGCTCGACCGCCTGCCCTGACCCGCCTGCCTGACCCGCCCGGTGCTGACCCGGGAACGGCTCGGGCAGCGGTAGCGTCGGAGGACCATGAGGATCCTCGCCGCTGCTGCCGTGCTGTCCCTGCTGGGCGCCGCCACCGCCTGCTCCACCGAGGCCGAGATGAAGGCCGTCGACCCGTCGAGCTCGGGTGACTCCGCCGCGACCGCGACGACGGGTGAGGCGCCGACACCGGTGCCGGACGGTGAGGTGCGCACGAGCGGGCTCGTGACCGTGCTCGACTCCGGCGGCGGTCCGGAGATGTGCCTGGGCGCCGTCGCCGAGTCCTACCCGCCCCAGTGCGGCGGGCCCGCCCTCGCCGACTTCGACTGGGGCGACGTCGGCTCGGAGGAGGCGGGTGGGGTGACCTGGGGGCAGTACGCCCTGACCGGCACCTACGACGGCACGACGTTCACCGTCACCGACGCCATCCCGGCCGCGCTGTACGACGTGATGAAGCAGCCGGGCGCCGGTGGCCTGGACCCGGCGTGCGACGTCGCGACCACGACCGATCCCGAGAAGGCGACCCCCGAGGACATGGACGCCACCCTCGCGGCTGCCTCCGCGCTGCCGACCTATGCCAGCTCCTGGCTGAGCAACGGCACGATCAGCGTCGCGGTGACCGGCGACGCCGAGGCGGCCGAGTCGACCCTGCGCGAGACGTGGGGCGGGCTGCTGTGCGTGACGGTCGTCGAGAAGAGTGACGCCGACCTCAACGAGGTCAACCAGGAGCTGCAGGCCGCGCTCGGCGACCAGCTGCTGACCAGCGGGTCGTCGGCGCCCGACTCGCTCGACGCGCAGGTCGTCTACGACGACGGTTCGATCCAGGAGTGGGCCGACGCGACGTACGGCGACGGGCTCGTGCGGATCAGCTCGTCGCTGGTCCCCGCCTCCTGACCCGGGCCGGCAGATATCTGAGGACGCGGTGAACGCGGATCGGGCCGATCCACGTGCATCACGTCCTCAGATATCGGGTGGGTGGATCAGATGACGTGCCCCGCCCGCATCCGGCCACCGGGGTCGACCTGTGCCCGTAGCGCGCGGAGACGCGCCCAGTCGGCCTCGTCGTAGCAGCGGCGGGCGCTGTCGGCGTGCTCGGCGAAGGTGGGCAGCTCTCGCTGCGCGGACCACGGCTCGAGGGCGGCGACCACGCGGGCGGCGTCCGCGCGGACCGCTGCGTACGCCTCGGGCGTGGGCGCGATGCCGACGAAGAACGCCGCGAACCGGGCGTCGACCGCGCCCACCGCCCCGCCCGACTCCGTACGACGGGCGAGTGCGCCGCCGAGCTGACGGAGCTCCGCGGCCAGCAACGTCGTCGTCGTGCCGGGTCCGACCTCCGTGAGGAAGGCCTGCACGGCCTCCTCCGGCAGGTCGGCCAGCAGCGTGTGGTCGGCCCCGGACGGCGCACCGCCCTCGGGGTCCATGTGGATCCGGGTGACCGCGGTGGCCGGCACCCGGGCGAAGGTGTCCATCTCAGGGGCGAGCGCGCGCAGGGGCGCGAGCAGCTCCTCGGCCGTCCGGTCGTCGGCCAGGACGGCTCCGTCGATGACGACGAGCTGGCGCCCGCTGAGGAACGGCGGCAGCTCGGGCAGCGGTGGGAAGGACAGCACGCGGAACGACGTGGTGACCTCCTCCGGCGCGTCCTGCGTCCACGCCGCCCAGGCGCGCAGCACCTCCGGCGCGGCCTCGCGGTCCCAGAGGAGCATGCCGGCGTAGGCGTCGGCGTGGGGCAGGAGGGAGATCTCCAGCGCCGTCACGACGCCGAAGTTGCCGCCGCCCCCGCGTAGCGCCCAGAAGAGGTCGGCGTGGTGGTCGGCGTCGACGCGCAGCAGCTCGCCGTTGGGCGTCACCAGCTCCACGGCGGCGACGCTGTTCGCGGCGAAGCCGTGCTTGCGGGCGTACCACCCGATGCCGCCGCCGAGGCAGTAGCCGGCGACCGCCACGTCGGGCGAGCTCCCGTGGAGCGCGGCCAGGCCGTGCTCGGCCGCCGCCTCGACGACGTCCTGCCACAGCGTGCCGCCCTCGACGCGGGCGATCCGCGCCTCAGGGTCGACGGTGACCCCGGTCAGGGCCGACATCCGGACCACGACGACGTCGTCGAGGGAGCCCAGGGTGAGCAGGGCGGCGGCGTGGCCCGTGCTGATCGGGGCTACCCGGAGCCCGGCGTCGAGCGCGGCGTGCATGACGTCGGCGACGTCGGCCGCGCTGCGGGGAACGGCCACGGCCGCGGGCCGCAGGTCGGCTGCCAGGTTCCACGGGGTACGGAGGACGTCGTACGCCTCGTCGCCCGGGAGGTGCACGGCTCCGCCGCAGAGGCCTCGCAGGTGCTCGGCCGGGGTGTCGGCTGGGGTGTCGGCCGGGGTGTCGGCCGGGGTGTCGATGGTGGTCATCGTGGGTTCTTCTCTCGTTCGGGTGGAGCTGACCCGACGAGGATGGCGCCGGCGACGGGGCCGCGGCGATCCCAGTCAGCAGGGGAGTTGCGCTCCCAGTGATCTGGACCAGTGGTGCCTCCCAGAGTTATGGGAGTGCGCTGGCGGCGGTCCGTCCCCCACACTCGGGTCCATGCCCACGCCCCTGCTCGCCGAGCGCGTGCGCCGCGACGTGGACGTCGTGTCGCGCGCGGGGCTCGACCTCGAGACGTTCCTCGAGGAGGCGGTCGAGTCTGTCGGCCGCGCCGTGCCGGCGGTCGGGGCGTGCCTCGGCACGCACGACCCGGCCACCTTCCTGCTCACCAGCGCCCGCAAGTACGGCGCGCTCCGCGACACCAACACCTACGACCACGAGTTCGGGCTGATCGAGTACGGCACCAGCGAGCCGACCGCGTTCGGCGAGCTGGCGCGCGCTGCGGTGCCGGCCGCGGGCGTGCACGCCGTCACCGACGGCGAGGTCGAGCGGTCGGGCCGGATGAGCCGGTTCATGAAGCCCAACTTCGGATTCGCCGACGAGCTGCGCCTGGTCTTCCGCGAGGCGGGCGCGGCGTGGGGCGCGCTCGCGCTGTTCCGCGGCCCGGACGACGCCCCGTTCGGCACCGCCGAGGTCGAGTTCATGGCCTCCCTCACCGAGGTGTTCGCGCGCGGCGTGCGCACCGGCATGCTCTGCCGGCTCTCCGAGTCGGACGCAGGCGCGGCGGTCGGGGGACCGGCCGTGCTCATCGTGGGCGCCGACGACAGGATCACGCAGATGAGCCTGGGGGCCGAGGCCCGCCTGCGCGAGCTCAGCTCGGGCGACTCGGGCGGCGACCCGGCCGGGATGATCGCCTCGCTCCTCGGTGCGGCCCGTCGCCTCGCCCGCGGCGAGACCGCCACGATGCCGCGGTCCCGTGTCCGGACGAGCAACGGGACGTGGCTGGTGCTGCACGCGGCGCCCCTGTCGGCAGCCGGGGACCGCGGCGTGGGCGACGTGGTCGTCACCATCGAGGAGGCGCGGCCGCCCGAGATCGTCTCCCTCGTCGTGGCCGCCTTCGACCTCACGCCGCGCGAGCGTGACGTGACCCAGCTCGTCCTGCAGGGCCTCGACACCAAGGAGATCGCCGCCAGCCTGCACGTGTCACCGTGGACGGTGCAGGACCACCTCAAGACGGTGTTCCTGAAGGCCGACGTGCGCAGCCGCCGTGAGCTGATCTCGCGGGTCTACTTCGACCAGTACGTCCCTCGGATGGGCGCGGAGCTCAGCCCGTCGGGCTGGTTCGCCCCGGCGGTGCCGGAGCCGCGTCAGGAAACCGCTACTTCTTCTCGTTGAGCGTGATGCTGATCGAGTTGATGCAGTAACGGTCGCCGGTCGGCGTGCCGAAGCCGTCGGGGAAGACGTGGCCGAGGTGCGAGCCGCACGTCGCGCAGCGGACCTCCACGCGCTTCATCCCGTGCGAGTTGTCCTCGATGTACTCCACCGTGTCGGTCATCGGCTGGTAGAAGCTCGGCCAACCACAGCCGGAGTGGAACTTGGTGTCGCTGGTGAAGAGCTCCGACCCGCACGCCTTGCAGGAGTAGGTGCCCTCCGTCTCGGTGTCCGTGTACTCACCGGTGAACGCCCGCTCGGTGCCGGCCTGCCGCAGCACGGCGTACTCCTCGGGGCTGAGCTCCTCGCGCCACTGCTCGTCGGTCTTCTGCACGTCGTAGGCCATGGCGCCAGTTTACGGAGGCGCTCCAGCGATGGGCCCGGCTAGGGTCGTGACATGGCGAAGGCGTCGGAGGCGTACGTCCGCGCGGGGGAGCGCGAGGTCAGGATCTCCTCCCCGGAGCGGGTGATCTACGAGGCGACCGACTCGACGCCCGAGGTCACCAAGCTGATGGTCGCGGAGTACTTCGCGAGCGTCGAGGACGGCCTCATGCGCGCCCTGCGCGACCGGCCGACGGCACTCGAACGGTGGACGAGCGGCGTACGTCCCGGCATGAAGCTCGCGACCGGGCCGCAGGACCGCAACGCCGACGCGTTCTACCAGAAGCGGGTGCCCAAGGGAGCTCCCGACTACCTCGAGACCGCCACGATCACCTTCCCGTCGGGCCGCACCGCCGACGAGATCTGCCCGACCGAGATCGCGGTGCCGGTGTGGTGCGCGCACATGGGCACGCTGACCTTCCACCCCTGGCCCGTGCGACGCACCACTGCGTCTGATTCCTGGGGGGACCACCCCGACGAGCTGCGCATCGACCTCGACCCCCAGCCCGGTACGACGTTCGCCGACGCCGTGCGCGTCGCCGGGGTCGCGCGCGAGCTGCTCGCCGACCTCGCGATGACCGGATTCGCGAAGACGTCGGGCAACCGGGGGATCCACATCTACGTCCGGATCGAGCCGCAGTGGGACTTCGCCGCCGTCCGGCACGCGGCCATCGCCTTCGGTCGCGAGCTCGAGAAGCGTGACGAGGGTGTGACCACCGCCTGGTGGAAGGAGGAGCGCGGCGAGCGGATCTTCGTCGACTTCAACCAGAACACCCGCGACCGCACGATCGCGTCGGCGTACTCCCTGCGCCCGATCGCCGGCGCCCCGGTCTCGACGCCGGTGACGTGGGACGAGCTCGCGTCCCTCGGCTCGCCGTCGGGCTTCAACCTCTTCACCGTGCCGGAGCGGCTCGCCGCCGACGGCGACCCGTGGGCCGCGATCGACGACGTGCACCACTCGCTCCAGCCGCTCCTCGACCTCTGGGAGGAGCACCCCGTCGAGCTCAACTTCCCGCCCGACCACCCGAAGATGCCGGGCGAGCCGCCCCGCGTGCAGCCGTCGAAGAAGGTCGAGTCCCACTGGGACGCCGACGGCAACCGCATCGCCGACTGAGCGCGTCCCGAGCGGTGAGTGGCGCAGGTTCTGAGCGCTGAGAAGGTGTCTCACGCACCGCTCAGGCCTGCTCCCAGGGGGCGGGGATCGGGAAGTACTGCTCGAGGAAGTCGTGGAGCAGCGTGTCGGCGCGCTCCTCGTCGAAGGCGGCGAGGAGGTTGTCGGCGATGCAGAAGAAGTCGCGGTCGCGCTTGAGCATCTGCTTCAGCTGGACCGGCAGCTGCTGGTGGCCGAGGTCGACGTAGCCGTGGTGGGCGCTGGCGCGGAAGGCCTGGCCGGTGACGAGCCCGTAGCTCTGCGCGAAGGACGACAGCATCGACAGGTCGGTATCGGAGCGGAACGGTGCGTGCGTGGTGCGCTCGACCTCCTCGGGGAAGCGGGCCGAGATCTCCTCCAGCGTCGTACGCCGCTGCGGGTGCGGGCTGTGCATCATCGTGTGGGTCAGCGTCACCCCGAAGGCGTCGGCGAGCACGCGGCGGTTGTTCTGCGCGGCGGTCAGGTAGGGCCGGTCGTCGGTGCCGGGGAGCCCGACGGCGCGGTGGTCGGCGACGAAGGCCGCGTACTGCCCGCCGGGGGCGAAGAAGTGCTCCGGGCGCCGCGGCCGGCCGAGGAAGACGTCGTCGTTGACGTAGACGAAGTGGTCGGCGAGGTCGGGCACGGCGTGCAGGCGGGTCTCGATCGCGTGGGAGCTGAAGGTCGGCAGCGCCGACGCCGGCAGGATCTCGCGGTGGTCGACGACCCGGACCCGGTCATGGGTGGTGTCGAGCCACGGCGGCACCTGGCCGGCGGTCACCAGGTGGATCCGCCGCACCCACGGTGCGAAGAGGTGGATGCTGCGCATCGAGTAGCGCAGCTCGTCACGGCTGCGGTAGCGCGAGGCACCGCCGGCGCGGTCGCTCGGGGTGCCGCCGAGCGAGCGGATCCGCTCGTCGCGGGCGGAGAGCCACGCCTCGTCGTCGCCGTCGACCCACGTGTAGACGACGTCGACGTCGAAGCGGACGTCGTCGATCGTGGGCAGCGCCATGAGCTCGAGCGTCGGGACCTCGACGTCGTCGACCGTGGTCGTGGTGCGGGGGGTGCCGGCCGGCACGCGATCGCCCCAGCGGTTGGGGCCGGGCGCCAGCAGGTCGCCCTCGGGCGACTCCTCCCAGAACTGCACGGCCACCTCGACGCCCTCGCCCAGCACCCCGTCGTGCCCGCCGCGCATCGGCCACGGCTCGAGGAGGAGCGTGGCCGTGCGGGTCCTCGCCAGCTCGGACGTCATCACCGCGACCGTGCCGCGGCGTTCGGGCCAGCCGCGCTCGGCCGGGTCGCGCACGGACAGCCAGTCGGGCACCGGGCCGGCGGCCAGCGCCGACAGGAAGTCGCCCCGGTGCGAGGACGGGACGACGACCACGGGGTGCGGGTCGAGCCCGCGCGCCGGCACCACGAACCATCCCCCGCCGGTCGCAGCCGCGGCGGAGGTCAGCGCCCGCAGGGACGTCGTACGCGCCTGGGCGGGAGTGACGCCACGCGCGCCGTCGGTCTCGGGAAGGTCGCCGAGCGGGCCGGGTCGCAGGCCGTGCAGCACCCGACGCGGGGCGAGCGGGTCGGCGCGGCGGGCGACGGCGGTGCGGAAGGTCTCGACCCACTGGCGGGCCAGCACCTCGCCGTCCCAGCCGTGCGAACGCTCGAGCGCGGCGGCGCCGAAACGGGCTCGCAGGTCGTCGTCGGTCGCGATCCGCAGCATCGCCGCGGCCAGCGCCGCCTTCGACGCCGGCGGCACGAGGAGCCCGTCGACGTCGTGGGTGATCATCTCGCGCGGGCCCGACGGGCAGTCGTACGACACCGGTGGCACGCCTGCCGACATCGCCTCCTGCAGCACGAGCGGGTAGCCCTCGCCCCGGGAGGCGAGGACCGCGACGCTGGCGCGCGCCCACTCGGCGGCCAGGTCGTCGGTCGAGCCGGGCATGTGCACGCGGTCCTCGAGGCCGAGCTTGCGCACCTGCGCGGCGAGGTTGTCGGCGCGGGGCCCGTCGCCCCAGATGGTGAGCGTCCAGCCCGGGACCTGCTCGTGGATGCGCCAGAACGCGTCGACGAGGTGCTCGAACTGCTTCTCCGGCGCCAGCCGACCGGCGCTCACGAACGTCCGCTGGTCGAGCGACGAGCGGGCCTGCGCGTGCGAGGGCAACGGGTTGGGGATGACCTGGAGCTCGGGCGCCGCCCCGCCGAGGCGTCCGGCCAGCCAGCGCGACATCGACTCGGTCAGCGACACCACGACGTCGGCCCGCGGCGCGAACTGCAGCAGCGCGCCCAGGTCGTTGACCCGGCTCGAGGACGCGCGGTGCTCCTGGTGCACCAGCGCGACGTCGGCGGGGGCGAGCTGGGCCACCACGGCCAGCAGCTCGGGAGTGGTGGTGACGAGGACGTCTGCCTCGATGCTGCCGAGCGCCTCGCGCATCGTGACGTCGGTGAGGCCGTTGTAGAGCGCGTCCCAGCTGCGCGGCACGATCGTGGACTCGCGCTGCGCCAGCTCGGCCGGATGGCCGCCGGCGACCGCGACGGGGCGCTCGGGTCGTACGTCGACGAGGTAGGTGACGTCGACGCCGTCGGCCAGCGGGTAGTGGGTCGCGTCGCCGCTGCGCGTCACGCTGAGGATGCGCACGCGATGACCTTCGCCGAGCCCGACCAGCGCGTTGGCCTGCTCGATCCCGGACCGGGCGGTGCCGCCCATGCCGTCGGCGTTGAAGAGGACGTACACGACGTCCAGCGGGCCGTCGCCGCGCACCCGGCGCATCGCGGAGCGCACCTTCCCGCCGAGCCTGTCGGTCAGTGCCACGTGGTCCTCAGTCCTGTCCGGGAGCGGGGTCGCCACGATCCTAGGGGGAGCGCCACCGGCCGATAGGGTGACCCGCATGCCGACGTCCCCCGACCAGCCGGATGCCCGCACGAACGCTCAGCAGGGCACCCCGCTGGTCCTGGTCTCCGGGTCCGGTCGCAGCGGCACGAGCTCGCTCGCCGGCACGTTGAAGCGGCTCGGCCTGCACGTGCCGCAGCCCGAGGTCGAGGCCTCCGAGACCAACCCGCGTGGGTTCTACGAGCCGCAGTGGGTCATCGACTTCCACAAGCGCCACCTCAAGGAGCTCGCGCTCTTCAACATCGACAGCCGTCCGGCCGCCGTCGAGATCGTCGCCCGGCACGTCGAGACCGGCGTCCCGACCGGCGAGCTCCACGAGTGGCTCGCGGGGCAGCTCACGGCGCCGGAGCGAGGGGGCGCCCAGATCGTCGTCAAGGACCCGCACGCGTTCTGGTTCGCCCAGGTGTGGGAGGTTGTCAGCGCCGAGCTCGGCGCCGACCTGCGCTGGCTGACCGCGCTGCGCCACCCCGCCGAGGTCGTCGGCTCCCGCGACATCGCCTACCTGTCCAGCCAGTCCGAGGAGCTTCGCCTCACCAAGGAGACCTCCAACGTCGCCGGCTGGGTGCACGCCGCGCTGCTCACCGAGCAGGCCGGGCGTGGGTCGAAGCGCTCGTTCGTGAGGTACGTCGACCTGCTGGCCGACTGGCGCGCAGCGCTCGCGCCGGTGCAGCAGCAGCTCGAGCTCGAGCTGAACATCGACCTCTCGGCGGCTCCCGGTGAGCGCGAGCACCACGCCGTCGACGACTTCATCGAGCCGTCGATGCGGAAGTCGCAGCTCACCTGGGACGACGTCCGCACGCCCGACTGGCTGCGCGACATGGCCGAGGAGGTCTGGCAGCTGCTCGGTGTGCTCACCACGATCCCGCACGACCCCGGCACGCTCGCGCGGCTCGACGAGATCCACGAGGACTACCGCTCGCGCTACGCCGACGCCGTCGCGCTCACCTTCGACCACACGAAGGCCGAGTCCACCCTCGCCGGCCGGCAGGCGCGTGACGCCCAGCGGGCCACCGTGCAGCAGCTGCGCCGCGATCTCGAGCAGGCCCGTAGCGCGCCCCAGCCCACCGTCGGCGGCCGGGAGGCGGCCGCGATCCTGCGCCGCGCCGTCGTACGCCGCGTCGCCCGCCGCTGAGACAGGCCGGCTCAGACGCCGGTGACGCCCTCGCCGGAGCCGGAGGCCTGCTCGTCGAAGTTCTCGTGCTCGATGAGGTGGAGGACCGGGACGCCGAGCTTGCGGCGGGCCCGCGACGTCCAGTCGACGTGGAAGAACTCCGCGACCACGTGGGGGCGGGTCAGGATGATGGCCTCGCGCGCGTCGACCGCCGTGACCAGCGCGGCCAGTGCGTCGACCGGGGGCTCCGAGGTGACCTTGCCGTGGGCGGTGCCGCCGGCGTCGTGCATGGCGAGGATCGTCTTCTGCAGGTCGGAGGAGGAGTGCTCCTCGCACTCGCGGCGCAGCGCCTCGATGTCGACGTCGTTCATCGCCAGGGCGGGGGCGGCCATCAGGTCACCGGCGCCGAGGGTGCCGAGCGAGGCCTCGATGCGCGCCGCGGCGTCCTCGAGGGGCAGCAGCACGTGGTAGACGACGGGGTCCTCGATCTCCGTGTGGAGCGAGCGCACCTGCTTCGCATCGGCAGGCGTGAGGGCCTGCTCGACGAGGAGCACCACGTCGTAGGTGCCCTGCCCGTCGTGGATCGAGTCGTCGGGGTGGTCGGTGTGGTCGGTCATGACTCGCCTCCGGGGTCGGTACTGAGGATTCTAGTGAGGTCGTAGCCCGCCGGCTCGTCGAGCTGGGCATAGCCGCAGCTCTCCGGGTCGCGGTCGGGGCGCCACCTCTTGAAGTGGGCGGTGTGCCGGAACCGGCGGCCCTCCATGTGGTCGTACTTCACCTCGAGCACGCGCTCGGGTCGCAGTGCGGTGAACCCCAGGTCCTTGCCGGCGCTCCAGCGGCTCTGGGTGCCGGGGACCCGGTCCGGGTTCGCGGTGAGGAACTCGTTCCACCGCCCCCACGGGTGCTCGGCGATGTCGCAGACCAGCGGCTGCAGCTCGTGCCACAGCTCGGCGCGGCGCGCGGCGGTGAAGCTGGCCGAGACACCGATGTGCTGCAGCTCGCCCTCGTCGTCGTACAACCCGAGGAGGAGCGAGCCGACCAGCGGCGCCTCCGGCGTGGACGTCTTGTGCTCACGGTAGCCGGCGAGGACGACGTCGGCGGTGCGCTCGTGCTTGATCTTGAGCATGGTGCGCTTGTTGGGCTCGTACGCCGACCCCAGCGGCTTGGCGACCACACCGTCGAGCCCGGCGCCCTCGAACTCGTCGAACCAGCGCTCGGCCTCGGCGGGGTCCTCGGTGGTGCGGGTGAGGAAGCACGGGCCGGACCCGTCGAGGTGGCCCAGCGCCTCGACGAGCGCGGCGCGGCGCTCGGAGAGCGGGCGGTCCATGAACGAGTCGTCGCCCAGCGCGAGGAGGTCGAAGGCGACGAACCCGGCGGGCGTCTCGGCAGCGAGCTTGTCGACGCGGCTCGCAGCCGGGTGGATGCGCTCCTGCAGGGTCTCGAACTCGAGCCGCCAGCCGTCGGGCCCCTGCAGGCCGACGAAGATCTCGCCGTCGAGCACGATGCGCTCCGGCAGCTGGCGGCGGCAGGCCTCCACCACCTCGGGGAAGTAGCGGGTCAGGGGCTTGGTGTTGCGGCTGGCGAGCTCGACCTCGTCGCCGTCCTTGAAGACCAGGCAGCGGAAGCCGTCCCACTTGGGCTCGAAGCTCAGGCCCCCGTGCTTCGCCGGGTCGGGCACCCCGCTGACGCTCTTGGCGAGCATCGGCTGCACGGGCGGCATCACGGGGAGGTCCACACCGCGAGCCTAGTGGGGAGCGCCTTCCTAGACTGCCCGCATGACACGCGCCGTCGCACCGTCGCGAACCCGTGGCCGGTGGGTCGAGGTCGCGCTCGACCTGCTGCTGGTCGCGGTCGGCGTCCTGCTGGGGTGGAGCATCCTCGCCACCGGAGCCGGCGACCTGCCGGCGATGCAGGCGTTGGCGGTCTACACCTTCTACGCCGCTGCGGCGACACTCCTCCTGGCGATCGCGCGTGCCGTGGGAACCGACGCGGCTGTGGCAGCCGCCGACCTCCGGCACGGCACCGCGCTCGACCTCGGCCTGGCCGTCCTGGCGGGCTGGCTGACCGTCCTCGGGCTGCGGACCGGTGGCGAATGGGTGGTCCCGAGCCTGCTCGTCGCGGCGGTGGGGGTCTGGTTCCTCGTGCGCGTCGTACGTCGGCGCTCGACCTGACTCGGGGCCGGTGGGATTGAGCCTGCGCGAAGTGGGCATGATGAGCGGCGTCATCGTCCGCGTAGCCCCAGGAAGGCCCGCATGTTCGACGCCTCGACGCCGCCGCACCCCGAGGAGGGGGGCCGGCCGAGCTTCCCTCCCGTGGTCTACGTCCCCACCACCGGCGAGGACGACCCGGCCACGCGTCGCGTGCTCATGCACCAGGTCCAGGACGGGCGGACCGCGCTCTACACGTACTCGGCGATCGACCGGCTCCACCGCTTCTACCTGCCCGACAACAGCTGGGTGCTGTGCGACGTCGCGGCCCTGCAGCGGATCCACGACGAGACGCCCTACGACCTGCTCTTCCTCGACGTCGACCCGGGCCTGCGCGACGACCCGGCGGGCGCTGACGACGGTCCCGGCAACAGCGCCGACGACGTACGAGCGGTGCGGGCATGAGCGGCCACATCGACGTCGACCTCGCCACCCTCGACTCCATAGCGACCGACCTCGACGGTGCCGCCGACGGCCTGGAGGGGCTGGCCGGGAGCGTTCCGCGGGGCGTGGACGCCGGGCCGATGACGGCCGTGGTGGCCAGCATGCTCAGCCAGGTCGTGACGAGCTCCGGCAACGTCGCCAACGCCCTGACCGGGACGGCCGAGGGCGTCCGGCTCGCGCGCGGCTACTACCAGCGCGCGGACGCCGACGCCTCCGCCGACATGAACCGGATCCGGCAGGTGATGGAGTCGTGAGCGTCGACACCGAGATCACCGGCTCACCGGGCGGGATCGAAGGCGCTGCGACGTGGCTGCGCGGCAGCCTGGAGCCGAAGCTCACCGCCGCGGCTGACGCCGCCAACGGCGCGCGCCGCGACGGCGAGACGAGGTGGAGCTCGGTCGCCGGCGAGGAGTTCGTCGACACCGCCCGCCGCATCCGCGACAGCTCCGACGACCTCGCCGGGGCGGCGAAGAAGATGGCCGGCGACCTCGACGACTTCGCGGGCAAGCTGCGTCGCTCGCAGGACCAGATGGGCGACGTGCGGTCCACCGCCCGCGGCGCCGGGCTCACCGTCAGCGGCTTCACGGTGCAGCACCCCGGCGACGGACCGGCCCGGCCCCCTGACCTCTTCGAGGGGACGCCGCAGGAGGTCGCGGCCCACGACCAGCGGGTGGCGGCGTACAACGCCCACCAGGACCTGCTGCAGGCCTACTACGACGCGGAGGCCGAGGCCGCCCGCATCGACCGCTACTACGCCGCCGCCTGCCGCGAGCTCCAGGAGGAGTACCTGCCCGGCACGCACGCGTCGTGGATCGTCACCCTCAGCGACATCGTGGGCGACAGCGCGGCCGCCGTCATCGGGGCCACGATCGCCGTGCGGCAGTCCCGCCTGCTGCAGTCGGCAGCGGACCTCGTCGACGAGGCGTCACGCGCCGTCGACGACCTCCAGGCCCACCCGGAGCGCTACATGAAGCGCAAGTGGTTCTTCTTCCAGACCCTCGACGAGGCCCGCCTCGAGGCCGACCGCCTCGCGATCCAGGGCAAGCTCGACCGGGCGGAGGAGCTGCTGCGGCAGTCGCAGGAGGTCGCCGACTCGCGCGCGCTGCGCTACCTGGGTCGCGCCGGCAAGGTCCTCGGCCCGCTGGGCATCGGCCTGGGCGTCGTCAACGACTGGCAGGAGGGCGAGACCGGTCCGCAGATCGCGGTGTCCCAAGGCGTCTCCGCCGGTCTCGGTGCGGCCGCCGGCTACGGCGTGGGTCTCGGGGCGAGCGTCGGCACGGCCGCTCTGATCGGCGCGACCGCCGGCTCGGTCGTGCCGGGCGTGGGAACCGCCGTCGGGGCCGTGGTCGGCACGGTCGTCGGTGCCGGCATCGCGATCTTCGCCGACGGCGCCATCGACTCGCTCTTCGAGAACGGTCCTGACGTCGGCGCGGCGTGGGACGAGGGCGTCGAGGCGCTCACGGACACCGGAGAGGCGATCGCCGACGGGGTCTCCAGCGTCGGCGAGACGATCGGTGGGTGGTTCAGCTGAGCACGCGGGCGCCCAGGATCGGCGCGGTGTCCGCGGCCCTCGGGGTCGGCGCGGGCCTCCTGGCCGTGGCGCTCGGTGTCGGGCTGGTGCTCGAGGCCGAGTCCGGCTTCGGACGGGCCTGGGCAGCGGCGTTCGTCGTCTTCGGCATCGTGTCGCTGCTGGGTGTCGCCGTCGGCAGGCGCCCGCCGGAGCGGGGCTCACCGCGGGCGCGGCCGCTGGCGCTGACCATGCTCCTGCTGCTTGCCGGCTGGGCGGGCATCACCGCCGTGGTGGGCGTGCTCGAGGAGAACTGGCTGTGGGGGGTCCTCCTCGGCGTGCCGGCGGCGTACCTGCTGTGGGCCGCGGCGCGGGTGTGGCGAGCGACCCGGCCGGAAACCGCTAGTCGTCGCCCCGGAGCGAGAACGAGCGCAACCGGTCGCCGGCGAACCACACCCCGACGACCGTCACCGCCAGGCTGACGACGATCGCGTAGCCGAGGTTGGCGGGGTCGGGCAGGTAGTCAGAGATCTCGTGGCCGATGCGCAGGCCCCACTGGCCGATGCTGAGCCACGCGACGCCGCTGAACAGGTTGCCGAGCAGGGTCTCCCAGATCAGCACGAACACCAGCGACGCGATGACCGCGTGGCGGGTGACCGCGGAGATCGCGAGGAACAGCGCGGAGTACGCCGTCCCGGCGACGGCGGCGGCGACGAACAGCGCCGTCGCGCGGGTGCTGTGGCCCGTCACCGGCCCGGCGAGGAGGAACGGCAGCGCACCCGCCACGAGCGTGGCCGCGAGCGCCACCAGCCACTTGCTGATGGCGATGCCGTAGCGGTTCACCGGCTTGGACAGCAGGTAGACGATCGAACCGTCGTCGACCTCCGGGCCGAGCACCGAGCTCGTGGCGAGGATCGCGACGAGCGGCAGCACGAGCGGGTAGCCGAGGTTGGGCAGCACGGAGAAGGCCGCATCGCCGTCGACCAGCGCGGTGACCAGCGCGACGAGCCCGAGGAGCAGCACCGGGAAGGCCAGCAGGAGGAAGAAGCGGCGTCGGCCCAGCAGTGCCTGCAGGGCGAGCTTGGCAATCGTCGTGTTGATCATCGGGCCACCAGGTAGGCGAAGACGCTCTCCAGCGACTCGTCGCTGGGGGAGAGCTCGAACAGGGTCACGTCGTGCTGCCGGGCCAGCCCGGGCAGGTCGACCGCGAAGCGGCCCAGGTCACCGACCTGGACGTCGAGGCGGTCGTCGCGCAGGCTGACCGCGCGCACGGACTCCTGGGCCATGAGCGCGGCGGCGAGGGTGCGGTTGTCGCTCGACTGGACGGCGTACTGCACCGGTCGGTCGGTCATCAGCCGGCGGATCGCGCCGAAGTCGCCGGACGCGGCGTGCCGGCCGGAGACGACGACCTCGATGTGGCGGGCGAGCCGCTCGACCTCCTCGAGGATGTGGGAGCTGAAGAGCACGGTGCGGCCCTCGTCGCCGAGGCGGCGCAGGAGGTCCATCAGGTGCATCCGCTGGCGCGGGTCGACGCCGTTGAAGGGCTCGTCGAGCAACAGCACGGTGGGGTCGTGGACCAGCGCCGCGGCGATCTTGATGCGCTGCCGCATGCCCTTGGAGTAGGTGTCGAGCCGTCGAGCGGCCGGCTCCACCATGTCGACGACCTCGAGGATCCGCTCGGTGGCGGCGGCCGCGTCGGGGAGGCGGTGCAGGTCGGCGTTGGCGCGGACGAACTGGCGCCCGGTGAGGTAGCCGAAGCTCAGCTCCCGCTCGGGCACCAGGCCGATCTGGCGGTAGGTCTCGGTGTTGCGCCAGACCGGCTTGCCGTCGAGGGTGACGTGCCCGGCCGACGGGGCGAGGAAGCCCGACATCAGCGCCATCAGCGTCGTCTTCCCGGCACCGTTGGGGCCGAGCAGGCCGGTCACGCCGGGGCCGATGGAGAGCGAGACGTCGTTGACCGCGACGACGTTGCCGAACCAGCGCGAGGCCGAGTCGAGGACCAGGGTGCTCATCGCGACCCCACCTTCCGGAAGCGGGCGACGAGCCCGAGCAGGCAGGCCGCGACGAGCAGCACCGCCACGATGGCGTACGCCGGCACCCAGGCGCCGTCGACCGGGACCGGGGTCTCGACACCGGCGTCCCAGGCGTTGGCCAGCCCGTTGTGGAGCGACCAGGGGGACAGCAGTCCGACGCCGACCGAGACCGACTCGCTGTCGCCCTCGTAGTAGGCGATGTTCTGCAGCACCGTGACGATGCCGGTGAGGACGATGAGCGCCATCACCGAGCCGACCACGGCGAAGCCGCGGCGCAGGGAGACCGACGAGATCAGACCGCTGACGCCGGCGACCATCATCGCGAGCAGGGCCTGCAGGGCCACTGCCTTGAGCACCGCGGTGGTCTGGTCGCTCTTGTCGAGCCCGGACAGCAGCGCGCCGGCGAAGAGCACCACGGTCGGGATCGCGGTGAAGAGGAAGACCGCGAGGGTGAGCGAGAGCCACCGCACCAGCGCGAACACCGGCGCGGGCAGCGGGCGGGCGAGGTAGAGCACGATCGAGCGGTGTCGCAGGTCGCGGGCGAACAGCACCGGGGCTTGGGAGGCCGCGAAGAGGCTGACCAGCAGCTGCGTCTGGTTGGTGTAGTCGGCGTAGGACACGGGGAGCTCGTCGAGGCCGGTGAGGACGACGACGCCGACGACGATGGTCGCCGGCAGCAGCGACATCGCCAGCAGGACGAACGGCATCACCTTCGACTTGCCCGAGCGCCCGAGGCCGTAGGCGTGGCGCAGGCCGGTGACGAAGAGGGTGCGCGCGATCGCCGGGGTGCCCTCGCGCAGTCCGTCGAAGTGGCGGTAGCCGAGGTCGTGGATGACGCCGGCACGACCGGCGTCGGGGGAGGGCTCAGACACGGGTGCCTCCTTCGAGGAAGACGTCCTCGAGGTGGCGCCGGTCGGGCTGGAGCCGCATCAGGCCCAGGCCGAGGTCGGCGGCGACGTCGCGGATCAGGTCGTGGACGGCCCCGCCCTCGGCGAGCTCCGGCGGCGGCGGGTCGATCGCGACCATCGCCCCGCGGGGGCGGCAGGTGAGCCCGCGCTGGGCGAGCGCCTCGCCGAGCCGGTCGCGCTCGGTCTCGGTGCCGACGACCTCGACCAGCAGGCTGCCGGTCCGCTGGAGGAACTCGCCGGTCGCGCTGCTGCGCAGCAGGTGCCCGCCGTCGAGCACGATGACGTGGTCGCTGACCTGCTCGAGCTCGCCGAGGAGGTGAGAGGTGACGAGCACGGCGATGCCGAAGTCGCTGCCGATGCGTTGCACCAGGCGCAGCATGTCGGTGCGTGCCGCCGGGTCGAGGCCGTTGGTGGGTTCGTCGAGGAAGACCAGTCGGGGGTCGTGTGCGAGGGCCTGCGCGAGCTTCGCGCGCTGCTTCATGCCGGTGGAGTAGCCGCCCATCGGCCGGTAGCGCTCCTCGTCGAGGCCGACGTGGCGCAGCACGTCGGCGGCCCGCTCGCGCGCTGCCGACGCCCCGAGCCCCGACATGCGCGCCATGTGCACGACGAAGTCGCTCGCGCTCACGTCGGGCGGCAGGCAGTCGTGCTCGGGCATGTAGCCGACGAGCCGCCGGATGTCCTGGCTCTCGTGCTCGATGTCGTGTCCCAGCACGCTCGCGTGCCCGCCCGTCGGCTCGAGCAGCCCGAGCAGGATCTTGATGAGCGTCGACTTCCCGGCCCCGTTGGCGCCGACCAGTCCCGTCACGCCCTCCCCGACGTCGACCGTGAGGTCGGTCAGCGCATGGACCGTCCCGTAGTGCTTGGTGAGCCCCGCGGTCGAGATGACCGGCGGGTGCCCCATGAATTCCCCCGTCACGCGCCTCACGCTAGCGGGGGTGGCCACCCTCCGGCATCAGGGATGGCCCCGATCCGTGTGGAGGAGTCGTGAAGATCAGGGACGCCACGCGACGCAAGCGACCTCCCACTTCCGTCCGTCGGTCCCGAGGTCGCGCATCCTGTGGGTGCCGCCGCCGAGGTACCACCTCGGACGTACGCCGTCGTGCTGGGTGGCGTACTCCTCGAACCTGTCCCGACACTCGCGCTCGGCCTCCCCGCGGGCCTCCCTGACCGCGTCCTCGCCCTCGCTCCCGTAGGTGCTGAAGCTGTCGGACCACACGACCTCGGAGTCGTGCGGCTCGGCGCAGTCGAGCACCGTCACCTCGGTCTCATCGGCCTCTTCGTCGAAGGTCGGGCCCGCGTGGAAGCAGTCACCCGCGTCGAGGAAGGCGACGCGCGACCGGTCGCCCGGCTCGGAGGTGGTGGGGTTGTCACCCGTGACGAGCGTCGTGACCGGGATGATCGCCAGCGAGCCGAGGACGAGGAGTCCGCCCACCACGAGTCGCCCGTCCATCCGGTCAGGCAACACGAGGACGGCGGTGCTGTCCTCACACGTAAGGCGGGACGTCATGGGATGTGGCGGTTCGAACCGCAGATTGTCATGACGTCCCGCCGTGAGCCGCAGGGTCTTTGGCAGCCCCGCCCGAGGCGGGCCCTAGGCTTGGGCACCTATCCCCGGTTGGTCTGCCGGTAGGGCCCGCCTGACTTTGAATCAGGACTAGCGACGTAGGTTCGACTCCTACCCGGGGAGCTAAGCCGCCGGCGTCCCCAGGTGCTCGTCGAGGAAGCCGACCACCCGGCGCTCCCAGTCCTCCGGTGCCGTCTTCAGGCCCCGGAGGACTGGGAGCGCCGGGGACCGTCCAGACCTCCACGTCGGTGCTGTCGCCGCCGATGTAGTCGGCCGCGAGCGGCTCCGTCTCCACGTCTCCCGCGGCGACGAGCAGGAACGCCGTGGGGTCGTTGCGGCCGGTCGCCGTGCCCACGGCCTGGCGCAGGGGGTCGGGCGTCGGGGCGTCGGTCAGGAGGTCGACGACGCCGTAGGTGAGGTGGTCCACCCACCGCTGCACCTCCCCGCGGGCGCCGTACGCCGCCAGGAAGCCCTTGTCGTCCGCGGTGCGGTTGGTCGCGCCCTCCGCCACGACCGCCGCGACGCGGTCGTCCACGCCGGCCGCGCCGATCGCCTGCTCGCCGCCCATGGACAGGCCGACGAGCCCGATGCGCCCGGGTGAGACGTCGGCCTGGTCGGCCAGGAAGTCGACGGCCCCGGCCGCGTCGCGCTCGCCGTACCACCCGAAGTCCATGCCGCGGCCCGCGCTGCCGCCGTGGCCCCGCGCGTCGTAGAGCAGGACGCCGTAGCCGTGCCCGGCGAGCACGGCCGCTTGGTCCAGCACGGCGGATCGGGTCGAGCCCGCGCCGTGCAGCAGCGCCACGGCGGCGCCGTTGCGGGAGGGGACGTACCACCCCTCGAGCCGTACGCCGTCGCTGCTGGGGAAGGCCACGTCCTGGTAGGTCAGGCCCACGTCGGCCGGCGTGCGGCCGTCGAGCTGCGGGCGCGGCGGGTAGGCCGCGGCGACCGCCTGCCCGATCGTCCACAGCGCGAGGTAGGTGCCCACCAGGACGAGCGGGAGGGTGAGCACCCACCACCGCCGCCGCGTGCTGCGCAGGAGCGCCACGACCGCCCAAGCGGTCGCGGCGAGGCCGACGGCCAGCAGGACGAACCCCAGCGCGGCCGCGGTGGTGAGGCCTGCGGCGGCGTAGTGGCGGGGCCCGGTCCCGACGCCGACGGCGAGCAGGACGAGCCCGGCCGCGAGGACCAGGCACGCGACGCCGCGGCGCGAGGCCGTGCCCACCGCGGCCTCCTACATCTCGAACACCAGGCGCGCGGGCACCTCGCCCGCGAGCACCTCGTCGAAGCAGGCGTTCACGTCCTCGAGGCGACGGCCCTCCGTGACCACCCGGGTCAGCCCGCGCGCGTGCAGGTCGAAGCAGTCGGCCAGGTCGTTGCGGGTGCCGACCAGCGAGCCGATCACCGAGATGCCCTTGAGCACGGTCTCGAAGACAGGCAGCTCGAGGCGGTTGTCCGCGGGCAGGCCGACCAGGACGAGGCGGCCGTTGGGGTTGAGGGCGGCGTGCGCGGCGCGCATGGCGGCCGGGGAGGGCACGGTGACCAGGGCGACGTCGACGCCCCCGAGCGCCTCGATGTCTGCCTGCTGGTCGCCGCGGCCGTCGACGACGTGGTCGGCCCCGAGGTCCTTGGCCAGCTGCAGCTTGTCGTCGTGGACGTCGACCGCGACCGTGCGGGACCCGAAGATGCGCGCGTACTGCAGGCCGAGGTGTCCGAGCCCGCCGATGCCGACGACCATCGCGGTCTCGCCCGGCTGCGGCGCCGCGACCTTGAGCCCCTTGTACGTCGTCACGCCGGCGCAGGTCAGCGGGGACGCGTCGCGCGCAATGACCGAGTCGGGCACCGGCACGACGTGGCTCGCGAACGCGACGGCGTACTCGGCGTAGCCGCCGTCCATCGTGTAGCCCATGTAGGACGGAGCCGTGCAGTAGGTCTCCCAGCCCGCCACGCAGGAGCGGCAGCGTCCGCACGCGTGACCGAGCCAGGGGAGGGCGACGCGCTGGCCGACCTGCACCGGGAGCCCGTCGTCGCCCGGACCGACCGCCTCGATCGTGCCGACGCCCTCGTGGCCCGGGATCAGCTGGTCCTTGGGCTTCACGGGCCACTCGCCGCGGGCGGCGTGGATGTCGGTGTGGCACAACCCGCAGGTCTCGATGCGGACGAGCACCTGGCCGGGGCCGGGCTCGGGGACCGGGACGTCGCGGATCTCGAGGGGTGCCCCCAGGGTGGGCACGATTGCTGCCTTCATGCGTGTCTCCTTGTTGCCGAACGGACGGGGATGGCGATGAGCAGGGCGCCGGCCAGCAGGAACAGGCCGGCGAGGACGAAGAGGACCGCGACGACGGCGTCGAGGACGGGCAGCTCGGCCCCGGTGGAGACGTCGGCCGAGACGCCCGGTGCGCCGTCCGCGCGCATCAGCACGATGGTCCAGTCGCCGTCCTCGACGTCCCAGGTCATCGTGGCGTCGGTGCCGGTCGCCTGCGCCGTCCAGAACGTCTGGTCGGTGGGCGGCGTCGTGGGCGTCCTTCCGTCCACGGTCACCAGGACGGCCCGGCCGCCGGCGCGGAAGTCGCGGAGCACGGCGTGCGAGACGCCGCCGAGGTAGCCGTTCACCTCGGACGTCGGGGCGACTCCGACGAAGAGCGGGTCCCCCGTGTCGGACCGGGCGTTGACCCGCACCTCGCCGAGCCACAGGGACGGCACCCACGAAGGGGCGCCCTCCGTGTCGACCTCCGCGTCCTCGGAGGTGATGGCGTGGGTGTCGCTGACGAGCGACGTCGTGGGGGTCATCAGGAAGCCGTCGTCACGCTCGGTCGCGTCGGCCAGGGCCAGCGTGCCGCCGGCTCCGGCGAAGGCCAGGCCCATGAGCACGAGCACGGACCCCACCGTCACGGAGATGATGCGACCGGCCGTCCAGCCGCCGCGGCCGCCCGCTCCGGGGGGCGGGGGTGCGTACGGCGACGGGGGCGGGGGAGCCGGCTGCGCTGCCTGCGGGGGAGCCACCGGCTGGGCTGCCTGCGGGGCCGCCTGCTGGGCGAGGTGCGACGGAGTGTCAGGGGTCGGCGGCGGCAGCACCGTGCTGTGCGGCTCGTGGCCGCCCATGTCGAGACGGAAGGGCGGGTACTGGTCGGTCATCAACGCCACGTAGCCCGCCACCCGCAGCACCCACCTGTTGAGGCCGAGGACGAGGTCGAAGACCTGTTGCGGGTAGCGGCCGGTGAACAGCAGCACGACGCCGGCGACCAGGACGAGGACGCCGATGAGGCTGATGCTGATCCACGCCTCGTCGTCGGCCCCCTGCACGCCGTACGCCACCCCCCCGGCGAACAGGGCCAGGATCAGGTAGTGCGGGATGGCCAGCAGCCACCACTTCACGAGCACCAGCCCGCGCGAGAGCCGCTCGGGGTAGTCCACCGAGAGGTGTGCGGGGTAGTCCGGCACCTCGGCGAGGGTGAACGGGGGGTAGCGGTCGGTGCCGAGCGCGCCGTAGGCGTAGTAGGACACGCGCCAGCTCCAGCGCATGACCCCGACGTTGAAGTCGAAGATCGCGCGTGGGTAGCGGCCCGTGAACAGGATGGCGAAGAACGCGACCACGCTCAGCACGGCGAAGGCCAGCCACAGGAAGGCGAGCACGACGTAGTGGGGGATGGCGAGCAGCCACTTCACCAGCCAGAGCCCCCGGCTGAGGCCGGGGTCGAGGTCGGCGTCGACGTGGACGGGGTAGGCGGGCGGAGCCGTCGAGGTGGTCATCGGGGGGTCTCCTCTCCAGTGCGCGACCCCGGGCGCGGGCGTGCCCGGAAGGGGCCGCTCCTGCCTCGATCGTCTCGTCGCAGGCCGGCGGCGGGCAGGGCCGAAGGGCCTCTCACCGGGTGCCGGAGGGGGGACCTAGGACCCTGTCGGCCCGGGTGCGCCCGAACCAGACTCGGCAGTGATCCGAGGAGGAACCCTGTGATGCCCCATGCGCCAGCCGCCCGCCCGCCCGACCCGGTGCGGGTCGTCGTCGAGGACGTCCCCGACCTGTCGGAACGCGTCCGGCTCGCGGCGCGACGGGCCCGCGCCTCGGCGCGCGCGTTCGAGCTCGTCGAGCCGGCCGTGCCCGCGTGCGACCATGCCGCACGGGCAGGGGTGATCCGCCGCATGGACGAGGCCCTTGACGTCGCCCGGCGCGCCGCACCGGGCCTGGAGATCCGGGTGGGCGGGCCCATCGAGCTCCCCCGGCCGCGGCACACGCCGTGACCCTCGTGGGGGGCGTGCAGGAGGTCCGGGTCGTCCCGGTCCCGCTCAGGCGCCTGGACTCGTTGCTCCCGCCGGACCGCGTCGAACGGCTCGACCACCACGTCGTCGCCGCCCGCCGGATGCTCGCCCGGCGCACGGTGTGGAACATCAACTCGACGGCGCGCGGTGGCGGCGTCGCAGAGATGCTGCACGGGCTGGTCGCCTACGCCGCCGGGACCGGGATCGACATCCGCTGGCTGGTCGTGGCGGGGGACCCCGACTTCTTCGCCGTCACGAAGCTGATCCACAATCGCGTGCACGGCGTCGCCGGGTCCTCGGGAGCGCTCGACGCGGCCGCACGGGCGACGTACGACGCCACGCTGGCGCGGCAGGCCCAGGAGATCGTCGACCTCGTCCAGCCGGGCGACGTGGTCCTCCTGCACGACCCCCAGACCGCCGGGCTCGCCGCACCGCTCCGCTCCCGAGGCGCCTGGGTGGTCTGGCGCTGCCACATCGGGCTCGACGAGCACAACGCGTGGACGCGCGAGGCGTGGGGGTTCCTCCGCGACCTCGTCGAGCCCGCGCACGCCTGTGTCTTCTCGCGCGCGCAGTTCGCTCCCGACTGGGTCGACCCCGCGTGGCTGCGGGTGATCCCGCCGTCGCTCGACCCGTTCAGCCCCAAGAACGTCGACCTGGCGGACGAGGAGGTCCGGGCCCTGGTGCACCGCGCGGGCCTGGTGGTCGAGGGCGGCCCGCTGCCGGTCGACGGGCGGGTGGTGCTGCAGGTCAGCCGTTGGGACCGGCTCAAGGACATGGCCGGGGTCCTGGACGGGTTCGCCCGGCACCTCGCCGACCTCCCGCGGGACGTCCACCTGGTGCTCGCCGGGCCGGAGGCGACCGGGGTGGCCGACGACCCGGAGGCCGCCGGCGTGCTGGCCGAGTGCCGGTCGCTGTGGCACTCCCTGCCGGCGGCGGCGCGCAGGCGCAGCCACCTGGTCGCGGTGCCGATGGACGACCTCGACCTCAACGCGCGCACGGTCAACGCGCTGCAGCGGTGGTCGACCGTGGTGGTCCAGAAGAGCCTCGCCGAGGGGTTCGGCCTCACGGTCACCGAGCCGATGTGGAAGAACCGGCCGGTGGTGGCCTCCGCGATCGGCGGCATCCAGGACCAGATCGAGCACGGGGTCAGCGGGCTGCTCCTCGACGACCCACGCGACTCCGCGGAGCTCGCGGGGGCGCTGTCGTCGCTGCTGTCCGACCCCGACCGCTGCGAGGCGATGGGCAGTGCCGCCCACCTCCGCGTGCGCGACCACTTCCTCGCCGACCGGCACCTCATCCAGTACGTCGAGCTCTTCGGGCAGCTCCTCGGAGAGGTCTGACCGCAGTCACTCCCGTCCGGTGGCCGCCCGGAAGGCCTCCAGCGCGGTGGGCAGGGTGGGAAAGATGTGCTCGGCGCCGATGCGGTCCAGCACCCCGCTCGGCTGCAGCACGTCCCGCGGGTCCTGCTTGAGCCGGGCGATCGCCAGCACGACGCCCTGCTCCTCGAGCTCGGCGCGCAGCGTCTCGAGCGCGTCCGCGCCGGTGAGATCGACCTCGCCCATCGCCTCGAAGTTGAGCAGCACCCACTCGGGGTCGTACGCCGCCACCGAGTCCCGCACGCGGGACAGGAAGTTCTCGGCGTTGGCGAAGAACAGCGGGGCGTCGTAGCGGTAGACGAGCAGTCCGGGCACCGCCACGGCGTCGTCGTAGTCGTCGACGTCGTGCATGCCGGCCAGGTCGGGGACGAGGCCCTCGACCGCGTCGTGGGGCCGGGCGACCCGGCGGAACACGTCGACGAGCGAGAGGCTGACCGCGACCAGCACGCCCTGGAGCACCCCCAGGACCAGCACGCCGAACGTCGTGGCGAGCGCGATGAGCAGCTCCGCACGTCGATAGCGCGCGATCCTGGTGAACTCCCTCACGTCGATCAACCGGAGGCCGGCGTAGACGACGACGGCAGCCAGCGCCGCGTCGGGGAAGCGGGCGAGCACCGGGCGCAGCGCCACCACGAGGACCAGCGCGGCACCGAGCGTGGACAGCCCGGCCCAGCGCGACCGGCCACCGACGGCGTCGACGATCGCGGTCCGACTGCCGGAGCTGCTGACCGGGATGCCGTGCACCAGGCCGGCGGCGAGGTTGGAGGCGCCGAGCGCCAGCAGCTCGCGCCGCGCGTCGATCCGGTCGCCGTGCCGGGCCGCGAAGGCGCGGGCGTCGATCACGTTGTCGGTGAAGCCCACCACGGCGATGGCGAGCGCCGTGGTGAGCAGCGCCCACGACCCCAGGGACGACAGGGCCGGCAGGCCGACCTCCGGCAGCCCGAACGACAGGTCCCCGACGACCGTCACCCCCTCGTCGGAGAGCCCGGCCAGGGCCACCGCGGCCGTCGCGGCGAGCATCCCGACCAGCGGCACCGGCCCGGTGGGCCACCACCGTGCCCCGAGCAGCAGCACGGCCAGCGTGCCGAGGCACACCGCGAGGGTGGGACCGTGGATCGCCGACGGGTGCTGCACCACCCACCACGCCTCGGCCAGGGGATCGCCGTCGGGCACGTCGGCCCCCGTCCCGCGGGCAGCCTGGGACAGGATCATCAGGCCTGCGATGCCGGCCATGTAGCCGACCAGCACCGGCTTGGACAGCAGGTCGGAGAGGAAGGCGAGCCCCCCGGCCCAGGCGAGCAGGCACACGGCGCCCACGGCCAGCGCCAGGAGTGCAGCCGTGTCCTGGGCGGAGTCACCGGGCGTCGTGATGGTGGCCAGGGCGGCGCCCGTCATCAGGGCCGTCGTGGACTCCGGCCCCACCGACAGCTGGGGCGAGGAGCCGATCACGAAGTAGACCGCGAGGGCGGCGAACGCCGCCCACAGCCCCGCCTCGGGCGGCACCCGGGCCAGGCCGGCGTACGCAAGGACCTGGGGCACCAGGTAGGCCGCGACCGTGATGCCGGCGGCGGCATCGGCCCGCAGCGCCCGTCCCTCCGGTGGCCGCAGGGTGCCCGGGCGCACGATCGGCCCCCGGCCACGCCGTGGCCGGCCCTTGCTGTCGGTCATCGTGCCCTCCTCGCGTCAGTCGACCGCGAACCGGAGGCGCGCGGCAAGGGCACGACGGCCCCGGGAATCCTCCGCCCGACGGGACCTTCGTCACTGGCTGGCGCCGCACGTCAGGGGCGAGTCTGGAGGCAGACCTCGAAGAAGAAGCCGTCATGTCCACCACCTCCCGACACCCCTCCCGACACCCCTCGCGCACAGCGGCCGTCCGCGGCGGCGCTGCCCCTGCTCGTGCCGACGGGATGTCGCTCCGCACGGTGCGGACCTTCTTCCTCGCCACGTTCGCGTTCTCGTGGTCGCTCGGGGTCCTCATGGTCGTGTTCATCGACCAGGTCGAGGCGGTGTTCGGGCCCATGGGCTACACCAACCCGGTCTTCGTCCTCGTGGTCTGGGGACCCGGAATCGTCGGCCTCGCGCTGGTCGCCCGCCACCACGGCATGCCGGGTGTACGCCGGTTCCTGGCCCGCCTGGGCCTGTGGCGGATGTCGCGCACGTGGTGGCTGGTGCTCGTCGTCGGCATGCCGGCGGTGTTCTACGCCGGCGCCGCCGTGAACGGGACGCTGGACGACGGGTTCCCCTTCGACCCCTGGTACGGCGTCCTGCCGGCGCTGCTGCCGGCCCTGCTCATCGGGCCCGTCGAGGAGCTCGGCTGGCGGGGTGTTGCCCTGCCGCTGCTGCAGCGGCGGCTCGCGCCGCTGTGGGCGGCGCTCGTCGTCGGGGTGGTCGCGGCCGTCTGGCACACGCCCGCCTTCCTCATGTCCGGGACCAAGCAGAGCGCCTGGGACTTCGGCCCGTTCTTCCTCGGCGTCGTCGCGATCAGCGTCATCCTCACCGCGATGTTCAACGCCGCTCGGGGCAGCCTCCTGGTCGCGGTGCTGTTCCACGCCCAGATGAACGGCCCGGCCTGGCCCGACGCGCAGCCGTGGGACATGTACCTCTTCGTCGCGGTCGCAGCCCTCGTCGTGCTGCTCGACCGGCGCGCGAGGCTGACCCGCGGCAGCGGCGCCACGGAGGTGCTCCTCGACGACGCCGACAAACGGGGTGCGCCGGCGCGGTGACACACTGCGGCCATGGACAACCTCACCGTCATCGTCCTCGCCGCCGGTGGCGGCACCCGCATGAAGTCGAAGACCATGAAGGTGCTGCACCCGATCGGCGGGCGCTCCATGATCGGCCACGTGCTCCACGCCGTTCAGGCCGTGGAGCCGACCAGCGTCGTCGCGGTGGTCGGCCACCAGCGCGAGCAGGTGGGGCCGCACATCACCGGGCTGCTGCCGTCCGCGGTGCTGGCGGTCCAGGAGACCCAGGAGGGCACCGGTCACGCCGTACGCGTCGCGATGGAGGCCTCCGGGACGACGACCGGCACCGTGATCGTCGCCGCCGGTGACACTCCGCTGCTCGAGGGGGAGTCGCTGCGTGCGTTCGCCGAGGAGCACCACGCCGCGCAGCGTGCGGTGAGCATCCTGAGCGGCCGGCTCGCCGACCCCTTCGGCTACGGCCGGATCGTGCGCAACCACGAGGGCGACGTCGAGGCCATCGTGGAGGAGAAGGACGCGACGCCCGAGCAGCGCGAGATCGACGAGATCAGCTCCGGGATCCTCGCCTTCGACGCCGAGTTCCTGGTCTCTGCGCTGGCCCGGATCTCCAACGACAACGCCAAGGGCGAGTACTACCTCACCGACGCCGTCGGGCTGGCGCGCGAGGACGGGCTCACCGTCGGTGCCCACCTCATCGACGACGTCGCCCAGACCGCCGGCGCCAACGACCGCGCCCAGCTGGCCGACCTCGGCCGCGAGCTCAACCGTCGCATCGTCACCCGCTGGATGAAGGAGGGCGTGACGGTGATGGACCCGGCGACCACCTGGATCGATGCCGACGTCGTCCTCGAGCCCGACGCCACCATCCTGCCCGGCACCCAGCTCCTCGGCGCGACCGTCGTGCACGAGGACGCCGTGGTCGGCCCCGACACGACGCTGAAGGACTGCGAGGTCGGCGCCGGCGCGCGCGTCGTACGCACCCACGGCGAGCTCGCCGTCGTCGGCGACCAGGCCTCCGTCGGGCCGTTCGCCTACCTGCGCCCGGGCACCCGCCTCGGGGTCGGCGGCAAGATCGGCACGTTCGTGGAGACCAAGAACTCGACGATCGGCGACGGCGCCAAGGTGCCGCACCTGTCCTACGTCGGCGACGCCGAGATCGGCGACGGCACCAACATCGGGGCCGGCACGATCTTCGCCAACTACGACGGGGTCGCCAAGCACCGCACGGTCATCGGCCGCCACGCCAAGACCGGCTCCAACAACACCTTCGTCGCGCCCGTCGAGGTCGGCGACGGCGCAGGCACCGCGGGCGGCACCGTCGTACGCCGCAACGTCCCGGCCGGCGCGCTCGCGGTCAGCAGCTCCCCGCAGCGCAACCTCGAGGGCTGGACCGAGTCGAAGCGGGCCGGGACCGCCCAGGCGGAGGCCGCGCGAACGGCCCGTGAACGCGCGGAGACGGACACGGAGACGACCGGGGAGACAGCCGAGGCGTGACCCCGGGGTTGGTGGTGGCCGCGATGTGGGTCAGACTTCTGCCAGCACCTCCGAACGAGCCACCCCCCGAGGCTTGACCAGGACAGCGAGGAGTCGCGTCGCGTGACCGGAATGAAGCGGACCACCGAGAAGAACCTGATGGTCTTCAGCGGCCGGGCGCACCCCGACCTCGCCACGGAGGTCGCCGACCTCCTCGAGTGCGGGCTCGTGCCCCAGGACGCGCGGGCGTTCGCCAACGGCGAGCTCTACGTGCGCTACGAGGAGTCCGTGCGGGGGTGCGACGCCTTCGTGATCCAGAGCCACACCGCTCCGATCAACGAGTGGATCATGGAGCACCTGATCATGGTCGACGCCCTCAAGCGCGCGTCCGCCAAGCGGATCACCGTGGTCATGCCGTTCTACGGCTACGCCCGCCAGGACAAGAAGCACCGCGGCCGCGAGCCCATCTCGGCCCGCCTGGTGGCCGACCTCTTCAAGACCGCCGGGGCCGACCGGCTGATCACCGTCGACCTGCACGCCGACCAGATCCAGGGCTTCTTCGACGGTCCCGTCGACCACCTGATGGCGCTGCCGATCCTCACCGACTACGTCAAGCACAAGTACGGCGACCAGCAGCTGGCCGTCGTGTCGCCGGACGCCGGCCGGATCAAGGTCGCCGAGCGCTGGTCGGCCCGCCTCGGCGGCGTCCCCCTGGCGTTCATCCACAAGACGCGGCGCACCGACGTCGCCAACGAGGTCGTCGCCAACCGCGTGGTCGGCGAGGTCGAGGGCAAGATCTGCATCCTGACCGACGACATGGTCGACACCGGCGGCACGATCGTGAAGGCCGCCGAGGCGTGCGTGGACGCAGGGGCCGCCGGCGTCATCATCGCCGCGACCCACCCGATCCTCTCCGACCCGGCCGTCGACCGGCTCAAGAACTCCTCCGCCATGGAGGTCGTGGTCACCAACACGCTCCCGGTGCCCGCCGACAAGCAGTTCGACAAGCTCACCACGCTCTCGATCGCCCCGCTCATCGCCCGCGCCATCCGCGAGGTCTTCGAGGACGGATCCGTCACCTCGATGTTCGACGGCCACGCCTAGGCAGACCGTCCGCCGCTGACCTCCGACGGCGCCGAGCCGGGAGCGACTACTGTCAGGCGGTGCTCTCGGACCAGCCTGCCGTCGTCGCCCGCGACCTGTGTCGCACCTTCACCACCCGGCAGGGCGCCTTGCGGCGCACCGCGAAGACGGTCGAGGCCGTCAAGGGCGTGAGCTTCGAGATCGCCCCCGGCGAGCTCTTCGGCCTGCTGGGCCCCAACGGGGCGGGCAAGACCACGACGATCAAGATGCTGATCACCTTGCTGATCCCCACCTCGGGCACCGCCTCCGTGCTGGGCCGCGACGTGGTGGAGGACGTGCGCGAGGTGCGCCGCTCCATCGGCTACGTCTTCGGCGGCGACCGCGGGCTCTACGAGCGGCTCAGCGGCCTGGACAACCTGCGCTACTTCTCCGAGCTGTACGGCGTCTCGCCTCGCGAGCAGAAGGCCCGCATCGGCGAGCTCCTCGAGCTGGTCGGGCTCACCGGCCGCGAGGGCGAGAAGGTCGAGGGCTACTCCCGCGGCATGCGCCAGCGCCTCCACATCGCGCGTGGGCTGCTGCACGACCCCGACGTCATCTTCCTCGACGAGCCCTCCATCGGCATCGACCCGGTCGGCGCCCGCGAGCTGCGCGCCACGGTCGCGGGGCTGCGCGAGCAGGGCAAGACGGTGCTGCTGACCACGCACTACATGTTCGAGGCCGACGAGCTCTGCGACCGGATCGCGGTGATCCGGTCCGGCGAGATCGTGGCCGAGGGCACGCCGGGCGCCCTCAAGGGCCTGGTCAGCGCGGGGCGGGTGATGGAGGTGGAGACCTACGGGGTCGTCGAGAACGAGGTGGCGGGCGTGCGCGTGGTGCCGGGCGTGCGCGCCGCCGTCGTGGAGGAGCGCGGCCCGGTGCAGGTGCTCGTGGTCTCGGTCGAGCCCGGGGCCGAGGTCACCCAGCAGGTCCTGAAGTGCCTCGACGGGACCCGCGTGGGGCGCGTCAGCCACCGTGAGCCCACCCTCGAGGACGCCTACGTCGAGCTGGTGACCGGGGCGCACGCGTGACGCGTCTGCGCCAGCTGCTGGTGTGCTACCGCCTGCAGCTCAGGGTCATGATGTTCTCCCCGTTCGAGGGGTTCCTGCAGGTCTTCTTCCCGCTGATGTTCGCCACGGCCGCGCTCCTGGTCTATCGGGTGAACAACGATCCCGCGGCCATGCTCTACGCCGGCATCGGTGCGGCCGCGATGGGCATCTGGACCTCGCAGACGACCACGGCGGCGACCCTCGTGCAGCGCGAGCGGTGGGCCGGCACGCTCGAGCTCGTCGTCGCGGCCCCGACGCCCTTCGCCTTCGTCGTGCTGCCGATCACCTTCGGCATGGCCACGCTCGGCCTCTACAGCGTCGTCGCGGTGATCCTGTGGGACTGGTGGCTGTTCGACCTGCCGTTGCAGGTGGAGAACTGGCCGGGCTTCGTCCTCAGCATCCTGATGGCCACGTTCTCGATCGCCCTCTTCGGCTTCCTGCTGTCGGTCACGGTCGTGCGCTACCGCACCGCCTGGGCGCTGGGCTCGGCGCTGGAGTACCCCGGCTGGCTGCTGTGCGGCTTCGTCGTCCCGCTGGCGGTGCTCCCCGGGTGGACGCAGCCGCTGTCCTGGGCGCTCGCTCCGACGTGGGGGGTGGAGGCCATGCGTGACGCTGCCGCGGGGGAGAGCCCGTGGTTCGCGCTGGCGATGTGCGCGGCGGTGGGCCTGGCGTACGCCCTCCTCGCCGCATGGCTCGGCGAACGGCTCATCGACTCGGCCCGTCGCCACGCGACGTTGTCCCTCACGTGAGGAGCTCGGCATGACGAGCGTGCGCGTCTTCTTCGTCGGGGGGCTGATGAGCTTCCGGGCGCTCTTCAACTGGATGAACCCCTGGATCTTCGTCCCCACGATCCTCCTGGGGCCGATCACCCAGATCCTGCTGTTCGCCTACATCGGGCGCGCGGCCGGGGTGGGCGACGACGAGTTCTTCATCATCGGCAACGCCCTGAACTATGCCGCCATCCCGGGGATGTTCGCCATGACCTTCACCATCGGGGGCGAGCGGTTCGCCCAGACCCTCGGACTGGTGCTGGTCAGCCCGGCGCGGCGGGTCCCGCTGTTCATGGGCCGGGCCCTGCCGGTGATCCTCACCGGGTGGGGCACCGCGATGATCGGCATCCTGTCCGGGGTCTGGGTGCTCGACGCCGACATCGCCGCGGGAGCGTGGCCGTTGGTCGGGCTCGTCGTCGCGGTCGGGGCGTTCGCCACCGCGGGCATCGGTCTCGTGATGGGCGCGATCAACCTCGTGTGGCGCGACGGCGCCACGCTGGGCAACGTGGTGTTCCTCATCCTTCTGGTCTTCACCGGCACCAATGTGGCGCTCGAGGACCTGCCGGCCTGGATGGAGCCCATCGGGCGTTGCCTGCCGCTCACCCACGCGATCGAGGCGACCCGCATGGTGGCGGACGGTGCCGCGTGGAGCGCGGTGTCGTCGCTGGTGGCCCTCGAGCTGCTGATCGGCGCGGTCTACGTCGTGCTCGGCCTCGTCGCGCTGCGGTGGCTGGAGGACATGAGCCGCCAGCACGCGACGCTCGACCGGGTGTGAGTCCGCGCCCGTCGGCTCAGAGCGTCCGGTCGAGGTCGTCGAGCGCGTCGTTCCACGACCGCGCCAGCACCGTCGGCACGTCGCCCTCGAGGGCGGTGGCGACCGCGGCGCGCAGCTCACGGCGTACGTCGAGCGGGAGCGGCAGCCGCGGGAAGGCGTCGCCGATCACGTCACCCATCGCCTGCCCGGACCGGCGGGCCAGGGCGAGGCCGTCGGTGACGTAGCGCTCGAGGTAGGGGCCGACGAGGTCGGCCTGCTCCCAGCCCCAGAACCCGGCGCCGACGGCGTTGAACTCGTGGCTGCCGAGCTCCCCGCCCATCAGCCGCGCCCAGACCTCGGCCTTCGACGCCTCGGTCGGCACGAACGCTCGCGCCATCAGGGCGGCGTGGTGCCCGGCGACCGACCTGTCGCGCTCCTCCTCGGGCCCGATCCAGGAGTCGTCGCCAAGCTCGGCGAGCCGCTGGACGGCGGCCCAGCGCACCGCCTGGTCGACGTCGCTGCCGTCGAGCCAGCCGACGAGGAGGTCGCGGTCCGTGCTCAGGCGGGCGAGCACGCGCGCCGCTCCCGGCGCGAGGGCCGGGTCGCCGCCGTCGACGGCGTGGCGGGCCACGTCGGCGACCACCGCGAGGTGCGCGCCGACGTCGTCGGGCAGGGCGTGGTCGCGCAGCAGCGCGGGGGACCAGTTCGTCGCGCCCGTCGAGCCGACGAGGGCGCGCATCACGCCCTCGAAGACCACGGGGTGCGTCTCCGGGCGGAGGTGCTGGTCCACCAGCGCGACGAGCTCGCCGGCCCCGATGACCCGCGACTCGCACAGGTCGACCGCGGTCCACCACAGCATCGCGCGGGTCAGCTGCGACTCGACCGACGAGAGACCGGCGGTGATCGCGGCCCACGATTGCTCGTCGGGGCGGACCACCGCGAAGGTCTCGTCGCCCGAGTTGGGCACGACGACCCTGCCGGCGAGCTCCTCGAGTCGCACCGGCTCGTCGCCGAGGTGCACGTCGCGGGAGTCCACGAGCCGCATCGCGTCGTCGTACGCCGACACGGTGAGGCGGTGTGAGCGCGAGCCCTCGCGGGTCAGCACCGGCACGCCGTCGTCCTCGCGCGTGACCCGCAACGTGTCGAAGCCGGTCGAGCGCAGCCACGCCTCGGCCCAGCCGCGCACGTCCTTGTCGCTGGCAGCGTCGAGGGAGTCGAGGAAGTCGGCCAGGGTCGCGTTGCCGAACGCGTGGGTGGTGAGGTGGCGGTTGACGCCTGCGAGGAAGTCCTCCTCGCCGAGCCAGTGACCGAGCTGCGCGAGCGCGGCGTTGCCCTTGGCGTAGGTGATCATGTCGAAGTTGGCGAAGGCGGTGTCGACGTCGACGACCTTGTCGGTGTCCTCCGCGATCGGGTGCGTCGAGCGACGGCGGTCGGCGCGGTAGCCGGCGGCCTTGCGGATGATCGCGGCCGAGGTCCAGGCGTCGGTGTAGCCCGCCGCCACCCCGGCCACGTCATAGCCCATGAAGTCGGCGAACGACTCGTTGAGCCACGAGTCCTCCCACCACTGCATCGTCACCAGGTCGCCGAACCACATGTGCGCCATCTCGTGGGCGATCGTCGAGGCCAGCCACTCCCGCTGGAGCTCGGTGGGGGTGCCCGCGACGAGGGCCTCGTCGCGGTAGACCACGCAGCCGGGGAACTCCATCGCGCCCCAGTTGAGGCCCGGCGCGAAGACCTGCTGGTAGTCGGCGTAGGGGTACGCCGGCTCGAAGATCGACGTGTAGTGCTGGAAGCACGCGCTGGTGATGCGCCGGAGCTCGTCGGCGTCCCGCTTCAGCTCGCGGCCCTGCGACGCCCGGGCATGCCAGCCGAACGGCAGGGTGCCGCCCGGTGCGGGGGCATAGGGCTCGTCCCACGTCACCGAGACCCACGGGCCGCCGACGAGGGTGAAGAGGTACGACGAGAACGGCGGGGTGGTGCCGAAGGTCCAGGTGTCGTGGTCGGTCCCAGCGTCGTCAGCCGAGGTGCGCCCCTCGAGCGGCCCGTTGCCCAGGACCGTCCAGTGCGAGGGCGCCGTGACGGTCAGCGTGAAGGTCGACTTGATGTCGGGCTGGTCGAAGCAGGGGATCACCTTCTGGGTGATGTCCATCGAGGTGTGGGCGCAGACGTAGCGCTCACCGTCCGCGGGGTCGATCGTCACGGTCATGCCGTCGCCGTCGGTGACGTAGGGCATGCGGGCCGTCACGCGGACCGTGTTGGTCACGTCCAGGTCGGTCAGCGCGATCCGCCCGTCGGCGTACGGCGCCGGCGTGCCGTCGAGCGTCACGTCGGTGCCGCCGTTGAGCTCGAGGAACGTCGACGCGCCGGGCTGCGTGCAGCCGAAGGAGATCGTCGCCTCGACGCCGAAGTCCTCGGTCGAGGTCAGGTCGAGGTGGAGCTCGGTGTGGACGTCGGTCAGCAGGACGGCGCGCTCGCGCGCCTCGGGGAGCATCAGGGGCACCGGGACACCCTAGTTGCCCGGGTGTGCGCAGATTCGACCTCGCGCCCGTCCCGGGTCTAGAGTTCACGGGTTGCCTCGGCGAGGGAGCCCGCACGACCAGGACTCCGTGATCGACTGGGCCGGACCGCATCACTGCGCCGCGCCCCCGATCCGGAGCGCGGCGTTCGTCGTCTCCGGCCGAGGCCCACGAACCCCACACCGACGTACGGAGAGAACAACGATGTCTGCCCCCGAGAAGATCGCCGCCGAGTCCCGCACCGAGTTCGGCAAGGGCGCCGCGCGCCGCATCCGCCGCGAGGACAAGATCCCCGCCGTCATCTACGGCCACGGCAACGAGCCCGTCCACGTCATCCTGCCCGGCCACCAGACGATGATGGCCCTCAAGCACGGCGGCGCCAACGCGCTCCTCGCGCTCGACGTCGAGGGCTCCGAGCAGCTCGCCCTGACCAAGGACGTGCAGATCGACCCCATCCGCCGCGTCATCGAGCACGTCGATTTCGTCGCGGTCAAGCGCGGCGAGAAGGTCACCGTCGACGTCCCGATCCACGTCGTGGGCGACGCCGCCGCCGAGACCCTCGTCGTCACCGAGAACGCGGTCGTCTCCGTCGAGGCCGAGGCCACCCACATCCCCGAGTTCTTCGAGGTGTCGGTCGAGGGCGCCGAGGTCGGCACCCAGGTCCACGCCAAGGACCTCGACCTGCCGTCGGGCACCACGCTGCTCGCCGACGAGGAGCTCCTCATCGTCAACGTGACCCAGCAGATCTCCGCCGAGGCCCTCGAGGCCGAGCTGGAGGATGCCGAGGCCGAGGCCGGCATCGAGCACGACGCGCCCGAGGCCGAGACCGAGGGCGCCGAGGCTCCCGCCGAGGACGCTGCCGAGGGCACCGACTCCGAGTGACCCACTGAGCGGGCACTTCCTCGCGCTGGATCACACTGACCGGGCGATTCCTCGCGCTACAGCGCGAGGAATCGCCCGGTCGGCGCTTTGGAGCGCGAGGAAGTGCCCGGTCGCCGCTGGATGGAAGGATGGACTCCGTGACTGACGCCCCTGCCTCGGGCGACGTGTGGCTGGTCGTCGGGCTCGGCAACCCCGGTCCGACCTACGCCGGGCACCGCCACAACGTCGGCTACCTGGTCGCCGACGAGCTGACCTCGCGCATGGGGTCGTCGTTCAGGAGCCACAAGTCGGGGCGCGCCGACGTCGTCGAGGGACGGCTGTCCCTCGGCGGTCCCCGCGTGGTGCTCGCCCGTCCTCGCAGCTACATGAACGAGGTCGGCGGGCCGGTGAAGGCCCTGGCCACGTTCTACAAGGTCGCCCCCGACCACGTGATCGCGATCCACGACGAGCTCGACATCGCCTTCGGCACGCTGCGGATCAAGCTCGGTGGCGGCGACAACGGCCACAACGGGCTGAAGTCGATGCGTTCCTCGCTCGGCACCGGTGACTTCCACCGCGTGCGCGCCGGCATCGGGCGCCCGCCCGGCCGCCAGGACGTCGCCGACTTCGTGCTGTCCAACTACTCGACCGTCGAGCGCAAGGAGCTGCCGTTCCAGGTCTCAGACGCCGCCGACGCGGTCGAGTCGCTCATCACCGACGGCCTCGAGAAGACCCAGCAGCGCTTCAACTCCTAGTCCGGACCCCGCTGGACCGTCCCCCGTTTGGGGCATGAGGTCGACCCCCGACCCCGCCTAGCGTCGGAGGACGGGACGGACGGGGGACCTCGATGGCACAGCGCTCGCGGCTGCGCCGCCTGCTGGCGGTCGTCACGCTGCTCGGCGTGCTCGGCCTCGCCGCGGCCGTCGGGCTCAACCTCCACCTCGCCAGCGGGATGGGGCGCATCGACGGCGCCTTCGACGGCCTGGCCGGCCGACCACCCCCTGCGCCCGGCGACACGATCCTGATGGTCGGGACCCGTCCCGGCGGCAGTCGGGAGGGGGCCGCGGACGTGTCGTGGCTGCCGGGGGAGCAGTCGGTCGAGTCGGTGATGCTGGTCGAGGTGGACGCCGACGGGCGCAGTGCCCGGGTGGAGTCGGTCCCGATGCCGTACGACGACCGGGTGGGCCTGGGTGCCCGGCCTGCGAGCGCCGCGGTGGCGGCGGTGGAGTCGACCGTGGACCGTCGTGTCGACCACGTGATGACGATCGACTGGCAGACCTTCGCCGAGCTGGCCGCCGACAACGACGTCGACGCCTCCTACCGCTACGGCTCCGCCCCCGTCGCCCAGCACGACTACCTGCGCCTGGTGCTGGAGGGCACGCTGCACGCCGAGCTGCGCAAGCAGCCCCTCGCGCTCTACCGCGCCCTGCGCACCACCGCGTCCGGCGTCGCGATCGACGACACCTGGTCGGTGGCCGAGCTCGACCTCCTCGTCCTTCACCTGCGCGACCTCCGGTCGGCCGACATCAGCTTCGCCGCGGCCGCCCGGTAGGGCTCCCCAAAATGGGCGAAAGCCCCCGTGCGCGGTCCGTCCGGGCGCTCGCGGTCCACAAGATCGGATCGTGTCGGGCGTGGGGCCCGCACGCGAGTCGGGGGAGTGAGATGGCTGTCGCCAGCGTCGTCATACCCGCCCACAACGAGGCGGCCACGATCGGTCGCAACCTGCGCGCGCTGCGTCAGGGCACCGGGGCCGACCTCGACGTGGTCGTGGTCTGCAACGGCTGCACCGACGACACCGCCGACGTGGCGCGCGCCGCCGACCCCGGCGCCCGCGTGATCGAGATCCCGCAGCCGTCGAAGGTCGAGGCCGTCCGGGTCGGCAACGCCGCCACCGACGTCTTCCCCCGCATCCACCTCGACGCCGACATCGAGCTCGACGGCGCCGCCGCGCTCCGCCTCATCGAGCCGATCGCCCGCGAGGAGGTCCTCGCCACCGCCCCGCGCCGCGACGTGCCGCGCACGGGGTGCTCGCGCTGGGTGCGGTGGTACTACGACGTCTGGGAGGCGCTGCCCCAGGTCGAGTCCGGCCTCTTCGGCCGCGGCGTCGTCGTCCTCTCCGAACTGGGACAGGCGCGGGTCACCGCGCTCCCGCAGATGATGAGCGACGACCTCGGCATGTCCGACTCGTTCAGCCACGACGAGCGCCGTGTCGTGCCGGGCGCCGTCGCCGTGGTGCACCCGCCGCGCACCGTCCGCGACCTCGTCCGCCGCCGCATCCGCATCGCGACCGGCAACAGCCAGGCCGGCCAGCTCGGCGTACGACGCCCCGGCTCGCGCACCAGCGCGCGCACCCTGCTCGGCCTCGCCGTCACCCGGCCCGGCCTGGCCCTCCGACTCCCGGTGTTCGTGGCCGTCCACGTCGCCGCCCGGATCGGCGCCCGCGGGGCGCTGAGGTCCGGGGACTTCACCACCTGGCAACGAGACGAAAGCTCACGCACATGACCTCAGTGTCCAACGCACGTCCCCGCTCCCGGGACCGCGCCCTCGTCGCTCCCACCGCGACCGTCGAGGACGGCGCCCGCGTCGGTCCCGGCGCGCAGGTCTGGGACCAGACCGTCGTCCGCTCGGGAGCGCAGGTGGGCGACGGCACCATCCTCGGGCGCGGCGTCTACGTCGGCCCCGGGGCGCGCATCGGCGAGCGCTGCAAGGTGCAGAACCAGGCGCTGGTCTACGAACCGGCCGTCCTGGGCGACGGCGTGTTCATCGGCCCCGCGGTCGTGCTCACCAACGACACCTACCCCCGCGCCGTCACGACCGACGGCCGGCGCAAGGGCGCCGAGGACTGGGAGCCCGTCGGCGTCACGATCGAGGAGGGTGCGTCCGTCGGGGCCCGTGCGGTGTGCGTCGCCCCGGTGCGGATCGGCCGGTGGGCCAGCGTCGGAGCCGGCTCGGTCGTCACCCGCGACGTGCCCGCGCACGCGCTCGTCGTCGGCTCGCCCGCGCGGCGGATCGGCTGGGTGGGCCGCAGCGGCGTCCCGCTCGTCTCGGACAACCGTGACCGGTGGATCTGCCCGGTCACCGGCGAGGTCTACGTGGAGGTCGACGGCCGACTGGAGGAAGCACGATGAGCACCCGCACTCCCGGCCCGCTGGGCATCGCCGTCATCGGCGCCGGCTACTGGGGCCCCAACCTGGTCCGCAACTTCGGCGGCTCCCCCGACTGGAACCTCGAGCTGGTCTGCGACCTCGACCTCGAGCGGGCGCGCCGGGTTGCCGGCCCGCACGTCGAGGTCACCGACAGCGTGGAGCGGGTGCTCGACGACCCGCGGATCGACGCGGTCGCCATCGCCACCCCGGCCCGTACGCACCACGGCCTGGCGCTGCAGGCGCTCAGCGCCGGCAAGCACGTGCTCGTGGAGAAGCCGCTGGCCGACAGCGTGACCCGCGGCCGCACGATGGTCGACCTGGCGGACGCGCAGGGCCTGGTCCTGATGACCGACCACACCTACTGCTACACGCCGGCAGTGCAGAAGATGCGCGACCTCGTCAGCAGCGGCGAGCTCGGCCAGGTGCACTTCGTCGACTCGGTGCGGATCAACCTCGGGCTGGTGCAGCCCGACATCGACGTGCTCTGGGACCTCGCGCCCCACGACCTCGCGATCCTCGACTTCGTGCTGCCGGGCGGTCTGCCGACCACGGGCATCGGTGCGACCGGCGCCGACCCCATCGGCGCCGGCCGCGCCTGTGTCGGCCACCTCACCCTGCCGCTGCCGGACGACGGTCTCGCCCACGTGCACGTCAACTGGCTGAGCCCCACGAAGATCCGCCAGATGGTGATCGGCGGCTCGCGCCGCACGCTCGTGTGGGACGACCTCAACCCGCAGCAGCGGCTCAGCATCTACGACCGCGGCGTCGACCTGGCTCGCACCTCGGTCGCCGGCGCCGACCGCGCCGCCTCCACCGTCTCCTACCGCCTCGGCGACACCTGGTCGCCGGCGCTGCCCGAGCGTGAGGCGCTGGGGTCGATGGTCACCGAGTTCGCCGGGGCCATCCGCGAGGGCCGTCCGGCGCTGACCGACGGCCGCTCCGGCCTCCGCGTCCTCGAGGTGCTCGAGGCCGCCTCGCAGCGGCTGGCCGACCGCGCCCCGACGTCGTACGACGCCACGCTGCCGGTCCCGGCCGGCCCGCCGCCGGTGCCGCGCCAGGCCGGTGCGACCGCATCCGAGTCGGCGTCGGCGTCCGAGTCCGTGATGGAGGGTGCGCGATGACCGCGCTCGCAGGAGCGACCGCGCTGGTGACCGGCGGTGCCGGCACCATCGGGTCCACCCTGGTCGACCAGCTCTTCGATGCCGGGGCCGCGCAGGTGCGGGTGCTCGACAACTTCGTCCGGGGGCGTGAGGCCAACCTCGCCGACGCCCTCGGGCGCGACGGGGCCGACCTGGTCCTGGTGCGGGGCGACATCCGCGACCGCGACCTGGTGCACGACCTGACCAGCGGCTGCGACGTCGTCTTCCACCAGGCCGCGATCCGGATCACCCAGTGCGCCGAGGAGCCCCGGCTCGCCCTCGAGGTGCTCGTCGACGGGACCTTCAACGTCATCGAGGCCGCGGCCACGACGCCCGGCGTCGACAAGGTCGTGGCCGCGTCGTCGGCGTCGGTCTACGGGCTGGCCGAGGAGTTCCCGACCCCGGAGCACCAGCACCCCTACGACAACGACACGTTCTACGGCGCCGCCAAGACCTTCAACGAGGGCATGCTGCGCAGCTTCCGGGCGATGAACGGCCTCGACTACGTCGCGCTGCGCTACTTCAACGTCTACGGCCCCCGGATGGACGTGCACGGCCTCTACACCGAGGTCCTGGTCCGGTGGATGGAGCGCATCGACGACGGGCTGCCGCCGCTGATCTTCGGCGACGGCCGCCAGACCATGGACTTCGTCTTCACCACCGACATCGCGCGGGCCAACGTGCTGGCGGCGTCCAGTGGGGTGGTCGAGGGTGTCTACAACGTCGCCCGCGGCGAGGAGACCAGCCTGCTGGGGCTGGCCGAGACCCTGCTGCGGGTGATGGGCTCCGACCTGCCCGTCGAGCACGGGCCCGAGCGCGGCGTCAACGGTGTCGTACGCCGCCTCGCCGACACGCGCGCGGCCGAGCGCGACCTCGGCTTCACCGCCACCACCGGCCTCGAGGACGGCCTGCGCCAGCTCGTGGAGTGGTGGCGACCGCAGCGCGAGCAGATCGCCGCGGGACGTGTCGTGGCGGTGGCGCGATGAGCATCGACCACGAGGTGGAGCAGCAGCTCACGCGCATCAACGTGATGCAGCCGTGGCTGGGCGAGGAGGAGGTCGCCGCCGTCTCGGAGGTGCTGCGCTCCGGCTGGGTCGCCCAGGGGCCCCGGGTGGCCGAGTTCGAGGCCGCGTTCGCCGAGTCCCAGCAGGTCGCCCACGCGGTCGCGCTCAGCAGCTGCACGACAGCGCTGCACCTGGCCCTCGTCGTCGCCGGTGTCGGCCCGGGCGACGAGGTCGTCGTGCCGTCGTTCTCGTTCGTCGCCACCACCAACGCGCCGATCTACGTCGGGGCCACGCCGGTCTTCGCCGACGTCGATCCCGTCACCGGCAACCTCACGCCTGCCACGATCGCCACGGTGGTCACCCCGCGGACGCGCGCGGTGATCGCCGTGGACCAGGGCGGCGTCCCCCTCGACCTGCGGGCGATCCGCGCCTGGTGCGACCCGCTCGGCATCACGGTCGTCGAGGACGCGGCCTGCGCGGCCGGGTCCACCTCGCACGGTCGTCCGGTCGGGGCGGAGGCGGAGCTCGCGACCTGGTCCTTCCACCCCCGCAAGCTGCTCACCACCGGCGAGGGCGGGATGCTCACCACCTCGCGCGCCGACTGGGCCGACCGCGCCCGCCGCCTGCGCGAGCACGCGATGAGCGTCTCGGCAGCCGACCGGCACGCGAGCCTGCTCGCACCGCCCGAGAGCTTCGACGAGGTCGGGTTCAACTTCCGGATGACCGACCTCCAGGCCGCGGTCGGGCTGGTCCAGCTGGGCCGGCTACCCGAGATGGTCGTGCGTCGCCGTGAGCTCGCCGCGAGGTACGCCGACGCGGTGGCCGACCTGCCCGGCCTCCGGCTGGTCGGGGACCCCGCCTGGGGCACCACCAACTTCCAGTCCTGCTGGCTCGAGGTCCTGCCCGAGCACCCGATGGACCGCGAGCAGATGATGGAGCACCTCGCCGCCGCCGGCATCTCGGCGCGACGCGGGATCATGGCCGCCCACCGGCAGCCGGCGCACGCCGACCGCCCCCACGCGCCCCTCCCCGTCACCGAGCGGCTCACCGACGCGACGCTGGTCCTGCCGCTGTTCCACCAGATGAGCGACGCCGAGCACCAGCGGGTGTGCGACGCGCTCGGGTCGGCCGGACGCTCGTGAGCGGGCTGGTCCTGGTCGGCGCGAGCGGGCTGGCCCGGGAGGCGACCGCGGTCGCCGTCCTCGTCCAGCACGACGGCCCGGTCCAGGTCGTCGACGACGACCCCGCCCGGTGGGGCACCCTGCACGGCCTCGCGCCGGTGCTCGGCGGCGTCGACCTGGTGACCGGGCTGGTCGACCACGAGGTCGTCCTCACCCTCGGCAAGGGCAGGCTCCGCCGCCGGGTCGCCACCCGGCTCGCCATGGTGGGCCTCGACCCGTCGCGCTACGCCTCGCTGCTCCACCCGCGCCTCGTGCTGCCCGGCAGCTGCCACGTCGGCCGCGGCTCGATCGCCCTCGACGGCGTGGTGCTGACCGCCGACGTGGAGGTCGGCGAGCACGTCGTGCTGATGCCGCACGTGACGCTCACGCACGGCTGCACCGTCGCCGACTACGCCACCCTCTGCGCCGGGGTGTCCCTCGGCGGCGACGTCGAGGTCGGCGAGGCCGCCTACCTCGGCATGAACGCCTCCGTGCGCGAGGGCGTGCGCATCGGGGCCGACGCCACCGTCGGGATGGGCTCGGTGGTCCTCGACGACGTACCCGCAGGAGAGACCTGGGTGGGAGTCCCCGCCCGACCGATCCGGACAGGAGTCCATGCATGAGCAGCAACAGCAGCACCGTCCCCTTCGTCGACCTCGCCTCGCAGCACGCGGAGATCGCGGCCGAGGTGGAGGCGGGGATCGGCGCGGTCTTCGCCGCGACCGCGTTCGTCGACGGGCCGCCCGTCGCCGACTTCGAGCACCAGTACGCCGCGTTCGTCGACGTCGGCCACTGCGTCGGCGTCGCCAACGGCACGGACGCGCTGGAGCTCGCGCTGCGGGCCGCGGGGGTCGGGCCGGAGGGCGAGGTCGTCATCCCGGCCAACACGTTCATCGCCACCGCCGAGGCAGTCTCGCGCATCGGCGCGGTGCCGGTGCTCGTGGACTGCGACGACGAGCGCCTGCTCATCGACCCCGACCAGGTCGAGGACGCGATCTCCGACCGCACGCAGGCCGTCGTGGCCGTGCACCTCTTCGGCCAGCTCGCGCCGATGGAGCGGCTCGCGCAGATCTGCGGCGACGCAGGCGTGCCGCTCGTGGAGGACGCCGCCCAGTCGCAGGGTGCCCGGCTCGCCGGGCGCGGCGCCGGCGCGCTCGGCACGGTCGCGGCGACCAGCTTCTACCCCGGCAAGAACCTCGGCGCCGCCGGCGACGCCGGCGCGGTCACCACCGACGACGCGACGATCGCGGCCGAGGTGCGGCGCCTGCGCAACCACGGCTCCTCGACGCGCTACGTGCACGACGTGATCGGCATGAACTCCCGGCTCGACACCGTGCAGGCGGTCTACCTGCGCGCCAAGCTCGATCGGCTCGAGAAGTGGAACGAGCTGCGCGTGCGCGCCGCCGCCCGCTACGACAGCCTCCTGGCCGACGTGGACGGCGTACGACGCCCGCTTCCCGGCGCGGAGGGGCAGCACGTGTGGCACCTCTACGTCGTCCGGGTCGCCGAGCGCGACCGGGTGCTGGCCGAGCTCGGCCGGGCCGGCGTCGGTGCGGGCATCCACTACCCCTACCCGGTGCACCGGACCGGTGCCTACGCCCACCTCGGTCTCGGACCGGGGACGGCTCCCGTCGCCGAGGCCGCCGCCGGGGAGATCCTGTCGCTGCCGATGCACCCGCACCTCACCGAGGCGCAGCAGGACCGGGTCGTCGAGGTGCTGGCCGACGCCGTGGCGGGTGGCCGGCCGTGACCACGCTCCTCGTCGCCAACGACGGCGGCCACCTGATGCAGCTGCACACCCTGCGGCCGCGGCTCGGCGTGGGCGACGACGTGGTGTGGGTGACGCCCCGCACCCCGCAGACCGAGTCCCTGCTGGCGGGGGAGAGGGTCCACTGGGCCCTGCCGTGCCCGCCCCGCGACACCCGCGCCCTGGCCCGCAACGCGATGGCCTGCCGGGCACTCTTCAACGACCACGACGTGTCGCTGGTCGTGAGCACCGGCGCGGCGCTGGCGCTCGCGGTGCTGCCCCAGGCGCGCCTGCGCGGCATCGAGACGGTCTACATCGAGAGTGCCACCCGGCTCGACGCGCCGTCCCTGTCCGGCCGCGCGCTCGCGATGGTGCCGGGCATCACCACCTTCAGCCAGTCCAGCGCGCTGGCGCGCGGGCACTGGCAGTTCCTCGCCTCGCCGTGGGAGCTCTACGAGACGGCCCCGGCCGCCGAGCGTCCGGTGCGGTCGATCGTGGTGAGCCTCGGCACGCAGGACGGCTACGGGTTCCGCCGGCTCCTCGACCGGCTGGTGCCCCTGGTCCCGGCCGACGCCGAGGTGCTGTGGCAGACCGGCGGCACCGACGTCACGGGCCTCGGCATCGACGGCCGGGAGCGGGTGCCGTCGGAGGAGATGGCGGCCGCGATCCGGGCCGCGGACGTCGTCGTCGCGCACGCCGGCACCGGCATCGCGCTGATGGCCCTGGAGAACGGCAAGTGCCCGATCCTGGTGCCCCGCCGCGCGATGCACGGCGAGCACGTCGACGACCACCAGCTCACGATCGCGCTCGAGCTCGCGCTCCGTGACCTGTGCATCTCCCGCGACGCCGACAGCCTCAAGGCGCGCGACCTCGTGGCCGCGGCCGGCCGCACGGTCACCAAGGTGAGCGACCCGCCACCCCTGCACATCAGCGGGCTGCGGATCCCGCGCCAGCGTTCGCGAGCAGCCGTGGCCTCCGTGGCTCCAGCGGCCTCGGTGGCCGAGCTCTGACGCCGTATTCCATATGGGGGATATCGGCCCCCTCGCTGCCCGCTCGGGATGCCGCGGCAACAGGATCAGGACGGTGGTGCGCAGTGGCGTGCCGTGAAGGGTGGGGTGGAGATGGCCAGCACTGCTGGGAATCGCAAGTGGGGTCTCGGGCGTGCTTGGACGTTGAAGGTCGTGGTGCTGGCGCTCGTCGCGGCACTCAACGCGCTGGTGGGACCGGCGCTGCTGGGCGGGCCGTCACCGGCCAACGCCGCGGACCCGTGCGGTCCGTCGGGCAACAAGGTGGCGTGCGAGAACTCCAAGCCCGGCACCGATCCGGAGATCTGGGACATCAACGCTGCGGGTGACTCCTCCATCCAGGGATTCGCCACCGACATCTCGGTCAACATCGGCCAGCGCGTCGACTTCAAGATCAAGACCGATGCCTCGGCCTACACGATCGACATCTACCGCACCGGGTGGTACCAGGGCCTCGGCGCCCGCAAGATCACGTCGGTGACGCCGAGTGCGTCGCTGCCGCAGAACCAGCCCAACTGCATCACCGACGCCACCACCGAGCTCTACGACTGCGGCAACTGGGGCGTCTCGGCGTCGTGGAACGTGCCGACGACCGCCGTGTCGGGCGTCTACGTCGCCCACCTCAAGCGCAGCAACGGCGACTCGAGCCACATCACCTTCATCGTCCGCGACGACGCCAGCACCTCCGACATCGTCTTCCAGACCGCCGACACCACGTGGCACGCCTACAACACCTACGGCGGCTCCAGCTTCTACCAGGGCGGTGCCCACGGGCGTGCCTACAAGCTGAGCTACAACCGTCCGTTCCTGACCCGCGGCACTGCGGCCGGGCGCGACTTCTACTTCGGTCCCGAGTACGCCGCCGTGCGCTTCCTCGAGCGCAACGGCTACGACGTCTCCTACATGGCCGGCGTCGACACCGACCGCCGGGGCAACCTCCTCACCAACCACAAGGTCTACCTCTCCGTCGGCCACGACGAGTACTGGAGCGGCCGTCAGCGCGCCAACGTCCAGGCGGCCCGGGACGCGGGGGTCAACCTCCAGTTCCTCGCCGGCAACGAGATGTACTGGCGCACCCGCTACGAGCCCTCCGCCGACTCCTCGCGCACCCCCTACCGCACGCTCGTGTCCTACAAGGAGACCTGGGGCAACGCGAAGATCGACCCCAGCAGCGAGTGGACCGGCACGTGGCGCGACCCGCGCTTCGCCTCGCCCGCCAACGGCGGCGGGTCGCCCGAGAACGGGCTGATCGGCACCGCCTACATGGTCAACTTCAGCGACCTCGCCATGACCGTGCGGCAGGACGAGGGCAAGCTGCGGCTCTGGCGCAACACGGGCCTCGCCAGCATGACCGGCTCGTCGACGACCCTCGCGCCGCACACGGTCGGGTACGAGTCCAACGAGCCGCTGGACAACGGCTTCGGTCCACCGGGCCTGGTCAAGCTCTCCACCACCACCGGTGCGGTGCCGGAGTACCTGCGCGACTTCGGCAACACGGTGAACCCCGGCTCGACCAAGCACCACCTGACGCTCTACAAGGCTCCGAGCGGGGCACTGGTCTTCAGCGCGGGCACCGTGCAGTGGAGCTACGGGCTCGACGCCGAGCACGACTCGGAGTACCCCGACAACGTCGCCGACTCCCGCATGCAGCAGGCCCAGGTCAACCTGCTCGCCGACATGGGTGTGCAGCCGACGACGCTGATGGCCGGGCTCGCCGCAGCCACGAAGTCGACGGACACCGCCGGTCCCACCGTCACGATCTCCACGCCGGCAGCCGACGCGGCGCAGAAGAACGGTGACGTCGTCACCGTCACGGGCACCGCCGCCGACGCAGCGGGCCGGGTGGCCGGGGTGGAGGTCTCCTCCGACGGCGGCGCCACCTGGAAGGCCGCGACCGGCACCACGTCCTGGACCGCGAGCTTCGTGCAGAAGGGACGCGGCAACAGCGCCGTGATGGTGCGCGCCATCGACGACAGCGCCAACATCGGCACCCCGGCCACCCGCAGCTTCTCGGTGACGTGCCCCTGCAGCATCCTGGGCAACGTCACGCCGCCCGTCCCCGACACCGACGACAACGTCGGCGTGGAGCTGGGCCTGCGCTTCACGCCGGTCGTCGACGGCTTCGCGACGGGCGTGCGGTTCTACAAGGGTGCGGGCAACACCGGCACGCACGTCGGCTCGCTGTGGGGTCCCAACGGGCAGCGCCTGGCCCAGGTGACCTTCGCCAACGAGACCGCGACCGGCTGGCAGACGGCCACCTTCGCGGAGGCCGTCCCGCTGACCGCCGGCGCCAACTACACGGTCTCCTACACCGCTCCGCGGGGTCACTACGCCTCGGAGTCGTGGGCGTTCGTCTACCGCGGCATCGACACCGGCGCCATGCAGGTCGCGGGTGGGTGGGGCGCCCAGCCCCCCGGGGTGTTCGGCGGTGCCGGGACGATGCCGTCCTCGAGCTACCAGTGGGCCAACTACTTCGTCGACGTGACCTTCTCGGCCACCGACGACTCACCGCTCATCGGCATGAGCCACTCGCCCGCGCCCGGGTCGAGCGCCATCCCGGCCACGACGACGGTCTCGGCCCGCTTCTCCAAGCCGATGGCGGCCGGCACGCCCGGCATCACCCTGGTCGACTCCAACGGCGCCACCATCGCCGGCACGCGGTCCTACGACGCGACCACGCGCACGATCACCTTCACGCCGAGCGCGCCGCTGGCGTCGTACGTCCGCCACACCGCGACGCTGTCGGGCACGGACACGCTGGGCAACCCGATCGCCTCAGGTGCTACCTGGTCGTTCACGACCGCGAAGCCGCCGAACCCGCCCGGGGTCTGCCCCTGCTCGCTGTTCAGCGACGAGACCACGCCCACGATCCTCGAGATCAACGACGGCGTGCCATTGACGCTGGGCACGAGGTTCAGCTCCGACGTGAAGGGCGTCGTCACCGGCGTCCGCTTCTACAAGTCGCCGGGCAACACCGGTGCCCACGTGGGGTCGCTGTGGAACCAGAACGGCGTCGAGCTGGCGTCCGGGACGTTCACCAACGAGTCGGCCAGCGGATGGCAGCAGCTGAACTTCTCCACCCCGGTCCCGATCGCGAAGAACACGCCCTACACGGTGGCCTACCGCTCCACGACGGGGCGCTACTCGGCGACGCTCAACGCGTTCTCCGAGCGTGACCTGTCCTGGGCCCCGCTGCGGGTGGGCTCGACGGCGGGCGCCTACACCTATGCCCCCGGCTTCCCTGCCGGCCAGTCCAGCACCAACTACATGGTCGACGTGGTCTTCGAGAAGACGCCGCCGAGCATCGCGATCACGTCGCAGTCGCCCGCCCCGGGCGCCCTCGACGTCCCGCGGGGCAGCAAGGTCGTCGTCGACCTGTCCGACCAGGTCGAGCCCGGCTGGTCGCTGGCGGTCGACGCGGGCGGCGCCGTCGCGGGCAACGCGGTCCTGTCCGCCGACCGGCAGCGGATCACCTGGACGCCGTCGGCGCTGATGCCGGCCGGGGCGGACGTCACCGTCACCCTCGCCGGGGTGACCACGGCGGACGGCGCCGTCCTCGGCACGCAGACCTGGACGTTCCGCACCAGGTCGGCCGAGACGCTGCAGAACCAGACGCTGCTCGGTGACGTCGTGCCCGACACGGCCGCCGCCGACGACGGCGCGCCGCTGGAGCTCGGCATGGCCTTCACCCCGTCGCGCAACGGCACGATCAAGGCGATCCGGTTCTTCAAGGGCGTCGGCAACAACGGCACCCACACCGGCTCGATCTGGTCGGCCGGCGGATCCCGCCTGGCGACCGTCACCTTCACCAACGAGACGGCCACCGGCTGGCAGTCCGCGACGCTCGCGCAACCGCTCGAGGTCACGGCTGGCACGACCTACGTCGTCTCCTACTTCGCGCCGCAGGGCCACTACTCGGTGACGTCGGGCTTCTTCAGCAGCCCGCTGACCCGGGGTGACCTGACGGCGCCGGCGACCAACAACGGCCGCTACGGCTACTCCTCCACGGGTGGCTTCCCGGCCTACACCTTCGGTGCGGCCAACTACTTCGTCGACGTGCTGTTCGAGCGTGCTGCTCCCTCCCTCACGGTCGAGGGCAGGACACCGCAGTCCGGAGCCGGCCAGGTCTCGGTCACGGCCAAGCCGTCGCTGACCGTGTCCGCCCCGCTCGCCACGGGCTGGTCGATGAGCCTCTCCCACGGCAGCACGCCGGTCGCCGGCACGGCCGCGCTGTCGGGCGACGGACGCACTGTCACCTTCACGCCCGCCTCGCCGCTGGCGGCCGACACCGGCTACACCGTGGAGGTCTCGGGGCTGGCCTCCACCGAGGGGGCGAGCCTGGCGACGCAGACGTGGTCGTTCACCACGGGCTTCGACGACGCGGGCACCACGTCGCTCTTCGCGGACGTCACCCCAAACACCGCGGCGGCGGACGACACGTCCCCGATCGAGCTCGGGACCCGGTTCACGCCCTCGCAGGACGGCACCGTCACGGCGGTCCGGTTCTACAAAGGGGCCGGCAACACCGGCACGCACGTCGGATCGCTGTGGACCGCGGGCGGCAGCCGGCTCGGTCAGGTCACCTTCTCCAACGAGACGGCGACCGGCTGGCAGACCGCGACGTTCGCGACGCCGATCGCGGTGACGGCAGGAACGACGTACGTCGTCTCCTACTACGCACCCGTCGGTCGCTACGCGGCCTCGCCCGGCTACTTCGCGACGCCCCGGACCGTCGGTCCGCTCACGGCTCCGTCCGGGAGCAACGGCGTCTACCGCTACGGCGCCGGGGGCGGCTTCCCGGCCGGTTCCTACAACTCGACCAACTACTTCGTCGACGTGGTCTTCCGCTCGGCCTCGCCGTGATCCGGGCCCGGGGCGGCTGACGGGTTGGACAAGGGGGCAGACATCGACGCAGCAGGGGGTGCGGGCGTGGGGACGCAGCACGGAGACGAGACCGACCACGGAGGACTGGCGCGCACCGCGGCCGGGGCCTTCGGCTGGAGCTTCCTCAACGCGGCGCTGTCCCGGCTGGGCACGCTCCTCGTCGGTGTGCTCATGGCCCGGATCCTGGGGCCGGGAGAGTTCGGCACCTTCGCCGTGGCGATGGTGGCACTGCTCGCCGTCCTGAGCTTCAACGAGCTCGGCGTCAGCCTCGCCGTCGTGCGCTGGGAGCGCGACCCGGAGTCGGTGCTGGGCACGGTCAACGCGATCTCGACCGCCGGCAGCGTCCTGCTCTTCTGCGCGATGTACGCCACCGCCGAGCCCGTGGCCAGCCTGCTCGGGGCCCCCGACGCGGCCGGGATCATCCGGCTGATGTCGGTGTCGGTGGTGTTCAGCGGCATGGTCGCGGGTCCGGCCGCGCTCCTGCAGCGCCGCTTCCAGCAGCGGCGGCGCCTGGTGATCGACCAGGCCGTCACCTGGTCGGGCACCGCGTTGTCCCTGGGTCTGGCCCTCGGCGGGTTCGGGGCCTGGAGCCTGGCGTGGGGTCGGGTCGCGGCGACGCTGATCGGGGTCGCCCTCTTCGTCCACGCCACCCGGCCCTACCGACTGCACGTCGACCGGGCGCTGGTGGTGCCGCTGCTGCGCTTCGGACTCCCGCTGGCGGGCGCCAGCATCGTCGTCTTCGCGGTCGCCTACGTCGAGCAGGTCGCGGTCGGTGCCACCCTCGGCGCCACCGCGCTCGGCTACTTCGTGCTGGCCTTCAACCTCGCCTCGTGGCCGCTCAACATGTTCTCCCAGCCGCTGCGCAGCGTCGCCCCGGCCGTGTTCTCACGGCTGCAGGGTGACCCCCGGCGCCTCGGCGACTCGTTCACGACCCTGCTCCGGGTCGTCGCCGTGGTGACCCTGCCGGTCTGCCTGGTCGGCGCCGCGGTGGCCGACGACGTCATCCGCTTCGTCTACGGCGCGGAGTGGGCACCGGCGGCGGACGTCTTCGCCGTCCTGGTGCTGGTCACGGCCGCGCGCATCTTCGTCGAGCTGTCCTACGACCTCCTGGTCGTGCTGAGGCGCACGGGCCGCCTGCTCGCGGTGCAGCTGCTCTGGCTCGCGGTCCTGGCCCCGACGGTCCTGCTCGCCGCCCGCGAGCGCGGCGTGGTCGGCGTCGCCGTCGCGGAGCTCGTCGTCGTGGCCGTCGTGGTCGTGCCGTGCTACCTCGTCATGCTCCGCGGCTGCGGGCTGCGCATCGCACCCCTGGGTGCCGCGGTCGTGGTCCCGCTCCTCGTCGCCGCGGTCGGCGCGGGCGCAGCGGCGCTCGTCGCGCGGGAGCTGTCCTCGCCCCTGCTGGCGACCCTCGCCGGTGGCCTCATCTGCCTGGCAGCCATCGGGTGCATCCTGGCGCTGCGCCCCCACCAGCTGCGCCAGCTGCGAGACCTGCGGTCGGGGGCCGCGGTCGCCGACGCACCGTCGTCCCCGCAGGACCCCGTCATCGAGGCGGCCCAGGCATGAACGAGATGAACGACCCGAGCGACGTCCAGCGCCTCGACGACAACTGGGCGGTCCTCGACCGGCTCGTCAAGCGCGCGGAGGCCCTCGCCCGCCGCGGCCGCAGCGAGCGGGCGGCCGTGGCCGCGACGACGGCCGCGACCTTCGCGTGGTGCAACCCGAGCGGGGTCTTCGCGAGCGGCCCTCTCGAGGACGTGCTCGGGCGGCTCGGCTCCTCCCTGCCCGGCCCGGGCGGTCCCGCGCCGGCGCGTCCCGCGGCTGCCCGTCCCCGGGTGCTCCATGTGGCGAGCCAGCTCTACGGCACCGGGGGCCACACGCAGATGCTGGCCAGCTGGCTGCGGCTCGACGGGGCCCGCGAGCACCACGTCTGCGTCACCGGGCAGGAGGGACGCGACGTCCCCGACAAGATCAGCCGGGTGCTCGACGGCCCCGGCGGCCTGACCCTCCTCGACGACGGCCGCCCGCACCTTCTCGACCGGGCCGCCCGGCTGCGCGAGCTGGCCCTCGAGCACGACCAGGTGGTGCTCCACGTCCACCCCAACGACGTCGTCCCGGCCATCGCGCTAGCGCTGCCGCCGGGGGAGCGCCCCGAGGTGGTGCTGGTCAACCACGCCGACCACGTGTTCTGGCTCGGCGTCCACGTCGCCGACCGCGTGGTCAACCTGCGCAGCAGCGGGGCCAGGCTCAACGTCGAGCGCCGCGGCATCCCCGAGGCGCGCAACACCCTGCTCGTGCGGCCCCTCGTGATGCGGGACCGCCGGCTGACCCGGGCCGCGGCCCGCGCCGAGCTCGGCATGCCGGCGGACGCCCTCGTGGTGGCCAGCGCGGCCGACACCTACAAGTACGGCGCCGCCACCGGCGAGTCGCTCCTCGACGTGCTGCTCCCGGTCGTGCGCGAGCACCCCGAGGCGCGGCTGCACGTCGCCGGGCCGGCCCCCGACGGCGACTGGTCGGTCCTGGCCGAGGAGGACCTGGGGCGCGCCTGGGGCCTGCTGCCGGACGTCCACACGCTGCTCGAGGCCGCCGACGTCTACGTCGACTCCTACCCCTTCTCGTCCCTCACCTCCATGCTCGAGGCGGCGTGGCTGGACACGCCCGTGCTGACCCTGCGGTCCCCGGACGAGCGCCTGGGGGTGCTGGGTGCGGACACCCCCGAGCTCGACGACGACCTGGTGGTCGCCGGATCGGGACCGGAGCTGGCGGCCGAGGTGGGTCGGCTCCTGGCCGACGACGACGCGCGGCACCGGCTTGGTGCCAGCACCGGCGCGGCCGTGCGTCGCTTCCACGCCGACGGGGCGTGGGCCGAGCAGGTCGGCAAGGTGCTCGACGCACCGCCGGCCTCCGGTCCGGCGTCGGACCCCAACACTGCCGTGCGCGCGACCGGGCCGCTCGACCAGCGGCTGCTGCAGGTGATGGGCAACGGCGTCGGGCAGGGCCTCGCCGGCACGTTGGACGTCGTGTCGCCGCTCCTGTCGTGGCCGCGGCGGGTCGAGACCGCGGCGCGGCTGCTGCGCGCGGGACGGGTGCGTCCGGCCCTGCTGCTGCCCGGAGGCGTCGTACGCCGGCTCCGGCGGTCGCGCGCCTAGCCCCGCCCGCTCGACGGCACCGCGGCGCTCGCACGGGTGAGGCGACGCATCGCGCCGGCGATGCCGATGAAGAGGAAGAAGCACCCGGCCGTCTGCGGGAAGGCGAACGCGTCGAAGAACGCCAGGCCGCACGCCCCGGCCGCGACCGACGCGAGCACCGCCTGGGTGTACTGCACGTGCTCCTCCCGCCCGGCGTCGTGCCCGGCGGCCCGGCCGGCGTCCTGCTCGGCCTGGAGGACCCCGCGCGCACCACGGGCGCTGACCAGGCCCGCGACAATCAGGGTGAGCAGCGCCAGGAGGCCCAGGAGGCCGGACTCGATCGTCATGCCGAGATAGGCGTTGTCGAGGATCCAGTACTTCGGGAGGAACGTGCCGAAGCCCTTGCCGACCCAGGGCGAGCTGGAGATGAAGGCGCCGGCGATGTCGTAGCTGCCGGTGCGCGAGGCGATGCTGGGGTCCTCGCCGGCGTTGGAGAACAGCCCCTGGATCGAGCCGAGCAGGCCCGGCACCATCACGTACATCACCGCGCTGACGACGCTGAGGAAGGCGAGCGCCCGCAGGCGCCGGCGCAGGTCCCACGACATGGCGAGCACGATCATGCCGGCCAGCGCGCAGAGGTAGGCCGAGCGGGACATGGAGAAGAAGATCGAGGCGATCATCGCGACGAGCATCGCGCGGAAGAGCCACCGGTAGCGCGACTGCACCGACGCGCACACGGTGACGAGCGGGAGGGTCATGCCGAGCACGACGCCGTACTCGATCGGGCTCATCGACGTCCCGCTCGGTCTGATGCGCCCGGACCGGGTGCCGAGGGTCCACCCCTCGGTGCCCGCGGTGAGCCCGGGGATACGGATCCGGTCGACGAAGAGCTCGCCGGTGACGTACTGCGCCAGGCCGAGCAGCGCGACGAGTCCCGCCGCGAAGGCGAGGCGCCGCAGGACGACCACGAGCCGGTCGTAGCCGCTGATGCCGTCGCAGGCGAGCAGCACGACCCCGGCGAGGCTCAGCAGGCGCAGCAGGCCCGAGTCGGCGGTGCTGATCTCGTCACCGGGCAGGGGGCCTGCCATGGCGTGCGCGTAGACGACCAGCATGGCCACGACCAGCCCGAGCATCGCCGCCCGCACCGGGTGGGATCGGCCGTCGGAGCGCTCGGACCGTCGCACGGTGTGCCACGCCCAGTAGAGGAAGATCCCGATGCCGAACAGGGTGGCCGGGCTGCCGGCGCTGCCCAGGGCGCTGACGACCATCGGGGAGGGGATGAACCACAGCAGGCACACGTAGGCGGTCAGGAGCGCCGCGGCGTCGACCCCGCCGCTGCGGGCGATGCCGGTCCCGGCCTCCTCCTGGACCGCGAGGGTCACGACGCCTCGCCGCGCTGGTCCCGTCGCCCGCGGCGCTTCAGCAGTCGTGCCGTCACCTCGACCGGCGCACCCCGGTCGGGGTCAGGGTCGGGGTCGCGTCCGCCGGGGGCCGGGTCGTCGGCGTGCACCGGGTGCAGGGACACCGGGGCGGGCGGCCCGGCGGCGTCCTCGACGACGAGGTCCTCCGGGTCGGGGTCGCGGCGGCCGGCGAGCCACCCGTCGACCAGGGCGATCAGGAGCAGGCCCATGCCGCCGAGCGCGGCCATCGTCATCAGTGCCGCCCGGATCATCGCCTTCGTCGTCGCGGCCGGGGCCTCGTCGCGGGTCAGCACGACGGACGTGACGCGCTGCGCTGCCGGCAGGTCCAGTCCGGACTGCAGCTTCTCGAGCTCGACCGGGACCCGGTCGATCAGCGAGGACAGCGCCTCGGTGGCCACGTCGGGCGCGGCGGCCTCGACGGTGAACAGGATGATCGGCGCGCTGTTGGTGTAGTCCGGGACGATCTCGAACGTCGTGCCGGCCGGGTAGGCCTCACCGAACTCGTCGCCCACCTTCTTCGACGTCAGGGCTCGTACGACGACGTCGCGGGCCTGTCCGACCCCACCGAGCGAGAGGTAGGGGTTCTCCTCCGACATCTCGCCGGTGGGTCCCTCGACCTGCGAGGGCGGGAAGACCAGGACGGTGCCCGTCGCCTCGTAGGTCTCGCCGGTGCGTTGCGCGACCAGGAACGTCGCGCCGACGGTCAGCACCGCCAGCGCGAGCACGAGGTACCAGCGGCGGCGCAGCGACCGCCACATGACCCGCATCTCCACGACAGCTCTCCTTCCGGTGCTCGGGGCGTTCTCAACCGCCGGTGCGGCGGGAGTCGATGAAGTCGGTGAGCGTGCCCACGCTCTCGAACACCTCGCCGGTGAAGTCCTCGTCCTCGATGACGATGTCGAAGCGGTCCTCGAGGGCGGCCGCGAGCTCCACGACGCCCAGCGAGTCGAGCTCGGGCAGCTCGCCGAAGAGCCGGGTTTCGCGGGTGATCGCTCCCGCCCGGTCCTCGATGCCGAGGGTGCGGGTGAGCACCTCGACCACTCCGGGGAGGGAGTCGGCGTGCGTGCCGGTGAGGATCTCTGCGGGCTGGGTCATACGAGGACCTCCGATGGTGAGGGGTGGCCGAGGAATGCGGTGGGACTGGCGGTGAGGCCGTAGGCGCCCGCCTGGAAGACGACGACGAGGTCCCCGACCTCGGTGTCGGGCAGGGCGACCTCGTCGCCGAGCAGGTCGAGCGGCGTGCACAGGCAGCCGACGACGGTGACCGGCCCGGTGGGCTCGTCCAGGGCCCGGGTGGCGAGGGCCAGCGGGTAGTTGCGCCGGATGACCTGGCCGAAGTTGCCCGAGGCGGCCAGCTGGTGGTGCATGCCACCGTCGACCACGGCGTAGCTGCGCCCGCGCGACTCCTTCACGTCGACGACGCGGGTGACGTAGACACCCGCCTCGCCCACCAGGAACCGCCCGAGCTCCACGACGACGGTCGCGTCCGGCAGCGCCGGGGAGAGCCGACCGTCGACGAGCTCGGTGAGCCGCCGGCCGACGGCGTCGAGGTCGAGGCGCTCGTCCTTCTCGAAGTAGGGGATGCCGAAGCCGCCGCCCAGGTTGACGTACTCCACGGTGCCGGGCACGTGCTCGGCCAGCTCGAGGACGAGGTCGACGGTGCGCTCCTGCGCCTCGCCGAGGATCGCCGCGCTGAGGTTCTGTGACCCCGCGAAGACGTGGAAGCCGACGACGTCGACGTCGTGCTCGCTCACCTCGCCGAGCAGTGACGGGACGGCCTCGGCATCGATGCCGAACTGCTGCGGCCCACCGCCCATCCGCATGCCCGAGCCCTTGACCGCGAACGGCGGGTTCACGCGTACGGCGGCGCGCGGCCGCAGGGCGAGCTCCTTGCCGGTGCGCACGAGGCGTTGCAGCTCGGTGCGCGACTCGACCTCGACCGTCACGCCCGCGGCCACCGCCCGACGCAGCTCGGCGTCGGTCTTGCCGGGTCCGGCGAAGCTGATCGCGGCCGGGTCCTGCCCCGTGTCGAGCGCGACGGCGAGCTCGCCGGCGGAGGCGACGTCGAGGTGGTCCACGAGTCCTGCGAGGTGCTGGACGACGGCGGGCATCGGGTTGGCCTTCACGGCGTAGCCGAGCTTCATCCGATCCGGCAGCGCGGCCTTCACCGCTGCCACCCGTGCGGAGATCATCGCGCGGTCGTAGGCGAAGAACGGCGTCGCCCCGACGCGCTCGGCGAGGCGGTCGACCGGTACGCCACCCACCAGGAGCGTCCCGCCGGCCGTGCCGTGGGCGTCCACGTGATCACTGGTCCTCATGCGGTCAGCTCCTCGCGCAGCAGGACGCGGTCGAACTTTCCGTTGGGGGAGCGGGGCAGCTCGGAGCGGACCACGATCTCCGCCGGCACCATGTAGCGGGGCAGCTGCCGGCGGAAGACCGCGAGCAGCGCCTCGGGCTCGAAGTCGTCCGCGGCAGGGCTGACCACGACCACGACGCGGTGACCGAGGGCCTCGTCGGGCAGACCGAGGGCCGCGGCGTCGCGGACCAGGCCGCTGTCGTAGGCGACCTCCTCGATCTCGGTCGGGCTCACCCGGTAGCCCGACGTCTTGATCATGTCGTCGGTGCGGCCGACGAAGTAGAGGAATCCCTCCTCGTCGGCGACGACCCGGTCGCCCGACCACACGGCCAGCTCGGGTGCCCGCCAGTCGTGGCCACCCGGGATCGGGCGGAACCGCTCGGCGGTGCGCTCGGCATCGCCCCAGTAGCCCTGGGCGACGAGCGCTCCTCGGTGGACGAGCTCGCCCTCCTCACCGGGCGCGCACGGCGTGCCGTCGGGCTGCAGGACCAGGATCTCGGCGTTGGGGATGGCCTTGCCGATCGAGTCGGGCCGCCGGTCGACCTGTGCCGGGTCGAGGTAGGTCGAGCGGAACGCCTCGGTCAGGCCGTACATCAGGAACGGGCTCGCCTGCGGGAAGATCTCGCGCAGCCGGGTGAGGGTCGAGCGGGGCATCCGGCCGCCGGTGTTGGCGAAGTAGCGCAATGACGCCGTGGCCTCGGGCGGCCAGTCGGCGGCGGCGAGCTGGATCCAGAGCGGCGGCACGCAGGTGAGCCCGGTGACGCCGTGGCGCGCGCACAGACGTACGACGTCGCGGGCCAGGAGGTAGTTCACGAGCACGACGTGGGCCCCCGAGGCGAACGCGGTCGTCACCTGGCTCAGCCCGGCGTCGAAGCTGAGCGGCAGCGCGGCCAGGATGACGTCGTCCCCGTCGTTGGCGAGGTAGCTCGAGACGCTCTCGGCGCCGACGAGCAGGTTGCGGTGGGACAGCACGACGCCCTTCGGGCGGCCGGTGCTGCCGGAGGTGTAGAGGATCGCAGCGGTGTCGACGTCGACCGCCCGGCTCGGGGGCGGTGGCTCGGTGACGTCGCCCAGGAGGGTCGGCAGGTCGTGGACGCGCACCTCGTCCTCGTCGGGCACCTCGTCCGGGTCGGCGTCGACGAGCAGCACGTGCGCTAGCTCGCGACAGCCCTTGGCGTCGTCGCGGACCGACTCCCAGCGCTGGCGGGTCGTGATGAGCACCCGCACGTCGCAGTCGCCGAGGATGTAGGCCACCTGGGACCCCTTGAGCGCGGGGTTGACCGGCACGAACACGGCGGCGGCCACCGAGGCGCCGAAGATCCCGCCGACGGTCTCGGGTCGCTTGTCGAGGTAGACCGCCACGCGGTCCCCGCGCCCGACGCCCAGGCCGGCCAGCACGGCGCCCGTGCGCCAGGCCTGGTCCCAGGCCGAGGCGTAGTCGAGCGTCGTCTCCTGGTGGCTCAGGGCCGGGCGGTCGCCGAAGCGGACGGCGCCCTCCTCGAGCAGGTGGTGCAGGTGCGTCCGCATCGTCGTCATTGCCCCCTCGTTCCGGTGCCGGAGCCGCCCCCCGGCGACCGGCTGGGGCGACGTCCTACCCACGCGTCGTCCCCGGGCACCACGCTACGGACGGGCCGCCCCGGCTTGGGCCGCGTCGGGGCGGAGTACCGGATTTGGGGTAGCGAGGTCGAGCCACGCCGGTCCGCGGGGGGCACGCAGCAGGTCGGGACGCACCAGCACGCGCACGGCGGCGCGCGCGATCGCGTCCCCCCGGACCGCCCGGCTCGACTCGCGCAGGACGAGGGCCACCCAGTAGGCAGCGGTCCGCGGCCGCGAGGACAACCGTGAGAAGAGCCGCAAGCGGTTGGCCGTGAGCAGCGCCCACAGGCGCGGCGAGGTGCCCGAGTCGCCCTCGAGGTGGACGGCGCCCGCGTCCGCGACGTAGCGGACGCCGAAGCCGAGCGCCCCGGCTCGCAGGTGGAACTCCGTCTCCTCGGAGTAGAGGAAGTAGGACTCGTCCCACGGCCCGCAGGCGTCCAGGCAGGCGCGGCTGACCAGCTGCGTCGAGCCCTCGGCCCAGTCCGGGGACGCGTCGCCCGCGTAGGGCGCGGGGTCGCTCACGACCTCCCCCGTCAGGGACCAGCGGCCGGCCAGGGTGGCACCGACGAGCGCGTCGGCGAAGGCCCGCAGGAGGGTCGGCCGGCGCCGCATCGAGTGGATGAGCGCACCGTCGCCGTCGGTGAGCCGCGGCACCGCGATCCCGGTACCCGGCTGGTCCAGCGCGGCCAGCAGCGTGGGCAGGCAGCCCGGGCTCAGCCGTACGTCGGGGTTGAGCACCAGCACCGCCGGCGCGTCCGGGGTGGCCGCCAGGGCGGCGTTGACCCCGGCCGCGTAGCCCGCGTTGCGGCCGGTCTGCACGACCATGGCGTCGGGGCACAGGCGCCGCGCCACGGCGACCGTGTCGTCGCTCGAGTCGTTGTCCACCACGACGAGGTGCCAGGGCACGTCACCGGCGCCGGCGGGCAGCGACTCCACCAGTCCGGGGAGCACGTCGGCGCTGTTCCAGGTCACCACCGCGACCGTCACCGGGGTGGTCATGCGAGCACCTCCGTGCGCGTACGACGGCGCACGAGGGCCCGCCTGCCAGCCGCGGCAACCGGAGCGGCGCCGGGGGCCGGGGCCGGACGGCGCCGCGGACGCCAGCGCTCGAGCCAGAAGACGAGGGCCGCGGTGAGCATGACACCCGTGAGCCCGGTGGCCGCGAGGGCCCGGGACCGGCTGCCGGCCATGGGGTAGACGATGGGGTCCTCCGACGACGGGACGGCGAGGGCACGCAGGTTGGTCGGCACGCCCAGCTCGTCCTGTCGCTGCTCGAGCAGCTCCGCGACGCGGGCCGACGTCTCCGTCGCCAGCGCCTGCACCTCCTCGGGCGTCGCTGCCGCCACCTGCACGTCGAGGTAGTTGGCCGAGAACAGGGGTCGCCACTGCGTGCCCAGGTTGGGCACCCGGACCTGGACGCCTGCCCGTTCGCCCATGCCGACCATCGTGGCGTCCACGTCGCCGGTCAGCAGCGGCGGATGACCCTCGTTGAGGTCGGTGGAGATGACCCCGACGAGGGGCTGCAGCCCGTAGCGCGGGTGCTCGAGCACGTTGCTGTGCTCCTCGCCCGACGGCCCGACGATCACGATGTTGTACTGCGTGAAGAACACCGGGGCCTGCCGCTGCACGACGGCGAACGCCCCGACCGTGAGCGCGGCGCCGAGCACCACGACGTACCAGCGGCGCAGTGCGGCAGCGAGGAGGTCCCGGGCGGTCAACCGATCTCCTGGACCGGCTCGACCAGCTGCGGCGGCAGGTGGAGGTAGGCCGTGGTCTTGCGCTTCTGGTCGATGTCGCCGTAGACCCGCTCGACCTGGGCCGTCGTCAGGCCGGTGGCCTCCGCGACCTGCTCGATCGGGGCGCCGGTGTTCTTGCCGTGCAGGCACAGGTCCATCAGGTTCCAGGGCAGCGAGAAGTAGAACTCCTCCTGCGACTGCGGCAGTGAGTAGGTGTCGGTCGTCGACGGACGGGTCCGGATCTCCTCGGGTACGCCGAGGAACTCCGCCAGGGCGTAGACCTGGGTCTTGTAGAGGTGGGCGATCGGCTTCACGTCGGCCGCCCCGTCACCGAGCTTCACGAAGAACCCCTGGTCGTACTCCAGGCGGTTGGGCGTGCCCGTGACGACGTAGTTGAGCCGGTCGGCGTGGTAGTACTCCATCATCCGGCGGGCCCGCTGCTTGAAGTTCGTCGCCGCCACGATGCCGAGGTAGGACTCGGTCGTCAGCCGGTGGCGGGTCGTGGTCCCGTCGGGCGCCTGCACGACGACGGAGTAGAGCCGCAGGCTCTCCGACTCCACGACGCTCGGCAGCACGATCTTGGACTTGTGGTCGGGACCGTAGTCGGGGCACACCATGCGGATCGCGTCGTCGCGGCGCTCGTAGCAGCGGGCGGCCTCGAGCACCGGGGTGATGTCCTCCACGACCGAGTCGATGCCCAGCGAGTCGGAGACGAGCGTGCTGAACGCCAGCGTGTCCTCGGCGGAGTCCCGCTCGGGCATGTGGAGGCCGAAGACCCGGTCCTTGCCGATCGCGGCGACGCACAGCGCGGCGACCACGCTGGAGTCGATCCCACCCGACAGCGCGACGGTCGCTCCCTTGCGGCGGGCACGGGTCAGGTAGCCGCGGAGCGAGGCGCTGATCCGGGCGACCTCCGCCTCCACGTCGATCGCGAGCACGTCGGTGTGGCTCGGGCTGGCGCTCTGGACGGTGGTCATGCCGTGCTCCTCACGTGCTGGACCCGGTCGATGACGGTCATCGGCGCGGGTGGTGCGGCGTCGCTCGCGGTGCCCCCGTCGACGACCAGCTGCTGGTGCAGCAGCTGGGTCGAGAGGACCGCGAGCAGGCGCATGTTGTCGGTGTTGCCGGCCCGTACGCCGCCGGTGCGGGCTGCCTTCGCGAGCAGTCCGGCCACCGGGCGTGGGGCGAAGACGCCGGCGTCGGCGAGGGCCGCGGGCGAGGTGACGTCGGTGAGCCACTCCGGCGGCGGGCCGCTGAAGAAGCTGGCGGTGTCGGGGGAGCGGTAGGGCTGCTTGGGCCTGGCGCGGATCTGCTCGGGGACCAGGTCCGCGAAGGCGATCTTGAGCAGGTGCTTCTCGTCGAGGCCGCACAGCTTGTGGCGTGCGGGCAGGCGGTTGGCGAGCTCGATGACGTCCTTGTCGAGGAACGGGAACCGTCCCTCCACCGAGCTGGCCATCAGCATCCGGTCGCCCTGGCTGGACAGGATGTAGCCCGGCAGCAGGGTGGTCATCTCGAGCCACTGGGCGCGCGACAGCGGGTCCCAGGCGTCGCTGCCGGCCGGCATCCGGGTGACCACGTCCGGGCCGCGGTCGAGCTCGGCCCTCACGTCGGGGGACAGCAGCGCCTTGACGGCGCTCGTGGAGGCCCACCGCGGGCGGTGCGAGATCGCAGGGTCCCCGGCGTCGAGGTCCTGGCCGAAGAAGCTGCGTGCGAACGCCGGGGCGGTGCCGGGGTTGCGCTCCATCCACGGGTAGAGCAGCTCGACGGCGCGGTCGCGGGTGGCCGAGCCCGGGTCGCGGGCCCAGAACGCGCGGACCCGGCCCTCGCGGAAGATGTCGTAGCCACCGAGCACCTCGTCCGCGCCCTCGCCCGTCACGACGACCTTGTAGCCGTTGTCGCGCACGAGCCGCGACAGGAGGAGGAGCGGCGCCGGCGCGGTCCGCAGCACCGGCGTCTCGGTGTGCCGCACCACCTCGGGGAAGACCTCGGCGACGTCGGCGGGGGAGACCATCACCTCCTCGTGCCGGGCGCCGAGCTCGGCCACCATCTTGTGCTGGTGGACGCCCTCGTCGTACTCGGCGTCGGTGAACCGCAGCGAGAAGGTGTGCAGTGGTGCGTCGGTGTACCTCGCGATCACGGCCGCGGTGATCGAGGAGTCGATGCCACCGGAGAGGTAGGCGCCGACGGGCACGTCGCTGCGCACGAAGCGCAGCCGGGCCGCCTCGACGAGGCGCTCGCGCAGCTCGGCGGCGTTGGCCTCGATGTCCTGCTCCGGCTCGGCGCCCCGGTCGGGGAAGTCGACGCTGAAGTAGGGGTGGCGTCGGAAGCCGTCGCGGTCCAGCACGGCGACGTACCCCGGCTCGAGCTGCTCGATGCCGCGGAAGATCGTGCGCGGCGCCACCGTCGACCAGTAGGTCAGCACCTCGTCGAGCCCGGTGGGGTCGAGGGCGCGCGGGACCGCGGGGTCGGCCATCAGTGCCTTGACCTCGGAGGCGAAGGCGAGCCGTCGGCTGTCACGGGTGTAGAAGAGCGGACGCACGCCCATCCGGTCGCGCGACAGCACGAGCCGCCGCTCGCGGGAGTCCCACAGGGCCACCGCCCACTGCCCGTTGAATCGGGTGAAGCACTGCTCGCCCCACTCCTCCCAGGCGTGCACGATGACCTCGGTGTCGCTGGCGGTGCGGAAGCGGTGCCCGCAGCGGCGCAGCTCCTCCCCGAGCTCGACGTAGTTGAAGATCTCGCCGTTGAAGGAGATCCACACCGTCTCGTCCTCGTTGCACAGCGGCTGGGCGCCGCCCTCGGTGTCGATGATGGCCAGCCGGGTGTGCCCGAGCGCGGCGTGGTTGTCGCGGTAGAGGCCGCTGCCGTCCGGACCGCGGTGGCGCAGCCTCCCGATCATCCGGGTCACGAGCTCCCGGTCCGGCGGCGGGCCGTCGATGACCACGACGCCGCAGATGCCGCACATCAGGCGGTCCCGCCGGCCTGGGCGAGGACCGCACGCATGCCCTCGGCGGTGCCGAGCAGGTCGGGATCGATCTGCTCCTCGCGCAGCACGACGTGGAAGACGTCCTCGAGGAAGATCGCGGCCTTGACCGCCTCCAGGTGCCGGTCGCCGTGCGGGTCGCGCAGGCGCGCGTACTCCGCGAGGGCGCGGTCCACGTGGGCGTCGTCGGCCCGCGCGGGCGTGTCGTCGGGTTCTGGTCCTGGCTCGGGGACTGGCTCGGGGACTGGCTCGGGCGCGACCGCCTCGGGCGTCCGCGCCGGGCGCCGTACGCGGTAGTTGAGCATCGAGGAGTTGTCGTAGTCGGAGGCGATCACGCGGCCCGGGTTGCCGGCCACGAGGGAACGAGGGGGGACGTCGCGCGAGACGACGCTGCCTGCGGAGATGGTCGCACCGTCCCCGATCGTCACGTCGCCGGTGATCGTCGCCCCGGGCCCGATCCACACGTCGTCGCCGAGCCGGGGCACGCCGTGGTCGCCCGAGGCGACCCGCTGCCCGATCGTGACGTTGTGGTGCAGCACGCAGTTGTCACCGATGGTGACCGGCCCGATGAACACCCCCGTGTGGTGCATCAGGAACAGCCCCGGGCCGATCTCCGCGCGGTGGTCGATGTCGGCGTGGTGGACGTTCATCACGCGCCTGCGCCAGACGGCGGCGAAGACGCGGGCCGGCAGGCCGGCCACCCGGTGCTCCGCCTGGTAGCGCCGCGCGGCGCGGTCGAAGCGGTAGCAGGCGACGACCCGGAAGTCGGCGTTCCAGAACCACAGGCGCAGGCGCTGCGCCGGCCCTCGCCGGCCCTCGGCCGCGATCGTGTAGTACTTGTCGACGTCCGTCCGGAATGGACGGAGGTCCGGGTCCTCGACCCGGTCGCGCATGTCCCCCATGAATGGTCCCCCGAAGCGCAGGGCCTCAGCCCACGGGCTGGCCGGCCAGGGTCTTGCCGGCGACGAACCGGGTGAGGCCTCCGATGCTCCCGAGGTTGTCGAAGACCGTCTCGGACTCGCCGACGACGATCCCGAAGTGGTCCTCGAGGAACTCGATGAGCTCGAGGACGCCCGTGGAGTCCACGATGCCCTCCTCGAGCAGTGACGCCTCGTCCCCGGGCAACCGGTCGTGGTCGCCGAAGAGGTAGTTGTCGCCGATGAACTCGCGCAGCTCGTTCCTGATCTGGTCGTGCATGTGTGCCTCCCCTGGCCGATTCGCGGGCCGCACACCCCCGTCGACCCACCCCTGAGTGTGAGAGAGGCCCGGGCCCTCGGAGACGCGCGGCGGGCACGCTCCCCAATAGTGGTGACGGGCCCGGCCAGGCAGCCTCGGAGCGTGCGCGGTCCCTAGTGTCGGAGCCTGGCCGTGGGGACGGCCCTGACGGAGGAGTCGTGAGGATGGGCGGCAGCGCGTACGTGTCGGGCACGGTCGGCACGGGCACCGACATCGTGTCGGTGTCCCGGATCGCCGCCCTGGTGCGGACCGCCGGCGACCGGTTCCTCCAGCGCTGGTTCACCGAGGACGAGATCGCCTACTGCACCTCGCGCGCCCGCCCGGAGCTGCACCTCGCCGCGCGCATGGCCGCCAAGGAGGCGGTGCTCAAGGCCCTGCGCCCCACGGGCGACGCCCCGCTGGCGTGGCGCTCGATCGAGATCGGCCGTGACGCCGACGGGGCACCCAGCGTGCGGCTCGACGGCGGCGTGCGTGCCCTGGCCCAGCGGCGCGGCGCTGGGCCGATCCACGTGTCGCTGTCCCACTGCGACGAGTACGCGGTGGCGGTGGCGGTCGCCGACGCCCTACGTAGCTGAGCGCAGGGACGCCTCGCCCCGTCGCCTCGGTTCAGCCGCGGGACAGGCTCGCGCCCAGCGGGACCGCCTGCGGGCGCGTCCACTCCGCGGGCCGCTGCCGGGCGGACTGCCCGCGCACGAGCCAGACCTCGTCCCACTGCACGCCGGCGAGCCAGTCGCGACCGCTGACCTCCGGGCCGAGGTCGGCGAGGTCACCCACTGCCAGCCCGGTGACCAGGACGTGCGGGGCCCGATCGAGCGAGCGCAACGCCTCGCGCAGGTGCTGCGGCGCGACGGCGGACATCACCACCGGGCGGCCGTCGCGCTCGATCGTGACGGAGGCGCCCGCCTCGGCTGCGAAGCCGCCGCGGCGGTCGGCGTTGAGGAGGTAGAGCGGTTCCGCTGGCGAGTAGCCGAGGAGGTCCACCTCGTGGGCGATGTCGGCGAGCACGACCTGGACGCCGATCTCCGACCGCACGCGGGCCGCGATCCGCGACTGCTGCAGCCACCGGCGCCGCCAGCCGTGGTCGCGGATGAGCGGGAGGTTGCCCCAGTCCCGGGCGCCGGGGTCGACCGTTCCGCACGTGGTGTGGATCGGGACCAGTGCCGGGTAGAGGTCGCCGACGTGGCGATGCGCCTCGTCGAGGCGCGCCAGGTTGGTCGTCATGCTGTTGTGGGTGATGGCGGTGTCGACGGCACCCGCGAGGCGCCCCGCCGCCCGGACCCGCAACGAGTACTCCACGGCGTACGCGTGCCAGGCGAGCTCAGGGTCCTCGCTGAGGGGCTCGCGGAGCAGGTCGTCGCGGCGGGCGATGAGCAGCACCTCGTCGAGGGTGTCGACGGCCGCAGGCTCGGGCGCGGACTCCCCGATGAGGATGACGCGATCGCGCAGCCGGCCCACGGACCTGCCGTCGGCGTCGACGCCGTTGGCGCCGAGGATGCCCCACCGCTCGTCCTCGAGCGCAGCGGCGCAGGCGGCCAGCCGGTCCAGGTCGTGCAGGTAGACGTCCTGGTGCACGAGGACCACGACGTCGTGGCTGGCCTGCCTGACCGCGTGGTTGAGCGCCGCACCCGCGGACGTGTGGGCGTGCTCGGTGTTGTCCACCGGCAGGTACTCCACCTCCACCGGGCCGTCGTACGCCGCGATCGAGCGGTCGAGGCAGTGCCGCCTGACGGCAGGGTCGTTGTACACGCATGCGATCGTCATCCCCACGGCGCGAGTCGACCACGCGTCTGCTGCCCGCGCCGGACCGTGCGCCGCGACATCCCCCGGTTGGGGTACGCGCCTGCTCGGCACGCGGCGCGATGATGGGGGTCGCCGAGAGTCGACGGTGGTCGACGGGGGAAGGGGCGCCGATGGCACGCACGTGGTCGCGCACGGCACTGGTTGCTGCCGTCGTCCTGCTCGTGGGCGTCCTCGCCGTGGTCGCCGTACGGCTGCTCGACGAGGAACCCTCCGCCGCGGACGCGGGCGACGACGCCACGACGAGCGACGCGCCGGAACCGGTCGGCAAGAACCGCTCCACGCCCGACGCCCATCCCGACGCGGACAGCACCGGCGTCCCGTCCGGCACCGAGCTCGTCCCCTACGCAGGGCCCTGCACGCTCGTCGAGACCGCAGTGCTGTCGGGGGTCGACGCGACCGGGGTGTGCCCGGCGATCGTGGTGCAGGCACCGGGGGTGCGGATCGAGGCGTCGCGCGTGCCGCGGGTGGAGTCCACGGCCACCCAGGTCGACCCTACGTACTCGGTCGAGGTGGTCGACTCAGAGGTCGTCGCCGGGAAGTGGATCGGCGGCGCGGTGTGGGGCAGCAACCTCACGGTCCGGCGCAGCGAGGTCACCGGCGGGCAGCACAGCGTGCACTGCGGCAGCCGCTGCCTGGTCGAGGACTCGTGGCTGCACGACCAGTTCAACCCGAAGGGCGAAGCCGCCCACAACAACGCCTTCATCTCCAACGGCGGCACCGACATGGTCGTGCGGCACAACACGCTGCACTGCACCGCCGAGCTCAACGCCACGGGCGGTGGCTGCACCGCCGACCTCTCGCTCTTCGGCGACTTCGAGCCGATCCGCGACGTGCGGGTCGAGGACAACCTCCTCAAGGCCAACGACTCCTCGGCCTCCTACTGCGCCTACGGCGGCCACGCCCCGGGCAAGCCGTTCCCCGACGCCACGGGCGTCGTCTTCAACGGCAACGTGTTCGAGCGCGGTGCCAACGGGACGTGCGGCGTCTACGGCCCGATCACCTCCTTCGACGCGACGGCCTCGGGCAACGCCTGGCGTGACAACACCTGGGACGACGGCAGCGAGCTCGTGCCCGAGTGAGGGCGGCTCGCCCGTCGCCCACCAGTGGTCGAGGTTCGATGAAGTCGCGTCACGGCGTCCATCGACACATCGCTTCGACGGTCGGGTTCACCTCGCTCGTGCCAGGTACGAGCGAGGTCCAACCTAGGCGCAGGCGGCTGCTGGTCGGGGAGGGACGGTGTCCCGTCACGAGACCCCGTCCGGGAGTGTCGCTTCGAGCACCGTCCCTTCGAGGTCCGTCCACAGCCGCTGGGAACGGGTGCCGTTGTCGGCGACCAGCAGTATAATCGAACACATGAGCGAAGCGCTGGTTGACCGGGTAGCAGGTGAGGTGGACGACCTCACCGCCGCCGGCCTGCTCGCGCTCGCGCGAAACCGCAAGGCGGCCGAGGAGCGGGCTGCCGCAGACCTGCTGGAGGTCGCGGCCCGGTGGGCTGACCTGCACCCGCCGGAGTCGATCCACGACGCCGCGTCGTTCAGTGCGGCGGGGTGGGAGCACGAGGAGCCCATCGCGGGTGAGGGATGCCCGTTGGTGGCGGAGTTCTGTGTTGCGGAGCTCGGCGGCGTCCTCGGGATGTCGTCGACCGGGGCGAAGAGGCTCATCGGTCACGCGTTGGAGCTGCGTCACCGCCTGCCCCGGCTGTGGGCCCAGGTCCAGGCCGGGCGGGTTCCGGCGTGGAAGGCGCGGGCGGTGGCCGAGACCACGATCCACTCCTCACCCGCCCTGACGCGCGAGGCCGCTGGCTTTGTGGACGCGCAGGTCGCCGCGGTCGCCGGTCGGGTCGGGCCGGCGCAGCTCGACCGGCTGGTCGCGGAGGCGATCAAGCGCTACGACCTCGCCACCGTGGACCCGGCTGCGGATCCGGAGGACGGCTACCTCCACGTCGACCCCCGTCACGTCACGATCGACACCCAGGACGTGCACTTCGCCGGCACGATGCGCATCGAGGCCGATGTCGACATCGCTGACGCCCTCGACCTCGACCGTGCGGTGGCGCGCGGCGCCGAGATGCAGAAGGTCCTCGGGTCCGCACTGCCCCTTGATGCTCGACGGGCCAAGGCCCTCGGCGACCTCGCCAGGACGCAGACCGCCCTCGACCTCGCCGGAACCGGAACCGACCCCCAGCGGCTGCCCGCGGCGCGGGAGGTCGTGCTCCACGCGCACTTCGATGCCGGCTTCTCCGGCGACACCACCGTCTTCGGGCCCACCGGCCGGTTGGAGGAGGGCCAGCGGCTCGTCCTGCTCGAGCAGGTGCAGGAATGGTGCGGCGACTCCGGCACCAAGGTCACGATCAAGCCGGTCATTGACCTCAACACCCAGCTGGCCACCGATGCCTATGCCGTGCCGGACCGGATCCGCGAGCAGGTCGTCCTCCGCGATCGCACCTGCGTGTTCCCGTGGTGCACCCGCCCCGCCCGACGCTGCGACATCGACCACGTCATCCCGTACGACCCCGACGCCGCAGCCGAGGGCAGAACCCAGCCCGGGCCCACCCGGAGCGACAACCTCGCCTGCCTGTGCAGGTTCCACCACCGGCTCAAGACGCACTCGCCCTGGCGCTACGAGATGGTCGCGCCCGGGGCGTTCGAGTGGACCAGTCCCCACGGGCACCGCTACCGCCGCGACCACACCGGCACCAGCGCGATCGACCCACCAGATGACCCGCCCGGCATCCCGCGTCCACGCCGACGATGACCCCGCCCCGCACCCCGCCCCCACCAGGTGGCGGGGCCACACGCGCGTTCTGGCTGGGTGTGGCCGGCGACGACCCGAGGCTCGAGGGGAGCCGGGTACGGCGCGCACTCAGCGGATCGGTAACTCAGACCGCCCGCGAACGGGCAGCTGGCAAGACGCGGCCGCAGGAGGGGTAGTCGACGCACCCAGGCCCCCTGCCGTCGTCGCTGGCCGAAGGTCCTGCACGCAACGAGGGCCCCGACCGCTGCCGGTCGGGGCCCTTCATTGCGCGGATGGGGCTACGTCAGAGGCGACGCTCGCACCGCACACGGCGCTCGCCCTGGCAGGCGTCGCGCCCGGCGCGGCCGTCTGTGGCGTCGCGGCCACGGTTGCCCAGCAGGCGGTCGTTCCCCGGGGAGCCCTTGATCGTGTCGTGGCCCCGGCCGCCGTTCACGACCGCGCGGTACTTGCCACACTTCGGGGTGCCCAGCTCGTCGCCGTCGCCGTACTCGACGTTGGCAATGATGAGGTCCTTGCCGGGTCCGGCGTTCACCCACGCCTTGCACGTCACGACCGTGATCCGCTCGCCGCGGTTGGTCCCGCGGATCCTCGCCGTCTTGGCGGACACCACGTAGTCCTCGAAGTTGCGGATGCGGGTCGCGGCCCCGCTGTTCTTGTCATCCACCCGGCGGTCCAGGTCGGCCTTGAGCCGCAGGGTCGGAACGTCGAGCATCAGGCGGTCCTCGCCCTTGTTGCCCTTCACCATCGATGACCTCCCGCCGAGGCCGTTGGTCCGGTAGATGTCGTCCCCACTGCCGAGCTGCACGTTGCGGTTGAATGTCGCCGGGGCGTCGACCGTGAGGTGCTCGACTGCGTCGGTGCCGCGGAAGTCGAGGAGCCCGCGCTCGGTCTCTGTGGCGAACGAGAACTCGTCAAAGTGACCGGTCCACGTCAGCGACGTGTCGGCCCCGGTGACTGACCCGTTGGCCTCCACACGCATGTTGTAGGCGGACCGAAGGAACAGGCCACCGCCCTTCCCGACGGTGACCGCGCCCGGGGCGGTCTGGACGCCGTTCCAGTGGAGGTAGCCGGTCTCGACGAGGTCGATGGTGTCGGCGTTCGGCGTGCCTGCCATGCCGGAGGTGACGCGCCCAGATGTGGCGAGGCGGATGACGTCGGCCTCGGTGTCGGTGCCGTCGAGGGTGCCCGCGAGGACCTGGTGCGAGCCTCCGTTCTCGTCGGTGAACGTGTCGGCCCCTGCGCCGAGGATGGCGACGACGCCGCCCTCGCCCGTGGCGCACACGCGGTCATCGCCGCCGACCGCGTCGACTCTCGTGGCGCCGTTGGTGACGATGACGTCCGCGCCTTCCGTCCCGGCGATCTGGCCCCCCGGTGTGCCGACGATGGTCGCCGGTTGTCCCTGACACGTCTCGGCCGCTGCGGTTGCCGTGCCCATGGGCACGAGCAGGGCCGAGCCCAGGAGCGCGGCGGCGGTGAGTGAGAGTCGCATGATTCCCCCTGCGGTTGCGGATGATGCCGAATCTGTGTGACGAGGCCGCGACCCAGAATGTTGCGACCTGTCCGTGCGCCGCCCGCGCGGTGCTCAGATCCTCGAGTGCCGCGACGCCCGCGTGGATGTCGCGTGCCCAGCCGATCGACACGAGCACGCCGTCCGGCGCGCCGGGAGCGACGTCGTTCCGGTCGACGGCCCAGCACCTCTCAGCGCAGGCGCTTGACCGTGCCGACGAGTGCGCCGCGTGCGCGGGAGGCGACCGGGGGAAGGCGGAGCACGTCCCGCTCCACCGAGTCGACCGTGTCGCCGCTGCGGATGCTGTAGCGGGGCTGGAGCCAGCGGTCGGAGTGGGCCCAGCGGCGGTCGCTGGTCTGCACGGTGCGGTAGCCGAGGGGGCGCAGCTCGTGCAGGACGGCGCGGTCGTAGCGACCCAGCGGCAGGGCGGCGTCGTGCACGCGGCTGCCGGTGACGTCCTGCAGCACCGTGCGGGCGGTCACGAGCTCCTCGCGTCGGCGGGCCGGGTCGAGCCCCCGCCAGGGCCGGTGCGACATGCCGTGGTTGCCGATCGTCATGCCGGACGCGTGCAGCAGGCGTACGTCGTCGCGGCTGAGGCTGCCCGGTAGGTCCAGCCGCCCGGCCACGACGAAGAAGCTCGCACGCAGGCCGCGCTCGAGGAGTGCCGGGAGCGCGATCTCCACGTCCGAGGAGTTCCCGTCGTCGAAGCTCAGGCGCACGTCGTGCCGTCCGACCACCCGGTCCAGCACACCGAGGAAGACGTCCTTGCTGATCCAGTAGACGTCCTCGCCGGGCTCGAGTCGGCGCTGCGGCGCGCCGATGCCATGGAAGCAGACATTCACCACGCGCATGCGTCGAACCGTAGGGTCGCTTCCTGCCACGCCTCCGGGCGTCCGGCGGAGGCTCACAAAATATGGGTATGTGCCTCGGTGCCGCCCGCTCGGCGCCGACCCGTCTTCCTACGGTGGGGGCATGTCAGGGGAGTCCGTGGGGGTGGACCTGGCACCGATCACCGACGACGACATCGGTGCGGTCGCCGCGTTCCTGCACCAGCACCTCAACGCCAGGTTGAGTGCCGACGAGTGGGCGCGGTGTGCCGTGCCGCCGTGGAGCGTGGACGCCCCCAACCACGGCTTCCTGCTGCGCCAGGGCGACGAGGTGGTCGGGGCCTACCTCGCCTTCTACTCCGAGCGCGTGGTCGACGGCGAGCCCCGCCGGCGCTGCAACCTGGCCGCCTGGTGCGTGCTGGAGGAGCACCGCGCGCACGGCGTACGCCTGGCGCGGGCGATGCTGCGCCAGCGCGACTACGACTTCGTCGACCTCTCGCCCAGCGGCAACGTAGTTAGCCTCAACGAGCGCCTGGGGTTCACCAGCCTCGACACCGCCACCGCGCTGGTGCCGAACCTTCCGCTGCCGTCGCGCCGCGGCGTGCGGGTGCTCACCGCGCCACATGACATCGAGGCGGCGCTGACGGGGGACGACCTGCGCGTCTACCGCGACCACCGCGCGGCCGCGGCCGCGCTGCACTTCGTGGTGCGCGTCGGCCCGGACAGCTGCTACGTGATCGCCCGCCGCGACCGGCGCAAGGGCCTGCCGCTCTTCGCCTCGCTGGTCCACGTCTCGGACCCGGCGGTCCTGGCGCGGGCGGGGCACGCGCCCTACCGTCACCTGCTGCTGCGCCACCGCGCGCTCGTCACGCTCGCCGAGCGGCGCGTGGCGGGCCGACCGCCGCGGCTGTCCCGGATGCAGTCCTCGCCTCGCCCGCGGATGTTCCGCAGCACCGCGCTCGAGCCGCGCTCGGTCGACTACCTCTACAGCGAGCTGACGTGCGTGCCGTGGTGAGCGGCACGCCGACGACGAAGGGATCCCTCATGGCGGCGAACGGCGGAGTCGCAGGACGACTCCGGCACACCCTGGTCGACGCACCCGGGTCGGCGGGTGCGCGCATGCGGGCCCGCCGCTGGGAGCTCGTCGAGCAGGCCTTCCCGGACCTGGCGACGATGTCGGTCCTCGACCTCGGCGGCACCGTCGAGTGGTGGCGCCGGGCGCCCGTGCGACCCAAGGACGTGACGGTGCTCAACCTCTTCGAGCCCGGCGAGTCCGACGACGCGGCGATGCTCCCGGTCACGGGCGACGCGTGCCGGGCGCGTGAGGTGCTGGCTGCGGCCGGCGCGTCGACGTCGTACGACGTCGTGTTCAGCAACTCGCTGCTCGAGCACGTCGGCGGGCACGCCCAGCGGGCGGCGCTCGCGCGCGAGGTCCGCGCCCTCGCGCCGCGCCACTGGGTGCAGACGCCCTACCGCTACTTCCCGCTCGAGCCGCACTGGCTCTTCCCGGGACTGCAGTTCATGCCGATGGCCGCCCGCGCGCGGCTCGCCGCGGCCTGGCCCCTCGCGCACAGCAGCCCCGAGTCGACCGAGGAGGCCATGTCGGAGGTGCAGTGGACCGAGCTGGTCGGGGTCGCCGAGCTGCGCTCGTACTTCCCCGACTCGCACATCCACCACGAGCGCTTCGCCGGCCTGACGAAGTCGCTCGTGGCGATCGCGGGCGGCGCGAGCAGCTAGCCCAGCTCGGGGTTCACCGCCTCGCCGGAGTCCCACACGTTGCCGGTCCACACGTTGCCGGCCGCGTTGCGGTCGAACGAAGTCACCGGTCCGTAGACGCCACACTTGCGGTTGGCGCCGCGCTCGAAGACGTTGTTGGTGACCTTGACGTTCGTCGCCTGGTAGGGCTTGGAGCGCGATGCACCGCCGTAGAGGCAGTACGAGATCGAGGAGTTGTTGGCCCTCAGGTAGTTGTTGTCGATGGTGACGTTGTCGATCGGGTCGAAGTCCCCGAACAGCGACAGGTCGCCGCTGCAACCACCGTCGGTGCTGTTGAGGATCGCCGTGCAGTGCAGCGTGTTGTGGCGGATCACCATGTTGCTGCCGCCGTTCGAGATGAAGGCGTTGTTGTGGTAGCTCCCGCCGTCGGGGTTGTGCTGGTCGTGCAACCAGGAGTCGGTGACCTCGCAGTTGTTGTTGCACTGGAAGCTGTGCTGCCCGCCGGTGACGTCGACGCGCCGGGCGGTGATGTTGTAGCCCCAGAGCCCCGCGGTGGAGACGGAGCCGGCACGCACGTCGGAGTCGGTGATGGTCACCGAGCTGTCGCCGTCGCCGTAGATCGACCACACGCCCGGAACGAGGGACTTGTCGATGACGACACCGGTGGTCTGGATCACCAGCGCGTCGCTGCACTTGGAGAGGACGTCCGCGCCCGAGATGGTGCGCGCCGAGGTGATGGTGCACGGGCCGGTGTACGGCGTGAGCGCGGTGCCGGCCGGTACGCCGGTGTTGTCGGGGCCGGGCCAGCCGCCGGGAGGCGGCGTGGTGGGCGTCGGCGTCGGGGTCGGGGTCGGGGTCGGGGCGGTCTCGGAGCCTGACGGGACGAAGCGCACGTCGACCCAGTAGTTGGTGTTGCGCGGAGCCTCGTTGCGCGGGAACCGCGCCGTGCTGCCGGACCGCGTCATGCCGTTGCGGTCACCCGGGGCACGCAGGTGGGCGTTGCTCCTGGACTTGCTGAAGCCGCCCGGCGTGGCCGCGTGGATCCCCTTGGCGCCGGTGTGCACCGAGACGACGTAGGCCTTGCCGGCGGCGAGCGCCACGCCGGAGTCGAAGCCGACCTTCTTCCAGCCCTTGCCCTTGACCGGACGCAGCGTCGTCCGGGCCAGGACCTTTCCGCGCTTCGACCACAAGGTGGCGGACGCGGGGGTGGATCCCTTGGACTTGCGCGGCTTGTAGTAGCGCACGCCGACCGCCGTCCCGGCGACCTTGGCCTTGAAGCGCATGCCGACCTCGCGCTCGGGCCCGCGGCGCACGTCCGCGTCGGGGGCGCGGCGGGGGAGCAGACCGACCTCGGCGGCACGCGCCCGGTCCGCGGTGTTGCCGTGGGCTGACGGGGTGGGGCGCTCGACGAGGGCGAGGGCGGTGAGGACGACTGCGAGGACGAAGACGGGGACGAGGCGCCGACGGCCTCGGGACATGACGGGGCCGGACACAGGGGACGACATGGAGAAACCTCGATGACACGGGGGCAGGGGACACAGACCGCGCAGGTGGGGGGTGGGGGTGTGCGCGGTCCCCCGGCATCCTCCACACGCGCCCGCCGGTCGACAAGGCCACGGAGCAACATCCCCAAAATGTGCCGTAACACCTCAGCGCACGACGGTCGCCGACCACGCCTGCTCGATGAGCAGGCTCGGTGTCGCGTTCGCGGCGGTGTCGACCGCCCAGGTGTCGGTCACGCCGGGCTCGTCGGCACGCGGCATCCCGTAGATCACCGTGTCGTCGTCGAGCCACTCGACCTGGTCGTCGAGCCCGCGCGGGCCGGCCTCGAGCAGCGTGCGCTCGCCCGTCGCGAGGTCCTGGACGGCGACCTGCCACACGACGCGGCGCCCCGGGTCGACGTCGACCTTGAAGGCGACCCGGGTTCCGTCGGGCGACAGGGCGGGACACTCGGCGTCGGGGGACACCGAGGTGAGCGTGCGCTCGGCGAGGTCGCCCTCGACCAGCCACGTTCGGTCGCCGGTGGCGACCGTGGCGTAGAAGGTCCGGTCGTCCGCGAAGGTCACGCCCCAGACGTTGCGGTCGACCGGGTTGACCTCCTCGCCCTCGATCACCAGCTGGAAGTCCTCGAGGTTGCCCCACCGCTCACCGCCGCCGAACTCGTGGACCTCGGTCGCGGTCGAGAAGCCCGTGGTCATGTAGGAGTGGCCGGCCACGAAGACGGTCGTCGCCACGAGGGTCCCGTCCGGGCTCAGCCGCGTGCGGCTCGGGATCCCTGGCAGGTCGTTGCTCGCCACTTCCTGCCAGTCGGCGTCGAGCTCGAACCCCTCGAACGACGCCGCCACGCTGGTGTCGTTCAGCAGGCACGACGCACCCTCGGCCCGGGCCGCGACCCGGTCGCAGGTGACGCCGGTGAACGCGCGTGCTCCGCCCGGGTCGTCCAGGGGCACCACGGCCACCACGCCGTACTTGCTGTCGAGGCCGGTGTGCCGGAACACGATCCGCGGGCCGTCGGTCAGCTCGGCGATGGGCGTCTGCTCGGCCTCGGGCTCGGCCGCCCGCTCGGCGCGCACCTCGCGACGCTCGACGACGACGTAGGAGGTCGCCGCGACGGCGATCGCCACGACCACCGTGACGAAGGCCAGCACCCGGGCGCGGGTGCTCACGACGTGACCGCGGCGCCGTCGAGGCGCCCGATCCGGGTCGTGGCCGCGAGGACGGCGAGCACCAGGAGGGTGGCGACGGTCGCCATCGCCACCGTGGGGCCGAGCAGCAGCCACAGCACGCCGAACCCGGCCGAGGCGAGCATCCGCGCGAGCGCGACCACGGTCTGCGCGGCGGCGATGCCGCTGGACCGGGCCTGCACCGGCACGAGGCGGCCCGCGATGGCAGCGATCACGCCGTCGGTCGCGGCGTAGAAGGTGCCCAGCAGGAGCAGCGTCCCGACAGTGGCGGCGGCGGTCGAGGTGGGGAGCACGGCGCACAGGTAGGCACCGACGAGGGCGAGGTGGCCCACGACGAGCGTGCGAGCCCGCCCGACCCGGTCGGCGAGCCGACCGACCGGCACGGCCAGCACCAGGTAGGCCACGTTGGTCCCGACGTAGAAGAGGGGGAACCAGGCCACGTTGACGCCGCCGTGGTCGAGCAGGGCGAGGTAGATGAACCCGTCGCCGATGGTCAGCAGGCCGAGCACGCCGGCGACCACGAGGAGCGGCCGCAGCCGGGCGTCGGTCAGGTCACGCCAGCGGAACGGGGGCGGCGTGGGTCCGCTCCGGGCCGCCGCGTCGCGCCGGGTCCGCACGTCCGGTCCGAGCAGGCCGAGCAGGGCCACCCCGGCGATCGCGAAGGCGAGCGAGACCACGAGCACCACGGAGTAGCCGCCGGGCACGAGCCACAGCAGGCCGAAGGCGATCAGCGGGCCGACGGCGGCACCGATCGTGTCCAGCATCCGGTGCACGCCGAAGGCGCGGCCGAGGTGCTCGGTCGGCGTCGCGGTGCTGATCATCGCGTCGCGCGGTGCCGTCCGGATCCCCTTGCCGATGCGGTCCGCCGTGACCACGGCGGCGATCCCGGCGGCGCCCGAGGCGAACAGCAGGAAGACGCGTGCGACGGCGGAGAGCCCGTAGCCGAGGAACGCCACCCACTTGGGCCGGTCCGAGGCGTCCGCCAGCCACCCGCCGCCGAGGCGGACGAGGGCGCTGACCCCCTGGTAGAGGCCGTCGATCAGGCCGTACGCCACCGGCGTGAGGCCGACGACCGCGGTGAGGTAGAGCGGGAGGATCGCCGACACCGACTCCGACGAGACGTCGGTGAGCATCGACACGATGCCGAGCGTGATGACGACGCGGCCGACGGGCGGTCGGGTCGAGGCCGGGCCGCGCGGGGCGGTGCGGCCGGCGGGCCGGTCGCGGACGGAGATGTACATCCCGCTCACCCGCGCTCGGCGCGCAGCGAGGCGTGGACGGCGTACGTCGTCCCGGAGCCTCGCGGGGTGACCGTGACGGTCACGACGCTGTCACCTCGCCGGAAGGCGGCCGCGGTGGAGCCGGCGACGCTCGGCGGGGTCGCCGTCTCCGCCATGCCACGGCGGGCCAGGCGGGTCCGGTAGGCGAGCAGGACCTGCCCCGGCGAGAGGGACGACGTCGCCACCAGCCCGACCTGCAGCCGGTCACCCGAGGGCGACACGCTGCTGCTCTGCACCCGGGCGGCCCGGGTGGGGCGCAGCGCGTCGGGGAACCGGCGCAGGAGCCGACCCTGTGCAGTCGCGGCGCGGGGGAGGGGGGTCGTGACGAGCGGACCGGGGTCGGACGGCGGGAGGAGCTCGGAGAGGCTGTCGACCGTCGGCTCGGGCGCCTCCGGCATCTCCAGGGCCGGGGCCGAGCCGTCGGCAGTGCCCTCGGCATCCGCGTCGCTGCCCGGCGCGGTGCCCGGCGTCGTGCTCGGGCTGGTGCTCGGGCTGGGTGTGGTGTCCACGGTCCCGTCGGCCTGGTCGCCCGACTGCTCACCGGACCGGGCCCTGCGGTCCTCGCCCCCGTCCTTCGCGCGCTTCCCAGGGGACGGCGCGGTCGCAGCATCCGGGGAAGCAGTGCCCGGGGTAGCAGTGCCCGGGGAAGCAGTGCCCGGAGACGCAGCGCCGGGGGACGCGGCGTCCGGTGACGCCCCACCGGCGCCGCAGCCGCCGAGGAGAAGGCTGGCCACGACGCCGACCACGGCGACCGTCACAGGTCTGGTGTTCATCAGGTGCTCGACCCCCACGGTCGTCGACGAGACTTCTGCCCGCGCGCTCAGTATGCGCCGCGGTGCCCGAGCACGGCACGCACCGTGCGGACGAGGATCGAGAGGTCGAGGCGCAGCGACCAGTTCTCGACGTACTTGAGGTCCAGGCGTACCGACTCCGCCCAGGTGAGGTCGGAGCGGCCCGACACCTGCCACAGCCCGGTCACGCCCGGCTTGACCACGAGCCGCCGGCGCGGGTCGACGTCGTAGCGGGCGACCTCGCAGGGCAGGGCCGGCCGGGGTCCGACGAGGGACATGTCGCCCCGGACCACGTTCCACAGCTGCGGGAGCTCGTCGAGGGAGTAGCGGCGCAGCTTGCTTCCCAGCGGCGTGATGCGCGGGTCCTGAGCGATCTTGAACAGGACGCCGTCCTTCTCGTTCTCCTCGGCCAGCCCCAGCCGTGCCGTCTCGGCGTCGACCCCCATCGAGCGGAGCTTGAGCATCGTGAACGGCACGCCGTCACGACCGATGCGCTCCTGGCGGAAGAACGCGGGGCCGGGGGTCTCCATCCGGATGGCCACGGCGAGGGCGGCCAGCACGGGCAGGGCCATGACCAGCGCGGCGAGGGCGAGAGCGCGCTCGACGAGGTCCTTCAGCAGCCGCCGCGGCCCGCGGAGGGCGGGCTTGCCGACGTGCAGCACGCCGAGGCCGGCGGTCGACATCACCCGGGTGCGTTGGGGCTCCACGTCCAGCAGACCCGTGCCGAGGAACAGCTCGGTGCCCAGACCGGCCAGCGACCAGTGCAGCCGCCGCACCTCGACGGGCGAGAGCCTGGCACCCGGCAGCACGACGAGCGCGTCGGCGCCGTGGTCGTGCGCCGCGGTCGAGGACGCCTCCAGACCGACGTAGACCGGGACGTCGCCCTCGACCGGGGTCTTGGAGGCGCGCGTGAGGCAGGCGGCCACGACCTCGTGGGTGCCGCTGGCCCGCAGCTGTGCGACGGCCTCCCGGACGTCGCGCGGCCGGCCGGCGAGCACCACCCGCGGGAGCGGACGGCGTACGCCGGCGACGAACGGCACGGCGCTCGTGACGGTCAGGGCAGCCACGAACGCGGCGAGCGCCAGCGGGTCGGCGTGCCACAGCAGCGGTGAGACCGCCAGGGTGAGCACCGCCGTGCGGGCGCCCGCGGCGAGCACCACCGCGGCGCGGGCACCCCGGGACTGGCCGAGGGCCTGGCGCCGGTAGCGACCGGACACCGCGAGCAGGGACGGCCAGGCGAGGGCGGTCGCGAGGGCGGCGGGGAGCTCCAGCCAGCCCTGCGACACCGCACCGACGGCGAGCGCCAGCGCGAGGGCCAGGTCGAGGGCGGGCGCCGGCCACGTCGGGGCCGTGCGCCTGGCCGTCCGGGCCGGGAGCAGGTCGGCCGGGGCCGGTTCGAGGAGCGGCTCGGGGGCCGGCTCGAGGAGCGGCTTGGGCGAGAGGGCGCCGGGTGCGACGAGCGGCAGGGTGGTGACCCCCCGTGGACGGGGGACCTGCCTGTCGAGCAGGAGGCCGTCCGCGGTCACCACCTCGGCGACGACGTCGGGCACGAACCCGGACGCCACCTCGGAGACCACCTCGGCGACCCTGTCGCTGACCTGCGTCATCTCATCAACCCCCCTCCGGGACACCGCCCAAGGCACCCCGTTGCTGACCTTGCAGCGAGCCTAGGAACGCCCGTCGTGGCGGGCATGCCGCAAATGAGCGAAAGCCGTGCACGCCCGGGAGATACCCATTCGAAGGGATGGGCAGGTCACGCCGGGCGGACCTACTCTCGAAGAGGTGCACCAGCCACTGGTTCGCTCTTCTCGGGCCAGCCCCGCACTGGCCGCCTCCTGGTGGCCGCTGGCGTGACGCGGAACCCCACGCTTCGTCACCCGGAACCGATGTGAACCAGTGGGCGGCGGTCGAGGTCCCCCTCCTCGACCGCCGCGTTCCATGTGCACGCACCGACGGGAGCGCACGGCGGAGCCGCACGCGGGACATCGAGCCGATGGGCTCAGGCGCCCACCTTCCAGCCGACCTGGTTGGCCATGCCGACCGCGGCCAGCTGCGAGGAGACCTCGAGCTTGCCCAGGATCGACTTCACCTGCGTCCGGACCGTGGCCTCCGACACCACGCTGTCCTGCGCGATCGCCCGCACCGTGCGGCCCTCGATGAGCGCGCCGAGGACCTGGCGCTCGCGCGGGGTCAGCAGGTCCAGCCGGCGGCGTACGTCGTCGTGGGCCTGGCGGTCGCGCGCCCACGCCTCGAGCAACGACTCCAGCTCCTCGCGGGTGACCACCGGCAACCCCTGGTGCAGCCGCCGCACGGTGGCGAGCGCCTGCTGCAGGGCGCCGGTCTTGGACAGCACCTTGCGCGCCCCCAGCCGCATGCAGGCCCCCCATCGCCCGATGTCCTCTGACGCGGTCAGCACGACCACGTTGGCGTTGGCCCGGGCGAGCGGGGCGACGAGGTTCATCCCGTCGCCGAAGCGGCCGAGGTCGAGGTCGAGCAGCACCGTGCGGGGGTTGGCCCGCAGGGCCAGCGACCTCAGCGTGGCCATCGACCCGCCCTCGTCGGGCGGCTCCAGACGTCGTACGTCGTAGCCCTCCAGGGACAGGGCGAGCTCGAGCGACTCCGCGAACAGCACGTGGTCGTCGATGATCAGGACCCGGTGCTCACCCCGTGACGCGCCAGGCACGGCCGTCCTCCATCGTCAGGTCGGAGCCGGCCGGGCCGGGGGTGGCCACGCGGGGCGCGACCAGCCGGATCGGCTCGGGGCCGTTCTCCGGCGAGCGGCGGGCCGCGGGCAGGGAGATCACGAACGACGACCCGGCGCCGTCGCGGTCGGCGAGCCGCAGCGACCCACCGGCCTCGGTCACCAGGCGCCGGGCGACGTTGAGCCCGATGCCCTCGCCCCGGGACTCGGCGCCGCGCTTGCCCCAGTCGAAGATCTGCGGTCGCTGCTCGCGGGGGATGCCGCGGCCGAAGTCGGTGACCGTGATGTCGACGGTCTCCTCGTCGCGCCGGCTCACCTCCACCAGGCTCTCGTCAGTTCCGCCGTGCTTGGCGGCGTTGTCGACGAGGATGTTGAGCACCTCGGCCAGGGCGTCGAACGGAGCCCGGACGACGTCCCCGGTGGAGTGGAGCTCGACGTGACGGCCCTTGAGCCGCTGCAGGTCGAGGATCTGGCCCAGCGCGTCGTCGAGGCGCAGGTCGGCGACCTGCGGGCCGGTGCCGGCGAGCATCCGCTCCATCCGGTCGAGCTCGCGGCGCAACGAGGACCACAGCCGTTCGCGTGCCTCGCTCGAGAGGTCCTCGCGGTCGAGGAGCGCCGACCCGCTGACCAGACCGGCGATCGTGCTGCGCAGCTCGTGGAGCCGCTCGCGCTGCTCGCGGGTGGCGTCGACGAGCACGTGCTCGAAGGAGTCGATGCGCTGGCGCTCCTCCTCGAGGGTGCGGCGCAGTGCTGCCCAGGCGATGCCCAGCCACGCTGCTCCGACGGCCGTGCGGGCGAGCCACAGGCCGGCGTCGATGCTGCCGCCGGCGAGTCCGGTCGGCGGGACGAGCTGGCCCAGGACCACCACGCCCACCGTGGCGAGGAGCAGGGCGGTGATCGCTCGCGGTGCCGCGCGGTGCTGAAGCACGAGCACCGCGGACAGCAGGTGGGTCGCGAGGAGCACCCCGATGAGCAGCTGCATGGCCGGCGACGGCGGGTGCACCCGCGGGAACTGCAGCAGCAGGTGGCCTGCCGCCACGAGCCCGAGCCCGAGCCCGATCACGAACGTCTCGTCGACGACGCGCCGAACGCGCTCCGGTGCGAGCAGCGGGAGCATCACGCCGATCATCCCGAGCATCGCCACGGTGAGCAGGAGCACCTGGGTGAGCGCTCCCCGAGGCGGCTCGGTGTGCAGCGCGACGAGCGTGACCACGAGCGCCTGGGCGGCCACGAGCGCGCCCGTGGCGACCGTCCACCCCGCCACGGCGCCGGCGTGCTTGCGCCACATGACCAGCGCGGTGCACCCGGCGGCCGCGACGAAGACCCCGCTCACGAGGCCCTCCCCGAGCGTGGGGACCGTCGACGCCGTCGGTGGCGACCACCACGCCCCTGCCCCCGATCCGGTCCCCGAACCGACCCAGACCAGGACCAGGAACGAGGCGAGCCCCGTGACCCCCGTCCGGCACCTGTGGCGCAGATCCCCCCTGCAGAACCCCAGCATCGTTGCTACCCCCCTGCGGTACAGCCCTCGTGTTGTCGAGACGCCTCGGCTGCCTCCCAGAGCTGCCGAACCCGTCGTGCCGGTCGCGTGTGCCGTGACCTGCATGCCCGTCGTACGTGCCTGTGCTTCTGTGCCAGTGCGCCTCTCGGCTGAGACTGCAACTCGCGGTGCGGGGGGTCCACTGATTCTGTGGTCGTACCGCAAATAGGGCAAAGGCGGTCTGGTCCGCCGTTCGCAGGACTCTTGGAGGCTTCGTCAAGGAGTCCATCAGCGCGGTGGCAGCGGGCTGCGATTTCCCCTCAAGGGGGTAGTGGGAGCGTCCCCCGGGCGGTTCGGGGTAGGCGAGGTCCGGTCGCGTCCCCAATTAGGTGCACGTTCGCCAAAGGGTCGACGTGTGGAGGCGTGCGGCGGACAGGCTTGGTCACGCCAGCAGGCGGAGGGAGGGCTCATGAGCGTGGCAGGTCCGGTGTGGGTGCTGTCCCCGCACCTCTTGGTCGCGCAGGCCGTCACGGCCGCGCTGCGCTCGGTCGGGGTCCCGGCCGAGACCCGGAGGTGGGAGTCGGTGGTCGACGAGGACGTCTCGGGGGTGGCCGCGCCGATGCGACCTGCGGTGGTCGTCGCCATTGTGGACGGGGTTGACAACTCGACCGTCGTCGGTCATGTCGAGGCGCTCGCCCAGCCCGGCGACGTACGCGTCGTCGTGGTCAGCTCCGCCGACGCCTCCACCCGGTGGGGAGGGCTCCTGGCCAACGACGCCGTCGACGTCGTGACCGTGACCACGTCGGTCTCGCAGCTCGCCGACGTCGTGCAGCGCCTGACGTCCGGTGCCTCGTCGATGGATCCGGAGGAGAGACTGGCGTTGCGCGCCTCCTGGGCGCTGGACCGGGACCGCCGCCGTCACGTGCGCGAGCAGCTGGACTCCCTGTCCCCGCAGCAACGACGGGTGCTCGAGCTCCTGGCGTCCGGGCACCGGGTCGCGGAGGTCGGGGTCGAGATGGGGGTGGCGGAGGGCACGGTCCGCAGCCACGTCAAGGCGCTGCGCGCCAAGCTGGGTGCCTCGACGCAGCTCAAGGCCGTGGCGATGTTCCACCAGGCCTACGACGTGACGGGGGGCGCCGACCTGGTGCCGAGACCCCGGGGGGCGGGTGAGGACCCGGGCGACGACCCGGGTGACCCCCGCACGCGCGACCGGCGCGGCGACAAGGTGGGCGCCGGCCGTCGATAGGCTGCGCGCATGATGGATCCCACCACGCTCGACGACCACTCCTTCGCCGTCTGGGCGGCCGAACGTGCCGGTTCGGTGCTCCTCGACGTACGCGCCGGGGCGGAGGCCGACGGCCTGGAGGGGAAGGCGCTCAAGGACGCCGGCGACGCCGCCGCGCAGGCCGAGCTCGACAGGATCCTCACCCAGCACCGCCCGGACGACGCCGTGCTCTCCGAGGAGGCCGCCGACGACAAGTCGCGACTGACCGCCCGGCGGGTGTGGATCATCGACCCTCTCGACGGCACGCGCGAGTTCTCCGAGCCGCCCCGCGACGACTGGGCGGTGCACGTGGCGCTGTGGGAGGACGGTGACCTCGTCGCCGGCGCGGTGGCCCAGCCGGCCCTGGGGGAGACCTTCAGCACCGGCCGTCCCAGCGCGGTGCCGCCGCGGACCTCGCAGCGTCCCCGCATCGCGGTCTCGCGCAGCCGGCCGCCGGCCTTCGTCGAGGCGCTCGCCGCCGAGCTCGACGCCGAGCTCGTGCCGATGGGGAGCGCGGGCGTGAAGGTGATGAGCGTGGTGCGCGACCTCGCCGACGCCTACGTCCACGCCGGCGGGCAGTACCAGTGGGACAATGCCGCACCGGTGGCGGTCGCCCGCGCCGCCGGCCTGCACTGCAGCCGTGTCGACGGCTCGCCGCTCGTCTACAACGAGGACGACACCTCGCTGCCCGACCTGATCGTGTGCCGTCCCGAGCTCGCCGAGCAGATCGTCGACTTCGTCAGGCGCCACGGGACCGCGTGAGGCCCCGGCTCGTCAGTGGACGAGCTTGAGCCCGATGATGCAGCCGACGAGGCCGGTCAGCAGCAGGGCCTTGACGACGGAGAACGCCTCGGTGCCGGTCACCATCGCGACGACCACCGTCAGCACGGCGCCGATGCCGACCCACACGGCGTACGACGTGCCCACCGGCAGCGTGCGCATCGCGTAGCCGAGCCCGGCCATGCTGAGCACGAGCGCGACGACGAAGGTCGCGGTCGGCACCGGGCGGGTGAGGCCGTCGGAGCGGCCGAGGGCGGTGGCCCACACGGCCTCCAGCACTCCGGACAGGACGAGCACGAACCACGACATGGCCATCTCCTCGACGGCCGTCTTGTCGCGTCCCCGGGTACGGCTCCCTCGTCCGGTCGCCCACGGTTCGGGGCTCCGGCGAGCATATATCGGCTTGCGTCGCGGGGGCCCACCGCGCCAGCGTGGCCGTCATGACCTCCTTCGTCTCCCACACGACCGTGGACTGTCACGACGCCTACACGCTCTCGGAGTGGTGGAAGGCCATGCTCGGCTACGTCGACGTGGAGGGCGACCCCAACGAGCCGGGGCACGAGGAGTGCATGATCCTGGACCCGGAGACCGGTCACAGCATCCTGTTCATCGAGGTGCCCGACGCCGAGCTGCCCGCCAAGCGCATCCACTTCGACCTGCGCCCGCGTGAGGGCACCCGCGACGACGAGGTCGAGCGGGTCCGCGGCCTCGGCGCCACGGAGGTGGCCGACCAGCGCGGGCAGTACGGGCCCGGCACGGGGTGGGTCGTCTTCGCCGACCCGGAGGGCAACCAGTTCTGCATCCTGCGTTCGCAGGCGGAGGTGGACGCCGGTCCACCTCCGCCTGCGAGCTGACGCCGCGGTCAGTGCGCCAGGGCGTACGCCGCGCAGCCGATCATCTCCATGCTCACCGTCAGCCGGTCCATGCTGATGTTCTTCTCGATGGTGTCCTCGGGCGAGTGGTAGGGCGGCTCGAGCAGCGCGGGCGTCGCCTCGCCGCGCCACGAGAAGTTGGCCGACGCGATGCCGACCTCCTGGAAGGACTGGTGGTCGCTGGCCCCGCGCTGCGTCACGGGTGAGATCTGGGGGTCGTAGCCCAGTCGCTGCGCCGCAGCGGTGACCTGGTCGGTGGTCGCGTTGCCGGTGCCCGAGAAGGACAGGACCCAGTAGCGCGTCGCAGGGCTCCAGCTGGTGCCGACCATGTCGTTCTGGAAGACGCCGGCGATGCGGCCGCGCTCGGCCGACGAGAGCTGGGCGACGTGGTAGCGCGATCCGATCAGGCCCTGCTCCTCCGACCCCCACAGGGCGAGCCGGATCGTGGCCTCCGTCTTGGGGAGCTTGCGGAGGACCCGGGCGAGCTCGAGGGTCAGCACGGTGCCCGAGCCGTCGTCGTTGGCACCGGGGGCGCCGATGACCGAGTCGTAGTGCCCGGAGATGTAGACGACGGGGCCGGCGGCGCCCGCACGGCCGGGGATGTCGGCGAAGACGTTGTTGCTCGTGAGGCCGCGGTGCGAGGTGGTGGTGACGGAGAGGCGCAGCGGACGGACCGCGATCTCCTCGCGCAGCAGCCGCTTCTGCACCTGCGCGACGCCGAGCACCGGGATCGTCGCGACCGGCGTCCAGGGCGGCGCCGTCGTGCCGGTGGTGGGCACCAGGCGCAGGGATGCGGCCGACGCGCGGCGGGGGTACTCGAGGTCGGCCGGCAGCAGGATGACGGCCGCCGCCCCACGCCGCTGGGCCTCGAGCACGAAGGCCGCGCGCAGGTTCACCCGGGTGGCGGGGGTCGCGTCCTGGGCGTCGTCGGCCAGCACGATCGCGCCGGTGATCGCCGCAGCGTCGGCGGGCCAGGCGGGTGCGGTCGCCGCCTTCACGTCGACCACGTTGCCGGTGACGGTGGGGCCGTCGAGGCCCGCGTCGGGGGAGGCGCCCGCCTGCCAGCAGATGTCGTCGGGCAGCTGGCCGTCCGGGTCACCGATGTCGGCGAGGAACTTGTCCGCCACGGCGAAGGGTTCGAGACGGGGGTTGCTGCAGCCGGCGCTGCGCAGGGAGGTCAGCGCGAACTCGGCGGCCGCCTTCTCCGCGGCGGTGCCGCCGATGCGCGGGCCGATGCGCTCGGAGAGCACCTGCAGGTCGGCCAGGGCGCGCGAGGGACGGATGCCCTGCACGACCAGGCGGTCACGGACGGCGAGCGAGGGCCCCCGCACCGAGCCGGGGCGGGTGGCGTCGGCGGCCCAGGCGGGCTGGCCCGCCGCGACGACCGCGACACCACCGGCAGCGCCGGCGAGGAGAGTTCTGCGACTGAGGGTGGACTGGTCGGTTCCCGAGATGTCATTCATGACATGCGAACCTAGGTGTCCGGCAGTCGAACGGTAAAGGGTTCGAAAGTCGCACGTGTCGGTGCGTGTGGACCGTCGGGTCAGGAGACCCAGGTCTTCCACTGGAAGCTGGTGGGCAGGTAGCGCTCGTCGCCCTTGACCCGGAAGGACCAGAACCAGGTGCCCTTGCGGCGCGGCAGCGTGACGCTGTAGCGGCCTCGCCGATCCGTCCTGATGGCCTTGTACCTGACGTAGCCGGACTCCTGGGTCCGGGAGACCCGGATGACGATCTTCCTGTTGCCGTACCGCGGCTTGACCCGCCCCTCCACCTCGAAGCCGCCGCTGGGGTAGGTGATCGTGCGCCGGACCTGGACGGTGAACGGCTCGGACGAGCTGGTGTCGTAGCTGTCGTCCGCACCTGACGTGGCGGTGTGACCGTTGTAGACGACCTTGTACGACGTGGTCATCCACGGCCGTACCTCGAGGTAGTCGCTCGACGCGGAGTCCTGCGTGGTGACGGCCACCCAGGTCCTCGAGCCCGCCTCCATGGCGTAGAGCGTGGTGGTGCCGTCCGTGGGCGTGGAGCCGTCCTGGCTGTCCACGTCGACATCGATGTCGATCGTTTCCCGGAAGTCGACGACGGTGGCGTCGGGGAGCGCGACGGTCGTCGTCGTCACCGTGTCGGCGGCCGTGGTCGGCGACGCCACCAGGACGCTCGACGAGCCCGTGAGCGCACCAGCGACCAGGACCCGGACGGCGAAGCGGTGGGAGGGCACGTGTCTGGTCCTCGAGGGATGGGAAGAGCCGGTCAGAAAATGGCTGTGAGCCAGCGCCACCTTCTCACGGGTGGCGCTGGCTCACGAGGTGGAGCGTCAGATCAGGAGCGCTCGGCAGCGGTGCGCGCGAGCGGAGCCTTGTAGCTGGAGGTGTACCAGACCTCGCTGTAGGCGAGGAACTTCTCGTTGCCCGGGACGGTGATCTTGAAGTAGAGCTTGTTGCCGCGGCGCGGGGCGGGCAGGCGGACCTGGAACTTGCTCTTCTTGTTGGTCTTGACCGTCTTGAACTTCTTGTACTTCTTGCCCTTCTTGATCTGGACCTTGACCTTGCTCCGCTTGTAGTCGGGCTTGACCTTGCCCTTGATCGTGAGCCGGGCCTTGGCCCGGTCGATCGTCACGTCGCGGGCGACGCCGACGGTGAACGGGGCCGACTCGCTCGGCTGGTAGGTGTCCTCGTAGGCCGTGGTCGCGGTGTAGCCGCTGTAGACCACCTTGTAGGTGGTGTTCATGCTCGGCTCGACGGGGTAGAAGTCGGAGCCCGCGTACGTGCCGGTCGCGACCGGGACCCAGGCGGACGAGCCCGCCTCCATCGCGTAGAGCGTGGGCGTGCCGTCCGTGGCGCTGAGGCCGTCGGAGGCCTGGACGTCGACGCTGATGTAGACGGCGTCGCCGTAGGCGACCGCGGTCTGGTCGGCCGTCGCGGTGGTCACGGTGGTCAGGTTGTCGGCCGCCTGGCTGGGCGCGGCGATGGCGATCGGCGTCAGGCCGAGCAGTCCGGCACTGACGGTGCCCGCGATGAGTCGAGTGGTGCGCATGTCCCCGTTTGTTCCTCTCAGGTGAAGTTGTGCCTGCCCGGCGACGCCGGGCGTTGAGGTGGTTGCTACCCCTGAGGCGCACGGGACAAACCCCCTGTCCCCACGAACCCTGTCCGGGCAGCCCCCGTAGACTTTCACCCTCCCCCGCCCTCTCCTCATGCGGGGGCGCTTCCGCGTGCTCTCGAAGGGATCCCCGGTGCCGTCCACGCCCCTCGCCGCCGTCGCCCGGCGCGTCGTCGCCGCCCCCACCCTGGGCGGCGCGCTCGCCGACGCCGCGGTGCAGTCCTCGCTCGACCTGACCGGGCCCGGCGCGGTCCGCCCCTTCGTGGTCCACGGACTCGTCGAGCGCGGGCGCACGGTCCTCGCGGTCACCGCCACCTCCCGCGAGGCCGAGGACCTCGTCGAGGAGCTCGCCGACCTCGTCGACCCCGACGCCGTCGCCTACTACCCGAGCTGGGAGACGCTGCCCCACGAGCGCCTGAGCCCGCGCAGCGACACGGTCGGTCGCCGTCTCGCCGTGCTGCGGCGCCTGCGCCACCCCGGCACCGACGCCGCCAACGGCCCGCTGAAGGTGGTCGTCGCCCCGATCCGCAGCCTCCTGCAGCCCCAGGTCACGGGGCTCGCCGACATCGAGCCGGTGGAGCTCGCCCCGGGCGACACGAGGCCGCTCGACGAGGTCGTGCGCGGCCTGGCCGAGGCGGCGTACTCCCGCGTCGACATGGTCGAGCGCCGCGGCGAGTTCGCGGTGCGCGGCGGCATCGTCGACGTCTTCCCGCCCACCGAGGAGCACCCGCTGCGCGTGGAGTTCTGCGGCGACGACGTCGAGGAGATCCGCGCCTTCTCCGTCGCCGACCAGCGCACCCTCGAGACCGTGGAGCGGCTCTGGGCGCCCCCGTGCCGCGAGCTGCTGCTCACCGACGACGTACGACGTCGCGCCGCCGAGCTCGGCCAGGCGCACCCGCAGCTGCTCGAGCTCACCGACAAGATGGCCGCCGGCATCGCCGTGGAGGGCATGGAGTCGCTCGCGCCCGCGCTGGTCGACTCGATGGAGCTGCTCGTCGACCTGATGCCGGCCGACACCACCGTGCTGGTCCTCGACCCCGAGCGCGCCCGCACCCGCGCGCACGACCTGGTCGCGACGAGCGAGGAGTTCCTCGGCGCCTCGTGGGCCGCGGCGGCCGGGGGCGGCACGGCGCCGATCGACCTGGGCGCTGCGTCCTACCGTGAGATCGCCGACGTGCGGCTCCACGCGCTCGGCCTCGGGCACGCGTGGTGGACCGTCAGCCCCTTCGGCATCGACACCAGCGACGTGCCCGTCGACGCCCAGACGGCCGGGGTGCCGAGCCGCGCCCTGCCCACGCACCCCGCCGAGGCCTACCGCGGCGACCTCCAGCAGGCGGTGGACGACATCCGCGGCTGGGTCACCGACGGCGTCGACGTCGTGGTCGTGCACGCCGGACACGGACCGGCCCAGCGCTTCGTCGAGCTGCTCGGCGAGAACGACGTCGCCGCCCGCCTCGTCGAGGAGGGCGAGACCGCCGGGCCCAACGTGGTGACCGTGACGTGCGGCCACCTCGTGCACGGCATCGTCGACGACGAGGCGAGGGTCGCGGTCGTCACGGGCGACGACCTCTCGTCATCAGTTGGCTCGACCCGGGACTTGCGCAACCGCATGCCGGCGCGGCGCAAGAAGCAGATCGACCCGCTCGAGCTCAAGGCCGGCGACTACGTGGTGCACGAGCAGCACGGCGTCGGCCGCTTCGTGGAGATGAAGCAGCGTGAGATCGGTGGCGCGGTGCGGGAGTACCTCGTCCTGGAGTACGGCCCCAGCAAGCGCGGCGGACCCAACGACATGCTCTACGTCCCGGCCGACACCCTCGACCAGGTCACCCGCTACGTCGGCGGCGAGAACCCCAGCCTCGACCGCCTCGGCGGCGGCGACTGGACCAAGCGCAAGAACAAGGCCCGGCGCGCGGTCCGGGAGATCGCCGCCGAGCTGATCAAGCTCTACGCCGCCCGGCAGGCGACGAAGGGCCACGCCTACGGCCCCGACACCCCGTGGCAGCGCGAGCTCGAGGACGCGTTCCCGTTCACCGAGACCGTCGACCAGCTCACGACGGTCGACGAGGTCAAGGCCGACATGCGCCAGGTCGTGCCGATGGACCGGCTGGTGTGCGGCGACGTCGGCTACGGCAAGACCGAGATCGCGGTCCGCGCCGCGTTCAAGGCGGTGCAGGACGGCAAGCAGGTGGCGGTGCTGGTGCCGACCACCCTGCTCGTCACGCAGCACCTGTCGACGTTCTCGGAGCGGATGAGCGGCTTCCCCGTCGTCATCAAGGGCCTCTCACGCTTCCAGACCGACAAGGAGGCCAAGGAGGTCGTCGCCGGCCTCGCCGACGGGTCGATCGACATCGTCGTGGGCACCCACCGCCTGCTCAACCCCGACATCAAGGTCAAGGACCTCGGCCTGATCATCGTCGACGAGGAGCAGCGCTTCGGCGTCGAGCACAAGGAGCAGATGAAGCGGATGCGCACGTCGGTCGACGTGCTGTCCATGAGCGCGACGCCGATCCCGCGCACGCTGGAGATGGCGGTGACCGGCATCCGCGAGATGTCGACGATCACCACCCCGCCGGAGGAACGGCACCCGGTGCTGACCTACGTCGGCGCCTACGAGGACCGCCAGGTCGTCGCCGCCGTGCGTCGCGAGCTGCTGCGCGAGGGCCAGGTCTTCTACATCCACAACCGCGTGCAGTCGATCGAGAAGGCCGCGGCCCGGATCAGGGAGCTCGTGCCGGAGGCACGGGTGGCGACCGCGCACGGCCAGATGAACGAGCGCCAGCTCGAGCAGGTGATGCTCGACTTCTGGGAGAAGCGCTTCGACGTGCTCGTCTGCACGACGCTGGTCGAGTCGGGCCTCGACGTCTCCAACGCCAACACGATGATCATCGAGCGCTCCGACACCCTCGGCCTCTCCCAGCTGCACCAGCTGCGTGGCCGCGTCGGCCGCTCCCGCGAGCGGGCCTACGCCTACTTCCTCTACCCGGCGGAGAAGCCGCTGACCGAGACCGCCCACGAGCGGCTCGCGACGCTCGCCCAGCACTCCGACCTCGGCGGCGGCATGGCCATCGCGATGAAGGACCTCGAGATCCGCGGCGCGGGCAACCTGCTCGGCGGCGAGCAGTCCGGCCACATCGCCGACGTCGGCTTCGACCTCTACGTCCGGCTCGTCGGCGAGGCGGTCGCCGACTTCAAGGGTGGCGCCGAGGAGGAGCTCGCGGAGGTGCGCATCGAGCTGCCGGTCGACGCCCACCTGCCCCACGACTACATCCCCAGCGAGCGGCTGCGGCTCGAGATCTACAAGCGGCTGGCCGAGGTGCGCACCGACGCCGACGTCGACGAGGTCCGCGCCGAGCTGCTCGACCGCTACGGCAACCCGCCCGAGGTCGTGGAGTCGCTGCTCGTCGTCGCGCGCTTCCGCGCGCGGTGCCGCCAGGTCGGGGTCGGCGAGGTGACGGTGGCCGGCAAGTACGTCCGGTTCGCACCCGTCGACCTCCCCGAGTCGCGCGTCGTACGCCTCCAGCGGCTGCACCCCAAGAGCGTCGTCAAGGCTCCCACCAGCACGATCCTGGTGCCGCGCCCGCAGGGGAGCGGCTTCCCCGTGCGCCCGGTGGCGGGCGTGGCCCTGCTTGAATGGGCCCGCGGTGTGATCGACGACATCATCGCCGCCCCGGCGCCCGTCGCCGCCTCGACCGCATCGACCAAGGAGTGACCCCGTGAGCAAGACCCGCCGGATGTCGGCCGCGCCCACCTCGGTGATGGTGGCCCTCGCAGGACTGCTGCTGACCGGCTGCGGCAGCGCGAGCCCCGGTGTCGCGGTCAAGGTCGGCGACGAGGAGATCAGCACCCGCCACGTCGATGCGGTCACGACCAACTACTGCACCGCGGTGGGGGAGCTCGAGTCGGCGGTGCCGATGGGCTTCGTGCGCCAGTACGTCGTCCAGCTGCTGACGCTGCGCTCGCAGGCCTCGCAGATCGCCGACGACTACGGCGTGGAGCCGGGCTCGACCTACTACAACGACGTCGCGCAGCGCGAGACCGCGGCGGAGGCCCAGCCCGAGGAGGTCCGCGACGACTACGTCGAGCTCGCGTCCACCTCGGCCTACGCCCAGGACATCCTCGACCAGGTCGGTCGCATCGTCCTGGAGGAGCAGGGCGTCACCGACGCGACCGCCGAGCAGACCACCCAGGCCGGCATCGACGTGTTCAACCAGTGGCCCAACACCCACGACCTCGAGATCGACCCGCGCTTCGGCCTGCGCACCGTCGACGGGGTGCTGTCCCCGGTCGACACCTCCACCTCGGTGGCGGTCAGCGACACGGCGAAGTCGGGCTCGGCGACCGAGCCCGACCCCGCCTTCGCGGAGACGCTGCCGGTCAGCCACCGGTGCGGCTGAGCCCGTGAGCGCCACGACCGGCAGCTCGGCCCTCGAGGACTTCGCGGAGCAGATGCGGGTGCTGCAGCGCGAGTGCGCGTGGAAGCGCGAGCAGACCCACACCTCGCTGATCCCCTACGTGCGGGAGGAGGCTGAGGAGGTCGTCGAGGCGATCGAGTCGGGTGACCCGGCCGCGTTGTGCGACGAGCTGGGCGACCTGCTGCTGCAGGTGTTCATCCACGCGGTGATCGCCGAGGAGGCGGGCGAGTTCACCCTCGACGACGTCGCCCGCGGGGTGATCGCCAAGATGGAACGGCGCAACCCCCATGTCTTCGGCGACGCGGTCGCCGCCGACGTGGCCGAGGTGATGGAGCTGTGGAACGCCGCCAAGGCCGCCGAGAAGGCCGAGAAGGTGCGGAACACACAGCAACCGGACGTCGCCGGGCCGGCTCAGACCTGACTGGTGACGGCGTCGACTGGATGGGCGACCCGGGGTACGCCTCGACCATGATGTGGAGCTCGGACGGCACCGGATCGGGGCTGTCCGTGCGGCTCGCAGCCCCCCTCGCCGAGCGCATCGCCGAGGTGGCGGACCAGGTCCAGGAATGGGCTATCGAGGACCAGCTCTGGCGTCCTGCGCGCACCAACTGGCCGCGGTGCCCGGCCCATCCCGAGAACCACCCGCTACGCGCGAGCGTCGACGGCTCGCACGGGATGTGGGTGTGCCCCCTCGATTGGTCCGTGGTGACGCCGATCGGCGGACGCTAGGGCAGACGACGGTTCGTCGGCAGCCTGGCTCGTGGGCTCATGGCCCGGTGAGGGGGTGGGGAAAGGCGCGGCGTAGTCAACCCCCGACAACGTGCGCAACCTCGACAGCGCGACGGCCGGTCCCGGCATCAACGACAACGGCTCCGGCTCGGCCGCCCCGTCGCCCGATGGTCACCTTCTACGAGCGGCCTGGGCGCAGGTGTTGCGCGAGACGCGAGCGCTCGAGGCCATGGACTCCCTCTCGGCGCACATGGCTGCCGGAGTCAGTGTCCTGGCGAGGTCGGTCCTCACCCGCATCGCTTCGTCGACATGCCTGCGCACGCTCGCTCCGGTCCGCACCGGGACACCGAATGACCAGGCCGCCGTGCAGGCCGCGTGAGGAACGCGGAGACGCCGCTCGGATCGCACGAAAGGCCGCGTGGTGACATCGGTGCCGGCAACAGCAGTGCCGACGATCGGCGTTGCCTCCCGGACAGGCCGTTCGCCCCGTCACCGGGTGGGTGGCGGGGTGTGGGGCGGGGTCATGGTCGTCGGGGTCGGGGGATGTGTACGACGTCGACCGGATCGGGTGGGCCGGGTGGTTCTGGGTCGTCGATCGGGGTGGTGCCGGTGTGGTCGCGGCGGTAGCGGTGCCCGTGGGGACTGGTCCACTCGAACACTCCGGGCGCGACCATCTCGTAGCGCCAGGGCGAGTGCGTCTTCAACCGGTGGTGGAAGCGGCACAGGCAGGCGAGGTTGTCGCTCCGGGTGGGGCCGGGCTGGGGTCTGCCCTCAGCTGCGGCGTCGGGGTCGTAGGGGATGACGTGGTCGATGTCGCAGCGCCGGGCGGACCGGGTGCACCACGGGAACACGCACGTTCTGTCTCTGAGGATGACCTGCTCACGGATCCGGTCCGGCACGGCGTAGGCGTCGGTGGCCAGCTGGGTGTTGAGGTCGATGACCGGCTTGATCGTGACCTTGGTCCGGGAGTCGGCGCACCATGACTTCACCTGCTCGAGCAGGACCAGCCGCTGCCCTTCCTCGAGCCGTCCGGTGGGCCCGAAGACGGTGGTGTCGCCGTCGAAGTGGGCGTCGAAGTGGGCGTCGAAGTGGGCGTGGAGGACGACCTCCCGTGCTGCCGGCAGCTGCTGCGGGTCGGTGCCGGCTTCGGCGAGGTCGAGGGCGGTCTGGGTGCGGGCGAGGTCGCCGAGGGCCTTGGCCCGTCGAGCATCAAGGGGCAGTGCGGACCCGAGGGCCTTCTGCGTCTCGGCGCCGCGCGCCACCGCACGGTCGAGGTCGAGGGCGTCAGCGATGTCGACGTCGGCCTCGATGCGCATCGTGCCCGCGAAGTGCACGTCCTGGGTGTCGATCGTGACGTGACGCGGGTCGACGTAGAGGTAGCCGTCCTCCGGATCCTGGGTCGGATCAGCCTCGGCGAGGTCGTGACGCTTGATCGCCTCCGCGACCAACCGGTCCAGCTGCGCCGGACCCACCCGACCCGCGACCGCAGCGACCTGCGCATCCACAAAGCCCGCGGCCACACGCGTCAACGAGGGCGCCGAGTGGATCGTGGCCTCGGCCACCGCCCGGGCCTTCCACGCCGCAACCCGGCCGGCCTGGACCTGCGCCCACAGCCGGGGCAGTCGGTGACGCAGCTCCAACGCATGGCCGATGAGCCTCTTCGCGGCGGTCGACGACATCCCGAGCACCCCGCCGAGCTCGGCTACGCAGAACTCCGCCACCAACGGGGCCCCTTCACCGGCGATGGGCTCCTCGTGCTCCCACCCCGCCGCGCTGAACGACGCGGCGTCATGGATCGACTCCGGCGGATGCAAGTCCGCCCACGCCGCGGCGAGGACGAGCTGGCGGGCGGCTTCGGCGTGCTCGATCTCGCGCGAGGAGCGGATCGCGCGCAGCAGGTCGGTGGCGGTGAGGTCCTCGACCCCACCTGCCTTCACCTCTGTCAGCGCTTCGCTCATGTGTTCGATTCTAAGGAAGCCCACCGACAGTCGCCCAGTGTGATGTCTCAAGACATCGGTGACAGTTCTGTGTCAGGACACCGGTGACACAGCGAGCGTGTTTGGTGGTGACACTTCTGGCTGTCTCGGGCGGCGCCGGCCCCCACTGAGGCCGCAGATCCTCGGCACGCCCGCCGAGGGCCAGCTCGCGTGCTTCCTGGTCGCAGCCGCGCCTCGCGGCATCTGCGCGTGACGGTTCCTGACCCCATGGAGTCTGCCTACGGTGCGATGGCGCGCAGCGCCTCGGGCGTCATGGGTGTGGACGTCAGGCGCGTCGGCTCAGCGCCGCGCCACCAATCGACCCACCACGCCGACCGCGAAGACCGCGAGCCCCGCGAGCACGGAGCCGAGCGGCAGCGCGCAGGCCATCGCCAGGCACCCGACCAGGCCCAGCACCTGCAGCCCGCGCGGCCACCGGCGCTGCTCGGGTGGTTGGCGCAGGGCGGAGAGGTTGGCGACGGCGTAGTAGACGAGCACCCCGAACGACGAGAAGCCGATCGCACCGCGCAGGTCGGCGAGCAGCACCAGCGCCACCACGGCGACGCCGATGACGACCTGGGCGGTGTCGGGGACCCGGTGCCGCTCGTCGACGGAGGCGAGGGGGCCGGGCAGGTCACGCTCGCGCGCCATCGCGAGCGTCGTACGCCCGACCCCGGCCAGCAGGGCCAGCAGGGCACCGAGGGCGGCCGCGGCCGCGCCGATCCGGACGAGCGGGACCGCCCAGTCGGCGCCGAGCGCTGCCGTCGCGTCGGCGACCGGGACCGTGGAGGTGGGGAGGGCGTCGCCGAGGACCTGCACCAGGGCCAGCGCAACGAGCAGGTAGAGCACGACCGCGGTGCCGAGGGCGAGCAGGATCGCGCGACCGAGGACCTCCGGGCGCCGGACCTCCTCGGCGAGGGTGGCGATCCGGGCGTAGCCGGCGAAGGCGAAGAAGAGCAGGCCGGCCGCCTGCAGGACGCCCCACGCGCCGCCGGTCGCGGCGAGCCGGTCGACCGGCTCGCCGTCGCCCGTCGCGACGAGGGCCAGGAAGCCGGTGAGGACGACGAGGGTGGCGACCAGGAGGACCTTGGCGGCGGTCGCGGTGCGGGTGACGCCACGCAGGTTGAGGACGGTGAACGCCACGACCGCGAGCGCGGCAAGGGCGCGCTGCCACGCGCCCGCGCCGGGGGCGGCGTACGCGGCGAAGGTCATGGCCATGGCGGCGCACGAGGCGGTCTTGCCGACGACGAACCCCCACCCCCCCAGGAAGCCCCACCAGGGGCCGAGGACCTCACGACCGAAGAGGTAGGTGCCGCCCGACGCGGGGTAGGACGAGGCGAGCTGGGCCGACGCGACGGCGTTGCAGAAAGCGATGACGGCCGCGACCGCGAGCCCCACGAGGAGCCCGCGCCCGGCGGCCTCCGCGGCCGGGGCGAAGGCGACGAAGACGCCCGCCCCGAGCATCGCGCTCAGCCCGACGACGACCGCGTCCGTGGTGCCGAGCCGACGGGCGAGCTCCGGCTGGGCGCTCATGCCGGCACCGGCCAGTCGACGCCGCACGCGCGGAGCCGGGTGCGGGCCAGCAGGAGCGTGCCGTCGGCGTCGGTGAGCGTCCGGGTGACCCTCGTGCCGTACGACGTCGCGGTCGGGGCGGGTCGGAACGCGTCGACGAACGCCTCGTCGAAGCGCCCGGTCGCGCCCAGCAGGGCGACGGAGTCGACGAAGTCGGGGCCCACCCGGGCCAGCCGGTCGCTCAGCTCCGTGAGGGACTCGTCGTCGGCAGGCGCGTGGACCTCGGTCTCGCGGACCAGCGCGATCAGGGCTGCCAGCTCCCCGACCGCCGACGTGAGGGCGGAGCGCAGGGTGCCGTCCTCGGCCGGCCGGTCGAGTTCGGGGCGGGGCACCTGACGGGCGGCCTCGACGAGGCCCGCCACCACGCGCACGTGGCGCTGAGCCATCTCGACGACCAGGTCCACGGAGTCGATCCTCCACCGCGCGGGCAGCCGGACGCCGTCCGGTGGGTGAACGTGGGCGTCACCCGGTGCGTCGATGAGGTGCGACGTCGGGTCGGCGCGCCACTGCGACGGCAGGGCGCCGAGCTCGCGCCGGAAGGCGCGCGCGAAGACGTCGTAGCCGTCGAAGCCGGACTCGGTCGCGATGTCGCGGAGGGTGTGGTCGGTCGTCGCCACCTGGTGCGCCGCCCGCTCGAGCACGAGGCGGCCGGTGAACCGCGCCGGCGACTCGCCGGCCATCGCCCGGCGCAGCCGCTCGCCGGTCTCGTCGTCCTCCTCGGCCCGCACGGCGCGGTCGACGAGGGCGCGCAGGTGGTCGGCGGGGGTGGGCACGCGCCGCACGCTAGCGGTGCGGACGGACACCCCGGCGACGTCGGCGTACGACGTGGCTAGGCTGGCTGCCGACCCAGGACGTCCCCCATCAGGAGCTCTGCCATGTCGATCATCGCTGCAGTCGGTGCCCGCGAAATCCTCGATTCGCGCGGCAACCCCACCGTCGAGGTGGAGGTGTTGCTCGAGGACGGAGCGTTCGGTCGAGCGGCCGTGCCCAGCGGCGCCTCGACCGGTGCGTTCGAGGCGGTGGAGCTCCGCGACGGCGGCAAGCGCTACCTCGGCAAGGGCGTGCAGAAGGCCGTCGACGGCGTCATCGACTCGATCGCCGGCGCCGTCGTCGGGCTCGACGCGGACGACCAGCGCCTCATCGACCAGACGATGCTCGACCTCGACGGCACCGCCAACAAGGCCAAGCTCGGCGCCAACGCGATCCTCGGCGTCTCGCTGGCCACCGCCAAGGCCGCCGCGGAGTCGGCCGGCCTGCCGCTGTTCCGCTACGTCGGCGGGCCCAACGCCCACCTGCTGCCCGTGCCGATGATGAACATCCTCAACGGCGGCTCCCACGCCGACTCCAACGTCGACGTGCAGGAGTTCATGATCGCCCCGATCGGCGCGGCGACCTTCCGCGAGGCACTCCAGCAGGGCGCCGAGGTCTACCACGCCCTCAAGGCGGTGCTGAAGAAGAAGGGCCTGTCGACCGGGCTCGGCGACGAGGGCGGCTTCGCCCCGAACCTCGAGAGCAACCGCGCCGCGCTGGACCTGATCGCCGAGGCGGTCAAGTCCGCCGGCTTCGCCCTCGGCAAGGACATCGCGCTCGCGATGGACGTCGCCGCGAGCGAGTTCTTCGACAAGAAGTCCTACACCTTCGAGGGGAAGAAGCAGGGCAGCGACGAGATGGTCACCTACTACGCCGACCTCGTCGCCAGCTACCCGATCGTCTCTCTCGAGGACCCGCTCGACGAGGAGGACTGGGACGGCTGGAGGGCCATCACGGAGAACCTCGGTGGCATGACCCAGATCGTCGGCGACGACCTGTTCGTCACCAACGTCGAACGGCTGCAGCGCGGCATCGACGGCGGCCAGGCCAACGCGATGCTGGTCAAGGTCAACCAGATCGGGTCGCTCACCGAGACCCTCGACGCGGTCGAGCTGGCCCACCGCGCCGGCTTCCGCAACATGATGAGCCACCGCTCCGGCGAGACCGAGGACACCACGATCGCCGACCTGGCCGTTGCCACCAACTGCGGCCAGATCAAGACCGGTGCGCCGGCCCGTTCGGACCGCGTCGCGAAGTACAACCAGCTGCTCCGCATCGAGGACGAGCTGGGTGACGCGGCTCGCTACGCCGGGCGGGGTGCCTTCCCGCGATTCGGCGGCTGAAGCAGGCAGACTGGCCTGCATGCCTTCCCAGCGCCGTACGCCTCGGGGCGGGCCCGGTGGGTCGCGCGGTCCGAGGCAGGGCTCCAGCACGCACCCCGGCGCCCGCGGCTCACGACCGCGGGCGGCCGGGACGCGTACGACGTCCGCGCGCACCGTGGAGCCGGTCGCCGGGTCGGTGCGACCTGCCGCCCCGCGCGGCACCGCGCGTCGACCGCGGTTCACGGGGCGCGCCGCGGTGCTGGTGCTCGTGCTCGCGGTGCTGACCGTGTCCTACGCGTCGTCGCTGCGGGCCTACCTCCAGCAGCGCTCCCACATCGGTGACCTCAAGGCGCAGATCGCCGAGCGCGAGGCCAGCATCAACGACCTCGAGCGGGAGAAGGCTCGCTGGGACGACCCGGCCTACGTCAAGGCCCAGGCCCGCGCGCGGTTCGGCTACCTGATGCCGGGCGAGGCCGGGTTCGAGGTCATCGGGGCCGACGGCAAGCCCCTCGAGGCCCAGGCGTCGCTCAACGACCCGGACGACGTGATCAAGACGGTGCCCAAGGCCTGGTGGACGTCGGCCTGGGAGTCGATGGAGCTGGCCGGCAACCCACCCCCGCCCGACGAGGAACCTGCCGAGATGATCGACGGAACGCAGCAGTGAGCAACCGCAAGGACGATCACACCGGTGATCACACGATCGACCCGGTCGACGAGGCCGCCATCCACGCCCAGCTCGGGCGCCGGCCCCGCGGCATCGACTCCGTCGGGCACCGGTGCCCCTGCGGCAACCCCGACGTGGTGACGACCGAGCCGCGGCTGCCCAACGGCACGCCCTTCCCGACGACCTTCTACCTGACCTGCCCCCGCGCGGCCTCGCGCATCGGCACGCTCGAGGGCTCCGGGCTGATGAAGGAGATGCAGGACCGCCTCGGCACCGACGAGGAGCTCGCTGCTGCCTACCGCAGCGCGCACGAGCGCTACCTCGAGGTCCGCGCCGAGGTGGGGGACCGGGCCGGGCTCGACGTCCCCGAGATCGACGGCATCTCCGCCGGTGGGATGCCCGACCGGGTCAAGTGCCTCCACGTCCTCGCCGGGCAGTCCCTCGCGATGGGGCGCGGGGTC